>CP136534.1:1430000-6482095 GCA_051016205.1 Devosia sp.
GAAGGCGTTCCAGGAAATAGCTCCACCGTATAGACCGTACCCTAAACCGACACAGGTGGACTGGTCGAGAATACCAAGGCGCTTGAGAGAACGATGCTGAAGGAACTCGGCAAATTGCCTCCGTAAGTTCGCGAGAAGGAGGCCTCCTGCTTGGGCAACCAGGTGGGAGGGGCACAGACCAGGGGGTAGCGACTGTTTATCAAAAACACAGGGCTCTGCGAAGTCGCAAGACGACGTATAGGGTCTGACGCCTGCCCGGTGCCGGAAGGTTAAGAGGAGAGGTGAGAGCTTTGAATCGAAGCCCCGGTAAACGGCGGCCGTAACTATAACGGTCCTAAGGTAGCGAAATTCCTTGTCGGGTAAGTTCCGACCTGCACGAATGGCGTAACGACTTCCCCGCTGTCTCCAGCATCGACTCAGTGAAATTGAACCCCCCGTGAAGATGCGGGGTTCCTGCGGTTAGACGGAAAGACCCCGTGCACCTTTACTATAGCTTTACACTGGCATTCGTGTCGGCATGTGTAGGATAGGTGGTAGGCTTTGAAGCGTGGGCGCCAGCTCGCGTGGAGCCACCCTTGAAATACCACCCTTGCAGCCATGGATGTCTAACTGCGGCCAAAAGCCCAGGACAGTGTATGGTGGGTAGTTTGACTGGGGCGGTCGCCTCCCAAAGAGTAACGGAGGCGTGCGAAGGTGGGCTCAGAGCGGTCGGAAATCGCTCGTTGAGTGCAATGGCATAAGCCTGCCTGACTGCGAGACTGACAAGTCGAGCAGAGACGAAAGTCGGCCATAGTGATCCGGTGGTCCCGCGTGGAAGGGCCATCGCTCAACGGATAAAAGGTACGCCGGGGATAACAGGCTGATGACACCCAAGCGTCCATAGCGACGGTGTTGTTTGGCACCTCGATGTCGGCTCATCGCATCCTGGGGCTGGAGCAGGTCCCAAGGGTTTGGCTGTTCGCCAATTAAAGCGGTACGTGAGCTGGGTTCAGAACGTCGTGAGACAGTTTGGTCCCTATCTGCCGTGGGTGTCGGAGAATTGAAAGGATCTGCCCCTAGTACGAGAGGACCGGGGTGGACGTACCTCTTGTGGACCTGTTGTCGCGCCAGCGGCATTGCAGGGTAGCTACGTACGGACGGGATAACCGCTGAAAGCATCTAAGCGGGAAACCCACCTTGAAACGAGTTCTCCCTTGAGAGCCGTTGTAGACGACAACGTTGATAGGCCGGGTGTGGACGCGTGGCGACACGTGTAGCTTACCGGTACTAATAGCTCGATCGGCTTGATCACTCTCATTAGTCTATGCTCATCCTGAGATGGAGCACTTCGATGGAAACCTTCCTCACCTTTGCGCTGAGAGCCCTGGTGCTCATTGGTGCTTTCATGTTGTCGATGGCGGCGCTAACGCACTTCGGCTTCATGCATTACGGGGTGAGGGTTGGAGAGACCTTCGAAGATCGTACACCGGCGTACGCGTTTGAAGCATTGTCGCAATCTCTGCTACTGTTCTTCTTCGCCTACATCGCCCACCGTGTGCGCAACAAGCTCAGGCACGATCGATCAGTTTCACGAACATGAACGTCCTCTGCCGGCCTGGTGGCCTTTGCGAGGGGCCCACACCCGATCCCATTCCGAACTCGGCCGTTAAGACCCTCAGCGCCGATGGTACTTTGGCTTAAGCCACGGGAGAGTAGGTCGCTGCCAGGCCTGCAGAGGACGTTCCCTTTCTCTTTACCGTCGCTTTCCCTTGCATCTCTACAGGCTTGTACGCCGAGATAGTAACCTCCCGAGCACTTGCTCGTGCGGAAGGGTCCGTGTCTGGCGTGCCAGAATCCTGGATTCGTGCGTAGGTGTTCAGCTGCCGGTCGATTTGGATATCGGATCGCAACTCCTCATTTCACACGCCTAGAGATAGTAGGCATGGGTTGCCGCCGCCGGTTGCCGGGTAGTGGAGGTGTGCTGAGGGGCTAAGAATGTCTTCGTAAGGTTCGCCCATGACGGTAGACTCTGGTGGATCAACAAGACCGTGGAACAGAGGCTCATAGGGTTCGCTTGGGGCGAATATGCCGGGAGGCTTGCCGGAACTGTAGACGCAGATGTGGTCGTGGCTGGGCAGGTGGTGGTCCTCATGAGCGTTACTGGTCTTGATTGGACGAGTGAGAGGTGGAGCCAGCTCCTTGGTGGTTACCGCACCCTTATGATCCTAGGAAGGCGCTGGACTCGCTCGAATCGGGCACTGATACAGACGGTGCGTGGTGCGAACTTTGGAATGAGTTGTACCATCAGGGAGATATCGGCGAGGCGTCCTTCGCTGCTCTTCCCCACCTGGTCAGGATCCATGAACAACGCGGCGTTTCGGACTGGAACACGTACGCCATCGCCGCCGTCATCGAGCTAGCACGCGACAGTGCCGACAATCCCCAAGTGCCGGCTGATCTGCTGGCCCTTTATGAAAACGCATGGGTGCGTCTGGTGGATGTTGGCCTGCGGGAACTGAGAACAGCCACTGACGAGACCCTGGTCGGATCCATCATGGGCGTCGTGGCCATAGGGAAAGGTCAGCGGATGCTCGGTGCGCTCGCGATCGACTACACCGAGCAAGAACGCCACGAACTGCTCGAAAAGGCGCACCTGCTATAGCGCCGACCAGCCATCGACCACGACCCATAGCACTTTCCGATCAGGTTGGATCAAGCCAATCGACGAGACATCGTGTCAGATATGGATGCGAGCACGTCTTCATCCGATCAGTTTGATCCAAACTGAGCGATTCGTGCTCTATTGTATGGGTGCCATAGGACAGCGCCGACGCTTGCCGCAGGAGTTCGGTGGGTTCGAGCACGTCAGCGGCGCAAAGCCCGACCCAATCGGCAAGCCGTGATGCTGCCTTTCGCCTGTCCATGCGAACGCGATTCCCTGGGGGAGATGACTGTGACGCAGGGCGGGAACTGGCGCCTGTCTCAGGCTCACTTTGAGCGCATCTACAAGAGCTTAAGGGTCGAGTCGCGACGGGTGAGGACATAAAGGGGGAGGTTCGCGGCTTTCGCGCGGTCCAAGGCAAGGCTTGTGGGGGCAGAGATCGTCACCAGAGCGCCGAGGCCTGCGACCGCGGCCTTTTCCACCATCTCATAGCTGCAGCGGGCGGTGACGAGGGCAAAGGAATCGCCAGAGCCTAAGAGGCCGGCGCGGGCACGGGCGCCTATGGCTTTGTCCAGGGCGTTGTGGCGACCAACGTCTTCGCGCGCCAGGACAATGGTTCCGTCAGGCCTACAAATGGCGGCCGCGTGGACCGCGCCTGTGGCCGACGAGAGAGGCTGCCAGTCCGCCAACCGTTCGTGTGCGGAAAAGACGGCGTCGGCCGACACCCAAAGCGGGTTCGCAACGGGGGGAAGCGGCCGCGCGATCTCATCAAGGTTCTCGATGCCGCACAAACCGCAGCTGGACTCCGTCACCCTGCGTCGCGCGCGAGCGAAGACATGGATCGCAACGTCCTGCGGCACACGGGCCCTTAGAACAATGCCGTTGTCAGCCTCAAAGGGGGAAATGTCTTCAAGCGTCCCGTCCGGCGGGATGAGGCGCTCGGCAATGGCAAAGCCTGTGACGAAGTCTTCAAGGTCGGCGGGCGTTGCCATCATCACCGCATAGCCGATGCCGTTGAACTCAAGGGCAATGGGGGCCTCTACGGCCACCTCGCGGGTGCGGGCGACAGCGGGCGCGCCTGAAGAAAACACCTCGCTAAAGTCATAGGGCCGATGACGGGTCATGCGCGTGACGCGGGCAGGAGGCGCATGGGCGCCACGCCTTCACGTATCGGCGGTCTGGGGCGTCTTTGCGGCGCTCCCGGCCTTGGCGTCCACCTTCAGGGATTGCAGGGCGGCCAGGGCCGTCGGTGTCAAACCTTCGCCACCATCGGCGATGTGGGCAAGGGCGATGGCCTTCATCCGGCTGTCCCAGAACTTTTTGATGTGCTCTGCCGTGCCCGCCACCGCACCGTCGCTGTCTTGGACGGCAAGGTTGCGGGCAATCTGGTTTGCCATCATCACGATGCGCTCTGCGGAAGTCATTCGGCCGGCTCAGGCGCGATCCTGCGCGATTGCGCGGCCTGCTCGGCATACTGCTCCTGCCAGTAAGACGGCTTGTTGGTGGCCGACACCTGAACCGCCGTTACCTTGTACTCGGGGCAGTTTGTGGCCCAGTCGGAGTACTCGCTCGTCACCACATTGGCCTGGGTCGAGGGGTGGTGGAAGGTGGTGTAGACCACGCCCGGCGGCACACGGTCCGTCACCGTCAGCCGCAGCGATGTATCGCCCGAGCGACTGGCAAGCTTCACCACATCGCCAGATGCAAGCCCGCGGTTTTCCGCATCCGTCGGGTGCATTTCAAGGACGTCCTCGTCATGCCACACGGTGTTGTCGGTGCGCCGGGTCTGTGCCCCCACATTGTACTGGCTCAAGATCCGCCCTGTGGTGAGGAGGAGGGGGAAGCGCGGCCCCGTCCGTTCATCCGTCGGCACATAGTCCGTCACCACGAAACGGCCTTTGCCGCGCACGAAGTGGTCCACGTGCATCACGGGGGTGCCGTCGGGCGCCGTGTCCGTCACAGGCCATTGGAGTGAGCCTTCTTGCTCCAGCCGTGCATAATCGACGCCTGCGAAGGTGGGCGTCAGGCGGGCAATCTCGTCCATGATTTCGCGCGGGTGGGTGTAGGACCAACCGAGGCCCAGCGCGCGGGCAAGCTCTTGCGTCACCTCCCAGTCCTCAAGGCCCGTGGATGGTGTCATCACCTTCCTCACCCGTTGGATGCGTCGTTCGGCGTTGGTGAAGGTGCCGTTCTTCTCAAGGAAGGTGGAGCCAGGCAGGAAGATGTGCGCGTAATTGGCCGTCTCGTTCAAGAAGAGATCGTGGACGATGACGCATTCCATCGCCCCGAGGCCGTCCGCCACATGCTGGGTGTTGGGGTCAGACTGCAAAATGTCCTCGCCCTGGCAATAGAGCGCCTTGAAGGCGCCATCCACCGCCGCATCCAGCATGGAGGGGATTCTGAGGCCAGGCGTTGGGTCCAACTCAACGCCCCAATCGGCCTGGAAGGCATCGCGCGCATCATCCTGGGAGATGTGGCGATAGCCCGGCAATTCGTGCGGGAAGCTGCCCATATCGCAGGCGCCCTGCACGTTGTTTTGCCCGCGCAAAGGGTTCACGCCCACGCCGGGGCGGCCCACATTGCCTGTGGCCATGGCAAGGTTGGCAATGGCCATCACCGTGGATGAGCCTTGGCTGTGCTCCGTCACGCCTAGCCCGTAATAGATGGCCGAGTTGCCGCCGGTGGCATAAAGCCGTGCCGCGCCGCGCACCAGGTCGGCAGGAACGCGGGTGACGGGCTCCAGAGCTTCGGGCGAATTCTTGTCCAGGGACACGAAGTCCGCCCAATCGCGGAACTCTTCAACATCGCACCGGGCGGCGATGTAAGCCTCGTCCACAAGCCCTTCGCGCACCACCACGTGAGCCATCGCCGTCAACACGGCAACGTTGGTGCCCGGCTGGAGCGGCAAGTGATAGGCCGCCTCGATGTGAGGCATACGCACAAGGTCGATCCTGCGCGGATCGATGACGATCAGCTTTGCCCCTTCGCGCAGCCGCTTCTTCATGCGGCTTGCAAACACCGGGTGCCCGTCTGTGGGGTTGGCGCCAATCACAAGGATCACGTCGGACTGTTCGACGCTGTCAAAATCCTGCGTGCCTGCGCTGGTGCCGAAGGTCTCTTTTAGCCCATAGCCCGTGGGCGAGTGGCACACCCTTGCGCAGGTGTCGACATTGTTGTTGCCAAACCCGGCACGCACCAGCTTCTGGACCAGGAAGGTCTCTTCGTTGGTGCAGCGCGATGAGGAGATGGCGCCCACGGACAAACGCCCATACTTCGCCTGGATGCGTTTGATCTCGCTTGCCGCATGGGCAAACGCCTCCTCCCAGGACACAGGCTGCCAGGGATCGTCGATGGAGGCGCGGATCATCGGCTCCAGGATCCGGTCCTTGTGCTTGGCGTAGCCGTAGGCAAAGCGCCCCTTCACGCAGGAGTGGCCGCGATTGGCCTTGCCGTCCTTGTTGGGGATCATGCGCACAAGCTGCTCGCCGCGCATTTCGGCGCGGAAGGTGCAGCCAACGCCGCAATAGGCGCACGTGGTCACGACGGATGTGTCGGGCCGCCCAAGGTCCTTCACGGCTTTTTCCTGGAGCGTTGCCGTCGGGCAGGCCGCAACGCACGCCCCGCAGGACACGCACTCCGACGACAGGAAATCGTCCGACGCCGACCCCGCAGACACCATGGAGGCAAAGCCGCGCCCATCGATGGTGAGTGCAAGGGTCCCCTGCACCTCATCACACGCCCGCACACAGCGCGAGCAGACGATGCACTTTGACGGATCGAAATCGAAATAGGGGTTGGACGTGTCGGTTTCGGCGCCGAGGTGGTTGTCCCCCTCATAGCCGTAGCGCACATCGCGCAGACCAACGGCGGCGGCCTGGTCCTGAAGTTCGCAATCGCCATTGGCGCTGCAGGTCAGGCAGTCCAGCGGGTGGTCGGAGATGTAAAGCTCCATCACCCCGCGGCGCAGTTTGGACAGCCGCTCGCTTTCTGTCTTGACCACCATGCCATCGCGCACAGGGGTGGTGCAGGAGGCGGGCGTGCCGCGGGCCCCTTCCACCTCCACAAGGCACAGCCTGCAGGAGCCGAAACTCTTTAGCGTGTCACTGGCGCACAGTTTGGGGATGGACCGGCCCATCAATGCCGCCGCCCGCATGACACTGGTGCCTGCGGGGACGGTGATATTTGCACCGTCGATGGTCAGCGTGACGTGGCCCTCATTGTGGCTCGGCGGCGTGCCGAGGTCCGGCTGCGGCTCGTAGCCCATGGGTCAAGACTCCAACTGCGTCATGGCGTGCTGATATATCAGTATAGCACGCATGGTGAAATGGATCATTGTGCGGCCTCCCGTAGGGGCGGCAGGCCGAAATCTTCAGGCCAGTGGGTGAGGGCGCTGAGCACGGGGTAGGGCGCGAAGCCGCCCAGCGCGCACAGCGAGCCGAACTTCATGGTCTCGCAGAGGTCGGCGAGCAGCGTCACCTCTTCGCCGAGCGAGCGGGCCTTGGGCCGCGCGTTGTGCATTTGCGGCAGCGCTTCCACGGTATCGGCGGCGCGGCCGCCTTCGCGGATCCTGTCCAGCACCTCCACACCCCTTACGGCGCCGATGCGGCAGGGCGTACACTTGCCGCAGCTTTCAAGGGCGGTGAAGGCCATGGAAAAGCGCGCTTGGGCCAACATGTCCGCCGTGTCGTCGAACACCACGATGCCGCCATGGCCGATCAACCCATCGGCGGCCGCAAAGGCTTCATAGTCGAAGGGAAGGTCGAACATGTCAGGCGGATAGTAGGCGCCCAACGGCCCACCCACCTGAACCGCTTTCACAGGCCGGCCCGATTCGGTGCCCCCGCCGATATCGTAGACAAGCTCACCCAGAGGAATTCCGAAGGCGGTCTCAAACAGCCCGCCGTGCTTGATGTTGCCGGCAAGCTGGATGGGCATGGTGCCCCGCGAGCGGCCATGGCCAAAGTCGCCATAGTAGGTCCCGCCGTCAGCCAGAATGTGCGGCACAGCGGCGAGCGTCAAAATGTTATTGACAACCGTCGGCTTGCCGAACGCCCCTTCATGGGCAGGAAGCGGCGGCTTTGCACGCACTTCGCCGCGCTTTCCTTCCAGCGAGTTCAACAGCGCCGTCTCTTCCCCGCACACATAAGCGCCGGCCCCAACACGCACTTCCACCTTGAAGGGCGCGATGATTTTGGCCGACCGCGCAATGGCCGCGTTCAACTTGGCGATGGAGTGGGGATATTCGGAGCGCACATAGATGAAGCCGGTCAGCGCCCCCACGGCCAGCGCGGCAATGGCCATCCCCTCGATGAGGGCATAGGGGTCGCCTTCCATCACCATTCTGTCGGCAAAGGTGCCGCTGTCGCCCTCGTCCGCATTGCAGACGATGAATTTGCGGTCCGCCCGTGCCTCGGCCACCGTGCGCCACTTGATTCCTGCAGGAAAACCTGCGCCGCCGCGGCCCCTCAGCCCGCTGTCCACCACCTCTTGGATGATGGCTTCGGAGGAGAGACTTTTCGCCCTTTCAAACCCAACCCAGCCCCCTGTCGCGCTGTAGTCGTCCAAGGACAAAGGCACCGTCTTGCCGGCACGCTCGAAGGTCAGCCTCTGCTGTTTGGCGATGAACGGGTGGTCTTCGATCCGCCCGATGGAAAGGTCTGACCTACCAAAGAGGATGGCCGGTACGTCTCCAGGCGTGACGGGGCCGTAGCCCACACCATCGATGTCCACCAGAGGCTCAAGCCACTGCATCCCCCAAGAGGAGGTGCGCTTGATGGTGGCCTCGGGCGCTGCCTCTTTGAGAGCGCGCGCCACATCGTCCGCCCCAACGGCAAGGGCGGCGGCATCGTCTGATACGGCGATCTGCATGGCTAGAGCCCGTCGACCAGGGCGGCGATCCGCGCCCCGTCCAGCCGTGCGTGAACGTCCTTGCCAATCATTGCCGCAGGGCCGATGGCGCAAAGACCGAGGCAGTAGACCGACTGCACGCGCACCTTGTCGCCCGCAATGGCCTCGGCCTGTTCGGCAAGGGCTTCAGAACCGCGCGCCTGGCAGGCTTCCGCACGGCACAGCTTGATGATGGGCCGCGTCTCGGCCGTCTCGGTATAGTCGTGGTAAAAGCTCACGACGCCGTGCACTTCGGCCCGGGTCAGGTTCAAGGCATCGGCCACGCGCCGTCGCGCCGCCTCGTCGATGCAGCCGAATTCGTCCTGAATATCGTTCAATATGGGCAACAAAGGGCCATCGCGGCCTTGGTGGGCACGGATGATCTCTTCGAGCCTTGTTTCCTCGATGCTCACGCGTGACACCCTGACTGCGGCATCTTTCAACTCTGGCGCCGCTTAACGCCAAGCCGTAGCAGCGGAAAGATCCTCCGAACAAGCAGAATCGTCAGTCAAATGGTGGAATTTTCATCCGGAACTTCCCTGCAAGGCCCGGCGACTGGCGTTGTTTGCAGGTGAGATAACTGAAAGCACGGCTTTGTGATGGGTGTCACGGGCGGTTTTTCTGAACACGGCCATCTTCGGTGTGTCGCCGGGGCAGACCGGCAAACTGGAAAAACCGGAGACACCGACATGACCATCAAGACCAACCTCGCAGCCCTCGGCACCGCTTTCGTCATCGGCCTCACGGCCCTTTCGCCCACCACAGGCGTCCAGGCCGCGCCGCTTGCTCCCGCCGCGGTTGCGCAAGTGGGCACTGCCACTGCCGAAGCCGGCGTCATCGAAGTGGGTCGCCGCCACAAGCGCCGCCACGGTGTGCGCGTGTACTTCGACCACGACTATGGCTACCGCGGCCATCGTCGCTGCCGCATCAAGCGCGTCAAGGTATACGACCCCTACTACGGTGAGTACTTCATCGAAAAACGCAAGGTTTGCCGCCGCCGCCATTGGTAATGCGTACGGCTCCCGGCAAGACGCCCCCGGAAACGGGGGCGTTTTTTTGTGTGGGTGCAGCCGATACGTCAGCCCTACATGGCGTCACGGATCATCGCGGCGAAATCACCCTCCGAAGCGGGCCGCGGATTGGTGGCGGTGGAGTGATCTTCCAGCGAAAACTTTGCCGCTGTCTCAACCACATCATCCGCAAGGCCCATCTCCGACAAGTTGGGCGGCAGGCCAATGGCCTGGTTCAATCCGGCAAAGGCACCGGCAAGATCCGCCCCCGCCTCAAACCCCAGAAGACTACGGATCTTACGGTACTTCTGCTCGCATGCCGGCTCGTTGAAGCGCAGGACCGGCGGCAGCATCACCGCATTCAAAGTGCCGTGGTGGAGGGTGTGACCCTTCAAACCGCCCAGCGCGTGGGAGATGGAGTGGACCGCCCCGAGCCCTTTTTGGAAGGCAAGCGCGCCTTGAAGGGCCGCCATCATCATTTCGCTGCGGGCGTTCATGTCGTTCCCGTCCATCACAGCAAGGCGCAGGTTCGACCAGGCGCGCGCAAGACCATCCAGCGCGATGGCGTCGGCGGGCGGGTTCACCCGCGGGCTCAGGTACGTTTCGACACAGTGGGAAAGGGCATCCATCCCCGTTGCTGCCGTCAGGCGCGGTGGCAGGCTGCGCGTCAGTTCAGGGTCGCAGATCGCCGCTGTCGGAATGAGGTTTGGAGAGACAATGCCAAGCTTTCGTTCATTGTCGAGGGTGATCAGCGCCGCGCGCCCCACCTCGCTCCCCGTCCCAGCCGTCGTGGGGATGGCGATCACAGGCAGGACGTTGCGGCCGATCCGGCTCACGCCACCGCGGATCGCCGCATACGTCTCAAGCGGGCCGTCGTGGGTGGCAAGCAGGGCGACTGCCTTGGCAAGGTCGATGCTGGAGCCGCCACCGATCGCCACAAGACCGTCAGCCTTTGCGTCCTTGAGGGCAGCAAGCGCCTCGTCCACTGCGGCCTTCGTAGGGTTCTGGGGCGTTCGGTCAAACACCGCAGAGGCAGCGTCAAGGCCGCCAGCGTTTCGCACGGTCTCCACAAGGCCCGCTGCGGCCAGACCCGGGTCGGTGACGATCATCGGCCGGGCGATCCCCTGCTCGCCGATTTCTTGGCCCAGCTCCCCAAGTGCGCCGCAACCGAACCGGATCTTTGTCAAATATGTGATAATGTCGGACATAACGCTCTCTCACCGATACCCAGAACAGTTCAGGGCGGGCACGCGGTGTAAAGCATAAACAGACGCAGAGCGCCTGCGCATCCCGCTGAGGCAACTTATACGTTGAAGACTGTGCATTTGCCCGTCAGTCTTCGACACATCGGCGGAAAAGGGTGACACGGCCCAGACCCGCATGACTGCCACGGGGCCAGACGGCGTGCGGCGCAACGGGGACCTTATGTGGAAGATCGATCTGCGCGCGACGCTGATCCTCACATTCCTTTGCATCCTAGGATCCTTGTCCATCATGCCTGCGGTGTTGGCGGCGCGCGCAAGGGTCGACGCTGCGGCCGTGCCGTGGTGGGAGCTTTATGGCTCGGCGGTGCTCAACTCGGTCATCTTGTTCGGCCTTGCCGCCTTCTTCGGCCTGCGCGCTGCTCGCGCCGCGGGGCTCAAGGGGGCGCCACTGTTCACCCAATGGGCGGGCGGAGAGAAGGCGCCGCCGCTCGTCGCAGCCTTCGTCCTGTCAGCAGGCCTTGGCATTGTGGCGGGCGCTGCGGTTTTCCTGTGCGACCTTTACATCTTCCACTCAGGCGCGTCGGCCGCCACAAGCACGGCAAGCGAGGCGGCCGCCACCACGTCATTCTTCGAGAACCTTCTTGGAGGGGTCTTGTACGGCGGCATCAACGAGGAGGTGTTGATGCGCCTCTTCGTCCTGTCTGCCCTTGTGTATCTGGGTGGGTTTGTCGCCGGCCGAACGCCGCGTGGCAGGGCGATCCTTATCGGCATCGCCATTGTCCTTGCCGCGGTGGGTTTTGGTCTTGCCCACCTTCCCATCACTGCCACCATGACGGAGATCACCCCCTTTATCGTCCTTCGCGCCGTGGTGTTGAATGGTATTGTGGGCGTCCTGGCAGGGATCCTTTACGTGCGCTACGGGCTGGAGGCGGCGGCCGTCTCCCATGCGGCCGCGCACATTCCAATCCAAACCGGCGTCCTGGTGCTGGCGCTGTGATGGGACGGCACATGCCAAAAACCTTGCGAAGGAGCGCGGCGTGAGCGTTGCCGACATCAACCCGCGCCGGCCGCTGCAAAGCCCCGATCAGCTCAATCGGGCGATCAAGCTCACCAAACCGTCGAGCTGGCTCCTTCTTGCCGTCCTCGGCCTTTGTATCGGCTCCATCATCGCCTGGGGATTTTTGGGCCGACTGACGGTCTATGTGGAGGGGCAGGGCCTCCTCCAGCTGGATGGGGGCATCAACTACGACATCAGAGCAACGGCCACGGGAACCATCCAATCGGTTCTCATCGAGCGGGGCCAGGAGGTGCAAAAGGGTGACCCCCTCTTCACCATCCAGCAGGACGAACTGGTCGCAAGGCGCAACGCCGCGAAGGCCTCCTACGACGGTCAAAAGCATGAGTTCGAGCGCTACAAAACCCAGTCAGACCAGGATGTGGATCGCCGCCGCGCCAACCTCGACACGGAGCTGAAGTCCCTCAACGCAGACCTTCAAGGCCAAAAGACCAACGAGGAGCAGCTGCGGCAGATCTACGCCTCCCAGCAAGATCTCATCAAACGCGGCCTCACCACCCAGCCCCAGGTGCAGGACGCCTTTCAGGCGCTTGTGGCGGTGCAGCAGTCCATCCGCGAAATCAACGATCGCCTGGCCACCTTGCAGCTGGACCAGGTGGAGTTTGAAGACCAGGTCAACAAGAACCAGGCCGACCTGCAGATCTCCGTCATCAACGCGGAAGGCGCCGTCAAGGACATTGACGCGCAAATCCAGTTCGGCGGGACCATCACCTCGCCCTCCGCAGGCCTGGTGACGGAGATCACCACGGAAGTCAGCGCCCTTGTGAACGCGGGCGATGAACTTGCCACCATCGAATCTGGCGAAGACTCGCTCATCGTGCGCGGCTACATGCCCATCGGCAAAGGCAAGCAGGTGGAACCTGGGATGACTGCGGAAGTCTCTCCCACATCGGTGGAGCGCAACGTCTATGGCTCGGCACGGGGCACCGTGGTGGCCGTCAGCCGTTTGCCCCTCACCGAGCCTGCACTCATGAACGTTCTGGGCAATCAGGCGCTGGTCAACCAGCTGATGGAAACGGGCGCCCCCATCGAAGTGCGCGTGGAGCTTGAAAAGGATCCCTCCACCGAAAGCGGCTTCAAGTGGACATCCTCTGAAGGACCCCCCGTCCAGCTGACGCCAGGCACCACTGCGGACGTGCGGGTGGAGACCCGCAAGCGCCGGCCCGTCTCCCTTGTCATCCCCGTCCTGCAGACATGGTTCGGGACGGAATGAGTGGGCGGACGGCACGCGGGCGTTCGCAGAGGACGCCGCTGTGAGCGCGCGCGCCTTCGCAAGGCGCCCCCACAGGGTGTCCACCCCCACCGTCCTTCAGATGGAGTCCATGGAGTGCGGCGCCGCAGCCCTCGGCATGGTGCTCGGCTTTTATCGCCGCTTCGTGCCGTTGGAGGAGCTGCGGGT
Source organism: Devosia sp. (assembly GCA_051016205.1). Lineage (GTDB taxonomy): Bacteria > Pseudomonadota > Alphaproteobacteria > Rhizobiales > Amorphaceae > Acuticoccus. The sequence goes on from CP136534.1 coordinate 1,443,217, forward strand.
GGCCTGCGGCGTCTCCCGCGACGGTGTGAAGATCTCCCACATCCGCAGCGCCGCAACCGAGTATGGGCTCGACACAAAGGCGCTACAGCTCACCTCCGATCAGGCGCTGAAGCTGCCCCCGCCCTTCATCGCGTTCTGGAACAACAACCATTTCGTCGTTGTGGAAGGGGCAAGCCACGGCCGCGTGTTCCTGAACGACCCTGCAAGCGGCAGGCGCTCGGTCTCTCGCAAGGACTTCGACGACTCTTTCTCCCACGTCGTGCTTACGCTCAAGCCCACACGCGCCTTCAAGCAAGGCGGCAAGCGCGCCCACGTCTTCACAGCCCTCCTGCAGTGGACCAGCGGCACACGCCTTGCCCTTTTGATGATTGCCGCCATCAGCCTTCTTGCCGTTGCACCAGCGATCCTCCTGCCCGCGTTCTTGAAAGTGTTTGTGGATGAGGTGCTGGTTCAGCGCTTCGATGGCTGGCTGTTCCCACTCCTATTGGGACTGGTGATTGCAGCGATCCTGAACGCCGCGCTGGTGTGGTTTCAGCAGACCGTCCTTTTGCGCCTTCAGATGAAGTTTGCCATCACGCTGTCGGCGCGCTTCCTGTGGCACCTGTTGCAGCTTCCCATCACGTTTTTCACCCAACGCTATGCGGGCGATATCGTCTCGCGGGTGTCTTCGGCAAACTTCATGGCAGGCCTGTTGTCGGGGCCGATGCCCGAAATCTTCGTCAATGTCCTGACGGCGGCTGCCTACGCGCTGATCCTCGCCCTTTTCAGCCCGGAGTTGACGGCGATCGCCCTTGGCCTCACCGCCCTCAACATGGTTGCCGTCGGCCTTGTCCAACGACGGCTGCGCGACCTCAACGCCTCCCTCCTCAACACCAGCGCGAAGGTGACGGGGGCGGCGATGGCCGGTCTTCAATCCATGGAGACCATCAAGGCGACCGGCACGGAGAGCGACTTTTTCCGTGTCTGGTCAGGCTACCAGACCAACTCGGTCACCACCTCCCAACGCCTTCACCGCACGTCCGTCCTTTTGAACGCGATGCCGACCTTCTTGAGCGCAGTGACGACGGCGGCCGTCCTTAGCATCGGTGCGCTCCTCATCATCAGTGGATCTTTGTCCATTGGTGGGCTGGTGGCGTTTCAGATGCTGCTTGGCCACTTCGTCGGGCCGGTGCACCAGTTGATTGGCTTCAACACACAGGTTCAGGAGGCAACGGGCCACGTCAATCGCCTCAACGATGTGTTCCTGTCGCCCACCGACCCCCTCGTCCGGTCACAGCTTGGCATCGACCAGGCTCCGCCAAGACCGCGCGGGTTGAAAGGGATGGTGAGCCGCGTCATCCCCAAGCGCCGCAAGCCGTCGAAGCCTGACGCAAAATTGCAGGCACTCCCTGCAGGCGCCGTGCTTTCTGGGCGGATCGAGCTGCGCGATGTAAGCTTTGCCTTCACCAAGCTCGACCCGCCCTTCATCAAGAACGTGAACATCTCCATCGAACCAGGCCAGAGGATTGCTCTCGTCGGTCCCAGCGGTAGCGGCAAATCCACCTTGCTGCGCCTTCTGCTCGGCCTTTATCAGCCGACGGACGGAGTGGTCCTTTACGACGGCAAACCGATCCACGATGTCGGCCGACAGGCCATGACGGCCTCTGTCGCCTGGGTGGATCAGGACATTTACCTGTTCGAGGGGACTGTCGTTGAAAACCTCACCCTTTGGGACGATCTTGCCCCCTGGGAGGCCGTGGTGGATGCCTCCAAGGACGCGTGCATCCACGAAGCCATCATCGATCGGGCCGGCGGCTACGGCGCTAAAGTCCAGGAAGGTGGGCGCAACTTTTCAGGCGGTCAGCGCCAGAGGCTGGAAATTGCCCGCGCCCTCGCCCGCCAACCCTCCATCATCGTGCTGGATGAGGCGACCTCGGCCCTAGACGCCTATACCGAGGCCACCGTCAACCGCAACATTCAGCGGCGGGGTATCACCTCCATCAATGTTGCCCATCGCCTGTCCACCATCCGCGATTGCGAGATGATCTACGTCATCAAAGACGGGCAGGTGGTGGAACAGGGCGGCCACCGGTCTTTGATGCGCGAGCGCGGCCTCTACGCCGAACTGGTGTCGGCGCGATGAACATCCTTGCCGACGTCCTTGGTGGTGAAGGCGCGCTCGGTGCCATTTTGGCCGCCGAATGGGTGGAGCCTGCCGCAGGTGTCGCCCGCGCCCTTTCCCTCACCGATACGCGTACGGTGGTGGATGCCTCCAACGCATTCGCCGTCGCCGGTCAGGGAACGTGCTGGCTGATCCTTTCAGGCGCCGTCGACCTGTTGTGGGCCGAGCCAGAGGGCCGGGTCTTTCTTGCAAGGGTGGAGGCGGGCGGCCTTATCGACGCCATGACCGAGGCCGATGGCGACAGCCGCGTCGTTGCCATCCCCAGCGAAGACACAGAGATCGTTACCACCACCCGCGCCGCCCTGCGCACCTATGCGGGGACCGAGGAAGGGCGCGAGCCTGTCAAAACCCTCTTCGCCGGCTGGGTGGAGGGCATGACCGCCGCCATAGGCGCGGACGCCGTACAGCCCGAATCGCCCAACATCCCAGAAAGCAAGGCCGATGCCGGTTGGGAGGCGCCACTCAATGCCCTCAACGCCTGCGCCGTTGCCGTCGGGCAGAAGCGCCTTCACGCTGCCCGAGAGGCCCGTGTCCGCCGCGCCGTCCACACCCGCGAGCGCACCGAAGAGCGTTTTGCCACGAGGCTCGACGACACCGCACGCCTGGTGGACAATCGAAAGCGCGTCTCTGGCGGCCTGCAGACCACACTGAACGAGGCTTTCCAGCTTCTCTACCGTGCCATCGGCGCACCGGGCGAACCCAAGGAGCTCATCTCCGGCGAGGATGAGAGCGAGATCGAAACCATCCAAGCCCTTGCCCGTAACAACAACCTGCTCAGCCGCACCGTCACCCTGGAGGACGGGTGGTGGAAAGGCGACCACGGCCCGCTCCTAGGCTTCACACGTGACCAGCGGCACCCCCTTGCCCTTGTCCCGCGTCCCGGCGGCGGTTACGAGGTGGCCACTCCCCGCGGCCCGCAGGTGGTCGGCCCCCAATTTGCCGCCACCATCGACCCCATCGCCCACGTCTTCATGACGGCACTGCCACCGGGAAAACTCTCCCCCTGGCGGCTGTTCAAGTTCAGCCTGTTCGGCGCGTCGCGGGACGTTCGCCACATCATCTACTGCCTCCTGTTGAGCGGGCTTTTCTCCCTCGTCACACCCATTGCCATCGGCTGGTTGATGAGCCCGATCATCCCAAGTGCCGAATTGACCCAGGTGGCCGTGATCGGCACGCTGCTTTTGGTGGTTGCGGCCGCGAGCACCATGACGGGCGTCGTCCAGTCGCTGGCCTCTCTGCGGCTTGAAGGGCAGATGGAAAACCGTGTGGAATCGGCCGTCTGGATCCGCATCCTCACCCTGCCGGCTCCCTTCTTCCGAATCTACACGGCAGGCGACCTTGCCAACCGCGCCGACAGTATCGACGGGATGCGGGCAACGCTCGGCCAGGCGGCAAGCCTACTTCTGGCAAGCAGCGTCGGCGTCCTCTTCAGCTTCGGACTGATGGTCTACTACGACTGGCGCGTTGCCGTTGTCGCCTTCCTTGTGGCGGCCGTGTTCGGGCTGTTTGCCATCGTCCTTGGCCGCTACATCCTGTCCTACAACCAGCGCACGCTGGACCTGACGGGCAAGATCCAAGGCATTGTCCTGCAAATGGTGGGAGCCATCGGCAAACTGCGCGTGGCAGGGGCTGAGCGCCGCGCCTTCTTACGCTGGCTGAACGACTATCGCGAACTCACCCGCCTTTCCATGCGCCAGCGCATCTTGAACAACCGCCTTGTGGTGGTACGCGCGCTGTTTCCCTACCTCAGCACCATCGCCGTCCTTGCCACCATCGGCATTCAAATGAAGATCTTGTTTGAGTTCTTCGATGCCAACCCCTCGCCCGTCCCGACCACGACGGACACCTTGTCCACCGCCGCCTTTATCAGCTTCAACGTGGCGCTGGGGCAGTTCACCGCGGCCATGTTCTCCGCCGCCCGGGGCACGTTGTACCTGTACATGCTCCATCCGCTCTATAACCGCGTTCGCCCCATCTTGGACGCTGAGCCTGAAGAGCACGTGAGCTACGGTCACCTCACCAAGGTGGATGGGGACATTGCGCTGAGCGACGTCACCTTTCGCTACACCCGCGACGGACCTGTGGTCTTGCGCAACGTCACCTTCACTACACCAAAGGGGAAGATGACGGCGATCGTCGGCCCGTCGGGGGCGGGCAAATCTTCCATCGTGCGGCTTTTGCTGGGGTTCGAGACGCCTGAGTCAGGCAGCGTCTACGTGGACGGCAACGATATCCGCTTCGTCAACCAGTGGGACTTGCGGCGCTTTTACGGCGTTGTCCTCCAGGATGGCTCGCTCCTGTCGGGTTCGGTCTACGACAACGTTGCCGGCGGCATCCCCTACACCATGGACGAGGTGGAGGCCGCCGTCGTCTCGGCAGGTCTGGGCGAGGAGTTGAAGAGCTGGCCCATGGGCCTCAACACCCAGGTGGGCGACGGCTCGGCGGTGATTTCCCGCGGCCAGCGCCAGCGCTTGATGATTGCACGGGCGATCCTGCGCAAACCCAAGATCCTCATCCTGGACGAGGCCACGAGCGCCCTCGACAACGTCACCCAGGCCTTCGTGACGGAAAACCTCAAAGCCATGCAATGCACGCAGGTGGTGATCGCCCATCGCCTCTCCACCATCGTCGATGCGGACAAGATTGTCGTCCTTGACGCAGGCGCCGTCGCCGAAGAGGGCACCTACAAGGAGCTGATGGAGAAGAAAGGCATTTTCGCCCGCCTCGTGGAACGACAAGTCCAGTGACACCGGCGACAGCCGCGCCATGAGCCTTGCCGAAGCCTGGGAGGCCGTGTGTCACCACATCGATGGGATTGCCGCAGGACCCCTCATCGAAGCGCTCCACACCCAAGGGGTTTTCCACCGCCTCGCCCGCCAAAGGACAACCGCGCACGACCTTGAAGCCGACGGATTGACGCCAGGCGACGCGGCCCTTGCCCTCAAACTCCTCCTCACCCAAGCCATTGTGCTGCACGACGGGAACGGCGTCGTCCTCACTCCCTTCGGTAAGGCCGTCGCCGCTTCGCCGCAGTGGCATCAAGGCGCCGCTGACCGCATTGCCCAGGCGTCTGCGATCCTCGGCGGCGAGGACCCGCCATTCTCGCCGCCTTCCGAGGCGTGGCCGGAGAGGATCCGCGCCCACCATCTCGGCCCCCTGGTCGCCGCACTCTGCCACGGGCTCTTCGGACAGGGCATTGCGCGGGACGCGCCGCTCCCCATCGGCCCACAGGCAGCGGCGTGCCTTCAGGCGACGGGCTGGGCGCACGTGGAGGCAGGCGTCGCATCGCTCACCGAGGCGGGACGAGCGGCAATCACCCTTGCGTCGCAATACGCCTACCCGCTCTCCTACCTTCCGACCTTTGCGGCAACGGGGGCGATCATCACCGGTCAAGGCGCGCCGTCCGCGAGTGAGGGAGAGGAGCGCCATGTGGACAGAGCCCTCGACATCGCCTTCTCAGGCATCGTCTTTACAGCAAGCTGCAAGGACCCGTTCCTGGAGGCGCTCCTGCCTTTGTTCGACAAACCGCTGGACGTGCAGCCGTCGGCCATCGTCGACACGGGGTCAGGCGACGGCACGGTTCTGGTGGAAGCCTTCAAGGCCATCAAAGCCACGACGCGAGGCCAGCACCTAGACACGCACCCTTTGACGCTGGTCGGGGTGGAGTACAACGAAGTGGCGCGCTGCACGACCGAAGCGCGCCTTGCTGCACTGGACACGCCGAGCCTTGCCATCGCTGGCGACATCGGCGACCCGAACGCCATCGGCGACGCGCTGGAACGGGAAGGACTCGATCCGCTCGCCGCCGTCCATGTCAACAAATCGGTCCTGCACAACCGCACCCATCGCCCGCCCGCCAAACGGATCGCCGCGCCGCCCAGCCGCGCGGTGTTCATCGACCCCTCGGGCCGGCGCATCCCCACCGAGGAGGCATTTGGCGCTCTGGTCGCGCTTTTGGCTGCCTGGCGGCCCTTCATCCAAAGGCATGGGATGATCTCCATTGAAGCCCACACCGTGGACCCTGTGAAGGCTGGCCAGTGCGTTGGCCGCAGCCTGATCACAAGCCTTGATGCCGCCCATGGCCTATCGCGCCAGTATCTGATGGAAATTGCCGTTCATAGGGCAGCCGCCGATGCGGCCGGCCTTCAACGCCTTGCCCAGCACGATGTGGGGGCGGCGATGATGGGCGAGCCCATCATGTCCATCGACCATCTCATCGTGTCGTGACAGGCGCCGCCATGAATGTGGTGAGGAGCGGCGCAAGGGTCTGAAACTCATAGATAAAGGCGCCGTGTCCCAAGGGGCTTTCAAGCACCTCGTGCTGCACGGTCCCGTCAGGCATTGCAGCGGCAATTTCTGCCATCTCCTCGGTGGGATAGCGCCAGTCGGAGGCGTAGCTGACGAGGAGAAGGGGCGAGGTCACATTCCTAAACGCGGCCCCTAGCGAGCCATGGTCCCGCGCCATATCAAAATAGTCGATGGCCCGGGTGAGGTAGATGAGGCTGTTGGCATCAAGGTGCCCTTGAGCTGCGTTCTCGCGCACCCGGTTCAACAACGCCTCGATGGCAAAGTCCGGCTCCAATGTGTAGCGCGGCGCCTTGCCGTGCACCGTGCGGGTGCCGAAGCGGCTCTCCAGGGTCTCGCGGCTCATCCAGAAGAGCGCGCCTGTCATTGCCAGAAGACCGAGCCCAGCGGCGGGCTGGCTGTTGCCATACTGCCCGTCGTTGAAGGCTGGATCGCTGAGGATGGCTGCCCGCAGCACCGCCCAAAGGGCTGTGTTGTGAGCGCTGGTCTTCGCCGTTGCGCTGATCACCACCGCGCGGTCCACCCGCTCGGGCGCTCGCGCCAGCCACTCAAGCACCTGAAAGCCCCCGAGGCACCCACCGATCACTGTGTGAAAGCGGCCAATGCCCAATGCGTCGGCAAGCTTGATCTGCGCAGCCACCATGTCGGCCACCGTCACCACGGGGAAAGTGAGCCCATAAGGGCGCCCGGTGGCAGGGTCGATGGAGGAGGGCCCGGTGGACGCTGCACCGCCGACCACGTTGGGGCAGATCACGCACAGCCTGTCGGTGTCGAGCGCCTTGCCGGGGCCGATGGCAGCGTCCCACCAGCCAGACTTGCCGCCTTCGGCGCGCGGTGCGCCGGCGGCGTGGTGGTCCGCCGTCAGCCCATGCAGCACAAGGACGGCATTGTCGCGGGCGGGCGATAGGTCCCCATAGGTCTCAAACACCACCTCCACAGGAAGGGTGCGCCCGCAGGTCAGGGGGAGGGGTTCTGCCAGCTTTTCACGGAGGCAGGTGCCGAAGCCGCTCGGCCCACCGGGCCTGTCGGCCACGTCAAACGGCGGCGATGAGCTGTTCCACAAGGCCTTTGCCCTTTGCCACATGACCACCCGGAAAGGCCGACGGCGCAGGAATTTTCCTGTGCGGCTTGGTCAGCGCCAGCGAGATCAGCCGGCCGTCGAGCCGCACCATCAGCCGCGCCTCAATCAACTTCTCGGCCACATCAAGCGCAAGCGCGGCCTCAAAACCAGCCTTTTCCATGTGATCGATGACGCGCGCTTCAGGCGGGCCGTCGTCGGCGGCAAACATCAGCGCGCGCTCGGCCCCTTGCAGCGTCATCCCGACACCGCCCGGACGGGAATCCTCAATCACCAGTCCGCCAGGGGTGTCGTGCATATCGAGAACGGGGGGTGGACCATCCCGCCACGCGCGCCGCCATTCAAGGATGCGCCGGCGCACGGCCCGCAGGCCAGGCCGCTCTTCTGGCAAGGGGGCGGGTGCATCGTCCTGAAAGAAATAGACCTGATCGGCCATTGCCGCCTCGTCCAGAGGGTAGGCGTAGCGGTAGAGTTCGGCAGGCTTTAGCGACAGGCCGTAGCTATCGGGCCGGGTGAAGTAGGGCGAGTAGCGGTCGTAACGCAAACGCACGGTGACACCGGCCTGCAGGTGAAAGAGCGCCGGCATGAAGGCCGCCATCTCCTCGTACCAAGCGTCCTCCTCGCCCGGAAACTCTGAGATGATGCTCCAGCTCGCCCTGACGCCATACTGCCTGCACCACTTCAGCAACAGGACGTTTTGCGCTGCCGTGCAGCCTTTGCGCATCAAGGTCAGAACCTTGCTGTGAAGGCTTTCGATCCCCGGCTGGATCCAGTGAACACCGGCGTCCGCCAGCGCCTTCACCTGCGCTTTCTTCAAGTTCGACTTGGTCTCGAAAAACAAGATGTAAGGCTCTTCCAGAGCGGCAAGATCGGGCAGGACCGCGCGGAAGTAGGCAAGGTCCATGATGTTGTCGACCGCCTCGATGCGCCGGGTGCCGTGGCGGCGGACCATCTCGGCCATCTCCTCCACCACCTTCTCGGGCCGTTTGGCGCGGTAGCTCATGTTGCCACCGTTGAGGCCGCAGAACGTGCAGTGGCTTCTCGCCCCCCACCAGCACCCGCGCGAGAACTCCATGGGAAGACCCGGGCTCACGAGGCCGGCATAAAGACAACCTGAAAGCTCGGCAAAGTAATCATCATAGACGGGGAGCGGCAGGTCGCGGATGTCTTCCGTGATGGCCCTTGGCGCCCCGTCCCCCGCAGTGGTGGTGGGGTAGCCTTCGCGCCTGTGATGCGGGCCGAAAACGCCGAACGGCAAGTCTTCCACCGCAATCTCGCGACCTTTTGCGAGGATCTTGTCCATCAACTCGGTGATGAACTGGTCCGCTTCGCCGGAGACCACGTAGTCCACCCAAGGGTAGTGGGCGTGGGTGGTGCGGCCCATCACCGACTCGCAATTTGCCCCGCCCATGAGGGTGACGATGTCCGGCGCGATCTCCCTCAGCCGTCGCAGCACGGCAAGCGAAGCCACGTGCTGCTGAAACATTGAGGTGCAGCCGACGATCTTTGGCTGGCGCGCGGCAATCTTGCGGGCGGTCCAGTCGGTAAAGGCGACCGCCTGTTCGCGCAGCGCCAGGAGGCTCTCTTTCGTCAGCCCGTTGGTGGCAAGCTGCGGGGCAACGGACTGCAGCTTTTCAAGATAGTCATCGTGGGCCGGCGCGAAGTCGGGGAAGGCGGCAGCGCCGAAAATCCAGTCCACCACAGCGTCTTCGGGCCTGACGGAGATGAGAGTCTGTGTGGTCTCAAGACCGAAATAGTCCAAGAACCAAAGGTTTGGGTAGAGAACTTGCGTGGCAAGACCGTGGCGCAGGAGGATCGACTGCAAAAGTCCGAGCGCAATGGACGGCCGCTCCACCCCCGACACAGGCATATTGACCAGACATACGGTCGTCGCGCCGGGTTGCTTGGAAGTCTGGCGCGCGGGAGCGTTCACAGGCGGTCCTTCGACATCGGCCCCCAGCCACCGGGGTCGCGGAAAGGATGGCCGAAAACGCGTTCTTGTCAATCAAAGATGACAGCCGAGGCGCTGCGAGTACCTAAATCTCAGGCAATCCCGTGAATGATATATTTCAATTCGAGTAGGCCCCACAGTTTCTCACGGTGCATCATCTGTCAATGTACCATGAATGCCGGCGCAGGCTGGGTGGGTGGCGTCACGTAAACTTGACGACGATGGGCCTGCCTTCTAACCTCCACGATTGGCGCTTCGGGCCGGTCGAGGCTTCGCGCCGGTTCGCACACGCACAAAAAGATCCGCCCACGCGGGACAAGAACGGATAAAAACGATGTCACTCTCAGAAGCCAAACGGTTTGCCGACGCCCTCGCCTCCGACACTGCACTGGCAGCAGAAGTAAAGTCGGGCGCCTCGGGGCTGTCGTCTGTTGTGGAGTTGGCCAAGTCGAAGGGCTACGACTTTACCGTTGACGAGGCGAAGGACTTTATCCAGTCCCGCACCCCCCAAGACTTGACGGACGAACAGTTGGACGCCATTGCCGGCGGGAAACATCACCATTCGTCCGTTGCCACAAGCACCAAGGTGGCGCAGACCACGGCGGTCGCCTCCACCGCCGTTGAAGCGGCCGAGGTTGCCACCACCGCCGTCCAGGTGACGGAAGGCGCTGCGGACGTCGCGGCCGCCGCCGAGGTTGTAGCGGTTGCCGCCGCTGCCGTGGTCCTCACCTAACAGGCCCACACCTGTGCGGGGCTCTTGCTGCCGCATGGGTCGACCTTTGCGCCCGGGCCGCGGCCGCCGTCCGGGCTTGCGACACACGGTATGAACCGCAAAGGCCCTTCAAGGCCCAAAGGCGCGTGCCACCGCAAAGGCTTGAGCTGTATGGAAATCACCGAGGCGACCCGGCACTACCGCGCCATCTTCGAAACACGCACCGAAGATGAAATTCGCGTTCTGGCGCACGTCAAGCGCTTCATGGAGCGGTTGATGAGCGACCCTGGCTTTCGTGAAGCATTGGGCGAACATGCTGACGAGCCCATGGTGGCGGCCGAAAAATATGGCGTCGAGGTAGATCCGGCCGAACTCCTCCCCTTGTGGCGGCGCGACTATCTGAAGTATCGCCGCACAGAAGAAGGCAAGCGCTGGCCCAAAGCCGAAGCGTGGGACCTTTACATGCAGCAGATGATTCGCCATCGCGATCTCATCCGCGAGGAAGGCCGCACGGACGGAATCCACGATGTGTTCGACGCCTGGCGCAAGCGTCAGGTCAACCGCTCCATGAGTGAGCTTGGCGGCTCGGCCGATGCCGTTGTCCACCCCATCGTGGCGTTCGAGCTGAGCGAAGGCTGCACCGTCGGGTGCTGGTTCTGCGGCCTTTCTGCAGAACGCTACCGCGGCCACATCCCCTATTCGGACGAAAATGCAGCTTTGTGGCGCGGCGTCGTCTCGGTGATGAACGACCTCTTCGGCACCGCCGCCCAAACAGGGTTTTGCTATTGGGCCACAGACCCGTGCGACAACCCCGACTATGACCGCTTCATCGAAGACTACTACCACATTACAGGCGCGTTGCCGCAGACCACCACGGCCGCGCCGCTGAAAGACCCCGCGCTGACCCGGCGGATCTTGAAGCTTTTCGACAAGTATAAGACAGTGACGAACCGCTTCTCGGTGCTGACGGTCAAGCATTTGAACAAGATCCACGACGCTTTCACCCCCGAAGAGTTGATGGGTGTCGAACTTGTCATGCAAAATCGCGAATCCCTTGGCGCGAAAGCCAATGCCGGCCGCGCGCGCGAGCGGATCTTGAAGCTGCGCGAGGCTGGCAAGTCCGATAAGATCGCCAATCTTGAGATCGACCACACCACCATAGCCTGCGTGTCGGGCTTCCTTGTGTCGATGCCGCGGCGCGTGGTGCAACTGGTCTCGCCGGTGCCAGGAAGCGCCCAATATCCCCTCGGCTACCGCGTTTTCGGTGAGCGCAGCTTTGAGGACGCTGAAGGCTACCGCGCTGCCATCGACGACCTGATCGCCACCCATATGCATACCGATGTGCCGCGCCATTGGCCGGCCCGCTTCCGCCAGGATCTTGGCTTCGAGCCCTTGGAGCGTGGCTTTCGCCTGACCTCACGGTGCTTGGAGCACGTCATCGAAAATGCCGTCTGCGGTGCCCGCGTCGGCGAGCTCATGCATCAGGGCGATCGCACCATCGGCCAGGTGATCGAAACGGTGGTCGACGAGGGGACGAGCATTTTTACCGCCGCCGAGTTCTTCGACACCCTTTTCGCCTCGGGCCTGATTGACGAGCCTGACGAAAATCCGCCAACCGCCACACCTTTGCACGAAAACCCCGCCGACCCTGCCACGGCGGCGCCCGCACCGGCCTAAGGGCCAAAGCCCAGCCCATGGCGATCCCCGCTTCGTCCGTGCCTTCCATCAGGGTCTTGGAGGTGGGCGCGGGCGATCTGGGGCCGTTCGCCGATCTCACATTCCCCGCCGTGCGCAAGGCGATCGCCCCGCTGATCGATCGCACGGTGGCCGTTGGCGCGATGGATGGCGACTTGCCCGTCGGCCTTGCGCTGGGCATGGCCGGTCCTGCGCAAGACTTTGAACTGTTGTCGGTCTTCGTCCCCGCCCTCATGCGCCGCCAGGGCATCGGCTCGGCGCTGCTCAAGCGTTTGGAGCAGCGTTTTCTGGCAATGGGGGCTCGGCTCGGCGTCCATCACCTGACTGTTGATCCGCACCATCAGGACAGTGTGCGCTTCCTCATGAAAAATGGCTGGCACAAGCCGGTCATGACCAAACTCATCTGTCACTCCACCATGGACAATGCGTTCCAGACCCCATGGCTTGTCCGCGCCACCGTGCCCGAGCGCTATGCCATCGTGGACTGGACGGCGGTTTCCGCCCGCGCCAGGCGCGCCATTGTAGCCGGCATCGGCACCTGGGTGCCTGAGGACCTCAACCCCTACAATTTCGAGGAGGGCTGCCACGCTCCCACAAGCGTCGCTCTCTTGGACAAGGCTGCGGATGAGGCAGTGTGCGGCTGGGTCATCACCCACCTCATCGATGAGGACACCTTGCGCTGGACCTGTTCGTTCGTGGATCAAGCCGTTCAGTCCAGCGGGCGCATCGTGCCCTTGTGGCTGGCCTGCGCCAAACGCCAAAGGGCGATGAACGGCCCGCAACGCTTTATCTATACGATCCCGGTGGAAAAGCCCCGCATGGCCCAATTCGCCGTGCGCCGCATGCGCCCCTGGCTGACGGCGCTGCACCTTGCCTGCACCACCCACAAGCGGCTCTAGCGCCCTCACGCTCACCTGCGAGCGAACGACCCCCACCCGCTTTCGCCAGCCCCGCGCAAGCCTTGGTTCCCACATTGATCTCAGCGCGGTCCGACATTGGCGGGCGCGTGAGGGTTCGGTGTTTGGCTGTGGTTGCGGCCGGGACGGTGGAGGGGCTTCGGCCACCACCCTCAGCGCTCGTGCGATCGGCAACGCGTCCCCGGCCACCCACCGGGAATGGCAGAGTACGGGACAGTCGCCGCGTTGGTCGTAGAGTAAAGGGTTTGGCGAGTGAAGCAGGCAGTTGCGCCTCATCTCATTCACGGTGGGCTCGACAACACGAGGATGCCTGACGACGACTACGCCGCGGTCGCCGCCCGGTCGATCAGCGATGTTATCGTCGTCGCCGACCAGGAAGGCCGCCTGGTCTGGGCCAACCACGCCTTCGAGCAGATGACGGCCTACGCGGTGAGTGACGTGGTGGGCCAAAACCGGGCCACCTTCTGCAAGGAGCCGATACCGATCCCGCGACGGTGGAGCGGATTGCCCAGTGCATGCGCGCACGCATCCCCATTGAGACCGAGATCCTGAACTACACCCGCGAAGGACATCCTTACTGGATTGAACTTCACATCAGGCCCATTCACCTCAGTTGGGGCACGGATGCCGGATTCGTTGCCCTCTCACGGGACATTTCTGCCCGCCGCGCAGAAAGTCAGGCCGTTTCCACCGCCTACCGCAAGGAAGCGCGCATCAGGAACGACAACAACTGTGTGCGCCAGATGAGCGAGTGGCTGTTTGCCGCCCGCTCCATGCAGGAGGTTTGCACCATCACCGAGACAGGGCTTTCGCGGCTCATGCCCTTCGGTGCCGGTCGTCTCTACGTCTATCGCAATTCCAAGGACCGCCTGGAGCCTGTCGCCTCATGGGGCTCTGACGTCCGAAAGACCCACATTCACCCAGACACCTGCTGGGCCATGCGGCGCGGGCGCACCCACATCTACGGCGGCCAATTCATCGACCTCAGATGTGCCCATTTGGCCGGCGGCCCGCCTGCCGCATCCTTGTGCGTTCCGATCCACGCTTACGGGGAGACCATCGGCATCTTGTCCCTTCGCTTCGAGGACCTTCCCCTGGATGCAGACGGCAAGGCGACGGACCCCGACCAGCAAGAGGAGCTACAGCTGCGCATCGAGGTGGCGCAGATGTGTTCTGAACGCGTCGGCATGGCCATTGCCAATGTCAGGCTGCGGGAAGAACTGCGCACCCAGTCCACGTGCGATGTCTTGACCGGCCTCAACAACCGCCGCTGGTTTATGGAAGCAAGCCGCGAAGCGTTGGAGGAGGCGCGCAGCAAAGCAGGGGCCGTGTCCTTCATTTCTGTGGATGTGGACCACTTCAAGCTCGTCAACGACAAGCACGGCCACGCCACGGGCGACATGGTGCTGCGCATGCTCGCTGGTCTCATGGCCAACGTGTTCGATGGCAAAGGCGTGCCTTGCCGCATCGGCGGAGAAGAATTCGTGGTCCTCCTCTCAGATGCCGACAAAACCACCGCGTCAGACCTTGCGGTCGCCCTGTGCGAGCGTGTGCGCAAGGGCCCGCCATCGGGTGTCGACACGCTCCTTCCCGCCATCACGGTGTCCGCTGGTGTTGCCACATTCCCAAGGGATGGGGAGGATGTGCATCGCCTCCTCAACGCCGCAGACGAGGCTCTCTACAAGGCCAAGCGCGACGGGCGCGACCAAGTGGTGGTGGCCGGGAACCCACCCCTTTCCGTTGCGGTGTCGTAACCGCGCTCCCGGGTTTTTTTGAGCGAAGAACCAACTCACTTTTGTGATTAGTCAATTGTCATTTGGCAATTGTCATTTTGCAGCGTCCGCAAACGCCTACATTGGCCTTGCAACGATGGTGGGGGTGCAGCTGTGTTTCAATCCTCAGGCGCGGGGCCCGACGGGGCGACGCCCGGCCCGTTCCGCCATCTCTGCCCTATGGGGTGCGACCCCTCAATAGCCACGCATCAATCGGACGCGCGATGATCCAGACCGTGGACCCCCAACGCTTCGATGCTGCCTTGTTCGACATGGACGGCGTCATCACCAATACAGCCATCGTGCACGAAGCTGCCTGGACGGACGCCTTCGCCCCCGTTCTCAACACTGCCGAGGAAGCCCCCTTTACCCACGAGGACTATCGCCTCCACGTGGACGGCAAGTCTCGAAAGGACGGGATCCGCGCCTTCCTCCTGTCCCGCAATGTCGGCTTTGACGATGCTCTTGTGGACGCCATTGCCAAAGAAAAAAACGCCGCCTTCCTCAAGCGCATCGATGAGCGAGGCGTCGCCCTCCTCCCCGGCGCTGTGGATACCCTGTCCCAATTCCGCCTCGCCGGGTTGAAGCTCGGGCTCTTCACAGCAAGCCGCAACGCCCCGCGGGTGCTGGCCAAAGCCAACCTTGCGCAGATGTTCGACGCGGTGGTCGACGGCGCTGTTGCGGCAAAGCTTGGCCTTGCGGGCAAGCCACAGCCGGACGTGCCGCTTGCGTGTGCGGCTCAGCTGGGTGTGACGCCCACGCGATGCATCCTTTTTGAAGACGCCGTCGCCGGCATCAGGGCAGGCCTTGCAGGCCACTTCGGCCAGGTGGTGGGGATCTCAGGCGAGGCGGACGCGGCAGTGTTGCGCGAGGCTGGGGCGCAAACCATTGTTCGCTCGCTGGGGGATGTGGCGCTGCTGCGCGCCTATGCCCCGCCGCGAGACTGCCTGGTCTAGGCGCGGCGACGATCGTGAGCTGGGTTCTTCACTACAACGGCTACGACGCCGCACAGGAGGGGCTGAGGGAAACCCTTTGCACCCTTGGCAATGGCCGCTTTGCCACCCGCGGCGCTTTTAGCAATGTGGTCGCCGATGGCGTCCACTACCCCGGCACCTATCTTGCCGGCGGTTACAATCGCCTCGTGACCGAGATCGCCGGTCACCCGGTGGAAAACGAAGACCTCGTCAACTGGCCGAACTGGCTGCCCCTGCGTTTCAAACCCGCGGACGGCCACTGGACCGGCCCCGGCACAGCCACCATCGAGGCCCACCAGCAAACCCTTCACGTGCGCGAAGGCCGCCTGACGCGCGAGACCGTTTACCGCGACGAGCAGGGCCGGCGCACCGAAGTCTATGAGGAGCGCTTCGTCTCCATGGCCGACCCGACGCTTGCGGCCATCGCTTTGCGCATCGTGCCGTTGAACTGGTCCGGCACCCTTCATGTGGAAAGCGCCATCGATGGCAGCGTCACCAACCAGGGCGTCCCGCGCTACAAGGACCTTGCGGGCGAGCATTTTGCGGTTGCCTCCTGCGAAGCTGTGGAGCCGAACCTGATCCGGCTTGAGTGCCGCACCGTCCAGTCGGGCGTTGCCGCCACCTTTGCCGCCCGCACCGTGCTCACCGACGGCAAGGCCCTTGAGACCAAAGCCGATGTGGGCGCCAGCGCCGTTGCCACCACTTTGTCCGTCGCCGTGCGTGAAGGCGAACCGGTGGGCGTTGAGAAAGTGGTCGCCTTCGTCACCTCGCGCGACCCTGCCATCGCCTCCACAAGCATTGCCGCCACCAACACCGTGGCGCAGGCGGGGCCGTTCACATCGCTCTTGGCTGACAATCGCAGCGCCTGGACGCGGCTGTGGGACGATTTCGACATCGTCATCGAAGATGGCTCAAGTCATGCCGAGCAACACCTTCACCTTCACCTCTTCCACCTTATCCAGACCCTGTCGCCCCACACCGCCGATATGGACGTGGGTGCGCCGGCGCGGGGGTGGCATGGCGAAGCCTATCGCGGGCACATCTTCTGGGACGAGATGTTCATCTTCCGCGTCCTCAACCTGCGTGCGCCGCGCCTGACCCGCGCGCTCCTGCGCTACCGCCACAGGCGTATTGGCGAAGCCCGCCGCCTTGCCAAGGAAGCCGGCCTTGCAGGCGCCATGTACCCCTGGCAAAGCGGCTCAGACGGTCGCGAAGAAACCCAGACCCTCCACCTCAATCCGGTCTCTGGCCGCTGGCTTGCCGACAATACCCACCGCCAGCGCCACGTGGGCCTTGCCGTGGCCTACAACGTGTGGAGCTACTACCGCGCCACCAACGACCTCGACTTCATGATCGAAGCGGGTGCGGAAATGCTGGTGGAAATTGCCCGCTTCTTCACCGCCCTTGCCACCTGGGACGAAGACAAAGGCCGCTACCGCATCTGCGGCGTCATGGGCCCCGACGAATTTCACACCGCCCCCAAAGGCAAGACCGACGGCGGCATTGACGACAACGCCTACACCAACGTCCTGTGCGCGTGGATGCTGACCCGCACCGTGGACGCCCTGGAAAATCTGCCTCCCAGCCGCCGCGTCCGCCTGTGCACGGCGCTTTCGGTCGCTCCGGACGAAATCACCCGCTGGCAGGACATTTCCGAGCGGCTCTACGTCCCCTTCCTCGCCAACGGCATCGTCGCCCAATTCGAAGGCTACGAGGAGTTGGACGAGCTGGACTGGGACCACTACCGCTCCAAGTATCGCGACATCCATCGCCTCGACAGGATCTTGGAGGCCGAGGGCAAGTCTCCGAACGACTTCAAGCTTGCCAAGCAGGCTGACGTCTTGATGCTGCCATTTCTGTTTTCTGCCGACATTTTGGTGCAGATTTTCGAGCAGCTCGGTTACGTCTTCCACCCGTCCGACATTCCGCGTCTGGTGGAATACTACGACCAGCGCACCTCCCACGGGTCGACCCTGTCCACCATCGCCCACGCCTGGGTGGTGGCGCGCACCAACCGTGCCCAATCCTGGGACCTGTTCCGCCAGGCTCTACGGGCGGATGTGAACGACGTCCAGGGCGGCACCACGCGCGAAGGCATTCACCTCGGCGCCATGTGCGGCACCATCGACATGGTGCAGAGCGGCTATATGGGGTGCGAAGTGCGCAGCGACGCCCTGCATGTGGACCCCGTTCTGCCCGATGCCCTCAGCCGCGTGCGCACACGCCTGCGCTACCAAGGCCAGGACATTGCGCTGGAGGCCACCTCCCAGACCGTTACCATCGCCACCGGCGGCGGTAGCGGCAACACCATCTCCGTGGTCTATAGGGGCCGCCAGAGGCATCTGCCGCCCGGCGCGTCCACCACCTACCGCCTGGTGAGACCCCACCGCGAGCGGCTCCGCGCTGCAGGGGATGGGGAGACAGACTCGGACGCCTGAAGAGTAGTTGGGGGCCATGCCGGGCCTCCCGCACAGACGACTGTTCCGCAGAGGGCGGAAGCTGCAAGGCCGGGTGGTGCGACTTTAGCGGATCATCGATGAGGTGACAGGGTGCACAGGGGTGCCGTGGCGCACGAAGTGGTCGGCGTTGTCCATCGTGGTGCGGGCAATGGCTGACAGAGCTTCGTGGGTGAAAAAGCCCTGATGGCCGGTGATGATCACGTTGGGGAAGGTCAACAGCCGCGCAAACACATCATCACGCAACACCTGGTCGGATAGGTTTTCGAAAAACAGGTCGCCCTCCTCCTCGTAGACATCCAAACCCAGCGCGCCGATCTGCCCGCCCTTCAACGCATCGATCACCGCGCGGGTGTCGACCAGCGCACCGCGGCTGGTGTTGATCAGCATCACGTCAGGCTTGGTGAGCGCGATGGCAGGCGCGTCGATGATGTGCTTCGTCGACGGTGTCAAAGGACAGTGAAGGCTGATGATGTCCGCCTCACGCAACAAGGTCTCAAACGCCACATAGTGCACGCCGCCCGCCTCAAGGCTTTCGCTGGGATAAGGGTCCACCGCCAGCACCGTGCAGCCGAACCCTTTGAAAATGCCCGCCGCCGCCTGACCGATTGCCCCTGTCCCCACAAGACCCACGGTCTTGCCCTTCATGTCGAATCCGATAAGACCGTCGAGGGCAAAGTTGCCCTCCCGCACCCTGTTGAAGGCCCTGTGGATCTTGCGGTTCAACGCCATGATGAGACCCACCGTGTGCTCAGCTACGGCGTTGGGCGAGTAGGCAGGCACGTGGGCAACGGCAAGGCCCAATCGCTCAGCCGCTCCAACGTCCACATGGTTGAAGCCGGCACACCGCAAAAGCACCAGTTTCACACCAAGCTCAGTGAGCTTCTCCAGCGCCCTTTCGTCCAGATGGTCGTTGACGAAGGCAATTACCGCCTCGCTCCCCGCCGCCACCGCTGCCGTTGTGGCATCAAGCCGTGCGGCGACGAACGTCAACGCATGATCGCGCGCGTCGGCGGAAAGGTACGCTTCGTCGTAGGACTTGCTGCTGAAGACGGTGATTTTCATGAACCCTCAGTCAGGCATCGCCTCGACGGAGGCCACACGAAACGTGCGCATCACACCATCATGCTCACGGATCGACACGTACTCGCCAGGCCGGAACGGATGGGCAGCAAAGCGAAAGCCGGGCTCGTCGTCATCCTCGTCCTCAGGGTCGTAGTCGAACGCCCAACTGTCGTCCTTGTGGTGGACGAGGGTGCCCAGTTCAGTGGTCTCCCCGTCCCAAAAGCGGGTGACCACACAGCGGTTGGCATGGGCCTCCCACGCCACCGGGTCCAGATGGTCAGTGTTGTCGAGGGGTGCCACAAAAACGTAACCGCGATTGGGGCTGCCCATGGGGGCGTCCTTGTCCCGCGCCAGTTCCAGGCGGATGCGTGTCAACATAACAGTGTCCTTTTCTTCGATTATCCCTCGGCGGCCTTTACCGATGGCGCCAGAACGGGCCTGGCGGTGATCTTGGCCTTCAGCGCTTGCGCATCGGCCACATGGCAAAGCTCTGTCCCGGGGGTGAGGAGCGCGGCCGAGCCCGCGGCCGCCCCCTCGAGGGCAGCCGCTGCAAGGTCTTCCCCGCGGTCCAGCGCTGCAACCAGGGCGCCCACCATGGCATCGCCCGCACCCACGGCGCTCACCAACTCCACAGGCGGCACGGTGAAGTGCACCGCCTCCTCCTCGGTGATGAGGAGCGCGCCGTCCTCTCCCAGCGAGACGAGGACGTTGGCGCTGACCCCTTGCGCACGCAGGGTTCTCGCAAAGGCGATCTGATCGTCCCACGTGGGCAATGATGTGCCGGCAATGGTCTCAAGCTCGCGCAAATTGGGCTTGATGAGGCTTGCCCCATGGCATTGGGTCAGCACCTCGCGCGGGCCATCCACAATCATCGCCGCACCCACCCGCTCGGCATGCTCGCCGATGGTTCTTAGGAATGTGGGCGATATGCCTGGCGGAAAGCTGCCGCTCACCACAATGATGCGCGGCGGGGAGTGAAGGCCGACAAGAGCTGCAATCACCGCAGCCTCTTCCGTTGCCGAAAGGGTGGGGCCGGGCAAGACGAAGCGGAACTGCTCGCCCGTCTCATGGTCGGTGACGGTGAAACTCTCGCGCGTTTCCCCTTTGATGGGCACAGGCAGTGTGGGGATTGCCTCAGAGGCAAGGCTCTCGGCCACCCGCGCGCCTGCAACGCCGCCTGAGGGGAAAAGGGCCAGCGCATTGCCGCCGAAGCGCCGCGCCACACGGGCAACGTTGATGCCGCCACCGCCGGCCTGAGCGCTCGGCGCCTCGCAGCGGACCTTGATGGTGGGCCGCACGGCTGGTGCTGCGGTGGACACGTCGAGCGCAGGATTAAGAGTCAATGTCACGATGGCAGGCAAGGGGGACGTCCTTTGCGGCTCGGCAGGGCGCCGATGGCGCCACTTAGTCCTATGGGATCGCTCGCGCTTTGACCGACGTCAAAGTCGGTGCTGTGATGCACGCAAACGTCCACTTGGCAAATCTCTGCCGCCGCATTGGAGCACGTTTGCCGCTCCCCTGGTGCGAAAGCGGAAAGGCAAGCGGATCCTGCGTCCATAAGGACGCAGATAAGATGCTCTACTCGCCTGAAAAAGAGCGGTTTTCTTGCGGTCTGATGGATCTATCTGACCGCAAACCGCTCTCTAGGACTGTGTGGTGATGGCGTGGGTCGCAGGGTAAGGGGTGGCAAAGGTCTCCTCAGAGGCCTCAATGCCCAGCGTCTGGGTGGGAACGCGGGTCGCAAGATACTCCCGCACAGCATTGTCGATGAACGCTGTCAGGGTGGTGACCTGTGCGTCCGTCCCTTCGCACTGGCTGACCTCCAGGAAGAGGGCCGAATCGGTGGCCATGCGGTGGCCTATGAACCGCGTCATTTCCGCTGTCAGCGTTTGGCCGGCCCGCTCGCTTGACCCGGTGATGGCATTGGCAAGGCGGATGCCCAGGGTGTCCCCCTGGCCGATCATGTCCGCACCGTCGTGATGGTCTGCCGGCATGTCGCTCCACTCCCTTGACGGTCGGCTGGCGCGCTACCTGAACACGTGCTCTCAAAGCGAGCTTGCGCCAAACCCCACCTTCCATAGCCAAGGCGGCAATAATCTGACCATCTGCGCGCAATGTCACGCCGGTTTTGTCCCTTACATGGCCGCGTTCTGAAGCCGGCGATGGACCGCCACACCTCTGTCACATCCGGCGAAGAAAGACCTGAGACGGCTAAAAACATCACAGAATCCGGCCGTGCTGTACACAAATGTTTAATGACAGGCCTCAAGCAAAGGAAAGACTTATGTCTCAGGTGCATTGATAGGGGAATGGCTTATAAGGAGTTCTACTGAGCTTTTCTCCCGCGTGTCGAGCATGGCGGCGACGCGGGCCATGCCAATAACGCCGTCGCACATGCTTGACGCCGCCTTTGTGGCCTGAGACGAGACGCAAATGGCCATCGCGGCGCTCGACCAAGGCACCACCTCCACCCGCGCCCTCAGGCTCGAGGACGATGGGCGTGCGCACGTTGTTCACGTGGCAACCCACAGGCAAATCTACCCCGCCCCAGGCTGGGTGGAGCATGACCCTGACGAGCTTGTCGCCGCACTCGTCAGCGGCGTTGACGCGGCGGGCGATGTTGAGGCCATCGGCCTCGACAATCAGGGCGAAAGCTGCCTTGCGTGGAATGCGGCAACGGGCGAGGCGATCTCCCCCGTCATCGTCTGGCAGGATGCGCGCACGGACGCTGTCATCGCACGGCTGAAGGCCGATGGCGCCGAACCGATGGTGCTGGAACGGGCAGGCCTTCCCCTCGACGCCTACTTCTCCGCCACGAAACTCGCCTGGATCGTCCAGAACATGCCCGAGGCAAAAGCGCTCCTTGCAAAGGGCCAGTTGCGCTTGGGGACCACGGACGCCTTCTTCCTCCAGCGCCTGACCGGGCGTGCGGTGACCGATATCACCACAGCCTCCCGCACCTCGTTGATGAACATTCACACAGGCGCATGGGACGAGACGCTGTGCGATCTCTTCGGCGTCCCCATCGAGGCGCTGCCTCCCATTGTCCCCACCACGGGTGACTTCGGGGCGATGGCGGTGGCCGGGCGCTCCATCCCGTTGGTCGCCGCCATGGTGGATCAGCAGGCAGCCCTTTACGGCCATGGCTGTCGCAAGGCCGGCGACACCAAGATTACCGTTGGAACAGGTGCATTTTTGCTGATGGTGACCGGCGAGAGCGTTGTGACCGCCCCGGACGAAGGCCTCCTGCCCACCGTTGCCTGGCAAAAAGGGGGGGAAGCGCCAGTCTACGCCCTTGATGGCGGTGTCTATGCGGCAGCGGCAGCGGTGAACTGGGCAAAGTCGCTCGGGCTGTTCCACACGTTCGATGAGATCAACCAGTTCGACGCGCCTGCGGCCCTCTCCCGCGGGCTTGCCTTCGTGCCGGCCCTTTCGGGCCTTGCATGTCCGCATTGGCGGCGAGAGGCGCGCGGCGTCTTCCTGGGCCTTTCCCTTGAGACGACGCGCAAGGACATGATGCAGGCTCTGCTTGAAGGGATTGCGTTGCGTTGCGCCGAGGTGGTCGGCGCCATGGGTGCGCACATTGCCTCCACCGGTCCCGTGTCGCTGGACGGGGGCCTCGCCAACAATCCTTACTTCTGCCAGGTGCTGGCCGATGCCATGGGGCGGCCCGTGGAAGTCCCCGAAGGCGGCGAACTGACCGCGCTCGGCACTGCAACCCTTGCGGCCGAGGCCATCGGCAAGACACCAGACATGCAGTCCACCCGAAGGCACATTGCCCCGGCCAGCGACCTTGCGGCGCTGCGCCCGCGCTTTGCCGCGGCCGTGGAGGCCTCCATCGCCTGGGGCTCGTGCGATCAGGCGATGATGGGCAGAACAGACGTCTCGTAGTGCAGGCCAAGCGCGCGCCCGTCAGTCGCAGAAAGCTCGGCGCGGAAGTGGGCCGCTGCCCTCACGCCCCCCAACGTCGGGACGGTGCCGCAGAAAATGACCGTGCCATCAGCAAGACCACCCAACGCATCGCGCACACCCTCGACCAGCGTCGGCAAGGGGATGATCCCTGCAACAGTGCCATCCTGGTAGGCCGACCAGTTTGCCCCGTCATCGCTGACGAAAGAACGAAGCGCCAAGTCATCCGTTGCGCCAATGTCCTCCAGCCGCCACGCGGTCGAGGCCACGGGTTTGCCGGCGATCTGTTTGGACAGAGCCACCGAGTGAGCCTCCAGCGCCCTGTCGGTATGGTCAGAGCCCACCGTCAGCAGGAAGCCTTCTGATGTCTTGATGAGGACGGGTTCGGCCTCGCCGCTGGTCTCGGCCCCCGCCACCTCGATGGTGTCCGCCTGGGTCAGCTGCGCGGCGGCAACGCGGTAGTAGAGCGGCACTGCGGAGGGCCTTGTAACGCCGATGGCGGCAAGCTCCTCGATGTGGTGCTCAACTGCTGCAGCGTTGCGGCCGGTCCAGCCGCAAATCACCAGCGCGCCGGGGCGGACCGTCATTGTTCGTCCGTCAACGTCAAAGGTCAGCATTGGGTCAGCGCTTGCCGATGGCAGAGAGGCGAAGCCCGGTGGTGATGGCTTCGGGATCCACCTGGACATGGAGGATTGCCGGTTTGCCTGAGGCGAGCGCCGCATCGAACGCTGGCGCGAATTCGGCGGTCTCGCTCACCCTTCTCCCAAAGCCGCCATAGCATTCGGCCCAGGCGGCAAAGTCTGGGTTTTGCAGGGCCGTGGCGCTGGGCCGGCCGGGATAGTCCCGTTCCTGGTGCATGCGGATGGTGCCGTACATGCCGTTGTCGCACAGGATGACGATGACGGCGGCGCCTGACTGCGCCGCTGTGGCAAACTCCTGGCAGGTCATCTGGAAGCAGCCATCGCCCGCGAACGCAACCACGGTGCGCTCGGGGTAGCGCAGCTTGGCGGCAATGGCGGCCGGCAGCCCGTAACCCATGGAGCCAGAAGTGGGCGCCAACTGCGTGCGATAGGTGCGGAACGGGTAGTAGCGGTGCACCCAGCCCGAATAATTGCCCGCCCCGTTGGTGATGACAGCGTCCTCCCCCAACACCTCGCCAAGGTGGGAGACGACGGCCTCGAGTTTGACAGGTCCGGGCGTTTCTTTCGGATTGCGCCAGTCAAGGAAAGCCGCGCGCGCCCCGCGCCGCCAGTCGGCCCACACAGGGGGGCCTGCAATGCGCTTCTGCCAGGTTTCGTCGAGCGCCTTTAGGAAGGGCGTTGCCGCGCTCACCACCGCAATATCGGGCCGATAGACGTGGCCCAAAGCGTCGGCGGACGGGTGTACGTGGATGAGGGTTTGCGCAGGGTCGGGGACGGTGAGGAGGGTGTAGCCCTGCGTCGTCATTTCTCCCAGGCGCGCGCCGACCACCAGGAGGAGGTCCGCCTCCTTCACACGTTTGGCAAGGTCCGGAGCGATCGCAACGCCCATATCGCCGATGGCTTGAGGGGCGCGGCTGTCCATATAGTCCTGGCAGCGCAGGCTGACGGCGACAGGCACATCGGCGGAGGCGGCAAAGCTCTTCAGATGCTCCGAGGCATCCTGCGACCAGCCTGGGCCGCCCACAATCACCAAAGGCCGCTCTGCCGCGTCGAGCGCTGCCACGACTTCGTCCACCACCGCGTCCGACGGGGCGGCAAAGACAGGGGTGGCCGCCGGCGCGTCCTCAATGTCGGCGCGCGCCGACAGCATGGTCTCAGGCAGAGCCAGAACCACAGGACCCGGGCGGCCGGAGCAGGCAAGGTGGAAGGCGTGGCTCACATATTCGGGGATCCGCTCCACCGATTCGATCTCAGCGGACCACTTGGCGAGGGGCGCGAACATGCGCCGATAGTCCACCTCCTGGAAGGCTTCGCGGTCGCGCATATCAAGGCCGACCTGGCCGATGAACAGCACCATCGGCGTTGAGTCCTGCATCGCCACATGAACGCCCGAGGACGCGTTGGTGGCGCCGGGTCCGCGTGTGACGAACGCAACGCCTGGCGCTCCTGTCAGCTTGCCGTCGGCCTCGGCCATCATCGCCGCACCGCCTTCCTGGCGGCAGGTGACAACGTCGATCCCGCTGTCGTGAAGGCCGTCAAGGGCGGCAAGAAAGCTCTCGCCGGGGACGGTAAAAACCCTTTCGACCCCTTGGATCTTCAATTGATCCACCAGGATCTGCCCACCATGGCGGGTGGTAAGGGGCGCGCTCATTCAGCAGCCTCGGCGTGTTGGATGGCAAGGCCCGGCGCCGCCTGGGCATTCACGGGCCGGCCGAACGCGGGACCGACGGCATAGCGCGCGCCAAGGGCGTGGAGATCGTTCGCTTCGGCAAGGTCCATCACGCCGCCCACCATCACCCGCGCTTCCAACGATGTGGCAAGGTTGAAGAGGGCCGACAGCATTTTCGTATGCTTGGTGCCCGCGCCCGCAGTGGTCAGGCGCTCGTCGAACCGGATCCCATCCACACTCAGACTGTCGAGGTTGGGAAGGGCGGAGGTGCGGCGCGCAAAGTCGGTCAGCCAGACGCTCGCCCCCACCTCGCGCAGGCGGGTGATGAGCTGCGCGGCAAATTCAGGGTTATCGGTGACGATGGATTCGCTGATCCCAAGCTGCAGCGCGCCAGCATCAAGGCGATTGCGCGCCACAACGGCTTTCACATCGCCGATCAGCTCGGACCGGAACGCTTCGGCCATCGGCACGGGCAGAAGAAGGTTGAGCTGGCTGCCCCCTTGCCGCCAGTTGGCAAGGACCTGTGCGCAGCGCTCAAGGGTGGAAAGGGCCAGCTGCACGGCCATCTCTTCGTGGGCGGCCACCTGCATCAACTCGGTCCAAGACAAGGGGCCCTGGAGGGGGTGATGCCAGGAGGGCATCGCCTCATAGCCCACGGTGCGCTCGTCCATCAGGTCGCGGACGGGGCGGAACTGGAGTTTGACCTTGTCTTCGCTGATGGCGCGCTTCAGATCGCGTGCAAGGGAGCGCCCGCTCATGTTGAGGCGGCGCATCAAGGGGTCGAACAGCTCGGCCCTGTCACCGCCCTGGCGCTTGGCGCGGCGCAAGGCAAGCTCGGCATTGTCCAACAGCTCGGCTGCACTTTCGGCCTGAAGGTCGATCCCGGCGATCCCCAGCGAGACGACGACGGAGATGTTGGTGTCGGCAAACTCCACAGGCGCGCGGAGCGCGTCCCGAAGGCGCAGTGAAAACTCCTCAAGCTTGGTGGGGTCGTGGTAGATCAACAGGCCGAAGCTGTCGCCTGACAGGCGCGCCACACTGTCGTGCCGCTTCAGGATGCGGCTGAGGCGGCGGGCCACCGTCAACAGCACCGAATCGCCGACGCTTTGCCCATAGTCGTCATTGATTTGGGAGAAGTTGTCCGGGTTCACCACCACCACGAAGAGCCTTTGGGCCGTGGTCTCGTTGGACCAGGCGCGCGCCATCTCGATGCGGTCCAGGAAGAGGTAGCGGTTCGGAAGGCCGGTCAAGTTGTCGTAGACACTGTCATGAAGGAGGCGCTCCTCCATGGTCTTGGCTTCCGTCACATCGTTGAGGGTGCCGACGCACCGGATGATCTCACCCGTGGTGCCGATCACCGGCCGGGCCCTCAGGCGGAACCAGCGAAAGTGGCCGTCGACGCCGCGAAAGCGAAACAGGTCGGTGATGCGCCCGCGCCGGCGCTCCACGGTGGCATCGAGTGTGGCGCGAAAACGGTCCCTGTCCTGGGGGTGGAGGACGCCAAACCAGTCCTGCGGCGGGCCCTGCAAGTCGCCCCGCTCAAGCCCCAACACCCGCTCCACCTCGTGACCGGCGGAGATGCGGTCGCGCGCCACATCCCAGTCCCACACAATGTCGCCTGAGCCGGCGAGCGCCAGAACGTCCCTTTCGACATCCTTGGCAAGGGCGGAGGAGATGGAGGTGCCTGCAAAGGCATGCTGCATCACCGTAAAGCCGATGAGGAGGACGAGGAGGATCAGCCCGCCATTCAGCGCAGGCTGGACGAAGTCGTTGTCGATCTCGCCGGACACCGTAAGGCTGGCACCCACAATCCACGCAATCAAGAGTGCCCAGGTGGGCAGGATCATCACTGCCCGGTCATGCCCCCTGATGGCGGCAATGACGATGGCGATCAGCCCGACCGCCGCCACGATGGCAAGCGAGACCCGCGCGATGGATGCCGTCAGCGTCGCATCCACCTGGGACAGCCATGCCGCTGCCGCCGCCAAGGGGATGAGGGCAATCAGCGCATAGGTGTTCCTGAAGCGCCATCGGGTGATGTTGAGGTAGGAGACAATGAAGGCAAGCAGCGTCAATGGCAGCATTGCCTCTGCAAAGGCGCGAAGTCCGGCAGAGTTTGGCACCCGTGAGGCAATGATGTCCGACAAGAACGCAAAATCGATCAGAACGTAGCCGAACGCCACCCAGGCAAGCACCGCCGCCGAGGCAAACATCATCGTCCCTTTGATCACGAAGACCACCAGGAAGAAGAGCGCCAGGAGACCAGAGATCCCCACCACGATGCCCTTATAGAGCGTGTAGGCGTTCTGGCTTTGCCTGTAGGCGGCAGGCTCCCAAAGGCGCAGCATCGGCAGGGAAGCCGTCGTCAATTCAAGGACATATGTGACGGTGGCGCCAGGATCCAGCGTTAGGAGAAAGACGTCCGCATCAGGGCTCGACAGGCGCTGGGGCGGAAAACCTTCGTTGGGGGTGATGGCGGCAATACGCTCCGCCCCAAGGTCGGGCGACAGGACGCCCGAGCCGGCAAGCCTGTGGTGGGGTGCCACCAACAACCGGTCGAGCTGTTCATCGCCAGGGTTTTGCAAACCAACGACGGCCCAGTGGCGGGTGTTGTCGTCCGTCGCGCGCACCTCGATGCGCTGGACAACACCATCGATGCCTGGCGCTGTGGAAACGCGAAGGTTGCCCCACTCGTCCAGGTGCATTTCCGTCTGCGCGCGAAGATCGATGACCGGGACCGTGCTTGAAACGGGTACCGCCTCAACAGCGCGCGCCACATCCACCAGGGAGACCATCGCCACCAGCATCGCGGCAAGGAGGCGTGCGAACCGGCGCAATCCCGTCATGGGTGCACCTCCTGTGCGCTCGCACTCGCGCGGTCGCGATACTGATCCCCTGCCACTAGGCCGAACAGCACATGGTCCCGCCACGCGCCGTTGATGCAAAGGAAGCGCCGCGCATACCCCTCTTCGGTGAAGCCCGCCTTACGCAACAGGCGCATGGAACGCTCATTGTTCGGCAGGGTCGCCGCCTCGATGCGGTTCAGACCCAAAACGTCGAAACAGAAGGGGATGATGGTGGACACCGCATCGCCCATATAACCATTGCCTGAAAAGCGCTCTCCCATCCAATAGCCGAGGGAGCACGACTGGGTCACCCCACGTTTCACATGGGCAAGGGTGAGGCCGCCGACCAGTTGGTCCGTCCCGCCGCAAAACACAAAGAACGCATACCCCTCGTCGGCGCGAATTTCCCTGTGGTAGCGCCGCAAACGCCTGCGGAAGGCCATGCGCGTCAGGTCATCGCGCGGCCAGGTGGGCTCCCAGGGCTTCAAAAAGTGCCGGCTTTCTGCGCGCAACCGGCTCCAGACATTGTAGTCGCCGCTGACGGGCATTTTCAGCTTGGTGCGCGCGCCGCGCAAAACCGTGCTCTCGTTGAGCGCCGCCGAGCCCCTCACAAGGGTGGTGCGGGGCAGGGCACTCATGCCGCAACGTCCCCCTTCGTACCGCCGAATCTCTCCGCCACAGCCTCGCGGGTGAGGGCGCCTGGTTCGCCCACCACCACGAGGGTGGGGGGTGAGGACAGCATTGCCGCAAGCGTTGTCCTGACGTTGGCGGCGCTGACCGCGTCGATCTCGCCGATCCGCTCGTCCTTGTCCAGAAGTCGGCCGAATACGGCCACCTGGCGGGCCGCCTGGCCCATGCGCGCCGCCGAACTCTCCCGCGACATCAACACGCCAGCGCGGGCCTGTGCCTTGGCACGGTCGACCTCCGCCTCGGTGAGGTCGGCGACCGCCCGCTCCAACTCGTCGAGCACCACGGTGGACGCTTCATCGATATCGCCAGGAGAGGAGGCAAGGTGGACCGCAAAGACGCCCGTATCGCGGAAGGCCCAGTGGAAGGCCGAGGTGTCGTAGCACAGCCCCCTGTCTTCCCGCAGCGCCTGAAACAGCCGCGAGGAGAGCCCGCCTCCGACGGCCATCGCCGTGATCTGCGCTGTCACAGCATCATCGGCCGTGGCGGGTCGTCCCTCGAACCCCAAGATCCATTGACACTCCGACGTGTCGGCTGGCTCGATGAAGGTGCCGCCAGTGTAGCGCGCCTTGGGCGGATGGGGCGCAGCCCCTGACGGCACGGCGCCCAGGTGAGCCTCTGCCGCGCGCACCAGTGCATCGTGATCCACCGCGCCGGCCGCGCAAAGGACCATGGCGCCCGCCCCGTACTCGCGCTGGAAAAACCCCGTCAGCGCCGCGCGGTCGATGGCGCCCACACTGGGACGCGTCCCCAAAATCCGCCGGCCGAGGGGCTGGCTTGCGAACGCGGCCTCTGGGAAGGCGTCGAACGCGCGGTCCTCGGGCATGTCCTCTGCCGCGCCGATCTCCTGCAGGATGACGTTGCGCTCGCGCGCGATCTCCTCCTCCTGGAACAGGGGATCGGTCAAAATATCGGACAAAATGTCGAGGGCGAGGGGAAGGTCATCGGTGAGGACGCGGGCATGGTAGGCGGTGGACTCAACGCTGGTCGCTGCATTGATCTCCCCGCCCACGGTTTCGATCGCCTCGGCAATGTCCTTGGCGGTGCGGCGGGAGGTGCCTTTGAAGGCCATATGCTCCAGGAAGTGGGCAATGCCGTGCTCGCCCTCCGACTCGGAGCGTGCACCAGCATTGACCCACACGCCTATGGACAAGCTGTCCACATGGCTCATGGGGTCGCTCACCACCGTCAAGCCGTTATCAAGACGCGTCAGGGGCATCAGGCTGCAAGCGCCCTGGTGCGGTCGAGAATGTGTCGCGCCACCGCCGCCGTCTCCGCACCCATGGAAGTGATGCGCTCCTTGGCCGACATCATCGCCTCAAGTCGCTGGGGGGCGGGCGGGCGCACGCCGCAGCCGGCCTCCACAGCATCGGGGAATTTCGCCGGATGGGCCGTGGCAACCGTCACCATCGGCACACCGTCGGGCAGCTCCACCTCTTCGGCGGCCTTGAGGCCGACAGCGGTGTGAGGGTCGACGATCATCCCAGTCTCGCGATAGACGCGGCCGATGGTGCGGCGTGTGTCCTCATCGTCCGCGCGGCCCGAGGCGAAAAGCTCCGACAGCACCGTCGTCTCCTCAGGGCCGAGCGCGAAGCCGCCGGGGAGGGAGGCCATCCGCTCCGTCGTCAGCGTGGCATTGCGGCCAGAAAGGTCGAACAGCAAGCGCTCGAAATTGGACGAGATCTGAATATCCATAGACGGTGACGTGGATGGTGCGACCGAGCCCGGCTCGTAGCGCCCGGTCTTCATGACACGATCCAGGATGTCGTTCTGATTTGTGGCAATCACAAGGCGCTCCACAGGCAGCCCCATCTTGTGGGCCACATAGCCGGCAAGAATATCGCCGAAATTGCCCGTGGGCACGGAGAACGCCACCTTGCGCGTCAGCGCACCTAACGCCAGCCCTGCAAAGATGTAGTAGCCGATTTGCGCAGCCACCCGCGCCCAATTGATGGAGTTGACGCCCGACAGGGATACGCGCGCATTAAAGTCTGCATCCACGAACAGGGCTTTCAGGATCCTCTGGCAATCGTCGAAGTCGCCGTCGACCGCAATGGCGTGGACGTTTTCATCCTCCACCGTCGTCATCTGCCGGCGCTGCACCTCAGAAATGCGTCCGTGCGGGTAGAGGATGAAGACGTCGATGGCGCCTTTGCCGCGGAAGGCTTCGGCCGCCGCAGCGCCCGTGTCGCCAGAGGTCGCCGTGACGATGGTCGCCCGCCGGCCGCGCTCTGACAAAACCCTGTCCATCAGCCGGCCAAGGGTCTGCATGGCCACGTCCTTGAAGGCGAATGTGGGGCCGTGGAAGAGTTCTAGGACGAAGGCGTTCGGGCCGATCTGCACCAAAGGGGTGCGGGCGGGATGGCGAAATGTGGCCATGGCCGCATCGATGTCGTCCTTGAGGGCCGCCTCAGGAAGGTCGCCTGCGACAAACTGGTTGTGAACCTTGAGCGCAACGTCCTCGTAAGGCCGGCCCACGAGGGCGTCGAGGTCGGTGGCGCGCAGGCGCGGATAGGCATCGGGGACGAAGAGGCCGCCATCTGGCGCGAGCCCTGCCAGCATGGCATCGCAAAAGCTCAGCGGCGTCGCACCGCCCCGTGTTGACACATACTGCACGCACTCTTCCTCCCGACGGCCGCTCACAAGCGCCTATCGCACCGCCGTGTCAACATCCACTCACGCGTGGCCGGCAACGGACGACAAGAGCGCTGGATCGAACCCTAGTTTTTGGATGGCCCTTTCGTAGCGGCTTTCAAGGTCGCCCTCGAACAGAAGGTCGTGGTCGGCCTCGCAATGGAGCCAGCCGTTGTTTGAGATTTCGTTTTCAAGCTGCCCAGGCGCCCACCCCGCATATCCAAGCGCAAGGAGCGCGTGCTCGGGTCCTCCACCGGAGGCGATGGCGCGCAAAATCTCCACCGTTGCGGTCAGGCACACATCGTTGGAGGTGACGAGCGTTGCCTCTTTAAGGCGAAAGTCGCTGGTGTGCAGGACGAAGCCGCGCCCGGTGTCCACAGGCCCGCCATTGTGGACCGCCACCCGTTGCACAGCCTCTGGCAGGCGGATCTGATCCTCATCGTCAATCACGTCCAGCTGGGCCAGGAGATCGACGAATGA
The DNA here is from genome assembly GCA_051016205.1 of Devosia sp. GTDB lineage: Bacteria > Pseudomonadota > Alphaproteobacteria > Rhizobiales > Amorphaceae > Acuticoccus. Next base: position 1,475,169 of record CP136534.1, read on the forward strand.
AACGTTGGCCGCAGGTTTATTGACGATGATGCCCATCGCCCCTTCCGCGGAGTGCGCGCACAAGAAAACCACGGCCTTTTCGAACCGCGTGTCGGCCATCTGCGGCATCGCGATCAGGCAGTGGCCTTCGAGATAACCGTCGTCGGTCGGCATGGCGTACCTCCCTCAGCAGAGCCTTCTGGCCACCACCATACAATCTGCAGGCCAAAGCGCGAAACGCCCTTTGCCGAAAGCCGTTTCGAACCGCTCGCCGCATCGAAGGGCTCGCCAGGATGGGTAAGGGTCACTAGATCGCACGGACAAGCCAATTTCGCGCTTTGGAGACACAAACAATGACCATTGCCGTCGGGCAGACGCTCCCTTCCGCCACCTTCAAGGTGATGACCGAAGAGGGACCGTCGGAGGTGACCACCGAGGAATTGACCAAAGGCCGCAAGGTAATTGTGTTCGGCGTTCCTGGCGCCTTCACCCCCACCTGCGACCGTAACCACCTGCCGGGCTTCCTGGACAATCTGGATGCCTTCAAAGCCAAGGGCATCGAGGAGGTGGCTGTGGTGTCGGTGAATGACATGTTCGTCATGCAGGCCTGGTCCACCGCCTCCAACGGCGATGGCAGGGTGACGTTCCTCGCCGACGGCTCCGCAGACTTCACCAAAGCGGTGGGGCTCGACCTTGATGCGTCAGGCTTCGGCATGGGCATCCGCTCCAAGCGTTATTCCATGCTGGTGGACGATGGGGTCGTAAAAATTCTCAATATCGAAGAAACCCCGACCGAGGCCGAAACCTCCGGCGCCACGGCGATCCTCGCTCAGCTCTGATTGTCTTGCCGCGCGCCCGGCTTGGCAAAGCCAGGGCGTGCGGCTCATGGATCTGTGGCAAGGCTGGCAGGGCGTCAATCCGCGTGGCCTGAGGCCACAAGTGCCGACGATGCGATGGCCCTTCCTTTGAAAACGCGTCCCGCAAGGTCGCACACCGCCCACGCCAGCGCCTTGACCGCGCCGCCGTTGCACCTGCCCCCCGTCGAACGTGATCCGCGCCCCACGGGGCTGAAGACGGGTGCGCTGCGCGCCCTGTCGACAAGGCCGGGCAGGGTGTGCCAAAAGCCGCGCTGGCGACACCGCCTCTAGGGTGGCGGTGATGGCGTGTTTGCGCGCCCGCCGCAACACCGAAAGCTGAGCCGATGAGTGACGTCCTTGAGGGCCAAGAGGCCCGCGATTATTCAAGCACCCTCTTCTTGCCGAAGACCGAGTTTCCCATGCGTGCCGGTCTTCCCAAGAAGGAACCCGGCATTTTGGCGTCCTGGCAGGATGGCGATCTCTTCCGTACCCAGCGCGAAGAAAGCCGCGGGCGAGAGCTCTTCGTCCTCCATGACGGGCCGCCTTATGCCAACGGTCACATTCATATCGGCACCGCACTCAACAAGGTCCTGAAGGACTTTGTGGTCCGCTCCCACCAGATGCTCGGCTACGACGCGAACTACGTCCCCGGGTGGGACTGCCATGGCCTACCCATCGAGTGGAAGGTGGAGCAGGAGTACCGCGCCAAAGGCCGCAGCAAGGACGATGTGGACGTGGTGGAGTTCCGCCGCGAATGCCGCGAGTTCGCCGACAAGTGGCTCGCCGTGCAGACTGAGGAGTTCCAGCGGCTCGGCGTTCTGGGCAACTTCACCAACCCCTACACCACCATGAGCCACGTGGGCGAAGCGCAAATCGCCCGCGAGATCATGAAGTTCTCCACCTCAGGCCAGCTCTATCGTGGCTCCAAGCCGGTGATGTGGTCCGTGGTGGAGCGCACCGCCCTTGCCGAGGCGGAGGTGGAGTATCAGGACTACCAGTCCGACACCGTGGTGGTGGCCTTCCCGGTGGATGGCGAGGCCCTTGACGGCGCTTCCGTCCTCATCTGGACGACCACGCCATGGACCCTTCCTGGCAACCGCGCCGTCGCCTACTCCAACACCGTCTCCTACGGCCTTTATGAGGTGACCGAGGCAGCTGAGGAGAACTGGGCCAAGAAGGGAGCACGCTACGTCCTTGCCGACCAGCTGGCGGCCGAAACCTTCAAAGGCGCCCGCGTCGAGGGCTTCCGCAAGGTGCGCACCGTCTCTGCCGACGAGTTTAGGGGCCTCACGGCGCGCCATCCGTTCGCCGGCAAAGGGTACGACTTCAAAGTTCCCCTCCTGCCGGGCGACCACGTGACGGATGAGGCAGGCACAGGCTTCGTCCACACCGCCCCCGGCCACGGGGTTGAGGACTTTGAGGTCTGGATGGCCTCCAAGGCGGACCTCGATGCCCAAGGCATCGACACCACCATCCCCTACACCGTGGGCGCGGATGGCCTCTTCACCGAGGACGCGCCAGGCTTCACCGGCCTTGCCGTCATCACCGAGGACGGCAAGAAGGGGGCGGCCAACGGCGCTGTCATCGAAGCGCTGGTGGAGGCGGGCGCGATCGTCTCCCGCGGCCGTCTGAAGCACCAATACCCGCACTCCTGGCGCTCCAAGAAGCCTGTCATCTTCCGCAACACACCCCAGTGGTTCGTTGCGATGGATAAGGACCTTGGCGACGGCACAACGCTGCGCTCACGCGCGCTCGACGGGATCGACGCGACGGAGTTTGTCCCCGCCACAGGCCGCAATCGCCTCAAGGGGATGATCGAGAACCGGCCCGACTGGGTGGTCTCCCGCCAGCGCGCCTGGGGCGTACCCATCACCGTCTTCGTCCATCGCGAGACCGACGAGGTTCTGTGCGACGAGGACGTCAACCGCAGGATCGCCGATGCCTTCGAGGCGGAAGGGGCAGACGCCTGGTTCAAGGAGGGCGCGGCCGAGCGTTTCCTCGGCAACGCCTACAATCCAGACGACTATGAGAAGGTGGACGATATCCTCGATGTCTGGTTCGATTCAGGCTCCACCCACGCCTTCGTGCTCGAACAGCGCGACGACCTGAAGTGGCCCGCCGACGTCTACCTTGAAGGGTCGGACCAGCACCGCGGCTGGTTCCAGTCCTCGCTCCTGGAAGGGTGCGGCACGCGCGGGCGGCCGCCCTTCAACACCGTCGTCACCCACGGCTTCACCATGGGCGAAGACGGGCGCAAGATGTCCAAGTCCCTCGGCAACACCGTCGCGCCCCAGGACATCATCAACCAGTACGGCGCCGACATCCTGCGCCTTTGGGTGGCAAGTCAGGACTATACCGACGACCAGCGCATCGGCGATGAGATCCTGAAGGGCGTTGCCGATTCCTACCGCAAGACGCGCAACACCGTGCGTTGGATGCTGGGCACGCTCGCCCATGACGACGGCACGCCTTTGGATGCTGCCTCAGCGCCGGAGCTTGAGCGGCTGATGCTGCACCGCCTTGCCGTCTTGGACGAGGACGTGCGCCGCGCCTACAGGCAATTCGACTACTCCCACGTGGCGCACACGCTGCAAAACTTCGCCAACATCGAGCTGTCGGCCTTCTACTTCGACATCCGCAAGGACGCCCTTTATTGCGACGCGCCCTCAAGCGCCCGTCGCAAGGCGGCCCTTGGCGTGGTGCGCACCCTGTTCGACACCTTCGTACGGTGGATCGCGCCGCTCCTGCCATTCACGGCCGAGGAGGCCTGGGCCTCCCGCGGCCACGAACGCTCCATCCACCTTGAGACCTTTGCCGAGGTGGATCCCTCCTGGCGCGACGACGCCCTCGCCGCCCGGTGGGAGAAGGTGCGCAAAGTCCGCCGCGTGGTGCTGGGTGCCATTGAGGTGGAGCGGCGCGAGAAGCGTATCCGCTCCTCCCTTGAGGCCCACGCCACGGTGCGCATCGACGATGCGGAGCTCCTCAGCGCGGCCAAGGACGTGGCGTTCGACGATGTGGTCATCACCAGCGCTGCCACCCTTGAGGCGGCTGCCCCGCGCGAGGGGGACTTCACCCTTCCCGATGTTCCGGGCGTCGGCGTTGTCATCACCAAGGCGGTGGGCCAGCGCTGTGCGCGGTGCTGGAAGGTGAGCGAGGATGTGGGCAGCGACCCGCAATATCCTGACCTGTCGCCCCGCGATGCTGCCGCCATGCGCGAGATCGAAAGCACCGGCGCCCGGTGAGCAAGACCCCGCTGCCGCCAACGCGGCGCACCAACACAGCGGCGGTGGGGTTCATCCTCGCCGCGGCGATTTTCGTGGTGGATCAGGCGACCAAGCTCTACGTTCTCCACAGGGTGGACCTGAGCGACGGGCCTGTGGCGCTCCTACCCTTCGTCGACATCACCTTGGTGTGGAACCGCGGCATCAGCTACGGGCTCTTCCAGCAAGATGGCGTGGGGCGCTGGCTCTTGGTCGCTGTGACGGCCATCGCTTCGGTGGCGCTCGCCGTGTGGCTGTGGCGCGCCAGGAGAATGATGGTCGCCATTGCCGTCGCGCTGATCCTGGGCGGGGCGGTGGGCAACCTTGTGGACCGTGTGGTCTATGGCGCCGTGGTGGACTTTGTGTCCATGCACTACGGGCAGTTTTCCTGGTACGTCTTCAACGTGGCGGACGCGGCCATCGTCGTCGGCGTCATCATCCTTGTGGCCGATGCGGTGTTTGCGCGGCCCCAGGCGGGCGCATCGTCAACGTCCTCTTAAGGACGTGGTGTGATTTTTCTGCATCACCTCATCAACGATTGACTGGGACTGTTGACTGGCGGGGCGGTTGGCGCGATGGCTGATCCTGTAGCCCTGCGCCGTGTGCGCGAACGAGTGAGGATAGCATGATCGCAAAGAGTATGGTGGTGATGGTGCTGGCCCTCGCGGTTGCGGGTTGCAACACCAGCTACAACTATTTCGAGGAAGAGGCGGACGCCTCCGAGGGGTCGGGCGATACCACTGCCTTTGGTTCCATCTTGTCCATGACGGGCATGGTGGCAAAGCCCAAGCCCGCCATTCAGTATCGCCAGCGCGCTCCGCTTGCGATGCCAAGCACCACCGAACTCCCCACCCCTGAAGACGGGAAGACTGCCCAGCAGGCCGTGAACTTCCCCGTGGATGCGGACGATGCCGAGCGCAAGCGCCAGCAGGAACTTGCAGCCGTTGGCGCCGCTTCGGCCTATGAGCGCAATGGTCGCACCGAGACGGGCAATGTGCGGGTCAATCCCGGCGATCAGCAGGTGAAGGACAATTCGGGTCGCCGCTACGACACAGGACTGCGGCAAACGGGCTCACAGCATTTCCGCCTCACGCGCGAGCAAATGCGCCAGAGCTTCAAGGGCCGCGCCAAGGAAGGCTCGCTCCTGACCGAAGAGGGTCAAGCGGCCCCGCGCGCCTACCTCATCCAGCCGCCTGAGGACTATCGCACCCCCGCAGACACAGCGGCCGTGCCCGATCCCGGCGACATTGAAAACAGCGAATGGGCCAAGCGTCGCCTCTATAAACCCAACGATCGTCGTCCGCCGCGGATGATCAAGGAGTAGCGTTCAGCGCTCCTTGCAACCATCGTTGATGGTATGGGTGGGCGGCAATTTGCCCATGGCCCACCCCCAAACCTTACGAAAACTTCAGTGGCCGCATCGACGCCGCAGGCCTAGCTTCCCATCACCACACATGTGCCGATGGGATCTGCGTATACAATGTCTTTGCCATTCTCGAAGACCCTCGCCGCCGCGGGGTGCGCCGCTTTGATGAGCGTGCCGGCTTTCGCCGCCCCCGTGGACCTTGGCAATCTGACCCTTGCGCCAGAGGCCCAGTCCTTCACCCTCGACAACGGGCTTGAGGTGGTGGTCATCCCAGACCGCCGTGCCCCCATCGTCACGCACATGTTGTGGTATCGCGTGGGGTCTGCGGACGAGCCGCCAGGCAAATCCGGCATCGCCCACTACCTCGAGCACTTGATGTTCAAGGGCACGCAGACGAACCCAGGCAACACCTTCTCAGCCACCGTCTCTCGGGTGGGCGGGCGAGAAAACGCTTTCACATCAAATGACTATACGGGCTACTTCCAGCAGGTCGCCAAAGAGCACCTGGCGCAGATGATGGCTTTTGAGGCCGACAGGATGAAGAACCTCATCCTCACCGAAGAGGTCAGCGCGCCCGAACTCAATGTCGTCCTGGAGGAGCGTCGCTCGCGCGTCGACACCCAGCCCTCCGCAGAGCTGGGCGAAGCGCTGGACGCGGCCCTTTACGTCAACCACCCCTATGGCGACCCCATCATCGGCTGGCCCGATGAGGTGAGCAGCCTGACAAGCGATGATGCGCTGGCCTTTTATGCGGACCACTACCGCCCCAGCAATGCCATCTTGGTGATTGCCGGCGATGTCTCCGTGGACGAGGTGCGGACCCTTGCCGCTGACACCTACGGCACCATCGAGGACACCGCGGGTCGGTCGGAGCGCAAGCGTCCTCAGCCCCAGCCTCTGCGTGCCGACCGCATTGTGGAGCTGCGCGACCCGCGCGTCCTTCAGCCCACCGTGCAGATCGCCTGGCTGGTGCCGAGCTATGCCAAAGCCGAGCCAGGCCACGCCGAAGCCCTCGACCTGTTGTCGGAAGTGCTTGGGGGGAGCAACACAAGCCGGCTCTACACAACGCTGGTGCGGGACGACAAGATCGCCACCACCGCAGGGGCCTGGTACCTGTCGAGCGCTGTGGACCACACCCGCTTTGTCACCTACGCCATCCCCCGCGACGGCACCAGCCTCCAGGACCTTGAGGCCGAAATGCGCGGCCTGATTGCAGACATTGCCGAAAACGGCATCAGCGACGAGGAGCTGGCCCGCGCCAAGACGAACCTTCTCGCCTCGGTGATCTTCGCCCAGGACAGTCAGTCATCTCTGGCACGCATCTTCGGCACCGCCCTCACCACCGGTTCAACGGTGGAGGACGTGCAGACCTGGCCCACGAAGATTGCCGCCGTCACCAAAGAGGACGTGCAGGCCGCCGCTGCCCGCTTCCTGGAAGGCAAGGCCAGCGTTATAGGCCGCCTGATGATGGCGAGCGATACCACCCAAGCCGACGCCGGCGTTGCGACGCGCTAGTTCGGGCGTAGGGAGAAGATGATGTTCAATGTACGCCAGTGTGCCATGCTCGTTGCAGGATTGGTCTTTGCAGCGGCCGGGAGCGCGCACGCCATCGAGATCGAAGAAGTCACAAGCCCCGGCGGCATCACCGCATGGCTCGTTTCAGACAACACCGTGCCTGTGGTCGCCGTCGACGTGGCGTTCGCCAACGCAGGCGCTTCCCAAGACCCTGCGCAGAAAGCCGGCCGCGCCAACCTCATGGCCGCGCTCCTTGATGAAGGGGCTGGCGAGATGGACTCGGTCGCCTTCCAGACCGAGCTACAGGACAAGGCCGTGCGCCTGTCCTTCACCGCCACCCGCGACCACCTTTATGGGGACCTTCGCACCCTTTCCACCAGCGTCGAGGACGGTTTCGCGCTGATGCGCCTTGCGCTGATGGAGCCGCGCTTCGACGAGGCGTCCATTGAGCGTTTGCGTGCGCAGATCGTCTCGCGCCTGCGCCGCGACATGCAGGACCCCAACGCCGTCGTTGCGCGGCTGTGGTCGCGCACGGCCTTCCCAGGTCACCCTTACGCCACCCCCAGCAACGGCACGGTGGACAGCGTTGGCGGGCTCACCCGTGAGGATCTGGTCGCAGCCCACAGGGACGGGATCGGCAGGGACAACCTGTTCATCTCCGTCGTCGGTGATATTGACGCCGAAACTCTTGGCCGCCTTCTGGACAAGACCTTTGCGGACCTGCCCGAGACCGCGGGCCTCACCGATGTGGCGTCCGTCATCCCACGCACAGGGCTGAAAGTGTCCGACACGCTGCCCTCGCCCCAGACCGCCATCCGCTTCGGCGCACCGGGGTTGGAGCGTGAGGACCCCGATTTCATCCCCGCCTTCGTCATGAACCACATTCTAGGTGGCGGTGCATTCTCCTCCTGGCTGTTTGAGGAGGTGCGCGAGAAGCGGGGGCTCGCCTACTCGGTGTACTCCTATATTGCCCCTTACGAGCACACGTCTCTGTTCGGCGGCGGCACGGCCACCCGCAACGACCAGGTGGACGAGGCGCTGGAGGTGATCCGTGCCCAGTTCGTCCGCATGGCAAACGAAGGCCCGACGGAGGAAGAGCTTGCCGACGCAAAAGCCTTCCTGACAGGTTCCTATGCGCTTCGTTTCGGGTCTTCCAGCTCCATCGCCCGGCAGCTCCTGTTCATCCAGATCGAGGACTTGGGGATCGATTACGTCGACCGTCGCAACAGCCTGATCGAGGCGGTGACGCTTGAGGACGTGCGGCGCGCTGCCAAGCGCATCTTCTCCGACGGTGAGCCTACCATCGCCATTGTGGGCGCTGCCGCCGGCTGATTTCGGCCGCCCACCCCTGTGGGCCGAGGCGCATGACGTCTCGACACCCTTCCGCTGTTCAATGTATTGCCCATTGAACAGCGGATCTTGCGCATGAACGACGACCAATCGCTGACAGACCGTCTGGTGCAGCTGCGCCAGCAGCATCGCGACCTCGATGCCGCCATCGAGGCGCTCGAAGGCGCAGGCTCCACGGACCTGTTGCAGGTCAAGCGGCTGAAGAAGCAGAAACTGAAATTGAAAGACGACATCCGCGCCCTGTCCGCACAGGTCATCCCGGACATCACCGCATGAGTGACAAGACCCCGCCGGTGGCGGTCATCATGGGCAGCCAGTCCGACTGGGAGACCATGCGCTATGCCACCGAAACGCTGGCGGCCCTGGAGATTGGTCACGACAGCCTCATCGTTTCCGCCCACCGCACACCTGAACGCCTCTACGCCTTTGCCAAAAGCGCGGCGGACGAGGGCGTAAAGGTGGTGATCGCAGGGGCAGGCGGTGCTGCCCATCTTCCAGGCATGGTCGCCTCCCTCACCACGCTGCCCGTCTTCGGTGTTCCTGTGGAAAGCCGCACCCTGTCGGGGTGGGACAGCTTGTTGTCCATCGTCCAAATGCCCGCGGGCGTTCCTGTGGGAACCCTTGCCATCGGCAGGGCAGGGGCGGTGAACGCAGCCCTCCTTGCCGCTTCCGTCCTTGCCCTCAGCGACGCCGTATTGGCAGAGCGCCTTGCCGCATGGCGCGCTGCGCGCACCGAAGCGGTGGACGCGCGGCCCAAGGACACTGCGTGATCCTCTCTCCTGGCGACACCATCGGTATGCTCGGCGGCGGCCAGCTCGGCAGGATGATGGCCCTTGCCGCCGCTCGTCTCGGCCTCAAGGTCCACATCTTCGCACCGCCAGGCGACACGCCCGCCGCAGATGTCGCCGCAGCCCACACCAGCGCCGCCTATGACGATGGCGAGGCCCTCGCCGCCTTCGTATCGGCCGTGGATGTGGTCACCTACGAGTTCGAAAACGTCCCCGTCGCCCCATTGCGCCCTCACGCGACGAAGGTGCACCCGTCCATCGCGGCGCTGGAAGCTGCCCAGGACAGGCTGACCGAGAAGGCGTTTTTGGCGAGAAGCGGCCTTCCCGTGGTCCGCCATGCGCCCGTGGAGAGCGCCGCCGACCTTGCCGACGCGACGCGCCATGTGGGTCTCCCCGCCATCTTGAAGACGCGCCGATTTGGCTACGACGGCAAAGGCCAGGTGCGCCTTGAGCCCGGTAGCGACCTTCCCGCCGCCTTTGCCGCCATCGGCGAAGCGCCTGCCCTATTGGAGGCTGCGATCCCGCTGGCCGGCGAGACCTCTACCATCTTGGTCCGTGGCGCCGATGGGAGAAGCCTTGCCTACGACCACCCTTTGAACGCCCACAGCGAAGGGATCCTGCGTCGCTCCACTCTTCCGGGCCCTTTGAACGCCGCGCAGGAGGGGGAGGCGCGCGGGCTTACCGCGGCGCTTGCCGAAGCGCTCTCCTACGTGGGCGTGTTGACGGTGGAGTGGTTCATCGACACCGACGGGCAGTTGATTGCCAACGAAATGGCCCCGCGCGTCCACAACACCGGCCACTGGACCGAGGACGGCGCCGTCACCAGCCAGTTTGAAAACCACGTGCGTGCGATCGCGGGCTGGCCCCTGGGGCCTGTGGACCGCAAAGGTGCCATCGAAATGCACAATCTCATCGGCAATGATGTAGACGCGTGGCGCGAACACCTTCACAATGTAAATGCGCGGCTCCACCTTTATGGGAAGGCTGCTGCACGCCCCGGCCGGAAGATGGGGCATGTCAACTTCATGCCGCCCCCGGTGGACAATCGGGGCGAGGGCTGTTAGCGAGCCCTTTGCGGGCGTGTGGCGTTGACGCGGCTCGACACCATATCGTAGCGACGCGCCCAACCACCCGGCGGTGGGTCGGGCGTTTTTCATCATGCGACACGGCAGGACGGTGCAGCCGCAATGCATCGTGCAATGGAAGGATACCGGCTAAGTGCAAGTTCTCGTTCGGGACAACAATGTCGACCAGGCGCTGAAGGCGCTGAAAAAGAAGATGCAGCGCGAAGGCATCTTCCGCGAAATGAAAATGCGCAACCACTACGAAAAGCCGTCCGAAAGGAAGGCGCGCGAAAAGGCAGAAGCCGTCCGCCGCGCCCGTAAGCTGGCCCGTAAGCGCGCCCAGCGCGAAGGCTTGATCCCCGGCAAAAAGCGCACTTAAACCGCCGCTTTCGTCTAAACCGCCGTTTCGGTCGCCGGACTGCCTCGACACATCTGGTGCGGGGTGGCAAGGGTTTTGTGCCGATGACGGTGGTTCGCCTATTTTGGTAGCGTCGCTTATTGTGGCGAGAAGGGCATCGCTCGAAACTGAAAAACGAGCATAGTATGATGATGCCGATTCGCTGCCGTCGGCCATGGGTTTCGGAGCGCGTGATGATGATACTTAAGGCGGACCTTTCGCGCCGATTGAGCTTCATTGCACCGGCCCTTATGGTGGCCGTGCTCTTGGGCGGCTGCGTGGTGGATCAGGTGGCCACAGGACCAGGGCGCATCATCAGCCCCGAGTCAGGCTCCCCTACCAACATTGCCTCCCTCACCGAAGTGGTGAACGCCAACCCTAACGATGCCAGCGCCTACAACATGCGCGGCACCGCCTATGGGCGCGCGGGCAAGCACAAGCAAGCGCTGGACGACTTCAACCAAGCCATCACCATCAACCCGTCCTACTATCAGGCCTACGCCAACCGCGCCCTCGTCCACCGCCGGATGGACAATCTGGACGGCGCGCTGTCTGACTATTCCTCCGCCATCCGCATCAATCCCACCTACGAGACCGCCCTCGTGGGGCGCGGCAACCTCTACCGCCAAAAGGGTGAGCGTGAGCGTGCGCTGACGGACTTCAACGCTGCCATCAGCGCCAACTCGGGCGACCCGCGCGCCTACCACAACAGGGCGCTGATCTACCAATCCCAGAGCCTGCACTCCTTCGCCGTGGAAGACTTCGGGATTGCCATCGGGCTCGACCCGAACGCCCCCGAACCCTACAATGGCCGCGGCGTCAGCTACCTTGCCACGGGCGACGTGGATTCAGCTCTGGATGACTTCAACCAGGCCCTTGCCCTCGACCGCGACTACGCCGACGCCTGGGCCAATCGCGGCCTTGCCCTTGAAACCAAGGGCGACAAGACGAAAGCAAGGGCCGCCTACAACAGGGCCATGCAGATCAGTCCGGGCTACCAGCCTGCCAAGGAAGGCATCGCGCGCATTGATGCGGGAAAGCCGCCGCTGCGTACGTAGCGCCTTGCAAGCTCCTTGCTGGCGGCCCCGGCTGTAAGAAGCCGTGCTAAGCCTTCCTGCCGACGCTCCGCGGGTGCGCGTCTTTGGTCGGCTCCGAAGGAGCGTCAGGCTGCCATCTCTCCAAAGGAACTGGATGGGGGACTCTTGGCTGTGGATGGGTCCACATGCCGGGTCAGCGTTTTGGAAATTATCCTTAGAGCTTAGCTTCGACAGCGTCCCAGAACATGGCGGCGACGTTGGGACCGCCCAGCTTTTCCACGGCCCTGATGCCCGTCGGAGAGGTCACGTTGATCTCCGTCAGCATGCCGTCGATCACGTCAAGGCCTGAGAAGGTGAGGCCCAGCTCCTTCAAACGCGGGCCGACGCGGGCGCAGATGTCGCGCTCGCGCTCGGTCAGGTCCGTGGCGCTGGCGGCGCCGCCTCTCACCATGTTGGAGCGAATCTCGCCGGCTGCAGGGACGCGGTTCACAGCGCCTGCAAATTCACCGTCGATCAGGATGATGCGCTTGTCGCCGTCCATCACCCGCGGCAGGAACTGCTGCACCACGAAGGGTTCGCCAGGAAAGCTCGTCTCGAAAAGGTCCAGGAGCGAGCCGCGGTTGGGGTCCTCTGCCGACAGCTTAAACACCGCCGCACCGCCATTGCCGTAAAGGGGTTTGACGACAATGTCGCCGAACTCCTTGTGGAACTCCAAGATCGCCTTGCGCTCGCGCGAGATCAGCGTTGCCGGCATAAGATCGGCGAACTCCACCACGAACAGTTTTTCGGGCGCATTGCGCACGCCATGCGGGTCGTTCACCACCAGTGCGCCTGACCGCTCCAGTATGTGGGTGGACGTGACGTAAGCCATGTCGAAGGGTGGGTCTTGGCGCAACAGCACCACGTCCATCTCGCTAAGGTCGGTGTGGGTGGGCTCGCCCAGCGTGGCGTGGTTGCCCACCTCGTCGCGCACATTCAAAGGCTCGATGTGGGCCGAGACGCGTCCGTCGCGCATGGTCAGCCTGTCGGGCGTCGTGTGGAACAGGGTGTGACCGCGGCGGGCCGCCTCCAACAAGAGGGCGAAGGTGGAATCGCCGGCAATGTTGATCCGCCCGATGGGATCCATCTGCACCAAAACGCTTGCCATTGCCGGCCCCCTTTGCCGCGGCCGCGTGTGGCCCGGCCCTTTACGTGTCGGCCAGTGTCATGGCGTCGGCTCAGCGCGAAGGCAAGCGTCAACCGGCCTCGTCGTTGCGCATGGCGAGAATACGCTTGTAAAGATCGCGCCTTGGAAGACCTGTCGCCTTGGCGACCTCGGCCGCAGCATCCGCCGCGCTCTGACCCTCCTGGGCGGCGGCCAGAAGCGCGTCCACCTCGCCGGCGTCAGGCGCGGCCGCCTCGCCAGGCGGGCCCACGAGAATGACGATCTCCCCCTTCGTGGGTTCACGGGCGAATCGGTCGGCAAGGACATCGAGTGTGTCCCGCTCCACAGTCTCGAAGCGCTTGGTGAGTTCGCGCGCCACCGCCGCCTCGCGAGGGCCGAGCACGTCTTCAAGGCTCTTGAGGGTTGCCGCCACCCTGTGTGGGGCTTCAAACAGGACGAGCGTTGCGGGGATCATCGCAAGCTCTGAAATGCGTTTGTCGCGGGCGGCGGACTTGCTGGGCAAGAACCCTGCAAAATGAAAACGGTCTGTGGGAAGGCCGCTCACCGAAAGGGCGGCGATGGGGGCCGATGCTCCCGGCACCACACGCACGGCGTGACCGTTGGCCCAGGCTTCCGACACAAGCCGGTAGCCTGGGTCCGACACCAAGGGCGTGCCGGCATCGCTCACCAAGGCGACCGACTGACCCTCTTCAAGGGCTGCAAGGAGTTTGGGTCTTTGGGCCGCGCCCCCATGTTCGTCATATCGCACCAGATGGGTGGTGATGGCATAGTGGGACAGGAAGCGGCCCGTATGGCGCGTGTCCTCCGCTGCCACCATGTCCACCGCAGCAAGGGTGGCAAGGGCGCGCAAGGTGATGTCGGCGCGGTTGCCGATGGGCGTTGCAACGACGTAAAGGCCTGCCGGCACACTGGGCGCGGTCATGGGATGGCCGTCGATCATGTAGGCGCGCTCAGGCAGCGATGCGTCCTCCGACTTGCAGGGATGGCGTTCCATGGTAGAGGATCGCGCTGTGACAGGAACAACAACAATACGCAACGGACGGCCACAACGCCGGCACGGGCGGGTGAGGCGGGCAACACCGCTCCTCAGCCTTGCCGCAGCGCTTGTCCTTGCTGCGTGCGCTGGCGATGGTCTCGACGACGGGCCATCCCCCAGCGCCATCATAGGCGGGCCTGGCCCCGTCCAGGAAGAAAGGGTGATCGGCGATGGGTCGATCACCGTTGCGCTGCTCCTTCCCATTTCCGCAGGTGGCAGCGCCAGCGGTTTGGCCCAGTCGTTCCAGAGCGCGGCCGAACTCGCCCTTGATGAGGTGAGTGAGGACAACATTCGCATCGTCGTGCGCGACACCGCTGGCAGCGCCGATACCGCCCGCCTAGCGGCCGAAGCCTCCGTTGCCGATGGTGCGCAGCTGATCCTCGGTCCGGTGTTCGCGCCGGCCGTCTCAGGCAGTGCGGACGCGGCCCGTGCGGCGAGCGTTCCCGTCATTGCCTTTTCCACCGATGCGACTGTGGCCGGGCGGGGCACTTACCTCCTCTCATTCCTGCCGCGGCAGGATGCAACGCGCATTGTGGCCTATGCGGCTGAAAACGGGGCCAACGCCTTCTCGGCGCTTGTGCCTGACAACGGCTATGGGCTGGTGATGGAAGCGGCCTTCCGCGAGGCAGTTGCCGCTGCCCGCGGCAAGGTGGTCGCGGTGGAGCGCTATCAGCCTGGCGAAATTGCCGCTGCCGCCACAACAGTTGCCGGTCGCGGTGCGGTGGACGCTGTGTTCGTGCCCAATGGCGGGGATGATCCGGCCGCTGCGGCCGCGGCGTTGACGGCTGCTGGCGTCAACGCACGGCTTTTGGGGAGCGGCCAATGGGACAATGCGGCCATCCTGGCAGCGCCTGGGCTTGCGGGCGCATGGTATCCTGGCCCTGCCAAAGGGGGCTTCCAGTCCTTCTCTGAGCGTTACCAGTCAAAGTATGGCGCCGCTCCGCCCCGCACCGCCTCACTGGTTTATGATGCCGTGCGCCTTGCCAATGGGCTTGTGGCGGCACGGGGGCCGGGTGCGTTCCGCTCCCAATCCCTTCAGGCGAGCGATGGCTACCTTGGGGTGGACGGCATTTTCCGCATGTCCTCCAACGGACTGTCGGAGCGGGGCCTTGCGGTCTACCAGGTGGGGACGGGCGGAACATCGTCGGTGGTCTCACCTGCACCGTCCAAATTCTCGCGCTCGTTTTAGGGTCTCGCCTTGGCGCGGGTCCTGATTGTCATCACCGGCGGCATTGCTGCCTATAAGATGCTGGAAGTGGTGCGCCGCCTTCGCGAGCGTGGCCATGAGACGCCGGCGATCCTGACCGAGGCGGCCAAGCAATTCGTGACGCCTTTGTCGGTAGGGGCGCTCTCCAACGCGCCTGTGCTGGACGATCTCTTCGATCTCGACCGTGAGAGGGAAATTGGCCACATCCGCCTTGCGCGCGATGCTGACCTCGTGCTCGTCGCCCCGGCCAGCGCGGACTTTTTGGCGAAGATGGCCCATGGGCTCGCGGGCGATCTTGCCGGTGCTGCCCTCCTTGCCACCAACGCACCCGTCTTGGTGGCGCCGGCCATGAACCCTTTGATGTGGGCGCATCCGGCAACGCGTCGCAATGTGGAACAGCTCAAGGCCGACGGGATTGCCATGATCGGCCCCGAGCACGGCGAGATGGCCGAGCGCAACGAAGCCGGTGTCGGCCGCCTGTCTGAGCCTGCCGCCATCGTGGCGGCGGTGGAGGCAAGCCTCGCGCCGGAACGCAGCCTAGAGGGGCGCCACATTCTCGTGACCTCAGGGCCGACCCATGAGCCCATCGACCCTGTGCGCTACATTGCCAACCGCTCCTCAGGCCGCCAGGGCCATGCCATTGCCGCAGCCGCCGCCGCCAAGGGGGCAAGGGTGACGCTTGTGAGCGGGCCCGTGACGCTCACGCCGCCCCCGGGCGTTGAGATGCGCCCGGTCCAGTCGGCGCACGACATGTTGGTGGCTGTGACCGACAGCCTGCCGGCGGACGTTGCCGTGATGGCAGCAGCGGTCGCGGACTGGTCGGTGGAGGCGGCGGGCGAGAAGATCAAGAAATCGGGCGCGCCGCCGAGCCTGACCTTGCGGGAAAACCCTGACATTCTCGCCACCTTGAGCAAGCACGCCCAAAGGCCGCCCCTTGTGGTGGGGTTTGCGGCCGAAACCTCCAACGTGGTTGAGAACGCCAAGGCCAAGCGCCTGCGCAAAGGCTGCGACTGGATTGTCGCCAACGACGTCTCCAAAGGGGTCTTTGGGGAGGACGAGAACACCGTCCACCTCGTCACCGAAGCGGGGGTCGAGGATTGGCCGCGGCTTTCCAAGGCCGATGTGGCGGACCGTCTAACGGCGCGCATCGCACAAGCCCTCGGCCACGACGATGATTGATGTTGCCATCAAGACGCTGCCTCACGGTGAGGGCTTGACGCCGGTATACGCCAGCGCGGGTGCAGCAGGGCTCGACCTTCCCGCAGCCGTTGACGAGGACGGACCCATCACGCTGGCACCTTTGGGCCGCGCGCTGATCCCCACAGGGATCGCGATCGCCTTGCCTGGGGGGTATGAGGCACAAGTGCGGCCGCGCTCGGGCCTTGCGGCGCGCCATGGGGTGACCGTCCTCAACGCCCCTGGCACCATCGACGAGGACTATCGCGGAGAGGTGAAGGTGGCCCTCGTCAACCTCTCCGACACGCCCTTCGTGGTGCAGCGGGGGGAGAGGATTGCGCAGATGGTGTTCGCCCCCGTCACCCGCGCCGTTCTCCAGCCTGTGGAGGCGTTGCCCGAGACGCTGCGCGGCGAAGGCGGCTTCGGGTCCACAGGCCGATGACCTTGTCGCCTGAGGAGGTGGAGCGCTACGCCCGCCACCTGGTGCTTCAGGAGGTGGGGGGACCCGGCCAGCAAGCGCTGAAGCGCGCGTCTGTGCTCGTGGTCGGGGCAGGCGGGCTCGGCTCGCCCGTGATCTTGTATCTGGCGGCAGCGGGCGTCGGCACCATCCACGTGGTGGACGATGATGCTGTGAGCCTGTCCAACCTCCAGCGCCAGGTCCTCCACGGCACGGACGATATCGGGCGCGCGAAGGTTGCGAGCGCTGCCGATGCCGTTGGCAGGCTCAACCCCCATACCACCATCGTCCCCCATCAGGTGCGGCTGAGTGAGGCGAATGTCGGTGAGCTTCTCGCCGGTGTGGACGTTGTGGCGGACGGGTCGGACAACTTTGCCACCCGCTACCTTGTGTCCGATGCGTGCGCGATGGCCGAGGTGCCTTTGGTGACGGCAGCGGTCAGCCGGTTCGACGGGGCCATCACCACCCTTGCCCCTTTCGAGGCAGGGCCCGACGGCCGCCCGCGCCCCACCTATCGCTGCCTGTACCCTGAAGCGCCTCCGGCCGATCTGGAGCCGCCTTGCGCCACTGCGGGTATCCTAGGCGTGGTGACAGGGGTTGTGGGCACGCTACAGGCCGCTGAGGTGCTCAAGCGCCTCCTCGGCGTGGGTGAGCCGCTCTATGGCAAACTGTTGTGCGTGTCGGTGCTTGGAGCCCGCTTTGAGGTGATCGACTACGAGTGGGACCCTGCCAACCCTTTGACGGGCTCACGCACAAAACCTCTCTCAAGGGCGCCCGCCCAGGAGAAAAGCTCTTGAGCAGCGCCCACCCCCTCTAGCTCGAACAGCCCGCAGGAGTGCCACTCCCCGCACGCCTTTGCGATGGAGTTCGTCACGAGAACAGGCTCGCGCAGCGCTTTTGTCAGCCGCTCGATCCGCGCCACCTTGTTGACGGTGGGACCGATGACGGAGAAGGTCAGCCGATCGGGAATGCCGATATTGCCGTACATGACGAGCCCCGTATCGATGGCAATCCCGGCGACGTCGGCAACGCAGGTGCGATCGCCCAACAGCGCTGCATGGTCTTTGCGGAACGCTTCCAACTCGCCCAGAACGTCCTTCGTGGCATTCAGGATGCGTGCGACCCCATCGTCCTCCAAAGGCATGATGGCAAGGACCGCATCGCCGATAAAGTCCAAAACATCGCCCCCTGCCTCCGCAATGGGGCCGGCTGTGGCGGTGAAGTAGCTGTTGAGGAACGGCAGATAGTCCTCAAGCCCCAGCGCTTCGCAAATGGCGGTGGAGCCGCGCAGGTCACAGTACCAGATGACGGCGTCGATGGATTCCCCTTCGCCGCGCATGATCTTGCCCGACAGCACCTTTTGTCCGGCAGAGCGGCCAAGATAGGTCTGTGCCAGCGAATCGCGCATGTCGCGCTGAATGGTGTTGCGCGTTGCAAGGGCGAGCATGAATTTCAGCCGCTCAAGGGCGAGGATATCCACTTCGCTGAAGCCGTCGGGCGCATCGCTGCAGAAGCTGACCAGGATGCCAGCGCCAGGGATGTCAGGCGCCACGGGATGACCGAACTTGATCATCATCATGACGTAGTCGGTGTAGCCGCGGTCGGCGAAGTCATCCAGAATCGGAAAGTCGCGCGGACTGTTGGGATCGACCATCTTTCGGCGCAGCACTGCCACGTCGTTTTCAATCACGTAGCGGATGGGCGAGTGCATAAACGCTTCCGACGTGCCGCCTTCGCCGTGGCGGAAGCGTTCGATCTCGACCCCTTCCTCGGTCATGTCCCAGGTGATGTTCTGGGTCATGAAAATGGGGTTGAGGAGGCGCCAGGCGATCATCGCCCGCGAGATGGACAGGCCCTGTCGGCGGGCCTCCACACAAAACCCTTCCAAGAGCTCCGTCACGTCCTGATCGGCGAGGGCGCCGATCGCCAAAAACTCCTCCAAGTCGGCGATGAGGGCGTTGTGGAGCACTGGGGCCGCCTCCGTGTCAGGCGGCCTTGCCGTGGCAGTGTTTGTACTTCTTGCCGGAGCCGCAGGGGCACTGCTCGTTACGGCTCACCTTGCCCCAGCTTCTTGGGTCGGCGGGGTTGCGCTCCGCGGCGGCTTTGCGTGCCGTACGGGGTTCGCGCACGGCGACGTCGCCATTCTCGTGGGGCGGTGCGCCGGGCTCCGGGCCATAGGCAGCGTCGGCAAGCTCGAACTCGTCCTCGCCTGAGAACGGGTCCATGTGGTGAGGCTCCATGCTGGCAAGGTCGCCATCGGCCGGAAGCGTCGGCGCTGGCTGCTGGGTCTGGATCTCAATGCGCATGAGCTGACCGGTGGTTGCGGTTCTGAGTTCAGACAGCATGGCCTCAAACAGCGCGAACGCTTCGGTCTTGTACTCGTTCAACGGGTCGCGCTGGGCATACCCGCGGAAGCCCACCACCGAGCGCAGATGATCCAACGTCGCAAGATGCTCCCGCCACAGGTGGTCGAGCGTCTGCAGAAGGACCGACTTTTCCACCTGGCGCCACAGCTCGGAGCCGTACTGGCCGACCTTGCGGGCGGCGGCCTCGTCGGTGGCTTTCTTCAAGCGGTCGCGAATCTCCTCGTCAGCGATCCCTTCCTCATTCGCCCAGTCGGGGATGGGAAGGTCGAGGTCGAAGACTTTCATCACCTCTTCGCGCAGTTCCTTGACCTTCCACTGCTCAGGGTAGGCCTTTTCGGGAATGTGCTTGGAGACGAGGCTGTCGATCACGTCGTGGCGCATCTCAGTGATGGCATCGCGCACGTGCTCGTCGCGCATCAATTCGCGGCGCTGCTCGAACACCACCTTGCGCTGGTCGTTCATCACGTCGTCGTATTTGAGGACGTTCTTGCGCTGGTCGAAGTTGCGCGCTTCCACCTTCTGCTGGGCCTTTTCTAGCGCCCTGTTGATCCAGGGGTGGACGATGGCCTCGCCCTCTTCGAGCCCAAGACGCTGAAGCATGGAATCCATGCGGTCCGAGCCGAAGATGCGCATCAGATCGTCCTGCAGGGACAGGTAGAAGCGCGAGCGGCCAGGGTCGCCCTGACGGCCTGAGCGGCCGCGCAGCTGGTTGTCGATGCGCCGGCTTTCGTGCCGCTCCGTGGCAAGGACGAAGAGGCCGCCGGCTTCAAGCGCCTTCTTCTTGCCCTCCTCCACGCGATCGCGGATCGCCTGTTCCTTGGCGTCGCGATCGGGATCGGCCTCCTCGCCGACGGGGCCCAGTTCCTCGGCAATCAACATGTCCGCGTTGCCGCCGAGCTGAATGTCGGTGCCGCGGCCGGCCATGTTGGTGGCGATGGTGATGGCGCCAGGCACGCCGGCCTGGGAAATGATCTTCGCCTCCTGCTCGTGGAAGCGCGCGTTCAGGACCTGGAACATGGGCTTGCCGCCCTTGGACGTCTCGCCGATGTGCGCGGCCACATGGGGCTTCGACACGTCGCGCTGGCGGTAGCCGGCCTGCTTCAAGCGCTCGGCCAACTGCTCGGACTTTTCAATGCTGGTGGTGCCCACGAGGATGGGCTGACCCTTTTCGTGCGCCTCCTGGATGATCTCCAGGATGGCGTCGTATTTCTCTTCCTGGGTGCGGTAGACTTGGTCGTCCTCGTCGAGGCGCTGGATGTCGACGTTGGTGGGGATCGACACCACGTCCAGGCTATAAATGTCCATGAACTCTTCCGCCTCGGTGGCGGCGGTGCCCGTCATGCCGGCAAGCTTGTCGTACATGCGGAAATAGTTCTGGAAAGTGATGGACGCGACGGTCTGGCTCTCAGGATTGATGGGCTGCTTTTCCTTGGCCTCAAGCGCCTGGTGAAGCCCCTCGCCATAGCGCCGGCCAGGCATCATGCGGCCGGTGAACTCATCGATGATGATGACTTCGCTGTTTTTGACGATGTAGTCCTTGTCCCTCTGGAACAGTTTGTGCGCCCGCAGCGCTTGCTGCAGGTGATGGACCACGGAGACGTTTTCCACGTCGTAAAGGGAATCGCCTTTGAGGAGCTTGGCGTCGGCGAGCAGCGTTTCCAGCTTTTCGTTGCCCACGTCGGTGAAGGTGGCCGTGCGCTGCTTCTCGTCGATTTCGTAATCTTCGGGCTCAAGGCTCGGCACGAAGGTGTCGATGGTGTTGTAAAAGTCCGACCGGTCTTCCAGCGGCCCTGAGATGATGAGGGGCGTGCGCGCCTCGTCCACCAGGATGGAATCCACCTCATCGACGATGGCGAAGAAATGGTCGCGCTGGGTCATGGCGCGAATGTCGTACTTCAAATTGTCGCGCAGGTAGTCGAAGCCGTACTCGTTGTTGGTGCCGTAGGTGATGTCGCTGTCGTAGGCGGCCTTGCGCTCCTGGTCGGTCTTGCCGTGGACGATGACGCCAACGCTCATGCCGAGGAAGTTGTAAATCTGCCCCATCCAGGCCGCGTCACGTTCGGCCAGATAATCGTTCACGGTGACGACGTGGACGCCTTTGCCGGCCAAAGCGTTCAGGTAAACCGGGAGGGTTGCCACCAGCGTCTTGCCCTCACCGGTCTTCATTTCGGCGATGCCGCCTTCGTGAAGCACCATGCCGCCGATGAGCTGCACATCGAAATGGCGTTGGCCGAGGGTCCGCTTGGCCGCCTCTCGAACCACAGCAAATGCGGGCACGAGCAGGTCGTCCAGCTTCTTGCCGGCGGCAATCTCGGCGCGGAAGGCATCGGTCTTGGCCTTCAAGTCTGCGTCGGAGAGCCGCTCGAACTCTTGCTCGACGGCGTTGATTGCATCTACGCGTGTGCGATAGCCCTTCACTCGGCGTTCATTCGCCGAACCGAAAAGGCGTTTTGTCAGGCTACCGAGCATCCAGTCCTCTCGTCGTACGGATCGGCGCGCGGATCAGCGGAGAAACGTCTCACAGGGCGCATCCGAGCCGACGGCAAGGGATTTCGCTGTCAGGCGCGCGCAACGGCATTTATGTTTGGCTCAGGGCCTTGTCAAACGAACGAAGGCCCTCAGGAAGGATCTAACCCCATGTTCACACGTTTCTGGCCCGCGGTCGCGGTCGCCGCCGCACTCGTCGGCTCGCCCGTTGCGGCCCTCGCTCAGGACGGTAACGCCGTGCTCGGCACCGTCAATGGCAAGCCTATCACGGAAGCCGACATGGCGCTCACCCAGGACTATCTCGGCCAGGCGCTTGAGCAGTACCCCCCGCAGCAGCGCAACGACGTTGCCATGCGCTTTCTCATCGACATGCTGCTCCTTGCCGATGCGGGGGAGGAGAAGGGGCTTGAGAGCGACCCCGTCTACGACCAGCGCATGGCGTTCATGCGCACACAGACCCTGCGCGACCTTTATCTACAAAGGGTGATCGAGGAGCAAATCTCCGAGGACGCTGTGCGCGCGCGCTATGAGGAGGAGGCCAAAAACTTCCCCATCGAGCAGGTGACGGCGAGCCACATCCTTGTTCCTGAAGAGGAAAAGGCCAAGGAGCTGATTGCCCAGATCGAGGCCGGCGGCGATTTCGCCAAGCTTGCCGAAGAGCACTCCCAGGACCCAGGGTCTGCCCGTCGCGGCGGCTCGCTCGGGGAATTCGGCCGCGGCCAGATGGTCAAGCCTTTTGAGGATGCTGCCTTCGCGCTCGGCGAAGGGGAGTACACCAAAGAGCCCGTCCAGTCCCGCTTCGGTTGGCACATCATCCGCGTGGACGGGAAGTCCACCCAGGAGGCGCCCACCTTCGATGCGGCCCAGGCGAGCCTGCGCGAACACATGTCCCGCGAACTTTTGGCGCGCGAATTGACGCGGCTGCGGGATGCGGCGACGATCGAGCAGGCCAACGCCCCCGCAGCGCCGGCCGCACCCACCAACGAGGCACCCGCCGAGGAGCCTGCCCAGCAGTGACGGTCGACCCTTCGCCTTTCGCCCCCACGTCTCATGAGGAGCCGCCCGCTGTTGCTGGCGTCTCCCTTGCCACCGCCATGGCCGGCATCAAGACGCCAGGCAAACGCGACGTTCTGTTGATGGCCTTTGATGAAGGCACAACGGTGGCGGGCGTCTTCACCCGCTCCAAATGCGCCTCGGCGCCTGTGGAGTGGTGCCGTGAGCACATCGGGGCGGGGACGGTGCGCGGCATCCTCGTCAATTCTGGCAATGCCAACGCTTTCACGGGGGTGCGCGGTCGCACAGCAGCCGAACAGTCCGCCGGAATGGCAGGCAGGGCCCTAGGGGTGTCCCCACACAGCATCCTTCTGGCCTCCACCGGGGTGATTGGCGAGCCGCTCTCGGCGGACAAGTTCGCCGCCGTCATGGACGACCTTGCCGCAAACCTGTCCCCGTCGGGCTGGGTGGATGCGGCCCGCGCCATCATGACCACGGACACCTTCCCCAAGGTGGCAACGAGAACGGTGGAGGTGGGCGGGCGCACCATCACACTGAACGGCATGTCCAAAGGCGCAGGGATGATCGCGCCCGATATGGCAACCATGCTCGCCTTCGTGGCCACCGATGCCGCCGTTCCTGCCCCCTTCCTGCAAGAGCTACTGTCGGACGGTGTCACCCGCTCGTTCAACAAGATCACCGTGGACAGCGATACCTCCACCTCAGACACGCTCCTGCTTGCTGCAACCGGCGCATCCGGTGTGGAGGTGGCGGCAGGGAGCGAGGCGGCCGAGGCCTTCCAGGTGGCGCTCGACGGGCTCTTGCGCGAATTGGCGCACCTTGTGGTGAAAGATGGTGAGGGCTGCACCAAGTTCGTCGCCGTCACCGTCGCAGGCGCCATGTCCGACGCCTCGGCAGGCACCATTGCAAGGGCCATCGCCGACTCGCCCCTCGTAAAAACCGCCGTTGCAGGCGAGGACGCCAACTGGGGTCGCGTCGTCATGGCCGTCGGCAAAGCGGGTGAGCCTGCCGACCGCGATGCCCTCTCCATCTGGTTCGGCGATGTGCGGGTGGCGACAGGCGGCGAGCGCGACCCCGATTATTCGGAGGAGGCCGCGGCGGCCGTCATGCGGCAGGCTGAAATCGAAATCCGCGTCGAGCTTGGCCTTGGCGGCGGGCAGGACACCATATGGACCTGCGACCTCACCAAAGCCTACGTTGCCATCAACGGCGATTATCGCACGTGAACGCACCCTCGGGCCGGCGGCTCCTTCTTGTGGTGGCTGCCCTTCTGGTGGACGGACAGGGCCGCGTCCTTATCACCCAGCGCCCGCCAGGCAAGACGATGGCGGGGCTGTGGGAGTTCCCCGGCGGCAAGCTGGAAGTGGGCGAAACGCCTGAGGAAGGCCTTGCCCGCGAGCTCCACGAAGAGCTCGGCGTCAAAACGGAGCCGCAGGATTTCCATCCTTTCGCCTTCGCTAGCCATCAATATGCCGACTTCCATCTTTTAATGCCACTTTACGAATGCCGCCGTTGGACCGGAGAGTTCCAAGCCCGTGATGTGGCCGCCTACCGCTTTATCGAACCCTCAGATCTTGGCACGGTGGAGATGCCCCCTGCCGATGCGCCCCTTGTGGACCGAATCGTGGAAGCGTTCGGCAGCGGCAGGGCCTAGCGACCTCCCGGCGTCCGGGCTTTCGGGCGTGCAGCACCCGCGCGCCATCCGTTTAACCTCTCAGCAGGCGTACCGCCTTGGTCGCTAACCTGTGCGTCCTTTCGGCTTTGTGTGGCCGTCACGGGACAATGTGGGCGGCAGGCAAGAGCCCAGCATACTGCCGGATTGTTAGGCCATGACGCTCCGCCGACGCGACCTTTTCCTCGGTGCTGCGGCGACGACGGCGGCGGCAGCCTTCGGCCTCGGCCCTGCGCTCACCTTGATGGCCGCGCGCGCCGACCCGGCAGGGTTTGGCGCCGCTGTGCCGTTCTCCCGCGCCGCCCTTCTCGCCGCCGCCGAAGAGTTGGCGGACGAGGCCTACGATGACAGGCGCGATCAGGTGCCAGAGCCTTTGCGCAACCTCAGCTACAATGCTTACCGCGCCATCCGGCCTGGCCCAGGCTTCCCTGCGCCCTTGTCGGAGGGTGGAAGCTTTTTGTACGAAACCATGCCCGCAGGCTTCGTCTTCGCCCAGCCTGTGGACATTCATGTGGTGGAGGGGGAGGTGGCACGGCCACTCCTTGCCTTCCGCGAGCGCCACATTTTCGACCCACCGGCGAGCGACGCAATCCCGGAGGACCTCGCTGACGTTCCCTTCTCGGGCTTTCGCCTCAGGAGCCCCATCAACGGAGCGGACGTGTTCGACGAGTTTGCCGTCTTCCAAGGGGCAAGCTATTTCCGCGCCGTCGGAGGGGGCGAGACCTATGGGCTTAGCGCCCGCGGCCTTGCCATTGACACTGCGCAGTCTGGCGGGGAGGAGTTTCCCTACTTTCGCGCCTTCTGGATTGAGGCGCCTTCGCCGGGGGCGAGCGCCGTTGTGGTTCACGCGCTGCTGGACAGCCCGTCCACAACCGGCCTTTACCGCATCACCATGCGCCCCGGACAGGCAACGCTCACCGATGTGGAGCTGACGCTCTTTCCCCGGCGGGACATTGCCACCATCGGCTTTGCGCCATTTTCCTCCATGTTCTTGTTCAACGGCATCAACCGGGGCGATTTTCACGACTACCGCGCGGCCGTGCACGATTCGGACGGCCTCTCCGTCCACACCGGCAGCGGGCAGTGGTTGTGGCGTCCCATCACCAATCCTGAGCGGCTTGAGGTGTCGGCCTTCGTGGACACGACCCCGCGGGGCTTCGGCCTCATCCAACGTAAGCGCCGCTTCCTTGACTATCAGGATGCCGAGGCCCGCTACGAGACGCGTCCGTCGGCCTGGGTCGAACCCATCGGCGACTGGCGGCAGGGCGCGGTGGTGTTGTTCGAGATCCCGTCTCGCTTTGAAGGCAACGACAACGTTGTTGCCTATTGGCAGCCAGAAGCGGGCGTACGTCAGGGCGAGCCTTTTTCGCTCACCTACCGCATCCACTGGGATGGAGAGGCAGCAAGCGGCACCGAAGGCCCGCGTGTTGCCGCCACACGGCGCGGCCGCAACCTCAGCGACACCAAGGAAAAGTTCGTCATCGACTTTGATATGCGCGAGCGCGAGCGGGCCGGCGAGGTGACGGTGGAGAGCTCCGAAGGCAAGATCGAAAACATCACCCAATACCCGACGCCCGAAGAGAACATTTTGCGCGTCAGTTTCGAGCTCGACACCGATGCCAACGAGTCCATCGAGTTGCGCCTTACCCTCGTCCCCGCCGAAGGCCCCATGGGCGAACACTGGCTTTACCGATGGACCGCCTGAGGCCGACGCCCCCCCATCAACCCTTGGCGATGCCGCCCCAGCGCGTCGCCTGGCGAAACGGTCCCCCTTTGGCACCCCTGCGCAGCGGCAGGGACGGCTTTCGGGTTGCCCTCGCGCGTACCCTTTTGGTGGCGCTGACGGTGTGTGCCACCGTCTTTGCGGTGTCTGAGATGTTGGCGGCCGTTGCCGTCGGCGGCGTTACCGCGCTTGAGTGGGCGCTGGTGTCGGTCTTCGCGGTCGCCTTCGCGTGGATTGCCTTTAGCGCGGCCAATGCCGTTGTGGGCATGATCGTCCGCCAGCGCGCGCCTGCCCAACCGGCCCAAGCGCCTGAGGGAACCGGCCCCACCGCCCTCGTCATGCCCGTCTACAACGAAGATCCTGCACACACCTTCTCGGCGCTGGCCGCCATGGGTGAGGACATTGACCCCTCACGGCGGGGGGACTTCGAGGTGTTCATCCTGTCGGACACCACAGATCCTGAAATCTGGATCGCCGAAGAGCGTGCGGTCCAGAGGCTGCGCGAAACCCTTCCCATGCCCGTCTGGTACCGCAGGCGCCGCTACAACGTGGACCGCAAGGCGGGCAATGTGGCCGACTTCGTGCGCCGCTGGGGCGATCGATATGCCCACATGGTGGTGCTCGACGCCGACAGCCTGATGTCGGGCCCCTGCCTTGCGGCTCTGCGGGACCACATGGCCGCCGATGCGGGCGCCGGCATCATCCAGACAGCGCCGGTGTTGATCGGGGCTGAAACGCCCTTCGCCCGCGCCCAGCAACACGCCAACGGCTTTGTGGGCCCTGTGGTGGCGGGGGGGCTTGCCGCCTGGCAGGGGGCTTCGGGCAACTATTGGGGCCACAACGCCATCATCCGCCTTGATGCCTTCGCGGAAGCTGCTGGGCTGCCTCACCTTGATGGGGCGCCACCGTTCGGCGGCAGCATCCTCTCCCACGATTTCGTGGAAGCGGCGCTGATTCGCCGTGCCGGCTGGTCGGTCAAAATGCTGCCTGACCTCAAAGGCTCCTACGAGGGCGCCCCCACCGACATTTTCGGCGTTGTCGTGCGCGACAGGCGCTGGGCGCAAGGTAACCTTCAGCACGCCCGGCTGATGGGTGTGCGCGGGCTCGCCACGGTGAGTCGCATCCACCTTGCCATCGGCATCCTCGCCTACGTGATGAGCCCCATGTGGCTGGCGCTGATCCTCGTCGGGGTCGCTCTTTCGGTCCAGGCGACGTTCATTCGGCCTGAATATTTTGCCGAGGGCTTTGCCCTTTTCCCCACATGGCCCGCTTTTGACTCAGAGAGGATGATTGCGCTGTTCGCACTCTCCCTTGTTGTTCTCTTGGTGCCTAAGGGGATCGGCCTTGTCCGCGCGTTGGCCCTTAAGAAGGTGCGCCGGTCGGCAGGTGGCGCGCCAAGGGTGCTTGCCGGCGCCTTTGCAGAGCTTGTGGCCTCCACTTTGGTGGCACCGATCATGATGCTGACCCAATCGGCCATCGTAGCGTCCATCCTCCTTGGTCGCGCGGTGGGGTGGACACCCCAGGCTCGCAGCGCCGGAGGGGTGGATCCTGCAGCTGCGGTGCGCTTTTGCCTGCCTCACATGGCGCTGGGGGCAGGGCTTGGGGCCATAGCCTTTGTCCATTCCCCCACCCTTGCGGCCTGGATGTCGCCGACACTCGTGGCGCTTGTCCTTTCGGTGCCCATCGTGATGGCTGCAGGGTCTTCCCGCCTTGGGCAGACACGGATGGTCCGCTGGCTCTTGGGAGCGCCTCAGTCCCGCATCCTTCCCCAGGTGGCGGCCCGTCAGGCCGCGCTCCTGCAGCGCTTCACGGCGCCCTCGGAGGGGGATGCGCTTCTTGCCCTTGCGCAGGACCGTTCGCTGCTGACCCACCATCTCAGCGCTCTTGAGAGCCCGTCACGGCCGCGCGGTGCTGTGGACGCTCCAACTGCCATTGCCGCCGCCAAGCTGGAAGAAGCCGGCAATCTCGGCGAACTCACCCACTGGCTGAGCCGTGAGGAGCGTGCCGCACTCCTTGCCGAACGCCGCCTCCTCCTTGCCGCGCTGGAACTGGGCGAAGGCAACGTCCAAAAGTTTGCCTAAAGGTTCCTGCGCCCACGTAGACGCAGACCGCTCAAGCCGGCGCATCTGGTCGGCGGGTCACGACCCTTGCGCAAGAGGGTGTGATGGTTCGCCCCCTTGCGCGCACGATCTGTGGGCGACATCGTCATGGCGACGCGCTCGAAGATGCGCGTTGTCGAAGGAGTGCGGTTGACCCTATGGGTGCGCTGATCGTCGATGTGGCCTGGGGCTACACCTATGTGGGGCTTGGCGTGGCCGCGCTCTTCCTGACCGTCGGCATCGGTCGTGTCAGCCCTGATGCCAGAGGCGCTTATGCCTTCAGGCCGCTCCTGGTGCCTGGGATCGTTCTGTTGTGGCCTGCGGTCCTGTGGCGGTGGTTCGCGCTTGAGCGTGGCGCCAAGCAGGGGGCTGGCGCACACAAGCCGCCGCGAAGGGTGCAGGACGGGGCGGCCCTCGCCCTCGCCGTCCTCGTGCCGCTCATCCTTCTTGTGGCACTGGTCGCCCGCCAGGACGGGCCATTGGAGCGCGCCCCTGTCCAATTGGCACCGCCTGCGGCCGAGGAGCCGGGCAGGTGAGCGTCAAATTCGTCCCCGTTCAGTGGACCCTCAACAAGTGGGTCTATGACGCGGTGCTTCTGGCGTGCGTTGCCCTTTACATCATCGTCTTCATACGCCTCGGCAATCCTGCCGCCGACGTGACGCGGCCGGTGGATGGGGCGGTTGTGCGCATGCGCGCCTACGGCAGCTGCGCGTTCTTGATGCTCACCTTCATCCTTGCCATCGGCCCGCTGGCGCGGCTCGACAAGCGCTTTCTGCCGCTGCTTTACAACCGCCGTCATTTCGGTGTGATCACGGCTGTGGTCGCCGCAACCCACGCGTTTTATGTGCTTGGCTGGTACTACGCCTTCAGCCCCACCCCGCGGCTTGAAGCGCTCCTGACCTCCAACGTCGCCTACGGTCAGCTCCTGGGCTTCCCGTTCGAGACGCTGGGCATCGTGGCGCTCCTCATCCTTGCCGTTCTTGCCGCCACAAGCCACGATTTCTGGCTGAACTTCCTCACCCCGCCTGTGTGGAAGGGTCTGCACCTTTCCATCTACGTTGCCTACGCGGCGGCGGTGGCCCATGTGGGGCTCGGCTACCTGCAGGACACCACCAATCCTGCCTTTGCGCTGATCTTTTGCGGCGGCGCGCTGGTGGTGGCGGGACTTCATGTGATCGCAGCCAAGCGCGCCCCCCCTGTCCCTGACGGGGCGTGGGTCCCTGTGGGTGCGGTCGACACCATCCCCGATCAAAGGGCCATCGTGGTGCGCATTGGGGGGGATGAGCGCGCGGCTGTCTTCCGCAATGGACACACACTGTCGGCGGTCTCCAACGCGTGCGCCCACCAAAACGGGCCGTTGGGGGAGGGGCGGATTATCGATGGCTGCATCACCTGTCCCTGGCACGGCTTTCAGTATCGGCCCGAGGACGGGTGTTCGCCTGCGCCCTTTACGGAGCGCATTCCCACCTATCGGCTGAAGATTGAGGGCGATCGCGTCTTCGTGGACCGCAACGCGAACCCGCCGGGCACCCACGTGGACCCGCTCCCCATCCCGGAGGCGCTGCGATGAGCTCTCGTCCTTTCTTCATCGGTTGGGCCAAACCTCCCAAGGAGCTGCGCTTCTTCCTTGTGATGGTGATGGTCGTCTGCCCTGTGGTGTTTTTCATCGCCGCCTATGTGGCTGCGGCAACCCAAAACGACCCCGGCAGTGCCGCCTTCAGGTTCGATTGGGGGCCGTTGACGCTAAAAGGCGTCCTTCAGGCCGAGCCTTATCCCGTCCTCCACGTGATCGAAGGGGAGAGGGGGACAGCGGGGCAAAGCATCATGTTGTCCGGGGTCGGCAAGCGCGGTGTGATGGAACGGGCGAGCGGCCTTGATGGTGCGCTGGTGGAGGCCACAGGCATCATGCTCACCCGCGGCAACCTTTTGATGATGCAAGTGCGCGCCAACGAGACCGGCCTTGTGGCGGTGGAAAACAGTGCCCCAGCCGACCCGCCCGGGTCAGAGGACCTTGGCACCTGGCAGCTGACTGGGGAAATCTGCGACGGCAAATGCTACGCGGGCGCCATGCGGCCGGGCACAGGCCTTGCCCACAAGGCGTGCGCGAACCTTTGTATCGCAGGTGGCACGCCCCCGGTGTTCGTCGCCACGGGGGCGGTGGACGGCGCCAGTTTCTTCCTGATGGGCGACGAGGACGGCAAACCCCTCGACATTGACACCGTGAAGACATGGTCGGCGTTGCGGGTGACCCTTTCAGGCACCATCACCCGCACCGGCACCATGCCCATCCTTGCAACGGACCTTTCCACCGTGGAGCTGGCACGCTGATGGTCCGCCGCATCATCGCGGCGGCGCTGGCCATTGCGGCCTTGGCATTGATCGTCGTGCTGTGGCGCAATTTGAGTGTCTTTAACGGCACCTTCCTGCGCGAATTGCGCTTTGTTGTGTTCGCCGCTGCGGCCTTCCTGATCCTCACCCTCGCAGAGCGCCTTGCCGGCATCCTTCCAGGCAAATCCGACGGCTGAGCGGGCCTAAAAGAGGCCCGTGATGGCACCGTCTTTCACATCGATCCCTTCCGCGGCTGGGACCCGCGGCAGGCCGGGCATCGTCATCACGTCGCCTGTGATTGCCACCACGAAGCCTGCGCCAGCCGACAGGCGAACCTCGCGCACAGGCAGCGCAAAGCCGCTCGGTGCGCCCATCAGCTTGGGGTCGGCCGAGAATGACGACTGGGTCTTTGCCATGCACACGGGGAGTGCGCCGAAGCCTGCCTCTTCCCAGCGGGACAGGCGCGCCTTGACGGGGCCTGAGGGCACCAACTCGCCAGCATGATAGATGGTCTTGGCGATGGTCTCGATCTTGTCCCACAGCGATAAGCCGTCCTCGTAAAGGGGCGCGAAGTTGCTGGGGGTGTCGCAAAGGGTAACCACCTCCTCGGCAAGGGCGGCAGCGCCCTGTCCGCCTTTGGCCCAATGCTCGCACACCACCACTTTGACGCCGAGGTCGGCAACGCTTTCCTTGATGGCCTCAAGCTCGGCCTCGGTGTCACTGACGAAGCGGTTGATGGCGACGATGACAGGCACGCCGAAGCGTTTGACGTTTTCAACGTGGCGGCGAAGGTTGGCGGACCCTTCGGTGACGGCGGCGGCGTTTTCCTTGGTGAGGTCGGGCCGCGCCACACCGCCGTGCATCTTGAGCGCCCTTGCCGTTGCCACCACCACAGCTGCATTGGGGGACAGGCCCGCCATGCGGCACTTGATGTCGAAGAATTTCTCCGCCCCAAGATCGGCGCCGAAGCCTGCCTCTGTCACCACATAGTCCGCCAGCGTCAGCCCGGCCTTTGTGGCAATGACGCTGTTGCAACCATGGGCGATGTTGGCGAACGGCCCGCCGTGGATGAAGACCGGCGTTCCCTCAAGCGTCTGGACGAGGTTGGGCATCACCGCATTGGCCAGAAGGGCGGCCATTGCCCCTTGCGCCTTCACGTCCGCGCAGGTGACAAGGGTGCCGTCCCGCCGTTCGCCCACAACGATGCGGCCCAGACGGGCCTTGAGGTCCTCAGCATCCGTTGCAAGGCACAAGATCGCCATCACCTCCGAGGCAACGGTGATGTCAAAGCCCGATTCCCGCGTGGTCCCGTTGGCAGGTCCGCCAAGACCGCTGACGATCTGGCGCAAGGCCCTGTCGTTCATGTCCACCACGCGGCGGAAGGAGACCCGGTTCGGGTCGATCTGAAGGTCGTTGCCCCAGTGAAGGTGGTTGTCCACCATGGCGGCCAACAAATTGTGCGCGGCGCCGATGGCGTGAAAATCGCCCGTAAAGTGAAGGTTGATGTCCGTCATCGGCACCACCTGGGCGTACCCGCCGCCGGTAGCGCCACCCTTCATGCCAAAGCATGGACCCAACGACGGCTCCCTCAGGCACGCCATCGCGTTCTTGCCGATGACGTTGAGACCGTCCGCCAGGCCCACCGTCGTTGTGGTCTTGCCTTCGCCTGCAGGGGTCGGGCTGATGGCCGTCACCAGGATGAGCTTGCCTTTCCCCGCCGAACCGGTGAGCGCAGCCTGGGGCACCTTTGCGATGTGGTGCCCGTGGGGGACGATGGCGCCTGCCTCAAGGCCCAGTTTGGCGGCAATCTCGCCGATCGGTTTCAAGGTGGCCTGTTGGGCGATGGCAAGATCGGACTGCATGTTTCATCCCTTGGATTGATTCTTTGTACGGGCGGCGAGGCCCAATGGGGCGTGCATCGCCTCTCCGGCCTTGTCTTGACTCTCCCGCGGAGCTTGTCTCGCCTCAACCCATACTTCGCTCACCAAGTTGGGCTGTTGCCTAGAGTATCCGTGTTGTTCAAGCGGTTTTTTCGGTCCAGGGGCGGCGGTCGCGCGGAAGGGCTTTCGCGGAACGTCAGGCTTCCATCTGTCCAAAGGAGCTTTGGGGGCCGGCCCGCGCAACGGTGGGGACTGAAGGGGGACGTGCCCGTAAAACGCTGCGTGTTGTTCTTGAACCCTCGTGTGCAACCTGCCGAGACGCTTGGGTGCTGCTTTCGGCGTCAGTCGACGATCTCTTTGGGATAGACGCCCCACAGGAGGCGCTGGGGGATGTGACCGCGCCAGCCTGTGCCGGAAATGGTGCACCAGAAGCCGTCGCAGCGTTCGACGGAGGCTAAGACCAAAGGCTCCAGATAGGCCTTGGGGCGCGCAGTGGCCCGTGCCTCGGCGCGCAGGGGGATTTTGTCGTCATCGCTCCAGGGGCTGACGAGGACGGTTCTGCGGCCCGATAGGAGCTGGTGATGGACCCAGCCTTCCTCGCCCTCGGCATCGCGCACGCGGCGCCAATTGCCAAATTCGCGCACCACCTCCACAGGAAGGCCCGCCTTGCGGAACGTCCACTTCACCTTGTGGCGGGTGGACGGGCCGCGCCGCACGTTCACCGTGGCGGAGCCAAGGCTGACGAACCGCGGCAGCGGCAGCCCGCTTGCGCCCTTCTCCAGCGCTTCAGACGCGTTCAGCGGCTGTGACAGGCCGCTCGCCGCCACCATCGCGCCTGCGATCATCCCGGCTGCAATCATTGTTTTGATGGCGCCGCCCGCCACCAGGCTGCGCCCCGAACCGGCGCGCTTGACCTTCAACATAGTTGCCTCATCGCCCAATCATGGCGGCAGACTAGACCGGTGCGGGTTGCGCGAACGTTACTCATCTGCGAGCACATGTCGCCCTCGGGAAGGATCACGCCCATGGACGACACGCTGGTCATCGTGACGCGGCGCCTGCCGGACGCGGTCGAGGCACGCATGCGTCAACTGTTCAATGTTCGGCTGAACGAGACCGACCGTCCGTTCACCCAGGCCGAATTGGTGAATGCCGTGCGTGAGGCGGCCATCATCGTGCCCACCATTACAGACAGGCTGGATGCGGGGGTTTTGGATCAGGCAGGACCGCAGCTGGGGCTGATCGCCAACTTCGGCAACGGCATCGACCACATCAATCTGGATGCTGCCCACGCCAAGAAGATCACCGTCACCAATACCCCGGGTGTCCTCACCGAAGATACCGCGGACATGACGATGGCGCTGATGCTTGCCGTCCCCCGCCGCCTGGTGGACGGTGTGAGGGCGATGGAAGAGGGCCGATTCGAAGGCTGGTCCCCCACCTGGATGCTGGGCCGGCGCACCTCAGGCAAGCGGCTTGGCATTGTCGGCATGGGGCGGATTGGCGCGGCTGTGGCCAAACGCGCACGCGCCTTCAACATGTCGATCCACTATCACAACCGCTCGCCGGCAGCCCCGTCCATCGCAGAGCCGCTTGAGGCCACCTATTGGCAAAGCCTCGACCAGATGCTTGCCCACATGGACATCATCACAATCCACTGCCCGCAAACCCCTGCCACTTATCACCTTTTATCGGCGCGGCGACTGCAGCTGATGCGCCCCGAGGCGGTGCTCGTCAACATTGCCCGCGGGGAGATTGTGGACGAAGCGGCCCTTGCAACACAGCTTGACAATGGCGCGCTCGCCGGGGCGGCGCTTGATGTGTTCGAGAAGGAGCCCGAGGTCGACCCGCGTCTCTTGAAGCTCTCGCGGGAGGGAAAAGCGATCCTTTTGCCGCATATGGGCTCTGCAACCATTGAAAGCCGTGTGGAGACCGGGGAAAAGGTGATCATCAACATCCGCACGTTCTTAGATGGGCATCGTCCGCCCAATTCGTTGTTGCCACTTCACGTAAAACCGCTGCGCCATGGTTCGGCCGTTTAGCCCTGCTTCACACAAGGTAGGCAGGCTGGTGCCGTGCTAACGTGTTCATCGCCGGCTGTGTCCGGCCGTCAAGTTCGGCCATTCAGGCCGTAGTCAAAGGGGAAGCTGCATGATGTCAGCGCACCTTGATCGCACGACCGCGCTGCCGGTCGTCGTGGTGATTGCCGCAGCCTTGGTGCTGTCGGGTTGCTTCGGTTCGCGGAGCCGGCCTGCGCCGGTTGCCGCCGCGCCGTCCGAGCCCGTACGCACTGCAAGCCTTCCGCCCCCCACCGAGCAGCCAGCGCCCGAGGCCCCTGTGGCCGACGAACCTCTGCCAGGGGAAGGCGAGCCCACGCAGACCGCTTCCCTGCCATCAGAGCAGCAGGCGCTTTCCATTGGCCGTGCAGACCTTATCGGCGGCTGGGCCATCGCGTCCGGCGGGGAGACGTGCCAGCTCTTCATGTCGCTGACCACGTGGACTGGCGGCTATCGGGCCTCCACGCGCGGGTGCTCCACGCCGACGCTCTCCACCATCAGCGCTTGGGATCTGAACGGCAAAACCGTGACACTGAAGGGCGGGGAGGGCGCCTCCACGGTGGCAACGCTTCTTGCCACGGATAAGCAGCAGTTCAACGGCACCACCGCCCAGGGTGCTGCCATCACAGTCTCACGGTGACCCGCTATGTCTGACGCATCGAAAACGCCACGCAAACCAGCGGCCAGCAAGACGGCTCCTGGAAAGGCGACATCACTTAAGGCTACGTCCGGCAAGGCTGCAGCCCGCAAGGCGGCCGTGGGTAAGGCAGCAACCGCCAAGTCTGCAAAGGCGACGACGGCGGACAAGGCATCATCCGCCAAGGCTGCGGCCCGCAAGGCGGCCGTGGGTAAGGCAGCAACCGCCAAGTCTGCAAAGGCGACGACGGCGGACAAGGCATCGTCCGCCAAGGCTCCGGCCCGCAAAGCGGCCGTGGGTAAGGCAGCAACCGCCAAGTCTGCAAAGGCGACGACGGCGGACAAGGCGTCATCCGGGAAGGCTGCGGCCCGCAAGGCGGCTGTGGGTAAGGCGGTAGCGGCCAAGTCTGCAAAGGCGACGACGGCGGACAAGGCGTCATCCGGGAAGGCTGCGGCTCGCAAGGCGGCTGTGGGTAAAGCGGTAGCGGCCAAGTCTGCAACGGCGACGACGGCGGAGAAGGCGTCATCGGGCAAGGCAGCGGCTCGCAAGGCGGCCGTGGGTAAGGCGGTGACGGCCAAGTCTGCAACGACGACGACGGCGGAGAAGGCGTCATCGGGCAAGGCAGCGGCACGCAAGGCGGCCGTGAGTAAAGCGGTGACGGCCAAGTCTGCAACGGCGACGACGGCGCAGAAGGCGTCATCGGGCAAGGCATCGGCACGCAAAACGGCCGTGGGTAAGGCGGCGACGGTGAAGTCTGGAACGGCGACGACGGCGGACAAGACATCATCGGGCAAGGCTGCAGCACGCAAGGTGGCAACCGCCAAGACAGCGACGGCCAAAATAGCAACGCCCACGGCAGCAGGTCCGGCGGCAGATGATTCCCACCAGGGCCTACCCCCCCTTGTGCCTTTGGTGAGCGATGAGGCAGCCTCAAGCGCCGTCAAAGCCGTGTTCGATGACATCAGGGCGACGCGGGGCACCGAACTCATCAACAATTTCTGGCGCGTCCTTGCCAACGATCCTGAGCTCTTGAAGCGAACCTGGACGGATCTGAAGGCGGTGATGGGCAAGGGCCATCTGGACCCTCTCACCAAGGAGCTGATCTACCTCGCTGTCTCGGTCAGCAACGACTGCACCTATTGCGTCAATTCCCACGCAGCGGCGGCAAGGTCGAGGGGCATGAACGATGCCATGTTGATGGAGCTTCTGGCGGTGGTGGGAATGGCGAGCGAGACCAACCGCCTCGCCACGGGCCTCCAAGTCCCTGTCGACGAGGCGTTCCTCAAAGGGCGTTAGCCCATGGCAGACTGGACGAGCCTCGACGTTGCCACGCGGCCATCCATCAGCACCGCGCGTCTGGTTCTTTCAACGCCGCGGTCCGACGACTGCGAGGCCATCGCAGAAGCTGTGAACGATGTGGAGGTGGCGCGCTGGGTGCGGCAGATCCCGCATCCATATGGGCTTGAGGATGCCCGCTTTTTCTTGAGCACCATCGTGCCGGCACAGCTTGTCTGGGCCATTCGTCTGGCCGCGAGCGGCGAACTTGTGGGGATGGTCGGTCTGACCCCGCAGGAGGAGGCGGGTTGCGCCGAGCTTGGCTATTGGATCTCCCGAAGTCACTGGGGTCAGGGCTACGCCACGGAAGCGGCGGGCGCGGCGTTGGCGTTCGGATGGGAAACCGTGAAGCTCGACGAGGTGGTGTCAGGCTACTACCGCGGCAACGAAGCCTCGCGGCGTATCCTCGCAAAGCTCGGTTTTCAGCCCACGGGCGAAACCCGGGTAGACCCCCACGCCATCGTCGGCGAGGTGACGTTCATCGGCATGGCGTGGCGGCATCCTGGATACGACGCCGCCGGTTCGCTCAGAGGATGAAGCGTGAGAGGTCCGCGTTCTGGG
Source organism: Devosia sp. (assembly GCA_051016205.1). Taxonomy (GTDB): domain Bacteria; phylum Pseudomonadota; class Alphaproteobacteria; order Rhizobiales; family Amorphaceae; genus Acuticoccus. Next base: position 1,511,982 of record CP136534.1, read on the forward strand.
CAATGTCCAGGACGGCCTTGCGCACATAGTCGCCGTCGATCACCAGCGTCTCGCCCGAGCGGTCGGTGGCGGTGAAAGAGATGTCGTCGAGGACACGCTCGATCACCGTCTGAAGCCGCCTTGCGCCGATGTTCTCCACCGTGGCGTTGATCTCGACGGCCACCTCGGCGAGCGCTTCGATGCCGTCGTCGGTGAATTCCAGCGTCACACCCTCCGTCGCCATAAGCGCGCTGGACTGCTTGATGAGGCTTGCCTCCGTCTCCGTCAGGATGGAGCGGAAGTCCTCCTTCGTCAGCGGCTGAAGCTCCACGCGAATGGGCAGACGACCCTGCAGTTCAGGCAACAGGTCCGACGGCCTTGAGACATGGAAGGCGCCTGAGGCGATGAAGAGGATATGGTCGGTCTTGATCTGGCCGTGCTTGGTGGCAACGGTGGTGCCTTCCACCAGGGGCAGAAGGTCGCGCTGCACACCTTCGCGAGAGACATCACCGCCGACGCGGTCTGAGCGCACGGTGATCTTGTCGATCTCGTCCAGGAACACGATGCCGTCATTTTCCACCTGGCGCATGGCCTCGGCAGTCAACTTATCGGTGTCCAGCAGTTTGTCGGACTCCTCGTTGATGAGGATCTCGTAGCTGTCCTTGACCGTGGTCCTGTGGGATTTCTTTTGCCCGCCGAAGGCTTTGCCGAACATCTCGCCGATGTTCATGACGCCGATATTGGCGCCAGGCATTCCCGGCAGCTCGAAGTTGGGCATCTGCGGCATCGCGGTGATTTCCACCTCGATTTCACGCTCGTCCAATTCGCCAGAGCGAAGCCGGCGCGAGAAGCTTTCGCGCGTTGCGGGGGAGGCGGTCTTGCCCACGAGGGCGTCGAGGACGCGCTCTTCGGCGGCAAGGTGAGCGGTGGCCCTGACCTCCTTGCGACGGCGCTCACGCACCTGGTTGAGGCCGATCTCCACAAGGTCGCGGACGATGGATTCCACGTCGCGCCCCACATAGCCCACCTCGGTGAATTTGGTGGCCTCCACCTTGATGAACGGCGCGTTGGCAAGCTTGGCAAGACGGCGGGAAATCTCCGTCTTACCCACACCGGTCGGCCCGATCATCAGGATGTTTTTGGGCATCACCTCTTCGCGCAGGTCGCCTTCCAACTGCTGGCGGCGCCAGCGATTCCTGAGCGCAATGGCGACCGCCCGCTTGGCCTCCTTCTGGCCGATGATGTAGCGGTCAAGCTCTGAGACGATTTCGCGGGGCGAAAAGTCGGTCATAGGGGTCTCTTCTGGTTCGTCAGGTCCGCCGTGACGGGGGCCGGACGCTCATGTCGTTTCAGCGAAGGCGCTGCGGGGTCCGATGCGACGAAGCCGGCCGGCACCGGCGTGCTCATTGGGCGTCGTCGATGGTCTCTACGATGACGTTCTCGTTGGTGTAGACGCAGATGTCGGCGGCAATCTTCATGGCGCGGCGGGCAATCTCGTCCGCGCCGAGGTCGGTGTCCACCAGCGCACGGGCGGCCGACAGCGCGTACATGCCGCCCGAGCCGATGCCCGCGACGCCGTGCTCTGGCTGAAGAACGTCGCCATTGCCTGTGATGACAAGCGTTTCGGTCTTGTCGGCGACAATCATCATCGCCTCAAGGTGGCGCAGATACTTGTCGGTGCGCCAATCCTTGGCGAGCTCAACGGCCGCGCGCATCAACTGGTGCGGATACTGCTCCAGTTTGGCTTCGAGCCGCTCCAGGAGGGTGAAGGCATCGGCCGTTGCACCGGCAAAGCCTGCAATGACGCCGCCTTTGCCGATGGGGCGCACCTTTCGCGCGCTGCCTTTGATGACCGTCTGGCCCATGGAAACTTGGCCATCGCCGGCGATGACCACCTTGCCGCCTTTGCGCACGGTCAAAATTGTCGTGCCATGCCAGGGCGCTTCGGAAGAGTGAGACATACTGTACCTGTTTCGTGCCGGACTCATATGGTCGTGCGCACAAAAGCTACAACCGCGCCCAAAACGCGCCCGATGGCAGCCCGGCACACCGGGCACATCGTTGGGAAAGGGGAAGAGCGGTGGCGCTTTAGGCGGCGATGGCCGCAGGCTCGCTGACGCTGCGGTAGAGCCACACGCGCGCCGGCGGAAGGTTCGCCAGCACCCACCGCGTGCAGGAGAGGGTGTAGCCGACCGAGCGCTTCACAGGCGGCACAAGGGCGTAGGAGAACTGGATGAAGGGTGCGCCGGGGCCCATCAGCCGCATGGCCTCGGAAATCAGCGACTGGCGCTCGGGCAGGGGCCGGGTGAACAGCGGAAGGCCCGAAATGACGGAGGCGATGGGCGGGTTGCCAAGCTCGGCAATCATCTCACCCAGCGCATAGGCATTGCCCTGAACCACGTGGGCATCGGGAAAGCGCTTGCGCAGGAGTTCGCAAAAGTCGGGCGAATACTCGATGAGAACGAGACGGTCGGCGGGGACGCCCCGCTCGATGAGGGCTTGCGTGACCGCGCCCGTGCCCGGGCCAAGCTCCACGATGACGCCTGGGCGGTGGGCCTCAACGTAGCGGGCCATGAGGCGGCACAGCTCTTGACCCGAAGGGGCCACAGCGCCGGTCTTCAAAGGGTGGCCCGCCCAGTTGCGCAAAAACCGGATCTCGTCGGTGATGCGCATATTCATGGACTTACCGGACTTGCGTCCTTTCTCGACCACGACACCCGTGGCTTTACGATCACCCCGTCGCAGCGTGCGCATTTCCTGTGCGACACGAATCTGCAGGTTGCGGGCGTGATGGCGAACATCGATCATGGGAAGCTCCGGCGGCGCGCCATCATGGCGCAGTGATCAGTGGCTCAGGTTGTCGAAGAAGTCCTTCGCACGGGAGAAAAAACCGTGACTTTCGGGATGGTTTTCCGTGCTGGAAAGGTCTTCGAACTCGGCCATCAGCTCCTTTTGGCGGCGGGTCAGGTTGCGCGGCGTCTCCACCACGACCTGAATATACATATCGCCCATCTGTCCGGAACGCATCACCGGCATGCCTTTTCCGCGCAAACGCAGCTGTCGGCCTGTCTGAGTGCCTTCCGGGATCTTCACTTTCGACTTCTCACCCGTGATGGACGGCACCTCCACAGAGCCCCCCAAAGCCGCACGGCCCATGGAGATGGGCACGCGGCAATAAAGGTCGGCGCCTTCCCGCTGGAAGAAGTCGTGCGCGCGAATGGACAAGAAAATGTAAAGGTCGCCGGAGGGGCCGCCCATGGTGCCAGCCTCGCCCTCGCCGGCAAGACGGATGCGCGTGCCATCCTCAATCCCTGCGGGGACGTTGACGGACAGCTCCCTCTCGGTGGAGACGCGGCCTGCGCCATTGCAGTTGGTGCAAGGGTCGCGCACCACGCTGCCGCGCCCCTGGCAGGTCACACAGGTGCGTTCAAGGGTGAAAAAGCCCTGGGCAACACGGATGCGGCCTGCGCCTGAGCAGGTGGGGCAGGTGGCAGGGCTGGTGCCTTGGCGCGCACCTGAGCCCTCGCACACATCGCAGGCCGCGGATGTGGGCACGGTGATGGAGACGGTCTTGCCCGCAAAGGCGTCTTCCAGCGAGATATCCAGATTGTAGCGAAGGTCAGAGCCGCGCTGGCGTCCGCCGCCACCTGAGCGCCCGCCTGAGCGTGCGCCGCCGAAAAACTCGTCGAAAATGTCGGACATGGCCGACGCGAAGTCGTTGCCAAAGCCAGGGCCGCCGGCGCCAGCGCGCCCTTCGAAGGCTGCATGGCCGAAACGGTCATAAGCGGCGCGCTTTTGCGGGTCGCGCAGCACCTCGTAGGCTTCGGAGACTTCCTTGAAGCGAATTTCCGCCTCTGCGTTCCCCGGATTGCGGTCCGGGTGAAACTCCATGGCGAGTTTGCGGTATGCGGTCTTGAGGGACTTCTCGTCCACCGACCGTGTCACACCGAGAAGTTCGTAATAGTCGGCTTTTTGGGTCGCGGCCATAGCGTCCGGGCTGGGTCCTGGAAATGCACTGGCGGCCGAAGCCGCCGCCTAAAGGATTGGCCGCGCAGACGTCTTGTTACGCCTGCGCGGCCCTGTCATGCAAATCCTGCTACGCTGAGCGCTTGCGCTCGTCGTCCTGCACTTCTTCAAAGTCGGCGTCGACAACGTCGTCCTTGGCAGCGCCCTCTTCAGCACCTGGGGCACCGGGGTCACCACCGTCGGCATCGGGGCCGCCGGACTGGGCGTTATACATGGCCTCACCCAGTTTCATGGACGCCTGGGCAAGAGCCTGTGTGCGGGCCTCGATGGCCGACACGTCTTCCCCTTCAAGGGCGGTCTTGAGGTCGGCGATGGCCGCCTCCACCGTTGCCTTGTCGGATGCGGCGATCTTGCCTTCATTGTCCGACAGCATCTTCTCGGTGGAGTGGATCAAGGCTTCGCCCTGGTTCTTGGCCTCCACCAGCGCGCGACGACGCTTGTCGTCCTCCGCGTGGGTCTCGGCGTCCTTGACCATCTTTTCGATGTCATTGTCGGACAGACCGCCGGAGGCCTGGATGCGGATCTGCTGTTCCTTGCCCGTCCCCTTGTCCTTGGCGGACACGTTGACAATGCCGTTGGCGTCGATGTCGAAGGTGACTTCGATCTGCGGCACGCCGCGGGGAGCGGGCGGAATGCCCACAAGGTCGAACTGACCCAGCATCTTGTTGTCGGACGCCATCTCGCGCTCACCCTGTGCCACGCGGATGGTGACAGCGTTCTGGCCATCCTCGGCGGTGGAGAACACCTGGCTCTTTTTCGTCGGGATGGTGGTGTTGCGGTCGATGAGGCGGGTGAACACGCCGCCAAGGGTCTCAATGCCCAAGGACAGGGGCGTCACGTCCAGAAGGAGGACGTCCTTCACGTCGCCCTGAAGCACGCCGCCCTGGATCGCAGCACCGATGGCCACCACTTCGTCAGGGTTCACGCCCTTGTGGGGCTCCTTGCCGAAGAAGGTTTTGACCGCTTCCTGGATCTTGGGCATGCGCGTCATGCCGCCGACGAGGACAACCTCATCGATCTGGCCGGCCGACAGCTCAGCATCTTTCAGCGCCGAACGGCACGGGCCGATGGTGCGCTCCACAAGGTCTTCCACCAGCTGCTCCAGCTTGGAGCGGGACAGCTTCATGGTCAGGTGCTTGGGGCCGGTCTGGTCGGCGGTGATGAACGGCAGGTTCACTTCCGTCTGGGTGGCCGATGACAGTTCGATCTTCGCCTTCTCCGCAGCCTCTTTCAGGCGCTGAAGGGCAAGCTTGTCGGCGCGCAGGTCGATGCCGTTCTCTTTCTTGAACTCATCGGCCAGGTAATCGAGGATCCTGACGTCGAAGTCCTCACCGCCCAGGAAAGTGTCGCCATTGGTGGACTTCACCTCAAAGACGCCATCGCCGATCTCAAGGATCGAGACGTCAAATGTGCCGCCGCCAAGGTCGTACACGGCAATGGTCTTGCCGTCCTTCTTATCCAGGCCATAGGCGAGCGCAGCCGCTGTGGGCTCGTTGATGATGCGCAGCACTTCAAGGCCGGCAATCTTGCCTGCGTCCTTGGTGGCCTGGCGCTGACTGTCGTTGAAGTAGGCCGGAACGGTGATCACCGCCTGGGTGACGGTCTCGCCCAGATAGGCTTCGGCCGTTTCCTTCATCTTCTGCAGAATGAAGGCCGAGATCTGGCTGGGGCTATAGGTCTTGCCGCGCGACTCCACCCACGCATCGCCATTGTCGGCTTTGGTGATCTGGAAGGGGACGAGGGCCTTGTCCTTGCCGACGGTGGGATCGTCGAAGCGGCGGCCGATCAGGCGTTTGACGGCAAAAAGGGTATTTTCGGGATTGGTCACCGCCTGGCGCTTGGCCGGCTGGCCCACGAGGCGCTCGCCATCCTCGGTGAAAGCCACCATTGATGGGGTGGTGCGCATCCCTTCGGCGTTTTCGATGACTTTGGCGCTCTTGCCATCCATCACGGCCACACAGGAGTTCGTGGTGCCGAGGTCGATGCCAATGACTTTGCTCATAGTGTCTCCTTAAGGCGGACCGGCTGGACCCGAGACGGCATCCAGATCGAAAGCGAAACCGGTCCCCGGTTCGCATGATGACAGGGGCAGCAAGCCACCCCGTACAATCGCCACATATAAGAGGGGCGAAGATGCACACAAGGCGCGTGCCCTGCGTGTCAACGGGCCGAATCGCTCTCCTGTTCCGGCGCGCTGGCGGCAATATCCACCGTGACGGTGACCCTCAGGCCCAACGTTTCACCCTCAGCATCGTTCTCGCTGCCAATGTCGAAGGCAGATCTGTCGAGGGTGACCGTGCCTTTTGCGCGGCCGATACCGTCTTGAACATCAAGGCTAAATGGCATTGTCACCGCCTGGTCGATCCCACGCAGCGACAACGTGCCCTCAGCGATAAATCCGCCCTCACCATCGGAGGAGATGGAGGAGGTGGTGAAGGTGGCGGTTTGATAACGCCGCGCTGCAAGGCCGTCTGAGCCACGCAACTGTGCATTGGTGATCCCCCGCGTGGACATGGTGGCGCTCGCAAGGTCGATTTCCGCACTGATGGAGGAGGCCTCAAGGGCGTTCTCATCGAAGCGGATGGTGGTGTTGAAGGTCTCGAACCGCCCGCTTGCCTCGCCACCATCGTTCCTGAAGCTGAAGGTGAGGCTGCTTTGATCGGGGATCATCGTCCAAAGCTGCGGCGTCGGCGCGGCGGCGGGGCCCGGTGCTTGCGGCGCAGCGTCGACGGACGGGGCAAGGCGCGTTGCGGTCGGATCGGTGAGAGCGGGTGTGCTTTGGGCTGCGGACTGCGCGGGCTCAGGGGTGGGCGGCGCATCGGTGGCGCGTATGGCGGTGAGGTCGGTGTCGATGGTCACCTCGTCCGCCAGCGTCTCGGCCGAGGCATCGTTGTCGGCGCCAAGACCGTAGTCGAGCCGGCTCACCGTCATCGTGCCTTTGGCTTCGGCAAGATCCCCAACGATGGACAGGGTGAAGTTGAGCGTTTGCGGATGAGACACGCCGCGGATGGTGAGCGTTCCGTCAGCGGCATACCCGCCCGCATCCTCGCGAATGGAGGAGGAGGTGAAGGTCGCCGTCCCGAACTGCCTGTTGGCGAACCCGTCCGATCCGTTGATCTGCCCGCGCGAGATGGCCGAGCCGGACATGGACACGCTGGTGGTGTCGATGGTGACGTCGATCTTGGAGCCTTCAAGGTTCGACGGATCGAACACGATGTCGGTGGTGAAGGTTCCGAACGTCCCCGTCACGGAGTCACCGTCGTTGGTGACGGTGAAGGTGAGGGTGCTCTCCTCAGGCTTCATCGCCCAGCGGTGGCTTTGGGCAGAGACTGGATCGGCGGCAGGGGCTGGTGTTGCCGCCGGCTGGCTTGCCGGCGCTGCATCGCTCGTCGGCGCAGGAGAAGCGGCTGGAGCGTCGGTGGCCGGCGTGTCGGTGGCCGGCGCCTGGGCGGTGTCAGTGGTGGCGCTTGTGTCCGCTGTTGCGGGGGCGTCGGGCTCTGCGTGGGTTTCCACCGAAGACGCGGCGGTGGGTGTGCCTGATGCCAGCGGCGAGGACGCCGGCGCATCGGCGGCGCCTGAGGCTAGGGCCGTCGCCTGGTCCGGGGAGACGCCTTGGCTGGTGGTGGAGGCGGCGGGCGGTGCCGCATCGGCCGCCGTCGCAGTGTCGTCGGAGCGGGTGAAAAGGCCGATCCCCACGATGGTGCCCACGAAGAGAACCGTTGCGATCCACGTGGTGGCGTGGCCGTAGGAATTGCGGGGGCCATCGCCCTTGGCAAATAGCGACATGCGGGTGAGGTAACCTCGGTGTTCCATCTGATGCTTCAGCGCACCGGCAATGTGTAGCGCAATAAGCCCTGCCGCCGCATAGGCCAGAATGAAGTGCGCCCACTCCGACCCTTCAGACAACGTATCGCGCGTGCCCTCTGACAACCCATCCAGCCCAGGGATGTGGGGCCACGGCAGCCAGTCCTGGAAGAACAGCAGCGTCTCCACCTGGAACGGGGAGACCGTCACCATCAGCCAGCCCGACAGAGGGATCGCCAGAAGCAGGAAGTAGAAGACAAGGTGCACCACATGGGCGATCCCCGCCTCCAGCGGCTTGACGTCGGCAGGCAAAGGGGGCGGCGGATTGAATGCGCGCCAAAGGATGCGCGCCACAGTGAGGGCGAGGATCGTGACGCCAAAGCTTTTGTGCAGCTGGTAGGCGTCAAATTGCAGCGATGAGCCCTGCGCCAGAAAGTCGACCATGATCAGGCCGCCGATGATTTGCAGGATCATCAGGATCGCGATCGTCCAATGGAGGACAATCGCGCCGGTGGTGTAACGGGAAGCCCTGAAGGGCGGCGCGCTGGTGGTGGGCAAGACGACGACCTCCTAGAGCAGGCCACGCCGCCGGGGACGTTTGGCGGCGTGTGGGAGCCTCTCCGCCCCGATCAGGACGGGAGGCTAGAGCTTCCGTCAGGACGCGTGAGGCTCCGGCCGGAAGAGTCAGTTCTGTAGTAGGAACTCGCCCTGGATTTCAACGACCACATCGTCGCCGATGGGACCCACGAGAGAGGTGATCCCGAACTCTGACCGCTTGATCACGCCCGTTGCGGAGATGCCGATGGTGGGATTGCCGGACATGGGGTGGTCCTGCGCGCCGTTCAGCGTGGTCTCCAGCACCAGGGAATGGGTTTGGCCAGCAAGGGTGAGTTCGCCTGAGATATTGGCGGTGTTCTCGCCCGTCACTTCGATGCTGCTGGAGGTGAAGGTGATCTCTGGATGGGCGTCCGCGTTGATGAACATGTCGGACTCGATTTCGGCGTTGAAATCCTTAGCGGCCGGGTGGAGCGTTTCCACTTCCTGGCCGTTGACGGTCACCGACACGGAGGAGTTGGCCACATCGGCCGCATCAAGGGTGATGGTGGCGTCGATGGCATCGCGGGCAAAGGTGCCCGTGTAGTTGGAAAAGCCAAGGTGGTTGACCTTCCAAAGAATCGAGGTGTGGGTGGGGTCCACCACGTAGGTGCCCGACGGCACGTCCAGGGTTTGGGCTGAGGCGGCGGTCGCAAGGCCGAGCGAGGTGGCGGCGGCAAGTAAGAGGCGCATAGGCATCTCCCGTCGTATTAGGTGGCGATGCACCTATTGCACCGCCGTCGCCCATAGGTAGACGCGCCCTTGCGTTTGAGAACACCGCGCGCTCTTGACACATCTGTGATGGGATCAGCCCTTGCCGCGGCGACCGGTGTTAAATGGCGTGGTCGAGGTAGCGCGACAGGAACGGCTCCGTCCCATCCTCCCACGGTGCGGTCGGTGTGTCGGCAAATGCCTCGCGGAGGGCAGGCGCTTCGCCCGCGGTGCCGTAGATGTCGGTCGTGGCAAGCCAGCGGTCCGGATCGACCCGCGCAGCAAGGGCTTTTTGCATAAGACGGTCCCAGTTGGGGTCGTTTGGGGTAATGGGGTCGCCGTCCTCCGTGGCGGCAGCGCAGTCGCGGCACCGCAGCGCCGATGCCAGCGCAAGGCCCCCGATATGCGCCCTTTGGCCAGGCGGTCAGCGATGGTGGGGACGATGAACTTCGGCTGCCTGTTGGAGCCATCGAGACAAAGCCTGCGCACCGTGTCACCAATCATGCGATTGGCGAAACGGCTCTCGACCCGAGCCGTATAGGCGGCAAGGTTGGTCCCCGGCGCAGGCGGGACGGCGGTCACGAACGCCACCCCCACATCCTCCAAGGCGGGACGGCCTGCCGGGGGAAGGTGTCTTCAAGCACCCACCAGCTGAAGTCCTCGCAGAAGACGGGTACGGCGTCCTCGATGCCAAAGTCTTGCGACAGCATCGCGCGCTCCCGCTCGCCTGTCGCGGGGGTGTTTCGGTCCACCATGGCGTTGGGTAGTGCCACCTCCCTGGCAATGATGTCGGCAAGGTGCGCGTCCCACAGTCGTGCCGTGCCTGAAACGGCGCCGCGGGCGACTGATCCGTTGTGCGAGATGTTGTCGCAGGACATGACGGCGAATGGCGCTTTGTCCTCCTTCCGCCCAAAGCCGAGCGCCCGTGCCAGAAGGCCGAACACTGTGCTCGGTGCCGCCGTCACGGCCGCCCCCGCCGCGACCGCCTTTTGGGTGGGGTCGAAGCGCCCCTCCGCATCGAGGAGGGAGCCGCCTTCGGTAACCGTCAGCGACACGATGCGTACGGTGGGGTCGGCGAGGGCTTCGAGGATCGCCGCCGGCTCGCGCACCGGCAAGATGCCCACCATGGACTCCGTGACCGGCGCCGAACTTGCCCCGGCGGCCTGGGAGATAATGGTGGTTGAGGTGGTCCTGGCCCATGAGGGCTGTTCGCATTGCAGCATCGCGCTTCCTCACACCTGCACCAAGGATCGCAAAGTCGTGGTCGCGGCCCGATCGAAACAACGCGTCCTGGTCAACCGCCTGATGGGCGCGGTGAAGACCGCCGACGCCAAAGTGCACGATGCCGGGCTGTAGTGCCGCCCTGTCTCAGGTCGGAATGGCAGCGGTCTTGGCAACGATGCTCAGCGTTGCGGCGGCAATTTTGGTCACCAGGGTTCCGTCCGGTCGGGCGGCGAGCCCTGCCGGCGCCTTGATCCAGATCAAGGTGGCAGTGGGCCGCTTCCCCAACCCTCCCGCGATTACGGTGGCGACAATGTATCGACCACCGAATGTCGAAGCGCTTGGATGGTATGAAGGGGGCCGGCCGTATGGCGGGGAACGAGACCTTTTACGAGGTGATGCGCCGGCAGGGAATCACCCGGCGCAGTTTCATCAAATACTGCTCGCTGACAGCAACGGCCCTAGGATTGGGCCCGGCGTTCGTCCCGAAGATCGCCCATGCGATGGAAACCAAGCCGCGCACGCCGGTGATCTGGCTGCATGGGCTAGAGTGCACCTGCTGCACGGAAAGCTTCATCCGCTCGGCCCACCCACTGGTGAAGGACGTCGTCCTGTCCATGATCAGCCTGGACTACGACGACACCTTGATGGCCGCCGCAGGCCACCAGGCGGAAGCGGCCCTTGAGGAGACCATCGAGCGTTACAAGGGCAACTACATTCTCGCCGTGGAGGGCAATCCGCCCCTCAACGACGACGGGATGTACTGCATTGTCGCCGGCAAACCCTTCGTGGACCAGCTGCGTCATGCCTCAGAGCATGCCAAGGCGATCATTTCCTGGGGGGCGTGCGCGTCCTTCGGCTGCGTCCAGGCGGCCTCGCCCAATCCGACGCGCGCCACGCCCGTCCACAAGGTCATCACCGACAAGCCCATCATCAAGGTGCCCGGCTGCCCGCCCATTGCCGAGGTGATGACAGGCGTCATCACCTACATGCTCACCTTCGAGCGTCTGCCAGAACTGGACCGGCAGGGGCGGCCGAAAATGTTCTACTCCCAACGCATCCACGACAAGTGCTATCGGCGGCCGCACTTTGATGCCGGCCAGTTCGTTGAAGAGTGGGACGACGAGGGCGCGCGGCGCGGCTACTGCCTTTACAAGGTGGGCTGCAAAGGGCCCACCACCTACAACGCCTGCTCGACGGTGGGGTGGAACGAGGGCGTCTCCTTCCCCATCCAGTCCGGTCACGGCTGTATTGGTTGCTCCGAGGACGGCTTCTGGGACAAAGGCTCCTTCTACGACCGTCTGACCAACATCAACGCCTTCGGGATCGAGGCCAATGCCGATCAGATCGGCGGCTATGCGGCGCTCGGCGTCGGTGGCCTTGTGGCTGCGCACGCGGCCGTCAGCGCCCTCAAGCGCGCCCAAAAGAAGCCTGAGAAGATCGATCGGGAGGACGCGTGATGGTCACCACACCCAACGGGTTCGATCTTGACGCCTCGGGCCGACGCATTGTCGTCGACCCTGTCACCCGCATCGAAGGCCACATGCGGTGCGAGGTGAACGTCGACGATGAGGGCGTCATTCGCAACGCTGTGTCCACAGGCACCATGTGGCGCGGCTTGGAAGTCATCTTGAAGGGCCGTGACCCGCGCGATGCCTGGGCGTTCACCGAGCGCATTTGCGGGGTGTGCACAGGCACCCATGCGCTGACGTCCGTGCGTGCTGTGGAGGACGCTTTGGGGATCGAGATCCCCGAGAACGCCAACTCCATCCGCAACATGATGCAGCTGAACCTTCAGGTACACGACCATCTGGTCCACTTCTACCACCTCCACGCGCTGGACTGGGTGAACCCCATCAACGCGCTGAAGGCGGACCCCAAGGCGACATCGGAACTGCAGCAGACGGTGGGGCCGAACCACCCGATGTCCTCGCCAGGCTACTTCAGGGACGTTCAGAACCGCCTGAAAGCCTTCGTGGAGTCGGGCCAGCTTGGCCCGTTCAAGAACGGCTACTGGGACAACCCGGCCTACAAGCTGCCGCCCGAGGCGGACCTGATGGCCACCACCCACTATTTGGAGGCGCTGGACCTGCAAAAGGAGATCGTGAAAGTCCACACGATCTTCGGCGGCAAGAACCCGCACCCCAACTGGCTGGTGGGCGGTGTGCCTTGCCCCATCAATGTCCATGGGACGGGGGCGGTGGGCGCCATCAACATGGAGCGTCTGAACCACGTCGCCAAGGTGATTGCCGAAGCACGCACCTTTATCAACAATGTCTACATTCCCGACCTCATCGCCATTGCAGGCTTTTACAAGAGCTGGTTGCATGGCGGCGGCCTGTCGTCCAAGTTCGTGATGAGCTATGGCGACATTCCCGAGGTCGCCAATGACTGGTCGGCGGCGAACATGCACCTGCCGCGCGGAGCGATCATCAACGGTGATCTGTCCACCGTGCACGAGGTTGATGTGCGCGACCCCGAACAGATCCGCGAGTTCGTGCCCCACTCTTGGTACAGCTACGAGGATGAGAGTGTTGGTCTGCACCCCTGGGAAGGGGTGACGGAAGCCAACTTCGCCCTTGGCCCCAACACCGTCGGCACCAAGACCGACATCAAAGAACTTGACGAGGCGGCCAAGTATTCGTGGATCAAGTCGCCCCGGTGGAAGGGGCACGCCATGGAGGTAGGCCCGCTCGCCCGCTACATCATCGGCTACGCCCAAGGCAAGCCGGAGTTCAAAGAGCCCGTCGAGATGGTTCTGAAGACCCTTGATGTGCCCACCGAAGCGTTGTTCTCCACCCTTGGCCGCACCGCAGCCAGGGGGCTTGAAGCGGCGTACTGTGCGCAACTGCAGCAGCACTTCTTCGACAAGCTGATTGCCAACATCAAGGCCGGCGATCAGAACACGGCGAACGTTGCCAAGTGGGATCCCGATACGTGGCCGGCGGAGGCCAAGGGTGTCGGTGTCTCGGAAGCGCCGCGCGGTGCGCTCGGCCACTGGATTGTCGTCAAGAACGGCAAGATCGACAACTATCAGTGCGTCGTCCCCACCACGTGGAACGCGAGCCCGCGCGACTCCGAAGGCCAGATCGGCGCCTACGAGGCCGCGCTTTTGGGCACACCCATGGAGCGGCCTGAGGAGCCTGTGGAGATCCTCAGAACGCTGCACAGCTTCGACCCGTGTCTGGCCTGCGCCACCCATGTCATGTCGCCCGACGGCGATGAATTGACCACCGTGAAAGTGCGGTGATGGCATGACCGTTCGCGAAGAAAACCACCCGCACATCAACGAGTTGATCGGTAGGGAGGTGGCCCCCTCCGACCGCGAGCATGTGCGCCGCATCACCTCCGTCTACGTCTATGAAGCGCCTGTGCGCATCTGGCACTGGACCAATGCGTTGGCCATCGTGGTGCTCATCATCACGGGCTACTTCATCGGTTCGCCGCCGCCGACCATGTCGGGCGAGGCGTCGGACCACTTTTTGTTCGGCTACATCCGCTTTGCCCACTTCGTGGCAGGCTACGTTCTCGCCATCGGCTTCGTGACGCGCTTCATCTGGGCGTTCATGGGCAACCACCACTCCCGCCAGTTGTTCTACATTCCCTTCTGGAACCTCACCTGGTGGCACGAGGTGTGGTTTGAGATGAAGTGGTACATGTTCTTGGAAAAGAGCCCCAAGAAGTATGTGGGCCACAACCCCCTGGCGCAGCTTGCCATGTTCTTCTTCATGACGGTGGGGCTCACCTTCATGATTGTCACAGGCTTTGCGCTCTACGCCGAAGGGCAACAGGCGGGCGGTTGGGCCGACATCGCGTTCGGCTGGCTCATTCCTTTGATGGGCGGCAGCCAAGCGCTCCACACCTGGCACCATTTGGGCATGTGGGCGATCATCATCTTCATGATCATCCACATTTACGTGGCGGTGCGCGAAGACATCATGAGCCGGCAGTCCATCGTTTCGACGATGGTGTCGGGCACACGCACGTTCAAGGACGACGACCCCGATTGAACCGGCCAATCGCAAGACGGTCAGGCATAAGGAAAGGGAGGGGATTGTGGAGACGAAGGTCCTCGTTCTTGGCATTGGCAATCTGTTGTGGGCCGACGAAGGGTTCGGCGTGCGCGCGGCAGAGGCGATGAATGCCGCCTACAGCTTTGGCCCGGAGGTGACGCTGCTCGATGGCGGCACCCAAGGCCTTTACTTGCTGCCCCATCTGTCGGGCATCTCCTGCCTCATCGTGTTCGATGCGGTGGACTATGGCCTCACCCCAGGCACCATGAAGATCGTGCGCGACGATGACGTGCCGTCCTTCATGGGCGCCAAGAAGATGAGCCTTCATCAGACGGGCTTTCAGGACGTTCTGGCCGCCGCTGTCCTCACAGGGTGCAAGCCGCAGCACATCCTTCTCATCGGCGTTCAGCCCGAGCGGCTTGAGGATTTTGGCGGCGGCCTCAGCCCCTCCGTCGCAGCGATGATCGACCCTGCCATCGATGTGGCTCTGGACGAACTGAAGCGCTTTGCCATCACGCCCACAAAAGCTGCGGGACGCGAAGCGTTGAACGACACGGCCGTTGCCAGAGACGCCTATGAGGCCGGCCGCCCTGCGCCGGACGTTGCCTTCCGCGACGGTGATGTGCGCTTCGTCAACATGAAGGCGGCCCACTGATGTGCGTCGGCATTCCCATGGAAGTGGTGACGGTGGAAGGGCTGAGCGCCGTTTGCCGTGCAGGCGAGGCCACCGAACAGGTGGACCTGTCCCTGGTGGGCGAAGTTGCTCCAGGCACCTTCCTCCTCGTCTTTCTTGGCGCGGCGCGCGAGGTGCTCTCGCCCGCGCGTGCCGATGAGATCACCCGTGCCCTCAATGGTTTGCGGGCGCTGATGGCCGGCAAGGGGCTCGGCGATGCCTTTGCCGATCTTGAGGCCCAAACACCCACGCTCCCCCCTCACCTTGAAGCCGCCCGCAAGGCCGGCGCGACACAGGGATGACGACAATGGCTTTCCAACTTGTCGACATGATTGCCGCAGAAAACGGCTGGCCGAGGCTGACCGAAGACACCCTCGAGCCGTTCCTCGCCGGCCCTGGCGTGCGGCTCCTGTTCGTCACAGGCGACCCTGCCAAAAACCTTGAGACCAACGATGTGGCGGTGATTCTGGGCGAACTCGTCAAGGTGTTCGACCATCGTTTCGTGCCCGCTGTGGTGGATCAGAGCATCGAGCGGGCCGTGCGCGGCCGGTTCGATGTGTGGCCGACCCCCAGCCTCATCTTCGTGGTCGATGGTGTGGCCCTCGGCGCCATCCCCAAGGTGCGCGACTGGGACGACTATCTGGACCGCATCCGCACCATTCTCGGCCTTCACGCCAAAGCGGCTTAGGAGACGACCATGCAGGGTTTTTCTCAGCCGCCGTTCGGGTTTGGGCCAGGCTCCCAGCCAGAACCCTCCGATGGCCAGACTTTGGATTATCTGCCCCTGCCGTCGGGAATGCAGACCTATGCCATGCATCTGCCGGAGGTGGAGGATGCTGGTGAATTCGACCAGGCGATCGCTGTCCTGAAGGCGGTTGCCGACGCCTGCCACGTGGGCGAAGGGCGGTTCGACCTCCTTCCCCTTCCCGCTGGTGACAGGGACCTTTTGACCGAAACCTTCGGCGTTGGCGAAGTGAGCTGCCGGCATGACGGGCAAACCCCGTTGATTGCACAGGAGGCGGTCTTTGCAGGGGTCTGGCGGGTGAAGGCCCGCGGGTTCGACTATGTGGAGGTGGGCCCGGTCCCCGCAGCCATTGCCGAGGGTGCGTTCGAGCCTGTGACGCCGGCGGCAGGAACCGATGCTCCAGCACTCCAGGGTGTGGTCAACGCCCCCGCCCTTGTGGTGGAGCTCTTGGAAAAGGCTGCAGCCTGGACGAACGGCACGCCGCCCCACGTGATCAACCTCACCCTGTTGCCACACACCCCCCAGGACCTTGACCATTTCGACGCCGCGTTCGGCCGCGGGGCGGTCACGCTGTTGTCGCGCGGTTATGGCAACTGCCGGATCGAAGCGACCGCCGTGCGCAATCTGTGGCGGGTGAGGTTCTTCAACTCCATGGATGCTTTGATCCTGGACAGCTTCGAGGTGACGGACATGCCAGAGGTGGCGCGCGCTGCCCCCGAAGATCTTGAAGATAGTGCCGGGCGCATTGAAAAGGTCCTGGAGGCCCTCACATGAGCGGCCTTGGATTTGAGGGCTCTTACCTCGGCAACGCCGCCAAGATTGCCGACGACGCCATCTTGGAATGCAAGATCTGCTGGATGCCTTACGAACCTGAATTGGGCGATGAGGTCCGCCAGATCCCGCCAGGTACCCCCTTTCGCGCTCTGCCTGATGACTGGCGCTGCCCCCAGTGCGACGGCGAAAAGGCCCAGTTCATGGTGGCCGATGCGGGGACCGCCGCGCCGGACCCCATGGCCCAGCACATTGCCAGTGTGTGCGAGCGCCTTGTGGCCGAGTTCCGCGAAGTGCACCACGCCAAGATGCGCGACATGCCTCTCACCAACCCCGCCCTTCACGTGGAGGCGGCAGGCTTTTGCGCCCATGAGGGAATGGTGCTTGGGGTTTTGGTCGCCCCCTGGTTCATGAACGTCATCTTGATGCCTGGGCCGGGCGAAGACTGGTCGCAGATCACGTGCGGGGCAAAGGAGCTGATCACCTTTCCCTCAGGCACCTATGAGTTCGTGCACAATGTACGGCCGGGGCTTGGGGGGTACAAAGCCTGCTCGCTATTCTCACCTATGGACACCTTCGGCAGCCAGCTTCAGGCGATGGATGTGGCGCGCGCGGTGTTGCCGGCCTTGTTCGACCCCGAAAATCGCGTCGATGACCTTGCCGGCGAGCCTGAGCCTGAGCCTGCACCTGCGCCGACGGTGGTGTCCCCCTCCCGCAGGGCGTTGTTTACGGGCCGCAGTGCACAGGCGCCGCTCTAGCATGGCTGACACCGCGCTGCGCATCCATCTCTCACGCCGCGGCGGCAGCGTCGTCGTGGCGATGGATAGGCCGCGCGAGGCAATCCCCCCCGCCTCCCTCCTTGGGCGCACGGTGGAGGAGGTGCGCCGCCTCCTGCCTATGGTCTTCAACATCTGTCCTGCCGCCCAGGAGGCAGCGTTCGACACCGCCCTGGGGCTGGAGCCGTCAGCTGAGACCCGAAGGCGCCTGTTGGTGGACGGGTTGCGCGACCATCTGCTTGCCCTTTGCCACCATGTTCCTGCCGCCCTTGGGGAAACGCCCGTCTTCACAGGCTACGCAAAAGTGGCAGCGCTGGCGGATGGCTCGGACGTGGCGGATGCTCTCCGCGCCAGCGTCTTTGGCGACACTGGGGTGCCCAAGACGCTCTCAGAGCTTCGCGTCTGGGCTGAAGGTGGGGCAGGGGCAGCACCTGCTTTCCGCGCGATCTTATTGGGATTTGCGCCCGAGTGGGGCCGTGTGCAGCTGCCCCTGTCGCTTGACGGAGCGCTTGATTGGGTGCGCGCGACGGTGGGCGGCGTGGCGGTGGACAATTGTGCGGCGGCGCGCTGGCAGGCTGCGCCTTTGATGAAGGATATCGAGGCGCAGCTTGGCCGCGGACCCGTCTGGCGCCTTGCGGGTCGGCTCCTTGAAGCTGACGCGTACATCAACACCCTTGCGGGCGGCGACCTGCCATTTGCCCTTGCCGTCCCGATGGGCAAGGGCGTCGGGTGCAGCGTCGCGCCACGGGGAGCCTTAATGATGCGGGCACGGGCGATCGGCGGGCTCACCACTGACCTTGCGCGCCTTTCCCCCACCGACTTTGCCATGCATCCCGATGGGGCAATTGTTCAGGCGCTTGCCACATTGTCGGGCGTTCCGGATGCGCGGATGGAGCGTGTCGCCCGCACGCTGATTGCCATTTATGACCCGTGCGTGCCGACATCGCTGACCGTGGGGGACAAGGAAAATGCATGAGATGTCCCTGTGCGAAGGCATCCTCAACATCATTGAAGACAATGCCCGGTCCCAACGGTTCAAGAAGGTGACCAAAGTGCGTGTGGAGGTGGGCCGGTTCGCAGGGGTTGAGCCCAACGCGCTGCGCTTTGGCTTTGACGTTGTGATGAAGGGCTCTGTTGCGGACGGCGCGGCGCTGGAGTTGATCGAACGACCGGGCAAAGCCTTTTGCTTTGGCTGTATGGACACGGTGGAACTGACCCACAGGCTCGACCCTTGCCCCACCTGCGGCGGAGAGCGGCTTGTCGTTCAAGGTGGCGACGAGCTCAAAATCAAAGACTTGGAGGTGATGTGATGTGTACCGTGTGCGGATGCGGGGGCGCCAAGATCGGCGAGGCGGGCTCCACCGGCCATAACCATACCCACCATGACCATCACCACCACGGGCCAGGTGACCACCACCATCACCATGACCACAGCCATGGTGATCATGACCACAGCCACGCCGACGATCATGCTGACGGCGCGCATGACCATGGTCACGGCCACCATCATCATCATGGTGGCGGCGACATGCACTTCGGCGCGGGGCCTGCCCGGGCCCATGCGCCGGGCCTGTCCCAGGCGCGAATGGTGGCCATCGAGACCGACATCCTGTCCAAGAACAACACCTTTGCCGATGCCAACAGAGAGCGTTTGCGCCAGGCCGGCACACTTGCCCTCAACCTCGTCTCCTCGCCAGGTTCCGGCAAGACGACGCTTTTGGTGGAGACCATCCGTTCGCTTGAAGGCACGCCGGTGGCAGTGATTGAGGGCGATCAGGAAACCTCAAACGACGCCGACCGCATTCGCCAGACGGGCGCCCCGGCGGTTCAGGTGAACACAGGGAAGGGCTGTCACCTCGATGCCCACATGGTGGGTCATGCCATGGAGCGGCTGCCTGCTGTGGACGGCGTCTTGTTCATTGAAAACGTGGGCAATCTGGTATGCCCTGCAGCGTTCGACCTTGGGGAGGCGACGAAGGTGGCGATCCTCTCCGTCACCGAAGGGGAAGACAAGCCGCTCAAGTATCCTGACATGTTTGCCGCCAGCGGCCTCGTGATCGTCAACAAGGTGGACCTTGCCCCTTACTGCGACACGGATATTGCGCTGATTGCGAAGAACATCACCCGCATCAACCCTGCGGCCGACATCATCTTCCTGTCGGCCAAAACCGGGGAGGGGATGGACGCCTGGTTGTCCTGGATTGACGAGCGCCGCCATGCCCAGGCCGAAATCGCCTGACATCTGACGGAACAAGGCGGGAAGACGAAACCGGGCCGACGCTTCAACGTCGACCCGGCTCATGGGCTGGCAAAGTGGTGGGCGCATTACTTGCGCGTCAGCGTGACCCTCTGGTCGGAGCGGGTGAGGCGGCCGCGGAACGTGTCGGGCCCTGAGCGGCGCACCACCAACACCTCTTCATTGCCGATGGCGAAGAACTTGATGCGCCCATCTTCGCGTTTCCACTTGCGCACGAAGCCCACACCATCATAGGCGATGCAGCCGCGCTCGCTGGCATCGCCTTCACCGCGCCGGCTGCCCCTTTTGACAATCAGCGTGCAGCTGAGGATGGAATCGTCTCGCTTGAGCTCCCACTCACCGACGATACCGCGTGGGCGGTCGCCACGGTCGCGGTCGGGCTTGGAGTCTCCGCTGGTGGTGCAAGCCATCAGCATTGCCGCTGTGAGCGCAAGCAAGAACGCTTGGGTTTTCATGGGTCCTCCGGCGACTACGGCGCCATCGGCCGCGACCGTCTTGCTAAGCGAATAAAAGCACGCGTTCAGCCTAGCCGATTCCCCCTCCAACACACATTAAATCGCGCGGTGACTTGCCAGCGGTGTTGACCGCTGTCCGCCATTTGCGCCGTTATTGAGGGATCTGACAGGCATCGGGCGGACCATGACGACAGACGCGCAGAAGGGGCACGCGCCCGGCCACAGCACGGTGCGCTCGGCAGGGGCCGGCGCGGTGGGCAACATCCTGGAATGGTTCGACTTTGCCGTTTACGGCTACATGGCGCAGTTTCTGGGGCCGCTGTTTTTCCCCTCCGACGACCCGCTGAGCTCGCTCCTTGCCGTCTACGGTGCGTTCGCGGCCGGCTACCTTGCGCGGCCGTTGGGGGCGATGGTCTTTGGCCACTTGGGGGACACGTTGGGGCGCAAGTTCGTCCTCGTCGCGTCCGTTGCGCTGATGGGCACCTGTACGGTTGCCATTGGCCTGTTGCCGACGGCGGCACAGGTGGGGCCTTTGGCGGGCGTGCTCCTCGTGGCCTTCAGGGTCATGCAAGGGATTTCTGTGGGGGGCGAATACACCTCCTCGTCCGTCTTCATTGCCGAGCATGCGCCGCCCAACCGGCGCGGCTTTTATTGCAGCTGGGTGGTTTCGGGCGCCGTGGCAGGCTTTCTCCTGGGCTCGGCGTCCACGGCGCTGTTGAGCAACATCTACACCGATGACGAAATCCGCAGCGTGGTGTGGCGCGTGCCGTTCTTGGGCGGTGTCATCATCATGGCGGTGGGGGTTTTCATGCGCAGGAAGGTGGGGGAGCCGCAGCTTGCCCCGTCCACGCATCCCCCTTTGGCGGGCTCACCCGTTGTCCACGCCTTCCGTCACAACATTGTCGACATGTTGCGCGTTGCCGGGCTGGTGCTCGGGGTGAACGTCGCGTTTTATATGATGTTCGTCTATGCAGTCTCGTACCTGACCGAGCGAATGCATGTATCCACTGCAACTGCGATGGACATCAACACGCTCTGCCTCGTGGTGTTGATGATTGTCCCGCTGGCGTCAGGCGCATTGTCGGACAAAGTGGGGCGGAAGCCTCTGGCACTCACAGCGCTGGCCGGGCTTGTGGTGTTCTCCTACCCCCTGTTTGAACTGATGCATCACACCGACCCGACGTTGATCTTGTTGGGCCAGTTGGGGTTTGCCTTGCTGGTGGGGATGATGTTCGGCGTCACGCCAGCCTTGATGGTGGAGATCTTGCCGCGCAACACGCGGGTGAGCGCCCTTGGCATCGGCTACAACACGACGCTTGCCATCTTCGGCGGCACGACCCCTCTCGTCGCCACCGCCCTCATCGAGCGCACGGGCGATGATTTCAGCCCCATTTACTACCTCATCGTGATGAGCGCGGTGTCCTTGGCCGTGGTGGCGACATTCAAGAATGTAACGGGGCGCGACCTTTCCACCTAGAGCGGTTTGCGGTCAGATAGAAACATACGATCGCAAGAAAACCGCTCTGTTTCAAAGGAGTAGAGCATCTTATCTGCGTCCGTACGGACGCAGGATGCGCTAGGGGTCCAATCCAAACGGATTGAACCCCTAGCCCATTTGTATGATGGATCAACTTATCCAGTCATTTGACTGTCTTAGCGCAAAGCACTCCGCTCAAGTAGAGGGGCTCAAATGTCTGGGCCGATCCACTGGCTGCGCGCACGGAACGCGTCTGCGGCAACGGGATGCAGCATCACCGATGGAGCCCCCGCCGATGAGCCAGGCCTTCGCCACCCAGAGCGATGGCAACACACGTCCAAACCACAGCAAGGCCGGGAAAGAGCGACAACCACCAACCGTGGGCGTAAAACGTCTGGCCGTTTCGGATGAGGTCGCCCCAAGAAATGGCCGAAGCGTCTGAGAGGCCAAGATAGCCGAGCCCGGCCTCGGCGAGGACCCCGCCAGTGGCGACCGGGGCGATAACGGCGAGAGCGGGCCGCGCCGCAGCCGGCAGGATATGCCGCCACGCGACCACCACCGGGTGCGCGCCGAGCGCGCGGGCGGCAAGAACATGTTCCCTGTGCCGTTCCACGACCGTCTGCGCCCGGACGAGGCGCGCCAGACCCGGCCACGACAAGAGCCCCAGGACGAGCGCCAGCACGAGGAGGGATGGGCCGAAGAGGGTCGCCACGAGAAGCGCGACCAAAAAATTCGGCAG
Organism: Devosia sp.; assembly: GCA_051016205.1. Classification (GTDB taxonomy): domain Bacteria; phylum Pseudomonadota; class Alphaproteobacteria; order Rhizobiales; family Amorphaceae; genus Acuticoccus. The sequence goes on from CP136534.1 coordinate 1,534,223, forward strand.
CACCTTGATGAATTCGGTGAGCCGCATGGCAGCTTCGTCGACCACCGCGCCAAAGCTTCCGGCGACCACGCCGACCGCGACGCCGATCCCCACCGCTAGCACCGTCACCGCTGCGGCGAGGCCGAGCGCCCCCCGTGCGCCATGCACGACCATGGACAAAACGTCCCGGCCAAGATCGTCCGTGCCCAGGAGATGGGTGAGGCTCGGTGGGCGAAGGGGCGGGGCGACATTTGCCGTCGGCTCATAGGGCGACAGCAGGCCAGGCGCGATGGCGGCCAATAGGACGGGGGTGAGGAGGAGCGCGCCGAGCGCAAGCGACGCGCTTTGCGGGCGGGTGGCGTTCACGCCAGACTCTGGCGCACGCGCGGGTCGGTGGCGGCGATTGCAAGGTCGGCCAGAAGGTTCGCGAGCATGGTCACCACCGCAGCAAAGAGCACGACGCCGATCACGAGCGGCGTGTCGCGATTCGTGATGGCGGCGGTGACAAGCTGGCCGAGCCCCGGCCAGGCGAACACAGCCTCCACCAGGACGGCGCCCGCGATGAGCCAACCGACGCGGTTGCCGAACAGTGCATAAAGGGGCGAGGCAGCGTTCGGCAGCGCATGGACCGTCTCGGCCTGCCAGCGCGAGTCGCCCTTCATGAGCGCGGTGCGAAAATAGGGGCGGTGGGTTTCGGCGCGCATGGCCGCGCGGGTGATGAGGATGGTGAAGGCCATCTGATGCAAGGTGAGCGTCGCCCAAGGAAGGGTCGCGTGCCTGGCGACGTCGAGGAGGTGCGCGAGGCCTTCGGCGGGAAGCCGCGCGTTCGCCATCCCTTGGATCGGCAAAAGGCCCCACTCCACCGAGACGAGGAGGCGCAGGAGGTGCCCCAGCCAGAACACCGGCACCGCGAACGCAATCAATGCGGCAAGCACGACCACCGGCCCCGCCACCCCCCGGCGCGCCGACACTATGCCGAGCGGGATGCCGATGAGCGCGGCAAAAGCCATCGCCGGAACCACGAGGATGAGCGTTGCAGGAAGGTGCGAAAGGATGACCTCAGTGACCGGCCGCTTGTGGACGTACGAGAATCCCAGCTCACCGGTCGCAAGATTGCCGAGGAAGGCGCCGTATTGCTCGATGATCGGTCGGTCGAGGCCGAAGCGGCGTTCGATCTCGGCGACCGTCTCGGCGGTGGCGAACTCGCCGGTGAGCGCCACGATGGGCCCGCCCGGCGAAAGATAGAGAAGGAGGAAGAGCGCGCTGGCGAGCGCCCAGATCATCGGGACAATCTGGGCGAGCCGAACGAGGGCGAAGCGCGCCAACGCGCGTCAGGACGCCGGCGCGACCTCTTCGAGGTAATGCCCGGTCCAGGGTTTGAAGCCGGAAAAGCCCGTCTTGTGCGCGGAGTTTCGCGTCGTTTCCACGAGCCAGAAGTACGGAAGATCTTCGACCAAAATGCTTTGGATCTTGCCGTAGGCCTGCGCCCGGGCGTCCTGATCGGCGGTGTTTGCGGCCTCGGCGAAGAGGGCGTCCACCGCGTCGCTGCGATAGGCGGAGGCGTTGGAGAAGGGGATTGGGCCGATGTTATCGGACACGTACATGCGCTTGATGCCGATCTCGGGATCGACGCCGTTGCAGTAGGATATGAGGTTGGTATCGAAGTCACGTTTCATGAAGATCGCGTCGATGGTCGCCTCTCGGTCCAGCGGACGCGGCTTCAGCTCGACACCGATCTTCGACAGATCCTGCGCCATCAGCTCGGAATACTTGATGAAATTCGGATAGTGGACCATGTCGATGGACAGGCGCACGCCGTTGTCGTCCTCGCCATAGCCCGCGTCCTCCAGAAGCGCTTCGGCGGCCTCCGGATCCAGCGCGATGCCGTACAGTGCGTTCGGGTCATGCGCCCATCCGATGGCGCTGGAGAAGGGCGCGGCAGCAACCTTTCCCGTCCCGAAGAGAACCTGGTCTAGAAGGCGTTCGCGGTCGATGGCGTGGGCGATGGCGCGGCGCACCTTGGGATTAGCCATCGCGTCCCGTTCAAGGTTGAACGAGACCGTCATGATGCAGTTGCCGCCGCCGGGTCCTGCCGTGGAGAAGAGCATATCGGTGTCGTCCCGCCCCCCGAGGCGTGCCACATCCGGTCCGCCGACCCCGGGCAAATAGTCGATCTCGCCCTGCTCGAAGGCGAGCGTGCGGGTCGCGGCATCTGTGATCACGCGGAAGACGACGCGATCGACGCCCGGCCCGACGTCTTTGAAGTAGTCCGGGTTCGCCTCGGCGATCACACGGTCGCTCGGCGCGTAGGAGACGAACCTGTAAGGGCCGCTCCCGACCGGCGAAAGGTTGGCGTCCGCCGCCGTCACGTCCGGGACGCCCTCGTAGACATGGGCAGGCAAGATGGGCGCCTCGGTCACGTTGAGGCGCCGCAGCAGCGCCGGATGCGGGGCGGACAGGCGGAAGACGACGGTGTTCGGGTCCGGAGTCTCGATCGCTTCCACGATCCCAGAGAGGCCCGAGCGCGTGCGCGCGTGATGCTTGAAGAGGACGTTCTCGAAGGTGAATTTCACGTCTTGCGACGTCACCGGCTCGCCGTCGTGCCATGTGGCATCGGCGAGGTTGAAGGTGTAAGTGAGTCCGTCGCCCGAAACCTCCCAGGAGGTGGCAAGATCGGGGACCGGCTCCAGCGCCTGGTCGAGCCCCACAAGACCGTTGAAGAAGGAATCGGCGACGGCGTGAACGTGCGCACCTGTGGTGATCGCCGGGTTGAAATGCGCCGGATCGGACGGCACCGCAACGATCAGCGTCTCTTGCGCCTGCGCTGCGCCCGACAGCGCAACGAGCGCGGCGGCAAGGATGTGCGTCTTCATGAGCCCTCCCTGGCCGTTATCCGGCCTGCTTAAACGGAGTGTTGGCCGCAGCTTCCCCCAGCGTCAAGGTTGAACCAATGGTCAGCCCAGTGCTGCTTGTCCTCGGCGCTCCAGTCTCTACGCGCCCTTTTTCTACAGCGACGGTTCTTTTGCTCTTCGACAGCGGGCCTACCAGCGGCGCGCTCGTCCCTGGCGCAGGCACGCGCCCTCGCCAGCGGCCGGTTGCAGCGGGCCTACGCCTTCGCCATCCACAGTCACCATCCGGACTGGCCGCGGTAGGGGTAGACGTTGCCAACGCGGCCGCGATGGAACAGTTAATGGCAAAGGGAAGTGTGGGAGTGGGACAGATGAAAATCGCAACGGTCGGCAAGGGCGGTTCGGGCAAGACGACCATCGCGGGGTCGCTCGCCCGCATTTTCGCGGAAAAAGGACGCAAGATCCTCGCCATCGACGGCGACCCGAACCCAAACCTTGCACTGACCCTCGGCATGAGCCGTGACGATGCGGACAAGATCACCTACATTCCCGCCTCCGTCATGCGGCCTGGTGAGAAGGTCGACGGCGTCGTCATGATGGAGCCCTCGTTGCCGTTGCCGGACCTTATGGCGCAGTACGGCCACAAGGCGGCCGACAACGTGGACCTTATCGTCATGGGCAAACCCGCCCACGGCACGGCAGGGTCTGGCTGTATGTGCGCATCCCACCGTGCGGTGCGCGGCCTGATCGCCGAACTTACCAGCGTCGGCGACCACACCGTCACCGACATGGAGGCGGGGCTTGAGCACTTGAAGCGCGGCACCGCGCGGCACGTGGATATGATGCTCGTTGTCGCCGAACCTTACTATCGCTCGCTGGAAGCCGCACAACGCACTGCAGAGCTCGCTGAAGAGCTTGGCATCGCCTTCGTGCGGGTGGTCGCCAACAAGGTGCGCAGTGCGGACGACCAGGCCGCCATCGAGACCTTTTGCGCCCAGCACGGCATGACGCTCATCGGCACAGTCCCCTACGACGAGGCGATGATGGAGGCCGAACGCGACGGCCGTGCGCCGTATGATTTCGCCACCACAAGCGCCGGTATCGTCGCGATCCGCGAGATCGCCGCGCGGATCGACGAGCTTGCTGCCAGCGTCCCCCCTGCGCCGGGGGAGGGCAGCGAGGCGAGGGTTTAGGCCGTCCATGCTGATCGGCGAACTTGCCGAAGCTCTTGGCGTCAGCACAAAGACGCTGCGCCACTATGAGAGTGTGGGCCTCCTTCCGCCCGCGTCGCGCACCACGTCCGGTTATCGCATGTTCGGGGCGGAGGCGGTCGCGCGGGCGCGCCTCGTCGTCGGCCTGCGCGGGCTTGGGTTGCCGGTGGAGACGATCCGCGATCTCCTCGACCCTGCGGCCGAGGGCTCACTCCGCCACCGCCTTCTTTCCCGGCTCGACCGCGACATTCAGGAACTCGCCTTGGAGATTAACGTTCTGCAGGGCCGGCACGACGATCTAGAGGCGCGCTATCGTGCACTCCTTGCCGCGGAGGGCAAAGGGTGTGTGTGCGCGGCGACGCTTCAGCCCTGCACCTGCACCGTGGCGTGCGAAACATCTGCCTGAACAAAATACCATTTGACCTTGCCCCTAGGGCAAGCTGCGATGCTCCCGCCAACAATAAGCTGCGATAGCTGGCGTCGGAGGCATCCTTGGCAACCCCCACCAACGGCAAGACGAACGGCAACGGCGCCGCGCAGAACTATCTGCCGCGCTTCGCCCTGGACGCAGGCCCCATCGAGGTGGTGCACGCCTTCTGGCTCGCCGGCATGAGCTGCGACGGCTGCTCGATCGCAACCGTCGGTGCGCAGAACCCCTCCGTCGAGCAGTTGCTCTTGGGCAAGATCCCTGGCTTGCCGAAGGTGATCCTCCATCACCCCGTCCTCTCTGTGGAGGCGGGCCACCACTTCATGAAGGCCCACCACCTCGCCCGCGAGGGCAAGCTCGGCGCGCCCTACGTCGTCCTCCAAGAAGGCTCGGTCGCCGACGAGGACATTGCCGGCAAGTTCGGGGGCTACTGGTCGGCCATGGGAACAGACGGCGACGACGCCCCGATCCCGACCGCCCACTGGCTTCGCGATCTCGCGCCTGGCGCCGCGGCCGTGATTGCGGTCGGCACCTGCGCCACCTGGGGTGGCGTTCCGGCAGCGGCGGGAAACCTCACCGGCGCGATGTCCGTGATGGATTATCTCGGTAAGGATTACCTCTCCGCCCTCGGCTTGCCGCCGATCAACATCCCAGGCTGCGCACCGGTGGGCGACAATGTCACCGAACTCATCACCACCATTTTAATGTTCCTCGCCGGCTACGGCCCGCTCCCCGAGTTTGATGAGCTTGGCCGGCCCAAATGGATGTTCGGCGACACGGTGCACCGCCGCTGCGTGCTTGCCGGCAACTACGAGGAAGGCAAGTTCGCCAAGGAGTACGGCGAGCGCAAATGCCTCGTCGAGCTCGGCTGCTGGGGCCCTGTCGTCCAGTGCAACATCGCCTCTCGCGGCGCGCTCGGGCATAACGGCGGGTGCATGAACACCGGCGGCATCTGCATCGGCTGCACCATGCCGGGCTTCCCGGATGCTTTCGCGCCCTTCTACAAGACGCCGCCCGGCTCTCTCGTCTCCTCGCAGACGAGCCGCGCCACGGGCTCGTTCATCTCGTATCTGCGGCGCTTCACCCAGTCGTCGCGCAACCTCACCCCGCGCTGGAAGGGCCAGGACACTGTGCCGACCGGATGGGCGAACGTCTCCGCCGAGCCCAATATCGTCCAGCGCACGGTGGGAACGTTCTACGAGTATCTGAAGCGCCAGGGGACCGAGTTCGCCCCCGGCTCGGCGCGACAAAAGGCGCTCCAGGAGCCCTCGCGCGCCTACCTCGACGCCCCCGGTCCGAGGGGGGACTCCGAAACGCACGACCTTCCGATGGCGGCCGAGTGATGCCGTTCTGGTGGGCCATTGGCTTCGCCGCTGCAATTGCCGTGGTCATCGTTGTCGCGGTTCTGGGCCTTCTCATTCTGCTTCAGGCCCGCCGCATCCGGCGCCTCGCGCTGACGGCAGCACAGGTGGTCGCCGAGATCGACGAAAACACGCGCTCCGTCTGGTCGCTCAAGACGACGAACGAGACGGCCGAGGCGCTGAAAGAGGGCGCGGCGGCCATCGAGGGCAATGCAAAGCGCATCGAGGACGCTGTTGCGGGCGAGCACCAGCGCACGGCGGCGTGAGGAGGAACTGATGGGGCACGAAACGCTGTGGTGGACCGCAATCGTCCTCGCCGTCGTGGTGACGGTGGTGGTCGCCGTCCTCCTCACCGCCATTTTACGCACCGCGAAGGATATTGAGGCGGGCGCCGCCGTCGTGTGGGCGAACGGTCAGAGGGTCGCCAACAACACCATCCACATCCCGCTCCTCTACCGCACCAACGAGGCGGTGAGCACAATCCTGGAGCGGGCCGGCGGCATCCTCGCAACGTCGAACCGCATTGCCGCGCACGCGCAGGACTGCCCAGGCTGCCCGAACTGCATTGTCGGGGGGCGGGTGTGAGCGGCGGAATGATCACGCTTCTGGCGGCGCTGTCGGCGCTCGCCGCGCTCCTTTTCCTTGCCACCGTCGCGGTGATGCTTTCCAAGATCGCCACGACGCTGGAGACCATCGGCGGCCGCGGCGACAGCTATCTCGCCAAACTGCGCCTCGGCCTCAACGCCATCTCCCGCGAGACCGGTCACCTTCCTGCCGCTGCCGTTCCCCTCAACGAGAACCTTGAAAAGGTCGCCGGCGGCCTCGCCGCGGTGGATGAGGCACTCGGCACGCTTTACGGCGCGTTGGAAGCGCAAGAGGCCCGCTGATGCCCACCCTTGCCCTCATCATCTGGATCGCAACGCTTGGGGTGGTCGCCCTCGTCATCGTGCCCGTCGCCGTCAACCTCCTGCGCCGCACGGTCACAGCGGCTTGGGCCATCGAGCGCTACCTTGCCGAGATGAACGAGGCCGGCGCCGCCATCGCACAAAACACGGGCGCGATCCCGGCCCTCAACGACACGCTCGCCACTGCCGGCAAGATGGTGGCCGTGGCGGGGGACATCGAAGCAAAGACCGAGGCGGCAAAGACCGTCCTTGCCACCCGCGCGCAGGGGGTCGGCGCATGATCGGAACGCTTGCCACCATCACCATCGTTCTGGCGCTCGTGATTGTGGCAGTCGTCGCCTACCACCTCATCGGCGTCTATGTGGCGCTGAAGCGGGGCGGCGATCACCTTGAAGCTCTCGCCGGCCACCTCATCAAGGTGCGCGACGACACCGTCCCGCTCAACGGGCGCGTGGACGAGATCAACGCCGGTCTCGTCGCCCTCGCGCGCCCCCTTCTGGCCGCGAACGGCAATCTTGCTGCGATCGCCGACGTTGCCGCCTCCCTTCAGAATCGGTCCGCCTGATGTGTTTTGAACACCTTCCCATCGAATTCGACGCCAACGGCAACGCCCGCCTGAAGGACGGGGTGAAAAACCCTTACGAATACCAAACCCGCACCCTCGAAGAGCGCGACGATCTTCTCAAGACCATTGCCGCGCGCAACGGCCAGATCGCCGACGTCGACTTCGATCCCGTGACGCGCGTCGCCGGGGCGCTCGCCTTTCACTCCACGGTGGACCTGGAAGAGCGCAAAGTGCTCGACACCAACTCCATGGCAACGCTCTTCCGCGGCTACGAGGTCATCCTGCGCGGCCGCGACCCACGCGATGCGGCGTTCATTTCCTCCCGAGCGTGCGGTGTGTGCGGGGGGGTGCACTCAACGGCGTCCGCGCTCTCCATCGAGATGGCGCTCGGCATCAAGCCGCCGCCGCTCGGCATCGTGGTGCGCAACCTTCTCCTGTCGTGCGAGTACCTTTACGACAATCCGCTGCACCTTTTCGTGCTCGCAGGCCCCGACTTTTCCGAATCGCTCGTCAAGGCCACGAACCCGGAAGTCTGGGCGAAGGCGGAGAGCGCCCCCACCAAATACAAGCACCTGCATGGCTACGACACCATCGGCGCCATCATGCACGACTGCAATCCGCTGACCGGAAAACTCTATCTGGAAGCCTTGCAGATGACGCGCGTCGCCCGCGAGGCCTACGTGCTCCTGGGCGGCAAGTACCCGCACCCGGAGACCATCATACCCGGCGGCGTCACCACTTTCGTCAACACGCAGGTGCTGAACGAGTTTTACCTCCGCATGGTCAAATTCTTCGACTACGCGAAAAAGGTGATCGGCATCTGGGACGACGTGTTCGACTTCTACTATGAAGCCGACCCGCGCTACCTTGATGTGGGCCGCCTGCCGGCCACGATGGTGGACCTTGGCCAGTGGGACCACGAGGACCACTACGACGCCAGCTACGAGAACTGCAATCACTGGGGCGAACACCGCTGGTCCACCCCGGGCGTCGTTGTGGATGGCAAGCTCGTCACCACGCGCCTCACCGACATCAACGTGGGGCTCGAAGAATTCGTCGAGCACGCCTACTACGAGAATTGGGACGACTACCCTTTCAAGACCGACCCGCTCGGCAGCCCCCTGTCGCCGCGCCATCCCTGGAACAAGACGACCATCCCCCGCCCCGGCTCGCAAAACTGGAAGGAGCGCTACTCCTGGTCCACCACGCCCACCTGGGACCGTCGCACCTTCGAGGCCGGCGCCTACGCGCGCGTTTACCTCTCCGCGCTCGCCCAGAAAATCCCGGCGTCGGACTATATCCAGTCCACCGGCCATAGCCTCAAGCTCAACATCGGCCGGGGTGAGGATCTTCCCGCCTTCGAGGCCGAGTGGCACGTCCCGAAGGTGTGGAACGCTTTCGAGCGCAATCGCGCCCGCGCCTACGCCGTCGGCTTCAACCTCATGGTCACCATCGAGAACCTTTCGCGGGCCTTTGGGCTCGTGAAGGCCGGCGAGACGCAGGTGGCGACCCCCTTCGAGATTCCCTCCAAAGGCCACGACATCGGCGTCGGCTTCTGGGGTGCGGGCCGCGGGTTCCTCACCCACCACTGCGAGATCAAGGACGGGCTTCTGGCGAACTACCAGATCGTGACGCCCTCAACCGTGAACGCCTGCCCCAGAACCCCCTGGGGCGAACCGGGCCCCTACGAGCAGGCGGTGATGAACACGCCCATCATCGAATCGAACTTTTCCAGCGAGGAGGATTTTCAGGGGATCGACATCCTGCGCGCGCTGCGCTCCTTCGACCCCTGCATGCCGTGCACCACGCACGTGATGGTGGAGGGCTCCGACCGGGTGGTGACGCGCGAGGTGACCACCTGCGCGTGCGGCGTCAGCTGACCGCGTGGGCCTTAGAACGCTGATAGGAATCGTCGGCTATACGCCGGTCTTGGAGGTGTTCCCCCTCGGCCCGCACCTCATGACCGCCCTCAACGAGGCTGTCGCGGACACCGCCGTGACGGTCGAAAACATGACCTGGGGGCCGATCCACATCGTCCAGCGCTTTCAGGAGCCGGACGCGGAGCGCTTTGCCCGCGTCGTGCTCGTCGGTGCGGGGTCGAGTGCGCCGCAGCCCGGCAAGGTCCGCGCCTTCCGCTGGGCCGGCGGCACCATGGACGAAGAAACCCTGCAGGAGCGCATCTATGAGGGGATCACCGGTGTCGTCGATATCGAGAACACCCTCGTGATCGGCGGCCACTTCGGCGTCTGGCCGGCAGAAACCTACACCGTCGAGGCGGACCTTCCGGCCGACGCCTTCGGCCGCATGGTGATCGCCGACAGCGAGGGCTGGGCCGACGACGCCGCACTCACCGCACACCTAGGCTTCTCGCCTCTCGCAATGCGCAGCACACTTGCGCAAACCGCTGCCGCCATCGCCCTCCACGGTGACAAGGCCGATACGACGATCACCGAGAAATCTGTTGCAACGTTCACCCCCGTCGTGCCCTTCATCCGCAACCACACCGTGGTTCGCCCGTCCGGCGGGACGTAGGAGAGTTTCATGGCATCCGACGCCCTGACGCGCCTTAAGGAGCGCGAGGAAGTTCTTCAGATCTGCTACTGGTACGAGGGCGAAAAACTCGGGCCCACCCTCGACCCGCAGGCGGTGCTGCCGTTCATGGCGAGCGACCCCGCAATCGTGCACGAGATGTTCGACCTTCTTGTCGATGAGGGCGACCTTGCGCCCGCCGCCCGCGGCTTCGCCTTTACCGAGGAGGGCCGCAAGAAGGCCGCTCGCCTCTTCGCCGACACCTTCACCGAGTTCCAGCTCGGCGCCCATGGCGAATGCACCGCCGGCTGCTGCGATGAGGAGAGCGGCGAGGTCTGCGAGCACCACAGCCACACCCACGGCGCGCTGCAAGGCCACGGCTCCCACGGCCATGGCTGACGAACAAGCCCTCGTCGGCTACCGCACCAACGAGGAGTGGAACGCCCTTCTTGCGCAGAGCGCCGAACTCCTAGGCGCGGTCGAGACCCTCGACGCTGAGACGCAAAAGACCGTCTTCGATGCGCTCAGCGCCGTCGACGCAGTCCATCGCGAAGCGCTCCACCGGCTCGTCCGCCTCTTCAAGGACGGTGTCCTGGAACAGGTGATCACCGACCCGGCCATCCACACCCTCATGGGCATGTACGGTCTTCTGCCGGAGCCCGAACCCGGCTGCCAGAAGGTCTGGGATTTTCTGACGCCCGAGGAAGAGACCGACGTCTCCGCCGCGGTGCCCGACATGCCGCCCCACTGGTCGCCGGCCCCCATCATCGCCCCGCCCGTCGCCGGCGAGGTCTTCTTCATGCGTATGGACGAAGGCTCGTTCGCCCTTGCCAATCAGGACGGCAAGCTGTTCGTGTTCGACGCGGTCTGCCCGTTCCACAAGAAGCTCATGACCGGCGGACGGCTCGAAGGTGTGTCGTTTCTGTGCCCCAACGGCCCGGGCTGCATCTACGACATTCGCAACGGCGCCCGGCTCGGCGGGGGCGGCGGCGTCACCTGCCGGCCTGTGAAGGCGGACGGCAAGGGCCGAACGGTGGTCGGTTTCGGCATGCCCTTCGAGCCCCAGATGCCGACATTCTGACGGTTCTGGTGGCGGGCGTCGGCAACGTTCTGCGCGCCGACGACGGTTTCGGCCCCCGCGCCGTCGAAGCCCTTGCCGCCGAACCGCTGCCACAGGGCGTCAGCGTCATCGAAACGGGAATCGGCGGCATCCATCTCGTCCAGGAGCTGATGCGCGGGTACAATGCGCTCATCCTCTTCGACGCGTGCGACCGCGGCGTTCTGCCTGGAACGCTCTTTACACTGGAGCCCGTTGTGCCCGATCCGGCCGCGATGACCGACACCGAGCGCCGCGACTTCTTCGCCGACGTGCACTATGCAACGCCCATCCGGGCGCTCACCATGGCCCGCGCCGTCGGCGCACTGCCGGGGGTGGTGCGCATCATCGCCTGCCAGATTGCCGACGCGGAAGGGTTTACGAGCGACATGGACCCTCGCGTCGCCGCGGCCGTTCCCCTTGCCGCTACCCGCGCGCGCGCGCTCGTGGACGAGATTCGCGCGGCGATACGGTGAACGGCCAGCACGTCGACATCCGCGGCACGACAACGATGAGATCATTGCGCTTACCGGCGGTCCGTTCCACAATGATTTTCCAACCGATCAGGTCAGCAGTGGTTGAGAAGCGCTGGCGCTGACGGTGCTGGAACACAAGCGCGGTCCGCAGGGGACGGCGGGCTTGCGCCAGGGCAGGCTGCGGTCACGATTTAGAGGCTTTGCGGGGGAGATGAGCCATGTGCCTAGGCGTGCCGGCAAAGGTGGTGCGGATCGTGGACCGGGAGCGCAACCTTGCCGTCGTCGACGTGTGCGGTGTGGAGCGGGAGACCAACGTCACCTGCGTCGTGCCCCACGATGGTCCCATCGATGATTTGATCGGCCAGTGGGTGCTCCTCCATGTCGGGTTTGCCATGGGTATCATCGACGAGGCGGAGGCCGCGCGCACACTGGAGGTGCTTCGCGAGCTTGGCGATATTGCGGCGGAGCTCGATGCGATTGCCGACGGGGCGCGCGCCGCCTGATGACGTTCGCAACCGAATTCCGCGATCCCATCAAAGCGGAAGGTCGTTGCGTGCCATCCGCGCCGAGGTCGCGCGCATCAAAGTGTCTGAGGGCCGGCCGCTCCACATCATAGAGGTCTGTGGCAGCGACACTCGTTCACTCTTCCGCCGCGGACGCCACCGCCTGGTCCCGGACGCCATCGAGTTCGTTCACGGCCCCGGCTGCCCGGTCCGCGTCCTCCTATGGGCCGCGTCGACGATCGCGTGTCGCTCGCCACGCTCCCGGACGTGCGCAGTTTTTCGATGCTGTGCCAGCACATCACCAGGTATCCGGACCCAGAAAGCGCTCCTTTCTGACCCCGACCATCAGATCGAGGGATTTATCGACCCTGGCCACGTGTCCGTGATCATCGGCGTGACGGGCTACGACTTCACTGCGCTTGAACACGGTCTCCCGCTGATGGTGGTGGGTCCTGAGCCGCTCGACATCCTGCAATTGCTCCTCATGGTGCTCAAGCAGCGTGCGGAGGGTCAGGCGGAGATCGAAAACCAGGACGCCCGTATTGTGCCAAGCGACGGCAACCCGGCGGCACTTGCTGCAATGGAGAGCGTGTTCGAGCCGCGTATGGAAATGAAATGGCGCGGCGTTGGCCCCCTCGACCTCGCCGACGACGGTGTGTTCGTGGCCGCTGTCCCGGCGACTTGGTGATTTCCCCTTTCGGCGGCGAGCGGTTGGTCGGTATGTTGGAGGGCGAGAAACGCCCGCGCATCTGCTGAAGGCTCCTATGACTGTCCTGCGCATCGCCGACCCCGACCGTGTTCTGGAATTTTCCTTCGAGGACCTCGTGAAATTCCACGGCACGCGGTCCATCTGCGGCCTCACTGTCGGCTACAAGGTGCTTCAGCGTGCGTTCGAGGCGCTCGATGCGGCACGGATCCCCCTTCGGCGCGAGGCCATCACCATTGCCACCGCCTTTCCCGGCCCGGGCGCCCGCGACGCCTTCGAGTGCGTCACCCGCGCCGTCTCGGCCGAGCGCTACACAGTGGAGAAGGTCGCCCCAAGCGGAGAGATCGCCGAGGCCGCCTTTGGTGCCTACTATTTCCGGGTCCATCATGGGGACGACGCTGCCATCCTGGGCGTCAAACCCGGCGTCGTGCGGAACGATTTTCTGGAACTGCGGCGGAAGGAGAAGGCGGGCAGCGCCAGCAAGGAAGAGCTTGGGCGCTTTCGTGAACTGCAATGGGAGCTGTCGAACCGCATCCGCGACGAAGCGCCCGAGGCGGTGGTGAACCTTCTTTGATGGCCGCCGCCCGCCTCATCGGCAAGTTCTTGTCGCCTTATGTGCGCCGCGTCGGCATCACGCTCACGCACTATGGCGTTCCGTTTGAGCGGCTGATCCTCTCCGCCATCGACGACGAGGAGGAGCGCCGCCGTCACAACCCGACAGGCCGCGTCCCAGCCCTCATCCTGCCCGACGGGGTCGCGCTGATCGATTCGGCCGCCATCATCGACCATTTCGACGAACAAGCCGGCCCCGCCGCACTCACCCCGCGCGAGGGTTCTGCGCGCCGGTACGACCTGCAGCGCATTGCCGTTGCAACGGGCACCATCGACAAGCTGATGGCCGCCAACGCCGAACGCCGCCGCCCCCCCGAGCGGCAGATGGCTGACCGCCTCGCCGGCCTCCAGGAAGCCGCCCTCTCAGGTTTTGCGGAGATGGAGCGGGCGCTCTGCGGCCGCGCCTGGTTCGCCGAACAGATGCGCCAAGGCGACCTCACCAGCGCTGTCGCCCTCACCTTTGCGGACCATGTCTTTCCCGGCCTTGTCGACCTTGCCGAGGTGCCCGCCGTCCACGACCTGCGCTCGCGCTGCGAGGCGAGTGACGCCTTCGCCGCCTGCGCCATCGATTGATCGGCGCTCGCCGACCCGCTACGCTTTTTGGCGACGAACAGGAACGCATTCATGCGCGCACTCGTGATCGCCCTTGCGCTGGCCCTCGCCGGCCAGGCGGCGGCTGAAGAGATCACCTTCACCGACGAGAAGGACCGCACCGTCACCCTCGACGGCCCGGCCGAACGCGTGGTGACGATTCCGATCCCCGCCGCCTCCGTCCTCATCGCCGTCGAAGGCGGTACTGACCACCTCGTCGGCATGCACCCCCTGTCCAAGACCGCCATCAAGGGCCATCCGCTGGGGGAATTCTTTCCGGAAGCGCTGCAAATCCCGAGCGACGTCACCCCGCGCGGCTTCACCTTCGTGCCCAATGTGGAGGAGCTGTTGTCGCTGGAGCCGGACCTCGTCTTCCAGTGGGGCCACCTGTCGGACGACATCATTCAGCCGATCCTGAATGCCGGCCTCAACGTCGCCACCATCCGCATCGGCCGCGAAGAGTTTACCATCCGCTGGCTCGAGATGATGGGTGCCGCCCTCGGCAAGGAAGAGAAGGCGCGCCAGATGATCGACTGGCGGACGCAAACGCGTCAGAAGCTGGCGGCGCGCACCGAAGCCATCGCGGAAGCGGACAAGCCGCGCGTCCTTTACTTCATGAACTACAAACAGCGCCTGCGTGTTGCCGGCGGCCGATCCTACAACGACTTTTCCATGCGTCTCGCGGGTGGCAAGAACGTTGCATCGGAGCTTGGCATGTTCGTGGACGTGGGGCCCGAACAGGTGCTCGCCTGGGACCCTGAGATCATCCTCCTCAACGGATTCGAGCCGGGATTGTCGCCCCAGGACGTCTACGACAATCCGCTCTTTGCCGAAGTGTCGGCGGTGAAGAACCGCCGCGTCTACCTGATGCCGCTCGGCGGTTATCGCTGGGACCCGCCCAACCACGAATCCCCACTATCCTGGCTCTGGCAGTCCATGATCTTCCACCCCGAGGCGATGGATTGGCCGCTCCGTGACATGATCGACGAGAACTACCGCTTCATCTACGGCCACGGTGCCGACGATCCCATGATCGACGGTATTTTGCGCATGGCGCAGAACGGTGACGCGGCGCATTACGACCAGTTCGCGGCAGATACGCCCTGACGGCCCGCACCCCGGCGCTCGTTTCATCGCGCGGCGGCGAGCGCATCCTCTTCCTCACCCTGTTGGCCCTTCTGGCGGCAACCATCGTCGTTTCGCTCTCGGTCGGCCGTTACCACGTGCCGGCGGGTCACGTGATCGCGATCCTTGCCGCAAAGCTCCTTCCGCTGGAGGTGACATGGAGCGCCACGGAGGCACGGGTGGTGGAGCTGATCCGTCTGCCGCGGGTGCTTGTGGCGGCCGTCTGCGGCGCGGGTCTCGCGGTGGCGGGCGCGGCGCTGCAGGGCATCTTTCGCAACCCCCTTGTGGGGCCGCAGGTGCTGGGCGTCACCTCAGGCGCTGCGTTTGGCGGGGCGCTCGCCATCCTCACCTCTGAATCGGCGCCGCTCCTCATCGCCCTCTCCTTCGTGTTCGGGCTCGCCGCAATGGGCCTCGTCTATGCCCTCTCCATGACGCGCGGGCGGGCGCCTGTCCTCATCCTGGTCCTCTCCGGCATCATTGTTGGGGCGCTGTTTTCCGCGCTGGTGGCGCTTATCAAATTCGTCGCCGACCCTGACGACAAGCTGCCAACCATCGTCTTCTGGCTGATGGGCTCCTTCGCCGCCGCATCGATGTCCAAGCTTGCGCTGGTTGCCGTCGTGGTGGGGGCCGCGTCAACGCTCGTCTATCTCTTGCGCTTTCGCATCAACGTGCTGTCGCTGGGGGACGAGGAGGCGCGAAGCCTTGGCGTGCGCGTCGAACTGGTGCGCTGGACGGTGTTTTGCGCTGTCGCCCTGATCTGCGCGGCAGTCGTCTCGGTTGCCGGCATTGTCGGCTGGGTTGGCCTTGTCATCCCGCACATAGCCCGCCGCCTGACGGGACCCGACCACCGCAAGCTCATCCCGGCCGCGGCGTTGGTGGGCGCCATCTACCTCATGATCGTTGACGACGTGGCGCGGACCGTGGCACCGGCCGAAATCCCGATCGGGATCCTGACAGCCCTCATCGGCGCCCCTGTCTTCGCGCTTGTTCTGCGCCGCGCACAAACGGCCTGGACCCGTGATTGAGGCCTCCGACCTTGGTGTGCGCTACGGCGAGACTTTTGTCTTTCGCTACCATTCCTTCATCGTGCCGCGGGGTAAGATCCTCGCCATTCTCGGCCCCAACGGGCGCGGCAAGACGACCCTCATCAAGACCCTCGTCGGCCTCCTCTCGCCCACCGAGGGGACGGTCATCACCCAAGCCCCCATCGGCTACGTCCCGCAGTCCGCCGCGAGCGCCTTCGCCTACAGCGTCATCGACATGGTCGTGATGGGACGCGCACGCCATGTCGCGCTGTTCGGCTCGCCCCGCGCTGGCGACTACGACAGCGCCCACGCGGCGCTCGCCGAGCTTGGCATCGATCATCTCGCCAACCGCCCCTTCGACACCCTGAGCGGTGGCGAGCGTCAACTCGTCCTCATCGCCCGGGCGATTGCGTCCGACTGCACGCTCCTCGTGCTTGACGAGCCGGCTTCTGCCCTCGACTACAAGAACCAGGACACGATCCTGCGCACCCTCTTTCGCCTGCGCGCCGAACGGGGCCTTACGGTGGTCGTGTCCACGCACAATCCGCATCACGCGCTCTACCTTGCGGACCATGCGCTTTTGATGTTCGACGTGTCGCACTATCGCTTCGGTACAGCCGCCGACCTTCTGACCGATCGCGACCTCTCCGCCCTCTATGACATCCCCGTGCGCACGCTCGCGCTGGGTGGGGTTCGATCGAAAACTGTCGTCCCCCTATTTGGCGAGACCGACAACGCCGAGTAAGCAAGGCCGAACGCTTCGCTCCCTATCCGCTCCAGCACATGCCGGGATAAAGAGAGACGAAAGAACCGATAGCGCGGGTAAAATCTCAAGCGATCCGGCTGAGAAACTGTTGGGTCTCTTCATGGCGTGGGGCCGTGAAGATCTCGTCTGGCGAGGCGTCCTCCACGATCACACCTTCGTGCATGTAGATCACGCGGTCGGCGACCTCCCGCGCGAACTGCATCTCGTGGGTCACGCTGATCATCGTCATGCCCTCCTCGGCGAGGTCACGCATGACCTGGAGAACTTCGCCGACGAGTTCCGGGTCTAAGGCGGACGTGACCTCGTCGAACAGCATGAGTTGCGGCTCCATGGCGAGCGCACGGGCGATGGCAACACGCTGCTGCTGACCACCCGACAGCTGCGCCGGGTACTGCGCCGCCTTATCCGCCAGCCCGACGCGTGACAGCAGCGCCACCGCCTTCTCCTGCGCCTCGACCTTGTTCATCCCTCGTACCTTCGTTGGCGCGAGGGTGATGTTGTCAAGGATCGTAAGGTGCGGAAACAGGTTGAAGCTCTGGAACACCATGCCCACCTCGCGAAGCCGCATGCGCCGCGTTTGTGCCGGGGCGAGCGCCCCCTTTGGCCCATGGACCACCTCGCCGTCGACGGCGATGGTGCCGGCCTGGATCGCCGTCAGGCCAGCGACGCATTGGAGCAGCGTGCTCTTGCCCGAACCGCTGCGCCCGATGAGCACCAGAACCTCGCCCTTGGGCACATCCACGGAAACACCACGCAGCACCTTCAGGGCGCCGAAACTCTTCTCCACGTCTTGCAGCGAGAGAAAGGCGGTCATAAGGCCTCCTTCATGATGCGCGAACGGTGTGGCGCTGGAGGCGGCGCTCCAAACGTTCAGCGAGCAGCGTCAGCGGATAGGCAAGCAGGAAGTAGATCACCGCCGCCGTGGTCAGCACCTCGATAGGCCTAAAGGTTTCCAGCGCGATGAGTTTTGACACCTGCATCAGCTCCAGCGCGCCGATGGCGGACGCGAGCGAGGTGCTCTTGATGAGAAGCACCATCCATGTGGTGAGCTGCGGCATCACGTTGCGCACCGCCTGGGGCACCAGGACATATCGGTACACCTGGATGCGGCTCAGTCCAAGCACCTGGCCCGCGTCGCGCTGGGTGGTCTCCACGCTCGCGAGCCCGCCGCGGAAGACTTCCGACAGAAACGCCGCCACGTTGAGCGCGAGGGCCAAGGTGGCGGCCTGGAAGGCATTGAGGTCCACGCCGGTGATGACCGGGACCACGAAATAGAACCACACGATCTGCACCAGCGGCGGGGTGGTGCGGAAGAACTCCACGAAGACCGTGGTGGGAACCGTCAGCACCCATCGGCCCGACATGCGCGCAAAAGCCAGGAACAGGCCCAACACGAGGCCCGCGCTGTAGCTGATGGCCGCCATCGCCAACGTGGCCAGCACGCCATGGGCGAGCTGCGGCCAGTAGTCGAAGGCGACGGTCCAGTCCATGGGTCTACTGGTTCACGAACTCGGCGGTCAGGTACTTGTCCTTGATGCCGTCCAGCGTGCCGTCGCCGGCGATGGTCGCAAGATAATCGTTCACCGCCTCCTGAAGGGCGCTTTCTCCTTTGGCGATCCCGTAGGCGGCCGAGCACACGCGCACGTCCATGGCCTGGTCGGGGCCGGGCAGGAACGTTAGACGGTCGCCGTGGGCGGCCTGAAGAACGGAGACGGCGACGGGCGTGTCGACCACCGTGGCATCAGCCCGGCCGGTGAGGACTTCCAGGATCGCCTGGTCCTGGCCGCCGGCCGCGAACGTCTTCAGTTCGGCATCGGGGAAGGCCTCCAGCGCCACTTTCTCGGAGAAGCCGCCGGCGTTGACTGCGATCAGCACGGACCCGTCGTTCGCATCTTCCACAGAGGCGATCTTGTCCTGTCCCGACATGACGGCGAGCACCGGGCCGACGGTGAGGTAATCGTCGGAGAAGTCGATCGCCTCACGCCGCGCCTCGGTGTTGCAGAGCGCCGGCACGATGTCCCACTTCCCGGTGCCAAGGCCGGCGACCGCCGTCGACCACTCCGCGTCCACGAACTCAAGCTCGACGCCGAGCGCCTCGGAGAGGCCCGTGAGGATGTCCCGTTCGGCGCCGCCATACTCACCGCCGGGGGTGCGGAAGATGAATGGGCGATAGACGAGCCCTGCGACGCGCAACGTGCCGCGCTCCTTAATCTCCGCCAGCGCGTCGGCGGACGCGGGGAGCGGCGGCAGCGCCATGGCCGCGACGCAGACGGCGCCAGCCAGAACGGTCTTGAAGGTCGAGAACATAAGGCGTCTCCGTGTTCGGGGGGTCATTCACCGCGCGTAGGCGGCGGCGACGCGCCGCTCCAGGCGGCCCGCATAAAGGATGAGCGGATAGGTCAGGACGAAGTAGAGGAACGCGACGAGCGTCAGCACTTCGAGCGGCTTGAAGGTTTGTGCAGAGATCACCTGCGCCCGGTGCATCATCTCAGGCACGGCGATGATGGCGGCGAGCGAGGTTTCTTTCAGCGCAATCACCATGATCCCCACCGTGGGGGGCATGATGAGGCGCAAGGTCTGCGGCAAGATCACATAGCGCAGCGCCTGTGCGGAGTTCAGCCCCAACACCTTGGCCGCCCAGCTTTGCCCGTGGGGCACCGATTGAAGGCCGGAGCGGAACACCTCCGCCATCAGTGCTGCGGTGCTGCCGGAGAGAGCGATGACGGCGACGGAGAAACCCGACAGGCGAATGCCGAACGCCATCGGGAACGCGTAGTACACCCAGATGACGTGAAGCAGCGGCGGCGTGATGCGAAAGAATTCGATGAAGGCGATGGCGAACTGATTGAGCACCGGTGTCCGGCGCGTGCGCACCACCGCGAGCCCGAGCGCCATCACTGTGCCGAGCCCGAAGGACAGGACCCAGATGGCGAGCGTGAGGGGGATTCCCATCACGATGTAGGGGAGCCATTCACCCAATCAGGTCATGCCTCGCGTTGGATTGGCCGATCGCATGGATCATGCGCGGTTTTCACCTCAGAAGAAGCAGGAACGGCGCCGCCTGCCGCCCGGCAAAGCAACGAGGGACGCTCGCAAAAGATCAGCCGCACACTGCGACGATGGTAATCTCCACGCGGCAGTCCTTGCGCGGCAGATGCGCCTCGACGCACGTGCGCGAAGGGACCGATCCCGGGTCGACCCAGGCATCCCAAGCCGTGTTGAACTCGTCGTAGTAACGAAGGTCTGATAGGTGAATCGTGGCGTGAAGGATTTGTGTGCGCGACGAGCCTGCTTCGGCGAGCAGTCCGTCGATCTTGGTGAGAAGCTTCGTCGTCTCGTCGTGGACGTCGCCGAAGGGGTCGCCTGCGGTCTGACCGGACAGGAAGGCAAACCCGGCATGGCAGCTGACGGCGCTGAGGCGCGGGCCTGTTCCGAGCCGTGTGATGGGGGACGTAGGCATGGGGCGGGACCTGGAGGGTTTTTGTGTTCGATTTGGATGAAGCGGCGCAGAACCATGTCCGGCTTGCCATCACGCGGCGGACTGACGGGGTCGCGCCGCTGACCGGACCGGAGCAGATCGCCGTCTCACTCGCGCAAGAAATTGTCGATGGCCGTGCCGCACCCGGCCAACGGCTCGGCGAGGCGGAACTGGCCGCGCGCTTCTCGTCCAGCCGGGCGCCTGTGCGCGAAGCGCTGCGCATCCTGGAAACGCATACGCTGGTGCGCATACTGCCGCGCCGGGGCGCCAATGTGACCACGCTTGCGGTCGAGGAACTGAGCACCCTGTACCGCATCCGTGCCTGCCTTCTGGGGCTCGCCGCCGAGGCGATCGCAATCCGCGGGAGCGCGGAAGACGTCGACGAGATCACGGCGTCGGCGAAACGGCTGCAGGCGACGGCGGCCGCGAAGGACCCGGGTGAAAACTACTTTCCCCTTGCGCTCGCCATGACCTTGCGCTTGGCGACGCTGTCGCAGAGCCCACACATCGTGCACCTGGTGGGCGCGCTGTCGCTACAGGCGCGGCGGTATGCGCGGCTCGCCTTCCCAGACAAGGCGGCATGCACGCAGTCGGCCGCGTTGTGGCGTGCGCTGGGACGGGCCGTGTCGGATGGCAAGGCCGATGGCGCGCGCGTGGCGGCTGAAGCCGTGGTGCTTTCGTCACTGGCGCGGATCGAGGCGAGCATTGCCGGCTCATGACCGACGTGCACCGCGCCGCACTTCGCCGGGCGTCGCGCCGGACCAGCGGCGATAGGCCGTGCAGAAGTTGGCCATGTGATCGTAACCCACGAGGTGCGCGATCTGCTTGAGCGACATATGCGTGTCTTCAAGGAGCCGCTGCGCCCGGCGCATTTTCTTATCTTTTTGATACTGGGCGAGGGACGTCCCCTGGTCAGCGCGGAAACGCGCGCTGAGCGTGCTGGCCGACACCTGCTGTGCCGCAGCGATCTCCCGCACGCCCAGTTCGCGCGGGAAGGCGGTGTCCATCATTGCCAGAACCCGCAGAGTCAGCGGCGTCGGACCCGTCTCCCTGGAGGGTGCCCGTCCCGACAACGCATCATGGGTCAGGCACAACAACTCGGTCGCCTTTGCCTTGCGAAACGCTCGGGCCACGGCAGTGCTGACCGGCGGGTCCACGATAGCGCGCGCCACGGCGACCAGTTCGTCAGACACCGGCAGGTCGATCCAGAACGGGCGCGCCTCGTTCATCGACAGTTCCCTCAGAGCGTCCAACATCGGGGCGGGCATCGCCCCGGACGGCGCACCGCCGGCGGGAACGGAAACAGCGACGGTCCGCTCTAAGACACCGCCGGCCCACTCGATGCGCTTGGCCGTGCCGCGGGGCTGATGGAAGATCGAGAGCACCGGCCCTTTCAGGGTGCGCGTCGATCCCTCCCACACGATGCGGCGAAGGCCCTCCAGCTGCACCTGAACGGAGTATCTGGCGACGCCGTGGTCGGTCAGATGCCAATCCTTGGTGCACACATGTTTGCGCACGACCGTGAGCATGCGGTCGTCCAGCATGTGGAAGGCATAAAACCCCTCAACCTGCCTTGGCGGGGGGATCAGGTTCATGGATGAACTCATCTCCTCGTGGTCCGCCACCAGGTAGGAACCGCCGAGGTGCGGTAGCATTTCGCGAAGTTCGTCCGCAGGGCGCATGGGCTCCGCCACGGCCTAGGCCACCAGGGCCGGCGCGGAGGCAACGAGCGCGTCCCGCTCCGCCTCCAAGAACGCGGTCGTCATTCTGCCCATGCGAAAATCGGCATGGGACAGGGCCGCCCGCAGGAAGTCGCGGTTGGTCTCCACACCTTCCACAGTGCACTGCGCGAGGGCGGTATCCATGGCGTCGATGGCGGCCAGACGGTCCCCTGCGTGAACAATAATCTTTGCCAGCAGCGGGTCAAAATGGGGGCTCACCGTATCGCCGACGGCAAGCCCGCAGTCGACGCGCACGCCAGGACCAGCCGGCATGTCGAACCGTGTAAGCGTGCCAGCCGAGGGCAGGAAGCGTTTGGCCGGCCGCTCCGCATAAAGCCGGCATTCGATGGCGTGGCCCGAAAGCGTCGGTGTCGGCAGTGCGCCCGCCACCAGGCCCGCCGCCGCGAACTGTTCGCGCACGAGGTCGAGCCCGGTGACCATCTCCGTCACCGGGTGCTCCACCTGGAGCCGCGTGTTCATCTCCAGAAAGAAGTAGGCGCCGGTGTCGACATCGAAGATGAACTCCACGGTGCCGACGCCGCGGTAGCGTTGGCTCGCCGCAAGCGCTGCGGCCGCCTCTGAGATGCCGGCAAGTGCGTCCCGGTCGATGACGGGGGCCGGCGCCTCCTCGACCACCTTCTGAAACCGCCTCTGGAGCGTGCAGTCCCGCTCGAAGACGTGGATCGCGCCGCCTTCACCATCCCCAAGCACTTGAACCTCGATGTGGCGGGCGCGCGGGACGTACCGCTCGAAGTACACGTCCCCGCTGCCGAAGAAACGCCCTGCCTGGGTGACGGTCGCCTTGGCCGCGGCGCGCGCCTCCTCCAGCGTCAAAGCCACGCGCATGCCGATGCCGCCACCACCGCCGGCCGCCTTGACGAGCACCGGCAGGCCGACGGCGGCCACCGCCGCGTCCACGGCCTCATCGTCCGCAGCCGCCATCCGCGCGCTGGCGGGAAGCACGGGGAGCCCTGCGGCCGCTGCGATCTGGCGGGCGGTCACCTTGTCGCCCATCGCCTCGATCGTTGCCGCAGACGGGCCGACGAACACGGCTCCCGTTGCGGCAACCGCGCCGGCGAACGCAGCGTCCTCGGACAAGAGGCCGTAACCAGGGTGCACGGCATCTGCTTTGGCGGACCCGATGGCAGCCAGCACCTTCTCGCGATTTGTGTAGCTCTCACCCACGCGCGTGCCGCCGAGGGAGACCGCCTCGTCGGCTTCACGCACGTGGAGGGCGTTGGCGTCGGGGTCGGAATGGATCGCAATCACGCGCATGCCGCAGCCGCGGGCCGTGCGCGCGATGCGGCAGGCGACCTCGCCGCGATTGGCGATCAAAAGGCGCGTCACGACCCGTCCTCGATCACGATGACAGCCGCGCCTTCCTCCACCGCCGCACCTTCGGGCGCCGCGATCTCCGCCACCTGCCCCGAAACTGGCGCATAGACGGGAATCTCCATCTTCATGGATTCAAGGATCGCCACCTCGGCCCCCTCGGCCACCGCGTCTCCCACGGCAACGAGCACCTTCCAGACCGAACCGGTGACCTCTGCGGTGGCGTCGTGTCGGGCCATCAAGAGCTCCCCTCAGAAGTTGAACGGCCAGGCCGCAAGGTGGCGCTTGCCCATGGCGGCTGGGGTACTCGCGCCGTAAATGCGCAGCATGTCTGACAGGAAGGCCCGCGTTTCTGCGGGCTTGACGACATGCTGGACGGCAAACATGCCGGCGATCTCCCAAACCTGAGAACCACGCGCCAGCGCCTCCTCGGCGGCCGCCAGGGTTTCATCGTCTGCATCGGGCGGGCTCACGACGCGCGCGCCGAAGCGCGGCTCCATGAACGAGACTTCGGCCGAGGGCCACGCGGCGACCTCGTCGGAGTTCTTACCGCCGCCCATGTTGAGGTAGGCCTGCCCGTATGCTTTTCGCACGATGACGGTGAATTTTGGGACCGTCGCGAGTTGCAGCGCGGTCATGTAGGTCATGATCTTGGTGGGCGCGCGGCGCTTCTCCGCGTCGGAGCCGATGACGAAGCCCGGTGTGTCCACAAGGTTCACGATCGGCACCTGGAAGCTGTCGCAGGTGGCGATGAAGCGGGTCGCCTTGGAGCAGGCGTCGGCATCGAGCGCACCGGCCTTGAACATCGGGTTGTTGGCGATCACGCCGACCGTGTGTCCGTCGATCCGCGCCAACGCCGTCACCACCGTGCGACCGAACTGCGGCTTCAACTCCAGCACGCTGCCCCGATCGGCGATGGCTGCCACAACGCGGCGCATGTCATAGCCGCGGGTGCGCTTCTCCGGCACCAACGCCGCAATGTCTCCGCCGCCCGCTTCCGCCGGCTCGTCGCGCGGCGGCGGCGTGCCGGCGGCCGACGGGAGGTAGGCAAGGAAGCGTTTGGCGAGTGCGATCGCCTCCTCATCGTTCTTTGCCACAGCGTCGATGGCGCCGGTCTCGCGGGCATGGAACTCTGCGCCCCCGAGCGCGTCCGGCGTGATCACCTCGCCCATGGCAAGCTGGACGAGGCGGGCGCTGCCGATCGCCATGCAGGCGCCTTCGCGCATCACCACAAAGTCGGACAGGCACGCATAAAAAGCGGAGCTGCCGAAACAATCGCCCAGAAGCGCTGAGACCCAAGGGGTCTCACGGTGGCGCACATATTGGAGCGGATCGTTGCCGAGGAGCGTCCCCATACCGGCCGCGCCCATGTTGTCGGGCATCCGTGCGCCGGAACTTTCGCCGAGGAACACGAGCGGCATGCCGCGCTGCGTTGCCGTGCGTTTCACGTGGGCGATGCGGCGCATGTTGGTGAGGCTGGAGGATGCGCCCTTCACAGTGAAATCGTTGGAGACGACGGCGGTGGGGCGGCCGTCCACCGTGGCATAGCCCGTCAGCTTCCCGTCGCCGGGGGTCTTGTCCTTATCGGCCGGGAACACAGAGTGCGCGTGGAGCCCGGCCTCCAGGAACGAGCCCTCGTCGCACAGGGCGGCGATGCGCTCACGCGCGTTCATGAGGCCGTCCGCGCGGCGACGTTCCAGCTTCCGGGCTCCGCCCATCGCGCGCGCGGCCGCTCGCCGCTGGTCCACGTGGTCGAGGATCGGCTCAGACATGCGCTGCGTCCTTCGCACTGGGGCAAAGGGCGGCGATCTCCTCCGCGTTGAAGCCGAGCCGGCAAAGCGTTGCGGCGCTGTCGGCGCCGACGGGGCCGCCGAGCCGCCCCACCGCCCCCGGCGTCGCCGACATCTTTGGCACCACCCCCGCGACCGTGAGCGTGCCTAAGACCGGATGCGGTACGCGCACTAGCGCCTCGCGGGCTGCCAGGTGCGGATCGAAAAAGAGGTCCTCGATGGTGAAGATGCGGCTCGCCGGCACCCCGGCGGCCACCAGATGGTTCTCCAGCGCCGCGCCGTCCCAGCCGGCGGACCAGGCGGCAATGAGGCGTTCCAGCACATCGACGTTTGCGTTGCGCGCGGCGGCAAGTTTGAACCTGGCGTCGTTGGCAAGCTCGGGCGCGTCCATGGCACGGGTTAGCCGCGCGAACGCGCTCTGCGAAAACGCGGCGATGTGGATGTAGCCGTCGCGGGCCGGGAAGAGCGTGTTGGGGCTCGCGCCTGCCAGACGTGACCCGGTGCGCGTCGCGGAAACGCCCGTCACATCGAAAGCGGGAATGTACGGCTCCACGTAGCTCATCGCGGCCTCGTTGAGCGCGGTGTCGATAACTTGGCCCTCGCCGGTCTTGGCGCGATGGACAAGCGCGGCGGCGATCCCGAAGGCTGTGTAGGTTCCGGCGATATAGTCTGTCAGCGACGTGGCGACCCGAGGCGGTGGCCGGTCCGGATCACCCGTCAAGTCACGCAGCCCGCTCATCGCCTCGCCGTTGACGCCGTAACCGGGGCGATCGGCATAGGGCCCGGTCTGACCGTAGCCGGATACGCGGGCGAGGATCAGCCCGGGGTTGCCCTTCGACAGTGTCTCGTAACTGAGGCCCCAACGCTCCAGCGTGCCGGGCCGAAAGTTCTCGACGACCACATCCATGGTCGCTGCGATCTTGCGCACCGCCGCGCGCGCGTCCGGTTCGCGCAGATCCAGCGCGACGATCGACTTTCCGCGCATAAGGCTCGCCGCGTAGAGCGAGACCCCCTTCTCATGCGCACCCATGCCCCGCACCGCGTCGCCTTCGGGTGGCTCGACCTTGATGACATCGGCACCGAAGTCGGCCATCAGGCGCGCCGCGAAGGGCCCCGCAATGGTGGACCCCAGCTCAAGGACGCGCACGCCCGCAAAACAGCTCATACCCTTCGCCTATCCATATTTTGTATCATTGTCGACAATTCTGCCCGGGTCAAGGTTACCGTTTGAAGTCGGCGAACGGCCTGCCACACAGTCTCGGGATCGCCACGTCGAGGACGGCGGGGCCGTCGTGGGCGAGGAACTGACACAGGATACTTGCAAGATCGCCACGTGTTTCGGCCCGGTAGCCGCCGGCGCCAAAGCTCCTCGCCAAGTCATCGAGGCGAAGGGGCGGAAGAAGGCAGCCCACGTGCCGCCCGTACGCGTTCGTCTGAAGGCGCTGCTCGACACCCCAGGCGCTGTCATTTCCCACGATCACCTTGATCGGCAGATCGTGCGCCACCGCCGTTTCCAGCTCGGCGATGTGAAAGCGGGCACCACCATCGCCGCAAAAGACCCAGACGGGCCGCCCCGGAAACCCTTTCTGAACGCCGAGCCCCAAGGGGATGCCGGAGCCGAGATTTCCCGACAGGACGCCGTCGTGGAAACCGCGGTGCGAGCGTGCCGGAAGCGCGCAACGGGGCCAGTGGATGAAATCGCCAACATCGACGCAGATTGCGGTGTCCGCCTGCTGGTGGGGCCGGAGCTCGCGCATGAGGTCCATAGGGTGGATCGCCTCGCCCTCGCCGGGCGGGGTCTGCCACAGGCCAGTCATTGCCTCTTGCCGTGTCTGACGGAGGGCCTTGACCCATTGGAGCGCGTCGAGCGGCCCCGTGAGTTCGGCCAGCGTCGTCAGCGTCGCGCCGACGGGGCCGGCGAACAGGTGATCGGGCACGCGGTTCATCCCGAATTCCTGCGGCGCTTCGCTGATCTGGATGATGGCCGCATCCGGGGAAAGTAGGTGCGGGCGGCCGAAGCACAGATGGAAATCGATGGTCGCACCCGCGAGGCACACCACGTCCGCCTCAACGAGGCGGCGGAAGGCGGGGTTGAAGAACGGGTCGGCGTAGCCGAGGCAGGATCCCTCGTCGTCGGTGAGGAGGCCACGCGCTTGATCGATGGTGAAGACGGGCGCACCCAGTGTCGTCAGCGCCAGAGCACTCCCGTCCGGATCGTCCATGGCACCAGACCCAGCCACAATGACCGGCCGGCCGGCATATCGCAGGGTCGCTGCCGCTTCCTCAAGGCCCGCCATTGACACCGCCGTTGCCCTCAGAACCGTCATCGTTGGTTGGGAGGCCAGGCCGCTGTGCGGTCCGTCGAGGAGCGGGGGCGAAACGGAAAGGCTGACGGGTCCGGGCCGCGGAGCCGCCGCGACGGCAAGCGCGCGAGCGACGAGGTTGCCGAGGTCCACGGGCGCCACAGCATCGACGGCCCATTTGGTGACGGGCCGCGCCAGATCGCTTTGGCGCAGGATCTGCTGCCCGCCAGTCTCCCACTGCTCCACCGGCGTTTGCCCGGAGAGGAGAACGACGGGTGTGCCGGCACTCATGGCCACCTGCAGCCCGGTGAGCGCATTGGCGTGGCCCGGCCCCCCGGTCGCAACGCACACGGCAGGGCGACCTGTGGCGCGCGCATAGCCGTCGGCCATCTGGACGCCGGCCGCCTCGTGGCGAAAGTCGATGATCTCGATGTCCGCCGCATCGAGCGCCATAAAGAGCTGGTTGATGTGATCGCCGCACAGCGCAAATACGAAATCGATGCCTTGCCCGCGCAAGACGCGGGCGATGGCTTCCGCCCCGGTCTCAGCGGCCATGGCTTCCCCCTAAGAAGGTGTGCGCATCCGCAGTGTAGGCGCCGCGTTCTTCCAAGCGAGCCGCAACACGCAGGAGCACATCCTCCCGGCCGTAGCAGGCTCCGATCATGGCTCCGACCGGAAAGCCGTCCGCAGTCGCGCCCATCGGCAGGGAGATGGCGGGCAGTCCGGTGATGTTGTAGAGCGGGGTATAGGCGGCAACACCCATCATGGCGGGGAAGAAGGTCGCCGCAGGCTTGCGTGTGTCGAGCGTCCCGAGCCTCAAGCGCTCCACGGCGATGGTGGGCGTGATGATGAGGTCGGCGTTGCTGAGGAGCGCCGCGAAAGGGGCCGCGATGTCCCGAGCCTCCTCTGCGGCGAGGCGGTGCGCGGCTTCGTCCATTGCCTCCCCTTCGGCGGCGAGTTCGCCCACCACAGGCTCAAGCGGGGCCGTCGACCCCGTGGTGCGCCGTGCGTCCCCCGCCGCCTTTGCCATCCGCCAGGCCAAGGTGCGCCGCATCGGGCCCCAAATATCGGGGAGCTGGACGGGGGACGGCGCCTCAGCGACGGCGAGGCCGAGCTCTTCGATCCACCTCGCCGTGCGCTCTGCTGCCTCCACGCACGCGGCGGCGACAGGAGTGCCGGCGCTCTGCGCTCCAACGAGGACGCAGCGCAGCGGGCCCAAAGGTTCGTCCAGACTTTGTGCGTAGGATGACGCGGGCGCCTCCGGTGGGTCCGCGGTCGCGTGAAACGGGGCGCTGACCACGTCCAGGAGCGCGGCGCAGTCGCGCACCGTGCGGGTGAGCGCGCCCGCCGTCGTGATGGTGTGCCGGTCGCCCGCGATCCCCGGCAACAACGGCGTGCGCCCGCGGCTTGGCTTCAGGCCGATGAGACCGCACAACGCTGCGGGAATGCGGATTGATCCGGAACTGTCGGTGGCATGCGCAGCCGGCACGAGCCCTCCGGCCACCGCTGCGGCCGAGCCCCCCGACGAGCCGCCGGGGCTCAGCGCACCAGACCGATCCCACGGATGGCAGGTGCGGCCAAAGGCGTGCGGCTCGGTTGAGACATTGAGCCCGAACTCCGGCGTATTGGTGAGGCCCATCGGGATCAGCCCGGCGGCGCGGAACCGGCGCACAATCTCGCTGTCCTGGGTGGCAACGGCATCGGCAAGGAGCGCGCTTCCCTTGGTGGCTGGCAGTCCGGCCACCTGTGTGTTGAGGTCCTTGATGGCGAATGGAACCCCGCCGAAGGGACCGTGCGGGGTTTCCGCCGCCTCTCGCGCATGCTCCAAGTCCAGCGCAATGAAGGCGTTCAACCGATCGTCGACGATGACACCGGCCGCGAGCTCGACCAACTCGGCCGATGTGATCTTGCGAGCGCGAACGAGGGCGGCAAGGCCCGTCGCATCGAGCGTGCGATATTCGTGGGGCCTCATGCCGCCGCCGCTGGGCCAACCGTGCCGTAGCCGATGCGTCGGAAGAGCGCTTGGCTCGCCTCGCGACCGCGACGGCTGAGGCGCACCGCGTCGACCCGGGTAGGCACCCCTTCGGCCAGCATCACCTCGCCGCCGACGAGCACGGTCCGCACGCCGCCCGGCCGCGCCAGGGTGGTGAGCTCGGCAAAGAAGTCGAGCGAGGGCATCCGCTCCGGTCCGTTCGGCCAGCGCACGACGATGTCGGCCGCCGCTCCCACCTCCAGAACGCCGAGCACATCGCCGCCGATGGTGCCGTCGTCGATGGTGCGTGCAGCCTCGCGCGTCATCATGCCGAACAGCGCACGAGAGGTGGGGCCTTCCGCCCCAGAGATGAGCCGGGCGACGGTGCCGATCTCTCCGATGGCATGATCGTGAGGCATGTCCATGCCGACGCCCACCACGCCGCCCCGCTGGGCGAATTCGGTGAGGCGGTTCACGCCGCCATGGGCCTCGGCGAGCCGCGCATTGGCGGGGCACCAGATCGCGCGGGTGCACCGCTCAAGGAGAATATCGATGTCGCGGTCATCCAGGGCGTTGAGGTGGGTGAGCGTGACGTTGGGGCCAAGGACGCCGAGGCCATCCAGATGCGCGACCACGCTGTGTCCCCGATCGGCCTTGAACGCAGCGCTGAGGCGCGGGTCGAACATGACATGCGCCGAGAGGGTGAGGCCCTTGTCCAGCGCCACCGCAGCCGCTTCCTGCCACAGCGTGTCCGAGGCGGTGTGCTCGCCATAGATCGCAATGTGGCTCGCAACGCGGTCGCCGGTCCCCGCCACGGACCCGTCGAGAAGCGCTCGACAGCGCACAAGGTCCGCCGGCACCCGCAGGTGAAGCGCACCGGACACCAGCCCCGGCAGTGGCGCGCCTTCGTCCCAGATGTAAGGGGCTGCCAGAACGCCGCGTAGACCCACCGCGCGCAGAGCCGCGGCCGCGCCCTCGGTGTCGAACAGCGTCCCAGGATCGACCACGCACGTGATGCCGGCTTTGAGGCAGTGAAGCGCCGCGAGCGCCACGCCCACATGCTCCTCCGCCGGCGTGATTGCGGCCTTCCAGGCTGCGTAGGTGAGGTCCGGGCGCTGGGCGTCCGCGAATTTGCGATGGAGCCCGCGCGATATGTACTGGCCGATATGGAAATGCGGTTCGACGAGACCGGCATGGACGAGCGCGCCCTGCGCTTCGAGGGTGCGCAAGCCGCGCCATTTCGCGAGCACCGCCTCGCAGGAACCGATGGCGACGATCCGCCCGCCGTGAACCGCGATGGCACCGTCCGCGAGCCATCCCGCTGGCGTTTCAGGCATGACGAGCGTCGCATCGCGGACGAGGAGGTCGCAGGGCGTGATCAAAGGGCGACCCGGTAGGCGTCCATCTTAGATGGATCGAGTTGCACGCCCAGGCCCGGCGCATTGTTCGGCCTGGCGGTTCCACCTTCGATGCGCCCGGCACCGGTGGTGACGTCGTCGGCCAGATAGTTGGTGCCGCAGGTGTCGCACGGATAACCTATGGCTGGCGCGGCAAGGCCCACATGGATCTGCGCTGCCGTGCCGATGCCGCATTCTGGCATAGAGCCGATGGCGCATGGCAGGTGCGCGGCCTTTGCCATGGCAAAGATCGCCATCGCCTCGCGCAATCCCCCCGCCTCGGTCACATAGACCGAGACCGCCTCAACAGCGTCCGCCTGGATGGCCCGCAAGAGATCACGGGAGGTCCAAACCCCCTCGTCGAGCATGATTTTTGGGCGCACGGCCTTCACGAGTGCGGCGTGGCCGGCGAGGTCGTCCGGTGCAAGGGGCTGTTCCACAGCGGCAACATCGTACGGATCGAGCGCTAGGATCGTGCGCACCGCATCCTTTGGCGAGGGCCAACGCATGTTCGCATCGACCCGGAGCGGCATTGAGGGGCCGATCGCCTCGCGGACCGTTTTCACCAGGGCAACGTCGTTGTCATGGTCGCGGCCGACCTTCAGCTTGATCGAGCTGTAACCCTCATCCACCTTCTCCTTCGCGAGTGCCGCGGCCTGGTCAGCCGGTCCCCACGAGATGGAGTAGCTGAGCGGAACGCTCTCCCTCGCCCGGCCGCCCAAAAGCACATAAACCGGCACGCCGGCCGCCTGTCCCGTGAGGTCCAGGAGCGCCATCTCGACGCCAGCAAGCGTGATGCGCGCCTCTGGGAGCAGCGCCTCCAACTCGTTCATGATGGCCGGAACGTCCCGTGGGTCGCGACCCACGATGCGCGGCGCGAACACGTGGTCGAATTCGACCTGAAGGAGCGGGCCGCGGCGGGGATACATGCTGGCGAATTCGCCAAGCCCCACGCGGCCCTCGTCATCGCGCAGTGACAGGACGACCGTCTCAAGGACCGGATGCGCGCCGAAGCCCGACTGGCGAACGGCGCCGAAGAAGGGCCGCGTCGGGATGCGCACGATTTCGGTTTTTGCTTCGACGACCTTCACCACGAGCCTCCAGCCTTGTCTGACACTAGAGACGTGTCACCAAGGCACAAAAGGCCTGTTCCGTTTGCAAGCGTAGCGCGTTCTATTGCTTGGGCTCGGAAGTTGGCGTCGAACACTCGGTGGAACTCGGACCACAGTTCGGCGACTCATGTTCGATGGGATGCACGCCGACCTACCGGCCGTGAGAAGCGCAGCACCTTTGCAGGTGCCCTCGATGTGAATGGGTTTGCATCGAATGTGCTGGTCGCGGGCGGACAGGAAGTCGTGCGCGGTCTGTGCGCCACCCCTCCTGTGCGGCACACCGGCTTGCTCAAGGCCCATCTCCACGCCCGACAAGGTGCGACCCAGCATCAGATGGTAGACGTCGCGCTCACGGCGCGCGACGGCTGACGTCCGTCCGCCTCCCTGCGCCACCACCTTGCCCACAAGCTCGATGCCGTGCGCACGTGGCTGTGCAAGAACGGCCGAGCTTCACCGGCGCGCCACGTAGACCGGGCTCGACCAGGCGCGGTGCCCGTCGCACTGGGTGAGCGCGATCATCAACACCGTGTCGCGCTCCGCCGCAAGGTTCACGTCAGCCTCGCCGTGTAACGTCTCCGGCAGGTTTGCGTCCGGCAGGCGGAATACGCGAATACGTTTGCCGAGCCCGCCGAAGTCGAAGACGGTGTCGGCAAACCCGATGTCGGCGAGCGAGAGTTCGGCATTGCCTTCGCTGGTGCCGATGGCGAGCTTTCCGTCCGCCTCCTCCTCGGCCAGCCAAAGGTCCACCGCCGAAAAGCCGCCCGTGGTCACGCAGCGCCACCGCGCCGTCCGCGCTCCGCTCTGCTCGGGCTGGATATCGGGGTTCCAAAAATTCACGCCCGCGATCCGGCTGATCGACGCGCCTTCGACCGCTGCCTCGGCCGTCCACTTCACAAGCCGCCCCCGGCCGCGATAGGCTGCCCCCTCGCACACGATGCGGATGCGCCCGCCTAACTCGGCCTCACCATAGGGCCGAAATGTCTTGATGACGTGCATGCCGTCGCGCAGCTCCACCCGCTCGATCGGGGCGGAGCCCAACACCTCGAACGTCACGCGCGCGGTGGCGGCGTCCGTCTCGACGATGTCGCCCATCATCGCGCGCCGGGCGGCACAGGACGGTGCCCCCGCGAGACTGGGATTGCGCCCGCTAACGGTGCTGGGACCATCGAACATGACGGCAAGGTCAAGGCCGATGCGTGCGCCCGTGGTGGCATAGTGGTGGCGCTTGCGGAAGGCTTTGAACAGCGCGTCGCGGTCCAGCCGCTCAAGAAGGTGGCAGGTGAGCCCGCCATAGGAGCCGAACTCCGCGTCGCCCGGATAGCTCGCGCCCGGTCGTCCCTTGTGCCCGTCGCTCGCCGCCACGACGCCCACCCGGTAGCCGCGGGAAAAAGCGTCGTCCAGCAGCCATTCGAACGAGCCCCACGCCGAGTGCACCTCCACCGACGGCTCCAGCTTTGCATCGTGCGCAAAGCCGATGTCGGCATAGCGCCCTCCGATGTGGGCAGTAACGATGGCTTCTTCGCCCGCAAGGCGTTCGAAGAGGGCGGTGGCATCGTGCGCGTCGGTCTCGGGGCGGCTTGTGTCGCTGACGAGGGCGCGCGAGGACCGGTAGATCGGCCGGCCCTCGTGTCGGTACCAGACATTGTGGTCGCCACCAACGCTGGTGTTGCCGGACCACTCGTAGCCCGGCAGCGTCACGAAGCGTCCCGGCTCGTTGAAATCGGCGGTCAGCGCGTTGATTTCGGCCCAGAAGGCATCGCTAACCTGAAAGTCGTTGCCTTGATGGGCGGCGATGTCGAGGAAGGCCCGGTCGCGTGCGAACGCAAAGTAATCGCGGCAGGAGTTTGTGCCCACCGTCTCCTCCGACTGGCCGTGCAGGTCCGACCAGAAGTGCGCGCGCTCGCCTGCCGCGATTTTGACAGGGTTGCTGCGCGCAAGCCCAGCCCCGGAAGCGTCTTTGAGCACGAAGCGATAGGTGCCGGGCGCAGCAATGGCGAGCCCACCGATTTCCATCGCGCAGTCCGCCGCACCAAGTTCGATGGGGCGCGGAAAACCGGGGACGTCGGGCGAGACGCACAGCAGCGCGGTGCCATCGTCACCGGGCGCAGGATTGCCCCAGCGATCCTCCCGCTTGACGCCGATGAAGAAGGGTTCGCCGGGCCGCCGCAGGGTTGGCGCGACGATCTTCCATGCGACCGGGGCGCCGGGGCCGATCGCAATCAACGGCTGCTCGGCATCGGGCAGCGCGATCATGTCGTAGGTGGCGAACGGATCGACGAAAACGCGGAACTCGAACGTGTCCTCGCAGAACGTCTGGAGCCGCAAGCCGGGCGAAATGCCTGTCTCGCCGAAGCGCACGACCACGCGGTCGCCTTCGGACAGGAAACGTTTGCACTGGACATAGAGCGACTGCGTCCACGGCCGGATGTTGCGCCGGCTCTCCACCTTCACATCGATGGGAACGGCGGGCTCGGTGGTTACCGAGACGAAGCCGGGCGCGGACGGATCGGCGGTTTGCAGTGGCGACTGATCAGTATGGGCGCGAAAGGCGATTTTCAGAATACCACGGTCGTCAATGCCGAACCGGCCGCAGGTATAGACGAGCGCGAAGGGGTGCGTGGAGCCGGCCTCGAACGTGCCGCTTGGGCTGACGGCCGCCGAGCCCATCAGGTCCGGCCTGTAGTGGTGATGCGGCATGAACGCCTCCGCGCCAGAAAACATTTGCGGGACAGATACGATGCTCTGCGTTCATGTCGCCAATGGTGATTTCGCCTATTTTGATGCTCCAAAGGCATGATTTAGTTGCCCATCACCGTCTGCGCCGGCAATTGGCTCGGCGCCATACCGTTGCGCCACCAGCGCGATTTCCTGGCGCAGCTCGGCCGTGGTCGGCGAAGCGCTGCGGCCGAGTGGACCGACGAACCCGAGCTGGAAGTCCACACGCGGGCGCAGCGGCACGGCGCGCGCCGCGGCCGGATTGAGCGCGGTGGAGATGGCATCGGAGATGGTGTAGCCGAGGCCGTCGCCGACGAATTGGCAGGCGAGCACCGTTGAGGGGCATTCGATGGCGGCGTGCGGGCGCACGTTGGCCTCGGCAAACACCTGCTCCAAACGCTGGCGCATCATGGTGCCCTCTGCGGGCAGGATCAAAGGTTCGCCGGAAAGCTCATCGACGCCGATGTCGCTGCGGCGCGATAGCGGATGGCCTGCCGGGAGGATCGCGCACAGTCTGACACGGGCGAAGGCCTCCAGCGCGATTGCGGGGTGCTCAACGGGGAGCGTCACCAGGCCCAGATCGTTGATGCGGCTTGCGACCCAACGCTCCACCTCGCGCCGCTCGCGAATGTCCACAATGTAGCGTGGACCTGGCCGACGTGCGCGTAGTGCTCGGATCGCGGGGCCGACGAGGCCGTGGGCAAGCCGTGGCAGTGCGGCAATGCGCACCGTCCCGGCGTGGTCGGCCTTGATGTCGCGCGCAAGGGTCGGAATCTCGTCGAGCACGATGAGGGCGCGCTCCACATCGCGCACCAGCGCACGCGCTTCGGGGGTCGGCACGAGGCGCCTGCGCACCCTGCGGAAGAGCGCCATGCCCAG
The DNA here is from genome assembly GCA_051016205.1 of Devosia sp. Classification (GTDB taxonomy): domain Bacteria; phylum Pseudomonadota; class Alphaproteobacteria; order Rhizobiales; family Amorphaceae; genus Acuticoccus. The sequence goes on from CP136534.1 coordinate 1,569,648, forward strand.
CTCGTCCTCGAACCCTGACAAGGTACGGCTCAGCGCTGGCTGGGTGATGTTCATGCGCCGCGCGGCTTCGCTCACCGTGCCGTGGGTCATGACGGCGATAAAGGCGCGCATGGCTTTGACGTTCGGGTCAGCCAATTTCAATGCTCCAGCGGCATGAAGTCAGGAGGAAACAGCATTTTGAAGCATGTCTGGCAATCGCTAGTCTCTTGCAACAATGAACCGACCGTGCACCGGCGACCCGCCGGGCGTGCGGCGTGCCGGGGGAGGATGCCATGACTTTTTTGCGACCGCTCAGCCTTGCCGTTCTTGCGGCAGCGACCGTGTTTGCGACCGCTGCCCTTGCCGACTGGCCCGAACGCCCTGTCACGGTGATCGTCCCGGTCGGCGCGGGCGGCGGCACCGACACGCACGCAAGGGCCCTTGCCAAGGCGCTCAGCGAGGTGACCGGTGTGCCAGTAAACGTCGTCAACCGGCCAGGTGGCGGCGGCTATGTGGGCGCGCAGGCGGTGGTCGACGCGCGGCCCGACGGCTATACGCTGATGATCCAGTCCTACGGCACATTCATGCTGCGCGCGCTCGCCAAGGAGCAGCCCGTTCACCCGCTGGACGACTTCACCATCGTCGCCATGGTGGGCGAACTCATCACCGGGCTCGTCGTGAAGCGCGATGACGAGCGTTTTGGCACCATCAAGGCGTTCGTGAACCACGCCAAGGAAAACCCCGGCATGACCTACGGGTTTTCGGGCGCTGGAAGCTGGCACAATGCCGCCGCTGTCGGCGTTGAGGGAAGCGCAGGCTATGAGGCCAAGCCGGTGGTGTTTCGCGGCGGCGGCAATGTGCGCGCGGCGATCCTCGGCGGCCAGACCGATTTTGCCTGGATGGGCGTGCAGCAGCTTGCCGGCTTCGAGGACCAGCTCGTGATGCTGGCAGTGAACGCGCAAGGCCGCTATCCGCTGAAAGACGACATCCCGACATTCGGCGAGATCGGCCTCGAAGCCCCTTTGGTCACGAGCCCGATGGTTGTCGCCGTCGCCAATGGCGTCGATGCTGAGACCCTTGCCGCCATCGAGGCGGCAGTGGCAGAGGCGGCGAAATCTGATGGGTATCGTGAAGCGCTGGAGACGGAGCTTGCCGTGCCGCAGTTCAAGTCCGCTGCCGACGCGCGCGCCTATCTTGACGGCCTCTACAGCGAATGGGCGCCGATCGCCGAGGCGATGAAGTAGCGGCAGGCGCGGCAGGCAGGGGGCCATGTCGCGTCGCTTTCCCCTCGGCGGCCTGATTGCTGCCGGCGCAACGGTGGCGATCGGCCTGTTCTTCCTGATCGGCGCCTTTCACATCGACACGCGCGCGGGTGTGCTCGGCGGGCCGGACGTGGTGCCGAAGGCAGCGTCTGCGCTCCTTGTCGGCTTCGGCATCCTGATCGCACTGGAGGCTTTCCTCGTGCCGCCGGCAGGTGCGGGGCGCGACGGGCGGCCGAGCGTGCTGGTCTTTGTTATTGTTGCGGGCGGGCTCGCCTATGTCTGGCTGATCGGTGCCATCGGCTATCTGCCGGCGACCTTGCTGGCAGCCCCGCCGGCATTTGCCGCCTTCGGTGTGCGCGGCCCAACCCGTGCGCTGGCCGCGGGCCTTTGCGCTGCGCTCGTCATCTATGCAGCGTTCTTCGTGGGGCTCGGCATCTACGACCCGCCGGGCCGGCTTCTCGATCTCAACGGCCTGTGGCGCTGAGGGTGCCGCCCAGGAATGGTTGATCTCGCCTCCGGCTTCGCCGCGCTCTTCAACGACGGCAGTGCGCTGTTCTTCGTCTTCCTGGGCGCGATCGTGGGCACGCTCATCGGGGCGATCCCTGGCCTCACCACACCCGCAGCCATTGCGATGCTTTTGCCCATCACAGGCTACATGTCACCGCTCGCCGCGCTCGCCTTCCTCTACGTGATCGGCAAGGCCGGGCGCTTCGGCGGCTCCATCGCAGCGATCCTGTTCAACACGCCGGGCACCACCGCCGCGGCGGCCACCGGCATCGACGGCCATCCCCTGGCGCGACAGGGCAAGTCCGGCAAGGCGCTGAAGGTGGCGACCATCGCCTCGGTCTGCGGCGACACTGTGGGCGAGCTCATCCTGATCTTCGGCGCGGTGTTCATCGCAAGCTATACGATCCTCCTCGGCCCACCCGAATACTTTGCGATCTACGTCACCGCCTTCGTCATCATCGGCTCGGTGGTCGGAAAATCCATTGTGCGCGGGCTCGCAAGCGCCGCATTCGGTGTGCTCCTTGCGATGGTCGGCCTCGACGTCATCTCCGGCACCGATCGTTACGTCTTCGGCAACGTCGCGATGATGGGTGGCTTCAGCCTCGTGCCGCTCCTGGTCGGCGCGTTCGTGGTCTCCGAAATCCTCGTGCAGGCGGAGGCGGCGGCGCGCGGCCTTGCGAGCGAAAAGGTGGTCGGCACGGCATCCGGCAAGGTCGACCGGTCGCTGTCGTGGGGCGAATTTTTGATCTGCGCCCCCGTCATCGTGCGTTCGTCCGGCATCGGCGCGCTGATCGGATTGATGCCAGGGCTCGGCTCGGCGGTGGCCTGCTTTATCGCCTATGGCGAAGAAAAGCGGCGCGCCAGGCGGCCAGAGCTGTGGGGAAAGGGCGCCGTTGAGGGCGTCGCGGCGCCAGAAGCCGCCAACAATGCGGTCTCCGGGCCCTCCATGATCCCGGTCCTCACGCTCGGCATTCCCGGCTCCACCATCGCCGCGATCCTGATCGGCGTCTTCCTCATCCACGGCATCCAGGTGGGGCCGACGATCTTCCTCACCTCGCGCGATTTGGTGTTCGGCCTCTTTGCCGCCGGCCTCATCGGCATCGCGAGCTACGGGCTCATCGGCTGGTTCGGTGCGCCGCTCATCGGCCGCCTCATCGGCCACGTGCCGCAGAGGCTCATCTATCCGACGATCCTCTTGATGACCGTCGTCGCCGTGTATTCGCTGCGCTCCAGCCTGTTCGACGTGTCGGTGATGTTCGTCTTCGGCCTCGTCGGTTATGGGATGCGCAAACTCGACTTCTCGCCGCCCGCGATGATCATCTCGTTTGTCCTCGCCCGCGGCGCCGAGGAAGCGCTCCAGCAATCGCTGATGATGTCGTCGAGTGGCTATCTGATCTTTTTCGAACGGCCGGCGGCGCTCGCCTTCCTGCTCATCGGGCTGGCCGGGTTTTCGCTGCGCCTGCGCCAGTTCCTCAAGGAGCGTCGCAGGAGCGCGCCCGGCCCCGCCCGCCCCGCGGACGACGTCGACACCGCCACGCTGAACAGACCAGCGCACGCCGAGGATCCCCCGTCCCCCGCCAGCGGAGAAAAACCATGAAGCGGCCCAACCTCATCGTCGTCACCTCCGATCAGCAGCGGGGCGACTGCTATGGCTTCATGGGCAAACGCCGGATCAAGACGCCGCACCTTGATGTGATGGCGCGGCAGGGGACGCACTTTCCCGCTTGCATCACATCATCGGTGGTTTGCCAGCCGGCCCGCGCCGGCATTTTGACCGGCCTCCTGCCGCAGACCCACGGCGTGTGGGACAACGGCGTCGACCTCGACGAGGGCGTCGCCGACAAAGGTTTCGCGGGTCAACTGTCCCGCGCGGGCTACGATACCGCCTTCATCGGCAAAGCGCACTTTTCCACCATGCACACCTTCGAGCCCACAGGCCGGCCGGAGTGCGCCAAGTCGAGCAACCTATTCGGGCCCGATTGGCATGGCCCCTACATGGGGTTCGAGCACGTTGAGCTCGTCGTGATGGGTCACAACCGCCTGCCGCCGCAACGACCGCCCTATGGCCTCCACTATGACGCCTGGTTCTATGGTGACGGTCTGGGCGATGAGAAATGGGACCTTTACCAGCGCCGGACCGGGCCGGATGCTGGCGCGGCGCAAACGTTGCAATCGGGCCTGCCGCCGGCCTGGCACAACTCCACCTGGACCGCCGACCGTGCCATCGAGTACCTGCGCGACCATCGCGATGGCGACCGGCCGCTCGCCATGTGGATTTCCTTTCCCGACCCGCACCACCCTTTTGATGCGCCCGAACCCTGGTCGCGCATGCACGACCCTGCCGACGTCGACTTGCCAGAGCACCGCGTGCGCGACCTCGACACCCGGCCCTGGTGGCACACAGCGGCGCTCGAAGGCACGCCGCAATTGAAAGACCCGAAGATGTTGGAGCACCGCTCCAAGAACTCGCGCGTACCCGACCAGAGCGACGCGCAACTGGCTCATATGATCGCGAACTATTTTTCGATGATCTCGCTGATCGACCACAATTTTGGCCGCATCCGCATCGCTCTCAACGACTATGGCCTCGCCGAAGACACCATCGTCATCTATACCTCAGACCATGGCGACTGGCTCGGCGATCACGGGCTCATTCTGAAAGGCCCGATGTTCTATGAGGGCCTTTTGACGGTGAACGCCGTCGTTGCCGGCCCCGGCGTGCCGGCGGGCAAGGTCGTCGAGGACCCCGTCTCCAATCTCGACATTGCGGCAACCTTCCTCGACTACGCCGGCGTGGCCTCCGAGCGCCCGCTGCACGGCAGGAGCTGGCGTCCCCTGATCGAGACCGAGACCGCCTCGCGCGATTTCGCCCTCAACGAATGGAAGATGCACCCATCGCGCACGGGTGTGGCGCTCGACCTGGCGTGCGTGCGCACCCGCGATGCCAAGCTGACCCTGGAGAAAGGTTCCGGAGCCATGGAGATGTACGACCTTTCCGCCGACCCGCACGAGATGCGCAATGTAGCCGAGGATCCGGCCTATGACGCCCGCCGCGTCGAGCTGATGGAGATGCTTGAGACCCGGCCCGACGACCGCACGGCGCTGGTGGAGCCGGTCGGGATGGCGTGATCTCTCGTTGCGCACTGCACCAGTGGACGTCGGGTCGACCGCAGCCGAATCGGGAAAGACCTTCGTAACCTGTCGGTGCGGCTTCGATCGGCCCCACCCTGCGGCGCCGTCACGCTCCGACGCGCGCTCAGAGATCCACCGCTCGATTCCAGCACGGACATAAGATTTCCGCCTCTAAGTTAACATTATAGAGCGAGGAAAGCGATGGGATTTATTCAGATAATGTAAGACCTCTCGAATAATCGTGAGGGGTTTTTCTGCTTTTGGGAGAAAAATCAGCATCCCGTACTCATCATGACTTTGGTTCGACGAGAGTCCATGTGATGCATGTTGGTCGATGATGCCAGCGTTGTCTGTCGCACCAATTCGATGGGAATTCGTGTGACTCTTTGCTTTTACTGGCATCTTCCCACAACTCGCGATCGAGTTTGCGCTGCAATTCCTCCGCCTTCTGCTGGTGCGCGATGTAAACTCTTCCAATCGTTGAGGGGCTTATCGCGTCCCCCTCGGCACCGGACCGTTCCTCCGCAAGGGAGTAGGCTGCCACCTTCCCGTGCACCCCTTTCCGTGCTTGCTTGATGTAATTTACCCGAGCTTTGTTTTCTCGTAGACCTTCGCTTTATTGCCGTGCGCTTGACCATGCTCAAGAGTATCAGCGATAGTTGACGCCAACTCATCGCTAATATTGCTCAATCTCAAGAATTCAATGATAGCTCTACTAAGAAATCGCTATATCTATCAACCACACGGTTTTTTTTTCGCCCAATGCTGACTATATTTGTCAGGATCCATCGCCATAACACACCCAAGTTTCCATCAGGCCACGGCGCCTCTGAAAAATGTCTCCGCGCCGGTAAGCGGCCTCCACCTTGCTGCCCACCGCGTGGGCGATCGCCATCTCCGCCACCTTGTTGGCGAAGCTGGTCTCCTCGGCGGCCCAGTCCCTGAAGCTTGAGCGGAAGCCGTGGACGGTCGCGTTGTCAATGCCCATGGGCTTCAGTACCGCCGACAAGGTCATGTCCGAAATCGGCTTGCCTCGCATCCCCGGGAAGACAATGTCCTCGTCGTCGCGGCGGGGAGTTGCGGAGAGAAGGCCAAGGGCTTGTGGGGTTAGGGGAATACGGTGTTTGCGGAGGGCCTTTATGCGCCCTGCCGGGATCGTCCACACGCCTTTCGACAAGTCCAACTCGCCCCACGTGGCGAACCTTACCTCGCCCGAACGTGCGGCAGTCAAGATTGTGAACGCTAGCGCGCGCCGCCATGCCCTGTCGCTCGCTCACGGTCGCCATGAAGCTCGGCACCTCTTGGTAGGCCATGGCCGGTGATGCCCTCGCTGGAGCTCTGAAGGTGCCGGCAAGGTGGCCGACAGCTGCCCACCCAGCATGGCCGTGTTCAGCCCTTTGCCCAAGCCGCACGCCGTGGCAAAGGCAACAACGCGTTCAATCCGACCACGGACGCGAGGCGTCGTCTCAAACTCTTTCGTCCAGATTGGAGACAAGCATTCACGTGCACTGTCAGTGACGACTTCGCTCATGCGTGTGTCGGCGATGGGTGTGCAGTCGGTCTTGGTCGTCGAGCGCCATTGGGCCCGGTGCCTTGGTTTGCGCCAGGAGGCTTCGTGGGCGCCGATGAACTGCTCGGCCGCCTCGCTGAATGTGGGCTCCGAGCCCTTCTGCTGGTGCGCGAGAGGATCGCCGCCTTCCCGAACAATTGCCCTGGCTGCTTCCGCGCGGGCCCTGGCCTCAGCCAACGTCACCAAGGGGAAAGGTGTCCAAGCCTATCTCGCGCCGCTTCTTGTCGGGCTTCCACATGAACGACCAGTTGCGCGTGCCGCCTGGGGTGACGACCAGATAGAGGCCACCACCATCGGCGTGGCGCCCATCCTCGGTAAGGGAGCGCACCTGTGCAGCCGTCAGCCGATGAAGCTTTCGCCTTTCCAACCCCACCGCCGACCCAACCTTGCGAGCGGAACTGGATATAGCGCCACGACGCTCAACTGAGCAGAGTTGTGACTTAAATTGTTGAATTCTCAACAAGTGGAGAACATCAACGCACTCTATTGGCAGTGAGCTGGCGGAGGGAGAGGGGCTGAGGTCCAAAATTCTCCGCTCCGCTTCATGCCGAACGCCAGCCGTTCATCGCCTTGCGGCGGCCCGGCTCACCTCGATTGCGGCGCGGATAGCGGCGCCGAGGGCCTCGTCCGAAACATTTTCGGCGAGCTCGGTTGGCGCAAGACCCTTGATGCCGCCGAAGCCGCCCCGGCCCTCGTACCTCATCGGAATGAGGCTGATGGTCCCGTCCTTCAGCCTCAGCGACACATCGCCGGCACCGTTGTAGAGCGCTTTGGTGGTCTTCACGCCGGCGCGCGCCTTCAACTTATTCTCAAGCTCCTTGCCGTCAAGCTGCTTCGAGTACTCATCCACACGATCCCAATCCGGGTGTTCGGGGCCGATGAAGCGGCTGGCAAGCAAAGCCTCGCGTGCCGTTGCACCGAGTTCGGTATCGCTGAGGTCGGCCGGATGATCCATGTCGATCCCGTCGGGGTCCAGCAAACACGCACCGTACACCGCCCAGGAGGTGATCTGATAGAAGGCGCGAAACGCGGTCACGCTCGCCACCTTAGATTCTTCCGGCGGCGGTGGATTGAAAGGCTTCTTCATGGTCATTCGATGATCGTAACCTCCAGTTCGATCCATTTGCTTTCTGCGTAAGTTCGCGCACGATTGATCTCACGCATTTGCTCGGCCGTCGTCCCTGACGGTATCGCGAGGACGACGCGGCGTCGCTCGATCTGGCCAGGCAGAATTCGGTACTTGGGAACACTGCGGCTGTCGAACTCGGCCGCGAGCTTGATGTAGCGTTTCAGAGTGTAGAAGATGCGCCGCGGGTCGCGTGCGTAACCAGGCGCTCGGGTGTTCAGCGTCTTGGCGCTCGTCGCGACGCGAGTCACCCTGTCAAAGAAATCGAAGGTCTTGAAGTTCCGCGCGCGCTCCTCGATCCAGTCGCCGAGGCCGCCGCGCTCGGCCAGATGGCGCTCCCAGGAAGCCCCCTGCTCCTTGATCGGGCCGCCCCAAGGGATGCCGGGGTCCGGGATGCGCGCCCAGTCGCCATCCGGAGATATGGTCCTGGCACGGGCGGCTTGATCGGCAAGACCGTCCGCCGCGACGTCGTCGGGGAGCGTACCACGCCGGCGCAGGAGCCGCGCGATCAGCGCGCGTGCGGCCACCCCGCCGGACACAAGCGCCGAAAGCCCGTAGAGCGCCGCCAGCGTGCGCATGCGGCTGCGCTCAGAATAGGCCGCCACGACGTCGGCCCGGGTCGCAACGCCCCGGCGATGGGCTGCGGCAAGCGCCTCGGGCCGGGCCTCGATGGCCCGCACGGCGTCGAACAGTGCCAGAGCCAGCTCTGGGGCATCGCCCAGCGTCGCCGCGAGGTCGTCGACCCAAGCCTCGACATTGCCGAGCAGCCCGTCGCGGCGCGTCTGCTCCGCCTCGTCGAGCCCAGTGAGTTGCTCTTTGACGATGAGGTAACCGAGCGTCGCCGCCTCGCTCGCTTCAAGCAGTGCCCAAAGATCGTCGAGCGAGGGAACGAGGTCGGACAAAAATGCCTGGACGCCATCGATCGCGCCGTCCCAAACGGCGTCGTCGATCGCGCTGTCGTAGGCGGCATCGAGGGTCGGCACCCATTCCGGCTCATCGACGAGGAGCGGCTCGGCGACGCAGCGGCAGTTGTGGGCCTCGCCGGGGTGGCCGTCCTCCGGCGGCTCGTCCCACCAGAAGACGTTGTCGTCGTTGCTGGCGTGGCTGTCGCGGACCCGCTCGTCGTCGCGGCTGAGCCAGGTGTATCGGTCGATGCCGAGCATCTGCTGCCGTTCGGCGTTGATGCGCCCGGCGAACTCGCGAACGGCAGCGGTTTCGCGAACGTACTCGACTGGAGCGACAACGATCGGTGCGTCTTGTCCGTCCGCGCCCTCACCCGACTTCCGAGAGGGTGCCGTGTGCAGATCCCACCGCGCGAGCGCCTCCTGCAAGAGATCCTCCACGTCCGGAAGGTCCTCTGGGCGAAGCGCCAACGCCGCAAGCTTTGCGAGCAGCATGGCGTCGTTGGCGGCGACCTCGGCTCTGAGACGCCGCTCAAACTGTGCGCGGGCGGTCGTATGATCGAACGCGGCGGCGGATTGTTGCTTTGCCTCGAGTCACGAGGCCTTCAGAAACGCAAATTGAAGGCGAGCGCACGCCAGGTCGGCTCGCAACGTCGTGAGTTCTCGTTGGTCGCACCCCATCATCCCACCGTTCCCTGCCTGGTTGGAACGCAGAATGCGGCACATTGAGCAACCGGGGACAAGTTAAATTGGATCAACAGCCCAGCGTTGATTAGCTAGGAGCGAGTTCGACCCCAGATCCTCTCGCTTGGGTGTGGCGGAGAGACAGGGATTCGAACCCTGGGTACGCTTGCGCGCACAACGGTTTTCGAGACCGCCCCGTTCGACCGCTCCGGCACCTCTCCTGCGGCGTGGCGGACAATAGGGGCAGGGACGCGACCTCGCAAGAGATTGTCTCGGATCAGAGCGTCCCATGGCGCTTCCGACACAAAAGGGTCAGCGCCACCGCGCGTTTCCGCGCCAGAACCGCCCGTACGCTACACCGAAGAGCACCCGGCTACTGCGGCTTTCGGTCGAGGATGACGCTGAACGAGATGCCGTCTGAAAAACCGCTGTAGGTGAGGTGCAGCTGGCCGTCGTCATATTCCCCCATAAAGAAGCCGGTGTTGGCGGTCTCTGTTGGAGGAGGGCCTGCTCCTGTGATGATCAACCGGGAGTGGTCTTCAAGGTCAAAAGCGCCGGTGCCGTGTTCAACGACCCAGTCGGGCTCGGAGGCGCGTTTCCATCGGTTCTCCACCCAAATCAAATGGTCGTCCTGCCGGTAGACCTCCATTTCCATCGATGTGTCGACCGCTTGGTCGGGATAGACAGGGTGGCTGCGCGGGAAAGCCACTTTGTAAGTTCCCACCCAAGTGCCTTCGATGGAAGGGGCGCTGTCGTCCGCCGCAACAGGTGTGATTGCGATGCCGCCGAGTAGGCCCGCAAGAACGGCGAATGTCGCGCATCGATGAAAATAGAAATGTCGCATCATGAGCGTCCCGTCCATCGAAGTTGTAAGACTTCCCAACAGCTTGTGATACTTCGCGCAGGTACAGCTCCCGCGTGCGGTACATCCTTGCACCAACATTCTTGTCCGTCGAGGGCCGCTGCAAAGCATCGGCCGGAAAAAACAGGGTGATGCTGACGATCGCTAGCCCCGCCTTCATCGACGGGTCTTAAAGGACGCTCACCCAATCGCTGATCACATTAGCTCTTGGCCGGTGCGCACGATGCGCGCCGATAGCACCTCTACAACCGAACCCAATGACTGCCTGAGCTTCATAGACGATGTCGACACCGACTTCGGTGATCTGTCACAACGCGCGACAACCATCGGGCCACTGGACCAAAGACCCTCAGGCCTCTGCCACTTCCGGTCGGAAGGTCTGAACGAGCACACCATCGAGTCTCACACCGACCCACGCATCGACGACCGTCTGCTGCTCCTATTGTGCAGCGACGCATGCGGGGTGCGGCGACCCCTCGACAGCTGACGGTGCGGCGATCGTCTGGCGCAAGAAAGCAAGGCCCATCGCAAGCTCACGCGCCCTTTCACCTGTGGAACCGCCGCCACCGTGGCCGCCATCGCCGAACTGGTGAAACAAAGGCTCGTGCCCGTGGGCGCGCAACCGGGCGCAAAGGCGCATGGCATGAGACGGGTCCACTCGGTCATCGCTCTTGGAGGTTTCGATGTAGGTGGGCGGGTACGTCACCTCGGTGTGCGGCGCAACATTGTGGATGGGGGAGTAGGCCTTAAGCCACGCACGATCCTCCGCCTGCTCGGGGTTGCCGTACTCGTCAATCCAAGCTTTTCCCGCCTCGAAGGCATGAAAGCGCAGCATGTCGGTAAGGGGAACCACGGACCAGATGGCACCAAAAAGATCGGGGTAGCGGGTCAGCATCACGGCCGTCAGAAGGCCACCATTGCTGGCACCGCGGCAGGCAACCATATGGGGCTGCGTGATGCCTCGGCGGGTGAGGTCGCGTGCCACAGCGGCAAAATCTTCGAACGCGCGGGGCCTGTTTTCGCGCATGGCCGACTTGTGCCAGCCGGGTCCGAATTCCGACCCACCCCGGATATGGGCCAGAACGTAAGCGCCACCACGCTCCACCCAGAGCTTGCCCCAAAGGCCCAGATATCCAGGCGCCACCGACGTGCCGAAACCGCCATACGCGTACATCAACACAGGGCAGTCGCTTGATGCTGCCCCCTTGGGAAGCACCAGACGGTAGGGAACCTCGGTGCCATCGTCGGAGGTTGCGGTGAGAATCTGCGCCTGCGCGCAATTGGCGTCGAACCGGTCAGGCTCGCGTCCGATCAAAGCAAAGCGTGCGCCGGCCGGGCCGTCATCAAGGTCGAACCAGTAGACGGCGGGTGGCTGAAGCAGCCCTTGCGTGTAGAGCTGAAGGGAATCATCACCCGCCTGGGGCTCGGCATGGCGCTGGACGATGGCGATCATGTCGCACGCCTCTGGCAGACCCACTTTTTGTGGTGCCGCATCCACATCGTGCAGCGAAAGGGCGTAGAGGGAGGGCGTCAGGTTGTCCTCAACGGTGAATACCAGCCAGTCGCCCAAAAGCTTCACGCCGCGCCAATCAAGCACCTTTCGCTCCGACGGGCGGAATGCGACGCGATGCTCGGCCTGACCCGCCCGGGTCGCCCCATGGCTGCACACCACCAGCGCGCCACAAAGGGGGTCGGCTTCATCGCGCGGGTGATAGGCGTAGTGGGTCTTGGAGAATGTCACGTACGCATCGTTGGGTGTTTCCGCCTGCCAGCGTGCACCGTCGTCTGTGAGGCAGGTCAGCGCCATCTTGCCGAGGTCGACCACCTGGCGTATCACGATCAAAGGCGCCTCCACCCCACGGATGAAGGCATGGGCCCAAATGCCGACGTCGGTCGGGTTGCCCTCAAACACCACAGGCGCGTCGGACAAAGAGGTTCCCCGCTTCAACCGCTTGGCCACCCGCGGCCAGCCCGCCCGCGTCGCCCCGCCATCGCTGGATGTGCATACGAGGATTTCGCCAGGGCCAAGCCAGCACACATTGGCCTTTTCGGCGGGAAGGTCGAACCCGTCCTCCACGAAAGCCTTGGTCTCGCAGTTAAACTCGATGAAGCGCCAGCGGTCCGACCCCCCGTCTGAGAGCGCAATCAGCACACGGTCGGGATCGAACGGTGCTGTCACGGCACCGCGCCAATGCCACACACGGTCCTCCCGCGCGCAAAAGGCGTCAAGATCGAACACGCTCTCCCATGGTCCATCGGAAGCGGGACGGCCCTTGGCAGGAATGCGACGCCACACGCCGCGCGGGTTGGTGCGCGTGCGCTCAAAACTGTAGAGCCAATCGCCGCGCTGGGCGGTGTGGATCAGCTTGTCGGTGTCTTCAAGGATCGAGCGAATGGCGGCTGTGTCGGACCGAAACGTCTCGTCGGCCAACAGGTCGGCGGACCGTGCGTTCTCCCTGGCCACGAACGCGTCGATGGCCGCACAATCATTCTCAAGCTCAAGAAACTCGCCCGCAGGCTGAATGGACGTCGGCAATGGCATGGGATGGTTACTCGGATGGAAGTCACTACTTATGGTCACCATAAGGCAAAATAGTAGCAGAGGCCAACCAATTCGATCTTGCGTTGTGTCAATCCCATGAGATCAAACGCCCGCACTCGGCGGGCATCGGGGCCGGGCTGAAACCGCACTCAGCCGAGCGCTGCTTGTGGGATCGGCACCCAGTTGCGCCCTGCTGCCTGTTCGATGTCCCCGGTCTTGGCAAACACCTCGGCAGGCGCCAAGGCATTCATCACGGCCGATTGCGCGGCCTGAAGGTCGGCAAGACTTGCCACCTGAGGGTTTTCCACCAAGCGCAGCGCAATGCCGCCCCAAGGTGTTGTGTTGGCGGGAACGCCGGCATCGAGGAGCCGCTCGCGACCGAAAAGGCCAACGAGGTGTGGGCCGAACACGGTGAGCGCGGCGACCCCCGGCGGCCCGAACCGCTGAAGCTCGTGAAACACGACGATCCCCGCTTCGCTGTAGGCCTGGCTCGCCTCACCAAGATCCCAGATCGGGTGAACCAGCCCGTACTGTGCCTCGAGGGCATTTGCCAAGTGTTCGCCGAACGCGAAGATCGGAGCGCGGTGCTGGTCTTTCAAACCACTCCATCGCAGCTTCACATGGCATAGGCCGCCAGGGTTCTTGCGCGCGCTCATGGTGTTGACGTGGCCCGCAAGGCGGGGCGGGGAACCCCGCTTCATGTTGAGGACGAAGTCGCTGCGGCCGAAGCCTGCCACCAGATCGCGAAGCCCGTTCCCATCCAATGGCCGTTGGCGTTTCTCGTCGATGCCAAATTCGGTCGGCGCCACCAAGGGGTGGGCATTCGAGGCATCGATCAGCGCCTCGATCCCACGCGGCGATAAGGGGTCGATGGAGGTGCCCACATAGACCTCGACGCGATCTGGAACGCTCATCGCCTCACTCCCCAAAACGCCAAGCCGGTCGTGCCGCACGATCGCCGATTTTGCCGTGCAGGTTCCCCCAATGCTGGCCGATTGGTACGAGGCGACTGGCGCGAAATTGCGGCGCCTGGAGGCTCCGCGCGGGTTTGTGGGGCGCGCATCTTTGTCTCCCTGCGGCACCACCCTCTTGATCGCGACGTTGAGCGGCGATGTGCACGTTTTCCACGTCGAAACTGCCAGCCCACGCATCACCCTTGAGGGACACCGCGGCGCCGTCGTCAGCGCGGCCTATGGGCGCGACGGCAAGGCGATCCTCACCGCGTCCCAAGATGGCACCGTGCGCCTTTGGCATGGTGAGACGGGGGAGGTGATGGCCACATGGTCGCTTCCCGAGCCACCCACAGGGGCTGCCTTTGCACCGGGCGGCGATACCATCCTCGCCGCCTCGCGCGACGGCATCTTGCGCTGCTGGCCCATGGATGGCGGGTCGGCGTCGCAGGTGTTCGCTGGCTTCGTTTTCAGACTGCCCCGGGCACCGATGGCCCCTGACGGTTCACTGACAGCAATACTGTCCACCGACGCCGTAGCGCTGGTTGACACCAGAACCGGCGATGTGGTGCGGCGCCTTCATGATGGGAGCGGTGCATCGGTCCGCACGGCAGCGTTCTCCCCCGATGGGCGCACTCTCATCACAGGCAGCCAAGATGGGCGTGCCCGCCTTTGGCCGGTGTCGCAGGACACGCCGCCAACCGTCTTGTGCGGCCATCGCGCGGCGGTGTTGGACGCTGACATGTCCCCCGATGGCACCATGGTCGCCACCGCTGGCGGATCGGACGGGACGGCACGGCTCTGGCGCACCTGTGACGGCGCCCTTCTCGGCGTCCTTCCAGGCAAGGCGCGCGATACTCAATCGGTCGCCTTCTCCCCTGACGGACGCCACCTTGCCATCGCCTCGTGGGACGGTATCGCGCGGCTTTTCGATGTCACCACCCATGCCGTGCTCGGTGTTCTGGAGAAATGTTGGCTCGATGCGATCCACCCCGCTTTCTCCCCTGACGGCCAGCGCATTGTCACGGCCGCCTTCGGAGCCGCCGTCAGGGTCTGGGACGTTCTGTCAGGAGATGAGGTGATGGCGCTCCCCGAGGCCGACGGCCAACGCGTGTTCTTCTCTCCCTGCGGCGGGATGATCCTCGTCGTCAAACAGGATGGCGTCCTAAAGGCGTTTGACGCGCGGACGGCCGAGGACCTCAACACCCTGGAAGGCCAAGAGGCTCCCGTGACGTGGGCTGCCTTTTCTGCCGATAGCAGGTCAATTGTTTCGGCGTCGGTGGATGGGATTGTGCGCGTCTGGTCCACATCGACTGGGGAGGCGCGCGTGATCGCCAAGCTTGCAAGACGCGGATCGCATAAGGTGGCGCTTTCACCAGACGGCGCCGCGCTTCTTGCCGCACCGACCCAAGGCGGCGACCTCCTCTGCCTTTCCTGCGAAGACGGCCGGGAGCTTTGGCGGCAGAAGGCAGACCAGCACGCCATCGGCCCATGCCCCTTCGCGCGCGAGGCAGGCCGGCTCATCAGCCTGACAGGGTCGGCCGAGGGTCGAACGGCCACCATCTTGTCTTGGCCGTCCGGCCGGTGCGAGCGCACCGTCGGTCAGGAGGCGATGGTGCGCTCGGCCGCCTTTTCGCCTGACGCCAGGCACACCGTGACCGGCAGTATCCATGGGACGGCAGAGGTCATCGATGCGGCCAACGGCACCACACGGGTTCGCCTCACCGGGCACAAGGCGGCGGTGTTGGACGCAGCGCTCTTTGACTATGGCAGACTGGCGGTGACGGCTTCGTTTGACCGAACAGCGCGGCTCTGGAGCGTTGCCACAGGCAAAGCGCTCGCCGAGGCTCGGTTCGACTTTGCACCCACCTCGCTCGCCATCGCAGGCGGCACGATCGTTTTCAGTGACACCATCGGTCAGCTCTTTCTTGCTGAAGTCCCCGTCAAAGATGGTTTTGCGCTGTGAGGGCGCTGGCAAGAGCCTCGCGGTGGCGGCGCGACCCTGGCACGTGAATGCCGCTTGCAAGGTGGATCCTCACCTCGCCGCTGCCTGTGGGTGTCACTTCGCGCACAGCATCGAGGTTGACGATATGGCTGCGGTGGACGCGGAGGTGACGGGAATCAGCCGCCTCCAACAGTGCCTGAAGGGCGGCAAGTGTGGTCCGTGCCAAATAGGTCTTGGAGCCGCACACCACCTCCACATAGTTGCCCGCCGCCCGCGCCACGTCGATCTCAGGCGCGCGCAAGTGAAGGGTGCGCCCGCCGCATTTCAGCGCGATGCGTCCAACCTCGCGCGCATCATCCGTGGCGGCCTGCCGCTCAAGCCGGCGATAGTGCGCCGCACGGTTCAACACCACGAGGAGAGCGAACAAAACGTAGGTGAACGCGTCCTTGCGAAGCTCGTAAAGCCACACCAGCGGATCGGCAAAGCCGAATACGTAAGGCTCGCCAAGCGCGGAAAATATCAGTGTGCGCAGCGCTGCAAACCCCAGCACATGGGCAAGGGAAAAGCCGATGAACCCTGCCACATGGATGGCAAGCGCCCACCGCCAGGTCGCGGCCGTCAATGGCGCGTGGGACAACAGTGCAGGCACCAGAGGAAACAGCGCCAGAAGGACGGCGTGGGAAGACCCTTCAAGCAGGAACGGTGTCCACCACCCGAACGGTTGAAGGTCTTCGCCACCGTCAAGGATCAGCGAGGTCGCCTCCACCACCAAAGAAGCCACCAGGAGCGCGGTGATGATGGCGAAGGAGCGACGGTCGGCAATCACGTCCGTCTCAGCGCCGGCACCGTAGGTCCGACCGCCCAGGCTGAAGGGGAGGGCCTGACGCGGCGTCTCTCCCGCGCCGGAGGGCACCTTCAGGTCGGGACCATTGCCTGTCGTCCCATGCATCCGCCACTCATCCCAAACTGAGCGATCCACCGCTGAAGGACGGGCATCATCGCGCCGCATCAACAAGGGAGACCGACCGTGCGCGACCCCTCACCGCCGGCGCGCCGCCACGATCTGGACTGGCTGCGCGTTGCCGCCTTCGCAATCCTCATCTTCTACCACGTCGGCATGTTCTATGTGACGTGGGACTGGCACGTGAAAAGCGTTCACGCCTCCTCCGGTGCCGAGTGGTTGATGCGCCTCGTCAACCCGTGGCGCCTGCCGCTCCTGTTCTTCATCTCGGGGATTGCGCTGCGCTTTGTGGCCGACAGCGGGCCGTTGACACGTCTTGCCAGCCGAAGGGCCATGCGTCTTGGCCTTCCCATCCTCTTCGGGATGGCCGTGGTGGTGGCACCGCAAGCCTACTTCGAGGTTGTGGGCAAGGGTGAGTTCGCAGGGAGCTTTCTGGCGTTCTACCCGCACTACCTCGATCCGGCGTCGGACTTTTCCATCACCACACCCACGTGGAACCACCTTTGGTTTGTGGTCTACATCCTCCTTTACACCTTGCTCCTCTTGCCCGCGGCGCGGCCGTTGGCGGCGTTCATGGATGGCCATGGGGGAAGACTGTGCGCGCATGCCTTCGACCGACGCGGCGGGATTTTCCTGGCGCTCGCAGCCCTTGCCTTGCCCCATGTCGTCATTGACCTGTCCATCGGCGATGTCTTCCCCGTCACCCACAATCTGGTGGCTGATTGGGCCAATCACGCTCATTGTCTGACGGTGTTTGTCCTCGGCTTCGTGCTTGCCAAGGAGAGGGCGTTTTGGGGCGCTGTGGAGCGTGGCCTCCTCCCCATCGGCTTTTTGGCGCTTGTGCTGACGGTGCTGTTTGCCGCCCTTTGGCTTAATTGGGACGATCTTCGCGGCACCATCACGGCCTCACCCCTGTCGAGCGCTGTGGTGAGAACCGTGCGGATCATTGCCGCCTGGGCCACCATCCTCACCGCCCTTGGCCTCGCACAGCGCTATCTGGACCGGCCGAGCCGCGCGCTCACCTACGCCACAGAGGCCGTCTTCCCCTGGTACATCCTGCACCAGACGCTTCTGGTGGCCGCGGGCGTCTGGCTCACCAGCCTTAACCTCGGTGCCTTTCACGAGGTGATGCTGGTGATTGTGGCGGTTATCGCAGGGTGCGCGCTCATCCATGAGTGCTTAATCAGGCGCATTGCCCTCCTGCGACCCCTCTTCGGCCTCAAGGCGCGACCCCCGCAGGCCCGTCCCACCGTCTCGGTCAAGGAGGCTCCATGAGCGTTGAGGTGTCGCGCAAGCTCACGACCATCCTTGCCGCTGACGTTGAGGGCTATTGCCGGCTGATGGCCGCCGACGAGGCCGACACGCTGGCGCGGCTCATGGATTGCAGGGCACTTCTGTCGGCCCTCATCACCCGCCACGGCGGGCGGATCGCCAACACGGCAGGCGACGGGATGATTGCCGAGTTTGCATCCGTGGTGGAGGCAGTGCAGTGCGCCATCGAAATCCAGAGCGAGCTTGATGCCAGGAATGGCGGCGTTGCGTCAGAGCGCGCCATGCGCCTTCGCGTCGGCATCCACCTTGGCGATGTGATGACCGATGGCGGCGACCTTTTCGGCGAAGGCGTGAACCTTGCCGCCCGTTTGGAGCAGATGGCAGGGCCGGGGGACGTGTTCATTTCCCAGCCGGTCTACGACCAGATCCACCGCAAGCTGCGTGTCGACTATGATTTCATGGGCTTGAAGCAGGCCCACAACCTCCCCGAGCCCGTTGCCGTCTACCGCGTCAGGTCCGGCGGCCGGATGGCATCTTTGCCGCCACCCGCGTCGGTCGCCCCATGCACACCGCCTCCAGCGATGCCGAAGGAGCGCCCCTTGCCAATGGAGACGGTCAGGCGGGTTGCCATCTACGCCGGCACAGTGGCGGCAGCCCTCGCGGCCATTGATATCGCGACCGAGGGCAAACCGTGGTGGCCTTACCCGGCGATCATTGCGGTCGCCGCGGTCGCCGTGACAGCTGTGCGGTCCCTGGTGCGGGACAGCGCCACGCGCACTGCAGCGCAAGCTGGAACGGTGGTGGCCACCCTCCTTGCCCTCAAAACCGTGGCCGACGCCCTGAACTGACGGCCCTCGTGCCAGACACGAAAGTGTGGGGGCGGGTCTTCGTCATTGCTGCATCATAGCGCCGGCGAGGGCCAGGGCGGCGCGCAAGGGACGCGGCGGGCGGGACGCACCCACAAGATGCACGAAACTCTAGGAGGATATTCTGGACGATGCCTATGGCCATTACGGCGGCATCGGACTTCCAAGTGCGCTGAGCCGGTCCGTCCATGTCACCTCTCGCCAGCCAGTCGGTCCTGTTTCGGTGGTGTCATGCGGATTGGGCGATTGAGGGCTGACGCAAGCTGAAAACGAGTCTATATCAGAAATTATGGCGCGCTCAGAGGTGCTTTTAAATTCCGCGTGCCAGTATAGGTATATCTACGGAGTTTTGTGCTGATGAGTGCTCTGATATTGACAAGTGTCAAGGATGAAGGGCCTTGGCTTATCGAGTGGGTCGCTTACCATGGCGCGCTGGGTGCCAATGATATTCTGATTTATCAGAATGAGTCGACCGATTTAACGCACGAAATCTTACAAAGGCTCCAAGAGCTCGGCGTTGTTCACTACAAAGATAACACCAACACAATCACGCAACCGCCAAAGCCTCGCAAGAGACGGCCGCAGCTAGAAGCGTATTCGGACGCCTTCGGATCTGATCTATACGCTAGGAATAAATGGTGTCTCGTCATTGATGTGGACGAGTATCTGAACCTCAAAATCCACAACTCCATGGACGAGTTTTGTACCTACCACAGCGCGGTGGATGCTGTTGCGATCAACTGGAGGTGCTTTGGGTCCGCTGGTCGGACCTTGTGGTCACCGATGATGACCATCGATCGGTTCGACCGTTGTGCCCCTGAACAGCACTACTCAAGCCTCAAGTTCAAATCAATGCATCGGACCGACCGGGGTTTTAGAGCCATCGGCATCCACCGGCCTCGCGGGGAGGCTGCACGGGACGCGTACGTCTACGCGGGCGGTCCCAGGGTGTCTGACGTGCTGCAGTTGGATATCAAGCAGGGCAAGTGGCAAGGAACGCGCGGTTACCACGCTGTCGCGCAGATCAATCACTATACCGTTCGCAGTCGCGAGGAGGCCCGTCGGAAGATGGTGCGCGGTCGTGGCACGGGCAAACCGGCCCATGACTTCGACTATTACTTCAATCGGTTCGACCTCAACCATATGGAAGAAACATCCATCAGCCGCCACGCTTTCAAAGCCCGGCGGCGTTACAACGAGTTGTTGGATGACGCCGTCCTGCGCGAGCTCTACCGTGAAAGCTGCCGGATCCACTTTGCTAGCCCCGCCAGTCCCGAAACCGCCGACCAGACGCGTGATGCCGCGTGAGGGACGGGCCGTTGGCAGCCCTCACTCCCTATGAAGGGCTGCCAACGGCAAAACACGGGCAAAGGCCGACACCGGTCAGGGCGGTGCAACCGGCCGGTCGCGTTTTCGGCGCCACGGTGCGTTGACCTGCCAGTTCCCAGCCATGATGCACCCGTACGGGTCCACGTGGTCAACAATCTGAGCAAGCCCGAACGCTTCGATCTGCCGCTCGATCGTCTCCGCAGGCTTATAGGCGCTCGGCATCTCCGACGGGTCGGGGACGCCTGAGAACCAACGCACATCGATTGTGCCAAGGTCATCATGCTTGCCGCCAGTCTGGCGCAAATGCGCCGACCGGCTGACGTTGCGCCCTGCGCCGTGGGGGCAGAACCCGAGGGCGTCCGGGCGATCCGAGCCCGTCGCAATGAGGATCGGCGCTCCCATATTGAGCGGGATCAGCACGCGGCCGCTGGCGTCGTCAGCATAGTCGCGCCACGCCGGGGTCGCCCCCTTGCCGTGCAAGAAGGTGTCGCCCCGTTTGAATACGAAGTTGTGTTCATTCCAATAGCGATCGCGCGGCTGTGCGCCCACAAGGTCGTGGATGGCAAAGTGGTTCGCCTTCGTCCACGCGCGGATCACCTGAAGCGCTTCCCAGTACGCTTCGCCGTCAGCGCTTTCTGCCTCTATCCAGGCATTGGCCTTCAACGTCTCTGGCGAGCGCTCAAGGCGCACCCGCTCCGCAACCGCCATCCCACGCTTATAAAGCATTGCCCCCGGCTTCCTCGAACCGTGGTGGGTGACGAGCGCCACCTCTCCCGTCGAGCGCAGCCGTCCCACAAACAGGAAGTGGTTGCCATCACCCTGTGTGGCGAAGTGCTGGACGGCGGCCGTCTCTAGCCCGCTTAGGAAGGGGTTGCCCTCAAACTGCTTCAAGAGGGCGTCGGATGGGCGGTGCTGTGCCCCATCCGTTCGACCGCCGCCGCCGAAGTGGGTGATTTCCTGCGCCCGATCAAGGGTTGCCTTGGGGTCTACATCGCCGAGCACGCTGATGGCCACGGAGCAACATATGTCGGCCGAATGCATGCCGGGGTGGATCGCGCGGGAGGCCGCGACACCGCCGACCGGAATGGTGCCGGGCGCGCCCGTGGGGCACGCATCAGGCATGACAGCCATTGCCTCAATGACGGGCGTGCGCGACAGGGCCGCCATCGTCTCGCGCACCGCTTTGACATTGGCGCGCTCGGCATCGTTCTGCGCGTCGATGAACTCCCCATGCGGGATGGCGTTGGCGGTCCTCAACGCGATGGGCGGATCCGGCGCGCACGCCATCGCCGCAGCGCGCGGGTCTTCGCCGGCCGCAAGCGCCGCATTGGCAGCCTCAAGGGCGGCCGCGAAATGCCTGCCAGGCGACATGCCCCATTCAATCAATGTCTTACCGTCAATCATGATGTCATCATCTGCACATTGGCCACGACCCCAGCGCACGGCCCCTGTTGGCCAACCGCTTCGGCCGGGCCGATCTGCGCAGACATCCCTTTACCAACATTACAACTGGACCACCTCGCGGGCGGCCACTCATCGTACTGACACGCACGATCAACTCGCCAGTCCATCGGGGTGAGGGTCAGAATCGACCAAGCGAACCCGCCGATGATACTCCATAATCACCCGACGGACGAGGCGCATCTCAGTTCGCCGAACCAGAAAGCGCTTTATGAAATTGGAGCCGTTGCGGGCAATGTCTTCACACTTGGCTTCGTTCTCTTCACACCACTGAAAGACGCTCTCCAGGTCGGAAAGGTCCGACCTCACCGGGATATAGTGGTGAAAGGGAACAAGGAGGCTCTCGCAGGCCCACGATTCCACTGTTGGGTGAGGCATGATTACGGCTGAGTTTGAAAACAATGCCCACTTGAGACCGGAACTCACATCATTTCCCTCAAGGCTGAGGATAAATTTGCTTTGTAGCTGCTCTGGTATGCTAAGCGGGTCTTTGGTGCATTGGTGCAGTTGATTGAGCGGGAATTCCGATTGATCCTCACGCATATTCATTTTGGCAAAGCCGACGTCCAGCCAATTTGCCTCTATGGTTTTCATGATGTGCGGAATGAACGCTCGACTTCCAAGGTTTTCTCGCCCACGTTTTCGTCTGAAAATCCCAGTTGTCGTTCCCCGCCAAACAATTCTTGATTGCTTCTCTCGGAATTGCACGTCGTTGCCGATAACGTCTTGGATCGGCATCCAGTGGCGATTGGCGTTCAAGGGCAGAAGGAAGGAATTGCCGGGATGCAGTAACGGGCGAGCCTTCGCGAATGCGGGGACACTCAGCGCCTGACTTGGGTCGCCTGCCACGAGCATGAAGGGCGCGTCGATTGAGAATTTCCTATGTAATTCCACAAGTGGAACAGCATAGTTGTGCAGCGTCCTCTTGTTTGCGACAGGCCGGCCGTTGGCAAACTCGTATGCTTTTTCAAGATCGGCAAATTCCATTTTGGAATTGCAGAGCATTGTTTGCCATTTGTAGGTGATGACGTATTCGCCATGCGTCAGCTGAGTGGCATGTCCGAGATAGATTTTGAGGCGCTTTTCGATGAAGGGATTGCTCGTCAAAGCGGCGACCTGCGCATCGGGAGCAGCGTCGCTGGTATCGGCGAGAAGTGAAAATTTCCGATCGAACATTTTTTCTCAGTTATACAACCAGTGGGGTGCGCCTATGGGCTCAAGCCACCAAAACGGGGCTCGCTCAGGTTGATACTCCAGGTGTTTGGCCTTTGGCGAGAACCCCGGGCGCTCCACCGTTGTCAAACCCAAGCGCGGCGCTCCCGTGAGAGCCAACCCGCTTTGCAATGAGGGCAGGCACAAATGCCAATCACAATGGCGGCGTTGGCGGCCTCCAACCTTGTCGCGGCCCGGGGAGGTCGTTCGCCCAAAGCACTGTCGTGGCCTGTATCCTGAGGAGGTGGATACGCGGGGCAGCGGCTATGGGGCTGTCTTGTTGGATATGGCCATACATGTTGACCGGCCTTGGATGAGGACCTCGACCCTCATCCCTCTTGCTGGTCTTGGCACTGCCCATCGCACGACCCCGACATATCAGGACGCGCACCCGTCTCCGAGCCCTTTGCGTGCCTTCGCGCCGGAGGTGGGCGCCCAGAACGCCCCGTCTCTGACTTTGCCCCTTGCTCATGCCACGCGGAACTGGTGCTTTCCGGTTGCTCCCCCATCGAACCCCTTGTCACGCCTATTGCAATTTGAGGGCACGTGGACCTATATGGTACCCGTGTCGCGCGTAGACTGTCGTTTGGCGTCGGGCGGCGCGAGCTTCTCTAAGGTGGCCTTAAGAGCATTGCCGAGAAGAGTGCCGGATGGCGCGTGAACCCGGTAGCTGATCTACGCAGGCTCCCACTAAAAAGTTTCCATCAGCCCACGATGGCGATGGTCTAGGAAAATTCAATCTCTTGAAAACCTTTGCTGATCTCGGCCTTGCCGAGACGCTCCTTCGTGCCCTCGCTGCACAAGGCTACAAAAATCCAACACCGATCCAGTCCGGGGTCATCCCACGCCTCCTCGCGGGCGAGGATGTTCTGGGCATCGCGCAGACAGGGACGGGGAAAACCGCGTCCTTCGTCCTGCCGCTCCTCAATCGGATCGGCGAAGGCAACACAAGTCGATCGGCGCGGTCTGCGCAGGCTCTGATCCTTGCACCCACACGTGAGCTTGCCTCCCAGATCGCGGATGAGATCCACCGCTACAGCAGGCACATGCGCGCCTCGGTGGCCGTCGTGGTTGGCGGCGTCAAGCCGGGGCCGCAGGTGCGAGCCCTGGCGCGCGGCGTTGAGATTGTCGTGGCGACCCCCGGTCGGCTGCTCGACCATATGTCCACGGGCGCTGTCGACCTCGGCAGCGCACGCTATGTTGTGCTCGACGAGGCCGATCACATGCTCGACCTCGGTTTCATGCCGGCGATCAGAAAAATCATGTCGGCACTGCCGAAGCGGCGCCAGACGGTGCTGATGTCGGCAACGATGCCGAAGGAGATCCGGCGGCTTGCCGCGCAGTTCCAAACTGACCCTGCGGAAGTGTCCGTCGCACCCGCGGCCCGGCCGATCGAAGAGATCGCGCAAAGCGTCATCGAGGTTAGCAGCGCCCACAAGCGGGCCGTGCTTGCCGGCATCCTCGCAGGCGAGACGGTAACCCGGGCCATCGTCTTCACGCGCACAAAGCACGGCGCTGACAAGGTGAAGCGCCACCTCGAAGCCGCCGGACTGTCGGCCACGGCAATTCACGGCAACAAGAGCCAGGCGCAGCGCCAGCGGGCGCTTGATGCGTTTCGCTCCGGCAATGCGCCGATCTTGGTTGCGACCGACATTGCGGCGCGGGGCATCCATGTTGACGACGTGTCGCACGTTATCAACTACGAGCTTCCTGAGGTGGCCGAAGTCTACGTCCACCGTATTGGGCGCACGGCGCGGGCCGGGGAGAGCGGCATTGCCATTTCCTTGTGCGACCCGTCAGAGCGCAATCTGCTTCGCGCAATCGAGCGTTTGATCAAGACCCCGCTCGGCCGGGAAGCGGCCGTGCCGCGTGAGGCGTCTGTACCCACGCCGCCGAACGCTGGCGAGCGGACTCCCCCGCGCCGCAACGGGAGCGCTCCCTCAACACGGGGAGCCGCAAGCCGCAGCGAACCGCGTTCGGACACCGCGCATCGTCGACGCAATAAGTCTTCGCGCCGCAACCGGCCGAACTCAAGTCATGCCGACAGGACAGCGGCATAGACCGCGCGGGCTCCATCCCGCGCACCTCATCTGACCATCCCCCGACAAGCAACGGGCCAACGCGAGAAAGACGACCATGGAAAAAGGCACAGTAAAGTGGTACAATTCCACAAAAGGATATGGCTTCATCAGCCCTGATAGTGGCGGCAACGACGTGTTCGTGCATGTCAGCGCAGTGGAGCGTGCTGGCCTCGGAGACCTCAGAGAAGGCGATAAGATCTCCTACGAGATTGAGGTCGACCGCAACCGCGGCAAATCCTCCGCGGTCAACTTGCAGGCACTCTAGGGGGCCGATCCAAACGGATCGAACCCCTAGACCATTCGTTTGATGGATCAACTTATCCAGTCATTTGAGTGTCTTAGGGCAAAGCCCTACGCTCATGCAGTGGGACTCAAATGTCTGGGCCGATCCACCAGTACGGCCACGGCCCAATGCGATGTCTCGGGTGAGCGTGGTCACCACGCTCACCCGGCCCGGGCGGCGCGCGCATTCAGGTGGAGGGTCCAACTCCTGAGTAGGATGGGGCCCAATGAGCAAGACGACGAACAAATGTTCGCCTGAGGCGCGCGAGCGCGCGGTGCGGCCGGAGCCACATCGCGCACAACTCCTGCAAGAACTGGCAGTGTCCGAAGTGCCAGGGACCTGCTGCAAGAGACTGGACGGCGGCTCGAGCGGCCGATCTGATGCCGGTCGAGCGCTTCCATGTGGCCTTTACCCTGCTGGCGGCCATTGCCCACATCGCTTTCTGGAACCGGCGCTGTCGACGATCTCCTGTTCCGCGCCGCTGCCGAGACGTTGAGCACAATCGCCGCCGATCCATGTCAACTTGAAGTCCGTATCGGCATAATCGAGGTGCTGCACACCCGTGCCGGAGGCGCGTCTTCGACACGAGGGGATCGGCACTCACGCACCATTCGCATGTCCGTATTGTCGGGCCGGGCGGTGGCTTCTCGCTCGTGGGCGATCTGGATCGCTTCCTGCCGAGGGTTCTTGCTCCCTGGCAAGTGCTTGTCCCGCCTCTTCCGGCGGTTGTTTCCGACCGGCCTCGTTGCGCTCCACAGTGCTGGAAAGCCCCGTTTACTTGGTGCCCGCATCGACCTCGTCGATGAGGCGGTCTTCGCCGCACATCTCGCCCCGTCGCGAAAAGTCGAGTGAGCCGTCTAAGTCAAACCTGCGTTCGGCGGTCCTGAAGCGGTGCTCGCCTCTCTCAGGGGCTATGTCCACGGGGTGGCAATCTCCAACAGCCGCCTCGTCAGCGTCGATACCGAGACCGTCATCTTAAGGTGGCAAGACTATCGCGCCCCGGATCGTGCCCGTCAGAAGGGGATTCACCTTTCGACCAGCGACTTCAATCGGCGGTTTCCGATGCACCTTCCGCCCGAAGGCTTCCACCGGGTCCGCCACTACGGGCCCTTCGCAAGCCGTACGCGGCGGAGCACCACCGCGGCCATCCGCAGGTTGTTTGAGCCAGGTGTGCCCGAAGACGCTGACGTTACCGGGACGACGCCGACGACACGGCAGAGCTCCAACCGCGCTTACGCCAACCATCGTCCCACTGCGTGGGCGTCATGCGTATCATCGAATCCTTCAGACTGGGGGCGCTGCCACGCAGCCGCAATCAGCCCTGAAAGGTGACGGCGTGAGCGCTTCCAGGATATCGTTGTGACTGCGTATCGCTCAACACCATTAGCGCCATGTCTCGCTCCCGTTTGGGAGCTTGAGTCATGACAATCGTTACAATGGCGTTGATTGGCCGACAACCCTAGGAGGTAATAGATTCGTCAAGGTCGAATACGGGACACTATCACCTCGTCAGGATCATACCGGGCCGCTATGGCTTCGAGTTCGGCCGAGTTCGGCCCCCACCAGTGTTTGAGATTGTCGAGGCGGTCAGCGTAGTTCACGTAGCGCGCGCCCGAGAGGTTCGATGCGAGGCGCTGGCGTACGTCGCAAAGATGTCGATCGAGCCGGGCAGTAGTTTGTGCGTCTTGAACCTCAGGCTCAACCAGCTCCCATTGCATAAGAAGTCTTTCGCTGCGGTGGGCGAAGGCGGTCGAGCTTATGGACTGCTCGTGAACCGCCCCGTCGGCGGGCTCGATCAGGACGCAGCCGCCGAAAAGATCGGCTGAAAACTGCGCCTCATCGACGAACCGCACCACCGCATCGGCGTCGTCCGGCCCGATCCGCCCGCGCATGAAATCGCTTGCGACACGCATGGGCCGCAAGGCTTCGGGCGCCGGCTCATTCAAGGACGGCAGCGGAATCAGCTCCGTGACGGCATCGAAGTAGTTCTCCTCGTTGACGTGCGCGGCCGTCAGAGCCGGATGCGACAGAAGCGGGTCCAGCAACGTCTCTGCCTCGATCCGCGGTCCGAGATACTGGCCCGACATCTGCACAATCGGGATTCCGGGGATGCAGCCGGGCGGGCCCACCATGCTGGTGTCGAGGTAGCGGTCCGCCCCGGTGGATCGCATCTTCATTTTGACATCGAGCGAGCGCGGCGCGCCGGCGAGGATGTTGTCGTAGGCAAGCACCATCTCCCGGGCCGCTTGCCACGAGAAGTCCAGCGAGAATGCCGTCACTGCGCCGACCTCGAATGTGCGCAGGGCGAATTCTGTCACGATGCCGGCTGCGCCGCCGCCGCCGCGACAGGCCCAGAAGAGATCGGCATGGGCGCCTTCGCCGACCGTCACCATGTCGCCGGCGCCGGTGACAATCGTTGCTTCCACCACGCTGTCGATGGTGAGGCCATAGACCCGCGAGGCGTAGCCGAAGCCGCCGCCGGCGAGAAGACCACCCAAAGCAACGGTGCCGCAGTCGCCGAGCGGCAGCGCCCGCCCCGATGGCGATAATGCCTCGGCGAGCGCCAGGACGCGGCAACCGGGTTGCGCCCGGACCAGGCCATCCGGCGACAGGTTCATTTCGCTCATGTGCGACAGGTCGACGAGAACGGTGCCTTCGCGCACCGGGAAGCCGTCGAAGGCATGCCCGCCGGAGCGTGGCGACAGCCGCACACCTTCGCGGCGCGCCCATCGAATTGTCTCAGCGACATCGGCCGTTCCTGTCGGTCTGATCACCGCGAGCGGCTCGCGGCTGCGCGCGGCCGGGTGCCAGACCGTCCGGCCCTCATCGTAGACGGTGCTGCCGCCGAGCCCCACCGCGTCGGCGCCCACTGCACAGCGCAATGCATCCCAGTCGGGTACCCGACCGGTCGCCAAAGTCTTCAACACCATCGTGGTCGCGCCCGCGTGGGCGGGCGCCCTTTCGTAACCCTCAGCGCCGGCCTATGGTGATCGCTCTCGCGGCCGCGTCAAGGTGCGTGGCGCGACGCGCCCAGGCCGGCCGGAGGACACGACGCCGATGAGCCACACCATCGGCATCGCGCTCGTTGTGCTCGCCAGCGCGTTCTTTGCTTCAGCGGGTCTCTTCGTCCAGTTCGCAAGCCCGCTGGCATCAAGCTGGGTGGCGCTCTTCGCCGGGCTTGCAATCGGTGCCGTCGCCGTCCTGCCGTACGCAATCATTCGCCGCGGCCTTAGCGGATTGAAGACGGATCGGCCGTTCACCTACCTGGCACGCGGCCTGGTCAGCGTCGGGCAGGTGGGCACGCTGTTTCTTGCGCTTCACAGTATTCCGCTGACGGACGCGCTTCTGCTGCGCGAAACGGCACCGCTTTGGCTCCCGATCCTTTCCGCCATATTCCTCGGCGAGCCCATGCCGGCCCGCTTCTGGGGCGCGATCGCTTTCGGTTTCTTCGGCGTCGCCCTGGTCCTCCATCCCAAGCTCGGCACGCTGACGCTGGGCTATCTGGTGGCCGTCTTGAACGGAATCCTCTTCGCGGTGCAGAGCTTGTTGACCCGACGCCTCAACAAGCTGGGCGAGCCGCAGACGCGCATCCTTTTCTACATCTATCTAATCGGCACGGCAGCTGCCTTCGGGCCGGCCGTAGCCACGTTTGCGCCGCTCGACCTGACGAGCGTGGTCTGGCTCGGCCTGTCGGGTCTGTGTCTATTGGCATCCACCGGCTGCCTGGTGGTCGCGTTCGGTGCCGCGCCGGCTTGGCTTTTGGCGCCTGCGGGGTACAGTGCCGTCATCTTCGCGGCCTTGTTGGACTGGCTGGTCCTGGGCACAGTACCCGACTTCAGCGCTGCCGCCGGCATGGTGATCGTCGTCGCATCCGGCATTGCCATCATCCTCCTCAGCCGGCATTCCCGTCACGCCTCGCCCGCTCCGGGCGCGCACCATCCTTGAGACCGACCATGATCGCACTTCTCGGCCACTGCAGCGCTCGCGAGCAAATGATCTTTCAGCGCCTCAGTCGCGAATGCGGCGACGAGGTCCGCTTCTACCTGATCGGCGAGCACCCCGTCGTGAGCGGCGACCCGCGCACCGTGAAGGTCAGGCCGGACGATCCGAAGGCAAACGCCCGTCTGATCCGCGAGGATGGGGTGTCTCTTGTTCTCATCACCGACACGTTGCTGTTGCAAACCGATGCGCTCGACGCCTGTACCGCCGAAGGGATCGCTGCCCTCGGTCCTTCGCGCCACGCCGCGCTCATCGAGGCCCGCAAGAGCCTGACCAAGGACATCGCCACTGCCGCCGGTGTTCCGACCCCGCAAGGTTGGCTCGTCAAGACCGCTGAGGAAGCAAAGGCGCTTCTACGGCGCAACTGGTCGGAAGACCACAAGTACGTGGTGAAAACGGACGCTCTCATCGCTGACGCCATCCACCGTGCGATGGTGCCGGAGGATCTGGAAGAAGGCGAGCAGGACGTCGACGAAGAGCTTGAGGCGCTCCTTATCGCTCATGAAGATGCAGGCCTCGTCATCGAGCGCCGTGTCACGGGATTTGAGACCTCCGTCCACGTTCTCTGGGACGGTTCGTCATACGTTTTGATGCCGCCCGTGCGCGACTACAAGCGTGTGGGCGACGGCGACACTGGCCCCAACACCTTCGGCGCGGCCTCTATCGCGTGCGGGCATGGTTTCGGGCCAGAGCTGGAGCGCGCGCTTCGCGAACGCATCATCGAGCCGGCGCTCAGCGCGATCGCCGACGCGGGTTACGGCTACCGCGGCTTCGTGTATTTCGGCGTGATGCTGCTCGAAGACGGGCCGACACTGCTTGAGATCAATGTTCGGCCCGGTAATCCGGAGTTCATCGCGCTGCTTGGACTTCTCGACGGTGGCTTCTGCGACCTCGTCCGGCACGCGGCGGCAGGAACACTCCACCGCGCGGGCGTGTCCTGGCACAGAAAATACTGTGGCACGGTGTTCGCGCTCGGCGCCGGGTACCCGCACACGATGACGCCGGCCCCGGTTCCAATCGTCGGGCTCGAGGAGGCCGTGGCCGCCGGCGACACGCTCGTGGAAGATGTCGCCCGAGGTGCCGACGGCAGATTGCAGGTCGCGGGCGGCCGCGTCGCAGCACCCTTTGCCCTGGGCGACACCATCGAGGCAGCACGCGAACGGGTCGCTAAGCGCCTTGCCGACATCAGCTTTGAGGGTAAGCATTTTCGCAGCGACCTCGGCTACGCCATCCACCCAAAGCTCTTCGCCGCGCCGGCTGCATCTTGATGGCCGCGCCTACGGCCGACGGCGCGGCGGGCTCGCACGGGCGGCCCTTCCGTCAGCGCTCCGCCCTGTCGGTTTGCGCAACTGGAAGCGGCGCATGTCGAAGGCGTGGCGGGATTTGATCCAGCGCGTTGTCGCGAAGTCTCAGCGCGTCTCCTCCATGGCACGCTGCATGTCCGCCCAGCTGAGCACAGGCACCTCCTCGATCATCGCTCCGAGCGCCGCGAACAGTGGCTCGTGGATCGTAAGGAGTTTGTAGACCTCTTCCACTTCGTGGACGAAGATCGCGCCGCGGCAACCGTCGATCATCGTGAAGTACGCCGCTTCCGGCTTGATCTTTTCCATGAGCGCCTCGAACGCGGCCTGCATCGAGCCGTCCGCGATCGCCCGGTTGCCGGCCTCGACGGGGACCTTGACCGTCATCATCAACTTCATGCCGCACTCCTGAGACCGACTTTCATCCGTTAAGCGTTCTGGCTGACGAATGATGCCGGCACGTGCGCGTTCGCGCAACGCCGGCACCGCTAACGATTGCGAAGTCCGCAAGCGTTCGCCAGAGATGTATGGATTTCACTTGATCCGCTAACTGGCCTCCAGCTTCGCCGACAAACGTGCTCATTGCCAGCACGCGGCAAAGAAGCCACGGCTCGTCGCCCACTCCTTAAAGCAATCACCTTCCGGGTTCAGGATCAAAGGCACGTAGATCGATGGTCGCCGACCGTCGATGATGTATTGTTGGCTCGTCCACCAGTTTGTCGGCGCGATTGTCTGCAAATTGAGCGAGAGGGCCACGTCTTCCTCATCCGACGCGAGAACCGGCGGGTAATAGCCGTTTGTCGGGTCGAGGGAGTACAGGCCGCTGCTACCTTTATATTTTTGCTCTGAGCCGACAAAATTCGCGACGATCAGATAAGCTTGGGCTGTCTTAGCGGTGGAGTACCAGAAAACATTCGTGTTCGGCGGATAGGGAGCGGCAAGGAAACCCTTGTCCAGCCCATCGGCCAGGCCGAACTGGCCGTTCCAAGCCGCGGGCATGGCGATGATGTCAGCACGATTGACGCTCAGCACATCTGCGGCCTCCGGGTACTTTGCTTCGCCGCCGAACAGGAGCCCAATGCGGCCGATCTCGGTCCCGAAAACCGGCAAAGCATCGCCGCCCGAGAGCCAGACCGACTCCTGTTCGTCCGGATGGGTCTTGCGGTATCTGCCCACAACATTTCCGCCGGGATCGAGAAGCGTCGCCAGTGTGTAAAGCGTATTGTCCGCTTCTTCCGTCACGCTATAGACCACATACGACGCGTAAGTCTTGGCGACTGAGCGAAAGTATCCGTCAGCTTCATCCTTGAGCGTTGCAAATTGTCGGGCCTCGGTTGCAGAAACTGGCAAGCCGGTGAGAGAGTTTTCGGGCATGACGATCAAATTCGTCAGCATCGTCGCGCTGGCGGCCAGATAGCGGTCGATCGCCGCCTTGTTGGCGTTCAGATCGCCGATGTTCGGCTCAAACTGCACTGCCAGAGCGCTGACCCGGTGAGACTGCTTCGAGGCAAGCATGGGCCGCGGCGACATATTCAGTAAGATGTCGCCGTAAAGTTCTGGGCGGCGTTGGCTCAGAAGTTCTTTCGCATGGTTTTCAAACGCTGCGGGATCGACCTCCGCGTAGATGATCCTCGGCTCGCCGGGGGTCGGTCCCGCGCCTTTTTGAGTGCTCACGGGCGCCTGCGCCAGGTTTTTGCCGCTTGGGTCCCAGACCGATGCGCCACCAAGGTAGTGGACGCCGATGCCAAGCATCTCGTTCTTCTCCACATCGTTGCGGTTAGCAGCCACGACATAAAGCCCGTTCATCACCGCTTGCTGCTGCACGTCCGAGATCGAAATGTGGACGCCGGCCTGCTCTGGATCAGGGTCGAGCATGCGGCCGGAGCTCGCGATGAACGCCAGCACGTTCGCACCCTTAAGCGCGGCAAGACGTGCCGATTGGTAAAAATAATCATCGTAGCAGATGATGATGGAGATCTTGCCCAATGGCGTATCGAACACGGGCACGCCGAGATTGCCCTGGGCTGCCCAACCAGACTCCAACAGGAAGAGATTGTTTTTCCGATACTTGCCGACGAGACCCTCTGGTCCAACAAGAAATGCTGCATTGTAATAAAGCCCGGTGTCAGGATCGACCTCCGGCATGCCGACGACAATGTGGACACCGAGTTCGCGCGCGAGCGGTTCGAAGAAGTTCGTCGTCTTACCGGGGATCGTATCGACAAACGGCGCGATCTCTTCCCTTGACCCATAAAGGTATCCTGTTGTGCCCATCTCGGGAAACAGGATGAGCTTGGCATCCTGCGCAGCGGCCTCGCGGACGACGGCTTCCATCGCCGGAAAATTCTGCTCGCGCTGCTTAAACTCTGGATTGAATTCGGCAGCCGCAACTTTGTACGGATCGGCTGCAGCGCTCGTAGTCGAAAGGCCGACTGACGCAACAAAACAACTGAGGCAGATCAAGATCGCATAACGCATCGCAGACTCTCCTCGCTATTTTTCTATCGTCCTCAATTGACCCGGTCCGGGTCGCAAACGAATGGGACGCTGACGCATCATGCTGTTCGAATGCCTCCAGAACAAGCACGAGCATGTCCATCGGGTCGTGTCCTACGGGCAGAGGACAGCGCAGGCGGGCTTCGAAAACCGTCAGATGGCCTCTCCAGTCCCGATGCGTTCTTCCAAAGGCGACACGCTTGACGGTTGGGAGATTAGGTCGGAAGATTCCCCAAAGCGACAATCTACGTTCCCGGCCAGCATTCGCCGCGCCCTATTGATGGGAACCTAGCGTCGGCGCGCGAAGCAGGTTCACGTCAGACTCTGCTGAGACAAAAGAAAGGGCTTCATGTAATGAACCTAGATTGGCTACATGGTTCTTTCGTTCCGCTTGTCGTTCCATTTGACGAAGGCAGAGTCGACTATGGTGCATTTTCGAAGATCTGTGAGTGGCAGATCGAGAAAGGTAGTCACGGCCTTTTGGTCAATGCAACGAGCGGCGAGCCGACGACACTCACGCTTGAAGAGCGTGCCAGACTTGTTGAGGTGGCCAAAGATGTTTCGGCCGGGCGTGTGCCAATCTGTGCCGGGACCGCGTCTCAATCACACGCAGAGACAGTGGAACTCGTCGGGCGGTACGAGAGATTGGATGTCGATGCGATCGTTGTCGTCACCCCGTATTATTGCAAGCCACCACAACGGGCTTTGGTTGAGTTTTTCTCAGATGTTGGCCGACGGACGAGCAAGCCGATTCTAATCTATCATATTCCAGGCCGCGCAGCAGTAAGCCTTACCCTAGATACGATATTGGAGATCAAGGATCGTGTTGACAATTTGGCCGGCCTCAAAAACACAGACACGGATATAGTTTTAGTCAATCGAGTTCTCAGTCAGATTCAAGAGTTCCGAATTTTCTGCGGGACTGAATTTATGAGTCTGCCGATGCTCGCCGTCGGCGGATGCGGTATCATGATTTCGCTGAGTAACGTGGTGCCCGACAAGATTGCATTGCTCTACGATTACCACAAGGGCGGTAAAGTTGACATGACTCATAGCCTGAATAACGAGCTTGAAGAACTTTTTTACGCCGTAGGTTTTGACACTCCGCCAATCACAACGAAGTATATGGTCAAGAGAATTGGCGTTATAAGCAAGAATGAGCATCGCTTGCCATTGGTAACAACCACTCCAGAGCTAGAGAAGCGGCTCGACGCCGTTTTGAGTCGTGCTGGGTTGATCTAACGGCGCTTGGCCCAGTGCGATGGGGTTGTCCGGCCAAAGATCCAGTGAACCGGCCGCGCGAAAATCTGCTGCCTCTGATTTGACGAAAGCGCGATTGGATCAACGCAAAGGCCGGGTTTCACCAAGGGTCTTGCAGATGCGTTGCTCGGGCGGCGCGCTTAGCGGGGCTGCTGCAGCGGCCCCACCAGCATCGACCAAAGCGTCTCCACCACCCCTTCCGGACTGAGGTGAGCGTCCTCTTCGCCTCCGCCAAGCGGATGTGACATGCCCATCGTCGTCATTAAGGGCGACGGCTCGTCCGACGCTACGGATCGGGCTTCGTTGAAGGCGCTCGTCGCGCCGCTCTCGTTCATCGCGTAGCAAATCTGCTTGGTGCCACTTCCCACTCCGCCTTGGACGATTGTGCAAGCGCTCACTCGGTTGCCCGAATGATCAATGACGGCCGTAAGCCTTCCCAGCATCCCGATGCGCTCGGGGTAGAGGCTCACTTCGATGTGCAGGCGCCTCGGTTCACCGGTTCCCGGCGTGGGAGCCGCGCCGGCCATGTCCTCCACCGCGCCGAACTTGACGCCGCAAGAGCCCACCAGCGTGCCGATCCCGAAGCCGCTCACATCGGAATCGAGCAAGATGGAGGTTTCGATGTCTGGGTCCAAAGCGGTCTGAAAAGCGTCCGCCCGCGCCGCCGCTTCGGTTGGGAATGTCTCGTAGAGGTGACCGTCGACGATACGGTCTCCGCCGGTGACGGGTGTGCCGAAGTTGGTTCCGTCTTCGATGAGCGCGGCGAGGCTGTCGACCTTTACGGCAAGGTCATCTGTCGCGACGTTGACGGTCAGCCCGGACATGTCCCAGAAGCGCGCGATGGCGGTGAGGCGGTTGTCGCAGAGTGCGGCGATGAAGGTGTCCATCGTCACCGTCGAGCCGCTTTCCGACAAGATTGGCCTGCCCATCCGACGGATCTCGATTCCTCTGGCAAGCACTGAGGTGCCTGCTGCGAGCTGCGCTCTGGCACGGGTGCCCAACACGACGTTGGTCCCCACCTCTCCGAAGGAGGAGAACGGCGGCGTTTCAAGGGCGGTGAAGCGGTCGGCCGGTTCTCCCTTCTCGCCATCTCAGATGGCCGCGACGTAGACGGCCGAAAGCAAGGTGCCGATACCGGTGATCCCCGTACTGAAACACAGCACCACGTCGCCCACCGATGCGGCGGAACCGAACGGGCCGGCGTCGAGGCGCAGGAATGGGGCGAAGAGCATGACGCTCATCAGGATCGCCGGCTTGACCCGATGCAGGACATGGCAGTTTGGGCAGGCGATGCAGGTGGATCGAGAGTCGCGCTCAGCCTTCTAGCGCGCTGACGACTTGCCGGCTGAATCACGCTATCTCGTTTTAGATCTTAGAAGACCGAAGCAAGCCAAGATGTGGGCCAAGAACCCCCAAAAACACGCGGTTTACCTCTCGAGACATAGATAATAGTAAGTGAGTATCGGCTAAAATCCACGGCAGTGTTGCAGGAAAAACTGAAAAACAATTGAGGAGTTACGATCACACCAGGAGCGGCATCAAAGCCGTCGCGAAACTGAGGACGAGGAAGAAGCCGGCCATGTCGGTGATGGTGGTGAGCAAAGGGCCGCTTGCCACGGCCGGGTCCTGTCCGATGCGCTTTAGCAAAAGTGGAACCACGCCACCGATGGACACCGCAATCAGCGTGTTCAGCGCAAGCGCCGCGCCGATCACGAGGCCAAGATAGGGGTTGCCCTTCCATGCCCAGGCCACAAGGCCGATCAAGATGCCCAGGACGATGCCGTTGATGAGGCCCACCGACACCTCCTTCATCCAGACCCGCAGAGCGTCTGCGGGGCGCACAAGGCCAAGAGATAGCTCGCGCATGGAGACGGCCACCGCCTGGTTCCCCGAGCAACCGCTCATGTCAGAGACCATCGGCAGAAAGATCGCAATGGCGATGACGGCGGCCAGCGTCTCCTCGTAGGCGGAGATGACGCTGGCGGCGATGATGTTGAGGACGATGTTGGCGGAGAGCCACGCAAGGCGCCTGCGAGAGCGCAGCAGCGTGGGCATGGAACGTACTTCGTCGCCCACCACGCCCTGCACGCGAAGGTTCTGAGCCTCGGCCCGCTCCAGCGCCGCCGCGTCAACCGCCGCACGCGAGACCACGCCCACAAGCGTGCCGTCGGCTTCGACCACTGGCAGGCCGAGGAACGGGTGCTCGTCGAAGATGGCTTTCAGGCGGTCGAGAGGCATCGAGACCGGCACCGTGAGCGGCGTCGTCATGATGTCCGATAGGATGGACGCGCGCTTGGAGGTGAGGAGGGCGCGCAAGGAGACGACGCCGACCGGTCGTCCGTCCCCATCGACCATATAGGGGTGCTGGCCGCGGTAGCGCTCGAAATCCTCCTCATCCGAGGCCAGCCGCTTCAGAACGGCGCCGACCTTGTCGTCGTCGCGAAAGGTGAAGGCTTCGGCCACCATCAGGCCACCGGCCGTCTCATGGTCATATTCGACCAGGCGGCGGACATCGGCGGCGTCCTGCGCATCCATGTTGGACAGGATCGCCTCGGCGTCGCGGTCGCTCAGCTCCCCGATGACGTCCGCCTGCACGTCCGAATTGAGTTCATCGATGATCTCGGCAGCCTTTTCCGCCTCGATCCTCTCCACCAGATCGACGGCGGTCACGTTCGGCGCGACCTCGATGAGTTCTGCGGCAAGTTCAGCAGGGACGAGAGATAGGAGCAGACCGCGCTCGTCCGGCGTGAGTTCGAGCAGCTCGCGAAGTGCATCGGGCAGAGGCAACGGGTCGAGCAGTACGGCAAGGCCAGGTCCGTCCTTGTCCGCAAGGCGTTCGCGCAGCCTCATGCCCATTTCCGCGTCGCCTTCGATCGGCTCCATGTCTGCCAGCTCCCGCACAATGTCGGCTCAAAGTGGGAGATAGAATATAAATTTCTAGCTATGGACAAACTTTTTTTATCATTTAGATTGGGGGCATGGATGACGAGACTTGGGTAGAACGGGCCGCAGACCGTCTTGCCGCGCTTCATGCCAGCCCATTCGGCGGAAAACCGAGCGGGCGGTACCGCATCTCCGCCAAACTGGTGAGGCGGCTCGCGGGACGCCGAAGGCTCTATGAGAACGATCTGCGAGATTTGTCGCGTGCACTTTATGAAAGAGAATTCGTGCTGATCGACATGGACAGTTTTTTCGTTGTTATGAGCGCGCACGCATTCACGAACTACCGGCGTGCCAGCGAAGACTGTCTCGACTTGTGAGCGTTGAGACCAAGCAGCCGCGTCGGCCGAGAGCCGTCATCGGGTGGCGCGAGTATGTGTCGCTCCCAGAGCTTGGCCTTCGGCGAATCAAAGCAAAGATCGACACCGGTGCGCGGACTTCGGCACTCCACGCGAGCAATCTGGAGTTCTATACACAAGGCGGTAAGCAATACGTCCGCTTCTCCGTCCCTGATCTGACGGGCGGCGAAGCGCTTCAATGCGCGTTGCCGATCATCGCAGAGCGCGCGATCAAGAACACGAGTGGCGTCCCGCAAGTTCGTACGATCGTATCGACACTGCTTCGGATCGGCGAAGAGACATGGCCGGTGGAAGTCTCGCTGGCCGACCGCGAGCAGATGACATTCGATTTGATACTGGGCCGGACTGCCATTCGGCATCATCGCCTTCTCGTCGATCCAGGCCGTTCGTTTTTGTTGAGTAAAGCCGGCAAAGAGGCCAACGACACACAGGTCGACACCGCAGACCCCTAAGCAGCCGCAAATTGGATGCGCGCTGTTGCTCCGCGCCCGACCGATCAACCTGAACGAACCCAGACGGCCCCGCCGAGGAGGTCGCTTCGGGGCACACACAAACCAGCGAGAACGCTAACCATGAAAATCGCAATGATGGCGCGAAACCCGGATCTTTATTCGCATCAACGGCTAAAGGATGCCGCGGAGAAGCGCGGGCACGAGCTCGACATCATCGACACGTTGCGCTGCTACATGAACATTGCCTCGCGACGTCCTGAGGTCTTCTACAACGGCGAAAAGCTGCCGACCTATGATGCCGTCATCCCGCGCATCGGCGCATCGATCACGTTTTACGGCCTGGCGGTCCTGCGCCAGTTCGAGGTGATGGGCGTCTTCCCGCTCAACGAATCGGTGGCCATCGGTCGGTCTCGTGACAAGCTGCGCTCCATGCAGCTTCTGGCGCGCGAAGGGATCGGGCTGCCTGTCACCACCTTCGCGCACGACCCCAAGCAGACCGAGCAGGTGCTGAAACTTGCCGGCAGCGCCCCCCTGGTGGTGAAGCTCCTCGAGGGCACACAGGGCATCGGCGTGGTCCTGGCCGATACCGACCGGTCCGCGAAATCCATCATCGAGGCCTTCCGCGGTGCTAAGGTGAATATTCTCGTCCAGGAGTTCATCAAAGAGGCCGGCGGGACGGACATCCGTGCGCTGGTGGTCGACGGCAAGGTGATCGCGGCCATGCAGCGCACGGGCGCGGACGGCGAGTTCCGTTCCAACCTTCACCGCGGCGGCAGCGCGAAGATGATCAAGATCTCGCCCGAAGAGCGTTCCACCGCCATTCGCTCAGCGAAGGTGCTCGGCCTCAGCGTTTGCGGCGTCGACATGCTGCGCGCCAATCACGGGCCGGTTGTCATGGAGGTGAACTCCTCGCCAGGCCTTGAGGGTGTCGAGAAGGTCACTGGCATCGATGTCGCGGGCAAGATTATCGAGTACCTTGAGACCCACGCCGTGAAGGGCAAGACGAAGACCCGCGGGAAGGGATAATGGCCACACGTGCCCCTTTCACGATCGGCTCGCACACGATCGCGGCCGGTCAGCGCGCGACTGTCGATCTGCCGGTCAGCGTCCTGTCCGATCACACCCCGGTCACGATGTCAGTGCGCGTGATCCACGGTCGACGGCCCGGACCCACGCTTTTCGTCAGCGCGGCAATCCATGGCGATGAGGTGATCGGGGTCGAGATTGCGCGGCGCGTTCTTCGGTCCTCGCAGCTCTCCTCGCTGCGCGGCACACTGATGGTCGTTCCGATCGTGAACGCCTTCGGCTTTCTCAACCAGTCGCGCTACCTGCCCGATCGGCGTGATCTCAACCGCTCGTTTCCGGGCCGCGACAATGGCTCGCTCGCAAGCCGCCTTGCCCATCTGTTCATGCACGAGATCGTCGCAAGGTCCGATGTCGGCATCGATCTCCACTCCGCAGCGATCCATCGCACCAACCTGCCGCAAGTGCGCATCGGCCCGGCGAGAGAGAAGGCGCTGGCGCTAGCGGAAGCCTTCGCCGCCCCGATCGTGCTGCTCAAAGGGCTCCCCGACGGGTCCCTC
Source organism: Devosia sp. (assembly GCA_051016205.1). Classification (GTDB taxonomy): domain Bacteria; phylum Pseudomonadota; class Alphaproteobacteria; order Rhizobiales; family Amorphaceae; genus Acuticoccus. The sequence goes on from CP136534.1 coordinate 1,608,964, forward strand.
CGCCAGGCCGCCCAGGAGGTCGGTGTGGACGTGTTGCTTTATGAAGCCGGTGAGGCGCTGCGGTTCGACGAGCAGTCCGCCCGCATCGGGGCGTCAGGCATTTTACGTGTGATGCAAACCATGAAGATGCTCCCGACCCGGTCGACCCAAAGGCCAGCCGCACACTCAGTGCAAGCCGCTCAAAGCTCGTGGCTGCGCGCCCCGGTGGGCGGCCTGTTGCGCGCCTTCAAGGCGTCGGGCGAAGAGGTCCGTCGCGACGACCTCCTTGGCGTGATCGCCGATCCGTTCGGAGAATTCGAAATCGAGGCGAGGAGCCACTGCGACGGCGTGATCGTCGGCCGCACAAATCTGCCGGTGGTCAACGAGGGGGACGCCCTCTTCCACATCGCCGAAGTTGGCGAGGCGCCTGCCCCGGTCGGTGACGTCGCAGGCCAAATCCGACCACGGTCAGAGGTAGAGTTGGACATGGACGAGGAGGTCATCGTGTAGAGCCGATGGCAAGCAAGTCTCGAGCGAATTTCTTCAGCGCAATGACGAGACATCAATGAGTCAAAGCTATCTCTGAGCAATTGACTGGCCAGGGCTAGCCTCTTCGAGCTGTTCTGGCCATGTAATACAAGTATATCTGCATTGAATAAGGAAGGGCACGCCTGTCTGGCGGCCTATGCGTGCTTTCTTGTAAATACTTGATCGTTACTCCTCCGCGCCAAGATCGCGTACCAGCGCACAGGCGATGACCTTCATCCAGGACCTCCGTGACAACAACGCAAGCCGCGAGCTCGATGCTTAGTCGGCGACCACGGTGTAAAACCTCTCCGGCCGCCAACGCCAACGCGCCACCATCGGCCGCGCTCTTCCGAAGGACGGGCCCATTGTTGTATTGGACGAAGCAACGTTTGGGTTGGCCTCAGAGGCGGAGGCCGCGATCCATGAAGGCTCGGTCTGCCTGATGGCCAGGAAGACGACGATCGCCGTCGTCCACCGCCTCACCACAATCGCCGCAATAGATCGATCATCGTCATGGACGAAGGCGGCATCGTCGACATTGGCCCGGCACGAAGTGCGTCTCGATCGCGGCGGCCCATACAAACGGCTTTGAGCGCGCCAATCCGGTGGCTTCATGCTAAAGAAAACACCATGGACAGCGTGCGACAGCGGCAGGTTGGGCGTTGGCACCATCGGGCGGAGCGTTTTTGCGTGGCTCGCAATGTTGGAACCATCGAACATCGCTCTACCGATGCGAGATCCCTCGACAAATCATGCATAGGGTTCTGAGAGCTGGAGGATCAACCGTGCGATTGTCAGGCGTCTCCAAGGCCAAGCTTCCGTCCGGGAGCGGCCTTGCTTCCCAACTCGGCCCACGTGACTTTATCGACTGCTACAGCGTGACGTCGGATATCACGGCACGCCGCGCAGCCGAGATCATCACCGATTTTCCGCCCTGGGCCCGCCTCCTACTTCGAGTGCGAAGGGCAGCCACCGCGCCGTTCGGCCTGATCAACGATGCGCCCATCCCCGCTGGCGGCGAGAAGGTTGGCATCTTCCCCGTTGAGAGCGTGAAAGAGGACGAGCTCATCGCCGGCTTTGACGACCGGCATCTCAATTTTCGCATCGCAGTCTTGGCGCGCGAAGGCCAGGTCTTCCTTGCCACCTGGGTCCATCCACACAATGCTGCTGGCTGGCTCTATCTCACCGCGATCTTGCCGTTTCACATCGCGATCTCACGGGACGCTCTGGCCCGCGTCGGTGCCGTAAAATCCGGGGCGGCACCTACGAGGCGGTAGGACCGCTCCATGGTGCGCAACCGGCGCGGAGACATTTCGCGACGTTTCGAAGTCACACATGTCCGTTGTCAGATAATTTGGGACGCCGTGTGCCATGACGGTCAGGAGGGTCTGGCTCTGATTGTTTGAGGCTATGCCGCTTTGCAGTCGTTGAGCACGCGGCGCTGGCGAATGGTGCGTTCTTGATTTTCCTTCTTTGTGCCAGGGTAGCTCCGGCTCGGCCGAAGACAGAGCAAAGGAAGGCGGTCGGACCCGAAGCGTCGCATCCGATGCCAAGATCCAAGACGAAGTGGAGCGCCACGTCCGGATTGTGCACAGCATCAAGCGTGCGTTCGAAACGGCAGAGATCCGCCCGCCCTTTCAGCCAATCATGCGCCTTGGCACCCGCGATTTGTTCGGACGGGAAGCACGCGCAAGGTGGCGGAATCACGAGCTCGGCGATTTCAGCCCCACGGACTTCGTGAAGATGGCGGAGCGCACAGGTCAGATCCGAGCGCTCGGTTCCACCATTTACGCCGCGCGCTCAGCCCTTGTTTCGACCAGCCGAGCCCGGTTGGGCGGCCGCTGATTTGAGCGCGTCGAGGTCAAGTTCGAAACCGAGGCCGGGCGTTTCAGGCAGTGCCAGCGTGGTGAGACCGGGATTGGCGTCCGGCAACCCCTTGAACAGGACACGGCACATGGACACCGCCGCCAGGTGCCACTCCACAAGGCCGCCGGCAGCAAGACCGGCATGGAGATGGCCATTGTGGAACGGAAAAGCCCCGCCGTTGGCGAGCGTAACGTTCCGTCCTGCCGCAAGGGCCGCCGCCTTTGTTGCAACGGTGAAGCCACCGCAAATGACCGCGTTCGGCTGCAGAACGTCCACGGCCTCGGCTGCGAGCAACGCTTCGAATCGCCAGAGCTGGCCCTCGTTTTGCCCCGCCGCCACGGGGACCCCTGTCAGGCGGCGAAACTCGGCCATTCGCGCAGCATCGTTGTCCCTCAGGGGCTCCTCGAAAAATGCGATGTCGTAGTCGCGGAGGCGCTCGGCTAGCCAGCGCGCGGAGTGGAAATCCAGGCTGCAGTTGGCATCCACGTAAAGGCGGGGCTCCGGCCCGATCGCTTCGCGCACCGCGCGCACACGCTCAACGTCCTCGGCGAGGATGGCGGGAAGGTCGGCCCCCTCGTTGCGCTTTTGGAGCCCGTGGTGGCCCACCACCATCTTGAGGCCCGTGGCACCGGCTTGGGCCAGGTGACGACCGGCAGCGGCGAGTGTCTCGCGGTCTAGACCGCCGAAACCGAAGGTGACGTAAAGAGGAACCGACGAACGCGCACCGCCCAGAAGGCGCCAGCAGGGAAGCCCGGTCATCTTGCCTAGAAGGTCCCACAGCGCGAGATCGACGGCCGACATGGCGTGGCCAGCGTAGCCGGTCTGCCCGCGGGGCGTCATGATCCAGTAGAGGCGCTCGAACAGCCGCTCGCGGTCGCGGGCGTCCTCGCCCAGAAGCGCAGGCCGGGCGAGCGCGGAAATCGCCGGGGCGACGGCTTCTTCGTCGGTGATGGAGGTGAAGCCATGGCCCTTCAGCCCCGATTTCGTCTCAATCTCCACCACGACGCACGCCAGCATTGTTTCGGTCTTGATCGGCCCGACCGCCAATGGGACCGGCACGTTGCAAGGCCAGACTCGAACGTCTTGAATGGTGTGGTCCAACGGGCGCCCCTTACGTGGTTGGTCGGTTGACAGTCTCGGCGTCGCACCCGAAAGTTCAAGGCAACAACACCATATTAAACGTCCGGAGCACCTCGATGAAGAGCCATCTGTCACGCCTTGGCCTAGCCAGCATGCTCGTCGCTGGTGGCCTTGCCGGCACCGCCACGGCCCAAGACACCTTCCCCGATAAGCCCGTGACGATGGTCGTCGGCTTTTCCGCAGGCGGGGGGATGGACACCCTCGGCCGTCTCGTCGCGGAAAAGGCTTCCGAAGCCCTCGGACAGCAGGTGGTGGTGGAGAACCGGCCCGGCGCTGCCGGCACCATCGCACCCGCCCACGTCGCCAATGCTGAGCCGGACGGCTACACCCTTTACCTCGGTGAAACCGCCGCGCTCACCGGTCCGGTCGTGTTTGGGGAAGGCGTCGGCTACGACCCTCTGGAGAGTTTCGTTCCGATTGCGCAGCTTGCCATTGCTCCCTTGGCCTTGATCGCGAATGCCGACGTCCCGGCCGACGATGTTGCAGGCTTCATCGCGCTGGTGAAGGAAAATCCGGGCGAGTATTTCTACGCTGCGCCAGGGGTTGCCACGCTGCAGCACATGGTGGTGGAGCAACTGAAAGAGGCGGCCGGTATCGAGATCGACGCCGTTCAGTTCCAGGGCGGTTCGCCGTCCGTGGCAGCGGTCATTTCGGGAGAGGTTCCTTTTGCGGTCACCAGCCTTGCCGCGGCCCAACGCCAGGCCGACGGCGGTGACGTGAAGATTATCGGCGTCACCACCCTCGACCCGGTTCCGGGCTTTGAGAACCTTCCCACAGTCAGCTCGGCCGTGCCGGGATTCGAGGCGGTGCCGCGCCAGTTCGTCATGGCGCCCGCCGGGACGCCTGACGACGTGGTGGCGACGCTGACAGCCGCATTTGAGACCGCTCTCGCCGACGAGGAGCTGCGCAAGACCCTCGCAGGCCGAGGTCTCCTGCCCACCTATCTTTCGGGTGCCGACCTTGGCGCCGACCTGCCGGCCGTCACCGAGACTTGGTCGAACACGGCCCGCCGCCTCGTCGCTCAATAGGCCGTAGCCGGGGAGAGTCAGATCATGAAACAACCGATCATCGGGATGATCGTGCCTCCCGCGGCCGGTGACGTGCCGCCGGAGGCCTACGGCCTTTACCCCGAAGGCGTGACGTTTTGTGCGACTGGGCTTGGCCTCGCCGCCCTCACCATCGAGGACTACGCGGACGCGATCCGCCACAACGCGGACTGCGCGCGCAGGCTCCGCGAGGACCACGGCGCCGACGTCGTCTCGTTGATGGGAACCTCGCTCAGCTTCTTCCGCGGCGGTGCCCACAACGACGCGCTCATCAAGGCGATGGAAGACGCCGCAGGCGTTCCGTGCACGACCATGAGCGTTGCCATTCGCGACGGCCTTCGGGCAGTCGGCGCGCGGCGGGTCGCGGTCGGCACCGCCTACACCGATCGTGTCAACGAACGTCTGCGCACCTTCCTTGAAACGGAGGGGTTCGAGCTTGCCTCGCTGATCGGACTGGGGCTGGAGCAGATTGCCGACATTCGCGCCGTAGAAGAGCCCGAGGTGAGCGATCTTGCCCGCCGCGCGTTTAAGGCGGCAGGCGGCGATGCTGACGCCGTGTTCGTTTCCTGTGGCGGTCTGCCGGCGCTGCACCTTGCCCCGGAGGTGGAGCCTGAGCTCGGCGTTCCGGTCATAGCAAGCTCCACCGCCGGCGTTTGGGGGGTCGCGCGCCTCGCCAGCCTCGACACCGAGCGCGATGCCCTTGGCGCCCTCGGCCGCGTGTCGGCAGCGCCCGCTGAGGCTGCCGAGTGAACGGAGCGGGCCCTGGCGCGTCAGGTGAGCGCCGGAGCGGGATTGACGTTCCCGATTGTCTGATGGGTCTTGCGGTGGTGGCAGGGTGCGTTGCGACTGCAACGGTGGGTGCCGACTACGGGATCGGGACGCCGCGCCGTATGGGGCCCGGCTTCTTCCCGGTCGCCCTTTCCGCCATCGGCGCCGCGCTCGGCCTTGCCATCATGATCCGGTCCATCCGATCGCCAGGGTTCCGCACCCTGCCTGTCTCGCCCCGACGGCTTCTCTTTACGGCGGCAGCGTTTGTCCTGTTCGCCGTTGCCATCGAGCCGTTGGGGCTTCTCGTGACCGTGTTTGCCACCGCCGTGCTCGCGGCGGCCGCCGATCCCCAGACCCGCTGGCACGAAGCGCTCGCGCTTGGGGCAGGGCTGTCGATCGCCCTGTGGCTCGTTTTCGTTGCCTTTCTGGGCCTTGGTGTTCCCGTCCTCCCGGGCGGATAGCCTCCTCCTGCCGCATATAGGATCAAGCGATGGACATCCTCGGCCAACTCGCCGGCGGCTTCGCAACAGTCCTCACGCCCCAGAACCTGTTTTACTGTTTCGTGGGTGTTGCCTTCGGCACCTTCGTCGGCGCCATGCCTGGCCTGGGAGCGATGCTCGGCATATCGCTCCTCCTGCCGCTCACCTACTACCTGCCGCCTGAGGCTGCCATCATCATGGTCGCCGGTATCTACTATGGCGGCGAATACGGCGGCTCCATCGCGGCGATCCTCATCAACGTGCCCGGCACTCCGTCCTCCGCGGTCGCCACACTCGACGGCCATGCCATGACCCGAAACGGCCGGCCGGCGGTTGCGCTTTTCGTCTCGGCGATGGCCTCCTTCGCGGGGGGCTCGTTCGGCATCGTGCTTCTCATGGCCTTCTCGCCGCTCATTGCAGAGGTGGCGCTGTCCTTCCGGTCTGTTGAGTACTTTTCGGTCATGGTGCTCGGCCTCGTTGGTGCGGCCTCCGTGTCGGGCGGTTCGCTCATGAACGCGCTCCTCGCCGCGATCCTCGGCATCATGTTCGGCACCGTGGGGGCGGATGTCAGCACAGGGGTCCAGCGCTTCACCTTCGGCTTTCCCGAGCTCATCGGCGGGGTGTCCCTGGTGGTTCTCGCCATGGGCATTTTCGGGTTTGCAGAGACAGTGGCGGCTGGCGATGGGACGGGCCGGGCGCAAAGCTCAAAACGCATTCGCCTGCGGGACATGCTGCCCAGCCGCGCAGAGGCGCGGCAGAGTTTTTGGCCGGCAGGGCGCGGCAGCGTGTTGGGGAGCATCCTTGGCGCGCTGCCCGGCACGGGGCCCACCATCGCCTCATTCATGGCCTACGCATTGGAAAAGCGGGTCGGGCGCAACCCGCAAACCTTCGGAACCGGTCGCGTGGAAGGGCTGGTCGCTCCTGAGGCGGCCAACAATGCCGCCGCGCAGACCGCGTTCATTCCGACCCTCACGCTTGGCATCCCCGGCACGGCGACGATGGCGCTCATACTGGGTGCCCTCATCATCCAGGGCATTCAGCCCGGGCCGCGCATGCTTGCGGAGAACAGTGGACTGTTTTGGGCGCTTGTCGCGAGCTTTTGGGTGGGCAACCTGTTTCTGGTCGTCCTCAACGTGCCGCTGGTCAGTCTATGGGTCCGGCTGGTGCAGATCCCGCCCAGGTTTTTGTATCCGTCGATCGTTTGCCTGATTTGCCTCGGGGTCTACAGCATCGATCTCAACCCGTTCGGCGTCTTTGCCGTGGCAGTGCTCGGCCTACTGGGCGTAGCCATGCGATCATTCGGGATCGGCGCGGCACCGTTTTTGATGGGCTTCATCCTGGGCCCGGCCATGGAGGAGAACCTCCGGCGGTCGATGCTTCTTGCCCGCGGCGATGCCACCGTGTTTCTGACCTCGCCCATCTCCGCCGTGTGCCTTGGGCTTGCGGCGCTCGCCATCGTCGTCCCTGTCGCCCTCGCGCTCCGCCGCCGCGGTTAGAGGGTCGCTAGAGTTTTTGAAAAGACCGATCGAGGGTCGGGCAGCGAGAAGAAGGCAACCACGAATGTTGCGTGCTGGGTGGCGGAAACGGATCGTTCGTCGCCGATCGTCCACCGGCGATTGACATTTGGTGGGATGTTCGGCATCGCGCCGCACGCCCCGACCGTCCGGCGAACGCTGTCAGTGTCGTCGCCTTTGTCGCCTTGCAAGATCCGGCAATCCGGCATGTCTTCAAGGAGCGCCTCGGCGGCGGTGCGGTTCGCGACCTGGCCGCCAGTCATCAGGAAGGTGGCCGGGCGACATCGTTTGTCCGTCAAGGCATGAATCTTGGCGGAGCGCCCGCCGTATCTGAGGTGGCCGCCGAAAGGTCCGCGAAGTCCTCGACATTGCAGCCCGTACCGCCTCACGACGCATGCCCAGCCTCGTTGCCTTACGCGATCGCATACATGCCAAGGGCAAAGCGCAAAGCGCCCAAATCAATCCATATCGCCGTCGCACGTCAGCTTCTTTTCATCGTTAACGCCGATGTTGCGAGCCGGAACGCCGCTCAAGGTCTGAGAGGACGGTGTTCCTGCCACCCGCCTGGCCGGCTCCGCCCGCCGGCCTATCGCTGGTGCAAAGACCAATCCTTCACTAACATCGCTACTGGACCGCCTCGTGGGGCAGCTCGACCTGGCCAACGAAATCCGGGGCCTCGTCAAGGTGTTCGGCCATCGGTTGCCTGCGCGACTGGAGCAGGGGTCGTTCGACGCGAGAGTTCGTCCTTTGATCGAAGCCCGCCCGGTCTTGTCGCACGCTTTGTTGCCGCTGCTTGATGCCCGAGCCGCACTCTTGCAGGCCTATCTGGAACTGGACCGTCGCGTGAAGCGGGCAGCCGGTCAGGATGAGGTTTGCCTGAAGTTCGTGGAGATCTCCGGCGTCGGCCCAATTGCTGCTCTGACGTTCAAGGCGGCAGTCGACGACCCGGCCAGGTTCACGAGTTCCTACCCGGTGACTGCCCACTTCGGCATGACGCCGCGGCGCTACCAATCGGGCGAAACGGACAACCCCGGCCGGATCTCCAAGGCGGGCGATTAGAGAAGCAGACGTTCTTGCGCATACGGGCCGGAGCATCGAAGCGGTTGGACGGAACGACCGTTACGCCAAGTTCGGCCTGTACCCTGCGCCTTGCCACACCAGCATCACATCGGCATGGTTCGCGTTGAACCATAGACGGTAGAACACCATCCCGAGGCGCAGTGAATGACTGGCTATGACGACAATCCGTCGCCCTACCTGCGCCAAAGCGTTGCCGATAGCCCATATCGAGCTCTCGAGTGGCCGACGTTCCTCGACACCCTCGGCTCGGTGAAAGGGCTATCCGTGCTGGATATCGCTTGCGGCGATGGCCGCCTCAGCCGGGTGCTTGCGGACGCCGGGGCGAAACACGTCGTAGGCATCGACAACTCGGTCGAAATGCTAGTACGCGCTGAAGAAGAGAATAAGCTGAGCGCATCCGATTCGGTTCGCGACAATATCAGCTTTGAACTCGTGGATGCGACCGACGACACATGGCACTTGAACGAGAAATTTGACGTTGTGGCAGCCATGTATCTCTTTCATTATGCATCTACTGAAGAACAATTGTTTCGTATGTGCAGTTTGATCAGTAGGAATCTGAAAGATAACCAAAGATTCGTGACATACACAATCAATCCGGAGTATGATTTCTCGTGCGCCCCTCCGGATATGGAGGCTCGGATCGGTTTTCACTATCGCACAGTAGACCGGCCGGCCTATGAGCTGGTAATTGGCGAGTTCAGCGTACCAATCTGGCAGTGGACGACAAAACAGCATGAGGCTGCGTTACAAGCGGCCGGCCTCGCCGAGGTGGAGTGGCATCCGCTAACTTTGCCCGCCGCCCACGCCGATCTCGAGCCGTTGCTCGCATGGTACATCGCGAATCCGAGCTGCGTCGTTCTCTCCGCGCGAAAGACGCCCCACACGGGCTAAGTCTTGCACGCCAGCGTGGCAATTAGCGAGGGTCAACAAAGGGCTCGCTCGCTGTACGCATTGCACCTGCTGCTGCGATGGCCTGCTCCGCGGACGAAGAAGGCCTTTGGCGCGAGTGGTCAATGGGCGCACAGCGAACATCGGTTCGACACGTGGCGAATGGGGCACCGCGGCAAGACCCCAGTTTTCCGCGTCGTCAGCCGGCGAGTGCCGCCTCAAGCGCGAGAGCGATTGCAAGGACGTCGGCATCGTCTCCCGGTCGTCCGTCGAGCTCCAAACCTACGGGTAACGCCCCCTTGGCCACCGGCAGTGGAAGAGTGAGACCCGGCGCCCCCACAACACTCGTCACGACCACGTTGCGCAAGTACGCCTGCAAGGTGGGCACCTCGGCCCCGTCGAGCATGACCGTGTCGGCCGCCCCCTCGATGGATTGCGCTTCCAGAGGTGCGGATGGGAAAATCAAGCCATCCACGCCTGCTGCATCCAACACTGCGAGATAGTCTCTGCGGATCGCCGGAAGACGCTCCAGCCCGGCACGGTAGTCTGCGTCGCTTGGTGCGTTTGCGCCGATCACACTGTCTACGTAAACGCTTTTGACATCCGGGCTTGCGATCTTCTCCACCAGCGTCTCAAGGTCCACGCTCGGCATGTGGGCGGCAAGATACGCCGTCATCACCGATCTCATCTCGAAGTAACCGATCGGATATCCCGTTTCAAAGCTTGCGTCGACCAATGCGCTAAGGTTCACGTTGGTGATCTCCACCCCAGCCTCTTCCAACGTTTTCACCGCACGGTCGACTGCCGCTGCCGTGGTTTCCGACAGGCCGCTGACGAACGGTTCTGCAACAGCCAGCCGCAACCCCTTCAACGAACGCTGACGGGCCGGCGCGCTTTGCGTCATGACGGCATAAAGCAGCGCGCAATCACCAACGCTGACCCCCACCGGTCCCGCCACGTCGAACGCGGCCACTGACGGGACGATGCCGCCGGCGGCCACCGCGTTCGTTGTGGGGCGAAGTCCGGCGATCCCCGTCAGCGCTGCCGGAACACGCACCGAGTCAGCGGTATCGGTGCCAAGTCCACCGGCAACGATGCCAGCTGCGATCGCAGCTGCTGTCCCGCCGGAAGAACCGCCCGGAAAACGCGATCGATCGGCCGGGTTCTTCACCGCTCCGAATGCCACGTTCTTGGACGTCACACCGAACGCCAATTCATGCATGTTCGTCTTGCCGACAACGATAGCCCCTGCCGCGGTGAGCCGTTCGACGATGGGCGCGGAGCGTTCAGGGACATAGTGGATCGCGGGCGTGCGGGCCGTCTTCAAAACCCCCGCGACGTCAATATTGTCTTTCACGACCACTGGGACGCCCGCAAGCAGACCGACCTCCTCGCCGGCACCAACCTTTGCGTCAATCGGGTCCGCTTCTGCCAACGCGGCCTCGCCGATCAGTGTGATGAAGGCGTTGAGCTCTCGCTCCGTGTCAAGGCGCGCCAGCGCCTCCTCCACCAATGCGCGGGCCGTGGTTTCTTGGCGCCGAACGGCCGTTGCCGGAGACTCCAAAGTCCGCCTGTTCATCGCAAAGCACTCCGCGGTTCTCGGTCCGTGGAGATACTGAAGGAGGACGACCATGGTGCCAACCTGCATGCCATCACCGACTGGCGGCACGCAGCCCATTGACCTGATATGAAATCAAGAGTGCATCGCCTGATTGGACTTGTCGCTCACGCCATAAACCGCGACAACTGCGAAGATCTAGCGTGGACCAACAGGAGCGAACATGTGGGCTTTGCCATTGAAGCGGTCGATCATACTTGCACTAGGCATGCTCCCCGGTTCCACCGCCTGGGCGGATTGTGCGCCGTTTGAAGTGCATGGGAAGGGGCAACCATATGAAGGGACCCTTATCGACCATGCGCAGGACGGACGTTCCGCCGGGGACATCCACATAGGCAGCCGGGGAATCGCCGACGAAGACGGTGAGCCGGTTGGTCGCGTGAGTTGGGTGAATACTTCCCTCGATGCGGACAGCGCACATACACATCTGGTCATGGAGCTCCCCGACGGTGAGATCCATTACTCGGGCCGGATCGTTGGGTTGGGCGGCGCACGGAACGAGGAAACGTCTCAGTACGAGCGAATTTTCAGCGTTATCCACGGCGGAACAGGAGAGTATGTTCATGCCTCGGGGACGGTGGAGGCGATCATGGAACCCGAAGGACCTCGATACATTGTGACGGTGCGTTGCGATTAAGTTCGGGCGGCTGGTCATCGCGGCGTCACCCCCAAAGACCGGATGCAACGTGGGCATAGTGTTCTAGGCGCTTCCAAGTTAGGGAACGCGGACGAAGCATGGGTAATCGGGCTGGGCTGCCGAAAAGGCCGGGCCGTCGATAGGATTGCGGAGTTTCCCGCGGTCACAGGAGAGCGAGATGGACGTGCATGCTGGACTGATGTGTCGCTGCGTTCCATCGCCATCTGTGTCGTCGACGGAGAGGGACAGCTGGTGTTGGAACGCACGGTCGCATGCGAGGTCGACGACATCGTCACCTGCTTGCCGCGCCTGCCTGATCCTATCCTGAAGGTGGGCGTCGAAGTCGGAGCCATGAGCCAGCATTTGTTCTTCGGACTGCAGGCGGCCGGCCTTAACGTGGTGTGCATGGAGGCGCGGCAGGTCCATGCCGCGCTGTCGGCGATGCGCAACAAAACCGACAAGAATGATGCCCGCGAGATCGCTCACGTTCGGCGCTCGGGTTGGTTCAATCCGGTCCACATGAAGAGCCGCGAGGCGCACGCCGTGTCCGCCGGCAGCGCCCATGGGACATCTGAGTTGATATCGCAAAGGAGGGTTTTTGATGGGGTGGATCCCGTTTCTCGGCGGCATTGCGGCTCAAGCAATCTAGGCCATCCCCTCATTAACGGGATAGGCAACATTGATTGCTTCTTTTCGTGCCATTGACGGTTTTTGGGGGAGGCGATTGATGGCACGGTTTGATCTGTCGGATCGGGAATGGGCGATCATCGCGCCGTTGCTGCCCACGGACGTGCGGGGCGTGCCGCGCGCGGATGATCGCAAGGTCCTTTCGGGGATCTTCTGGCGTCTCAGAACAGGGGCGCCCTGGGCGGACATTGCGGAGCGCTATGGCCCCCACAAGACCTGCTACAACCGCTTCGTCAGGTGGCGTCGGCGTGGTGTCTGGGAGCGCATTCTCAAAGCGGTATCAAACGCTTACGATGGCGACCTACAGATGATCGATAGCTCTTCGGTTCGCGTTCACCAGCACGCTGCAAACGGCAAAAAAGGGGGCGATCCGGTTGCATGGGCCGTTCCCGCGGCGGCCTGACGACCAAGATCCATGCCCTCCTCGATGCCAACGGCCTGCCGATCGGTCTGAAGCGCACCGAGGGGCAGGCGCACGACGGCCGCAGCGCCGCCGACATGGTCGGCGACATCGGTGCCGGTCAGATCCTTCTCGCCGACCGGGCCTACGACGCCGACTCCCTGCGCGAGAGCCTTGCCGAGCGCGGTGCATGGGCGAACATCGCGCTCATGCCGAACCGCAAGCGCCGACTAGCGTTCAGTGCATACCTTGACCGCTATCGCAACCTCGTCGAGCGCTTCTTCAACAAACTCAAACACTTCCGAGCCATCGCCACCCGATACGACAAGGATCCAGACAACTATCTCCCCGCCATCCAGCTTGCCTCCGCCCGTATCTGGATCCGAAATCAATGAGTCCATCGCCTAGGGCTTGCCCTCGAGGTATCGGGCTGTGACCGGCCAGCCGTGTTGCACCGGCCGCGTCTGCTCAGCGACAACGTTCTATGTCGGGAAGCATGGGGCCAATCGGGCCAAAAGATCCCGTCCGCTGACGAGCGCCAGCGGTTTGAAGATCCACCAAGCGGCTTCCGCGGTCAACAGATGGCGCTCTCGACCATAGCCAATACAAGGTCCGCGAGATGTGCGGCCTTAACCGTTCTCAAGACGAGATGCGGATCCAAGCGGAAGACCCGAACATTATCTACGAGGTCGCGCGTGGCGCCTCCACGGCTCGTCAGAGAGGAGTTCTTCCGCCTGGCATCGCCCGGTCGAAGAACGGGGAAACGTCTTCACCGCCAACGATGACCGCGTGGGTGACGCGGGCCATCTTGGCGGCGATTGCTGCGAGCGCTTTGCGCTTTAGATCGGCGTTGTCCCGATCGCGCGCGACATAGCGCTCGTACTTGGATCTAAAACTATTCTCGCGTTGGCGGACGGCGACCTGGCCGGCCATCCAGAACGTCCGACGAAGACGCGCGTTGCCGAACTTCGCGATCTTGGTTTGACCGCGGAACTGGCCCGACTGGTGGATCGCGAGGTCGAGCCCGCAGAATTTGAGGAACTGACGGTGATGTCGAAAGCGGCGCAAGTCGCCAGCCTCGGCGAGGACGGTCAGCGCATTGATTGGCCCCACACCGGGGATGGTCTTCAGCCTTCGATAGTCTGCGTTTTGCGACAGCAGCGCTTCGGCCCTCCGTTCAATGATGTCGCGCTGGCGGATGAGGCCTCGGCCCTCCACCAGGACCATCTTGAACATGGCGATCGCCTCGGAACTCGGCGGAATAGGAAGCGCAATGGAACTCTGGGCTGTCTTGTAAACGTCGGAAAGAAAGCGCTCTTTGGAAACCTTGCGACCGACAACGGTCCAGGCGGCTATGATGAAGTCTTGCTGGCTGAGTGTCGTGATCGAGGCCGGCGTCGGGAACGCCTCAAGCAGTGCCAAGAACCAGTCGCTCCTGGCGCCGCCACGGAAGCGTTCGGCTTCCGGGAAGTAAAGCGGCAGATAGTGAGTGAGCAGACGATGCCAGCCTCGACCAGACGCCATGCAATCGGCCGATGGGAGTTGCCCGTCGCTTCGAAGGCCGCGATGACCGGTCGATTGAGGGCGCGCAGGTAGTCGAGGAAGCGATCGTGCTCTTCGCGTGTGTTGGGCACGGTCAGCCGTTTGCGTCGAGCCGCTCCGGGAAAGGCGACAAGGACCTCGTTGCGGCGTTTGGCAACGTCGATCGCCACCAGCACCGCGCCGCACGTGGAAGGGGAGTTCAGAGGCATCTGCGTGCGCTCCGATAACCAATGGAGCGCTCATCAACGGAGCGAAACCTTACCACCTTCCCGACGACGCCTCGCCGGAGCGCGCTCTTCACCTTGGCGGTCAGCGCACTCCAACGAGCCGTCTCAACGCACACCTTCCCCATATGCTATGGACAGTGATCATGTGGGAAAGGCAAGACGGCGGACAGCAGGAGGGCGCATGATGAGTGGATCAACGAGAGTGTCTCGCGCGAAGTGTGCCGTCTTAGACAGAACACGAGACATTGTTGGTGAAAGCCCTTACTTCGATGCGGCATCACGCACGTTTTTCTGGGTGGATATGGTCGGAAAAAAGATTCGTCGCCGCTCACTAAACGACGGTGAGGTCAAGAGCGTTGGCTGTCCCACTTTTCCCGTAGCCATTGCACTGCGTCATAGAAAGCCTGGGCTGGCCATCGCCCTTGCTGACGGTGTGTATCTATTTGACTTCAACACGGCGCAGTTTGACCGTATTGCGAAGCCGGATGGCATAGAAGGCAATCGCTTGAACGAAGGGATGAACTGTACCGGAAATCCCGGAGGCCGATTTGTCTTAGCTACGCGGCCACCCGATGCATTTCCAGAGCTGCGTAGTAGTTGGCTTCCGCCTCGGCAGGCGGGATGCTCCCGATGGGCTCGAGAATGCGACGGTTGTTGAACCAGTCGACCCATTCGAGGGTGGCGTACTCAATGGCCTCGAAGCTGCGCCATGGTCCGCGCCGGTGGACGACCTCCGCTTTGAAGAGGCCGTTGATCGTCTCCGCCAGTGCGTTGTCGTAGCTGTCGCCGACGCTGCCGACTGAAGGCTCGATGCCTGCCTCGGCCAAGCGCTCAGTGTAGCGAATCGCAAGATATTGCGACCCCCTGTCGGAATGATGCACCAGGCCTTTTCCTTTTGCCGGCCGACGCTGGTGAACGGCCTGCTCCAGGGCATCGAGGACGAAGCCGGCATGGGCGGTCCGACTGGCCCGCCAGCCGACGATGCGGCGGGCGTATGCGTCGATGACGAACGCGACATAGACGAAGCCCTGCCACGTCGCGACGTAGGTGAAGTCGCTCACCCAAAGCATGTTCGGAGCGGGCACCCGGAACTGGCGGTTGACCCGGTCGAGCGGGCATGGCGCGGCCTTGTTGGGAATCGTCGTTCGAACCCGTTTACCCCGGACAATGCCTTCGATCCCCATCTCCTTCATCAGCCTGGCGACGGTGCAGCGCGCGACTTGGAAGCCTTCTCGACGCATCTGCCGCCAGACTTTGCGCACCCCGTAGACTTGGAAGTTGGCGTCGAACACGCGCCTGATCTTAGGCCGCAGTTCGGCATCGCGGCGCGCCCGCGGTGAGCGGCGCGTCGGATCGGCCCGCTTCATCACATGATCGTGGTAGGTGGACGGGGCGATCGGCAGCACCTTGCAGATCGGCTCGACCCCGTGCTCGGCCCGGTGATCGTCGATGAAGGCGATCATGTCTTCGACCGGCGGTCGAGCTCCGCCTGGGCGAAATACGCCGATGCTTTGCGCAGGATCTCGTTCGCCTGGCGCAACTCGCGGTTCTCCCGCTCCAGCGCCTTCATCTTCTCGGCCATCTCGTTCGGCACACCGGGCCGCCTGCCGCTGTTGATCTCGGCCTTCTTGACCCACTCGTTCAGCGTCTGCGCCGCGCAGCCGACCTTCGAGGAGATCGACAAGATCGCCGCCCAGCGGGACACGTGCTGGTGCTCATTGTCCAAAACCAGCCGCACCGCGCGCTCGCGCACCTCAGGCGAATATTTGTTCGTCGTCTTGCTCATAAGGCTCCATCCTACTCAGGAGTTGGAGCCTCCGGCAGACCCGGTGCGGTTCAGGAAGTGCGATTCGAAAGGCCGTTTTTGGGTCAGTTCCATGCAGAACAATGTCGCCGCCGACGGCAGCCCTCAGCCGATCGAACGCTCGACGGGCGCCTTGTTTTGTGTTCAACACAACCGCACCGTGAGCCGTCATACCCCCTTCAATATTGGTGCGTCTAACACCATGGCCTGGTCCCCTGACGATAGAACATTCTACTTCG
Source organism: Devosia sp. (assembly GCA_051016205.1). Lineage (GTDB taxonomy): Bacteria > Pseudomonadota > Alphaproteobacteria > Rhizobiales > Amorphaceae > Acuticoccus. The sequence continues at coordinate 1,625,409 of CP136534.1, forward strand.
CCGACTCGCTGCGAAATGTGATCTTTGCTTACCCTTGGGATGGCGAGGCTGGTACGATTGGTGAGCCTAGGGTGTTCCTTGAAGGATTTGACCGCGGCATACCAGATGGCTCCTGCATCGACAGCGCTGGTTGTCTTTGGAATGCCCGTTGGGGGGGCGGATGCATCGTGCGCATTACCCCACGGGGTCAGATCGACCGCGTTCTTGAAGTGCCGGTAACTCAACCAACGAACTGCGCCTTCGCAGCAGACGGCACACTCATCGTCACTTCGGCCCGTTTTGCGCTCTCGCCGGACGTAGTGGCCGGCAATCCTCTGGAGGGTGCGGTCTTGCTCGTCGAGTCGAACGCGCAGGGATTGCCTGAGAATACATTTGGTGGATGAGGCCGCCATGGGCCGCGCAACAGCAGAGGTAGATGAGGAGACGTCATAGTCTGCAAACGGCTTCCCGTTGCGACCGGACTGCAGATGTCGGCAAAATGTTTCAACTCATCCATGAGGATTCGCATTGTTGGCCTTTCGCTTGTTGAAGGTTGTCGAATTCACCCGGTGCCGGCAGCAAACTCCACTGGCGACCTGCCACGCTCCTGTTAGGTAAGGAGTGCGACGATCTGCTCGTCGGTGCACCTGTTCTTGCGCATCGTCCGTCCTTTCCCAGAGCAAGCCCCCAGTGAAGGACACCTTGCGCAGCTTCAGGCGCCGGACTCCACCGGCGCCATCATTTCCTTCCCCAAGACTACTCACTCCTTGTGGCTCAAACGGCGACCGCCATCTCAAGCCCGATCGCGAAGTCGACGTAAGGGGAGAACCACTACGCCCTCCTCAAATCCTCCTGTGTCCCCTGGCGCCGTTGCGGTACCCGGACTGCCCCGGAATATTCTGCTGCCTGAAGCGACCTTGACCTGGGTCGCCCCGATGTCAGCGGCGGTCACCCGTGTTGGGCTACTAGCCCGATTTGTTCATGAGGGTCGGACGTAGCCTGGGTTCGAGCGTGCGTGAGGGTGGCGCCGGTCGCGCGGTTTACGACTTTCGATGACCAAGTTTGGGGTGGACGGGAGCGGGCTCGGTCACGGGCACATCGCCCGGCGCATTACGGTGGTAGCGCCAGGGCACGGTTTGCCAGACGGACGAGGCAGGCCTTTTAGGGGTAGTCCGATGGCAAGGAGACCCTGACGCGGTCGGCGATCTTCACGAAGGCGAAGCGCAGCCTGTCGAACAGCGCGTCACACCAGAACGAGGTCTTGGGCGCCATGCCGCGCAGGGTGTGCAGAAGCCAGGTGGCGACGGTGTGGATCAGGAGCCGGAATTGGTTAGAGCGGTTTGCGGTCAGATGGAAACATACGATCGCAAGAAAACCTATCTATTTCAAAGGAGTAGAGCATCCTGCGTCCGTATGGACGCAGGATGCTCTAGCGGTCGCTTTGGTACATGAGGTGCGGTCGGAGACCAGATGCAGCTTGTGCGTCTTGATGAGGTTGTCAGCCTGACCGCGGCCGCAGGTGAGATCCTCGTAGAACCAGCGCGGCGCACCCTTGAGGTTGGTGACGATGAAGCGGCTGTCGCCGCCTTGGGCAGTGGCCCCGACGCGGGCAATGACGCGGCGCAGGGCCTTCCAAGTCTTGGCGGCGTACCTCATGTCGTGGAAGTCGCGGACCTTGTCGGCGTTCTCCTCCACGGGGCGCAGAGCAACGCCCTCGGCGAGATCGGCGACACGCCGAAGCAAGACTCTGTTGCCCGCCGGGCCGAAATCATACCCGATGCGGTTGCGCTCCAGCCAACTCATCGCCTCAGGCCGCGCATAGTGGCTGTCACCGCGGATCACGATGTCCACCGCGGGCCACCGCCGCCGGATCGCCTTCATCACATGGCGAAGCACGAGGGCGACCTCCACGCCGCCAGGTGTCGTTCCGGGTCGCAAGATCACCGCAACCCGCTTGCCCGTGGTCGCCTCGTAGAGGTGGATCGGCAGGAAGCAGCGGCCGTCGTGATGCGCGTTGAACAGCGCCAGCTGTTGGCCGCCGTGCACCCGGTCCAGGGTATCGTCGATATCGAGCAGAACTCGCCGCGGCACTTGCTCGAAGCTCTCACAGAACAGATCGACCATGGCGTCCATCATCCGACTAAGCGCGATCCTGGTCGGCAGATTTTTCAAGCGCGACATGGTCGGTTGCGAGCAAAGCGGGGTGCCCGTTTCCGGAAGCCGACCGACGGCCATCTTGAAGGCGGGATCCTGGCGCAACGCATCACAGTCGTTGGCGTCCGCGTATCCGGCAGCGATCATCAGGGCACGGAACCGGATCATCTCGGCGAGGCTTTGCCGGACGCGATCGGGCGCGTGGGTCTTCGACGCAGTGGGCGAGGCGCTCGGCCAGACCGCGTCTGCGCTCAATCTCTGCCAGCACCAGGACGCCACCGTCCGAGGTGAGCCGGCCGCCGTCGAAATCGACGTGGACGGGCTTGCCGGCGACGCGTGACCGACCGGGTAGAAACGGTGCATCTTCGCTCATGGTGGGCGCGCAACTCTGTTCGGTCGCGATGATTCGGCCATTGCACCCGAATCCTACACGATCTCAACAGCTTATCGCGCGCTCGCCAACCTCAATTGCCATCTCGGCGAATTATCCAGGCTAGGTGGAGCAGGAGGTCTGTCCAAGCATCTGGTCACCCATCGCCACTCAACGCTTACCCAGCGACTACCACAAGCAGCACCTTCGCCGGATAACCGTTGCTGCCGGCGAGCCCTACCGCATGAGCACTATCGACGACACGGGCGTCGGTGTGCCGGACGCAGGGGGCCTTCGAAGCGATTGATTCACGGCCTGTTTCGACAAGACTACCGTGCTCGTTCTCACGAGGTTTGGCGACTTCGCGCGGCAACCGATGAGCATCGGGTCGGGTGCTACCGAGCCATGGCGATGTCGAATACCGCTGCTGCCGCGCAGGCTCCACCTAGGTGGAGTGCCGTTGCGGTGGTTTGATGGTCTGAGTATATCAGATCCCCCGTTGCATAAACACCACCGTGCGATGTTCGAAAAGCCTCATCAACCAAGACCTCACCTCTCTTGGTCAGCGTGAGGCCAAGATCTGCGATAAGGTCTGGGACAATCATCTTCGGCCACCAGTTTAATGAGCTTCGCAGAACGGTCCGCCCGTCGGTAAGCTCAACAGCGTGCATCCGGTGGCCGTCGCCGATCACCCGCCGGATCGGGCTCGCTTCCACACCGATCTCCTTACCTTTTAGCTCGGCTTTGCGCGCAGGATCGATTTCGATGCCAGGCTCCAGGAAAACGATAAGGTCATTCGACCACATGCGATAGATCTCAACAATATCGATCATCTCGGGTCGATTGACGACGACACCCCACGGTGTGTCTCTATCGTCGTATCCGCCGCAATACGGACAGTGGTGGATGCTCTTGCACCAATACTCAGAGAATCCATCAACGTCAGGAAAAACATCGACTCGTCCGCATGCCAGTATGACGCGAGAGACCGTGAGCGGATTGCCTGTGGACGATGTGACGGTGAGACCGTTCGCCTGTTCGCCCGCGATCGAGCGGACGTCTGCAGCGAGAAACTCGGTACAGCCGTAGCCCGAAAGCTCCGCGCGGATCTGCTCACGAAGCGCGCTCGGTGCGATCCGATCGTGCCCCGGCAGATTGCCGATCGTGGCGGAAGCGCTATTGCGGGCCGGCGACGGCGCATCAAAGACGACGGACCGCACACTCGCCCGTGCAAGCGTTAGTGCTGCGCTCAATCCGGCGGGTCCACCTCCCACGATGGCAACGAGGCTCTGTTCAGTCACTGACCATGTTCCCTGTCCGTCCCCGCGCTATTCAGCATAACTGTAGCCATTCTTGAAGCTTATCCGTTCACTGGTCCCCGCAATTCGTATGGCCGCAATATGGCCAGTTCCGCTTAAGGGCGTGTTGAACGCATCGGACCTAGGCAGTGTGGACGGATTTCGCGAGGATGATGAAGAGGGCGAATGCTGTTAAAGCGCGATAGTTTTGCGCGGTTTTTTCACAGCGTAGGGCGATGCGTTTGAAGCGCTTGAGCTTTCCGACGGCTTGATCGATCCGGGCGCGTGCGCGGTAGAGCGCTTTGGGAAAGTCGCTCTGAGGGGTTTTCGCGGTGCGTTTTTGCGGGATGACGGGGGCGATACCGTGGTCGCGGGCGAACTGACGGTTGGCCTTGCGATCGTCGCCTTTGTCGCAGATTACCGCCTGGGGCGCGATGTCCGGCCCGATGCTCAGAAGGATCGGAAAGTGGCGGGGATCGCTGGCCTCGCCGCCGGTGAGATCGAAGGCGATGGGATAGCCGTCAAGGTCGGTCTTCAGGTGGATCTTGGTGGAGAAGCCGCCACGGGAGCGGCCGAGCGCCTCGCCGTCTTGCCCCCTTTGGCGCCGGCGGCCGACACGTGGGCCCGCGCGATGATGCTGTCCAGCATTTGGACCAGATGAGCCCGTCCGCTGGTCGCGGCGAGATGATCGAACATGGCCTCGAACACGCCGGCCTTGCTAAAGCGTGAAAAGCGTGTCCACACGGTATTCCACGGGCCGAATTCGGCCGGCAAGGCCCGCCAAGAGATGTTATTCACCGTGAAATAGAGCACTGCTTCAAGGAAATTGCGGTCGTCGCGTCCTTTGTCGCCGCGTCTGGACCGTGCGGCCCGAAACGCCGTCACCAGCACGTCCCAATCCGCTTCGCTCATGCGTGTCAGCATCGTCGCCCCTCCGAATCGACGTCACTGCTTCCAGCCAAATCCCTAAAATTCGATCAATCCGTCCACGCTGCCTAGAGCAGGGACGGCTCGGAACACGGACAAAGGTGCTGTTGCTCCTTGGTGGGAGGGATGTCTGCTATGAGGGCTTCCCAGCTCAGTTGCGAGTCTTAGCCTGCCATGTGGTGACAAAACCGCGAAGCCTATTGTCCCTGCTGCAGAGTCCTCGCAAGGCAGGTCACGAGTTCGCTGACAAGGCGATCGCCACTGTCAGCCGCGGCCGCGTGGCCGCAGCGCGTTGGATGGCAAGTGGTTGCCCAGCGATCGGCTTACTGACCGCCGCGTCCTCCAGCTGGGCGGCCTTGGGAGCAATGCGACACCCACCCCTGAAGCGGCGAGCACCCGGGCTGCGTGCCAACTCTCCGCCTCTGCAACGATGTTTGGCACGCAGCCGGCCGCTTTCGCTTTGGCAAAGAGGTCGACACTCAGGCGAGGTGCGCGACGATGCGGGTGCCAAATCAATGGCTGGGCCAGGACGTCCGACAGGTCAGGCCGGCCTTTCAATCCTATTGCAGGGCTATGAACGGCGTCGAGCGGGTCCGAGCCAAGATCTTGCAGGATAAGCTGTGAATGCTCGATTGGCGGGTGGAGCAAGCCAACGTCGATCTCGCCTCTCGCGAGCCTGCTCTCAATATCAACGGTCCCAATTTCCCGAACGAGAAGCTCGGTTTTTGGAGGTGTGATCCTGCCCCGCTTGAGTGGACACCGATGATAGGCTTTCGAGCCAGGAACGGAGTGTCCCGTGAGCGAGAGAAGACGACGCGTTTTCCCTGAGGCGTTCAAGCGGGAAGCGGTTGAGCGTGTGGCGGCGAGCGGTTTGCCGATCGTGCGTGTTGCCGAAGAACTCGGGTTGCACGAGACGTTGCTTCGCAGATGGATCGCCAAGTACCGGGCGGAGGGGACGGCGCCGCAGCGGCGCCCCACGACGCAGGCGGCAGCGCCGTCCCCGGCCGATCTGGCTGCGGAGAACGCCAGGCTGAAGAAAGAACTTCAGCGGGCAGAGATGGAGCGTGACATCCTAAAAAAAGCCGCGCGCATCTTCGGAGCGGCCTCCCGGTGACGTTCGGGTTCGTCGATGAGCACCGCGGCGTGTGGCCGGTTCGGATGATGTGCCGCGTTTTGGTGATCTCCCGCAGTCGGTACTACTCTTGGAGGGGACGGCCAGAAAGCCGCCGCGACCCTCAAAACAGGGCCTTGCTGCAACACATCCGTGCCGTCCGCGCTGACAGCGCCGGCACCTACGGCGCGCCCCGCGTTCACGCCGCGCTGCGCGCGCACGGGCGCCGTGTCGGGCGCCATCGCGTTGCGAGGCTCATGCGTCGGGCAGGGCTTCGGGGAAGGGCCGGATTGCCGCGCCGGGTGCGCACCACAGACAGCCACCATGCCTATCCCATCGCCCCGAACCGGCTTGGGCAGCGCTTTGTCGCGGCTCGACCGACAAAGGTGTGGCTTGCCGATCTGACTTATGTCCCGACCGGCGAAGGCTGGCTCTTCCTGGCTGTCATCATCGACATGGCGACCCGCAAGGTTGTCGGCTGGGCCATGCGCCAGACATTGCACGCGGATACCCTGCGGCGCCAGTCTACCCGGCGGTCCATCGCTGTGAGAGTCAGACCGCCCGAAAACTGGCCTTCATCCTTTGACTTCCCGAATGATGCACCAGGCCTTTTCTCCCTACCGGCCGACGCTGGTGGACGGCCTACTCCAAGGCATCGAGGACGAAGCCGGCATGGGCGGTCCGACTGACCCGCCAGCCGACAATGCGGCGGGGGTATGCGTCTATGACGAATGCGACGTAGACGAAGCCCTGCCATGTTGCGACGTAGGTGAAATCGCTCACCCGGAGCATGTCCGGAGCCGGCACCCGGAACTGGCGGTTGACGCGGTCGAGCGGGCGTGGCGCGGCCTTGCCCAGAATGGTCGTTCGCTCCCATTTGCCCCGGATGATGCCTTTGATCCCCATCTCCTTCATCAGCCTTGCCACCGTGCAGCGGGCCAATTCGAAGCCTTCCCGGCGCATTTGTCGCCAGACCTTGCGCACCCCGTAGACCTGGAAGTTGGCGTCGAACACGCGCCGCATCTCGGGTCGCAGTTCGGCATCGCGCTGCGCCCGCGGTGATCGGGGTGACGGGTCAGTCCGCTTCACGAGATCACCGTAGTAGGTCGACGGGGCGATCGGCGGCACCTTGCAGATCGCCTCGACCCCATGCTCCGCCCGATGACCGTCGATGAAGGCGATCATGTCTTCGACCGGCGGTCGAGCTCCGCCTAGGCAAAATAGGCCGATGCTTTGCGCAGGATCTCGTTCGCCTGGCGCATCTCGCGGTTCTCTCGCGCCAGCGCTTCATCTTCTCAGCCATCTCGCTCGGCACGCCGCCTCGCCTACTGCTGTCGACCTCGGTCTTCTTGACCCATTCGTTCAGGGTCTGCGCTGCGCAGCCGACCTTCGAGGAGATCGACACGATCGCCGCCTAGCGGGACACATGCTGATGCTCATTGTCCAACACCAATGGCACCGCACGCTTTCGCACCTCAGGCGAATACTTGTTCGTCGACTTGCTCATGGGGCTTCATCCTACTCAGGAGTTGGAGCCTCCGGCAGACCCGGCGCGGTTCAACAAGCTTTGAGCAGACGAGGCTGAGTGACATTTGAGGATCGGATCCTTGCGCCTGGCAACAGACGCCGTGTGGCCCAAGTCTGTTCTGCGGGAGGGAATTGAGATGGCCTGACGATTGACCGGCGTTCCGCAACCCTATTCGAAAAATGCGGCTCCATCGAAGTCGACATGCTTATGAGGAACGAGATGCGCGGATCCCCATCTTGGCGGTGGTCGCCTGGGCGCTGACGGGGGACATGCCATGTCGTCAACGCGCGAGAGGAACAGTGTAGACGGTGGCAGCACCTGAGAGGCAGACTGCGCCCGTCCCGTCTTTGACGCTGGTTGCAATCTGGCAGATCGGTTTGTCGTTCCGGACCTTGAGAATCTCAACCCGGCCGATCATGAGCCCGCCAACGCGGATCGCTTTCACGAACTTCCAGTTCACCTCTAAAAACACGGTTCCTGGTCCTGGAAGATCTTCTGCTACAATCGCATTTAAGAGACCTGACGTGACACCACCTTGCACAATCAGTCCACCAAATACCGTGCCGGAGGCTAGTGACTCGTCATAGTGCAAGGGGTTTTTATCGCCCGTTATATTTGTGAATGCTACAACATCACTCATGGACGTTCGCCTGGACCGCTCGGCCACCTGGCCCACTTCGGGTCGGCCCATAACGACGCCGCGCCACCCGTCCTCTATGCGTTCATTGGTCATCTTTGATCTCCAGTGGGCCAGTTCATGTCTTGCGCGACCTGGATATGATCCCGCGATGATAACAGACGCATAGCCGATACATTCTCTGATATTTGCCTATACGAATACATGGCAGAGTTTTGTTTATTCTTGTTTGCGGTGTCGCAGCCGCAGCATGTCAACTTCTGCCTTCATTGCGGCGTTGACGCTCTGATGAAGCGTCTTCAAGCGCTCCGCCGTCCAATCGAACGAGGCGATGGCGTCGGTCGCGTCGAACAGGGCGAGGGACATCGCGTTTCGCTCATCCTCATAGCGCGCGAGGGCCGCGCCCGTTCCGCAGGCGACCGCTTCTGCAAGGCCCTCGGCATCGCGCAGGGCATCGGTGATGCCATGGGCGGTCAGCGGATCCTTGAAGTAGCTGGCATCCCCCACCAGCGCCCAACCGTTTCCCACCGCCTTGCGAAGGAACCCGGCCCGGCCGCCGAACGCGCGCACCGTCCCCGCCAGGGTCGCCCCGCGAAGTCTTTCGTGAAGGGCAGGCGCGCGCCGTGCGATGAGATTACAATAGTGCCGACGGAGCGCTTCGCCGCCGAGCGGCTTAAAGTAGCCGGCGGGGATCGCTACGAATACACACGCCTTGCCATCATTTGTTGGAATGACGCCGGTGCTTATCTTGTCGTGATACCCCCACTCATAGGTGTCGTCTTCCATGCCGTTCCAATAGGCGAACAGGATCGCACTGGCGTGGCGCCCCTCTCGCACAATGCCGGCGCCTGCCGCTTGGGCAATGCCCGACCCGATCCCATCCGCGCCAATCACAATGTCGGCTTGAACGGTATCGCGGGACCCGTCCGGTGCTTCCAGCACCGCGCCTCTCATCCGGCCTTGACCGTCGCGGAGAGCTCTGACCCACGCGGTCCCAAAGTCGATGCGGGCCCCAGCATCACGGGCGGCGTCGGCTAGGAGCGCGTCGAGCACCGTCCGACGTGGGGCAAACAGGGCGTCGACTCCATCGGTTGGCCGCACGTCCACAGCGATCCGCTCCTGGCCGTAGACGAATACTGCCGACTTCACTGGCGGCGTGCCAGCGGCCCTCAAACGATCCAGAAGCCCCCAATGGCGGAGCTGCATGACGGCGCCGCGCATCAACGCGTGGGTCGAGAGGGCGTCGGCGCCGTACGCGCGCTTTTCGACCACGCGCACACGAAGGCCGCGCCGCGCAAGGAGCATGGCTGTCGCTGCGCCGGCACAGCGGCCGCCTACGATGAGCACATCGCACCGCGACGAAGATGTCTTGGTGATCATTTCACCTCGCTTACGCTGCGCAGCGGCGGTTGAGGTCTGCACACAAGACATCGGCAAGGTCTCGTGCATCGTCGCCCGCGCCTGCGATCAAGTGAGATTTTCGGCGACGCAAGAACGGCAACCCCATCACGAATAGGCCCGGCGCCACCACGCCGCCGTCGTGGCGGATCTGCCCCTTGCGGTCGAAGACCGGCAAGTCGATGAAGGTGTGGTCGGGCTGGAGACCGGTCGCCCAAACTACCGTGCGGACGTCGTCGGCCTTAACGTCCAGCGCCAGACGGGGCGCCGCAGGCACGCGGGTTGGTGGAAGCGAAGACGCTGGTTCGATGAGGGCCGACAGGGCATTGGCGTCGACCCACTCATCGATGCTTGCGATGAGGCGCTTCATCTTCAGATCCGCTGCCGCACAGGCGTTGGCAAGGCCGCCAGAGAACAGCATCCGACCGTCTCGCGCGTCCATCAGCCGACCCGCGATCTCCACGTTGATGTCCTGCAGCGCGTTGAGATCCACATCATCCGTGCCGTTGCGGCCGGAAAGTTGTGTCGACGGCGTCCGGCGTACCCGCGCCAGATCGTCCACCTCATCAATGGTGACATCGAACAGCCCAAGCAGGTGCATCCACACGTCGATGTCGAAGCCGCGATAGCGTCGAGGCACACGGGTGTGGGACCCCACAGCGAGCATGACGGGTCGCCCCGATTCTTGAACTTCACGGGCGATTTGAACGCCCGATGCAGACGCGCCAACCACAAGGACGCGGCCCTTTGGAAGATCTGACGGTCTTTTGTATGTGAGCGGTGTCACTTGAAGCACGTCCGCTGGCAAGGTGCTTGCGAAGGGCGGCACTTTGGACCGCGCCGCACCGCCCGTGGCGACGACCACCGCAAGAGTGTCAATGAGGCTGCCTGAGGTTTCGACCCGGTAGCCGCCACTGGTCGCACGCACGGCATTGACAGTCGTGCCTGTCTCAACGGGGACTCTCTCGTGGGCAACGAACCGGTCAAACGTTTCGGCGAGATCTTGGGCGGACATGAACCCGTCCCGGTCCGCCCCATTGTAAGGGTGTCCTGGAAGGCCGTTCATCCAGTTGGGCGAGATGAGGCGGAGGCTGTCCCAACGTTCCGTACGCCAGCTATTGGCAACTTGGCCGCGTTCCAGAACCACATGGTCCACGCTGCGCAGTGTCAGTTCCCGGCTCATGGCGAGCCCAGCCTGGCCCGCCCCAATAATCACAACATCGACGGTCTTCACGAAATCCATTCCTATACTGAAGTCTTGCGATCACCCCGCACGCTGTTTGGGCGCTCCGATGATCGCGTGTCTTTTGAAGGGGACCGAGGGCGCTGACAGGTGTCCCTCGGTCCATCGATCAATCTTCGTTGGGCCGGCGATGTTTTCGCCGGGCGAACACGGCGTCGGATCGCGTGAGGCCAATGTCTTTCAACTGAGCGTCAGAAAAACCCGCAAGCTCACCGTATTCGCGGCGATATCTGAGCCATCTGAAGTATAATTCGCGTCGGGTGCGAAGATGCATCCAGGCACGCGCTAGAAAAGGGTGCACGTGATCTGTGCGATCAATCGGAGTCATCGTTCTCTCGTGTCGTCTCGGAGCGCCGTGTCGCTACGCGACCGTGACCTCGACATTCGTCGGGTTGGTGACGATGTCGAACACGGCGGAGCGGCGTTGTGACTGGGCGACAATCCCGGCAATCTCGTCTGGCGTCGCGTCGGCATCGATCTCGAACCGCACGCGAATGGCGCTAAAGCCGTTCCGCACATCCGCGTCGATACCGAGGATCCCGGCAAGATCCATGTCGCCTTCGACAATGGCTTTGGCGGAGCGAAGCTGGACGCCTCGGTTCTGTGCCACAGAGGCAATGCCCGCCATCAAACAGCTTGCAAGGGCGGACAGGACAATTTCCACCGGGGTGGGCCCAGCATCGGGTGCTGCAAAGACTTCGGGATGGTCCGCCTCGATGGCAAAACTCTTGGCGCGCGCCTGTTCCGCCCCCAAACCGTTGAAGCTGCCGATTGTCGAGCGGCTGTGGACACCCTCCAGCCAGGAACACTCGGCCCGCCAGGTGAACTGGGCGGCCTCCGGCGCCTCCGTGAGGGCCTCACGGGCGGCGAGGATTGCCTCGACATTCACGCCGTTCTGGGCGGCTGCGTCTTGATTGGCCATAATTCATTTCCTTTACTGCATTCGAGCAATAGACCTCAGCCGGCAACCACCACGCATCATCGAGAGGCACGCGTTCGTGGACGCAGTTCCTCAGACACATGCCGATATCACAGACAGCATTCGTGCTATTGCCTTGAGCGGCGTTTCGTGTGCTTGACTGCTCACGCGCGTTACTGCGGCAAGCGGTGGCGCTTATCTATTGGATGCACTCCGGTCCTATAATGGCCATGGGACGAAACAGTGTGCTGCAAGAAGCGGGACAATCGTGGATCAGCTCAAAGCGATGCAGGTTTTTGTGACGGTGGCGAGGAAGGAGGGGTTTGCGCCAGCGGCAGAATCGCTCGGGCTATCCACATCTTCGGTGAGCCGGCACGTTGGAAACCTTGAAGCGATGCTCGGCGTGCAGCTGCTGCGCAGGACAACGCGCCACGTCAGCCTCACATCGGCTGGCGAAGATGTGTTGGATCACTGCGAGGCGATTGTCGGCCGTGTGGAGCAAATGCTGCTGGAGCGGGAGGCAGAGCGCGGCACGCCGAGTGGGCGGCTTCGGGTCACCATCCCCAATTTTCTCATTCCAATTCTGATGCGCACTGTGATGGCTGAGTTCATCAAAGCGCATCCGATGGTTGAGCTAGAAATCACGATAACGGATCGCTTGATGAACCTTGTCGATGAAGGAATCGACTTGGCATTGCGCGTGGGCAAGCTCACGGATTCCAACCTCATGGTGCGAAAGTTCATCGACCTGGATCTGGGTGTCATCGGGTCTCCCGACTACCTTGAGCGATATGGCGTGCCCCAGCGCCCCGCGGATCTTGCCGAGCACAACTGCATCATCGACACCGCCGCGCCCTATCGTGAGCGCTGGCCGCTCCTTGGCATTGACGGGACGACGACGGCAGTGGCGGTGCACGGAAACATCACCGTGAATGGAGGCGCACCGGCACGCGACCTTGTGGTTGCGGGCGTTGGGCTCGCCTACCTGCCGGAGTACCTTTACTATGACGACGTCGAAGAAGGCCGGGTTGTGACGGTTCTGGATGACTATGCGCGCGACTACGGCGGCATTTATATTGTGCATCCGGCGACCCGCCATCAGGTTGCGGCCATCAAGAGCTTGACGGATCTGCTTGTGGACCATGCCAGGCCGCTGAAGCGGTACCGTGAGGCGCACAGGCGTGCCCTTGTGGGCAAGGCAACCAAGAACACGTGACCTGACCCAAAACCTGTCGCAGCGTCGGACACGGGGATAGGCGGCGGCCCGATCATCGCACCGGGCCGCCATCCAGTTTAAAGGCCTGACCGGGCGGGCAGTCCTGTGTAGAGCTGGATGTGCGCGTTCAGCGCAAAATCTCCAGGCTTGACGCCATAGGTCTTGCCATCGCTGTGCCAGTTTACGGCAAGACCGGCGGCAAGGTGTTCTCCTGTCAACTGAAGACATGGTTTGAAGGTCTGATCGAAGATGGCTTTGCCATCCTTATCAGCCACGAAAGTTGCCTGTGCACCGTCGCGACTGCCGACGGGGAGATCGTAGGTCCCGATAAAGGGTTCGGTCGGCGGCCACGCCACAAAGTAATGCCACAAGGTGTAAACGCCGTCTGGAACGAGCCCCTCAAAAGTAGCGGTCAGGCGACCTTCGCCCGCTTCGCAAGTATAACTGCCAGTGCCTTTTGCGGCGTACCACTCGCCCAAGGTCAGGTCGAGCGGAGCCCCCCTCTTGTAAGGCCCCACGGCCTCGGCATCGAACGGATTGTGCGGTGTCGCTTCAGCGGCCGCGTAGAGACGCGCATTGAGGTTGCGCTCTGCTGGACCGGGCCGCCAGACCATCCCTGAGCCGGCCTCTCGCTCAATGAAGACATCTTGCTCGGCAAGATCGTCGACCACGTGATGGCGGAACGTGAAGTCAAAACTTACAGGCGGGTCATGGGGGGCAAGATCACCGGCGAGAGCTGGTGCGCACGTTGCAGACAAGACAAGAAGAGTTAGAGCACGCATGGGGTGTTCCTTCGTTTGTGGTGAGAGCAAGGGGGGCGGCCTGTCAGTCGGCGACCGGCAGCCCGCTGGGCACGCGATCGGGAACCAGATGTGTCATGTCCCGGCTTCGCGGATCGGTGAGGGCCTTGAGGAAGGCGATGAGATCGGCGACGGCGGCGTCGTCTAAGGGAAGGGCTGTCCGCTCGTTTGCAGCGGCGATCCGGGCACGCGCGTCTGGCTGTGACTGCACCCAGCCGTCGCGTCGGTCGAAATCAGCCCGACGTGAGGGATTGACCGGCTCGTGACCATAGCGCGCCCCTTGGGCCATCGGTTGCTCGACTGCAGCAAGCGCCGGCAAGTGCTGATCGCCGAGCCGATAAGCCTCAAGCGAGGCAAGCGGGTCGAGATGATGGCGCACGACGTCTTCAAGCGTCGCGAACGCGCCGGCATGACCCCAAGGTCCCGTCAACTCCACATCGCGCAGCGAGGGCGTGCGGAAGCGAAAACGGTCCGCTGGGTTCCCAGAGACCGTCGCGCGGCCGAAGTCTTCAAGGCGACTGGGAAATCCTGTCGCGCGGAAGTAACTGTCGTCTTTGCCGTCATCCTTGCCGGGGCCGATCTGCGGCATCGCGATGGCGTGGAACTGTTGATCGGTCTGAAACTTCCCCGCATGGCAGGCGAAGCAGCCGGCCTCCCCATAAAACAGATCCATGCCACGCTGCGCCGCAGGGGAGAGGCGGGTCCGATCGCCAGTGCGAAGATAGTCATCAAACGGGCTCTGATCGGACCGGAACGCTGCCGTCTCGAAAGCTGCAATGGCGTTGGCGGCATGAACGAAGGTGATGTCCTCCCGCCCTTCGATGTCGGGATAGGCCGCCTGGAACAGCGCCACATACGCATCGATCTCGCGTAGGCGCATGGCGAGAAGGTCCCAGGCCCCACCGTCGCCGGCAAAACGGCGCAGCGCTGCCGCGTCGGCAACGGTGTTCTCGCCGCGCCCCCCCGCCATTTCGATATCGGAGAGCACTGGGAACATGGCCTGTGCCGCCAGCACATTGTCGAGCCCTTTGGGAAGCTGTTCGCGCGCAGGCGTCCAAAAACCGCTCGGCCACGGCCCGTCAGGGTCCGCCTCCACGCGCCCGTCGTGAAAAAGCTTGGTGAATTCCCGCGCGCCGAGGAAACGCAGGGCCGGGGAGTTGCGCGGCACCCGGCCGAGGACTGCGTCACCCTCAGCAACCCTGCGCTCCGGTCCAAGGCCTTTGCCGCCTTCGCCAATGCCAAGCGCTACACCGTCGGTGCTCGCGTGGGCCGGATGATGGCACGTGGCGCACGAGATGTTGCGATTGCCGCTTAAGATCTTGTCGAAAAACAGCAACCGGCCAAGTTCGACTTCTTCGTCAGAGGCGTTGCCGTCTTCATAGAAATCGATGTCGACGATGGGTGACAGTGTCGTGTCCGAGGCGTGGGCATACACGGCAAGAAGACCGGCGACGCTCAAGGTTGCAACGCTAGACATGAGCGTCGCGCGTAGGCGCCGGAAGTCGGGGCGCGCCCTAAGGTTCGCGTGCTGCATTGGCTCGGTTCCCCATGTCCGTTGTGTCGATCATGCCGCAAGCGAATTGCGAACATGCCGCGCGTGACGGGGAGCGTGAGATAAACGGCTCCGGTCCCGAGCGACGATGCCGATGTATATCTTTGCGATCACTGGCACAGCCGCCAACAGATCGAACACTGTTCTGCATTAAGCGGGACAATCGGTCCGAGCTCACGTCAGGCCGTAACATCGCCGTAACAAAAGCGGAGATGTTCGCCCGCAGTCACTCCCAAAATTCTTGAAGGTCAGCCGGCACGCTGGATGGCCGACAGGCGTTGTGGCCCTTGTGTGGTGACTGGCTGGCGCGTTTCAGCTGCCCTTTAACGCCCGCCAGCCCGCAGGCGACCAACCTGTTTCGCGCTTGAATGCGCGCGAGAACGCCTCCGGAGCGTCGTAACCCACACGATGGGCCACCTCGGCCATGCTCAGCGTGGTTTCGTGCAGCAGAAGGCCCGCGGCCTCGATCCGCTGACCGAGCACATATCGTCTTGGTCCAACGCCCATGGTTGCGGTGAAGCGCTCCACGAAAGCCGATCGCGACATGCCGGCCCATTCGGCCAACTCCACCACCGACGGCGGGGATGAAAGGCTGGCATGGATGCGGGCCAAGGCGCGGCTGATGCGGGGCTCCGCCATGCCTGCCAGCCAGCCCCGCGGTTGCGAAGCGTGCGCGAGGTGGGATCGCAAGCTTTCAATCAACAACAGTTCGACGAGCCGAGCCAAGACAGAACCTGCAGCCACTCTGCCTGCGGCCAGCTCCCGCGCGGCGATGGCAATCGAGGCTTCGATCCAGCGCTGCGTGGCGATGTCCTTAATGGCGATAACGGCGATATCAGGCAACGAGTTCAGCAAGGGGTTTGGGCCGGCGTTGCTTGCGATAAAGCCGCACAACATGCGCGAGCGTGCGCCTCCACCACCGGTCCGAATGTGGACGAGACCATCCTTGCCAGGAGGGGTCAGCAAATCGTCGGCCATCACTGGCGACAATCCCGAGCCGCTCGCCATAACGCACGGCAAGTTTGTCGGAAGGAATACGACGTCGCCTGTTTTTGCGACGCAATGTTGCTGACCATCGACGAAGACCAAAGCGTCACCCTCTGTGATGACGTGATAGGCCATGACTTGCCGAGGCACCTGCATGAACGGGCGGACGTCCTCCTCGGTCACCTGGCCAACGACGGCCCATGGTGCCGTCAAGTCTGCATCGAGGAAAACGGCTCCAGTCAGCTGAAGCGATTTCACGATTTCCGTGAGCGGATCGTTCGGCATGCGGAAATGTCCGGCTCAAGTGGCGGGCTGGTAGAGTGGAGACCGCGACAACCACTGTCGCCAAGGTCTGCACGTGTGTGCCCTTCACGGGTGTGCGGAATGATCACCTCAGCCATCCGGTGAGGCTGAAGGGTGCGATGACGTCCGATTTGGTTCGTGCGACGCGGCGCCGAAGAAGCGGAAGCGAACACTGGTCGGGTCGCAGGGGGTAGACGGGTCTACCCCCTGCCGGCAGTCAGTCACCGTCTGGCTCTTGGGGCGGTGAGGCGGACTGACCCCGACGGCTGTCGGCTTGCTGCAGCCACGCCACATTGACCGTTCCGCGGACCCGAAAACCGAGCCGCTCATAGAGGCGAATGGCGTTTGTGCTGTTGGAGAAGGCGTGCAGGTAGACCCTTTCACCGCGCTCCTGGATCCGCCGTGCAACCCTTTGTGTGAGGCGACCGGCATAGCCGCGACCACGATGGTCGGGATGGACACAAACCGCACTCACCTCGGTGAAGCCTGGCTGCTTGAAACGCTCACCTGCCATGGCGACAAGGCGGCCTTTGTCGCGAATACCGTAGAATGCCCCCAGGAAATGCGTTCTTTGGTAGAACGGTCCGGGTTTCGTGAGCTCCGCAAGGGCCAGCATGTCGGGACCGTCCTGCGCATCGAGACGGACGATATCGCCCTGCTCCGGCGGCGCGATGGCGCGCTCCAAGAGCATCTGCACCCCTTCGGCTGCCATGTTCATCTCGATGGTGGTGGGGATCGCGATCTCGTCAATCTGTAGCAGTGCACCATCGGCTGCGTCCCCTGAAAGCAGTTGGCCGAGATCGTCCACGCTTGAGGGGCTGTTGTCTCGGCTGGCTGCGAACGGGCCGATATCGCCAACAAAGCGGCGCGCGGAGCCAACCGCCCGGGAGAATTGGACGTGACAGGTGGACAGGGTCGTCCATATCGGTCGGTCGAGGTACCCGGCGATGTCGCAATCGTTCAAGGCGGCACTCATGCCCGTGCTCCATCGCTGCGCGGACGGGACGGGCGATTGGGACGCCGCACCCATGCAGGCAGCAGATCGATGGCGTTGTCGACGGGACCGGGGACAATGGGCGGATTGAGCCGGGCAAGCCTTTGGTGGAGTGAGCGGTCATCGAACGCGGTCAAGGCATCGGTCGCACCGCCTAAATATTCCCCACCCACGAAGACTTGCGGAACGGTCCGCACACCGGTGGTTGCGAACACGGCGCGCAAGATGCGTCCTCCGCGATCTTCTGACCGATACTCGGCAGTGTCCAAGTCGATCGTGCGAATGGCGATCCCGGCGCGGCGAAACAACGTGCGGACGGACCAGCAAAACTCACACCATTCAAAGCCGAACATTACGATGGGTTCATGGTGGCTTTGGATCGCATCCTCAACGAAGGCGACCGCCTCAGGCGGCACATCGTCGTTCGGAAAGCCGTCGCGACCGGCGGTCTTGCGTCGGATCGGCGGGACCGACGAAGCAATCGCGTGTTCGGCATCGCTCATGTCTACAGGAATGTCGTCGAACAGCGGCGTTGAGAGGTAGCGCTCACCCGTGTCGGGCACCATTGCAAGAATGCGGGCGCCTTGAGGAGCCGTCTCGGCGATCCGGATCGCCGCGGCAACAGTCGCGCCACCGCTGATCCCGCAAAAGATCCCTTCTTTCAGGGCAAGATCTCGCGCCACCTGGATCGCATCGCGACCGCTGACAGGCTGGAAGCGGTCGATCAATCCCTCATCGTGCGCATCGCCGGCAAGCTTGGGGACGAAGTCGGGCGACCATCCTTGAACGGGGTGGGCGCGGGCATCTGGATGGCTTCGCGCCGCCGCACCGTCCGGGCGGCGCGCCTGCCTGATCGCGCTGGCCAAGATCTGCGAGTTTTCGGGCTCGGCCACCACCACGTCCGTCAACGGACTCTCGGCCTTCAGCACCCGGGCAACGCCTTTCAGCGTGCCGCCCGTGCCGAAGCCGCTCACGAAGCCATCAAGGCCAATGCCACTAAAGTCATTTAGGATTTCACGGGCCGTCGTTGCCGAATGAACGTCGGCGTTGGCCTCGTTTTCGAACTGTCGGCAGAAGAACCAGCCATGGGCCTTTGCCAACCGCTCGGCGAGGGCAAACATCCCAGTTCCCCTCTCAGACGCGGGGGTCAGGACCACCTTTGCACCCAGGAAGCGCAACAGTTTGCGCCGCTCGATGCTGAAACTCTCCGCCATCACAATGACGAGCGGATAGCCCTTGTGCGCGCACACCATGGCAAGGCCGATGCCTGTGTTGCCCGAGGTCGCTTCGATCACGGTTTGGCCGGGTCGAAGGGCGTTGGCGCGTTCGGCAGCCTCAATCACCGCAAGCGCCAGCCGGTCCTTGACCGACCCCATCGGGTTGAACGCTTCGAGCTTGGCGTAAAGCGCCGCATGCGAGGGCCCGATGTTGTTCAGCCGGACGATGGGTGTGCGCCCGATCGTCTCCAGGATCGAGGACTTAATGCCGGAAACGGCCGGTACTGTGGGGCCTGCGCGGTCTCCCAGGACCGTGCTTGGCCAGGCATGAACGTGAGACATAGTGGCTCCTTCAGGCGCCGCGTGCGAAGAGCGTAGGCCTCGCGCGGGCGGGACATGGGGTGAGGGTTCTCCGCCTCGCGCCACGACGCTTTTCGCGCCGTTGAAGCGTCTTGAGGCAGCGCTCCAGATGTTCAGCAATGTCGCGGGCTTCGCGGCCGACACCGCAGATCAGCCGCGATCGGCGTCGCCGTGCGGAAGGAAGGCCGACGACATAGAGGCCTTCGACCCCAGTGACGGCGCCCCCTTCGTGCAAGAGCTGGTCGTGTCGGTCGAAGACGGGAAGATGGACGAAGGAATGATCGGGCCTGAAGCCTGTTGCCCAGACAACGGCCGCGATCTTGTCCGCGTTGAGATCGAGCGACAGTCTTTGGGAAGCCGGCAAAGGTGTCGGCAGCATCGGCTCTGTCGGCGCTGGTTCACCCGACGCCATGTGCCGTGCCGCCCACGTGTCGATCCGTGCGCAGAGCCGAGAAAGCTCAAGATCTGCCGCTGCGCAGACAGTGGCGAGGTCACGGCAAAACGTTGCGTGTCCGTCGCGCACATCGACAAGCCGCCCGACCACCTCGACCCCACGGGCCTGGAGTGAGCCGATGTCGGTTGGATCAAGGCTTCCACTGAGCTGCGGCGAAGGCGAGGGGCGCAGCGGTGCCACGCCCCTCTCAGCATCGACCCTCTCATCGAGCCAGCCGATCGCGTCGAGCCACCACTTGATGTCCCGCCCGCGATAGCGACGCGGCAGGCGAGTGTGGTTGCCGACAGCAAGAATGACGTTGCGTCCAGCGCTTTGGAGTTCGCCAGCGATTGCAACGCCAGACGATGCGGCGCCCACCACAAGCACACGCCCCTCAGGCAAATCCTCATGGCGCCTGTAGTGGGCGGGCGTTGTCTGAAAAAGGCGGCGCGGTACACCCGTCGCCAGCGCAGGAATCTTTGGCTGCGCGCAAGCACCGGTCGCAAGGATCAAGACACGGCAGCGGTAGAGGCCGTCGGTGGTGGACAGTTCAAAGCCTGGTTCCAACGCCCGAATGCCAACAACATCGGTTTGCTCTTCAACGGAAGAACCCACCAAGCGTGCATAGGCGTCCAGTCGCTCCACAAATTCGGTCGCGGCCATAAAGCCATGACGGTTTCGGCCTTGGTAAGGGGCGCCAGGCAGGCCGTTCATCCAGTTCGGTGTGCGCAGACGCAACTGCTCCCATGGGCGCCTGCGCCACGCTTCGCCGACACGCCCACGCTCGAGGATGACGTGATCGACGCCACGCTGCGTGAGTTCTCGACCCATGGCGAGCCCGGCCGGGCCGGCTC
This sequence comes from Devosia sp., assembly GCA_051016205.1. Lineage (GTDB taxonomy): Bacteria > Pseudomonadota > Alphaproteobacteria > Rhizobiales > Amorphaceae > Acuticoccus. The sequence continues at coordinate 1,645,689 of CP136534.1, forward strand.
CGACAATGATTGCAGTCGTCTTGCGCACGGTCACGGCGAAGCTCCTGACAGGGACGCGCAGGTGCACGTCAACAAACGAAGGGAAGCGGACTTGCAGTCGGCATGCGCCTCTTCACACCCAACCGGAAAGGGGCGCGCGAAGGATCAGGCGACGCGCAAAGGCACGCAGGCCTCAGCGATGGCGTCGACATGGCGGTGATCGGTCCCACAGCAGCCGCCGAACACCCGAAGGTTTGGCATGAGCGATAGGAGACCCTGGTGGTCGCGTGCCAGCTCGTGGGGATCGCCCGCGTCGAGCACGTCTGCCTCGTCCAGTTCGGCATGGCTGAGGCGGGAGGCGTTCGCGCGCAGCCCACGGATGCGTCCCACCCAATCTGCGCCCGGCTCGATCACCGACCGGAAGTGGTCGGGATGGGCGCAGTTGATCATGTAGTAGGCCGGTCCGCCGCATGGGTCGGCATCCACCTCGCGGATGGCCTCTGCGAGCGGCTGACCCGACGGCAATCGCCCATCGGTTTCGACAGTAAAGGCAAGGGCCAACGGCACACCGGCCTTGACACAGGCGCGCGCAATGCCCGCGGCCTCCTCAGCATGGGTCATGGTGATCGCACTGATCATGTCGACACCGGCATCCGAAAGGGTTGCAAGCTGCTCGCCGTGGTAGTCGGCAGCCTCCACAGGGGTCATGACCGCATCAGGCGCATAGCCATCGCCACGCGGACCAATATTGCCGCTGATGACGAAGGGCTCACGCGCCTCGAACGTCTCGCGCAGCTCAAACAGCATGGCGACTGCGGCGCGGTTCGCGTCGGCAAGCTCGCCGGCACTGTACCCCAGCCTATCGCCCCAATCGCGGCTCGCGCGCCAGGTGGCACTGTCGAGGATGAAACCTGTGCCACGCTCACGGGCGATTGCGATGTAACGCCCATAGTACCGCCTGAGCGCGCGCCGCCCTTCGGCAGACTTCAGCAAACTGAAGGCGGCAAACAAAGGCAGGTCCAGTCCGTCGTGGAAGAGCAACGTCGTCTCGATGCCGCCGTCGGTCAGAAGATAGGTCTGCCCCATCTGCGGCAGACAGAGACGATACTTCATAGCCGTCATAACAATCACTCACCCGTTCACAACGCGTCCGAGATAAGGATGGACAGAACACCGTCGAATGACGCCCCCGCCAAAATGCATGACAGATCCGCCAGAGCCGCCGATCACACACGCGCGCACCATTGGTAGGCTCGGCATCGGCTGTTCGCGTCGAGACCTTCGACCATCCTGGCCAATCGGCAACTGCTGGTCCGTGGCGGATGCCTTCGCCAAGCATAGCGCCGTGATTGACGTGGCCGACTTTGGCTTTAGCGGCAGGTGACGACCTGCGAGGGCGTAAGGTGCGGCCTGCACTAGGCTCAACATCGCCAGCAAGGGGGGTGGTGAGGTCGCCAGGCGACCGCACCCACACATAGCGTCTACCCCCGGTCCGCTAGCCACAGGGCGGGCTTTGCCCATTGCCTCCGCGGGAATGGAAACAACTTCGGCACGGATTGCTGGTAGGCCGCGTATCGTGCTCCGAATTTGCGGAGAAGGGCTCGCTCTTCAAAGTAGAGGCCGACAAAGATGTAGCCCGTCGTCGCGCCGGCAAAGACCAGATGGCCAAGTGTCATGTGCGGGGTCGCGAAGAGTAAGATCACGATCCCCAGTTGCATTGGATGACGCACGATCCGGGAGAGCACAGGCGTTCGGAACGGCGGCTCGACCATCGCGGTGCCGCGCAGATGGCACCAGATCTGACGCAACCCGAACAGCTCGAAATGGTCGATGAGGAAGGTCGACCACAGGACGACGGTCACACCAATGGCGAAGGCGGCGTAGGTTGCCAGCGCTGCGGCGCCTTCCAGATGCCAGATCGTCTCCGGCAGCGGTCGCCACTGCCACATGGCCAACGCCAGGCAAAGGCTGGACTGGATGACGTAGGTGCTGGGTTCGGCGGCCCGAGGTATGACGCGCATCAGCTGCAGTTTGGCCCAGTCGCGCGACAGTAGGCTGTGCAACACGCCGAAGAGTGCAATGAGGGCAAGGTTGACGGCGATCGCGGTCCAGAGCGGCGTCTCGCCAAAAGCCCCCGCGTCGTTGATGGCCTTCGGCACAACCAGGCTCAAGAGAAAGCCCGCCATATAGGCAAAGACGGCAAGGAACATGAGATAGGCGACGGCGCCATAGGCGAACGTCGCGATGCGGGCGAGGGGGGACGGGCGGGCCTGATCTTCAGGTCGCGTCACGGGCGAAGACGGGTTGGGGTTCATAAGGCTCTCCTGACGTCCAGCGATGCACAAACCGAAAGGCCCATCGCCCATCGGCGCGAGGACCTTGCGCTTGCGGCCGTTGCCGCGCTTGCAGAGCGCCTGCAGCTTTCTTGGAGATTTCTGTGCAAGGGCTTTCCGCCCGCGCCCCGCACTCACAACCGCATTCGTGAACGTTTGGCGCTGACGACGACGCCGTGAGACAGGAAAAAAATCGAGCGCGCCTGCAGGTGGTCTGCAAGCGCCGATGCCCGGCCGCGCGCACTGTCGGGTGCGAGACGATCGGGGGTCGGACCGCTTCTGCGCTGGCGCCATGCAACGCCCGGCACCGGGAACGACGCCCGCCGACCGCTTGAGCAAACACCAGAGCCTTACACGGAGAGAACCGATGAATGTCATGCAGACGACCGCGCCTGCGCCCTTCGACCGCGATGACGGCTCCGCCCCCGTCCGCCAGATCGTCATGGATTTCTACGACCGAGCGCTAAACAGTGACCTGATCGGCCCCTACTTCGAAGGCATCGACATGCCCCGGCTGATCGACCACCACACCAATTTCATCGCCTTTGTTCTCGGCGGGCCGACGGGCATCTCAGACACTGAACTTCGTGCCGCGCACCGCCACCTGGGTACCGGAGCCGCCGAGTTCGACGAGGTGAACCACTCGTAGGCGCCTTCGAGATCGTCGCCGATCCAGTGCGCGCGGGCGTAGGCGTAGTTCGAGAACGGGTCGAGCGAATCCAGCTCCATCGCGCGCGTCGCTTCGGCGCGGGCGCGCGCCTCTTCACCTTCGCGGTCCTCAGGGTCGTGGACGAAGGCATTCTGGAAGTGAACGAAGGACAGCGCCGCATGAGGCCTGGCGAAGTCCGGCGCGTCTCGCGCCGCCGCGGCGAACAGGGCCTGGGCCGCAGCAAGATCGAGCCGGCTTGCGCGATACATGTGACGCAGGCCGAGATGGAATGCGCCCCATGCGTCGAGATTGGACGGTGCGGTCAGCGCCGCCCTGGCCGCCTCCTCCTCAGGGATCCGAGTCTCCAACGCAGCAAGGACCTCGGCCGTCACGCGCTCGCACAGCACGTGCATGTCGTCGGGCCGTCTGCGGTATTGGTCGGCCCAGACCAGAGCGCCGCTCGCCGCATCTGTCAGTTCGGTGGACAGTTCCACCCCCGCGCTTGTCAGCGTGACTGCGCCGGCCAACACATAGCGTGCACCGAGGCGGTGGGCCGCATCGACAGGATCGCAGGCGGTGCCGTGGAACTGGAAACTCGAGGCGCGGGCGATCACCTTCAGCCAGCGCAGCCGCGACAGTGCCGCGATCAGATCGTGCGGCAGCGCCAAGGCGGCCGGAAAGCGCGCATCGTTGCCAAAGCGCTGAAACGGCAGGACGGCGAGCGATGGCGGCCCGCGGCGCATATCAAAGCCCCCGGCGCCGGCTGAGGCGGCGGGCTCGGGAGCTGCGGCGGGAGAAAGGGCTTCAACCGCGGGCTCCGCGGCGCGCTCAGGCGGCGCACCGTGCGGATCAGTCGCTGGGCCTGCCCGTCATCGGCCACCGCCATGCGGGCAGAGCGGATGCGGCTATCGACGGCTGCATCGGAGATCGCGCGGCCGCCCCAGACCACGTCGACGATCTCGTCCTTGGACAGCACCCGGTCATGGTTTTCAGCAAGCAGCGCGAGCAGGTCAAGCACTTGCGGTTCAGTGGCGACCGGGACGCCGGAATTGCGCAGTTCTGCTTTTTTAAGATCAAGCTCGTAGTCTTCGAAGCGATAGATCATGAATGCGCCGACCTCCGGCGCGAACTCTAGGGAATAGCGAGTCTTGGTGAAAGCGTCGTGACCGTAACGCGGGTTCCGGCACGCCGTGGAGGTGGCGTGCCGGGTTGCGCCGTTGGCGACGCACTGAGGCGTGGGCCGCCCCGTTGCCGCTGCGGCGGACATCCCGCTCGTTCCGGCCCCCGCGACCGCCTCACAGCCAGAAGTCGTCGGCGGCGAGGTTCACCGGCGTGGTGATCTTGATGATCATCTCCGAGTCGTTGACGTCGTTGTCGAGGTTGACCTCCACATAGGTCGCGCCGGCGCCGCGCACTTCATTGATCTGGCCGATGCCGGTGAAGCCAGCCTCGCCGATCCATTCAAGGGCCTGGTTGCCAGAGACGAAAGGATTGGCGTCAAGCTCGCGGAAATCGAACTTGTCGTACTCGCGGCCCACGCCCCAGGTCCACTGGTCGTCCCAACCGATGATCTCGTCCATCGCGTCATGGGTGGAGTCGGAGGCCTGCTTGTAGACGAAGACGTCGCCGCCACGACGTCCTTCGAGCCGGTCGGCCCCGGCGTTGCCTTCCAGCGTATCGTTGCCGTCGGAACCATGGAGCAAGTCGTCTCCAGCCAAGCCTTTGAGGTAGTCGTTGCCAAAGCCGCCTGAGAGCCAGTTGTCATTCACGTCGCCGATCAGCGTGTCGCTTGCGGCGCTGCCCCCGACGTTTTCAACACCGCTGTAGGTATCGCCGGCCGCATGCCCGTAGTACCCCCGGCCGGTGGAGAGATCGACCCAGACGCCGCTCAGGTCGTCGTCCACGTCGCCATACTGATCGCGATCGTAGTCGACGCGGTCCTCGCCCCGGCCACCTCTGAAGTGATCGGCGCCTGCGCCACCGACCATAAGGTCATTTCCGCCCCCGCCCACGAGCAGGTCGTCACCATCACCGTCATAGAGCTTGTCGTGGTGCTCGCCGCCATACACGTCGTCGTCGCCGTCTTGGCCAAAGAGACTGTCCTTGCCCTGTCCACCACCCAGCAGGTCGTCCCCGCCATGGCCGTAAAGCTTGTCGTCGCCATTCCCGCCACTCAGAGTGTTGGCGCCGTCGGTGCCGGCGATCATGTCGTCATGGAGGCTGCCATAAACATTCTCGATGCTGTAGAGCCTGTCGCCCTCGGCATGGCCGCCGTAGCCCGTGCCCTCTTTCAGGTCGACGCTCACACCGGCATCGGACGCTCCATAGTGGGCGGCGTCTGTCCCGTTGCCGCCATCCAGTACGTCGGCGCCGGCGCTCCCGTGTAGCACGTCATGGCCACCACCGGCATGGAGCCAGTCTTTCGTGTTCGACCCGTAAAAGAATCTCCGTAGTCGCTGCCGACGGAGATCTCAATCGAATCGTACGTATCGCCCTCGGCGTCGCCCAAGCGGCCGATGCCGCGGCCAAGGTCCACAGAGACAGCCTCGTCGGATTGGCTGTAATCAGTCCGGTCCAGCCCGATACCGCCGTACATGACATCGGCGCCGGCGTCGCCGTAGAAGCGGTCATGGCCCCGGCCGCCCGACATCACGTCGTCGCCTTCGCCGCCCCAGAAATGGTCGTTGCCGTCCTCGCCGACCAGACGGTCGTTGCCGCCGTAGCCATAGAGCCTGTCATGGCCCCCGCCTGCGAAGATCCAGTCTTCCAGATTGGTGCCATAAAGCCAGTTGTTCCCACCGTTCCCACAAATGTAGTCTGCCACTTTCATCTCCATCGCGCCCATTCTGCAGGCGCATTCATGACGCCGGACCATTCCGGCGATGCTGGAGGCTGTAGCGGCTCGGGCAGGCGCGCACTTGCGGTTTCCTGAAGATTTGCCTGAGTCTTCAAGCAGTTTTTCCGGGAGAACCTGCAGATTGTGCGAGGCGTGTTCGGGGGGCGATGCCGCGCCTCCTCGTCAGGAGCGGCACATCGCACAAAGAAAGTGGGCCGACAGGCGCCGCATCTCCATGACACTGGTCGGCCCGCGTTGACGCCGTGTGGGACTTCAAAGAATGAGGTCTGCACCGATACCACGTCGACCAGCTGCCTCATTCACGATAGCAATTCTTAATCTTCTAAATCCAAAACAGTACAAATTGAATTGCAGAACCACCCCTTCTGCCTGACTGGTGATCCGCCAGCTTGTCTACGGGTCCGCGGCATAAAGCCGATGGCGCTTCAGAGGTCGACCCCATGTGAGCGCCTGACCTACACCGACCGTCCCGCCCTCTTCGAAACCCAACGTCAACAATCATCGACCGGGCGCCATGTTGACGGTTTTGCGAACGGTGTTTAGCAGCAGATACGCGGATGTGCGGGGTGCTGTGAATGGCAGTGAGCAAAACAACATTCGGCCGAGCGAATTCGGGGGCGCGCAAAGCGCTTGGCATGAGCCAGAAGGAGCTTGCTGGGCGGGTTGTGAAGGAGGATGGCGGTGGGTCCATTTCACCGCAGTATCTGAACGATATTGAGCATGACAGACGCAGCCCGACATCGGACCACCTGATCCGCGAGTTCGCGAAGGTCCTTGAGGAAGACGAAGGGTATCTGTTCTTCCTCGCTGGAAAGATCCCAGAAGACTTGCGTCGTTCGACCGGCGACCGGGCGCGGATCGTCAAAAGCTTCGCCAACTTCCGCAAGACGCTGGCGAAGTGAGGCGCGCACGGTGCCATGGTGGATTCGAGACGACACGGGCCGTTTTGGGTTTCGGCCTTGCGACGAGGCAGACGAGCTGGATCGCGAATGCGAAGCGATCGTCAGTGAGCACCTGTGACACCGACACGGCGAAGTGAGCTACCCAATCACGACCGGTGATCTGAATGTTCTGATTGAGCGGCATGGCGCACAACTCGATACGTACGCCGACTTGTCCGATCGTTGTCTCGATGTTGAGGGAATGACGGAGTTCTTTCCTGATCAGCCGCCGCTGGTATCGATTTCCAAGGAGCTGGCGGCCGATCCGCGCCGTGAAAATCGGTTGCGCACCACCCTCGCGCACGAGTTCGGCCATGTCCATTTCCATGGACCCCTTTATGGCGATCTCTTCCGGCTGTCGGACGACCCAGCGCCATCGATACGCGGAGTTTGCAAACGCGATGACATTCTCGGCGGGACAAGGACGGACTGGATGGAGTGGCAAGCGGGCTACGTCTGCGCCGCTATTTTGATGCCCGTCTCTGCAGTGCATGACCGGTTGTCAGCACTGCTTCCAGCGCTGACGGTCAATGAGCCAGCACTCATCGACTCCAATCTGACTGGGGCTGCCATCCGCGGAACCAAGTCGGCCTTTTCGTTATCTGCAGACGCTGCCCGCTTTAGACTTCTGAAGCTTAGTTTTCTTTTCGACCACGACCTGGTCAAACCGACCCGCTGAAGGAGTTTGAAAGACGCAAGGCTGAGGGCATTGTCGCGCCCGATCGATCCCGCACCATTTTGTCGTCGATAGGGCAACCGGCGCAGTTGCTGTCCGCGGTCCTTTGACGAAGCAGGAGCAGGCCGAGCATGAGATGTGGTGCGAACGCGATGCCAGTTACGAGGGCTTTCTTGTCGACTTGCAACAGGAATTGGCCGACGATCCCGAACCATGGGAGCGAGAGATGATCGAAGAAGAAATCGCGTTTCTTGAAAAACTTCTCACCATCACTCGCCAAATTGTCTCCTACGGGCGGTAAGGCAAAAGCTCGCCGGGGCGACAGACACATCCACCTCGGCGGCAGCGTTGTCCAAATCCCGCCAAGTCGACCTTGTCCGGCTTTGAGGACTGGACTTCCTGACCAGACCGAGCATTGCTGGGTGCACGCCCGGTCTACGGGCTCTCCTTGGTAGCGGCGCCAGCATGTGCCGCCAGTCAGAGGAGACACCGATGCCTGAGACCAAAAACACCGCACGCACGACCGACCAACGGCCGCGCAAACGCGCTACCGCGACCCCTGCAAGCAGTACGAAGACGTCAAAACTCGATCTGATCGTTGGCCGCCTTAAGCGGCGAGGAGGCGCAAGCCTTGCCGAGTTGATCAACATCACCGGCTGGCAAGCCCACTCGGTCCGTGGCGCACTGGCAGGATCGCTCAAGAAGAAAGGCCACGCCATTGTCTCGGAGACAATCAAAGGCGAACGCCGCTATCGGATCGGCGATACTCCGTGAGCGGCATGGCGGAGGTTACAGAACGGGTCGAGGCGCTGACCTGCCTCGATCTTGAGGGGCTGCGCGCCACCTGGCGCGAGCACTATGGGGCACCACCCCCGCTGCGCTCAGTGCAGCTTCTGAGACTGTTGCTGGCCTGGCGTCTGCAGGCACAGGCACTTGGCGGCCTTGATGGGAAAACGAGACGACAGCTCGGGCGCCGAGGCCCCGTTCGAAGGGAAGGCTTGGAGTTTGGCATTGGTGCCAAACTTCGCCGGGAATGACGCGGCCGGCTCGTCGAAGTGGTAGTCGAGGCGGAGGGGTTCAGCTGGAATGGCCATACCTATAGGAGCCTCTCAGCGGCGGCGACCGCCATTGCCGGGTCGCGTTGGAACGGGCCGCGTTTCTTCGGTCTGAGGCGACCCGGCACGTAGGACGGATCGCCCCATGGCCAAGGCGATAAAGCGCTGCGCCATCTACACGCGCAAGAGTTCGGAGGATGGTCTTGATCAAGAGTTCAACAGTCTCGATGCGCAGCGAGAGGCGTGTGCGGCCTATGTCAAGAGCCAGGCGAGCGAGGGCTGGCGGGCTCTTGCCACCGCCTATGACGATGGTGGTTACTCCGGTGGCACAATGCAGCGGCCCGCGCTGCAGCGTCTCCTCGCCGACATTGAGCGCGGCGCCATTCACGTGATCGTCGTCTACAAGATCGACCGGCTCACCCGCTCGCTCGCCGATTTTGCGCGGATGGTGGAACGCTTCGACCACCATGGGATCAGCTTCGTCAGCGTCACACAGGCCGTCAACACCACCAACAGCATGGGGTACCTCACCCTGAACATGCTGCTGTCCTTTGCCCAGTTCGAGCGAGAGGTGACCGGTGAGCGCATTCGCGACAAGCTCGCTGCTTCGAAAGCGAAAGGCATGTGGATGGGCGGTTATCCACCGCTCGGCTATGACCTGCCCTCGCCAGGCGGCCGAGCCCTTGTGATCAATCCCGCAGAGGCCGAGACCGTCCGCACGATTTTTGAGACCTATCTTCGCTTCGGCTCGGCCCATGCCAAAAACGCTGGCTTGACGCCAGCGGCATGCGATCAAAGGCCCATCTCAGCAAGTGCGGCAAGAGGTTAGGCGGGCATCGCTTCAGCCGCGGCGCGCTCTATCGCATCCTGCGCAATCCCACCTACCGCGGCAGGATCGTCCACCGCGGCGTCACGCATGAGGGCCTACACCCTGCCATCATCGACGCTGACCTGTTCGCAGCCGTGCAAGCAAGCATTGACGTCAACGCGCGCCGACACGGCGCCCGCACAGACCACATGGCCCGTGCACCATTGAAGAGCCACATCTTCGATGCCGATGGACAGCCCATGTCGCCCACCATCGCCTATGGAAAAGGCGGCAAGGTCTATCGCTACTATGTCTCCGCGCCCCTGCAACAAGGCCAACGCCTTCGAGCTTGCGATGGGGCGATCCACCGGGTGGCAGCCGATCCGCTGAAGGCACTCTTGCGCGACACGATGATGCGCCTTGCACCTTCATTCTCCGGTGAGCCGCTTGATCCCATCGTCCGTGTCGAAGCCCATGCAATGTCGCTGCAAATCCTTATGCCGCTTCAGCTTCTGCGAGGGGTCCTTGGCCGTGTTGCTGTAGGCGAACATGCCGAGCCCGATCCGGTGGAACCATCGCGGCTTCGTCTGACGATGCCAGTGCGCGTGCGCTTCCATGGTGGGCGGACGATGATCACAAGCGGAACCGCGCCGGCCACAAAACCCGATCCAACCTTGGTCAAAGCGCTGCGCGCTGCCCATGCCATGGTCGGTCGCGATGCGGACGATCTACCCGTGCTCTCCGTGGCGCCAGAGACCCCCTGGCGGCGGCGCCTCATCCGTCTCGCTTTCCTTGCGCCCGAGCTGCAGCGCACCATCCTCACCGGCCGGCAGCCCCAACACCTCACGCTGGCCCACGTCTTGACCGACCCGCTTCCGCTGCTCTGGTCGCAGCAGATGCAACAGTTGGGTCCCGCCTTAGACAACTGATCGGGCAGTGCCATCATCGGCACGGATGAGAGCTTCCCTGTTTCGCGCGCCCATGCTTCCGTGATCCGTCAAACCAAGTCCCTGATGAGATCGCACGAGTTCCCTGTTCTGCGGTGAACAGGGAATTTGCGCTTCACGCATGTCAACGCCCTGAGGTCACAGCTACTTCTGGCTCTCAGGCTATGCCAATGCGGCCATTGCCCGCCACCTGGCACCCGGAATCTGGAAAGAATCCCTGTATTTTCCCTGTTTCCAGTGAAACTCACCCCACCTTCGGTCGGGCGGAGGCAACCCGCGAAAAAAGGGCGACTTTCCACCGGAACATGGCGCGAAACGATGATGGGGAAGACGGTTGTGCGCGCAAGACCGCCCCGTTTCCAGGACGCTACAACGCCATCACGTCAGCAGAGACAAGTCTGGGGGGCGCTGGCGGATGGGGTGGGATCGTAAGATGTCAGCAGAATCAACTAATTAGTTGGGAACGACCCTCACTTTTGCCTTACCAAGAATCAATGACTTACAGATGCGTTGGGAACGTTTTTTCGGAGGGTTCGACTGCGATCATCTCCGCCCCAGTCAACCCCGCTGCCGCATCCCCATGTTCGCATCGATCGTCATGCTGACATCGCGGGTTCTGCACACCTGGCACCGTCGGGGCAAGTCCCCGATGTAGCAGCGGTTACGGCCGAGCTTCGCGGCGAGCGAGTTCAGGTCCACCATAGCCGATCGAGCGCACGCCAGGCAGTGGCCGTGAAGGCTCTAACCATGGTCAATTGTATCGCGGATGGTCACAATGACGGCCGCCATGCCGCCACTCCAGCTCCCAATATTCTGGGTGCTCTCCGTACAAAAGAACCGCCAAACCTTCAGTGACATAGGTCTTTGGAAGGCTGTTTGCTCATATGCCCCTGTTCAACAGGTCCACAGGAGCGCAATCTGGGATATCGGTCGCCCTTAGCATGGTTTGGGTGGAGGCAGGCGGCCTCGTCGCCTGAAGACCCTTCGACGCCAGAATGTGCCGGGATCATTTAGGAATATCATACGTAAAATTTCGCTGATACAAACAACTAAAGCGACTATGGCTAGCGACAGGCAGAAAGCTTCTCCAACCATATAAGAAATAGTGATTACGAAATCAACCTTGATGCTTTCTGATTATCACAAGCAGAGGGACACTTTAAAAAATTTTATCTTGGCTACTGGGCAAACCAAACCGCCAAGCACGCACGAATAAGAATTAATTCTTGCAAATCAATTCGAGTCTGCGGAGAGCGTGCTTTTATCTAAGTGGTTATCTAAGATTGCGACACTTCGCCACATAAGTGTGGTTCATGAATCGCAAAATTTTGTGTTGCATCGCTTTACGTTTTCAAGTTGTTTGCGCGGCCGCTAGATGCTGACACCGTTGACGATGGTAATTGTAACTATATCGGCAATAAAGCGAAGTCAACCTGCGCTTATGGTGCAGATAATCAAAATGCGCACCATGCAATCTGCAAAAAGGAGTGCGTATATCGAGTATGGGAGTATTCTAAGGTGGTGACTTTTGACGCAGTATACTATCAGGGTGCGTACCCTGATGTATTTTTGGGCTATTCCTCATTGGGTGGCAGCAGTGGGCAAACCTGGCCCGAATTTGCAGAGTCCCATTACTATACAATCGGCTGGACTGAGGGCCGCAATCCCAATGCATATTTTGATACATCTTACTACTTAACCACCTATCCCGACATCGCGCAGGCTGGCATTGAGCCATTCCAGCACTATGTTGATGTTGGCTGGACAGAGGGACGCGACCCCAATGCTTACTTTGATGTATCTCAATATCTAGAGAACAACCCTGACGTTGCTGTCGCCGGGGTGGAGCCGCTTCACCATTATACTGTAGTTGGCTGGACTGATGGGCGCGACCCGAGTGCCTATTTCGACATCTCCTTTTATCTGGAGGCGAACCCGGACGTCGCGACAGTCGGTATTGAGCCACTTCGACACTACATCGAAGTTGGTGGGTTGGAAGGGCGCGATCCAAACCCATACTTCGATACGTCCTATTATTTGAGCACCTATCCAGACGTTGCTGCTTTGGGGATTGAACCGCTCAAACACTTCCTGACTGTGGGCGCGTCAGAGTTCCGCATTCCAAATGCGAACATGGCGGCACAGTTGGAAAGTGGGTTTGACGCAGCAACCTACGCCGCCGCCAACCCGGATTTGGCAACGAAGGGGATCACAAGCGACGCGCAGCTGTACACGCACTGGCTGTTCATTGGCGCATCTGAAGGCCGCTCGGGAGCCCAGAACGGCGACGGCGAACCTCTTGAACGGCTGGAAAGCAGTGCTGTGGTGAACCAGGACCCCGTCATCGCCAGCGCGCCCATCACCGCCCAATTGTTGGAAGACGCGCCGCTTACCTCGCTTGGCTTGCTTGAAGCGACCGACCCGGACGGTGACGACCTGTTCTTCTCAGTGACCGGCGAAGGAACTTTAGGCAGCGGATCAGTAGACGCCATTACTGGCGCAGTATTTTATGAGCCGCTGCCCGACGCAACTGGCTTCGACGCCTTCACGGTGTTGGTCAGCGATGGCAATGGCGGCACCGCCCAGCAGACGGTGGAGGTTGAGGTCACTCCGGTCAATGACGCACCGGTGGCACCGGCCGCGAAGACTCTCAATCTTGTTGAAGATGACCCCGCGCAAGTGGTGGATATTGGCGCTAGCGATATCGATCTTGACCCGCTGATGTATAGCGTCAAACCACAGACCGATCCGTTCCTAGGCATTGTGACGTTCGATGACAATGCCGGCACCTTCACCTACACGCCGAAAGAAAATGCAAACGGGACAGACGTCTTCACGATCCTGATCGAAGACCCATTTGGTGCCATGGTTGAGCAAGACGTCACCGTAAACATAGCGGCGGTGAACGATGATCCGAACTTGAACCCAGAATCATCGATCTCGACCTTTGAGGACACACCGATAGGCGGCGCGTTCAGCCTCATTGATCCGGATGGCGACCGCGTCACACTGAGGATAAAACCCGGTTTCGAACCTCAGCTTGGTTCCATCGAGTTTTTCAGTCTCTTAGGGGCGCCCGCCTACACGTATACTCCCGACCCGAACGTAAACGGTCGAGACATCTTCACGCTTGTGGCGGAGGATGGCAAAGGGGGGACGGCCGAATCGGTCGTCACCTTGGAGATAGCTCCTGTCAACGACGAGCCAACCGGCGATGTCACTGTTTCGGGGACGCCGAAGGAAGGCGAGACACTATCAGCGTTCAACACCTTGGCCGATGTCGATGGTCTTGGTCCCATTTCCTATCAGTGGCAACGTGACGGTGGGCCAATCCTCGGCGCAAACACGTCAACCTACACGCTGACCTTCGAAGACGTGGGGACGCGGATCAGTGTTTTGGCGTCTTACGCGGATGACTTCGGCACGATCGAGGCGGCCTCGTCCGATCTCACTGCCGTTGTATCCGAGATCAACAGTCGTCCAGACGCGGCGGATGACCAGGCCACTGTGCGGCGCCAGGAGGCCTTCGCGGATATTGACGTCCTCTCCAATGATTTCGACCCGGATGGCGACCCACTGGTGATCGATAGCGTGACGCAGCCGGCGAACGGAACGGTGTCGGTCAACCCGGACGGGACCATCCGCTATACGCCCAACGGCACATACCTGGGTGACGACACCTTCACCTACACAGTCTCCGACGGTTCCCCCACCGATTTCGATACAGCGACAGTCACAGTGGACGTGACCAACAATCAGGCGCCGATTGTTGGCGATAACTCCAGCATTTCTGTCGACGAGGATTCATCGGTGACGTTCGATCCATTGGAGAGCATCTTTACTTTCGACGGAGACGGTGACCCGCTCACGGCGTCCGTCGATACCCCGCCTTCGAACGGGGAGTTGATTATCAACCCAGACGGTACGTTCACCTACACGCCCGATCCCGATTTCTCTGGTGACGACCCGTTTATCGTTCAGGTTTCTGATCCGTTCGATTTTGCGCGGGCCGCGATCACAATTGTTGTTGCGCCGCTCAATGATCAGCCCACCGGTATCTCGCTGTCTGGCAGCACCGTCTTTGAAAACATCTCTGGGGCCGTCATTGGTACCTTGGCCACCAACGATGTGGATCTCGACAGGGAAGGCGACAGTCACACCTACTCGATCGACGAGGTGCGCGATGATGACGGGGTTGTGGTCACAAATTTGTTTGAAGTGGACGGCGACTCTCTTAAACTTCGTGATGACCAAACTGCCGACTTCGAAGTAAGCGAGTCATTTGAGATCGATATCACCACGACGGATAGTGGCTCGCCGGCTGGGACGTTCACGAAAACCTTTCAGATCACCGTCCTGGACGTTGACGACATTGCACCCGAGATCATGCCAGACCAGGCGTTCACGTACGCAGAAAACCAGGCTGAAGGGTTTTCCGTCGGCAAAGTGGCTGCCATGGACGATATGGGGGTCACAGAGTTTCATATTGTCAGCGAGACCGACGGCTTTTTCGCCATCGACAACAGCGGCACCATCACCCTGACGACGGTCGGCGCGGCAGCCGCTGCGAATGATTTCGAAACCGACCCCAACACCTTCACCCTCACGGTTGAAGCGAAAGACGCTGCCGGGAACGTGGCGACAGCCGATGTGGAAATCTCTCTGACAGACGCAGAGTCACCCGACGTTTCGTTCGACGTCGAGGCCACACGCCGCAACCGCTCGGTGGAAATCGAGGTCCTCGCGAACGACAGCGACCCAGAAGGCGGCCCTCTGACGATCGTGGACGTGTCCGCACCCACCAACGGCATGGTGGAGATAAACGAAGACGGCACCATCAATTACACCCCCGATAGGCGGTTCAAGGGTGAGGATGGGTTTACCTACACGGTCGAGAATGAAGGCGGTGAGCAGACTACAGCGACCGTCTTTGTGGAGGTGGGGCGTCGTCCTGTGGAAGGGAGTGATGGCTCGGACGTCCTCACCGCGTCTCGCGCAAACGTGGTGTTCGGCGATGACGGTCGTGACACCGTCTTCGGCCGAAATGACGATGACGTTCTTGACGGCCAAGGAGGGAACGATCTCGTCTACGGGGGCGACGGAGATGATCTGATCTTTTCAAGCGAAGGAACTGATTTCTTGTTTGGCGAAGCTGGCAACGACACCATCGTCATCGGTTTCGACGAGATAGCGGACACCTTCATCGTCGCCGATGCGTCGTTCAACAGCTTTGGCGCCCGTGACCGAAGCGACAACATTTCCACCGACACACTGATCATCGTGGTGGACGAAGATACGCTGGCCGATGATACGTTCCAGGCCGTAGCCGAAGCCTTCGAAGCCGATATCAACGCCAGCGGCGGTGGCGTGTTCGCCTTCGGCGGAAGTACAGTTCTTGCCGATGATTTTGAAGATGTCGCCTTCGTCAGCGATGAGGGATTGCTGCCTTTGATTGTTTGACGCCGGAGAGCCGGCCGAACCGAAGCGGCCAATGTTTAGGCGGTTGGAATGTGTTTGGTCTGCGCTAACCACTTTGCGGGAGACGTCGGCGTATCCCCGCATTCGCATCAATCATTCCGCTGACATCGCGGGTGCCGCAAACCTGGGCATCCCCCGCCAGGACCAATTAGACATCTGAGTTGAATTCGCAACGGAGGGTTTTTGGCCCATCGTAGCCGCCAAGGAGTGGAGATGAGACAGAAACCCGGGCCGCAAGCACGATCGGCTACGCAGATCGTGAAGAACACCCGCCGTCGGACACGCAGACGCAATTCATCGGGCGGAAGATCCGCATCGTCCTGGAAGTGCTTCTTGCGGAGGAAAGGATTTACACGAGAGCGCCATGACGACAGAGGCGTTCCGAGTCAAGCCATCCCACACAGTACTTCGAGCCGGGCTGCTTGAAGGCCGCTTCAAGGCCGGCATGCGCAAGTTGGTGCAGCCGACTTTGGCACGCCAGAAGGTACGTTAACTGATTTTAATTTGCGATCTAACGGCTCGTGAACATATGAGTTAAAGCGATCATGAGCTCCACATCGCTCACCAATATTACTCCGTTACTTCCTGCATCTCAACAATGAAGAGGGTATGGTACCCTCGACTAACTGCACTGAGCTGACTTCGTTTTTGCCGGAAGAGGATCTTAGATTCTCACCTGCGGTAGGTAGGAGTGGCATTCCACGAGAGTTGAAGATATGACAACGAACCCACAGAATGTGAGCATCGGAATAGGGCATATTGATTCGGAGATTGATTTCTTAATTGATGCTTCAATGCAGCTCGGATATGAGAAGAGCAAAGAAATGATGGAGATGAATAAGCATATGAATGATATGAGTAATAATTTCGATCTTTATTCATCTTTTGGAGCGCGCTCCTACGATATGACTGACGATCTTATGCATAGTATTGCTTAGGATTGGATCCCACAGATCAGGTCGGCAAGTGTTGGCGGCCATAGACAAGGTGGCTTGTTGCGGGTGCGACTAGACGATCTTTGAGCGGAAATTTTCGCTGATCGAGACCAACTCTGGCTGACCGCGGCTTAGTCTGAGCGCCTTGCTCCGCTGCTGTCTATCGACACTCGCGGCAGTCCTTCGGCGGCCAGTCCGCACTCTTCCCCAACGGCGATATCCCGGTCGTGCGCGCTGCGAAAGAAGGCGTCCGCGAGCTGGTGACGTGCCGCTGGCGTTTCCCAGCCGTGCGCAGGGGCCGTCCGGTCACCAACATCCGCAACCTTGAAAGCCGCTACTGGGCCGGCTGGCTGGGCAAGCCAGAGTTTCGTTGCCTGGTGCCCGCCACAAGCTTTGCCGAGTACCACTCCACCGAGAAGAACGAAAAGGGTCACAAGGCCGTGGCGTGGTTCGCACTGTCGGCTGACAACGACGAGGATCGGCCGCTCTTCGCGTTTGGGTAGTGTCCGGAGTCTTTCGCACTTTACTCATGCGACGGCGGTTCGGGCTTGGGTGTGTGCGGCTTTGAGCGGGTCCATGTTGATGTATCGTCGGATCGACCACTGCGTACCGGCGATGTGGCGTAGCCGGGCCGCAGCGAGGTTCAGGCAGGACTGGCCGTCCGGGAATGCCCCCACCACGCGTGTGCGACGCCGGATTTCGCGCATGGTGCGCTCAAGCGGATTGTTGGTGCGCAGTTTGATCCAATGGCTGTCGGGGAAGGCATAGAACGTGAGCGTCTCTTCCACGTTTTCTTCGACAAGCTCGGCTGCGCGAGCCAAACGCTGGCGTTTCAGCTCAGCGATCACCGCTTCGGCCTTCTCGGCTGCTGCCACGCGGCTCTCCTGGGCGTGGATCGCCTTCAGCATGTGGCTCACCTCGCGAACCTTCGTTGACGGCACATGGCTGAAGACGTTGCGGTAAAAGTGCACGATGGAGCGTTGCCAGCGTGCGTCCGGTAGATACTCGGCAATGCTCTCGACCAAGCCGCAGGCATCCGAGATGACCAGCTCGACACCTTTAAACCCACGATCGGTCAAGTGGCGCAGGAATGCCGACCAGCCGGACCTATCCTCCTTGGCACCCTCACAGATACCAAGGATCTCCCGGTAACCTTCTGCGTTCACACCGATCGCCACAAGCAGCGAGACATTGCGCACCTCCCCAGCCCACGTCCGCTTCATCACGATGCCGTCCAGGAAGATGTACGGGTGCTGTCCTTCGATCTTCTTGTGGCGCCATTCCTCGATCTTCGCGTAGATCTTCTTATTGAGGTTGGAGACCGTACTCGGACTCATCCGCGTGCCCCACAGCGCTTAGGTGATGTCCTCCACCCGGCGCACCGACACGCCTGCCAGGTACATCTCAATCAGCGCCTCCTCGACGCTGCTCTCGCGGCGCTGGTACCGCTCGATGACAGCGGTCTCGAACGTCCGGCGGCGCAGCTTCGGTACCTTCAGGCTCACCGCGCCAGCCTGGGTCTCCAGCTTGCGCTCGTAGCTGCCGGCTCGCACGTCCTTCCGCGCTTCGCTGCGCTCATAGCGACCCGCCCCACACAAGCGGTCGGCCTCGGCATCCAGCATCGCGTTCAACGTCTCTTCGACGGTTCCGCGAACCATCTCGCCAAGATGATCCTTGATCCGTGCCTCATCGATCTGGATCACCTGGCCCATCGGCTTCGTCTCTCTATCCTCGTCCATGTTCAGCTCCTCCCATCAAATCTGAAAGGAACCGCAGCCACAGGCAAATGTGCGAAAGACTCTGTACGTTATCCGCGTTTGCGGGCCTGTGGCGGCCGTGGTCGGGCGAGCGGAAGAAGGGGAAGGAGGGGGAGTTTCAGCTGGCGGCGTTCTGCACGACGGACGCGAACGACGTCGTTAAGCCGATCCACCCGAAGGCGATGCCTGTGATCTTGGACCCAGCCGACTATGAACGGTGGCTGACAGGCAGCAAAGAGGAAGCGATGGCGCTCCAACGCCCGTTGCCAAACGACAAACTCAGGCTGGCCCGCGTTGGCGGCAAGACAGACGCGGGCAACGAAGTGAAAGGTTGAGGAACAACCATGGCTCGAGGAATTGATCTTAATAATATAGCTAAGAATCGCTTGAAAAAACTTGAAGAAATAATTGAACTGAGTTTAGTGTTTGTAGATCCACCAGAAAGGCGCGATGGTTATTCAATATGCTATTATAACTCCAAGGAATATATAGAAACGAAACAATTATCATTCGCACTGGCTGGAAATCTTCCATTTGCAATAGATGAAGAAACAGGAGAAATTTTAAGCCCAGCTCCAGATGAACTATGGATCGACTGATGCACTTATTGTTGTTTTTGTCCACGCCTTTGGCAAAGCTGCGGCAGCAAGGGGCGCCGAAAGACAGGCTATGTCATGGAAGGACGTAAGGGCCGCATGGTGACTGCAAGCGCACGTGCTTAGCCGCCGACCGTTCTCTGGCGTGATCAGGCTGAGGAGCAACGCTCCTTCAGTGATGCCAGACCGGCGCGCTTCTAAGGAAGCGCCGAGGCCTTGGGGCTCCGACTAAGGACTATCCCCTACGTAGAAAATTAACTTGATGGTGACTGAGCGTTGTGATGCGATCGCCCAAAGATTGTGACGAATTGGTTCCTAGCTGCTTTCTACATGGGTATTTTTATGCGCTTGATGGCCTGGTGTTTGCCGCTCCTGACCGCCGTTTTGATTTCGGGCACCGCCCCGCCCGTCTTCTCCCAATCTGACGCACCAGAGCAGACGCAAGCCGCCGAGACGGATGCCGCTCCACCGGCGCCAGAGGCATCAGCCGCAGAAGATGCCGAGCCCACCCAAGAGCCGTCAGAGGCAACGCCAGCGCAAACAACTGATGCGACGGCAGGGAGCGAGGAGCAGGCCGAACCCACGGCGGCAGAAGAGGCACCGGCGACGACGGCGGCTACAGCAGCCACTGGACTGCCAGCCCAGCTGAAGGAGCCCGGGTCGGTTCTACCTGAGCCGCAAACATTCTCTAACGGCGCGTTCGTTCACCGCATCCCCATCGAGACGCCCGACTTCCACGACATCGAGCCCAACCTCTCGCTGGTCTACAGCTCAAACCAGCGCCTTCGGTACAGCGGCCTCGTCCAGGGTTTGACCGGCGTTGGATTCCGTCTCGATGGCATCCCTGTCATCGAGCGGGCGCGCCGCAACCGGGGCGTACCGGCTTTTGATAGCAACGACGTCTACCTCCTCTCCGGTCAGGAGATGGTGCGGTGCAGTGATGCCGCGCGGTCGCCGAGCTGCGAAGTTCCGGGCGGGAATTGGACGACGCGAATAGAGAGCTATCAGCGGATCCGTTATGCCGGTGGCAACAATGAGTGGATCGTCACGCGTAAGGATGGCGTGAAATACACATTCCGCCCTGTCGCGGACTACACCACCTACAACAACAACGATCTCCAAGAGCGGCAGCTTGCCAACGACTATCGTTGGCTCTTGGCAACGGTGCGAGATCTCAACGGCAACCAGGTCACCTACGACTATGGCTGCGCTCAAGTGGCGTACTGCCGGCCAACTCGGATCACATACAACGGCTACCTTGTTCGCTTCTACTACGAGAGCCGCCCAGACCCGTTCACCTATGCGACTGGGGCTGGCACGCTGCGTGTGGCCCAGCGGCTGCAAACCATCGAAACCCGCGCGAATAACGTCACTCGTGCCGCCTACCAGATGATCTACAACGACAACGCTCCCGATGGTGTGTCGCAGTTGCGCCGTATCCAGCGCTTCGGGACGAATGTTGTGATCACCAGTGGCGGTGAGGTGGTAAGCGGGACGCGTTTACCCTCAACCGTTCTCATCCAAGGCCGACAAATACCGGCATTTACGCAGACGGACACGAACCGCGATGCCACCGAGCCCTATGTGGTCGGTGACGTCACCGGGGATGAGAAAGACGACCTGGTCCTACCGAAGATCGAGCAGGTGCCAGACCCGAACGGTGGTGCATCGGGCCTGTGCAACATCACACGCGTCAGGGAAGCCATCGGCAACAGCACAACCTATAATCTTCTTCCGGGTGGCGACAATGAACCCTACTGCATTCGGTATGAGGGATCTCTTGTCGCATTTCGAATGGGAGATCTTAACGGAGATGGCTACAGCGACCTCATCCGGGCTACTTACTGCCGCCAGGAAGGACCGAACGGTACCAGCGGCACCGAGTTTGCTCTTGATGCCTACTACTTCGATAACAGTGGCGTTAGCAGTTCGGTCCGGTTCTATTCGCAGCAGACAGGGCAACTGGAAGCGCGTGCATGCGACGATCCGGGCCTTTTTTCGCTGGCGTACGTTACCGTTGCAGACATCAATGGTGATGGCGACGCCGATGTCGTTGTGCCGAACATCAATAAAGTCTTCGTAGGGCGAGCAGGTGCGAATCCGCGCGAGGAAGAATTCGGCACCGAGGAATGTGCGAATGAACTCCCCAACAACTGCAATATCTTAAGCCTCGACGCCTTCGGCGTTGGTAAGGCCGACATCCTGCGCACCGAGCAGGGGCAAGTGACACGCCTTTTTCAGTGGGACAGTTCAACGAGCCAGTTTGTTGAACTCCTGAACGGCAACAATGCCACTCTGCCACCATTTGTCCCTCTATCTGGCCTCGCACCGCGTCCAGCATCCATTGCCGACATCAACGGCGACGGCCTCGACGACTACATCGAGAACTTCGTCGGCATCGGAACGAACGACCCCGAAGTTCGTGTCTATGTGAACACTGGACTGGGCTTTGTCGCCCAGCAGTGGGCGATCGAAGGGGCGAATGCCAACACGTTCAATGGGTTCGCAGGGGGGCTGCGTTGGGTCGTCGGAGAATTCAACGGCGACGGCCGTGCCGATCTCGGCGCTGTTGCCGCTGAATGGTTTACCACCGGGCAGCCCACGCCCGCCAGAACCCTCTTGTCGACTGGCAGCGGCTTTGCCCTCATTGAAGACACTGACATGATTGTCAGAGGCTTCTCGCAGGCGGGCGGAACGGCCGACTTTAACGGTGACGGCGTCTCTGACTTTTATGGCGAGGTCGGCAGCGCTTCGAACCGCGACATTGATGTTGTGATCAGCGATACACCGCCGCAGAACCTCGCGAACGAGCTTCAGTTGCCGTTCGGTGCGACCACGACCATCACCTATGAGCCGTCGTCGAACTGGGACAACGACCCGCTGCCGTCCATCCTGCAGACGGTGCAGCAGACTATCACCGACGATGGCCGCGGCACGCAATCGCGAATAAACCTCATCTACGGTGATGGTGCTTGGAACTGGGAGGAACGCATGTTCCTTGGCTTCCGCACGATGACCATGCGCCTGCCTGCCATCGAGGGTGAGGCCAATCGGCCAGAAGTTGAGGTGGAGTTTTCCCAGGACTTTGCCGCCATTGGGCGGCCGGAGGCGGTAAGGCGGTACGACAGTACAGCTGCGCTGGTGGCACGCACCGACACAACATACTCGGGCCGTAACGGTCAGGTGCCCTACACCGCGCTGCCCATCACCGTTCGCGAGGTCCTCGTCACCGGCTCCCGGGAAGCCGGCCGGCAAATGGACTACGAGTACGACCTCTACGGCAGCATCACCGAAGAGATGGAACGAACCGTTCCCTTGTCTGCCGGCGGGGTGCGTTCGCTCACCCCCACGTACCACCGCAATCTCGACGACTATCTTGTCGATCGGGTCGCTGTCGTCACCTACTTCGGCGGCGGCCAGCCGGGCCCCAATTTCGAGCGTCGCATCAACCACTACTATGATGGGCAGACCACGTACACGAACCCGCCAACACGCGGAAACCTGACACGGCGTCAGGTGTCTCGCGACATCAGCGGTTCGACGGTCACCGCCTGGCTGATCTCCCGATTCGAGTATGACGGTCGCGGCAACGTCCTGAGCGAGTACACTCCGCTCAACTTCAGAACCGGCTACGTCTACGATTTGAACCGCACCGGGTCTGCCGGAGGCTCCAACTCCTGAGTAGGATGGAGCCTTATGAGCAAGACGACGAACAAATATTCGCCTGAGGTGCGCGAGCGCGCGGTGCGGCTGGTTTTGGACAATGAGCACCAGCACGTGTCCCGCTGGGCGGCGATCTTGTCGATCTCCTCGAAGGTCGGCTGCGCGGCGCAGACGCTGAACGAGTGGGTCAAGAAGGCCGAGATCAACAGCGGCAGGCGGCCCGGTGTGCCGAACGAGATGGCCGAGAAGATGAAGGCGCTGGAGCGGGAGAACCGCGAGTTGCGCCAGGCGAACGAGATCCTGCGCAAAGCATCGGCGTATTTCGCCCAGGCGGAGCTCGACCGCCGGTCGAAGACATGATCGCCTTCATCGACGATCACCGGGCCGAGCACGGGGTCGAGCCGATCTGCAAGGTGCTGCCGATCGCCCCGTCCACCTACCACGATCATGTGATGAAGCGGGCCGATCCGACGCGCCGCTCACCGCGGGCGCGCCGCGATGCCGAACTGCGGCCTAAGATCAGGCGCGTGTTCGACGCCAACTTCCAAGTCTACGGGGTGCGCAAGGTCTGGCGGCAGATGCGTCGAGAAGGCTTCCAAGTCGCGCGCTGCACCGTCGCCAGGCTGATGAAGGAGATGGGGATCGAAGGCATTGTCCGGGGTAAACGGGTTCGAACGACGATTCCCAACAAGGCCGCGCCATGCCCGCTCGACCGGGTCAACCGCCAGTTCCGGGTGCCCGCTCCGAACATGCTTTGGGTGAGCGACTTCACCTACGTCGCGACGTGGCAGGGCTTCGTCTATGTCGCGTTCGTCATCGACGCATACGCCCGCCGCATCGTCGGCTGGCGGGCCAGTCGGACCGCCCATGCCGGCTTCGTCCTCGATGCCCTGGAGCAGGCCGTTCACCAGCGTCGGCCGGCAAAAGGAAAAGGCCTGGTGCATCATTCCGACAGGGGGTCGCAATATCTTGCGATTCGCTACACTGAGCGCTTGGCCGAGGCAGGCATCGAGCCTTCAGTCGGCAGCGTCGGCGACAGCTACGACAACGCACTGGCGGAGACGATCAACGGCCTCTTCAAAGCGGAGGTCGTCCACCGGCGCGGACCATGGCGCAGCTTCGAGGCCATTGAGTACGCCACCCTCGAATGGGTCGACTGGTTCAACAACCGTCGCATTCTCGAGCCCATCGGGAGCATCCCGCCTGCCGAGGCGGAAGCCAACTACTACGCAGCTCTGGAAATGCATCGGGTGGCCGCGTAGCTAAGACAAATCGGCCTCCGGGATTTCCGGTACAGTTCAATTCCACGTTCAACCAGTTCGTCATCCGCAAGCGCTACCCGCCCTACTACACAGGCGACACACGGTGGGAGGAAGAAACCACCTGGAACGATGTGTGCGGGACCCCCGCGACGATGACGGACGTCAACGACCTCGTCAGCACCTACATCTACGACGCGCTCTGCCGAGAGACACGGGTGGATCACACGTCAGGCGAGTTCACCGACACGGACTACGTTGATTTCGGCAATCCGGACAATGGGCAACGGATTCGCGTGACGGGCCCGAGTGTGTCTGGCACGCAGCGGTTCACAGAGTACCTGTTCGACGGCTTTTCCAGGGTCTACGCGACCCGTAGCCCGCTTGTCGGCAGCGATATTCGACGCGTCAACACAGCGTTCGACGCACGCGGAAACGTACGCCGGGAGTCCGCGCCTTTCTTCGAAGGCGGTGGGACCATCTACAACACCGTCATGGACTACGATGCGCTGAACCGTGAGATCACGCGTACGTTCCCCGACCAATCCACCATGACGACCAGCTACACCGTTCCGTCCAATACGGACTTTGCGCTCGTCACCGAGGTGACGGACGAGGTGGGCGATGTGGTGAGCGGCTTCACGGACGGATTTGCCAGAGAGACGCTCAACAACCGCGATCCAGGCGGGCTCGCGATCCGCATGTCGATGACCTACGACATTTTCGATCAGCTCCGGACGGTGGCTGACGGGGCAGGCAACACCGTCACGTACACCTACGATGCGGCTGGGCGACGGGTTGTGTCCGATGATCCCAACGCGGGTCGTTGGACGTACACCTACGACAACGATGGCCGCATGATTCGCCGGGTGGATGCCGAGTCCCAGCGCACCGACTACACCTACGACAGCCTTGCCCGGATGACGTCGCGAACGATGCTGGCGGGCACCGCATCGGCTCAAACGCTCACGATGACGTACGATGAGGCGCGCAGTTCGCCGAGCGTCACCTTCGACAATGTTGGATTTCTCACAACCGCCTCTAACCCCGAGGGCATCTATCGCTACAACTACGAGACCCTCGGTCTACCGACCCTCCGTGAGTTCGTCATCGACGGGGTCAACCGGTTCCGCACAGAAGTGTTCAACACGGCTCGGATGACGCGTTGGATCTTCTATCCCGACGGCGATCAGATTGGGGGTCCGACAACGACAGAGTGGACCCACAACGCCGACGGCACACCCATCTCAGTGCCGGGCATGGTGACGAACACCACGTTCAACGCCCGTGGTCAGATGACCGAGCGGGACTACGCGAACGGCGTCAAGACCACATGGACGTACGAGGACGATCGCGGTTGGCTTCAGCGCATCCGCGTGGAGCGTGGCGCTGCGGTCTGGTTCCAGCGCACGTTTGTGCGAGACGACAAGGGGAGGATTGCGTCCAGTTCAGGGTCCATCAATCAGTCAAACTGGACCTACACCTACGATGCAGCCAGTCGCCTCACCCAGGCTGTGCGCAACTACGTGGACGATGGCGGCAACCCGCAAACGGAGACGATCACCTACGAGTACGACGGCATCGACAATCTCACCGACAAGTCCGATCTCGGGGAGTACAGCTACCCCAACGCTGGCCAACCGCAGCCTCATGCACCTGTCTCAATCGATACAGGATCTGGCGTCGCAACGCTGAACTATGACGACAATGGCAACCTCACGTCGGTGCAAGGCATCGCGCTGATCGCCAAGAGCATCGGCTATGACGGGCTGAACCGAGTAGAGGCGGTCTCTAAGGGGACGAATACCCTATCCGCCTACGGGCCTGACGAGAGTCGGATCAAACGCACTGTCGTGCCCCAAGGAGGCACGCCGGCGACAACCGCGTTCTTCCATGACATGGAGCTGAGCCCGACAGGTGTCCTGACAAAGTACCCGCTGCCAGACGCCAAGCGCATCGCACTGCAGACCTACGGCGTGCATCTGGACTACGACAACTCGGTGCGGGCGGTGACCAACCCCGGTGGAACCCGGGTCACCCGGATCAGCTACGCCCCCTATGGGGAGCAGACCCGGGTCAATCAAACGCCCACACCTGCGGAGGAATCGAAGAGCTTTCTGTCCGAGCGGTTCGATGAAGCTGCTGGGCTTATGTACCTCAATGCGCGGTACTATGACCCAATCATTGCGCGCTTTGTGCAGCCGGATCTTCTAGATCCGACCGAGCCTGGAGTTGGGATAAATAGGTATGCCTATGCACTGAACGACCCGGTCAATCTCAGCGATCCGAATGGAAACTTCGTTGATGACTACCATCTTTCCCAAGAGGTGGCTGACCAGCGAAATGCGGAAATCGCGGATGCGATGCAGGACCGGGCAGACAGCATTCGTAAATCAAACAATATCGTCGATAGAGCATTGAATTTTGTAGGCCGCGACGATGAATTGGAGAGGTTAGCTCAGCAAAGGCGCGAGAGAATTGGAAGAAACCGACGAGAGCGGCTTGCTATTGATGCTGGGATTATTGCTCGTGATATCTTATTACCAGCGTTGGCTGGTGTAAGGCCCCGTACTGTTCGAGGTGGTGCGCTAGGGCTTCAATTTCATGAGGGGCGGCGTGGGGCACACCTAATTGCCAGGCATGTCGGAAAGACTGACGCTGAGCTTGTAGCCAGACTAGCACTAGATCCCAAAATACGGGGATCGTCTACTTTCACCAACAGGAGAGTAGCAGAACGAGCAGTAGATGAGACGCTGGCCGCAAACCAGGCAAAAATAGCACAGTTCTTATCCGGAAGAGGTAAGACACTTCCGATTGAACACAATACATCTCGTGTTGTTGGACGAGGCATCTTGAGGGGTGGGAACCGTGTCGTGCCATACAGCAATGTTAGGGTAATACTAAAGAGAGATCCTGGTCTGTCACTTGGGTATAGAATTCAAACAGGGTACCCAATACCATGAATGAAAAGTATTATGAGCTTAGGTATAATTTCATTGGCGGCTATTTTCATCAAGATTGGACGTTAAATGCAGACACATATGTAGAAGTGGTGGAAGATTTTATCGCTGATCATGATTTGGAATTCATCGACGTTGTGGTTGGGCAGCTGAGAGAATACATTGCAGAGATTGAACTAAATTCCCCGAGTGATGAAGAGATTCAAGAATTCCTCAAGTGTGAGTATTATTTTCAAGCCGACGGTTTGACAGGAAGGCGATGGCTTGAAGATGTATTGAAGATCCTAACTTCTTCCCGTAAGCGGCCAAGCGGAATAAAGGGCTAATGGAAGAGCATATGTAACTACTGGAAGCCCGCTGGAGAACGCTCTGATAGCGAGATGGCCGTTTATCCTGAACAGCCGGGTAGGGCCAGCGTATGTTGTGTCTTCAGCTCGAGGATCCACCGCAAAACTGATCACGTCATAGAGTGTCCCGGGTAGGGTAGAGTAGCGATTTGTTTCACTAGGAAAGGGAAGCGTCGACCATCTGGAGGCCCGCGGTAGTCGTTGCCAGATCAAAGTGTGCACGGGCCTGCTCTCCGGTTGAGGGGTCGACAGACACGATAGTGGCGTTGCGGAAGTCCACCACCTCCTGGGCAGTGAATCCGTCCATGGTCGGCGTGATTTGCCCCGTCATGATGGCAACGAATTCGGCTCCAACCCATGTGTGCAGGCCGTAGGGGCTTGCTGGGGTCAAGCACCTGAGTGGAACGGTCGCCGCAAGACTGGCTAGGTCGTGGGGTGCCCCAAGTGTGGGGAATGGGCGGGGTTCGTCGTAACCGACGTGGAGATCGCCTGGTTCGAGCAGTGGGTTGGTGGCGAGCAACGGCTGCGCTACCGTTTGGATGGCGACATCATGCACATTGAATCCGCGCCGGCCACGATGCCCGGCCTGGAAAACCCTGTCGTCGGAACGCTCGTCTGGACGAGAGAATCCTGAGAGCTGTCGGGCCGTCCTTCACCCATTAGGCAAGGAATGGAGACGATCATGCCGCTTTACGAACGCCGGACGTATCAGGTGCCCGTGGGCCGGATGCCCGAGATCGTTGCGCTCTACCGCGAGAAGGGCTGGCCCGCAATTGAGGCGGCCGGTCTCGCCTGACACTGTGTGGGCCATTTCATTACGGAAACCGGCGCACTGCATCAACTCGTGCACATCTGGAGGTTCAAGGACGACGTCGACCGCCGTGCCTTCTGGGAAACGCTCCTCGGGTGCGACGCCTTCCCCTTGGCCGAAATCCGGTCGATCGTGGCCAGTCAAGAGAACCAGCTAATGCGCGACGCGCCTTGGGGGCCTGTGGCCTGACGGCGGGATCAATGCGCGATATGCCTTCTACCGTCGTTCGGCTGTTCATTCGGTTGAAGTGTAGAGACAGGCTGAACGGCAAGTTTGTCCGCCGAGCACGCCTCCGCATCCGGAATCGGGCAGGCATGCAATGCGAGCTCCGAGCCCTTTGCGGTCATTCATGTTCGGACTTGCAAAGGCCGACTTAAGAAGCCAGAGCGGGCCTTAGTGCTTATTGGTAGCTCCATAAAAGCGGACGTAGGCTGTGAGCCTGGAACCTCTGCCCCTTCCCAAGAACAGAGCACTCTCTTTCGAGAGGTGCGACGGCAGTGGACAGTTTCGCGAGTAATCGTGCCGCGATGTGAGGAATAACGCGGAACCCATATCGATCACTAGATTTTCCCGGGTCCTGTATCAAGGGATACCGAAGCAGTAACTCGCCGCTTGATTGTTGGATGCTCTCAGTTCCTTGTATCGATCTTGGAGTTATCCAGCGACAACTCGTCCAGTAGCGCCTTCGCTTCAGTAAGGTCGCACGTGTCACTTCCCTCTGTAAACCAACCGTAGACTGGGGCCAACAGATCAATGGCATTGCTCGTTTCGCCGCCATCGCGCATCAGGCGCGCAAGTCCAGTCGCGGCGCGCAACTCCCAGAGCTTCGCATTTTGCTCGCGAGCGATAGCGAGCGCGCGGCGATAGTCGTCCCTCGCGACGACATCACCGCCTACGCCCAACCGTGCAGCGTCGGCAAGCATTCGAAAGACCTCGGCGTTCGCCCAGCTCTCCGAGCCCTCTTCGGTCATTGCGAAGAGCTCGCGTCGGGTTTCTGCCGCTTCGTCGTATCGTTTCAACGCCACCAGATCGCCTAGGTGGTGGGCAAAGAGGTAAGGCCTATAGATATGAGTGTTCGTTTCCCGGCACAGCGCCATGCCTTCTTCCATGGCATCGGCCGCTTCTTTCGGCTTGCCCAGCGCTGGCAGCGCGGCGGCAAGTATGAGCGTTGCTATTCCCTTCCACATGACCAATCCCAACTCGTCCGCGAGTCGGATCGAGCGGCGTGCATAATCCTCAGCGATTTCATTCTTGTTGAGCAGTCGGGCGATGAATGCGAAGTGGGTATAGCAGTAGCCGATAGTATTCGAATGGCCAAGCTCATCGGACTCTTCCGGTACACCAATCATCTCATCCCATGCTTGGTCTGGAAAGCCGCGACATGCGAGGCCAATGGCGCGGTAGCACCGCAGACCCAGACGGGGGCTCTGGCCATATTGCCATGTGAGGTCGCGCTCGCGCGTGGGGTCGTAAAGAGCAAGCGCCCGTTCCAGATCTGCCTTGGCCGCATCGAAAGCACCCGTCATCATCCGGCTCAGGCAAATCGAGCGCACCGCCATAAAAACGTGGTCCGGGTTCCTGTCGCCGACCGTAGCGTCGACCATTGCCTCGGCGATCCTACGGGCGCTCGCGTGGTCGCCGCTGACATGACGTAGGAGCCAGTTGCCGTAGTAAATCGGGAGACGAAGCGGGGACTCGCCCATCGTATCGACCAGCCGGCGTGCTTCGGCGAACCCTTCAAATGTGACAGGATGGGCGTAACCGAGCCCGCCCATGTTGGCATGGTTGAGTCGGAGCAGAAGGTCCAACTCACGCTGCTTGTTGGAGAGGTTGTCGCCCGCCATGCGCACGAGACGCAAGGCGCTTTCGAAGTGGCTCGCCGCCTCGCGAAAGGCGGGCCGTGCAAGCGCGCTGT
Organism: Devosia sp.; assembly: GCA_051016205.1. Classification (GTDB taxonomy): domain Bacteria; phylum Pseudomonadota; class Alphaproteobacteria; order Rhizobiales; family Amorphaceae; genus Acuticoccus. Next base: position 1,675,655 of record CP136534.1, read on the forward strand.
CGCCGGCTCGTGTCCAATAGTTTATGGCCTTCTGGGTAGCGCCGGCGGCTTGAGCATGGTGGGCGAGGATCTCGGCCTTCGTTTCAGCGTTTGCCTCTAGCGTTGCGAGCAGGTCAGCATGAATCGATTGCCGCCGGGACTTCAACAGGCTCTCATACGCGGCGTCGCGCACCAGAGCATGTTTGAAGAGATAACTCGCCTCAGGTGCTGAGCCCCGGCGGAAGACCAGTTCCGCTTCAACCAAACGGTCCACCGCGTCGGTCAGTTCGCCATCGGATTGCGAAGCGATGGCAGCGAGCGTGCGGTGGTCAAATGTCCGACCGATCACCGACGCGATCTGGGCGACTTCCTTGACCGGGCGTATACGGTCCAGACGGGCCATCAGACTGTCATGCAACGTCGTCGGTATGGATAGTTCACTGAGTGGGCCTGTGAGAACATAGGCGTCGCGGTCTTCACGCAAGGCCTCGGACTCCAAGACCGCCTTGGCGATTTCCTCGACGAATAAAGGCACGCCGTCGGTCTTAGCCGCAATCTCATCGAGCACAGCATCGGGCAGAGGTTTGCCCCCGCCAACACGCGTCGCGATCGCTGCGACCTGCGAACGCCCAAGTCGGTTCAGCATCAGGCGCGTCACGACCGGATGGCCGCCAAACCCGTGTTCGAATGTCGGACGCGCGGTCATCAAAGCCATGACGCGCGAGCGAGCGACCACGTCGAGCGCAACTTCGATGAGCTCGAGTGTCGTCGGATCGATCCAGTGAACATCCTCAATCACGAAGAACACTGGCCGAACGTCGGCCAGACCCGCCAACTGGTCGATCAAAACGCGAAGCGTTTGTCCGCGCTGTTGCTCCGGGCTGAGTTTGAGGGCGCCGTATCGCGCCTCCCCGTCGAGTTCGAGCAACGGCGCGATCAATGCCGCCTGTGCGGCTACATCCGCCGTGCCCTGTTCCAAAAGCGTCTCAAGTTTGTCGAGGCGCGTGCTGTTGTCGTCTTGCCGGGCGAACCCAGAGCCCAGGTTCAACTGCTGGATCGCGGGGTACAGAGCACTGTCGGTATGGTAGGGCGAGCATTGGTAGCGGATCTGAGTATGATCGCGGTGACGAAGGCTATCTAAAAGCGCCTGGGTAATGCGCGACTTGCCGATCCCCGCCTCGCCTGTGAGGAGAACCACCTGGCCATCGCCGGCGGTGGCCTGATCCCATCGCTCCAGGAGCAGCGCCAGTTCCTGGTCGCGCCCGACGATGTCGCTCATGGCAGCCGAACCACGTCCAGCAAATCGGCTCTCTAGTACTCGCTCGCCGACCACAGCGAACACGGCGACCGGGCCGGTCAGGCCCTTCACGTCATGCGGGCCCAAATCAATGAGGTCGAACAGGCCCCCTAAGAGCTGGCTGGTCATCTCGGCCACCACGATTTGGTTCGGGGCCGCAAGCGCCTGAAGCCGCGCGGCGAGATTGGGTGTATCGCCCACCACGGTCTCTTCGCGGGCCGAACCCTCGCCGATCAGATCGCCGACCACCACGAGCCCCGTTGCGATTCCAATCCGGGCAGTGAGTGGCGTACCGTCCGGCGCCCGAAGCCGCGCGATGGCGTCGAGGATCGACATCCCGGCCCGAACCGCTCGCTCGGCCTCGTTTTCATGCGCTCGCGGCCAGCCGAAATAGGCCAGCACGCCATCTCCCATAAACTTTGCAACGTGTGCGTCCAGACGCGCGATCTCGCCGGCGACGGCGTTCTGGAAGCCCCGGATCACCTCGCCCATGTCCTCGGGATCAAGGCTCGCCGACAAGGCTGTCGAGCCAACCAGATCGACGAACATAACGGTCAGCTGGCGTCGCTCCGCGGCTTGGTTGCTGGGAGCCAGCGCGGGGCTGTCTTCTTTGGGGGGTTGGGGTTTTTGCTGCTCTAAAGCGCCGACGTTCGCCAACAATCGACGCCTCGGTCCGAGCGGTAATCCTAAGTTTTTCAAATCCTCTTCGGTGATATGCGGAAGATCAAACAGTCCGACTTCGTTCTCGGCGAACAGATCGGCATACTTGCCCAAATCAAGACTTTCCAACCATTGTCTGATGTCGTGCGCCATCGTGGTACCCCTCGCGACATCCTATCAGACGAAGACGGTCGGGCTAGGCACTACAGGTCGCAACCATTGCGATGTTCCGGTCTTCATCAAGAAACCGACCTTCGCCGTCTTCATCTGAAAGACCGCTTCGTCCGCTTCCCACGCCTTACAACGGTTGTTCGGCCCTGCCTCATAGCGCCGGGGCGACACCGCCTCGCCGACAAGTTCAGCCCGACCACGCCGACCAGAATGCGCTGCACTCTCAACCCTAGGAAGAATTTCGATCGTTTCTGCACTACGGTCTACCCTATAGTGTAACATGGGCTTAAGATGGTATCGCATCATCGTCATCAAGATCGGCCGGATCGAAGGGCACTCCGAGGTTTCTGTAATTCTCCTCTCGGCCTTCGGGCGTTTCGTCGTCGTAGTCCGCGTCAGCCATGGCCAGCTCTTCTTTTACCGCCTTGCGGGCCGCGGCGAGTGCTTCGGCGTCAAACGTTCTGTTCGGATCGGAACCGACAATGCGTGTAGCTTGAGCAATGATTTCAATCATCTCGGCCGGGGTTGTGCGGGAAAGAGCAGATCCCAATTCCTTATCCGAGATCTCCACGCCTTCTGGAAGATACTGGCGGGCGATTGGAACAATCTGGCTCCAGCTGCGAATGGCCCCAATCTGAATTCTGCGATCGATGCGCCCTGGTCGTTTGAGGATTCTGGGATCGATCTTTCGGGGGTAGTTGGTGGTTGCCACCCAGAACGTGCCGCGCGGGTTTCTGGGTGTGTCCATCCCGTCCAGGAACGTAAGCACCTCGGAGCTAGGCCGGTACAAAGCGTCAATCTCTTCGGCAACGATAAGCGTGGGCCTTGGGTTGCGCGCTACAACGGCGGTAACTGGGAAAACAAGGTTGCTTGGTGCGTACACGACGCAAAGATCTTTATGGAGCGCGTAGGCGAGTGCCTTGAGTATCGAGGTCTTGCCGGTACTAGGTGGACCCGTCAGGAGCAATTTTCGCAATCCTGGCTGGTTGAAGCGCGTGTAGAGTTCAAGCTGCTCGCGAAATGCCCGATGGTCGTCCAGGACGGCCCGGTATTGTGGGTGGCTTTGAAACCGCTCCGCTTCCTGGCCTACAGCTTTCCACGGGGAAAAGTGCAACGTGCCGTCGAGGTCCATCGCTTCCCATAGGCCGGTGCGTCCCGGGCTGGTGCGAAGTTGCGTTCGGCCTGTTGCCAGGATCGTCTCAAGCGCAAGAAACGCAGCACGCGTGCCGAGTGCTTGCTCAACGGTTGTGTGGCCGGTTCCAATGCGGATTCGCAGCAAAACAACTTTCTCACGGCCTGCGGTGATCAGGAACGCGCCGTACTCGTCCTTGAAGCGCAAACGTGCCGCACCGCGTCGCGACTTGCTAAATTCCGGTTTCCCGGCGGAGTAGCCGTAATCTGATGGGATGGGGGTAATGCTAAGGCCACGAGCGCGCGGCGCATCGACCAATTTCATAGTGACAGTATTATAGTAGCCGGGTTGTTTGACATTGATCAGGAAGGCGTCAGGGTCAGAATCAATGTGCTCGGCATAGAGGTGGCGAAGAACCTCGATGACGGGACGCCTCTTCCCGGGTGGCTGCTCGGTAAGCGTCTTGTTTGGGAAGGGTTGTTCCTTGGGCTTCACGCCGCCACGGGCCTCAATGAGCTGGGCGAGTTCTATGCCAAGGTGCGGGGCTAACTTCGATAGGGTGGCGTCCCGTGCGGTGCCGCGACGGTAGATGTTTCTGACAGCATCCGACGAAAGGCCGGCCCGGCGCGAGATCCAAGCCGGTGAACGGCCAATCTCTTCCATTTGTTCGGAGATCAGAGCCGCCAAGGGCGTGAGGGTTTCCGGGGGTTTGGTGGTCATGAGCGGTCAAATTATCGGTAAAAAGCGCGGTCAACCTTAAAGGTGTTAAAGGTTTTATCATGAATATACCCAATTTGCGTATTGAATGCAATATTTTTCGCGAATTCGTGCGCTTTCTCAACGACTTAATCGGATCTCTGGTGTTTCTCTAGGTAGGGGAATGGCGATAGTTCGTGGAGCGGTTTGTGCCGTGGCCTCCACCGAACCTCTACGGTCGTCCTGGCCTGCCCGGCGCCAAGCCTCGGGCCATTTGGGGTAAAGGATAAGGGCCACCAAAACGACGGCGCTCAAGAGAATGGCTGCGGCTGATAGGAAGATGCTGGCCATCACGTGTCCCTGAGCGGCCCCCACGAGGTGGTCTAGCTACGATGTTAGTGAAGTGTTGGTCTTTGCACCAGCGGTAGCCTGGCGGGCGGAGCCGCTCCTACGAGCGGAGCCGGCCAGGCGGGTGGCAGGAACACGACCGTCTCAGGAGCGGGAGCCTGGTAGCGCAGAGCGCTGTGTGGGCGGACGCCATTGAAATGGCGACGCCAGCTCTCGATCACGGTGCGGGCCTCGCGAAGCGTATAAAAGATCTCGCCGTCGAGTAGCTCGTCGCGCATTCGGGCGTTGAAGCTCTCGATAGTGCCGTTCTCCCATGGACTTCCCGGGGCGATGTACGCGGTGCTGGCTCCCACACCGTGGATCCACTGGACCGCCTTGGCGACGAATTCGGGGCCGTTGTCTGAGCGAATGTGGGCCGGCACGCCGCGTAGGATGAACAGGTCCGACAGGACGTCGATCACGTCGGTGCTTCTCAGCCGCCGCTCGACCCGGATCGCGAGACACTCGTGGGTGAACTCGTCGACCACGTTCAGCATGCGGTACTTCCTTCCGTCATGGGTGCGATCCTCCATGAAATCGTACGACCACACGTGGTTCGGCCTCTCTGCGCGCAGCCGCACGCACGACCCATCGTTCAGCCACAACCGACCGCGCTTGGGTTGCCGGGCCGGCACCTTCAGCCCTTCGCGTCGCCAGATCCGCTCCACCCGCTTGTCGTTCACCAGCCAACCAGCTCGACGCAGGAGCTCGGTGATCCGGCGATAACCGTAGCGCCCGTACTGCCGTGCGAGCTCGATGATGTCTTCGGTGAGCCGCGCCTCGTCTTCCCGACCGTGGGGGATCTTGCGCTGGGTGGAGCGATGCTGCCCGAGCACGCGGCACACGCGCCGCTCGGGCAGATCCAGAACCTGGCGGACGTGCTCAACACACGCCCGCCGACGCGAAGGGCTCAGAAGTTTCCCTGTGCCGCTTCCTTCAAGATCAGCTTGTCGAGCGTGAGATCAGACACCGCCCGCCGCAGCCGCGCGTTCTCCTGTTCGAGATCCTTAATCCGGCGAACCTGATCGCTCTTCAGCCCGCCATACTCCTTGCGCCAGCGATAATACGTCACCTCGGTCACGCCGATCTGACGGATCGCATCGGCAACCGGTGTCCCCTGCGCCGTCAGCACATCCACCTGGCGCAGCTTCGCGACGATCTCTTCAGCCTTGTGCCGCTTCCTTGGCATCGTGGTCCTCCTCGTCCGGCTCCTCAAAGCCATACCTCAGGATGGACCACTTCAGTGGGCGAGGCTCAAGGGTCGTGGACGGCGACACGCTCGTTGTGCGCCTCAGAGACGGCCGCACAGAGCGGGTTCGCATGGCGGGCATTGATGCCGCCGAGCTTCGTGCCAGGTGCGCTCACGAGCTCGGCAACGCACTAGCGGAGATCAGAACAAATGACCGACAAGTTGACTGTTATCCCGGGCGCCGAAGATGAACTGCGCGCTGAAATCGAAGAGTTGAAGCGGCGGCTGCCGATCCTGGCTGAGCTGTCCAAGCAAATAGCGGCGGCGCGGAAGCTTAGTTTTGATGCGCACATTGAGGCGGGCTTCTCCGAAGATCAGGCGCTTAGACTGTGTGAGAACATATTGCTTTAGGGGACCAATAGCGCGGTGGCAGCGGCAAAGGGGTGTTCCCTCAATGCGTTCGCCCTGGGCGGAATTCAGAAGGGTGGCATAGTCCAATGGGTCGAACTTCTCGCCATTTTGCCTATGGCAAGTTCTACAAGTACCGCCCGACGCGGGAGCTCACCCACACGGAGCTGGTAGCGTTGGTGAACATGCTGATGCGCATCTCCTCCAAATACCACGAAGGCCTCGTCCACGATCTCCCTGAAAGCCTTCAGGAGATGTTCGAGTTTGACGAGGAGGTGTGAAATGACCGGCACGATGCAGCCCTTGCTGCCTGGGCCTCATGGTGACTGAAGGCCAAGCGAAGGAGCATGAAGGTCGTGACACGCTCAGCCCAAACCGCTGCAACAGCCTATCCACCCGTCATGCTGGATGAGCCCGCCGCCGCGGCCTACGTGTCGATCAGCGTAAGCAAGATCCGCGAGCTACGCGAAATCGGGGACTTCCCGAAGCGGGTGAAAATCGGCAGTCGACGCCTCTACAGGAGGTCTGACCTTGACGCATGGGCTTTATCGCTGCCCGCTGAGGGGGAGGAAGACGGCGATGGGGCTGAGGGAACATGCCACGCGGACGAGGTGTTCGGTTGAAGTGGCTGAAGCCCGGGCCTCGAAAGAATGGAGTGGTTTGGGTCTTTTGCCCGCCGCGTGGGGGCAAAACCACGCGGATGCCGGATCTCCCACACGATCATCCTGATTTTCTCATTGCGTATGCTGCGGCAGTCCAAGCCGCTGAGGACAGCCTTACATCCGGCAACGCGATTTCGGGTACGCTGAAAGCCGTCGCAATTGCCTATAAGAAGTCGGCCGCTTGGAGGGAGTTGCGCCCATCATCACGCGAGCAACGTGATCGAGAGCTTGGCCGCCTCATTGAGATCGGCGGCCACGCAAGAGTGGCGACCGTCACCGCCAGGAACGTCAGAAAAGACATCGGCAAGCTCACCGCCGGCGCAGCCTCAAACCGCCTGCGCGCATGAAGAGCGCTTCTGAAACACGCTGTGGAGATGGGCTTGATCGACATCGATCCTTCAATCGGCATCCGCGCCCCCAAAGGTGGGGAAGGTCATCGTGCCTGGTCCGCGGAAGAGCTTGAAGCCTTCCGGAAGAAGTGGCCATTCGGGACAGAGCAACGATTGGCTTTCGAGCTGGGGTTCTGGGTGGGCTGCCGATCAAGCGATGTGGTCAAGAATGGATGGCAGCACGTCGGGCCAGATGGATGGATCGCGTTTCGTCAGACCAAGACCGGTGGCGAGGTGTCGTTGCCGTTGAAGTCTCTTCCGGACGGATTTGAAGATCGCCTCGTCCAAGACCACGCGCACGTTGTCTCCGCAATCGAACACACCCGCGGGCGCATGATCTTTATGGAAACAGCACACGGCCGCCCGCGCTCCTCCAAGGCAATGGCGGCATGGTTCAGGTCGGCGTGCACCGCGGCCCAACTGCCCATGTCGTGCACCTTTCATGGCTTGCGTTCTACCCGCGCTTCTATCCTCGCCGAGCTGGGATGGAGCGCGAGCCGCATCGGTGTCTGGACCCGCCACACCACGCTCAAAGAGGTGACGCGCTACACCCGATCAGCGAGCCGCCGGCGCATGATCGAGGGGGTGGTTCGTGAACAAAAAAAAGAACGAGTTCCCGCTCCTATTGGGAACGATTCTCATAAATCTTAGATATTTCAATATGTTACCGAGGGAGGTGGCGGATGGGGTGGGATTCGAACCCACGAGACGGTTGCCCGCCTGCCGGTTTTCAAGACCGGTGCCTTCAACCACTCGGCCACCCATCCCTTGGCAGCGTTCTACGCTACCAAACGCTGGCTGGCGAGAGCCGATGTGGCACTTTCCGATTTTGGCGTGCGAACGTAGACATTGCGCCAATCAGGGTCGCGGGTAAACAGCGTCGTCAGTCCCAAAGTGGTCTCCGGCCCGCCCAGCACCAGGAACCCGTCGTCAGGCATCAACTTAGCGATGCGCTCAAGAACAGATTTCTTGGTGGCGCGGTCGAAGTAGATCAAGACGTTCCGGCAAAAAACGATATCAAAACTGCCCATCCCGCTGAACGGTTGTAGTAGATTGCGCGTTTCAAATCGCACGCGGGAACGGATTTTTTGTGAGACAATATGGTGGTTGCGTTCGCCAGGGCGGAAGTAGCGCTGCAAATACTCACGCGGCATCCCACGGCCCACTTCAAATGCCGTGTATTCACCCATGCGCGCGCGTCGCAAGGCTGCTTGCGAGAGGTCGGTCGCCACAATCTCCACCCGTAGGTTGCCGAGGCGTGCGATGTTCTCTTCAAGGGTGATAGCGATGGAATACGGCTCTTGCCCGGTGGAAGCGGCTGCGCACCAGATGCGGATGGGCTTGGTGCGGGGACGTGTGGCCATCAGCGTGGGCAGCATGTGCTCCACAAGCGCTTGGAATGGCTTGCTGTCTCGGAAGAAGAGGGACTCATTGGTTGTCATCGCGTCGATAACCTTCTCAGCAAGGTCGTCGTCACGGCCGTTCTTGATAATCTTGACCAGCTCGGCGATGGATTTAAGGCCATGGTTGTCAAGTAACGGCTTAAGCCGTGTGTTGAGCAGATACTGCTTGTCATCTGTGAGCGCGAGGCCGGATCGCTCCTTCAGCAGACGGCGCAGGAAGTCGAAGTCAGCGCTGCCGATCATCGAACACCTCCCGCCACGGCGCCGCTAACGGCTGAGGCAATCTCACTGAGGGGCATCATACGGTCCACCACGCCTGCCGCCACCGCCGCGCCAGGCATGCCCCAGACGACGCTGGTCTCCTTGTCCTGCACGTAGATGGATCCGCCGGCAGCGGAGATGAGGGACGCGCCCTGGGCGCCGTCGTTGCCCATGCCTGTGAGGATCACGCCAAGGACGCTGCTACCATAGTGGGTGGCTGCAGAGGCAAAAAGAACGTCTGCTGATGGACGGCAGAAGTTGACCGGTGGGTCTTCCGTTAGACGTAGCTTCAGCTGTGTGCCACGGCCTGCAATTTCCATGTGGTACCCGCCGGGTGCGATGCGGATCTCGCCCGTGGTTAGTGGTTCGTCGTGGCTGGCCTCGGCGGCACGCCAACGGGTGGCGCGGGTCAGGTGTTCGGCCAGAATGGGCGTGAACGCTGCGGGCATATGCTGCACGATGAGGACAGGGACGGCGACTTTTTTAGGGTCTAAATCTTTAAATACGTTAATCAAAGCTTGTGGCCCGCCTGTCGAGCTTCCCACCACCACCAGCTTAGGCGGCGTCGAGCGCACGCGGCCAGCTCGTGGCTTCGGTGTTTCCCCTCTGGATCGAGGTGAGGCGAACGCTGGGCGGCGCCCGGATGAAGCGGATTTGATCGCCGTGACCACTTTGTTCGCATGGGGCCGAAACTGGAGGGGGTTTTCCGCATGCGGCACGGGAATGACGTCTACTGCACCAAGGGACAGTGCCTCAGACCTCAGCGCCTCTGAGTCCTCGTCGTCCGGCGCAACGACGACGACGACAACGCCCGGCCGGCGCGACTTGATGCGCTTCAGGAGCGTGAGGCCACGCACCCCCGGCATGGTCGCATCGAGGACCACCACGTCAACGTTTTCATCCACCACGTCGACGCCGGCGCGCGGCAGTTCGCCGAATTGGGACAACAGCGTAAGGCCGCCGGCCGATGCACATGCCCGCCGCAGAGCGGTCCGCAACGCCGGTGTGTTACCGAGGTACTGGATCTTTTTGCGCACCACCGCTTCAGCCATCGGCGCTGCTTCGTTCATGCGGCAACCATGGAGGTCACGCCGTCAAACAAACGGTTCACCTCAACGATGAGCACAAGATGGTCGTTGGCACGCTGCACCCCCACTACAATATCTTTCCAGCGTCGATCAAGATTAACTGGCGCAGGTTCCCGCTCGCTGGGGAGAGATGTCAACACATCCCCCATCTGATCCACAGCAACGCCAAAGAGTTCGCCATGCCGTTCGATCCCAATGGCAAGGGAGGGCTTTTCCTTTGACGGGGGAAAGCCAAGCAGTTGGCGGGTGTCGAGCCCTGTCACGATGCGTCCGCGCAGGTTGAGGACGCCGATCAATCCTGGTGGCGATAGCGGCACCTTGGTGAAGCGGCTCAGCAAAAACACCTCGTGCACGGCACTGATGGGCAGCGCAAACCAGTGGCCGGCAAGGCACGCGGTGACATAGCCGTCGGCCCCATCGGCCTGGTGGATGTCGCGAAGGTCCATCACGCCGCAATCTCCGTCGTGTTCGACTTGGTGAACTCGCGCAACGCTTGAAGGAGGCCGTTGCGATCGAGTTTGCTGATGTAGTCGGAAAAGCCTTCTTCGCGCGCGGCGGTAATCGCCTCCTGGCTTACGATCCCGGTGAGGGCGAGCACGGGTACATGGCTTAGCCGCGAAATGCGGCGCACGGCACGTGCGAAGGCAAAACCGTCCATGCCGGGCATGTCCACATCCGTGACGATGACGGAGGGCACGAGGCCACCTTCAAGCTTTTCCAGAGCCTCAGCGCCTGAAGAACAGACGACGGGCTCATAACCTGCCGAGCGTACAACGGGGGCAACGAGGTTGCGGAAGAAGATGCTGTCGTCCACCAGCAGAATCTGCTCGCCGCCGACGGCCCGCTTTGTGGCAGGCTCGAACCAGTGGGCAGACGCGAGACCCAAGAAATAACTGACGTCGATCACCTCGGCGGTTTTCCCGCCGATAATGGCGCTTCCCAAAATCCCTTCCTTTTCGGAAGGAATCTGGATGGAGACGCTGTCCTCCAAAATGTCGAGGATCTCGTCCACGATCAGTCCCATGGAGCGTCCATCGTCCGACATCACGAGGACGGGCTTACGTTCCGTGCTTGCGGGGTCGGGTGGGTCGCCGAACCACACAAGGGGGATCAATTCGTTGTTGTACTGAATATGCCACTGACCGTTGCTTTGCTCTGCCTCGGAAAGGGTCACCTCTTCCAGCCGTGTGATCAGACTGATGGGCAACGTCTTGCGGTTGTTGTTGCCGGCACGGAACATAAGCAAAGGTTGACGGTCGGCCGCAGGCTCGGGTTCATCTTCGACCTTTTTGTGGGTCTGCATGGCCGCCTCGCTGGGGCTTGCGGCGGCCGAGCGGACGCCGTTGGGGTCGACAATCATGATGACGCGCCCGTCGCCCAAGATCGTGGAACCTGAAAAGATCTCGATCCCTCGTAAGGCCGTCGGCATCGGCTTCACGACAATCTCTTCCGTGCGCAAAACCTTGTCCACCAGCATACCGAAGCGGATGCCTCGGGCGCGCATCACCATCACGAAACCTTCGGTGTCCTCACCGGTTCTGAGGAGTTTGCTACCCTCCTCTTCGTCTTCGCCTTCAAGCTTTAAAACAGCGCGCAAATCCACCACAGGCAACAGTCGGTCGCGGGAGCGTAGCACCGGCGCGTCTTTGATCAGCTGGATGGTGTGGTCGCCGCCAGGCTCCACCTTTAGCAACTCGTCCACAGAGGTTTGCGGGATGGCAAAGTCCTCCTCGCCCACCCCGACAATGAGGGCGCGCAATATCGCAAGGGTCAGAGGGATTTTCAGCGTGAAGACAGAGCCTTGGCCGGCAACGGAGCGCACGTCGATGCTTCCGCCGATCCGCTCCACATTCGATTGGACGACATCCATCCCCACACCGCGGCCGGAGACGCTGGTAACCTTCGCAGCAGTGGAAAAGCCGGGCTTGAAGATAAAGCTGAAGATCTGCTCATCTGTCAGCCGTTCCGCATCCTCTTCGGTGGTGATGCCGCGCTCTATCGCCTTTTCGCGCAAACTGTCGACATCAAGGCCCTTACCGTCGTCGGCGATCTCCACAAGGATCTGACCGCCTTCATGGTAGGCGCGCAGGTTGATGATGCCTTTCTCGGGTTTGCCGGCGGCCTCACGGGCCGCGGGCGTTTCAAGGCCATGATCGGCCGCGTTGCGGACCATATGGACCAGAGGATCCTTGATGAGCTCAAGCACTTGCCGGTCCAGCTCGGTGTTGGCGCCCGTCATGTTGAGCTCGATGGTCTTGCCGAGCTGTGACGCCACATCGCGCACAATGCGTGGCAGTTTGCGCCACGCATTGCCGATGGGCTGCATCCTGGTGGACATGACGGCGGTCTGGAGCTCGCCCGTCACCGCCGACAGTCGCTGGAGTGCAAGCTTGTGGTGTGTGCCCTCATTATTGCGCATGATCTCGGTCAGTTCATTGCGCGTCAACACAAGTTCTGACACTACGGTCATCAAGTATTCGAGCGTCTCCACCGACACACGGATGGAGCGTTCGCCCGCCTGTTCCCCGGCATCCGGTTTGTCTTCCGCAGCCGCTTTGGCCTTTGCGCCGCTCGGCTTTGCGGCGGCTTTGGGATTTGCAGATACCGCCTTCGGTGCCGGCTTGGCAGCGCCCTGTTTGGCAGGAGGTTCGTTGTCCTGGCGGGCTTGTGCGGTGGGGGTGGTCTCCTCGTCGCCGGTGTCTTGGCTGGCGTTTTCAGTGGGCGCATCGTCATCGCCCAAATCGACCTCTTCACCCTCGGCGGCTTTTTTCAGCGCGTCGATGAGGCTCTCGTCGGAGCCTTCCGGCTCCTGGCCGTCATTCACCTCAATGGCGCCTACCAGGAAGCGCAGACGGTCCACCACCTTCAGCATCGCATCGATGGCCGCGTTGGTGACAGGCTCGCCATTGCGCAAGCGGTCCATCAAGGTTTCGGCAGCGTGGGCGAGACCGGCCATGCGCGGCAACCCAAGGAAGCCGCAGGTGCCCTTGATGGTGTGCATCATCCTGAACAATTCGTTCAGGATATCTGTGCCGTCGTCCTCGTTCTCCAATTCCACAAGACGCACGTCGACTTTTTCCAGTGTCTCTTGCGTGTCGGTGATGAACTCCCCGAGGAGATCGTCCATTCCTTCCATATCGGCCAATCCCTTAGGCTGCGTCCGGGCGGACGTTGTTGATGAATCCGGTCATGCGCTCGCGCAACGTGTCGGCCTCGCGGGCCAACGCGTCCGCGGCGGCAACGATGCGCGCCGCGCCCGCGCCTGTATCATTGGCGGCCTTGGTCACGTCTACGATGGTGGTGGACACGTCGTGTGTGCTGACGGCGGCTTGCTGCACGCTTTCGGCGATGGCCCCTGTGGCAGCACCCTGCTGTTCGATGGCGGAGGCAACGCTGCTTGAGAGCGTGTTGGCTCTTTCAAAGCTCTCACGAAGCTCGCCGATGGCACCCACCACGCGGGCTGTGTTGTCCTGCACGGCAGCGATCTGCTCGGAGATATCATGGGTGGCACTGGCCGTCTGCTCGGCAAGGGACTTCACCTCCATGGCAACGACAGCAAAGCCTTTGCCGGCATCGCCTGCGCGCGCGGCTTCAATGGTGGCGTTGAGGGCCAAAAGGTTCGTCTGGTTGGCAATATCTTCAATGAGGACGATCACTTCGCCGATGGTCTTCGCTGAGGACGAAAGCCCTTCCACCAGTTGCGCCGCGTCCTTCGCTTTTTGCAGGGCATCGCTGTTGATGGTGCGGCCGTCAGCCACCTGCTCGCCAATTTCCTGGGCTGAGGCGGACAGTTCTTCAGCGGCCGAAGCAACCGCCTGCACGTTGTTTGACGTTTCATCGGCGGCCTCCCCGAGACGAGCGGTGCGCCCGTCGCCGGCGTTTGCCGTCTTGGACAGATCCGCCGCATCCACGCCCAACGCCTTGGCGGACGTGCATAGGGACGCGATGGCCCCAGCCACGTCGCGCTCCAACTGACCCAACAGGTCGGTTATTTTCCCTGTCTCATCCTCAGCGTGGGTGGACGCCTCGCCGACCATTTGCTGGCGTGCACATTGCGCAGCCTTCAGCGTGTCACGCACAGCGACGGCCGCCATCCACAGTTGGCGCACCTCGCCCTTACTGGGTATCCGGGCTCTTGGTGGCTCCACGATCCCCCGCGAAAGGGCGGCAAGGAAATCCTCCACATGGCGCAAAGGCGATAGGATCCTTCGGCGCGCAGTCCAGACTGAATACGTCGCACCGACCCCCACACCGCCAAAACTTGCCAAGGTGATCCACATGAGGGCGCCACGAAGGCTCTCCTCTGCGGATGATCGCAAGTGGCTGGACGCATCGGCCATGTCCTTGGCAAGGGCGGCCATCCTGTCGGTCAAGCTGTCGGTCTGGTCGGCAGCTTCATCAGGGGTGATGAGGTTCGGACGCCGACCTGAGGGGGCGGAGACGAGTGCTCGGTCGCCATAGACATTCAGCATTGTCTTCCTGTCGCCGACGAAGGCGGCAACGTCCCGTCGTAGGACCGCCATCTGGTCACCGAACGGTCCAGATGGCCCTGAGCGGAGGGACCGCGCCAACGCTTCCACCGATACGATTGCAGTTCTCAAACGTTCCGTGCGACGCCGTACGGTGAGTGGCGCGGTCGCCCTTTGCAATCTGTTTGCTTCATGGTCGGCGGCGATCACCGCGTGTGAGAGGGCGGTGATCAGGCCGGCACTATCCCCCGCAGCTTCGGCGGCGAGGCGATGGTCGTCGGCAGAGACCAAGAGCCAGATCGCAAGCGCCATGACGCAAAGGACCGCCACGGCCATCACGCCGACGATGCTGACAATCCGTGCCGTCAATGACATCTCCTCTCGCCTCCGTGCGCCACTGGCAGGACCGGTTTGTGGGCCTATTGCGGCGCGTCTTCAGCGCGTGCCTCCGCCACACGGGCGGCGGGCGTTTGCTCTTCAAGAATGGCGTTGCCCGTGAACTGGGCCGCGGCCTGTGCTGCCGACGGGTCGGACAGGTCGATGTAGTTCAACCCATCCACCAAAAGGTCTTTGATGACCTCATCTCCCAAACGCGCGTTGGCACGCTTGCGGGCCTCCTCGGCCAGCGTGGTGAGATCCATCCGGCGCAGTTGACCGAAACGCGTCTCAGCGCGACCATAAACATCCCGAAAGATCTCGTCCGTAATGAAGGCGTCAGGCGCCATGGCAAGACTGCGCAGAACGGCCGTGTCAGCTGTGTAGACCATGCGCACGACCACATAGCCCGAAATTCGTCCAGCATCGACGACCGGGACGGACATGGTGGGGAGCGCGGTGTAACGCAGACCTTCAAGCCGCGGACCCTCCTCATCACCGGGCGTTTCCATCTTCCATGCCGCCACGCCGTAGGCCGCGCCAAGCGTCACGGCCACGGCCCAAAGACCCACAAGGATCATCTTCACCGTGTCGCCCTCCTGGCTGGACCAGGGTGGGAAGGGTGGGGGCTGTAGGTGCCATCCCATTCGTTGCTGGCAAGCGCATCGGCGATCAGGTTGGAGACCAATGCTGCCGCATCGAGGCGAACGCCAAGGAGCATTTGTTCGCGCGCGATCTTTACCTTCACCCGTGCCAACTGGTCTGGCAGACCTTCAGGCTTGGGGCGCCCCCTGTCGAACTGGCTGAGACGGGAGAGTTCCAAAAGGGCGCGACCTTTGACGTCGGCCATGGCGACATCATCGACTGTTTCCGCGGCCTCCATCTTGGCGATGGCCATATCAAGCGTCGTCTCGAGCCGGTCCAAGGCGGCGGAAAGTCCGTCCTTCATGATGCGCCTCCGGTTTTTACGTCGGGGCCAATCATCTGGTCGATGAGCGGGGCAATACCCGCTCCGCCCGACTGGGCCAGCGTCTCTGCCAGGCGTTCTGCATAAAGCGAGCGCCAGATGGCGCCGGACTGACCGCCCCAAACCGGATTGTCCTTTGAGGGGAGCATCTGCGCGACCAATGGTGTCAGCACTGCTGCTTCGAACTTCTGGCCAACCGTCTGCGCTGCAACCGTCTGCGCCGCAACCGGGTGTGCGGGGCCGGTGGGCACGTCCCTGAGGGCTGTGGCAAAGGACGGTGGAGGTGCGGCCCGTGTGGCGATTGGGGAGGATGGCTTTGCAAGTCCAAATGTGTGCAGGTGCGCAAGATCCGTCGGCAACCCGGGAGACTTGGCCGCCGCCACGCCAGTGGTTCCTATCAATGGTCCTGCCCAAGCGCTCATGGCGTTCCTTTCATGGTTGCGCGGTCCAGCCGACGCACGTGTCAGACGTGCCGGTGGTCGCGGCAACGAGTTGCAGCCTAAGGAGTGTTGCTGGGGAGAGGCTTGCGTGGTGGTACCGATCGCAGCCTCTTCCTGCTGCCGGGCCTTTTCATCGGCTCGACGGCGAGCGCCTCGAGCCTGCGGCGCTCCTGGCCCGCGTCTTCCTTGCGCATTGCGTTGTTTAGCAGGTCGTCCAGGCGATCTGCGCGCGTGGAGTCGCGTCGAAGCACAGCCTCAGCGTTCTCGCGCGCGCGGCGCAAAGCTTCCGTCCGCCGCCCGTTGCTTAAGAGTGCTGCGGCCATCGCATCCACGAAAAGACCATGCCAGGGGCTGTCGGTGTTGAGCGCTTCCACAAGTGCATCGCCGTCTTGGAGGCTCTCGCTGTGGGCAGCGCGCGCGGCGACGGCCTCAGCCTCCGCCCGGCGTGCAGCAGCCTTCTGGGCGCGGGCAAGGCGGGCAAGGCGCTGGCTGCGTGTCCCACTCACAGCGCAAACGCCAGTTGTTCAAACGCGTCTTTGAAGGCCAGCATCACTTCGCGGATGGTGAGAGCCATCATCACCAGTCCGCCAGCTGTAATCATCGGCAGCGCAATAAAGAACACCGGCAGTTGCGGTGTCAGTTTGTTGGTGATGCCCACGGCAAAGTTCACAATCACCGCGTAGATCATAAAGGGGGCGCCGAGGCGCAGCGCTATGGCAAAGGCCTGCCCGGCCCGCTCGCTCACCGACACCAAGGCGAGGCGCAGGTCCAACCCGCCTCCAGGCGGGATGACGGCGTAAGACCCCACCATCCCTCGCAAGATCTCGTAGTGGAGGTCGGCGAGGAAGATGATCGTCACCGCCGTTGTGGTAAAGAGCGTTGCGACCGCAGGGGAGGGCTCGTTGCCCTCCAGCCCCGTGCCTGGAATGCCGCCGAGCCCCGCTGCCTGGGCAATGCCTGTGGCGATGAACTCCAGGGCCATCAGCAAGAGCCGGGCGAGGAACCCAATCAAAAAACCGATCATCGTCTCCGTGCCAAGGACGGCGAGAAGGTCGGCGGGGGCGCGCGCGTCCACAGCTGCCTTGGCGTCCTCGATGAGGAGTGGGGAGAGGGCTAGGGACAAGGCAATCGCCATGAACACGCGAATGCGCACAGGGATGCGCGCACTCGACAGGCCGGGCGCGATGAAGAACACCCCGCCCACCCTTGCAAAGATCACGGCAATCCCAAGCACCCACTCCGCGGGCGCGCCCTCGTTCACGAGATCGAGCCGATAGGGGTGACCGTCGCTCCGCGCGAAATCTCCGCGTGGGAGAGCACCGGGACGGAGGGAAACATGCGCTCGATGATCATGCGCACGTAAGGTCTTGCGTCCGGCGCCGTCACGATGACGAAACGGGAGTGGACGACCATCAATTCTTTGATCAGCTTGGAACTGGCCTCGCCAAATTCTTCCACAAGGCGTGGATCGAGCGCGAGCTCCACCACCTCACCTTTCGCATCGCGCTTCAGGGCCTGGTGAAAGGCAAGGTCCCAGCGGTTGCCAAGGCGCACCACCTTCAATGCGCCACTGTCGGCAAAGTCACCGCAGATTTGTGCCGCGAGGCGGATGCGCACATGGGCCACGACCGCTTCGGCGCGTCGCGCATGGGGGGAAACTTCCGCAATGGCTTCCAAGATGAGGTGAAGATTGCGGATCGACACACGCTCCGCCAGAAGCAGTTTCAAGACAGCTTGCAAGCCGGAGTTGGAGATCTGTGACGGGACGATCTCCTCGATAAGCTTCTTGTATTCAGGGTCCAGACGATTGAGGAGCGCGCGCATGTCTTTGTAGGACAACAGCTGTGCCAGGTGGTTTCGCGTGATCTCCACAAGGTGCGTCAAAACAACGGACAAATTATCGATCGGCACAAACCCTTCACGCTTCACTTCGGCCACCAAAGGTTCGGTGATCCACACCGACTTCATCCCGAAGGCGGGGTCGCGGGTCTCATCGCCAGGCACCTGTGGCGTCGGCCCTTCGCCGAGGACAACAAGATAATCCCCCACCCGGAGCGCCTCGCTTGCCACCACGGTGCCATGGACGGCAAGCTCATACCCTTTGGTGGCGACAGAAAGACTTTCTGTCACTTTGATTTCGGGAATGACGAAACCGTATTCACGTGCAAACTTTCGGCGAATTTTGGCGACCCTGTGGGCAAGCTCCGTCGGCGAGCGGAGAACGGTGGCAGCAAGCTGTTTGCCGACGGTGAGCTCAAGCTCAGGAATGTCGAGTTCTGCTTTCACCGAGTCTTGAGTGGAGCGGGCTTCTTCTTCGCGGGCCAACTTTTCGGCGGCTTTCTTTGCCGCCTCTTCGGCTTTGCGTTGGCGGGGGATGGTGTAGGCCACGAACGCCAAGATGCCAGCAAGAAAGATGAAGGGGATGGTGGGGAGCCCTGGCACCACCGCGAACACAGCCATCAAGCCTGATGCCATTACCAAGGCCCGCGGATATGCGCCAAGCTGGCCAAGGACGGCCTTTTCGGCAGAGCCCCGCGTGCCGCCTTTGGAGACCAAGAGGCCGGCGGCAAGGGAAATCACGAGGGCGGGGATCTGGCTGACCAGCCCATCGCCCACCGATAGGCGGGTGAAGATGTCAGCTGCGCTCGCCAAAGGCATTTCGTGCCGTGTCGTCGCGATGACGATGCCGCCGAAAATGTTTACCGCAATGACAATGAGAGACGCGATCGCTTCACCGCGCACGAACTTCGACGCCCCATCCATGGAGCCGAAGAAAGAGCTCTCCTCCTCAAGCTCTCTGCGCCGACGTTGCGCCTCCGCCTCGTTGATCAGGCCAGAGGACAGGTCCGCATCAATGGCCATTTGCTTGCCGGGGATGGCATCCAGCGTAAAGCGCGCACCCACCTCAGCAATCCGTGTGGCACCCTTGGTGATGACGAGAAAGTTCACCACCACGAGGATCAGGAACACCACGATCCCGATGACGAAATCGCCGCTCATCAAGAAGTTGGAGAAGCCGGCAATCACGTTGCCCGCCGCGTCGACACCGGTGTGCCCGTCAGCCAGAATGAGACGCGTGGTGGCAATGGACAAGGCCAACCGCATCATGGTCGCGATCAGCAGAATTGTCGGGAACGAGGAGAATTCCAGCGGCTTTTCGATCCACAGCGCCACCATCAAGATGAGGACGGCAAGGGCGATGGACAGCGCCAACCCAATGTCGATCAAGAAGGTGGGGATTGGCAGGATGAGAACGCCCAGCATCGCAATGACGCCAAAGGCGAACCCCACATCCCGCAGCCCGCCCGGAAAGCGCTTCTTGGAAGATGCAGCCGTTGAGACCGCGTCGACGGTGCTCATGCCCGCCACCCCACCGCTCGGTCAGGCGAAAGGCTGATGCCACCGCCCACCCGCATAAGGCTGGTCGGGAAGAACGTGATCAAAAAGCCGCTCACGTCAGCGCGCGCATGCAGAAGGGCGCTTGTCGCCGTCATGGCGATCGCAGTGTGGCACATCATGGCCATCCGTCGTTTGGTTCGCAGTCCCGGAGGAACCATGGCCTGCTCAGCTTGAGCGAGGCTCGCCCCGGCGGCGGCTTCGCGGCGACAGCCCCTATCCGGGGATAAAGCCTGTGCCGATGCGGCCGTAGATCTCTTCGGTCAGGGCGAAGATATGGGCACCCATGAACGTTGCGCTGAGCGCGGCCACCACAAGGATCGCAATGATCTTTGGGATGAAGGTGAGTGTCATCTCCTGGACCTGTGTCAGCGCCTGGAACAGGGCGATGGACAGGCCCACCACCATCGCAACGCCCACCGCCGGGGCGCTTGCGATGAGGACAGTAAAGATGGCCGACTGCACCAGATCGATGGCATCAACCTCGCTCATGGTCAGGCGATGGTCACACCCTCGCCCATGGGCACGGGTGTCCCATCGGCGAGGATGGCAACCGTCCCTGCAGAGGTGATGCTGACCGATTTGACTTCACCACTGGTCCCATCGAACGCAGTGACGGTGCGTCCAATCAACCCTTCAGCGCCATTGAGCGCCTGGGAGGAGAGAAGGGCGTCCAGCTTCTCATTGGTGATGATACCCTGCTCCACGTTGGAGAAGGTGGCGAGTTGGGCCACGTACTCGGTGGATTCCATGGGCTCCAGAGGATCCTGGTTTTGAAGCTGGGTGACGAGGAGGCGCAGATAGGCATCATAGTCCAGTGTCTGCGTGGTCTCAGTGCCGTCGGTACGGACCGGGTCGGCGACTGGGAGCGTTGGCTGGGCGGGTCCGCCCACGGCCGTGACATCGCTCATGGCAGTCTCTCCGTTGGTGGTGTGTCAAAAGTTGTCAGTGGGGCTGGCCGCCATCGGCTGGCGCCACGTCAATCGTGGTGTGTGCGCCATTGAGGGCCGCTGGCGTGCTGCCGGCCCCGGCCAAAGCGCCGTTCGCGGTCGCACCGTTCGCATGTGCGGCTGTGCCGTCGGTAACGGCGGCTGTGGCGTTGGTGTTCGCGGCGGGCGAGCGTTCGCTACCCCCAAGGCCGGCAAGGTGAGTGGATTGGCGGATCGTGTGCACCGCGCCAGCTTGTGAGGCGAGCACCGTTGTGCCCGCCTTTCCGGCATGGGGGGCGACGGTGTCCTTGCGCTCGGTCTCGCACGCGTTTTGCGCCCCGGCGCCCTTCAGCAGCTGTGCCTCCTCGTCGAAGAGGTTGCGAAGGCATCTCAGGGCGTGGAACGGCCGTCCTGCACTCACATGCTGAACCGCATCCTCAACCCCGCTTCCCAGCCGACCTGAAGGAATCGCCAGCTGAACGTCGCTGGCAAGGGAATCAAACAGGGCACGGCTGCCAGCCGCGTTGGCGGGATCCATCAGCATGGCCTGAGCGGCGAAGTAGAGGCGGCGCAGCGGGGTGGTGGTCTCCTCCACCTGCATGACGTGGTTTTCCAGAAGGAATGTTACGTCGTTCATCAACTCCAACGTGACCTTGCGGTCGACCCGCAGGACCGCCCCGTTCAGGAAAATCCGCTCGCCGGCACGCAAGGATATGTGCATCGGGCGGGGTCCCGCATCGCGCTTGTCTGGCAGGGTTGCGTCGCGCTTGTGTCGTCTCTGGGCTCGGCCCGTCATTGCTTCAAACCTTCGCGCACGGTGCGGTTAATCTCTATGAGGCCGGCCCAATTCTCGCGTTGTCCTGCGACAATGGCGTCGGTCTCCTTCATGATCCAAAGGCCGATGGACACGAGGTTGGCCTTTAACTCCGGTGAAAGGTCGTTTCTGGGATCGGTGAGGTCGCGGATCAGAAACCCCCACAGCGTCTGCATGTATCGCGTCGCCTCGAGGCGCACGTTTGCGCCCAAGGGTGCGGACTGTGCGGCTTCAAGGAGTGCAATGCCCTGGTCGAACGCCTCGCGCTCCCGTTCACGGGACAGCGAACTCGACTGCTCGGACATTGCGACATACGTTTCAGCCTGCAAGACATACTCCTTACACGTAGTTGAGAATGCTCAGCCTTGAGATCTGGTTGGTCAGGGCGTAACTCATCTCAAGCTGGGTTGTGAGAAGGTCGATGCGCACCTTCGCCTCTACGGGGTCGGCCCGCTCGGTGGTGACGATCCGCTCCTCCATGATATCGCTGGCAAGGGCCATCCGTCGGTCGGCCGATTCCACCGCGTTCTCGGCAAAGCCAAGCGTGGCTTTCAGCGCCACAACGTCGGTGATGGATTGACCGACGGTGAGGATGGCCTGATCGGTCACGACCTTGCGCGTTGCTTCGTTGAGGCCGCCAATCCCAAGGCCAGCAATCATGGTGAGGCCCATGACTGTCTTGCGAATTGCCTCTTCGTTGGCGTTCGTTGAAGTCTCGATCCTTTCCGACGGGTCGATGCGGCTGACCACATTGGTGTCGGAGGCCGACGACCAGGTTGTGCCCCAGGCTGGATCATCAAAAAGGTCTGCATACGCGTTGGCCAAGAAGTCGGCCATGTCGACGGCCGTAATGGTGGCGGCGCCAGGGTCGTTCACAGCAACGCCGAAGCGGACGAGAAACGCGCCCTCCACAGCCGCTTGCGGTCCTGTGTCGAAGCGGTTGAACGGCACCTGGTCGGTGTTGATGCCGCCGAACAAGTAAGATCCGCCGTCGGAGGCGTTCAGTCGATCGGCCACCCTGTCCAGGGACGATATCGCCTGGATTTCCAAGGTGCGTGCCGATGCTGCACCCGGCGGGAGCGCCACCAAGGAGGCAAGCATGTCACTGGAGACATCCTCAATGTCGGTGAGCGCAGATTGAGTTTGCGACAGCCGTGCCGTCGCGCTGGCGTTGGACACGCGCAAGGTCTCAATCAGCGCAAAGTCCATGCGCGTTTCGACCGTCCGCCCGGTGCCGGTTCCGAGCGAGACGCCCACATCAGCGTGCCGGGAGGTGGCGACCTCAATGGAGCGGTCCGTCAGCTCATTTTGGATGCGCAGGATTTGCGCGCGCGGGGCCTCTCTCAGAGCGGCTGTTGAGATGTAGCTGGTCTGCATCAGGCAATCCTCAGGAGGGATTCATACATGTCGTCGATGATGCCAAGCAGGCGTGAGGACGCTGCGAAATTGCGTTCAATTTCCAGCTGCTGGGCGAACTCATCATCCATGTTCACACCGGTGGCACGGGACAGCGCGTCGGACGCCCTGGCAAGGATTGCACGCTCCGTCGTCGCCTGGCCCGTGACGGTGGAGCGTAGGCCCTCCAACCAACCCACCGACCCGGAGGCAAACTCCTGCAAGGTGGTGTTGGCACCCAGCTCTGCGGTGGGGTCGAAGACAGCTAGTGCGCCAAGGTCCTCGTCGAGCTGGAGCAGCCGGTCGGAATAGGCGGCAAAACCCGACGGGTTCCCCGTGCCATCGCGAAGGTTCTCCACCGAACCACCTTGGGCAGGGTCGACCGATGCGTTGACCGCAAGGGTGCCTGCATGGTCAGGCGGGCCGGCGTGGGTGAAAAGGCTCCCCACACCGTCATCGTAGACGTCGGTCAAGGTTCGGGCGATTTCGTCAAGCTGGAGGCGGTAGGTGACAGAATGGGTATCTCTGACCTTCGCCCATCCGACGATGGAGCCGCCTTCAGAGGGCATGGGCGCATCGTCCCCCGTGATGGGTAGGCCGTCCACAAACACCGTTCCGCCCACCGTTGCGGCGGTGAATACTGTCGTGCGCTGCATAGTGACCGACCGGGCTTGCTTGTCGAACAGCGTAATGCCGCCGTCGGTGAAGAGCGCCATGTCATGGTTTTCGCGCGTTAAGGTCGTGACACCCAAGTATTGGGACAGCTCAGAGACGATGCCGTCGCGCCGGTCCAAGTCCATGGTCGCATCGTTGCCAAGGGCGGTGGCGCGGGTGACGGCCGTGTTGGCAGCATCGAACTCCGCCAGCAGGCGATTGACCTCGCCCACCCCTTCCGCCATGGCCTGGTCGGCCCGCTCACGCAAAAGGTTCACGTCATTGGCGGCTCTGTTCAAGCCGTCGGCAAGGTCATGGGCGCGCTCAACCGCGGCCTTGCCGAACAAGGGGTCGTCCGGTGCATTGGCGTAGTCGGCAATGGCGGCACGAAGTTCGCCGATGCGTGCTGCCGGCGACACACCGTCCTGGGGGTCGCCCACCGTCTCGGCAAGCTCCTGCAGCCCAATCAGAACCGCATCGCGTTCGGCCGCCGCAGAGGTGGCCTTGATCATGGTTGAATAAAGTGCCGCATCCTCTGCGCGACGGATTTGTGTGACCGCGACCCCGCCGTCCACCGTTGTGGAGGTGACGGCGTAGGCGCGTGAACGGTCCGGGTCGCTTGCCGCCGCCACATTGCGGCCCGACAGGGCGATCTGACTTTGGGTGGCAATCAGCGATTGCCGTGCAATGTTGGCTGCAACATCCAACGACATGGCGTTCTCCCAGACCTATCGCTTCAGGTTCACGAGCACTTCAAGAAGCTCGTCACCGGCTTGGAAGCTCTTGGAGTTCGCCGTAAAGGCACGCTGGGCGATGATCATATCCGTGAGTTCGGACGCAAGATCCACGTTGGACTGTTCCACCGCACCCACCACGAGCGATCCGTTGCCCGCATCATTGGGGAGCGCCACGCGGAGGTCACCTGAGGAGACGTTCACCGAGTAGACGTTGCCTGGAAGCGGGGTCAGCTGATCCGGACTGGGCACGTTGGCAAGGGGGAGGCGATAGAACTCCACCTCTGTCCCGTCCTCGTATAGGGCGAAGACACGGCCGTCTTCGGAGATGGATACGTCCTGCACCGTCGCCGGCGGATTGCCGTTGATGGCCACCTCAAGGGGCTCAAACTCCGCGCCCAACTGCGTCACGTTGGTGATGTCGAGATTGAGGGGAGCGGACGCGTTGGGAAGCTGGATCTCAAGGATCGCCAGCATCGACGGATCGTTGGGGTTCACAGGACCTGAATAGGCCGTGCCCGGAACCGTGGAGGTGATGTCTGAAACCGAGCCCGTCGCCTGGTCGATGGTGACGGTCGCCTGGGCGAGGATGGGGTTCGCGGGGGTCGCCCCGCCCAGTAAAGGATCAGGGTTGGTATAGGGGAAATCGGTGTTGGGGTCGGGGTCGGCCGTGGACTGATCGAAGATCGTCACCTCCCACTCAGCAGGGGTCGGTCCGGTCGCATCATAGTCCTGCGTCTTGGTCCAATAGACGTCGAGCGTCACCTCGCGCCCAAGATCATCGTAAGACACCACGGACGATTTTACCGTGAAGTTCGATGTGGCCAAGTTGTCGGCCGGTGTGTCGCCCGTAATGGCGGTGGCATCCGCATCAAGGTTGGCGCGATAGACACCCGTCGTGGAGGGCGTTGCGCGCATGTTCATGAAGTCGATGTTGACCGGCTCCAAGCCTGCCGTGTCGTTCAGCGTGATGGCAGGGGTCTCGCCCGTGGTGGTCTGGAAGCCAAGCAGGGCAAATCCGCCTGCGTTGACGAGGTTACCGCTCTGTCCGTCAACCACGAAGGAACCGGCGCGGGTCAGAAAGTTGCCGCCATTGTTGTCCTGCACCACGAAAAAGCCGTCGCCCTGCACGGCAAGATCGGTTTTCGACAGGGTGTAGGTGAGGGCGCCTTGCTGGGAGACTTCGTAGCGCACGTTGGGTGTGACGACGCCTGAGGAGTAGCTCCCAGGGCCCGACTCTAGGATCAGGGAAGAGAATTCGGTGTCGGCGCGTTTGTAACCGACAGTATTGGCGTTGGCGATATTGTCGGCCACCGTTGCCAACTTGAACGATTGCGCCTCCATCCCGGAGACGCCCGTGCGAAGCACATTGTACAGGCTCATGGACTTTCCCTTGTTTGGCGCCCCGGCTCAGACACGCGAGCCGAACAAGGGGGGCGCCGGCACCTTCCGGCGCAGGTCCGCTTGATGAAAAACAGTTAGCCATCAAGCGCTTGTCTCAGGCTGAAGACGAGCCCTGTTCGCCGGCGTCCTTTTGCGCCACCAGAAGACTTGCAAGCTCGGCAAAAGCGTCGCCGCTCGGCGGATCGACAGGGGTCTGACGCAACGCCTCGTAGATGGTGGGGACAATCTCCACCGCCCTGTCGAGTTCGCCATCGCTGCCGGGCCTGTATCCGCCCAGAAGGCGCAGGTCCCGCGTGTCCTCATAAAGTGCGATCAGCGCCCGCAAACGCCGCGACAGCTCCCACTCGTCCGGCCGAAACGCGCGCTCGGCAAGACGCGATAAAGAGGCGAGGGGATCGACGGCCGGAAAGCGCCCCGCCTCGGCAATGGCGCGCGACAGGACGATGTGTCCGTCAAGGCTCCCGCGCGCAGCGTCGGCCACAGGTTCGTCAAGGTCGTCCCCATCCACCAAGACAGCGAGGAGTGCGGTGATACATCCCTTGCCATCGGACCGGCCGGCGCGCTCCACAAGCCGTGTCAACTGACTGAATACGCTGGGTGGATAGCCGCGCGCCACAGGTGGTTCGCCGGCGGCAAGGGCAACGTCGCGCGCGGCGTGGGCAAAGCGTGTCAAGCTGTCCAGGATCAGGAGGACGCGCTTTCCCTCATCGCGAAAGTGCTCGGCAACGGTCATCGCCGTCATGGGTGCAAGGCTGCGCATGAGGGCCGTTTCATCGCCCGTTGCCACAACCGTGACGGTCTTGTCCCTGTGGGCGGACAGTGGGCCGGCGAGAAACTCGTTCACCTCACGCCCGCGCTCGCCCACAAGGCTTGCCACCACCACGTCGAAGTCCGCAGCAGCCGCCACCATGCCGAGCAGCGTAGATTTGCCGACGCCTGAGCCAGCAAATATCCCCACCCGCTGGCCTTCCACCAGTGGCGCAAAGATGTCGACCGCCTTGACGCCCGTGCGTACGCCTTTGGTCAAGGGTTGTCGCAAGAGCGCAGCCGGCGGCGGTGAATCCACTGCCCTCGGGTCGCCGCGCTTGGGTGGGTCTTGTCTGTCGAGGGGGCGGCCGAGCGCATCGACCACACGGCCGAGCCAGCTCTTGTGGGGGTGGAGGCGAAACGGCCCCTCAAGGTGGGCCCGTGCGCCTAAAAATCCGCCACTGCGATGCTCTGCAAGGGTTGCCACAACATGGTCGATGTCAACGCGCACCATACTGCCCACCGCTGCTCCCTCGCGGTGGTCGATGACGATTTGATCGCCAAGGGCCGCGTGCTCTGACAAGCCGGCGATCCAGCGCTCATTGGCGACCGCCTGCTCCACCACACCGCTGACGATGATGGGGTCGTGGCTCAGGTTTTCGAGCGCGGTCGCAAGACGCTCCAGCGCAGGCACCCCGGTCTACTCGGCGCCGAGGGTGCGGACGGCCTGCTGTAGAGATTGCTGTCGATCGCCAATGGCGGTGTTGCCGTATTCAAACGCCCTTTGCACCATGATCAGCTCAGTGATGGAGGTGATGGCGTTGACGTTGGAGCCTTCCTTGTAGCCTTGACGCACACCATTAACGACCCGGTCCTCCACAGGCACAGCTTCTTGGTTGGACAGGACCGCCGTGTCGCCAAAACGGGTCAACTGTGCCGTCGGCGCCAGCTCAAACAGGCCAAGATTGGCGATTAAGCGGCCATCCTGGCTCATGCGCCCATCGGCGGAAATGTCCACCGGCCCTGCCGCAGGGTTGATGATAATGGGCGCGGCCCCATCGTCTAAAACAGGAAGTCCGGACACGGTGGTGAGCGTGCCATCAGCGTCCACCGTGAAGCGTCCGTCACGGCTGTAGCCTTGACCAGCAGGCGTCTCCACACCGAACCAGCCTTGGCCGACAATGGCAACGTCAAGCGCATTGCCAGTTCGTTCGATGGGGCCGGCCTGGCGCTCAAGGTGGGTCGTGCCTATGGCCGCGAAGGACACACGGTCCACACGGTATTCCGACAGAACGGTCTCAAAGTTCACCGTCTGGGCGCGAAAGCCGGCGGTGCGCATGTTCGCCACGTTGTTGGCAACGGTGGCAAGGCGCTTGTCCATGGCGATCTGGCCGGACAAGGCCACATAGATGTCAGAGGGCATTCATGCCCCTCCCAATCGCAAGGTTTGCAGTGACAGGGCGAGATCGACCGAGAGGGTCGGCGCCGTGCCGCCCCCCGCGCCGAAAAGGGTGAGGATGGGGTCGCGCTGCGGGTTCACCGTCGCGTCCCAAATGGCGGTGAACTGGGTCAACAGACGGTCCAGGGCTTCCGGGTCGGAAAAACTCTCAATGTCGAGTCGTTCGGCTAAGACCGCCGCCTGACGGTCGATGTCGGCGCCTGCAAACGCGCTGGGTAGTCCCAGGACCGTGCGCGCCACCTCCGCCAGGGCAGGATCAGCCAAGATATCAAGTGCCGATTGAACGGTTGGTGCCTGACGCTGAAAGTAAAGGGCAAGCCGAACGCCCTCGTCCGTCTCCCCGGCGTCGGATTCAAGCGTCTGGCGGACATAGCGGTCCACAACCGCTTGCTGGGTGACTGAACGGGAGGTGGTGAGATCCTCAAAGGAGGCAAAATCAAATACGGACGCAAACTCCACGAAGCGAGGATCGTTAAGGCGGTTTGCCAGCGACTGCGGATCGCTCACGCCTTCTTCCAAAATCTTGCGTAAGTACCCTTTGGCAAAGGCGAGATCTTCAAGGCCGAACGCGGTCATGGCGAAGCGAAAGACGCGCGTGTCCTCCAAGAACTCATCGATGGAGGTGATGGAGCCGATTCGCTCTTTATAGTATTCGCTCTCAAGCTTCACGGGCGCTTGCGCAGCAGTCAGCGCGAGCGTGCGATCCAGATTGTCGGTGATCAGCCGGAAATTGAGCGAAACCGACACGCCCTCACTCCTTCTACTGCGCCGCTGTTAGAGCAGCGCTCCGCCAGCGGCAGGATCCCTTATGGGCCTCGGCGGTGCAGGCGAACACCGCCGCCAACACAGCATTGGCCCCACGCCCCTGACCGTGAGGGAAACGGCTTGCATCAGGCTGTCGATCCGTCTCCGGCACGTTTGTTTTGCGCCAAACGGCTATGCAACAGCCTGAGGCAAGTGAATGGGGTTTCAGTGGCGGCTGTGCTCAAACAGGGGATGATCCTTTGACTGTATTTCTGGGCCTTATCATCGGCATGGGCTCGATGCTGGGTGGTTTCATGGCCATGGGCGGCAAGGTCTCTGTGATCTGGCAGCCGTTCGAGTTCGTCATCATCTTCGGCATTGCGGCGGGGATTTTCATCATGGCGAACCCTGTCTCTGTTATCAAAGAGACGGGTGGCGCGGTGCGGGACGCCGTCATCGGCAAATCGCCCAACCGCGCGCATTTCCTGGAACTCCTCGGGGCACTGTTCGCCCTGATGCGGGACTTGAAGTCCAAGCCTCGCAACGAGGTCGAGGCGCATGTGGACTCGCCTGAGGAATCGGAGCTGTTCAAACAGTTTCCAACCATCGTGAAGGACAAGCAACTCCTTCAGTTCATCTGCGATTACGTGCGGCTGATTTTGATCGGCAATGCCCGCGGCTTTGAAATCGAGTCGCTGATGGATCAAGAGATCGACACCATCCGCAAGGGCAAGATGAAGCCTGCTGCGGCTCTCAGTGACATTGCCGACGCGCTGCCCGCCATCGGCATTGTCGCTGCCGTGCTCGGTATCATCAAGGCGATGGGTGCCATTGACCAGTCGCCCGAAATCTTGGGAGGCCTCATCGCCGCCGCCCTTGTCGGTACGTTCTTGGGGATTTTTGCGTCCTATACCATCTTCGCGCCTCTCGCCACGAAGATTAAAGTGGTGCGCGAGAAGCAAATGCAGCCATACGTCATCGCGAAACAGTCGCTGCTTGCCTACATCAACGGCGCCATGCCCCAGATCGCTCTGGAGCACGGCCGCAAGACCATTGCAGCCGCCTCCCGCCCCACCATCGACGAGGTGGAGCAGGAAGCGCTCGGCGGCGGCCAAGCCGCTCAGGCTGCGTGAGGCTGACATGAGTGATGCCGCCTCCGTCTCAGACCGCCTTCTGGATGCCGCGGGCATTCAGATCGACCGCCTGCCCATGCTCCCCGTCATCTTTGACCGGGTTGCCAATCAGTGCGCCGAAAGTCTTCGCTCCATCGCCGCATCCCCTTGCTACTTCTCAGTTCTGGATGTGGAATCGGGCCGCATAGGCGACATGCTTGAGCCTTACGAGGCCAACGCCATCACCGCCATCATTGAAGTGCCTGAGTGGGACTCCAACCTCGTCCTCGGTTTCGACCGCGACTTTATCTTCACCATCGTTGAGGTGATGTTCGGCGCCGACGGCAACGAACCGCCGGAGGAAGACGGGCGCACGTTCTCCAACATCGAGACCAAGATCTGCGCCAAGATCGCCGAAATCGTCACCACTGTCATGGCCCAGGCGTTCGGCCTCGTCACCAAAGCCACCTTCAGAGTGGAGCGGCTTGAGACGCGCATGCACTTTGCCGTCATTGGCAGGCGCAACGCACAGGCGATGGCGGCAAAGTTCCTCGTCCAGGCCATTAACCGCGGCGGAGAGATGTTTCTCATCATGCCGCACTCTGCGCTAACGCCCATCCGCCGCGCCTTGTCCACCATGGCAAGCAGCGAGCCGGGCCAGCGCGATCCCAACTGGATGAAGCAAATGCGTGCCGGCGTCACCCGCGCCGAGGTGACATTGCAGGCGATCCTGGAAGAAAAACCCATGAGCCTGCATGACATTGCAGCGTTCAAGCCCGGCCAAGTCATCGCGCTTTCAGCAACGCCAAAAACACCGGTCAAATTGGAAGCCAACGATCAGCCGCTGTTCTGGTGTCAACTGGGCCAGTCTGACGGGATGTACAAGCTGCGTATCGACAATGTCTTCGATCCAGAGCAGGAGTTTCTCGGTGATATCCTCAATCATTGATATCGTCCTCCTGAGCGCCTTGGCGGGGACGACTGCATCGGTCCTTCTGATGTACCGTCGCTTGCAACGCTTCGATGCCCTGCAGGGAGAATGCGCGAAAGAATTTGCCCGTTCCTCCAAAGCGCTGGACAATGCACGGGAGGCCATCAAGTCCCTCCAGGCCGATGGCGGCGACATGGCTGTCGTCCTCGCTGGCCGCCTCAACGAGGCCCGGATGGTGCTGAACGACATCGACCAGGCCATGCAGCGCACCCTGTCAAGTTTGCAGCGCCAGCCGGACCCTGCTGCATCGACCCGCCCACAACAAGAAAATGGCCAGCAACGTGCAGCACCGTCACCCGAACCGGCCGCCACGTCGGCCTGCCAGTCGGAAACCCCAGCACCGCGCGAAGCGACACCAACCGCTGACAAGGCGGCCGAAAAAGCGCCCCCAGCAATCCCAAGTGCTGCCAACGATACCGCAGCGCCATCCGATGGCGCCCAGGCAATGCCGGTTGCCGCCACCACGGCCGGTACCGCTGCAAGCATTGCCGCACGCTTGCGTGCAGCGGCACGCCCTGCAGCCTCACGCCCACTCCAGGCGCCCGATGGCCGTGCAGCAGCCCAAGCGCCGCACCCTGGTTTGGATGGGCCGGCAAGCGCTGCTGCCAAAATTTCCGCGTCCGCCTTCGCGGCACCGCCGGCCCAATCCACCGTCGCTGTGCCCGCCGCGCCGTCACCTGCACGCAGCTCAGCCGCCAGCGCAGCGCGGGCCCAACTGGCGCTGAAGAACAGCTCAACGCCGGCATCTTTGCCATGGACGCCGCCCAAAGCCATCGCAACGACGCCCGATGCACCACCTCCCGCTTGGCAATCACGTGCCGTCACCTGGAACGAGCTTGCCGCAGCCGCGCGCAGGGCAGGTTAGACCTCGCCGCCACCAGCCAAGATCAAAGCATTGCCGTCGCGCCAGCGGCGACAGATCCCGCGCGGGATGATCCCCGCCCGCCCCATCGACCCATGTGAAGGGACCCGCTCATGTCAGAGCCAGAGACGAAAAAACCCGCCCGCGCCGAGGCCCAGCGCCCATCAACTGGATCGTCCGATCCCTCCGCCGGCAAAACCGACGGCCAGTCGCAGACTCAAGGGGGAGGCGCCGACGAACCCAGCATCGACACCATCTTGCGCATTCCTGTGGTGATGCAGGTGGTGCTGGGCTCTGCCACCATGCCCGTTGCCAACCTCATGAAGCTCGGCCGCGGTCAGGTGGTGGCGCTCGACCATCGCGTCGGCGAACCTGTGGACATCGTCGTCAATGGCCGTGTCATCGCCCGTGGTGAAGTGGTTGTGGTGGATGACGATTCCTCACGCTTCGGCGTCTCGCTGACCGAGATTGTCGGCCCCGGCGTCGGCGCTGAGTCCTAAGGATGCCGCCCGCCCCCGCCGTTCGCCAACGCCCCTTGTCGCCCATGGACAAAGTGGCCACCGTCTTGATGGCCATGGGCCAGGACGCTGCCGGCAAGGTGATGAAACACCTTGACCGGGAGGACTTGAAGAACGTCACCCACGCCATGGCCGACCTTCGCCCCGTGCCTTTGACGCAGGTGGAAACCCTGGTGGACGAGTTCATCGACCAGTTCGGTGTCGGCACAGGCCTGGTGGGCGATGCCGGTAACGTTCAAAAGATGCTCCAAGGCATCCTTCCCCAAGACCAGATCGACGAGATCATCGCGGAAATGGAAGGGCGGGTAAACCAGTCCATCTGGGACCGCATCTCCACCGTCTCTGAGGCGAGCCTCGTGCCCTACCTTTTGAACGAGCACCCGCAGACCATGGCTCTCGTCCTGTCAAAGCTTCATCCAGCCGCCGCCGCAAAGATCATGGCCGAAGTGCCGGAAGACCTACGCGACAACGTGGCAAGGCGCATGCTGAACACCAAGGCGGTGGTCGATGACGCCCTCAAGATCGTCGAAAAGGCGCTCCACGAAGACTTTATGGTGAACCTGTCCCTCAACATGGGCGGGGACAGTCATGCGCGCATGGCCGACATCATCAACAAGATGGAACGCTCGCAGATGGAAGGGGTGCTCGACGGCATCCACCAAACCAATCCCAAGTCTGCCGAGATCTTGCGTTCGCTCCTGTTCACGTTCGACGATATCGTCAAACTGAATCCCAAGTCGCTCAGCACGTTGTTTGACGCTGTGGACACCAGCGAACTCACCATGGCGTTGAAGGGCACCGAAGACGCCTTCCGCAACACCGTCCTCTCCTGCCTCGCCTCACGGACGCGCCGCATGGTGGAACAGGAACTCAACACCGGCGAGCCTGCCACCCAGCGTGAGGTCAACGATGCACGCCGCAAGATCACCGATCTCGCCCTTGCCATGGGTCAGCGCGGCGAAATCGACCTTGCCACAGGCGATGAAGACGGCGGTTTGGTGCAGTAGCACCAAGTGGGTCGCGCCTGAGCGATGAGCGAAAAGCCCGACAGTTCTGAACGCACAGAACAGCCCACCCCCAAGAAGATCGAGGATGCCCTTAAGAAAGGGCAGACGCCGTTCTCTCGCGAGGCGCCGGCGTTCGCCTCGCTCCTTGGCATCCTCGTCGTGCTAGGGTTGACCTTGGCAGGTCAAGTGGAGGCCCTCACCAACGCCTTGGCCCGCTTCCACGATGATGCAGGCGGCTTTAGGCTGCAGGACGGCACCGACGCCACACAACTCTTCCTCGGTGTCTACCGTGCCTCGGCCCTATTCATCATTCCCATCGTGGCAATCCTGGCAGTGTTCGGCATCATCGCCGCCATTGCACAAACCCCGCCGCGCCTCATCGGCGAGAGAATCCGCCCCAAGCTTGAGCGCATTTCCATCCCAGGGGGCGCAAAACGCATCTTCGGCAGCCACGGATTGGCAGAGTTCATCCGCTCCTTTGCCAAATTTGCCATCGTCGGCACCGTCGCGATTGTCCTCCTTGCCGGTGAAATCCCTGGTGTGGTGCGTGCGGTTTTCATCGATCCCGCCTTGTTGCCTGCGCAAATCTTGTCGGTCGCCATCAGGCTTCTCGCGGTAGTGTGCACGGCCATCATCGTCCTTGTGGCCGGTGACCTTGTCTGGACGCGTTACAAGTGGCGCAAGGACTTGAAAATGAGCCAGCGCGAGGTTCGTGACGAGCTCAAGCAGAGTGAGGGCGATCCCATCGTGCGCGCGCGCATTCGCTCCGCCCAGAAGGACCGCTCGCGGCGGCGCATGCTCACAGCTGTGCCCCAGGCGACCGTGGTCATCGCCAACCCCACACACTTTGCCGTTGCATTGTCCTATGAGCGTGGCCGAGGCGGTGCGCCCTTGGTGATTGCCAAAGGGGTGGACCAGGTGGCGCTGAAGATCAGAGAAATCGCAGGCAACCACGATGTACCGGTGGTGGAGGACCCGCCCCTTGCCCGCGCCCTCTACCACGCAAGCGATGTGGACCGTTTCATCCCCGAAGAGTTCTACCGTGCCGTGGCGCAGGTCCTCTATGTGATCTACAGCGCCGATGCGCGCAGCGCTGCGTTCCCATCGTAAATCGGCATACCACTTTTGCTTACAGCCCCGCACAAGCTGCCCCTCTTACAGTGACAGCGTACCGAATGAGAGCCGCAACCGGGGCGCCCACCGCTCCGGCCACATGAAGGGGGGCGGTTATGATTGTTGGGCACGTCGCGCCGACAATGCCAGGAGACCAGCTGTACGTTTTCGGACTGGCGCATCGCCACGCCAACTGGGCGTCGACGCGCCAGGCGGCGATCGCAGGCAATATCGCCAACGCCGACACACCAGGCTACCGCGCCAGGGATACCGCTGCGTTTGAGACCGAGATGAACAAGACGCGCCTGCAAATGGCCGCCACAAGACCTCAGCATCTTGAGCTGACCCAGAGCCAACTGCAGGCCGAAGACATCGGGAAAGCCGGCGCGTGGGAGGTCACACACTCCTCCAACACCGTCTCGCTGGATGAGCAGTTGATGAAGGCCGACGAGACTGCGCGCGCCCATCAACTGGACATGAGCGTCATCGGCACCTTCCACAGAATGCTCTTGTCAAGCGTGTCGTTCCGATGAGTGTTGATCCTCTCGCCATGGTCTCGCGCATCGCCGGCGCAGGGTTGGAAGCCCAGTCCTACCGCCTCCGCGTGGTGTCTGAAAACATTGCCAACGCCCAGTCCACCGGCGGCACCGAAGGGGCTGACCCTTACCGCCGCAAGACCGTCGTGTTCGGCGCGGAGCTTGACCGAGAGCTTGGCGCGCTGACGGTGGAGGTGAAGCGCACGTCCGTCGACGACACTCCGTTCACCGTTGAATACGACCCGGGCCACCCCGCAGCCAACGCGCAAGGCGAGGTGAAGATGCCCAACGTCAACCTCCTCGTCGAAATGGCTGACATGAGGGAAGCCAATCTGTCCTACGAAGCGAACCTGCAAATGATGAAGCGGGCGCGCTCCATGGTCTCCATGACCATCGATCTTCTAAGGAGCGGATCATGATTTCCGGTCTTGACGGCGTCACTGGCACAGAAGCCAAACGCCTTGTGACACCAGGTGTTGCCGCTGCAAACGGCGTCGACCCCAGCTTTGAGGCTGTCTTTGCAAGGATCGCAGCCACAGCCCGCGACACCATGAAGGCAGGCGAGGCGGCTGCCATCTCCGGCGTAAAGGGCGATGCGTCCGTGCAGGAGGTGGTGCGCGCCATGATGACGGCCGAGCAGCAACTGCGCGCTGCCATTGCCGTGCGCGATCGTGTGGTCGCCGCCTACCAAGAAGTCAGCCGTATGCAGATCTAGCCGCTGCACCCGGGAAATGGCCCACACGCCTTACCCAGCGCGCCGACGATCTGCCACTCAACCGCCTTTGCGCCCGACCCATCGCGGCTCGGCATAGGCACACACCGAAGGCCCGCCCCGCGTGGGCGTCACCGGTCGCTCCGTCGCGGCGCGACCGAACCGTCCCCTTTGTCATTTTACGGAGTGCGCCATGAAGGCCCTTGCCATCGCCGCCACAGGGATGAACGCCCAGCAGACCAACTTGGAGGTGATCGCCAACAATGTGGCGAACATCAACACAACGGGTTTTAAGCGATCACGGGCGGAGTTTTCCGATCTTTTATACCAGTTCGACCGCGTGGCGGGCGTGCCCAACCGCGGCGGCGAACTTCCCGTCCCCGAAGGCACGCGCATCGGCCTTGGTGTGCGCACCGTCGCTGTCCGCAACCTCCACGAACAAGGCGCGCTCGGTCAGACAGGCAACCCTTTGGACCTTGCCATCAACGGCGAAGGGTGGTTCCAGATCACAGGGCCTGAAGGGGAAGATCTCTACACCCGCGCAGGCGCCTTTAACCTCGGCCCCAATGGGGAAATCATCACCCTCGACGGGTATGAGGTGCAGCCGGGCCTTGCCGTCCCGCCCAACACCACAAAGGTGGTGATCAACCGTTCGGGCGAAGTCTACGCTGAAGTGGCAGGTGACCTTGAGCCCCAGCTTCTCGGCCAGTTCACCCTTGCCACCTTCCCCAATGCGGCAGGGCTCGAGCCGCTTGGCGACAATCTGTTCCGCCAGACTCCGGCATCCGGCCAACCCATTGAAGGTTTTCCGGGTGAAGACGGCCGCGGCACCATCAACCAAGGGTACCTGGAAGACTCCAATGTCGACCCGGTGAAGGAAATCACAGAGTTGATTTCCGCCCAGCGCGCCTATGAGATGAACTCCAAGGTGATCCAAGCCGCCGACGATATGGCAGGTGTTGTCTCCCAAGGGATCCGCTGATGATGGCCGCGGTCATGTCCCCACGGCCGCAGCCTGGTGAGCCCTTATCAGGCGCACCAGGGCAGAGGCCACGCCGCCAGTCTGTCGTTGCCACCAAACGCAGCGGCACGATCATCACTGCCGGCCTTCTTGCGGCGGCAGCAGCGGCAATGGCAGCGCCAGGCGCGGCGGTCGCAAATGATCGCTCAGGCGGTCTCCTGCCGGTTCCCGCGGACACCATCTATGCAGGCCAAAGGGTGACTGCGGCAATGCTCGCCGAGAAGCACTTTTATTTCGACCCCAACAGGCCGCTCTCCGTCTTGCGCGATCCGTCCAAGGCCGTCGGCAAGGCGGCGCGGCGCACCTTGAAGGCCGGCAAACCCATCCCCCTCAACGCCTTCCGCGCCGTGACCTTGGTGCGGCGTGGCAAGCCCACCCAAGCGCGCTTTCGCCATGGCAACCTCACCATCACCTCCACGGTCCTTCCCCAGAGCGACGGTTCCGTGGGTGACCTCATCCAGGCCCGCAACCTTGATAGCGGGCGCACCATCACGGGCGTCGTGGGGATGGACGGCGCCATCGAAGTGAGCGCCCCATGAGGATGATTGTCGCCTCACGGGCCCTTTGTGCAGGCCTTCTTGCGCTCCTTGCTTTCACCCAAGGGGCGGCGGCAACGCGGATCAAGGACATTACCACCGTCCAAGGTGTGCGCGACAACCAGTTGATCGGCTACGGCCTCGTCATCGGCCTTCAGGGCACAGGCGACACGCTGCGCAACGCCCCGTTTACTGAGCAAGCCTTGAAGTCGATGCTCGACAGGATGGGGGTTGCCGTGCGCGGCGTGCCCTTGCGTGCACAAAACGTTGCAGCTGTGACCGTCACGGCCGACTTGCCGCCATTCGTTGGCGTCGGCTCGCGCATTGACGTGACCATCGGCTCCATTGGCGATGCCACGTCCTTGCGTGGCGGCACCCTTGTGGTCACGCCTCTCACAGGCGGTGACGGTCAGGTCTATGCCGTCGCCCAAGGTCCCGTTCAGGCCTCAGGCTTCACGGTGGAGGGCCAGGCGGACCGATTGACCCAGGGCGTGCCCACTGCGGGGCGCATCCCGAACGGTGCGTTGGTGGAAAAGCGCGTGCCGGGGTCCCTTCAAAACCTTGAGCGGTTGATCCTTGAGTTGAACAACCCCGACTATCGCACCGCCGCACGCATTGCCGATGCCATCAACGCCTATACCCAAAAACGCTGGGGCCGCCGCATTGCCGCTGAGCGGGACCTTCGCACCGTTGTCCTCCACAAGCCTGACAAGGTGGGTGCAACACGCTTCCTGGCCGAGATCGGCGCGCTCACCGTCAAGCCCGACATTCCTGCGCGGGTGGTGGTGGACCAGCGCACAGGCACCGTCGTCATCGGCCAGAACGTCCAGGTCTCAACGGTCGCCCTGTCCCATGGCAACCTCACTTTGCGTGTCACCGAGAGCCCCACTGTGGTGCAGCCCGACCCCTTTTCCGACGGGGTGACGGCCATCGAGCCCAACACCTTCGTCAGCGCCGAAGAGGCCGACGGCAGCATTGCCATTGTCGAGGGAACCGACCTTCAGACCTTGGTCCACGGTCTCAACAAGGTGGGTCTGAAACCCTCCGACATCATCGCCATTTTGGAAACCATCAAAACCGCCGGCGCCCTCCAAGCGGAGCTCATCGTTCAATGATCGCACCCGTCCGTCAAAGACGCCGCCCTGTGGTGACGTCCGTCCTGATCCTTGCCCTTGCCTCCAGTGCGGTTGTGCCGCCCGTCATCGCCAACGCACAGGACAATGCGGAGCTTCTGGAAACGGCCCGCGCCTACTGTTCCAATCTTGCGGACGCGGCCTCCGACGCACGCTTTGCCCGCAAGCTTGCCCGGCTCAACGCTGTGGAGGCCGGCATTGACGCCCGCCTCGTCGCGCTTGAGGAAAAGCGGGCAGAGTACGAAGCCTGGCTCGACCGTCGCCAGCGCTTCCTGCGTCAGGCGGAGGACAGCCTCGTCACCATCTATGCAGGCATGCGCCCTGACGCCGCCTCGGCCCAACTTGCCGCCATGGACGAGCTGACGGCCGCTGCCATTCTCGCCAAGGCTCAGCCGCGCACCGCAAGTGCCATTTTGAACGAGATGGAGGCCGATAAGGCCGCCCGTCTTGCCACCATCATGTCGGGCATGTCGCGCCCGTCGGATCGGCGGGCCGCAGGATGAAGCCCCCCATCCTCACACTCCCCTTGCTGGTGCTCATCTTGGCGAGCTGCTCCAAGGACGACAGCCTGTTCGGCACGCCGCCACTGTCGCCGGTTGGACAAGGCCTCACCGTCACCCGCACGGCCATCCCGACCGCTGTTCCGAGCGCCCTCACCACCGACCACAACTCCCTTTACGGCCGGCGCAATCGGGATCTATTGACCGACGTGCGCGCCACCAACGTGGGCGACGTGTTGACGGTGGTGATTGCCATCGATGATCGCGCCGAGTTTGAGAACGAGAGCGAACGGGAACGCCGCTCAGGCGCTGACGGCTTCTTCGGCGTCAACGCCAGTGGGCGCGGCTTCGACGGGCCCGCCAACTCGGCGGAAGCTGCGGCCGATTTCGGCCTTGGCTCCAACTCTCGCTACCGCGGGTCGGGTGCCATCGATCGGTCCGAAAAGCTGAACCTTTCCATCGCCGCCGTGGTGACAGAGGTCCTGCAAAACGGCAACATCATCGTCTCAGGGACCCAAGAAATCCGGGTCAATGATGAGGTGCGTGTCCTCACGCTTGCCGGCATCGTTAACCCCCTCGACATCTCCCGCCTCAACACCGTCAGCTACGAGAAGATCGCCGAAGCGCGCATCTCCTACGGCGGCCGGGGGCGGCAGAGCGAAGTGCAATCGCCCAACTGGGGCCAACTCATCTATGACCGCGTGGTGCCCTTCTGATGGACGATGACGAGGTTGCCGCCGTCGAACCGCCCGCCAAGTCTGGCCCTGGCGGTCTCATCCTGGCGCTTGTGCTGGTGACCGTCCTTGGGTCAGGCGCCGGCGGGTTTTTGGGCTCTGTCCAGTTCGACCAGATCCAGGCGATCGCCACAAAACGGGCCAACGAGCCGCCTGAAAAGGTGGAAACGGCCCTCGCCTGGGATGAAACCAGCGCTGTTGCCGACATTGAGCCTGTCCTTGCCAATCTTGCCGCGCCTAGCGGAACCTTCGTGCGCATCGACAGCGCCATGGTCTTCGACCGGGAAAGCGTCGACGACGTCGCGCGCATGCAGGCCGAACTTTCCCAAGACATTTTGACCTATGCCCGCACGCTCAACATGGCCGAGCTGCAGGGCGCAAGCGCCCTCAATCATATCCGCGATGACCTCAACGAGCGTGTGCGCGCCACAAGCAACGGCACGGTGAGCGAGTTGATCCTCAAGTCTTTGGTGGTGCAGTGATCATCGACCGCAACGCTGTTCTCGCCGCGGTGCTGAGCGCCGCAGGCGCCATCCTCTTGGCCGGTACACCTGCAGCTGCACAAACCGCCGGCGGGCTCGATTTGTCGAGCCTCTTGCCTGAAGGGGCGGGGTCGGCCAGCGCGCGGATGATCCAGTTCATCGCCCTCATCACCATCCTGTCTCTGGCGCCC
The DNA here is from genome assembly GCA_051016205.1 of Devosia sp. Taxonomy (GTDB): domain Bacteria; phylum Pseudomonadota; class Alphaproteobacteria; order Rhizobiales; family Amorphaceae; genus Acuticoccus. The sequence goes on from CP136534.1 coordinate 1,715,352, forward strand.
GGGCTCTTGATCATGGTGACGTGCTTTACGCGCATCATCGTGGCCTTATCTTTTCTGCGCGCAGGCCTTGGCCTTCAAACAACGCCGGCGAACCTCATCCTCATCTCCCTTGCCCTTTTCATGACCTTTTACATCATGGGTCCCACGTTCGACGCTGCCTGGCGCGACGGTGTGCGCCCCCTGACGCAAAATGAGATCACTGAAGAAGAGGCCTACGTCCAAGTCACCGGCCCGTTTCGCGAATTCATGCTTCAGCATGTACGCCCGCGCGACCTTGAACTCTTCGCTGACCTTGCCGGCGTCGACCCTGCGTCAGATGAGGCCGTGGAGATGCGCACGCTGATCCCCGCCTTCATGATCTCAGAGCTACGGCGCGGTTTCGAGATCGGTTTCTTGATCGTCCTGCCCTTTCTCGTCATTGACCTGATTGTTGCAACGCTCGTCATGTCCATGGGCATGATGATGATGCCGCCCACCATCATCGCCTTGCCGTTCAAGATCTTGTTCTTCGTCTTGATCGATGGCTGGAACCTTCTCGTGGGGTCCTTGGTGCGCTCCTTCGCGTAGCGTATCGCGGGTCCTCTCAGACCCAGACGAAGTTCCCTCGTTCCTCGACCAAGGGCAGCGTTGCTCGGCTCAGGCACCATCATCTGAGCCGAGACGAGACGGATCTGAGGGCACCGCAGTCGCAAAAACCTGTTGGTTGGCATTCGGTCAGCCCCGCACAAGGTCATTACACTACCTGTCTCATCGTGGCAGGTTGGTGAGTGCGCGCGTTCAAGGCTGAGTGACTGAAAGCGTGCGCCTTTCGGACAAGTGGTGTCCGGACCCAAAGGCATGATGTCGTCCTGTCTCGCCGTGCATCGGCATGTCTTCCTGTTTTGTCTCCGCGTAAAGGAAAGACTATGACGAGCCTGCTTACCAACGTGTCTGCAATGGTTGCCCTGCAGACGCTGAGCCAGATCAACTCCGACCTGCAGACCACCAACGACCGCGTGTCCACGGGTCTGCGCATCGCCCAGGCCTCCGACAGCTCCGCTTACTGGGCCATCGCCACCACCACGAGGTCCGACAACGACGCCCTTGGCACCGTCAAGGACGCCATCGCCATCGGCCGCTCCACCCTCGACGTCGTCTACAATGGCCTTGAGACAACCCGCGAGAGCCTTCAGGACATGAAGGAGCTTTTGGTTGCGGCGCGCCAGCCCGGTGTGAACCGCGCCAACATCCAGACGCAGATCACTGGCCTGCAGACGGATATGCAAAACAAGGCGGAAGCCTCCGTCATCAACGAGCAGAACTTCCTGTCGGTGGATTCAGCCGCCGCAGACTACAATGCCACCAAATCGGTTGTGGCCTCGTTTGAGCGGTCTGCCGCAGGCATTGCAGTCTCCACCATCGATCTTGACATCGACAACATCAAGCTGATCGACCCCAACGGCGGCACCGCTGACGGCATCCTCGACAAGGACCGTACAGTTGGCGGCACCACCGATACCGTGCTTGCCATCGACATCTCGGCGTTGACGGACTCTGCGGCCGACATCACCACCCTTGAAGAAATGATCGCCATCGTTGACGAAGCGCTCGTCGACACGATCACGGCCCAAAATGAGGTGGGCGTGAACCTTGCGCGCGCTGAATCCCAGGAGTCGTTCGTGGGTGCTCTGATGGACGCCAATGACCGCGCCATCGGCGCTCTCGTGGATGCCAACATGGAGCAGGAATCCACGCGCCTGAGGGCCCTCCAGACCCAGCAGCAGCTGGCCATTGAGTCTCTTTCGATCGCCAACTCAGCTGCTCAGAACGTCCTGGCCCTGTTCCGGTAACTCTCCAATTGAAGGACCTGAGATCGGCGTGACTTTACTGTAATGCCGGTCTTCCCGGCGGCCGGTTTGCCGGCTGCCCAATCGCGGCCCCCTCCTCTCAGCAAGGAGGGGGCCGTTTTGTTGTTCACGAATACTTGCGTTCGTGCAAATGGGCTCGCGTGAATGCGGCGGCGCACTTGGTCGGATGACGTGGAACGTCATTCGTCGTCACTTGGACGTGGCTGCGGTGAAAGGCTGTCGCATGGATTGAGGCTTGCCTCCGCCTCCGACCTGAGTTGGATCGCAGCCGTATGCCGGCCGAGGCAGGCACTTATAAACAAGGCATGGCAGCTTTTTCGCCGCGCAAGCCCCGACCCAGGCCGATGCACTATTTCTGCTTTCAACGCAGGTTGGTCGGGCAAGCGCCCGCCTTGCGGTGGCCAACAGATCGCCACGCGCATGGAACGCCAAAGGCATGAGGCCGTCCTGCAATGCCGCCGGTCGGCATGTCTTTCAGTCAGTCAAAGAATGGAAAGACGATGACGAGCCTTCTGACCAACATCTCCGCGATGGTCGCACTGCAGACGCTCAACGATATCAACATGAGCTTGCAAAAGACCAACGACCGCGTATCCACCGGCCTGCGGATCGCAAAGGCACAGGACAGTGCCGCCTACTGGGCGATCGCCACAACCACAAAGTCCGACAACGGCGCCCTCAGTGCCGTAAATGATGCCCTCGCCCTCGGCCGCTCCACACTCGACGTGGTCTATAACGGCCTGGAAACCAACCGTGAGAGCCTTCAGAAGATGAAGGAACTCCTGGTCTCCGCCCGCCAGCCTGGTGTCAATCGCATCAACATCCAGACCGAGATCACCGGTCTTCAGGCGGACATGCAAAACAAGGCGCAAGCCTCCGTCATCAACGAGCAGAACTTCCTGGACGTTGATTCATCGGCCGCGTCTTACAATGCCACCAAGTCCATCGTTGCCTCGTTTGAGCGCACGCCCGCTGGCATCGCCGTCTCCACCATTGACCTCGACATCGACAGCATCAAGCTGATCGACCCGGCCGGTGGCACAGCAGAAGGCATTTTGGACCAAGACCGCACCGTCGGCGGCACCACCGACAATGTGCTCGCCGTCGATATATCGGCACTGACCGATTCGGTCGCCGACATCACGACGCTGGAAGAAATCATCTCCATCGTCGACGAAGCGCTGATCGAGGTGATCACCGCGCAGAACGAAGTGGGTGTCAGCCTTGCCAGGGCAGAATCCCAAGAGCGCTTCATCGGTGCTTTGATCGACGCCAATGATCGAGCCGTCGGCGCCCTGGTCGATGCCAATATGGAAGAAGAATCCACCAAGCTGCGGGCGCTTCAGACCCAACAGCAGCTGTCCATTGAGTCGCTGGCCATCGCCAACACCTCCGCCCAGAACATCCTGAGCCTGTTCCGTTAAGACCCTTTGGGCCTGACGCGAGCGGTGAGGGACCGGCTCACACCATCGACGTCCTAGAGCGGGTTGCGGTCAGATGAACCCATCAGACCGCGACGAGACCGCTATATTCCGATGGAGTATAGCATCTTATCTGCGTCCGCATGGACGCAGGATGCTTTCGAACGTTGACGGGTGCGCTCCTCTCACTGCATCAAGTACAGGCCTAACCCATGTCCTTTGCCATGCTTCAGGTTTTGGACAGGGGTCTTAAGAGACTTGCGTGCCGATCCAAGCCCAGGTCTCGCTTCGCAAGACTGTCGGCCCATCCTGAGAAGTCTAAGGCTGGCGCCCGGCTGTCTTGTTGTCAGGCGGGAGATCCTTCTCCGCGTTTCGGGCTCATCGCCCGGACAGGTTCTGAATTCTGCGTCATACCGTGTCCCCGCAAGGTCTGCGCCATTGTGCGCAGCCCGATCCCCGGCGAAGGTGCGCTGACGCGAGGGTCCGCACTGCACACCAACCCATGCCGTCAGCCCTGAGCTGGCGGCATTTTCACTTTTCGCCGCCGCGCAATGCGACCTTGCCAACACCAAGCAGCTCCACGCAGGCCCCGCTCCAACACCCCGATTGCACAAGTCACAGCACAGCCTGTTGGGCGATGGTCGTCCCGTCAACGTCTGGGTGTGCGGGTGCTTTGAGGGCACAGCCGCCCAGGCCGCCACATGTACCGGGGAGGGCCGATGACCGGCCGCGAACACGTCGAGCGGGTGCTCACCAACATGAAAGAGTTGGGCCCGCGCCGACTCATAGCATTGGGCGCTGTGGCGCTCGCTACCGTCATCGCCGTCGGGATTGGCGCCAGCTACTTGGCCCAGCCTCAGCGTGCGGTCCTTTATACAGGCCTTGACCGGGAGGACGTGACCCGAATCGGCGGTGTCCTGTCTGACGCCGGCATCGGGTACGACGTCTCGTCCGATGGGGAGGCCGTCCTCGTCAACCATGCCGACACCGCCTCGGCGCGCATGCTCCTTGCCGAAAACGGTCTGCCACGCAGCCCGAACGCCGGCTATGAGCTCTTCGACGAACTGGGCTCGTTCGGCCTCACCTCTTTCATGCAGGAGGTGACGCGGGTGCGTGCCCTTGAGGGCGAACTCGCCAGGACCATTCAGGAAATGCAAGGCGTGACCGCTGCGCGCGTTCATCTTGTGATGAGCGACCGAGGCTCGTTCCGCCGACAGCAACGCCCCGCCTCCGCCTCGGTGGTGATCCGCACCGACGGTGCAAGGGGCGATGCCTCCGCCGATGCCATCCGCCAGCTTGTGGCAGGCGCCATTCCTGGCATGGAAGTGGGTGGCGTCACCGTTCTGGACACCCGCGGCACGGTGCTCGCCTCGGGCGATGATCCCGCCAACCAGTCCACAGGACGCCTGTCGCGCCTCCAGAAGGAAACCAACGAGGGGCTTGAGGAGCAAATCCGCAAGACTCTCGTCCCCTTCCTCGGCGTGCAGAACTTCACGGTGAGCGTCACCGCGCGCCTCAACATCGACAAAACGCGCGAGAACGAGACCATCTTCGACCCCGAATCACGGGTGGAACGGTCCATTCGCACCGTTCGCGAAGAGCAAAGCGCCCGCAACCGCAACATCAACGAGCCCGTCACCGTCCAGCAGAACATCCCCCAGGAAGAATTGGCGGACGCTGAGGGTGCCGACGCCAGCGAAGACTCAGAGCGCCGGGAAGAACTCACCAACTTTGAAATCTCTACCCGTGTGGTGGAACGGGTGCGCGACGGCTTTGCCATTGAGAAGCTATCCGTGGCTGTTCTCGTCAATCGCGATCGTCTGGCTGCCAACGCCGGATTGGAAAACGGCGCAACCATAGAGGCTCAGCTCACCGACATCGAAGCGTTGGTGCGCACAGCCGCAGGCTTTTCCGCCGACCGTGGCGACCAGCTGGAGGTGGCAACGGTGCCGTTCGCGCCTGAGGCCGATCAGCTTGCGCCGCTGCCGTCCGACGGCTTCTTCGCCACCGTCAACCGCCAACTCGGGACGATATTGAACGCGCTGATCGTTCTCATCGTGGCAGCGCTTCTCATCTGGTTCGGCCTGCGTCCTGCCGTCAAAGCCCTCACTGCCCAGCGTGAGAGCGCCACCATCAACGAGCTCATTGCCGAGCAGGAAGGCGAGGGGGCCAACACCGCTGAGGAGGCGGAGACCAACCTCATCGAGGACCTGAAGGCCAAGATGAACAAGACGCCGCAAAAGCGTCTGGAGCAGTTGGTGGACTACGACTCAGAGAAAGCCGCTGCCCTGCTGAAGCAGTGGCTCCTCCAAGCCGAGCGTGCCTAACGTGCGCCGGTTCAACGACACCCTTCCGGTCCTGCGTGAAGCGCTGGCCGATGCCCCCCCGCCGCTCCTTGCCGAGGGGGTGCCGCCGGGCGCCTTCTCCCCGGCCAAGCTGGCCAAGATCATCGCTGATGTTCGCCAGGCCAATCTCGACCTGGAGGGTAAGTCATCCGCTGGCGAGGCGGGCGGCGCTGCCAAGACCAGGCAGAGGTCAGCGGTCAGGCCTATCGACGCGAAAGACCTTCTGGCCCCGCGCGAGCGACGGCCTCGTGAGGACCAGGCAAGCGGACCCCACAAGGCCCACGACACCTCAGTGCTCGACCATGCCAGTGGCGATGGCGAGAACGACGGCGCTGAACCGGATGCGCCTGACCTCACCCCCGAGGCCGCCCTGGAGGCCGCCGTCCAGGCAAGGCTCGAGACGGCGCTCGAGGCTGCGCGGAAAGACCATGAGGCAGAACGAGACCACGCGCTCCAAACCGCGCGCAACCAATGGGTGGAGAATGAGGGCAAAGCTCTGGCGCAGGCCATCGAGGCAAGCTTCGTGACGCTCCACGAAACCTTGTCGGACGCCATTGGCCGCTGCGTTGCCAAGCTTTGGGATGCCCGTGTGCAGGAGATGGCTGTGGAACGCTTTGCTGCCATGCTGGAGAAAAACACCTCTCCCTCTGCCCGCAACACAAGCCTGACGGTGCGCGGCCCTGTCGACCTGTTGGAGGCCACAAAGGCCGCGCTTGAGAGCGCCGACGGCATCAACTTCGACCCGGCTGACCAGCCTGAAATCACGGTCGACATCGGCAAAACGCGCATCGAAACGGCCGTGACCCTGTGGTCGCAGCAAATGAAACGGGCGGTGGAGGCTTCAGAACATGGCTGACAAGAGCAACGAGCTCATTGTTCTGCGCCGGATCGTCCAAGAGCCGGAAAAGAAGAAAGGCGGCGTGTGGAAGATTGCCCACGCCGACTTCATGACAGCAATGATGGCTTTCTTCCTTATCATGTGGCTCGTCAACGCCACCGATGAGGAGTTGAAGAAGTCCATCGCCAACTACTTCAACCCTCTCAACCTCGTCCAAGCCCCTACCGACAAGCGCGGTATTCAAGAGCCCGATGAGGAAAACCGCCCGCCGTCGAGCGGCGATGAAGCCGGGCGGGAGGCAGGCACGCGCCCCCTTGGCGCCAACAGCCCCGGCGACCAGGGCGCCCGGCCGGGCGGCGGCACAGTAGAGGAGGGCGATGACAGGCGCATGGATTCCGTCGGCGCATTGGAGGAAACCGACGGCGCCGTCTTCCATGACCCTTACGCGGTGATGGCCTCCACCGCCTCCGACATCGATCCCGACACCCCTGTTGCCATCGATGTGCCCGAATCCACCCTCGGCACCCAAGGCACGACGTCAAGAAGTGAGACAGAGCGCGACCCCTTCGACCCTGCCTACTGGCAGGTCACCCCCACAAGACCTGCCCAAACCCTTCGTCCCGGGACGCCTGACACAGTGGACGCACCCCAGCCGGGCGATACCATCGATGCCGCCGCACCCCCGCGCACAGGGACGAGCGACATGGCGGCCACCGTCGCCGCACCTGCCATCACCGCAGGCTCCCTGCGCGATGCCGACGGCCGTGAAGCCGCAGCTCTCAACGACATCGGTCCCCAGTCCGACATTGCCTCGCAAATTCTCCTTGAGGAGGCGGCCCAGCGCCAAGCCGGCACCGCTGCCGAGGTAGAAGCGGCGCTGACCGAGGCTGAGAAAGCCGCAAGGCAGCGCCAGGACGCGGTGGACACAGCGGCAGGTGCCATCCGCGATGCGCTGGCAGGGGTCACCGCGGAGGTGGACGTGACCACACAAGCCGACGCTGTTCTGATCAGCCTCACCGACGACGATGCCTTCTCCATGTTCGCCATTGGCTCGGCCGAACCCTCATCAGAAGCGGTGGATCTTTTCTCCCGTGTTGCCGGCGCATTGTCGGGTCGCGACGGCACCATCGTTGTGCGCGGCCATACCGATGCGCGCCCGTTCCGCTCAGGCGTGTCGGACAACTGGGTGCTGTCCTTTGCCCGCGCCCATGCTGCCAAGCAGGCCCTCACCGAAAGCGGGATCGACGAGACGAGGATTGCCCGCGTGGAAGGCCTTGCAGACCGCGAACCCAAGCGAGACGACGATCCCTTCGCTGACGAAAACCGCCGCATCGAGATCCTCTACGAGCCCACTGGAGAGGCGCCATGAGCCATTGGCTAAGGGTTTTGCCTTTGGCGGTGGCAGGGCTTGCGGCCACCTTCGCCACGTCCGCAGCATTGGGTGGCGACAGCAACGCCGGCCTTATCAGCGACCCCGTGCGCGTCGTCGGCCCCACGCTGAACTGGAGCATGTGGCCCCAAACGGGTGTGTCGGATGGCCGTGTGGTGGCAAAGACACGCACCACGGTGGAGGTGGCGCCTCTGAGGAAGGCTGCGCGCCTGCCACGGTCGCCGGACCGCGCCTTCGCCGTCGTTGAAACTGTGAAGGATCCTCAATCGGGCGAAAGCGCGGAGACCACAGCCGCAATCTTAAGGCGCGCCGCCGCCATCGAGGCCGAGGCAAGGCGCAAACGACGCGCATCGCGTCTGTTCGCTCCGCCAATCGCGCCCGCGCCACCTTTCCAGTCCAGGCAATGGACGGCGCCCCAAGCGAATTGGTCCGCCGCACCGCGTTGGACCAAAGCGCCCGTCAAATGGACGTCACCCAGCACCGGGTCGACTTCGTCGGTAGACGCTCCCGTGCCGGGAATTGCTCAACCCGAGACAACCACCGCGCCCACCCCAGAGTCCAAAGACCAACGCACCGTCCTCATCGGTTCAGCCCAAAGGGCTGTGCCCGCCAGCCCGGCCGGAGCCAATCTCCCCGACGCAAATGCTGCCGGGTCGACGGCCGCCACCGTTCTCGTGCATGTTGAGGGTCGCCCTATCCCTCGCGCTAAACCGGTCGCACGCAAACTAGGACCTGCCACCATCGAGACGGGATCGGCACGGATTCCTGCCCGCGCCGCCGTCGCGTTGCCCGATGGTATGCCCCGCCCCAACCCCAGGCGCGTTGTCCTCGCGCCGCCCGGCGCCGGGATCGTCGGCCGTGTCGGAACGTCACCCGCCACCCCGCCCCGGAGCGAAACCGACACCGCCACAACGCCGTCCGCGCCTGGTGTACCTGAGGACACGGTAGCCGCCATTGACGCTCGACAAGGCCCATCACCCTCTGACGATGCAACGAAATCGGACGACCTGCAGGAGCTATCCGCCGCACAGGAGGCTGCCAAAACCGAGGAAGCCGACCCGCAAAGCGCCCCGCGAGCCGATCCTATCCCGCGCTCTCCCGAAGGCCCATCGCCGTACCGCATGGTGCGTACCCTCACCGCCCTTCAGGATGATATTGCACGCGGATCCACCGCAGCCCTCAGAGCGCAGCGTGTCGTCCTGCGCCGCATTGCCGATCGCTTCCCGTCGATCGTCGAAACCGACTGGCTTCAGCCCCACAACACCAACGCTCTGGCTGTCTACGCGCTGTCGGGCGGTGAGCCGAGGGTGGTACGCGCCATTGTTGAAGGAACGGCGTTCGATGCACCCATGGACGCCGTCCTTGCCGGTGCGCTCGCTTATATGGAAGGCCGCGCTGGCGATGCCAGACGTCACCTTTCCACCGTGTTAGGGCGCGATCTTCCGCCCTCAGTGCAGGGTGCCTTCGCCCTCGCCGCTGCCGCGCTGGAGGTTGAGGGCGATCCGCAAAAAGCACTCAACTATCTAGACACCGCCCGCTATGCCGCGCCCGCAACGCTGGTGGAGGAGGCTGCCTTGCGCCGCGCAATTCTCATCAGTGCCGAGCTTGACGATGCGGTCCGCTTCGAGCCTTTGGTCAGCCGCTACCTGCGCAAGTTTCGAAATTCCATCTACGCAGGCAACTTTCGCCAGCGCCTTGCAGCGGCCATCACCCGCATGAGTTTCGCCCGCGAGCCAAGCGCGTTCAGGCGCCTAGAGGTGATGTTTGACCCGATGACCGCGGCCGGCCGGCAGGAACTCTACCTCCACCTTGCCCGCGCCGCCGTCGAAGCCGGTAACCATGAAGCCGCCGCCGTTGCCGCTCAACACGTCCTTGAAACCGCCGACCCACAGTCGCTGGACCACACGCGCGCCCGCCTTTACCTCGCCGCCGCAAGGATCGTGGACCCAGAGGAAGTGCAGGGCGCCGTCGGCGATCTCAACGCGCTGAGCACCATCGCACTTCCTGATGATGACAAGGCTCTGCTGCGCGCCGCCATCGCACTGTCGGATAACGTGGTGTCCTTGCCGAGCGCGCAACCTCCCGCTGCTCCAGCATCCTCGTTTGCAGATGGCAGCGTGGAAGCGCGCACGTCCTCCAGCGCCGCCTGGTTGGAGGAGCGCGAGGCTGGGGATGAGGCCGGGCTCGACGGCCCATTCGCCATGCCACTTGCTGTAGAAGCCCGCGTTGCCGAAGCGCTCGCGTCGGTGGATGCCCTCCTGGAGGAAAACAGATGACGCGTGTCGTCCCCAACCCCTTGCCCACACAATCTGCCAAGACGTCTGCCCCAGCCGCTGCCGTGCCGGGCTTTGAGACGGCCATGTCACAGGCTGCACGCGGTGGGGAGCAGCCCTCAAACCCTTTCCCCGGCAGTGTCGCAACCAGTTCCGCGCCTGCGAGCGATGCCGTCCGCGCTCTCCTGCAAGACCCTGACACTGGAGCAGGAGGGCAAAACCGAAAAAGAACGACCACGCCGTTCAACGCCTCAGACGTCCTCGCCAAGAGCACAGACACCAACGCCGCCAACGGTGCCACGCCTGCAGAAGACACCTTGGTGTCGGCGCGCCGCCTGATGGACGTCCTCGCCAACGAGCGCCCCACCGCAATCAACCCGTCTCAGACCTCGACCTCGGATGCACCGGTTGACCCCAGCCGAACTCTCCTCGACCCATTCGCAAACGGGGGCCCAACTCCGCAGGTGACTGAGGTTGCAAGCGACCCCGCCACGCAGCGTCCCCAAGCTGGGTCAGTAGGGGCCCGCATTGCGCTACCAAACACGTCAATGGAGACGCGGGCTGGCGTGGCAACGCCGTCTGGTGCGATGGATGTGGCGAGTGGCCAGCCGTCCCCAGTCAACGGCGAGGGCCGCGCGTTTCCGTCGACTGCCTCACCCCTCATCCCCAGCGATCAACTGGGATTGGCAAGAAGCAAGCCACAAGCGGTCGCCGAGGCCATCGCGCGCACCGGGGACCCCTCCGCCGCCCGCTTGCCCCTGCAGACACAGATCGACCCCGTGCGCCTCACACACGCCGTTCTTTCCAGCGCAGCGCAAGACAATGCAGGCAAACCGTTCACCAGCGCGCGGCTGGACGGTGGCAGGGACGTGCCGCCACCCCAAGTGGTTCGGCGCGAAACCCATTTTCCCGTCATCCAACGCACCGATCCGACATCGCCGCCCCTTCGCACGCCGCCGGACACCTTACCCATGGCAACCCAGACCGGGCAGGGGGCGAGCCCTGCCAGCCCCTCAGCGTGGTACAGCTTCGATCGGTTGGCGCCGCAGGTCTTCACCGCGCTCTCAGGTGCCAGTGGCGCCGCCGCCGACGGCGCGACAACCCGGCTCGCACCTCCACCAGCAGTCACACCGTCGATGGCCATGGGCCCCGTGAAGGTGATCGAAATTGCGCTTCAACCGGCGACACTGGGCTCTTTGACGGTAACCATACGTCTCTCCCCAAGCGGGCTGAAAGTGAGCGTTGCGGCCACCGAGCGCGAAACCGCCCGCACACTGTCTGAAGACAGCGCCGCCATGGCCGATCTTGTGAAATTGGCGGGTTACGAGGTGGAGGAGATCGACATCGCCTTCGCTCCCGTAACAGCGATCGCAAGTGGCACAGAGAACAGCCCAGTCACGCCCCCCTCGCCAAACCGTTTAGAAGTCACCGAAGCCGCATCGAAAAGGCCGGCACCGAGAGGCGAGCAGAGCGGAACCGCTCGATCCATCACAGTGTAACGCTGCCATGTCCAGCACAACGAAATACCCAGTCGGCCGCGTTGCGCCGATGGCCTCCAAGTCGGTTTGCGGCCAGATGGAACGGTTCGACCACAAGAAAAGCGTTCTATGTCAAAGGAATAGAGCGTCTTATCTACGTCCGTATGGACGCAGGATGCTCTAGCAGGCTGTAAAAAAGTTGCGTTGAGGCTCGCATGGCGAGTGTGCTCGCGCTGTGTGGGCAATCGGCTGATGCGCGAATGGGACAGGCGGACCGATTGGGCGATCCGGAGAGGCGATCGGCCGGCATCAGGGCACAGTGAGGTTCGCAAGGCGCCGCAAAATGTAAACCGCGGCCACCATGGTGAAGCTCGTGTCGACTTTAGGCGATGGATCTGTAATTCGCTCTGGTGTTGCGGTGTGCCGTCGAGGGTTTCATTGATCTGTCCGCACTGACGGTCCGCGAGGTATTGGACGCCGAGCGCTATGGGGTCTCACAAGGGCGGGTGGTGCAATGACTCGAAGCGGGCTCTGGCGGGCCAGGCCCATCCGCTACGTTCGCAACTCATCCGTCCCTGCGTCCCCTCTCGGGACACCGCCATCGGGTCAGCGAACGCCACACCCTTCTGGCCTTCTCAGACGACTCCCTCTCAGGCCTCAAACAAAGTGCCGTCGCGCAGCATCGCATGCATGATCACCCCAAGGCGGCGGGCCAGCGCGACGCGGGCCTTTCTCAGCCCGCGTCGTCGCGCGATCTTTAGCGCCCACGTCTTTAAATCAAAGGTCCGGCGGCTGCGGGTAAGGATGGAGTTGGCGGCCTCGTAGAGAAGTTTGCGCACCATCGCGTCACCTTGCTTGGTGATTCGGCCGACCCAGTCCAGCTCGCCGGATTGATGGCGTTTAGGCACCAGGCCGAAGGTGGCGCCGACCGAGCGGGAGCGCTTGAAGCGGCTGGCGTCGTCGACCGCGGCGGCGAAGGCTGCTGCGGTCTGCACCCCCACACCGGGGATGCTCATGAGGATCTGGCAGGCGCTCGACCGGCGGCTGAGCGCGATGAGCACACGGTCGAGTTCTCTGATCTGCTGAACCAGCCGTTCGCGCACAGCGAGAAGCGATGCGATCGCCTCGCCGAGGCCTGGCACACCGGTCGCCACCTCGGCGCGGGTGACGAAGTCCTTGCCCTGGCCGGGACCGACCTTGATGCCGAACGACACGCACAATCCGCGGATCGTGTTGTCCAGCCGGACGCGGGCTTCGACGAGGTGCGAACGGGCCGTGATCACCGATCGCACGCCCTGCGCCGGGGCCGACTTGACGTGCACCTCCTTGGTGAAGCCGGTCCGTGCCAGCTGCGCCAGGCCCGCTGCATCGCTCGGATCGGTCTTGTTGGCCTTCATCGCCTTCAGGCTCTGGTGGGCCTGGACCGCATCAACGCAAACCACAGCGATGCCGAGTTCCCGGAGACCGAGGCAGATCGCGGCCGCCATCCGCCCGGTCTCGATCACCGCGCGCTCAACCGAACCGATATCCGAAAGCGCCTCTGCCATCGCTGCCGGCGTGCTCTCCACCTTCATCGAGGCGACCTTGTTGCCCGCGTCGTCGACTACGCAGATCGCGGTCGTCTCCATCGACAGGTCCAGTCCAGCGTATCGGCTCATGGCTCCCTCCTTACAGGCATCAGCTCCCAGGAGTGTCGCCGACAGCCGACCGATCAGCAGCCCCGAATTACCCGATGACTCATTGATTTCGGATCCAGATACGGGCGGAGGCAAGCTGGATGGCGGGGAGATAGTTGTCTGGATCGTTGTCGTATCGGGTGGCGATGGCTCGGAAGTGCTTGAGTTTGTTGAAGAAGCGCTCGACGAGGTTGCGGTAGCGGTCAAGGTATGCACTGAACGCTGGTCGGCGCTTGCGGTTCGGCATGAGCGCGATATTCGCCCATGCACCGCGCTCGGCAAGGCTCTCGCGCAGGGAGTCGGCGTCGTAGGCCCGGTCGGCGAGAAGGATCTGACCGGCACCGATGTCGCCGACCATGTCGGCGGCGCTGCGGCCGTCGTGCGCCTGCCCCTCGGTGCGCTTCAGACCGATCGGCAGGCCGTTGGCATCGAGGAGGGCATGGATCTTGGTCGTCAGGCCGCCGCGGGAACGGCCCATGCAACCGGATCGCCCCCTTTTTTGCCGTTTGCAGCGTGCTGGTGAACGCGAACCGAAGAGCTATCGACCATCTGTAGGTCGCCATCGTAAGCGTTTGATACCGCTCTGAGAATACGCTCCCAGACACCACGCCGACGCCACCTGACGAAGCGGTTGTAGCAGGTCTTGTGGGGGCCATAGCGCTCCGCAATGTCCGCCCAGGGCGCCCCTGTTCTGAGACGCCAGAAGATCCCCGAACGGACCTTGCGATCATCCGCGCGCGGCACGCCAGGCACGTCCGTGGGCAGCAACGGCGCGATGATCGCCCATTCCCGATCCGACAGATCAAACCGTGCCATCAATCGCCTCCCCCAAAAACCGTCGATGGCACGAAAAAAAAAGCAATCAATGTTGTCTATCCCGTTGATGAGGGGATGGCCTAGGCAGTGTGGACGGATTTCGCGAGGATGATGAGGAGGGCGAATGCTGTTAATGCGCGATAGTTTTGCGCGGTTTTTTCACAGCGTAGGGCGATGCGTTTGAAGCGCTTGAGCTTTCCGACGGCTTGATCGATCCGGGCGCGTGCGCGGTAGAGAGCTTTGGGAAAGTTGCTCTGAGGGGTTTTCGCGGTGCGTTTTTGCGGGATGACGGGGGCGATACCGTGGTCGCGGGCGAACTGACGGTTGGCCTTGCGATCGTCGCCTTTGTCGCAGATTACCGCCTGGGGCGCGATGTCCGGCCCGATGCTCAGAAGGATCGGAAAGTGGCGGGGATCGCTGGCCTCGCCGCCGGTGAGATCGAAGGCGATGGGATAGCCGTCAAGGTCGGTCTTCAGGTGGATCTTGGTGGAGAAGCCGCCACGGGAGCGGCCGAGCGCCTCGCCGTCTTGCCCCCTTTGGCGCCGGCGGCCGACACGTGGGCCCGCGCGATGGTGCTGTCCAGCATTTGGACCAGATGGGCCCGCCCGCTGGTCGCGGCGAGATGATCGAACATGGCCTCGAACACGCCGGCCTTGCTAAAGCGTGAAAAGCGTCTCCACACGGTATTCCACGGGCCGAATTCGGCCGGCAAGGCCCACCAAGAGATGTTATTCGCCGTGATATAGAGCACCGCTTCAAGGAACTTGCGGTCGTCGCGTCCTTTGTCGCCGAGTCTGGACCGTGCGGTCCGAAACGCCGTCACCAGCACGTCCCAATCCGCTTCGCTCATGCGCGTCAGCATCGTCGACCCTCCGAATCGACGTCACTGCTTCCAGCCAAATCCCAAAATTCGATCAATCCGTCCACACTGCCTAGAGCATCCTGCGTCCATACGGACGCAGGATGCTCTACTCCTTTGAAATAGAGAGGTTTTCTGGCGATCGTATGTTTCCATCTGACCGCAAACCGCTCTAGCGCGAAAGTCCAAAATGCTGGTCGGCGTCGCTCTCGCGAACAAGATGGCGCGCAGCCTCTGGGCGATGATCACGAAAGGAGAAGATTACCGGATCCCGGGGATGGCCCTGTGAGAACAGGCAGCACAGCGTCACCAGCCAGGATGGTGGGCGTGCAAGGAAAGCGTGACGGGTAGGGGCAAACGATCGGATCGATCGGGACCAAGGGAACCAGGGATGAGCCAAGAGCCGTCGAACTTGGGTTTCTGATGGGGCCTTGGTCCTCGCATCACCATACCGGCCAGCGGTCAGAAGAGCACCGCAAGAAAAGGCCTGACACATGACCGCTCCCCATCAACACCAACTCACTCAGCGCCGACCTTGCATAAACGGGGGTATCCACACAGCGCTCACCCGATAGCCGGCGTGGCGGGTCGCGCGCCCGTCAATCACAGTGCGGCGGGGATGGCCAAGCTTGCTGATCGCCCCGTTCACCGCAATGTGCGGCGTCACCGCGCGCCTCAACACGCCTATGAAGTCGGCCACATCGAAGGCCTTGTCGGCCCCCAATGTGATGCGCCGGCGGCCCCTCTTGTGCCGGTCCAAAAGGGTGAGCGTCGCTTCCCGCTCGGCCGTCCCCATCGCGCGGGTCGCCACCGCGCCAACCACCAGACCGTTGCGGTTCTCCATGAGAATGTGCCCCATGAAGCACAGTCGGTTCTCCCGGCCATCGCCCTTGCGGTAAAGCATCGCATCTGGATCGGTGGTGGAGGCGTGCGTCCTGTTGGAACGCTTTTGGCCGCGAAAGTTTCGCTCTGTGTTGCGGCTGCCTGCGCTGGGTGGGCCCATGTCCTCGTCCTTTGCCACAAAGCTCTTCATGGACGCCCATGCGTCGACAAGCGTGTCGTCGACTAAAAAATGTTCCGCCGACATGGGGGCCTTTGCGGCAGACAGGGTGACGATCGCGGCCAGGAACTCCTGTGCCACTTCGCCTTCCATCAGCCGCTCGCGGTTGTGGGTGAAGGTGGTCGGGTGTCAGACGGCCTCGTCGATGGAGAGCCCCACGAACTGGCGGAACAAGAGATTGTAGTCGATCTGTTCCATCAGTTGTCGTTCGGAGCGGATCGAGTAGAGCGCCTGCAGAAGCGCTGCCCTCAAGAGCATTCCCGGCGGGATCAAAGGACGGCCCACGGTGGGATAGAGCCCGGTCAATTTGCCATCGAGCTTGGCGAGAGCCTCGCCGCAAAGCTCTCTGATCGCCCGAAGCGGGTGGTCCTGCGGCACCCGCTCCGCTAGCCGCACATAGCTAAACACCTCGTCTGACTCGCTGCGCTGGCCCCTCATCGCGAATCACGCCCACCTAACTCCCTCGAGTGAAGCGCAATCCTTGAACTGTGGCGCCCGACTTCTTCAGCAGCCTGCTAGGTCAGAGTAAGAGCAGTCTCCGCTCGAACGAATTCATGTGAGCTCAGCAAAGATTTGCTAAATCAGGGGTGAGTGCATCTCAACTGGATTTGAGAAGCTTCAGGGTTCCCTCGATGTGGAAGCTTTGAAGGGTGTTCATCCGGCGCCGGGTGTCGGCTACTCCGCTTTGGCGGGATTTTGCTGGGCGGCCGGTATAGCATTGGCGGTGCCTGGCGCAGCTGTGGACTGGGCGGCCGACCGCCTTGGAATGCGGATCGTGCAGATGGTGCCCTTGTCGCTGGTCTCGCGTGTCATGACAGCGTCCAGGGATCGCAAATACATGTCCACAAGGCGCATCCCCAGGCCGGTGGATTTGGGTGCGGTGTCACCATCGCGAATGCCTGAGCCATTGTCGGACACGGTGATCTTGATTTCGCCGCCTGTCTCCAGGCAATCAACAGCAATCTGGCCAATGTCCTGGCGACCGTGGAAGGCATACTTGGCAGCATTTGCCACAAGCTCATGCACCACTGCGCCAATGGTCAAGGTTTCATCGACGCCAACGGAGGGATTGTCGCCCGTCACGTTGATGGCCCAGCCAACGCCAGGCGCACTGGACATCTCTTCTATGGAAGCACACAGCTTGCGGAAGTATTCGCGCAGCTGGACCATGCCACTGATCTCGGTGGTGGCCAAAAGCTCGTAAAGGGAGCTCATGGAATCAATGCGACCGCTGATTCTGTCCAAAACATCGCGGCTGGCGTCATCTTCAATACCACGCGCTTCAAGACGCAGCATGCTGAGGATGGACGCAATGTTGTTCTTCACCCTGTGATGGATTTCCACGAACATGGCGTTGGCGCGGTCAAGACTCTCCACCGCCTGGCGCTGTTCAACAATCTCGTCCGTCACGTCCTTGACCGTGATGAGGACCTGTCCGGTGCTGCGCGCATCGCGTAGCACGTTCCTTGCGGCAAGGCGCAGGATTCGCTTGCCGACGATCGGGAATGTCTGCTCGCACTCGAACGAGTCAACGGTGACGTTGTGGGGCACAACGGCGGCAAGAAGACCGTGGAGACGCGTATCGTCCCAAATGCCGTCGCAAATGGAAAAGAAGCCTTTGTCGATGGTGTCTGCCTCGCCCACATTGAACATGCGGTAGAAGACAACGTTGGCGAATTTGACCGTCAGATTCGCGTCGGTCACCACGGCGGCCACGGGGAGCGAGTTCACGATATCGCGGTACTGGACGGAGTCGTCGGAGCCGACACCCAACATTCCCATGCTCCCCATAATGCGGTCCCCTCATGACGGCCAATTCGTCGGCGCCGCGGCTTCACAATCGTGCATATTTAGTGGTGGTGTGGTTACAGGCTAGACCAAAAAGTTAACTCCAAACCATCACCACGCAAGTCCTGGTTTGCGGGCGTCATTGCGGACCTGGACGGCGCCGAACCGGTCGCCTTAGCGCGTGAAGCACGAACGGGACGGCGGATTGGTCCGACCGCGCTACAGCATCCTGGGTCTTCTCAGACCCAGAAAAGATGCTCTAGTTCTTTGATTGAGAGCAGTTTTTGTCGGCTCAAACGATCCCATCTGAGCCGAAACTGCTCCAGAGCATCCTGCATGAGAATGGACGCAGGCTAGAGGCTCCACACCTTAGATTTAGAGCGGTTCTGCCCTGATCCATGAGCCCATCTGATCGGGAACCGCACCACAGAACGGTGGATCCGCACCAACGGTTTTCAGCCAACAATCATGACGGATCCCCAAATTCTGCCCTTGCGCTGCCAGACCATCGTGGGGTGGCCCAAGGCGCACGCGAACGGCAACACGAACTGAGGGGGAGCATCGTCTCTCGACCGCACATCAGTGCGTTGCGCACCGTGCGCCGAACGGCCGCGACACCCCTGCCGCAAGCCCTGCTGCATCCCCTCCTACAGCGGATTCTTGTATACAGACACAAGCTAGGCCGAGGCTTGCGTACGGCCGTCGCCACTGCCGCGCCATAGGGCAAAGTCGTTCCGGCCGCGCTCGGTGTAGGCCACCTTCTGCAACCGTTTGCGCTCCGCCCTTTTGCCTCGGGGGCGCGACGTTAATGGCGGAAAAAGCCCGAAATTGACGTTCATGGGCTGGTAGGAGCGGGGTGCATGATCCTCCGCCACCGAAAGGTGTCCGCCGGTGATGTGGGCCAGGAGTGCACCCATGGCCGTTGTCTGCGGCGGCGCGGCCATTGTGTGGCCCGTTGCTTCCGCGGCCGTGAACAAACCTGCCAACAACCCCGTGGCGGAGGCCTCCACATACCCTTCGCAACCGGTGATCTGGCCTGCAAAACGAAGGTGCGGCGCGGATTTCAGGCGCAACTCGCCATCGAGCAGACGAGGGGACTCAATATAGGTGTTGCGGTGAAGGCCGCCGAGCCGCGCGAACTCGGCCCGCTCTAGCCCGGGGATCAGGCGAAACACATCCCCCTGCGCGCCATAGCGCAGCTTGGTCTGGAACCCCACCATATTGAAGAGCGTGCCCAGCGCATTGTCCTGGCGCAGCTGAACCACCGCGTAGGCTTTTTCACCAGGCTTGTGCGCGTTGGTAAGACCCATCGGCTTCATGGGGCCGTGCCGGAGGGTCTCGCGCCCGCGCTCCGCCATCACCTCGATGGGCAGGCAGCCGTCGAAATAGGGGGTGTCTTCGAACTCTTTGAAGGCCACCCTGTCGGCGGCAAGGAGGGCATCGATGAAGCCCTCATACTGGGCCTTGTCCATGGGGCAATTGAGGTAGTCGGCCCCCGTGCCCCCAGGCCCAGCCTTGTCGTAGCGAGACTGGAACCAGGCCACATCCATGTCGATGCTCTCGCGGTGGACGATGGGGGCGATGGCGTCGAAAAAGGCAAGGGCGGTCGCTCCGGTCAGCCGGGCAATCTCCTCAGCAAGGGCGTCGCTGGTCAAAGGGCCCGTCGCCACCACACAAGGGCCACCCGGCAGCGATGTGATCTCCTCGCGCCGAATGGCGATGTTGGGGTGGCTCTCCAGCGCTGCCGTCACGGCGTCGGAAAAGCCCACGCGATCCACCGCCAGCGCGCCGCCTGCAGGCACTTGGTGGCTGTCGGCGCACCGCATGATGAGCGAGCCAAGGTCTCGAAGCTCGGCATGGAGGAGGCCGACGGCGTTGGTTTCAGCATCGTCCGAGCGGAAGGAGTTGGAGCACACAAGCTCCGCAAGCCCGTCGGTCTGGTGGGCTGCGGTGGTACGCTGCGGCCGCATTTCGTGCAAAACCACGCGCTGCCCCGCCTCAGCCAGTTGCCAGGCTGCCTCAGATCCGGCCAAACCGCCGCCAATCACATGAATGTCACTCATCAGCGCTTGATGGGCGTCCCGGGCTCGCCGATCAAGGGATGTTGCAATAAATGTCGTGATGATGGCGAAGACGCGGCGGAGATGGGTCTGTGACTTGTCGGCGCACCGCCACCATGAAGACCACTGCGTTGTCGATGGCGGCGCTGACGGACAGGACCGCACCGTGCGCATAAAGCTGATCGCTTCGCTGGCCGCCCTTACGTTGCTCACAGGATGTCTGCAACAACATGAGGGCGAAACCGCCACCTGGTTCGCCTCCAACGGGGGCGTGCCACCGCGGACCGACCGCGTGACGGTGTGCCACGGCTTCGGCTGTCACCTGAAGACAAGCTATGCCTTTTCGAGCGCCGATGTGCAGACCATGAAGCGTTATTTCGCAGGTGCAAAAACTGCCAAGGCCGAACGCGCGGCCATCGCCAACATGATCGGTTGGGTGGAAAAGCGTGTGGCGCCGAAAGTCGGGTCGGAAAATGATGAAGGCGGGCTTGATATCGCCAATGCCGGCAAGCGCGGGCAAATGGACTGCATCGACGAGGCGGCCAACACCACAAGCTACCTGATGGTGGCCGAGCGTCACGGCCTCCTGCGCTTTCACACGGTGGCCCGTCCCGTCGCGCGGGGCTTCTTTTTAGATGGTCGCTACCCCCACGCTACGGCGGTGGTGGTGGCGAAAGGGGGGACCCCCTGGTCGGTCGATTCCTGGCCGTCGCCCAATGGCGTGAAGCCGACAATTATGCCGCTTGCGAAATGGTATGAAGAATCGACCGCGGTTCCTGCGGGCTAGAAGTCGTTCAGTTTCAACCCTTTAATGCGTACCGTACACGCCGATGACGTCCATCGGGCGTGAAAGGCAGCCAAAGGGCAACCGAACCAAGGGCGGCGCGAGGCCGTCCCACGTGGAGCGATCCGAGCGGGAAGACCAGGCGCCTGGTTGGGTGGTTTGCCATGCTCAACGCTCTATCGGCTCCGTTGGTGCCTTTAGGGCGTCAGTCGTTGTGACGAGCGTCGATCCGCCGAACCACTTCGGGGATCTCGTTGCGCTCCAGACCGATGTCACGCAGGGCGTGATCGGACAGACGATACAGCTCTTCGGCCGTCTCGTGCTGGGCTCGCCACGTGTGCACGGCTTTGATAACGCGATGCAACATGTTGCACTCTCCTATTACTCTTGTGCGGTGCAACACACCTAGGGATTCATACCGCCCACGTGACCATCCAGCGGCGTATGGCTGCCCTGCGAAAATCGCGTCTTCTCGGTCATACAACTGCAACGGATTGGGCCGGCGGTAACGTCGGTCCGAGGGGCCTGGCGCTACTCCGCCGCCACCTTCGTTGCCGGGCGCCTGTCGAGGAGTTGGCGCAGGTACTGGCCGGTGTAGCTGCGGGCCACCTTCACCACCGCCTCCGGCTTGCCTGTGGCGACAATCTCGCCCCCGCCATCGCCCCCTTCAGGTCCAAGGTCGATGACCCAATCGGCGGTCTTGATGACCTCCAGATTGTGCTCGATCACCACGACGGTGTTGCCTGTGGACACAAGCGCCTGGAGGACGTCCAAGAGCTTCGCCACATCGTGGAAGTGAAGGCCCGTCGTCGGCTCGTCCAAAATGTAGAGCGTGCGGCCTGTGGCGCGCTTCGACAGCTCCTTGGCAAGCTTGATGCGCTGGGCCTCGCCGCCTGACAGCGTGGTCGCCTGCTGGCCGATGCGAATGTAATCAAGCCCCACCTGCCGCAGCGTCACCAGCTTGTCGCGCACCGCGGGGACGGCGGCGAAAAACTCGCACCCCTCCTCCACGGTCATCTCCAAAATGTCGGAGATGGACCGGCCCTTGAACAGGATTTCCAGCGTTTCGCGGTTGTAGCGGGCGCCCTTGCACACATCGCAGGTGACATAGACATCCGGCAGAAAGTGCATCTCGATCTTGATGACGCCGTCACCCTGGCACGCCTCGCACCGCCCGCCCTTCACGTTGAAGGAAAAGCGCCCCGGCCCGTAGCCCCGCGCCTTTGCCTCCGGGAGGCCGGCAAACCACTCGCGGATCGGCGTAAAGGCGCCTGTGTAGGTGGCGGGGTTGGAGCGCGGTGTGCGGCCGATGGGCGACTGGTCGATGTCGATGATCTTGTCCAGGTGCTCAAGCCCGGCGATGGCCTCGTGCGGCGCCGGTTGCTCGCGGCTCTTATTCAATTTGCGCGAGACAGCTCTGTAGAGCGTCTCAATCACCAGGGTGGACTTGCCGGACCCGGACACCCCCGTCACGGCCGTGAAGACCCCCAGCGGGATCGACACGTCCACATCCTGCAGGTTGTTGCCCGACGCACCCTTCACCTCGATGGCGCGCCCTCTCTTGCGCGCACGCCTCTTGGCAGGGATGGGGATTTCTCTGGCGCCCGACAGGTACTGGCCCGTCAGCGAGGCAGGATTGGCCAGGATCTCGCCCGGTGTTCCCTCAGCCACCACTTCACCGCCGTGAACGCCGGCGCCTGGTCCCACATCCACCACGTGGTCCGCGGCAAGCACGGCGTCCTCGTCATGCTCCACTACGATGACGGTGTTGCCAAGGTCGCGCAGCCGCTTCAGCGTCTCGATGAGGCGTGCATTGTCGCGCTGGTGAAGGCCGATGGACGGCTCGTCCAGCACGTAAAGGACGCCGGTCAATCCTGAGCCGATCTGGCTGGCAAGGCGGATGCGCTGGCTCTCACCGCCCGACAGCGTGCGCGAGCCGCGCGACAGCTGCAGGTAATCAAGCCCCACATCCACCAGGAAGCGCAGCCGCTCCTGGATTTCCTTCAGAATCGCCCGCGCAATTTCGTTCTGCTTGTCGGTGAGTCTGGCGGGAAGGGCGTTGAACCAGACGGCCGCATCGCGGATGGCAAGCTGGGCCACCTCGGCAATGTGCTGTTCGGCAATCTTCACCGCGAGGGACTCTGGCCGTAGGCGATAGCCGCCGCAGGTCTCGCAAGCCGCATCCGACTGGAAGCGGGACAATTCGTCCCTGACCCACTGGCTGTCGGTCTCGGCCCACCGCCGCTCGATGTTGTTGACGACGCCCTCGAACGTCTTTTTCGTCTTATAGCTTCTGAGGCCATCGTCGTAGGTGAAGGTGACCTTTTCGCGCCCCGACCCGTAGAGGATCACCTTGCGCAAGGTGGCAGGAAGGGCCTGCCAGGGCGTCGTCATGTCGCCGTCATAGTGGGCGGCAAGCGCTTCCAGGGTCTGCGCGTAGTAGGGGCTGGTGCTGCCTGTCTTCGCCCAAGGGAGCACGGCGCCACCACGCAAGGTCAGCGTTGGGTCCGGGACCACAAGGTCCGGCTCGAAGCGCAAGGTTGTGCCAAGCCCGTCGCAGGTGGGGCAGGCCCCCGTGGGCGCGTTGAACGAGAACAGCCGCGGCTCGATCTCTGCGATGGTGAAGCCCGAGACCGGACAGGCGAATTTCTCGGAAAAGACAATGCGCCGCGGCTCGTCACCGTCCTTCTCTTCGGCAAACTCGGCAATGGCGATGCCGTCGGCAAGGCGCAGCGCGGTCTCGATGGAATCGGCAAGGCGTGTGGCAAGGTCCGGCCGCACGGAGACGCGATCCACCACAACGTCGATGTCGTGCTTGAACTTTTTGTCCAGCGCGGGGGCCTCTTCGATCTCATAGAAGGTGCCGTTGACCTTGACGCGCTGAAAGCCCTTTTTCTGAAGCTCCGCCAGCTCTTTGCGGTACTCCCCTTTGCGGCCGCGCACGATAGGGGCCAGCAGGTAAAGCCGCGTCTTGTTTGGTAGGGCCAGCACCCTGTCCACCATCTGGCTGATGGTCTGGCTTTCGATGGGAAGGCCCGTCGCAGGGGAGTAGGGGATGCCCACACGCGCCCACAAAAGGCGCATGTAGTCGTAAATCTCCGTCACCGTGCCCACGGTGGAGCGTGGGTTGCGGCTCGTGGTCTTCTGCTCGATGGAGATGGCCGGGGATAGACCGTCGATCTGGTCCACGTCCGGCTTTTGCATCATCTCCAGAAACTGCCGCGCGTAGGCGGACAGGCTCTCCACGTACCGACGCTGACCCTCGGCATAAATGGTATCGAAGGCGAGCGAGGACTTGCCGGATCCTGACAGACCGGTGAAGACGATCAAAGAGTCACGCGGAAGCTCCAGCGTGACGTCCTTGAGATTATGTTCCCTTGCGCCGCGAACGACGAGCTTGCGCTCTGACATGGTCTATCGCATTGAACCGAGGATGACTGACGCTAACTGTGCCGCCGCGCTGGCCGGGTCAATGCCGCAATGGTCGCGCCCCCGCCACTCGCCCAAACTCTCCCCACTGTTCTGGAGCTTCGGTTGATGGAGCGCCTCGTTCTGCACATCGGTCACCCGAAGACGGGGACCACCTCGCTCCAGTCCACCTTCAGGGACAGCTCGGCCGCCCTTGCGCGCCACGGCGTGTTCTATTTTGCGGGGTTTCGCAACAACCACCCCATCGGACGGTCCATGCACGCCAAGACGCGCAACGCCAACGATGAGGCCATCGCCGCACAATTCTTCAAGGAGGCGAAGGCGACACGCTGCCCTCAAGGGCTCGTCTCCAGTGAGAATTTCACGAAGCTGAAAGGCGAGGAGCCCCAGGCCTGCCTTGAGAAGCTACGTGCTGTTGCCGATAGGGTGGACGTATTGATCTACGTGCGTCACCCCATTGGCTACTGCAACGGCTCGGCCCACCAATCCGTCCGTTCAGGCCGTCCGCTTGGGGAGGTGTCCCAGGATCCACGGGTCCTCAACCTCACCAGCCTGTTGCAGCGATGGGAGGAGGCGGCGGGCGAAGAGCACATGATCGTCAAAGCCTTCCACCGCCCAAGCCTCGTCAACGGCGATGTGGTGGACGACGTTTTGTCCGTCCTCGGTGCACAGGCCGCAGCGCCGCATCTCACCCGCGCCACCATCAACGACGGTCTGTCCGCCCTTGGCATCGAGCTCCTCGACAGGGCGCACAGGCAGTGCGGTGAGGCGGCTATGCTGCGCTTGGGCGCCGTCCGCGCGTTCGATGCCATTGCCGGCCCACGCTATGTGCTGCCACCTGAAGCCCGCGCCAAAGTTCTTGCCGATGCAGCGCCTCACATGGCGTACCTGAAGGACAAGTACGGGATTGAACTGCCCGATCCGCCTGACCCGGGTCCCGCGCCGGCGCTCCCCTCCGAAGAGACGCTGGACTCAATGGCTGAGGTGATCAGCCAATTGGTTCAGTACGCCTACAAGTGCGACAGTTCCGACCTTGGCCAGCTTCTAGGCATGCGCTCCCCCTACACGGCTGAGGTGGACATGCCGCCCCACCGCCTGCGCAAGCGCCTGGAGCGGCTGAAGCTGGTACGCCCGCCCCGCCCGTTCGACCGCAAGACCGCGCGGCGCAAGCCCGTACGCCCGCGAAAGGCAGGGGCGCCAGGGGCCGACCAATGATGGACCGGATGGTCATCCACATCGGTCACCCCAAAACGGGGACCGCCTCGCTGCAGGCCACTTTTCAGCGCAGCGCTGACATTTTGGCCCGCAACGGCCTCTATTACGAGACCGTCGACCGCAACCAGCAGCTCGTTGCCCGCGCCTACAACGCCGCCTTCCGCCAGGAGGGTGACGAAGCCTGCCGTGATCGCTTCCTTGCCAACGCGCGCAAGACAAGAGCGCCTCTGGGGCTATTCTCCTCAGAGCTCTTGGTGCGCCTGACCGAGGCGGAGTTGGACACCTTCCTCGCTGACATGCGCCAGCTGGCAGACACGTTGGAGGTGCTGGTTTACGCCCGCCACCCCATCCCCTTTGCCGATAGCGCCGCCCATCAGGGCCTTCGCAGCGGCAAGTTGCTGGCAAAGTCCATCAGCCGTCCCTCCTTCATCCCCTTCGCCGACCTGATTCCCCCTTGGGCGCAGCGCGTGGGGCACGAAAACGTCACCGTACGTCCGTTCGACAGGGACGTTCTGGTCAATGGCGATGTCATCGATGACCTGTTGACCACCATTGGCGTGCCGGGCGCCATCGAGGGCCTGACCCGAACACGGGTCAACGAAGGCCTGTCCGTTCCGGCCGCTGTCATCATGGACAAGATGGTCCTGATGCACGGTGGCCAGCTTTACAAGGAAGCCGTGCGTGCGGTGGAGCGCATCAAGGGGCCCCGCTACATCCTTCCGCCCGAAGCGCACGCGACCGCGATGGAGTTTGCCGCCCCGCACCTTGCCTACCTTGAGGACGAGTTTGGCCTGACGCTGCCGACGCCAAAGCCGGCAGCGCGCGAACCGCAAGCAATGTCCGAGGAGGAGATCCAGTCCCTCGCCGTCCTTCTCCTCAACTTGTGCGACTATGCCAAGGTATGCGGGGAATCGCGCCTTGGCCGGTGGCTTGGCCTGCATGGGCCGTTCTCCAGCCGCCGCGGCAATGGTGTGGCGTTGGCGCGCAGGGTGTTCAAAGCCAAGCGCGGCGCCGTCTCATGGCGCTCCAAGGAGGCGAGGGGGACCATGCTGGGCGAGCGCCGCCGCGGCCAGCGAACGGGCCGGCGGCGGCGCAAAGGTCTCTTCGGCCGCAAGCGCAAGTCGGCCCGCGGGTAGGGCAGGGGCCGTCTATCCACAGTCCCGTTGAGCCATGAGCGCTCATCAGTAGGTGCGCCGGTCAGAAGCCTGCTATCACTGTTCCACATTGGGGCGGAGGCATCCGGACGGTCATGGCAGGCAGCGTCAACAAAGTCATCTTGATCGGCAACCTGGGCGCGGATCCTGAAATCCGCAGGACCCAGGACGGCCGGCCGATCGCCAACATGCGCATTGCGACCACTGAAACCTGGCGCGATCGCAATTCGGGCGACCGGCGGGAAAAGACCGAGTGGCACCGCGTGGTGGTGTTCTCAGAAGGCCTTTGCAAGGTCATCGAGAATTACGTGAAGAAGGGCTCCAAGGTCTACATCGAGGGTCAGCTTCAGACCCGCGAATGGGAGGACCAGCAGGGTCAGAAGCGCTATACCACAGAGGTAGTGCTGCAGAATTTCAACGGCGTCCTGCAAATGCTCGACAGCCGCAATGCCGGCAGCGACTACGAGCGCGCTTCAGGCCCCAGCGACTATGGGCAGGACCGTTCCCGCGGCGGCGGCAGCCAAAACAATCGCCCCGCCATGGCTGACGAGCCGTTCGACGACGACATCCCGTTTTGATGCTCCAGGTGGTGGACCGGGTCAGCGACCCAGGCCACCCCGACCGCCCTAACGAGGATCGCTGCGGCCGCCAAGGCGCCTTCACCTGGGTGATCGATGGCGCGACGGGCCTTGGCGACAGCCCGCTCCTGTCCGCCCCCAGCGATGCCGCCTGGCTCGCCACAGTCCTCCATGAGACCTTTTGCGAAGAGGCCGACCAAGCCGCATCGCCCAAAAACCTGTTGTCACTGGCGGCGGACAGGGCCGCCCGTCGCTTTGTGGCAGAGCGGCACCGCGCGCCTCAACATCGCTACGAGATCCCCACAGCCTCCGTCATGCTCGCCCATTACGGCGAGGAAGGCGTCCACATGGCAGAGCTGGGCGATTGCGCCGCATACATCCGCTCAGGCGCAGTGCCGGTGCGCTACGGGGGCGCTGCGGCGGGACGCGAGAGAGAGCGGCAGAACGCCCGCAAATTGATGGCCGATGGCCTTCCCATGGGCGTCGGCAAAGGCCGCAGTCCTGAATTGTTGGCCTTCCTGCGAGAGGTGCGCAACCGCGCCAATGCGCCCAATGGCTATCGTGTGATCTCACCCGAACCAGGCAGCGCTGAACCGGCCCGCTACCACCACCACGAGGCGTCCGCAGGAGAGGCACTCCTCCTCACCGATGGTTATGAGGCCGCCATCGACGACTACGACCTTTCTGACGCCGCAGCTCTTATGGACGCTGGCGATGCCCTTGCCACGCCCCTTGCCGCCTTACGCGCCGTGGAGAAGGACGACCCGCTCTGCCAGCGCTATCCGCGTTTCAAGCCATCGGATGATGCGACGGCGCTTTTCCTTCGTTACGCCGCCGTTCAGGTGTAACGGGCCACACCCTTTGCCACGGTGCCGGTGCGACGGCCGGTGAATTGAGGAGATGTGGTGTGGTTCGGCAGATGATGGCTTTGGCGGCGGTGTGTGCCGCGTTGATGACGGCGATGCCGGTTGCGACCGCTGGCACGATTGTCCCCGGCGAATACAAGGTTGTTTCGGGCCGCTCCGTGGCGGGGTTCGAGGTCAAAGGGGTTCCGGGCAAAGTGCGCGGCAAGATGCGCATGACGGACGGCACGCTGTCCTTCGGGCCAGGCCTTCGTTCGCTGAGCGGTGAAATCACCCTCGACGCCCGCTCTTTGCGCGTGGGCAACAAGACCGCCGCACGATCCATGCGCGGCCGTGACGGGTTTTTCGTTGAGCGCCATCCGAAAATTCGCTTCGTCGTCACCGACTTTCAGATGGTCGGCGACAGCGTCAACGTCACAGGTGACCTCACCGTCAAAGGGGTGACACGCCCCATCACGCTGTCAGGCGAGGTGCTGGACGCAAAGCGCAACCGCATCGTCCTGCAGATGACGGGGACGCTGGACAGGACAAAGTTCGGCATCACCGCCGGCCGGCCGCTCTACTCAAGGAAAGCCCAGCTCAGCCTGGGCGTCACCGCCCGCAAGTGATGGGGGCTCTTGGCGACCGTCGTCAGCCCAACAGGCCGGCGATGGCCTTCCTGAACGGCTCGCCAAGGTCCTCGCGGTCAAGGCCATAGGCCACATTGGCGCTGAGGAAGCCGATCTTCGAGCCGCAATCGTATGTGGTGCCATCGAACTTCAGGCCTTTGAAGCCCTCGTCCTTCATTAGGCGCAGCATGGCATCGGTGATCTGGATTTCACCGCCAGCACCGGTCTCCTGCTTTTCCAAGAGCGCGAAGATGCTGGGCTGCAGGATGTATCGGCCTGTGATGATGAGGTTGGACGGCGCGCTCCCCTGGGGCGGCTTTTCCACCATCCCGGTGACGGAATAGACATTGCCGGTGCTGCCGGCATCTTCCACCTCGACGACGCCGTACTGGTGGGTCTGGTCTTCGGGCACCTCTTCCACGGCAATGACGTTGCCGCCGTGATTGCCGTAAACGTCCATCATCTGCGCCAGGGCGCCCTTTTCGTTCTTGATGATGACATCGGGAAGCAGGAGAGCGAACGGCTCGTCCCCCA
Organism: Devosia sp.; assembly: GCA_051016205.1. GTDB lineage: Bacteria > Pseudomonadota > Alphaproteobacteria > Rhizobiales > Amorphaceae > Acuticoccus. Next base: position 1,744,368 of record CP136534.1, read on the forward strand.
CAAGGTGGCGTGCACACCACACAGCGTGGCCGAGCCCCAACGGCGCCTGCTGGCGGGTGAAAGAGACGGTGCCGGCGGCAGGAAGCTCGTTCTGTAGCGTTGAAAGAGCCTCATCCTTGCCGCGCCGCGCCAGGGTGTCCTCCAGCTCGAAGGCCATGTCGAAATGGTCCTCGATAACGCCTTTGTTGCGGCCTGTGACGAACACGAACTGCTCGATCCCCGCCTCGATGGCCTCGTCGACCACGTATTGCAGGACGGGCCTGTCCACAACGGTCAACATTTCCTTCGGCATCGCCTTGGTGGCGGGCAGGAACCGCGTGCCGAGGCCGGCAACGGGAAGAACGGCTTTTCTGACGGGCTTCATGGCCTGTTGGGTCTCTTTGCTTTTTGGCGGTGGATGGCAGTCACGAACGGTTGCCCCGTCAGGTTCCCAAAGCCAGCCGGTAGCGGAACACGCGCTCCACAAGAAGGCCAACGAACACGAACCCGAAGGTGCATCCGAAATAGTAGTATGGGTCAAAGAAATCGCTTGTGTAGTCCGGGAAGTAGTAGGTTCGTGTAAATTCCGTCGCGTGGAAGAACGGGTTATAGTATAGGTACTTAAGGACAGCCGATGGGAGCGTATCGGCCGTGTAGAACATGCCCGATATAATGTTGAGCGGCATGGTGACGATGGCAAAGATCGTTCCCCAGAACTTAAACCATGACTTTATCAACAAATTGATTGAACCGACGCCCACCGCCATTAGCGCGTTACACACCCCCGGCAGCAGCGAGACCACCAAATTCTGCGGCGAATCCGGTTGGTAAACCAGCGCAAAAAACGCTGTGATGAGGAAATACAGCGCCAGCAGCGTCAGATAGTTGACGAGGAGCCCGCCCAGCATCAGGTCCAAGGGCCTCACCCCAGGCACAACCAGCGCGCGCTTTTGACGCGCGACCCCGCGATCGCACCCTTGCACCCCGCCGCGGAACATGGAGATGGGCAAGATGCCCGTCATAATGAACAACAGCACGTAGTCGCCAGCGCCCGGGATACGCAGGCGGATGGTGGAAAACACCAGCGTCATCATCAAGATCATCGCCAGCGGCTCGATGATGGCCGTCAGCACGCCCAGCGGCGATTCCCTGTGGCGCAGCAGCATCTCTCGGAGCGCTGCGGCCCATACGATGCGCGCTTGCGAGTTGAGCGAACGGACCACCGCGGTCATTGCGCGCGGCTACCCATGGGGCAGGAACGAGGCCGTCAGCGCCTCGCAGGTCTGCGGGTAATGGGGGTCACTTTGGAACATGGCGCTTCGGCCTTTTGTAACGTAGGCGGTTTCACGGGCGCCGCGGTCAAGCCAGAAGGGGCCGCCGCGCCCGACCGGACTATTGTGCACGGCTGGCCCGATCGACGCTGACTCATGGTGTAACGCCACCACGTCGGGCGTGACAACAATCCTGTGGCCCGCCTCAGCGACGCGCAGGCAAAGGTCGACGTCGTTGCAAAGGACGGGGAAGCGCCTTGCATCGAAGCCACCAACGGCGCGGAACAGGTCAGCGCGCATGGCAAACAGGGCGCCCGTCACCGCACTCACCGTCCCGATGTGGGTCTGGCGCGACAAATAGCCTGGGTCGTCTCCCGCAATGCCGCGCTCCAGGTGACGCACCGCGCCGTCGGCGGCAAGCACGAGGCCTGAGTGCTGGACGGTCCCATCAGGGTAAAGAAGCTTGGCGCCAGCAATGCCAATGTCAGGCCGCGTCGCCGTTTGCGCCAGCGTCACCAGCCAGTCAGGGTCCGTGAAGCTCACATCATTGTTGGCAAAGACGAGGAGGTCCCCCGTTGCCGCCCTTGCGCCCAGGTTGTTGAGGGCGGCGAAGTTGAAGGGGCGATCGTCGCGCATCACCCGCGCTTGCCCCGTCTGCACCGCATCGGCAAGGAGGGTGAGGGCGGCAGGATCCTCAGTCCCATTGTCCACCAGGAGGATCTCGTAGGCGAGGCCACGCGTCAGCTTCACGCTTTTCAAGAAGCGCTCCAGATGCTGCGGCGCATCCCGCGTTGCCACGACGATGGACGCCGTCTGCGGCGTCGGCCCAACAACGCGAAAGCCTTGCCTGTGCGCGCGCACAGTGCACCCTTGCGCGGCCTTGCCGAGGATTTCGCCGATGGCCGCACTCTCGCTCGCCTCATGCCCCAGGGACGGCGCGCTCCGGTGGTGGATCAGGACCAGGGGGATGTGCTCGGACTTTGCGGCTGCCAGAGCGTTCGTGAGGGCTGATGGACCAGCATTCCTCAGGAAGAAAAGCCCTGGGACGGCGCCGCGGCTAAGGGCGCGCTCGCGATCGAATGGGCCGTAAAGGCGCGGCGCTGTGCGAACGCCGAGGACTTTTCGGTCCTCGTCGGCGGTGACAAGGTCGGCATCCGTCCTGCGCAAGGCCGCAATGGCGTGGGGGGCAAGGGTGGCACCTGCGGGCAAGGCGATGTCTGCCGTCTCGTCCTCGGCCAGGTGCAACGAGGGGTCGCCGCAGGCATCAAGGCTTGCAAGGGTTCGGGCCCGATGCGGCCCGTAGCCCACCGCAACGGTGATCGTCCCCTCCCGCACCACGGGGCGCGCCAGCCAGCGGGCGATGGCCTCAGCCTCGTGTCTGCGGACGAAGCGGCGATGGCGTCGGTTGCGCCGTTCTGTGAACGCGGCAAGGAGGGCGGCCCACGCCGGCCCCTCAGGCAACCTTTTGCCGATGGCGTGGACGGCACCGTCGGTGTAGCGCCCCACATGCTCGCGCATCACACGCAATCCCGCCCGCACCCAGCCGAGGATTGGCTGTGGCGAGACGTGAAGCGATTCGATCACTACCGCTCCTGGCAGCGCACGGGGACGCAACAACAAACTGTCCGTCGGCGCTTTCAGACGAAGGTGGGCATGATGGGGGCCGCGATGGTGCGGCCGCAAAGGAACGCCAGGGACGGCAGGAAGGTGCCAGCCTTTGCAGGGAAACAGTCTGGGCCGCGCATCCGTCGGTGCGCCGTTTTCCTCGCGCACACGGGCACCGATCCAGCACCAGCCTGCGGGCAGCGGTGGGTCGAACGTCAGCCGCACCGCGCCGTTCGGCTCCTCCACCACAAAGCGCGTGCCATCGCGCACCGCACTTTGACGGTCAGCGACGGTGATGCGCCTCGACCAGCCCTCCACCTTTTCCCCATCGGCAAGGATGGGGGAGGGGTCGCCCGCCACCAGGCTCTCCAAAGGGGGCAGTCTTAAGGGGCCGAACACACGGTCCGGCAGGAGGGCAGCCCACGGCGTTGCAGGCTCGAGCGACAGGTGGCGGACGTCGATAGTCCCACTCTCAACGCCTGCAATCGTGAGGCCCGTGATCGGCGCATCCACCGCAAACCGGCAGGTGAAGCGGGCGCCATCCTCCACCTTCGGCAGGCGCACGCGAGTCTCCCCCAACCCCACCTCGACCCTGAGGGCAGCTGGTGCAGCCAGGACGATCACCAGCTTGTGGACGCCGACGGGCCGGCGAACGGCAAAGGTGATGGAGGCTTCCGACGGCGGGAAGACAAGGCGATCACCCTCGCGGACGATTTTACCGCTCAGGGCAGTGTCGGGGCAAAATCCGTCAAGAACGCTGGCGGCAGAGGCCGCATGCGTTGCCGGTTCAGTCAAAGACAGGGCCAAGGTCCTTGTAAGGCGGCCACGCACGGTCTTTGTCGGACAGTGTGGCCGCGGCAGGGTCGATCCCCCAGTCGATGGCAAGGTCGGGGTCGTCGAAGCAAATGCCGCCTTCACTTTCCTTGTCGTAAAAACCGTCCACCTTGTAGCAGACCGCGGTATCGGGCGCGCGGGTGACGAAGCCGTGGGCAAAACCCCTTGGCACCATGAGCTGGGCGCCGTTTTCGGCGCTGAGCTCGGCGCTCACCCATCGCCCTTTGGTGGGCGAACCCTCGCGAATGTCCACCACAACGTCCAAAACAGCCCCTGCCACCACCCGCACAAGCTTGGCCTGCGCATAAGGGGGGGCTTGGAAATGCAACCCGCGGACTGTTCCCACAGGGCCGGAAAGGCTTTGATTATCCTGCACGAAGGAGTAGTGAAGCCCGGCCGCCTCCATCCGCTTTTGGTTATAGGTCTCCTCAAACCAACCCCGTCCATCGGCAAAACGACGTGGCGTGATGAGCACAACCCCCGGAATTTCAAGCTCGATGCAATCCAAGTGGTGCTCCATAACGATTGACGCGTGCACCGGCACGGTGGTTGCGATGTATGACGAGCTTGGTTGGTTGGTAAAGCGGGGCCGCGTGGTTTGATCCGTCCCCTCATCTTGTTTGACTTGACGCGTCTCGTCAGTGCCACGGGTCGCTCAGCGCCCACGGGCATCGAGCGTGTGGAGTATGCCTACGCACGCTGGCTTCTGGCCGAGCCGTCCTATCATGTGCGCTTCGTCGTCACCATGAAGAAGGGCATAAGGCTGGTTGCCGACAATGCCGTCCCCGCCTTCCTGGACAAGCAGTCCGCCATCTGGGACGGGGGCGTTGATGCCTTCCCGGCAGATGCGGCCCTGCGCAACATCAACCGCTTTCTCCAAGGCTACGGCGCGCCGCCTGCTCCAAAGCTCGGCTACTTGTCGGACGAAGAGCGCACCATGCGCCGCAACCGCCGCCACGAAAACGGTGACCGACCGTCCTCACCGCTGAAGGCGTGGGCGCAGAAGATGGCCTCAAGCTGGGCCAGTGAACCCCTTGGACCGGTCCTGCGTCGTTCCGGCGCCCGCAGGCCCATTGTCTACCTGCGCGCCTCGCTGGACCGTATGGAATGGTCCATGCCGTTCGAGCGGCTGAAAAATGCTGCCGACGTCAGGATGGTTGTGCTGTGCCACGACATCATCCCCATCGATTATCCTGAGTTCGTGCGTCCCAACGCCCCTCGACAGTGCGCAGCGCGCCTCGACACCATGAACCGGCTTGCCGATGGCGTCGTCGTCAGCTCCCACTATAGCGCCGACAGGCTGCGTGCGTTCCTGTCCCAAGGGGCCCCGCCCTTGTCGGTGGCCCACCTTGGAATTGCCAAGCCCGAGGGTTCCGCCGACCCGCTCCCCTTGAGCCATTTGGTGGACGAGCCCTTTTTCCTGGTGGTCTCCACCATCGAAGCGCGCAAGAATCACGTCCTCCTCCTCAACCTTTGGCGCCGTTTCGCTGAAGAGATGGGCCCGTCAGCCCCCAAACTCATCATTGCCGGCAAGCGTGGGTGGGAGGCGCAAACCCCCCTTGCCATCCTCGACAGGGCGCGCGAACTCGGCCCCTCCGTCTACGAAGTGGGCGCTGTGCCAGACAGTGTGCTCGACCTCTTGCGCCGCAAAGCGACGGCCGTCCTCATGCCTTCGTTCGTGGAAGGGTTCGGGATGCCTGTCATGGAGGCGCTGGCGGTCGGCACGCCTGTGCTCGCCTCAGACATTCCCGTCTTCCGGGAGATCGCGGCTGAGGGGGCAGAGCTCCTCGATCCTTTGGATGGGCCCTCTTGGAAAGAGGCGATCATGGCCTTCAGCGACCCCCATTGCCCTCGCGCCATCCACGCAAGGGCTGCTGCCCAGCGCTATACGCCCCCCACCTGGCAGGAGCACTTCGCCGCCGTGCGCGATATGAACCGCCAGGTGCTTGAAGACCCGCCCTGTGCCGGCAACGCGAGCTGGGGTCGCAGGCTCATCACAGCAGGTACGGCGTTGTCGCGCACCAACAACGCCCTCAGCTAACACGCTACCGGCCCGCCATCACGGCGGCTTGCCAATGAACATCCGGTCAGCCAGCGCGCTTCCATGTGGGCCTGACCTGCTCTAGGTTCGCCGCAACCGCTTAGGCCCCTGGGGCGCGCGTCGTCCCGTATGGCCCTGCCCACCATCTGCCATCATCCTTCGACGGGAGAGCCGCTTGACTGCCATCATCGATATCCTCGGCCGCGAAATCCTCGACAGCCGCGGCAATCCCACCGTTGAGGTGGATGTGACGCTGGAGGATGGCACCGTGGGCCGCGCCGCCGTTCCCTCGGGCGCCTCTACAGGTGCCCACGAGGCCGTTGAACGTCGCGATGGCGGCGAGCGCTATGGCGGCAAAGGCGTGCGCGACGCGGTGGACTCCGTCAATGGTGAGATGTTCGATGCTCTCGGCGGGCTCGACGCCACACGCCAGCGCCACATCGACCAGTTGATGATCGCCCTTGACGGCACGCCCAACAAATCGCGGCTCGGGGCCAACGCCATCCTCGGCGTGTCCCTGGCAGTGGCAAAGGCGGCCGCCCAGTCCCTTGAGGTGCCACTGTATCGCTACGTGGGCGGGTCCAACGCCTCCATCCTGCCCGTGCCGATGATGAACATCCTGAACGGCGGCGCCCACGCCGACAATCCCATCGACTTTCAAGAGTTTATGGTGATGCCTGTGGGCTATGACAGCTTCGCCGAGGCACTGCGGGCAGGCGCGGAGATCTTCCATGCTCTCAAGTCCAGGCTGAAGCAGGCCGGCCACAACACCAATGTGGGCGATGAGGGCGGCTTTGCCCCCAACATCCCATCCGCCCGCGCGGCCTTGGACTTTGTGATGGAAGCCGGCACCGCCGCAGGCGCGCGCATGGGCGAGGACGTGTTCATCGCCCTTGACTGCGCCGCCACGGAGTATGTCGCTGACGGTCAGTATCGCCTCGAAGGCGAGCAGCGCACCCTCCAGCCCGCAAAGATGGTGGACTATCTGGCTGAGCTTGTGGACGCCTATCCCATCATCTCCATCGAGGACGGCATGGGCGAGGACGACTGGGACGGTTGGGCCATGCTTACCGAACGGGTCGGCGCCAAGTGCCAGCTTGTGGGGGACGACCTGTTCGTCACCAACGAAGCCCGCCTTGCTGAGGGAATTGCCAAGAATGTGGGCACCGCGATCCTCGTCAAGGTCAACCAGATCGGCACCCTGACGGAGACGCTGGACACCGTCGATCTTGCCCACCGCGCCGGCTATAAGGCGGTGATGAGCCACCGCTCTGGCGAAACCGAGGACGTCACCATCGCCGATCTTGCCGTCGCCACGGGCTGCGGGCAGATCAAGACAGGCTCGCTCGCCCGCTCCGACCGCACCGCAAAATACAACCAGCTCTTGCGCATTGAGGAAGAACTTGGCCCCAGCGCGCGCTACGCCGCCCGTGGATTGCCTCTATAGCGTGTAATTAGTTGACCATGGGTTGTGCTGTGCTACCTTCCAGGTTGCGCAGCGCAGGCGACCCGCGTTGCGTCTCCTCAGGCGCAACCGGGGCCGGCTCATGGACACCATCACCATCAATGCGGTTGTGCAGGCGTCGGGGTTTGACACTGCCGGCTACACCATCACCGCCGACAATACGCGCTACGTCTTTGCCACCACAGCCTCTGTCCTTGCCTTTGCCGACGCCGTCACGGGGGCCGAGCACGCCAACAATGTGCTGGAGGTCAATGGCACGCTGACCTCCGTCGGCAGCACCGCCATCAACCTGCCCGGCGGCGGCGGCAACACGGTGGATATTGGCGCGGCCGGCACAGTGGTCGCCGCCAGCATCGGCGTCTTGGTGGACGGCAACAACAACACCCTCACCAATGAGGGCCGGCTCACCTCACAGTTCGCTAATGCCACCTCCTTCATCGGCAACAACAACACCTTCGTGAACGACGGTTTTGTGGAGGCGTTGACCAACGCGGTCTTCTTCGGCGGCCGCAACAATGTGGGCACCAACAACGGCACCATGGAAACGGGGATTTCCGCCGTGTTCATCAACGGTGCGCGCGGCCGCTTCACCAACACGGGGCTGATTGAGGCGGGCGACTTCGGCATCAAGGTCACCGAGGAAGATGCCTCCATCACCAATGATGGCACCATCCGCGGCACGTCAGGTGCTATCAGCATTGTGGAGACCGACGGCGCCTACGTCCTCAACCGTGGGATCTTGCAGTCAGGCGCGGGTGCAACGGTGGACCTGTCCACCAAGGACGGCCAAAGCGCCACCGTCGTGAACAAAGGCACCATCGACGCTGCCCCCACCGGCGATGCGGCAATCTCGGGCGGCGCCGGCGATGATGATGTGGACAATCGCGGCCTCATTCGCGGCAAAGTGGTCCTTCGCTCAGGCAATGACACCTTCGTCAATTCTTTCGACGGGGCTGTCACCGGCGCCGTCTCGGGCGGCGGCGGCAACGACACGTTGACCGGTGGCGACGCTGACGACAGGCTGCTCGGCGGCGACAACAATGACAGGGTGATCGGCAACAACGGCCGGGACAATCTGTCAGGCGATGGCGGGGCCGACACGCTTTTGGGTGGCGAAGGCAACGACACGGCCTCCGGCGGTGATGGCAACGACAACGTCCAGGGCCAGAACGGCAACGATGTTCTCAATGGCGGCGGCGGCAACGATCTCCTGTACGGCAATGCCGGACGAGATATCCTGCGCGGCGATGCCGGCCGCGACTCCCTTTATGCAGGTGCAGACAACGACACCCTCGAGGGCGGCGATGGCAACGACCTCCTGGACGGCTCGTCTGGAGAGGACCGCCTCATCGGCGGCGATGGCAACGACACGCTGATCGGCTTTTCCGACAAGGATGCCTTGTTTGGCCAAGACGGTGCCGACAGCCTCTTGGGCGGTTCCGGGCGAGACAATATGAACGGTGGTGAAGGCAACGACACCATGCGCGGCGAAGGTGACGCCGACCTCTTGCTCGGCGGCGATGACAACGACACCCTCGACGGTGGTGATGGCAACGACACCCTTCAGGGTGGCAACGGCAATGACAAACTGTTCGGCGGCGAGGGGAACGACGCCCTCTTCTCCGAGGCCGGCAACGATCAGGTGAAGGGCGGCAATGGCCGCGACACCATTTTGGGCACTGGCGGCAACGATCTCCTTTATGGCGAAGGCGATCGCGACACCATCAACGGCGGCATCGGCAACGACCACCTTTACGGCGGCGACGATCTGGACACTTTGAGCGGCGGAGACGGCAACGACACCATCCTCGGCGAGTCCGGCGATGATCGCCTTTTCGGTGAGAACAACAACGACCTGATCTCCGGCGGTTCAGGGTCCGACAAAGCCTTCGGTGGGGCGGGGAATGATCGCATTCTGGGTGCTGGTGGCAACGACACCTTGCGCGGCGACCAGGGTCGCGACCGATTGGAAGGTGACCGTGGCAATGACCTTTTGGAAGGCGGCGCCGGCCCAGATCAGTTGGAGGGCGGGCGCGGCAACGACACCCTGAGCGGCGGTAGCTCGGCGGACAAGTTTTTTGGCGGATCGGGCAGCGATGTCTTCAGGTTCGAACGTGGCGACCAACGCGACATCGTGTTCGACTACAGTCGCAAGGACGACATGTTCGACCTCACCGACTTCAACCTCAAGAGCAAGTCCGCCAAGCAGGCCCTCTCCAAAAAAGGCGGCGACGTCCAGATCTCCCTTGGCAAGGGCGACACGCTCCTGATCAAGAACGCAAACATAAACGATGTCCTGGACGACCTCATTCTTTAGGGCACGGTCCGCTCCGTTGGGGTTAAACGGAGCGGACCGTGCTCTAAAGCAATTACAGGATGACTGTTCACAGCCATCCTGGAACACATTGCTCGTCGATCTTAGGAGCGAGCCGTCTTATCCGACCGGACTGTGCACAGTCCGGTCGGAACGGTTCTAGGCAGCTGGCGGCCCCCAAATTGCCCGGTTTGCCTCTGCCACCTGGGCGAAGGTGCCGGTTTCGATGGCATTTCGGAGGTCGCCCATAAGCGCTTGGTAGAAGTGGATGTTGATCCAGGACAGGAGAGTCGCAGCCAAAGGCTCGCCCACACGCACCAGGTGGTGGATGTAGGCGCGGCTATAGTCCTGTGCGGCGGGACAGGTGCTTTTCGCATCCACGGGGGAGGTGTCCTCGGCAAATCGGGCGTTTTTCATGTTCAGCTTGCCGTCGGCGGTGTAGGCAACGCCGTGTCGCCCCGCACGGGTGGGCATCACACAGTCGAACATGTCGATTCCCCTTGCCACCGCGCCAATCATATCTCCAGGCGTTCCCACCCCCATGAGGTAATGCGGTGCGCCGACTGGGAGCTGCGGCACAGTGTAGTCAAGGGTGGCAAACATTTCCTCCTGAGGCTCGCCCACAGCAAGCCCGCCCACAGCGTATCCGTCAAAGCCGATGTCGAGGAGGCCCGCGACGGAGTGAGTCCGCGATGCACGGTCCGTCCCCCCTTGCACAATGCCGAACTGGAGCCTGCCAGCAGGCGCGTCGGCAACAAAGGCTGCCCGCGCCCGCCGACCCCAGGCAATGGAGCGTGCAACGGAGCGCTCCACCGCCTCGTCCGTGGCTGGCAGGGCAATGCACTCGTCAAGCTGCATTTGAATGTCTGAGCCGAGGGCCAGCTGGATCCTCACCGCATCCTCAGGTGTCAGGCGATGGATCGACCCATCCACATGGCTTTTGAAGGTGACGCCCTCATCGTCGATGTTCCGGAGCGCCGACAAAGACATCACCTGAAAGCCGCCCGAATCGGTGAGGATCGTCTTCGGCCAACCCATGAAGGTGTGCAGCCCGCCAAGCCGCTTCACACGCTCAGCGCCGGGCCGAAGCATCAGGTGGTAGGTGTTGCCGAGCACCACCTCGCTGCCTGTTGCCACCACATCGCGCGTTTGCATGGCTTTGACGGTGGCTTGCGTTCCCACCGGCATGAAGGCCGGCGTCTGGACGGTGCCGTGGGGGGTGGTCAACACGCCGCGACGGGCCGCGCCGTCACGCGCCAAAAGTTCAAAGCTCACGATGAAGGCCGAAACAGGAGAGATGCGTCGCCATATGAGAAGAAGCGATAGTCCCGCGCAAGGGCGTGGCGGTAGATGGCGCGCATGCGCTCAAGGCCGACGAAGGCTGCCACCAGCATCAACAATGTGGAGCGCGGCAGGTGGAAGTTCGTCATCAACCCATCGGCCACATGGAACTGGAACCCTGGGCGGATAAAAATGTCCGTCTCGCCCTCAAACGGCACTAGAGTACCTGACCGGCCCGCTGTCTCAATCAACCGCAGCGCTGTGGTGCCGACGGCGATGATCCGCCCGCCGTCCCTTTTGGTGCGCGCGATGGCCTCCACGGCGCGCCCGTCCACGGCGCCTGTTTCGGCGTGCATCACATGCTGTGCAATGCGCTCCACCTTCACTGGCAGGAATGTGCCAGGACCCACATGCAGCGTCACCTGGGAAAGGCCAACGCCGCTCTCTTTCAGCCCATCGAGGAGTGCGGGGGTGAAGTGAAGCCCTGCAGTGGGCGCGGCGATGGAGCCCTCAGCCTGCGCATACACCGTCTGATAGTCGCTCTCATCTTGCCTGTCGGCAGGGCGTTTGGCGGCAATGTAGGGGGGAAGAGGCATCACCCCTGCGCCAAGGGGGTCCCCGTCGAAGCGCACGTCCACCTGTGCGCCCTCGCGCGAGACAACGGTTGCGCCCACGGCCCCTTCGCCCGCGCCAAATGACAGTCTGTCGCCAGGATGGAGTTTTTTGGCAGGCTTTGCGAGAGCACGCCACCCGCCGCCTTCCACCCGTTCGGTGAGGGTGAGCTCGACCTTGGCCCGGATGCCCTCGCGCAACCTCTGGCCGATCAACCGTGCGGGGATCACCCGGCTGTCGTTCACCACCAGCCTGTCACCTTTGCGAAGGAGGCTGGCGAGATCGCGCACATGGTGGTCCGACAACGCACCGTCCGGCCCACATTGGAGGAGCTTGGCGCTGTCGCGGGGAACGGCGGGACGCAGTGCAATGGCATCCTCAGGCAAGGCGAAATCGTAGTCGTCGACCGCCTCGCCGTCGGCCCGCATCGCTTGCGGCGCCCCGTCCACCCTCTTACGCGTCGTCGGCGGCAATCCGCGCCTTCATGATCACGTCCGGATCCTGCACGGCGCCGTTGTTGCGGCTGGTGCCGGCTTTGACCGCATCCACGTGCTCCATCCCGTCAAGGACGCGGCCGAACACGGTGTATTGCCCGTCAAGGCTCGGCGCTGTGTCGAACATGATGAAGAACTGCGAGTTGGCGCTGTTGGGGTTTTGTGCGCGCGCCATGGAGACAATGCCGCGGGTGTGGGGGGTCGCGTTGAACTCCTGCTGCAGATCAGGAAGGTCGGAGCTGCCCGTCCCCGTCCCGGTCGGATCGCCGGTCTGCGCCATGAAGCCAGGGATCACCCTGTGGAACGGCACATTGTCATAAAAGCCCTGGCGAGCGAGCGTCTTGATCCGCTCCACGTGATTGGGGGCAAGATCGGGCAGAAGCTCGATGACGACATTGCCGTTCTTCAATTCCAACACGAGCGTGTTTTCAGGGTCCTGGGCGGCAGCGTTGGCGCTGGCGCACACCGCAAGGGCAGCGGCGGCGATGAGGCGAGAGAACATGGATACTCCTTGTGACACCGGGTCGGTCGGGTCTGTTCTCACGCTAAATGGCGCCCTTAACAAGGGTCGGCAGCCCCTGTCCGCCAACTTGATGGGCGTGAGGCGCCCACCGATGGTGATCCGACCCCTACCGGCTGCGCCAGGCCGCCAAGACCTCAGCCACATTGTGCGGCACGAACGCATCCACATTGCCGCCGAGCTTTGCGATCTGTCGCACGAGGGTCGCCGTGATGTGGCGCACCTCAGGCGAAGCAGGCAGGAACACCGTCTGCACCTGCGGGCGCATGGTCCTGTTCATGCCGGCCATCTGCATCTCGTAGTCAAGATCGGTCCCGTCGCGCAGGCCACGCACCAGGATAGATGCGCCATAGGTGATGGCGGCATCGATCACCAATTCAGTGAATGAGACGATCCTGAAGCGGTCCGAAAGGTTGGGGTCGGCGGCCAGAACGGCGTCCCGCAACATTTTTTCGCGCTCCTCAAAGGAGAACGCCGGCGTTTTTCCTGGGTGCACGCCAATGGCAATCACCACACGATCGGCGATGGCAAAGGCATGCATCAACACGTCAAGGTGACCGTTCGTGACAGGATCAAATGAGCCTGGATAAAGAGCTATGCGCATGATGATGAGGTCGAATTAGGATACGTTAACAACTTCGAACCGCCGTGGGCGGCGGAGCAATGGCTTTTTATTAAGACGATACAGCGCCGCATCGCATTTGGTTAACGCTGGATTGGTCGTCATCGCTGTCCTTGAATGAACCAATTTAGGTTTGACGCGTTCCACTGTCGGGACCGGGTCGTCGGGCGATAATACTCTTTCGTCCTACCGACCCTGTGATCCGGCTGATTTCGTGGCCTTAAGCTTCGTTCAGCCCACGGTCACGAAAATTTTGTGATCCTTATCACAGCAATTGATGGAGAGCGTCATTAACTCTTCATCACCGACGGAGAGAATTTTGGAGGATGACACGATGAACGCACAAAGCCGCATCTTCACACCGGTCATCGCCGGTCTGGGAGCCGCGCTCATCGTGGGAGTGGCAACGCTTGGTGGAACGGTGGCCGGCGATGCGCCTGCCGCCAAGGCCGACCGCTTCCAGATCATGGGCAAAACGCTGTGCGCCGACCAGGTTTGGCCCAATATCTCGCAGGAGTGCTTGGCTTGGGGCGAGGGTCTTGGCGCCGATCAGAGGGTGCGTTTCATCACCACCGCCACCCATGACCCTGCAGGCGGCGTGACCACGCTGAGCCGTGGCGAGCCCATGATCACCAACTGATCCTCCCAAAGCCCGACAAAAAGCGCCCGCTCAGACGTTCACCTGAGCGGGCTTTGTTTTGACCGAACGTGACGTGAGACAGGGTCCGTCTCAAATACGCAACTTCCTTACTCGGCCTCGCCTTCCCCCTCGACGTCATCCTCACTGTCGGTCTCCTCGGTGACACGGGAGACGGAGACGACATTTTCGCCCTCGGCGGTGTCGAACACGATGACGCCTTGGGTGGCCCGCCCTGCAACGCGCACCCCGTCCACAGGCACGCGGATCAGTTGACCACCATTGGTGACGAGCATGATCTGGTCGCTGTCTTCCACGGGGAAGCCGGCGACAAGGCGGCCGTTGCGGTCATTGACCACCATGGCGCTGATCCCCTTGCCGCCACGGCCCGTAACGCGGAACTCGAACGATGACGAGCGCTTGCCGTAGCCGTTTTCCGAAATCGTGATGATTTGCTCTTCAGCAGCGCTCATGGCTGCGTAGCGCTCAGAGCCAAGCTCGACGATTTCGCCTGCCTCTTCGGCCACCGCCTCGCCAGGGGCAAGGGATTCGCCCGCAACGGCCCTGCGCATTTTCAAGTACGCGTTGCGCTCGTCAGGGTTGGTGTCGAAGTGGCGCAGGATGGACATGGAAATCACCTCGTCCCCAGGCGCCAGATTGATGCCCCGCACACCTGTGGACGTGCGGCCCATGAACACCCTCAAAGAGGACACGGGGAAGCGGATCGCCTGGCCCTGTGCTGTGGTCAAAAGCACATCGTTCTCAGGTGTTGCGATCTGCACGTCGACGATGCCGTCGCCCTCGTCAAGCTTCATGGCGATCTTGCCGGCGCGGTTGACGTTGGCAAAGTCCGACAGCTTGTTGCGCCGCACATTGCCCGCCTTGGTGGCAAACAGGACGTCGTAGTCGCCCCAGCTTGCCTCATCCTCCACCAAGGGAAGGATGGAGGTGATGCGCTCACCGTCCTGCAAGGGGAGAATGTTGTTCAAAAACTTGCCGCGGGCCTGGGGCGCCGACAAAGGCAAGCGCCAGACCTTTTGCTTGTAGGCGATGCCACGGGAGGAGAAGAACAGGACAGGCGTGTGGGTGTTGGCCACAAACAGACGGGTGACGAAATCGGCCTCCCGCGTGGACATGCCGGCACGGCCCTTACCGCCGCGCCTTTGGGCCCTGTAGGTGTCCAAAGGCACGCGCTTGATGTAGCCCGCGTGGCTCACGGTGACGACCATGTCCTCGCGGTTGATGAAGTCCTCGTCCTCAAGGTCGGGCCCGCCCTCCACAAGCTCCGTCCTGCGGGGCGTTGCAAATTGGGTGCGGATTTCGCCAAGCTCGGTCTTGATGATGTCCTGCACACGCACGCGCGAACGCAGGATGTCGAGGTAGTCGGCGATTTCTGCGGCAAGCTTTTGGAGCTCGTCGCCGATCTCGTCTCGGCCGAGGGCGGTCAGCCTCTGGAGGCGAAGGTCAAGGATGGCGCGCGCCTGATCTTCGGATAGGCGGATCGTCCCGTCCTCGGACAGCTTGTGGCGCGGATCGTCGATGAGGGCGATCAAGGGCCCCATGTCGTGGGCCGGCCAGTCCCGCTCCATCAAGAGCCCGCGGGCCGTTGCAGGATCGGGCGAGGTGCGGATGAGGCGGATCACCTCGTCGATGTTGGCCACCGCCACCGCAAGGCCCACCAAAACGTGGGCACGGTCGCGCGCCTTGCCCAAAAGGTACTTGGTGCGCCGGCCGATCACCTCCTCGCGGAAGACGATGAAGGCGGACAGAAGGTCTTTTAGATTGAGCTGCTCGGGCCTGCCGCCGTTCAGCGCCACCATGTTGCAGCCGAACGAGGTTTGCAGCGGCGAATAGCGGTAGAGCTGGTTCAAGACGACATCGGCATTGGCATCGCGCTTCAGCTCGATGACGACGCGCATCCCGTCCCTGTCGCTCTCGTCGCGAAGGTCGGAAATCCCCTCCACCCGCTTGTCGCGGACCAGATCCGCGATCTTCTCCACCATGGTGGCTTTGTTCACCTGGAAGGGAATTTCGTCGACGATCAGCGCCTCGCGATCACGCCCGAACGTCTCCACACGGACCTTGCCGCGCATGAGGACCGAGCCGCGCCCGCTCTCGTATGCCGACCGCACGCCCGAACGACCGAGGATCAGCCCGCCTGTGGGAAAGTCGGGTCCCGGAACGATCTCCATCAGGTCGGCCACCGTCAGCGCAGGATCGTCCATCAGCGCGATGGTGGCGTCGATGATTTCGCCAAGATTGTGGGGCGGAATGTTGGTGGCCATGCCCACCGCAATGCCGCCCGCACCGTTGACGAGAAGATTTGGGAACCGCGCCGGCAGGACCGTCGGCTCCGTCTCCGAGCCGTCATAATTTTCCTGGAAATCGACGGTGTCTTTGTCGATGTCCTGCAACAGGGAACCGGAGACACGCTCCAGGCGCACCTCAGTGTAACGCATGGCGGCCGGCGCATCGCCGTCCACGGAGCCAAAGTTGCCTTGCCCGTCCACCAAAGGCACGCGCAAGGAGAACGGCTGCGCCATGCGCACAAGGGCATCGTAAATCGCCTGGTCGCCGTGCGGGTGATACTTACCCATCACGTCACCGACCACGCGCGAAGACTTTTTGTACGGCCGGTTCCACTCGTAACCATTCTCGTGCATCGTATACAGGATGCGCCGATGCACCGGCTTCAGCCCGTCCCGCGCATCAGGCAGGGCGCGGCTGACGATGACGCTCATGGCGTAGCCGAGGAAGGAGGTCTCCATCTCCTGGGTGATGGAGATGCCCGAGATGCCTTCGCCCCCGGACCCGCCGCCGGGGCCATCACGGCCAGGCCCGCGGGGGCCGCCTGAATCGGAGTTGTCACTCGACGGTATGGTGTCGTCGCTCACGCAGCGCGCCTTTTGTAGGGTGATGACTGAATCCTGTGCATTTAAGCGATTCAGTGCCCCATTGCCAGGAGACGCACCCCCCTGCCGCCGGATTTGCCCATCCGATCGCCCGAAAAGTGACCCTTGGCGTTCCGCGCGCGGACCCTTCAGGTATCAAAGGTACCGTAGGAGTCGCCATTGCCCTTGCCATGCCGGTTGTTCGGGCGAAGTGAGGGTACCAGCACCAGCTTGTTGTGCGGCGGGTTGGATGGCCCGCACCCGCGCCGTCGTGGCTGCCGCCTCAGCAGGCGTTCCGTCGGTGGATGGTGTGTGCGCTTTTTTTGTGATTGCCAGCATGGGTCAGGCCCTTTCTCATCCGTTCGGTCGAGCCATGGTGGGTGAGGGGCCGAGCCAACGCTTGGCCGAGACCTTTTGGAATGCTGGTCATTCCCTTTAGATGTGCCTGAATCTGAGGATTCGGCTGGACGAGGTGGATGCGCCTTCGCTTTCTCGACTGCGAGTTGGATTTGGAGCGGCAGACCTTTTGCGTGTCTGGCGAGCGCCGCCACCTGGAGCCGCAGGTGTTTGCCCTGCTTGCCCATCTCGCAAACCACCCCGACACGCTGGTGACGCGGGATGATCTGGTGGAAACCGTCTGGCAAGGCCGCATCGTGTCCGACGCTGCCATCCACGCAAGGATCGCCGCCGCGCGCAAAGCCGTCGGCGATGACGGCAAGCGGCAAAGCGTCATCGAGACGGTCTCTCGCCGTGGCCTGCGCTTCCTGGCCCCTGTGACGCGCGAGAGTCTGGACGCGCCCTTGCCGCACGAACCGGCAATGGAGCGCGCTGCACCTGAGCCTGCGATCCGCTTTTGCAGATCGCAGGATGGCACGCGGATCGCCTGGAGCGCATCGGGCGAAGGGGTGCCCATCGTCAGGGCAGGGCACTGGCTGACCCATCTGGAGCATGACCGCGCCAGCCCCATATGGCGCCCGCTCATCGACGCGTTCTCCTCGTTCTCAACCTTCGTGCGCTACGATGCCCGCGGCAATGGCCTGTCCGAGCGCACTGTTGCCGACCTCTCAGTGGAGGCGCTGGCGTCCGACATCCTTGCCGTGGCAGATGCGGCAGGGCTTGATCGCTTCACCCTTTACGCAACATCCCAAGGCGTCCCTGTCGCGCTGGCGTTTGCTGCGGCTCATCCCGAGCGGGTGGCGGGGCTCATCCTCCACGGCGGCTTTGCCCGCGGCAGAGGCATTCGCTCCGCCGAGGCGAAGGAGGTGGCAGACGCCTACGTCACGCTGATGCGCCAGGGCTGGGGTGCTGAAGGTTCCCAGTTTCTCCAGGCATTTGCGTCCATCTTCGTGCCCGACGGAACGGTGGAGCAGATCCGCTCGCTGACGGAACTTCAAAGGATTGCCACCGACGCGGACATGGCCGTGCGCTTGCGGCAAGCCTTCGACACCATGGATGCCTCGCATCTTTTGCCGAAGATCACCGCGCCCACCCTGGTGCTTCATGCGCGCAACGACGGTGTGCACCCTTTGTCGGAGGGTGTGGAGCTTGCCTCCACCATCGAAGATGCACAGCTGGTGGTGCTGGAATCGCGCAACCACGTCCTCGTACCCCACGAGCCGGCCTGGTCGATCTTCTTCTCCAAAGTCCGCCAGTTCGCTGAGGCCCTGAGCGTTTGACCGCAGATCGCCTAGCCCATTGATCAGGGGGCGAAAAAAGTGCTTGCCTTATTTTTGACAAACAGGTCGACTGGCGCCCACCCCACATTGTCAAAACAGGAGATTGCCCCGTGGCCAGCGGCGATACACAAAAGCCTGGTACTGCAACTTCAGAGCACATCGCCGACGACGGTGGAGTCGATCGGCGGAGCTTCTTGAAGCGCAGCGGCACCGTCGCCGGTGGCCTTGCCGCAGCCAGCGTTGCCGGCGCCGCCAGTGCTGCCGCCGAGCAATCCACCACCGCCGCAAGCGCGGCCACGACAGGCGGCGACGAAGGGGTGACGAAGCTGAAGACCGTCGTCGCCCGACCAGATCTGTGGTTCTACCCCGGCGAAGAGCTCGACCCCAACGAGATGCGCGTCACGCTGATGGGGACGGGATGGGGCAACATCATCCGCCATGACCAGAAAGGCGCCAGCATCTTCGTGGAGCTTGGCAACGGCGATTCGTTCATCTTCGATATCGGGCCGGGCAGCGGCATCAACTACAACACCATGCAAGTGCCCGCCTCGCGCATGAGCAAGATTTTTCTGACCCACCTTCACACCGACCACACGTCGGACCTGGCCTGGGTCTACACCTTCGGCCCCGCGTCGGACCGTTTCGTGCCTTTGGAGGTCTACGGGCCGTCAGGGCCGAAGCCTGAACTGGGCACCAAGGCCAACATTGAAGGCATCAAGACGCTGACCCAGTGGCACAGGCCCACTTTCGAGGCGACGCTCAACGTGGGGCAGGCGTACGATCTTGAAATCACCGAGCTTGATTATCGCCAGAATCCGGGCGTCGCCTACGAGAAGAACGGCGTCAAGATCACCCACTTCCCTGCGCTTCATATTGCCGATGGGGCGATCAGCTATCGCCTGGACTGGAACGGCCTCAGCTTTGTTTGGTCAGGCGACACGCAGCCCAACCATTTTGTTGTCGACAATGCCCAAGGGGTGGATCTTCTGATCCACGAGACCGCCCCGTCGGTGGAGCGGTTCAGCCAGGCAACGGGACAATCCATGGAGATTGCCAAGGGGATTGTCGCCGCCTCCCACACCCCGGCAAAGGCGCTGGGCAAGATCCTCCAGCTCACCAACCCCAGCCTTGGTGTCACCTGCCACTCGCCCATCGATCCGCAGGAGTGGCAGGATTTTTACAATGGCGTTGCGAGCCATTGGGACGGGAAATACCAGATCGGCGAAGACTTGATGGTCTTCAACGTCTCGAAAGACACCATCACCGTGCGCAAAGGTGGCATCCACGGCCGCCCGTGGCAGCCCAATGTGGTCGCCCCTGCCGCCACCACACCCACCACCAACGTGAAAGATCTTCAGTCGGAAATGTTCCAGACCGAAGTTTTGAAAGATTACTGATCGGCGGCGGCGCCGGCAGGGCGTGGAGGGACCATGACGTTCACGCCTGTGCCCATCACCATCATCGGCGGGTTTTTGGGCTCGGGCAAGACGTCCTTGCTCAACCACATCCTGTCCAAATCGTCGAACGAGAGAATTGCTGTTCTCGTCAACGATTTCGGCGATATCAACATTGACGCCAAGCTGATTGTTTCCATCGAAGGGGAGACCATCAGCTTGGCCAATGGTTGCGTGTGCTGCACCATCCGCGACGACCTTCTTGAGGAGGTCATCAACGTCTTGGGCCGTGAGGAGCGGCCCGAGCACATCGTCATTGAAACCAGCGGCGTCTCCAAACCTGTGGCCGTTGTGGAGACCTTCGCCAATCCCTCCGTCCAAACCCTCGTGGACGTGCAAAACCTCATCACCGTGCTCGATGCGGACTTGGTGGTGGACGATGAGGCAAGCTTCGGCACCTTGGCGTTCGACCAGATTGTGACGGCGGATCTCGTCGTCATCAACAAGACCGACCTTGTCTCCCCGCCACAGCTGTCGGCGTTGAAAGCGAAGGTCCAAGGGATGGTCCCCCGTGCGCGGCTGTGGGACACGACCTTCGGCGTTGTGCCCCTCGATTTGATCTTCGGTGCACCGTCCCTGCGTGCGCAGCCTGGCGGCGCCGAGCCCCATGGCCACCACAATGGCCATGCGCACGGGGACCATGAGACGACGTTCGAGGCCTGGTCTTTCCGCAGCCAAAAGGCCTGGTCGTTCAACGCTCTGCAGCGCGCCATGGAACACCTGCCGCTGGGCATCTACCGCGCCAAGGGGCTTGTGAAGCTGGACCTTCCCACCGACGACTATGGCATCATGCAAATGACGGGGCGGCGGGCGTGGCTGCGGCTTTGCGAACCCGCCGATGGCGAAGACGGTGTCGGCGAAACCGAGCTCGTCTTCATCGGCACGAAAGGGGCGACCACGGACGATGCGCTCCACGACCACTTCCAGAAAGCCTGGGTGGACGCGAACGATCCGGCCATCCACAGCTACACGGTGTCCGACCTGCGCGCGTTCACCGTGTTGTTTTCCTGATCACGACGGTTCAGGGCCAGCAACGGGCACAGGAGCCTTTGCGGCGCGGCTGGGGCGTTCTATCGTCGGCCCGCACAAGGACACTTGAAGGACCTCGACCATGCGCTTACGCCGACCTCTTCTCGCCCTTGCCGTTGCCACCGTCGTGGCCGGCCCCGCAGCGTCGGAGGAGGTGTTGCGGGCCGTCACCGCCTTCCCGGCACCGGTGGAGTTTTCAAAGAGCTTTTTGCGCTTCGTCGATAAGGTGAACGAGATGGGCGAGGGCGTCGTCCAGATCCAGTACATGGGTGGGCCAGAGGTGATCCCCCCGCAGCAGCAGGCCGAAGCCATCCGCCGCGGCGTCATCGACATGCAGTATGGCCCTGGCACCTACTATCTCGGCACCGTTCCTGAGGTGGATGCCTGGGTGGGCTCCACCGTGACGGCCATGGACGCGCGCAAGAATGGCGGCCTCGACGTGATGCGCGAGGCCTACCGGGAGAAGCTTGGCGCCTACCTCTTGGCTCATGTGGACAGCGGCGTCACCTTCCACATCTACCTGACCGAAGCGCCTGCCATGACCGAGGACGGTCGTGTGGATCTCACCGGCAAGAAACTGCGCAGCCAACCCATCTACCGCGAGTTCTTCGAGACCCTCGGCGCCACCAGCGTCTCTGTCCCGGTGCCTGAAGTCTATACAGCGCTTGAGCGCGGCGTGGTCGACGGTGTCGGTTGGCCCCTCGTCGCCATCCAAGACCTTTCGTGGGACAAGTTTTTGACCCACAGGATCGACCCGCCTTTCTTCCAGACGGACCTCACCGTCATCATGAATGCTGACCGCTGGGATGGCCTCTCCGATGAAGCCAAGGCCATCTTGGAAAAGGCCGCCGAGGAGCAGGAAGAAGACTCCTACACCTATTACCAAAAGCAAATCGAAGAGACCGACGAGGCGGTGCGCGGCGCTGGTATGGAGGTGGTCCAGCTTTCAGGCGCCACCATGCAGGAATGGCTCGATACGGCCTTCGAGACAGCGTGGGCGCGGCTGAAAGCCTCCGGCAGTCCGCACTATGACGCCCTACGCGAGGCCTATTATAGCCGTTAGGCGGTGGGCCTCGTTGGCGTTGTGACGGGTGGGGCGGCCGTAGGGAGGCAGCCTCTCCCGCCTCGATCCCATTCTCCCGCGGAGCGGGGCGAGCCTCAAGGGACGCTCCGCTCTAAAGCCCTTGACCCTCGCCCCGCTCCGCGGGGGCTGGGTCTTAGTCGGCTCCGAAAGAAGGTCGGGCTTTCATCTCACCAAAAGAAGGTGATGGGGGGTGCGCGGCACGGGCGTGCGCTCACCCTTGGGTTCGGTTGTGGTGGGCCGTTTGGGTGTCGTGAGGTGCCGTCGTGCGGCTGATCCGGCGCGCCTATGACGGCGTGATCTTCGGGCTTGTTTGGGTGGGATGCGCGATGTTGGCGGCGGTGTCGCTCCTCATCGTCGTTGACGTGGTGATGCGCAATGTCGGGCAGAGCCCTTTTGCCGGCACAAGCGCCCTTGTGGAGTACGCCATGCTTGCGGCAACCGCCTGCGGGGCGCCCTGGCTCGTGCGCAGAGGCGGGCATGTGGCGGTGGATGGTTTGGTGAAACGCCTTCCGCCGGCCGCCTACGGTCTCATGGTTCGCGCAACGACGGCTTTTTGCGCAGGCGTTGCAGGCGTCCTTGCCTGGCGGGCAGGGGTGCTGGCACTCCAAGCGGCGGAAAGGGGCCAGTTGGACATTCGCTCCATCACCCTTCCTGGGTACCTTGCCTATGCCCTCCTTGCTGTGGGACTTGGGCTTTGCGCCACGGAGTTTCTGCGGCTCCTCTTCTCTGGCGGACCGCCCAAAGCGCAGCACGGAAGCGCCGGCTGATGATGATGGCCTGGTGGGAGGCGGCGGCCCTTATGATCGGCGCCATCATGGCGTTGATGGCGCTTGGCGTGCCTGTGGCGTTCGCCTTCCTTGCCGTCAACATTGTGGGCGTCATCGTCTTCATGGGCGGCATGGCGGGCGTGGACCAGCTTGTGGACAACGCGTCCGGCGCACTCACCACCTTTACGCTGGTGCCTGTGCCGCTTTTCATGATCATGGGTGAGCTGTTCTTCCACACCGGCCTTGCCATGCGCGTGTTCGATGCGCTGGACAAATGCATGGGCGGTCTGAAAGGGCGCCTGTCCTACATGACGGTGGGCGGCGGCACGCTGTTTGCCACCCTTTCGGGGTCTTCCCTCGCCAACACGGCCATGCTCGGCTCGCTGATGGTCCCCGACATGACCAAGCGCGGCTACAAAAAACATATGATCATGGGGCCGATCCTAGCCACTGGCGGGCTTGCCATGATCATCCCACCGTCCACGTTGGCAGTGCTCTTGGGCTCCCTGGCGCGCATCGATGTGGGCGCGCTTTTGATCGCAGGGCTCATCCCGGGGCTGATCCTTGCCTGCCTTTACATTGCCGTCATCCGCATACAGATCGCCCGCGACCCTGATGCGGCGCCAGGCTATGCGAAGGAGCGTGCGTCGGCCGGGGAGATTGCCCGCGCGCTCCTCGTCAACGTCGCGCCCATGGGGCTCGTCGTCTTTTGCGTCATCGGGCTCATTCTTCTGGGCTGGGCAACGCCCACGGAAAGTGCAGCGTTCGGCGTGTTGTCGGTGGTGGTGCTTGCAGCGCTTTATCGCTCGCTCACCTTCACTGCCATTGCCAAGGCGCTGAAAGGATCGCTTGCGGTGACGGCGATGATGTTTCTCATCATCCTGGGCTCATCCACCTTCTCGCAAATCCTTGCGTTTTCAGGCGCAACGCAGGGTTTGCTGGCGTGGGCGACGGATTTTGAGATCAGCCGTTACGCCATGCTCCTGGCGCTCCTGGTGATCCTCATCGTGCTCGGCATGTTCATGGATCAGCTTTCGATGATGATGCTGACCTTGCCCATCTTCATCCCCCTCATCACCCAGTTGGGGTTCGACCCTATCTGGTTCGGTGTGGTGATGTTGTTGGCGCTGGAGCTCAGCCTCTCCACCCCACCCTTCGGGATGCTGCTGTTCGTGATGATGGGGGTGGGGCCGCCAGGCACCACGCTGGGCCAGGTGGCGGCAGCCGCCGCCCCT
Source organism: Devosia sp. (assembly GCA_051016205.1). Lineage (GTDB taxonomy): Bacteria > Pseudomonadota > Alphaproteobacteria > Rhizobiales > Amorphaceae > Acuticoccus. The sequence goes on from CP136534.1 coordinate 1,768,179, forward strand.
TACATTGCCTGCTCGCTGCTCTTGATTGCGATGTTGACGGCCTTCCCGCAGATCGCCCTCTTCCTGCCGGGGCTTGCAGGGTAGCTCAGCCGCGCGAGGTGAGGGCGGCAAGCACACCGTCGGTGACCGCGCGCACACCTGCGCTGCCGCCAAGTTCGCACGTCAACAGCCCGCCATCGACGAAGGCTTTGTCGACGGCGTCGTGGATGAGGGTTGAGGCCTCCACCATTGTCTCGACGCCGTGGCGGGTGCCGAGCCAATCCACCATCATTGCGCCCGACAAGATTGCGGCTGTGGGGTTGGCCTTGCCCGTCCCCATGATGTCGGGCGCGCTTCCGTGGGCGGGTTGGAAGACGGCGTGCTTGTCGCCAATGTCGGCAGAGGGCGCGTAACCCATCCCGCCCACAAGCCCTGCGGCCAGGTCGGAGAGGATGTCGCCGAACATGTTTTCGGTGACCATGGTGTCGAACGCCCACGGCCTTGACAGGAACAATAAGGTGGAGGCGTCCACGTAAAGCCGCTCCGTCTCGGCGTCCCGTCCGGCGGCAATCTCATCGAAAATTTTGCGCATGAAGGCAAAGCTTGCAAACACGTTCGCCTTGTCGATCAGTGTGACTTTGGCAGGCTTGCCACGGCGTTTTGCACGCAATTCCGCCGCGTCGAAGGTAAAGCCGATCACCTTTTCGCTGGTGGCGCGGGTGATGACCATGGTGTCGGTGGCAACGCTGTCGTCTTCCACCGTGCCTTTGCCGTAGGAGGCAAAGAGGCCTTCTGTGGATTCGCGCACCAGGACGAAATCAATGTCTGCCGCCCGTGGGTCTGACAGGGGTGTCGGCACGCCGGGGATGGCCCTTGTGGGGCGCACGCCCGCGTAAAGGTCGAACAGGAAGCGCAGCTCGATCTGCGGGGTGATCTCCGTTCCGTCAGGGTAGCGCACGGCAGGAAGGCCCATGGCGCCGAGATAAATGGCGTCGGCCGCCTCGCACGCGGCTTTCGTGGCGTCGGGAAGGTCGGTGCCGCTCTCCTGGTAGTGGGCGGCGCCAGCGGGCTGTTCGGCAAGATGAAGGGCCGGCGCGCCGACGATTTTGAGCGCCTCTTCCACGACGGCGAGGGCGGCAGGGGTCACCTCCGCGCCGATCCCATCACCTGGCAGGACGGCAATTGAGAAAGCGTTGGTCATAAAGTCCTTTCAGGAACGGCCCAAGCGGCGGGGATGACGCCGGCTTGGACCAGCGGGTCCAGTGACACGCGATAGTGGTCGGGCTCGGCGCCCGCAATGGGGGAGGGGGCGCTCGCGATGGAGTCTCCCAGAAGACAGCCAAGATAGGCCGTCTTCATACCCGCCCCGCCAAACGCCAGGCTGGACACATTCTTGAGAGGCCCGTTGTGCGGCGCGTCCAAGAGCGGGCGGTCGAGGGCAGCTTTCTGGTACGCCGCTTCGATGCGGGCGACCCGCTCGGTGTCCTTGTCCTCCAGCATCGTCGTCACGCTGCCGTCAGGGGAAAGGCGCAGGACCGTGTTGGAGATGATGGAGGTGATCCACAGCCCGCCGTCCACATCAGCCGCCAGCCCGTCCGGGTAGATGCCCTCGCCATAGCGGGCAAGGATGGTGCGGCCTGAAAGGCTGCCGTCCTCGGCGATCTCATAGCGGCTCGTCACCCTGCCAAACGTCTCATTGACCATGAGGTGCGCGCCGTCCGCCGACACCAGGCACTCGTTGGTGTAGCCGAGGCCGTCAGCGACAATAAACGGCGATCCCTCCCGTGGCACCAGCACGATGAAGCCGTCGCCGCCTTCGCCCTTGGCCGCAAGATGGCGGGGGACGGCGCGGGTACTGACAGTGACATAAAGGCGCCCATGCCGGTCTTTGGCGACGAAATTCGTAGGCGGGAGGGGCGCACCGTCCACCTCGGCAAGTACAGCCTCGTGCCGACCGTCTGGGTAGAGGCGGAAGACGCCACCTTTGGTGTCGTCCAGGCGGGCCATGAGGAAGCTGCCACCTTCCTCAAGCCAGATGCCGTTGGGTTTGAGGTTCGCATCGGGGTCCTTGGCAAGGAGGCGGTGGACGGCGCCGCTTTGGGGATCGATGATGGCAACGCCGCCGGGTCCGGTCCAATCGGCGGTGAAGAGGAGGCCGCTCTCGTGCGCCAGGACGCATTCTGGCCGCTTCAGCCCGCGGCCATGGAAGGTGAGCGATGTCAGATCGATTGCCGGCCCTGAGGACCCGTCGAGATGGTTCGGATGGTTCATGACATGACGATGGCACGACTTGGCCGCAGTGGACTACAGGTCTCACGCCTGTGTCTGGGGACGATGACGTTCGGTGGTCGCACCGATATGGCCGAGGCGGCCCGCATCTATGCCCTTGCCCGCGAGCATCAGATCAACTTCCTGGACACCGCCGACGCCTACACAGGCGGGCGCTCGGAGGAGATGACGGGCGAGCTTGTCGCCGGCGAAAGGGACAAGGTCATCATCGCCAGCAAGCTGGCCAACGCCATCGGTGATGACATCAACCACCGCGGCCTCTCCCGCAGTTGGATTTTGACCGAGGTGCCGCGCATCCTCAAACGCCTCGGCACCGACTATTTGGACATCTTGTACCTTCACAAGGAGGACCACGGCACGCCCATGGACGAGACGGTGCGCGCCCTTGAGGATCTGGTGCGGGCAGGGGCCATCAGGCACATCGGCGTCAGCAACCACAAAGCCTGGCGCGTTGCCCAGATGGTGCGGTTTTGCGATGAGGCGAACATCACTCGCCCCGTCGTCTCCCAACCCCTCTACCACGCGCTGAACAGGACCATTGAGGTGGAGCATCTGCCCGCCTGCCAGCACTTTGAGATTGGCGTTTACCCCTACAGCCCCCTCGCCCGTGGGGTGTTGAGCGGCAAATACGGCAGCGGCGCCGTGCCCGAAGACAGCCGTGCAGGAGTCTCCGACACACGCATCATGCAGACGGAGTTCAGGCCGCAAACCATTGAAGCGGCGACCCGTTTTGTTACCCTTGCGAAGGCGAAAGGCGTGACGCCCACCGCCTACGCCATCGCCTTTGTGCTCGCCAACCCCATCGTGACGGGCGCCATCGTCGGCCCGCGCACGCTGGACCAGTTCCGCGCCTACTTGGAGGCCCTGTCGGTGACCTGGACGAAGGAGGACGAGGCGGCCGTTGCCGAAATCGTCCCCCCAGGTTCCACCGCCGTTCAGCACTATGTGGACCCCGCCTACCCTGTGGAGGGGCGACCATCGGTGGGGTAGACATGGAGCCGGGACAGGGGGGTGCTCAGTGATAACGTGCCATAGCGCCTATTGGCGCGGCACGTCCGGGCGCCTACCTCTGGCGTGACTGATGATGCCAAGGGGATGGCAAGTATGATCCGCTTTTACTTCAACCGCGCGCCCAATCCGATGAAGGTTGCGCTTCTGCTGGAGGAGTTGGGCCTCACCTATGAGGCTGTGCCCATCGACACGCTCAAAGGTGCCCAGCACGCGGAGGAGTTTAAGAAGATCAACCCCAACGCCAAAGCGCCGGCCATCGAGGATGACGGTGTGCGCGTGTTCGATTCCAACGCCATCCTCCTCTACCTTGCCGAAAAGCACGGCAGCTTCCTTGGCGCTCCTGAAGACCGGCCGGAGCTGTTGTCCTGGCTGTTCTGGGTCGCCTCAGGGCTCGGTCCCTTCAGCGGACAGTGGGTGCACTTCCAGACTGCGGGGCACGATGAGGGCGGTGACTACGCCAAGCGGCGCTACCGTTTTGAGGCACACCGCCACTACAATGTTTTGGATGAGCATTTGATGGGCCGCCAGACCATCGCAGGCGCCGACTACACCATCGCTGACATGGCCGCCTGGGGCTGGGTGGATAGGCACGTGCGTGTCCTCGGCGAAGGCGGTATCGACTCCCACCCTGCCGTGAAGGCTTGGTACGAGCGGGTGAATGCCCGTCCCGCCGTCGCCCGCGCCAAGGCGATCGGCGAAGAGGTTGCGTTCAAGACCACCTTCGACGACGAAGCCGCCCGGGCGATGTTCCCGTCCAACTTCGCCGCGTGAGTCAGCGCCCGCTCAGTCGAGCGGGTTGATGGCGTTTGGCTGGCAAATCACCTTTTTGGCAATGGGGCCGCGGGTGAAGAGGGTGTTGGGTCGCCCCGTCTTGCCGCACAGACTGGGCGGGGGCACGTCGCGGGTCACATGAACGCGCACAGCCGTGCGGGTGTAGTGGTAGGAGAAGGGGCGCGACATCATCCCCCCGGCGGGGTGGCTGCGCACCTTCGTCAGCCCATCGGGGACGGTGGCGGAAAGGGCGGGGTGGCTGACCCCCATAGGCCCGAGCGCAAGGGCATTGGCCAGAGGCGCAGCACCCATGATGCCGGTCAGCGAAACAATGCAAAGAGCCTTCAACATCGCACAATCCTTATTGTCGATGCGCATCCAGCCGGTGCTGTTGCGCACCTTTTAAAGAGGCGACCACCGCGCCCTATGGAACGTGCCCGTTGGGACGTGCCTGTTACGCAAGTGGAGCGCAATTTCCTTTCAATGACAAGCAGGTAGCGTGCCAGGTTCACAAAAGACTCATAAGGCGGCACGCCGGTTCACTCTCACGGTTCCGCCCGATCCGACGAAAAAGTGTCGGACCGGGCGATGTGAGGGTCAGATGGCCATTACCAGTGGCGGCGACGGCAGATCTTACGCTTTTCGAAGAAGTACTCGCCGTAGTAGGGGTCCCAGATCTTGACGCGCTTGATGCGGCAGCGGCGACGTCCACGGTAGCCATGGTCGTGATCGAAGTAGACGCGCACACCGTGGCGGCGCTTGTGGCGGCGACCCACTTCAATGACGCCGGCTTCGGCAGTGGCAGTGCCCACTTGCGCAACCGCGGCAGGAGCGAGCGGCGCAGCTTGCGCGCCAGTGGTGGGCGAAAGGGCCGTCAGGCCGATCACGAAAGCGGTGCCGAGGGCGGCGAGGTTGGTCTTGATGGTCATGTCGGTGTCTCCGGTTTTTCCAGTTTGCCGGTCTGCCCCGGCGACACACCGAAGATGGCGACGCCCCCAAAAACCGCCCGTGACGCCTGTCACACACCCGTCGGTTCACGACATTTGCGCGATGAGGCCGGGTTGCAGCCCTCTCCCCACCCCAGCGTCATCATCCCCCATTGTCCCGTTGGGGCGCGTCGGGGCAGGGTCGTGTCAGGCTCACGGCATCGCCTGACGTGACGGGTCAGCGCCAAGAAGGCTTCATCGTGCCCACACCTTTTGAACGTTTTGTGGCGCCGGCAAGGGCAAAATCCGAAGCCTGGCGGGTCTTGGTGGGGGTGATCATCATCGCCCTCATACCTTTCATCGCAGCGTTCATGTTCGGCTTCATGGTGGAACGGCTCATCAACGCCTTGGTGACACCGGTGGCAGGGCGCAACGCGACCATCATGCTCGTCTTGCTGTTTGGCGCTGGGTACTTGGCCATAGGCGCAGTCATTGCGGCAGGCCGGATGCATGGTCGCAGCGCAAGCACCCTGTTCGGCATCAAGGACCGTTTCGCGGAGAATTTTTTCGCCGCCTCCGGGATCGTTCTTTCATTGACGCTGCTGTCAAGCGTTGCCATGGGAGGGGCGGGCAGCATCAAACCTAGCCTCTCCCTGGCCATGTGGCTGATGCTTGTGCCCTTTGCGGCCAGTGGGGTGTTGGTGCAGTCCCTTTCGGAGGAGCTTGTCTTCCGCGGTTACCTCACACAGCAATTGGCTGCACGGTGGGCCTCACCTTTGGTGTGGATGTTCGTGCCGAGCGTGTTGTTCGCCCTTCTCCACTACGATCTGACTCTTCCGCCTGAAGCGCGCTGGGCCGGTGTGATCGCTGCCTTCGTGTTTGCCCTGGTGGCCACCGACCTGACCGAGCGCACCGGCAACCTTGGCGCGGCTTGGGGCATGCATTTTGGCTTTAACGCCTCAGTACTTCTGCTCGTCAGCCATGATGACCGGTGGCGGGGCCTTGCGCTGATGGCAGGTCCCGACAGGCTCGCCAGCATGGAGTGGCTGCGCATCTCGCTGCTGTTCGACGTTGCAATCACGCTTTTGGCCTGGTTGCTGTGCCGGCGCATCATGGCGCGCTGACAGAGCCCCGGTTCAAGCCCGCCTGATAACGTGGACGTTGCTCTCGGCCTCGGCGGTGGCCTTTGGGTGCGGGCGGCCGATGGAGTGGTAGGTGAGCCCTGCCGACGTCGCATCGTCCTTGTCATAAATGTTGCGCAGGTCGATGAGCGTGTGCTCGCGCAGCAGGTTCGACATGCGCCCTAGATCGAGGGCGCGGAACTGGTCCCACTCTGTGATGATGACGGCAATGTCCGCCCCTTCAAGGCACTCATAGGCGCCATTGGCAAAGGCAACGCCTTCAAAGTGCTTGGCAGCCTCCACCTGGCCCTCAGGATCGAAGGCGCGGACGGTGGCGCCCGCTGCCTGAAGGGCGGGGACAATGGAAAGGCTCGGCGCCTCGCGCATGTCGTCGGTGTTGGGCTTGAAGGTGAGGCCGAGAAGGGCGACCGTCTTGCCGGAAACGTCGCCGCCTGCAGCCTCCACGATCAATTCGCCCATCCGCGCCTTGCGTTTGTCGTTGGCGGCAATCACCGCATCGACAATGGTCATGGGGGACTCGTGGAGTGCTGCCGTGCGTGACAGGGCGAGCGTGTCCTTTGGAAAGCACGATCCGCCGTAGCCGGGGCCGGCGTTCAGGAATTTCGGGCCGATGCGTTTGTCCAGACCAATCCCCCGCGCCACCTGCTGCACGTTGGCGCCCACCGCATCGCAAAGATCGGCAACCTCGTTGATGAAGGCGATCTTCGTGGCAAGGAACGCGTTGGCAGCGTACTTGATCAGCTCAGCGGTCCTGCGTTCCGTCACCACCAAAGGCGTTTCGTTGAGGTAGAGCGGTCGGTAGAGTTCTCGCAGAGCTGCCTCAGCCCGCTCAGTTTCGGCGCCGACCACAACCCTGTCGGGGCGCTTGAAGTCGGCAATGGCGGCCCCTTCACGTAAGAATTCCGGGTTCGACACCACGTCGAACTCTGCGCGCGGTGCAACGCCACGCACGATGCCTTCAACCTCGTCCCCCGTCCCCACAGGCACGGTGGATTTGGTGACGATCACCGTATACCCCTCCATCAGCCGGCCGACCTCTTCGGCAGCGGCGTAAACGTAGGACAGGTCCGCATGCCCATCGCCCCTGCGCGAGGGAGTGCCGACGGCAAGGAAGACGACATCAGCCGTGGCAATGGCCTCGGCAGGGTCGGTGGTGAAGCTCAGCCGCCCTGCGTTGACGTTGCTTTCCACCAAAACATCGAGGCCAGGCTCGAAGATGGGCATCACATTGCGCCGAAGCGCGTCAATCTTGCCGGCATCTTTGTCAACGCACACAACGTCGTGCCCGAAATCGGCAAAACAGGCCCCTGAGACGAGGCCAACGTACCCCGTCCCGATCATCACAACGCGCATCATCTACTCTCCGCAATGGTGGCGGCATTCCACAAGCAATGGTCCTGCCACGATTGCGTGGCAAGAGAAAGACAGCGGGTAGCATGGCACCTTTGCAACGCAAGGTGGCCGGCCAGGTGTCGCCGTGCCTCCAAACCCGCGGCGGGGTGACGCATACCACGGATGTGGAGTAAAGCCAGTGCCGGCCCGCCGCGCACCAAAGTGACGGCAAAAGGGCAAACAAGAGGAGGTGCCACATGGCAGAGCGCATCAATCCGCCTGAGCTTTATGACTCTGTGCAATACGGGTTTTCCCACGCTGCGGTGAGCGGCGCAGGGCGCACCATCCACTGCGCAGGTCAGGTGGCATGGGACGAGAATGCCAACATCGTCGGCCCTGGCGATTTGGCGGCGCAGGCCCGTCAGGCCCTCGTGAACCTAAGGGCCGTTCTCGCCGCAGCTGGGGCAACGCCTGCCGATATCGTGCGCATTAGAACCTATGTGGTGGATCACAACCCCGACAAGCTCGGCCCCGTGGGCGGCGCCCTTGCCGACTTCTGGGGCGACGTCACCCCCTCGCCCAACACATGGATTGGCGTCCAGGCCCTCGCGCTGCCGGACTTCCTGGTGGAAATTGAGGCAACTGCCGTGGTGGCCGGTTAAGCGCGCAAGGCCGACGGCCCTGACGCGCTGGAGCGCCGACAACACCGCTGCTGCCGTCTGACGAAGGGTGTGGTGCTGTCGCAAGTCGGTGCGATCGCTTTAAGCCCCGCGCTTCCTCGCGTGGCCTGCGGATGGATGAGCCAAGCGCGCGGTGCGGATGGGTTTGCGAACGTCGCCGTTCCCGTTCGTGCCGGCCAGCAAACGTGTAAGACCCTGCGCACCCATCCCAGCCCGGCAACTCCGAACCCTGCCCCTCCAGAGCCTCTCATCTGCGTGCGTAAGGACGAAGATGAGGGGCTATACTCCTTTAAACATATGGCGTTTTTTTGCGGACTGATGATCCCATCTGACGGCGGGCCGCTCTAAATCCCTTTCTCTGCCAAGAACCGTCCAATGGTGTCAAAGCGGACGGTCCAGGCAGGCTCATCATCCACAAGGATGTGGTTGCGGCTTTCGAGCGGGACGAGTTGCGCGTTGGGGATACCGCGGGCGAGGGCGCGGCCCTGGTCGAAGGGGATCCTCTGGTCGTGGCGGGAGTGAAATACGATGGTCGGCACTTTCACCTCGGCCAGCCTGTGGCGAACATCGATCTCACCAAACGCTTCCTGAAACCGTGCCGCGTTGTCCTCAGAGGTCGTGTGGCGCTGAAACTCATCGAACCAAGCGAGCACCTCGGCCGTGGCATCAGGCATGAAGGTCAGCGAGAGAATGTGGCGATAGGCGGGAATGTCGGTCCCCAACCCACGTGTGTGAGATTGACCACGGCCTCGCGTCGCGCTTGCTCCTCGGCGCTTGCCACATGACGCCAACCGGCTGCATAGCCGCTGATGAGGATCAGATCCGACACACGTTCTGGATGGCGCACAGCATATTCGATGGACACCGCGCATCCTTGCGAAATGCCGATCAGCGGGAAGCGCTCAACGCCAAGCGTGTCAGCGACAGCCTCCAAGTCTTCCACGAAGGCATCGAAGCTTAAGTCCTCCACGTCCCGATCGGACAGACCGCAACCGCGCTCGTCGTAGCGGATGAAAGTGCGCTGGCGGGCGATTTCGGCAAAGCTGCGTCCCCAGATCGGGCTTGCCCAGTCGAACTCCAGATGGTTTAGCCAGTTGGCGGCTTTGAGGATCGGCGGGCCCGAGCCTATGGTGCCATAAGCGATCTTGGTTCCGTCGCGTACATCGCAAAAACCAATCGTCTGGGCCCGCAAAGGGCTCGCGGCAGGCGGCGCGGCAGGGGACCTCCTTACCGCCGTCCTTGCCGACTGGCGCGAACGCCCGCAAATCTCGTTTGAGAGCCTCGTGCACCAAGTGGTGAGCATCATCATCGGCGGTAGCGACACCACCCGTGCAGCGTTTGCAATGCTGGTGGGGGCTTCTGCTTTCCCGTCCAGGAGCTTGGCGGGCGCTGATGTCCGACCCAACCCTCATCCACGGCGCGGTCACGGAAGGGGTGCGCTACGAGCCGTCCATCGGGACCATTGCGCGGCTCGCGGTGGAGCCGATCGATATCGCCGACGTGTGGCTGCCCGCTGGCGCCGTCTTGCACCTGCCGACGCTCTCGGCCATCCGCGATCCGGCCATCTACGCAGATCCTGACCGTTTCGACCTTCGCCGGACCGACCACCCTCGGCTGCACATGGCGTTCGGCCTTGGCCCGCACCGGTGCATCGGTGAGATGCTGGCCCGGATACAGATGAAAGAAAGCCTTGCCGCACTCCTCGACGTTGCACCCGACATTGCCCTTGAAGGGGCCCCGCAGATGGTCGGTTTCGGCGGTATCCGTCAGATCACGCCAATGCCGGTGCGCATCCCATAAGCGGTGCGCTCAGCGCCAACCCGCCGTGTAAAGAGCCTGACGTGAAACGCACTACGGCGACCACAACGGCCATCGCCACATTGTGTTGACGACACCGCTCTGAATCAAAGGTGTAGACCATCGTGTCTGCGTACACTTGCAGGCAGGGTGTTCTGGTGCGCGCTCCACAAAGCCGTCACACGACAGATTTGAGATACTTGTAATGGATATCACCCAACCCACCACAGGGACGACGAAACCTCAAACGCCGATCGCAGGGACGATCGCTGCGCTGGATCCTGAGGTGCGCTACGAAGAGATCGCGCGTCTGCTTTATGCCTACGAGTTCTCGTGGGACATTGAACGCGCGCTCGAGTTCGCATTGTTTCGAACCTACGCGGTTCCTGCAATCTCCGGCCTGCTTGCAAAGACCAAAGAGTTCGAAACCCGTCCGCGCAAACGCTACGACGACACCGAGCTTCTCCTGGCCGAAACCATTGAGCACGGCTTGGACAGTCAGGAAGGGCAGGCGTCCATCGCCAGGATGAACGCCATGCACGGGCGGTTCCGGATCGACAACGCACTCATGCTCTACGTTCTGTCGACCTTCATTTGTGAGCCGATCCGCTGGATCGACCGCTTCGGCCGCCGTCCGATGACCCCGGCGGAAAAACGGGGGTGGTTCCTCTACTATCGGGGCCTTGGCGCGCGCATGGGGATCAAAGACATTCCTGACGATCTTGCCGACTTCATGCGGTGGAATGAAGCATACGAAGCCGCCGAATTCCGTTTTGCAGACACCAATCGTCGAATTGCTGAGGTCACGACCGATTTGCTCCTGGGTTTCTACATGCCGCGATGGATGTTCTGGGCGGGCCGTCCAGTGGTCCATGCATTTCTCGACTGTCCGCTGCGAAAAAGCATGGGTTTTCCGCCACCCGCTGGCTGGATGAGGCCGTTGCTGCCTGCGGCCCTTCGCGTGAGGGCGCGCATCTTGAGACAGCTTCCCCCGCGCCGTACCCCGCGTCGGCTGACCCAGATCCCCCGCCCCACCTACCCCGGCGGCTATAGGATCGGGGAGCTCGGCACCTTCCGCTAAAGCATGGCAATAGCGCAAACCATATCCGTTTGCGCCATATTCGAGGCGAGGGCCCCTTGTCTGTTGGCGAGGCGGCCAAGTGAGCGATGCGGAAGGGAAACTTTGGCTCCGGTCCTAAGAGCAAGATCCGCTCAGTGTGAACCAAACTGAGCGGATGAAAACGTGCTCGCACCCATTTTTGGCGCGATGTCTCGTCGATCAGGTTGATCCAACCTGATCGGACAGGCTGCTAGGGTCCAGACTCGTTCAGATCCAGAAGGCAAGGAGCGCAGCGAGGGTAACGGCGGAGATAAAGTTGCGGGCGAGCTTGTCGTAGCGTGTGGCGACGCGGCGGAAGTCCTTGAGGCGGCTGAAGGTGGCCTCGATGCGCCATCGGTCCTTGTAGCGGCGCTTGTCGTAGGCGATCGGGGTCTTGCGATTGACCCGGCCGGGGATGACCGGCGTTGTTCCGGTGAGCGCCAGACGTTTGCGCAGCGCATTGGCGTCATAGCCCTTGTCGGCGATGAGCCAACGGGTCGCCGGAGCGGCATCGAGGAGTGTGTCGGCCAAAGCGATGTCGCTGACGTTGCCGGGCGACAGCCGCACAACGACGGGCCGTCCAAGAAGATCGGTCAGCGCATGGATCTTGGTGGTTTGGCCGCCGCGCGACGGACCGATCGCTTGGCGCCGCGCCCCCCTTTTCCGCCGTGGGCCGAGCGGTGCGCCTTGACGAAGCTGGAATCGATGGAGGCGCTCTGCGCCAGGCGGCCAGCTGCAGCGAACGCCTCCAGAAGCCCGGTCCAGAACCGCCGTCGCGACCAGCGATTGAACCGGTTGTAGACCGTCGTGTGCGGCCCGTACTCGGCCGGGCAGTCGCACCAGCGACAACCGGTCTTCAAGACGTGAAAGATTCCGGATAGGACCCGGCGATCGTCGACCCGCCGCGCACCGGGCTGGTTCTTCGGCAGATGCGGCTCGATCGCCGCCCACTGCTCGTCGTTCAGCCAAAACAGATGACCCATGGCGTCCCTCCACGAACGCCGTGACCTTGAATGCCTCTCCTTTCCTATCTGTTGATTGAGTTTAGACCCTAGGAGATCGGCCGTCAGCGACAGTCTTGCGCCCTCTTGCGGATTGTTCCTCTCAATCGCGATCGGGAAAGTTACATTGTGCGAATAGCCGAGCGCCTCGATGCCGAAGGCGACGAAGCGCTCGGGCGCCGGGAACGTAAGATCAATCGAGGCGACGTTTTGCGAGCCATCCGCGGAGAGCATCGGGGGTAGCCCGGTGGAGCCTGCTGAGCGCCAGTAGGTTTTCCAGTCCTCTCCGAGGCGCACCTCGAGGCCGGCGACGATCTCCCCTCCGGTTGCGGCCACATGGAGCCGCGCTGCGCTGTTCGCCTTTTCCTGCCAAGGCGTCTGTGCGCTCGACGGCAAAACTACCGCGATCAAGGCAAGCACGATCGCGACGAGCAAGACCGCAAGACGATGAACGACGTTCCCGCTCATTGTTGTGCCGCCATTCGGGCGTTCAACTCGTCGTGCCGCGCCTGGACGTCGTCGGGCCAGCGGCTCTTTATGTACGAGAGCACCGCGACGATCTCTTCGTCGCTCAGCATGGTCTCGTAAGCTGGCATGTTGGAGTAATACGGCTCGCCATTGCCGATTTGCTTCGGCAGGCCGGACTTTGTCAGCTCAAACAACATCTCATCGGGGTGGTGCCAAGTGTGTCCCGTCTCATCGTGCGGCGGTGCCGGAAGGCGGCCGTCAGGCCCTCTTTCGCGCCAGTTCGGCTCGCCTTCGAGATTCGCGCCATGACAAGAGGCGCACTGTGCCGCGTAGACCGCCTCACCAACCGCGACGACGTCTCGGTCGTTTGGCTGCAGCACGATGGACGGGGTGGGGGACTTCAGCCACAGCCCCCCGCCGCAATACCAACTGCGCCGAGGGCGATCCCAACCCCAACCATCACGAGGGTCCGCCTGCTTGCCATGGCTTAGGCGAGCAACGGTGCGCTCGGCGGGCGCACGACGACACGCGTTCCGTTCGGCACGCGATTATAAAGATCGATCACGTCTTGGTTGAGAAGGCGCACGCAGCCTGAAGACACTGCTCGTCCAATGGAGTAGGCCTCCTGGGTGCCATGAAGCCGGTAGAGCGTGTCGACCCGCCCCTCGAACAGGTAGAGGGCGCGAGCGCCGAGCGGGTTATCGAGCCCGGGCTCCATTCCGTCCCGATACTTCTCCAGCTCGGGTTCGCGCGCGATCATCTCAGCCGGAGGCGTCCATGTCGGCCATTCGCGCTTGAAGGGGATGCGCGCGTTGCCGTTCCACTCGAACCCTTCGCGGCCAAGGCCGACGCCGTAGCGCATCGCCCGCCCATCGGTCATCGTCCAGTAGAGGTAGAACGTGCCGGTATCGACCACGACGGTGCCCGGCGACTCCCCGGTGGGATTTGGGACCTCGCGTCGCCAATACTTTTGGTCGACCTCACGAAGATTGACAGCCGGGATCGGGAAACGTTCGTTCGGCCGGGGACCGTACATGAGCCGGTAGATTTCAGGGATCTGCGGCGCCGTCGACACCTTTGGCTGTGGCGTGTCAGTCACCGTACAGCCACCCAAGAGCGCAGCACTGCCGCCGAGGATGAAAGTCCGCCGACCGATCATAATCAGCGGCCCGCCTGGTAGAAGATCGTACTGCCTTCGCTCGTTCCCGCGCCGAATGTGTACACGTTGTACTTTGCCCGCGGATTGTTCCCCATGCCGATAGAGCCTTGCGGCATCCCGGGAACGGCGATTCCGCGAATCTTAGGGCGTTCTTCGATAAGCTTGGCAATCGCCTCGGGCGGGACGTGCCCCTCGAGCGCATAGCCTGCAATGGCGGCGGAGTGGCAACCCTGCACCTCGTCCGGGATGCCCGCCTGGCGGCGGACCGGGGCAAGATCCTCAAGCTCGGTGATCTCGAGCGTGTAGCCGAGCCCCTTCATATGATCCGCCCACGCCGTGCAACAGCCGCACCACGGCGTCTTGTAGACGTACATCGTATGGTCTTGCGGATCCGCCTGAGCGCCGCCGGCGAAGGCGGCAATTGCTGTCATAGCCGCGCCCGACACAACGCCGATTGCCTTGATACTCATGATATACTCCAAAGTTGTTGGTCAGTTGCTGACTACTGGACGTAAACGCGTGCCCCGACGCCGACGCGCGCGTAGAGGTCTTTGACGTGTTCGTTGAGGAGACGGATACAGCCGTTGGAGACGGCCCGGCCGACACTGGTCGGGTCATTGGTTCCGTGGATGCGGTACATGGTGTCCCGGCCGCTTTTGTAGAGATAGAGCGCCCTCGCACCGAGCGGATTGTTCGGTCCTCCCGGAACACCACGCGCGTACTTGGCGTACTTGTGCGGTTCGCGCCGGATCATGTTCTTCGTCGGCGTCCAGCTCGGCCATTTGGCTTTGCGACCGATACGCCCGCGGCCGCGATACGAGCGCCCCGCTTTGCCGACCCCGATGATGTACCCTACAGCGCGACCGCCGCCGAGCACGTAGTACAGCCGGCGCTCACCAGTGCGCACCACGATGGACCCGGGACGAGCCTTGCTTGAAAAGCGCACCACCGCTGGTGCGGGAACGCCATGGCGCGGTGCCTCGACGAAACCAGTCAGTCCGAAGGCTGCCCCAACGGCAGTCGCCCCAACGAGCAACTGTCGTCGGGTCACTATACTGCTGCGGTCGACTCCGAGAGCTTCACCAGAGTTTTCAAGTATCACGCTTCATCTCCTTCAACTTCGATGAAAGTCATCATGCCGCCGGCCTGGTGTTCGATCATGTGGCAGTGAAGCATCCATTTGCCGGGTGTCTCCGCGACGAAGGCGATCGAGACCTTGTCTTCTGACGCCATCAACGAGGTGTCCCGCCATGGACCGTTCGCTACAGGTGCGCCATTGCGGGTGACCTCACGGAAATGCATGCCGTGCAGGTGCATGGCGTGGGGGAAGGCGGTGTCGTTGGTCATATCGACGACGACGGTCTCGCCGCGTTTGACTGTTGCGAGCGGGGTGTCCATGTCGCCGGCGACGCCGTTGAAGGCCCAGATTCTTCGGTTCCGCATGAGTTCGCGCATGCCCATCATGCGGCCTCCCATCATGGCGCGGCCCATGCGACCCATCGCGCCACCTTCCATATTGAGCTCGAGACGCCGGGCGTCCGAGAGCTTCAGTTCCGGTCGCGCGTTCCCCTCCAGCGGCAGAACGTCGGTGCCCGCAAGGCTGCTGCTGCTCGCCTCGTCCGCGTAAACGAAGCTGCCCATGCGGATCTCGTCACGCAGGGTGTAGGCGCGGATAGCATGGCGTGAGGATGGGGCGCCGACAGCGTCGAGGATGAGATCGGCGCGCTGCCCGGGCCCGAGCAGCAGTTCTCCCGCGCCGAGCGCCCACGGCGAGACCGGGTTGCCGTCCTCAGCGACCACGACCGGATCGTGCCCGTCGAACATCAGCGCAAAGATCTGCGCGTTGGCAACGTTTGCGAGCCGCAGCCGGATGCGCTCACCGGCGCGCATAGAGACTGCCGCATGAGCGTCATTGTTGATCGTCGCCAGGTTGCCGAGCCGGCCCGCATGGGCCCACTCGTGGAGATCGCCGAAATTTTCGGCAAGACCGCCGCGTCGCGTCAGCAGCCAGTCGTCGAGCACGAGGAGAACGTCACGGTCTACCTTCGGCGGTTCGTCCTCGTCGACGATGAGGACGCCATATAGACCGCGGTCCTGCTGGTTCCAACCTCGAAAGTGCGTGTGATACCAGTAGGTTCCGGCATCATTGAGATCGAAGGCGTAGCGGAAGCGCTCGCCCGGCTCGACGGGGAGCTGGGTGAGCGGCGCCGCACCATCCATGTCGTTGGGCGGCCGAAGACCATGCCAGTGAACGGCGCTCGGCTCCGGAAGGCGGTTCTGAAACATCAGATCAAGCCGTTCGCCGCGGGAATAGCGCAGCAGCGGCCCGGGCACGCTCCCTCCGTAGCACCATGTATCGACGGTCGTATTCCCCCGACCGGTCGCCAAGACTTGCCTCCCGACGTCTGCGACAAGGTTTCCCGGGGCGGCCTCGGCGCGGCCTGGGCGAAGCGCGCCTGCGGTGGCAAGGGTCGCGCCAGCGCCGGCAAGAAAGCGACGACGGTCAAGATTTATCACACGGCACAAAGTCATTTTTTGGGGCCTTCTCCCATGAGGAATGCGGCGATCGCATCGCGATCGGGCTCGTTGAGAAACGCCGTGGAATCGCGCACAACCTCGCCCATGAGGCCGCCGAAGGCATCGCCTGATGGCGTCAAACCACTTTTCAGGGCGAAAGCGAGCGACGGCGCGGTCCAGCCATTCTCTTCGAGCGTTGAAGCCGTGATCGGCGGGGCCTTGCCTTCGCCGGGCAGCGCATCGCTTCCGGCGAAGCGGTGTTCCACGTCGCGGGCACCGAAGGGATTTCGAGGCGTATGGCAGGCGCCGCAATGTAGCGGGCCTTCGACCAGATACTTGCCACGATTGAACTCATCGGATCGCTCGGGATCGGGCTCGAACGGCTCACCCGGGAAGTAGAGTGCACGCCAAAGTTTTAGGCCGGCGCGCTCGCTGAAAGGAAAGGAAACGTCCGAGATTGGCGCCGGTTGGGCGACCGGCGCGACTGTCTGAAAGGCAGCGTAGAGGTCAGCCACGTCCTGGTCCGTAAGGCGGGAATAGAACGGGTAAGGAAAGACCGGATAATATGGCTCGCCATCGGGGGAGATGCCGCGGCGAACCGCTGTGGCGAAGTCCGCGAGGCTCCATCCGCCGATCCCGACATTTTCGTCGGTCGTGATGTTCGGCGCGTAGAACGTCCCGAAGTCCGTGTCGAGCGCGGGTCCTCCCGCTAGTGGTCTGCCGCCGCCTCCAATGTCGGTATGGCACCCAATGCAACCCGAGGCTCTGGCGAGGTAGGCGCCACGCATCGGATCGCCCTCAAGGCTTGCTTCGATCGCAGCGTCGGCGTCGAGCGGCCAAAGCGCGAGTGCGCCATAGCCTAGCCCCCCCGCCACGACGAGGCCTGCCAACACCCATCCGATACGCACCGGTCAGTCTTTCTCGATGCGGAACTTGGTATGGCAGGCCGAGCAGGTGTCGCCGAGCATCGCGAACACACGATCGGCCGGCATCTCGGCCATCATGTCAGGGCTCATCGCCATCTCCGGCGAACCGGTGCCCATCATCCCGGACATCATCTGACCGCCCATCATGGCATTCATGTCGGGCGCATCCCTGCCCCCCATCATGGCGCCCATAGAGGGCATCGCCTCGTCTGCGCCCGGACCGTTGTCCGCGGCACGCGCGAGGCCTTCCGCCACGTGCTCAAGACGGTTCGCAAGGGTGACGAACTCGTCCCAATTTTCCCAGATCTCGGGCTTTGCTTCGGTCGGTCCGTCGAGGCTCCCTTCAGGGAAGAGACTGATGAGGGCCTCGCCAGCGTGCCCGCGGATGGTCTGTGCACTCTGCGCCACAACCACGGCATCGTAGGGCGTTTCACCTGAGAACATGGCGCGCAGTGCCTTGTTGGCGTCGCCGATGGCCATCATCTGGTCCATCCGCTCCTTCACCACGCCGGTCGCGCCGGTGTGAGCCACGGCGACTGCCGAGAGTGACAGCGACAAGGCTGCCATTGCGCCAAAGACGCACTTTCCACGATGGGTCATTGTCCGTTCTTCCCCTGTCCAATCCAAGAAAACGCGCGAATGCGCGCAGTCGGATGGTCAGCGAGGAGGCGGAACGTCTACCGGTTCGGAAACACCGTGCAGAGCGAAGTCCGCAGCGAAGGACCGGTTCGGTTCGATCACTGTGGTGAGGCGCAGTTGGCTGGCGCCAGCCGAGATCGCTGCGGCGCCGCAAGAGACTGTCGGACCGAGACAATCCTTGTCAGAGGTCGGGTCCGCGTCGCAGCCACCTGGTGGGCACCCTGGTTTTGAGGGTTTGATATCGACGACATGTCCGCCGTGGGTCGGCGTCGCATCGCTCATTGCCATGTTGGCAACTGGATGGGCCTCAGCTTGCCCACCGCCGACGATCATCGCCCCTACGCTCCCGATCAAGAGCGCGATGACAAACGCAACGCAGAGGGCGATTCGACGGACCATCGGGTTTTTGTGCGGATATGACTCGGTGCTGTCAAGTGCGTGATCCGACGCACTGCAAGTATACGTGCGGCATCTTCCAAATCTGCGGCAAGTGAGCTGCAAATCTTCGCGAGGACGTCTTCGTTGTGTCCTTGTGCAGGCCAATTCCACGACGAAGGCATCGGTTGTGGTGCCGCGGCCCCAGATCGGCCGAGGCACCGCCCCTACTCGGCTCGCTCGAGCGCACGAACGCCGTAGAGCCCGTCGGGACCCTTTTCCAGCATGATCGTCACATCGTCGCCAACTGCAACGTCGCCGGTGTCTGCCCCGTCCAGGATCGAAAGATCCATCGTCATCGCCGGCCAGCCAATCTCAGGGATCGGATCATGGCTCACGTTTACCGAGGTGTCGCTCATGGCGTTCACGACTTCGGTGGTGTGAACGCCGTCTGCCATCGCCGCGTGATTGCCATGTCCAGTGTCTGCGAAAGCCGGCCCTAGTGGCGCGGTCAGCAAGAGCGAGATCGCGAGCATCGTCGTCCGCATGGAGAACTCCTTGTTTGCATGGTCTTGGGGGGCGGCGCCGGCGGACTATTCCGCCGGAACCGGGGCACCTGCGGTCGCGATTTCGGCGTTCGTCCGTCGCAAAGACGCTCGCTTCCAAATCACGAAGATCGCAGGGATCACGAAGAGGGTGAGGAGCGTGGCGGTTGCCATGCCACCGATCATGGGTGCTGCGATGCGCTTCATCACCTCAGAGCCTGTCGCGTCACCGATCATGATCGGGATGAGGCCTGCGAAGATCGTCGCCACCGTCATCACCTTGGGCCGCAGTCTCAAGAGGGCGCCATCGAAGACAACGTCCTCAACGTCGGCGGTCGTCATCGCGCGGCGCTCGTCGCGCACGAGCGCGACCCGTCGGTTCCAGGCCAGATTGAGGTAGAGGAGCATCACGATGGCCGTCTCAACGGCCACGCCCGCAAGCGCAATGAAGCCGACAAGCACCGCAACGGACAAGTCGAACGACAACCACCAGATGAACCAAACGCCACCCGCCAACGCAACCGGAAGCGCTGCCAGAATGATCGCCACCTCTGTGACCCTGTTGAACGCCATGAAGAGCATGAGCGTGATGATGAGCAGCGTTTCCGGCGCCACGAGCGTGAGCCGTTCGGTCACGCGCTCGATGAATTCGTACTGCCCGGACCAGGCGATGGAGTATCCAGGTGGAAGCGCCACACGATCCGCCACAACGCGCTGCGCCTCTGCCACGTAGCCGCCGAGGTCGCGTCCAGAAATGTCGATGAAGACGAAGCCCGCACGCCGCGCATTCTCCGAGCGGATCATGCCCGGCCCGTCCACGACAGCGATCCTTGCGACGGCGCCGAGCGGGATATGCGCACCGGAGGGTGTGACGATGGGCAGATCGTCGAGCCGCTCAGGACTGTTTCGCCAGTCGCGCGGGTAGCGCAGATTGATCGGGAAGCGCTCCAGCCCTTCCACGCTCTCCGAGATTTGCATACCGCCAATGGCAGTTTGCACCACCTCCTGAATGTCTCGGATGGTTAGCATATAGCGGGCAGCCGCATCGCGATCGATGTCGATTTCGATGAACCGCCCACCCACCGGCCTCTCGGCATAGGCTGAGGCGGTCCCCGCAATGTCAGCAACCGCCTGCTCCACCTCGATCGCGATCCGCTCGATGACCGCCAGATCAGCGCCAGAGACCTTCACACCTACTGGCGTCTTGATGCCGGTGGCCAGCATGTCGATCCGGTTTTTGATCGGCTGGATCCACACGTTCGTCACGCCAGGCACCTGAACCACCCGATCAAGTTCGTTGCGGATCCTCTCCATCGTCATGCCAGGCCGCCAATCCTCCTCAGGGCGCAATCGGATCGTTGTTTCGATCATGGTCAGCGGCGCGGGATCGGTGGCGGTGTCGGCGCGCCCGAGCTTGCCGTGGACCGTCAACACTTCCGGAACAGTCGCAATCAAGCGGTCGGTCTGCTGCAACACTTCCCGCGCCTTTCCGATCGAAACAGCCGGGTAGAGCGAGGGCATATAGAGGAAGTCACCCTCGTTCAGCTCTGGCATGAACTCCGTGCCGACTTTCTGGAGCGGCCACCACATGGACGCCACAAGCGTCATGGCGAGGACAACGGTTGCCCAAGGCCAGGCAACGGCTGCATCGAGAAACGGCCGATAGATGATGATGCAAAGCGCGCTAAGCGGGTTCCTGCGCTCTGCGACGATCCGGCCGCGTACGAAGTAGCCCATCAGTACAGGCACCACGGTGATCGAGAGGATCGTCGCCGCGGCCATCGCGTTGGTCTTGGTGAAGGCCAGCGGTTTGAAGAGACGGCCCTCCTGTGCTTCCAGAACGAAGACTGGCATGAAGCACACCGTGATGATGGCGAGCGAGTAAAACAGCGCTGGTCCGACCTCGGACGTGGTCTCTGCAACGATCTTCCAGCGGTTTTCCTTTGTGATCGTCTCCTTTTCCATGCGCCGATGGAGCGCTTCGATCATCACGATGGCAGCATCCACCATGGCGCCGATGGCAATGGCGATGCCACCGAGAGACATGATATTCGCGTTGACGCCCTGGATGCGCATCACCAGGAACGCGGCCAGAATGCCGAGCGGGAGAGACAGGACGATCACGAGCGAAGAGCGCAGGTGTAGTAGAAACGCCGCGCACACCAGGACAACAACGACGAATTCCTGCGTCAGCTTCTTGGTGAGATTGTCGATCGCCCTCTCGATCACACCGGACCGGTCGTATGTGGTGACGATCTCAACCCCGTCCGGAAGGTTCGGACGCAGCTCTTCAAGCCGTTGCTCGACGGCGCGGATCGTCGCGAGCGCGTTGCCTCCCCAGCGCATGATGACCACGCCGCCGACGGCATCGCCTTCGCCGTCGAACTCGCCAACCCCGCGGCGCATCTCGGGGCCCAGGCGGATTTGGGCAGCGTCGGCAAGAGTGAGCGCAGCGCCGCGCTCGTTCACCTTCAGCGGAATGCGTGAAAGGTCCGACAGATCGTCCACATAGCCCGTCGCGCGAACCATGTATTCGGCCTCGGCCATCTCCACCACGCTGCCACCGGTTTCCCGGTTTGCCGCCTCGATGGCCGTACGCACGGCCTGCAATGGAATGTCGAAGGCGCGCAGCTTGTTGGGATCGACGACCACCTGATACTGCTTGACCATGCCACCGATCGTGGCGACCTCCGAGACACCTTCGACGGTCTGCACCTCATACTTGAGCCACCAGTCCTGCAACGCGCGCAGTTGCGACAGATCGTGATTGCCGGTCCTATCGATGAGCACGTACTGGTAGATCCAGCCGACGCCTGTGGCATCGGGACCGAGTTCGGGCGCAGCCCCCGCCGGCAGACGCGACGACACTTGCGCAAGATATTCAAGCACACGCGAGCGCGCCCAGTAGAGGTCGGTTCCGTCCTCGAACACCACGTAAACGTAAGAATCGCCGAAGAAGGAGAATCCGCGCACGTCGGTGGCACCCGGGACAGCGAGCATCGCGGTCGCGATCGGATAAGTGACCTGATCCTCGACCACTTGCGGCGCCTGGCCCGGATAGGGTGTCTTGATGATGACCTGAACATCGGAAAGGTCGGGGATCGCGTCGACGGGCGTGGTGCGCAAGGCCCATAGGCCGGCCGCCGCAAGCATCACCGCTAAGACAAGGATGACGAAGCGGTTCTGGATCGAGCCGCGGATGATAGCGGGGATCATTGCGTCACCGCGCCTTCAACGCCGACCAGAGTGAGAGAGAAATCCGCTTCGCGTCGAAGGAGGAGGGTCACCTCCTGCTCGATCGGGAGCGTTTTGGGCTAGACGTCGTCCGCAATTGCGAAATCCATCGTCATGCCATGCATGCCGATCTCGGTGAGCGGTCCGTGCGTGATGTTCGCCCTTGCGGCGTTCGCGTCTATCCGGTTGACAGTCCCAGTCGCACGTATCGGCGTTGCCAGGGGTTCGACGCCAATCAGGATGAACTCGCCGGAAGCCTCATATGATATGGTTTGGGTTGAACCGCGGTTTCGGTCCGTTTGCCCGTCGCAAGGTCGATGCGAACGACGCGATCACGTTCATGTGCGCTGACATAGTGCGCAGAGCGCATTCACGTCCGCCTGGATACCGTGAAGCAAGCCGCCGATCTCGAAGCGATCGATCTGCTCGCCGCTATCGGCATCGAGCAGAGTTGCAAAGCCTACCTCTGCGCCTGCAACCACGAGGATGCGCTGTTCGGGGAGGAACTGGCGGTGTTTCGGACCGGCCGTCAGCTGCAAGTTCCGCATGACGATCCCAGCCTTCGGGTCGACATCGCTAATCGTACCATTGCCGGCATTTGAGACGAAAAAGCGCCCTGTTCGAGGATCTGCGACCGCGTACTCGGAATTCGGCCCCGTCGCGATCGGCCCGCGTACCTCACCGGTGCCGATGGTGATGATGCAGACGCCGCCAAGTCCTGGGTGCGGGACCACGGTGTAGGTCTCGCTGTCATCAATAGCAACGTGATGATCCATGCCGCCGACATCGATTTCTCGCACCCGCTCGTGTGAAGCCGCATCGTAGATCGTGACGATGCTCACCGTCGCCGTTTTTCC
The DNA here is from genome assembly GCA_051016205.1 of Devosia sp. Classification (GTDB taxonomy): domain Bacteria; phylum Pseudomonadota; class Alphaproteobacteria; order Rhizobiales; family Amorphaceae; genus Acuticoccus. Next base: position 1,790,926 of record CP136534.1, read on the forward strand.
TGTTCCAGCAATACGGTGATGTGCGTTGTGCTCGTCCTCGCAAAAGCTCGATTGATCGATCATCCTGCGGGCGCTGATGTCGATCTCGTCCGTACTTGCTCTGGGGCTGTCTGTCATGCCCTGGGACAGGCTACCCGCGACGATCAAGCCTGCACTTGGTGCGAGCGCAAGACCATGGACGTTATCGATGCCTTCGATCCGAGCGATCGTCGATCCGTCGGCTGACAGATGCAGGATCGCATCGCCAGCCGGTATGAAGATGTCGGCCACCGCCGGAGTCGCGGACATCGCGAAAAAGGCAGTAAGTGAACGCATACTGACGCTGATTCTAAAGGACGCTTGGCACCAAAGGTGGGTGCTTTTATCGTGGGAACGCTGACCAAACTGATTGTCAACAGTGCGCATCGGTGAAGCGCACAACGTGCAACCAGAGGCGAGTTGGTGAGCCAGTTGAATACATCAGACGTGGAAGCCTCCGCCGCTTTCTACACGTGCCCGATACACCCTGAGGTGAGGCAGGACCACGAGGGCGACTGCCCCAAGTGCGGGATGCATCTCGTCCCCGAAGGCGAGGCGGGTGAACATGGCGGCCACGGCACGCACGCAAAGGCGGGCACCGGCGGCAACTACGACACCGTGCCGCCTCACCACGACGGCGCCGTCTACACATGCCCGATGCATCCTGAGGCGCGCCAGACGAAACCAGGGTCGTGCTCGATCTGCGGGATGGGGCTGGAGCTTGAGTCCGCAGCCATGGCCGAAGACGGCCCGAACCCAGAGCTCGTCGACTTCACCCGGCGCTTCTGGGTCGGCGCTGTTCTCACGCTGCCGCTTCTGGTCCTCACCATGGGCCCGCTTGTCGGCCTTTCGGGCGTGCGGGAGGTATTTGGCGAGCGCATCACGCTTTGGATCGAGCTCGTGCTCGGCACGCCGGTCGTGCTTTTTTGTGGCTGGCCATTTCTCGTAGGTGGATGGAACTCCTTCCGCAGGCTGAACCCCAACATGTTCTTGCTGATCGCCATGGGCATTTCGGCCGCATGGCTGTTCAGCGTCGTCGCGGTTCTCGCGCCGGACATCTTCCCCGACGGCTTTCGCGACGCCGAGGGTCACGTCGGCGTCTACTTCGAGGCGGCGGCGGTCATCGTGACGCTCGTGCTTCTGGGCCAGGTGATGGAGCTGCGCGCCCGCGAGGGGACCGGCAAGGCCATCCGGGCGCTCCTTGAAATGGCGGCGAAGACCGCGCGCGTGATGCGCGACGATGTTCGGAGGCGAAGGTGCCGCTGGAGGACGTGCAGCTGGGCGATCGCCTGCGCGTGCGGCCGGGCGAGCCGGTGCCGGTGGAAGAGTTGGCAACCTTGCACTTGTTCGCGACCTCGGTCTCGACGGTGACGAACTGACGCAAAAGGCCGATGCGCGCCGCGACGAGGGCGAGACGGTGATGTTCGTCGCCGTCGACGGGGCGGTGGCCGGCCCCGTCAGCGTCGCCGATCCCGTCAAGGAAACGACCCCCCAGGCGCTGAAGGCGCTGCACGCGCTCGGCTTTCGCATCATCATGGCCACGGGGGACAACGAGCGTACGGCCAAGGCCATCGGGGCACGGCTCGGCATCGACGAAATCCGCGCTGACGTGCTGCCGCAGGACAAGGCGCGGATCAACCGTCAGCTCCCGGGCGATCGACTTGAGCACGGTCAGAAGCCCTGGAAGTCGGGTGATACCCGCTATTCCAAAGGCCCCCGACCAGGCGCGGCGCAGCCGCCGTTCTCGCCGCCACGATGCTGGTGATACGGGATTGATCCGTGCCCCGAAGCACGACCGTCCATGATGTCGTTTGGGACCGGACCTGCACGATCGGCCTAAACGTCGTCGCTCGGCAGGCGAGCAACCTTCGAAATGCGATGGACCGCGGTGTTGGATAACACAATGACAATAGGTCTGCATTCGAGCCCGCTGCAACGTTTCGATAGGGAGGGTCAACGATCCCAGCGGGGATCGCAGTTTCAATAGGGGAGAATGGAGTCAGCCGGCGCCGCCAGCTCGCCGCCGGGACACCTCGACCACTGTAACCGCCGGAGGACTATGCGTGATGGACAGTAGCGGAATGATGGATGGATTCGGTTGGATGATGGCAGGCGGCCTCGTCATCTGGATTCTCATACTGGCTGTCCTCGTTTTGGCAGTGCTCGCGCTTTTGAAGTATCTTCGCTCGTGATGCGATCGCGTGAAGGCAGCGGGCACTTCTCGCTCTGGGCAACTCCAGAGATCCCTGTCGTAGTCCTTTCGTTTTGCCTTCACTTCGTCTGGGAATATCTGCAGGTGCCGACCTACGCCGGCATGTCGGAATTCAATCATTGGGAGGGCGTAAAGGTTTGCACCTCTGCGACCGTCGGAGATGTTAGTCTCGCTCTGAGCGCATTCTGGATCACTTCGATGTTGTCCAAAACACGCTATTGGGTGGTTGCGCCGACTTCGTGGCAATTAGGTTTCTTCGTATTCATCGGCCTCGCCCTCACCGTAACCTTCGAATACTACTACACGTCAGTCTCGATGCGCTGGACACATTCCGATCTGATGCCTTTGGTGCCGCCGTTCGGCACAGGGTTATCGCCGCTGGTTCAGTGGCTCGTCATTCCGCTTCTCGTGGTAAGCTTGGCAGGCCGCATTGTCGGCGCCTCCCTACCCGCAGAGCGGCTTTCATGAACCCGCGTATCGGAAGAACTCAGTGCTTGCAGCCGAGTTCCTTGCGTGTTGCCGTCCATCTCGAGAGATGAATTCGCCCGACGGCGAAGACGGTGTTAAGGAATTCTGCTGCAACCGAAATCGCCGGAGCGAGTTTCGACTTCGGAGTAGTCGTGCTTCAAGATCGGCATGTTGGCGGTGCTTAGGATCCACGACGCTCAGAGAATCGGGAAACTCCCCCCCAAGAAGCTCGATGGCATTTGGTAGATACTCAACTGTAGTAACGTATTTGGGTCTATAGGAGGTGTTTCTGGTATGAAGACAAAAACCCCGAACTCACGCGCTCGGCTGAAGCGTATTGAAGGCCAAGTCCGTGGTATCCAGCAGATGCTCGAGGAGGATCGCTACTGCGTCGACATTCTGACGCAAACACGAGCGGTCCGATCGGCGTTGAAAGCTGTCGAGTCTTTGACCTTAAAGGATCACGCGAGATGTTGTGTTGACGATGTAATGGAACGCGAAGGTCCCACAGCTCAGCGCGAGAAATTACAATTCTTATCCAGATAGTAATGCGGGATAAAGGATAGCGTCGTGAGGATCAATTGGAGTAAAATTGGTTACCCGAACAATTTATCGATAGAGCGATCAAGCGGATCGCCGCGATTACTTGATGATCATTTGGCTTTCTTCTATTCATTTCTCGACATCTTCATTTATCGCCCGTTTAGATTCAACCAGATCGTTCCCGCGCAGCTTGTTGTACGACGCGATTTGTTCAAGCGATAGGATCTTTGGCGTCTCAATGTGAGCGTTGAGATGGATACGCCGAAGCGCGGTCCGCGCCTGTCCCGCCATCTCGACAAGCGTTGAGATCTCCTGAAGACTCGGAGTGGACCGAACGAACGCCTCATCGAGTGCGATTTCGGCTGCTATGTACCGCTCGCCCGCAGCAATCGCGTCCTCTCGCATCTGATCCCGGATGGTTTTGATGGCGAGGATCTGGTCGCGGGTTAGGTTGAGCTCTTCTGCAAGCTCTAGAACGTGCAAAGGCCCTGGGACACCGTTCAACTCCGCTGGCCGGGCAAACCCCCACCCCTCGCCGCGACGGATCGCAAGGATATCCGCCGCCGACAACGCTTTCACGCGGGCGTTGTCGAGGTTTGCGTTCGCAGCGGCTCGCGTTTCCGGCGTGGGCCCATTCTGATGTCCAACGTGCTGCTGTGCCCCTGCGGTCACCGATGCGACCAGGACGGCAAGGAATGAGACAACCGCTGTCGCTACCGTTTTCATGGTGTCTGTCCAAGCGTAGTTGACTGTCCCCTGACAGTTGCATGCCCATGGCGAGCGATGGCATGATCGCAATCATGTTAGAGCAATTGAGCGAGCTGTTCGACAACGCGGCGGAACGCCAGTACCCGCGCGGTTCCCATGTCTTCAGCCGCGGAGCCGAGGTCAGTCACATGTACCTCGTACGTGTTGGCCACGTCTGCCTAACGCGTGTACTTCCGGATGGCACCAAGTTGATACTGCACCGCGCCTCAGAAGGCAGTTTGGTGGCTGATGCCTCATTGTTTGCCGACGTCTACCATTGCGACGCCATCTGCGAGACTGACGTCCGAGCCGCCTTTTTGCCGTGCAAGTTGTTGACGGCAGCGCTTTGTCAGAACGATTTGGTCCTGCCATGCCTTCAAAACGTTGCGAAGGAAGTCCAAGCCCTGCGCACGCGGATAGAGGTGATGCGTCTTCGCCGCCTTCGGGACCGGCTTATCGCCTACCTTGATCTTTTCGATCCCCCCGAAACTGGCAAATGGGTCGAGGTTGCTGACTGGATCGGAGTGACACCCGCCGCGCTCTATCGTGAGCTTGCCAGAATGCGGCGTCGGGAAGAGCGACCAAAACCGTCTCCCGCATCAGTCGGCGACCGTCCGATAAGGCACTGAAATTCGGTTGACCATTCTCAGGGACCTCGTGGGTCCGAGCAGGAAATGGAGCAGCTTTCAGGATGCTCTGGCTGGTCGCAGACGGTTCGCTGCCGCACGCTAATCTATAGCGACGATTGCCGACCTCCGCAGTTCCATTTTCTCTGTGAGCCGTCGAGTACCGTAGTTAGGGTGTCGCACGAGTCCGGTGGAATCGGCACTGGTCCGACGGGAAGCATTTTCAGAATTCGCTCTTGAAATCAGTTGGATACTGCTTCTTTTCGAGTCCTCTCCTGACCAGCGCCTGTCGAAGGGCGCAAAACCGTTGAAGACCCCAGGATCTGTGGAGCTTGTGGAACCCGACTGCTAAACACGGGTGCCACACATGGGTCTCAGAACGCCTTCACCAATGAAGCGTCCTCAGTCCTCCGTTTTCCAATTCCGCCGTCGGATCCGTCGTGATGTGCTGGACAAGGCGCGTAGGCAGACGCTCGCTGTTCCCGTGGGTGGTCGGTGGTCTTACGGTCCTCCGCGTTGTTGGCCCCAAGGCCACAGAGCTAACCTTCTCACTTGAGACTAGGGACCCTGCCGAAGCGAAAACTCGCAAGGCGGAGGCCGTCAGCTACTTTGACCGGACGTGGAACGCTCTAAGGTCTGGCTCGACGACGCTGACCGAACGGGAGACCGCAGCGCTTGCGGGTGAGCTTTACCGAGGTCAGTTTAAAGCCGCTGGTGATGATCCTGGTCCGAACGAATTGTGGCGGTGGATCAACTCGGAGAACGAGGCTGCCCTTGCCGGGGAGTCCAGACATGGCTTCATAATAATCACCGAGACGGCGAAACGGCAAATGGCCCTGGAGAATCGGCTCGGACATGTCGTTTGTGTTGTCCTTGCTCGCCACTCCCTATCGATTGAAGAGGGCACTAAGGTCTGTCGGCTAATCTCGGGTTTCCAAGACGGATGCGGCTGCGAGGATCATGGCTCGGTAGCTGGTGTCGGTCTTGTCGGAGCGCCGTGAGACACGCTTGAAGTTCTTGATGTTGCAGAAGAAGTTTTCGACCAAATGTCGCCAAGCGTACGTGGTCTCGTCGATGGTGCGTGCCTGGGCGCGACGAGGACGCTGCGAGATCACCACCTTCGCCCCTCGCGCGTCGAGATCGGCCATGAGCCAATCCAAGTCGTATGCCTTGTCGGCGATCAGCGCGTCGAAGGTGAGGATCTCGATCAGTGGTGGCACGCCGACCGTGTCGCCACGCTGGCCGGGCAGGAGCTCGAAGCGCACCAGGTTGCCGAGCGCGTCGGTGAGGGCGACGATCTTCGTAATCCAGCCGCCTTTCGACTTGCCTATGGCCTGGCGCGAAGTCCCCCTTTTGCGCTGCACCAGCGTGCAGCACTTTGGTCGCTGGTGCCACTGTGCTGGCGTGTCCGGAGGATTGATCTTTCGCATTGACGTTCGGTCGAGTTCGAGCCGGTAGGCGTTGTGAACGAGGCGGTCGAGGACGGCGTCGGATAAGGCCGGCTCGCCGATAACGTCGTGCCGGTGAGCCACTCCCCAATCGTTGGACAGATATCGGCGTAAATTAAGCTACGTTCTGCACCTGCTGATCGGGTTGGTTTTGCTCAATTGCCTGCCAGTAGATCACCGCAGGCGGCTTGCCGCCAAGGGCGGAATGCGGTCGCATCGTGTTGTAGAACTCCGTCCATTTCCGAATGCCGGCCCGGGCCTGTGATCCGGTCTCCCAGGCATGCAGGTAGACGCACTCGTATTTGAGCGACCGCCACAGCCGCTCGACGAAGATGTTGTCGAGGAACCGGCCCTTGCCGTCCATGGAGATACGCACGCCCATCCGCCGCAACCGGTCTGTCCATGCAAAAGACGTGAACTGCGATCCCTGATCGGTGTTCCTGATCTCCGGGCTGCCGAACCTGTGGATTGCTTCGTTTAAAGCCTCGACGCAGAAGTCGGCCTCCAGCGTGTTGGAGATGCGCCAGGCCAAGACCTTGCGGGTGAACCAGTCGATGATCGCGACCAGATAGAGGAACCCGCGGCGCATCGGCAGGTATGTGATGTCCGCAGCCCAGACCTGGTTCGGCCGGTCCACGCGCAAGCCCCGGAGCAGGTATGGGCAGATCTTGTGCCCCTTCGCCGGTCTTGAGGTGTTGGGCTTCTGGTAGATCGGCATCAGCCCCATGAGCCGCATCAGCCGGCGAATGCGCTTATCGTTCACCAGATGACCCTCGTTCTTCAGATACCAGGTCATCTGCCGGGCGCCGAAGAATGGTGTCTCCAGGAACTGCTCGTCGATCTGGCGCATCAGGGTGAGATTTATCTCGCTCTCGCCCTTGGGCGCGTAATAGAACGATGATCGCGAGATCGACAGCAGCGTACACTGCTTGCCGATCGGCAGGACGGGATGACCCGGTTCGATCATGCCGCGTCTCACTTCACGCCCCAAGGCTTGAGCTTTTTGGACAAAAAATCGTTGGCGACGGCCAACTCCCCGATCTTGGCCTGAAGCTCCTTAGCCTGGTCCTCGTCGATCTCCGGCGTCTTCCGGCCGCCACGCTCGAACACACCAGATGCGCCTTCAAGCAATGCACGCTTCCACTGATGGATCATTGTCGGATGAAGACCGAACCGGCTGGCCAGTTCAGATACCGTCTCCTCGCCTTTCACCGCTTCCAGGGCGACCTTCGCCTTGAACTCCGCCGAATACTGTTTGCGCTTCGACATCTGTGATCTCCTTCTCGTCGAAGACCCGCAGCAACAAATCGTAGCTTACGTCAGTGTCCGATTTCCGGGGAGTAGCTCAGATTAGTGCCGGGTTGATATAGCCTGTGGCGAATACAATTGCACGTCGGGCAGAGAAGTTACCGCGGTTCGTCCGCAAGGTAGCGACGCGCTCACCGTCCCATTCGACCACCTTAACCGTGGTGTTTGTCAAGATTTCGGCCCCCTGGTGCTTGGCAAGGTCGCCGACCGCCCGGACCGCCGTGGTCGCGTACAAGATACCGGCGGAAACATCGAGCACAGCGTGGTCGAAGGCCGCGTTTGGATGGAGCTGCGGGTAACGCTCGCACACAGCCTCGATATCCAACCGCTCGACGGGTAAACTTTCGGCCGCCATGACGGAGATGCTTGCTTGAGGGTAGCCGGCCGCCGACGTATTACTCCAAAGCGAAAGAGTTTGCTCGCTCTGCGCGCCGAATGCGAGCACACCGCATGGCGTATAAAGCTGTTGCCCGCTATCAGCTTGAAACGTCCGCCACCACTCTAGAGCATTTTCAATCTAATCGCAGTCGTATCCGGCTGCGGTGAACAGATTGCGGCACTCGTCCGGCGTGAGAGGTTTGATGACGTCGGCCACGGCATCCCATAGGTCTGGGATTGTGCGGCACGCGGCCTTGCGCAGCAGGGCCTTGAGCTTTGCGAAGACGTGCTCGATCGGGTTGAAATCAGGCGAATATGGCGGGAGGTAGAGGAGGTGAGCCCCGGCGGCTTCGATTGCCTCACGCACGGTAGCGACCTTGTGCGCCGGCAGGTTATCCATCACGACGGTGTCGCCGGGAGTGAGCTCAGGCGCCAAAACGCGTGTGACGTAGGTGGAGAAGGCCTCACCGTCCATCGCCCCGTCCAACAGCCATGGTGCCACGAGGCCGTCGCGGCGCAGCCCCGCCGTGAAGGTGGTGCTCTTCCAATGGCCGTGCGGGACCGGTGCGCGGCAGCGCTCGCCCCGCGGCGCCCGGCCTCGCAGCCGCGCCATCTTGGTCGATAAACCGGTCTCGTCGATGAAGATCAGCCGGTCGGGATCGAGATCGGGCTGCCCCTCGAACCAGGCGCGCCGGCGCTCGGCGACGTCGGGACGATCCTGTTCTGCCGCGTGCGCGGTCTTTTTTTCAGTGTGATGCCGCGCTTGGCAAAGAAGTGCCACACCGTCGAGGGGCAGACCGTCACGCCCTTTTCGGCCCCGAGCCGTGCGGCGATTTCGGCCAGCGTGATGTCGGGCGCGGCCTCGACGAGACCAAGGATAAAGCCCTTATGGGGGTCGAGCTTGGAGCGAACCGGATGACCCTGGCGCGCCGGCTCCACGCTGCCGCTGCGCCGCCACAGCCGATGCCACGCGCCCGCCGTGGCAATACCGATCGCAAACCGCTGTGCCGCTTCGCGGTGAGACAACCCCGCATCGATCGCCTCCACCACCCGGACCCGCAGATCCAGCCCCAACGCTCGCCCCATGACCCACCTCGCGAATCAACTTCGCAAGACCGAATCACAATGGAATTGGCGAGCCGTTACCGACTCTACAATGGTTCAAACTGCTCTAGCGAGTTTTTACTGAGCGCTGTCAGATGTCGATCGGCGCCATACATTGTTCGGAAGCATTTTGTCGAATCGCCTGAACTGGATTTCAGACTTTTCAGCGAAAGCGAACTTGCGCTTTCCAGTAGCATCACCTCTTTTTTCTGGGCAGCGAGATGGTAGGCCGCACAAACGTCGACAATGCCGCCGCCAACGACTATGTAGTCACACCGCATGTCTATTCCGATGTGCCGCGCTCCCCGTCACGCAGAAGCATTGCTCCGCATACCAGCGGCCGCTCGGTGGCTTAGACCAGCTGCGCATCAGCGCATCCTCTGGCAAATTGTACCTGTCCGACCGTGTCACGGAGGAACTGTTCCAGCGGGTCGATGTGGTGGCGAACGTGCCACGCGCCAACGGGAAGACCGGCACGGCTGGCCACGAAGTGACGGTCGTAAACCGTATCGGTGAACACGGCGAACAGATCCTCCAAAAGATGATGGACACCCACTAACTCGCCCCGGCCAAACGCTCTCAAGACAGGATGGATGAACGCGCTGCGGTCGGCATCTTCAGATTGCGGTAGCCGGGGAATGGCAAACACGTCCCCATCATAAGCCCCCCACTCGAAGCCTATAAGAACATATAGCGGACAATGCCCAAACCGCTCATGCGCATAGTCGATGGGGAGTTCGCAGTAATACCGAATTTCGCCAAACTCCAGGACGAGCACGTCGACCAGGACTCCGAACTGGAAGAACGTCCTGGCGCTTCGGGTCATGCGCCGTGCCAGCCACTCGGCAAGTTCGCGCGTGTCGGACGGCGGCTTCTGATGGGGAAACGGAACGGCGTGGTATCGCTCTTCCAAGAGATGGAACAAGGTTCGGGCATTGTAGCGGAACCCGCCGATGAACGGGCTGGAAGCCTTCTGAAAATCGTTGGTCTGTGCGGGCGCGCCGACGAAGAAAAGGCCGGGTATGTTTTCCGATTCCCACGTGCTCGTCATCGCCGGAAAGCGGCCTTCGATGGCACAAACCGGTTGGCAAGCTTTGCCGAACATCGACAAGTTAGCCTCAAAGCCCGTGCAATTGATGAGCCGATCGACGACGAACGTTTCTACTTCACCGTCTGCCTGGGTATAGGCAACCGAAACCAAGTACTCTGCGCCGCGACGTTCAATGGAGGTTACCGAGGCGTCGAGAAGCTTGGCGAGAACAAGTTTCAGCTGGTAGGTGTCCAGCGGTCCGGTGAGATGCGCCCTCACATGACCACTGTGCTTACTGTTCCAGGCGAGCGTTAGCGGATCCGGACTGACCATCAGAACGATGGACGCCGTCTCTTACACAATATTCGCTATTTCGAAAGCGGAGTTGCGCTTGCCCAGTATCATCACCCGTTGCCCGGAATAGTCGTCCGGCCGCACGCTGACGTTATCGTAGTGTTCGGTGACAACGTGGAAACCGGGGATTGGCGGATGGCGGGGTTTTAGAGCCGCCGCCATAACGAGACTACGGGTTAGAAATGTATCGCCGCTCTCGCTTTCGAGAACAAACCGGTCGCCGTCGTGTGCGACGGTAGTGACATTTGTTGCGGTACGCACGCGAAGTCGATGATGCTCGCAGAACGCTTTCAAGTAGTTCACCATGCTATCGGCACGGGGTAGTAGGCGCTGATCGAAATCTCGGAACCGGGGCCCATCGGCGGCAAGCAACGAGTTCCAGTCGCCCTTCCACTGAAATTCTTGGTCATCCGTTGGATAAGGCGGGCGATTGAAAGAAATCAAAGAACGCGCTCGCGGGTAGTGGCGAAAGAAAGATCCAACATCCTGATGTTTCTCAAGTATTACATAGTCTCGGCCGGCAGATTGGAGAAAGTGCCCCATTTGCAGGCCTGCGGGACCGCCTCCCAACACGATAGTACCGATCTCGTAAATCGCCATTGACGTGGGGTCTTCTTAAACGCAAAAGTTAACTCAAAGTGCTACAGGTTGTTCATGTCAACTGCAGGCACCGGCTGTGGAAATTCCGTCCCTTTTTGAAAACCGATCGGCCACCCCGATCTCAACGAAACTGCCGCCTCACGATGGTCGACGCTCCGAGCGCTAAAGCAAGATCTTTCGCGCGATGGGAGGGGGTGGCTGAGAGGTAAACCCATCACCCCGGCGACTATAAATTGTGGACCGCGCCTCCCATCAGCTAGGTGAGTCAAACCTATACCAATGCAACATGGGCTTCGTTACGCAAGTATCTCAAAGTCAAAGGGGGTCGAACTCCCCGAACCCGGAACAATGTCGGCCACGATCGTCGTGCCATCGGTGGTGCCGTCGGTGATCCAAAGCTCCTGCCCTTCGGTCGGGGTAAACGCCCGGAACACGACTTTGTCACCGACGGCGGTGAGTTCGGCGATGCGCGAGCCGTCGGGTCCGGGATTGATGTCCTTCAGGAGTTCGGTGCCGTCGGCGGTGCCGTCGCTCACCCACAGCTCGTCGCCGTGGATGCCGTCGTTGACCCGGAAAACCAGCTTATCTTCAGCAACCTCGAACTGCGTTCCCGAGGTCAGCGTGTCGCTGCCGCCCGCGTTGATGCTCTCAACGAGTTCCGTCCCGCCGGGCTCCCCGTTGGTCTTCCACAGTTCGAATCCGCCATCGCTCCGCTGATTGGCTTGGAAAAACAATTCGTCGCCGACGACGGCCATATCCAGCAGGCTGAAATTGTTCATGCCGAGGTCGGCAACAAGCTCAGTGCCATCGACAGTTCCGTTTGTGCGCCACAGATCGAAGCCGCCGGCGCCGTCGCCGCGGGCGAAATAGGCCAGTCCCTCAAAGATCTCGACGGAGTCCGGCCGAGAGATGATGCCCTCCGTGAGCTCGATCGTACCGGCTTCTGTGCCGTCGGAGATCCATAGGTCCGAGGGCCTGGATCCAACCGAAAAAAGAAGCTTCCCGTCCAGCCCTTTGAGGGGGGCGAGAATTGAATTCCCAGGGCCGTCGTTGATGTCTTTGACCAGACGCGTCCCGCCCACTGTCCCGTCAGTGCGCCACAGCTCACTGCCCTCGTCCGGCGTGCTCGCTATGAAGAAGAGCTGATCGCCGACTGGGGTCAGACGGCTCGGAAAGGAGCTGCTTGCGTCGGGGTTGAGATCGGCGAACAAGACGGTTCCGCCCTCCGAGCCATCGGTCACGTAGAGCTCGACTCCCGTCGCCGATTCCTCAGCCGTGAAGAAAGCGCGGTCCCCGAGGACGGCGTAGTTGTTCGGGAAAGACCGGCCAGCATCTGGCACGATATCGCGAACGATTTTTGTCCCAGCCTCCGTGCCATCGGTGAACCATGGTTCTGTCCCCTCCGTCGTCGTCGACGCGCTGAAGAGGAAGCCGTTCTTGAAGGGTGTCAGCTGCTCAAGCCCCGACCCGGTGCCTCCGTTGGGATCGACGACGAACTCAGTGCCGGCTTCGGTTCCGTTGCTCTTGTAGATGCCCCTCGCATTCCCGAATTCGGCGAAGAAGTAGAACGTGGGCGGCGGTGGCGCGACGTCTACCGTCAAGGTGGCGCTGTCGCTGTCGCCGTCGACGTCGCGCACTTCGTAAGTAACGACAAAGTCCTCTCCACCATCAAGTCCCGTTGTGTCGAATACGACTTGATTTTCAGCATCGAGCGTCGCGCGACCACCTGCGTCGTCGATGAGAATCACGGATGCGACGAGATCGGGTACGCTGTCATTGGCCAGGACGTCGACTGTCGCCGGACCGTCACCTACCTCGATGGTCTTGCTGTCGTCGTTCGCGATGACCGGGTCGTCCTGCGGCGTCAAGGCGACACCGTCCACGAGGAATTCCACGTCCTCGATCTTCCTGATGCGCAGTCCTAGCGAGGCGAACTTGAAGCCGAACCCCGGATCAAAGGACTCGCTCTTGGCGTTGTAGCGCGCGAGATCTTTCTGGAGATCTTCCGACGTCCACGTCTCGGCGGTCATGGAGATCGTGAAAGAGTCGTTACCGCGACCGCCATGATAAATGTCGAAGTATGAGGCATTGAGTTCGGCATCGTACATCAAGCTGTCGTCGCCGAACCCGCCCTTTACGATATCGCTCCCGGCCCCGCCCGCAAGCGTATCATTCCCGCGAAATCCAAGGATGAGCTCGTTGGTGTCTCGACCAGCGTTAAAGTCATCTGCAAAGGTTCCGAACCAATAACCAATGCCGCTTGCGGACCTGATCTCCATTGTTTCCACCTAGACAGTTAATAGACGCCTTTGTTTCATTCTGTGATTGAACAACTCAGGCTTGAAATTGTCAAATTTATGACTGATTGTGCGACAATGCGCCTTGATATTGACCAAAAAAATCAATTACCCGCTGGTTCATCACTGATTGGAGGCGTTTCCACTGGATGGATGGGCGTGACATCGCATGCAACTCGGCGCCAATGGCCGCCTCGGAACCGACTTGCGGATGAACTTCTGCGATACTTTGAGACCACTCTCGACAGTAATGGATATCTGTAACCTTGATGTGCGGCGTGGTTTCCATTCTTGGCGGTGTGATCTGCAACGCAGTCGATTCATATTGGTTGACGCGTTTGCGCGATGCGTTGGGGAACGCCGCGATTAATACTCGGGGACGGACGCCGCACGCTGCATTCCATGCAACCATCAACCAGGGGCAACCCGACCAGCAGATCCCAGCAGTAGCTTAAGTAAGAAAGCGCCCGAACCTTCCAACCGACGTGCAGCACTTCGGTTGAAGCGCTGCAGTCTGTCCCTCACTCAGACGACGACGTGGGAATGTCTATGCTGCCACCGGTCTAAAGTCGCGGCCATTTTTTGGGCTCTATGGCCGGACGGCCCTACTCTGGATTGAAGCCAAACGGAATTGAAATCGTGCCGGCAGGCCACTTTTTTCACTCAAACAGCGTAAGGACCTGTCTAGATTGTATAGTGCTTTATTTTTCAATCGCTCATGTGCCGTGCTTTCATTTGGAGAATCTAGGAATGGTCGGAGAAATCCCAAGAAGCGGTGGTGGTGGATAGGGTGGCCAGGAGGCATTACACTGGGTGGTGAAGCTCTGAGACTGCTTTGTTAGTATGAAGTTCATGAAGTAGATAGTGTCGCATGCTTGAAGTTGAATCTCGATCCTAATATTCAAAGCATGTAAGAGGCTGGTTTTTAATGATTCACACATTGTATCCGAGACAAACTGCCATTATTATTTTTCCGTACGATCCGATATACACGATTATAATGATGTCATGTTTTAGGATGAAGATATCGCCTCTGCCGCGCCTTATTCTGGTGGTTTGGTTGTGATGCGCGCGCCGGTTGATTTATGTAATGAAGTGATGCCAGGCTGACCGACTGAGCCTCCCCCAGTGAAGTGGCCCATGCTGAGGTATGGCTCCGTGGAGCCAGACGAGGAGGACCAAGATGCCGAGGAAGAGGCGCAAGGCTGAAGAGATCGTTGCGAAGCTGCGCCAAGTGGATGTGCTGACGGGGCAAGGCATGCCGGTTGCTGACGCGATCCGTCAGATTGGGGTGACGGAAGTCACTTGTTATAGATGGCGCAAGGAGTACGGCGGACTGAAGAGCGTTCAGGTCCGTCGGATCAAGGATTTGGAGCAAGAGAACGCTCGGCTTAGACGTGCGGTGTCGGATCTCACCTTGGACAAGTTGATCTTGCCGGAGGCGTCCAGGGGCTCCGGCTTGCCGGCTGCGTAGCACAACTTCTGAGCCCTTCGCGTCGGCGGGCGTGCGTTGAGCACGTCCGCAGTGTTCTGGATTTGCCTGAGCGTCGCGTGTGCCGCGTTGTCGGGCAGCATCGCTCCACGGTAGCGCAAAGTTCCCCAGGGCCGGGAGGACGAGGCGCGGCTCACCGAAGACATCATCGAGCTGGCACGGCAGTACGGGCGATATGGCACGCGCCGGATCGCCGAGTTGTTGCGCCGGGCCGGCTGGCAGGTGAACGACAGCCAAGTCGAGCGGATCTGGAGACGCGAAGGGCTGAAGGCACCGGCCCGGCAACCCAAGCGGGGCCGGCTGTGGCTGAATGACGGGTCGTGCGTTCGGCTCCGCGCAGAACGGCCGAAACACGTGTGGTCGTATGATTTTATGGAGGATCGCACCCATGACGGGCGGACGTATCGCATGCTGAATGTGGTCGACGCGTTCACCCACGCGTGTCTCGCGATCCGAGTTGGCCGCCGACTGAAGAGCGCTGACGTGATCGATGTCCTGTCAGATCTGTTTATCCTGCGCGGCGTGCCGAGCCATTTTCGCTCGGACAACGGCCCCGAATTCGTCGCCACGGCGGTCCAGTGGATCCATGGGGTGGGGGCCAGCACTGCGTATATCGCTCCTGGGAGCCCTTGGGAGAACGGATACATCGAGAGCTTCAAGGCTCGAATGCGCGACGAACGCCTCGACGGTGAGATCTTCTATACTCTCCGCGAGGCCCGCACCGTGATCGAAAGCTGGCGCCGCCACTACAACAGCGTCCGCCCGCACAGCGCTCTCGGCTACCAGGCTCCGGCCCCAGAGACGACGGTGTTCCTGCCATCCGCCTGGCCGGCTCCGCTCGTGGGAGCGGCTCCGCCCGCCAGGCTACCGCTGGCGCAAAAACCAACACTTCACTAACTTTGGGACTGGACCACATCGTGGGCGCCGCTCAATGCCCCTCTATCGAGTTCGGCGAGGACTCCGACTCCATCCTCGTCGAGAACCTTCTGGCCAGTGTCGCCCAGCACCAGCGTGAGAAGAACGGCGAGCAAACCAAAAAACCGCATGCGCGGTCGGCTCATGAACGGCTATTGGGTGTTTCCGGTCCCTCTTGGATATCGCTATGAAAAGACCCCAGGCCACGGCAAGCTCATCGTCCGCGACGAGCCCGTTGCCACTCTCATTCAGACCGCGCTGGAGGGATACGCCTCAGGGCGCTTTGAAACGCCCGTCGAGGTGAAGCGCTTCCTGGAAAACGCCCCCGACTTCCCGAAGGACCGCGACGGCACCATTCATCCGAGCCGTATCACCGAGCTTCTGACGCGCCCGCTTTATGCCGGCTACATCAGCCACGAACCCTGGAGGCTCCACATGATCCGAGGCAAGCACGAAGGGCTGGTCGATCTCGCCACATGGCAAAAAGTTCAGGAGTGACGTGAGGGTCGCGCCAAAGCGCCCATTCGTGCTGATCTCAACGCGGACTTCCCGCTGCGTGGTTTTGTGGCGTGCGACGATTGAAATGAGCCCATGACCGCGTGCTGGTCCAAGGGCCGCAGCAGGAGTTACCCGTACTATCTTTGCGACACGAAAGGTTGCGTGTCCTACCGCAAGTCCGTGCGCAAGGAGGTCATCGAAAGTGAGTTCGAAGCGCTGTTGCGTGCCATGGCGCCCGCGCCGCCGCTCCTCGACATGATCCGCACGATGTTCACGGCGGCCTGGGACCAGAAACTGGCGCAGGCCTCCGAGACAGCTGCCAGCCTGAAACGTAAGCTCAGGCAGATTGAGAAGAAGACAACGGTGCTGCTCGACCGCATTGTCGAGGCCGATACGGCGTCCGTGGTCGGCGCCTATGAACGCCGTATCCGTGATCTGGAGATGGAGAAGGCCATCATCGGGGAAACGATCGCCAATTCTGGCAAACCGGCCGTTCCGTTGGAACAGGCTTATAGAATCGGTAAAACAAGCTGTGTTTTCAAGATATTGCAGGAGGTTTCTCCCCCAGATGAGGGGATGGTGCCCAGGAGAGGACTCGAACCTCCACGCCTTGCGGCACACGGACCTGAACCGTGCGCGTCTACCAGTTCCGCCACCTGGGCATTGGTGTTGCGGCTGGGGACGGCTAAGCGGTTCGCGCGGCAAAGTCAATCGCACAGGCGCGGCCGATCGCCATCATCACGGCGCGCACCGTTGCTCTTGCCGCCGCATCGCCTTAGAGCCGTTCTGAACGCGGCATCGACGTTCGCTCGGGTGGGTTCGCCGGGTGGGAGCGACGATCGCAAGGTGTTTGCTGTCCCCATGGTGTACGGGCGGGCAGCATTGCTCTAGAGCCGTCTGACATGCGGTGCGGTCAGGGGCGGACGTTCAAAGGCCGCGCCATGGGCGAGGGGATTGCGAGGGGACCTTATGGAGCGGCATCCAGGCAAGCTGGTCACTGTGTTCGGCGGATCAGGCTTTGTGGGGCGCTATTTGGTACGCGCACTCGCCAAGGACGGATGGCGCGTGCGCGTTGCCGTGCGCCGGCCCGACCTTGTGGGCCACCTCCAGCCCATGGGCATGGTGGGCCAGATCCATCCCGTGCAGGCCAACGTGCGCTCTGAGGACAGCGTGCGGGCAGCCGTTAGCCATGCCGACGCTGTGGTGAACCTTGTGGGTATCCTGGCCGAAGGCGGTAAGCAGACCTTCCAATCCGTCCAGGCCGAAGGCGCCAAGACTGTGGCGGACGCTGCACACGAGGCTGGCGTTGAGCGCTTTGTCCAAATGTCGGCGATCGGCGCGGACGCAAACGGCGCGGCGGGCTATGCGCGCACCAAGGCAGCCGGCGAGGCGGCAGCCCTTGAGGCCTTTCCTGACGCCGTCATCGTGCGTCCCTCCATCGTGTTCGGGCCTGAGGATCAGTTCTTCAACCGATTTGCGGGGATGGCCAAGCTTTCACCCTTCGTCCCCGTTGTGGGCGAAAGCACCAGGTTCCAGCCGGTCTATGTGGGTGACGTGGGTGCCTTCACAGCCGCCGCTGCAAAGGGCGAGGTGCCGGGTGGCAAGGCCTATGAACTCGGCGGGCCGGACGTCAAAACCTTTCGGGAATTGATGGAGTTGATGCTCACCATCACCCGCCAGAAACGTAAGATCATGCCGCTTTCATTCGGCATGGCGACACTGCAGGCGCGGGCGCTGTCCATCCTCCCCAAACCGCCTCTGACGGTGGACCAGGTGGAAATGCTCAAGCGTGACAACGTGGTCTCCGACGCTGCAATCGCTGAGGGACGCACCTTTGCCGCCGCCGACATCAAGCCCCAGGGGCTTGAAGCGATCCTGCCCACTTACCTGTGGGTCTATCGCCGCGGCGGACAGTTCGCAGAGCCTGGAAGCGCCGCGTAGAGCAGCCTGGGTTTTCTCAGACCCAGATAAGATACGAGCAACGGTTTCCATCAGCTCAGTCTGATCCGAACGGAGCGGATCATGGTCGAAGGCCGGCCAACGGTGCTATCAGCTGCCAAGACCGCCGTAGTGGAGGAGGGCAAGGCCGATCACGCCCACACAAATTCGCCACCAGGCAAACGGTGCAAACCCGTGCTTTGAGACAAAGTTTAGGAGCGTGCGCACCACCAGGAGGGCGGCGAAAAAGGCGGTGACGAAGCCAATGGCGATCAGCGCCACATCGTCGGTGGAAAGGGTGTTGCGGTTGGCATAGAGGTCGTAGGCGAACGCCCCGCTCATGGTGGGGATGGCAAGGAAAAACGAAAACTCCGCCGCGGAACGCTTGTCCGTGCCGAGGAGCAGCGCGCCACCGATGGTCGCGCCGGAACGTGACACGCCAGGCACCAGCGCCAACACCTGACAGCACCCAATGGCAAACGCGAGCCAGAGGGGGTAGCCCATGGCATTGTCATAGCGCGGGGCGACGGCCCGCCTGTCGATCAACAACAGCGCCGCACCGCCCACAATCAGCGTTGTGCACACCAAGGTCGGCGTTTCAAACAGCACCGTCTTGATGAAGCCGTGCAGCATCACCCCCATGACTGCGGCCGGCAAGAACGCAATCAAGATCCCAATCACGAATCGCCTGGCGGCAGGGTCGGTGGGGATTGATGCTGCCACCCGCAACAGGCGCGCTGCATAGACGGCAAGGATCGCGCAGATGGCGCCCAGCTGGATCAACACCTCGAACGTCTTGCCTGTGGACTGAAAACCGATGAACTCGCCAATCAGCAAAAGGTGCGCTGTTGAGGAGACCGGAATGAACTCCGTCAGTCCCTCCACAATCCCCAACACCACCGCAGAGGCGATTGTTTCGTTGTCCATCTCGTTCTCGCCTTCATTATCGGATCGGGGAGGGTTATAAGCCGGGGCCGTCACATGCGTTTGGTGCGAACGCGCCGCGCCGCCGATTGTCAGTCCTTAGCGTTAGGCGCCGACGATGAAACTGCACCACCATCCCTTTCTGGCGCCTTGCCGGTTCATCCGTTTGGCGCTCGCAGAGCACACGATCAACCCCGAACTGGTCGTTGAGCCGTTTTGGGAGGCTCGTCCCCAGTTCGTGGCGGCCAACCCGGCTTTGTCGCTCCCCATGGGCTACGACGGCGATCGTGGCCCTTTGTGCGGCGCGCTTGTGTTGATGGAGTATGTGGACGAGCGCTATGGCGAGACGCGCCCTGGCCATCGACTCTTACCCACCGACCCGTTCGAGCGGGCCGAGGTGCGCCGCCTTGTCCACTGGTTCACCGAAAAGTTCGAGGAGGAGGTGGCAGGCCCCTTGGTGACGGAGCGCATCCTGAAGATCGAGATGCCCAGCAAGAAGGGCGGCGGCGCACCAGATTCGGCCGCCATGCGCATGGCGCGGCAAAATGCCGTCGCCCACACCCACTATCTCGGCTCATTGGTGACGACGCGAAACTGGGCAGCTGGCGAGACGCTCACCTTCGCCGACCTTGCCGCAGCCGCCGCGTTCTCCGTCGTGGACTATCTGGGCGATGTTCCCTGGGACGCCGATCCGGCGGTGAAGGTCTGGTACCAGACCATAAAGTCGCGCCCAGCCTTTCGTCCCTTGCTCAGCGACCGGGCACGCCTGGTCCCGCCGGCGGACCATTATGGCGACCTCGACTTCTGAGGCCGCCAAACGCTTCCTTGCGGACGATGCCAGGCGCCTCGGCTTTTGCGCGGCGAACATCATGGACCCTGGGAGCTTTCCCGCTGTCGTCGGCGAACGGCTGACCGAGGCCATCGCCGCAGGCCATCACGGCACCATGACCTGGCTTGCCGACACGGCCGAAAGGCGCCGCCACCCCAATGCCTTGATGGCTTCGGCACGCTCCGTCGCGGTGCTTGCCATGAACTATGGTCCCTCAAGCGATCCGATGGCCGACCTCTCCCGGCCAGACCGCGCCGTCATCTCCGTCTACGCCCGCAACCGCGACTATCACGACGTCATGAAAGGGCGGATGAAGACCCTCGCCCAGCGCCTCGTCGCCCGCTTCGGCGGAGATGTGAAGGTGTTCGTGGACACGGCCCCCGTGATGGAAAAAGCGCTCGCCGAGCGGGCAGGGGTGGGCTGGCAAGGCAAGCACACGAACCTTGTGTCTCGCTCCCATGGCTCGTGGCTGTTCCTGGGCGCGCTCTTCACAACGCTCGCCCTTACCCCCGACACACCCCACAGCGACCATTGCGGCTCGTGCCGGCGGTGCCTGGACATTTGCCCCACCGATGCCTTCCCCGCCCCTTACAGACTCGATGCGCGGCGGTGCCTGTCCTACCTCACCATCGAGGCCAAGGACATGATTCCCCATGAGTTCCGCGAACCCATGGGGAACAGGATCTACGGCTGCGACGATTGCCTGGCGGTCTGTCCCTGGAACCGCTTTGCCAAAGTGGCCGAAGAGGTGAAGCTTGCAGAACCCGATGCCTACCAGGCGCCCACCCTTGCCGAGCTTGCAGGCCTTGACGATGCCGCCTTCCGCAAGCGTTTCGCAGGCTCTCCCATCAAACGGATCGGCAGGGAGCGTTTCGTGCGCAACGTTTTGATTGCCATCGGCAATGCGTCGAGCCCCAAGGACGCTGATCTGGTCGAGGCCCGTGCGCGCGATGAGGCTCGGCAGGTGCGCGCCGCCGCTGCCTGGGCGGCCGCTCGCGTCTTGCCACCGGCGCGCTACCAGGTTCTCGCCGCAGAGCGCCTTCAGGTCGAAGAAGACCCCACGGTGAGGGCGGAGTGGACCTTGTGAGCCAGACGGACGATATGCGCCTGGTCGTGCTCGGCTTCGGCTTCACCGCCCTTGCCTTCACCCGTGCCGTGCGCCCCGGCACCGTCGTCGGCACAACCCGCTCGGCCGAAAAGGCGGACGATCTGCACCAAAGGGGCGTACGGTCCATCGTCACCGACGGCAGCCACAGTGCAAGTCTCAGCGAGGCGGTGCGTAACGCGACCCACATCCTCGTCACCGCGGGCCCTTCGGACGGGATCGACCCGTTCATCCATGGCCTTGAACGGGACTTTCACCACGCCAGCGAGCTCTCCTGGATCGGCTACGTGTCGACCATCGGCGTTTATGGCGACCATCGCGGCGCTCTTGTCGATGAGCGTGCCGCCTGCATTCCCACCGCCGAAAGGGGCCAATGGCGTCTCGCGGCGGAAGGGTCGTGGACCGCACTGGGCCGGCGCATCGGCGTCCCCGTGGGGATCTTCCGTGCCGCCGGGATTTATGGCCCGGGCCGCAACACCTTCGTGGCACTGAAGGCGGGGCGCGCGAAACGCATCGTGAAAGACGGTCAGGTGTTCAACCGCATCCATGTGGACGATTTGGCAGCGGTCCTGAAGGCGGCCGCCGCACGACCCGCCACGCGCATTTACAATGTGGCCGACAACGAACCCGCCCCGCCCCAGGAGGTTGTGACCTTCGCCGCCCACCTCATGGGGTGCGAGCCTCCGCCCGCCATCCCCTTCGATGAGGCCAACCTCTCCCCCATGGCCCGATCCTTTTACGGAGACGTGAAGCGGGTGGACAACCGGCGCATCAAGAATGAACTTGGTGTTCGCCTAACATACCCCACCTATCGTGAAGGGTTGACCAGCATGTGGGAGAGCGGACTATGGCGCGCACGATAATTGTTTTGGCAGCTTTGACCGGTCTCACGGGTGCTGCGATGGCGCAGTCGGCCGATCAGTTCCAGTACCGCCAGAACCTCCAACAATCCCAGCAGAGCCTTCAGCAGGGTGCCTTCCAGCGCAATTTGGAGGCGCAGCAACAAGGCCGCACCATCAACAGCCGGATGGAGCGGTTGTCGACGGAAAATCAGATTCGCGCAGAGACGCAGACCCGTCCTCCGCAGCCCATCGTCGTGCCCAAGTAAGGCACGACGGGTTCGGGGGGCTCTCAGAAGTAAGTCTTCACCACGTTGTCTTGGGCCTCGTCCTCGGCATTGTCGCCGAAAAGGCCCGCGGCCATATATTTCAGAAACGAACCTGTCGAGGCGTTCCAGATCTGCGCTGCGCCCGCGTCGAACTTCAACAGGGCCAGGTTCGGATCATCTTTCCCGTCGGTGTACCAGGCTGAGACAATGGGCGACCAGAACCGGTCGATCATGCCCATGTCGTTGTCGACCCCGATATGGCCGTGGATGCAGGCGAACAGGTCGTGGTCCTTGGCGCTGAAACTGATCACGGCATCGTGGGAGGTGCTGAGTGCCTTCACCAAGCTGTTTTGTTTGTTGGTGAAGAAGTAGATGGTGTTGGGCACCTCGTCGCTGAACTGTGCCGTCATGGGTTGGGTGTGGGCCTCACGCGCGCCGGCAAGGCCCAACATCACGAACGGGCTGTCGCGCAGCGACTCCCAGAATTTTTCCTTTAGTTCCTTGCCGGTGGCCATAATCGCTCCTTCAGTTTTGTGACCAACACGCACCCGGCCAAAGGGTTGCAACGCTGCACGACCTTTCTTGCCGCAGGCGCACGTTTGGGTTATTCGTATTTCGTCGATTGACGAAATGGGAGGCATTGATGACAGCGCCCCTAATCCTGCCCATCGGTGGCGATGGCCTGGCCGACGCCCCAACGGACGCTGAAGACCCGCCCGAGATGGACCACGCTAAGCTTGCTAAGGTCGCCAAGGCCTTGTCGCACCCGGCGCGACTGAAGATCATCGAGACCGTATTGTCCCGCGATGTGTGCATCGGCTGCGACATTGTGGAAGAGCTTGGTCTGGCAGCCTCCACCACCTCCGAACATCTGAAAATCCTGAAAGAGGCGGGCATCGTCGTGGGCGAAATTGTTCGCCCTAGGGTCTGCTACTCCATCGATCCTGAGGCGATCCGGCCGTTCTTGAGATACGCCCAGTTCCTTTCCAACGCCAAACCGGCCAAACTTCCGTAATTGCTATGAAAATCTCCTTGTTTCTGGCAGCGGCGACACTTCTCTCATCCCTTTCCGCCGGCCCTGCGCTCGGCCGTGACGAGGTCCACATCGTCGGCTCCTCCACCGTCTTTCCCTACGCGCGAAGGGTGGTGGATGCGTTTGCCTCCACAGGCAAACACCCCACGCCCACACTGGCCTCCACGGGTACAGGCAGCGGGATCGAAGCCTTCTGCGCAGGGGTCGGTGAGGAGACGCCAGACATTGCCAACGCCTCCCGCGCCATGACGCTGGAGGAGTATCAGGCCTGCCGGCAGAACGGTGTCGGCGACATCACGAAAGTGCGCATCGGCTATGACGGTTTGTCCGTCGCCTACTCTAAGGATGCCTCTGTCACCTGGGCCTTGTCTTTGAGGGACCTTTACGCCGCCCTTGCAAAGACCGTCCCCAGCGAAGGTGGTTTTGCGCCCAACCCCGCCAAGGTCTGGTCCGACGTGAATCCCGCCTTGCCGGACACGCCCATCAAAGTGTTCGGTCCGCCCCCCTCCTCAGGCACCAGGGACAGCTTTGCCGAGCTTGCCATGGAAAAGGGTTGCAACGCCTTCCCCGCCATTGCGGCCCTTGAAGTATCGGACCCCGACCGTTGGACAACCGTCTGCACTGAGCTGCGCACCGATGGTGCTTACATCGAAGGCAGCGAGGATGACGAGGAGATCGTCAAAGCCCTGGTGGAGGACCCCGAGGCACTGGGGATTTTCGGCTACGCCTACCTCTTCCACAACGACGCGGTGCTACGCGGCGCGTCCGTGGCTGGCGTTGTTCCAAGCTTCGTGACCATTGCGACAGGGGACTATCCGATGTCGCGGCCGCTCTTCTTCTATATCAAGAATGCGCACAGGGAGGTGGTCCCCAGCCTCAACCCGTTCATTGCCGAATACGTCTCGGCCGATGCCATCTCCCCCTACGGCTATATGGCCGAAGAGGGGATGACACCCATTCTGGACGATGAAGAGCGCGAGCAGACCGCAGGGGAGGCCATCGACGGCGTTCCCATGAAGGTGCCGGCCCACTGATCTGGCCGGCCTTCAACCAGTAGAGGCGTCAGCGTCCCTAGGGACGCTGACGAGATGCTCCATCGCTTTCAACGAGAGCGGTTTTCTTGCGATCGTATATTTCCATCTGACCGCAAACCGCTCTACCGGTCTGACGGGTCCATCTGACCGCAAACCGCTCAAGGCTCAACAGAGGCCGTGTGGCGTCTTGCGTTACTCCGCGGCGGCGACGGCCTGGGCGTGCTGGCGCTTGCGGGCCATCAACTTGTTGACGGCGGCCACATAGGCTTTGGCGGATGCAACGAGGGTGTCCACGTCGGCGCCACGGCCCGATTCAATCCGCCCATTCTGCTCAAGCCTGACGGAGACTTCCGCCTGTGCGTCCGTCCCTTCCGTCACCGCATGCACCTGGTAAAGCGACAGGCGCGCCTCGTGGGGCAGGATCCGCTTCACCGCATTGAACACGGCATCCACAGGACCGGACCCCGTCGCCTCTTCGGTGACATGACGGCCAGAGACGTCCATCACAAGGATCGCCTTTTGCGGCCCGCCTGTGCCTGCAATGACGGTCAGCGAGATCACCTTGGCGCTCTCATGGTCGATGGTGATCTGATCTTCGATCAGCGCCTCAATGTCCTCGTCGTACACATGCTTCTTGCGGTCGGCGAGGTCCTTGAAGCGGCGAAAAGCTTCCTGCAGTGCGTTGTCGCCCACCTGGAAGCCCAGTTCCTCCAGCTTCTGCCGGAAGGCGTGGCGACCGGAGTGCTTGCCCATCACCAGGGATGTGGCGTGCACGCCCACGTCCTCGGGCCGCATGATCTCGTAGGTTTCCGCGTGCTTCAGCATCCCGTCCTGGTGGATGCCCGATTCGTGGGAGAACGCGTTCTTGCCCACGATGGCCTTGTTGTACTGGACGTTAAAGCCGGAGGACATGGCCACCAGCTTAGAGGCCCGCGTCAGCTGCCGCGTGTCCACGGACGTGGTGTAGGGCATGGCATCGCCACGGGTGCGCAGCGCCATCACAATCTCTTCCAGCGCCGCGTTCCCCGCCCGCTCGCCAAGCCCGTTGATGGTGCACTCCACCTGCCGCGCGCCGCCTTCCACGCCGGCCAGAGAATTGGCCACCGCAAGGCCCAGATCGTCATGACAGTGGACGGAGAAGGTGACGGCGTCCGCCCCAGGCACCCGTTCGCGCACCGCCTCGAACATGGCTTTGTACTCGGCGGGCACGCAGTAACCCACCGTGTCGGGCAGGTTGATGGTGGTGGCGCCGCACTTGATGGCCTCTTCCACGCAGCGGCACAGATAGTCGATGGGCGTGCGCGTTGCGTCCATCGCCGACCACTCAACGTCGTCGCACAGGTTGCGCGCCTGACGGACCGTGGCGGTGATGATCTCAAGCACCTCCTCCTCACTCTTCTTCATCTGGTGCGCCAGGTGGATGGGCGAGGTGGACACGAAGGTGTGGATGCGCGGTCGCTCAGCATGGCGCACCGCTTCGCCGGCCCTTTCGATGTCGGCAGGGATGGCGCGGGCAAGGCCTGCCACCACAGCCTTTTCCATCTGCTTGGCAATCTCAGAGACCGCCTCGAAGTCCCCTTCGGAGGCAATGGGAAAGCCCGCCTCGATGATGTCCACGCCCATCTCGTCGAGGAGCGTTGCGATCTGGACCTTCTCGTCCAGTGTCATGGAAGCGCCGGGGCTTTGCTCGCCGTCGCGCAGGGTGGTGTCGAAAATCTTGATGGTGTCGGTCATCTCATCGGTCCTTACGGGGCCGCGCGCGGCCGCTTGATCGGGTTGGTTTCGATCATCCCCTGAACGGGCGCCCGCTGGCCGGGTCGCCGACGCTCAGGGGCTGGTAAGGAGAAGGAGAAGGGCGCACGCAGGCCGCCCGGCACACTGTGCCGTCCGCAGCCGAAAGTTATGCCGTGCATCGCGCGTCATGAAAGGTCTTTTACACCGTGTTGCCGCGTCTGGCCAGAGGGGAGGGCGGGCGAACGCAAGCCTGGTCGACCCCGCAAAGGTCTCAGTTGCCGCCGGGGTTGAGGAGAACGCGCACCCTCGAGGTGGACTCCACCCGCGCCAGGCCTGTGTCCAAGTCCACCGTCAGAACATCGCCCGACACCACATTGCCGCCTTGGGTGAGGGTCACGTTGCCGTTCAGCGCCATGGTGCGATCGTCAAAATTCACCGTTCCCGCATCGCCGGTTGCGGATTGTCCGTCGCTGGTGATGAGGACGCGCCCCTCCGCCTCAAGGCGCGAGATGCGTTGGTTCTGCGGCGTGGTGGGGGTGGCCGTCTCGCTG
Organism: Devosia sp.; assembly: GCA_051016205.1. Classification (GTDB taxonomy): domain Bacteria; phylum Pseudomonadota; class Alphaproteobacteria; order Rhizobiales; family Amorphaceae; genus Acuticoccus. Next base: position 1,817,220 of record CP136534.1, read on the forward strand.
GTTTCAGCGGGCGCGGCGGTCTGCGGGTTTTCCGCATAGTAGATGGTCAGGCGCGCCGTCTGCAGCGCCGCCCCGTCCTGTCGCACCGTCACGTTGCCGGTGAACACGGCCACATTCTTCTTGTCCTGCACCTCAAGCTCGTCCGCCTCGATCTCGATGGGGGCGCTCGCGCCTTGGCCAAACCGTGCAAAGCCGGTCTCGAACGTTTGCGCCACCGCACCGAGCGGCAGCACCAAAAGCGCTGCAACGACCACGGCGCTGCGGATCAATGAGGCACGCATGAAGGACTCCATGGTCTATCGGCGCAAGGCACGATGGGTCTGTTGGCGCAAGGCACGGCCCGTTAGCGCAAGGCCGGCTGGATGACGATGGATACGCCACCCGTCAATCGAATTAGCGCGCCACCCCCTGTGATGTCGATTCCGCCGGCCCGGATGCGACCTTTCGGCGAATCGATCTCAATGTCGCCAGCGCTTTCCACCCGCCCTTCCTTCAAGAACACGGTGGCCGACTTCAACATCGCCCGATTGCCGTCTGAGGAGGCGATGGACACACCGTCCGACAAGGTCAGCACCTCCGTCGATGTGTCGTAAGCGGCGTGCGTGCCGTCGATGGTCACCGTCTGACCGTTGCCCAGATCGAGATCGGCGTTGAGGCCGTCAAGGCTGAGGCGGGAGGGCTGAAGGAGGCTTTGAACCGCCCGCTCCGCCACCACCTCATAGCGCCGCCCGCTGCCAAGGCTGCCGGCAAGGCGGGGCGAATTCATCACCAGACCGTCGGCGGTAAGCGACAGGCCGGCAAGCTGCGACAAGGGAAACAGTTTGGGCAGCGCCGCAGCACCCAGAAGGCCAAGGGCCATCACAATGCTGAGAAGAGGCAAGATCACCCTCAACCGCCGCACGCGCTTGGAGTGGCGCACAGCACGGCGCTCCTCCATGCTGCGGGAGGCTTTGACAGGGGCCATCATAGGCCGGAGATCTTGGCTTGCCAGCGTCATCAGTGGGCGAAAATGTCGGTTTCGTGCCAACCGGCGAGGTCAAGCCTCACGCGCACGGGCAGGAAGCGGAAGCATTCGTGCGCCAGGTCCTCACGCTCTTCCCGGCGCAGCATGAGTGTCAACTTGTCGCGGAGGGCATGCAGAAATTCCACGTCCGACGCCGCGTAGGCAAGCTGCGCCTCAGACAATGTGTCTGCTCCCCAGTCTGAGCTTTGCTGCTGCTTGGAGATTTCCTCGCCCAGCAATTCGCGCACAAGGTCCTTCAAGCCGTGCCTGTCGGTGTAGGTGCGGGCAAGTTTTGAGGCGATCTTCGTGCAGAACACAGGTTCGGGCATAACACCGAATGTGGTGGCCAGAAGGCCCATGTCGAACCGCGCGAAGTGAAACAACTTCACAATCGACGGATCGGCGAGCAGTGCAGCAAGGTTCGGCGCCTCGGTTTGACCGCGCGCGATCTGCACAAGATGGGCCGTTCCATCACCGCTCGACAGTTGAACCACGCACAATCTGTCACGATGATGGTTGAGGCCCATCGCCTCGGTATCGATGGCGACGGCCGACACGTTTTGAAGTGGCGCTGGCAGATCGCCATGGTGGAGCCTGACGTGCACTTGTCCTCCGCAGGTGGTCCCGACGAGGCCTTGATGGGGCCGATGGGGGGTGTTTGCAATGATCGCGCAGCATTAGCCGCACTTATGCGATCGATTGACGCCGGTAGCGCTGCATGGTGGACACACACAACACACCGGGGGATGACTGTGGGGTGAATGGATTCCTGGGTGAGGTGAAATTGCGGCCACGACGACATCTATTTGGGCTTTTTGTCTCGGTGATGGCCGGCGTTGCTTGCGCGGGCTTTGCCCCGAGTTCACCAGCCTTGGCCGAGACTGTGGAAGGACCCTCCACCACCGCCCCGACGCCCCCCCAAGCCGATCAGCCCATCGTGCCCGAAAATGCTGCCGAAGCGCCCGAGCAGCCGGGTGAAGAGACCGAAGCGGACGCGAACGAACGAGAGGTCGACGAGGCGACCAAGAAGGCTGAGGCCGCAGCGAAAGAAGCTGAGGCTGTGGAGGCCCTTTGCACGCTGATGATGGGCGCTGCGCAAGAGTATTCTGTGCCGGCCGACTTCTTCATCCGTCTGATCTGGAAGGAAAGTCGCTTCAACCCCAATGCCGTCAGCCCCGTGGGTGCGCAGGGAATTGCCCAGTTCATGCCGTCCACGGCACGCATTCGCGGGCTCGAAGACCCGTTCGACAGCGCGCAGGCCTTGCCGGCCTCGGCGGCCTTCCTGCGCGAGTTGAAGGACCGGTTCGGCTCGTGGGGTCTTGCCGCGGCCGGCTACAATGGCGGCCCCAACCGCATCCCACCATTTCTGGCCGGCCAGCGTACACTCCCTTACGAGACGGTGGCTTACGTCTTTTCCATCACCGGCCGTTCGGTGGACTATTGGCGCGGCCGCGCCCGCTCGGCCGCTGCCATCGAACCGCCGCGCCAGATGCCGGCCACCACAGGCACCATGGCTGAAGACACGTTGATCGAGCCCTGGTCGCCAACACCGGCTTCGCCGGCGCCCAGACCGCTGCGCCGGCCCGACGTGGCGCCCGCCTCCATCCATTGCCCCACCTTGGTGGCCCGGCTCGGCCGCAGCCGGGACATCTCACCGCCGTCCAATGGGACCTGGACCCGCTGGGGGGCGCAGGTGGCAGGCCACACCAGCCGCAACGTGGCCATGCGCCAGTATGCGCGCATCAAATCGCGCCTTCCTGAAGATCTTGTGGCTGTGGGGCCGCGCGTCATCGTCCGCCGGTTTGCTGCACGGGGGCGCCGGCCTATCCATGCCGTTCAGTTCGCCGCCGCCAACCAGCGAGAGGCGCAGGCCCTATGCAGACGCATCAGCCAGCGCCTTGCCCCCTGCGTGGTGGTGCGCAACGGCTAGAGTATTCCGGGTCTTCTCAGACCCAGATAAGACGCTCTAAGTCTTTGATCGAGCACAATTTTGTTCGGCTCAGACGAATCCACCTGAGCGGAATCTGCTTCAGCGCGGCGCCATGCGGATGGCGCCGTCGAGGCGAATCACCTCGCCATTGAGGATGGGGTTTTCGACGATCGATTCCACCAGGAGCGCGTACTCTTCAGGCTTGCCCAGGCGCTGGGGGAAGGGGACCTGTTGACCCAGCGAGTTCACCACTTTCTCCCCAAGGCCAATCAGCATCGGCGTCTCGAAAATCCCGGGTGCGATGGTCACAACGCGAATGCCGTGCTGGGAGAGATCGCGCGCCAATGGAAGGGTCAACGCCGCAACACCCCCCTTGGAGGCGGCATAGGCTGCCTGGCCAATTTGTCCGTCATAGGCGGCAACGGAGGCCGTGTTCACAATCACGCCGCGCTCGCCGTCCTCGGTGATGGGGTCTTCCCCACTCATGCCCAAAGCGGCAATGGCGCTGGCGCGAAAGGTGCCCGCCAGATTGACGTCAAGCACCTTCGCAAACATGTCGAACGGGTGGGTTGCGCCGCGCGAGACCGTCTTTGCCACAGGGGCAATCCCCGCGCAGTTGACCAGAATGCGCTCCTGCCCGTGGGCCTTGCGGGCCGTCTCGAACGCGGCCTTCAAGCTGTCCTCGCTGGTCACATCGGCATGGGCAAACACCCCGCCGATCTCCTCTGCCACCGCCTCGCCCCCGTCGGCCATGTCGAACACGGCCACCTTGCACCCTGCCGCCGCCAAACGGCGTGCTGTGGCAGCGCCAAGACCTGACGCGCCGCCGGTGACAACGGCTGCGGGCGATTGTGACAGCTTCATGTGAGGGCTCCTTCGACGCCGGATCTGATAGGGCTGTCAAGCACGGTGCGCCCCATTTGGAAAGATCTGGAACCGCGCGAACCAGCCGTGAGCGGCCGGACCCGCCCGCCGTCAGGGGACCGGTTGGGCAATGGCGATGGCGGGAGACTCCAACACGCGCCCGCCGCGCAGGACAAAGCGCGTGCCCTCGCGCGCCACTTCAGCGTTCGGCATTTTTGCAATCACAGCGTTGCGTAGGTCGTCCAGCGCATCGTCGGTCCTGCACGGGTCGTGGTGGAACAGGACGGGGGCGCCCACACCGGCATCGGACGCAAGCTTCAATGCTCTTTCCGGGGTGGAGTGGCCCCAACCGACGAACCGCTCATACTCGTCCTGAAGGTACATGGCGTCGTAGACCATGACGTCCGCGCCTTTGACGAATTCGGCCACCTCGGCGTCGATCTCCGCGTCGCCATGCTCATGATCGGTGATGATGGCAATGGACGAGCCGCACCAGTCGATCCTGTACCCTGTGGCATTGCCCGGGTGGTTCAGCCGCTGGGTGCGAAGGGTGAGGCCGCTCACCAGCGTGATGGGCTCGCCCGCCTTGAAGGAGCGGAAGTTGGTATTGCGCAGCGCTGACGTTGCGACAGGGAAGATGGGGGGCGACATCATCCGCTCCACAATCTCTTCCAGCGACCCGCCTGGGGGGATGTGCCCTGCCCAAAGGTTCACCTCCACGGACGGGTCGTAGGCAATGCGGAAGAAAGGCAGCCCGCAGATATGGTCCATATGCGTGTGGGTGAAGATCACGTCGAGGTGGTCAATGCCGCGCTCGGTCATTGACGTGCCGGCGGCGCGGGCGCCCGAGCCAAGGTCCACCACCACCGTGTGGGGGCCTGCACGCACCTCAAGACAGGTGGTCTCCCCGCCATAGCGCAGGGTGTGTTGACCTGGCGCGGGAATGGATCCGCGCACGCCCCAAAAGGCAAGGCTCAGCGTCTCCTCGTCGTGATTACCCATCGGCGACGGCCGCCCGCAGCCGGCCAAACTCGCGCGTGGTGCGCTCCAGCCGGTGGGCCAAGGCCCGCATCACCTCCACCGCCATGTCGGGGAAGTTGTTGAGGAGTTTGAAGAAGTGCTCCTTGGAGACCGCCAGCGCGACCACCGTGGAGGTGGCGCGTACGGTGGCGGTGCGCGGCACATCAATCAAAATGGCGATCTCGCCCACAAAGTCATTCTCGCCCAATTTGGCGACCAACTGTTCGCCCCCTTTGGTGTGGATGACGACGTCGGCGTTGCCGCCAAGGATGATGTAGGCGGTGTCGCCAAAATCGCCTTCCTCCATCAGCGCTTCGCCTTCCTCGAACCGGACCCTCTCCGACAAGAATGCCAGGAGGCGCAGCTTCTGGTCGTCGACGCCGCGGAAAAGCGGAACCTTCCGAAGCGCTGCGGTGTCAGTGTCGAGGCTCATGACGCCTCCTTCTCCAGAACGTCCGCCGATGTCCCGTTGAGGGCGATGTTCTGCACGCTATCCCATCCCCCTGTTGCGACCAAACGACCTTCGCGCATCACAATGACTGAATCGAGATTTTTGGCCACCTGCGGGTCCGCTGTGCCGATGACGATGGTGTCCTCGCTGCCGCTGGCAAGAATGCGCTTGGCAAGGTCGGCGTCGCCATCGGACACGGCATCGAAGATCAACACCTGAGGCCGCTTTACCAGCGCGCGCACAAGGCCGATGCGCCTGCGTTGGCTTGCCGACAGGCGCCCGCCCGCCACACCCACGTTGAAGGAGAGGCCGGCGCGGGCGATAGGGTCGCGCAACTCCAACTCGCGCACCGTGTCGCGCAGAAAGCCGTCGATCCTGTCGCTGGCGCCGCGCCTGTCCACGCGCGGTTTGCCGAAAAGGATGTTTTCCTCGATGGTCAAAGGCGCCACGTAGCGTTCGTTGTCGAAAAGGGCGTAGCGTTTGTCGCCTTTCAGGCGCTCGTGGACCTTACAGCGTGCCGCGATCAGCCGCGCCTCTTGATCATCGCTCAGGCTGACGATGCGGTGGCGGCCAGGCACGAGGCGGAAGGCAAGCCCCACGAAGGCCGACAGGTCATCGGCGGACAGCGGCTTGCCGCTCTTGCCTTTGTGGCGGCGCAGGCGCTGCTCGAACACAGGCACATCTTCGGGCGCGAGGAAGCTGTAGTCGCCGATGAGGCTGGCATCCGCGCCCGTATCGGAGAACAGTTCGATCATGGTGCCGGCGACTTCCGCACCGATGTCCACCAACAGGTCCAAGACCTCCGCCTCGTCCAACGCCTCGCGGATTTTGGTGTCGGAGGCGGCCTCCCACACCTTCACGCTCGGGTCGCTGGGAAGGGCGTAAAGGGTGTTTTCACCCACCGTGGCGCTGTAGTTGAAGGTGTCAAAGCTCCACAGCTTCACAAGGTCGGCCATCTTCGCGTCGGAAGCGACGCGCTTTGCCACCTCGGCGCGGGCGGTGAGGATCCTGTCCACAAGCTGTGCCTGGCCCTCTTCGTCGAGGTAGGCGGCAAGGCCGAGACGGTAAAGGTCGCCCTCAAGCCCCACAAGCTCGAACAACTCAAGCAGGCGATCGTCGAGTTTTGCCGGGTCATCCACCCCCGCGCGCTCGTAGTTTTCCCATGGGGCGGTGATGTCGAGGAGCGAGTTGCCCGTAAAAATGGCTTCCGCCTGCCGCGCGGAGGTGAGGTCGTCCTCAGGCTCGCCCGTCGGCTTTGTGCGCAGGCCATAGACAACGTTGCCACGGATGGTGTCGTTGAAGATGTAAGGCTCGCTCCCGACGTAGGAAATGACCGAGGCGATGGCCGCCTGCGGCAGCTCCTCAAGCCGTTGCCCGCCCAACGTGGCCCGCCCTGCGATGGGGTCGAGCAGCCCGCACATGGCCATCAACAACTCGCTCCGCCCGCTCCCATCGCGGCCGAACACGGCGATCTTGGCCGAATCTTTCACGTCCAGCGAAATGTCCACCACCTCCTGGCCGCTGCCGCCAGCCGTCACGGCAACGCCGGACAGGACGATGTCGCGCCCATCAAGGTTGATCTCCTCGGCCTTGGCCTCGTTCAGTTTGCTGGGCGCCATGGCGTCGTCCACGTCAAAATTCTCAACAACGGTTTGATATTTAACCGAAACGTTCGCCAAATTTTGATACCAGTTCAACAGCTCTTTCCAGGGCGAGGCGAGATCTTTGTAGGCCGCCAGCACGGCCACCAGCGCGCCGAAGCTCAGCTCCCCACGGATCACCAAGTACCCACCCACCGAATAGAAAAAGAACGGCGGCAGCTGGTTCATAAAGTTGTTGATAAATTTGATCATAAACTTGCGCTTGAAGATCGCAAGTCTGATCCGATAGTTTAAGAACAGGCGGTCTGAGAGGTCAGCCAAATGATAGCGCGAGGTGTCGTTGGCATGGATCTCAGCGACTGCACTCACCGACTCGTTGATTTTGTCGGAGATGGTGCGGATGTTCTTGATCCGGTCACGCGTCAACATGATGACGCGCTTTTGAAGCTTTGGAATGATGTAGGCCTGCAGCGGGTAGAGCGAAATCGCCGCCGCGCCCAGGAACGGATCCTGCGCAAAGATAAACACGATGTAGACCAGCAGCGTGCCGCCCTGGAAGGCAGGCGTTGCAATGGCCTCGCCAATGAAAACGCCGACGTCCTCCACCTCCGCGGTGATCATGGGGATGATTTCACCCCCGCTCACCTTGCGGAATCGCGGCAATTTGAACCGCAGCATTTTGTTGTAGAGCATGTAGCGCAGGCGCCGCAGCATCCGCTCGCCAGACACGCCTTTATATATGTTGAGAATATACTTTACGATGTTATTCATAACGACCAGGCTGAGGAAGATGCAGCACAAGCCGATGAGGTACGGAATCTGTTCCAGCTCAAACCCGAAAATGGATTTGGGAAAGTCCGTGCCTGAAATGGCGTCGTTGACGATCCATTTCGGCAGCTCCAGCGTCATGTACAGGATCGGGAAGGAGATCACCGTCAGCCCGAGAATCGCGAGCTGCTGCCGCTTGCTGTACCGCCAGATAAAACCGAAGAGAGTGCGTTCCATAGATGGGGACGGTAGCACTTGGCGCGCGAGCGGGAAACGTTATGGTGCATTGTTGCACACTGAACGCCGCTGTCGCATAGGTCCTCAGGTGGTGTGCGTGACCATTGCGCCGCCTCGCCCACTTCCGCCGCGGGTCATCCATGCCGAACGACCAGCCTAAAATCCTGATCTATTCGCACGATTCCTTCGGCCTGGGGCACTTGCGCCGGTGCCGGGCCATCGCCCATGCGATGGTGGAGGACATGGGCCGCCTGTCGGTCATCATCTTGTCGGGCTCGCCCATCATCGGCAGCTTCGATTTCCGGAGCCGCGTGGATTTTGTGCGTGTTCCCGGCGTCATCAAGCTGAAGGACGGGGCGTACTCGTCCCACTCCCTGCGGCTTGGCATTGACGATATGTTGAAGCTGCGTGCCTCCATCATCGAACACACCGCCGACGTGTTCGACCCCGACATCTTCCTTGTGGACAAGGAGCCCTTGGGGCTCAGAGGCGAGGTGGGCCCCACACTCTCCATGCTGAAGTCGCGCGGCACGCGCCTCATTTTGGGCCTGCGCGACGTGATGGACGATCCCGCAAGCCTTGCCGACGAGTGGGAGCGCAAGAACGCCGTACGCGCCCTTGAAGACATCTATGACGACATCTGGGTCTACGGCAAACAGGAGGTGCACGACCCTTTAGACGGGATCGGCGTCTCCCATGCGGTGCGCAACAAGATGCTGTTCACGGGCTATCTCAGGCGCGAAATGCCCCAGGTGGACGCGGGCCAGGACGAAAGCCCCTTTGGCGAGGAGCCCTTCGTGCTCGTCACACCGGGGGGCGGCGGCGATGGGATGGAACTGGTGGACTGGGTCTTGTCTGCCTACGAGGCACACGAAAAGCCACTCTTCCCCGCCCTCGTGGTCATGGGGCCCTTTATGCCCACCGAAGCCCAGGCCGCCTTCAAGGCGCGCGCCGATGCGCTGCGCCATGTGCACGCCATCCGCTTCACCCCCACCATCGAGCATTTGATGGCAAAGGCCACGGCCATCGTCGGCATGGGCGGCTACAACATCTTTTGCGAGATCATGTCGTTCGACAAGCCGACGCTCATCGTGCCGCGCGTGGTGCCCCGGCGTGAGCAGGCGATCCGCGCCGCCAACGCCCAGGCGGCAGGCCTTGTCACCGTCCTGCCCATCGACCAATACCCGAACGTGGACAAGATGGTGGATGCGCTGGCCGATCTACCAAGCCGTCCGCCCCCCTCGGCCGCAGGTTTTCCCGAGTTGCTGTCAGGTCTCGATGTCATCAACGCGCACGCCAGGGACATTCTTAAGGCGCGCACCCGCCCGGCCCTCAGCCTGGTGCGCTAACGGCTCCCCGAAGGATCCCCGCCATGAATGGACGCATCGCGGTGGTGGTGAAGGGGTATCCGCGCCTGTCGGAAACCTTCATTGCCCAAGAGATCCTGGCGTTGGAAAGGCGGGGCCTTGACCTTCTCATCGTCTCCCTCCGCCATCCGACCGATGGCGCCACCCACGACCTTCACGAAGCCATCAAAGCCCCCGTCCTCTACCTGCCTGAATATCTGAAGGACGACCCCCAAAGGGTTCGCCGCGGCAGGGCGATGGCGCGGACGATGGCAGGCTACCGGGCAGCGGAAGCCATCTACCGCCGCGACTTTGAGCGCGACCCTTCCGCAAGCCGCCACAGGCGCTGGGGTCAGGCGGCGGTGCTTGCGGCAGAACTTCCCGCCGATATCGCCCAGCTCTACGTGCATTTTCTGCACACGCCGGCCTCCGTCACCCGTTACGCAGCGACCCTGCGCGGCCTTCCCTTCGCCTTTTCCGCCCACGCCAAGGACATCTACACAACGCCGACGTGGGAGCTGCGCGAGAAGATTGCCGCAAGCTGCTGGGGCGTCACGTGCACAGCCTACAACCACCGCGTCCTCACCGATCTTGCCGATGACCCCGGCAAAGTGGACCTTGTCTATCACGGCCTTGACCCCGCGCTCTTCTCAGCCCCCGACAGGGCGGGGCGGGAAGGACCTTTCACCATCCTCAGCGTCTGCCGTGCGGTGGAAAAGAAGGGATTGGACGATGTTCTCCATGCCCTTGCAAAGCTCCCTCGCGATCTTGATTGGCGGTTCGAACACGTCGGCGGCGGCAGCCTCGTGCCGGGCCTCAAAGCACTTGCCGAACGACTGGGGTTGTCCGAGCGCGTCGCCTTCACCGGCACAGCGCCGCGCAAAGGCGTGGTGGCTGCGCTGGAAAGGGCCGACGCCTTCGTCCTCGCCAGCCGCGTTGCCAAGAACGGCGACCGCGACGGTATCCCCAACGTCTTGATGGAGGCCATGGCCATGGGCCTTCCGGTGGTCTCCACCAGCGTCTCCGCCGTGCCGGAATTGGTGACGCCGGCCACAGGCATCCTCGCCCCGCCCTGCGACCGCAACGCCCTAGGTAAAGCGCTCACCCGCCTCGCCGCCGATCGCGACCTCAGGGAGGCGATGGGCCGTGAGGGGGCAGCGCGGGTGAGGGAACACTTCTCGCCCAAACCGGGCATCGACCGTCTCGTCCAGCGTTTCGAAGAAGGCCAGACCGCCGACCTTGCCGCGTGAGCCTTCGATGAAGGTCGCCCTCCTCACTCCCATGAAGCCACCGGACCATCCGGTCCCCTCAGGCGACCGCACCTTCGCCCGTCTCATCAAGCGCGCCTTACTGACCGCCGGCCACGCCGTCAGCCTTCCCTCGACGCTCACCACCTGGCGCAAGACGCCTGAGGGCTTGGCAAGCCTCGTTGAAAGCGCTGCCGGGGAGCGGGAGAGGATCGCCGGTCTTTGGCAGCGCGAGGGCCCGCCCGACGCCATCCTCACCTACCATAACTACCACAAGGCGCCTGACCTTCTGGGCCCAGCGCTCGCCGACCGGTTCGCCCTCCCTTATGCCATTGTCGAAGCAAGCCGCGCCTCCAAGCGCGCCCACGATGAATGGGCCGACCACTTCGCCCTGGCCGACAAAGCGCTCCTCAGGGCCGATGCCCTCGCCGCCGTCACCCAGATCGACTACGCCGGTCTCGCGGCATTTCGCCCCGAGATGGTGGTGCGTCTTCCCCCCTTCATCGACACAGTCCCCTTTGAAGGGCAGCGCGAAGGGCCCCCGTCCCAACGCCTCGTCACCGCTGTTATGATGCGACAGGGTCGCAAGGCCGACTCCATGCGCGTCCTTGCCGAGGCCTTTGCGAAGGTCCGCCACACCCTGCCGGATGCCAAGCTCACCATTGCAGGCGACGGTGACGCGCGCGCCGACCTTGAGCCCCTCTTCAACGGTGCCGATTTCGTTGGCCGGCTCGACCAGGCAGACCTTGCCGCCCTTTTCGCCCGCGCCGACCTTTTCGTGTGGCCAGCCATCGATGAGCCCTTCGGCTTTGTCTTCCTGGAAGCGCAAGCGGCAGGCCTGCCCGTGGTGGGTGGGGCGGCCCGCGGCGTTGTGGACATTGTGGAGGATGGCGTCACGGGCCTCCTCGTCCCGCCCCGTAACGCCGGCGCCTTCGCAGACGCTGTCATGGCACTTCTCACCGACCCGGACAGGCGCTTGGCCATGAGCAAGGCCGGCCGTGCCTTCATGGCAAAGAACGACCTTGCCGCAGGGGCTGACAGGCTGAGCGCGCTCCTTTCCCGCGCGGCCGCCCACCGCAACACGGTGCGGGCCGGCTGATGCGTGCCGTCATCCACGTCCAGCACCTCCTTGGCACGGGCCACACCGTACGGGCAGCGGCCCTTGCCCGTGCCCTTGCGGTCGAAGGGGTAGACGTCACTCTCGTCCTCGGCGCGCGCCCGCCGGCAACCCTCGACCTGGCTGGCCTCTCGTGCGTTCAACTCCCGCCCGTCCTTGCCACAGACGCCACCTTCAAGACCCTTCTGGGCGAGGATGGCATGCCCTACGAAGCCCTCATGGATCAGCGGCGGGAGCGGTTTGCCGCCGTCGTCGCCTCGGCCAAGCCAAATATCCTCCTCACCGAGACCTTCCCCTTCGGCAGGCGTCGTTTTGCCGGTGAGATCGTGCCGATCCTTGAAAGCCTTGCCACACCGCGCCCCATCGTTGCCGCATCCATCCGCGACGTTCTTGTCCAAAAGTCGCCTCAGAAGGAGGTGGAGATGGCAGCCCTTGCAAGGGCCCACTACGACATCGTCCTCGTCCACGCCGATCCGCAGTTCGTGACGCTGGGTGAGAGTTTTGGTGCGGCCGCCGACGTCGCAGATCTCATCTCCTACACAGGCTTCGTTCATGCACCGGCACCACCAGCCGTGCCGCACCGACAAGGCATCATCGTCTCTGCCGGTGGCGGCGATGTGGGGACCACCCTGGTGGAGGCCGCCATCGACGCCGCCCGCCAGATCGACAGTGACCCCTGGCGCATCCTCATCTCGCACGCAGTGGACGGGGCGACCCACGAAAGATGGCAGACCAGCGCCCCACCCCACGTCAGGGTGGAACGCAACCGTCCCGATTTCCGCGCCCTCCTTGCAGGCGCGGCGCTGTCCATCAGCCAAGCCGGCTACAACACGGCCCTTGATGTGATTGCGTCAGGGGTGAGGGCGATCCTCGTCCCCTTCGCTGCAGAAGGCGAAGACGAGCAGACCAAACGCGCCACAGCGATTGAGCGTCGCGGCCTCGCCCACGTCCTGCCCGAGCACGCCCTCTCAGCCGCGAGCCTCAGCGCTCTTGTGAAAAAGGCCCTCGACGCACCCGCCCCGACGCGGCCCAAGATCGACCTCGAGGGCGCCGCCCACGCCGCCCGCATCCTCCTATCGGCGGCCAGACATCGATGAGCGATGCCCTGTCTCCTTTGCGGGCAGCGCTGGACCGTGCCGCCGACACAGGATCGCCAATGCGATTTTGGTGGCGCGATGACGATGCCAGCCAGCCAGGCCCTCGCCTCGACGCACTATTGGCGATGGCAAAGTGCAACGGCGCGCCTGTGGCCCTTGCCGTCATTCCCTCGCGGGTCACGGACACCGTGCTGGCGCGCTGCGAAGGGGAGGGCATTGCCATCCTCCAGCACGGCTTTTCCCACACCAATCACCAGAAGACCGGAAAGGCGGCAGAGCTTGGCGACGCGCGTTCGCTCGAGGCCGTCCTTGCCGATTGTACAGCGGGGCGCGTGCGTCTTGCAGAGTGGGCCACGTTCGTCCCCGTCATGGTGCCACCTTGGAACAGGATGCGCAGCGACCTCTCCATCCACCTCGCAAAGGCCGGATATCGCGGTGTGTCGCTGTTTGCAGGCTCCTGTCTAAACAGCCCATTGAGGCGGGTGGACACGCACATCGACCCCATCTCATGGCGCACCGACCGCGACCTTCACCCGCAGGCGACACTCGCAGAGATGATCGAGGCGGCCCTCTCCGTCAAAAACCCCGGTGCCCTCGGCCTGTTGACCCACCACGCCGTCCACACCGACCGCGTGTGGGCGTTCGTGGAGGCATTCGCCGATGTGGTCTCCTCACACCCGGGCGCCACCTGGGTGGGGGCAGACGCACTCTTCAAGGCGCCATCATGAGCGATCCGTTTACGGCCATTGAGGATCTGAAAGGGGTCGCGGGCGCGCTCTTCGGGCTCGATTTCGGCACGCGCACCATAGGGATTGCCGTCTCGGACAATGGCTGGCGCGTTGCCTCGCCCTTGACCACCATCCGCCGCACGAAGTTCAAAGCCGACAGCACCGCGTTGCTGGACCTTGCGGACCGCTACACGGTGGGCGCGCTGGTGATCGGCATGCCCTTCAATATGGACGGCAGTGTCGGCCCACGCGCACAATCAACGCGCGATTTTGCACGCAACCTGCGGAAGCTGACAGACAGGCCTCTGGTCGCCTGGGATGAGCGTCTCACCACCGTCGCCGCCGAGCGGGCACTGATCGAGACCGACACGTCCCGCGCCAAACGCAGGCAGATGGTGGACAAGGTGGCAGCCACACTCATCCTGCAAGGGGCACTTGACCGCCTCGCCGCCCTCAATCTTCCGGAACGATGAAGTCCAGGATCGCCTCTGCGTCGAGCCGTCCGTCCAGCGCACCGTAGGTGGCACGAAAACGCTCGCGCAGGCGCGTTGCAATGTAAGCGTCCGACACCACGCGCGGCAGGTTGCGCCGCATGGCCGACGCTGCGGCAAGCATGGCGAGCTGTTCGGCAAAGGCACGCGCAAGGCTTGGATCGCTGCCTGCGGCCTGGCCGAGTTCGCGCACCTCATCCACAAGGTCGGTGTGCTGGTCGCCAAGGTCAGCGCCAAGCTCGTCCAACGCCTCGCGTAGCACGTTCTCGTCCCGCTCCACCATGGCGGCAATGTCGAGTGCGGCCTCGCTTGTGGTTCCTTCCCAACGGGCGTAGGCGATGAGATCGGCAAGAATGCGCGCGGCAGGATGCTCTGCAAGGACAGTGTTTTCGCCGATCAGCTCGGCCGCCTCTGAGACGAAGGTGGCCGCCGTCTTGGTGGCGTAGATGCGCGCGGCGGGGGTGACGAGGCGGGCCACGGCATGGTCGCCATCGCGCTCGAACGCCATGTCGAAGGCCGAGGCAAGGCGCATGGCAAGGGCCGTGTGGGCCGCACATTCCAGCGCCAGGTCGGACAGGACGCGCGCATGCAGAGGATCGTCGATCAACGCTTTGCCTGCACGGCGATGGTAGCGGGCATGGTGCACCGCGCGGGCCAGACCGCCGCGCATGCCGCCGGCCATCACCACAGCCGCATCAAGCTGGGTCAATGTGCGCACATCGCGAAGCACCTGGAAGCCGCGGCCAGGGTCGCCCACCAGCGTGCCCACGGCGCCGTCGAAGCCCAGCGCCACAACCGCCTGTGAGGCAAGACCGCCGAGGGAGAGCATCCGCTCGATCCTGATGGCGTCGGCATTTTCGGGGTCGAAGCGGGGGATGGCGACAGCGGTCGGCCCATCCTGGGTAAGGCACAATGACAGGACAATGTCGCCCATGGGCGCTGCCACCATCCACTTGCGGCCCCAAAGGCGGACGGCATCGCCCCCCAGCGTTTCGCCGCGGCAGTTGGTGGTGGCGCCGCCTGCGCCCCGCTCGCTCATGGCAAGGGTGGCAATGGCGCCTTCCTTGTCGCGCAAGGGAATGGCGCGCCTGTCATACCGGCGGCTTGCAATCAGCGGATAGAGTTCGGCCTCAAGGTCAGGCGCATAGGCAAGGGCTGCGACGGTGGCATGGGTGGCGCTGATGGGGGCCAGATGCCCCCGCTCGCACTGCGCGGTGAGGTAGAGCGTTGCGGCCCGCAAACGGTGCTGGCGCCTGTCTTCGCCTTCTTCCCACGCGCTTGACGTGAGGCCCGCCGTCACACTGCGGTTCATGAGCGCATGGTAGGCGGGGTGCATGTCCACCTGGTCCAGGCGATTGCCCTCGCAATCCATGTCGCGGAAGGTGGGGGTGTTGGCGTTGGCGATCCGCGCCACTTCCTGCGCTTCGCCAGACCCCCAATAGGCGCCGAACGCCTTCAGTTCGTCTTCGGTCTCTTCGTCCAGTGTGGCGTCGAGTGCGGCGGTGAGAACAGGGTCGGAGGCATAGGTATTCAACCCGGCGAACTCAGGCGCAGGGGCGGAGAGCGTCGGCTCCATACCAGGCGATCGGCGTAGGCCGACGCGGCGGGCGCGCGTTTCCTCCATGGTCTTGTGCACCGAAGCCTCCACAAACGGTGCTCGCTCTGGTGCGAGCGTAGCGTGTCAAGGTGTACTCGTCATAAGTGCTAACCGCAACGGGCGCTTGCGACTTCCGGTCAATTGCGTCACCAATCGCGGCAGTGACGCAACGCTTGGACGCTGAATGCCAGATCCGATTAGCTGGGCGGCCGTGTGGCCCTATTACCTCGTTATGCTGGTGGTGGCCTATCTGGTCGGCTCGATTCCCTTTGGATTACTTCTGACCCGGCTCGCCGGTCTTGGTGATGTGCGCAACATCGGCTCAGGCAATATCGGTGCCACGAATGTGCTCAGAACCGGTCGCAAAGACCTTGCCGCCGCCACCCTGGCGCTCGACGCCCTCAAAGGCGGAGCCATGGTGGCGCTTGGCAATACCATCGGCGGGCCTGACTTTGCCGTCACCGCTGCGTTGGGTGCGTTCCTCGGCCATCTCTTCCCGGTCTGGCTGAAGTTCAAAGGGGGCAAGGGCGTTGCCACTTTCCTCGGCTGTCTCATTGCCGCATCCTTCCAGGCGGCGCTGATTTTCGCGGGCATCTGGCTCGCGGTGGCGTTCTTGACGCGCTATTCTTCCCTTGCTGCGCTTCTGGCCAGTCTTTCCGTGCCGATCGTTCTCATTTTCCTCAATCAATTCCAGTTTGCCGAGGTGTTTGCGGTGATGACCCTTTTGTTGTGGCTGAAACACCACGCCAACATCCGGCGGCTCCTGACGGGACGCGAAAGCCGAATCGGCAAATCGTCCTGAGCGCGGCCATGCTGCGCGGTCCCGCAGACGATGAGGTTGTGGATTGGCTGCGGCTGATTCGCTCCCACAATGTGGGCCCTGCCACCTTCCTGTCGCTGCTGTCGCGGTTCGGCGATGCCAAGGAGGCCCTAGCCGCCCTGCCAGCGCTCACCCAGAAGGTGGGCGGCAGGGCGCCGATTGCCATTGCAAGCCGTGACTCGGTGCTGCGGGAGATGGACCGCGCCGCCCGCATGGGGGCCCACCACGTCTTCCTCGGCACGCCTGACTATCCGCCCCGCCTTGCCGCCATCCACGCGCCGCCGCCCGTCGTCATGGTGCGGGGCGATGCACGGTTGATGTCGCGAAGAGCCATCGGCGTTGTGGGCGCGCGCAAGGCTTCTGCGGCAGGCAAGACCATGGCCCACCGCCTGTCAGAGGCATTTGGCGAGGCAGGCTTTGTCGTCGTCTCAGGCCTTGCTCTGGGGATCGATGGGGCCGCCCACAGCGCAGCCATTGAGACAGGCACCATCGCCGTGGTGGCAGGGGGCGTCGACAGGCCGACGCCAGACGCTCACCTCGACCTTGCCGACGAGATTGCCGGCAAGGGCGCCCTCATCTCCGAAATGCCGTTGGGGCTGAACCCCGCCGCCCGGGACTTTCCCCGCCGCAACCGCTTGATTGCAGGGCTGGTGGAAGCGGTGGTCGTGGTGGAGGCGGCCGCCCGCTCAGGCTCCCTCCACACCGCCCGCTATGCGCTGGATGAAAACCGCGAGGTCTTCGCCGTTCCAGGCTCGCCCCTCGACCCGCGCGCGGCAGGCTGCCTCTCCCTATTGCGGGACGGTGCGCACCTTGCCGTCAGCGCTGAGGACGTGCTGGCCGTGGTGGACGGTGCCCCGCACGCCCCGGCCCTACCCGGCTTGGCGGAGGAGGAGGCCCCGTTCCACGTCTCCGTCGATGATGCCAACACGCGGGTTCTGGACGCACTCTCCCTGGTGCCGGTTTCGGTGGATGACGTTGTGCACGCAACGGGCCTTTCCGCAGGGGTGGTGATGGCAAGCCTGGTGGAGCTCGACCTTGCCGGCCTGGTTGAGCACGAGGAAGACGGCTCGGTCCGCACGGCCCTTTCCTGATCGCCCTTTTCTTCACGAATCACTGGCGGCTCGTGCGGCACTGTGTGGCGCACAGAACACGCGTGCGCAGGCCTCGCCACAGGTCTGTCCAGATGGTTATCCAATTGTTGACGCCCATGTTTACCCATGCTATCCCAAGCCATCCCGTATCGGAGCGGTGCGGGGATCGACGGCCGGGTGCATTTGCGCCCGCCACCCAGCGTGGGGGCTGGCGTGCACGGGTTCGTCTCGCACTACACCAACAAGCTTGACGCCAAGGGGCGCGTGTCCATTCCCGCGCCTTTCCGCTCCGTCTTGGCGCGTGACGGGTTCGAGGGGCTGTACTGCTTTCCCTCTCCCCACGCGGCCGCTGTGGATGCGGGGGGCAACGCGTTGCTGGAAGAAATCTCCGCGCGTCTGGGCGGGTTGGACACATTGACGGTGGATCACGACCTGATTTCCACAGCCCTTTTCGGTATGTCCGAACTCCTTAAAGTGGACGGCGAGGGGCGGGTGATGCTGTCCGACACCATCCGCGACATCACCAAAATCACCGACAGGGCCACGTTCGTGGGCCTTGGCTACAAGTTTCAGGTCTGGGAGCCTGACGCGTTCGCCGCCCACAGGGCCGAGGCGATGAAGCGCGCGTTCGGCGTTTTGGGACAGCGCCCCACCGAGGTCACGGGATGACGTGGGACAGCGCCCCACCAGGCCACATCCCCGTCATGCTGAAGGAGGTGATGACCCACCTTGCCCCGCGTGAGGGCGAGGTGATTGTCGATGGCACCTTCGGCGGCGGCAGCTATGCGCGCGCCATCTTGGAAGCGGGCGCGAACGTCATCGCCATCGACCGCGATCCCGATGCCATTGCGCGGGCCAACACGCTCGCCAAGAACGCGCCTCGCCTGACCGTGGCTGAAGGCACATTCAGCGCCCTCGATGCGCTTGCCGAAGCGGCGGGCCACACCGCAGTGGATGGCGTGGTGCTCGACGTTGGCGTCTCCTCCTACCAGCTGGACGAGGCAGCGCGTGGCTTCTCTTTCCGCAGCGACGGGCCTCTCGACATGCGCATGGGCGGAGATGGGATCACCGCCGCCACCATCTGCAATCAGGCCGACGTCAGCGATCTGGCCCATCTCCTGCGCATATTCGGGGAGGAGCGGCGGGCAGGGGCCGTGGCGCGCGCCATCGTGGCCGCACGGCCGCTCTCCACCACATGCCAGCTGGCGGAGGTGTGTTCGGCCACCGTTGCCAAAGCAAAGGACGGCATTCACCCCGCCACACGCACGTTCCAGGCGCTCAGGATCGCCGTCAACGATGAACTGCGCGAGCTTGCCAAAGGGCTTGCTGCAGCCGAGCGTCTCCTGCGCGAAGGGGGTCGCCTCGTGGTGGTCGCCTTCCACAGCCTGGAAGACAGGATCGTCAAGCGCTTCCTGACCGAGCGCACCAAGGTCGCCTCAGGCTCGCGCCACCTTCCTGTGGCCGAAGGACCTGCGCCCTCCTTCCTGTCGCTCGCCCGCAAGGCGGTGGTGGCGGGGGAGGCTGAGGTGGCGGCAAACCCGCGCGCACGCTCGGCAAAACTAAGGGCCGCCCAGCGCACCGCCGCGCCTGCCATTGCCCTGTCCAAGACCCTTGTCCCCACTGTTCGATTGAAGGGAGTGTGATGCGCAAACGCAAAGCCCGGCTGCGCACCTTTGTGGTTCTGGCCGCCCTTTGTGTGGCCACAGGTAGTGCGGCCACAGTCTTCATGATGAAGAAGGACGCCGAACGCGATGCACGCGCAATCGGTGAACTAAATCGAAAGATCTCTGCCGAGCAGCAAAGAATCAGCGAACTTCAGGCGGAGTGGAGTGCCCTTGATCATCCTGCGCGCCTGCAGCGCCTTGTTGAACGGCACAAGGCCTATCTGCGCCTTGAACCGATTCGGGCAGAACAAATCTCGCGTGTTGCCGAGGTGGCCTCGGCAGCGGCGCGCAAACGGGCCGAGGAGGTCGCGCAATGAGCCGTAAGGCCAACGAGAATGCTGGTGCACGGGGGCGCATCGCCATCGTCATCATTGCGTGTCTGGCCGTCTATGGGGCGATCGGCGCGCGGCTGGTGGCGCTCGGCATGGCGCCCGACACGCCGTCCAGCATCGGCCGCATCAGCCCTCAGGACGAGGCGCAGGCCGCCCGCCCCGACATCGTGGATCGCAACGGCGAGGTCTTGGCCACGGACCTTGCCACCGCGTCCCTGTTCGCAGAGCCCCGCTCCATCACCGATGTGGACGAGGCGGTGGAGCTTCTGGCCTCCGTCATGCCAGAGATGGATGTGGCCGACCTTCGCAAGGACCTTTCGTCCGACCGCGGCTTCGTCTGGCTGAAGCGTGAGATCAGCGCCCAGCGCCGTGAGGCGATCCACGATCTTGGCATCCCCGGCATCGACTTCCTGACAGAGACAAAGCGCTTTTATCCGGGCGGCGCGTCGGTGGGCCATATCGTCGGCCACGTGAATGTGGACAATGCGGGGATCGCAGGCATCGAGCAGGCCATCGACGGCAATGGTCTGAGAGCCCTCCAGGCCGCCGGTCTTGCCCGCAAAGGTATGTCGCTTGCCCCCGTGCGCTTGTCGCTGGACCTTCGCGTCCAACACGCTGTGCGCGATGAACTCCTTCGCTCCATGGAGCGTTACCGGGCCATCGCATCGGTGGGGATCGTGCTTGATGCGCGCACCTTCGAGGTGGTGGCGCTGTCCTCCCTGCCGGACTACGACCCCAACAACCCTGCAGAAGCGCTTGAGAAAAAGCGCATGAACCGTGCGCTGACCGGCGTGTTCGAGCTTGGATCGGTGTTCAAGACCTTCACCCTTGCCAGCGGCCTTGATGCCGGCACGGTGACGCTCGGCACCCCCATGGATGCGCGCTATCCCCTCCAGATCGGCCGCTTCAGCATTTCCGACTTCCACGCCAAAAGGCGCTGGCTGACGGTGTCGGAGGTGTTCAAATACTCCTCCAACATCGGGACCGCGCGTGTGGCGCTCGGTCTTGGTGCAGACCGGCAGAAGGCCTACCTTAAAGCGCTCGGCATGTTCGACAGGATCAAGATGGAGTTGCCCACGGCGCGCCCCATCGTCCCGCCGCGTTGGCCTAAGGTGACGGCGGCGACGGTCTCCTTCGGCCACGGCCTTGCCGTCACCCCCATGCACGCCGCCGCTGCTGCCGCTGCGGTGTTGAATGGCGGCATCTACGCTTCACCCACCTTCTATCCGCGCTCGGAGGCCGAGACGATGCAGCTTGCCAAGCGCGTCATCAGCCCACGGGCCTCGGCGCAAATGCGTGAACTCTTCTTGCTGAACGGCAAGGAAGGCTCAGGCCGGCGCGCCCGCGTGCCAGGCTACAATGTGGGCGGTAAGACGGGAACGGCGGAAAAGGCGGTCCGCGGCGGCTACGACACCGACAAGCGGTTGAACAGCTTCCTCGCAGCCTTCCCCATCGACGATCCGCGCTACATCGTCTTGGTGGTGTTGGATGAGCCCAAGCCCGAAGAAGGGCAGACCGCGGCAACGGCAGGCCTCAACGCTGCGCCGACGGTGGCCAACATCATCAGCCGCATCGGGCCGATGCTGTCCATCCCACCACGGTTTGAGGACGACGATGCCGTCGCCCGCGCCATCACCGTTGCGTATCAAGAGTAAAGCCAGTGCGGCTCGCCTCGCTCGCCCCCGATCTTGTGGAAGGGCTCGGTGATGCGGCCGACATTGAGGTGTCAGGCATCACCGCCGACAGCCGTATTGTGGCGCCGGGCATGGTGTTCGCCGCGCTGAAGGGCGAGCGCCATGACGGCGCCCATCATGCCGCGGAGGCCGTTGCAAAGGGCGCTGTCGCCATCCTCGCCGCGCCAGACGCACACATTCCCACCGATGCCCCTGTCCTGCGCGACCCCGACCCGCGCCGCCGTCTTGCCCTGATGGCAGCTTCAATGGCAGGCCCGCAGCCCGCGGTGATGCTGGCCGTGACGGGGACGGCAGGCAAAACGTCCGTCGCCGTCTTCACACAACAAATCCTTGCCGCCGCCGGTCACCCGTCGGTCAGCATCGGCACCCTCGGGGTGGACGGCGCAGTCTCCATTCCAGTTGGATTGACGACGCCCGACCCCGTCAAACTCCACGCCCGCCTTGCCGAAGTGAAGGCTGCCGGGGTGGACCATGTGGCGCTTGAAGCTTCAAGCCATGGGCTTGAGCAGCGCCGTCTGGACGGTGTGCGGCTAACGGCTGCCGCCTTCACCAACATCGGCCGCGATCACCTCGACTATCACAAGACGCAGGAGGCCTACCTCGCCGCCAAAATGCGCCTGTTCGACACGCTCCTGCCCGCCGGTGCCCCCACCGTGGTCGACCCGGACGCCCCAG
This sequence comes from Devosia sp., assembly GCA_051016205.1. GTDB lineage: Bacteria > Pseudomonadota > Alphaproteobacteria > Rhizobiales > Amorphaceae > Acuticoccus. Next base: position 1,838,993 of record CP136534.1, read on the forward strand.
GTGCGGACAGCGTCCTTGCCATTGCCGAACACCCTTTGACGGTGGGCAGGAGCGGCAAGCATCTGCGCCTCATCAAGGCCGAGCCGACGCCGTATGGCGCCGACCTTGTGGTCGAGGCGGACGAAGGCATCACCGCCGTCGCGCTGCCCCTCATCGGCGCCTTCCAGGTGGGCAACGCACTCCTTGCCGCTGGGCTTGCCATGGCAGCCGGCGTTTCCGCCTCTCTGGCTCTTGAAGCGCTGGCAGACCTTAGGGGCGCGCCTGGGCGACTCGACCGCGTGGGCGGCCCGACGAGCCCGCCCGTCTTCGTGGACTATGCCCATAAGCCCGAGGCGGTGACGGCCGCCCTCGGTGCGGTGCGGCCGTCCGTCAAAGGCAGGCTCATCGTCGTCATCGGTGCCGGCGGGGACAGGGACCCAGGCAAGCGCCCCATGATGGGAAAAGCTGCCGCGGAAGGCGCCGACATCGTCATCGTCACCGACGACAATCCGCGCACAGAAGACCCCGCCACCATCCGCGCCGCCGTCATGGAAGGCGCGCCGGGCGCTTTGGAGGTGGCTGACAGGCGCGAGGCGATCTTCGCCGCCGTTGCCATGATGGTGGAGGGGGACGCCCTCGTCATCGCTGGCAAGGGTCACGAAGAAGGCCAGATCGTCGGCGACAAGGTGCTTCCCTTCAGCGACCATTCATGCGCACGGGAGGCACTGGGCGAGTGATGATGGATCCGCTCTACACCCTCTCCACCCTTGCCAACGCCGCTGGCGGCACGCTGGTCGGCGGCGCGCCGGATACCCCCGTCACGGGCATCTCCATCGACACGCGCACCTTGGCGCCTGGCGATGCCTTCTTCGCCATCAAAGGTGTTGCGATGGACGGCCACCGTTTTGTCGCCGACGCCCATGCCAAAGGTGCGTCCGCCGCCGTGGTGCGCGATGACCGAGGCGAAGGCGCCCGCATCATCGTTGAGGGTGACGTTCTGGCCGCCATGGAGCGGGTGGGGGTGGCAAGCCGCGCCCGCCTCAACCCCGGCGCAACGGTGGTCGCCGTCACAGGGTCCGTCGGCAAGACAGGCACGAAAGAAATGCTTCGCCTTGCCTTCGGCGCAGGTGGCCCCGTCCACGCCTCCGCTGCTTCCTACAACAACCATTGGGGCGTGCCCCTCACGTTGGCGCGGATGCCCAAGGACGTGTCGGCGGCCATTTTCGAGATCGGCATGAACCATGCCGGCGAGATCACCCCTTTGACCAATATGGTGCGCCCGCAAATCGCCATCGTGACCACGGTCGCCGCCGTACACCTGGAATTCTTCGACAGCGTGGAGGGCATTGCCGACGCCAAGGCCGAAATCTTCTGCGGCCTTCAGGAGGGCGGCACGGCCATTATCCCCGCCGACAATCCCCATACGGCGCGCCTCAAAAAGGCGGCCGAGCGTTACGGCCACATCGTCACCTTCGGGGCAGGCGAGGCTGACGTGCAGCTTCTCTCCTATGACGAGGACACAGCCACCGCCGAGGCAGAGGTTTTCGGCCAAACGGTGCGCTACAGGCTCGGCGCGCCTGGGCGCCATGTGGCGGACAACTCCCTTGCCGTCCTTGCCGCGCTCCATGTGGCCGGGCGCGATGTGGCAAAAGGCGCCGCAGCACTCCACGCCTTCAGCGCACCCAAAGGGCGTGGTCGGCGGCTGACGCTCACCGTGGATGGAGGCGAGGCCGTCCTCATCGATGAGGCCTACAACGCCAACCCCGCCTCCATGGCAGCGGCCATTGCCTCCCTCGGTCTGACGCCTGCCACCCGCAAAGTGGCGCTTTTGGGTGACATGTTGGAACTGGGTGACACGGCAGACGCACTCCACCGTGGACTGGCAGCGCTCCTCATCGAAGCCGATGCGCGAATCGTGCACACCGTCGGGCCTATGATGATGTACCTTCGCCAGGCCCTCCCGCCCGAACGGCGCGGCCACCATGCCCAAACTGCGGACGAGATCGCCTCCCTCGTGGAGGTGTCGGCAGGCGATGCTGTGCTTGTGAAAGGCTCCAACGCCGTCGGCCTCGGTCAGGTGGTGGATGCTCTGTCGCGCGAAGGGGTGAAGAATGCTTGAACTCCTGTCGGGCCTGTCGGACCAGTTCTTTCCCTTCAACGTCTTCCGCTACATCACCTTCCGCACAGGCGGGGCGTTGATGACGGCGCTCCTCGTCACCTTCATCTTCGGCCCGCGCATCATCCGCTCGCTGAGAGTGCGCCAGGGCAAGGGCCAGCCGATCCGTGAGGATGGGCCTGCAAGCCACCTCCTCACCAAGCGCGGCACCCCCACCATGGGCGGCCTGATGATCTTGTCGGGCCTTCTTGTGGGTACGCTGCTTTGGGCCGACCTCACCAACCCTTATGTCTGGCTGGTCCTGTTCGTGACGCTCGGCTTCGGCGGTATCGGCTTTTACGATGACTATCTGAAGGTCAAACGCGCCAGCCACGGCGGCTTTTCCGGCCGCATGCGGCTGTTGGTGGAAGGCCTGATCGCGGTTCTTGCCTCCATAGGCTTCATGCTTTTGGAGGGGCCGAACTTGGCCTCGGCGCTCACCTTCCCCTTCTTCAAGGACCTTGTGTGGAACTTGGGGCTGTTCTTCCCGCTGTTTGCCGCCTTCGTCATCGTCGGCTCAGGCAACGCGGTGAACCTCACTGACGGGCTGGACGGTCTTGCCATTGTCCCCGTGATGATTGCCGCCGGCTCCTTCGGCGTCATCGCCTACCTGTCGGGCAACGCGGTTTTTGCCGAGCACCTTCACATCCACAACGTTGTGGGGACGGGCGAACTTGCCGTCCTGTGTGGTGCGGTGATTGGTGCGGGCCTTGGCTTCTTGTGGTTCAACGCACCGCCTGCCGCCATTTTCATGGGCGATACGGGGTCGTTGTCGCTGGGCGGTATGATCGGCGCCATCGCGGTCGCCACCAAGCACGAGATCGTGCTTGCCATCATCGGCGGCCTCTTCGTGCTTGAGGCGGTGTCGGTGATCATCCAGGTGGGCTCTTACAAACTCACCGGAAAGCGCGTCTTCAAGATGGCGCCCATCCACCACCACTTCGAGCAGTTGGGGTGGACCGAGCCACAGGTGGTGATCCGCTTCTGGATCATTGCGTTCGTCCTTGCCCTCATCGGCCTGTCCACGTTGAAGCTCAGATGATTGCGGTCGAAGGCTTTTCCGGGCGTCGCGTGGCCGTGTTTGGGCTCGGAGGCTCAGGCCTTGTGGCCGCGCACGCCCTTGCCGCGGGGGGCGCTGAAATCGTCTGCTATGACGACAAGCGTGCCCACGTGGACGCGGCCTGGGACCAGGGCCTTCCCACAGGCGACCTGCGCGTTGCCGACTTTGCCGCCTTCGATGCGCTGCTGCTGTCGCCAGGCGTGCCTTTGACGCACCCGCAGCCCCACTGGACGGTGGCGCGCGCCAAGGCCGCAGGCGTTGAGATTGTCGGCGATATCGAACTGTTCGACCGTGAAAGGCGCGCCCGCTTCCCGCAGATGAAGCTTGCCGCCATCACGGGCACCAACGGCAAGTCCACCGTCACCGCGCTGACAGGCCATCTGTTAAAGGCAATGGGCGTCGATGCGCAGGTGGGCGGCAACATCGGCCGACCCGTCTTGGACCTTGACGCCGACGCCGCTGTCGCCGTGGTGGAGTGCTCCTCCTACCAGATCGATCTGTCGCCAACGCTCCACCCCGATGTGGGGGCCTTCCTCAACCTGTCGCCCGACCACATCGACCGCCACGGTACGTACGAAAACTACGCCGCGGTGAAGACGCACCTTGTGGACGCCAGCGACAAGGCCGTCTTCGGCGCGTTGGAAAGCATCGACGATATTGCCAGGCGTTTTTGCCGCGAGGAACGCGTGCCCGTCTGGACCTTTGGCGAAGGACGGCGCAGCGACCCGCCCGCGTTCCAGTCCTCGGCGTATTCGCGCGGGGTCCTCCTGCGCGCCATCAAACGAGAGCCCCCCTTAGTCCGCGACGTGACGGTCGGCTGGGACCTTGTGGCGTTGATGGACGGTGAGCCTTGCGATCTTGGCCGCTTGCCAGAGGTCGCGTCCTTACGGGGCGACCACAATGCGCTGAATGCGGCGGCCGCCCTCACCATCATCGCCGCCCTTGGCCATGACGCGAAGGATGCGGCCGCGCATTTAGCCACTTTCCCAGGCCTGCCTCACAGGATGGAGGAGGTGGGCCGGGCAGGGGACGTTGCCTTCATCAACGATTCCAAGGCCACCAACGCCCAGTCCGCATACCAGGCGCTGACGAGCTTTGAGCACATCCACTGGATTGCCGGCGGAGTCCCCAAGGAAGGCGGCATCACGTCGTTGAAGTCGCTGTTTCCGCGTGTGCGCCGGGCGTACCTCATCGGTGATGCGGCGGCAGACTTTGCAAGCACCTTGAACGGCTCCGTGGACGTTGCCCAATGCGGCACCCTTGAGGCCGCGCTCGATGCTGCCGCCGGCAAAGCCGCGGAAGAAGGCGGCGTAGTGCTCCTGTCGCCGGCCTGCGCTTCGTTCGACCAGTTTTCCTCCTTCGAGGAGCGTGGCGACCGGTTCCGCACCCTCGTTCAAGAACGCCTTGCCGGCGCCCAACACGGAGGGGCCAATGGTTAGTCGCGCGGAGACGACCGCCTTCGCCCGCTGGTGGTGGACCGTGGATAGGGTCTTGCTCGCCGCTCTCCTGGCGCTCGCGGTGGCCGGCCTGATGGTGTCCTTTGCCGCCTCGCCCCCTGTGGCGGAGCGGTTGGAGCTCGGCTCCTACCACTTCGTCCTTCGCCACGCGATCTACGCCATCCCCGCCATGGTGGCGCTGATCTCTCTGTCCTTCCTCACCCCCCGTCAGGTGCGGCGGGTGGCGCTGGTCCTGTTCGTGGTCTCCCTTGGCGCGACGATCATGACGCTGTTCGTAGGCATGGAAGTGAAGGGCGCGCGCCGGTGGATTGATCTGGGTGGCTTCACACTCCAGCCCACCGAATTTTTGAAGCCCGCCTTCGTGGTGTTGATCGCGTTCCTGTTCTCAGAAGGCGCCAAACGGCCTGACCTTCCTGGGCGCCTTCTTGCGGTCTTCCTCCTTGCCATCGTCATTGCGCCTTTGGTGGCCCAGCCGGACTTCGGCCAGGCCATGCTGGTGGCGATTGTCTGGAGTGCGATGATCTTCCTGGCCGGCCTTCAGTGGCGCTGGGTGTTCGCGCTGGGGGGGATCGGCGTCGGCGGCATTGTGTCAGCCTACCTTTACCTCCCCCACGTGACGTCGCGCTTCAACGCCTTTCTCGACCCAGGGGCGGCCGGCAACTACCAAGTCAACCGCTCCATCGAGAGCTTCATCAATGGTGGCTGGTTCGGCGAGGGTCCCGGCGAGGGCGTCGTCAAGCGCCGCCTGCCTGACAGCCACACCGACTTTGTGTTTGCCGTCACCGCGGAAGAATTCGGCATCATCGTGTGCGCGCTCCTTGCCGCGCTCTTTGCCGTCATCGTGCTGCGCGGCCTGATGCACGCTTTTCGGGAGACGGATGCCTTCGTGCGCCTGGCCATTGCAGGGCTTGTCCTTTTGTTCGGCGTGCAGGCGTCCATCAACATGGCGGTAAACCTGCAGCTGATCCCCGCCAAGGGGATGACGCTGCCGCTCGTCTCCTATGGCGGCTCCTCGCTCCTGGCGGTGGCTGTGGGGATGGGTATGGTGCTTGCCCTTGCAAGACGCCGCGCCCGGCGCGTGCGCTTTGCCCCTTACGGCGTTGCCCACACCGACAAGGTGTACGCCTGATGCGCGCCCTCCTTGCCGCCGGTGGAACGGGCGGTCACCTCTTCCCGGCCGAGGCGCTGGCGGGTGAGCTTGCCCGCCGCAACCACACCGTTGCCCTCCTCACCGATGCGCGCGCGGGCGACCTTTTGGCCGACTTCCCTGCCGAGGAAATCGGCATCATCTCATCAGGCACCCCGTCAGGCAGGCGCGTTGGTGCAATGGCCAAAGCTTTCGGTGCGTTGGGGCTTGGGCTCGTCCAATCCATCCGCATCATGCGCCGCTTCAAGCCCGATGTGGCCGTGGGGTTCGGTGGCTATCCCACCCTGCCACCCCTTACGGCGGCGAAGCTCTTGGGCATCCCGGCCATTGTCCACGAGGCCAACGCCGTTGCAGGGCGCGCCAACCGCCGCCTTGCCAAGGGCGCCCATGTGGCCACCAGCTTTCCTGAGGTGAAGGGGCTTGAGGGCGCGCGCTCGGTAGAGCGGGTGGGAATGCCTGTGCGCGCCAAAGTGCGTCGGGCCGCCGCCTCCTACACCGCCTCCAAAGGCCCGTTCCGGCTCGTCGTCTTTGGCGGCAGTCAGGGTGCGCGGGCCTTTGCCGACATCGTGCCCCCCGCCGTCGCACGGCTTGAGGAGGGCGACAGGACGCGCCTTTCCATCGTCCAGCAATGCCGCCCCGAAGATATGAACCGTGTGCGCGAGGCCTACGCCGCCGCCGACGTCACCGCGGAGCTTGCCCCCTTCTTCACCGACCTTCCGGCAAAGATGGCCGCCGCCCACCTGGTGATTGCCCGCTCCGGTGCAGGCACCGTGGCCGAACTGTCCGTCATCGGCCGTCCCGCCTTTCTGGTGCCGCTGCCTGGCGCCATCGACCAGGACCAGGCGCACAACGCGTCGGCCCTTGCCGCCCTTGGTGCCGCACGCAGGCTCGACCAGGGCCTGTTGTCGCCAGAGCGCCTGGCCCACGAATTGAAGATCGCACTCAACGCGCCCCAGGACCTTGCCGAGGCGGCAGAGGCCGCGCGGGGCCTTGCGCTTCCCGATGCGGCCGAGCGCCTTGCCGACCTTTGTGAGCGCGTTGGCAAAGGACGGGACCGATGACGAGCGCCAAGGCCACCGCCCCCTTGAAGATGACGGCCGCCATCGGCCCGGTCCATTTCGTCGGCATCGGCGGCATCGGCATGTCGGGGATTGCGGAGGTCCTCCACAATCTCGGATACGCCGTCCAAGGCTCTGACATTGCCGAAAGCGCCAACGTCAAACGCTTGCAGGACAAAGGTATTCCCGTCGCGATCGGCCACACTGAGGGAAACATTGAAGGCGCGACGGTGCTCGTCGTCTCCTCAGCGGTTCGGCGCGACAATCCCGAGCTGATGGCCGCCAGGGCGCGGCTTCTTCCCATCGTGCGCCGGGCAGAAATGCTGGCCGAACTGATGCGGCTGAAGCAGGCGATTGCCGTCGGCGGCACCCACGGCAAGACCACCACCACATCGCTGGTCGCCACCCTTTTGGAGGCGGGCGGGCTCGACCCCACCGTCATCAATGGCGGCATCATCAACGCTTACGGCACCAATGCGCGGCTCGGCGAGGGCGCGTGGCTTGTGGCAGAGGCGGACGAGAGCGACGGCACCTTCGTCAAGCTGCCCGCCGACATAGCCATTGTCACCAACATCGACCCCGAGCATCTGGACCACTACGGCACGTTCGAGAACGTTCGCGAGGCCTTCCGCCAGTTCGTTGAGAACGTGCCTTTTTATGGCTTTGCGGTGATGTGCCTGGACCACCCCGAAGTGCAGGCAATGGTCGGGCGGATCGAAGACCGGCGCATCATCACCTACGGCGCCAACCCCCAGGCGGACGTGCGCTTTGTGGACGTGGAGCCTGGCGTGCGCACCACCTTCGCCGTCTCCATCACCGACCGTGTGACGGGGTCCACCAGGCGCATCGATGGCCTCACCCTGCCCATGCCGGGTATCCACAACGTCTCCAACGCCACCGCCGCCATTGCCGTTGCCGACAGACTGGGGATTGAGGCAACGGCCATCCGCACAGGGCTCGATGCCTTCCGCGGTGTGCGCCGCCGCTTCACCCACACCGGCGACTGGAACGGTGTTGCGATTTATGACGATTACGGTCACCACCCTGTGGAAATCCGCGCTGTCCTGAAGGCGGCGCGTGAGGCGGCGAGCGGCAAGGTGATCGCCGTTGTCCAGCCCCACCGCTACTCGCGGCTTGCCAGCCTTTTCGATGACTTTTGCCTGTGCTTCAACGACGCTGACCTTGTCATCGTGGCGGACGTGTTTGCCGCAGGCGAAGCGCCCCTTGAGGGGGCCGACAGGGACGCCCTCGTCCTTGGCCTGCGCGGCCGCGGCCACAGGGATGCCGTGCCGCTTCAAGGGCGTGAGGCGCTCGCCGGTCTTGTGGCAGAACGCAGCGCACCCGGCGACATTGTCATCTGCCTTGGTGCCGGCTCCATCACCCAATGGGCCCATGCGCTTCCCGGCGAGTTGGAGGCGCTCCCATGACCTTCGAGGACATTTCCGCCGCCTTTGCTGACGTCGGCCTGCGCGGCCGGCTTGAGAGCAACCGCCTCCTCGCGGAGATGACATGGTTCCGTGTCGGCGGCCCCGCGCAGCTACTCTTCACGCCGGCCGACGAGGCCGACCTTGCCGCCTTTCTGAGGGCGCGGCCTACGGAAGTGCCCCTCACCATCCTCGGCCTTGCCTCCAACACCCTGGTGCGCGATGGCGGCATTCCTGGCGCAGTGGTGCGTTTGTCGCCGCGCGGCTTTGGCTATGCGCGGGCCGACGGGGTGCGCCTTACCGTGGGGGCTGCCATCCCCGACGTCATGGCAGCACGCGCTGCCGCAGAAGCCGGCATCGACGGACTTGCCTTTTACCGCGGCATTCCGGGCTCCATCGGTGGTGCGCTGACCATGAATGCCGGCGCCTATGGCAGCGAAACCAAGGACTGCCTTGTCTCCGCCCGCGCCATGGACCGTCTCGGCAACGTCATCACCTTGCAGAACGAGGACTTCGGCTTCTCCTACCGCCAGTCCAACGTGCCCGTCGGCCTCATCTTCACCGAGGCAACCTTCGAGGGGGTGCCCGGCGACCGCGAAGCGATCCTCAAAGCCATGGACCTCATCACCGAAAAGCGTGAGGAGACGCAGCCCGTGCGCTCGCGCACTGGTGGCTCCACCTTCAAAAACCCGCCAGGGCACAAGGCCTGGCAGCTGATCGATGCAGCCGGCTGCCGTGGTCTCACCATCGGCGGCGCGCAGATGTCAGAGCTTCACTGCAACTTCATGCTGAACCTTGGTGAGGCCACGGCCGATGACCTTGAGCGTCTTGGCGAGACCGTGCGCGGGCGTGTGCGCGACACCAGCGGTGTCGCGTTGGAGTGGGAAATCAAACGCACGGGCGTCCCCCTCGGCGAGGCGATCCCAGCATTCATGGAGGGGGCATGACCCACGTCGCGGTCTTGATGGGCGGCTGGTCCGCCGAGCGCCCCGTGAGCCTGAAGACGGGCGAGGCGTGTGCCACTGGGCTCGAGCGCAGAGGCTATAAGGTCACCCGGGTGGATGTGGGCCATGATCTGCCTGAAAGGCTGCGCGCCCTGTCCCCCGACGTTGCCTTCAACGCCCTCCACGGTCCCTTCGGCGAGGACGGCTCTGTCCAGGGAATCCTGGAATTCATGCAGATCCCCTACACCCACTCGGGCGTTCTTGCCTCGGCGCTCGCCATGGACAAGGATCGCGCCAAGGCCGTCATGGGCCGCGCGGGCATCCCCATTGCCGAGCATGTCACGTGCACCCGTTTTGAGGCCGCGCACGAGCACATGATGGAGCCGCCTTACGTGGTCAAACCCGTGGCGGAGGGCTCCTCCTTCGGCGTCTTGATTGTCCACAGCGGCGCGAATCGCCCCCCCGTCCAGCTGGTTTCAGAGGAGTGGACCTACGGCGACGATGTGATGGCCGAAAAGTATGTGGACGGAATGGAACTCACCTGCGGCTGCTTCGGCGACACGGTGTGGGATGTGATCGAGATCGTCCCCGTCAGCGAGAGCTTTTACGGTTTCGACGCCAAGTACCGGCCCGGTGGATCAAAACACATCCTCCCTGCCGATCTTAAACCAAATATTTACCAGAATATCCGAAAGTTCACCCAGGCGGCCTACCGTGCTTTGGGGTGCCGTGGTGCGGCAAGGGCGGACTTCCGCTATGACGCTTCCAAAGACGAACTTGTGTGCCTTGAAGTGAATACTCAGCCAGGTATGACCGAAACTTCACTGGTTCCCGAAATGGCGGCGCACGCCGGTATGAGTTTTGAGTCTCTTGTCGGGGCTCTTGTGGAGGATGCAAGTTGTCGAAGGTGACGGCCACAGCAAAGCGTCTGGGAAGTCGCGCCCTTGAGGCGCGTCTGTCAGGGCGTGGCCCCGGTCGTCTTCTTGTGGTGGGCGTTCTCGGTGCGGCGTTGGTGTCGGGTCTTTACTACGCGGACCCTGTCCACAGGCTGGCGCTCTATAATGGCGTCGGGCGCATTGCCGGGTTCGAGCTGCGCACGCTCACCCTCAGCGGTCAGAAAGAGACGTCCGACAGTGCCATCGTCGCCACCGTCGGCATCGATCCCGGCATGTCCTTGCTGGGGCTTGATGTGACGGCGGCGCGTGAACGGCTGGAAGCGCTCCCGTGGGTGAAGTCGGCCACGTTGCGCAAGGTGTTCCCCGGCGGGCTCGACGTTGCCATCGAAGAGGCTTCGGCCTTTGCCCGCTGGCAGCTCGACGGGCGCGAGGTCCTGATCTCGCGCGATGGCGTCATCCTCGCCGACGATGTGCCGTCCCGTTTCCGCGCACTGCCCCTCGTCGCCGGCCGCGGCGCCAACGAGGTGGTGGCAAGCGCCCGCGACCTGTTGGCCGAACACCCGCAGATGGATGTGCGCACCGTTGCCGCCGTCCTCGTCAACGAGCGGCGCTGGGACCTTCGCCTCGACAATGGCGCCACGGTGAAGCTGCCGGAGGACGGCGCTTCGGCAGCATTGGTCAGGCTTGCCTCCCTTGAGCAGGAAGGTTCGCTCATTGCCGCAGCGCCCGCCGTCATCGACCTGCGTCTGCCCGACCGCACCACGGTGCAGTTCGTGCCGCTGGAGCCCCAGGAAGAATTCCGCCCCGAGCCTCTCCCTGAGGCCGCCGCCGACACGCGCGAGAGGGACGGCGTTGCCGACATTTTGGGTGCCTTGATGGAGGCGCAGCGATGAGCCTCATCGAACTGCCCCGCCGGGTCGACCAGGGTCGTTGTCATGTGGCGCCCAACCGCTCCTCAACGGTTTGCGTGCTTGATGTGGGCACAACGAAGATTGCGTGCCTCATCGCCAAACTGCGCCCCGGCACCGAGGACGAGCTTCTGGCCGGCCGCACCCACGCCATCGAGGTGATCGGCTACGGCTATCAGCAGTCCCGCGGCGTCAAATCGGGCACGGTGGTGGACCTCGACAAGGCCGAGCACGCCATCCGCCGCGCCGTCGATGCGGCCGAGCAGATGGCCGGCGTCACCATCGAGTCTCTGATCGTCACCCAGACCTGCGGGCGGCTGAAGTCCGAAACTTTCGGCGCCACCGTCGACCTTGACCACGGCGCCGTGCGCGAGGGGGACATTCGCCGCGTCCTGTCCGCGTCGAGCCGCCATCAGATCAAGGAAGGGCGCACTGCCCTTCATGCCCTCCCCACAGGCTACAGCCTCGACGGCCAGACGGGCATCAAAGACCCACGCGGCATGGTGGGCGACATTCTTGGCGTCGACGTCAACCTTGTGACGGCCGAGCGCTCGGCCCAGGAAAACCTCGCCCTTGCCATCAACCGCTGCCACCTTGATGTGGATGGCCTGGTCGCCACCCCTTATGCGTCGGGCCTCGCGTCCTTGGTGGACGATGAGGCCGAGCTTGGCGCTGTGTGCGTGGACATTGGCGGGGGCACGGCCTCCATCGCCATCTTCGCCGACGGCAATCTTGTGCACGTGGATGCCGTTGCCATTGGCGGTCACCACGTCACCATGGACATTGCCCACTGCCTGTCGATCCGCGTCGATGAGGCGGAGCGGCTCAAGACCCTGCACGGCAGCGCCATTGCCGCCGCGCGCGACGAGCGGGACACCATCACTATCCACCCCATCGGTGAGGATGGCGCGGTGCCCCACACACTGCCGCGGCTGACGCTCAACACCATCATTCGCCCGCGGGTGGACGAAATCCTGGAGCTGGTGCGCGACCGCCTCGTCGCCTCGGGCTTTGCCGGGCGGATCGGGCGGCGCGTGGTGATGACCGGTGGCGGCAGCCAGCTGACCGGGCTGACGGAGGTGGCGCGATCCATCTTCGGCCGGCCTGTGCGCCTTGGACGCCCGCTCGGCGTCAAAGGACTGCCCATTGCGGCACGGGGCGCCGCCTTTTCGGCAGTGCTGGGGTTGTTGATCTACCCCCAGCTTCCGCCGGCCAGCCTCTTCGATATCGGTGCCGGCGGGACCGGTAACGGCTACTTCGCACGCGTTGGCCGATGGCTGCGCGAGAGCTTCTGAGCGACCCCGGCATCACGCCGGGCCTGAGACGAGAGCGCCCTGTTCGGGCATTGGGACGAGACACGGGAGACAATGATGTCGTCCAATAACCTAAAGACGCCCGACCTTACCGAATTGAAGCCGCGCATTATGGTGTTCGGCGTCGGCGGTGCGGGCTGCAACGCTGTCAACAACATGATCGAGGCGGGACTGGCCGGCTGCGACTTCGTGGTGGCCAACACCGACGCGCAGTCCTTGAACCTGTCCAAGGCCGAGCGGATCGTGCAGATGGGCATCGCCGTGACCGAAGGTCTTGGCGCTGGCTCGCAGCCCGACGTCGGCCGTGCCGCCGCAGAGGAGGTGATCGACGAGATTGCCGACCACCTGTCGGGCTCGCACATGGTCTTCATCACCGCCGGTATGGGTGGTGGGACCGGCACGGGCTCCGCCCCCGTCGTGGCGCGAGTGGCGCGCGACCAGGGTATACTGACTGTCGGTGTGGTCACCCGGCCGTTCCAGTTCGAGGGAGCGCGCAGGGCAAAGATTGCCGATGCGGGCATCGAAGAGCTGGCCTCCAACGTCGACACCTTGATCGTCATTCCGAACCAGAACCTCTTCAGGATCGCCAACGCCCAGACCACCTTTGCCGACGCCTTCGCGATGGCCGACCAGGTGCTCTATTCCGGCGTTGCCTGCATCACCGACCTGATGGTCAAGGAAGGCCTCATCAACCTCGATTTTGCCGACGTGCGTTCCGTCATGCGCAACATGGGCAAGGCGATGATGGGCACGGGCGAAGCCTCAGGCGATGGCCGCGCCATGCAGGCGGCGGAAGCTGCCATCTCCAACCCCCTCCTGGACGAAACCTCCATGAAGGGCGCGCGGGGCCTCCTGGTCTCCGTGGTCGGTGGCAAGGACCTCACCCTGTTTGAGGTGGACGAGGCCACGACCCGCATCCGCGAAGAGGTGGACGATGATGCCAACATCATCTTCGGCGCCACCTTCGATGACAGCCTCGACGGTGTGATCCGCGTGTCCGTCGTTGCCACCGGGATCGACCAGGACCCTGCAGGCATTATGCCTGAGCCCAAAGACACCCGCGTCGTTTCCTTCGCCGACAGGGCTGCCCGCAAGGATGCCACCAACGGTGCCCCCGCTGCTGTGGCCGATCCCGCTGAGGCTGCCGTTGCCGCCGTTGCCGCCGGCCTTGAGGATTTCGACATCGACGGCGACGAGCTTGAGCCCGTCGACGAAGCGCCTGTGTTCGACGAGGCCGCCCTCGACGACCACGATGACCTGGACGAGATCGACGATGCGCCGCACATCGCGCCGGAGCCTTCCCGCCCCCAGCGCGCCCGTCCCGCGGCCCCCTCGGCCCGGGACTATGACTACCGCGATGGCGACGAGCGCCGCTCCGTCGGCCTTTTGAGGCGCATTGCCAACGGTCTCTCCCGCAAGGAAGAGGAAGAGGAGGAAGGCTACGAGGTGGAGCCCCGCGCCCCGCGCCGTCGCCCCGCGCAAGCGCGCCTCCCGGCCCCCGCGCAGGAGGATCGCCGCAGGCTCCCCCCGCCTGAGGATGACGACATCTATATGGAGGAGATGGAGGAAGAAGCCCCCCGTCCCCGCAGAGCCCGCCCCAAGCCCGATGCGACCCGTCGCCCCCGCGGCGCCGATCATGAACCCGCATCGCGCAGCCGCCCCGCCGCGCGCTCCATGGACGACGATCAGCTTGAAATCCCGGCCTTCCTTCGCCGGCAAGCCAACTGATTGAAGCGGTCCACCTAAGCGAGCCTGTCAGGCTCAAAGGCGTCGGCGTCCATACGGGCGCCGACGTTTTTGTGTGTGTGATGCCCGGTGACGAAGGCATCGTCTTTGCGTCTGCGGGCGGGCAGGGGCAGGGGGTGCGGGCCAGCTGGCGCAATGTCACCGCGACCCGCCTTGCCACCGTCCTTGAAGGGCCGGGCTTTAAGGTCCAAACGGTCGAACACCTGATGTCGGCCTTCTCCGCCCTTAGACTGTGGCAAGCGCGGGTGGAGATCGAGGGGCCCGAACTCCCGATCCTTGACGGCAGCGCCGCCCCCTTCCTCGCAGCCCTGCGCCCCCATGTGGCGCCGAGCGGCACCATCGCCCCGCTGAAAGTCCTGCGCCCCGTCTCGGTTCGCCAGAAGGATGCGTTCGCCACCCTCATCCCTTTCAAAGGCCGGCGGTTCGATGTGGGGATTGATTTTGCGGACGCTGCCATCGGCATCCAGCGTGTGGTGTGCGACCTCACCACCGACACGTTTGCACGGGACATTGCCCCGGCCCGCACTTTCGGCCGTTTGAAGGATGTGAAAGCCATGCGCCGTGCCGGCTATGGCCGCGGCGCTTCCCTGGAAAACGCTGTCGCTGTGGACGGCCCGCGTGTGATCAACCCCGAGGGCCTACGCTTTGCCGATGAGTTTGCACGCCACAAGCTGCTGGACGCTGTCGGCGACCTTGCCCTCGCCGAGCGCCCGATTCTGGGGTGCTACAGGGCGCACAAGGCGGGCCACAGACTCAACTTCAAGCTGCTGGAAGCGCTGTTCGCAGACCCACAAAACTATCAAATTGTGATCTAATTGACACGGTTTGGGTATGGGATCGCTTACCAGACATGCGCGACCCTACCGTTCATTGGCCGTTGACGGACGCGGTGATAAGAGCGATAGCGCGTGTGTGGGAGTATCGTGAACCATGGCCCATCGCTGGACCCGAACCGTTGCCGTTTTGTCTTTGATGGCGCTCGCCGCCTGTAGCGGGCGCGTTGAAGAGCTTGCCTTTGAAGAGACGCCTGCCGACCAGCTCTACAATGAAGGCCTGGTGTTGATGAACGCCGGCGACTACCGCACAGCCATGGTCAAGTTCGAGGAGGTGGACAGGCTCCACCCGCACACCGATCTTGGTCGCAAAAGCCAGGTGATGCTGGCCTTCGCCAGCTATTCCCGCGGCAATTATCAGGACGCCATCAACGCTGCTCGGCGCTTCATCGTCCTTTACCCGAACCACGCCGACGCACCGTACGCGCAGTACATCATCGGCAACTCCTACTATAAGCAGATCCCCGATGTGACGCGCGACCAGGCCGAGACCAAGAAGGCCATGGACGCATTCTCGACCCTCGTGGAGAAGTACCCTGATTCGGAATACGCCACCGACGCGCGCCGCAAGCTTGCCGCCACCCAAGACCAGATTGCCGGCAAAGAGATGGAAGTGGGCCGCTACTATCTTGAGCGGCACGACAACCTTGCCGCCATCAACCGCTTCCGTGTCGTGGTGGAGAAGTATCAAAAGACCCGCCACGTGGAAGAAGCGCTGTTCCGCCTGACGGAATCCTACTACGCCCTCGGCCTTACGCAGGAAGCACAGACAGCGGCTGCTGTTTTGGGCCACAACTTCCCCGACAGCCGGTGGTACAGGGACTCCTATTCCCTTCTCCAGTCAGGCGGTTTTGCGCCCGATGAGAGCAAGTCCAGCTGGATTTCAAAAGCCTTCTCAGGCTTCAACCTGCTCTAGCCATGGCAGGGCGCTCCGGGCGTCCGGCTTGACCGAAGAGGCACGAAACGCGGGCGCGCGATGCTGCTAAGGCTCTCGATCCGCAACATCGTCCTGATTGAGGCGCTGGACCTTGCCTTCGAGCCCGGCTTCACTGCGCTGACCGGCGAGACGGGCGCGGGCAAATCCATCCTCCTGGATGCCCTCTCGCTCGCCCTCGGCGCACGGGCCGACGCCTCGCTCGTGCGTGCCGGCGAGAAGGCTGGCAGCGTGACGGCCACCTTCCTCGTCCCGCCGACCCACCCCGCTCACACGCTGATGGACGAGATGGGGCTTGAGCCAGATGACCTCATCATCGCCCGCCGGGTGCAAAACGCCGGGGGGAGCGGGCGCGCATTCGTGAACGATATGCCCGTCAGCGTCGGCCTGTTGCGTGCGCTCGGTGCAACGCTGGTGGAGGTGCACGGCCAACACGCCGACCGCAGCCTTATCAATGCAACCTCCCACAGGCGCCTGCTTGACGCGTTCGGCGGCCTCCTTGGTGACACGGCCGAGACCGCCACTCGCTGGCAGTCCTTGAAGGACGCCGAGGACGCCCTCGCCGCCCAGGAAAAGGCCATCGCCGCCGCCCGCGAGGAGGCCGACTATCTGCGCGCCTCCGTGGACGAACTCTCTCTTCTCGACCCGGAGCCGGGCGAAGAGGCCCGCCTTTCCGGCAATCGCCAGACAATGGCCGCTGCCGAGAAGGTGGCAGACGATCTGTCTGAGGCCGCAGGCGTGTTGGAGGGAAACCGCTCGCCCATCCCCGCCCTTGCCGGCGCCTTGCGCAAGCTTGAGCGCAAGCAAGGCGGGGCCGAAGTCCACCTCAACCCTGTGATGGACGCCCTTGCCCGCGCCCTTGATGCCCTCGAGGAGGCGCGCGCGACCATCGTCGACGCCCAGCGCTCCCTCGATTTCGACCCCCAGGAGATGGAGGGGCTCGAAGAGCGTCTGTTTGCCCTTCGCGCCGCCTCGCGCAAGTACAAAACCCCTGTGGACGACCTTGCCGCCCTTGCCACCGACATGGCCGACCAACTGGCCGATCTCGACGCAGGGGAGGATCGCCTTGCCGCCATGGCCGCCGCCGTCGCCGCGGCTGAGCACGCCTACCGCACAGGCGCCCAGTCCCTCTCCGACAAGCGCGGCGAGGCAGCGCTCGCCCTTGAGGAGGCGGTGGCGAAAGAACTCGGACCCCTAAAACTCGGGAAGGCCCGCTTTCTCGTGCGCAAGGAGGATGCCGAGCCGGGGCCAGAAGGCCTCGACCAGATCGCGTTCTGGGTGGAAACCAACCCCGGCGCCCCCGCAGGCCCCATCATGAAGGTGGCCTCCGGCGGCGAGCTCTCCCGCTTCCTCCTGGCACTGAAGGTGTCGCTGGCGGACCGCGGCTCAGCCTCCACCCTCATCTTCGATGAGATCGACACAGGCGTCGGCGGCGCTGTCTCCGATGCCATAGGCGCGCGCATGGGCCGCCTGGCGGACGTCGTGCAGGTCATCTCCGTCACCCACGCGCCCCAGGTGGCGGCCCGCGCCGACAATCACCTGTTGATTGCCAAAGGTTCCGCCAATGGCGCGGCCACCGCCACCACCGTGCGCGCCCTTGAAAGCGGCGAGCGGCGAGAGGAAATTGCCAGGATGCTGGCAGGGGCCACTGTGACGGACGAAGCGCGCGCTGCCGCCGACCGCCTGATCGGCGCCTGAGGCGTTTCATCCCCCCACCCGGCGGCCCCGCTGGCGTATAAGGCAAGTGCCCTATAAGGGCAGTGTCGATGGGAAGAAACGGTGGGGAGGGCCGCGTGGCCGACACCAAGCCACACGATCAAACCGAAGACGCCGACATCAAGGCGCGGCACGAAAGGCTCGCTGCGGAGGTGGCCGAGCACGACAGGCGTTACTTCCGCGACGACGCGCCCACCATCTCCGACGGCGACTATGATGCCCTCAAGCGCGAACTTGAGGCCATCGAGCAAGAGCACCCAGAACTTGCCGACGGCAGCCCCACAGGCGATGTGGGCGCCGCGCCCTCAGAGGCATTCGCGGAAGTGGCACACCAGGTGCCCATGCTCTCCCTCAACAAGGCGCTGGCCGAGACGGAGGTGGCCGACTTCATCGCCCGTGTGCGGCGCTTCTTGAAGCTGGACGAGGCCGAACCGCTCGCCTTCACCGCCGAGCCCAAGATCGACGGCCTCTCCCTCTCCCTCCTTTACGAAGACCGCCGCCTCACCGTCGCCGCCACCAGAGGCGACGGGCGCACCGGCGAGAATGTGACGGCGAACGTTGGCCATGTGGAGGAAATCCCCAAGCGTTTACCGGACGATGCCCCTGAACTCTTCGAAGTGCGCGGCGAGGTCTACATGACCCACGCCGACTTCGATGGGCTGAATGTGCGCCTCACCGAAGCTGGCAAGCGCCCCGTCGCCAACCCGCGCAATGCCGCCGCAGGGTCGCTGCGCCAGGTGGACCCTGCCAAGACGGCCGAGCGGCCCTTGCGGTTTTTCGCGTACGCCTGGGGCGCGGCCGCGTCCCTGCCTGCCGACACGCAGTCCGGCGTGGTGGAGGCGCTTAAGGTCTGGGGCCTTCCTGTGAACCCCCTTATGCGCGTGTGCAATTCCCTTGAGGAGCTTGTGGCCGCCTACCGCATGGTGGAGGCCGAGCGCGCAACGCTTCCCTATGACATCGACGGCATGGTCTACAAAGTGGATCGCCTCGACCTTCAGCGACGCCTTGGTGTGCGCAACCGCGAGCCGCGCTGGGCCATTGCCCACAAATACCCTGCCGAACGGGCCATCACCAAGCTTGAGGCCATCGAGATTCAGGTGGGCCGCACGGGCGCGCTCACCCCCGTTGCAAAGCTTGCCCCCATCACCGTCGGCGGCGTGGTGGTGCGCAACGCCACCTTGCACAATGGCGACGAGATTGCCCGCAAGGACGTGCGTGTGGGCGACACTGTGGAGATCCAGCGCGCCGGCGACGTGATCCCGCAGGTCCTGCGCGTCTTGGTGGAAAAGCGGCCCGACGGCACAGAGCCGTTCGCCTTTCCGACCACGTGCCCGGTTTGCGGCTCCCATGTGGAGCAGGAAAACAACCCACGCACGGGAAAGCCCGACGTTGTGCGCCGCTGCACGGGCGGCCTCATCTGCCCTGCCCAGCAGGTGGAGCGGCTGAAACATTTCGTCAGCCGTGCCGCGTTCGATATCGAGGGCCTTGGCGGCAAGCAGATCGAGGCCTTCCACGCCGAAGGATTGATTGGCCAGCCCGCCGACATCTTCACCCTCCAAGCCCGCGACGAAGCGCGGCTCGAGGAGGAGCGCCTTGCCGCCCGTGACGGCTATGGCGAGACCAGCGTGCGCAACCTCTTCCGCGCCATTGAAAGCCGCCGCACCATTGGCATCAGACGCGTCATCTATGCCCTTGGCATTCGCCGGGTGGGCGAGATCTCCGCCCGCGTTCTCGCCCTTCATTTTGAGACGTGGGACGCCTTCCAGGACGCCATGGAGGCCCTTGCCGCCACCTCCGGCGAGACGGCTGGGGCTGGGGCTGAGGCCGAAGACGAACCGGCCGAGTCACTTGCCGCCCGCGGCCGCCAAGTGCGCGCCGACCTTGAAGCCATCGACGGGATAGGCACCACCGTGGCGGACGCCCTCACAGCCTTCTTTGCCGAACCCCACAACGTGGCGGCCGTCGCGGCCCTGTCGGATCAAATCACCGTCGAGCCTGAACAGCGCCAGGAGGTGACCTCGGCCATCTCGGGCAAATCGGTGGTGTTCACAGGGTCGCTGGAGACCATGACGCGTGACGAAGCCAAGGCTCGCGCCGAGGCACTTGGTGCACGGGTGGTGGGCTCCATCTCCAGAAAAACCGACATTGTGGTGGCAGGGCCGGGCGCAGGTTCAAAGCTCACCAAAGCCACCGACCTTGGCCTTTTGGTGTGGGACGAGGCCGCCTGGATCGCCAACACACAGGAAAGCTGAGCCAGGCCGTCAGTCCACCTGCACGGCTTTGCGGGGGACAGTCTCCACCGTCGACACAACCTTTTGTGTGGGCTGGCGGTGGCGGAACTCTGCCATCAGCGCAATGTCGCGCTGGTTCGCCTCGGTGATCACCTGGTGCATTGCGCCGCGAGGATGGCTCCTCGACGCGGCCTTGAAGGCGCTATGGTCGATGCTCTTGCGGGGCACGCCGAGCGCCCGCTCCAGCGCGCGTGTATAAATCGCCCTGTGGTCGGCAAAGCCCACAAGAAGGGGAAAGGCCATCAACGCGTCCACGATGCCCTCCACCGTCTCGGGCGCGTTGGGTGGGATCAGGAAGCGGATGGCAGCGTTGGAGATGGGCCCTGCGCAGGCAAGATTGTCCTCGATGGCCTCGCGGATGGAAAATGTGTGCGCCTCGGCATGAAAGGGGTGCGCGGCGTTGGCCTCCATGTGGTCCCAGACCGCAAGGGCGCGGGACACGGGGTCGCTCAGCACCGTCGTCAAAAGCGTGATGGGGCCGAGCCTCATGGCGTCCACCAGCGGCAACGGCCCACCCACCACGGAAAAGCGGTCAGGATCGATGCCGGCGCGCACATCGGCGAGGGAGAGGTTGCGCCCCACCCAGCCCACCTTGTTGCGCCCCACAACGCTTGAGAAGGCGCCGTAGGCGTTGACGCCGCCGCTGAACGGCACTTGGATGAACACGATCACGCAAAGACTTCCACATCAGTGCGCGCCTGAAGGCAAGGCGCGCTGCCCCCTGTCATAACCACCTAGGCTTGATCGAGGAAAGCGCCGTCTCGCGGCAAACCCACGGCAAGGGGCTCAAAATCCCCATGCCGAACAATTCTGCTCGACAGCGTGCCACGGCAAGCTAAGTTTTTTGCTCAAGCGTTGCGTTGTCTTTGTGAGTTCCGACAAAAGCCGCCGCTCGCCGCGCGGCACAACAAGTGACGATGGGAGACACGATGAACAAGGACGCAGCGCAACTGCACTTGGCACGGCGCAGTATGGCTTTCGTGCTGGCCGGTGGCCGCGGCAGCCGCCTGAAAGAGCTGACCGACAAGCGGGCAAAACCTGCCGTTCAGTTCGGCGGCAAGAGCCGCATCATCGATTTTGCTCTCTCCAACGCCATCAATTCAGGCATCCGCAGGATTGGTGTTGCCACCCAGTACAAGGCTCACTCCCTGATCCGTCACCTGCAAAGGGGTTGGAACTTCCTGTCCGCTGACCGTGGCGAGGGCCTTGATATTCTGCCGGCCTCCCAACGGGTGGATGAGCGCAGCTGGTATCTGGGCACCGCTGACGCCGTTTATCAGAACATCGACATCATCGAGAGCTACGCGCCTGAATACATTCTGATCCTCGCCGGCGACCACATCTACAAACAGGATTACCAACTCATGCTCGCCCAGCATGTGGAGAGCGGTGCGGACGTGACGGTCGGCTGCGTTGAGGTGCCGCGGGAGGAGGCGTCGGCCTTCGGCGTCATGCACATTGACGAGAACAGCAACATCATCGCGTTCGTGGAAAAGCCTGCCGACCCGCCCGCCATGCCGGGCCGGCCCGACACGGCGCTCGCCTCCATGGGCATTTACGTCTTCCGCACGGAGGACCTGTTTGAGCATCTGCGCGCCGACAATGCCGATCCCGACTCAGACCACGATTTCGGCCGCAACATCATCCCCAACATCGTGAAGAACGGCAAAGCGGTGGCGCACACCTTCTCAGAAAGCTGCGTGCGCACGGGGCCTGATCGCGAGGCTTACTGGCGGGATGTGGGCACGGTGGACGCCTACTGGCAGGCCAACATCGACCTGACCGACTTCGACCCCGAGCTTGACCTTCACGACCGCGATTGGCCCATCTGGACCTATGCGGAGATCACCCCGCCGGCAAAATTCATCCACGATGAGGCCGACAGGCGGGGCTCTGCCACAAGTTCGTTGGTGTCGGGCGGGTGCATCATCTCAGGCAGCAACGTTGACCAGAGCCTTCTGTTCACCAACGTGCGCTGCCACTCCTACTCCAGCCTGTACCGCGTCGTGGCGCTGCCTGACGTCCACATTGGCCGCCATGCACGGCTGAAGAACGTTGTCATCGACCGCACCGTCACCATCCCCGAAGGACTTGTGGTGGGCGAGGATCCTGAGCTCGACGCCAAGCGCTTCAGGCGCACCGACAGCGGCGTGTGCCTTATCACCCAGCCGATGATCGCGGCACTGTCGGACTGAGCCATGAACGTTCTTTTCGCCGCGTCCGAGTGCGCACCGTTCATCAAGACGGGCGGCCTGGCGGACGTGGTGGCCGCCTTGCCAAAAGCCCTTGCCGCAAAGGGCCTTTCGGTCCGTGTCCTGATCCCCGCCTATCCCTCCCTTGCGCCCATGGTTCAGGCCGGCAAGACACTTGCGCGATACGAGCACCTTCCCGGCGGTGCGGCCGATATTGTTGCCTACACCGCCGAGGGGCTGGATCTTCTCCTCCTGGACGCACCGCATTTGTTTGCCCGCCCAGGCAACCCTTACGTGGACGGCAACGGCCACGACTATGGCGACAACCACATCCGCTTCGGCGCCCTGTCCAAGGCGGCCGGTCTTATTGCCCAGCAGGGCCTTGGCGGCTGGAAACCCGACATCCTTCACGCCCACGACTGGCAGGCTGGTCTTGCCCCGGTCTACATGCGCATCGGCGAGGGGACGGCGGCAAAGGCCGTGACCACCATCCACAACATCGCTTTCCAAGGCTGCTTTCCCGGACACGCCCTGCGCGACCTGTGGCTGTCGCTGGAGCACTTCCACAGGGAGAGTTTTGAGTATTACGGCGCCGTCAGCTTCCTCAAAGGCGGTCTCATGTGGTCCGACAGGATCACCACCGTCAGCCCCACCTACGCGCGCGAGATCACCACACCCACCTACGGCCTTGGCTTTGAGGGGATCCTCGCCGCACGGCGTGAGCATCTGACCGGCATCTTGAACGGCGTCGACCTTGATGTGTGGGACCCTGCCACTGACCCCGCCCTCGCAAAGACCTACAATGCCGGCGACACCGCAGGCCGTGCCGCCAACCGGCGTCGGCTGCTCGGCCATTTCGGCCTTTCAATGTCAGACGATGCGCCGCTGTTTTGCATCGTCACGCGCCTTACAGCGCAAAAGGGGGTGGACCTGCTCCTGGGCGCCCTGCCGCGCCTTCTTGCCCATGGGGCAGGGTTGGTGGCCCTCGGCTCGGGCGATCCGCGCCTTGAAATGGGTCTGCGCGCTGCCGCCCATCACCACCCGCAGCGTGTGGGCGTGAAAATCGGCTACGATGAGGGTCTGTCCCACCTCATGCAGGGCGGGGCGGACGTCATCATCATCCCTTCACGGTTCGAGCCATGCGGGCTGACGCAACTCTACGGCCTTCGCTATGGCTGTCTGCCTTTGGTGGCGCGCACAGGCGGCCTTGCCGACACCGTGATCGACGCCAACGAAGCGGCGTTGACCATGAATGTTGCCACAGGCTTCCAGTTCTCCCCCGTCACGCAGAATGCGTTGGGCGATGCCGTCGACAGGGCGTGCGAGGCTTTTGCCGACAAAATGCTGTGGCGCACCATGATGGACAACGCCATGGACCAGCCGGTGGGCTGGGACCGGTCCGCCGATGCCTACCGCGCCCTTTACGAGGACGCGCTCGGCTGACGCGCTGCACCCCTTTCGTCAACTCAGGATCCCCGTCATGACTGTGAAGACCGTCGCCACGACCCCCTTCGAGGGCCAAAAGCCCGGCACGTCGGGGCTGCGCGCCAAGACGCGGGTCTTCATGCAAGACGGCTACCTGGAGAACTTCATTCAATGCGTGTTCGAGGCCGTTGGCCCCGTGGACGGCAAGACGCTGACGGTGGGAGGCGACGGGCGCTACTTCAACAAGACCGCCATTCAGACGATCCTGAAGATGGCCGCCGCCAACCGGGTCGCTCGGGTTGTCGTCGGTCAGGACGGGCTGTTGTCGACGCCCGCCGCCTCAGCGGTCATCCGCGCCCGCAAGACCGATGGCGGCCTCATTCTCTCCGCCAGCCACAACCCCGGTGGCGAGAGCGGTGACTTTGGGGTGAAGTACAACATCCCCGCAGGCGGCCCTGCGCCCGAAGCCATCACAAGTGCCATACATGCGCGCACCAAGACCATCGACGCCTACAAGATCCTCGATGCCGGCGACGTCGACCTCTCCAGCCTCGGCGAAAGCCAGCTTGGCGACATGGTGGTGGAGGTGATCGACCCCGTCGCCATCTACCGCGATCTGATGGAGACCCTTTTCGACTTTAGCGCCATCAAGGACCTTTTCGCATCGGGCGTCAGGATGCGGTTCGATGCCATGCACGCCGTCACGGGTCCCTACGCCACACAGATCCTGGAAGGGGTCTTGGGCGCCCCAGAAGGGACCGTCATCAACGGCACGCCACTGCCTGATTTTGGCGGCGGCCATCCCGACCCCAACCCCGTCTACGCCAAGGCCTTGATGGACGAGATGTTCAGCGACGATGCGCCCGATTTTGGCGCAGCGTCCGACGGGGACGGCGACCGCAACATGATTGTGGGACGGGGCGTCTACGTCACCCCCTCCGACAGCCTGGCGGTCTTGGCCGCCAACGCGCACCTGGCGCCGGGCTATCAAGACGGCATCAAAGGGATCGCACGGTCCATGCCCACCTCCCGCGCGGCCGACAGGGTGGCCGAAGCGCTCGGCGTGCCGGCCTTTGCAACGCCAACGGGGTGGAAGTTTTTCGGCACGCTTCTGGACGCCGAGAAAGCCACCATCTGCGGCGAGGAGAGCGCCGGCACGGGCTCCAACCACGTGCGCGAGAAAGACGGGCTTTGGGCGGTCCTGTTGTGGCTCAACATCCTTGCTGTGCGCAGGCAATCGGTGGCCGAAATCCTCACCGATCACTGGCGTCGCCATGGCCGCGACTACTACTCCCGCCACGACTATGAGGCGCTGGAAAACGCCAAGGCCGACGCGTTGATGGATGACCTGCGCGAAAGGCTCGCCGACCTTCCAGGCAAAACCATCGCCGGCCTCACCGTTACCGAGACGGACGATTTTGCCTACACCGACCCCGTGGATGGCTCGCGCGCGGAACAGCAGGGCATTCGCGTGGTGTTCGGCGAGGCCGCCCGCGCCGTCTTCCGCCTCTCAGGCACAGGGACGGAAGGGGCGACCCTTCGCGTCTATCTTGAGCGTTTCGAGCCCGACCCCGAGAGCCAGGGTGAGGAAACGCAGGCAGCCCTTCGCCCCGTCATCGATGCGGCTGAGGCCCTGTGCGACATCAAAGGCCGTTTCGGGCGCGAGGGTCCGGACGTTCGCACGTGATGACAAACGTGCGCACCGTCGCCACCCACAAAGGCGAACCCGTCAAGGAGGCCGTCCTTACCTCTGACGCCGGCGTGACGGTCACCATTCTGTCCTACGGCGCCCTCGTGCGCGACTGGACGGTGAAGGACCGGGAAGGCAAGACGCGCACCGTCACCCTTGGGTTCGACAGTTTCGAGCCCTACCCTGACTACAGCCGATCGTTCGGGATTGTCGCAGGGCGCATTGCCAACCGCGTGCGCAACGGGCGCTTTGAGATTGCCGGCAAGACCTACCAGCTCGACATCAACAAGCCGCCCCATCACATCCATGGTGGACGCGAGGGGCTCGGTGTCTGCCTGTGGTCTCTGGAAGCCGACGGGCAGGAAGCAAGGCTCGCCCTGAAGAGCCCCGACGGCCACATGGGCTACCCCGGAACGGTGGACTTTGAGGTGCGCTACCGCCTCACTGGCCACACCCTCACCGTGACCATGGCCGGTATGCCTGACCGCCCAACACCCATCGCCCTCGCCCAACACTCCTACTACAACCTCAGTGGTGGCGGGCGCATCGACGACCATCGCCTGACCGTGGCGGCCGACAGGGTCTGCGTGGTCGATGCCGACACCGTGCCCACAGGCGCGCTTCAGGATGTGGCGGGGACGCCCCTCGATTTTCGCGTCTCACGCCGGGTGGAGGCCCTAGAGCTCGACAACAACTTCTGCCTGACGGGCGCGAGGCCCGCAGCGGTCCTTGAGACGGACGACATGGTGCTGACGCTCGCAACGGACCGCCCGGGGCTGCAGGTCTACAGCGCCTTCGACATGCCCAACATCCCTGTGCCTGGTCTGCGCGGGACACGGTACGGGCCGTTCAGCGGGCTTGCCCTTGAGGGGCAGGATTGGCCTGATGCGGTCAACCACCCGCACTTTCCGTCGGTGATCAGAACGCCGGACAATCCCTATCGGCAGGAAACGGCCATCACCATTGCGCCGCGACCGCAATGAAGGGAGTTCGGTCCGTAACGGCGTGAGGGTGACCCGGCCGGCTGGTGACAGTCCCTATACGTGAGCCGCCTGCACACGGTTGCTTGCGTGGGGTCGGTGGCTCGGCTACCTCCGGGCACACAAGAAAGATACGGGAGAAGCCACGATGCATCACGGTACGGTCGACGTTCCACTCATACAGTCCAGCATTTTGTCCGTCCCGCCCCTTTGCAGGGACGATAAGCTGGCGCCGAACCGCGCCGAGATGACCAGGCTTGCCCGCTACCTGCACGACGGCGGCGTCAAAACGCTGATGTACGGTGGCAATGCGCTCTTCTACCACGTCGGCGTCAATGAGTACGCCGCTCTCCTGGACGCCCTTGAAGAGACCGCACCAGAAGATGCCTGGGTCATCCCCTCCATCGGGCCCGACTATGGACGCATGATGGAACAGGCGGCGGTCCTGCGCGGGCGGCGCTTTCCTGCCGCTATGGTGCTGCCTGCCACATTCCCCGTGACGGCTGAGGGGCTTGAGATCGGGATTCGCCATGCGGCCCAGGCCATCGGCGCGCCCGTCATCGCCTACGTCAAGCACGAGGGCGGGCTTGAGCCGGACCAGTTGGCGCGCCTCGTCAATGAGGGTGTGGCGTGCGCGGTGAAGTACGCTATCGTCCGCGACGATCCCTCCAAGGACGCGTTCTTGGACCGTCTTCTGGATGGCGTCGGTTCGGCCGACAAGATCATTTCAGGCATTGGCGAGCGGCCTGTGATCGACCATTGGGCAAAGGGCTTGCGCGCCTTCACCTCAGGCTCGGTCTGCGTGGCGCCTGCGCTCTCCGACGAGATCCGTCTGGCACTCCAGTCGGGCGACACGGCAAGGGCGGAAGAGTTGCGCGCCCACTTCATCCCCCTTGAGGACCTGCGCGATGGGATCAGCCCCATCCGCGTCCTCCATGAGGCCGTCGATGCCGCGGGGATTGCTGCCACCGGCCCGATGCTGCCGTTGATGACCCGCCTTTCCGGTCAGAGCGCTGCGGAGGTGGCTTCTGTCGCCCGCGCCCTTGCCGCGCTGAATACCCCCACACGACACGCAGCCGAATAGGAGCGCACCATGGACCTTCATCACAATCTGATCGGCGGCGAATGGACCGAAGGGTCCGACGTTTCGGAAAACATCAACCCCTCCAACACCGATGACGTGGTTGGCCGCTACGCCCGTGCCGATGAGGCGCAGACGAAAAAGGCCATTGCCGCCGCGAAAGATGCCTCCTACGCCTGGTCGCGGTCCAACCCCCAGCAGCGCCACGACGTCCTGCAAGCGGCCGCCAACGAACTGATGGCCCGCAAGGCAGAGCTGGGCGACCTGCTGGCCCGCGAAGAGGGCAAAACCCTTGCCGAAGGTGTGGGCGAGGCGACCCGCGCGGCGCAGATTTTCGACTTTTATGCAGGCGAAGCGCTGCGTCTGGCAGGCGAGACGCTCCCCTCCATCCGCCCCGGTGTGGGGATCGAGATCACCCGCGAGGCCATGGGCGTGGTCGGCATCATTACGCCCTGGAACTTCCCCATCGCGATCCCCGCGTGGAAGATTGCGCCGGCCCTTTGCTACGGCAACACGGTGGTGCTGAAGCCCGCCGATCTGGTGCCTGGCTGCGCCTGGGCCCTTGCCGACATCTTGAAGCGCGCAGGCCTTCCTGACGGGGTGTTGAACCTTGTCATGGGCCGCGGCCGTGTGGTGGGCGAGGCGATCCTCTCCTCCGCCGACGTGGACGCTTTGACGTTCACAGGGTCGGTCGCCACAGGCAAGCACGTCGCTCAAAAGTGCGTTGAGCACATGCGCAAGTTCCAGCTAGAAATGGGCGGCAAGAACCCCCTCGTGGTGCTGGACGATGCCGACCTCGACACAGCCGTCGGGTGCGCTGTCAATGGCGCTTTCTTTTCCACCGGCCAAAGGTGCACCGCCTCCTCCCGCCTGATTGTGACGGAGGGCATTCACGACCGTTTCGTCGCTGCCATGGTGGACAAGTTGAAGTCCCTCAATGTGGACGATGCGCGCAAAGAGGGCACCCACATCGGCCCCGTGGTGGACCAGAGCCAGCTTGAGACCGACCTTGACTACCTCAAGATCGGCCGCGAGGAAGATGGCGCCACGCTGACCTGGGGTGGCGAGCGGCTGAACAGGTCCACCCCGGGCTTTTACCTCCAGCCGGCGCTCTTCACCGATACGCGCAATGACATGCGCATCAACCGTGAAGAGATTTTTGGTCCCGTCGCCACTGTCATCCGCGTGAAGGATTATGACGAGGCGCTTGCGGTGGCCAACGACACCAAATTCGGCCTGTCGTCAGGCATTTGCACCACGAGCCTGAAGTACGCCACCGACTTCAAGCGCAATGCCGAGGCGGGGATGGTGATGGTCAACCTTCCCACCGCGGGCGTCGACCCGCACGTGCCCTTCGGTGGGCGCAAGGGCTCCAGCTACGGCCCGCGCGAACAGGGGCGCTATGCGGCCGAGTTCTACACCACCGTCAAGACCGGCTACACCCTCTCATGAGCGACGCCGAGCGCCTTGCCGCAGCCTTCAAGGGCGGCGGCCGGATTGCGGGTTTGAACAATCCGCCTGCCACGGTCGACGAGGGCTATGACATCCAAGATGCCATGCGCGCCGCCCTCGACCGCCCCGTGGTTGGCTGGAAGGTGGCCGCGGCAACGCCCAAGGGGCAGGCGGCGCTTGGGGTCGATGCCCCCACCGTCGCCCCGCTCCTTGAGGGGATGATTGTGCCGGCCGACACCGTGTTCGCCGTCGGGTCGTTCTATGCCCCTGAGTTCGAGGCCGAAATTGCCATCGAGCTTGCCTCGCCTCTGTCGGGAGAAGTCACCCCTGAGGATGTGCGTGTGGCGGCCACAGGCTTTCGTCTTGCCATTGAAGTGGCCGACACGCGCTACCTCGACAAGCGCGCCCAGAGCCCAGCCGCGGTGATTGCCGACCTCAACTCCAGCGCGGCCCTCGTGGTTGGCCAGCTTCAGGACATGCAGCTCCTTCGCACCGCCGCAAAAGCGGAAGTGACCGGCAGGATTGGCGACGGCAACCTCGTGGAGCCGATGCCCGCCGACAACAGGCCTGACCCCCTGGCGGTGGTGGCGTTCCTGTCAGGCTTCCTGCATGGGCGCGGGCAGGGCCTTGCTGCGGGGTCTATCATCACCACAGGCACTCATGTGGTGCCGACACCGAGCCCGCCAGGGGCCATCGGTGCCAATTTCGTCAATGTGGGGCGGATTGGTGCCCGCTTGTCGCAGGCACGGCCATGAGCGCGGCCGAGAACGGCGCAGGCGGTGGTGGCGGCCAGGGGGTGGCGCACCCCGGCGGGCCGCTACCGGCGCTGACGGTGCCTTTGGTGGGGGGTGGGCAGCGCGCATATGGGCCGGATAAGCCCGGCTGGTCGCTCCTCATCATCTATCGCGGGCGCCATTGTCCGCGCTGCAAGACCTACCTCAACAAGCTGAGTGGGATGCTTGAGGCGTTTGCCGAGCGCGACGTGGATGTGACCGTGACCTCAGCCGACCCGCCAGAGCGTGCCAGCGCCGACGTGGATGAATTCGGCTGGCGCATGCCCGTGGGGCACTCTCTGACCCTTGAGGACATGGATCGGCTCGGCCTTTTTGTCTCCGATCCGGCCTCGCCCCAAGAAACCGACAGGCCGTTTGCCGAGCCAGGCCTCTTCCTCATCAACCCTGACGGCAATGTTCACATGATGGGAACGTCGAACGCGGCCTCCTGTCGGCCGGACCTTGACCTCGTGCTCGACGGCATCATCGGCATTCAAACGCGTGGGTTGCCTGTGCGGGGGACCCGTAGTCTCGTGTGATGCCAATGCGTTGCCCCGGCGTCATGGCTATCGCTGGCGCAACGCTTTGATGAGTTCGGTCTTACGCATCCGCGAGCGGCCGGAAATCTCCAGCTCAGCCGCGCGGCGGCGTAGGTTGCTCACCGTCCAGTTTTCATATGCGCTGCGCTTGCCACCTTTGTACTGAGGCTGCATGGACTCATTGGCGTTGGCGTTCGCAATCCTGGCGGCCTTTTCTTTCGACGCTCCGTCCTCACGCAGCGCCTCATAGGTGCCTTCGTCCTTTATGCTTGAACGGTTCGCCTTCGTCATGACCCATCCACTCCGCACTGTGTGGAATGGTGAACGCAGGTGATGGCATCTCGGTTCGCTTCATTTGCACACGAAGGCGTCAAAATCGGCGTTATTGCGTGAATTGGTCGCGAGATCCCTAGGCAAAGCCGTGAATTTGCATGACGCCGTCGTGCAAGAAACAGGTTTTGTCGAACAGGCCGAGGTCGATCGGGTTCGGTAAACGGACATCATCAAGGTCCGGTAGGGGCTTATTCGACCGCTCGAACGCACGGTCGATCTGCGAAATCATCACCAGGATCAATCCTTGCGCCTGAGAATAATATTTTAGAGAATTAATCTGGTTTGAAACATCGGGATGACTGCGTTTTTGATCAAGAAGCTGGAGGTAGTCCACCACAGCCAGGGCAGAGCCCGCCGTGGCGCCAAGGCGGGCGATGATGTGATCGGCGCAAATGTCGTCCGAGGTGTCGATGGTGATGGTATCGCAGGCCCCGTTGACTTCAGGCCCCAGGGAACGGAGGCGGCCGCGAACGTCCTCCTCGTCATAGTCCAGCGTGAAGAAGACGCCGTGCCTGCCGATGTGGCGGGCCGCAAGCGCCAGCTCCAAACCGAGCAACGTCTTGCCGTGGCCTGGCCGGGCGCCCACCAAGAGCATGTCGCCCGGGCTCAGCGCGGACAGGAGCGTGAGGGCCGGCCGCTGCCTTGCCGAGGCGGATGCCAAATGGCTCCAACTGCGAAAGCCCTCGCCGACAGCGGCACGGTCGAGGGCTTGGTGAAGGGGGACACCCTGGCTGCGGGCGAAAAGCTTGGCCTGTCGCTTCAGACGATAGATGGGGGCTGAGAGCCGCATGGACACACCTCCTCTTTCGAGCGGTCCCCGCAGTCCCTCCTTGTGCGCACGCTCGAACAGAGTGGGTTCGATGAAGCCTTGCTCCGCATGACGATGCTGCCCCGATGGAGGGGGGAGGCCCGAGCCAGGCCATGTCCCATCCGTACCCTTCGGGCCGGCCAGCCTCAAGCCGTCACCGGCGGTGGAGGCGGTCCACCCACAACCATCTTTCCTGACCTCACTGGGGATCTTCGTTCCGGCGCTCAAGATGGCCGAGCACGCCACGCAGGGTGCGCACCTGCTGCTTGTCCCACCCTGCGTCCGACAGAATGAGGAGAAGGTTGCGCGCCATCTTCTGCGCCATGTCGGGTGGGCGGAAATAGCCTGTGGGCTCCAGGAGGCGCGACAGGTGCTGCCACAGCCCGTCCACGTCTTCGCGGCTGGCAAGGGGGTTGCGCGGTTCGGGCAAAGGGGCGGCGGCAAGCGCCCTGTTGCGCCACTCGTAGCACATCAACAGCACCGACTGGGCAATGTTGAGGGAGGCGAACTGCGGGTCGACGGGGAAGGTGACGATGATGTTGGCGCGCGCCACCTCCTCGTTGTCGAGCCCCCATCGCTCGCGCCCGAACAGGATGCCTGTGCGCCCGCCGGTGGCTGCCTCCGCGCAAAGGTCGGCCAGGCCGTCTTCAGGGCCCTTCACCACCTTCGTCATGTCCCTGTCGCGCCGCGTGGTGGCAATGACGAAGGTGAGGTCGGCCACAGCCTCATCCAGCGTGTCATAGACCCGTGTGGCGTCGATCACGTGATCGGCGCCTGAGGAGGCGGCCCGCGCCCTCTCATTGGGCCAACCGTCCCGCGGGGCAACGAGGCGCAAGTCCGTCACACCGAAGTTCGCCATGGCACGGGCGGCGGTGCCGATATTTTCCCCCAATTGAGGGCCCACCAGAATGATCGCAGGGGCGTGTGCGGGTTCGCCTTCCCCAGTCCCATCGGCCATGCTAAATCCCCACCGTCGCGCCGCTCATCAGGCGCTCTCCGACAAACAATGGACACGACCTCGGCATGGCGAAGATCAAGGTGGCAAATCCCGTCGTAGAACTCGACGGGGACGAGATGACCCGCATCATTTGGGCATACATCAAAGACAAACTCATTCACCCCTACCTGGATATTCAGCTCGAATACTACGACCTTGGGGTCGAGCATCGCGACGCCACCGACGACCAGGTGACCGTCGACGCCGCCGAAGCCATCAAACGCCACGGCGTCGGCGTCAAGTGCGCCACCATCACGCCCGACGAAGCGCGTGTGGAAGAGTTCGGGCTGAAGCGCATGTACCGTTCGCCCAACGGCACCATCCGCAACATTCTGGGCGGGGTGATTTTCCGCGAGCCCATCATCTGCCGCAACGTGCCGCGGCTGGTGCCGGGCTGGACGCAGCCCATCATCATCGGCCGCCATGCGTTCGGCGATCAGTACCGCGCCACCGATTTCGTTGTGGGCGGCCCCGGCAAGCTCACCCTCACCTTCACGCCCGAAGGTGGGTCGCCCGAGGTGCACGAGGTCTATGAGTTCAAGAGCTCGGGCGTTGCCATGTCCATGTACAACATCGACCCGTCCATCGAGGATTTCGCGCGCGCCTCCATGAATTATGGGCTGATGCGCGGTTACCCCGTCTACATGTCCACCAAGAATACCATCCTGAAAGCCTATGACGGCCGCTTCAAGGACATCTTCCAGCGCATTTACGAAGAAGAGTTCAAGGCCGAGTTCGAAGCCAAGGGCCTCACCTACGAGCACCGTCTCATCGATGACATGGTGGCCTCTGCCATGAAGTGGTCCGGCGGCTATGTCTGGGCGTGTAAGAACTACGATGGCGACGTGCAGTCAGACACCGTCGCCCAGGGCTTCGGCTCGCTGGGCCTGATGACCTCCGTCCTCATGACTCCCGACGGTCAGACCGTTGAGGCGGAAGCCGCGCACGGCACAGTCACACGCCACTATCGCCAGCACGAGCGCGGTGAGGCGACCTCCACCAACTCCACCGCCTCCATCTTCGCCTGGAGCCGCGGCCTTGCCCACAGGGCCAAGCTCGACGGCAACGATGATTTGGCAGCCTTTGCCAAGACGCTGGAGACGGCCACTGTGGGCTGCATCGAAGACGGCCACATGACGAAGGACCTGGCGCTTCTGGTGGGCGCCGATCAAGCGTGGGAATCCACCACAGGGTTCCTCGACAGCGTCGCCGCCCGCCTCGAAGCGGAGATGGCACGCTAACGCTTCCTCAAGTCCACCCGGGTCCTTGCGGCCCGCGTGGATGCATCAGACTTTGTGTTGGTGCAATTGGCGGCGGATGTGGTTGCCGAAATGGGCCGAATAGTCGGTGTTGGTCCAACGCCGGCCATCATCAAGGATGAAGGAGCGCAGGCGTTCCCTGTCTGCCTCCCACTCCTTGTGGCCGAACTCCACGCGCATGCGCGCTGCCGCCGACAGCTCCGCCGCACGCCCTTCCGAAAGCTGAGGCAGCCTGTAGGGCCTGTCGGGATCGTATAAGATCCCGCTGGAAAGGTGGCCGATATACTGGTTGGCAGTGGGCTGATCGGGCGCGATGACAATCTGCCCGTTGGCCATGGCCTCCAACGAGGCCATACCGATCCCCTCAAGGCGGCGCGGTGCGAAGTAGAACAGCGGTGCGGCGCTGGCCTCGCGGTACTGCTGGCCCGTCTCGAACCAGTCCGATGTGGTCAGCGCCACACCATTGAGCCTCTTACGGGTGCGGTAGCCTTGGGTGCCGCGTGTATCGCGCTCAAAGTCGGGCACGGCGTGGATGGCAAGCTTGTCGATCCCGAGCACACGGCACTGGTGGGAGACAGAGCGCGCGTTCGGTACATCCAAGGGCCGCCGCTCCCAGAAAAATGCCGACCAATCCGCGCGGTGATAAGAGCGCTCGCGCGGGGGCGCGGGCTTCGGCCAGTACTCAAAAAACGTCGAGCGACAATCAAGGTGTTGCAGGCGGGTGTGAAGTTCGCGCGAAAACGACAGGAAGCGGCAGGTGACGAACTGCTGGAAGAACGCATCGGGCCGCGACCAGGCGCCGTCGAACATGGGCGCAAGGATGGCATTGCGCAGACCCAGAGGCAGGAGCCTTTCGGCCACATACTCCGTCTGCCAGAACACCCACAGGTCGAACGTGTCTGAGACGAACGCCTCCACGATGGCATCGTCCGCATAACCGCCCGACTGGTCGGGCGAGGAGGTCATCACCGACACCTCACCCAATTCCCCAAGCATTTCCTGAAAGAAGTCGCTGGATTTGGTGCGGTTGTGAAAGGTGTGACCGACGAAACAGATCTTCATGGGCGGGCCTTGGGGGTGAAGGCGAGACTCTGGGTCATCAGCTCAACTCCAGCTCCACCAGTGCAACGCCGAGATTGCGGTGGTCGCCAGGAGGCTGGGCGGCAACGGAGGGCTGAAGGCTGAGCCTGTTCAACTGCCCGCCCGCCTTCCAGGTGTTGCCGACGGGGATGGTGACGCGCCCGCCGGTGCCAGGCTGAACGGGCGCTTCTGCCAGAGCGAAGCCGTTCAGGACGCATCTAACGTCCTGCGCATCCACAAACGGGTTTCGGCGCAAGGTGACGGTGATGGTGGTCACGCTCGCAAGGGAGGCAAGGCGAAGCTCTGAGAACAGGTCACGGGACCAGATGTGGGTGGATTCAGCCGGCCACCAGCCATGCCCCAACACGTCTGCGTTGAGCCCCGTCAGGTCGCGCGTCGTCACAGGCACATTAAGGTCCAACGGCGCCGGCAGGTCGTGATCTTCAAACGCGAAAGAGAAGCCGGTGATCGCAGGCCCCACAACGTCGATGCCCTTACCGTAGCGTTCCGAATGAAGCGGGATCACCTCAATGATCGTCCCGGCCGGCTGAGGTTCTGGAAAAGCGATCTCGGCGGCCATGTCGCCGGGGGTGAGGGCCAGTCGGGCGACGGCCTTATCGTCAATATGAAGTTCGAGCGCCTGGCGGCCTGCGGGATTGAAGCCATTCAGCACAATCCCCGTGCTGTCCCTGTGGCTTGGCGTTCTGATGCGCATGCCTTCGCCCGCCATCCAGTGGAAGGGCTCGTCGAGCTCCTCTTCAAGGTCCTCCACCTCGGGGGCGATGAGGCCTGAGACCACAGCGCCGCTGCATGGGGACGGCTTGCCTTTGAAGGGTGAGGCGCTGCCATAAAAGAAGGTGTCGATCCTGTCGGGCACTTCGCAATGGCTGCGATAGATGGCGTTCCACTCAAGC
This sequence comes from Devosia sp., assembly GCA_051016205.1. Taxonomy (GTDB): domain Bacteria; phylum Pseudomonadota; class Alphaproteobacteria; order Rhizobiales; family Amorphaceae; genus Acuticoccus. The sequence goes on from CP136534.1 coordinate 1,874,377, forward strand.
CGGCACAAATCCTCTCGGGCTGCCGACATGCCGCCGCCTGCATAGTGGGCGACAATCTCATCCACATATTGAACGCTGCGGCCCTCAGAGGCGCAGTGGAGGAGGAAGTCGTGGTCGGCGCAGATCCTCAGCGCCGTGTCATAGGGCCTGTCGCGCAAAAGTGCCGTGCGGGTGAAGGTGGCCTGGTGGGCGGGAAAGCGGTCAAGCCAGCCCTCGCCCAGTTCGCCTATGCGCAGGGCGGCGAAGAGTTCGCCAAAATCGCCCGCGCGGCGGAAGGTTTCCACCCCTTTGCTCACATAGATGTGGTTGCCGTAAAACGCATCCACGCCGTCGCGATGGCGCGCCCACATCTTTGACAGGGTGTTGTGACTGTAAAGCCTGTCGCCTGCGTTCAAGAACAAGATGTACTCGCCGCTCGCCCGTGCGATGGCCATGTTCATGGCTTGGTAGATGCCGCCGTCCTCAACGCTCTCGATGCGCGTTACCGCATCGCGGTAGGAGGCGAGCACCTTGTGGGTGTCGTCCCAGCTGCCGCCATCCAGGATCAGATATTCAATGTCGTCAAAGTCCTGGCCGATCACGCTTTCGATCGTGGCAGGCAGCTCTCTGGCGGCGTTCAACGCCACGGTCGCAATGGTCAAGGTCACGGGTGTTCTTGTCCGTCCGTGTCAAGCGGCGTGGGCACGGTGCCCTAAAAACCATTCATAGGTGGAGCTGAGGCCTTGCTTCAGGTTGATGGTGGGCGACCAGCCAAGGCCCGCAAGGCGGGAGGTGTCCATGAGTTTGCGCGGCGTTCCGTCCGGCTTTGAGCGATCGAACACCAGTTCGCCATGGTAGCCCACCACATCCTTCACCGTTTCCACCAACTCGCGGATGGTGACGTCGTGGCCCACGCCGATATTGATGTGCTCATACCCATCATAGTGCTTCGACGCGAAGACGATGGCATCGGCGCAGTCGTCGATATGCATGAACTCGCGCTTTGGCGTGCCGCTGCCCCACACCTCCATGTGCGGGGCGTTTGCCATTTTCGCTTCGTGGGCCTTGCGCATAAGCGCTGGGATGACGTGGCTTGTCTGAAGGTCAAAATTGTCGCCTGGGCCATAAAGGTTCGTGGGCATCACCGAGATGTAGCGTGTGCCGTGCTGGCGGTTCAGCGCCTGGCACATTTTGATCCCCGCGATCTTGGCGATGGCATACCACTCATTGGTTGGCTCAAGCGGACCTGTGAGGAGGCTGTCCTCCTTCAGCGGTTGCGGGGCAAGCTTGGGGTAAATGCACGAAGAGCCCAGAAACACCAGCCGCTCTACCCCCGCCTCGAACGCGCCACGGATGACATTGAGCTCGATCTCAAGATTGTCGAACAAGAAGTCAGCCGGATAAGTGTCGTTGGCGAGGATCCCGCCCACCTTGGCGGCGGCCACATAGACGATGTCGGGCTTGTTGTCCGCCAGCCAGCGGGAGACGGCGGGGCGGTCGCAAAGATCCACCTCGCTGCGGGGCACGGTCAGAACCGTCTGCGGGTCTTCCTCGGCAAGTCGGCGCACGATGGCACTGCCGGCCATGCCCCTGTGCCCTGCCACGAACACCCGTTTGCCCTTTAGCGAATACACCTCGTCCAAGGCACCCTCCGAGAACAGCAATGGCGCCACCTGCGAGGGTTGTCGCGGTTGCCGTGACGGACCAGTCTAACAGGTGGTGGAGCCGAGGGGAATCGAACCCCTGACCTCTGCAGTGCGATTGCAGCGCTCTCCCATCTGAGCTACGGCCCCGGTGCGCGCGGTATGAGAAAGGCAGGCGATAAAGTCAATCGTCTGGCTCTATTCATGGCGCACAAACCGTCATCTCGACGCCGTCAAGTCGCCGCAAGCACACGGGTGACCGGTGGGCGCTGAGGGGACTGTGCTAAGCCCTCCCGCCGATGCACAATTCTCCCGCGGAGCGGGGCTCGCCTCAACCCACGCTCCGCTCTTCGGGGTTGACCCGAGCCCCGCTCCGCGGGGGTGGGTCTTTAGTCGGCTCCGAAGGAAGGTCGTCTTTCCATCTCACCAAAGGAAGGTGAGGGGAGGTGCGTTGAGGGTTTGTGCCGATCGGGTGGGTGGCATTCGGTTGTATCGTCTGTCCTACAAGGCCATCTCGGCTTGCCAGATATCCTTGGCGTAGCCGGCGATGGTTCTGTCGGAGGAGAAGAAGCCGCAGCGGGCCGTGTTCAACACCGTGCTGCGCACCCAGCGGTCGCGGTCGTGCCAGGCGGCGTCCACGGCGCGTTGGGCGTCATAGAAGGCGTCGAAGTCGTCGGTCAGCATGAACCAGTCGTGCTGGCGGATGCTGTCCACGATGGCGCGGAAGCGGCCAGGATCGTCCGGCGAGAAGTGGCCGGATTCGATCTGCTCCATCACCTCGCGAAGGCGTGGTGAAGCGGCAATCAGATCGTTGGGGCGGTGGTCGTGGCGCCGTTCGGCCACCTCCTCGGCAGTGAGGCCGAAGATGAAGATGTTGTCGCGGCCCACGCACTCGGCAATCTCAACGTTCGCGCCATCGAGCGTGCCGATGGTGAGAGCCCCGTTGAGGGCAAACTTCATGTTGCCCGTGCCGGAGGCCTCCATGCCCGCTGTGGAGATCTGCTCCGACAGGTCGGCAGCGGGGATCAGCCGTTCGGCCATCGACACATTGTAGTTCGGCGGGAAGACGATCTTCAGACGGCCACGGGTGGCTTCGTCGTGATTGATGGTGGCGGCCACATCGTTGATCAGCTTGATGATCAGTTTTGCCATGTGATAGGCCGGCGCCGCCTTGCCGCCGAAGAATTTCACGCGCGGTGCCCATGGGGCATCGGGTATGCGGCGCATCTCGTTCCACAACGCCACGGTCTCAAGCAGGTTGAGGAGCTGGCGCTTGTACTCGTGGAAGCGCTTGATCTGAATGTCGAACATGGCGTTTTGGTCAACGCTGATGCCATGTTCGTCATGCAGCCAGCGGGTTAGGCGGGCCTTGTTCTCAGCCTTCGCGGCCGCATAACGGGCGCGGAAGGCGGGGTCGTCTGCGTGGGGGGCAAGGGCCTCAAGGGCTGTGAGGTCTTCGGTCCATGTGTCGCCGATGGTGTCCAGCAGCAAATCGCGCAGCGGCCTGTTGCAGCTATAAAGCCAGCGCCGCGGGGTGACGCCGTTGGTCTGGTTCACCACGCGGCCTGGGTGAAGCGTGTGGAGCTCGTTGAAGACGGTCTGCTTCACAAGGTCGGTGTGAAGGGCCGAGACCCCATTCACACGGTTGGCCATGATGAAGGCAAGGTTGCCCATGCGCACCGCTCCGTCGCCGATCACACGCACATTGTGGCTGGCGGGGCGGCCTGCACTGGCGCAGTCGCGGGCATGGCGCTCGTCGATGCGGCCCATGATCTCCAAGTGGCGCGGCATCACGTGGCGCATCAGGTCGATGGACCACTTCTCCAGCGCTTCGGGAAGCAGCGTGTGGTTGGTGTAGTTCAGCGTCTTGCCGGCAATGTCGTAGGCGGCGTCGAAGGAAAGGCCGCGCTCGTCCACCAGAATGCGGATCAGCTCAGGCCCTGCAATGGCAGGGTGCGTGTCGTTCAACTGGATGGCAACGGCATCGGGGAGGGCACCGATGTCATCGAACTGCATGTCGAACCGGCGCATGATGTCGCGCAAGGAGGCGGCTGTGAAGAAGTATTCCTGCTTTAGCCGCAGCTCCTGCCCCTGGGGGGTGGAATCGTCAGGGTAGAGGACGCGGCTCACCGTTTCGGCCAGCACGGCCGGTGCGGCGGCGGCCATGAAGTCGCCCCTGTTGAAGGCCGACAGCTCGAACACCTTGGTGGGCTTGGCCGACCACAGCCGCAGCGTGTTGACCCAACGCCCCTGCCAGCCGGCGACCGGGGTATCGTAGGCCGCCGCGATGACGGTCTCTGAGGGAATCCAGCGCGCGCCATCCCCCTCGCCAGGCTCCACATGGCCGCCGAAGCCAATGGGGATTGCCGCCTCAGGCCGCTCGAATTCGAACACATGGCGCTGGGCAAGCCAGTCCTCCGCCTCTTCGGACTGCCAGCCATCGTCGAACCCCTGGCGGAAGAGGCCGTGATTGTAGCGGATGCCGTAGCCGAACGCTGCCACACCAAGCGACGACATGGACTCCAAGAAGCACGCCGCGAGCCTGCCAAGTCCGCCATTGCCGAGGGCGGCATCAGGTTCATCGGTGACGAGGGTGTCGTAGTCGAGACCCAAATTGGCCACCGCCTGACGCGTGTTGTCCTCCAGTCCAAGGTTGATGGTGGCATCGTTCAAGATGCGGCCAATGAGGAACTCCATGGAGAGGTAATAGACGCGTTTGCGGCGCTCGGCGTAGGTGCGCTTCGTGGTGCGAAACCACGGCACCACCACCTGATCGCGGATCACGTGGGAGAGGGCGAGCCGCCAGTCCGTCAGGCTCGCCGCATCGGGGTCCTTGCCGATGGAAAATACGAGGTGATGGGCAATCTGTTTGGTGATTGCCTCAGGGGTCAGCGCCTCAGCATCGGCAATGTTCGGCAATGAAAAGTCAGCCATCGGCCCTTAATCTCCATCGGTTGGGGCAGCGCTCGATTGAGGCGCCACGCCGATCCGGTCTCAAACGATTGTTGCAGCGCCCGTCTCCGAGGAGCCGACGCCCATGCGAAAGGCGCCGAACAGCTCTCGTCCGATCCCTTCATGATTGTGCGAAAGGTCAGGCGCGGCGGGGGTGCGGGCGGCAAAGGTCGCTTCGTCCACCAAAACCTTGAGCGTGCCTGCCGCCGCGTCAAGGCGGACCATGTCCCCATCGATCAGCTTTGCGATGGGCCCGCCGTCCGCCGCCTCCGGGCTGAGGTGGATGGCCGCAGGCACTTTGCCCGACGCGCCCGACATGCGCCCATCGGTCAAAAGCGCAACCTTGTGCCCCCTGTCGAGGGTAACGCCCAGCGCCGGCGTCAGCGCATGAAGCTCAGGCATCCCATTGGCGCGCGGGCCCTGGAAGCGCACGACGATGATGAGGTCGCGGTCGAACTCACCGGCGCGGAAGGCCGCCTTCACCGCCTCCTGGTCGTGGAAGATGCGCACTGGCGCTTCCACCACCTGGTGCTCAGGCTTGACCGCGGACACCTTCATCACCGCGCGGCCAAGATTTCCGTCCAACAAGGTGAGCCCGCCCGTGGGTTGGAAGGGCTTGTCCGCAGGCCGGACGATGGCCTCGTTCAGGCTCTCGCTTGCGCCCTCCGTCCAGACGAGCTTTTCGCCGTCGAGCTGCGGCTCCTCGGTGTAGGCGCGAAGGCCCGTCCCTGCGACGGTGGTGACGTCCTCGTGCAGGAGGCCCGCGTCCAAGAGCTCGCCGATCATGTAGGAGAGGCCGCCTGCGGCATGGAAGTGGTTCACGTCCGCAAGGCCGTTGGGGTAGACGCGCGCCATCAAGGGCGTGACGGCGGAGATCTCCGCCATGTCCTGCCACTCAAGCACCACGCCTGCCGCGCGGGCCATGGCCACAAGGTGAAGGACAAGGTTGGTGGATCCGCCTGTGGCGTTGAGGCCGACGATGGCATTGACGAAGGCCTTCTCGTCCAACACGGCGCTCGCAGGGGTGAAGGCGTTGCCCTTGGCAGTGATGGCAAGGGCGCGCTTGGCGGCCTCTGCCGTCAAAGCATCTCTTAAAGGGGTGTTGGGGTTGATGAAGCTTGCGCCGGGAAGGTGCAGGCCCATGAACTCCATCAGCATCTGGTTGGTGTTGGCCGTGCCGTAGAACGTGCAGGTGCCAGGGCCGTGATAGGAGGCCATTTCGGCGGCCAAAAGCTCGTCCCGGCCGATCTCGCCTGCGGCAAACTTCTGGCGCACCCGCGACTTTTCGTCGTTGGGAAGGCCGCTCGTCATGGGGCCGGCAGGGGCGAAGACGGCCGGCAGGTGACCGAATGTGGCGGCGGCAATCACGAGGCCAGGCACGATCTTGTCGCACACGCCAAGGAAGATCGCGGCATCGAAACAGTTGTGGCTGAGGGCAATCCCTGCGGCGAGCGCAATCACGTCGCGGGAGAAGAGTGACAGCTCCATCCCCGGCTGGCCCTGTGTGACGCCGTCGCACATGGCGGGGACGCCGCCTGCCACCTGGGCCGTTCCGCCAGCCTCGCGCGCGGCCGCCTTGATGAGGTCGGGGAAGCGCTCGAACGGCTGGTGGGCCGACAGCATGTCGTTGTAGGCGGTGACGATGCCAAGGTTGCCGCCTTGTTCGTTGGCAATGGCGCTCTTGTCGGTGCCGCTGGCAGCCGTCACGTGGGCCATGTTCCCGCAGGACAGGTGCGCCCGTGCCGGCCCCGCCTCGATGGCGCGGCGGCAGCGGTCCAGGTAGCGGGTGCGCAAAGGGGCTGACCGCTCGGCAATGCGGTCCGTCACGGCCGCGATGGTGTCGTGCATCTCGGGGCTCCTTAGGCCGCAGCAAGGGGGTGAGGCGCGCTCATGTGGCAATCTCGCGCCAGCGGCGGCCATCGCGGTGGATGAGGCGCAGCGCCTCTTCGGGCCCTGAGGAGCCTGCGTCATAGGCCTCGGGGCGCTCGCCACGCTCTTCCCAGGCGGCGATGATGGGGTCCACCCAGGCCCAGGCGGCCTCCACCTCGTCGCTGCGCATGAACAGGGTCTGATCGCCCCGCACAACGTCCATCACAAGGCGCTCATAGGCGTCGGGCATGCGCAGTTTCGTGGCCGCGAGGGTGTCGGCGAACGTCATGTCGAGCTCTGCCGGGGTAAGGCGCATGCCGCCGGGGCCAGGGTCCTTGATGGTCATCCTGAGGCGGATGCCTTCGTCAGGCTGCAGGCGGATGGCAAGAACGTTGTCGCTCATGCGCCCGCTCGCGTCGGGGAAGATGGAGTGGGGCGTCGGCTTGAACTGGACGGCAATCTCAGACATGCGCGAACGCAGGCGCTTGCCCGTGCGCATGTAAAACGGCACACCCGCCCAGCGCCAGTTGGCGACCTCTGCCTTGAGGGCGATGAAGGTTTCGGTGTTGCTGGTCTCCACGCCTGCATCGGCGCAGTAGGAGGGGGTGCCGTTGTTGCTGGCATACTGGCCGCGCACAACGTCCTCAGCCTCCACGATGGGAGCCAGCGCGCGCAAAACCTTCAGCTTTTCATCGCGCACCGCATTGGGCTCGAACTGGGCCGGAGGCTCCATGGCAATGAGACACAGGAGCTGGAGGAGGTGGTTTTGCACCATGTCTCGCATGGCGCCGATCCCCTCATAGTAAGGGCCGCGGCCTTCAACGCCGACGCTTTCGGCCACCGTGATCTGCACATGGTCGATGCTGCGCGCGTTCCACAACGGCTCGAAGAGGGCGTTGGCGAACCGCACGGCCATCAGGTTCTGGACGGTTTCTTTGCCCAGATAATGGTCGATGCGGTAGATCTGGTCCTCGTCAAAGCGGCCGGCGAAGCGTGCGTTCAGCTGTTGGGCCGAGGGAAGGTCATGGCCGAGCGGCTTTTCCACCACAATGCGCGCGCCGTTTTCGGCAAGGCCTGCCTCTGCAATCCCCTCGGCGACGTCAGCGAAGACGCTGGGCGCGACGGACAGGTAGTAAATGCGCGCCCGGTCCGCATCGCCATTGAGGGATGAGCGCAGCCTCTCCCACCCATCGTGGCAGGTGGCATCCACCTTCACGTAGGAGAGGGTGCCGAGAAAACGCCCGACCGCGTCCCTGTCGAGCGCATCCTCCCCGACAAATTCTTCCAATGCGTCGGCGGTGAGGTTGCGGAATTCGTCATCGCTCATGTCCCGCCGCGCCGCACCGACGATGCGCGCGTCATCGGGCATCTGTCCGTCGTGGAGGCGATGGTAGAGGGCCGGCATGAGCTTGCGGCGGGCAAGGTCACCGGTTGCGCCGACGACAATAAGGTCGAACGGATCCACAGGAACAATGCGGGCGACCATGGCCGGTTTCCTGACGCGCTAAGGCAAGTCTTCGCACGCGTCTACACAAGGCCGCGCGCAGAGGTGGTCATACTGTGGCAGGCTCCGCCGACCGGCGAGCGCCAAATGGAACAAGGGCGCGATCACACCGTTCGGCGCCATCGGTCAACACCTTCGGGCGCGCTTGCGGCGTTTGCATGGCTGGGTGGCGAATAGTGCGATGCCGATCAGCCCTTCTGAGCGCACCCGAAACCGGTTCCGGCGTGCGCGTCAAGGGGGTGCGGGCGATTTGGGTGCGTCCGAAACGCGCGACCCCAGATGTGGACGCCAGCACGATCCGCTCAGTTTGATCCAAACCGAGCAGACCGTGCCCTAGGCTGTGGCGCCTTTAAACTCTGCGCGGATGGCATCGCCATGTTCGCCAAGCTGAGGGACCTTGCCGAACCGCTCCGTGCGTCCTGCGACGACGGCGCCAGGGGACAACAGCTCCACGGGCCCCCCATCGGTGGCAACGGTGATGAGGCGGTTCTGCGGATGGGCGATCAAATCGTCAAGGTCCGACAGACGCCCATAGGCAATGCCGGCACGCTCAAGGGCGGCAATGTTGTCCTCCCGCGAGCGGGCGGCAAAACGCTCCGCCACAAGGGCGTCCAGCGCCTCGCGATTTTCCACCCTCGCGTTGTTGCTGGCAAAACGGCTGTCGGTGGCGAGCGATGCATTTCCCAGAACGTCGGCGCAAAGGCGCGCCCACTCCCTCTCGTTTTGGATCGAGATGAGGACAGGCTTACCGTCTGCACAGCCAAAGGCACCGTAGGGGGCAATGGAGGGGTGTTTCAGGCCCTGGCGTTTGGGCGGCTTTCCGCCATAGCGGGCCTGAAGGTAAGGCACATTCATAAAGTCGCCCATGGCGTGAAAGAGGGAGACTTCGATGGTCCGGCCCTGTCCCGTTCGCTCGCGCGCAAAAAGGCCCTGGACAATGGCATGGGCAGCCGTAATCCCGGCCGCGATATCGCAGATGGACACACCCACCCGCCCTGGCGCTTCAGGCGAGCCGTTAATCTCGGCCAGACCGGACTCGGCCTGGACCAGAAGGTCGTAGGCCTTTTGTTTGTGGTAGGGACCGTCCTCGCCATAACCTGAGATGAAGCAGGCAATCAGCCTCTCATGGCGCTCGCGCAGGGCATCTGCGCCAAAATCCAAGCGGGCGGCTGCCCCAGGAGCAAGGTTCTGGATGAAAACGTCCGCCGCGCCCACCATCGCCTCCAAGAGCGCGTGATCGTGAGGGTCTTTCAGGTCAAGGCAGATGGACTGCTTGCCCCTGTTCAGCCAGACGAAATAGGCGCTCTCTCCATAAACGAGACTGTCATAGCGGCGCGCAAAGTCTCCTTCCGCGCGCTCCACCTTGATGACGCGCGCGCCCGCATCGGCAAGCTTGGCAGAGGCGTAAGGGGCGGCAACCGCCTGCTCAAGGCTGACGACGGTGATGCCTTCAAGGTCGCCCATAACCCACCCCCTCAGGGCTCGATCTCTGCGCCAAAGCTTGCAACGCCATCGGCCCGCACCACGCGCCCTTCAAGCGCTTCGCCAGCCTCTTTCACGTCCACGGCGAATGGGGCGCAGCAGGTCAAAGGCGCCTTGCCGCGGTAGGCCATGCGTCTGGGCGGACGGCCGAGGTGACTGGCGGCAAGGTTGAGGATCAAGGTCGCCTGCAGCGGGCCGTGCACCACAAGCCCGTCATAGCCCTCAACGCCAGTGGCATAGGGCGCATCATAGTGGATGCGGTGGCCGTTGAAGGTGAGGGCGGAGTAGCGGAACAACAGCGTTGGGTCGGGTGTCACCTGCCAGCGTGCTGCATCGCTCCAGTCAGGTGCGGGCTCGGGGGAGGGGGCTTGCGGCGCATCCTGAGGCGGCTCGCGGTAGACAATGTCCTGCCGCTCTTCGATGAGGGTGTCCTCGCCGACGTTGTAGGCGTGGTTCACGGTCACGAAGGCGAGTGCGCCGCTGCGCCCCGTCTTGAATTGAATGTCGGTGATGGTGCTTGTCTTTTGAACGCACGCGCCCTTCGGAAGGGGGGCGTGGAACACCACCTCGCCGCCAGCCCACATCCGCCGCTTGAACGTCACGTCAGGCAGGACGAGGCCAAGCCTTGGGTGACCGTCGCCGCCCAGCTGATCCGTCGTCATCACATCAGGAGCAAGGCACCAGTAAAGGCCCAAAGGTGCCGATTCGCTTGGCGCAAGGTGGGGGGAGAGGGTGGCTGTGTACGCCCTCACAAGGCGCTCCGACACAGTGTCGGTGGCGGTGCGGGCGCGGCCGATCCAATCTCCAAAGTCGTCCGCAGTGAGGGACGCGCCCGTCATCGCGCAATCAGTGCGCCGAGGTCGCGGGCAGACGCCTCCTCCAAAGAGCCGACGGCCTCCCACAAACGGTCCGCGTCCTCTTCGCTCAAGATCACGGCCGCTTTGTTGCGCAGGCCCTCTTCAAGGGCGGCAAGGTCCATGGGATCGGCAAGGTCGTGCGCGGCCTCAAGGGTCGTGCCATCCTTCAAGACAATGGTGACGGTGGAGGCTGTGTCCGCCATCTCCTCGTCGGCCTCTATGGCAACCCTTGCGGCGAAGGATTTGAGCTTTGGATCGGTGCACAGGCCGTCTGTGTAGGCGTTGTTGGAGGCGGTGGATATGTCGGCAATCACCATCGCGGCGAGGAAGGCGTAGCTGAACTTCACCTCAAGGCCGGTGCGCGGGCGCTTTACGTCGCACACTCTCAGCCAGCGCGGGTTGGTGTGCACGGTGAGCGCGGCCACCTCCTCGGCCGCAAACGGATGGTCGGCGCGCGCGGAAAGGATCGCCTCGATCATCGCATGGGCGCCGTGACAGCAGGCGTGGAGCTTGTACTTGTTGTCCTCGAACAGGAACCGGTCTGGGGGAGGATCCTGCCAGGCTTTGGGGTCAAGGCCCTTGGTGTGAGTCTCGGCAAAGCCCTGGACGCCACCGAATCCGTCATCGGCGGAGACGAAACCGCGATTTGCAAGCGCTGCCGCCTCGACACCGTTGGAGGCGGCAATGCCCGCGTTGAAAGGCTTACCCATGGTGCCGAATTGCGCCTTCAGGCCGGATGCGCGGGTCGCCACGAGGCTGATGGCATGGCGCAGTTCCGGAGTGGAGAGCCTGTAAAGCGTGCCGGCTGCAAGTGTCGCCCCAAACGCGCCTGAAGTCGCCGTCTGGTGAAAGCCGCCCAGATAGTGGTCCCTGCCGAGCACCTGACCCACACGGCAGGCCGCCTCGGCGCCGAGGAGAAAGGCGTGGCAGACGGCCTCGGCGGAGGCGTCCGTCTCCTCGCCGACAGCAAGGGCTGCTGGAAGGACGGCAACGCTGAGGTGGCCCACATGGCCAAAGTGCGTGTCGTCATAATCAAGGGCGTGGGAGATGGCGCCGTTGGCAAGGGCTGCGGCACGGGCTGGCACGCAGGTGGTCCCGCCGCCCACCACATGGGCCGCTTCCCGCCCGCCGTCTTCCATGACAAGGTCGCGGACGATTTTTGCCACAGGCTCCTGCGCCCCTGCCCGGGCGACCACCATCCAGTCATAAAGGGACAGGATTGCCATCTGCCGCGCCGTCTCAGAAACGGCTTTGGGCCTGATATCGGCGATGGCCAAAAGGCCCGCCATGGTGCGATCGCCCGCCGGCACGTTGTCAGCCATAGGATTTGGGAAGCCCGAGGGCCCGCTCCGCCAGGAAGGACAAGATCAGGTTCGTGGAGACAGGGGCCACCTGGTAAAGCCGCGTCTCGCGCCACTTGCGCTCCACATCATACTCCTCGGCAAAGCCGAACCCGCCGTGGGTCTGAAGGCACGCTTCGCCTGCCTCCCAAGAGGCATCGGCGGCCAGCATCTTGGCGGTGTTCGCCTCGATCCCAGGGTCGTTGCCGGCATCATAAAGGTCCGCGGCGCGGTGGACGATGGCTTCGGCCGCAAGCATGTGCGCATAGGCCTTGGCGAGGGGAAACTGAACACCCTGGTTCTTGCCGATGGGCCCGCCGAACACCTCCCGGCTTGCCGCATAGTCTGCGCCAACCTTCAAGAACCACTTCGCATCGCCAATGCACTCAGCGGCAATCAAGATGCGCTCGGCATTCATGCCCGACAGGATGTAGCGAAAGCCCTTGCCCTCCTCCCCCACGAGCGCGCTTGCGGGGATGCGCACATCCTCAAAAAACACCTCGGTGGTGGAGTGGTTGATCATGGTGCGGATGGGGCGGATCGTAACCCCGTTGCCCACGAGCGAGCGCAGATCCAGGAGGAAGACGGAGAGCCCGTCGGTGCGCTTTTTCACCTCGGCCCGCGGGGTGGTGCGCGCCAGGAGCACCATGAGATCGGACTGAGCGGCGCGCGACGTCCAGATTTTCTGGCCGTTGATGACGTAGTGGTCGTCATCGCGCCGCGCCGTCGTCTTCAAAGACAAGGTGTCGGTGCCGCTTGTGGGCTCCGTGACGCCGAAGGCTTGGAGGGTCAGACTGCCGTCGGCAATCTTCGGCAGGTACGCATCCTTTTGCGCCTCGCTTCCGTGTCGCAGAACGGTGCCCATCGTATACATCTGCGCGTGGCAAGCGGCGGCGTTGCAGCCATTGCGGTGGATCTCTTCCAGGATCACCGTGCCAGCCCTTAAGGAAAGGCCGGAGCCGCCGTACTCTTCGGGGATCATGGCGGAGAGGTACCCCGCCTCCGTCAATGCATCGACGAAGGCTTTGGGGTAGGCGCGGGCCGTATCCTGCTCGCGCCAGTATTCGCCCGGAAAACGCGCACAGATGTGCGCCACCCCGTCGCGAATGGCAGCGTGATCGGCCCCTTCGGTAGCTAGTGCATCCATGACGGTGCCGATCGCCTTTACCGCTGTCAGACCATGTACTGCCCGCCGTTAATGGAAAGGGTCGAGCCTGTGATGAAGGCGGCATCGTCGGAGGCAAGGTAGGAACACAGTTTGCCGATCTCATCGGCCTGGCCGAGCCGGCCCACGGGAATGCCGCCGATGATGCTTTCAAGCACCTTCTCGGGCACTGCTGCCACCATGTCGGTGTCGATGTAACCGGGGCACACGCAGTTCACCGTCACGCCCTTGCGTGCGTTTTCCTGTGCCAAAGCTTTGGTGAAGCCGATGACGCCGGCTTTCGCCGCAGAGTAGTTCACCTGACCCATCTGACCTTTCTGGCCGTTGATGGAGGAGATGTTGATCACCCGCCCGAAGCCGCGGTCGCGCATGCCGTTGATGACCGGCTTGGTGACGGCAAACAAGGAATTGAGGTTGGTGTTGATCACCGCCTGCCAATTCTCCCACGACATCCTGTGGAAGGTGCCGTCGCGGGTGATGCCAGCGTTGTTCACCACCACATCGATGGGGCCGATGCTCTCTTCGATGCCGGCGATTTCGGTTTCGCAAAGGGCCGCATCGCCCACGTCGAATTTGCGCACCTCGATGCCCGTCTCGGCCTTGAACGCATTGGCCTTTTCATCATTGCCGCCATAGTTGGCAACCACTGTGTGGCCGGCCTCCTTCAGCGCCTTAGAGATTGCAGCGCCAATGCCGCGGGTTCCGCCCGTCACCAATGCGATGCGCGCCATAACATTCCTCCAGTCGGACCGTGCCGGCCCTCGTTTATTGATCGTCTATGGGTTCTGCTGACAGGGCGCCAGCGGGCGAGGCGCAAGAACACTCTCACGCCCCGCAAGGTTCGATCGGCTTAGTTGACGCGCTCAACGCACATGGCAACACCCATGCCGCCACCGATGCACAAGGTGGCAAGGCCCTTCTTGGCATCGCGCTTTTGCATCTCGTGCAGCAAGGTCACGAGGACGCGGTTGCCCGACGCGCCGATGGGGTGGCCGATGGCGATGGAGCCGCCGTTGACGTTCACGATGTCCGAGTTCCAGCCCATGTCCTTGTTGACGGCACAGGCCTGTGCGGCGAACGCTTCGTTGGCCTCCACAAGGTCAAGATCGGACACGCTCCACCCGGCCCGCTCCAGCGCCTTCTTCGAGGCGGCGACGGGGCCAATGCCCATGACGGCCGGATCAACACCAGCGGTCGCCCAGGACACGATGCGCGCCAGGGGCTGGATGCCGCGCTTTTCAGCGTTTGCCATGGACATCAACACCGTAACCGATGCGCCATCGTTGATGCCTGAGGCATTGCCTGCCGTGACGGTGCCTTCCTTGTCGAAGGCGGGGCGCAGCTTGGCGACGGAATCCTTCGTGGCGCCATGGCGGATGTACTCGTCATCCTCCACAACGCGCTCGCCCTTGCGCTCCTTGATGGTGATGGGGACGATCTCGTCCTTGAAGCGCCCGGCCTTTTGCGCCGCTTCCGCCTTGTTTTGAGAGGCAACGGCGAACTCATCTTGCTGGTCGCGGGTGATTTGCCATTCGCGGGCAACGTTCTCCGCCGTCATGCCCATGTGGTAGCCGTTGAAATGGTCCCACAGGCCGTCTTTGATCATGGTGTCGATCATGGCGAAGTCGCCCATCTTATGGCCGGCGCGCAGTTTGCCGGCATGGGGCGACATGGTCATGTTCTCCTGACCGCCCGCCACGATGATGTCGGCATCGCCGACGGCAATCTGCTGCATGCCGATGCAGGCGGTGCGAAGGCCTGAGCCGCACACCTGGTTCAGCCCCCAGGCCGTCTTTTCCTTAGGGATGCCTGCGGCCATGGCGGCCTGGCGGGCCGGGTTCATGCCGGCGGCGGCGGTCAACACCTGGCCAAGGATGACTTCGTCGACCTCGTCAGCTGAGACGCCAGCCCGCTCAAGCGCGCCCTTGATGACGGCAGCGCCGAGGGTTGCAGCCGGGGTGTTGGCGAATGCGCCGCTGAAAGCGCCTACGGGGCTGCGTGCAGCGCTCGCGATGACGACGCTGTCTTGGGCCATGGGATCTGCTCCTTAGAGTTGTCGCTTCTTGTGACGATATGGGGCGTAGCACACGCTTTGTCGCGCCGACTACCGGCACAGCGATTGAGGTGCCCGAAAGAGGCATGTCCGGGCGATGATTTCGCGGTTGCAGCATGCCCCTGGTGCGCCGCCCACTAAAGAGCTACTGTCACGGTCTGAGGGCGGCGATCGCGTGTGTGGCGAAGCGGCCGCGCGTGTACCGGGAACCGATGGAGCGGGCATGCAGAGTAAAACGCCTTCGACGGTCATCAAGAAATACGCCAATCGTCGTTTGTACCATACCGGCACCAGCACCTACGTCACGCTGGACGATCTGGCCGAGATGGTCCGAGCCGGCGAAGACTTCGTGGTGCAGGATGCCAAGTCGGGGGAAGACATCACCCGCGGCGTCCTGGGCCAAATCATCTTCGATGCTGAGGCAAGGGGCGGGGGCCTGTTGCCCATCGCCTTCCTGCGCCAGTTGATCACCCTCTATGGCGGTCACATGCAGGGGCTTGTGCCCACTTATCTTGAGCATTCCCTTGCCTCTTTCGCCAAAGAGCAGGAAAAGCTTGC
This sequence comes from Devosia sp., assembly GCA_051016205.1. Lineage (GTDB taxonomy): Bacteria > Pseudomonadota > Alphaproteobacteria > Rhizobiales > Amorphaceae > Acuticoccus. The sequence continues at coordinate 1,889,779 of CP136534.1, forward strand.
CAAGCATGTGAATGCGGCCATCGGCGAATCGGCCTTCAACGCCGTGGAAGAGCAGGTGCGGCGCAACATGGACATGTTCCAAAAGTCCATGCGCATGTTCATGCCCTTTGCCGGCGACACACCTTCCGAGAAGGATGTGGCCGCACAAAAGCCAGCCGCTGCCAAAGACGCGCCGAGCCAGGACGCTGCCCTTGCCAAGGATGTGGCCGCTTTGAGGGCGCAACTGGCCGCCATGCAGTCCAAGGTGGACGCCATGTCGATGCCGGCGGCCGCAAAGCCTGCCGCCAACGGCGTTGCCGAAAAGCCCGTCGCCAAGGACGGTGACGAGGACGCTGACGACGGCTTTGGCGCCTCCTCCTCGCCGCGAGATTTCTCCCGCTGAACCTCACCTCGGCAGGGCCGTCACAAGCCCCTTTGTCGCGCTTTGGATAGAGGCCAAAAGCCCCGTTGCGTGGGCGCTTCGCCTCACATATGGTCTGGCGCTTCCATTTATGAGGTCCAACGATGAGCCTGCGAGACGAGGCCGAGTCCCGCCCGTTTTTCAATGCCGCGCTCGATGATGCCGATCCCGATCTGGCGCGCGCCATCGCGCTCGAAGCCGAGCGCCAACAAAACGATATCGAGCTGATTGCGTCGGAGAATATTGTCTCGCGCGCCGTTCTCGAGGCGCAGGGTTCGCTCCTGACCAACAAGTATGCCGAGGGCTATCCTGGCCGGCGTTATTATGGCGGCTGCCAGTTCGTCGACATGGCCGAAGAACTGGCCATTGAGCGGCTGACGCGCCTTTTCGGCGTGGAGTTTGCCAATGTACAGGCCAACTCTGGCAGCCAGGCGAACCAGGCTGTGCTCCTGGCGATGGCCAAACCCGGCGACACGCTGCTGGGCATGAGCCTTGATGCTGGCGGCCACCTCACCCACGGCGCCAAGCCCAACCTGTCGGGCAAGTGGTTCAATGCTGTGGGCTATGGCCTCGACAAGCAAACTGGCCTCATCGACTACGACGCGCTGGCAGAATTGGCCGAAACCCACAAGCCGCGCATCATTATCGCAGGCGGCTCGGCCTATTCGCGCCTGATCGACTTTGCCCGTTTCCGCGAGATTGCCGATTCGGTCGGCGCCATCCTTCATGTGGACATGGCTCACTTTGCAGGGCTCGTGGCGGGCGGTGCGATCCCCAGCCCCTTCCCCCATGCGCACGTTGTCACCTCCACCACCCACAAGACCTTGCGCGGCCCCCGCGGCGGTGTGGTGCTGACCAACGACGCTGACATGGCCAAGAAGATCAATTCGGCGATCTTCCCGGGTCTTCAGGGCGGGCCGTTGATGCATGTGATCGCCGCAAAGGCCGTTGCCTTCGGCGAGGCGCTGAAGCCCGATTTCAAAGTCTATGCCCGCAATGTGGTGGAGAACGCGCGCGCCTTCGCCGAAGCGCTGAAGGGCCATGGGTTCGAGATTGTCTCGGGCGGCACCGACACCCACGTGGTGCTGGTGGATCTTCGCCCGAAAGACATCACTGGCCGGGATGCTGAGAATGCGCTCGGCGCTGCTGCCATCACCTGCAACAAGAACGGCATCCCTGACGATCCGCAAAAGCCCACCATCACCTCGGGCATTCGCGTCGGGACGCCTGCCTGCACCACCCGCGGTTTCGGCGTTGCCGAGTTCCAGGAAGTGGCGCGGCTGATGGCTGAGATTGTCGGCGCGGCGGACGAGGCCGGGGCCGTCGATCCCGCCGTCACCGCTGCGGTGAAGGAACAATCCCACGCACTGACGGGGCGTTTCCCCATCTACCGCTAACAGAGGCGGACCTTTGAGCGGCCCGTCTTTGGGCCGCCGGTCATGGAGTTGATCGCTTGCGTTGCCCTTACTGCGCATCGGACGGGACGCAGGTGAAGGACTCCCGCCCCACAGAGGATGGCACCTCCATCCGCCGCCGCCGCGTGTGCGCCATGTGCGGCGGACGGTTCACCACGTTCGAGCGGGTGCAACTGCGCGAACTCACCGTCATCAAGCGCAGCGGCAAGCGCGAGGCGTTCAATCGCGACAAGCTGGTGCGCTCCCTTTCCATCGCCACCCGCAAGCGCGGCATCGGCGAGGAGGCTTTGGAGCGCCTTGTGTCTGGCATCGTGCGCCAGCTTGAGAGCGCCGGCGAGAGCGATGTGCCAGCCGCTGCCATCGGCGAACTTGTCATGGATGCGCTGAAGGCGGTGGACGATGTGGCCTATGTGCGCTTTGCCTCCGTTTACCGCAATTTCTCCGAAGCGAGCGATTTCGAGGCGTTTGTGGCTGAGCTTGCCGAAAGCGTCTCCGGGCGCGCGCATGCAAGTTCCGCCGCCTCTAGCAAGGCTCACGACAAGGCCACCGGCAAGAAGGCCAAGTCGTGAGCGAGGCGGACGATGCCCGCTACATGGCTGCCGCCATTGCCCTTGGTCGCCAGGGGGCTGGCCGCACCGCGCCGAACCCGTCCGTCGGCGCCATCCTCGTTCAGTCCCATGCTGGCGGCAGCGTGGTGGTGGGGGCCGCCCGCACACAGGACGGCGGCAGACCCCACGCCGAGCGCCTTGCCCTCAAGCAGGCGGGCCCAGCCGCCCGCGGTGCCACCCTTTATGTGACCCTTGAGCCCTGTTCCCACATCGGCCGCACGCCGCCTTGTGTGGATGCGGTGATTGCCGCTGGCATCGGCCGTGTTGTGGTGGCGACCGACGACCCCAACCCTGCCGTCGCGGGGGAAGGCCTTCGCAAGCTGGAGGCGGCAGGCGTTGCCGTCAGCCTTGGCCTTCGCGGCGAGGCGGCGCGGCGCGACCTTGCAGGCCATTTCAGCCGCATGCAGCGCGGCCGGCCCCATGTGCGGCTGAAGCTTGCCGTCTCCGCCGATGGGGGGATTGGCCGGGAAGGGGAGGGGCAGATTGCCATTTCGGGCGATCTTTCACGCCAGCGTGCCCACCTCCTGCGTGCGGAAAGCGATGCCATTGCGGTGGGCATCAACACCATGATGTTCGACAATCCACAGCTCACCTGCCGCCTGCCTGGAATGGCCGCCCGCTCCCCCGCCCGGGTCATCTTCGACACCAAGGCACTGACGCCGCCGGAGGCTGCCATCTTCAAGACAACCGTTCCGGCTCCGGTCATCGTCGTGTGCGGACATGACGCTGACCCTGCCAACATCGAGGCCCTCAGCGAGGCTGGGGCCGATTGCATCCCCATCGACACCGGCGCAGACGGCCGTGTGGACCCTGCCAAAGCCCTTGCCCTTCTTGCCAGCCAAGGCATGACGACAGTGATGGTGGAGGGCGGCGCGCGCATTGCCGCGTGCCTGATGAAGGCCGGTCTTGTGGATGAGGTCCAGTGGATCGATGCGCCCACCGTCCTTGGCGGCGATTTGATCAAGCCGTTCGGTGGCAATGGCCCCGCGCAGCTTGCCGAACGGTTCGTCCTCATTCATGAGGAACGCCTTGGTGGCGACACATGGCGCCACTATTGGCGCAAGGATTGAACGTGTTCACAGGCATTGTCACAGACGTTGGCCGCCTTGCCGCCAGACAGCCCCTTGGGGAGGACGGCGCGCGCCTTGCGATCGATTGCCGCTATGAGGCGTCAGGCATTGCCATCGGCGCCTCCATCGCCTGCAGCGGCGTGTGCCTGACCGTCACCGATCTTGCCCCGCTTGAGGATGGCGCCCGCTTCAGCGTGGACGTTTCCGCCGAAACCATGGATAAGACCACCATCGGCCGCTGGTCAGCGGGTGAGCCGATAAACCTTGAACGCTCCCTCAAGGCGGGGGACGAACTGGGCGGCCACATGGTCAGCGGCCATGTGGACGGCACCGCCACCATCGTAGCGCGCACCGACGCGCCCGAAATGTCGGTGCTTCGCTTCGCCCCGCCTGAGGCGCTCCTGCCTTTGATTGCGCCGAAAGGGTCGGTGGCCCTCGACGGCACATCGCTCACCGTCAATGAGGTGGGAGACACCTTCACCGTTGCCATGATCCCCCACACCTTGGCGGTGACCAGCTGGCATGCAAAGGCCGTGGGCGACACGGTCAATATTGAAGTCGACACCATTGCGCGCTACGTGGCGCGCCTTGTCTCGTTTCGCGGTGCTGCCGGCTGAGTGCGCCGCGCGAACCCGCCCACCGGCGCCGATGCCTCGGGCCCGCGCCCTTGGCCCACGCTTTGAGGACTGACCATGACCCCACGCGCCCTCATCATCGAGGCCCGGTTCTATGAGGACATTGCCGAGATGCTCCTGTCCGGCGCGAAGGCGGAGCTGGACCGTCGCGGCATCGACACCGAGGTGGTGTCCGTACCGGGGGTCCTGGAAATCCCCGTGGCGCTTGCTATGGCCATCCACGCCTCGCGCAGGAGCGATCAAGCGTTCGACATGTTCATCGGCCTTGGCTGTGTGGTGCGGGGGGAGACGAGCCACTACGACATTGTGGCGGGCGAAGGAAACAGGGCCATCATGGACCTTGTGACGGCCAACAAGACCCCCTTCGGCAACGCCATCTTGACCGTGGAGACCAAAGCCCAGGCGGTGGTCCGCGCCGACCCAAAGCAGAAGGACAAAGGCGGCGATGCGGCAGCCGCCGCCGTTGCACTTTATGAGCTTCGCGGCGCCCTTTACCAATGAGCGGGACGACCGGTCAGAAGCCGGCGAACAAGCGGGCGGTCGCGCGCCTTGCCGCCGTCCAAGCCCTTTATCAGATGGACGTGACGGGTGGCGGCGCGCGCGACATCGTCAAAGAGTTCGAGCTGTTTCGCCTGCGCCAGGAGATGGACGGGCAGACCCTTCGCGCCCTCGATCTGCGCTGGTTCGAGGGCATTGTTTCGGGCGTTGTTGAAAACCAGCGCGACATTGATGCGTCCGTCGACAATGCCTTGAAGACGGGCTGGCCGTTAAAGCGCATCGACCTCACCTTGCGCGCCGTCCTGAGGGCGGGGGCCTACGAGCTCTTGTACAAGAACGATGTGCCCGTGCGCGTTGTCCTCAGCGAGTATGTGGAGGTGGCAAAAGCCTTCTTCGGCGAGGATGAGCCGCGCCTTGTGAACGGCGTTCTGGACCAGATCGCCCGCGCCACCCGTCCTGGCGATCTTACGCCAGCCGCCCCCCACTGACCCACCTTGGACGAAGACGCCATCATCGCGGAAATCTTTGCGCCCCTCGCGTCGGACCACGGTGCTGATGGGCTGGGGGATGATGCGGCCGCCTTTTCCGGCGGGTCGGGCGATGTGGTGGTCTCTTGCGATGGCCTCGCCGCGGGGGTCCACTTCTTCCCCGACGATCCCGCAGAGGCGATCGCCGCAAAGGCGCTGCGCGTCAACCTGTCCGACGTTGCGGCGAAGGGGGCTGAACCCTTCGGCTATCTTGTGGCGCTTGCCCTTGGCCGGGGCTGGTCGCCCGATTGGGTGAGGGGCTTTGCGGCCGGCCTTGCCAAGGACCAGGCGCGCTACGGTGTTCATCTTCTGGGTGGCGACACTCTGCGCGCCTCAGAAGGCGGCGGCACCACCATTGTCGTCACAGCGATGGGACGCTTGCCCGGGGGCGCCATTGTGCGCCGGCGCGGGGCGAAGGCGGGCGATGCCATCGTCCTCACAGGCACCATAGGGGATGCGGCCTTGGGCTTGCGCTGCCGCTCGGACAAAACGTTCGCCGCCACCCTCGCGCCCGTCCACGTGGACGCGCTCCTTGCCGCCTACCTTTACCCGGACCCGCCTGTTGTGGCGGCGGCGGCCGTGCGCACCTTTGCAAGCGGAGCGATGGACGTTTCCGACGGTCTTGTGGGCGACCTTGAGAAAATGGCGCGGGTGGCAGGCCTGTCCGCCATCCTCGACATCGACGCTGTGCCGTTCTCGGACGCTGCGAGGGCGGCCATCGCTGCCGTGCCAGAGGCGCGCGACCTTGCCCTCACAGGGGGCGACGACTACCAGATCCTTGCCACTATGGCGCCCGACAACGTGCCATCCTACCAGGCCGCCCTTGCCGGGCAGGGCGTTTGCGCCACCCCCATCGGCACCATGAAGGCGGGGGACGGAAGCGTCCTCACCATGTCAGGTGGGCGGGCGGTTAAGGTGCAGACAGGCCGCTTCAGCCACTTCTGAGCCACCGGGACCGCTGTGGGCGGACAGGCGTCGGCGCGCCTGCCTGTTCCCAGCCTGACAGCAAGCGACAGACATAGCAGAAGTAACACAATTCAAGATTGTCAGCGCGGCGACAGGGGCGCAAGTGTTGCAGCACGCGTCAGGCCTTGCCTCCACCGTCGGACAGGGGTCGCGCCGAATTGGCGGAACACTGAGCTCAGAGGTCGAACCATGCGCTGTGATGATCCCTCGCTCTGTCCCTATCCCCTCCCCGAGGATGAGGACGAGCGCCTCCACGAGCTCTCCCTTTACGGCCCTGTCGACGGACTGCGCGATCCCATCTTCCAGCGCATCACCAATCTTGTCTCAGGGGTGTTCGACTGCCCGGTTGCGCTGGTGTCACTGGTTGCCGAACACAAGCAACACTTCGCCGCGCGCGTGGGGATCGACGCTGAGGAGACGAGCCGGGACGTTTCGTTTTGTACCCACGCCATCGCCAACCGCTCAATGCTCGTGGTTCCCGATGCCACGAAGGACGACCGCTTTAAAAACAACGCTCTGGTTTTAGGTCCACCAGGCATCCGGTTTTACGCAGGTGCGCCGTTGGTGACCCCTGCCGGGCATGGCCTCGGCTCCCTGTGCGTCATCGACTACAAGCCCCGACACGACTTCACCGACACCAAGAAGGATATCCTGCGCGAGCTTGCCGACGTTGTGGTGGAACGCCTCAATCTGCGTCGTGCGGAGATGGTGCAGGACGTTGAACGGCGCCGCTTCAAGGGTGTCACCAACACCTCGCCCGACTGCATCTTGTGCATCGATGGGGCAGGCATGGTGCGCTACGCCAACGATGCCGCTCAGGCAGCCTTCGGCACGTGCGTGTCCCGTTCTGTGGCCGACATCATCCCGAGCTGGGACACCATGTTGCGCGACCTCGTCACCACCGACCCTGGCGGTGACGGCGCACGGTCGGGCGCAAAAACGGCAAGTGTCGAGGTCAAGCGGGCTGACGGGTGCACGTTCCCTGCGGAAATCTCCGCCTCCCGCTGGCGGGACGCTGACGGCGCGCACTATGGCCTCATCCTGCGTGACGTTGCGGAGAAGCATGCCTTCCAAGCAAAGCTTGAACGCATGGCCTTGTTCGACGCGTTGACCGGCCTTCCCAATCGCAACCGCATGCTTTCAAAGCTTGAGGCCATCTGCGCGGACCAAAGGCCAGCCACCCTCGTCCTGTTGGATATTGACGGTTTCAAGCAGGTGAACGACGCCCTTGGCCACAAGTGCGGCGATGAGATATTGCGCCAGGCCGCCGATCGGCTGAAGCACTGCGCGCCTGACGCCACCCTTGTGGCGCGCCTTGGCGGCGACGAGTTTTGCTTCGTGGTGGAGCGCGACCTTGACCCTTCGGCGGCCGACAGGTTCGTCCGCGGCGTGAAAAACTGCTTCACGGAAGAGTTTGTGCTGGAGAGCGAGCCTATCCACGTGGACGTTTCCATCGGGGTCGCTACCACCCCGCGTGATGCTGGGACCCCCGAAGACCTCTTCAGCGCGGCAGAGCTTGCCCTTTATGAAGCCAAGAACTCAGGCCGTGCGCGCGCCAGCGTCTTCCGTCAGGAGCTGAGGGACGCGGCCGTTGCTCGCAGGCATATGGAGTGCGAACTCCAGCGCGCGTTCAAGGAAGGCGAGTTCGAGGTGTTCTACCAGCCTCAGGTCACGATGGCCGACAACACCATTGTCGGTGCCGAAGCCCTCATCCGCTGGCGTCATCCTGAGCGTGGACTGCTGGCGCCGTCGGAGTTCTTGCCGGTTTTGTCCGCCATGCCGCTCTCCCGCTCGGTGGATGAGTGGGTGCTCGACGTTGGCTGCCGCCAGGCAAGTGTGTGGCGCGATGTGGCGCCGAAGGATTTCCGCCTCGGTGTGAACCTGTTCAAGTCGCAACTGCGCAGCGGCGGCCTTTTCGACATGGTGCGCGCCGCATTGGAGCGCAGCGGCCTTCCCCCTGAGGGCCTTGAACTTGAGATCACCGAGGACACCATGCTGCGCCCCGAGTTCGGCCAAAAAGGTGCGCTCCCACGTCTGCGCGACCTTGGTGTCAGCATCGCCTTCGACGACTACGGGACAGGCTATGCCTCCCTCAGCCAGCTGAAGGACTATCCCGTGACACGGCTGAAGATCGACAGCTCTTTCGTTGCCAACATCTGCCAGTCCGAAGGGGATCGCGCCGTGGTCCTCGCCGTCCTCTATCTCGGCCGCTCCTACGGCCTTGAGGTGATTGCCGAAGGCGTTGAAGACACTGACCAGCTTGGCGTTCTGAACCGTCATGGCTGCCTTGAAGTCCAAGGCTACCTGTTCGGCAAACCGATGCCTGCGCAGGCGTTCGATGCACTCTTGCGTTCCCAATCTGAAAGCCGCGCCAAAGCGCCCCTCATCGAGGCAAGCGTGGACGACTACGGCCTCGTGCGCGCCGCCTGAGCTGCCATCCCCTCCTGGCGGCAGTGGCAAACGATCGCCTTTGCGGGGCGGCACTGTTTGATCGTGCGGCCCCGGTTCCATGTGGGCCTCACCTGCTCTAATCTCGGCGCAAACGCGAGGAGGGCGACTCAATGATTCTTCCTGGCGTGACACAAAGACGTTGGAGGAGACGACCATGAAACTACTCGCCGCAGCGGCAGCCCTTGCCGTTATTGCAGGACCTGCAGTCGCCCAAACGTGCGACTGGAAGCCTGAGCGCGCTGTCACCTATGTGGTGCCTTGGGGCGCTGGCGGCGGCACCGATGCCAACAGCCGTATGCTGGCAAGCCTGCTTGAGCAGCACTTCGGCGTGCCCTTCAACGTTGTGAACCGCACCGGCGGCAATGGCGTCACGGGCCACTCGGCCATCGCCAATGCCGAGCCCGACGGCTACACCGTCGGCGCCGTCACGGTGGAAATCAACACCATGCACCACGTGGGCCTGACCGACATGACCCGCGCCGACATCACCCCTATCGCGCTGGTGGACATTGTCCCCTCGTCGGTGCTGGTGAAGGCCGATTCACAGTTCAACACCCTCGGCGAGCTTCTGGAGTATGCCAAGGCGAACCCTGGCGAACTGACAGGCTCGGGCACCTCGCAGGGCGGCATCTGGCACCTTGCGCTCGCCGGCATGCTGAACTCTGAAGGGATCGCGCCTGACGCCATCCGTTGGATCCCCTCAAAGGGCGCTGCCCCCGCCATGCAGGAGCTGATGGCCGGCGGTGTCGACGTTGCCACCCCCGCACTGTCTGAAGGCAAGGCGCTGATCGAGCAGGGCGAACTGAAGGCCCTCGCCTACATGCACACCGACCGCATGAGCGCCCTGCCTGACGTGCCGACCACGGCTGAACTCACCGATTCGGGCTGGACGCTTGCGGCGTGGATCACAATGTCGGGCCCCGGCGGTCTGCCTGATGAGATCACCTGTGCCTACGAACAGGCCGCCCTCGAAGCCTTCAAGACAAAGGAATGGGCAGACTTCAAGGCCAGTCGCGGGTCCGAAGTGGTGAGCATGGGCTCTGAGGACCTCACCAGCTTCATGGCCGAGTCCGACGGCGCCCTTGGCGAGACCATCACTGCCATCGGCCTCAACAAGTAGTCGACCAGGGCGGCGGCTTCCCGGCCGCCGCCTTCTTTGTCGAAAGCAGCGTCTATGCGCGTCGATGACAGGCTCTTGGGCCTCATTCTGGTGGTCTTCGGGATCGCCGTCTTCCTGATGGCACGCACCTTCCCCCTCATGGCGGGCCTGCCTTACGGGCCGGGCTTCTTCCCCTCCATCGCGGCCGTCGGCCTGATGGTGTGTGGTGTGGTGATCAGCGTGACGGGTGTGTTCAGGGCCCGCGCGGCTACCGGCACCGCGCCGGCGCCGGCGGTTGCCAAGCGCCTTGATGAGCGTCCCGTCACCACCGCGGTCAAAGGCGGCGTGGTGCGTCCGGTGTTGATCGGCCTCATCGTCATCTTCTTCGGGCTGACGCTACAGCCGCTCGGATTTCACATCAGCGCCACTTTGACGGTGGCTGCGGCCGCGTTCGTCTTCGGTGCGGGACCCATCGGCGGGCTTACCCTTGCGCTGGTGGCAGCCTTTGGGGTGCACGCCGTGTTCTATTCGCTCCTGAGGGTGCCTTTGCCCTGGGGCGTTCTTACGCCCGTCGCCTGGTGAAGGTGTGGCAAGGCGCATGCACACCGCGATGGCGGAAGGCTGATTGATGTCCATCGAAATCTTCGCCGCCGTCTTCACCGTCGAAAACCTCACCGTCATCCTGCTGGCCACCCTTTACGGCACGTTCGTCGGTGCAATGCCTGGGCTGACGGCCACCATGGCGGTGGCGCTGCTGGTGCCGTTCACCTTCTTCATGGACCCTGTGCCGGCGATCAGCGCCATCATCGCCACCACCACAACGGCAATCTTTGCCGGCGACATTGCAGGCGCCCTCCTTCGCATGCCAGGCACGCCAGCCTCAGCCGCCTATGTGCAAGATTCCTATCGTTTGGCGCGCGAGGGGGCGGCGCGGCGCGTCCTGTTCGTCTCCCTCATCACTGCCTCCATCGGCGGCATTGTGGGGGTTGCGATCCTTGCCTTCACAGCGCCTCAGCTCGCCCGCTTTGCCATCGGCTTTTCCAGCTTCGAGAACTTTTGGCTCGCAACTCTCGGCCTCACCTGCGCCATTTTCGCAGGGTCGGGCACGGTGGCGAAAAACCTTGCCAGCCTCTTCCTCGGCCTGTTCGTTGCCTCCATCGGGATTGACGTTGCCGTCGGCCACCCGCGCTTCACCTTCGGCAACATCGAACTCCTGGACGGCATCAGCTTCATCCCCGCGATGATTGGCCTTTTCGCCATGTCGGAGGTTTTGCGCAACGCGCGGGCGGGGGATGCGGCACGGGCGGTGGACATTGCCCTCGATACGTTGGGCACCGCCCTGAAAGGCGCGCTCTCCACCCTGAAGCGGGTGAAACGCGTCGTGGCGCAATCCAGCGTCCTGGGCACTTTGATTGGCGCATTGCCTGGCGCCGGCGCAGACGTTGCCGCCTGGATTGCCTACGCCATTGCCAAACGCGGCTCAAAGACGCCCGAGCGCTACGGCAAAGGCTCCCTCGAGGGCATTGCCGCAGGCGGGTCGGCCAACAATGCAGGGGTTGCCGGCGCGTGGACCCCCGCGTTGGTGTTCGGCATTCCTGGCGACAGCGTGACGGCGATCGCCATCGGCGTCCTCCTCATGAAAGGGCTGACGCCAGGGCCGCAGATTTTTACCAACGACCCGACGCTTGTGGGCGCGCTGTTCGGCTCCTTCTTCGTGGCCAACATTGTGATGCTGTTCACAGGCGCGCTCGCCATCGCCCTTGCAACGCTCATCCTCAAAGTGCCGCGGCAGGTGTTGATGCCGCTGGTGCTGTTGTCCTCGCTCGTGGGCGCCTATGCCATCACCAACTCCACGATGGCGGTATGGATTGTTCTCGTCCTCGGCGTTGCCGGCTTCTTCATGGAGGAGAACGGAATCCCTATGGCCCCTGCCATTTTGGGCATTGTCCTTGGGCGGGTGCTTGAGGACAATTTCATGCTGTCGATGTTGAAATCGCAGGGCGAGATCGGCGCTTTCTTCGACAGGCCCGTGGCCGCTGTGCTCGGCGTCATGACACTTTCGCTGTGGGCGCTCTTGCTGGTGCGCGCCGGTCTTCAAATGCGCCGGGGTCGGCGCGTCCCTTCCTCACCCTGAAACGGACACCATCGATGCCGCCAAATCCGATCCTTGCCGCGTTGAAGCGGGGCGAAACCGTCACGGCCATGTGGAGCGAGACGGGTTCGCCCGACCTTGCAGAAGCTGCCGTGCGCATCGGCTGGAAGGTGATCGTCATCGACAACGAGCATGGCGTTGCCTCCCTCGACAGGGCGGTGGAAATCCATCGCGCGGTCCTGTCGGCAGGGGGCGACGTCATCATCCGCGTGCCGTCGGTGGACCCTGTGCACCTGAAACAGGTGCTTGACAGGGGCTTTCGCTCCATCATGGCGCCGATGGTGCACGATGTGGCCACCGCCGAGCTCCTGGTGGACGCCTGCCGCTATCCCCCCGGCGGGAGCCGCGGCTACGCAGCGCCCATCATCCGCGCATCAGGCTATGGCACCGACGCCGACTATGTGAAGACCGCCAACGAAGAGCTCCTCCTCATCGCCCAGATCGAGCATAAGGACGCTGTGGAGAACCTTGCCGGCATTGCGGCGGTGGAAGGCATCGACGCCCTTCTCCTCGGCCCCAACGACCTTGCCGGCTCCCACGGGATGCTGGAGCGGCTCGATCACCCCGACATGATGGCCCTTTATGAGCGTGTGGAGAACGAGACCATCGCCTCAGGCCGCTGGTTCGGCTCCATCTGCCGGCCAGGGCGGTCGGCGAAGGACCTCCACGACCTCGGGTGCCGGATTATCGTGGGCCCTGCGGATATAGGGCTTTTCTTGGCCGGCGCTCGAGAGACCCTGGCCGAGTTTCAGTTCTAGAGCGGTTTCGGCTCAACCGGAACGTCTGAGCCGGATACAACTGCGATAGGCAAGGTCGGAGAGCCGTCCAAAGCGGCGGCTTCTTCGGATGGATTAGTGGAGGCGTGCGACAGTGAAGGCGACCACCTCTTCAAGCACATCTCGCATGGTGCTTGGTGGGGCGTGGCGCAGGTCCGACAGGGCGCGTTGGCCGAAGGCCTCGGCGCGGTCGCGGGCATCGGCGAGGCCGCCTGAATCGCGCACCTTGCGGGCGGCAACGGGGATGTCAGCGTCGGTGACCTTGCCGTCTTCGATACAGCGGCGCCAGAAATCCTTGTCGGCTTCGCTGCCTCTGTCATAGGCAAGGAGGACGGGGAGGGTGGCTTTGCCCTCCCTCAAATCATCGCCCACATTCTTGCCGAGCGCTGCCGCGTCGCCCGAAAAATCGAGCACGTCGTCAATCAGCTGGAATGCGAGGCCAAGGTGCCGGCCGAACGACTGTAAAGGGTCGCGATAGGCAGAGGCACCTGCAATGATCGGACCGGCCGCGGTGGCCGCCGCAAAGAGGGCGGCCGTCTTCGCTTCGATCACCGCCATGTAGTGGGCCTGGCCCACCGAAAGGTTGCGTGCGCCCGCAAGCTGGCGCACCTCGCCTTCGGAGATGGTCGCGGCGGCGCGCGAAAATACGTCCAGCGCATCCAGCGAGCCCACATCCACCATCAGCTTGAAGGCCTGGCCCAACAGGAAGTCGCCCACAAGGACGCTGGCCTGGTTGCCCCAGATCATCCGCGCGGCAGGGCGGCCCCGGCGCATGGCGCTCTCGTCCACCACATCGTCATGCAGCAATGTGGCGGTGTGCATGTACTCCACCGCGGTGGCAAGCTTCACATCGCCGTCGCCCTCGTAGCCGAACATCTGCGCCGTCGCCAAGGTCAGCATCGGCCTGATCCGCTTGCCGCCGGACGAGATCAGATGGTCAGCCACCTCAGGAATCATCGCCACGTCCGATCCGGCATGTTCCAGGATCAGAGCGTTGACCTTGTCCATCCGATCGGCGACGGTTTGCACAAGCCGATTGATGTCGCCTGATGGCGGTGGAGCGGCCGTCGCGTGCGCCGTCACGGGCGTGGGCTTTTCGAGGGTTGCATGGCCGGACCATAGGCGCGCGCCAGGCCCGCGGCAAGCGGCAGGCGTGGACACGGCGACGCGGCCCTCTCGACACGCTTTGTGCGTTTGCGCAAAGACAGTTGCGTTCGGGCCGGAGTGTACCGGCACACGAGGTGGGGTATGGGTGAGCTCCTGCGCACCAATGACATGGTGTTGATCTCCTTTGTGGAGGCGCTTTTGTCCGAAGCGCGCATCAAGCACATGGTCCTGGATCAGAATATGAGCGTGCTGGAAGGGTCCATCGGCATTTTGCCAAGGCGCGTTCTTGTGGACAATGAGCGGATGGACGAAGCGCGTGCCATGCTCCGCGACGCCGGAATCGCTGAAGAACTCGGCGACACCAAGAGCTGAGATGATCACGCGAGCCCCACACGCCGCCAGGTGGGATCGCACGGGTTCGAGCGTCGACAGCTTTCTTGGCGGTCATGTCTACCTGGTTCAGCCGCGCAAAGGGTTTCGCTGCGGCAGCGATGCCATCGTGCTTGCAAGCCTTCTTCCCAAAAGCCTGAAAGGTGCGTTGGTCGACCTTGGCGCGGGGCCAGGCGGCGTAGGATTTGCGGCTGCGGCCCGTTGTCCCGGCCTGACCGTGTGGTGCGTGGACAGGGACACCGAGGCTCTCGCCCACGCTAGATCGTCCCTCACCCTTGCCGAGAATGCAGCTTTCGCGGGCCGGGTGAACGTCGTTGAGGGGGATGTGGCCGACCCGCCCGCCCAATGGGGTGTGGAGGTGCCAAGGGCCGCCGCGGTGTTGATGAACCCACCTTACTTTGCCGCCAACGCCTGCCGCCATTCTCCCGATGCGGCGCGGGACAAGGCGCGCGCCCTTGGTGCGGACGGACTTGCCCCCTGGCTTCTTGCCGCGCGCAGGGTGCTGAATCATGGCGGGCTCCTTGGCGTCATTGCGCCGGCCAGTCGCCTTGGCGAACTGTTCGGCCTTGCAGGTTTCGGCGCCACGAAGGTCTTCCCCATCCACAGCCACCAAGGGGAGCCGGCCTTGCGCGTGGTGGTGGCCACCCGCCTTGGCCGTCGGGCGGCCTTAAGGGTGATGCCGGCGCTCGTCATGCATGATAGCGACGGCCGGTTCTCCAAAGGCGCGGCTGACATTCTTGCCGGCAAAGCGACCCTTGAGGAGGCGGTGAGCCACCACCCCTCCAGAGCGCTTCGGTGCGAGCCCAGCCTGTTTTAGCGGTTGTGCCAGCGCCAGGCGGTTTCAATCATCGTGTCGAGGTCTGAGCGGGCAGGCCGCCAGCCGATGGCCTTTTGGGCAAGCGACGCGTCGGCGATCAGGCGGTCCGCGTCGCCCTCGCGCCGTTCGCCTTCTGTGACGGCGACAGGGCGGCCGGTGATGGCTTCTGCAGCGCTCACCACCTCGCGCACGGATGCGCCTGCGCCTGAGCCAAGATTGACGGCGCAAAAGCCGTGGAGTTCGCCGCTCGACAACCGCTCCAGAGCGCTGACGTGGGCGCGGGCAAGGTCCTCCACATGGATGAAGTCGCGCACCGCCGTCCCGTCCGCCGTCCCATAGTCGGTACCGTTGACGGTGAGGGGGGCGTCCGGGTCCTGTGCGGCACGAAGGACGTTGGGGATGAGGTGGGTTTCGGGCGTGTGATCCTCGCCGATCTCACCGTCAGCGCTGGCGCCGGCGGCATTGAAGTAGCGCAGGGCAACGCTGTTTAAGCCATAGGCGCGGGCCGAACCTTCCAAGATCGCCTCGATGGCGCGCTTGGTCTCGCCATAGCTGTTGATGGGGTGTTGTGGGTGCGCCTCGGTCAAGGCCCCGCCATTGGTCTGGCCGTAGACGGCGCAACTGCTTGAAAAGACGAAAGTGCGCACCTCGTGGGCCACCGCACGCTCAATCAAGTTGAGGGAGCCCACCACGTTGGCGCGATAAAGGTCGATGGGGGCGGCAAGGGCACGCGAAATGTCCGATACAGCGGCAAGGTGGATGATGGCGGTGGGCCGGATCTTTGCCATCACAGCGTCAAGGCGGACGACGTCGGCAAGGTCGCCCTCCACAAAAGGTCCCCAGCGCACGGCGTTTTTGTGGCCCGTTGACAGGTTGTCGTAGACGACGGGCCTGTGGCCTGCCGCTGCCACCGCCTTGGCGACGTGGGCGCCGATATAGCCCGCACCGCCGACCACAAGAACGTCCATGAAATCCCCTTCCGCCCAGAGTACTCCGGGTGCTCTCAAACCCAGGCGTGATCCTTTAGTCCCTTGACTTAGAGAGGCTTTCCTGATCGGGCGTTCCCACCCGACCGTCAATTGCTCTCGCAGCGTTCGTTCCGGAGCGCCCCTTCGGCCGCAATGCCGGCTACAACTATACGGAAGATGGTGGCGAATTAAAACTATAAATTGTATTCCGCCGGATGAGACACGCATGCGGCGCCCGCGCGCGGTCGCAGACGCTTTCGCGCCGGTCCGCGCCGGTGCCTTGCCTCTGTGAGGGGGTGCCGTCGTAGGACAGCCATCAGGCGGCAAAGCGAGCAACGCGCGCCTTGGCAAATGTGCCCATCGCCAGTCTTGCCGACAAAGGACATCGGCGTTCCGCCAGGCGTTGCGGTTGCTAGGAAGGGTTGGGGACGCGCTTTGCCCGCAAGCCAGCCGGCGACGATGTGTCCACGATCGGCACCGTGGCAATGGTGGCAAAGGCCACCACAGCCGCGCCTGGCGGGCCGAAGGGCATGTGGGAGGTCATCAGGACCACCTTGTTGGCCAGGCGATCGGACAGGCGCCTCATGATCCTGTCGGCCTGGACGTAACCCACGTGCTCGGCAGGCTCGTCGAGGAGGACCAGAGGGCGTTCGGTCAGGAACGCGCGGGCAAGGTTGATGCGCTGGGCCTCGCCGAGGGAAAGCTGGTCCTGGGTGATCCACCCGTCGAGGCCGCCGGCATCCTTCACCCGGTCCACCATCTCCACCGCGTCGAGGGCGGACCAGATGGCCTCGTCCGATGCGGTGTCGGCAAAAAGGTTGCCGCGCACGGTATCGCTCAAGATTGCCGCGTCGTGGAGGCTGAGGTGGGTGGCGGCGCGCCGTTCTGCGAGGGCAAAGGGTTTGCCATCGGCGTCGACTTCGCCCGGGCCATCCACCCAGCCGGCGAGGGCCTTGAGGAGCGTCGTCTTCCCGCAGCCGCTGGGGCCGATCAGGACTGTGGGGCGGCCCCGTTCCAGCGTGAGCGCATTGATCGTTGCGATGGTGCGCCCGGCAGGCGTTTCCAGGCGAAGGTTGCGCATATCAAGCGTGCCGATGGCGTCGACCCTTTCGGGATCAGAAGGGTTCTCGCCCACGGGCCAGGCGGTGAGGTGGGTTTGCGCGGCGCGGGCTTTGAGGTCGCCGAGGAGCATGGCGGCAACCCCTTGTACGGCTTCCGACAGTGCAAGCCAGGAGAAGGCGAGGAAGCCTGGCACGAGGAGCGCTTCGTCCCTGAGCCCCGCTGTGAAAGCGGCCACCATCACCACAAGGGCGGCGGCCGGGCCGACAATGCTGCTCGCCGCCTCGAAAGGGGCAAGGGCGGCGCGCTGGCGGGCGATGGCGGCCTCGGCCTGTTTGGCAGCGGCCGCGGCCTCTCCCAAAACCACATCGCGCCGCCGTTCGGCCGCGAGGGGGACGATGGCGCCAAGGGCTGCGCCAAGCCGTGCCGCCGCTTCGCGGTGGGTCTGTCGGGCATCGCCCTCGGCAGCCTCCACAGCGTGGCGCGTGCGCAGGCCCACAAACACCGCGAGGGCCGCAAGGGCCACGATCAGGACGGCGGCAAGCGGCGTGACAATGGCGGTGGCGACAAACAGCGCGCTGGCGCAGGAGGCAAGGGTGATGGCCGGGAAGGTGGACCGCAGGCGCTTGTGGTCCACATGGTCCACATCGTCGATGAAGTCGTTCAGCCTGTCTTCCCGGCCAAGCTGCCAGCCGCCTGAGATTGCGCGTGGTGAGCGTGCCATGGCGCCGAACAGGGCAAAGCGCCTGTCCACCTGATCGAGCAGCGCTGCCCTGTGGCCGAACATGCGCTCGCCGTACTTCGTCACCACACGCGTCAGGGCAAGAAAGCGCACCAGCGCGGCAGGATGGTGGAAGTTGAAGGTGAGTGCGGCAGGGGTCGCCCCGGCGAGTGCAACCGCCCCAAGAAACCAGACAGAGACCCCCGTCAAAAGCACGGCCGAGGCAAGGGCGAGAACGGAAAACACGAACGCAATGCGCCAATCCATCCGCGGGCGCCGGCGCTTGGGGGGTGTGGCTTCAGCGCTCATGCTGCCCTCTCGATCCCGCCCTGGGGCTGAAGGGCGACGGTCTGGCTCGCAAGGGCAATAAGGGTTGGGTCATGGGTGGCGACCACCACCAGGCGGTCGCGGGAGGCTGCAAGGAGGGCGGTCCGCACCCGTTCAGCGTTCACCTCGTCAAGCTTTTGGGTGGGCTCGTCCAACAGTGCAGGGCGGTCGTCCACCAGCATCCGCGCCAAGGCCACACGCACCCTTTGCCCGCCTGACAGGTTCTCGCCGCCGGCAGCGATGGGCGCATCAAGGCCCGAGGGCAGGAGTGCGTCGGCCAAAAGCCCAAGGTCGGAGGCAACGTGACACACCTTGACCGGGGACACCTTGCGCCCGTCGGCAATGACGGAGGCAAGGGTGCCTGCGGGCAGGTGGCTATCCACCGCCACCCAGTCGGGCAGCGGGTCGCCTTTGCCGAGGGCGGCGGTGCCCTCAGCCGGGGCTTCCACGCCAGCAAGGGTGCGAAGCAGCGTGGACTTGCCAGAACCGCTGGGGCCGATGATGGCCACAAGACCGGTCTCAGGCAGTGCAAAGTCTGCAATCGGGCCGACCCTGTTCAACACCAGACCGAAGCCGCCGGCAGGGGAGGCTAGCGACGGGGCCTCGTGGCTGGCGGTGGCCGGCGTCTCGAACACGAAGGCCAGGGCCTCGGCGGCGGCAATGCCTTCGGACTTTGCATGGTAAAGGTGGGCGTAGCGGCGGAAGGGGGCGAAGTACTCAGGCGCTGCCAGAAGGATCAAAAGGCTCTGCCACAACTCAAGCCCGCTGAAGCCAGGCAGTGTCAGCAGACCAAGGTGCCCCAACCCCAGGAACACCGCGAGGATCGCGATGGACAGGGACGTGAAAAAATCCAGGACGCCCGAGTTCAAGAACGCCACCGCCAGCACCCCCATGGTGCGGCGCGCAGTCTCCACCATGCGGTGGTGGAGCTTTGAGCGCTCCTGCCCAACGGCGTGGTTGGCGATAATGGTGGGAAGGGTGCGCGTGCGGTCGGCAAACTGGGCCGCAAGCCGCCCGAGGGCTGCCTCCTGCGCCCGTGCCCGCGCGGTGATGGCAGAGCCGATGAAGATAAAGAACACGATCATCACAGGCGTTGCCAGAAGGAGCGCCACAGCCGCCTGCCAGGAGACGGCAAGCACAACGGCAACGGCAAGAAGAGGGCCGATCGCCATCATGGTGCGCTGAACGGCGTGCCCGATCACAAGCCGCGCCAACCCGCCAGGATGGCGCTGTGCGGCACTGACGAGGGCACCGCGCGGCCGCTCGGCCGTCTCAAGGGCGGGGCGGTTTGCAAGGCAGTCCGACAGGCTGTCGATGATGAAGCCGGCAACGTCCCTTTCGGCACGCGCGCTCACCCTGTCGGCAAGGAAGGCGAGGGCGGTGGCAAGCACGAGACAGGCAATCGCTGCAGCGAGCGCCACGGCATCGAGCCGCCCCCCTTCGATCATCACCCCTGCGAACACAGCCAGTGCGACAACAAAGCCCAGCCTCGCCACGGTGGCGAGGGTGTGAATAATCGTCAGGCGACGCGCCATCGGCCGGCCGAAACGCGCAGCGGCTATCCTCGCGGGACCCCCAGCACGCACCCGCTTGCCGCCTTTATTGCCCTTTGACCTCAACACCCACTCCGTCGCCGACGCCGGCCGGCACACCGTCCGATCCATCGCGATCAGACCCTAACGTCCAATGTTTACTTAGGCTTGATCCAAATCAAGGTCGCCAAGCCCACCGATTTGCAACGTCGACCCTGCAATCTGATCGGAGTCCCTTCATGGTCGATCCACTCGTCGTGGACTTGTCCCGTCTGCAATTTGCGCTGACGGCCATGTACCATTTCCTGTTTGTGCCGCTGACGCTTGGCTTGTCCATCCTGATTGCGATGATGGAGACCGTCTATGTGATGACGCGCCGCAGGATCTGGCGCGACATGACAAAGTTCTGGGGTGTCCTCTTCGGCATCAACTTCGTGTTGGGCGTGGCAACGGGCATCACCATGGAATTCCAGTTCGGCATGAACTGGGCCTACTACTCCCACTATGTGGGCGATGTGTTCGGCGCTCCGCTCGCCATCGAAGGGCTGATGGCGTTCTTCCTGGAAGCCACCTTCGTGGGGCTTTTCTTCTTTGGGTGGGACAAGTTGAGGCCGCTCACCCACCTGGTGGTGACGTGGCTGATGGCCATCGGCACCAACCTGTCGGCGCTGTGGATCCTCATTGCCAACGGCTGGATGCAGCATCCCGTCGGCGCCAGCTTCAATGTGGACACCATGCGCATGGAGGTGACGGACTTTATGGCCGTTCTCTTCAACCCTGTGGCGCAGGCAAAGTTCGTCCATACCGTGTCGGCGGGCTATGTGTGCGGCGCGGTGTTCGTGCTTGGCGTTTCGGCCTACTACATCCTGCGCAACCGTCATGTGGCGCTCGCCAAGCGCTCCTTCGTCATTGCATCGGCGTTCGGCCTTGCCTCCTCCTTAAGCGTCGTGGTGCTGGGAGACGAGTCGGGCTACGCCCTCACCGACAACCAGCGCATGAAGCTCGCCGCCATGGAGGCCATGTGGGAGACCGAGCCCGCGCCCGCCTCCTTCACCCTCTTCGGCGTGCCCGATATGGAGGAGCGCAAGACCAATTGGGCCGTCCACATCCCTTATGTGATGGGGCTGATCGGCACCCGCTCCCTCGACCAGCAGATCCCGGGCATCTTCGAGCTGGTGGACAAGGCCGAAGGGCGCATCCGCAACGGTCTGACGGCCTACGATGCGCTTGAGGCCATCAAGGCCGACAGGACCGACCTTGCCGCCCGCGCCCGGTTTGAGCCCGCCTCGGGCGACCTTGGCTACGCCCTTCTCCTGAAGCAGTTCGTGGAAGATCCGCGCACGGCCACCGACGATCAGATCCGCCAGGCCGCTTGGACCACGGTGCCTGATGTGCCGGCCATGTTCTTCACCTTCCGCTTCATGGTGGCGGCAGGCTTCTGGTTCATCCTCCTGTTCTCGGTCGCGCTGTGGCACACGGCGCGGGAGAAGGAGGCACCGCGCTGGCTGTTCTGGATCGCACTGTTCTCGCTGCCGATCCCATGGCTTGCGGCGGAGGTCGGCTGGTTCGTGGCCGAGTATGGGCGCCAGCCTTGGATCATCGAGGGCATCTTGCCCACCTTCCTTGCCACCTCTCACCTTGGCGTCGTCGACCTTTTGATCACCATTGCCGGCTTCACGGTGATCTACGGCGCCCTCGCCGTCATCGAGGTGTGGCTGATGCTGCGCGCCATCAGAATGGGGCCGAGCGTTGTGGAAGACCCGATGGCGGTCGTGCCCGGCTTCAGCGCCGACAGCGACGAGACCCTGCGCGGCTCGACCGCTCCCGCCGAATAGCCCGCCCTGGAGATGACAATGATCGAGTTCTTGTTCGACTACGGCACCCTGAGGATCATCTGGTGGGCGCTTCTGGGAATCCTCCTCATCGGCTTTGCGGTGATGGATGGGTTTGACATGGGGGTGGGTGCGCTTCTGCCTTTCGTCGCCAAGACGGATGTTGAGCGGCGCGTTGCCATCAATTCCATCGCGGCCACCTGGGAGGGCAACCAGGTGTGGTTCATCCTGGGCGGCGGGGCGATCTTTGCGGCGTGGCCTGCCCTTTATGCCCTCTCCTTTTCGGGCTTTTACCTTGCCATGTTCATCGTCCTTGCCGCGCTGATCCTGCGGCCGGTGGCGTTCAAGTATCGCTCTAAGCGGCCTGGCGCCACGTGGCGGCGCAACTGGGACTACGCGCTGTTCATCGGCGGGGCGGTGCCTGCGCTGATCTTCGGCGTTGCTGTGGGCAACACGCTGCAGGGCGTGCCCTTCCACTTCACGGACGATCTTCGGGCGATCTATGAGGGCAACCTCTTTGGCCTGTTGAACCCTCTCGCCATCTATTGCGGCCTCGTGTCCGTGGCGATGATTGTCATGCATGGCGCCGCCTGGCTCACCATGAAGACCGAAGGGACGGTGGCCGACCGCGCCATGCGCTACGGCGTCATGGCCGCCCTTGCGACGGGTGTGTTATTTGCAGGTGGCGGCGTTCTCACCTGGCTCGGCCTGATGGGTGGCTACGAGGTGACGAGCGAACTCTCCCGTACAGGCCCCTCCAACCCCCTCGGCAAGGAGGTGGTGGTGAACGCCGGCGCGTGGCTGAACAACTTCCAGGCGACGCCATTGTTGTGGTCGGTGCCGATTGTCGGTGTCTTGATGCCGCTCCTTGCCGCTCTCGGCTTCATGGCGCGCTGGCCTGGGATGACGTTCATCATGTCGGCGCTGGGGGTGACCTGCATCATCGCCACCGTGGGGCTTTCCATGTTCCCGATGATCTTGCCGTCGAGCACCCATCCGGCCCAGTCGCTGACGGTGTTCGATTCCTCGTCCAGCCACAACACGCTGCGCAACATGTTGATTGCAACGGTGATCTTCCTGCCCATTGTCCTTGCCTACACCGCCTGGGTCTACAAGGTGCTGTGGGGCAAGGTGCGTGAGGAGGACATCACCGCACCGGGTTCGCCGGCCTACTGACACGACAGCGCGCCGCGATGGATGCTGCGGCACGCCCCGACAGAACCGAAAGGAGGCGTTTTCATGTGGTACTTCGCTTGGGTCTTGGGGTTAGGATTGGCGGCGACCGTCGGGATCCTCAACGCCTTGTGGTATGAATTGCGCACGGTTCGCGAAGGAGAGGACGACCGCGCCATGGCAAAGCTCAACACACCATGATGGCCCGTGGCCTGAGCGCCGCCACCCCCCATGCGGCGCCGGAGAACCCGCTGAAGCGGATCGATTTGGCGCATGCGCAAAAGGCGCGGCTGTGCGACATCGTTGAGGGGATTGCCGATGGGCTGCCGAACCCGTCCCCGCTCACCTGCCACCGCGCCGCGCAGATCCTTGCTGAGGATTTGCCCCTCCACCATGCGGACGAGGATCTTGGCCTCTTCCCCCTCCTGTTACGCCATTGCCGGCCTGAGGACAGGATCGAGGAGGCCATCGGCCAGCTCAGCCGCGAGCATGTGGACGATGAGGCTGCCCTTGAAGAGGTGGTGAGCCTTTTGAAGGAGCTTGGTGCAGGCCGCGCCCCCGCCATGGGCTACGATGCGGCAGGCTTCGTGCTCAGAGCCTTCTTTGAGGCAACGCGCCGCCATCTTGCCTGGGAGGAAAGCACCATTATGCCGCTGGCACGGCTTCGCCTGGGGCCCGATGCGTTGCGCCTCCTGAACGGCGTGATGGAGAAGAACCGCCTCGGCCTTCCCTACGACGCCGTCACCCGGTTCGGCTGCGGCGATCCCACCGGCGCGGACACTGAAGGCGACGCCCGCCACTGAAACGGCCCCGCATAGCAAACGGGCGTTAGCGCAGGCCCGCGCGGGCGGCGAGCCGCTCCATGTCCACCGTGGCGATGCGGCGGCTGCCGGCAAGGACAATGACGCCGTCCTTACGCAGCTTAGTGATTTGCCGGCTGACGGTCTCGATGGTGAGGCCGATGAAGTCGGCCATGTCGGCCCGCGTCAAAGGTAGGTCGAACCCTTCCGTGGGGTCGCCGCCCGCCTCTGCGCAACGGGTCGCGATGTGGTGAAGGAAGGTCGCCACCCTCTCAGGCGCCGTCTTGCGGCCCAGGAGCAGCATCCAGTCGCGCGCGGCATCCAATTCGCTCAAGGTCCGCTCAAGAAGCTTGTGCTCAAGCTTGGGGTGCTCTGAAAGGATCGCCTCGAAAGGACCCGACGGGAACGCACACAAAGAAAGTTCTGACGCGGCCTGCACGGTGTAAGGCATCGGCGCTGCCGCACTGCCTTTCTGGAACACGCGCCCCATGAAGTCTGACGGGAACAGGAGGCCGACAATTTGCTCGCGCCCATCCTCCAGGGACCGCACAAGCTTTGCTACGCCAGACGTGATGTTGGCGAAGGACACAGCGTCTTCGCCTTCCACCAAGAACACCTCGCCGGGACGCAACTTGCGGCGCTGGGCAATGCGGTTCAGCGCATCGATCTCCACGGGCGTCAGAACCTCGCACAAACCGCGATGACGAATGGCACAGGAGCGGCAAGCCAGAGGATCCAGACCGGGCGTTGGAAGGCTGACGGCCACAGTGCGGTCCAGCGATCGGGGCATCGGATCTCCTCAGATGTTCGACCGTGGCATTGATCGAAATCAAAGCCTTGGCTGCTCCATAGTGCACGCTTTGATCATGCAAGATCAACTTTCTCGCCTTGTTCGCACGGTGCCGCGCTACACCAGCTATCCGACAGCGCCGCACTTCACGCCGGAGGTGGGCCCTGTCACTGCCGGGGAGTGGTTGGGGACCCTTGGTTCGGCGCAACGCCTCTCGCTGTATCTTCACATTCCGTTCTGCAGAACGCTGTGCTGGTATTGCGGCTGTCAGACGCGCCAGGTGCGTCGATACGATCCCGTTCCGCCCTATCTCGCGGCCCTGTCCACTGAAATGGAAATGGTCTCGGGCCTGATGCACGCCAGGTCGCAGGTGAGCCACATCCACTTCGGCGGCGGCACACCCACCATCCTTCACCCGGAGGATGTACGCCGGCTGATGGGCCACCTGCGCGACTCTTTCCTGGTGAAGGACGACGCCGAGATTGCCGTTGAGATCGATCCGCGCGGCCTCAACGGCGCCAAGCTCGCCGCCTGGATGGAAGGGGGGCTGAACCGCGCAAGCCTTGGCGTGCAGGACATCAATCCGCGCGTCCAAAAGGCCATCAACCGCATTCAGCCGCCTGAGTTGACGCGCCGCGTCATCGACGACCTGCGCGATGCCGGCATTCAATCCATCAGCGTCGATCTGATCTACGGACTGCCACACCAGACGGTGGAGGATGTGGAGCGCACCGTGGAAGAGGTGGTGCGCTGCGGCGTCGACCGCGTTTCGGTCTTCGGCTACGCGCACGTGCCTTGGATGCGCACCCACCAGCAGATGATCGACGAGACGGTGCTGCCTGGGCCGATGGAGCGGCTGAACCAGTCCAACGCCGCCGCGGACCTTCTTGAGGCTTCAGGCTTTGCCCGCATCGGGATGGATCACTTCGCCCGCCGGCGCGACATCATGGCCAAAGCCCTCGCCCAAGGCCAGCTGAAGCGCAACTTCCAGGGCTACACCACCGACGCGGCCGACGCCCTGATAGGCCTTGGGGCCTCCGCCATCGGTCGCTTGCCCCAGGGCTATCTGCAGAACGAGCCGGCCACTGGGCGCTACCTTGCCGCCATCGGCGAAGGGCGTCTTGCGACCGCAAGGGGCTATCACCTCACCGACGATGACCGCGTGCGCGGCCATGTGATCGAGCGCCTTCTGTGCGATTTCGGCTTTGATGCCGATGACCTTCGCGGCCGCTTCGGCGAGTTGGCCGAACCTATTCTGGAAGAAGCCACCGCCCTTGCCGACGAAGAGCCCGAGGAAGGGCTGATGCGCCATGGCGACTGGTTCGAGGTGGAAGAAAGCGCGCGACCTTTCGTGCGCACGGTGGCGGCGCGGTTCGATGCGCATTTGACCAAAGGGGCGGCCAGGCACTCCGCAGCCGTCTAGGTCGCAGCCCATCCCTGCCGACACGACGGGACATGAGCGCGCCGCCAGGCCTATAGACCCGCGGCGCGTTCCTCGTTGAACCGGGCAAACAGTGCGAGCACATGGGGGGCGTAGGACCGCCACACGTCCACATGGAACGTGGACGGCCCATCCCGCCTCAGGACAATCTGCACACCGTCGAACACGGTGCGTTTGCCTGCGCCGTCTTTGAGCGTTGCAAGGTCGATGGGGCAGCCCATGGCAAGGCAATCCGCAGCGCCGTCTCCGTCGAGGCGGATGGCGACCTCCCGGGCGCCGATATCGGTCAGACTGTGGGGAACGGCAAGTGCGGCGAACGCGGCCTCAAGCGTAGAACTGTCCTCTGCCGATGTGGTGAGCACCCATTCGTCAGGGCCAAGGCAAAGGGCTTCGCGCAGGCCCGCGCTGGTGCGGCCGCCGATGGTGCGGGGGATGGGCGTGCCGAAAGCTTCGTCGGCGGCGGCAAGGTCGGCCTGTGCAATGCGCAGGGAAAAGCGGCCGGCCGTCTCCAACACTGTGATGGCGACAGGGGTGTCAGGCATCGAGCCGTTCTCCCTCAGGGTCGTAGAATACGGGGTCGGTGATGGTGACGGTGTGGTGGGCGTCCTCCATCGGCACCACGAGGGTTTCCCCTTTGCGGCTGTGCCCGTCCTCCACCAAGGCAAGGGCGATGGACCGGCGCAGTGCCATGCTGTGGTAGGCGGAGGTCACGTGGCCGATCATCGGCAAAGGCAGCGGCCTGTCCGCATCGGTGACAATCTGCGCGCCTTCCTCAAGCACCACCGACGGGTCTTCGGTCAAAAGGCCGACAACCTCTTTGCGTCCGCGTGCCACCATGTCGGGGCGGGCGAGGGAGCGCTTGCCCACAAAGTCGGGCTTCTTCTTGCCGATGGCCCAGGACAGGCCGGCATCGTGCGGTGTCACAGTGCCGTCCGTATCCTGGCCGACAATGATGTAGCCCTTTTCGGCCCTTAGAACGTGCATCGTCTCGGTGCCATAGGGGCAGATTTTATGGGGCGCGCCGGCTTCCATCAGCTGTTCCCATAGTAAGAGGCCCTGATCGGCTTTGACGTTGATTTCAAAGCCGAGTTCGCCGGTAAAACTCATTCTGAACAGCCTGGCAGGGAGCCCCGCAACGATGCAGCGCGCCACCGACATGTGGGGGAAGTTGGCGGAGGAGATGTCGAGCCCCTCTACCAAAGGCGCCAAAATGCGCCGCGCGTTGGGACCGTTGAGGGCAATGGTCGCCCACTCTTCTGTGGTGGAGGTGAGCCAGACTTTGAGGTCCGGCCACTCGGTCTGAAGGTAGTCCTCCATCATGGTCAGCACCCGCGGCGCCCCGCCCGTGGTGGTGGTGACGTGGAAGCGGTTCTCCTCCAGCCGGCCGATCACCCCATCGTCGCGGATGAAACCATCTTCGCCCAGGAGAACGCCGTAGCGGCAGCGACCGGGGGCAAGCTTCAGGAAGGGGTTGGTGTAAAGGCGGTTCAGGAACTCGGCCGCATCAGGGCCCACCACCTCGATCTTGCCGAGGGTGGACGCATCGAAGATCCCGGCGCTCTTTCGTGTGGCCGCGCACTCCCGGCGCACGGCTGCGTCCATGTCTTCACCGTCCTTGGGGATGTAGCGGGCGCGGCGCCAGAGGGAGACGGGCTCGAAGACCGCGCCTTCTGCCTCGGCCCAGGGGTCGATGGGGGTCTTGCGCGTCACCTCGAAGGTGGCACCGCGGCGGGTGGCTGCGATGGCACCGAAGGTGGTGGGGGTGAAGGGTGGGCGGAAGGTGGTGAGCCCGACCTCGGGCGGCGCTTTGCCAAGGGCCTCGGCCGCCACCATCAGGCCGTTGATGTTGCTCATCTTGCCTTGGTCGGTGGCCATGCCGTTGGTGGTGTAGCGCTTCACATGCTCGATGGAGCGCATGCCCTCGCGCACCGCAAGGCGGATGTCCTTGGCGGTGACATCGTTCTGAAAGTCGATGAAGGCCCGGCCTTTTTGCGGGTTCGGCAAGTCGGCGTGGCTGGTGCCCGTGCCGGTCCAGTCGCCCTCCACGGTGTGGGTCTTCGCACGACCTTCAAGGCCGATGGCGGCAAGAGCTTCGCCTGCGGCGCGCACCCCATCGTCGAGGCAAGGGGCAATGCCCCAGAGGCCACGGCCTGCGCCTGCGATCTGGCAGGCCTCCGTCTTCTTTCCGGGAAGGTAGGTGCGTGAGGCCTCGTCCCACACGAGACTGCCCTTGGTGTGGGAGAACAGATGGAGCGAGGGCGTGAACCCACCCGACATGAGCAAAGCATCGCAGGCAAGGCGGCGGGTGGATTGAAGCGCGTTGATGGGCGCGGCCGTGAGGGAGGCAATGCGCAGCCGACCCTTGGTCTCAAGCACCGTGTGGCCTGCCATCACCTCAATGCCGCGGGCGGCAGCCCCCTCCAGCAGCGCCGCGTCAACGCTTTCGCGCGTGTCGATGATGGCGGCAATGCCGACGCCAGCATCGGCAAGGGCAAAGGCTGTGGCATAGGCGCTGTCATGGGCGGTGAAGACGGCCACTTCCCGCCCCACCAGAACGCCGTAGCGCTCAAGGTAGGTGAGGGCGGCGCTGGCCAGCATCACGCCAGGACGGTCGTTGCCATTGAAGACGAGAGGCTTTTCCAACGCGCCTTGGGCAAGCACCACATGGCGGGCGCGCACCCGCCACAGCCGCTCGCGCGGGGCACCGTCCGGCGGTGCGGCGAGATGATCGGTCAGGCGCTCCACACAGGCGAGGATGTTTTGGTGATCGTACCCGATCGCGGTTGTGCGGGTGAGGACGCGCACATTGTCCATGGCCGCAAGCCTTGAGGCAGTGTCCTCAAGGAAGGTCGAGGTGCCGTCGATGGCAAGGTGAGGTTCGCTGAGAAGGGCGCCGCCAAGCTCTGCCCCTTCGTCCACCAGGAGGACGCTGGCACCGGCCTCGCCCGCCGCAAGCGCTGCGGCAAGGCCGGCAGGACCGCCGCCCACCACAAGCATGTCGGTGTGGTGGTAGCGGCTCGTATAGGCGTCGGGGTCAGGCCCATCAGGCGCGCGGCCAAGACCTGCCGCCTTGCGGATGATGGGCTCATAGACACTGTGCCAAAAGCCCCGCGGCCACATGAAGGTCTTGTAGTAAAACCCTGCGGATAAGAGCGGCGCCAGCGCATCGTTCACAGCGCCCACGTCGCGCGTCAGCGAGGGCCAGCGGTTCTGGCTCTCCACGTCGAGCCCGTCAAAGATCTCCTGCACGGTGGCGCGGGTGTTGGGCTCGGCACGGCCGGGGCCGCGGCGGGTGCCCACCAGCGCATTGGGCTCCTCAGAGCCTGCCGTCAAAGGCCCGCGCGGCCTGTGATACTTGAAGGAGCGGCCCATCAAATGGCGGCCGTGGGCAAGAAGGGCCGAGGCGATGGTGTCGCCCTTCAGCCCCGTGATCCTCTCCCCATCGAAGGTGAAGGTGACGGGCGCGCCGTGGTCCACCCTGCCGCGGCCAGCCACGCGAAAGGCGCCTGCCTCGGCGTTCGCGCGCCTCTCGCGGGGGGCGGCGGTGGTCTGCGCAGACGATGCGTCGTCGAGGGTGGCAACACTCATGGTTTGCGCACCTTGTGGAGGTCGGGGCGGGGCTCGCCCACCTTGTAGGTGGTGAGGAAGCGGTCGCTCACCGTGTCGCGCACCGCGTTGAAGTATCGCGCGCAGCCGTGCACGTGGCGCCAGCGCTCAAAGTGCGGGCCTTTGGCGTTGGTGCGGATGAAGAGGAAGTCCCGCCAGGCCTCGTCACTCACCGCGGAAGGGTCTTCGGGGCGGACGATGTGGGCTTCGCCTGCATAGGCGAACTCCAGCTCGGGCAGGGTCGCCTCGCAATAGGGGCAGTGGATCAACAGCATGGTCAGTGCGCCACGGCTGCGGCGGCGGCTTCATCGATGAGCCGGCCTGTGGTGAAGCGCTCCAGCGTGAAGGGCGCGTTGATGGGGTGGGGTTCGTCCTTCGCAACGGTCCAGGCAAGGGTGTGGGCCGCGCCAGGCGTTGCCTTGAAGCCGCCCGTGCCCCAGCCGCAGTTGACATAAAGTCCAGGCACAGGGGTCTTGCCGAGGATCGCCGAGCGGTCGGGCGTCACATCCACGATGCCGCCCCAGGCGCGCAGCATTCTCATCCGGCTGAAGACGGGAAACATCTCGCAGATGGCGGCAAGGGTATGCTCGATGAGGGGGAGGCCGCCGCGCTGAGAGTAGCTTGTGTACTGGTCCGTCCCCGAGCCGATCACAAGCTCGCCCTTGTCGGACTGGCTGATATAGGCGTGGACCGAGTTGGACATGACCACGCACGGAAAGCACGGCTTCACCGGCTCCGACACAAGCGCCTGGAGGGGAAAGCTTTCCAAAGGCATTTGCACCCCTGCGGTTTGCATGACGACGGAGGTGTGACCGGCGGCGGACACCGCCACCTTCTTGGCGTTGATGATGCCCTTGGCGGTTTCCACCCCCGTCACGGCACCGTCAGGCCCGCGCAAAATGGCGGTGACTGGGCAGTTCTGGATGATGTCCACCCCGCGGGAGGCGGCCGAGCGGGCATAGCCCCAGGCGACGGCATCGTGCCGCGCCGTACCTGCCCGCGCCTGCAAGGCCGCACCCAGAACCGGATAGCGGGCGGTGGGGGAGATGTTGAGGGGCGGGCAGATGGCCTTCGCCTCCTCTGGCGTGATCCAGCGGTTGTCGACGCCGTTGAGGCGATTGGCGTGAATGTGCCGCTGGGCGCTCTGCACATCATGGACGGAGTGGGCAAGCATCATCACCCCGCGGCGGGAGTACATGACGTTGTAATTGAGGTCCTCCGACAGCCTCTCCCAAAGGTCCACGGAGTGGTCGTAGAGGCGGGCGCTCTCGTCATAAAGGTAGTTGGAGCGGATGATGGTGGTGTTACGGCCCGTGTTGCCGCCGCCAAGCCACCCCTTGTCGATCACCGCGACATTGGTGATGCCGTGCTGCTTGGCTAGATAATGCGCTGCGCCGAGGCCGTGGCCCCCGGCACCAACGATCACAACGTCATAGGAAGACTTCGGCTCCGCCTCCGGCCATTGGGCGGTCCAGTTCTGGTGGCCGGTAAGGGCGTTGCGCAGAAGGCTGAGGGCGGAAAAACGCGTCATCACACCGTCCTTCGATGGGCAGGCTCACAATGAACCCATGGCATCGCACGTGCCGGAATTGATGCGACAGATGGATGGAAGAATTGCGTCACGCGCTCCAGAATGGCAAAGGGCTTTCATGGCCGCGAACACATCATCCCCACGTCTTCGCATCGGCTTCGTGCTGACAAAGCGCTTTACCCTGTGCGCGTTCGCCAATTTCGTGGATGTGCTGCGCCTTGCCGCCGACGAGGGGGACCGCTCCCGCCCCATCCTTTGCACCTGGCAGGTGCTGTCGGCGGACATGAGCCCCGTGCGCTCAAGCTGCGGCGTGGCGGTGCAGCCCGATGCACGGCTCGGCGACCCCAAACGGTTCGACTATGTGGTGGTGGTGGGCGGGCTGATTGGCGCCATCGAAGACCTCGACCCCGCGTACGCTGAATTTCTGCGCGAGGCGGCTGCGGCAGGCGTTCCTTTGGCGGGCGTGTGCACGGGCGCCTTTGTCCTGCACAAGGCGGGGCTGATGAACGGCTACCGTTGCTGCGTCTCCTGGTTCCACAGGGACGACTTTCTGGCCGCCTTCGAGGGGCTTGAGCCGGTGTCGGACCAGATCTTCGTGGTGGATCGGGACAGGCTCACCTGCTCTGGCGGGGCAAGCTCTGCCCACCTTGCCGCCTTCCTGGTGGAGAGGCATGTGGGCCGAGCAGCAGCCACCAAGAGCCTCAACATCATGATCATCGATGAGGCGTTGTCGGCAGAGCGCCCGCAGCCTGGCGTGCCGTTGTCGCTCACCACTTCGGACCCTTTGGTGAAGCGCGCGCTCTCGGCCATCGCCGCCTCCATGGAAGCGCCGCCGACGGCCCAAAGGCTTGCCGAAAGGCTTGGGGTCAGCCGGCGCACACTGGAAAGACGCTTTACCGATGCGCTCGGCCACTCCCCCCAATCGGCCGCGCGGCTGATCCGCCTCGACACGGTGAAGGCCATGCTTGCAGGCAGCGCCCGATCGGTGACGGAGATTGCAACGGCAACCGGCTACAGCGATGCCTCCCACCTCATCCGCGCCTTCAAACAGGCAGAGAAGCTGACTCCACAGGCGTGGCGCGCGCAACAGGAGCGGGCGTTAGGTGGTGGGTGAGGTTTCCGCGAAACAGGCGTCGATCCAGTCTGCGAACGCCTGAAGGGGCACGTCCTCCGACACACCATCGCGCACCACCACATGGTGTTGCTCGGCAGGTTCCACCTCGATGTTGCCAAGGCGCACGAGCCGCCCGTCGGACAAGGGCCGCGCCAAAATGCGGTCCCAGCCGATCACCACACCTTCGCCGTTGATGGCGGCGTATACCGCGTCCGAATAGTGGTTGAAGGTGAGCACGCCCCGCCGCGAAGGTCGCTTCAACCCTGCCTTGATGAACCACTGGGGCCAGGTGAGCCAGGTGCGCTCCTGGGGGTCGCTCTCGATGAGGGGGAGGTTGCAAAGGTCCTCGATGTCGAAGTCCTCACCCAGCTTTTCAGCAAAATCTGGGCTGCACACAGGGTAGGCCACATCAAGGTAGGAGGACAGCACCGTTCCATCGCGGAAGGGTGCCTTTCCGAAGCGCAAGATCACATCCGCCGATCCGTCCCTTAAGTCCAGCGGCTGGTCTTGGGAGACGACCCGCAGCGTCAGGTCAGGATTTTCGGTGCGAAATGAAGTGAGGCGCGGCAAAAGCCAGAAGTGGGAGACCGCAAGGGTGGTGGAGACGGTGAGCACATTCGGCTCGTGCGGGTGGCGCACCACCTCAAGGGCATCAGCAATGCGCTCGAATGACTGGGTGACAGCCTCCGACAGCACCCGCCCTGCCGCCGTCAACTCCACCTTGCGGTGGGCGCGGTAGAACAGGGGGGCATTGAGATCTTCCTCCAAACCGCGAATCTGGCGGCTGACGGCAGCCTGGGTGACGCCGAGCTCGTTGGCTGCCTTGGTAAAGCCGCCGAGGCGCGCTGCTGCCTCAAAAACCGCCAGTGCCCCAAGAGAAGGCACACTCCGCCTCAAATTTGGCATGTCATGACCGGCGTTGCCGTTGGAGCGAAGAGAATCCATAACCTCAAATCATCCTAAAGCCAAGTATTTGTCACGTTGTGCGCCAATTCACATGCGGTACGCTGATGGTGTCGGCGTTCGCGTCAACACAGCTTTGGGCGGCTGTCTGGGTAGGGTGGATCATGCTGCAGTTGGTAACCGACGCGCCTTTTGCGGGCGACGACCAAGGAACAATTTCCTCTCTTATCCGGTCCCGTAGACCTGGATACACGCTTCCGGCGGGTCTTTACACCCGCGCGGATGTGTACGAGGCGGACCTAGAGGTAATTTTTCACAAGCACTGGATTGCCGTCGGGGTGGAATGTGACGTTCCCGAACCCGGCGACGTCTATGCTGTGGACATCGGGCCGTCATCCATCGTCATTGTGCGCGATGAGGACGACCAGCTGCGCGCCTTCCACAACGTGTGCAGCCATCGCGGCGCAAAGCTTGTGCCTCAAGGACGGGCAGTGGTGGGCAAACTGGTGTGCCCCTACCACCAGTGGGCCTACGAATTGTCGGGCGAACTCTTCGCTGCACCACATATGGGCAGGGACTTTGAGCGCGGTCTCCATCACCTCAAGCCCGTGGCGCTGCGCTCGGTGGGCGGCATCTTATATGCGTGCCTGTCCAACGATCCGCCGGGGGACATCGACACCCTGTCTGAGGTTATGGATGCGCGGCTTGCCGACTACGACCTGAAGAACGCCAAAGTGGCTTTCGAGACCGACCTCATCGAGGACGGCAACTGGAAGCTCACGATGGAAAACAATCGCGAGTGCTACCACTGCGAATCCAACCATCCCGAGCTTGCCTTGTCCTTCCACGCGGTGGACTTCGGCTTCGACCCAGACGAGTTGTCCCCCCACGAGCGTGACGAGGTGGCCAAGCTCAACGCCCTTTATGAAGAGCGCACGCGCCAGTGGGATGCCTGCGGCCTTGCCTCCTCAGCCATTGAGCACACGGTGGGTCAGGCCACCAATTTTCGCACCCAAAGGCTGATTATCGCTGGCGCAGGCCAGTCCCAGACGCCCGATGCGCTGGCCGCCTCCGCCCTGCCGCTGGGCGACATGAGCGCGCCCGACACAGGCGACACCCACCTTTGGGGCATTAATTCCTGGAACCACATGATGGCCGACCACGCGGTCATCTTCGCCATCTTTCCCCTGTCGCCCCACAAGACGTTGGTGCGCACCAAATGGCTCGTCCACAAGGATGCCGTGGAAGGGGAAGACTACGATCTTGAACACCTGACCGCCGTCTGGCGCGCCACCAACCAGCAGGACGCCGACCTTGTGAGGCTCGCCCACCAGGGCGCAATGTCGGCAGGCTATCGCCCGGGGCCTTACTCGCCTTACACGGAAAAGCCTCTGGACGATTTTTCCACCTGGTACGTCGAGCGCATGACGGCGCACGGCTTCGGCTGAACCAGCATGAACCCGTTCTCGCCCCCAGGGCGGCGGACCCAGTGGCGGCCTGACCGCTGGGCGCCGCTGCGCGTGTGCGCCACTTGGATGGAAACCCGCGACGTCAAAACGGTGCTGCTGTGGCCCGAAGACGGCTCGCGCATCACCTTCGAGCCTGGCCAGTTCATCACGCTGCGCAGCGATATCGACGGCGAGCCCATCGAGCGCTGCTACACCCTCGCCTCCTCCGCCGCGATGGACAGGACCATTTCCGTCATCATCAAGAAGAAGCCGGGCGGGCGTGCTTCATCCCACTTCCACGACATCTTGGTGCCAGGCGCGACGGTGGAGGCGTTCGGCCCGTCAGGTCAGTTCGGCCCCGCGCGTGCGCCTGAAGGGCCTTATGCGCTGATCTCAGCGGGGAGCGGCATCACGCCCATGCTGTCGATCCTGCGCACGGCCGCTGACCTTGGCATCGACCTTGATGCCCACTTCGTCCATGCCGCCCACACCCCGGCGGACTTTATCGCCGCGGATGAGTTGCGCAGGCTCGCCAAGAGCTTGCCGAAGATGCGCCTCACCCTGGTGCCGAGCCGCGCCCGCAAGGAGCGGCAGGGACCGCGCGGGCGGATCGATGGGGCCATGCTGAGCGCCTTGGTGCCTGACCTTCATCGCCGCACGGTGCTGTGCTGCGGGCCGACCGCCTTCATGCAGACCGTTTACGATGCGGCGATGGAGGCCGGCGTCCCGCGTGAGCGCTACACCCAGGAATCGTTCGACTTCGGCACCCTCGAAAGCTTCATGCCCGTGGACGAAGGCGCCCCCACACGGCGCGTCACCTTCGCCCGCACAGGCCAGAGTTTTGACTGTGCGCCAGGTCAGACCATACTCCAGGCCGCACGCGAATCTGGCATTCCCGTTGCCTACTCCTGCGGGCGGGGGATTTGCGGCACCTGCAAGAGTTTTAAGGTGCGCGGAACGGTGACCATGGCCCAGTCGAGCGCTCTGCGGCAGCGCGAGATCGACAGGGGTTTCATCCTGCCGTGCTCGTGCCATCCGGAAACCGACGTCGTTCTCGACCGCTGACTGAGTAAAGAGCGCACCCCTATGCAGAACTTCGCGCCCGCCGATCTCCATGCAAGCACCAAGACGCTAAAGATCGGCCGTCAAGATCCGCTGCTTGAGCCCTACCAGCTGAAACACCTGTCCTTGCGCAACAGGATGATTTCCACCGCGCACGAGCCGGCCTACACCGTCGACGGTCTGCCCAAGGATCGCTACCGCCTCTACCACGTGGAAAAGGCCAAAGGCGGCATCGGCCTCACCATGATCGGCGGGTCCACCGTGGTGGCGCCCGACAGCCCGCAGTCCTTCGGCAACATCGAGCTGTTCCGCGACGAGGCCGTGCGCTGGCTGTCCGAGCTTGCCGATGATGTGCACGCCCATGGCGCTGCGGTGATGATCCAGATCACCCACCTTGGCCGGCGCACCTACTGGTCGCGCGGCGACTGGCTGCCCACCCTTGCCCCAAGCTCCATCCGCGAAGCCGCCCACCGCCAATATCCCAAGGCGATGGAGGACTATGACATTGCGCGGGTGATCGACGCCTATGCCGACGGGGCCGAAAAGGTCAAAGAGGCGGGGCTCGATGGCATTGAGATCAACGCTTACGGTCACCTGTTCGACCAGTTTTTGTCGCCGGCCACCAACCACCGCAGCGACGGCTATGGCGGCTCGCTGGACAACAGAATGCGGTTTGGCCTGGAGGTCTTGAACGCCGTGCGCGCGCGGATCGGGCCCGACATGATCCTTGGCCTTCGCCTCACCTGCGACGAGGACTTGAAGGACGGCATCGACAAGCAAGAAGGCTTGGAGATTGCGCAACGCTTCGCCGGCTCGGGCCTGATCGACTTCGTCAACGTTATCCGCGGCCACATCGATACCGAAGCGGCGCTGTCGCGGGTCATCCCGGGGATGGGCGAGCGCTCCTCACCCCACCTTGATTTTGCAGGCGAGGTGCGGGCGGATGCGCGCATTACCACCATGCATGCCGCGCGCATTCAGGACGTTGCGACGGCACGGCACGCCATCGAGGCAGGCAAGCTCGACCTTGTGGGGATGACGCGGGCGCACATGGCCGACCCCCACATCGTGAACAAGATCATCGCCGGCGCTGAGGAGACCATCCGCCCCTGTGTGGGCATGGGTTACTGCATCGATTCCATCTACGCCGGGGAGGCAGCGTGCGTGCACAACGCTGCCACGGGCCGCGAAGCGACGATGCCCCACGAGGTCAGCCCCGGCACAGGCCCCCGCAAAAACGTCGTCGTGGTGGGCGCGGGCCCTGCCGGGCTTGAAGCAGCGCGCGTTGCCGCCGCCCGTGGCCACCGCGTGGTGGTGATGGAGGCGCAGGATCAGCCTGGCGGCCAGGTTCGATTGACGGCCGAGCTGAAGCGCCGGCGCGAGATCATGGGCATCATCGACTGGCGCGTCGCCGAGTGCGAGCGCCACGGCGCAGAGCTGCGCTTCAACACCTACGCCGAACAGGACGATGTGCTGGCCGAAGACCCCGACGTGGTCGTCATCGCCACGGGCGGCATGCCTGACGCCAGCTTCCTGGAAGAGGGGGCCGACCTTGCCACCACCTCCTGGGATGTGATGTCGGGCGCCGTCACTCCCACGAAGTCAGTGGTCCTTTACGATGACAACGGCGCACACCCCGGCCTGACGGTGGCAGAGTTCATGGCGCGCGGCGGGGCGCAGGTGGAAATCGTGACGCCCGAGCGCGTGTTGGGCCCGGAAGTGGGCGGCACGTCCTACCCCCCTTACTTCAAGGCATTTTCAGAACTTGGCGTGGCCGTCACACTCAATTTGAAGCTTGTTGGGATCGCGCGACAGGGCAACCGCCTCGCCGCCCGCTTCCACGACGAGTATGCCGGCCGCACGGTCTTTCGCGAGGTGGACCATGTGGTCATCGAAAACGGCACCATGCCCTTCGACGACCTTTACTTTGACCTGCGCGAGGGGTCGGTGAACCGCGGCGAGTTGGACCACGCCGCCCTCCTCGCAGGCCGCCCTCAAGAGGTGGTGCGAAACCCATCTGGCTCCTACCGCCTCTTCCGCGTGGGCGATGCCATTGCCAGCCGCAACATCCACGCTGCGGTCTACGACTCCCTGCGGCTTATGACCAACATTTAGCGCCTGCGTCGTGCGAAGGTCCGTCCAACGCGCCTCCCCAAACGCTTTCCCATTTGACGCCGCCGCCTTGAAACTGCGAGGTTCCGCCCAGGCCCGCCGGATGCTGAGAGGCAACGAGAGCGGGCGGTTGTCAGATTGGGAGGTCTTCCTTGACCCGCATCTTAACTTGCGCCGCGCTGGCGCTTGGTCTTGCTGCCACACCCGCCCTTGCGGAATACCCTGAGAAGGACATTCAGGGCGTCATTCAGTGGGGCGCCGGCGGATCCACCGATTCGGTGATGCGCGCCGTCACACCCCACGCCGAGGAGGCGCTGGGCGAAGACATCATTATGCAGAACATGACCGGGGGCGTCGGCTCCATCGCGGTCAAGTACGTGGCCGCACAACCGGCCGACGGCTATACGCTGCTGATGGGCGCGGAAAACCCGCAGCTTTACAAGGTCATGGGCCTTGGCGAGATCGATTATGGGGACTTCATCCCCGTCGCGCTGCTGGCCCGCGGTGTGCCCGTTGTGGTGGCCCGCGCCGATGCGCCTTACGACACCTTCACCGAGATGGTGGCGTACATCAAAGAAAACCCGGGCGAAGTGAAGTTCGGCTCCACAGGGCCCGGCGGTCTTCCCTCCGTCGTCAAGGCAATGCTTGAGACGCAGGTGGAGCTTGATGTCACCGAGGTGCCGTTCAACGGCGACGGTCCCGCCATCACCGCCGTTCAGGGCGGTGCGGTGGATGCCATGCCCATCGTCATCGGCCCTGCCATCGAAGGGGTGCGTGCGGGCCGCTTGAAGGTGCTTGCCCTCTTCGACAGCGAGCCCAACCCTTTGCTGCCGGACGTTGCGCCCATAACCGAGGAGTATCCGGGCTATTCCGATCTTCTCCCCTGGGGTCCGTTCTTCGGAATCTTCGTTGCCAAGGAGACGCCTGACGATGCGGTGGAGAAGCTGCAGAAGGCCTACCTCACCGCGGTCGAAAACCCTGACTTCGTGAAGCTGATGAACGACCGCGGCTTCACCATCATGGGTTTGTCGGGCGAGCGTGCGCGCGACTTCCTCAACAAGTGGCAGTCGGTGACCACGTGGACGCTGCACGAAGCGGGCGCTGCGAAAAAGTCCCCCGACGAGTTCGGCATCTCCAAGCCTTAAGCGACAAAGGTGTGGCCGGTGCTCGGCGCCGGCCGCACTGAGGCCATGGAAGAGCGACCCAAGCGGCCAGGCGAAACGGCCTTCGCGCTCATCCTCCTGGGGGTGAGCGTGTTCTTGTTGTGGAAGGCCTTCGGGATTTCGGGCTTTTCGGCGCTAAGTTCTGCCGGCGCCTTCCCCCTTGCCGTTTCGGCCGTGATGGTTGTGACAGCGGTTATGATCGTGGTTGCCACCATCAGGCGCGAGCCGGCCGAAAAGGTCTCCTTCTTCAAAGCCATTCTACCCCCTGTGGTGGTGGTAATGACCGTTCTGATCGGCGGTTATGCGTTTCTGCTGGAGCCGCTCGGGTTCCTGCCCACATCGGCGCTGTTCTTGTTTCTTGCGATGGTGTTCCTGCGCCACGGCAAGGTGGTGTCCTCGTTCGGCTATGCTCTTGCCGGCCTTGCCGGGGTCTATGTGGTCTTCCGCCTGGTGTTCACAGTCCTGATGCCTGAGGGCGTTGTGCCTGAGCGCGAAATCATCGCGAAGGTGGAGCGCTGGATCGAAGCGCAGACGACGACCGAAGACCCTGAGGCGGCTGACTGATGGGTGATGCTGTCAGCGCTTTCGCAACCGCGTGGACCGACCCTGCGCTGGTGGGCCTTGTGGCGCTCGGCACCTTCCTTGGCATCTATATCGGCGCGATCCCCGGCCTTTCGGTGACGATGGCCGCATCGATCCTCATCTCTTTTACATTTTCCTGGGATGTGAACCACGCCCTTTGCCTTATGGTCGGCGTCTTCATGGGCGGGGTCTATGGCGGCTCGCGCACGGCCATCCTCCTCAACATCCCAGGTGCACCGGGAGCGATCGCGTCGGCATTCGACGGCTACCCTCTGGCGCAGAAAGGTTTGGCGGGAGAGGCCATCGGCCTTGCCACCACCATGTCCTTCATCGGCGGGTTCTTGGGAATCCTCGTCCTTGCCGTTGCAGCGCCGTTCGTGTCGGAGTTTGCGTTGCGCTTTCAGCCGCGGGATTACCTGCTTCTGGCGCTCCTCGGCATCCTGCTCGTGGGCTCGCTCTCAGGGGAGAGCCTGACCAAGGGGATTTTCGCAGGCGCGCTCGGCCTGTTGATCGGTTCGGTGGGGCTTGACCCTTTGACGACGGAGGAGCGCTTCACCTTCGGCGTTGTGGAGCTTTGGGGCGGGGTCTCCTTCGTCGCCGTGATGATCGGCATGTTCGGCGTGGCCGAAGCGCTGGTGCAGCTCCACCACGTGGACAAGGCGGTGGTGAAGCAGAAGATCGGACGCATTGTCCCGTCCTTCCGGGCCGTGCGTCGGCACTTTTCCGTCACGCTCCAGTCGTCGGGGATCGGCGTCATCATCGGCGCGCTGCCTGGGACGGGCGGGGACATTGCCGCGCTGATGGCCTATGACCATGCCAAGCGCATCACCAAAAAGCCCAAAGTCCCCTTCGGCAAAGGCGCCGAGGAGGGGCTGGTGGCACCTGAGACGGCCAACAATGCGGCCGTCGGCGGTGCGTTCATTCCGATGATCACGCTGGGGATTCCTGGCGATGCCGTGACCGCCATCATCATCGGCGCGCTCTTCATCCACGGGCTCAACCCCGGTCCGATGCTGATGATCACCCAGCCGGACATGTTCTGGTTCATTGTCGGCGCGCTGACCCTTGCCAACATTTTCATGCTGGTCTTCGGGCTGACGGGGGTGCGGCTGTTCTCAAAGATTGTGGAGATTCCGCGGTCGATCCTCATCCCCTTCATTCTGCTCTTGAGCATTGTCGGGGCGTTTGCGGTGAAGAACTCCCTCACCGACGTCTACTTCATGCTGGCATTCGGCGTGCTCGGCTACTTCATGAAGCTTTATGGCTATCAGGTGGGGCCGATCATCCTCGGCGTGATCTTGAGCCGGCTGATCGATGAGAACTGGCGCCGCGCCATCATTTCCGAGCGGGAGAGTCTGCCGGACTTGTTCATCGGCATCGTGACGCACCCCGTCTCGCTCATCTTGTTCGTGGCGGTGGTGTGGATCTTCTTCAGCCAGACGCCCATCTGGCGGCGCGTGCGCGGTCGCTCGAAGGCTTAGGCCGCCATGTCCCTGCGCAAGGTCTGGCGCAGCTGATCGATGGCAATCAGTGCGCCGTCCTCCGCCTCAATGTGCCAGAACGTCCAGCCGTTGCAGGCGGAGGTGTTGCGCACCAAAGCGCCCACTTTGTGGATGGAGCCTTCGTGGTCGCCGCACTGCAGGCTCCCGTCCGCGCGCACCTTGGCCTTGGGGCCGCTGCGCCCTGCCACAAGCTCTTCCCCCACTTTCACGCGGCCCGCCTCCACGAGCATGCCGAAGGGAATGCGCGGCTTGCGGCGTTCGCAATCGACGGTGTCGGTATTCGCGTGGGGGGTGATGCCGGCAATGCGCTGTTCGGCAAGGGCCGCATAGTCGGCGTCCCGCTCGATGCCGATGAAGTGGCGGCCGAGCCGTCGCGCAACGGCCCCCGTCGTGCCTGTGCCGAAAAACGGGTCGAGCACGGTGTCCCCGGGCCGGGTGCTGGCAAGGAGGATGCGGTGGAGCAAGGCCTCTGGCTTTTGGGTGGGGTGGGCCTTGCTGCCCGAAGCATCGCGTAAGCGCTCGCCGCCGACGCACAAAGGCAACGTCCAGTCGGAGCGATGCTGAAGGTCGTCGTTGAAAGTTTTCAGCGAGCGGTAGTTGAAGCAGTAGTCCGTGCGGCGCTGGTCGGCGACGGCCCAAATCAGTGTTTCGTGGGCGTTGGTGAAGCGTCGGCCGCGGAAGTTCGGCATGGGGTTGGTCTTCACCCACACCACATCGTTCAGGATCCAAAAGCCTGTGTCCTGAACTGCTGTGCCGACGCGAAAAATGTTGTGGTAGCTGCCGATCACCCACAGCGTGCCGTTGGGTTTGAGCGCACGACGCACAAGGGACAGCCATTGGCGGGTGAAGCGGTCGTAGGCGGCAAAGTCGTCGAACCGGTCCCAGGCGGCATCGACCCCATCCACGCGGGTCTGGTTGGGGCGCAGAAGCGCATCGCTCAGTTGCAGATTGTATGGGGGGTCGGCGAAAGCTGCATCCACCGAGCCTGGCGGAAGGGTGGCCAGCTGCTCCAGAGCATCGCCCACTAGAACGCTATCGATGGGAAGGATGGGCTGGAGCGCATGGCGCGCCCCAGCCTGATGTCCGCTCATTGCGACGCAGTACCCTCACGCATGTGGCAAGAACACTCTTGCCCGATCATCGTAAAGGCTGCGTTAATCGAGAGACGTTTTTTGTCTTAACCTTGGTTGACCAAGTGTAAACGTACTTCCCTTGCGAGGGTGGTCAGGCCGCGCTCGTATCCGGCTCCGCGGCAAGGTCGGCAAGGAGGCCCGCTGCTACAGCAATGCGCGAGACGGAGACGATCTCATTGTCGAGGATGTCGACAATTGCCTCCGTCGTGCGCTCGATGTCGGTGCGGTTGGCCTCGATCCACCGTTCGGCAATGGCACGGCCAATGCTTGAATCATGCCGCGCGTTCCCATCCTCGTGGGCGACAGCGGAGCGCAGGACCTTCATGCACAAGGACCTGTGGGCATCGCCAAGGGTCCGCCGTGCACGCTCCAGCGCAAGGCCGTCATAGTAGTCTTGCGACACGACCGTGCGGGCCGTGCGGTCAAGCTTGGCGATCCTGAAGTGGTCGTTGATGGCAAACCACACACCGCCGGCGCAATAAAGATCCACATTGCAGGCGGACGCCACCACGACGACGTCGAGCGCGGCGCTTGCCATGCCAAGCCTTGCGAAGCGGGCGGCCAGATGCTCCGGCACGCCCTGGTCGGTGAGCTGTCTGACGCGCTTGGCAAGGACAGCAGCATCCTCCTCGGGCAACAACTCGTTGAAGTGGTCGCGCAGTTCAGAAATGCCGGACTGGTAGCGTTCCACCACGGCGGCAAGGCCCGTGGAGAAGCTTTCGTTGCGCACGAACCAGATGGTCGCATCGAGGAGAAGGCGGCGGGCAAGGGCATAAAGGGACAGCTGCACGTCGCCGGGGATCTTGGCGTCGAGGTGATCCACCTCCTCGTTGAGGCCGATGAGGTTGTAGGTGTCGCGGGCGGCGGCAAAGGCGCGCGTCACCTCCGTCACCGTCGCCCCCGTCTGGTCTGCGACGCGGATGATGAAGGTGGGTCCGCCACGATTGATCATGGAGTTGGAAAGCATCGTCGCGATGATTTCCCGGCGCAGACGGTGGCTCTGGATTTCCTCCTCGAAGCCCTCCGTCAACTCATCGGGGAAGTAGCGGGCAATCTCCCGACCCAGATACGCATCGTCAGGAATGTCGCTCTTCAAGATGTCGTCGAAGAGGGCGATTTTCGCATAGGCGAGAAGGACGCCGATCTCTGGCCGGGTCAACCCTTCGCCGGTCGCCACACGCTCGTCCAGCGCCTGGTCGCTCGGAAGATCCTCGATCTCCCGGTCAAGGCCATAGTCTTCCAACACATCCATCAGGCGGGTCTGAAAGCCCGCACTTTCCGTGTTTTGACGCTTGGAAAGGGAGATGGCCAGTGTCTGGAGGTAGTTGTTGCGAAGGACGAGGCGGGCCACCTCATCCGTCATCGTTACCAGAAGGGCGTTGCGCTCCTCACGGTTGATGCGGCCCTTTCGCTCAGCACCTGCCAGAGCGATCTTGATGTTCACCTCAACGTCGGAGGTGTTGACGCCTGCAGAGTTGTCGATGGCGTCCGAGTTCAGCCTGCCGCCTTTCATGGCGTAGGCAATGCGGCCCTTGTGGGAGACGCCAAGGTTGGCACCTTCGCCGATGACTTTGGCACGCACGTCCTTGGCTTCGACGCGGATGGCATCGTTGGCGCGGTCGCCGATATCCAGGTCGCTCTCGGTTGCGGCGCGGATGTAGGTGCCGATGCCGCCGAACCACAGGAGGTCTGCAGGCGCTTTCAAAATGGCGCGCAGAACGTCCTGCGGGGTGAGGTGACCGCCGCCAATGTCGAGCGCCACCCGGGCCTCGGGCGACAGGTCGATGGACTTTGCCTGGCGGGAGTAGATGCCCCCGCCCGGCGACAGTCGCCCACGGTCATAGTCCTGCCAGGAGGAGCGCGGCAGGGCGAACAGGCGCTCGCGCTCGGCAAAGCTTGCCTCCGTGTCCGGGTTCGGATCGATGAAGATGTCGCGATGGTCGAACGCTGCAATCAGGCGAATGTGGCGCGACAGGAGCATCCCGTTGCCGAACACATCGCCCGACATATCCCCCACACCGATGACGGAGAAAGGCTCTGACTGGATGTCATGATCCATCTCCCTGAAGTGGCGTTTGACCGCCTCCCACGCGCCGCGGGCGGTGATGCCCATGACCTTGTGGTCGTAGCCGGCCGACCCGCCCGAGGCGAACGCATCGTCCAGCCAGAACCCGTGCTCTTCGGAAATGGCGTTGGCGGTGTCGGAGAATGTGGCCGTCCCCTTGTCGGCGGCGACCACGAGGTAAGGATCGTCGCCATCGTGGCGCACAACGTCCTTGGGCGGCTTCACCTCGGTGAGGTCAAGGTCGTCGGTGATGTCCAAGAGCGCGTTGATGAAGACCTTGTAGGACTCGCGCCCCTCCTCGAAGAACGCATCGCGCTGGCTGCGGTCGGGCAGGCGTTTTGGGAAGAAACCGCCCTTTGAGCCCACAGGCACGATGACAGCGTTCTTCACCTGTTGCGCCTTTACAAGCCCCAGCACCTCTGTGCGGAAGTCTTGCGGACGGTCCGACCAGCGAAGGCCGCCGCGCGCGACGGGGCCGAAGCGCAGGTGCACCCCCTCCACACGGGGCGAGTAAACCCAGATCTCCCGGTAGGGCGCCGGCCGCGGCAGGTTCATGATGGCGGACGGATCCAGCTTGAAGGAGATGGTGTCGGGGAGCGAACCATCCTCCTGGCGCTGGAAGAAGTTGGTGCGCAGCGCCGACTTGATGAGGTTTTCGAACCGCTGGACGATGGTATCGTCCGCAAGGCTGGTAATTTCCTCGCAGATGGCGGTGATGGTGGTCTCCACCGCCTCTTGGGCCGCCTCGCGCCCTTCGTCGGGCCGTTCGGGGTCGAAGCGCTCGTAAAAGAGGTCCGACAACGCGCGCGCCACAGTCGGGTAGCGGTTCAGCGTCTCGGCCA
Source organism: Devosia sp. (assembly GCA_051016205.1). GTDB lineage: Bacteria > Pseudomonadota > Alphaproteobacteria > Rhizobiales > Amorphaceae > Acuticoccus. The sequence continues at coordinate 1,934,396 of CP136534.1, forward strand.
TCAGGTCCTGTTCGTAGGGGATGGCCGTTTGGCGTAGATAGCGGGAGATGGCGCGAAGGAGGGCAATGTCGCGCCAGCCAAGGCCAGCATTGAGGACAAGTGCGTTGTAGCGGTCGCTCTCGGCCATCCCTTCCCAAACGGCGATGAAAAGGGATTGAAGCGCCTCGCCCACGGCCGCCACGTCGAGTTCAGCGCCGCTCGCCGCCGCAAGGGTCATGTCGTGGATATAGACCTCAACGCCTTCCGACGGTGTCTTGACCCGAAAGGTGCGCTCGTTGACCACCACGAAGCCCATGTTCTCAAGAATCGGCACGCGCGCCGACAACAAGATGGGCGAGTCCTTGTGGTAGATTTTCAAAGAGCAGCGGTCAGGCGCGTCGTCCCCTTCACGGCGAAAGAACAGGATCGCGGTGGGGGTGTCATCGTCGATCCGCTCAAGGATGGTGATGTCGCGCACAGCCCGCTCGGCGGTGTAGGTGGCGCGGTAGCTTTCTGAGAACGAGGCGGACCAGTTGGCCACCTTGAAGCGGTCCAGGCCAAGCTTGGGGGCGGCCACGGCAGCGGCCAGGAGATCGTCCGACCAGGTGCGGATCATCCCGCCGATGGTTTCTTCCATCTCCCTTGCAGAGGGGCGCGGCGTCTCGCCCGCGCGGCGGCCGATGATGAGATGAAGGCGCGTCAGCACCCCTTCGGGCATCGTGATGTAGCGGGCCGAGACGTGACCGTCATAGGTGGCGGCCATGTAGCCTTCGATGGCCTCGCGGATCGCTGTGGAAAAGCGGTCGCGCGGCACGTAGATCATCAAGGACACGAACCGGTCGAACGGGTCGATCCGCGGCAACACCCTGACCCGCGGCCGCTCGTCCAGCTGCAGGATCGCAAGCGCAAAGCGGGCCAGAAGGTCCTCGTCGATCTGGAAGAGTTCGTCCCGCGGGTAGGTTTCAAGAACATTGACGAGGGCGTTGCCGGAGTGGCTGTCGGGGTCAAAGCCGAGGCGCTTGATCACCCTTGCGGCCTTGCGGCGCAGCATCGGAATGTCTTCCACCGATTGGGTGTAGGCCTCTGAGGTGAAGAGCCCCACGATGCGCAATTCGCCCACAAGGCGTCCGTCCTGGAAGCGTTTGACGCCCACATAGTCAAGGTGCGCGCGGCGGTGGATGCGGCTTTGCACGTTGGCTTTGGCAATGAAGACGGGGTCGCTGTTTCGCAGGAATTGGCGCACCTCGGGTGTCATCGTCACCATTTCGCGGCCGCGGCGTAGGACCTTGATGTCAGGGTCGCGCAGGATGCCGAGGCCTTGCTCGGAGGTTGCCACCAGCTCCCCATCGTCCACCGAGCCGTCGAGGCGGTACTCGCGCATCCCTGTCAGGATGAAGTCGCGCCTTTCGATGGTCTCAAGGAAGGCGATGGACTCTGCCAAAATCTCAGGGTCCACAGGGGGCGGATCGTGACGGTAGGCGTCGATGGATTGGCGCAGCTTGTCGCGCATGGCCGGCCAGTCGGCGGTCGCAGCGTCCACGTCGGCAATGACGGCGCTGATGTTGCCGGCAAGGTTGGCCCGCTCGCTCGGCTCGTCGAGCGGCTCCACATGGATGTGGACAAAGCTCTCGTGGGCATAGCCGTCGCCGTGCTGTGCCTCGCCATGAAAGCCCGTGAGGTTGCCCTCCTGGTCCCGTTCCACCGACAGAACAGGGTGAACCACAAGGTGGATTTCGTGATTGTCGGCGTGAAGCGTGTTCTTGATGGAGCCAAACAGGAACGGCTTGTCGTCGTTCAGTGCCTCGACGACGGAAATGGCATGGTGGCTGTCGGCCTCGATGATGCCCACGTCATCGGGGGCGGCCACCATGACCCGGGGCGCGCCGGGGGTGCGCTGTTGCAGGGCGTCCCACGCGGCCTGGGCAAGGCTCATCAGGTCTTCTACGCTGTAGCGGGCAAGATCCTCCGCGGCTGCGTGGCGGAACAACAGCTCGGCGAACGTGGCAAAACCCACATTGGGCTGGCGCGTCTGCACCTCTTCGGCAAGCGCGTTCAGCTTGCCGTCCTTGGAGTGTTGGAAGTCTTCGAGCATTGTGTTTTTCCTCCCCGCGGGCGGACTATGCCGCCATCGGGCGGTTGGGGCCAGGGCGCGTTGCGCTGTGATGGCAGCAAGGTCACCCTCACCCACAGCCCCCAAACACACCAATGGACTTGCGCGAGGCCTTGGTCTCGCCCGCCCAACCGCCACAGGAGCCGGCCGTGCCCAAGAAAGAGCCCGTCATCAGCCTTGATTTGCCCAAAGGCCCGCTGTCGCCTGAGACGGAGGCCTACTTTGCCAAATGTGAAGAAAAGCTCGGCCTCGTCCCCAACGTTCTTCTGGCCTACGCCTTCAACGAGAAGAAGCTGCGCTGCTTCACCGACCTATACAACGACCTGATGCTGGCCGATTCGGACCTGTCGAAGCTTGAGCGGGAGATGATCGCCGTCGTTGTCTCAAGCGCCAACCGCTGCCACTACTGCCTGGTGGCCCACGGTGCGGCGGTGCGCGAGCTCTCTGGCGATCCGATCCTCGGCGAGACGCTGGTGGCGAACTACCGCGCCGCCAAGCTGACCAGGAAGCAAAGGGCCATGCTGGACTATGCCTGGCGCCTCACCACAGCCCCCATGGAGATTGGCGAAGCGGACAACCGCGCCCTTGCCAAAGCCGGCTTCTCCGACGCCGCCATCTGGGACATTGCCGCCGTGGCGGGCTTTTTCAACATGACCAACCGCGTGGCGAGCGCCACGGCCATGAAGCCGAACGAGGCCTACTACGGCATGGCCCGCAGCAGCGCCGGTAAAAGCTGACGACCGACCCCTGGGGTGCTGGCGCGGGCGCGAATTTTGGCCCATGAAGGCACCCGAAGCCACAGGAGACACGATCGGCTATGGATTTCGAAGCACTGTTTGCGAACTTCCAGTACGAAGACCTGCAATGGTTCATTCCCGTCTTGGCCGGCCTCGTCATCATTCTCGGCGGGCTGTTGATCGGCATTGTGAGGGGCATGACGGCAGGCGTCCTCTTGGCGCTCCTGTTCGGCGGATTGATGTCCATGTCGCCCGTCCTGTTGAACGCCCTTCAAAGGGGCACCGACCCTGCCGTCATGCAAAGCGCCGAGGTGGCGCGGGGGGCAGCCGAACTCTCCATCCTCAATTCGCAGGTGATGACCGACATGAGCCGCGTGGTGACCACCTTGCGCACCGCGATGGAAACCATCACCCCGGTCGTCGCGCCTGAAGGGGAGGAGGGCGAGAACGCCGTGGTGGCCCAGCGCTTCGCCCAGGGCCTGTCGGACACGGAGGAGCGGCTTGACGCGGCCATCGACACCCTGTCGCGCGCCAACGTCATGCGCCAAAGGCTTGAGGACGATCTTCAGTCATTACAGGTCGAATTGCGGCGCGGCACGCGCTAAATGGAAGGCGCTGCCGCTCGGGCGGCGCCTGTGCGTTGAAGGGGAGGGACGATCCATGGAGGCATTCACCACGCTGACGGCGGTGGCCGCACCACTGAGGATGATCAACGTCGACACCGACATGATCATCCCCAAGGACTACCTTAAAACCATCAAGCGCACCGGCCTCGGCGTTGGCCTCTTTGCAGAGATCTCCAAGCGAGACGATGGCTCTCCCGACCCCGAATTCCCCCTCAACAAGACCGCCTACAAGGACGCAAAAATCCTGATCGCGGGGGACAATTTCGGCTGCGGCTCCTCCCGCGAGCATGCGCCCTGGGCACTCCTGGACCGCGGCATCCGCTGCGTGATCTCAACTAGCTTTGCCGACATCTTCCACGAGAACTGCTTCAAGAACGGGATTGCCGCCATCGAGGTGAAGCCAGAAGAATTGAAGCGGCTGATGGACTATGCCGATGGCGGGGCCAACGCCACCATGACCGTTGACCTTCTGGTCCAGACCATCACCTGCGGGGAGGAAGAGCCCGTCCACTTCCATATCGACCCGTGGAGCAAGCACTGCCTCGTCAATGGGTTGGACGAGATTGGCCTCACCCTCCACAAGGCCGAATCCATCGGCCAGCATGAGGATCAGGTGGCGAAGCGCCATCCCTGGATCTGACCAGGGGTGTTTGGGTGCTGCCGAGGGGGCCGTGCCAAGTCTCCCCGCCTTGATCCATCATCCAGCGGAGCGGGGGTGGGTTTCCAGTCGGCTCCACCGAACTGCGGTGCTCCGCAGTTCGGCATCCAAAAACGCGAAAGTCCGCAACAGCGGACTTTCGTGGAAGGTCGTCTTTCCATCTCACCAAAGGAAGGGGAGGGGAAGCGCGTTGATGGGGCTTTGCCCGGTTGATGCGTGGTCTGCGTTCCTGGCCCTCGGTTAGCGGGTGGGGAGGATCAGGAAAGTGTCGGTGTCGGGGTCGTCTTGGGTGGGCTCAAGGCCGATGGCGGTGACGTTGGCGCCGGGTGGGCCCTTGCGGCAGGCGGCGAGGAAATCGTCCACCATTGCAGTCGGGCCGGCCACAAGAGCCTCCACACGGCCGTCTGAGAGGTTGCGCACGAAGCCTGTCAGGCCGCGTTTGGCGGCCTCCTCGCGGCACCACATGCGATAACCCACACCCTGGACGCGCCCCTCAATGAGGAAGCGCGTTGCCACTATTCGAACTCCAAGATCACCGCGTCGACGGCAAGGCTGTCGCCTTCCGAAACGTTGACGGACTTCACCGTGCCGGCCCGCTCGGCGCGGATGACATTCTCCATCTTCATGGCCTCGATCACCGCAAGGGCCTGACCGTCCTCCACAGCGTCCCCCTCCTTGACGTTGAGGGAGACCACAAGGCCAGGCATGGGGCACAAGATGGTCTTCAACGCGTCTGCGGCGGCGTTCTTTGGCATGTGAACGTTGAGGTCGGCTACGCGCGGGCGCGTCACTTTCACCGTTGCGCGCATACCGTGGCGGCTGAGCGAGAGCCCGTCCGGCCCCCGCGTCAGCCCCACCACCACGGGAGCTTCGTCCACAAGGCCCTGCCAGATCAAAGGGTCCGTGCGGCTGCCGCGCACCTCCATCGGCGTATCGTCGATGGTGACGACGGCGCCGGTCTCGCCCGCATCCACAAGGCCGTCTACGCGGCTGTCGTCGTCAAACAACGCCGAAAGAGGGCCTGGAATGGGGCTTGGGTGAGGGCCGAAGTGGCGGCGCCGCAAGGCTTCCTCCGCCTCAACCGCAAAGGCGATGGCAGCAAAGAGCTGGCGGCCCTCGTCGGTGAGCGTCGCGCCGCCGCCTGAGGGAAACTCCTCCGCGATGAAGCCTGTGGACAGCGCACCGTCTCGCCAGCGCGGGTGGGCCATGATGGCCGACAAGAATGGCCCGTTGTGGCGGATCCCTTCGATCGCCACATGGTCGAGCGCCCCTGACATGGTGTCGATGGCCGCCTCACGGGTGGGGCCGTGGGTGACGACCTTGGCAATCATCGGGTCGTAGTAGCGGGAGATCTCAGACCCTTCCACGACGCCCGTGTCCACGCGCACCGTTGTGTCGGAGGCATACTCCGTCGGCATCCTGAGGCGCTTAAGCCGGCCAATGGAGGGCAAAAAATTTCTGTCGGGGTCCTCGGCGTAAAGGCGGCCTTCCACCGCCCAGCCTTTGATGGTGACGTCCGACTGGGAGAGGCGCAGCCGCTCGCCTGCTGCAACGCGGATCATCTCCTCTACAAGGTCCACCCCTGTGATCAGCTCCGTCACGGGGTGTTCCACCTGAAGGCGGGTGTTCATCTCAAGGAAGTAGAACTCGGCGTCCTGGCTTGCCACGAACTCCACCGTGCCGGCCGAATCGTAGCCGACGGCCTTGGCGAGTGCGATGGCCTGCTCGCCCATCTTGGCGCGGGTTGCTTCGTCGAGCAGCGGTGAGGGCGCTTCCTCGATGACCTTCTGGTTGCGCCTTTGGATGGAGCATTCGCGCTCCACGAGGTGGATGACGTTGCCGTGCTTGTCCCCCAGCACCTGGATCTCGATGTGGCGCGGGTCGACAATGAATTTTTCCACGAACACGCGTTCATCGCCAAAGGAGCTTGCCGCCTCCGAACGCGCCCTGTCGAAGCCCTCGCGCACCTCGTCGGCGCTGTGGGCAATGCGCATCCCCTTGCCGCCACCGCCTGCGGAGGCCTTGATCATCACCGGATAGCCGATCCCCTCGGCCACCGACAAAGCCTCCTCCGCGCTCTCCAAGGCGCCGGCGCCGCCGGGGACGGTGGAGACGCCTGCGGCTTCCGCCCGGCGTTTGGATTCAATCTTGTCGCCCATCGCCTCGATGGCGGCAGGATTGGGGCCGATGAAGGTGATTCCCGCCTCCGCCAGCGCCTCTGGGAAGGCGGCCCGCTCGGACAAAAAGCCATAGCCGGGGTGGACGGCCTCAGCGCCTGTCTCCTTGCAGGCGTCAAGGATCGCGCCGATGTCGAGGTAGGATTTCGCGGCCTCCGGCGGGCCGATCCGCACCGCTTCGTCGGCCATCTCCACATGGGGGGCGTGGCGGTCGGCGTCGGAGTAGACGGCGACTGTGGCAATGCCCAGCTTCCGGCAGGTCGTCATCACCCGGCAGGCGATCTCGCCGCGGTTGGCCACCAAGATTTTCTGGAACATCGTTAGGCTCTGACCTCGACCACCGTCCGTGCGACCGTTTTACGCAAGCTGACGCCGCACTGTCCATGACGGCAGGGGAGAAGCCCCGCACGCGAATGGATGGCGTGTGCGGGGCTCACAGGGGAATGTTGTCATGTTTGCGCCAGGGGTTGTCGAGCTCCTTGTCGCGCAACAGGCGCAGCGCCCGGGCCACCCTGCGACGGGTGGAGTGGGGCAGGATCACCTCGTCGATGAAGCCCCTTTCGGCGGCAACGAAGGGGTTGGCGAACCGCGCCTCATAGTCGCTGATGCGCTTGGCAAGGGCATCCTTGTCGTCCCGTTCGGCGCGGTAGAGGATCTCGGCAGCGCCCTTCGGACCCATCACCGCAATTTCTGCCGTCGGCCAGGCAAAGTTCACGTCGCCGCGCAGGTGCTTAGAGGCCATCACGTCGTAGGCCCCGCCGTAGGCCTTGCGGGTGATGACGGTGACCTTTGGGACGGTGGCTTCCGCATAGGCAAACAAGAGTTTCGCGCCGTGCTTGATGAGGCCGCCATACTCCTGCGCGGTGCCGGGAAGGAAGCCGGGCACGTCCACGAACGTCACGAGGGGGATGGAGAAGGCATCGCAAAACCGCACGAACCGCGCGGCCTTGCGCGATGCGTCGGAGTCCAACACCCCCGCGAGCGTGAGGGGCTGGTTGGCCACGAACCCCACCGTGCGCCCATCGATGCGCCCGAAGGCGGTGATGATGTTCTTGGCGAACGTCGGCTGGATTTCGAAGAGAGCACCCTCGTCGGCAACCTTCTCCACCAGCTCGTGCATGTCGTAGGGGGCTGTGGGGCTGTCGGGAATGAGGGTGTCGAGGGAGTTTTCCACCCGTGTGGCCGGGTCGCGGGTGAGGAGTTCTGGCGCCTCCACCATGTTGGAGGCGGGCAGGTAATCCACGAGGTCCCTGACGGCGGCAAGGGCGGCAATGTCATCGTCAAAGGCGCCGTCGGCAACGGCCGAGCGCGTGGTGTGGACGGAGGCGCCGCCAAGCTCCTCTGAGGTGACGGTTTCGTTGGTGACGGTTTTGACCACTTCGGGGCCGGTCACGAACATATAGCTCGACCCCTTCACCATGAAGATGAAGTCGGTCATGGCGGGCGAGTAGACATCGCCCCCCGCACACGGCCCCATGATGACGGAAATCTGCGGAATGACGCCTGAGGCAAGGACGTTGCGCTGGAACACCTCGCCATAGCCGCCGAGCGCCGCAACCCCCTCCTGGATGCGCGCGCCGCCGGCATCGAACAGGCCGATGATGGGCGCGCGGTTGCGCAGCGCCATGTCCTGGACCTTCATGATCTTTTCCGCATGGGTCCAGGACAAGGAGCCGCCGAAGACGGTGAAGTCCTTGGCGAACACGAAGACCGTGCGGCCCGAGATGGTGCCCCAGCCCGTGACCACGCCATCGCCGGGATACTTGGTCTCTTCCATGCCGAAGTCGGTGCAGCGGTGCTCGACGAACATGTCGAACTCCTCGAACGAGCCTTCGTCCAGAAGGACCTCGAGCCGTTCGCGCGCGGTCAGCTTGCCGCGCTCGTGCTGGGCGGCGATCCGACGCTCGCCGCCGCCGGCACGCGCCTCGGCACGCCGGCGCTCCAACTCCACCAAGACCTCTTTCATGCCTCGTCCCGCCTTTGTGCGCGGCCCCCCAAACACCGTGGTGAGCGGCGAGGGGGACGCGTTCATACCGGGTGTGAAGGTGGCCCGCCGCGATGCACCCCGTCAACGGCGTGGCGCGCGGATGATGCAAAAGCGCTTAACCGGGTGTCGCGGCAAGGACGGTGGCGGCTAGGGCAGCGTCGCGTTTGCGGAGGGCGCGGCGGGCGGCAGCCTCATCGTCCTCGCCCCATTCCTTGATGTTCCAGTCCTCGTCCACGTGGGCGATGGCCCAGGCGGTTTCAAAGTCGACAGCACCGTCGATATGGGCGAGGACGGTGAGGGCGCTTCCCGTCAGCGTGGTGAGCTGGTGGAGTGCGGCAAGGCGCAAAGGGTCATCGCCCAACGCCTCTTCCACACCACGGCGGAGCCGTTCGTCCTGACTGACGGGCATCACGCCCTCGGCAAGGACGATGCGAAGGCCAAAGCGCGTCTCAGCGTGCTTCACGATGGGGTCCCACGCAGCCTTCTGGCGTTCCACCAGGCCCGCTGGCCAATCGGCGCGATAGACCACAAGGTCGGTCTCAGCCATTGCGGCAATGTCGGTGCGCACGGCCTGTCGGCGCCAGGCGACACCGTCGATGGCGGTGTTGGCTAGGCGGGTGAGGGGCATGGTGGTGGGGTCGATGTGCTCGCCCTGGGACCGCCACTCCCCAGCCAGAGTCTCGCCGAGGGATGGGGGGACGGCAAGGGTTTCCCGCTGGGGCGTTCTGACAGGCCGCCCGTCCAGATGGATGAGAACGCTGCCGGTGTCGGCAGGAACAACGCTCACCTCTTTGTAGAAGCGGCGAAGGGGTCCGTGTTCGCGATCGGTCGCCACGCTCAAGTCCCTCGGGCGATGGCGGCGGGTGGCAAGAGCGCGTCCACCAAGTCACGCAGGGCGTCCATGGTGGTGGCCACATGGGTGGCGCCTGCGTCAAGGAGCGCATCGGTGGGGTGGTAGCCCCAGGAAACGCCGATGGCATGGGTGCCTGCGGCCTTTGCCATTTCAACGTCGAAGGTGGTGTCGCCCACAACCACGGTGCGCTCTGGCGTGCCGCCGGCAGCGCCCATGGCTTTGAACACCATGTCGGGGGAGGGCTTTGAGGCCGCTTCGTCGGCGGTGACGGTGACGATGAAATGGTGGCCGATGTCATGAACCCGAAGCACCCTGTCCAGCCCGCGGCGGGATTTGCCTGTCACAACGCCCATGAGCGAGTGGGGGTCGTTGAGGGCTTTGAGTGTTTCCACCATTCCTTCAAAGGGCGGCTCGTGGAGGCCTTCGCCCGTGACGCGGGCCCTGTGTGCCTCGCGGTAGGCATCGGCAAGTGTTTTGGCATGGGTGGTCTTGCCCGTCAGCGCCACCATCGCCTCTTGGAGGGACAGGCCTATGATGGAGCGCACCGCGGCTGGCGTTGGCGCCTGAAGGCCTGAGCCGGTGAATGCATCGGCCATGGCGGCGACAATCGTGGCCTGGCTGTCGATCAACGTGCCGTCGCAATCAAACAGGATGAGGCGTGGGGGCATTGCGCGGCGTCTTCGTGGCTCGGTTTCGGTGACGGAGGGGGTCTACACCCTAGTTGGAAAAGTCGAGCCCCATTTCCCGGTAACGTTCAGGGTCGTCGGTCCACCGGGGCCTCACCTTTACGAATAGGAACAGGTGAACGGGGCGGCCGACGAGGGACTTGATCTGCGCGCGCGCGGCCATGGAGATGGCGCGGACGGTCTTGCCCTTCTCGCCAAGCACGATCTTTTTCTGCCCCTCGCGCTCGACGAAGATCGCCTGCTCGATGCGCACCGACCCATCGCGCAGGGTCTTCCACGTCTCCGTTTCCACCGTTGCCGAGTAGGGAAGTTCGTCGTGCAGGCGAAGGGTGAGCTGCTCGCGGGTGATTTCGGCAGCAAGCTGGCGCTCGGGTAGATCTGAGATCTGGTCCTCTGGATAAAGCCAGGGGCCTTTTGGGACGGCGCCTGCCAGCATGGTGCGAAGGTCATCCACCCCATCGCCGTTCTGGGCAGAGATCATGAAGGTGTCGTCAAAGGTGGTGACGTTGCCGGCGGCCTCGGCAAGGCTGAGGAGGGTGGGCGGGCTCACAAGGTCAATCTTGGTCAGCACCAGCGTTTTGGGGATCCTGACGGCGGTCAGCTCCTCCAAAAGCGCGGCGTTGTCTTCGTCGATGCCACGGCGCGCGTCGATCAAAAGGCATACCCTGTCGGCATCGTAGGCGGAGGACCAGGCGGTCTTCACCATCGCCCTGTCCAGCCTGCGGCGGGGGGCAAAGATGCCAGGGGTGTCCACCAAAATCACCTGGGAGGTGTCCGCGACGAAAATCCCCCGCACGGTCGCCCGCGTGGTCTGCACCTTGTGGGTGACGATGGAGATTTTCGCGCCCACCAGTGCGTTCACCAGGGTGGACTTGCCGGCATTGGGGGCACCGATCAGGGCGACGAAACCGCAGCGTGTTGTGTCGGGCGAGGGGGTCTCGCTCATTGAGCGGGGCTGGGTTCGGCAATGCGCTCAAGGGCGGTGCGGGCAGCGTTTTGCTCTGCTTCGCGTTTGGCCCCGCCCTCGCCTTGGGCAAGAACCCCGTTCCGGCCCAAGACCTCCACAACAAAACGCGGCTTGTGGTCGGGGCCTGTGCGGCTTGCAAGGCGATAGGTGGGGGGCGGTTCGCCGCCAGCCTGAAGACGCTCTTGAAGGGCGGTCTTGGCATCGGGCTCAGGCGTCTTGGCCGTGTCCATCAAAGGCTTCCAGATGCGCGTGACAACGCCCTCTGCTGCCGCAAAGCCACCGTCAAGGTAGACCGCGGCAAGCACCGCCTCGCACGCATCGGCAAGGATGGCGGTCTTGCGCCGGCCGCCGGCCTGGGCCTCGGCAGCGCCAAGGCGCAGCGCCCTATCGATCCCCATCACAAGGGCGCATTCAGCGCACGTCTCGCGCCGCACAAGGGCGTTCAAACGCCGCGCGAGCGCTCCTTCGTCCTCATGGGGGTGGCGGCGGTAAAGGCTGGAGGCGATGGAAAGGCCCAGCACCCTATCGCCCAAAAACTCAAGCCTTTGGTAGCTCTCGCCCCGGCCGTCCTCGTGGACGCTGGCATGGACGAGCGCGCGCTCAAGCAGCCCCTCGTCGGCGAAGCGGTAGCCGATGGTCTCCTGGAGCTCCCCCAGAGGGTTGCCCGGCGCCCTTTTGTCGCTGTCTGTCAAAGGGAGTCGAAGATCCTGTCCCATCGCACCGCCCATGGCCAATTCCATACCTGCCAGATGGGACTCTCTTCGCGGATGGAGAAGAAGATGACCTCCGCCCGCCCGACAAAATTCTCGAACGGCACATACCCCACGAAATTCTGCGCCCGGCTGTCGGTAGAATTGTCGCGGTTGTCGCCCATCATGAAGAAGTGGCCTTCGGGGACATTGTAGACCCCCGTGTTGTCGAAAAGGCCGTTGTCGTTGGTGTCGAGCACATCATAGGAGACGCCGTTGGGCAGCGTTTCGCGATAGCGCCGCGCGCGGAACTCGCGCCCGTTGGCCATGGTCTCCACATAGTCCGACATTTGCTCGCGCTGGACGGGCTCGTCGTTGATGTAAACGACCCCGTCCGTCACCTGGATCTTATCGCCAGGCAGGCCAATCACACGCTTGATATAGTCGGTGGAGTTGTCGCTGGGCAGTTTGAAGACGGCAATGTCGCCGCGCGCAGGCTCCGAGCCGAAGACGCGGCCAGACATGGGGATCAGCCCGAAGGGCACCGAGTAGCGGCTGTAGCCATAGGCGTACTTGGAGACGAACAGATAGTCCCCCACCAGCAGGGTCTGCACCATGGAGGCGGAGGGGATGTTGAACGGCTGGAAGAGGAAGGTGCGAATCACAAGCGCGATCAAAAGCGCCTGAATGATCACTTTGACGGTTTCGTACAGGCCACCGCCCTCGCGTTCCGCCGCTTTCTTTTTCGCCACGCTCATCATCTTCCTTTGACTGGCGCGCTTCATCTGCGCGCCGACCGCGGTCCCGTCGGCGCGGAACCGCTCACATAGTGGCAACGACCCCCGCACGCAAATGAGGGGGGTGAGGAAGGCCGCGGATCACCCCTTCTCCTATGGGGCAGGCAACCCTTCGATGACCACGAAGGCCTGGGCCATCGGATAGTCGTCCGTCATGGTCAGATGGATCTGTGCGGCGTAGCCGTTTGGCGTCAGCGCTTCAAGCCGCTCCAGTGCACCGCCTGCAAGATGCAAGGTGGGCTGGCCTGATGGGAGGTTGACGACACCCATCTCGCGCCAGGCAACCCCCATGCGAATGCCCGACCCCAAGGCTTTGGAGCAAGCCTCCTTGGCGGCAAAGCGCTTGGCGTAGGTGGCCGCGCGTGTGGCGCGCCTGTCGGCCTTGGTGCGTTCCACCTCGGTGAAGACACGGTTTGTGAAGCGTTCGCCGAACCGGTCCAGTGTTTTTTCGATGCGTCTGATATCGCACAGGTCGCTGCCGATGCCGATGATCATAAAGGCCCATCGTTCGGTGCGCTCTGGCGGGGCGGGTAGGGGCCGGCGCGGCCCGCACGGTCGTTGGGGGTGTCGAACATCTTTGGATCGGTGGGGCTTTCCAGCGCCGTTTCCATCTGGTGCGCGTTGCGAAGGGCCTGGCTTGCCTGCATCAGCCGTGCCTGCCGCATCCGTCGCGAGACCATCACGGCCGATCGAGTCAGGAAGTAAAATCCGGTCCCCACGAACAGCCCCAGAACCATGCCGCCCACGAACATGGGCTTCAGCGTCGGCCACAAAGTGGCGAAGGAGCTGGTGATCATCTCAAACGACAGCTCAAGATGGAGGGGGGAGACCGCACCAGGGGCCTGGCCCAGAACCAGTTCGCCCACCTGGAAGGAGGTGAGCCAGATCAGGGGGAAGGTGAGGGGGTTGCCCACGGCCGTGCCGAAGGCTGCGGCAATCATTGACCCGCCGATCACCCAGGCAAGGGCAAAGCTTAGGATAAAGTGAAACCCCACCAGCGGCGTGAAGGAGGCGAACGCCCCTGCCGCCACCCCGGCCGCGATGGCATGGGGCGAGGCTTCAAGGCGCAGGACGCGGTGCTTGTAGTAGGCAAAGGAGCGGCGGAAAGAGCGGCGCGGCCAGGCCGCAATGCGCATCTTCTCCTGGAAATTGGGCCGGGAGCGGCGGCGGAACAACATGACTTCGCTCCCTTCAGGCGCGGGGTAGACGTGGTACGGACGGTGCGTTGCGACACCCGAACCATTACGGGCGCGTCATCCTATATGTGGCGTGCGACGGCGATCACAATTTTGGGACTCTGGATTTGCACCGCTGACGGTCTCTCAACGCGTCGCCGGCGGGCAAGAGTGCGCACGAAACTGCCTGCTTTGTTGTCCTCGTGGTAAGGGCATACGCCTCTCAGAGCGCCACTGCAAAGCGGTTAGATGGTGGGTGTGAGGTGCTCTACCGCGTCGGGGTCACGCGTTCGGCTTCTGAAACGCACGAGAGGGCGCGCACGGCATCCAAGATGGCATCCAAATGGCCGCGGTCGCGCACCTCCATCTGGATGATCATCTCGCGCCGCGCTTCGCCTTTGCGCGCCATGGTGAGGTCGTCGATGTTGCTGCCGCGGTTGGCAATGGCGGTGGCGATTTCCGCAAGGGCGCCGCACTCGTTGGCGACCACCACGCGAAGGCCGACGGGGAAGAGGGCGCCCTTGGTGCCATCAAGGTCCCAGCTCACAGGAAGCCAGCGCTGCGGCTCGCTGGCAAAAGCGCTCAGCGCATCGCCAGCGCTTGCGGGATAGATGGTGACGCCGCTGTCAGGGTTGATGATGCCCACGATCGGATCGCCGGGGATGGCCTTGTGGCGGGCGGAAAAGCGCACGGGGACGCTGGCGCCCACGCCAAAGATCGGGGCGCCTTCGGTGGGCTCGCCAGTGTCGGGGGCAGGTTCGCCCGTCGGGGCTTCGCGCACACCGGGCTCGCCGATGCCAAGGGCATCCAACACTTCGGCGACGGACAAGGTGCATTCCCCCACCGCGTGGGCCACGGCCTCGCCGTCGGGAAGGCCAAGGCGCGGCGCAATCCTGTTCAGATCGCTCATGTCAGGGCCTGCGCCGAGGGCAATCTCATTGCCGATCATGTGGCGGCCGAGGCGCACATAGTTGCGCCTGTCATGCTCGCGAGAGGCGCGGCGGATGGCAGCCTTCGCCTTGCCCGTCACGGCCAGCGAGCGCCAGGCGGACGGGGGCGACTGGCTGGCATCGCACACGATCTCAACCTCGTCGCCGTTCACCAATGGGGTCATCAGCGCTTTGGTGTGGCCGTTGATCTTGCAGCCTGTGCAGGTGTTGCCGACGTCGGTGTGGACGGCATAGGCAAAGTCGATGGGGGTTGCGCCGCGCGGCAGGGCAATCAACTTGCCGCGCGGGGTGAAGCAGAACACCTGATCTTGAAACAACTCAAGCTTGGTGTGCTCGAAGAACTCCTGTGGGCTGTTGCCCTCCGACAAGAGCTCAATGGTCTGTCGCAGCCAGGCATAGGCGCTGGAATCGGATGACAGACGGCCGAGGCTGCGCGGTGCACCGTCCTTGTAGAAGGCGTGGGCGGCAATCCCGTACTCGGCCACCTTGTGCATCTCGTGGGTGCGGATCTGCAGCTCCACCCGCTGCTCGCGCGGACCGACGACCGTGGTGTGGAGCGAGCGATAGTCGTTCTGCTTCGGGTTGGAGATGTGGTCCTTGAAGCGGCCCGGCACATAGCTCCAAATGGTGTGGATCACCCCAAGCGCCTCGTAGCACTCAGGGATCGAGCTCACCAGCACGCGGAAGCCATAAAGGTCCGACAGCTGTTCAAAGCTGATCGCCTTCCTCTGCATCTTGTTGTAGATGGAGAAGGGGCGTTTCTCGCGACCCTGAACCTTCGCTTTGATGCCGTGTTCTTCCAACTTCTGGCTAAGATCATCCTCAATATTGCGAAATAGATCGCCGGCGGAGACGCGCATCTCCTCAAGGCGCTTTTCAATGATGGCGGCGTCTTCGGGTTTGAGCACCTGGAAGGCCAGATGCTCCAGCTCCTCACGCATCCAGTGGATGCCCATCTTGCCCGCCAGAGGGGCGTAGACGTCCATGGTTTCTTCGGCGATGCGGCGGCGCTTGTCCTGCGGCACCCAGTTGAGGGTGCGCATGTTGTGCAAACGGTCGGCGAGCTTGACCAGTAGCACACGCACATCATCGGCCACTGCCAGCAGCAGCTTGCGGAAGTTTTCAGCCTGCTTGTCCTGATGGGACACAAGGTCCAGACGGCTGATCTTTGTCAGCCCGTCCACCAGCTTGCCGATTTCCTCGCCGAACAGCTGGTCGATCTCGGCGCGGGTGGCATCGGTGTCTTCGATGGTGTCGTGCAACAACGCTGTGGCAATGGTCGCGTTGTCCAAGTTCATGCGCGTCAGGATCGCCGCCACCTCGAGCGGGTGGGAAAAGTAAGGGTCACCGGACGCGCGGGTCTGATGGCCGTGCTTTTGCATGGAGTAGACGTAGGCGCGGTTGAGCAGCGCCTCGTCGGGCTCTTTGTTGTGGGCCGCGACCAGTTCGATCAACTCGTACTGGCGCATCATTTTGGGGCGTGGACGGGGCGCTTGGGATTTTGGCGGCCCGTCGGGCCGCTTCACCGTGTCGCGGCGAGCGGCCTCTGCGGCCGCTTCAGGGGGCCGTTGCGGCGTGCGGTGGGTGTCGGTTGCCTGCTCTGCCAAGGCGAAGGGCAGTCTTACTGTCGCGGGCCGACCATCGTCCTAGACCTCTTCTGTGCGCTCCGGCGGGACAAGGGTCTCCATGGCGCGCAACAGTTCGTCTTCGGACATGGCCGTAAAAGTTGTGTCCACACTTTCTTCCTGAGCGCTGCCGTGGGTGGGCACCGCGGGCTGCTCGGCCTCTGGCTCGTCCACTTCAACGCGCCGTTGAAGGGAGTGGATGAGCTCTTCCTTCAAGTCGTCCGGATCGATCCGCTGATCGGCGATCTCGCGAAGCGCGACGACAGGATTTTTGTCCTTATCGCGATCCACTTGGATAGGGGAACCTGAGGAAATCACCCGCGCACGGTGGCTGGCCAGAAGCACCAGTTCGAAGCGGTTCTCGACCTTATCTACGCAGTCTTCAACTGTGACGCGCGCCACGGCGGCCTCCCAAAAAACGAGTTGACAGCAAGCCCTCCAAATAGCCATTAGCCGAGCGCTGTGCAAGTGTCACACGGTTGTCAAGACGACTCAAACTGGTTCTGGATCCCGCGCACCTTGTGAAGATGACAACTCGGCCCTATCATTGCGAGCATAGTACAAGCGCGGCTCGCGGCACACGCGTCGTCCATAATCTGTTAACTTAAGAGAAAGCCAGCACAATGTTCGATCCCCGCGAGAAGATCGCTTTATTTATCGACGGTGCCAATCTATACAGCGCCGCGAGATCTTTGGGGTTCGATATAGATTACAAGCGCCTTTTATCCGAATTTGGTAAAAAAGGCTATCTTCTTCGAGCGTATTACTATACGGCGCTGGCCGAAGATCAAGAATTCTCCACATTACGACCGCTGATCGACTGGTTGGATTACAACGGTTACACGGTTGTGACGAAGCCGTTAAAAGAATTCTATGACCAGAGCGGCCGCCGCAAGGTCAAAGGAAACATGGACATCGAACTTGTGATCGATGCCATGGAGATATCCGAGCAAGTGGATCACGTGGTTCTGTTCTCAGGCGATGGAGACTTCCGCCGCCTTGCCGAAGCGCTGCAGCGCAAAGGCAAGAAGGTGAGTGTGGTCTCCAGCCTGCAAACGCAACCGCCCATGATTTCCGATGATCTGCGGCGCCAGGCCGACCACTTTATCGAGCTTGGGGACCTGCAAGACGAGGTGGGCCGCAACCCTGCCGAGCGTCCTGTACGCACGACGACGACACGCGGTGAGCCTGCAGCGTCGTCCGGTCCGGATCGCATCATCAACGCCTGACCGACACCGTTGCCCGCCCACCACGCGGCCGGAAAGGACGCGCCGACAGATCCTGGCCGCGATTGCCCATTGTGCCCGCGGCTGGTGGACTATCGGCTTCAGCAGCGCGATCGCGAGCCCGGTTGGCACAACGCCCCCGTCGACACCTTCGGTGATCTTGGCGCGGCCTCACTCCTTGTGGTGGGGCTTGCCCCTGGCGTGTCGGGTGCGAACCGCACGGGGCGGCCCTTCACGGGGGATTATGCAGGCAATCTTCTGTATAAGGCGATGCTGAACCACGGGTTCGCCAAAGGCGTGTTCGATGCACGCCCCGACGACGGTCTTATGCTGACAGATGCTGCCGTCACCAACGCGGTGCGCTGCGTGCCGCCGCAAAACAAGCCGACCGGCGCGGAAATCAACCAGTGCCGGCCATTCCTGGCGGCCACCATCGCGGCCATGCCGAAGCTCAGCGTGATACTCGCGCTGGGCCGCATTGCCCACGACGCGGTCCTTCGCACGCTCGGCGAGCGCCTTGCCGCCCACCCCTTCAAGCATGGCGCGCATCATTTGATGGATCGCAAGCCGGCGGTTGCCGACAGCTACCACCCATCCCGCTACAACGTGAACACGGGCGTCCTCAACGAGGCGATGCTGTTGGCCGTCTTTGCCGAGGTGCGGCGCCTTGTGGACAGCCAACGCGCCGCTTCCTGGACTTTTGGCTCGGACTGTAAGAATTGAACCAAAGATTACTTTCGGGAACTTAAGTAAAAAAGTATCTTGCGTCTGAAGAGATGAAGACTGCTTGAGCAGAGTTCCGATAGCTTTGCGCGGCCATGGAGTGTTTATCTCGCGCCGCCCACCTATCGCACCATCAACGGGTTGTTGTCGTAGGTGAGAAAGAACTCGTCCAATTGCGGCGGTGCCACGGAGGTGCCGGCCAGCATGGCGTGTGCCTGCCCGCGATGGTGAATTTGATGCTGAAAAAGATGGGCGAGGATATCGCACACACGTTCGTGGAAGATCCCTTCGTCGCCGCGGTCGGTGGCAATGGTCTCAGTCAACATGTCCGGCGCGAGGCTGGCGCAATAGACCTCCAGGAGCTTATCCTGGCGCGCCTGTGCTGCCCGCAACGCCCAGGGGCTGGTGATGGCAGGGGTGTCGAAGACCTTTAGCCCCGCGCCCCCTTGGGACAGGGCGTCGTAGTAGTAGCGGTCCACCTCCAGGATGTGGTTCAGCGTTGCGCAAAGGGACGGGAAGAAGCCCGTGCGTTTTGCGGCAAACTCTGTATCGCTCAACCCTTCGCAGGCGTGCAGCAGCCTGTCGTTGGCAAAGGTGTTGTTGGCCGCCATCCCCTTGAAGTGGGTCAGGAGGTCCACCCCACCTACTCAGCGAAGGTGTTGGTGGTGCGGGTGACGAGGTTGGCGTTGCTCAGGACCGGGGACAGGATCTGCAGGAACTTGCCAAGCTCTGCGGCGGGGTGATTGGCCACGTACACCACATCCTCATCGCGCATATCAAACAGCTGCATGAGGAAGAAGCTCTTCGGGTCCTTCAGGTTGATCCTGTAAATGGTGGGCACGCGCGTGCCCTCTGGGGCCGTGGTTGCCCGCGGGTTCAACTGCTTGGCGATATGATCAGGCTCGAAGCGGAAGATGAACACGCCCCTGGCGTTGGCTTCAGTGTCCACAAGGCCGCCCACACGGGCCATTGCCTCTGCCAGCGTCACGCGGCGGGTGGCAAAGGGCACCTCCTGCTTGTTCCTGAAGGCGCCGAACACGGTGTAGGTGCGCGCCACCTGGGAGACCAAAATGGTATCGCCAGGCTGGATGATGACATTTTCCTTGGGCTTGTCGAAAATGTCCTCAAGATGGGCTGTGGCCACCCTGTGGCCCCTGCGAAGAACCACCTGCGTCTCGTAGGTGGGCGTCGATGACCCGCCTGCCGCGGCAATCACATCCAACAGGCGGATGCCGCCGAAGGTGAGGGGGACGAGGCCTGGCGTGCCGACGGTGCCAAGGACGGTCACGGAGTTTACGCGGCTCTCCGTCACCAGCACCTGGACCTGCGGCTGGATTGCCTTGTCCTGCAGCGAGGCCTCAATGGCCGAGCGTAAACCGTTGACCGAGCGGCCCGCGGCCTGGACGGCGCCCACATAGGGCACAAAGATCCGCCCCTGACCGTCGATAACGGTACTGATTTGCGAGGCTTTGCTGGTGGCTGAGGAGAACAGCCCGTCAGCGCCGGCTTCGAAGATGTTGACGTCCAGCTTGTCGCCTTTGGCAAGCACAAGGTCAGGTACAGGGCCACGTAACTTAAAGACGGAGGCAAACGCCGGCGGCTTGAACTGGCCGGTGATGTTGGTGGTCTTCTCGTCCAGCTCCACCACGATGTAGGGGGCCTTGGGCGCTGCGGGGTTTTCCTGGTCGGTGATGGCGACCGCTGACGGGCCTTGGGAGGGGAGTGCGTTCGTGCAGCCAGCGACCGCGAATGCGGCGAGTATCGCCCATCCTTTCAATCGCATATTGCTGTCCCCTCAACTCATTCGCACTGACAACCACACGCGTAACACCGTGTGGCGCGTGGGTGCATCATGAATTGGCGGACAAAAGTGAATGCCCCGTCAAACGTTGCTTTGCCGCAACATGTCTTGGCGGCAAAATTGCAATGTTTTCTAAAGTTGTGTTGCCCCTAGGCCACGCGATCGCGCACGGCAGCGGCAATCAAGGCCATCACACCCCAGACCAGGAACAGCGATGCGGCAAGGATGGCAGTCCACCGGAAGCCCTCTGGAAAGGTGCTTTCTTCAGGCGCTGCGCCGCGAACGAAAACGGCGAGGTAGGATTGCTGCTTCAAGGCTTCAATCCGTGCCGCCTCCAGCGCAGCCAGCGCCGACACGTAAGCCTTCTCGGCAAACTCACGCTCGGCCAGAAGCTCCTCGTATCGTGACAGACGCTCTGTAAGCACAGGTTGTGACTGTCCTTCATCGGCCACGGCCACTCGGCGACGCTCAGCCTCGATCTGCTCGCGCGTGGCGCGGATCTGGTTCTTGACGTAGGTGACGCGCGGCGACGTCTCGCTCATGGTTGCCAACAGCGCGTTCAGCTGCGCTTCCAGGGTGGCAAGCTCACCCTCAAGATTGCCCACAAGACCTTGACGCGTGGCAGCCGCCGCCGTGGGGTCGATCTCCCGCTCCGTGCCGCGATAGCCAGCCAGCGCCTTGCGTGCGTCGGCAAAACGGGTCTCGGCGATCTTCACCTCACGCTGGGCAGAGCGCACGCCGTCTTCACGGGCGCGCATGGACAGATCGTTCACAAGCGCTTCTGACTTTTCGATCACCTTGCGGGTGATCACCTCAGCATCGCCAGGGCGGAAGGCGCGGATGGTGAGGGAAATGATCCCAGTGTCCACGTCAAACACGACGGCGCTCATGGTCTGCCAGTACTCTACCAAGCCCTCGATGGGCACGCTTGGGTCCAGCCGATAGTAGGCGTCCACGTTGGGGCGGCTGTAGATTTCCAGGAAGTTGGCTTCCGAAACCAGGGCCTCCACCATCTCGCGGGAGTGGATGTACTCCTGAAGGATATAGCTGTCGGCGCTCTCGGAGCTCGCCCCGCCCGCACCCATGGAAAACAGGCTCGTAATGTCCACCGCCGAAGAGGAGGAGGACGCACCGCGCACGGCGAAGGAGCTTTGTGTGGCGTACTGGTCGCTCGCAACGAAGCCGTAAAAAAGGCCCGCCAGTAGCGCGGGAAGCAGCACCACAAGGCAGAAGCTGAGCTGAATGAACCGGCTGAAGGAGGACGCCTTGCGGTTCGTCTGAACCCGCGGCGGCAGCACGAACGTCTCCGGCTGGACGATGGCTATTTGGCCCGGGCCCTTGGCAACGGTCTGCGCCTTGCGGGCGTCGTGCTCATCAACGTCGAAGGCTTCGCCGCGCTGGGCCAGCATGCGCTGACGCCGCTCTAGGCGCGCGCGCTTGGCTTCGCCGCGCTTTTCGGGGTCTTGCTGCGTCGGAACGAGGTTCTTGTCACTCATAGGACTTTAAAGGAGCTCTTCCTGCGCTTCGTCTTCATCATCGTCATCTTCGGCCGCGCCGCTGGGGGATTCCCCTTCGGGGATCGGAAGCGATTTGAAGACCTCTACCGCTTTCGCCACATCATCGAATTTAAAGATGCGGCTTTCATAAAGGATGTATGCCAGATCACATGTCTGCGGAATGAACCGCGTATCGCTCAACGTAATGATGTAGTCGCACTGCAACAGAAAATCGCCCATGGGCTCTGCAGGCCCAACGAGGTTGAATTTCTCCGGTTTGAAGCGATCATCAATGAGATAGCAATCAAAGCTCGCTGCAATGGCGACGATAATGCCGATCCGGCGACGAATATCAATCTTCTGGGCGCCCATGGGCTCGTCGAGCCGCTTATCGCTCATGTCGCACAACTCGCGCACATAGTGGATCAGATGGGGCGCGTTGATGTCCATCAGGCGCGCCAGATACAGAAGGTTCTGCCGTGTGGAGATGCGCCCGTCAAAGTAGCTGAGCTTGGTGAGTTTCCAGGAAATCCGCGAGTAGATGGACACACGGCCCCGCCGCGGTGGGCTCGTCCCCGACAACATGTCAAGGATGGAGGACTTGCCTGAGCCCTTGTGGCCAAGCACGGCAATCCTGCGGTCGCGGGGGAAGGAAACGGTCAGGTTCTCGAACACAGGCACCTGACGCTTCTTGACCATGTAGTCAAATGCGACGTCCGTGAAGGCGGCATGGCAGGTTTTCGGATCGACGGGTGCCTCACGCCGCAGCTCAAGATCGGCCTCGGTCATGATCCGCGGCCGTTCCAGTTCGCGCTGACGTATGGCGTCCTCGAACAGGACGACGGTTCCCTCGCTCATGCCCACTCTCTGATCATGCCGATCGCTTTACCCATAGCACATCCATGCCGTGCCGGGGCTGCGCGGGGATGACCTCGTCAGCCGCCCAGGTACGCCTGCTGGATGGCAGGGTCGGCCAACAGGGTGTCCGACGCGCCGGACGCAACCACGCGCCCGGTTTCCATCACATAGCCGCGACTTGCAAGGCCAAGCGCTGCGGAGACGTTCTGCTCAACCAGCAAGATAGTGGTGCCCACCTCGCGATGCAGCGCCGAAAGCGTCTGGAAAATCTCTTTGACGACAATGGGTGCCAGTCCCATAGACG
Source organism: Devosia sp. (assembly GCA_051016205.1). Classification (GTDB taxonomy): domain Bacteria; phylum Pseudomonadota; class Alphaproteobacteria; order Rhizobiales; family Amorphaceae; genus Acuticoccus. The sequence goes on from CP136534.1 coordinate 1,956,820, forward strand.
GCTCGTCGAGGAGAAGCAGGCGGGGGCGCGACATCAAGGCGCGTGCGATGGCGAGCATTTGCTGCTGACCGCCTGAAAGGCTGCCGGCCGCCTGGTGCCTGCGCTCTTTGAGGATGGGAAAAAGGCTCTCCATCTTGGCGCGATCCGCCTCAGGCTCGCCGGCCCTGCGGAAGGCGCCGAGCGCCAGGTTGTCCGAAACGCTGAGGGGGGAGAACACCTGGCGTCCCTCAGGCACAAGCGCCACGCCAGCCTCCACACGCTTGTGGGGCGCGCTCGCGGTCATATCGTCGCCGTCGATCACAATGCGCCCCGCAGCGGCAGGGTGGACGCCTGCAATCACCTTCATGAGCGTTGTCTTGCCGGCCCCGTTGGCGCCCACAATGGCGACGATTTCGCCCGTGTTCACCTCAAGGGACAGATCGTGCAGCACCTCGATGCGCCCGTAGGCGGCGGTCAGGCTGTCCACCTTCAGCATCATGCGTCGGTTCCGAGGTAAGCGGCGCGCACGGCAGGGTCGTTGCGCACGGCCTCAGGCTTGCCGTCGGCAATCATCCGGCCCTGGTCGAGGACGACGACCCTGTCCGACAGGCTCATCACCATCGCCATGTCATGCTCCACGAGGATGATGGACAGCCCCTCGTCGGCAAGCCGGCGGATCAGAACCGCAAGCGCCTCGGTCTCCGTCGCGTTGCAGCCGGCGGCGGGCTCATCCAGAAGCAGCACCTTGGGCTCGGCGGCAAGGGCGCGCGCGATCTCAAGGCGTTTCAACGCGCCATAGGGGAGGGAGGAGGCGGGTCTGTCGGCCACATCGGCAAGGTCCACATGGGCAAGATGGCCCGCTGCCGCCTCGCGCGCCCGCCGCTCCTCACCGAACAAGGAAGGCAGCGGCAGAAGGTGGCGCAGCACATTGTGGTGCTCTGACAGGTGGCCGCCCACCATGACGTTCTCGCGCGCCGTCATCTGGAAGAAGATCTGCAAGTTCTGGAACGTGCGGGACAGGCCGCGGGCCGCAAGTTTGTAAGGGACTTCGCCGGTGACATCCTCGCCATAAAGGAACACGCGGCCATGGCCCGGGGTGTAGACGCCGCTCAACATGTTGAAGAGCGTCGTCTTTCCCGCGCCGTTGGGGCCGATGATGGCGGTGACGCCCGACTCAGGCGCCTCGAAGGTGACCGAGTCCACAGCGCGCACGCCGCCAAAATCGATCCCAAGGTCTTGTGCGGCAAGGCTCGTCATCGCGCTTTTGCCCTCCGCCGGCCCGAGACAAGGGCAATGAGGCTGGGGACGATGCCTGCGCGAAGGCCAATCATCACCACCATCATGATGAGGCCGAGCACCATGTGTTCATACTCGTTAAAGGCGGTGAGCACCTGGGGCAGTGCCGTCAAGATGCCAGCGCCCGCCACAGCGCCGAGCACCGACCCCATGCCGCCCAGAACCACCATGGTGATGAGTTCCACCGAGGTGAGGAAGCCTGCCACATCCGGCGTCACGAACCCGTCGAACAGCGCCAGGAGCCCGCCTGCCACGGCCGCATAGATGGCGGAGATGACGAAGGCGATGTTCTTGTACTTCGCAACATCGACGCCGGACACCATCGCCGCCACTTCAGAATCGTGCACCGCCCTCAGCGCCCGCCCCGTGGGGCTTGCCTTGATGGAGCTTGCGATGAGCGCGCCGATGACGAGGACGGCGCCGGTGATCCAGAACCAATTGTCGGCGCCCCTGATGCGCTCGCCAAACAGCGTCAGGCGCGGCACGGGCATACCGTCGGGTCCACCCGTCAGCCAGGCCTCGTTGGTGATGACCATGGAGATGAGGATGCCAAGACCAAGGGTTGCCACCGCAAGGGCATGACCCTTCAGCCGCAAGACGGGGCGGCCCACCACAAGGGCGATCAGGCCTGCGATCACCACCCCCGCCAGCATGGACAGGAGTGGGTGAAGGCCGAGCGTTGTGGGGCCTATGGCGACGGCATAGGCGCCGATCCCCAAAAAGCCCGCGTGGCCCAGACTCACCTGGCCCGCATCGCCCACAAGGATGTTAAGGCCGATGGCCGCCAGCCCATAGATGAAGACGAGCGAGGCCACACGCAGGATGAAGTTGCTGTCAGCGGCAAACCAGATGACCACCATCACGGCCACAAGGACCAAAGGCGTCGCAAAACGCTGGGCCATTAAACGCGCTCCACCCGACGCTTGCCGAAGAGCCCGGCCGGCATGAAGAAAAGGACCATGAGGATGACGATGAACGCGAACGCATCCTTATAGTCTGAGGAGATCAGCCCTGCGCCATAGGCCTCGATGAGGCCCACCAGAAGCCCGCCGATCACCGCGCCAAAGGGGTTGCCCATGCCGCCGAGCATGGCCGCGGCAAAGCCTTTCAGCGCCAGGAGCGTGCCCACATCATAGCTTGTCAGGGTGATGGGGGTGACGAGAATGCCCGCCAGGGCGCCAATGGCCGCCGACACGCCGAAGGAAAGGCCCACCACCAGCGAGGTGTTGACGCCGACGAGCTTGGCCGCAAGCCTGTTCGCCGCCGTTGCGAGCACCGCTTTGCCCGACAATGTGCGCTCCAGGAACGCCCAGAGCGCGACGAGGACGGCCATCGCGCCCCCCAGCACCCAGAATGTCTGCGGCAACACGGCCGCGCCGCCGAGGCGGATCGGCGTGTCGCCTGAAATGGGCGGCAAAGAATGGAACTGCTTATCGAAAATCACCTGGGCAGCGCCGCGCAGGAAGATGGACGCGCCGATGGTGATGATGATGAGCGTTACCGCTGTCGCCCCGCGCGCAGGCTCAATGGCAAGCGCCCACAACAACAGGCCGACGCAGACGGTGGCCGCAACGGCGAGCACCGCGGCAGCCGGCAAGGGAATGCCCGCAGCGGCGAGGAAGACCGTGGTCATCCCGCCCAGCATCACGAACTCGCCCTGGGCGAAGTTGATGACGTCCGAGGCGTTGTAGATGAGCGTGAAGCCTAGGGCGACCAGCGCGTAAACAGCGCCCACCGTCAGCCCGGAGAAGGTGAACTGCAGGATCTCAGCCATCGACGGCCCCTTCGGGCGCTCCATTGCGATAGGGGTTGAGGGCGGCCGCCACCATGGCGTGGAACGGTGCCTGAATGCCGGCCGCCACCGCCAGAGCGGCGACCCTGCCGGAAAGTTCGTCCACCTCAAGGCGTTTGCCGCGCAAAAGGTCGTCCAGCATCGAGGAGCGCATGTTGGGCGGAAACCCTTCGACCCTGTGCATATGCTGGTCCACAAAGCCTGGATCCACGGACGGCTCGTAGTGACGTGCGACGTTGAAGGACTCCTCCACCGCCTCCCGGTAAAGCCCGTTGCACAAGGCGTCATCGAGGATCGGGCCGATGGGAAGGCGCGTGAGCGACGTCATGGCCGAGAAGGCCGTCAACATCACGAACTTCTCCCAGATGCGCTTGCGGATATCGTCCACAACGTCGATCTCAACCCCTGCACGCTCGGCAACCTCGGCCAGTCGCGTCAGCTTCTGGTCCGTGCGCCCATCGAACGTGCCTGCCAACAGGCGTGCAAACTGCGAGGTGTGGCGGATCACGCCTGGGGCGCGCACGTCTGCGGCAATGTAGGCAACGCCGCCGGCCGCACGGTCGTCTCCGAACGCTGAGGTCAGTTCAGCTTCCGCCGAAATGCCGTTTTGGAAGGAGGTGACCAGGGTGTTGGGGCCGACAACCGGTTTGATGGCGTCGATACCCTCCACCGTGTCGTAGAGTTTGACGAGGAAGAGGACGATGTCTGCCGTCTCATGGCCTGTCAGATCGTCGGTGGCGTTCACACGGTCCAGCGAAAGGTCGCCAAGGCCGCTTTCGATCCTGAGGCCGCCTGTGCGCATGGCCTCAAGGTGTGCGCCGCGGGCGACGAAGGTGACATCTTCGCCGGCCGCTGCGAGCCGGGCGCCGAAGTAACCTCCCACAGCGCCCGCGCCCATGATGACGATCCGCATCGTCTGTTACCCCTCAAGTGCCTCGGTTCAGGAGGCGCTATCGTCAACGAGGGTCCACTCACCGTCCTTGATTTCGAGCATCCTGAAGGCGGATAGGTCCAGGCCCATGTGATCCTCAGCGCTCATGTTGACGACACCCGCGGTCCCCATGAACCCTTGAGTCTCCTGCAGCGCATCGCGGATGGCAACAGGATCGGTGGAGTCGGCGCGCTTGATGGCATCCACCACAAGCATCAGACCATCATAGGCATGGCCACCGAAGGTGGAGACCGGCTCGCCCGTTTCCTGCTCGTATGTGGTCTTGTAGTCCACGACCACGGGCTTTTGCGGGTCATCATCGGGAAGTTGATCCGCCACCAGGAGCGCTGAGGCAGGAAGGCGCACGCCGTTCGCCGCATCCCCGGCCAGCTCGATGAACGACTTCGAGGCGACGCCGTGGCTCTGGTAGAAAGGAAGGTCGATGCCGAGCTGGGCCACATTGCGCGTCACGATGGCAGGACCCTGGCCGAAGCCAGCATTCACCAGGACCTCAACCCCATCGGTATTCTTGATGTTGGTGAGCTGGGGCGTCATGTCGGAGTCTTTGGGGCCGTAGGACTCGTCGGCCACGATCTCGATGTCGTAGTTGCCGGCCACATCGATGCACTGGGCGCGCATGGACTTGCCGAAGCCGCCGGTGCCCGAAATCATCCCAACCTTCGACATACCGCGCTTCTGGATGTCCTCAAAAATCTTCTCGCAGGCCATCTTGTCGGTGTGCGGCGTCTTGAAGACGAAGGGCTGCACGGGATCGATGATCACCACAGCGCCACCAAGCGACACGAACGGGATCTCATAGTCGTTGAAGATGGGCGCCATCGCCATCGTCGTGCCTGTGGTGGAGCCGCCGACCATGGCGACAATCTCATCGTCCTCCACAAGGCGCGTTGCGAAGGTGCGCGACTGGTTGGCATCACCCCCGTCATCGTAGTCGATCAACTCCAGCGGACGGCCAAGCACACCGCCCTCTTCGTTGATCTTGTCCACGTAAAGGCGCAGCGTCTTTTTCTCAGGGTCGCCGAGGAACGAGGCGGGGCCCGTTGCGGCCAAGACGGAGCCGATGCGGATGGGTTCGCCATCCTGCGCTGCGGCAGGAAGGATAAGGGCTGCCGCAACAGCTGCCGAAAGGATTGCACGTTTCATTCAGTTCCCTCCCAGTGGGCGCTGCCGTCGTTCATATGCGGCAGCGCGTGACATCGATGTTGGTCTTTGCCTCAGGCTGCCCCTCAAAAGGCACGATGCGCAAGTCTTAGAAAACGATGGCGAGGGTACGGACCGGTGCTGGCAACATAGGTGCCAGGACCCTCAAGGTCTGCCGTCTCCTCCCCACCACCGCCGCTTGATACGGTCTGTTTCCTCTGGCCGTTGCGACCACGTATGGTGCGCGCCTGTTTGGTTGACAGGCACGTGAGCCGCTCAATAAGTTACAAAAATCGGTTAAGTCAAGACTTTTTGTCACATATCCCGGCGCGGCCGGTGCGCGTGCCCGCGAGCCGCGCATTGCGCTGCCGCACCCTCTGGGACAACAGCCAAACGAGGAGAGGATGGCCATGGACCCTGTCTTGAGCGAGCGCGACGGCGCTGTGTTGACCGTGACGTTGAACCGCCCCGACAAGTTGAATTCCTTCAACGAGGCCATGCACGCCGGCCTTGCCGAAGCGTTTGGCAAAGCGGAGGCGGACAAGGGCGTACGCGCCGTCATCCTGACTGGCGCAGACAGGGCCTTTTCCGCAGGGCAGGACCTGTCGGAACGCATGAGGGGGGCTGACGAGAGCCCGCCAAATCTCGGCGACAATCTTGAGCGGTTTTATAACCCCCTCGTGCGCAAGATCCGCGGGCTGCCTGTGCCTGTGGTGGCAGCCATCAACGGCGTGGCGGCAGGGGCCTCCCTCAACATAGCGCTTGCGTGCGACATCGTGATCGCCGCGCGTTCGGCAAGCTTCCTGGAGCCCTTTGCAAACCTTGGCCTTGTGCCTGACGCTGGCGGCACCTTCACACTCCAGCGCGCCATCGGCCCGGTCCGCGCCCGCGCCATGATGATGCTGGCCGAAAAAGTGGACGCTGAGACTGCAGAGCGCTGGGGCCTTGTCTACCGCGTGGTGGACGATGAAACACTGATGGAGGAGGCGAACCGCCTGGCCGCCCGCCTTTGTGCGCTGCCGACCGATGGGCTTGCCGCCATCAAGCGCGCGCTGGTGTCTGCCGAGACCAGCACCTTCGACGATCAATTGGATGTGGAGCGCGATGCCCAAAGGGCCGCAGGCCGCCACCCCGACTATCAGGAGGGCGTTGCCGCCTTCATGGAAAAGCGCAAACCCAACTTCAAAGGCCGGCTGTGAGGAACCCTCAGGATACCGCAATTGCGGCCGCCGACATCATGTGGGCGGACGACAACGCCTCCCGTGCGCTGGGCATGGCGCTGGAGGAGGTGGCCCCAGGCCGCGCGCGCCTTTCCATGACGGTGCGGGAGGATATGACCAACGGCCATGGCATTGCCCATGGCGGTTTCATCTTCACCCTTGCCGACTCCGCCTTTGCGTTCGCCTGCAATTCGTCGGGCCAGCGCATCGTCGCGGGCCAGTGCCAGATCTCGTATCTGAGGCCCGTCACCAAGGGGGACGTGTTGACCGCTGAGGCCGTGGAGCGGTTTCGGGAGGGGCGCTCAGGAATCACCGATGTGACGGTGCGCAACCAAGATGGGGAGGTGGTTGCGGAGTTTCGCGGCCATTCGCGCACCATCAAAGGCTCCCTCTTCGAGGACGGTTGAGGCGGTATGGAGTGGCGCGACGAAGCGCTGATCCTCTCAGCCCGCCCGTTCGGCGAGAGCTCGAAGATCGTCGACCTTTTCGCCGTCAGAGAAGGGCGCGCGGCAGGCCTTGTGCGCGGCGCACGCTCGCAGGGGACACGGGCAACGGTTCAGCCGGGCAACCGCGTCCTTGCCACTTGGCGAGGGCGGCTCGACGGTCAGCTGGGCACCTTGCAGCTTGAAATGATCGAGGCGCGCGCCGGGCAGGTGATGGACCATGCCGTCGGCGCCTTCGGCCTCCAATCCCTTGCAGCACTCCTTGCCTTTTTGCCGGAGCGCGACCCCCACCCCCGCCTTTACGCCGCCGCCAACGTTTTGATCGAAGCCTTCGACAACCCGTCCGACGCCGGGGAGACGGCCGTGCGGTTCGAACTCATTCTCCTGGAAGAGTTCGGCTATGGCCTCGACCTGTCGCAGTGCGCGGCAACGGGAAGCACGGAAGACCTTGTTTTCGTCTCGCCGCGTTCAGGACGTGCCGTCAGCCGGGCCGCAGGCGCCCCTTATGCGGACCGCATGCTCCCCTTGCCGGCCTTTTTGAAGGATGCCGGACCCGTGACCGCGGCTTCGCTTGAGGCAGGCTTCCGTCTCACGGCCCACTTTTTAACGAGTGAAGTCGCCGCCCTTGCCGATAAGCCTTTGCCGCCCGCCAGGGAGCGCTTTGTGCGTGCCGTTTTGAAGGCTGCCGCCCGTGCACCGTGAGCGCACCTTGCGAAACCGCAAACCACGCCTCCCGTTGCACCGTAGCTAAGGCAACGAAGGAAATGTGTGATGCGTTTTTTGCGCTTGATGTATGTGTTGGTCGCACTCGTCCCTTTTCTGGCAGGACCTGCGATGGCTGACGTGGCTGAACCGTCCTTCACCGTCGTCTCCAAGGACGGGGACTTCGAGGTGCGCCGCTACGATCCGATGATCATCGCCCACGTCACCGTGACGGGCGATCGCGGGACGGCGGCCAACCGCGGTTTCAGGGTGCTCGCCGACTATATTTTCGGCGCCAACCGCCCTGGCGAGAAGATTGCCATGACGGCCCCCGTCATCCAGGAGCCGGCGGCGCGGGACGGCCAGAAGATCGCCATGACCGCCCCCGTCCTTCAAGAACCTGCCGGCGCCGACACGTGGACGGTGACGTTCGTGATGCCCGCAGAGTTCACCATCGACACGTTGCCGGCCCCAAAGTCCGACAAGATCACCATCGAGAAGGTGCCCGGCGACACGATGGCTGTGGTGCGCTTTTCAGGCTTCAACACCAAGGCACGTCTTGATGAGGAGACCGAGCGCTTGCAGTCCTTCATGGCGGACAAGAACCTTCCTGCGAAGGGGACGCCCCGCTTTGCCTTCTACAATCCGCCTTGGACGCTGCCCTTCCTGCGCCGCAACGAGGTGATGATCCCCACTGACTGACGGTCCGGGAACGCCATCCACCCTGTGGACCAGCCGGTATGATGGCCGCCTGCCGCCTCACAACGGCTCGCGTCAGGGATCAACGCCCAATATGACCTGATCTGACTGTGTACAGTCAGATGCGAATGGCTCTAGCGCTTGCCCCCTGGCCGCGACGGCTCTATCGCCACAGTGTTGGGTGGAGTGGCCATGAGCGATGAACTGATCCCGCCGATGGATGAAAGCGTCGACCTTAAGGACGCGCTGGAGGAGCGCTACCTTGCCTACGCGCTCTCCACCATCATGCACCGCGCGCTGCCTGATGTGCGCGATGGCCTGAAACCGGTTCACCGCAGGCTCCTGTTTGCCATGCGCCAACTGCGGCTCGACCCTGGCGCGGCGTTCAAAAAGTCCGCCCGTGTGGTGGGCGATGTCATCGGCAAGTTCCACCCCCATGGCGACCAGGCGGTTTATGACGCTCTGGTGCGTTTGGCGCAGGACTTTGCCGTGCGCTACCCGCTGGTGGACGGCCAGGGCAATTTCGGCACTGTCGACGGGGATGGCGCGGCCGCCATGCGCTACACCGAGGCGCGGCTGACGGAGGTCGCCCGCCTGCTTCTGGATGGTCTCGACGAAGATGCCGTGGACTTCCGCGAGACCTACGATGGCTCCGAGGAAGAGCCAGTCGTTCTGCCAGGCGGCTTTCCCAATCTCCTCGCCAATGGCTCTTCGGGAATTGCCGTTGGGATGGCCACGAGCGTGCCTCCCCACAACGCGGCCGAGGTGGCAACGGCTGCCCTTCACATCATCAAGCACCCCGAAGCGCGGCTCGACACGATCCTTGAGATGATCCCTGGGCCCGATTTCCCCACAGGCGGCATTGTCGTGGAGCCGAGGGCGCAGATTGTGGACGCCTATCGCACCGGTCGCGGCGGATTTCGCACACGCGCCCGTTGGGAACGCCAGGATGGGGTGCGGGGCCAGTGGGTCATCATCGTCACCGAAATCCCCTATCAGGTGCAAAAGAGCCGGTTGATCGAGAGGATTGCCGAGCTTCTTGAAGCCAAGAAACTCCCCCTCCTCGGCGATGTGCGTGACGAAAGCGCTGAGGACCTTCGCATTGTCCTCGAGCCACGTTCGCGCACCGTCGACCCTGTGCTGTTAATGGAAAGCCTTTTCAAGCTCACCGATCTTGAATCGCGCATTCCCCTCAACATGAACGTCCTCATGGACGGGCAGGTGCCGCGCGTTGTGGGCCTTGTGGAGGTGATCCGGGCCTGGCTCGATCACCTCAAAGTGGTGACGGTGCGGCGTGCCAAGCACCGCCTTGGCAAGGTCATCCACCGGCTTGAGGTGCTTGACGGCTTCCTCGTGGTCTACCTCGACCTCGACAAGGTGATTTCGATCATCCGCTACGCCGATGACGCCAAGGCCGAACTGATTGCCGAGTTCACCCTTACCGATGTGCAGGCTGAAGCCATCCTCAACATGCGCCTACGCTCTTTGCGCCGGCTTGAGGAGATGGAGATTCGCCGCGAGCACGAGCGTCTGACCGCCGAGCGGGCCGAGCTTGAAGAGCTGATTGGCGATGATGCCAAGCAGTGGGACCGTGTGTCCAAATCCGTCCGCCATGTGCGCGACGCTTTCGGTCCGAAGACCGAGCTTGGCGCCCGCCGCACCACATTCGAGACCGCGCCAGAGGCAAGCGCTGACGATGTGGCCGAGGCGATGATCGAGCGTGAGCCGGTCACCGTGGTCCTGTCCCAAAAGGGGTGGATCCGCGTCATGAAAGGCCATGCGAAGGATCAGTCGGGCCTTGCCTTCCGCCAGGATGACGGCCTTGGCGCGTGGCTTCATGCGGAGACCACCGACAAGTTGTTGGTGTTCGCTTCCGATGGGCGCGTCTACACCCTTGGCGTCGACAAGCTCCCCGGCGGGCGTGGCCATGGCGAACCCCTGCGCCTGATCCTGGAGATGGAAGCGGGCGTTGAGATTGCCGCCATCGGCAAGCACGAGCCCGACACCATGTGGATTATCGCCTCCAAGGTGGGCCGGGGCTTCCTGGTGGCAGCGGACGATCTTGTGGCCAACACCAAGCGCGGCCGACAGGTGATGTCCCCTGCCTCAGGCGACACGGTGTTGCGCGCTGTGGAGGCGGCGGGCGATCACGTGGCTGTGGTCGGCGAGAACCGCAAACTTTTGGTCTTCCCCATCGAGCAGATCCCCACCCTTGCCAAAGGCCGCGGCGTGCGGCTGCAAAAATACAAGGACGGGGGCTTGAGCGACGTCAGGGTCTTCAAGGCCGACGAAGGGCTCGTCTGGCGCGACAGTGCCGGGCGCGAACATCGCCGCTCCTTGGAAGACCTTCGCGAGTATCGCGGCGAGCGCGCCTCGGCAGGGCGTGTGGTGCCCAACGGCTTCCCCCGTTCCACAAGGTTCGAGCCTCAGCCTTGAGAGGCGGAGCGCTCTATTGGTGAACGCCGTTGCGGTTGGAACGGCCGATTGGGCCGTGCCTTGCTGCTCCCGCCGATGGACAATTTTCCCGCGGAGGGGACCTCGCCTCAACCCACGCTTCGCTCTTCGGGGTTGACCCGAGGTCCCCTCCGCGGGGTTCTGAAAGTGTCGGCTCCGAAGGAACGTCGCTGCTTTGGTGTCTCACCAAAGGAACTGTCTGGGAGGGTGGCGGTACGGCCGTTCATTCATCGCATAGCTGGCCGAGAAACGTGGGGTCAGCACGCAATGGGGCGCGCTAGAACTCGGCGGGCTGCCAGCCTTTGGGGCCGAGGTGTTCCTGGGGGCGGAAGCGGGACTTGTAGGCCATCTTGTCCGACCCGTGCACCCAGTAGCCGAGGTAGACGTAAGGAAGGTCCAACTCTGCGGCGCGGCGGATATGGTCCAAAATCATGTAGGTGCCGAGGCTTTCGGCAGCAAAATCCGGCTCGAAGTACGAGTAGACCATCGACAGCCCATCGCACAAAATGTCGGTCAGCGCGGCGGCCACCAAGGGCCCGCGTGTCTGCCCACGCACCTTCTGGCGGTACTCGAACAGGCGCGTGTCGACGTGGGTGTCCTCCACCATCATGGCGTAATCGAGGACCGTCATGTCCGCCATGCCGCCGTCGGCGTGGCGGCTATCCAGGTACGCCCGGAAGATGGAGTATTGCTCTGACGAAGGCAGGGGCGGCCGTTCGTGCCGCACAAGATTGGCGTTTGCCTTCGCGATCCGCTTCAGCGACCGCGTCCACTCGAAATCGTCCACCAGAACGCGCACGGATACGCAAGCGCGGCAGCCCTCGCAGGCAGGGCGGTAGGCAATGTTCTGGCTGCGACGGAAACCGCCTTGGGTCAGAAGGTCGTTCAACGCTTCCGCCCGCTCCCCCACCAAGTGGGTGAAGACTTTCCGTTCAAAACGGTGAGGCAGATAGGGGCAGGGCGCAGCCGCGGTCAGATAAAATTGCGGGTGCTCGGTGACCCTGCGGATGGCCACGCGCCTGCGCCGCCGCACCGGCTTTTGCAAAGGCGCATCTTTGGTGGGCGCGGAATTGGCCTTCGTGGTGGACGGGGTCTCGCCCGCGGCCGGCTTTGCGGCGCGCAGTTGTTGCGTCTCGTCGAAGCGGTCGTTCGACTTCACCATGGGATCTCAGTCGGCCTCCCCGCCGGTGCCCTGAAAGGACCATCGCTCAACCCAAGTCGACTGGTCAAATCCCGTACCACCATGGACCGATGAAGCTGAAAGCACCCCACAATAACAGAACTAGGGGCCCGCCCGCGATCAGAAAGTCTCTGTAGCGATAGTGGCCTGGACCCATCACCAAAAGGTTTGTCTGGTAAGCAACAGGTGTGGCGAAGGAGGCATTAGCCGCAAGGATCACAGTCACCACAAACGGCTCCACAGGCACGTTCAACCGTGCCGCCAACCCGATAGCAATGGGTGTAAACAAGACGGCAGCGGCGTTGTTCGTCAAGATGTTGGTGGTGATAGCGATAATGAGGAAGAGTGCCGACATCACCACCGAAGGGGGCGAATCGGCCAGCACCACAAGGAGCGCGTTGGCCAGAATCTGCGCGCCGCCCGTTGCCTCAAGCGCGGTGGCTGAGGCAATGGCTGCGGCAATCAGCATCACTATGCGCCCATCCACCACACGGGCCGCCTGACGGGTGTTGAGGCAGCGCGTGGCAAGCATTCCGAAGGCACCCAGGAGCGCAGCCGCCACAATGGGCATTGCCCCCGTTGCCGCGGCAATGACGACACCGGCGAAGATCGAAAGAGCAACGGGTGCGCGGCCGCGGGAGGGAACGTCCACAGCCGTCCAGTCGATCAAAAGGACGTCGCGGTTGCCGCGCAGCTCGTCAATGGCGCGGCGCGGGCCAGCAAACAGCAACACATCTCCCGCCTCCATGCGCAAATCGGCCATGGGAAGGCGCGGCATGCGGCTGCGACGCTCAATGGCAAGGACCACACAGCCCACCTCGCCGCGAAAGCCCGACTGGGCCACCGTGCGTCCGATCAGCCGTGAGCCAGGCGCCACGATGGCCTCGGCAAGGGTGACGACGCCGGGCGGGCGATCCTCGTTCGCCTCCGACATGACGGGGCTGCGGCCCGACAGTGCCTTTTCCAGCGCCTGACGGGTCGCCGCAACAATGACGATGTCACCCGGCTGAAGCGTCAGGTTCTCGAACGGCGGCAAGTGAGGGCGCTCGCCGCGCTGGACCAGACGCACCGTCATGTCCTTCAACTGGGGGAAGAGACCGGCGTTGGCCGTTGCCCCCACCAAAGGGTGGCCTGCGCGGATCGGAATCTCGGCGATGAACTGTTTGCCGCCGCTGGCACGGATGGCCTCCGCCATGGTCCGCCGCTCGCGCAAAAGGAAAGGCAGGATGCCCAGAACGTAGGGCAGTCCCACAGCGACCATCATCAGCGCGATGGGGGTGAAGGAGAAAAACCCCAGCGACACAGCGCCCGACTGGTGGGCCACGTTGGCGGCCAGAAGGTTGGTGGACGAGCCGATCAGCGTCGTCATCCCGCCTAGGATGGTCACGAACGACAATGGCATCAAAAACCGAGAGGACGGGGCTTTGATGGCCGCCGCCAACGCGGAGATGATGGGGATGAACATCACCACAACAGGCGTGTTGTTCAAAAACGCCGAAAGCGTGCCGATCACCAGGAAGACGGCTGAGATGGCGACAATGCCCTTCGCGCTCACCCAGCGCACAAGGGTTTGGGCCGGCCGCTCCAACGCATCGGTGTGAAACAGGCCCTGGCCGACAATGAGGAGCGCCACGATGGTGACGAGACCAGGGTTGGCAAAGCCGGACAAGATGTCATCCGCACCCAAGATGCCCGACTGCGTGGGCAGGCGGAAGATGACGAAGATGCCGAGATAGGCGGCAATCACACCAAGGCTGACGGCCTCGATGGAGTAGCGCTCGGTGGCATAAAGCAGCGTGGAGATGGCAATGACCACAAGGGTCGCCGCCATCGCAGGATCCATCGCCATATTATGGGCTCGTGGCCACGTGCATCAGCCCCTTGCCAACCGTTCGCGCGCATTAGTGGCGCATCGGCTGCGGCGGGTCAAAAGCGGCCGTCCACACGGTCGGAGATGTCGATCAGAAGGCCGGTTTGCGTGGCCTTGTCCATGATGGCTTCTGTATGGGTGTCGTCCTTGGTCTCAATGGTGAGGCGCACCGTTGTGGCCTTGGCAGGGTGGGTGAGGGCGAGGCGGTGGTGGGTCACTTCCAAAATGTTGCCTCCGGCAGCGCCCACAGCGCCTGTGATGCGGGCCAGCACCCCAGGTTCGTCCGTGAAGGTTGCCTCAAGCGTGACAATGCGTCGTTCGCGCGCCAGTTCGCGCACCATGATGGAGGCGATCAGCCGCGCATCGATGTTGCCGCCGCACAAAACGAGGCCGACAGTGCGCCCCTGGAAGCGGGCAGGGTCGGACATCAAGGCGGCAAGTCCGGCAGCGCCAGCCCCTTCCGCCATGGTCTTTTGCAAGGTGAGGTAGGCGTTGACGGCCCGCTCGATGGCCTCCTCGTCCACAAGGAGGATGGTGCCCACATGGGCCCGAATGATGGGGAGCGTTCGTGCCCCAACGGCTTTGACGGCAATGCCCTCGGCCAGGGTGGCGCCGCCGCAAGGGGCGTCATGTCCCCCGAGGGCCGCGTGGGCTGAGGGGTAAAGGGCTGCCTCAACGCCGGTGACGCGGCAGTCTGGTTTCAAGGCATGGGCGGCCAAGGCGATGCCGCCGATCAGTCCGCCGCCGCCCACCGGAACGATGATGTCATCCAGCGTCGGCACGGCGTGCAGCATCTCAAGCCCGACGGTACCCTGACCGGCGATGATGTTGTCGTCGTCATAAGGGTGGACGAGGATGCGGCCCTCCGAGGCCTGAAGTTCCGCGCACGCCTGTGCCGATTCGAAAAGTGTCTCGCCGCTCAGGACCACTTTGGCGCCGTGGCTTTCGGTGGCGGCCACCTTCACGAAAGGGGTGCGGGCGGGCATGACGATGGTGGCCGAGATGCCAAGGCGCGCGGCGTGGTAGGCGACCGCCTGGGCGTGGTTGCCTGCGGACATGGCCACCACACCGGCTGCTCTCTCGTCGGCACTGAGGGAGGACAGTTTGATGAAAGCGCCACGGTCCTTGAACGAGCCGGTCGCCTGCATGTTCTCGTATTTCACATAGACATTGGCCCCTGTGAGGGCTGACAGGCGCGGCGCGTGAAGGCACGGCGTTGCCACCGTCACCCCATCCAGCGCCAGTGCGGCCCGCTCGATATCGGCGAACGAGACCGCGTCCAGCGAAGGATCAGCCGGCACTGATGAGACGCGCTGCCCGCGGCGCGTGATAGGTGAGGATGCCGTCGGCCCCTGCACGCTTGAAGGCCGTCAGGCACTCCATCATCACCTTGTCGCCGTCAATCCAGCCGTTGGCGGCGGCCGCTTCGATCATCGAGTATTCGCCCGACACCATGTAGGCGAAGGTGGGCGCGCCGAAGCGCTCCTTCACGCGGCGCACGATGTCGAGATAGGCAAGGCCGGGCTTGACCATGACCATGTCGGCCGCCTCCTCAAGGTCAAGCTCTGTCTCGCGCAGTGCCTCGTCGGAGTTGCCCGGGTCCATCTGGTAGGTGCGCTTGTCGCCCTTCAGGGCACTGGAGGCACCAACAGCATCGCGGAACGGCCCGTAGAAGGCCGAGGCGTATTTGGCCGCATAGGCCATGATCTGAACGCCCTCGTGGCCGGCCCTGTCGAGGGCTCTGCGGATGGCGCCGATGCGCCCGTCCATCATGTCCGACGGGGCGATGATGTGGCAGCCGGCATCCGCCTGAACCAGGGACTGGGCAATCAGCTGGGCAACGGTCTCATCGTTGAGAATCTCATCGCCGGCCATCAGACCGTCGTGGCCGTGGCTGGTGTAAGGATCAAGGGCAACGTCCGTCATGATGCCCACCTCGGGCACCGCCGCGGAGATGGCCTTGCAGGCGGTGCAGACGAGGTTGTCAGGGTTTGCCGCCTCTGTCCCCTCAGGATCGCGCACATCGGTGTCGGAGTAGGGGAACAGGGCGACCACCGGGATTTTCAGCGCCGCTGCCTCGTGCGCAGCTTCCACGGCAAGATCCACGGAAACGCGAAACACGCCGGGCATGGAGGCGACAGGCTCGCGGTGGCCCGTCCCCTTGGTGATGAACATGGGCCAGATCAGGTCATCCACCGTCAGCGTCGTCTCGCGGACAAGGCGGCGCGACCAGTCCGTGCGCCTGTTGCGTCGCATGCGCCGGCCCTTCAGTACATCGGCCATGTCCGGCGCAACCTGGCGCCGTGTGTGCACATCCATCGCTTCGTCTCCCAAACACTCACCTTCAGGTTAGAACAAAGCGAACCTCGGCGCCACAACAGCAGACCGCCGTACATGCTCGCATCCAAATCTGGCGCAAGTCCTCATCGCTCGATCTGATCCGGATCAATCCGTCCAGACCGCCTAGGATTGACGCGGGCCCTTGTGACGGGGGACTAAGGTTACATCCACAACCACCCCATCGCGGCCCGAGACGGATCTGGCATGGACTTTGAACTGAGCGAGGAGCAACGCGCGTTTCAAGCCATGGCGGCCGACTTTGCTGCTGAGCGCATGGCCCCTTTCGCCGACGCGTGGGACCGTGACTGCACCTTTCCCGTCGAAACGCTTCAGGAGGCGGCAAGCCTTGGTTTTGCCGCCATGACCGTTGCGTCTGAGTATGGCGGCTCAGGCCTGACACGGCTTGATGCGGCAATCATCTTCGAGGCGCTGTCGGCGGCGTGCCCGTCGACGGCCGCCTACATCTCCATCCACAACATGGTGGCGGGGATGATCGACCGGTTCGGCACCGACGATCAGCGCATGGCCGAGCTGCCGAGCCTTGCCACCATGGCGCGCTTTGCAAGCTACTGCCTGACGGAGCCAGGCTCTGGCTCGGACGCTGCCTCCTTGCGCACCCGTGCGGTGCGGGAGGGGGACGACTACGTTTTGAACGGCTCCAAAGCCTTCATCTCAGGCGGCGGTGCGGCGGATCTTTACCTTGTGATGGCCCGCACGGGCGGCGAGGGGGCGGGCGGGATCTCCGCCATCCTCGTACCGTCTGATGCCAAGGGGCTGTCCTTCGGGGCGCAGGAGCAAAAACTTGGCTGGCACTCACAGCCCACAGCTGCGGTCAATTTCGATGGGTGCCGCGTGCCCGTGGCCAACCGGCTCGGGGCTGAAGGCGAGGGCTTCAAAATCGCGATGATGGGGCTTGATGGCGGGCGGCTCAACATCGGCGCCTGCTCGCTGGGGGCTGGGGATGCGGCGCTCTCGCTCGCTGTTTCCTATGCGGGGGAGCGCAAGCAGTTCGGCCAGGCCATTGCCGCCTTCCAGGCCACCCAATTCAAGCTGGCGGACATGGCGACCGCTTTGGAGGCGGCAAGGCTCCTCCTTTACAAAGCCGCGCGGGCCGTGGACGAAGCGGCCCCTGATGCAACGCCCCTTGCCGCAATGGCCAAGCGCCTTGCAACCGACACCGGCTTTACGGTGGTCAATGAAGCGCTCCAGATTCACGGCGGCTACGGCTACCTGAGGGATTACAAGCTCGAGAGATACTTGCGCGACGTGCGGGTCCATCAGATCCTTGAAGGCACCAACGAGATCATGCGCGTCATTGCCGCCCGCCACCTTCTAAAGCAGTCCAACCGATGAGCGACATCACCTTCCACACCGCCGGACAGGCAGGAATCATCACGCTAACGCGGCCCAAGGCGTTGAACGCGTTGTCAATGGCGATGGTCAACGAGATGGGTGAGGCGCTGGACGCATGGGCGCAAGATGATGCCGTTGAGCGCGTTGTCGTCACCCACGAGGGCAAGGCGTTTTGCGCCGGCGGTGACATCCGCGATGTCTATGAGCGGCGCGAGACAGCGGTGGATTTCTTCATCGCCGAATACACCAATAACCACCGCGTGAAGCGGTTCCCCAAGCCCTACATTTCGCTGATTGACGGGATTTGTATGGGTGGCGGGGTGGGGATCTCCATCCATGGAAGCCATCGCGTGGGTGGGGAGAACCTTCTTTTTGCCATGCCAGAGGTGGGGATCGGCCTGTTTCCTGACGTGGGGGCAAGTTATGCCCTGTCGCGCATGGATGGGGAGTTCGGCCTTTACCTTGGCCTGACGGGTCACCGTCTGAAGCGTGACGGGGCGACGGCTGCCGAGATCATCACCCATCCTGTGGCAAGCGCCGATATCCCCGCAGCTCTTGACCGCGCCGCACACGCAAGAGACCTCGATGCGGCCCTTGGCGAGCTTACCGTCGAGACCGAGCCTATGGACGCCGGCGAGTTGAAGGCGATTGCCGATGGGTTTTCGGCAGACAGCGTCAGTGAGATGGTTGCGCGGCTTGAGGCGGCAGGCGACGCTTTCAGCGCCAAGGCCGCGGCAGCCATCAAGGGCAAATCCCCCACCAGCCTGTCGGTGACGTTGCGTGCGATTCGCGGTGCAAAAGGCCGGCCTTTCGAGGCGTGCTTGCGGGACGAGTTTCGCATCCTGTGCCAGATCCTCAAAGGTCATGACTTTTATGAGGGAATCCGTTCGGTGGTGATCGACAAGGACAATGCGCCCAGGTGGGACCCTGCGTCCCTGAGCGCCGTCGAGCCCGCTGCCATCGACGCCCACTTCATGGAGCCGGAGCGAGGCGACCTGCCCCTTCCTAGCGATGGCTGGTTGACGCTATCGGTCCATCACAGGCCATCAGAGCCCCTCCCATGAGTGGCGAGGAGACCGATCCACCGCAAAAGGCCGGCGCACCAAAGGCCCCAGACGAAGCCGTGGGAAACGGCAAGGACGGTGCGGGGCCATCACCTCAAGCAAAACGGGCGGGCGAGGGAAAGCGCACCCCCCCTGCGGCTGCGGCGCTGCGCCAAAGCTTGCGCAAGGCTCAAGCGCTTGACGGAACCCCGCCTGACGGTTCACCGCCGCGAAAGTCCCGCCCCACCGCCAAGGCCAGCCCACCGGCAAAAGCGCGTCCGCCAGCGCAAGGCCCTCCCTCCGCCGAAGGTCGGGCCGAGCGGCCACAAGCGCCCCATGCGAAAACACCGGCAAAGACGGCAAGTGTTCCGGCAAAGGTGCCGCCCAAGTCACAAGGGGCAGCACGGGCAAAGCTTCCCGCCCATGCGCGCCCGGCGCCAGTGCGCGACACCGCCAAGGCCGTTGCCGTCAGGCCAGCGCCTGAAGTGGCGGCCGACCCGCAACTGACCGCCGTCAGCGCCGCTGCCGCCACGCGCAAGGCCACCCAGGCGCGCCTACACTCCATGACCTCGCAGGAGGACCCTCTCGCCTCCAAGCGCAACACCGATCCTGACCCTTTAGGCTTTGCCATCAAGGTCATCTTGCGTCTTGCCGCGGTGGCGTGGCTGGCAGGGGCGGTCCTCCTATGGGGCCGTCTTGTGGGCTATATCGAGACCGATCTCTCCCCCGCCTGGCACGACCCCACAGGCCCTTGGGTGACAACGGGGGCAGCCGCGGTTGCCTGGCCTGCGGTGGCTGTGGGGTTGTGGCTGACATCGCGTTGGGGCGTTGTCCTTTGGGGCGCGGCCTTGGCGCTTGAGGCGGCGATGATCCTCACAGATGCCTCTCTCGCCCCCTTCGGTCTTGCCGCCTTTTTCGTCAACGTTGCGGTCTTTGCGGTGGTGGCGGCCCTCGGCGGCGTGCGTGCCGTTCGGCGCAAGGAATACATCTGACCCACGCAACAAGGGTCCACAAGAACACCACGGGGAGAGGACGCCATGTCACGGATCGCCTTTATCGGCCTTGGCAACATGGGGGCCCCCATGGCCGCCAACCTTGCCAAAGCCGGCCACGGGGTTTTGGGGTTCGATGTGGTGCCGGCAGCCAGAGAGGCTTTTGTCGCCTCAGGGGGCGCTGTGGCCCGGAACCTTGAAGAGGCGGTGTCGGGCGCCGATGCCGTCATCACCATGCTTCCCGCAGGGGCCCATGTGCGCGAGGTGGTGACAGGGCAGAGCGGTGTTCTCTCCCACCTTGGTGATGGCGTCTTGCTGATCGACTGCTCCACCATCGATGTGGCAACCGCGCGCGAAGTGGCCGCCACGGCTGGCGCGGGCGGCGTACAGATGGTGGATGCCCCCGTCTCTGGCGGCGTGGGCGGTGCTGCCGCCGGAACGCTCACCTTCATGGTAGGGGGCGAGGAGGCAACCTTTGCCCGCGCCGAGCCCTTGCTGTCAGCCATGGGCAAGACGGTGGTCTATTGCGGCGCGGCAGGGGCGGGGCAGGCCGCCAAGGTCTGCAACAACATGATCCTCGGCATTTCGATGATTGCCGTCAGCGAAGCCTTCAACCTTGCCGACGGTCTGGGGCTCGACCGCCAAAAGCTGTTTGATGTGGCAAGCACGGCCTCGGGCCAATGCTGGTCGCTGACCACCTACTGCCCTGTGCCGGGCCCCGTGCCCACATCCCCCGCCAACCGCGACTATGCCCCAGGCTTCACCGCACAGATGATGCTCAAAGACCTGAAGCTTGCCGCAGAGGCTGCCGAAACATCCGGTGTTGCCACCCCCTTGGGCGGCGGCGCGCGCGCCCTTTACGAGGCGTTTTGCGATGCCGGCGGCGAGGCGACGGACTTTTCGGGCATCATCGAACACCTTCGCGGCAAGGATTGAGCGGGCTGAGGATCCCCCGGCTCGCCCTTGTCTACCCGCTCTCGCCACCCCTCAGCGCCACCTGGGCCGCACTGAGGACGCCTCGGCTTTGCGCTGTGCCGGGCATCGTCGCCGTGGCGTTGGACTTTGCCCGGGCCCTGCCCAGAACGCTCGCGGTGATGCGTCAAGGCCGGGGTCCTTTTGGGTGAAAACATCGATCAGGCTTCGGGCCGTTTGACCCTTGTGACGCAAAAGTCACGGCGAAGGCGTTAACCATTGATTCAGGTTGCCGATTAAGCACCCGGTTATCGCGACAACCCACCGTTGGCCAAAAGCGCCCAAATGGGCCACTGGCAAGAGGCAAGCGGATGAATTTGCATGTGCGTGAGGCGGAACAGACGGGATTGGCCGATCGGCCGGCCGTCGATGACACGGTGCGGCAGGCGTACCTTGAGGCGATCCGTCTCATCGAACGCGCCCACCGAAGGTTCTTGGACGTTGTGAAGGACGAGCTCGACAGGCTCGGCTGTGATGAGGTCAACAACGTCCAGGCGGTGCTGTTGCACAATGTGGGCAGTGAGGAGCTGACACCGAGCGAGCTGAAGTCGCGCGGTTACTATTTGGGCTCCAATGTGTCCTACAACCTGAAAAAGCTGGGTGAATTGGGCTACCTCGTCCAGCGCCGATCCAACCGCGATCGCCGCACGGTGCGCATCACCGTGACGGAAAAGGGCGCTGAGGTCGCCGCCGTGGTGGAGCGTTTGCTGGATCGGCACTTGAAGTCCCTCGCCCCCATCGGCGGCGTTGAGGCCGAAAGTCTTGAAGGCACCACCAAGACGCTGCGTCGGCTCGACAGGTTCTGGAAGGACCAGGTTCTTTACCGCCTTTGACAGTGCGCAGAGGCATTGACGGCACAGGGCTCTGAACACCTGCCCAATTGACGTCAATTTGTAGGAAGATCCGTTGTTCGGGCGCTGCCGACATGGTACCGGGCATAAAGACCGAAGGTGCGAGTCGGGAGTATACGCGTGAATTGGTCCGTTTTAGGTTCCTTGAAGACGCGTCGCAGGGTTGCGGCGCGGGCGGTAATGGTGGCGGCAGCCTTTACGGTGGCAGCTCCTTACGAAGCCTTCGCTCAACACGACAGCCCCCTTGAGGCGCTGCGCTCGTTCAAGCGCCAGGCCGAATGGTCGGACCGTTTCGACGCCACTTTGCCTGAGGTGCGCGCGGTCAATTCCACCCAGCCCACCCTTTCGGGCGAGGCGATGGCCCGCATGCAGATGGCCATCGCCCGTTACCGCGCCATCGCGGCGGCGGGCGGTTGGCCTTACCTTCAGCCGTCCAAGACGGCTTTGCGGCTCGGCATGCGTCACAAGGACGTTGTGGTGCTGCGCGAGAGGCTGTCTGCGTCAGGCGACCTCAGCCAGCGTGGCGGCCGGCCGGAGGTGTTCGATTCCTACGTGGCCGCGGCCGTCAAGCGCTTTCAGTTGCGCCACGGCCTTCTGGCCAGCGGCATTGTGGATGCGTCCACCATCACAGCCCTCAACGTGCCTGTGACCGTCCGGCTCAGCCAGCTTGAGACCAACATGGGCCGCATCGCCGACACGGCGAAGGACCTGAAAGACCGCTACGTGCTGGTCAACATTCCTGCCGCGGAGATCGAAGCGGTGGAGAACGGGCGCGTGCGCTCCCGCCACACCGCGGTCGTCGGCAAGATCGACAGGCAAAGCCCGATCCTCACCTCCAGAGTCCATGAGTTGAACTTCAACCCCTACTGGACCGTGCCTGTCTCCATCGTCCGCCGCGACCTGATCCCGCGGATGAAGAAGGACCCGTCCTACCTCGCCGACCAGAAGATCAAGATTTATCGCTGGGGCGACACGAGCCGTGAGTTCGATTACACCGAGATCGACTGGTATACCGACGAGGCAACACAATACATGTTTCGCCAGGAGCCCGGCGAGCTGAACTCCCTCGGCACCGTGAAAATCAACTTCCACAATGCCCACCAGGTCTACCTGCACGACACGCCGCAGAAGAACCTTTTTGGGGAAGACGCGCGCTTCCACTCCTCCGGTTGCGTCAGGGTGCAGAATGTGCGCGAGCTGATCACCTGGCTTGCCCGCCCCAATGGTTGGGACCGCGCCCAGGTGGACGCCGTCATCCGCTCGGGCCAGCGCATGGACCTGAAGCTGAACAAGGCGACGCAGATCAAGTTCGCCTACATCACCGCCTGGGTGAATGCGGACGGTGTGGTCCATTTCCGCGATGACATCTATCGCAAGGATGGGGTGGAGACGGCCTCCCTTCAATAGAATTGCGCGACGCCCCCTTTAGGGGCAGCCAAAAATCGAACCGCGTCCGGCTTTGAGCCAGGCGCGGTTTTTCTTTTTCTGATACGTTTAAGTGCCCACGTCAGATTACCGCTGGCGCAAATTAGGCCGTACTGTTTCATAAGTAGGCGCGCTGACCTTGGATTTGTCACAATTAATACTGCTATAATATCTTTAAGGTGGCCGCGTATTCACATCGTGAATTGGCCATTCATTTTTATGGTTTTAAGATGGCCTTGCCGAATGCATCTGGTAGCCTGACTTTTTCTGTTTGCGAGGCTGCGGTCGACACTTATATGGCGAGGAGGACGTCGGCGGCGCGGTGCTGCCGTCGCGCTGGGTTGCGTACGCACGTTCGAGTTCGCGAGGTTTGGTTGGGATGAGCGCTCTTTTGTTGTCCAGTGTGAAGGATGAGGGTCCCTGGCTGATCGAGTGGGTGGCGTTTCACGATGCGCTGAACTTCAATGACATCCTCATCTACCAGAACGACTCCACCGACCTTACCCATGAAATCCTTTCGCGCCTCCAGGCGCTCGGCGTCATCCATTACAAGATCAACACCCAAGCGACGGCCGTGCGCTCGAACGGCCGCAAAAAGCGTCCGCAAATGGACGCCTTCGCTGACGCCTTCCAGTCCGACCTCTATAAGAGGAACGACTGGTGCCTCGTCATGGACAATGACGAGTATCTGAACCTTAAGATCCACGACAACGTCGACCACTTTTGCGCCTACCATGGCGGCGCCCATGCGGTGGCCATCAATTGGCGCTGCTTTGGCTCCTCAGGCCGCGCCTTGTGGTCCCCTTTGATGACCATCGACAGGTTCGACCACTGCGCGCCTGAGCAGCATTACACAAGCCGCAAGTTCAAATCGATCCACCGCACCAACGTCGGCTTCAAGGCCATCGGCCTCCACAGGCCGGTCCCCGGCGGCGGGCCGCGGGAGGAGTACGTCTACTCCGACGGCACGCACATGCCTGACGCCCTCCAGATCAATGCCGGCGACAGCAAGTGGAAGCACGCCCGCGGCTATCACGAGTACGCCCAGGTGAACCACTACGCCGTGCGCAGCCGCGAAGAGGCCGAGCGCAAAATGGTCCGCGGGCGCGGCACCGGCAAAACCTCCCACGTGTTCGAAGACTACTTCCAAAAATTCGACCTGAACCACGAGAAAGAGACCAGCATCAGCCGCCACGCCAACAAAGCCCACCGTCGCTTCAACGAACTGATGGACGACCCCATTCTGCGCGCCCTGCACAAAGACACCTGTGCCATCCATTTCGAGATCGACCAGGCGGCAGCGGCGGAGGTGGCACGGGCACGTCGCGCCGCCGCCTGAGGTCTAGGGCGTTCGCGTGGTCCCTGGGCTGAGGCTGCTGGGTCCGTGCAAAATCCGCTCGCCGGCGTATGGCTGCCCCGCGGAAGGGCTTGGGCCCTGTGGCCGCCTGAAGACGCCGTATTGATTGCCAAGCGAACCGCAGTAGACTTGCCGGCGGTGTCGGAGGGGCGGTCGTGGGTGGTTTTGAGAATTTGATTGCTGTCGCATTGGCGTTCTTCGTGGTCACGGTTTCGCCTGGGCCCGCGAACATTGCCGTGGCGACCGTTGCCATGAGTGCCGGCCGACGGCGCGGCTTGCTGTTTGGGGCGGGCCTGTCCTGTGGCTTGGCATTTTGGGGTGTGATCGCCGCAACAGGGATGGGGACGGTTCTTCAAGCCTCCGAGACGGCGCTGATCGCGCTCAAAGTCCTGGGCGGGCTCTATTTGTTGTGGCTGGCGATCCAGTCCGGCCGGTCGGCGCTGAAGCCATCGACAGCTGCGCCTGTTTGCGTCAGTGACGGACGCTGGTTCGTCCGCGGGCTGGTCTTGAATCTTTCAAACCCAAAGGCGGTCGTTGCATGGATGGCGGCGCTCTCCATGGGCCTTGGCGTTGGAGATGGTGGCGCGCACGTCATTGCCGCGACGCTGGTGTGCTTTGCCTTGGGCTTTGCAAACTATGCCGGCTACGCCATGGCGTTCTCGCTCTCAGGCTTCATGGCAGGCTACCAGCGTCTGCGCCGGTGGATTGACGGGGCCGTTGCGGCGCTGTTTGCAGCTGCGGGGTTCGGGCTCATCCGGTCGGCCATTTCCCGCTGACTGCGCTGCCGGTCAGGACGCGCGGGTTAGGAGGAGTTTTACGGCAAACCCGCCGAGCACCGTTGCAAACAACCAGTCCACCGCCCGTGTGGCGCGAGGCGAGCGCCTTAAGAACCCGGCCAAAGTGCCTGCAAACACAATCATCGTCGTGGTGATGGGTGTTGCGATCACCACGAACAGCGCGCCCAAGACAATCAGCTTTGCCGAGGCATTGGGGTCGGTGGGGCTGACGAACTGGGGGAGGAAGGTGATGAAGAAGACGATGATCTTCGGATTCAACAGGTTGATGAGAAGGCCTTTCAGGTAGACCGCCTTCACGCTTTCCGCCGGTCGCCGCGTCCCGTCCAGCTGAAAGGACGAGCCGTTGCGCAAGGCATCCACCGCAAGCCACAACAGGTAGAGCGCGCCCACCACCTTCAGGACGGTGAAGGCCGTTGCGGAGGCCAGCAGCAGCGCCGAAAGCCCGATGGCAACGAACAGCGTATGCACCAAGAGCCCCGTCGCAGCGCCGGCAAAGGCGGCAAACCCTGCAATGCGGGACTGGCTAACGGTCTTGCCCAAAAACAAGGTCATGTCGGGGCCTGGCGTCAGCGTCAAAGCCACCACGGCAAGGGTGTAGGTGATCAGGACCGGCAGGGTGGGGAGCACATCGCCCAAGGCGTCCTCCTTTGTCAGCCGCTTGATCGCGGACAGGGCGAGGACCCTTACCCGCCTATCGCAGCGCTTGCAAAACGGCCCCGTGGGCTGCTTTGACGGGGCAACGGTTCGTCCAAAGACGCTGAAGGCGCCACACCCGGTCTATGCCCCTGTCATTTGATGCTGTCCTCGCGCTCCTCGTCTTTGCCGTCGCTGCAACCATGACGCCCGGGCCCAACACCTTCATGCTCGCATCCTCAGGGGCAACTTTCGGCATCGGGCGCACGCTGCCGCACATTTTGGGCGTCACATTTGGCTTCCCGTTCATGATGTTCGCGGTCACCCTCGGCCTCGGTGAGCTTTTTCGCGAAGTGCCCGTGTTGCGGACAGGCGTCGCCGTCGTGGGGTTTTGCGTCATGCTGTGGCTGGCCTACCGCATTGCAACCCAGCCTGTGGGCGCAGCGGCAGGGCGTGGCCGGCCCCTCAGCTTCGTGACGGCGGCAGCCTTCCAATGGGTCAATCCCAAAGCGTGGGTGATGACCATCGGCGTCGGCGCCACCTACATGACGGGCGTTGCCCCGACCCGCGAGGCCCTCGCCATTGCCGTCATTTTCGCAATGGTTTTGCTGGTTGCCTGCCTGTTGTGGACCGCCTTTGGCGTCGGCATGGGCCGTGTCTTGGGGGGCGGCGTGGCCATGCGGATCTTCAACATGGCGATGGCTGGGCTCCTCGCCTTGTCCGCCCTTTGGATCCTCCTCGACAGATGATCGGGCGGTGCGGATCTGCCATGCTCACCTGCCGTCCCGCGGACCCTCGCGGCGCGCTAAGGTTTTCCGATGCCTGCCGTCGCAAGCCTTGATGTTCTGGTGGCGCTCTTCCTGTTCGCCTTTGCCGCCTCGGTGACGCCGGGGCCCAACAACGTCATGCTCGCGTCCTCGGGGGCAACGTTCGGGCTGCGGCGCACGGTGCCGCACATTTTGGGTATCATCATCGGCTTTCCGCTGATGATCTTTTCCATCACGCTGGGTTTGGGGGAGGTGTTTCGCACCGAGCCTGCCCTGCAAAAAGCCATCGCCTGGATCGGCTTCACGGTGATGATGTGGCTTGCCTGGCGGATCGCGCGCCAGCACGCCACCGCCAACAAGGCAGCCGCACAGCCACTGGGGTTTTTCGGAGCAGCGTTGTTTCAGTGGGTGAACCCCAAAGCCTGGGTGGCGTGCATCGCTGTAGCCGCCACCTACGCAACGGGTGTCGCGCCTTTGGCAGAGGCGGTGATCATCGCTCTGGTGTTCGTTGTGGCAGGCTCGCTGTCGTGCACCACATGGGCGGGGTTCGGCGCAGCGCTCGGCCGCTTCTTGGGGGATGGTCGCCGGCTCAGCGTCTTCAACGGAGCCATGGGTGCCCTCCTGGCCCTTTCAGCACTTTGGCTTGTGATTGAGGGGTGATTGCGGGCACAGTCGCGCCGCCATGTTCATCGAAAAGTCCCCCTTTGAGCGCCTGCGCGCCCTCATTGCCGACATTGAGCCCAAAGAGGCGCTCGTCGACCTTTCCGTCGGGGGCCCGAAGCATGCGCCGCCCCCGTTCGTGACCGAGGTCATCGTGCAAAACGCGGCAAGCTTCGGCGCCTACCCTTTGATTGGCGGGACGGCTGACTTCCAAAGGGCGGTGCACGATTGGATCGACAGGCGTTACCAACTGAACGGCTGGTTCAAGGAGAGCGGCGCTGTGCTGCCGTTGAGCGGCAGCCGCGAGGGGCTGTTCCTGACCGCTGTCAGCGCCCGCGACCTTGCTGGTAAGGCAAACCCTGCGCTCGTTTTCGCAAACCCTTTCTACCAGGCCTATCCGGCGGCCGCCCATGCCATCGGCGCACGCTCGGTCCCTGTGGCGGCGTACAACGGTGTGCTGCCGGACTGGGAGAGTGTGCCCCAGGCCGTGCTTGAGGATGCCGTGGCGTGGATCATCGCTTCGCCCAGCAACCCCGAAGGCGTGTCGGCCACCGTTTCGGACTGGCACGCCCTCTTCGACAGGGCCGAGCGGTACGGCTTCTTCATCTTCGCTGACGAATGCTACAGCGAGCTCTACCGCGAGAGTGGGCCTGCGCCTGCGGGTGCGCTTGAGGCGGCGCGGTCCCGCCCGTCCATCCTGAAGCAACTTTTCGTCTTCAACTCACTGTCGAAGCGATCGAACCTTCCCGGGCTCCGCGCAGGCTTTGTGGCCGGTCACCCCGAAACAATTGCGGCAGTGCGTGATTTTCGCAACCAGGTGGGGCCACAAGTTCCTGGCCCCCTTCAGGCGGCCGCTGCCGCGGTCTTCGACGACGAGGCGCACGTGGTCGAAAACCGGCGCCTTTATGACCAAAAGTTCGCGGATGCTGCGGCGATCCTGGGTCCTCGCTTCGGTCCCGTCACCCCTGATGCAGGCTTCTTCCTGTGGCTCCCCGTCATGGGCGATGACGTTGATGTGGTGCGCCTTTTGTGGGCCGAGGCGGGGGTGAGGGCCGTGCCCGGCAGTTACCTCGCCTTAACGCCCGACGGGCAGAAAAACCCTGGACGAGGCTTTGTACGTCTTGCGCTCGTCGCGGACGCCGCCGTGACAAGACAGGCGCTGCAACGCGTCTCGTCCGTGTTCGAGCGGGGGTTATGCCGTGAGCGTGTTGCGTTTGAGAGCGTTGGAAGCCGTCCTTGACGATCCGTCTGTCCTATTTGCACGACGGGCCGTCAGTACACTCCTAGGCATCCTTCTGATTGGCTTGGGGGCAGCGTTGGCAGCAGCGCTTGCCACGTGGACCGTGACGGACCCGAGCCTCACCCACGCCACATCGGCGCCTGTCCAAAACATCATGGGCGTTCCGGGTGCGGCCTTTGCCGACCCGGCGATGCAGCTCTTCGGCCTTGCCGCGCCACTCTTGGTGGCGCCACTGCCGATCTGGGGCTACCGCTTGATTGCGGGGCGGCCCCTTGGCCTGTCCTTCGGGCGGGTCGGTGCGGGGGTTGCTGCCCTCTTCCTCGCGCCTGGCTTCTTCAACGCCTTTCCTGTGACCGAGGCGTGGCCGCTGCCCATGGGGCTTGGCGGGGTGATTGGCGGCTCAGTGGATGGGCTGGTCGCTGGCATCTTCGGCGTTCGCTCAGGGACTGTGAGTGGGTTCGTGGGCGGTCTCTTCGGCGTGGGGGCAGTGTTTTGCCTTCTGGTCGCCGTCAGGCCGCCGCGGCGCAGACCCTCCGACCTTGATGGGGGCCTCAGGATCCGCCGCCAGTTCGACGATGGCGCTGACGAATACGGCCTCGACGAGACGGACACCTATGAGGAGTCGGGCGGTCGGCTTGCCGCCTGGCGTGGCGCCATCGCCCACCACAGCCTTGCCCTGCGCGCCCGCCTTCGTGCCGAGCCTAAGGAGCGCAAGGCTCCTGGCGGTCTGCGCGATGCTCTTGCCCGCAGCGGCGGCGAGGACCGTGATGAGCAGGACATTTACCGTGCCCGCAGACGCATGGCCGCAGCGGCCCCGTCCTTCGAGGACGAATTGCCTTTGATGCCGGCAGAGCCTGTGCCCTCCCGCGCCGCGGCGCCCCGCTCGCAACAGGCCGCTGCACGGCCTGAGGCTCGCCGCTCATTACCGCCCCGCAGGCCAGAGCCCGAGGAGCCTGTTGCCCGCGGCACGCTCACTTTCCCCAAGACAACGCGCGGGCCCGCCGCGCACATTCTGGCGCGCCAATCTCAATCTGATCTGGACGATGGCGCGCACGAGGAGGCCTTTGAGGCTGCCGATCAGCGCCACGGTACCGCCTCCGAGGCCACGGACCACCTTGATGCGGCCTTCGACCCTGCGCACGCCGCCGCTCCCATCGATGAAGACGCCTACGAGGACGGGATCGAGGATGACGGCCCTTATGTGGACGAGGCTGTCGCAGCCGTCGCCCGCGCCACCGTGGCCGACCCTTACGATGATGGGCACGAGCCGGCCGGCGAGGACGACTGGGACGAGGACGCTGACCCCCGCTACGCGCACGAGGATGTCGCCGGGGCCGCGGACGATGACGGTTATGTGGACTACGCCGACGAGGACGAGTTCATCGAGGACGAGCCTAACCCCACAGAGCGCAACGCCCCCCATGCCGGGGCAAGCCAAGCGCCGGCAGAGCTCATGCAAACGCCCCTCGTCACCCCTCCCGCAGGGGCAATGAAGCCTGGCCGCCGGGTGATTCGCGAAGCGCAGCCAAGCTTTCTGTCCGTCGCTGACTACGAGTTCCCGCCCCTTGCGCTCCTCACAGCGCCCTCTGGCGACAGCGGCGACCATGAGATGACCGAAGACGCCCTTGAAGCCAACGCCCGTGTCCTTGAAGGCGTGCTGGACGACTTCGGCGTCAAAGGTTCAATCATCCACGTGCGCCCCGGCCCGGTGGTGACGCTTTATGAACTTGAGCCAGCGCCAGGCATCAAATCTTCGCGCGTGATCGGCCTTGCGGACGACATCGCCCGTTCCATGAGTGCAGTGTCAGCTCGTGTCGCTGTCATTCCCGGCAAGAATGCCATCGGCATCGAGTTGCCCAACAGGCGGCGCATCACCGTGTTCCTGCGCGAAATCCTGGCCTCCGCTGATTTCGAGCGCACCAAGGCGAAGCTTCCCATGTGCCTTGGCAAGACCATTGGCGGCGAGGCGGTGATTGCCGATCTCACCCGCATGCCGCACCTTCTGGTGGCCGGCACCACGGGTTCCGGCAAGTCCGTTTCGGTGAACACCATGATCCTGTCTCTCCTTTACAGGCTGAAGCCTGAGGAGTGCAGGGTCATCCTGATCGACCCGAAAATGCTCGAGCTGTCGGTTTACGACGGCATCCCCCACCTGCTGACGCCCGTGGTGACCGACCCCAAGAAGGCCGTCGTGGCGCTGAAGTGGGCTGTGCGGGAGATGGAAGATCGCTACCGCAAGATGGCCAAGCTCGGTGTGCGCAACATCGACGGCTACAACGCGCGCCTGAAGGAAGCCGGTAAGACTGGCGAGAGGGTAACGCGCATCGTCCAGACGGGCTTTGACAAGCGCACAGGGGAGGCGATCTTCGAGGAGGAGGTGCTGGACCTTGCCCCGATGCCCTTCATCGTCGTCATCGTGGATGAGATGGCCGACCTGATGATGGTGGCCGGCAAGGAGATCGAAGGCGCCATCCAGCGTTTGGCGCAGATGGCGCGTGCAGCGGGCATCCACCTCATCATGGCCACTCAAAGGCCGTCGGTGGATGTGATCACAGGCACCATCAAGGCCAACTTCCCCACCCGCATCTCCTTCCAGGTGACGTCGAAGATTGATAGCCGCACCATCCTCGGCGAGATGGGCGCAGAGCAGCTTCTTGGCATGGGCGACATGCTGTTCATGGCAGGGGGCGGGCGCATTCAGCGCGTCCACGGACCTTTTGTCTCGGACGAAGAGGTGGAAGACGTTGTGGCGCACCTGAAGCTTCAGGGCGTGCCTGACTATCTGACCGCTGTCCTTGAGGACGAAGACGAAGAGCCCGCGGGCGACGACGCCCAGGGCAACCTTGAAGCCTTGTCGGAAAGCGACGATCTTTATGACCGCGCCGTGGCCCTTGTCCTGCGCGACCGCAAGGCCTCCACCAGCTACGTGCAAAGGCGCCTGTCCATCGGCTACAACCGCGCCGCGACGCTGATTGAACGTATGGAGAAAGAAGGCGTGGTCAGCCCGGCCAACCACGCCGGCAAGCGGGAAATTCTGGTCCCTGCCGAAGAGGAGGCCTGAGGCGGCCCGAACGGTCCGGGTTGAGCGGCACCTGAAACTGTGCACATTCACGTGGCATAAAGTTTCGCTGGGCCAGCGTGGGGTCAGGGTCGACGGATGGTGGTGGGGTTTCTCCCATCGACCGTTGACTTTGAATGGGTTGCCGGACCGGTCCGGTGTTTCCCGCCGCGCCCAGCGCCAGTTGTCGGAGGACAGTCATGACAGTCATCTTGCGCGCCCTCGTCGTCGCCGCACTCCTTGCCGTGCCCGCCGGCCCCACCTTTGCCGCCACCGACACGGCGCTGGATGAGATCAACGCCTATTTCAACGGCATTGAAACCATGCAGGGTGAATTCGTGCAGTTCGGCCCGAAGGGCGGCCGCACGCAGGGGCGCTTTGCGATTCTTCGGCCAGGGCGGGTGCGGTTTTTCTATGACGCGCCGTCGAACCTTGACATCATCGCAGACGGCAAGTCCGTCGCCGTGCGCGATCGCAAGCTGAACACGCAGGACATTTGGCCGCTGCAACGCACGCCCTTGCGTTTCCTTTTGGACAATTCCATCGACCTCACCTCCGACGCGAAGGTGACCAACGTGGACGTTCAGCCCGACCTCATCTCCGTCACCATCGAGGAAAGCACGGCCTTTGGCGATGGCGCGCTGACGCTGATTTTCGACGCTGACACCAAAGAGCTTAAGCAGTGGAACGTTGTGGACTCCAAAGGGCAGGAGACGAGCGTGTCCATCTTCAACGTCACGACGGGCGTTGCGGTGGACAAGGACCTGTTCACCATCGACTACACACGCATCCTGGAATAGGCGCCCACCATGCGTCCCGGCGCTGAAGGCAAGCGCAAGTTTCTCGTCATCGTGGACGACACGCCCGAGTGCGATCGCGCCCTGCTGTTTGCGGCAAAGCGGGCATCACGGACGGGGGCTGAGGTGGTGGCACTGTGCATCATCACGCCCAATGACGATTTTCAGCACTGGCTGGGCGTTCAGAACCTGATGCGCGCTGAGGCTGAGGAAGAGGCGGAGGCGATGCTGGACAGGGTGTTGGCGCGCCTCAACACGCGCATTGCCGCTGACCCGCACAGGCGCATTGAGATGGGCAACCGCACTGATGCCATCCGCACCGTCATCGAGGAAGACCCGTCCATCTCGATCCTGGTGTTGGCCGCCGCAACGGGCCAAGACGGCCCCGGCCCTTTGGTGAGCGCCATTGCAGGCGGCCAGTCAGGCGGCTATCCGATCCCCATCACCATCGTGCCAGGCGCACTGACGGACGAAGACATCGACGCCATCGTCTGATCGTCAGCGGCCCAGCTTCTCGTCGCGGCTGCCAATCATTGCAAGCTGAGCCGCTCAGCACAGACCCTCAACACGCCTGCCCCTCCATTCCCTTTGGGCAGATGGAAGCCTGACGTTCCACGAGTGCCCGCTGCTGTGGACTTTCCCATCCATTGATTGATGCCGAACCGCGCCCCGCAGGAGACTTGAAGACACGGTAGGAGTGGCTCTGAACGGCAGTCCTTCAGCCGCGCAACGCGCTTAAGCCGGCTGTTGGCGCTTTTCAGCCACGACCCGATCCACCAGCGGCCTGCGCTCGCCTGTGGCCACCACCTGGGGCTGGTAGGGGTCGCGGGAGAACACGTGGTTGATCATCGGCCTGAAGACGTCGAGCGGCAGACTTTCGTAGGTGGGATCGAAGCTTTTCTGGTCCCACCGTTCGCAGAATGTGATGCAGTCGTCATAGTACGCGTGGCCTTCGTGGCGTTTGCGCACCTCGCGGTTTCCGCCGAAATGGTGGGCGTAGTAAAAACGCTGAAAGAGGCCGTGATTGGCCACGACCCAGGTGCATTGCTCACGCACGAAGGGCCGCAGGATCGCTGCCACGAATTCATCGTGATTGTAGGGGGCGTACAGGTCCCCCACGTCGTGGAAGAGCGCGGAGACCACCCAGTCCTCGTCGGCGCCGTCGCGATAGGCGCGGGTGGCTGCCTGAAGACAATGTTCGTAGCGGGACACCTTGTAGGCCGACGGCGTGTCGTCGAGCTCTTCAAGAAGTCCGATCAGGCGCTGGCCCACATCGGCGGCGGCGGCACGTTCGTGCTTTTCAAGGAAGAGAAAATCTTCCCTGTCTCCGTCCGCCATCTGCGTGAATTTGACCGTCTCCATGGACTTGCCCTTACGCTGCGCGGGGAAGGGCTGTTTCCACGAGGGTGGCCCAGTAGGAGCACCCCACGGGGATCAGCTCATCGTTGAAGTCGTAGGCTTCGTTGTGAAGGTTGGCCACATCCTCGCCGACCCCTGCAAAGATGAACGCCCCTGGGAGCTGTTCCAGCATGAAGGAGAAATCTTCGCCGCCCATGGTGGGCACCAGGTCACGCTCCACGTTGCGCTCGCCCACCACTTTGGCGGCAATGTCGGCGGCAAAGCCTGCCTCTTCGGCATCATTCACCGTCACCGGATAGTCGCGATGGTAGGAGATGTCGGCCCTCACGCCATAGG
Organism: Devosia sp.; assembly: GCA_051016205.1. Lineage (GTDB taxonomy): Bacteria > Pseudomonadota > Alphaproteobacteria > Rhizobiales > Amorphaceae > Acuticoccus. Next base: position 1,990,527 of record CP136534.1, read on the forward strand.
CAGAGCCCACCTGTTCCACGATGGATCTGAGGCGCCCCTCCACAAGGTCGCGCACTTCAGCCTTCAACGTGCGCACGGTGCCACGCATTTCCACCGTCTGGGGGATGACGTTGTCGGTGGTGCCGGCATGGAATGTGGTGATGGAGACGACGGCCGACTCAAGGGGGTCCACGTTGCGCGAGGTGATGGACTGGACGGCGGTGACGATCGCTGCACCCGCGACGATGGGGTCGCACGACACGTGGGGGCGCGCCGCGTGGCCGCCGTGGCCTTCAATGGTGATGTGGAGGCGGTCGGCAGAGGCCATCAGCGGCCCGGGACGGATGCCGAAGGTGCCGACGGGCATCCCCGGGAAATTGTGCATGCCGAAGACGCGCTCAACGCCGAAGCGGGAGACGAGGTCATCGTCGAGCATCGCCTTGGCGCCAGCCCCACCCTCTTCGGCGGGCTGGAAGATGACAACGACGGTGCCGTCGAAATTGCGCGTCTCGGACAGGTATTTTGCCGCGCCAAGGAGCATGGCGGTGTGACCGTCATGGCCGCAGGCGTGCATGACGCCTGTGTTGCGCGATGACCAGGCAACGCCCGATTTTTCGGTGATGGGCAGCGCATCCATATCGGCGCGCAGGCCAATGGTGCGCCCGCTGGAGCCACGGCCCTTGATGACGCCCACAACGCCTGTCCGCCCGATCCCCGTCACCACCTCGTCGACGCCGAATGCACGCAGCTTTTCGGCCACCACGCTGGCGGTGCGGTGAACCTCGTAAAGCAGCTCAGGATGCTCGTGCAGATCTCGCCGCCATTGCGTGATCTCGTCGGTGAGATCGTGAAAGCGGTTGACGATAGGCATCGAGGCACTCCTTCAGTGTCAGAGCCCGTGTTCAATCACACGCGCTGTGGGACGGCAATCTAACGGGTGGCGGGGCGTCGATTTGTGGCCCATGCGTTGAGGCACAACAAGGTGACCACGAAAATCCCGCCCACGACATTTAGATAGGGCTCTCCAGGGTAAAGGAGAACCACACCGCCTGCGGCCAATCCCGCGCGGGAGAACCAGTCGAGCTTGCCCTCGAACCAACCTTCAATGGCCGAGCCCAGCGCCCACACGCCAATCAGCGCCACAATGAAGAGCGCGCCCACCTGCAACGGTGTTCCGGTGAGGAAGGGCGTGTAGATGAACAGGATCGGCATCAGGTAAAGCCCCTTGGCGAGCTTCCACGCCACAACACCGGTGGACATGGGCGGCGTCTTGGCAATGGCGGCTGCCGCAAAGGCCGTTAGACATACCGGCGGTGTGACGTTGGAATCCTGACTGAGCCAGTAGATCGCCATGTGCGCCGACAACAGGGCGCCGGTGACAAAGGCAGGGTCCAGTGAGCCGCGGGCGTCTCTGTAGATCTGGTCGAGAATTTCGGGCGGCAGCTTGGCGTAAAGGGCGGCAGCGTCCGCCTCGCTCATGGGTGCCGCAAGGGCCACCATGGCCTGTGGGTCGGCGAGCATGAAGAAGGCGTGAAGGCCAGGGTCGAGCGTTCCCTGCACCATGGCGGCGATGCTGGCGGCATCGATCTCGGCGGCAGGCATGGCGGCTGCGATGATCATCTGTTGCAGGGCAGGGGCCGACAAGGTGGCAAGGACGATGTAGGCCGCCGTCACCGGTAGCCCCATGCCAAGCACCAGCGAGGCGAGCGCAATCAAGGTGATGGCGATCAGCATGTTGCCGCCCGCCCATTCCGAGATCATCAGCGAGAAGGTGTTGCCGATCCCCGTCATCGCGATGACGTTGACGATGAGCCCCACGGCAATCAGGAGAACGGCCGTCGTCACCATGTTGTTGGCGCCAAGGGCCATGGCATCGACGATGGCGCGCAGCCCCATCCGCCGCGGCGTCAGCCAGGACGAAAGGATGACGGCGAGGATGGCGAATCCGGCCGCATAGGTCGGCGTGAATCCGTAGATCAAAAGGCTGATCAACACGCCGATGGGGATCAGGAAGGACGGGCCGCCGCGTTTGAGAACATCAATCACCCGCGGGCCATCGGGCTCAGGCACGACGCCTGAGCGCTTGGCCTGGATGCGCACGAAAAGGGCGATGGAGGCGAAGTAGACCAGCGCCGGCAGGAGCGCCACTTCCACAATCTTCAGGTACGGGATCTGCGTGTAGCTTGCCATCACGAACGCGCCTGCGCCCATGATCGGTGGCATCAGCTGCCCGCCTGTGGAGGAAGCGGCCTCCACCCCTGCGGCAAAGCGCGGCGGGAAGCCTGACTTCTTCATCAAAGGGATGGTGATGACGCCTGTGGAGACGGTGTTGGCGATGGCCGAGCCCGAAATCGTCCCCGTCAGCCCCGAAGAGAGGACGGCGACAAAGCCAGGCCCGCCGGTGAACCGCCCTGCCGCGGCCCGCGCGAGGTCCACAATGAACTCGCCGGCGCCTGAGCGGATGAGGAAGGCACCGAACAGGATGAACATGAAGACGAAGGTGGCCGAAATCTGCCCGATGAGGCCGAACATCCCCTCATCAGAGAAGATGGAGCGGAACGTCACCGTCTCCAAAGACAGGCCGGCAAATCGAAACACGCCAGGAATGTCATCGCCCCACCAGGTGGGGTAGGTCATAGCAATGACGATGAGGCCGGGGATGATCCAACCCGTGGTGCGGCGGGTGAACTCGATGGCGCCGACGATGGTGATGCCCGCCATGATCCACTCCAGCGTGGACAGCGAGACACCGCGGGCGTAAATGGCGTTTTCGCTGGCTGCGAGCCCCAGCGCGGAGGCTGCCACCAAAAGGCCGAAAGTGATGTCCCCGACCATGACGAGGCGTGCCGCCCCCGTGCTTGACGGGTGCAGGAACGGGTACCGCCAGGCGCACAGGATCGCAAAACCTGAGAAGTGGATGGCGCACAAGGTGAGGGTGGAGAGGGTCGCAAGGTCGCCGAACCACCGCCCCACGGGAATGATGAAGGAGAGAAAAGGCACCGCCTCGCCAAGTCCGACGAGGGTGTTTTGCAAGGGTGTGCCGAGCGCGTTCGCCACCACGTGGAAGAGGGCGATGACAACGGCAAGGGCGAAGAAGAGACGGTCGATGGGCAGGCGGACGGCGACGCCAGGGTGGGGCTGGCCGGCGGTCATATCGGCGTCGGTCACGGCACCTCCCAGCGGGCACGATCGGACACGCCCGCAGGCGCGTGAAGTTGGCCGCTGAGGAAACACCACTTGTTCGCCGCCTGCAACCAACCGTCAGATTGGCCGGTACGGCCGGTTGCGCCTAACGCAAAGCGTTGGGAAGGGCGGTGACGAGAACCGGTGCGGCCCACAGGGCGACCATGCCGGCAATGAACACACCCACCACAGGCCAGGCGGCGGCAAAGACCGTGCCTGTGGAGATGTCCTTTTGTGCCCCTTTGAGGGCAAACAGGGTGTAGCCAAAGGGAGGTGTCAGGCTGCCAACGGTAAGGTTGATCAGGAACAGCGTCCAGAACCACACGGGGTCGTACCCCATTTCCTGGACGATGGGCTGGTAGATGGGGATCGCAAGCAGCATGAAGGCGATCTGATCGATGAACATGCACAAGATGAACGGGATCATCATCAAGATGAGGAAGGTGACGTCCGGCCCCAGGTCGAGCGCGCCTGCAAGGCTGACCAACCCGCGTGTGGCACCGGCGAACGACAGGAGCTGACTGAAGAGCTTTGCCGAGCACACGATGATGAGGATCACCACCGTCGTCGTCACCGCTGCGCCGAACGCTTCGCGCACCATGGAAACCTTGAGGCGTCCGAAGAGCGCCGCCACCACAAGGGCGCCGAGGACGCCTGTGGCCGCCGACTCTGATGGCGTTGCCACCCCTGCCACAATCAGCCCCATGACAGAGGCTATCACCACCAGGAACGGCACCATGCGCAGGAGCGCCATCACCGCGGATCCTTTGGGGGTCGGTCCGTCCACCGGTTCTGCTGGCCGTTCGGCAGGCTTTCGGGAGGCGCGGGCGAAGACGTAGATCAACGTCAGCGTGGCGAACAAGAGCCCAGGGACGAGGCCCGCCACGAGGAGGCCTGCAATGGACACATCCGCCAGCGAGCCGACGATGATGGCAAGAAGGCTTGGCGGGATGATGGGGGCAAGGCTGGCGCCGGCAAGGATGGTCCCTGCCGACAGTTTGTCGTCATAGCCACGGGCGCGCATCAAAGGCAGGACCGATCGGCCGAGGGTTGCCGCCACGGCAACGGCCGAGCCCGACAGCGCGCCGAACACCGTGGAGAGCGCAATCACCACCACATAAAGCCGCCCGCGCAAGTTGCCCACGAGACGGTCCACACTGTCGAACAAGATGTCGACGGTGCCTGAGCGAAACAGGATCTCCCCCATCAGCACAAAGAGCGCAACGGTGAGAAGGGGCGCTGATGTGGCCGTTTCGAACAACGAGTTGGTGAAGAGGCCGAACCCACGCGGGCCGATCAACACCAACAGCCCCACAATGTTGAGCACCAAAAACCCGACGAACACCTTCACGCCTGAGAAGAGCAGCGCCAGGAGGAGCGCGATGGCCACCAGGAGGAGGACGGCCCAGGTCACGGCGCGGCGGTGCCGGTGCGGGCGCGGGCCACGGTGTGGCGCAGGAAGTGGAGCGAGGCGGACAACAGGCCTGCCGCAATCACCGCCGTGATCCACCAGCGCGGGATGGGGTGGGCCGCGTTGGTCATCAAGCCGCGGGAGAACTGGTTGAGGGCTTCCCTGCCGGCAATCAGCCCCGCGGCAAGGCAGGCGGCGGAAGCAAGGGCGTCGGTGGTGCGCATCAACACCGCCGCCTTCCAGCCCGAGAGGGTGGTTGGCACAATGTCGATGGCAATGTGTGCGCCGCGGCGGGTGGCTTCAGGAAGGCCCAGGAAGATGACTAGGCAAAGGGCGTACCCCACCACTTCGCCGGACCATGTGGTGGGCGCGTTGAAGGCATAGCGCGCCGTGACCTCAAAGACGTAGAGCGCTGCGGCCGCTGCCAGCGCCACCCCCGCCGCCACGAACAGGGCCTTGGAGGAGCCATCGTGCACGCGCCCCAACAATGAGGGCATGGCCGGGGAGGGGGCGCTGTCCATCACCGGCCTTCCCTTGCCCTCAGTCGCTGAGGCCGGCAGCGCGCGCCTTTTCGCGCAGTGCCGCGATAGGCTCAGGCGCGGTCTTGGAGGCGATGGACCACACGCCTTCGGCCCACAAAGTGTCGAACTGGCTGGCCTCGTCGTCGGAGAAGCGCGTGGTCTTCATGCCAAGCTCTTCCAAGGCGGCTTTTTCTTCAACGGCAAGGTCATCGAAGCGGGCGATGGTCTCGTCTTCAAGGCGTGTCGCTGCCTTGGTGATGGCTGCCTGCTCATCGGCGGAAAGGCTGTTCCAGGCGTCAAGATTCATGAAGATCATCACGCCCACCTGGCCGAACACGGGGTCGGCCATATAGTCGGCCACCTCGTACCACTTGAAGTCTTTCGCGCCGGTCAGGCCCCACGCGGCGCCGTCGACGATACCTGTCTGGAGGGCGGAGTAAACCTCGCCGCCGGGGATGACGACGCCTGTGCCGCCAAGGGCTTCGATCATCGGGTGGTAGCTGACGGTGCCACGGATCTTGCGGCCTTCAAGACCTGGCGAGCCGGTCACGGGTTCTTTGAGGAAGTAGCGAAAACCTTTGGAGCCTGTGGCCGGCGCTGCAATCAGCTTCATGCCGTGGTCGGCATAGTGCTGGTCGATGAAGTCGATGATCCCCGCCTCGCGCCGTTTTTGCGGGTCGGCACCGATGGCGTCGATGGCAAGACCCACGGGCGTGGTGCCTGCGTGATAGGCAGGGTGAGTGAACAGCAGGTCGAACACACCGGCTTGCACAGGCTCGAACTGCTCGAACGTTGGGACTGCGTCAGGTCCTGTCAGCGCGACGGTGAGCGCACCGCCTGACTCCTCGGCCACAAGATCCATGAATGGCTTTGCGATCTCGCGGGTGAAGACGAAGTTTTCCGGGAACCCGCCCACCATCTGCAATTCGCTCGCCGAAGCCGGCGGCAGACTTGCGAACGAGACGGCGGACAAAGCGATGGCGCCTGCGGCGACGATCCTGATCATGGATTTTCCTCCCCTGTCGCGATTGTTCTTCGCTGACAAGGATCGTTATAGTTCCATTCGGAACTTTCTGTAAAGTTCCACATGGAACCAGATCGAAGGTCGCCGATGCCCCGTTCGCCCGCCACAGCCAAGAGTTCGCAGGCCAACGCACGAGCCGGGCGAACCACCAAAAAGACCCAGAAGGCCCGCACAAACCCGTCGAGAGCGAATGCTGGTGCCGCCATAAACATTGGTGCCATGGAGGAGACGTTCGGCCCGCTGTCGCTCACGATGCTGGGCGACACGCCCATTGTGCACATTTGGCGCGTGGCCTTTCTCGCAAACACGTTCACGGGGCCTTTGTACCGGGTGGTGGGGGAGCGTTTCGGCCTGACCCGCCCGCAATTCGTCATCTTGTTCTGCTTGTCCCAAGGCGGGCCGGTGCCGGCCAAAGACATTTGCCTTGCAACGGGCCTTCCGAAGAATTCCATCAGCCGCGCGGTGTCAGAGCTTCTTTCAAGGGACCTCATCGCCCGCCAGACCGAGGACAAGGACAAGCGCAAGAAGACCCTCGCCCTCACCAAAGCGGGCCGCAGCCTGGTTGAAGAGGTGGTGCCACTGTTCAGCGCCCGCCAAGGCGCCATGCGCTCAGCCCTTGCCGAGGACGAAGCGGCGATATTCGACAGCCTCCTCCTCAAGCTGGTCATGGCCATGCCTGGCTGGCCCCAGCCCGGGTGAGGGCGGCCCCTACATGGGTGCCACGTTCGGCTTCTGGTTCTGCGGTCGGGCGTCGGCGCTGGAGGGGCCTGCGAGGGTCACGAGGCGATCCACCTTGCCGGCGTTGATCACCACGCCGTCGCATGAGGTGTACGCGTGGGCGAAAAGCGTGCCGTCTTCGCCGATTTCAACGCCGATCTTGAAGTCTGGCGCATAGCCCATGCCGCGCAGGAGTGTGAGGGCGGCAACGGACTGGACCAGGCAATCGGACCGCCAGGGAACCATGCAGGCAGCTGTTTGGATGGCGCTTGCAACCCGTGCCGTATCATCGGCGCGCTTGGGACGGCGGGGCGGTTGTGGCGGGACGCCCTGCTCGCCGAGCCAGTGGGTCACCACCCTTTGAGCGGGGCGTCTTGCGAAGGCAAGGCGGGCTTTCAGGAGAGCGTGGGAGGCCCGTGCAATGTCGATCACCTCCGCCGGCGTAAGCTTTGCAGCGCGCCTTAATATGCGAGACAGGCGGGAACGGGTGAGCATGGCCGGACCGCCCGCCGCGCTCAGGCCGGCTCGACCAGGTTCTTGGCGAGGAGACTGTCCACGAACGCGGTCAAATCGTCCGACAGGACCGTCTCGGTCACATCGTACTCGTCAAGGATGGTGGCGTGGACGGTGCTGAGCGGCACACCGGACTGGATGAGTTCGATCATCCGCGTTCCCAATGGATCGAGGCCGAAGTAAATGCCGGACTGCAGGTCAAGGATCACGGTGTCCTCCCCCACCTTTTTGATGATCACATGGTCGGGGACGGCGAAGCGCTTGTCGGTCATGTGGTCGCCTGGAAGAGGGTGGAGGCATGGGCGAGTATGGACTGGCGAAGCACCCCCGCGCGGGCGTAGGAGCGGCGATAGTCGAGCCGTGTGGTGGGGATCGACTGTGATAGGGGGGCGAGACGCTCAAACTGGCCTGCCAGCATGCGGCGATCGTCAACGTCGAGGGTGAAGATGGCGCTGGCCCATGCGGTAAGCGCCTCGGCACCCCGAAGGGTGGTGAAGCGTGCTTTGGGAGGCCGCTTTTCGCCAAGAATATAGACAGCGCGCAAAGTGCGCGGCTCATCGCAATAGGGTAGGCCTTGTGCGCACATCACCCGCTCCTTCGGGGTGTAGGAAATGGGATCTGCAAGGGCGGCTCCGTCGCCAAGAAGCGCCGCCCTGCTGTCGCTCCACAGCCTGATGTGGGGCTGGTTGGGCAGCACCTCATAACGCCCGCCCTTTGGCGAGATCACCATGGCATCATCGCACAAGAAGCGGTGGCCTGCTGTGGCAAACAGCGCCGCAAGCGTCGATTTGCCTCGGCCCGACTGGGCGATGAAGGCGATCGCCCCGCCCTCAACCTCGACACAGCTGGCGTGGAAGACGAGCCAGCCCGCCTCGCTGAGCATCAAAGGGGCGACCTGGTTGTAGAAAACGTGCTCGCGCGTTGCCTCATCCAGCCCGGGGGCGGGCGTGCACAGGGCCTCAGTCCCGCCAGATCCGATGAAGAAGTCGCAAAGGCTTTGGAAGCGCACCAGGTAGCCGTCGGGGAGGCGATAGAACGCGGCCCAGTCCTCCTCGTCACCAAGGCTCCAGGTCATGTAAGGGGTGTCAGTGAGGGGCGCCTGTGGCCGGGTCGGCGCAATCGCGTAGGCTGGGATCACGCAGCATTCTCGCGCACGACGCCGTCGACGAAGCGCTCGATGGCCTCCCGCGTTGGCAAGATGTCGGGGTGGTCGCGCACGACGGCCTCACAGATGTCTTTTGCAGTCCGGGTGCCGTCGCAGTAACTCAAAACAATGGCGCGGGTGCGGCCCAAAGCGCTCAAAGTGATGAGACCGTCGCTGCCTTCGCGTGGCACGCGGTTGTGGTCAAGGATTTCTCCATCCAGGGTGGACTGGCGCAAGGTTCTTCCTGTCCCAAGATGTGTCATGGACCACACGAAGACCATGTCGTCAGGCCGCGTCATCACCTTGCAGGTGATCTGATCGCCGGCTTCTACTGCCACAGGGTCGGCGAAGGGCAAGAACACCTGGGGCCGCGCAATGCGCCCTTCGGTGCCTTTGTCTACGAGCGGCGAGTTGGTCATCTTGACGCCTTCGCACAGGGTGCAATCGAACCAGCCTGAAAGGCCGTGGAGTGTGCCGCGGCGCGCGATCGTAAAAGTCTCTTTCCAGGAAAAGAACGTGCGCGTTTCGCTCAAAAAATTCACGTGGTCCACGTGGGCGGGCGATGCCAGGGGCGCTGATTTCGACAACGTTGCCCGGTGGGCAGTGTTGGCAGCGACGGCGCGGATCCAGTGGAGATCCTCGGGCGTCCCTTCGTGCGCCCAGCCGTCAATGGGGCGGCGAGCATCGGGAGCTTCCACTGGGGCGAGGTAAAGGTCCACCGCCTGGGGGACGATGGTTCCGCCTGGCCTTAGAAACCTTTCGCGCGCGTCGATCAGCATGTCGAGAATGCCATAGTCGAGGGCGAAATAACCCACGTGGTCGCACACGATGAGGTCGACGGGCTCATCCAGAACGACCCTGCGGGAGCTGTCCTGAATGACCTTGTGTGTGCTGTTGCCGTTGGGGCCGTTGAGGGTGCGGCGGGCCAGGCGCGCCACATCGGAATAGTCGATGGCGGTGACGCTGGCGGCCCCTTCGCGCAGGCTCATGGCGCCGAAAATGCCGACCCCGCAACCAAGGTCGAGCACCCTGGCGCCCGGTTTGACGACCGTTTGGAGGGCGCGGGCGTAAAGGGCGGTGCGCGCTCTGTCGCTCACATAGTCCCAATGCTCGCCGATCATGAATGCACCGTCGGCGCACTGGCCCCGGCCGCAACAAGCCTCGTCGCAAACGCCACAATCCCGATCCTCACGCCGGCAAGGTGGAGCCCTTGCCCCAATAAAGGCGCCAGACCGCCTCTAGAGAACAGCTTCGGCTCAGACGGAATCGTCTGAGCCGAATAAAACGGCTCTCAATCAAAAGAAGAGAGCATCTTTTCTGGATCTGAGAAGACCCAGGATGCTCTAGGGGTCTGGGGCGAAACTGTTGGTCAACTTGAGGGCCGTCCGTCGATGCGGATTGCACCCAAAGGTGATGAGCTGCCAGATCGCCCGGCTACATCATGCCCCCCATGCCCATGGTCGGTATGCCGCCATCACCCATGGTGCCGCCTGTGCCGCGGGTGATGCGATGAAGGGCGCCGAACTCGTTCAGCTGGGGAGGTGTGTAGCGCTTCTTGCCAGTCGTGCGGTTCTCGGTGTTGTCGGTCTTGGTCACGTTAGTTTCCCATTCTGAGTTGCCGGGGTGAGGCGTTGACGGCTGCATCGCAGCCGAAGACAGCCCAAAGGATCCAGTAGTCTGCACATTCTCTCTTCAACGACTTGAGTTCCTTGGACGATAACCAGTCGGGCCGCGTCCACCGCGCCACATCCTCTGATGGCGGCTTGGCAAAGCGAGCCAATAAATCCTTACGATACCAACCAAAAGCAGACATGAAGTCTGCCTTATCCTGTCTGCGACGCACCGCATCGGGAACGAGGCCATCAATGGCCAAGCGGTGCAACGCGCGTTCATCGCCGGCCCAGGCAAAAAGTGCGCCAAGGTTACTGACGCACCACTCCACCACCGATTTGGTATAAAGGGGCGAGCGCAATTCTACGCCGTGGATGGACGCAAACCGCTCCATCTCGGTCCTGTAGAAGTCAGAATTGGCAGAGAAGAGCGGCGCTGCACGTCGGCGACGAACCGCCAAAAGGGTTGCGTCCGTCCAGTGGCCACGACGCCGGCGGGCAAGTTGTGCCAGGCGTGGGGACAGAACATCAGCCGTACCTGCTCGGCGCGGCGCAAAGCGGGACAAAAGCGCGCGAACGGTGCGGCGGATGGGCTCCGGCAGCACCCCGTAAAGGCCGTGGCCCAACCCCCAGTAAAGGGTCCGCAACGTGCCGTGGGCCTCCCGATCGGTGGCGAACAGTCTGCGAAGCGCAGGCGCACTGCGCGCGGCGAACGCCTCCGCATAGGCCTCTCGCCCGGCGGTCAGCCATTGGTCGCCGCCCTGACCTGTGAGGACGGCGACACTGCCTGCCTCCCGTGCGGCCTGATAGATGCTGCCCAGCATCGACAGGTTGGGGTAGGGGGCAAAGCAGGCGTGCTTCGTAGCGTAGGCCTCATGCCAGGCGAGGCTGGCGCGGAAAGGGGGGATTTCCTCAACGGGCCGTTCAAGGTGGGTGGCAACGGCGCGCGCAAAGCGCACCTCGTCAGCGTCTGACCCATCGTTGAAGGCAAGGGTGTAGGCGCAGATGCTGGGGGCAGGAAGCGCGTCCCCAAGGCCGGTGGCAAGGGCGAAGACGGTGGACGAGTCGAGCCCGCCGCTCAACTCGCACGCCAAAGGTTTGTGGGTGCGCGACAGGCGGTGCACGTTGTCGGCCAGCAGGGCGCGCAAGGCGCCGGCGGCCTCGCGGGGGTCCTTGTAGGGCGCCACCGTGGTGAGGTCTGGCATCCAGTAGCGCGACAGGGTGAGTGCCCCATCCTCCACCAGAAGTGTGTGCGCGGGCGGGATCTGCAGGACCCCCTCCCACAGCGTGTCCTCAGGATGGGTGAGGGTGGCGGCGATAACCCCTGCCACGAACCGCTCGTTCGGGGCGGCGGGAATATGGCCAAGCTCAAATAGCGCGCGCGGCTCGGAGGCAAACGCAAAGCGGTTGCCCTTCAGAGCATAGGTGAAGGGGACCCATCCCATCCTGTCCCGGGCGCAAAAGAGGGTACGCGTGCGGCCATCGTAGACCGCGAAAGCAAAGTCGCCGTCGATATGGTGCACGCAGTCCCGGCCCCACGCCTCGTAGGCGGCAAGGACCAATTCGCCGTCGCCATCTGAGCGCAGCCTTGCGCCCGCCGCATTCACCGCCGAGCGCAGTTCATCGGCGTTGTCGACGCGGCCGGCCATGACGAGGGTCAGGTTGCCGTCTTGGTTTTGAAGGGGCACGCGTTCGCTCAGCGATTGAGGGGTGGTGTGTCGCCTCGCTTGGCCAAGGGCGATGGTCCCGCCCTCCCACAAGGCGACCCCGTCGGGACCCCTGTGGGGCATGGCCGCCAGCATGGACGCGACGGGCGCCCCTCCAACGGATGCCCCGTCAAGCGCAAGGACACCGGCAACCCCGCTCATGCGGCGGATTTGCCTTGGTCAGCGACACGGGTGTCCTCGGCAATGACACCGCCTTCAAGCCGCACCACCCTGTCGGCAAGAGAAAGGCTCGCCGGCCGGTGGGTTACGAGCAGGACCGTGCGATCAGCAAATATGGCACCAATGCGTTGCACGAAACCTTGTTCTCCGGTCGGGTCGAACATTGCGGTCGGTTCGTCAAGGACAAGAATTGCGGGGCACTTAAGTACAACCCTTGCGAGAGATATGCGCTGACGCTGTCCGCCAGAGAGGCGAATACCATCATCACCTATAGTAGTATCGTAGCTGTTGGGCAATTTTGTGATGAAGTCATGCGCGTCAGCTTGTCGCGCGGCTTCGACAATTTCGTCCCGCGTGACATCGGCGCGTCCGTAGGCGATGTTGGCGGCAATGGTATCGTGGATCAATGATACGCGCTGGGGCACGATGCCGACGGCCTGTCTCAGGCTTAATATGCTGACATCTTGAATGTTTTTCCCATCGATGAAGATCGCTCCGCTGTCCGGTTCGTAAAGCCTTGCAAGGAGATGGAGGAGCGTGGTTTTCCCCGCCCCGTTCTCTCCTGTGATCGCGACAGTTTCGCCCGCTGCGATGGACAGATTGAGGCCGTTCAACGTCGACTCGCGGCCTTCGTAACCAAAATGGATGTTCTGGAAATCTATGCGACCTTTGATGGCAACGAGCGGTTTACCGCTGGTGAGAGGCTCTGGCGGCAAGTCTAATAGGCTCTTCAACTGGCCGAGCGCGCCAAGGGCAAGCTGGGTCTTGCCCCAGATGCCGGCAAGTTCGGCCACGGGGCGGGTGAGGAGTGCGGCGTAAAGGAGGAAGGTGACGAGCTCTGGCGCTGTCATCTCGCCGCTGCCGATGCGCGCGCTGGCAAGCCACAAAAGGCCCACCACGGCGGCGGCTGTGACGAATTGCGAGGCGGGGCCGATGGCCGCTTCAATGGTGTTTTCGCGGATCGCAAGGGCTCTCACCTTTGCGACCGCCTTGCTGTGGGTGGCGGAGGCGAGGCCCTCTCGGGTAAAGGTCTTGATGGCGGGGAGGGTGGCAAGGTGTTCCTCCGCCACCGCATAGGCGTTGCCGAAGGCTGCCTGCATCTGTGCCGCCAAAGGACGAAGGCGTCGACCCAGAAGGCGCATGGTGAACCAAAACAGCGGCACAAGAAGAGCCACCGCGCCGGCCAGCGAAGGGTCCAGCTGCACCATGATGACCACGGCACCAAAGGTGGTGAGAAGAAGTGGGACGACGGCAATGACGGGCCCTGTCAGAAAGTCCCGCAAGTGCTCAAGGTCATAGCTCAGAAGTGAGAGGACAGCGCCGCGCCTTTTCTCCTGCGCGCGTGCCAATGGCAGGGAGAGGACGTGGTCGTGCAGCATCACCTGAAGGTCGGCAAGGATGCGCTCGCCGACGGCGGCAAGGATGGCTTGGGTGGAAAAGCTCATCACCGCCCTTACGGCAAAAAGGCCCAGGAGACCTGCGAGAATGAGTGAGGTGTCGGCGGGTCCATCGCCGAGGACGTCGGCGGCCACCAACCCGCCGAACCAGGGAATGGCAAGGGTCGCTGCCACTTGCACGACCATCAAGGCACTGCAAAGAGCAAGCGTGATGCGGTAGCGCCTGCCAAGACCGATGAGGTCCTTAAGCCTCACCGGCCGGGTGCCCTGCGCTTCAGGGCTTTCAGTCCGCCCAGCCAAATTCGTCTGGCATAAAGGACGGCGAGGGGCGCGCCGTCTGAGGGGACGGTTTGGCGCACATAGTCGGCCGGCGGGAAGGCTTTGTCCCAGAGCCGGCGGCTCCCTTTGAAGAGGCCTGCGGTCTGAAGGTCCATCGCGGCGCGGCGCGGGGCACTGGCGGCAAAGTAGATGCTCAAGGGCTCAGGCGATGGCGCGCTCTCAAGAGCCGCACGCACGTCCTGAGGAATCGGGGTTTGAAACACCCGCTCGCTCTGTACCAAGGCGTCCAGAACCGTTGCCGCCACCTTGCGCTGAAGGGTGAGGGTGAGAAGCGTCGACCAGTCCGTCTCGCCCATGGCGCGGCAAAGGACATCGATGTCGTAGAGCCAGATGAGGCGGTTCTCGTCACAATATGAGACGTCCGCCACCTGGTACGGCGAGGTGCCGTGCTTCTTGCGGTGGATCGCTGCGATGGTGAGCCCGTCGGCAAGGCCAGGCACGACCGCATGGGGGGAAAGGCGCGGCAGACCGACCGAACGCTGCCATAAAGTCGCATGGCTGAGGATACTGGCGACGACAGGGGTATTGGCGATCCGCCAGTGAAGGTCGATGGCGTGCGTTGTGCCGTGACCGTCGGCGCGCTCGAACTGCGTTTGGTTCGCCGCCTCCCCGCTCCCCCGCAGGGCTTCGTCGAATCCCGCCTCAGACAAGACTTGGCAGGCCCTTAGGCGCATGGCTTCGGGTACGAGGATGTCCGTGTCACCGCGGGTGCGCTGATGGGGTGCATCGTAGTGGGAATAGGCAAGGGCCGTTCCCTTGATGACCAGGGGCTGGCAGTCAGCCAGCGCCAAGGCCTCTATGGCCGGTGCGATCAAGCGCTGGTGGTCATGCTCCCACGCCACCTGGCCTGCAAGGCGCGCCATCAAGGCAGGGCGTAAGGCATCGGGTACGCGATCGGGCCAGCGCTGGAGCAAGAGCGCGGCCGTGCCGTGAAAGTCGGCATGGGCCAGAAAGGCTGCGTCGTCAGTGACGCTGGCGTCTTGAAGATGGGCGGCGTCGATCACGACGGGCAGTGCGCCTACCATGGTCTCCGCGCGCCCGAGAATGGGTAAGGGATGTCTGCCGCCAAGTTTGGTGTGGATGAGGCGCTGGCGGGGACGAGGCGGTGACCCGCGGGTGCCCTTGGCGTCCACCTGGAGCGTCTCGTGTCAGAATGGACGCAAGCGACGGGCTCCAACCTTTCGATAAAGGGCGCTTCTCGGGCTGCTGAATCCATCGGACTGAGAAACGCTCTAGAGTTGTAATCCGCTTTAATGCCCCGGCTTGAAGGCAAAAAAAAGGCCGCCGGGGGGGTGCCCGGCGGCCTGTGTCCACAAAGGGTTGGATCAGTTGCGGCGCAGGCCGACGGTCTCCACGATGATCTCGTTCTGACCGCGCAGGTTGGTCTCCACGATCATGCCCATCATCTCGCCCATCTGGCGGATGTTGCGCACGATGCGGCTGCGGTCGGCACGGGTCTTGTAGCGGTAGGAGATGCCGGAGAAGTTGTTGTCCTGCAGCTCAAGGTTCATCGCGCACGCCCAAGAGGCCATGAACTCCTCGATGGCGTTCTTTTGCCGGGGCTCGATGCCTGAGAACGAGATCACGTAGTCCACCGGCAGGTTGCTGCACGGATCGCTAAGGTTGCCCCTTGCCACCGGCGTGGGCGTAATGGTTTGCGGTGCGCCGGGGGCGACGACGGGTGGTGCGAGGGGCTGGGCGCTGCCGTAATTCTGGCCGATCAGCGCTGCGATCTGCAGGGCGATCTTGTTGGCCCCGTCCTGGGCAAGGCGGGAGATGTTGTCGACCACCGCCTGACGCACGCACAAGGGGTCGGGCGCCTGGCCACCCACGGCCGT
Organism: Devosia sp.; assembly: GCA_051016205.1. Lineage (GTDB taxonomy): Bacteria > Pseudomonadota > Alphaproteobacteria > Rhizobiales > Amorphaceae > Acuticoccus. The sequence continues at coordinate 2,006,089 of CP136534.1, forward strand.
GGCGCAACCGGTGAGCGGCGTGCCTGTGGTGTCCAGCGCCATGTTGTCGCCGCCAAGGAACTTACCGTCCCTGCCGATGACCCTGTATTGCAGGGAGGCTTGCAGGTTGTTGATGCCTGTGAAGGGGTCTTTCACCGCCCGCGCATAGACGGTGTATAGGATTGTCGCATCGACGCTGATGTTTCTGATCTGCCGCACCAGGGTCAAAAGCTCCTGGTCGGACCGGCGTGTGCGGGACAGGTCGTAACCGGGGTTTGCGGCGACGACGGCGGTCTCGTCGATGACGTCCATGCCCTCGATGCCGAATTGACGCATGTAGCTGATCACGTTCGGGCTGTTGAGCACCTTCTGGAACTCAAGCAGCATCGAGTTTTGGATCTGCGTGCCCTTCTCCAGAGAGTTCGGATCGGCATCGGACTGCATAACCATCACATCGATGGTCTGCGCCGAGGCGCCTGCGGCAAACAGACTGGCGGCCGCCAGCGAGGCTGCTGTGAAAACTGTTTTGAACATGGGTTAGGTCCCCCTCGAAGGTTTGCGCCGGTTCAGTTCTTGATGGCGGCGTTCGTTTCAGCAGCCGTCTCGGGCGAGCCGCCCGCGGCCGAGTGTTGACCGCTCTCAACGCTGACGTCGAGTTCGGTGGTGGCCTCAGGGCCCGGTACAACGACCACGTCCTGGGTGCGCAGGTGCTCCTCCTGGCATTCCACGGGCGTGCGCGGGCTGCCGAAGTCGTCAAGATTGTGCGCGGCCGGCCGCGGGTCGGTCAGCGGCACCTGTGCGGTGTCACACACCACATTGCCGGTCCGTGCCACGTTGGTGGGCGGCGCAGGCTGCACCTTGGGGCCTTCCCCGACAACCGGCGGCAGCGGATCGGGCTCGATCAGCACCACCTGCACACGCCTGTTGGCGCGGTTGGCACCCTTTTGCGGGTCGGCAAGGTTGTCTTCGCCAAAGCCCACGGGAACCAGGCGGTTGGCGTCGATGCCGAAGGTCTCCACCAGGTAGTTCACGACCGCGTTGGCCCGCTTTTCAGAGAGCCACTGGTTGTACTCCGCGGTACCCACGGTGTCGGTGTGGCCGGCAACCAGGTAGCGCTGATTGGCCAGACGCGGGTCCCGCAAGGCTTCGCCCACCACGTCAAGGATGTATTTGGCGGCGAAGGTCACCTCGAACGAGTCGAAGTCGAAGTGGACGGTGAAGTCTTCAGCGTGGTTGTAGTTGAGCACATAACTGCGCTCGACGATGATGGTGTCGGCCACATACTTGTCCTCAGCACTGATGCCGGGACGCACGGGAACGGTAATGGTTTTGATGCGTGCACGGTAGGCAGGCGCTTTGGCGCGTGTCCCGTACACGGGGGCAAGTTCATTAATAATACGGTTGATCTCGGCGGTGTCCGTCTGCGCCGAGGCAGGGGCTGCACCAAGGCTGAGGACTGCGGCCAAAGCGGCCACTGTCCCCACTAGGGTTTGATGAATACGCATAACAACACCTCACTGTATGGCTTGATTTATCGAGTCGGTGTCTGACGACGGTGACCCGCCCAGCGTGCTGGCCGGGGGCTGTGCCGCCGCAGGAACCTGCGCCGGAACACTCGGAGTCTGGGGCGTTTGTATGCCCACAGGCTGTTGCGGTTGGGCGACCGTCAGGCCCTGTTGGCCCGGGGTGCCGGTGTCTTCATTGGGAACGCGTTGGGGCGTGACGCCTGCCGTGGCCGGTGGAGCCTGGCGCGCAACGGGCTGGATGAGCGTGAACTCCACGCGCCTGTTGGCCCGATTGGCACCGCGCCGCGGGTCGGCAAGCTCGGTCTCGCCAAAGCCGACGGGCTGGAGCCTTGGGCGATCGATGCCAAAGCTCTCCACCAGATAGTTCACCACAGCATTGGCGCGTTTTTCAGAAAGCCACTGATTGTAGGCGTCAGAGCCCACCGTGTCGGTGTGACCGCCCACGAGGTAGGTCTCGCCCTTCAGCCGCGGGTCGGTCAGCGCTTGGCCGACGGTGTCGAGCACGCGCTTGGCCCGCGGCGTGATGGCGAAGGAATCGAAGCGGAAGTTAACGGTGAAGTCCTCGGTATGGTTGTAGTTGAGGACGTAGTCCCGCTCCTCGATGATGGAGTTGATCCTGTAGGTGGACTCCTTGTCGATGTCGGGCCGCACGGGCACCGTCACGCGCTTGATGCGCTCTTGATAGCTTTCCGTTGCCGCCTGTCCGGGCTGGGAGGGGGCCAGTTCGTTGATGATGCGGTTCACCTCCGCCTCGCCGGACTGGGCAAAGGCGGGTGCGGCCAGCCCGAAGGTCAGGGCGGTGGCCAATACTATGTTACGGGCAGTGTGCACGGGGCCACTCCTCAATTGAGCAATTCGTTGATCGCGTCCGTCGAGGAGGACGGCGTTTGCTCGGCCCCCGTGGACGGTACGGCAGCATTGGTCTGGGTCCCCTGCGGCGTTTGCGGGGCCTGCGGTGTAACGGGCTGCGAGGGTGTGGCCGGCATACTTTGGGTGGCGGTCACGGTCGCAGGTGTCGGGTCGGGCGTTTTGGGCGTTGCGCCGGAAGCTTCAAGGACGGCATTGCGCACCGCCGTCAGCCGGGTGGCGACGTTGTAGCTCTCAGGGTCGTTCTCGTTCAGCCCGCCGGTGTGGTGAAGGCCCACCGGCTGCATGGCCGAATTGATGATCAGCGCGCCTGAGGAGCCAGGCAGCGTGTCGCACACGTGGCGCAGCTCGAACTCGCGCGAAGAGTTGGTTTCGTGGGCGCGGCACTGATACTGCGTCATCATCTTAGGCCGGCCGGCGGGGTGGTGGATGATCACAAGGCGCGTGCCTGGCGAGGCCTCCACGGGCTCGAACTTCAGGGGTTTGACGTGCTCAGGCAGCGCCCCTGTGATGCGCACCAGCGCATAGTCGAGCTGCGCATCGGCCTTCACAGGCGTCGTTTCGATGGGAACGCGGATGGCGTCAGGATCGTCAGGGTCCTCGTAGTCGATGAGGATGGATGCCTTCAGGACCGTCTCGGACCCTGGAATGCAGTGGTGGTTGGTGAGGACAAGCTCCGGCCCCACAATGGTGGCCGTGCAGGTGGACGTGGCTGTGCGGGTCTGGCCGCCCACCTGCGTTTCCACAAGACGGTCGAGCCGCACCACAGGGCCTGCGGCCACGCGGATCACGTCGTCGGGCGGCAAACGGCCCACGCGCTCAAAAATATGGCCTGCTGTCAAAATGGTCATCACGGCGGGGCCGATGCTCTCGCGCAGGCGCAAGTTGACCTCGCCATAATCAGACCCTGGAAACAGGGTCGGATCGGCTGCCGCAGGGGTTGCGGCGATGGAAGCGGCAATCAAAACGCCAAAGACTGTGCGCATCAAACTCTCTCGCGTGTTCCAGGGCGTGGTCGATATGACACACCATTCATCAAGTCGTTGTCCACCGCGGCGGCCATTCCTCAGCTGCCTACAGCGCGCACGAGCGCTGAGATTTCGCTGACGGTTGGGACGCGGCGAAACGTTTCGAGCATTGCGTGGACCTCCTTCCAGGGCACGTAAGCGCCCGATTGAAAGGTGGTCAGCCACCGGTCTTGAAGGTCGGCAGGCATCGGCCCCTTGTTCAAAAAGCAATGGAATAACAACGTGCCTGCATCTTTGAGAGGAATATCAGGCAGAGCAAAATCGCGGGGAAAGCGGTAGCTGCCGGCAACGAACTGGCGGGCAGCAAGGCGTGGGTTGTGCGGATAGAGAAGGACAGCGCCTTCTTCCAGGATCACCCAGCAATAGGGGTTGACCGGCTCGTCCACCCGCAGCGTCAGTTCCATGGCATCGCCCACGGCGAACGGGTTGCCAGGAACGCTCATGGCAACGCTGTAGCGGCCTGGCTGACTGGCGCCTGCAGCAACGGTCTTGATGTCATCGCGCGGGCCCGAGGCACAATCGGCGAGCGCATCCATAGGAAAAGCGACGGTGTGGGACTGGGACGGCCAGCGCCGGTCGCCCTCGCGCCAGGTGAAGTCCAGCACAACGACGCGGTCCCGGTCGCGCGCAGCCACCCGCGGCGAGCGGCTGACGGCCACCTCGATGTGGGGAACGGCGTCCGCCTCCCGCTCGGTGAGGGCAAACAGAGTGCGCCGCTGTCCTGTGAGGATGGTGGTGGTGGGATCGTTGAGAGCGAGCGCTGCGCCAGCCACATCCCTTTCAAGGGCGCTGGCGGCCAGGGGGCATGTGGCACCGTCGAACGCGCTCACCACCCTGTAGCCGATGGCGCTTTCGGTGGTATTGCGCGGCTCCACCCGCGACAGGCCAAGGCGCAGGGCAGGGTCATACTCCAGGACCTGGAGAACGGGCTCGTTGGCGGAGGGTCTGTCCACCCGCTCGCCGGTCCAGGGGTCCACGTGCCAGCGGCGGCGGGTGGAGTCGCAACGGCTGCCGTCCGGGCGGAAGAGGGTGACCTCCACCTCAAGCCGCGCAGCGCGCACCGTGTCACGCTTTATGGTGACATCAAGGCGGATCTGCGACTCGTTGAGGTTGCGCAGCCGCTCCTGGGGGGCAAGGCGCGGATCGCCGAAGCTGCCTGACATCACGTCGCGCCCGACGGCGGCGGCAGAGCGCAGGGACCAGCTTCGGGGGGCCGCGTTCTCCACCATTTCGTTCAGGAGTGCCAGAACGCGGGGGCTGACGTGAGGGTTGGTGGGGGGGATGGCGCGGTAGTTGACCTTGCGGTCTTCAACCTGCGCGAAACAGGCGCGGATGGCAGGGTCGCGGTCCTCCAGCCGCACCATCCAGTCGTCCAGCTCTGACTGGAGCGCGCTGGCACTGGCCGTCGCCGGGATGGCAAGGGTGAGGGCGCACACGGTCAACGCGCTTGCGCACTGGCGAGCCCATCCTTCCATGACGATCCTCCTCAAAGGCCCGGTTCCCGTGACCGTTGCGGGCCCATGTAGGCGGCTGGCATGGACATTGCGCGCCGAGCCACCTTTATTTCACACATCATCCGGCAACACTGTGACCCCGGTCACAATTTTGCTCAATACCTGAACAGATACCGCTGCGGTCTGATGGTGTCGTTCACCTCGGCCAAAACACCGAGGGCGTGGAGTGTGTGGACGGTCACACCGTCCGGGACGCCGTTGGCCTTTGCAAAGGCTGTGAGGGCCTCAAAAGAGGGGCCGCGGAAGTGGCCATCGATGCGGCCCTCATAATGTCCCGCAGCCGCCAGCGCCTCCTGCAACCGGCGCCAATGGGCTGGAGAAAAAAGGTAGGAAATGTCCATGGCGAGGACGGTTTTGGCCTCCGCGTTCCCTGCCGCAAGGGCTTGCTGCAAAAGGTCGAATGCGCCTGTGAGATCCCATCGAGGTCCAAAGCCCTCAAGCTTGAGGTAGGCGGCAAGAACCATTGCAGTGGGGAGGCGATAGCCAGCCCCTTTCACCGCCGCCTCATAGGCCGCCTCAAGGTTCGTCAGGCGATATTCGGTAAGGGCAAGGTTGGTGAGAGCGGGGTAGTAGCCGCCATCGCTGAGCGCTTGAAACGTCTCCCTGGCGGAGGCGATGGCATCAAAATCATCAGGTTTTGCGCGCAGGAGCGCAACGGCGGCCTGGTTTCGGCCTTCCGCCGTTGTGGGGCGCACACGCGTCAGACAGGTGCGCTCGGCGGCAGGAGAGGGGGCCGTGGCGCACTGAAGCCTGGCGCATTGGGTGCTGGTGCGGCACCAACCCATCAGGCGGACGGTCGTCAGCGACAGGACGTCGAAAGGCGCAGTGGACGGGACGAGGCGCAGCGCACCGGGACGGGCTTCGGGTTTACTGACAGCGGCAAGGCAGGCAGCTTTCACGCCAAGGGGGAGGGTTTTGACCGCAGCATCCCCAACGCCCCAGGCGAAGGCATGGGTGCCGCGCGGCGGCGCGGTTGCTGCCACACAGCGCGCGGCCGCGGCCTCCAATGGGCCGGCCAGCGCCGGCGCCACCAGCCGCTCAGGAGTTGCCGGCGTCAGCGACAGCGCGACGGTCAGCGCCCAATGGATCGCCATGGCCCACCTTAATCTGAAGTGTCGGCTCGAACCGGGCGCGGGTGCCGCGCGCCACCAAATCAAAAAAATCTGTCACTTCACTCTCGTAGAGGGAGACGCAGCCCCAGGTGGCCGCGCGCCCGATTTTCGCCGGGTCGTTGGTGCCGTGGATGAGATAGTACTTCCACGACAGGTTCATGGCCCGTGAGCCGAGAGGGTTGTTGCCGCCGGCCTCCATCACCTCCGGCAGGAAGGGATCGCGCTTTCGCGCCCGCGGCGTCGGCCACCAGGACGGATCCACCCGCTTGCCGGACACACGGGTACGGCCGAGGGGAATGTGCGCCTCGGGCCTGCCGATCCCCACCCTGTAAAGGGCAACCTCACCATCCTCCAACCGCATGAAAAGGCGGCGTTTTTTCATATCCACCACAATGCGTTCGCGGGAATTTTCGAACACAGGTGCCGCTGCTTCCGGCAGGGCAAGGCGCGAGCGCTCCTGGTGGAGCACAACGTCGGACAGGGTGAGGTTTTGGGCCAGCGCCGAAGGTGGCGCGAATGCGGCAAAAAGCGCCGCTGTCACGGCAAATGCGTGGCTAACTGTTGCCGATGGGGCGGTGGCCAAGCATTCCGAGCAGACGGTCCACCATCTCTCTTTGGATTTTGGAGCCATGAACCGCCTCAATGTTGTAATAGGGCCGCCCATCGGACAACACCACAAAATTGGATAAAGAACAGTCGTTGTTGCCCGGCCTCACAAACTCGTGAACGACGTTTAAGCCGGCAGTAATCAATGCGTCGAGCTGTCGTTTCGCCCGTGGGTCGTCGGCGAAGGGGCGCGCGCCTGCGATGTAGACAAGGTGGTCAGGGTCGGACAGACGCCCCCGTGCGGGAAAGCCTTTCTCCTTGTCCGACCATACGTTGACCGAGACGCTACCACCACGGGTATTGTTGTGGATGGACAGGACCTCCGCCCGTCCGTTGAAGGCGGCCATCACAAAGTCCGTATAGGTGGGCGTCGGTGCGCGCATCTTGCAGGCGCGGATGTTGGAGGCATCGCGACCGAAGAAGCGGTTGGGGTCGATGCTGCGGTAAAACCGCGTTTCGCCGCCATCGATGGCCACCATCGCACCGCCATATTTCGCCACCGCATAAACGGCCGCGTCGAATGCTTCGCTCTCGTTGTCATGGGGGAGGTACCAGGCCGGCCCGTCAGGGCGCTGCGGGTTGGTGATGGTGACGAACGTGAACGGGCGCGCCCCTTCCCGGATGGTGGCGCGGGTGAGGCAAAGCCCCGCCGCTTCAATGGCGCTTCGGTTGCGCGTTACGTCCCTGTCGGAGGATTGGGCGGGGTTGAGGCAGGTGTCCGTCGCGCGGGTTTGTGCCGTTGTGACGGCCGCGTCCTGCACCGTGGCTTGCGTCGCTGGTGGCAGAGCGGGTTTGCGCTTGGGCAAACGATGGGCTGTGACGATGGCGGGCGGCGTTTCCTGGAGCGCATCCGTCTGCGCCTCCACGTCAGCCGGCGGCGGTGTGGAAGGGCCGGCCAAGTCGCCAGCGGTGGAGGCAACCGCCGGCGGGTCGGCCTCGGACCTCAACCAGTCAGTTCCATCTTGCGTTATAGGCGAAAACTGCAGGTTGTTCTTGAACACGCTGTCTGTCACAGCGGCGGGTTGGGCGGTCACCAACTGGTCGGCAAGGTCGCGCAGGAAGTAGCTGGGGTAGGGGTCGTCCTCGCGGACCCTGTAGTCGCGGGTGCGCGCCTGGTAGGCCAGCTGAAAGGCACCGTCTTCGGCATAGGTGGTATCATTGAGGTCGCCAAGGCGCAGGAAGGCGATGCGCACAAGGCAGGCCCGCGCCTTGTTGGAAGGGGCGCCATCTGTGCGCATCATGTCGGCAAGGACATCGTTGGCGTTCTCGCGCCAGCGGTCGCAACTTTCACGGTCGAACGTTTGCGCGACGGCAAGGGTGGTGCCAAGGCCGGCAAAGGCGACCGCAACCCAAAACAAGGCGGCGCCAACCCGCGCTTTTGTCATCACAGCGGCCACACCCGCCCACCACACATTCTTGCCACGGTCCATTTCGGCCAGCGGGCAAAGTGTGGTCGCTCGCCTTTTGGGGGTCAAGGCCGCGGGTGGTCTGCGGCGTGATGTCCACCGGTGAACGAGGCAGCATTCGGTGCTATCATCCTCGGCAAGGGCGTGTTGCGGCGTTTTTTTGTAGCCGTTTGTTGTTTCGCCACGGGCCCTTTGCGCAGACTGACACGATGCTTTTTTGATCATTTGAAGACATTGCCCATGACCCGATACGCCGAGCGCTCGATGCTTAAGGGGCTATTCCTGGTCCTCTTCTTCATGGTTACCGCCGTGGCAAGCCCAGCCCTTGCGTCCATGAGCGATGAAGAGATCGACGCGGCCATCCGTGCCGGCGACAAGCGCTATGCCCTGCTTGTGGGTGTCGGCGACTACGACCACACCGTCGACGTGCGCTTTGTGGAGGAAAACCTCGACGCGGTGGAGACCATGCTGCGCGAGGTCTTTTATGTGCCGCAGGCCAATATCCGCCGCATCACCGACCCGACAGTGACGGACCTTAAAACGCTGTTCGGTTTTGCTTCAGGCGAGCCTGGCGATTTTGCAGGCCTTGGTTTCAAGGAGCCTGATGCGGAATTCTTTGTTTACTTCATCGGCCACGGCTCGCGGGATTTGCGCGCTGCAGGCACATCGGACGCTGCCGAGAGCGAGGGCTTCTTGTTGGGGACGGACTCCCAGCCGGCCCACCTGTCCTTCACTGCCTACTCCTACGACACGCTGATTGCGAACCTTGACGCGCTGAAGACGCAAAAATTCAAGGACGGCCGCGTCGTCCTGCTCCTTGAAAGCTGTTTTTCGGGCGAAAGCAATGATGGCCCTTTGAACCCCACCATGGGCCCCATGATTGACGTGGTGGAGGGGCTCGACAAACCCCACGCCCGCTATGACGTTGTTTCCATCGCCGCCGCCGGCGCCGACACACCCGCTTACTGGGACGAGGAGAGGCGCATCGGCCTTTTCACCGATGCCCTGACCCGCGGCCTGTCCGGCGATGCTGACGGTGAGCGTCAGGGCGATGAAGACGGCGTCATCTCCATGGCAGAGCTTGAAGCATTCCTGGCCCGCTCCGTCCCTGCGCGCGCGCTCCAGCTCAACAAATCCCGCCAAGTGCCGCAGGTGAGCGAAGGGGCGGAGGGGCCGTTGGTCCGCCTTGCCAGCCCCGCGCTGACGCCCGATCCAATCCCCTTCGAGACCGAGTTTGAGATTGCCGAGCTTGAGCATCGCCTTGGCGAGATCGAAGCGCGGGATTGGCCGGCTCTGTCCACCCTTCAGCGCGACATTGCCGAATTCATGGACCGCTGCGGCGATGCGTGCCGGCCCTACCTTGGCCGCCTCATCCCCTTGCGAAACACGGTGCGCCAGTACGCAACCCGCTGCCGCGCCGCCTCCGCAGTTGCCCGCAACAGGATTCGCGGCGGACGGTTTGCGCCACTCAAAACGTTTTCGGACCTTTGCGCCAAGGCGGTGGACGTGTCGCGCTGCGTCGCCTCGCGCGATGCCACCTCCCCAGGCTGCCAGTGCGTTGTGGACCCGCGCGCAGAAGGCTGCGGCATCGACCCTGACGCTGTGTGTGCGGCAGGCCTTGCCGATGCTGCCTCTGCGGCGCGCCAATCCAGCAGCCTTGCACCGCTTGAAACCTATGCCACCGCTGCCGCCGACTGCCTGACCAACCCCATCCACAGCGATGCCCTTTCTGCGGCACGGGTTGATGTGTGCCAGAGCGCCAATGTCGACCGTGAACGGGGCCCCATCCCGCCGGGCCTTACGGGCTGCCGCTGGGCTGAGGTTTTGCGCGAGAAGCTTGCCCGTCAGGTTGCCTGCGCTGACGCCTACGCCGCGGTCCTGCGCGCCCGCAGCGATCACATCGCCCTTGCCGGTTTCCTGCGCGACAACGCCACTTGCCGCGAGGTGGACGAGGCCAGGGACCTCATGCGCGGCCGCGTGGACGCTGCCGTTGAAAGGGCCTTGCTTGCCGTGGACGCCTCCGCAAGGCGCGATGCGGCGCGGGCGCTGGGCGATGTGGGCGCCGCGTTCGCGCCTTACATCACAGCGTCCGATCAGCGCCGGATCGATGACGCCAAGCGCACGGTCGCTCGCGCCCCTTGCTTTGAGGCCTTCGAGGAGGCCCGTTTGGGTGGCGAGCCCGCCCTTGCTGCCTTCGTGCGTGAGCGCACCGACTGCGGCGCCGCGGTGGACAATGCGAGAGCCTTGATGGTGGAGCTGCGCTGCGAAGCCGATTACGCCGCCGTCGACACCAACGATCCGCGGGCGCTTTTCCGGTTTGCGTTGGGGCGCAGCGAGTGCCGTGTGGAGGCAAGCCGTGCCCAGCGCCAGGTGGACCGCCTTGGGCTCGATTGTCTGAGCGCCGCTGAACGCAGCGGCGGCAGCGACAGGGCGGGTCTGGCCAAGATCATTGCCGAGGTGGAGACCTGCCAGATTGGCTTCTCGGCCATTTCAGAGCGCTTTTCTGCCCATGCCAGTGCCCGCCTGAAAGCCCTTCGCGCCATGGAGGAGACATTGGCGGCAACGCCCGTCGCGCCGTCCTCCCAAAGCGGCTGGCGCGGGCCGTCGGGGGCGCTTCCCACCAATCCGGCGCCGTCGACGCCACCACCTGCAACGGCGTCGACCTATGTGGCTTTGTTCAACACGGTGGACTTTTTCGGCAGCGACATTGTCCAAGGCGGCTTCAAGGTGCGCAACGAGACGGAGTGTGCGCAGCGCTGCTTCGACAATGGGAGGTGCCGCTTCTTCACCTACAACAAGCGCGCCCGCCACTGCTTCATCAAGAGCGGGTACGGGCACATCACCAGCCACCCCGATGCACTGTCGGGCATGTTCTATAACTCCGTGGATGGGCGCGGGGCGCCTTCGCTCACCGTCGGCGGACGCAATCAGATCCTCTACAATCAGGACTTTCGCGGCAACGACATCATGAGTGCCACGTTGAGCGGTGTGTCGCTGGATGCCTGCCAGGCCGCCTGCGACAGGAACACGCAGTGCGCCGCCTTCAGCTATATCGAGCGGATGCGCCAGTGCTGGCAAAAGTACGCCGCAGGGCGCCCCCGTCGCAAAAGTGGGGTGCATTCGGGCCGCTCGCGCCAGGGGTCGGGACGCACACTGTCCCCCTCGCGCGTGATGGCGGTGGACTGAGCCTGCCTGCCGGATGTTTCGACGCGCGCTCATGGTTTGCCGGTGCAAGGGCAAGGGTGCTAACGGCTTTGGCGGCGCGTGCCGCGGGCGCAAGAGGCGCCACGGAGGCGCCATGTTGCACCGGTTGAGGTTGAGGGGAGGGACGCGCGCGGCGTTTGTGGCGGGGCTGTCGATCCTTGCCGTGCCCGCCCTTGCCTTGCCTCCCGATGCGCCTGCATTCGAAGACATCAGCTGCGAAACGCTGAAAGGCTATGACTTCGAGCGTGTGAGGGACGATGCGATCGTTGCCCTCATCCAAAAGGCACAGCTGAGCGACCCAACCGCGCCAGAGACCGCACCCCCTGTCAAGGCGTGCCCGTCGGAGGTGGCCGAAGGGGCCCAACTTGCCGACGGCAGGGTTGCCCGCACGGCGAACCTTGTGGCTGGCATCCCCATTCCTGGCCGCAAGCCACCGACGCCACCGGGCTACGTGCGCCCGAAAGATCCCGAGCCCAGCCCAGGCTTTCCAAGCCTTAAGGTGATGGTCGGCCAGATGCTGATGGTGGGCTTTGACGGCAACGATGTGGGCCAGCCAGGTCCGAACCGCATCGCCAGGCACCTGGCCGATGGGACCCTCGGCGGCGTGCTCTTCTTCAGGTACAACGTGAAGAGCGAGGCAGCGGTCAAGCGCCTCACCAGTCAGTTCCGCAAGGCGGCTCAAGGTCACCCGGTGCCGCTCATCGCCGTCGACCAGGAAGGTGGACGCGTCCAGCGGCTGACGCGCCGTGTGGGGTTCACCAACACACCGTCGGCCCGAAGGATCGCCCAGTCAGGCGATGCGCCGGGCGCCAAACGGATTTACCGCCGCCTTGCAAATGACCTCTCCCGCTGGGGCTTCAATGTAAATCTTGCGCCTGTGGTGGACCTTGGGATGCGGCGGGACAACCCTGTCATCACGCGCATGGAGCGGGCGTATTCGGGCGATCCTGCCACCGTGGGCGCGTTTGCAGGCGCATTCGTGGATGCCCACCGCGACGCTGGCGTTTTGACAGCGCTCAAACACTTTCCAGGCCATGGTTCCAGCGCGGGCGACACCCACCACGGTTTCGTTGACGTCTCCTCCACGTGGACGCGCAACGAACTGATCCCCTTTCGCGCGCTGATTGATGAGGATCGGGTGGATATGGTGATGGTCGCCCACGTGCACCTTGGCGGTGTCGCTGGGATCCGCCAGACGCGCGACCCCGCAACGCTTTCTCCCGACATAATCGAAGGCCTTTTGCGGACAGAGATTGGCTATGATGGGGTCGTCATTTCCGACGATATGGAGATGGGCGCCATCACCAAGCTCGGCTCGCCAGTGGAGGTGGCCTCGCGCGCCATCCTTGCCGGCAACGACATCCTTGTGTTTGCCGGAGGCGCCGCACCGGGACGCGATCTCGTTGCGGTTCTGCAATCGCGCATCCGCCAGGCCGCCCGCGACCCTGCCGTTATGCGCCGGATCGAACAGTCCTACCGCAGGATCGTGCGCATGAAGGCCAGCCTCGGCCCCGAAGGCGTGCGCCCGCTCCGCCAGCCCTTGCCAGCGGTCACCACCTCACCGGCCCCCGACGACGATTTCCGCAAGACCGGCACCACCGTTCCCGATCTCGCCGCCTCCCCCGACGGCTCGTAAGGCGGCTCTCCTCCCTGGGGCCATCGGAGCGGGTGGACTTTTCTGGAGGCGCTGGTCACGTGGCATGAAGGCGGTCTCGCTGCGGTGTCCGAACCGAGGCACTGGGGACAGTGCTCGTGCGCAGGGCGGTTTGCGCGAGCCGATGGGCAGTGGGCGGGACTGGCTGGTGATCCAATGCGGTGAGGAGCATCCGGTCGAGGGCTGCAAGGGCGATGGCGCCATAGTCAGCATTCATGTGGTTGCCGTCTTCGGTGGGTCTGTTGGCGACGCCGCCTAGGCGTTTGGCACCGCGGGCAAAGGCGGGGATGGTGGTGAAGGCATCCGCCAACGTCTTCTCTGGTTGTGGAAGGTGGCGCAGGTGACTGGTCTCACAGGCCAGGGCGATGGCTCTGTTCGCCAGGTCCCACGCCGCAAGGTCTGGCGGCGTGGTTGTGTCCGGCGGAAGATGGGTCGGCATGGGCGCCGTCATGAACACGGTAGGGCGGACGCTGTGCTGCTGGACCGCGGCGGCGAGGGTGAAGGAGCGGTCGCGGCGAACAAGGTCGCGCAAACCCTCTAGGAGATAGCCGTCTGAGTATCCACGTGCGCGCCCGTTTGCGGCGATGGAGACCAAGGCGGCCGTGTCAGTCTTGCCCATGATCGCGAAGGCTGCCGCTTCGTCATAACCGATGACGCGGTCAATGGGCGTCCATAGCGAGCGCGGGCGTTCCGGCTGGGGGAGGGCGGACAGGTCAACGCCGATCCCAGCCTCGTTGGCGGCTATGGCCGCGAACGATCGGCCGGCAAGACCATAAAAGTCCATCGCGAAAAAGCGGCCTTCCGGCGCTTGGTCATAGGCGAGTTTGAGGGCGCCGATATGGCTTGCGCCCACAACCACCACACTCACGCCGGGGCCGCCGCTTCCAGAAGGACTTCTTCGCACACGACGTCCTCCTCCGTTGCCTGGGGGGTCGGCGCGGCGGCTTTGGGGGGCTTTGCGGCGCGCGAGGGTTTGGGGCCGATCCCGTGGGCGGTGAAGAAGTGGCCCATGACAAAACGCACCCCGTCGCGGCAGACCGTGCGCAGGTTGGGGTCGTAGAACATTGCCCGCATCGGCGGCTGGGTGATCAACTCGTAGCTTGGAAAATAGTCGATGTCGTCGTGGCGGGTGCAAAGGGCGTCCGCGGTGGATCGAAGGACCGATTTGGTGCGCGCGTTCGCCACCATCACATGCTCGCCCGATGCGGTGGCGACCATGGGCACAGGCGACACGGTGAGGAGGATCTTCATCGCCGCGTTGTGGCGCTTCAGTTGGCGGCGGGCGCGCTCCATGTCGTCAACGCATGTAAGAACGTCGAAGTTGACGAAACGGTGCCGTGCGCCATCGAACGTACCGCCGGCGGTGCCAGGGCAAAGCGGGTAGGTGGTGCCGTCCTCGCTCTGCCAGGCCTCGGTCTGGCCGAGCGTGAAGATGAAGACGTCGATCTCGGGAAGGATCGAAGCGATCGCCTGAAGCGTTGCGTTCCGCGCCGCAAGGACGGCGGCTTCACTGGCAAATCCCTCAGGGTCGATGGTGGGGCGGAAGGGGTCCACGAACCGCGCGCCATTTTGCCATACCTCTTGCGGCGGGGGAGCCTCGCTTGCCGCCCACTCCAGCCATTGGGCGAGCAGGCGCGGGGTGTAGATGTTGCCCGTGCGGAAGGTGAAGACGCCATAGTTGTGGGCCGCATTCACCGCCTTTGAGAACGCGTCGATGGGCGGCTCGGCCTGAAGCCAGCGGAAGCCTCGCTGGGTCAACTCCCGGCCGATGTGCTGGGCGAAACAGGAGCCTTGCGTGGCAATCCCCATGCTTGGGTCGACGGGAAAGCGCGGCACGCAGATATCGCGAAGGCCAAAGGGGCCGCGGTCGGCAACGCCTGAGCGCCAAAAGGCCGTGGGGCCGAGGGCGGCATAAGGGGTGGCCTCAGCGCCGTTCGCCATCCTCGCCTCTCCATCCATCTACAATCTAAAGTATTAGAATGGAACTTGTTCGCCTATGTCAAGAAGCCGTCGGACGCCGCGCGGAACGCGCGCGCTCCCTGGCATCATGCTGGCGGATGAGGCATGGTCGCGACGATGACGACCTGAGGAGAGATGAGGATGCGCAACGATCTGGGGCAGTTCGATTTCGGCCTTGGCGAAGAGCTCGATATGCTGCGCGACCAGGTCCGTTCCTTCTCTGACGACAAGATCGCCCCCATCGCCGAGACCACCGACCGCGAAAACCTTTTTCCGCGCCATTTGTGGCCGCAGATGGGGGCGTTGGGGCTTCACGGCATCACCGTCGATCCCGATGACGGTGGGGCGGGCATGGGCTACCTTGCCCACTGCGTTGCCATGGAAGAGGTGAGCCGCGCGTCCGCCTCCGTGGGTCTGTCCTACGGGGCCCACTCCAACCTTTGCGTCAACCAGATCGCGCGCAACGGCAATGCGCAGCAAAAGGCGCGTTACCTGCCAAAGCTGATCTCCGGCGAGCATGTGGGCGGGCTTGCCATGTCCGAGCCAGGGTCGGGGTCGGACGTCGTATCCATGCGCACGAAGGCGGAAAAGCGGGGCGACCGCTACGTCCTCAACGGGTCGAAGTTCTGGATCACCAACGGGCCCGAGGCCGAGACGCTGGTGGTCTACGCCAAAACCGACGCGAACGCTGGTCCCCGCGGCATCACAGCGTTCCTGATCGAAAAAGGCATGAAGGGCTTTTCCACCGCGCAGAAGCTGGACAAGCTCGGCATGCGCGGCTCAGACACGTGTGAACTCCTCTTTCAGGACTGCGAGGTGCCTGAGGAGAACGTCCTCGGCGTTGAAGGCAAAGGCGTCAACGTCTTGATGAGCGGGCTTGATTTTGAACGTGTCGTGCTTGCCGCGGGACCCTTGGGCATCATGCAAGCATGCCTTGATATCGTCATGCCCTACGTGCACGAGCGCAAGCAGTTCGGCCAGCCCATCGGCACCTTCCAGCTGATGCAAGGCAAGATTGCCGACATGTACGTGACCACAAACGCCTGCAAAGCTTACGTCTACGCCGTGGCGCGGGCGTGCGACAACGGCCGCACCACGCGCGAGGATGCTGCCGGCGCCATCCTCTACGCTGCGGAAAAGGCAACGCAGGTGGCGCTGGAGGCCATCCAGGCCCTCGGCGGCAATGGCTACATCAACGACTACGCCACGGGGCGGCTCTTGCGCGATGCAAAGCTCTACGAGATTGGCGCCGGCACCAGCGAAATCCGCCGCATGCTGATCGGCAGGGAACTGTTTGAGCGGACCGCCGCATGAGGATCGGCCCGCGCCTGTCGCCTCAGCGGATCGAGGCGGCCTCCTGCCTCATCGATCCGGTTTTCCTCAAGTCCCCTCAGTTCGTATGTGCGCCGCTGTCCGATGCGCTCGGCGTTGACACGGTTTTGAAGGTGGAAACGCTGAACCCCGTGCGCTGCTTCAAAGGCCGCGGCGCCGACCTTTACGTGGCAACCCTTGAAGGAGAGGCTGCGCTGGTGTGCGCCTCCGCCGGCAATTTCGGCCAGGCGCTGGCCTATTGTGCCGGCAAGAGGGGTCTTCCGGTGACCGTGTACACCAGCGTCACCGCCAACCCTTTGAAGGTAGAGCGGATGCGCGCCCTTGGTGCAACGGTGGTGCTTGAGGGGGCAGACTTCGATGCCGCCAAAGCCGCCGCAAACGAAAACGCCGGCAAGGCGCACTTTGTGGAAGACGGCAAGGAGGTCGCCATCTCAGAAGGGGCAGGCACCATCGCTGTGGAGTTGGTGGCGATGGGCGGGCCGCTCGATGCTGTGGTCGTTCCTTTGGGGAACGGTGCGCTCCTTTCGGGCATCGGCGCATACCTGCGGCACAAGAGCCCTCAGACCGCCGTGATCGGGGTCGTGGCCGAAGGTGCACCGGCCATGGAGCGATCCTGGCGCAAGAAGCAAGTTGTGGTGACCGAGAGCGCCGATACCATTGCCGATGGGATCGGGGTGCGCGTTCCTGTCCCCGAAGCGCTGGATGATCTTGAGGGCCTGATCGACGACATTGTCATTGTGGACGACGACGCGATCCTGTCCGCCATGGGCCTTGCCCACCGCCATGCGGGTCTTGTGGTGGAACCTGCAGGCGCGGCCGGTCTCGCCGCCATTGCTGAATACAAAGAGCGATTTGCCGGAATGCGTGTGGCGACGGTCCTTTGCGGCGGCAATGTCAGCCACGGCGATATGGACCGGTGGTTTCCGTCCACCCTCCAAGGGAGCGCCGTTTAGGAACGTGGCGTCCCGGTATGGGGTGCCTGGGGGTCAGCGGCGCGGGTCGTCGACAATACCCAGGCGCGTTGCGTCCAGAAGGCGTGTGGCCTTTTCCGCCAGGATGAAGGACCGGCGGTCGCCGCTGGTGGCGGCAATGTCGATCATTGCGGCAAGCTTGCGCCTCTCGGCCGCGTCCAGCCACTCCCTGAGGCTTTGGACGAGGGAGGCGATGGCGCGTTCTTCGTCGATGCCCTGATCGCTCGCCCACTCTGCGTACGTGATCGCAGTTTCCACCGTTTCGGCAGGGGCAACAGCGCCCAGTTGCATGCGAATGCGCCCCTTGGATTTTGGCCATCCGCTGGGCCCGGCAACGAACGCAAGCAAGGTTGCCGCGGCCACCACAGGATGGTCGATGGCCGTGATGGGCGAGAACGCTGAATCTCGTTTATAGCGCCTGCGGTTGAGGTGACCGCGCACGGTGCCTGCGGCATCAAACGCATGGTTTGCAGCGCGGGACATCCGCCTGATCCTGCGGATCCAGACGAAGAGCCCTACGGCAATCCCAGCGATGATCATCAAAGTGTGCATGTACGGATCCGGCGCGACGATGGCCCTTTTAGCACCGAATCGCCGCCTTGCCATCTGAACAATCCCGCAGACTGGCTGCGGCAGGACCGCAGGCGCATCTACGCAACGAACTTGCCCAAAAAAGACACAATTTCCGGTTCTTCACATGCAAGGCCGTGTCGGTTGCCTGGGCCCCGATGGGCGGGGAGGCGGGCGGTGCAGCCGTTTGATAATCAAGAGGGAGAAGAATCATGTCCCACGGGCTCGTTTGGTGGTCGGAGTGTGTCAGCAAGGACGTGGACAAAGCCCGCGCCCACTACGAGGCCGTTGCGGGCTGGACCTTCGACGAGATGCCGATGCCCCAGGGCGGCAACTATTACGTCGCCAAAGTGGGCGACAAGCCTATTGCGGGGCTGATGTCGGTGACCCAGCTCGAGCACGAGGTGCCGCCCCACTGGATGACCTACATTGCCGTTGCCGACATGGACAAAGCTGTGGAAGCGGCCAAGGCAACAGGCGGCACCATCGTGCGCGAGCCGTTTAACGTGCCAGGCGTTGGGATCATCGCGATGGTGAGTGAGCCTGGCGGCGCTCTTGCCGGGATCATCCAGCCTCCAGAGGCGCCGCCAGCTTAGTCACCGTCCTAGTGGATCGGCCCAGACATTTGAGTCCCTCTGCTTGAGCGGAGTGCTTTCCGGTAAGACACTCAAATGACTGGATAAGTTGATCCATCAATCGAATGGGCTAGGCGTTCGATCCGTTTCGATCGGACCACTAGGAGGGATCGCGGGCGGCAAGGTGTACCGCCCGCACCGTGCTCTAAACGAACGCGAAATCGCTTGCGTCAAGCCGGCTTGTGTCAAAGTCGGTGAAGGTGGCGATGATGTCACCGTCGATCAACACCTCAGACTGGGTAATGGTGAGGTCGGAAAAGCGCACGCCGTCCAACGCCACCTGAACCGTGTCCGCCTTGCGGAACTCACGGATGACGTCACCCTCACCGACACCCACCACGAAGGTGTCCTCGCCCGCATTGCCAGTCATGGTATCGGCCCCGACGCCGCCGTTGATGGTGTCATCACCGGCATTGCCGACCAGGAAGTCGTCGCCGCTGCCGCCGAACAGCAAGTCGTCGTCGATGCCGCCGTTCATGGTGTCATCGCCGCTGCCGCCAGACATGTCGTCGGCCCCAGCGTTGCCGATGAGCCTGTCATCACCGGCGCGACCCGCTAGGGTGTCATCGCCTGAGCGGCCGACCAGGAGGTCGTCGCCGTCGCCCGCTTCCAGAAGGTCATCGCCGATCCCGGCCGTCATGGTGTCATTGCCTGGGCCGCCGAAGAGGGCATCGTCGCCAGCATTGCCGAACAGAACGTCGTTGCCGTCGCCGCCCCTGATGACATCGTTGCCGGCCTTACCCACAAGGAAGTCGCTGCCGGTGCCGCCAAGGATGCTGTCGTTGCCGCCTTCGCCGTTCAGCGTGTCGTTGCCAGCGTCGCCCGCGAGTGTGTCGTTGCCGGCGCCGCCACGGCCAAGATCACGGCCGTTTCCACCGATCAGAACATCATTGCCCCTGCCGCCGAAGAGCGTGTCATCGCCGCCAAGGCCGGTCAGCGTGTCCCGTCCGTCGCCGCCTTCCAGCTGATCGGGGCTGACGCCGCCTGTCAGGCGGTCGGCGCCGCCATTGCCGAAGAGGCGGCTGCCGTCTGAGTCCGCCACAAGCACGTCAGGCCCGTCGCTGCCCCGTTGCACGGTGGCGAACACAGGCAGCGGCACGGCCGGAGGTGCATCCGTCGTTGTGGTCAGGAGAGGGGCATCGGCACGGGCGGTGGCAAACTCAGGATTGCCTGTCAGAGCGATGTCGATGACGGTGGTGTTGAAGGCGAAGGTGCCAGGAACGAGGCCAGCGTCGATGGCAATGGCCTCCGCTGCCGCACGCGCCGTCGGGTCAAGGTCCGCCAGCGTCGTCACGTCGCTCGGAAAGGAACGATCGGTGAAGGTGGCGGTGGATTCACCGGGGCCGTAGACGAAGAAGGAATTGGCGTCGGTGATGCGCCAGGAATCGGCGTACTGGCCATAAAGGTCGGCTGCCGCCACGGGCTGTTCCAGCACGGTGTCGTCGCGCAGGGCAATGTCGTTGATGGTGTCGCCGTTGCCATCGCCCAAAAGGCCTTCGACGCGACCGGCACGGCTTTCGTCGATGAAAAAGCACAGGTTGAGAAAGGTGCTGACCCGGGCCCACACCCCATCACCGGTGTCGTTGATGATGGTGTATTCGTTGCCGTCGCGGAACACTGTGCCGTTGCCGACGCTAAGCCGTCCGCCGTCCGCAATGGGCGTTGCCACACCATCGATGAACACGGGGTTGGCCTCGCCGGCGTAGATGCCGACGGTGATGCCATCAAGCTGTGTGGCAACGGCCGTGTTCGCCGAAACGGCTGTGGAACTGCCCACAGGCTCTTGGCGTACCTGAAACTCAAAGCCACCGTTGCCGCGTACTGCGGTAAATTCGCCCGCAGCCTGGAAGGAGTAGCCAAGCCCATCGAACGTGACGATGTGCGGGTCCCCGTCCGAACAGCCGACGATGGCGTTGGGGCGAACCACGTCGATTTCAACGGTTGCGGTGTCCACCGACCCGTCCTTGTCGCGGGCGCGATAGGTGAACGTGTCGGTCCCGATGAAATCGTTGCGCGCCTTGTAGCTGAACGAGCCGTCATCATTGAGTTTGAGGCGGCCGAAGCTTGGGCCGTCGATCAGCTTGATCTTCAAATCTTCGGTGGCGCCGTTGGCATCGCGGTCGTTGCTGCGCACACCGTCTTCCGGTCCAAGACGCAGTCTGTCACCGATGCTGACAGCGTAGTTATCGTCCCGCGCGTTTACGGAGAGGTCGATTGGCTCTTCGATGACCTGTGAGGTTCTGAGCGTCAGGTCGGTCTGTCCGTCGCCGTTTTCATCGAACCGCGCAATGGCGACGACGGTGTCGTCGTCCCCGGTCAGAAGGTCGACGGGGACGGAGTAGGAAGCGCCGAACGGATTGGTGGTGAGGTCGGTTGTGGTGAGGTTTGCAACCACCGTCCCGTTGACTTCGATATCAAGGCTGATCAACGCGCGGACCGCTTCGGCAGAACCGGTGATCTGTGCGCTCAGCTGACTGGGGTCGAGGACGAGAACCTCCGAGCCGTTGTCCAGACCATCGTCCAACAGATCCAATGTGTCGGCAGATGCGTCCTGTCCCACAGCGAACGCGGTTATTTCCGCATTGATGCCGTTCGGATCGATGAGGGTATCGCGCTCAAAGTCGGCAACGCTCGCCTCGCCGTCTGACAGGAAGAAGACGAAGTTGCCTGCAGTGCCCGATGCGGCAGGGTCATTGAAGAAGGTGATGGCCCCGTCGAGGGCATCGCCGAAATCCGTGCCACCGCCGCTGTCAAAGCTGCGCACCACGTCGATGGCATCTGGCGTTCCGTTTCCGTCGGCATCGGCAAGGCTTGAGCCTGAGTAGGCAATGCTTGCAGAGCTTTCGAAAGGAATGAGGGCAATATTCGCCCCGCCAAAGTCGCGATTGATCGATTCGATCAAAGAGATGACCGCAGCGATTTCCGCGTCGATGATGGTCATGGAACCATCGCCGTTTTCATCTTGGACGGTATTGGCGCCGATAAAGCTTGAACCGGTGCTGCCGGACACGTCCACGACAATGGCAACGTTGGCAGAGCCGGTACCACTGAGGATGGACGAGATCTCGCCTTCAGCAGCAACGCTCGCCTGGTCGCTCTTGTTGGGAAGGGTGAGTGAGAGTTCTGTGGGGGCTCGAGAGCCAGGTAGGGTACCGGAATCAGTCGACGTGATGAGTTCGTTCATCGCACAATCCCTAATATCGCATTGAAAGCAAACTTCTTAAGTAACTGTTATCGAGATTTATCATAGAATCAAATTAAAATTCGCAAAATATTTCCAATAATCTTCGGTTACACTTGAAAATATCCGAGATGCAGACCTTCGAATAAGAAGATCTGTGATCAAATTTCTACCAATAAAAGCCAATGCAGCACTCGGTCAGTGACCGAGCTGCAACGCAGCCCGCCCGTGGCGGGTCACCATACTATGCTTGCTTCTAGGTTCGATGAATTAAGAGTCAAAGTAAAGAGGAAACTGGCAATTTTTTGAATTTTCGGAGTTACCGTGCTCTCCCGTGTGCTTCCGGTGGGAGAAACGCCCGTGGATCGTAAGAAACACCATCGAGGTTTGGCGATTGTTTCGCCTGTATGACAGATTTGTTCTGCTCGAACCTTTGGTTACACGGCGCGCTGCGCTGCCGCTTCTAAAGTATCCTGGGTCCATCCGGATGCAGATACGATAGTCTACGCCTTTGATTTTCAGCGGTTTTGTCCCGGCCAGATGAGTCATTCTGATCGGGAACGGCCCTATCCGAGGCCGAACCACCAGGCGGCGAGTGCGAGGAAGGCGAAGAAGCCGAAGACGTCGGTGATGGTCGTCAAGAACACCGACGAGGCGACGGCCGGATCTGCGCCGAGTTTGTCTAACAAGACAGGTAAGGTGACGCCGAAAAACCCCGCACAGATAATGTTGAAAAGGATGGCCGCAGCAATCACCGCACCAAGCTCGATGTTGAAGAACCAGCTTGCTGCAACAATCCCCACACACACAGCAATGACGGACCCGTTGACGAGAGCCACAAGCAACTCCCGGTTGATCACCCGAAACAGGTTGCGTTTGGTGATCTGTCTTTGTGAGATGGCGCGCACCGTCACCGTCATGGCTTGGATGCCGGCATTGCCGCCAAGGGCCGTCACCACGGGCATCAGGATCGCAAGGGCGACCATGGTGGCAATGGTCCCGTCGAACAGGGCGATCACGCCTGAGGCCAAGAACGCCGTCCCCATGTTGATGAGGAGCCAGGGAATGCGGGTGCGCGCCACGTAAAGGGGTGTGTCGGAGAGCTCCGCGTCACCGGCACCGGCAAGGGCGCGAATGTCCTCATCCGCCTCCGCTTCGATCACATCGACAATGTCGTCGATGGTGAGGATGCCCACCAGGCGGTCGCTCTCGTCCACAACGGCGGCCGACAACAGGTTGTAGCGCTGGAAGGTGCGGGCGGCCTCCTCCTGGTCCTCCGAGGCGTGGATGGTGCGCGGGTCGTCATCCATGATCTCGGTGATGCGCACCGGCCTTTTGGTGCGCAGCAAGGTGTCGAGGGCAACAGTGCCCAGCAGCCGGAAGGTGGCGTCCACCACAAAGATCTGCGTGAACTCGTCGGGAAGGTCGTCTTCCTCGCGCAGGGTGTCGATCACCTGGCCCACCGTCCAAAAGGGCGGCATTGCCACAAAATCGGTCTGCATGCGCCGGCCGGCGGACTCTTCTGGAAAATCCAGAGAGCGCTTCAGCCTGTGACGCATGGCAAAGGGAAGCTGCGCCAGGATGGCGTCCGATTGCGCGTCCGGCAGGTCTTCAAGGATGAAGACGGCGTCGTCGGAATCGATTGCCGCCAAACCCTCAGCCACGGTCTTCGGCGCAAGGGCGGCGATAATCTGGAGGCGCACGGCCTCCTGCAACTCTGTCAGTGCGGTAAAGTCGAACTCATCGCCAAGCAGGCGGACGAACGCCACCCGGTCGTCCGCACCAAGGCGCTCTAGGAGTTCGGCAACGTCACTCTCGTGAAGGTCGGCGACGAGCGCCTTCAGACCAGCAGCGTCGCCGGCCGCCACCAGCGCGTTGGCACGCTCCAGCGTCGCCTCGCTCAGGTTGGCTTCGTCGTCGGCGACTTTTTCGGCCATGCGCGCCCCCTGTTGCCCGCGGCGGCTTCACACGGAAGCCGCCGTCTGCTTAGGCGGCGCGGCGGTTGGATGAAAGGCTTTACTGCGCGACGGCGCGATCGGCGATGGCGGCGAAAATGCCATCGAGCGATTGACCCGCCTCCTCAAGGGTGGCGCCGCCTTCATCCGCGTAAGGGGCAAACACCACGCTGGGCATCCTGTAGGCCAGTGTGGCCGTGCCATCCTCTTCTTCATAGACCATGATGCGGATGGGCGCTTCAATCATCGCCGTGGGCGCAGCGCGGATGATGTCGACGGCAAAATCGTTGCGGAACACGCCGAGGACGCGATTGCCGGGAATGGTCTCGCCACGCTTTGCCGCCACCTCAGTGGGGCCGGCTTCGGTCACAAGGCCCATCTTCTCTTCCTTGATGGCGGCTTTGAGGTCTGCAAGGAGGGTGTCGTAGCTCTTGTCGGTCTCTTCGACGCGCCAGCCGTCGGGCGGGGTCATGGCCGTATCGGCGGCTGCGGCAAAAGGGGTCGCTGCCAAAATGGCGGCAAGGATGAGTGATCGCATGGTGGTCCTCCGGCAGGGCATTGCGCGGCCCTTTCCGTGCCATGGGACGGTGGACCTTTGCGATCACAGCTTCGTGTAGGATGGCCGCCCGACCTTGGGGCCGGTCGGCACAATGATCACTCAGTGGTTTTGGGAGACGGCCTTTGGCAGGTCGTCGCTGGCACCCCATTCGGCCCATGACCGGTGGTAGGTGCGCACATCCGCAAACCCCAAGAGGCGTAGGACGAAGTAGGTGTGGGCAGACGCTTCACCGGTCTCGCAGTGGACGATGATGGCCCTGTCGGGTGTCACCCCATGGGAGGCGAAGTGGGCCATCAGCTCGGTTTTGCCGGCAATGGTGCCATCGTCCGCCAAGGATCCCTTCCAAGGGATCGATTCGGCCCAAGGGATGTGCCCTGCCGCAAACATCTTCGTGGGGCGCACGTCGATGACGACGGTGTTGGGATCATTGCGCCGCGCCATGATGAGGTCGGCGCTGGCATGACGCCTCGGGGTGATGTTCACCGCAAACGTGGTGCCCATAGTGCTGCCGAAGCGCCTGGCCTCGTCCGCCATCCTCACCTTGGAGGGTTTCTTGAGGTCGCCGCCGCCGCCGACCCAGGCGTCGATCCCACCGTTCAAGAGGCTCACCTTGCGGTGGCCGTAGTACTCAAGCAGCCAGAATAAGCGTGCAGCGCGGAACCCGCCCTGATCGTCATAAAGAACAATGTGGGAGGTGGCATCAATCCCTTCGGCGCCCAAGAGCGACGCAAGGGCATCGTCGGACTTCAGCGCACCGGGGATGTGGGCGTGCGGGTCGGTGAGCGCGGT
Source organism: Devosia sp. (assembly GCA_051016205.1). Lineage (GTDB taxonomy): Bacteria > Pseudomonadota > Alphaproteobacteria > Rhizobiales > Amorphaceae > Acuticoccus. Next base: position 2,030,936 of record CP136534.1, read on the forward strand.
GAAGGGGATGTTGATGGCACCGGGCACATGGCCGCCCGCGAACGCTTCGCTGGAGCGCACATCGACGATGCGCAGCGTGCTTGGCCGGCCCTTCATGGCGCCGAGCTCTTCGGCTTTGATGAGGGCGGCCAGCTCCGCCGTTGAGGTCAAAAGGTGGGCATTGGGGTAGGCGTTTTCGTCAGCGAACGCTTGGCCTGCCGTTGCAGCAAGGGCAGCGCAAAACGCTGCCGCCCGCAAGGTACGGAACATGATCACGAGATTTTATCCTTTGAAATGAGGGGTTTATTTGGGGTGTTCCACAAACCGCAGGTACGGCTTGGGCGCACGCCATCCGTTGGGGAAGGCTTGGCGCGCGTCCTCGTCCGACAGGCTGGTGACGATCACGGCCTCTTCGCCTGGCTGCCAGTTGGCAGGGGTGGCGAGCTTGTGCTCGGCCGTCAGTTGCACCGAATCCAGAACCCTTAGGATTTCATCGACGCTGCGCCCGGTGGTCATCGGGTAGGCCAGGATGAGGCGGATCGTCTTGTCGGGCGCGATGATGAAGACGTTGCGCACCGTGGCATTGTCCATGGCCGTGCGTGGACCTGCGGCGGACGCGCTCGCGGGAAGCATCCCATAGGCCTTGGCAATGTCGAGGTCAGGATCGCCGATCAGCGGATAAGACAGCGGTGTGCCGCACACGTCCTTCACATCGTCCGCCCAGGCCAAATGGCGCGCCACAGGGTCGGCGCTGAGGCCGATGATCTTGCAGTGCCTTGCTTCGAAGTCGCCTTTGCGGATCGCCATCTGGCCAAGCTCGGTCAAGCAGACAGGTGTGAAATCCTTGGGATGGGAAAACAGGACGCACCAGCTGTCGCCGATCCAGTCGTGGAAGGAGATGGTGCCGATTGTGGTGGACGCGGTGAAGTCGGGCGCTCGGTCGCCAATGCGAAGGGCCATGGTTTACCTTTCGGTCTTGTGATGGGCCGCGCCGGGGGTCGTGGGTGTGGCCAAGCCCCGGTTTGGATTGACGCCATGTGGCAAGGGTATCGGCCGGGGTCCTGAAGATTTCCGACTGGTTTTATGAAAGTGACGGCTTACCGTTCACGGCGAGGTGACTCAGGAGGCCGCTTGCATCTGTGCGACAAGGTGCGCAGTTTCGGTGCGCGGGTCGTTTTCATCGGGTTGAATTCGACCCGTGAAGACAACGACGGAGGCAAGCCAGAATGGCGCAGCACGCAGTGGGATCGCTCGGTGATGCCGCGATGCCGTGTGGTGCTGGGGTGGTCGGCGCTGCCCCTTGTTGTGGCCTTATGGTGGGACGCTGGCAGGTGGACCTTGAGGCCCGCCAGGTCTGCGACGGCGCCGCGGTCACACGCCTCTCCCCCCGCGCCGCGCGCCTTCTTGCCGCTTTGGTAGAAGCGGACGGCGGCGTGGTGGACCGCACCACGCTTAAGCAGGAAATCTGGCCGGACGTTCACGTGGGCGATGACAGCCTGACCCAGGCGGTGGCTGAGGTGCGCCGCGCCTTTGGTGAACGGCGCAACCGCGCCGAAGTGCTGGAGACCGTGCAAAAGACGGGCTATCGCCTCATCGCCCCCATTGTGCGCGGGGCAGGACAGGACAGCCCGTTGGTGCGCTTGGAGGCGGGGGGGCTGGCGCTCGATACGCCGCTCCTGCCCGGTGGCGACTTTGACGATGGCGACTTCATGGACGCCTACGTCCTCGTCCTTGAAGCTGAACGATTGGCGCGGCGGGAGGGGGCGGCAGCGTCTGGCGCCATCGACCTTTTGATTGGCGAGGCCGCGGCCCAGGCACCGAACGCGCCATTGGTCCAAGCCCATTATGCCAAGCTCACCACCCTTGCAGGGCTGTTTCGCGGCGACACTGAACGGCGGCTAACCTCAGCGCTCAATGCTGCCGAAGCTGCCGCGAGGCACCGGCCGGACCTCAGCGTCACGCAGGCAGCTTATGGCTTCGCACTTGGGGCGATGGGCTATTGGGGCGAGGCGAAGTCCGCCTTCAGCCGTGCGTTCGCCGTAGAGCCTGATGCGTTCGATCCGCTCTACCTTGCAGCCCAATCGGCCTTCATGCTGGGGCACTTGAAGTCGGCCACCGTTCTGGCGGAGCGCGCCGTGCCGCTTCAGCCGGATGATTATAGGCCCGGCTACATCGCAGCGCGCGCCGCCCTTGCCATGGGCGACACGGGGCGTGCGCACCTTTCGGCCCGCTGGTGCCTTGCACGGTTGGAGCGGCAGGTGGCCGATGCGCCTGGCGACAGGCGCGCTCAGTCCGCACGGGCTGCGGCGTTGGCGATGGTTGGCCGTACGAGCGCTGCCTACACAGCCCTTACGGCGCGGGCCTACCACACCGCATCGCCCTACTTTTACGACGTCATCACCCTTGCCAGCGCAGGGGAGGTGTCGGCCGCTGTGGACGTGATGGAAGGCTTGGTGGACGGTGGCTGGCGCGCGCTCGGGTGGGTGGTGAACGACCCCATCGTTGCCGTCTTGCGCACCGATGCGCGTTACCGGCGCCTGGAGAGCGCCATCGCCACGGGTTAGAGCGACTTGCCGTCAGATTGAACCATCAGACCGCGAGCAGACCGCTTGCATTCCGAGGGTGAGAGCATGGCTGAACGGCCGCAGGGGGGCGGCCGTCCACACTTGTCAAAGGGGCCTGGTGGCGACTGCGATCAACGCGCTTGTGTTGATGGCGGTGCAATTGGCCTGCGACAACCGCCGAGCCACCCGTTCCCTAAAAAGCGTGCGCTCCTGGTGGGAGAGCTGGTCGATCTCGCGCCGGAAGCCTGAGCCGTTTGCGACGGTCCAGAAATCGTCAGGGCGCATCAGGGGCTGAACATCTTCAAGGTGGGTGATGACAGGGGTGGCAGCGCCACTGTCGGCAAAGAGCTGAGCCAAGTCGTTAGGCGCCGTCAGTCTCACCCAAGGGCGCTTTGGCGCATCCATATCCGGGCACACATGCATGAGCTCTTGGGTGAAAATGGCTGCGGCAGGCTCGAAAGGATCCTTTGCCCACACGGTGACGGCCAACTGTCCCCCAGGCTTCACCATGCGCCACAGCTCAGCCACAAGGGCCTTCATGTCGGGCACGAAGAAGATGGCATGGTTGGCGATCACGGTATCGAAATGATGGGCGGGAAAGCCTGAGGCCGTCATGTCCGCCATCTGGAAGGTGATGTTGCGCACGCCTGCAAAGTGGGCTTTGCGGATGGCAAGGCGCAGCATGTTTTCCGCAACGTCGATCCCAGTGACATGACCGTCGGGGCCAACCGCCTTTGCCGCAGGAACGGCCGAAGCGCCCGACCCACAGCCGACGTCAAGCACCTCAGCGCCTGGCATCAGGTCAAGGCTTGCAACGGTCTTGGTGCCGTGGCGGTGCCAGAAGCCTAAGGGGACGCTGTCGAAACTATCAGCGGCGGCATTATAGGTGGCAGCAGCGCGCAGTTGCGCGATGCCAAGAATGGCGTTCATAGCGCTTCTCCTTGAAGATGAGGGCGCACCGCGCTCGCCCGCAAGGAGCGTTGTTTGGCCGCGCGCCAGGGCTGAGCTAACGATCCGCGCCCGAAACGTCAGTGCCCGATGGTGCGGTGGGGGGCTGCAAAGGCGCAGGATCGGGGGAGGGGGCGATGAACTGGGATGATCTGCGTATCGCGCTCGCCGTGTCGCAGGCGGGCAGCTATGCCGCTGCTGCGGTTCGCTTGAAGGTGGACGAGACCACCGTTGCCCGTCGTCTGACGCGGCTTCAGCGCGACCTTGGCTTTGCCTTGTTTGAAGCGGCCGATGGGGGCCGGCGGCCGACGGCACGCGGGGCGGAGATCTTGCGCCACGCCCGCCTCATCGCCAACCAGGCCGAGGCCATTGCAGCGCTCGGTGCCACAGGGGACGTGGCGTTCACCACCTATAGGATTGCGACGCTGGACGTGGTGGCCAGCGAAATCCTCGCCCCTTCGCTTGCAAGCGTGTTGGCAGCGCATCCGGCACTGAGGGTGCAGATCCAAGTTTCTGCCGACAGCATCAACTTTTCGCGCTGGGAGGCTGACCTTGCCGTGCGCCTCACAGAGCCTGAGCGTGGCGACTTTCTTGTCTCACGCGTCGGGGAGCTTGCCATGGTCTTTGTGGAGCCACGAGGCGGATCCACGGCACAGACCATGGTGTGCGCCTTTCCCGATGGGTTCGACCCCTCGCCTGAATCAGCGTTCCTGGACGCCCAAGGCTGCAAGGAGAGCGCACGCTGCCTGACGGCAAGTTTTGCGACGGTCAAAGCGGTGGTGGAGGCGGGCGGTGCCTGCGGCATCCTTCCTGCCATCATGTGTGATGGGTTTTTGGCGCGGGGGGATCGTGTGACGCCCCTGCCAGAGCCGCGCCAGGCCTACCTACTTCTCCAGCCGCACCTGAAGTTCGACGCCGAGGCGCGTCACCTCATCAACTGGATCCGCCTTGCCTTTGCCGTTGCAACAAGGAACAGCGAGGCGGCAACCTCGTGACGAACGGCCGGGCGCGACCCGCCCGGTGTGGGCGAAAATGAGCGGGTGACGCCGCCTTAGCCGATGGGGCCGCGAATGGGGGGTTGGAAGGAGTAACCAAGGTCCCAGGGGAAGTAGATCCACGTGTCCTGGCTCACTTCGGTGACAAAGGTGTCCACCTGCTCACGCCCCTTCGGTTTGGCGTAGACGGCGGCAAAATGGGCGTGGGGCAGCCGCTGGCGCACCAGCTGTGCGGTCTTGCCGGTGTCCACAAGGTCGTCCACCACTAGCAGGCGCCCATTGTCGGGGTCGGCAAGCTTGGGGTCCACGTCTTTCAGGACCGACAGGTTTTCCAGCTGCTTGAACTCGCCATAAGAGACGATGCAGACCGTGTCGATCACCCTGACGCCAAGCTCCCTGGCGACAATGGCGGTGGGCACAAGCCCGCCGCGGGTGATGCAGACGATGGCATCGAACGGGCCGGCGCCATTGAGGCGCCAGGCAAGGGCACGGCAATCTCTGTGGAACTGGTCCCAGGAGACGGGAAATGATTTTTCGGGCAGGCTTTGCGGATCCATCAACGACGCCTCGCGTCCTTGATGGCAATTGTCAAGGCGAAGGTCTGTCGTCCTCCTCGTCGGGCCCATATTGTGGGCTGTGGGTGGAAAAGTGCGGGAAGATTTGACGGTCTTCCTCCGTCAAAGGCGCCCCTTCCGGCGAGGCGGCGGCTGTGCGCAGCGCCGACACCGCGCGGGCGAAGAACTGCCCGGTTTCCCTGACCACCGCGACGCCCTGATAGCAAGCCTCCGGTTGGCGATCGCAAAAGGTGGTGACGTCGCGCATGGCGGCGGACACGAACTGGCCGATGGAGCTGTTGGCACTGAAGATCGGCGCCAGCAAGGCGAGTACGACCGCCAGCGCTGCAAGTTTGATGATGAAGCGCATAAGGACACATCCGTTGAGGGACACTGTGGGGCGATACTAACGCCCGGCCCATAACGGGACGTTGGCGCGTTCGGTTTGATTGTCCGCTCTGGAGCGAGGGGTTGTTTAACACCCTTTTCACGACTTGCCGGCACATTAGGGTCGTGGGAGGTGGCGCCGTGCGACTTACCAAGTGGATTGACGATCTGCCGATCGAGGAATGGGCGGCCGGACTGGGCCGGCTCACGAGGCGTGCGCGCCGCCGTGTTGCACGGCGAAGAAGTGCTGCCTTGGGGGGCACTTTGGCCTTGGTGCTTGCCGTTGCTGTGGGCTCCAACGCGCTGTGGCAGCAAGATGGTGAGCACCCGGCGCCCTTGCTTGCAGGCCATGGCGACAGGGACACCCCTGTGCGCTCGGTCAGCCTCGATACGCCTGTGCCCGACGCAGCGCCCGAGCGCACCAGCACCTTATCTTCGCCCATGGTGGAAAGGGTACAGAGCGCTCTTGGGACCACAGGGCACTATCGCGGCCCCGTGACAGGGGTATTGACCGAAGAGACGGTGATTGCGATCCGCATCTTCCAGGCCGAAAACGGCCTTGAGGTGACGGGCGAACCAGGCCTTGCGCTATTGGCGGCACTTCCGCCGGAAGGGGCTGTGCGCACGGTCGGTGCGCCGGCAGCCCCCTCACCGGCAAGACCTGCCGCAGCGCAGCCTGACGCCGCCAACCTTGATGTGGCCGAGATCCAGCGCTTGTTGAACGCGCGAGGCTTCGGCCCGTTGGAGGTGGACGGCCAGATGGGACCCATGACGCGCAGCGCCATCGGCCGCTTCTCGGTCGCTCGCGGGCTTGAGGGCAGCGGCATTACGCCTGAGTTTATGCGCGCCCTGTCCGAAGGCGGCGCCTGACGCGCCCATCGGCGGCTCTCACACAATAGCGTAGAGACTCTTATCCGCATCCGGATGGACGCCGGATGCTCTACGTGCGGACCGCCTCGTCCAGTTCGTGAAAGCGATCCAGGAATCGCGCCTCTGCCGTGGCGGTGGGCCAAGGCGTCAGAAATGGCGCGAGCGGCTCTGCGGCAATGGCGGGTACGGGAAAGATCGCGCCGGCCTCTTCCGGTGAAAAGCCTGCAAGGCTGATGGCCTCGTGATAGGCCGCCGCCCCATCGGCCGCCTTGATGAGCCTTTGGCGCGCCCCTTCATCATCGATGGGAATGGTAAACCGGAGCCTGACGGCGTCCGCCAATCGGCCTTCGACGGCCTTGTAGGCATCGCCGATCACCGCCTTGAAGGGGGAGATGAGGTCGCCCACCACGTATTCGGGCGCATCGTGGAGGAGGGCTGCAAGAGCTGTGTGGGCCGGCGCATCGGGGGACATTTGCGCCACGATCGCTTCCACCAAGAGGGAGTGCTGGGCGACGGAGAAAGGGCAATCGCCGGCGGTCTGCCCGTTCCACCGCGCGACTCTTGCAAGGCCGTGGGCAATGTCGCGGATTTCAATATCGAGCGGCGAGGGGTCGAGGAGGTTGAGCCGTCGTCCCGACAGCATTCGCTGCCAAGCGCGAGGGGCGGCCACACTGTGGCGACGGCGTGTGCGGGTGGGGGACGTCACGATGAGCTCGCGCACCGTCCCTCCTCGCCGCCCGCGCGCAAGGGCGCGATGGGCGTGGGGTGGGCAAGGTTCAAGCGGTGGGCTCCGCCGTTTCGTCTTTCACTGGCGCGGCCAAGGCAAACGGGGCGTCGTCAGGCACTGTGAGGGTCAAGGGGGTGCCGGCCGCGGCCACCTTGGGCCCCGCGCGGTCAATGCGCACCACAGCAAGGCCCGTGGCGCCAGTGCTGGAGCCCATGGTGCCGACGGGTTTGCCGTTTTGCTCCAAGGGGGTGCCCGGTTCGGGAAGGGGGGCATTGCCCTTAACTCTGACGGTGCGACGGCGAGCCGTGCCGCGGTGCTGCATCCGCGAGACCACCTCTTGGCCCACGAAACAGCCTTTTTTGAAGTCGACGCCGTGGGTCACGTCCATGTTGGCATCGTGGGGAAAGGCATCGACCAAGCCATAGTCGCGGCCAGCCTCGGGGGCGACGGCGGCATGGCGGCGGGCGTGGTAGGCGGCTAGCGCTGCCTCGTTCAAAGTCGCATCCTCGGCCACGAGCGTGCGCCCACCGATTTCTTTGCCGCGGGGGTCGGGCGTGCCGAAGCCCGCAGGGCCTACCACGACCGCCTCATCCGTTGCCTCCAACGTCACTTTGGCACGCAGCCGATAAAGGGTGAGGCGGCGCACAAGGTCGTCGGCGGCAGCGGCCGGCACGTCGAGGGCAATATCATCCTCGCCGACAAAGGCCATCAGATCGCTGACGATCTTGCCCTGGGGCGTGAGGAGCGCACCGTAGACGAGGCTGCCTGCGGGCTGATTTTCGATGCGGCAGGTCAACAGGCTTTCCAGAAAGTGAACGCGCTCGTCCCCGCCAACGCGGATCACCCTTCGGCCAGGGTCCCGCGAGGTCGATCCACCGTCCTTCGTCTGTCCAGCCATCAATCCGCCTCCACACCGCCTTGAAACCGCGCTCTCAAAGCCGGCGCCATCAAGGCTCGTCCCCGGCCATGAAGTAGCGCAGACGCCCATCGGCAGAAATGCCCACGCGGAAGAACGTATAGCGCCCCAACCGCTCAATCTCCTCCACATCGATGGAGGTCAGGATCATATAAAGGTCGACATAGTGTTGTGGCTTGAGGTCCGCCAAGGGCACCTCGGCGAAGTAGGGCCAAACGAACGTCTCCGCCCCCTCCGGCCCGATGGGAACGTGGCCTGTCTCAAGCACCTCGATGAGGATGGCGAGAATTTCCTGCCCGGCCTCATCGCCTGACTGCTGGCGCAGTGCTTCCACAGGATCATCGGTGGTGTCATAGCCGACGATGGGCAATGGGGTGTGGCGGGAAAAGACTTTTGCAAGGGCTTCGATGTCGCCCGAGCGCGCCGCATCAAGGAGGAGTGTGCGTGTGGCGCGAACCTCTTCCGGCAGGCCCTCTTCGTCAAAGCGAACGTCTGTCAACTCTGCGCGCCCTTTATGTGGCACGACGGTTGCACCCTCTTCGGGCAAGATGTGCGGATCGTCCTCCATTCCGAGGCCATCGCGGCCATACTCGCCGTCCATGGCCTCCGCGTCATCGGGAGCGGCGGCGGGAATGGTGGCGGGAAGGGCCGACTTGCCGTCTCGCAAGGGGGCGAACGGATGCTCTTCGTCCTCTTCGAACTCCTCAACGACGATGACGCTCTCAGGAGCATACGCCACGCCAGGGTCAGCCCAGCCGATGACGGCTAAGGTGAGGCCGAGCGCAAGGCACACCCGTGCACTCATTGACCGTCCCATCCCCCCAATGCCGATTTTGTGGGCCATGTGTGGGTAGACAAAGCCTTGTCTTGCGCAGCTACAATTGGGGCGGAGCGTTCCCCGGTGCTTCCAACGGCACCCCCCTTCAATGAGGATATGTGCTGTTGACGCCATTGGCCCTCATCGCGCTTGGAATCCTGGGTGGGATCTTCGTGACCGCTCCGCTTGGCCCCGTCAACGTCATGATCATGCAGCGCGCGTTCCGCTTCGGCTTCCCCTCGGGGCTTGCCGCAGGGCTTGGTGCGGCATTGGCCGATGTGGTGTTTGCCGCCGCGGCTGCCTTCTCCATCTCCACGGTGAGAGCGTTCATTGAAGGTCACAGCCGTGTCATCCAACTTGTGGGTGGCATTTTGGTGGCAGCATTCGGCGGGCGCATTCTTTTAAGCCATCCGCGCTTCCGCAAGACGCCCTCCGACAGCGAACCCGGCGGGCTGCCGCAGACCGCCGTCGCCACATTCATGCTGACCATCACCAACCCCGCCACGGTGTTCGGCTTTATCGCCTATTTCGGGGCGTTGGGTGAGTGGGGGCCGCAAAAGGGCGACGTGATGGGGACAATACAGCTCCTCCTCGGGGTCGGCATCGGCACACTCAGCTGGTGGACGGGGCTGACGGCTCTCGTCACGCGCCTGCGCGTTCATATGACGGAAGAGACGCTGTCCAAGATCAACGTTGTGGCCGGTGCGCTCCTGGTCGGTTTCGGTGCCTTGATCTTGGGGCGCCTTTCAGTGACCTATTTTCGGCTGATTTAGCGCGCCGGTCGCCCCCTGGGAGGGGGGCGATGGTTCTTTCAACGGCAAAGCGCGATCGAGCCGGGTGGATCGGGGGGAGGGTGAAGCATGTGCGGGCGCTACCAGCTGGTGTTGCCGCTTGAGGATGTGGAAGCGCTGTTTCAGCTTGATAGCGAGGCTGAGCCCTATCCCCCGCGCTATAACATTGCCCCAACCCAGCCCATCCACGTGGTCCACACCGGCCCGAAGCGGGAGCGGGCATTGACGCTGATGCGCTGGGGTCTGATCCCGTCCTGGGCGAAGGACCCAAAGACCCTTCCGCTGATGATCAACGCGCGCTCAGAAACAGTTGTGGAAAAGCCTGCCTTCCGCAACGCCATCAGGCGTCGTCGCGGTCTTTGCCCTGCCACAGGCTTTTACGAGTGGAAGCGCGAGGAGCGCGGCAAGACGCCATATCTGTTCGAACCCGTGGAACCCATGGCCCTTGCCGCCATCTACGAAACCTGGTGCGGGCCCAACGGGGAGGAGATGGACACGGTCGCCATTCTTACCGCCGAGGCCATCGGCGCCCCGGCGACCATCCACGACAGGATGCCCCTCACCGTCCCCCTCGATGCGGTCGACGAATGGCTCGACCCGTCCAACGACAATGGGGCCGATGCCCTCGGCAAGCTGGCAAGGGCGGAGTATGTGGCGCGCCCAGTGTCCCGTCGTCTGAGCAATGCCCGCAACGAAGGCGCAGCCTTGCTGACGCCTGACCCCATCGAACCCAAGGACGATGCCGCAGAGGAAGCGCCGCGGCTCCTTTGACGGCCGCGGTGCCACCGCCTCGTCCATAGGTCAATCGCTACCAATTGATCCACACCACGCGACCCCGCCACGAGTGAGCGGGCGGGATCATGCGGACTTGCGTTCGCAAATAACGTATGCATTAACGTATTGATTATTGGTCGGCGTGTCTCACGCTGGCTGAAACGCTGGAAAAAATGAGGGAGGACAAAGACCGATGAAGCATCTGGTATCAGCGCTGGTCGGCGCCGTGGCACTGGCGGTGACTGCGCAAGGGGCGATGGCCGCCAATGCAAAGCTCGGCCATCTGGCACCCACGGGAGACCCGCGCCACGCCGTCCTGACCGAGTTCGCGGACACCGTCGCCGAAGTGACCGGCGGCGAGGTGACCGTCGACATCTTCCCCGACTCCACCCTCGGCAAAGAGCGTGAGCTGTTCGAGCAGGTGCAGGCAGGAATCACCGAGTTCGCGCTGGTGGGCTCAGTGGTGGCGAACTTTTATCCCGCCTGGTCCATCATCGACATGCCGTTCATCTGGCGCGACAGAGACCACCTGGTGGAATTCGTGAACAGCGACTTCGCCAAGGAATGGTCTGCCGACATGGCCGACACCCTTGGCGTTGAAATCCTCGCCTTCCTTGAGCGCAACCCGCGTATCCTCACCTCGTCCAAGAAGCCTGTGCGCTCTGTGGAAGATCTTGAGGGCATGAAGGTGCGGGTGCCCAACATCAACGTCTACACCGACACCTGGCGTGCCTTTGGTGTGGAGCCTGTGCCGATGCCCGCGTCCGACTTTTACTTGGCGCTGCGCCTTGGCACCATCGAGGGCATGGAGAACCCTGTGGAGGTCATGTACCACTGGAAGATCCATGAGGTGTCGGACTACCTCATGCCCACCGAGCACATGCGCTCGGGCTTTTATCTGATCGCCAGCAAGCGCTTTATGGACGGTCTGTCGCCTGAACATCGCGCGGCCATCCAAGAGGCGGCGCTCAAAGCCCAAGCCGCCATGGCGGGCAAGAATGCGGAAGGTGCTGCGAACCTCTTCGGCAAGTTGGAAGAGGCTGGCATGACCATCGTCAAAGACATTGACGTCGACAGCTTCCGCGACCGTGCCGCCCCCGTCCATGAAAAGTACATGGATAAGTTCGGGCGTGAGGCCTACGACGCGGCCATCTCCATGGGCCAGCAATAAAGGGCGCGAGGGGGGGGCATGCGTCTGGCGCTTGAGGCCGCCGCGAAGGGGGTGATCGCCGGGTCCATAGGGCTCATGGTGGTCGCCGCCCTTTTGCAGGTGATCAGCCGTTACGTCTTCAACAGCCCCCTCGGCTGGACGGAGGAACTGGCGAAGTTCCTCATGGTCTGGTGGACATTTCTGGCCGTCGCAATGCTTGCCTTCAAGGGTCGGCTTCTTGCCATCGATGCCTTGTTGATGGCGCTGCCGGCCCGCCCCGCCCACTTGGTTCTGGCGTTGGCGCAAGGGGCCTCGGCCTTCATCATCGGGTGGCTGACCTGGCTCGGCGTGCGCCTTGTGGAGCTTGCCGGCACACAGATCACCCCCGCGCTCGATGTGCCTTATGCCTATATCTACGCAGCTCTTCCCATCGGGCTCGGGCTCGCGACCGTCGGCTTTGCCATCCGCGCCGCAAGCCACCTGACCCGTGGCCTCAAGACCGACCCGGCCCACCCCATTTCCGTCCTGGAGCGCTCTGACACGTAATGGCTTGGTTCGGCGGTCTCCTGGTTTTGTTCGCCCTGTCGATCCCCATTGCCGTGGGGTTGATCGGCGTCGGCCTCACCTACCTTGCCGCAGGCGGACGGGTGGACCCGTTGATTGCCGCCCAGCGTGTGGCGACGGGCATCGACAACTTCGCCCTGACGGCGATCCCCTTCTTCCTGCTTGCGGCCGAGTTGATGAACCGCACGGGCATCACCGACCGCATCTTTCACCTGGCGAACTGCCTTCTGGGCCGCGTCACAGGCGGGCTCGGCTATGTGAACGTGGGGGCGAGCATGTTGTTTGCCTCCATGTCAGGCTCGGCCGTTGCCGATGCTGTGGGCCTTGGGCGCATCGAAATCCGCGCCATGACTGAGGCCGGCTACGAGCGCGACTTTTCCGCGGCCGTCACCGCCGCCTCCACCACCATTGCGCCGATCCTGCCGCCGTCCATCTCGCTCATCATCTTCGGCGTGACGTCGGGGGCCTCCATTGGCGGGCTGTTCCTTGGCGGCATCTTGCCGGGCATCTTGATGGGTTTATCGCTGATGGTGGTGATTTACCTCCACGTGCGCCGCAAAAACTATCCGCGCGGGCCCAAAGTGCCGCCGCGCCAGCTCCTGTGTGCGTTCGCAGGTGCGTTCTGGCCGTTGATGATGCCTGTCATCATCGTCGGCGGCATCTGGAGCGGGATTTTTACGCCCACTGAAGCCGGCGCATGCGCGGTGCTCTACGCGCTGCTGCTTGGCCTTGCCTACCGCACGCTCAAAGTCTCCGACATCGTGTCGACACTTTATGAGAGCGCCCTTGGCGCGGCGAATATCTTGTTCATCATCGCAGCCTCCGCCGTCATCGCCTGGCTTTTGACCATGGAGCAGGTGCCGTTGCACCTTGCCGCGGCAATCCTCGACATGTCGCCTGACCCTTGGGTCTTCCTCCTCATCCTCAACGTTCTTTTGTTGGTGTTGGGCTGCTTCATGGCGGCAGCGCCCGTCATCATCATGGTGACGCCGATCATCTTGCCGGCAACCACGGCCATGGGGCTCGACCCCATCCATGTGGGGGTTGTGATGGTCTTGAACCTCATGATCGGCCTGATCACGCCGCCTGTGGGGCTGTGTTTGTTTGCGGTGGCCGAAGTGGCCGAGATCTCGCCGGTGCGGCTGATGAAGGCGCTGCTGCCCTTCTTCATCCCGCTGTTCTTCTCACTGATTGCAATCACCCTCATGCCCGGGATCGTCTTGTTCATCCCGCGGCTCTTCGGGTTCACGAACTAAAAAGGCGGCACGATGGCCGATTATCAGATCGCGGTCTTCCCAGGAGACGGCATCGGCGTTGAGGTGATGGCGTGCGCGGCGGCCGTCCTGGAGGCAACGCAAAAGCGCTTCGGCTTTTCGCTCGCCACCAAGCAGTGGGCAGGCGGCGCCGCCCATTATCGGGACACCGGCCGCGACCTTGAAGAGGGTGCCTTCGATGCAGCGCGCGCGGCCGATGCCATCCTCTTCGGCGCAATGGGCTTGCCTGAAGTGCGCCTGCCCGACGGGACGGAGGTTGCCCCGCACCTTGAGATGCGCCGCGCCTTTCGCCTGTTTGCAGGTGTGCGGCCGGCCCGCAAATACCCCCACACGCCGGCCCTTCTTGCCGACAGAAGGGGCGAGGATGTGGACCTCATCATCTTGCGGGAATCCACCGAAGGGCTGTTTGCCTCGCGCGGTCAGGGCACCATCGAAGACGGTAAGGTGGCCCGCGACACGTTGGAAATTACCCGCAAGACCAGCGAAGATCTGTTCGACTTTGCCTTTGCCCTTGCCCGCCGCCGCGCCGACAAAGGGCGCGGTCAGCGCAAGGTGACCTGCGTAGACAAGTCCAACGTGTTCGTCTCCATGGCCTTCTTCCGTTCCATTTTCGATGAGCGGGCACAGCACAACAAAGATGTGACACGCGCGCACGCCTATGTGGATGCGGCCGCCCTAGACCTTGTGCGCAAGCCCTGGACGTTCGACGTTATGGTCATGGAGAATATGTTCGGCGACATCTTGTCCGATCTTTGCGGTGGCCTTGTGGGCGGCATGGGGATGGCCCCTTGCGCGGAGATCGGCTTGGAACATGGCCTCTTCCAACCCGCCCACGGCTCCGCGCCCGACATTGCGGGGGAGGGGGTCGCCAACCCCACGGCGATGATTGTCTCCACCGCCATGATGCTGGACTGGCTCGGCCAGCGTGCGAGCGATGACCGGCTGGTGGCCGCTGCCGACGCCATCGAGAGCGCCGTCTGGAAGGCTTATGAGGGCCGCACCGTCCTCCCGCGCGAGCTTGGTGGGACCAGTGGTTCGGCCGAGGTCACCCGTGCGGTGGTCGACGCGTTGGGGTGAGATGACCTCGTGTCGGTGACGAGCCCCTCAACGCCAGCCGACAAGAGCCGCAACTCACGCGCCGAAGAGGCCTACCGCATCCTCAAAGAGTGGATCGAGACCAACCGCTATCAGGCCGGCCACACCGCCCTTGAAGCCGAGCTTGCCGCAGAGCTTGGCATGAGCCGCACCCCTATCCGTGAGGCGCTGGTGCGCCTTGAGCAAGAGGGCTTGGTGAAAGTGCGCCCGCGCCGCGGCATGCAGGTGATCGGCCTTTCGGCCGACGACATGCGCGACATCTATGAGGTGATCGCAGGCGCAGAGGCCGTTGCCGTTCACCTCCTGGCCCGCCGCGACTTGAGCGCGATGGAGACGGCGCAGCTGGAAGGCCCCGTCACCGCCATGGAAGAGGCGCTTGAGCGGGATGATCTTGACGCCTGGGCGAGCGGCGACGAGGCCTTTCACCAGGCGCTCTTCACGCTGTGCGGCAACGACCGTGTGGCAAGCGTCGGTCTTGCCAACCTTAAGCGCACCCGCCGTGCCCGTTATGTGACGCTGCATGTGCGCCGCCGGCCGTTTCGCTCCACCGCCGACCACAGGCGCCTTGTTGATCTCATCCTCCAGGGCAAAGCCAAAGAGGCACGCGAAGATGCCCTCGAGCACCGCCTCACCGCCATGGACGAGTTGATCCGCCTCATCGACACCCACAGGATGCCGCTGTTTTAGGGCGATGTCGGCTGAGACGGCCTCGTCTGGGTCGGTTAAGACTACTCTCATCCCACTCACCGGAGCGCCTTGTCTGGAGCTGAGAGGACCGGGGATGCTCTGATGCGTCGGTGTGACCGGACGCTGTCATGCAGGCCGTGCCTGTGTCTTCGTGGAGCTAAGAATGAAACTTGGTCTTCGTCTTGTGTTCGAGACCACGAAGGAAGCAAACGCCCGCCGCGTCTTGAACCGCTTGCACAAGCTGATTGACCCGGCGCCGACGACCTTTTCCCGCGACGGTGAAGGCAGGATGGTGGCAACGCAAACCCGCGATGCTGCACCGCTCTGGGAGAGCGCCGTCGTTTCCTCCATTCTTCTTGCCCAGTCGTTCGGCAATGGTTGGTGCCTGACGGGATGGTTAGAGGAAGAACTGAGGATGACGGCAACCCAGTTTCAAGTCCCCGGCCTCGTGTTTGCCGACCTCACCCTTTTTCGCGAACCGCCACCGGCTGCAGGTGAAGGCGTGATAGAGTTTCACTGACGAAGTCGTTGTGATCGTGTGCGCCCCCAGGTGGCTTTTGGCGTGCGGGGGGAGCACGTACCCACGCGGGCAACCTTACGCAACGCCCCCGACATCGACAGATCGTTCGACGCCTACATGGACACGCACAACAGGCACGATAAGGAACGGCCGTTCGTTCGAGGGGCGCACTGGGATCTGGTGCAGGCGGGTACGGCCTTCCGGAAAAGGCAAAGACATCATAAGAGAAGTCATTCAATCTGACCGTAATCCGGTCAGAATTGGAGAGAATTGCTGCGGTCCCAGCATCGAATCAGGCCGTCGCTGGCATGGCGTCAATACCGAGATCGCTCAGAAGCACCCATGCTGCGTTTCGTCCGGGGCCAGCGGACACGGAGCCACCGGGGTGTGTGGTCGCTCCGGTTTGGTAGAGCCCCTTGAGCGGCATACGATGTTGGGCCCAGCCGTAAACTGGACGCATGGCATCCGATTGCGAAGGACCTTGTGCGCCACCGTGGCAACTGCCATGCCAGTTGTGTGTGTTCTGTCGCTCCAAGTCGAGTGGAGATTTGACCACGCATGCCAAGACCGCATCGTCGGTCAGATGGGGCTGAAAGCGGCGAAGTTGGGTGAAGTGCGCGCTGGCGACGGCGTCCTTCTTTGCGTCCCAATTTGCTGGGTTCCCCTCGATCGCATAAGGATGGAAACCAACGACCTTCAGCGTATGGTGTTGCGCCGGTGCGCGGCTTTGGTCGGCAGAGGATGAGCAGATCGCCAGCAAAGGAGGGTCGTCTACGGCGAGCGCATCACGCGCGATATCGCTCCCCATGCGCAGGCCACGTGCAACAGACGGCATCACGCCAACTGCCGAAGGTTCGATCCTCTCACCGTCTTCGGTAACGAAGCGCAGGGGCTGTGTCGTCGCGTAGTGGGCTGCGAACATACACACACCACTTTGCCAATGCTCCAGCGCGTCTGTGAAAGCTTTGGGCCAGGGTGCCTCAGGGGCAGTGTCCGCAAGTTGCTTGATGTGGATCGAAGACAGCACAGCCCGCCGTGCGCTCCAACGCGACCCATCGGAACAGGTGACGCCGCACACACGTCCGTCCTCCACACGGAGTCGTTCGACCCGACGCCCGACTTCGATGCGACCGCCATGGGCCTTGATCACACCTGCAAGGGCCTGTGGCAGAGCGATCGATCCGCCACGAGGAATTGCCCAGGAATGCCTTTGGCGACCGGCAAGCAGAGCGTATGCGAGCCGTCCCGTGCCCGGATGATCGGGCGGGATCATCGTCATAAACGCCATCCACATCAGGAAAGCGCGAACGTGATCGTCCTCGAACCGAGACTTGATGACGTCCCAGGCACTCATCGCGTTGAGCCGCATCCAAAGATGGCCTTTTTCGTGCCCGGCGAAACGCTCCTCAAGGGAAGGGCCGAAGCCGATCGGTGTGTAAGCATGGGCGTTGAAGATTGGCGCAACCGCCTCGTACTCAGCGATGAAGCGCGCATAGGTTTTCGCGTCGGCAGTTGAGAAGCGTGCGATGGCTTGCGTGGTCCGCTCGATATCGCGCCACATGGTCAGCGAACGGCCGTCGGGGAATGGCATGTGCACCACTGGATCGGGGTGGAGGTAGGTCAAACCGTGAGCGGCCAGTCCCAGTTCATCGCGGCGAAGCGTCGGGCTTGACTGAATGAGATTGTGGGCGGTCGAGCACGTGTCGTGGAGGAAGCCCGGCAAGGTCGCCTCTTCGGTGGTCGTATTTCCCCCGATCGTATCTCGTGCCTCGAGCACCACCACCGAAAGGCCGGCTTTCGCAAGGTACGCTGCGCTTACGAGGCTGTTGTGGCCAGCGCCGGCGACGACCACGTCGAAGCTTCCGTTCACCATGGCTTTGACCTCTATCCCCTAACGCGGCTCGTGCAATCGTTTGCACAAAAGGGCAGCAGTGCCGTGCAATCGTTTGCTTAGCTGGTGCATCCGGTCGACGTCAACTGCCGATGACACGTCCGTGGCTGAAACGAAAACGATAACGAGCTGACGGCAAGTTTTGCAATGCGAATCGCCCCAAGTATGGGGCGTTACACTGCAATACTGTTTTGATCTTTAAAGTGTCATGCTCGCACACCTGGCCGGCGTACTGACTTTGCGCTGTCCGAGCGATCGCCGCCCGCGGTGCCATTGAGCCCAAAGCAGTCTATACAATGGATGGGACCGCTACGGCTTAGACTGCCCCATCCCGCTGCCAAGTCGTCCTTCGAAAAACTGCGGTACATCGGCGGGTTGGACACTGCATGTATTTTAGTCTTGTCCAAAGCGAACCGCAGATTGAAACGATCCAAGCATGTATTCTTGTACAATCCGTGGCGTGTTGACGGCCGTCACGATCGCCATCACTTGCTCACATGAGGCGTAGAGGCCAACGTTTCGCACCCGTGCGCCGCCCTCAACACACTGTGCGACAACCCCAGTGGTTGCGAGCAACTCGAGAGCGTTTTACTTGAGAAATACTGTGGTGCTCCAACCGGGGGCGTGAGGGCGCTTGCCAATCACTCGCACCGCGACGCTGCGCCGTAGCAATTCGATCGAGGGCAACAGCCCTGTGGGAACAGTGCCCAAGAGCGCCGGATTCACCGGCGCTCTCTGAAAGTAGTCATCCTTATTGCTACCATCGAAACGCCCGCTGGACAGGCAGCAACGCTTGTAGATCTTTCCTGAACCACAGGGGCAGAGATCTCTTCGGCCGAGCTTCTCCTGAAGCTCTACATCGCCCATGCACCTTACGGTTGCCGGTCTTGACGCGGGTCTCCGAAGGGAAACCCTTTCTGCGCTTAGACGTCACCTCGAAAGGATGGGTCGTCGTCAAGATGATATCGTTTGGCCATGTCACCCTCCATGCCTAAGGCTGGATTGGTCTATTTGATCTGGGGCGTGCAGACAAGGGCCATAGTGAGGGCCCGACATGGTTCACATCAGAGCGCGTCGCATGTGAGAGCCTCTTGCCCCATGACGTGAAGGGACCCTCGAACGGATTGCGGTCAGATGGCATCATCAGACCGCAAGAAAAGCGGCCTTTTCAAGGGAGTAGAGCATCTAATCTGCGTCCGTGTGGACGCAGGATGCTTCTGGGGAAGAGGATTTGTTGGATTTGCACAAGACGATGAGGTGAAAGCTGAACGACAAAAAAAACGGTCCTCATGCAGAAAATCGGCGCATCGGTCTTTGCGTTCACCAAGAAAAGCGTGATTGTCTTACGCCGCACGTGCAAAAAGGTGCGGCCACGGAAAGTCCCATGAACGCATCTGCCCGCCAAGTCACCTTCACACTCGCGGTTCCCAGCTTTGTCATCGGGACCGATTTTGTCGGGGCCATGATGCTGCTCATGCCCATTGAGCGGACATTCGATGTCGACGTCACGACAGCGCAGTGGGTGGTGAACATTTATGCGCTGACCTTCGCCAGCTGCTTGGTGGCCGGCGGGCGCCTCAGTGACCTTTTTGGCGGACGCACGTTTTTGGTGGGCGGGTTGATTGTGTTCATCCTCGCCTCCTTCGCCTGCGCTCTGGCGCCGACGGTGACCTGGCTCATCGTGGGGCGGGCGGTGCAGGGCATCGGCACTGCCCTCATGTGGCCGGCCATCCTCAATGTTGCGGCGAACGCGGTGGATGAGCGCGACCGGGGGTCAGTGTTTGGGGTTCTGCTGGGGGCCATTGGAATCGGCAACATCTTGTCGCTCGGCTTGGTGGGCGGCGCGGAGGGCCTCGGCAATTTTCGTCTGTTCTTCTTTGTGACCGGCGGGCTCGCTGTTTTTTCCCTGCTGATGGCGCTCATCCTGCGCTTGCCCCCGCCCCAACGCGTGCGCGAAAAGATTGACTACGCCGGCATGCTCCTGGTGGGTGCATCGCTGCTCCTACTCCTGTATGGGCTCGATGTAGGGGCGGACTGGGGCTGGTCTTCGCCGCCGCTTTGGGCCCTTTTCGCAGCAGCCATTGTGTTGATCGCGACCTTCCCACTCGTGGAGGCGCGGGTTGTTGACCCGATGATGCCGCCAGCTCTCATGCGCAATGGCCAGTTGATCCGGGCACTCTCGATGAACGCGATGATTGTGCCAGCTTACTTTCTGGTTCTTGTCTACTTACCGCAGTTAATGGCAAAGGTGCACGGGTGGCCGCTCTGGTTAGCCTTTGCCGGCGTTGCGCCAATTGGCATCGCGCAGGCTATGGTAAGCTTGAGGGTGGGGCGACACTACCACCGCGTTGGGCCGCGGCGTCTAATGTTGATGGGGCATGCCCTCGTCATTGCAGCGACCATTATGATCGCATGGGTGCCCACCAGTTGGGGGTACTGGCCGCTCGTTATTCCCATGGCGGTGCTCGGGCTTGGCGGAGGTCTGACCTTTTCCACGGCGGGCACGGCGGCCGTAAACGCGACGGAGACCAGTCGAGCAGGCCTGGTGGGGAGCCTCTCCTACATATTTCATCTTGGCATCGGTGCCCTGTCGGTGGCTGCCGGAACGGCGATCCTGTTCTCCGTCAGCCTGTCTCGGCTCCGCGAGCGATTGTCGGCCGCCGGCGTCGACCTCACCGCATCACAGCAGCGCGCGCTGAACGCCGGCGCCACAGACACGGCCACTGTCGGCGCCGCGTTGGGATCTGACGCGACGGCGGATGTGGATGCCGTACAGAGTGCGCTGGCGAGCGCGTTCGCCGCTGGTTTTCACGCCGTATGCCTGTTTGGCATCGTCGCGGCGGCGCTGGGCATCTTGATTGCAGCAAGCCTGGACGACCAGCGCCTCGGACGGCTGAGCGGCACGCAGTCCGCCGCGTAGACCGCGTGGAAGGTTCGGGCAGCCGCCGGGTCCAATCCACTGGCGGCGACGTCGACGGCTCAAGATGTCGGCGGGAAATTGACGTCGCGTCCAGCCTCGCCGCGGCATCCCCATGTTCGGATCGATCGTGCACTTGACCTCGCGGTTGCCACACACCTGGCAGTGCGAGTGGAGGCCGCTTTGACATGGGCGGCGCCACCCACCACAGCGCGCAAGCAAGCCTCACTTCAACCAGACGAAAAGAAAGTGTTGAATGCATAAGGAAAAGTGTGGTGTGCTCCGGCTGCTCAAGGGTCGTGTGATCTCAATGCCTGTGATCGAGGTCAAAGTCGATACGCCAATGTCGCGTCGCGGCGGCTGAAGACGCCGGTGGCTCTGGTCGTGGCGTACTGCAACGATTGTCTGATGAAGCGCGGGCACGGCTAGCGGACGAGGCAAGCAGACGGGCGTTTTAGAGACCGTTCGTCTGGCAGGATTTGTGTACTTGGCGGAGGCGTTGACGAGGGCTCGGCTCCGAGATTCAAGGTCGGTGAAGTCGAAAGAGTTTGGTATCAACGTCGTCCGTAGGTGGAAGATGAGCGCTTAAACTGCTTGGTTCTGCCATATACTCCATTGTCGTTCAAATAAAAAATAGAAAACGAGTGAATCAGTACTTCAAACCTGTGTCTAAGATGTAATTTTTCTATGGGAATTTCCCAGGAGATTTGTAATTCTATTGTAATGAAGTGCGAATGCGCAGGCGTTGTGTTGATGTCGTTTGTGGCACTTAAGGAGGGACGCGGCTAAGACGCCTCAAGGTGTTTTGAGGCTTGGGGAAGGACCTCACGGTCCTGAAAGGAAGGCGACGATGGTGGTGGAACTTTCAGCCCTCGACGGCAGCAACGGCTTCCGCATTGACGGGATCGATGAAGACGACTTCAGCGGCGTTTCGGTTTCGGGCGCAGGGGATGTGAACGGAGACGGGATCGATGACATCATCATCGGAGCCGCCGGAGCCGATCCCAATGGTCAGAGCTACGCGGGCGAGAGCTACGTCGTATTCGGCTCCTCCGATGGTTTCTCCAGCAGCCTAGATCTGTCGGCGCTCGATGGTAGCAACGGCTTCCGCATCGACGGGATCGATGAAAACGACTTCAGCGGCACTCCGGTTTCGGCCGCCGGAGATGTGAACGGAGACGGGATCGACGACATCATCATCGGGGCCTCCGGTGCCGATCCCAATGATCAGAGTTCAGCGGGAGAGAGCTACGTTGTGTTCGGCTCCTCTGATGGTTTCTCCGGCAGCCTGGATCTGTCGGCACTGGACGGCAGCAACGGTTTCCGCATCGACGGGATCAATGAAGAAGACTTTAGCGGCGTTTCGGTTTCGGGCGCAGGGGATGTGAACGGAGACGAGATCGACGACATCATCATCGGGGCCTCCGGTGCCGATCCCAATGGTCAGAGTTCAGCGGGAGAGAGCTACGTTGTGTTCGGCTCCTCTGATGGTTTCTCCAGCAGCCTGGATCTGTCGGCACTGGACGGCAGCAACGGCTTCCGCATCGACGGGATCGATGAAGACGACAATAGCGGCGTTTCGGTTTCGGGCGCAGGGGATGTGAACGGAGACGGGATCGACGATGTCATCGTCGGGGCCGAGAGAGCCGATCCCAATGGTCAGAGTCGCGCGGGAGAGAGCTACGTTGTGTTCGGCTCCTCTGATGGTTTCTCCGGCAGCCTGGAACTGTCGGCACTGGACGGCAGCAACGGCTTTCGCATCGACGGGATCGATGAAGACGACTACAGCGGTCGCTCCGTGTCGGGCACGGGAGATGTGAACGGAGACGGGATCGACGACATCATCATCGGGGCCTCCGGTGCCGATCCCAATGGTCAGAGTTCAGCGGGAGAGAGCTACGTTGTGTTCGGCTCCTCTGATGGTTTCTCCAGCAGCTTGGATCTGTCGGCCCTCGACGGCAGCAACGGCTTCCGCATCGACGGGATCGATGAAGACGACTTTAGCGGCGTTTCGGTTTCCGGCGCAGGGGACGTGAACGGAGACGGGGTCGACGACATCATCGTCGGGGCTGACTTCGCCGATCCCAATGGTCAGAGTGTCGCTGGAGAGAGCTACGTGGTGTTCGGCTCCTCTGATGGTTTCTCCAGCAGCTTGGATCTGCCGTCGTTAAACGGCAGCAATGGCTTCCGCATCGACGGGATCGATGGCGCTGGCCGAAGCGGCTTTTCGGTGTCCGGTGCGGGAGATGTGAACGGGGACGGGTTCGACGATGTCATCATCGGAGCGCCTTACGCTGATCTCAGTGGTAACTTCAACGTTGGCCAGAGCTACGTGGTCTTCGGCTTTGAGACCGTGGCCCCCGAGATTCCGGCGGGCCAAAGCTTCAGCTACGACGAGAACCAGCTGTCAGGCTTTGGCGTGGGGACGGTGGTGGCCACGGACAATATGGCGGTCACAGGCTTTGCCATCACGGATGGGGATCCGGATGGTTTCTTCGCCATCGACAGCACAGGCAAAATCACGCTAACGGCGGACGGTGCGGCTGGTGCGGCCAACGACTTCGAAAATGGCGCCAACAGCTTCACCCTGACGGTTGAGGCAGAGGACGCGAAAGGCAACACCGCATCGGAGACGGTGGAGATCACCGTTGAGGATGTGGACGAAGTGCCCCCCGAGATCCCGGCGGGCCAAAGCTTCAGCTACGACGAGAACCAGCTGTCAGGCTTTGGCGTCGGAACGGTGGCGGCCACGGACAATGTTGCGGTCGCAGGCTTTGCCATCACAGGCGGAGACCCGAGCAGCTTCTTTGCCATCGACAACACGGGCGCCATCACGCTGACGACAGCCGGCGCGGCCGGTGCGGCGAACGACTTTGAGGACGGCGCCAACAGCTTCACCCTGACGGTGGAGGCAGAGGACGCTGAGGACAACACGTCGTCAGAGACGGTGAAGATCACCGTTGAGGATGTGGACGAAGTGCCCCCCGAGATCCCGGCGGGCCAAAGCTTCAGCTACGACGAGAACCAGGCGGCAGGCTTTGGTATTGGCACGGTGACGGCCACGGACAATGTTGCGGTCACAGGCTTTGCCATCACAGGCGGAGACCCGAGCAGCTTCTTTGCCATCGACAACACGGGCGCCATCACCCTGACGGCGGCGGGCGCGGCCGGTGCGGCGAACGACTTTGAGGATGGCGCCAACAGCTTCACCCTGACGGTGGAGGCAGAGGACGCTGAGGGCAATACGTCGTCGGAGACGGTGGAGATCACCGTCGAGGATGTCGCCTCGCCAGACGTCTCCTTCGACGTGGCGGCCACACGGCGCAACCGCCCGGTGGAGATCGACGTCCTTGCCAACGACGGCGATCCCGATGGCGGCCCGCTCGCTGTGGTGGACGTGACGGCCCCCACCAACGGCACGGTAGAGATCAACGACGACGGCACCATCACCTACACACCCGACCGGCGCTTCCGTGGTGAGGACGGCTTTACCTATACGGTCGAGAACGACGGTGGCGAACAAACCACCGCCACCGTCTACGTGAAAGTCGGCGACCACCCTGTGGAAGGCACAGACAGCGCGGACGTCCTCGCCGCGGCTCGCGCAAACGTGGTGTTCGGCGATGATGGTCGCGACACCATCTTGGGCCGAAGCGACGATGATGTTATTGACGGCCAAGGAGGGAGAGATCTCGTCTATGGGGGCGACGGGGATGATCTGATCTTTTCGAGCGAAGGCTCTGATGTCTTGTTCGGCGAGGCTGGCGACGACACCATCGTCATCGGCTTTGACGAGACAGCACGCACCTTCATCATCGCTGATGCCTCTTTCAACAGCTTTGGCACCCGTGACCGCAGCGACAACCGTTCCACCGACACACTGATCATTGTGGTGGACGAAGACACGCTGGCCGATGCAGGTTTCCAAGCGGCGGCCGATGCGTTCCGGGACGACATTGATGCAACAGGGGGTGGCGCCTTTACGTTCGGCAACAGCACCGTCTGGGCCGATGACTTCGAGGAGATCTTCTTCGTCAATGATGCGGACTTGCTGGCACTCCTCTGAGGCCATGGACAGTGCGGACGCCTGGACGCTGACAAGGGCGACGAAGTGGTTGAGGTGAGCGAGCGGGCGACGTGAAAGAGGCGACGCTAAACCTTCAAGGCTCACGCCTCTTCACGACATGGTTGAGGGCGCGCAACGCCAGTCTCGCCTTCACCACGTACCAGGCAGGCAAACTCTTCCTTGTGGGCGTGAAGGAGAACGGACAACTGTCCATCTTCGAGCGCACGTTCGAGCGGTGCATGGGGCTCGGTGTGGCGGGCCGTACCCTCTGGATGAGTTCGCTCTACCAGCTGTGGCGCTTTGAAAACTTCCTGGATGCTGGCACCACCACCGACAGCTACGATGCTATCTTCGTGCCTGTCACGGGCCACACCACAGGCGATATCGATGTTCACGACATTCACGTGGGGGCCGACGGCCGGCCAGTCTTCGTGGCAACGCGCTTCAACTGCCTTGCCACAGTGGCCGAGCGCGGCAGCTTCGCCGAAGTCTGGCGGCCTCCCTTTATCGACCGTCTGGCGGCCGAGGATCGCTGCCACCTGAACGGCTTTGCCATGGGCGATGGAAGCCCCGCCTTTGCCACATGCGTGGGGCGCTCTAACGTGGCCGAAGGCTGGCGGGAGCATCGCCGCGATGGCGGCTTGGTTTTGGATGTGGCCACCGGCGAGACGGTTGCACAGGGCCTTTCCATGCCCCACTCGCCGCGCCTTCACAAAGGCGACCTTTACATCATGCAAAGCGGGACAGGTGAGTTCGGACGCATCGACACGGCATGCGGACGCTTCGAGCCCATCGCGTTCCTGCCTGGGTTCGGGCGCGGCGTCACCTTCATGGACAACTATGCCGTTATCGGCGTGTCGCGGCCCCGGGAAAACAGCACATTTGAGGGATTGGTCCTCAACGAACGTCTGGAGCGTGAGGGCGCTTCACCCGTGTGCGCACTTGCCGTCATCAACCTTCAAACCGGCGATGTGGAGCATCGTCTGAACATTGAAGGCGTCGTGGAAGAACTTTATGATGTGGCATGCATCCCTGGCATCGTGCGCCCCAAAGCGCTCGGCTTCCGCACCGAAGAAATCCGCTTCACCATCCGTCCTGAAGAACGGTGCTGGTGACACTGACGCCTAAACCGAGTCTCTTAACGTGTAAGGTTTGTCCGCCAATATACCGCTCAGATGATGGCGTGATGGACAACCCAGGCCGGCGCGAACCGCGGCTGTTGTGCCTCTGGCCCCAAGTTGCTGGTATGCCGGCCACGTACGGCCGCAACACGGAACCGGGCAGTTGGGCAGCATGTGCAACCTTTATGCAATTACCACCACCCAGGAGGCGATGCGCCGACTGTTTGACGTCAAGCAGGATCGCCTTGGGAACTTCGGCGGTCAGCCCGCGCTCTTCCCCGACGGCGAAATTCCGATTGTGCGCGAAGCGAAGGAAGGTGGCCGTGAGCTGGTGAAGTGCCGATGGGATTTCCCAGCCGTGCGAAGCGGGTGGCCCGTCACCAACATCCGAAACCTTGAAAGCCGGTACTGGGCTGGCTGGCTGGGCAAGCCAGAGTTTCGCTGCCTGGTGCCTGCCACAAGCTTTGCGGAGTATCACCCCACCGAGAAGAACGAGAAGGGCGACAAGGCCGTGGCGTGGTTCGCGCTGAAGGCAGACAACGATTAGGACCGTTCGCTGTTCGCGTTTGCGGGCCTGTGGCGGCCGTGGTCGGGGGAGCGGAAGAAAGGCGAGGAGGGGAAGTTCGAGCTGGCCGCCTTCTGCACGACGGACGCGAACGATGTCGTGAAGCCGATCCACCCGAAGGCGATGCCGGTGATCCTGGATCCGGCCGACTATGAGCAGTGGCTGACAGGCAGTACCGAGGAGGCGATGGCGCTCCAACGCCCTCTACCAAACGACAAACTCAGGCTGGCCCGCGTTGGCGGCAAGACAGACGCGGGCAACGAAGTGAAGGGTTAAGGAACAACCATGGCTCGAGGAATTGACCTTAATAAGATAGCTAGAAATCGCTTGCAAAAACTTGAAGAAGAAATTGGGCTGAGTTTAGTGTTTGTAGGTCCACCAGAAAGGCGCGATGGTTATTCTATATATTTTTATAACTCCAAAAAATATATGGAGACGAAACAATTATCATTCGCACTGGCTGGAAATCTTCCATTTGCAATAGACGAGGAAATAGGAGAGGTTTTAAGCCCAGCTCCAGATGAACTGTGGATCGAATGATGTATTTCTTGCGGTTTTTATCCACGCCTTTGGCAAAGCTGCGGCAGCAAGGGGCGCCGAAAGACAGGCTATGTCATGGAAGGACGTAAGGGCCGCATGGTGACTGCAAGCGCACGTGCTTAGCCGCCGACCGTTCTCTGACGTGATCAGGCTTAGGAGCAACGCTCCTTCAGTGATGCCAGGCCGGCGCGCTTCTAAGGAAGCGCCGAAGTCTTAGGGCTCTGACTAAGGACTATCCCCTACGTAGAGAATTAACTTGATCGTGACTGAGCGGTGTGATGCGATCGCCCAAAGATTGTGACGAATTCCTTCCCAACTCCTTTCTACATGGGTGTTTTCATGCGCTTGATGGCTTGGTGTTTGCCGCTCCTGTCCGACATTGTGATCTTGAGCACTGCGCAGCCCGCCTTGGATCGATTGCGATGAATGATTACCTAATTTGGGACTCCGCATTTGCGAAGAGCCGCTACACTGATCATCAGAGCCAGATGGAATTCGCGTGTTTGTCGGAAAGCATAGTTCAATTTTTGAAGCGGCACGATTTGATAGAAGAGGCTTCTCCGATGTACGGCATTAATCCGAAAGATGATTATAGGCTGTTCTTGAATGATTTAAAGGCAGAGGGAAGAGAGTTATTTGATCGGCATTTCGACAAATGGCTAGAATTTAGTGATGAAAATGAAGGCTCAACCGATATGAGTCTTTTGGAGCGACAGCTCGAGAAAATACAAAAAGGAGGAAATCTTATTAAGCCGATATGTAAGCTGCAGTAGTCTTTCTGCACCAAGCAACTTTCTAGCGCGGGTGCTCCCACACATAGGCGCGAGTGCCTGCACGTGTGTCTCGAGCATCATTACTTCGGCGAGGTCACCTTCTTTGCCAGTGCAAACCGGGGCCGCCGCGAACTCGCAGGGTCGGCATCGAGGGGCCGCAACACGAAGGCGGGCATGTAGGCGGCATGTGCAACCTCTACTCCATCACCACCACCCAGGAGGCGATGCGCCGCCTGTTTGATGTCAAGCAAGACCGCCTTGGCAACTTCGGCGGTCAGCCCGCGCTCTTCCCCGATGGTGAAATCCCGATTGTGCGCGAAGCGAAGGAAGGTCGTCGTGAGCTTGTAGAGTGTCGCTGGGGTTTTCCCGCCGTGCGGAGCGGCCGACCGGTCACAAACATCCGCAACCTCACCAGCCGCTATTAGGCCGGCTGGCTGGGCAAGCCAGAGTTTCGCTGCCTGGTGCCCGCCACAAGCTTTGCCGAGTATCACCTCACCGAGAAGAACGAGAAGGGCCACAAGGCGGGGGCTTGGTTCGCGCTGAAGGCAGACAACGATGAGGACCGTTCGCTGTTCGCGTTTGCGGGCCTGTGGCGGCCATGGTCAGGCGAGCGGAAGAAGGGGGAGGAGGGGGAGTTCGAGCTGGCCGCCTTCTGCACGACGGACGCGAACGACGTTGTGAAGCCGATCCACCCGAAAGCGATGCCGGTGATCCTGGACCCAGCCGACTATGATCAATGGCTGACAGGCAGCACCGAGGAGGCGATGGCGCTCCAACTGCCGTTGCCGAACGACAAGCTCAGGCTGGCCCGCGTGGGCGGCAAGAATGACGTAGTCACGGATGAGAGGGGTTGAGAATATGGTGCGCGCATTGAAGCATTTTGAATTCGCAATGATACTGGATGCTCCAGAAGATGGCTCTCGATATCTGAAACAATAAGGGGCAGGGATTCCGGTTCAATCGCGCGACTGGGAAGTTTTCCGGTTTGTTGTAAGTCGCGGAGACGTTTGCGAGGAATAAATATGTATGAATTGAATGATGGTTTTTACTATGAGTTTTTTACAAGTGTCGATGATTATGATACTCGGGTGCTATCACTTTTTGATGCAACATTTGCTTTATGTGATATGGAACCCAAGTCACCCTCCTTTGATTTGATGTTACACTTCTTTTCGTCTGACCCAAAGGCACGTGAGTGGTATCGAACTCAAGTTCTTATTGATATATTCTCTTATTGCTGGAAAACTGCAAATGAAAGTGTATTGTATGACAACGAGTACGCTCCGCAAATCTCAATTTATCTTTTCGTTCTGGGGATAATTTTAGAGAAAAGGTCTAGCACTAAGGAGGGTTTTGATGCCTACTTTTTATCAGGTGCTCGATTGCTCCACTCTACTATCAAAAATGGTTTTCTCTACGTTAAATTTACGCTTTCTTCTGAAGATTAACCCTTATCGTTAAGATTTTCAGCGCTATATGTGTGTCTCGTCGCAATTCATGGTGGACAAGGTGGCGCGAAAACAGCATAGTTTTGTGGAATATCGTAATTCTTGTGCATCTGATGGTAAAGAATTCGTAGTACAATTGAACCGTCTCGTTGAGGCGCCGAGATTTGCTATGCCTCTATTATGCTAGTGCGCTTCAGGGGAGTAGGTCACAGGGATTGTTTCGGCGCATCAGCAAAGCTTACAAGCTGAGCTCAGAGCGTCCGGGAGGCGCAACACAATGGACGAGCCAACGCGGATTGCCGAGGAGGCACTTGTTCGTGCAGGTGTATCACGGGATGTGGCACGGGCATTGGCAATCACCAGCCGCGCAAGGCTAGAAGCAATGGGTGTCGATCGACCAATGAGAAAGCCGAATGATCGGGAGGGTGATTTATGACGGAAGACGAACGTACGACGCTGATAGACGCTGTTAAGCCAATTTTTTATGAGAGGGTGATCGAAGGGTCACGAGAAGCCATCAACAATGGCCTCGATCGAGAACCCCTAGAATCGGTAATCTTTTCCTTCGTAAGAAAGCAAATGCAAGATGATTATTCACTTGATGTATTTATTGACTATTTGATATTGATAGTTGCGGAGAATTACTCGATCATGCTTGAGGATATTTATGATGGAATTTTCGATGATATAGAAAAAGTTCAGGTTCGTGAAAATTGTAAACTTGCAAAAAATATTTTTCTATTTAAGGAGATTTTCGAGAGGGTGGTAGATCCAGAAAATGATTTGTATGCGAGACTGAACGCCGACTATAGAGGCACATAGAGATTTGTGGGAAAATTCCAATCTACTGGTAAAAGTATTTTTCCTTTGAAAAAGAGCATCTGGAGTGAGTTTTGCTGTGAGTTGGTGGATTTTGGGATTTTGCGAGCCGGTTTCCAACAATAGGAATGCGGGAAGATAGCAATAAGACTTGAGCGGCGGCCGTGGGGAAGGAAGTGATGGCGCCTGTGGAGTGTGGCGCCTGCGGCTGGAGGGGTCGCCGCAAGACTGGCCAGATCGTGGAGTGCCCCAGGTGTGGGGAATGGGCGGGGTTCGTCGGAGGCGGAAGGACCAAAGGCGGAGTGCCCGAGTTTATGATGCCAAATGGCCCTCTGCCCGCTGGGTCAACCACTCGTTTCGTGGGTTGAATGGGAGTGCGGAGATATGGAGCTCATTGGTGACTATGTGCTCGAGGGAAACCGTGTAGTTGGAAATGAGACCGAGAGGGCTATCAATCTCATCGTTGACAATCACCTCGTTGAGGTCGGTAGGGCAGATAAAGGTTGGACCATTATTCTTCGAGATGATCAGAACGGTCAGCTTTGGGAGTTGTCTCGCTCGCAAGGCGAAATGCAAGGTGGCGGTCCAAAGACACTTAGAACGGTAACAATTGAGCACTTAAGAGCTCAGTATGGAGAAGAGCTTGAGATGCAAATTGATTTGTGATGTGCGTTGCTTCAGTTAGGCATGGGCCCGCGAGATTGTCGCGTTGTTACTTGAAGCCGGTTAGCCGGCCGCAAGGGACGTGAGCTGAACTGTACCGGAAATCCCGGAGGCCGATTTGTCTTAGCTACGCGGCCACCCGATGCATTTCCAGAGCTGCGTAGTAGTTGGCTTCCGCCTCGGCAGGCGGGATGCTCCCGATGGGCTCGAGAATGCGACGGTTGTTGAACCAGTCGACCCATTCGAGGGTGGCGTACTCAATGGCCTCGAAGCTGCGCCATGGTCCGCGCCGGTGGACGACCTCCGCTTTGAAGAGGCCGTTGATCGTCTCCGCCAGTGCGTTGTCGTAGCTGTCGCCGACGCTGCCGACTGAAGGCTCGATGCCTGCCTCGGCCAAGCGCTCAGTGTAGCGAATCGCAAGATATTGCGACCCCCTGTCGGAATGATGCACCAGGCCTTTTCCTTTTGCCGGCCGACGCTGGTGAACGGCCTGCTCCAGGGCATCGAGGACGAAGCCGGCATGGGCGGTCCGACTGGCCCGCCAGCCGACGATGCGGCGGGCGTATGCGTCGATGACGAACGCGACATAGACGAAGCCCTGCCACGTCGCGACGTAGGTGAAGTCGCTCACCCAAAGCATGTTCGGAGCGGGCACCCGGAACTGGCGGTTGACCCGGTCGAGCGGGCATGGCGCGGCCTTGTTGGGAATCGTCGTTCGAACCCGTTTACCCCGGACAATGCCTTCGATCCCCATCTCCTTCATCAGCCTGGCGACGGTGCAGCGCGCGACTTGGAAGCCTTCTCGACGCATCTGCCGCCAGACTTTGCGCACCCCGTAGACTTGGAAGTTGGCGTCGAACACGCGCCTGATCTTAGGCCGCAGTTCGGCATCGCGGCGCGCCCGCGGTGAGCGGCGCGTCGGATCGGCCCGCTTCATCACATGATCGTGGTAGGTGGACGGGGCGATCGGCAGCACCTTGCAGATCGGCTCGACCCCGTGCTCGGCCCGGTGATCGTCGATGAAGGCGATCATGTCTTCGACCGGCGGTCGAGCTCCGCCTGGGCGAAATACGCCGATGCTTTGCGCAGGATCTCGTTCGCCTGGCGCAACTCGCGGTTCTCCCGCTCCAGCGCCTTCATCTTCTCGGCCATCTCGTTCGGCACACCGGGCCGCCTGCCGCTGTTGATCTCGGCCTTCTTGACCCACTCGTTCAGCGTCTGCGCCGCGCAGCCGACCTTCGAGGAGATCGACAAGATCGCCGCCCAGCGGGACACGTGCTGGTGCTCATTGTCCAAAACCAGCCGCACCGCGCGCTCGCGCACCTCAGGCGAATATTTGTTCGTCGTCTTGCTCATAAGGCTCCATCCTACTCAGGAGTTGGAGCCTCCGGCAGACCCGGTGCGGTTCAAGCCAGTCCCTGAGGGGTGCGGCATCGGCCTCGTCGAGAATGTCTGTCACGACGATGGCCCTGATGCGGCAGTTGAGCTCGGCCGAGAAGCTGGAACCGAACTTGAACGCGCCGACGACGACCACATTCTCGGCCGTGCCGCTAAGCGTGTAGGCCGTATCGATGTCAGGGACACCGTTCAACTCGGTACCGTTGGCTGTGGCTCCGAAGGTGTAGCGAGCGACCGAGACGCCGTTGAATAGGATACCGCCAACGGTGGCGCTCTGTGATCCTCCTTGCGGCGCGATGATCCTCATGCGGTTCTCACCACCAGAGACGCGCTGGCCACAAACCATCTGGTTGCCGGACACGTCGCCAATGCCGAAGAAGTATCGATTGCCGCGCTCGGCAAGGGCAGCGATGAGGGGGCTGTCGCAGCCGCTGGTGGCTTCGAAGACGATGAGGACATCGGGCTCGAGAGAGCGAACCCAGGTGGCAATCACCTCGGGGTGATTGGCCAGGTGCGAGGACGTGGCGTTCGGCAGGTAGTGGAGGTCGAGGGCGGTGCGAGAGAGGTCGCAGCCGATGACGGTGCGTGGCATGGTGAGGATCCTGTCCATGTCGTGCGGGATCGGCAGTCCCAAGCAACTGTTCAGGGTTCAAGGCGATGCGGAAGAGACCCATGCTCCCTAACGGGCTCGGTCGCCCTGGGGGGGGGGGGGGGCGGGATCCCTTCCGCAGCACACAGACTAACATCTCTCCAACAGACAGGGGGGCCTTTTTGGCGGAACCGCTAGACTGGATACCGGTAGCCTAGGGGGAGGAGTAACGCCAGCAAACAGAGCCCACAACCCCAATAAGGGGCTTGCCACGGGCCCGCTGGGGATGCAGCGGCTAGAAGCTGGGGGTGGTTCAGGTCGGCTTTCCGGCGGCGGGTCGTTGACACCAGGCCAAGCCGCTCGCGCGATCGCCGGAGCGTTGACACCCTCGCTTTGGTCTGAGAAGGCTGACGATGAGGAGGATGAGACTCCCAAAAGTGTTACCGGCGTCACCAAGAGCGATGTAGCGCGACGTGAACGGGAGAAGTTCCCTGTACAGCGGGTCTCACGCGCGGAGTTCCCGGACACTGCTGCGAACATTGCGGCCGCGATAGCTGAGGGATACCCAACCGTGCTTACAAGGGTTGACCGAGATACAAAGAAGGCCAACCGAAAGCGGGCAGTTCGACAGTATGATTCGCGAGCGTCAGAAGGTCTTTACAGAGACGAATACCCATTTGCCTCTGCTCGACCACGGGGCGCGGATGCTCGGGTCGCTTATGCACCACGTGACGAGAGTGGCAGACAAGGGACTGAGATTGATCGGTTTTATCGAGAAGAAAACGTCCTTGTAGGCAATAGGTTTACAGTGGAGATCGTTCCGTGAACGGCGGCTCAATTTCTAGTGCCTTAGAGATAATTTTAGAAAAGTTTGATCATATTGGCTGGTCAATTCGAGATTGTATCCGTACTGGCCGCGTTGAAGAAGCTATAGTGGATCAATTGGAGAGAGTACAACTTAATTTACACTCAGACATGGTTGAATATTTTCGGTGTATGAATGGAGTTGATTATGCAAAAAGTGATGCGCTTAGGTTGATGTTTATTGACCCATATTTTTATCCAATGAGCTTAGAAGAGTCATTGGATAGATATAGATCCCTTAGGCGTACTCCTGATTTTTGGGATGAAGGACTAATTCCGATATTCACTGACGCTGCTGGTCTTTATGTGGCGATGCAGGTTAAAAAGGTGAGCGGAGCAGCTAAACTTTACATGTACGACCCAGGTGATGGACCTTTTTTATTTTCTAATTCTATTTATGAATTTCTTATAATGAATGCTAATGCGATTGAAGCAGGAATAATTTTTGTGAATTCAGACAGCGGGCTTAGGTCACTAGACTGTGATGATGATTTATTAGAGGAGATGCGTGCTAGATACCTTCGGGGTGAATCAAAGTAGGCAAGACAATTCTTGTTATATACACTGGCATCCTGGTGAAAAAGTGGTATTTTGTGAAGTATTGGTTCGAGTTCCTTATTTTGCTTTACGGTTTCAATGAAAAATTGGGGGCAATTGCAGGGCTTTGATCATCTGAAGAACCGCGGCGGCCGTTGCCAGATCGAAGTGCGCGCATGCTGTCTCGTTGGTGGGGGTTCGATGGACACGATGATGGTGCCTGTGGAGTGTGGCGCCTGCGGCTGGGCGGGGAGGAGGTCTCATAGCTGTGCGAGTGCAATGCGGGCGATCAAGTTGGCGAAGAGCGAACCTATGCGGCTCTTATGACCGGCCGAGAATCACGGACGAGTAGGAAGGGTATGCGTATGATTGAGAGCGATTTTTTGAAAGCTGTACGTGCAGCGCCTCTAACTGAGCTAGAGAAGCATCTTCTGGAATACATGGAAGACAACTTTATCGAGTCATTTGGGCCTTGGAGTTTCTTTGGTTTCGATAATTTTGAATATTTCACATCTATGGGTAATTTTGCTAAAGAAAACTATCCATATATGAAATTATTTCCTATTGCAATGAGGCCTGACAACGAGGATTGCTACTACATTGATATGGAAAGTCGGAGGGTGTGTATTGTCTATACGGGTGGGGAAGTCCCAACATCACTTGCACATACGGAGATGGATATACGGCAGTGGTTTATGGATCTGCCGAAGCCCATCATACAAACGATTCAAAATTGGAAAAACGATGATTAATGGGGCGAATATTCTGCAACTTTCTGCTGCATCATCGATAAGAGGGAATTGCGAAGGAGTTTAATATGGTGATTTGTTGATTTTGTTCGACGGCTCTGACAAAGAAAGTGACCTTGGCTGGGTCCTTATCGATGATTTTTGAATGAAAGCCAATAGCAGGTACATTTCTAGTGCTTGGTGAAATTCGGTTCAGTCATCTTCGCGTTGGGGGCTAGAGGACGCACATCAGATAGTCGAATGCCCCAGGTGTGGGGAATGGGCGGGGTTCGTCAGCTAGGCCGCGAGGGACGTGAGTCTGCCCCTCACGCGCTGAACGAGCCGTCGAACAACGTGCTGTCGGTCACGCGGTTGCCGGTTTCACTGTCCGATATCGACGACGCGTTGTCGGCGCCGGCATCCTCGCAGGTCGCGCCGGTGACCAGGCATGCGTCGGCGCTAATTTGCAGGTGGATGCCACGCGATGACGGGTTCGGCCCATTTCGGATGGTCGGCGACATCTTGCCCCGCGTGACTTGTCCACGATGAATGCGGCGTTGTAGGTCGAGTTCTCACCGCACGCATAGCAGTGGTCGCCATGCAACTCGGCGCCGTTCGCGGAGATGGCTGACAGTCCCTCCCTGAGAAATCCTGTCATAGTGTTGTCGCGGGTGCGTGCGCCCCAAACTCGGTCGAAGTTGACGCCTTTGTTACCCGTTCCTTGACCATATGCTCGGTTGTTGGAGATGGTCACGTCGGAAGAGAGTTGTGCCGCGACGCCGTTAGACGACGACCCCCTGGGGTTCATTTCGGAATTGAAGACCCTGATCTTTCGGGCGACTGAGAAGCGCATGTCATGCCCCTCGCTGCCCGATACCCTGAGGTTGTCGATCATCACGTTCGACGCTGCACCGTCGCGGTACACCTTGGCGACAACCTCAGATACCGTTGGGTCGTCGTTGAGCGTTCCAGATCCAGCGCTAGAGAGCGATGTGATCAGCCCGGCGTCGGAGTTGTCGGTCACGCGGATCTGCGTTTGATCTGAGGAGATCTCGGCCACGAAGAGATAGCCCGACAATTCCGATGGTATTGCACCCGACCCATTTGTCGAGATTACCACAAGGTCGCCGGGCAGAATTCCGTAGTCAGTCATGACACGGCCAGCAGGATCGGTAGACACCGTAATCCATCCGGTGGTGTCATCGATTGTTGAGACACCCAGGCTATCACCGGGTCGCGGATTGCGGTCCGCACTGTGGAAGTGGGGGCCGGGAGTGATGTTGACGCCATGGGCGCCGGATCGTTCGATCTTGGTGTCCCTGATGGTGACGCGGTCGGCCCATATTATCGCAATGCCATCCGACAGGGTGTCATGAATGTAGGTCTTGTCGATGGTGATGTCTTGGACTGGAGGGCGGCCGTCCGCCATCCACTTGTTGGCCTCCAGGTCGATCCCCTTTTTGAACGTCCCGTCGACGGTCGTATGGAACTCACACCAGCCAATGTGCACGCGGTGGCCACCGGCGACAGACAAGATGTTGCGCCGCGCGCCATAGGCGAGGACGTTCCATATCGTGACGTCCTCGGAGACGTCGTTGTTGTTCGGATCGCCGCCGATGTAGATGCAGTCGCTGTCGTGGATGTCCGGCAGGCCAGGCCCCTCGATCTCCAGGCCCTCGATGTGAATGCTCTTGGCGCGGTTGATGACGAGGGTGTGCGAGATGTCGGCGGCGGGCTGAGTCAGCTTTCCACCGTACCCCAACACCGTCACGTTGTCGACGGTGTTGATGCTGAGGATGCGCACCGACCCGTCTCCCTTGCCGGTGATCTCGACCCCGGACTCTAGGAGGAGGTGTGTGCCGCTCTTGGGCCGAAGGTTGTTCCCGACGTAGGTCGTCGCGGCGCGAATGATGGTTGCGCGCTTTCCCGCCACCGCGGTGAAGAAGGCGTTGAAGGCGTCGGACTGATCGACCCCCGGCACGATACCGAAGGCGGCCGAGTGGTACGACCCGTCGGTGGACGGCAACACGTAGAGCTTCACGCCGCCAGCGGTCGTGACGTGGTGATCCTCCGCGGCAGGCGAGGCGACGCGGTAGAGGTAACCACCGACGATGGTGGCGACATATTC
Source organism: Devosia sp. (assembly GCA_051016205.1). GTDB lineage: Bacteria > Pseudomonadota > Alphaproteobacteria > Rhizobiales > Amorphaceae > Acuticoccus. The sequence continues at coordinate 2,067,595 of CP136534.1, forward strand.
GCCGGCTGCCCACTCATCCGTTGCCGCCAACACGGCAACAACGTCGTCCAACACGCGGACGTTAGCTAGCGGGTTCTGAACGAAATTAAGGGACAGATTACCTATCCCGAGGCCCATGCCGAGAGGACCCATCGACTAAATGTCCGCGAGGCCTGAGGCCCAGTCGATCACCGTCGACTGGGCACTCTCTGAGAGAGCCTTGTCGAAGAAGGCACCCCCGAAGAAGTGGCACTGGGCACAACATCGTACATGTGCAGCGCGGGCTGGCCGCGGTCGCCGAGGTGGGTGAGGACGCCATCTTCAACTCGCGCATCCAACACGACACCGAGCACGGCGCCGCGCTCATATGCGTTGTGATGATCCAGGACACGGACCTGCCCAAGCGTCACACGGTCGAGATTGATGGCCGCGTCAGTGACGGCCAGTTCTTCCCAGCCGAACCACCGTTTGACGCGGTAGGGGGTCGCGAAGACGCCCTCGATGGTCCGCTCTTCGGCGTTGTAGGACTGCGGCACGGTCGAGCGGGCCTGCACGAAGCGGCGCTCAGTCGTGCCAGGCTCCCATCCCTTCGGCGCCACCGCGGCACGCGTGTCATCGGCCGCCGAGGCTTCCGCCTCGGGGTCTTCGATCTCGTTTTCCATCAAGGGCCTCGTAGGTGAGGTTTTGTGCGCCATCCTGAGAGATGGGCACGCCGATCAACTGGTTGGGGCGGAGAGCGCGAAAGAGGTGGACCACGTCGTTACGGTCGAAGAACGTGCTCTGAGTGACCTCCTTGATCCTCAATGCGCCGGTGTCCGTCGGGTGGCCGCCCTGGGGCGTGCTGGGCTCTCCGCGGCGCTCCTGTTCGCACCCGACAAGATCCGCATCGCCGAACACGGCGGGGGCCGCTACGGCCGGATCATCGCCGACGTGTTGGTGGATGGGCAGGACGTGGGCCGGGCCTTGGTGCGCACGGGTGTGGTGAGGGAGTGGACGGGGAAGAGGGAGGCGTGGTGCGAATGACTGGAAGTACACCCGCTGCCCCGCGCCTCGCCAAGGCATACGAGACCCGCACGATGCAGCCCTTGCTGCCCGGGCCGAAGGAGGAGTGACATGTCTGCCCCAACTCGCCCTCCGGTGATTCCCGTCGGCTCTTGGCCAGCGCGCATGCGTGCAGACCTTGCGGCAGGCTACGTCGGCGAGGTGAGCGTACAAACCTTCCTTTCCCGAGTGGGGACGGAGTATCCTCTTCCTGTGGTGGACGAAAATCGGCGGCGTCTATGGCTTCGGAAGGATCTGGATCGGGCGATCGGAAACACAACGACCGACGTGGAATCGAAGACGCGGCGGACGTACTGTGAGCATCGGCGTGGAGCTTCCACGCTACGTTTATACAAAGGAGCTCGTCGGCGGAGCGACCGGTTTTTATTGGTCGCCTCCGACTAAGGACGCCAAGCGTTCAAAGGATGAGGGAGGCCCTTTCCATTCAAGACGCTTCGACTCGGTCGTGATCTCTCCACGGAAGCGTTGGCGGCAGCCGCCACGCCTTACAACGACGAACTTGATGAGTGGCGGGCGAGCCGACATCTCGGCGACGGTCAGCGACAGTTGGGGCAGTTTGGTTCTGTCCGATGGCTTGTGGAGCTGTATCTCCGCAGTGAGCCATTCCTCGAAAACGTGGGCGAGCGCAGCCGACCCGACTATCGCAACATCCTTCAGGCCATGTGCGGCCTCCCGACCAAGGACGGACGCAACGTTGGCGACCTTCCGGTGAAGTCGATTACCCCGCGAGCTGCTGACAAAATCTACCACTAGATGCGCGAGGGGGAACGCTGGCGTCGTGGTGAGAAGGTCGTCGGCTATTGCCGCACAGCTTGGGGCGTTGTCGGTCGCCTCTACCCCGATGCGCTCGCGACCAATGTTCCAAACCCATGGGCGGGGATTACTCTCAAGAGGCGGACGCGGACAGTGAAGCGAGCTGTTGACAGGGAGACCGTCTATCGCTTTGCCGAGGCTGCGATCGCCTCCGAACGCCCCGAATGCGCAGCGGCCGGGGTCGTCTGCTTCGAGTGGTTGCAACGCCCCGAGAACGTAGTGACCGGGCGCTTCCGATGGTCGGACTATGACCCGCCGGCCCACAAAGGGTGGGTTCGGATCGAGCACCACAAGACGGGTGTGGTGGGGTGGCACCCCCTGGTCACGACTGACGAGATTGCCGGCGAGATGGTGCGGCTCTACCCAGAGGCCGAGCCTGTCCTAGCACAGATGCCCAAGCGTGGGGTCAGCGTGGTCCTGGGTCCGCAAAGTCAACAATACACGCCGACGAGATTCGCCAACATCGTGCGCAAGGTGGCGAAGGAAAACGGCATCGACGGTTTCACTCTGGACGCATGTCGCCACGGCGGTATTACGGAGCTCGAAGAAGCCGGTCTGACTGAAGGGCAAGGGATGGCCCTCTCGATGCACAAAACGGCGCGCATGTTTGCCGGCTATGCGAAGCGCACCCAGCAGCGCGCAATGGGCGCGACGCTGAAGCGGATTGCCCATCGGAAGGGTGACCGGAAGGGGTGATCCGAGAACGAAAGTTCCGAATATTCATCGGGGAAAGTTCCGAATACACGACGGAACAAACCAGGTAACCCCATCTAAGCCGTTGATTTTAATGGTGGGCGCGACAGGGATTGAACCTGTGACCTTTCCGGTGTGAACGGAACGCTCTCCCGCTGAGCTACGCGCCCAATCGCCCGCAGCCCGTTGTTTGCAACCGGCGCCAGCGAGGGCGTGTCCTACGCTGTCGTGGCAAGGGACGCAAGGGGTTTGCCGATGAAACGGACAGCCTGTTTCGCCAGGTAAGGTCAGGGGCGGTCGTCGGGCTCGATGGTGGCAGCAAAGGACTGTGTCAGCCGGTCGATGAGCGCACCCGGGGCAAGGGGTGCGAACGTTGCCATCAATGCAAAGGGGAGGGGGAAGACGGTCGTGCGACTGCCGGCCTCAGTGGCGCGGACAATCTTCTTTGCGGCCCGCGAAGCGCTCACCTCGAAGGGTTTGTTGCCGATGTGGCGGCGTGACATGGGGCTTGTCACAAACCCAGGGCAAACGGCGGTAACGGTGATCCTCGCCCCTTTGAGCCGGGGCCTGATGGCATGGGCGTAGGCGATAAGGCCCGCCTTCGTGGCGCTATAGACAGCAAGGTCCGGTGTCGGCAGCAGCCCGGCAATGGACGCGACAATCGCAATACGCCTCACGCCGGCGCCCTCAGGTGCGGTGCGCATGAGGGCGACGGTGGTGCTGACAGCGGCAATGGTTGCCCTCAAATTGATATCCACCAAACGTGCCGCATCCGCCTCGCTTTCAAGCGTATCGGGGGTTGGGGGACCGGCGGAGACGCCGGCGTTGGCATAAAACGCCTTCAACGGGCCGTGCTTCGTTGCGGCATCGGCAAGCCAGGGGGCGAAGTCCTCGCCACGCATATCGAAAGCGCCAAGATGGGCGGTGCCGCCTTTGCCGGCAACGGCCTGAGCCGTCGCTTCCAGGCCTTCTGTGTTGCGGCCGACAAGGCCGATCACATGACCTGGCGCTGCAATGTGCTCGGCAATGGCAGCGCCGACGCCTGAGGAGGCGCCGGTGATGACGGTCAGCATCAGCCCCGTTCGCGAAGGAGGCGGGCCTTGTCACGCTGCCAGTCACGCTTCTTCTCGGTCTCGCGCTTGTCGTGGTTCTTCTTGCCGCGTGCGAGGCCGATCAACACCTTGGCGATGCCGCGGGCGTTGAAGTACATGCGCAAGGGAACGATGGTCAGCCCCTCCTGCTGGACGGCGCCGATCAGCTTGTTCAACTCCCTGCGGTGCATCAGCAGTTTGCGGGGTCGCTTGGTCTCATGGTTGAAGCGACTCGCCTGCTGATACTCGGGAATATAGACGTTGTAGAGCCATAACTCACCGCCCGATTCCCCTGCGTAGGAGTCGGCAATGTTGGACCGGCCCTCGCGCAACGACTTCACCTCCGTCCCGTGGAGTTGAATGCCGGCCTCGAAGGTGTCGAGGATCTCGTAGTTGAAGCGCGCCTTGCGGTTTTCAGCGACGGCGCGCGTTTTGGGGTCTGGGTTTTTGGTCTTGGCCATGGCGCCGCTCCTTTCGTCTTCCAGGGTTTTGCCGCCGGGCGGTCGGTCGACCCAGATGGGGCGCCCTGGCTCTTATTGCAAATGGCAACGGGCGCTTGCGGCCCCTAGTAGGCGCAGATTGTGAAGTTTGTGGCGTCAGAGACCCAGCACGCCCTGTCCGCATCGCTGCGATAAAAGGGGCCTGGGAGGGCTCTGTTGCCACTGCCATAGTCGGCAAAGCCGTTGGCGACGCCGCGGCCTTCCATCACCAGGGAGTAGCTGGGCTTTGCTGGCGCCGAGACCTTGAAGCTGCCGTCACCGCCGAAGCCTGTGAAGGTGCAGGCATAGTCCCCATCGTCGGAGTTGTAGCACCGTGCCTTCTTGGCCTCAGCGGTTTGCGACAGGGCGAGAGCGACACCGCAAACGCTCAAGAACAACACAGCTCGCATAACAAAGATCCTCCATCGCAACCGCCCGGGCATGGTCCGCCCGGCGCCTTCATAAAAAGGCATGACAGGTGAGCCTAGCCCACCCCGCCGCCCATGAAAAAGGGTGGGGCGCTATCGTGTGAGGCCCGCCTGATCCATCGCCTTGTCGATGATGGCAGCGGTCGCCTCGCTCACAGGCACCATCGGCAGGCGCAGTTCGTAAGTGATGCGGCCAAGGCGCGAGAGCGCGTACTTGATGCCCGCAGGGCTTGGCTCGATGAACAGGCTGTCGTGCAGCGCCATCAACTTGTCCTGCCAGGCGAGCGCCTCGTCCTGTTTACCGGCAAGGCTTGCCGCCTGGAAGGCGGCGCACTCGGCAGGGGCAACATTGGCGGTGACGGAGATGCAGCCCACACCCCCGTGTGCATTGAACCCGAGTGCCGTCGCATCCTCGCCCGAAAGCTGGATGAAATCGGGCCCAGACGCCGCCCTTTGCCGGCTGGGCCGTGCAAGGTTGGCTGTTGCATCCTTCAAGCCGACGATGTTGGAGTGCTCTGCGGCAAGCTCGGCCAACGTCTCCACCGTCATGTCGATGATGGACCGTGGCGGGATGTTGTAGACGATGATGGGAAGGCTGGTTGCCGTCGCGATCGCCTTATAGTGCGCCTTCAACCCCGCCTGACTCGGCTTGTTGTAGTAGGGGGTGACGACGAGGATCCCGTCCGCCTTCACCCGCTCGGCATGCTCGGCAAAGGCAACGGCCTCGCGGGTGGAGTTGGACCCTGCCCCAGCAATGACCGGGACGCGGCCGCCGGCCACGTCCACACACAATTCCACCACACGATGGTGCTCTTCGTGGGTCAAAGTAGGCGATTCGCCCGTAGTGCCGACGGGGACGAGGCCTGAACTGCCGGCGCCGATCTGCCATTCCACGAGGTCGGCGAAGGCGCGCTCATCGACAAGGCCGTCGCGAAATGGTGTCACGAGGGCGGGGATTGATCCTTTGAACACGCCGGGGCTCCACATATCTTCGGTTATTGCCGCGGACGGTAGGGCCGCAGATCGCAACAAGGCAAGCCATCCCTTTGACCGATTGGCAAGGGTAATCGATTACAGACTTGGCAAGATCGTGGTCAGTTGAGTTGGGTGAGGCATGAACGGGCGCTTTAGAGCCAAGGGATGTGCGCTGTTGAGCGCAGCGGCGATGACAGTCACGTCCGTGGCGACGGCTGCACCCATTTCCCCTTATGCCTTCAAGGCTTTGGACAATGGGTGGGCGAGGACTATCCCCGTCTCCAGCGTGCCTGTGCCCAAGCGCCGGCCCGGCCGCGCGCGGGTGATCGGTCGCGTCGAGGGCGGTGTGGCGGTGCCTTTGGCGCCGAACGCCTTTGCCGCCCGCGCCGCCGGCCCCATCGAGGAGCTTTTTGCCAGCCACGGCCCGGCCGATCAGGCAGCACCAGCGACGGCACCAGCGACAGCGCCTGCCATCAGCGCGCCTGCGGTAAGAGCGTCGACCGTTACCGCAGCCGCCCCTGCTACAGCCCCTGCCATCACGGCGACAACATCTGGCGATCCCTTCAAGTCCGCGGGGCGTGTGCGCAGCGGGTTGAAGGGTGCGCTCGATGCGTTGCGGGCGGATCGCTACAAAGAGGCCATCCAAAGGCGCAACGGCATCAGCGATCTCCTCGATCGCAAGATCGTCGACTACTATCTTGTGCGCGCCGGTGGCGATCATCTCAGCTTTGCAATGGTGGCCGACTGGGCCACGCGCGGGAAGGACTGGCCGTCCCCGCGGCTCACCCGTGTGCGGGCCGAAGAGGCACTGTCGCGAGAAAACCCGCCCGCAGCGCGTGTGATCGAGGCGATGGGGGGGACGGCCATCTCCAACGCTGGCGTGCGGCTGTTGGCGCGGGCATACCTGTCCACCGGGCAGACGGACAAGGCGCGCACACTCGTCAAAGGGGTGTGGCACAACAAACCCATGGGGCGCTCCCTTCAAGAGGCGTACCTGAAGGATTTTCGCGCGCTACTTTCCGCCGATGACCATCTGATCCGCGCCGACCTGCTCGTCTATCAGGACAAGGTGGAGGAGGCGCGGGCCCTCTCACGCCATCTCGGCAAGGATGCGCGGGCTTATGTGGATGCGCGCGTTGCCGTGAACCGTGGCGAGGGGGATGCGGCGCGCAAGATGAATCGAGTCTCTTCGGCCATGAAGCGGCGCGCTGGCTATCGCTTCTCTGAGGTGGAGCTGAAGCGCCGGGCGGAGGACTTTGCGGGCGCGGCAAGGCTCATTGAGTCAGCCCCCCGCAGCGGCCTCGTAGATCCCGACGCATGGTGGGTGGAAACACGCATTGTCGCGCGCTCCCTTGCCGAGCGTGGCAAGTGGCGCAGGGCCTACAAGCTCGTCACCCGCGGCTATGCCAAAGGCAATGTGGAGCGGGCGGATGAAGCGTTTCACGCAGGCTGGTTCGCTCTCAAGGGCTTGAAGGATGGGCGCACCGCCGACCGCCATTTTGCAAGCCTTGAGGGGATTGCCTCCACCCCCATCAGCAAGGCGCGCGCGGCCTACTGGCGCGGCCGCGCTGCCGAGGCCATGCGCAACCGCGACGGGGCGCGCCGCCACTACCGCGATGCGGCACGCTACGGCTTTACCTTTTATGGCCAATTGGCGCGCCGCGAATTGGGTCACAGCGGCACCGGCCTTGGCCGCGCGCCACAGCCGAGCGCTTCGGACAAGTCCGCCATCGCCCGCAACGAGGTGGCACAGGCTGTGGCGCGTTTGGTGGCTTCCGGCCACGGCCACAGGATCTGGCCGCTGCTTGAACATCTGGGCGAGACCCTTCCCACAGCAGGCCAGGTGGCGCTGGTGATGGATCTGGCGCGCAAGGCCGACAAGCCGCACCTGGCCTTGATGACCGCGAAGGAAGCGCAGCGCCGCGGCGTCTCCGTTGGCCGCCTGGCCTACCCGACGCGGGACATTCCGCGCACGGCCAAGGTGCCGTCCTCCGTGGACAGGGCCATCGTTTACGCCATCGCCCGGCAGGAATCGCAGTTCAACACGGGTGCTGTCAGCCCCGCAGGCGCGCGCGGGCTGATGCAGGTGATGCCGAAAACGGCGGCCTCACTGGCGCGTACCTTGAAGATCCGCCACACCCAACGCCGGTTGACCAGCGACCCTGCCTACAATGCCACCCTTGGCGCCCACTACCTTGCCAAGCGCTTGAACCAGTATGACGGATCCTACATCCTCACCTTTGCCGCCTACAACGCTGGGGCGCGCCGCGTGGCGGAGTGGATCGAGCGGTTCGGCGACCCGCGCTCCCCGAAGGTGGATGCCATCCAGTGGGTGGAGGCCATTCCATTCCCCGAAACGCGCAACTATGTGCAAAGGGTTATGGAAAACATGCAGGTCTATCGGGAAGCGCTCGGCACAGGCCGGCTCGCCATCGAGCAGGATCTGGAGCGCGGGAGACGAAGCTGACCGAGGAACTGAAGTGCACCACCGAGGATGGTGTTCGCCTTGTGGCGGACGAGTATCTGATTGGCGACGAATCCGATCTCCCGGTGTTCTGCTTGCCTGGCCTCACCCGCAACGGGCGTGACTTTACCGCTCTGGCGCACGCCTTGGCGCGTCCTGATGCGGAGGATCCAGGTCGGCGTGTGATTGTGCTTGAGTCCCGCGGCAGGGGCCGTTCGGGCCGCGCCGACCCTCAGACCTATACCCTCACCCAGGAACTGACCGACCTTGTCGTCGCCATGGATGCGTTTGGCGTCGAGAAGGCTCACTTCGTCGGCACATCCCGCGGCGGCCTGTTGTCGATGGCCTTGACCGCGACGGCGCCCGAGAGGGTGGGCCGTGTGGTGTTGAACGACATCGGCCCGCAGATTGACTGGCTTGGCCTGTCGCGTATTGCCAAGGCCGTGGGTGTGCGCATGGCATTCGACAGTTATGAGGACCTTGCCGCACAAATGCGCGAGGGCCTTGGCCCCCAATTCCCCGGGCTTGCCGAGGACGACTGGACGCGCTTTGCCCACCAACTCGCCTCCCCATCCCGCGAAGGCAGCAACAACGGCGCTGTGAGCCTCGACTACGATGCGGCCCTTGCCGACATGTTCAAGGACTTTGCCGACAGTGGCACCTCGCCCGACTTTTGGCCCGCCTTCAACCTCATGGAAAACCACCCCGTGATGGTGATCCGCGGCGCCAACTCTGACTTGTTGTCGGCTGCGACCATTGAAGCCATGCGCCGGCGTCACAGCCGTCTGAGCACTTTCATCGCCGTTGGCGAAGGCCACGCCCCCCTGTTGTGGGACAGGGCAAGCACCGAGGCGATCAGGGATTTCTTGAACGCACCGGTGGTGGAGCGGGCCGCATGAGGCCGGCCAGCCCAGACGGTAAGCGTGCCCCGCAAGCCCGTGCGCGCTGCCGAAAGGCTTCTGGAACGTCATGACGGAGGCGGCCACGCCCGATACGCCACAACCACGGCCGCCGCTGATATCCCTGGCGCCGCTCTCTCATGTGGCCCGCCAATGGCCCATTGCACTCGTTGCCTGCCTTGGGATGGCGGCGATCTTCTATGCCATCGCCTGGGACGCCATCGGCAGCGACGATGCCGATGCGGCAGCATTGGTGGGCACAGGAGCCTTTGCCGCAGCGGTGATTGGCCATGCCCTGCGCGGCTGGCTGACGGCGCTTGTTCTGGCTGTTGCGGCCGCCGCGGCGATGGGGTTTGCCGACGCACTTCTCATCAACCGCCCGCTTTTGATGGCAGCCCTTGTGGTGATGGCCCTTGCCGCGCCAGGGCTTTGGGGACAGGTGGACGGATCCACCTACTGGCGCCTTGGCGTGCGCACCGTTGCGGCCGCCCTTCTGGCGTTGCTTGCGGCCATTTTGGTTCTGGGCGGCGTTGTGGCGCTGGAATTTAGCGCTGAAGTTCTCTTAGGCGTCCCCGGCGGCGACTTTGCGTTCAACTACGCCTTGCCCTTCGCGGCGGGCCTGCTCGGACCCATCGTGTTCCTCGCCCTTGCGCCTGTGCGCTCACAAGGGCCTGAGAGAATTGGCGATGCGCTGGGTCTGGTCGCGCAAACGCTGGCCCAATTGGTGCTGACGCCTCTCCTGGCGCTCTACGCGCTGGTGCTTGTCGCCTACGTGTTCCGCGTGATTATCGAGGGAGAACTGCCCAGCAACGAGGTGGGGTGGATCGTGCCCCTGTTTGCGCTCACGGGCATCCTCACCTTCCTTGCCACCGCATCCATGGAGCGCCTGAACAGGGTGGCGGATGGCTTCCGCAGGGTCTGGTTCTTCATCATGCTGCCGCCGGTGGCATTGTTCGTCATTGCGCTGTGGTTGCGGGTGGACGCTTATGGGCTGACCGACCAGCGCTACCTTGCCATGCTTGCGGCGGTTTGGTTCGTGGCCGTTGGCGCCGCGTTCGCCATTGGCGGCTGGCGGAGCGACGTGCGGCTGATTCCGGTCTCTCTCGCTCTCATCCTTGGCCTTGGCGCCGTGGGGCCTTGGAGCCTCACGCCCATGGTGGTCAAAAGCCAGACCGAGATTTTGCTTGCCGAATTGCCTGAGACCCGCGTGGCTGAGCGGCTGCGTGCCATGCGGCGACGTGAGCGTCAGCAGCTGTGTTCCTCCGCCACGACGCTGAACCGCCACAAGGCCCTTGACCGTGTGGAGGCCGACAGGCGCCTTGCCGATCCCGGGCTCCTAGCCATTTGCCGCTCCCCCTGGGCCCATGGCGACCAGACAGAGATTGTCCGCTTCGAGGGTGAGCTTGATGCGGTTCGAACTGAGGGTCCCTCGATGGTGTGGGGTCCGCACCTTTTGTACGAAGGCTTGGCGAGCGACATCACCGCCAAAAACCCGCCCATGACCCTTGAACTGAACCGGACCAACGTCACGCTGGTCCACGGTGGGACGCGCCATGTGTTCGACCTTGCCAAGGCTGCGCGGGACTGGCGAGAGGATCCCACCCCCCACGCCATCGTTGTGAATGGGGAGGGGGTCACCCTTTGGATCAATTCCCTCCACATCTCCGTCGCGCCCGATGCGGCAGCGCTCAGCACCGCCCGCATCACGGTGATTGTGGATCACTACGCCGCGAGCGATCCCACAGCGCCAGCCAGTGCCTCCCCCGCAGCAGCGCGCCCTAACGGCACCGGCGAGGTATCCCCGCGCTGATTGCGCGCAAACCGCGCGTGCGGCTACGCCGGACAAAGTGGCCGATGGTGTGTTAACTTCGTGTCCTATGGATGGCAGCGGTGGGTGTCCGCCCTGCCAGAAATGACACGGACGCTTGAGTATGATTGACGCCACATATCGTTGTGCGGCCCACGGGCGCAGTTCACGTTTTTCACGCTTTGCCTTTGTTCTTATTGCCATTGCCGCGCTTTTTGCGATGGCGCCTCCGACGCCCGCGGCCGCCCAATCCTCCGCTGAGGAGATCAATGCTGCAGTTGCCGCGGGCGACAAACGCTATGCCCTTTTGGTGGGCGTTGCCGATTACGATCAGACCGTCGATGTCCGGTTCGTAAAAGACAATCTGGATGCCGTGGAGGCCGTCCTTCGCGAAACCTTGCTTGTGCCGAAAGCCAATATTCGCCGCATCGAAGACCCGACCACCATCGGCCTCATGACCATCTTCGGCTACAAACCAGGCGAGCCAGGAAGCTTCGGCGGCCTTGATGTGAGCGAGCCGGATGCGGAGCTTTACGTTTACTTCGTCGGCCACGGCTCGCGGGATCTGCGTGCCGCAGGCACCTCCAACGCGGCGGAAAGCGAAGGGTTTTTGCTGGCGACGGACTCCAACCCAGCACAGTTGTCCCGCACGGCCTACTCCTACGACACCATGGTGGCGAACCTTGATTCCTTCCAGAAGGCACGCTTCCCGGACGGCCGTGTGGTCCTGTTCATGGAAAGCTGCTTCTCCGGGGAGAGCAATGACGGCCCCCTAAACCCTACCATGGGCCCGATGATTGACGTGGTGGAGGGGCTCGACAACGCCCTTGAAGGCCATGATGTGGTGGCCATTGCCGCTGCCGGCGCCGACACCCCCGCCTACTGGGACGATGAGCGCCGCAGAGGCATCTTCACCCACGCTTTGACGGAAGGTCTGCGCGGCCGCGCCGACCTGATGAGCGAGGCGCCCGACGGCACCGTCACCCTTGATGAGTTGGACGCATGGCTGAAACAGGCCGTGCCCGCCCGCGCCCGTACCCTCGGCAAGTCCGCTCAAACGCCACAGGTGAAGGCGGCAGGGCACACCACGCTGTTTTCTCTGCCAGGCGACGGGATGATGGCCGCTGCCGATGCCAGCGACGTGGAGATCGACTTTGAGGTCCAGTACTACGAGCAAACGTTCGAGGACACGGGCCGGCAGGATCGCGCCGGCATGGCGGCCCTCCTCGGAGAGCTTGAGGGCTTTATGGATCAGTGTGGCGACCGTTGCCGGCGCCACCTGCCCCGCCTGATCCCATTGCGCAACGAATTGAGGACGGCTGTGCGCCGGTGCGATGCGGCCGCTGCCATGGCAACGCGCCACCTCGGCCGCGGTGCGTTCGACAGGGTGGCGCGGTTCGGCGCCATTTGCGCGCCCGAAGAGGTGGTGGCGGCATGCGTGCGTTCGCGCAATGCCGACTCCGCCCCCTGCCGCTGCGTGACTGACGCAACGGCCGAAAACTGCGCTGAGGCGCCCGTGGCTCAGTGCGGTGATCTCCTCGCCGAAGCGAAGGCGAGCGCACTCACCGCCCGCAGCCTTGCCCCTTTGACCACCTTCACCGGCGACAACCCCTCCTGCGCCAACGAGACGGCGGCGCTTGCCGATGCGCGCGCCGCCGTTTGCGCGGCCAGCGAGGGGCGTGCCGGCAACGGCCCCGTCCCCTCAGGCCTTGCCGACTGCCCCTGGGCGCAGCGCAGAGAGGCGCAAAACGCTGAAGTTGCCGCCTGCAAGCGGGACTTCGACGGCGTTCTGGCGGCCGCCGACGACAACCAGCGCCTTGCTCAGTTCCTGCGCCAACGCGAGGACTGCCCGCAGATCGACGCGGCCCACCGGCTGCGCTCCGACCGGATCGATGAGGCCCTATCGCGTGCCCGCCAGGCCCGCAGTGATGAGGATCGCCGCAAGAGCGTGGCGGAACTGCAGGCCATGCAATCGGCCATCTCCCAGTGGACTGATGCGTCCACCTTGCGCGAAATGGCCGATGCGCGCGGCAGGCTCCAATTGCCTGCGTGCGATCAGGCCTTCCAGCAAGCGCGCCGCGATGGCACGGCGGCGATGCTGTCATTTGCGAGCGCCCGCCCTGAGTGTCCTGAAGCCGCCGTCGCACGGCGCACGGCCATGGCAGGCCAGTGCCGCGATGCATTCCAGCGTGTGCGCACAGACGATGCACGCGCACTCTTCGCGTTCATGGAAAAGCACGGCGACTGCACGAGCGAGGTGGCCACCGCCCAGAAGCAGCTTGAGGTTCTGGCCACCCAATGCATCCACGCTGCCGGCGGGCTGGAAATGACCGATCCCGGTGAAGCCATCCGCAGCTACCGTCAGTGCAACGCCACCTTCGGATTTGAACTGAAGTGGGTGGGCGAGGAGGCGAGCGCGTCGGTGGCAAGGCTTCAGCGGACCGCCTTTTGCGCACAGTCCTATGGCGCCATCGGCGAGGGTGATCAGCAGGGGCTTGAGCGTTTCATCGCCCGCTCCAGCGCCGATTGCCCGCAGCAGGCCTTGGAGGCGCGCCGCCGCCTCCAGGCTCAGCGCACGGCGTTTTGCGCCAGTACATTCGACGCCATCGGCTATGACGACCGCTATGGGCTTGAGCGCTTCATCTCCCAATCGGGCACTGCCTGTCCCGATCAGGCCAACCAGGCCCGTTCCCGTCTGGATCAGATCGCGGCTGCGGAAGCCTCCCCAGACGGCTTTTATGTGGGCGTGCGCGGCTATACCGATCGTGGTCGCAGGAGCCCCAGAAAGAGCTGCCTTGGCCGCTACGAGTTCACCGCCAACGTCTCCAATGGCGAGATCACGTTTTATAGCGACAACCGTTCCTGGCGAGGGACGGTTTCCCGCGATGGGTCGGTGAACATTGATCTTGGCGGGATTTCGCCCCCGCCCAAGCACGATACCTACGTCTACGCACAGATCGACAATGGGCGTGCCAACGGTACGCTCTACAATGGGTATTGCGGCAACGGGTTTTTCCAGATCACCCGGCAGTAGGCGCCACATTCGCTTTCTTGTGGGCAAGGTTGCGCCCACAAAAGGGTGGCCATGATGCCGCACCGGGATGAAAGGGCTCCAGCGCCATGGCTGACGATGAGAACATCGACGCCCGCCGCAAACGGCTGGAGGCGACACTCAAGGCCCACGAGGCGGAAACGAAAGCGGCAGAAGAGGCCGCAGACCGCCAAAATTCTGCCCATGGCCTCGCGTCCGCCTTCCGCATGTCCACCGAGTTTGTGAGTGCTGTGGTGGTCGGCGGTGTCATCGGTTACGGCCTTGATTGGTGGCTTGGGACACTTCCCTGGTTGATGATTGCGTTTGTGCTCCTAGGATTTGCAGCAGGGGTGCTCAACGTTTTGCGTGCGGCGGGCTTGATTCAGCCGCCGCAAGCCGGCAAGAGACCCCACAGCGGCGGGGTGTAAGCTCTCGCCTCACACGTCCTTGCGTGCCTGACGCACGCGAAACACCCACTTCGCGCGATTGATCCGCGCTCCAATGACCAAGGACCCTTGCGTGGCGACCAAAGAAGGCGGCGGGCTCGATCCCATCAAGCAGTTCGAGGTGAAGTCGCTCATCGACATCAATGTCGGCGGCGTGGATCTGTCGTTCACCAACGTCTCCTTGTTCATGATGGTGGCGACAGGGCTCACCATTGCGCTGATGGTGATCCCCACCGGCGGGCGCGCGTTGATCCCCGGTCGCTGGCAGAATGTGGCGGAGATGTCCTACGAGTTTGCGGCAAACATGTTGCGCAGCTCGGCAGGAACCGGGGGAATGAAATTTTTCCCGCTGGTGTTCTCGCTGTTCATGTTCATCCTGATGGCGAACCTTTTGGGGATGTTCCCCTACTTCTACACTGCCACAAGCCAGCTGGCCGTCACGGTCACCCTTGCCATGCTGGTGATCCTCACCGTCGTCATTTCCGGCCTCAGGAACCATGGCCTGTCCTGGTTCAGGCTGTTCGTGCCCTCAGGCGTTCCCGGCTACATTTTGCCGTTGGTGAGCGCCATTGAGGTCATCTCGTTCCTGTCACGCCCTGTCAGCCTGTCGGTGCGTTTGTTCGCCAACATGCTCGCCGGTCACATCACGCTGAAAGTCTTTGCTGCCTTCGTGGTGTCGCTGGGCAGCCTTGGCGCCGTCGGCACGGTCGCGGCCGTCTTGCCTTTGGGCATGACCGTTGCCATTACCGCGCTGGAGTTTCTCGTCTCGGTGCTTCAGGCCTACGTCTTTGCCATCTTGACCTGCATCTATCTGAACGACGCGGTCCATCCTCACCACTAACCCGACCCCAAGCGCCGTCGCGCGCACACTCTCAAGGAGCCATCCCATGGAAGCGGAAGCTGCCAAGTTCATTGGTGCAGGTCTTGCCTGTTTCGGTCTCGCGGGCGCCGCGATCGGCCTCGGCAACCTGTTCGGAAGCTATCTTTCCGGCGCGCTTCGCAACCCGTCTGCCGCTGACGGTCAGTTCGGCCGCCTCATCTTCGGCTTCGCTGTGACGGAAGCGCTCGGCATCTTCTCGCTTCTGATCGCGCTGCTTCTTCTGTTCGCCGTCTAAGCGGATTAGAATCGATGGCGACGACCGTTGCGCAAGGGGACGACCAGGTGGCCGTTCCCATCCCCACGGACCCCGCAACACAGGTGCAAACACCCTTGCACGGCGCTGAAGAAAGCCTCTTTCCCCCGTTCGATGTGCTGCTTTGGCCGTCACATCTGTTCTGGCTGGCGATTGCGTTCGGCCTTCTGTTCTATTTCGTGAACAGGCTGATCGTCCCCCAGGTGGGCGGGATCATGGAAGACCGGCGGGACAGGATCGCCAGCGATCTTGGTGAAGCGAGCCGTCTCAGCCGCGAAACCGACGAGGTGATCACCGCCTACGAGGAAGAGCTTGCCGAGGCACGGCGTAAGGCCAACGCCATCGCTCAAACCCGCCGTGATGAAATCAAGGCGGAGCTTGATCGTCAGCGTGCCGATACGGAAGCCTCGCTGCAACGGCGGATCGATGATGCCGAGAAGGCCATCACCAGACGCCGGGATGCCGCTTTGGCCGATGTGGACGCCATTGCCACGGACGCAGGCCGTACCATCGTTGAAGAGCTTGCCTCCATCACCATCAGCGAGGCTGAGGTGCGCGAGGCGGTGAAGCGCTCGGAGGCCCGCCATGCTTGAGTCCGATTCCTTTTGGGCCCTCGTTGGCCTCATCCTGTTCCTGATTTTGGTCTTTGCCATCGGTGCGCCCGGCAAGGTGATCAAGGCCATCGACCGCAGGACGGAGCGCATCAAGGCCGAGCTCGATGAGGCCAAGAAGGCGCGTGAAGAGGCTCAGGCGCTTTTGGCCGAATACCAGCGCCGTCGCCGCGATGCGGAGGCCGAGGCCGAAACCATTGTGGAGGAAGCCAAGCGCGAAGCTCAGCGGATGACTGAAGAGGCCAACGCCAAGCTGCGCGATATGGTGGACAGGCGGACCGAATCGGCCGAGTCGAAGATTGCTCAGGCCGAGGCCCAGGCATTGAAGGAAGTGCGCAGCCGCGCCGCCGACCTTGCCGTCGCCGCCGCCGCCGACATCTTGAAAGCCAAGCTTCAGGGCGAGAACGGTGTCTCCATGGTGGACACCTCCATCGACGCGGTGCGCGCCAGGCTCAACTGATCCTGCTCCGAGTCAAAGTCCGCCGGGCCCTGTATTCACGGCTCGGCTGACGGCCGCTCACAAGGGACCTGACCCCCTGTAGGCGTTCATCAGCGGCCACAAACCCAATCTATGAAGCGGCTCCCAGCGCAGTGGGGAGGCCGGTGCAGGTGCGGACGCCCTCTCCAACTCGATCGCTGACCCTTGGGCTGAGCCGGCGGATTAACGCCAGCTTGGCTTATGGCGACGGCGCGATCTCAGGCGGCCGTGTCCAGCCTATCCTGTGTGGGAAAGTGGATGCCGCACTCGGTTTTCTGCAAACCCTGCCAGCGACCGTCCCTGGCGTCGGTCCCGTCGGCGGGGCGGTGGGTGCAAGGGGCGCAGCCGATCGAGGGGTAGCCGTCCGCCACAAGCGGGTGGCTCGGCAGATCATGCTCAAAAAGGTAGGTGTCCACCTCATCCTGTGACCAGCGGGCCATGGGGTTGACCTTGGTGCGGGGCCCATCGGCTTCAAAGACAGGCATGGCGTGACGGGCAAACGTCTGGTGGCGGCGGCGGCCTGTGATCCACGCATCGTAGCCCTGGAGCACGTTTTCCAGCGGTGCGACTTTGCGCAAACCACAACAGGCATCTGGATTGCTCGCATGGAGCGTGCCGTCGGGGTCAGCACCGGTTACGGTGGCTGCGTCGGGCCGCACGTCGACCACATTGAGGCCGAGGCGGTCGGCAAGGGCGCGCCTGTGGGTGAGCGTTTCGGCAAAATGTTTGCCCGTTTCAAGAAAGAGCACGGGGAGATGGGGCGCAGCGTCTGCCACCATATGGAGGAGGGCGGCAGAGTCCGCACCGAAGGAAGAGAGGACCGCAATCCGCCCCTTGAAGAGTTGGGCGGCCATGGCCACCAGTTCGCCTGCGGGGCGGTGAGCAAAGCGCGCGTTGAGGGTCCCAGCGCCGTGAAGCGCCGAGTGGCTCGGTCTGTCGAGCATGGCTGTGCCTTTCTGATGGGTCGGACCGCGTGGGGCCGACCTCCTCAGGACGGCGCTTGACGGTTACGCGGGGTTTGCGGCGAGGGGTCTAATTTGAGGCAGTCTCCTGATGGGTTTGGCTCTGGTGGAGCGTTTGGCAGCTAGCCGACGAACGCCTTTTCCACCACGTACTCGCCAGGGCTGCTGTTGGAGCCTTCCGTGAGGCCGGCTTTCTCGCACAAGGCTTTGGTGTCATTGATCATGTCGGTGGAGCCGCAGATCATCACGCGGTCGTTCTCTGGCGACCACGGGGGAACGCCGAGGCTGTCGAACAGTGAGCCCGATTCCACAAGGTGCGTGATGCGGCCTTTGAGGGTGCCCTCAGTGGGTTCCTCGCGGGTCACAGTGGGAACGTGGGTCAGCTTGTCGCCGACAATTTCGCTCACCAGCGGGTCGGCGGCAATTTCGCCCATCAGGTCGAAACCCACCGCAAGTTCCGCGTTTTCCCGGCACGTGTGCGTGAGGAAGACGTGCTCGTAGTCCTCATAGGTTTGCGGGTCGCGCACGATGGACGCGAACGGGGCAATGCCTGTGCCTGTGGAGACCAGCCACAAGGTGCGCCCCGGCAACAGCGCATCCAGAACCAGCGTCCCCGTGGTGCGAGGCTTTAGGATGATCTGGTCGCCGGGTTTTACCTTGGCGAGCTTTGAGGTGAGCGGCCCGTTCGGCACCTTGATGGAGACGAACTCCAACTCATCGCTCCAACTGGGGCTTGCGATAGAGTAGGCGCGCAAGAGCGGCTTGCCGTCCGTCTCAAGCCCCAGCATGGCGAACTCGCCCGAGCGAAAGCGGAACGACTGCGCCCGCGTTGTACGAAACACGAACAGGCGATCGGTGTAATGGCGCGTGGCGAGAACCGTCTCGCCAAGGGTCTTCGCGGGAGGGTTGGACAACGTTACAGAGCCTTTCACGTCGCCGCGTCGTTGCCGTTGAGGGCGTGATGTCTGGCAGCCCAAATCCCGCGCGCGGCGCCGCGGGACGAGACGTCTTCAATGTAGACCTCCCCGACCGCATGCGCGAGCGCATTGCGCCAAGTCAATTCTCCCTGTCGTGCAACCGCCTCATCCTCCACCAGGATGGCGTCAAACCCCGATTGGAGGGCGTGGCGCGCCTGGTCCGGCATCAGCGGCCCCGCTGCCAGGAGCCGTCCCGCATACCCTTTTGCGCGCAATTGCCGCGCGGTGGAAAATCCCCGCCCGTCCAAGGCCGAGGCAAAGCGCAATGTCAGTGTGTCGCTGCCGGGCATTCCCGCAGGTTCGTGGGCGGCCCACTCATCCCCGTCTTGCGCATGGGCAAGGTGGACGAGGGTGTTTTCGGCTGACGGATCAAAAAGCCACATGATCGTCACTCCCATAGGCGGCCGCCTTGAAAGGGGCTTTGCCGATGCGTGCGTAGGTGGCGACGAAGTCTTCACCGTCCTGTCGGTGGGCATGGAAGGCGTCGATCAGCCTGTCGATGGCATCGGGCAGTTCCTCGGCGGAGAAGCCTGGGCCGAGGAGTTCGCCCACGGCCGCGCCTTCGTCGGCGCGCCCGCCGAGAGTGATCTGGTAGTTTTCCTCATCGGCCTTGTTCAGGCCGAGGATGCCGATATTGGCTGCATGGTGGTGCCCGCAGGCATTGATGCACCCTGAGATGTTGATGCTCGGCCCCGCGGCGTCCCGGCCCGCCTCCCGCGCGGCGCCTTCACGGGCGCGAAGGCGTTCGGAAAGGGTCTGCGCCAGGGGAATGGAGCGGGCCGTGGCCAGGGCGCAATAGTCGAGCCCCGGGCAGGCGATGATGTCGCTGGAAAGCCCCACATTGCCCGTTGCGAGCCCATGGGCGGCAAGGGCGTTGTGAAGGGCCGCCAGACGGTCGATCCGCACGTTCGCAAAGACGAGATTCTGGCGGTGGGTGACGCGTAGCTCGCCTCCGCCATAGCGGTCGGCAAGGTCGGCAACGGCGCGCATCTGTTCGGCCGTGGCATCGCCGGGGATCTCGCCCTTTCCCTTCAAGGAGACGGTGACGACGGCGTAGCCCTCCACCTTGTGGGCGGTGACATTGTTGGTGAGCCACTCGGCAAACGGGCCGGTGGCGTTGATGGCGGCGGAGGGGAGAGGGGCAAGGGGCGTTGCTGTAAAGTGGCGGGCGATCCTTCCATACTCGTCAGCGGCGACGGCAAAGGGGGAAAGGTCGCGGCCTTCAAGGTCGGCAAAGACCTCATCGCGGTAGGCCTCAAGGCCCATCTCTGCCACGAGGATCTTGATGCGTGCCTTGTACTTGTTGTCGCGCCGGCCGTGGAGATTGTAGACGCGCAGCATGGAATCCAGCGTCGGCAGGAGCTGCACGAACGGCACGTCCGCTGCAAAGAGCTGCGCCACCCGCGGCGTGCGGCCCTGACCGCCGCCGACCCAGATGTCGTAGACAGGATGTGTGCCGCCGGGCTTGGCGCGCAGGCCAATGTCGTGGAACTTCATGGCCGCGCGGTCTTGGGCGGCGCCGATGACGGCAATCTTGAATTTGCGCGGCAGGAACGCGAATTCGGGGTGCAGCGACGACCACTGGCGCAACAGTTCGGCAGTGGGGCGGGGGTCCACCTCTTCATCGCCTGCCACGCCGGCAAAGGCGTCCGTCGTCACGTTGCGGATGCAGTTGCCAGAGGTTTGGATGGCATGCATTCCCGCGTCTGCCAGAATATCCAGCATGTCAGGCACATCTTTTAGCGCGGTCCAGTTGAATTGGATGTTCTGGCGCGTGGTAAAGTGTCCGTATCCGCGGTCGTAATGTTCGGCAAGGTGGGCGAGTGTGCGCATCTGGTGCGACGACAACACGCCGTAGGGAATCGCAACGCGTAACATGTAGGCGTGAAGCTGCAGGTAAAGGCCGTTCTTCAAGCGCAAAGGCTTAAACTCGTCCTCGCTCAGTTGGCCCGTGAGGCGGCGGCCCACCTGCTCGCGAAATTCCGCGGCGCGGGCGGCGACGAAGGCCTGGTCGAAACCGTCATATTGATACATCGGTCGCCTCCAGGCTCACGCAGCGCGGCGGGCAGGGGGAAGGGGGAGCGCGATGGACGGGCCCCCCAAACGCTGCCGTTCCCGCAGGTGGACGGGCGTGCCTGTGGCAGCGTCCAGCGCCACAAGATCGGCACCCACCACGCGGTTTTCGGCTTCTTCACGGGTGCCAACGGCGGTCAGGGTGTCGCGATCGGCGGGGTTGGCGCGCACGGCATTGCCTTGGTCGGTGGACCAGTCGTGGCCGGTCCAGAACACGATGGCGCCTGACAAAAGGTCGTTGGCGGTCAAAATGCTGGGGCCGTCATGGGGGCGGTTGCGGGCCATCAGGCGGCCTCCTTCGTGAGCGTCTTGAGGGTGGGGGCAGCGGTGCGGGCGTTGACGCCGATCAGCATCATCAAAGGGCCGTTGCCGGCGAAGGCGGCGACGGCGGCGCCAAGCTCGGCAAGGGTGGTGTGGGCAAGGCGCTCATCGGTGCGGCCTGCGCTTTCCACCAGCACCACGGGGGTGGCGCCTTTGCGCCCCTGGAGGAGGAGTTTGCGCTGAACATCGGGGGCCGCGCGCCGGCCCATGTAAATGGCAAGGGGCGCTGTGCCTGAGGCGGCGGAGGCCCAGTCCACAGCATCGGCCTCGGCTGCGTCATCCGCGCCTTGGGCCGTGATGATGCGCAACTCCTGCGCCCTGCCGCGCTCCGTGAGGGGGGCTTTGGCGCTGGCGGCAGCAACGCTTGCGGCGGTGACGCCAGGCACGATCTCGAAGGCAAGGTCTGCAGCGGCGACGGCGTCGATTTCTTCGGCGAGCCGGCCGAAGATGGATGGGTCGCCGCCTTTCAGCCGTACGATCCGCGCCCCTGTCTTGGCGCGCTCCACGATGAGGGCGTTGATGTCGTCCTGGCTCAGGGCATGGCGGCCGGCGCGCTTGCCGACATTCATGAAGGTGGCCTCGCGCCTTGCAAGCTCCAGGATGTCTGGCGCGACCAGAGCGTCATGGAGGATGACCTCGGCCCTGTCGATGCGCTGGCGGGCGCGTTCGGTCAGAAGGTCGGGGCCGCCTGCACCTGCGCCAACGAAGCTGACGAGGCCGTCGCGGTTGTCGGCCCTTTCGCTCAAGAGCACGCGGGCGGTCTTGCCGAAGCCAGTGCGCTCGAACGCCCCTTGCATGGCAGGCTCGAACAGCGCGTGCCAGAAGCGGCGGCGGGGGGCGCCCGGCGCAAGTGTTCGGGCCACATGCTCTCGCAACGCACCCGCCTTGCGAGCAACGTGGCCAAGGCCTGCGGGCAGGAGCCGTTCCACGCGGCCCTTGATTTCGCGGGCAAGCACGGGCGCTGTCCCTTCCGTGCCGATGGCAACGATCACGGGGTCGCGGTCGACAATGGCGGGGGTGATGAAGTCACTCACGGCAGGCTGGTCTGCCGCGCACACAGGGATTTTGAGGGCACCGAGACGCCTTGCAATGTCAGCGTCCAGCGCCGCATTGCCTGTGGCGGTGTAGGCAAGGGCCACATCGTCGGGCAACGGGGTGGTGAGGGGATCGCCGAGGAGGGTGGTGACATCGTCGAACTCGGCAAGGGCTTCGTCCACCTCTTCGGTGATGACGAGGATGTGGGCCGATGTCTTCTTCACGAGCCGAAGCTTGGCCGCCGCTTCCTGGCCGCCGCCGAACACGATGATCGTGCGACCCTTCACGCTCCAGAAGATTGGAAATGCGTCCATCGCCGCGTCCCTCCGAGATGAGGAGAGAATGTTGATTTCCTGCAGAATCGACAATACACCGGAGAAAATAAGCCAATAGGCCCTTCAAGGGCTCTAATTGGCTGCCATTTTCCCGAAGGCGGATGTCTTGAAAGGACAGCGTGCGATGGATGAGTTGGATCGCAGGATATTGGCCGTCCTGCAGGAGGATGCCTCGCTGCCTGTAGAGCGGATTGCCCAACAGGTGAACTCCTCCAAGTCGCCCGTGTGGAGCCGCATTCGCAAACTGAGGGAGGCGGGGATCATCCGCCGTCAGGTGGCGATCCTCGATGCGCAAAAGGTGGGGCATGACGAGGTGTTCTTCGTCACCATCAAGACAGGCAGCCACAGCGCATCGTGGCTGGAGCGGTTCAGCGACGCCATTGCCACCATGGACGAAATTCAGGAGGCGCACCGTCTGGCGGGGGAGGTGGACTATCTCCTGAAGGTGCGTGTGCGCGACACGCGCCACTTCGATGCCTTTTACAAGCGCCTGGTGGCGCAGCTGGACCTTTTCAGCGTCACCTCCATGCTGTCCATGGAAACGCTGAAGGAGACGACGGCCATTGCGATGGATGGTGCGGACGGGTGAGAGGCGGCGCCGAGCGTTCTGCCGCGGGATTCGGCTACCCCTGCCTCATGGTTTTGCGAATGAGTGTGCGGGCGCCGGCGTACTGGCTTGATGTCCCTATGGAGATCCAGCGCATGACGGGCCAGCGCTCGGCCCATTGGAATTGTCCGACGTCGGTGAGTTCTTGATCGGACAGACTGTCGATGAGGTGTCGCAGGCGGGTTTGTTCGTTTTTCAGCGCCTGGCAAATGTGTTCGTAGGACAAGGTTTGCGATTGTTCGGCAATACTCTTGTTCAAGGCTGGCGTTTCGCGCCAGTTGTACCCTTCAGCCGGTATGGCAGGCACCTCGCCTCTGCGCCCTGCTTCCACCCAGTCCATGACCGCGCGCGTCCACCAAAGTCTTACGGCCAGAATATCCTTGATCGAGAAGGTGTCGTCGCATATCCGCTGCGCCTCAGCCTCGTCGATCGTCTCCAGTTCTTTTTGCAGCTTCACAAAGTGGGTGTCGATGAGATGAAAAAGGTCGGATCGGCTCTTGGGAATATTCGACATGGTCCAGTGTAACTTACTCCACGGCAACACACTCGGTCCGACGATGGCGTGATCTCATCCATATCTGGCGCGATTTCTCGTCGATCTGGTTGATCCCACCGGACCGGAAAGCGCGCTAGGTTGGTCACGTCAAACGCACGTCGCCATAGGCGATTTGGTGACGTCGTGCGTGGCGTTGACGTTACTGAATGCGCGCGGGGTCAGACTTTATATCTGACAAGGCCACCTGTGCCCAAGTCAGTGAGGCACGCCGAGATAGGCGTCGATCACGTCCTGGTTGGTGCGCACCTCTTCGGGGGTTCCGTCGGCAATCTTCTCGCCATAGTCCAGGACCACCACGCGGTCGGAGATGTCCATGACAACGCCCATATCATGCTCGATAAGAGCGATGGTGGTGCCGAACTCTTCACGCACATCGAGGATGAAGCGGCACATGTCCTCCTTCTCCTCAAGGTTCATGCCGGCCATGGGCTCATCTAGGAGGAGGAGTTCCGGCTCCATGGCGAGCGCCCGTCCAAGCTCCACCCGTTTTTGTAAGCCGTAGGGGAGGCGCCCCACAGGCGTCTTGCGGATCGCTTCGATCTCCAGAAAGTCGATGATGTCTTCCACGCGCTTTCGGTGCGCCACCTCTTCGGAAAGGGCAGGGCCGAAGCGGATCAGTTGGAACAAAAACCCCACATTCATCTGCAAGGTGCGACCGGACATGATGTTGTCCAGCGTGGTCATCCCTTTGAAAAGGGCAACGTTCTGGAAGGTGCGTGCAATGCCCGAGGCGGCAGCGTCATAAGGCTTCATCTTGCTGCGCGGATGACCCTTGTAGGTGATCGTGCCTTCCTGGGGGTGGTAGAAGCCGTTGATGACGTTGAGCATTGACGTCTTGCCGGCGCCGTTCGGGCCGATGATGGCGCGGATCTCACCTTTGACGATGTCGAAGGAGACGCCGCGGATTGCCTTCACCCCGCCGAAGGACAGGGAGACGTCCTTGACCGCAAGAAGGGTCTCGGGCGACGCTGTCGGTGCGGGCCCTGCGTCAACACTCATGGGCAGGCTCCTTCGGGGTTTGAGGGTCTCATTCGGCCGCCTCGGCCATGGGGGACGGGGCAAAGGTCTCGGCCGTGTGGATCTTCACCGTTGCTTCGATGAACCCTTTACGGCCGTCCTCGAAGGTGACCTCCGTGCGCACGAAACAGTCCTCGGCGTCACTGTAGAGCGCTTCGATCAAGGGGGCGTAGCGGTCGGCCACGAAGTTGCGGCGCACCTTTTGGGTGCGTGTCAGCTCCCCATCGTCCGCGTCAAGCTCCTTGTGGAGGACGAGGAAACGCTTGATCTGTGCACCGGCCATCATCGGCTCTTCAGCAAGGGCGCGGTTGGTGGCGACAACGTTGTTTGAGATGATTTCGGCCACTCGCGGGTGTTGCGCCAGCTCCTGGTAGGACGCGTAGCCGATGTTGTTGCGCTCGGCCCAGTTGCCGACGGCCACAAGGTCAATGTTGAGCATGGCCGCCACAAACTCTCTCTCGTGTCCGTAGGTGACCGCCTCTTGGATTTCGGGGAAAAACTTCAGCTTGTTTTCCAAATACTTCGGCGCGAAGAGGGCGCCACTCTGCAAGGTGCCCACATCCTTGGCGCGGTCGATGATCTTCAGCTGGCCGTCGGCCTCGAAGATCCCTGCATCGCCTGTTTTGATGAAGCCGTCCTCGGTCAAAGTTTCAGCGGTTTTCTCATCGGCCTTGAAGTAAGAGACGAACATGCCCGGCGATTTGAAGAGCACCTCTCCATTGTCGGCAAGTTTCAGTTCCACACCTGTCATCGGCGGACCAACGGTGTCGGCGCGCACGGCCCCATCCGGCTGGGCGGTGATGTACAGGAATGCCTCCGTCTGCCCATAAAGCTGTTTCAGATTGATGCCCAGCGAACGGAAGAACGAGAACAGGTCAGGCCCGATGGCTTCACCCGCCGTATAGGCAACGCGAATGCGCGAAAAGCCCAAGACGTTCTTCAAGGGCCCGTAGACAAGGCGCTCACCGAACCAGTAGGCAATACGCCCACCCAGAGGAACGGGCTGTTTGTCGAGAATCGCTTCGCCGTTCGCTTTGGCAACATCCATGAAGCGATGGAACATCCAGCGTTTAAGGGCGCCGGCATCTTCCATGCGGATGAGAACGCGGGTCAGAAGGGTCTCAAACACCCGCGGCGGGGCGAAGTAGAATGTGGGGCCAATTTCGCGCAGGTCATGCTGCACGGTGTCGGGCCCTTCCGGGCAGGCCATGCAAAAGCCGACAACGAGCCCCTGTGCATAGTTGAGGAAGTGGTCCCCCACCCAGGCAAGCGGCAGGTAGGCAAGGACCTCGTCGGTGTCAGCCAGATGGTCGAACACGGCCGTGTCCCGCGCCGCTTGGACCGCGCGCGAGGCCTTCAGCACCACCCCTTTGGACTGGCCCGTGGTGCCAGAGGTGTACAAAATGGTGGAAGGGTCCTCGCCTGAGGCATTTTTAGCCCGATCCTCCCAAGCCGCTGCAAGACCGGGGTCAGCCTTCAGGCGCTCGTCGCCAAGCGCTTGCACCTTCTCGAACGGGTAGAGGTGCTCAGTATCATAGTCGCGCAGGCCCCGCGGCTCGTCGTAGATGACGGTTTTGAGTGCAGGTAGGCTGTCCTGAGCGGCAAGGCATTTGTCCACCTGCTCCTGGTCCTGGCACAGGGCAAACCGCACCTCTGCGTGGGCAAGGACGAAGGCCATCTCCTCCGCCACAGCGTCAGCATAGACAGGCACGGGAATGCCCTGAAGGGATTGTGCGGCCATGAACGTCCAGTAAAGGCGCGGTTTGTTTCCGCCGACAATGGCAATGGTGTCGCCTGGTCCGAACCCCAGCTGTTCAAGGCCAAGGGCAAAGCGCATCACCTCGTCCTTCACCTCGCTCCAAGTCCAGGCGTGCCAGATGCCTCTGTCCTTTTCGCGCATAGCGGGCTTGTTGCCGCGCCGCTTGGCGTTGTCCAGGAGGAGCTTGGGAAAGGTATCGCCCTCGGCCTGGGTGGATGGAGCGGTGGAGGAACTCATAGTCTGTCGTGTCCTCTAAAGCATCCCGCGTCCCATCGGACGCAGACAAGACGCTCTTGCCTTATGATGTAGAGCGCTTTTCGGTCCGTTGATCCCGACGGATCGGAAAGCGCTCCACGGTTCGATCATGGTCGTTGATGAGTGAAGCCGCTCTTGGCTGATCAATCAAGCTGTTGGGGAGGTGGTGGCGTACGCCCGCTTGGCTTGGATCAACCGGGGGGCAGCAATCCCGCTCGTATCCAGATCGCACGGACCATGCGTTCGGCGCATACGCCGCGGCGTCCTCGTGGGTCACACTGAAAGGTGACATAGCACGCATTGTGCCTGTCCCCGGCTGCCCTATCTCACCGCCGAACGTCACAGTCAGAGGCAGCGCGTGATGAGCCAGTCGCCCATCGACCTATACTATTGGCCTACCCCCAACGGTTGGAAGGTGTCCATCTATCTTGAAGAGGTGGGTGCGCCTTACAGCGTCCACTACATCAACATCGGCGCCGGAGACCAGTTCAAGCCTGCGTTCCTTGCCATTGCCCCCAACAACAGAATGCCCGCCATCGTTGATCCTGACGGGCCTGGCGGTCAGGCCATCTCGGTGTTCGAGTCAGGGGCGATCTTGCAATATCTCGGCCGCAAGTTCGGCCAGTTCTACCCCACCGACGAGCGCCAGAGGGTGGCGGTGGAAGAGTGGCTGATGTGGCAGATGGGGGGGCTTGGGCCAATGCTCGGCCAGAACCACCACTTCAACAATTATGCGCCCGAAGACGTGCCCTACGCCAAGGCACGTTACACCGATGAGAGCCATCGCCTTTACGGTGTCCTCGACCATCAGCTGGAGGGCAAAGAGTACGTGGCGGGCGACTACTCCATTGCCGACATGGCCATCATCGGCTGGACGGTGGGCTGGGAACGTCAGAAGATCGAGATCGACGAGTTTCCCAATGTAAAGCGCTGGATCGACACCATGAAGGCGCGGCCCGCCGTTGAGCGCGGCCTTGCGCTGGGCAAGGAAGAGCGGGCGAAGATGCAGCTTTCTTCCAGCAAGGAACAGCAGGCCATCCTCTTCGGCCAAAGGGCCCGCAAACGCAGCGCCGGCTAGAGCATCTGGATCGTGCCAAGCCCAGTTGAGATACCGAATCTCCTTTGATTCAGGATAGTTGCATTCGGCTCAGGCGATGCCGCCCGAGCCGAAACGGCTCTGAGGTCTTGGAGTTGATGCGTTGGGTTCGCAGGAAACGCCCGCCCGCAACGTCCAATGCCCACTATGGCTGTTCGTTTCGGCGCTGACGGCCGCGCGATTGTGCCCATCAGCGCCGTTGACGCGGCGCATGGTGTCCCGTAGCAATGCGGACAAACGGAGCCGTGGCCGAGAGGCTGAAGGCGGCGGTTTGCTAAACCGTTAGGCGGGGTAAACCCGTCTCGAGGGTTCGAATCCCTCCGGCTCCGCCAAAGCCCAATAAACCCAACGACTTAAGTGCCTCGATCCGGAAAACCACACCCATGAATGTCAATGGGTTGGGTCAAAGCTGGAAAACATTCTTTTGGAGGACACTTACCTAGCGCATCCCCATGATCGCATCGATCTTCATGCTGACATCGCGATTGCCGCACGCCTGGCACCGCAGGGGCAGGTCGCCAATGTAGGAGCGGTCACGGCCGAGCTTCGCGGCGAGAGCTTCCAGGCCGACCTCAGACGATCGAGCGCCCGCAAGGCAATGGCCGTGGAGGCTGTAGCCGTGGTCAATCAGGTCGCCGATGGTCTCAATGACCGTCGGTTTACGTCGCCAATCGGGATCCCACGTGCTTGGCATTATGGGATAGCTCGCGGTGCCATCCGTGCGAGCGTCAGTGCGAGCACTCGTGTCGGGCAATGCCTAATCGATCTCGTTGCCTGGTCACAGAACTTTGCATTGTGATGTTTCGACAGTGTGAGTTGGCGATAAAGATGGATCAGCTTTCGACTTCCCACTGACAAGACAGCGAAACTGATCACTCACAGGCGCCGCCTGTCGGTTTGAGCGACCGGACCGGCTCGACGAGATTGTGTTGCCGATCGAAAGCGAGTGGAAGAACCTTTATGACATCCTTAAAGCCTGGAAGCATCCCGTAGCTGAGCGCCGGAAAAACCTCTGCAGTGAGTGCGGCGCCAAATCCGTCAGAGTTGCCGCCAGGCACACGCGCCACGATGAAATCACAGGCGCTCGCACGTGGATCGAGGGAGGTCTCGGACGAAAGACGCGAGATTGCTCTATCGTGCAGCTTCACAAGCTGGCTAATCAATGCGGCTACGGCCGGTTGGTTCCGGAACAACCACGCAATCGCTGCCGCTTTCAGTCCTTGGATCGTGCCGAGCACCTGTGCGGCAAGAAACCGGCCCAAGTCGTCGCGCCTTGCTGCAACATACCCGGCTCCAATCCCAGGCAGGCCGGTTTTGGTGAGGGAGCGAACCAAAAAAGAGACCCGAGTCGTCATCGAACTAGGCCATTCGCAGGTCCGGCGCACCGGAGAACGGCACTTGAGTTTCGTCGACCATCACCGGATCGGCTACAGTTTCCAGTACCGCGCACGAGCCTCGACTGCACAGTCGAGGCTCGTCGGATTGTTGGGCTCGCTCAGGAGCGCCAGTGGCGCCGCCTGGCCAGTCCCGAACGCGGCTGCGAACGCATCCCTAAGATCGCCGGGGCACCGGTGGCGGACATGAGCCAGTCCAAGTTTGCGTATCATACAATCGAAGAGAAAGAAGTCTGGTACAACTGTATGGATTTCTCTTCCCTGCCCAAACGCAAGCATAAGCTGTTCGATCAACCGGCAAGCGCCGTCGCTGAAGGCGACCGAAGCATTGGCCCGAAGCCCATGGATCTCGGCCGCCAGTGCTCGCCGGTTCGGCTCCAGCCGGCCCGGCCAGGCGAACAACCCCGCTTTTACGGTAATGAAGTCGTCCGCATTGAAGTACGGCGTTGCGGCCCGTTGCCCCACATGTTTTTGACCAACAGTCCCATGCCACGCTGTGGGGAGATATGTTGCAGCGGTTGCGGACCGGGTCGCTACGCGCGATGACCCAACGCACTCTAGCGTTACGCTGCCAGCACGGGGTTCACCCACCGAGCCATGAAATACGGTTGCAGCGTTGTGTTCGGAGGTGGGAGGGCGGGCAGCAGCGTCGCTGTCCACGATCGCAGTAGTACCGCTCGGTGCAAAGTTACGCGCGACCAAGACACCGGCAACGTCTGTACTTACCGTAGTCAAAAGCGTGGAGGGCGCCTGTCGGCCGCGATCGGTTCGTCCGGCTCTCGATCCCATTCGCGTTTCAAACTTCACTTGATGCGGTCGAAGAGCGCGCCGGTGAAACGCTCTTCGCCGAAGGTGCTGGTCCATTCGTCGAAGGGCAGGTTTGAGGTGATGACCGTAGCGCCTCGTTCGTAGCGTTGGCTGATCAGCTCGAAGAGCAGCTCGGCGCCGGACTTGGAGAGCGGCACGAAGCCGAGTTCGTCGATGATCAGCGACTCGACGCCGGCGAGCTGGCGCTGGAAGCGCAGCAGACGCTTCTCGTCCTGGGCCTCGATCATCTCATGCACGATTGCGGCGGTGGCGAAGCGGGTCTTGATGCCGCGCTCGCACCCGCTTGACACCGCGGTCGCGTGCAAGATGACCGATGAGTTGGAGAAGCGAACGCGTCCGCCGTGAGGACCGAAACCACTGGTCCACAGATGCGCGGGGGCATCCGACAGCAGCCTGGCAAGGTTTTCGAACCGGCGGATGACGCCCTCAGGGGCGAGCACCGCGCGTCGTAGTCACTCGGTTCCCTCGACCAACTCGGCCGACGTCATCCGAAGCGGCTTCATGTTGCTCACCGATGTGCCCGAGCCCACCCGGTCCACGACCGCCGGGTCTCCAACGATGCGGCCCTGGGCCTTCATCTTGGCGTAGAGCGGGGTCGTGACCGGAGCGGTGAGGGCGGAGATGTTGAAGTTGATCACAGGCAACGCCATCGCGAATGCCAGCTGCCGGGCGAAACAGCCGGTGTCGTCGCTGTCGAAACCGACAGTCAAGCCTGCCGACACTGCCATTCCTGCCCGCACCAGCGTCTCGGTTTCCCGCACCAGGTCCACACGCAGATTCTGGCGCTTCAGGCTCTCCTGACGTGCGGCCGTGCTGTCCGTCTCGAGCCCCACAAGGCCGTAGCGAAGGCCCGCCTGACGGCTGAGCTTGAGCGCGGTTTCGTCCCGCGCCAAGTCGATGGACACCTGGGTGATGAAGGTCATCGGCTCGCGCCCGTTCGCCCCGTTCAAGGCGGCGATCTGCGCCAGCAGCGCGTGGGTGCGACGGCGGTAGACCGTGAAATTGTCGTCCGACAGGTGCACCTGGCGGTAGTCGGCGTCGTAGAGCGCCTGGAGCTAGGCGAGCATTTTGGTGATCGGCTGGTGCCGCTGCACACGCCCCAGGCACTGAATGACGTCGCAAAAGTTGCACTCGAAGGGGCATCCCCGGCTTGCCTGACGACACCCATGACGACGCGGTCAACTGGATAAGGGTCCCAGCGTGACGCTGGCGAGGTGGTCATGTCCGCCCGCGGGCCGGTGTAGCGGGGCTTCAGAGTCCCGGCCTTCATGTCGGCGAAGAAGGCTTCGGCAACCGCTTCAACTTCACCGGTGACGATGGTGTCGCACGCGCCTTCAAGGAGCGTGGGCACCAGGGTTACATAAGGTCCGCCCATGACGACGGTCTTGCCCTTCTCGCGCATGGTCTTTGCGATCTGAAGTGCGCGGCGGGCTTGGCCGACATTGGCGGTGATGCCGATGACGGTGGCCTGTGCATCGACGTCGAGCGGGCCGGTGATCTCGTTACAAAGGGTGACCTCGATCCTTTCGGGCGCCAGCACTGCGACGGTGGCGATCGACGTGGAGGGGTCATCTCGAAGCCGCCGATGGACGCGTCGAACGCGTTGAGCGGGCTGACCTCCTCGTTATCGTTCTGATTGCGCGGCACGATAAGCAATAGTTTCTCAACCACTCCCGACGTGGACCCCCGGAGTATCGAAGAAACCCGGAAGATCTGTAACTAGAGATTGATGACCGGCCTTACCCAATCAATATGCTGGGCAGGGGTGAGCAGGATCAGGCCACGTTGGCTGGTCGTGCGGCGGGCCGTGCGGCCATCGACAGGAGGCTCGTCACGAATGTTTCGCGGAAAGCGTCGGCGTTGTAGATGCGCGGGAATAGGGCAGCGTTCCGCTCCGCCTCCTGATAGAGCGCGTCACGGTTGTCGAAGGCTTGGCGCAGGGCCTTCCGGGCGGCGACGACCGAGACCTCTCGCATGGTGCAGTCGCGACCGGCATATTGCGTCTTGAAGTTTTGGCCGCTGGGGTTCGCAATGGTGTCCACAGGTGCCGCCTGCGTGGGCGCGAGCACGGTGCTACCGGCGGCCAGGAAGTCGTCCATCGACGTCCCGTCCGGCGCGACGACAGGGATGCCACAAAAGGCCGCCTCCATCGCCGGATAGCCCCATCCCTCGCCGCGCGTCATCGTCACGAAGGCGTCGTGACGGGCGTAGTAGCGGGCGAGCCAGGCGTCGGAAAGGCGCTTGGTGACCACCTCCACATCGGCCACCCGCCCTGCACGGCGCATCGCGTTTAGCGTGCCGGCGAAGACTGTGTCGGGCTCGCTCTCCGAGGCGATCAGCGTGAGGCCGGCCTCCTCAGGTGCGAACTCCGCCACGAAGGCGTCGAGGAGGGTCGCGACGTTCTTGCGGTAGGAAAAGGTGCCGACGAACAGAAAAGACATCCTCTTGCGCCCCTCTGCCCGCCAGTGTCGGCGCATCTTGAACGGCTGCGGCTCCACATAAAGCGGCGCGACGGCGATCGGCACGTGGACGTCGCGGGCGAAGGACGCTGCGCTGGTGGTGCTCGGCGTGATGATTCCGCGCTGGCCGGACAGCTTTTCCACCCAGCCCTTGGGCACACCATGGACGTCGATCATCGTGTAGGCGACGGCCGGATGCTGCATGGGGCGGAGCGAACTGGGCGGGCCGACTTGGACGACGAGATCCGCGCTGGCCTTTTTTGGGTCGGCGCAGACAAACAGCTTCTCGCGCCCGGTGATGGCGGCGTAGGGATCGGGCTCGTCCTTGGTCGGCGCCGCCGCCTTCGCGAGCGCCACGGCTTGGATCCGCGGGTCGGCGCTCAGCGCGGCAACGATACTGCGGGCGACGCGGCCATAACCGTGATTGTGCTGGTGGCGCCCGCCATCGGCGAGTAGGACGCGCATGTCAGGCCGCAGTTCCGGCCTGGCACGATGGCTGGCGCCGGGTCACAACCGGATCCCCCGGGCGACGATCATCGGGCAGAAGAAGGATTGCTTCTGGAACCAGCTCTTGCCCGGGACACACGAGACGGTGGCAAGGCCGCATTTCTGGAAGATTTCCACCATGTGCTCGACGCAGAAACCGTAATAGTGGCGATTGTACTCGTAATCGTTGCCGCCATAGGTGAGGTAGACGAACTGGTCGTGCGTGATTTGCCGGGCGAGATACTGGCGGCAGATCTCCTCATTGTCAGGCGTGATCAAGTGCAAGATGCCGCCCGATTTCAGGAGGGTGGCCCAGTGTTTCAGGACGTCGCAGACCTCGAACCGGTTGAAGTGCTCGATCACGTTGGAGGCGTAGACTTCATCGTAAACGCCATGATGCTCTTCGGGGAAGTCACGCGCGTCGCACACGACATCTATGCCCTCAAGCGGGCGCACATCATGATGGACGTACCCCGCCTGCGGTTTCAGGCCGGCGCCGATCTCAAGCTTGGGCATATCGTGTCTCCCGTTCGAGCCATTTGCCGGGATCGAACCTCTTGCGCCCGATGAAGCGGAATTCGCGGGTGGCCAGATCCATCATCGGGTAGGCCTGTGCGAGCGCTGGCGGCACCCGGTCGTGCGCCGGGCGGATCTCGTGGCTGATGATCTGCCAGGGCTGCTGACCCACCGCACTCAGGAACATGGCGTTGGTGAGGCGATTCAGGTGCCGTCCCGTCGCCACCTCGCGGTCCTTCGGGATGTAGAACGGCCCATCCGGGTCCAGGTGTCCCCACGGCGGCGCGCGCCGGTCGTGCCCGCCGGCGGCTGCGAAATAGAGGGGCGACACGGTCAAGTAGGCGATCCCCTGAACACGCAGAACGCGGTTGATCTCGGCCATCGTGGCGGAAAGATCGGTCACGTGCTCCAGAGTGGAGTGGCTGACAACGCAGTCGATGCTGTTGGAGCGGATCGGGATCTGGAGTCCGTCAGACTTCAGGTAGGTGATGGCCTCATAGTTCGAAGCGTAGTCGAACAGATCGACACCGTAGCAGGGGCCGAAATGCTCGGCATAAAGCGTCACGTAGCCGTCCGGCCCGCAGCCAAGGTCGAGAAGGCTCATCGCCGAGGTGTCATCGCTGACATGGGTGCGGAAGGTATCGAAAAGGTTGTCGAACAGGGCGCGTTTGTCGCCGCGCACCGGACTGGTGATGCCGGCTGGCCCGGCCGCGCTCGCCGCTGGAACGGACGCAATTGCCCCTGGCGCGGCCAACTGACTTGACGGCGCCATGGGGTCGGCACTTAGGCGCGAGCTCATGCGTTTTCCTTCTCAAACAGGGCCGTGAGCGGGGCCTTCGCCGCGGCGGGCTCCTGCCAGGGCGTCTCTGGCGCGGCGTAAAGCATCGCAAACGGCAAGTGGCCGTCATCCGCGCCGAGCCCGGGGTCGAACTCTGAGTCGGGCTCCCATTCGTCCACATAGACCGGACGCGAGCACGAAAGCAGCATCAGCGCGCCGAGCACCGTGGCGACCGCCCGCTCGCCGATAAAGCTGATCTCGGACTCCGCCGGGAGGGAGACCCGAAGCTGCGCCCCGGACAACGCGAACATCGGCTCCGGGAAGGATGCCTCGTGCGTGAGATGGAACTCGCCGCCGTTGATGAGAAGGGTCGCCGGCCCCTTGACCGTCAGAAGGTGGAGGCGCCCGGCTTGGGCGGGGAGCTCACGCACACCGGCCTTGGCGGTGGCGCGCGAGACCGGCACGGCGGGAGCGTCCTGAAGGAAGGCGCAGCACTGTCGCACCGCTGCAAGCTCCACATTGGCGCGCAAAAGCTGGTCGAGCTCGCGCGTGAGGGTCGCATGGAACTTTTTGCCGAGGCTTTGAACCGCGCTCTTGGCGAGACGGTCGCGCCGTTCGACCCCGAACGAACGGCTCTTGGCATGGTGGACGAAAACACCCGGCACGCAGCCGAGCCGCCAGCCGCGGCGGGAGAGGCGCACGCATAGGTCGTTCTCCTCGCCGTAGCCCTCGCGGAACGTTTCGTCGTCGAACCCACCGACCGCATCGACCGCGCGCCGGCGGAACAGGGTGCAAAACCCGTTGAGGACCGGAAGGTCGATCACCAGGCCGGCGAAGCGCCCCGCAAGAAAGGCAGCCAGCGCCTCGCGCCCTGCATCGTCGGCGCCAAGGTTGGCGTTGCTGGAGAAGCCGCCGGCCGGATCGCGAACGTCGGGGATCGACTGGTGGCTTCCCGCATTGGAGAGCGGACCGACCGCGGCGAGGTAGCGATGCTGCTCCAGCACGCTGTGCAGCGGGCCGAGCCAGCGTTCCGGCACGACCGTATCGCTGTTGAGGAGGGCCACGTAAGGGGTCTCGATCGTATCCCAGACAAGGCGGACATTGCGCGTGTAACCACGGTTGCGCATGTGCGAAACGATCTCGATTCCGTCGGCCGCGCGATAGCGCTCTTTAAGTACGGCGTGCTGATCGACGCGCGAGCCGTCGTCGGCCAGAATGATCCGGCAGCCTGCCGCATCGCTGGCGAGCAGGCTGTCAACGCACTGCACGGTGTGGTCGATTGCGTTGTACAGCGGGACCAGGATTGTCACGTCATGGGTTGCCAAGGCAGCGTCCCTTCGGGTTGTCATGGCGGCGTTTGGAGAAGAAGCGACTGCCGTGGGCCGAGCGCCCGCCTTCCAGTGGAGTCGGCACGACACCCGATCGCCAAGCGGCGAGGGTGAAGGAGAGCTGATCGCGCCGCGACCCGCGCGCGATCTCGTTCCACCAGGTGTCGAGCATCGCCCTGACAGCAAGGTCGCTCGAGCGGGTCAAAAGCACGTTGGTCTCGAACAGGCCGTAGTTCGCCGGCATCCCCAATGTCTTGAGGCGCTCCACCATCTCGTCGACGACGTGCGGGAAGTCGAGCTGCAGGCTCTTCACCGCCTCCGCCTCATCGTAGATGCACTGCCGATCCGGATGCATGAACGTCGCCACTTCGGCCACGGTCTCCTGCGCCGCGAGGAGGTGGGCGCTGCCGGGATGGCAGGTGACGTTGCCATCAATCCAGACCGCCGTCTCGGCGAAGGGGAAAAGGGCGTGGGGATGGGTCTTGTACCAAAGGCACAGCCGCTTGAGGTCCTGCTCGCAAAAGGTCGGGCGAACGATGATCCAGGGGGTGTCCGGAGGGATCTGCGGCATGTCGGTGATGAGGATGGCGATGGCGTCGGTCATGTCCTCGGGCGGGACGGGTAAAGCCGGCTCGTAGCCACCGATGACAGCGCTGTAGACCACGCGAACCGCCTTCGGGTCCGGTCGGTGGCCGGCAAGAAGTGCGCGGTCGGTGAGTGGCGCGTGGTGCGCGGGCGGTGCGCGGGTCGGGCGTATGGCGACGGCAGCGATGTCGATCCCGCGCTGTGTGAGGATGAGGTCGTCTGCTTTTGGAAGCAACGGCCCTGTCTCTGATCCGCTGGAGGTCGATGCGCCCCGGTCCGTCGCAGCGGTGTTCACCCCACCGGTGTCCGATCCATCGAGGCGCGATCCACCAAGGAGTGGTCTCTTGCGGCTTGCACCGTGACCCGCCGTGCCCAGTGCGGTGGCAGTGACCGCTTCTGGCGTCGCCGCGAAGACGGCTGCCGGGTCGCCCTTGCCGCGGGTGACAAGCGTCAACCGCTCCGCCAGCGTGAGGTTGGGCACCCGCTCAGCGGGACCGAAGAAACGTTGATTTGCCTTGCTGCGCAGGATCTTGTCGGCGGCGTCCAGGAAGTTCTCGTGAAGCTGGCGGCGCGGGTCGCAGCGCGCACCCAGATACTTGAACCGGTTTTGAGCCAGCCCGGATGTGAAGGCGTGGCGGAAGGCATCATAGGCCGTGTATCCGACCTTGCGCAGGTCCCGATGCTCGTTGACGTAACGCTGCAAGTCGATCCGACACGCTGTGGCCACAAGGCCGGAACGCAGCGCCGCCACGGCATCGGCAATGGTGCGCAGATTCCGGCCTGGCTGGATTGGCAACAGGGCCGGGTGCAGCATGACCCCCTCTTTGAGTGGTGAGGACAGCGCGTCGGCGAGCGAGAGGAACGGCCGCGACAAGGAGGACAGCAGCCACTTTGGCGTCACCAGCGGAGAGGCGGACCAAAATGCGTCCGGTGCGATCGCGGCAAGACGATCGGCAAGGTCGTCGGCCGTCTGAAGTGGCTGGCCGAGCGCCTCGGCCAAGAAGCGGCAATAAAGCAGGTCCACAGCCGGATGCGGATCACGGTTCTCGTCAAAGCCGTGCATCATGAAGTGGGAGAGTGGATCGATTCCCGCGTCACGCACATCGCTATTGCGGCTCAGATAGTACGCCCGGTCGAATAGGGGAAAGACGGCTTCCGAACTGAACGCGATCGGCTCCGTGATTTGGTGCACGTTGGCCTGCAAAGGTCACCCACTTAGCGCTGCCACAAGTTCGACAACTCTAAGCTGAAATCATATCGTGACGCAACCATGAATACCAAATCACAATGAATACGTGCACGCCCCCGTTGGGCACGAGTGCCGGCGGATGGATCTGGCCGCTTGGAGCGGGAGTTTCTCTGGCTTTCCGGTGACGCACGCCCCTGGAGAGAAATGCACCGCGATGCCAGGCACGAGAGATCGGCATCCGGCGCAGGTGACTGGCGTGGCCTGTCAGGCCAATGCCTTCGGGTATCGGCCCAAAAGCGCCTCCACTGCGGCACCGGCGCGCAACACGGCCGGCTCGTCGAACGGGGCAGCGGCGATCTGCAAGCCCACAGGCATACCGTTTACCGCGCCGCACGGCACGCTCAGTGCAGGAAGGCCGAGGAGGTTCCAAGGGTAGGTCAGGCGCCAGGACACGGCGAGGACGCTCTCAGGTACACCGGCGATTTCCACCGTGCGCTCGCCGACCGACCATGCGGTCAACGGCATGGTCGGGCCGACGATGACGTCCAGATCCGCAAGGCGGTGTGCCATCACCTCTCCCAGGCGGCGCCGATAGCGCTCGGCGGTCAAATAGTCGGCGCCCGACACGAACCGGCCCATTTCCACCAGGAGTCGCACGTCGGGCGCAAAATTTGCCACCTCACCCTCGCGCAGCCGCGCGTCGTGGTAGGCCGTCGAGGAAGCAAGCTCGATGGCGAAAATCGCCCCGAGCCCGACCGCGAGTTCGGGAACAGTGAAATCCGTCATGGTCGCCCCGGCGTGAGCGAGCGCGTTGATGGCATCATCCACGGTGGAGGCAACGCCATCGTCGATGCCTTCAAAGAAGTGGTTCCGGCACACACCCACCCTCAGGCCCTTAGCGCCTCGGGTCATGGCCTCGTCCAACAAAGAGAGGTCGAGTGTTCGGCCATCGGCGGCGGGGTCGCCTGGATCGGGACCGGACATGACGGCCGTGAGGAGGGCGGCATCGGCCACCGATGTGGTCAGCGGACCGGCATGATCCAGCGACCAGCTGTGTGGCACGATGCCCGAACGCCCGATCAAACCGTATGTCGGTTTCAGACCCACCGTGCCGCACAAGCTGGCGGGAATGCGAATGGAGCCGCCGGTGTCGGAGCCGAGGGCGGCTGCCGCCATGCCTGAGGCGACGGCCGCTCCCGAGCCGCCGCTCGACCCGCCCGGGATACGCGCAAGGTCGAACGGGTTACGGCAGGGAGGTGTCTCCATCCCCCATGCGAACTCGTGCATGCGCGTCTTTCCGATCATGACGGCGCCGGCGGTCCGCAGCCGCGCCACCGCTGCCGCGTCCTCCATAGGCACCTCGACGTCCACTGTGCTTCCCGCGGTCGTCGGCATGTCGCGCGTGGCGTAGTTGTCCTTCACCGCGATGGGAATGCCTGCCAGAGGGCCGATGGAGCGCCCCTCGCGCACCGCGCTATGAACCGCCTCGGCGTCGGAACGGGCGCTCTTGTTGAGATGGACGAAGGCGTGCAGGTCGCCGTCGTGCGCTGCAATCCGTTCCAGATAGGCGTCGAGGAGGTCGACCGGAGACAGCCGGCCGGAACGAATCTCTTCTGACAGCTCGGTGATGGGCCGTTCCCAAAGGGCGGTCATTCGCGCTCGCCGACCGGGCGGAACACCACGGCAGGGTGCGTCTCGCCCAGGTCCTGAGCGCGCAGGGCTTCTATGGCCGCGCGAATGTCCTTGAACGCCTCGGCGACCTCGGCAAGGCGCGCATCGTCAAGCGGCAGGCCAAGCACTTCGGCAAGATGGGGGAGATCGATGCGGTCGTCGGTCATGGCGTTCGGCTTCCTCCGCCTTCGGGTCGGTCCGGCGGGGGTGCGAGCAGCATTGCGACAACACCGTCCGGCGCACCTTCGGCCACTTGGCCCTTCTTGGGCATGCCGGCGATGAACGGGGCGAGCTGCGCCGCCGCCACGGTGTAAACCCGACGCAGTTCGGCCACGGGGTCGGGGTGCTCGTCCACCCTGAGGTCAACCCGCCTGTAGTCCTCCGCGCCAATCACGGCAATGCCGGCGGATTGGCGGCCGCGCTTGTCCCCGCCCACCCTTTGTGCCGCTTCAAGCGCTACGAGCAGCCGCTCCTCCAGTGGACCGGCGCTGGCGGCTGCTTGTGCCATCGCGTCCAGCACCTCGGGCCCTGTCAGCATGTTGCCCTGGACCGCAAAATCGGCCCCCTCGAGCGCGCCGCACCATGGCGTACAATCGGCGCCCGTAAACGCGGCGCCAGGCCCTGTCGTACCGATCGCCCCCAGTTGGCGCAGCGCGGCAGCAGCATCGCGGTCGACGGCCTTTGCCACCGCATCGGCCGCTGTTACGCCCGCTTCAAGATGGTCGAGGATGGTGCCCGCCAGATATGGATTCACCCAGGACTGGGTGGAGACGGCGCCGACGCCGGGGCGGGTGTACAAGCAGATCGCCCCGACCGCCGGCACCGCGGAGGCAACCCCCGCGCCGACCTCGCCCGTTGCCGAACAGCGCAGGACGATCGAGTAGGTGGAGATGAGCGCAGCGGTCTGGCGGGAGGACATTTACACCCTCAGATGGTCGGCGACATTGGTGGCCCCGGCCGCCTGGCCTTCCTCCACCAGGCTTCCGAGCTTTAAGATCGCATAGCGGTCTGCGATCGACAGGGCGAAGTTGAGGTGCTGCTCGACCAGGAGCACTGCTGTCCCGTGCTGCTCCTGCGTCGTCTTCAGGACCTCGGCCATGCGGTCGATCATCGTCGGTTGCAGGCCTTCGGAGATCTCGTCCACCAGCATAAGGCGCGGCCGGTTGATAAGGGCGCGGGACATCAAAAGCATCTTCTGTTCGCCGCCTGACAACGTCCCGGCGCGCTGCTTCAGACGCTCCAACATGCGGGGGAAGACATCGCCCAGCGCGTCCACCCTGTCGCGGAAGGTGGTGTCATCGGCAACGCCAAGGCGCAGGTTCTCCTGCACCGTGAGGTCTTGAAACAGCGTATAGTCCTGGGGAGCGTAGGCGACGCCGTCGGACGCCATCAGGTGCGGCGCGCGGCCGGTAATGTCCGTACCCTCCAGCGTGATGCGGCCCTTGGCGACCTTCAGGAAGCCCATCAGGGTTTTCAGGAGGGTCGTCTTGCCCATCCCGTTCTTGCCGAGCACTGTGAGGATCTCGCCGGCGCGCACCGTAAGAGAGACGTTGTTCAGGACGGGCGCACCGCCGTACCCTGACGCGAGCCCATCGACGGCGAGGAGCGACGCGCTCACGAAGCAGCCTCGACATTCTGGCCGGAATAGACGGCGCGAACCAGCTCCGACTGCACCACCTCATCCACGGTGCCTTCCATCAGGATCGCGCCCTGGTGGAGGACGATGACGCGCGATGAGATCTCTCGCACGAAGTCGAGGTCATGCTCGATGAGGACGATGGCAAGGCCATAGGTCTTTGCCAAGCGCTGCAGCACGCCGCCGATGGCGCTGCGCTCGGCTTTGGAAAGCCCTGCCGTGGGCTCGTCCAGGAGAAGCACCGAGGGTTCGGTGGCGAGCACCATGGCAAGCTCCAAACCGCGCTTCATGCCGTGGCTGAGGCTTCCAGAGGCGGTGCCCATCTCCTTGTCGAGCCCCGTGGTGCGGACGATTTCCAGCGCCGGCTCGGGCAGGCGGACCTCGGTGCGGCTTGCCAACATCGGTGCACCGTCCACCCCGTAGCGGGCCAGCTTCAGGCAGTCTGCGACGGAAAGCGTGTCGAACAGGTTGGTGTTCTGGAAGCTTCGGCCGATGCCAAGCGCCACGATCGATTGCGGGGCGCCGCGGCCTATGGAGGTGCCCTGCACGAAGACCTGCCCGCCAGTGCGCTCCGAGCCGTTGGAGATGCAGCGCATCAAAGTGGTCTTGCCGGCGCCGTTGGGGCCGACGATGGACAAAAGCTCGCCCGCACTCACCTTGGCCGAAACGCCCTCCAGCACCGATAGGCTGCCGTACCGGCACGTGAGACCGTCGATCGTGAGCGGCGGCGCATCAGAGGCACCGGCACGCACTTTCAGATCGACCGGAACAAGGTGCACCACGTCTTCGCGCGGGCCGCGCCAAGCCCGCACGGCCCAGGCAATGGGTTGCCACAGCACCGGCCCGAGACCGCGCGGCAGCAAAACGATGACAAGGACGAAGGCAATGCCCGTCAACAGCTTCCACAGGAACGGCAGCGTGCCGGACAGATAAGACGCAGTGACGTCGATGCCGATGGCGCCGACCACAGGTCCGATGAGTGTCCCCCGGCCGCCAAGTGCGGTCCAGATCAAGAGTTCGGTGCCCAGGAGGAAGCCCCCCAGTTCAGGCGCGACCACATTGGTGAACAGTGCGTAGATGAAGCCGGCAACGGCGCCGATGCCGGCCGCGCCCATCATCAGCGCCCCTTTGACCCGGCTGATGGGGATGGCGAGGTAGGAGGCCCTTTCCTCGTTCTCCCGGATCGCCACCAAGATCCGCCCGAAGTCGCTGCGCACGAAGAGAAGACCGAGCGCGGTCACGGCGATGAGGAAGAACCCTGCGATAAGGAAGTAAGTCTCCACCGACCAGTAGTAGGTGGGGAAGGCCGAAATGCCGCTGGAGGACCCCGTGAAGCGCCCGCCTGCGAAAATGAGCTGCACCAGGACAATGGGCAGGGCGAGGGTGATGATGGACGCATAAAGGGGCGATGCGCCATGATAGAAGGCGAGCCAACTGACGAGCGCGGCCACCGCCATGGCGACGAGGATGCCGGCCACAAGTGCGCCGATCGCCCATTCTGGGCCGAAGCCGTAGTGGGTGAAGGTGAGGGCCGCCGCATACCCGCCGATGCCGAAAAAGGCCGACTGCCCGAACGTCAAGATCCCCGTATAGCCCCACAGGATGTCCACCGTCATCACCAAGGCGGCAAGGCAAAAGGCGCGGATCAGGATGTTCGTGGTGTAGATGTCGAGGGAGCGTGAGGCGAAGATGAGCACGATGACCGCCGCCGCCGCGCCAAGCGCCACCGACCGCCAGGGACTTCTGCGCGCTGCACCGGCACGAGCGACGGGCGCGGCGTCGTCGGAAACCTCAGCCAATGCCAAGCCCCTTGGGTCGCAGCCGCAGGATCAGCGCAGCCAGCACGACGATCGTCAGACCGCCGAGGATCGGGCTTACATAGGTGGACACGGCAACCTGTGCGCTGCCAAGGATGAGCGAGGCCACCGCAAGGCTCGGAATGGAGATGCCAGACACCAGAACCAGCATGAACGAGTTCACCAGCCACGGAAGGCCCATGTTGGGATCGACCGCGAGGAGCGGCGTGATCAGCGCGCCTGCAGCGCACGCAAGACCTGCGCCCAGCGCAAAGGTCAGCATCCGCACGCGGCCAGAGTTGATGCCGAGCCCCCGCGCCAACGTCTCATTCATGATGACGGCGCGCGCGTTGAGGCCAAAGCGTGTGGCCCGAAACAGGACCGTGAGTGCGACGCCAAGGAGGACCGCGATGACCGTCGCAGCGAGGCGATAGGCCGAATAGTCCACCACGCCAAGGTCGAGCGTGCCGGCCAGCGGAGAGGCTGCGAACTGAACCTCCCTGCCGAAGG
Source organism: Devosia sp. (assembly GCA_051016205.1). Classification (GTDB taxonomy): domain Bacteria; phylum Pseudomonadota; class Alphaproteobacteria; order Rhizobiales; family Amorphaceae; genus Acuticoccus. Next base: position 2,110,153 of record CP136534.1, read on the forward strand.
ACAGCGTGATGACTTGGACGATGATGATGCCGAGCCCCCACGTGGCGAGGATCGCATCAAGGGGCCTGTTGTAGAGGGGCCGGATCACCAGGCGCTCAACGATGAGCCCCGCGGCAAACCCGAACAGCCCTGCCAGCGGGATAGACAGCCACGGCGACAGGCCCGCCTCTGTGGTCAGAAACGCTGTGTAGCCGCCCACGGTAAGAAAGGCACCGTGGGCGAAGTTGATGAGCTTCATCACCCCCAGGATGATCATCAGCCCGGCCGCAACGGCGAACAAGATCGCCGCTGTGGTGAGCATGTCGAGGAGAAGAATGCCCATCTGTGTTGCCTAAGGGCTTAGCCGGCGAACTGCGGGCATTGATCGCCGGGATCGACGTTTTCGAACGTCTCGATCACCTCGACCGACCCATCCTCCTGCACTTGGCCCAGGTACATGGTCAGCGGTGCATGGCGCTGCTTGTTCATCTGCACGGTGCCGCGGGGGCCTGTGAAGGACACCTCGTCCAGCTTGTCGATCACGGCGTCGGCGTCGGTGGACCCTGCGGCTTCCACCGCTGCCTTATAAAGGTAGATCGCCTCGTATTGGGGCACGGACAGATCGTTCGGTGTGTTGAGGTCGTCGCCGAACTTTGCGGCCATTGCGTCGAGGAAGGTCTTGTTCTCCTCGCTGTCGATGCCGGTGACGTAGGATGCGGCAATGAAGATGCCCGTTGCGTCACCGCCCATGGACTTTGCCGTGCCCTCATCGACGGCAAGGTTGGCGTAAGGGATGTCGACGCCCGCAGCGCGCAGCTGCTTGGTCAGCGTCACATTGGGCGCGCCGCCGGCGGTGGATGTGATCAACGCGTCGGGTTCGGCCGCCTTCAGCTTGGAGATAATGGCGGTCCAGTCGGAGCCGTCCATCGGGAGATACTCCTCGCCCAAAATCTCGCCGCCGTTCTCTTCAACGTATTGCCGCGTGAACTCCAGCATGCCGCGGCCGAAGGCGTAGTCGGAGCCGATCAGGTAGTAGGTCTTGCTGTCGAACTCGTTCATGAAGTGATCGACGATGGGGGCCACCTGCTGCTCGGGCACCCAGGCATTGATGTACATGTAAGGCGAGCACGACCGACCCTCGTAGAACGAGGTGTAGATGTACGGCGTGCGCCCGCGATTGACGATGGGCAGCCCTGCATTGCGCGCAGCCGACGTTTCCATGGAGATCAGAACGTCCACAGCCTCGCGGAAGACCAGGCTGTCGAACGCCCGCTGAGCGCCTTGTGCGCCCGAACCGTCGTCCGCGACGATCAGCTCGAGCGGACGGCCGAGCACGCCGCCGGCTGCGTTGATCTCTTCCACCGCAAGCTCTGCGGATTGCACGACGGATGGCGCCACAACGCTGTTGGCGCCCGACAGGCCGACCGGAACGCCGATCTTGATGGGATCTTGCGCCATTGCGCCCGTTGCGACCAAAGCGGCCGCGACGGCTGCCCATGCGATTGTTTTCATCGTCTGCTCCTTCGTTTCGTTTTTGTTTGTCAGTACCAGGAGGGTTCGGCGTCCGAGCCCAGCATTTCGCCGTAAAGGTCGGAGCGCCGATCCCTGAGGACCTGGTTGAATGCGTTGAGCGTGCGCCCGCGACGGGCGGCGGTGATATCCACCTCGGCGAGCAGCGTCTCAGGTTCGCTCTTGCTGGCCGGTCCCGCGATCAACCATCCGTCAGGCCCCGCGATCACGCTTTGGCCCAGAAACGGCTGCTGGCGCTCTGTGCCGACCCTGTCGGCAGCGGCGATGAAGACGGAGTTGGCGTGCGCGGCGCCCATGACGAGGATGTTGGCCATGGCGAGGGGTTGATGGTCCGAGTTCGGCATCGGCACCCAGTTGGTGGGCACGCAGATGAGTTCAGCGCCGCCGAGCGCAAGCATACGCCAGCTCTCCGGAAACCAGCCATCGTAGCAGATCAGCGCGCCGATCCGGCCGATCGATGTGTTGTAGACCGGAAAGCCCGAGTTGCCGCGCTCGAACACCAGCGGCTCCTCGTTCCAAAGATGTGCCTTGCGATAGGTGCCAATGCGGCCGTCGGGGCCCACCACAGCGGCGCTATTGTAAAGGTCTGCACCATCGCGCTCGCAAAAGCCGGCGACGAGGTGGACGCCGTGGTCGCGCGCGAATACCTCCCACGCGCTGACCGTCGGGCCGTCTGCCGGTTCGGACAGGGACAGCGCCTCCGATCGGCTCTCAAACACGTAGCCGGAGTTGGAAAGCTCCGGAAGGACGATGACATCCGCGCCATCGCGCACGGCCGCTGCGGCGCGCTCCAACCCCTCCTCGCGGTTTGAGGCGAGCTCGCCGATGCGCGGTTCGTACTGGATACAGGCGATCGTCAGGCTTTGCGGCACTTTGGTGTCCTCCAGGCCTTCTGGGGAGCAAAGTCTATGCCACGAACACAGATTATTCGAGCCTGCCGGCTCGAACCGCCGCCACGGCCTGTTGTATTCGGCTGATCGACCGCGGTGCGAGTTCCGGCCGGGAAAGGTAAACCGCTGCGGCCCGAGCAGGCCATCCGTCGCTCATATGGCCGCAAAGATCGCAGGCGCTCCACCTCGCCATGAAGGTCGATATGCGTCGCGGCCTTCAGGCGCCACACAAGCAATAGTCGCAGGGGCAGGTCCACACCGCGCCTGCGAGACATTGCGTGGTCTAAAGTGGGCGAAAAGGCGCCTTTGACCGGTGCGTGGGCCATCGCTGGTGACAGGAAGCGGGTTGGGGGGGTCGACCGGCCCCCGCCGAATTGAACGAAAGATGCGTTGATTGTCACGCAAGCATCGGCAAGTCTCAAAGCATGACCGTGTCAACTGGCACTGTGGAGGGCAATGCGGTCGGCCGGCCGTTTTCGGCCACGTACACTGGGATTGGGGTCTCGATGAACGCGGATTTTCCCTGGCAAACCGCGCACACTGTCATGGTCGCGGTGCTCTCATTTTGGATTGCGGCGCCCGTCGCACTGGCTGGCCCGTTGGAGGAGGCGGATCGGGAGCGGCACGCGGTCTTCGTAGACGTCAATGCACACGAAGGTCCGGTCGCCGTGCCCAGTTTGAACCGGATCTACTTTACCACAAAGCCGGACTTCGCGGCCGATGACACCTACATTTCCATACGCTTTGTGGACATGGAGACCGGCGAGGTCGGGACACTCCTTGAGCGCAGCAATATGGCCAACAGCATGTGGCTGAGTTCCAACGGTCAGTCGCTCCTGGTCGCAGAACAAGGCACCAAGAGCACACCGGGTCGCATCGCACGCATCGACCTTGCCACTGGCGCAAGAGAGGTCATCGTCGACCACTTCGGCGGCAAGCCATTCAACTCCCCCAATAAGGTGCTGGAGGCCGATACGGGGTGGATCTACTTCACCGATCCTGACTACGGCCACAATCAAGGGTTTAAATCCACACCTCAGCTTCCGATGGCTGTGTACGCACATGACCCTGCAAGCAATACAACGAAAGTGCTGACGACGGCGCTCGATCGGCCCCATGGCCTTGCGCTGTCGCCCGACCAGACAATCCTTTACATGACCGACACGGACGCGATCGATGGCAAGCATCCCTACAACCCGAAAGGGACGCAGGCGGTGGTCGCCGCGCGTCTTCTTGCGCCCGATCGCCTTGGGCCCATAAGGACACTTGCGTCCGTTCCGGTTGGTATTCCTGATGGTTTGATCACCACAGCAGAAGACGGCCACCTTTGGGTGGCCGCGGGTGACGGTTTGCGTCGCTACACACCCGCCGGAGAGCTTGTGGAACTGTTTCCTGTTCCAAAAGGGGTTTTCAACGTCACAAGGTATGGCGACGCGCTGTACTCGACCGCTGACACCGCAATTTGGCGCACAGGTATTTCTTCAGATTGATCGTCTTGGTAAGGGCCGGTTGGTAGAACAGGACCTATGAACTGGGCAGGGCGAAATTTGCCTGTCACGCATTTCGTATCCGCTTTAATTTGTGTTGGTGGATGGGACAACTTTTGAGCGTGAAGGTAAAATCTCCTATTTTCGTCTGAATTTTTCGAGTTGCAGCTCCCGATGGTGCCGGGCTACGCTCAAGCGTTGAATTATCCTATGTTATGTTGCTGGCCGGGCGAGGCGTCTATGGATCGAAGCTCTCTGAACGACGCCCGGATCGATCACGGTGCGGTCCAGAGCGGCCCGACCGTTGGCGTCATGACGGGTGAGAGGTGCTGTGCTTTAGGGCGCCACACCGGTTCCATGAGGCTGACGTCCCTGGTTGTCGGCGCCTTGGCGGCAGTGATTTCGGCTTCTGGGGCGGCGGTGGCGAACGGTGCTGGGGTCAGTCTGGCTGATCCACCCACCATCGGGCGCACGGCAAGTCGCTCCATCAGTGAGGCCACCGCCCAGCCGATGGATCTTCGTGTGGCGCTCTCCGTACAGTACCGCGACGGCGCCTTGTGGAACGCGGCAACGCGGAAGAACGACCCTGTGCGCTTGCGCTCCTACTTGGCCGGGGAGAGCACCCCGTCATCACTTGTCGGCCCCACAATTGAGGCGCGTCCCGGCGACACCCTTCGCCTTCACCTCACCAATGATCTGCCGGCCGACGACCCCAGTTGCGCTCACGCGCACCATGGACAGGCCCACGATCTCAACATTCCCCACTGCTTTAACAGCACCAACATGCATGCCCATGGTATTTGGGTGAGCCCCACCGGCAACAGTGACAATGTGTTCTTGCGGTTTGACCCCGGCACCAGTTTTGAGCACGAGTACGCGATCCCAGCCGATCACCCGGCAGGGACCTTCTGGTACCATCCACACCTGCACGGATCGACGGCGCTCCAAGTCTCCAGCGGTATGGCAGGGGCGCTCATCCTTCGGGGCGACCGTATGCCATCTGCCGATCGGCCTGGTGATCTTGACGTGCTCTTGCGCCCGACCAAGACGCAGCCCTTCCGCGAGCGCGTCATCCTTTTCCAGCAATTTGCTTACGGTTGCGAGGACGAGAACCGGCAAATCAAAACCGATATTAGCGGCCGGTGGATCTGCGATGACGGGGATGTGGGTGTCATCGAACAATACTTGAGCACATCTGGTCCAAATACATTTGGCGGTGGGGTCTGGAATGCGTCCGGCCGCCACACGGCCATCAATGGATTGGTCCTCCCGGTCTTGAAAGGCGTGACGGCGGGCCAGTTCGAGCGCTGGCGGCTGATCCATGCTGGCGTACGCGATACCGTCAATCTGACGGTCGTGCCCTTGGACGAAACGTCCTTTTCCAGCAACGCCGTCGAGACGATGGATACCGAGACTTTGACGGCCGCGTGCCGTGGGCCTTCGGTTCCACTCAACCTTGTGGCGGCCGATGGCCTCACCATGAACCGTGTGCGCGCAAGAAAAAATGCGGTGATGCAGCCCGGTTACCGGTGGGATGCGCTCTTGGCGTTCCCCTCTGCCGGCCGCTACTGCCTCCTTGATGTACAAGATCCCATCGGCGGCGGTATGGACAACCAAACGCCCCACGACACGGAGCTTCTTGCACTCGTGGAGGTGGACGCTGGCGGGGGCGTGGCCGAAACCGCCGACGACGGGGCTTTGGCGGCAGCGCTCATCGACGCAGCTCGTCAGAACATCACGGGTGATATGGCCGCGCGGGTGGTCAACGACCTTGAGAACGGCCTCAGCCTTGCCGCCTTTGCCGCACATCGCTCTTTGATGGGCACCGAGCCGCAGCGCACACGACACGTCGTCTACAATATCGACATCACGACAAACCCTGTCCGCTACGAAATCAACGGCAAGCCTTTTGATCCCACCGACGTCTGGTCTCTCGAACTCGGCGCGGTTGAGGATTGGGTGCTCTCCTCCACGTGGGAGGGTCACCCCCACCACGTGCATGTCAATCCGTTCCAGATCGTGGCAGTTCTTGACCCCGACGGCAAAGACGTCTCCATGCCCGGCAGTGTTGATGACTTCACTGGCGAAGTGGATACCCAATTTGCGGGGCTAAAAGGTGTTTGGAAGGATACCATTTGGGTCAAGAACCCGAAGAAATCACCCGAGGGCGCTTACACAATCAGAGTGCGTACCAAATACAGGCGATACATCGGTCGCTTTGTCTTGCATTGCCACATACTCGATCATGAAGATCAAGGCATGATGCAAATTGTTGAAATCGTCCTCCCGTAGACAAGCGGGTGGGCGAATTTCTGCCGGACGTATTCTGCCGGACGTATGATGTGCGCCGGCATTCTTGTGGGAGGGGGAGATAATGAAACGCCTGAATCGTGTTGTGTTGCTTACAATTTTCGCGCTGTCCATGTCCATCGGTGGGGCGGCCGCGCAAACTGCGACGGACGTTTCTGCGCTGCGCGACAAGGCGCTCGCCACCATGTCCAAGGTGCCCACAAGCCTGCCTGAAGATCTCGGCCCTCCAGGCACCGCCGCGCAAGTGGAACTTGGCAAGTTTTTGTATTTTGACCCGCGTTTGTCTCTGAGTAACCAGATCAGCTGTAACAGTTGCCACAATCTCGCAACCGGTGGGGTCGACAATCAGGTGGTCTCTGTGGGCCACAAGTGGGCCCTGGATGACCGCAACGCGCCGACAACCCTCAACGCCGTTTTCAACTTGGCCCAGTTTTGGGACGGACACTCTCCCGATCTTGTGGCGCAGGCCCACGACCCCATCACCGATCCTAAGGAGATGGCGTTCAGCGAAAATGATGTCGTCGCAACCGTATCGTCGATCCCCCTCTACCGTGAAATGGTGCACAGCGCGTTCCCCGACGCCAACGACCAGGTGACCATGACGCTTGTGCAGGAGGCGATCGCCTTCTTCGAGATGACACTGCTCACGCCCCATTCGCCGTTCGACCGCTTCCTCTCCGGCGACGATGAAGCGCTTGGCCAAGAAGCGCTCGACGGTCTAGCCCTGTTTATCGACAAGGGGTGCACGACTTGCCACGATGGCGTTGGCATTGGCGGTACGAAGTTTCGCAAGTTCGGTGTCGTGGCCGATCCTGGTGTACGGTTTCGCCCGCCAGATGATCTTGGCCGCTTCGCCGTCACAGGCGACGAGGCGGACAAGTACGTCTACAAGGTTCCGCTCCTGCGCAACATTGCGCTCACCGCACCTTACTTTCACACAGGCAGCACCTGGTCGCTGGAGGAAGCTGTGAAAGTGATGGGGCGCGCTCAGTTGGGGCTTCAGCTGTCCGATGACGAAGCGTCAAAGATTGTGGCATTTCTGAACACGTTGACGGGCGATCAACCAGACATCCTGCTTCCGGCGTTGCCGCCCAGCACACAAAACACCCCGCGTCCGCAGCCCTGAGCGTCCATGTCAGAACGTCTTCCAACTGACGGACGAGGCTTTCAGCATCGCTGATGAAACGGGTGAGGTGAGGGATGGTTGAAGGCGCGGAAAGTCCCGACACCGCTCGGGTCCTGTTGGTCGACGACGATGTGGACGGCACCGAACAGATCAGCCAGTTCCTGCAGTCCCGCGGATTCACCGTCGACAAAGCGCCCGATGTTCCAACGGCACGTCGGCTCATCGCGGAGCAAGACTACGACTTTTTCGTCCTCGACATCGTCATGCCGGGCACCAGTGGCAAAGTTCTTTGCCGGGAGATCGCCACACACTCCGATGCAGCCATCATCATGGCAAGCTCACTGAGCGATGATGCCGAGAGGATCAGTCTTCTAGAAATTGGTGCCGACGACTACATCGTCAAACCTTACAATCCGCTGGAGTTGCTTGCGCGCATTCGTGCGGTGATGCGGCGGCGGCACGCCAATCCCAAGGGCGCGGCACGGCTGTCGCGGTTCGGTCCATGGGAACTGGTGGAGGATGAGCGTCATCTGCGCCATGATGATGGCCGCATCGTCACATTGACGTCGAGCGAAGCTGAAGTGATCCGCCACTTTGCGGCGAACCCTGGGGTGCTCCTTAGCCGCGAAGATCTTCTCGCTGTGGCACGGGTGCGCCAGCACGGGGGTGCCGGGGATCGCAGCATCGATGCGTTGATCCGGCGGCTGCGCACCAAGGTGGAAGAGAACCCCAGCGATCCCACCTTGATCCAAACAGTCTGGGGCCAAGGCTACGTTCTGCGCCCAGGCTGATCCCGTGCCCCAATGCGCACACGTTCGCGCCCGTCCTAAACCGTTCAGCGATTGGTCGCGCGTGCGCGCGGACCGGGTGCGGCTGCGCTTGCGCTCTTGCCGTGCGTTCGGGATATGCATAAGTATTGAAGGCGACTTTGTTGGAAACGCCTCCCCTGTTGTAGAGATGTTGGTTTGTAACAAAGTTCGACAATTGCAGTCTTCGTAGATGTAGTCGATTGTGATGGCGCAAGGGGTCACTTAGGTATCTGCCACAGATTTTGAGCAGAGGGCCTCACGATGAAATCCGTTTCCAAGTTGCATCCTCAGTTGACTGCTGTTCGCAAAGTCCTTGCCGGCCGTCTGGTGGCGATCGGGGTGTTCAGCGGCATCGTCAATCTTTTGATGCTGACAGGACCGCTCTTCATGTTGCAGGTCTATGACCGCGTTCTGACAAGCCAAAGTGTTGATACGCTCTTGGCCCTCGCGGGTTTGGCGGTGGGCCTTTACCTCTTCATGGCCATCATCGATGCGGTGAGATCGCGCGTGCTTGTGGCGATGGGCCACCGTTTCGAGCAGCAACTGGCGGGGGCCGCGTTCGCCCACACGGTCGCCGCGCCCCTTTCAAAGGTGCCCCATGACCGCCGGTCAGGCGGCAGTGACGCCATCAATGATGTGGCACAGGTCCGTGGTTTCCTGACAGGCCAGGGCGCCACCGCACTTTTCGACCTTCCTTGGATCCCCGTATACTTCGGCATTGTCTTTTCGCTGCACCTTTGGCTCGGCCTGGTCGGGATTTTGGGCGGCGTGGTGCTGGTGACCATTGCCATCATCACCGACGTGGCGGTGCGCAAAGCCACCCGCGCCCAAGCAGAGCATGCCACCCGACGCGGCAGGATTGCTGAAGCTGGCCGGCGCAATGCCGACCTCATTCGCGCCATGGGCATGAACGACAATCTCAGCAACACGTGGCAGAGCCTTAACGACAACTATCTTGGTGCCAGCGCACGTGCGGCCAACACGGTCGGTCTGTCGGCAAGCCTGACCAAGGTCTTTCGGCTGGCCCTTCAATCCGCCGTTCTGGCAGTCGGGGCGTACCTTGCCATCCAACATGCCATCTCGCCGGGGGCGATGATCGCCGCGTCCATCATCATGGCGCGCGGTCTGCAGCCCATCGAGACCCTTGTGGGCAGTTGGAGGGCGATGGTTGCTGCTGAACGCGCCTGGCGTGGCCTCAAGGCCAAGCTGTCAGGGCCTGCCGAACCGCAGTGCATCGACCTGCCGGCACCGCGGGCCAGCTTGACCGTGGACGGTCTCGCGGTGGTGCCCCCGGGCGCAACCTCACCGTCGCTGCGTGGTGTCAGCTTCACGTTGAACGCCGGGGAGTCCCTTGCCGTTATCGGCGCTACGGGGGGTGGCAAGTCGACACTTGCCCGTGCGCTGGTGGGGGCTTGGGCGCCTGCCATGGGCAGCGTTCGCCTGGATGGCGTCGCGCTGGAACATTATCGCCCACAGACGCTGGGCGCTGAGGTCGGCTTTCTGTCCCAGGACGTTGAGCTGTTTGAGGGCACCATTGCGCAGAACATTGCCCGGTTCGACCCGCAGGCGCGCGACGAGGCGGTCGTCGCCGCCGCCAAGGCCGCCCGTGTCCACGACCTCGTGTCCACCTTTCCCGACGGCTACAACACCGATGTTGGCGAACGGGGCACCGCCCTGTCCGGCGGCCAGCGCCAGCGCCTTGCGCTTGCACGGGCCCTTTACAACGATCCATTCCTCGTTGTCCTGGATGAGCCGAACTCAAACCTCGACATGGCCGGCGAGATGGCCCTCAACGAGGCCATTCAGTCTGCCAGGGCCCGCGGTGCGATCGTGGTTGTGGTCGCCCACAGAGCCGGGTCACTGGCTGTGGCGGACAAGGTCCTCGTGGTTGAGAACGGGCAGGCTGTGGACTTCGGGCCGCGCGATGAGGTGCTGAAGCGCTGTGCCGAGCGCGACGGTGCCAATGTGAAGCGCCCCCAGCCTGCACCGCCCGCCAAAGCGCCCATCCAGGTGATCCGCGGCAGCGTCGACCCATTGGAACCGGCGCCGGCACACCAAGCCGCCGCCTGATCCCTGCGGCACCAACCGTGCCCTGCGCAGGCCGTGCCGCTCCCCTCATCCCAAGCATAGCCTCTGCCAAAGCAAACATACGGAGAGAACAATGAAAGATGTTTCCAACACCACGCCTGTTGCCAACGGTTTTGTCGACAGGTCCCGTCACGCCATTGCCATTGGCCTCGTCGCGAGCGTCCTGCTGGTGGGCGGGTTCGGAAGCTGGGCGGCCTCCGCCAAACTGTCTGGCGCCGTCGTCACCCATGGCAAAGTGGTCGTCGCGTCAGACTTGAAAATGGTGCAGCACCCCGACGGTGGGATTGTGGGCGCCATCCATGTGAAAAACGGCGATCGGGTCGCGGCAGGCGACGTCGTGCTCACCCTGGATGATGCCCTGTTGAAGGCCAACCGGACCTTGGTCGATGACCAGCTGGTGGCCCTTGATGCAAAGCTCGCCCGCTTGACGGCCGAACGGGATGGCCGCACCGACCTTGAACTTTCCGAGGAATTGGCCGCGCGCCGGGGCGAGGACAAAATCGACCACGCGCTCGCCGCGCAACGCGCTGTGATGGATGCGCGCAAGATGACTTTTGCGGGCGAGGCCTCCGCGCTCAGAGAACAAATTGCGCAACGTCAGCAGGAAATCGATGGCCTGACGTCACAGCGCAAGGCCAAGGACGAAGAAGTCGCACTCATCGAAGATGAGCTCGTCGGGCTCGACACACTTTACAATAAAGGCCTTGTGCCGAAGACCCGCATTACCGCGTTAAAGCGTGAGCGTACTGCGCTGCTTGGGGCCAGCGGCTCACTCTCCTCGCAAATCGCAGTGGCACGTGGGCGCATCAGCGAGATCCAGCTGCAGATCTTGCAGCTAGAGAAAACAACGACGCGGGAGGTGATGAGCGAAATCTCCTCGTTGCTGCCGCAGATGGCGCAGTTGAAGGAACGCCGGGCTGCCGCGGACCTACAGCTCGCACGGGTGGATGTGCGTGCGCCTGTGGATGGTATTGTTCACGAGCTTTCCGCCCATACCGTCGGTGGCGTTGTGGCCGCTGGCCAGACTTTGATGCAGCTCGTGCCCGATGCCGACACGCTGGTGGTGTCTGCCAACGTTGCGCCCGAGGACATCAACAACGTCACATTGGGTCAAGCCTCAGCCCTTGTGATCAGTGCGTTCGACCAGAAGGTTCTGCCCCGGCTCGACAGCACGGTGACGTTTGTCTCGCCGGACCTCAAGACCGACCCCGCCACAGGGATCAGCAGCTACGAGGTCCGCGTCACATTGGACGACAACGCTGCGGTGGAGTTGGCCGACCGTAACTTGGCGTTGCTGCCGGGTATGCCGGCGGAAGTGTACATGGCCACAGGCGAGCGCACCATGGCCAACTACCTCCTCGATCCCCTCGCCAAGCAAATCCGCAATACTTTCCGCGAACCCTGAGGGGGAGTGCCACGCGCCGGCGCGCCGGCCACAGACGGCACAACAAAGCAAGGGCCGGCACCGCAAACGGTGCCGGCCCTTGCTTTTGGCCGTGCGGTGGGCGGGCGTTGCTTTGAGCGGTGTTGGTCGGCTCAGGGGGGTCGATCTGAGCCGAAACGGCTTTGGCGATCGGCTTGCGCGGTCATCGAAGAGGTCTGTCAAACATTGTCACATCTTGGCAGTGATTCCGGAGTTGCAGCATTCTCAGAGTATATTATTAAAGTATTGCCTTCGACCGAACGAAATCGAAGGACAAGATGTAATATTAACACCAGTTCATGATAGGATCATCTACGATGAATACGTTCACATCTCTTGGGATGGACCACAGCCTGGCCGACCCCATCAACCTGTTTGGCACCGACCCCGTTGACCCGGTCAGTGTGGACGCCACCGTGCCGCTCAATCCGCCGTTCGCGCCCGCCGCGGACAACGATCCGGCGGCCGTTCAGCCGCTCCCTGCGGACGGCATGAACCCGTCCGTAACCACCATCGGTGCCGAGCCGGTGTCGCCCTCCACAACGGCGACGGCAAGCGACAACAACACCGCGGGCGCATCTGGACTGACGGCAATGCCGCAAACGACTGCCGCGACCACCTCAACAGTCGTGGAGGCATCGCAGAACGCATTCTACTCGGACCATCAGTGGAACTTACTCGTCGATCTCGGCCTTACGAAGTACGTTGTCGATGACATGATGATTGGTCCGACCATCGGCACCAATTCCGCCACTCATGACATTGCTGTCGTCGCAAAAGACAAGATGATTGACGATTACTATAAATATGCCATCACACACCAACACGTCGACCTCATCTCCAAAGGGATCTGGCAGTGGGACGGATCAACCAATGAGATTAATGTCCAGGACATGTCTGAGTGGTCGCTCGAAAGAACGAAGCCCAACGTTTGGCATACAAAATACAGTGTATACGGCGCTTTTGATGCCAGCGACGCCACCGAAGCGGTCACGTTCAATGGCTTGACCTGGAACAAATGGTACTCAGCATACGGAAACGCTTGGGGAAATGGCGCAGGCGGAACACTTGGTGACCGCGTCGGCTCAAACGGGCATCACCTCAACCACGCGTATGGCAATGTTTTCAAGGGTGGCGACTATGGCAACACCGTCTATGGGGGCCAGTATGCAGACACACTGATTGGTGGACAAGGGGATGATGAGATCCACGGTGTCGACGGTGACAACGTTCTGTACGGTGTCGGCGGGAACAACCTGATCTACGGCGGCGATGGCAACTCAACAATTTTCGGCGGCTCTGGCGACGACTTTATTCGCACAGGAGCCGGTGACAACTCTGTTGTTTTGGCCAACGGGAACAACTGGGTTGTCGCAGAACAAAATGAACTTGACGGCTCCAGTTACAGCAACACGCTGATTTCTGGTTCCGGCACGGACACGTTCGTGATTGGCAACATTCCACCTGCCCAAACCACGACCACGTCCACCATGGACGAGTGGGCCGTCGGTCTCACAGGGAGCGTCGGGATTGACTTTGGTAAGGATTTGTTTGGCTTCGGCCTCGACACCATAGGCGTCGTGAACCCGTTGTGGGGCATGATGGCGGATGCGGCTGGGGATCTCCTGTCGGCTCTGTTTGGCGGTATACCGTCCACAGTGGTCGAAACCACTGAGTATCCTGTGTTTTCGGCCACGACCATCAACAATTTCAACCCACTCTCTGACCGGCTATTGTTCCCAGCGTCTGGTGACGATGTGAACCTTTCGTTTCGTGTAGACAAAAATGGGTATGATTTAACAGTCTACGACTACAATACGAATGACGTCGTGTGTTACATCAATTTTGCTTCCAATGAGGAGATTTTTGGAACAACAGGCTCACTGACCAGCGCAGAAAAAACAGCCTTTGCGCAATCCTTGCTGTCGAGCACCCTGGTTGTGGGCGGAAATGGCATAACGATTGGCGCAGGGTACGAGACCGACAACTTTTCGATCTCCGCCAACGATTTGGAAACCGTGAATAATCTTTCCGAAGAACTTGGCTCGGGGACCTATGTGTTTGCTGGTGCTTGGGATGGAAATGTCTGCCTCGGCGATCAGGTCAACGAGTACATCTTTGGTACCGATCACGGGGACATTCTTGGCGCTTTTGACATCAATGGCGATTCGATCAATGCGAGTTATGGCGGTGGAATGCACTTTTACGGCTTCTCTGGTAACAATTACTACTTCGGTGGCACCACCGGACACGACCTATTTTTCGGTGGTGATGATGAGGCCTATTCGGACACAGTGTCGTATCAGTACGCCGAAGCAGCCATCCATGTCGACATGACGGACAAGAGTCTTGACAGCAACAACAAATCCCATGGATTAAAATACACTGTCGATGTTCAGCTCACCGCTGACGACTATGACTATCTCTGGAATGTTGAGAATATCGCAGGCACAGCGTATGACGATGAGATTATTGGCGATGAAAACGGCAATACGTTCTACAGCACTGGTGGTGCCAATACATGGACCGGGACCGGTGGATCGAATGTCTTCCACCTCAACGGCGGGTCAGTGAATATCAAAGACTTCTCTGCTCAGAGTGATACCATCGTCTTGCATAAGTTGGCATACGTGGAAAGTTCAGTGAACTATCAAGGCAACCTGAAGTGGGTTGAAAGCGAAGAGCAGTGGACGCTCTACGACCAAAAAAACGATGACTCGGTCCTTGTAACGCTCGACAAGAGCGGTGGCTTTGATGACGCACCCGAGGTGACCTTGATCATGAATAACGGTGGAGAGAAAGTGTTTACGCCCAAAGTCGTTGCTTTCGATGCGTTCAATTACGACCTCGTTGCCTAGATTACGTCTCGATCGGATGAAGACATCCGATCGAGATAAGGCTGCCTTACAATAAAAGTGTAGGACGTCTCCTCGGACGTGGTAGCCTATAACTTGATGCTGATACGCACTGACCGGCGGCGACGTGTTGCCGCCGGTTCCGACCACCGCTCGGAACGGACGACATCGGCGTCAAAGACGACTTTGGTCCAAAGTTCGCCACCTCGCCCAGCACACCCGAGCGCCGGTGTCGCCCCAACCTTCCCAACGCTTTCGTTCGACCATGACGCCGTCACCGCACAACCCTCATGCCGGCGCCTCGCCGGAATAGGTCGCGCGCAAGTCTGCGAGCGGAACGTCGGTCCAGGACCAGAAATCCCATTCGGGTCCGAACACATCCACTTTCATGGCTCTGCCCCGCGCCCAGGCGTGCCAGAATTCGGCGGGGTCCATGGCGCCCTTAGCCGACATGGCCACGTCGTTGATCTTGATGTCGAGGTGCCAGGAAAAGATCACCGGCAGGATATGTCCGGAGATCGGGCGCAACCGGTGCATGCCCGCTGTGAAGGTGGACACCAAGATCTCGCCGCGCGGCGTCGTATCGTAGCCAGAAAATACGTGTGAGGAGTCGTGGGGAAGTGAGAACGCAGCGTTGAGCGCATCGGGCTCACCGGGCACAGCGTAACTGTTGTGATCGAAGTGGTCGAGGAAGGCGCGGCCGAAGCTGCCATCGGGATTGTCGCCTAGGGCACGGAAGCGGGCGGCAAGGGCTGGATCTTCGCCGCCATCGCGATACGGCAGGAGCCACGCCATAATGTCCTGATCGTCCGACCATGGCTGCCTGGTGAGGGAGACCATGTTGTCTCGGATCATGTGTGCGAGGGCGTGTTTGACCTCGCCGCAAAGGGCCTCGGCAATCTCATCAGTGAAGGCGGTCGAGACATCGAGCGCGCGCGCATAGGTCATGGCACGCTCCATCTTTGCCTTGTCGAGCACACCGTCGATCAGTGCCATGATGACGATGAAGCTCACGGCCTCACGCCGCAGAGCATCCGTGGTCAGGGCGTTGGCAACGGCTGCGGGGTCGGCCGAGGGCAGGGCATCAAGATCGATGTCTTCGCGCAGCCCAAGCATCCAATGGCCGGCTGCCAGGAGGCTCGTCCGGTCAGCCTCCGTCAAGCCGTCGCCGCTTGCCGCCACATCGCGCATGGCAGACAGGATCGCGAGCGCCTCATCTGGTCGGGTCTCCATGGGCATACTTTCCCCCTTCTTGTTTCTGCGCGCATGGGCGTGAAATCTTGGCTTGTCGATGTGTTAGAGCGTGAGCGTGCCAACAAATCTGCGCTGATCCGAAGCCGCGTCGACCAGGAAACCACACCCGCGTCGCTGCAACCAGTGACGCAACCGTCGGGGCGGCCCTTTCGGCCATCTCCCTTCGCCATTGTCATTGACGCACGAACCTTCGATTGAAGCGACCCAATGAACGTGGTTGACGATTTCAGGCCAAATCTGACCGAGACGCTCAATCGCCACGTTGTTGTTGATCGTTCGACTTCAAGGCGAGCATCGCTCTTCCAGATCGACCATGGCGTGTCGCCGCGGTCGACACCAAAAAAGCCGAATGAAGAGTGGATGACACCTGCGCCCAATGTGCCCATGCCGGATCGGTGACCTTTTCTCCAACCCCTACTGGGGGTCGCTGATCGATCGGTTTGGCGAACGTGTGCTGTTGACGATCACCCTTCTCCTTTGGGCGGCGTTCATGGGAATGGCCGCACTCTCCCACACGTTTTGACGCTCATTGTGGGGCAGGTGGCGTTTGGCCATTCCGTAGGCGTCAGCGTTCCGGCCCGGTCCGGGGCGGTGGGCCCATGGTTGCCATTCGCCCAGCGTGGCACGGCCTTGTCGCTGATGCTTGCGGCCGTTCCCATCTTTCTTGCCAGAGGGGGGCCGCTGCTCTCAAACCTCATGCTTCCCGGCGAGCTTCACCCTGATGGACGCCCTTGGCTTTTCAGGGACGTTGGCGCTCGCCCTATTCCATCGGCCTGATGCGGATTTTCCACCCCGAAGCAGCGCGGGACTGGCACAGACGACCGCCTGAGCGCTGGCGAACCGCGACCGTCGCGCGTCAGTAGTCGAAGGGTTTTTCGATGGGGTCGAGAGGGTTCGGTGTTGCGGCGCGGTGGCTCCACACGAAGGCGGCCATGACAAGCGTTGCCGCCGCAAGAACGACCCCGGCAAGGGTGTCCAGCACCAACCCAGCAGGGGCGCTCACCACAAACAGCGCAATCACCGCCTCGGTCAGGTTTGCAGCAGCAAATGAGAAGGCGCCGAACGCGCGCCGCGGTGTGTGCCCCCTGTGGGTGATGATCCCCACCAACCCAGCCACAAGGCACGCCCCCACCGCCAGCCACATGTTGATGGACGCACCGCCCAGCACGGCCGTCGGAAACAGGAGGATCGCGCCTGCAAGGAAAAAGAACCGCACGCCCATGGCCACAAACAAGATCGCACTCAGCCCGACGTCCATCACCCTTTGGCGGGTCAACGGCCGCTGCCGCTTCGCCAAAACGATAAAGATGAGGACCAGAGCTGCGAGACCGAACAAAGTGGTGTCGAAGCGGGCGATGAAGACGATGAGGTCGGTCACACGGCTCCTTTTGCACGTCGTTGCGTTGTCGGCAAAGTGGCTGGCAAGCGTGCCACGGGTGCCGTGATTCCCTTCAGTTCGGACCTTTGTCGATCACAAGGACAGTGACAAGCATGGTTTTTGTGCGATACGGGCGGTCCGCCAAACGCCTGGCCAAGGGAACGCCGTGCTCGCCAAATTGTTCAAATCAGTGCCGGACTATATTCGTATCCGTCCGCCCCTCTACCACCCCGACTTTCCTTACATTTTGATGTGGAGCCAAAAGTCGGGCTGCACCACGGTGGTGAAGTGGTTCTTTGCACAGGTGGGCCTTTTGGACGAGGCACTCGCCTACGCCCGCTGGATCCACCGCTACGAGGGCGAGGTCTTTAAGCGCCGCCCCAACTACCGCAAGGACATGGCCGAGGCTATCGCCAACAAGACCCACAAGGTGGTCAAGGTGGTGCGCGATCCCCTCAGGCGCGCCCCAAGCGCTTTCCTGGTCCTTGCCGAGCGCGGCGCCATCGGCAAACGCCACCACTGGGTAAAGGACCATTGGGACCTAGTGGACGATTGGCTGTCCGAGCGCGGCGAGATCCCCAAAGAGGGTCTGTCGTTCATGCAGCACCTTGAGATGGTAAAGGCCTACGAGCGCCGCGCCCCGCTCAGCATCAATCTTCACCTCGCGCCACAATTTGTCGCGGGCGAGGAGGACGCGGTGGACACTTACGTCCCCATCGAGCGCTTCCAGGCGTGGGCGGAGACCACCGCCAAGGAAGACGGGCTGAAGGCGGTGGATTTTGATGCCATCACCGACTCTGTCCACCACCACAAGGTGGTCCCGTCGGTGACTGAGGCGCTGGGCGAGCGGCCTGAGACGGTCAAAATTGTCCGCGGCGCCTATGCGGATGGGGATTTTCCCTCCTCAAGCGCATTCTTGAACCCGCGGTCCCTGCCTTTGGTGCGCGCTGCCTACCAGTGCGACATCGAGCGCTACGGCCACCTTTACGGGCTCGACAAGGGCTGATGTGGGCGAGGCGAGCGATCAGGACATGCGCCGGATTTGAATGTCAGTCCGTCCTCATCGGCTCAGTTTCATCCAAACCCTAGCGGATCGTGCCCTGAGCGCAGTTTTCTAAGGACCGTACCCGGTCAATCGCACGCACGGTTGCGCGTCTGGTTGAATCTGGACCGATTTTCCATCCGATGACCGTGTGTGATCAGCGGGGCAGTGCTCGCGCACGAGGCGGCCACCCGTTTGCGTTGTTGATCCGTTCTTGGTTAGGCTAGGGCCAGACCACGTTCTAACGGACACTTTCCCATGACACTGCGAGGCAACTTCCTCGCCGCAAGCGCATTGCTTGCGGGGGTTATCGGCGCACAAGCGCCTGCGATGGCACAAGGCGAGGCCTGCGGCATCGACCGCCCGGTGATGTTCGGCGGTCTCGACTATGGCTCGGCCGCTTTTCACACTTCCCTGGCGCGCTTCATCATCGAGGAGGGGTATGGCTGCAAGACCGATGTCATCCCCGGCACCACCCTGGTACTGAACACAGGGCTGGCCCGTGGCGACGTTGACGTCGTGATGGAGGTGTGGACGGCCAATCCCGCCCAAGCCTTCCTGGATGCAAAGGAAGCCGGCACCGTTGAGGAGCTTGGGGCCACCTTCCCCGACGCCACAGAGGGCTGGTTCGTGCCAAGCTACCTGGTGCAAGGGGACGGCGCTGCAGCGCCCGACCTTAAAGGAGTGTCCGATCTTGCCGGCCACAAGGAGCTGTTCAAGGACCCTGAAGAGCCTGACAAAGGGCGTTTCTACAACTGCGTCATCGGCTGGCAGTGCGAGGTGGTGAATTCCAAAAAGCTGATCGCCTACGGTCTTGAGGATGACTACAGCAATGTGCGTCCCGGTGCTGGCGCCGCACTGGAAGCAGCCGTTGAATCTGCGTACCTGCGCGAAAAGCCTGTCCTCTTTTACCACTGGGCGCCCACCTGGCTCCTCGGCAAGTACGATTTTGTGAAGCTTGAAGAGCCCCCCTACGACAAGGCCGTGTGGGATGAAATGATGGCAAGCGATACGCCGACGGAGGCCACCGCCTACCCGCAGACCAAGGTGGTCATTGCCGGCAGCACCGCATTTGGCGAAGAAGCGCCTGCTCTGCGGGAGTTCTTATTGAACTATGGGATGACCAGCGCGGAAACCAGCGCCGCCCTTGCCTTCATGCGTGACAATGATGCTGAGGCGTCAGAGGCTGCTGCAAACTTCCTCAAAGAACACCCTGACGTGTGGCGCGCCTGGGTCCCTGAGGAGGTTGCTGACAAAGTGGCAGCTGCCGTCGGCAGCTGACTTATCCTGCGTCCAAGGGGGCGCAGGCAATATGCTCTGATCCGCCGCCAAACATGGCGCTCCAGATAAGAAAAACCCACCGGCTGTCTGGCTGGTGGGTTTTTTTCGTTGCCGGCCAAGGCGGCTCAGTGCTGGGCGGGTGGCGAGCCGTTGGGCCGCCCCGGATTTTTGGGCGGGGTGAGGACGGAGCTCATCTCCCGCGATGAGACGACGCCAAGGAGCTGCCCGTCATTGTCCACCACCGGAAGCGGGTACTCGCAGTCAAGGCTGGCTGGCAGTGCCACTTCCAAAATGTCGTCTGCGGTGAGGGTGGGGCCTTGTTGGGCCACATCGTAAAGGCTGATGCCGTCGCGGGGGGTGCGGATCGCATCTTCAAGGTGCTGCTGACTGGTCACACCGCGATAGGCCTTGTGGTCCACCACATAGCCATAGCGCTCGCCAAGGCGTCGCATGTCCTCAAGGGCAGCTTCGATGTTCTCTCCTGTCAGGCGCGCTTTCGGCGGCTTCATCACCACATCCACGGTGAGGACACGGGCGCGGTTCACGTCGCGCACAAAGTCGGTGACGTACTCGTCCGCAGGGTTGAGCAGGATTTCCGGAGGCGTGCCCACCTGGCTCAGCCGGCCGTCCTTCAAGATGGCGATGTGGTCGCCGATCCTCAGCGCTTCATCCAAGTCGTGGGTGATGAAGACGATGGTTTTGCCGAGACGCGCCTGAAGCTCGATAAGCTGGTCCTGCATCTGGCTGCGGATCAGGGGGTCGAGGGCCGAGAAGGCCTCGTCCATCAGGAGGATTTCGGCGTCCGTCGCAAGTGCGCGGCCAAGGCCCACACGCTGCTGCATGCCGCCCGAGAGCTGGCTTGGATACTGGTCTTCGAACCCCGTCAGGCCGACGGCATCCACCCACTCTTGCGCCTTTGCCCTGCGGTCGGACTTTGACAGCCCCCGTATGGCCAGTCCGTAGCCGACATTTTCGATGACCGTACGGTGGGGCATCAGACCGAAGCGCTGGAACACCATGCTCATCTTGGTGCGCCTGAAGCGCTCCAACTGGCGGCTCTTCATGTCCATCACGTTCTCGCCTTCAACGAGGATGGATCCGGCTGTGGGGTCGATCAGGCGGTTGAAGTGACGGATGAGGGTGGATTTGCCGGAACCCGACAGCCCCATGATGACAAAGGTCTCACCCTTTTGGATGGACAGGGACACGTCCGCCAAGCCCACGGTATGGCCTGTCTGGGCAAGGAGTTCCTCCTTCGACAGACCTTCGCGGTAACGCTCAAGAGCCGTCTTCGGCGAGGGGCCGAAGATCTTCGTAACGTTCTGGACTTCGATAAGTGACATAGCGAGATGGCTCCTAGTGCGCAACGCGGCGGTATTTTTGCGCCCGCGAGCCGAAGGCCTGACTGATCCGGTCGAAGATGATGGCGAGAATGACAATCGCAATACCGCCGATCAGCCCTTGGCCGGCATCGTTGCGCTGGAGCCCCAAGAGCACCGTTTCGCCGACGCCCCGTGCGCCGATCATGGAGGCGATCACCACCATGGCAAGGGCCATCATCATGGTCTGGTTGATGCCTTGCATGATGGAGGGAAGGGCAAGGGGGATCTGAACGCCTGTCAGCATCTGCCAGCGGTTGGCGCCGAAGGCACGGCTTGCCTCCACCACCTCTGAATCCACGTAGCGAATGCCAAG
The DNA here is from genome assembly GCA_051016205.1 of Devosia sp. Classification (GTDB taxonomy): domain Bacteria; phylum Pseudomonadota; class Alphaproteobacteria; order Rhizobiales; family Amorphaceae; genus Acuticoccus. The sequence goes on from CP136534.1 coordinate 2,131,300, forward strand.
ATCGGTCAAACGAATAAGCGGCGGTGTGGCATAGATCACCGTTGCCAAGACGGCGGGGATTTTGCCCAGCCCGAACAGCATCACCGCGGGGATCAGGTAGACGAAGCTCGGGATCGTCTGCATCAGGTCCAAAATCGGGTTGATGATGGCCCGCGCCCTGTTGGACTTGGCAATCAACACCCCGACGGGAATGCCGATAATGACGGAGATCGCCACCGAGACCGCCATGATGGCGACCGTTTGCATCGCCTGCGTCCAAAGGCCGAGGGTGCCGATGAACCACAGCGCGATCACCATCGCGATGGACAGGACAATCCGTCGCGAGGCCCCATAGGCAATGAGCCCCACCGCAGCGAGGATCACCAGCGGCGGTGCATCGCGCAATATCCCTTCCAGCCAGACAAGGGCCTGGAGCAGGAAGTTGGAGAAGGCCTCGAAGGCATCCCCATAGTTGGTGACGAGGTGGGTGACGAAGGTGTTCGTGGCTTTGCGAATGGCATCGCCCACGTGCTCGCCAAGAAAGAGTGTCTCATCCATGACCGCGCCGGCGCTCCCTCATGGGTGTTCTTGTCAATGTCCGCCTTTTGCGGTTCCCGGACCCGTTTCGACAAACGGGCGTTGGGGCGGCCCATTCTGCGCCGCCCCATGGCTCTACGCTAGCTTGAGGCCAGCGCCGCATCGACGCGCTCTGCCGCATCCGCAGGCAGCCAAGTGCGCCACGTGTCACCATTGTTGCGCAGCCACCACTGTGCGGCCTCGTCGGCCGAGGCGGTTTCGTCTTGCATGTAGGCGAGCGCCTTGGAGACCGTGGCTGCGTCCGTGCGGTACTTGCCAAGGAAGTCCATGATGGTGGGGGCCGTTGCGGCGTACTCAGAGTTCACCGCAATGCTGACCTCAACCACAGGGAAGGCTGTGGCTTCCGTCACGTCGGTGGGGTCTTCGGTGTCGGCCATCTTCTGCCAGATGGCATCGTCGTAAGGTGGCTCTTCCAGCTGAACCACATCATCGCCCACCTTACCCAGCACCCATGTGGGCGCCCAGTAGTAGAAGACGATGGGCTTCTCGCGCAGGATGGCCGACTCGATGGCCCCTGCCAGCGCGCCGCCTGTGCCGGGGCGGAAGTTGGTAAAGGTGTCGGTCAAGCCGTAGGCGTGCAGCTTCTTGGTGTTGAAGACCTCACAGCCCCAGCCGAGAATGCAGTTATAAAACCGTCCTTTGCCGGGCTCCTCAGGGTCGGCGAACAGCTCAGCGTACTGTGGAAGGTCCTTCACCGACTTCAGGTTGGGCGCTGCGGCATCGGGCCCTTCCACCAGGTATTTGGGCACGTACCAGGCTTGCACGGCATCGGGGTAGGCAATCCCCGCCACCTCCACGTCGCCATCGGCGGCAGCTTTCTCCCAGGCTTCGCGCACGTTCGGGATCCACATCTCCATGGTGATGTCGATGTCGCCACGGATCATCCCGTTCAGAAGGGGGATGGTGGACCCTGGAATGGACTCGGTGCGGCAGCCGTAGCCGTGTTCCAGGATGAATCCGGCGACACCGACGTGAAAGGCGTTTGAATCCCAGTCGAGCCCGGCGAACACGACGGGCCGATCAAGCCCGTCACATGATGCGGCATCGGCCATGGCAGGGGCGCTCATGAGCCATGCGGGCGTTGCCACGAGGGCAGCGGCGAAAAGCGGTATCCTCATCCTCAACGGTCTCGCTCCTTCCATTTGTATTGGCGCTCCCGCTGTGCCGGATGGCGTTGCGAGAGGCAGATGGACTGTGCTCACGCGTCCTTGCGCGCCCTGAGGCGACCGGCCCGGCGCGAGCCCGTGCCAGATCAAGCGTTCAAAGTGTGAAGTTTCAGTATAGGCTGCCCCTTTGCGCTGTAAAGGCGGCATGCCGTCGCCAAGGCGACAATTCTTCTCCAGCCGCCCTGCCACGGTGAGCAGACCATCACTTTAGACTTCATACCGAAAGGATGGCGAAATTCTAACGAAACATTGCAAGAACCCTGGTCGACCAATGCGGATACGCTCGTTGTGGTGTGAGAAATACCACGTACATTCATCTTGATGGATATGTCCGCTGAGATGATCTTTATCAGATCGGTCAAGTTGTCAGCGCCCTCATGCGCGCCCCACGCAGTGCCCTCAAGTCCTTGATTGGTGCCATGGCGGGCTCAATACAGTTCTAGGATCGAAGTCCTTGGTTTGGCATCTATCGATGTCGCCCAGCACCGGCGGCGGGCGTGTTTTGGGCCGGTTTTCGTCTTGAAGGGCCAACCGATCGCCAAGTCATCGGCGCACCATCGATTGAAGCACGTGATGGTTCTCATCCAAGAGGTTGATGGATCGCAACTCCTGTCGCGACCGTTCGGGGAGAATTCGTATCGGCCTTGCCATGGAACCGTTCGGTGGGTTTTGTGGGAGAATCTGGCCGGCGAAACGGTGTCACGTCCCCCATGCCTTCCGATCTCAGTGCCTTCCAAACCTATGTGGACGCGCGTGCCGGGTTCTCCTGGGCCCTCCCGCGCGCCTTCAACATTGCCTCCATATGCTGCGACACATGGGCCGCGCGCGAGGCGTCCCGCACATGCCTGATTTTTGCTGATGGGATGGGCGCGCCAATGCCTGTCAGCTACGGCGCGCTGCGCGAGGGGGCGAACAGGCTCGCCAACGTTCTGAGCGCCCGCGGCGTGGGGCCGGGCACACGAGTCGCCATCCAACTGGGCCAGCGCCTTGAGACGGTGCTGGCTCACCTTGCAGTCTATAAGAGCGGGGCCATTGCCGTGCCGATCGCCGCCGTGTTCGGGCCCGATGCGATTGCCTACCGCCTCCAGACCTCCGGCGCGCACTGCCTCATCACCACCGCCGAAATCGCCGAGCGGTTGGGCCCATGCGAGGTGGATATCCTGGTGGTGGACGGCCCCACATCGTCCCCCCAAAACCTTGCCGCTCTGATGGAGAAGGCAAGTCCGGACGCGCTGACGGCCCCCACAGGTCCCGACGACCCCGCCATGATGATCTTCACGTCAGGCACGACCGGTCAGCCCAAAGGCGCACTGCACGGCCATAGGGTGCTCCTCGGTCATCTGCCTGGCGTGCAAATGCACCACGATTTGTTGCCCCAGAAGGGCGACCGGTTGTGGACACCGGCAGACTGGGCGTGGGCAGGCGGTCTCCTCAACGTTCTCCTGCCAGGCCTTGCCCTTGGTGTGCCCGTGGTGGCGCAGCGGGCCGAGCGCTTCGACGCGCAGGAGGCGCTCGACTGGGCCGCTGAGGCTGAGGTGCGCAACGCCTTCATTCCCCCGACCGCGCTGAGGCTGATGCGCCAGACAACGCCAAAGGTGCGTCTTCGCTCCATCGGGTCGGGCGGTGAGCAGTTGGGGGCTGAGACGTTCCAATGGGCTAAGAGCCGGCTTGGCATCACCGTCAACGAGTTTTACGGCCAGAGCGAGTGTAACCTCGTCCTCTCCAGCTGTTCGGCTTGGGGGCTTGCGACCCCAGGCGTCATCGGCCGGCCGGTTCCTGGCCACAGGGTGGCGGTGGTGGACGAGAACGGCCAGCCCGTCCCCGACGGTGAGCCCGGCACCATTGCCATTGCAGCGCCAGATCCGGTCATGTTCCTCGGTTATTGGAACGACAGGGCGGCCACATTGGAAAAATTCCGCAACGGCTATCTGATGACAGGCGACCAAGGATACGAAGGCCCCGACGGTGTCTCATTCGTGGGGCGGGATGACGATGTCATCACGTCGGCCGGCTACAGGATCGGCCCCGGCGAAATCGAAGACTGCCTTGTGGCCCACCCCGACGTGGCGCTTGCTGCCGTTGTGGGCATGCCGGACCCTGTGCGTACAGAAGTGGTGGCCGCCTACGTTGTCCTGAGGGAGGGGGCAAAGCCGTCGGAGACGCTAGTGGAGGTCATCAAGACCCATGTGCGCCAGCGCCTGTCGGCCCACGAGTACCCGCGCGTGGTCACATTCGTGGACGACATTCCCTTGACCACCACAGGCAAGGTGATCCGCCGCCATTTCCGTGCCCATGCCAAGGGTGAAGCCTGAGCCCGCTCCGGTGAGACGGCGCCTATCTTCGGGCGGCCTGACGGTCCAGGTCGCGGCGCAAAATCCGCATGTTGCTGCGGTTGGCCTTCCAAACCACGTCCACAAGGGTGCCGACCACTGGAATGGAGCCCACTAGGGTGTCGCCGGCAACGTTGGCGGCCATGCGGGCAAGGGTGCGTTTGCGCGCGCCCAAACGGTAACCCTGCACCAAAATGGCGGAGGACATGATCAGGCCGGCAAGGTCACCGATGCCGGGAACAATGCCGAGAATGGAATCCAATCCAAACCTGATGCCAAATACGCTAAAGCGCGAGTCCAGCCAGTGGGCCAGCGTGTCGAGTTGCCTGACGTCGGACGAGCCGCGTCCGACGCGGCGGCGTGCGCCTCGGGCAAATGTCATCGTATCAGCCATGCGAAAACAACACCTTGGGCGCCAGAGCGTTCCCATTTTGATGGGTCGAGTTCTGTGCTGGAACCCAGACGGCCTGCGGCTTAATCTGGTTGAAGACGCTGGGGGCGGCGCTTCCGTCGAGGGCACACACCCTCTAGGCTGGGCCTACCGAAGGACCGCCGGAGCTGCCGTTCATGACCGTTCACCCCCGCTTTGCCCCGTTCGACTTCAAGGCTTGGATCGAGCAGAACCGCCACCTCCTGAAGCCCCCGGTCAACAACAAGCAGCTGTTCGATGAGAAGACGGGCATGGTCGTCATGATGGTGGGCGGCCCCAACATGCGCGTGGACTTCCACGACGACCCTGTGGAGGAGTTTTTCTATCAACTCCAGGGCAACATGATTTTGAAGATCGCCGAAGGCGGCAAAATCTACGATGTGCCTGTGAAGGAAGGGGAGGTGTTCCTCCTGCCGCCCCACGCCCGCCACTCACCCCAACGGCCTGAGGCAGGCTCCATTGGCCTTGTGGTGGAAGGCACGCGCCGGGCCGGCGACATCGACGGTTTCGAGTGGTTCTGCTTCAACTGCGGCGAGCGGGTGCACAGGGTGGAGGTGGAGCTTCAGGACATCGTGAAGGACCTGCCGCCCCTTTACGATGCGTTTTATGGCGACGAGGCCGCGCGCACCTGTAAATCCTGCGGAACGCTGCACCCTGGCAAGGAGCCACCCGCCGGCTGGGTCTGACGGCCGCTCCAGGCGCGCAAAAATCACCGCGAGACGGTTGACTTTGGCGGCCGTCATCCGTACGTCCCAGCGCTCTGGATCAGTGACAAGGCTGCTCGAGCAGCGCCCGCCTGTCCGGCTTTCCGCCGTATGGTGTGGAGCGCGGCGGCGCCTCGGGCAGACGAAAGGACCTGCGATGTTCGCGGTGATCAAGACCGGCGGCAAACAATACAAAGTGGCCCCCGGCGACGAGTTGAAGGTGGAGACCATCGAAGGCGCGCCCGGCGATGCCGTCGCGTTCGACGACGTCTTGATGGTGGGTGAGGGCGAGAGCGCCTCCATCGGCACTCCCACGGTGGCCGGCGCTTCCGTCAAGGCTGAGATTGTCGACCAGGTGCGCGGCAAGAAGGTGATCATCTTCAAAAAGCGCCGCCGCAAGAACTCGCGCCGCAAGAACGGTCATCGCCAGCCGCTGACCCTCGTGCGCATCACCGACATTCACGCCACCGCGTAAGCTGAAGGGGACGTTTCATGGCACATAAGAAAGCAGGCGGCTCCTCCCGCAATGGTCGCGATACCGCAGGCCGTCGCCTCGGTGTGAAGAAGTTCGGCGGGGAAAGCGTCATTCCTGGCAACATCATCATCCGCCAGCGCGGCACAAAGTGGCATCCTGGCGAGAATGTGGGCCTTGGTCGCGATCACACCATTTTTGCCCTCAGCGAAGGCAAAGTGGTCTTCCAGAAAAAGCTGGGTCGTACGTTCGTCTCGGTGGCGCCCGCCGCCGAATAAGGCGTTATTGCGGCACACCCGCTTGTCAAACGGCATCCACCGTGAAATGGGACGGTGGAAGCGAGACAAGGGGGGACTTATGCCTCGACAGAAATTTACGCTGGTGGCGGCGGCCGTCACCGCAGCATTCGGGTTTGGTGTTGCGCCAGCGTCCGCGGAAGGCTTTGCGGTGTCCGATATGGGCATGTCCAGCGACAAGGCCCAATGCGTGCGCCGCGCGGAAGCTGCTTTCGAGCGTTTTGAGAAGCAGTATGGCGCCGGCTACCGTACCACCAACGACTGGGTGGTGTACCAGTACGACATTGGCCCGCAGAACTCTGACGCATTCATTGCCTGCATTAATGTGGGAGAACGCTCGCTCGGCTTCCTCACCGTGTTCAGCGCGCGCGAAGCCACCGGCGAAGTGCGCGACAGGGTTGCCGAGTACTTCCGCAACGCCAACTGAAGCCCACAGGCGTCGGTTTGCCGCGGGATCGTCCCGCGGCACCATCGGGACGCTCGGGCGGGCACTCGTCCATGCCGGACCGTTTTCCGCGGGAGACCTCCCGCACCACCGTGACTGTGACAGGCTGTGAAGTTTCTCGACCAGGCCAAAGTGTACGTGCGCTCCGGCAGTGGCGGGAACGGAGCCGTCTCCTTTCGCCGGGAAAAGTACGTGGAGCAGGGCGGGCCTGACGGCGGCGACGGCGGACGCGGCGGTGACGTCTACGTGGAGGCCGTGGATGGCCTCAACACCCTCATCGACTTTCGCTATCAGCAGCATTTTCGCGCAGGCGCCGGTGAAGGCGGCATGGGCCGCAACCGCACGGGGGCTGGCGGCAAGGACGCTGTCCTGAAAGTACCTGTGGGCACCGTCGTCCTCAGCGAGGACAAAGAGCGCGTCATCGCCGACCTGACAGAGGCCGGCCAACGGGTGCGCCTGTTGAAGGGCGGCAACGGCGGCTTTGGTAACCAGCACTTCAAATCGTCCACCAACCGTGCGCCGCGCCATGCCAACCCCGGCCTTCCTGGCGAGGAGCTGGCCATTTGGCTGCGCCTGAAGTTGATTGCCGATGCTGGGCTCGTCGGCCTTCCGAACGCCGGCAAGAGCACGTTCTTATCCGCTGTGTCGGCCGCAAAGCCTAAGGTGGCAGACTACCCTTTCACAACGCTTCACCCCCACCTTGGGATTGCAACTGTCGACGGACGGCGCCTTGTCATTGCCGACATCCCGGGCCTCATCGAAGGGGCGAGCGAGGGGGTGGGGATCGGCGATCGCTTTCTCGGCCATATCGAGCGTTGCAAGGTTCTCCTCCAACTGGTGGAGGCGACCAGCGAAGACGTTGCGGCGGACTATGCAATCGTGGACGCTGAGCTTTCCGCCTATGGTGGCGGCCTTGAGGACAAGCCCCGCATCCTTGCCCTGTCGAAGGTGGATGCGGTGGATGATGACACCTTTGCCGCCGCCAAGAATGGGCTGGAAGCTGCATCAAGACGCCCCGTGCTTGCCGTTTCCGCCGCCAGCGGGCGCGGTGTCACCGACGTGTTGCGCCAGCTCGCCGATGTGGTGACGGCGGCCAACAGGAGGGAGGCCCCGAGCGCTGCCTCAGACAAGGACGAGGCGGACGCGCCGTGGCAACCGTGAGCGTTGAGCGCCCTGCCACCCACGCCGGCAAGTTGACCCGTGCGCGCCGCCTTGTGGTCAAGCTCGGATCGGCGCTCCTAGTGGCCGATGACGGCACAGTGCGCCGGCAATGGCTCCAGACTTTGTGCCAAGATCTTGCCCGCCTTCATGACGGTGCGGACATTGTCATTGTCTCTTCAGGGGCCATCGCCCTTGGCCGCGGGCCCATCGGCTACGGCAGACGGTCCTTGCGGCTTGAGGAGAACCAGGCGGCGGCCGCTGTCGGCCAGATCGCCCTTGCGGCGGAGTGGTCGCGCGCCCTCGGGGAAGCTGGAATGAAGGCGGCGCAAATCCTCCTCACTGTGCGCGATACGGAGGAGCGGCGCGCCTACCTCAACGCACGCACCACCATCGCTGAACTGTTGAAGGCGCGCACCATTCCCGTCATCAACGAGAACGACACCATCGCCACCACGGAAATTCGCTACGGCGACAATGATCGCCTGGCCGCCCGTGTGGCGACCATGATCTCCGCCGACTGCCTGGTGCTCTTGTCCGATGTGGACGGCCTTTATACCGCACCGCCAGGCACCAATCCCGATGCCCGTCATATTCCCGAGGTGAATCACATCACCGATGCCGTAATGGCAATGGCCGGCGACGCAGGCTCTGCCTTGTCCCGGGGCGGCATGAAGACCAAGGTGGATGCTGCCCGCATTGCAACGGAAGCCGGCGTTGCCATGGCGATTGCCTCGGGCCGGATCGATCATCCTTTGGCGGCGGTGGACATTGGCGGGCGAGCCACATGGTTCCGCCCGCGCACCGACCCTGTGACCGCGCGCAAGGTGTGGATCGCCGGCTCCTTGCAGGCTGCGGGCGCACTGGTCCTGGACGAAGGCGCCGTGAAGGCCATAATGTCGGGCCGCAGCCTTCTGCCTGCGGGCGTGCGCGGCGTGGAAGGCGGCTTTGCCAGGGGCGATGCTGTCAGGCTCATGGACAGCGCAGGGCGGGAGGTGGGCCGCGGCCTCGTCGCCTACGATGCAGGTGACGCGCGCTTGATCGCGGGCCATAAGAGCCCGACCATAGCGGACCTTTTGGGGGCGCGCGCCCGCGCCACCATGGTCCATCGTGACGATATGGCGCTTCACCCAGCGCCGCCGGAGGCTTCGTGAGCGCCACGCCCTTGTCCCTTTCCCCCGCAGCACGTGCCGTTCGCCTTGAGGGTAGCGACCCATCCGCAGCGGCCGTCGTGGCAATGCTCGGCAAGAATGCGCGCGCCGCACAGCGCCGCATTGCCCAGGCGAGCGCCGACCGAAAACGCGCCGCTTTGAACGCGATGGCAAGCCGCGTGCGCAGCGCTGCCGACACGATACTGGCCGCCAACGCCGCCGACCTTGGCGCCATGACCGCAGAGCCCGCGTTCGTGGACAGGGCGCGCCTCGACCCCGCCCGCGTTGATGGCATCGCCGAGGCCATCTCAGCCATTGCAAAGCTCGACGACCCCGTTGGCCGGGTGCTTGATGGGTGGGAGAGGCCCAATGGGCTGAGGATTGAACGCGTCGCGGTGCCCCTCGGGGTGATCGGCGTCATCTATGAAAGCCGCCCCAACGTCACCGCCGATGCCGCCGCACTGTGCCTGATGGCAGGCAATGCCGTCATCCTTCGCTCAGGCTCGCAGACCTTCAAGACAGCGATGGCCATCGCCGAGGCTCTTCGTGAGGGCCTTGAAGACGCCGGCATGACCGCCGATGCCATCCAACTGGTGCCCATTCCCAACCGGGAGGCCGTTGGCGCCATGCTGGCCGGTGCAGACGGCGGGATTGATGTCATCGTCCCCCGCGGCGGGCGCAGCTTGGTGGAACGGGTGGAGCGGGAGGCGCGCGTGCCCGTCTTCGCCCACCTTGACGGTGTGTGCCACGTCTACGTCCACGAAGGCGCCGATGCTGACATGGCCGTTGAGATTGCCGTCAACGCCAAGATGCGCCGCACGGGAATTTGTGGGGCGGCCGAAACACTTCTTGTGGACAGGGCCATTGCCGATCGCATGGTGCCTGCCCTCGTCGCCGCCCTCACCGAAAAGGGCTGCACCGTGCGCGGGGATGAGGCTGCCGCCCGCCTTGCGCCCATGGAAAGGGCGAGCGAAGACGACTGGTCGACGGAATATCTGGCGCCCATCATCACTTTGGGGCTGGTGGACGGCGTCGACGCTGCCATGGACCACATCGCCCGCTATGGCTCCCACCACACCGACTGCATCGTGACGGATGATCAGGTGGCGGCCGAACGGTTCCTCAGCGAGGTGGATTCGGCCATCGTCCTTCACAACGCCTCCACCCAGTTTGCCGACGGGGGAGAGTTCGGCATGGGCGCGGAGATCGGAATTGCCACTGGCCGGCTGCATGCCCGCGGGCCTGTGGGCGTTGCACAGCTGACCACGTTCAATTACCGCGTCCACGGTGCGGGACAGGTTCGCCCGTGATCGACGCGGCGGCTGGGGACTACCCCAGCAAGGGGTGGGCACACCGCTATCTGAGACTGCCGCGGGCCTCCCTTGGCCAGCGCATTGCCCTGTTCGGCGGCTCGTTCAATCCGCCCCACAAGGGCCATCGCCATGTGGCGTTGACGGGCCTCAACAGGCTTGGCGTGTCGCAGGTGTGGTGGATGGTGACGCCGGGCAACCCTTTAAAATCAAGCGATGATCTGCCGCCTTTGCAGCACAGAATTGCGCAGACCGAGACCTTTGCCGACCACCCACGCATGTTGGTGACGGCGTTCGAAGCCTCGCTGGGCACCCGCTACACGGCCGACGCCGTCACCATCTTGAAGCGGCGTTTTCCCTACGTGAAGTTCGTCTGGCTGATGGGGGCGGACAACCTTGCCACCCTCCATCGCTGGCAAAAATGGCGGGACATCATGCGCCAGGTGCCTGTGGCGGTGGTGGACAGGCCAGGCGCCTCCATGTCGGTGATGAGTTCACCTGCAGCACGCGCGTTCGCCAGCGCCAGGCGACCTGAAGAACAGGCCGGCGCGCTGGCAGATGCGGCGGCCCCGGCATGGGTTTTTCTTCATGTCCCTCTCGACCCCACGTCGTCGACGTTGCTGAGGTCTAAGGTGTCGCGGCCCTCGTCATCGTGATCCATTGGGCCACCGCAGCGGTTGCCAGTCGATTAACATAGGCAAACACGAAAAATGGATGCTGGCGTCGTCTTGAAACCGACATGGGGCCAGCATTATTCTATTAGTATCGGCGGTTTGATTCGACGTGCGGTCGAACTGCCGATGTGTGACCAGGAAAGGAATGCGCACACACATGGCATTGACCCATGATGGGATGGTGCAAACCACCCATGCCGGGGGAACCGCTGGCGACGTGCTGATGGATCCCCTCAACGTGGTGCTCGGCAGCCTCGATGATTCGAAGGCTGAAGACATCGTTGCCATCGACGTGACTGGCAAGACGCCGCTCGCCGACCACATGGTCGTCGCCTCGGGACGCTCCCACCGCCACGTGGGTGCCATCGCTGACCACCTTCTCAAAGATCTGAAGACCGGCGGTGCCAAAGGCGTACGCGTGGAAGGTATGAACGCGTGCGACTGGGTGCTCATTGACGCTGGCGACGTCATCATTCACGTCTTCCGCCCCGAAGTCCGCTCCTTCTACAATCTTGAAAAGATGTGGATGATGGAGGATGCCGCTCAGGTGGAGCTGGTGGTCTAAGACCATCCTCTGACCAAAGGCGGCAGGGGGCTGTGGACGTTGTTGTGCTTGCGGTGGGCAAGACCACCAAGGGCGCCGAGGCGGACCTTTGTGCCCGCTACGCCGATCGGGTGAAGAAACTGGGCCGGACCATGGGTGTCACCGATCTGGTGTTGAAAAGCGTCGCCGAGGCCACAGGCCCAACGCGCATTGATGTGGAAGGCGAACGTCTGCTCGCGGCCCTTCCCCAAGGCTTTGTGATCGCCCTTGATGAGCGCGGGCGCCAGTGGACCAGCGCTGAGCTTGCGCGGGGCTTGCAGGGCTGGGTTGACACAGCCACCCCTTCCGTCACCTTCCTCATCGGCGGTGCCGATGGTTTGTCCGACGCCGTGAAAGCGCGGGCGAACATGACATTGGCGCTGAGCGCGTTGACGGTGCCCCACATGCTCGCAAAGGTCATCGTGTTGGAACAGATCTATCGAGCCATCACCATCAATGTCGGCCATCCTTACCACCGCATATGAGAGGGCTTTTCCTCCTCTGCGCCCTTTTGCTGGTGGTGGCCCCTTGGCCCGCCGCTGCGCAAACGCCTGAGGCCGCGCAGGCCGCTGCCGACGAATTGAGCGAGGCCGCTGCCGTTGCGCGCGAAAGGGCGGCCCTCCTGGCCCGACTGGAGCGCCTGAAGGCTGAGACGGAGGCGACCGAAGCCCGCCGCCAGCGCCTTGGCGAGGCGGTAATTGACCTGACCGGCGATGAAGCGCGGCTGCGCCAGCGCCTCGAGGAGGCAAGCGCCAACGTCCAAACCCTTGAGGAACGCATTGCCCGCGAGGAAGAGGCGCTGGAGCAGCTCACGGTGGACCAAGCGACAATCCGCCACGAACTGGCCGGCCGGCGCGAAGAGCTCGCCCTTGTCCTGATGGCCCTTCAGCGCATCGGCCGGCGTCCTCCACCTGGTCTTGTGGGGGAGGGGGATGACCCCATGGATGCGGTGCGCGGCGCCATCTCCCTCAACGCCGTGGTGCCCGCGTTGAGCGAAACCGGCAACCGCCTGGCGCGCAAATTGTCTCAGGCGAGCCGCTTTGCCGCGGAAGAGCGCACCCGTTGGGAGCGCCTTGCGGTCGACCTTCAGACGGTGAGTGCGGAGCGCGAACGCCTCGACGGCCTCGTCCAGGAATTGGAGCGCAAACGCACCCTCTCCCTTTACGACAGGGACCGTGCTGCTGCCGATCTTGCCCGCCTTGCCGAGGAGGCCGATAGCGTCAATGCCCTCATTGCGCGGCTGGATTCAGGACCGGCCCAGCCACCGACCGCTGACGAGGGCCCGGCGTTCGCCCTTCGCAAGGGGCGACTGGCCGCCCCAGTTGCAGGCACGGTCGTGAGTCGCTATGGCGAGCAGGCTGGCGCCAGCAGTGTTGCTGACGGACGGGTGATCGCAGCCTTGCCGCAATCCACCGTTTTTTCGCCGATGCCCGCCTCGGTTCTGTTCGCAGGCCCGTTCCGAAGCTTCGGTCACGTCTTGATCCTGGACGCGGGCGACGGATACCATATGGTGTTGGCCGGGTTGGCGCAGACAAACGTTGAGCCCGGCCAAAGAGTGTCGACGGGAATGCCCTTGGGGCGCATGGCTAAGACCGGCGGTCGCGCATCACTCGTGCCGCAGGAAGGGGAAGGCTCCGCTGTCCTAGGCGGGCGACCTTCACTTTATGTTGAGTTGAGGAAAGACGGCGCGGCGATTGATAGCCACGGTTGGTGGCGAGAGCCCGGTGTCGATGGTGAGAGGACAAGCGGATGATCCGTCGGATTGGTTTGGTGTTGACCGGCGCAGCCTTTGGCGCGGCGACCATGCTTGCAGTCGCCGACCCCAGTTCGTTCCTGCCGGTGAGCGCGAAAGCGGCCTCGTCGGACACATATCGTCAGCTGAACCTGTTCGGCGATGTGTTCGAACGGGTGCGCGGCGATTACGTAGAATCCCCAGACGAGCAAGAGCTCATCGCAAATGCCATCAACGGCATGCTGAGTTCGCTGGACCCCCATTCAAGCTACCTGCCACCTGACGACTTCAGGGATATGCAGGTGCAGACCCGCGGTGAATTCGGCGGCCTTGGCATCGAAGTCACCATGGAAGGCGAACTGATCAAGGTCGTCACACCCATCGATGACACACCGGCCTTCAAGGCAGGGGTCCTTGCAGGTGACCTCATCACCCACTTGGATGGTGACGAAGTGGCTGGCCTCACCCTCGCAGAGGCGGTGGAGAAGATGCGCGGTCCGGTCAATACCGACATCATCATCACCGTGCGTCGCGAAGGGGCTGACGATCCCATCGACATCACGATCACCCGCGACATCGTGCGTATCCAGTCCGTCCGCTGGGACGCTCAGGGTGAGGATGTGGGTTACATCCGCGTCTCTCAGTTCAACGAGCGCACCTTCGACGGCGTTCGCAAGGCCGTCACGGCACTGTCGGGCGAACTCACCTCCGACGACGTGAAGGGCTACGTCCTTGACCTTCGCAACAACCCGGGCGGCCTTCTGGACCAGGCGATTGCCGTGTCGGACGCCTTCCTGGAGCGTGGTGAGATTGTCTCCACCCGCGGCCGTGAGGAGCGTGAGACCCAGCGCTACGATGCCCGCGAAGGCGACCTCTTGGACGGCAAGCCGTTGATCGTTCTCATCAATGGCGGTTCGGCTTCGGCCTCGGAGATCGTGGCCGGTGCCCTTCAGGATCATCGCCGCGCCACGGTGATCGGCACCCAGTCGTTCGGCAAGGGTTCGGTGCAGACCATCATCCCGTTGGGCTCCAACGGGGCGATCCGCCTGACGACGGCCCGCTACTACACCCCTGCAGGCCGCTCCATTCAGGCCAAGGGCATTGCCCCTGACGTAGAGGTTAGCCAGCCCCTTCCCGACGAACTCAGGGGCAAGGTGGAAGCAAGGGGCGAAGCGTCCCTGCGTGGCCACCTGTCTGCTGAGGATGGCGAAGACAACGAGCGTCAGGGCTCTTTCGCCTACGTTCCCCGTGAGAGCGAGGATGACGAGCAGCTCCAGTACGCCGTCGAGCTGCTGCGCGGCATCCAGGTGAACAGCGTCTTCCCGCCTGACCCCAACAAAGGCATCCCCAACTAGCTGCCATGTGGATCGCGCCAGCCATGCCGCACGGCCTAAGTGACCGGCGGCGTGGGTCAGATAAAGCCAGAGACTGCATCACCCGGCCCCTCATACGGCCGGGTGATTTGCGTTCCGACCTCAGGCCACAGTGGGCAGGCTGCCAGCCTTGGCCCGCTGTGGGGCGCGCGCCGCTCTCCGGAGCAGTCCATCGTCAGTAGGGGCGGCCATCCTTGTGGGTGAACTGCCACGTGCCTTCAGGCGACAGCGATGCCTTCAGATCGTCGGAGGGGTAGGTGGCACCGTCCCCCGGGGTGCGATCGCCGATCTCAAGATAGTGAACCGGCGTGCCTGACCGGTTCACCAGATGGTGGGCGATACCCCCTGCGGGGAATCCTGCGCACATGCCTGGCCGCAGCGGGATCTCCTCCGTCTCCGTCACCAATGTCGGGTGGCCCTCCAGGATGTAGACAAATTCATCCTGCTTTGTGTGGCGATGCAGGAGTGCTGACTCGCCACCAGGCGCCAGAATGGTCAAATTGACGCCGAAATTCTTCAAGCCGAACCGGTCGCCGAGCTGACGCTTCTCGCGCCCGGCCATCCGCGAGGCAAACGGCTCGGGGTAGTTGGACGGCTTGGTCCGTGGCGCAACGGCCTGTGCATCCAATGCCGCTGGCGTGTCTGTGGACATGGGTCGCTCTCCTTACCGATCCACTAAAGGCTAGAGCATGTCTTGCCCCCGCGAAAATGCGCGAGGGCCCCTCCACGGATTGTGGAAAGCCGTGCTCTATGGTGCGACGGGATGCTCCGGGCACGCGGCAATACCGCCGCGGGACGCCGCAGGGCCACCAAAGGCACCACCCGGGCGTTCCCGTTGCACCCACGGCGCTCTTGCTCGTGTTAGCAGCGCGCCCTTGGAAGAGGGCCCTGCCGGCGCATGGGTCGCTCAATCGGTTTCAGGTCGCGCGTGTCCATGGACGCCTCATGCCCGCCGAGCGGTTGCATCGCGGCCGAAGGCCTTGTCGCAGGCGGGAATTGCCAACGCCGACGCCACACCACACCACCAGACCCTGCCCGAGGGGTGTGCGACATCCCCGACGAGGAGGCATCGTCCTTGCATCCCCCGCAATCTGACGGCTTAAGGCGAGCGAGTCTTGCAGTCTGGCCGGCCATGCGCCAAAGCCGTCAGCGAAGTGGAGCGAACACGTCAAGGTTTGGGGAGAGGAATGCGGATTGTTCTTGTTGGTGCCCTCAATGGGGCAATGGCGGTGGGCCTTGGGGCTTTTGCGGCACACGGCCTTGAAGGCCAATTCGCAATGGCCAATGCCGAGCTTTTTAATGTGGCCGTATTCTACCAGGCACTCCATGCGGTGACGCTCGTAGCGCTCGGCGCCCTGCGCAGCGAACTTTACCGCCCTGTGGTGGACACGGCCGCCTGGGCCTTCCTTGCGGGCCTCGTTCTGTTCTGCGGATCCCTTTACGCCAAGGGTCTCAACCCTGATTGGGTGCTGCCGTACGTCACCCCGCTCGGCGGCGGTGCGTTCATCGCCGGCTGGCTTCTTCTTGCCGTGGCAGCGGCCAGGCGCATTTAGACCGCCCCCTTTGGCCGGGGGCCTCTCTCGCCTCTTCGGTCGATGGCGCGGCGTTCCGTCACGCCATCACGCCTACGCGGTCCTGACCGATCACGGCGTTGCCTATGGGCGGATACCGAAGGCGGCGAACTCCATGGTGCGCGCCCGCCTCGCACGGCACGCGAACCTGGTGGGCGGCGGCACGGCCAAGGTGAACCAGGACGCCTTTTGGGCCGATGGGAGCACCAAAGGTGTGGCGCTCCTCACGGGACGTGCGTTGTGTGAAGACTGGCCGAATGCCTACGTCTTCACCATCGTGCGCAATCCTTTTGCACGGCTTGTCTCAGCCTACGAGAACAAGATCTTGCATGCCCCTGAGGGACCGCGCTTGGCAAGGGCTTTGCGCAGGGCATGGCCTTTGACGCCTTTGTCGAACAGGTCGCCCGTACGCCTGACGACGGCGCAAACCTTCACATCCGTACCCAGACCTCGCTGTTGTTTGATGGCGGGGAGCCGCCGATGCTGCACGTGGTGGCGCTTGAGCGTCTCGCGCAGGAGTGGGATGGCCTGAGGGAGGCCATGAAGGCCACGGGTTTTGATATCGGCAGGGTGCCCAGGCCTCGCCCCATGCCCCACCAGCCGCGACTTGCGGACAATCCCTGGACGCCGCAGCTCGTAGATCTTGTCACGACCCGTTACGCCAAGGACTTCGAGCGCTTTTACCCCAATGCGCAGGAGCCCACGTGGACGCGCAAGGACGCGCCGCGGTAAGCGGTGCGCCGGTCAGGCAAACACTCTCCCGATGTCTGGAGATGGTGCCGCAGGGGAGGATTGAACTCCCGACCTCACCCTTCATACCACTTCGACTTTCGCCGCCGCCAAGGGCGATGTCTACCGCCATGGCGTTCGTGGTCTGGACTATCCCTTCACCCACGACCCTGAGGATCGGGGCGCCGCCCGTCTAGTCTCTACACCGTTCCGCGTGAGGCGGACTTGGCTCGGGATTGGCATAGGCTGTGAGGCCCGAAGCGTTCCCCGAATTTGAGCAGTGTGCACCTCGCAGTCACCCGCGAGGGAGGCAAATCGTTACCAAGGGTGCGCTCTACCACTGAGCTACTGCGGCAACGCCGGCGCTCTTAACACTCGCCGCGGCGCGCGTCCAGACGATCAAGCCCCCTTAAATGCCCGTGAGCGCGAACTTTCCTCGCACCCTCGTGACCCAAAGTGAGCCTACGGTGGGGACGGCAGGCTCTGGTAGAGGTCTTCTATCGTGCGCTGTGGCAGGCTTCGATCTCAGCGTGCGGCCAATGGGCTTGGGGCAGAGGATGAAACTCGCTGCATCTGCCCTAGTGTTGCCACAAAAATCACTATTTTAGATTGTATGTTACAAACGGTAAGGAATGAACTCCTGAATGGCAGAAGTTTAATGGAATATGTCACCGCGATGACCCCACGAGCATAATCCTTCATTGTGCGTGCTGAAATCTCCAACTATAGGACACTCCACGATCGCTGAGCCCCAAGGGCGCTGCGAGTCGGCGCCAGAGGCAGGTGGAAGTTTTATGCATAAACTGCTATGGGTTGTGCCCGTCGGCATGCATGCGTATCCGACGGCCACGTCACTTAAGCCAAGCTTTGGGTGCTGACTTCGACAATCTTGTGGCAAGGTCCCTGTGGTTGGGCGATCTCATAAGGCGCTCGCGTTAAGTTGGCGTCACTAAACGAAGTTCTATGCGGGCTTGATGAAGGATTGTGCAACGTGGGAATGGAAAAATGACAAGTGCGTCGACTGGGCAAGCGAAGATGACCGAACAGCGTTTTCAGCCGGTACCCAACCAACGGTCTGCGAATTCGGTTGACAGCCATGTGGGCTCGAGGGTCCGCTTGCGTCGTCTTGAGCTTGGGCTCAGCCAGGAAAAGCTCGCAGATCAACTGGGCATCACCTTTCAACAGGTGCAGAAGTACGAGCGTGGCACCAACCGCATCGGCGCCAGCCGCCTACACCAGATCGCGCTCGTTCTGCAGTCGCCGATCACCTACTTCTTCGAGGGTGCCTCCGAAACCGCCCTTCCGCGCACGGACGGCTCGCCCCTCTCGCAGGTTCTTGCCGATCCTGCCACGGTTCGCCTTGTGCGTGCCTTTGCCAGCATCACCGACCCGCAGCTGAAGCAAAAGGCCGTCGGCATCATCGAAGCCATCGCCGATACCGCCGGGCCCTCCACCAAGTCCTGACGTCCGTTCCCACCGTATGGCCAGCGCGGCGCGCCTTATGGCGCGACCGCACCGGCCGCGCCTATCGCTTATGTGTGCCTTGGCGAATCCACACGGAAGCTGATATCTGGTCTCCAAAATCTTTGGAGCGCCGATGTCCACTCGCACCGAAACCGATTCCTTTGGCGCGCTGGAAGTTCCCAGCGAGCGGTACTACGGGGCTCAAACAGCCCGAAGCCTGATCAACTTCAAGATCGGTACCGACACCATGCCGCTGCCGCTGGTGCGCGCGCTCGGCATTGTCAAAAAAGCAGCCGCGCTCACCAACATGGAGCTTGGTACGCTGGACAGGCCCATTGGCGAAGCCATCGCCAGCGCCGCCGATGAAGTGATTGACGGCAAGCGTGACGACGACTTCCCCCTGGTGGTCTACCAGACAGGTTCGGGCACTCAGTCGAACATGAATGCCAACGAGGTGATTGCAAATCTTGCGATCTTGCGATTGGGTGGCACCATTGGCACGAAAGATCCTGTCCACCCCAACGACCACGTCAACCGTTCCCAGTCCTCCAACGACACCTTCCCCACAGCCATGCATGTGGCCGCCGTGGAGGAGATCACGCACCGCCTCTTGCCTGGGCTGAAACACCTGCGTGACACGCTTGCGGATAAGGGGGAGAGCTTTGGTGACATCATCAAGATTGGCCGCACCCACACCCAGGACGCAACGCCTCTGACCCTCTCGCAGGAGTTTTCAGGTTATGTGGCGCAGCTCGACTTCGCCATCGATCAGGTGACGGCAAGCCTCAACGCCCTTTATCCGCTCGCCCAAGGCGGGACGGCCGTGGGCACCGGGCTCAACGCCAAGAAGGGGTTTGCCGAAGGGGTCGCAAGGCATATTGCCGACATTACCGGCTTGCCCTTCGTGACGGCGGGCAACAAGTTTGCCGCCCTTGCCGCCCATGATGCCTATGTGGCCGCCCACGGTGCGTTGAACGTTGCGGCAACGGCGGTCTTCAAGATTGCCAACGACATCCGCCTTTTGGGGTCTGGCCCGCGCTCAGGCCTTGCGGAACTCTCGCTGCCTGAAAACGAGCCGGGGTCGTCCATCATGCCGGGCAAGGTGAACCCCACCCAGTGCGAGGCGCTGACGATGGTCGCTTGCCGCGTGTTCGGCAACCAGACCACCGTTACCGTTGCCGGCAGTCAGGGGCACTTCGAACTCAACGTCTACAAACCCGTCATGGCTGACGCCTTTTTGCAGTCGGTGCGGCTGTTGGCGGACGGTTGCGTCAGCTTTGCGGACAACTGCGTGAAGGGGATTGAGGCCAACGCGGGCCGGATTCAGGAGCTGATGGAGCGCTCGCTCATGCTCGTCACCGCCCTTGCCCCCGAAATCGGCTACGACAATGCCACGAAGATTGCCAAGTCAGCCCACAAAAACGGCACCACCTTGCGAGAAGAGGCGGTGGGACAGGGCTTCGTTACGGCCGAGCGGTTCGACCAGATCGTGCGGCCGGAGAAGATGGTGGGCCCATCCTAGGGGCAGGACCAGATTATGGCGGACGTCATCAATCTGCGCATGGCTCGCAAAGCCAAAAAGCGGGCCGAGCGGAGGGCCGGCGCAGAACGAAGCCGCATCGCCCACGGTGTGAGCGGTGCACAGCGCGAAGCCGCAAGAGTTGCGACCGAGCGCAAATGTGAGATCTTGGAAGGGCACAGGCTGACACCTGTGGCCGATGAAGCGGGCGAGACGATCCGCAAGAAGTGAAAACAGATGCCACAACTGACCAAACGATCCGTGGCCCTCAAGGGTCACCCAACCAGCGTTGCTCTAGAGGATGACTTCTGGGCCGCCCTGGACCGATGGGCGAAGACCGATCACATCTCTGTCCCAGTCTTGATTTCGCGCATTGACGAAACGCGCCAGGAAGGATCGCTTGCCTCAGCGATCCGCGTGCAGATCCTCAAGCACGTGCAAGACGGGCGGGCGGTGAATTGATCGGCTCCACCACGCCGCAAACTGCGTTCAGTGTCTCAGTGGACGCTGACGGTCAGTAAGTTCTGTTCCATGGCGTTCTTCAAGACCGCCTGGGGCGTGTCGGCAAGGACGATGGGGTGACCGCCCGCCGACAAGAGCGCCCAGAATTTGTGACCAGGGGTCAGCTCCGGCGCGTTGGGAAACAGGCGCATCAATTCCTCTGACTGGAAGGTGCGCACGTAGGCCACTTCGCCTTCGCCCATGGCGGCAAGCGTTTCAGCGCTTACCGTCACGGCGTGTTCGGGGTGGGCCTGTGTGAACTCGGTCATACTCAACTCCTCGCCTTAGGCGCAGCGGCTGCGCCGATCTCGATGGTGCGTACGGTCCGCTCCGGCTCTGGCCGGGCAAGATCGATTGCAAGCAAGCCATCGGCCAACGCAGCACTTAAAATCTCAATGCCCTCGGCCAAGACGAAGGCGCGTTGGAACTGGCGTGCCGCGATCCCGCGATGGAGGAATTGACGGTCCCGATCATTTTCGGGCGACTGCTGCCCGCGGATGACAAGCTGATTGTCCTCCACGGTCACCGAAAGCTGTTCACGTGTGAAGCCGGCCACCGCAAGCGTGATCCGCAAGCGTTCGGCGCCACCGTCCGTCAGTCGTTCGATGTTATAGGGCGGGTAGCCATCGCTCCCGCTCTTCGTGACACGATCGAGAACGCGCTCAATCTCGTCAAAGCCCAGCAAAAGCGGGCTCGAAAGGGTAGTCATCCGTGACATTCCTCAGTCCTTGCAACAAGCGACCGCTCGGAAAGGCCCATTGGCACCTCCCCGCCAGAACAATATTGGGACATCGGGAGGGGAGCGCAAGCTGTGCGCGTCAGCCCTGCGACGGTGTCGGCGTCAGCGGGGCTTGTGGGCGAGGAGGTCGGGACGGCGCTCGCGGGTGAGGCGGAGGCGTTGATCGTGGCGCCATTGGGCAATGCGGCCGTGGTCTCCGCTGAGCAAGACCGGGGGGATTTCGCGGCCCTCCCAACTGGCGGGACGGGTGTACTGGGGATGCTCTAAAAGGCTGTCGGAGAAGCTTTCCTCGGTGGCAGAGGCGGCGTTGCCCATCACCCCTGGCAAAAGCCTCACCACAGCGTCCAGAAGCGCCATTGCGGCGATCTCGCCGCCTGAAAGGATGAAGTCCCCCAATGAGACCTCTTCAAGTCCACGCGCTTCGATGACGCGCTCATCCACCCCCTCGAACCGGCCGCAGACGAGGGTGACGCCCTCGGCCTTGGCAAGGCGCACGGCCTCCTCCTGCGCAAACGGGCGGCCGCGGGGACTGAGGAGAAGGCGAGGGCCCTTGCGGGCGCTCTCATCAAGGGCCTTTGCGAGGATGTCGGGGCGCATCACCATGCCTGGGCCGCCGCCTGCTGGGGTGTCGTCCACGGTGCGATGCTTGTCGGTGGCGTGATCGCGGATATTGACCGTCGCCAGCGACCAGACCCCTGCCTGAAGTGCGCGGCCCGAGAGGGCAGCCCCCAGCGGCCCCGGGAACATCTCGGGGTAAAGGGTGAGGACGGTGGCGTGAAAGCTCACGAGCGGTCCTGCGGTTGCTCTTCGGCCTGTGGCGCTCCGTCTTCCCCAGGCGCAGCCGCATCGAGTCCCGCAGGCAGCTCGATGATGAGGACACCTTTGTCCATGTCCACCACGGGCACCACAGCATGGGTGAACGGAAGGACGAGTGTCTCCTCCCCACGCACTTCGATGATGTCGCCTGCGCCATAGTCGGCGACGGCGATGACAGTGCCAAGGGCCGTGCCCTCTTTCGTGCGCGCCTCAAGGCCCACAAGGTCTACGTGGTAAAACTCGTCCTCCTCGGGCCTTGGCAGGCGTGAGCGGGGGACGAAGAGGCGCTTTCCGCGCAGCGCTTCAGCACCGTTGCGGTCGTCGATGCCTTGGAAGGTGGCCACCAAGCCTTTGCCGATGGGTTTGATGGAGGTGAGCTTATGGGTCGCGCCGCTCTCGTCCTGGAACGGGTTGTAGCGGCGCAACGTCAAAGGCTCGTCGGCGTAAACGTTGACGCGGACGGCACCGCGGACCCCGTGCGGCGTGCCGATGGTGAGCATTTCCACCGGCCTGTCCGCGCGAGGGGGCCCATCCTTCGCCAAGGGGTGTTACGCCTCGGCGCTTTCGGCGGGCGCTTCGGCAGATGCCTCGGCCTTGTCCGCTTCAGCCTGACGCTGGGCTTCAAGACGCTCCTGGGCCTTCTTGCCTGGCTCGGCCTTGTTGGGGTTGTTGCGGGCAGGGCGTTCTTTCATGCCCGCCGCGTCCAGGAAGCGCAGCACACGATCGGTGGGTTGCGCGCCCTGGGACAGCCAGTGGCGGATGCGCTCTTCCAACAGCGTCACGCGCTGGGGATCGTCCTTGTTCAGCATGGGGTTATAGGTCCCCACCTTTTCGATGAAGCGGCCATCGCGGGGGGCACGCACGTCGGCGACCACGATGCGATAATAAGGGCGCTTCTTGGAGCCGCCGCGTGCAAGGCGGATACGGGTAGGCATGGTTACTGTCCTTCTACGTCAATGGTTTGGCCGGGCTCGCCGGCAGGCGTCATGGTGTGGATGAAGCGCACCACGGGTGCGCCCATCAGGTCGATGGTGTCGGTGGGAGTGGCGCCAAGACGCTCTGCCACGCGAACCGATGGTGTGTTGCCCGGATGAATGAGGCTGATGAGGCGGGTGAGCCCCCGTTCGGCCGCCGTATCGCGGACGGCACGGGCCGCTTCAGTGGCGTAACCCCTGCCATGGGCGTAGCGCACGAAATCGTAGCCGAGCTCCAGCTCGGGCCAGCCGCGCGGGTTGTAAAGGCCCGTCTGGCCGATGACTTCGCCGAATTTGTTCTCCACCGCATAGGGCCCGTAGCCGCGCAGTGACCAATGGCCGACGAACGCCAGGAAGGCGCGGAACGCATCGCCCCGCCGCATGATGCCACCGGTAAAGCGGGTCATGTCGCGGTCTCGGTTGAAGTCTGCCACCACCTCAAAATGCTCGCGCCGCCATTGGACGAGGTTGAGACGCTCGGTCTCGATCGACTCGGGCATTGAAAAATCGCTCATGCCGCAGCGCGCCTTTGGGGAGCGTGGCGGAACACGGTGGCGCTCTCACCGCGAAGCTGAATGGTGGCGTCGTGCCATGCGCCCATCGCCAGCACGACCCTTTGGGAGGCACGGTTGCGGGGGTCGATATAGCTGACGAGGGAGGGGACGCCGCGCTGCAGTGCTTTGTCGCGGACAAGGCTTGCCGCCTCCCGCGCGATGCCGCGTCCCCGCGCTTCGGGCAGGAGGGCGTAGCCCACCTCGATCTCGGGCCACTCGTCGGGGAACCAGAGGCCGCAGGTGCCTTGGAAAGGGCCGATGCCACCTTCAACGTCCGCGCGCAGGTGAACGGCGTAGTTGCCGAAGCCGTCCAGCAGCCACTGGCCGCAGAAGGCGGAAAGGACCGTCCAGGCGCCGGCTGCGTCCTTGGGGCCGCCCATGTAGCGTGCGGTCTCAGCATCGCGCCACAGCGCGATCATGGCGTCCTCGTGCTGCGGGCCCGGACGGCACAACACCAATCGCTCGCTCTTCAAGATGTCGGGCATTGCAAAGTCGCCTTTGGCCGCTTGAAGCGCGGCTTCGGCGAGGGCCTTGCGTTCAGAAAGGCTGATCAACGCCGCTTGCCCTTCTGACGTTTGCCTTTGCCTGGGCCGCCAAGACCGGGAAGCCCGCCAGGCATCGGAAGACCAGCGCCGGGAAGGCCTGCGGGGCCGCCAAGACCAGGCATCCCGCCAAGGGGAAGGCCGCCGCCCATCTTGCGGGCAAGCTTTTCCATCTCGGCAGGGTCCATGGGCGGCATGTCCTGGCCACCTGGCAGGGCGCCTTCTGGCATTTGCGGCATGCCGCCGCCCATCATGGCGCCGAGGCCGCCCATGAGGCCGCCTTTCTTCTTGCCCATTATCTTCATCATGTCCGCCATCTGGCGGTGCATCTTGAGGAGCTTGTTCACCTCCTCCACACGGGTGCCCGAGCCAGCGGCAACGCGCTTCTTGCGGCTTGCCTTCAACACGTCCGGCTTGCGCCGCTCCATGGGGGTCATGGAGTTGATGATGGCCACCTGCTTTTTGATGACGCCGTCATCCATGCCTGCAGCGGACATCTGCTTCTTCATCTTGCCGACGCCTGGCATCAGTCCCATCAGCCCGCCAAGCCCGCCCATTTTCTCCATCTGGCCGAGCTGCTCTTTGAGATCGTTGAGGTCGAAGCCGCCTTTGGCAAGCTTCTTGGCCATGGCCGCGGCTTTTTCCGCGTCCACATGCTCGGCCGCCTTTTCCACCAGCGAGACGATGTCGCCCATGCCGAGGATGCGGTCGGCAACGCGCTGGGGGTGGAATTCTTCCAGCGCGTCGGCTTTCTCGCCAACGCCGATCAGCTTGATGGGTTTGCCTGTGACGGCGCGCATGGCAAGAGCGGCACCACCGCGCCCATCGCCGTCGACGCGGGTCAGCACAATGCCCGTGACGCCCACACGCTCGTTGAAGCTTTGGGCAACATTGACCGCGTCCTGACCGGTGAGTGCGTCCGCGACAAGAAGGATCTCGTGGGGGTTGGAGACGCGCTTGATCTCGGCCATCTCGTGCATCAACGGCTCGTCGATGTGGAGGCGGCCCGCGGTGTCGAGAATCACGATGTCGAAACCGCCGAGGCGTGCGGCCGTCATGGCGCGCTCGGCAATTTGCGTGGGCGTCTGGTTGGGGACGATCTTGAGGGTTTCGATGTCGTTCTCTTCGCCCAAGACACGCAGCTGCTCTTGCGCAGCAGGACGGCGCACATCGAGGGAGGCCATCAGCACGCGCTTTTTCTCGCGGTTCTGAAGGCGCCTGCCGATCTTGGCGGAAGTGGTGGTCTTACCGGAGCCTTGAAGACCCACCATCATGATGGCGAGCGGTGGGGCGGCGTTGAGGTCGATGGCCTCGGCCGTCTCCCCCAGCATCGCAATCAGTTCGTCGTGGACGATTTTGACGACCATCTGGCCGGGGGTGACGGACTTCACCACCTCAACGCCGACGGCCTTTTCCTTCACCTTGTCCACGAACTCGCGCACGACGGGGAGCGCGACATCGGCCTCAAGCAGGGCGCGGCGAACTTCGCGCAGAGCAAGGTCGACGTCGGACGCGGTGAGTGCGCCGCGCCTGGTTAGCTTGTCGAAAATGCCTGATAGACGGTCGGACAGGCTTTCAAACATGTTGCACGCTCCTGTTGGCCGATGGCGCCGACGTGGCCTTTAAGACTGCTCGACGGAAAGAGTGCCCAACGCAAAAATCGCCCGTGGGCGCAACGCGCTGACGGGCGGTGACGGCGTCGAGCGCCGATAAGGGGTGACGTACGCACCGCAGGCTCAATCGTCAAGCCGCGGTGCGGATTTTCTAATGGGGCAGGGCGCCTGTCTGTTGCGGCAGGGCTTGTTGTTTAGAGCGCGGCAAGAAGCGCGTCGGTGACGATGTCAACCTCGTCGTCGCCCATGTCGGGCCCCATGGGAAGGCTGAGGACCCGTTGGGACAGGTCTTCTGCGACGGGGAAGCTTTCGCCACCCACCAACTGATCCAGGAAGGCTGGATGGCGGTGGAGGGGCACGCGGTAGAAGAGGCCGGTGCCGATTTTCCTTTCGCCCAGCGCCTCGCGCACCCTGTCGCGGCCATCAAGGGCAACGGTGTAGAGCGCCCAGGCCGAGCGCACCCCATCGCCATCGCTGGGTGGGAGGGCAAGGCGGCCGGCGAGCCGTTCGGTGTACATGGCGGCAATGTCGGCGCGGCGGTTCAGCTCCGCCTTGAAGACGGTGAGCTTGGACAACAGAACAGCGGCCTGAATGGTGTCGAGGCGCCCGGTCATGCCGATGCGCATGGCCTCATCGCCGTCGCCCTGGCGGCCGTGGGTGCGGATCTGGCGTACCGCATCGGCAAGGCCGTCGTCATCGGTGAGGATGGCGCCGCCGTCGCCGAACGCGCCAAGGGGCTTGGTAGGGTAGAAACTGATGCACGAGATGGGGGCGAGGGCGCCCACCTTGCCGTCGGCAGTCTCGCCGCCGAAGCTTTGGGCGGCGTCGGCAATCACCTGAAGTCCTGACGCCTGTGCCACGGAGGCGATTGCGCCATAGTCGGCCGCCCTGCCGAAGAGGTCCACAGGCATTACGGCGCGCGGAACGAGGCCGCGCCGTTTGGCGCCCTCCACCGCCGCTGGAATGGCGGCAGGGTCCATATTGTAGTCGTCCGCCTTCACATCCACGAAGACGGGGACGGCGCCGACGGCAATCACCACGGCAGCGGTGGCTGAGAAGGTGAAGGCCGGCACGAGGACGGCATCGCCGCGGCCGACGCCCATGGCCATCAGCGCCATGATCAACGCATCCCGTCCCGACGACACGCCAATGGCGTGTTTCACGCCGCTGAAGTGGGCAAGCTTGTCCTCAAGGTCGCTCACTTCGGGGCCAAGAACGTACTGGCCGTGGTCCAACACGTTGGCGATGCGCCTGTCGATGTCATGGCGCAGGCGCGCCTGCTGACGCTTCAGGTCGAACAGGGCGACGGGCTGAGGCGCGGTTGCGCTCTCGTGCCTTTCAGCAACGGACATAACGACCTCTAGGCGGTAAGCTGGAGCAGGGGTGAGGCGTTGGCCATCAGAACGCTTCGCACCTGTTCGGCAACGGCAAGGGCTGAGCGTCCAGCATGACCATCCACCATGGCAGGACCGTTGGTGGCGACGGCGCGGATGAAGGCATCAAGCTCTGCCGCCAGATGGTCGATCGACTGCGGCGCGAAGTGGGCGGGCATGTCCGAACCGAAGGGGAGCGTTGTGAGCGTGCGCTCCACAAGATCGGCGTGGTGGACTGCGTGAGCGTCATGCACGGTCAGGCTGCGCATGGTGGTGGGCGCCAGGCGGCTGGCGGAAAGGTCGGCGATGACGCCGTTGCGGAACCAGAGGCGTGCGCTTGCCGCTTCGCTCCAATTGGCTGCGCCCGCGAAGGCGAGCGGTTCCACACGGGTCACGCCGGACCCTGCGAGCGTTATCGCAAGGTCGATGTCGTGAATCATGAGATCGAGCACCACGTCGGCCGAGGGCGGCACGGGCCGCGGTTTGTTGTGGCGCGTGGCGGCGATGTGAATGGCGCTGCCTGTGGCGCTCTGAAGGGCGCGCACCACGGGCGAGAACCGTTCGATGTGACCCACCTGGAGGAGGGCGCCCGAGGCCGATGCTGCGGCAATCAGCCTGTCGGCCTCTTCCACGCTGGCGGCAAGGGGCTTTTCCACGAACACCGCGCGTCCGGCAGACAGTGCTGCCATGGCCAGGGCAAAGTGGGATTCGGTGGGGGTGCAGATCACCACCGCGTCCACCGCCGACGGGTCGAACCTGTCGGCAAATGTAGCGCCATGTTGGGCGGCCACGGAGCGCGCACGGGCCCGGTCGCTGTCGATCACCAAGACCGAACCGACGGAGGGATGCGCGCTGAGGTGGCGGACATGATGTTGCCCAAACGAGCCGACGCCAATGACCGCAATGGAGAGTGCTTGCATGCCACCGCAGTTAGCACGCGCAACACTACGAAGAAGTTTAACGGCTGCCCAACACTCCGTTTTTGCGCTCAATTGATGTTGCAGCGCGTTACCTTTGATGCAAGGCCCGCACAATACCTGGAGTTTTGGCAAATTGGCTGGGAGAGCCCCTTCAGCGGTCGCACAGGCCCTTGCGGCCTTAAAGGGGCAGGTTCGGTGAGCGAAGAGCGCGCGTCGTTAAGCCGATTCGTGCACCCAGGCGCGCATCTGATCGATACCATCCCAGCCGAAGGCCACATCGCTGGTCCCGTTGGTGCGCAGGTGGCTGAGCCGTGCCAGCGCCTCCTCAAGGGTGGGGCGGTGGCCCGGGGTCAGCGGCCACATGACGAAATCGCGCCGCTCCGCGGTCATGAACCATTCCGATTTGCGGTGATAGAACCGTGCATGGATGGTTTTGCGCATGAAATGCTCAAGCGCCTGCGGGCTTTCCCAGACCGACAGGTTGGCGATGGCATCGGGGTCGCCCGGGACGGACAGGTCGGTGGCATTGTTGCCGTCACCCGTCAGGCGCCAGACGAAGCCTTGGGTGCGCTCGGCCAGTGCGTTCACGGTGTCGAGGTTGTTCATGAAGTCGGCCATGCGCGGGTGGTCGAGGGCAAATCGAGGATGGGCGATGTTGAGTTCGCCCACATGGGCGCCGACGCCCGGCGCGATCACAGCGTCCATCATCCCGGCGATCCATTGTTGGTGACCGCGGTGCGTGCCGGTTTTTGGGCGCGCGCCGCAGCGAATTGGGTGGCATGGTGGGGGTGCGGCACTGCGGGGCGTTCCCCATTGAAACGGAATTTTATCGGAAATAAACCGCTCCGAACAACCACCTATGCGAAGGGCAACTATGATTTGGTGCGCTGCACGAAGGGTAAAGTGAGTTTTGGGTAACGGCGTGATCCTGGCGTGTGGAGAAGCCATCGTTGATCTTCTGCCCGAAGAGACCGAGGGCGGGTTGGTCTATCGCCCTGTGCTTGGCGGTTCACTGTGCAATGTCGCCCTTTGCGTGGCGCGGCTTGGCGGGCAAGCCGGCTATCTTTGGGAGATTTCCAGCGACCGTCTTGGCGCCATGCTTGGCGAAGCGCTCGATGCTGCCGGTGTGGACCGCACCGCCGCGGCCCCTTCAAAAAGGGCCACCCCAGTGGCGCTTGTGGACCTTTCCGGCCCCGAGCCGCGTTACAACATTGCCGATCCAGACCGTGTGATGTGCGACACCCTGCCGCCGCCATTGCCGGGGGAGATCGGCTGTCTCGTGGTGGGATCGGCGGTTTTGGCGCTGGAGCCGGTGGGTGGGGCCATTGAAAGACTGGCCGAAGCATGCGAGTGCGTGGCGATTGATTACAATGTTCGCCCGCCCAGCATCGCTGATCGCGACGTATATTGGGCAAGGCTCCGCCGCATCTCAGAGCGGGCCACGATTGTTAAGGCGAGCGTTGCGGATTTTGAGGCCCTTGGCCTGGATGATCCGCACGCCATTATGCAGAGTTTTGTTAACCGGGGCGTGGGGCTGACCATTCTGACTGAAGCGAACGAAGGGGCCTCGGCATGGACCGCTGCCGGGACCGCGCGGGTGCCAAGCTCCGCGAAACACATTGTCGATACCGTTGGTGCGGGCGATGCGTTCATGGCGGGCGCATTGGTGCATTTGCAGCGTTACGGGGCACTCAGTCGGGTGCAACTGGCCTCGCATGATTGCGAATCGCTCTCCAGCTTGCTTGGATTCGCCCAGTCGGTTGCGGCGGTCACGTGCGGCCGGCGCGGTGCGGTCATGCCGTCGTTGGCCGACCTGCCGCGCGGTTCGGTCCTAAACGCCGCGATGGAGGCTTGAGGGATGGGCATGGCCGGTACATGCGTCCACGTCGCCCCCGCACTGTTGCGGCGGGCTGCCCAATGGCCTAACCCGGTGCTATCCGCTTGGGGTTTGCGCTGCGGTGTCGTTCGCTCTGTTGCGCAAATTTCCTCTAACCTTAATGACGCCATCGGTTCTTTTGGCGTCATCTCCCATTGTAATGTGATCGATCGGACGAGAGGATCGTGCGCATGACCGTGTCCGCGTCGAAGGTCGCTCTGGTGGGGTCGGCGTGCCGGCTCCCTGAAGCGCGCGGCCTCGATGAGTTCTGGCGCGTCCTCACTGAGGGTCGTTGCGTCATCACAGAGATTCCTGACGATCGGTTTGGCACCGACCGTCATCTGCATCCAAACCGCGGCGCTGAGGGCCGCGCGGTCACGTTTGCCGCTGGCGTCTTGGACGAGCCGTTCTCGTTCGATCCGTTCTATTTCGGCATCTCTCCGCGTGAGGCGGCGGTGATGGACCCGCAACAGCGCGTCCTCCTTGAGGTGGCGGTGGAGGCGCTGGAAAACGCAGGCATTCCCCCGGACTCCCTCGCCCATGCGCCCGTCGGCGTCTATGTGGGCGCGTCCTCGCTGGACTACGGCACCCACGCCCAGCTTGACCCTTCGGTGATGGAACCGCAGTCAATGACAGGCAACACCCTGTCGATTATTGCCAATCGCCTTTCCTACATCTTCGATCTGCGCGGGCCGAGCTATGTGGTGGATACCGCTTGCTCGTCCTCTCTGATTGCCCTTCACAACGCCATTGAGGACATTCGCTCAGGCAAGGTGGAGACGGCGATCGTCGGCGGGGTGAGCATACTCCTCCACCCGATCCCTTTCATCGGCTTCTCCCGCGCCTCCATGCTGTCGGAGAATGGGCTTTGCCGGGCGTTCGATGCTAGTGCCGACGGTTATGTGCGCTCCGAGGGCGCTGTGGCGCTTGTCTTGCGCGCTGAGGATGTGGCGCGCGCCAATGGCGAGGTGATCCGCGGACGCTTCGCGGCCTCAGGCATCAACGCCGATGGCCGCACCGCTGGGCTGTCGCTGCCCTCCATGAGCGCGCAGGCGGGGCTTTTGGCGACGGTTTATCGCGGCGCCGAGCTTGATCCCAACAGGCTTGCGTTCGTGGAAGCCCATGGCACAGGCACCCGCGTCGGCGACCCTGTGGAAGCTGAAGCCATCGGCCAGATCCTTGCCATGCACAGGGACACGCCGCTTTTGGTGGGTTCGGCCAAGACCAATTTCGGCCACCTTGAGCCTGCCTCGGGTCTGGTGGGCGTTCTGAAAGCTGCGCTGGCACTTCAAAACGATGTTCTGCCTGCCTCGCTCCATTTCGAGACGCCCAACCCCGATATTCGATTCGACGCGCTGAACCTTTCTGTTGCCAGCGGCGCAACGCCGTTGGACAGGGGTGCCACGCCGCGCCTTGCGGGGGTGAACTCGTTCGGCTTCGGCGGGGCCAATGCACACGTGGTGCTGGAAGACGGTGACACGGTTGTCCCGACGCCCAAAGCATCGCGGTCAGCTCCCCTTGTGGTCAGTGCAGTGACGGCCCAAGGCCTGAAGGCGATGGCGCAAAAAAGTGCCGAAGCCCTCACCGCCCACGGCGATGCGGCCGATTATGCCAATGCCGCAGCCTATCGCAGGCAGCGCCATGCCCACCGCGCGGTAATCGCCCCGGGCGATGTCCAAGCGATGGCCGATGCACTGCGTGCGGTGGCCGAAGGTGAGAACACCGACGCTGCCATTGTCGGCGAGGCCATTACCCCTGCCGCAGCGCCTGTCTTCGTTTATTCCGGAAACGGTTCCCAGTGGGCCGGGATGGGGCGCGACGCTTACCAGGGGGACACGGATTTCCGCCTCTCCTTCGACAGGGCCGACAAGGTTTTCATGTCGGTGGCCGGCTGGTCGCTGGTCACCATGATGTTCTCCGAAGACCTTGAGACGGAGATCGAGCGCACCGAGATCGCGCAGCCTTTACTGTTTGCGCTCCAGGTGGCGTTGACCGAAGCGCTGGCCCGCAAAGGTTTGGCACCGTCCATGGTACTCGGCCACTCCGTTGGCGAAGTGGCGGCCGCCTGGGCAAGCGGCGCTCTCAGCCTTGCGGACGCCGTGAAGGTGATCCACGCCCGCTCCACCCATCAGGAAGTGACGCGCCACCTTGGCGGGATGGCAGCCCTGCTCCTGCCTGCCGACGAGGCCAAGGCCGCGCTTGAACCCTACCCTGGGCTCGAGCTTGCGGCTGTGAACTCCGGCCGGTCAGTCACCATTTCGGGACCTGCGGACACGTTAGCCGAATTTGCCAAGACCGCCCGGAAGAAGCGCTGGGCGCTGAAGCGGCTCGACCTTGATTATCCGTTCCACTGCGCTTTGGTGGAGCCGATCCGCGATCCTCTCCTTGCCTCCCTTGCCGACATCAAGCCGCGCGAAGCGACCACACCCATGGTTTCCACGGTGACCGGTGAGGTGGTGGAGGGGCAGACCCTTGGCGGCACCTACTGGTGGGACAATGTGCGCCAACCCGTGCGCTTCAGCGACGGTGTGACGGCTGCCCTTCAAGACCACCGCCTGTTTGTGGAGATCGGCCCGCGTCCTGTCCTGACGGCCTATGTGAGCGACATTGCACGCAACGCTGAAATCCGTGCCACCGCTCTGCCATCCTTGAAGCAGAACGATACCGGCGCGGACATTGTGGGCAACGTGGTGCGCCGCGGCATTGCCCATGGCGCGAAGGTGGACGAGGGCGTTGTCTTCGGCCCCAAACAGAGCGGGCCGGACTGCTTACCGACATACCCATGGCAGCACGCCTACTACCGCCAGACCGATAGCATCGAGAAGGTGCGCCTGTCGACGCCGCTGGACCATGTGCTGTTGGGAAGCCGCCTTCTGCCCGATCAGGCCGACTGGCGCACCAACCTTGATACCACGCGCTACCCCTTCCTGGCCGACCATGCGGTTGAGGAAAGCGTCGTCTTCCCCGCTGCGGGTTTTGTGGAGATGTTCCTGGCCGCCGGCCGCCTTCTTCACGAAGGCGCCGACATTGAGGTACGCGACCTCGACATCGTGGCCGCTTTGGTGCTGGACGCTGAGAGCGAGCGTGAGGTACGCACCCATGAGATCGCGCCCAACACGTTTCTGATCTCCAGCCGGCCGCGGTTCAGCGAAGATGGCTGGTCGCCCCACGCAAAGGCCCGCGTCGGTCCTGCCCCCGCTAAACCCAATGCCCGCGGCGTTGATGGGCCTGAGCGGATGGATCGGTCCGTCAGCGCGCCTGAGCTTTATGAACTGACTGCCAGCTACGGCCTTCCCTACGGCCCTGTTTTCCGCAGGGCCAACCATGTGACCATCGCCGCCAACGGTCGGGCCGAGGTGCGTCTTCTGCCGCCCGATCCTGTCGTGGCGGGCCATCATTTCGCGCTTGATCCGACGCTGTTCGATTCCTGCTTCCATGCCCTGTTCGCTTTCATCGCCGGCATGGACGAAGGCGGGAGCCGTGCGGTGTTGCCTGTGCGCCTGTCACGCCTCACGCTTTCGGAAGGCACGGGCGTCCCCGTGCGCGCCAACCTTTCCGTCACCATGCCTGCGGAGGGGATCGTCGAGGCCGACTTTGCGCTTTTTGACGAGGCCGGCGCCGTTGTGGCGCGCGCCGATGCGGTGCGCTTCCAGTCGGTGACCCTCAGCCGCGATGCAGGTGGCGAGACCATCGTCGCTGAGCCTGCCTTGCGTCGCATCAGTCGCGCGGGTGAAGCGGCCTCCGTCACGCCGTCCGTGCCTGCCGGCCTCATGGCGACCGACGATGTGGAGCCTGACGAGACCGCCCTGTTGATCGAGGCAGGCGTCCAGGCCGCTGCCGCCGACACCATGGCAACGCTGTTTTCCGAAGCCATCTCGCTGGACGATCTTGTGGCTCGTGGCGACCATGCAAGCTCCGCCATGCCCTTGGTGGCGCGCCTTCTGATGGCGCTTGAGGCAAGCGGGAGCGCGCAGGAACAGGACGGCCGCTGGACAGTGGGCGAGAGCGCCATCGACGTGAGCGATGTCGTTGCCCTTTTGATGGCAGAGCACCCCGACAGGTTGGCCGAAGCGGCTCTTATCGCCGCTCTTCCCCAATGGCTTGAGACGGTGGTGGAGAGCGGCCTTTGCGAGGGGACCATTCCGGCGGCCGACTCCCTCCTCGCCCAGTTGATGGGTGATGCTCCCTTTACCGCGCCCCTTCATGAGGCGCTGTTGGTTGCCTCAGGCGAGATGCTGAAGGTGGCACGAGACCTTCCTGTGAGGGTGGGCCTTGTGGGCGCCGGGAACGTCGCCCTGGTCCGCGCCTTCGCTGAACTCTTGGATCCCGCGCGTATCGCCCTTGTGGTGACCGACCGCAACGAAACGGCAGTGGAGCGGGCCAAACTCCTCCTTGAGCGCCAGCCAGGCCTCTCTTTCACGCCCTTCGACGATCTTGAGGATGACGGGCATCCCTTCGATCTTTTGGTCATGGCGCCGACCATGGACTCACCTCAGGTCGGAGACATTGCGCGCCAGTTGAAGCCTGACGGCGTCTTCCTGGCCGCAGCCCATCTCCCGAGCCTTTTTTCCGATGCCGTGTTCGGCCTCTCGGCGGAGTGGTGGGCCGGTTCGGTGGACCCACAGTCGCCTGTTGGCCGCCTTGGCCGCTCCCATGAATGGTGCGAAGCCCTCGGCAACGCCGGCCTGACGGTGATGAAATCGGGTGCGCTTGCCAGCGCCCACACCGACGGCCTCCTCGTTGTGGCCAAGAGCGGTGAGGCGGCACCGGCCGAAGAGCGTGCCAAGCTCCCGTCCCTCCACGCTGTTGGCGAGCGGGCGCGCAAGGTGTGCGATGCCCTTGCCGCTATGCCCGATGATGGCCCCGAGGTGCTCGGCCTCGACACCGTGCCTGAGGGCGACTGCCTCATCGCCATCGATCCTGCCGAGGACGAGGAAGGGCTTGCCGATCAGCTGGGCGCCATCGGTTCGTTCCTGCTGGAGCTTGGAAGCGAGGCGCGCACGGTCACTTTCGTCACCTTCGGCGCTGAGGGGAAGACCGCGAAAGACATCCGTCCCTCCGCGGCGGCCGCTCGGTCCTTCGCGCGGGTGGCGATGAACGAGTTCTCGCATCTCGCCTTCCACATCATCGACATCATGCCCTCGTTCGATGCCAGCGTGGCCGCTGTCCGACTGCGCGCAGAACTGGCTCAGCCCAACGACGAGCGCGAGATTGTGCTGGCGAGCGACCACCGCTCCGCCGTGCGCTACATGTCTGCGCCCCCCGCCGAAAAGAGCGAAGGCGACGCGACAACGCTCGCAATTCCCCGCCGCGGCTCCATCGACAATCTCGTCTGGAAGGCTGTGGCCCATCCACCGCTCCCCCAAGGCCATGTTCGGCTGAAGGTGGACGCAACAGGCCTCAATTTCCGCGACGTTATGTGGACGCTGGGCCTGTTGCCCCACGAAGCGCTTCAGGATGGTTTCGCAGGTCCAACCCTCGGGATGGAGTGTTCAGGCACCGTCGAGGCCATCGGCGAGGGGGTGAGCGATCTCTCCCCTGGCGACGCCGTCATCGCCTTTGCGCCAGCCTGCTTTTCCTCCCACGTCACCGTGCGCTCCGATGCCGTCGTCCGAAGGCCGGATGCGTTGGGGCCTGAGGCGGCCGCCACGATTCCGGTTGCCTTCCTGACGGCGTTCTACGCGCTGGTGGAACTGGGGCGGATTGAAGAGGGCGAAACCGTCCTGATCCACGGCGGGGCAGGGGGGGTCGGCCTGGCCGCCTTGCAAATTGCCAAGTGGCGCGGCGCGCGCGTATTCGCCACTGCAGGCACCACTGAAAAGCGTGCGCTCTTGACCCGGCTCGGCGCCGACGAGGTGTTCGATTCCCGCGCGCTGACCTTTGCCGACGAGGCCCTTGAGGCAACAGGTGGCGAGGGCGTGGACCTCGTCTTGAACTCCCTCGCAGGCGAAGCGATGGAGCGCAGCCTCTTGGCGCTAAAACCCTTTGGCCGGTTCCTTGAGCTCGGCAAGCGGGACTTTTACGCCGACACCAAGCTTGGCCTGCGCCCCTTCCGCCGCAATCTCAGCTACTTCGGCATCGATGCGGACCAGCTTTTGTCCCATAGGGCCAAGCTCGGCAAGCGTCTCCTGAACGACATCATGGACCTTTTCCGCCAGGAAGAGCTAGCGCCGCTCCCCTACCGCGCCTTTGCGGCCGACGCCGTGCAGGATGCTTTCCGCTTGATGCAGCACGCCGGCCATATCGGCAAAATTGTCGTGGCTGCCCCGGAGCCGCCGCGCGAAACCGCTGCCGCGCCTTCCACCACAATCCACCC
This sequence comes from Devosia sp., assembly GCA_051016205.1. Lineage (GTDB taxonomy): Bacteria > Pseudomonadota > Alphaproteobacteria > Rhizobiales > Amorphaceae > Acuticoccus. The sequence continues at coordinate 2,167,207 of CP136534.1, forward strand.
GGACAAGACGTACCTGTTGGTGGGCGGCACGTCGGGCTTCGGCTTTGCGACGGCCGAATGGTTGATCGGCCAGGGTGCACGCCACCTGATCCTCGCCTCGCGCTCCGGCGTGAAGGACGAGACCATTGCCGGTGCCATCGAAGTCCACCGAGAAAACGGCGTCACCATTGCCGTTGAAGCGGTGGATGTGACCGATGCATCAGCGCTAAAGACCCTGGTTGATGGGATCGATGCGGCCCATCCGCTGGCGGGCGTCATCCACATGGCGATGGTGCTGGACGATGCGTTGATCGCCTCCCTCGACGCTGAGAGGTACCGCACCGTTCTCGGCCCGAAAATGGGCGGCGTACAAGCGCTTGAGGCGGCAACGCGTGATGTGGCACTGGACCTGTTTGTGGTCTATTCCTCCATCACCGTTCAGCTGGGCAACCCGGGCCAGGCCAACTACGTGGCCGCCAACGCCTTCCTTGAAGGGGTGGCGCGGCGTCGAAGGGCTGAAGGCAAGCCTGCGCTGGCCGTCGCTTGGGGGGCCATTGCCGATGTGGGGGTCCTTGCACGGGACATGGAAACGTCCGAGCTTTTGCAGCGCAAGCTCGGCCGCTACGCCATTACAGCCCACGAGGGACTGGCGACACTCAAAACCCTCCTCGACGCGGGCGCGATGACCGACGGTGCTGCCGTACGCATGATCGGCAAGGTGGATTGGGGCGCTGCCCGCAAAGACCTTGCCATCGCCCGCACCCCCGCCTTCGAGGATCTTGCCGACGAAGCCTCCGACATGGCCGACGCCGGAGCCTCCATCGACCTTGCCGAACGCTTGAAAGGCTTGTCGGATCAAGAGGCTTTGTCAGAAGTCACCAAGCTTCTGGCGGCGGAAATCTCCCGCATCCTTAAGCTTCCCGCCTCTGAGGTGGACGTTCACAAGCCTCTCACCGCGCTCGGCATGGATTCGCTCATGGGCGTTGAGTTGCGCATGGCCGCTGAGCAGCGCCTTGGCATCGACATCCCCCTCATGTCCCTCGCCGCAGGGGTCACGTTGACCGACCTTGCCCGCAAGGTGATTGGTCGCACCCGTGGCGAGGCGGGTTTGATGGAGGATGAGGTTGCCGAAACCATGATCACGCGACATCTGGGTGAAGGCGACAACGTCGAGAACATCCATGAGCTGGAAGACGCGGTCCGCCAGAAAATCGGCGACATGAGGACGATCATTCCATGAGCAAACGGGGCATCGGTGCGCTGAAGTCCGTCGCGAAGGATCAACTCCTGGCCGCGGCCCGCGCTTCTCGAAAGGCCGGCCTTGAGCGCAAGATAGACCGTCTCGTCCCGCAGAAGAGCGAACGGCGAACCGCGTCCTCCGCCTTCGACTTTGCCAGCCTTGAAGGCATGCGCGAATTGCGCATCCACCGCGCTGCCGCCGACCTTTTGAAGATCGAAAGTCCGTTCTTTCGCGTCCACGAAACCCGCGCCTCGGCTCATACGCGGATCGATGGGCGCGAGTACATCAACTTCTCCTCCTATGATTATTGCGGGTTGAACGGCCATCCGCGGGTGGACGCGGCGGCAAAGCAGGCCATCGACACCTTCGGCACCTCCGTCTCCGCAAGCCGCGTCGTCTCTGGCGAGCGGCCCATCCACCGCGATCTTGAGCGGGCAATCGCCGACTTCATCGGCGTTGAGGATTGTGTGGTGATGGTCTCAGGCCACGCCACCAATGTGACCGTGATCGGCCACCTTCTTGGGCCGAACGACCTCATTTTGACGGACGCGTTTGCCCACAACTCCATCGTGGAAGGGGCGCGCCTTGCAGGGGCAACGCGCCTCACATTCCGCCACAACGACATCGACCACCTGGAAAGTCTCCTGTCGGCCAAACGCCACAGCTTCAATCGCGTGTTGATCGCGGTGGAGGGGCTTTACTCCATGGACGGAGATGCGCCGCCCCTCGGCCGGCTCATACGCTTGAAAAATCGGCACGACGCGTGGCTCTTGGTGGACGAGGCCCACGCCCTGGGCGCTGTTGGTGCCACCGGCCGCGGCCTTGCCGAGCGCGATGGCGTCGACCCCAACGCGGTGGAAATCTGGATGGGGACGTTGTCAAAAACGCTCTCCTCCTGTGGTGGCTTCATCGCAGGCTCCTCCGCTCTGGTGGAGTATTTGAAGGCCACCGCGCCGGGCTTCGTGTTCTCTGTGGGTTTGCCTGCTGCCTCGACGGCAGCGGCCCTTGCCGCGCTCGAAGTGTTGCGGGAAGAGCCTGAAAGGGTGACCAAGCTTGCCGAGAACGGTCATCGCTTTGTTGCGGCGGCTAAGGCGGCAGGGCTCGATGTGGGCACAAGCGAGGGCCTTGCCGTGGTGCCTGTCATTGTGGGCGACAGCATTCTTGCTGCGGTCCTTTCGCACCGTTTGTCAGAGGCAGGGGTCAACGTTCAGCCGATCATCTACCCTGCGGTCCCCGAAAAGGCGGCACGGCTGCGTTTCTTTATCACCTCAAGCCATAGCTTTGAGGATGTGGACCGCACCGTCGCCCTCACGGCCGAGTGCCTTGAACGCACCCGAAAGGACGGAGAAGGCCTTAAGCAGCTGGCCGATAGCCTCACGCAGTAAGACCATCTTCACACGCGGTGCATAGCCGCGTGGACCATAGGGGCAGTGCTGAGCTCACCCGTCAAGTGTTCATTGCCCCGCGACAAGGCGCGTGGAGTGTTTATGGCTACACTGCCTGCGGGCGGCGTTTGAGCCGATTCAAAGGTCATCAAACCGTTTTGATGGCCAATGCGGCGCCGGCTTGCGCGGCGAGAACATTGGCCCCGCCACAATGCGCGACCGCACCAGAATCTCAGGTTATTCAGCCTTAGATGAGAGTCTCTAAGCCTATGGTTCACAATGGTTTTATTCAGCTCAAACAAGACTCTCCAAGCCGAACTCGCCGTGGATCCGTTTCAGGCCAGACGGAATCGTCTCAGCTGAAGAAAACGGCTCTAACTCAAACAAGTAAAGCATCTTATCTGGGTCTGAGAAGACCCAGTAGGCTGTAGAGCCATTCCTATCTGACTGTAAACAGTCAGATAGGAGAAAACGGCTCGCATACATAAGAAACGAGCCATCATCTTCAGGAAGACTGTGCGCAGTCATTCTGGGATTGCTCTCTCGCGCGTTCCGATCAGGTTGGATCAACCTGATCAACGAGAAATCGCGCTAGATATGGATGCGAGGCTGTTTGCATCCGCTCGGTTTGTGTCAAACTGAGCGGATCGTGCTTTAGGCGAAGAGGCCGAAGGCGACGTCGGCGTCGGTGAGGCCCGTGACGTCGAGTAGGGTGACGGTGTGACGGTCTGCGGTCATGCCGTTGGATGCGCCCAGGTCGATGACTGTGTTGCCGTCTGCCTCGGCGATGACCAAGTCATCGAAACTCTTCACTTCGTCATAACCGCCAATGACAATGCTGTCCTTACCCACCTCAAAGTCGTATATGATGTCTTGGCCGCTTCGATCATTGAAGTAAAATATGTCGCTTCCTGATACAAATACGTTTTGTACGTTGAATGAATCACCATAAAGGTGATCAGCGCCACGTCCGCCGGATATGAAGTCATCACCAGCCATGACCGCTTCACCAAGGCCAAGACCATCACCGATCACGGTGTCGCTCCCCTTGCCGCCATAAAGACGGTCGTCGCCACCTTCGGCACTGCCAAGCATGGAGCCTCCGTCACCGACGATGAAGTCTTTCCCTCGGCCGCCGGTCACGACATCGTTGCCACCCTTAGCGTTGCTGCCAAAAACGTCGAAGGCATCGCCAAAAAGAACGTCGCCGCCTTTACCGCCCTTGATGATGTCGTCGCCGCCTTCGCCGCGGACGGTATCGCCATCGCCTGCGATGAGGTCCACACCATCGCCACCTTTGATGATGTCCCAGCCGCCAGCGCCTGTTTCATCGATCTCCGCGGCATCCCCAACGATGGTGTCTCTGCCGGCAAATCCATCGATCAGGTCGAATCCGCCGATGCCGGTCCCCAGAAACCCGCTGCCTTCACCGAGGGGGCCGCCGACTTGTTCGATCTCGTAGATGGAGCCGACGGTGTAGGGGTCTCCATAGATGATGTCGGCACGAAGGGTGCCGCCGAGATAGTCAATTCCGTTCGAACCGATTTGCTGAAACATAGACTGACCCAATCTTTGTGGGGTTGCGGTGGTGTCGGACGATGCCTCTGCGGGTTGGACGCCGCTTGCCGACAGGTGTGCGGTGGGGGCATGACGAGGGTGAGAGCCTGGTCGGCTGCATCGCCGTTGGATGCACCAAGGTCGATGGTGGGAGCGGTGCCGTCGTTGGTGATGAACAGATCGTGCCCACTGGTGCGGTCAAGCTGATCGATGAGTTTGCCCCCGATCTGTTCAGCCATACGCCCTTCGCAGCCACTTCTCATATTAAGGTTGGGGCAGAGTGTAATGACTTCTTTTTCAAATGCAATCTTGGCTAGAAACACTTCTGCGGGAATGGAAACAACGCAAAGGGTGCACGCTAAAACATTCCCAGATGTATCACCTTGGTTAATTGTGGCTTATGCGTCGGAAAGCTATCGCTTATGAAGAAGTGAGATGCTTAGACTTTCGTGCAATTTCTGATGAAGGGGGCCGCGAATCAATCGTAAGGCGAAAGTCGTCCGAGACCGACTGAGCGACATGCAAACAAAAATTGCACAGCTGTTTCGCGTATGAGTGCAGTGCAAGCCGTGTCGCGCACCTGGCCGATGGCGGTCATCGGCAAGGCGCTTCAGGTGCGCGTTGTCAGGCGCCCGGTCTGAACGCGGCGGACGGCGATCACTGGCAGGGAAAGGCCCTCAAGGCGGGCAATGGTGGTGGCCACAGGCTCGATGGCTGTCATCATGTGGTAACCGTTGGCGTGAAGGAGCCGCGTCTCGTCCAGCATGATCCCCACATGGCCGGTCCAGAAGATGAGGTCGCCGCGGCGGAAGGTGCGTGTGTCGGCACCAATGTCGGTGCCAAGCTCTGCCGCTTGCATGTCGGAGTCCCGCGGTGCGGACCCGCCGGTGACCTCGATCGCCAGTTGGACAAGGCCCGAACAGTCGATCCCCGCCCAGGTCTTGCCGCCCCAAAGGTAGGGGGAGCCGATGAATGTCTCCGCCACGTCCACCCAGTCTTCAAGGGGCGTTTGAAGGGAAGCCAAGTGTTGGCGCAGAATGTAGCCGCCGCCGGTGAGGTGGTGGAAGACCTCCGAGCCGACATTCAAGGTCTCGCTCACAGCAACCCTTGCGCCCATGGGAAGGGACGGCAGCGGTGGCACCTTGATGGAGGGTTCGGGAAACACCAGCGCCAAGGGAACCGGCACGAAGTGAGTGGCGGTCGCCTCTCCCTCGGCGAGGAGGGCGGAGGGGACGTAGCCCACATAGCCGTCAGAACAGCTTTGGACGAAAGACCAGCCGTCTTTGTCGTCGAAGACGTTGATGGGTTCGCTGCGCAAAAACTCCGTATCGAGGCGACCGTCTTCGCCAGGGGTGCGCCTGCAAGGAGCGGAGGGCGCGCTGACGTGGGCTTTGGTGGGGGTGACGAAACGGGAAGCCTCGACGCGGCCTTTGAGGGCGCTGTCGGCAAGGTCGTCGCGGTAGGCGTGGCGGCGTTTGTCGAGCGTGGCAGTCATGGCCGCTCAGCATAGCGCACGCAAAGCCAATGGTAGAGAGCGCGGATGGATTGCGCCTCACCGCCTTTGGGACGGCCGGGACGTTCCTCTGCATTCCAGGAAAAGACGTCCAGATGGGCGTAGTTGCGGGTGTGCTCCACAAAGCGCTGCAGGAAGAGGGCTGCGGTCACGGCGCCTGCAAAGGGTTGGGACGAGATGTGGTTCACGTCCGCAACGTTGGACTTCAGCCAGCCTTCGTAGCGCTTCCACAAGGGGAGGCGCCACACGGGGTCATGCACGTCCTCGCCGGCAAGGGCGATTTCTTCGGCAAGCGCGTCCTGATGGGTGAAAAGAGCAGGAAGGTCAGGCCCCAATGCCACCCGTGCCGCGCCCGTCAAAGTCGCAAAATCCACCAGAAGATCGGGGCGTTCTTCGTCTGCAAGAGCAAGTGCGTCGGCAAGGACGAGGCGGCCTTCAGCGTCGGTATTGCCGATCTCCACCGTCAGACCTTTGCGCGAGCGCAGGATGTCGCCCGGGCGGAAAGCGCTGCCGCCCATGGCGTTTTCCGCAGCGCCAATCAACACGCGCAGACGCACGGGCAAGCCCCGATCCATGATCATTGCGGCAAGGCCGAGGGCTTGGGCGGCGCCCCCCATGTCCTTCTTCATGAGGGCCATGGCGCGGTCGGGCTTCAGATTGAGGCCGCCAGTATCGAAGACCACGCCTTTGCCCACCAGCGTCACCTTTGGGTCGGCGCTGTCACCCCACACAAGGTCGATGAGAAGGGGCGGGCGGGCCGAGGCAGCGCCCACCGTTGCAATCATCGGAAAATCGTTCTCAAGCGCCTCACCGTCGGTGATGGTCACCTTCGCGCCGTGCTTGCGGGACAGGGCCTGGGCGGCATCGGCAAGCTCTGCGGGACCAAGGTCGTTGGCGGGGGTATTGATCAGGTCGCGGGTGAGAAACACCGCGTCGGCGATGCGTTTAGTGTCGACAGGATCGACACCGTCTGGCGCGACGAGCTTGATGTCTTTGGGCTTGACGGTCTTGTAGTTGTCGAACCCGTAAAGCGACAGCAAGAAGCCGAGGGTGGCGGCCGTCACATCCTGCCAGCCTTCACCGAGCGCAAAGGTGCCTTCGGGCAGGCGGGAGAGGGCGGCGGCAGCGAAAGGATCTGCGGTCTCGCCCAAGCCCACGAGCACCATGGCAAGGCGACCTGCGGGGTCCGGCAGGGTGAGGAGTGTGCCTGCCGCGCCATCGAAGCCATTGAGGCGGCAGAAGGCGGCGTGTTGCGAGGGGAGGCGGTCGATGAAGCCGGGCGCTGCCGATTTGCCCACCCCGTGGACGGGGACAGGGCGTTCCACAGCGGCGCGATCGACAATCATGTGGGGAATCCTTCGGGGGGCCTCGTCAGCGATTCCAGGCTGCGTCGAAACCGGAGACGAGTTCCAGCACCGGCCCACCGGCGGCTAACACCGCCACCACGACAGCTGCCACCAAGAGCGCGGCCACCATCGGCAACTCCGACAGGGACTCGGCGCGGGGCGGTTTTGTCCCGCGGCGTTTCAATGCCGTCTCCGCCCCCTTGCGCATGGCGTCCTCGCGACCCGTTTCGTCCCGTGAATGGCTCACGCGCAAAACTCACCGGCTCACCTTGTTCCCCGGTTAACGTTGGTCCGCGTGGCCTCCACGCCAAATCCTTTGTCCCAACAGGCTTAACGGACGATGACCGCGTTCGTGTCATCTCTTCAGATGGACTGATTGTAAGCGCCCACTTCAGAGTTTTCGCGCAGAACGCCGTCCACAGCCTTGAACATGGCGCGCATGTTCGCCTCTGAAGTGGGGCTTTCCACCACGACCACAAGTTCAGGCTTGTTGGAAGAGGCGCGTACCAGGCCCCAGGTGCCGTCCTCCACCACGACGCGGACGCCGTTGACGGTGATGAGGTCGGTGATGGGCTGGCCAGCCACGTCGGCGCCGGCGGCGTGCATGTCCTTGAAGCGTTGCACCACGCGGTCGATGACGGCGTACTTCACCTCATCGTCGCAGTGGGGGCTCATGGTGGGGGTTTGCCAGGTTTTCGGCAGGGCAGCGCGCAGCTGTGACATGGTCTTGCCGGGGTTGCGGTCCAGCATTTCCAAAATGGCGATGGCGGAAACGAGGCCGTCGTCATAGCCGCGGCCAAGGGGCGGGTTGAAGAAGAAGTGGCCCGACTTTTCAAACCCGGCCACGGCATTCAACTCATTGACGCGGCGCTTGATGTAGGAGTGGCCTGTCTTAAAGTAGTCGGTCTTGGCGCCGTTCTCGATGAGGACGGGGTCGGTCATGAAAAGGCCGGTGGACTTCACGTCCACCACGAATTGGGCGCCTGGCGTCAGGGCCGAAAGGTCCCGCGCTAGCATCACACCCACGATGTCGGCGAAGATTTCACCGCCCGTCTCATCGATGACGCCGCAGCGGTCGCCGTCCCCATCGAAACCGAAGCCAACGTCAGCGCCGTTTTCAAGGACGGCGTCGCGGATGGCGTGGAGCATGGCCATGTCTTCAGGGTTGGGGTTGTAGCGGGGGAAGGTGTGGTCAAGCTCGGTATCGAGGGGGATGACCTCCACCCCAAGGCGCTCCAGCGTTTGGGGGGCGAAGGCGCCTGCCGTGCCGTTGCCGCAGGCGGCCACCACTTTCAGGGGCCGCGTGATGGTCCGCCCGTCGACAAGATCGTCCATATAGCGGGCCGGAAAGTCTTCGACGAAGACGTAGGCGCCGCCGCCTGACAGGTCGAAGGCGGCGTTGAGCGTGATCTCCTTCAGGCGGCTCATCTCTTCCGGGCCGAAGGTGCGGGGGCGGTCGGCGCCCATCTTGACGCCCGTCCAGCCGTTTTCGTTATGGCTGGCGGTGACCATGGCCACTGCCGGTACATCGAGGGCAAATTGCGCGTAGTAGGCCATCGGGGTGACGGCAAGGCCGATGTCGTGGACCTTGCAGCCGGCGGCCATCAGCCCCTGGATCAGAGCGGTCTTGATGGAGGCGGAGTAGCTGCGAAAGTCGTGCCCCGTCACCACTTCGCGGGGCTTTCCCATCTCCCCAAGCAGGGTACCAAGGCCCATGCCAAGCGCCTGAACGCCCATAAGGTTCAGTTCTTTGCCGAACAGCCAACGGGCATCGTACTCGCGAAAGCCTGTGGGTTTGACGAGGGGCTCTGATTCGTAGGCGTAGGTGTTGGGGGTGAGGGCGGGCTTGGGTTTGGGAAACATCATCGGCTCCGGCAGTGGCGAGCGCTGGGTAGCGCGTTTCGCGCCATGGCAAAAGCGCGCGTGGCGAGGGGACGGCCCCTGCGACGGTTCCGTGACAGCCTGGCGCGACCCTCGCGGCTATTTTGTGCCGAACATCCTGTCGCCGGCATCACCTAGGCCGGGGACGATGTAGCCGTGGTCGTCCAGCCGCTCGTCGATGGCAGCGGTGACGATGGGAACGTCCGGGTGGTGGCTCGACAGATTGTCCACCCCTTCGGGCGCGGCAAGCAGGCACACGAAGCGCATGTCGGTGGCGCCAGCCTCCTTCAAGCGGTCCAGCGCGGCAATGGCCGAGTTGCCTGTGCCGAGCATGGGATCGAGCACGATGACGCGCCGGTCGCCAATGTCCTCAGGGGATTTGAAGTAGTACTCCACCGCGTTGAGGGTCAACGGATCGCGGTAAAGGCCCACGTGCGCGACCCGTGCGGCGGGGACGAGGTCGAGCATACCGCCCAAAAGCCCTTCGCCCGCCCGTAGGATGGAGGCGAACACCAGCTTTTTGCCAGACAGCATGGGCGCGTTCATGACCGCAAGGGGCGTTTCGATCTCCACGTCTTCCACCTCAAGGTCGCGGGTGGCTTCATAGCAAAGGAGCATGGCCACCTCCCGCAAAAGCTGCCTGAAGCTTGCCGTGGACGTGTCCTTCTGGCGCATCAGGGTCAGCTTATGCTGGACGAGCGGGTGTTGGATGACGGTGGCGGGTTGCGACATGACGGGACCGGGCAAATGGCGGGGAAGGGCTAGAAGACGGTGCCGTCCGACAGGATGGCTATGGGGGGGCTGTTGTCGGGCCGGAGCTTGGCGGCAAGGCGGCGGCCCTCAAGCCAGGTGCCGCCTTCAAGAATGGAGGCAAGGGGCATGTCCGGCGCGCCGAGCTTTTCGCGGATAAGGGGGGCGAGGCGGTCAAGCAGCGTCACCGTTGCCGCCCGCCATTCCACGATCATCGGGTGGTCGACGGGGAGGGGCTCGGTGCTTTCCTGGCGCAGGTGCAGCGCACCGCCGTCCACGAACAGGCCGCCATTGCGGTACTCGGCAAGGCCTGTGAGACCGTCAACGTCCACCACATCGATACCGCGCACGGTGAGCGGCTCGATCAGCGAGTAGGACAGCCAGGACGACAGTTTGTGGAAGGGGACGAGGTCGCCGCCAGGGCCCTCTTCATGAAGGTCGGGGTGGCGCCAGGTATCGCCGAGGGGAATGCCTGCAAGCTCTATACGGCTTGGCCAAATGGGGCCGAGACCTTCAAGCACAGCTGAGAGAATGGCGGGGGCGGGGAGGCGTCCATCCTCAGCCTCGCCGGCAAGATAGTCGATAATGCCGCCAGGCCGCGGCGCGTCATCAATGGCAAAGATGTCCGGCGCGGATCGCACGGCCATGGCAAGGTCGTTCAAGAGCATGCGCCGGCCGGACGCACCCGACAAAGGGTTGTCGGCGGAGATTTGGAAGCCCGCCTCGAACTCCGCCTGTGTCAAGCTGTTCAACCCGTCGGCGTCGACGCGCAAGGGGTCGGCGGGAACGGCGGAAAAGGCACCTGCGGCAAACATTGCAAATGAGGCAAGGCCCAAACCTTCCGAACGGCCCGCGCGGGTGCCTGTGGCGGCCTCCTGATAGGTCCAGTCCGCCCCAGCGCCAGCGTCGAGGAGGACGGAGACGATGGCAAGGTCTGCCATTGCCCTCGCCGCCTCTTCAGGGGTTGCCCATTGGCGGGCGCCGGCAAGGTCGGCAAAGCGGTCCACGCCCCCCACCTCGAAGTGACGCCATCGGGCATGGAAGGGGACGTTAAGGTCAGAAAAGCGCAAGCGGGTGAGTGCGGCCACTTGGTCGGCAATCTGCGGGAGTGCATCGGGGGCAAAGTCGAAGTAGGCGCTTTGCCCGTTCTCGATACGGTCGAACAGCAAGGCGGAGCGTTCGCGGATGGCAAGCGCGGACAAAAGGTAGGCTGCCGCGTCCGCCGCCGCGCGATCGTCCGCCTCGGCCTCACTCATTGAGGTCTCGGCCCAACACGCTTTTCAGATCCTTCGTGTCGGTCTCCGAATAGTAGCCGGCTGCCTTTTTGGCTTCGATTTCCACCTGTGCGTCGGCGGGGATCAATTCGTCGGGGATGGAGATGCGCTCGACGATCTCAATGCCCGAGCCGACGATGGCGTCGTACTTCATGTTGCTCATGGAGACGAACCGGTCGATCCGCTTGACGCCCAGCCAATGGAGAACGTCGGGCATCAGCTCCTGGAATCTGGCATCCTGAACGCCTGCCACGCACTCAGTGCGCTCAAAATACTCAGACGCCGTGTCGCCGCCTTCCTGGCGCTTGCGGGCGTTGTAGACGAGGAACTTCGTCACTTCGCCCAGTGCGCGGCCTTCCTTGCGGTTGTAGACCACAAGGCCCCCGCCCCCTGATTGAGCCTCGCGAATGCACTCTTCGATCCCGTGGACCAGGTAGGGCCGGCAGGTGCAAATGTCGGAGCCGAATACATCCGAGCCGTTGCACTCGTCATGGACGCGGCAGGCAAGGCGCCGACCGGGGTCGCTGACGGCTTCTGGGTCGCCGAAGATGTAGCCGGTGATGGAGCCGATGGGTGGCATGAAGACGTGGAGGTCAGGCCGTGTCACAAGCTCAGGATACATGCCCCCCGTCTGCTCGAACAGCACACGCCGCAACCGTGTCTCTTCAACGCCGAACCGCTCAGCGAGGCCAGGAAGGTGCCACACGGGCTCCACAGCCACCTTGGTGACGGCCACATCCCCCGTGGGAAGGACGATGGACCCGTCCACCTTGAGGCGGTCTTCGCGCACGGCGTCCTTCAACTCGTGCAAGGTCAGGCGCGCCTGTGTCACCGCGATGGTGGGACGAATGTCCACCCCTTCTGCGATGAGGTCGGCAAAGATCTCGCTGGAACGGTGGCCCCAAGGATCGAGGGACACGATTCTCTTCGGGTCTGTCCAGGCCGGGAAAGGGCCGATCTGGAAGGTGGGCGCCGTGTTGGTGAGATCGGGCCGGCGGATGGGGTTCAGCGCCCCTGACGTCACGGCAAGGGCACGGTAGAGCGAATATGAGCCCCCGTGGGTGCCGATGACGTTCCTGTCGGCGGTCTCGGTGACTGTGCCGACAACCGGGCCACGCTCGCGCGGGTCCTTGGCGCCCCAATTGATGGGAAAGCGCAGTTTCTTGCCGCTCCCGGGATGGGAGGTGAGGCGGATATGAGTCTTGCGGTTCACGGGATCGCCCATGAGAGCCCCTCGGACTTTTGAAACGCCCATCGCCGGAGACCTTTGTCGGCCACCGGGCTTAGGCGGAAGGAAAACGGGCAGATTGCACACTGCGGCAAGGATTGCCAGCGCTCGTACGCTCGACCGACAGATGTGGCGCTGTGTCGGCCTTTCAATCCTTGCGGGGCTCTGGCACTTCTAGTCTTTGGTCCACAGAACACCTTGGTGCCCATGCTTCGCCGCGGCTCAGACATCGACCCAATCCCCTTCCCCGTGCTGATGGCCGACATCGGCGGCACCAATGCACGCTTTGCCATCCTACAAGAAACCCACAGCCCTTTGCGCGAGTTCGCCACCGTGCAGACAGGCGATTATCCCGACATTGTGACAGCTGTGTCTGAAACGGTGCTGGATACGACGGCAATCCTGCCGCGCTCGCTGCTGATTGCCATTGCCGCGCCACTTCACTCAGGCCCCACCAAGCTCACCAATGCCGACTGGGTGATCGAGCCGGAGGCACTTCGCGAGGCTTTGAACCTCGACACTCTCATCACGTTCAACGATTTCGAGGCGCTGTCCCTGTCACTCCCTTCGCTGGGGCCGGACCAGGTGGTCTCCCTTGGGGGTGGGGCTGGCGACACACGCTCACCCCGTGTGGTGCTGGGGCCGGGCACAGGCCTTGGCGTTGCTGCACTGATTTACGCCGATGGCCGCTACCAACCCATCGCAGGTGAGGGTGGCCACATGAGTTTTGGCCCCGCTTCCGACAGAGACGTCGCTTTGTGGCCGCACCTTGAACGTCTCCATGGTCGCGTCACCGGTGAAACGCTCCTGTCTGGTAATGGTCTTGGGAGGATCTACCGTGCCCTTGCCGTGGAGGCGGGCCGCGATGGTTCGGCCTGTCGCACGGGCGCCGATGTGACCGATGCTGCGGGCCGCGGCGACCCTCAAGGCGAGGAGGCCATTGATCTTTTCCTCACCTATCTGGGCCGCCTCGCGGGCGATCTTGCGCTGCTCTTCCTGGCCCGGGGCGGCGTTTACATTGCCGGCGGCATTGCCCCGCGCTTGGCCGACAAGTTCGCCGGCAGCCGTTTTCGCGAGGCTTTTGAAGACAAGGCGCCCCACCGCGCCATTGTGGAGGACATTCCCACATATCTTGTGACCGAGCCCAAGCCCGCGGTGGCCGGTCTGTCCAGTTTTGCTCAGCTTCCGGGACGTTTTTGCGTCAACCTCGGTCAGCGCCGGCTGGATCGTTCAGAGGTCGGCTGAGGGGGGCTTGCGTCGGCCGTGCGGATCGGCCATAAGCCCTCGACTGGAGACGCGGGTGTAGCTCAGGGGTAGAGCACAACCTTGCCAAGGTTGGGGTCGTGGGTTCGAATCCCATCGCCCGCTCCAAGCCTTCCGACCCAATCGGCGCGTTAAGTCATTGAATTCGTTGGGTTCTTGGAGGGCTTCACGCGAATTCCCACTGCTCCTAATTCCCGGGTTTTCCCGTTTGTGCAACAAATTGTGCTACATTTTGTGCAACAAACGGGTGCACGCTGGTGCGATCCGAGGACCGCTATCTCCTGCGGCGCGGGCGCTGCTGGCACTCCGTTCGACGGGTGCCGGGACGGCTCGCCGACATCGATTCTCGGGGCATGATCAGGGTCGCACTGCAGACCCAATCGCTCGAGGTCGCGCGCATGCGCCGCGACGCCCTCGCCGAGGCTGACGACCTCTACTGGGCAAGCCTTTCGGGCGGAGATCGTGTCCCCGGTGCGGAGACCGTCGCTGAACTGAAGCGGAAGGTGGCTGCCCGTCGCTACCGCGCCGCCACCCAGCGCGCCATGGCCCGCGGCTTCGTCTATGCCCCTGCAAGCGAGCTCGCCGAACTGACCGACCTTGCTGAGCTTCTGAGCCGCATCCGCATCGTCGACGCGAAGGACGTTGGCAAGCCGTCCGAGGTGGAGCGCGCCGAAGCGGAGGCGTTGCTTGGTGGGGTGCGGCCACTGACGACGTTCGTTACGCAAGCGCAGGTGCCGACCGGAAGGACATCGCGCCAAAGCTCAAACACGTGCGATTGCTTATTATAAAGTTCGAGCAGACCATCCAGCCCGAATTCATCTTGGCTCAGATACTGGCGATCGGCGCCCATCAACAAAACTCCGCTTGGGTGATGGGTCAGATGGCGTATGGGGTTCAGAAGTGGCGTGGTCACCATCCGGTAACCTGCTAATGATGGGCTATCTTTTTCGGACGGAGTCCGGGACCGGCAGAGGGTTATTGGCGCCGTCGAAAAACTCAACCGTCGTGAAAACGAGGTCAGTGTTCCCGATGTTTTCCAGATCATGGATCTTGAATTCACCCGGGCCGTAAGAAAAATGCTTCGTGTCGCCGGCGGCGTAGGTTGTCTCTACGGTTTGGCCGTCGTCCATGTGCGAGAGCGACTTCCCCGGCGTGACGGCGGTCCAAAAGTAGTCGAGCACGTGTATGTGGAAACCTATGCGCTCACCCGGCGCTAGGCGCAATGACCAGATCCGAACCCTTTCAGTCTCCGAGACGAGCACGTGGCCAACACAGCCGTTGTGTGTTGCAGCCCGGAAGTCCTCTACCAACTCGCTCGGCCAATCAAAGCCGGCTGGATCGACATCCGCTACAGCATGTCTCATCGCATTCCCTCCATTGCCATCGATCCATAAATAATTTATCAAACGATAAATGTCAACGCAGATGCCATGTTGCTGGCTTAGGAAAGGAGCGTTCGATGGGTCACGAGGCCAAGGAATTCGAGATTGTGTTCACCGGCGAGGGAACATCCTCTGGCAAAATGCGAAACGACATCCGTGTCGTGTGGCCGGCGCAGAAGGAAGAGTTCGATCTCGCCACCGATGAAGGGTCATTCCATGGTGGCGACGGCACGGCGCCGCCGCCGTTGGCGCTCTTCACGGCGGGTCTCACGGGATGCCTGATGACGCAGATCCGCGCCTTCGGCAAGCGTATGAAGATTTCCGTGGCCGGCGTGAAGGTGAAGGCGCACATGCACTGGAAGGGCACACAGGTGGGGCGTGAGCCCTACGTAACCGCGCCGGTAGGCTTCGACCTCGACATCGAACTCGACAGCGATGCACCCTTGGAAGATCAGATGCGGCTCATTGAAGCCGCCAAGAAGGGCTGCTTCATCGAGCAGACTCTTTCGGTTTCCAACACGGTCGGTCATCGCCTAAAGACAGCCGGCGGATGGGTCGACGTCTAGCCGCATGGGGATCGGGTGCCCTATGGCTGGCCGTCGCCCGCAAAGAGGAGCGGACAGTCAGCAATGCCGTCGGCAACGAAGAAATCAACAGCTGCCGCGCCGGAGCGGCGGCGCTACAGCCGGCAGAAACGCCGGGAACTTATCATCGATGGTGCGGTGCAGCTTTTTTCCGAGCGCGGGTTCGACGCTTCGACGCATCAGCTCGCTGAGCAGCTCGGCGTCACCCAGCCGCTGATCTACAGCTACTTTCCGAGCAAGGACGATCTCCTTGAGGCTGTCTACGAGCGCGTGTTCCTTGGTCGGTACAAGGATGCCTGGGACGAAGAGCTGACGGATCGCGCAATTCCACTCCCCGAGCGGCTCAAGGCCTTTTACCGCTGCTACGGCGAAGTCATCCAGTCGGACGAGTGGATGCGGATCTACCTTTATTCAGGGCTGCAGCCGCTCGAGATGAACAAGCGCTACATCGCCATCGTCGAGAAGCGGATCATCGAAAGGATTGCCATTGAAGTGAGAGCCGCGTTCGACCTTCCCGGCCCCGATACCCTGCCCATCACGCCGGCAGAGATGGAAACGATCTGGACCTTTCACGGCGGGATCTTCTATTACGGCATCCGACGCTACGTCTACAACGTGCCCGTTTGGGCCGAGTTCGACGAGGTCGTGGCGCGAAGCGTCGATGCGTTCTTGCACGGAATGCCCATGATGATTGCGAAACTTTCGCTCTCCGGTGGGATGCGCAAGCGCCGACGGAAGGCCAGCGCGCCGGCCGCCAAAGCGCATCCCCGACGATCAGCGGAAAGCTGACAGGGAGGGGAGGGGCCGGCACGGTCGCCCGTGCCGGCCTTGAAGCGTATGAGGTGCCCGTCAATCGATTTGATAATCGACTGGGAATACGTGCCCGTCGGCCTCCAAGATCTCGATGTAGCGGCGAAAGATGGCCTGTCCGTCAAATCCTTCCGCGCTCACCCGCTGCGCCATTTCATTTGGCCAGGCAGAGAGTTTTTCCGCCCAGACGCGGCGCTCCTCAAGCGGTAGGGTGGTGATGGTGGCGCCCGCCTCGCGGAGCTTTTCGAGACCCTCTTCGTGGGCGGTATCGAGCGCTTCGGCGACCTTCAGCTCGTACTCCGCTGCAACTTCGACGATGATGTCGAGCACTTCTGGCGGTAGCCGCTCCTTCGTGCGGTTGTTGATGGTCATGCCGTTCACCATCACCGCACCGATGTCGATGATCTTGTAGTGCTCGGCGACCTCGTGGAACTTGAAACCATAGTAGCTGCCGGGAAAGGCAAGGATCGCCTCGAAGATGCCCGTCTGGAGGCCTGAGTAAAACTCGTTCAGGCTGGATTGGACGACCGTTGCGCCCGTGAACTCGATCCAGGGCAGATTGGGGCCCGCGCCACCGATCTTGCGGCCCGCGAGCTCGCCCGTTTCGTCCCAGGCGAACGTCGAGCCGAGATTATAGTTCTCATAGCCCGTGATCGCGATCAGCGTCTGATTGTAGTCCTCGCTGAGGTGATCGGCGAGCCTTGGAAACTCCTTGTAGATCTGTCGCGTGACCTTGAGCTGCTGAACCGCATTCGGGGTCGTGAAGGGGACGTAGTAGTTCAGATTATTGGCGAACGCTTTTGATGGCTCGAAGCAGAAGCACGTGTGGCCGATGTCCAAAATGCCTTTCTGTGTGGCCTCGAGGACTTCCGAAAGCTTTGCGATGGTGCCGCCATAGGCCTCGATGAATCGCACCTTGTGGTCCGTGCGATCGGCGACGCGGGCCTCCACCTGTGGCACGAAAAACTCTTCCATCAAGGTGACGTAAGGAACCGGGCCGCTTGGATGGCCTGCGCCAATCCTCAGCGTGAATGTCTTCGCCGCTGCCTCGGGCACCGCGCCGGCCGACAACACGAGTGCCGCTAGGGTCACGGCCAGTGTGGGTTTTTTGAACGTCATCGTTTTCCTCCGGGTTCAGCGCCGTCAATCAGCGCTTGCGTTAGTATTTATTAATTGATAAATAGCAGCCATCTAGAGGGCGATGTCAAGCCCCGAGCCGAAGCCCGCGAGCGGGTGGACGGAATATCGTGAGGGAGGGAAGGATGGTGCTCAGCGTGAGGAGCGCGGCGAGCGCGCTCAATGTCGTCGCGACGATCTGGGTCTTCGTGCTGGCGTTTCTGATCCTTGCCGATGTCTTGGGCCGCGCGCTCTTCGGCGAGCCGCTGCAGGGCACAAAGGAGATCGTCGCCAACTCCATCGTTGCGGTGGTCTTCCTGCAGTTTCCCCTTGCCATCAAGGAAGGCGCGCTCCTGCGTTCCACGTTGATCCTCGATGCGTTGCCTTCAGTCGGCCGACGCACCGTTATCGCTGCGGGTCACCTCCTCGGCGCAGCGCTTTTCGCAGCGATGGCACTTGGCGGATGGGAAGACACCGTCATCGGATGGCGCATCGGCGAGATCGAGGGCGAAGGCGCCTTACGGGTCCCGGTTTATCCCGTGCGCACCGTTGTTCTCATCCTCAGCGCGGTCAGCACCTTCCTCTTCCTTGCGCTCTTCGTGGCGGCGCTGTTGGGACGCGACCCCGAGACGGTGCGCCATGCGACGCGGCGCGCGGAGGGCTGAAGCGATGGAACTCGAGACCCTCACCCTCGCCGCGCTCGCTGCTTTGATCGGGATGATCCTCGTCGGCATTCCCATCGGCGTTGCGCTCGGTGCGACAGCGCTGATCGGAACGGCAATTCTTTTCCAAAGCTGGGAACTCGGCGTTGCAACGGCGGGCACTGCGTCCTTCAGTGTGCTGCGCGACTACGTGTTCGCAACGATCCCGCTCTTCATCATCATGGGGAACTTCATCTCCGAGTCGGGCGCGGCGCGGGACCTTTTCTCGCTCATGAACCGCATCATGCGGCGCATTCCTGCTCGCCTCGCGGTCGCGACGGTGCTTGGCAATGCCGTGTTCGCGGCAATCTCGGGCGTCAGCGTTGCCGCCGCGGCCACCTTCTCGCGGGTCGCTTACCCTGAGATGCGGCGCTTCAACTATCACCGGCCCCTCGCGCTCGGCGTTGTCGCGGGAAGCTCGATGCTTGGCATGCTGATCCCGCCCAGCATTCTTTTGATTTTCTGGGGAATCCTCACCGAAATCTCCATCGGCCAGCTGTTCATCGCCGGTGTCATCCCTGGTCTGTTGCTGGCGCTGATGTTCATCGTCTTTCTGGTTGCAACGGCGCTGATCGACCCGAAGAAGGCGCCTTACGAACCCGTGGGCGTAGACGAAACGGCACAGGTGGCCGAGCCCATCGACGCCAGCATCGTGATGAGCGGGCTCGGCATCATCGGGCTCATCCTTCTGGTGCTCGGCGGGATCTGGGGCGGCCTCTTCACACCGACTGAGGCCGCGGGCGTCGGCGCGGTTGGCGGCCTCGTCCTCGCGGTCCTGAAGGGAATGCGTTTCAAAACGCTGTTCGCCGCCGTCATCGCGGCCGGCAAGACGACGGCGCCGATCATGTTCCTGCTTCTGACGGCGGCGATGTACTCGCGCTTCCTCGTCACCAGCGGGGCCATCGACATTATCACCGATCAGATCGAGGGCGCTGGATTTGGTCCCGTCGGTCTCATCATCGCGATGACGATCATCTGGCTCGTGCTCGGGATGATCTTGGATTCGACCTCAATCATCTTGCTGACCGTGCCGATCTTCGCGCCCATCGCGGCGAACTTCGGCTTCGATCCACTGGTCTTCGCCATCTACGGCATCCTGATCATCGAGGCTGGGCTCCTCACGCCGCCCTTCGGCTTGCTGGTCTACGTCGTGAAGGGCGCCGTTCCTGAGGACGTCTCACTCGCGGACGTCTTTCGAGGGTCGGTGCCCTACTGGATCCTCATCGTGCTTGCCGGCGCGATCATCCTGATCTTCCCCGGCCTCGTCACTTTCCTGCCGTCGCAAATGTAATTCCAAGAAGGAGGGGCACGACGATGTCCTCACAGGGCGCCAAGAAGAGAGCCATCATCATCGGAGGATCGATGGGAGGGCTCTTCGCGGGCCTCCACCTCCTGAAGGACGGGTGGGAGGTCGACATTTTCGAGCGCGTGCCGGTCCCTCTGTCGGGGCGTGGCGCGGGAATCGTGACGCACGAGGAGCTGCTCACGGCGATGGGCGGCGTCGGGATCGACACCGGCCGCGACCTCGGGGTCGACGTTGAGGGGCGCGTGACCTTCGCGCGGGACGGCTCGGTGATCGAGCGGAGCGACCTGCCACAGCTTCTCACTTCATGGGGCCGGCTCTACGCCGTGCTGCAGGAGGCTTTTCCCGACGCGCACTACCACCGCGGACGCGACTATATCGCCTGCGAGCAGGAGGAGGGACGTGTCCTGGCGCGCTTTTCCGACGGCAGCGAGGTGGCGGGCGACCTCCTGATCGGCGCTGACGGGTTCCGCTCCACCGTCCGTGGTGCGTACGATCCGGACTGCCAGCCACACTACGCCGGCTACGTCGCCTGGCGCGGGCTGGTGATCGAGCATGAATTGTCCGAGCGCGTGCGGGAAGAGATGTTTCCCTACTTCGCGTTCTGCCTGCCACCGTCCGAGCAGATCCTCGGCTATCCCGTGGCCGGCGAGAACAACGACATGTCGCCGGGCAACAGGCGCTATAACTTCGTCTGGTATCGCCCGGCCGAGCCAGACCAGGCGCTTCCCGCGCTCCTCACCGACATCGATGGCGCGTGCAACGGCGTGTCGATCGCGCCGGATCGGATCAGGCCCGCTGTCATCGAAGACATGCGCACGGCATCCGAAGCGCTGCTTTCGCCGCAATTCGCTGAGCTTGTTGCAAAGACGCGCAGTCCATTTCTGCAGCCGATCTATGATCTCGGCATTTCGTCGATGGCGTTCGGCCATGTCGCGATTCTGGGCGATGCAGCATTCGTGGCACGGCCGCACGTGGGAATGGGTGTCACCAAAGCCGCGGGCGATGCGGTTTCTCTTGCAAGGCACCTGCGTGATCAGCCAGACGACGTTGGGGGCGCACTCAAAGCGTTTGACGCCGAGCGCCATCCAGTGGGGGCCACTGTCGTACAGCGCGCGCGCAGTCTCGGCGCCTACATGCAGGCGCAACTCGACCCGGCCGAGCAGGCGCTCGCGGAAAAGCACCGCACGCCGACGGCCGTCATGGCCGAAACGGCGACCTCCGACTTCCTCGACGCCCCGGCCGCGGGCTGATCGCTAGCTATGTCTGAAACCGCTTCATCGGGCGCCGTCCCCGACACAACCCCAAGCATCCGCACCATCGCGATGCCCTCCGACACCAACGCGGCCGGCGACATCTTTGGCGGTTGGCTAATGGCGCAGATGGATCTCGCTGCCGGAAACGCCGCCGCTCGCCGTGCCCGCGGCCGCTGTGCCACCGTCTCGGTCAAGGGAATCGATTTCTACGCGCCCGTCCATGTCGGCGACGAGGTCTCGGTGTTCGCGGATCTGGAGCGCGTCGGACGAACCTCCATGGATTTTCGCGTCGAGGCTTGGCGGCGCAGTCGCGATGGCGACGAGCATGTGCGCGTCACTCAGGCGACCTTCACTTTCGTCGCCATCGACAGTGGCGGTCGGCCTCGCCCCCTCCCGCCAGAGTGAGGTTCGAGGTCACCACGACGCGACCACGTACCCATGGGGGTTCAAGACGCTAGCTCTTGCGCGTGCAATGCACATGTCCACGTGCCATGAGCGGATGCGGCGGACGCCCAACACCTTCGCCAGTCGCGTCCTGATCCGGCTTACCGGCGATTACGGGCGGCAGAACGATGTGGTGACTGATAGCCTCCCCTCCGACATAAAGATCGCAGTCGCCGGCGGCTCCTTCGCGGGACTTTGCGCCGGGGCCGCGCTGCGGCACGCAGGGTTCGACTTCAAGTCTTCGGGCGGTCCGCCGCCCGGCTCTCCAGCCAAGGGGCCGGCATCGTCGTCAAGCCGGATTGTGTGGGACTTCTCACAGCTGTCGGTGCACCGCCTCCTCTCTAATCCCGGGCCAGAGACCTCGGATTGTCGTCACACGATGCCCACAGGGACCAGCCGTGGAAGTCGAGATCAATCGCGCGATAGCCCTTTTTGTTGATCGCGGCGATGATGGTCTATTTGCTTGTCCCAGACATGCAGGTGACTAGAACCTTCATCGACTTTGCTCCTTGTCGCAGCAATCCCGCTGCGCTTCGCAGTCACCCAGGCTGTCACCATTAACGGTGAGGCATCGCCCACCGAATTGTCATGCGATGCCCACATCTACGCGCCGCGCAGTTTGCCCGCCTGTGCAATCCAGTCGGCGAACTGGTCATCAAAGTTGTCGCCCTCGTGGACATGACACTAGCGCACCTCCTCGTGCTTCGACGTTTCAGGAAGGAGCCGCCCCAAGGATGTGTCGCGGAAGAACGTCGCCTTCACGTATTTGGTGAAGCCGTGATGGCTGAGGAACCAGTCATTCCTCCTCACGCCGCAAAAGTGCCTCGCCATCCCTTGTGACGAGCTGTGGCGTAAAACTGTAGTCGTCCTTCGCGGGTGGCTCACCGAACTCGGCCATGTGGTCCATCACCATCAGGATGCCGCTTTTGTCGTCACGCGCGGGCTTGCCGCAGGCAATGGCGCCGTCGGCGCACTCGTTCACGATGTAGGGAATCACGCTTTGAATAAGGCGTCACATAGGTGTGACGCCTGTCATGGCTTGGCCTCCGTTCGGCTGGCGTCGATGCGCTCACGGAGCCACCTAAACTTGTAAAAGCCCTCAATGACTGCCGTGCCATGGTCCGGTGCCATGCCGGGGCAAAGCGACCTCAAATCCACATCAAACGAATCTACACCTTCGCATGCGTCGCCGCGCGGGGCGCGAAGTCCGACCAGTCCTAACCGCGGCTGGCGTTGGAGGTGAGGTCCCGTTTTTCAAGGCACGCAGGGTTTACAAACGTACACATCAGGGGCGTGTGAACGCGGTCAACGCGGTAACATCGAGGCCGGCTACTGGGGTGGAAACGGCGGCAAAAGGGCGGATTTCGTGCCGTCTGGACCGCATCCGGGAGTTGTTATTGCGTTATCAGCCGCACCCGCCGTTGGACGAGATTTTTACAAGATTGCTGCGCTGCAACAATTGCGCCTTTCAATAATTGACAGTTTGTCATGTAAAGGCCGCGAGCGAGATTTCGTGGCAGGCCAATAAAAATTCAAGGGGGAACACAGATGGACAATCACGCAGCACAGGAAGGAGCCCTTGGTGCCTACGATGGGCCCCTCAGTCGTGCCGACTACGACACGATGTACAGTCGGTCGATCGCAAATGTTGACGGGTTCTGGAGCGAACACGGCCAGCGTATCGACTGGATGAAGCCGTTCGACACGGTACGCAACGTCAACTTCGTCTACCCGAACGTATCCATTGAGTGGTTTGCGGATGGCACCCTCAACGCCAGCGCCAACTGTATTGACCGTCATCTCAAGACGCGCGGAGATCAAACCGCCATTATCTTTGAGCCTGACGATCCCGACGCGCCAGCCGAAGACATTACTTACCGGATGCTGTACGAACGTGTTTCGCGCTTTGCCAACGTCATGAAGGCGTTGGGGGTGGAGCGGGGGGACAGGGTCATCCTTTACTTGCCGATGATCCCCGAAGCCGCCTATGCGATGCTTGCCTGTGCGCGGATCGGGGCGATCCACTCGGTGGTGTTTGCAGGCTTCTCCCCCGATGCGTTGGCCAACAGGGTGGATGACTGCGGCGCCAAGCTCGTTATCACGGCCGATGGGGCGCCCCGCGGCGGCCGCGTCACCAACTTGAAGGACAACGTCAACAAGGCGTTGAACCACTGTGCGGAAAACCCTGCGGTTCTTGTGGTCAAACGCACGGGCCAGCAAGTGGCGTGGAGTGAGGGGCGTGACCACTGGCTCCATGAGATGGAAAAGACCGTCGAGGCGGAGTGCGCGCCAGAAGAAATGGGCGCCGAAGATCCCCTTTTCGTGCTTTATACCTCAGGGTCCACCGGCAAACCCAAAGGTGTTGTGCACACAACGGGTGGATATCTTGTCTGGGCCTCCATGACCCATGAGATGGTTTTTGACTATCGACCCGGGGACATCTTCTGGTGCACGGCGGATGTGGGCTGGGTGACGGGCCACAGCTACATTGTCTATGGGCCGCTGGCGAACGGCGCGACGACGCTGATGTTTGAAGGCGTCCCCACTTACCCCGATGCGGGGCGTTTCTGGGCGGTGTGCGAAAAGCATAAGGTCAACCAATTCTACACCGCGCCGACGGCCATCCGCGCCTTGATGGGCAAGGGTGAATCGTTCGTCGACACGTATGACCTGTCGAGCTTGAAGGTCTTGGGCACGGTGGGTGAACCCATCAACCCCGAAGCCTGGAATTGGTACGACCGTGTCGTCGGCAAGGGGCGTTGCCCTATTGTCGACACCTGGTGGCAGACAGAAACGGGTGGGCACCTGATCACGCCGTTGCCTGGCGCCATCGACACCAAACCTGGCAGCGCGACGCTTCCCTTCTTCGGCGTCCAGCCAGTGGTGCTCGATCCCACAAGCGGCACGCTGATTGAGGGCAACCCGGCCGAGGGCGTCTTGTGCATTGCCGACAGTTGGCCTGGCCAAATGCGCACAGTCTGGGGCGATCATCAGCGCTTCATGGACACCTACTTCCAGCAATACAGCGGCTATTACTTCTCAGGCGATGGCTGCCGGCGCGATGAGGACGGTTACTACTGGATCACCGGCCGGGTGGACGATGTCATCAACGTGTCGGGCCACAGGATGGGAACGGCCGAGGTGGAAAGCGCCCTCGTTGCCCATGAAAAGGTGGCCGAGGCCGCGGTGGTCGGCTACCCGCATCCCATCAAAGGTCAGGGCATTTACGCGTACGTGACGCTGATGAACGGCGTTGAGGCCACCGATGCGCTGCGCAAAGAACTGGAGACTTTCGTGCGCACCGAAATCGGACCCATTGCAAAGCCTGATCTCATCCAATGGGCGCCTGGTCTTCCAAAAACACGCTCCGGCAAGATCATGCGTCGGATTTTGCGCAAGATTGCCGAAAACGCGCCCGATCAATTGGGCGACACCTCAACATTGGCCGAACCTGCCGTCGTCGACGACCTCGTCGAACACCGCATGAATCGCAACTAGCCGCCACCCACCGTTCGGTGCTGACCAAACGCTCGGCACGGAACGGGAGCGGCTGCGCACAACGCTCCCCGTATGGGGTCAACAAAGGAGAACGGCTTTATGGTCGAAGGGACGAACGCAACGGGGACGGCAAGCGGGGAGGCCTACTGGAAGGCCAATCTCCGACTGATTGTCGTCTGCCTCATCATATGGGGATTGGTGAGCTTCGGCTTCGCCATCTTGCTGCGACCGCTCCTGGCGGGCGTAGAGGTCGGGGGGACCGATCTCGGCTTCTGGTTCGCGCAGCAAGGTTCGATCCTCGTGTTTCTCGTGCTGATCTTTTTCTACGCCTGGCGGATGAACAGTCTCGACCGCCGCTATGGCGTCGATGAAGAATAGGAGCAGACACAGTGGATCAATATACGCTCAATCTGATCGTCGTCGGCGCGACTTTTGTGCTGTACATCGGCATTGCCATCTGGGCCCGCGCCGGGACGACGTCTGAATTCTATGCGGCCGGTCGGGGCATTCACCCCATCACCAACGGTGCGGCGACTGCTGCGGACTGGATGTCGGCCGCCTCGTTCATCTCCATGGCCGGCCTCATCGCCTTTGGCGGTTACGGCGCCTCCTCCTTCCTGATGGGTTGGACGGGCGGCTATGTTTTGCTTGCGCTTCTGCTTGCGCCTTACCTGCGCAAGTTTGGCAAGTTCACCGTGCCCGAGTTCATCGGCGACCGTTTCTACAGCCCAACCGCTCGCCTTGTGGCGGTGGTCTGTCTCATCGTGGCTTCAGTCACCTACGTGATCGGCCAGATGACCGGTGTGGGTGTTGCCTTCTCGCGCTTCCTTGAGGTGGAGAATGCGACGGGCCTCTTCATCGGCGCCGGCGTCGTCTTTCTCTATGCCGTTCTTGGTGGCATGAAGGGGATTACCTACACGCAGGTGGCGCAATACTGCGTGTTGATTACCGCCTACACCATTCCGGCGGTGTTCATCTCGCTGCAGCTGACGGGCAACCCTATCCCGGGGCTCGGCCTCTTCGGCACCGATCTTGCCAGTGGTGAGCCCCTCCTGGATCGTCTCAATCAGGTGGTGCAGGACCTTGGATTTGCCTCCTACACCGCGCAGGATACCTCGCCCGCAGCCGTTCTCAACATGACGCTGTTCACCTTCAGCCTCATGATCGGCACGGCGGGTCTTCCCCACGTCATCATCCGCTTCTTCACCGTGCCGCGGGTGGCGGACGCGCGCTGGTCGGCCGGTTGGGCGCTCGTCTTCATTGCGCTCCTTTACCTGACGGCCCCTGCGGTGGGTGCCATGGCGCGCCTCAACATCATGGACACCCTGTGGCCGAACGGCATTCAGGGCGAAGCAATGGCCATCGATGAGATGCCGGACTGGATGACCACATGGGAACAAACCGGACTCTTGGGCTTTGAAGACAAGAACGACGACGGACGCATCCAATACTACAACGATGCAGCCGATTCCATGGCGGCCATTGCGGCCGAACGCGGCTGGGCCGGCAACGAGCTCACCAACTTCAACCGCGACATCCTGGTGCTGGCCAACCCCGAGATTGCACGGCTTCCCGGGTGGGTGATCGCCCTTGTGGCCGCAGGCGGCTTGGCAGCAGCGCTGTCCACCGCGGCAGGTCTGTTGTTGGCGATCTCGTCCGCCATCAGCCACGATGTGATCAAGTCGTCGCTCAACCCCAACATTTCTGAGAAAGGGGAGTTGCTGGCAGCACGCATCTCCATGGCGGTCGCCATTGGTGTCGCCACTTATCTGGGCCTCAACCCACCAGGGTTTGCGGCACAAACGGTGGCGCTTGCCTTCGGGATTGCCGCGGCGACCATCTTCCCTGCGCTGATGATGGGCATCTTCTTCAAGCGCATTAACAACACCGGCGCGGTGGCAGGTATGTTGGCAGGCCTCATCTTCACAGTGGTCTACATCTTCCTCCACAAGGGTTGGTTCTTCCTGCCCGGTACCAATCAGTTCCCGGACACGATCCAGGGCTCGCTGCTCGGCATCCAGTCCACCGCCATAGGCTCTGTCGGGGCGGTGCTGAACTTCGTGGTTGCCTTCCTGGTCGCCCGTGCGACGAAGGAAACGCCGGACCACATCAAGGAACTGGTGGAGAGCGTTCGAGTGCCCCGCGGCGCCGGCGCGGCCTCCTCGCATTAACCTTGGCATGGGGGCGTCGTGCGATGCCCCCTTGCAAACGACCAGTCCCGTCTGCCTTGTGCAGGCGGGACCATTTTCGAAAGGCGACACGTGACCCACGCTGACATCCTGACCACGGTCGAGCCTTTCGCGACGCTTGCCCCTCAGCGGCTTGACGAGATCGGCGCAGCTTTTGGTGCGAAGACCTATTCAGCGGGCGAAAAAATCTTCAGCACTGGCGACAGGGTCGAGGCGTTTTTTATTATCACCAAGGGTGCCGTCGACATCACCGATGGCAGCGAGACACTGTCCCAGCTGGGGCCGCGCAACTGTTTTGGCGACCGTACTCTCTTGCGCTCAGGTATTGCGCAGGTGTGCGCTGTTGCGACGGCGCCCACGACAGTTCTGATGCTCCCGGCCGCGCAATTCACCAAGCTTGTGCGGGAAGACAAAGGTCTTGGCGACTTCTTCACCCGCCCGCGGCCCCAACAGAGCGCCGCCCGCGGCCTTTCCGACACCCGCGTTGACACTTTAATGACCAAGGACCCCGTCACGGTCGGCCCAGATACCACCGTCACCGAGGCGGCAAAGGCACTGCAGCAGCGCAAGATCAGCAGCGTTCTTGTGGTGGAGGGCGGGGATCTTCTGGGGATCCTCACCGTGCGCGACATTTCAAACCGCGTGGTCGCAGGTGGGCTTGATCCGAGTGCGCCCGTCAAGGAGGTCATGACGGCCGCGCCGATCACCTTGCCGCCCAACGCCATCGGCAGCGATGTTCTCCATGAGATGGTGGAGCGGGGGATCGGCCATGTTCCCATTGTTGGTGCGGACGGGTTGAAGGGCATCGTCAGCCAGACGGATCTGACGCGCTTTCAGGCCGAGACATCCGCTAGCCTCGTGCACGCTGTTGCAAAGGCGGACGACATTGGCGCTCTGACCGATGCCACACGGCAAATTCCTCCACTTCTTGCCAAGCTTGTGGGGGCGCGGCACCACCATGAGGTGGTGACGCGCCTCGTGACCGACATTGCTGATGCGGTGACGCGCCGGCTTCTGACCCTTGCTGAACAGGCACTCGGGGCGCCGCCCGTCCCCTACCTATGGCTTGCCTGTGGCAGTCAGGGGCGGCGTGAGCAGACCGGCACGTCCGACCAGGACAACTGCCTGTTCCTCGCCGATGCTGTGAGCGCGGCGGATGATGAATACTTTGCCGCGCTCGCAAAGTCCGTCAGCGATGGGTTGAATGCTTGCGGTTATGTCTACTGCCCTGGCGACATGATGGCGACCAATCCGCGATGGCGCCAGCCTTTAAAGACGTGGCGGCGTTACTTCAGAGGTTGGATCGACAAGCCCGATCCCATGGCGCAGATGCTGGCCTCGGTAATGTTCGATCTGAGGCCCATCGGGGGTGACCTTTCACTGCACGAAGGCCTCCAGGCGGAGACGCTGGCGGCGGCATCGAAGAACTCCATCTTCGTGGCGCACATGGTGGCGAACTCCCTCAAGCACACGCCGCCGCTGGGGCTGTTGCGGGGCCTTGCCACGTTGCGCTCAGGCGAACATCGCAACACGCTCGATATGAAGTTGAACGGGGTTGTCCCTGTGGTGGATCTTGGCCGCGTCTACGCACTGCGGGGTCAATTGACTGCGGTCAACACACGCGCGCGCATCGAAGCGGCGCGGGGGGCAGGCGCGGTGAGTGAAACGGGTGGCCGCGACTTACTCGACGCTTACGACCTCATCGCGCAGACTCGGCTCGACCATCAGGCAGAGCAGGTGCGCGCAGGTGGTAAGCCTGACAACTTCATGCCACCGGCACGGCTCAGCGAATTCGAGCGCACACATCTTCGCAACGCATTTGTTGTGGTGCGGCAGATGCAGTCAGCAGCGACGCAAGGCCAAGGGGTGCTCTGAACATGGCTGAGTAAGACTCGGTCAAGACGACGAAGGTCGCCCCCGACAAAACGCTATAAGCGGGGCGGAAGGGGAGGGACGGATGCTCTACGAATTGGTCGCCACCATTGCGGCAGGCTTTCTGGGCGCTGGCATTGCGCTGATTGCGCGGCGCATGGTGCGGGCGCTTCCACGCTGGCTTGTGCCCATCGGCGCCGGTAGCGCCATGCTGATTGTGGCGATTGCCCTGGAGTATTCCTGGTTTGAGCGCACCAGAGCCGGCCTGCCCGAGGGCGTTGAAGTGGCGATGACCCGCGACAACCGCGCCTTTTGGCGACCGTGGACCTACCTCTACGCCTTCGTGGATGGGTTCATCGCCGTTGACAAAGGTTCCACCCGCAACCACGCTAACGTTCCACAAAATCGCATGGTGGACATCATCGTGTTTGCCCGCTGGCAGCCGCCCACACGGGTGCGCGCCGTGTTCGACTGCGAGGCGGGCCGCCGGGCCGACATTGTGGAAGGCGTCACCCTTGCCGACGACGGCGCGGTGAATGGCGCCCGGTGGGTCGATACCGGTCTTGACCACCCCGTGACGCGCATTGCCTGCGCGCCCAGCGCATGAGCGGGCGGCTGCGCCTACGCATTGCGCTATTCTTTGCCGCGCTGGCGGGGCTGTGTGTGGTGTCGGTTGTTGTTGGCGCAGTCATCGCGGCCAGGCAAGAGGCGGTTGCGCCTGAAAACCTTGTGGGCATGGTGGTCATTGCAACGTTCGGCATTGTCGTCTCGTCCGCGTTGATTGCGCTCCTGTTTGATGAAAACGTTGCCCGCCCCGTGGACGCGTTGGCGGCAGCGCTACGGGCGCGAGCCCATGGGGCGGTCACCGCACCGCTCGATCCCAAGGCGGCAAAGCACCTGGCGGACCTGTCGCCTGCGGCCGCTGCCGTCTGCGATCGCCTTGCCGAGCTTGACTGCAGTGTCGATGCAAGGGTTGAGGAGGCCACCACAGCGCTCGCTGCGGAGAAGGAGCAGCTAGCCGCAATCTTGTCGGAGATCCCCATTGCGGTAATGGTGGTGGACCGGAACCATCGCATCACGCTTTACGATCGACAATGCGTGCATGTACTTGGTGGAATTGCCGAAATTGGCCTAGGACGGTCCATCTTTCGCTTCCTGGACGAGACCGGTTTTTGCGCCGCGGTGGAGCGTTTCGAATCCGAGCCCGACACCGTTATCACGGCTGATCTCACCGTTGCGGATGGCACGGGGACTGTGCGCACACGCATCCGCCGGGTTGCCAAGACGCACGGTTACGTCCTTGCCATGGACGTGGAGGAGGGCGTGATGGTGGAGCGCCCTCTGATCTTCGATTTTTCGCTCATCGACCGGACCAAGCGGGGGCCCCAGCACGACATGCCTTTGTCTGCGATCCCCTTCGTGGTGTTTGACACAGAGACCACTGGGCTGGACCCCACCAAGGACGAGATTGTCCAAATTGGTGCGGTCAGGACCCTAAACGGACGCATTGTGGTGGGCGAGGCTTTCGATACGCTTGTGAATCCAGGCAGGCCGATCCCGCCGGCCAGTTCGCGCGTGCATGGCATTACCGACGAGATGGTGGCGGACGCCCGTACGCCGCAGAGCGCCATTGCAGACTTCCACCGCTTTGCCCGTGCGGAGACGCTTGTGGCGCACAATGCGCCGTTCGACCTTCACTTCCTCAGCCGCCATGCCCAAAACGGCGGCTACGAGTTTGATGCACCCGTCCTCGACACGGTGCTGTTGTCGGCGGCCATTTTCGGCACCAACGAGACCCACACCCTTGATGCCATCGCCGAGCGGCTGGGCATTACCATCGAGGGGGCGGACAGGCACACCGCCATGGGCGATGCTGTGGCCACGGCGCAGGTGCTGCTACGGATGATCCCGATGCTTGGCGCGGCCGGAGTGGTCACCCTCGGCGGGGCCATTGCCGCCATGCGTCGCCACCAACGGCTGATGCCCCAGGCAAAGACGCTGTTCCGCTCCGACTGACGGCAAACGCTTGGCCGACCAGCCGGCGATCGGCAGCGCTGCGACCGGGGCCGCTACTGTTTGCGGTGGTCAGCCGCTTCCGCGTTTGCCGGGAGGCAGTTGAGCGCCACCTCAGACAGGCCGATATCGGCTTTGGCATCGCAGTCAAAGCCGTCGGCCATGCCAGCGGGTGGATCGATGTTGAGAAC
This sequence comes from Devosia sp., assembly GCA_051016205.1. GTDB lineage: Bacteria > Pseudomonadota > Alphaproteobacteria > Rhizobiales > Amorphaceae > Acuticoccus. The sequence continues at coordinate 2,197,982 of CP136534.1, forward strand.
CACATGGCCGGGATCATCGCCTGGCTCAGCGATGCGCATGCCGTAAATGCCGTCGCCACAATCGATAGATCCGCCATCTTCGAAGATGGACAAGGGCACCACGAAGATCTGCCCACCAGATCGGTCCACATGGCAAAGGGCGGCTTGGAAGGCCGCTGCGCTTGGTGCTCTGACCAATCCGACTTCGGCAGAGTGAGCGATGGAGGGCAACAGCAACGACAGGGTTGCGATGGTGGAGAGCGTAAGCCGACCGAACATGTCAGGGCCCCTTTCGTGATTGTGGCCGTAGATCATCACCTGTTGACCGGTTCGCGGCAAGGCGACCACGGGTGGCCGCTGGCGACGGGCGGTGGTGACCTTTTGCTTACGCCGCAGCCAGGTGGCAGCGCACGTTGGCTTGGCCGACGGGGCGCAGGGCAGGTGGCTCCACCCAGCAGCGGTCCTCGGCAATGGGGCAGCGGGGTGCGAAGGCGCAGCCTGGGCTGTCTGCGAACGCATCGGCCGCCGTAGCCCCCAGCTGCGGCCGTGGGAGGCCGCGGCCCGGCTCTGGGGCGAGCGTGGAGGCAAGGAGGGCTTTGCTGTAGGGGTGGCGGGGCGTGCGAAATAGCGTCTCGATATCGGCCACCTCCACCGCTTCGCCCAGGTACATGACAGCGACGCGGTCGGCCAGATGCTCCACCACAGCAAGATTATGGCTGACGAAGACCATGGTGAGCGCCATGTCCCTGCGCAATTGCATCAACAGGTTCAGGACCTGAGCCTGGACGGAGACGTCGAGGGCGGAGGTGGGCTCGTCGCAAATCAACACGCGGGGCTTCAGCACCAGCGCGCGGGCGATGGCAACCCGCTGACGCTGACCGCCTGACAGCTCGCCAGGGTAAGCATCGCCGAGCCGTGGCGACAGACCCACCTGGTCGAGCATCTGGTTCGCCTGCGCGGTGCGCTCGCTTCCCACGCCGTGCAGCGCCAAGGGCTGCTCCACCAACGCGCGAACCGTACGCACGGGGTTCAGCGAGGCGTAGGGGTCCTGGAAGACGGGCTGGACGGTGCGCACGAGGGTGCGGCGGCCGATGGCATCGATGGGCTTGCCTTCCACAAGGACGGTGCCTTGATCGGGGGCGAGAAGGCCAAGCATCATCTTGACGGCGGTGCTCTTGCCGCAGCCCGATTCCCCAACAAGGCCAAGGGTTTCCCCGGGTGCGATGGCGAGCGAGAGGTCCTTCACCGCCCGCAGGATCCGCCGCTTGCCGAGAAGTCCGCCCGAGACGGAAAACGACAGGGAAACGTCGCGCAATTCCATGGCAGGGACGCTCATGGAGCGTCCCCGTCGGCCGCCACAAGGTCTGTGGGTGTTGCTGTGAGGGGGGAAACGCATTCCACCACGCGGCCGGCTTCAGGCATGTGGCGTGGCACGGGGTCTTGGGCGCAGTCCGCCTGTGCCCTCGGACAGCGGGCGCGGAAGGCGCAGCCCGCTATGCCACCGATCAGGCCCGGAACGCGGCCGGGGATTGCGGCAAGTTCGCTGCCCCTTTGGGTGAGGCCAGGCACGGGGATCGCGTCAATCAGGCCCCGGGTGTAGGGGTGGCCGGGGCGGCGGAACACTGCATCGGCCGAGCCCTCTTCCACCACGCGGCCCGCATACATCACCGAAACGCGGTCAGCGATGGCGGCGACCACGCCAAGGTCGTGGGTGATGAGGAGAAGTGCCAGGCCCAGATCCTTTTGAAGTTCACCGAGGAGGGCTAGGATTTGCGCTTGGATGGTGACGTCGAGCGCCGTTGTCGGTTCGTCGGCGATGAGGAGGCGCGGCTGCCCCATCAAGGCCATCGCAATCATAATGCGCTGGCGCTGACCGCCCGAAAACTCATGAGGGTATTGGCCGAGCCGGTCGGCGGGGCGGGGGATGCCGACCCGCTCCAGCAGCGCGACCGCCCTGTCAAGCGCGGCGCGGCGGCTGAGCTTCTCTGCGCGGATCGCGCCTTCGGTGAGCTGCTTGCCGACGGTGAGTGTGGGGTTCAGCGCGGTGGTGGCGTCCTGGAAGATCAGCGCCATTTCGCGCCCGCGGAGCTTGGCTCGCTCACGCACCTTGGTGCCTGCATAGTCTTGCCCGGCGATGGCAAGGCGGGATGCGCGCATTCTGGCGCTGCGGGGCAGAAGGCCCATAACGGCAAGGGCGGTCATGGATTTGCCGCAGCCCGATTCACCCACCACGGCCAGCGTCTCACCGGCGACAAGCTTCAGGTCCACACCGCGGACGGCTTCCAACAGGCCGCCTTCGGTGGGAAGGCTCACGGCGAGGCCTTCAATGTCGAGCATCATAGCGCTCATCGGGAGACGGGCCCTGTGATGTCGCGCAGTCCGTCGCCCAGGAGATTGACCGCAAGAACCAGGATGCACAGGAGCGAGCCGGGAAGGGCGATGAGCCAGGGGTCGAACAGGATGTTCTCGCGTCCTTCGGCAATCATCAGCCCCCAGGAAGGCATGGGTGGGCGCACCCCAAGGCCGAGGAAGGAGAGCGCGGCCTCCAGCAAGATGGCGTTCGCCACCTCAAGGGTTGCCACGACAATGACGGGACCGCGCAGATTGGGCAGGATCTCGCCGAACAAGACCCCGACATTGCTGCGCCCGACCGCCCGCGCACCAACCACAAACTCTCTGTTGGCGAGCGACTGGGTGGCCGCACGAGTGACGACGGCAAACCGGTCCCACAACAGCAATCCTAGAACAAGCACCAGTGTTTGCAGCGAGGCGCCACCCAAGGCGACGGCGGCCAGTGCCACCAGCACGATGGGAAGGGACAGGCGCGTGGTGATGATGAAGCTGATCACCATGTCCACCCAGCCACCGAAATAGCCTGCAAAGAGGCCAAGCGTGATGCCGATGGCCCCCGCTGCCACCACCACACCGAGCCCGACGCCCAGCGACACGCGCGCGCCATAAAGGAGCCGGGCAAAGTAGTCCCGCCCCAAATGGTCGGTGCCGAAGAGATGCTCTGGCACCGACCGGTCCATCCAGAATGGCGGCAGGAGGCGGGCGGAGAGGTTTTGCGTGTAGGGGTCGGCACTGGTGATCAGCGGTGCGAAGACGGCGGCAAGGACAATCACCAGCAACAAGCCGCCGCCGATGATGATGCCTGAGTTCCTCAGGATGCGCCGTGCCACGCGGGCGCGGCGGGAGCGGGTGGGGGCTTCCTCAACGTGGTTGTGTTCGGCGGTGCTCATGCCCGGCCCCCTCTGATGCGAGGATCGAGCATGGCGTTGATGAGGTCCGAGACGGTGGTGAGCACCACGTAGATGAGCGACAAGACGAGGATGATGGCTTGCACCACAGGCAAGTCGCTGCGCAGGAGCGACTCCCACGCAAGGCGCCCCATCCCGTTGATGGCAAAGACACTTTCAATGACGATGGAGCCTGACAGAAGGATGCCGAGCTGAACCGCCGACAGCGAGATCAGCGGCAAGACAGCATTGCGCAGCGCGTGGCGGGCAATGACCATCCACTCCGGCAGGCCCTTCGCCCTTGCTGTGCGCACATAGTCCGCAGACAAAACGTCGATCATCCCTGAGCGGGTGACGCGCATCATGGCAGGCATGGCGTAGTAGCTGAGCACCACCACGGGCAGGATGAAGCCCCGCCACGTCTCGGTCCCTGAGATGGGGACGACACCGTACCAAACGCCAAACACCACAATCAGCATCAGGCCGAGCCAGAACGAGGGGATCGCCTGGCCCAGAACAGCAAAGCCGAGCGCCAGTCTGTCCACCAAGCCGTTGGGCCGCATGGCGGCAAGGATGCCCAGAGGCACGGCCACCGCCAGCGCCACAAGGAAGGACAGGGTGCCGAGTTTTAAGGTGATGGGGATCCTGGAGACGATGATTTCGGTCACAGGAAGGTTGAAGTAGATGCTGCGGCCGAAATCGCCGCTGAGGGCGCGCGTCACCCAGTCCGCATATTGGACGATGATGGGGCGGTCAAAACCGTAAGCGATGCGGATGGCTTCAGCGTCCGCCGCGGTGCCGCCTGAGCCTGCAATGGCAATGGCAGGGTCGCCCGTCATGAACATCAGGCCAAAGCTCAGCGCCGAGACGGCCAGCGCCACCATGACGGCAACAACGAGTCGGCGAAGCGCAAAGGCGACCATGGCCGGCTCCCTAGCAGGCGCGTGTTCGCCGCCCCGAGGAGACGGGGCGGCGAATGCGTTTTACTTCCAGCTTGCGAGCCACCACCTGGCGAATTCGTCAGGGTGGGGGGTGAAGCTGAGGTCTTTGGAAAGGCCGTAGTTCACATTGAAGTTGTACATGGGCATCCAGTACGCCTCGGCCGCGATCTTTTTGACCGCTTTGGCGTAATTCTCAAGGCGTTCGTCGCGGTCAGTGGCGGTGTCCGCCGTGGTGATCCACTCCTGAAGTTCTTTGTCCTGGATGAGATCATCGTCGCCGCCGCCGAAGAAGTTCGACAAGATGAACACAACGTCGCCAATGCCGTAGCTGCCCCAGTTGGAGAAGAAGGCGGGGAGTTCCTTCGCACGCCACTTGCCAACACCTGCAGCATATTGCTGCTCGTTCAGCTCCACCGTCACGCCCACATCGGCGAGATTGGCGGCGACCGCTTCGGCGACCGGACGGGGCATGGCGGCAAACACCATTTCCATCTCAAAGCCGTCGCCATAGCCGGCCTCGCTCAGCATCGCCTTGGCCGTCTGCGGATCATAGTCGTAGCTGGCAACGTCCTGCGCGCAGCCGAACTGAGCCGGGTTGCAGGGGGTGTTCAATACCTTGGACGCGCCACCGGCAAAGGCGTCCACAATGGCTTCGCGGTTGACCGCATGGATCAGCGCGCGGCGCACATCAGCGTTGGCCACGGGCGTGTCACCACCGTTGGCAAGCGGGGCAAAACCCACATAGGCAATGCGCATGATGGGCGCACTGATCACATCCACACGGCCTTCAAGGCGCGAGGCCTGGTCGGGCGGGATGCGCCAGATCCAGTCCAGTTGACCGGACATCAACTCGGCATACTGGGTGTTCATTTCAGGGATCGTGCGCACCACGATGTTCTTGATGGCGGGCGTGCCTTTGGGGCTGCCTTCGTAGTGGTCCTCAAAACGCTCGAACACGTAGCGGATGCCGGGCTCCTGCTCGGTGAGCTTGTAGGGGCCGGTGCCGATGGGGTTGCGTGCCATCCCTTCGGAGCCGTTCTCGGCAAAGTATTCGTGCGGGTAGATGGGCAGCGCGTCGGCGAGCATCTCAACAGCGCCGGCGAAGGGCTTGGCCATGTTGATGCGGACCTTGTAGTCGCCGAGTTTTTCGACGCTCTCGATCCAGTCCACGGAGATGCCGTAGCGGGTGCCATACTCAGGCTTGATGACGGTGTTCAGCGTTCCCACCACATCATCGGCCGAAAACGCTGCGCCGTTGTGGAAGGTGACCCCTTCGCGCAGGTCGAACTCCATGGTGAGGGGACCGGTGCGCTCCCAGGACTTTGCGAGGGCGGGGACAATCTCGCCGGTGTCCAGATCTTTGTAGAGGAGACCGTCATAGACGTGGCGGGCGAGGATGAGACCCTGACGACCTGCGATCTTGTAGGTGTCGAGGGGTTCAGGTTCTGCCGCGAAGGCCACATTCAGCGTGTCGTCGGCCTTGCCGGCAAGGGCAGGGCTCATGGGCAGGACGCTGATGGCGGCTGCTGCGATCAGCGCTGCCAGTGAAGACGCACCGCGCCACAAGAACAGTCTCTTCATCATCCCTGTTTCTCCGTTGTCTCGGTCGTTTGTGTTTTGGTGGGCGCCTCGCTCGGCCTGTGGCCAGGCAGGGCGGGAGGGTTGGTGATGTGTGCCAGCGTCTCACCGGCTTTCAGCCTGGCGATGGTGCCAGGCTCGGCCGCTTGCATGACGCGTGCCCGTTCGGCGAATTTCTCGGCGTCGGCGGGTGAAATCACCACCACGCCATTTTCGTCGGCGAGCACGATGTCGCCAGGGTTCACCGCAACGCCGCCGCAGACGATGGGGACTGCCATCTCTCCGCCGCCGCGGATTTTGGTGGTGATGGCTGAGCGGCCGCGGCACCACACAGGCGGTCCGCCTGCCAAGATGGCTGACAGATCGGTGATGAAGCCGTCGATGACGACACCTGCAACACCGCGCGAAAGGGCAGCGGCGGACAACACAGCCCCCCAGCAAGCGTGCTGGCGGTCGCCACACCGGTCCACCACCAGAAAGTCGCCTGGTTTGGCGACGGAAAGGGCATGGATGAGGGCGGTGCCATCGTCTCCGGGCAAGCGTACGGTGAGGGCGGGGCCGAAGACCCGGGTGCCTGGCAGCACGCCCTGGATGTCAGGCGACATGAAGCCATGGGCCAGAAAGTGGCCAAGGGTTGCCGTTTCGATGTCCGAAAGATCCGCGCTCACCCGGCCTCCCGACTGTTTCTGGCCATGAAACTAAACTGCGAGGAGACTGGCAATCGCGCGGCAGGTCAAATAGGCCGACGCTATCCAAGGGATAGGCATCCCAGAATTGGCATAGAGTTTGGCGTGTCGCGCCCCACCCCGGTAGTCTGGCTCGACGGCCCGGAACACAAGTGGCCGACACTCAAGGAAGGCGGTGGGACGGCCAGTGCGACGACTGGATCAGCTCAATTTGAACCTGTTGCGAACCTTCTGCGTCATTGCCGATGAGCAGGGGCTGACGCGGGCGGCCCAAAGGCTTGGCATCCGTCAGCCGTCGGTGACGCTCGCCCTCCAACGGCTTGAGGAACAGCTTGGTTGCCGGCTTATCCACCGCGACAGCCGCCGCTTTGAGCTGACGGCGGCGGGCCAGCGCGTCTTTACCGAATGCCAGTCGCTGCTGCGGGCTGTGGGTCGCATCGACGAGGCTACCCGCGATGTGGCCGATGAGATGACAGGGGAGATCCGCCTTCTCATCGTCAGCAACCTTCATTCCGCCATGGTGGATGAGGCGATACGCCTTGTGAGCCGTCGGTTCGACGCCATCACCTGGCGCATTGAGGTGAAGAACAGCTCCGACATCGTGCGACAGCTACAGCAGGAGACGGCGAGCCTTGGCATTTGCCTCCTCATGCGCCCAGTGGTGAACCTTGATTGCAGGCTCCTGTTTCGTGAGGCGTTCAGCGTCTTTTGCGGCGCCGAACATCCCCTTTATGGGCGCAAGGAGGTGGAGATTGGCGAACTCCAGCAGGAGCCTTTCGTAGGCTTTACCTGTGCCACGGAAGGAATGGGGCTTGAGCCGATGGCGGTCCTCAAGGAGGGGGCGGGGCTTGGCACGCGCGTGGTCGCCACAAGCCCCAACCTCGAAGAGGTGCGCAGGCTGATTGCCGTTGGCGTCGGCATCGGCATTTTGCCGGTGACAGCGGTGCAGGCCGACATCGACCGCGGGCAGTTGTGGCCGCTCCAGGTCTCAGGTCAGTCTATTGGTGCGGATGTGTTTCTTGTGACCAACCCGGAGCTTGGCCTGTCAGCGCCAGAGCAAGAGTTTGTGTCCGCTATGGAAGAGCTTCTGGCGCTCCAGGCGAAGCCGGCGGGTTAAGGCCGTTCAGGGCCTGTCGGCGCGGGCGATGACGGCTTGCAGCAAGACGTTAAGCCCGCCGAAAAGCTGTTCGGGGCGGCAGTCTTCCTCGTTGTTGTGGGTGATGCCGTCCTTGCAGGGGGCGAACACCATGGCGGTGGGGCAGTGGGTCGCCATGAAATAGGCGTCGTGACCGGCCTGGCTCTTGATGTCCCGCCAGTTGAGGCCAAGGCGCATGGCCTCGCCACGCACCAGTTCGACAAGGTCGGCATTGAAGATGTCGCCGCCCCAGTTCCATTCGTCCGCGATCTCGGCCGTGCAGCCGGCCCGTGCCGCCGCCTCTTGGAGGGCGCGGCGCATACGCTCTGCCATGGCGCGCTGGGTCATGGGGTCGGGGTGGCGCACGTCGCACACGGCCTCTGCCCAGTCCGACAAGATGCCGGCGCGGTTGGGCCAGGCGTCGAGCTTTGCCGCGGTTGCCTTGCCATCGTCGATCGCAAAGGCCCAGCCGATGTCGTCCACCGCCGTCAGCCATCGTGCGGCGGCTGCCAGAGCGTTGTGTCTGCCGTCCATGGGGGTCGGCCCTGTGTGGGCGGTGCGTCCTTTGAAGACGGCGCGGATGCCGGTGCTTGGGTAACCGCCGGTCACCACACCCACATCATGCCCTTGCGCGTCCAGAATCGGCCCCTGTTCGATATGAAACTCGAAGTAGGCGTCCACAGGTACAGGGCGGCATGGGCGGGTGCCGCGATAGCCGATGGCCTCCAACGCATCGACAAAGCGGATGCCGTCCACATCAGTGAGCGCGTGCACCCAGTCGACGGTGTGGGCGCCCACGAAGCAACCTGACGCCACCATGGGCGGGGAGAAGCGCGCGCCCTCCTCGTTGGTCCAATCGACAACTGTGATGGAGCGACGCGGGCGGTGGCCGACGTCGGCAAGGCGGCGGCAGACTTCCAGCCCTGCGAGCACGCCGGCGATCCCGTCAAAGCGGCCACCGTTGATCTGGCTGTCGAGGTGGCTGCCCACATAAACAGGGGGAAGGTGGGGCTCGCGACCTTCGTAGGTGGCGAAGATGCTGCCCACCTCGTCCACCTCAACACCCAGCCCGATCTTTTGGCACCAGTCCACGAAGAGGTCGCGCATCTCACCGTCCGCCTTGGATAGGGTGAGGCGGGAAAGGCCGCCGGGACGGCCCGGTCCGATCTTCGCAGAGGCCATGATGCTGGCCCAGTAGCGATCCTGGTCAGCACGCAGGTCCTTGATGGTGGTCATGGCGGCCTCGCTGGATGGTGGGTGGATCGCGCTGCTCGCGACTGGCCGGAAGTGAACCACCAGCGTGCCGGCCCGACAAATAGCGTGCACTTATAGGTGGCATAGTTCGGCGCGGCGCCGCTCGCTCGCCGTGGTTCTGGCATATGGCGTAGGGTGGCGGGCGGCCCTTTGGGTGCGGCGGGCTGGAGGCTGAGGCGAAGGCAATGCGTGTTGTATGGGCGCTCTTGCGGTGGTTTTGCTACGTGTCGCTTGTGGTGGCGATCGTCGGCATTGCGCTCCCCTTTCTGCTTCAGGGGACGGGGGTGTGTTCGACCGCCGCCTCCGGTTGGTCGGCGCAATGCAGCAACGACCTTTTTGAAACTGCGTGGGTGGTGGGCGTGGTCGTGTTGATGGGCTCCATCTTCATGGGCTTTCCCATCCTGCCAGGGTTGGTGGGGGCGGTGATCCTCGCACTGAAGCTGGTGAAGGCTGTGCGCCCTCAAGCGTAGGTGACAGGAAGCTCCAGCGTGTCGCGCATGGTCTCCATGGAGATCATGGAGGTGACCTCCGTGATATCGACGCTGGCGGTGAGGCGTTTATAGACCGCATCGTAGGCGTCGATGCTGGGCACCATCACCTTCAAAAGGTAGTCGATCTGGCCGGCGAGGCGGTGCACGGCAACAATTTCGGGAATGCGCTCCACCGCGCGCTGGAAGTCGGTCAGCCACTCGGCGTTGTGAGAGGCAGTGCGCACGGCAACGAAGACCGTGAGCGACAGGTTCAGCGCCTTAGGATCGGCCCTGTAGGCAAGGGCGCCCAATACACCCGCCTCCTTCAACCGCTGCACCCGTCGCCAGCAGGGCGAGGATGTGAGCCCCACACGCTCCGCCAACTCCGCCACGGGCAGTGAGGCATCGCGCTGCAGTTCGGTGAGAATGCGCTTGTCGGCCGCGTCGAGAAAAAGTTTGCCAGTCTCAGTCTGCTTCATGGAATGAGATTCCCTTGCCTAGCGTTGAATCTGGCACAAAAGGCACAAACTGTCGCGACTCTTGCACTACATTTCTCCGGTATCGGCGCGCACGTCGCGCGAATCAGTTTTGGAGGACGTGATGGCAAACCTGAACCGCCTGTTCACTGAGCATCCCCGCACGGTGAACGAGACCTATTTTGAGCACATGGGCGTTGCCACCTCCTTCGGTTTGCGGATGCTGGGTGCCAGCCTGGCGTGTCTGGTGCATGGCATCTTCCCGTTCCTCTTCACCAAGACAGGCAGCCGCACCATCACTGAACTTTACACGGAGATGAATGAAGGCCGCGTCCGCCGTCCTGCCCCCGCAGCCGTTGCGGAATAGACCGGTCGTCAGCATACTGATGTGCGGCGCTATGGTGCCGCGCTCGAATGGAGGCTGACGCGATCGACGGGATTGAACGCCTAGCCGCCGAGATCCGCCGCGATTTGGAGCGGATCAGTGTGCCCCCCGCATCCTGGACCAAACCGCCGGCCGACCCCGATACTCTCGACGTCTTGATTGTCGGGGCAGGGCAGATGGGGCTCGCGGCAAGCTTTGCACTCAAACGCCTCGGCATCATCCGGCACCGCGTCATCGATGGGGCGCCGCGTGGGGTGGAAGGCCCCTGGGTCACCTACGCGCGGATGAAGACGCTGCGCTCGCCCAACCATCTTGTGGGACCTGCGCAAGACATCCCCTCGCTGACCTTCCGCGCCTACTATGAGGCGCTTCATGGTGCGCCTGCGTGGGAGACGTTCGGCAAAATCCCGAACGCCATGTGGCAGGACTATCTGAGCTTTTTCCGCGACACGTTGGCCCTTCCGGTCACCAGCGACACGAAGCTGACTGGAATGGAGCCTGATGGCGGGACCCTCGTCGTTCGCGTTGAAGGCCCTGGCGGGACGGGCAGCGTTCGCACGCGCCATCTGATCCTTGCCACGGGGCGGGACGGGCTTGGCGGCCCCAACATGCCGGCATGGGTGATTGCCGGTGACCCAAGCTTTCAGCATAGCATGGAGGCCATCGACTTTAAGGCCCTTGCCGGTCGCCGGGTCGTGGTGGTGGGCAACTCCGCGTCCGCCTTCGACAATGCGGCCGAAGCGCTCGAGACGGGGGCGGGCGAGGTGCACATGTTGATGCGCCGGCCATCGCTGCCGGTCTTCAACCGTTTCAAGCTGATGGTGCACGCAGGCTTCACCCACGGCTTCCCGACACTGTCCGACGAGATGCGCCTTGAGATGCTGAACACGGCATTCTCAACCGCCGTTGCCCCACCCCACGAAAGCGTGGCGCGTATCGCCAAGGCGCCCAACTTTTACCTGCACACCGGCGCGCGCGTGGTATCGGCCGAGCGGGTGGGCGACACGCTTGTCCTCGACCTCGGGACGACCCGTCTTGAGGTGGACCACGTCATCCTCGGCACGGGCTTCAAGGTGGACCTTGCTGGGCGGCCCGAACTCCACCGTCTGGCGGACGCTGCGATGCTTTGGCGCGACCGGCCTGTGGCGGAGGACAAACTCGGTGCCTTTGCCCTCCACCCGTACCTTGGCGGCGATTTCGCATTCACACCGCGCAGCGAGGCGGCGGCGTGGGTGGAGCGTGTGCACGCCTTCAACATTGGCGCCATGGCAAGCCTTGGCCTGTTGTCGGGCGACATTCCCGGCGTGGGCGACGGAGCGATGCGTCTTGGCAAAGGGATTGCGGAGGCGCTCTTCCGACAGGATGCGGCGTGGCATCTGAATTGCATCGCCGACTATAGCGAACACGAAATCGTGGGCGATGAACTGTCCGCCGCCGAGCGCCGCGCTGCCGACCTGTCCTTGTCACGCGCGTCCTAGGCGCCATTGTCGCCTCAGAAACAGAAAAGAGGAGAGCCTTGTCATGATCATGAAGCACGCGGCGACGGTCGCCCTTGCCGTGCTCCTTGGCGCCGCCGTTCCAGGTACGGCCAGCGCGCAGGACGGCGAGCCGATCACTTTCGGCTTCCTTGGGCCCTTCACCGGCCAGTTCGCCGCCAACGGACAGCGTTTCCAGGAGGCGGCCGAGCTGTTTGTGGAGCAGACCAACGAGGCTGGCGGCATCGTGGGCCGGCCCCTCGTGATCGAGTTCGAGGATGACCGCGGCGACCCGCTTCAGGCCGCCAACATTGCCCAGCGCTTTGTGTCGAACGAGGACATTATTGCCGCCATCGGCAGCTTTACCTCTACGGCCTCCATGGCCGCCGGCGAGATCTTCGCCAATGCCAAGATGGCACAAGTGAGCCCCACGGCCTCCCACCCCGATTACACAAAAATCTCCGAGTTTCAGTTCAGGATGCCGAACACGCAGGATATCGTGGCGGGGCTGAACGCTGACCTCATCATGGAAGAATTGGGCGCAAAGAGCGTCGCCATTGCCTACTTCCAGGACGACTGGGGGATTTTTGTCGGCAAAGCCACCTCCGAAGAGGTGGAAAAGCGCGGCGGTGAGGTGGTGCTCCTTGAAGCCATGTCGCCCCAGGCGCGCGATTTTCGCTCCATGATCACGAAGATCCGCGCGCTGCAGCCCGAGGCGATCTTCCTAGCCTCTCACTACCAGGTGTCGTCTATCTTCCTGCAGCAGTTGCGCCAGGCAGGGCTCGACATTCCTGTCGGCGGCGCGGATTCCCTTTACAATCCTGAACTGATCAACCTTGCGGGGGACGCGACGGAAGGCTTCGTCACCGCCACGTACTACTTCCCCACCGACCCTTCGAAGGCCGCCTTCACCGAGGCTTACGAAGCAAAGTATGGCCGTAAGCCCGACCAGTGGGGCGCTTTTGCTTACGACGCTGTGGCGATCACCACAGAAGCCGTTAAATCCCTCCTCGAAGCGGACAAGGAACTGACGCGCGAAAACTTGGCCAAAGCCATCGATGATCTGCCACCCTTTGATGGTGTGAGCGGCGTCACCGACTTTGTGAACGGCACGCCGCGCAAGCCGATGACGCTTCTGAAGGTGGAAAACGGGGAGTATCAGCTCCTCAACCCCGACAGCTAAACACGTTGCGGGCCGCGTCCTGCGGCCCGCATTCTCCCACCCCAGCACCCCCGGCCTTATGCTTGTCCTCTTCCTCAGCCAGATCCTGAACGGACTGGTTCTCGGGTCGGTCTATGCGCTGATTGCGCTCGGCTTTTCCCTGGTGTTCGGCGTTGCCAACATCGTGAACTTTGCCCAAGGGGCGTTCGTGATGCTGGGCGCGTTCTTCGCGCTGACGCTTGTGGGGGCGAGCCTGCCGTTATGGCTGGCCTGTATCATCGCTATTGCGGGGGCAGCGGCCGTGGGGCTCCTGCTGGAGCTTGTGGCCCTAAGGCCCCTGCGAAACGCCCCTTACATCGCCCCCTTGTTGTCGACACTTGCCATTGCGCTTGTGATCGACACGGGCGCGGAAATCATCTGGGGCAACGAGTTTCAGCCGTTTCCGAGCCCCCTCCAGGCCTATGTGTTCTTCGTCGGCGGGGCGTTCGTCACAGGGGTGGATATCCTCACCTTCGTCCTTGCCGTCGCGATCGCGGGCGGGCTGTGGCTGTTCCTCCACAAGACGTGGCCAGGCCAAGCGCTGCGGGCGGCCGCTCAAGACCCCGAGGCGGCTGCGCAAATAGGCGTCAACGTTGCGGCGATGCGCAGGATGGCCTTTGCCCTTGCCGGTGCCCTGGGCGGGATCGCTGGGCTGTTGGTGGCCATGTACTACCAGAGCATTTTTCCGCAGATGGGCATTCCGTTCGGGTTGAAGGGCTTTGCAGCGGCGCTCCTCGGCGGTCTGGCCAGTCTTCCAGGAGCGGTGGTCGGCGGGCTTCTGCTGGGCGTGTTCGAAAGCCTTGCGAGCGGGTATCTGGGCGAGGGCTACCGCGATCTTGCCGCCTTCACCGTCCTTCTCTTCGTCATCGTGTTGCGGCCGAACGGGATCATGGGGAGCGGGCGGCTTGACGCGCTTGGAGGTGCTGCGGGGGCCTCCGGCGGCATCCCCACCACCTCCATCATCGCCTCCTTGGCGGGGGCGACGGCACGGGTGCGCACGCGCGCGTTCGAACTCCCCGCTGTGGCGCTGGTGGCCATCTTCATCGCGCTGATGTTCTTGCCCATGATTGGGGTGTCCGGCTACATCCTCCAAGTGGGGGCGTCCTGCGCGATTTTTGCCATGCTTGCCGTCAGCCTGACCATTTTGTCGGGCTCAGCGGGCGTGGTCTCCATCGGTCACGCCGCCCTTTACGGGACGGGCGCTTACGCTGCCGCGTTGGTTGCCACCCACTATGCCGTTCCCATGGAGGTGATGGTCCTTGCCGGTGCCAGCGCAGGGGCCGTGGTTGGCGCCATCGTGGCCGTGCCCACACTGAAGCTGTCGGGCCACGCCGTTGCGCTTGCAACGCTTGCCATCGGGCAGGTGGGCTATCTCACCTTCCTCAATTGGATCGACGTGACGCGCGGTCCCATGGGGATCCCAGGCATCCCGCGGCCTGACATTGCATTCCTCGGTGGGCTGTCCACAGGGTCGGTGGGGGCGCAGTACGTTCTGTCGCTGGGGTTGTTGTCGATCGTGGTGATGATCGCGGCAACCTTCGTCAACTCACCTGTGGGGCGGACCTGGAGAGCCATCCGTGAAGACCGCGTGGCAGCCCATGGCGTGGGCATTCCTGTGCGAGGCTATCTGACGGCGGCCTTCGTGATCTCAGGCATGTTGGCAGGAATTGCCGGAGCACAGTTTGCCATGCTCCAGACCTTCGTCAGCCCGGACAGCTTCATTCTCGACACCAACATCATCCTCATTTCGATGGTGGTGCTCGGGGGCCTTGGCAACATCACGGGCGCGGTCATCGGCGGCGCGCTCCTGGCACTGTTGCCCGAGCTTTTGCGCGATGTGGACCACTTCAGGATGATGGCCTACGGGCTGATCCTCCTCATCCTCCTGCGCTTCCGTCCGCAAGGCCTGATGGGTGTGCGATGAGCGCCATCCTCGTCCTCGACAATATTGAGCGGCGCTTCGGCGGGTTGAAAGCCATCGACGGCGTCTCCCTGAAGGTGGACACAGGCGAGGTGGTGGCGGTGGTCGGCCCGAACGGTGCAGGTAAGTCCACCCTCATCCAGGTGGTGACGGGCTTTGTGCGCGCGCACGCGGGCACGGTCACCTTCAAAGGGCGCGACATCACGAGCGCTGCGCCCGAAACCATCTCCGCCCTTGGCATGGTCCGTACGTTCCAGACGAGCCGGATCTTCCCCTCGCTCTCCATCATGGAGAGTGTCATGATGGGGGCGCAGGCGGACCTCATCGGCACACGCGGCCATGCTCGCGCCCCAGGGGCGGTGATGAAGGAGCTCGTCAATGTGGCGTTGCGCCTGCCGGGCTACCGCCGCACCAGGCGCCTGCTTGAGGAGAAGGCGGAGGGCGTCTTGAAGCTCTTCGGCGATCGCCTTTGGCCCAACAGGGACAACCCTGCCTTCAGCCTATCCTACGCCAACCGGCGGCGCCTTGAGATTGCCCGTACTTTGATTGCGGACCCTGCCGTCGTCCTCCTCGACGAGCCGACCGCCGGGATGAACCCTACCGAAACGGCCGAGCTGACCGAACTGATCGCCGACCTTCACGCAAGGCGCCCGGAGCTTGCCATCGTCCTTGTAGAGCACAAGCTTGACGTGGTGCGCCGCTTGTCGAACCGCGTGTTGGTGCTGAACCAGGGCCGCACCATTGTGGAAGAAACGCCTGAGGAAGCGCTCAGCGATCCGCGGGTGATCGAGGCCTATCTTGGCAGCCGCGCCGCCACCCCGCAAACGGCGCGGGACGCGGGTGGTGGCGCCGAGCCCGCCACGGCAGGTCCCCATGGTTGAGACCGATAACGGGCCGCTCCTTGCCATTGACGGCGTTGACGTTTTTTACGGACCGATCCAGGCGCTCTTCGGAGTCTCCGTGACGGTGCGGGAAGGGGAGACGGTGGTGGTGCTGGGCGGCAACGCGTCCGGCAAGTCCACAACGGTGAAGACGGCGCTCGGCCTTGTGAAGCCGCGCACAGGGGGCGTCACCTTTGATGGCGCGCGCATCGACGGCACACCTACCCACGATATCATCGGCCTTGGCTTCGGCTCTATCCCCGAAGGCCGCCGCGTCTTCGTTGAGATGAGCGTTGAGGACAATGTTTGCCTCGGCGCCTACCCGCGCAAGCATAAGTCCCAAGGTGACCTTGCGGAGGATCTTGATTCGGTGTGGGAGATGTTCCCTCGGCTTGCGGAACGTCGACGACAGACAGCAGGCACCTTGTCGGGCGGTGAACAGCAAATGCTGGCAATGGCCCGCGCCTTCATGCGCCGTCCGCGGATTTTGTGCATTGACGAACCGTCCATGGGCTTGTCGCCGCTGATGGTGGAGCGCGTCTACGAAACGCTTACCGCCTGGCAAGCTGCTGGGTTGACGATGCTGATTGTCGAGCAGAACGCCATGATGGCCCTTGGCCTTGCCAACCGCGGCTACGTTTTGCGCCAGGGCCATGTGATCACCCAAGGTCTTGCGTCAGACCTTTTGAAGGACGATGCGGTGCGCCTCGCCTATTTGGGTGGCTGAGGGGCTGGCAGAAGCAGCGTGCGGCACGCCGGTAACCTTTACCGGGCCCGACGGAACGCGCCTTTCGGCGCGACTTGCAGGGCCAGAGGATGCTCCACCCATCGTCCTGGTGCACGGCTTTTCCATGTCCTCCCTGTCGTTTTCAAGGCAACTGGGTGGTCCATTGGCGCAGCGCTTTCGGCTGATCGCGCCAGACCTTCGCGGCCACGGCATGTCGCAGCAGGGGGCCGATCTCACCGCGTTGGGCGAGGGGCGGACCTGGGCCGGTGACCTGCAGGCCGCGGTCGGTGCATTCGCGCGCACGCCGCCACTTCTCGTGGGCTGGTCTTACGGCGGCCGCGTGCTTTGTGCTCACTTTGCCCATGGGGGTGAGGCGGTGGGCGCCATGTTCGTCTCTAGCGTCACCGATGATGTTCTTCCCGATGGCAAGCCGCCCCATGGCCCTGCCGCCAGCCTGCTTCCCGCCATGCTGGAGGCTGATGACGCGGTGGCCATCGCCGCCACCATTGCCTTCGTGGACGCAATGACGGCGGCGCCGCTTCCCCCGAACGACCGCGACCGCTTGATTGCCACGGCCAGCGCCGTTCCGAGGCTTGTGCGCCAAAACATGCGGGCGCTGCGCAGCGACAACCATGCGCTTTTGCAAAGCCTTGCCCTGCCTGTCCTGGCCCTTCATGGGCAGGAAGACCGTGTCATCCGCCCTGACGCGGCAATGGCCATCGCCGACACCGCCCCCAACGGCAGCCGCGTCCTCCTTGAGAGCGTCGGCCATGCCCCGTTCCTGGAAGACGCGCCACGGTTCGACGCTGAGGTGGAATGCTTTGCCAGACAATGCGGTCTTGCCTAGGGTGTCCTGGGTATTCTCAAACCCAGAAACGACGTCCCTACGCGTTCCGCCGCCGTCGAACCAATCGAAAGGGACAGGTGCTGGGCGCGCCTTCTCGTGGCAAGTGATTGGCACGTAGTGGGTCTTTTCACGCCAATCGTGTCGCGGTGGTCCCCATGACGGTATCTTTGTCCGACCATCTGCGAACTCAGATGGTCGGATCGGCGGAGGTGGGGGCGTTGCCCGGCTCGACGCAAGCCCTCTCGAGGCCATCTGGCTGCCGATGTCCCGGAGCCTAGCGGCAGGCTTGTCGACCATACCACCGGCGCCCACGATGCGATTGTCTCCTGCGTTTAGACCATGAGCCTGACTGGTAATGGTGGGGTTGTACCTAAGCCCGATCTCTTAGAGCAGTTTCGCCTCAGACGGACTCTTGGGAGCCGAATGAAACGGCGCCCATTCTGAGACGTAGGGCATCCTCGGTCTGAGAAGACCGAGGGTGGGCTACGAGAAGACAGGCGTGCCGTGGGTCAGAGCGCTGACCGACTGGGCGATGGCGTGCCGATCGAGGCGGAAGTGGCGCATAAGGTCACCGATGGTGCCTGTTTGGCCGAAGTGTTCCACCCCATGGGGGATGGTCATGTGGCCTGCGACGGACCCCAGCCAAGCCAGCGTGGCAGGATGCCCGTCAATCACGGTGACAATCTTGCAGTTGGAGGGCAGGGGTTCCAACAGCGTCTCGATGTGGCTCTGCGCGTGCGCGTGACCTCGGGCGCGCATCCTTTGTGCGCCCGTCCAACCTGCATTGAGGCGGTCGGCGGAGGTGACGGCGAGCACGCCGATGTCCCTGCGGTGCTCGCCCATTAAACCGGCTGCTGCAATGGCCTCATCGGCCACGGCGCCTTGATAGGCGATCACCACCGTACAGTTTGGGCCCGGTTTGCGCATCCAGTAGGCGCCGTCAATGGCACCTTGTCGGAAGGCATCGTCCGCACGTTTACCGGGTTGCTCCAACGGTTTTGTGGTGAGACGCAAGTACACAGAGCCGCCGTTCTCATCGCGCAGCCATGTGCGTTCGTCTGGATCCCCTTCGCCATCGCGCTGCAAGTAATCGAGCGCCCATTCCATGATGACGGCAAGCTCATCAGCAAAGGCAGGTTCGAACGATGCAAGGCCGTCCTGGGACATTCCAATCATCGGCGTTCCGATGGACTGGTGGGCGCCACCTTCGGGGGCCAACGTCACCCCGGACGGCGTACCCACGATGATGAAGCGCGCGTCCTGGTAGCAAGCGTAGTTTAGCGCATCGAGCCCGCGACAAACAAAGGGATCATACACCGTACCGATCGGGACCACCCGTTTGCCCCAAATGCGATGAGACAGTCCCGCTGCACCCAGGAGCAAGAACAGGTTCATCTCCGCAATGCCCAATTCCAAGTGCTGGCCGTCCGGTGTGAAATTCCACTTGGCCGTGGAGGGAATTCGATGCTCGATAAAGGTGTCATCTTGGGAGTCTCGGGCGAAGAGTTTGCGTCGGTTCACCCAGGGGCCGAGGCTTGTTGTTCCCGTCACATCGGGCGAGGTGGTCATGACTCTCGCGGCAAGGTCGCTGTTGCCGCGGGCCAGATCGTCGAGAATCTTACCAAAGGCTGTCTGCGTGGAGATTTCACCCGACGTGACGGATGTAAGTTCGGGAACGGGCAATCGAATGTCAGTGTATTCGCGCCGACCCTTAGAGAAAAACGGTACTCCGGCCAGGAAGGTCTTGAGGGCGTTCACATCTGACACGGTTGCGAAGGGCTCCCACTCCTCGCCCTCTGGCACACCCATGTGAGCCTGCCATTCAGCCATTTGCGCCTTGTTCATCAAGCCGCCGTGGTTGTCCTTGTGGCCGGCAATGGGCGTGCCCCAGCCCTTGATGGTGTAGGCGAGGAAGCAGGTGGGGCGGTCGTGGTCGATGGCCGCGAAGGTCGAGGCCATGGTCGCAACACAGTTGCCGCCAAGATTTTCCATCAATGCAGCAAGGTCTTTGTCGCTACGTCTGTCGATCAAGGCCGAGACATCGCCCTGGTCACCAAGGTCGTCCATCAGCCGCTTGCGCCACACCGCGCCTCCCATGAACGTGAGAGCGGAGTATTCGGCGTTGGGGCAGGCGTCAATCCAGTCCCGCAGGGCTTCGCCGCCAGGCTCCTCAAACGCTGCCCGCTGGAGAGCGCCGTACTTGATCTTGACCACGTCCCAGCCAAACGCTTCAAAAGATTTCTCAATTCTCTCGAACAGGCCTTCGCGCACAATGCCATCGAGGGATTGGCGGTTGTAGTCGATAATCCACCACGTGTTGCGCAGGTCGTTCTTCCACCCTTCTTGCAACACTTCATAGACATTGCCTTCGTCCAGTTCCGCGTCACCAACAAGGGCGACCATCCGCCCAACGGGAATGCTGCGTCCCCATTCCTTTGTTTCGATGAAATCTTGAACAAGCGACGCCAGGGCGGTGATGCCAACGCCAAGACCGACCGAGCCCGTCGAAAAATCCACATCGTCGGTGTCTTTGGTTCGACTCGGGTAACTTTGGGCGCCATGGTAGCCGCGAAAATTCTCGATCTTTTCCCGCGTTTGGTTGCCCATCAAATATTGAATGGCATGAAACACTGGAGAGGCGTGGGGTTTGACCGCAACACGGTCCTCTGGGCGCAAGGCAGAAAAGTATAGCGCCGTCATGATCGACACCATCGAGGCGGAGCTCGCCTGATGCCCACCCACCTTGATCCCATCCTTCTTGGGGCGGAGGTGGTTGGCGTTGTGGATCATCCAGTGGGACAGCCACAGGATCCGCTGCTCAAGGGTCGCAAGGTGGGCAATGTCAGTGGTCATATCACTCTCCCTTGCCGCTTCAATATAGGGGAGTGGACGATGATTGACGCCAATGATAGCGTGAAATTGCCATACAAGCGCTGGAAAACTCCACCCAGATTGCAAATCTTGAAGGAATCAAGCGCTCATGCGCGCAAGCCTTGATGAGATTGATCAAAAAATCCTTCGCGAGTTGCAGAGGAACGGGCGTCTGACCCATCAGGAGCTGAGCGAGCGTATCGGCCTGTCGGCCTCGCCGTGCGCACGACGGATGAAGAAGCTGGAGGTGGAGGGCTACATCACCGGCTACAGCGCCGGAATTGATGAGACCAAAATGGGCTTTGGTTTCAGCGTTTTCGTGTCTGTCAGACTTGACCGTCAGGTGGATGATCGGCTCGTGACCTTCGAGCTAGAGGTGGGCCGTTGCCCGGAGATCGTAGATTGCTGGCTGATGACCGGCAGTTTCGACTATCTCTTGCGCATCGCCGTGCGTGACCTCACTGAGTTCGAGTTCTTCCTCACAGGTCGCCTGACGAAAATCGCGGGTGTCGCCTCCATCGAGTCGTCGATCCCGATCAGGCGCGTGAAATACTTGCCCGCACGGCTTTGGTAGTGACGCTGTGGATGACGTTGTCGCCCGTGTAAAACACTCCCACAGCGCCAAGATTTCAACCAGTTGAAGGCCAACTTTTCGTGGGCGTGAGCCTCGACCGAGTTGCGTCAGATGCGGTAAGGGGTTAACTGCTCCAAGGGTTGAATGTGGCTGAAGATGGTAGGCGCCCGCGTTTGCGAGGTGTCGACATGGAACACCATCCAAGGCGGCATGATGCGCGCTCGATAGAGTGGATTGCGGGCTGGCTTTCCCTACGGGGGTTTCAACTGTCCAGGTCTGGAGCAGAGCATACGGTGCAAACCGCAATCTCTCACCAGACCGCGCGATCTTGGTGAGAGATTGGTACAGGGCTTGTCCGCGGGCGCCCGACGTCACGGATTTTGGAAAGGCATTTGGTGAGGGCGTAGAATATGGCCATTGGTGTTGGAAGCGGTCTTTCGACAAGAGGCATCATTGCGGGCTCGGACATCGGCGATCTGTCAGAGTTTGAGGATATCGCCTCAATCAGTCGATTTGATCAAACGTTTTTCTATGTAACTGCGCGGAACGCCGACGGTTCGAAGCAAGGAGTATTGGGCTTTCGTCTGTCCGAAAGTGGTGCGCTGACACCAATGGCTGAAGGGACCATTTTTGACACCAGTCTGCTCCAACTTGGAGAACCAGGTAGTATTTCAACAGTCCGAAACGTGAGTGACTATCTTATTGTTCAGGGCGGCGAGGGCATTCAAGTCTTACGAGTTGGCTCCGAAGGATCGTTAACGCCAGTCAGCAGCATACAACGTGACAACACTGGAGCTGCTGAGATACACAGCTTTTCCGTCCTCAGTGAAACCTATGTCGTCGGTGCCTACGAAGGCTCGGGAGAGTTGGTTTTGTGGCGGCTGAACGCGGACGGATCACTCGTTGAGACAGATCGGGTGAGCAGCCACGGCGATACAGATATTCTGAAGCCGACAGATGTATCGTCAGTGTATGGTTCGATTCCGCCAATATTCGTTGCAGAGTCTCAGTCTAATGCACTCTTTGTGTTTGATGTGTCACCTGAGGGAAAACTAATACCCACCAGTGCGGTGCGGGATTCCGATTCGGCAACGCTTAATCTTTCGGGTATCGAATTTCTCGGGGCGGTGTCATTATTGGGTAAGCCATATCTCATTGCGTCCGGGCGAGGCGATAAGGGGATTTCGGTATTCAGAACAGAATTTGACGGGTCACTTATCAATATTTCTAATTCTAGTGACTTCACCATTTTTGGTGACGAAGTAACGGTCGGGGATCCATACGCATAGGTGCCACTGCGTTTCTCCCTGTTGTGGATCCGGTTTTGGGCACTTTAACCGTCCTCTCGATTGGGGTGGATGGAACGGTTTCTGTATTTGATACAGTCACCGAAGCAAGTCGCCCAAGCGCAACGCTTGACGGTGCTTCCATCGTCTTGAACGGACTTTCAAACGGATTGCAGTACCTTATTGTAGGCGGAGGGAGAGACCTAGGCTTTACCGCATTTGAGATCGGCAGGGACTTGATGCTCGGTGGAGACGGCAACGACAGCCTGATGGGGGGCGACGGGCGCGATCGGATTTTTGGAGAGGCCGGCAATGACCTTATTGTCGGCGAGTACCACGACGACAAGCTATTTGGCGGATCTGGGCGAGACACGCTCGACGGAGACGGAGGCGCTGACACCCTAAATGGTGGTGCGAACAAGGACAAAGTCTACGGTGGAGGCGATGCGGACAAGCTCATCGGCGGTCGTGGCAACGACATGCTAGACGGCGGATGCGGACCAGATTTTCTGTCCGGCGGTGCTGGGAATGACACGTTGGACGCAGGCGGCGGTCGAGACAAAGTCTTCGGTGGATCGGGTGCTGACCAGCTGGACGGCGGCTTTGGTGACGACACGCTCGTCGGTGGGGACCGCGCCGATACCCTCAACGGTGGCGCAGGGGACGATCATCTTAAACCCGGCGATGGCATGGACACGATTGTGTTCGAGAAAAGAGGTGGGGTGGACCGAATCAACGGCTTCGGCGGAAAAGATGTGATCGACCTCACCGGGTTCAGGTTCGATAGATTTGCCGATGTTCTTGACAACACGGTTCAACATGGCGCTGACGTCATAATCAATTTCCGCGGCGACGATGAGTTGGTGCTGTTGAACTATGATATTGACAAATTCGATGCCAGCGATGTTTTGATTTGAAGATTATTGGACCTTCAGTCTTCCATTGGATGCATTGGTGTATTCGGTGGACAAGCTGCTTTCGTGACTGGCGACCTCTGGTTCGCACGAAAGCTGATTCACCTCACAGCTCCGGTCTTGACCGTCCCGTCGACCCAGCTTTGAGATACGTAACGCCGCCTGGTGGTGGCCGTCACTCACCAGGCTTGATGTAGGCTGTGGCCTCGATCTCCACCAGCGCTTCGTCTTCCACAAGGCCGGCCACCACCAACATGGACATCGCCGGAAAGTGGCGGCCGAGTACGCGGCGGTAAACTTCCCCCACCTCGCGCTGGCGGGCGGCATACTCGCGTTTGTCCAGAACGAACCAGGTGAGGCGGGTTATGCTCTCCGCCGTACCGCCGGCAGCTTCAACCACGGCCAGGATGTTGCGCAGTGCCTGCTCCATCTGACCAATGAAGTCGTGGGTATGGAACACTTGGTCTTCGGTCCAACCGATCTGACCGCCAACATAAAGCGTGCCGTCTTCCGACAGCATGCCGTTGGCGTAGCCTTTGGCAGGCGCCCAGCCGTCGGGGTGGATTGTTTTGTGGGGCATCCTGGTCTCCGGGGCTGGGCGTGTGTCAGGCGCGCTCATTGTGGCTTCAGGCGGAAGCGCTGAACCTTGCCGGTCTCGGTCTTCGGCAGGGCGTCGGTAAAGACAATTCTGCGCGGATACTTGTAAGGCGCAATGGTCGCCTTCACGTGGTCTTGTAAGAGCTTGGCAGTTGCCTCGTCCCGTGCACCCTCTGCGAGGACCACGTGGGCCTCGACAATCATCCCGCGCTCTGGGTCTGGCGCGCCGACGACCGCGCATTCGGCCACCTGCGGGTGCGACAGGAGCGCGGCCTCCACCTCAGGCCCGGCAATGTTGTAGCCTGACGAAACGATCATGTCGTCGTTGCGGGCGGCAAAGTGGAGATAGCCGTCCTCGTCCATGGAGAAGGCATCGCCCGTGACGTTCCACCCATCGGCAACGTAGCCCTTCTGCCGTTCATCGCTCATGTAGCGACACCCTGTGGGGCCGCGCACGGCGAGACGGCCAACAACACCGCGTGGCGCCTCGTTGCCGTCTTCGTCAATCACCTTGGCTTCGTACCCGGTGACCGGGCGGCCGGTGCAAGCGGGCTTGTGGTCGTCGAAGCGGTTCGAGATGAAGATGTGCAGGAGTTCGGTGGCGCCGATTCCGTCGAGCATGGGTTTGCCTGTCTTGGCAATCCAGTCTTGGTAGACTGGCGCGGGGAGGGTCTCACCGGCGGAGACTGCGGCGCGAAGACTGGACAAATCCGCACCTTCTTCCATGGCCGCGAGCATGGCGCGATAGGCTGTAGGCGCCGTAAAGCACACCGTTGCCCGATACTTCTGGATGATCTCCACCATGTTGGGCGGACTGGCGTTTTCCAACAACGTTGCTGTCGCGCCAAAGCGCAAGGGGAAGATCGCAAGTCCGCCGAGCCCGAAGGTGAAGGCAAGCGGCGGCGAGCCCACGAACACATCGTCAGGTGTCACCCCAAGAACCTCTTTGGCGTAGCCATCGGCGATGATGAGGAGATCGCGGTGGAAGTGCATGGTCGCCTTGGGCGAGCCGGTGGTGCCTGAGGTAAAGCCAAGCAGTGCAACATCGTCACGGCCGGTCTGGACCGCGTCGAACGTCACGGGTTTTTCCAGTGCCAGCCTGTCCAGTTCGGCATCGTGGTTGGATGTGCCGTCGAAGCCGATAACCTTTTTCAAGAAGCGGCTCGACTTGGCGCAGGCTGTCATCTCGTCCATCAGCCGCGTATCGCACAAGGCATGGGTGATCTCCGCCTTGTCGACAATGGCCGACAGCTCCCCCGCGCGCAAAAGCGGCATGGTGTTTACCACCACTGCACCCACCTTCGTGGCCGCAAGCCAGCACGCCACCATCGCAGGGTTGTTGGCCGAGCGGATGAGGACGCGGTTGCCAGGCTGGATCCCAAGGTCTTCAACCAGCGCATGGGCAAGGCGACCGGTCCAGTCCGCCAATTCCTTATAGGTGCGGCGGCGGCCGTTGCCGATGAGCGCAGTGTTGTCGCCAAAACCTTTTGCAACCATGGCGTCGGTCATCTCGACCGCCGCATTCAGCCGCTCGGGATAGTTGAATCCGTCCAGCAGAAAGTCGGGCCACTGATCGGCCGGCGGCAGGTTGTCACGTGTAAACGTGTCGGTGTGCGCAGAGGGTCCAAGCATAAATCAGTCGTTGGCTTCGGGGGGTAAGAAATCGACCTCGTGCTCGGCGGAGATCTTCACCACCTGTTCGACGTCAGAGAGGTCATGGAGCGCTTCGAACAGGTCCTTAAGTTTTCCCATGGGCGAGACCCAGAAGAGGGCGCGGCACGGCTGGTCGGACTTGTTGAAGTACCCGTGGGGAATGCCGCGGGGCATACGCACGATGTCGCCGGCGCGGGCCTTGGTCCACTCACCATCAAGCTTGAGGTCCAATTCGCCTTCCTGGACGAGGATGAACTCGTCCTGGGTGGGGTGAATGTGCACCGGCACGAAGTCGCCAGGCTTGGAGTTGGTCTCAAAGGCGAACGTCGTTTCGCATACGGCCTTGGGGTAGTAAGTCTGGCCAAGGATGTTCCAGGTGGTTTCCTTATAGCCGACACCGTTCTTGGTGATGCCCTTTTCAAGGTCTTTCATTGTTCTCTCCCTTGCTGGCCGTTAGCCGATGGTTTGGCGGGCGATGATAACCCGCTGAACGTCGGACGCGCCTTCGTAAATGCGCAAGGCACGGATTTCGCGATAAAGCCGCTCCACCATCTGGCCTGAGCGCACACCGTCGCCACCGTGGAGCTGGACGGCCCGATCGATCACGCTTTGCGCCTGCTCTGTGGAGAAGAGCTTTGCCATGGCGGCCTCGCGGGTGATGCGCGGGGCGCCGCAATCCTTCGCCCAGGCGGCGCGGTAGACAAGAAGGGCAGAGGCATCAATGTCCACCGCCATGTCGGCAATGTGGCCTTGCACCATCTGAAGGTCGATCAAGGGCGCTCCTTGCACATGGCGTGTGGTGACGCGGTGGACCGCTTCGTCCAACGCGCGCCGCGCAAAGCCGAGCGCTGCGGCCGCAACGGTGGAGCGGAAGACGTCAAGCACCGACATGGCCACCTTGAAGCCGCTGCCGCTCTTGCCCAGAAGCGCCGAGGCAGGAATGCGGCAGTTCTTGAAGGTGAGCGTTGCAAGCGGGTGGGGGGCGATTGTGTCGAGCCGCTCCTCGATGGTGAGCCCTTGCGTGTCCGCCGGCACCACGAAGGCCGACAACCCCCGCGCCCCTGGCGCTTCGCCTGTGCGCGCGAAGACAGTATAGACGTCAGCGATTCCGCCATTGCTGATCCACGTTTTCTGGCCGTTCAAGACGAAGACATCGCCGTCGCGCGCGGCGGTCATCGTGGAGTTGGCAACGTCGGAGCCCGACTGAGGCTCGGTGAGGGCAAAGGCGGAGATCGCCTCGCCGGCGCGCACAAGGTCGAGCCAGGCCTTCTTCTGTGCGTCAGTGCCGAACAGCGAGATGGCGCCTGTGCCAAGGCCTTGCATGGCAAAGGCAAAATCGGCAAGGCCGTCGTGGCGGGCAAGGGTTTCGCGGATGAGGCAGAGGCTGCGCACATCAAGGGGCGCATCGCTCCCTGGCGCAACGGCAGCATGGGTCAGCCAACCGCCTTTGCCAAGGTCGGTGACAAGGGCGCGGCAGGCGTCATCGGTATCCGCGTGGTCGACGTGGGCAAGGTTCGTCGCCGCCCACGCCTCCAGCGCATCGGCCATTTCGCGATGACGGTCCTCGAAAAACGGCCAGGTGAGGAAGCTGCGATCTGCCATCAGTTGCCCTCAAACACCGGCTTCTCCTTGGCGACGAAGGCGTTATAGGCACGCTCGAAGTCGCCGGTCTGCATGCAGATGGCCTGGGCCTGCGCTTCCGCTTCGATGGCCTGCTCGATGGACATGGACCATTCCTGGTTCAGCATGGTCTTCGTCATCATATGGGCAAAGTTCGGGCCGGCGGCGATGCGGACGGCCATCTCCCGCGCCGTCTGTTCAAGAGCGGTGGCCTCAACCACTTTGTTGTGAAAGCCCCAGGCCGCCCCCTCCTCAGCGCTCATGGAGCGGCCCGTGTAGAGGAGTTCGGCCGCACGGCCCTGACCGATGATGCGCGGGAGGATGGCGCAGGCACCCATATCGCATCCCGCAAGGCCAACGCGGGTGAACAGGAACGCACACTTGGCCTCAGGCGTTGCAATCCTAAGGTCAGAGGCCATGGCAATGATGGCACCTGCCCCCACGCACACTCCGTCGATAGCGGCGATGATGGGCTTGCCACAATTGACCATCGCTTTGACGAGGTCGCCCGTCATGCGGGTGAAGGTCAAAAGCTCCTTCATGCTCATCTTGGTGAGGGGGCCGATGATGTCGTGAACATCACCGCCCGAACTGAAATTGCCGCCATTGGAGGCAAACACAACAACATCCACATCATCAGCGTAGACGAGGTCGCGAAACCAATCCCGCAGTTCAGCATAACTGTCGAACGTCAGTGGGTTCTTGCGATCCGGCCGGTCGAGAGAGATGGTGGCAATGCGCTCCTCGATCCGGCACTTAAAGTGGGTGACGTCCGTACGGGTGGTCATGTCTTGTCCCCTTGAAGGGTCGCTTCCATTCGGTCAAAGCGTGCGGCAATGTCGGACGCTTCTCCGGCGCTGAAGTCGGCCAGCATCTCATCAATCCAGCGCTCATGTCGTTCGGCCTGGCGGGCAAACTCCTCACGGCCGCGCTTTGTGAGGCGCACCAGTGACGCGCGCCTGTCGCCGGGGACGGGAACACGCACCAGGAAGCCATCGTCCTGAAGCCTGTCCACAATCCCCGTCACGTTGCCGTTGGAGACGCGCAGGACGCCCGACAACTCACTCATCTTCAGCCCCTCGTCGAAGCGCGACAGGGCTGCCATCACGTCAAAGCGGGGAAGGGTGGTGGCAAACTCATTGCGAAGGTTTTCGCGCAGTTCCGCCTCCACGACGCGGCTTGCCTTCAAGATGCGCAGCCAAAGCCGCAGCCGCGCCTTTGACGCTGCATCGGTCGTGGGGGTGGACAGGCTCATATCTCTCCGCCCGACAGGCTGAGGGCGTGGCCGTTGACGGACTTGGCAGCGTCGGTGCACAGCCAAAGGGCAGCGCCCGCCACCTCATCGGTGGTGATGAAGCGGCGCTGGGGGTTGCCCTTGGTGAGGGATTTCTCGGCGTCCTCACGGCTCATACCGGTTTTGTCGACGATGTTGGCGATGGAGCGCTCCAGCATGGGGGTCTCCACAAAGCCTGGGCAAATGGCGTTGACGGTGATGCCTTTTGCGGCAAGCTCAACGCTGAGCGCGCGGGTCAGGCCGATCACGCCATGCTTGGCCGCACAGTAGCCTGAGACGTAAGGGTAGCCCTTCAGCCCTGCGGTGGAGGCGATGGCAATCATCCGCCCGTCGCCGGCATCTGCCATGTCCTGCAAGGCCGCCTGCCAGACGTTGAAGACGCCTGTGAGGTTTACGTCCGTCATCGACGCAAGGTCCGCTGCCGTCATCTTGGCAAAGGGCAGACTTGTGACAGCGCCCGCATTGGCGATGACGATGGTGATGGGCCCACGCTCCAGCCGTGCCGCGTCGAAGGCTGACATGACGGTATCGGCCTTGGTCACATCGCACACCGCGTAGGGAAGGCCTTGTTCGGCGAGGGAGGTTTCGGTGCGGCCCATGATGGTGACCTTCGCACCGGCGTTGGCGAAGGTATGGGCCGTGGCTGCGCCAACGCCAGTGCCGCCACCCGTCACCACCACATGGGTGTCGGAGAGCCTCATACCCGTGCAGCCTCAGCCTCACGGTCGGCAAGGCGCCAGCATTGGTCGCGGCCGGCCTCATAGGGAAGCGGCCAGGCCTCCTGACGATCGCCGATGGCGGTGGCGGCGTGCAGTGTCCAGTAAGGGTCGGACAGGTGCGGACGCGCCAGGCACACAAGGTCGGCACGGCCTGCCATCAGGATGGAATTGACGTGGTCGGCTTCGTAGATGTTCCCGACGGCCATGGTCTTGATCCCGCTCTCGTTGCGGATGCGGTCCGAGAACGGGGTCTGGAACATGCGGCCGTAGACGGGGTTGGCCTGTGTGGATGTCTGCCCTGCGGACACATCGATGATATCGGCGCCTGCTGCCTCGAACATTCGGGCAATCTCCACCGCATCTTCGGCGCTGATACCATCATCACCCGCCCAGTCGCTGGCGGAGATGCGCACCGACATGGGCTTGTCCTCCGGAAAGACTTCGCGCATCGCTTGGAAGACTTCCAGAGGGTAGCGCATGCGGTTTTCAAGGCTACCGCCATATTCGTCTTTGCGCGTGTTGGACAAGGGAGAGATGAAGGAGGAGATCAGGTAACCGTGGGCAGCATGCAGCTCCACCATGTCGAAGCCCGCCCTGTCGGCCATTTGCGTGGCGGCGACGAACTCGGCCTTCACCGCGTCCATATCGGCCCTGTCCATTGCCTTAGGGACCTGGTTGTCGTCGGCCCAGGGGATTGCCGATGCGGACAGGAGCGGCCAGTTGCCCTCCTTCAACGGCGTGTCCATGCCCTCCCAGCCGATGTTGGTAGAGCCTTTGCGGCCCGAATGGCCGATCTGGGAGCACACCTTCGCCTCGGTCTCGGTGTGGATGAACTGGGTGAGACGCGACCAGGCCTCCTCGTGCTCAGGCGCATAAAGACCCGGGCAGCCCGGTGTGATGCGTCCCTCGGGCGAAACGCACGTCATCTCCGTATAGACAAGGCCCGCACCACCCTTGGCCCGTTCGCCATAGTGAATGAGGTGCCAGTCGGTGGGGGTGCCATCGACGGCCTTGTACTGGGCCATCGGTGAGACGACGACGCGGTTCTTCAGCTCCATGTTGCGCAGACGGAAGGGCGCGAACATGGGTGGGCGTACAGGCGCGTTGCTCTCAACGCCGGCCTGCTCCATGAACCACTTTTCCGCAGACGCCAGCCACGCCCCGTCCCGCTCACGCAAGTTTTCGTGGCTGATGCGCTGGGAACGCGTGAGGAGCGAGTAGTTGAGCTGCACAAGATCAAGGTCGAGGTAGCGCTCCACCTCTTCAAACCACTCCATGGAGTTGCGCGCGGCAGATTGAAGACGCAAGACCTCCAGACGGCGCACCTCTTGATACTTGGCGAACGCCTCCTCCAGCGTGTCGCTTTCCACCACATAGTCGGCCAGCGCGATGGCGCTTTCCATGGCAAGTTTGCTGCCCGAGCCGATGGAAAAGTGCGCCGTCGCCGATGCATCGCCCAGGAGAACGACGTTCTTATGGCTCCACGTTTCGCACAAGACGCGCGGGAAGCGCAGCCAAGCCGACCCGCGGATGTGATTGGCGTTGGTCATCAGCGGGTGCCCGCCCAGGTGATCTTTGAAGATCTCCTCGCAAATGGCGATGCTGTCCTGCTGGCTGATCTCACCGAACCGGTAGACGTCGAAGGTTTTCTGGCTGCACTCTACGATGAACGTGGCGGTATCATCGTCGAACTGGTAGGCGTGTGCCCACACCCAGCCCTTGTCGGTCTTTTCGAAGATGAATGTGAAGGCGTCGTCGAATTTCTGGTGGGTGCCGAGCCAGACAAACTGGCATAGCCTCGTATCAATGTCAGGCTTGAAGTGTTCGGCAAATTCCGCGCGGGTCCTTGAGTTCAGCCCGTCTGAGGCGACCACGATGTCATAGTCGTCCATGTAGTCCGACGCCGAACCCACCTCGCTCTCAAAACGAAGATCAACGCCAAGCTCGCGTGCCCGCTCTTGCAGCAGCAACAGCAGCTGCTTGCGACCGATACCGCAGAACCCATGGCCTGAGGACACGACCCGCTCGCCTTTCAGCACCGTGGCCACATCGTCCCAATAGGCGAAGTGTTCGCGGATGGTGGCGGCACTCTTCTCGTCGTTGGCCTTCAGGTTGGTGAGGGTTTCGTCCGACAGAACGACGCCCCAGCCGAAGGTGTCGTCAGGGCGGTTGCGCTCGAACACGACGACTTCGGCATCCGGCTTGCGCAATTTCATGGAGATCGCGAAGTACAGTCCCCCAGGGCCACCCCCCAAACACGCGATTCTCATGAGCCTGCCTCTCTTGCCGATGGGTCTGACACCAAGCTACTCGCGGTGGTCAAAAACTTCAAGCATAAATATTTCAAGCTTGAACTATTGTGCCGGCGATTGTGACCTGACCGTCGCAAGATGGGGCTGTTTCCGGCGATGTTGGCGCCCGCCGTGCGACAACGCGGCCCTCTCAGCGGTGGTAGCGTGCCTCGCTGGGAAGGTGCCCGAAGCGGGCTTTGTAGTCTCGCGAGAAGCGTCCCAAGTGAGAAAACCCGTTGGCGTAGGCGGCGGTCGTGACGCTGGGTGGGTCCACCCGCGCTGACAACTGGTAGTGGGCCGCGTCAAGGCGCGCATCGCGAACAAAGCGGGTGGGCGAGGTCCCAAAGGTGCGCAGGATACCGATCTGCAAGGTGCGCACATTGATTCCTGCCGCACGGGCAATGTCTGAGGAGGTGATGGGATCGCACAAGTGAGCGTGGATGAAGTCCACCGCGCGCCGGATGTCCCGCGGCAGTGGCTCGCGGGTGCACCGCGCCAGGATGTGGGAGATGTTGCTGGGCTGAAGGGTGAGAAGGGCCTCGGCAAGGTCATGCTCGATCCGCTCGTCCTGGGCGCTGCCTGTCTGAAACAGCTTTTCTTGTTCGCAGGCCCACACGCAGCTCATGACAAGGTGCTTCAACCGTTGGCCGTTCGCCGTACCGAGCCGCACCTCAGGATCGAACCGCACGGGGCCTGGAAGCGGCGCGCCTGTCATGGCCTCCGCAATCCCGCTCAGATGATCCTTGTCGATCTGAACCAGGAGCTTGCGGCACGCGCCCGACCAGCGCATGCGGGCCTCGCGATCAGGGTTGAGGAGGGTGGCTGTGCTGGCGCTTGCTGAGACTTCCGCACCCCGATGATCGATAAGCGCCCCACCGCTCAGCGGGATTTGCAAAAGGTAAAATCCTCCGAGCATCCCAGGGTCGATGCGAACATCCGCGCCGTAGTGCAAGTAATTCAAAGAGACAGCGCGTCCGGCCACGTGGTTGTGACGCACGAAAAGGGGTGTGGATGCTGTAAGCTCCAGACGATGGTCGCAGAACTTCGACGTGACGCCGTGGCGCGCTTCGTCCAAATCGGCCGTGCGCAAGAGCGGGTGGCTGGCGAGGTGTTCCACGTTTTCCATTACAGGCACTCCCCTGTCGCGCGAGGAGACTACCGGTCCAGCAAGGTGTTTCAAGCACCCATATCTCCCATTCGTTTTTTGGATAAAGGGATCGGCACGCCTAGTGCAGTCTCCCATGCGTGCGAGCGCATAAAATGGGAGGACGCCTTATGGATCATGGGATCACACCGGCAGCAAACGGCCTGGACAACCTGTCTTGGAATGTGGTCGGACATACTTATGTGCCAAAGCTGTTAAGCCCTAATGCCTTCATATGGCATGCCACCATACCGGCCGACACGTTCGTGCCGCCCCACATCCACCCCACCCAGGATGAGTGGATCATGATGCTCACGGGCGATTTGGAGGTGGAGTTTTCTGGCGATGTTCACAAAGCCGGCGCCGGTGACACGGTGCGCATGCCGATGGGTGTGGCTCACGGCATCTTCAATCGCTCAGGAGAAGAGGCGACGTGCGTCTTCGGCGTTGCGCCGTCGCGCAAACTTTTTGACCTTTTCGTCCAGCTTGATGGGGTGAGCGACCCGGCCGAGCTCATCCGCCTGTCCGCCCTCCACGAGGTCGACTTCCTGCCACCGCCGGAGAGTGCTGCATGACGAGGACGGCTTCCCGCAAGAAGGTCGCCGTCATCGGCGGCGGGGTGAGCGGCCTTGCCGCCGCCAGAGCTTTTGACGCGCGCGGCCACAGGGTCTGTGGGTTTGAGCGCTCTCACGATTTTGGCGGGGTGTGGGAGCTGTCGCGCAGTTACCCTGACGTGCAAACCCAGTCGCCCAAGGACCTCTACTGCTTTACCGACCACCCGATGCCGGACGAATATCCGGAGTGGCCCAAGGGGCCGCAAGTCCATGCCTACCTACACTCCTACGCGCACAAACATAACTTGGCGCGTTTGTTCAAGTTGAACACCAATGTTACCGGCATGGACCGCCGCGCCGACGGCAAGCCTGGCTGGACCCTCCGGCTAGAGGCGGGTGACCAACACTGGGAGGAGGATTTCGATTTCGTCGCTGTCTGCACAGGCCAATTCTCTGACAAAAACATCATCACCCACCCCGGCCAGGAAGACTTTGTGGCCGGGGGTGGCAAGGTCATGCACTCGTCCGAATACACAGACCCCGCCATGTGTGACGGCAAGAATGTCGTTGTCCTCGGAGGGTCCAAATCCGCCACCGATATTGCCGTCAACGCCGTGCGCAGCGGCGCCAAGACGGTGCGCCTTGTTTACCTGCACAACGTATGGCGGGTGCCGTATTACGTGGGGGGCATCAACTTCAAGCGGCTGTTATACATGCGTGCGCAGGAACAGCAGTTTAATTCTTGGGGTAAGACGCCGTTACAGCGCGTCGTTTCTACGGTGATGCACCCGTTGGTCTGGGCAAATTTCCGGGGCCTTGAATCACTGTTGAAGCTGCAATTGGGCTTAAAGAAGTACAACATGGTGCCGAAGACGCCCATTGAAAAAGAGGTGTCTTGCTCGGTCCCCATCGTCACGCCAGGGCTGTTCGAATGCTTGAAAGATGGGAGCATTCTTCCAGTCATGGGTACTTTCACGTCTTACGAAGACGGAAAATTGCGCCTGTCTACAGATGATCTTGTGTCTTGCGATGTAGCAATCCTTGCTGTGGGGTGGAAACTTGGCGTGCCTTACTTGCCTCAGTCCGCTCAGGACAAGTTGATCGAAGGGGATGGGCAGTATCGGGTCTATCGTCTCGCGGTCAATCCCGATCTACCCGACATGGGGTTCGTGGGCTTCAACTCCAGCTTCTGCAGCGTCTTGTCGTCAGAGCTCATCGCCAACTGGCTGGTGCGTTACGCCGACGGGCAACTGGCCCACCAGCCAACGACCGAAGACATGAACGCGAACATCGACATGATGCTTGACTGGAAGCGTCGTGAGCGCCCTGCCGCGAAAGTCTACGGAGGTCTGTGCGCTGCGCCCTTCCACTTCAAACATTTCGACGAATTGCTGGCCGACATGGGCGCGACCACACGGCGCCGCGGGCTCCTTGTGGAGCACTTCACCCACCCTGACGCTAAGGCCTATGGCCGCTTCCTCGCCACCACACCCCAGTATCAGGTGACCTGATCCGCCCGCCGGGACCGCAGAGGAGCGTGGCACTAAGAAAGTATCATATATGATTTGCAGAATCATATCGAATATGGGAAGGTGAGGCACCGTCCAGGACCCCGTCGATGCCAACAACGCACACCCTCTTGCGCGATACGCCACGCCCGGGCGCACAGGCCGGCCCCAGCGCGAAGTCCAAAGCCGATAGGCTTTATGACAGTGTGAAGGGCGACATCTTGAGCCTTACGCTGATGCCTGGCGATGCGCTCCGCCTGCCAGCGTTGGCAGAGCGTTATGGCATGGGATTGACCCCTTTGCGCGACTGCCTCACCCGGCTTGGCGCAGAACACCTCGTTGTTACAGAGCACAACAAAGGTTTTCGCGTCGCCCCCCTTTGCCTGGACGACCTGTTGGACCTTGAGGCGACTCGCAGCGTCATCGAAGGCTCTCTGTTTGCAGAGGCTGTGGCCGCGGGCGGGGAGGCGTGGGAGGCGGCCGTCGTGGGCACCTTCCATCACCTGTCCAAAACGCCTTTCCCGTGTGTCTTGCGCCAGGATGGGGAGCTTGAGGTGTGGGCCCGGCGCCATGCCGCCTTCCACAGTGCCCTTGTGAGTGGCGCACAATCGGTCTGGCGACACAGGTTTTGCGATGCGCTCAGTCAGAAGCTCTCGCGATACCATCGCTTCATCCAGGTGGGCCTTCGTGATTTGTGGCGCAGCGAGCCCGACAGGGCGGCGGAGGCGGCGGACGTCTTCTCCTCTGCCATGGAGCTTGGTCCCCACCGGACCTTGTACGACACCGCTTTGGCGCGGAACGTCGATGCTGCGCCATCCGTCTTCCAACAGCATTCGAACTTGTCCTCCACAGCGTTTAGAACGCTGGTGGATCTTGTCCATGGCACGGAAGGTCTGGGCCGCGTCCTGATCCCCAACGGTGCCGCGACCATTGAGGCTGCGCCATGACCACCGCCTACGATCCCGCCGATGACGGGGCGAAAATGTCCTTCGCGAAGGACATGAGCTATGCCGATTACCTATCGCTAGACCCCATCCTCGGCGCGCAAAACTGTCTGTCGGATGCCCATGACGAGATGCTGTTTATCATCCAGCATCAAACGTCCGAATTGTGGATGCGTCTTGCCTTGCATGAGTTGTCCAGCGCGCGTTCCGCGTTGATGGCGGGGAAATACGCGCCTGCCTTCAAGATGCTTGCCCGCGTCTCACGTATTTTCGAGCAACTGAACAGTGCCTGGGACGTGTTGCGTACCATGACGCCCAGCGAATACACCGCTTTTCGGGACACATTGGGCCGCTCGTCGGGTTTTCAGTCCCACCAGTATAGGTTGATCGAGTTTATCCTTGGCAATCGCAACCAGGCGATGGTGAAGATACACGAACATCGCCCCGAACTTCACCACATGCTGCGCCAGGAACTTGGCACGCCATCGCTCTACCACGTGGCGCTCGACAACTTGGGCGAAGAGCTTGGCCTCACGTTCGACGCGGAGATCTATCGCATGGACGCGCCGCATGTCCTCAATGAGCGTGTGGTCGATGCCTGGACCATCATCTACCGCAATCCCCACGAGCATTGGCCGCTGTATGAATTGGCCGAAAAGCTTGTGGACCTTGAAGACTACTTTCGGCGTTGGCGTTTCAACCATGTGACCACGGTGGAGCGGATCATCGGGTTCAAGCGCGGCACAGGCGGCACCTCCGGCGTCAAATACTTGCGTAAGATGCTTGAGGTGGAACTCTTCCCCGAGCTCTGGAACCTGCGAGGACGACTGTGACCACACCCTTGGCCCTGCGCCTTCCCATCAAAGACAAGTTCGTCCTTCCTGAAGGCGTCATCTATCTTGATGGCAACTCTCTGGGGCCGTTGCCGAAATCCGTCTCGTCTCATCTTTCCGGTGTGGTGAGCGAGGAGTGGGGCCAGCACCTCATCAAAGGCTGGAACGTGGACGATTGGATGGGCCAGCCCATGCGCGTGGGCAATCAAGTGGCCAAGTTGATCGGCGCGCCCGAGGGCAGTGTGGTCATGGGCGACACCTTGTCCATCAAAGTCTTCCAAGCGCTCTCTGCGGCGTTGGAGATGCGGCCGGACCGAAAAGTGGTTCTGTCCGACAGCGGTAATTTCCCCTCTGACCTCTACATGGCGGAGGGGCTGATCCGCCATC
Source organism: Devosia sp. (assembly GCA_051016205.1). Taxonomy (GTDB): domain Bacteria; phylum Pseudomonadota; class Alphaproteobacteria; order Rhizobiales; family Amorphaceae; genus Acuticoccus. Next base: position 2,234,366 of record CP136534.1, read on the forward strand.
TGGACGCAGGCCACACGTTGCGCGTTGTCGCGCCCGAAGAGGTGGCCGGTGCCATCAACGATGATGTGGCCGCGGTGATGATCACCGAAGTGGATTATCGCACCGGCCGCATGCACGACATGGAGGCCATCACCAAAAAAGCGCACGCAGCGGGGGCGGTGATGATCTGGGACCTTGCCCACAGTGCTGGCGCCATCCCTGTAAACGTTGCCCGATCCCAGTGCGAGTTCGCCGTCGGCTGTACGTACAAATACTTGAACGGTGGCCCCGGCGCCCCCGCTTTCATCTATGCAAGGCCCGACATTACGCAGACCATTGCGCCTGCGCTCAGCGGATGGCTCGGTCATGACGCGCCGTTCGCGTTTGAGCCGTCATATCGCCCCGCGCCCGACATTGAGCGCATGCGGGTCGGCACGCCGCCAGTCTTGCAAATGTCGGCACTTGAGGCCGCGCTCACCGTTTGGGATGGCGTGGACATGGCCGATGTGCGTGCCGCGTCGGTTTCCCTATGCGAACTGTTCATCGCGGAGGTAGAGGCCGCCTGCCCCGCGCTGATCCTTGCAAGCCCGCGGGTGGCGGCCATCCGCGGCAGCCAAGTCTCCTTCCGCTTCGAGCATGGCTATGCGGCCATGCAAGCTTTGATCGACCGCGGCGTCATCGGCGATTTTCGCGCCCCCGACATCATGCGGTTCGGCCTGACACCTCTTTACATTGACGGGGGTGACGTCCGACAAGCAGTTGCCGTGCTGAAAGAGATTATCGACAACAAACTGTGGGATGACCCCAAGTACAAGAAGACAAGCCGAGTGACGTAATCCGCCGCGTCTGCAAGCGCCGTACAGCCTTCGCCGCGTCTGTGCCGTCGTGTACGGCCCAACCCTAGACGATGCTTCGCGGGCCGCGGTCTCAGAATTACTGTGCGAATGCGGATATGTCGGCGTAAACCCGCCAGTCGGCGATGCGATTGTCGCGGAAGGTATAGATGTCGGTGCAGGGGAGTAAAATCTCTTTGCCGTCGGCGATCCGCACAAAGTGGCTTTCCACTTCGAAGAAGGCGACATGGCCACGGCTGAACTTGGAGCGCGTGGTGTGGCCCGTCCACCGCACCACGCTGTTCTGCCAGGTCATGTAGCGCTCTATGCCAGATACACCATTCACAGGCGGTCTGTAGCCCACTCTATAAAGAACGTCTTCTGTGAAGTACTGGGCGGCGGCAGACCAGTCGCCTTGGCCGACGGTGGCCTCCATATTTTCCACGAACTGCGTCAGAGGGCAGGCGACAATCCTCGGCAGCGTTTCGTTGACAAGCACTCGTCCACCTTCAGCGTCATTGTCCGCAGACCCACCGCCGTGCAGCATCCAGCGAGCGTAGACAAGGTTACGACCGGGCTCAAGACGCGCCGGCAGCCCACCGTGGCCGGCTGCGAAAGCGGGGGCGGGGCGGTCGGCTGCATCAGCCACAACGCTCGCCCCGATCAGCTTGGCGCTTTTGGTCGCCGCGCGCCTCACAGCCAATTCTCTGACGTGGAACAGTGTTCTTCTGCCCCGATGATTGTGTCTTTGCGGGAACTGCCCAAAAAGCCTTCCCGTTGACGACCCCATCGGCAAGACCGACGCCACAGTCGCCCACTACGGCTTGCGTCTTTCGGCAAGAAAATCATCTTAGAGACACCACCGTCCACCATCGCGCAAGGATGAGGAGGTTTTCGTGAGCCTTTTGCATGTCTCGATCAGCGCGGGAGACCCTGAGCACGTGGCCACATGCCTTGCCAGACTGATGGGTGGCAAATCCATGCCCTTTCCACCCTTTCCCGGGTGCTGGATTGCTTTCGGCGAGAACGATGATGGCACGGCCATAGAAGTCTACCCCACCACTCACACCCTGCACGCGGGTGCCATGCAGATCGCCTGTGAGGTGGGTGAACCGAATACTGCGCCCACCTTCGTGCACGCCGCCATCGCATCGCCCCTTTCAGAGGGTGATATTCTCGCACTTGCCAAACACGAAGGTTGGCGCGCCAGAACCTGTGATCGCGGCCCTTTTCAATGCGTTGAGGTGTGGCTTGAAGATCGCCTCCTCGTGGAAGTCCTCGACCCCCAGATGCAGCAAAACTATCGCGCCGGGATGACCATGGCCAACTGGGCAAAGATGTTCGCTCTGGCGTAGCGATCACCATCGGTCAGCTGTTTCTGACCGACCGCTGACAACGCAACGGCCCTGTATCAAACGATCGGTGTGTCTCGTCTGGGTCGAACAAGACCCCAGATCCGCGAGGGTGCGACAATTGCGCCCTCCGCAAAATCCCTTTCGTATGGTGTCAACCGATAGATGCGCCCGCCACGGCAAGCTTTGATAGTGCAGCAGATGGCAAGCGAAAACCCTGTGCCCGCGCCAGCGGCCGCTTCAAACCCTTTGACGTCCGTCCCTGGGGCTGACGGGGAGGGCGCGATCCGTATCGAGCGCTTGACCAAGCGCTTTGCCGACGTTGTGGCGGTGGACGACGTTTCCCTCCACGTCGCAGCCGGTGAGTTCTTGGCCCTGCTCGGCCCCAGTGGTTCAGGCAAGACCACGATTTTGCAAGCCATTGCAGGGTTCGAGCGGCCGACGGCTGGCCAGATCTTCATCAACGGTGGCGATGTCACGGGGGTGCCTGTGAACCGGCGCGACCTTGGCATGGTGTTCCAGAAATACACGCTCTTCCCGCACCTTAGTCTGCGCGACAACGTGGCCTTCCCCTTGAAGATGCGCAGCGTGTCGCGCAGTGCACGACGCAAGGCTGCCGACCGAGCCCTCGCAAGGGTGCGTCTTGAGGGGTACGGCGACAGGATGCCCTCCCAGATCTCGGGCGGTCAGCAGCAGCGTGTGGCGCTCGCCAGAGCCATCGTCTACGAGCCAAAAGTCTTGTTGATGGACGAGCCCCTCGGCGCCTTAGACAGAAATCTGCGCGAGCAAATGCAGATCGAAATCAAAGCATTGCAGCGTGAGCTTGGTGTCACCGTCGTGTTCGTCACTCACGATCAGGAAGAGGCGTTGACGATGGCCGACCGCGTCGCCGTCATTTCCGAAGGGCGCCTGCAACAGCTTGCCGACCCCGAAAACCTTTACGAGGCGCCCGCCAACCTCTTCGTGGCGGGCTTCGTCGGCGACAACAACCTGCTGCCCGTGACCCTTGCTCACAACGGTGAGACCCCGCAGGCGCGGGTTGGCGAGGCAATAATCCCCCTCACAGGTGCCGCCCACGCCGGCGACGGCACCTTGCCGGAAGGCCCCGCCACCCTTGCCGTGCGGCCTGAGAAGATATCCGTGGTGCCACACGGCGAGGCGGGAAGCCTCGCGGCCACCTTGCAAGAGATCATCTATAGCGGCCAAAGCGTTCTCATCATCACAGAGCTTGCAGGCGGCCAGTCCGTCAGGGTCCGCGCACCCACCAAGGCGGCGGTGGGGGTAGCGCGGATCGGCGAAACCATCGGCCTTGCCATTCCCCCCGATGCTGCGCGCGTGTTCCCGGCCACCACTCCATGAGCGCTGCAGGAACGGGCAACACCAAAGGCCTCGGCGCTGCGGGAAGCGCCCTTCTGGTGGCGCCGTTCCTCATCCTGATGGCGCTCGGTTTCCTCTACCCGCTGCTCGATCTCCTGCGCCTCAGCGTCGCCGAACCCGAACTCGGCCTGTCCAACTACCAGCGACTTGTGGAAGAGCCGGTCTATGCGCGCGTCTTCCTGCGCACCGTGTGGATTGCGTTCGCGACAGCCGTTCTTGCCCTCATCCTCGGGTTTCCCGTTGCCTGGTTTATGGCGCGGGCGAGCGGGTGGACGGCGGCGATCGTTGCCATCTGCGTCCTCCTGCCGTTCTGGTCCAGCGTTTTGGTCAGGACCGCCGCCTGGACAATCATTCTCGGCCGCGAGGGCATCATCAACAACGCCCTGACGGGCACAGGCCTTGTCAGCCAGCCACTCACCCTCCTTTACACGCAAGGGGCCGTTCTCATCGGCATGACCCATGCGTTGATCCCCTTCATGATTTTGCCCCTTTACGGTGCACTGCGGGCGATCCCGAAAGACCTCGAACGGGCGGCACAGGTGATGGGCGCGGGGCGGATTGCAGTGTTCGTGGAAATCATCCTGCCCATCGCGCGGGCGGGGATCGTGACGGGCTTCCTCATCGTCTTCCTGACCGCGCTCGGCTTTTTCATCACCCCTGCGCTTTTGGGCAGCCCGCAGGAGCAGATGATCGTCACCCTCGTTTCCCAACAGGTGCGGGAGGTGTTGGACTGGCCATTTGCGGCGGCGATTGTCTCAGCGCTCACCCTTGCGGTGGTGGTGATTGCAAGCCTGTTCTCCCGCTATCTGGCCTTCGACAGGGTCTTGGGGGGGCGCTCGTGAGCGCCTCTGCACCAGTCGCTCCAGTGGTGGCCAGTGCCCCTGCCGTCAAGGTCGACGCCGCTGCGCTCACCGCCCGCGCCTACGTCTACGCGGTTCTGGTGTTCCTCCTCCTGCCGACGCTCATCATCATCCCCATGTCATTCTCGCCGAAGGGGTATTTGGAGTTTCCGCCATCGGGCTTCACGCTCCACTGGTATGCTGAGTTCTTCGAGGATCGGCGCTGGCAGGCGGCAACCATCCTGTCCTTCAAGATTGCTTTTGCAACAGTGGCCGCAACGCTCCTCGTGGGAACGCCCGTCGCCTACGCCATCGTGCGCGGGCGGCTTCTCATGAAGCCCGCCTTCAGCGTCCTCCTCATGGGGCCGATCATCGTGCCTCACATCGCCATCGCCGTGGCGCTCTATTTGTGGCTGGCGCCCTTGGGGCTCGTGGGCTCGTTGTTCGGGTTCGTGGTGGCCCACACCATGCTGGCGTTGCCCTTTTTCGTCTTCACCGTCGCCTCAGCGCTCAGCCAGATCGATCAGGAGCTCGAGGCGGCCGCCATGAGCTGCGGGGCAAGCCGGCTGCGCGCCTTCTTCGAGGTGACGCTGCCTTTGATCACGCCGAGCGTCCTGTCGGGGAGCCTGTTTGCCTTCGTCATCTCATTTGACGAGCCCACCATCTCCTTCTTCCTGTCCAGCATTCGCGACCGCACGCTCCCCAGGCGCATGTTCGAGAACATCGAGCATAGTCTCACGCCCGAATTGCCAGCCATCGCCACCATGCTGACTGTTCTGTCCGTCGCCCTTCTCCTCGGCGCGTTCCTGTTGACGCGCTGGGAGAAGCGGCGCCGACAGGCAGCCCCCTCGTCCTAAGACCGAACCCAACCGGAGGATCCCCATGACCGCCATGAGACTGCTTCTGACGTCGGTGATTGCCCTGTCCGCAGGCGCAGCACTCGCCCAAGACATTGAGGGTGAGCTTGTCTATGCGACGACGGGCGGGCTGATGGAGGACAGCCTGACGGAACACTTCTACGAGCCCTTCGAGGAGGAGACAGGCGTCCCCGTCATTCCCGTTGCCATCGAGGTGCCCGACCAATGGGCCCGCGTGGAGGCCATGAGCCGCACAGGCAACATGGAGTTCGACATCGTCACCGCGACGCCGCCCGACCTCATCACCCATGCCGACCGTTTGATGAGCCTCAACTGCACAGAGATGACCGAGGTGGTCGAGAACGGCGTCGACGGCGCGTGCGAAGAAAAGGGCGTCATGCGGACCGTCGGCGGCATGCTGATCGCGTACAACACCGAGCTGTTTGAAAAAGCGCCGGACGGTTGGGCCGACTTCTGGAACGTTGAAGCCTTCCCAGGCCCCCGCGGCCTTCCCGACACGGGTGACAGGGATTGGTGGGTGCCGATGGTCGCACTTCTAGCCGATGGTTTGGCGCCTGAGGATCTCTTCCCCATGGACCTCGACAGGGCCTACGCCAAGCTCGACGAAATCCGCCCCCACATTGCCGTGTGGTGGAAGAGCGGCAACCAGCTCCAGCAGATTATGCGCACCAATGAGGTGGCGATGACCATGGCCTATTCAGGCCGCGTGGTCGCCGTCACGGACGAAGGCTTTCCCTGGGCGCCGTCCTGGGGTGAGGCGGTGCGCGATGTGGGATACATGGCCGTTGCCGAGGGCGCGCCCAATGCGGATGCCGCCATCGCGTTCCTCAATTTTTACTACCAGCACGCCGACGGCCACCCTGACTTCATCCGCACGGTGAAATACGGCACAGGCAGCGCCACGGCCGCCGCGACCATGACAGACAAGGAGCGCGCAGGCATTGCAACGTCTGCGGAGAACTACCCCAAGCTCGTTGTCGCCGACTACCAGTGGATTGGCGACAACCGCGATATGCTGCGCCAGCGCTGGAATGACTGGCTGACACAGTAATGCGCATGGGACTGGCCACTCCACCGCGGCCGGTCCCTTGATTGCTCGCGTCATGGATCACACAAGCGACCCCCACGCCATGAAGATCGCCGTCGACCCCGATCGGCTCGATCTTGCGGCAGAGTTTCGTGCCGCCCCGCGCGGCCCCCACTCGCCAGACCTGCAGCGCCTGTTGTCGCGCCTAAGGTGGGGGCCGACGGCGGGCCGCTATGTCCTTTTCGTGCTTGAGGCCGGGGAGCGTTGGATGCTCGCCCGTCAGCCCGACGGCCGCGGCAAGCCTTTGGAACTCCTGGAAGACCAAGTGTTCACCTCCCTCGATGATGCGGAGTGGGAGGTCTTCAAGCGCCGCTGGTCCGCCCTCACAGGGCGCCCCCTTACCGACGACATGGTCTGATGGCAGTCGACACCAACATCGTCCTTGGTTACCCGGGCAAGCTGAGCGTCGCGGCAGGCACAAGCGCAACCTTTCACCTCTCCTCCAAGCACCCCAAGGTGGCCGCCTCCGTCGTGCGCCTTCGCTGCGCAGACGTTGACCCGTCGGGCCCGGGCCTTCGCTACGAGGTGATGGAGCCCGTCTTCGATCCGCTCATCGACTGCCCCCATCAAGAGGTGCGTCCGGGCTCCTGCGTTGTGGTCGACGCTGATGATTTTGCCTTGCCGCGCCACTTCGCAGCCGGCACCTACGCCTGGCCAACGCTCCCCTCCGCCAGCGAACAGGTGCTGATCGCCCGCTACGATAGGGCGGCGGAACGGGGGTGGAAGCTCGCCATTGATGGCGACGGCCTCAGCCTCACTCTCGGCGATGGCACCCAAACCGTTCGCCACGCACTCGCCTTTCCCGTGGACGCGAGGGCGTGGCATTGGTTCGCCGTCGGCATCGACCTTGAGGCGGGCGAGGCAACCCTTGAAGCTTGCCGCCTTGCCGACCACGTCCGCCGCGAACGCGTCGTCAGTCAGACCTTTGTTTTGCCGGCCCTCAGCACGCTGGATACGGCGGCCCCCATTACCCTTGCGGCCGCGTGCGATGGCCCCCGCTACGCCTCCCACTTCAACGGAAAGCTGGAAGATCCGAGGATTGTGGATGGCACCCTCGGTCTCAAAGCCCTGCGCACGGCAGAGCCCTTCGGCGAGGCGGGGATTGCGCTGCCAGGCGTCCTGGCGTTCTGGGATTTTTCTATCGGCATCAAAGGGGTGACCGTTACCGATCGTTCGCCCTCGCGCCTTGATGGCCGGCTCCATCAGCTTCCCTTGCGCGCCATGACGGGCCGTGCCTGGTCAGGCAACACCCACGACTGGCGCGTTGCCCCGCGCGAGTACGCGGCGATCCACTTCCACAGCGATGACATTGTGGATTGCGGCTGGGCCCCCGTCCTGACGTTCGATATCCCAAGTCATTGGCGTTCAGGCTCTTACGCCTTGCGCCTGCGTTTGCCCGAAGAGGCAGACCGCGAGGGCGACGCGGTGGAACGGGAAAGCTTCATCAGCTTTTTCGTCACCCCCGCCGCCGATGCCCCCAAGGCGGACCTGGTGGTGATTGCCCCGACGGTCACCTACATCGCCTACGCCAACAGCGCTTTGCGCATCGACCATGTGCACTTCGAGCTCCTGACCGAGGCATTGCTTCTGTGGACGGCGGACGAGCGGCACCTTCAGGAAAACCCTGAGATCGGGCAGTCCACCTACGACAGGCACCTCGACGGGTCGGGCCGCGCCTTCAGCTCTGCGCTGAGGCCGATCCTCAACATGCGCCCCCGCGCCAATCCGATGCACTTCGTCACCGACAGCCACCTCCTGGATTTCCTGGAGGAAAAGGGGATCGCCTATGATCTCATCACCGACATGGAGCTGCACGAGTCCGGGACGCGCGCACTGAAAGACTATCGCGCCGCCATCACGCTCTCCCACCCCGAATACTACACAAGCGCCATGATGAACGCGCTGCTCGCCTTCCAGAACGCTGGCGGCCGGCACATGTGCCTTGGTGCCAACGCCTTCTACTGGCGCGGCGCCATGCACGCCGATCATCCGTCGGTCTTCGAGATCCGCAGGGGCCACCAGGGCACCCGCACATGGGAATCGGCGCCCGGCGAGGTGAACCTTCAGTCTACGGGCGAACCCAGCGGCCTGTGGCGACACAGCGGGTTCCCTCCGCAAAAGCTGGTCGGCGCAGGGTTTGCCGCGATGGTCTACGACCGACCGGGCTGGTACGAACTTGCCGAGGGCGCCAATGACGCGCGCGCCGCTTTCATCGTCGAAGGCCTCGACCCGGACGGGCGGATCGGCGATTTCGGCGTGAGGATCGGCGGCGCGGTGGGCATCGAGGTGGACCGCGCGGACGCCGACCTCGGCACACCGGCCCACGCCCTTTGCATTGCCACCTCCCACGGCCTCGGCCCAGGCTCACTGCCAAGTCCTGAAGAATTCCGCACCGTCGTCCACAACATGGGCGGTGAGGACAATGCCCTCGTGCGCGCCGACATCATGTTCTTCGAGACCGAAGGGGGAGGCGCGGTCTTCACCACCGGCTCCATCTCCTACGTCCTCTCCCTCAGCCACAACGGCTACGACAACCCCGTCAGCCGGCTAACGGAGAACGTCGTTCGCCGCTTCATCGACCCGGCCCCGTTTGTCATGCCCGATGGCGAGCCTTCATGAGGGAGGTAACGGGCAAGACCCGCGTTCTCATGGTGCTGGCCGACCCTGTCGCCCATGTGCGCGGTACAGCCTTCCTCAATGCCCACTTTCAGTCGGAGGGGATCAACGCTGCCATCGTACCTCTCAACGTGCGGCCCGCGGATCTGCCGCAAATCCTTGATGCGGTGCGCGCCATGCACAACGTGGCAGGTGTGGGGGTTACAGTACCCCACAAGATCGCCGTCATCGACCATCTGGACGCGCTTGCCCCGCGGGCAGAGGCCATCGGCGCCGTCAACACCGTACGGCGGGCGGCCGACGGTCGGCTGACGGGCGACAACGTGGATGGTATCGGCTTCGTCAACGGCCTTCGCGCCGCCGGCTTGTCGCCTGAGGGCATGCGGATCGCACAGGTGGGCGCCGGTGGGGCAGGGCGGGCCATCGCCTTTGCCCTCGCAGAGGCCGGTGCACAGTCCATTGCCATTGCAAACCGCACCGCTGACAAGGCCGAGACCCTCGCCGCAGCCGTCCGTAGCGTCCGGCCCAATTGCGCCGTCAAGAGTGGGACGGACCCGACGGCGGATCTTGTGGTTAACACGACCACCCTCGGTCTGGGCCCTGATGATCCGCTTCCTGCCGAACCTTCTGATTACGGTACGCACACGGCCTTCGCCGACGTCATCATGAGCCCCACGGAGACGGCAATGCTAGTCGCCGCCCGCGGCCTTGGCCGCCGCACCGTGTTGGGTCGCGAGATGCTCTTCGGCCAGATGAAGGCTGCCTGCGAGGTCTGGCAGCTTGCCGCCGACGACGCCTTGGCGGCGACGGCATGACGCTGACGAGCGGGATCATCGCCGACGACCTGACTGGCGGCATGCTGGTCGCCGCGTCATTGGTGCGCCAAGGCATCCCTTGCGACGTGGTGCTCGACCCTGCAGATGTGGGCGACGGGCCAGAGCCTGCCACCGTCCTCGCCGGCCACTTCCGCTTCTTGCCGCGCGCTGAGGCGGTGGCCTGGTTCGGCCGCGCGCTGAAGGCGTTGGAGGGGGCGGGCGCGCGCCACCTTTTCTACAAGTACTGCGCCACGTTCGATTCCACCGACGACGGCGCCATCGGTCCTTGCGCCGACGCTCTTCTTGAGGCGACGGGGGCCGAGCACCTTGGTTTTTGCCCCGCGTTTCCACCCCGAGGCGTGACGGTCTACCAGGGTCACATCTTCCTGCGTCACCAGTTGCTCAGCCAGTCGGACAAGCGGTTCGACCCCATCACACCCATGCCAGACCCCGATTTGGTGGCTGTTCTCCAGCGCCAATGCGCGCATCCGGTGGGTCTTGTGCCCCACCAGATCCTCACCGATGGCGCCGAGGCCACACGCGCCCATCTCGCCACGCTGGCTGGCGCAGGTGTGCGGCACGTCATGTTCGACGCCGTTGACGAGGCTGACGTTGCCACCTGCGCTGCCGTCACACAAACGTGGACGGCAATGACAGGCGGCGACACCCTCGCCGAAATCCTCCCCGCCATGCAGATTTTGGCCCGCCATGAACCGGGTGCTGCAACGGTCCCAGATGGACACACGGCCGTCATCGCCGGAAGCTGCGCCGGCGCCACCCATGTACAGCTTGCAGCCTTCGAGGCGCACCACCCGGTTCTACAGGTCGACCTTGGCCGCGTCGCCGCAAGCCTTGAGGATGCTGTGGAAGAGGCCATCACATTCGCCGAGACCCACCTTGGAAGAGGGCCAGTTGCCATCTCCATCGCGGCCGAACCTGCGCGGGTGGGTGAGATCCAATCCACCCTTGGCGTCAGGACCGCACAAGACCTTGGCGAAGCGTTCTGCGGTGCTGTTGCCGCTGCCCTAAGGGAGCGCGGCGTGCGCCGTCTCGTGGTTGCCGGCGGCGAGACCTCTGGCGCGGTTGCCCGCGCGTGCGGCGCTGAAAGGCTGCAGGTGATGCCAAGCCCCCGCATTCCCGGCGGCATTGCTGTGGAGCGCTCTGGCGCGCCCATGGCCTACTACTTCAAGGCCGGCAAGATGGGCGGTGAAACCATCTTTCTGGACCTCCTGGAGATCTTTCAGGAGCACGCGGCATGATGAGCGAGTCGGACCTTCGCCACGCACTTGCCGACAGCTACCGTTATCTTGAGCGCCATTGTCTGACCGAGCAGGCGTCAGGCAATGTGAGCGCACGGCTTGGCGCGGCGATGCTCATCTCTCCCGGCGGTGCCACCGCAGACACCATCCACCCGGATGCGTTCGTGCGCGTTGCCCTTGATGGGACGGTGGAAGGGGAGGGGCGCCCGTCCAGCGAACGGCTTATGCACCTTGCCATCTACCGTGCGTGCGGGGAGGCAGGCGCCATCGTCCACACCCATTCGGACCATTGCGTGGGGCTCTCCAGTTGCCGGGAGGGTATCCCCGGCTTCCACTATCTTGTGGGGTCCTTCGGTGGCAGCGACATTCCGTGCACCGACTATGCCGTGTTCGGTAGCGATGCGTTGGCCGACCAGGCCGCAAATCTCCTGCGCACCCGTTTTGCCTGTCTTCTCGCCAACCACGGGGCCATCGCTTGGGGCAAGAGCGTCGCCGAAGCCACCATGCGCGCCCATCGGGTGGAGATCTTGGCCCGGCAGTACGTCATCGCAAAACAAGCCGGCACGCCTGTTCTCCTCACCGAAGAGGAGTTTGCCGACTACCGTGAGATGGTCGCCCGCTTTACTTACGCGTGAAGTTGTTTCCCAAAGTGTCTTCACCCAAATCTGAGGCGCACAGGATACTCTATCGGCGGGCGAGGAGTTCGCGCGCGGTCGCTACAATCCCCGGACGGTCAAGCTTGTAGTGGGCGTAGAGGGAGGCTGGCGGCCCGATGGGGGCAAACTCGTCAGGCACACCATGGCGCTTGAAAGGCACCCGCGGCCCCTCCACCAGAATTTCGGCAACGGCGCTGCCGAGCCCGCCTGTGATGTTATGCTCTTCCACAGTCAAAATGGCGCTTGTCTCTTCCGCGGCGGCGCGCACGGCCTCTTTATCGAGGGGGCTGAGGGTGTGCATGTCGAGGACGCGGGTGGAAATTCCCTCCGCTTCAAGGTCTTCCGCAGCGCCCAGCACCGGGTGGACCTCTGCCCCCGTTGCGATGATGGTGAGGTCGTGCCCCTCCCGCAGCTTGACGGCCCGGCCGATGACAAGGTCCGGCACGTCCGCATAGACTTCGGGATCGCGGCCGCGGCCGAGGCGGATGTACATGGCACGCGGGTGATCCAGCGATGCCCGCAGAACCGCACGCAGCATATTGGCGTCGACGGGCGAGATCACCGTCAGGCCGGCAATGGTACGCATCATCGCCAAGTCTTCCAGTGCATGGTGGCTGGTGCCGTAGTAACCCATGGAAATGCCGGCATGGTGGGCAACGAGGCGCACCGGCATGGCAGGATAGGCGCAGTCGGTGCGGATCTGCTCGGCGCACAAAATGCCTAGGAAGGAGGCGAAGGTGGCCGCAAAGGGAATATGACCGCAAGAGGCCATGCCCGCCGCTGCCGTCACCATGTTCTTCTCGGCAATGCCAAAATCGAAAAAGCGATCCGGATGACGATCCCTGAACTCCACCGTGCGGTTTGCGCTTGCAAGGTCTGCAGTCAGCACCACAACGCGTGGGTCTTTGTCGGCAAGATCGGAGAGTTCTTCGCCAAGCACGAAGGCGGGAAGCGCTTTTGCCGGGGTGCCTTTGACGGTTTCTTTCGGCCGGCTGGAGCTGCCGTCACCCGTGAAGAAATCGGCTTGACCGCCACCATCTGTCTTGTGGGCGTCCGTCTTAGGGGAATCGGTCATGACGGGCGGCTCCATGTGGCAGGGCGCAGGCCGTCATCAAGCTCGGCCATGACCGCGGCGTAATCGGTCTCCGACAGGTTGCCCACGTGCCAGTTGAGGGCGCCCTCCATCATCTTAACCCCCCGCCCTTTGACCGTGTCGGCAATGATCACTTGGGGACGCCCCTTGCCAGCCGGTTCCAACCCATCGAGCGCCGAGAGGATGGCATCGAAGTCGTGTCCGTCGATCCGAGTTGCGCTCCAGCCGAAGCTCTCAAAGCGCGCCTCCAAAGGTTCCACCGCCATCACCTCCTCAGTGGTGCCGTCGATGCACAGAAAGTTGCGGTCGACGATGGCCACGAGCCCCTGCAGGCCGAAGTGACCTGCAGCCATTGCCGCCTCCCAGATCTGGCCCTCGGCAAGTTCCCCGTCGCCCAGCATGGCATAGACACGGTGGCTCTGCCCGTTCACGCGCGCCGACAGGGCCATGCCAAGCGCGACGGAAAGCCCATGGCCTAGGGAGCCTGAGGAAAAGTCGACCCCGGTCACCTTCTTCATGTCGGGATGGTCGCCGAAAGGGCTTCCGAACCGCGTGTATTCGTCAAGGAGCGCTGGGTCGAAAAAGCCGAGGTCGCCGAGGACAGGGTAAAGCCCTATGGCGGCATGACCTTTCGACAGAACAAACCTGTCGCGGTCGGGCCATTTCGGCTCGGTAGGGTTGATGCGAAGATGCGCGTAAAACAAAGCGGCAAAGAGTTCGGCCGCCGAAAACGTGCTGGAGTAGTGCCCTGCGCCGGCAATTTTCGACAGACGGACCGTCTCCTTGCGCACGAACTTGGCCCGGTCGGCGAGGAACTCTGGCGAAACGTTGCGGCCGTGCCGCTGTGGGTCTGTTGGGCTCATGATACACTCGCTGCGACGGCGGCAAAGGCCGGTTCGGTGGCTGCCAATGCCGCGTCGATATCGGCCTCGGTGTGGGCGGCCGACAGGAACATGTTGTGCCAGGGGTGGAAGAAGGCGCCATGACGCAGTGCCGTCGCGGCAAACAGGTTCCCCTTTTTGATGTCGGGGTCATCGTCGAACAGGATCAGCGGCATTTGCACAGGGCCTGATTGGCGCACACCAACGCCCGCGGCGTCCGCCTGCCACGCAATCCCATCGCGCAGGCGCCGGCCGACACGCTCCATGTGGGCAACGGGGTCACCGCGGTGGAGCTTTTTCAAAGTGGCAAGGGAGGCCGCCATGGCCGTCGGCTCGCACCAGAATGACCCGGTGACGTAGACCTTTTGCGCCGCCTCGCGCAGACCGTCGGCACCGGTGACGGCGGCAATGGCGTGGCCGTTCCCCATGGATTTGCTCCACGCCGAAAGGTCAGGCTGCACGCCAAGCCCTGCCCAGCTTCCTGCAAGGTCGAGGCGAAAGCCGGCCCGCACCTCATCAATGATGAGCGCCGCGCCGGCCCGCTCGCTCAAGCGACGTGCGGCTGTGGCAAACGCTTGGCTCGGCAAAGCCTGATCCACCTTCACGTCGTGTTTGTAGGAGGAGACGATGATGGCGGCGAGGTCGGTTCCCGCCTCATCGACCGCCGCTTCCAGGGAGGCCACATCGTTGTAGGTGAATGGGTGGAGATGGGCCCGATCCTCCGCCACCACGCCGCCTGGCCAAGGTGTGCACCAGGGGGCCGCGCCGTGGTAGGCGCCTTTGGCCACCAGAATCTTGCGCCGACCCGTCGCAGCACGGGCGATGGTCACGCAGGCGGTGGTGGCGTCGGTCCCATTCTTGGCGAGCAGGGACCAATCGGCCCCATCGATGGTGTCTGCCAAGAATTCGGCAAGCTCCACCAGGACGTCGCCAGGGCCATTGGCAATGCGCATGCGCTCTGCCTGCCGGCGCGCGGCCTCCTCCACTTCAGGGTCGCCATAGCCGGTGATCATCGGACCGAAGGCGCACATCAGGTCGACAAAGCGGTTGCCGTCCACATCGGTCAAATGGACGCCGCGGGCCTCGCGATAAAATTGTGGGTAGCCTTCGGGCAGGAAGGCTGCATTCATGTGCCCCCACATCCCACCGGGGATCACCTTTCGAGCCCGCGCGCGAAGGGCCGCATCTTGGCTCAGCGACGCGGACCCGTGGAGGACTGTGGCTTGCTGCATGGTGGGCTCCCGGAGGATTGGAGGGGCTGCGACCGGGCCCGGCCTGGCTGAAATCGGGCGCCGCAACCCTTTAGTGCCTGATCGTGCCTGCTTAAGTCCTAGGCATTGTGTGGGGGCCATGGCCCGGCTAGCTTTGCTTTGGGCGCACTATCCTTGTCCTGCCGTGCATCGTGTCCCGCGCGATGTCGCAGGCCGTGCACCCAGTGCGCACCCAGCTGCGCGTGCGATGAAGGAGCCTTGGATGGACAAAACCAGCCTTATCGATCCTTCAGAGCCGGTGCCCCTTTCGGCCAAGCGCGTGGTCCTATGCGTGGCGCCGAACATGTCTCTCTCCTCAGCGCTCAACGCGTTGGAGCCGCTGCGTTCTGTCAACCGCTTCTTCCAGCAACCGGCCTATGAAATCGCCTTTGCAGGGCCCTCCGACGCCCCTGTGGTGAGCGGGATCGGCATTGCTGTCACCCCCTCCATCACCTTCGATGCCGACGATCCGTTCGACATGGTGATTGCAGTCTCCTCCTATGATCAGGACGAAGGCTACAAAAGGCCCCTGCGCCGCTTCCTACGCCACCACGCCAGGCGCGGTGCTGTGTTGTGCGGGGTGGATTTCGGCGTTGTCTTCCTTGCCGAGGCCGGGTTGTTGGACGGTCACCGCGCCACGATGCATTGGGAGGTGATGGACGCCGTGGTGGATCGCTTCCCTAAGGTGGAGGTGTGTGACGACGTCTATGTGATGGAGCGCAACCGCCTCAGCTGTGGTGGCCATCTTGCGGCAAACGACCTGTTTCTTGCAGTCGTGGAGAAAGAACATGGGGCCAAAATTGCCCGCTTCGTCGCCGCCGATATCTTGTACGGCACTGTGCGCCCTGCGGGAACGCGCCAGTCCAACCCTTTGAGCTGGGACCCGACGGTGCGCGATGGCCGGCTGCGCCAAGCCATCGAACTGATGGAAACCAACCTTGAAGATCCACTGGCCGTGCCTGAGCTTGCATCAGCGGTTGGGCTTTCCGTGCGCCAGTTGCAAAACCTTGCCCAGCGCCACTTTGGGGAGACATTGTCGGAGCGCTACCTTGCCATCCGCCTGAACGCGGCGCGCAACATGCTGATGTATGGCGAAATGTCGATCACGGAGATTGTCGTGTCGACAGGGTTTTCCTCCGCACCCACCTTCTCGCGCGCCTTCCGCAGGCACTTCAAGACAACGCCGTCGCAGTATCGCCGGGCGTTCATCGCGCGGATGGCTCGACCTTATCTTGTGGCTGAACCCTAACGCACCGCACTTTGAGATAAACGCATTTCGCCTCATGTACAGTCCACAGCCGCCCCGCTGGTCAAGCTGAGAACACAGCGCCCCGCCGCGCCATCTCCGTTAGAAACCACAAAGGGAGGACAGTCGGCCGTGACACTCTTCAAAGCCGTCACCAGATCTGTCGCAATCGCGACCCTTGGCGTCGTTGCCATAAGCCCCGTCGCGACAGGGCCCGCACTCGCGCAGGACGAGACCATCGTCATCGCCCGGGACACGGACTTCAACACACTCGATCCCAGCCGGTCTTGGTGTGACACGTGCCAGATCTACCTGACATCGGTGTACGATCAGCTTGTGCGGGTGGGTCAAGACAACAAGACCATCGAGCCTCGTCTTGCCACCGAATGGACGATCTCGGACGACGGGCTGTCTTATACCTTCACGCTCGACCCCGACGCGGTGTTCAGCGACGGCTCTCCCGTCGAAGCGAAGGACGTTGCTTTCAGCCTGATGCGGCTGAAAAACATGAAGGCCGGCGCATCGTTCCTCGCCGAAGGGATCGATGGTGTCGACACGCCCGCCGAGAAGACGGTTGTCGTGCGCCTGTCCGCTCCCGACCCTGAGTTTCTTGGCAAGGCGAGCGCGCCTTACATGGCCATCATCAATGCCGACGCCGCGACCGAAGCCGGTGCCAGCGCCGATGAAGGCGCTGACCAGTCTGACACTGCCGAGGCCTGGTTCCTGGAAAACTCCGCCGGTAGCGGCCCCTTCGTTCTGGAAAGCTACGCCCCCGACGATGAACTGCGTCTTGCGGCAAACGCCAACTACTTCCGCGATGCACCCGCCGTCAGCACCATCGTCATGCGCGAGGCGCAGGACGCTGTCTCCCAAATGCAAATGCTTCAGTCGGGTTCTGCCGACATTGCCATGCAGGTGGATCCGGACACCGCAGAGCGCGTCAACGCCGACGGTGTGACCACCGAGCTCGTCCCCTCGTTGAACTTCATCTACGTGGCGATCGGCGTTGGTGCGAAAGACCGTGAGGTGGAGTTCACGCCGCAGGTGCGAGAGGCCATTGCCAGTGCCATCGATTATGACGGTGTGCTGGAATTCACCCTCGGCGGTGCCGCAGACCTCATCGCAGCGCCGATCCCGCCAGGTTTTCCCGGCACCGACGGTCTGCCGATGCCCAAGCAAGACGTTGAAAAGGCGCGTAAGCTTCTGGAAGAGGCTGGCCATGCGGACGGCTTTTCCATGGTCGCCGCCTATCCTGAAACCAACATTTATGGCGTCGATCTCGGCATCATGATGCAGAAGATCCAGCAGGATCTTGCCCAGGTGGGGATCGAACTGACCCTTGAGCCCGTCACGTTTGCCGTGTGGCGCGACCGGGTTGGGTCTGACCACATCCCCCTGACCGCCGTCTACTTTGCGCCGGACTATTATGGGTCGGGCCAATACACGGGGTTCTTCGGCATGGTCGAAGGCACGCCCTGGTTCGGCAGAGCCGGCGGCGACAAGGTGGAGGGCATCCACAACGAGCGTATGGCCGCGCTGATGGAAGAGGTGCGCACTGCACCGCCCGAAGCCCAGGCCGGCCTTTACAAGGACATGGCGATGGAGATGATCGAAGATCGGGTTATCATCCCGCTCATCAATCCCAAGCTGGTTCTTGCCTACAGGGACGGGGTGGACGGTGTACGCTACGCTGTGTGCTGCAACCTGCCCCTCGAGGAGCTTTCCAAGAAGTGAGGCGCACCGTGCCGCAGGCAGACTTACGTGATGCTAAGCGGCACGCCCGGTGACCCGCTATTTGGTCCGCCGCCTTCTGGCAACGCCGCTTCTTCTTCTTGGCGTTGCCACGGTGGCGTTCTTCCTCTCCAACGTGGTTCGGGGCGATCCTCTCGCCTCGATCTTGCCCGAACGGCAGATGGACAACCCCGCGGCCGTTGCCGCTGCAAAGGCCCGGTGGGGCCTCGACCGCCCGCTGCCCGAACGCTACGTGGTCTATCTCGGCAACCTTGCCGAAGGCGACCTTGGCACCTCCTTCCGCACCAAACGCCCCGTCTCGCGCGACCTTCTGGAGCGCCTTCCCGCAACGCTGGAGCTTGTGGTGGCGGCCATGCTCTTCGGCTCCGTCGTGGGCACGGGGCTTGGGGTGGTGGCGGCCCATTTCAGAAACGGGGTGATCGACCATGGGGCGCGGTTCATCGCGCTCATCGGCTCGTCCGTTCCCGTGTTCTGGTCAGGCCTACTGGCGCTCTACCTCTTCTCTGTGGAGCTGTCTTGGGCGCCCGGCCCCGGCAGGCTCGACCCTGCCTTGCCGCGCCCTGACGGTCCGACAGGGTTTTACACCATCGACGCGCTCCTTGCCGGCAACTGGGCCGTGTTCTCAAGCGCGCTTGCTCATCTCGCGCTGCCGGCCATCATGCTGGGGTGGGCCGTGCTTGGCATCATCAGCCGCATCGTGCGCGCCTCGATGCTCGATGTTCTCGGCCAAGACTACATTCTGACCGCGCGCTCCAAGGGCGCCAGCACTGTGCGCATTCTTGTGCGCCATGCCTTGCGCAATGCGATGGTGCCCGCCCTCACCATCATCGGCTTTTCCTTCGCCTACCTCATCACGGGCGCGATCCTCACCGAGACGGTGTTCTCCTGGCCCGGCATCGGCTCCTACGCTGTGGATGCGGCCCGTTCGCTGGATCATCCTGCGATCATTGGCGTCACGCTTATCGGCGCGCTCGCCTTCCTCATCGCCAACCTCTTGACTGACATCGCCTACGTGTTCGCCAACCCCAGGATCCATCTTGACTGATCGCGTCGCCCCACGACCTTGGCGCCTTGCCTTGCCGTCCATGAGTGGCGGATGGCCGCTTGTGGTTGGCCTTCTGGTTGTCGGTTTCTGGGTCACGGTTGCGGCCACAGTGTCGGTTTGGCCCATCGACGATCCGCTACAAATGGTGGCCAAGCGTCTTCAACCGCCGAGCGCTGAACACCTTTTGGGCAGCGATGCGTTGGGGCGGGACGTTCTGTCCCGCACACTCCACGGAGCGACCTTTTCCATCGCCATTGCCATCGTGGTGGTGGCTGCGGCTGCGGCCATCGGTGTGTTCCTGGGCGCCATCGCAGGCTTTTTTGGCGGCGTCTTGGGCGGGGCGATCATGCGCCTTGTGGATGTGACCCTTGCCTTCCCGCCCATTCTCCTTGCGATGGCTGTTGCCGCCAGCCTCGGGCCGGGGCTTGAGAACGCGGCCATTGCCATGGTCCTTGTCTGGTGGCCCCTTTACGCCCGCCTGATGCGCGCACAGGTGCTTGAGGTGCGCGAACGCGAGCATGTGGAAGCTGCCGTTGCCGCGGGTGCGGGCCCGTTCCGAGTCCTGTTTAAACACGTCCTGCCGCTGTGCTTCACACCCGTTCTCATCAATGCCACCATGGACTTTGGCCAGGTGGTGCTGCTGGCCGCAAGCCTTTCCTTCATCGGCCTGGGCGCGACGCCGCCGACGCCCGAGTGGGGCGCGATGATCTCAGAGGGCGCCAAGCAATTTTATCATTGGTGGATTGCGCTGGGGCCTGGACTGGCGATCCTCACCGTTGTTCTCGGCTTCAACTTCGTCGGCGACGGTTTGCGTGATCTCCTCGACCCGCAGACGGACTGAGATGGCCGATCCCCTCCTTTCCGTGCGCAACCTCACCGTCTCCTTTCCCTCGCGAAAGGGGATTCGTGAGGCCGTGAGCGGTATCGACTTCGACGTTGCCCCCGGCTCGGTGCTTGGCATTGTCGGGGAGAGTGGGTCGGGCAAGAGCGCGTCCGCCAAAGGTGTGCTTGGCCTTCTCCCGCGGGGCGCAAAGGTGACCGGCAGCGCCCTGTTCGAGGGCCGCGAACTCCTCACCATGGGCGAGCGCGATCTCCGCCGGCTGAGGGGAGGGCGGATCGCTATGATCTTCCAGGACCCTTTGACGGCGCTGAACCCTGTGTTTCCCATCGGCGTGCAGATTGCCGAGATGCTGTTTCTGCACGACCGATCGATGGCACGCGCTGACATGCGCGTTCGCACCGTCGAACTCCTCAACCGGGTCGCCATCCCCGAGCCTGAAAGTCGCCTCTCTGCCTACCCGCACGAGCTGTCCGGCGGCATGCGACAGCGCGTCATGATTGCGATGGCCATTGCCAACGACCCGGACCTCCTCGTCGCAGATGAACCGACCACCGCGCTCGACGTCACCGTCCAGGCGCAAATCCTCGACGTTTTGCAAGACCTGCAAAAGAGCCTTGGCCTCACCCTCGTCCTCATCACCCACGATCTTGGCGTGGTCGCCGGGATGGCCGACGAGGTGGCGGTGATGTACGCCGGCCGCATCGTCGAGCGAGCCAAGGCCGAGCCCCTCTTCGCCGCACCGCGCCACCCCTACACCGAGGGCCTTCTGGCCTCGATCCCCAAGATGGAGGGGGCTCGCGAGCCCCTGCGGGCCATCGCCGGCACACCGCCGTCATTGTCGGAGCGGCCAGAGGGCTGCGCCTTTGCGCCCCGCTGTCCCATCGCCGCTGAGATCTGCCGCAGCGAGCGTCCACCCCTGAAACCTGCCGGCCAGGGCGAGGCGGCGTGCCACTTTGCGGGCGAAGCCGCTTGGGACCAGCGCCCATCGGTCCTTGCGAGCGTTTCATGAGCGGGCCCATCCTCTCCGTTGAACATCTGCGAAAGACGTTTCCCCTCGGCCGCGGTATCCTGACCAATCGGCCCAAGGCGGAGCTGCGTGCCGTTGACGATGTCTCCTTCGAGGTTCGTCGTGGCGAAACTCTTGGCCTTGTTGGAGAATCCGGCTGCGGCAAGTCCACACTCGCGCGCTGCGTTCTACGCCTTCTGCGTCCCACATCAGGCACCATGCGCTTTGATGGGGAGGATCTTGCCACCGTCTCCAACGCGCGCCTGAGGGCCTTGCGCCAAAAGCTGCAGATCGTCTTCCAAGACCCTTACGCCTCCCTTCACCCGAGGATGAAGGTTAAACGCATCATCGATGAGCCCCTGCGTCTGGCGGGGATGCACGTTGGCGAGCGAAAGGCGCGCATTGCCGAGCTCCTAGGCCTCGTCCAACTTGATCCTGAGTATGCTGACGCCTACCCCCACGCGCTTTCAGGCGGCCAGCGTCAGAGGGTGGGCATTGCCCGGGCCCTTGCCCTTCGGCCAGAACTTGTTGTGTTGGACGAGCCTGTCTCCGCTCTCGACGTGTCCATCCAGGCCGGTGTCATCAACCTCCTCACACAGTTGAAGCAAACGCAAGCACTCACCTTTCTCTTCATCGCCCACGATCTTTCGGTGGTGCGCCACATTTCCGACCGCGTTGCGGTGATGTACCTGGGCCGCATCGTCGAAATCGCTGATGCTGAAGCCTTGTTCGCAAACCCTCTTCACCCTTACACGGCGGCCCTACGCTCTGCCGTGCCTGTCGCTGACCCAATTCGAGAACGCACGCGCCGGCGCATTGTGCTGGAAGGCGATGCACCCAATCCCGCCGCACCCCCCTCAGGCTGCTCCTTTCGCACACGGTGCTTTCGCGCCAGCGATCTTTGCGCCCAAGAGCCTCCGCCCCTGGTCGAGCGCACCCCGGGCCGCACCGTCGCCTGCCATCACCCCTTGGACGATGGTCTCACGGCCGGGGAGGTCATGGCCACAGGGGTCAATTGAAACGCGATGGCTGGTGGGGAGATTTCCGCTCATCGCTTACGTGCGCCACAGTCGACCATCCCACCTGTGGCTTTGACGTCATGGTTTGCTGTGGGGATTGGGTGACCGGCCCGTCCGAGGCTCGAGAGGTGTTGCGGTTTTTTAAAGTGCACCGCCCGACAGTGTGACGCACTGCCGATGGAATCCAGATGGGTGGCGAGAGCGGTGCCCCCTAGCACAGTGCGGCGCGCTCTGCCGTTCAAAGCGTCTTTGGTCCACGGAGGCCCCGGATGCTTTACACCGGGCGATGCGTCATGAACGATACTGGCGAAAGGAGCTTGTTTTCTTGGCGGATGAGGTATCCCGCCTCGCGGCTCTTTTTGAGGTATTCAGACCACTTCGGATCGGCAGCGAGAGTCGCGCGCTTTCGCTCGCGGTCGGCAGCATCGTCGTAAACCCAGACATGGATGTAGGCATTGACGTCCCCGGTCTCGGTCGCAGCATAAAGAATTGGGGTGCCCAGATGCTTGGATTGGACGTGGAAACCATGCGCCTCGTAGAGCGCCAGGTGCAACTTGATGGTCCCGGCGCGACATGTGTAGGTTCGGTGATCGAAAAGCATGATGTTTCACTCGTCTTTCTCGGATTGGAACAAGCCGCGTAGCGCGACAAGCAGATCGCGCAGGCTGTAGAGCGCCATGATCGCAGCAGCGACGGGAATGGTGGCGTAGATGTAGGCGGTTGGGACGCTTAAGATCGGCGTGACGGCCCGGCTTCGCGAGGCAAGATCATAACCCTTGAGTGCCATCAGACTGAGGAACGCAAGGCTGAGGGCGATGGTGAAGACCTGCAAGGCGCGTCGTGGCCTCAACGATAGTGCCGCCTCCAACCAGTCGACACGGAAGTGTTCGTGCTCGCGCCAAAGCGCAGCCGCGCCGATGAACACCATCACCGCAAAAAGGGCCTCCACGATTTCGTCGAACCAGGCGAGAGACGCGATCTGGAACGTGCGCGAGACGACGTTGCCAAAAAGGATGGCAAACAGCGCGACGAGGCAGATCATCGGGACGATACGAAGGATCGTTCCAAGTATTCCGTCGACCGCCTTGAGCGCATTCATGGGCCCATGACCCAATTCGGCAGGGCCGTGGACACCGCAGGCCAGTAGGTCACCAGCACCACGACGAAGAAAAGGCCAACAAGGTATGGCGCGAGGGCGCGGGACAGACGTCCCACAGGCAACCCACTCACGCTGGAAATGGCAAAGAGGACCATGCCCACAGGTGGCGTCAAAAGCCCGACCATGGAACACATGATCATGATGACGCCGAACTGGACCGGGTCGATACCCACTTCGAGCACCACCGGCAGGAAGAGCGGCACGGTCAGCACGATGACGGCAATCCCCTCCAAGAACATGCCAAGCACAAGGAGAATGACGACAATGATGCCGAGCACCACAGGGGGGCTCGCCGTCAGACCCAGCAGACCTTCGATGAGAGCGTTCGGCACGCGTTGGTGGACGAGGAGCCAGCCGAAGAAGCCTGCAGCCGCGATCACGAACATCACGCGGATGGTGTGAAGCAGCGTATCCCACAAGATCTTTGGTAAGTCGGAGATTTTAAGTTCGCGATAGACCAGCATGGAAAGAACCAGCGCATAGGCACACGCCGCAACCCCTGCCTCGGTAGGGGTGAAGATGCCTGAAAAGATGCCGCCGATGATGATGATCGGGGTGAGGAGCGAGAGCCCTGAATCGATGAAGCTGCGAAAGATCTCAGCGAATGGGGCGCGCGCCTCACGCGGCATTCTGGTGCGCCAGGCGATGAACCAGACCGCGACCATCAAGGCCACCGCCATGAGGAGGCCGGGCACCACGCCGGCAAGGAACAGCTTTGCCACCGAAACGCCGGTGATGGACGAGTAAAGGACAAACGGAATCGAGGGGGGAAAGACTGGTCCTATGGTGGAGGAGGCGGCGGTGATGGCGGCGGAAAACTCCGGGTCGTACCCCCGGTCGGCCATGGCCTTCAACTCGACTTGGCCAAGTCCGGCCGCATCTGCCACTGCTGCTCCCGACATGCCTGAGAAGATGAGGCTCGCCACGACATTCACCTGGCCGAGGCCGCCGCGGATGTGGCCCACGCAGGCGTTGGCGAAGCGGAAGATGCGTGTGGTGATGCCGCCGGTGTTCATCAAGTTGCCAGCGAGAATAAAGAACGGGATGGCGAGCAACGTAAACGCTGTGGTCGCCGAATACATACGCTGGGGCAGCATCGAAAGGATGTGCCAGTCGCCCGCCAGCACGTAAAAGCCGGTGGCAGTGAGGCCAAGCGCCACCGCCACCGGCACGCCGATGGCGATGAGACCCACAAGGGCAGCAAGGATGAGGAACGCGATCATCGCGGGATGTTGGCAGAGGGCGCTGAGGCGCCCCCGCCGCAATGCGCCTAGGAGCCGCCGCCAAGCATTGACTGGAATTTGTCCATATTATCCTGGCCGGTGTATTCGGCAACACGGTTCATGGCTTCCGATGCCGCCACCGTGTCGCGGAAGGGGGCAAGATCGGGCCGTGTCACGCTCATGCCGCGCGCCTCAAGCTTAGCAAGTTCGTCCTCTTCTTGTTTGACCACAAGCTCGCGCATTAATTTGCCCGCAGCGGCGCTCTCCTCGCGGATGATGCCTTGCTGCTCGGGTGTCAGACGGTCCCACGAGTCTTTGTTCACCACGTGGATCATGGCGTTATAGACGTGACGGGTCAGCGCCAGGTGATCCTGAAAGTCATCGAGCTTGAAATGGTAGATGACGCCAACAGGGTTTTCTTGACCGTCGACCACGCCCTGGTTCAAAGCGTTCGGAAGTTCGGGGAAGGCGATTTGCGTGGCGGAAGCACCGAGGCCTTCCACGGCGGCCACAATTTGTACCTCCGGTGGCGTGCGCAACTTCAGCCCTGAGACGTCCTCAGGTGTTTCAATGGGGCGCTCGGAATTGGTGATGTTGCGGAAGCCGTATTCCCAGTGCGAGAGCATCACCAGCCCCTGGTCCTCCAGCTTCGGGGCGGTCCATTCGGTAAAGGGGCCGTCGAGCACTTGGTGAGCGTGGGCGTAGTCGCGGAATGCGAAGGGCGTCATCACCGTGCCGAACGCTTTTTCGTACTTGTCGAGCCCGCCGTGGGTGGGAAGGTTCATGTCGATGGCGCCGAGCACGGTCTGCTCCAGTTGCTCGGGCGGCGAGCCAAGTTCGTTGGCCGGATACAGCTCCACCTCCACGGCGCCGTCGGTACGCTCTGCCACGCGCTCGGCGAAATGCTTTGCGGCGATGTGACCGGGGTGCGTTTCGGCAGCAAAGTGGCCCAGACGCAAGGTGACGTCTGCGGCAAATACTGGCGTTGCCAGTAAAACTACGGCCGAAACCGTTGCAAATCTTTTCAGCATCGTTTCCTCCTTGATTTATTTGGTTGGCGCCTCGGGGAGGCGCGCCTCGACCCCGGTCAGCTCTTCATAGGCTTTGATGACCGCGGTACAGCCTTCATCCGCGTGGCCCATGATGGCGGCCAGCGCGTAGGTGTGGTGGACGGCGCCGGCCATGAAGCCGGGGAGGCCGGCCTCATCGAGCCACTCAGCGTAATAGCGAACGTCTTTTTGGGCGTTTGCCAGCGACATATGCGGGGTGAAATCGCGCTTCAGCGTCAGTTCGCCGTAAAGATCCATCATCCCGGATTTGCCGCCGGCGGCCGAGATGATGCCGATCACCTTGGTCATATCGAGGCCCTCGCGGGCGGCGAGCGCAAAGCCCTCGCACCATGAGGCGACATTCGCGAAGGCGATGTAGTTGTGAATGAGTTTCAGGCGGATCGCGTGGCCGGCCGGGCCGACGTGGAAGATGTTTTCGGCATAGGTGTCGAAGATCGGTCGCAGGTCTTCCAGAAGATCTGCATCGCCGCCGTAAAGAACGTTCACCTTGCCGCGCTCGGCGTGGGCGGGTGTGCGGGTCATGGGCGCTTCGGCGTAGCGAAGGCCGCGCGCGGCACACGCATCACGCATCGTGTCGACGTGGGACGGGGAGACGGTCGTATGGTCGAGGAACACGGCCCCTTTGGGCAGCGCATCCAACACACCGCCAAAGGCAATGTCGCGAACGGCCTCCGCCGTGGTGACGCAGACGGCGAACACGTCCGCCTCCGCCGCCATTCTTTCAGGGGATTGACCTGCGACGGCACCGCGCCGGACGGCTTCTTCAACGGCCTCGCTTCGGATGTCGTGCGCGGTCACCGCAAGACCTTTGGCCGCCATGTTCTTGACCAGCCCGCGACCCATTCCACCAAGGCCGACGAAGGCAATGCGTGGCGCATCCATGGTTCAACCTCCCGCTCAAACGGCCGATCTATCGTCGGATTGTGCAGAGAGGATCATAATTCTGTTTGTCTGACAACTGGAATTATGATCCGACTTGTAATAGTGTCGCGAATGGGCGAAGCGAACAGGGCGGCATCACACGCTGCGCAAAACGCTTGAGCGGCCGGCAACCGGATGGAGGCATTCGATTGCGCGTAATCCGCTGTCAATCAAAGATGCAGAGCATCTTGTGTGCGTCCGTGTGGACGCAGGATGTTGTGATGAGGAGTGCTGCATGGCGGGCCTTTTTGACCGGATCGATCGGCCGCGTCGGTTGCCCGATGAGATTGCCCGGTCCATCTCCCAAGCCATCGACACGGGTCAGCTGAAGCCCGGCGACCGTCTACCCACCGAGCATTCGCTGTCGACGCAGTTCGGCGTTGCGCGGACCGTTGTGCGCGAGGCTGTTTCGCTCCTGAAATATGATGGTGTGATTGAGGCCAAGCGCGGCGTCGGCGCGTTCGTCAGCGAGGTGGGCAACCGCTCCGCTTTTCGCATCAGCCCGGCGTGCTTTGAAAAGCGCCAGCGGCTCATGCAGCTCCTTCAACTTCGCACAGGCGTTCAGGCCGATGCCTCCGCCCTAGCCGCGATGGCGCACAGGAAATCGGCGCTGAAACGGATCGGGGCCTTTCTTGGCGAGATGACGGCAGCGGTGGAGGCCGGCACCAAAGAAGCCGAAAAGCACTTGGATGCTGAGGCCGCGTTCTACCGCGCCATCGCTGAGGCCTCAGGCAACGATTACTATGTTGAGTTCATCGCCATGATCGAAAAGCAGGTGGACGAGAACCTGCGCTCCGTCGCCGTCAAGAATGCGATGGCGTCCGAGTGGGGCGCGAAAGTGCTTGCAGAGCACGAGGCCGTCTTTGAAGCGCTGAAGGCGCGCGATCCGGAAGCGGCGCGCACTGCCACCCGCACCCATTTCGAACGTGCCGCCAAACGTCTCGCCGACCGCGCGGACTTTGCCGATGTCTAGCGCCGCTGAAAGGGCCCCTGTCGGCGCAGCGCTGCCCCATGGCGGCCAGGTGCTGGTGGATGCGCTCGCCGCACAGGGTGTCACCCGCGCCTTTGCAATCCCCGGCGAGAGTTTTCTTGCCGCCCTCGACGGATTTTATGACAGCGCCATCGACCTTGTGATCTGCCGCCAGGAGGGTGGTGCGGCAATGATGGCAGAGGCTCACGGCAAGCTGACCGGCCGGCCTGGCGTTGCCTTCGTCACCCGCGGGCCCGGCGCCACCAATGCTGCTGCGGGCGTTCACATCGCCTTCCAGGATTCCACCCCCATGGTGTTGTTCGTCGGCCAAGTCGCCCGTGACCAGCGCGACCGCGAGGCGTTCCAAGAGGTGGACTATCGCGCCATGTACGGCCCGCTGGCGAAGTGGGTGGCCGAGATCGACCTCACCGAACGCATCCCCGAATATGTGAGCCACGCCTTCCACGTTGCCGCATCCGGTCGGCCTGGCCCCGTCGTTGTTGCGCTGCCTGAAGACATGTTGTCCGCGCCATGCGATGCGGTGCCCACACGCGCTGCCGTGCCGGTGGAAAACGGCCCGTCCGACGACGCCATCAAGGCCATCTGCGCCGAACTTGCCAAAGCTGAGCGTCCGCTCGTCATTGTCGGCGGTGGGGGCTGGTCGGCAAATGCTGCTGGAGATTTGGCCCGCTTCGCTGCCGCGTGGGACCTTCCCGTCGGCGCATCCTTCCGCTGCCAGGACTATGTCGACAACCGGTGCGATCACTACGTCGGCGATGTGGGGATCGGCATCAATCCTGCGCTTGCAGACCGGGTGAGGGAGGCCGACCTCATCTTGGCGCTCGGTCCGCGTCTGGGCGAGATGACAACCAGCGGCTACACGCTGCTTGATGTGCCGGAGCCCAGACAGTCTCTTGTGCACGTCCACGCCGATCCGTCTGAGCTTGGCCGCGTCTACCGCCCCACCCTCGCCATCAACGCCTCACCGGCACGCACCGCTGCCGCGCTTGCCACAACAAGGTCGTCCGGACCGCCCGTCTGGTCGACGTGGCGCGCCGATGCTCGCGCGGACTATGCGGTGTGGCAAGAACCGCAGCCCACACCGGGTGTGCTGCGTATGGAACAGGTGATCGCCCATCTCAACGATGTGCTGCCGGACGATGCGATCCTGACAAACGGGGCAGGGAACTACTCCGCCTGGCTCCACCGTTACTATCGCTACCGTGCTTACCGCACGCAGCTGGCGCCGACGTCAGGCTCCATGGGCTACGGCTTGCCGGCGGCAGTGGCGGCGAAGATCGAGGTGCCTGAGCGCGAGGTGATCTGCCTGGCCGGCGACGGCTGTTTCCAGATGACGTGCCAAGAGTTTGGCACTGCGTGCGAGGTGGGCGCCAATATCATCGTCCTCATTGCCAACAACGCCCGTTACGGCACCATCTTGATGCACCAGGAGCGGCACTATCCCGGCCGGCAATCGGGCACCACCATGCGCAACCCGGATTTTGCCGCATGGGCCCGCGCTTACGGTGCCTTCGGCGAGACGGTCACCCGCGACGAGGACTTCCCGGCAGCGTTCAGCCGCGCAAGACAGGCGGGCGCGCCGGCAATCCTCGACCTCAAGATCGACCCGCGCGCGATCTCCCCGCGCACGCGACCCTAAGAGCTACGGCGACCGTTCAAACGGTCCCGCGACGAGTGCCGACGACAAAAGTCGGCCAACACTGGAGGAAATGATGACGACACCCCTTCGCCTTGCAGCCCTGCTGGCGGTCCTGCCACTCGTGGCGACCCCCGCCCTTGCGCAGGACTTTCCGCAAAAGGACGTGCGTGTGGTGGTGCCTTGGGGCGCTGGCGGCGGCACGGACGGGATCGTGCGCAAGATCACCACACTGGCTGAAGATGCGCTCGGCGGCACCATGTACGTGGAGAACGTCGAGGGCGGTGCCAGCGCCACAGGCATCATGGAGGTGATGAATTCCACCGCCGACGGCCACACGGTGGGTGCACTCACCTACGACAGCGTGGTGACGGTGCCGCGGCAGGGCCTGCTCGCCAGCTATTCGCTCGACAAGCTCGACCCGATTGCGCGCATCACCAGCGAACCCGATGCCATTATGGTCGGTAAGGACGCGCCCTACCAGAATTTCCAGGCGCTTCTTGAGGCCGCAAAGGCAAGCCCCGGCGAGGTGCGCGTTGGCATCCAGAACATCGGCTCGCGTACGCACCTTGCCATGCTTCAGCTGGAGGAGATGACGGGGAGCGACTTCGACCTCATCGCCTATCCCGGTGGCGCGGCACCTCAGAAGGAGGCGCTTCTCTCCGGCGAGGTGGACGTGGTGGTCACCAGTCTTGGCGACTTCGCCCCGCTCATCCAATCCGGCGACGCCAAGGGAATCGTGGAGTTTTCCACAAGCCGCAATCCCACCTACAGCGACGTGCCGACCACCTCCGAAGAGGGTGTCGACCTTCAGGTGGGTAGCTTCATCCTGCTGGCCGTGCCAGCCGATACGCCCGATGCGGCGCGCGAGGCTTTGATCGCAGCTTACCAGAGCGCCTATGAGAGCGATGAATTCCAGAACTGGGTCGCCGATGTGGGTGTCACGCCGAGCTGGATCTCCGGCGAAGACGCGCGCAGCTGGATGAACGCCACCCAGGCGGAACTTTTCAAGGTGATGGACGAGGTCGAGAAAAGCCAGTGATCTAGAACGGCCGCGGCTCTTGGTGCCGCGGCCCCCCTTTCCCGGGATCGTTCCTATGACCTTTGCCGCGCGCCTTCTCGTGCCGGCCGCACTCCTCGTCTTCGCCGCATTCTACCTGCGCGAGGCAGGCAACATCCGGGTCCTGTTCGACACCGGCCCCGTCGGCCCTGCCGACTTTCCAAAACTTCTTGTTGGCGCGCTGGTGGTTGCCGTCGGTTTCGTGCTGATCGGCGAGTGGCGCGGCAGGCGCACCCCCATGGAGCCCATCACGTCCAGCGATCTCGGCGTGGTCGGCCTGGTCCTGGTCATCGCGGCCGCCTACGTGGCGCTTTTTCCGCAGATCGGCTTTCCCATCTCCACGTTCGGGTTATCTCTGGCGCTCCTTTTGACGTTTGCCCGCGGTGCCATCGGTTTCGGCACTGCGCTCCTTTACGCGCTTGCCATCACGGCCGCTGTCTACGGGCTCTTCGGCGTCAGTTTTGATGTACGGCTGCCACCGACCCCGTTCCTCGATGGCCTCACCACGCCCGAGCCCAATCCATGACCTATTTCGGCGATGTCCTGTCGGGCGCGAGCGCACTCTTCCAGCCTTCGGTGTTGGGTTTCATGGTGCTTGGTTTTTTGATCGGCACCTTCTTCGGCGCCGTGCCGGGGCTGACGGCAGTGCTTGCCATCGCGCTTCTCCTGCCGTTCACCTACAGCCTCGATGTTACGTCAGCCCTCGTCATGTGCGCCTCGATCTTCATGTCAGGCATGTACGCAGGCTCCATTACCGCCACGACAGTCAACATACCGGGCGCCCCGTCTTCGGTGATGACCGCCATTGAAGGCAACCAATTGATGCAGCGCGGGGAGGGGGCGAGCGCCCTTGGCCACGCCGCTCTCGCCTCCATGATTGGCGGTGCCATTGGCGCACTGCTTCTCCTGGCATTCATGCCGATCACCGCGCACTTGGCGCTCTTCATAAAGACGCCGGGAAAGTTCTCGCTGATTGTCTTTGCGTTGGTGGTTATCGTGGTGGCGCAGCGCGGCAATGTGGCGAAAGCTGCGGTGGCGGCCATTCTGGGCATGATGATTGCCACCGTTGGTGTCGACGTCATGCAACCGCTGCCGCGCTTCACCTTCGGTACCGAAACGCTGGTGGAGGGGATCGACCTGATGCCCCTCATCATCGGCACGTTTGCGATCAGCGAGATCATGGTGCAGGCCCAAAAGGGCCGGCAGGCGGCAGCGCGTGTGGAGATTGCTGACTCCGCGCGGCGGCTGAAGCGAAGCGCGTTCTTGCCCCGTTGGCACGACATCCGCGAGATCGGTGTTCTCACCTACCTGAAAAGCGCTCTCATCGGTTACGGCGTTGGGGTCCTACCCGGTGCTGGCGGATCCATGGCGGCCTTCGTTTCGTACGCTGAGGCCATGCGGCGATCCAAGCATCGGGACAAGTTCGGCAAGGGGAGCCGGGAAGGGATCGCGTCCGCCGAATGTGCCAACAATGCCATGTGCGGTGGGGCATTTGTGCCGATGTTGATGTTCGGCATTCCTGGCGATCCCACCACTGCTGTGGTGCTGGGCGTCCTTGTCATCAACGGCCTGCAACCTGGGCCACAGCTCCTGGCCAACCAGGTTGAACTCATCGGGCCGATGATCGCAGCGCTCTTCTTCAGCGCCCTGATCTTAATCCCGCTGGCACTGTTCTTGTTCGGACCCCTTTTCATCCGCATCGTGTCGATCAGCAAGCCGCCGCTCTATACCGCAATCGCCGTGGTGGCCCTCATCGGCGCGTTCGTTGCCACCTACTCCACCTTTCAGATGGCGTTGGCGCTGGTCTTCGGCGTCATTGCCTATGCGCTGCGGCTTGCGGGCTATCCGACGGTGACCCTCCTTCTCGGCTTCATCCTCGGGCCAGGGTTGGAGGAGTATTTCCGCCGCTCCCTCAGTCTCTCCCGTGGTGACCCGATGGTCTTCCTCACAAGTCCTGACAGTGCAGTTTTTCTCGCGCTGACGGTTGTGTTCGTAGCGGTGCTGTTGCGATCGTCGAAGGCAGCGGCAAAGCCTGGGTAGACCGCATGGCTCAACACTGGGGCGGATGAGGCAAAGACCGCCTGAGGTGCCAGCTGAGCATCATTCTTCAAGGCTTTACCCTGGTGAGCCAACTTATGGTTTATTTCCTATTGCATGCAATTTACGAACTGATAAGATAGTTTAAACCAACATGGAAAGGACTTGGTGGGTGCTTAGAAAACTCCTCGTTGCGAGCATTGCGCTCATGACCAGCGCCACAACCGCGCTCGGGTGTACCGCTGTCAATGTGCTTGCGACCGATGGGAGCGTCGTTGCGGCGCGGTCGATGGAGTGGGCGATTGATATGAAATGGGCCGTTGTCAACGTCCCGGCAGGAACAAAGCTTGAGCTGGCGCCACCGGCTGATTTGGATCTTCCCACAAACACCGCCACCACCAAGCACGCGGTCCTCGGCATCACGACGCAGCTGGTTGACGACGTTGTTCTCCTGGAAGGCATCAACGCCTCCGGTTTGACGATGAGCGCCAATTTCCTGCCAGACTTCACCACCTACCAATCGGTGACATCAGAGGATACCGGCTACGTCTCCATCTACGATTTTGGATCTTGGTCGCTCGGGATGTTTGATGACGTTGCGGCATTGCAGGAGGGTCTCGGCAAGGTCAAAATCTGGTGGGACGGCCAAACCATCGGTGGAAGTCCCATCGATGTCCACTTCGTCTTCACCGACAAGAGTGGAGCCAGCATCGTGCTGGAACTCGTCGATGGAGAGCAGCGGATCCACAAGAACATCGTCCATGTTCTGACGAATGCGCCGACGTATGACTGGCATCTCAACAATCTGCGAAACTATATGGATTTGCGGTCGATGGCCGTCACGTCGCTCAATATAGGGACGACCGACGTCACATCGCTCGGGCAGGGCGGTGGTCTGCGGGGTGTGCCAGCGGACTACACGCCGCCTTCGCGGTTTGTCAAAGCAGCCTATCTCCGGCACTTCGCGACGGAGCCGCAAAACGCGACGGAGGCCGTGTCCGTCGCAGGTCACATCATGAACACCGTCGACATTCCCCATGGCGTCGTGCGCGGCCGCGAAGGGGACCAGATCTTTACCGACTACACCCAATGGATTGTCATCAAGGATCTTGCCAACAATCGATTCATGATCGCCGACTACGCAAACCGCTTGAACTACTTGACTATTGACCTTGATGCTGTGTTCGCCCAAGACGAATCGGTGGTGGTCCCTGTCAAGGATCTTCCATACCCGACATCTGAACCTCTGGCACAGCTCAAGTAGCATCACAGTGCATACGCGGCAGGTTTAGCCGGGCGACCGGGGTCACCCCAACTGGTGGCGCGGTCGGCACGTGGCAACCCCGCGACGGCAACAGCGAAAGCGGAGGAGCGCACCATGCGCGATCTCATCGTCGGTGCAACCCTTTGTGCGCTGGCCACTGCTACACCCATCCTCGTCAACGCCGCGGACAAGGACCCGCTTCTGGAGACCATGGTTGAGCAGTCAGGCGCTGCCTTCATGGCCGCAACGGATGTTCCAGGGTTGATTTTGGCCGTTGTTTTTGAAGGCAAAACCGCGTTGGCCGGTTTTGGCGAGAGGGCTGGCCCAGGCTCACCCAAGCCGGACGGATCGACCATTTTTCGCACCGGGTCGCTCTACAAGACGTTCAGCGGGGCCATGCTCGCAAAGTTGGTGGCCGACGGCCAACTCAGCTTCGAGGATCGCCCCGAGGCCCACTTGAAGTGGGGGATCGACTGGCCCAGCGTGGATGGCCGGGAAATCCGCGTGATCGATCTTGCAACCCACGCCAGCGGACTGCCACGAGAAATCCATCTGCCTGAGTCACAGAAAACCGAACCTGCAGCGCCGATCGCACCGTCGACATTCGAAGAAAATCTGAAGAGGCCGCTTCTATTTCCCCCTGGAACCGGTGTCAGCTATTCCAACTTCGGTTTCGATCTTCTGTCCCATATCATGATCGCAGCGGCGGACGAACCCTATTTCGATTACTTGAGCAAAGCGATCTTGGAGCCGAACGGCTTCACATCGACCACACTGACGCCCAGCGATGCACAGCTCGCCAACCGTTTGCACGGACAAAGCCCCGGCGGCGTGGAAATTCCCGATCCGGGCGTGGCACCGACGGATGCGTCCGGCGGTTACTTTTCCACGGCCGATGACATGTTGAAATGGCTCGCCTGGCACCTTGAAACGACCCGGGACGACGACGCGGAGATGCGCCTCTTGGACCACGCCGCATGGCTCTCGCGGGACGGGCTGTCGCCGATCTTCCTGTCGACCGCCGAAGTCGGGCAGATGGATGCCATGGGGCTGGCGTGGGTGATCATGCATCCTGATGGCGATAGACCGCTGGTCTACCAGAAAACCGGTGGGCGCGCAGGCATCATCAGCCATCTGGCGTTTTCTCCCACCCGTGGTGTCGGCGTGTTCGGCGCCATAAACCGCTTCGATGTCGAGGCGGCGGCTGCGCTCGCAGAGTTGGCCAATACGATCATCACCGACTTGGCGTCCCGCTGATGCCTTCACGCACGCCGCTGACAGGGCTGCACGACGGGCCCATCAAACAGGACACCAACCATTGAAAGCGCTCTACGTCCTGGCGGGGATGGCCGCTGTCGTTGTTGCTTCGATGGCAGAGACGCCGGCAAGCTTCAACGGCGCGGCCGACGCCATGGTCAAGCCCGACGGGACGATCGTCATGACCCGTGCGGACTATCAGCGCGACTGGACAGCGCTGGGCACGTGGGCGCACGTGGGCAAAGAGGGTGTCGCGCGGTTCAATGTGGTCTACACCCAGCCGGAAACGGTGACATCGTATCGAAAGACTGGCGAGTTTCCCGCGGGGGCAGTGCTCATCAAAGAGCTACGCAAAGGTGTGACGAAGGGCGATGGTGACAACGAAGTGTCGTCACTGGGAGCACTGACGGGTTGGTTCGTCATGATCAAGCCGTCGCCGACAGAGACACCAGAGGGCCCGTTGTGGGGCGAGGGCTGGGGATGGGCGAAATTCGATGTGGACGCGCCTGAGGCAACCATCACCAAGAGTTACAAGACCGATTGCCGTCAATGCCATGTCCCTGTGAAGGACACCGACTGGGTACACGTGACGGGCTATCCACTGCTCGGCAAGTCATCCGACCCTTAACTCTACCAATCAGCAAATCGCTTTGTGCTGACGATCAGTCTAATGACCCGCTGATACTGTTGACCCGGACCGCGACCAGATGCGCAGATGTGTACGCCATGTGTCATCTCGTTTCATAGGCAGCCCTGTTGGCGGTTTCGGCTGCGGGCAATACGCGGCATGACCGTCGTAAAGCGGAGATGCGTCGAGAGCGCAGGTTTCATCCGGCGCGCCCGGCAAGCCACATCCCCGGGCTGCCTCTTGGAGGTTTGGCCTGTCCGGCGTCAGGCCCGGGATTGCCCGCCGTAGCCGTGCATTCTCCGGCTCCTGACCGTTGATCCGGCGAACCTGGTTGCTCTTCAGACCACCGTGTTCCTTGCGCCAGGGGTTGAAGGTGACTTCGCTCACGCCGGCCTCAAGGATCGCGTCAGCAACCGGTGTGCTCTGCGCCGTCGGAACGTTCGCCTGCCGCAGCTTCGCGACCCTCGCTTCACGTGCCTCCTCCTCCCATGACGGTCCTCCTCGTTTTGCCGTTTAAGGCCATTTCTCGGGTCGGACCAATTCAGCGGGGAGGCTCAGTGGTGCACCTCACGATTACGCCGCGGCAGATGCACCCCAATCGATCTAAGGGCAACGGCAATCTGCAGGCGTGACCGACCCGGCGCCGTGGGTGCCGGGTCGCCTGATGACAGCCGGCAGTCAGCAGCGGCGGCCCGAGGCCAGTTGATAGCCAGGCCGGATCACATACGAACCGTTCCGCGCAAGGCCGCGATAGGCCGACTTGCCCTTGTCAAACAGACCGGCCTTGTAGATCACCACTGTCGCGTGGCGGGTGTTGACGTGGAAGGACCGCGAATCGTTGGGACCGATCTTGCCGCCACCCTTCGGTGCAATCAAAAGCACGTCGTCGTTGTTGAAAACATTGGTCCTGACCACCTGGCCGCTACAGTTCTTGATGGTCACGGCGCTGGCTGGTACAGCAGTCGCAATCGCCGTCACGGCCAGGGTACCAGCAACAGCAAAATTTTTAATAATGGAAGACATTATAATATTACCTTTCTTCTTCAGCGCCGGTTGGTTTGTCTCGACGTCTGGGAAGAAGATGGACGTCTCCCGCTGGTGACGGCATGGGGTCAGCACCCCAATTTCAAACCCGCTCCTCTCCGGGGTGATCTGACCGTACCCGCGGTAAGGCGATGCGAAACTGGGTTCCCCGTCCCACAATCGAGCGCACATCAAGGGGGATTGCATGCGTTTCGGTCAGCTCGAAATAGATCGCGAGACCGAGCCCGTCGCCAGCGGAGGCCTCGCCTTTGACGCCCCGCTTGCGGTAGTGCGCGATGGCGTCGGCGCTCATCCCGGGGCCTTGATCGATAATGTCGACGAAGACGGTGGTGGGGGTCCGGCGGTAACCGATCAGGACACCGCCCCTGCGCGTGTGTTTGATGGCGTTTGACGCCAAGTTCGTTACAATGCGCATCATCGGTAGAAGGGGCGCGGTGGCGACGAGTGAACTTTCCACCACGCGAAAGCTGAGGCCCTTGGAGACCGCCTCCTCCTCAAACATTTGCCGCGTTGCCTCCAAGATGAGCGCGAAATCAACCCTATCGGGGCCGTCGCCGGTGGCGCGATCATCGCCACAGTCATTGATGAGCGCGTCGCCGTCCGCATCGCGGCGGCCCTCCTCCAAATTGTCTTCGATGAGGCGCTCAAGATAGTCGAACGCGCGCACAATGCTCTGCCGGCCGCCTGCCCCGCTTCGCGCGCCGATGGCATCGAGGGAGAGGCGTAAAGAGGCCAGCGGTTGTTTCAGATCATGGGAGGCGGAGGCGAGACGCTCCATGTTTCGCTGCGCCAAATCGCGGGCGCGGGCAAAGCGCCGCTCTGCCTCCAACAGTTCGCCCGCACGCTCGGCCTCCTGCCTGGCAAGCTCGAGCTCCCGTGCCGCACCTTTCGCAAACGCGTCGTTGAGGCGCCAGATGTGGGTGGCGTAAGCCCCCATCATCGTCGCCGCGATGAAGACGTAGAGCGCTTTGACAAGATCGTGCGTGTGGGCGGAAAAGTCGGTGCTACCGGCGAAGGTGAAGAGGGTGGCGCCTGCAATTGCGGCCGCAATGACGCCGCTTGCGATGACGGTCACGGCCTGCCGGTATGGAAGGCTCGCGGCCCAAGTTCCTGTGGCGAACACAATGCCGCCAAGTGCCAGCACCAGGAGGATGGACCCGGCAGGGATCAGCCACACAACGGCGACAAACGGGGTCAAGAAAAGCGGCGAGAGGGACAGCCAAGCCATCGCGCCGAGGGCGCGGGTGATCCACGGCCGTACGAGCGTGCGCAGCATGAACGCGGTCGCCTTGAAACTGACGGCACAAAAGATGAGGAGCATGGGAAGGCTAGCAATAAGGTTCCAAGCCGGTGCGCCAGGCCACAAGAAAGCGTGCCAAAGGCCATCGATCTGCGCCAGGAGAATGAGGGCGGTCAGGAAAAGTGCGGCAAAGTAAGGCGCGCCCGTGTTGGGCATCGACATCAAGAAGATGATGAACGCGGCGAGCGTGCCGAGCGCGAACGTGTAAAACACGCTGAGTTTTATTGCCTGCACCAAGCGTTGTTGTTGAAGGGATGTCTCGGTCTCCAGCGAAAGGGGCAGGATACCGATGCCATAGGGTTGGAAGCGAATAAAGTATGTGAGCGTTTCGCCGCTCTTGAGCGTCACCTCCGGCGAGACGACGGCAAAACCGTAGTAGACCACGTCGTCGTATGGTGTTGTTCGATCCTTCGAGAGGATGAGTTCGGGTGCACCGCTCTCGCCCACCGTCCAGACGTCCAGCGCCGGGACGTAGGGGATGGTCGTCGACAATCGCGTGTAAAGCGCGCGGGGTGTCGGGTTGTGGGTCCGGAAGACGAGCCAGGCCGGATCCACCGTATAGCCGAGATTAAGGTGAGGTTGCCCGACCGGCGCAAATGCTCCGTCTGCAAGGGCCTTGCGCGCGTCGGCAAGGTCAGCATTTGCGCTCGGGTCGATCCAGGAGAGGGATGCCGGACCCAACGCGCGCACCGGCCCCGTCCCCTCCAGCGAAAGCGGTGCAGGGCGATCGGACGGTGAGAGGGCGCCAACCGCGCCGACGGCGAAGAGGGCCACAAGCAGGGTGGCTGCTGTGACGATCCGTTGCGTGCGCGTCCTTGCCAGAAGGGCGGGTGTCACAGCTCGTTCGACGGATCGATCAGGCCGTCCTTGAGCGCGCGCGAAAGGAGCTGCGCCAGTGAATGTACGCCCAACTTGTTCATGAGGCTGCTGCGGTGCTTGTCCACGGTCTAAGCACTGATCCCAAGGTCGGCGGCAATCTCCTTGTTGGATTTGCCCCGCACGATGAAGTTCAGGGTCTGCCGCTCACGGGCCGACAGACTGGGCCGATCCGGCGCACGTTCCAGAATGTCGAGGAAGGGCGGGGCGATATAGCGCCCGCCACGGCGAATGTGCGGCAGGTGCTCGTAAAGGACTTCGTTTGCCGAGGCCTTGGAGAACAGTCCGTCCACGCCAGCATCCACAAGCGAGGCGATAATCCCTGCAGCGCGCACACCTGTGAAGACGACGAGGCGCGTCTTCGGGCACCAGCGTTTGATTTCGACGACCACCTCAACCCCGCCGACCTTGGGCATGGCCACATCCACGAGCGCCACGTCCGGCTGATGGCGGCGCGCGGCAGCGATAGCGGCGAGCCCGTCCTCGGCGATGGCGCACACCTTCATGCCGAGCGGCTCTACGAGGCCGGGGGTTCAAAGCGCAGTCTTAAGACCCGCGCTCACGATCGCATGATCGTCCGCAATGATGGCGGTGGGCCGCTCGAACGCTGTCATTGCGTGCCAACCTGCGGAGCCGGAAGCGATCCAGCAGGACCGCAGGTGTCATCAAGATGGGTTGTTCGCCCCATTTCGCGCGTCCCTCGTTGACGATCATATCAAACCGGAGCGCCGCGGAAGGCAATGCCGCGGTCCTCTACAGCGAGGAGCGACCCTGTGAGGATTGACGACGGCGCTGCCGCCAAATCGGACGTATTCTGCCCTGCTCGTCTCCGTCCACCGGAACGTGCGCTTCCTCCCCTCAGATTGCCCGCGCAGCTTCTGTCGAACTCCTTGGGGTGCGTCCCGCGAGATGCCTATCGCACGGACCTGACACCTCTTTGTCGCTGGCCGCCGATTGTCGTGGCAGCAGCGCCCCATCTGGTGCGCGAGGTTTTGGGGGCGGAGCGGGCCGCCTACGTCAAGCCGGCGCTCACAAAGGTCATGTTGGGCCCCCTGGTTGGCGACGGGCTGTTGTTGGCCGAGGGCGCATCCTGGCGCTGGCAACGGTCGATGCTAGCTCCGCTCTTTCGGCGAAAGGCCGTGCTGGCGCATGTGCCTGCCATCGCACCTTACGTCACGCATCGTAGTGCTCCCCACTTCCAGGCGCCGGACGCGTTCGTGCCGGAACGCTTCGTGGGGGATGGCCGCCCTGACCGGCGGTCCGCTCTTATGCCGTTCGGGTGGGGGCCACGTCGATGCATCGGGGCTGAGCTTGCCCTCGTCGAGGGGGTGGTGCTGACTGCAATGTTCGTGCGTGCCGCCAGCTTCAGCCTCGCCCCATCGACGAACCCGCAGCCGGTCGCCCGCTTTACACTCGTGCCGCGCAACGGGATCCGCCTCATCGTGAGAACGCGATGATCGCTCGACAGGGTGGCTTGACCTTAGAGCGAACCCGATCCGCTGCTGGCGGTTCCATTTCCACCATGGCCAGGCGGGCGGCTTTCCACTACGATCGGGCGCGAACCGATGGTGTGAGGCGAGGCACGACGACGCCTAACCGCCCGCCAACAGTGCAGCCAAGGAGTGGGACACCGTGCTTAGCCACCGTATCAACTGTCGCTACTTCTCGCAGGAAGACCTGTTGGCCGCCGGATGCCTCGACATTCGCATGGCGATGGAGGCTGCCGAGAGGGCGTTGCTCGCATACGACGCTGGTGATGTGCTGTTTCCCGACAAGATCGTGCAAATATTCTCCGATCAAACCCAGGAGCGGATCAACTGCCTTCCGGCAACGTTCAAGAAAGAGAAGATCTGCGGCGTCAAATGGGTCTCAGTGTTTCCGCTCAACCCTGAGAGGCACGGCATTCAAAACCTGTCAGCGGTCATCATCCTCTCTGAAATTGAGCATGGTTTTCCGATCGCGTTCATGGAGGGAACGCTGTGCTCCAACATGCGTGTGGGGGCGATGGGCGCGATTGCCGCAAAATACCTTGCCCGCAAAGACGCCGAGGTGATTGGCATGATTGGCGCCGGCGAGCAGGCCAAGATGCACCTTATCGCGATGAAGACTGCTGTGCCCTCGCTGAAACACTGCCGGGTCGGTGCCAAGACGCGCGCTGAGGAGGACGAGTTCGTCCGCCAGATGTCGCCGTTGCTGCCCGACATCAAGATCACGGCCAGCGACGAAGATCTGCAGGCCGCGGTGGAGGGCGCAGACGTGATCGTCACGGCGACGAGCGCGCAAGCACCGCTCCTCAAAGCCGCGTGGGTCAAACCAGGGGCGTTCTACAGCCATGTTGGTGGTTACGAAGATGAGTATGCGGTGGCCAAGAAAAGCGACAAAATCGTCTGCGACGACTGGGAGACGGTAAAGCATCGCACCCAAACGCTGAGCCGAATGTACAAAGACAACCAACTCGGCGACGATGATGTCTACGCAAATCTCGTCGACATTGCTGCGGGTCGCAGGCCGGGCCGTGAGCGCGACGATGAGATCATCTACTTCAACGCTGTCGGACTTGCGTACACGGACGTTGCCATCGCCTTCGCGATGTATGAGCGAGCGCGCGAGGCGGGTGTCGGTCAGGAGCTGCGCATTCAGCACGAAATGGTTTTCGAGCACGCGCACCTTAAAGACTGGGTGCGCGTCTAAGGGTTTGCGACATGGCTAGAGTACCTGCGTTCATACGGACGCAGGATGCTCTAGTCCTCTGAAATTGAACGGTTTTCTTGCGAACTGATGGCCCCATCTGACCGCAAACCGCTCTAACTATCAGCATTCCATTTTTCTGGACATTGCGATCCCGGCGTTGGTTTGCCGTGAGCCGAGTTTATCAAGTTCACAGAAATCGAGGCGCATTCGCCTGTGGGTCATCCCTTGCGATTCGGTCTCCAGAGACGCTGCAGCGTTCGCCCAACAACGCTTCCGTCACCTGGCCAAGCCGGCTGCCAAGCCCAATCGCCGCTTCATCCCCGTCGCAACAACCGTCCGCCAACGGCCACGTGGATCGCCACTCTCCGCAGCAGCTTAGGCGAAGAACAACTGAAGCGCGAAGTTTGCGGCCACCAGCAGAAGGAAGCAACCGAACAGTCGCGACAGCGTCGCCTTCGACATCGCGTGCGCTAATCGAGCCCCGAACCTTGCGGTCATAAGCGCCGCCGGTGTCGTCACAGCAAGCGCTGCGAGCGAGACGTAGCCGACCGCATCCGGCGTCAGTCCCGGCTTGCCCCAGCCGGCCGCAATGTACCCGAGCGTGCCAGGGACAGCGATCAGAACGCCGACACCCGCCGACGTCGCAACCGCTTGATGGATGGAGCGGCCATGTAGCGTCAGCACCATGTTCGAAATCGCTCCGCCGCCGACGCCCATCAACGATGAGGCGAGCCCCAAAACCATCCCATAGGCGGCCCTGAATGGCTCGGACGGCAGCCCGTCTCGGATCTGCCATTTGGGATTGCCGAG
Organism: Devosia sp.; assembly: GCA_051016205.1. Lineage (GTDB taxonomy): Bacteria > Pseudomonadota > Alphaproteobacteria > Rhizobiales > Amorphaceae > Acuticoccus. Next base: position 2,276,157 of record CP136534.1, read on the forward strand.
GAGGAGTTTTGTCGCCGTCGTCGTGGCGACGACGATGAAGACGATCTGGAAGAGCGCCGGCGCCGCAAAGCGGGCCAGAACACTGCCGGCGATGACCCCCGCGAGGATCGGTAGCGCCCACGCGCGCAGAAGTTGCCAGTCAACGCTGCCCTGCCGTGCATGTTCGCGCGTGGACATGATGGCGGTCGGGACGATCATCGCAAGCGAGGTGCCGACGGCGAGTGGCATCGCGGCCGCGTCGGCAAGACCGAACACGCGAAATGTCTCGAAAAAGACCGGAACGCTGATGGCACCGCCGCCGACGCCGAAGAGCCCTGCCAGACAACCGATGAGCGCTCCGGCAAGGAGGAGGGAGCCGACGAGAACCAGCACTGACGCGTCAGTGAAAGCGGAGATATCCATTAGCGACGATCGGCGCCCTGCCGGCTACCCGGATGCCGCGACGAAGCGAGCCAGCGTGGCGCCGTCGCAACCGCCGAGGTCGCGTTCGCGAGCCGCCTCGTAGCTCTTTGCCGCGGCGGACGACATGGGCAGTGCATGGCCTTTCACCTCAGCCCACCGCAGCGCGAGTTGAAGATCCTTGTAGAGGCCGTTGATGTCGAAGGTTCCAGGCTGGTCCGCACCGTCGATGGTCTTGGCGACCACATCCATCCGGTTCTTCAAGACGTTGGGGCCGGCCGAGGACTCGGCGAGAAGGCTGGCGATCGTCGCACCGTCGAGACCCTGCCCGTCCAGCATGTGCAGCGCCTCACCGAGCGTCTGCCAGTATAGGGCGAGGGGCAGGTTGACCGCCAGCTTCATGGCCGAACCCGCGCCGACGTCCCCCACAAGGTCGACCCGCTTGCACAGATCGTCCAGGAGCGGTCGCGCGCGCTCAAAATCCTCGCGTGTGCCGCCGGCCATGCCGAGAAGTTGGCCCTTGAGCGCCGGTCCCACCGTCCCGCCAACGGGACACTCCACAAATGCAGCGCCCATGTTGCGGACCTTGGCGGCGAGCGCCTGCTGTTCGTCAGGGAGGAATGTGCTCATTTCGATGATGAGCTTGCCGTCCGCCGCACTCAAAAGGCCATCGGACCCTTCGTAGACGTCACGCGCGGTGGTCGCGTCAGTCAGCGAGGTGATGACCGTTCCACACGCTGACGACAGTTCCGCCGGCGAAGCCGTCACCGAGGCGCCGGCTTCTTTGCAAGCTTCGGTGCGCTCGGTGGTCCTGTTCCAGACCATAACGGTTCTGCCGGTCTCGATGAGGCGCTTGCAGAAGGCCGTTCCCATCCGGCCGGTGCCGGCAATTCCGATGGTCTCGCTCATGCCCAATCCTCCGCTTTCGCCAATCCCAGGATGTCGATGGTGGTCTCGCCACGCTCAAGGCGCGCCATGATCTCGCTTTCATGGGCAAGCCGCGCCTGCGCCTTTTCTGCGGTGCCGAGAAGGTCAGTGGGCGAAAATGCGATGATGGCGTCATCGTCCGCCAAGATGATGTCGCCCGGCTCGATCCGTGTGCCTGCGATAATCACAGGCGCGCCGATGACACCGGGATCGGTTTTCGTCGTGCCTGGGATGGCCAGGCCCCGGCACATCACCGGAAACTTGCGCGCCGCGAGCGCGCTGGCGTCGCGCACCGCCCCATCGATGAGGAGGCCGACAGCGCCGCGAGCCATACAGGCGACGGCCAGAATCTCGCCGAACGGGCCGCTGTCTTGGCTGCCGCCATAGTCGACGACGAGCATATCTCCGGCCGATAGACGAGGCACAGCATGGTGGATTGCAAGATTGTCCCCTGGCGTGCAGCACACCGTGAAGGCACGGCCGCAAATGGCGGTGCCGCGCTCCAGCGGCCGAATGCCTGGGTCGAGGATTCTTACTGCGCCGTTGACCTCGCCGACGGTCGCTGTGCCGCTCCGCGCGAGCGCAAGCAGCGCTTCCTCGCTCACGCCGCGCGCGGGCCGATGGTGACGGTCATCGGCTCCAGGCCATCGACGCTGCATTGGAGTGTGTCGCCTGTCACCACCGGCCCCACGCCCGCCGGAGTGCCGGTCATGATGAGGTCGCCGGCTTCAAGACGATGCTGGCTCGAAAGCTTGGCGATGATCTCGCTCGTCTTCCAAATCATCAGCGCGACGTTGCCGTCTTGCCGCGTTTGGCCGTTGACGCTCAACCGCACAGCCGCATCATGCAACAGACCGCTCGTCTCCACTGGCGTGATCGGGCCGATCGGCGCGGACTTGTCGAACGCCTTCGTGACCTCCCACGGAAGGCCTTTTTCGAGCGCTTCGGCTTGATGGTCGCGCCGGGTCATGTCGAGTCCGACCGCGTAGCCAAAAATGTGCCCTTCGGCATCGGCCTCGGCGATGTTGTAGCCGCCGGACTTGAGGGCGACGACGAGCTCACATTCGTAGTGGAGGTTCTCGGTGAACACCGGATAGGGGATCTCCCCGCCATCTGGGACGACAGCATCCGTCGGCTTCATGAAGATCACCGGCGGATCCCGCTCGTCTGCATTCATTTCCCTGATGTGGGCCGCGTAGTTCTTGCCGATGCAGTAGACGCGCCGCACCGGGAAGCGTTCCGCCCGTCCGGTCACTGTCAGCGAAGGCCTTTCGGGCGGTGTCATCACGAACCCCGACATGTTTTCTCCCCGCGAGCTGGCGCCCTGCCCGATCCCCGCCCCGCGAGCCATCGGAATAGACAGGCGGAGGGCATTCGATGACGGGCTAAGCGACCCCTGGTTTGGTTCGGAAATTACATATTTGATCGGCGGTAGCAATAAATATATATATTTTAAGCGACCACCGAACCCAAGGTGGCGAAACACAAGAATGGGAGGAACTTCGATGACGTTCAGGATTGGAGCGAAGCTTGCCGGCGTGGTCGGTGGTACAGCGCTTTTGGCTGCAGCGTTCGCAGGGCCGGCGCTCGCGCAACAGGAAATCACGCTGGCGGTGCCCAATCCGTCGGCGATTACCTGGGCGCCGCTCTGGGCGGCCATCGGCGAGGGCTACTTCGAGGACGAAGGCTTTTCCGTAGACGTGCAGGCCGTCGACGGCTCTTCCCAGGTGCTCCAGGCGATGGCTGCGGGACAGGCCGAAATGGGCGCACCCGGACCTGGCCCTTTGCTCGCGGCACGCGCCCGCGGCGAAGACGTGGTGTTCCTCTACAACCTTTACCCAAAGAGCGTCTTCGGTCTTCTCGTGAAGTCGGACTCAGGGATCTCCAAGCCGACCGATCTGAAGGGGACCACCGTGGGCGTTGGGACGGCCGATGGTGCGGAGGTCGCGTTCGCCCGTGCGATCCTCAGTGACGCCGGTATGAAAGAGGGCGATGACTACACCTTCCTTCCTGTTGGTGATGGCGGCACGGCGGCGGTGGCTTTCCTGCGCGATGATGTGGGTTCCTACGCTGGCGCCGTCAGCGATGCCGCGATCCTCGCCTCTCGCGGGCTCGATCTCACCGAGATCACGCCGCCCGAGTATCTGGGTTTCTTCGGTAACGGCTTTGCCGCCTACGCGAACTACATCGAAGAGAACCCTGAAATCATCCAAGGGTTCGGCAAGGCGATCGTCAAAGGCATGCACTTCGTCGCCGACCCAGCGAACAAGGATGCCGCACTCGCCCACATGGCCGCCGGCAATCCGCAAGAAGGTGAGAACAAGGAATTTGCCGGCGCACTGCTCGACGCCGTCATTGAGCGCATGACTCCGACCGACGAGTTCGCCGGCGAGGGCTACGGCTACCAGCCGCCGGAGCACTGGCAGGCTTGGCATGAGAGCCTCCAGTCTGGTGGCGCGTTGGAAGAACCGCTTGAAAACCTGGAGGCCGCCTACTCCAACGAGATGATCGGCGAGTGGAACGCGCAGTAACCACCGACGTGCCGATGCAGGCGATGCGTGGACCGGCCCAACCTCGGCCGGTCCATCGTTGGGTGGGCTCCGGCGACCTCCTCGGTGCCGGCGAGGGATCTGGTGCGTTGATCGGCGTCTCGGCCCCGCACGCAGAACGCCGTTCGCGTTCCATCTCACCACCCACCACATCTTTCGTCGCGTGCTTTGCTACGTATTGGCGGTTTGGATTTAGCGCAGTGGTCTTTAGGAATACGTCGGACAAGCCTGGTGTCATCGCGTAATCTGAGACAACGGGCCGACGAACCGGCAACGGGCGCTCGCAATCTTTCCGAGCAGGCGCTCGAGATGATCCGCGAGGACATCATGAGCGCCCGGCTGATGCCGGGTACAAAGCTTCGCCTCGACACCATGTCGGAGCGATACGGCATCGGAGCGGTGCCTGTACGGGAGGCGCTTAACAGGCTGACGGCAGCGGGCTTCGTGGAATACCGCAGCCAACGGGGCTTCTTCGTTGCCGGTCTTTCGCTCGACGACCTTGAGGAACTCGTGAAGACGCGCATCTGGCTGGAGACCAAGGCGCTCACCGAGTCCATGCGCAACGCCAACCCTGAGTGGGAGGAGCGTGTGGTGCTCTCCTACTACCGGCTTGCCCGCACGCAGCGGCTTCTGGGCGATGACAACGACCCTGTGCTGAACCGTGAATGGGAAACGCTGCATCACGACTTCCACCTCACGCTCTTGGAGCGCTGCGGCTCGTCCTGGCTCCTCGGCTTCTGCTCGTCTATGATGGACCAGTCGGTTCGATACAGGAACCTTTCGGTCAACCTCAACCGCGCCCGGCGCGGCGATGCGCTCCCGGAGCATGAGGAGTTGATGAAAACCGTCCTGGAGGGCCAAGTGGCCGAGGCGACCAAGTGTCTGGAGACGCACTACAGGCGCACGCTCGACGGCCTTCGATCACTTCCGCTTTGAGCCTTTCCACCCGCCTGGACCACGTGCAGCCTGCGCCAGAGTGGCATCCTCTTCGAACCGCGAGCACTTTCGGCCAAAGCACTTCAAACCGGGCCGATTCGTCACCAGCTTAGGACCGGGCGAGATGCGATGGACCATCAGCGCCATCGTCGGGCCGCCGGGAATGCCAAGGGTCAGTGTCGGAACGAACGAGGTCTGGTCGGCAGCGTTACTCGCCGAACCCGGCGACGTGACCCCCTCGACAGCGCCCTTGCCGAAGCGGGAGGGATCGCGCGCCACCTTCTTCTCGGCCGCGTAGACGATGAAGCGTGTAATGGTCGGTTCGGTGCCCGGCGAGGTGCCGAAGAAGGACCCGATCGCGGCCCATGGCCCGAGCCCACCTTTGGAGGTGCCCGCGTGCCGTCTGGAAGGCCTATGCAAACTATAACTCCTTCGGCATGGAGCGCCTTGGGGCACAAGTTTTGACTGTGCCGATGTGGTGGCAAGATCAGCGCTTGTGTCTGTGACCGGGGGGCAAATCGATGCTGCCGCCCAAAGCGCTTACCATATGGTTCGATGGCATTAGAGACTTGCCGCCACCAATCGCCCCGCACACCAAGCCTGGGTGCAGAGCCGCGGCGACACACGCCATCGCGCACGAGGTGTCGATCGACGCAGCCTTGCCGTCGCACACCGCTGGCGCGCGCAGCTTGGCGATTGGCTCGGCCAACAGTTGAGGGGCGAGGGTGGCAGTGACTTTGAACAGATCGGACAGAACGTCCCGGTCGACCATGTTGCGTTTGTGCAGCGTGGGGTCGCCGGGCATTCATGTGACGCGTTATGACCATGGAGCATTGATTTGCATCACGAATGCAATACGAAACCTAGCGAAAGGCCGTTCATGGGAGCCGCAAGTATTTAAAATTGTCAATCTATAAGTAATTTGGAGGGAAGGATTCAAATCTCGGTGAATGAGATCAGAGGCTGTAGAATTACCGTCGAATTATCTCCCAATAGAACGCTCGAGATACCTGATGCCCTGAGAAAAAGTCTTTTTATCCCGGAGAAAAATTTAAAGAAGTCGTTCCGGTCGTGTTCATTGGCGCGCGCCGGCGACGCTTGGTCTTGTCTGTTGGCGCGGGATGAGGTTCGCCGCGATTGGATTATCGGCGCGGCACTCGCGGCCCGCCATCGGCAAGTCAACCCTTTCAAGGCGATCTCGGTGGAACCTGGTGCCAACGCGCTATGGGCCTCCCTCAGACAGGTGTGCGTTTGGCTGGTCGCAATTCCTCGGCCAGGTGAAAATTCCCTTGGCGTTCGCCGTCCCAGGGGAAATCCGGGACGGCGATTGCTGTGGTGGCGTTAAAAGACCATGTCGCCAACGTCGTCACCGACCAGGGGCGCCGGTCCTAGGTTTGCGTCCCGCCCCATCCACTGGCCCACGACCATGGGCGTGTCTTCGTCTTCGCGCTGGAACTGGCCCGGTGCTCCGCCGCCCGTGGGGTGGTCACCAGGGAACAGCTCGTCCACGATGTCTTTGTGGATCGGGTTGACGACGCCTGTTGGCTTGAACAGGGCCCGGCTGTCCAGAAGATCGTTCAGCGCGCCGACAGAGATGCCTTGGAATTCGGCCACTTGCTTGAACCCATCGGCAGTCTCCGCCCACAAGATCGAGTTTGCGAGCGTCGGTGCCCCGGAGACAAAGAATTTCTCCATGAACGATTCCTGCTGGACCGGACCGTCCGTCCATTGACCTTGGCCGAGCCCAAGATCGCCGAAAAAATCGTCTGAGAATGCTAGGTAGTCCTCGCCACCCGTAAAGTCTGTAATAAGATCGAGACCACTGTCAACGTCACCGGCCACGTAGTAGAACTGGTCCATATCTTCGCCGCCGGTCAGCGTATCGGAACCCTCGCCACCGCGCAGCGTATCGGCACCGGCGCCAGCCAGAAGCGTATCGTCGCCCATATGGCCAAACAGCGAATCGTTGCCGTCCTGTGTGGCGAACCAGTTGTGCTGATCATCGCCGTAGACAATATCCTCACCTCCGCCGGTTCGGATGTATTCGACGCCGACGAAATCGATACCGTGGGACGCGCCGCCTGGAACGCCATGGATCGCCGTTGACATTTGCCCGTGGACGGGGTCGTTACCGCCGCCATTCATCCAGACGTGAACGACCTCGTTTGTGTCGAAGTCGATGATGTCAGCGCCTTCACCGCCGACGACGGTGTCCTCGCCGATGCTCGCCTTGAAGACATCATTCCCGTCATGGCCGACCATCGAGTCGTTGCCGCTGCCACCGTCAATGGTGTCCGCGCCCAAACCGCCGTCGATGGTGTCCTCGCCTTCGCTGCCTCTCAGGCTGTCGTTTCCGGCGCCGCCTTCGAGGTAGTCATGGCCGGTGTTGCCATCGAGCGTGTCGTTGTGGTCGTTGCCGTAGAGAGAATCGTTGTTGCCACCGCCCAGAAGCAGGTCGTTGTGGTCGCCGCCATGGAGGCTGTCATTGTTGAGGCCACCAAACAGCGTATCGTTGCCGGTTCCACCGTAGGCGATATCGTTGCCATTTCCGGCGTCTAGGCTGTCGTTGCCACCATCACCAAGGAGACTGTCGGCACCGTTGTTGCCAACCAACGTGTCATGACCTTCGCCACCGTTGATGGTGTCGTTGCCTTCGCCGCCGACGCCAATGTCGTGACCGCCGGCAAGGTCGATTTCGTCGTGACCGCCAACGCCGTAGAACGTGTTGACGGTGCTATCGCCAAGTAGCGTGTCGTTGTGATTGCTGCCGATGACCTCTTCGATCGACGACAGAACGTCCCAGTTCTCCGACAGACCACCCGGATTGCGGATGGAGATGCCGTTGCCGATATCGACATTTACGGCATAAGCAGAGGCTTGATAGTCGACCGTGTCATATCCAGCACCACCATAGAACCAGTCGTAACTGTCCTCGTGGATGAGGCTGTCGCCCATCGACGCGATGAACGTGTCGTTTCCTTCATAACCAAAAAACGCATTTGAGGACCAATCATCATAGAAAGTATTGTTGAACACGTTGCCGTGCTCGATGTTCGTATTGTCCATATTGGGCATTGATCTACTCCATGAAATCCATTCGACCTTGACTTGACGACGCGCCGCTTCTTGCCCGAAACGTCCCTCACAAGAGGAGCAGGCAGCGGCAACGCGATGTCGCTGGCGGGCCGGGCCCTACTGGGTGCAAGCCAGTTGCAAGGTGCGCGTCTCAGCCTTTGCGGCGCACCTTCAGCGGCAGTGCCGGCCTACGGCGGTGCGGCAGTTCAGGCACGCGGCGGTGTGGCTCTTGCTTCGTAGCGTAACTCTTCATCATAAGCATCAGGCTGATCGTACTCATCGATGTCTCCATACCTTGGGGAACTGTCGTACCCGCCTGGTGTTGCGGTACTGACGGGTAGGTATGGGCCGATTGTCTGCGGCGTATGCTGAGCAAGGCGCTATTTCGTGCCGACCGCGCCGCGCACGGCATCAAGGCCAGACGTTACGCTCAATCCGACGCCGCCACGACACAATTGACACAATCAGCGGCACCCATGACACACTGGCCACGGGATGGCGCGTTAGAATGGCAGCGGCTAAACACGAGGATGCGGTTGTGGGGCAGGGATCTGCCGTTGACGTGCGCACTGCCGCGGCTGCAGCCGCCTTCGACGCGGTTGATCACGCGCTTCTCGTGTTCGACGAGAACGAACGCCTGGTCGCCTTCAACCAAGGCTGCGCATTGCTTTTTCACGCTGGAGCCCTGTGCGAAGGGCAATCTGCGGAGGAGGTGGGCAGCGCGCTTGCCCAGTCAGAGGCGATGGCGCTCGCAGGGCCAAGCACCGAAGGGATCGCACGCACCTTCGCTTTGACCGTTCGGGCTTGCGAGAAAACCGCCGAGTTTCGGCGCACCGGCGGTGGGGTGTTGTGCATGACCTCGACCCCTGGTCCGGAAGGCGGGCGCGTTGTGGCATTGCGCGATGGTCCTTGTGACCGCCTCGGCGATCGTCGGACGGTGGCACTCTTGCGGGACGGTCTGGACGCGGTCGCCATGGGCACTTTGCTTTGGGATGCCCATGGGCGGGTGCGCATGGTCAACGCGGCGTGGATTTCCCATGTGTGCGAGGCACGTGCCGGCGACGCGGTGGGTCGCATTGAAGCAACCATGCGCCGCCGCGGCCTCTTGCCGGCAGACGTGGCGTTGCAGGGGAAAGGTCTTCTTGATGGGCCAAAGCAGGTCGATGTCAGCACGCCGGATGGCAGGCATCTGCGGTACAACGCCTACCCGACGCGGGCGGGAGGTGTGCTCGCAACCGTCCTTGATGTTACCGAGCGCAGCCATTCCGAAGCACGGGCCCGCGATATGCTGCGCGTTGCTGCCGAACCGCTACAGGAAGGCATCATGTTGCTGGATCGCGACAAGCGTCTTGTCCTTTGCAACGACGCGGCAGTCAGCATCCTGTTCTGCGGCATCGATCCACCAAAGCCAGGGGTGCATATCACAGAGATCAATCGCGCCCTTATGGAGGGTGGTGTTCTGCCCCCGCCGCCGGGGATCAGCTTGGAGGAGATGAACGCCCGCTACATCGAACTGATGGAAGCGTTCACCCAAGACTATGAGGCTACCCTCGGCGACGGCCGGGTGGTGATCGGCTCGGTCTACCCCACCGAGCTTGGTGGATATCTTTACACCCTGCGCGATGTGACCGAGGCCCGGCGATCGGCTGAGGAAGCGCGGGACAACGCTGAAATTCTCAAGGCCGTCATTGAGGCAAGCCAGGCGATGCTTTGCGTCGCGCGGGCCGAGGACGGGAAGCTCGTCTATGCTTCACCCAGCTTTTACGACACGTTTGGCCCAGTACGCCGCATGCCGGAGATCTATGCCGACCTTGCCAACGATGACGAGGGTCTGGAGATCATGCGCGCGGGGGAGGGGGTTGGCGTCTCACGCTGCCGGCGTCAGCGAGACAAGCATGGCCGCGTCCTTGAAACCTTCAGCTCGTCGAAGGAAATCATGCACCGTGGCGAGCGCGTTGTGGTGGTGACCTCGCTCGATGTCACCGAGTTCGAAGCCATGCGAGAGGAATTGGAGCGCCAGAGGGAAATTGCGCATCAGACCGAGAAAATCTCGGCCCTCGGCGAGCTTCTGGCGGGGGTGGCCCATGAGTTGAGCAATCCCCTTTCCGTCATCGTTGGCTACGCGGCCATGCTGCGCGACGACGCGACGGAGGAGGATGTAAGGCGCCGCGCCGACCGGGTCGCCAAGGCGGCAGAGCGGTGTGCAAGCATTGTGCGCACATTCTTGGCGATGGCCCGTCGCCGGCCGGCCAAGCTGCAGCCGTGCCCTGTCGATGAATTGATTTCGACCACGCTGATGGCGGCCGGAGGGGCTGTGCGCGCCCAGGGTGCGCGGATTGTCGTTGATGCGGGGGACACGCTGCCATGTGTCGCCGCCGACAGAGATCAGATCGTCCAAGTGCTTGCCAACCTCATCCAGAACGCGGCCCACGCCATGAACGGTCGCGGTAAGGACGGGCGGCTGGAGATTGCGGCGCGGGCGAGGGGGCCCGACATCGACATCACCGTGCACGACAACGGTCCGGGGGTTCCCGATGCGCTGCGCCATCGACTGTTCGAACCCTTCTTCACAACCAAGCCGGTGGGTGAGGGCACTGGGATCGGCCTTGCGTTTTGCCATCGTGTAGCGGCGGCCCACGGTGGCTCGCTAACGCTGGATGATGGGGGATCGGGCGCCACCTTCCGCCTGCGATTGCCTCAGGCGCAGGGGCCGCAGGTGCCGCGCAACACGGCGGATGGCACAGCGACACGCTCCTTGCGCGTGTTGCTGTTGGACGATGAACCTGAGGTTCTTGCCATGTCCAAATCGCTTTTCGACCGCGCTGGCCATCGCGCAGCAACGGCGCTTCGGGCTGAAGACGCGCTGCGCATGTGCGCCCGCGCGCGGTTTGACGCGATATTATGCGATGCGCGGATGCCTGGCATCGACGGGCCCGATTTCCTCCGTCTCCTGGGTGAGGTCGCGCCCGAACAGGTGGAGCGGCTTGCCTTCGTCACGGGCGATGCGATGAACCCTGCGATGCTGACAAAGTTGGGGGCAACGCGCCGGCCGATCTTAGAAAAGCCGGTGGCTCCCGAAGAAATGCTCTCCCTCGCAGCACGCCTTGCAGGGGATGGCGGATGACGCCCCGCCGTCCCAGACTGATTGTTTGCGATGACGATCCCGACCTGCGGGAGATGGTGCAAGAGTATTTCCAAGCCCGCGGTTACGACGTGGCGGGCGCCGATGGGGCGCCAGCCATGCGCGAGGCGTTGGCCGAAGCGCCGACCGACGCAATCATCCTCGACATCACGATGCCTGGGGAGGATGGGCTGACGGCGCTGCGTGCGCTGCGGGCCGTCGATGCCACGCCTGTGGTCATACTGACGGCCATCGATGATGTGGTGGATCGCGTGCTAGGACTTGAACTTGGCGCCGATGACTATGTGGGCAAACCTGTGGAGCTGCGCGAGCTTGAGGCCCGTGTCAGGGCCGTGCGACGGCGGCGGGAACCGTTGGAGCCACCAACTGCTCCCGCAACCCCCTCGGAGAGCACGAACCGCATTCGCTTCGGTCGCTGCGCGCTTGATCTAGACTCAGCACGCCTGTTTGGCCCCGACGGATCCACAATCGCGATCACCGCGACGGAGTTTTCGCTTCTGGCTTTGTTTGCACGCAACCGTGGCCGGGTGCTGGCGCGCAGTGTGATCCTCGATCAAGTCAATGACGGTGATGCCGAGCCCTTCGACAGGTCCATCGACAGCCGTGTTGCACGCCTGCGTCGCAAGATTGGCGACAACACTCGCAACCCCCAGGTGATTCGCACCGTGCGCAGCGTCGGCTACATCTATGGCTAGCCAACGGCGGCGGCGCGCTCTGACCTTTGGCGGTAAGGCCGAAGGCGCCGTGCAAACAATCGATCCTTGGTGATGCCGCAAGGGCTGCTTAGATGCGAGATGGATCGTGCGACATGGAGTGTCCGTGACGTTGAGGGAGTGCGAAGCGTCAACGGCGCCTTGGCACGCCGACGTCGCCGCTGTTTGGACCCGGCCGTGCAGCAGGAGGAGCTAGACAATGCTTGCGCAAGCGCCCCTTGTGGTCATTTGCGACGACGAGGAGGAAGTGCGGGAGACTGTTGGCGAATACCTGACCCGCCGCGGCTGCCAGGTAACCCTTGCTGCCAACGGGGCGGATCTGGATCGCGTGCTTGATGAACAGCCTGAGACCCAGGTGGTTCTCTTGGACATAGCCATGCCAGGCGAAGACGGTCTCGCGGTGTTGCGCCGGCTGAGGGTGCAGCGGCGGGTGGCTGTCATCATGCTGACGGCAGCGGGCGAGCCGCTCGACCGCATTGTCGGGCTTGAGCTTGGTGCTGACGACTACCTGAGCAAACCGCCTGACTTGAGAGAACTGGACGCTCGCATCAGGGCTGTCTTGCGCCGGCCATTTCATCGCGAAGACGACCGCGCGATCGAGCCGGCCAGCGAACCGCCAGCGCAAGCCTTGAAGGTGGGGCCTTTCACGCTCGATGTCTCGGGGGCTCGGCTGATCGACGAGAGGGGGGAGGAGATCCCGCTGACGGCCATGGAGTTCAGGCTTCTTCGTGTCTTTGTCGACAATCGCGGCAGGGTCATGACACGCGAGCAGCTATTGTCCCGCGCGCGTGGTGATGGGCGGGAGCCGTTGGATCGCGCCATCGACAACATGGTCTCGCGCCTGCGCCGTAAGTTGGAGCACGGCGCTCCCCACCAAAGGCTGATCCGTACCGTCAGGGGTTTGGGCTACGTGTTCGACCCCGACGGCACTTAAGGCGATTTTGTCTTGTTGGGTTTGCGGTCAGATGAACCCATCAGATTGCAAGAAAGCCGCTCTATTTCAAAGGAGTAGAGCATCTTATCTGCGTCCGTATGGACGCAGGATGCTCTAGGGTCGGGCGCGGTTGCGATCCAAGACGACCCTGTCAAGCACACGCCTCAGGTCGCCTCGCGCAAACGGCTTTTGCAAGAGCGAGCTGCCAGCGAAGGCAAAGGCGCGTTCGAATTCGGCGTTGAGCGGTGCGGCGGTCATGAACACAACGTGCGTCGCACCCACCGGACGCAGCTTGCGCAGATCGCTTGACGGATCCAGACCGTCGAGATCTGAAGGTGTGAGGTCCTTCAACACCAGGTCGAAGCCGTCAGCCTCAACGCTGTCGACACCGTTGTCTTCACCCGGCGCGACGGTAGCGTTACAGCCTTCCGCGTTGAGCATGTCGCAGACCGCGGCGGCAACGTCAGGGTCGTTGTCGATCACCAACACCTGTAACGCCAGTCGCTGGGCAGGAACTGTGGAAACGTCTTGCTGAGGCTCGACCGAGGCATGCACCGGCAACACCAGCTGGAAGCAAGCACCTGCGTCTGTGGCGATAAGGTCGACCTCCCCGCCATGATCACGGGCCACCTGGCGGCAATGGAACAAACCGATGCCGACCCCGCCGGTCGACGCCTTCGTGGTAAAGAATGGATCAAAGATACGCTCACGGATGTCGGGCGCCAAACCAGGCCCTGTATCGGCAACTCTCAGGCGCACGGTTCCCGCGTCTTCGTCGACGTCTGTCGTCACCGTGATGATCTTTTCTGGTGCGTCGCGCATCGCCTGTTCGGCGTTGAGCAACAGGTTGAGCACGACCTGATGCAGTTGATCGGCATCGGCGAAGGGCATCGGCGGCGGAGTTGACAGCGCCGTGACGACCTCCACGTCAGAGCCCCGGAAGACGAATGCGGCCAACTCGAGCGCGGCAAGGACAACGGCGTTGAGATCTGTGGGCGCGCGATGCGGCACTTTGCGCTGCGCGATCGACAAAAAGCTCCGAGCAATGCGCGCGCAGCGATTGGCAGCGCGCATGATCCTCACCGCCCGGTGTGCAGCCGGACCATCGTCGATATCCTCCACAAGCATCTCCGCCTGGCCGGCAAGGACCGTCAGGGGGTTGTTGAGTTCATGGGCAAGGCCTGCCGCAAATCCGCCAAGCACGGTCATTTTCTCGCTCTGATGCAGCGCGTCACGGGCGCGGGCAAGCTCAGCCTCAGCCGCCTTCACCGATGAGATGTCGATATCGAAGCCGCCGATGTGGACGGGCGTGCCCGGCCCCTGGCGGATGGGGAAGCGAACCACAAGCGTCCATTCGTAGGCGGCGGCGCCTGGCATGTATTCTTCCGTGGCGCTGGGCTGCCCCGTCTGCCGCACCTGCGCATCTGCAGCGTCGATGATTGGCAAAAGATCTCTAGGCGCAAGCTCATGCGCCGTCTTGCCCAAGATATCACCCTCAGGCTGACCGAAGACCTTTCCCATTTCGGTATTCGCGACAATGAAGCGGCCTTCGCCATCCTTGATGTACATGCCGATGGGGGCATTTTCTAAAAAGGCGGCAAGGCGTGCCTCGCTGGCGACCAGTGCCTGCTGTTCAAGCATGCGCTGGGTGACGTCCCGGCCTACGGACTGGTAGCCCACCAGGGTTCCGACCTCGTCGAAGAGTGCGCGGTCGGTCCAATCGATCCAGCGAACCCTGCCATCTGGCAGCCGCTTCGGATCCGTGGCGTGCCGCACCGGTGCCTCTGGCTTCAGCTCAGCGAAGGCGGCCGCCAAACGCGGCTGTGCGGCCTCCTCCACATCGTCAAAAAGGTGGCGGCCGAGCAGGGCCTTGCGGTCAAGGCCGTAAAGGCGCGCCGCCGCGCCATTGCAGGAGGTGACGCGCAGGTCTGCGTCGTATCGAAAGATGATCTCTGTCTGATCTTCAAAGATCGCGCGCAACAGGTCCTCCGCCTCCTGGCGCGCCTTGCGTTCGCGGACCTGCTCGGACAGATCGCGCAGGCATGCTGCAAACAGTGTCCGCCCCGCACTTTCGAGGCGTGCTACGGAAAACTCGCAGTCGAAGATCTCGCCGTTGCGTCGCAATGCCTCCAGTTCCACCCGGCGTTCGGTCAACCTTGGCGCCGCGCCAGCACGCATACGCGCCATACCGGCCTCGTGTTGTGCCCTCAAATGCGGGGGGATGATCATTTCTGAAATCGAACGCGACAGCGCTTCAGCCCTGGTCCAGCCGAAGATGCGTTCGGCCGCAGGGTTGAACTCGATAACACAGCCATTGTCATCGCTGACGATGATTGCGTCGAGCGAACCTCGCACGATGGCCGCAAAGGCGGCCCCGCCGATTTCGTCGTCCATGTGCATGTTCGCACTGCTCATACCGAAAGAGTGGGGATGACCCGCAAGCACGGCAACACAGGGTGTGACCGACGGTTCGCCCCGTGCCCGGCCGGGAGCGCGCCAATCATGGCAATCGCCTGATCGAAAGGCACCTCAATCACGTCAATGTCCTCGCGCAGTCAGCCAGATCGCCGGAGATGTCGCTGCTGCCATTGTCGGGGAGCAGACGTGGCCCGTTGTCGGCCAGGACCGTGTCGCAGCCTGATGCCACCAGGGCAGTTTCGAGGATGGCCGTGACATCGCCCGCTGTCATGGTCGTGGATAGCTGCCAGCCCATGACCTTCGGATAGGTAAAGTCTGTCTGCCGGAATTGGTTCGGTCGAATGGTCTTGTCGTGGAACTCATCAGCCGCCTCGATCGGGGTGTCGGCCGGGCTGGTGATCAGGGATGGGAATCCATAAGCGGCTGGATTGAGACGGCGTATCCACCAGCCAGGCCTCACCCAGCGACAGAAAACGCTCATACCATCGATGAAACGTGATCCGCGGGATGCCGAGCCTGTCCAACGTGCGCTCTACTGGCCGGTGCGACCGCCCGACAAGTCGGACAACTTCAGGTTTTTCGGATTCGGAATACCTCATGCGTCGTCGTCCACATCCCCAAGCACGCTTGTTTTAGCATTCGATTCTCAAACGTGCGATCGGCCACGGACACCTCTGTGCTCTGCTCTGAGCATGCAAAAACTTTGATTTCCGGCGCCTTGGCCTGGCGCGCGGTGTCATTGGCGAAGCGCCGTTTTCGGGCTTCGAAGAATGTCTTCGACCAACTGTAGTAAAGGCTGGTCGCACCCCCTCGCGGCAGAACAATCCCGGGGCGCCGTCCTCGCCGCACAGCCCCTCCAGCACCATGCGGACCTTCTCGTCCGATGAGTGGTTTTTGCGTGTGCGCCGGCGGATGTCCTTCACGGCTTGCGTTCGCGATGGCGTTTGTGCAGCGAGAGTCTGTCTCAATATGTACGCCTTGGCGGTTACGAAGAAGTAGAAACCCTCGTTTTCGTTATCGTTTCAGATGTCTCATCGGCACTGACGGGGGAGTAGAGAGCGTCCTACACAGGCTGAAGGCCGAGCCTTTCCATCAACGGATCTGTCCGACCTCCAATTCCGCACGGCGTGACTTGTTCCCCGCCATCGAGGGCTTCTACAACTCCCGCGAACCCCTCATTCCCACCTCAGCTACAGAATACCGGCCGACGCTGAGCACATGGCGGCACCCTTCCACTTTGCTGGGCAGGCTGATTTCCCCTTACGGCCACGGCACACCACGAACTCTCCTGGGATGCTGTAGCCGGCCGGCGTGCGGAACGCTTCGATCGAAGCCAAGTATTCACGGTGCACAGCCTCGCGGGTCGGCGTGTCGAAACGATCATAGGCAAGCGCGACCGGACCACCAACGAATGCTGCCTCGATGGCCGACTGGCTGTCCGGATAGTGCAGGGTCGACGATAAGCGGCAGGAGTAAAGGTTCAAAAATCCATGTATGGATGGCTCCTGCTTGGCAAGGGGTTTGTGAGCGTTTGTCGAACTGGTCGGCTGCGGTCATGTATTCGGCGTCTTTGTGCAGACGATATTCTGCGCGCCATGATGAATGTCCGCTGGAGTTCGGGTCCCACTCAATCGAACACGCTTAAAGACGCTTCGGATTCACCGGGGTGTCCCTTCTTCGTCCTCTCCGTCCGTTCGCCATCACCTCACGTTGCGCCTCACCATTCCTTCAGACCGCTCCAGGCCGGATCATACTGCCGAGATCGGCCGCCCGTAGCTCGTGCCGTCACGCAGAAGCGCTTAGATCGTCCGTGCCATGCGGTTTGCGAGCGCGATCGCAACGACCCTGGTCTCCTTGGTCGCCAGTTTGTGCGACAGCCAGTCCGCTCCCGGATGTCGCAGCCTTCAGCGAACCATGATCTGAGACATGGCGCCGAGATACAGCAGCCGTCGAATGTAGCGGTTGCCCATCTTCCAGATGCCGCCACTGCGCGGCTTGCCGCCGGTCGAGTGCTGCTTCGGCGTCAGCCCGAGCCAGGCGGCATAGTCCCTTGTCGAGGAGAAGTTGCTGACATCCGGCGTCGTCGCAGCGATCGCGGTTGCACTCAAAACGCCCACGCCGGGGATCGATGCAAGTCGCAGGCTCACGTCGTTCTGGCGATGCACCTGCTCAATCTCCTCGGTCAGCCGATCGATCCTGCCGTGCGTCTCAGCAAGCTGATCGAACAGCACCCGGAGCGGCAGACGGGCCGCCTCCGGCAAGATATCGAGCTCCTTTGCAAGATCCGCGACGCGCTTCGATCCTTTCGCCGTGACAATCCCGAACTCGGCCATATGGGCGCGGATCGCATTGCCGGTTTGTGTGACCTGCCCGACGAGGAAATCCCGCGCCCGGTGCAGAACGAGAGCCGCTGAGCCCGCTTCGCTCTTCACGGGAACGAACCGCATCGAGGGCCGCGTCACCGCCTCGCAGATCGCTGCAGCGTCGGCCGCGTCCGTCTTTCCGCGCTTGACATAGGGCTTCACGTAGGATGGCGGCATGAGCCGGATCTCGTGACCCATCTCCTGCAACTGCCGGCCCCAGTGATGGGCGCCGGAGCAGGCTTCCATGCCGATCAGACAGCGAGACCGTCCTTCGAAGAACGCAAGGAACTGGCTCCGCCGAAGCTGGCGGCGCACCACGGTCTTCCCGCCCTCATCGACACCGTGGTGGATCTGAATGACATTCTTGGCGAGATCAACGCCGACTGTGCTAAACGTTGACATGGATGGCTCCTTTGCTCGGGACAAGGACATCCCAACTTTGGCGCATCGCGTCGCCGGGGGCAGGAGCCATCCACACCATCAATTGAGCAGGCCTTCGCCAAGCTCAAGGCGCTTCTGAAGCGCGCTGCCGCCCGCACCGTAGACGATCTGTGGCTTGCCATACGCCAAGCCATTGACGCCATTAAACCCGAAGACGCCTCCGCCTTCTTCAAAGCATGCGGCTATGAGCCAGAATGATCCGAATCTGACCTAGCCACGCGCTACGAAAAACACGCCGCAAACTATCTCGCGCTGCTAAAACTCGCCGGCGCACGCATCTGCATGCGCTTTATGAGGTGGTGACCTAGGGCCTACAGCCCAGGACTAGGCCATCCCCTCATTAACGGGATAGACAACATTGATTGCTTTCTTTTCGTGCCATCGACGGTTTTTGGGGGATGCGATTGACGGCACGGTTTGATCTGTCGGATCGGGAATGGGCGATCATCGCGCCGCTGCTGCCCACGGACGTGCCTGGCGTGCCGCGCGCGGATGATCGCAAGGTCCGTTCGGGGATCTTCTGGCGTCTCAGAACAGGGGCGCCCTGGGCGGACATTGCGGAGCGCTATGGCCCCCACAAGACCTGCTACAACCGCTTCGTCAGGTGGCGTCGGCGTGGTGTCTGGGAGCGTATTCTCAGAGCGGTATCAAACGCTTACGATGGCGACCTACAGATGGTCGATAGCTCTTCGGTTCGCGTTCACCAGCACGCTGCAAACGGCAAAAAAGGGGGCGATCCGGTTGCATGGGCCGTTCCCGCGGCGGCCTGACGACCAAGATCCATGCCCTCCTCGATGTCAACGGCCTGCCGATCGGTCTGAAGCGCACCGAGGGGCAGGCGCACGACGGCCGCAGCGCCGCCGACATGGTCGGCGACATCGGTGCCGGTCAGATCCTTCTCGCCGACCGGGCCTACGACGCCGACTCCCTGCGCGAGAGCCTTGCCGAGCGCGGTGCATGGGCGAATATCGCGCTCATGCCGAACCGCAAGCGCCGACCAGCGTTCAGTGCATACCTTGACCGCTACCGCAACCTCGTCGAGCGCTTCTTCAACAAACTCAAGCACTTCCGAGCCATCGCCACCCGATACGACAACGATCCAGACAACTATCTCCCCGCCATCCAGCTTGCCTCCGCCCGTATCTGGATCCGAAATCAATGAGTCATCGGGTAATTCGGGGCTGCTGATCGGTCGGCTGTCGGCGACACTCCTGGGAGCTGATGCCTGTAAGGAGGGAGCCATGAGCCGATACGCTGGACTGGACCTGTCGATGGAGACGACCGCGATCTGCGTAGTCGACGACGCGGGCAACAAGGTCGCCTCGATGAAGGTGGAGAGCACGCCGGCAGCGATGGCAGAGGCGCTTTCGGATATCGGTTCGGTTGAGCGCGCGGTGATCGAGACCGGGCGGATGGCGGCCGCGATCTGCCTCGGTCTCCGGGAACTCGGCATCGCTGTGGTTTGCGTTGATGCGGTCCAGGCCCACCAGAGCCTGAAGGCGATGAAGGCCAACAAGACCGATCCGAGCGATGCAGCGGGCCTGGCGCAGCTGGCACGGACCGGCTTCACCAAGGAGGTGCACGTCAAGTCGGCCCCGGCGCAGGGCGTGCGATCGGTGATCACGGCCCGTTCGCACCTCGTCGAAGCCCGCGTCCGGCTGGACAACACGATCCGCGGATTGTGCGTGTCGTTCGGCATCAAGGTCGGTCCCGGCCAGGGCAAGGACTTCGTCACCCGCGCCGAGGTGGCGACCGGTGTGCCAGGCCTCGGCGAGGCGATCGCATCGCTTCTCGCTGTGCGCGAACGGCTGGTTCAGCAGATCAGAGAACTCGACCGTGTGCTCATCGCGCTCAGCCGCCGGTCGAGCGCCTGCCAGATCCTCATGAGCATCCCCGGTGTGGGGGTGCAGACCGCAGCAGCCTTCGCCGCCGCGGTCGACGACGCCAGCCGCTTCAAGCGCTCCCGCTCGGTCGGCGCCACCTTCGGCCTGGTGCCTAAACGCCATCAATCCGGCGAGCTGGACTGGGTCGGCCGAATCACCAAGCAAGGTGACGCGATGGTGCGCAAACTTCTCTACGAGGCCGCCAACTCCATCCTTACCCGCAGCCGCCGGACCTTTGATTTAAAGACGTGGGCGCTAAAGATCGCGCGACGACGCGGGCTGAGAAAGGCCCGCGTCGCGCTGGCCCGCCGCCTTGGGGTGATCATGCATGCGATGCTGCGCGACGGCACTTTGTTTGAGGCCTGAGAGGGAGTCGTCTGAGAAGGCCAGAAGGGTGTGGCGTTCGCTGACCCGATGGCGGTGTCCCGAGAGGGGACGCAGGGACGGATGAGTTGCGAACGTAGCGGATGGGCCTTGAACCGCACCGGGTCTGCCGGAGGCTCCAACTCCTGAGTAGGATGGAGCCTTATGAGCAAGACGACGAACAAATATTCGCCTGAGGTGCGCGAGCGCGCGGTGCGGCTGGTTTTGGACAATGAGCACCAGCACGTGTCCCGCTGGGCGGCGATCTTGTCGATCTCCTCGAAGGTCGGCTGCGCGGCGCAGACGCTGAACGAGTGGGTCAAGAAGGCCGAGATCAACAGCGGCAGGCGGCCCGGTGTGCCGAACGAGATGGCCGAGAAGATGAAGGCGCTGGAGCGGGAGAACCGCGAGTTGCGCCAGGCGAACGAGATCCTGCGCAAAGCATCGGCGTATTTCGCCCAGGCGGAGCTCGACCGCCGGTCGAAGACATGATCGCCTTCATCGACGATCACCGGGCCGAGCACGGGGTCGAGCCGATCTGCAAGGTGCTGCCGATCGCCCCGTCCACCTACCACGATCATGTGATGAAGCGGGCCGATCCGACGCGCCGCTCACCGCGGGCGCGCCGCGATGCCGAACTGCGGCCTAAGATCAGGCGCGTGTTCGACGCCAACTTCCAAGTCTACGGGGTGCGCAAAGTCTGGCGGCAGATGCGTCGAGAAGGCTTCCAAGTCGCGCGCTGCACCGTCGCCAGGCTGATGAAGGAGATGGGGATCGAAGGCATTGTCCGGGGTAAACGGGTTCGAACGACGATTCCCAACAAGGCCGCGCCATGCCCGCTCGACCGGGTCAACCGCCAGTTCCGGGTGCCCGCTCCGAACATGCTTTGGGTGAGCGACTTCACCTACGTCGCGACGTGGCAGGGCTTCGTCTATGTCGCGTTCGTCATCGACGCATACGCCCGCCGCATCGTCGGCTGGCGGGCCAGTCGGACCGCCCATGCCGGCTTCGTCCTCGATGCCCTGGAGCAGGCCGTTCACCAGCGTCGGCCGGCAAAAGGAAAAGGCCTGGTGCATCATTCCGACAGGGGGTCGCAATATCTTGCGATTCGCTACACTGAGCGCTTGGCCGAGGCAGGCATCGAGCCTTCAGTCGGCAGCGTCGGCGACAGCTACGACAACGCACTGGCGGAGACGATCAACGGCCTCTTCAAAGCGGAGGTCGTCCACCGGCGCGGACCATGGCGCAGCTTCGAGGCCATTGAGTACGCCACCCTCGAATGGGTCGACTGGTTCAACAACCGTCGCATTCTCGAGCCCATCGGGAGCATCCCGCCTGCCGAGGCGGAAGCCAACTACTACGCAGCTCTGGAAATGCATCGGGTGGCCGCGTAGCTAAGACAAATCGGCCTCCGGGATTTCCGGTACAGTTCACCTGGCCCGCCAGAGCCCGCTTCGAGTCATTGCACCACCCGCCCTTGTGAGACCCCATAGCGCACGGCGTTCAATACCTCGCGGACCGTCAGTGCGGACAGATCAATAAACCCTCGACGGCACACCGCAACACCAGAGCGAATTACAGATCCATCACCTAAGGTGCAACATTCAAATCTGTCGCTGCGTCGCCTGGTTACATAGCCCTGCGCCCGAGTACTATTTGCGCCGGTAAAAGAGGCCGCTTTGTCGCTGCGCGGCTTTTCAGACGTCTCGGGCTCGGAGGTCGGCTTGGGGTGGCAATATCGGGCGTTTCAGGGTGGTCGGTTTGACGATGATGCACGTGTCGAGCGCGATTGTGTTGGGTCAGCTTTTTGGCCAGTTGTCCATTGGCATGGACCGTGGCCACAGGGCTTTGCAGCATGGGACCCATGGTTGGCGGGGGTATTGAAGCTGCAAACAGACACAAGTCGGACAGGAGAACGAACAAGACCCCGCGGTGAGCGGCACACCTCAGGGCATTGTCAGCGTTTTGCCTTTGGAAATAACGGTTTGTGGAGGACTTCGCGTGGCGTATTAATGATGAGGCTCAAAAACTGCATCCGGTAAGCTTTTTACCAGCACTCGGAAGTCTTTTGTATTTGTTTCGTTCGGCCGAACTGGCGACGAGACCGCAGTGGGACCAAGCGGGTCAGACTGCGGCGCGAAGGTGGATCCAAAGGCAGCCTTCGCAAACGCGCAGCGCCCGAATTACTTCATCCCGCGCCGTCTTCAGAAACGCTGCCAGCCGGCGATCCTATGGCAATCGCGCGGAGCCTTTATTCACGCTTGAAATAGGCGTCCGGCATACGCCTCGGTCTCCTTCGACTTCTCCGCTCTGTGTACCGACCATGTGCTGATCGACGCGCTGCAGGTCTCCAAACGCAACCCGCCCACGCACACCAAGGCGCAGATCCCTAAACTATCAGCGTCCATCTCTGAATTCCGCTTTCTGATCCCCGTCCTTCTCGACGGGCAGCGTCGGACCCTCGACGGACATGCCCGTGTGGACGCCGCCAAACGACTTCACATGACCACAGTCCCGACGGTGCGCGTTGATCACCTTAACGACGCGCAAAGCGCCTAAATGGTCGCCGACAACCGCCTTGCCGATATTGGTGGCCGGGACATGGAATTCTTGGTGGCCGACCTCGATGCGTTCACCGCTTTTGTTGCCCGTGCCTTTGCAGCAACGCGGGAAGTCTCAGACGCTGAGGCGCTCCACTATGTCTTTGTGGTTGGCGCCACATCGGAGAGATGACCAACGCGAGTGCCAAGATTCCGCCAAGTGGCCCCGCCGACGATCGACCACGTTGGTGCCCCGCTGATGGTATTGAAGACTACGCCGTTGAGGAGTGCGTATTAGGTAGCAGATGCAGCAATTGTTCGTCAGGTATCTGATTTGATTGCGGGACTGGGTGCTCGCTTCATCGGTTGCGATGGTGTGCAGGATAGAACAAAGTAGAAATATCAAATCAGCTTGGGTCGGAGGCGTTTTCGGTGGCGCAGCACTTCCTGCTTTCGACGGCTGCACCGGCCGGAGAAATAGAGTGCTCCGGTTTGTGCCGCTTGTGAGTAATTGCACATGTAACATTCGTCTACGCGGCGGCGCTTCATATGCGCCGCCTGTCATTGCCGATTTGCGCGTCACGTCTGGAACGATCTTCGCGTCCCGCAAGCTTTCCTTCGTAGATAGTCTCGGCGCCATCTGCCTGTTCTTGAACGCCTCGAAAGGGCTCTCGGTGGTGCAGGTGTCCCGAGATCTCAACATACAGAACAAGACGGCCTTTGTGCTTATGCGAAAGCTGCGCGAAGCGCTGGCCGCAGAGATGCGTGAGATCGAACGCGTCGGCGAGGTGAAAATCGATGGCGCAGCGTTCGGCGGGCATGTTCGTCCGGCCAACGCCCGTGAAGATCGTATTGATCAGCGCTTGCTCGCGAACTGGAGCGGCAAGCGCTGCATCTACTACCTTGCGGCAGCGCGGTGGACCCACGCTTCCCCGGACATTTATGCGCAAAGCTGTTTGCGGTCTGGCCCTTCTTGAAGATGCCGTGGCTGACCATGTAGCGGGCGCGCTGCTTCTCGGCTCGGTGAATAGGCGGATCGTCGCATCGGTGTGGGCCAGGGCATCCCATACCGCCGTGATCCGCGCCTCGTACGTTCCGACCCGACAATGGATCTCGGCGCGCTTGTTCGTTAGCGTTTGGACAACCAGCAGATTGGCCATGCCCCCATCGAAGCGCCGAAACCGCCGCATTGCGCACCCCCGAAGTTGGTGCATCTGCTACTTTCGTCCAAAGCATTTCCTCGCGCATTCGAGCGTTGACGCTCTCGATTAAACCGAGTTCTCCGTCATGGCTTGGCGGCTTTGCATCCACGATGCGGGGCGAGGACGTTGTAAAAGAGAACCGCGAACTGGACTGGCGCTAACCGAGTCAGGCAGGGATGGGGTGGCTACTCCGCCTGGCTTCGCGCGATCGAAGAACGGGCGATCGCTGGCCAGCACCTTGTGCTTCAGGACAGAATTGTCCCGATCGCGCGAAGTTCCGCTCGTGTTTGGATTAAACTGTTCTCGCGGTTTCGGATGGCGACCTGCCCCGTCATCCAGAATGTCCGGTGAAGACGCGCTTTATCTACCGGGGGCACTCGGTGCCATCGGCGAGTTTGTCGAGCACGTCAACCATCGCCGATGCCAGGAGAGCCTCGGCGACATCAGCCCGGCCGGCGTTTGCTTCGGTCGGTCTCGGGTTATCTTCATCGAGCGACAAAAGATCGAGCAACACGCCATCAGGCGGCGCCGCTTGTTCAACGGGTAGCGCGCCGCTTTACTCAAACCCTGAGCCAGGACGCTCCATATCGTCACGGCATTCGATGTCCCAGCGTATCTGACGACGCATAGCCAGTCGTGGTAAGAATTTACACCGTCATGCCGGGTCGATTCTCGATATCGACGTGGCCGGTTATTGCAGTGCCATTGTCAGGTGAGGCTTGCATGGGCGAGCACCCAGGCGTAATTGCGTGCTACCGACATGGACCTTGCGAATACTATGGGCCACACCACCTTCTCTCGCGATCATTGCCACCGCAAGGTCAATGGCAAGAAACTTGGAAACGATGGATCAGATCTTCCACGCCAGGCTTCTTCACATGGAGCTCGGCAGCCAAAGCGCCAATGCCGGGAAGAGTATGATCAAAGTCAGCCGCACCAAGTCTGCGCCGAGAAAAGGAACGACGCCGCGGAAGATCGTGGGCAAGGGAATGTCCGGCCGCACCCCGTGCATGACAAACACATTGATGCCGATGGGGGGCGTGATCATGCCGATCTCGATCACCATGATCATGACAATGCCCCACCAGATGGGGTCGTAGCCAAGCCCCACCGTGACGAGCGGGAAGACGAACGGCAAGG
Organism: Devosia sp.; assembly: GCA_051016205.1. Classification (GTDB taxonomy): domain Bacteria; phylum Pseudomonadota; class Alphaproteobacteria; order Rhizobiales; family Amorphaceae; genus Acuticoccus. The sequence goes on from CP136534.1 coordinate 2,301,182, forward strand.
TGATCACCATGGCCGCGATCGAATCGAAGATAGCACCAAGCAAAATGTACATGGCTGCGAGTGCGAAGATGATCGCCAGCCCCGGTAGACCAAACCCCGTCACCCACTCGACCATTGCGGCCGGGAGCTGCGTGATGGTGACAAAGTTTGCGAAGATGTGGGCACCGATGAGGATAGTGTAGAGCATCCCCACGCTGTGCGCCGTCTCAGTCACGACCTTGCGCGTCGTGGCAAGGGAGAGTTTTCCGCGGGTGATGGCGATCGCGACAGTGATGACCGTCCCCGCAGCCGCCGCCTCCACCACCGTGAAGAGCCCGCCGTAGAGCCCGACGGTCATGATAAGGATCACCAAGGTGATCCCCCAGCAGGAGATCGCGATCGCCTCCGCCTCGCGCCACGTGGCGCGCTCACCCGACGGTGCGAGCGCCGGGTTGCGGGTGACAAGGAGCCGGATGGCGGCGAAGTAGATCAATATAGTGATGATACCGGGCACGATGCCGGCGATGAAGAGGTCGACCACGAACTGTTCGGTGAGAAATGCGTAGATCAGCATGATCGACGAAGGCGGGATGAGGGACCCCAATGTCCCCCCAGCCGCGATAGTGCCAGTGCCCAGACTTTGGGCATAGCCGCGCGTCTCCATCTCAGGCAGTGCGATGCGGCCCATGGTGGCTGTGGTGGCGATGGACGATCCACAAGCGGCTCCGAAGCCGCCGCAACCCGCAACGGTCGCCATCGCAAGCCCACCGCGACGATGGCCGATGAGGACGTTGGCGAGGCGATACAGATCGCCCGCCAAACCAGATGCACCGGCAAATGCACCCATCAGTAGGAACATCGGGATCACGAGGAGTTCGGGGCTGGAGATCGCGCTCGCCGTCTCCGTGCCGAGCATCGACAAGGCGGCCGACCAGTTGCCGGTCACGGCGTAAAACCCCACAACACCCGCCACGGCCATCGCAATGCCGATGGGGACGTGAAGTGCGATCAAACCCAGCATCCCGCAGAAGCCGAGGATCCCGATCACGATCGGATCCACTAGATCCGCTCCTTGCCGCCGGACGCCTCAGTTTCCAACAGTTCGTCCTCTGCAGATCGAAAGCCCTCACCGCGGCGAACGGCGGCCATCACCTTGCGTAAGACACTGAGCTGGATGGGAATGCAACTGGCGAGGAGGGCCGTGGCAAGTGTCCAGCTCGGCCAGACCGGGACGCGCAGAAGCCACGTGTGCTGCTGAAACTCGACAAGGCCGGCCGTGTAGCGCGCCATCTCTATTGTGATGCCGACCAGGATGAGGAGCATCACGGCCTGACCAAAGGCTTCGGTGCTCTGTCCCATTCCCCTCGGTAGTGTACGGCCGAGAAAGCGGATGGCAATGTTCTGCCGGTTGAGGATCGCCATGGGGAAGCACGAAGCTACGATCACCGGGGCAGTGAGTTCCACAAGGTCGGAGAGGCCGAAAATGGGCGCCGATGCGAAACTTCGAGACAACGCGTCGGCCAGGATCGCGCATGACAGAGCCAACAAGCACGCCAAGCCGATGAAGGCGGCGGCCAGCGCAAGGGAAGATGCCAAGCGCTGCATCAGCGGTCCTACAGTCGCTCGATCCTCACCACTCAGTTGGTCGAGCGGACGGTCTCGAGTGCCGCGATCACTTCGTCGTAGAGATTAACGCCGTCGACCTCACGGTTCCACTCGGCCGCAACGCCAGCAAGGCGTTCGCGTGCGGCTTCAAGATCGGCCTCGCTCCAGGTGTGGATGGTCTGCGCATCATCGGCCTCAATGGCCGCGACCGTCTCGGCCTCTTGGCGGTCGAGGTTTTGGCCCAGCGTGCGGGTGAACCATTCCCCAGCATGCTGATCGAACGCCGCCTTGGCCTCGTCCGACAGAGCCTCATACGCGGCGCGGCGCATGGGGAAGATGACGGCGACCGAGCCGAGGTCGAGATCGAACAGGTGGTGGGACGCCGCATCGGTGATCCGGAAGTTGAACAGGTTGCCGGGTGCCATCAAGGTGCCGTCGATGAGACCGCGGCTGATGTTTTCAGCGATCTGCGGGGCGGGAATGTTGCCCACCGGCACAGCGCCGAGCGCCTGGACCATGGCGGTTTGGATGGGTCCCGCAGCACGCAGGCGAAGCCCCTCAAGATCGGCCAGCGAGGCAATCGGCGTGTTGGCGGAAATGCCGTAGGGCCCAGACACGATGATGCCGACGAGCATCAGATCGTCAAAGTCCGACAGCAGTCCGTCGTTGTACATTTTTAGCGCGGCGAGCCCGGCTTCCACATTGCTCTCAGCCAAGAACGGCAGCTCGAAGATCGACAGCTCGGGGAACCGGCCTGGGGAGTAGGCGGTCACCACCTCGGCAATGTCGGCCACGCCATTCTCGACCATCGAGAGCTGCTGCACCGGTCCTTTGCCCAAGGTGCCGCCAGGGAAATGCTGGATGGTGAGGGCGCCGCCGGAGGCCTCCGCCACGGCTTCGGCGAACGCGGGCACGGACACCTGATTGTTGATGCTCATGGGCGAGAAGGCGCTCGCCATGCGCAGGGTCGTGTCCTGCGCGGCGGCAGGGGCGATGGCGACCGTCATCGAGACGAGCGCGCCGAGGAGAAGCTTGCGGGGATGCATGCACAACATGGGCTGGTCCTTCGGTCGAGCGCAGTGGGAGTCTGCGAGAAGCGGCAGCTGGCAAAAGTTGTATATACGAGCGTCGTCTGCCTCTTATGGATTGTCAAGCAATTGCCAGGCCGCTTAGGGCATTGGCACTGGCCGCTGCCGAGGAAGTGGGAACTGATGTCCGACGCCCCATCGCCGCCATCGCTGAACCGCCGCATCAAGGGGTACTTGATGTCCCGCATTGCGACCGGGGAGCTTAAGGAAGGGTCTCGCATCCCTTCTGAGACCGAGCTTTGCTCCATGTTCAATGCCTCGCGGATGACGGTGAGCCGGGCCGTCCGCGAATTGGCGCACACGGGTTTCGTGGTCCGTGAGCAAGGCTCGGGGACGTTCGTGGCGAAGGCCCCGCTCAATGCCACCATGATGGAGGTGCGCTCCATCCGCTCTGAGATCGAAGCGCGTGGCGGCGTTCACCGCAGTGAGGTGCTGCGTTTTGAGGCCGTCACGCTCGAGGCAATGCAGGCGGCAGCCGTCGGGGTTCCACCGGGGACGCGGATGGCGCTGCTGGAGGCGATCCATATGGACGGACTTCGCCCGATCCAGTTCGAGCGGCGGCACGTCAACACCGCCATCTCGCCGGGTTTCCTGAAGGAGGATTTCACCGACAGAGCAGCGTCCGACTTCTTGCTCGCCACCGTGCCCTTTACCGATGCACAGCACACGATTGCGGCTGTGGCTGCGGACGGACGGGCTGCAACGCTCCTTAAGGTCGATGTGGGTGCACCGTGCCTGAAACTGGTGCGGCGCACACGGCTCGGCGATGCGCTCATCACGCGGGCTGAACTCATTCACCCCGGCGCCGACTTCGAGCTTTCGGGCGAACTCCCCATCCCCGGTGTTGTGGCGGCAGTACGTCAGTGACGTTGAAAGCCAACACACGCATGTACAACCTGACGCCGGCGGTGGAGGCTGCGTGGGGCCGCCTTGTGGCTGCCGTCTCAGCGCGTGCGGACGTGCCTTTGTCGGTGCTAGACCACCCCGCGCCTCGACCGGTGGAGGACCTTTGGGCCCGGCCCGACCTCGGCCTCGTCATGATGTGCGGTTGGCCGTTCGCCCGTGCAAAGCCCCAACCGCTGGCCATCGCCGCGCCGGTCATGGCGACCCCCGAAGCTCATGACGCGCCCATCTACTGGAGCAACATGATCGTCGATGCCGCCAGCGAGGCAAACGCGCTGGAAGATACTTTCGGCGGCACCCTCGCGTGGACGGTGGAAGGGTCGCACTCGGGATACAATGCGCCGCGCGCCCTTCTCTTGCCCCACTTTCGCGGCCGCGGTCCGCTCTTCAGGCAGACAGTGGGGCCGGTGGTGACGCCCCGAGGTGCGATCGAGGCTGTCACATCCGGGCGCGCCACGGTCGCCCCGCTCGACGCTTATGCCCACACGCTTCTCGCCCGGTACGAGCCGGAAACGGCGAGGAAGATCCGCACCGTCGCCAAAACGCCAGAAGCTCCCATCCCGCTCTTCGTCGCGTCTCCCGGGACCGATTCTGCCGTGGTCGCGCGTCTTGCCGACGCATTGGCCAGCCTACATGCCGACGAAGAAGGACGTGCAATGCTCGCCGATCTTTGCCTTGCACGTTTTACCCCCGTCGACCCGTCGGATTATGGCGTTGGCGAGCGCTGGCAGGCGGAGGCGGTGGCCGCCGGCTACGCAACGCTGCGCTGAGCCGCCCCCTTGCCGCGACAGTAGCAGGCTGAGGTGATGGGAACATCCGTGCGTGCCATGGCGATGGCGAGACGCTGGGCGAGGGGGCCGGCTTCGGCACTGTCGCGGCGGCGGCTCACGCACTCGTGCAGCCCGTGGAGCGCCCAGACGTTGTCGGGATGTTGGCAGCAGCGTGCGACGCCCTGATCATACCCAAGATCGGCGCGGTAGACCGCCTCCGCTTCCTCGAAATGGCCCTGTTCGGCAAGCAAAGCGCCCAGCGCATGGCGTGGAGGATGCATCCAGGCCCAAGGCTCGGTGTAGTTCAGCCCATCGTCGCGGGCAACGGCACGGCGCAACGCGTCAAACGCCGGCCCATAGTCGCCTTGGCGGTAAAGCAGCTCGCCTTGAAGCATCGCCTCGCCCACACCCAGGATGTCATCCACCGGGTTGCTGAGGAATACCATGCCCTCAGGCACGGCTGCGCGGGCAGCATCGAACCCGCGCGCCGCTTTCTCGGCCTGCGCAATCTCTCCCCGCGCCGCATGCGCGACGCCTTTGCCGTATTGGTGGAGGGCCGCGCGGATCGGCGTTTGCTCCGGCCGCGGGGGAGGTGGGTCGGCGATGAGGTCGCCCCAGCGACCGAAGCGTACCAGAACGTGCGTGCGCATCGCCGCGTACCCATCCAGGATCGACGCCATGAACGGGGGGCTTGAGGCCATGAGTTCGGGCGTTGCGGTCGTGAGGATGCGCTCTGCCGCCATCATAGCGGTGCGGAACTGGCCGAGGAACATTGCCGCGAACATCAGAAGGTGAAAGTCGTGACACCTTGCGGTCGTGTAGAAGTTGTCGGCGCCGGCGTAGGCCAGATACTTGTCGTCGGCGATGATCGCCCGGCGGCTTTGCTCCACCGCCCCGGCATAGTCGCCGCACAGGATGTAGATGTGCGCGGCCATGTGCTCCATGTGCCCCGCATCCGGCGCAAAGCCGCGCAGGCGGTCGGCGGCCCTCAACGCTTTTTCGGGAAAGGGTGACATCTCCAGCGCATGGATGAACATGTGGACGATGCCCGGATGGGTCGTGTCGGTGGCCTCCACCTTGGCCATCTCCTTGTCGAGAAGCGCCATCGCCTCCTCGCCAAGGGAGGCAGGATTGGGCACACCCTCAGCCAACAGCCACAGCCGGCGGGGCGTGCAGGTGACGGCGGCCTCCGCAAACAGCGCCGCAATGTCCGCATCGTCCGGGTGTGCCTGTTGGGCAAGCCGCATGGCGTCGGTGAACGCCACGTGCCACTGGTGGAGTGTGTCGCGCCCCGGTGGCTGCCGCGATTGGTAGCGCAGGCCAATCGCCTCGATCAGCGCCCGCTCTGCCGCTGTGGCACCGTCCATGTGTGCCCGCGCCGCCTGTGCAGCGTCATGGCAAACGGGCAGCGTCTCGGCGATCTCCGCGTCGGTGAAGCGTATCCAAGGCCTGTTGTAGAAAGGGCCTCCGGCGAAAGCGATGCCCCACCAGGCCATGGCGCATGAAGGGTCGTGCTCCAGCGCTTTGCGGAAGCAGGCGATCCCTTCCTCCTGATTGTAGGCGTAGGTCCAGTTGAGGCCTCTGTCGAACCAGACCTGTGCTTCGGGCGAGCCGGTCGTGACCGTGCGTCGCCAGGGGCCGAGGTCGAACGGATAGGGCTCCGGATCGGCCATCAGAAAAACCGCAGCCGCTGGCCGATGCCGAGCCGCTGCGCCTTCGTGAGGATCGCATGGCCGAGCGCGATATCCGACAAAGACAGGCCGCGGTGCCAGAAGAGGATGGTCTCGTCCGCGCTCTCACGGCCTGGCTTCGCGCCGGCCACGATCTCCCCCAGCTCGGCGTGAAGCGTGTCCGCCGTCAGCTTTCCCGCGTCCACATGGGCGCGCAGTGCACCGAAGACGCCGTGCGCCTGGCCCCAGTCATCCATGACGACCTTGTCCATGATGTCGGTGAGGGAGAGCTCCACGGCCGACATGGTGCCGTAGGGAATGACAAGCGCACCGGGCTTCACATAAGCGGTCTTGAAGTGCGGCGTCGGCTCAGACAATCGGGAGGCCTCCACCATGATGTCGGCGCTTTCAAAGCAACTCTGCCAGTCGGCCGTGACGGTGATGGGCCGGCCAAGATCTGCTTCCAGGCGCGCTGCAAAGGCTTCCCGGCTCTCGGGCCGGCGGGAGTGGACGCGCACCTCCTCAAAATCGAACAGGCCACACAGAAGGCGCACGTTCCAGTAGGCCGTGCCCCGCGCGCCCACCATCGCAAGCACCTTGGGATCGGGCGGGGCAAGATACTTTGCACCGAGCGCCGTGATGGCGCCTGTGCGCATCTCGGTGATGCCTGTGGCGTCGATGATGGCCTTAGGCGCACCATGGTGGGGGTCGAAGAGGGTCAGGACGCCATACTCGGACGGGCGGCCGACGGTGTAGTTCGGCACGAAGTCGCCAACCACTTTGACGCCTGCGCTGTCGATGGCGCCCCCGATCCAACCGCGCAACACGTTGAAGTGGCCCTCCACCCCGGCGCGGGGCCGGATATGCGTGCGCGGTTCGATCTCCGTTTCGCCACGCCCCTGCATGCGCAGGCTGTCCTCGATTGCCGCAAGCAGCTCCTCGTCGGTCAGTCCGACCGCCTCGATGTCGAAGCGGTTGAGAAAGTCCAGGTAGACCGGCGGCGTGGTTTTGTGCGTCATTCGGCAAACCTGTTGAAGCGCAAAGCGGTTTCTGAGACGGCATAGCCGAGCCGGCGATGGCTGGCAAAGACGCGCCACCACCGCCCCCTGTGTTTGTGCGACCGGAGGCTTCGTCATTTGGAGCCGAGCGGGCTCCCGATGACGGCGGAGATTGGCGCTCGGCGCTCTCCTTTGGCACACTCCTTGCTGCGACACGATGCCGGCGCGAGCCTGCGTTCCCCGTGGGCGGCAACGGCCCAGAAAAAAGGACGACACCCATGTGCCTCTCCTCCCGTATCCTCGCCGCTGCGCTGATTTCCGCCGGGGCCCTTGCCTTCTCCCTCCCCGCAAGTGCGCAGGAACACACCTTCCGCCTCCATTCCTTCGGCTCGCCCACCTCGCTGGACCACACCGCCCACCTTGACCGCTGGGCCGAGGCGGTGGAGGCCGATTCGGACGGGCGCATTGCCATTGAAGTCTATCCCGCAATGCAGCTTGGCGGGCGCGCCTCTGACCTGGTGCAACAGATGGAAGACGGCGTCGTCGACATCATCTGGACCCTGCCAGGCTTCACCCCAGGCCGCTTTCCCGGAGCGCAGGGGCTGGAGCTGCCGTTCATGAACACCGGCACGTCCGAAACCATGAGCCCGGCGGCCATGGAGTTTATCGAGAACCACCTTCAAAAGGAGTTTGAGGGCATCAAGGTGATCTCCGTCCACGCCACGGACGGCTCACTCATCCATACCATCGACGAACCCATCGAGACGCTTGAAGACTTTGAAGGCAAGCGCTTGCGCGTCGCCGGCCGCTTCATTGGCGAGGCCGTCAAAGGGCTCGGCGCCACCCCTGTGGGGATCGCCTTTCCGGAAGTCTATGAAGCTCTATCGCGCAACCAGGTGGACGGGATGCTGATCAACTGGGCCATCACGCAACCGATGCGGTTTTACGAGGTCACCAGCTATCACACCGACTCGCCTCTTTATCAGTCCATGTTGATGACCCTCATGCGGCAGGACGCCTATGACAGCCTCCCCGATGACCTGAAGGCCGTCATCGACAAGCATTCGGGCATCGAATACGCGACTCGGATGGGCCAGATCTGGGATACCGCCACCGATCCGGCCCGCCAGACCGCCATCGACAACGGCAACACTGTCGTCACCCTTTCCGACGATGAGCGCGCTCGCTGGAAAGAGGCCGTTACCCCCGCCTATACAGCCTGGATCGAGACCATGAACGAACGCGGCTACGATGGCGAAGCCCTGTTCAAGTCCCTGCAAGAAATCACGGCGAAACACGGTCGGGAGTAGCGCGCAGCCGTCCGCTCTCTTGTGGCGGACATGACAAGCCGCGTGCGGCGTGCGCTTGAGGTTTTGAGCGCGGCCATGGCGATTGCGGGCGGTATTGTTTTATCGCTCGCGGCGATTTTCGCTGTGGGCGCCATCCTCCTCAGCGCGGCGAACAGGCCCGTGCTCGGCGACACGGAGATCATGGAGTTCGCCGCTGCCGCCGCCATTGCAAGCTTCTTGCCGTGGGCGCAGATGCGCAACGGCCACGTCAAGATCACCGTCTTTACCGATCGATTGCCCACCCCCCTCCTCATGGCCATCGACGCCATAAGCCGCGTTGCCTTTGCGCTCGTTGCCACCGTCCTTGCGTGGCGCCTTGCCGTGGGCGGGATTGACGCGTTCGGACGGACGCGCATGACCATGTTCTTAGAGCTTCCACTTTGGGTCGGTTACCTCCTTGCCGGCATCCCAATGGCCCTTTGGGTGGTGGTTACCTGGTTTCTGGCGCTCGAGGCGATGCTTGGTCGCGACGGGCGCCCCTCAAACCAGCCGAACAAAGGCTTTGAGGAGGTGGGTCCTTGAGCCCCTACGAGATCGGCATTGCGATGTTCGTGGGCGTCATCGTGCTACTGGTGCTCCGGGTCCCAGTGGCGGTGGCGATGCTGATTGCAGGCGGCGCGGGCTATGCCGCCATCACCGGTTGGTGGCCCCTTCTCAACACGCTGAAATCCATGACCTACTCCAAGTTCGCAAGCTACACGCTTTCGATCATCCCGCTGTTCGTCTTGATGGGCGAGTTTGCGACAAGGGGTGGGCTCAACACCTCACTATACAACGCCGCGCGGAGCTGGCTTGGCCATCACCGTGGCGGCCTGGCGATGGCGACCATCGGCGGGTGCGCAGCCTTCGGGGCCTTGTGCGGCTCCTCGCTCGCCACAGCGGCGACCATGAGCCAGGTGGCAGGCCCACAAATGCGCCAGCGCGGCTACTCAGGCGCCCTGTCCACAGGCACCCTCGCCGCCGGCGGGACCCTCGGCATTCTCATCCCCCCGTCGGTCATTCTCGTCATCTATGCCATCTACACAGAGCAAAGCATTGGCGCGCTGTTCGTCGCGGCCATCGTGCCCGCCCTCCTTGCGGTGATGGGCTATGTGGCGGTGGTGGCCATTTATGCGCGCCTCTTTCCCGGTGAGGCAGCGCCGGCAGAGCGCATGGGGTTCGCCGAGCGGCTGGCCCTCACGCGCAAGGTTGCACCAGCGGCGCTCGTGTTCGTGATCGTGGTGGGAGGCATCTACGGTGGCTGGTTCTCTCCCACCGCGGCGGCAGCGGTGGGGGCGGTCACTGTAGGTATTCTCGCAGTGCTGAATGGCATGCGATGGGAAGGCTTCAAGCAGGCCGTCCTGGGGACGGCAAGCACCACCGCGCTGGTCTTCCTCATCCTCCTTGGGGCAGAACTCTTCGGTGTGGCACTCGCGCTCTCGCGCATGCCGGCAGAGCTCTCGGCACAGGTGGCAGCGCTCGACTTGCCGCCATTGGCAGTGATTGCGGTCATCCTCCTCATCTACCTGGTGCTCGGCTGCGTCTTGGAGTCCCTTGCGATGGTGCTCCTGACCCTGCCAGTGTTCATCCCTGTGGTGCTCGGGCTCGATCTCGGCCTTTCCCCGGCGCAGACGATGATCTGGTTCGGTATCCTCGTCTTGATTGCCGTGGAGGTGGGGATGATCTCGCCCCCCTTTGGTCTGAACCTCTTCGTCATCAACGCCATGGCCAAGGATGTGCCGATGGGGCAGACCTATAGGGGCGTGATCGGCTTCTGCCTGTCCGACGTGGTGCGCCTGGTCCTCATCGTGCTGTTTCCGGGCATCGCGCTGTGGCTCACCGGGGTCGGCTGATGACGGTGGGTGGGCTTCGCCCGATGACGGGATACCGGACATGATGCAGATGAAGGTCGACGACGGGCTGGCCGCGCTCGAAACGCGGGTGCGCGAAGACCTGGCGCGGATCGCCTGGCCGGCGGTGGATTGGGTCAAACCGCGCACCGGGCCGGACGGCAACGTCATGGACGACGTTCTCATCGTCGGCGCAGGGCAGGGCGGTCTTGCCGTCGCCTTCCAGCTTTTGCGCGATCGGGTCAGCCGTGTGCGGATCCTCGACCGCGCCCCCCGCGGCCTTGAAGGCCCGTGGAAGACGACGGCGCGCATGATCACCCTGCGCTCGCCCAAGCAAACCACGGGCCCGGATCTAGATGTCCCGAGCCTCACCTTTCAGTCATGGTACGAAGCCACGAGAGGCCCGGCGGCATGGAACGCCCTCGGCAAGATCCCGAAAGAGGCGTGGCGCGATTACTTGGACTGGTACCGCGATGTGCTGGGACTGAGGGTGGAGAACGAGACCGAAGTCACCGCCATCCGCCCCCACGCCAGTTATGTGGCGGTGGACACCCGTTCGCCCACAGGCAACCGCACCACCTATGCGCGCCAGGTGGTGCTTGCCACGGGCATTGAGGGGACAGGCCGCTGGTGGATGCCGCCCTTTCTGCAGGCGCTGCCCGCCGATCTATGCGCTCACGCTGCTCAAGGCATCGACTTCAAACGGCTTTCGGGCAAGGTGGTCGCGGTCCTCGGCGCCGGTGCCTCCGCATTCGACAATGCCGCCTCGGCGCTCGAAGCGGGCGCCCGGGAAGTGCACATCTTCGTGCGGCGGCCGGAGCTGCAACGCGTGCAACCCTACAAGCAGGTGAGCTATGCCGGCTTCCTGCGCCACATGGCCGACCTTCCCGATGCGCAGCGATGGCGCGTGCTCACCTACCTGCTCGACCTGCGGGAAGCCTTTCCCAAAGAAACCTGGGAGCGTGTGACAAAGCACTCCAACGTGACGATCCATACCGCTCGCGGATGGACCGATGCACGCGCTCACGACGGGCGCGTCGTATTGAGTACACCAAAGGGAGAGTTCAGCGCGGACTTTGCCATTGCCGGCACCGGCCTCGACATGGACCTCGCCGCGCGAGCCGAACTTGCCGCCATTGCTGGCCGCGTCGCGCTCTGGCGCGATCGCTACGAGCCGCCCGCTGCCGAGCGCAACGAACGTTGCGCCCGCTACCCTTATCTGGGCCCCACATTCGAACTCACAGCCATCGATGAAACCGATGCCGAGGCTTTGGCTCGGGTTCGGGTTTTTACCTTCGGCGCAACCATGAGCTTCGGACCGAGCGGCGCCTCGATCAACGCGCTGAAGTTCGCCGCCCCTCGCCTTACCTCAGGGATTACTTGTGCCCTGTTCAGCGAGGACGCGGCCGCACACCTTGCCGACCTCAAAGCTTATGACGTGAATGAGTTTTGAGCGGATCGCGGTGATCGACGCGATGGATCGGAGCGCTTCGTCAGATGATCGTAGTCGGTGGACGGAGCGATCGGCAGCACCTTGCAGATCGGCTCGACCCCATGTTCCCCACGACGATCGTCGATGAAAGCGATCATGACTTCGACCGGCGGTCGAGCTCCGCCTGGGCAAAATGGGCGGGTGCTTTGCGCGGGATCTCGTTGGCCTGCCTCAGCTCGCCGTTCTCCCGTTCGAGCGTCTTCAACCTCTCGCCATCTCACTCGGCACACCCGCACGCTTGCCGGTGTCAACCTGTGCCCGCTGATCCATTTGTTCAGCGTCTGCGATGCACAGCCGACCTTCGAAGAAATCGACACGATCGCGGCCCACCGCCATACGTGCTGGTGCTCAATGCCCAAGACCATCCGCACCGCGCGCTCGCGCACCTCAGGCCAATATTCGTTCGTCGCCTTGCTCATGCGGCTCTGTCCTACTCAGGAGTTGGAGCCCCCGGCAGAACCGGCGCGGTTCAGACCGTCTTCGGAGCAGCCCGCGTTAGAGCCCGATTGAAAAGGGCTCGATGACTGATGTGGCCGGGGGGCAGGCCGCGGAAATACTCAGATGTTCCGCCCAACATCGGGAAGCGGTCCAAACAACCGTCCAATTCGGTTCTCACTGGGTAAACCGTGGGCGCAGAACAGGGCTCAGCTTTGTGGGGTCAGGGCATTGCGTCACATCTGCGGCTCATCAGCCGTGCGCCGATTTGTCGATGCGTTGGAAGAAAACGCTGCGTGCGTCGTTATCCATCCCGAACACTTTCCAATTTTTGCGCCGGTCAATCAGACGGGTGTCCGCGCGCCGCGAAGAAAGGGAGCGGGATCATGAAGATCGCGATGCTGTCGCGCAGTGCCGCGCGTTATGGGCAGGTCAGACTCATGGAGGCGGCCCAAAGCAGAGGTCACCACCTCGACACCCTCAACCCATTCAATTGCTATCTCAGTCTTACCGACGATGGGCCGCAGATCCTCTACGAGGGTGAGGCACTGGCAGGATACGATGCGGTGATCCCGCTTTTCAGCCCGGCGACTGCCGAGTACGGGATGGCTGTCCTACGCCAGTTCGAAAGTGCCGGCGTCCTTTCGGTCAATCCGTCCACCGCGATGAGCCAAGCGCGCGACAAGCTGCAGGCCTTGCAGTTGCTGGCGGGTGGTGGTGTGCGGGTCCCCGATACGGCCTTTGCGTACAGGATGGAACGCGCCGATGAATTGATGGACATCGTTGGAGGGGCACCGGCGATCGTGAAGCTTCTAGGCGGCCGCCAAGGCGTCGGCGTTGTGCTCGCTCAAACGCTGCAATCGGCGCGGTCGACCATCGAAGCGTTTCGCTTCATCGACCAACATGTGCTCGTCCAGCGCTTTATCGAGGAGGCGGAAGGCAGTGACATTCGCGTCATCGTCATCGACGGCGAGGTGGTGGCGGCGATGAAGCGCACTGGCCCGCCCGGTGAGTTTCGCTCAAACCTGCACCGTGGTGGCAATCCCGAGCCGGTTGAGATTACGGCGCAGGAGCGTGAGTTGGCCATCGATGCGACCCGCTCCGTCGGCCTCAACGTGTGCGGCGTCGACATTTTACGGGGACGGGACGGGCCCATGGTCATCGAGGTCAACGCGACGCCGGGCCTGCGCGGCGCGGAGAGCGTGTCGGGCCAGGACATTGCCGGGAAGATCATCGACTTCCTGGCCTTAAGGGTCGCACAGTCGCGGGCGCGACGGCCAAGACCGCACCTTGTCCACGCCATAAACGACATGCATGGGCAACGCTTTGCATTCGGCTAAACACCATGCATTTGATGACCAGGAGATTGTTGACCTGGCGGGGAACGAAAGAGTCTGATTGGAGTCGTTTGCTGATGGCTTCGCGTCTGTTGTGCCTACGTCCGTAGTGTGAGTCACGCACCATCAACGAAGGGGATTTTTGCGCTCAAACGGGCTCTTGGAACATCGTGGGTTCTCTGAGACCCGGGATGCTCTCGATCGTCTCCGCCAGTTGTCTTGCCAGCTGCTCGGCGCAGTTCATTCTTTCATGGATCGCTTCTTGTGATCCCTCCACCCTGCGTTCTCGTCAATGGAAGAAGTAGGGATGTCAGTCTGTATGCGCTTCGTGGAGGTGCTGGTAGATAACGGCAAGATCTCTGACCAGAGGGATGTTTTCATGCAGAACATCCCATCTCGCCTGGCCGCCATAGCCTTGCACATCACCCTCCCTGGCGCAGCAGTGGAGGGGGCGGCGAGGGGGTGTTGCACGTTCTCCGATAAAGTGTTCGAGATCTAGACACGTTCACCAAACCGCTCGTAGAGCATGATCGGGCGTGACGCTGTGCGTGGCGCCCTCCAATCTCCTTCTGGCCCACCCACGCCGATATGAGCGGGGCGCCACCGATGGCTGTCGGCGGCCGAAAAGACTGACTTTACACTCTCCACAAGCGCGTGACGCGCAACAGGCAGGCAGCAAAGCCCAAGGACAGCATCCCGGCCATGTTATTTAGGAGCTGAATGCCGCCTTCGCAGGAGCCAACGGGCACGCGCCATGGGATCGGGAAACGCCTCCCCAACCCGAGCGCTCCTGAAAATCCGGGGCAATGTCGGACTTGAGCCCTTTGCTGGCATTGACGGCGTTGGTATCTTGGTACATATGTACAATTATGACTCAAAGGATCGAACGAATCCAAACCGGCATACGGATCGAAAAGCGGCTGCTAAAGGTCCTCAAAGCAACCGCAGAGCATTTGGATATGTCCCTCGGCGATCTCGTCGAAGGCATTGCGCTGCATAGCTTCGAGAACAAGCCGCCGTTTTCACCGGAAACCATCGAGAAAATCGCGCAGCTCAAGTCGGTATACGACCTGGATTTGAGTGCACACGACAGCCACAAATTTAAGGAGATCGAGAAATGACGAAGACTATGGAACGCGCGCCAGTCACCGTTGCGTTCGAAGCGCGTGAGATTGACAATTCATCATTTCACCACTCTGATCATGTACGCGTCGCCTTTGATTTGCTGAAAAAGTATGACTTCGTTGATGCATCTGCCAATTATGCGAGAGGCATCAAGGCGATATCTGCTAAAGCAGGCGCGCCGAACAAGTTCAATCTGACGATTACCTATGCATTCATGAGTTTGATCGCAGAGAGGTTGGCGACGAACCCAAATGTCGAATTCGATGCCTTCGTTTCCGCCAATCCCGATCTGATGTCAAAGGACGTGTTGTTGAGATGGTATGACAAAGAACGGCTGAACACTGATTCGGCGCGGTCAATCTTTCTTCTGCCAAGCGCGGCATGACAAACGGCGGCGAACGGCAGTATTGTCCGCGGAGCGGGCACAACAGATCGGTGCGGCGGAGGCCAGCTATGAGCCCTTTGCGGACCTTTCGTTCCGGACATTGCGCAGCGGCATCTCCTCTACTAGAGTTATGGCAAGGAGATGAATTGATGGCGCCGAGCATTGTTGTAGTAGTGAGCGAATGGCGCATGATCCGCTAGCGGAAAACCGATCCGCGATGCCGTGTGCCCCCGAACCAGGTTCGGGGGTTTTTTTGTTGGCAAAGAGCTTGACCCGCTATGCAAACAACGCGTTCACCTCCAGCCCTCGCCACACTTTACATCCTGGCGGCTATATCTCCGCTTACGCTCAACATGATCGTGCCCTCGCTTGCCAACATTGCGCAGGACCTGCGGGCCGCTTATGCCGTCATAAGTCTCGCACTGGGTGGCTATCTCGCGGTAACGGCACTTGTGGAGCTGGCTGTGGGGCCGTTATCAGACCGGATCGGGCGTCGTCCGGTTCTGCTCGTGGGGCTCGGGATTTTTGCCGCCGCATCAATGGGCTGTGCGATGGCGCAAAGTGCCGAAGCGTTTCTTGCATTCAGAATGCTGCAGGCTGGGGCAATCTCCGGCTACGTCCTTTCCTTGGCGATCGTTCGTGATACCCGCGATGGATCGGAGGTCGTGGGGCTCCTCGGCCGAATCGGCATGGCCATGGCCATCGCGCCGATGGTGGGGCCAATGCTGGGTAGCATTCTGGATGCCGCATTCGGCTGGCGGGTGGTGTTCCTATTCTATTGCACAGCCGGTCTCGCTTTGGTCATTCTTCTGTGGTTCGACCTTGGGGAAACTGTTCCAAAGATACCGGAAACGCGTAATGCCGAAGAGCGGAGTATTTCGAAACTCCTTAACTCTCCTTTTTTTGGAGTTATGCACTTTGCACATCCTTCTCCGTGGGAGCGTTCTACGGCTTTCTTGCAGGAGCGCCGCTGATTGCCAGCGCGGTGTTTGGGGTCACGACGGCTACTCTTGGGCTGTTTGTGGGGAGCATAACCGCAGGCTTCATGATCGGCAGCTTCCTTGCGTCGCGTTTGGCCAGGCACTGCGCACAGAATTCGGTGATGCTGGCAGGGCGTGTTGTTGCCTGTGTCGGGATCGTCATCGGTCTGGTCGTGCTGGCGTCCGGAGCCGTGACGCCGCTGCTGTACTTCGGCTGCACGATATTGGTGGGTTTGGGCAACGGTCTCACAATACCCAATAGCAATGCTGGCGTGATGGCCGTGAGTCCCCGGTTGGCCGGCAGCGCCGCAGGCATCACGGGTGCAATGACCTTAGCCGGCGGCGCTGTGTTGGCCACAATCACCGGCATGGTTCTGGCGAACCGTCCTTCCCCTGAAGACTTACTTATTCTGATGCTGGTGGCGTCTTCAGCGGGATTGCTTTCAGCCGCTTTTGCAATCTGGCTGGAAAATAGGGCTGTACCGTCCAAGGTACGCTGATGCTTCTGAAGCCGGGCTGTCGCGACACATTCGTCGGGGTCCGCTCTGTCTGCTCCTCCAACATTTGCATGATGGCGTACCTAGTGCCGTTGGGCGACGTGTCAGTGGGCTTAGCACCCCGAACAATGGTTGGCAGTAGAACCGGTGGCACGGTTCCTTCGCCGCTTACATCGGTGCACTCGGCGGTGCATTGAGCCCGACTGCCGTCCGTTCGTTCAGTACGGACCTCGGGCAGTCGGTGGAAGATCGTCTGGCATCTTTCGGTGTGAGCTTGGTGACTGACGTGGACACGCAGACCAGAAGCGACATCGGCGACGCCCTGGACAATCTCGATGGCGTGCAGGGGATCCTCAGGTGCGTGTGGGATGCGGCGCCACAATTGGCGAGCGACCCTCAATGCGGTGAGGCGATCATCTTGCCCGTGGACGTGATCTTCGAGCGCTTGGAGGCGGTCGAGGGCCAACTTGAGCGGGTCTCAGACATCAGCACACCGTCGTAGGGCCTGAGCAGGACGCCGTGCCTATCGCGCGGCTCGCGGTGGCGGCGCTGATCATGCTGATTTCTCTGGCTGATCGGTCCCGACACCACCCCAAAAAGGGGTCGATCATGTTGCGTTTATGTTGCGTGGAGCTGCCGCGCCTCCCGGCACCTCGTTGAAATCATGGAGTATCGATGGGCAACAAAAACCCAGCATGAAAGCCAGCGGGCCATCGTTCATGTGGCTCGTAAGACCCTGATTGTATTGAGCTTATTCAGTGGCTGGGGGACGAGGATTCGAACCTCGACTAACGGAGTCAGAGTCCGCGGTTCTACCGTTAAACTATCCCCCACCAAAACGCTCGGAAACCCTGACGATTTGAGCGAAAGTTTTACAAATGTCGTTCCGTTCTCGTTCCGGTCACGGGGGTTTACGCGAGCCGCCCACACGCGGTCAAGCCCCCTTTATGCCGTCGACGCATCCCCAAATTCGTGTCAATCGTCATGCTAACATCGCGGGTGCCGCACACCTGGCACCGTAGGGGAGGCCTCCGAACTGGGAGAGGTCATGGCCGAGGTTCGGGCAGGTGTGCCGTAGATTGCCTGCCTCTCCCACGCCTGCCCAGGTTTGCCTTGATGCAGCTCCCTAGGTGTTTAGTCCCGGCATTTGCTGGAGCGGGTTGAGGGTGAAGCTTTAGGGTTTGTTTGGCCACTTTTTGCAGATGAACTCGTAAGGCGTGAGGCCTTTGAGGGTCTTGAGACGACGGCCGTAGTTGTAGGCATCGATGAAGTCATCGAGGTGTCGGCGCAGTTCGTCGTGCCCGTCGTAGTGGAAGCGTTTTGACGGTGGCATCTTTGATGGTCCGGTTCATCCGTTCGACCTGGCCGTTGGTCCAGGGATGATTGATCTTGGTGAAGCGGTGCTCGATGCCGTTTTCCAGGCAGCGCTTGTCGAACATATGGATTGAATACTGAGCTATCGGGCCATTCGCGGTGCGCGGTTGCCAGCCGAGTGTTTCGAGGCGGGTGAGTCTGCGCACCGATCGACCGCCATTTAGCATCGGTGGAAGGAACGCGGAGTAGTCCCGTGTCATTGGGATGATGTTTATGTCTCGGCCGCGAGCGCAGCTCGGACCTAAAGGGGCAGTGTCGTCTGCGAAAGACATCGATCGCCGAGGGCTGCTTGGCGGTCCGTTCATTGGCTGTTTCCGCAAGGGGAGGACTGTTGCCTCCCTGCCTTATCGGGACATGAAATCTCCACTGGACAGACCCATGATTTAAGGGGTCTGAGAGATCATTCAAGCTGTTCAGCGCCGTGGATAACGAATGCGTCGCTCCAAATTCCTCGTCCTGACCTACGGCACGCGCGGCGATGTGGAGCCATTCATTGCGCTCGGGCGGGGTCTCGTCGAGCGTGGACACTCGGTCACGCTGTGCACTGCCGAGCGGTTCCGCGCGTTTGTCGAAGGGCACGCTATCTCCTTCGCGCCGTTGTCCAATGCCTCGCTCGACTTGATCGACACGCGGGATGGAAAGGTGATGCTCGAGGGGGCAGCCGGATGGCTGAGGAGAATCGGTGCCGCCATCCGCCTTGCGCGCCATTCCGGGCCCATCAACGAAGCGCTGAGCCAGGAAGCATGGACGGTTGCACACTCCGTGCGGCCTAATGTGATCGTGTTCCACCCTAAGCTGATGGCGGCGCCGCACATCGCCGAGGCGCTCAAAATCCCTGCGGTGATGGGGCTGTTGCAGCCGATAATCGTGCCGACGACAGCGTTTCCGCCATTCGGCATGCCGCGATTGCCGATCCCCGGATACAATCGGCTCGCCTATCGGCTGGTGACGCTCTCGTATGCGGCGCTCCGCAAATCGATCAACCGGCTTCGGACCGGCACGCTCGGCCTAGAGCCTGTGCGCCGGAGGCATGACGTTCTGCTGCCGCGCAGCGCAGGCACCATCCCGATCCTCCACGCGGTCAGCCCTGCGGCGATCCAGCGCCCGGTGGATTGGCCGCCGCACGCGATGATGACCGGTTATTGGTTCTTGCCGCCGGCGGGGGGCTTCGAGCCTCCGTTGGACCTCACGAGATTCATCGACGCCGGGCCCGCGCCGGTCTATGTCGGTTTCGGCAGCATGACGGTGGAAGATGCCGGCCGGTTGCTCGCGATCGTTGTGGAGGCGTTGCGCCTCGCCAAGGTTCGCGGGGTGATCGCAACGGGCTGGGCCGGCCTCGATGCGACGGGGGCCGACGATGTGATGACCATTCCGGCTGTACCGCACGAATGGCTTTTTCCGAAAATGGCTGCAGTAGTGCACCACGGCGGGGCGGGCACCACCGCGCAGGGGTTCCGCGCGGGTGTTCCTTGCGTCGTTTGCCCCTTCATCGGCGATCAGCCGGGATGGGCGCGAAGAAGCATTGCGCTGGGCGTCGGGGCTGCGCCGGTCCCACGCCCGAGGCTGACGGCGGAACGTCTGGGACAATCCATCCGGGTCGCGACGGCCGATCCGACGCTGCGCCGGAACGCTGAGCGCCTCGCAGCCAAGATCCGCGACGAAGACGGGGTGGCAGTCGCTGCCGAGGCCATCGAAGCGTTCGTGCGGGCAAGGTCGATGCAACCTCACTAGAGAGCTCCTGGCTTGGAGCGCGGTAGAGCGGGGTAGAGCGCGCCCCAACGCCTGGACGTGATCCCGGCCCCTTGGGATGAAACCCACATCGCTTCCTGCCCCTCGTGCGGCCCGGGTTCACCCGTCGCCGGGAATGTGCCCCATGCGCAGGAGGTTACCGTCGGGATCGACGATGGCAAGTTCGCAAACGCCCCACGGTTTGAGTTCCGCTTTGACGAAGCGCGGAATCCCTTTCTCCGGCAGCTCCAACTGGGCGACCCTTTCGGAAAGCGTGTCGGCGTTGTCGACACGGACGAAGGCGCCGTGCTCCGACGCCGCCGGCTCATGCTCAGTGTGCAGGAAAAAGTGAACCTCAACGTTGTCGCGCTTCAGAATGAGATAGCCTTCGCGCGAGAATCTCGCGATTTCGACGAAGCCGAGGCTTTCGTAGAAGTCCGCCGTCGCATCGAAATCCCTACTGGGCCAAATTGGGCAAGCACTTTGAAGCATCGTCTCGGCCTCGCGCTGATGGCGCGCAGGATCTCTGCCTGCGCGTAGAAGACTCCCTCCGGCTCTCGCGCGGATGATAGTCGGTTGCTCGACGGCGCCGGCCCGCCAATTCGCCAAGGGACGTTTGACGCAACGATCGTGGAAGCGTCACCGCCCGACGTCAGCGAGGCGCCGCTCTGTCATAAGCGCTTGCAGGCTCTGAAGCGAGTAACTCCAGCCCTCGCCAACGCCGGAGCGGCCGGCCGATGTGGCGATGCCTTGATGGCGGACCGTGAGGAGCGTGCCTGTGTCCACCGGCTCGAACGTCACGGTCACCTCAGACTGCGGGGTCTCTTCACGTTCCCCGTCGACCACCCAGCGTTCGTGCCGCCAGGTGAAGACAAGACGGCGTTCGGCTTCGACCGTGAGGTATTCTCCGCTAAGCGCGCTTCCGATCCCGCCCACAGTCTCGAAGGTGAAGCGCCAGAGGCCGCCAACACGGAGGTCAATCTTCGCGTTTACGAGTGTGTTTGGTGCGCGGCCGAACCAGCGTACGATGTCGCCCGGGTGCGTCCAGGCGCGAAACACCCGTGACGGCGGCGCGTGGATCTCGTTTTGTGCGACCACAGGATCGGTACCTGGCTCGGACTTCAAGAACGGCAGGGTCATTCGTCTTCCTCCAGGAAACTCGCCAAGTCGCTCAGCTTCTTGTCCCAGAACGCCTGGTAGGCGATGAGCCACTCGTTGGCCGCCTTGAGCGGCCCTGGGTCGAGGCTGCAGTAGCGCGTGCGGCCGCGCTTGGTGACGTGCACGAGACCGGCTTCGGACAGGGTGCGCACGTGCTTGGACACCGCGGTCTGCGACATCTGAAACGGTGTCGCAAGTTCGGAGAGCGTGGTCTCCCCCTTTGAAAGTCTTGCCAAGATGGCGCGCCGGGTCGTGTCGCCCAGCGCTGCAAAGGTTCGGTCGAGCGTTGCACTCACAGGCACATCCGGTTGCGTGAAATCCATCAGTCAAGCTTAGCGCAAGAACGCCGCTCAGGCCGAGGCCGCGTGACTTATGCGCTCTGATCCATCATCGGTCGCCTCGATAAAGCTGGGGCGCTCGCGTATGATCGCCTCCCAACGGCGCACGTTTACAAGGTGCGACGGGACGCTCTCGCCGAGAATATCACACACGAAGAGCGCCGCCATGCCGGTGATGTCGGCAACCGAGAAGCCGTCGGGGGCGAGGAACGGCCGCCCGTCGCTCAGTTCGGCATCGAGCCACGCCCAGCGGTCCGCGAGCCTGCGGTCCAGGCTGTCAGCGTATTGGGGCACCTGTTCGATCTTGTCCGCGAAGAACTCAAAGCGGTGCAGCGCGCGCTGACCGATGGTGTCAAAGATCTGCTGCTCGGTGCGCCTGGTCCACATCTCGATCCGCGCTTGCGCGAGGGGCGTAGCGCCGAACAGTGGCGGGCGCGGGTGGAGGCCCTCCAGATAGCGGCAGATCGCGACGCTTTCGGTGATCCGGGTCCCGTCGCTGAGTTCCAGGACCGGCACCTCGCCCAGTGAGTTGATGGCGAGGAACGCGGGTTTGCGCGCTTCCTTGGAAAGGATGTCGACAGCTTGAGTGGGGATCGACACGCCTTTTTCGGCGAGGAAGGCGGATACACGCAGGCCGTTCGGACTGCGGGCGATGTAGAGCTTCATGGCACACCTCTTTAGTCAACTTGATGGTTGACTTTTCATAGGCACGATGGAAAGTCAACTCATCGGTTGACTAAAACATACACCCGGCCTTGCGGTCGCGAGTGGATCTTTGGGGAAACGAGGACAGTCGTTATGAAGAGCTCGAACGTGGCGACGCGCGAGGAGTGGTTGGAGGCTCGGCTCAGGCTTCTTGAGCGCGAGAAAGCGCACACGCGGCAAAAGGATGAGATCAGCAAGGCTCGACGCGCGCTGCCATGGGTCAAGGTGGATCGCGACTACACGTTCAACACATCGACGAGGCCGCGGAGCCTTGCCGATCTGTTCGGTTCGCACACCCAGCTCATCGTTTACCATTTCATGTTCGGCCGCGATTGGGAGCAGCCTTGCAAGAGCTGCTCCTTCTGGGCCGACAGTTTTGAGGGGCTGGCTCCGCATCTGGCGGCGCGGGACACTGCTTTCCTGGCTGTCTCCTCAGCGCCGCTGGGACGGATCGAGGCCTTCAAACGGCGGATGGGATGGACCTTTGAGTGGGTGTCCTCCCACGACAATACATTCAACAACGACTTTGACGTCGGTTTCGACGACCGGCGCGACGCGAACAGCTCACACGCTTACAATTACGGCTCGCTGCCGCAGGCTCCCGCGAACGAGATGCCGGGGACCAGCGTCTTTGCTAAGGATGATGATGGCGAGGTGTACCATACCTATTCAACGTATGGCCGTGGTCTCGACGTCACCAACGCGGCTTACGCATACATCGACCTCACGCCGCGGGGCCGACATGAGCCCGAAGGAAACACAATGGCTTGGGTCCGCTACCATGACGAATACTGAAAGTCACCAAGGGATGGAGAGCGCCATGATGAGCGAGGGCATCGAGCTCTTCGAGTATCCGCCCACCCGTTCCAATCGCGTGAAGTGGGCGCTCGAGGAGCTGGGGATCGCCTATCGGAGCGTCGTGGTCGATCTCGCCGCCGGAGAACAGAACCGGCCCGATTACCGGTCTATCCAGCCGCTGGGCTGCGTCCCGGCGATCCGTTCGCCGGTCTACACGCAGTTTGAGTCGGTTGCGATCGTCATGCAGCTTGCCGACGAGCACCCCGACAGAGGCCTCGCGCCCGCGGAGGGAACGCCGGAACGGGCGGCCTACTACCAATGGTGCGTCTTCGCCGCCGCAGAACTCGATGCTGCGATCATGGCGGTATTTGATAACGCGATGCGTCCCCTTGATGCCATGCGACCGCCCGGGCGCCAGCATGATACCGTAGCCGCGGGCTACGGCCGCGCTGCCTTTGGCGACTGTGCGCGTGTGGTCTCGGCCGCGGTCGCTAAGGGACCGTACATCTTGGGTGAGGCCTTCAGCGGTGCCGACATCGCGGTTGGTCATTCTTGCGACATGGCGAGGCGGACGGGGCTGATTGACGAGTTCCCCGACCTCAAGACCTATCTGGATCGTCTCGGGGAGCGGCCGGCCCACCGACGAGTGTACACGGGATAGACTGGTCGGGTTCAGACAGCGCGCTTGCCGCTTCAATCCCAATACGCGCGCGCCAACGCACAGGAGGCGCCCTCGATCTGCTTGGCCGGCTCCAAGAGCGCACTCTGCCGTTCGGCATAGAGCGTTTGCATGCGGTGCACATGGTGGGCAACGTGGCCCCCGTCGATGGAGTCGGCGAGGACGGCTTCCTCCAGCAGCGGCCAGTGCCGGTCCGCCAGCCAACGCGCGCCAAGTATTCGCAAAGATCCAACGTTGCGGCCACGTAGCCGATCCGCAACGCCGGAAGCAACAGCTTGCTGAAACTGCCCATGTAGAGAAGGCGTTCCTCGGAGGCCAGACCGGGAGAGTAAGGGCCGGCGGCATCGTGTCCTACGGGGCAGACCGCGCCATACCCGACCCCCCATCGCACTCACACGGGCGTGACCGGCCATCTGGAAGCGGCGAGGCTCTGGTGAGAACTGAGCGCAAAGGGGCCCGTACGCTCGGCAGCACCAATCCTGTCGACACGGAACATGCGAAAGTCATCGCGCAGCTCACACCATGCGATGAGGGTCCAGACCTTGCCCCAGAAGACGAGCCCCAGTGGACAGACGTTTCGGGTCGTCTCGGTACCGGCCTCATCGGTGTAGTGCAGCGCGAGACGGATCGCGTCGCGGATCGCACAGTCGAGGAGATCGAGCCTGTCCCAGGCGACGTCATCAAGGTCCGGCATCCGGAAGGCGTGGATCGCCGTGCGGTCTGCGGCTCGGGCGATCTCGGCGGGGACCACCGCAGCGATCTTCGACAGTGCCTCGGAGGCGGCGCGGGCCATCTCGGCCCCGCCCCAGGCCTCGACAAGCCGTGCGCCGGTGACGAGTGCGGCGATCTCGCCCGGACTGAACATCAGCGGCGGAAAGTCGAAGCCCGGCCGCATGACGGACCTGCGCATCGTGCCGCAGCCTGCCTGACCGCCCCGAAACACTCCCGGGAAAAAAGAAATTATGACAACCCGAATTCGCACGGCCGCTCTCGCGCTCGCGCTTTGTGTTCCGCTTTGCGCCGCGCAGGCGAGCGAGTACGCCAATCCTCACCTGATCACCACGGTCGACGAACTGAAGACCGCCCTCATGGAACCGCCCGCGGACGACGCTGCGACCTCGCTCGTGGTGGTCGATGTGCGCGAACCGGGTGCCTTCCGCAAAGGCCATCTGCCTGGCGCGGTCAACGTGCCCTACAGCAACCTGACGGATCCGCGCGGTCATTTTGCCGGTGTGCTGAAGTCCGACGGGGTCATCGCTTCGCTTCTGGCCAGAGCCGGCATTGACGCAACATCCGAGGTGGTGCTTTACGACGATCAGGGCGGATTCCGCGCCGCGCGCCTTTTCTGGCTGATGGAGTACTTCGGCCATCGCGAGGTCAGCATCCTGAACGGCGGCATCGACGAGTGGGTTGCCCGCGGCGAGGCGTCGGCGCGCAAGGACAACGACTTCGGCAAGGCGATGGCCCGCGCCGGTAAGCACTTCGGCAAGCGTTTTGCCATCACCAGGGCGCCCCGCCGCTTCGCCAGCGCCGACTACATCATGGACAAACGCGCCGACGCCGAGACCGTTGTGGTGGATGTACCCCCCGAAAGCGCGTTTGCGGACGGGCCTATCCCCGTGGGCGCAAAACAGTCCGTGGAAGGGAAACCTTGCCGAGAACGAGACGATGCTGCCGGCAGACGCTTTAAGGGCCCGTTTTGAGTCCTTCGGCGTCACATCCGACAAGAACGTCGTCATCCACTGTCAGACCGGTGAGGCATCGGCCCACTCCTACTTCGCGCTGCGGCTGATCGGCTATCCGCGGGTGCGTACCTACCATCGCTCGTGGGCCGAGTGGAGCGCCTCTGACGACCTGCCGAAGGCGACGATCGACAGCTGACCCCATTTGCGCCCGCCGCGCCGTCAGCGACGCGCTCGCCCACAAGGCCCGATAGAACCGCCCTCGCCGGCGGCGCAGGGAAAGCATCGCGCCGTCAGGCCGTAACCAGCGCGCGCTCGATCCGGTGATAGCGCGGCTCGCCGTGCAGTCGTGCGATCATCGGCTCTGCAAGCAACCAGCTACCATGCCGAAAACCGTTCTCGACGACGGATTCGAGCGCGTCGAGCGCCCGATCAACCTCGCCCAGCGCGGCCTCTCCGACCGCCTTGTAGAACTGGAGCACTGAACCTTCGTCCTTGTCGGCCTCGATCGCGGCTCGAGCGGCGTCGGGCTCGCCCATGAATGCAAGAGTGCCGCCGAGCGAATTAAGGGAGCGCGGCTCGGTCGGATCTGCCGCGAGGCGGTCTGCGATCCGGGCCCGGCACCGAGCCATGTTCGCCCGCGTGCGGCGGGGGTCATCCGGCGACGCGCGCCCTGCGAGGAAGAGTGCCCGAGGATCGTCAGGCGCGAGGTCGGCCGCGCGCTCACCCGCGACGACGGCCGCCGGCAGATTTCCCGATGCAAACAGCGTCCTGGCGCAGAGATAGTGGGCTGTCGCGTCGCGCGCGTCGATAGAGAATGAGCGTGCGAACGCTGTGAGCGCCGCGTCGTGCCGACCGACGGCGCCGAGGGCGAAGCCACGCGCCGCATGCGCGATGGCAAGGTCGGGCCGCAGCTCCGCTGCCTTGTCGGCGTGCTCCACAGATTGCTTGAGGCTCTGCGTTCGACGGTCACGATAAAGACCTGCGAAACCGAGCACGATGGCGTACTCGGCGTGCGCCAGCGCGAAACGTGGGGCCCGTTCGATCGCCTCGCGCCTCAACGCCTCCGACCACTCCATCGCGTTCTTGCCGCTGCGCGCCATCGCCTGGCCGGCCTCCAGGCAAAGGAGGTAGGCGCCGAGGTCGAACGCGTCTCCTTCGGTCTCGCGCGGCGCATGTTCCGATCCAACGTCGCGAAACACCGGCGCGCTGAGACGATAGCCGCGCTTGGGGATAGTCTCGATGATCGTCGTCTCGCCCCGGCGGTCGCCGAAGGCGCGGCGCAGCTCGGCAACGGCCTGAGTCAAACTCTCGTCGCCGACGATGACGTTCGGCCAGACCGCATCGAGGAGCGCCGAGCGAGCGACAACATCGCCCTCCGCCTCCACCAGAACAGCCAACAGCTCGTTCGCGCGCGGTGACAGCCGGCGGACGACAGCGCCGTCCGTTACCGTTCGCACGTTCGCGTCGACCCGCCAGCGCCCCACGTGGAAGGTGGCTTTGCAAGTTGGATGAGCGGGTGAGCCGCAGCGCGGTCGCGCAGTGATCGGCCCCTTTTCATTCATGAAAATATCCCTTCACTCGACGGCCGTCGCCAGACAGTCGGCCTACTGACCCGCGTCCGACCTTGTCCGCCGAGGAGCGAGGTCGCGAGCGTTAAAGAAACCCTGCTGAATATCATCAGTCATGTCTGCATCAACTTGACACCTTTCAAAGTTTTGTGAAGCAAAATGCAGAGCCATGTCGCGCGATGCGCCCAACGTTCGTGAAGCCGACATGTAGTGGCCACCAACGAGGTCGTCGGTGCCAATTCTTCCAGAAGCCACGTTCGCCCACGTGGGGAAGTCCACTGGATCCGCGCGGCAAGACCGTTGGAGCAATCGACGGTGCCGGCGGGGATTGACCATCTCTCGCCGAGCACAGATTCCGGGCCTCGTCCTGTCCTCATCGCCCGTTCGAGAGCTTTGAAAGCGGCCGCTGATTGTGGACGGAACACGATCATTCGATCTGGGGCGCGTGACAACGCTCGGCCGGATAGTGAAAACCCAACTTGTTGCATAGGTGCGTCAGCGAGAAGCCAGCGCCGTCTCGCTCGATGTGACCCACGTTCGGGAAGCCGAAGTGATAACCAGCAACAAGGACATCGTCCGTCCCAGCCTGGTCCAATATCCGTCGGCGCATGCGCGCCGCGACATCCGGCAGCGCGTCGTAGGCGATCTTCCAGTCCGGGTGCGCTACGAACAGCGCCGGCGAGAGTGCGACGTCGCCGGCGATGATGAGCTCACGATCACCCGAACTCACGTGATAGGCCATGTGCCCGACCGTATGCCCCGGGGCCGGGAGGGTGTTTATCCCCGGCGCCAATTCGACGAACCCGGCCACGGTACGCACGTTCGACCAGTTTGGGAGAGTGCGCTGGATGCGTTCTGGAAGGCCATGCCACGCGTTGGGTAGCCGGCTGAAGACGCCCGGGTCGGTCCAGAAGGCGTACTCCTCCGCCAGCACGACGATCTCCGCCGATGGGAACAACTGCGCATCGGTCTCAGGCGCCATCAGGCCGAAGATGTGATCAGGGTGGAAGTGAGAGATTAGGATCGTATCCACCGCCTGCTGGGCGATCCCCGCATTGGCGAGGCTTTGCGGCATTCGCCCCGCACTTGGCATCCATTGGCCGCCCGTCCCCGGATGGACGATGACAGTCGGCCCGCGGATTCGATGACCGTTTGGGTGAACTCGATCGTCACGTGCTTGGTTGGCAGCCCGCCGGCATGAAGTGCGGCGCGCGTCTCGGCGATGCTGACGTCCGTGATAAACCCCTCGTCGTGTGGCTTCTTCCAAATCCCGTCATAGAGCGCCGTGCAACGCGTTCCCCTCGTCATAGCGAAAGAACCCGTCTTTGCGGGAAGGCACGCTGGGTTCGTCAGAAGCACCCTCTGGTGTGAAGGCCGAGGCGGCAGCGGTGGCACCCGCCATGGCGACAGTTTTCCGCAACATTGCCTCTCGGCGCGTCATGCGGGTCATGACATCCTCCTCAAGAAACGGCGTTAGCCACAGGGGCCGCGCCACCAGGTGTTCGATGAACGTCAGTTGGTCGTTCATCACCGACGACGGAACGCGAAAACATTGCGACCGAGGGATGCAAAAACGCACGCTCGAACAAGCGCTGTGGTTCAGCCGTCGATGTTCGCGACGCATTTCTTGACCCGCCCGATCACCGCGCGGGTGAGAAGTTCGTCGTTCAGGTGCGGCTGGACGAAGAGCCACACCTCGCGCGTGATCGGAAGACGGGTCGAGCGGACCTCCGCGTCCTCGACCAAATCTGCGCACACGAAGGTGGGCAGGATCCCGGCCGCCCGCCCCGACGCAACGAGCGCCTTGATGACAAGAAGACTCTTGCTGCGGCAGCGGATCGTCGAAGCGTCGATGCCGGCGGCCGCCAGCCGTTGCAACTCTGGCGCGTTCGCGAGCGCTTAGGGATAGGCGCATACGATCGCCGGCCTCGCATCAACGTCACCGCCCACCGGCTCGAGGTGGTTGAACGTCAGCTCACCGAGCTTGGTGATGAGAAAATCGCCGCGCTCAGGCTTGCCGAGTCTGATCGCGATGGCCGCTTTCCAGCGCGAGAAAGCGACGGTGTCGGTCGAGGCGAGGAACTCCACTGCGAGCCCCTGAAAGTCTTTCAAGATATCGTGCATGCGGGGCGCAAGAATGAAGACCGCACCCGAATCCGTCGTCGCGATGCGCACAGTCCCCACCGGCTCGCTCTCCTTGGCGGACGGCCCGGTAATATCGCTCGCAGCCCCCTCCATCCGTACCGCATGGCGCAGAACTTTTAGGCCGAGCGGCGTCGCGCGGCGCCCACCTTCGGCCGCTCCGAACAGCGGACCGCCGACATGAGCCTGCAGACGTGACACACGTCTGGCGACCGTGGTGACGTCGATCTTTGGGGCGGAGGCCGCGCCGGCGAAGCTCCCAGCCTTGTGCACTTCGCCGGCCACCCGAAGATCGTCCCAGTTCATCGTGCGCTCCGTACTGGCGAGCAACGCTGCTCACACTAAACCAAAAATTACTTGCATCCGGCAAGAATCTTAAAGCAGACAGCAAGGATCTGTAGAACAACCGAGAACGCGCCATCACGCCGCGATGCGGATGCGCTTACTGATTGCGGTGCCTCGGTGGCGCAGAAGAGCTGTCAGTCGTTTCGGATAGCATTCGTCGATCGCACCGGCGACGCTCGGCCGCTCCGCCAAGGCAACGCGCCATCGCGCCAAATGCTCGCGTCCCTCGAGCAGGCGAACATCTGCTGCGGTTTCGAAGGTGTCGAAGTAACGGAACACCGGGCCGAAGGCAGCATCGACCAGCGAAAATCGCTCGCCTGAGAAGTAGGGGCCGCCGCAGGATGACTCGCGCGCCGCGAGTTCATCCTCGAGGCGGTCGGACATGGCACCGATCCGGTCCGCTCCGGCTGCTAGCGTCGCCTCATCGGGAGCGTTGTAGAGCCGCGCGATCGCGTTCAGCATTTGGCTGGCAAACTCGAGCCACGCGCGATGGTGCGCCCGCTGCAACGGGCTCTGCGGGTGCAAGGGGTTCGGCTGGGTGTCTTCCAGGTATTCGACGATTGCCGTGCTCTCGAACAAAACGGCCTGCCGTCCCGGCCTATCGGCGCCACTTGACCGGGACTGAGCGTCGTCGCTATCTGAGATATCGCGGACGACACGGCCAGGATCGACGATCAGGAGCGGCACCTTGCCAAGCGGTGAGATCGCACGAAACCAGTCCGGCTTGTTGGAAAGATCCACCCAGCGCCGCTCGAACGGCACGCCCTTCTCGGTCAGCGCAATCGCGGCGCGCTGCACGTACGGGCAAAGATGATGGCTGACCAGCGTGAGGGCTTCGCTCATCGCACCCTCCCCACTTCAACGCGGAGCCTGG
Organism: Devosia sp.; assembly: GCA_051016205.1. Lineage (GTDB taxonomy): Bacteria > Pseudomonadota > Alphaproteobacteria > Rhizobiales > Amorphaceae > Acuticoccus. The sequence goes on from CP136534.1 coordinate 2,331,018, forward strand.
CCGCGAGGGGCAGCGGCCATGAGCGCCACATTGCCCAAGCCCCGTCGCCTAGCATGAACTGCGCGAACGCGAGCAGCGTCAGATAGATCGGGTACTCCCAGCCGCCATTCTCGTAGCCGAACATCCAGCCGCTCCCTGAGTGCGCCCACGTCGCGCCGGCAAGGATCGGCATGAGCGCGAGCGCGACCCACCGCGCCTGGACGCCGGTAATGAGCATCAGTCCACCAACCGCCTCGGCGGCGAACATCAGGTAGGCGAATGGGCCAGGGAGCCCCATCGACTCAAAAAATCGTGCGGTGCCTGGCAACGTGAACACGAAGAGCTTCAGCCACAACGAATGGGCGATGAACATGACGCCCAAAGCGATGCGCAAGAGCGCCACAGCGTGAGGGGCGAGAGCCAGGTCGATGGATGGGCTTCCTTTTGCGTTGATGGAACGCGCAGCGCGGATCGGCATGACCGGACTCCTTGACATGCAAATGCATCTATACAACTGAGTTAGATGCAATTGCATATTATGTCAAGGTGGATGCAGTTGCATGATAGAATTGGCCTTTGCTAATTGAGGGCCACGAGACGCGTATCCGCCCGATGTGCGGTTCCAGGAGGTCCGATGGCCAGCACCAACGACCGCGACCCAGTGCCGAAGCCTAACCAGTTGAACAATCCGGGGCAGGTCCCGGACGAGACAACGGTGCGGGCGTGGGCACGGCTGATGCGTGTTAGCCAAGCGGTGCTGGCGGCCGTGGAGGCGGATGTGAAGCGGGCCGGCTTTCCTCCGCTTGCTCACTACGACGCCCTGCTGGAGTTGCGTCGCGCGGGGCGCAAGGGGCTGCGCCCGTTCGAGCTGCAGCAGCGCATGTTGCTCGCACAATACAACGTCTCGCGCCTTGTCGATCGCCTGGTCGCAGCGGGCCTCGTCGAGCGCCGACACCTTGACGGGGATGGCCGTGGCCAGACCTTGCGTATCACCCCTGCCGGGCGCACGACGCTGAAGCGCATGTGGCCCGCCTACTCTGAGGCCATCGCGCGCCACTTCGGCGTCAACCTGCGGCCAGGCGAGGCGGACCAGCTGGTGAACTTGTTGAGCCGCATCAAGCCACGCGATATGGGTTGACTGCACTCCGGCCGGAAACTCGGTCAGTCCAAGGCGACCCCCAAAGCGCCAAAACCGGGCCTTGCAGCGCGCTATGTTCCTCGCAGTCGGACGCGGATTGCGGACTCTCGCCGCACGAGCCTAAAGCGTCATCGCCGACCCATCTGCAAGATCGGTCGATCGCGTCGCTCGGCGAACAAAAGGGACGCAGAGTGCTGCCGATGGAATTTCGACGATCCGCAAACGCCATGACTGAGCTGACCTTTGAGGGGATCGGACCAGAGCATACAAAAGTCTCCGCAACGCTGGTCCGCGATCACGGCGACGGCAACGTTGAGGCGCTCGATCCCGGGACCTTTGATCGACTACGCCGCGATGGTCACCGCTTCTTTGTCCTGGGCGAGGGAAAACGGAAGCGCGCGGTCGAGCAGAACAACGCAGCGTCGAAGGCCCTGGCACGGTCCGCCAGTATGTACAACGTTGGCATCGATGACGACGGGCTTGTACTCATGCGGTTGGAGTGATGCACTACTACGTGCTCTGGTCGTCCAGCGGACACTCGATGGGTGAAGGCAGAGGTCCAAGAAGCGCTCTGAACTCGCACAGCGTCGCACCAAACCGCACCATGCGAAAACGTGCTCGGCGGACAATTCGGACTTTCCGCTGGTGTAAACTACCTTCGCCAACCCATCCCGCGAGGCGGAGATCCTCTTCGGCCATTTCGGTTGCACGCACGATCAGGACGATACAACACTCACTATACAGTTCGGTAAGGGCTTGTCGGTCGGACAGAATTGCCCTGTAGATCTATCTCTAGTATCGGAGGGGTAGAAGTGCCGATTCTATCCCATTTTCCGAAATAAATTCTTATATCGCAACGACTTCCAGGTAATTTTTGACTAAGTAAAGATATGTTGAGTATGTATCTTCGATGATTTCTGGAAGAATTATCGATACGGCCTTGTAAGTGTGCTTCAGGCGCCGAAGGACCTCCAACCATGCGGGTTGACGACGATGCGAAGACCAGGTCACTTGCCAATGCATTTGCTCGTGCAAACAGGAGCAAAGCAAATGCGTTTCGCTAAGCGTTCGGACATGTAACGTCAGAACAGGATGGCTATAGGGGATTTCAGAGGCGTAGTCCGTATCCGCTTCGTGTATTCATGTGCTGTGAGGTCATACTTGTTCCGTGGCGCTTGTATTTCTCAACCGCGATCCTCGGCGAATTCATTCGCCTGCGATAGATCTATTGTTGCGGTGAACGGATCGCTCATGGGCGCCCTTTTTGAGAGCCATCCAGCTTCCGCGCGCTAAAGGATGATGTAGGCGGTCGGATGACAGTGCGATGTCGCAGAGTTCGCAAAGGGCTTTGAGCCATCATGCAAACGGGCCATTCGCCGCCCGTCCAGCAAAAGAGGCGATAGCCCGGCGTTTGGTACAGAGCGCCAAAACTGGGCCTTTGCCGATCGTGACCATCATCAACCGTATTGACGAAGCGGACCTTGACGTTTTGGTGGTCTCTGGCGGGGCAGCAGATTGTCGGATCGCAACGCCGACGCCTTCGCTAAAGGTGCGCCACTAGGTGGTCGATGAGCGCGCGGACGCGGCGCGGTTGGTAGTCGCGCGCCGGCCAAAGCGCGAAGACGTCCACCTTCGGCCACGAATAGTCGGCGAGAACGCGCGTCAGGCGCCCGTCGGCAAGGGCCGCCGCGACGATGAACTCCGGCTCGCACAAGACGCCGAGGCCCGACACAGCTGCCGCACACAGCGCGTCGCCATTGTCCGACACGAGGCGGGGGCGCACGCGCACCTCGAAGGTGCCTCCCGTAGCGTCGCGCGCAGTCCAGATCTCCGGTCGTCGCTGCGGCGCGTAGCATAGCCCGGGCCATCCCGCGATGTCCTTCGGCACCTTCGGCACACCGTAGTGTGCAAGAAAGTCGGGGCTCGCCGCCACCACCATCTCGCACCCGCTCAAGCGACGCGAGATGAGCGAGGAATCGGTGAGTTCGCCGATGCGCACCGCAATGTCGAACCCCTCACGCAAGACGTCGACGCGGCGGTCGCTGAGGTTGAGATTGAGTTCCAAATCGGGGTGCTCGTCCATGAATGCGTTGACCAGCGGCATCAGGTGGCTGAGACCGAACGACAACGGCGCGGCGAGCTTGATGCGGCCCGACAGCACGCCGCTCGTATCGCCAACGCGCCGCTCCGCATCTTCGAGCTGCTCCAGAAGCTGCTGCGCCGTGGTGAGATAATCCCGCCCGGCATCGGTCAGCGTCATACGCCGTGCGGCGCGGGTCAGAAGCTCGGCACCGAGTCGCGCCTCCAGATCACGCACCCGGCGGCTCACTGCGGACGGAGCAATGCGAAGGCGCTTCGCCGCGCCGGTGACGCCATGGGCGGACACCTCGGCGAAGGTGCGCATCTCCTCGAAGCGGTCCACGATCGTGCTCCTTTAGAGAATGGTACGTTCAAAGAAGAGCAATTCACTTCGCCGATCAAGCACAATATCTGTCGGTCAACGGCGCACACCCGTGCCGAACCACAGGAGACGAGCGATGGCAAACGCAGCCAAACAACGCCTTGAAGGCAAACGGATCGTCATCACCGGCGGGACCTCGGGTATCGGCCTTGAAACCGCCAAGAACGCCATCATCGAAGGGGCCAAGGTGCTCATCACCGGCTCCAGCGCCCAGTCGGTGCAGGCCGCCCTCGCCGAGCTTGGCAACGGCGTCACCGGCATCGTCGCCAACGTCACCGACCTTGAAGCGCTCGACCGCCTCGCCGACGCCACGCGCTCCGAGCTCGGCCACGTGGACGTCCTGTTCGCGAACGCCGGCTTCGGCGCCTTCAACGCCATCGAGGATGTCAGCGAGGCGGAGTACGACAAGCAGTTCGACGTCAACGTGAAGGGCGTCTTCTTCACCGTGCAGAAGCTGTTGCCGCTGATGGGCGACGGCGGTTCGGTGATCCTGACGGCGTCGGCGGTGAACGAGAAGGGTGGCGCGACGGCCAGCCTCTACTTCGCGACGAAGGCGGCGGTACGCTCCTTCGCTCGAAGCCTCGCAGCCGAGCTTGCACCGCGGGGCATCAGGGTCAACGCCTTCAGCCCCGGCATCGTGCGCACCGGCTTCCAGCACAAATCCAACATGCCGCTGGAGGCAATGAACGGGTTCGTCGATCATATTGTGACCCAGGTACCGCTTGGCCGTGAAGGCACAACGAAGAACATGGCCGATGCCGCCGTGTTCCTTGCCTCGGACGAGAGCGCCTACATGACCGCCGCTGATCTGGTGGTGGACGGCGGCTTCATGAACGTCTGAGCCGAAATCCCATGCATCCCGGAGCGCTCCACGGAGTGCTCCGGCAGGCATCAACATCATAGAGAGCATCATGGACGCAACCACAGTGTTGGCGGTCAACGCCAGCGGCCGCACGGACGGCTCGCATTCGCGGGCGCTCACGGCACGCATCATCGAGAAGCTTCAAGAGCGGGGCAACGTCGCCCGCCTCATAGATCGGGATCTTGCGGCAGGGATCGAGTTCGTGGACGGGGACTGGATCGCCGCCAACTTCACGCCAGACGCCGAGCGAACTGCGGGTCAGGCGGCGCGCCTTGCCGCGTCCGACGCGCTGGTGGACGAGCTCCTCGCCGCCGACGTCGTGGTGATCGGCGCGCCGATCTACAACTTCGGCGTTCCTGCGGTGCTTAAGGCGTGGATCGACCAGGTGGCCCGCGCGCGAAAAACCTTCCGCTACACAGAGGACGGCCCAGAGGGGCTCCTCACCGGCAAAAAGGCCTATGTGGTGGTCACCTCCGGCGGCACCGAGGCGGACGGCGCCATCGACTTCGCAACCCCCTACCTGCGCCACGTTCTCGGCTTCGTCGGGATCACCGACGTGACCGTTATCAAAGCAGATCGGTTGATGTTCGGCGGCGAGGAGCGGGTCGTCGCCGCCCACCGCGCGATCGACGACGCGTTTGCGCGCCCCGCCGTCGCGCACCAAGGAAAAGCAGCATGACCCCGTCGAAGCTGCGCCTCGGCGCATCCGTCCTCGCGCTGGCGGCGCTGACATCGCACGCGAACGCAGCCAACGCGCCGATCCTTCCAGTCGACGACGGCCCGACCTTTGCCCGCGCGATTGTGGAGGACGAGACCCGGCTTCTTATGGCCCTGTCGGACCACGAAGAGACCGTGCGCGCAGTCGTTCTCACGAGGCGCTTCGGCGCAGACGCGCAAAGCCCCATGGCGCTGCTCGTTTCACGCGATACCGAGACGGTGCGCAACGCGGTGACCGCAGACTACGAGGCCGGCGACATCGTCAGCTTGCCGCGCGCCGATCTTATCACGCCGATTGAACCAAACGACCAATCGGTGGCGATCGCGCTCAACTACCCCTCGCACTCGGCCGAGGCCGGCGTGGCGCCGCGAAAACCGTTCCTGTTCCCAAAGGTGGCGGGTACCGTGGACGACGACGGCGTCCTGCCGCTGGAAGGCAGGACGCTTCTCGACTACGGGGTCGAGGGGGCCCTCACGTTCTCGTCGCCGGTCGATGCGACTCGCGACCTTCACGAGGTGCAGGTCGGTTTCTTCTCGTGAACGACCATACCGATAGGGACATCATCGTTACGCAATCCTACCCTGAGAGCTTCCAGACCCCGCGCGGTGGACAGTCCTGAAGCGCACGCCAAGATCGACGGATGGCGCGCGAGGGAGGAGGCGACCGGTCGCTACCTCGCAGCGGGCGATCGTGTGAGCGCCAGCGGCACCTTCCTCGGCACTATGACCCTCACGGTGAACGAATAACCAGGCCGCTCGGCTCCGGCTGCGGCGGCGACGCATTGCGCCTCTGGATCGGTGAACGTAGCGATGGGCCGCGGGCGCGCCCGTTCAAGCCGGCGGCCTACCATGAAAATCAAGTCGTAGACACGCCGCGAGGTGGGATTGCGGTACCCGATCACGGGCTGTGTGCGCACCTCGTCCAGATCGCGCGGCGTGCCGTGCCGGGCAATGTGCGAGGGGCTGGCGAGTGTTGGCGTGCGCGGGCGGTGCAATGAATACGGCACCATCGAGCGCTGCCGGGTCGGCTCGGCCTCTGTTGGCCAGGGCGGGATGGCCCTTCGCGCCGGCCAGAAGAAACGGTTCGTGGGTGAGCAGCTGCGCCTGTAACCCGTCACCTTTTCGGGGCAAGCTGTAGGTGAGTGCAAGGTCAAGCGTGCGCGCTGAAAGGCCTTCCAACTAGGCTCAGGAGCGCGCCAGGTCGTACTCGAAGCGCGCATTCGGCGGTGCATCCCGAGACGCACGTTCCACCGGTCGTGCGATCGCATCTGAGCGTTCGGCGAGGCCGGGATGGAAGTAAACATCCGGTGAGGGCTGCGGGGACGACGGATCGTGGAGAGTTTGCTGTGTGGGTCGGCGGCTCAGTCTGTCGCGAGTGAGGGCGTTAGCGCAGTCCAGTTCCACGGTAGCAACTCTGGAAGCCTCCCCTGCGGCGTTGCTGCGATCCGTGCCAACACGTCGGTGAGCCAGGCCTGAGGGTCGACGTCGTTGAGCTTAGCCGTCGTGATGAGCGTCGTCATGGAAGCGGCCCGGTTTGCGCGAGGGTCGCTTACGCGCGAATGAGGGGGCCGACTGCGTTTGCCTTGCCGCCTGTTCGGCCGCGAGCTCATCCTCGCTCGCGCTCGTCTCGAGATCTTCGAGCTGCAACTCCATCTGCTCGAGCAACCGAGCCTTGCGCTCCGAGCGGTTGCCGTAGAGCTCGCGCTTGAGCCTCTCGATCTGGAGCTTGAGATGCGTCACGAGCGCGGCCTCGTCGGACCGCGCCGCTTCGGCGGCAAGACGGCGCGCCCGTTCCGCACGGATCATTGCGTGGGCAGAGGCGAGGTCTTCGGGAAGCGAATCAGCCGTGTTCACGACACGAGCGAATCACGGCGATGGCTCGTCGCCAAGGGCAAAACCGTCAGCCAACCGATGTCGGGCGCCAGGTCTCCTGCGGATGACGCCAGTCGATCCCTTCGAGCAGGTAGCGGAGCTGTGCCGAGGAGATCATCACCACGCCATCAGCCGGCGACGGCCACAAGAAACGGCCCCGCTCGAGCCGCTTGGTGAACAGGCACGCGCCTCGGCCGTCATGCCAGGTCACCTTCAGAAGGTCGCCTCTGCGGCCGCGAAAACAGAACAGGTGGCCGCTCAACGGGTCGCGCGTGAGGATCTCTTGGACCAGTGGCGACAGGCCGGGAAATCCCTTCCTCATGTCGGTGTGGCCAGCCGCGAGCCAAACGCGCACACCGCTCGGAACCGGGATCATAAGAGCGTCTCGAGCGCCCTCACGATCCGAATCAGCGCGTCCACGTCGACGTCGGGCTCAATGACGATCCGGCGACCGTTGGCGGTCACCATTTCCATGCGCCCGCCCGCCAACGCGGGGGCGTCATGCGGTGCCGGCTCCGGCACAACCGTCGCCGGCACGAAGCCTCCCAGCGGACCCTGGCCAAGGCGGCCTTCGCGATACGCCCTGCGCCAGGCGAACAGCAGCGGGTTGGAGATCCCATGCCGAAGTGCCCTCGCAGAGGCCACCCTCGGCGCCGAGAAGCTCTCTTCGACGATCCGCAGCTTCTCCTCGGCGGACCACCGACGTCAACGGCCTGTATCGACGATCTCGAGGCGACTGACGTGATGACTGACGCCCTTTTGTGTGTCAAGCGGCGGTTTGGGCCTGGTTGATCGCCCGATAGCGATCGCGGATCAGGTTGAAGACGTCGCGGGCGATGAAGCGTTTGAGGCAGCGAATGGCTTCGAGTTTCGATCGGCCGTCCGCAATGCGCCGCGCCACGTATTGTTGCGTTCGCTTGTCGCATCGCAGACGGCCGATGGCAATGATGTGAAGCGCGCTGTTGGCGGCCCGATCCCCGCCGCGATTGAGGCGATGGCGATTGGTCTTGCCTGAAGAGGCGGGGATCGGACTGACACCGCAAAGGGCGGCGAAGCTGGCTTCCGATCGAAGTCGCTCGGGATTATCGCCGGCGGTGATCAGGAGCTGCGCCGCCGACCCGTAACCGATGGAGTTGCGCGCCACGAGGTCCGGTGCGAGTTCGTCGACGATGGCCTTGATCATCGCATCGAGGTCGGCGATTTCGTCGTGAAGTTCCAGATGTCGGCGCGCCAGGGACGTCAATGCGATGCGGTAGGCGGTCTCCATCTCGCGGTATCCGCTCATGTCCGGCCGCCAAGCGGCCAGCGTCCGGATCAATCGCATACGGGTCATGTCCCTGAGGCTGTCACGCAGACGATCCGGGGCCGAGATGATGGTATTGCCAATCATTTGCAGCGCAATTCGCCGCGCCTAGACGGCGGTTTTGCGGCAGGCCTTGAGCACGCGCAGAGCTTCAATTATCCCGTCTCTGGTCTTCGGCGTGACGGTACGTTGGCCAGCCAAAGCCGCCTGCGCCGCCGCTTCGGCATCGAGATGATCTGTCTTGCCGCGCATGCGACGTGACTTGCGATCCGGGGCCGTGACCTCGAGGACGTCGACGCCCGCCGTATTCAAGTAGCGGAGCAGTCCGGTGCCATAGGTTCCCGTCGCTTCGACGCCGATCCGCTGCACCATGCCGAAGGAGCGCATCCCCTCCAGCATCAGACGATATCTCTGCCGGGTGGTCGCAAAGCTCTCACTTGCCAAGAGCCTGCCGCGCGTATCAACAACGGCGGCAACATGGAGGTCCTTGTGGGTATCGACGCCACCCACGATGTGGCGCTCTTCGTTCTCTGGCTGGTCCATCCCGATCCCTTCGCGCTAGCAGCGCTCTTTTGCTCCGCTTCGACCGGATGCGAGGACAGGACAGTCACGAGACCAGTGTGGTCAAGCCCTTATCGGGTCACATGCATCGGCGAGGCGAAGCCTCACCGTAGGGCGTTCCCGGGCGGTCGACAGGTCCGGGGAAAGACACGGCTGTCGATCAGAGTGTGGATCAGACCACACCAGGACGCCCTACGGCGCCAGCCTACCAAACGGTCGATCTGTGTTCGGGTCACACCGCCCGGGAACTGGCGATCATTCTTTGACTATCGGTGTTCATGATCGTCGGCGGATCGAAGCGCTTCAGCGCCTCGTCTAGGGCCACCACGCAGGTGCCATGTCATCTGCCGTACGCCGTAAAACGGCGTCTCAAGAAACGGCTCGTCGATGCGGCGCATCAGCGCCAGGGTCTCGGCCGTCTCGCCGCGAGGCGCGTGGGTGAAGGTCGACCTCGGGATCGACAAGAGCCGGCACTGCGCCGTGACCGACAGCGCGGGATGGTCCTTCTCCACCATCGCCCGCCTCATGTTCCGCCCGCCCCTTGGTTATTCGCGGCTCGAGCTTTCGCGACAAAAAATCGGTCGCCACCGTCAACGCGCCGATCTTCGCGTGGAGCTCGCGCACCTTCTCCACGTCCACTTCCGGCGCGCTCCCCTTCCGGCCACGCTCGATGACATCTGACGCGCCTTCCAGCAGTTGCCGTTTCCATTGATGGACCATCCTCGGGTGGACGCCGAACCTGGCCGATAGCTCGGCGACTGTCTCTTCGCCCTTTACGGCCTCAAGCGCCACCTTCGCCTTGAACGCCGGCTTGTGCTGCTTGCGTGTCGTCATTCGCTGATCTCCTTCTTCGAAGACCAGCACGACCCTCCCGTCGCTTACGACGCCGTCCGATCTTCGGGGAGCACCTCACACTCCATTGAGCGCATGCTCAACCTCTTAAAGACTTCCGTCGCATTGCCACACGCCACGACTGTCTCGCCAGAATTTTCCTGGCTACCGTCTGCCTCGCCGTAACAAATAGCCGATCATGCGTCTCGACCTTATTTCTTTCGCTGCATTACCGAATACCCGGCGGCCGCGTACGGGCCGCTTTCGAGATAGCGCAACACAAACTCTCCAGAATCAACGATTTCGCCGAACCAGTAGCCCCTATCGGGCGTGTCTGCCAGAGCAAATTCTTTTCCATCTCGCGAAAAAACGCCGATGAATGCCTCGTCAGCCTGGTTTGTCGATACCTCACCATCGTCAAGAACGGTACCTTCTGGATGCCGCCAACGATAAACACCTCGGAAGACTGGGCCTTCTTGCATTTCTATAATCACTTCTCCTTGCGGCATTTCGGTCAGTGAGAGTACTTTTCCCTCGTGGGTAATGACCTGACCACTGACGATTTCCCAAGTTCCCGTTATGTCGGGAAGCGCGTCCTGCGCAACGACTGGAATAGATGTAAGCGCAAGCAGCACAAAGCTGACCATGGATCGCATGGTGGTCTACCCCCGTTGGATGATTTTACTCTCACTGCTTGCTGGAGTGTACTCACCCGCGCTGTTTTGTCACCGTCATTTGGCGACCCATGCTCGCCAGGTCACAAGACGCGCCAAGGCCAAACCGGTCTGCACAGGAAACTCAAGAGGCCGGTTTGTCTTGGTGACGCCGCCATGCGTGGCAGTGTGCAATGTTCCCGCAAATCTGTGCCATGAGGTGCCAGACTCTTCCTTGGTATTGCAGTGTCCCCGAAGCTTAGGCCAGCGGATGCTGGAAACTCCGGGTTCCTTCACGGCGGCGGGCAGGAAGCGCCGCGGTCTTGGTGAGCGATATCGGGACCTAGGTGTTTGATCCCGGGCTTTGATGGTGCAGTCTTTTCGCGGGAATGGAAGAATGCGCTGTGGGCTGGGAGCGTTTTGTGAAATGCGTATTGGCACGCAACTCTTACAAAAGCGCCCGACCCGAGGGAAGCGCCGAACATTTTTGAGTCCCGTTTGATCGGTCCTTTCGTCATCCAGATACCTCAAATCCATGGTGTCGGCGTTAAAGGCGCGAAACGCGCGAAACGCGTCCCTTAGATCGTCCCCATGATCATGAGAATCGAAGCCCACGGATCTTAAGTTTTTCGACTTTGGCTGGAACAGAATGAAGGCTCCCTCGCACTCGAAGAATGAACTGCGCGGTTCCCCGCGTTCTGCGTGTCATGATCGTGGCGAGGTGGATGGAGCCCCCGAGTTCCAGACCAACCAAATGGGTTGTCCGGTCGTGGAGACAGAAGTGCCGATTCTCCGCCTCAAGCCGACAGGCAACAGTGACGAAGTCCGGCTCGGCTACTTGTCACACCACCGTAAATGGCAAAACGTCGACGACATGGGCGGCGTCGTCATGCCTCTCGACGACGCCCCCGACTTCATCGCCAACGAGAACAACTTCTGGACCTGGGCCTGACCCAGAAATCGTACAAAGTCGAGCTTAGAGCCCAACTCGAGACTCATGATCAGCGGGCGATCCGGCTTTGATGTCAGCCGCGCAGATCCAGCGGGCGCATTACTACTCGTCAGTCGTCAGGCACGGGTCGGGCACGGCCTCGCTTGGGACCCATGCCACTCCGTCCGCGCCGCGCGGGGACATGTGCCAGCCGGAGGGTAAAACCCGGGTGTCAGCGGAACGGGTCCATACGACGAACCCGTTTTCGCTACGCGAGCGCACGATCCCGTTGACGTCGACCCCATCGATTCCAGGCAGGCTGAAGGAATAGCGGCACGGTGAGCTGCCGCTGAGACCTGCCTTGTCCGGCGCAACGCCGCCATGGCCGACGATGACGATCTGCGGCCACACCTCGGTATGGGTGACGGTGGCAGGGTTGACGCTTTGTGCGAACACAACGGTCTGGAACAGGTGCTGATGCCCCATCAGCAACGTGCTTGGCCGGCAACGGCTAGAAAGCGGGCGGGCTTCATGGCAGAGCGGCTCGCTACGAGTTTTGATGGCGTCGTCGAGCGCGGCGGCGATTCGTGGATCCCCGACATTGGTCACCGTCTCGCCGTCAGAACCTGCGTAACGCAGGAGGTTTGCAGGCGGAATGTGCGTCACCCACCAGGTGCTTGCCGTGCTGGCATCAAGCGCAGCGCCAAACTCTGCCGCAAGTTCGGGGGAGTAGCGGTTGGACGTGTCGACCATCACGAAGCGGTGGGTGAGCACGGGCTCATCCTGGGGAGCAACATCAAAGTAGAAGGTGGCGTTGCCATCAGAGCCGCAGGCGTTCTGCCCTGACGGGCCGAAGAGATAAGTGTAGCCGGTTCCGTACCAGCCGTCGCCACATTGCTCGTGATTGCCGCGCGCGAGCGCCCAGGGTGCACCAGCGAGGAGGCCCCTTGCCGGCGCGAGAAAGTCTTGCAGCCAGTACGCCCAGGTGTCCGGCGACGTTCCTTCCTCAAAATAGCGATAGTCGCCCACATGAATGACAAGGTCCGGGGCGAAAGACAGGGCCGATGCGGCGATCTCGCCGAGTCTCCAATCGCGCGCGCAGTCTTGTCGGGTGCCACCGCGACAGCCGCTGTCACCCAGCGTCACAAGGCGCAGCGCCGGATCACCGTTGTGATCCTTGTGGCGCCGGCCGAGGCTGTGCGGGCCAGGGACGGCCGCATCGACGCCGGTTGGTCCTTGCCCATCGAAGATCTCCACCGCAGGTGCGCTGGCGTCGCCGCCCCTTGGGATTATCCGGACCGTGGTCCATTCCGCGTCCAGCGGCACGGCGCAGAGCGTGACTGGGAAGCGCGTCGGGTCCGGGTTGGCGCGCCGGGCGCCGGTAGGGGCGATGCCGGCGCCCTCCTCGGTCACATAGGCAACATCATAGGCTGCGCACCCCTCGCCGCCATTCCCATTGATGACGTAGCGCAGCTCGACTGCCGGCTCCGCGCCTTGCCCCTTCGCCTGCCCCACGATTTGCGACCAGGCCGCCACCACTGTGCCCACGGGTGCTGGCGGCGGTGGGGAAACGAATTCGACGGCGCATGCGCTGCCTCCGGCGAGACACGCGAGCGCTGCCGAAACAAGGACTGCTGTGCGCATGGCATGCCCCCAGTGTTGGCTATCGCCGGTAGCAGTGCGCGCTTCCACACTAACGTCAACCCCTGGCGCGGCACCATCTGACCATGGGTGGATTATGCTACATCGTAGAGCAGCACGAAGCGGATCTTCTGTCCGGCCGAAAGTCCTTGCGCGTGCGCTGGCGAATGTCCTTGACGACACGATCAGGCGACGGCTTGGGCGTACCGTGTTTCGGTCTCATATTGCCTCCTTGGCAGTTACGATGGAGATTGGCGGCTGGGACATGGAGCTCTTGGCGGCCGAACTCGACGCCCTCATCGATCTTGATGTCCCGGTGGAATGTGTTGGCTTGCCGCCCTGTCCCGCGAGGCGCTGCAGGCGCGTTGGGAGGCGATCTACAAAGCGCCGCCCCCACAAGGTCTGCACCGCGGTCTGCTTGAACGGGCCATCGCCTGGCATGAGCAAGCGGCAAGGGACGGCGGGTTGCCGTTGTGGGTTCAACGACAGCTTGCTGCCACGGGCGCCACCGGTGGCCTCGCACGGCGCAAAGGCGGTGCCGCAAGAGCGTGCAGCAGGCCGACGGCGGGAACGCGGCTTGTGCGAGAATGGGGCGGCCGCACCCACTTTGTCGAGGTGACGTCCGACGCCTTCGTGTGGAAAGGCAAACGGTACGGATCGCTCTCTGCCGTCGCAAAAGCAATAACCGGCGCACGGTGGTCAGGGCCACGCTTCTTCGGTTTGGATCGGGCCGGTGGCGACCGTCGCTGAGCGGCGAGCGGCCCGGTCACGCCAAAGGCAGCGGTGCGCCATTTACACCCGCAAGAGCACCGATGAAGGACTGGATCAGGCCTTCAACAGCTTGGATGCCCAAAGGGAGGCGTGCGCAGCCTATATTGCCTCCCAGGCGGGGGAGGCGTGGTTCGCCCTTCCCGCCCGTTACGATGATGGCGGCTTCTCAGGCGGGAGCATGGAGCGACCTGCACTTGGGCGCCTGTTGGCAGACGTTGAGGCCGGCCTTGTGGACATCGTCGTGGTCTACAAGGTTGACCGCCTGACCCGTTCGCTGGCCGACTTTGCCAAGATCGTCGAGCGGTTCGAAGCCCATGGCGTGGCGTTCGTGTCGGTGACACAGGCCTTCAACACCACATCGTCCATGGGCCGGCTCACCCTCAACGTCCTCCTGTCCTTCGCCCAGTTCGAGCGGGAGGTGACGGCCGAGCGCATTCGCGACAAGATTGCCGCCTCCAAGGCCAAGGGGATGTGGATGGGCGGGATGCCGCCACTTGGCCACGATGCCTTGGACAAACGCCTTGTTGTCAATGAGGCAGAGGCCGACACGGTGCGCACTGTGTTCGCCCTCTATCTTGAGGCCGGTTCCCTGCGGACCTTGAAGGCTTGGGCCGATGCAAGAGGCATTGTCACAAAGCGTCGGCAGCACATCGGTGTGGAACGGGGCGGGCTGCCCTTCTCCGTGGGCCATTTGCGGCAGCTCCTCACCAATCCCCTGTATGTGGGCAAGGTGCGACACAAGGGCGAACTCTACGACGGTCAACATGAGGCTGTCGTGCCTCAAGCCCTGTTCGGTTCGGTGCAAACGGCACTGCGACAGGCGGCGCCATCGCGGCGGATGGGCACCAACACGCCATCGCCCCATCGCTTGACGGGCCTCATCTTCGACGACACAGGCGACCGCCTGTCACCGGCAGACACCAGAAAGAAGGGTGTGCGCTACCACTACTATGTGTCGCGCAGACTGGTGCAACAGACCAGGTCCACCCAAGGCGATGGATGGCGCTTGCCTGCAAAGATGCTTGACGACACCGTGGCGAAGGAGATGGCGCGCTGGCTCAGGGATCCACGCAACCTCTTCCTGTGTGTCCATGATGACGACGATGCTGGACGGATCGAGGCGGTCGCAAGGGCGGCGAGAGCCCTCGCCGATCAGATGGAGGGGCGTTCAGTTGCCGATACCGGAGTGCTCAAACGTATCATCCACCGCGTGGTTGTTTCAGCCGAGCAATTGACCATCACCGTGGGTCGGGATCTGCTCCGACGCATGCTATCCGATACATCGGATCGGCCTTCGGCGATCGGCTCTGTTCCGCCAGCCGCAGAACTGGAGGGGCACGACACCGTCGCGATCACTGTGCCATGGTCCATCAAGCGTCGCGGCTGTGAACGCAAGTTCGTTATCAGCGCCGACGAGGATCGTGCAGCAAACCCTGACCCACACCTCGTTGAGCTGATCACCACGGCACACCGTGCTCTGGCACTTCTCACCAATGGCACCGCCGTGACTGTCGATGCGGCTGCGAAAACCCTCGGCGCCGACAAAGATCGCATCAGCCGCAGTCTCCGTCTGGCCTTCCTGGCCCCGGACATCACGGCCGCGATCTTGTCCGGTCGACAGCCTGAGGATCTCACTGCGCGAACACTTTTTAGGATCAAGACACTGCCGAATGGGTGGGCTGCGCAGCGACGCCTTCTGGGCTTCCCACCATCACGCTGATCGCCTGATGGGTTGCTCAGGGCGCGATCATCGTGTGGGCCGACCCGATGCACCAACAAAACTCCGGACGCCAAAACAGGCCTTCGGAGACGCGCGCCAAACCAAGGGTCTCCGGCGCGTCTCCGTGACACGGCAAGGCAAACCACGCCGGCAACCCGCCGCGTCCCGTGGGCAATTCCGCCGGCCGGCCAATCTTCGCGCCATCATGCGGGGTGCGTGGTAGCGGAGGCAGGTCACTGCGAACCCGTCTCCGTCGAGATCCACGCCGTTTACAGGGAATCTACAGGGAAATCTGCGCAGTTTGCGCGTGAGAATCGTCCTGTCGTGTTCCAATATCACCGGAAATCCTCACCTCTTGGCGTGACACCGAAAGAAATGGAGCAGGGAATCTTTCGATTTGAGCAGGTAAACGGACTCGAAGGAGCAGCGAAACAGCACGCAAAGGTCAAAGTATTGCCATTGTCAACTTGTCCTGTGACGATGAACCTCTAGCACTGAAGTGGTCCATCCTGAGGTATAACTCTGAGGAGCCGGGCGAGGAGAACTAGGATCTCGAGGAGGAAGACACTGGGCAAAAGGTATTATCGCGAAGCTAGAGCGTTTCCGCCGGCATTGGGATCATGAAGGGATTCGCGAATCACTTTGATTGTGAGTCACGATAGGGGCTGGTGAGGAGGCCAGTTGCTATGGGCAAGACCTTGTCACTGGACCTTCGAGAGCGAGTGGTGGGTGCTGTTGAGGATGGCACCTCATGCAGAGGGGCAGCGGAGCGTTTCGGGGTGGCAGCCTCAACGGCGATCCGCTGGGTCAAGCGCTGGCGAGGGCGCGGGAGCCTGGTGGCCGGAACGCGCGGCGGCAACCGGCGGTCCCACCGGATCGATGCCCACCGTGACACGATCCTAGCCCTGATCGAGGCCGAACCGGACCTGACGCTCGTTGAGATCGGTGAGCGACTGGAGGCGACAACAGGTTATCGTCCGGCACGCTCCGTGGTGCACGAGTTCTTTGTGCGCCACGCCATCACGCGGAAAAAAAGACCGGCCACGCGAGTGAGCAGGAGCGGGAAGACGTAAAGGCCGCACGAGAGGCCTTCTTTGCCGGGCAGGATGCGCTGGATCCGGCGCGGCTCTTCTTCGTCGACGAGACCGGCACCAGCACCAAGATGGCACGGGCCTACGGCCGCGCCCCTCGCGGCGAGCGCTGCCGGGCAGCCGTTCCTCATGGCCATTGGCAGACGACCACGTTCGTCGGTGCACTCACACTGCCCGGCATCGTGGCGCCCATGACGTTGCCGGCGGCCATGAATGGCGCCTCTTTCAAAGCCTGGATCGAGGCATGCCTGGCGCCGGTTCTGTCGCCCGGCGACGTCGTCATCATGGACAATCTTCCGGCCCACAAGACCGCTACGGCGCGCCAGAGCATCGAGGCCGCCAGCGCGAGGCTCATCTTCCTTCCGCCCTACTCGCCCGATTTCAACCCGATCGAACTTGCGTTCTCCAAAATCAAAGCGCTCCTCAAGCGCGCTGCCGCCCGCACCGTGGACGATCTGTGGCTTGCCATACGCCAAGCCATTGACGCCATTAAACCCGAAGACGCCTCCGCCTTCTTCAAAGCATGCGGCTATGAGCCAGAATGATCCGAATCTGCCCTAGGTTCGATTGGCCGCCACGGCGACCGGCCTGGGAACGATGGCTTCGCAGAGGGCGCACGCTACGTACGGTTTCCCCGTCCGACTCTGCCGGACAGTTCAAGTGTCTGCACATGAACGCGCAGGGCCTGTTCACCTCGGGGCGACCGGGACCCACTGCAGCTCTTCTGTGAGCACCTCGCTGAGCGGCTTCAGCCTCGCAACTCGAACTCGTGCGGTGGGCCGCTGGCGATAACTCAGAGACTCGATCGATCCATGTCCAGTCGAATCTTCGCCTTTCCTAACGTTGTGTGATCGTGGGGTTTGTGACAACTAGAGTTTGAGTTTGGCGTCTGGCTGCGGAGCGATTTCCTGACTGTCAAAAATCAGACCTATCGAGCGATGTTGCCGATCGCCTACCCGACGCTCGACCTGCCAGGTGCTCGGCGGTATCTGGAGCGCATTCAGCCCGACGCCGCCACCTTGGCCACCGCATTCGAGGGCCCCACACCACCTATTGTTGAAATTTCCAATTTCTTTCGTGACGCGACAGTGATGCTTTTTCCCACTTGGCTCCCAGAGGCGGATGGGATCGGCCATGCCGGAGGGTCGGGCCGATCTGCCTTGCGGTATGTGGCGATGAAAGCGTCTCGCAGCACAATCGGCGTCAATCCGGTGCTCGAACCGCTCGCAATCGAGGCTCTGACCGGTCAGCACGCACCGCTCACAGACCTTGCCGACGAAACCATCGTGCGCGCTTGTGCAAGCCTCATCGAGCGTAGCTATGGTGGCGCTGGGCTGCTCCTCCTCCTGGCGGTTCCGGACGAGCACGATAAGAATGCGATCAGTCACGCGGTGTCGTGGCTGGCGGGCCTATCGGTCGGTCAGGTCTTCATTTGCGGACCGGGTGCGCTGGGCTGCTCCTCCTCCTGGCGGTTCCGGACGAGCACGATAAGAATGCGATCAGTCACGCGGTGTCGTGGCTGGCGGGCCTATCGGTCGGTCAGGTCTTCATTTGCGGACCGGGTGCGCGCGGCATAGCTCACACGCTCATTGCGGAACCGGACGACGGGGCGTCAACTGCGGTGGAGATGGCAGGCGTAGGCCAAGAGAGGCGGTATGTCTCGCCGGTCTCGGGACGGCCATCACCCAACAGTCAGACCGAGCAGCGTATTGAGCGTTTTCTTGCGGCAGAAGCGTGGGCGGATGGGCGGTGCTGGCAAGTGCCGTGGCAGGCCGATGCTCTCACAACGCCCATCCGCATCGATTTGATGTTTCCCGACGCGAATTTGATCGTCGAGTTCGATGGGCTGGAGCATCTCGCATCGGCCGCTTACGCCAGTGATCGCCGTCGAGACCGACTACTCATTGCCGCCGGATATCGCGTGATCCGGTTCACAAACGCCGAAGTCGCGGTCGACCTCAGGAGGGTCGCTGATGAGATCCGCGCATTCGTCCAAGGACAAGGGGAGTGGTAATGGCCTACGGTTTGTCACAGCGGTGCGCGTTGATCACACTTGCGATGAAAGGTGGGGAGGCAAAGAACACCGAGCTGACGCTCAAAAAGCCTGGGCGCGATCAGCTGGAGAACAACCACCTGATCACGGTCGACATCCGCAAGAGACCTTTCACCCTGCGTCTGACTGACCGCGGGTGGCGGGCGTTCGAGGAAGAAATGGTGGCTGAACCGCCACCGCGTTCAGGCATTGCAGGACCTGCGCTTTACGCAACGCTCCATGCCCTATCGGGGCTGTTCTCCCGCGAGAACCGATCTCTGCGCGAGGCGTTGGGGATTGGCCCCGCCAAACATGGCGAGCGTGCCGGCGGAAAAGAGCCAAGCATCCGAGCAACTGGCAGCGAACCAGCGCCGGACGCGATGAGGGACGATCCGCAGATGATGGTCCGCCGCGCCTATGAAAGCCTTGCACAGAAGGACCGCGATTGGGTGGAGCTGGCGCATTTGCGCCAGACGCTCAACCACATCCCGCGCGAAGATATCGACAGTGCTTTGATGCACATGCTGAACGCGAAACAGCTGGAGCTGACGGCGCACGAAGATCAGGGGCGACTGACCAGGACCCAGCGCGATGCGGCCCTGAAAGTCGGCCGGATGCAGATGCACCTTGTGAGTCTGCGTCGATGAAATCAACAGCAAAATTCTCCGACCTTGCACACATCCAGCTTACGGACACCTTCGAGGCAAGGCCGATTTGGGAGGATCGCGATGATGTTGAGGCAATAAATCAGGCCGAGTTCGAAGATATTGTCTACCGCGTCGATCTCCTGAAACGGACAGGCACACGCCAGAATGTCCTCATTGAGGGGACGCGTGGCACGGGCAAATCCCACCTTCTCGGCCGGATCAGGCGGTATGTACTTCGGGCCGGCGACGTTTTCGTGTCAGCCCGTGTGAGCCGAGCTGAATCGTTTTGGCGCGAACTCGCAGTTGCCTACGGACAATCCCTCGAAAAACCGAGTGGTAACAAGGAAACGCAGCGCAAAAACATTGTTTCCGCGCTCCTGTCGCGCATCGGCGTGAGTGATCGAGAGCGAAAAGCGGCGTTGTCAGGCCAGATCACGGACAAGTTTTTGAAATCACTTGCGCCGCGCTGGGACGCTCTGTTGGGGAGCGATGCGCGGGGCGCGATGGACCGCAATGTCGCACAAGCGCTCGTGATGCATCACAGCGACGAATTCGATCATCGCGAGATCGCCAACGAGATTCTGGCCGGCCTCACCCTTGATGACGTCGACCGCCGCTCGCTCGGCCTTAGTCGCCACGATGTCGATCCCCGTGACGTCATTCTCGCGCTTGATCGCCTCGTCGCAAATGCCGGCATGATGACAGTGATCGGCATTGATCAGCTCGATGGCATCATCGCCAACGCTCGGCGAATGCTGGATGAGGACGGGCGAACCGAGCTTAACGTTGTCGCGACCGCCCTGATGGACCTGGCAAACGACCTCACCGGCTCGCTCGTGGTTGTGTCGTGCCTCATCGACACTTGGCTCTTAATTGAGCGTGAGGCTCCCGTTTCGGCACCCGACAGGTTCTTGATCCGCAACAGGCTCCAACTCATCGCCAATGCTGACACCGGGCGCGCGCTCATCGCCAATCTTCTCGATGCTGAACTTGCCGAGCGCAACGTGGTATCGCCCTATCCCGCCTGGCCGTTTAAGCGGGAAGCATTTGCGACTGCGCACCATTACAGCGCGCGAGGTCTCATCCAGCAGGTCAATTTGCAGTTGAAGCGACTGGAGTCGGCGGCGGCGCCAGCGGAGATTTTGCAGCTCGAGTTCGACGAAGACACAATCGAGGCGACGCCCAGTCAAACGCCGCCAAGGGAACTGGAAACGAAGTCGGCGGATCCCTGTTTCACCCAGCTTGACGAGCGTTTCGCGCACTACAGGACTGAAGCGCGCCACCACGATCTCAATCAGGACAATGTGGATTGGGTCTTGCCGGACCTTCTGGGGGGTGCGCTGCGTGCGTTTGCGATCGAGAACGACGGTCTGGGCGCATTCACCGTTGACACCATCCTCAGCAGCGACCCGGAGGTGCACGCCCGCATCCGCTATGTGGTCGATGCGGCACGCGAGGACGAAGTCCATTGGTCGTTCCGTGCCATTGTCCACGATCACTTCCGTGCCCAGCAAACGCGGCTTCAAAAGGCGCAGACGGAGGCTGGTCTCGGCCCGCGGCGTGGTTTGGCAGTTCTGCGCGACGGCGCTTTTCACAAGGGTAAGAAAACGCAAGAAATCGTGCGCCAGATGAGTGAGAAGGGCGCGCGTTTCGCCGCAATTTCCGACGATGACCTGCGGACCTGCGAGGCTCTGACGTACCTTCAGAAGGATGCGCCTGACGCGCTTGAAGCGTGGTTGAGATCGCGCCGCCCGGCAAGCCAATGCCCGCTATTTGCTCCGATCCTTGACGACCCCGAACTGAAAACGGCGGTACGGCACGAAGGCATAGAGCCCGCGTCAAGCGGGAGCACTGCCGACGCAAGGGCAACAGGCGTGGTTCCGTTGGGCAGCGCATCGACGCCTATTCAACCGAGCGCAGTTTTCCCGCCAGCGATCGCGACCGGCAGCAGCGCTGTTCGAATCGGCACATCGCCCCGCAACAGCAGCTCGGTCGAGATCGCGTTAGAAGACCTCCGTCGACACGCTGTGGTTTTCGCCGGATCCGGATCCGGTAAGACGGTTTTGTTGCGGCGGATCGTTGAGGAAGCGGCCTTGCAGGGCGTCTCTTCAATTGTTCTCGACCCCAACAACGACCTTGCCGCGCTAGGCATGCCCTGGCCGACGGCGCCGAGCGGATGGGGGCCTGGCGATGCTGAGCGTGCCGCCGAATACTTCGATGCTGTCGAGACGGTGGTGTGGACGCCGCGGATTAGCAGCGGGCGGCCCCTTTCCTTCGCGCCACTGGCAGGTTTGGCAGACCTCGTCGGTGAGCCGGATGAATTCAATGTTGCGCTCGATACAGTGATCGCGCAGCTTGCGCCCAGGGCGAACCTTTCTGCGTCCACCAGCAAGGGCAAGATCGGCCGCGCGGTTTTGAAAGACGGTTTGCAGCACTTTGTGCGCGGGGGCGGCGAGAACCTCGCCGAATTCCTCGATGTCCTGAACGATCTGCCTGACCACGTCAGCGACCTCGAACAGTCCGCTAAGCTTTCGCGCGAGGTCGCGCAAACCTTGAAGGCGGAAATGCGGATCGACCCGATGTTCAACGATGCCGGTCAGGCCATCGATCCTGGGGTGCTCCTTGGACCGAGCCCTGGAAAGCGCGCGCGCATTTCGGTCATTAGCCTCATCGGCTTGCCGACCGACGATCTGCGACAACCCTTCATAAGCCAACTTCAGCTCGCCTTGTTCAAATGGGTGAAGAAGAACCCAGCCGGAGATCGTCCGCTCGGTGGGCTGTTGGTGATGGACGAAGCGCAGACGATCGCGCCGGCCGACCGCTCGACGCCGTGCCGCGACTCAACGCTTGCACTCGCCTCGCAAGCACGAAAGTACGGCCTTGGCCTTCTCTTCGCCACGCAGGCACCGAAGGGGATCCACAACCAGATCCGCGGCAACACAAGCACGCAAGTCTTCGGCAAGCTCCTCGACTCGGGCCAGGTCGCGACGGCGAAGGAACTGGCGGAACGCTTGGGCGGGACGATGTCCGACATCTCCAAGCTTAGAGCCGGCGAGTTCTATGTCGGCAGCATCAACGTTCGCTTCCAGCGTGTGGACAGCCCCATGTGCTTGTCGAACCACCCATCATCACCGCTTAAAGAGTCGGAGATCGTGCAGTTGGCCAGCGGTCGCGACGTGAACTAAGGCGGTGTGGACGGATTGATCAGATTTTAGGAGTTTTCCGCGCATTGGCATATCCGATTCAGAAGATTGGGCATGCTGACGGCAATGAGCGAGACGGACTGGAACCTTGTGGTCTCAGCGTTCAGGGCAGCGCGGTCCCAGCATGGCGCGAAAGGGCGGGATGACCGGCTGTTCCTGGAAGCGGTCCATTTCTTTACGGTGCACAATTTCGCCTGGCGAGCGTTGCCTTCTGAGTTTGGCAAGTGGAACACGGTCTGGGAGCGCTTTGACCGTCTCAGCAAGGCGGGCGTGTTCGAAGCGATGTTCGACATACTGGCCGCGACCTTCGATACGGCTCACGTCGTCCAGCTCTTCGACAGCACGACGGCACGCGCCCACGTCTCTGCCGCCGGTGCAAAAGGGTGCAAGACGGACAGGCGCACAGCCGTTCACGCGGCGGCTTCTCCACTTGGCTACGATGCCGTCGGCACTCTCGCCGCCGCGCTGACGAACAAAGCGCCGATCGACTCCGCTGCAATGTTGAGCGGACTGCCGAACGTGAGCGGCTACCAAGGGGTGACAGGGACGATAAGCTACAAGCCAGGGACTGGGATCCCGCTCAAGAGTGTAACCGTCCTGATGGTCGAGGGAGGCGACCAGATCTTCGTCGCTGAGAGGTTGCCTGAACGCGTGCCGGCAAACTGTTCGCTGACCCGGCCCTATCGACTCGTGTCGGTACGTTTACGCCAACTTAGCATGAACTCGGAACCGCTGGATCCCAATAGAACGATCACCGGAAGAACGATTGTGTTGAGGCCTACCGACACGAATCCGACGGCGCCGACGAGGATGCCAGCGACGAAGGCCAAGATGACATAAACATAGTTGACGAGGACTTGGTGACGGCTATTGGGAGTACTTGCACGCTGTTCGGTCATGTCGGCCGCCCGCCACGCACCGATTGCACTCGCGAGGAACCTCACCAAGTTCCCGGTCATCACGGTCGTCGGCATGTGGTGCCGGAGGGCGAGCGCCATCAAAGGGTTTTGCAACGACATCGCCGCGACGTCGAGAAGAGCGAGGGATGTCAACGTACCCGATTACTCCACCGCCATTCTCAATCTGCGAAACTTGCTGGAGGCCCTGGTGGACCACGACTTTTGGATTGCGGAATAGCCCTACCTTCGCCCGTAGCTTTATCCTCTTACTCGAGAGCCTGTTATCGGTGTCCAGCAAACCGAGGCAGAGTTAACGGTTTCCCAGGGCCGGCGGATCTTTATGTCCCAAGCGCACAGGCTTCTAGATGCTGGCGAAAATGTTCCGGTGTCGGTGTCTCGGCTTCCGGTACCTTACCTTGATCGTCATATCGACGAAGGCGCAGGGCATCCTGCCAAAACTCCTGGGCCTCAAAGGCTCGCATCTCCTCGGCGTTCATTGGACCGCCTTGAAGTTCGAGGCTCTTGACTGAGTCTTCCGAAAGCTTGGCAAAATAGTCCGGCTCGGCTGCACAAAGATAGCGCTTGGCCTCGACATGCATGGCGACCGGTGCGGTGACGGCGGGGCCGAATGCGGAATCAAGATAGGAGTGGCCGAGCCGCTCGTGCTCGTCGTCAAGTCCGCGGTCCGCAAAATCCTCGCCGATATCATGAAGCATGTGGCCGATGTCGTGGACCAGGGCGGCGACGATCATTTCGACGGATTCGCCCGAACGCTCCGCGAGAAGGGCGCATTGCAGCGCATGCTGTTTCTGGGTGACGCGCGACAGTCCGTAAAGACCTTCGGCCTTGGTGTTCAAGAGGCTAAGAATTTGATCGACCTTGCTGGCCACGGCTCTGCTCCGCTGACGTGTTGAATCGATGGGACCGGGGACCTCGAAGTCTTATTGCTCTATTCAATAAAGTGGGCCCATGCAATGAACTTCCTCTATCGCCGCGAGGGTTAAGATTGTTGCTGGTTGGGAGTAGGGCTGGAAAATGGGGTTGGACAAATTGAAACCGCCGCGTCCGGATCGGGACAAGCCGGTGGATCCGCAACTCGGTGACCTGCGGGCATTCGCAGCGGTGCACGAAAGCGGCAGTTTTTCGCGGGCGGCAGCGGCGCTTGGGATTAGCCAGCCAACAGTGTCGATCCGGATCCAAAACCTCGAGGACCATCTGGGCTTCAAGCTGATCGACCGCAAGCAGGGCAGCGCCCTCACCGAGATGGGGCGGCCGGTCTACGCGAGCGTCAAGCAAATCCTCGCTCAGATTGATGCCTTCGGTGCCACCGCACGCGGTCTGGAGGAACTGAAGACGGGCCATCTCCGGATCGGCTTCAGCACCCCGCCGCAGGCCATGGCGCTGATCGGTGCATACCGCCAGGCCGTGCCGGGTGTCCGCCTCAGCCTGCGCCAATCCGATACTTGGAGCCTCTTGGAGAACCTCAGGCAGTCCGTGATCGATCTGGCCATCATGACCATGGCGACCCCGCCCTCTGAAAAATTCTCTTATGTCTTGCTGGAGAAACAACGGCTTGCCGCGATGCTGCCGACGGGACACGCACTGGAGGGGATCGGGCCGGTCCCGTGGCGCCGCCTGTTCGAGGAACGCATCCTTTTGCGCAGGGCGCCGTCGATGACCTTCACGCAGATCGAGCGCGAGGCGGCAGATCATGGTCTTTCGCTCGACCCGTTCCTGGAGCTGCCGAGCCGCGAGGCAATCAAGGAAGCGGTTGCCTGCGGTCTCGGGGTCGGGATTGCTTTCGCCTCCGAGATCGGATCGGACAGCCGGATTGCAACCGTCGAGATCGCCGACGCCGAACGGGCCAATGCAGTTTATGTGGTCGGTCCGGAGGATCTGGGCGGATTGCCCGCCATCGCCGAGTTCATGTCGATCGCCCGTTCCGCAGCCTTCGAATAGCAAATGCTGCGGGCCCACGGCACAATGTCCGAATTGCGAACCGTTGCGGCACGGAGCTGGTGTCCATTCATTTGGTGGTGACACCGGCACGACGCCCAGCCGGACGCCAACGTGCCAAATACCATCTCACGTACGTGTTCGGGCACCCAACCGAGCTGCGCGGCATCCGGAAGGTCGCACCACTGTCATACGAATTACAAATGACTGTGGAATATACTATTGAGACTATAAATGACGCGCCACTGTGGCGAACGAGGGGGGACCTCCGGTTTGCTGGATGCTTTCTCAGCCCCCGGGACATTCTGGCGCGGCAATGTTCATGGCCACTCCACGCGCAGCGATGGAAGAAAATCGCCTGAAGAGGCCTGCGCCGAGTATCGGGACGCAGGTTATGACTTCGTCTGCTTGAGCGACCACTTTCGCGAACGATACGGCTACCCAATAACCGACACACGCGGGTTCCGATCGGACGGTTTCACCACGATCATCGGCGCCGAACTGCACGCGCCGCAGACCTCGCGGGGTATCGAATGGCATATCCTCGCCGTCGGACTGCCGCTCGGTTTCGAGCCGCCGTCAAACGGCGAAACCGGACCACAGCTCGCGCGCCGCGCGGTGGGCGCCGGCGCCTTTATCGCGATTGCACACCCGCATTGGTCCCAGCTCCAGATCGAGGACGGCATAGCGCTCGACGCCGCCCATGCGGTGGAGGTCTACAACCATACCAGCGCCGTCCACTGCGCGCGCGGCGACGGTATGGTGTTCCTCGACGGTATGCTCTCCGCCGGTCGCCGCCTCAACGCCATCGCAGTCGACGATAGCCACTGGAAGAACGGCGATGCCTTCGGTGCGTGGCTCATGGTCAAGGCCGCCGAGAACACGCCGGATGCCCTCCTTTCCGCGCTGCGCGATGGCCACTTCTACGCGACCGAGGGTCCGCAGATCCACGACATTGCCCGCGACGGCGACATGCTGACCATCCGGTGCTCACCGGCCCGGGCGGCGATGATCGTCGGCCCCGCTTCGCAAAATGCCAATGACCACGGGCGCGATCTGTCCCGGTTTCACCTTCCGCTTGCGACCATCGAGGGCGGTTGGTGTCGCGCCGTTATCGTCGACGCCGCCGGGCGGCGAGCATGGTCGAACCCGCTGTGGTTCGAACACTGATTTGTCGTGCTCACAGGGAGCTGCACGAATGAATACACTCATCGCCACGACCCTGTTTGCCATAGCGTTGGTCAGCCCGGGGCAGGCGCAGACCCTGCGTATCCCAGTTTCGACGCACATCACAAACATGGATCCGCAGCACCAGACGGGAAACAACGACGCCCCGATCATGTATCAGGTCTTCGATAAGCTGATCGAACGCGACCTATTCTCCAACTCGCTCACGTTCCGGCCGGCCCTCGCCACCGAATGGACAAAGGTCGAGCCCACGGTCTGGGAGTTGAAGCTCCGCCCCGGCGTGAAGACGCATGACGGCACGACCATGGATGCCGAAGTTGTCGAGTTTTCGCTCAACCGGGTGTTCTTCAACGAAGACCCGGAGTCTTCATCCACCTGGGGCCGCTGGCTTTACAATTTCGAGAAAGTCGAAGTCGTAGATCCCCTTACCGTCCGCATCCACGCAGTGCGCGAAGACGCCAACTTCGCGACCCTGGTCTCGGCCCGCACGGCCGGCATCATCTCCAAGGAACACTATGAGGCGATGGGCTTTGAGGACGCCTCGCTGAACGCTGTCGGCTCGAGCCTTTACCGCGTCACCGATTTCAGGCCGCGTGAACTCGCCGTCATGGAGCGGTTCGACGATTACTGGGGTGACAAAGCGCCGTTCGACACGGTCGAATTCCAGTATGTCGGGGAGACCGCGGCCCGCGTGACCGGTCTCGTGAATGGCGAATTCGACCTGTTCACCAACACTCCGCCCGACCAAGCATGCACGCTCGACGTGGACGGGATCGACACATTGGGCGTCACATGGGCGATGTTCCACGTCTGGATCATCCACCAGAACAATGAGCCCACCGATGACCCGCGGGTGCGCAAAGCGCTGCCTCTGTGCACCGACCGTCAAGCCCTGGTCGAAGAGCTCTGGGGCGGCAAGGCGCATGTGCCGACCGCTCATCAGTTCGAGGAGTACGGCGCGCCCTACTACATGCCCGAATTGGACTTGATTAGACACGACCCTGCCGAGACAAAGCGTCTGCTGGCCGAGGGGGGTTACAACGGCGAGCCGATCCTGGCGCAGTTCCCGCGCTCCTACTACTTTTATGGCGATCTTGCCGCGCAGGTGGTCCAGCAGCAGTGGGCCGAGTGCGGCATTACGCTGGAACTGCAGGAAGTGGACGAGATCGACTACGACCGGATGAACGTCCGCGCCTGGTCGAACCCGATGTACTACCCCGATCCGATGGGCTCGATGGACACGGCCTGGGCGGCCCAGTCTTGGGTTGCGACCCGGGGCCTTTGGACGCCATCGCACCCGGAATGGACGCCGACTTACGATCTGGTCCGCTATTCGACCGACGTCGAGGAGCGTAAGGCGGCCTATCGCAAACTACTCGATCTTGCGGAGATCGAGTCCGGCTGGATCCTCCTATACGAGCCGCACGAGCTTTGCGCGATGCGCGAGGGTATCTCCTTCGAGATTCCCATCGCCCAGCGCCCCTACGTGCTGCCGCTGCGGGCCGGCGAGATTTCAATCGACGCCCACTTCTGATGCGGGGCGCGCCGTCCATCGTCGGGCGGGCGGCGCTCCTTCTCACAAAACTCACTGCCTCCAGGGAGACTCCGATGAACCGCCTGCTTTCCACAACGGCGCTCGCGCTTGCGCTCGCCGGCCCAGCAGCCGCGCAGGATCTGCGCATCGCGCTTTCCACCTTCGAAAAGGGCCTCGACCCCCAGGACAATACCGGCAACTCCGGGGCGCCGATGCTTTATCAGATCTATGATACGCTGATCGAGCGCGAAAGTTTCTCAACGCCCCTGTCGTTCAAGCCCGGCCTTGCCACAGAGTGGCGCCAGGTCGAACCGACGGTTTGGGAGCTGAAGCTGCGTGAAGGCGTAGAATTCCACAACGGTGACACGTTCGATGCTGATGACGTCGAGTTCTCGCTCGACCGCATGTATCATCACGAGGACCCGGAATTCTTCAGTGCATGGGGCCGCTGGCACTACAACTTCAAGGACGTGGAGGTGGTCGACCCGCAGACCGTCCGCATTCACACCCTCCGTCCCGAGCCGGCCTTTTTGACGCTGATCTCGTCGCGCTCGGCGGGGATCACTTCGAAAGAGTATCAGGAAGAAGTGGGCTTTGATGCTGGAAAGCTCAATCCCGTTGGCACCGGGCCTTACGAAGTCACCGAGTTTGTGCCTGGCGAAAGCTTGGTTCTGGAACGTTTCGACAAATATTGGGGGGATCCGGCGGCGCTCGACAAAGTCACCATGCTCTACGTGCCCGAGGTCGCCAGTCGGATCACGGGCCTGGTGAACGGTGAATTCGATCTCATCACCAACATTCCGCCTGACCAGGCCGATACTCTCGACGTGGAAGGCGTCCGCACCCAAGGCGTGACATGGCCCATGTTCCATGTCTGGCTCATCGCTCAGAACAATTCCCCCACCGACAACCCGCTCGTGCGCAAGGCCTTGCGTCTTTGCACGGATCGCGAAGCTCTGGTGAACGGGTTGTGGAACGGCTTGGCCGAAGCACCGACCGCACACCAGTTCTCAGAATATGGGGCGCCGCTCTACATTGAAGGGCTTGAGCTTATCGAGTACGACCCCGAGGAGGGGCGCCGTCTACTTGCCGAGGCGGGTTATAACGGCGAAGAGATGGTCGTCTCCCATGCCGGAAACTACTATCTTTATGGCGATCTTACCGCGCAGGTCATTCAGCAGCAGTGGGCGGAATGCGGCCTGAACCTGCGCCTGCAGGAAGAGGACTGGGCGACCTTCCATAGCTCGCAACCCCACGACAGCATCAACTTCCGCACTTGGTCCAACCCGATGTACTACCCGGATCCGATGGGCGCGATGGACACCCATTGGTCGCCGAAATCGTGGGCAGCGCAGCGCAATCTGTGGACCCCGTCCCATCCCGAGTGGGAGGCCACCTACGAAACCGCACGGTTCGCGACCGACGTGACGGAGCGCCGGGCCGCGTACCAACGCCTGCTTGAGTTGTCGGAAGAAGAGTCGGGCTGGCTCCTCCTCTACAAACCGCATGAATTCTACGCGATGCGCGACGACATTTCGTTCGAGATTCCCATCGCCCAGCGGCCCTACGTCATTCCGCTGCGGGGCGGGGAGATCAAGGTGGCTGGCGACTAGTCAGTCCGACCACTGCCACGCCCGGGCGGTGCGCCGCCCGGGAACCGCCGCGAAGGGCTCACCATGCTCCGGTTCATGTCGATCAGGCTCCTGCGCGCATTTCTCACCATGTTCCTCGTGCTGGTGATCGCGTTCCTGACGCTGCGCCTCTCGGGCACCCCCTTCGAGGTCATGTATCCGGAGGGCATCACGGCGGAACACCAGGCCGCGCTGGAGGAGAAGTACGGCCTCGACCGTCCCTGGATCGAGCAGTTCACCGCCTACCTCGGCGATGCGGCGCAGGGCAATTTCGGCCGCTCGCTCTACACCTCCGAAGAGGTGTGGCGAATGTTTGCCGACCGAATGCCCTACACCATCGCACTCGGATCGCTGGCACTCGTCCTCGCCATCGCGGTCGGCATCCCGCTCGGAGCGTTGGCGGCGCTTTACCGAACATCGCCGGGCTCGCGCGTTGGCATGGGGCTCGCGTTCCTTGGCTATGCCATACCGCATTTCGTGATTGGGATCGGGCTGATCCTGATCTTCGGCTACTATCTGCGCGCGCTGCCGACGACGGGACTCGACAGCGCCCGGCACTACGTTCTGCCGGTGGTCACGCTGGCGATCCCGATGATCGCGGCGATTGCCCGCTTCATGCGCGCCGCCATGCTTGATGCCATCGGCCAGGACTACGTCACGACTGCGGTCTCAAAGGGCTTGACCGATGGTCGCGTCGCGCGCCTGCACATTCTGCGCAACGCCATGATCCCGCTCATCACCGTGCTGGGCCTGGAGATTGCGGGCCTCTTGAATGGGTCGATTTTCGTCGAGGCCGTGTTCTCCTTGCCTGGCGTCGGGCGGGTGCTGGTCGACGCCGTTGAGGGGAGGGACTTCCCGGTTCTGCAGTTCGGCTTGATCGCCTACGCGATCGTCGTGGTCTTGGTGAACCTCATCATCGACCTCTGTTACGTGGCAGCGGACCCACGCGTCCGGCTGGAGGGCTAGATGGCTGACATCGCCGCCCGGCCGCGGTCCCGCTTCACGATGCCGGGCACCCTCACGATCTCGGCGGCGGGGTTGTTACTCATCATCGCCATGGGAATCGCGGCCCCGCTGATCGCGCCGCACGACCCAAACGCCACCAACCTCTTGGCGCGCTCTCAGCCGCCCTTTTGGCTC
Source organism: Devosia sp. (assembly GCA_051016205.1). Classification (GTDB taxonomy): domain Bacteria; phylum Pseudomonadota; class Alphaproteobacteria; order Rhizobiales; family Amorphaceae; genus Acuticoccus. The sequence goes on from CP136534.1 coordinate 2,361,779, forward strand.
GACGGCGGCAGCTTGGCGCACCCCTTTGGCACCGACACCATCGGGCGAGATCTCCTCAGCCGTTGCCTCTACGGCATCCGAACCAGCTTCGGGATCGCGAGCCTCGGACTGGTCTTCAGCGCCATCCTCGGTGTTGCGCTCGGCCTCCTCTCGGGCCTTGGAGGAGTGTGGATCGACCGGATCGTCATGACGGTGACCGATGTCTTCATCACACTGCCGAATCTCCTTTTGCTTCTGTGCGGTATCGCACTCCTCGGGACTGAAATCTGGGTCCTCGTCGTGATGATCGGGCTCATCCGGTGGGAAGCGTATGCCCGCCTCGTCCGCGGCCAGGTCCTGATCCTTCGAGAACAGTGTTATGTGGAGGCGAGCCGCGCCCTTGGAAGCGGACATTTGCGGGTCGCGTTTCGACATATCCTACCCAACCTTGCCTCGCCGTTGGTGGTGATCCTGACATTGAGCTTTCCGGGTGTCCTTCTCATGGAGGCAGGCCTTTCGTTCCTCGGTGTCGGCGTCCAGCCGCCGACCGCGTCGCTCGGGCGGATGATCGGGGACGGTCGTGACTACCTCATCAACGCCTGGTGGATCGCCGGCATACCCTCGCTGGTGATCGTTGTCATAACGCTGCTCTTCCAGCTGATCGGCGATTCCTTGCGCGACCGGATCGACGTGCGCGCCGATGGATAGACCTGTCGTCTCAGCACGCCAGGTCCATGTCCGCTTCGCGATGCTGCATGGCACGATCCATGCCGTCCGCGGTGTCGATCTTGAGATCGCGCCCGGCGAGACGGTTGCGCTTGTCGGCGAAAGCGGGTCAGGCAAATCGGCCTTCGCCAAGGCTTTCCTGCGCCTCCACCAGCCACCCTTCACACCGCCCCGAACGAGGATCGAGGGTGAGATCTGGCTCGACGGACCTGGCGGACCGATCGACCTCGTCGCCGCCGACAAAGCGCAGTTGCGCGCCGTGCGCGCGAACCATGTTGGCATGGTGTTTCAGGATGCGCTCTCGGCGCTGAATCCAGTCGCTCGAGTGGGTCATCAGGTCAAGGAGGCGCTGCGTTCGGCATATCCGGCATTCGCCCCATCAGAAATCCGGGACGAGGTGTTGATGATCCTGGAGCGAATTGGCCTTCCCGATCCCGAGAGTCGGGCACGGGCCTTCCCGCATCAGCTTTCCGGTGGACAGTGTCAGCGCGTTGTGATCGCGATCGCCGCCATCCGTCGCCCGCGCCTTCTGATTGCCGACGAACCGACCACGGCGCTCGACGTCACCGTGCAGGCTCGGCTTTTAAAACTCTTGAAGGAGATTCAGCGGGCATCGGGCATGGCGATGCTCTTCATTACCCATGACCTCGGCATCGTCGCCGAGATCGCCGATCGCGTAGCGGTCATGAAGGACGGCGAGGTGGCGGAGATCGCAAGCACGCGCGATCTTTTCGAACGCCCGCGCCACCCGCACACGGCCACTCTTATCGCCAGCCTGGCGGGCCGCCGCAACCACACGCGCTCGGATACCCTGCCGGCGCAAGTCGATGGCGCGCCGCCAGCGGTGGTGCTCAAGGACGTCTCGATGACCTTCGCCGGGAGCACATTTCGCAGGGCACCACAAGTGCAGGCGCTCGAGGCGGTGAGCCTCATCGTTCGCCGGGGCGAGCGCCTTGGCATCGTCGGCGAGTCGGGGTCCGGCAAGACGACGCTCGGACGCGTGGTGCTTGGGCTCCAGCCTCCGACCACCGGCAGTGTCTTGGTTGGCGGCGAGGACCCGTTTCGCCGGAGCCACGCGCAATCGAGGGCCTTCTGTCGCCGCGTCCAGGTGGTCTTCCAAGACGCCGCCTCGGCGCTTGATCCGCGCATGAGCGTCGGAGCATCGATCCGCGAAGGGCTCGACATCCATCGCCTCGGGAACCCGATCGACCGCACGGGGATGGTTGCCGCGGCGCTTGCCCAAGTCGGACTCGATGCCGACATCGCCGAGCGCTATCCGCACATGCTCTCGGGCGGCCAGCGTCAGCGTGTCAACATCGCGCGAAGTCTTGTGCTTCGGCCGGAGATCCTGGTTGCGGATGAACCTGTGTCGGCGCTTGACATGTCGATCCAAGCGCAGATCCTCGATCTCCTCAATAAGCTTCACGCAGACCTTGGCCTCACAATGCTGTTCATCACCCACGATCTCTGGGTGGTTCGTGAATTCTGCGATCGTGTTGCCGTCATCAAGGACGGGCGCATCGTCGAGGTCGGGCCGACGGAGCGTGTGTTTGCCGCTCCGAGCCACGCCTACACGCGTCTGCTCCTCGCAGGTGCTTTCGGGACGGGCTTTGCGTCACTGGACCAAACCCCGGGCGATCGACATAGAGGCTGCCTGCTCGCGACCCAATGATTGGTTCACCCAAACGCGGTCGGTCTTTGTCGCGTTTGGTGCGGACGGCATGGGCAAAATTTGCCGATCGGCGGATCGGCGGGTTGTCGTGAGCGGCGGGTCCTGTGCCGCCGGTCCCTCAGTCCAGCGGCTTGATCTGCGCATTCTCCGGCGCGTGGGGGTCGTACAGGAAGCGCCTGCTTTCGTCCGCGAAATCGTTGAAATGAACCACAACAGACGACGGCTCGGCGAAGATCACGGCATAGGAGGCCGGTTCGAGCGTTATTGTGTTGGCCTCGCCTTCCGTGAAATCGAGGCCGGTTTGGTGGTTGGTGCCCTTCAGCGCCGATAGCGGGATGCCGCGCCAAGACCCTGCCAGCGGCCGGTGGATATGGCCGAAGAAGATGTGGCGCACATTGTTATGAGCGGCGAGTGTCGTCTCCAGCGGGCCGGGTTCAAGAATGCGGTACGCGTCGAGCCGTGGCATGCCGATGCGAATCGGCGGGTGATGCATAAAGATAAGGACGCCGCGAGCGCCCGCGTCCGCGAGCACACCGTCGAGCCACGCCGCCCGCGCTGAACAAAACGCGCCGGAGTGGACGCCCGGGTCCACAGTATCGAGGAAGACGAGCCGCAATGCGTTCCAGTCGCGGTAGGACTGAATGAAGCCGTCCGCGGTCACTTTGATCTCCGGGAACGCTTCGCAGAGGCGTGCGCGATCGTCGTGATTGCCCACGACGATCTGCTTCGGAATCGAAAGGTCGTCCAGGATCTCGGCGAGGAGCGCGTAAGCTTGCGGGTCACCGTCGTGGGCGAGGTCGCCGGACAAGACGCAAAGGTCGGCATCGCCGTGATGGGCTGCCACATCTACAACGGCCGCCCGCAGCCGCTCCGCCGGATCGCTCTCGAACAGGCGCTGACCCGGCGGAACGAGATGCGTGTCGGTGATCTGAATGATTTTCATGGTCGTCATCCTTTGAGCGCGCCAAGGCTGAGGCCTTCGACGAAGCGGCGCTGAGCGAGCAGGAAAGCCGCCACCAGAGGCGCCGTGATGATCACCGTCCCCGCCATCAGTTCGCCGTAGCGATCCCCCGCCTCGGCAGAGCGAAAGGCGAGGATGCCGAGCGGCGGCGTGTTGAGTTCGGGCGAGCGCAACACAATTAACGGCCAGAAGAGGTCGTTCCAATGCGACACCACGGAGAAGATGCCGAAGGCGGTGGCGGTGGGCAGCGTCAACGGTGCCACCACGCGCAGAACCACGGAAAACTCGTTGCACCCGTCAAGCCGCGCCGAGTCGAGAAGCTCGTCCGGTATCGTCTTGATGAATTGACGGAACAAGAAGACGCCGAATGCAGACGCCACGAACGGCACGATGAGGGACGTGTAGGTGTCGAGGAGCCCGACGCCGGCAAGGCCGAGATAGATGGGAAGGGCGGTTGCTTGCACTGGAATGAGAAGGCCAAAGAGGACAAGCCCGAACACGAGCGAGCGTCCAGCAAACCGAAGCTTGGCCACGGCGTAGGCGCAAGGAATGGCGAAGATGAGCTGGAATATGAGGATCCCGGCGCACACGATCGCACCGTTGAAGAGATAGCGCAGCAGCGGTTCGGCGCGAAGAGCGGCCGGATAGTTGCCAAGACCTTCCAAGGATTGGGGTACGATGCCTAGGCTGCCAGAGAAGATTTCGCTGGCCGATTTTAGCGAAAAGGCGAGCATATAGACGAACGGCAGCAATGAAAGCGCGACGAACACCGACAAGACCGTCCAGCGCAGTGCCCCCTTCATCGCGCTAGCCGTAGTGGACGGCGCGGTCGAGCACGCGGAATTTTATGAAGGTGATGACGAGGAGGAGGACCACGAATACCACCGTGAGAGCGGCGGCGTAGCCGACGCGGAAGAACATGAAGCCCTCTTGATAGATCGTCCACAACAGGACTTCGGACGATCGCCGCGGCCCGCCTTGGGTGAGCGCTGCGACCGTATCGAACGTTCGCAGCGAACGAATGAGCGAAACGATGACGACAAAGACCATCGTCGGCCCGAGCATCGGGAACGTGATCGCCCAAAAACGAGACCAACCCTCGTCCACGCCATCGATGGCGCCGGCGTCATAAAGGTCTGTCGGGATGGATTTGAGGCCGGCGAGCACCAGCACCATCACATAGCCGGCGTTCTCCCAGATTCCGATGACCGCAAGCGTGGCAAGCACCGTGTCCGCATCGGCCAAAAATCCCTGACGGGGCAGACCGACCGCCGCGAGCATGGTGTTGATGGGGCCGAGCGTCGGATGCAGGAGAAACTCCCACACAATGGCCATCGCAACTGTGGTGGAAACGACCGGCAAGAACAGCGATGAGCGAAAGAAGGCGCGGCCGCGCACGGATGCCTCGACCAACACCGCAAGCCACAGGCCGATCGCGACCGAAACGGGAGTCACAATTGCGGCAAAGATCAGCGTGTTGGTGAGCGATTGTTGGAACACCCGGTCGCCGAGCAACGTGGCGAAGTTGCCAAAGCCGACGAACCCAAATTCCCGCGCGCCGAGGCTCCAGTCCGTGAACGCCATGGCGAGGATGGCAAGGCACGGCAGAATGAGGAAGAGGAGCATGCCGATCACGAACGGGAGCGCCATGGTCCATCCGGCAAGCGTCCCCGCGAGGCGCGAGAAGCGCAGGGACGCGGGCCTCGCGACCGGCACGGCGACCGTCATTGCGCTGCGACCCGCGAAACGGCGGCTGCGGCCGCCGCATGGACTTGTATCCGCCGCCCGTTCGCGGCGAAGACGTGCGCGCGGCGCGGAGCGCTGATGCCAAGATGTGAGCCAGGGCCATGGACGAGGTCATCGGATGAGACACGGGCAACCAGCGCGCGCGGCTCACCGCCCAGATCGGCGGAAAGGTGAAGCAAGGCGTCGCTGCCCAGATACTCCACCGTCCGCACAGTCGCGGGGAGTGTGTGCGGGCTTGTTGGGGCGACCAGTTCGAGGTGCTCGGCCCGAACGCCAATGTCGACGACGCCCGGGGTGTCGGGAGGCGCAGCCTGCACGACCGGTTGGGCGAGGCCCGCCACGCGCACAGCGCCGTCCTCGTCGATCCGTCCCGGCAGCATGTTGATGGCCGGCGTGCCGATGAAGCGCGCCACCCGCGTGTCGGACGGTTGATCGTGGAGTTCACGGGGGCTGCCGATTTGAACGATGTCACCGTCCATCATCACGGCGATGCGATCGGCCATAGTCATCGCCTCCACCTGATCGTGCGTGACGTAGATCGTCGTGACGCCGAGCTTGCGCTGGAGGTCGACGATCTCAGTGCGCGTCTGCGAGCGCAGCGCTGCGTCGAGGTTGGAGAGGGGCTCGTCCAGAAGAAACAGCCTCGGCCGGCGCACCAGGGCCCGCGCGAGTGCCACCCGCTGGCGCTGCCCCCCCGATAATTGCTTCGGCCGGGCGCCGAGATAGTCGCTGAGCGCCACGCTCTCCGCCGCCGCGCCCACCAAATCAAGTGCGGCCTTGCGCTTTCCCCGCACGCGTCGGCTCACCTTGGCGGCAAAGGGCAGGCGCTCGATCCAATTGAGGTCGCGCATGACAAGCGGCAGAGCGAGATTCTCAGCCACCGTCATGTGCGGATAAAGCGCATAGGACTGGAACACCATGGCGACGTCCCGCGCCTTGGGAGCAAGGGCATCGATGGCGGTTCCGCCCAGGCGAACCTCACCGCCATCTTGCCGCGTGAGGCCGGCGACGATGCGCAAAAGCGTGGACTTCCCGCAGCCGGACGGCCCCACGACGACCAGGAACTCGCCGCTCTCAATGGCAAGATCCACAGCTTTCAGCACGCGGCGCGCGCCGAAGGCCTTTTCGATGCCAGAGAGTTCCAATGTCGCCACGCCGTCCCTTCCGGAAGGTGCGGCCCCGGCCATGCCGGAGCCTTATGGTCAGTCCTGCGGCAGAAGGGCGTTCACCTCTTCGGTGAGGTGGGCGAGCGCCTCCTCCGGCGTCATGGAATCGTCGACCACGGCCTCCAGCGTGTCGCCGATGATGGCGTCGATCTTCAGCGTATTCTCGCCCGGGAACTGGAACCACTCGCGCACCACCGGGAGCTGGTCGACGGCGGTTTTGTGGTTCGGTCGATCGTCGAAATAGCCCTTGAGGAGATCCGGGTCCTCAAGCGCCAGCATGTTGACCGGCGTGTAGCCGACGAGCTTGATCACCTGCGTGGTGCCGTAGGGCCCGGTGGTGAACTTCACCCAGTCCCACGCGGCCTTCAGCACCGCCGGATCACGCTCCGCCGCCGTCGTGATGACGGCCGCGTTGCCGCCGGTGGGGAGCCGGCCGTCTTCCACCGCCATCGGGTAGGGCATGGTGCGCAGCTCGAACCGGTCGCCGATCGCCTGCTCGAAGTTGAAGAGGCGCGAGATGCTGTCCATCACGAAGCCCATCCGGCCGGCGATGAACTGCTGGCGCTGGGCCTGGTCGCCAAGCGCCATCAGACCCGCTTCCTCGGCCATCTTGTCGTAGATGCCGATGGAGGTCGGCCATACCTGATCGTTGGCAAAATCCACCGTCGTCGCGCCCGGCTGCATCATCTCGCCGCCGTGGCTGAAGTGAACCGCCTGAAAACCCCAGGCGCCGTACCAGGTGGACGAATAGGGCGTGTAAAGGCCCGCATAGTCCTCACCAAGGTCGGCGATCTTGCCGGAAAGCTCCAGGAAGCCGTCCCAGTCGGAGGGCATGTTATCGGGGTCGCCGCCCACCTCGCGCACGAGGTCGGCATTATAGTAGACGACGGGCATCGAAATCGCGTGCGGCAGGCCGACCTGCTCACCATCCACCTGGCCGATGGATTGCAGCGACGGGCTCCAGCCGCCCGCGTCGAACGTGGAGCCGTCCTCGGCCATCAGCCGTTTCATGTCGACGTGAAGGTCACGGTTGGCAACGGTTGGGATGTGAGAGATGCCGACATAGGTCACATCCGGCATGTCGCCGATCAGCGACTCCCGCAACAGCGCCTGAATGCCCGCACCATAGTCCGGCAAGACGCCGCGGTAGTCGATGGTCACGTTGGGATGCTCGGCCTCGAAATCGGCCTTCAGCTTTTCGAATACGCCATCGAAGATCTGGGGTTGCGTGTACTGGACGACGAGTTCGACGCGCTCTTGCGCATAGGCGGCAGTGGCAAACGGCGCCACAAGCGCTGCCAAAGCTGCCGCAAGACGTGGCATGGACGTCATGGGAGTGCTCCTCTCGGCTTCATTTTCGGCGGCGCGGCGGCTGCGCCGAGACGTCAAGCTTTCAGTGGGGTGTGACAGGGCGTTAACAGGTGCATGAAAGTTCAACAGCAGGTGCGAACGAACAGTCGGAAATCGGCCGTGGCCCAGAGCGAGAGCCGCGCTGGGCCGATCAGTCGTGAAAGCGAGACCGGCCCCCGATCAGTCGGTATCTTCGCGGCGCCCACAAGACTCAGGAGTTGGAGCCGCCGGCAGATTCGGGGCTGCCTATCGTGCTCGGTTAGACCCGCGGCGCACCGCAATGATGACCGTGGCGCACTTCGAAGCTGTGCGCCTTAGTTTTGGCGCGTCGCCTTTGCGGCTAGCGCGCCGGGTTGGCGTGGAGAGCCAACGTCCCGTCTAGAAAGCGCTCCTCTTTAGGGGCGCTTCCGCACAGAGCACCGTTTCGTGACCGCTAGAGTTGCCCGGCCCTTCGATGTCGAGCGCCATAACCGGGCCTTTGTCGGCTGGCTTGCGCTCGGGTTGAAACGGTGGAAGCGGACCTTCATCGGGCGACACGAGTGCGTGATCCAGCGGAAAGGTCACTGCAAGCGCTGCTCCAAATCTCGGGCAGGAAGCGACCGTCAACGAAAGCCGCTTGCCTACCCCAGGAAATCAACAACAGAACGAGTGAGTGTTCTGCAGCGATGGCATTTGTGGCGGTCACCACCGCCAAGCCCTGAAGGGCAAACCGGTCAACTTTGTTTCAAGGCGAACTCTATACCGTCACGCCTCGAAGGTCCGGTCGAGTACAGCAACAAAGCCATTTCCGCTGTACACCGCCCCAACGCGCTCTGGTTTACCCGATATTGCGTGCGTTTGAGCCGTAGCTCACATCGAGCACTTCGGCGGTCATGCGAGCAGTCGCGTTGCCGGCGAAGAAGAGAACCGCGTTCGCGATGTCCTCGACCTCGTGGTGACCGATGCCGATCGGGCTGCTCGGCGCAATTGCGGCCGACACAGCATCGAACGTCGGATTGGAGACGCCGGGCATAAGCTTGCTGAGAACAACATCATTGTCCGCAAGGGGCGTGCGAACCAGTCCTGGTGCCACCACGTTGCACATAATGTTGTCAGCACCGTAGGATAGGGCTGCGCTCTTGGCGAACCCGATCACGGCCCATTTGGTCGGCGCATAGACCGGGAACAGTTCGTTCCCGACGCGGCCGAGACCGGATGAGACGTAGATGATCCGCCCACCGCCTTGAGCGCGCATGTGCGGGACCGCAGCTTGTGTCGTCTTCACGACACCCGCGACATTGATATCGAACACTGTCGAAATGTCGTCGGCTGAGAACTCCTCGATTGCACCCGCCTGGCTCACCCCCGCGTTAGCGAGCACGATATCGAGGCTCCCCAACGCATCCACCGTTTGGGCCATGGCCTCGTCCTGCGCGGCTTTCTCTCGCACATCACCTTTAAATGTCAGGCAGCGGGCGCCGATTGCCTCGATGCGTTCCTTTGCGGACAGAAGATCGGCTTCCGAGGCGAGCGGATACTGCACATTCGGGACGTCAACTTCGGCAATGTCGAACAGCGCAATGTTCGCGCCTGCTCGAGCCAATGCCTCCGCCGAGGCGAGACCAATTCCGCGCGCCCCGCCAGTAATGAACGCAGTCTTTCCGGCAAGTTCTCCTTGTGAATTGCGCGACTGTGCATCGGCCGGGCCCGACTGCATCATTGCGGCGGCCGCCCCCACAGCGCCGAGCGCCCCAAACCTGAGGGCGCTGCGCCGGGAAACGGTGTTCGTCTCGTCGATCTGCGTCACAGTTCACACTCCATGATTTTGGCCTTCAGCCCAACGGCCAACGGTGTTGGCAAAGCCCGCGTTTCCGCGACGAAACGGACTTAGGTGTTGCGTATGGAGTCCGGTATTGTTTGTGATTTCTAGTCAGAATTGCGCGAGACGCATCAATGGACGACGACAGTCTGTTTCTTGCCGTGGTCGACAGCGGCAGCTTTCGGTCTGCGGCGACGAAAGCGGGTCTCGACCCGAGTCGTGTCAGCCGCCGTATCGCGGCGCTGGAAGAAAGCATCGGTGTCAAACTCCTCAACCGGACGACGCGCGCGTCCTCAGTCACAGAGGCCGGCGCACGCTATGCGGAAGGGATCCGGCGGCTTACCGATGCACGCGTTGCGCTTCTCGCCGAGGTGACGGGCGGACAGGAGGTGCCCTCGGGGCGATTGCGGGTCGCCGCGCCGGTGGATTTCGGCGCGCGCTACGTCGCGCCGATCCTCTCCCAGATGTCGGGTGACTATCCCGGCCTCACGGTCGACCTTTGCCTGGGATCAGGCTTTGCTGATTTGCTCGCAGAAGGGATCGACGTTGCAATCCGGATCGGACAGCTCGCCGATAGCAGTCTCACAGCCCGCCGGATCGGTGTATCGCGAAGGGTGCTCGTGGCTGTGCCCGGCTTGGCAGCTCGGGTCTGCGCACTGGAGGACATCAAGAATCTGCCGGCGGTCACCTACCGGCTGGGTCCCACCGATGTCCGCGCTGCGTTCGAGTTCGGCGGTCGAAAATACGATCTGCGGATGGCGTCCCGGATCGGTGTCAACTCCATGTCAGCGGTGCGCGAGATGGTCCTTGCCGGGCGAGGGGTCCATCTTGGGCCGGAATGGGCCTACGCGGAAGATCTCGCCGCGGGACGCCTGGTGCACCTCCTCCCCGGTGCCTCGTTCAACGCCTTTCAGATCCATGCAATCTGGTTGCCGACGCCATTTCAGCCCGCGGCGCCCCGCTCGTTCATCGCCAAAATGTCCGAAGCGCTGCGAAAGGCTGGGATGGCGTGACCATCCGTCAGACAAAGCGGTCAGCCGAGAACGCGACTATACCCACAACACTTTGCGATCGCCGCGAAAGGCAGACACGGAAGGATCCCTCGATGCCAAGACTCTACACAATGCCCGGAACCTGCTCGCTGGCGCCGAACATCGCCATTCAGTGGCTGGGTGCTCCCGTGGAGGTCGAAGCCATGGCCTATGGCGATCACAAGAAGGAGGTGTACAGGGCGATCAACCCAAAGGCCAAAGTGCCCGCCGTCGCGTTCGAGGACGGCGACGTCCTGACCGAGGCGGCGGCAATTCTGAGCTGGCTCGGCGCCGCCTACGGTAGTGCAAGCTTTGCGCGCGACACCGCCCTCGGCCGCAAGGAAGCCGAAGCGCTCTCCTACATGACGTCGGAGGTCCACGCGGATTTCGGCCCGCACTTTGCGCCCAAACGGTTCGCGGAGAGCCCGGCGGCGCAGGATGAGGTCAAGAACGCCGCCTACGAGAAGATCGCGGGCCATTACCGCTACATGGACGAAGTGCTTTCGGAAAACGGAGACTGGTATCTCGGCCGCCGCTCGTTCGCCGACGCCTACCTCTATGTGCTCACGCGCTGGGCTGGCCAGACGCCCAAAGCGCTTTCCGAGGCGCCCGCGCTGGCAGCCCACCGAAAACGGATGGAGGGAGACGAGGGCGTGAAGACCGCGCTGCGGCTTCAAAACATGGAGCCCATCGACGGAGGCTGATCAGAACGAGCTTCGGCCCCAGGCATTCGCAAGCTCGACCGCTGTTTCGTTTTCGGCGGCTCGAAAGCGAGAACGTTTGCCAGGCGCATCGAGCAAAGGTCCGGGCGCCACAAAGGGGCGGGCTCATCACAACGCAGAGGACGGCGGTTCCTCGCCTCTCAGGCGCCAAAGGGCCACTTCGCCGCGCCGTCCGCGGACCGGGACCACGCCCGCCTCGCAAAAGCGGGTGAGAAGCGGGCTCTCCTCGCCCGTGTCCGGCCGCGCGGCGTCGATGACGTCGCCGCTCGCGAGAATGGGCGTATGGTGATCGCGTGTGAGGCGCTCCATGCGGCTTGCGACGTTGACGGTGTCGCCGATGGCCGTGAACTGAAGATGCTGGTCATCGCCCACGTTCCCCACCACCACGGGCCCGTAGTGAACGCCGATGCCGACGCTGAGCGGTGCGGCGCCGCGGGCGGCACGCTTGGCGTTCCACCGGTCCACCGTATCGAGGATCTCGCAGGCGGTCTGGAGGGCCCGCCGCGCGGCCCCGCTGTCCTCGCCAAGGGCCCCGAAGGTCGCCATCACCGAGTCGCCGGCGTAGTTGTCGACGGTGCCGCCATGGCGGAAAACAGCCTGGACGACCCGGCGGTGGAAGCCGCGCAGCATCACCATCGTGTTGGCCGGCGTCGACTGCTCAGCGATCTCAGTGAAGCCGATCATGTCGACGAACAGCACCGCGACGTGGCGCTGCTCGTTGGCGGTGAGCGAGATATCCTCACGCGCAAGGCGGTTGACGAGGTCGGGCGACATGTAGCGGGCAAGGTTGGCCCGGGCGCGCTCGGCACGGGCAAGCCGCAGGACGAGCCTGCGCGAGCGCCAGACCGCCGCCGCGATGATTGCCGCAGTGACGGCCAGAAGCACCAGTTCGTTCATCCGCCCGGTGATGTTGAAGAACGTCGGCTCCAGGAAGGTCCTGAGGGCAGTCTCGCTGTCCAGCGCCGGGTCGCCCGTATCGGGCGGATAGACGGTGATCGTCTCCGGCAGCCTTGCGATTAGGAAGGTGCCGATCCCCCAAGCAACCAATGTCGCGACGCCCGTCCAGACGACGAGGAGCGGCGAGTAGCTGAGGGCCGCGCCGGCAAGCAGGACGAAGAGGTAAAGGTCGTTCTGAAACCGGAGACCCATCTGGATCGGCCAGCCGCTGGTCGCGAGCGGGTTCGGAAGGAGGAGCGCCATCACGAGCACCAGCGCGTCCACCGCCGCGAACACCATCACCCACACCCGCCAGTCCTTGCGACGACGCATCAGATAGGGGACCGCTCCCGACACGAAGAAGATCGCGGCGAGCGCCAGCCAGTAGGTGACACGGGGAAAGGGCACCGAGACCAGGAGCCAGACAACGATGGCCGCAAGCGCAAAGCAGCGCACGGCGAGCGCGAACTTGAGGCCGGAGCGCTCTTCCTCGATCAGCGCCGTGGCGAGCGACGGCGCGCTGGCATTCATCCTCGATTCACTCTGCATTCAGGACCTCGCAATCACACAGTTCGCGCGGCGACGGAGAACCGCCCGATCGCCCCTGCTATTTGGCGATGAAACCTTCCTGGAACGAGGTCTCCGACGCAGCATCGGCACCTCATGCGTTCCTCCGCCAGCGGTTTGGCCAACGTAGCAGTTCGTACTCGGAAGGAGCGCCCGCACCGAACCGCGCTCGGCCCACACTGCCATGACCCTCCGCTCGCGCAACGACATCCGGCATTCTGCCGTTGGCAGCACGTTTGCAGCGCGCGACATCGCCAAGCCACTCCCCAAAGACACTTTTCCCGCGCAGTAGCATGCGCCGCGCGACATCGCTCAACTCGTCGAACACGAACTGCTTCTCGACGGCAGCCCCGGCCCGAACGTCGCCACCATCTGACCGACACGGGAGGAGCCCGGGCTGCGCGAGATCATGAGACCTATGAAGAACGCATTTTTTATGTGGGAGTTTAAAATTGAACTTGCGGCATCTTTCCTTCGAGAGACGTCATCTCCATGTCGCGGAGCGGCATTGTTGCTCAAACCTCGGAGGGCAGGACACCGAAACGCGCGCGGAAAGCGGTGCGGAACGCGTGTGCAGGCGCGTAGCCGGTCGCATGGGCTGCGGCCTCGACACTGGTACCGGACTGCAGGAGCCGCAACGCCCGATCCATCCGCAAATCGGTGAGATAGGCGTGAGCGGACACGCCTGCAGAACGGCGGAAGAGGATGTCGAAGTGATCGCGGCTCACCGCCGCTACCGACGCCACTTCGGCAATCGTCAGGCGACGATGCATGTTTTCGTGCAGAAACTCAACCGCACGCTTAAGCCGACGGCCGTCAAGGCCAGCGTGGCCTGCCGGTCGCGGGAGATCGTGGGTACGCTCGATCGTCCGCGCGACCGCCCCTTGTACGAGCACTTCGCCCTCGAGATCGCTCAGCAGAGCACCGCCCAGAGCATGGGCTCTCAGCCGGTTCGCCATGGCAAACAAGAATGGATCGGTGTTGGCGTGGGACTCGCCGTACGCCGTCGAGGCATTGCGATCGTAGCCTTCGGCGACGTCCGCTCGTAAGGCAACGCTGGGGCGCACCTCGATCACCTCGCTCGGCCCTTCAGCGGCCAGCCAGGTGAATCCCTCCGGACCCACGGTGCCTCCGGTCCTCGCTGGGACGAAGCGATCCTCGATACGGCCCGAGGGGCGTGCGATCGCCGCCTTACCCGACGCTGTGAACGCGAAATCGATGGCGAAAGAGGGAGATTCTGTGGCGCCTTCCCAACGCGAGAAGTCTGGCAGCCACGCGTAGGTGAAGGCAAAGGCTCCGCAATCCTCGCGATAGAAGTAGGGGCGACCGGCCTCCATCGACGTACGGATTTCGTGAATGTTGCGCGTACGTCCGACCATCCCTTGGCTTCCGGTCCCTTCACGAAGAAATATCCCTCACCGGGAATCTAAGCGCACCCGCCCGGCGCCGCAAAGGCTCCATCTGGGTTACAGCTGATCAAGGATAGAGGAAATACCGATGGACGACATCGTGACGCCGAGCCGCCGTGCTCTCCTCACCGGGAGTGCCGCCGCCGTGGGAACACTCGCTGCCACCGCGGTGATCGCGCAAGACGCGGGCTCGGTCGCACAAGGCGCACCTGCGCTCGGGCGGCGCATGTTAGGGGCATTGGAGGTCTCCGAGATGGGTCTCGGAGTGCAGAACATGCATCGAACCTTCCACACGGTCATCCCGCACCGGGACGACATGATCGCGCTCATTCGCACCGCGTTCGACGAGGGGGTGACCTTCTTCGATTGCGCGGAAGTCTACGGCCCGCATGAGTGTGAGCGGATCCTTGGCGAGGCGATGGCGCCCTTCCGCAACGAGATCCAAGTCACTACAAAGTTTGGCTTCGATGTCGATTTGGAGACCGGCGAGTGGCGCGGTGGCGTGGTGAGCGATCCGGCACGCATCCGGGCTGCTGTCGAGGGCTCGCTGCAGCGCCTTGGCACCGACCGCGTCGACCTTCTCTACCAGCACCGCGTTGACCCGGACGTGCCCATCGAGGACGTCGCGGGTGTCGTTTCGGACCTGATGGCCGAGGGCAAAGTGCTGCACTGGGGCCTGTCGGAGATGGGGCCCAACACGCTGCGCCGCGCCCATGCGCTCTTGCCGGTCGCCGCTGTGCAGAACGAATACTCGATGCTCTACCGCGGCGTGGAGGACGGCATCCTGCCCCTTTGCCAGGAGCTTGGCATCGGTTTCGTCCCGTTTGCGCCGCTCGGCTACGGTTTTCTGACGGGCGCGATCGACATGGAGACCACGTTCGCGCCCTCAGATTTCCGCGCGCTCACAAGCCGGATGGACGCCGAGAACCGGGAGGCGAACATGGCGTTGGTGGCTCTGGCCAGCGAGTGGGCGGAGCGCAAGAACGCCGATCCCTGTCAAATCGCACTCGCGTGGCTGTTGGCGCAAGGGGCGAACGTCGTGCCCATCCCCGGCACGACGCAGCTCCCGCACCTGCGCCAGAATATTGGGGCGGCCAGCGTGCGTTTCACCGAAAGCGAGTTCGCCGAGCTGACTGCCGCGCTTGATGCGATTGAGGTGATGGGCGAGCGCGCCCCGCCGTTCGTGATGGAGTGGAACGGCACCGAGGCGCCGGACGCCTGACGGCACCGAATTCTAGCGTGGAGCGCCAATACCGGGCCTTCGCAAACCTGTCTGCATTCCCGTCCATCGTGTGAAAGCGGACCACCGAGGAGCGAGGCGAGCGCACTGCCGGCGGGGTGCACCGTCACCCGATTGGTATGGCGCACAGCGGACGAAGCGGTCCGTCATGCCTGGCCATTGGGTGTACTGGTCTCTCGCTACTGGGGCGAGGGCGTCGGGGATATGACGTAGGGATCGCGACAGCCGGCGGCACCGCGCTTTTCGGCGAGCGGTCGCGTAGAGTCGGATGATGTCTTCAAGCCGGGCTTCGTCGACCACATGGGCGAGCCGCTTAAGTAATCCCCAGTAGCTCGGCCACGTCGAAACCAACACTGTTCTGCGAAGCGCGGTTTCCGGGTAGCCGAGGGCAGCTGCGATCATTTGTGTAGTGCGTGTGCACCAGCGCGCTCGCCCCCTGAAGCGTCAAGAGCGTCGGCGCCTTCTCCTAAGTCGCTTCCGTCTCCTGCCGCCACCACTGCCATAGTGGGAGGCGAGCGCGTCGGGAATGACAGCCGTGGAGAACAACAGTGACGCCGCGACGCCGGCGCTCTTTTTCGAGGCGTCACGGAAAAACTCGCGCCTAGATTGCCCGCGCGGCAACGCAGTATGGTCAGTAGCAAGATGATCTTTTATGCTATTATCGGTCATGGTCCGCCTAGAAAACAAACGCTTGGGCTCTCTATCGTCGTGGCAGCGTGGTTACCAATCGACCCCATGGCCGACAGTCGCTGGCGCCGCACAATCGGCGTACATGGGCATCTTTGACAGTACCACTAACATAGGCGACCGGAAATCACAAACAGATGAATTTGGAAAACTTCGACATATCACTATCAAACCTAAGGAATACTCTTACGCTCCACCAAATTGGAAGTTCTGGTGTGGCGCTCGACGTCCAGCGCGGCGCTCTCTATTGGGTCGACCCGAGAATCGCCCTGCTTCTTTGTGCGATCGAGGAGGGGCTCACTGAAGCGGAGATCATCACAAGGCTACAGGAGGATCTCGCCGTACCGCGGAGTGAGGCGCGGACGCAATTTAACGAAATGCTCGCAAAGCTTGACCGTCTCCGGCGCGGCAGCGAGGCGGCGGGACTACCGAGGCCGATGCCGCGTCGCGTGGACGTCGCGGCGATAGTCGATTCCATGACACCGCCGACACACCGCTGCCACGTTGCCCTGCTTGGCAAGACGGTAGAGGTTTACCTCCCTACCCGTCTGCTCCTGCAAGATTTCCTGTCGGTCATGGGCCACCTTCCAACAGAGGATCGCGAGGGGAGCGACGCCGTGGTGCGCGTCGTCCGGACAGCGACCGGCTACGCCGTCCTCGATGGCGAGACCGTGGTCGCCGAGTGCGCTTCGCGGCGCGGCGTGGCATCAGACGTGAAGGCGGCAGTCTGCCACGCCGCTGTGAACGCACAGCACTACGACGCCTGCTTGCATGGCGCGGTCGTCGAGGTTGGGACCGGCGCCGTCCTTGTCCCGGCGGCGAGCGGCCATGGCAAGACGTGCCTGGCACTCGCCCTCGCGGCTGCGGGCCATACGTGCCTTGCAGACGACTTGACGCTCGTCGATTTCAACAAGCGCGGCCTCGCGGTGCGCGGAGTTCCTGCAGCGAGCTGCGTGAAACGCGAGGCCTGGGATCTCCTCGGTGCGCTCCATCCGGAGCTGGAGCACGCGACGATCCACGAGCGGGCCGACGGCAAGATTGTAAAGTATCTGCCCGTCGCCGAGCCCCGCCTCGAGCCGGTCCCGGTTCGCGCGTTCGTGGTACCCGGGTTCGTGCAAGGAGCGAGCGCGAAAACCACCACGCTCCCCCCAGAGATCGCGATGCAGCACATCCTGCAAAGCGTCCTTGCCTGGCGCGCCAAGCTCACGCCGGGCTCGGTCGAGACGTTGATCGAGGGCCTCGAGCGCATCCCTGCCTTCGCGTGTACCTACGGCAGCCCCGCCGATGCCGTCGCCCTGTTCGAAGAGATCGTTGAGTGCCTGTGAACGCCGATGGCCAGTGCCGGTGGGCTGTCCGTGACGTCTGAGCACCGGCGAAGGTGCGGGACGAGTGCGGAACCGCTCGCCGGCTTCGATCCTTCGGAGCGCTTCGTTCTAGCGGCGCTTGCCGGCGACGCTTCCGCGGCGAGGGCGCTTCTCGCCGACGCGCTCGACTATGAGCGCCTCACGCGTTTCGCGCTGCATCATGAGGTCGTCGGCGAACTCACGCAGTTCCTCGCGCGCCATGGGCTCAGCCTCGATCACGCGGTGGACGCAGCGCTTGCCGCTTTCGTCGAGCGGCTGACCGACCACGTCGCGCGGGTGGAACGCGAGACTGTGCGGCTCGCCGGGATCCTCGATGCCGAAGCGTTCCCTGCGGTTTTTGCCAAGGGCGCAATCGCTGGCGCGCTCTATCGCACGGGCGGCACCGTCAGGACCGCGAAGGACGTCGACGTCTACGTCGCGCGCTCGGAGCTTGGGAAGGTGCTCGCAGCGCTTCGCCGGCACTACGACACGCCGGATCGGGACGGCGGCCCCTCGCTGCGCCGCGACCTCTCGCGCCTCCACCATGTCAGCCTTTGGAGCGAGGAAAACGAGGTAATGGTCGAAATGCACTTTGGCCTTGCCGCACCTTGGCACGGGCTCCGCTTCGACCTTGCCGGCGCGATCGAGCGGCGCGTGCCATTCGACTTCGCCAGACAAACGATCATGACGTTCTCTCCTGTCGATGCAGTCGGCTTCTGGTCTGTTGAGCTTGCCAAAGATTCCTGGGTCTCGCTGAAGAAGATCATCGATTTCTCCCGCTGCGTCCAAGCTGCCGCATCGAGCGACGAGACCCTCGCAGACGCCTTTCGCGCCGCGCGCGCATGCGGCGGCGAAAGGATGCTGCGAATATCGCTCATCCTCGGTGCATGGCTCGGCACGCTGGAGTGCGCATCACCTGCCGTTGCACGAGCGACCGGGGACGAGCGCGCCGTCGCCATCGCACGGATCTGCCTCGCCAAGCTTGCCCGCGGCCATGTGCGTCCGGCGTTCTCGCGTCGCGTCCGAGAAGGCCTCTCCTTCGCGCAAAAGCACGATACCGCTGCCGCGCAGCTCGGCCA
Source organism: Devosia sp. (assembly GCA_051016205.1). Lineage (GTDB taxonomy): Bacteria > Pseudomonadota > Alphaproteobacteria > Rhizobiales > Amorphaceae > Acuticoccus. The sequence continues at coordinate 2,380,191 of CP136534.1, forward strand.
CGTCGTTCGCATCATTATCTTGTATCGCCTGCGCACCTTACTTCGGCGCACGTAGCACAGTCTCCCACCTGAACTGGACGACGGCTGACGAGGACGGCTGTCGGACGGCCGCTCACTCCCCTGGTCTTGGCACCTGCATCTTGATGTTTGGCGGGTCGAACCGGGAGCGCTGTCGGATGCTTGCCGGACCTGACACGTTAGATCGCCCCTCGCACCAACCTCGTGCGGCCCAGGTCCGCTTCGGGCTCATTCCGCCCAAACGCAGCATGCGCATCCCAACTATGTGGTGGCGGATCGCAGCGCCTCTCGCTGACGGGATCTCCCTGCCTCCTAAAGGTGATGTTAAACTATGGGGATTGGTGTACCAGATATCCGCGCTGTCCTGCTGAGCCTCCGCCACTGAAGTGATCCATCCAGAGGACGATGTTCGGAGAATGGGCACTCGTGCGCGAATGGGCCGGATCGGCGTCAGCGGTCGGCTGCGCAGCGACCTGTATCCATCCGCCGGATCGGCGATCGACGCGTTGCTCGACCTCGCTCGGCAGAAGGAGCGCCGGGGCTATGAGACCATCAGGGCGGCCTGACGCTATCACTGGCATTGCCCACAGTCATGTAGCAACACAACGGCGGAACGACGACCTTGCCGGCGTTCTGGATGGGTGTACCCGTAGTCACCCTTGCGTGAGTCACTTCGTCTTGCGCAGGGGCGCAAGCTTCATGACCGTGGCAGGCCTAGCCGAATGGATCGCGCACGACGAGGCGAGCTACGTGGAGATCGCCGCGCCCTTATCACCCTCAAGACGGGCCTGCGCGACCGGCTCCGCGCGAGGCCAGGCTGGGACATCAAGACCTACGTCCGCGACTTCGAGCGGGCCCTCGCGGCGATGTGGCCATCAGCATGACGGCCTCGGCGCCTGGCGCTACTCGGGCCGGATCATAAGGCGTATTTCCTCGGTACGAAAGCCGAGCGCCATCGGCCGGCGGACGCTTTCCAGGACCGCCACGTCGAACAATTCCTGCACCACGCCGCCGATCTTGAGGAGATGCTCCACGTCGCCCGTGAGGAGGTTGATGATCGCAAGGCCGCATCTGGCCGCGACGCCTTCCCGGTCGAGCCGCTCGTCGAGGACGAGGCCGCCAAACGCGCCTTCCTGCCGCGGACGGGACAGGCCCACCACCGCGTAGTCACCGCAAAAATAGATCCCGCGAGCAAAGCCGGGCAGGAAACACACCGCTTCGAAGCGCCCCGTGGCCGAATCGACGGTGCCGAACTCGCCAGTGCCGGCCTGCACGAGCCAGAGCTTGCCCCGATAGACACGCGGCGAATGGGGCATCGACAGGCCGGACGCCATCACATCCCCGGAGGCGACATCGATCACGAGACCACCGTCCCGGCGGTGCTCGCGCCAGCCTTCGGAGACGTTCGAGCGGCTAACGCAGGTGACCGCGTGCGGCTTGGCGTCCGCCATGGCGAGGCCGATGAGGTGGCAGCGGTCCTCCGCCGCAATCAGATCGATGAACGGCGGCGTTCAGAGCACCTTGAAGCTGCCACGCTCGGCCACGGTCGCGAGGCAGTTGAACCGCGTCGCCACGAAGACAGGCGCCCCTGCGCCATCGATAGCGACGTCGTGGATGTCGATGTCGCCGGTGGTGATGCCTTGGGTCGGCATGAAGACCGCGTCGTGGCCCTGATGCGTCTCGCCGGGGCCAAGGAAGTTGTCGAGCCGCCAGAGCTGATAGACGGTGCCCATGAGAACGCGATCGGGCGCCGCGGAAAGCCCCATCGCACGGTCGAAGGTGCGCTCGAAGACGGAGAGACCGCCGTCCGGCTTGAGGCCGATGAGGAAGAGTTTGCCGGCCCGATAGGTGGTGAAAGCGAGGCTGGCCCGCCGCTCGCGCAGCCACGTGGCGAAAAGGCGCGAGCCCGAGATCTCGAGGGTGGGCTCGGCGGCGTTCGTCATCGTGTCCTTTGCTTCGCCTCGCCGCGACGCCCAAGCCTCACAGGATCAGGTCGTCCGGCGCGAGGTTGTTCCGGTCGAAGTCCTGAAGCAAGATTGTGTTGCCGGGGGCGAGGGTAATCAAGGTGTCTCGGTCACCGGGACCTGACGGCGTGGCGGCGGCGGCAAAGTCGGCGAAGGAGAACGCCGACAGGTCGAGCTGATCGCCCGCACCGATCCCGCCCTCGAAGTCGGCGATCGCGAGTTCACCGCCCGTGCCGGACGCGACGAAGATGTCGTTCCCCTGGCCCCGTTCGCCCGGTCGTCGCCGCCGTTGCCCTCGATGGTGTCGTTGCCTGTCCCGCCGAACAAGACGTCGGCGCCAGCCGTGCTGATCAGCGGATCGTCGCCGATGATGCCGACCTGTGTGGCCGCGCCGGAAAAGTCCCCGCCAAGCACCACGAAGCTCGCGCCAGAGGCGGAGCCGTTGGGGTCGTCGAAGGGAGCCCTCACGATGAGGTCGTCGAAGCCGTCACCGTTCACGTCCCCCGCACGGCTCACCGAGCGGCCCGATAGGTCGTCTGCCGACACGCCGTTGATGACGAAGCCGCCGGTGCCGACCTCCACGTCCGATAGCTCCACCGCCGTCCCGTCCGGCTTGCCAAACACCACGAAGCTCGCCCCTGAACTGCTGCCGTTGGGGTCGTCTCGATACCTGAGCGTCGCGTGTGCCGCGTTGTTGGGCAGCATCGCTCCACGGTAGCGCAAAGTTCCCCAGGGCCGGAAGGACGAGGCGCGGCTCACCGAAGACATCATCGAGCTGGCACGGCAGTACGGGCGATATGGCACCCGCCGGATCGCCGAGTTGTTGCGCCGGGCCGGCTGGCAGGTGAACGACAGCCAAGTCGAGCGGATCTGGAGACGCGAAGGGCTGAAGGCACCGGCCCTGCAACCCAATCGGGGTCGGCTGTGGCTGAATGATGGGTCGTGTGCGCGGCTGCGGGCAGAGCGGCCGAACCAAATGTGGTCGTACGATTTCGTGGAGGATCGCACCCATGACGGACGGACGTATCGCATGCTGAATGTGGTCGACGCGTTCACCCACGCGTGTCTCGCGATCCGAGTTGGCCGCCGACTGAAGAGCGCTGACGTGATCGATGTCCTGTCAGACCTGTTTATCCTGCGCGGCGTGCCGAGCCATATTCGCTCCGACAACGTTCTATGTCGGGAAGCATGGGGCCAATCGGGCCAAAAGATCCCGTCCGCTGACGAGCGCCAGCGGTTTGAAGATCCACCAAGCGGCTTCCGCGGTCAACAGATGGCGCTCTCGACCATAGCCAATACAAGGTCCGCGAGATGTGCGGCCTTAACCGTTCTCAAGACGAGATGCGGATCCAAGCGGAAGACCCGAACATTATCTACGAGGTCGCGCGTGGCGCCTCCACGGCTCGTCAGAGAGGAGTTCTTCCGCCTGGCATCGCCCGGTCGAAGAACGGGGAAACGTCTTCACCGCCAACGATGACCGCGTGGGTGACGCGGGCCATCTTGGCGGCGATTGCTGCGAGCGCTTTGCGCTTTAGATCGGCGTTGTCCCGATCGCGCGCGACATAGCGCTCGTACTTGGATCTAAAACTATTCTCGCGTTGGCGGACGGCGACCTGGCCGGCCATCCAGAACGTCCGACGAAGACGCGCGTTGCCGAACTTCGCGATCTTGGTTTGACCGCGGAACTGGCCCGACTGGTGGATCGCGAGGTCGAGCCCGCAGAATTTGAGGAACTGACGGTGATGTCGAAAGCGGCGCAAGTCGCCAGCCTCGGCGAGGACGGTCAGCGCATTGATTGGCCCCACACCGGGGATGGTCTTCAGCCTTCGATAGTCTGCGTTTTGCGACAGCAGCGCTTCGGCCCTCCGTTCAATGATGTCGCGCTGGCGGATGAGGCCTCGGCCCTCCACCAGGACCATCTTGAACATGGCGATCGCCTCGGAACTCGGCGGAATAGGAAGCGCAATGGAACTCTGGGCTGTCTTGTAAACGTCGGAAAGAAAGCGCTCTTTGGAAACCTTGCGACCGACAACGGTCCAGGCGGCTGCGATAAAGTCTTGCTGGCTGAGTGTCGTGATCGAGGCCGGCGTCGGGAACGCCTCAAGCAGTGCCAAGAACCAGTCGCTCCTGGCGCCGCCGCGGAAGCGTTCGGCTTCCGGGAAATAGAGCGGCAGGTAGTGGGTGAGCAGTCGATGCCAGAGCTCGGTCTTCGCACGGGAGGTCATATCGTGCGTTTTGGACAGCTCCTGAATGTCGTTGATGCCGTGCGCGAGCGGGTCGTGAAAGACCTGGGGCGCGCCGACCTCGATCATGTGGAGCATGACCTGCGCGTCCTTCGGGTCGTTCTTATCCCAGCTGTTGTGAAGCGCCTCCCGGGTCCGCGCGAGTGCCAGCGATGAGATGAGGCGCACATCGATGCCCGCTTCGACAAGGCGCCATGCGATCGGCCGATGGGAGTTGCCCGTCGCTTCGAAGCCCGCGATGACCGGTCGATTGAGGGCGCGCAGGTAGTCGAGGAAGCGATTGTGCTCTTCGCGTGTGTTGGGCACGGTCAGCCGTTTGCGTCGAGCCGCTCCAGGAAAGGCGACAAGGACCTCGTTGCGGCGTTTGGCAACGTCGATCGCGACCAGCACCGCACCGCGCGTGGAAGGGGAGTTCAGGGGCATTTGCGTGCGCTCCGTTAGCCAATGGAGCGCTCATCAACGGAGCGAAACCTTACCACCTTCCCGACGACGCCTCGCCGGAGCGCGCTCTGACTCTTGGCGGTCAGCGCACTCCAATGAGCCGTCTCAGCTCACACCTTCCCCATATGCTACGGCCCCGAATTCGTCGCCACGGCGGTCCAGTGGATCCACGGGGTGGGGGCCAGCACTGCGTATATCGCTCCTGGGAGCCCTTGGGAGAACGGATACATCGAGAGCTTCAACGCTCGAATGCGCGACGAACTCCTTGACGGTGAGATCTTCTATACGCTCCGCGAGGCCCGCACCGTGATCGAAAGCTGGCGCCGCCATTACAACAGCGTCCGCCCGCACAGCGCTCTCGGCTACCAGGCTCCGGCCCCAGAGACGACGGTGTTCCTGCCATCCGCCTGGCCGGCTCCGCTCGTGAGAGCGGCTCCGCCCGCCAGGCTACCGCTGGCGCAAAACCAACACTTCACTAACATTGGGACTGGACCACATCGTGGGCGCCGCTCAGGCGGGACCAGCGGTAAGTCGCAGGGTACTCTTGGCATGCTCTTCAATCGACGGCCGGATCTCGCGTCCCAGTTGGCCGCCGACTGGATGGTCTTCCTGTTGCGCTTCATCGTAGTTTTCATCTTGCGCAAGCCTCCCTATCGCTTTGTCAGGAAGGGATCGTTCCGGTAGCTGTCACGCTTGCGAACACGCCTGTAACGGCTGTGAAAGCAGCTCGCTGCCTTTGTTCCGGGCGATTTGCCGTCCCTATCAATGACTTCCGCTTGCGTGGGGGATCGAAGAGGGTGTCAACTTCCAACTCCGTGCACCGCCCATCAATCTGGATGTGGCGTGTAGCGGCGGTAGCGTTTGCGCCTTGGCCGGTATACGCCGTTGCGTGCTTCGTGCGTTGGTCGGCGCCAAAGATTAACCTGCTCACGCGGAATGGGTTCGCGCAGCGAGTACGGCAGCAAGACGCAAGCGTTGGAGGCAGCCTCCAGTTCGGAAGTAGCCGATGATAGAAAAGGTTCTTCGGGCTTAAGTGGGTACGATCAAGCGACGAGTAGAGCCTGCACCACGAGCGGATGCGCCATTAGAAAATCTTACGACGCGGCGCGCATCATGCAGGATCGGCAAGAGGTTTGCTGTCAGCGTTCCGCTCAAACCTTCGACAGATGCTCCACCCACCTGGGGTCGCGCATGATAGCCCGCATTCGCATGAGCTTCCACGCGCCATACTTGAAGAAATCGAAATCGAGCGCCGACAACTGTTGCTGAACGAATGACCAGAGGGCCCATTTTACATCAGCAAGCGCCTTGTGGATGGTCACCCGAGCGACGATCTCAGGCCGCACCTCGCCGAAATAGGCTTCGATGAGCTCTTGCTCGACTGACGGAGTGTAGAACATCTCACCGAACCAAATACCGAAATCATAACAGCGGTCGTTGTTGGAGGCGTATTCATAGTCGATCAGCATGATCGACTTGTCAGCGCCGAGCATGAAGTTGCCGGCCATCGGATCATTGAAGCAAGGTGCCCAATCGATCCCGGATGCCTCAAGCGCACGGCGGGCGAGCCGATACTGCCGCATCATCCAAGGGTAATCGGGAGGCCGCCACCCGTTCAGCTCGGTGATCTGGCGGTCATGCTCTTCGATCATGTCGAACACGGTTTTCGTGAGGCCAAGCGCGCCGACCCCGTGAAAGAGGCGATAGGCCTCGATCGCGGCGAGGCGCACATCGCGATCGGCAAAATCGCTGTTCGTGCAGGCCCGCCGATCCGCCACGAAATCATTGATCTCGACGCCTTTACCGTAGAGGTCCTCGTAGACCCTTGGGCCGACGCCAGCCTTCCCAGCGCGGCGGCTGGCATCAAACGCGGCGACGCGATCGATGAACATTTCGGTGCCTTTGCCGGGGATTTTCACGAAGTATTCGTGACCGTTTTCCTCCAGCCGCACCTTCCAGTTCGCATTGCTGATACCGCCAAGGACGGGCTTGTAGCGCACTGTTTTGCCGGCGAAGAGAGCAGCGTCTGCGATGGCGTCTTCGAACTCACGCTCCGCCTCCGTCCCCGCCTGTCCGAGTGCTTTCTCCATTACGTCCCCCGGGCTAAAGCTTCCGCAAACGCTCTTCGAATCGTGGATCGCCGACGGCCATGCGGCAGCGCAGGAAGCGCCACTCGCTGTACTTGGCAAACTCCACATGCGTGCGCAGCGATCGCTTTGCAGCAAGCGCGGCCCATAGCGCCCACATAAGATCGTCGGCAACGCCATAGGCCACGACCCGATCGACGATCACCTGGTCGAACCGTCCGCAGAACGTTTCTACCGCTTGCGCCATCTCACTATCAAAAGCGAAGGCATCTGTGAGAAGGACCGCGAGGTCGTAAATCGGGTCGTTCATCCCGGCGTTGTCGTAGTCGAGGAGGCGGACACCCTCGCCAAGCATGATGTTGGAGGACACGCCGTCGTTGCGGCAAGGCGCGCTGTCAGCGCCAGAGGCTGTCACGGCCTCCTCAATGTCGGCGACGGCCTCTACAAGGAACCAACCATCGGCCGGCAAAGGAACGCCCTCGGCCTTTGCATCGGCGAGTAAGGTCCGCACGCGCTCGAATACGTCGAACCGTCGCTCCAGCGTCCCTCCACCGTGGAGCGTCTTCACGGATGTGACAATTTTCTCGAGGGCGTCTTGGTCGTTGAGATCGGCAAGTGTCGCTGTGCGCCATCCCTCGCCAAGCAATGACAGCGTAATCGCGCCGGAGGCCATATCCGCCCAGAGGACGGGTGGGCCGACATCAGCAGATGCGGCAAGTTTTGCCCCCGCAATGGCCGCTTGAACGTCGAAGTAGGGGCGCATGTCCTCGCGCATGACTTTGAGAACGTGCGGGGTCTTGCCTTCGATTTCCACAAGCCATACCGCACTCTCCACGCCGCGGTGGACAGGCGAGACCACGTCCGCACAAAGGGGCGTGTACGTCGCGCTGCGACCATGCCAGTGCGGGTTCTTCGTGATGGCGGTCTCGGCAGCACGCTCGTCGTTCGTTTCAGCCTCCCCCAGGCGCTTCACGTCGCGGCCTCCATGGCGGAGAGATCCCCCTTCGCCTCTTCGATCCGCATCAACATCCGGACCAAAACGTTCGCCCCGGCAAGAAGATCCTCGGGCGACGTGTATTCGGTGGCGTTGTGGCAGATACCGCCGACGCTGGGCACGTTGACGACAATTGCTGGGCAGCGCCGCCCCACCGGAATCGCGTCGTGGCCCGCAATGGTGTCGACCCGCAACGTCGAGAGGCCGAGCGCGTGCGCCTCACGCTCCGCCAGCGAAACCAATCGGTTGTCAAACCGTCCGGCGGCGCGGCGGTCGATACTGAGAACGTCGATCTCAACCCGCGCCGCAGCCGCCGCGTTCTTCAGAAGCGCGTTGAGGTCGGCCTCCGCCGAGTCCAGCGTCTCCGGCGAGGGTGAGCGAAGCTCGATGAACATCGTCGCGCGGCCGGGTACGATGTTTGGCGAGTTCGGCTCCACTTCCAGCCGCCCGACGGAGGTGTAGAGCGTGTCGGACGCCTCGTCTGACATGCGCTTCAGTGCCGTCACCACATGGGACGCGGCCAAAAGCGCGTCCTTGCGCTTGTTCATCGGCGTCGGACCTGTATGTGCCTGCTCACCAACCATCGCGACCCGCATTTTGACAGCACCCCAGTACCGGACGATGGGACCGATCGTTCGTCCCGCCTGTTCAAGCACTGGGCCGCACTCGACGTGCATCTCAATATATGCGGTAGGATCCGGCGCGGTCTCAGTTCCACGATAGCCGGTCCGGACGAGCTCATCGGCCACATTTTTCCCTGCGCCATCGCGCCGCTCGAGCGCGAAGTCCAGCGTGTGCTCGCCGCCGAAAACGCCGCTCCCGAGGAGTGAGGGCTGGAACCTTGCACCCTCCTCGTTCATCCAGTCCGCAACGGCGAAGTTGCAGTGCGGTGTGCCGCCCCTCTCGTTCAGCGCTTTACGCACCACTTCTATGGCGGCGAACGCGGCGACCACACCGTAAGCACCGTCGAAGCGACCGCCCATCGGCTGGCTGTCCAGATGGGAACCCGACAAAATTAGCGGTGCATCGGGGCCCGCTCGGTCCAAAATCCCAAAAACGTTCCCGATCGCGTCGACCTTGCACTGGTAGTCGGCCTCTCGGAACAGGCTGCAAAGCCAGTCCCGCGCCGCGCCATGCGCATCGGTGAGGGCAGGGCGGTCAACACCGCCGGCTTTCGTGGCGCCAAAGCGGGAGACCTCTCCCATCAGTCGTTCAAGCGCTTCAGGTTCGACGGCGGGGTCAGGCATGTTCCGTGATGTTCGATCTAGGGGTCAGTGCGGGGTCAAGCAGATGGCACTCTGCCTGGTCGCCGTGTCCGCGAGGATGAGGTGTCGGATTCTCTTTCGTGCAACGGTCAAACACATGGGGGCACCGGCTGGCGAAGGCACAACCGGGCGGCAAATCGATGGGAGAGGGCGGTTCACCCTCCAGAAGGCACTCGTCCTTGCGGTAGCGCCGCTCCTCCAAGGTAGGCGCCGCGGAAAGGAGCGCCTTCGAATAGGGGTGTCCCGGGTCGAAGAAGAGCCGCTCATTGTGCGCAAGCTCTACAACTTCGCCAAGGTACATTACCGCAATGCGCGCGCAGACCCGCCGCACCATCGCGATGTCATGCGAGATGAAGATGTAGGTGAAGTTGTGCTCCGTCTGAAGCCGCTCGAATAGGTCCAACAGCTTTGCTTGTTCAGTTTGGTCAAGCGCCGACAACGTCTCGTCCATGATCAGAAGACGCGGCTCAAGAGTCATTGCACGGGCAACGTTCACCCGCTGGCGTTGGCCTGCGGTGAGAACGGCCGGCAGCTCCTCATAGAGCGCTGGGTCGAGCCCCACCTCGCCCATGATATCGAGTGCGCGGGCCTTGCGCTCCTTGCGTCCGCCGATCCCGTGGATGACGAGTGGCTCGGCGATAATCGCACCTATGGATGCCTGCGGCGGGAGCGAGCTGTAGGGATCCTGGAGAACAAGCTGAAGTCGTCGCCGGGTTGACCGCTCGACCTTGCCCTTGGTGAAGATGTCTTTGCCTTCGAACAACACTTGGCCGTCGTCGGGCGGCTCAAGGCCCGTGAGCAGCCGCATCAGAGTGGACTTCCCGCAACCCGATTCGCCGACCACACCAAAGTTTTCGCCCTCGAAGACGTCGAAGTCGGCCATCCGCACGGCCTGGATCCGCTTAGCCGGACCGAAGCCGCCGCGCCGTGCGGCCGTGTAGGACTTGGTCACCTGACGAACACTCATGATCGGTGCTCTTTTGCGCGGCTCTTGCGAGGCAGCGGGCCCACTCCCCGGCTTCCACAGTGTTGGTAATTCTGCGATCAGTCCTTTTGTGTAGGCGTGGGCGGGCTGACGGACGAGTTGGCTGGGCACCTGTCGCTCCACGATGCTGCCGTTCGCCAAAACAAGGACGTCGTCAGCGACATCGGCAACGGTCGGAAGCGACGCTGATATGAACAGCACGGCTGTATCAAACCGCTCGGTCAGCTCACGCAAGATCTTTAGGATCTGCGCACCAACGGTGACATCGAGCGGTTGGGTGATGTTGTCGGCCACAACGACAGCCGGGTTCGCGATCAGCGCGTCGACAATCATCGCTCGCTGCATCATGCCGCCGGAATACTGAAACGGGTACTCATGGAAGCGAATGTCCGGCGAGGGGATGCGTACCTCGCCCAGAAGGTCGATCGTGCGTTCCTTCGCTTCTTTGGCAGAGACCCCCGGCTCCACCTCTCGAAGTTTTTCCACAAGTTGGACTCCCACCGGCGATGTGGGATCCAACGATCCTGTCGGGTTCCCGCCGACATAGCCGATCTGTGACCCGCGCAGCTTGCGAGCGTCGGTCTGCGACAGAGCCAGGGTGTTCTGCCCACGGAAGAGCACTTCGCCTGTCGCCGTGAGACCGCCGGGAAGCCAGTTCGCAACCGCCCTTGCAAGGACGGTCTTCCCCGACCCCGTCTCTCCGATCACACCCACGATTTCACGCGGATTGAGGGTGAATGACACGTCGTCCAACACGCGCTTCTGGCCGGCAGACACCGTAAGGCCGCGGACGTCCAAGAGCGTGTCAGTCAATTCACGGCCCCCCGTAAACCCGGTTCCGGGAGCGCTCCAGCGCAGCTCCCATCAGATTGAGGCTTGCCAGCGTCAGGAACAGGAAGATGCCAGGCATCGTCGCGATCCACCATGCGTTGACGAGATACTTTCGCCCGTCTGCAATGATGTTCCCGAACGTTGGCGTGGGCGGTTGAACGCCGAGCCCCAGGAACCCCAGCACCGCTTCGAAGATCATCATACGGGCGACGTCGAGAACGGCGACGAACGCCATCGGTGTGAGGCAGAGCGGTAAGAGCATGACGAACATGATGCGCAGGTCCGATGCGCCAAGCACCTTAGCGCCGCGCACGAACTCCTTGCGCCGCTCTGCAAGCACGGCTGATCGCATGACGCGCGCGTAGACCGGCCACCCTGAGAGGCCAAGAACGATGATGATCGCCGGGATCGTCGGTCGCGCGACACCCAGGATCGCAATGGCGAGAATGATCATGGGGATCGAGAGCTGTGCGTCTGTGATGCGCATCAGGACCGTATCCCAAATCCCGCCCTTGTAGCCGGCGAGGAGCCCGACGATGCCGCCGATGCCAAGCATCAGCACCACCGTGGAAAGCCCGATCAAGAGCGAGTAGCGAAGCCCTACGAGGCTTCGCAAGAACATGTCCCGTCCGAGCTGATCCGTGCCGAGCGGATGGTCCCAGCTCCACCCGTCTCCCATGAAGAGCGGCGGTGTTTGGCGTGCGCGCACATTCATCTTCGTCGGGTCCATGGCACTCAGCTCAGGCCATAGAAGCGCCAGCCCCACCAGCGCGACGAAGACGAAGAGGCCGATCTTGAACTCGACGGAGCGCCACGCGCCAGATGCAATCCGGCGTGCGATGGACCGCGGCGCATTTGCATGGCCCGCTGCTGCGCCAGGTGAGAGGTCGGCAGTGCTCATCAGTATTCGAGCCTCGGATCAATCAACGTTGCAACGAGATCCACCAGTATGTTGATGATCACGAAGGCTGCACTCGTGACGATCGCGATGCCCTGAATGAGCGGGAAATCGCGTTGCAGTACGGCGTTGATGGTGAGAAGCCCCAGCCCTGGGTAGTCAAAGATGAACTCGATCACGAGGACGCCGCCCAGAAGTAGGCTGAACTGAACCCCCAAGAGGTTAAGAAGCGGAACAGATGCGTTCTTCAAGGCGTGGTGGACAATGATCCGCCTTCGGCTGAGGCCGCGCACTGTCGCAGCACTGATATAGCTCTCCTGCATGACCTGCGCCACAGACACCGTCAGAGTGCGAATGATGAACGGCGCAATCTCGATCGCCAGCACGAACGCTGGCAAAATAGTGTAGGCGAAGCCTTGATAGCCAATGGCCGGCAGCCAATTCAGCTTTACAGAAACAAGCAAGATGAGAACGATGCCGAGCCAAAAATTCGGCAGCGAGACAAACAACGAGCCGAGGTATAGAGCGAGCCGGTCGGGCCACTTGCCCGGATTGAGGCCGCCCGCGACCCCGATCGGAACCGAGATGATCAGCGCGAAGACCATTGCTAGCACAGCGAGTTGCAACGTCATCGGGGCTGTCTCGGCAATCAGCGTCAGCACCTCGGCGCGCTCCGCGCGGGTCGCATCGTCAAATTGCGCGCCGCCGACCGCTGCGCCGCTTGCAGGTCGCAGGAACGACTGACCCAAATCACCCTGGATGACGTTGCCCATATAGCGCACGAACTGAACCGGGATGGGGTCCCGTAGGCCCATTTCCTCGGCGATCTGTTCAATCAGTTCTTCGGGCGCCATGCCGCCCGCCATGAGACGCACCGGGTCTCCGGGGACCACGCGCAGAAGGGTGAAAATCAAGAAGGTCACTAGAAAGATGATGACCACGCCCTGCACCAGCCGTCGCGCCATGAAGCCGATCAGGAACATGCTGAACCCTCCACGAGGCGCGCGGCTGTGCCGGGCGCGCCGGCAAACGCCGGCGCGCGAGGGGGCCTAGGACGAGAACGTCGCATCCGAGGCGTCGATGCTCCCATCAGGGTAGATGAACATGCCATCGAGGCTTTCGTCGATCGCGTGGATCATGACTGATGTGAAGAGCGAATAGGCGGGCGCCTTGTCCGCGAGCATTGGCGTGAGATCGGTCTGGATAAGCTCGCGCCGCTCGTCAAGCGACGCTGCGGAGCGCTCGCGATCGAGCGCGGCGTCGATGTCCGGGTCCTCGATCCCACAGATCCGCTTCGAGCTGGAGTGGAAATGCGTACGCAGGACAAGATCAGGCTCCGGTGAGCCCGTCGACCAACCACAGTCGATCATGTGGCCAGGTCCGCCACCGGGCCGATCGTAGAGCCGTTCATTCCAGGCTGCGACTTCCATGACGTTCAGCGTTACGGGGAAACCCTGCTCCTGGAGGAGCGCTGTGATGATCTCGCCATACTCCTTCGTTTTGGGATAGAAGCCGACCGACGTGATGTACTCAAGCTCCGGCAATCCTTCGCCGTTGGGAAAACCGGCTTCAGCAAGAAGCCTTTGGCACTCGTCCGGATCGTACTCCGGGTAGTTCTCAAGATCGATGTAGCCGAACTTGATCGGCGAGATGAAGTTGGACGATGGCGAACCGGCCTCGCCAAGGATTTCGTAGATGATCTCACGGTCGATCGCGTGGCAGGCGGCTTTGCGCAGGCGCGGGTCATTGAATGGCGGTTTGGAGCAGCGGAACCACAGATACTTGTTTTCGACGGAGACGAGCTTTGAGAATTTCAGCCCCTCCTCCGCTTCAAGAGTTGCAAGCTGCTCAGGCTCCAAACGCTCGATGATTGAGGCTTGCCCGTTCAGCATCGAGAGGATGCGCGTCGTTGCATCGCCGACGAACGAGAAGGTCACGCCCGCCACCTTCGGCGCGCCCATGAAGTAATCCTCGTAGCTCTCCAAGATCGTGTCGTTGCCGCGCTGCTCCACGAAGCGGAAGGGCCCGGTGCCATTGAGCCGTTGTGACAGCGGACCATTCGGGCCACCCGCGATGTCCTTTGCCGACATCATTGGGAGATAAGCCGCCAGGAAAACGAAAAGGCTAGCCCCGTAGCCGCCCTTCGACGTGTCGACGATGACTGTCAGATCATCGGGCGTGGTGACTTCAAAGCTGTCGGTGGGGCCCGGATACCACTGCGCCGGCCTGTCCGGCTGGGCGCCGTACTCGAAGGTCGCCTTCACGTCCTTTGCGCCAAACGGCTCGCCGTCGTGAAACTTAATGCCAGGCTTGAGTTTTATCTCCAGAGTCGAGCCGTCCAGGAGCGTGATGCTTTCGGCAAGCTCAAGATTGATTTCGTCGGGATTGTCCGGACGCATCGGCGCCCGCGACAGAAAACCCATCACGAAACCTTCGATATTCTTTTGTGACAGCGTCGTATGCGCCGTCGGGTCCCAGTTACCGGTAATGTTCTCGGCGGACAAGAAAACGATGGGTTTTCCGGTCTGCGCGAACGCAGAGTTGATGAAGAAGCTCGGGTCGATCTGCGCGATGCCGAAACCCGCGCCAGCCGCGCCGAGGAAGCGCCTGCGGTTGATCATGATGCTATTTTCTCCTCTTCCCTCTAGTCTCTGTTGGCGATTTTTGTAGTTTGCAGGGAAAGCAGCCCGGCTCTCACCCATTCAGGACCTCCAGCGCCGCGGCGTGGAGCGCTTCGGATGCTGCCGCAATCACCCGTCCGTCTGACGAGATGGTGAGCGCAGTCCCATCCCAGTCGGTCATGACCCCGCCTGCTTCCTCAACGATCGGCACGATTGGCAAGTAGTCGTAGGGCATCAGTGCGCATTCTACGACGAGGTCGACGTGGCCAGCCGCGAGCAGCGCATAGGCATAGCAGTCACCGCCAAACCGGGTGATCGACACGCGCCGCGCCAACTCCGCGAAACGCGTGCGCTCAGCGTCCGAAAACGAAAACGGTGAGGTCGTGGCGAGCGCCGCATTGCGCAGTACTTCCAGCCCGCTTGCGAGGCATGGGGTGCCGTTGAAGTGTGCGCCGAGGCCCCTGGCTGCCGTCCAGCGCTCGTGGAGGGCCGGCATTTCGATGACGCCAATTTGCGGTGTCCCTTCAATCAGAAAGCCGATCAGCGAGCCGAACAGTGGAGATCCGGTGATGAACGCGCCAGTGCCGTCGATCGGGTCGAGAACCCAAAGATCCTGGTGGGCCTGACCGTCGGCCCCGAACTCCTCTCCGTAAATCCCCGCGTCGGGCGTTCTTGTCGCGAGCATGTTGCGCCATGCGCGCTCGATTTCTCTATCGACGTCCGTCACCGGCGACGCATCGGCCTTGTGGTCGACGTTCAGCTGAGTGCGCCAGTACTGCCGCGCCATCGCGCCTGCACGGTCGGCCAACGCCTTTGCGAGCGCAAGCCGTTCACTGGTCGGAGAAGAAGCGTTTGCAACCATCGTCTCTCCGAAGAGGGCGCTTTCCACGAAAGTCGAACACGCCGGTGCATCAAATGCAACAAAAAACACACTACCTCAAAAATGCACAAAACGACGCCGGAATTGCCCTCTAAACGGGCAGAATTGCCTCAAGTGAAAAAGAGCCCCTTGCGGGAGGCTCATGGTGCCGATAGGCCGGCGGACCATCGGGGTCAGAAAGTGGTGTGCAATTTTGTGGAGCCGGAATCGACGCGCGCGAATATTGGAGCTTGTCGAAGACGGCTCCGGTGCCACGACGGCCACCATTGCGCAGGCGCTCAAAGTTTCGCGGGAGACCGTGCGGCGGGATCTCCTCGCACTGGAAGCAGAGGGGTTGATCAACCGCGTTCATGGCGGCGCAATCTCACCGAACAGCAATCAACATGGCGTCGCCGAAGCACCATTTGAGCGCAGGCGCCGATTGCACTGGCGGGAAAAGCTCGCCGTTGGTGTCGCTGCCGCAAAACTCGTGAACCCCGATAGCATCGTTTTTGTTGATGCGGGCACCACGACCCTCGCGTTTGCCGAAGCCCTCGCGGACAAGGCCGATCTCACGGTGGTCACCAATTCCATCGGCATCGCGGAGCGGCTCAGGCAAGGGGCCATACTTCTCGGCGGTGAGATCAAATCCGACGTCCCGGCGACCTTCGGAGACCTGACGCTTTCGCAGCTGGAACGCTTTATGGCTGACGTCGCGTTCATCTCACCGGTCGCCGTCCACGCCACGGCAGGCGCTATGAACCACGCGCTCCACGAGGCTGAGGTTGCGAGCGCGATGATCAGGCGCTCGAAGCGCACAATCGTTTTGGCCGACCATTCTAAGATCGGCCGCCTGAGCCGTGTTAGCGTCTGTGGCGTCGACCAGATCGATGTTCTGGTGACAGATCGCGCGGTCGAACTGCCAGTCGGCGAAGTCGTTCAGGCTTACTGACTGAAAGAAGAAGCGACAGCTTCTGGGCGCCTGTTGAGCTACTCCCCAATCGTTGGACAGATATCGGCGTAAATTAAGCTACGTTCTGCACCTTCTGATCGGGTTGGTTTTGCTCAATTGCCTGCCAGTAGATCACCGCAGGCGGCTTGCCGCCAAGGGCGGAATGCGGTCGCATCGTGTTGTAGAACTCCATCCATTTCCGAATGCCGGCCCGGGCCTGTGATCCGGTCTCCCAGGCATGCGGGTAGACGCACTCGTATTTGAGCGACCGCCACAGCCGCTCGACGAAGATGTTGTCGAGGAACCGGCCCTTGCCGTCCATGGAGATACGCACGCCCATCCGCCGCAACCGGTCTGTCCATGCAAAGGACGTGAACTGCGATCCCTGATCGGTGTTCATGATCTCCGGGCTGCCGAACCTGTGGATTGCTTCGTTCAAAGCCTCGACGCAGAAGTCGGCCTCCAGCGTGTTGGAGATGCGCCAGGCCAAGACCTTGCGGGTGAACCAGTCGATGATCGCGACCAGATAGAGGAACCCGCGGCGCATCGGCAGGTATGTGATGTCCGCAGCCCAGACCTGGTTCGGCCGGTCCACGCGCAAGCCCCGGAGCAGGTATGGGCAGATCTTGTGCCCCTTCGCCGGTCTTGAGGTGTTGGGCTTCTGGTAGATCGGCATCAGCCCCATGAGCCGCATCAGCCGGCGAATGCGCTTATCGTTCACCAGATGACCCTCGTTCTTCAGAGACCAGGTCATCTGCCGGACGCCGAAGAATGGTATCTCCAGGAACTGCTCGTCGATCTGGCGCATCAGGGTGAGATTCATCTCGGTCTCGCCCTTGGGCGCGTAATAGAACGATGATCGCGAGATCGACAGTAGCGTACACTGCTTGCCGATCGGCAGGACGGGATGACCCGGTTCGATCAATATCGACGCCGACCGGTGCAGTGGAGCCTGCTTCCGCGGCCAGGCCGTCGCAATTAAAAGCCGTGGCGGCGCAGTGCGCTTTCGATTTGTTCTCGGATATGCGGGTTCCGTAGAGGAAACGACCGGAGAAACTGCGTGTGCGTTGCATCCGGCCGGCGTTGTCGCACGAGATCAGCCCAATCACGTGCCTTGCCGTCGTTCGCGTTCAGTGAATGGGTCGCGACGGCGATCATGCCGATCAGGAAATGCGCGGCGGGAGCGCGGGCTGCCCGGTCTCCCCAATTGGCGGCCTCGTCCAACTTCCCTTGGTGGAGAAGGCTCAGAGAGCGTGTTCCGAGCATCCCGTAGAGAAGGGGGTCAAGCGGGCTAAGGCGAATCGACTGCGCCACCTTCTCCAGTGCTTCGGGCGCCCAGCCACAGATAGCGTTCGTGAAGGCGAGCGAGTAGAGCGCCTGGGCATAGTTCGGGTTCAGCGCGACTGCCCGTTCCAGGTGTAAGCGCCCGGCATCAAGGTCGTTATCCAGCCAGTGGTAGCGGCCGAGGTTGAAATTGGCGAACGGATCTCGCGGGTCCAATTCCATCGCGCGCTCTGCCGCGGCCCGCGCTTCGTTCATGGCCGCAGCCCGGTCGTCGCCGTAGAAGGTGAAGGCATCCTGGAAGCGCGAAAACGACAGCCCGGCGTGAGCCCGGGCGAAATGCGGGTCGATTGCAAGCGCCCGCCGGAAGTACATCGTTGCACACGCATTGTCCCTCAACGTGAACCGATAGGCGTGCATCAACCCAAGATGGTAGCTAGACCAGGCATCGAGATCGTCTGTTGCGATGCTTTGCGCTTCAAGGGCCTCGTGAAGTGGTATCCGGCTGTCCAACTCGGTCACGATCGCACGAGCGATGCGGTCCCGTACATCGAAGGCCTCGTCGAGGTTCACGCGATATCGCTCGGCCCAGACGATGCGTCCGCTGCGTGCGTCCGCGAGGATGGTGGAGATCGCATGCTCAGAGCCGATACGCTCAAGGGTGCCCCTCAACACGTAGCGGGCGTCAAGCGCCGTCCCGACTTCATCGGCTGATTGACCGTCACGGAAATGGAAACAAGAGCCGCGTGCGATTACGGCCAGCCAATGAAGGCGCGACAGGCGCAGAATGAGCTCGTAGGGCAGCGCTTCGCAAAGAAACGCAAGGCGAGCATCACACTGCAGGCGCCTAAAGGGCAGCACCGCGATTGACGGGCGGCCCCCCTCGGTAGAGTCGATCGGCAACGCGACTTGTGACGATGCAGCCGTTACAACGGTGGCGACAAAGCGCAGGCCTTGGCCACGGACAGTGCGAATGCGCACCTGACACCGGCCGTCATCGCCGATTGCCCGGCGCACGCCGCTGATGCGGCTGTCGATGGCAGCATCAGAGATCGCCCGACCACCCCAAATGCGTTTTACGATTTCATCACGCGTCGTCAGAATGTCACCGTTCTCCACGAGAAGCTTGAGAAGGAGGAAGATCTGCCGCTCAAGCTGCACGACTCCACTTACCGCGTTCCGCAATTCGGCGCGGTCGGTGTCGAGCACATAGTCGTCGAACCGGTAGATCATGTGACACTCTAACAGAAACCCGCCATTCTGAAGAGTTCCTAAAGGTTGTCGCCATGCGCGGCCACTCCGTCTGTGTCAGGATGCATCTGCAAAAAGGTTCGAGAGGAGCCGAGCCGTGGACGGATATGACCATCAGCGCGCCGCTGGCCGCGGACGCGTTTACGCAAACATTGTCGAGACAGTGGGCGACACGCCTGTCGTGAAGATCAACCATCTCACGCCACAGGGGATCGAGCTTTATGTGAAGGCTGAGTTTTTCAACCCAGCCGCCTCGGTGAAAGATCGTCTGGCGATGAGCATCATCGAGACGGCCGAACGCTCAGGTGCGCTGAAGCCGGGGCAGACGGTGGTGGAAGCGACTTCCGGTAACACCGGGATTGGCCTCGCCATGGTCTGCGCCGCTAAGGGTTACCCGCTGGTGGTCACCATGGCGGACAGCTTTTCCGTGGAGCGCCGCAAACTGATGCGCATGCTCGGCGCGAAGGTGATCCTCACCCCGCGCGCGGAGAAGGGCTTTGGCATGTATCGCAAAGCGGTGGAACTGGCAGAGAAGAACGGTTGGTTTCTTGCGCGCCAGTTCGAAACCGAGGCAAACGCGGCGATCCACGAAGCGACGACCGGTTCGGAGATTGTGGCCGATTTCGCTGGGCGACGGCTCGACGTGTTTGTCACCGGCTATGGCACCGGCGGGACAGTGACTGGCGTGGCGAGGGTTCTACGCCGCGAGCGACCACAGACGCGCATCGTGCTGTCGGAGCCGGCCAACGCGCAACTCCTCGGCAGCGGCATTGCGCAGGAGCGCGCAGATGATGGCGCACCCACAACAAGCCACCCTGCCTTCGAACCGCATCCGATCCAGGGTTGGACGCCAGATTTCATCCCGGCCGTCCTGCAAGACGGCGTCGATGCCGGTGCATTCGACGAGCTGATACCAGTCGCGGCGGCGGACGGCATAGCGTGGGCCCGGAAGCTTGCGATGCGTGAGGGGATCCTCACCGGTGTCTCAGGCGGTTCCACCGTCGCGGTCGCGATGCAGATCGCGCAAACGGCGCAGCCGGGCACCGTGATCTTGGCAATGTTGCCAGACACGGGCGAACGCTACATGTCGACGCCTCTATTTGATGGAATAGAAGAGGATATGGACGAGGACGAGATAGCGATCTCCCGCTCCACCCCCGGCTTCCAGATGTCCTAGAAGCGGATGTCCTAGCATGAGTCGCGCCCCGCCCGAGTTTCTCGCAGCGCTTGACCTTGCCGCCTCATATCGCTCTGCGGTCGCGACGCGTCCATGCGTCCCCGCGCTGCCATACTGGGAGATACTGGGGCGTTTCGACGAGCCTCTGCCCGAGCGCGGTGTCGATGGCGTCGAGGTCATCCGGAGTCTGGCGCGCCGGGGCGAACGTGGTCTGACGCCGATGACGCATCCGAACTTCTTCGGTTGGGTTCTCGGGGGATCAGCACCGGTAGGCGTTGCCGCGGATTGGCTTGTCTCCGCCTGGGGTCAGAACGCGGCCTTCCACAAAACGTCGCCCACTGCCGCGGCGATTGAGGAGGTCGCGGCGCGCTGGCTCTTGGAGATCCTGGATCTGCCACGCGAAGCCGCGGTCGGCTTTGTCACCGGGGCCACCGTCGCGACCTTCGCCGCGTTGGCCGCAGCGCGCGGCGCGGTCTTAAGGCGTCACGACTGGGACCCCGACCGCGACGGCCTTTTTGGCGCGCCACCGGTCGACGTGTTCATCGGCGACGATGCGCACACCTGCATATCTGCTGCGCTCGGTTATCTCGGCTTTGGACGCAAGCGCATCCAGCACATCAAGACTGACTCGCAAGGCCGGATTTGCGCAGAGGTTCTCGCCCGGCGGCTTCGCCCAGGCTCTGGGCCAAGCATCGTTATCGCACAGGCGGGACAGATCAACACCGGTGCGTTTGACCCATTTCTGCCCCTAGTCGAAACGGCCCGGGCGGCCGGGGCTTGGATCCACGTCGATGGCGCGTTCGGCCTGTGGGCCCGCGCGCACCCTGCCTATCGTGGTCTCACCTGTGGCATTGAAGGTGCCGATTCTTGGGTCGTCGACGGGCACAAGTGGCTGCAAACGCCATTTGACAGCGGCTACGCGATCGTGCGCGACCAAGACGCACTTGTCCGCGCCATGGGCGTTGGCGCCAGCTATCTTCCCGGCGCCGAGGACAACGTACGCTCACCTTCCATGTTCGTACCCGAGCTATCGCGTCGCGCAAGGGGCATTCCGACGTGGGCGATGCTGAAATCGCTCGGCCGCGAAGGTGTTCAAGAAATGATCGACCGGCATTCCAGCGTCGCGCGACGCATCGCACAACGCCTTTCCGGAACGCCTGGCATTCGCGTGTTAAACGCAGTGGTCTTGAACCAAGTTGTTGTGGCTTTCGGAGAGGAAAGCGAACCGGTTGAAGTCCGGCGGGCTGCGACTGAGCGTATGATCGCGGCGCTTTGTGCGAATGGTGCTATGTTTGTGGCCGGGGCACAATGGCGTGGCGAATGGGTGATGCGCATCTCGGTGTGTTGCGACGCCACGTCCCGCGAGGTGGCTGACCCTGTAGCAGACGCGATTCTGCGCGCATGGTCGTGCGAATCGAGGTTTGAGATATCGTGACCGGGTCGCGCGCCGACCGCCGACTGGCCGCGATCATGGTCATCGACGTCGTTGGCTTTTCACGTCTGATGGGGCGTGATGAGGAGGGCACTCTTGAGATCCTGAAGCGGCTCCGCAAGTCGGTGGTCGCCCCTCGGGTCGCGGCCAATCGGGGCAGAATCGTAAAGATCATGGGTGATGGTGCCATCATCCTCTTCGACAGCATCATCGATGCCGTCAACGCTGGAGTCGCAATCCAGACCGTAAGCAAGCAGCTCGCACCGACTGAAGGCGGAAATCCATTCAGCATGCGCGTGGCTGTGAACCTAGGCGATGTGATCCACGAGCGCGGGGACGTCTACGGCGACGGCGTGAACATCTCCGCCCGCCTACAAGAGGCCTGCCGCCCAGGCGGCGTCGTGCTGAGCGCAGGCGCTTACGACCAGGCCCGCGGCAAAGTTAGCGAGCGGTTCTCGGACGGTGGCTTCAGGACATTCAAGAATATTGAGCAGCCGGTGAGGATCTATCACTGGCCAGCTACGGGCAACGACAAGGAGGATGAGCCGGACAGCCATGCCGCGCTCAGCCTGCCTGACAAGCCATCGCTTGTTATTCTTCCGTTCGACAACATGTCGGGTGATCCAGGGCAAGAGTACTTCGCCGATGGCGTGGTCGAAGCTCTGACCGCTACTTTGTCGCGGATCCGCTCCTTCTTCGTGATCGCACGAAATTCGGCTTTCGTCTATAAAGGTACTCACAAGAACGTGGGTCGTATCGGACGAGAACTGGGTGTCGCCTATCTCGTAGAAGGTTCGGTGCAGCGTGCGGCCGGACGGCTGCGTATTACCGTTCAGCTGGTTGAAACAGCGACCGGCGCACATCTCTGGGCGGAGCGCTTTGACGGCGCGGAGGCCGACATCTTCGACCTGCAGGATCGCATCATCGCACACGTGGCAGGCGCGATCCATCCCTCTATCCAGCGCGCTGAAATTGATCGTACGCGACGAAAGCAGCCCGAGGATTTGGGCGCCTACGACTATACGATGCGTGCCATGCGCCACGTCTGGATGTTGGATAAGCGCGAATGCCGTGAAGCTTTGAAGCTGCTCGATAAAGCGCTCAGGATTGATCAGCACTATCCCTTAGCTCTCGCGCTCGCTGGATGGTGCTGGGCGCAGCATTCCGTTTACAACTGGGTGCCAGACATCGCAGCTGCGCAGGTGCGCGCGTTAGAGCGTGCTGAGCGTGCGGCAAGCTTATCTTCCGATGACCCGCTGATACTTGCAGTGCTTGGTGCAGTGCACACCTTTGCACGCAACTTCGGAGCAGCGCGCGTACTACTGGAAAGTGCAATCCAACTGGATGAGAACTCGGCTTGGGCTCGCAGCCGACTCGGCTGGCTAGAAGTCTATACAGACAAGCCAGACTCCGCACTATCTCACTTTGAGCAAGCAATCCGCTTGAGCCCACTCGATCCGATGAACTTCAATAATTATGTTGGGATGGCAAGTGCCCACCAGGTCGCCGAGAACTACGAGGTCGCTGCTGATCTGTTTGCCAAGGCTTTGGCACAGCGACCAACCGCCCATTGGATCCACCGCAACCTGGCGCCGGTCCTTTTAGCGGCCGGTCGGCGCGAGGCGGCCGAGGCGTCGTATTGCGCGCTTGCTGCGGAATACCCGGGCTTAAGCATCGCACGACTTAAGACGGCAATGGTCTTCTCACCGGCCGCGATGGAGCGCCTGTCTGTGTTTCTCAGACAGCTGGGCATCCCGGAGGGTTAAACAGTCGATCATGCTGTAAATGATCGCTGCGCGGAAGCCGCAGCACTTCTTTGCTGAAGGTGACCGGCAGTTCACTGCTCATAGCTGGCGGAATAGCGTGCTGCGGCACCTGTCGGTTGTCCGCCCAGAGAAGTCGGTGCGTGCCCTACAACAAGGGACAACTTCTGGCCGGCCGGTGCCGTGGGGAAGAGGTCGGTCTACGTAAGCCAACAAGAAGCATGAACGTCCGCTTTGTATGTGTACGCGTTTGTTCTTGGTAGCCCGGTTTGGGTCACAATTGAGCTTTCGCGGTTTTCGAGTCTGCATGCGGCGAGAAGTTGGACCGGAGATCAACATGCCCGGCGGTGAGCGGCGCGCTCGCGGGGCCGATTCGACGTGGGCGCATAGGCACCGTGTTTAGTGGAGTGCCCTGAGCGGCGTGATCTCGATGAAGTAGAAAAAAACTGCACCTGGTAAGGTTTGATAAACGCCTTTGTGCTGTTTTGTCCCCGTTTCGTTCGACCGAACTGGCGACGGGACCGCAGCGGGGACCCAACGGGTCAGACTGCGGCGCGACGGCGAGCCCAAGGGGCAGCCTTCGCAAACGGGCAACGCCCGGTTTTCTTCATCCCGCGCCGTCTTCAGCAACGCTGCCAGCCGGCACTCCCATGCCATTCGCGCAGAGCTTTCGCGCGTGTTGATGTGAGCAACTGGCACCATGAATCACTTTCCTTCCAATCTTGCGCTCAGCGTCGACGACGTGGCCATTGACGAGCTGCAAGTCTCCAAACGCAATCCGCGCACGCACACCAAGGCACAGATCCGCAAACTGTCGGCGTCCATCGCTGAGTTTGGTTTTCTGATCCCCGTCCTTGTTGATGAACAGCGTCGCATCCTCGCTGGTCATGCCCGTGTGGATGCCGCCAAGCGGCTTCCTATGACCACCGTCCCGACGGTGCGCGTTGATCACCTCAACGAAGCGCAAAAGCGCGCCTTCATGATCGCCGACAACCGCCTGGCCGAGATTGGCGGCTGGGACATGGAGCTTTTGGCCGCCGAACTCGACGCCCTCATCGATCTTGATGTTCCGGTGGAATGTGTTGGCTTCGAGCCGGGGGAGATCGAGGTGATCCTCGACGCCCACGGCCCCGAGCGCGGCGACAATCCTGACGACGCCGATACGATCAGCAACGTGTGTTTAGCCGGGCCCGCCGTGACCAAAGTGGGCGATCTTTGGCAGCTGGGCGAGCACCGTTTGCTGTGCGGCAATGCCTTGGAGGAGGGGGCCTACAAAACCCTCCTGGGCGAAGAACGGGCGTCCATGGTGATCACCGATCCTCCGTACAATGTGAAGATCGACGGCAACGTTGCCAAACGCGGCAAGCATCGTGAGTTCGCCATGGCGTCCAGTGAGATGACGCCGGATGCGTTCACCGCCTTCCTTGCCCGCGCCTTTGCGGCCATGCGGGACGTTTCGGACGCTGGGGCGCTCCACTATGTCTTTATGGATTGGCGCCACATCAGCGAGGTCACCGCCGCCGGTGCCAGGGTCTACGACGCCCTTCTCAATGTTGTTGTGTGGGACAAGCTCACCCCAGGCATGGGCTCGTTCTACCGGTCTCAGCACGAGCTGATCTTTGTCTTCAAGGCGACGGCGGGCGCCCACCTGAACACCATTGCGCTGGGCAAGCATGGGCGCAATCGCAGCAACGTGTGGCCCCATCGCGGGCTCGCCAGCTTCGGGGAGGGCAGGGGTGAGGCCCTTGGCGCGCACCCGACGGTCAAACCCGTTCGGCTGATTGGCGATGCCTTGCAGGACTGTACGCAGCGAGGCGATGTTGTGCTGGATCCGTTCGCAGGCTCTGGGACGCTTTTGATAGCCGCCTACAGGACAAAGCGCCGGGCCCGATTGATGGAGATCGATCCGCTTTACTGCGATGTTGCCATCCGGCGTTGGCAATCCTTCACAGGCAAGGTGGCGATCCACAGCGCCACCGGTCGCCCGTTCGATGACCTTGAAGCAGAGCGGCCAGAGATCACGCGCGCCGCATCCAACGCGGAGGCGCAGGCATGAGCGACGAGCAGGATACGTCCCAGACCGACACGGTGGGCTATGGCAGGCCGCCAAAGGCCCATCAGTTTAAGCCCGGCCAATCCGGCAACCCTCAGGGGCGCCGGAAAGGTTCGAAGAACTTCAAAACCATCCTGGAGGCCATCGCAAGCACCAAACACCCCGTGCGGACGGACGGTGAGGTCACCCACAAATCCATGCTGGACATCGTCCTGATGCAAACCGGCGCCAAGGCGATGAAGGGAGATGTGAAGGCGGCACAGACCTTCATCGACTGGTGCCATAGGGCCGGTGTGTTCAACGAGGACGGCGAGGCCGGTCAGGAGGCGTTCGGCGCTGAGGACGAGGCGCTGCTTGCCGCGTTTATGGAAAGACGATGCAAGAGTGGGGGAGGTGAGCCATGAGCCACCCTGTGGATCTGGCCCCGCTCGACCCGGGGACAAAGCGTGCCACGCTCGACGCCCTCCTGCGCAAGGATCTTGCCTCGTTCATCGGCAAGGCGCACAGCATCATCACACCAGGCGTGCCCTTCATCCCCAACTGGCACATGGAAGCGATCGCCCATCGTCTCATGGCCATGAAGGACGGCAAGATCCGCCGCCTTGTGATCACCATGCCGCCGCGGTCCATGAAGTCCACCAGCGCCAACATTGCCTACAGTGCGTGGATGTTGGGCCATTGCCCCACACTGAACATCACCGCCGTCAGCTACGGGGACAGTCTGTCGACAAAGTTTAGCGTCGACACAAGGCATTTGATGCAGCACCCCGTCTATCGGCGTTTGTTCCCGAAGGCGCAGCTTGCCCGAACCAAGGAGACCGAGCTCACCACCAGGGCAGGCGGTTCCCGTCTTGCCACCTCGGTGGGTGGGGCGGTCACCGGTCGCGGTGCCGACCTCATCATCATCGATGATCCCCACAAGGCCGAAGAGGCCGGCTCGCCCGCAGCGCTGGCGCGCACGCGCGAGTGGTATGCGAACACACTGGTCTCGCGGCTCAACGACATGACGACCGGTCGGATCCTCCTCATCATGCAACGCCTGCATGTGGACGACCTTGCCGGCCATGTGTTGGAGCAGGGCGGTTGGGATCATCTTTGCCTGCCGGCGATCGCCGATACGGATGAGACGGTGCCCCTTGGCGGTGATCGCGTCCACCACCGGGCCGTGGGGGATCTTCTGCAGCCACGGCGCGACAGTCCACAGGCGTTGAACGATCGTCAGGCGGAGATCGGGACCGGGCTTTTCCAAGCGCAGTACCAGCAGCAGCCCGTTCCGCCAGGAGGCAACCTCGTCGAATGGCGTTGGTTCACGCACTTTACGCCCCCCTTCGTCCCTGCCGATGGCGACCTCATCATCCAGTCTTGGGATACTGCCGGTGCCGAGAACGACAACGCGGACTATTCGGTGGGGATCACCCTCGTGAAGCGTAAGGAGTTGTTCTTCGTCATCGATGTGGTCCGCACACGATTGACGTATCCCTACCTAAAACGCGCCATCGTGGACGTGAAGACACGGCACAACGCAAAATACTGCGTCATCGAAAAGGCTGGGATCGGTCAAGGCTTGATCGACGATTTGCGGGCCGAGGGCCACTCGGTTCGTGGACACCTGCCTAAGGGCCACAAGACGACGCGCCTCGAGTACGAGCTTCCGGTCATAGAGGCTGGTAGGGTTGTCCTGCCATCGGATGCGCCATGGCTCAACGACTTCCGGGATGAGCTTCTGGCCTTCCCGAAGGGCCGGCACGACGATCAAGTGGACGCCCTCTCCCAGGGCTTGTACTGGCTGCGGACTCTGGGCACACGAACCGTGCGGTGGGGTGGCATTCGCGGCGCCCATTGACGGCGCGGGTTGTCCCGAGTGGCATGTTCACCCGGGCCGGTGGCGTGGCTGGCGACCTTTGGACTGGACTTGTGGTGGGAACCGAGCGTCAGTGGCTCCAGCCCTGGTTGGGGCTTGGCCTGCGCGTGCGAAGCGCCCGGGCCTTCAGGTGGTGCAAAGGGTGGCACAGCCGCCCCAACCACCGGAGACTACGCATGCCCAACGCAGTGAGACTCACCGAAGCCCAGCGGCGCCTTCTTCTGGAGATGTGTCGTAGCGGTGTCAAAGACACCCGGAGCGGGCGCAGCAACCGCCGCACCCTTCAAGCCCTCAAGGCAAAAGGGCTGCTGGAGGACTGGGGATCGGACGGACAGGTGCAGCCCAAGGCGGCCGCCTTTGCAGCCTTGGGCATTCCGCAACCAAGAGCGGCCTCGCGGACGGCCGTAGGGCGCAACGGTGCACATGGTCGGCCAACAGGTGAGCCCCGCCCGCCGACGAAGCGGCAGCGTCTTTACACCTTGTTGGAAAGGCCCGAAGGCGCCAGCCTTGCCGATCTGCAGGCGGCCGTGGGCTGGCAGGCCCACTCGGTCCGCGGCTTCTTGTCAGGCACCGTGCGCAAGACATCGGCGCTCACGACGCTCGTCGACGAGGCCGGCGTGCGGCGCTACCGTGTGGAGGCCGATGGCCGTGGCTGACAATGCGTTTGCTCACATTGCCGCCCTGTCCCGCGAGGCGCTGCAGGCGCGTTGGGAGGCGATCTACAAAGCGCCGCCCCCACAAGGTCTGCACCGCGGTCTGCTTGAACGGGCCATCGCCTGGCATGAGCAAGCGGCAAGGGACGGCGGGTTGCCGTTGTGGGTTCAACGACAGCTTGCTGCCACGGGCGCCACCGGTGGCCTCGCACGGCGCAAAGGCGGTGCCGCAAGAGCGTGCAGCAGGCCGACGGCGGGAACGCGGCTTGTGCGAGAATGGGGCGGCCGCACCCACTTTGTCGAGGTGACGTCCGACGCCTTCGTGTGGAAAGGCAAACGGTACGGATCGCTCTCTGCCGTCGCAAAAGCAATAACCGGCGCACGGTGGTCAGGGCCACGCTTCTTCGGTTTGGATCGGGCCGGTGGCGACCGTCGCTGAGCGGCGAGCGGCCCGGTCACGCCAAAGGCAGCGGTGCGCCATTTACACCCGCAAGAGCACCGATGAAGGACTGGATCAGGCCTTCAACAGCTTGGATGCCCAAAGGGAGGCGTGCGCAGCCTATATTGCCTCCCAGGCGGGGGAGGCGTGGTTCGCCCTTCCCGCCCGTTACGATGATGGCGGCTTCTCAGGCGGGAGCATGGAGCGACCTGCACTTGGGCGCCTGTTGGCAGACGTTGAGGCCGGCCTTGTGGACATCGTCGTGGTCTACAAGGTTGACCGCCTGACCCGTTCGCTGGCCGACTTTGCCAAGATCGTCGAGCGGTTCGAAGCCCATGGCGTGGCGTTCGTGTCGGTGACACAGGCCTTCAACACCACATCGTCCATGGGCCGCCTTACCCTCAACGTCCTTCTGTCCTTCGCCCAGTTCGAGCGGGAAGTGACGGCCGAGCGCATTCGCGACAAGATTGCCGCCTCCAAGGCCAAGGGGATGTGGATGGGCGGTCTGCCGCCACTTGGCCACGATGCCTTGGACAAACGCCTTGTTGTCAATGAGGCAGAGGCCGACACGGTGCGCACTGTGTTCGCCCTCTATCTTGAGGCCGGTTCCCTGCGGACCTTGAAGGCTTGGGCCGATGCAAGAGGCATTGTCACAAAGCGTCGGCAGCACATCGGTGTGGAACGGGGCGGGCTGCCCTTCTCCGTGGGCCATTTGCGGCAGCTCCTCACCAATCCCCTGTATGTGGGCAAGGTGCGACACAAGGGCGAACTCTACGACGGTCAACATGAGGCTGTCGTGCCTCAAGCCCTGTTCGGTTCGGTGCAAACGGCACTGCGACAGGCGGCGCCATCGCGGCGGATGGGCACCAACACGCCATCGCCCCATCGCTTGACGGGCCTCATCTTCGACGACACAGGCGACCGCCTGTCACCGGCAGACACCAGAAAGAAGGGTGTGCGCTACCACTACTATGTGTCGCGCAGACTGGTGCAACAGACCAGGTCCACCCAAGGCGATGGATGGCGCTTGCCGGCAAAGATGCTTGACGACACCGTGGCGAAGGAGATGGCGCGTTGGCTCAGGGATCCGCGCAATCTCTTCCAGTGTGTCCATGACGACCATGACGCCGGAGAGATCGAAGCCGTTGCGAAGGCGGCTAAGGCCGTTGCCGATCAGATGCAGGGGCGTCCAGCGGGCGATGCCGATGTGCTCAAACGGGTCGTGCACCGCGTGATCGTCTCAGCCGAGCAATTGACCGTCACCGTAGATCGGGATCTGCTCCGACGCATGCTATCCGGTACAGCGGATCGGCCCTCGGCGATCGGCTCTGATCCGCCAGCCGCGGACTTGGCAGATCACGAGACCGTTGTGATCACTGTGCCATGGTCCATCAAGCGTCGCGGCTGTGAGCGCAAGTTCGTTATCAGCGCTGACGAGGATCGTGCAGCAAATCCTGACCCACACCTCGTCGAACTGATCACCACAGCGCACCGCGCCCTGGCACTTCTCACCAGCGGCACCGCCGTGACTGTCGATGCCGCTGCCAAAATCCTCGGCGCTGACAAAGACCGCATCAGCCGCAGTCTCCGTCTGGCCTTCCTGGCCCCGGACATCACGGCCGCGATCTTGTCCGGTCGACAGCCCGTGGACCTCACCGCGCGAACACTCTTTAGGATCAAGACACTGCCGAACGGATGGGTTGCGCAACGCCGCCTTTTGGGCTTCCCGCCACCACGCTGATCGCCAAGCGGGCTACTCAAACCGTCATCGTGTTGCGGGTCGGCCCGATGCACCAACAAAACTCCGGACGCAAAACAGGCCTTCGGAGACGCCCGCCAAACCAAGGGTCTCTGGCGCGTCTCCGTGACACGACAAAGGGAACCACGCCGGCAAACCGCCGCGTCCCGTGGGGAGGTCCGCCGGACTGCCAATCTTCGCGCCATCATACGGGGTGCGTGGTAGCGGAGGCAGGTCACTGCGAACCCGTCTCCGTCGAGATCCACGCCGTTTACAGGGAATCTACAGGGAAATCTGCGCGGTTTGCGCGTCAGAATCCTCCTGTGGCGTCCCGATTCACCCAAAATCACTGACCTTTGGCTGAGATTCCCTGAAACAAAAAACAGGGAACTTTTGAAGGGGAGCAGGGAACCGGACTCAAAGGAGCAGCGAAAAGAAGCGCGCAGGCCGAACCATTGGGTTTGACTTTGCCACCGGAGTGTCTCCGCCCCATAGGTGGGCTCTGTTCACGTCGTGGTTCCATCGGGACGGGGTCGTAGACTCGTCGGTTGTAAGGCCGTCCACGCTGTATTCGCCCGGTTGTGGTTGTACAACCACAACTCAGATGTCCCATGGGCCCTGACGAAGAACATTCCAGACTAGCTATGCAGATCACACCGATTGGTCGGATCCAAAGCACTTCGCAAATGCGCAGGGCGAGTTACCAACAACGCCCCGTGATTTGGCCGACGCCGGACAGCATGGTCGTGGCGCTCCCGTGCAGTATCTTGCCCACAATGTGTCCCCCTTTTCCGGTGTTCGTACCACCACACCACGGGACGAAAAAACTAGGCTGCCACCAGAAGGCTGCGGACGGCCGCCACGTCGCGCTCATCGATGCCGTGCCCAGCGCCCGGCTTGATGCGGACCTCTGTGACTGCGCCGATGGCCTTCAGCGTCGCTTCGCTCTCGCAGACACGCTCCAGCGGAATGTGCGGGTCTTCGGTGTGGCAGCTGACGTAGGCTGAGACACCATCAAGGCGTGCTGTGTAGTCAAAGCTCTTGCCCGGATAGCCGCGGATGATTGGTGCGTCTGGGTCGTCGGCGGTCCCCACCAGGCCGGCCGACAGGCCGACGATGCCGGCGAGTGGGCCACCGCGGCGCGCAGCGGCTTCCAGTGCAAGGCAACCGCCCTGGCTGAAACCCAGAAAGATCAATTGGTCGGCGGTAAAGCCTTCTCCAAGCGCGGCTTCCACAGCCCGATCGACGGCGTCAAGGGCGGAGGTGAGCCACAGCCCGAGGTCAGCCATCGGTGCCAGGAAGCTCGTGGGCCACCAGGAGTTGTGAGCGGCTTCCGGTGCGAAGGCTGCTACATCCGGCACACCGATGCTGCTCAGAAGGTCCACCATCTGATCCGCGCTCGAGCCGCGTCCGTGCACAAGGATCATGGCGCGGCGGGCCGTTGCAGGCGTCGGTCCGGACCGGACCAGCCGTCCGGTCCCGTGGGGGTCAACTGTCATGCGGGGACCTTGATTGGGGGCAGTATGCGCTCGATCCGCTCGCGCGACGCCTCATAGCGCAGCGGTAGTTTCAGCGACTGGCCCATGGTCTCCAACGGCTCATCGGTGGCAAAGCCGGGGGGATCGGTTGCGATCTCAAACAGAACGCCGCCAGGCTCCCGGAAGTAGATCGCGTCGAAGTACTGCCGGTCGATCACGGGCGTTACGTCCAGCCCGGCCGATGCCACGCGCTCACGCCACGCAAGGTGCGCCTCGTGGTCAGGCACGCGGAAAGCGATATGGTGGATGGTGCCTGCGCCCATGCGGCCGCCGGTTGCTATATCGGAGCACAGAAGGTCGATGGCAGTGCTGTCGGTGGTTTTGAAGCGGAGGCGGCGGCCGAGGGGATCGGTCTCTTCGCCGACCGCCTCCATGCCCAAGACGTCCGTCAGCACCCGCGCGGACCTTTGCGGGTCGCTCACCCAAAGCGTAACACCGGACAGCGTGCCGTAGTCGCTGCCCGCGCCGCGCTCCACGATCTCCACCGGCAGTCGGTCAGGGTCGGCAAAGGCGATCACGGTGTCGCCGAAGCGCTCGAACGGGCCTTCGAAATCGATATCATGCTCGGATAGGCGCTCCACCGCGTCGCCGATGCCGCCGGCTGGTCCGCTGATGGAAAACGCGCTTGCCATCCCGGTGCCGCAGCGACCCGGTCCAGCGTCTACGAACGGGAAGAAAGTGATGATTGTGCCGGGGGAGCCGGCCTCATCGCCGTAGTAAAGGTGATAGGTGCCGGGGTCGTCGAAGTTCACCGTTTGCTTGACGAGACGGCGCCCCAGGGCCCTCACGTAGAAGTCAAGATTGTCCTGCGGTGACGCGCATATTGCGGTCACGTGGTGCAGGCCAGAGATGGCCTCTGCCATTGATTATACTCCTTAGCTCGGAACTAGGTTGGCTCGCCGAACGACTGGCCGCCTACTGCGCGACGTGGCGTGCCGATTTCTTCGGGGAGCGGGATGAACTCTGCCTCGTCACCCGGAACAGTCTGGAATTGCCCGCGCCGCCATTCTTCCTTGGCCTGCTCAATGCGCTCCAGGCGGCTCGACACCAAGTTCCACCAAATCCAGCACGGCCCTTCCATGGGCTCGCCGCCAAACAGCATCAAGCGGGCGTCGGTTGTGGCCTCCACGATGATTTGCTCTCCGAGACGCAGGATAAGGAGATGACCCGGCGTGTAGCGTTTCCCGGTCACCTCGATTTCGCCATCAATGGTGTACAGCGCGCGCTCAACCACTGTTGGCTCGATGGGAATGCGCGTGCCAGCCGAGAGCTGGATGTCGGCGAAGAGCGTCTCGGACGGAGCAGCGATCGGGGAGGTCGCGCCGAAGGCCGTCCCTGCGATCATCCTCGCCGACCCGCCGCCCAGATTGATTAACGGCAGTTCAGTCTTTCCGTAATGAGCGAAGTCTGGGTCGTTCTCTTCTAGCTTCTCGGGCATCGCCATCCAGGTTTGGATCCCGAACAACTTCTGTCCGTTCCGCCGCTGCTCGTCCGAGGTCCGTTCGGAGTGGACGATGCCGCGGCCGGCGGACATCCAGTTCACCGCGCCCGGCTCGATGGAGAGGTCGCTGCCCAGGCTATCGCGGTGCCAGATCTGGCCTTTGAACAGGTAGGTGAAGGTCGAGAGGTTGATGTGCGAGTGAGGGCGCACATCAATGTCTTGGTCCGTGAGGAACTCTGCCGGTCCCATTTGGTCAATGAAGATGAACGGACCGACCATCTGGCGCCATACGCTTGGTAGGGCGCGGCGAACGACCATTTCGCCCAGATCCACCGCTCGTGGCACGATCAGCAGGTCCACCGCATCAACGCTCGCGGCATCGCCAGGCGTGGGGTCGGGGCTTGGTCTCCAGCTTATCATGTGGCCTCTTTCAGTTCAGCGTCCGCTGGAACGTGGTGGCGGACGATTGGCGCCTCGGTGCCGATAAGCGTCTCTCGGATGGCGGCCTGCAGGGTCGCCTCGGATTCAGTCACTCGTTCGTGTTGGCGCAGATGGTCCAGCCACGACGGAAGAAAGAAGATCTCGCGCACAACCCCCGGTTCTTCGAGGGGGCGCAGGATTCGCCAGCTGTATCCGCCGTCCCGCAACCGCGTTTCCCGGAGCTGAGCCATCAGCGCGTCGAACCCGTTGCGTTGCGCCGGGTCGACACGGTAATCGACGCTCACCATCACCGGACCCGCATCGCCGGAAAGGGGCGGGACGGGCGGCGGCGCGGGCCAATGGAGGCTGGGGCTGCGGTCGACGCCACCTTTTGTAAGGTGGATGCGCTGGGTGAGGAACGCTGTTACGGCCAGCGCCACGGCTGCCACCAGGAGCGTCGGGGCCACGCCAATCGCCTCCGCCACCAGGCCCCAGACGATCGAGCCACCCGTCATCGCCCCGAAGAAGGCGGTGAGGAAGAGCGACAGGCCCCGGGCGCGCACCCAGTTGGGCAGCGAGGCTTGAGCCGACACCTGGAAGCTGGAGAGACACGCAATCCAGCTCGCGCCAGCGAGAAGCGCGGCTGGGGCAGCCGCCCATGGTGCAGGCGCAAGGGCAAAACCGACCATGGAGACCGCAGTACCGAGGCCGCCAACCAAGACCAACTGATCCGGGTTGAGCCGTGCCTTGAGCGCTGGGAGCAACGCGGCGCCGCCCACCGCGCCTGCGCCGACGCACCCGAGCAGCACGCCGTAGAGCGGTGCTCCACCGCCAAGCACATTTCGCGCGATGAGGGGGAGCATAGCCCAAAAGGCGGCCGCAAATAGGAAGAAGCTGACGGCGCGCAGGATGGTGCGTTGGAGTTCCGGGCTGCGGCGGGCGTAGCGGAGGCCGGTGCCCATAGCCGGGAGCACATGTTCCGGCGGTAATGCGCCCGCCTTTTTCGCCTCGCCACGCCACAGCCATAGCGCCGCGATCACGCCAAGGAAGCTCAGCGCATTGGCGACGAAAGGGGCATAGAGGCCGACGGAGACAATCAGTGCGCCACCAAGAGCCGGGCCAATCGCGCGGCTGATGTTGACACCCACCGAGTTAAGCGAGACCGCGGCGCCCAGCTGCTCGCGTGGCACGAGACCAGGCACGATGGCCTGCCAGGTGGGAGCGAGGAAGGCGGCGCCGGAACCGAGTAGGAACGTGAAGAGGAGGAGGAGTTCCACTGTCATCGCATCAGCCCACACCACCACGGCGAGCGCGGTTGCCACTACCGTCTGTGAGAGGACGACGACAAGGAGGAGCAAGCGGCGGTCGATGATGTCGGCTAGCGCGCCTGCGGGGAGGGCGAACAGGAACACCGGCAGCGTCGTTGCGGCTTGGACGAGCGCGACAGTCGCTGGGCTCGGGTCCAGCGTTGTCATCAGCCAGCCGGCGCCGACATCGTTCATCCAGGTGCCGACGTTGGATACAACGGTTGCGATCCAGAGCATCGCAAACACTCGGTTCCCAAGCGGCGCCCATGCGCTGGGCGCGCGGTCCGATCGAGCGGTCGCACTCATTGCGTGACCTTCGAAAGTACGGTCACCGCCATTCCGGGCCGTAGCAGCGTGTCCGGGTTGGCGATTTCCGCCCACACCGTGACCGCGCCGGTGGCGGGGTCCACCTCGGCGCTCGCAAAGCTCGGGCGAGTTGGTTCATTGTAAGCGGCGCCGCCAGGCAACTGAATGATGAGGGAGACTCTCTCGTGGAGTTCGGCGACGGTCTGCGCGCCGGCACGGCGCAGCGTTTCAAGCCGCGCCTCGTAAGGCACTTGGTAGGCAACAAGCACGGGATCGAGCGCGACGATGCGGGCGAGCGGCGGGCCGGCTTCCGCTTCAACGAACGCACCCACCGATACGCCCGGCCGCGAGATAACGCCAGAAATGGGGGCGCGGATGACGGCCCGCTCCACGTCATGCTCGGCCTGGCGTAGGATCGCTTCGGCCTGTGCCAGTGCAGCGGCCGCTTCGGCGCGGGTCGTCTCGGTCTGATCGCGCCGGGCGTCGCTGCCGATCCCGCGCGTGTTGAGCGTCATCGCGCGCGCAGCGTCTTGCTCGGCGCCTTGCAGGCGGGCTGTGGCGGCATCGTGGTTTGCGCGGGCGGCGGCGAGCGCGATCTCCGCGTCAAGTGGGTCGAGCAAGATGAGGGGCTGGCCCTGGGTGACGGCTTCGCCGCCGGCGAACAGGACCTCGGCAATGACGCCATTCACTTGGCTAGAGAGAACGCCGGTTTCTTTTGCCTCAATCTGCCCGGCATAGCGCGCGACGTCCTGCGCGGCGGCCTGTGCTGCGGCGATGAAAAGTGCGACTGCAAGCGCAACTGGCCTCATGACTGCGACTCTTCTTTGGTGCGGTCATCGGAGGACGCAACGTCGAACCTTTTGGCGTGCAGGCAATCCGCAGCCGCCTCAGCCACTGTCACGCGGGACTTAGCCCACGAGACCGCCGCCTCGCCCGCCAGCATACCGAGAAGACCAAGGAGCGCGATGATGGGCGGAGCGGGCGAGCGCGTGTTGAGGAGGGCATAAAGGCCCCCCACCAAGAGGCCGATGGCGAGCGAGACCGCGTAGGGCTTCCAATCCATGGGTCGTTCCTCCTAGCGGATGAGGCTGGGGGCACCGGGTGCCCCGAACATCGGGACCGGCGACCAGTCCGGCAACTCCGGCAGCGGGTTCGGGCCAAGAGCAGGAAAGCCCGCCTTGGCGTGCACGATCTTGCCGCCTGTTAGCGTGAGGTCTGCAGTGATGTCGGCAATTTCATCCTCCGGCACCGCGAAGTAGTCTCGGTCGAGGACTGCAAGCTCCGCGATGCTGTCCTCACCGCGCAGCCCTTCCAGGACGATGCGGATCTTCTCCTCCGACGAATGGTGCTTGCGTGTGCGTCGGCGGATGTCCTTCACGACCTGCGTTGCCGATCGTGCTTGTGGCCCGGGTTTCTGTCTCATCTCCACTCCTTGGCGGTTACGATGAGCCAGAAACCCTCCGTTACGAAATCACTTCAGATGTCCCATCGGCGCTGACGGGGGACATTGGTTAGACCCTCAGCCAACGCGACTGGTCGCCGGGCCAAGCCAAGGACCCGACAGTTCTTGGGCAAGTGCAACCC
The DNA here is from genome assembly GCA_051016205.1 of Devosia sp. Taxonomy (GTDB): domain Bacteria; phylum Pseudomonadota; class Alphaproteobacteria; order Rhizobiales; family Amorphaceae; genus Acuticoccus. The sequence goes on from CP136534.1 coordinate 2,416,593, forward strand.
CATGGTGAACGGCAAGAGCACCGCCCCGGCATGTCGACATCGCTAGAATGGCGGTAGCGAGCGCCATAACCGGGCCTTTGTCGGCCAGTCCACGCTCAGCTCCGTAGGGCCAAAGCGGACCTCCAAATCGGTGGGCGGAAACGGCCAAGCCAGTGCCCTTCAGCTGTGATACTCAGCGGACAAGGCTTCCGGTTGCTGAGGGACAGCACATCGAAGCAGGACCAATGTCTGCCTTGCGAACATGACCCTGGGTCCGTTAGACGCGGCAGCGTCGGAGGAGTCTACATGTCAGATGCACCCGTTGGACCTTTGAGCTTCTTGCGCAAGGAAAACATCGTCGCGCCTGACGGCTACAATCGCTGGCGTGTTCCACTCGCCTCGATCGCGATCCATGTTTGTATCGGGTCGGTCTACGCATGGTCTGTGCTCAACCCGCCGCTGACGCGCGACTTGGGCGTTGTGGCGCCGGCCGCGGGCGATTGGTCGCTATCTTCGGTTGTCTGGATTTTCTCGGTTGCCATTGTCTTTCTCGGCCTGACCGCGGCGGTCGGCGGCAAGTGGCTGGAGCAGGTCGGGCCGCGCTATGTGGGAGTCGTTGCTGCCATGCTTTGGGGCGGCGGAGTTCTCATCGGATCGGCCGGCGTCGCCACCCACCAGCTTTGGCTGCTCTATCTCGGCTACGGGGTGATTGGCGGCGCGGGGCTGGGGCTGGGCTACGTCTCGCCGGTATCGACACTCATCCGCTGGTTCCCGGATCGGCGCGGCATGGCGACCGGCATGGCCATCATGGGCTTTGGCGGCGGCGCGATGATCGGCGCGCCGCTCAAGGACTGGCTGCTGTCCATCTATCACAAAGCGCCTGAGTTCCTGGGCGCTGAAAGTGCTGTCGCGCTGGTAACGGAGGGCGGGCGCCGCTTTGTCGACACCGCTGGGGGTAGGGTCGAAGTCGTGGTGGCGTCGGCCGAGCAGGCTGCTGAATTTGGCGCACAGGCCGGCGTCTACGTGGTTGGCACTGGAGACACCGGGGCGGCGGCAACCCTCATGACGCTCGGGATTGTCTATTTTTGCGTCATGGTTATTGCGGCCTTCCAGTTTCGCGTGCCAGCCAAGGGCTGGAAGCCGGCGGGCTGGGAGCCTAAGCCTGCCGCGTCCGGCATGGTCAGCCACAACGACGTTGACATCGACCAGGCGCTCAGAACACCGCAGTTCTGGCTGCTGTGGATTATGCTGTGCTTCAATGTGACCGCCGGTATCGGCATGATCGGCGTCGCCAAGACGATGATCGACGACATTTTTGGGGATCTGGCGATCGTGACGGCGGCCTTCGCCGGGACCTACGTCCTGATGATCTCGGTTTTCAACATGCTCGGCCGGTTCTTCTGGGCCTCGGCCTCAGACTATATCGGCCGCAAGAACGTCTTTCACTGCTTCTTCATCCTGGGCGCAATCCTCTACTGCACGATCCCCTTTTGGGCCGGGTCCGGCGGCGTGACGGCCCTGATCGGCTTTTACATCGCTACGATGATCATCTTTACGATGTACGGCGGCGGTTTCGCCACCATCCCGGCCTATCTCGCCGACTTGTTCGGGACCATGCATGTGGGCGGCATTCACGGGCGCCTCTTGACCGCCTGGTCGACGGCCGGTGTCCTAGGCCCGTACGCCATCACCCATTTGCGCGACATGTCGCGGGAGAACGCGATTGCGGATCTGGCGGCAAAGGTCAATCCGATGGCGTTCGCCGAAAAGTTTGGCGCCCCGCTAAGCCAGCTTGACGACCTTGTTGCGGCCAACACCGTTACCATCGCCCAGCTCATGGAGATTGCGCCAGCGGGTACCGCCGATCCGACGGGGACACTCTACAACACGACGATGTACTGCATGGCAGCGCTACTGGTGATCGCCTTCTTTGCCAATCTGATGGTACGCCCGGTGGGCGAACATCACCACGTGGAGAACACCCATGGTGAGGGCAAGGCTTTCAAGCCCGCTGAGTGACCGCCCGGCGTGGCTTCACTGCGGCAACGCGGGGCCGCCCAATCTGCGGCATCACAGGCCGCGGTGCAGTCGCCTCCCCCAGATGGGATCGAGGACCGTTCAGGGCTCGAAGCAGGTATATGATGCGTGTCGAGACCGCCCCGTGAAGAGACGCCTCGCGTGCGGGCGGTTCTCGGCGCGGAGCGCCGAAACCGGGCCTTCGCCTACGCGTGCCGGCCCCTGGTTGAACGCGAACACCGGACATTCAGTTTGTGTATTCACATCGCCCGGATCGAAAACGGCCTCAGTCAGAGATACCATTGTAATTGCAGGCCCGACCGATCTCGCATGCCGCTGTTGAGACCGCGAAAGCTGGATCTTATCGGACCTAAGTACCCGTCGTACGTCGCAAAACGCTGCGGGGCCCTCGCAGTGTGTCGAGGACCAGGACAAGCCGTGTCTCGCCTGTCCCTTCGATAGGCGGGGAGCGGTGCAAAACGCCGGCCGGTGGTGAGTGCGGCCAAAGCGTACCGCGCAGGATGATTGGCGCACCGGTAGGCACGGTGAAGACGCGTCGCGGTGCTTCGCCATCCGTTATGGTTCCGTACTGCGTCCCGGTTCCGCGATAGGTGCAAATCAGCCGCGCTGTGACTGCGTCGATGTGGAATTTTGAGCATGCGTTGGAGGTGACAGTCTCCAGCCTGAGCTTCAGGAAAGATGTATCCATCAGATCAGCGAAATGGCTCGCCAATGCGTAAATATCGTCGGCGAGGCGCTGGCGCATCGCGCTGTCGGTTGTGTGAAAGCGATCGCATAGGGCAAGGGTCGCGGATCTCACCGAGGCGACAGCAAGGCTCATGAGGCCGTTCGGCAAATGCTTTGGGTCGAGCCCGTCGATCCAGGACTGGAACGCGGGGGGCGTCTGCCGCCGCCATACCACGGCAGCGCAGCCCGGGCGATGGATGGCTGATAGCCCCTCCGGCGTGTCGGCGACCCCAACGCCGATCCCGGCGCCCACGACCTCGCGCCGGACGAAGCCCGAGCCGGCCTCATCAGCCAACCGGCCGTTCCCATTCCTCATGCTCAACCTCCCGGAATGATCGCGAGGCGGAGTTCCATGGCACATCCCCTCACACCGCGGCCTCACGAGCCCAGATCGGGAATGGGTCGGGAAGGTGGGGAAGCACGTCGCCGTCCGCACCAAGATCTTCGAGCAGCAGCGCCGCATCGAGCCGTGCCTTCAGCGCCGGCCAGTCGATTACGGCCCCAATGAACACAATCTCTTGGCGCCGGTCGCCCCAGGGCTCCTGCCAGCGCTCGGCAAGATACCGTCTGGCGCTTTCGTGGTCCGGCCAGCGTTCCTTCGGCACCGCGGCCCACCAGGTGCCCAGCGGCGACACCGAGGACAGCGCGCCGGCAAGCGAGAACTCAGCGACGAATGATGGGCGCGTCGCGATCCAGAAATGGCCCTTTGCGCGGATCACGCCGGGGAGAGGCCCATTCAGGATCGCGTGGATCGCCTCGGGTACGAAAGGGCGCCTCGCGCGATAAACGTAGGACGCAACACCATATTCCTCGGTCTCTGGTACGTGGTCGGCATAACCGTAGAGCTCATTGGCCCACATCGGGTTCCGGTGGGCCTTGTCGAAGTCAAAGCGGCCCGTCTCCAGGATTTCTGCTGTATCGATATCGCAAAAGCTTGTCTCGATGACGCGCGCGTCCGCGTTCAAGCTGCGGATGATTTTCCGCGCTGCATCGACCTCGTCGGATTTCGCGTCAGCGACCTTGTTTAAAACGACCACGTCGGCGAACTCGATCTGGTCGGTGAGGAGGTGGACGAGGGTGCGCTCGTCCTCCTCGCCTAGCGTTTCTCCGCGGTCGCGCAGGAAGTCGTGGCTCGCGTAGTCGCGCAGAAGGTTCACCGCGTCGACGACCGTCACCATCGTGTCGAGGCGCGCGACGTCCGCAAGGCTTGCTCCGGTCTCATCGCGGAATTCAAAGGTGGCTGCGACGGGAAGCGGCTCGGAAATCCCGGTCGATTCTATGAGGAGCGTGTCGAACCGCGCCTCCGCGGCGAGACGGCGGACTTCGGCGAGTAGATCGTCGCGCAGGGTGCAGCAGATGCAGCCGTTGGACATCTCCACCAATGTTTCGTCTGTGCGCGATAACTCCGTTTCGGCGCGGACGAGGTCGGCGTCGATGTTGACCTCCGACATGTCCGTTCACGATGACCGCGACGCGTCGGCCGTCCCGATTGTTGAGGACGCGGTTGAGGAGCGTGGTCTTGCCGGCTCCGAGGAAGCCAGAGAGCACGGTGACGGGAAGGCGAGTGTCGGTCATTACGGGTCTCATGGAACAGCAGTCCAACTATGATATGATATATCATTATAAAAACCAAGCGGCTCATTACCCTCCGACAGCCGCCTGTGCAATCTTCATATCGCGCGGCGGATGATCCCGAAAACCATTGTCGTGATGAACAATGTCGAGGCGGCTACGACGATCGTCGGCCCTGTCGGCGTATCGAAATGGAAGGACCCCCAAAGCCCTGCGAGCGCGGAGATGGCTCCGAACAGCGCGGCGAGGACGGCCATTGCCTCGGGCGTGCGCGAGAGTGGCCGGGCGGCGGCGGCGGGAATGATGAGCATCGACGCGATCAGGATTGCACCGACCACCTTGATGGCGACGGCCACCGTGATGGCGAGTGCCACGGTGAGGACCAGTTGTTCGCGTCCGGCATCGATGCCACTTGCCCCGGCGAGATCCGGGTTGAGCGTCGAGGTGATGAGCGCCGACCATCGCCAGGCGAGAAGGCTAACCACGAGTAGCCCGCCACCATAGATGACGAGGAGGTCGGTGCGGTTCACCGCGAGGATGTCGCCGAAAAGGTATGCCATCAGGTCCATTCTGACGCCCGACAGAAACGAGACGGCAACGAGGCCCGCCGCGAGCGCGGTATGCGCGAGGACGCCGAGGATCGTATCCATCGCGACGCCGCGGCCCGCGAGCCCTGAGACGGTCGCGGCCACCAGGAGCGACACGGCGATGACACCAACAAAGAGCGAGATGTTGAGGGCAAGTGCCAGCGCGACGCCGAGGATCGCGGCGTGAGCGGTGGCGTCGCCGAAATAGGCCATGCGGCGCCACACCACGAAGCAGCCGAGGGGGCCTGCGGCGAGCGCGACGCCGACGCCTGCAAGCGCTGCCCGCGTCAGGAAGTCGTCGAGCATTGAGAGCAGCCTTCGTGTGGGCCGTGGACGTGGTTGGCGTGATCGTGATGGCGGTAGAGGGCGAGCGCGCCATCGGTGCCTTCGCCGAAGAGCGCGCGATAGGCCGGCGCGCTCGCCACGTGCTCCGGCGCACCCTCGCAGCAGACACTGCCCGCAGCAAGGCAGACCACGCGATCGGACGCGGCCATCACCACGTGAAGGTCATGGCTCACCATGAGGACGGCGCAACCCGTCTCCTCACGCACCGAGTCGATGAGCTTGTAGAATGCGGCGGCACCGGTCTGGTCGAGGTTCTGCGTCGGCTCGTCCAGCATGAGGATGTCGGGCCGGGCGAGCAACGCGCGGGCGAGGAGAACGCGTTGGAACTCTCCACCGGAGAGCGCCGTCATCGCCCGGCGCTCCAGGCCCGGCACGCCGACGCGCGTGAGGGCCGCAGAGCGTTCGGCCCGCGGCGCCCGACGCGGGAGGTCGAGGAAGCGGCCGACGCTCAAGGGCATCGTCGGGTCGAGCGACAAGCGCTGCGGAAGGTAGCCGACGACGAGTCCGTCCTTGCGCGTGACAGTGCCGCGGCGAGGGCTCAGCATCCCTAAGAGCGTACGCAAGAGCGTCGACTTACCGGACCCATTGGGGCCGATGACGGTCACGATTTCGCCTTGCGCAATCGTGATCTCGACACTCTCGAGCACTGTCCGCGCGCCGAACGCCACGACAAGCTCCGTGCCGCGAAGGAGGGTTACGCGTCGGTCTTGGAGCATTGTGCACACACACCTTCCGCTTCGAGCACCGTATGCTCGATGGTAAAGCCCGCATCGCGGGCGGCACGGCCGAAAGCGCCTTTCTTGGGCTCCACGCAGATCTCGTCCACCTGCCCGCAAGCGCGGCAGATGAGAAACGCTGCACCGTGGCTCTCCAGAGGATGGCGGCACGCAAGAAACGTCTTTGTTCCCCTCAGCTTGTGGACGAACCCCTGCTCGATCAGAAAGTCGAGCGCGCGGTAGGCCACGGGCGGCTGTCCGGCGAAGCCAATGGCGGTCAGCCGTTGCAGAACGTCGTAGGCGCCAAGCGGGCGCTCTGCATCCAAAAGGATCTTGAGCGTGTGGCGACGATGCGGCGTCAGGCGTTGACCACGCGCTGCACAGAGCCTTTCGGCCGCTTCGAGCGCGCGCTCGGTTGACGCGGTCGGTTCAATTCGGCGATACATTATAACGTTCACCCTAGGCCGTTGTCGGCGTCCATTCAAGCACAGGTGCAAACCATGAAGTCTTATGTCCTTGCCAGCGCCCTCCTGTCCACGGTAGCAGTGCCCGCCCTTGCTGCCCCTCAGGTCGTGGTGGACATCTTGCCCGTACACTCGCTGGTGTCGCGCGTGATGGACGGTGTTGGCGAACCGACCTTGGTGGTCCCGCCGGGCGCGTCCCCGCACGGCTACGCCATGCGCCCGTCGGAAGCTGCGGCGGTGCAGGATGCCGACATCGTGTTTTGGGTCGGGGACGCTCTGAACCCCGCTTTCGCCCGCACGGTCGGATCGCTGGCTGGTGATGCCCGGACCGTATCGCTCCTTGAGCTGCCGGATACCATCCGCCTCGAATTCCGCGAGGGTGCCACATTCGAAGCCCATGACCACGGCGATGGACACGGCCACGAGGAAGCCGCAGCCGACGACGACGACCACGAGCACGAAGAAACCGCCGCGCACGACGACCATGGGCACGACCACCGCGCCGAGAAGGCCGAAGCCCATGACGACCACGGGCACAAAAACGAGCGCGAGGAGGCCGCCGCACACGACGACCATGGGCACGACCACCGCGCCGAAAAGGCCGAAGCCCATGACGACCATGGGCACGAGAACGAGCACGAAGAAACCGCCGCGCACGACGAGCACGACCACGGAACCGCTGAAGCCGATGACGAGCATGGCCACAGCGATCACGGCCACGAAGAGGTCTCGGCCCATGGTCACGAGCATGAACACGACGGTGTCGACCCGCACGCATGGCTCGATCCGATGAACGCAAAGATCTGGGTGGACGCCATCGCGGCGGCTCTCTCCCAGGCCGATCCGGACAACGCATCCACCTACTTCGGCAACGCCGCAGCGGCAAAAGACGAACTCGATACGCTGATTTCGGAGGTAACGGAGACGGTCGAGCCGGCCCGCGGCCAGAACTTCGTCGTCTTCCACGACGCCTACCATTATTTCGAGGCGCGTTTCGACGTTGAGGCGACCGGCGCCATCTCGCTCGGCGATGCCGGGCAGCCGAGCGCCGCGCGGATTTCTGAGATCAAGGAGACCATCGGTGATACCAACGCCGTTTGCGTGTTCTCAGAGCCCCAATTTGAGCCTCGTCTAGTCGATACGGTCATAGAGGGCACCAATGCCAGCAAAGGCGTCCTCGACCCCCTCGGGGCGGACATTGCGCCTGGGCCTGACATGTACCCGACACTCATCAAAAACCTCGCGGACAACCTCGTTAGCTGCCTTCGCCCATCAACCTGACGCAACCGACCGCGCGGCGGCATCGACCGTCGCCGCACGGCCTTGCCTTGAATGGCAAATGAGGACGAAGCAAAAATGGCCATTGCCGCATCGCCGACGCCGATCATCGTCCTCACCGGCTTCCTCGGTTCGGGTAAGTCGACCCTTTTGAGCGCCCTCTTGCGAAACCCGAACTTTTCCAACGCCGGCGTAGTCATCAACGAGTACGGCGACATCGCCGTGGACCATGACCTCGTCACCGAGGGCCGGCCACAGGTGATGACCACCAGCACAGGGTGCCTGTGCTGCACCGCGGCCGCTGACATCCGCTGCTCCATGGCAGAGATCCACGACGCGGCCAAGTGCGCCGGCCGCTTGCCGCTCGCCTCCGTGGTGGTGGAAACGACCGGCCTTGCCGACCCCGCGCCGGTGGTGAACCAGCTTGTGGCGGGCGCGCTGCCGGCCTTCGCACTGCGCGACCACACTGTGGCGCGGCATTACGAACTCGCCGGCGTCGTTGCCACATTCGACGTCGTGGAAGGATTCGGCACGCTCGCACGCCATCCCGAAGCGATCAAGCAGCTCGCGTTCGCCGACCGCGTCCTCCTCACCAAGTCCGATCTCATCGAGCCAGCGGAGCGCGAGACACGCCTTGCCGAGGCGTACGAAACGATTGCTGGGATCAACCGCGACGCCGTCATCGTTGACGTCAATGCACAAGACTTCCACTTACCGAAATCGTTCGCCCCCCGCGCATATGCTCCCGGCGATCTCGAAGACGACATAGAAGATTGGCTCGGCGCCGACCAAACAGCCGAGGGCAAAGCGCCCGCCCACCATCACCACAATCATGGGACGTCCGGCATCAGAACGTTCAGCATAGCGCGCGACGAGCCGATCTCGAAATCGTCACTCGCCCATGTGCTCGATCTCGTGAGCTTTCTGCATGGACCGCGTCTGTTGCGGTTGAAGGGGCTTGTCGGCTTCGATGATGAGCCGGACACCCCGTACGTCGTCCAGGTCGTGCAGCATGTCGTTCACCCGCTCGCGCGCCTTAAGACATGGCCGACCGCCGATCACCGCACACGCATCGTCGCGATCACCCACGATGTGGTGCCCGGCGAGATCGAGCGACTGTTTGCGCAGGTCCTCAACGCTCCGGCAGACCTCTCCGCCTGAAATGCCCTTGCCATAACAACGTCGAGCGCAGGCCGACCGACGACGCCGAAGACGCTGGACCGCCACGCAAAGATCGAATAGGTTTGTTATTGTATATCATATCATGGTGGTCACGATGCTCTATGCTCCCCGATCCGCGGTCGTCGCCGCGGGTGCCCTTGCCATTGCGTTCGGCACCATTGGACCCGCCTTATCGGCCGATGAGACGAAGGAAACCTGGCGCCTCTTCGTCACCGATCAGGCCGAGGGGTGGGTCACCGTGCTCGATCCCAGCAAAGGCACTGTGCTCGATCGCTTTCCCACCAAAGGATACGTCTCCCACCTCAAGCCGACCGAAAGCGGCAAAACCCTTTTCGCCGTCCAGATGGATCATGACGCCGTACACGTGATCGCAACTGGGGTCGTGTTGTCCGATGACGGCGACCACAAAGACATCTCGGTCAAAGACGCCTCTCTCCTCCCCACCGTCATCGAAGGCGGCAGACCAATCCACGCCGTCATGCACGACGACAAGATCATTCAGTTCTTCGATCGTGACGGAGAAGCACGGGTCTTCGACGAGGCGACGCTCCTCAACGGCGGCAACGACTACAAAACCGTCCAAACGTCGGCGCCGCATCACGGTGTCGTCGTCCCCATGGGCGATTACTTTGTCATGTCGGAACCCAATCTTGAGGTGGAAACGCCCGAGGGCAAGCTGCCGCCGCGGCTCGGCGCGAAGGTCGTCGATGGCGACGGGAACCAGGTCGGAGACGTCGCCACATGTACCGGCCTTCATGGCGAAGCGCAGTCGGCTGGGCTCCTGGCGTTCGGCTGTGTCGAAGGTGTTCTTCTTGCCCGGTCAGATAGCAAAGGTCCTCCCCAGCTGGAGCTGCTTGAGTACGAAGACGATATGCCGGAGGGACGCGTGGGCACCCTTGCCGGCGGCAATGCGATGCAGTTCTTCCTTGGCGACTATGGAGACGACCGTCTCGTCCTGGTCGACCCTTCCAGTGACGCCCCGTTCCGTGTGGTCGATCTCAACGTCCGAGATGTGCATTTCGTGCTCGACCCGATCCGCGTGAAGTTCGCCTACGTCTTCACCGAAGACGGGAAACTGCACGCGCTCGATGTCCTCAGCGGCGAATTGGTCCGATCGGCGCAAGTGACCGAGCCCTACAGCAAAGACGGCCACTGGCGTGATCCACGTCCGAGGCTCGCCGTCATGGGCGACATGATCGCGGTGACCGATCCACGAGAAGAAGTCGTCCGCTTTCTGGATGTGGAAACGTTTGACGAAGTGCGCACGATCCAGGTTGAGGGTTTGCCATTCAACATCGTCGCAGTCGGCGGTTCAGGTCTCAGTCACTGAGCGCTGCGCAGCTCGAACTGCGAGCAATCTCGGGCCCTGTTCGGCCCCGTCAGACGTTTAATAGAAAGCGCCGTTCGCCAGTCGGGCGACGTGAGGTCAGCCGGTAGGGGGGCATCCAGGTTCCGAGCCCGATCGGAACCTGGATGCGACAGGGGAACCGACATTGTCGAAGCCGAAGGATGGTGGTTCGGCCGAGGTTCCATCATTGGACCAGCATGCCTCTGACTACGCGCGGCTCTTCGCGCCACTCACGGGTCATGTCGCGCAAACGATGGTGCGAATGGTCGAGGGCCGCCTGCCACCCGAACCGCAGATCCTCGACATCGCCTGCGGCACTGGCGACTTGCAGTCGCACCAGCTCGGCTCTGTGCCGAGCGCTAAGCAGGTACAGTCCTTGCAACCGATTTCTCACCCGCCATGGTGGCTCTCACCGAGCGGGCGTTGGCGCCGCTCACATCGTTGATGCGACACATGTGGTGCCAACCCCAGCTCAGATTTGGCGTGGAATGGTCGGCAACCCGTTCACAGGGGTGCTCTTTGCCCGTTGCTCGCAGGATGAGTGGGAGGCAGCTGACCTGCGAAACCCCAGTTCTCTTCCTCAGTGTTCTGGATGACGATGTGGATTTGCTCGGGCGTCTTGCCCAGCCGCTCAACGAGACTGCGCGTGATGTCGGCGACGAGCGCGCGTTTCTGTTCTCTGGTGGCGGCCGGCGTGACCTGCACGTTGACATAGGGCATGGGCGGTCTCCGGTTCTGGCAGGATCAGCAAGTTGCGATAAGACGGGTTCGCCGACGCGCGAGGCCGGCCACCGATGCGATCAAGGCGAATACGACCGTGGCCCCGTCAGGGCCAACCATTTCGAGCGCCATCCCGAAGATCGGCGCTCCGGTAGTTTGGCCTATCGCGATGGCGAGGAAGGCAGCAGTGAGCCCGCTTGCGGGCCGATCGGGCAGCGTGGACACGCCCCAGACGAGATACACGCCAGTCAGGAGGATGTAGGCCGCCCCGAACAGGATCCCCCCACCCACCACGAAGACGGGCGACGACATCGAAGAGCCGACCAGCCAGATCCCTATGGCCAGCCCAACGAGCGATGCGAGGTGCACGGCATTCACGCTGTACCGCGAACAGAGAGGTCCAGCGACCGCACCTGCGATGCCTGAGGCGCCGACGACGATCCACAGTGCTCCGATCGACAAGGATCCCCAACTGAGATTTCGCGACACGAGTTCGCCGCCAAATGACCAGATCGCAGTACTGGCCGCCCCCATTAGAAAGGCTGCGATGACGAGCGTGACAATATCGACCGACAAGCGAGGAATACCGCGAGCATTTTCAGGGCCTCCGTCTCCAGTCCCCGGAACGGTCCAAAGCGTCGCTACCACGACGACTGCAGCTGTCATCGCAAATGCTCCGTAGGCCAGACGCCAATCGGCTCCTAGGAAGAGGGCGACTGGCCCGGAGAGCGCCACGCCAGCGCTGGTTCCGGAATTGATGATTGTGTTCACTGTGTCTTGGCGTTGGTTCTCCACAATCAGAACGACCGCTGCAGCGAGCGGCGGCGAGGCAAGACCGGTACTCATTCCGGCAAAAAGCACGGCTGCCGCTAGGATCGCAGGGGATTGAGCGATCGCGATCAGGGCCATGCCGCTTGCGGCAACGATGCCTGCACCGACGGCGACCGGGCGCGGGCCATAACGCTCGACGAGCCCGGCAGAGGCGACGATCGCAAGGCAATACCCCAGGAACGATCCGCCCGCGATTAATCCGGCAAAGGTCGGCGTCAGAGAAAGGTCGGCGCGAATTTCCGGGAGGAACAGTCCGAAGGCGAACCGTGCGAGGCCGTAGCAGACGGCGATCAACGCAAAGCCCGTGGCACCCAGGCGAAGCGTCGCACTCATTTTCTGGCATTCGAGACGAGAATGCCCGCAGCCTCACGAGCGGCCGAAGCGGCCATCGGTCCGCGATAGGCTGCCGCAGCCGTCGCGCCTTCGAACAGGACGAGGAGTTGGTCGACCAGGTCCTCGCGCGGTTCATTGATTTCAACGCGAACGATGTCACCGATCCGCTCGCGGAGGAACGCCTTCTGCGTCCATACCGCCGCGGAAATCTCGGGCGTGTCTCCGCCGGTCTCGCCGAGCGCCCTCAGGAACAGGCATCCCCGCGCACCTTCGACACGAACCCAGTCCTCGAGCGCGGCGAACAACGCGTCAACCGTCCAAACGTCGAAGCGAGAGCGAAACCGCCGGTCACGTTCGTCGAGTACAGCCGCGATAACGCCGGTCTTGCTTCCAAAGTACTTGTAAAGCGTTCGGCTCGACACTCCGGCTGCATCGGTGAGCCGATCCATGCCGGAGGCCATGAAGCCGTTGCAATCGAACAGCGGTTCGGCGGCCTCGAGGATCGTTTTCTTCGTATCCATGCGGTAATGGTAAAACGGTCGTTTTACCTGTCAAGTGCCATGGTGGGGAAGCGTCGAGTACGCCCTGGCTGAGCGACGACCCGGAACTGCGCAAGCGTTTTGGCAGGCCCGTTTCGGCTTTCAGGGATGGCCAGGAGAGCGGCTCTAAACCCGAACGGAACACCTCGCCCGCACACGGCGCGTTCCTAGAAAGCCGCGATCCGTCAACCTTGCGGTATTTATCAAGAGGGACTTCCTGTTCCTATTTGGCTTCCGCCCACCAGCGTGGTCTCGCCAGACTGGCGCTTGCGCGATCCCAGGAACCAGGAGCGCCAAGACCGGGCCTTGCCGGAACTGACGATGGGGCGGTTCGTGTCGAGGGAAGCGGGCCTTGGTGCCAGACAGGACGATTAGTGGTCGCCTCTGCCGTCGACCTCAGGAGCTCGACCGCACGGCTCGAAGGCCTCTTTCCTGGTTTTGGAGCCGCAGAGCGCCGGTTCCTGACCTAATTCCGGCTCGTGTTGCGTATCGGCTCACCTGACCCGCAGCTGCAATTGGACCATGAGTTAAGGTTCAGCCGCGGCTTCATAAGCGTCGGCAGAAAGCCGTTCGAATATTGCAATCACATCGTTCGGTTGAGCGTCAGTGATGGCGCCATCTGCCACCTCCGCCTGTGACCAAAGCCACGATCGGGCTGGATCGTGCAGCATCTCCCAGTCTCCGAAAAGCCGCGAGGTGACCGACGATTTGAGCAGGCAGGTGACTTCGATGTGCCGATCATCGCGTGCGATGCGTTCGTAAGCTGCCTCCACAGACCCACTCGGACCTTCGAGGAGCTGCATGTATACATCTGACCTGCAGATGAGTGCTCCTGTAATTCCGTTTTTCGCATTATTGCTTCGGGCGCCAATAAGAATATCGAGTAATATTGATTCGTCGTATCCGAATGGGCGTGAGGCATAGACGATTTGAGTTAGATCTTCAGCTTCATGTTCTCGTTCAGTCATTGCTGTTGTACCCTTTACTGCTCAGCGCGAGATTGTAACACTCGGCTTACTCAGTTATCACGCCGTTGGTGCGATCGAATTGCTAACGCTGTGTCTGTTTCACCGATCCGGAATTACCTCTACAAAAGCTCTCGAGCTGTTGACGAACAGACGACGCCAAAAGTTCTAGGCGATGACGATCCGACGAACCTGACGACGTGGCTCCAGCCACTGCCTATCCATTTAACACACGCCGAGTGATTAGGGGGCGGTGTCTTTGCTCACTGGTTCGAGATGGCTTCGTCCCCATGAAACCCGCGCCCAAACCCGTTCGTGGACGATGTAGCCAAGGAGCCCGACACACGTCGACGTGACGGCAAGGGCACCGCCTGCAACCACCGATCCGGTGAACGCTAACCCGACAAAGCCCATGGTCACCAAGCCGCACGCCTGCCACGTGACCGCTTTCAAAAGGCTGCGCTTGCGTGTCTCCACATCCATCCTCACACCCGTCTAATTCGCAGAACCACTAGCGCACTCGCGGGCCGTGGGGTATTAGGGACTTCCGCGCTTTTCTTCCATCGATTGAGACTAAAAACTGCGTTGCAGATAAAATCCGACAAACGCGCTCGCGCCGCCGTCTTCCGTGAGCGACTGCAGCAGGCGATGGAACGGACCGGGGTTTCTCGGAGCGGTCTCTCGCGTGCCGCTGGTGTGGATCGGTCCACCGTCGGTCAACTTCTGGCACAAGGTGAGACGCGCCTGCCCAACGCGCAGCTCGCAGCGGATGCAGCTCAGCATCTGGGCGTCAGCACGGACTGGCTGCTCGGCCTGACGGAAGCGGCCCGATCGCTCGCCGACGAGCAGCTCCTTGAATGGCACCGCGAAGCCGCCGGCTACAAGATCCGCCACGTCCCCGCCACGATGCCGGACATGTTGAAGACCGAGGCGGTGCTGCGATGGGAATACGAGGACTATATCGGCAAGACGTCGGATCAGGCGATCCAGGCCGAGCGCGACAAGGTGGACTGGCTCGCAACCAGTGCCTCGGACTACGAGATTGCCATGCCCGTGCATTGTCCCCCGTCAGCGCCGATGGGACATCTGAAGTGATTTCGTAACGGAGGGTTTCTGGCTCATCGTCACCGCCAAGGAGCGGAGATGAGACACAAACCCGGGCCACAAGCACGATCGGCAACGCAGGTCGTGAAGGACATCCGCCGACGCACACGCAAGCACCATTCGTCGGAGGAGAAGATCCGCATCGTCCTGGAAGGGCTGCGCGGTGAGGACAGCATCGCGGAGCTCTGCCGACGAGAAGGGATCGCGACAAGCCTCTACTACAGTTGGTCGAAGGAGTTCCTCGAGGCAGGCAAGAAGCGCCTGGCCGGCGACACGGCCCGGCAGGCGACGAGCCCTGAGGTGAAGGAGCTGCGTGCCGAGGCAACTGCGCTTAAGGAGGCGCTTGCTGAGGCCACGCTTGAGAACCGGCTGCTGAAAAAAAGCATGCTCGGGGATGGGGCCGATGGCGAATGAGATACCCCGCATCGGAGAAGCTCGAGATCATCCGCCTCGTCGAGGGTTCGCATCTGCCGACCAAGCGCACGCTCGAAAAACTCGGCATCCCGAGAAGCACGTTCCACCGCTGGTGCGATCGTTACCAGGCGTTCGGCGAGGCCGGGCTGGAAGATCGAAAGCCACACCCCGGCCACGTCTGGAACCGGATCCCGGAAGATGTTCGGCAGGCAATTGTGGACCTTGCCCTCGATGAGCCGGAGCTCTCTCCACGCGAACTCGCCGTACGGTTCACCGACACGAAAAGACATTTTGTGTAAGAGGCTTCCGTGTATCGCATCCTCAAGGCCCACGACCTCATCACCAGCCCGGCGTTCGTGGTGATCAAGGCCGCCGACGAGTTCCACGACAAGACCACTCGGCCGAACGAACTCTGGCAGACGGACTTCACCACCCTGAAGGTGGTCGGCTGGGGCTGGCCCTATCTGAGCACCGTTCAGGGCGACTTCAGCCGCACCGTTATCGCCTTTCAAACTCTGCACGACCATGCGAGCCGAGGACGTCATGCAGACCCTGGAACTTGCCCTCAAGGCATCGCGCTGTGACCGGCCAGCCGTGTTGCACCGGCCGCGCCTGCTCAGCGACAACGGCTCGTCTTACATCGCCGGCGACCTTGCCAGATGGCTCAAAGACCAGCGCATCGACCACGTCCGCGGCGCGCCCAGCCATCCGCAGACCCAGGGCAAGATCGAGCGCTGGCATCAGACCCTGAAAAACCGGATCCTGCTCGAGAACCACACCATGCCCGGAGCGCTCGAGGCCGCCGTCGGCGACTTCGTCGATCACTACAACCACCGCCGCGTCCACGAGAGCCTCGGCAACGTCACACCAGTCGACGCCTACTTCGGACGAGCTGCGGCCATCCTCACGGAGAGACGGAAGATCAAAGAAAACACCATCCGCCAGCGCCGCTTGCTCAACATGAGACAGGCCGCGTAGCATCAACCAGGAAGAGCCAGACCCTCCCGAGCGTCATGCACTCCGCTGTCCCAAATTATCTGACGACGGACAAGGAGAACGTCATGCTCAATATGGCTCGTCGGTCAGCTCAGTTCGACACTCCACCGGACGATGCCCTGGATAGGTGGAACGACGAAGGCGGGGCGTGCGCAGTGGTCGGCGGGGATAGTCTCGGTGAAGCCTCCCAGAGGGCGTTTACCGAGGCAGAATGCCGGATCTTGCATTTTCTTGGTGCAGCGGTCGTCCTCCACTGGAACGAGATGCCAACTGATGTGCAGCGAACGATCTTCAAGCTCGCGTCGGCAGATGGTGGTAGCGCGGCGTTAGGTGAATTCTCAACACCGATCGCACGATTTCTGCACGACCATAAAGACGACTTGGACGGTCGATGAAGCACGCGACGCGGTCGGCAGGCGGCGACACGACGCCGTCCACCTTTTATCGAGATTGACCCAAACCGACACGCCACCTCAGAGCTATCCAGCGGGATTATGGCTGAACTAAACAAAGGTCTATCGCATGAGCCGGCCGATTGGTTCACGCTACCGTTCTCCCGTTTTCTAAGAATTGAGGCGGCGGCCGGCGTCCTTCTTCTCGTCGCCGCGACAACCGCACTGTTTCTCGCGAATTCTCCGTGGGCCGATTCTTTTCTCGGCTTCTGGGAGATCCCCGTCGGGCTCCGGTTCGGTGCGCTCGATTTCAGTCGATCCCTTCGTCATTGGATCAATGACGGCCTGATGACGCTCTTCTTCTTTGTGGTCGCGCTCGAGCTCAAACGAGAATTGGTGCTTGGCGAGTTGCGTGACCTGCGCCTTGCAGCGCTGCCACTCGCGGGCGCGGCGGGCGGTATGCTTGTGCCGGTCGCTGTCTATCTCGTGATGTTGCGTGGGGAAAGCGCGGTACACGGCTGGGGGACCGTGATGGCAACCGACACCGCGTTTGTCATTGGCTGTCTCGCACTCTTCGGCCGTCGGATTCCGCCAAGCTTGCGACTGTTCCTCCTGTCCCTTGCAGTTTTCGATGACGTGGGCGCGATCCTCGTGGTGGCAATCGGCTACGGCGATGCTCTGAATGTTCCTGCGTTGGTGCTCGCTGCGCTCCTGCTTGCGGTCGTGGCCGGGCTGGCACGGCTCGGGATCCGTGAGTTTCCGGTCTATTTTCTGATGCGTGGATTGTTGTGGATCTGCCTCGATGCTTCCGGAATCCATGCAACAGTGACAGGTGTCGTTCTGGGGTTGATGACGCCGACCGTTGGCGCAGCGTGTTTCTTGCCGTCGCCGGTCTGGCGCTGTTGGGATGGCTCCTCGTTGTGCTGCTTCTTCGAAGGAGCGCGCGCGGTCCCGGCGAAGCCCCGGACTTTCGGGCGGAACTGTCGGCCGTGATCCGGCCCGGCGTCGTGGCGGCGCTTCTGACCACAGCACTCGGATTTGGTGGCATGTTCGCTTCCTTCACCTATGTCGCGCCATTCCTGACCGATGTCACGGGCTTCAATCCCGCGCGCATTCCGCAACGGCTGTTCCTGTTCGGAATCAGTGCATTAGTCGGCAATCTGTTGGGCGGTCGGTTCGCCGACCGCCCGGTCCTGTCGACATTGCTGGGGCTTCTCACGGTATCGCTCATCCTTCTGCCGGTGTTCGGTGGGATTCCTGTCGGCGCGGCGATATTGCTCTTCGTCATGGGAGCGGCCGCGTTCGGCGCGACGCCGGGGCTTCAGCTTCGCGCCGTACAGCAGGCGCGCGACGCGCCGTTCCTGTCATCGACGCTCAACGTCTTGGCCCTAATTGTCGGCAACGCCTTCGGCGCCTTTGGCGGCGGGCTCGTCGTCGCGGCAACGGGCGATGCTCAGAATTCCGCCGGGGTCGGTGCGGTTATGGCGGCCGTGGCGGTCATCATCACCGCCGGAGCTTGGCGGCACTCCTATCTCGCACATACGGGGAAATAGATATGACGACAGCTCTAATCATCGGTGCCGGTCCCGGACTATCTGCGGCGCTCGCCCGCAGTCTCTCTGAGCGCGGCCATCAGCTTGTTCTCGCCGCACGAGACACGTCTGACCTCGCGTCTCTCGCACAGGAAACGGGAGCCGACCTAGTCGATTGCGACGCGCGCGATCCGGCCCAGATGGATCGCCTCTTCGAACGGGTCGATGCGACGGATCACGACCTCGCCGTCGCGATCTACAATCCAAGTGCCCGTCTGCGCGGTCCGATCGCGGAACTCGACCCCGACGCGGTCAAGAACGCGCTCCTGGTGACGGCCTACGGGGCGTTCCTTATGGCCCGCCATGCGGCCAAGCGGATGTTGAACAACGGGAGCGGCACGATGCTCTTCACCGGGGCTTCGGCCGGAATTAAGGGTTTCCCCGAATCCGCTCCCTTCGCGATGGGCAAGTTCGCCTTGCGCGGCCTTTGCCAGTCTTTGGCGCGCGAGCTTCACCCGAAGAACATCCACGTCGCGCATGTCGTCATCGACGGCGGGATCGATGGAACACCGCAGAAGGATCGCTCGAACGTGGTCGAGGCCGATGACAACATGCTCCGCCCAGAGGAGATCGCGCGCTGCTACAAGTACTTGATCGACCAACATCGCTCGACCTGGACGGACGAGATTGTTTTGCGGCCGTGGAGCGAAAGGTTCTGAGGTCACGTCGATCAACAGTCGTTCATGTGCCCAACAGCATTGGTCGAATGGGCTCGAAGTACGACTCCAAAGCTCTTAAATGATAAAGGATGCGCTGCTTCTCTTCCGTGTCGCGTCCTCCAGCGCGGCGCGCCATGAACCGACATCGGGCATGGATTTCCGTTCTAAGCCGCAGCGCGAAGAGCCGACCTTGCGCGCGACGTTCCTATCGCTTCGGTTTTCGACCACCAACCGATGAAACGTTCGGCAACCGGCAACCGATCGGTGCAACACACGAGGGTCGTCGCGGGGATGCAGTCTCGCCGCAACGTACGAGCCTTGAGCCCCGCCGCTTCGTCGAGTTCGCGGGCGATGGGCTGAACATTTGAATCCGAGCCGGACATGACTGAGCGATGAAATGCAGAATTATGAGATTGCGCAGTCGGGTCCGCGCTCAAGAGGCGTGTCGACTGTTATCTCGCTCGGCCGCCAGTCAAAGATGGCGAGCGCTCGTCCGGCGTCGAAGCCGATGAACAGTGTCCCGGTCTCCGGTTGCAGCGCCACTCCTTCGGCATCGAACCCGTAGGCAGACAGCGGCGTAACCGTGAGAACGCGGCCGTCGGGTGCAAGCTCGAAAAGACTGTTGAGCCCCTCGTTGTCGTCCACGACCAAGATGTTTCCGGAGTAGGGATCCCTCGTCACGCCTTGGGGTTCGGTCATCGGCGGATCGAAGGCGTCACCCCAGAGCTCCATGATGACTGTCCCGTCGGGTGCGACCCGAAGAAGCCTGGACGGGTCGTCCTCGACGACGAGGAAACTCCCGTCGGCATCGCGGTGCAGGCCTTCCGTGTCACGGAGCGTGTCGCTCAGGCTGAAATCTTGGTCGATAGCACGCCCTTCCCGATCAAGCCGCCGAAACCCGCCCCAGCCATTCGCGATCAGCAGGCCATTCTCCTCGACGGTGATGCTCCGCACCGATGCCATCCCGCTATCGAAGCGGCGGATCTCGCCGCCGGCGGTTGACAAGAGCGTGAGGGTCGGTCCCTCGTCTGTGAGCCAGACCCCGCAGACGTGCGCGTCGTAGGCAAGGCTGACGACACGTACGTTCGAAAATGTCGTCTTGTGCTGCAGATCGGCGAGCGCAGGCACGCTCGCAATCAGCAGGCAAAGAACTAGCAACGGTCTCATCCAACAGCCCCCAAAGTCGACGACGCCCGCCATGGCTCCGCGGCGCGAAGCGACAAGGCTGTCCAAGACTCCTCGAATGTTAGCATCATTTCGATACGGGGAAGGACAGGCGTGAAGCGTGGGGGCAGGCGAATCGCGCGAAGCGGCGGCTGCGAGGCGCCACTACCGGACTCTCGAGCCGCCCACGCGCTCCCGACCGGAGATCGGAAAGCGGACCTTCAAAACGCGTGGCTCAAGTGGCCATCGTACGATCGGAGGTCGACGCTGCGCAGCGTCACTTCGCGGACGAAACTGTCTTCCGCGACGTTCCAACAGTCACGGAGCTTTTGTACGCACGAAGCGGTGCGCGATCGGATCAAGCACCTCTTCGAAATAGGGCGTTGCGAAATGCACAAGGTCTCTGGTGGAAAAAAGCAAACTGTCGGCTCCTCCGACCGTGCCCGACCGAACCGCCCTGGTCGCCGCAAACCGCTCGCCAACAATCGGGAAATGCGTGCTGTTGTCGGCCGCCATGTCCTGCACCTCCAACCAGCGCAGCTCGCCGTTTTCCATCATTGGGAGGTGATTGGTAACCTCACGTCGCCTGGCCGAGAGCGACTCGGCGAAGTGAAGAGACGTGCATCGATTGAAGCCCACGCCGAGAAGCAGGGTGTGCGCACCGAGCAGATACAGCTTCTCGAACGGCGTTCCGCGCCCCTCGCAGAACAGGTGTGCGTGCTCCGATACGATGACATCGGCGTTTGGTCCATTGGCGCAGACTGACTCCAACGGGTGATCGCTTCGGACTGTTCCTGGCCATGTCCTGAAACACTCGGCCAGTGCGCCCATGGTTGTCGGTGTGGCGTGTTTGACAAAGCCGGTTTCCGGTATGCGGTTCAGCGCTGTCGGATCGGACGGCGAAAGCTGGGGTGAGGCAGCCGGCATGACCAAGGTGCCCTCGGGACCAAGCACGTCAAGCAAAGCGTGGATCGCGGTACGTGCGCCGCCGACTGTCCAGCCAACCTTGCTGAACGCGGCGTGCACCATGAGCGTCATGCCGGAGCCAACGCCAAGATCCTGAAGCTGTAAGGCGAGGGAACTCCGAGTGTTCATAGGTCTAAAATCCTATCCCGCGAAGTACCCGGCACCCGGACGCCATGGGACATCAGTGGAGCCATAGTCGATCCCCATCATGTGCAGCGCGCTGGTGACTTGGCTGCGATGATGAGTCTGGTGGTTGAAGAGTTGCACCACCATCACCCAGCGAGGGACGCTAGGCGGCGTTTCGAAACGCGCACTGTTCATGACAATCCGGTCGGCCAGCCATGCCGCGGTCCAATCTCGACCTCCTGCCGACAAGACATTATCCTGCATCAACCGGACAGCCTTTAGCTCTTCCCAATCCGACCACAGCACCTGATCAAGTGGAATTCTGTCGGGCGTGGTGCCATCGAGGAACGTCAGGATCGCGCGATTTACGAGGCAGACGTGGTCCAGTGTATCGTGAATTGAATCGAAAAATAGTCCGCGACTGCGCTTCCGTTCCTCCGGCCCGATTTCATCGCATATCCGATAGATAGTGTCGTTTTGCCATCGCGAATAGGCCGCCATCTCAGCGACGTAGCTGCGCGTGATCATGGGACCATCCATGTTCGCCACATGTGACCGAGACCGCAAGCGCCGCAGACACGGTGGGTTCTTATGGCTTGCCGCTCGTCCGGCCAGAAGCCGACACCTACCCCTCCACTCGCAACATCGCAATGGCCGGAAAGGGCTCGAAGTGCGTCGCTGATGCGAGTCGCCAGTGCCCTTCTCGCAGGCGCCCCGATTGAAGGGCCCTCAAGAGAGGAGACGCCAAAACCCGGCATTCGTCGGCAAATCCGCGCTCGGGTCCACAGGGCGAAAGCGGTCCTTCAAATCGGTGGGCGGGAACGGCTGTGCCAGCGCCCTTTTGCCCAGACGCTCTGCGGATTTTGCTGTCATTCTACGGAGGAAGCTGAATTTCACCTCTTGGGCGCTCACTTCGTGATTTCGATGTCGTTAGTTTTGGTCCAGTGGTCAAATGCCACGACGCTCTTACCATCCTCAAAGACACGGAAACGGCGAGGTTGCTCAGGAGGTCAAGCGAACAGCTTCGATGAGAGAGTATACATTCCCGCAAGCAGGCGTTCTTATTGTTTACCCGTAAACCCACGGCGAACTCTATTCGAATATTTCTACGTCACAAACTATTTCAGCTTCTGCCTTCGTAGCGTACCTTGCAAAGAGTCGAGAGGGCAAAGTGGTTTGGTGTGCGACCCCAAGGGCAACGGCTCCAGTGGTTTCTCAGGCCTTTTGCACATTCGCGCGTGACTGTTAAGCAAAAGATACCCAGCAAACACAATCAATGCAGCGCCGACGATTGTAAATCCTTGTGGCACGTCGTTGAAAACGAAGTAGCCGATAAAAACAGCGCCAATCAGTTCCAAGTAGACGAGTGGCGACAAGGATGACACATCGGCAAATCGAAAGGCGGCGATCGCGAGGACGTGACTGGCCGCAGAAAGTCCACCTAGGCCGACGAAAAACGTCAGATCTTCCCATGTCGGTGTGGACCAGGACAGGAGGGCTTGGGGTGTCAGCAATATCGTCCCCACGACACATTGAAACGCCAGCGTTTCGATCAGATCGCTGGCTGTTGACGCATGCCGTGTGGCAACGAGATAGATCGCAAAGAACAGACCGGCGCCGAGTGCCAGGAGAATGCCCGGCTCGATCACGGTTCCGGGTCGCAGGATGATGATCGCCCCGGCGAAGCCGCAGACAAGGCTGACAAATCTCCGGCGCGTTAAGCGTTCTTTCAAAATGACAACGGAAAGGGCGACCGCAATGATGGGTCCAACAAAGTAGGCACTGACCGCCGTCGCCAGCGGAATGCGCGCTATCGATAGAAAGTAGAGCGTCATCGCCGCGACAAGACTAACCGTTCGCGCTACGTGCGACTTAAGGCGTTCCCTCGGGAGGAAATGCCGACCTCGCAAGATCGCGGCAGCCGGAAGAACGATTGCGCTGGCGACCGTGTAGCGTGCCCAGGAAAGGAAGAGCGGCGAGTACTCGGTACTGAGATGTTTGGCGATCCCGTCCACGACTGGAATCAAAAGCATCGCAAGAGCCATGAGTGCGATGCCCTTCACTGGATGACTGGAAATCGCCGACCCGACGGGTGCCATCCTTGCCAGTCCTACCGATACCCGGTCGTATCAGCAGGTTTGCCTGCATCCTGCACTTCCGGGACGTATCGCCAAGCATCCGGCTGGCTGCCATCGGTGTCGGTGAAGCCGTAAGTCTGCGCCAGACCGCCGCTTGAAAGCGACTGGCCGTTCCACCGCGCGCGCTCCGGGTCGGCTGCCAAAGCAGCAACGGCCCGGCCGACGTACGCCGGGCTTTCGGAAATCGCAAAATGCGGCACCTTGTGCGTTGCATCTCGCCAGGTCGCCTCCGTCACATCGAAAGCATCCAGCATGGCTTCGGAGCGAAGCCAGCCCGGCGTCAAGGCCACCGCCGTCCCACCATGGGGTTTCAGTTCGTGGGCCAGCGAAAAGGCCATGCGGTTCACTGCTGCCTTGGCAAGATCGAAGAAGAACGACACGCGATAGTTGGCGGCGTTGTATTCGTCGGTTCCGTCGGTCACCTCGACAACCAGGCCACCCGGCCGCTCGATCAACAACGGTAACGCAAAATGCCCGGTAATGGCGTGGGTATCGACGGCCAGCCGTAGGGTTCGCAAACCATAGTCGAGATCACTTTCCCAAAGCGTCTTGTTCCATTCCATCCGGGTCGCCCCCCAGATGTCGTTCACCAGAATGTCCAGTTGGCCCTGCTCTGACCGGAGCCTGTCGACCAGTGCCTTTACCTCCGAGCGGATGAGATGATCGACCCTGACGGCAATGCCGACGCCGCCAGCCTGATCGACAAGCGCGGCGGTTTCCTCGATGGTTTCGGGCCGGTCCATCTCGGATCGGCTTTCAGTTGTCGAACGTCCCGTTACATAGACCGTGGCCCCGGCACACCCCAACTCCGTCGCGATCCCTCTGCCTGCGCCGCGTGTTCCGCCTGCCACCAAGGCAACTTTGTTTCTCAGGGGCTTTTCCATGGCTTGTTCTCCTCCACGTTCGTATCGGGCACGTTGCGTTGTGGGGTGGTGACTGTCATTATGCGCTTTGATAGACACAGGGTACATAGCTAAGGGTTACCGGTCAATTGAAATTCGACAGTTACATAGATGCTGGTCTTCTCGCTTCCGTTGGATTCGCAAACAAGCTCACGCCCGGCTATGCCTGCGGAAAGCCGGTCGCCGAAATCGATGTGCTACAAGCCGTCCGGCAGGTTGTTGCGGTAGACCCTCCTTCTGTCGCAGCCGTGTCGGAGAATGACGCAGACGGTTTCGTGGCGTTGGCAAAACGACTGCGCGCTATATTCGTCTGTATTGACGGACGTGACATCGATGAAGCGGCAGAATTGCTGAACAATATCCTGTCGGAGCACCCAGCGACCCCCTATCTGGCAAAGGAAGAGGGGCTCTGGCACCTCCATCACCATCCTGCGAATGTTGCCGTTCTGCCAATGTGGACTGCGATTTGTGCCGAGGGACTTGCCCGGATGATTGGCACGCAAAATGCAAATCGTCTTGGCATCTGTATGGCGGATAACTGCGACCGGGTTTTTACAGACACATCAAAAAACGCCACCCGACGGTTTTGCTCGTCAGCCTGCCAGAACCGTACCAAGACGGCTGCTTTCCGCGCTAGAAAACGCGAAGCGGCGGTGACCGAAAACAACCCCTGATTAGCGGCAGCTTTTGACCGCGATTGTGCCACCCAGACAATGACGGCAAGGTGTGCTACGCCGACTTCAGAGACCGGCACTGCAAATGACTGCCATACGGGTGTCAGGTAAAGGCGATCTGGCGCTGGACCGGTGGTGCCTGTTGGGCTCGGAGCGGTCCTATACTCTTGAGAAGCGAAGTTAAGCTATTGCGACCTGAACCTCAGTTCGCCTTCAAAGTCACGCTTGCCCAACGGTACACCCCGCGTGCGAAGGATGTCGTAGGCGGTCACCGCATGGAAGTAGAAGTTCGGCAGTAGAAACGACAGAAGGTAAGTTTCTGACGTGAATGCTGATATCTGTGGATTGACGTGTATCTTCATGTCGAGTTTCTTTCCCGACCAAGTGTTGACCTCGTCAGGCTCGAACTTTGCCAGCGCCGCCTCCGTCTCTGTAGTCCTGGCTTGCAACTCGCTGAAAGGGATCGCTCCAACAAGGTCAGGCGGATTGAAGGCGCCACGCCTAATGGCGTCCAATCCCCAGACCGAATAATTGTCCACGCATTCGATCTGGAAGTGCAACGGGGCCATATCTTCGATCAGACGCGCTCTCACGAAGTCATCGGGGTCTATGGCGTTCTCGGAGCAATGATTCGTCGCCACGTCGAGACACCCGCGGATCGCACGTACCGTCTGCAAAAAAGTCGGAACGCTCAGATCGAAGAGAGAAAACATCATGTTGAGATCTTTCCGCTATGTAGATCCAAACGTAAACTTATGAAGTAGGCGTTTGGATCGTGGGCAGCATCCGTCACAGAGGGCTCAGGAAAGTCGTTCCAGGTGGCCCTTGCGCTTGAAGATGTTCTTTTAGTCCCACTGAATCTGGCTGGCCTCTGAAAGCCAGCGGCCCAGCAGCACAGTATCGATCTCGTCGGTATCGGTGTAGCGCGCCTCGGCGGCCTTGAACTTTCCTTCGGGTTTCAGTCCGGGCGTCTCGAAGGATTGCCCGCTCCAGAACAGAAGACGGATGCAAGCCTTGAGCTTTGAATACCCGACAATCGGATTTCCCGCCAAGAACCACACGGGATGGGCGTGCCATATCTTGCTTTCGGCTTCGGTAAGACCTTGGTCGATCTCGTGCCGGAGGGCATCGCAGATCGCCCTGTCCACAGGGGATTGGGCTGCGTGGAATTCATCTATCGTGGTAATTTTCATCGTCGGATCACACCGCTTCGACGCTGAACAAAGATTGCCGGAGGAGGAACCTGAGGCTGACTCCCAAGTCTAATCGAGACTGAAGCTGACGCGCTCATTCAGCTCGCGCGATGTCTTGGCGCAGCTCTGCGAACGCGGCTTCGATCGTCGGCGGCGCCTTTGGCCGCGCGTACATCTCTTCGACATACTCGGTGAGCCTCGGCAAATCGCCGAGAATCCGGCCTCGCGCGCCCAGTCCAGCGTATAGGCCGCGTTGAAGTCAGCAGCTGTCAACCGCTCGCCGACCAAGAACCGGTGATCCTCCATGTGATCTTCGAAGACGGCGAGCATCGCCTGGCAATCGCGTGTCGCCAGCGGCACGTCGGCGGGGAGACGTTCCTCGCCGGAATACATCGCAGTGTGCAGGGCGATGCGCCACAAAGGCTGCTCGATCTCGGTCGCGAGGAAGAACATCCAGCGATAGACCTGACCGCGCTCTCGAAAGTCACGCGGCATGAGTTCGCCATCGCTATACTTCTCAGCGAGATAGAGCTGGATGGCGCAGGACTCGGAGATGAGATCGTCCCCGTCGACGAGGAAGGGAAGCTTGCCTGCCGGATTGAGCGCACGCATTGCGTCTACGGCATGCTCGCCGATACCCATATCTACGGTGACGATCTCGCAATCGAGATCGAGTTCGTTGATGAGCCAAATAGCCCGGATCGCCCGTGTCGGCGGGGTCCCATAAAGCTTCACCATTGAGGCTCTCCCGCGAACGTTCTCTCGAGCGCTGAGATGTCGATCTTTGTCATTGCGTACATCGCTTGGTGCGCCCGTTCGGCGGTTTCCTGATCATCGGCGCCCTGCATATTGAGCAGTGCCTGTGGGTAGATTTGCCAGGAGACGCCCCAGCGGTCCTTCAACCACCCGCATTGGCTTTCCTCGCCGCCATCGGTTGTGAGGGCAGCCCACAATCGATCGACCTCTTTCTGGTCCTCGGCGATCCCACTGATCGAGGCGGCTTCCGATAGCTTGAAGTGCGGGCCGCCGTTGAGGATCTGGTAGGCAGCCCCGGCGAGGGTGAAGTCGATCAGCAGCGGTTCGTCGCGACCGAGCAGGTGTTCGGTGTCGACCCGGCTCTCCGGCAGTAGCGAGACGTAGAATGCCGCCGCCTCGGCGCCGCCTTGCTCGAACCAGAGACAGGTGCGGACTTTCGATTTGGTTTCCATGGCCGGGTCGCCTTCCGATCACGTGGCGCTGCGCTCGACAAACTCTGAGTAGTTGTCGAGGATGGCCTGCCACCCCGCGCGCTGCATGTCGGCGGGCGCAGCAGGGTCGGGATCGAACACCGTGCGCACCAGAGTGCCGCCCTCATGAGGCTCGAAGGCGGTGTACACCCGGCGCCCATCTTCCAGCCTGAGGATGAAACTCCGCTCGGGTTCGATTTCTTCGTAAACCCCCTCATAGTCGAAGCCCATGGAGCCATCGCGGGCCTCCATGCGCGCGAGGTGACGACCGCCCGGCCGCAGATCGACATCCGAAGAAGGACAATGCCAATCCGGGCTTGCAAAGTTCCATTCGGTGATTGCTTCCGGTTCCGTATAGGCTCGCCAGGCTTTTGAAGCTGGGACACGCACCACTGTTTCGACTGTAATTGTTTCGGTCATCGCTCAGGCCTCGACGATCGTCTGGAAGCCGCCGAAGATCATACGCTTGCCGTCGAACGGATTGTCATCGGGCGAGAACCCCGCCTCTTCCATCTCGGCCATCACGTTCTTGTTTCCTGCATCCCGGGTCGCCTTGTCGGGCCAGGTGATCCAGGAGAAGACGACCGTCTCATCTTTTTCGAGCTTCACCGCCATCGGGAAGGATTTAATCTCGCCGTCGGGAACGTCATCGCCCCAGCATTCGATGAGGGCGGTTGCGCCATGCTTCTTGAACGTCGCGGCCACCTTCTCGGCAAACGCCAGATAGGTGTCCTTGTTCGCGGTCGGCACCGCCAACACGATGCCGTCGACATAGGTCATTGTGCGCCCTCCATCGCTTCCGGGTTCATCCAGAACGGCTCCCAGACATGGCCGTCCGGATCAGCGAAGGAATGCCCGTACATGAAGCCGTGATCCTCTACCGATCGCGCCTCGTGTCCTCCATTGGCCGTAGCCGCCTGCATCATCGCATCGACCGCCTCGCGGCTGTCGAGCTGCAGGGCAATCAGGACCTGGCTGGTCTCGCTGGTGTCCGCGATGCGCTTGTCGGTGAAGGTCTGGTACTTCTCGTGAGTCAGCAGCATCGCCGAGGATGTCTCCCCAATCTCCATGGCAAGCGCGGTGCCATCGCAGAACTGATCGTTGAAGCGGAAGCCGAGCGCTTCGAAGAAGCTCCGGGAGCGACCGAGGTCGGCGACGGGCAGGTTGATGTAGCTGTGCATGATGGCGGAGCTCCTCCTTCGTCTCGACTGTCCGCGAGTTGCCACATTGCTACATTGACATTTACGTTGATGTCAACATATTGGTTGATGATGCGATCCGATCTTCCGCTCATAGTTACCCACGAGGTGCGGGATCGCTGCCTCTGCCTGCATCTCCAACGGGCAGCGCGAGCGATCGGTCGGCGCTTCGACGAGGCGCTGCGCCCGGTCGGACTGACCCATGGCCAGTATTCGCTGCTGGTATCGCTCAACCGGCCCGAGCCGCCCAAGATCGGCGATGTCGCCTATCTACTGGCGATGGACCGCACCACCCTGACGGCAAATCTGAAGCCACTCGAACGACGCGGACTCCTGACGGTGTCGAAAGTTGACGAGGACAAGCGCAGCCGCAGGCTCGCCTTGACCGATGCCGGGCGCGATATCCTGGTGGAGGCAGTCCCCATCTGGCGCGTCGCGCATGACGATATCGACCGTCTGCTGGGCGGCGGTGACGACGACGCGTTGAAGAAGGATCTGCTCGCGCTGTCCTTCGGCTCGTAAGCCTAATACGCAACGCTTACAGCGGGGGGACGTGCGATTGAAGAGCCGCCTAGGTCTGTCATTAGAAGTCGGTCTACACGCCCAAATGCCCCCTTGTGCCGGATGTGCCGGACCAGGACCTCCATGAAGGCTGGGTCCTCCTTCGCCGCATAGGCCGCCGCGTGAGGCAGCACGGCGGCCACACCCCACAGCACGCCCGTGCTGTTGACGCCGACCATCAGCTCCCATTCGTCGTGTTTGCGAGCCGAGAGCGGCATAACGCCAACATTTCCTTTGCTTGCAGTTTCGTTAGAGTGCGCTAGGACCCGACGTTCGTCGGCCGGTTTCCGTTCGCGCCGGCAGGGTGAGAGCGGAAGCTGCTGCAGCGATGGCGCGAGTTGCGGGAAGGCTACGCTGCCGCCCATCGAATGCAGCGCTTGGCCGACGAAGCGGGTCTTGAGAGCAGTCTGAACAAATCGCCCAATGGACACGGTGTATTTTACCTGCCGTTTCTTACCTCAGCTTTCCTTTGTGTCGAACCGCTGCCGCGCCTCCTCGATCAGCGGGCGCTTCTCCAGCGCCCATGCCGATAGTATGCCTAGCGGCTTGATGAGCGATACTCCCAGCTCGGTCAGTTCGTAATCCACACGAGGCGGGGTGGTCGGCGTCACCGTGCGTAGCACCAGCCCCTCACGTTCCAGCTTACGGAGGGTCTGTGTCAGCATGCGCTGCGAGATGTCGGGCAGTGCGTTCAGCAGCTCGGAGAAACGGTGGGAGCCGAAGCGTAGGTGCGTGATGACGAGAAGGCTCCACTTGTCGCCGATCTGCGTGAGCACGTGCCGCACGGGGCAAAGTTCCGGATCGTAGAAGTGCGGAGGCGCCTTGCCGGGCGGCATTCGCTTTCCCTCGGTTCCCAAAAAGTGCCTCCTTCACAAGCGACCCGTGTTCCTATTCGTAACCAAGTACGGATGCAGTACCGCATCGCAGGTTGGAAAGGAACACAGATGAGCATCACCAAATCCGCCTTCGCCGGATCGGTCGCCGCTGCACTTGTGATGACCAGCGCCCAGGCCGACGAGCTGAAGGAGATCGCCGTTGGCATCCTCACGCAGGGTCTCGTGCAGGGCGACAAGACCTTTATCGAGCGCTACGTCGCCCAAGACTACATCCAGCACAATCCGCAGGCTCCGGACGGCCGCGCCGGGCTACTGGGCTTCGTGGACTATCTTCAGTTACAGGCCGGTTTCACGGTCGAGCCGGTGCGGGTGCTGCGCGACGGGCACCTCGTCGCCGTCCATAGCCTATACCGAGGCGAGGGAACTCAAGCCGTGTTTGACATTTTCCGGTTCGAGAATGGCGTAGCAGTTGAGCACTGGGACGTGATCCAGACCGTGCCCGAGACCACCGTGTCGGGCCGCACGATGACGGACGGACCAGTCGAGATCACCGACCGCGAGGCGACCGAAGCAAACCGCAGACTTGTCATGGATTTCTACCGCGACGTGCTCATTGAGGGGCGGGTCGAGAAGGCGGCGGACTATCTCGGCGAAACCTACCACCAGCACAATTCGCAGATCGCTGATGGGCTGGAGGGGTTGATGGCATTCTTTCAGTACCTCCAAGAGAACCAGATCCCCCTCAGTCTGGAGCGGACACACCGCTCGATCGCTGAAGGCAACGTCGTCCTGCTCCACTCCGAAGGGCAGATTGGGGGTACGCTGCACGCCTTCGCGGACCTGTTTCGCGTGGAGAACGGGAAGATCGTGGAGCACTGGGACACGGTGCAGGAAGTGCCTGAGATCATGGCACACGACAACGGCATGTTCTGATCCGCTTCGCGCGCGACGGCCCCGCACCGACGCGGGGCCGCAAAGGGCTCGAAACCGCTTGGCCGAGTGACCATCGCCGCCGCATTGTGTTTCACACCCTACGGCGGTTCGCTTTCCGGAGCAGAGCGCCAAAACTGGGCTTTCGCATCGCCTTCCCGGAACTGATAGAGCTATAAGAAGCTCGAACTCGTGCGTCGGAAATCTACCGTCGGTGGCTTTTGCGCACGAGCGGATTGTTGTTCGCCCCGACGAAGCGGATGAATTCAGCAAGTGTCGGTGATACTCTAGTCCGCTCGTTCGCCAGGGCCAGAGGAAGTTCAGGGCTTCCGTCCTCAATCGCGACGAACGCAACGTCTCCGCGTCGGAGAGTTTGCATGGCGCTGATCACGAAACCGCAGCCGCAGCCGGCTGCCACGAGACCGAGCACCGCCATGGAGTTGACCACCTCCTGACGGATGCGTGGAGCAAAGCCTGCGGTCGTGCACATCGCAATAATGCGGTCGTAGATCACCGGACCCACTCGACGTTCCACAAGGATAAAGTCCTCGCTGGCCACCGCGGCGAGCGGCAGGCGACCAGCTCTTGCATGTAAATGCCCGCTTGGCAGGACGAGCATGTAAGCGTCACTCTGAAGCGGCAGCAGGCTCAGCGCCTCGTCGTCGACCGGAGGATGAAGAAAACCTGCATCGAGGCGGCCGGACCTCAGCCCTTCTTCGACTTCGCTCGAAAGCCCTTCCACCAACTCCAGACGTACTTGCGGAAACGCACGCGAAAAGTCTCTGACGATACGCGGCACCCGCCCCAGAAATGAAACGGGGGTGTAGCCGATGCGAAGGTGGCCGCTCGCACCGCTGGCGATCGCCGCCGCCGTGGAGCGGGCGCTCTCTAGCCGTTCGAGGAGATCGCGTGCATGCGGAAGGAATTGCCGACCGGTCTCAAGAAGCGTCACACCCGCTCGTGACCGCTCGAACAAAGCCATGCCGAGTTCGTCCTCGAGCCTTGCTACACGAACGCTGAAGGCGGGCTGGCTCATGCTGAGCTCTTCGGCCGCGCGCCGGAAGTTGAGCGTGCGAGCAAGGACGCAGAAGGCTTCCAGACTGCGCGGGTCCATCTGATCGACAGAACCTATCAAGTGGCGACTATTCTTTATTGGCACAGTTCAACGCCGCGCACCATCCTCCGGGCGAGAGTCGGGTCGACCTGGGTTTGACCTGCAACCACCGCCAAGGAGGAGCCCCACAGTGTTTCGCCCCCACCCCCGGTTTCTGCCACTCACCCTTGCCGCCTGCGTGCTCGCACCCCTGCCGCTTGCCGCCCAGGACGCGCCGTTCGCAAACAGCGATCTCGTAGCTCTGTCGGACGGTGCGATGCTCGCGACCGGTTATATCGACGGGCGTCTGGGACCTCGCGCACCCGACCTCTTGAGCGTCATCAGTCGCGCAGATGACGGCGCCTGGTCACGGGCGGACGTGGCGGTGACGAACTCTGTTGCAACCTGGCCAAACGTTCTGGCGTTGACCGCTGATGGACAGTTCGCGATTGCAACCGAGCCATTCGCGCAACCGGGCGAGAACGCCGCGACGTTCTCTGAGATCGAGCGCGGCGCGACGCTGACCGTGGTCGACATCTCGGACCGCAGTGCACCGACGGTGCGCAGCACATTGACGGCACCATCGCCCCCGGCCGCGGTCGACATCCACCCTTCGGGCAGCGTCGTCGCGGTCACCTTCCCGTTCAGCGGCGAGATCGCCCTTTACCCATTGACCAATGGTGATCTTGGAGAGCCGGCGGTTGTGCCGCTCGGGCTCGAGGACGTTGCAAACACGTTCGTGCCTGAGTTCGAGTGGCACCCCACGGGCCGTTTCGCAGCTGTGACGCTGGGTGGAGCCAATAACGTCGCGTTCTACCGCTTCACAGACGACATGTTGGAGCCATGGGGCAGGCCAGTGTTGACAGCGCCGCTCCCCGGAAAGGGGCTATGGACGGGCGACGGGGCGCACTTTCTCGTCACGACCATCAACATCACCGGCGATCTCGCTCAGGAGGCGTACGGCCGCAACACCAGCCTCATGTCCGTCATCGCCTTCGACGATGATGACGCCCCCAACTCGCCGCCCCGACGCGCCAACGATCGCTCGCCGACCTACGAGAGCGACCCTATCCAACACGCAATGGTCGCTTCAGTGGCGACGGGGATGGGCTACGTGGAAAACTTCGCCATTTCGCCGGATGGGCGCACCATGGTTGGCTTGAACATGGCAGCGTCCTGGCTCCCGACCGACCATCCAGGTCATACGCGCTTCAGCGAGCTTGTCGCGCACGAAATCGATCCCGAGACCGGCTCGCTGTTTAAGATCGGATCAACCCGCCTTCCCGGAGTGGTCTTGCCTCAAGGCATCGTGTTCGACGACGCCGGCCGGCACATTGCCCTGACGAGCTATCAGGATGCGAATGGGGGCCCTGGACAAGTGCAGTTCTGGGCCTTCGACTCGGCCGCTGAAGAACCGTTTACCAACGTCGGCGAGCCGCTCTCGATGCCGCGCGGCGTCCACTACCTCGCGAAAGTTCCGCGCTGAGCGCTGTCTGCTACGCTTCCCGCAAAGCTTGCCGTCGCACGCAGCGCGATGGCGAGCTACTCCTAAGGCGGAGCGGACTCACCTGTTCTATGTTAGCCGGACACTGCGCCTGACGCCGCTGGCGCCTTCGTTCGTCGAGCAGGCTCTCGGTGGGACAACGCCGGCCGCCATCGAGGTCCGGGTGCTTGCCAAACCGTTCCCGGCGAGCTGGGCCAAGGAGCTGACTGAGTTGCGACGGCTCGCTGCGCCAAAGCCCATGCAAGAACTGAGCTGACGCTTCGGCCTCGCTTTGCGCCATGAGCCGACCTTTAACCACTGCTTCACCTTCTACGGCCGAAGGCTGGAGCGGACCTTCGCACCGCGCGGAAAAAGGTAGACTGACGGCTTCCACGGTTGCTGCAAATCAACCCGCGTTAGACGGCAGTCAGCTTCCACAAATAAGCTCGCGTCGTCATTTCCAATGGCATCGGTTCGGCGGTTGGAGCACGATATGGCCGACATCGATCTCGACAGTGTTCGCGCAGCTTACGCCCGGCTGATGCTCGCGCTGGCGGAGGCGACGGCCGACCGTGCGCTTGAGGAGGCGTTTCGAGCGATCCCACGCGAAGCGTTTCTCGGAGCGGATCCCTGGCAGATCTTCGATTTCAGGCGTGGGGCCATTCCCCTGCCCGAGAACGACCCAATCTACGCCTGCCAGAATGTCCTGTTCGTCTTGCAATCGTCGCGCGGCGTGAACAATGGCGAACCTGCGCTCCATGCACGGCTGATCCATGCGCTCGCGCCCGCGCGTGGCCAACGCGTGGTCCATCTGGGCGCCGGCACGGGCTACTACACCGCGATCCTCGGTCATCTTGTGGGCCAGAACGGCGCCGTCATCGGTGTCGAATACGACGCTGATTTCGCTGACAGAGCCCGGCTGAATTGTCCCCTATCTCAGCGCCGGCTCGGTGGAGATCGACGGCGGCCCGTCCGTGGTCGTGCCGCAGGGCGCGACGCTCTTCGAGGCGCTCTCGGAGCGCGGGCTCGCGCCGCCGGCCCTGTGCGGCCGTCGGGGCGAATGGCCGCCGCGCGCTCTTCGACCTTGGAGCGACCCGCAACTACTGGGACGGCGAGGACACGGAGCTGGTTGGCCGCGCGCTGCCGGAAAGCGGCAACCCGGAGGTTTTGGTCGCCGATGACACCGTCCCTGTTCCGCCGATCTCATCGGACGCGGTGGACTGGGACGAGCGCCAACACGGAAAGGGTTTTGTCGACCGCAACAAGCACCTCACATACGCGTCGACCGGCAGGGAGGACATCATGTTGGCGTGCTTATCGAAAGCCCGCCGCAGGGCATGCGCATGGTGCCCAAACACTATCACATGCTCAACGAAGAACATGCGCTCATTCTCGAAGGTGAGCTGACGCAGCTCTTCGGTGACGAGCGATTTCAGATGACTGCCGGCGACTACATCGCCTTCCCGGCAGGGCAGGAGATCGGCCACTCCTTCTGGAACAGAAGCGCCGGGCCTTGCCGCTACCTCATGATCGGCGAGAACAACACGAGCGATGTCTGTGTCATGCCCGATTCCAACAAGATGCAAGTCCGCGCACTGCACACCGAGCGG
Source organism: Devosia sp. (assembly GCA_051016205.1). Classification (GTDB taxonomy): domain Bacteria; phylum Pseudomonadota; class Alphaproteobacteria; order Rhizobiales; family Amorphaceae; genus Acuticoccus. The sequence continues at coordinate 2,451,473 of CP136534.1, forward strand.
TCGATCTTCGACATGGTGGCGGTTCGTGACTATCTCGACGGCGAGAAAGCGATCAATTGACCGACACACTCCACAAAGCCGCCGCCATCGGCGGCACCGGCAGAGCAAATGCCGTGCGTCTCGTCGGTACACCCGCTCGCGCTGGGCCGCTGCCTTGATGTTGAGCGCCGCTTCGCGTCCAAGGGCCGCTCGTTCGCGCGAAGCTGCTGGTGCATGGACTACCGCTTTGCCGCGCCGCCGCACACCGAGGCAGAGGCTAAGCCCGTCGACCAGAAGTCATACCAGAGGCGCCTCCTGCGAGCGGCGGCGTCGCGAACGCCGTCGCCCGGATAGTTGGCGGACAAAGCAAGCCTTGGCGTCCTTGGGTATATGTGGCAACGCCCTTTGTCAGATGCCCGCACTCGCCCATACTCTTAGTCATGGGAAGCCTCAGAGACATCTGCGTGACCGCTCTTGTTTGGTTGGGGGCAACGATATGAACCGCACCGGGTCTGCCGGAGGCTCCAACTCCTGAGTAGGATGGAGCCTTATGAGCAAGACGACGAACAAATATTCGCCTGAGGTGCGCGAGCGCGCGGTGCGGCTGGTTTTGGACAATGAGCACCAGCACGTGTCCCGCTGGGCGGCGATCTTGTCGATCTCCTCGAAGGTCGGCTGCGCGGCGCAGACGCTGAACGAGTGGGTCAAGAAGGCCGAGATCAACAGCGGCAGGCGGCCCGGTGTGCCGAACGAGATGGCCGAGAAGATGAAGGCGCTGGAGCGGGAGAACCGCGAGTTGCGCCAGGCGAACGAGATCCTGCGCAAAGCATCGGCGTATTTCGCCCAGGCGGAGCTCGACCGCCGGTCGAAGACATGATCGCCTTCATCGACGATCACCGGGCCGAGCACGGGGTCGAGCCGATCTGCAAGGTGCTGCCGATCGCCCCGTCCACCTACCACGATCATGTGATGAAGCGGGCCGATCCGACGCGCCGCTCACCGCGGGCGCGCCGCGATGCCGAACTGCGGCCTAAGATCAGGCGCGTGTTCGACGCCAACTTCCAAGTCTACGGGGTGCGCAAAGTCTGGCGGCAGATGCGTCGAGAAGGCTTCCAAGTCGCGCGCTGCACCGTCGCCAGGCTGATGAAGGAGATGGGGATCGAAGGCATTGTCCGGGGTAAACGGGTTCGAACGACGATTCCCAACAAGGCCGCGCCATGCCCGCTCGACCGGGTCAACCGCCAGTTCCGGGTGCCCGCTCCGAACATGCTTTGGGTGAGCGACTTCACCTACGTCGCGACGTGGCAGGGCTTCGTCTATGTCGCGTTCGTCATCGACGCATACGCCCGCCGCATCGTCGGCTGGCGGGCCAGTCGGACCGCCCATGCCGGCTTCGTCCTCGATGCCCTGGAGCAGGCCGTTCACCAGCGTCGGCCGGCAAAAGGAAAAGGCCTGGTGCATCATTCCGACAGGGGGTCGCAATATCTTGCGATTCGCTACACTGAGCGCTTGGCCGAGGCAGGCATCGAGCCTTCAGTCGGCAGCGTCGGCGACAGCTACGACAACGCACTGGCGGAGACGATCAACGGCCTCTTCAAAGCGGAGGTCGTCCACCGGCGCGGACCATGGCGCAGCTTCGAGGCCATTGAGTACGCCACCCTCGAATGGGTCGACTGGTTCAACAACCGTCGCATTCTCGAGCCCATCGGGAGCATCCCGCCTGCCGAGGCGGAAGCCAACTACTACGCAGCTCTGGAAATGCATCGGGTGGCCGCGTAGCTAAGACAAATCGGCCTCCGGGATTTCCGGTACAGTTCAATACCCGTATGGGCTGACGCCAATCTGGTGCAGATCGGCTTTCTCGACGGCGCTTCCGGCCGTACGCTCAATGCTTGGATGACTATGCCCGCGTCATCCGAGCCGGCACCAGCAGTGCTGTTTTTGCATGGCTGCAGCGGACTTGGAGAGTTCGGTTCGATCTTCGGGATCTATCGCGGCTGGGCAGACATTTTTCACCAAGCCGGCTACGCGGTTTTGATGATCGACAGCGCGGGTTCCAGGGGACTTGGGCACACGTGCAGGCCAGGACCGGAACGTTCCACGATGTACCGCGAACGACCTAGCGATGCGTATGCTGGGCTCTCATACCTCCAAAGCCTAGATGGCATCGACGATGGACGGATCTTCCTCATTGGGTGGTCGCAAGGTGGCGGCATCGCGCTCCTCACGATGAACTCGGAGAGTATCGGTCGTCCTGAGCCGGCCCCAACCCACGACTTTCGCGCCGCAGCGGCCTTCTATCCGGCCGCTTGTAGCAGTCGGTTGCAGACGCAGCCATACACGACCGTGGAGCCGGGAACTTGGCGCACAGTGGCGCCGATCATCATTTTTCAAGGCGCCAAGGACAACTGGACACCGCCTGAGCCCTGCTTGGCTTTTGTCGCTGAAGCAAGCAGCCGTGGTGAGCCGGTCGAGATAGTTCTCTATCCAGACGCAGTACATGCATTTGACGCGCCGGATATGCCCCTGCGCCGTCGCGAAGAAGTCACCACCTCGCGTGGTGAAGTACCGCTAGTTGGAGCGAACGAGGACGCAAGGAGTGACGCCGTCCAAACGCTACTCTCGTACTTCGCCAAGCACTAAGGCGATGTTCGCAGGGGGCTCAAAGCACGTCGCTGATGCGATTCTTCAGTGCCCTTCTTCCAGGCGCCCCGAATGAAGGGCGCTCATGTGTAGAGCGCCATGAGCCGACATTTGCTGCGCGGGTCGGAGTTGCGCAGAATCTCGGAAAGCAGACCTTCCGCCGGTGTGGTCCGGCGGGCTCGGGGCGCACGTAGCGCCACGACGTCGCGCACGTTTGGTTCTGATGCCTCTCACCCGAAGAGTCAGGCACGCAGGTCGTGCGTGATCCGGTCACGGGCAAAGACGTTACGTGGATGCCTGAGTGCGCTCTTGCGCCAGACAAGGTGAAGCGCGTTGATCGGTGCCGGCATGCCGGTTGCGACGCGCACGAGGCGTCCAGATCCGAGGCATGCTTCGCAAAGATAGTCAGGCAGCACTGTCACCCCGGCGCCTTCGATGGCGAGCTCGCGCAGGATCGTGAGCGATGGGACGACGATGCGCGCACGCGCGCCGTTCGCCAAGTCCGGATCGAACGCGTTGAGAACATTGCGGATGAGAGGCAACGTCTCGTCATAGGCAAGCCACGGCCAATCGCTCTCGGGCGGGCCGCTCAGATCGAGCCGGGGCGCGGCCACAAGCAATAACCGCTCAGTGGCGACAACCTCGTGGCCCAGCGCAGCATCGTCCGGCTCACTGGCGGTGATGGCGATGTCTATCTCGCCCGCCGCAAGCCAGCCATAGATTGCGTCGCGGCCGCCGAGCCGTACGCGGACGTCGATCCCAGCTTTTGCGAGTGACGTCAAAACTGCCGGCATCCGGCTGCCCATGAACTCTGCCGGCCCCGCCAGATGGATCGTACCGGCGAGCGAGTCTGATCTTGAGCGCAGGCGTTCAAACGCCGCCTCGGCGCCATCAAGGCGGCCACCGATCGCGCGGGCCAGTTCATCCGCGACAGCAGTCGGTTGCACACCGCGCGCATGACGCATGAAGAGCGGCTTGCCCAGCTCCTGCTCCAAACTGCGGATTTGGGCTGAGGCCGCCGGCTGGGCGATCCCGAGCGTGGTTGCGGCCTTTGAGATCGATGACGCCCGATAGACCCCCATGAAGGTGCGAAGGTGATGCAGGTTCATCGCCTAGGGCTCCAATGAAAGCCATAGGAATCACGATAACTGATGGCCGTTTTAATCGCTACAGCAATGGTTTTGGCAGGGTTAAGTGGTGCGAGCGACAGCCACGGAGATTGCCATGACCCTCTCCCGACGAACCGCTCTTGCGGGTATCGCCGGCGCGACGCTCGCCTCGACCGCGATACTCCGCACCGCGAGCGCCGACACGTCCCACACCGCCAGCAAGGACAACCCCATGAACGCACTCATCGTCCTCACTTCAATCTCAACCTTCCCTGCCTCGGCCGGTGAGCATCGAGGCCGGGCGACAGGCTTCTACATTGACGAGATGGCCGGCCCTTACTGGGCGATGCGCGACTTCGGTCTCGGTGTGGAGTTCGCCTCTATCGCGGGCGGTAAGCCCCCCATCGACCCGGCGTCGCTTGGCGAGGACGGAAGCCGCAGAGACTTCGTTCAGCGCTTCCTCGACAATGCCGACTCTATGGAGGCGCTCGCCACCTCGATGCCCATCACCGAGGCCGATCCGTCCCGTTATTCGGCGATCTTCTTGCCGGGTGGGCACGGTACGATGTGGGATTTTCGGCAGTCAAAAGTGCTCGCCGATGTGATCGGCACGGCATGGGACAACGGCGCGGTCGTGGGTGCGGTGTGTCATGGGCCGGCCGGCCTCGTCGAGGCGGTAGACGCCTCGGGTGAGCCCATCGTCAAAGGGCGCCGCGTCAACGCATTCACAGACGCCGAGGAAGAAGCCGTCGGCCTCACCCAGGCAATGCCCTACCTCCTCGAAAGCGCCTTGCGCGAGAAAGGTGCGCTATTTGAGGGTACCGACAACTTTCAGCCGCACGCCGTTCGCGATGGTCGCCTCGTCACCGGACAAAACCCGGCCTCAGTTGCGGCCGTGTCCACTCTGCTGGTTGAGGCCCTTATGGCTACCCGACACGCGAAAGCGGCCTGATCAGCGCCCATCACGTAGGCCAGTTCGCCCCCGTGGCGAGCTGGCATCGACTAATCGGCGCAGGGTATCGACCATCCCTGATGCGCCAAAAGCGGGCGCTCGTCGGCTTATCTCCATTCGGGTCCACCCAGTAAAAGCGGTCCTTCGGCAAGCACAACCGCGGGTAACGCTATCGCGAAAAAGGGGACCTCCGTTGAGCGGTACGAGAATGGTCTAGTCGACCCCAAGAATGCGGACCCCACGGCGAAGGTTGCGCAGCCGACACAAGCGCCCGTCAGTTTCGGTACAACAGCGCAGATCGTTCGACCACCGACCAGGCGATTTGTCGGTGCGCGTCGAGCGCTCCTGCATCTCACGGCGGTGATTGCACGTCGCACGCTCGAATCCGACAGCGAACACGCTCTTGGAGACGTGGCAGATTTCTTCTGCGATGCGCGCAAGCATCGCGTGCAGCCTCGCAGTTCAATAGCGGCGGTTCTGCGAGGCGAGCGTACACAACGGCGCTGAAGCTTGAACTCCGAGAAGCCGATCCCGCCCTCCTTCGAGATCAGTGTCGGTCGGCATCGAGTGTTGGATCAGCTACTATTCTACGATCGGATAGAGAAATCGCACCGAGAGATGATGAAACTGGTCCAAGTTGAAGCGGCACTTGGCTTATGCGGTGCGCCTCCTTCCGGCCTTGTCGCGTCGCTGGCGTCTCGGTGCCTGAATTTTATCTGGACGAACTCGCCCTTGCCATCATCGCGTACACCGCTCCGCTCGTCATTCGGCGTTGAGGTCGCCGACCTTGCCAATCCCGGCGCCGATCCGCACCAGCAGATTTTCCACGAGGTCTTCCTGCACGGCATATGGGACGTCAAGCGCGGAGAGCGTCGCCGTGCTGGTGAGGCTCGCCATGCCGTGGAGCGCGGCGAGGATGAACACTGCGTCGGCGTAGATCGCGTCTTCGGACCGCTCGGCGCCCTGTGCCGCCGCAGATTGTCTGAGGGTATCCAAGAGCATCGAGAAGCCCTGCTGCGAGCGCGCCGTCATATCGCGGTGCTTTGCGGGCTCGGGCAGGGGCGTCATGAACATCAGGCGATACTGCAGCGGGTGCGCCTCGGCGAAGTCGACATAGGCAAGGCCCATCTGCCGCAGGCGCTCGGCGGGGCTTTGCGCCGTGCAACGATCCCTCAGAAAAGCCGCGAAGGAATCGAACGCCCGCCCCACGACCTCAGCCAGGATATGGTCGCGGCTTTCAAAATGCTTGTAGGGCGCCTGGTGCGAGATGCTGAGGCGGCGCGAGACCTCGCGCATCGACAGGCTTTCCACGCCGTCGCGGTCGATGATCGTCAGCGCCTCGGCGAGGCAGGCCTCCTTGAGATCGGTCGGGCGCTTGCGGGCGACGGTCATTGAAAGAACTCATACCGCCGCCACCGTGTGCAGTCGACCGTCGCTCACCCGGCTGATGAGAGGGGCGTGCCCGTGCGCTGCCCTTGGTGCTTGGTCATGCCGCCCATGATGCTTTTCATGACAAGTGTGCGCTGGCTGCGGGGCAGCATCCGCAGCGAATGGCCCAGGAACTTCGACATGAAGCCGGGGCGCACAGTCGTTGTGCGGCCAAGGGCTGCGAGCGCACCCCGGGCTACCGTCTCGGGAGCCTGCGGGCTCGACATGACCATGCCGGCGCGGGCGGCGAAACCACTTCGCACAGGCCCCGGCGCGACGGACAAGACATCGACCCCGTGCGGCTTCAGTTCGCTCGCCAGCGCCTCGGCGAGGCTTTGGATGTAGGATTTGGTCGCGGCATAGTTGGCGGAACGGGGGACACCCTGGAAGGCGACGATGGAGCTCATGAGGACGATGCCGCCGCTACCGCGCGCCGCCATCTTCGGCGCCAGCGCCTTGGTGAGGGTGAGCGAAGCGGTGCAGTTGACGCCAACCATCGCAATCTCCTCGGCGGCGGACGTTGACAGAAGCGGGCCGGACGTGCCGAACCCAGCACAGTTCACCAGAAGCCCCACATCGTGCTCGTCGGCGAACACGATGAGAGCTTCGACGGATGATGGCTCGGAAAGGTCGAGCGCCAGAACGTGCGTGGCGACCCCATGTGCCTCACCGATTTTCGCCGCCAATGCCTCCAGACGGTCGGTGCGCCGGGCCGTTAGGATGAGGTCGAAACCATTGGCGGCAAGCTCGTCGCAAAAGGCGGCGCCGATCCCGTCCGACGCGCCGGTCACGAGGGCCATCGGTCCGTATCGGTCCACGAAGGTATTTTCAGAGCGCGCTTGCGTAACGGCAGTACTCGGCATGACGATCCCTCCCTCGGCTCAAAGTAGACAGCGTCAACTTCCTATGATACGGCGGGTGACAGTGTCAACTAAGGCGCAGGAAGCGCAATGGCCCGGTCCGATCCGCAAGGCGAAACACCGTACGGGCGCCCGGCCAGTCCACTGCGCCGACATTTCGCAAGGGCGCTGGTCGCCGTGAGCGCTGCCCTCATCGCTGGATGCGGCGTGGTTGCGCCACTCCCACCGGCCACCACCCTCGACGATCGGCTGTCCGCGTTCCCCACTGCAGGACTGCCGCTGGACCAAGACGTCACCGTGCGCTGGAACGCCTACAAGGTGCCGTTCATCGAGGCGCAGAGCGACCGAGACGCCGCCTTCGCGCTCGGCATGGTCCACGCCCATCTGCGGCTCGGCCAGATGGCGATCGTGCGGCGGATCGTTCAGGGCCGCCTCTCGGAGAGCGCCGGGCCGTTCCTGACCGACATCGACACCGCGATCCGCGCGTTCGACTTCTACCGCCCGGCGGAGGCGATCATTGCGCAAATGCCCCCCGCCTCGCGCGACTGGGCGGAGCGCTATGCCGACGGGGTCAACGCCTATGTTGCCGCTCAGCCGCGCCGCGCGCTGCCGCACGAGTTCGCCGTCGCCGGCATGCGGTGGGAGCCGTGGACGGTGGCCGACAGCATGGCGATCGGACGCGCCTCGGGGGTTGATCTCAACTGGACCGTGCTCCTGCGCCTTCTTGCCATCGAAGATGAGGCTCTCCGGGAGCGCATCTTCCGCCGGGTCTACGATCGTCCCGCCGGGGCGCTCGCCGAAGGGCTGGGTGCGCAAGGGCGTCTTGAGCGTCTCGCCCGCCTTGGCGCGCGGCATGGACGCAGCGGTAGCAACAGTTTTGTGGTCTCACCGCGCATGAGTGCGACCGGTGCGCCACTCATCGCCAACGATCCGCACCTTGCCATCATCTTCCCCAATGCCTGGGTGCTCGCGGGGCTGAGAACCCCTGAGACGGCGATGGTCGGGATGATGGTGGCGGGGACGCCCGTCTTCGGCTTCGGCCGCAACGAGACGCTCGCCTGGGGCGGTACCAACCTGCGCGCCACGACGAGCCAGCTCGTCGACGTCTCCGCGCTCCCCGAAACTGCATTCTCGCCGCGCACCCATCGCGTCGGCCGTCGCTACTGGTTCGGCGCGCGGCGCACCACGCGGGAAAGCCCCTACGGCCCGGTAATGTCGGAGCTGGAGCGCATTCCGAGCGGCGGGCGGCCCTTTGCGGTGCGCTGGACCGGGCATAGTGCGACCGACGAGGTCACGGCGCTTCTCCGCGCAATGCGCGCAAGAGACGTCGGAGAGTTCCGCACCGCGATGGAAACGTTCGCGTTCCCGCCGCAAACATTTCTTGCGGCAGATGCCGGCGGCAGCATCGCGAAGATGGTGGCGGCGAAGGTGCCAGCGCGCGCGCCGGGCACACCGCCGCCGACGGTCGTTTCGCCCGAGCGCTCGGACGCCGAGTTCGCGTCTTTCTACACCAGCGCAACGCTCCCCTTCGAGCGCGATCCACCAAACGGCTATTTTGCATCGGCCAATGATCGGCCCGCGCCGGACGGGACGCGCCCCTTCGGCGGCCTTTTCCCGCAGGATGAGCGGATCAGGCGCCTCCACGCGCTACTCGCCGAGCGGCGCGAGCTTACCCTCGCGGACATGGCGGAAATCCAGCAGGACGTCGTCTCCCCCCTGAGCCTTGAGCTGCTTAACGCCGTGCGCGCCCAGCTCCAGGCGGCGACGATCGGGGTCAAGGAGCGCGCGGCTGCCGATATCCTTCTGGAATGGGACGGCTCCTACACCATTGAAAGCCAAGGCGCCGCGGTGTTCGAAGCGTTCCTTACCGGCTTCGCGCCGCGCGTTTACGAAGAGCTGGGGCGAGCCGACGAGCTCGAGATCTATGAGGCGCTCGACAGAATGCGGGTGTTCCTGATCCAAGATGTCAAAACGCTGTCGTCGGCTGGCTGGCAGCGTGCGCTGGAAGCGGGCCTCTCGCGTGCGGCCCCGCTCGCCACGAACGGTACCCGCTGGGGCGATCTACACCGCATCGAAGCGGCGCACATCTTGTCGAATGTCCCCGTCCTTGGCCGCCGCTACGGCGGCGAGGTGTTTGCGACGCCAGGGAGCCGTGAGACGATCCACAAAACGACCCATCCCCTCACCGACGGGTCGCACCGCGTAACGTTCGGCGCGCAGTCACGTCACCTGTCCGACCTTTCCGATCCGGATGCGAACCATTTCGTGCTGCTCGGAGGGCAGGACGGCTGGCTGAACAGCGCGAACGCCTTCGATCAGGTCCCGCTCTGGCGCGAAGGGCGTACGATCCACATGCCGATTACGCCAGCCGCTGTCGCGCGAGCTTTCAACCGCACCACTGTCCTGAGCGCCGGGCGCACACGCTGACGCGCCGCTGCGTTCATAAGACCGGTCGCGACGAGCTCTTCTCACCGTCAACCCGGTCTTCGTGTCGACAACGAGATCGCGCATCCAGACGTGGAAGGGATCGGCGTGGCTCCTGACATGCCAATGCAGCGAGACGCTAACGCGCAGATCGGAACCACGCGGACCTCAACTTCGAAGGTCTGAGACAGATGACGGGCGGCGATCTCATGCACATTAACGAAACTGCGCCTGCCTCGCACCAGGAATGGCGGCTGTGCGAGGGTTGATATCCCGGCAGCGCTCGTCAGCTTGCTCCTTCCAGCCAGCCAATTTGCCAAATCGAGGTTACCGGTTCGCCCCCGTGGCGAGCTGGCATCGACTAATCGGCGCAGGGTATCGACCATCCCTGATGCGCCAAGAGCCGACATTTGTTTGTGGATCTTGCGAGCGGTATGGAGTGAAGAATGCAGACCTTCATCGTTGAGAACAGGATCGGCAGCTTCGCACGCGAAGCCGCCGCACTTGCTGTGATTGCCCGGAGCGATTTCTGACGTAGGCTAAGTTTCGGAGAATCGATGGTGGTATCGCTGGCCGATGAGCGGCACTGCTGCCGCATCGCTTCGCGAGTTAACGTGTGGATAGCCGTACCCATTCAGGCACGCCCAACGGTGGAATCGACCTCGCCGCAACGTCATGATTACTTCGCTGTCGCAAACGGGACCTCTTGGCCGTTGCGATCCGCCAGCCACGCCCGGCCCCAGTGAGTTAGCGCGTCGATCACAAGACGAAGCTCTTCGCCGAGCGCTGTAAGGGAGTAGACAACTGTCTTCGGCGGAGTGGCAACGATTTCGCGACGGCGAAGGATGCCGTCCACCTCCAGCTCCTTGAGTTGCTGGGCGAGCATCTTGGCTGAGACACCGTCGAGAGAGCGTTGCAGCGTGTTGAAGCCACATGGGCCGTCGACAAGCAACCGGCGGATAATCAGCACCTTCCAGCGCCCGCCAATGCACTTCAGCGCCTGAAGGGCTGCCTCGTAGGGGCAGTCCTCATGAGAGTTCTTCGGTCTCGCCAAGGTTACCTCCAAGTGCGTTCTTCCGCGGCGACCGCGCGCAAATTATGTCGCGTTCAGCAAGCGTGAGGACAAGTCGATGAAGCTGAGAAGATCCGTCCAAGCCGTCGCTCTGATCCTTTCCCTTTCCGGAGCAACCGCTATGGCCAACACCGAAGACGTCGCGACAACTTTGCCATCCGTCGATGATCTCATCGCACCAATCCGAGCGATGGTGCGCGATCCCGACAAGGCTTTCGACATCTTCATCAAGATCACGCTCATTCCCGGTCAAGAAGAGGCGTTCGAAAACGCCTTTGCTTCGCGGATGGCCGCCACGCGGGAGGAGCCTGGCAATATCCTCTTCGAGCTTTCCCGCCATCCGGACATGGCGAATGTTTACATGCTCCACGAGCGCTGGGCGAGCCTTGCTGCGGTGGAACGGCACATGAGCCTGCCTCACATGGCGTCGTTTTGGCCGATCTACTTTCCGATGATCGCGCGCGTGCCGGAGTTCGAGATTTACGCCACGCGCGACCTCGTGAACGGCTCGCAGCGATGACCCGGTTGAGGACAATAAACCGGCGTACGTTCGGCCTGGCCGGAGCGTCCACCCTCGCGTTGGCGCCCGGCAGCCTTGCCGCGGCGGCTCAAAGTCCTGTCGATCGAGCGCGCAATTTTGCAACCTACCACTTCGCGGTCGGGGACATCGGCGCTACGGTCGTGAGCGACGGACAAATCGCCTTCCCGGCCTGGCCAACCTATGCCCCCGACGTCGACGAGGGCGAGGTGTTCGCCGCGATGCAGCGACGCGCAATCACGCCGCCCGACTACCTTCTCGACACCAACGTGCTCGTGCTCGACACAGGCTCTCACCGCATCCTCGTTGACACCGGATGGGGTGCCTTCGCTCCACAGGTTGGCGGGCTGGCGTCCCGCTTGCGGACCCACAACATCGAACCGGAAGACATCGATCTCATCCTCCTCACGCACCTTCATCCCGACCATGTCGGCGGCCTGACGATCGCGGATGGCGACCCGGCATTTCCGAGAGCCGATATCGTGGTGCCCCACGCCGAACTCGGGCAATGGCGCGACACGCCGGACTTCGGGGCCATGACGGTCGGTGACGCCTTCAAAGAAGTGTTCGTCGCCGCAACGAAGCGGGTTTTTGCTCTGGGTTCACGGGTGCGGACCGTCGCTCCAGGCGAGGAAATCGTGGAGGGTGTGTCTTTCAGTGCTTTGCCGGGACACACGGTCGGGCATGCCGGCGTGCGCGTGGAGTCCGGGTCCGACGCCCTCATCCACGCGGGTGACACATTTCATGACCAGGCGTTCGATCTCGATCACCCGTCATGGCGTACGGCGTTCGATCATGACCCCGTCGAGGCCGAGCGAACGCGCCGCGCACTTCTCGACGGCGCAGCGGCTGACGGATCCCTTCTGATGGCATACCACATGCCCTTTCCAGGCATTGGCCGGATTTCGCGCACCGCCAGCGCCTACATCTGGCAGCCGGCGCGCTGGCGCCTCAACCCTTAACGTGCTCTGGCGCTTCGGGTCCTCAGAGCGCGATGAGGCGCTCTTTCACGGGTGAGGACTGGACGATGGACGAGTTCGTGGCGCCGAACGGCACGATCCGGTCGATGACGGATTCCATCTCGGCAACGTCGCGCACATGGGCCCGGGCTACGAAACAGTCCTCGCCGGAGACGCGGTCGCAGGCCACGATCTGAGGCGTCTCGCGAATCGCCTCGATCATGTTGTCCATCTCGCCGGGCAAAGGCCGCGCCCTGATCAGAACCGCTAGGCCATAACCAAGCCGGGCCGGGTCTATTCGCGCGCCGTAGCCGGCGATGATCCCCACATCCTCGAGGCGGCGAATGCGATCGGCAACGCTCGGCGCCGAGAGGCCGACGCGGCGGGCAAGTTCTGCCCTTGGAATGCGTGCGTCTGCTGCAAGCTCGCGCACGATCGCAGCATCCGTCCGGTCGAGCCGAGTTCCTTTGAAACGAAGCCCCTCGTCCCGTTTGACCTTACTTCGGGCGTCATTTGTCGCATTTGACATCCTCGATCTCCATATCGCAGTCCTGATCTGCCTTGCATCATAGTGGCATGAAAGATCAACGCTCGGTGCGTCCTGCCAAAGCACGGTCAGGAGTCATGTCAAGGATGTCGGAGGCAATCCCTCCGCACGTCTGGTTCGGCGTCTCGGCCGTCTTCCACTATCTCGGGCCGGCCTTTGCCGTCTTGTTGTTCCCAGTGGTCGGTGTCCTTGGCGTCGCTTGGTTTCGCATCGCGTCAGCGGCCCTCGTCTTTGCGCCGCTCACCAGACCGTGGCGCACCTTCTTGCAGGCCACCAACCGCGAGCGGCTTCTGCTCCTCTCGCTGGGCGGCTGCCTTGCGGTCATGAACAGCGCGTTCTACTTGGCGCTCGATCGGCTTCCCATCGCGCTGGTGGCAGCCATCGAATTTCTGGGAACCATCGGCATCGCATTGTGGGGCCTGCGGACGGGGCGCAATTTTCTCGCCCTTGCCGTCGCGATCGCTGGCGTGACGATCTTGATCGACGTGCCCTCGCTCTTGGCGGCGAGCGGGCCGGCGCTCGCATCCGATCTCCTTGGCCTGTTCTGGGCGGCTCTCAACGGAGCGCTGTTCGTTCTCTACATCGTGCTCGGGCACAAGGTGTCCCGAGGCGACGCGTCGGGTGGCGTGGAGCGGCTTGGCGCGGCAATGACAGCGGCTTTCATTTTCGTCATGCCCATCGGATTTCTTCAGGCGCTTGATGCCTTCGGCGCGCCATTGCTTGTTCTGGCAGGAATTGGCGTGGGGATCTGTTCGTCCGTGATCCCCTATGTCTGCGACCAGCTTGCCATGGCGCGGCTGCCGCGTGCCAGCTTCGCCCTTTTGCTTTCGCTGCTGCCTGCGACGGCAACGATCATCGGTGTGATCGTCCTTCGCCAGATACCGAGCTTGATCGACGTTCTGGGTGTCGCGCTGGTGGTGATCGGGGTGGCCGTGCACAAGCCTGCGCCGAAGTCAGCCCGGGTCCGTCAGTGAAACTGCAGCGCATAAGCGGCGCGTCGGCGCATTGGGCCCAGTCCGCAGCTTTCCCCCATGCACCGGGTCAATCGGGTGGGCTGAGCAGACGCGAAGGGGCCGGCGAGCGGAGGATATTGTCGCGCGACGCGCCGATTTTGTTGAAGAAGTCGGCTTGTCGGAAGGTCTGGGTCGTGATTCCGTTTTGCGAAGGTGATTCGCATAGGTGAAGGCCATGATGGGACGCCAAAACGACGACCAGGCGAAATTGTTCTACGAGTTTTGCGTCGAAGAACGTATCCCAGCAGATCATCTCTTGCGCAAAATCGATCGGTTTCTCGACCTTGGAGCATTACGATCGCATCTGGCGCCGCACTACAGTCCGATGGGGCGGCCTTCGATCGGTCCGGAGCTGATGATCCGAATGTTGATCGTCGGCTACTGTTTTGCGATCCGGTCCGAGCGGAGGCTCTGTGAAGAGGTCGATCTGAACCTCGCCTACAGATGGTTCTGCCGGTTGGGACTGGACGGTCGCGTTCCCGATCACTCTACATTTTCCAAGACGCGTCATGGCCGCTTCCGCGACAGCGACGCGTTCCGGCACATCTTTGAGATGGTGGTGGAGCGCGCGATGCGGGAAGGGCTCGTCGGCGGCGAAGGGTTCGCGGTGGATGCAAGCCTCATCGCCGCAGACGCCAACAAGCAGCGCTCGGCGGCGAGCTCCGATCCGGTCGATCGGCAGGGTCTGGCCACGACACGGCGCTCGGTGCGCGAATACTTGGACGGGCTGAACGATGCGGCATGGGGCGCAGCCAGCGAAACCGTCCCGAAATTCATCTCCAAGTCGGATCCTGCAGCCCAGTGGACCGGCGCGCTCAAGGGCCATGCCTTCTTCGCCTACGCCGATAACTACCTATTCGACTTGAAGTCCGCGATCATCGTCGACTTGGAGGCGACCCGCGCAATACGTCAGACCGAGGTCGGTGCGGCCAAGACAATGATTGAGCGGACCGAGGAGCGGTTCGGCTTGAAGCCGCGACGATTCGCCAGCGATAGCGCGTACGGTTCTGCTCAATTTCTCGGGTGGGTCGTGGAGGAGCGCAACATCGAGCCATACGTCCACCTGTGGGACAAGAGCGACCGCCGCGACGGGAACTTCAGTCGATCCGACTTCACCGTCGATCCGGCGCAGGATGCTCACATCTGCCCGGCAGGCAAGCTCCTCAAGCGATATCGACGGCCGTTCACCAAACCCCGGCTCGGCGTCACCAAGGACCAGAGCATCATTTATCGGGCGAGCGAGTACGACGACTGTGCGGCCTGCGCTCTGAAACCATGATGCTGTGATGGTGGCTCGCGCCGAAGGATCGCCCGGAGCGTCCACGAGGATGCCCGGGACAAGGTCCGACGCCTTTCGGGGAACGCTCGAATATCTCCGGTCACGCCGCGAGCGAAAGAAGGTCGAGATGTTGTTCGCTCACCTTAAGCGCATCCTGAAGCTGAGCCGTCTGAGGCTGCGCGGTCCATCAGGTGCTCGAGACGAGTTTCTCCTCGGGGCGATCGCGCAGAACCTGCGCAAGATGGCCAAGTTGAGCGATCTCCACGACGCCAAGACCCCGATCCCGGTTCGAACATGAGGAACCCAGGTAGAAACAACTGAACAGACCCCATAAGCGCTCTCAGCAAGCGCTGATCTCGACGACCGGAACTGAGTGCCGGTGAGAGCGAGCCCGAAGTCCCGTCTTCAAGCCGACTTCTTCAACAAAATCCGCCAAAACCGGGCCTTGGAGCGGTTTCGGGACAAGACGGATTACCTGACCCGGGAACTAACGCTCTAGGTTCCACCGTCCCGTCCCCCAACCTTGACCACCATCCGCGTCAGCACATCCGTTCCGAAGAGGCGGCGGTGCAGCGTTGCGCCGGCGACGTGCAGGGTGACGAGCCCGCCGAGCAGCGTGGCGACCGTCGTATGTGCGGTCGCGGCGGCGCGGGCGAGCTGCAGGTCGACGCGCATCGGCGGCAAGGCGGGAAAGCCGAAGAGTTTGATCTCGAAGCCGAGTGCGGCGAGGCGGACGTAGCCGAGGATGGGCAACACGAGTAGGCAGACGTAGAGCGAGACATGCGTGGTGGTGGAGAGCCCTGGCAGCCCGGTGCGGACCGGCGGCGCGAGGGCCTCGCTCACGCCCAGCCGGACGCGCAAGCGCATTGCCAACACGCCCACAAGCACCGCGCCGCCGGAAAAAATGCGCCTGGAAGAGCTACTCGGCGAGGATGGGGCGCGCCTCGTAGAGAAGGGAGTTGAGTATGGCCAGAACGACCTGCCCGAGAACAAGGAGCGCCGTTACCCAATGCAGCAAGCGCAACACAAGGCCATGCTTGGCGGGCGGATGCAGTTCGCTCATTCGGAGACTGCATAGGCGTCCGAGGCGCAGGGCGATCGGCCGCCCCGGTTGCAATAGTGAAGGCTGATCCCCAAAGCGGGCGCCGCGTCCAAGGCGGGGAAGGTATAGGTGAAGTCGGTCTCCGCTGCGCCAGCATGGCAGGAGAGGCAGGAGGCCTGCGGCCGGGTCGATAGGTTCACGACACCGTTGCCGGAGAAGGAGCCGTATTCCCTCCGCCCGTCGACCTTGAGCTTGTGGAAGACCGTCCCGAGGGCGTCTGGCCCGCGCCAGGTCTCCATCAGGATGCGGGTGCCGTCGGGCACGGGCGCGCCGGCGACGACCTGGTCGAGCGCGTCCGGCGTCGTCAGCATCCGGCGGAAGCTGCCGTCCGGTCGGTGGACCTCAGCGTAGGTGACGAAGGTTTCGCCGTAGCGCTCGGTCGCGGGCAGCGTCGCCGCCCAGGCCGCCGTCGCGAAGGCGAGGATCGCGCCCGCTGTCACCATGGCGGTCGTTTGCTGCGGCATATCGTATCCTCTCCGCTGCCGGCCGCGGCGGGGCGGTGCGGCCGGCGCTTCTGTCTCAGCGCGCGATGGCCATGGAATGGGCGCCGCGGGCGACCGGCACCGAATGCTCTGTCTTGATCAGTTGCGTGTTGCCGGGATCGAGCGGGTCGGTCTGGATGCGCCAGAAGTCGATGCTCGATCCAGCGCGGCGGTCGTCGAAATGGTCGAAGTTGGCCACCGCGATGTAGCGGCTCGAGTTGTCGAACTGCACCGCCTCGGGAAGGATGCCATCGTAGCTGAACGTGCCCACTTCGGTCAGGTCGCCGGTCTCCTGATCAAGCGCGGCGAGCGATACAGACGCGTACCACGTGATCCGGTCATCGTCGTAGGGCAGATAGCTGCGCTCAAGGTTCGTGGTCGCGACCCAGCGGCCATCGGGCGAAACGGCCAACCCCTCGGGTGAGACACCCGTCATGACGCGGTCAACGAGGGCGTGGCGGACGGTGCCGTCCTCGCGTTCCTCCGCATTCATGCGCACGGTCACGAGCTGGCCGCGCGGCGCCTCGATCCAGATGCCCGCGATGTCAGGCCCCCAGTAGAGCGCGTTGGTCACCGCGTGGCTGCCGTCGGGCGTGAAGAGCACGCGGTAGGGTGCACGGTCGATGTCCACCACGTTGCCGTAGGGCTCGACCGCGAGGTCATCCGTAACGCGGGCGAACTGCATCGTGTTGGCGAACTGGTTGATCCAGACCATCACCTCGCCGTCGGGGTGCCAGTCCATGTCCATGATGTTGTCCTCTCCGAGCGCGTAGCCCTTGATGGTGGGCGAGACGGGTTCGGAGAGCGTGCCGTCCTCGGTAACCCGGAAAAGCTGCATGGGCGTCTCCCCGCCCGAGCCGCCCTCGATGGAGTAGGACACGGCAATCAGGCTCCCCGAGGGATGCACTTCCACGGCAATCGGGCGCTGACCGACGTCAAGCGTCTGGACCACCTCGGGCGCAGAGGGGTTCGCGAGGTCGACCACCGTCAGGGTCGAGCCGATGGATTTGTCGCCGAACGTGTGCGGCTCGTCATTGTCGGGACGGGGCGCGAAGGTCTCGACGACGTAGGCGAAGCGGCCGTCCGGGCTGATCTCGACCGCCGCGGGCGGACCGGCGACGGAGTTCGAAGCGAACACCTCAGCCGCCTGCCAGTCGCGCGGGTCACCCTCCAGCGGGATCACCGCGAGCGTGTCGCGCCCTTCGCGTGGCCCGAGCTGTCCGTCCACATAGGCCGAGGAGAGCATGTCTGCGTCCTGGACGGAGACGAGGAACCGGCCCTCAAAGTCGAGCTTACCGCGCGCATCGCGAGAGCCGGCCTCCTGTGCACTCGCCGGAAGGGCGAGCGGAAGAAGGATGGCAAGGGCGGTCGCGGTCTTGAGGGGCGTCAGGGAGAAGGAGCGCATGGGGACCTCCGGAGCGGCGTTCGATACCCACAAAATCGGCACCGGGACCGAACCTTCGATACTCATCCGCGAGAAGTTCGATCACCGTTCCTTATCGAACGTAGTGTTCTCCCCCTTGCGACCCTAGCATTGTGTCGAACGACGAAAGGTACTGTCGATGTTTGCCCTGATCGACTACCGCTCGATCCTCGCCATCGCGGAGGAGGCGCATTTCGGGCGTGCAGCGCGGCGGTTGGGTTGCACGCAGCCCGCCCTGTCGGGCCGCCTCCGCCGTGTCGAGGAGGAGCTGGGCGCGCGGCTCTTCGACCGCGACCGCGGTGGCGTGCGGATAACCCCGGCGGGCCAGGCCTTCGTCGAGGGCGCCGAGCGGGTCATCGTCGCCGCTCAGGAGGCGGCCGAGGGCGCACGCGCGGTCCGTGCCGGACTCGGCCAACTTGTCCGCATCGGCATGACGCAGGTTTCCGCTTACCAGGTGCTGGTGCCCGTGCTGGAGGATTTTCGCCGCAGCCATCCACGCGCGCGCCTGCGCCTCGTGGAGGGCACGACCGCGAGCCTAGAGCGCGACCTGGAGCAGAAGGCCATCGACGTGGCTTTCCTCCATCCGCCGCTCCACGCGCCGGGCCTCTCCGAACTCGCCATGACCCGGACCCGGCTGATGCGCTTCGACGCCGTCCCGGACCAGCCGTTCCGCCGCCCACTGATTCGCTACCCTAGGGCCGAGGCGCCCGTCCTGATGGGCGAGCTCTCGCGGTCCGAGACTGCGCGCGAGGGCGCATTCGACGACGAGCGTCTCCCGGAGATCGAGGCGAACACGATGCTCGGCGCCCTCGTCTTGTCGCGCGCAGGCTTCGGCCCCTTCGTGACGACCGAGGACTACCCGACTCCGTTCGAGAAGACGCCGGACTGCCTGCGCGCCGACCCGACCGGAGCCGAGTTTGTCACCGCGGTTGCCTGGCGCAGGCTTGACCGGCGGCCGGTGGTCGAAGAGCTGATCGCCTGCGCGCGACGCTGGGCCGATCCGTGAGCGGCGAGGGCGATGCAGCGGGGTGCAGTCCTGGGAGGCGGAATAGAGGAACGGTGCCAGCGTCTTCGTAGGCCCAACTTGATATTCTCAAGCCACTGTTCACGCCAGCCCTAAGCCAAATGGAAAACCGCCGCTGAGCCCAGACGCCGTACCCGAAGCTGCCGTTCGACCGTCCAGCGGAGTCCACCAAACTAGGCCTACGGCGCTTGGCCGCACAAACGCCAACCGTACCGCGGAGCGGGCACCACAACTGATCTGCTTCCCCACGTGGAGCGCCACAAGCAGACATCGCCCAGTGCGTGTCTGAAGGTCTGGTATCGGGCTATCTGCCGAATGTCCAGTTTCTGCTGAGACTTTTGAGAATGGGGCTGTTCAGCAATCACCTTGCGCTGTGACCGGCAATTCGGTCTCGGGGATTTATCCGCAACCAAAGACGAGTTCGACATCTGGGATGTTATTATCTACGGCGCTCGCTCAAATCGACGCCGATCACCCGAACTTCGTCAACGTCAGGGTGAGAACCTGATAGAATTTGCCAGTGCTCCTGAAGCGCGGCCACTAAGCCGTTAAAGTCGACTAGCGTACTATTCGATAGCTGCCAGCGCTTACGCCCTTTGCCCCGGTTCACCAACAAGAAGATACCGCGTGAGCACCGGCGGTCGCGCAGATAGTCGCCCGAAAGTTGGTTCTCGAGCCGTTCAAAAAGCTGAGGTCCGCTCCACTTATCGGCAATCTTGAGTTCGGCGGGGATCGGACCGGAGGTGCCAGCGCCGTGGAAACGCAGGTCCGGGCGCTTCTCATCTGCGAGCTCTTCCTCTTGCGGGATCTGATACCTACCGGAAGACATGCGTTCGAGCTCGTGGCCGAGGAAGTTCCGCATGACCTCCTCGCTATCAATACTGAGTAGCACGCCCGCGATGCTGGCATCGCCGTTCTCAAGATCGTCCTTCAGGTCGAGGAGGTGGTTCACCGCAAGCTCGAACAGCTCCCGGTGATTGCCAGGCGTACGCTTCTGCTCGTTGTGAAACTCGCGGACTTGCTCTGGGGTCCAGGCGTCCAAGTCAGCATCTTGCTCGGCACGCTGATGGGCACGATGCGCGATCCAGCGGCGCAGGTCCGCATCCGTCTCACCGGCCGCGATGTTCGTCATAGCAATGTAGGCTTCTTTCCCACTAATCGAATTGAGGAGATTGAAGATCGCATCACGAGAATCTTGCGCGCGGTCTCGCAAGGTCGGCGAGTACGTCTTACCATTCACGCGGTCAATATCGTCGGACCTCCGGATATGCCGGTGCATCATCCAATAGAGCTGTTCCAGATAGCGCGGTTCCTTGAACGCATTGCGCCCGATCGAAAAGTCGCTGAAGCGATCACCAAACAGGCGAGTCGCGTAACTCATCGCCGCGCTAGCCGCTTCGCCAATGAGTGACAAGCCTTCCAAATAGGTTGCAAAGGCCGGGATCGCTTCTTCCGGATTAATGCCCGTCCACACCGCGTACCACTGCACGGCATGCCGCGTGTCTGCGGCCATTGACCGAGCCTTTGCGAGAGCCTCAATCTCAGCGTCGGGAACGGCCGATGCCAGAATGATCCGCAGAAGCTTGTCCAGCGTCTCGCCGTTGCGCGGCTCCTGCGCCTTGATCAGCTCGAAAAGGGCAGAACCAAGCTCCGTCCAAGCCCATCTACCCGACCATGCGAGATCGTCGATGATGTAATGCATGCCCTCGTCGGGCTCGGCTGATAGCTCATACGCCACTTCCCGTAAAATCAGCTGGCTCAACTGGGCGGTGTGGGCAGCGTAGAGCTGCGGAAACCAGTCCGGAAATCCGTTCAGCTCATGTGAGGCGAACCGCCACACGCGCTCGACCTCTGCTTCCGTGAGGGTTTCCTGCCAATTCGGCCTCTCACGCGCTTCAATTGCAAGCCCCGTCAAGCCGAAGATCGTCGACGCTGTTGTCTTGTTTTCTTCGGCCCCTTCCGATCGAAGCTGCGGGCTCGCCTGATGCGCGTGCAGGACGGCGCCGTCGCGATACGCCCTTGCAATGTCCTCGCCAAAATCGGGGATGAGGGAGCGCCAGTCGCCAGAGGTCCACTTGCCTTTTTGCTCTGCCCTGTTTCGTGTTTGCTGGTGAAGATACCATTGGTGGCGCGAAATATCGTTTGGATCCTCGAAGCACGGATTGCGGAGCGCATCCAAGTGCTCGGCAATGGTCTTGCGCGACTTTTTAAGATCGTCCTTCTCACGGCGCTCGCGGGCTTTCGCCTGTTGCGTCCACTTGCGCATCTCCTCCAAGGATTCATCGTCCCGCTTCGGAGGATGCAGGAAAAGCTCAAGCTGCTCGGCGAGCACTGCATGTCCAACGACTGCCTCTTTCAGCTTCTTGAGCCGCGGCGCACTGCGGCCCGACTGCACGTAAGCGTCAAACGCACCGGAGAGCGCAACAAGCTTGTCATCCTGCTCGCCGCGGTCGCCAATCTGCTCGATAAAGTAGTTGAAGTCATCGCCGCCAAACTTCCAGAACGCCTCGAAGGAATGCGCGTGCCAAACCTGCGTGACCCCGCCAAACCCGGCTTCGGCGCGATCGACTCGGGCCCGTGCTACCTCTGACCAGAAGAGCGCGCGATTGAGTTCCGGCCAGATCGGTACAAGCTTTGCGAAATTCGCCTTCAGGTCGCGAACGTCGGTATCGAACCTCTTCGACACCGGGAGCATGCCGAGAATGTTCAGCGCAACCGCTGACGTTGAGGCGGCAACGCGCCCTTTCACTAGCCGCTCGACAGCAGAGGCGGCCGGATGCAGAAGCCAGGCGTATCGATTCGAAATCTTGCACCAACGCCCGTCAAGGTAGGGTTCGATTGCGAGAAGTTGATGGAAACCCGCTAGCAGACGCCGGATATTCTGGATGGGAATGCGCTCGGTCAGCTTAGTGACACTGCCCTGCAGATTGTCGACAGTGTATTTGGGAAGCGGCTCCGCCTTGGCGAGCACGCGCAGCAACCACTCAATCTCTTCCTCGGTACCCTCCAGCGTGTCGCAGAGTTCGTTGAGCCACTCCCTGTTCGGGGCACCCGGCTCATGCTCGATAGCCTCGCGGACCTCCCGCATGTCGCCGGATGACCCTACCGCGTGCACGGCACGAATTGCGGCCAACCGCTGGTAGAGACTAGCACTTGGCATCAACGCCTGCGCCTTGGCTTCCGGGAGAGCCTCTTTGATTTCGCCAAGCCATATCATCCGAAGCAGGAAGCTTGACGCCTCTTCGGCTGCCCCATGTTCCCGAAGCAGACGGCGGACATCGTCACTGAGGTCAGGATGTGCGAAGCGGGCAACGTCAGCAAAGTCCGTTGGCGCCGTCGGAGAACGACCGGGTACAAGGTCCTGAACGACTTCCGAGAGAATTTCGCGTCGCGTCGGCAGCGGCAGCGCGGCGGGATCGCCGCCTTCGAACAACACCTCTGGTGCGATCCGCCGCACACGTTCCCGTATGCGACTATCGTAGAGCGCGACCCAAGGCAGGATCGGGCGCATGACCGGTACGATGACTTCGACGCCGTACTGCGTCTTAAAGAACATGTCCTCGATTGCCCGGCGCGATGCCGGATGAAGCAGCATCTGGCGCAGCCACTCGGCCGCTAGGTATTCTCGCACAGTTCGGTGATGAAACCTGACAGAGCCATAGACGGCCGCATCGAAGATAGGGCGTTCGAGAAGCGTCTTGCGCTCAGCTGGCGACCAATCGGGGAGAACCTTTTCGACCGCGATGCCGCCGAGGCCATCTTGGCCATCAGGCACCCGGATTGCCGGGTTGCGCCCCAATGTCGTCGCTGCTGCAAGCAGCTGCGCACCCTTCAGGGCGTCGGTCTCCGTGAGGGTCACCAGCTCCGCCCGTTCTTGGTCCCTCTCCTTAAGACGGCGCTCGATGCCATCTTGCATGATCGTGCGCCTCGTGCCGATCGCGCCGCGCTTGAGCCAGGAGGCTACAAGGTCTTCCAGGTCCTGCGGCAGCGCCGCGAGCGACCACGCATCCGCCCGCTCGATCGCATCGCCGAAGGCCTTGCCATCATTCACACCGCGCGCCGCCGCGAAAGTTTCGACCTGATTGCGCGAGAGAGCGTCGAGCGTGACGATCCTAAAAGGCGCTGCAGGATTGGCCTGGTCGCTAGCCGTGCTCGAAACAGCCATGTTCCCGTCAAGCTCAGCGGCATCGCCCTCTTCGTCTCCGACAATATCGTCGATGACGTCTAAGGCCTTGTGGTCGCTTACGTTCGGAGGGACATCTGCGACCTTTGTGACCGCGGTGAAGGGCAGGTAAGCCTTAGCGCGGTCGAGGTCCGTTTTCGGGCGCCATGCCGACATGCGACCGCTGAGGGAGATGTGCGTCCGGTCCAGAGCAAGCTTTAGCCTCTCGCCGAGGAGCTTCAGCGCCAGCTCGAAATCCTTGGGATGCCGAAGCCTCGCTTCGTCAACCGAGTCGAGGAAAATCCATCCCTCCGTTCCCGACGCGAGCCACTCATTGAACTCCGTCTCGAAGCCAACCTCGAACGCCGTCGAGAAGTGCCTTGGAACGTCTTCGAGCCGAAGGAAGAACGCGGCTTTGCCCTCCGACCTTAGCTCGTCCGTGACGGCCCGAAACTCTTCTGTCTTGCCCGAGCCCGCTTCGGAGAGGATGACGACCCGGTAGCTCTGCAGCAGCTGAGACCACTCGATACCGCCCCTGACATGGAACGACGTTAGGAGATCGGAATCGTCGCTTTCGCTCGCAGAGCTCGAAAGCTCTTGGAACGTGCGTCCGAGTGGGATGTACCGAAATTCTTCTTCCCCGGCGACCATGATTGCAAAACCTATCTACTGCCGTCGAGTCTTGCAAAGGATGGCTAAAGCTTACAATTAGTCTTATCCAGCCCCAGCTTCAATCACTCCTGACGGAGAACGAAAGTTTGTCCTTTTAGGTGCTGATGGAGCAACCGGCATTAAAGAAGAGGGCTATCAAAGTCCACCTTTGTGAAGTAGCGGCTACGGTGCGAATGACCGCAAAGGCGGCGCAAAGCGGACGCCTCTTCAAGAGCATTCGAAGGCCAGCTATGGGTCACAATTGAGCTTTCGCGGTTTTCGAGTCTGCATGCGGCGAGAAGTTGGACCGGAGATCAACATGCCCGGCGGTGAGCGGCGCGCTCGCGGGGCCGATTCGACGTGGGCGCATAGGCACCGTGTTTAGTGGAGTGCCCTGAGCGGCGTGATCTCGATGAAGTAGAAAAAAACTGCACCTGGTAAGGTTTGATAAACGCCTTTGTGCTGTTTTGTCCCCGTTTCGTTCGACCGAACTGGCGACGGGACCGCAGCGGGGACCCAACGGGTCAGACTGCGGCGCGACGGCGAGCCCAAGGGGCAGCCTTCGCAAACGGGCAACGCCCGGTTTTCTTCATCCCGCGCCGTCTTCAGCAACGCTGCCAGCCGGCACTCCCATGCCATTCGCGCAGAGCTTTCGCGCGTGTTGATGTGAGCAACTGGCACCATGAATCACTTTCCTTCCAATCTTGCGCTCAGCGTCGACGACGTGGCCATTGACGAGCTGCAAGTCTCCAAACGCAATCCGCGCACGCACACCAAGGCACAGATCCGCAAACTGTCGGCGTCCATCGCTGAGTTTGGTTTTCTGATCCCCGTCCTTGTTGATGAACAGCGTCGCATCCTCGCTGGTCATGCCCGTGTGGATGCCGCCAAGCGGCTTCCTATGACCACCGTCCCGACGGTGCGCGTTGATCACCTCAACGAAGCGCAAAAGCGCGCCTTCATGATCGCCGACAACCGCCTGGCCGAGATTGGCGGCTGGGACATGGAGCTTTTGGCCGCCGAACTCGACGCCCTCATCGATCTTGATGTTCCGGTGGAATGTGTTGGCTTCGAGCCGGGGGAGATCGAGGTGATCCTCGACGCCCACGGCCCCGAGCGCGGCGACAATCCTGACGACGCCGATACGATCAGCAACGTGTGTTTAGCCGGGCCCGCCGTGACCAAAGTGGGCGATCTTTGGCAGCTGGGCGAGCACCGTTTGCTGTGCGGCAATGCCTTGGAGGAGGGGGCCTACAAAACCCTCCTGGGCGAAGAACGGGCGTCCATGGTGATCACCGATCCTCCGTACAATGTGAAGATCGACGGCAACGTTGCCAAACGCGGCAAGCATCGTGAGTTCGCCATGGCGTCCAGTGAGATGACGCCGGATGCGTTCACCGCCTTCCTTGCCCGCGCCTTTGCGGCCATGCGGGACGTTTCGGACGCTGGGGCGCTCCACTATGTCTTTATGGATTGGCGCCACATCAGCGAGGTCACCGCCGCCGGTGCCAGGGTCTACGACGCCCTTCTCAATGTTGTTGTGTGGGACAAGCTCACCCCAGGCATGGGCTCGTTCTACCGGTCTCAGCACGAGCTGATCTTTGTCTTCAAGGCGACGGCGGGCGCCCACCTGAACACCATTGCGCTGGGCAAGCATGGGCGCAATCGCAGCAACGTGTGGCCCCATCGCGGGCTCGCCAGCTTCGGGGAGGGCAGGGGTGAGGCCCTTGGCGCGCACCCGACGGTCAAACCCGTTCGGCTGATTGGCGATGCCTTGCAGGACTGTACGCAGCGAGGCGATGTTGTGCTGGATCCGTTCGCAGGCTCTGGGACGCTTTTGATAGCCGCCTACAGGACAAAGCGCCGGGCCCGATTGATGGAGATCGATCCGCTTTACTGCGATGTTGCCATCCGGCGTTGGCAATCCTTCACAGGCAAGGTGGCGATCCACAGCGCCACCGGTCGCCCGTTCGATGACCTTGAAGCAGAGCGGCCAGAGATCACGCGCGCCGCATCCAACGCGGAGGCGCAGGCATGAGCGACGAGCAGGATACGTCCCAGACCGACACGGTGGGCTATGGCAGGCCGCCAAAGGCCCATCAGTTTAAGCCCGGCCAATCCGGCAACCCTCAGGGGCGCCGGAAAGGTTCGAAGAACTTCAAAACCATCCTGGAGGCCATCGCAAGCACCAAACACCCCGTGCGGACGGACGGTGAGGTCACCCACAAATCCATGCTGGACATCGTCCTGATGCAAACCGGCGCCAAGGCGATGAAGGGAGATGTGAAGGCGGCACAGACCTTCATCGACTGGTGCCATAGGGCCGGTGTGTTCAACGAGGACGGCGAGGCCGGTCAGGAGGCGTTCGGCGCTGAGGACGAGGCGCTGCTTGCCGCGTTTATGGAAAGACGATGCAAGAGTGGGGGAGGTGAGCCATGAGCCACCCTGTGGATCTGGCCCCGCTCGACCCGGGGACAAAGCGTGCCACGCTCGACGCCCTCCTGCGCAAGGATCTTGCCTCGTTCATCGGCAAGGCGCACAGCATCATCACACCAGGCGTGCCCTTCATCCCCAACTGGCACATGGAAGCGATCGCCCATCGTCTCATGGCCATGAAGGACGGCAAGATCCGCCGCCTTGTGATCACCATGCCGCCGCGGTCCATGAAGTCCACCAGCGCCAACATTGCCTACAGTGCGTGGATGTTGGGCCATTGCCCCACACTGAACATCACCGCCGTCAGCTACGGGGACAGTCTGTCGACAAAGTTTAGCGTCGACACAAGGCATTTGATGCAGCACCCCGTCTATCGGCGTTTGTTCCCGAAGGCGCAGCTTGCCCGAACCAAGGAGACCGAGCTCACCACCAGGGCAGGCGGTTCCCGTCTTGCCACCTCGGTGGGTGGGGCGGTCACCGGTCGCGGTGCCGACCTCATCATCATCGATGATCCCCACAAGGCCGAAGAGGCCGGCTCGCCCGCAGCGCTGGCGCGCACGCGCGAGTGGTATGCGAACACACTGGTCTCGCGGCTCAACGACATGACGACCGGTCGGATCCTCCTCATCATGCAACGCCTGCATGTGGACGACCTTGCCGGCCATGTGTTGGAGCAGGGCGGTTGGGATCATCTTTGCCTGCCGGCGATCGCCGATACGGATGAGACGGTGCCCCTTGGCGGTGATCGCGTCCACCACCGGGCCGTGGGGGATCTTCTGCAGCCACGGCGCGACAGTCCACAGGCGTTGAACGATCGTCAGGCGGAGATCGGGACCGGGCTTTTCCAAGCGCAGTACCAGCAGCAGCCCGTTCCGCCAGGAGGCAACCTCGTCGAATGGCGTTGGTTCACGCACTTTACGCCCCCCTTCGTCCCTGCCGATGGCGACCTCATCATCCAGTCTTGGGATACTGCCGGTGCCGAGAACGACAACGCGGACTATTCGGTGGGGATCACCCTCGTGAAGCGTAAGGAGTTGTTCTTCGTCATCGATGTGGTCCGCACACGATTGACGTATCCCTACCTAAAACGCGCCATCGTGGACGTGAAGACACGGCACAACGCAAAATACTGCGTCATCGAAAAGGCTGGGATCGGTCAAGGCTTGATCGACGATTTGCGGGCCGAGGGCCACTCGGTTCGTGGACACCTGCCTAAGGGCCACAAGACGACGCGCCTCGAGTACGAGCTTCCGGTCATAGAGGCTGGTAGGGTTGTCCTGCCATCGGATGCGCCATGGCTCAACGACTTCCGGGATGAGCTTCTGGCCTTCCCGAAGGGCCGGCACGACGATCAAGTGGACGCCCTCTCCCAGGGCTTGTACTGGCTGCGGACTCTGGGCACACGAACCGTGCGGTGGGGTGGCATTCGCGGCGCCCATTGACGGCGCGGGTTGTCCCGAGTGGCATGTTCACCCGGGCCGGTGGCGTGGCTGGCGACCTTTGGACTGGACTTGTGGTGGGAACCGAGCGTCAGTGGCTCCAGCCCTGGTTGGGGCTTGGCCTGCGCGTGCGAAGCGCCCGGGCCTTCAGGTGGTGCAAAGGGTGGCACAGCCGCCCCAACCACCGGAGACTACGCATGCCCAACGCAGTGAGACTCACCGAAGCCCAGCGGCGCCTTCTTCTGGAGATGTGTCGTAGCGGTGTCAAAGACACCCGGAGCGGGCGCAGCAACCGCCGCACCCTTCAAGCCCTCAAGGCAAAAGGGCTGCTGGAGGACTGGGGATCGGACGGACAGGTGCAGCCCAAGGCGGCCGCCTTTGCAGCCTTGGGCATTCCGCAACCAAGAGCGGCCTCGCGGACGGCCGTAGGGCGCAACGGTGCACATGGTCGGCCAACAGGTGAGCCCCGCCCGCCGACGAAGCGGCAGCGTCTTTACACCTTGTTGGAAAGGCCCGAAGGCGCCAGCCTTGCCGATCTGCAGGCGGCCGTGGGCTGGCAGGCCCACTCGGTCCGCGGCTTCTTGTCAGGCACCGTGCGCAAGACATCGGCGCTCACGACGCTCGTCGACGAGGCCGGCGTGCGGCGCTACCGTGTGGAGGCCGATGGCCGTGGCTGACAATGCGTTTGCTCACATTGCCGCCCTGTCCCGCGAGGCGCTGCAGGCGCGTTGGGAGGCGATCTACAAAGCGCCGCCCCCACAAGGTCTGCACCGCGGTCTGCTTGAACGGGCCATCGCCTGGCATGAGCAAGCGGCAAGGGACGGCGGGTTGCCGTTGTGGGTTCAACGACAGCTTGCTGCCACGGGCGCCACCGGTGGCCTCGCACGGCGCAAAGGCGGTGCCGCAAGAGCGTGCAGCAGGCCGACGGCGGGAACGCGGCTTGTGCGAGAATGGGGCGGCCGCACCCACTTTGTCGAGGTGACGTCCGACGCCTTCGTGTGGAAAGGCAAACGGTACGGATCGCTCTCTGCCGTCGCAAAAGCAATAACCGGCGCACGGTGGTCAGGGCCACGCTTCTTCGGTTTGGATCGGGCCGGTGGCGACCGTCGCTGAGCGGCGAGCGGCCCGGTCACGCCAAAGGCAGCGGTGCGCCATTTACACCCGCAAGAGCACCGATGAAGGACTGGATCAGGCCTTCAACAGCTTGGATGCCCAAAGGGAGGCGTGCGCAGCCTATATTGCCTCCCAGGCGGGGGAGGCGTGGTTCGCCCTTCCCGCCCGTTACGATGATGGCGGCTTCTCAGGCGGGAGCATGGAGCGACCTGCACTTGGGCGCCTGTTGGCAGACGTTGAGGCCGGCCTTGTGGACATCGTCGTGGTCTACAAGGTTGACCGCCTGACCCGTTCGCTGGCCGACTTTGCCAAGATCGTCGAGCGGTTCGAAGCCCATGGCGTGGCGTTCGTGTCGGTGACACAGGCCTTCAACACCACATCGTCCATGGGCCGCCTTACCCTCAACGTCCTTCTGTCCTTCGCCCAGTTCGAGCGGGAAGTGACGGCCGAGCGCATTCGCGACAAGATTGCCGCCTCCAAGGCCAAGGGGATGTGGATGGGCGGTCTGCCGCCACTTGGCCACGATGCCTTGGACAAACGCCTTGTTGTCAATGAGGCAGAGGCCGACACGGTGCGCACTGTGTTCGCCCTCTATCTTGAGGCCGGTTCCCTGCGGACCTTGAAGGCTTGGGCCGATGCAAGAGGCATTGTCACAAAGCGTCGGCAGCACATCGGTGTGGAACGGGGCGGGCTGCCCTTCTCCGTGGGCCATTTGCGGCAGCTCCTCACCAATCCCCTGTATGTGGGCAAGGTGCGACACAAGGGCGAACTCTACGACGGTCAACATGAGGCTGTCGTGCCTCAAGCCCTGTTCGGTTCGGTGCAAACGGCACTGCGACAGGCGGCGCCATCGCGGCGGATGGGCACCAACACGCCATCGCCCCATCGCTTGACGGGCCTCATCTTCGACGACACAGGCGACCGCCTGTCACCGGCAGACACCAGAAAGAAGGGTGTGCGCTACCACTACTATGTGTCGCGCAGACTGGTGCAACAGACCAGGTCCACCCAAGGCGATGGATGGCGCTTGCCGGCAAAGATGCTTGACGACACCGTGGCGAAGGAGATGGCGCGTTGGCTCAGGGATCCGCGCAATCTCTTCCAGTGTGTCCATGACGACCATGACGCCGGAGAGATCGAAGCCGTTGCGAAGGCGGCTAAGGCCGTTGCCGATCAGATGCAGGGGCGTCCAGCGGGCGATGCCGATGTGCTCAAACGGGTCGTGCACCGCGTGATCGTCTCAGCCGAGCAATTGACCGTCACCGTAGATCGGGATCTGCTCCGACGCATGCTATCCGGTACAGCGGATCGGCCCTCGGCGATCGGCTCTGATCCGCCAGCCGCGGACTTGGCAGATCACGAGACCGTTGTGATCACTGTGCCATGGTCCATCAAGCGTCGCGGCTGTGAGCGCAAGTTCGTTATCAGCGCTGACGAGGATCGTGCAGCAAATCCTGACCCACACCTCGTCGAACTGATCACCACAGCGCACCGCGCCCTGGCACTTCTCACCAGCGGCACCGCCGTGACTGTCGATGCCGCTGCCAAAATCCTCGGCGCTGACAAAGACCGCATCAGCCGCAGTCTCCGTCTGGCCTTCCTGGCCCCGGACATCACGGCCGCGATCTTGTCCGGTCGACAGCCCGTGGACCTCACCGCGCGAACACTCTTTAGGATCAAGACACTGCCGAACGGATGGGTTGCGCAACGCCGCCTTTTGGGCTTCCCGCCACCACGCTGATCGCCAAGCGGGCTACTCAAACCGTCATCGTGTTGCGGGTCGGCCCGATGCACCAACAAAACTCCGGACGCAAAACAGGCCTTCGGAGACGCCCGCCAAACCAAGGGTCTCTGGCGCGTCTCCGTGACACGACAAAGGGAACCACGCCGGCAAACCGCCGCGTCCCGTGGGGAGGTCCGCCGGACTGCCAATCTTCGCGCCATCATACGGGGTGCGTGGTAGCGGAGGAGGGACTCGAACCCCCGACACGCGGATTATGATTCCGCTGCTCTAACCAACTGAGCTACTCCGCCGGTCCGCGCGCATAAAGGTGATGACAGGGGAGGCTGTCAAGCGTCTCTGCGAAACACCAGGAGAGTTATCAGACCCGCCGGCGGAAGAGACTGGCGCTCCTCAAGCGTCATGCCTGGAACGGACAACACACCGTCTACGGGCATCGATGGATTCCAGCCCAAACGCTTGGCAAAAGGGTTCAGCAAACGGTCCGTTACCCACCACGGTCCGCCCTCGGCCTTGAAGTGGCTTGCCACCATCACGACCCCGCCGGGGCGCACCACGCGCGAAAACTCGGCCATCACGGTGGCAGCATCGGGAACGGCGGTGATGGTGAACATGCAAATCACCCCGTCGAACGCACCGTCGGGGAAGGCGAGCGACATCAAGTCCATCTCGACGATGGCTTCCACGTTGTTCAAACCGTCATCGGCAACGCGCTCGTTCGCCTTCATGAGCATGTGATGGGACAGGTCCACCCCCACGAGCGAGACATTGTCGTCGTACAAAGGAAGCGCCGAGCCCGTTCCAACACCTGCCTCAAGGAAGCGGCCGCCCAGCGCATTGACGCGCTTTGCGGCAAGCTTGCGGGCAGGAACCGTGGGCGTTGCCAAAAGCGAGTAGACAGGGGCCCAGCGGGCATAGGCGGACTTCACGTCCTCGCCTTCGACGCGGCGACGGTTCGCGCTGTTGGCGCGCTCTTGTGGGGAAGCCATGGATCTCTCGTTCTAAGACAGCGTCGAAGGGGGCGCCTCTCAAGGGAGGGCGGCCCGTCAGGTGGGGGGACTACTCGGCAAGCATCAGCGTCTTGGCCGACGCGTCCGCAACGCTCTTTTGGATGAAGCCACCGCCGAGCACCTCAGACCCCGGCCCATCGGAGGCATAAAGGACACAGGCCTGGCCCGGTGCGACCCCTTCCTCACCCTCAATAAGGTCCACTGCATAGGTCCCGTCCACGCGCGAGACGATCCCAGGCCGCGGCGGGCGGGAGGAACGCACCCTTGCAAACACGGAGCGCGCTTCGCCCTCGGCCAGAGGCTCCCCCAGCCAGTTGGCATCGCGCAGCATCACCGTGCGCGTCTTCAACGCGTCGCGCGGGCCGACAATCAACTGGTTTTGGTCGGCATCGATCCTGACCACGAACAAGGGCTCGCCGATGGCAATGTTGAGACCCCGCCGCTGACCGACCGTGTAGTGGATGACGCCCTCGTGGCGCCCCAGAACGCGCCCGTCCAAGTGGACGATGTCGCCTGGCTTTGCCGCCTCAGGGCGCATGGCAGCCACGATGCGCCCATACCGGCCATCAGGAACGAAGCAAATGTCCTGACTGTCCGCCTTGTCGGCCACCAGAAGGTCCATCTCAGAGGCGAGCGCGCGCACCGCGTCCTTGCCCAACTCTCCCAAGGGGAAGCGCACGAAATCCAGCTGTTCTTGCGTTGTGGCAAACAGGAAGTAGCTCTGGTCGCGCCGCTCGTCCCGCGGGCGGAACAGGCGCCTGTGGCCATCCACCAGGCGGCTTGAGACGTAGTGGCCTGTTGCCAGCGCCGAAGCGCCAAGGCTGCGAGCGGCAGTCAAAAGGTCGGTGAATTTGACCGTCTGGTTGCAGGCAATGCACGGCACCGGCGTCTCGCCCCTTGCATAGGCGTCCGCAAAGGCTTCGATGACGCCTGTTTGAAAGCGCGATTCGTAATCGAGCACATAGTGGGGAATGCCAAGCCTTTCGGCCACGCTGCGCGCATCGTGAATATCGCTGCCGGCGCAGCACGCACCCTTGCGACCCACGGCCTCGCCGTGGTCGTAGAGCTGAAGGGTCATCCCGATGACCTGAAAGCCCTCACGCACCAGAAGACCCGCCACAACGGACGAATCCACGCCGCCGGACATGGCCACCACCACACGGTGGTCCTCCGGATTGCCGTCAAGATCAAGACTGTTGGTCATCTGCGGCCCCACTGGGTCGTTACAGGAGGATAGCTAAGGGCAATGAGGCGATCCGGCAACGCATGAGCCAATTAGGACGCCGTTAAGTCCCACCAGGCTTTATGGAGCGGTTCTAGTTGCGTTGCGTTCGAGTGTCCCATGTCCGAAGTCTCACAGCCTCGCTATCGATACGTGATCGGCCCCGATGGCACCCCTTTGACCTTAGCGGATCTGCCACCGCCCGACACCAAACGTTGGGTCATCCGCCGAAAGGCCGAAGTGGTCGCCGCCGTGCGCGGCGGCTTACTGTCCATGGATGAGGCGTGCGAACGCTACACGCTCACCATCGAGGAATTCCTCAACTGGAACGCACTCATCGACAGGCATGGCCTTGCAGGGTTGCGCGCAACCAAGGTGCAGCATTACCGGAACTGATCGGCTTGAGCCATTGATGGGCCCACACCCTAGTGGGTCGCGACCCTGGCATTGACGAGGTCGATGCCCTCAAGGACGCGCACACGCCCGTCAGGCTCTGTGAGGCCGCGACGGGTTAGGTGGGCGTGACCGGTCTGGCTGTTGATCTCGATGAGGCCGTAACTCGCCAACGGGTGCTTTGACCCGTCCGAGGAGGCGGACGGCGTGCCGATCACCGCTGCATCGGCCCGCGCTGTGGGAAGCCATCTGATGCTCGGCTCATGGTTGTGGCCGTGCAGCACCAGATCCGCGCAACCATCCGACAGGACCTGGCGCACGGCCACATGGTCCACCAATCGGCGCCGACCTGGCGAAAGGCCGGCATCGGGCGGGTGATGGATCAGCACCACCTTGAAGGCATCGTCATGCTTGTCGAGGGCGTGGCCAAGGGCTGTCCTTTGACGCCCGCCCACCTTGCCCGTTGCCCATAGCGGTGGCGTCGCCACGGCGGTGGAGACGCCCAGCAGCACAACCCCGTTGCGGCGCCGCACGATGGGAAAGGTTTGCGGGCCCGAATCGCTGGCCATGAAAGGCGCCCAGGCCGCGAGAGCCTTTTGCAAGGCCCCAGGTACGTAAGCATCGTGGTTGCCGGGGACGACGGTGACGTCCTCCGGCGCGCCGAGCGAGG
This sequence comes from Devosia sp., assembly GCA_051016205.1. GTDB lineage: Bacteria > Pseudomonadota > Alphaproteobacteria > Rhizobiales > Amorphaceae > Acuticoccus. The sequence continues at coordinate 2,485,144 of CP136534.1, forward strand.
CAAGCCATTCTGCGGCAGCGTCGAATTCCTCAGCTAAAGCGATATTGACGAGATCGCCTGTGACCGCAATGTGATCAGGCGCTTGGGTCTTGATGTCGTCCACAATGCGTTGCAGCACACTGGAACCCAGTGCCGCCTGCCTGTTGCGAAGCCAGTTGATGTAACCGAACGCCCGCTTTGACATGAGCGCCCGCGCCGAGGGTCTTGGGACGGGGCCGAGATGGGGATCGGAAAGGAAAGCCAGATGGAATCGTGCCACGGCGTGCCGTCCTCTGAGTGGCAAGGTCGCCAAATCGCGGCGAGGGTGCACAGACGCCACGCCGCCATGCAAGATGGCCGGGTGTCACTGTTGTGTATGGCCCTCCCGTGCGCGCGCTCTCATGGCCCCACACTGTGGCGCTGGTTTGATCGTTCCGCTGTTTCCACAGGCGCGCGCCAGGGTGGCTGATTGGCGTGCGCGTGTCTTGTGGCGGCTGGGTGCGCTCTGGCGTGCGCCCATCACCCTTGGTGTCCGCCTGATGGTGTTGGACGAGGACGAGAGGATCTTACTTGTCCGCCACACCTATACTGGCGGCTGGCACATGCCCGGCGGGGGCGTCGACCCTGGCGAGACCGCCGCTGAGGCAGCGCTCCGCGAGGTGAGGGAGGAAACGGGCCTGACCCTTGAAGGCACACCCAACCTCTTCGGCCTCTACCTCAACAAGCCTCTGGGCGCGCGCGATCATGTGGCCCTGTTCGTCCTTCGTGGCGTCCCCGTTCAGAACTCAGCGCTGGTGCCCCAGGCGGGCGAGATTGCGGCCGCCCGGTTTGCCCCTTTGAGCGATCTTCCAGGCGACACCACAAGGGGAACGCTGCGGCGGATTGGCGAGGTCACCGGCGAGGGGGCCGAGCCCTCGGCGTACTGGTAAGGCCCTGTGGGCGAGGGGGGGTGCCGGCTTTATCACCGTCGGTGCCTCTGCCATGGTAGGGCTTGATCAAGAGCGAGAGAGTGGTGCCACAACCACGCACCCCTTCGCCATTGCTCAAAGACCACGACACCTTTCGTTCCCGCACCCAATGGACCCTGCCATGGCCGCCCCTGAGACTTTTGCCTTGACGCCAAACCTCACCATCAGCCGGATTCTCACCGGCCTGTGGCAGGTGGCCGACATGGAAAAGGACGGCTCTTCACTCGATCTGGAGGCGGCGGCCGACCACCTCAGCGCCTACGCGGACGAAGGCTTCACCACCTTCGACATGGCCGACCACTACGGCAGTGCTGAACTGATCGCAGGCACGCTCCTTGCCCGCCATCAAGGCGCCGGCAGGCCGCTCGCCTTCACGAAATGGTGTCCGAAGCCTGGGCCCATGACGAAGGAGGTGGTTCGCAAAGGGATTGAGGAGCGCTGCGAAAGGCTTGGCGTTGAAACCGTCGACCTCCTTCAGTTCCACTGGTGGACGTTCGAGCATCCCACCTGGCTCGATGCTCTCCACGAACTCACTGCGCTGAAGGACGAGGGGATGATTGCCGAGATCGGCGTCACAAACTTCGACACGGCCCACCTTGCGCTCGCATTGGCCGAAGGCGTCCCCATCGTCTCCAACCAGGTTCCGTTCTCCCTCATCGACCGGCGCGCTGCAGGCGACATGTCCGACCTTTGCAAGGAGAGGGGTGTCAATCTCCTCGCCTATGGGACGCTGTGCGGCGGCTTTCTGTCGGAGCGCTGGGTCGGAGCGCTGGCACCCGATCAGATCGATGACTGGAGCCGCATGAAGTATCGCCGCTTCATCGAGGCGGCCGGGGGGTGGGACGCCTTCCAGGCCGTCCTCGGCGCAGCGCACCAGGTGGCGAAAAAGCACGGCGTGTCCATTGCCAATGTGGCCACCCGCTGGGTGCTCGAACATGACACTGTGGCTGGCGTCATTGTCGGCATCAGGCCAGGCGAAAACCAGCATCGCGCCGACAATATGCGGCTCTTTTCGTTCGCCCTCGACGCTGAAGACCACGCCGTTCTGAGCGCAGCCTTCGCCAAGACCGACCCCATCCCAGGCGATTGCGGGGATGAGTATCGAAAGCCCCCGTTCCTCACCGCATCGGGCGACCTTCGCCATCATCTTGACGCGCTGTCCCCCGTCTATGCGCCACAACCCCATCAGGAGCGGCCGTCCCGCGCCACGGTGGCGTCCGGATCGGTGTGGGAGGACATTGCAGGCTTCAGCCGTGCGGTGCGCGTTGGGGACCGCATCCTCGTCTCCGGCACCACCGCCACCCATGGCGCCGACAAGGTGGTGGCGCCTGGCGACCCAGGCGCACAGACCACCTACATTCTCGACAAGATCGCCGCTTCCGTCCGCGCCCTTGGCGGCGCGCCTGAGGACATTGTGCGCACCCGCGTCTACCTCACCGATGTGAACGATTGGGAGGCGGCTTCGCGCGCCCACGGACGCTTTTTCCGCACCATCAAGCCCGCCAACGCCCTTTTCGCCATCGGCGCACTCGTGGGCGACTATGTGGTGGAGATCGAGGCCGAAGCGGTGGTGGAGGGGGGCGCTTGACCGTTTGCCGCCGATGATCGGCCAGAGCGCGTGAGCGGCGACGACCCGTTACCGACACCTCCAACATCCGCCCCAAGCGCGGTCGTGCCACCGCACGTTGGCGAGGTGCATGGCGGCGCCATTGTGGCGGCGGCCTTCATCCTGTCGGCCTCGGCCATCATTGCAGCCACCACGCTGCTTGCCAAAGCGGTCGGGACCGATGCTCTCGGCGAGCCCCTTCACCCTTTGCAGATCACGCATGGGCGGTTTGTATTCGCATTCATTGTGGTGGGGATTGCAGCGCTCATCATAAGGCCGCGCTTCACCAAGCCTGACCTTGCCCTCCACACCGCGCGGACCTGTTGCGGATTCGGCGGGGCGACGCTCCTGTTCACAGCGGCCATCATGATCCCTTTGTCGGATGCCACGGCCATCTCCTTCCTCAGCCCTGTGGTGACCATGGTCCTCGCGGTTCTCTTCCTAGGGGAGAGGGTGGGGCCTTGGCGCTGGATCGCCGCCGCCATTTCCATTGCAGGCGCTGCCATCCTCCTGCGCCCAGGCGTGGGCGTGGTGGAGGTGGGCGCCCTTGCCGCCCTTGGCGCGGCGCTGGTGATGGGTCTTGAACTCACCCTCATCAAACGCCTCGCAGGTCGTGAGAAGCCAACCCAGATCCTCGTCATCAACAACGCCATCGGGACGGCGCTGTCTTCGATCGTGCTCATCTTCGTCTTCAGTCCGCCGACCGTTGCCCAGTGGGCGGCGCTGGCAGCCCTTGGCGGTTTGATGGCGTGCGCGCAGGTTTGCTACATCTTTGCCATGCGCGCGGCGGACGCCAGCTACGTGGCCCCTCTCGCCTACTCCACCCTAATCTTTGCCGCCCTTTATGATGTGCTGGCCTTCGGTGTTACCCCCGACGCCGTCTCCATCATTGGAGCTGCAACAATTTTGTGCGGCGCTTGTCTGCTCGCCTGGCGGGAGAGCCGTGCCCAACGCCGGATGCGCAGGGGGCTTTAGGCGGCGAAGCGGGTTGGGGTGTAGGGCGCAAGGTCGAAAGGCGGGGTTGAATCAAGGGCGAGTGCGGCTGCGGCACGGCCGACCAGGGGGCCGAGTGTGTAGCCGGCATCCCCCGGTACGGCGAGGATGATGGGCCCCTTGCGGCCCAAAATAGTCTTGCCGTCGTGGGTGGTGTTGCATCCGGCCCAGGTGCGGATGACTCTAAGATGCCCAATCGCAGGAGCAAGGCGTGCAGCAAGGGCCACATTGCCCAAAAGACTGTCGGCGCGCACCGTAGGCGCATTGTCCCCAGTCCCTGCATCAGCGGGCCAGCCACCGCCAATCACCACCTGACCGCTCTGGAATTGTTTGAGCGTGATAGGGCGCTCGGCATGCTGCACCAGGTGGCGGATGTCGTAGGCGGCGGCCTCGGTGATGTTCATGTGCAACGGCTCGCTATGGGTGGGGACCGTGATGCCAAGGGCCTGGGCCAGGCTGCCCGATCCCCACGCCGCAGCAATCACCACCTGGCCTGCTGTGTATCGCAACCCGCCTGAAGCGCCGATGGCGCCGACGCCATTTCCCGTGCGCTCAACCCGTTCAATCCTGTCTTCCACAAAGCGCACGCCGGCGGCGGTGGCTGCGGCCTTCAAGGCACGGTTGGCGACCAGCGGATTCACTTTGCCTTCGTTGCCGCATAGCTCTGCGCCGACGATATGCGGGCCGATCCATGGGGCGATGGCGTCAAGATCGCGGCGGTTGAGGATATCGGCCCTCACCCCGTGCGGCCTCTCCCTTGCAGCCTTCTCAGCCAGAAACCTCAGTTGCGCATCGGTCTCGGCCACCATCAGGCCGCCGCCCTGTACCAGTTCGAAAGGCCCGTGGCGGGCGTCGAGTTCGCCCCATTCGGCGACCGCGGACACGTAAAGGGAGAGCGAACTCTCAACGTTTGGCGCAAGGTGAGGGAAAAGGCGCAGGAAGCGGCTTTGGAGCTGCACATGAAGGCTGCCCGCATTGGCCGTGGAGCCGGCATTGCCGCCCCAGTCCACCACCAATGGCTGCGCGCCGTTTTCGGCAAGGTGGAGGGCACACGCCATCCCCGTCACGCCGCCACCGACGATCAGAACATCGCACGCTGTCTCAGTCGGTGGCATCGACAAAGGGGCTTGCTACCGGTGCGGGCTGGACCTCCTGCAGAGCGCTCTCGGCAGCAAGAATGGCAGCGATGGAGACGGGTTTGACCGGTGGACGAGGGGCGAAAAAGGCGCGCTCGTCCATGGGCGTGCCGCGCCTGTCTGCCATCATAATGGCAAGATTCGGCCCGCAATAGCGGCCCTGACAGCGGCCCATGCCTATGCGTGTGGCCCGTTTTGCCGCGCCGATGTCTCCCGCCCCCTCTGACAGCGCTGCATTGAGGTCGCTGACGCGCACCTCTTCGCAGCGGCACAGCAGCGTGTCGTCGCTCAGCGTAGGGGGCACAGCCGCAGGGGCATAAAGGGTCCACAGCGCTGCCTGAAAACGCCTTGCCTTGGAAAGCGCGCGGCGGGCGTCGGCTGGATCGGCCGCAATGCGGCCGAGGCGTTTGGCGGCGGCGGCGCCTGCGATCGTCCCTTCTGCGGCAGCGGCAGGCGCGCCGCCAAGGCCGCAACAGTCGCCGACGGCAAAAACGCCGGGGACCGTCGTTTCGCAATCCTCGGTACGGGTGGGGCGAAGGTCGGCCGTTGTGGGCGCCCAATCCATGGCGCAGCCGAGGAGACGCAGGATCTCGTTGGAGGGGTAGAAACCTGCGTTCATCAGCACCGTGTCGGTGGCAACGGCGAGCGCGGTGCCGGCTTTGTCCAACGTGGCGGTAAGCCCCGGCCCCTCTTTGCGCACGGACTGGAGCGAAGCGCCGTAGTGGATCGGCACGCGCCGGGCCGTGAGGCTTGCCAGCATCATCGCGCCCTTCAGCGCCAACGCGGGGGCGGCAAAGGCCATGCGGCGGGCGTCCCCAAGCCGTCCCGTGGGGGAGGGGGCCGCTTCCACCAACGTCACCTCGGCGCCGGCGTGGGCAAGTTCCATCGCCACCTGCGCGTTGAGCGGGCCGCTTCCAGTCACCAACACCCGCTTGCCGGGGAGGGTGCGGTAACTGCGCCATAGAGTTTGCGCTGCACCCGTCGTCATCACGCCGTCGGTATCCCAGCCGGGGACAAGGCACGGCCGTTCATAGGCGCCAGTGGCGACGATGGTGGTTGCGGGTTTTAAGATAAGGGCGTTGCCGTGCTCGGAGGCAATCAGGAGGGGGCCTTCGAAAGCGCCCCACACCTCCACCTCGCCGCGAAGGGCGACGCCGGCACGCTCTGCCTTGGCGATGAGGTCGCGTCCCTCACGTTGCTGCCTGTCGAGGGGCTCTGCTGCGGCGGCTTGTTTAAAATACTGCCCGCCTTTCACCTTGCGCTCGTCCACAAGGACCACCGAGGCGCCAGCATTCGCAGCGGCGATGGCGGCGTGAAGCCCGCCGATGCCGCAGCCGATCACCAGAACGTCCGGTGACAGCACCGTGGCCTCGCCAGGCTCGGAGGTGGCCGATAGGCTCGGCAAAGCGCACTGGCGCTTGACCACCATGCCCTCTCGCGGGCTCTCCATGCAGGCGCGACGGTTGGGCACGCCGTCCACCTCCACGAGGCAGTCCTGGCACACGCCCATGCCGCAGAAGAGGGACCGATCGGCCCCCTTGGGCGTCTTGCGGAAGCCACGCTCGCCGCATTCGATCAGCGCTGCGGCAATGGATTGGCCAGGTCGCGCGCGAACCGTTCTGTCATCGAACAGGAACGTTGCGCCCTCAGCCATCGCCAGCATCCTTCGCAATGGCATTGCGTGCCTTGATGAGCTGGGCGACAGCCCGCGCCCGCCAGCGCGCTTTGGCAGGAAGCGCATCGGCAGGGACGACGGCACGACGCTGGCGCTCGACGGTTTTCACAAGGGCCTCGGGCCAGCCCGCATTGGTCTCGCCGCGCGCCTCGCCCATACGCTTGTACGCCTCGCCCATTCGCGCAGCGTGGGCCAGGAGGCCGCCCGGGGTGTTGAGCTCTGCCGTCTCGAAAGGGCCGGAGAGCGCCCAACGGGGTCCGAGCCCGTCGCGCACCAAACGGTCTACGCCGCCAGCATCCACAATGCCATCGGCCACGAGCCGATAGGCCTCGCGCAGCAACGCCCCTTGCAGGCGGTTGAAGACGAAACCCTCAATCTCGCCGTTGAGGATGGTCGGGGCAAACCCTGCGCTCTCAAACAAAGCTGCCGTTCGCGCCGTGACCGCGGGGGCGGTTTCGGGCGCTGGCACGATCTCCAGGACGCGAATGACGGAGGGCGGGTTCGCAGGGTGTGCCACAAGGCACCGCGCCCGCCGTTCCGGCTGAGGCAAGATGCGCGACACGGTGATGGCGGACGAGGCTGTGGCAATGGGGACGGGCGTTTCCCGCCCTTCGGTCGCCTCCAGGAGAAGCGAAAAAAGGCTTTGCTTAGCGGCCAGGTTTTCAGGGCCGGCCTCGATCACGAGGTCGGCGCGGTTCACCGCGTCTGCGGCGTCGGCAACAGCTTTGACGGTGGCAGGAGCGGCCTGCAGGGTAAGACCTGCGGTGACCATCGCGCCATGGTGGGAGGCAAGGGCGTCCGTCAGCCCGTCTCTTCGCGCCGCGTCGGGTTCAGCGATGACCACAGTCGCGCCGGCATCGCCAAAGACGGCAGCGAACGCAACGCCGATAGCGCCGGCGCCGATCACGGCCACACGGGATTGCGCCGCCTCCACGGCCTCACCCATGTGGACCTCCTCGACAAATTTGTTCGCAGAACGCACATTCGTCCGCATTGTGCGCAAGGTCAACGGGAAGAGAGGCCATGGTTGGGGCGTTGGATGGCCGCATGGCAGTGGTGACGGGCGCAGGCCGCGGCCTCGGCAGAGCCATTGCTGAACGTTTCATGGCCGAGGGTGCCACCGTCCACGCTGTGGACCTGGAGGAGGCGCTCCCTGCCGGCGGTATGTTCGCCAGCTGCAATTCGGTCGACCTTGCCGCGCCGTCCGCTGAGGAGAGGCTCGCCGCTCTTGCACAGGGCCTCGGTCCGGTGGATGTGGTGGCCGCCGTTGCCGGCGTGGTGCCCCCCTGGCGCGGTGTTGCAAAGCTTGATGGAGACGAGTGGCAAAGGGTGTTCACCATCAACGTGTGGGGATGTGCAGTGACGCTAAAAGCCTTTGCGGAAAATCTTGCCGCGTCGGGCAGAGGGTCGGCGGTGTTGATGGCCTCCATCAACGGCTATCGCGCCCATCCTGATCAGATCCTTTATTCCGCCAGCAAGCATGCCGTGGTGGGGCTGACCCGTGCGGCCGCCCTCGACCTTGGTCGCAAGGGGGTGCGCGTCAACGCCCTTGCCCCAGGCCCCATCGCCACCGACGCATTGAAAGGCCGTGTGGCCGCCCGTCACGCGTCAGGTGGCCCCGCGCCAGAGGAAGCGTTTGCGGCGCTGGCGCACGAAACCGCCTTGCAGCGCATTGCGACCGAGGAGGATGTGGCAAAGGCTGCCCTCTACCTTGCGAGCGACCTTGCCTCAGGCACCACAGGCGCCGTCATCCCCGTGGAGTGCGGGCTAGCCTGACCTCGCCGGCGCTCAGCGCGCCCAGCCGTTGTCGGTCATGATCTGGCGGCTGGCCTTGATGTCCCCATCAGGGTCGTTGTTGGGGTCGAGGGCATCGGCGATGATTTCAAGGACCGTGTAACCGTCGTAGCCGACTTCTTTCAGCGCCGCTGCCACAGGTCCCACCTCGACAATGCCGGTGCCCAGACGGGCGTGCTTGAAATCATCCAGCCCCGAATCGGAAATGTGGACGTTCTTCAGCATCGGGCCGAGGTTGCGGATGGCGCCCACAACGTCCTCTTTCTGGTAGAAGGCGGAGTTGCATACGTCGAAATTCACCCCGACGGACGGGTCGATCATCTTGGCCGTGTCGATCATGTCCTGCGTGGACGGCAGGAAGGTGAAGGGCACGTTTTCCAGCAAGATCGAGACGCCGCTGCCGCGGGCATGGTCCACGAGCTTCTTCATGCCGCCCACGAACCAGTCTAGCATCCAGTCGTGCGGCGGGTTGATGAGGCTGTTCACCGGCCCGGGAATTGCCACCACGTAGGGGCTGCCCCACTCCGCCGACAAGTCGATGGCCTCGCGATAGCGGTCCAGCGTGTAGGAGCGCATCATCCTATCGACGCCATTGGGGTTGTTGTCCAAAAGCGGGTAGCAGAAGGAGGTGATCTTGGCCCCTTCACCGTCGAGCCAGGACTTGGTCTCACGCCGGGTGGAGGCGGACATTTCCGCAGGCCAGCAGTGCGGCGGGAAGAACATCATCTCGAACCGGTCGAAACCCATGGACTTCAGATGCTTCAGAGCGTCGAGGCCGGAGTGGGAATAAAGGTAGGGAAAGGTGCTGACTGCGACCTTCAGGTCCGCCATCGTGCTCTCCTCGTTTGCGGGCTGGGGTGAATTGTTCTCTGTGCGAACAAATGTCACCATATCGAACGCCGCCCTCTTCTCAAGCCGTTTGTGGCTTCGAACGGGGGGCGGTCTCACCTTGATCGGGCGAAGGATGCCGGCACATCGCCAGTCCACGCCAAACCACGGGGTCTTATGACCGCTCACCTCTTCACTCCATTTCGCATGAACGGCGTCACCTTCGCCAACCGCATTGTGGTGGCCCCCATGTGCCAGTATTCCGCCCATGAGGGAACGCCCGGCGATTGGCACCTGATGCACCTTGGCCGCTATGCCGTGTCGGGGGCCGCGCTCATCATCGTGGAGGCAACCGGGGTGGAGCCTGAGGGGCGCATCACCCCCCTTTGCACCGGCCTTTATAGCGACGAGAACGAGGCGGCCTTCGAGCGCATTCTCGCCTTTTGCCGCACCGTCGGTCCTGCCAAATTCGGCATCCAACTGAGCCACGCAGGCCGCAAAGGCTCCACCATCGCCCCCTGGGATGGCGGCGGTCCCGTGGAAGGGGCGGATTCCTGGCTCCCCGACGCGCCATCGCCCATCCCTTACCTTGAAAGCTGGGAGACGCCATCGGCTCTCGACGAGGACGGCATGGCGCGGGTGAAGGGCGCTTTCGTCGCCTCGACAAAGCGTGCAGCCCGTCTCGGCTTCGACTACGTGGAGCTGCACGCCGCCCACGGCTATCTCTTGCACCAATTCTTGTCGCCCCTGACCAACAGGCGCGATGATGCCTATGGCGGCTCCCTCGAGGCCCGCATGCGCTTCGTCTTGGAGTGTTTTGAGGCCGTGCGCGCCACCTTCCCTGAGGACAAGCCCGTTGCCGTGCGCCTGTCGGCCACCGACTGGGTGCCCGGCGGGTGGGACCTTCCCCAGTCCGTCACCCTTGCAAAGGCCCTCAAGGCACGCGGGTGCGCTGGCATTCATGTGACGAGCGGCGGACTGCGGCAGGATCAGAAGATTGAGACGGGACCCGGGTATCAGCTGAGCTTTGCCGAGACCATCCGCGAACAGGCCGGCATTGCCACCATCGCTGTCGGGCAGATCACCGACCCTATCCAAGCCGAGACTGTGGTGCGCACAGGCCAGGCCGACATGGTGGCCATGGCCCGCGCCATGCTGTGGGACCCCCACTGGGTGTGGAAGGCCGCCGTCGCTCTGGATGCAGAAATCACCCTGCCGGCCCCGTACGCCCGCGCCCATCCCGCCTTGAAGGCCAAACCCTTCGTGAAACGCTGACCCATGACAGACCTTGCCGGAAAGACCGTCCTTCTCACAGGCGCCTCCAAAGGCATCGGCGCTGCCATCGCCACCACCCTTGGCGAAAGGGGCGCCCACGTCATCGCCCACTATGGCAGCGACAAAGCCGGTGCCGAGGCCGCCCTTTCCGCCTGCCCGGACGAACGAAAACGTTTTCTCCAGGCCGACATGGGCGATCCGTCAGCCGCCACGGCGCTGTTTGAAGAGGCGCTCGCCTGGCGTGGTGCGATCGACGTGGTGGTCGCCAATGCCGCGGTCATGAAGTCAGCCGCCATAGACGTCGCTGATGATGATTGGGACGCTGTCTGGGACGAGACCTTGCGCGTCAACGTTCTGTCCCCGGCAAGGCTGATTCGCGCGGCCGTCCGCCATTTCTTGGAGCGTGGTGGCGGATCCATCATTGCGATGTCCAGCTGGGTGGTGCACCGCGGCTCCTCCCTGCCTGACGGCATGGCCTATGCCGCCAGCAAGTCCGGTGTGGCCGCCATGGCAAAGACCATTGCCCGCGCCTACGCAAAGCAGGAAATTCTCGCCTACTGCGTGGCACCCGGGGTGGTGCGCACGCGCATGTCCGAGGAGGCAGCCGAGAGCCTTGGCGGTGAAGCCGCCGTCGCAGCAGGGCTTGCCATGGGCGAGTGGATCCCACCGCAGGATATTGCCGAAGTGGTGGCCTTCCTTTGCGAAGGTCGCGCCAAGCACCTCTCCGGTGCCACCATCGATGTGAATGGCGCCAGCTACATGCGGTAGGGCCCGACTGCGCCGCCGGCTGGTGCGTTATTGGGCGGCGATGGCGCCGGCGTCCACCTCGTCGACCACCTTGTCGAGGGCATCCATCAAAGGTTTGAGGCGATGGAGGCGCTCCTCGCCCTCTGCGCCGAGTTCGCTGAAGCGGGTGAGTGGTGGGCGCACATCGCCCACGGGACAGCCCGCGACCCTTGCCAGAGCCTTGGAGTAGCACTGGTGGCCATAGGTGGGGTGGCCTTCGCCGATGATGGCCTGCATGGCGTCGATCAGGCGCTGGACCTTCTTGGCATCCTCCCAGCGGCCCGCCTCGCACCAGTCCACGAACTTCCACGAGGCGCGCGGAATGTAGTTGCCGTAAGGGTTCACGTAGCCGTCGGCGCCCAGGGAATAGCTCTCCACCACCCTTTGGCCGGCCCAAACGTTCATCACGCCGTCCGTCGCCTCGATGATGTCGTAGACCCGCGCAGTGTCCTGCGAGGCTTCCTTGATGTAGCGGATCTGCTCGAACGCCTTCGTCAGCCGCGCCACCAAGGCTGCCGACATGTCCACGTTGGAGGTGAACGGGTTGTTGTAGAGCATGATGGGGACCGACACCGTCTCGCAGATGGCGCGGTAGTAGGCGAAGATCTCGTCCTCTGTCGGCGTATAGTAGTAGGGTGGGATGATCATCAGCCCGTCCGCCCCAAGATCTTCCGCCTCCTTGGAGTAGCGCACCGCGGTGGGGGTGTGAGCGTTCATGCTGCCGACGAGAACGGGAATGCGGCCCGCCACCTGTGACACCGTCGCTTCGATGAAGCGCGAGCGCTCATCGTCCGTCAGTGTCAGAAATTCGCCCGTGGTGCCCAAAATGATGATACCGGGGACGCCCGTTTCCAACTGCCAGTCGACAAATCGACGCCACGCGGCATAGTCGATGGCCGAGCCGTCTTCCGTGAAGGGGGTGATGGTGACGGTGTAGCTGCCGCGAAACTGTTTCACCTCAGGGCTCCTTTGTGCGCTATTTTTCGCATTGCGAACATTTGTTCGAATCCTACCATGGGGCAGCATCGATGCGCCAGCGACCGGCAAAGGGGGCGCCATGAAGACGGACGTTCTTGTCGTCGGCGGCGGCCTCACCGGCTGCCTCACAGCTTTGATGTTGGCCGATGAAGGGGTGGACACGATCCTCATCGAGGCCGGCGTTCTGAACGGCCGAGCCTCCGGCGCCAATGCAGGCTCCATCCACCTGCAAATCCCCTACCCAGAGTTTGTCAGCCTTGGTGAGGGCTGGGCGCATCAGTTTGCCGAAGTCCTGCCGATGATGCGCGCGTCCGTCAGTCTTTGGCGAGAGGTGGCCGAGCGCCTCGGCGTCGATATCGAGCTGAAGTCCACCGGCGGCCTCCTCGTGGCCCGCACCAAGGCGCAGATGGAACGGGTGCGGGCGAAAGCTGCCATCGAGCGGGCCGCCGGGATCCCCATCACCATCCTTGGCCGGGAAGAGTTGCGCGCGCTCGCCCCTTATGTCTCCGATACCATGATCGGCGGCGCGCTCTGCCCGGAAGAGGGCAAGGCCAATCCCTTGATTGCCGGCCCCGCCATTGCTGCAGCCATCCGCACCCAAGGCATGGGGGTGATGGAAGGGTGTACGCTTACGGGGCTGGAGTCTGTGGGCAGCGGTTGGCGTGCGGAGACGACGAGCGGCGCCATCACAGCCGGCGCCATCGTCAATGCAGCTGGCGCCGATGCAGGCTGTCTTGCCGCCATGGCAGGGCTCGACCTTAAAATCGAAGGTTGGCCGATCCAGGCCACGGTCACGGAGCGTCTGGCACCGGTTGTCGACCACTTGGTCTACTCCGCAGCGGGCAAACTGACCCTTAAGCAGCTTGCCAACGGCACCCTGGTGATCGGCGGAGGATGGCCATCAGCCCGGCGACGAGGAGGCGACTTGGAGGTCAACCCGTTCTCGCTGGCGGCGAATATGAAGGCAGCAAGCGATGCTGTGCCCGCAATGGCAGGTGCGCGCGCCGTGCGCACCTGGCCTGCCATCGTCAACGGCACTGCCGACTGGCGCCCTGTGATCGGCGAGGTGAGCGGGCGCAAGGGCTTCTTCATGGCACTTTTTCCGTGGATGGGCTTCACGGCGGCCCCTATCACCGCCCGCACGGTGGCAGACCTTGTAGTGGGCCGCGTGCCGCCCATCGCCCGCACACTCCTGTTGGCCGCTTAGAGCGGTTTGCGGTCAGATGGAAACATATGACCGCAAGAAAACCGCTCTATTTCAAAGGAGTAGAGCATCTTATCTGCGTCCGTATGGACGCAGGGTGCTCTAGCCATCGTTGCAGCGTCGGCGCGAAGGCCGAACGGGTCCGTGGGATGGTCAGTCGCTCCGCAGGTTAGCTGGAGATGCCGGCAACGCCCTCGGCCACCTGTGCCACTTTCATGAGGTCGAAGGTGGTGCCTGCGCCAATGTCGGTGCCAAGGCGCACGGTGACGCCGGCTTTTCTGAGACCCGCCACGTTGCAGCGGCCCGAGCCAAGGAAGCGGTTTGCCGTGGGGCAGTGGGCCACAACGGCGCCTGCCTCGGCAAGGGCCCCCATTTCTCGCGCCGACAGGTGGATACCGTGGGCGAAGATGGCGCCCTCGCCCAGGCAGCCGAAACGGGCGTAGACATCCAAGTAGTCCCGCGCGTCGGGGAAGAGGCGGCGGACCCAGGCCACCTCCTCCTCACCTTCGCTGAGATGGGATTGAAGGATGCAGGAGGGATGTTCGCGCCACAACGTTCCCGCCGCCTCCAACAGCGCGGGGGTGGAGGTTGGGGCAAATCGCGGCGTGATGGCGTAGTTGAGGCGCCCCTCATCGGCCCCATGCCAGCGCTCGATCAGAGCCTTCGTTTGGTCATAGGCCTCTTGGGCGGGGGTCAGAAGGGGAGAGGGGGCGTTGCGATCCATCATCACAAGGCCGGCGGTCACGCGGATGGAGCGGGCGAGCGCCTCCTCGAACAATGCGTCCACTGAGGTCGGGTGCGAGGTGCAAAACACAATCACCTCCGTGGTGCCGGCGGCCTCGCAACGGTCAAAAAACTCCGCCGCCACCGTTGCCCCGTAGTGCGGGTCGGCAAAGCGCATTTCCTCGGGGAAGGTGACGGTCTCCAACCAGTCCAGGAGCCCTCCGGCATAAGTGCCGACAATGCGGGTTTGAGGGAAGTGCGTGTGTGCATCGCACAGGGACGGCACCATTACAGCATCGGTGGGAACGACGACGGCTTCAGGGAAGGCTGCAATGATCTCGGGCGCATTGCCTGCGGCAAGCACGACCCCGTCGCGGGTCGCCACCGCACCGTCGGCAATGATGCGGAAGGGGTTTTCGTCCGTGATGGTGCCGTCGAACGGTCTGTAAGGGCCGCGGCGGATAAGGGTTGTCATCGCGGCAGGGTGAGGAGTTGTGCAGCCGTTGCAGCGGCAATGACCGCGGGCTCCTTGCCGCGCACGGCGCTTAGGCCGATGGGGCAGACAAGGCCGGTGGGATCGATCCCCCGCTCCCTCAGCCGCCGCTCGAAGATGGTCCGCTTGGTGCCCGAACCGATGAGGCCCAGGAACGCGAACGGACGCTGAAGCACCGCCGCCACGATCTCAAGGTCGAGCGCGTGAGAGTGCGTCATCACCACATGGGCGGCTTCGTCAGGGGCAGCGGTTGCGGCCTCTTCGGGGATGGCAAGACGCCGGCAGGGCGTGCGCCCCACCGTTGGCCATGTGACTTCCGCGCGCGCGTCCACCCAGGTGATGGCAAACGGCAAGGGCTCGAGTGCTGCCACCAGCGCTGCGCCCACATGCCCTGCGCCATAGACCACCACCGGACGACCGCGACGCTCGAGCGCCACCGGACCGTCGTCCCACAACGGCAGCGCGCCAGTGCGCAAAGCCTCCCGCACCGCTTCGGCTTCAACCCGTGCGATCGCCACCTTCATGTGACCGCCGCAGCATTGGCCGAGCTGTGGGCCGAGGGGGAGCTTGACCGTCGTGTGAGGCTTGCCGTCCACCAGGAGCTTGCGTGCCAGTTCCATGCTGCGCAGCTCCGCCTCGCCGCCGCCGATGGTGCCGATGGTCTCTTCGGCCGTGACGATCATCCACGCCCCTGTTTCGCGGGGGGTGGACCCGTGTGCCTCCTCAAGGAGGACGACAGCCGTTGGCTCCACATGGGCAAGCTGCCACAAGGCGGCATGGCCTGCCGGGGCCGGAACGTCTCGGGCGTGGCGTGAGTTGGGTTCAGCGAGCAGCGCAACCTCCAAAACCGTGTCGGGACCATGGCCGTCCCAGTCTACGTCAGGCCGACCGCAGGATGCTTGACCATTCAATGCTGCCGGTGAAGGTCAACTTTGCTGCGGACCAACGCGGCGATCAAGTGAACTGCGTCCCGTCCCGTGCCGACGCGTCGGACGTCAGCGCCAGAAGCACCCTTTCAGGGGTGGCCGGTGTGTCGAGGCTCGGCCGCCCGCCCGTCACGGACGCAATGGCTGCACCGATGGCTTGATGGGCAGAAATGGCCAGCATCAACGGTGGTTCGCCCACCGCCTTTGAGCGGCGCACGGCAGGCTCCTTGTTACGCCCCTTGTCCCAGATCTTGATGGTCATGCGCGGCGGACGGTCGGACGCTGCGGGGATCTTGTAGGTGGACGGGGCGTGGGTCTTCAAAAGGCCGTCCTTGGTCCACCACAACTCTTCGGTGATGAGCCAGCCCGCCCCTTGAATATAGCCGCCTTCGATCTGCCCCATGTCCACCGCTGGGTTCAGCGAGTGGCCACAATCGTGGAGGATGTCCACCGCCAACAGACGTGTTTCTCCCGTCAGCGTATCGATGGCGGCTTCGGTGACGGCTGCGCCGTAGGCGAAGTAGTAAAAGGGGCGTCCCGAGGCGCTCTCCCGATCCCAGTGGATTTTGGGCGTTGCATAAAAGCCTGTGGCGGAGAGGCCGACGCGGGCAAGGTAGGCGTCTTTCACGAGGGCGTTGAAGTCGAACCTGTGGCTGCCGACCCAAACAGCGCCGTCCTCGAAGCGGGCGGTCGCATATGCCATCCCTGCCTTTTTGGCGGCAAAGGCGGACAGGCGTTCCTTGATAGCCTCGCAGGCATTGAGGACAGCCATCGCATTCATGTCTGCGCCTGAGGAGGCGGCTGTGGCGGAGGTGTTGGGCACTTTGTCGGTGCGCGTCGCTGTGATCTTCACACGGTCCATGGCAAGCCCGAACGCATCGGCCGCCACCTGCGCCACCTTGATGTAAACGCCCTGGCCCATCTCGATGCCACCGTGATTGATCATCACCGAGCCGTCTTTGTAGACGTGGACGAGCCCACCAGCCTGGTTCAGGAAGGTGGTGGTGAAGGAGATGCCGAACTTCACAGGCGTCAGCGCAATGCCCTTCTTGATGACGGGGGAGGTGGCGTTGAAGGCGGCAATCGCCTCGCGCCGGCGTACGTAGTCGGCGCTTGCGGCTATCTCGTCCACAATCTCGCCGATGACGCAGTCCTCCACCTCCATGTGGTAGTGGGTCATGCGCTGGCTGGCCGGTGCACTGGGGCGGTAGAAGTTGCGCTGGCGCACGGTGAGGGCGTCGATATCGAGGGTGGCGGCAACGTGCTCCATCACCCGTTCGATCCCCACCATCCCCTGGGGACCGCCGAAGCCGCGGAAGGCCGTGTTGGAACAGGTGTTGGTGCGCCACCGATGGGAGATGACCTCCAGCGCCGGCACGAAGTAGCAGTTGTCGGCGTGGAACATGGCCCGATCGCAAATGGCGCGGGACAGATCCAGCGACCAGCCGCAGCGGGCGTGCTGGGTGAAGTGGACACCCATGAGCCGTCCGGTCTGGTCAAAACCTGCGCGGTATTCGATCAGAAAGTCGTGCCGCTTGCCTGTGATGATGATGTCATCGTCGCGGTCGAGCCGTACCTTTGCCGGGCGGCCTGTGAGGCGGGCGGCAAGGGCGGCAACGGCGGCCACAAGATTGCCCTGCGTTTCCTTCCCACCGAAGCCGCCGCCGATGCGGCGCACCTCAACCGTCACAGCATGGCAGGGTACGCCGAGCACACGGGCGACCACCTCCTGACACTCCGATGGGTGCTGGTTGGAGGACAGGACATGCATCTCATCGTCCTCGCCAGGGGTGGCGACGGCGATCTGGCCCTCGAGGGCGAAATGCTCCTGGCCTCCCACCTCCATCTTCCCTTCGATGGTGTGGGGGGCAGCCTTGATGGCAGCGTCAGCATCGCCGCGCGCCATGCGGTAGGGCTCTTCCACCACAGTCTCCGCCTCGATGGCGTCTTCAATGGTGACGATGGGGGTTTGTTTGCGCGCCTCGATGACGGCAAGGCGGGCGGCAAGCCTTGCGGCGCGGCGCGTGGTGGCGACCACCGCGAACAGCGGCTGGCCGTGAAAGTGGACCTCGCCCTTGCCACTTGTCAGTGCCAGCATCACCTCGTCGTGGCGTACCGGACCGATGTTGTTTTCCCCCGGTACATCATCACCCGTCAGCACCCTGACGACACCCTGTGCTGCAGCCACTTGGGAGAGGTCTGCGGTGACGGTACCGCGGGCAAAGTCCGTGTAGGCGATGTGGACGTGGAGGAGGGCGGATGGCTCGGCCACATCATCGGCATAGGTGGCGCGACCTGTGACGTGCTTGTGGGCCGAATCGTGGGCGATCGGCTGATGGCTTAAAAGCTGCGGCGTCCGCGGCGCGGGGGCCGGCGTTTGGGCGCGCGCGGGACGGGGGCGGGAAAGAGGTTCGTCCATGGGTCAGGCCGCCAGAGGGTCGATGGCCGACCCTGAAAGCCGGGTCGCTGTACCAGGCTCCGTGCGCTCCAGAAAATCCCGCCGCACGAGGTTTTGAGCGACCATCAGGCGGTAGCGGGCCGAGGCGCGCTGATCGTCCATGGGGGTGAAGTCGTCGGCAAGGGCTGTGGCTGCCGCGGCGATGGAAGCCTTGTCATAGCGCCGGCCCGTGAGGGCGGCCTCCGCATGGCGGGCGCGCGCGGGCGTGCCTGCCATACCGCCGAAGGCAAGCCGGGCATTGGTGACCACGCCATCCTGAACCGTGAGGGCGAAGCAGGCGAGGACGGCGGTGATGTCGGAATCAAAGCGCTTTGAGACCTTGTGGCAGGTCAGATGGGCCAGACCTTCAAGGGGAATGTGGACGGCGCGCACGTACTCGCCACGCGCTCTGTCCTGGCGACCGTAGGCGATGAAAAAATCCTCAAGCGGAAGTGTGCGCTCGCCTGTTTTGGAGGCGAGGGACAGTGTGGCGCCGGCAGCGATCAGCGCCGGCGGAAGGTCTCCGATGGGCGAGCCATTGGCAATGTTGCCGCCCACAGTGCCTGCGCTGCGCACCTGAAGGCCACCGAAGCGGCGCAAGAGCTCGGCAAGGGCGGGGTGGCGCGGGGCGACGGCGCTGTGAAGATCGGCAAGGCGCACGCCTGCGCCGACGGTCAGATGCTTGCCGTCCTCGCTGATGGTTTGAAGCGCTGCAACCCTGTGAAGGAAGATGGCAACGGTGGGATCGAAGAGGCTTTTTGTGATCCATAGCCCGACGTCAGTCGCACCTGAAATCAGGGTGGCGTCGGGGTGTTCGCCTAGTGCTGCGGCAAGGTCGGCCTCGGTCGTGGGGATGGTGACGGTGCGGCCGTCCACGTCGGTCCTGAGCGGGCCGATGGTGGACAAGGTGTCGACGAGGGCAGCGTCCGCCGCGGGGTCGGTGAGGGCGTCGGCGTCCTCGGCGGCGTTCTGCGCAGCGTCCAGAATGGGGCCGTAGCCAGTGCAGCGGCACAGATTGCCGGCAAGCCTGTCTTCAAGGCTCTGGCGGTCGGTGGGCTCTCCTTGAGGCCGGGACCACAGGTTCATGACAAAGCCCGGGGTGCAGAAGCCGCATTGGGAGGCGTGCCGGGTCGCCATTTCCCGCTGGACGGGGTGCATGGGGGAGGAGATCCCTTCCACCGTCACCACCGCGGCGCCATGGGCCATGGCAAGGGGCATGATGCAGGCGTTGACGGGTCGGGTGACGAGCGCGCCGTCTTTCACCGCGCGAAGGGCGATGGTGCAAGCGCCGCAATCGCCCTCAGCGCAGGCTTCCTTTGTGCCTGTCATGGCGTTGGCGCGCAGCCATTCCAACAGGGTGAGGGTCGGTGGTGCATCGTCCACCGTCACGGGGGTCCCGTTCACCACCATCTGGATCGTTGACGAAGGGGCGGTGGTCATGGCCGGCGTCCCTCACTCACAAGAGGCCTTAGCTGCCGCGATAAGTACTGTAACCATAGGGCGATACCAACAACGGCACATGATAATGCGCTGACCCATCGGCAATGCCAAATTGGACCACCACCTCGTCCAGAAATGGTGGGTCGGGGAGCGTCGTGCCTTGCGAACGAAAGTATGACGCCACTGAAAATACGAGGGCATAGTGGCCCGTAGCGAACGCCCCGCCTGAGAGGATGGGACCGTCGAGGCGCCCGTCATCGTTGGTGGTGGCGGTGGCAAGGGTGCGGCCCTCGCCGTCCTTCAAAACGATGGTCATGCCTGCGGCGGGCACGCCATTGGCCGTGTCCAGAACGTGGGTGGTGAGGCGGCCTGCCATCTTGCTCAGACCGCCTGGTTGCCGCGGCGCGCCCAGCGTGTGGTGCGGGCCTCGATCAGGGCCATCACGGCGTACATGGCAATTCCCTCAACGGCGAGCATCATCAGTCCCGCAAACACCAGGGGCACGTTGAACTGTGACTGGGCGGACAACATCATGTGGCCGAGCCCTGCATTGGCGGCAATGGTTTCCGACACGACAGAGCCCACGAAGGCAAGGGTGATGGCCACCTTCAGGGAGCCGAAAAAGTAAGGCAGCGCCCGCGGGATGCCAATCTTTGTCATGATGTCCCATTTGGAGGCGCCGAGCGCACGCAAAACGTCCTCCGTCTCGGGCTCTATGGTGGCAAGGCCGGTCGCCACATTCACCACCACCGGAAAGAAGGCGATGAGGAAGGCCGTGATGATGGCCGGCACAACACCGATCCCGAACCAGATGATGAGGATCGGCACCACCGCCACTTTGGGGATGGAGTTGAACCCCACCATCAGCGGGTAAAGGCCCGCGTATATGTTCTTCGACCAGCCCACCAGAAGGCCAAGGGCAAGGCCGCCTACAACGGCAAGGGCAAAGCCTGCGATCGTCGTCCACAAGGTGACGAGGGAGTTTTTCCAGATGGCCGGCCAATACTGGACGATTGCGCCGAAAATGGTGGTGGGCGGTGGCAGCACGAAGACGGGCACGTTCGCCAGCCGCACCACCCCTTCCCAGATCACGAACAGCGCAACTGTGTAGACGAAAGGGGCAAGCCGCGGGGAGGTGAGAAGCTCTCTCACGCAGCCTCCTTGCGCGCGTCGGCAATGTGGCTGCGAAGTTCCTGCACCAGCTCGACGAACTCGCGTTCGTAGATGATGTCGGCAGGGCGCGGGCGCGGGAAAGGCACCTCCTGGTTGACGATGATGCGCCCCGGCCGCGCGCTCATGACGAAAATGCGGTCGGCGAGGTATACCGCCTCGCGCAGATCGTGGGTGACGAGGACCACAGTGAAGCTCTTCTGGTCGTGCAAGTCCTGCATGACGCCCCAGAGCTCTTCCCTGGTGAAGGCATCGAGCGCGCCAAAGGGTTCATCCAGCATCAAAAGGACAGGATCGTGGATAAGGGCGCGGCAAAGGTTCGCCCGCTGCTGCATGCCGCCGGAAAGCTGCCAGGGAAAGCGGCTGCCAAAGCCTTCGAGCCCGACGAGGGACAGAAGATCCTCCGCTTTTTGGGTGTAGGCGGCCTTCTCCCGCGAGAGCCGGCGGCGGTGGGGGCGCACGATCTCCAAAGGCAGCATCACGTTGGCAAGTGTGGTGCGCCAGGGCAGGAGCGAGGGATTTTGGAAGGCCATCCCCGTGATGGACAAGGGGCCGGTGACGGGTTGGCCCGCCACCTCGATGCGCCCCTCCTGAGGCAGGTGAAGGCCCGTTGCCAGGCGCATTAAGCTGGACTTGCCGCAGCCTGAGGGGCCGACGACGGCCGCGAACTCACCCTCGCGGATCCCCATCGTCAGCCCGTTGAGGGCCAGCACCTCGCCATGGTCACTGGGGTAGGCAAGGCGCACCCCCTCAAGATCGACGTACATCAGTTCGGCATGCGCTCGTCGGCCGGCGGCAGGTAGGACGCATCGAACACGCGGTCCGGCGCAGGCGGGTTCGGCATGTCGAACGAGGTTTGAAGCTGTGCGATGGAGGCGGCGAAGCGGTCCATATCCACACCGCCGACGCCGTTTGCCTTGGTGGCATCGGTGACGATGTTGTCGTCAAGGGCCATCTGAAGGCGCTCAAGCTCCACAGGCTCTGAGGCGATCTCGTTGCGGCTCATGACCGACTTGATGGCATCGGCAGGGTCGGCAGCGGTGGCTTGGACGCCTTTGATCAGCGCTTTGACGAAGCCTTTGACGGCATCGGGATTTTCGTCAGCCCACGTGGTGTTGACGATGACGGCGTTGCCATAAAGGTCGAGCCCGTTGTCGGCCATCATGATGGCGACGATGTCATCATCGGCAATGCCCTGGGCCTTGAGGTTGAGGACGGAAGAGAAGGCAAAGCCGAAGATGGCGTCCACCTGGCCTTGGGCGAGCATCGGCTCGCGCACGGGAAAGCCGACGTTTTCGATGGTGATGTCGGAGGTGTCGATGCCGGCTGCATCCACAAAGGCATCCCACTGAGCAAAGGCGGCGTCGGGCGGCGGGGCGCCGAGGGTCTTGCCTTCAAGGGATTTCGGATCGTCCGTCACGCCCTGGCTCTTGCGGCCGATGACGGCAAAGGGGGGCTTTTCATACATCATGAAGACGGCTTTGACGTCCGCGTCCGGCTGGTCGGCGAGGAACTTCACCAGCGCGTTGATGTCGCCGAACCCCATGTCATAGGTGCCTGTGGCAACGCGGGGGATCGATTCGCGCGAGCCGGCGCCCGAATCGATGGTGACGTTGAGGCCCTCCTCCTCGAAGAAGCCTTTGTCGAGGGCGACGAAGAACGGCGCCGACGGCCCCTCGAACTTCCAGTCCAGGGAAAAGCGCACGTCGGTGAGGTCTTCGGCGGCAAGGGGCGAGGCCACCACCATCGCGGCAATGGCGAAGAGGGCACGGACACGGCGGGTCATGGTCAAAGGCTCCTGATTTCGTTGTCGGGCAATTTCGTTTTGGCGCATTTTAAAGCAAATTCCGTGCCGTGCTGCCCTCTTTTGCAGCGAGACGTCGATTGCCTCTGCTTTGGGCAACTCAGCGCCGGTCCGACTGAGGGCTGCCATGCGATCGGGGAGGGGCTGCCAGCGTTGCGGTAGGGTCGCCGGATTGTCATCATCCTCTGCCAGTTTTGGTGGTGGGCGCAGTGCGCTGAAGGGAGTTGTGATGGCCGATGCGGTGGACGAGAGGCGGCAGGACGCGCTGCGGATCCTTGCCCTCTCGGGCACATCCGCCCTTGCAATGATGTGGCAGCGCTGGAATCCGAAGCCCGACCATACCGTCCTTAAAGGCCCCGAAACAGGCCTTGTGATGGCCCGCGGCCGGGTGGGCGGCGGCGGTACCCCCTTCAACCTGGGTGAGACCACTTGCACCCGTTGTGTGGTGGCGTTGGGCACAGGCGAGGTGGGTTACGGCCATGTCCTCGGCCGCGAAGCAGACAAGGCAAGAACTGTTGCGCTGTTTGATGCGCTCGGCCAGTGCAAAGCCCATGCGGCACGGATCGAGACTGAGGTGATTGCCCCGTTGCGCGCCGCGCTAACGGAGGCCGCCGACGCTCGCGCCAGTGAAGTGGCGGCAACGCGGGTGAATTTTTACACGATGGCGCGGGGCGAGGATTGATGGCAGCCCTTCTGGCGCCAGGCTTTGCCGACCCCGTGCATCAATCCCAACAGGCGTTCCGCGCGCTCTTGACGGCCATGAGCGAACCCGGCACGGCCGTCCACGTGCCGTCCGCGGAGGCGCCATACCCAATGGGGCCTGGGATGGCGGCCGTAGCGCTCACCCTTTGCGATGCCGACACCCCGTTATGGCTGGCACCGACGTTCGGGGACGAGGTGTCCCGCTGGCTCGCCTTCCACACTGGCGCACCGGTGGTGGAGGACAAAGCCAAGGCCCAGTTTGTTTTCGCCGACGCCGTGAACCTTGAGGGATTGCGTGTCGGCGAGCCCATCTATCCCGACCGATCGGCGACCCTTGTGGTCGAGGTGGCGTTCGCAGGCCCATCCGTCACGCTGAAAGGACCTGGGATCGAAGGGACGCGCACCACGACAGCGGTCTTGCCAGAGGGATTTGAGGCGGCGTGGTCGGATAACCGGGCGCTTTATCCGTGTGGGGTGGACCTCGTCCTTGCCGATGGGGCACGGCTGATGGCGCTGCCACGCACCACCGAGGTCTTATGTACGTTGCGGTAAAGGGGGGCGAGGCAGCCATTGCCAATGCCCATACACTCCTCGCCAAGGATCGGCGGGGCGACACGGCCATCCCCGCCATCACCGACACGCAGGTGGTCGAGCAACTGGGCCTTCTGGTGGACAGGGTGATGGCCGAAGGGGCACTCTATGACCCTGACCTTGCCGCCCTTGCCATTCGCCAGGCACGGGGCGACACGGTGGAGGCAGCGTTCCTCCTGCGCGCCTTCCGCACCACGCTGGCGCGGTTCGGCGACACGGTGCCCATCAACACGGGCGCCATGGCGGTGGAACGGCGGGTCTCCGCCACCTTCAAGGATGTGCCTGGCGGGCAGGTCCTCGGCGCGACGTTCGATTACACCCACCGCCTTCTGGACGCCAACCTTGAAGCGCCTGGCGAGGTGGCGCGCGCAGAGCCTGTCGGCCCAACCCCACGCGTGACGGACGTCTTGGGCGGTGAGGGGCTGATTGAGCCTGATGACGGCGGGGCTGCGCAGGAGGAGCCGTCGGACCTTACCCGCGCGCCACTCAGCTTTCCCTTGTCGCGGGCAGGACGGCTTCAGGCCCTGGCGCGGGCCGATCAGGGGTGGCTGTTGTCGCTCGCCTACTCCACTCAGAGAGGGTTTGGCCGCAACCACCCCTTTGTGGGCGAGTTGCGCATTGGTGCCGTCGAGCTTGAGCTGTTCGTGCCAGAGCTCGGCTTTGCGGTGACCATCGGCGCCATGACGGTCACAGAGTGCCAGATGGTCACCCAGTTCACCGGGAGCGCAGAGGCACCGCCCCAATTCACCCGCGGCTATGGCCTGGTGTTCGGCAAGGATGAGCGCAAGGCGATGGCGATGGCACTTGTGGAGCGCGCCCTACGGGCGGACGAATTCACTGAGGAAAGGACGGCGCCTGCGCAAGATGAGGAGTTCGTTATCGCCCACGGCGACAACGTGCAGGCCTCGGGCTTCGTGGAGCACCTGAAGCTCCCCCATTACGTGGATTTTCAGGCTGAACTCTCCCTCCTCAGAACGCTACGGGCCGAACATGGCGCTGACGCCGACCCTGAAGAGAATGAGACGTGAGCGCGCCCACCTACAATTTCGGCTACCTGGACGAGGCCACCAAACGGATGGTGCGGCGGGCGCTTTTGAAGGCGGTGGCGATCCCAGGCTATCAGGTGCCCTTCAACAGCCGCGAGATGCCGATGCCCTACGGCTGGGGGACGGGCGGCGTGCAGGTGACCGCCTCCATCATCGGTAAGGACGATACCTTGAAGGTCATCGACCAGGGCTCCGACGACACCACCAATGCGGTCTCCATCCGCGCTTTCTTCGCCAAGGTGGCCGATGTCGCCACCACCACCGTTACGTCGGACGCCACCATCATCCAGACGCGCCATCGCATTCCTGAGCGGGCGCTCTCCCACGGTCAGATCATGGTCTACCAGGTGCCGATCCCAGAGCCTCTGCGCTTTTTGGAGCCGCGGGAGGGCGAAACGCGGCTGATGCACGCGCTGGAAGACTATGGCCTGATGCATGTGAAACTTTATGAGGACATTGCCAAGCACGGCCACATCGCCACCACCTACGCCTATCCTGTGATGGTGTCGGGGCGGTTCGTGATGGACCCTTCGCCGACGCCGAAGTTCGACAACCCTAAGCTCGACAATTCGCCGGCGCTGCATCTGTTCGGTGCGGGGCGTGAGCAGCGGATCTACGCTGTGCCGCCCTTCACGCGGGTGCTGAGCCTTGATTTCGATGACCACCCGTTTTCCGCCGACGCCCCTGACGAGCCCTGCGCCCTTTGCGGCGCCCGCGGCGTGTTTCTGGACGAGATCGTGACGGACGATCGTGGTGGCCGGCTCTACGCCTGCTCTGACACCGACCATTGCCGGGCCAACCTTGACGAGGCCGAGGTGTGAGCGCGCTCTTGGAAGCGTGCGGCCTCACAAAGCGTTTTGGCGCGCGAATGGCATGCGAGGGTGTGGATATAGACGTGTGGCCTGGCGAAGTGGTGGCAATCGTCGGGGAATCGGGGTCGGGCAAGACGACACTGTTGCGTTGCCTCTCCGGCCAACTGGCACCCTCGGCCGGCGTCGTCCGCTACCGGCTCGAAGGCGGTGCGCTCACCGATATTGCAGCGCTCGACAAGGCCACGTTGCGCCGCCTCACCCGCACCGAATGGGGCTTTGTGTTTCAGGACCCGACGGAGGGTCTCAGAATGGGAATCAGCGCCGGCGGCAATATCGGCGAGCGGCTGATGGCGGTCGGCGCACGGCACTATGGGGATATCCGCTCCAGCGCGGCAGACTGGATGGAGAAGGTGGAGGTGGCGCCCGAGCGCATCGACGAGCCGCCGCGTGTATTTTCCGGCGGGATGCGCCAGCGCCTTCAGATCGCGCGCAATCTGGTGACGGGACCGCGTCTTGTTTTCCTCGACGAGCCGACCGGCGGGCTCGACGTCTCGGTCCAGGCGCGGGTGCTGGATGTGTTGCGCAGGCTGAGCCGCGAGCTCCACCTGGCAGCGGTTCTGGTTACCCATGACCTTGGGGTTGCACGGCTCCTTGCCGATCGGATGATGGTGATGAAAGACGGCGCTGTGGTGGAAGAGGGGCTGACCGACAGGGTACTTGAAGACCCTCAGCACCCTTACACGCAGCTCCTCGTCTCCTCCATCCTCACCGCATGAGGGGCTGTCTGTGACCGCTGCCCGACACACGCAGCTTGCCAAGGGGCGCGTCCTCACCGTCACGGGGCTTGCCAAGACATTCACCATACATCTGAAGGGCGGCGTGCAGTTGCCCGCGGTGGAGGGTGCCTCCTTCCACGTGGACGCCGGGGAGTGTGTGGTTCTGGGCGGCCCGTCCGGGGCAGGCAAAAGCTCCATCCTGAAGATGGTGAGCGGCACTTATGGGGTGAGCGCTGGGTCGATCCTCTTGGAGCACGGTGGCGAGACGCTCAACGTTGCCACCTTGTCGCCGCGGCAGATGATGGCGGTGCGGCGGGACGCGCTTGCCAGCGTCACCCAGTTTTTGCGGGCGATCCCCCGGGTGCCTGCCATCGAGCTTGTGGCGGGGAGCGCTGACCCTGACCTTGCGCCCGATGCGGCGCGGGAGAAGGCGGCAGCGATGCTTTGCCAGCTCAACCTGCCGGAGCGGTTGTGGGGTTTGCCGCCGGCGACGTTTTCCGGTGGCGAGAAGCAGCGCGTGAACATTGCAGCAGGGCTGATCCGCGAGGTCACGCTGCTTCTGGTGGACGAGCCGACCGCAAGCCTTGATGCGGAAAACCGCCAGGTGGTGGTAGAACTGCTGGCGCGCAAGAAAGCGACGGGGACGGCAATCCTCGGCATTTTTCATGATGAGGATGTAAGGCGCGCTGTGGCCGACAGGGTCATCGACGTCCGCGCCTTTGCACCCGGCTCCACCCCAAAGGAGGACGTGTGAAGCTCGGCCTAGAGCCCAAAGTTCACCCCACGGCGAGCATCCAGAACGCGACGCTGGGGCGCTACACGGAGGTGGCGGCGCGCACCTCCATCATCAACGCGGCCATGGACGACTACAGCTACATCATGGCCGACGGGGACATCTTGAACGCGACGGTGGGCAAGTTCTGCTCATTTGCCTCCAACGTGCGCATCAACCCGCCCAACCACCCGACGGAAAGGGCAAGCCAGCATCACTTCACCTATCGCGCTGGCGATTACTTTGAAGGTGGTGAGAGGGACGAGACCATCTTTGAGCGGCGCCGTGCCAGCCCGGTGAGGATCGGCCATGACGTGTGGATCGGCCACAACGCCACCGTCATGCCTGGGGTCACTGTGGGGACGGGCGCGGTGATTGGGGCGGGCGCCGTGGTCACCAAGGATGTTCCGGCCTATACGATTGTGGCGGGCATTCCCTCGCGCCCCATTCGCCGGCGGTTTGATGAGAGCATCGCAGATCGCCTCATTGCCCTTGCCTGGTGGGACTGGAGCCATGAGGCGCTCGAAAAGGCGCTGCCTGACTTCCAGCGCCTGTCGGTGGACGAGTTTTTGGATACCTATGAGGGTCGCTAGAGCGCGTCTCGGTCAGATGAACGCATCTGGTCGAGGGATAAGCGCTCTGTATCAAAAGCGGAGAACATCCTGCACCCAATCGGGCACTGAGTGCTCTAACAATGCGTTTCCGGCCCCTTGATGCGAGGGGCCGAGGGTTTGTTGCCATGCGTTATGCCATTTATCTGACACCGCCTGAGGGCCCGTTGCTTGATTGCGCACAGGCGTGGCTGGGCCGCTCGGCCTTCTCCGGCAAAGGCATGCCGGCCCGTGCGCCGGTTGCGGCCAAGCCTCATGTGCCGGCCCGCTATGGATTCCACGCCACCCTTCGCGCGCCCTTTTTCCTGGCACCCGGCGTGGTTGAAACAGCCCTTTGCGACGCGTTCGACGCCTTTGCCGCAGACCGCTCGCCTGTCTCCGTCTCGCTCAAGCTGGGGCGCCTGCAAAGCTTCTTGGCTTTGGTGACGGAGGAGCGCGAGGTGGTCGACCCATTGGCCGAAGCGGCCGTGCGCGCGTTCGAGCCCTTTCGTGCCCCTTTGAGCGAGGAGGAAAGGGTGCGGCGTCGGCCAGAGAACCTTGATGAGAGGGGCCGCGAACTGCTGGATGCCTGGGGCTACCCTTATGTGATGGAGCGTTTCACCTTCCACATGACGCTGACGGGGCCCATGGAGGCCGCACACGTGGCGGGCGTGGTGGATGCCGCCGATGCCCTTTTCACACCGCTGCTGGATATGCCGCAACGCCTTGTTCTTGCTGTCTTCCGAGAAGATGAACCTGGCCAGCCCTTCCGCATTGTGCGGACAGCGGGCGTGAGCGTCATGAGCGAAGAGGGCAGGGCATGACAGTGTTCACCAATGCCAAAATCGTCTGCGAGGACAGGGTGATCGACGGTCACGTGGCCCTTGCCGGCAGCACCATTGAAGCCGTGGATGAGGGGCATGCCAAGGGGGAAGACTGGGAGGGCGACATCCTCATCCCTGGCCTTGTAGAACTTCACACCGACCAGCTCGACAGCCACATTGCCCCGCGGCCGGGAGTGCGGTGGAACACGCTTGCCGCCGTTCAGGCCCACGATGCGCAAGTGGCAGCCTGCGGCATCACCACCGTGTTCGATGCGCTCCGGGTGGGGCTTGATGCTGACGACGGCCTCTCATCGCAAGACTCGCGCGATGTTGCGGACGCGATTGCCAGCGCCCAGGACGCAGGCCGGCTTCGGGCTGAGCACCGCTTTCATCTCAGATGCGAGGTGTCGGACGAGTATGCTGTGGGCGGCTTTGCCCTGTTCGATGACCTTGCCCCCGTCGATCTGATCTCTCTGATGGATCACACGCCAGGTCAAAGGCAGTTCACCTCCCTTCAGTCTTACAAGCTCTACTATCAGGGCAAGACGGGGATGAGCGATGCGGCCTTCGAGGCGTTCCAGGCTGCA
Source organism: Devosia sp. (assembly GCA_051016205.1). Taxonomy (GTDB): domain Bacteria; phylum Pseudomonadota; class Alphaproteobacteria; order Rhizobiales; family Amorphaceae; genus Acuticoccus. The sequence continues at coordinate 2,514,059 of CP136534.1, forward strand.
AGGCGGGACAGGGCGGCCCGCTGGTCGGACCGCAACAGGCGTGAGATCGCCGCCCGCGCCAAGGTGCGCAAAGCAGTGATTGCCAGCCACGACGATGCCACCGATGCCCATGTGGCCGAGGCCGTGCGCGACGGTGCCACCCTTGCAGAGTTTCCCACCACAGTTGCTGCCGCCGTTGCATCCCGCGCTGCCGGGATGCAGGTGTTGATGGGCGGGCCCAATCTTGTGCGCGGCGGTTCCCACTCGGGCAACGTGTCGGCAGCGGCGCTGGCCGACATCGGCGCGCTCGACATCATATCCTCGGACTATGTGCCGTTCAGCCTTGTGCAGTCCGTCTTCGCCCTTGCAAGGCGCGCCGGGTGGACGTTGCCTGAGGCCGTGGCGCGGGTCACGCTCAACCCTGCAAAGGCCGTCAATCTCTCCGACAGGGGGCGAATCGCGCCAGGCCTTCGGGCGGACCTCGTGCGGCTCCACCTGCCGCAGGGGAGTGACATTCCCGTGGTGCGTCAGGTTTGGCGGGAGGGGCTGCGGATCGTCTGAAGTCTGGCATAGGGACGCCGGCGCTAAAGCTTGGGCGAGGCTGACTGGATGGCTGCTATTTCCGCAATGCGCATGCCCAGATGAAGCCGTTGCTCGTTATACGGGTGTCGATTACTCGTGACACGGGCAGTTTCATGGCAGATCATTCGGCGTCGACGCGCGTTCACCGCGCCGAACGCATGCAAACGCTGAGCGAGTGTGGAAGTCACGCCGGTCCGCAGTCCGAGCTGGCAAGCTCGGGCAGGGGCGATGCAGCTTCTGTTTTGACGCACGTGCCTGTGGGCGCAGGGGAGGATGGCGCGGGCCAGGGGCGCGACCCGTGGATGCGCCTTGCCAACCTTGCGATGACATCGCTCGACATGCCCATCGGCCTTGTGGACACGGGCGATGGGGAACCCGTGGTCGCAACGCGCTTGGATGTGCCTGCTACACACTTTGCAAAGCTGTGGACACCTCCTGCCCCAACGCCAACGCCGGTGGTGCGCCGTTGCGCGGCCGACAACGACGCCCCGCACGGGGCTGCCCGGTTACGCACGGTGCTTGCCGCCCCGATGTCCATTGCCGGCCGCACCGGGTGGATTGCTGGGCTCGACATCGTGCCCCGCGACATTCCCCCCGGGGCTGAGGCGACCCTTTCCTTATTGGCCGAACTTGCAAGCCCGTTGGCGGGAGAAACGCTGCAACGAGGTGCTGCTGCAGCGTCCGCCAAAGACGGTGTTGCCCTTGAGCGTATGCTGGATGCGGGCACCCTTTGGGGCCGCACGGACGGGACAGGGTTCGGCGCCTCCCGCTGCGCCCTCAAGATCCTTGGCAGTCCATCGCTGCCAGACCTCAATGCCCTTGTGGAGCACTTTGCCCCGTTCGACCAGGCCTTCGTCCGCCGTGCATTCGTGGGCAAGAGCGCAGGCGGCCGCCACATCGACTATGAGCGTGAGCTCATCCAGCCGAGCACCGATGCGCGGCGCTGGGTGCGTGTGAAGGGAGAAATCGACGAGGCCACGGGCGAGATCTTTGCCGCTATTGTGGACATCACGGCAGAGCGCTTGCACAGGGCCGAGATCGAGCGCCTTGCACGGCACGATCCTCTGACGGGCTCGTTCTCACGTGCCATGTTCGACGATGCCTTGGCCGAGGCGTTGGAAAGGTCCGACAGGGACCGTTCGCGCACAGGCCTCTTCCTGTTCGACATCGACGACTTCAAAGACATCAACGACACCTTCGGCCATGACACGGGCGATGATCTGTTGCGGCACGTTGCCTCCGAACTGCGTGAAGCGACCCGCAGCACCGACCTTGTGATCCGCCTTGCCGGTGACGAGTTTGGGGTGCTGTTGCCCGATTCCTCCGATGATGCCGCGCTGGTGCGCCTTGCCAAGCAGATGCAGCGTTCCATCACCGGTCAGGTGTCGGTGGGCTCAAAGACGGTGCAGCTGTCCTGCACGGTGGGCATTGCCATTTATCCTGACGATATGGCGACACGGGTCGACCTTTATCGTGCCGCCGACCAGGCGTTGACGGAGGCCAAGGAGGAAGGGCGCGGAACCGTGCGGCGCTTCCATCCGCGCATGCGTGAGCGTCGTGAGGAGTCGCGCCGCTTCCTGGCGGAGATCAAACAAGGGTTGGTCAACGGTGAGTTCGTCCCCTTCTTTCAGCCGAAGATCAACTTGCGGACAGGCGATGTGGTGGGGTTCGAGGCGCTGTGCCGCTGGCGCCATCCTGAGCGCGGGGTCCTCACCCCCGGCGCCTTTCACGAGGCGTTTGCCGATCGCGAGGTGGGGGGCGAACTGTCGGACGTTGCGCTGAACGGCTCGTTCGCCGCCGCTTCGGAAATGTCCCATAGGGGACTCCCGTTCGGGCACATTGCCATCAACCTCAATGCCCAGCAGTTGCAGCGGATGGGGCTCGTCTCGCAGGTGGAACGGCTGCGCGAATCCTATGGCGTTGCGACCGATCAGATTGCGTTCGAGGTGGTGGAGAACGTTCTCATCCGCGACAAGCGCGTCGTCTACAACAACCTCATGGAATTGAATGACATGGGGTTTTCCATCGCGTTGGACGATTTTGGGACGGGATTTGCCTCGCTCAGCCACATCCGCGAGCCATTCATCCGTGAGGTGAAGATCGACCGCAGCTTCGTCACCAATTCGGGGGTCTCGAGCGACGACAGACAGATTGTCTCGGCCATCATCCAGATGGCACGCAAAATGGGGCTGACGATGGTCGCTGAGGGCATCGAGGATGAGGAAACACTGAAGCACCTGCGCGCCCTTGGATGCTCCGTCGGGCAGGGTTATGCCTTCGCGGCGGCGCTGCCGTTTGAGGAGGCGGCGGGCTTCCTCAGCCGCCAGCGCAGGATTTTCAGCCTCCTTGAGGATGTGCGCGAGGCGCCATCAGGCTCATCGCGCGTCAGCGACCCTCGTAAAGCCTGACGGGTTGACCATCGCCGCCACCAAGGCGCGGCGCTCGGCTGCCTCCAGCTTGTGGTGGACAAGGCGGGCATAGGCATGGCGCACCTTGTCGGCAAAGGCTGACGAGGCTTCCGCTTCATCGACGAGGCGCTGATGGATGGCAGCAATCTTGGCGATGTTGCTCTGCCCGGGCAAGGACATCAGGGCCACGTCGCTGCCTGCTTCAATGGCAAGGACGGCGGCGTCCTCCAAACTCCAACGGTCGGTGATGGCGTCCATGGACAGGTCGTCGGAGACGATCAGCCCGTCGAAGCAAAGGGTCTGCCGCAAGACCTTTTTGATGGCCACCGGCGACAGGGACGCCGGCAGGTTGGTCTCGCCTGAGAGGGCGGCAAGGTCGAGGTGGCCCACCATCACCATGTCCACACCCGATTCGCGCACGAGGTCGCGGAATGGAACAAGCTCCTGGCGCGTCCAGGTCTTGGAGATGTCCACCTTGCCCACGTGGCTGTCGGCGCGTGAGGATCCGTGGCCGGGGAAGTGTTTGAGAGCTGTAGCAACGCCCGCATCGGCGTGCGCATTGACGAAGGTTTTCGCGAACTGCGTGACCGCTTCAGGGTCGCTACTGAAGCTGCGGCCGTGACGGCCGATTACGGGGTTGGCGGGGTAGGTATCAAGGTCCACCACAGGACCAAGGTTCACGGTGAAGCCAAGATCAGACAGCGCGCCGGCCATGGCAGAATAGGTGCTGCTTGCCCTGGCCAGCGAGGTCTTCGCCACATCGCGCGGGGACGGCGTTTCGGGAAGGCCTTCTGAGCGGCGAAGGCGCATCACCTTACCGCCCTCCTGGTCCACCGCGATCAGCGCGGGCAAGCGTGGGTTTGCCGATGCGAATGCCTCGTTCATGGCGCGCACATCGCCTGCAGAGGCAACGTTGTGGCGGAAGTAGAGGACGCCGCCGATGGAGCCGTCGCCAAGGGCGGTGAGGGTCTCCTTCACGCCGGCATCATCAACGGTGCGGCCTGAGAAGCTGACCACGAGGAGCTGGCCGGCCATTTCCTGCAGTGAGACCTGGCGCAGCTGGCGGGGGAGGGCGGCCCACAACAATTCTGGATGACGTGGTGTGCAGCCGTTGCGAAAGCTCTCCACAAGGCCTGGCTTTGGAGCCGGTAGGGGGAAAGTGCCCGACGGCCGTTCGATCAATCCATCAATGGGCGGGAAAGGGATGCGCACCTGTGCGCTGGTGGGCACGGTCAAAGCCACTGTCAACGCGGCCGCGAAGATCTGGCTGCGCCAGGCGAGTCTTGCATAGCCCATCGGCCGTCTCCCTGGTTGTGACGTGCGCAACGCCGCGGCAGGGCCGGCTGGCGGGGGCAGAACGTCCTCACCAAACGGTTGCCGAAAAAGGTTAACGGGATGTTGCCGGGCGAGGCGGTGCACCGGTGTGCGCGAGCGATCACGCGCTGATGGAAGGGGCCGTCACGCCCGCCAAGTGCCGCACAGAGGCGGGATGCAAGGCACCAACCGGGGCGACGAGACTGTCCATATGTGCATTCGGATCTCGTGATTTTTCGTGTTGTAGCGAAAAAATATCGATGTTCGAATTGGAGAGGACTGGCTCTTGCACTGCCCGCAAGTGACCCCCAATTCCCGCAGGTTGCCTGAGAGTTTTCTCAGGTTGTGCACAAAGTGCGCGGGACGCAGCAATCCATGTCCGACTTTTTTTGATGCAGTTTAACTCTGAAACTGAACCATTTCAGTTATCGGAACGTTTAATCCGTCAATAAACAGGCCCCGGTCCCTCAACGGTACAGCCGGAGGGATGAGACGGCACCGGTCCGGCAGAGATGTCGGCCATGCTGTTTCGCCAACGCACCTTGGCCGGACGTCACTCAAGCGGCTTCGCACGAGGGTCGCGAACAAAAAAAACGGTTGAAACGGGAGCAGTCCCGCTCCGGCGAAGGCCGGCCCGTGACGGGACTGGTCATGGGGGTGCTTGAACTGCGGGACGTTACTGGGTTCGGCGCTGTGCCGCCGGGGCTGATCAGTTGGAAGGGTCTTTAATGAGGCAGGCGACACGACCTGAGTTTTCTATTGATGCGCCTTCGGACAATGAAAATGTGGATGAGGCCAATCCGCTTCGTTTGTGGCTGCGCATGTATGCCACGTCCACCATCGTTGAAGCGGAGTTGAGCCGCAGGCTGCGGTCTGAGTTTTCCATCACCCTTCCGCGTTTTGATTTGTTGGCGCAGTTGCACAAAGCCGGCGAACCGCTTTCGCTGGGCGAGATTTCGCGTCGCCTCATGGTCACGAACGGCAACGTCACAGGCCTCGTGGAGCGCCTTGTGGAGGACGGCCTGGTTGAGCGGCGCTCGAGCGACAGCGACAAGCGCTCGACGATGGCAGCCCTCACCCAGGAAGGCCGGCACTTCTTCGACAAGGTTGCGCAAAAGCACAGTGAGTGGGTGGCCGAACTCTTCGGCGACCTGTCCCCAAGCGATCGTGCGCACCTTTCGATCCTCCTTCGCATGGCAAAGGAAAGCGTTGTAAAGTCGGCCGCGTGACGGTCGACCTTTCCACATGGACGCCGCGGCAGCGGCCGGGACGTACGCCCCTTGCGGGCCGCCTGTGCACCTTGGAGCCGCTGGACCCGGCGCGCCACACCGCCTCCCAGTACGTCCACCACACAACGCTTGATCCTGATGGTTTGCTATGGCGCCATCTTCCCTACGGCCCATTCGACACCGTCGAAGCCTACCGCGCACACATGGAGCGTCAGGGGGCGAGCGAAGATCCGATGTTCTTCGCCGTGGTCGACAACGATCGCGGCGAAGCGGTAGGCGTGGCCAGCCTTATGCGCATCAACCCCGAGCATGGGACCGTGGAGGTGGGGCACATCTGTTTCACGCCCCTCCTGCAGCGCACGCCTGCGGCGACGGAGATGATCCGCTTGTTCGGCGGTCTCGTGTTCGACGGTCTTGGCTACAGGCGGTTTGAGTGGAAGTGCAACAACGCCAATGACGCTTCAAAGCGGGCGGCGGAGCGCTTCGGTTTTCAGCCTGAAGGGGTGTTCCGCCAGCACATGGTGGTGAAAGACGCGAACCGCGATACGGCTTGGTTTGCGATGCTGGATGAGGACTGGCCGCAGATCCGCACGGCCATGGACGCGTGGCTCGACCCTCACAATTTCGACGACGAGGGCCGACAGGTCCGCCCACTCAGCGCCTTCAGGGCTGATGCCACTTCGCCTTAAAGCTTGATGGAGCGCCAGCGGCCTGCCATCCAAAATGCCGTCAGGGCGAGCGCGGTCACGACACGGCTAGCCGACCAGCCCACCCAGATCCCCACCACACCATGGTTGAACTCCACCGCAAGGAGGTAGGCGAGGGGGAGGCCCAGAGCCCATTGGGCAAGGCCGTTCACCGCCATCGTCAGCCGCGCTGCCCCGGCGCCGGTCAGGGCATTGCCCATGACGGCTGCAAACGCTTCGATCACAAGCGCTGCCCCAGCAATGCGAATGGGAAGGACCCCTGCGGCGATGACGGAAGCATCGTCGGTAAAGATGCGCAGGATCGTCTCAGGCACTGCCATCAAAACGCAGGCGACGGCGGTCACGGTGACAAGGGCCAGCTGCACCGTCTGCCAGGCCCAACGGTTGGCCTCGTCCGGATCGGCGCGGCCAAGGGCGTTGGAGACAAGGGTCATTGCTGCCATGCCGAGCCCCATGGCCGGCAGAACGGCAATCTTCGACACATTGACGAGGACGTTTGAGACTGCAAGCGCTGCAACACCCACGAGGCCGGCGATCGTGAAGAGCGCAGTGAGACCGGCCGCAAACAACAGCATCTGCACCGCTGATGGAATCGACAGGCGCAGGAGCGAGCGCACCGTCGCCCCCCGCGGCAAGCGCTTCAAGAACCCCATGGGTCGCGCCCGGCGGAAGGTGAGAACGGCGTAAAGGACAGTTCCCACGTAAAGGGCGAAGGTGGTGCCGATGCCCGCGCCAAGGGTGCCCAGCGCAGGAAGGCCGAAGGGGCCGAAAATCAACACGTAACTCACCACCACGTTCACCACGTGCATGGTGATGATGATTTTCAGGTACGTCTTCGTCTCGCCGATCCCGTACCAAAACCCACGAAATGAAAAGTTGAGGCCGATGGCAATTGAGCCGAGGAGCCGCGCCTCGAAGTAGGGAACGCCTTGGGCCACAATGTCGGGGTCATGGTCGACGAGGACTGGATAGACGGTGGGGGCGACCATGAGGCCGACAATGGTGATGACCGCGCCGAGGATGACCGCAAACAGGAGGCCGCCGTTGAGGGGGATGGCCATCTCCTCCTCGCGGCCTTCGCCTTTGCGCCGGGCGACCACCGCTTGAACCCCCGCCGACAGTCCGACCAGGACCGCGACCGCTAGGAAGTTGGCGAATGAGGCAATGCCCACCGCGGCAAGGGCGGCAGCCCCGAGCCTGCCGACCATCAACGTGTCCACGATGTCGAGGACGTTCTGGCTCAGCATGCCGCCTACGATGGGAAGGCCGATGGCAAGGATGCGCTTGGTTTGCGCGCGGGTGACAAGCCAGCCCGCCTCGCGCCCTGCCGCGACGGTCATGAACGGCTCAAAACAACAGGCTCGGCAGCCACAGGGACATGGCCGGCACGTAGGTGGTGAGGAGGAGCGCTGCGAGCATTGCCAGATAGAATGGCCAGATGGAGGCGACCGCTTTTTCGATTTTCACCTCGCCGATGGCGCATCCGACGAACAGGCACGCACCCACGGGTGGGGTACACAGGCCAAGGCCAAGGTTCATCATCAACACGATGCCGAACTGGATCGGGTCCATGCCGATCTCCACAGCGATGGGCAGGAAGATGGGCGTGGTGATGAGGATGAGGGCGGCCATGTCCATCACCATGCCGGCCACAAGGAGCATGAGGTTGATGAGAAGCAGGAGGATGATCGGATTGTCGGAAATGGACGTCATCAGTGCCGCCAGCTCCGAGGGCACCTGGTAGAAGGCGAGCATGTAGGCAAAGGCGGTCGCGCAGCCAACGAGGATCATCACAAGGCCGGTCATCTTCGCTGAGCGGATGACGGCGGTGACGAAGCCCTGCCAGGTGAGTTCGCGGTAGACGACGGCCGTGACCACAAGGGCGTAGATGGCGCCGATCGCCCCCGACTCCGTCACCGTGAAGACGCCCGACAGAACGCCGCCAACAATGATGATGGCGGTGAACAAGCCGGGCAGCGCCACCACCGCCGCGATGATGATGGCAAGGAAGCCGGGGAACGGCTGCGCGCGATAGCCATGGTGCAAGGCGACGAGGTAGGCCGCCACCGCCAGGAACAGGCACATGACAATCCCAGGCACAACGCCTGCGATAAATAGCTGTGAGACGGAGATGCCGCCGCCAGCGGCCACCGCAAACAAGATCATGTTGTGGGAAGGGGGGATGACGATCCCCGCGATGGAGGAGGTGACGGTGACGTTGACGGCGTAGTCGGCGCGGTAGCCTTCGCGCTTCATGACGGGGATGAGGATGGAGCCGAGGGCGGAAGTGTCTGCGACGGCTGATCCCGAAATACCGCCGAACAGCATGGACGACAAAACGTTGACGACGCCAAGGCCGCCGCGCACGTGCCCCACCATGGTGGTGGCAAGGTGCACAAGGCGTTGGGCAATACCGCCGCGCATCATCAGTTCGCCCGCGAAAATGAAAAACGGGATCGCCAGCAGCGAGAACCCCGAAGCCCCCTGTGCAACCCGTCGAAACATGGTGGTTGCCGGAAAGTCGGCGTGGACGAAGGCGGCGAGCGCGGCAAGGCCCATGGCGAAGGCCACGGGCATGCCGATGACAAGACCGAGCGCGAACAGGCCAAGGAGGACCACGAGGCCCGGGATCTCGGCAATGATGCTCACGGTGCGTCCTTTTCGGGGGCAACAGGCTGGGCGCTGCCTGAAGGGGAAGGGTCGCCCAAAGGCTGTTTGCGGTCAGGGTCGCCTGACAGGACTTTCAAGATGTGGATGGCCGAAAAGAGGACGATGCCCACCCCTGCGAACACCAAAGGAAGGTGGCGCAACCCTTCAGGGATGTTGAGGAGGGGGATGTCGCGAGACCAGGTGCGCGTGACGTTGATGATGGAGGCATCCAGCATCGCCGCGCCGAAGATGAGCATCAAGGTGTGAGACAGGAGCTGCATGGCGCGCCTGATGGGGCGGGGTGCGGCATCGCGCACAAAGTCGATGGCAAGGTGTTCTTGGGAGCGTGTGGCAGCGGCCGCAACGCCGAACGTCACGATCAAGATGAGGATCAGGCTTGTTGCCTCCACCCATGTGGGCGAGGCGTTGAGAATGTAGCGGCCGAAGACGAGCCAGCCTGCCATCGGCACAAGGGCAAAAAGGGACAGGGCGGCTAGGCCCATGAAAATCTGGGCGAGGACCCCGCCAGCGCTGTCGGCCACGCGCACGAACCCTTTCATGACGGCACGGCCGCCCGGAAGGGGCGGCCGCAAGGGATGCCGCCGTTCGTGTCCGCACTCGGGTGGGCCGGTGGGGCGGCCGGCCGGTGGATGACGGACGGCCTCCGCATGGCTGCGCTATTCCTGCGCCGCGCGGACCTTTTCAACGAGCTCTACAAGGTCAGGATTGTCGGCAAGGAACTTTTCGTAAACAGGTGCCATCAGTTCCTGGAAAGAAGCCTTGTCTTCGATCTCGATGATTTCAACGCCGGCGGCAAGCACGGTCTCCTTGGACTTTGTCTCACGCTCCGCCCACGCCTTGCGTTGCAGGTCGGTTGACTCTTGGCCGATCTCCTTCAAAAGGGCCTGCTGGTTATCTGAGAGGCTGTCGAAGAGTTCTTTGTTCATGCAAAGGCACTCGGGAAGGATGAGGTGCTGGGAGTTTGAGTAGAACTTCGCAGCCTCGTAGTGGCCTGAGGATTCGTAGGACGGATAGTTGTTCTCCGCCCCGTCGATCACGCCGGTTTGTAGCGCTTGAAAGACTTCTGCGTAGGCCATGGGCGTGGCGTTGCCGCCCAACTCGCCGACCATTTGGACGTAAAGGTCGTTGCCCATGACGCGGAACTTCTCGCCCACAAGGTCTTCTGGTGTGCGGATGTGCTTTTCGCGGTGGTAGAACGAGCGCGCGCCAGCGTCGAAGTAGCCGAGGGGCTCCAGCCCGATCTTGCGCAGACCGTCGGCCATTTCATCGCCCACCGGCCCGTCCATGACGGCGTGCATGTCCTCCACAGATTTGAAGATGAAGGGGAGCGAGGTGACGTTGACCTCTGGCGCGACCGCGCCGAGGGGGCCGAAGTTGAAGACGGCCCAGTCGAGGGCACCTTCGCGGACCTGCTCGATGGCATCGGGCTGATCGCCTAGAACGCCTGAGTGGAAGACTTTTGCGGTGAGTTCGCCGTTGCTGCGGGCGGCGAGCTGTTCGGCAAAGTGCTCCATGCCTGTGGAGACAGGATAGTCGGGCGGATGGATGTTCCAGCCGCGCCATTCGCGCGCTTCGGCGGCAGTTGCAAAGGCGGCGACGGTGGCCGCAAGGGCCAGGATTTTCAGTTTCATAGGCGTCCTCCGATGGGTTTTTTTGGCCGTTTCTTTAAGGCGGAGAGCAGGCTCGCTCGCCGCTCCCGGCGGGGGACAATGGACCCCTTGCGAACAGCGTTCAAGCCGCAGCGCCGCTGCAGGACGGGCGGTTGCACAGACTGCGACGGGTCAATTGGGACTTATGTGAAGACTGGGAATTGCGGCCGGCAGCGGCCCTATGCTGTCGGCAAGAGCGGTAAGTCATCGTCACGCCCAAGTGACAAGACGAGTTGGATGGAGGCTAGCGATGGAACATCGGCGTTTGAGCAAGACAGAGCTGTCTGGAGTGAATGCTCGCATCCTGGAGGAGACCGACCCAGTCAACCTCAAGGAGATTGTTGGCAGCGTCTGGGAGGCGATGGGCTATGAGTTCTTTCAGCAATCGAAAATGAACCTCATCCTCGAGGCTTGGGTGGCGGCTGACACGGCGATCATTGTGGGTGCAGACAGGGTTCAAATGGTGGCGGCTGATCGACCCGATTGCGTCTTGTCTTGGGGAGGCAATGGACGTGCGTACGAGATTGTTGAAGTGGATCGACTTGGTCGCAAGCGAGGCGATGAGTATCAGTCGCTAAAGGTAGAGGACCATCTTCCTTCAATATCTGATCTACTGATCGCCGCCCGGGTCTACTGCACGCTTCGTGAGTTAAAGCCGAGGATAGAGGGGAAGATTGCGAAGGGGTATCTGCCTGATGTAGGTCTTCTTGTCTATCTCAATCTTTCCGACTTCGATCGCCATCGAAGTCGTGTGATCGACAACATCGTATCGTCGGCGAGACTGGCCCGCGAAGCATTTCCGTCGGTGCTGGTGCACTGGCAATGCGAGGTGTTTCGCTTCGATGAGACGGGCGAATTCATTCACCGTGGCGGCACTGGCGACCCAATTCCCCTTGCACTCGAAACGACCGGTTGAGGCGCCGCCTTTGCAACTTGCGTTAAGGCGTCAGGTGTCTCCAGCCGAGGGCGGGGGCTCGGATGCCCCCCGCGGCAGGCCGTGAGGCCTCGCCCTACGCGGCGGCCTCGGTGCGGGCGAGGGCGCACTGTGACCACAGGTCTGAGAGGGCGTGGCACAGGTGGTCGATGTCCGCGTCGGTGTGGACGGGGGACGGGGTGATCCGCAGCCGCTCTTCGCCGCGTGGCACCGTCGGGTAGTTGATGGGCTGAACGTAGATGCCGTGCTGGTCCAGGAGAAGGTCGGACAGCCATTTGCACTTGGCCGCATCGTGCACCATCACGGGGACAATGTGGCTCGGGTTTTCCAAGACGGGAATGCCGATGGCTTTGAGCCGTGCGCGTACCTTTGCAACCGCCGCCTGGTGCGCTTCACGCTCCGCCGTGGATTGCTTCAGATGCTGGATGGAGGCGCGTGCCCCTGCCGCCACAGCCGGCGGAAGCGCAGTGGTGAAAATGAACCCTGACGCGAAGCTGCGCACAAAGTCGCACAGGTTCTTGGAGGCGGTGATGTAGCCGCCGACGACGCCGAAGGCCTTGCCAAGGGTGCCTTCGATCACGTCCAGCCTGTCCATCAGACCTTCACGCTCGGCAATGCCGCCGCCGCGGGGGCCGTAGAGGCCAACGGCATGCACTTCATCCAGGTACGTCATGGCGCCGTGCTTGTCGGCAACGTCACAGATCTCTGCGATAGGGGCGATGTCGCCATCCATGGAGTAGACGCTCTCGAACGCCACCAGCTTGGCCCTGTCAGGGTCCACGGAGGAGAGCCGACGGTCCAGATCTTCAGGGTCGTTGTGGGCGAAGATGTGCTTTTCGGCGCGGGAATGACGAATGCCTTCAATCATGGAGGCATGGTTTTTGGCGTCGGAGAAGACGGCGCAGTTGGGCAATTTGGACGCAAGCGTGCCGAGCGCGGCCCAATTGGACACGTAGCCTGATGTGAACAGAAGTGCGGCGGGCTTGCCGTGGAGGTCGGCAAGTTCAGCCTCCAGTTCCACATGGTAGTGGTTGGTGCCCGAGATGTTGCGCGTACCCCCTGCGCCAGCGCCGCACTTGTCGATGGCCTCGTGCATGGCGGCAAGAACTTTGGGGTTTTGACCCATGCCGAGATAATCGTTGGAGCACCAGACCGTCACATCCGTGGGGCCGTTGCCCTTGTGGTGGCGTTTGGCGCGGGGAAAGGCGCCGCGGTAGCGCTCAAGGTCAGCGAAGACGCGGTAGTTGCCGTCATTGCGCAGACCGTCGAGGCAATCTGAAAAGTGGCGTTCGTAGTCCATTGTTCCCCCGATCCGACGATCCGTCATTGTATCACTTCTAAGCAGTCATCCCGCAGCGCCAAGAGGACGCGCGAGTGTGACGCGGGTTGGTTGGGACGACCACAAGCTCAGCGGCGAAAGGGGCGTCAGCATAAGCCAATGCTCCAAGGTGCCGAGTGCGGTCAACATGGCAAGGAGCGCCGCAAAGGCAGCGCTTGCCGGCTCGGCCGATGGATCGAGCGCGGCGCGTAGGAGAAAGGCGGCCGCCATCGTCCCCGCCAGCACCGAAAAGCCGAACAGGGGATTGAGGGGCGCCTTGCGAAAGTGCTTCCCAAGGTGGGCGACGTGGGCGGGCAAAAACTCAGTGCACAGGTTGCGCGCGCCAAGGAACAGATTGACCTTGGCGCTTGCCCGCATGACGTAAAGGAGTGCGAACGTGCACAAGGGAATGGGGTTCGCCGCACTCCAGAACAGGACCGTGAGGCCGATCAGCGTCGCAATCAGCACCAGTTCGTGCCACAAAATGGCACAGACGGCCTCATAAGCCCGCGACAAAAGGCCTGTCCCGCGCGCCTTCACCTCAAAACCCACCACGGTGCCTGACAGGAAGGTGATTTCGTAGGCGGCCCAAAGGCCGATGCCTGCGGCAAAGCCCATATAGACGCCTGCAACATCCTTCTCGCCGCTGACAAGATGGGCAACGGTTAAGGAGGCGGCGAAAAGCGCCAGCGCCACACCATTCAAGACCCAACGCGAGGGGATTCTCACAAGCCACATGAGGACTTGTGTGGAACCCCACCACACCAGGATCGTGAAGATGGCGGCAAGGGCCATTGTCACCAAACCGGCTGAAGACGGCTTGATTCAGGCAGGGTGTTCTTCTTCACCGGCTGCAGGTAGAGCCTGCCGAACACGGCAGCAGCACGAACGGCAAGACCGGCCTTGCGGATGCGGCCGATGATGCCGCCTTGCTGGTGCGCGTCTTCCATCTTCATGTTGATGCGCGACAGGGCCTCGAAGCCACGCCGGAAGACGGGGCTGTCCACGTCCAGTGTCAGCGGGAAAACCTGCTTGGTGATCTCTGACGTGAGGTGGAAGACGCGCATGTCATAATCCGTCGGGTCAATGTCGAGCGCCTTGTGGAAGGCGGGGCGAGCATGGTCGCGGACATACATGGTTGAGTAGACCGCCAGCACGAAGAAGCGCACCCATAGCTTGTTCAGGCCTTGCAGCGTGTGCGGATTCGCCCGCATCAGGAGCGCAAATGCCTCGCCGTGACGGAACTCGTCGTTGCACCACTCCTGGAACCACTTGAAGATGGGGTGGAAGCGTTTGTCAGGATGCTTCTCCAGGTGCCGGAAGATGGTGATGTAGCGGGCGTAGCCGATCTTCTCCGACAGATACGTGGCGTAGTAAATGAACTTCGGTTTGAAGTACGTATACTTCTTCTGCTTGGTCAAAAAGCCGAGATCGACGGTGAGGTTGGCTTCCTTCAAGGCGTCGTTGATAAAGCCTGCATGGCGGGCTTCATCGCGGCTCATGAAGCCGAAAAGCTCGCACACATCCTTGTTGGTGCCGCGCTTTTTCATTTCCTTGTAAAGGACGCAGCCTGAGAACTCCGCCGTGAGGGACGAGACAAGGAAATCGGTGAACTCGCGCCGCAACTCGGGGTCGAGGGCGTCGAAGTCGATGGTGTCCCAATCGTCGTTCTTCTTGAAGTGCCCTTTGTTGGGGTCTGATCGCATCTCCGCGATGAGGGCATCCCACTCCTCGCGCACCGGCGTGACGTCGAGCTTGTCCATCTCGTCGAAGTCGGTGGTGTAAAAGCGCGGGTTGAGGGCGGTGGACTGGGTGGCCGAGCGCGTCGTCTCGTTGACTTCGCGGACCGGTTTTTTGGAGGCGTGGCGAAGCGGAGCGTTCATGCTGCAACCTTCTCGGAAAAGGAGAACTCACACAGTTCCATGAATTCAAGATCGCCTGTCATGCGCACCCAGAGGCGTTCCAGGAGGGTGGCGCGCACGATTGTGGCTTCCCGCGGGATGGAGACGACTTCGCCATAGGGAACGCGGATTTCGGTGCCGTGGACAATGATTTCATCGCCAGGCTCAGCGTCGACCCCGTCGGGCAGGACCACGTGTGCGTGAAGGCTCTCGAAGGTGTGGCTCACTTCAACCGTGCAAGGCACGGTGAGGCGCGTCTTGAAGGAGGAGAACATGGGCGCTACTCGCGTTCGGTGCGGACCGGGGTGGCCGGGCCGTCGCGGGACGGGATGAGGGCGGCAAAGGCGGCGGCGTTGTCTTCGCCAAAGGCACGAAGGAACACGCGCGATTGTGTCGTCGGGTCGTTCAACGTCAGTGCGCCCGACGTGGGATCGACGGCAAGGATGAACGGCTCTTCTGGGCCAACGCCATGGCCGCGCCGCTTGTAGGCGAGGCCACGAAGGACGCCGCGGATGAAGCCTGAGGTGCCGGCCTCCAGAACCGTGTCGCCTTGTTCGGTGGTCACGACAATGGCGCCATCCTGCCTGTCGGCGAAGCGAAGGACCGTGGCGCGTTCATCCGCCATGATGCTTGCGGGAATGCCCTCTTTGGGGGCTGCTGTCAGAACGCCGACGGTGGCGGCGAGCGCGCTGAAACCCACAAGGAGGAACACGAGGGTGAGGGCGCCTTTGGGGATGAACGGGTCTTGTCTCACAGGCCGTCGTCCTCCTCTACTGGCGCAGGCGCTTGGCGGGTGGTCCAGGCGCGTCCGGGGCGTAGGACGCCTCTGCCCACATCGGTCCGAAGCGCATCCCTTTCGGCCGACCGATCCCTCATCGGTCGTCAACCTTAGTTGACACCTTTGGACCGGCCCGCGTCAAGCCCTGTTTGCAGGAATGGGGGCGTTTCTGGGCCTTCCGGTCGCGACCACTGTCTCGCGTGCCTGACAGTGGCGCGGCGATGCCGTTTGGCATAGGCAGGGATTGTCGAGGAGCGGCGAAGGGGAGGACCCCAAACGGTCGCGTGGGCGCAGCAGACGGGGCCCTGAAACGAAAACGGCCCGGCGATGGAGCGCCGGGCCGTTGGGTGGTTATGCAGCGACCGGTTCTGCCGGCGATGTGTGGGTTTTGGGCCCTTTGATGTGGATTGCTGGGGGCATCTCGCCGCCCTGTGCTGCGGCCAAGGCGCGGCCGAGGATCCCAGCAACCTCTTCACCATTCTTGATCGCACGCAGCATGGGCTGCGGCTTGGAGAAGCGGAACGGGCGCACATGGGGCCAAAGGACCACGTAGCCTAGGCCGCCGGACTGGGCCATGGACAGGGCAATGCAGCCGGTCCCCAAGGGAGCCTTGCGGTAGTCCGCCGAAAGGATCTGCTTGAACGGCAGATTGATGGACATGGTCAGCGCCACACCAATGCGCATCACCACACGGCGATTGGTGACGGTGTAGATGGTCGTCTTCGCCGTCGCCTTCGCCAGGATGAGGAGAATGGCAAGCCCGCAGGCAAACACGGAGACAAGCACCGCCAGATGGCCTGGTAGCGAAAGGATACTGCCGCCATCGTGAAGGTGGGCCACAGCGCGCCACAGAACCAACAGGCCGGCGTAGATGGCAACGGCCCTGATGTGGAAAATCTCCAGCGCCGCAGCCTTCCATTCAGGCGATCCCGACCAGAGGATACGCTCGCCTTCCGGCAACGCCTCAGGAAGGCCAGGGATTGGCTCGAAGTGGAATTCCTCCTCGTCCGCGCTCACAACAACGGCTCCGCGCGGGCCGGTGTGGCGTACAGTTCACCGCCGGCGAAGTAGGCCATGATCTTATCCTCCTCCAAGAGCGTGATGGAGTTAGGGTCCTTAATTCTCGGCACATCGGCAAAGTGGTGGGCGAGAATGCACGGCGTCGTCACCTGCCCATAAAGGGGGGAGACGGTGGCCGCGTTCATGGGGAGCATGACCGTATCGGATGTGACCACCTGCGTTTCGGCCGCCACCACCACTTCACCGTCTTCAGTTTCGGCGGCCACCACTTCGGCTGTGGTGGTCGCCGTTTCGGCAAGGCGCACCTCAAGATAGCGCACGAGCGCTTCTGAGCGATCCACCCACATGTCGACCACCGTGCCTGCGGGAAGCCCGTCGGCCCCCACCACTTCCATGCCGCGGGGGTCCACATCGTCTTCAGCCACCACATGCTCGGGGAGTTCGCGCATGGGCAGGATCTTGATCTCGCCTTCCGCGTTGACGTCCACACGGTCGGCGCGCATGGCGAACGAGCCAGGGCCGACGCCTGCCGTCATCGGGTTGCCCACAGGGACGAGGGGAGAGCCTGGGAAGGGGGCTGAGGGAACCGCGTTCACCACGTCGGGCTCCACCTCCTTGTGGTCGGGTGCGTGGTGCACTTCGCCTGTGGAGGTGTGGAAGGTCTTGGGTGACGGAATCCAGATCAGGCCGCCGCCTTCCCGCTTGCCAGTGACGTCATCCACCAGGGGATAGCCTTCGCGGCGGCCTTCGCGCAGGAGATAAAAGACCAGACAGGCGAAGAAGAGCCAGAAGACGTAAAGAACAACCAGGGCCCAATCGATGCCGCTGGTTAATACGCTGAGGGATTGCATGGGACGTCTCCTTTTATCCCGGGATATCGGTCAGACCGAAGCGAGTGGGTTGAGCAGTGCGGTCGCGCACCAATGGCCCGATGGCAACGAGTGCGACGAAAAGCAAAAAGATCTCGATGTGATAGACGGCGCTATAGCCGACAGCGTCGGTGTTGAGGGCAGGGCCCAGCGCGCCTGAGGTGGCAAGGGCCCCGAAGATGTCGCGAATGGCGCCGCCTGCAGCAATGCCGGCGCCCGCAGCCGCGGCCTGGACGGCCCCCCAGGCGCCAAGGGCAAGGCCTGTGGCCTTGGCGTCGGCCTCGCGCATGGCCGCCGTCAGTGTGCCGACGCCGAAGAGTCCGCCCCCAAAGCCGACGATGGCCACACCCACCGCAAACAGCGCCACGGACCCCACAGGATCGGCAAAGATGATGCAGGCAAAACCTGCAACGCCCACAAGGAGCCCGTAGGCGGCGGAGCGGTGGGTCTCATGGCCTTGGCTGAGGCGCCTTGCGGCATACCAGATGCCGACGAGGGTGCCGGCGGCGAAAAGGGCTGTCAGCTCCGTGGTTGCGCCCACCGAAAGACCAAGCATTTCCCCGCCATAGGGCTCCAGCAAGATGTCCTGCATGGAAAAGGCGGCCGTGCCGATGGCGAGCGCGACCAGAAGGCGCATAGCGCGCTTGTTCTTGCGATACTCGCGCAACGTCACAAGGAATGGCGTGCGCGGGGCATCCTTCTTGGTGGCTTCGGGGTTGCGCACCTCCTGCTGCCAGACGGCCACAAGGTTCAGGACCATGGTGATGACGGCGGCCGCCTGGATCACCTGGATGAGGCGCATGGGCGAATAGTCCGCCAAGGCGCGGCCGAAGGCGAGGGCGGCCACAAGCATCCCCACAAGGAGCATGACGTAAAGAAGCGCCACCACCCGCGGGCGGGTCTCCTCCGTCGCAAGATCACAGGCAAGAGCGAGGCCCGCGGTCTGCATGGTGTGAAGGCCCGCACCAACCAGAAGGAAGGAAAGGGCCGCGGCCGCCTCGCCAACCATCGGAGGGCCTGCATTGTCCGACAGCACCAGAAGCGCGAACGGCATGATGGCAAAGCCGCCGAACTGGAGGAGCGTGCCGAACCAAAGGTAAGGCACCCTTCGCCAGCCAAGGACAGAGCGGTGATTGTCGGACTTGTAGCCGATCAGCGCCCGTGCCGGCGCGAACAGGACCGGGAGCGCCACCATGGCCGCCACCAGCGAGGCGGAGAGCCCAAGCTCCACGATCATGACGCGGTTGAGGGTACCCGTCAGCAGCACCAACGCCATGCCGACGGAGACCTGGAACAGGGACAGCCGCAGGAGGCGCGGCAGCGGCAAAGACGTCGAGCCCGCGTCTGCGAAGGGCAGCCAGCGGGCGGAAATCATCTGTACGTTGAAAAGGCGCAGCCGCATCATGGCGAGGCCTCTTCAGGGTGCGGGGGATGACGTTTGCACATCACTGCCTTGCAAGCTCCACCGCTTCGCTTGTGTAAAAACCGCTGACGATGCGCTCGCGAAAGACGATGGCGAAACCGCCGAGCTCAGGCGCGCGAGCAATGGCGGCGGCAAGCTTTCGCGGTGCGATGGGCACAATGGCGGGCGCACGATCAGACCGGGGGAAGGCTTTGCCCACTGTGTGCATCACCGCAAGGGCGGGTGTGCGCGGGGCGACGGTGAACAGGATGGAGCGCGTCACACGGGGCGCCAGGGCGGCAAGGGCCGCGACGATGTCCTCCGGCTGGTAGTGGATGAGGGAATCCATCGCGACCGCGTGGTCGAACGTGCCGTGAGCGGGGTCGAGCATGTCCCCTGAGGCGAACGTCACACGGTCGATGGCGCCGTTCTCAAGGTCTGTCACACGCTCGCGCGCAATCTCCACCAGGGTGGGTGAGAGATCGACGGCGGTGACGGTGGCGCCGCGGGTGGCAGCCTCGCCCGAAAGCGCGCCTGTGCCGCAGCCGGCATCGAGCAGGGTCCGCCCGGTCAGGTCCTCGCCGAGGCGGGAGAGGAGGGTGGCGCGCATCTTGTCGCGACCGGCTCTCACCGTCGCGCGGATCTTGCTGACAGGGGCGTCGGAGGTCAGGGCGGCCCAGGTGTCTGCGGCAGTGCGGTCGAAATAGTGCTCAAGCTCGCCACGCCGTTTGGCGTAGGTGCGGGCGGGGACTGGATCCACTGACACGCTGGCGACCATCGTCTACCTCAATCAAACCCAAGGAAGTCAAAAATATCGCGGTCCTTCATGGGCTGAGGCATGCAGGGTTCGCCGCCGGCAAGGAGGGTTTCGGCAAGGCGCAGATACTCCTTCTGAACCTCGAGAATTTCAGGATCGTCGCCCATTTCGAACAGGGTCGACTTCTTAAGGCGCGACCGGCGGATGGCGTCCACATCGCGGAAGTGGGCCAGGCGTTTCAGGCCCGTTGCTTCGTTGAAGCGGTCGATTTCGTCGGTACCGCGGGAGCGGTTGGCAATGACGCCGCCAAGGCGCACGTCGTAGTTTTTGGACTTTGCCTTGATGGCCGCGACAATGCGGTTCATGGCGAAAATGGAGTCGAAGTCGTTGGCGGTGACGATGAGCGCGCGCTCAGCATGCTGGAGGGGCGCTGCGAACCCGCCGCACACCACGTCGCCCAGAACATCGAAGATGACGACGTCGGTGTCTTCCAGAAGGTGGTGTTCTTTCAACAGCTTGACCGTCTGGCCCACCACGTAGCCGCCGCACCCTGTGCCAGCAGGCGGGCCGCCCGCTTCAACGCACATGACGCCATTGTAGCCTTCGTAGACGAAGTCCTCGACCCGCAACTCTTCGGAGTGGAAATCCACCTCCTCAAGCACGTCGATGACCGTCGGCATCAGCTTCTTGGTGAGGGTGAAGGTGGAATCGTGCTTGGGGTCGCAGCCGATCTGCAGGACGCGCTTGCCCAGTTTCGAGAAGGCGACCGAAAGATTGGACGAGGTGGTGGATTTGCCGATCCCACCCTTGCCGTAAACTGCAAAGACCTTTGCAGTTTCGATCTTCAGGTTCGGATCCATCTGAACTTGGACGGAGCCTTCGCCATCGAGTTGGATAGGCTTGCGGATTTGGATGTTCATGCAGCGACCCCTTCTAAGCGGTCTTCAATGTCGTCGGCGGCCGATTCCAGCGCGGCAAGGGTTTCCTGGTCGGGTTCCCAGTAGCGCCGCTCGTGGGCCTCTATGAGGCGTGCGGCGACCTTTGCCGATGCGGCCGGGTTCAAGTCGGTCAAGCGGCGGCGCATGTCCTCGTCGAGGACGTAGGTCTCAGTCAGTCGCTCATAGACCCAGGACTGCACCTGGCCGGTCGTGGCGCTCCACCCCATGGTGTTGGTGATGGAGGCCTCGATCTGCCGCACGCCTTCATAGCCGTGCTGGAGCATCCCTTCGGTCCATTTCGGGTTGAGAGCGCGGGTGCGCGTTTCCAGCGCCACCTGCTCAGACAGGGTGCGTACTTTCGCGTCACCACGTGTCTGGTCGGAGATGAAGACCGGCACCTTCTCGCCCTTGGCGCGCGTGACGGCGCGGGAGATGCCGCCAAGCGTGTCGAAGTAGTGGTCGATGGTGGTGACGCCGAGCTCCACGCTCTCAAGGTTTTGGTGCGCAGCGTCCACGTTTTTCATGATGGACTGTAAGATTGCCGGCTGGGCCGCGGGCTTGCCTGACAAACCGTAGGCAAAGCCTTTGCGGCGTGTGTAGGTCTCGGCGAGCTCGTCCTCGTCATCCCACGCCCCTGAATCGACGAGGAGATTAACGTTGGCGCCGTAAGCGCCCTCGGCATTGGAAAACACCCGCAGTGCTGCCGTTTCAAGGTCGACCCCATGCTCCTCGGCGTAGGCGAGGGCGTGGCGGCGGACGGCGTTTTCGTCCAAGGGCTCGTCTGCTGAGGCGGCGAGGAAGGCAGCCTCAGCCAGAAGACGCGTTTGCATTGGCAGGAGGTCGCGGAAGATGCCAGAAAGGGTGACCATCACATCGACGCGGGGACGGCCAAGGTCTTCCAGAGGGATGAGTTCGGCGCCTGCGAGCCGGCCGTAGGAGTCAAGCCGCGGTCGGGCACCCATAAGGGCGAGCGCCTGTGCGATGGGGGCGCCCTCGGACTTCAAATTGTCGGTGCCCCACAGAACGAGAGCGATGGTTTCCGGCATCCGACCGCTGTCGCCCATCTGCCGGGCAAGGATGCGCTCGGCCTGCTTGGTGCCGTCCGCCATAGCAAAGGGCGTCGGCAGGCGGAACGGGTCGAAGCCGTGGATATTGCGTCCCGTGGGCAGCATTTCCGGTTGACGCACAAGATCGCCCGACGGGCCGGGTGACACGTAGGCGCCGTCAAGGGCGATGAGAATGCCGTCCATCTCGTGGGAGCCACGCAGGAGCGTGTCGGCGGTGCGAAGATCCTCCATCAGCGCAGCGTCGGCGCCTTTGGGAAGAGGCGTGCCTGCGACGATGGCCTCCGCTTCGGTGCGCATCATCTTGCCGTGCTTGGCCTCACCCATGGCGGCGATCAGGTCCACCCGCGCCGCATCTGGCATGGGCTGACCGACCACGTGGAGTCCGTGGGGGATGAGCGCGTACTCGCACTCAAGCACTTTCTCCAGGAGTGTGGCGATTTCGGTCTCGGCGTCAGCACCCCATTGCGGGTCTGCCGGCGCAAGATCAAGGGCCGCTGCCTCCGCCTGGATGGTCTCCGCAAGGCTCTCGGTGCGCTCATCAATGGGCAGTTTGCGCCAATGGTCGAGGGTGGATTTAAGGCTCTGTAGACCCTTGTAGAGGCCGGCTTCCGTCACCGCGGGGGTGATGTGGCCGACAAGGGTGGCAGCGGCCCGGCGCTTGGCGAGGAGGCCCTCAGACGGGTTGTTGGCGGCATAAAGGTTGATGTTGGGAAGGGTGCCGATCAGCCTGTCGGGCCAGCACTCGGCCGACAGGCCCACATGCTTGCCTGGCATGAATTCCAGCGCACCGTGGGTGCCAAAGTGCAGCACCGCGTCGCACGTCTCGTTGAGGTGACGGTAAAAGGCGCTGAAGGCATGGGTGGGGGCAAAGCCGCCTTCGAAGAGAAGGCGCATAGGATCGCCTTCGTACCCGAAGGCCGGCTGGATCCCCACGAAAATGTTGCCGAAATGGGCACCGAGGACATGGATAGTGGCGCCGTCGGTCTGGTGGCGGCCCGGTGCGGCGCCCCACTGAGACTCGATCTGTTTGAGGTAGGGCTCGGCCTTGACGTGCTCGTCGGTGGGGATGCGGTGGGCGACGTTGGCGTCCGAGCCGAAGCGCTCGGCGTTGCCGTGGAGGATCGCATCGCGCAGGTCGTCGACGCTGGCTGGAAGGTCCACCGTGTAGCCGGTGTCCTTCATGGCCCTCAAGGTGTTGAAAAGAGATTCGTAGACCGCGAGGAACGCGGCGGTTCCAGTGGCGCCGGCGTTGGGCGGGAAGTTGAAGAGGACTGCGGCGATCTTGCGCTCTTCCCGCGGTGTCTTGGCAAGGGCGATCTGGCGCGCGACGCGGATGGCAAGCTTGCGCTGACGCTCCGCGTGGGGGGACATGTCCTGGCCGTTGTCGGCAGTGCGGCCGCCATAGACCATGGCGTTGGTGGCGCCGTCGAGCTCGGGAATGGCCACCATCATGGTGGCTTCCACGGGCAGGAGGCCTTGGGCGGAGTTGTCCCAGCTTTCCAGGGTCTGGAACTCGAGCGGCTGGCAGACGGTGTAGGGGACTTTCAGACGCGCAAGGCGCTCGGCCGCAGCGTCAGAGTCATTGTAGGCAGGCCCGCCGACAAGGGAGAAACCTGTGAGGGAGACGACGGCGTCAACCGTGGCGTTCCCGTTCTCGTCGGTGAAGAACGCGTCGATGGCGGGGCGGTTGTCGAGCCCTGCGGCAAAGGCTGGGACGACGGTGAGCCCCTCTGCCTCAAAGGCGGCGATCACACCGTCATAGTGGGACGTGTCGCCCGACAGGACGTAGGCGCGCATGACGATGAGGCCGACGGTGGCGCCCGCCGCACGAGGGGCCGAGACGAGCCTTGCAACGCTGCCGTTTTTGGCGCCGAGGGCACGCACAGCGTCCACGTCCGTCCCGATGCGGCTCTTGAGGCGCGGATGGTAGAGGCCGGTCTCGGGATACTCCGCAGGGCCGTCGTGGGTGTAAAGACCGCTCAGCGAGGCGCGCGGGCCTGAAGCATAACGGTTGACCAGGTGGGCGACGAGGCCTGCAATGTTCTCCTCAGAGCCTGCCAGCCAGTACTGCATGGCGATGAAGTAGGCGCGAAGATCCTGGGCGCTGCCGGGGATGAAGCGCAGCATGCGAGGCAATTGGCGCAGCATTTTCAATTGCTTGGCGCCGGAGGACGAGTTCGGCTTGCCGGTGCCGCGCAGCTTCTTCAATAAACGGATGATGGCCGACTGTGAGCCGCCCATTTCCAGTTTGCCAAGGCGGCTGAGGCGGATCACTTCGCCCGATGCCATGAAGCAGACCATGGCATCACATTCGGCTCTGCGGGCCTGAAGGGCCGGCATGATCGCCTGGATGTGTTCGTCCAGGAACAGCATCGTGGCAATCACGATGTCCGCGCGGGCAATGTCTTCCTTGGCCGCCTCGAGGGCGGACGGGTTGTCGTGCCACACCCCGGCGGCGTGCATGGTCAGTGTCAGGCCTGGCAGTGAAGGCTTCAGCCGTGCCTCGGCGCGCGCGACCGCCCGCGAGAGGTGCTTGTCAAGTGTGACAATCACCACGCGGATGGGTGTGGCGTTAGCGTGCGAAGTGGGCTTTCGCATCGTACAAAACCTCAACCGTGATGGCAGCAAGTCCCCGTTCGGCGGCGTAACGTTCGGTGTTCTGTCGTGCCTTGCCACGCACGAAGAAAGGCACCTTTTTCAGTTCTTTCTGGGCCGCCTCGTCCCAAGTGAATTGGTCTGGCGCAGCCGCGTCCACCGCGATGGTGGAGACGACGGCCGGTGTTGGCGCAGGTGGAGGCGCTTCACCCGCTGCCCGCTTGGGAGCATGGCTTGAAAGGTGCGAGGCGCCGGCTTCGTCGGAAAACTCAAAATCGTCGCGGAACATGTGCAGGAGATGTTCCTCAAGGCCCATGGTCAGCGGATGGACAAGGGTGTCGAACAGGACGTTAGCGCCCTCAAATCCCATTTGCGGTGAGTGGCGAGCGGGAAAGTCCTGCACGTGGACGGGCGCAGAAATCACTGCGCAGGCAATGCCGAGGCGCTTAGCGATGTGCCGCTCCATCTGCGTACCGAGCACGAGTTCTGGCTCGCAAGCGGCAACGGCGGCTTCCACCTCAAGATAATCGTCGGTGATGAGAGCCTCGACGCCCAGCTCCTTGGCGGCCGCGCGCACCTCGCGGGCAAACTCACGGGAGTACGTGCCAAGGCCGGCGACGGAAAAGCCCAACTCGTCCTTGCACACTTTCGCGATGGCAAGGGCGTGGGTGGCATCGCCGAAGATGAAAACGCGTTTGTCGGTCAGGTAGTTGGAGTCCACCGAGCGGGACCACCAGGGAAGCCGGTTCGTCTCGTCCTCTAGGGCAGGGGTGGGGTCGACGCCGGCAAGCTCTGCCACCTCTTTGATGAAGTCGCAGGTGGCGGACACACCGATGGGGACCGTCTTGGTGCGGGGTTGGTCAAACGCGCGCTCTAGCCAGCGGGCGGCGACCTCACCGATTTCGGGGTAGAGGACGATGTTGAAGCCTGCCGCCGGGAGGCGCTGAAGCTCGCTGGGGCTGGCGCCGAGCGGGGCCACCACATTGATGGCAATGCCCAGCTTTTTCAATATCTTGCGGATTTCCACAAGGTCGTCCCTGTGGCGGAAACCAAGCGCCGTTGCGCCCAGAATGTTGCAGCTTGCCTGAACGCGCCCGTCCTTGGTGGAAGGGTCGGCAAGGGCGCGGGAGAGCTGGTAGAGCGTTTCAGCAGCGCCCCAGTTCTCCTTCTTCTGGTAGCTTGGAAGCTCCAGAGGGATGACCGGGCAGTCGAGCGCCAAGGCTTTGGCAAGCCCGCCTGGGTCGTCCTGAATGAGTTCGGCCGTGCAGGAGGCGCCGACGATCATCGCTTCGGGCTGAAACCGCTGGTGCGCGTCGCGGGCTGCGTCCTTGAAAAGGGCGGCGGTGTCGCTGCCAAGGTCCCGGGCCTGGAATGTGGTGTAGGTGACCGGCGGGCGGTGGTTACGCCGCTCGATCATCGTGAAGAGGAGGTCGGCGTAGGTGTCGCCTTGGGGGGCGTGAAGGACGTAGTGAAGTCCGTTCATGGCCGTTGCCACGCGCATCGCGCCCACGTGCGGCGGCCCCTCATACGTCCACAAATGAAGCTTCATGCCTGGCCCTCCTCGCGGGGAAGGCTTGAAAGGCGGGCAGCGCGCCTCAGGGGACGGGCGAAGAGTTCGGCTAGATCGCCGGCCTGCTCGAACCCGTGGACCGGGGAGAAGACCAGTTCGATGGCCCACTTGGTGGTAAAGCCCTCCGCCTCAAGCGGGTTGGCAAGGCCAAGGCCGCACACGGTGAGGTCGGGCTTTGCGGCGCGCACACGGTCCAGCTGACGGTCAACGTCCTGGCCTTCGGAAAGTTGGACGTTTGCGGGAAGGCGCTGCAACTCGTCGGCAAGGGTGCGCTGGTTGATATAAGGGGAGCCCACTTCGATGGGTTCCATGCCGCATTCTTCGGCAAGGAAGCGCGCCAGCGGCGGCTCCAACTGCGAGTCGGGCATGAAGAAGATGGTGCGGCCTGACAGTTCGGCCCTGTACTTCGACATGACTTCCCGCGCCCTGCGCTCAGGCCCTGCGATCACCGCCTCGAACCGGTCCTCCGGCACACCGAAGACGTCGGCGGCGGCCCGCAGGAAGTGGCGCGTTCCGACAGCCCCAAATGGAAACAGTGCGGTCACATGGTGCGCACCGCGCGCGGTGAGGCGTTGCGCCGTCTCGGTCAGAAAGGGTTGAAGGAGGAGGTAGTGGGTGTTCGCCCCCACCTCAGGCATTGCGCCGGCGCGACTGGCGGGCAGGACCGCCACATTGTCAATGCCCATCTCCTGAAGGAGGCGGACGAACTGGTCCTCCACGATGTCCGGAAGGGAGCCCACCAGGAGGATTTGCTTGGCGCCATCGTTCTGGGTCAGGCCCGGGACGAGGCTTGCAAGGCAGGCGTCTTCACCGTCGGTGAAGGTGGTTTCGATGCCTGAGCCCGAATAGGCAAGGACGCGGGTCTGCGGATGGTGGGTGCGATTCAGCCGCTCGGCAGCTTTTTGCAGGTCGAGCTTGATGACCTCGGACGGACAGGAACCCACGAGGAACAGCATCTTGATGTCGCTGCGGCGCTCAAGGAGCTGCGCGACCACGCGATCGAGCTCGTCATTGGCGTCGGCAAGACCTGCCAGATCACGCTCATCGATGATGGCGGTGCCGAAGCGTGGCTCGGCGAAGATCATAACGCCGGCGGCAGACTGCAGAAGGTGGGCGCAGGTGCGCGAGCCCACCACAAGGAAGAAGGCGTCCTGAATTTTACGGTGCAGCCAGACGATGCCCGTCAGCCCGCAGAAGACTTCCCTTTGACCGCGTTCGCGCAGGATCGGCCGGTCGCATTGACCTGACGAGAGGCGGGCCGGGGCGTTCACGCTGCAGCCTCCGCTGCCACCCGCCGTTCTTGCCGCTTGGCACCGACCATCTTAACCAGGAACTGAGCGGCGTTGACCACGTACGTGGCGTAGGCCACCAGCGCCAAGGTCAGCTCGAACGAGGCGGGCCACACGCCCGTGAACAGCACCACCAGGTAGGCGGTGTGAAGGGCGATGACGGCCATCGACACCATGTCCTCCCAATAAAAGGAGGGGGCGAAGAGGTACTGACCGAAAACTACGCGCTCCCAAATCGCGCCGGTCACCATGATGGTGTACAAGATCAGCGTTTTGATCACCACCGAGACGGTGGCGGCCATCACCCACTGGCCCGTGGCAAGGGCGAAGATGACCAGCCCAAGGCTGACCACGAACACCAGAAATTGCACCGGGGCGAGGATGGCTTGAACGGTGGTCCACACCGTGGCGTCGCGTCTGATGCGTTCTTCGGGCGTATAGATGGGCGCAGGTGTGGCGCGCGGGCGTGCTTTTACGCCCTGATCGCCCACCGTTCCACTGTCTTCAGCACCGAAAACTGCCTGACGAGCCGCCATTGCCGCGCCGTCCTCCCCCTACGTCCCTTACAAGGCCGATCTTTGTCAAAGCGTACGGGTGTTTACGGGCGAGTGTCAATCGTTGTTGACGGCCTCTTCCGGGGTTTTGGTCGAATCTTGGACTTGCGTTGATGCAATCCGTCACGCAAGATTGACAACTGATCCGGATTGGCGGATTGCTGGGGTGTCCAAGCGCCCTCGCGCAGTGGATTGCCTTACGCTACAGTGCCCCAAAAGGCGGGGGAGTGATGAGCGAAGGGAGCAACCGGAAGGGGGGCTATCGCCACGGAATCCCGATAAGGGATGACGCAGCCATTCTCGCGCACGAAGCGGCTCGGAATGGATCGGTGGCACCTCAGGTGTCCGGCTTACAACCGCCGGACGTGAATGCGGTCAAAGAAGGTGACGGCGTGGCAGGCACACAAACGATGGCCGAGCGGACGACGCCCATCCGATATGACCGCTCCAATAGCCGTTGGGAGACCCAGTTTGCCGGTACCATTGAACGGGAAATCATCCCCCGCCTTCTGGCCGTCTCCACAGATCGTTCCTCTCCACAAACCATGGCGGACCGCGCGATGATTTTGGCCGTCGCGGAGGCCGCCGTCGCAGGGGAAGCGGCTGTCGTTCAATCCCATGTGGAAACGCAAGCCCTTAGAGGAAAAAGCATCGGCGATGCCATGCTCGACCTCCTCGGCCCCGCTGCGCGCAGTCTTGGCGAGGATTGGGTGAACGACCGGCGCGATTTCATGGATGTGACCATTGGCCTCGGCACACTCCAGCAAGTGGTGCACACCCTGTCAGGTGACCCTGAGGATGATGTGGCGTTCGCCCGCCGCATTCTGCTGGCGCCCACCCCTGGCGAAGCCCACACGTTCGGTCTTGCTGTGGTGGATCATCTGTTCAGGCACGCGCGGTGGGATGTGTGTTACGCACCCTTTGCCACCCGCGAGGACCTCGTAGATATGGTCGGTACGGAGCATTTCTCCCTTGCGGGCCTGTCGATCGGCGGCGAAACGCTGATTGCGGAGACCAAGCGCACCATCGCTGAATTGCGCTGCGCATCCATCAATCCGGATCTGAGGATCATTGTCGGCGGGCCTGCGGTAGAGCTTTGTGCGAACCTTTGCGAGGCCGTCGGTGCGGATGCGGTCACTGTGGACGGGCGGCAAGCCGTTGCGCTGGCCAATTCGTGGGTGGCGCTCAACGTGGGTGCGGAGGCGGGTCGATGAACCCTGACGATGACGTCTCACAACCAAGCGTCCGGGAGGGCTGAGCGTGGATGCGGCGACTGGTCCTTCCAGTGTCATCGGCGCGGAACTTGCCGCGTTCGCAAACCTTGGGCCTGAAACGGTTGCAAACCTCATCGGTTCGGCATCGGACGTGTCTTTGGTGCTGGATGACAAAGGCATCATTCGCGATCTTGCGGTGACCGATCGCGATACGCCGCGCGACGCTTTTGAGGGATGGTTGGGTCGGCCTTTCGTTGACACGGTGTCCGTGGAAAGCCGCATGAAGGTGGAGCGTCTCCTGAGCACCGCGTGGACGGGCGAGTTTTGCCAGCCCACGCATGTGAACCATCCGCGCACGGGCGCTGAGGATCTGCCGATTCGCTACAGTGCAAGCCGCCTTAGCTCTGAGCGTGTGGTTGCCATCGGCCGGGATCTATCGCCTCTTGCCATGGCCCAGCGGCGCCTTCTTCTCGCCCAGCGCAACGCCGAGCGAGAGTATGCGCGTTTGCGCAGCTCAGAAGCGCGCTACCGCCAGTATTTCAGCCTGTGTGATGAGCCTGTCCTGTTCGTGGACGTGAATGACAGGGTGACTGAATCCAACAAGGCAGCGTCCAGCTTGTGGGCGCAGCATCAGCGCCTGACGGGGCGCAAGATGGTCGACCTTGTGCGCGCCGGCGATCGTGCTGAACTTGCCGAAGCCATGGCCGCCGCCCGTGCAGCAGGAGCGGTGCGTATCGTCAAGGTCGATCCCGGACGTGTGGTGGTGGCCCCCTTGCGGCACGAAAAGGGCGCGCTCCTGTTGAGGTTTGCCGATGCCGTCCAGCCCCTGTCCCCTGTGGACAAATTGGGCCGCGTGGTGGAGGCAATGCCCGACGCATTTGTCGTCACCGACGAGAACTTCACTGTCCTGACCGCCAATGCAGCGTTCGTGTCGCTCGTGGAGGCGACAAATCCTGAGGCGGTGGCCGGGGTGGCCCTTGAGCATTGGCTCGGCCGACCGGGCGTCGACATTTCCGTCATCCGCTCCGCCCTTGCTGAGACAGGGGTGTTGCGGGCTTTCGCCACAGTGGTGCAAGGCGAATTGGGCCACAGCGCGGATGTGGAAGTCTCTGCCGCGCGTGTGGTGGACAGCGGCGCCGTTTATGTGGGCCTGTCCATCCGTTACGGGAGCGTGCCAGAATCCATGTTACCACCTCGTTCAGCCCAGCAGCTTGCAGAGCTTGTGGGCCGTGTACCCATGAAGGAAATCGTGCGCGAGACCACGGACACCATCGAGCGCATGTGTATCGAGGCCGCGCTGGAGCTTTCCGGCGACAACAGAGCCTCTGCCGCTGAACTCCTGGGCCTCAGCCGTCAAAGCCTTTACGTAAAAATGCGTCGTTACGGGATTGTCGATGTGGACAGTGCTGACGATGCGGTGACGGCGTCCTGATCCACCCGGCTCGCTGAGGCGCTTTGGTCGCCCGGTGTTGATCCCCATGGTGTTGCCCTCAGCGTCGATGGGTAGTCGCTGATGGCGGTGGGGTCGTGTCTAGCCTCTCTCAACTGTGGTTCTCTCTCGCGGAGCGGTATTGCCAGGGCTTTGGCCGCCGCTCGTTTGAACCCGCGTCTCGGCTTCGAACGGTTCTCGAGCCTCGCTAAAGCGTTGATTCCAATCTTGTGTTGGCGATGAATTCTGGGACACTGGCCTGGTTGGGGAGGCTGAGGATGAAGGCGACGATGTCGGCGACCGTTGTGGGCTGAAGGCGCTCGGCAACAGGGGTGACGCCGGGGATGCCTGCAATCATTTCCGTGTCGATGGCGCCGGGGCAGATGGCTGTGGCACGTAGGCCGTCGTCCCAACCTGCAAAGCGGCAGGCATGGGTCATAGCGACGAGGGCGTGCTTGGTCATCACGTAGCCGAGAGAGGTGGTGGCGTCGCGATAGCGCTTGCCGTCGGTGGAGGCAACGTTCACCACACGGCCCTGTCCCGTGGCTTTCAGATGGGGAAGGGCCGCGCGGATCAGGCGGAACGGGGCTTTGACGTTGACCTGCCACATGTCGTCAAGCTCGGCCTCGGTGCCTTTGTCGAAGCTCACCATTTTCAATAGGCCGGCGTTGTTGACGAGGGCGTCCACACGGCCGAAGTGCTCCGCCGCCGAGGTGACCCAGGCGTCCGCCGTGTCGGGGTCGTCCGCCTCGAACCTTGCCGTATGGATGTGGGTGGCGGAGGTGTCGGCAAAGCGATCGGCAGCCTCCTGCGGGCGGCGTGCGCCTATGGAGACGGCCCAGCCTTCTGCGAGGAGTTTTTGCGAAATGGCAGCACCCAGTCCGCGGGCGCCGCCTGAGACCAATGCAACGCGCATCGCCTAGAACAGGCCTTGATAGACGCCGCCGTCGTTGACGATGTTCTGACCGCTGACGAAGCCCGCCTGGGCCGAGCACAAGAACGCGACCAGATCGCCGCACTCCTTCGGGTCGGCAAAGCGGCCTGCGGGGCAGCCCTTGATGCGGTCTTCCACTATGGCCTCGTAGGTTGTGTTGCCACGTTTGGCATGGCCGTGAAGGTTGGTGTGAAGGGCGTCTGTGTCGAAGAGGCCAGGGCACACGGTGTTGATGGTCACGTTGTGGCCGATGAGGTCGCGTACCGTTGCGGCAATGGCGCCTGACAGGGCAAGGCGGGCGGCGTGGGAGTGGGCAAAGCCGATCTGCGGGAACTTGATGAAGCTCACCGACATGGAAACGACGCGACCGAACTTGCGCGCCTTCATCCCTGGCGTGACCTTTTGGATAAGCTCGATGGAGGAGAGGAAGTGCTCTTCCAGCCAGCGCCGCCATTCTTCCCCGTCTATGGACTCGAACGGTGTGGGGACCTGGCGCACACCCGGGTTGGCGACCAAAATGTCAGCGTCGGGACAGGCGGCAAGGAGGGATTCGCGCCCTTCCTTGGTGGTGGCGTCGGCGGCGACTTCGCTGACCTCAACGCCGTGGGCGGTGCGGATTTCTTGTGCGGTTTGCGCCAAGGGTTCGGGGGTCCGCGCGTTCAGCGTCAGGTGAACGCCTTCTGCGGCGAGGGAGTGGGCGCAGGCGCGGCCCAAGCCCTTGCTGGCGGCCGTCAAGATGGCTTTGCGGCCGGCGATTCCAAGATCCATGACTGTGTCCTAGGGCGTGATGCCGGTTTGAGGCGGGTGCAGCTCAGGCCGCGGGCTTAAGGTCCGGCAGGAGTGTGCCAAGGGCCTTTTTTAGCTCCGCAAGGGGCGCGCCTTCGAGGGGGAGGAGCGGCGGGCGTGGTAGGCCGCCGCCTGGAAGGCCGAGGGCGTCCATCGCTGCTTTTGTGGCGGGGTAAAGTGTGCGGCCGCCCGACGTGAAAAGATGGGTTAGCGCAAGGCCCGTGTCCTGGAGGGCGAACGCCTCGTCGAGGCGGCCCTCGTGGGTGGTCGACCAGATGTCGAGACAGCCGAGCCATACGTTGGGGAAGCAATCGATCAGCCCGTCAGCGCCTGCCAAGGTCGCCGCGACGCCGTAGACGGAGGAGGGGCCGCAGAAGACGCGAATCCGGTCGCGCGTGGCAAGAAGCGTTTCGTGGAAGAGGCGCCAGTCGCCGGAGCTTTCCTTGATGGCGACGACGGGATCGAGGTCGGCCAAGATGCTGGCGATCTGGGCGGTGATGAGGTTCCCGGCGTTGCCTGGGATATTGTAGACGACGATGGGAAGGGGGGTCTTCGCGGCAATGGCTTGGAAGTGGGCGATGGTCTCATCTGCGCTCGTACGCACGAAGTAAGGCGGGGTGACGAGGATGGCATCGCACCCTGCGCGGTGAGCGGCCTCGGCGGTGGCAAGGACGTCGGCGGTGGTGATGGCAGCAGCGCCGAGGATGACGGGGCCGCGGCCGTGGGTGGCAGCGACGGCGGCCTCGGCCAGCGCTGCTTTTTCGGCGGCAGTGAGGGCCCAGAACTCGCCTGTGCAGCCGGCGACCACCATGCCTGTGGCGCCCGCGCGATAAAGGCGATCGATGTTGGCGGAAAAGCCATCAAGGTCGAGGCTGCCGTCGGTGCGGAAAGGGGTGGTGAGTGCCGGCATGGGGCCGGACCAGTCGATATCGTCACGGGTCATGTTCGGCTCCTTATGGTGCGGCGGGTGCGGGGTGGTGATCGATGCGGCGGCCTTCGTCATCGGCGGCGAAGAGGTGAAGGCCCTCGGGGACAAGGACGATCTTGACCGGGGTGCCCATGGCAAGGCCCAAATTGGCCGGCATCCGGGCGGTCAGGCGGGCGCCACCTTCGGTCTCAAGCATGACAATGGTCTCGTGGCCGGTCGGCTCCACAAGACGAATGATGCAGGGCGCGCCCTCTTCGCTCAACTGGACGTGCTCTGGTCTTACGCCAAGAGCGGCAGGGCCTTGCGGGGCGGCTGGGCCAAGGGGAAGGGTGAGGCCGGCGCCTTTGAAGACGGGGCCGTCGGAAAACTCCACGGTGCCGTCAATGAGGTTCATGGACGGGGTGCCGATGAACTCGGCGACGAAGCGGTTCGCGGGGCGGTTGTAGACCGTCTCGGGCGCATCGAACTGTTGCAGGTGGCCGCCTGACATGACGGCGATGCGCTGGGCCATGGTCATCGCCTCAAGCTGATCGTGGGTGACGTAGACCATGGTCTTGCCAAGGCGCCTGTGAAGCTCGATCAATTCGGCGCGCATGTGGGCACGCAGCTTGGCGTCAAGGTTCGAGAGCGGTTCATCCAGGAGGAAGATTTGCGGATCGCGCACAAGAGCGCGGCCGAGGGCCACGCGTTGCTGTTGACCGCCTGAAAGTTGCTTGGGCTTTCGGTCGAGGAGCGGTTCCAATTGAAGGATTGCGGCGGTTTCTTTGACCTTCGCGGCGCGCTCGGGAGCTGGCACGCCCCGCTTTTTCAAAGGGTAGGCAATGTTGCCGGCGACTGTCATGTGGGGGTAGAGCGCGTAGCTCTGGAAGACCATCGCAATGTCGCGCTTGGCTGGTGGCAGATCGTTGACGACGTTTGCGCCGACGCGGATCGTGCCTTCGCTCAGCGTATCAAGGCCTGCCAGCATGCGCAGTGTTGTGGTCTTGCCGCAGCCTGAGGGGCCGAGGAGGGCGACGAACTCGCCAGGGGCGATGGCAAGGTCGAGCCCATGGACGGCCGTGAAAGCGCCGAAGCGCTTGACCACCTGATCGAAGACGACTTCCATCAGCCCTTCACCCCGCCGGCGCCAAAGCCTCGGGTGAGGTAGCTGGAGAGGAAGGCGAAGATGATGATGAGGGGCAGGCTCATCATCACGGACGCGGCCATCAAGAGCGACCATTCGATGTTGAAGGCGGAGATCAGCATGGACATGACGCCTGTTGTGAGGGGGCGTGCCGATTCAGAGTTCACCAAGACGAGGGCGTACAAGTATTCGTTCCAGGACAGGATGAAAGTGAAGAGCGCCGTTGAGATGATCCCTGGGAGAAGCTGCGGGAGGATCACGTCGCGAAAGGCACCCAGGCGCGTGGCGCCGTCGACGAGGGCGGCCGATTCCAAGTCTTCGGGGATGCCGCCCATGAACGAGCGCAGGAGCCACAACGCATAAGGGAGCGCGAAGGTGGTGTAGGCCAAGACAAGGCTGAACAAAGTGTTGGAGACGCCGAGCGCCACCATCAACAAGTAGAGCGGGATGATGAGGACGACGGATGGCAACAGGTACGTGAAGAGGACCATCAGTGCCAAGGTGTCTCTGCCGCGATACTTGAAGCGCACAAGGCTGTAGGCGCCGAGGGTGGCAACGGCCACCACCAGTGTCGTGGTGGCGATGGACAGGATCGTAGAGTTCAGGAAGTAGTGGAGGAACGGCGTTTCGGTGAGGAGGCGCCAATAGTGCTCCAGCGTCGGGTTTTCTGGCAGAAGGCCTGGGGGGCGGCGGAACAGTTCGAACTGGGGTTTGAGGGAGGTGACGATCATCCAGAAGAGGGGAAAGATGATCGTCAAGATCAAGCTCCAAACGAAGAGGTTGAAGGCGAGGCGGCCTGCAAAACGGGTCATGACTCGCGGTCTTTCGCTTGGCGGATGTAGATGATCATGAAGATGAGCATGATCAGCATCATCGCGACGGCGTAGGCGGAGGCCATCCCCATCTGGTTGAGGGCGAAAGCTTCCTTGTAGACCAGGAGCGACAAGGTTTGCGTGGAGATGACCGGGCCGCCGCCTGTCAAGAGGTAGATGAGGTCGAACTCTTTAAAGTCCCAAATGGCGCGCAGGAGGATGATGACGGCCAAGACGTCGCGCAGTTGCGGCAAGGTGACGTCGAAGAAGCGGCTGATGGGACCGGCGCCATCGATGCGGGCGGCCTCGTACAGCGATTCAGGGATGGTTTGCAGGCGGGCCAACACGGCGATGACCACGAAGGGGAAGTATTTCCACGCGCCCACCAAGATGACGCTGACCATGGCGTTGGGCATGGAGCCAAGCCAATCCACAGGCATGTCGGTGAAGCCTGTCCACATGATGAAGTGGTTGAGGATCCCGTAAAGGTCGTTGAAGAGCCAACGCCAGACGAGGACGGCAACCACGGTGGACACGAAGTAGGGAAACAGGATGAGGCTGCGCGCCAGGGACCGGAACCACAGGTTCTGGTGAAGAAGAAGGGCGACTGCCACGCCGACGACGATTTGCAGAGTGAGGGTGCCGAGCGTCCAGATCAAGGTGTTGACGAGGGAACGCCAGAATTCACCGGAGGCCAGGAGGGCTTGGTAGTTGTCGAGCCCGACGAAGCTGCCTTCTTGTGTGGGCGTGTAGATCTGGAAGAGGGACAGGTAGAGGGCGGAGACCAGGGGATAGACGATCACCGCGCAGAAAATCAGCACCGTCGGCGCAATGAGCATCGCGCCAAGGAATGCGTAGGAACGGTCGAGTTTGGCTGATGTGGACATGAAGCGTCAGGCGCTGCGGCGGAGAACCGCCGCCATGCACCGGTGCGGGCGCGTCACTAGGAGTTCATGATGCCTTCGATGGACTTGGCGGTGTCGCCGATGACGGTCTTGGCGTCCTCCCCGTTGAGGACGACGCGCTGCACCATGTCGGCAAGGACGCCTGAGTTGACGATTTCGCCGGCCTTCACGTTGGGGGTGTGGTCGGGCGATTCGTAGCCGAGGTTGAAGCCGCCGGCGGCTGCGGACGCCATCAGGTCCACCTCTTCGGTGTACTTTTCGATGATGGGGTTGTCCTGGTAGCGGGGGTCGTCGGAGATGGTTTGCAGCACAGGCAGGACGTGGCCCGGGGCAGCGTGCAGCTGTGCGATGTAGCCCTCGGGGTCGAACAGGAAGGCGGCGAAGCGCTTGGTCTCCTCCATGTGCGGGGCGGCCTTCGGGATGAAGACGGACGGGAAGTCGTTAAACGTCCAGGGGCTGACATCGCGGGAGACGCGCGGGTATAGGGCGCAGGTGACGCTGTCGGCAATGGGCGGGTTCTGCTCATTGACGTTGATAAGGACGCGGCCTGTGTAGATGCCTGTGGCGGTGGCGCCGCTGACGAAGGCGGTGAGACTTTCGCCCCAGGAATAGTTGGTGGCGCCTGGGGGGCAGAACTCGCGCATGGACGTATAAAAATCCAGCGCGTTGCGGGTGGCATCGCTGTCGAGTGCCACGTCGAGGTCGGGTGTGAAGATCTGACCGCCGGCAAGGTGGATGAAGCCGATGATGGTCAGCGTCGTCATGGAGTTTTTGGCGTAGGGGAGGGGGGCGCCGTAGATGCCGCCTTTTTGCATTTTCTGGCAGGCGGCGCGCAGATCGTCCCACGTCTCGGGAATTTCAAGACCGGCTTCGCCAAGGAGGTCGGAGCGCACCCACAGCATGTTGGCGGCGGAGTTGCCGATGCCGGTGCCGGCGTACTGGCCTTTGTCGATCTCATAAATGTCGTTCGCGCCGGGATAGTATTTCTCCGGGCCAACCATGGAGATAACGTCGTTAAGCGGCTCCAAGAGGTCGTTGCGCCAGTAGTTGGATACGGCGAAGGACGGCAGGTGGGTGACGACGTTGGGCACATCACCGCTGGCAAAAGCGGCGGCGAGCTGGGGGGCGTACCCTTCATCGGACGTCTTTTCGAAGACGACTTTGATGTTGGGGTGGGCTTTTTCGAAGTTGTCGATCTGAAGCTTATAGGCGGCAAGCTGTGCGGGGGAGGCCTGGGGGGACCACCAGCGGATGGTCACCGGGTCCTGCGCGGCAAGGGGTGTGGCAAAACCGGCCAATGCCCCTGTTGCGGCCATGCCCTTCAAGGCGGTGCGGCGTGTCAGGCCGCCTGTGAATGTGCGCGTCATGTGGTGCCTCCCAACCCAATGTTCGCATATCGAACGTCTGTGCGGTAATGAGACATGATTATCACGCCCGGCGCAAGACGGTGCTCTGGGAAACAGGCGGGCTCAGCGCGATTGCGCAATGGCGAGGGGATCGGCACAAAGCGGCGATGACGAAGAAAGCCATTTCGGCCGTCGCTCAGGATGAGCCGGCCACAGACAATCGCGATCATGTGAGTTCGCTGGCACGCGGGCTTGATGTGTTGCGGGCCTTTAGCCGAACGCGCAAACGTATGACCTTGTCAGAGGTGGCGGCCGAGACGGGGATGACCCGTGCGGCGGCGCGGCGGTTCCTACTGACGCTGGTGCGCGAGGGTTATGCGCAGACCGATGGGAAGTTGTTCGACCTGACGCCACAGGTGCTTGAGCTGGGCTTTTCGGTCATCTCTTCCATCGGGATTTGGGATATTGCGCGGCCGTTCCTCGCACAACTGTCCCAGGAGATGGAGGAATCCATCTCTGCCGCTGTGCTGGATGGCAAGGACGTGGTCTATGTGGTGGGCACGCAATACCACCGCGTGATCAGTGTGGGGGTGACGGTGGGGAGCCGCCTTCCCGCCCACTGCACGGCGACGGGACGCGTGTTGCTTTCCATGCGGCCGGAAGAGACGTGGGACGAGTTGATTGCAGGGCTCGACCTGAAGCCTGTGA
Organism: Devosia sp.; assembly: GCA_051016205.1. Lineage (GTDB taxonomy): Bacteria > Pseudomonadota > Alphaproteobacteria > Rhizobiales > Amorphaceae > Acuticoccus. The sequence goes on from CP136534.1 coordinate 2,551,774, forward strand.
CGGCAAAGACGGTGACGGCGCCGAAAGCCTTCCGCAAGATCTTGAAAGAGACGCGGCAGAAGGGGTGGTGTCTTGTGGAGGAGGAGCTTGAGATCGGGCTCTTGTCCATCGCCGTTCCCTTGTCGCGCCGCTCCGGCGAGTTGGCGGGGGCGATCAATGTGGGTGTGCCGACGTTGCGGGCGAGTGGGGAGGATATGGTGGGCACGATCCTGCCGCGCTTGCAGGAGACGGCCATGAGGATCACTGCGGCGTTGCCTCACTGAGTGTTGGAGGGAGTATGCGGCTGACATCGGGGACTTGGGTGTCGGCTTATCTGCGGCGCTGTGCGGTGGCTGGGGGATATGCGGCTCTGTCGCGCCGGGGTGATGGGAGTGCGGGAGCGATCTTCCTTGAGGTGATCCACGCTGATGGGGTGGATCTGTTTGCGCCGGCTTTGCAGATGGATGCTGAAGGCGCCTCGCGCCGGTTTGAGAAGGTGCTGGTGGCGGCAACGCCTTTGGACGTGACCGAGCGGCTTGAGAAAGAAAAGCGGTTCGACAGCGACCTTTGGGTGGTGACTGTGGAGGACCCCGCGGGGCGACCCTTCTTGGAGGACGATGAAGTTGTCTGAGCCGTTCTGGCGTACCAAAACCCTTGAGGAGATGAACGAGGGGGAGTGGGAGTCCCTTTGCGACGGGTGCGCGCGGTGTTGCCTGAACAAGTTGGAAGACTGGGACACGGGCGAGATTGTGTGGACCAATGTGGCCTGCCAACTGCTCCACCACGGTACGTGTCGCTGCAAGGACTATGCGAACCGATTTGCCACAGTACCCGACTGTGTGGGGCTGACGCCTGAGACGGTGCGCGCGCTCACCTGGTTGCCGCCAACCTGTGGCTATCGGCTGGTGGCGGAGGGGCGCGATCTTAAGTGGTGGCATCCTTTGGTGTCGAGTGATCCGAACACGGTGCATGAGGCTGGAATTTCCGTACGCGGGCGCGTGGTCTCCGAGGAAGATGTGGGCGTGGACGACTACGAGGATTTCCTGGTGGATTGGCCAATTAGGGATTTGGGCAAAGAATCTTAAAACCTATGGTTGACAGCGTCGCGCTGTTCCTGTAGACATCCGGCACAGTCGAAGAATTGGGCGTGCAGGGGTGTTGGCGGCGCAGGGGCCGCATCGATGCCGGTGGGCATCGCACCATGGTGCCGGTGGGCACTACACACAAAGCGGGGCGGTAAAGGCAGGCAGCCGGTCGGGGGACCGGCTATTTTTGTGTCTGCGTTTTGCTGGCGATCATCGGGCCATCTTGATGGACGGGCTTGAGGCCAATGCACCGTGAGGCTCTTGCCGGGAGGGACCGGTAGGAGCGACGTGAAGGCACGCATGGATGACAACAACAAGGACGAGCTGAGCGGAACCGAAAGGTGCCGTGCCTGCGCAACGGTGCGTGGGCGGCGCTTGCGGTGGTCACAACATGGCGGAGGGGCCGATGGCTGAGCTTGCTTTGGACGGTGCAAGCACGCGCGAATCGCTGGTGCAGAGGCTTTTTGGGGCATTTGCCATGCAGGTTCAGGATATTGAAAAGCGCATCGCTGAACATGGCGGTGCGGAAATCGTTGAGGACACGAAGGTTCTGAGCGGTTTGGCTCGGACGTTGGAAACGTTGATCGCGCTCGACAAGAAAGTGTCGGGCGAGGGAACGGGTCTTGCCGATGCTGCCGAGCTGCGCGCTGAAATTGCCGAGCGGCTGGCGCGGTTGAAGCCGCAGCGGCGACGCAAGGCCGGTGGTCAGAAGGCTGTGGACACGGCTGGCCAATAGGGTGGCCGATCCTGATGGTCGCGTGAGGCGGCCGAGTGCGCTCCAGTTGCGTCAGTCGCTGGTGCGGTGTGTACGGGAAGGTCGGGCTGCAGCCTTTGTGGAGGATTTGACGGCTGAGCATGCCGAGGCGCTGCTGTGTGACTGGCCGCTTTGGGCGCGGCCAGAGCAGCTGCCGCCCAAGGGTGATTGGACCACCTGGCTGATTTTGGGTGGGCGCGGCGCGGGCAAGACGCGCGCCGGTTCTGAATGGGTGCGCGGGATGGCACTGGGGCTTGCCCCCTTTGCCACAAAGGCGTGCGAGCGCATTGCCCTTGTGGGCGAGACGCTGGCCGATGCGCGCGAGGTGATGGTGGAGGGCGTCTCGGGCCTGTTGTCGGTGGGCTCCAGGCGTGACCGACCAGACTGGCAGCCGTCGCGGCGCAGGCTTGAATGGCCCAATGGCGCTGTGGCGCAGCTGTTTGCTGCAAGCGACCCTGAGAGTCTTCGCGGGCCTCAGTTTGCCTGTGCGTGGAGTGACGAGCTTGCCAAGTGGCCGAACGCGGACGCCACCTGGGATATGCTGCAGTTTGCGCTGCGGCTCGGTGAACGACCGCGCCAGATGGTGACGACGACGCCGCGGCCTGTGCCGTTGTTGAAGAGACTGCTGGCCGACCAACGGACCGCGCTGACGAAGATGGCGACCGCCGACAATGCGACGAACCTTGCTTCAGGGTTCTTCGATGCGGTGGTGGATCGTTATCAAGGCACGCGGCTTGGCCGCCAGGAGCTTGATGGCGAGCTGATCGAGGATCGTGACGACGCGCTCTGGAAGCGTGAGGCCATCGATGCTGCGCGGGTGACTGAAGCGCCTGAGATGGAGCGCATTGTGGTGGCGGTGGACCCGCCCGCCACAAGCGGCGCCAAGTCGGCCGCGTGCGGGATTGTGGCTGTGGGCCTTGGTGCTGACGGCCACGCCTACGTGCTGGCCGACGAGACGGTGCATCAAGCGCCGCCCAAGGTTTGGGCGGACAAAGCGGTGGCGCTCTACCACCTTCTGGAGGCCGACCGCCTGGTGGCTGAGGTCAACCAAGGCGGCGAGATGGTGACCACCATTGTGCGCGAGGCGGACCCGAGCGTGCCTGTGGTGCCTGTGCGGGCAAGCCGCGGCAAGTGGGTGCGGGCCGAACCTGTGGCGCTTTTGTATGCGCAGGGCCGTGTGCACCACGCGGGGGTGTTCCCTTCGCTGGAAGATCAGATGTGCAACTTCGCGCCGGCGGGAACGTCGGACGGGGTCTCGCCTGACAGGATCGATGCGCTTGTGTGGGCGCTGACGGTCCTGATGCTTGAGGCGGCCAAGGGCGGCGCGCCGCCGCGGGTCAGACGATTTGGATGACACAGGTTCAGCCTCCGCTTCGCGGGGGCTTTTTTTGTTTGGCGACAGCCGGCGGAAAGGGGCGCGATGGGCATCTTTGGCAGGCGCGATGAGCGCGAGGAAAAAGCATCGCGCGTGGGGCGCTTGATGAGCGTGGAGACGCTGGGCCGTCCGGCCTGGACGCCGCGCGATTACGCCTCCCTGGCGCGCGAGGGGTTTGCGAAAAACCCGATCGTCTTCCGCTCCGTGCGGATGATTGCGGAGGCCGCGGCATCAGCGCCGTGGCTGTTGTTCAACGGCGATGTTGAGGTTGAGGAGCACCCGCTTCTTGGCCTCCTGCGCCGGCCGAACCCTGCGCAATCGGGCGCGACGCTGATGGAGACCGTTTACGGGCACCTCATGGTGGCCGGCAACGCCTACATCGAAGCCGTCAGCCTTGAAGGCGTGCCACGCGAGATCTTTGCGCTGCGGCCCGATCGGATGAAGGTGGTGCCGGGGCCTGACGGATGGCCACAGGCATTTGAGTATCAGGCGGGGGCGCGCACGGTGCGCTTCGAGCAGGAGGGTGCGCCTCAGCCCATCCTTCATTTGTCGATGTTCCATCCTTTGAACGACCACTACGGGTTTGCGCCTGTGGAGGCGGCGCTGACGAGCTTGGACATCCACAACGCTGCAGGCGCCTGGTCCAAAGCGCTTTTGGACAATGCGGCGCGGCCGTCCGGTGCGCTGGTCTATACCGGCGAAGGGCACCTGAACGACGAGCAGTTCGAGCGGCTGAAGGCAGAGCTGGAGGATGGCTATACGGGGGCGCGCAATGCGGGCCGGCCGTTGCTGCTTGAGGGTGGGCTCGACTGGAAGACGATGGCCATGAGCCCGCGAGACATGGACTTCATCGAGGCGAAGAACCAGGCGGCGCGCGAAATTGCGCTCGCCTTTGGGGTGCCGCCGATGCTGCTCGGCATTCCTGGCGACAACACCTACGCGAACTATCGCGAAGCGAACCGTGCGTTCTGGCGGCAGACGGTGCTGCCCTTGGTGAACCGCACGGCACAATCCTTGACCAACTGGTTGGGTGAAGCGTTCGAGCCGGGACTGCGGCTGACCTTCGACGCCGATCAGATCGATGCGCTGTCGGTGGAGCGTGAAGCGCTCTGGGACCGCGTGGCAGCGGCCGACTTCCTGACGCGCGCGGAGAAGCGGGCAGCGGTTGGCTATGGTGTGGACGACGGGGGATCGGCGGCTGCCGAAGAGGAGGGCGGTCAACCGGCCGCGCCCGTATAATGGATCCATTGACCCAAAGTGTCGTGGAGCGAGGTGACTTGGCGCACCTCGCTCTTTTCTTATGGGCCTCCATGTCGTCGGGGCTCCTGGTTTGGACCACGCGCGAATTGGCCCGGTCGAACAACCGGTTCGGAGACTTCGTGCGCGAGGTGTCCAAGCTGAACACGCTTTTCGGACGGGACGGATGCTGAAACTGTTGACGCGGGCCTTTGAGCCCGTTTCGCGCATTCGGTGCGTGGACGTGGACCATGAGGCAACGTTTGCCGCCTTCCGAGAGGGGTTGGCGCAGACGCTCGTGGAGCGGCGGATCCGCTATGAGCCACGCGTGGTGAGCCTTCTGAGGGCAGTCCGATGAGGGGCGCGCCTGAGCGCAAGGTTGCCGCGGAACGCTCCAGCCTCGACCAGGATGGGCGGTTTTGCGGCTATGCCTCGTTGTTTGGCAGGGCCGACTTGTCGGGCGACATCGTGATGCCTGGCGCCTTTGCCGCCTCGCTGCGCGCAAGGGGCAAAGCGGGCGTGGGCCTTTACCTTGAGCACGATCCCAAAGCGGTGATTGGCCACTGGCTTTTCCTGGAAGAGGATGAGCGGGGGCTGTGGGTGGAAGGTAGCCTTGGCGGCTCGCTGGATGCGGCCCGCGCGGCGCGGCTGATGCGGCTTGGCAAGCTTGATGGGCTGTCCATCGGCTTTCGGACCGTCCGATCGGAAGAAGACAGAGCAGCGCGTGTGCGCAGGCTGACTGAGATTGATCTTTGGGAGGTGTCGGTGGTGAGCGCACCGATGCTGCCCGAAGCACGGGCGCGGGCGGCCGGAGCCGGTCGTGCCGTTGCGGGGGGCATGACCTCCATTCCTGCCGTGGACGCAGGGCTTGTCGCCCAAGTGCGTCGGACCACGGCCCTTATTCGTCAAACGAGGTGACTGATGAGCAACGACGTTGGCGCGCCCGAGATCAAGGCCGATCTGGCGCAAGCATTTACCGAATTCATGGGTGCGTTCGAGGTCTTCCGCGACACCAATGACCGCCGCCTTGGCGAGCTTGAGCACAAGGCCTCCGCGGATGTGGTGACCACCGACAAGCTGGCCCGCGTGGAGGCAGCGCTTGATTCCAACCAGAAGCGGATCGACGACCTGGTCCTGAAGTCCCACCGTCCCAGCCTTGGCGGTGCTGTGGCGGCTGGCCCCAGCGAGCACAAGAGCGCCTTTGAGGGTTATGTGCGCGGCGGCAACGAGATGGATCTGCGCTCTTTTGAAAAGAAGGCGCTGACCGGTGGGCCGTCCGATGCGGGCTTTACCGTGCCTGTGGAGACCGAGGCAGAGGTGATGCGTCGCCTCCTTCACGTCTCCCCCATCCGCGCTATTGCGAGCGTGCGGCAGGTGTCGGGTTCCACTTACAAAAAGCCCATCACCAGCGCCGGCCCTGTGACCGGTTGGGTGGCCGAGACGGCGGTGCGCCCGCAGACCGATGCGCCCACTTTGTCGGAGCTGTCCTTCGACACGATGGAGCTTTATGCCATGCCCGCGGCGACGTCGGCCCTTTTGGACGACACGGCCGTCGACATGGACCAGTGGCTTGCCGACGAGATCGAGACGGTGTTTGCCGAGCAGGAGACGGCAGCATTTGTGGCCGGCGACGGCATTGCCAAGCCGAAGGGCTTCACCGACTATACCATGGTCGATGAGAGCGCCTGGTCTTGGGGTAACATCGGCGTGGTCGACACGGGCGCCAACGGGGCCTTCGGCGCCGTGCCTGGCGACAACCTGATCGACCTCATCTACACGCTGAAGGCAGGCTATCGCCAGAACGCGCACTTTGTGATGAACCGCTCCACCCAGTCGGCGGTGCGCAAGTTGAAGGATGCCGATGGCGCCTACCTTTGGGCAGCGCCGTCCATTCCTGGTGCCCGTGCCACCTTGATGAACTTCCCGGTGGTGGAAACCGAAGACATGCCGTCGATTGCCGCTGGCGAGCCGGCCATTGCCTTTGGCGACTTCCGCCGCGGCTATCTTGTGGTGGACCGTCAGGGTCTTCGCATCCTGCGCGATCCCTATTCGTCCAAGCCCTACGTCCTCTTCTACACCACCAAGCGTGTGGGTGGCGGCGTTCAGGACTTTGACGCCATCAAGATGTTGCGCTTCTCGGCCTGATCGGGCTCGGAGTTGGCGTGAAACGGGCTCGCTTTTCGCGGGCCCGTTTTTGTTTGGCCAGGTGGCCGCATTCACGATGATGGGGTGAGACGATGGTGGCGATCCTGGTGAGCGGGCCGGCAAGCGAGCCGGTGACGCGCGAAGAGGCCAAAGCGCACGCGCGGGTGGACGGCGATGCCGAAGATGTAACGATCGACACGCTGATTGCAGCGGCGCGTTCGGAAGTGGAAAGCCGCACGGGCCGGGCCCTGGTGACACAGGGCTGGCGGATCGTGCGAGATGGAATTCCCCGCGGCGGGGTGATGCGTCTGGCGCCTGCACCCGTCCAAAGCGTTGATGCGGTGACCGTTTACGACGGTGAGGGCCATGCCTCCGTCGTGCCTGCGAGCGACTATCAGGTGGACCTTGCCTCCCAGCCAGGGCGGCTTGCGTTTACCGCGGGGCTCGGCTGGCAGCCGCGGGCCATGAACGGCCTTGAGGTGGATCTGACGGTGGGGTACGGCCCGCCTTCCTCCGTCCCAGCCCCCTTGAAGCATTCGATGTTGATGCTGGTGGCCCATTGGTTCGAGCATCGTGAGGCGAGTGCGCTGGGCGCCGTGGTGGAGCCTGTGGCCAATGGGGTGTCGGCTCTCCTTGCGCCCTACAGGCTGCCGAGGCTGTCGTGACGCCGTCGATTGGTGAGTTGCGCAGGCGCCTTGTGATCGAGGCGGCGAGCGATGTGGCCGATGGCGGCGGCGGATTTGTGCGCACGTGGTCGGCTGTGGCGACGGTGTTCGGGCGGATTGAACCGCGGCGGCGGCGCGAAAGCGTTGATGATGGGCGCGTTGTGGGGCTTGTGACCCATCGCATCACCATTCGCTGGCGGGACGATGTGACGGGCGACCACCGTTTTGTGGCCGACGGGACCGTCTACCGCGTCTTGGCGGTGGAGGCCCATGACGAGCGCCGGCGCTTCCTGTCGTGCCTTTGCGAGGAGGAGCGGCAATGAGTGATGTTCGCCACCAGCTTTCAGCGGCCCTTTATGGGGCGCTGACGGGCGACGCGGGGCTCGACTCGATCCTTGCGGGCGGGAAGGTTTTTGACCGGGTGCCGCGTGGGGCGGCCCATCCGTTCGTGTCGTTCGGTGACATGGTTTCGCGTCGGCTCGACGGGGACGATGCGCCTGTGAGCGAGCACCTTGTGGACGTTCTAGTCCACTCCCGAGAGGCAGGGCAGAAGGAGGCGTCCGACATTGCCGAGCGCGTCATCGCGCTGTTGGACGATGCGGCGCTTTTAATGCCCGACTATCGCCTGGCCAGCCTGCGCCACCGCGACACACAGGTGAGTGCCAGCCGCGACAGGCGTGCCTACAGGGTGCGTCTGCGCTTTCGCGCGATCACCGAGGCGCTCTGACGGCCTCCCAATTCGCTGAGACCGGCGCGGCGCCGGGTCGGCACATTTTGCACGAAACACGGAGTGCGGTGCCCGCCGGCAAGGCGGGGCACGCGCGCTCGCGCAGAAAGGGGGCGCCATGGGTGCGCAGCAAGGCAAGAACCTTCTTTTGAAGGTGGACGAGACGGGCTCAGGCGCCTTCGTGACGGTGGCGGGGCTGCGCTCCAAGCGCATCTCGTTCGGGGCCGACAGCATCGACATTACTGACGAGGCGTCCGCCGGTCAGTGGCGCGAACTTCTTGATGGTGCGGGTGTGAAGCGGGCGAACGTGGCCGGCTCGGGCATTTTCAAGGACGAGTCGTCAGACGCGACGGTGCGCACAATCTTCTTTGATGGCGCGGTGCGGGACTGGCGCGTTGTTGTGCCTGATTTTGGGACCATCGAGGGGCCGTTCCAGGTGACGTCCCTTGAGTATGGCGGGAACTACGATGCCGAGGTGGTCTACGAGATCGCCCTTGAATCGGCCGGCGAACTCACCTTCACGGCGAGCTAGGGGGCGGGGATGGCAAACCGGTATCGCGGTGAAGTGTCCGCCGTTTTGGATGGGCGCACCTTTACGCTGTGTCTGCCGCTTGGCGCTTTGGCCGAGCTTGAGGCGACCTTTCAGGCCAGTGACATGGGCGCTCTTGTGGAGCGCTTTGGCAACGGCACGCTGTCGGCGCGCGATGCTGTGGCGGTGATCGGCGCTGGGCTGAGGGGGGCGGGGCACGCCATCCAGGACGATGAGGTGGCGCGCATGCGGGCCGACGGTGGGGCGGCGGGTTTTGCGGCCATTGTCGCGGACTTGCTGTCGGTGACCTTCGGCAGCGCCGAGGAGGCGGCTGACCCTTCTTAAGAGGCGCCGCGCGCCAGAGCGAGCCGTTCCCCTGGGCCGATGTGATGGCCCTTTTCTTAGGGGAGCGGGCGATGGCGCCGGCGCAGTTCTGGGCGCTGACGATCCCCGAAATTGCTGCCGTCCTTGGCCGCGGCCGTGGGCCCGGGCCCTTGCGTGCGGACTTGGCGCAGCTGATGGAGACCTTCCCCGATGACTGAGGACGAGGATCTGGCGCTGTCAGAAAGCGCCATTCAGGCCGAGGAGATTGCGCAGACGCTGACGATCTCCGCGCACACCTTTTCGCGGGTGTTGCGCACGGGCCTGAAGAACGCGGTGGTGGAAGGCCACAGCCTTGAAAAGGTGCTGCGTTCTGCGGCGATGTCCATCTCCTCGTCGGCGCTGCGGGCGGGGCTGTCGCCTTTGACGAGCCTGATCGACCGGGGCGCGTCGAGCCTTTTCGGCGGACTGTCGGGAACATCGGGGCAGACCGGTGGCGGCAGCGGCCTCGTGCCCTTTGCTAAGGGCGGTGTGATTGGAACGCCGACCGCCTTTGCCGCCGGTGGCGGGCGCATCGGTCTGATGGGTGAGGCGGGGCGCGAGGCGATCTTGCCGCTGGCCCGCGGGTCCGACGGGCGCCTTGGGGTGGCGATGGAAGGGGCGGGCGGTGGCGCGACCGTCACCGTCAACGTCTCCACGCCTGATGCAGACAGTTTTCAGCGCTCAGAAGCGCAGGTGACAGCAATGCTTGCGCGCGCCGTCGCCCGCGGCCGGCGCGGATTGTGAGGACGCCATGAACGGCTTTCATGACGTGAGATTTCCGCTCGCGGTGTCCTTCGGGGCGACGGGCGGGCCGGAACGCCGGACGGAGATCGTGACGCTGGGCTCCGGCCGTGAGGAACGCAACCAGCGCTGGGCCATGAGCCGCCGGCGGTATGACGCGGGCTCAGGAGTGAGGAACAGGGATGATCTCAACACTGTCGTTGCGTTTTTCGAAGAGCGTCGCGGTCGCCTCTACGGCTTTCGCTACCGTGATCCGCTCGATCATAAAAGTTGCGCGCCAAGCGATACGCCGGCTGCAACGGACCAGCTTCTGGGCGTGGGTGACGGGGTCGAAACCGACTTTGCGCTGATCAAGCGCTATGGCGATGCCTTCCTACCCTACGACCGGCCCATTGCGCTGCCTGTGGCGGGAAGCCTTGCCGTGACGGTGAATGGGATTGCGCGGGTGGAGGGGGCGGACTTTTCCGTCCTTGACGGTGTGATCACCTTTTTCCCCCACGCAGTGCCCCAGACCGGGGACGCCGTTGAGGCGGGCTTTCAATTCGACGTGCCCGTGCGCTTTGACACCGACCGGCTGGAGATCAGCCTGTCGAGCTTCAGGGCCGGGGCGATCCCCTCCATTCCCATTGTGGAGATTGTTCCGTGAGGCCGATCTCTCAATCGATGCAAGCCCACCTCGACGCGACCGTCACCACCATGTGCCGCTGCTGGCGGCTTGAGCGGGTGGACGGTGTGGTGATGGGCTTTACCGACCACGACCGCGAGGTGGTGATCGACGAGGACCGCTACAGTGCGCTCTCGGGCTTTGCCTCCACCGGCGATGTGACGAAGGCCGGGCTTTCGGTGGGCGGGCTTGAGATCGAGGGGGCGCTCGCCTCAGATGCCTTGACGGCCGAGGACCTTGAGGACGGCCGCTATGACGGCGCCAAGATGGACCTGTGGCTGGTCAATTGGATGACGGGGCAAAGGGTGCATCTTCGCTCCGGCACGCTGGGTGAGGTGACGCGGGCCGACGGGGCTTTTCGCGCCGAGGTGCGAGGCCCCATGCAGGCGCTTGAGGCGGTGCGCGGGCGGCTCTTCACCCGCAAGTGCGATGCAGACCTTGGGGATGCGCGCTGCCAGGTGGACGTTGGGGCCATGACCGTCGGGGCCGTCGTTGTTGCGCTCGATGACCAGCACGTCACTGTTTCGGGGCTGGATGGGTACGACGAGGGGCACTTTTCGGCCGGCGTATTGGTTGTTGCTTCTGGGGCGCGTGCGGGGTCGCGGCGGGCGATTGTGCGCCACAGCTTGGTGGGGGCCGCAGTTGTGTTGACGCTGCGCGGCGAGATTCTCGGGCTTGAGGCGGGCGATGCACTGACCGTGATGCCGGGCTGCGACAAGTGCTTTGAGACCTGCCGGGACAAGTTTTCCAACCATCTGAACTTCCAGGGCTTTCCGCACATTCCTGGGGAGGATCGTGCCTTCACCTATGTGCGGCCTGGCACGTGAGGTCTGCCGATGTGGTGGCGGCCGCTCGCGCCTGGGTGGGCACGCCTTACCGCCACCGCGCCTCCAAGAAAGGTGTGGGATCGGACTGTGTGGGCGTCGTCCGTGGGGTCTGGCGTGAGCTTGTGGGGCCTGAACGCGTCGCTCTGCCTGCCTACGCGCCGAACTGGGCGGAGGCGGGCGGCGAGGAGCTTTTGCTGACGGCGCTCAGCCAGCTTTTCGTGCCGATACAAAAGGTCTCGCAAGGGGCGGTCTTGGTGTTTCGCTGGCGCCGCGGGGTGCCGGCAAAGCACACCGGCATTGCGGTCTCTGAGGACCGTTTCATCCATGCCTATGACGGCGCTGGCCAGGTGGTTGAGGGACCTTTGGTTCCGTTCTGGCGGCGGCGGATCGTAGGCGTTTTCGCCTTTCCGGGAGTGACGGACTGATGGCAACCCTTGCTCTACAGGCGGCCGGGCAGGCCGTTGGCGGCCTTTTGGGCCCTTTCGGTGCCATTGTGGGCCGCGCGGCGGGCGCACTTGCCGGCAACATCATCGACCAAAGGCTGTTTGGCGAAAGCTCCACCCGTGTGGTGGGCTACATGGAGGACCTTTCGGTCCAGACCGCGTCGGACGGAAGCCCCGTTGCGCGGGTGTATGGGCGCATGCGCCTTGCCGGCACGGTTATCTGGGCGCGGGACTTTGAAGAGAGCGTTGAGGTGGAATCGGCCGGCAAGGGGAGCGGGCCGACGGTGGCCGAGTTTTCCTACACCGCGTCCTTTGCCGTTGGGATTTGTGAGGGGCCCATTGCAAGGGTCGCACGGGTCTGGGCCGATGGCGAACCTTTGGACCTGGACGTTGTCAACGCGCGCATTTACCTCGGCCGCGGGCACCAGCCTGCCGACCCTTTGATCGAGGCGCTTGAGGGGGACACACCGGCGTTCCGCAACACGGCCTACATCGTGTTCGAGAAGCTGCCTGTGGGCCCTTACGGCAACCGCTTGCCGCGTCTCACCTTCGAGGTGGTGCGGCCTGTGGGCAGGCTTGAGGAGATGGTGCGGGCCGTCACCATGATCCCCGGCGCGACGGAGTTTGGTTACCACGCTGAGCGGGTGGACAGGACCTTGGGGCCTGGTGAGGCGGCGGCCGACAACCGCCATTTGGATGTGGCGACGAGCGACATTGAAGCCTCCTTGGACGAGCTGACGGCTGTTTGCCCCAACGTGGAAAGCGTGGCGCTGGTGGTGGCCTGGTTCGGCGACAACCTCGACTGCGCCCAGTGCACGCTTCAGCCGGCGGTGGAGAGCAACGAGCGCGAGACGAGCGTTGAATGGGGCGTTGCAGGCGAGAGCCGTGCAACGGCGCGCCTTGTGAGCAAGGATTCGGACCTTCGTCCCACCTATGGCGGTACACCTGCCGACGAGGCTGTGTTTTCCGCCATCAAAGCCATCAAGGCGCGTGGGCTGAAGGTGGTGTTCTACCCCTTTATCCTGATGGATCTTCCTGAAGGCAATGGAAAGACCGACCCCTACGGCGGGGTCGAACAGGCGCCGCACCCTTGGCGGGGCCGTGTGACGGTCTCGCCTGCGCCCGGGCAGACTGGCTCGCCTGATGGCAGCGCTGCAGCTGATGCGGCCGTCAGTGCCCTGGTGGGGACGGCGGCACCTGGCGACTTTTCCGGCAGCGAGGCGGTGGTGACCTACACCGGTCCCGCGGAATGGACGCTGCGGCGTATGGTGTTGCACTACGCTGCGCTGACCGCCCAGGCGGGCGGGGTTGATGCGTTTCTGGTGGGGTCGGAGCTGAGGGGGCTCACCACGATACGCGGGGCGAGCGGGTTCCCCTTTGTGGATGCGCTGTCCGGCCTTGTGGACGATGTGCGCTCCATTGTGGGTACGGGGACGAAGATTTCATACGCGGCGGACTGGTCGGAATACTTTGGTCATCAGCCGGCCGGCGGCGATGTGTCGTTTCACCTCGACCAGGTTTGGGCGAACCCGAATGTGGACTTCATTGCCATCGACAACTACTGGCCGCTGTCGGACTGGCGCGACGGAAGCCATGCCGACGAGGCGCTGGCCGAGCATGTGCACGACACCGCCTACCTTGCCGGCAACGTCGCAGGGGGCGAGGGTTACGACTGGTACTATGCCAGCGATCAGGACCGTGTGGCGCAGGTGCGCTCACCCATCAGCGACGGGGCGTACGGTAAGGATTGGGTCTTCCGCTACAAGGACTTGGCCAACTGGTGGAGCAACCTCCACTATGATCGCGTGGCCGGTGTGGAGGTGGCCCAGCCCACTGCCTGGGTGCCTCGGTCAAAGCCCGTTTGGTTCACCGAGGTGGGGTGCCCTGCGGTGGATCGCGGGTCGAACCAGCCGAACGTGTTTTATGATCCGAAGTCGTCGGAATCCAAGCTTCCCTACTTTTCCAGAGGGTTGCGCGATGATGCGATCCAGCGGGCCTACTTGGAGGCGATGCTGGGGGCGTTCGACCCGGCGACGTCGAGCGACATCGATGCCATCAACCCGTCTTCGTCCGTCTATGGCGGGCGGATGGTGGATCATTCCATGGTCCATGTCTGGACGTGGGATGCACGGCCTTGGCCGGCCTTTCCGCTGCGCACGGATGTGTGGTCGGACGGGGCGAATTGGGAGCGTGGACACTGGCTGTCGGGCCGTATGGGCGGTGCACCGCTTGGGGAACTGATCGAGGCACTGTTTGACGATTGGGGGCTGACAAGGCCTGAGATCGTAGGGCTGTCGACGGCGCTCGATGGCTTCATCGTGCCGTCGTCCAATAGCCTTCGTCAGGTGTTGGAGCCGTTGTTGCTGGCGACCACCACCATGGGGGCCGATACGGGGACGGGCATTCGCTTTGTCAGTCTCGACCGGGGCAAGGTCGGCACGTTCAACGGCGATGTCCTCGTGGAGACTGGCGACACCGCGCCGATGACAGCCGAGACGCGGGAGGAGGAGGCGAGCCTTCCTGTGGAACAGCGTCTGAGGTTTTACGACAGCGGGCGTGATTATCAGACCGGTGCGGCGCGGTTTCGACCGGCCGAAGGGACGACACGGCAGATCGATGAGATTGCGGTGTCGGCAAGCCTCAACAATGGGCTTGCGGCCCAGCTGTCGCAGGTGGCGCTGTCGGCCAAATGGGCAGGGCGCACGCGTCTTCAATTCGCGTTACCGCCGAGCGATTTGGCGCTGCTTCCTGGGGACATCGTGGGCCTCACGGTGGATGGGCGGGAACGCGAGGCGGTGATCGAAGAGGTGGAGGATCTGACCCACCGCGCGGTCTCTGCGCGCACCGTCGACCGTGCGGCGCTTGTGCCCACCTACGTGCCAGGATCAGGCACTCCGCCTGTGGTCACCCCAGTGACGGGAGTGCCTGTGGCGTTCGGGCTGAATCTGCCTCTGGTGGACGAGACGGTGAGCGAGCACGTTCCCTGGATTGGCATCTACGCCAACCCCTGGCCAGGCACCATGGGTGTCTGGAGGGCCGCTGCTGGCGGGGCGTTCGACCTGGTGAGGACGGTGGGGATGCCGGCCTCCATGGGTGAGGTGGTGGCGCCGCCAGCGCCGGGGCCCACCAGCCGCTGGGACTACGGCGCCCGGCTCGACGTGCGGCTCTACGGCCGAGAGGTGCGCTCAAGGGCGGAGATCGACGTCTTAGGAGGCAAGAACGCCATTGCCGTTGAAGCGGCCAATGGCGGCTTCGAAATTGTTCAGTTCCAAGACGCTGAGCTTGTGGGTGAAGACACCTACCGCCTGACCGGGCTGCTGCGCGGTCAGGCGGGCACTGAGGATGCTGCGGCAAGCGGCATTTTGGTGGGCGCGCGCCTTGCGATCCTGGACGGGACCTTGAGCACTTTGCAGACGCCTTTGTCGGAGGTGGGGCTGGAGCGGACCTATCGCGTCGGTCTCTTCTCCGAAGGGATCGGTGGGCGGTCTGTGACCACCTTCACGTTCACACCGGCGGGCAGAGGGCTTGTGCCTTACGGACCCGTGCACGGTGCGGGGCTGCGGCAGAGCAATGGGGCGGTGGTCATCACCTGGGTGCGGCGGACTCGTGTGGGTGGCGATCCCTGGCCTGACAGTGGCGATGTTCCCCTCGGTGAAACCGCTGAGCTCTACCGGCTTGAGATCCTGGATCAGGGGGCGGTGGTGCGCACGGTGGAGATCGGCGCGCCCACCTACACCTATTCGCTGGCCAATCAAACGGCCGACTTTGGCGCAGCACAGAACACGCTGTCCATTCGCGTTGCGCAATTGGCGCCCGGCTTCGGGACCGGCGTCGCTTACGAGGTGACCTTCGATGTCCAACAGCCCTAATATTGAACTGCCTTACGTTCAGGCCGCACAGGCGCAAAAGCATGTGACGGTGAACGAGGCGTTCCGGCGCATCGATGCGGTGATGCAGCTTGCGGTCATCGACCGCAACCGCACATCGCCCCCAGGCGCACCCCAGGAGGGCGACCGCCATGTGGTGGCCGCTGGCGCCACCGGCGCGTGGGCAGGCCGCGGCTTGGACGTTGCGGCCTACCTTGATGGTGCATGGGTGTTTTTCGCGCCCAAGGCAGGGTGGGTGGCGTTCGTCTCCAACGAGGGCGTGCTGATCTACTTTAACGGCACGCAGTGGGAGATTTTGACCGCCGTCGGTGCATCGGAGACGGTGTCGAAGTTTGGCATCAATGCCACCGCCGACACCACCAATCGCCTGGTGGTGAAGGCGGATGCGGCCTTGTTTGTGGCCGACGACACAAAAGCGAGCCCCACGGGCGATGTGCGGGTGAAGGCGTCCAAAACAGCGCCTGGGGATACAGCCTCGCACCTGTTTCAGTCCAACTACTCGGGCCGGGCCGAATTCGGGCTGATTGGCAATGACGACTTCTCGCTCAAAGTCTCGGCGAACGGGAGCACTTGGAACGAGGCGTTCTCCGTCAATCGGGCGACAGGGGCGATGGACCTTAACAAGGTGCCGACCATGTCGGGGGTGGAGGCGTTGTCGATCTCCATTTCAAGCTTTGCTGATATCCCGGGTGTGCGCATTCCGGCGGACACCGACCAGATTGAAACCCGGGGGTATGCTGCCGAGGGCGATGGCGGCGGAGCGCGCTATGTGCGGGTGAGCGCGTTTCCCTCCGACGGGTTGGGGGCGACCGACCTCGATGGTGTGCACTGGGCGCTGGTGCCGGGGCTGGTGACGGCCAGGCAGGCAGGTGCCGTGGGCAACGGGGTCACCGACGACACGGCCGCGTTGAACCGAGCAACCAACTCGGGTCGCAACGTCTTCATCGAGCCTGGCAACTATCGCGTGACGGATGCTGTCTCCACCGGGTCAGCCTTTCAGCAGATCAGGGGATCGGGGCGCGGGCGGACGATCTTTCTGGCGGGAACGGACTTTAATATGTCCGCGACCGGGATCATCCGGCTTGACGACTCGTTCTGCTCGCTCTCGGAGTTTGAGGTGGCGTTCGACCAGTCGCCCACCACCAGCCGTGCGACCCTGGTTGCCTATCCGGCCGCGATTCAGATGACCAACAGGACGCGCACAAGGCTGACGGCAATCCGCATTACGCGCGGCTACAACGGTGTGGATGCGCGCCAAAACACCGGCGGTGCCATCCTAGAGGACATTGAGTGCGGCACGCTGAACGAGGGGATTGTGGTGGACGGGGCGCTCGACACCGTCGAGGTGCGCAACTGCCGCGTTTGGCCTTACAACTTCGTCAATGACGTGCCTTTGGGGGATATCTTCCGCGACGGTGAAAACATCGCCTTCCGCTTCGGGCATGTGGACGATTTGAAGATGTCAGCCTGTACGCCTTTTCGGTGCAGGGTGATTTTTGAACAGTCTTCCATCAACCCCGGCAAGAGCGCGTTCGGGACCGTTTCGGGGCTGACGTTGGACGGCCCTTACTCGCGTATGGAGATGTCTGCAGGGGCGCTCACGGTCAGCGGGCTTTATGCGACGACACGCTTTCCGAATGACTTTTTTGTGCTGCACACCGGTGGCGACCTTGCTATTTCGGACTTTGAGTTCGACTGCACCTCCGACGCCAACAAGCCTTTGGTGCGGGTGGATGGGTCGGGCGCCAACTGCCAGTTCCAGAACGGGAAAGTCGGCCTGTCGACCAGCACGTTGGCGGACGGTTTCGTCCTCGGGGTCGGGCACCTGTCGCTGTCATCGGTGCGATTTTCGTTGAACCCTCACACGGTGCGTGTGGGCGACTGCATCCGCCAAGAGGTGGGTGACATCACCTGTTTCGGTGTGACGGTGAACGGGATCGGATCGGGGAGCGGCACCTTCCTGAAGGTCACGACCGACGGCAACCATGTGCTTGTGGGCAATGATGCCAACGGGTGGGACGTGGAGCTGCCAGCCTCGCGCACCAATGGGCTATACGGCCCCAACAACGACGGCACATCCGTGCGGTTCGACAGGCCTTTTGAGGTGTATGGCGCCACCACGGCCTCAGGCGGTGAGATCACCTTTATGGGTGGCGGTCCTGATGGTGATATTGAGCTGCGAAACTCCGCGGGTAATCTGCGCGCCTCGACCCTTGATGCGGGTAGGGGGCTGCAGGTTGCGACCCTTGACGGGACGACGACGGTGCGAGGAGACAGGATTGTCCTTGGCGATTCCATGTCGGTCTGGCGGGGACTGGGTGACGACACGGAATCGGTAGCGGTGGGGCGCAACAGTCTGCCCGTCACCACCTCGGGAACGCTGAACACGGCGCTTGGGCGCGAATCCGGCAAGTTGATCGCCGGTGGCGGGCGCAACACGGCCATTGGCGCCAATGCGCTGCGCAGTCTCGTCAATGGCAGCCGCAACACCGCGGTGGGGTTTGAGGCGTTGGGGGCGACCTCAAGCGGTACCACCAATGCCAGCGGGCTTGGCTACAACGCGCAGGTGAACGGCAACAACCAGGTTCAGCTGGGCGATTCGCTGACCGACACCTACACCTACGGCGCGGTGAAGAACCGTTCCGATGCGCGCGATAAGGCCGATGTGCGTGACACGGCTTTGGGGCTCTCCTTCATCATGAAGTTGCGGCCGGTGGATTATCGCTGGGACATGCGCGAGGACTACAAGCGGCCCATCGATCTGCCGGAAGAGGACGTGTGGAACCCTCCCGCGCCTGGCAGCAAGAAGCGTTCTCGCTATCATCATGGCTTTCTCGCCCAAGACCTTGAGACGGTCATTGCCGATACGGGCGAAGACTTTGGCGGTTATCAGGACCACCAGGTCGCCGGCGGCAACGACGTGAAATCCTTAGGGTATACGGAGTTCATCGCGCCGCTCGTGAAGGCGGTGCAGGAGCTTTGTCGGCGCGTCATGGCACTTGAGGCGCAAAAGACCGAGGCGAGCTAGCGTTTACCCCCGGGGCGATGGGGGTTCGGCCGACCTGCGGTGTTTTGCTGATCGGCATCCTGACCTGCGATAGTCCGCAAGAGCGGGGTGTCGGTGAGCGCCAGGCTATCCGGCCGTCCAAAGAGCTGTGAGGGCGACGTGCTCGGCATGTGCTTGCACGATGGAGTGCGCTCCCGATGACCGTTGACGGTCATTCGAAATAGCTCTGCCGAGGCGCTCGAATGATGCGCTGTGGGCGTTCGTGATCATCAACCGCGTGCCTTGGGTGCGCGGTTTTTCTGTTTTTCCAGATGGCAAGGAGGGCGCTATGCACGTGCGGGTGCCGTGGCTCGACTACTTGGTGCACCACATTGGTCTTAAGGAGATTCCTGGTCCCAAGCACAATCCGACGATTGTGGAATGGGGGCGAATCGCGAAGGTTAGCTGGTGGAACAATGATGATGATGCGTGGTGCGCCATTGCGGTGAACGGAGCGCTGGTGAATGCCGGCTATCCGTCCACCCGCTCTGCGCTGGCGCGATCCTTCACCCGGTATGGAACGCGGCTGCAAAGGCCGGTTCGTGGGGCCATTGTCGTGTTTCCGCGTGGGCCAAACCCCCTTTATGGACATGTGGGGATTGTGGAGGCCGTCCACGCGGATGGGACAATCACCGTTGTGAATGGGAACGTGCGCAACGAGGTGAGACGATCCACCTTCCGTGTCGATGCAATTTTGCCCGACGGGATCCGCTGGCCACCTGGGGCTGAGGCGCCACGCGATGGTGTGCCCTTGGTGCCCGATACGCCCCTTGGGGTGCGCACCTTACGGCCAGGGGCACGCGGCGCCGACGTGAGTGCGTTGCAGCGTGACCTCAACGTTCTGAACTATGGGCTGAGGGTGGACGGCGTTTATGGCGGACGCACCGAAGATGCTGTGCGCCGCTTTGAGGGCCGCCGCGGCCTTGCCGCCGATGGTGTGGCCGATGCAGCAGTCCTGTCTGCCCTTGGTGCGGCTGTGGCAGAGCGCCAGGTGCGTGACGACAGGCGCGCGTCTGCCCGCCGTGCCGCGGCGCCCATTGCAGGGGCGGGCGCTGCCGTGACTGTCGGGGCGACGGTGACCACGGGCGTACAGGTGGCGCGCCAAATTCAGCTTTTGAATGACGGCACGGTGATAGGGCTTTCTTTGATGCTCCTGGTGCTGATTGGTGTTGGCGGTGTGTTTTTGTGGCGTTTTGCCATGCGACGGGCGGAGGGCGCGCCGGCCGAGGAGCCGGCGTGACGGTGCTCTTACGCCTTGTGTCGATGATTGGATGGCAAGGCATTGTTGGGGCAGTTGCGGGCGGGCTGATTGTGGCCGCGCCCGCCTACCAAGCGGGGAAGTGGGTTGAGGGGGCTGCCGCCAAGGAGCGCATCGCCCGCCGCCTCGCCGAGCGAGAAATCCAAAGACTGGAGGTGGAAGATGACCGTGTGGCCGCGGCGAACCGCGCGCGCCGGCAAGCCGATCGCCGCGGCCGCGCTGGCAATGACCGCGCTCCTGATGCTAACGGCGTGCCAGACGACGGCTTCCGTCGGGACTGATACGTCCTGTCGTGCCTTCGGTCCCATCGGCTGGTCGCGGGGCGACAGTGTGGAGACCGTGCATCAGGTGCGCGGCCACAATGCGGCCTGGCGGGAATTGTGCGCACGCGCGAAGCAGTAATTGTGTGTTTATCCGGCAATATGGGGCGTGAGTGGCGTTCCGTACCAGGGGTGGCGTGACCATGTGTTCACGCGCAATTCAGTGAGGTTTTCGTACCGCGCAAGGATGCGTGCGTGCCTGCGCCTGGTCCTATTCTGTCTTGTCGCGTTTCTTCCGCCGGCTCCCATGCCGATTGCGGACGCGCAGCAGTCGTGTCTGCCGCGCTCCGAACGGCGGGCGATGATTGAGTCCGGCCGCGTGGTTCGGCTAGGGCCCCTGCGTCGGCGCCTTGGTGGAAAAGTCTTGCGGTTAGAACTTTGCCATGGCGGTGCCGGGCTGGTTTGGCAGGTCACGATCCTAGGGCACGACGGTCGCGTTTTCGGACGGGTCGTGGATGCCCAGACCGGTCAAGTGTTGCGTTGAGGGGATCAAGGAGCAAGCGATGAGGCTATTGGTTGTTGAGGACGATCGGGATCTCAATCGGCAATTGACCGAAGCATTTCGGGCCGCAGGCTATGTGGTGGATGCTGCCCTTGACGGGGAAGAGGGCCACTATCTTGGTGATACCGAGCCCTATGATGCGGTGATCCTGGACCTTGGTCTGCCGAACATGGACGGCATCACCATGCTGGAGCGCTGGCGTGAGGGGAACAGGACCATGCCTGTCCTTGTTCTGACCGCGCGCGACCGTTGGAGCGATAAGGTGGCAGGCATTGATGCCGGCGCTGACGACTACGTGTCGAAGCCTTTCCACATGGAGGAGATCTTGGCGCGGGTACGGGCGCTGATCCGCCGCTCTGCAGGCAACGCGACCAACGACTTTCGTTGCGGTCCAGTCCACCTTGATGCGCGGGCAAGCCGGGTGACGGTGGACGGCAGCCCCATCCGCCTCACCTCCCACGAGTACCGCGTGTTGGCGTACTTGATGCTGCACCAAGGACGGATCGTGTCGCGCACGGAACTGACGGAACACCTTTACGATCAGGATTTCGATCGCGACTCCAATACGATCGAGGTGTTTATCGGGCGTTTGCGCAAGAAGCTGAAGGTTGACGTAATTGAAACGGTGCGGGGTCTTGGCTATCGCGCATGCCCGCCCGATCATGCGGCTTAAATCACTCTCCGCCAGGTTGCTGCTGACGTCTTTGGCGTGGAGTGCGTTTGCGCTGGTGGCAACCGGCTTGGTGTTGGCGTCGGCGTTCCGGCAGACCATCGAAGCAAGGTTCGATGATACACTCGGTGTCTACCTATCCGATTTAATTGGCACTTTGGCGGCGGTGGACGAAAAATCCTTGCCCGATGCGATGGTCGACATCCAAGAGCCGCGATTCGATCAGCCGTTTTCGGGGTGGTATTGGGTGGTGATTGCCCGCACCTCGGGCAATGTGGTCCTTGCCTCTGATTCCCTTGGCGGTGATCGGTTGATGACGCCTGAAGGGTTGTTGTCGTTGCCGCCGGGGCGGTTGGAGCGCACGAGCGCGGTGGGTCCATCGGGTGAGGAGTTGCGCCTTGTGGCGCGGCGCGTCGCCTTTGAGGACAGCCAGTGGTACGTGGTGGTGGTGGCGGCAAGTGCTGAGACCATCGACGATGACACGGCGCGTTTCGCCACCCAGCTTGCCATCTATCTGGGGCTGTTTGCGGCGATATTGATTGCGGCGACATTTGTGCAGTGGCGGACCAGCTTGCGGCCTTTGAAGCAACTGGGGCGGGAATTGCAGGCTGTGCAAGAAGGGCGCGCGCAGCATGTGAGCGAGCGTTTGCCTTCCGAGATTGCCCCTGTGGCTCAGGCGCTGAACGCGCTGATTGACGCCAACCAGGCGACATTGGCCCGGGCACGGCAGCATGTGGGGAACCTTGCCCATGCGCTGAAGACGCCTCTCAGCGTTCTGATCAACGATGCGGCCAACGACACCTCTCAAATCGCAAAGTCTGTGACCGAGCAGACACAGATCATGCAGAGCCAGGTGCGCTACTATCTCGAGCGGGCGCAGATGGCGGCGAAGGACCGTATGGTGGGGTCCGTCACCGACGTGGTGCCTGCGCTGGAGCGGCTTCACAGGGCGATGGCGCGTCTGGGGGAGAGGCGGGGAATCACCGTCCACTTCGACAACGATGGCCCTGTGAAGTTTTACGGCGAGCGACAGGATTTTGAGGAAATCGTCGGGAATCTTGTGGACAATGCCTTGAAGTGGGCAGGCCGCCAGGTTGTGATCGACTTGAAGGCGAAGGACGCGGACAACCCGCGATACCTGACCATCAGCATCGGCGATGATGGACCTGGGCTGTCGGAAGCCCAGTGCGGTGACGTCATGTCGCGCGGCAAGCGGCTAGACCAGTCAAAGCCCGGGAGTGGGTTGGGCCTGTCCATCGTTTTTGAGCTTGTGGAGCTTTATGGGGGCGAGTTTTCTTTGGCGCGGTCTGAACTGGGTGGCTTGCTGGCAGTGGTCAGGCTGCCTCGGGCGTAAACGTGGATGTTGACGCTTTGTTCAGTCTGATGCAGGAGTGTGGTTGAGGTTGTTGTCAATCATGGGTGCGGCGTTGAAGCCTGCTGCGGGAATGATGGCGCTTGCCTTTTGTGCGGTGCTGGCCGGGTGTAGTGCGCTCGGTCTTGGTCCGAGGTCTGAAGGGCAGCTTGTGGCGAGCCACGACTTAGTGGCGACGCGGGATGCCTTTGTGCCTAAGCGCTTCCTCTCCAAGGTGGGTGAGGGGGCAGAGGACGTTGTGTTCTCCGCACAGGTCAATGCCTTGAACAGCCCACGGTCCGGCCAGCCGGTCACCTGGGAGTGGAAGGGCACCACAGGTAGGGTGACCCCCGGACCGGTCTACATGGTCAACGCCAAAACCTGCCGTGACGTGGTGCATGTGGCCGAGCGTGATGCGGAACGGCTACTTGGCCGGGCGACTGCATGCCGCACTGCAGACGGCCGTTGGGAGCGGTTGATCTGACGAGATTGTCCCCGCGACATTGACGTTGGGCAGCCCTCGGCCTTAGGCACACCCGGCAAGGGTGATTAGCCATGTTTGAGAAGACCTACGACGCGGCCATCGTTGAGCCGCGCATCCGCGACGTCTGGAGCAACGCAGACGCGTTCAAGGCCGGTGCCGGTGCTGAACGCAATGCCGAGCCCTATTGTATCGTGATCCCGCCACCGAATGTGACGGGCTCGTTGCACATGGGCCACGCGCTGAACAATACACTCCAGGACGTATTGGTTCGCTTTGAGCGGCTGCGTGGCAAGGACGTGCTTTGGCAACCTGGCACCGACCATGCGGGCATTGCCACGCAGATGGTGGTGGAGCGCCAACTTGCAGAAGCTGGCGAGCCGAACCGTCGCGACATGGGGCGTGCTGCGTTCTTGGAGCGTGTGTGGCAGTGGCGTGAGGAGTCGGGCGGCACCATCAAGGCGCAGCTCGATCGGCTGGGGGCCTCGTGCGATTGGTCGCGCGAGCGCTTTACCATGGACGATGGGCTGTCCGAGGCAGTGCTTTCGGTCTTTGTGCGGTTGCACAAGCAGGGGCTGATCTACCGCGACAAGCGCCTTGTGAACTGGGATCCCAAGCTGCTGACGGCGATTTCCGACCTTGAGGTGGAATCGCGGGAGGTGAAGGGTGAGCTGGTTCATTTCCGCTATCCCCTCGCGGATGCCACCTTCGACCCTGAGGATCCGTCCACTTACATTGTCGTCGCAACCACACGGCCCGAAACGATGCTGGGCGATGTTGCCGTGGCCGTTCACCCCGACGATGAGCGCTTCCAACATCTTGTTGGGCGTGATGCAGTGTTGCCGCTGGTCGGGCGCCGTATTCAGATTGTGGCCGACACCTACTCCGATCCGGAAAAAGGTTCGGGTGCGGTGAAGATCACCCCGGCCCACGACTTCAACGACTTTGAGGTGGGCAAGCGGCACAAGCTGACGCTGATCAGCATCTTTGACGAAACGGCGGCGGTCCAACTGAAGGAGAACCAGGCGTTCCTTGAGGGGATCGATGCTGGCGCAGTGCGCGACCTCATCGACGCGGTGGACGGCAAGGATAGGTTTGCTGCGCGTGATGAGATTGTGCGGCGGATGACCGACGGTGGTTACATCGAGACCATTGAGCCGAACGTTCACCAGGTGCCCTTCGGCGATCGCAGCGGCGTTGCCATTGAGCCCTTGCTGACCGACCAGTGGTACGTGAACGCCAAGCGTCTTGCCGGACCCGCCATGGAGGCTGTGCGGGAGGGCAAGACCCTGTTCGTTCCGTCCAACTGGTCGCGCACGTACTTCGACTGGATGGAGAACATCCAGCCCTGGTGCATCTCGCGCCAGCTTTGGTGGGGCCATCAGATCCCTGCTTGGTATGGGCCAGATGGCAAGATCTTCGTTGAGCGCACCGAAGACGAGGTGCTGAATGTGGCTGGCCTCCACTATGGCCGCGGGGTCGCTGTGGCCGAGCGCGATGAGGCATTGGCGGCTTGGGCGCAAGAGGACCAAGAAGGCCCGTGCCTGCTTTACCGGGACGAGGATGTTCTGGACACGTGGTTCTCGTCCGCGCTGTGGCCGTTTTCAACGCTCGGCTGGCCTGAGCGTACGCCTGAGCTGCGCCGCTATTACCCCACATCCGTGTTGTCGACGGGGTTCGACATCATCTTCTTCTGGGTGGCCAGGATGATGATGATGGGGATGCATTTCCTCAACCGCGAGCCTTTCCACACCGTCTACATCCACGCCCTCGTGCGCGACGAGCACGGCGCGAAGATGAGCAAGTCCAAGGGCAACGTTGTTGACCCGTTGGAATTGATGGACGCGTTTGGCGCTGATGCGTTGCGATTCACCCTTGCAGCGATGGCGGCCCAAGGGCGTGACGTGAAGATCGCCAAGGCGCGGGTGCAGGGTTACCGCAACTTTGCCACCAAGCTTTGGAACGCAACGCGCTTTGCCGACATGAACGAATGTCGGATTGACCCTTTGTTCGATCCTTCGACGGTGGATGGACGGCTTGCCCGTTGGATCATCACCGAAGCGCACAGGACCGCAGGAGAGGTGGAAGAGGCGCTCGACAGCTTCCGCTTCAACGATGCTGCGGCGGCCATTTACCGGTTCACATGGAACACGTTCTGCGATTGGTATTTGGAGCTTGCCAAGCCGGTTCTGATTGCGGCCGACAGTCCTGAAAAGGCTGAGCTGCAGAAGACGACCGCTTACGTCATCGACCAGATCCTCAAAATTCTTCACCCGTTCATGCCTTTCTTGACTGAAGAGCTTTGGGCGGTGACGGCCGAGCGCTCGAACGTCAAGCGCGAGACGCTCTTGATCCATGCAAGCTGGCCACAAAGCGTGATGGAGGATGTGGACGCCGCTGACGAGATCAATTTCGTGGTGGATCTTGTGGCGAACGTGCGCTCCGTGCGGGCTGAGACCAACGTGCCTGCGGCAATGGAAGCGCCCATTGTGGTGGTCGGCGGGACGGCCAAGCACGAGGGGTGGATTGCTGAGCACGAGCCTGCGATCCGCCGTCTTGCAAGGGCCTCGTCCGTTTGGGCCGACGAGGTTGCGCCGCCCAACTCCGCCCAGACTGTGGTGGGGGACGTTGTGGTGTGCCTTCCGCTGGAAGGGCTTGTGGACCTTGGGGCAGAGCGCGCGCGGCTGACCAAGGAGCTGACCCGCCTAGACAAGGACATTGAGAAAATCGAGGGGCGCCTCTCCAACCCGAAATTCTTGGAAAAGGCGGAGGCGGACACGGTGGAAGAACAACGCCAGAAGCGCGAAGATGCGACGGCGCGGCGTGCCAAGCTGGTGGCCGCACTGGGTCGGTTAAATCCTGCGGCCTAAGACTATTTGGGGGGTGATCGCATTTGCCGCGCTGCTTGCGGCACGGTGGTGACGGGGGGCAAGTGGAGAAAGCTGTGAGCGAACAGACCTGGTCGGCAGAAGTTTACTCGCGCAATGCACGGTTTGTGTCGGACCTTGGTGCAGGCGTGGTGGAGTGGCTCGACCCGAAACCGGGCGAGCGCGTGCTTGACCTTGGCTGCGGCGACGGCGCTCTCACCGAAAAGATTGCCGAAGCGGGCGCCACGGTGGTGGGGGCCGATGCAAGCGCCGATTTCGTAGAGGCGGCGCGGGCGCGCGGGCTTGATGCGCGCCAGGTAGACGGCCAGGCCCTCGATTTTGCGGATGAGTTCGATGCTGTATTCAGCAATGCTGCCCTTCACTGGATGAACGATGGCGAGGCGGTGATCAAAGGCGTGCACCGGGCGCTGAAACCCGGCGGACGATTCGTTGCCGAGTTCGGTGGTCACGGGAATGTGGCAGCCATCCGAACGGCCCTTCGCGCCCTTGCCGACAAGCACGGCATTGACGATACGCTGGCGGATCCTTGGTTTTTCCCGACGGCCGATGAGTATCGGGGGATGCTCGAGGCTGGCGGGTTCACGGTGGACAAGATCGAAATGTTCCACCGTCCCACCCATCTGCCGCGCGGCCTGTCGAGCTGGATCGAGACGTTTCGTGCGCCGTTCTTCGATGCTGCCGGCACCCGTGCCGATCTCCTGATGAGCGAACTTGAGGCCCTGTTATCGCCGCAGCTTCGCGACCGGTCCGGCCAGTGGACGGCAGACTATGTTCGCATCCGATTTGCCGCACGGCTTGCGTAAACGGGCAATTGATTGGAAGAGGTATCTGAGGATCGAACCGCGCCCAGTGACAGTTGGCCTCAACCGCTGCCATGGCGTCCTGCGCCATGTGTGGGCGCTGGTGCCCTGGCCGACCGCCCGATTGATGTTTCATCGGGCTTCGGGCGCGCGCAAGGTCCTTGGTGCTGGGGGCTGACGGTGCGATGGTTCGAGTAGGCGTAGTTGTGATGATGGGTCTTCTGGCGCTGGGATCTGCCAGGGCCGAGCCCATCGAAAACCCCGTCGCGGTGTTCTCAGGCCTCGACAAAGTGACGGGACGGATCATTTCGTTCGACGTCTACATCAACGAGACGGTGCAGTTTGGCGCGCTTCAGGTGACGCCGCGCACCTGCCAAACCCAGCCGCCGACGGAAGAGCCCAACACGATGGTTTTTGCCGAGGTGGATGAGATCACCCTCGACGCACGCATCCGCCGGATTTTCACAGGCTGGATGTTTGCCGCAAGCCCAGGCCTCAACGCGGTCGACCACCCCGTCTATGACGTGTGGCTCAAGGATTGCGCGCTTACCACGTCGGTGGCGCCGCCTCCTGGGTTTGATACCAGCAGCTTTGCACAGGACGAGATGGGGTTGATCACGAGGCCGGACGGGTGGTTTCCCTTGCCGCGCCGCAAACCATTCGTGGCTGTGGTCACGCCTGACGACATTCCCGAGGTGATCGAGGATTGAGCAGCGTTAGGCGGCGCTGAGCGCGTCTACGGCTTTTGTGCCTGTCAAAGGGCCCGCGCGCGTAAAGTCGGCATCCAGCTGTAAGGCGCCGTCCAAAAGGGACTGGTAGCGCCTGCGCGAGATTTCCGTAGCGCCGAATTGGGTCAAATGATCGGTGATGAACTGGGCGTCGAGCAGTCCGAAGCCGCCGATCTTCAGCCGCGCAGCAAGGTGCACGAGGGCGACCTTTGAGGCATCGCGCACGCTGGAAAACATCGATTCGCCAAAAAACGCACCGTTGAGCCGTACGCCGTAGAGCCCACCCACCAGTTCCCCGTCGAGCCATGTCTCCACTGAGTGGGCATGACCCATCTGGAACAGGTTGGTGTAAAGATGCCTGATGCGCCCATTGATCCATGTGCGCGTGCGGCCGGGGGCCGGGGCAGCGCAGCCGTCGATCACCGCATCGAAAGCGGTGTCGACGCGGATCTCAAACGGTTCCTGCTTGAGAAGGCGGGCCAGACGCCGGGGGACGTGAAAGGTCTCTAAAGGCACGATGCCGCGACGCTCGGGCTCGATCCAGTAAAGGCCGGGGTCGTCTGCGGACTCTGCCATCGGGAAGATCCCGCAGGCATAGGCCTTCAGAAGAACCTCAGGCGTGATCTCAAGCACGATGTTGTCGAGGCTACTCATCCGGTCGCATCCTTCGCCAAGAAGGTCTCCAACCAATGGATATCGTACATGCCACTTACGATATCGGGATGATGGATCAGATCGCGGAAGAGGCCCAGCGTCGAATTGACGCCGTCCACCACAAACTCATCCAGTGAGCGCCTGAGGCGCATCAAGCATTCAGAGCGCGTGTTGCCATGGACGATCAGCTTGCCGATCAAGCTGTCGTAGTAGGGGGGGATGCGGTAGCCCTGATAGACCGCCGAATCCACCCGCACACCAAGCCCGCCAGGCGGGTGGTAGTGGGTGATGGTCCCGGGCGAGGGGATAAACGTCTCAGGATGCTCGGCGTTGATACGACACTCGATGGCGTGGCCGTGGAAGGTGACCTCATCCTGGGTGATGCCGATATCCCCGCCTGAGGCGACTCTGAGCTGCGCATGGACGAGGTCGAGCCCTGTGATCATCTCCGTCACAGGGTGCTCAACCTGAAGGCGCGTGTTCATCTCGATGAAGAAGAACTCTCCGTTCTCGTACAAGAACTCG
This sequence comes from Devosia sp., assembly GCA_051016205.1. Classification (GTDB taxonomy): domain Bacteria; phylum Pseudomonadota; class Alphaproteobacteria; order Rhizobiales; family Amorphaceae; genus Acuticoccus. Next base: position 2,580,417 of record CP136534.1, read on the forward strand.
ATGGTGCCGGCGCCCCGATAGCGCATGTCGCACATGGCCTTGCGCACGGTCTCGTAGATCTCCGCGCGCTGAGTGTCGTCGAGGGCAGGGGAGAGAGCCTCCTCCCACACCTTCTGATGCCGGCGTTGGAGCGAACAGTCACGCTCACCAAGGGCAATGGCCTCGCCCCGCCCATCGCCCAACACCTGGATTTCGATGTGGCGCGGCGTCGCGAGATAGCGCTCCAAATAGATGTCGTCATTGCCGAAGGCGGCCTTCGCCTCCGATTTTGCGCGCCCTGCGGCCTGGACCAGCTCGCTCTCGCTGCGCGCCACGGTCATTCCGCGACCGCCGCCGCCGGCACTCGCCTTGATGATGACGGGGTAGCCGATTTCCTTGGCCACGCGCAGGAGCTCCGCCTCGGTCTTGATGGCTCCTTCCGACCCAGGCACCACGGGAATGCCGAGCCGCGCTGCGGTGCGCTTGGCCTCGATCTTGTCGCCCATGGTGCGGATCTGGCTTGCCGTCGGGCCGATGAAGGACAGCCCATGGGCCTCCACAATGTCGGCGAACCGAGAGTTTTCCGACAGGAAGCCGTAGCCCGGGTGGATGGCCTCAGCTCCTGTGATCTCGCAGGCCGCAACGATGGCGGGGATGTTGAGATAGCTCTCCGATGCCTGGGGTGGTCCGATGCACACCGATTCGTCCGCCAGCCTCACATGCATGGCGTCGGTGTCGGCGGTGGAATGGACCGCCACGGTTGAAATCCCCAGCTCCTTGCAGGCGCGAAGGATTCGTAGGGCGATCTCACCGCGATTGGCGATGAGGACTTTGCGAAACATCAGGAGATGGCGAGGAGCGGCTCGCCATACTCCACTGGCTGGCCGTCTTCCACAAAGATCTCAGTCACGGCTCCGGCCGTCTCGGCGATGATCTGGTTCATGGTCTTCATGGCCTCGACGATCATCACCACCTGGCCGACGCGCACCGTATCCCCCACCTCCACGAATGGTTTGGCACCCGGTTCCGGTGCGCGGTAGGCCGTGCCCACCATAGGCGACAGCACCGCGCCCGGCGTGGCCTTGGCAGGTGCGGGCGCCGGGCGGCTGTCTGCCTGAGGCGCTGCGGCAGGCGCCGGCGCTGGCGCCATCATCGCAGGCGCGGCGGAAATCTGCCTTGCCACGCGCAACTTGGTGTCGCCGCGTTCGATCTCGATCTCCGACAGATCCGCTTCGTGGAGCAGGGCAGCCAAAGTGCGGATTGCCGTTTCGTCAATGGTCGGTGGTTTTGCCATCTGGACGGTCGCCGGATCTTAAAATGAGGCCGGCACATTCCCTTCTTCTTGGCGCCTCGGCATGGAACCGCTCGGATGGTGGTAAGTCACGGGCGTTTCGCCACCACCATCTCACACAGCGCCAGCACCGCAAGGCGATATGACTGCGCGCCGAACCCCATGACGACCCCCGTCACCACAGGCGCGATGGCCGAATGGTGGCGGAACGCCTCCCGTCGATGCGTGTTCGAAAGGTGGGTCTCGACAACCGGTACGTCCAGTAGCCGAAGCGCATCGGCCAGTGCAATCGAGGTGTGCGTGTAGGCGCCAGCGTTGATGGCAACGCCCACAGCCGCTTCATCCACAGCCTGGTGGATGAAGTCGACAAGTCCGCCTTCGTGGTTGGATTGACGCGCCACAAGGCCCAACCCGTTCGCCTCGGCGATGGAACGGCAGGCTTGCTCGATATCGGCAAGGGTCTCGGCGCCATAGATCGACGGCTCGCGCGTCCCAAGACGGTTAAGGTTTGGGCCGTTGATGAGGTGGATGTCTCCCACGCGGTCTCTTGTTCGCCCCCTTCGTGCCGACCGGGCCGGTTCCCCGGTCAGCGAGGGTGCTCAGCCCATCCGCCTAGCAGGTCACCTGGCCGCAGCGCGCCTCGTTGATGCGCTGGCGCAAAGCGTCGTAGCCGACCGCGCCAAACTCCACCGTATCGCCGATAACGTATGACGGTGTGCCTGACAAACCAAGCGCTTGGGCGATCTCATAGCTTTCCTCCACAGCCGCGCGCACAGCATCGGAGCGCATGTTCTCTTCGATGGCCTGGCGCGGCAGGGACATGGCGTCCACCAACGCAAGAGCGGTGCTCTCATCGGCAGGGCCTTCATGACCCATCAAGCGCTTGTGGAACTCGCCATAAAGGTCTGGCGCCACCTGGTTGACCGCAATGGAAACGGCAGCCGCCTCCATGGACTGCTGGCCGAGGACCGGGAATTCCTTCAACACAACGCGAAGGTTGGGGTCGTTCTCGATCAGCTTGTTCATGTCTTCCATGGCGCGGCGGCAGAATCCGCAATTGTAGTCGAAGAACTCCACCAGCGTGACGTCGCCATTTGGATTGCCGATGACCGCATCATGTTCAGAATTTTCGATCCGCTCGCGATACTCGCTGAGGGAGGCGACGCGGGCCTTTGCAGCTTCCGCCTCTCGCTTGGTCTGGAGCGCTGCGAAAGCCTCTTCCAGAACCTCAGGGTTCTGCAGGAGATACTCCCGAACGATGGTCTCCACGTCCGAGCGCGTTAGCGGTGCCTCATCAGCAGTGGCCACGATGGGGGTAAGGAGTAAAGCAACGGCAAACAGTGCGCGAAGCATGATCGACCTCGACAATTAAACCGGTTTCTAAGGAAGGGGATAGCGTGGCTGGCGCGGCAAGCGATAGGGCTCGCAAGCGCGCTCCAATCACGTTCCAGTCAGGATGGAGGCCGGCTTTGCGCGCACCGCATGGTGTCTTATGCGCTCGGCCGGCCTTGTTGGATGGGATTTAGAAGAACGAGCGGCGCTGCCACCACCCCACACGACGCTGACGTGGCTCTGACTTCTTCTCAGGCGCGGGCGGCGTTTCGTCCTCAGCCTCAGGCTTTGCGTCCGCTTCAGGTGCGGCGGCCTGCGCCGGTTCTTCTTCGCCAAGGTCTTCCGCGGCGGCCTCAGCGTCTGCGTCAGTTGCATCTTCAGCGGCAGGGGATTCGATCACCTCCTGGCCGCGATCGCTGCCGTTGACAGCTTGCACCGGGTCCGCTTCGCCGTCGTCTGCTGCCCCCAAAGCGTCGGTGTCGGCACCGTTGGCTTTGGGCTCGGCGTCGGCCGCTTCGGCATTTGCCTCCACGGTTTCGGTGGCGTCGTCCTCGCGGCGATGGCGGCGACCGCCCCTGCGGCCACGGCGACGGCGACCACGACGCTCGCCCTCACCATCTTCATCATCGCTTTGGGCGTCGGCCTCGACAGAGTTGTCGTCGCCGTCGTCGGAGGCCTCCACCTCGTTCCTGTCGCGGGACTCGCTGTCGTTGCCATCACCCCCGCGCCGGCGCTTGCGGCGGCGGCGGCGGGACGACCGCTCGCCTCCATTGTCCTCACCCGAGGTGCGCTCGATCACCTCCTCCTCGTCGTCCTCCACAACGACGGCGTCGGGGGCGATTTGCGCGGACGGGGGAGTTTCGCCAGGCGCGCGATCGACAATCTCGCCGGCCACGATCTCAAGGTGCTGGCCTGTCATCATCTCGTCCGCATCAACGCCAATCTCAAGGCCGAACCGCTCTTCCAGCTCGTTCAGATGATTGCGCTTTTGGTTCAAGATGTAGAGGGCGACGGCCGAGGACGTCTTGATGGTCACGTGCCGTTCGGCGTTCTTCAAAAGGTGCACTTCCAAGTGACGCAGACAGTGCAGCGCCACCGACTGGGTTGAGCGCACCGATCCCGTGCCAGCACACACCTCGCAGGCCACGGACGAACTTTCCACAACACCCTGGCGGATGCGCTGCCGGCTCATCTCCAACAGCCCGAAGGAGGAGATGCGGCCCACCTGAATGCGCGAGCGGTCCAGCTTCAAGGCATCCTTCAGCCGCTTTTCCACCGAGCGGTTGTGGCGCTTCTCGTCCATGTCGATGAAGTCGATGACGATAAGGCCCGCAAGGTCGCGCAGGCGAAGCTGACGCGCCACTTCATCGGCCGCCTCGAGGTTGGTTTTTAGCGCCGTGTCCTCGATGGAATGCTCTTTGGTGGAGCGGCCTGAGTTCACGTCGATGGCCACCAACGCTTCTGTGGGGTTGATGACGATGTAGCCCCCGGACGGCAGCGTCACCTGGGGCGAGAACATGGCGTCCAGCTGCGGTTCCACCGCGTAGGCGGTGAAGATGGGCGTCGCTTCCTTATAAGGCTTCACGTTTTTTGCATGGCTTGGCATCAGCATGCGCATGAAGTCCTTCGCCTCACGGTAGGCGCCGTCGCCTGCTACAAGGACCTCGTCGATCTCCTTTGAATAAAGGTCGCGGATGGCCCGTTTGACGAGGCTGCCTTCCTCGTAGACCAGCTGCGGCGCGTAGGACTGAAGCGTCAGATCGCGCACGCTCTCCCAAAGCCGCAACAGATACTCAAAGTCCCGCCTGATCTCCGATTTGGTGCGCGCGGCCCCTGCGGTGCGAAGGATGATTCCCATGCCTGTCGGCACTTCGAGCTCGGCAACAAGACCTTTTAGGCGCTTACGGTCGCCCGCATCTGTAATCTTGCGCGAAACGCCGCCGCCGCGGTCGGTGTTGGGCATCAAGACCGAATAGCGGCCTGCCAGAGACAGGTACGTGGTGAGCGCTGCACCCTTCGTGCCCCGCTCTTCCTTGACCACCTGAACCACGATGATCTGGCGGCGCTTGATAACCTCTTGGATCTTGTAGGTGCGTTTGGGCGCACGGCGCTTGCGTTCAGGGATTTCCTCAAGGGCATCGCTGGTGCCCTGGGAGGCAACGTCTGGCTCTTCCACGGGCTCGACGTCATCGGCAACAGCGGGGTCGGCAAGGCCGTCGTCACTTTTTTGGGTGCGCTTGCGCGGGCTGCGGCGGCGCTTGGGGGCAGGGGCCTCTTCTTCGGCCTCGCCGGCCTCGGGAGCTGCTGCGGCAGCGTCCACGGGCTGTTCTGCCTCAGCGTCGGGAGCGGCGGCTTCGACCGCGCTCTCATGGTTCTCAGCCGCGGCGGCCTCGGCGCTCTCAGAGTGTTGATCGCCGGCCTCGTCCGAGGCGGCCTTGTCGTCGCTTGCGGTCTCGGTGGGCGCGTCGTCGGCAGCGGCAATGTCCACGGCATCCGCGGCTAGGGCTGGCGCATCATCCTTCGACTTGGTGCCGGCATTTTCAGCCCCATCGCCGTCAGCGGTTTCTTCGCTGGCCGCTTTCGCATCGGCCTCCTCAGCCTTTTTCTTGGTGCTTTCTGAGGATTTGGACCGCGAGCGCTTTTTGCGCGGCTTTGTGGGTTCTTCCTCGACGACCTCCTCCAGCTCCTCATCGAGGGCGGCACGGTCGGCTTTAGGGATCTGATAGTAGTCAGGGTGGATCTCGGAAAAGGCAAGGAACCCGTGGCGGTTGCCGCCATACTCCACGAAGGCGGCCTGGAGGGACGGCTCAACGCGCGTCACCTTGGCAAGATAGATATTTCCACGCAGAGGCTTGCGGCTTGCGGCCTCGAAATCGAAGTCTTCGACGCGCTTATCGCGGACGACGACGACCCGGGTCTCTTCCGCGTGGGTGGCATCCACCAGCATTTTGTTTGACATGGGACGGGAACTCCTGGGCTCGCGAGCGGGCACCGCGGACGCGGTCCGTCGCGGTCAAGCGAGCCGGGTTGGGGCAAATTGGAACGTGTGGGGGCGCGGCTGGCGTCGGGCAGAGCCCACGACCACCGCGTGCAGGGACGTCCGTGACGGCAGCCTGTGCTGCACGCGCCAAGATGTTGGTCGGCCCCGCGTGGGATTGCAGAGAAAGGGTGATCGGCCGGCTGTGTGAGCGGCCCGGCGCAAACGCATTCATGATCGTGAACGGCGTGCCGGACAATCGTCCAGCCTGTTCGCCGGTTGTATACAATTCAATCACTACACAACGTTCTTGCGGCATGCGCCATTTAAATCTTAAGCACCGGTGAAACCGGCGATGGACGGACATGGAGATCCCCACATTCGCCGAATCGCCCCGCGCCTGACAGGCGCGACACACCTTACCGAATCCATACCGGCGGTGCGAGTTGGCGAAGCGGTGGGGCTTCCGGTCGCCGCATCGCGTTCAAGCGTTAGCGGCAATTGACAACCTATCCGTAAAGATTGTTGTCCACAACACACGACAGGGATCGAAAACGCGAAGGCCAACAGGCGGGACCGTCTCGATCCGCATCGCAATCTGCGCCACATTGAACGAACAGGCACGACGCAGCCGATGAAACCTTATGTAGACGCCGCACTCAGGATTTGTAAGGGGGCCGGCTGGGCTGCGCTTTTCCTGGCTTTGCTGACGCTTGCCCTGCCTGCAAGGGCTGAGGTGGTGGCAAGTGGCGTCACATTCTCGGGCGATTCGCAGTCCACCCGGTTCGTCCTTGAGTTGTCGAAGGAGCCCGACCATCGCATCTTTTCCATCGATGGTCCTGCCCGCCTCGTCATTGACCTTGACGGTGTGGACTTCCAGTTCGACGAGCCCGCATCCGCCACCGGCCTCGTGTCAGCCTGGCGTTTCGGGGCCCTCAGTCCGTCGCGCGGGCGCATCGTGTTCGACCTGAGGCGGCCCGCTAAGGTGGATCGCCGCTTCTTTTTGCCGCCCCTAGCAGGCAAACCCGGTCGCCTGGTCTTGGACCTTTCCCCCACCGATGCGGCGCGGTTTGAGGCTGTGGCCCGCTCCGCCCAGCCGGTCGCCGAAGGGCGCGAGACGCCTGTCGCACCGCCCGAGCCTGGCGGCCCCGTCATCGTCATCGATCCAGGCCATGGCGGCGTCGATCCTGGCGCCGTCACCCAGAGCGGCCTTGAAGAAAAAGCCGTCACGCTTGCCTTTGCAAAGCGCCTGGCGGAGCGGCTGCAGACCACTGACGGGCTCACCGTGCGCCTCACCCGGGGCGACGATCGCTTCTTGTCCCTTAACCGGCGCATCAGGATCGCGCGGGCCTATGGGGCGGACCTTTTCCTGTCCATTCACGCCGATGCCGCGCCCCAGGACTATGTGCGCGGCGCCACCGTCTACACCCTGTCGGAGCGCGCCTCCGACGGTGAAGCGGCCGCCCTGGCAGCGCGCGAAAACCTTGCCGATTCGGTCTCAGGCGTCATCGAGCCGGACAGCCAGGAGGACGTGAGCGGCATCCTCGCCGACCTCATGCGGCGCGAGACGAAGGCGTTCTCCCAAACCTTTTCCAACGTCCTGACAGCGGCGCTGAAGCCGCGCGTTGCCATGAACGTCAATCCCCAGCGCTCGGCCCGCTTCCGCGTCCTGATGGCGCACGACATTCCCTCGGTATTGTTGGAGCTTGGCTACCTCACCAACGCCCGCGACACCGAAGCGCTGTTGCGTCCCGAATGGCAGGAAAAGGCCATCGAAGGCATTGTTGCGGCCGTCGAAGCCTACCTCGCGGACCCCAAGGTGGGCCTTGCCACAGCTCGCTCGGCGGAACGATGATGGGCATAGGAGCCACAGAGCCAGCATTGAGCGGGGCTTTGCCGCAGGCAATTCTTGTCAAAGAGTTGCCGCGATGTGCGTTTTTGATTACCCAAAACACTGGTACACCGACACTGTGGCGTTTCGGCAAGGGTCGAGGCGGGCAGGTTCGGCCGTCGACGGGTGTGTTGACCCGACACGGGGTGAGTTGCGGCAAAGGCGCTCGGCGCCAGAGTCACCGGCCTTTGGGAGGCGTGTAACGTGTTGAGATTCTTCATCGGCTCGTTGGGATTTCTCTTTTCGCTCGGGTCGGTCCTCGGCCTCATCGCGGCGGCCGGGGTGGGGGTCTACATCGCCCAGCTCTCCGACGATCTGCCCAGCGTGAACAAGCTGCGCGACTACGAACCCCCTGTGATGACGCGTATCCACGCCGCCGACGGCTCACTGGTGGCAGAGTACGCTCGGGAGCGGCGGCTCTTTCTGCCCATCCAGGGCATTCCCACCCGCATTCGCGATGCATTCCTCTCGGCGGAAGACTCAGGCTTTTACCAGCACCGCGGCCTCGACCCTCAGGCCATCGTCCGCGCACTTTTGACCAACCTTCGCAATCGCGGCACGGATGCACGGCCGGTGGGCGCTTCCACCATCACCCAGCAGGTGGCCAAAAACTTCCTTCTGACCAACGAGGTCAGCTACGAGCGCAAGGTCAAGGAGGCGATCCTCTCCCTTCGCATCGAGGCCGCCTTCTCCAAGGACGAGATCCTCGAGCGCTACCTGAACGAGATTTATCTCGGCCTCGGCGCTTACGGCGTAGCAGCCGCGGCCCTCGTCTATTTCGACAAATCGGTCCACGAACTGACCTTGGCAGAGACCGCCTACCTCGCCGCCCTGCCCAAAGCGCCCAACAACTACCACCCCTTCCGTGCCCCGGAGCGGGCTATCGAGCGCCGCAACTGGGTGCTTGAGCGTATGCAGCTGGACGGTCTGATCACCGATGCGGAGCGCCGCCAGGCCCAGGCCGAGCCGCTGAAGGTGAAGCCCCGCTCGCGCAGCCGGTTCCTGTTTGCCTCAGAGTATTTTGCCGAAGAGGTCCGGCGTGAACTGATCGACCTTTACGGTGAGGACAGCCTTTATGGGGGCGGCCTGTCGGTGCGCACCTCGCTGGACCCCGAACTCCAGGCCAAGGCGCGCCGTGCGCTCATTGACGGGCTTACGCGCATTGATGTGCAACGCACGGGCTGGCGCGGTCCCATCACCAACGTGGAGCTTGCAGCCGGAGAGGACTGGGGTCCGAAGATTGCCGAAGTCTCCGGCATGTCCGACGTGCCCGAGTGGCAGGTGGCCGTCGTCCTTTCGGTGGACGGCAATGAAGCCCTTATCGGCCTCAAGCCAGATCGCATGGTCTGGGGCGCCCTTTCCACTGAGCGTGAGCGCGGTCGCATCCAGATGAGCGATGTTGCCTGGCGCAGTGGCCGCAGGAACGGGCAGGGCCGCTACCGCACCATCCGCCGCATGGGCGACGTCTTGAACCCGGGCGATGCCATCTTCGTGGAGAAGAAAGAGGGCACGGACGACCGCTGGACCCTGCGCCAGGTGCCCGAAATCTCGGGCGCCATCCTTGCCATGGACCCCCACACGGGCCGTGTTCTTGCGCTGCAGGGGGGCTTTAGTTTCGCCAACTCTGAGTTTAATCGCGCCACACAGGCGTGGCGTCAGCCTGGCTCCTCCTTCAAGCCGTTCGTTTATGCCGCAGCGCTCGACAATGGCTATACGCCCGCCTCCATCGTTCTGGATGCACCCATCGAAATCGTGGCGGGTAACGAGGTCTGGCGTCCGAAGAACTACGGCGGCAAGTTCGCAGGGCCGTCCACCCTTCGCACAGGCATCATCCGCTCGCGTAACGTGATGACCGTGCGCCTGGCCAAAGACATGGGGATGCCCCTCGTGGCCGAGTATGCCAAGCGCTTCGGCATTTATGATGAGCTGGGCCTCTTCCTTCCCATGTCGCTCGGCGCAGGCGAGACCACGGTGAAGCGCCTTGTGGGCGCCTACGCCATCATCGCCAACGGCGGTCAGAGGCTGCAACCGACCCTCATCGACCGCATTCAGGACAGGCACGGCCGTACCGTGTTCCGCCATGACAATCGCCGCTGCGATTCGTGCGTTGCCGTCAGCTGGGATGAGCAAGAGCCCCCCACGGTGATCGACGATCGCGAATATGTGCTCGACCCGATGACCGCCTACCAGATCACCTCCATGATGGAAGGCGTGGTCCAGCGCGGCACGGCAACTGTGGTGCGCAAACTCGGCCGCCCGGTCGCCGGCAAGACAGGCACCACAAACGACGAGCGCGATGCCTGGTTCGTTGGCTTCACACCCGACATGGTGGCAGGCGTCTTCATCGGCTACGACGACCCGCGCCCCATGGGCCGAGGCGCCACAGGCGGGCAGATTGCCGCTCCCATCTTCTTGGACTTCATGCAGCAGGCCCTTGATGGCAAACCCGGCGTGGAGTTCCGCGCGCCTGAAGGCATCAAACTGATCCCCGTGGATCGCACCACAGGCCGTCAGGTGGCTGGTTCCGGTCCCGGTGTGATTTTGGAAGCCTTCAAGCCAGGCACGGCCCCGGGCGACACCTTCTCCATCATCGGCCTTAACGACAATCAGCCGGGCCGCCGGTCCATCACGCGCGAATCGGAGCGTGCGGTGCTGTCCGGCACAGGGGGGCTTTACTAGGTCAAGAACTTTGTCCTAAACACCGGATGCGATTCCTCTCAACACATTTTCGCGTAGGTGTTTCATGCGTTCGTTTGCGTTCGCGCTCGCCGGGGTTCTTCTGGCGGCGCTCATACTGCCGGAACTGGCAGCTGCCCGCGGTCCCATCGAGAATTGCCGCCCGCGCCAGGTGGGCACCGGCAAGTTCAGCACCGGTGCCGAATTCGTTCGCCTCCGGATCCAGCCCAAAGCCGGCACCACCTGCCGCATGCTCACAGCCGGCTTCGGCCGACTGACAATCCACGCCATCACCATCCCGCAGAAACCCGCCAACGGCAGGTTGGAGCGCGTGCGCCGCAACGAGATCCTCTATAAGGCCCCCATCGCAGGCAACGACGTGTTCGTGATGACCTGGGAGGTCACCAACATCCACGGCCGCGGCTATTGGCACTACATCGTGGACGTGGTCACCCGCTGACAATGGGCGTGGCAAGTGCCGACCCCTTTCAATGCCGGGGTGAGTTGGGCTATCTCACGCTCCATCGACGCCCCGACGACCTTAGGAACGCCTGGTGAAAGCAGAAACCCAGTCCCTCATCGATGAAATCAAGCAGGCCATCAGCCTGCTGAGGAGGCATCTTTGACTGGGACAACGCCGTCAAACGCCTTCAGGAGCTAAATGCTGCCGCTGAGGACCCGTCCCTATGGGACGATGCCTCCCGCGCGCAAAAGCTGATGCAGGAGCGTCAGCGTCTGGAAACCCAGATCGAGACCATCAACGGCATCGAGCGCGAGCTGAATGACAGCGTCGAGCTGATCGAGCTTGGCGAGATGGAAGACGACACCGACGTCGTCGCAGAAGCCGAAGCCGCCCTTGCCTCATTGAGCGGCGACCTCGGCAAGAAGCAGATCGCAGCGCTCCTGTCAGGCGAAGCGGACCGCAACGACGCCTATATCGAAATCCACGCCGGCGCAGGTGGCACCGAATCCCAAGACTGGGCGTCCATGCTCCTTCGCATGTACGTGCGCTGGGCCGAGCAGTCCGGCTTCAAGGTGGACACCCTTGAGTACAACGATGGGGAAGAGGCCGGCATCAAGTCCGCCACCATCGAGGTGAAGGGCGAGAACGCCTATGGCTGGCTGAAGACCGAATCGGGCGTCCACAGGCTGGTGCGCATCTCACCGTTCGATTCCAACGCCAGGCGGCACACAAGCTTTGCCTCCATCTGGGTCTACCCGGTGGTGGACGACACCATTTCCATCGAGATCAACGAGAGCGATGTGCGCGTCGACACCTATCGTGCCTCGGGCGCAGGCGGGCAGCACGTCAACACAACCGATTCGGCCGTGCGCCTCACCCACCAGCCCACAGGCATCGTGGTCGCCTGCCAGAACGAGCGCTCACAGCACAAGAACCGCGCAACGGCCTGGGACATGCTGCGCGCCCGCCTTTACGAAGCGGAGCTGAAGAAGCGCGAGGAAGCGGCCCAGGCGGAAGCCGACTCAAAGACCGATATCGGCTGGGGTCACCAAATCCGCTCCTACGTCCTCCAGCCCTATCAGCTGGTAAAAGACCTTCGCACTGGCGTGGAAAGCACCTCACCCGACGACGTGCTCGACGGTGAGTTGACCCCCTTCATGGAGGCGAGCCTTGCCCAAAGGGCCTATGGGACCGAAGCGGACGTCTCCGACATCGACTGAGCGCTGTTCCGCAAAGGCGCGTGCCTGAGGAAGGATCGTGAAATCATGGTTGCAATCCGCCCCGTCAGAGCCTCAGACGAGGCCGAGTGGCGCCGGCTTTGGACCGCCTACCTCACCTTCTACAATTCGAGCGTGCCCGAGGAGGTTTACGCCAGCACCTTCGCGCGCCTGTTGCAGGCCGACCCTATGGGCCCCCTCGGTCTGGTCGCTGACGCGCAAGAAGGGGAAGGCCGCCTCTCGGGCCTCGTCCACTACATGTACCACCCCCACTGCTGGCGGGTGGAGAACGTGTGTTACCTGCAGGACCTTTACGCCGACCCCGAGGTGCGCGGCAAAGGCATTGGCCGCGCCTTGATCGAGGCGGTTTACGATGCCGCCGACAAAGCCGGCGCTCCGGCTGTCTATTGGCTGACCCAGGACTTCAACGCCGAAGCGCGCCGGCTTTACGACCGAATCGCCACCGTTACCCCCTTCATCAAGTACAAGCGCTAAAGTCTTGCCGCCCGCCGGTGGCGGCAGCAGCGCCAGCGCCAGCGTCGCCCACACATCCACGATTGTATACCTTTGATCGGGTTCGGCCCGAGAACTCGCGTCATTGCGCAAAAAAACACCGAAAAACGCCCTTGACGGAATTGGTCCGGAGCGCAGTTTTCCAAATTGTATGCAATAATGGGCGGGATGAATGGTCGCGAAAGGCGAAGGCAGCCGCTGCTACGACGCGCTGAAAGCGCTGCTCCTTGACGGCGAGATCGCCATGGGAACGCGCTTGACGGAAGCCGACCTTGCAGCGCGCCTCGGTTCCTCACGCACACCCATTCGCGAGGCACTGCGCCGCCTTCACGCGGAAGGCTTCATCGAGTTTTCGGCCAACAAAGGCTACGCTGCGGCCTCCTACACCACCGACACGGTGCGTGAGATCTATCACTGCCGCGCCCTCATCGAGAGCGAGGCGGTCCGTCTTGCCGCTCACGCAGGCCTTCCATCCGAGACGCGGATAGCGCTTGAAGCCATCGTTGACGAGACCGAAGACCTTTTCGGCAAAGAGCATGACCCCGCCACGGTGCGCGAGCGCTTCCTCGCCCTCAACAACCGCTTCCACAGGGAGCTTTATGAGGCCTGCCCCAACCGCACCCTTCTGGCACTGGTGAAGCGCACATCGGCCATTCCGCGCACCATCCGCCACTATTTCCACTTTGACGATTCAGAGGTGCGACGCAGCCACGATCAGCATCGCGCCATCCTACGGGCCATCACCCTTGGCGATGCCGAGCGTGCCGCCGCCCTCATGCGCGAGCACATCTGGTCCGCCAAAGACAGGATGATCGCAAGCCCAAATACAGCCCCTGCCTACGGCACCGCGCCCAACCACGAACTCCAGTGGGCCACCTTCTGACGGCCACAAGAAAGACCCTTGAGGGAGACACCATGACCGACAATCCGCGCAAGACCACCACAAAAGGCCGCCTCAACAGGCGCGTGTTCCTGGCCTCCACCGCTGCAGCAGGCGCCGCCCTTGCCGCACCCTGGGTCACCACAAAAGCCCGCGCAGCAGGCTCCATCAACGTCATCTTGAATCAGGGCCTCCTCGCCAAACTGTGGGTCGACGAGCTTCACCCTGCGTTCGAGAAAGAGACAGGCGCCAGCGTCAACGTCCAGCAGTCGGTGACCTCCAACATGCTCGCCATGTTGAAGACCCAGAAGGACAATCCCCCCGATCTGATGCAGTTCTCAGAGGCTGGCGTCTTCGTTGCTGCCGATGAGGGGCTCCTCCGCCAGTATAAGACCGCCAACATCCCGAATTTCGCCAAACTGCGCCCCGCATTCAACATGGCGGACGACTACTCGGCCGGGTGCGTGGATGCCATGCACACCATCTTCTACAACACCAACCGCGTGTCCGAAGGGCCCGATGCTTGGGCCGACCTGTGGCAAAGCGAAAACAAGGGCCGCATCGCCATTCCGCCTGTCACCTGGAACAGCGGCGTGCGCATGGTGACCACAGCCGCGCAGATCGCCACCGGCAAGCCTCTGCAAGAGGCCCAGTACGACATTGACGCTGGCATCGCCAAACTGGCCGAGCTGAAGGACAACGGCGTTGAGGTCTACACCGGCGCGCCCCAGGCGATTCAAATGGTGCAGAGCGGCCAGGTGCCCCTGGTGCCGTTCTACGGTGTCTTCATCAACCCGTTGATTGCAAAGGGCGCGCCCCTTGCCCCCGCGACGGAACTTGCCGAGGGCAAGCATGGCGAAATCGTCGGCCTCAACATGCCCACCAACGCCCCCAACGCTGAGTTGGCCGAGGTCTACGTGAACATGAGCCTGTCTACCGAATTCCAGAAGAAGATCGACAGCACTCTTCACGCCCTTGCCGGCAACAGCGAGGTGGATCCGTCCGCGCGCACGCTGGAGCTCGTCGGCCCCCCTGGCAACACCACCTATGCGGACTGGCGCTTCCTGTCGGAAAACCGCCCGATGATCACCGAGAAGTGGAACGAGGTCTTCGGCTGATCGGGCGATGACGAACGGGGTGACCACGGCGGTGAGACCGCAAAGCACGGATTGGGGGCGGCGCTACGGCCCGGCCCTTCTCCTGCTGGCGCCGCTCATTGGCTTTTTGGCGGTCTTCTACATCATCCCCTTCGCGGGGATGGTGGGGGAGAGCTTGACCCATTGGTCGGGCGATCCCGACCCCGGACCCGCCCCGACCCTTTACCAGTACGCCAAAACGTTTGAGAGCAACCGTGCGCTCGGCGCCATCCTCCGCACGTTCGAGATATCCGCCTACACCGTCCTCATCACATTCTTGATCAGCTACCCCATCGCGCTCTGGCTTTTGTTCGCCGGCCGCCGCGCACGCGTGCTGGTGCTCCTCATCACCTTCGTGTCGCTGGGCTCAAGCCTGATCGTGCGCAACTACGGCTGGCTTGTGGTGCTGGCCGATGCGGGGCCGGTCAACATCGTCCTGCAACGGCTCGGGCTGATCGAGTTTCCCTTGCGCCTCACCTACACCAAGGGCGCCATCGTTACCGCACTCGTGCACTATGCGATGCCGTTCATGATCCTTCCCATCTACGGCTCGCTCCTGCGCATCCCCCACTCCTACTGGGATGCCTCCAAGTCGTTGGGGGGAGGGGACTTTCGCACCCTGTGGCGCATCATCTTGCCGCTTTCCATGCCTGGGGTCTTCGGCGGGACCATGCTGGTCTTTGCCATCTCCATGAGTGCGTTCGTGACGCCCCTCATGCTGGGCTCGCCCTCCACCGCCATGGTCTCGCAGGTGGCGGCCGAACAGCTACTGGTGCAGCTCAATTTCGCCTGGGGCTCGGCCATCATCATGGCGCTGACGGTGATGACGCTTGTGGTGGTGTTCCTTTACGCCCTCCTCATCCGCAAGATTTTTCGGGTCGATGTCTGAGGGCTCGCTCACCCGCATCACGGTGACGGTGGTGGCATGGCTTGCCATCGCCTTCATGGTGTTCCCCGTCATCTTGACGGCTGTGGTGTCGCTGAACGCCTCTTTCTTCATCGAGTTTCCGCCAAAAGCCCTGTCGCTCCAGTGGTATGAGAACATCGGCGCTATCCACAGGATCGGCGAGGCGACGCTCGTCTCCTTTACCGTGGCAGTGGCGTCTGCGGCCGTTGCCTGCCTGCTTGCCCTCGGGGCGGCCCTTGCCATTGCCCGCCACCCTTTGCCTGGCAAACCTGTGGTGACAGCCTTTTTGTTGTCGCCCATCACTGTGCCCATGGTGGCGATCGGCATTGCGCTGGTGCAGTTCTTCATCGTCATCGGCGCCGCCTTCACCTGGTGGAGCCTTGTGGTGGGCCACATCGTGTTGGTGATCGCCTACCCCGTGCGCACACTGGTCGCAGCACTCACATTGTCCGACACCTCGCTGGAGGATGCTGCGCGCTCCCTCGGCGCCTCGCGCTGGCGGGCCTTTCGCACCGTGACACTGCCGCAGCTGAAGCCTGGCCTGGTGTCGGGCTTCCTGTTCGCCTTCCTGATCAGCTTCGACAACTATCCGATTAGCGTCTTTTTGGTGCGCGGCGACCTCACCACCATGCCCATCGAGGTGTTCAACTACATCTCCAACAACTTCGACCCGACGCCGGCGGCCTTCTCCACCGTCTACATCGTGGTCGTCAGCATTTTGATTGCGCTCGCCGAATGGCGTTACCGCATCATGTCCCTGTCCATCCCACGATGATGAGGCTCTGACCGTGGCGCGGCTTGAATTGGATCATGTGGATGTTTGGCTCGGCGGCCAGCACATCCTGCGCGACCTCTCTCTCACGGTGGAGGAGGGGGAGTGTCTGGCCCTCCTGGGCCCCTCAGGCTGCGGCAAGACCACAACGTTGCGCACCGTCGCAGGCTTCGTGCGCCCCGGCGCTGGCGAGGTACGCATTGCCGGCCAGTCCATCGGCCGCACACCGCCCAACAAGCGCAATGTGGGCATCGTCTTCCAGGACTATGCCCTCTTCCCCCACATGACCGTCGGCCAGAACGTTGCCTACGGCCTTGAGATGCGCCGCACCCCCGCTGCCGAGATCGATGTGCGGGTGAAGGAAGCCCTCGCCCTCGTCCGCCTTGCCGACTATGTCGAGCGCTACCCCACGCAGTTGTCGGGCGGCCAGAAGCAGCGCGTGGCGCTCGCCAGAGCCACCGTCATCCGCCCCGATATCTTGCTACTCGACGAACCCCTCGGGGCCCTGGACCGCAAACTGCGCGACACCATGCAGGTGGAACTGAAGCAGCTCCAGCGGCGCCTTGGGATCACCACCATCATCGTCACCCACGACCAGGAAGAGGCGCTCAGCCTGTCGGACAGGATTGCCGTCATGTTCGAGGGCCGCCTCACCGCACTCGGCACCCCCGAAAGCCTTTATGAAGGTCCGCCGTCGGTGAAGGTGATGGAGTTCCTCGGCGCCTCCAACACCTTGGAGGGGACGGTGGAGCGAGACGGCGAGCACACCGCCGTTGCCTGCGCAGCCGGCGTCAACCTTCCCGTTGCATGGAGCCATGCGGCGGCCGGTGAGACCGTGCGCCTTGGCATCCGCCCCGAACATATCGCGCTCGAGGCGGCTGAGGGCGCCCACACCGTTCCCTGCACCATCGAAGAGGTGGTTTATAAGGGCGCGGCGGTGGACGTGTTCGTCAACGGCCCTGCGGCCATGCGCTTCCACGTCAACACCGTACCGGCGCGCCTTCACGATGCCGGCCTGTCCCGCGGGGACACGGTGCACCTGTCGCTGCCGGCACGCCATCTCATCAAACTGTCAGAGCACGAGGGGGCCCACCCATGAGTGAGAATGCACAGGCGGTTCACGATGTGGGGGGCCGCGAGGGCGGTGCCCTCAACCGCACCGAACCCCCCGAGACTCAGTTTCAAAAGCGTGTCGATGCCCTCTTGATGCTCATGGTCGGCCCCAAAGTGGGTGCCTTCAAGGTGGATGCTCTGCGCCGCATGGTGGAGAGCAACTCGCCCCAGGATTACGCCAATCTTGGCTATTACGAGAAGTGGATCCGCGCCATCCGCGATCTTCTGTTGGAGCAGGAGATGATCACCGCGGATGAACTCGACGAAAAACTTGCCGATGTGCGCCGCCGCATGGAGGCCGGCCATGGGTGAGCCGCGCTACAGGCCCGGCATGAAGGTGCGCGTCAACGTTCAGCCGCCGGAGGCCCACTGCCGCACGCCCTACTATCTGCGCGGCAAAACGGGGACGGTGACGGAGATTGCCGGCATCTACCCCAACCCCTCGAAGCTTGCCTTCCACAAGCCCGGCCTTCCCAAGATCCCCCTCTACAGGGTGCGCTTTGCCCAGACGGACGTCTGGCAAGGGGCTGAGGCTGGCGGCGACACTGTCATGGCCGACCTTTACGAACACTGGCTGAGCCCTGAGGAGGGCGCCTGACATGGCCCACGATCACACCCACGACCACGATCACGCCCCCATCGAGGAGGCCGCAGGCGCCCCAACGGACGATGAGATCCTTGAGGCAGCACTGCGCGAACTCCTCATTGAGAAAGACATCATCAGCGCCGAGGACGTTCACAGGCAGATCGACGCCATGGACAGCCGCAACCCCGCCCTCGGCGCCAAGGTGGTGGCCCGCGCCTGGCAGGACGAAGCCTTCAAGGCCCGCCTCATGGAAGACCCCTTGCCCACCATCCAGGACGCCCTTGGTGTGGACATGACAACGCCCCTTGAACTGGTGGTTCTGGAGAACACCGACGAGGTCCACAACGTCGTCGTGTGCACCTTGTGCTCGTGCTACCCGCGGATGCTCCTGGGCATTCCGCCGGCCTGGTACAAATCCGTTGCCTACCGCGCCCGTGTGGTGCGCGAACCGCGGGCGGTGCTTGAAGAGTTCGGTGTCTCTTTGCCCGAGACCACCGAAGTCAGGGTCAACGACTCCACCGCGGACCTGCGCTACCTCGTTCTGCCAAAGCGCCCCGCGGGGACCGAGGGCTGGAGCGAGGATGACCTTGCAGCCCTCGTCACGCGCGACGCCATGGTGGGCACCGCCATCCCCCGCGTTTCAGGAAAGGAAAGCCATGCTTGACCGTGCCAATGGGCGAAAGGCTTTGCGCGCACGCCTTGAAGCGCGCGACACCGTTCTCGCCCCAGGTGTGTTCGACCTGATCTCTGCCCGCATTGCCGATCAGGCAGGGTTTTCCGCCCTCTACATGACAGGATACGGCATCGCCGCCTCCCACCTTGGCCTGCCTGACGCGGGCCTTGCCACCTATTCGGACATGGTGGACAGGGTGGAGCGCCTGGCCGAACGCTGCATCACCCCCCTCATCGCCGATGGGGACACGGGCTATGGCGGTGCCCTCAATGTTCGCCACACCGTGCGCGGATACGAGCGTGCAGGAGCCGCCGGCATCCAGCTGGAAGACCAGGTATTTCCCAAAAAGTGCGGCCACACCCTCGGCCGCCAGGTGATCCCCCTTGAGGACGCCGTCACCAAAATCAAGGTGGCCGTGGACAGCCGGCTCGATGAGGACTTCCTCATCATCGCCCGCACCGATGCGCGGACCGCCCACGGCCTTGATGCCGCCTTGGAACGGGCCGCGGCTTTCCGCGAGGCCGGCGCTGA
This sequence comes from Devosia sp., assembly GCA_051016205.1. Lineage (GTDB taxonomy): Bacteria > Pseudomonadota > Alphaproteobacteria > Rhizobiales > Amorphaceae > Acuticoccus. The sequence continues at coordinate 2,599,354 of CP136534.1, forward strand.
TGTGATCTTCGTGGAATCGCCTGAATCCCAGGACGAGATGGCATGCATCACTACCCACTTCGACTGCCCCCTTGTCGCCAACATGGTGGAAGGCGGCCGCACGCCCGTCCTTTCCATCGACGAATTGAAGGCTCTCGGTTTCGCGCTCGCCATCTTCCCGGCAACGGCCTTCCTCGCCGCATCCAAAACCCTTTCCCACGTCTACGGCACCCTTGCCGAAAAAGGCTCCAGCGCGTCGTTGGAAAATCAGCTGGATGATTTCGACGCCTTCAGCCGGATGATCGGCTTTGAAGACGTGTGGGACTTCGACAAGCGCTACGGCACATGAGCGTGGAAGGTCGCACCGAGAACTATCGCGGCGTGTTCGACAAGCGCGTTGGCTTCGGCACGCGCCCCTTGGTGTTGGTGGTGGATTTCATCAATGCCTACACCAAGGAGGGGTCACCCTTTTATGCCGAAGGGGTGGTCCACGCCGTCGCTCAGTCCGAGGACCTTGTGGCAGCTGCCCGCGCGTCGAAGGTGCCGGTGGTCTACACCAAAGTCCTCTTCCACGAGAGCGGGATGGACGGCGGCCACTTCGTGCGCAAAGTCCCCGCGCTGAAAAAACTGGTGGCAGGGGAGCCTTTGGCCGACATCGTCCCCTCGCTCGCGCCGCACCCCGGCGACCTGGTGCTGGTGAAGAACTACGCCAGCGCCTTCTTCGGCACCACGCTCGCCGCCACCATGACGGCAATGGGTGTGGACACGTTGATCCTGATCGGCTGTTCCACCAGTGGCTGTATCCGCGCCACGGCCGTGGACGGGATGCAATACGGTTTCCGCGTGATTGTGCCCGAAACCTGTGTGGGCGACAGGCACGACGACCCGCACAGCGCCAACCTCTTCGACATCAATGCCAAGTATGGGGATGTGTGCTCGCGGGAGGAGGTGATTGCCTACCTCAACGCCCGCAGTGCAACTTCAGGTGCTGCCGCTGGATCGTAGCCGCGCTTAAAGCGCGTTTGCTAGGAACGCCCTAGTGGCTACACCGCAGATTGTGGAAGGAGCCTGCGCGGCCTCAGTGTGACGGTGGGACCTGCAGGAGTACGGATCAATTGAAGCCGGGGCTGTTCAAACCGGGTCGCGGGTTTACGCGAGGCCGCATTTGCCAGCGTGCCCCTTTCGTGAAGGAAGCCGCCGACGACGGCAAGGATCCCCCCAAGGGCCGCCATGGTAGAGGCAGCGCCCACGAAAACGCCCCCTGTGAAAGAGCCCGCGACAGCGAAGAAGATCACGAAAAAGCCAGCCAGCACGGCGTTCGAGCCCAGGGCCAGCATCCCGAAAACCATGCACATGACCGCGCAGATGACGGACATCCACACCAACGCGATGGCCGCATCCAGCTCTGCGGCCGTGGCATTCACATCCACGGGCGCGAAGGACAGGGTGATGAGCGTAGCCAATATGGCCCCTATGCCCCCAACCACGCTCAGGATGGCTCCCAGTGCACGCATGGCATCATCCCTCAAATTGAAAGCATGGGTCACTAAACCATAAGATGCTACTGATGGGAACCCCAAGTTTTCGTTTGGTTGTGCCCTTGATCATTGCAACCGTGACCTGTGCCGTTCAGGCCTTAACGCACGAAGAAAGGAACGGTTCCCTACCCGTGGCGCCTCGTCGCAATTTTCCACTGCAACGAAAAAGCCCGCCTCACGCGTGCCAGCGGAGGCGGGCTTTTTTATGGCCCTGACAGGTTGCCGTAGCGTTACGCCGCCGTGGATCCACAGCGGCGTGGCGGACTAGGCCGCCTCGGAGGCCATGGAGGTCACTGGCTCGAACACCAGGCGCTCGGCCGTTGGGGTCGCGCGCACGGTGCTGCCGTCCTCGACGGTGCCCTGCAGGATGCGCTCTGCCAGCGGGTCCTGCACCTCTTTCTGGATGACGCGCTTCAAAGGACGCGCCCCGTAGACAGGGTCGTAGCCCTTGTTGGCAAGCCACTGGCGGGCATCGTCAGACAGCTCCAGCGTGATGTTTCGGTCCGCCAGAAGGGTGTGGAGCCTTGCCAGCTGAATGTCGACAATGGCCGCCATCTGCGCCCGCTTCAGGCGGGAGAAGAGGACGATCTCGTCCAGCCGGTTCAAGAACTCGGGCCTGAAAGTGGCACGCACCATCTCCATCACCTGTGGACGAACCGCCTCCACCTCATCGCCTTCACCCTGGCCGGCCAGGAACTCGGCCCCGACATTGGAGGTCATGACGATCATGGTGTTGCGGAAGTCCACCGTGCGGCCCTGACCGTCGGTGAGGCGCCCGTCGTCCAGCACCTGGAGGAGGACGTTGAACACATCAGGGTGCGCCTTTTCGATCTCGTCGAACAGGATCACCTGATAGGGCCTGCGCCGCACAGCTTCTGTCAGCGCGCCCCCTTCCTCATAGCCCACATAGCCAGGAGGCGCCCCGATCAGACGGGAGACGGCATGCTTTTCCATGTACTCGGACATGTCGATGCGCACCATCGCCTGGTCATCATCGAACAAGAAGGCCGCGAGCGCCTTGGTGAGCTCGGTCTTGCCGACCCCCGTCGGGCCCAAGAACATGAACGATCCGATGGGCCTGTTGGGGTCCTGAAGGCCAGCGCGGGCACGCCGCACCGCCGAGGACACGGCATGAACGGCCTCCGCCTGGCCGATCACGCGTTTTTCCAGCGCCTCTTCCATGCGAAGAAGTTTTTCGCGCTCGCCCTCCATCATCTTGTCCACGGGAATGCCCGTCCAGCGGGACACCACCTGGGCGATGTGGTTGGAGGTGACGGCCTCTTCCACCATGTCGCCGCCGTCCTCGGTGGCTTCGACGTCCTTGATTTGACGCTCAAGCTCGGGGATGACGCCGTAGGCAAGCTCGCCGGCACGACCAAGGTCGCCTTGGCGCTGTGCATTGGCAAGCTCGATCCGCGCCTGGTCGAGGCGGGTCTTCACATCCTGGGCAGAGGACAGCTTGTCCTTCTCGGCACGCCAGCGGCGGGTGAGGGCGTCTGACTTTTCCTCAAGGCCCGTCAACTCCCGCTCAAGCTTTTGCAGGCGGTCCTTGGAGGCGTTGTCGTCCTCCTTGCGAAGGGCCTCACGCTCGATCTTCAGTTGGATGATGCGCCTGTCGAGCTCATCCAGCTCTTCGGGTTTTGAATCCACCTGCATTCTGAGGCGCGAAGCCGCCTCGTCCACAAGGTCGATGGCCTTGTCGGGCAGGAAGCGGTCGGCAATGTAGCGGTTCGACAAGGTGGCCGCGGACACGATGGCGCTGTCGGTGATGCGCACACCGTGGTGCAGCTCGTACTTCTCCTTCAAGCCGCGCAGGATGGAGACTGTGTCCTCCACCGTCGGTTCGTTGACGAAAACGGGCTGGAAACGCCGGGCAAGGGCAGCGTCCTTTTCCACGTACTTGCGATACTCATCCAGCGTCGTGGCACCGACGCAGTGGAGTTCGCCGCGGGCAAGGGCAGGTTTGAGGAGGTTGGAGGCGTCCATCGCCCCGTCCGCCTTGCCGGCACCCACAAGGGTGTGCACTTCGTCAATGAACAGGACGACGCCGCCTTCGGCCGTCTTGACCTCGGACAAGACGGCTTTCAAGCGCTCTTCGAACTCGCCGCGATACTTCGCGCCGGCAATGAGTGCACCCATGTCCAAGGACAAGAGTGCCTTGTCTTTCAAGCTTTCGGGCACATCGCCATTGATGATGCGGGCGGCCAAGCCTTCGGCGATGGCGGTCTTACCGACACCGGGCTCACCGATGAGGATCGGGTTGTTCTTGGTGCGGCGCGACAGAACCTGGATGGTGCGGCGGATCTCCTCGTCTCGCCCGATCACGGGGTCGAGCTTGCCCTCGCGCGCATCCTCTGTAAGGTCGCGGGTATACTTCTTCAGCGCCTCGTACTGGCCTTCCGCTGACGCTGTATCGGCGGTGCGCCCTTTGCGAAGATCGTCGATGGCGCTCTCAAGGGACTGCGGCGTGACACCGGCGTCCTTCAAGATTTTCGCACTTTCCGCCGACGTTTCGCTGGCAAGGGCCAGGAGCAAGCGTTCAACGGTGACGAAAGAATCGCCAGCCTTTTTGGCAAGCGCCTCGGCCTGCTGCATGACCTTTACGGTGGGCGGCACAAGGTGCAGCCCTGTCGCGCCCGAGCCGCCCACTTTTGGCAAGCGCGCCAATGCACGCTCCACACCGCCAAGCGCTTCGCTGGGGTTACCGCCGGCAGCCTTGATGAGGCTTGCGGCCAACCCTTCAGAATCGTCCAGAAGCGCCTTTAAGATGTGTTCGGGCGTGAACTGTTGATGGTCGGACCCAATCGCACCGGTCTGCGCTGCCTGGATAAAGCCGCGCGTGCGATCGGAAAACTTCTCGAAATCCATAGGACCCCCTTACGCCAACGTCGAGCCATCGCTCCAACGAAGGTGGTTGGTTGAACACACGGCGCATAGTGCCGCCGTGGGCGCCGCCCATCGGGGCCGGCGCTACACAAGTAAATAGGTGTGATCGGGGGGGATCGTAAGGACTGTCGGGCGTGTTGGGGGTCTGGTGAACCAGCCCACGCGACGGTTGCTCGGCCGAGGGGGGCTCGAACTTCACCAAGAAACAGGAGAGGCGCCTGTTCCTCGACGCCAGCCGTCGCTGAATGAAGCCCTGAGCCTGAGGGGCGCCGGCCGCAAGGCACGCTGCGCTCTTCGGCCTTGCACCCAGCGCCCCTCAGGCTCCAATCGGGCTTCAGCGACGGCTGGCTCCGAGGAACAAGCTTGGGCCCAAGGTCCGTAGGGAGGGATTGGGGCCACCCCGCCCAAGGTTGGTTGGGCGAGGGCGGAGTGCGGGCTGGGGTCAGCCGGCGGGATCGACGGGGGGTTGTTCGCCCAGGCCATTGGGCTCTGAGGCGGCCTCTGCGCGCGGCTTGCGGGCGCGGGTGGTGCGGGTGCGCCGTTTGGGCTTGGGGGCCTCTTCGGTTGCCGCGTCCGCCTCAACAGCCTCATCGGTCCTGGCGGTTTGGGTGCTGTCGGCTTCGCTGTCGGCAATCTTGCCATTGCGACGGGTGCGGGCGCGGGTGGGTTCCACGGGAGCGTCTTGCACGACACCCTGGTCCGGCGTGTCCTCCACCTCGACCTCGTCGGCGGCGCGATCGTGGCCATTGCCATTGCCATTGGCGGCGACACGGCGGTTTGTGTCGTCATCTTCCTCGGCGGTGTCGTGGCCGTTGGCAACGCCGTTGCCGCGGTGCTCGTCACGGCCGCCGCGGTCATCATCGCGCCGTTCACGCGGTTGCGTGTTCGACTGCTCATAGGCTTGGGCGACGATGCGATAGTAATGTTCGGCGTGCTGAAAATAGTTTTCAGCCATCACCCGATCCCCCGACGACTGAGCGTCGCGGGCGAGTTGGGCGTATTTGTCGGCCACTTGGATGGCACTTCCACGGATTTTTACATCCGGCCCGTTCGATTCGTACGAGCGCGCTAAAGGATTCGGATTCTTGCTCCGATTGCGGCCGCGAAGACGTTTGTTCGGGTTATTCGGTCTCATATGTGATTTTTCTCGTCCGGGGACACACTATCGATCCTCTATGGATCGTCGAAAGGTGCAAGCGCTTTGCCGTCCTTTCCAAACCTTAAGGCCCGTTCACGGCGCCCATCGTACAACACCGACATCGCATGACGTGAAGACCAGCCGGTTGACCGCCCCACCGGGCAACCGCAACAAAGATCTCCTGGCGCCGATTACCCGACGCAGCGTCGCCTTGCGCTGTCTTGCGTCTCTACTCTGACCGTTATGCCGCCACACGTGGCGTTGTGAACACGGTGCCCATGGTCGGGCTGGCACTCAATGGAGAAAACGCCGCAGGTATGCCGCCCTCTCCATCGGCCGACGAGGCGACGTTAGCGTCTTCGCCCCACCATTCCAAGTCTTAATTGCTGGAGTGCCTCGTGAATCTCCTGTCCAGCACGGCCACTGTGACCGACCTTCTATTACCTATTTGTTGAGACGGCGAAATGAAATCGCTCTTGCAGCCCCTGTCAGGTCATTGGCCACATGGTCTACGCCAAGCCTATGAGCAAGAGCTTCGTCAACCACTTTCGTCTCTGCACGTGGATCGATTTCCACAATAAGCCGTCCATCTGGCTTCAGCATTGTCTCTGCCTGGGCAAAGACGGTGCGATACGCATCAAGTCCATCCTTGCCGCCATCAAGGGCAAGCAAAGGATCGCAGTTGCGCACCGTCGGGTCCAACTGGGCGATGACGTCGGTGGCGATGTAAGGTGGGTTCGACACCACAATATCAAACACCGCCGCCAAAGAAGCCCCATAGTTGCTGCGCACGAATGCCGCACGGCTCGCCAAACCGTGTCGGCCAGCATTGCGGGCCGCCTCGGCCAAAGCGTCGAACGAGATGTCGAGGCCAACGCCGTAACTGTTCGGCCGCTCGCTCAACACCGCAAGTAAAATGGCCCCGCTTCCGACCCCTAGGTCCGCCACAAGGCTCGGGGCCTCCACATCGCGCAGAACCGACAGCGCAAGCTCCACCACCGTTTCGGTCTCGGGCCGCGGCTCCAGGGTCGACGGACCGACCCTGAGGTCGAGCGACCAGAATGCACGCCGGCCCAATATGCGGCCAATGGACTGGCCTTCCAGGCGCGCCCTTGCCCGATCCACAAGGGCACGGGCCAGAACAGGCGCCACCCTTTGGCGGGGGTTGGCAATCAACTGTGCGGTGGTCACGCCCAGCGTATCGGTGACCAAAAGGCGCGCGTCAAGCTCCGGCGTTGCCAGCCCACCATCACGAAAGGCCCGCTTTACACCATTATAGAGGCTTTGCAGTTCCACCTCCCCGCACGGGTCGGGTAGGTGAAGCACATCATGCATCGGCTTCTGCCAAAAGGCGTGTTTGTCGATCGGTCGCCAGTGCATCGATGATCTCATCGAGGGCGACGCCCGCCAAGACATCATCCAGCTTATAAAGGGTCAAATTGATGCGGTGATCTGTCACGCGTCCTTGAGGATAATTGTACGTGCGGATGCGCTCCGACCGGTCACCCGATCCCACCTGACCCTTGCGTTCAGCCGCCCTTTCATCGTCCGCCTGTTGGCGCTTTTGGTCGTAAAGGCGCGCCCTCAGCACTTCCATGGCCCGCGCCCTGTTCTGGTGCTGGGACTTTTCCGACGAGGTCACCACAATGCCCGTTGGAAGGTGGGTGATGCGAACGGCCGAATCGGTGGTGTTCACGTGCTGGCCGCCCGCCCCAGAGGCGCGCATGGTGTCGATGCGAATGTCGGACGTTGGAATGACAATGTCCACATCCTGCGCTTCGGGCAGCACTGCAACGGTGGCGGCCGAGGTGTGGATGCGCCCGCCCGATTCGGTGGCAGGCACCCGTTGCACACGGTGCACGCCCGATTCGAACTTCAGCCGTGCAAACACGCCCTTGCCGCGCACGGCCGCAACCACTTCCTTAAAGCCGCCAGCATCGCCTTCCGACATCCCCATCACGTCCACCGCCCAGCCATGTTCGCCGGCCAGCTTTTCGTACATGCGGAACAGATCGCCTGCGAAAAGGGCCGCCTCCTGGCCGCCTGTGCCTGCGCGAACCTCAAGGATCGCGCTCTTGTCGTCGTCGGCATCCTTGGGAAGCAGGAGGACGCGGATCTGGTCTGACAAGGTGTCGATGCGCTCAACGAGGGCAGGGCGCTCGGCAGCGGCGATTTCAGCCAACTCGTCGCCGCTCTCCACAAGCTCGTCGATGCCGGCAAGCTCTTTTTCCGCCTCGCGCAGGGAAGCAACGTCGCGCACAAGCGGTTCAAGCTCCGCGTATTCTCGCGATAGCTCCACATACTCGTCCGCCGCTGGGCCGGAGGCCATGCGTTGTTCCAGAATATTGAAGCGGTCGACAACCTCATCGAGCCGCTGCCGCAGCATCATCCTTCAGCCCTATATCGGAATGTCGTTTGCGTCCGCATACCGCGAAAGCTGATGTCTTATGTCGTCGTTGGCGCGGCCAGGTTCAAGCCTTGGCCACAACCTTGCCCTTAGACGGCCCACATCCATGGCGCGGATGGCAGCTTTCACCGGGCCGATGGCAGCAGGCGGCATGGACAGATGGGTAAAGCCAAGGCCCACAAGGCACATGGCCTCCAAAGGCCGGCTCGCGATTTCTCCGCACATGGTCACGGGAACGTTCTGCGCGCTCCCAGCGTCGGTAATCTTCTTCAGCGCCCGCACGAATGAAAGGCTGAGTGTGTCAAACCGGCCCGCAACGCGCACGTTCGACCGGTCGACGGCAAAGGCGAACTGGAAAAGGTCGTTGCTGCCGACGGACACAAAGTCCACCGCCGCCATCACCTCGTCCAGCTCAAACAACAAGGAGGGCGTCTCCAGCATGACGCCGAGCTTCACCGATTCCGGCAAGCTGTGGCCGTGTTGGCGCAAAAACCGCCGCTCGCGGTCCACCAAAGCCCGGGCGGCATTGAACTCGGAGACCGTCGCCACCATCGGGAACAACAGGCGCAATTCCCGCCCCGCGGAGGCAAGCAGGAGGGCGCGGATCTGGCTGCGCAACAGCCCCGGCCTGTCCAGCCCTAGGCGCACCGCGCGCCAACCCATGGCGGGGTTCTCCTCCTCCACTTTGCGCAAGTAAGGCAGGATCTTGTCGCCGCCGATATCCAGCGAGCGGAACACCACGGGGCGGTCGCCAGCGCCCTCATAAATCTGCCGATAAAGCCGCTCCTGGGCGCGAAGCCGCGGCATGGTCGGCGCCACCATGAACAGGATTTCGGTGCGGAAAAGGCCCACCCCTGCTGCGCCCGATTCAGCAAGGTGGGGCATTTCCGACAGCATCCCCGCATTCATGGAAAGCGTCACCTCAAGCCCGTCGCGCGTGACGGCCGGCATGTCCTTCAAGCGGCGATACTGGGCCTGGCGCCTGGCACGGAAGCGCACCTTCTCGGCAAAGACGTTTTCGATGTCGGCAGAGGGGCGAATGTGAACATCCCCGCCGTCAGCGTCCACGATGATCGCCTCGCCCGATTCCACCATGGAGGTGACGCCGGTCGCCTGGCCGACGGTGGGGATCCCCAGCGCAAGGGCAATCAGCGTCACGTGGCTTGCGGGTGTGCCTTCTTCCAGAACGAGGCCGCGCACCCTGGCACGGTCATAGTCCAACAGCTCCGCCGCACCCATGGAGCGGGCAACGATGATGGCATCTCCCGTCACATCCGCCAGCGAGGTGGAGGAGCGGCCCATCAACTCGCGCAGGAGCCGGTTTGCAAGATCGTCCAGGTCGTGCAGACGCTCGCGCACATAACGATCGGTGGAGCGCATCAGCCGGGCACGATTGTCGGACTGGACGCGCTCGACCGCCGCTTCAGCGGTAAGGCCGGATCGCACAACGTCTGACATTTTGCGCGCCCAGCCGCGGTCCTGCGCAATCATCAGGAAGGCTTCAAGAACGTCGCGGTGGGCGCCCTCAGCGCCGATATCGTTGCGGGACAGGTGGGCGACGAGGTTGCCGCGCACCTTGTCCAGTGCCGTCTCAAGCCGGTTCAGCTCGTGATCGATGTCATCGGTGATCAGGCGCGTCACCACAACGCGGGGCTCGTGCAAGACCACACGGCCGAGCCCCACCCCTTCCGACAACATGATGCCCGATACCTGCAACTGACGACGAATGTCGAGCGCGGCTGAGGCTTGGGGGATTGCTTCCAGCACCTCAGACCCTGCGATCTCGGCAATCACCATCGCTGTGGTCTGAAGCGCCTCCACCTCCTCGTTGTCGTAGCGTTTGGGGGCACGGTTTTGGACCGTCAGCACCCCAATCATGCGGCCGGAGCGCAAAACCGGTACGCCGAGGAAGGTGTTGAAATCCTCTTCGCCGGTCTCAGGAAGGTAGGCAAAGCTCGGGTGGTTGGATGGATTGATGATGTTGAGGGGTTGTGCGGTCTTCGCGACGCGGCCCACAAGGCCTTCGCCCACTCTCAACCCAGCCCTGTGAACGGCTGATGGGTTGAGGCCATGGGTGGCGTAGAGCTCCAAAATCCCGTCGGCGCGCAGGACGTAGAGCGAGGAGACCTCGGCGACCATGTTGTCGGCGATGATCCTGACGATCCTGTCGAGCTGCGCCTGCGCCTCGAACGGCGCGGCCATGACAGCGTGCAGCTGTTTAATCAGCTGCCGCGGGCCCGCAAGCGTATCGCGCATCCGGCCCTCCCTGCAACTTTACCTAGTGCGTCACCTTATCCAGACCGTATACGGAATGAAGGGTTCTGACGGCAAGCTCCGTGTACGCCGCATCGATCAAAACCGAAATCTTGATTTCCGATGTGGTGATGGCGCGGATGTTGATGGACTTCTCCCCCAACGCCTTGAAGGCGGTGGCGGCAACGCCAGCGTGGCTGCGCATGCCGATGCCAATCACCGACACTTTCACCACGTCCACAGCGCCCACCAGTTTGCCGAAGCGGATGGTCTCGCGCGCGTCCTCGATGGTCGCCATCGCCCTTTCATAGTCCGCTTGGGGCACAGTGAAGGTGATGTCGGTGGTGGTTCCGTCTTCGGAAATGTTCTGGACGATCATGTCCACGTTGATGTTGGCCTGCGCCAGGGGACCGAACACGCTGTGGGCAACCCCAGGGGCGTCCGGCACATGCCTCAAGGTCACCTGCGCCTCGTCTTGCGAGTAGGCGATGGAGGTGACGGCTTCTTCTTCCATGGATTCCTCCCCGGTGATCAACGTTCCCGGCGGCGCAATGGATGGATCGGTAAAGGTGGAACGCACCATCAATGGCACGTCGAACAGCATCGCAAGCTCCACCGAGCGGGCGCTCAGAACCTTTGCGCCCAGCGAGGCCATTTCCAGCATCTCCTCGTGCGACACCCTCTGCAGGCGGCGCGCGGTGTGAACAATCCGCGGATCGGTGGTGTAGACGCCGTCGACGTCGGTGTAGATGTCGCAGCGGTCCGCGGCGATGGCAGCGGCAATGGCAACGGCGGTGGTGTCCGATCCGCCGCGGCCAAGCGTGGTGATCCTGTTCAACGACGAGATGCCCTGAAAGCCTGCAATGACAGCCACTTGCCCGCGGCCGATGCGCTCAAGAAGCTCCGAACCCTTAATGTCCTCGATGCGGGCCGCACCATGGGCATCGTTGGTGTGCATGGGGATCTGCCAGCCCTGCCAGGAGCGCGCCTCAACCCCGAGGGATTGAAGGACGATGGCAAGGAGCCCGCTCGTCACCTGCTCGCCTGAGGACACCACCGTGTCATACTCGCGCGCATCGTGCAGCGGTGCGGCCTCTCGGCACAGGTCCACAAGGCGGTTGGTCTCCCCGGCCATCGCCGAGACGACCACAGCCACCTCATTGCCGTCTTTGACCTCCCGCGCCACGTGGGCGGCCACGTTGCGGATACGGTCCAGGCCGGCGACAGACGTGCCGCCGAATTTCATCACGATGCGTGCCATGGTGGGGAATCTGACGCGTTGCGAGCGGGGAACGCGCCGCTAGCTAGCAGGTCACGACGGCGCAAACAATGGTGAGAGACAATGGCAACGACGATCGATCAGGCTGAAGTCGACAAGTTCGACCGTCTGGCGGCCGAATGGTGGGACCCCAACAGCAAATTCAAGCCGCTGCACAAATTCAATCCCGTGCGCCTTCAGTACCTGCGCCAGACGCTGACGCGCCATTTCGACCGCGATCCCAAGGCGCGCACCCCGCTGGAAGGCTTGGGTGTCCTCGACATCGGCTGCGGGGGAGGCCTTTTGTCGGAGCCATTGGCGCGCATGGGCGCCTCCGTCGTGGGGGCCGATGCCGCCCCGGTCAGCATCGAAGTGGCGCGCAGACACGCTGAACAAACGGGCGTACGTGTGGACTATCGCCTCACCACGGCAGAAGCGCTCGCCGAAGCGGGGGAGACCTTCGATGCCGTCCTTGCCATGGAAATCGTCGAGCATGTGGCCGACGTTGACGACTTCGTTGCCGCCTGCACCGGCATGGTCAAACCTGGCGGGCTCACCGTCTTTGCCACCATCAATCGCAACTTGAAGGCGTTTATGCTGGCCATTGTCGGCGCTGAATACGTCATGCGCTGGCTGCCCCGCGGCACGCACGAGTACTCAAAGCTCGTCAAACCCGCCGAATTGGAAAAAGCCTTTGCCGCCAACGGCGTGGTATCGCGCGAGACCATTGGCGTTGCCTACAGCCCCATTAAAGACACCTTTTCCCTCTCTAAAGACACCGACGTGAACTACATGATCCTCGGCGTGAAACCGGGTGAAAGCGAGGCCTGATGCCACCGCGCGGTATCTTGATGGCGGTATTTGCCTTTGCCGCGCTCCTCACGTGGCCGGACGAGGGGCAGGCGGACACCAAGGAGCGCTTCGCCCTGCATGTTGCCACCGTCATGGAAAACGAGACCATCGCTTCCTACTACGATCAATGCCCCGCCGACATTTTCGAAGACCGCGCCAACCTGATGACGCGCGCGTTCGGAACAACCACCGAGGATCGCTACGATGCGTGCAAGGCAGACCTTGGCGGGTGCATCAACCAGTGCATCACCAAGAGTGCGCCTGGGTATTGCTTTTACGGTGCGCTGATCCTCCAAATGGCGGAGGATGAGGTCGGTACGGAGGCGAGCGACCGCCTTTTTGCCTTCGCTTGCGCTGTGGGGTCGGCCGCTGGGTGCACCAACCGCGCCGCTGCGACGCGCTCAGGCAATGCCGTCAACGATGCCCTCGGTGCGCTGCCTGAGGCGGAAAAGGACCGCTGCACCACCCGCTCCTTCATCGTTGCCTGCGAACACCTCGACCCATGGGGTTGCGCGATGGCGGGGGCGTCCTACCGCCTGGGTCTTGGTACCGAAAAGGACAAAACGGCTGCGGCAGCAGCGTTCGACAAAGCCTGTGACCTTGGTGGCGAAACCTTCGAAGCCTGTCGTGCCGCCCGCAGGATGGCCGAGTTTTACCGCGACGAGTAGGTCGCCCTACGCTGCCGCGCGCTCCCCCAGGAACGCCTGGATGCGTCCCACAGCCTCAAGGATCCTGTCCTTGGCGGCTGCGTAAGAGACGCGCACATACCCTTCCCCCAACGTGCCGAAGTCGGGCCCGCCAATCAGCGCAACGCCTTTTTCCTGCAGCAGCGCGTCCGCCAGGTCCTTGGCCTTCCAGCCGGTCTCGGCAATGTTCGGGAAGGCGTAAAACGCACCCTTAGGGGTACGGCAGGAGATGCCGGGGAGGGCATTCAGCGCCTCCACAACGGCTTTGCGCCGATCGTCGAAGGAGGCCACCATCGCTTCCGCCTCGTCCTGCGGCCCGGTCAGCGCGGCAACCCCTGCATATTGGGCCGGCGCGTTCACGCACGACCATTCGTTGACGGCAAGCTTGCGCGCCTTGTCGTAGAGCGCATCGGGCCAAAGTGCCCAGCCCAGACGCCACCCTGTCATCGCATAAGTTTTTGAAAACCCGTCTAAGAGAATGAGTTGGTCGCGCAGCTCAGGGAACGAGCCCAGCGACACGTGCGCAAGCCCGTCATAGGTCATGCGCCCATAAATTTCGTCCGACATCACCGCCACATCAGGGCGCGACGCAAGGATCTTGGCAAGCCGCGCCACATCGTCAGGCGGGGTCACGCCGCCTGTGGGATTGGCCGGCGAGTTGACGATCACAAGCCGCGTCTTGTCGGTGAGCCGCGCCTCAACGTCCTCAGGGGTAAAGGCAAACCCGTTCTTTTCCTTGATGGGAAGGGGGATCGGCGTGGCACCGGTATATTCAATCATGGAGCGATAGATGGGAAAGCCTGGGTCAGGATAGAGGATCTCCACCCCAGGCTCGCCGAACATGACGATGGCCATATACATCGTCACCTTGCCGCCGGGCACGATGAGAATGTGGGCGGGGTCGGTCTCAACGCCCGTGCGCACGGTCATGTCGGCGGCAACAGCCTCGCGCAAAGGGGCGATTCCCGTGGCGGGCGTGTAGCCGTGGTGACCGTCGCGCAGGGCTTTGACCGCAGCCTCCACAATGTGCTGAGGGGTGGGAAAGTCAGGCTGGCCGATGCCAAGATTGATGATGTCGCGCCCGCCGGCGGCCAACGCATTGGCCCTTGCAAGGACCGCGAAGGCGTTCTCCTCGCCGATCCTGTCAAAGCCTGAAACCGTGTGAAGCATAGCTGTGCCCTCCCAAGCCCTGCCTGATAGCCAATGGCAGGCCCTGGTGTCACGCTTAGCCGCGACGGTGAGTGGGTGTCAGCGAATCACCTGGATGGCCGTGTTCTCAGCACCCACCTCGATCACGAGCTCAAACAGCTTTTCCGCATCCGCAGGGTGAAGCCGCACGCACCCGTGCGAGGCCGGCCGGCCGAGGCTGCCCACCTCATAACTGCCGTGGATGGCATAACCGCGGTCGTAGAAGATGGCGTTGGGCATCGGCGCGCCATCATACTGTTTGGAGTAGTACTCACGGTACATGCGCATCGGTCGAAACACACCGGTCGGTGTACGGTAGCCCGCCCGCCCGGTAGAGACGGCCCAACTGACCAGCCGCTCACCCTTATAGACCACGTGAAGGCGTTGTTCCGACAGGTCCACTTGCGCCACCAGCGTCTTGGCGAGGGCGCCTGCCAGTGGGGTTGCAACAGCGCAAAGGGCGATGGCGATGGAAGCGATCAACCGGTACATGCTAAGGCCTCTAATCTAGCATTGCGCGCGCACCATCCGCGCACGCTCACTTTGCCTAGCGGCAACCGGTTCAGGAAGTGTTGTCGCAACAGACCTGCGGCAGTCATCACGGAGAATTCAATGGCGACCATGATTGTGGGGCTCGTGTTGTTTCTAGGGGCCCACTCGATGCAGGTTTTCGCCGCGCCTTTGCGCGCGCGCATCATCAAGGCGACGGGGGAAATCCCCTACAAGGTCGTCTACTCGCTGATTTCCCTCGGTGGGCTGATTCTCATCGCCCAGGGCTATACCGAGTGGCGCTTCCAGGGCTCGCCCCAACTCTACACCCCGCCCACCTGGATGGTGCATGTTGCGCTGCTCCTGAACCTTTTTGCCTTCATCTCGCTGTTTGCCACCTATCCGCCCGGCTACATCAAGAAAGCGCTGAAGCACCCGATGATCACGGCGGTGAAGATCTGGGCTTTCGCGCACCTTCTCTCCAACGGCGACATTGCCTCCGTGGTGCTGTTCGGCGCATTCCTCGCCTGGGGGGTGATCGACCGCATCTCCGTCAAACGGCGTGAACGGGCCGGCCTGACGGCGCCGTTAGACTACAAACCCAAAATCTTGGCGGACGTGGTGGCTGTGGGTGTCGGCACCATCGTTTACGTCTTATTTGTTTGGAAGGTGCATTTGTGGCTGATAGGGGTCTCTCCCATCGCCACGTCAGGGTAGGCGAGAAGCCGCGGATACGATGACGGATATCTTTCAAGAAGTCGAAGAAGACCTCCGACGCGAAAAAATGAAGCGGCTGTGGAGCCGCTTCGGCGTCTACATCATTGCCGTTGCCGTCCTCATCGTGGTGTTGACGGCTGGCTATCGCGGCTATGTGGCGTGGAACACCAGCCGCGAGCGTGCCGCGGGCGATGAATTCATTGCCGCCGCCACCGCCGCCGAGACCACGCGCACCCCCAGCTCTGCCGAAGCGCTCCAGGAATTTGCCGACGATGCGCCAGGCGGTTACGGCATGCTGGCGCGCTTCCTTGCCGCCACCACATTCCACCAGGCCGAACAGACCGAGCAGGCGATCGGCCTGCTGCGTGAACTTGAGGCCGATTCGGGCGTGCCGCAGATCTATCGGGATTTGGCGCACATCCGTCTGGCGCAAATTCTTATCGATGAAGGTGATGCTGCCGCCGCCCGCCAAGAAGTTGCCGCACTTGCGGAGGATACCAACAACCCGTGGAGCCAGTCGGCCCAGGAGTTGATGGGCCTTGCTGCCTACATGGACGATGATGTGGCTGAGGCCAGGCGATGGTACACACGCCTTCAAGAGGCGGCCGAATCACCGCCGGATCTGCGTCAGCGCGCACAGGTCATGCTTGCGCTGATGGCCCAAAGCGCGCCGGCCGAGACGGACGTTACGCCGGCAGAGGAGACGAACTGATGCGCTCCATCTTGGTGATCGCCGCCGCAGGCCTTGTGGCAGGCTGTGGCGCGGTGAGCGATCTGAACCCTTTCGGCGCCAAGGACACGCGCCTTCTGGGCGACCGCACCACCGTCTTTTCCACCAACAGCCCCCTTGTGGGTGAGGGCGAGACAAAGGCTGCAAGCATTGCCCCCGCCCGCGCCAACGCCGACTGGCCGCAGCCCGGCGGCAACGCACAGAACGATCCTGGGCACCTTGCCTTCTCGGGCACCGCCTCGCGCGCCTGGCGCGCCTCCATCGGTGGCAAGAACACCATTTCCAGCGCCATGGGCCGCGGCGCCCTTCGCATTGCCTCGCGGCCCGTGATGGCCGGCGACAAGGTCTTCGTCTATACCCCCGACGGTGCGGTGACCGCCCTTGGCGCCACCAGCGGCCGTCGCATTTGGCGCACCAGCCTTCGCCCTGAGGGAGAAGGAGACTCAGCTGCAGGCGGCGGCGTGACGGTTGAAGGCGGGCGCGTGTTCGTTGCCACCGGTTACGGCCAGGTGGCGGCCCTTTCTATCGGCGATGGGTCGGTGATCTGGACCCGTGACATCGAAACGCCCGCCCGCGGCGCACCCACGGCAGGGTCGGGCAAGGTCTTCGTCGTCTCCCAAAAGAACGAAGTGTTCGCCATCAACCAAGAGGATGGGTCAGAGGCGTTCAACTACTCAGGCATTCCCGAATCGGCAGGCCTGTTGGCGGCGGCAAGCCCTGCCATCTCGGGCGGCAAAGTCGTCATCCCCTATTCCTCAGGGGAGGTGATGGCCTTCTCCATCAGCGATGGCGAGCCTGTGTGGCAGAACTTCGTCACCCGTTCCATGCGCACCCTCGCGGTCTCTGGTCTGACGGACGTGTCGGGAAGCCCCGTCATCGAAGGTGACAGCGTTTACGCCACAGGTGTCTCCGGGCGCACCATTGCCGTCAGTCTGTCCGACGGGTCCAAGCGGTGGGAGCGCAATATCGGCTCCGCCCACACCCCTATCGTCTCCGGCGATGCTGTCTTCATTGTGGACCTTGGCAACCGCATGGTGGCCCTGTCCAAATCCACAGGCGAAACCTTGTGGATGACGGCGCTGCCGCGGCCCAAGAAAAAGCGCGACCACGCCTACGCAGGGCCAGTGCTCGCCGGGGGGTCCCTCTACGCCATCTCAAACGATGGACGGCTTGCGCAGATCGACCCGCGCAACGGCCAGCTTGTGGCGGACCGGGATGTGGGCTCGGCAGGCTTCATGGCACCCATCGTGGCGCGGGGACAGATGATCATCGTGTCTGACTCCGGGGAGATCTCCGCGTTCCGTTGAGGCTCGAGGCCGAGGCAGCAATGGGGCCGTGCTAAGCCCTCCCGCCGACGCACAAATGTCCCGCGGAGCGAGGCTCGCCTCAAGGCACGCTTCGCTTTTCAGCCTTGACCCGATCCTCGCTCCGCGGGGTTCGGTAGATGTCGGCTCCGAAGGAACGTCAGGCTTCATCTCTCCAAAGGAACTGTGATGGGAGCCGCGTTGATGGGCTGTGCTTTCGTCCCGCGAAAACAAAAAGGGTGAGGCGGTGATGAAGGTGGCGATCGCGGGGCGGGCCAATGTGGGCAAGTCCACGCTCTTCAACCGCCTGGTGGGCAAGCGCCTTGCCATTGTCGATGACACGCCGGGCGTCACGCGTGATCGACGGGAAGCGCCTGCGCGCCTACAAGACCTTGTTTTTACCCTGGTGGACACCGCCGGTTTCGAGGGTGCCGACGAAACCTCCCTCGAAGGGCGCATGTGGCGGCAGATGGAAAGCGTCCTTGAGGATGCTGATGTCTATCTGTTCGTCATTGACGCAAGGGTTGGGATTACCCCCCTCGACCAATCCCTCGCCGAAGATGTGCGGCGCCGCGGCAAGCCGGTCGTCCTGATTGCTAACAAAGCCGAAGGACGCCAGGGGGAGACCGCGAGCATGGAAGCCTACGCCCTCGGGCTCGGTGACCCCATCGCCTTTTCGGCCGAACACGGCGTTGGTGTCTCTGAACTTTATGACGCGCTACGCAATGCCTTCAAAACGCTCACCGGCCATGAGGACGACGACGCGGACACCCAAGACGACGAAGACGAGGACGACCCCAACAGGGCGATCCACGTGGCGATCGTCGGGCGCCCCAATGTGGGCAAGTCCACCCTCCTCAACCAGGTGATTGGTGAGGAGCGGATGCTCACAGGGCCCGAAGCGGGTCTGACGCGCGATGCCATCTCGGTGGACTTTTCCTGGAACGAGCGTGCCTTCAAGCTGGTGGATACCGCAGGGTTGAGGCGTCGCGCCAAGGTGGTGGAGGCCCTTGAAAAGGCCTCGACCTCCGACACCATCCGCGCTCTCAAATATGCCGAGGCGGTGATTGTGGTGCTCGACGCCACCATTGGATTTGAAAAGCAGGACCTTCAGATTCTCGACCTTGTGGTGCGCGAGGGCCGGGCCGTCGTCATCGCCTTCAACAAGTGGGATCTTGTGGAGACGCCTGACGAATCCATCCGTGCCGCCCGCGATGCCGCCAATCGTCTTGTGCCTCAAGCGGCAGGGGTGCGCCTCGTGCCGGTCTCTGCCCTGTCAGGACGGGGGATCGACACATTGATGCAAACGGTGGTGGAGGCGGTGGAGCGCTGGTCTGCGCGCATTTCCACGGGCCGCCTGAACCGCTGGCTTGAAGGGGCGCTGACACGCCATCCGCCACCGGCCGTCGCGGGCCGACGCATCCGCATCCGCTACATGACGCAGGCAAAGGCCCGGCCGCCCACGTTCATTGCTTTCTGCTCACGGCCCGACGCGCTGCCGGCCGCCTATAGACGCTACCTGGTGAACGGGATCCGCGAGACGTTCGATCTGCCGGGCGTGCCGATCCGCCTTACCCTGCGCAAGCCGGACAATCCTTACGCGGACTAAATCGGGTTCGGCTCGAACGGAACCGTCCGGGCCGAAAAAAGCGACTCTCAATCAAAGACGTAAAGCATTCTATCCTGGTCTGAGGAGACCCAGTATGGGCTAGAGCGGGTTGCGGTCAGATGGAACCATACGATCGCAAAAATCCGATCTATTTCAAAGGAGTCGAGCATCTTATCTGCGTCCGTATGGACGCAGGATGGGCTAGACGAATGCGCGGTATTTGAAGGCGTAGGAGACGCCATTTGCGTCAAATGCCGGCGTGCACATGGCGGCAATCAGCGGCGCCACGTCTTCAGGCGGCTGAAGCGTCATGGGGTCTTCGCCGGGAACGGCGGCAGCGCGCATTGCCGTACGGATCGGCCCTGGGCTGAAAAGGTTGGCCCGCACTTTGGTGGACGCCACCTCTGCCGCGTAAGTGCGCACCAGCGCCTCAAGGGCTGCCTTGGAGACTGAGTAAGGCCCCCAAAAAGGCCGTAGGGATTGGGCAGCGCCTGAGGTGAGGAACACGCACCGCCCAGCGTCCGATTTGCGCAGGACCGGGTCCAGCGTGCGGATCAGCCGCCAGTTGGCCGACACGTTGATGTCCATGACATCCGCCCACACAGGCGCGCGCACGTGGGCAAGGGGCGAGATGGGCCCCAGGATGCCGGCATTGCCCACAAGGGCGTCCAGCTTGCCCCAGCGCTCGTTGATGGAGGCGCCGAGTTTGTCCACCCCAGGTCCGTCGGTGAGGTCGATGGGGACGAGAGTGGCCGCCTCCCCGCCGACGCCTCGGATCTTGTCGTCCAGTGCCTCGAGGTCTTTCGCTTTACGGCCGATCGCCACCACATGGGCGCCCGCCTTGGCAAAGGCGACCGCCACAGCCTCGCCAATGCCCCGCGTTGCCCCTGTCACAACGGCGACACGGCCTGAGAGGCTGGAGAGATCGTAGGTGGCGAGGGGGTCGTCGGTGGCGCTGTCGGTCAATGAACGTCTTCCAGGAAGGAAAGCTGCGGCGAGGGGCTCACCTCGGCGCGGTCGGTCAATTGTGTGGGGTATTCGCCGGTAAAGCAGGCGTCGCAGTAGCGCGGGCCGGCGGGGTCGCGATGGTCCTCGCCAGCGGCGCGATAAAGCCCATCGATGGACAGGAACGCCAGGCTGTCCACGCGGATATAGCGGGCCAACTCCTCAACGCTCATGCGAGAGGCGATCAGTTTGGACTTTTCGGGCGTGTCCACACCGTAAAAGCAGGAATCGGTTGTGGGAGGGCTCGCGATGCGCATGTGCACCTCGGCGGCGCCCGCATCGCGCACCATCTCCACGATCTTCAGGGAGGTGGTGCCGCGCACAATGGAGTCGTCCACAAGCACCACCCGCTTGCCGTCGATAATGTTGCGGTTGGCATTGTGCTTCAGCTTCACGCCCATGTGGCGGATCTGATCGCTGGGCTCGATGAAGGTGCGGCCCACATAATGGTTGCGGATGATGCCAAGGTCGAAAGGAAGGTTGGAGCCTTCCGCAAAGCCGATGGCGGCGGGCGTGCCTGAGTCCGGCACAGGCACCACCACGTCTGCGGGGGCAGGGGCCTCGCGCGCCAATTCCGCGCCGATCCTCTTGCGCACATCATAAACGTTGCGCCCGCCGACGGAACTGTCGGGTCGTGCGAAGTAGACGTACTCGAACACGCAGAACCGGTCCGCCTTTTCAGGAAACGGGCGGATGGATTCAAGCCCGTTTCCTGAGATGATCACCATCTCGCCAGGCTCCACCTCCCGCACGAAGCGCGCGCCGATGATGTCGAGTGCACATGTCTCCGAGGCGAGAATGAAGGAGCCGTCATAGTCGCCGATCACCATCGGGCGAATGCCGAGGGCATCGCGGCAGCCGATCATCGCATTGTCGGTGAGGGTGACGAGGGCGAACGCCCCCTCCAACTGGCGCACACCATCGATGAAGCGTTCGAGGAACGAGGTCTTCGTCGACGTGGCAAGGAGGTGGATCAACACCTCCGTGTCGGAGGTGGACTGGAAGATGGAGCCACGCTCGTTCAACTCCCGCCGCAGGCGCACCGCATTGGTGATGTTGCCGTTGTGGGCGACCGCAAAGCCCCCCATGGCGGTGGCGGCAAACAGTGGCTGCACGTTTTGGAGCGAGGCTTCACCGTGGGTGGAGTAGCGGTTGTGGCCGATGGCGCTATCGCCCTTCAGCCGCGCGATCACTTGAGGGTCGGTGAAGTTGTCACCCACCAGACCCATGTGCCGCTCGATGCGAAACTTGCCGGAATCGCAACTGACGATGCCTGCAGCCTCCTGCCCGCGGTGCTGCAGGGCGTGCAGTCCAAGCGCTGTCAGCGCGGCAGCGCCTTCATTGCGAAAGACCCCGAAGACGCCGCATTCATCCTGAAAACGGTCGCCATCGCGAATGTCTATGAGCCGCCGCGCTGCCAACTTAGTTCTGCTGCGCCGGCGGGGCCGTGCCGTCGGTGGCTGGCGCGGGTGTTGCCGGTGCTGGTGTGGCGGGCTCGGGCGTTGCGGGCGCAGGCGCGGCGGGCGCATCCGGCGTTGCTGGCGCTGCTGCAGGATCGGTGGTGCCCGTTGCCCCTTCGATCACCTGGTCCAACTGGCGTTGCTGGTTGGTGTCGAGCGGAGCGGGGGTTGTCGGTGCAGGCTGGGCCGGCGCAGGCTCGTCCTCATCCTGGAAGGGACCGCGGATGGAGCTCACAAGGTCCGTGGGAAGCGCTGCCACAAGATCCTCGCCAAGTCCCGAAAGCTGCTCGTAGGTGGCAGCGTTCGTGACCCAGGCGGGGCGGTTCGCATCATCCACCAGCCAGTTGAAGAAGATCACCGCCACGATCACCAGAAGCAGCCCGCGGGCGGCGCCGAACAGGAAGCCGAGCAGACGGTCCAGCGCGCCGATGGGGCTGTCGGCCACATAGTCGGCAATCTTCATGGTGATCAGGCTGACCACGATCAGCGCCACGAGGAAGATGGCCGCCGCTGAAAGCCCGATGGCGATGGCGCGGTTGTTCACATACTCGGTGACGAACGGCATCAGCTCGCCATAAAACACATAGGCCAGGATGGCAGCCGCGACCCAGGCCGCGATGGACAACACCTCGCGGACAAAGCCGCGGAACATGGCCAGCAGCGCCGACACGAAAACGACGGCAATCACCACGCCGTCCAGGATCGCGATATCCATTAAACGTCTCCAGAATGGTCCGACCGGCCTTGCCGCTCATCGGCAAACCCGTTCGGTGCGATCCGGTGGACCAAATCGCCAAGCAATGCAACCTCGCGCGTGGCACATCCGTCATGTCCCTCGCCCCCCGCCTGGGGCGGAACGATGGCGCCACGAAAGCCCAGCTTCTTGGCCTCCTTCAGCCGTCCAGGTCCATGGGGAACGGCGCGAAGGCGGCCTGAAAGGCTGACCTCGCCGAAATAGACCACGTCTGAAGGCAAGGCGATACCGGCGCGTGAGGAAATCAACGCTGCCGCCACCGCAAGGTCGGCCGCAGGCTCCTGGATCCTGAGGCCGCCTGCCACCGCCAGATAGATATCATGGCCCGAAAGCGCCACCCCGCAGCGCGCCTCAAGTACGGCCAACACCATGGACAAACGGTTGGAATCCCATCCGATCACGGCTCGGCGCGGGGTGCCGAGCCGCGAGGGCGCAACAAGCGCTTGGATTTCCACAAGCAAAGGCCGTGTCCCCTCCATCCCTGCGAAGACGGCAGCCCCCGGGCTTGTGACATCCCGCTCCCCCAGGAACAGTTCGGACGGGTTGGAGACCTCCTGAAGGCCCTGCCCGGTCATCTCAAAGACACCAAGCTCGTCGGTGGGGCCGAAGCGGTTTTTCGAGCCCCTCAGGAGGCGAAAGGCATGGCTTGGATCGCCCTCGAAGGTGAGGACGGCATCGACCATATGTTCCACAACTCTTGGCCCTGCGATCTGCCCGTCCTTGGTGACGTGGCCGACGAGGATCACCGATGCGCCCGATAACTTGGCGTAGCGAATCAGCGCCTGAGCGGACGCGCGCACCTGCGTCACCGTCCCTGGCGAGGCTTCGGCAATGGAGGTGTGGAGTGTCTGTATGGAATCGATCACCACCAGCGCCGGTGGCGGGCCTGCGCCAAGGGTCTCCAGGATGGTCTCAACGCTGGTTTCTGCCGCAAGGGCGACGGGGGCGTTGGCCGCGCCAAGCCTTTGGGCGCGCATCTGGACCTGTGCGGTGGCTTCTTCGCCGGTGACGTAGACGACGCGCTGGCCCTCCCGCGCCAAAGCCGCCGCCACCTGGAGGAGGAGAGTGGACTTGCCGATCCCAGGGTCGCCGCCAATGAGCAACGCCGATCCTGGGACGAGGCCGCCGCCAGTCACACGGTCGAATTCACCCACAGTGGTGAGGATGCGGGGGGACTCGCCAATGGGCTCATCAAGGCCTGTGAGGGTCAGGCGTACGCCTTTTGTGCGCGCGCTCTTGCCCGTGGCGGAGGCCATGATGTCGACGGTTTGCGCCTCTTCGGAGATGGTGTTCCAGTCGCCGCACGCCTCGCACCGGCCCGCCCAGCGCGTTGTCACAGCGCCGCAAGAGCCGCACACGAAGCGCGATGAAGGTCGTTTGGCCATGGTCGGGTCTAAAGGGTGCCGTAATACCGTGCAGCGCGGCGTGAGAGGCCCGTCAGCATTTCGTAGCCGATGGTGCCCGCCTTTTCCGCCACGATCTGGAGAGGAACGTTGGTGCCGAAGAGTTCAATATAGTCACCCCGCACGCATCGCGCATCCGTCACGTCAACGGCCACAAGATCCATGGAGACGCGTCCCAGGAGCCGCGTCATGACACCATTGACGAAGGCGGGGGCACCTGGGGCCCTGTCGGCCCCCCCGGCTGCGCGCAGATACCCGTCAGCGTAACCGACCGAAGCAATGGCAATGCGCGACGGGCGCGTCAGCGTTTCGGCGGCGCCGTAGCCGACGGTCTGCCCCGCCTCAGCCTCGCGCACTTGGATCACACGGGCCTCAAGCCTCACCGTCGGCTCCAAGGGCGGCACGCCGTGTGCTGCAACGCCGCCGTAAAGGGCAATCCCCGGCCGGGTCAGATCGTAGTGGGATTGTGGGCGCGTCAGGAGCGCAGCGGAGTTGGCAAAGCTGGCCGGGACATGGGCGAAATGGGCCCGCACCGCCTTGAAGGCTGCCTCCTGGATGGCGTTTTGCGGGTGACTGGGCGTGTCAGCCGAGGCGAAGTGGCTTGCAATCAAGTGGGGCGAAGCGTCAACGGCCATCGCTTCGGGCACGGTAAGGCCGAGGCGGTTCTTCGTGGTGTCGACGTTGAGGCAGTAGGGGGCGTCGGGCCACTCCGCCAGCGCCTCGACCGATGAGATGAAGGGGATGAGACGGGCGGCCAAAGCCTCAGGCACATCCTCAAAGACCCCGTTCATGACGTAGATTGTGGCCTCCGGCAGGACGGCGCGAAGGTCGTGACCCTCTGCGGCAAGGGCCACGAAAAAGGTGCCGCACCCCGCGCGCCAAAGGGCCGGCGCCACCACCTCAATGCCAAGGCCGTAAGCGTTTGCCTTCACCACAGCGCCGCATTCGGCCTCGCTCATCCGGGTGAGGGCCTGCCAGTTGCGCACAACCGCGCCCGGGTCGATGGTCAGGCGCGCCGCGCGGGGCGGGGGCGGCGATGCCGTCTGAAGGCGCGTCTCGCTCACCGCCGCCATGGCGCGCTCAATCGAGGCGTTTTGAGACGGCAGGCCGCCTCAGATGGCTGGTTGAGGCTGGGCAAGGTTGGCAAAGCGCGTCAGCTCGGCCTCGAACTGGACCAGAACCGTGCCCGTCGGCCCGTGACGCTGCTTGCCGATGATGATTTCGGCAACGCCGTGCACCTGCTCCATCTTCGCTTCCCATTCCAGGAACTCCTGGGTGCCCTCGGCCGGCTTGCGGCTTTGCAGATAATACTCCTCACGGAAGACGAACAACACCACGTCCGCGTCCTGCTCGATGGAGCCCGATTCGCGAAGGTCGGCCAATTGCGGCCGCTTGTCCTCACGTTGCTCCACCTGGCGGGAAAGCTGGGAGAGCGCAAGGATCGGCACCTCAAGCTCCTTGGCGAGCGCTTTCAGCCCTGTGGTGATCTCGGTGATCTCCTGCACACGGCTGTCTGAGGCGCGCTTTCCCGACCCCGTCAGAAGCTGAAGATAGTCCACCACCAGAACATCAAGGCCTTTTTGGCGCTTCAACCGTCGTGCCCGTGCTGCAAGCTGTCCGACGGAGATGCCGCCCGTCTGGTCGATGTAAAAAGGCAGGGTCTGCATGTCCTTGGAGGCATCCACCAGCGCTTCGAACTGCGCCTGGTCGATGGATCCGCGGCGAATGTCGGAAGAGGAGATGCCCGACTGCTCGGCCAGAATACGGGTGGCGAGCTGCTCGTAGGACATTTCCAGCGAGAAAAAGCCCACCACACCACCGTCTGTGGGCTTCCTGCCTGCCGCCTCGCCAGGGCGAAAGTGCTTGGCGATGGAAAAGCCGATGTTGGTGGCAAGCGACGTTTTGCCCATGGCAGGGCGGCCCGCCAGAATAATGAGGTCGGAGCGCTGGAGCCCGCCCATCAACCGGTCGAGATCGTTCAGCCCCGTTGCAATGCCAGACAGGCCGCCTTTGCGGTCATAGGCGGCGGCGGTCATCTCAATGGCGGCGGTCAGCGCCTCGCCGAAGCCCACAAAGCCCTGGTCGAGCCGGCCCGTCTCGGCAAGCTCATAAAGGCGCTTTTCCACCCCCTCGATCTGTTTGCGCGGGCTGTCGTCGGCCTCGGCCTCGTAGGCATCGTTCACCATCTCCTCGCCGATGGAGATCAGCGAGCGGCGCAGCGCCAGATCAAACAGCGTGCGCCCATAGTCCTGCGCGTTGATGATGGTGGTGGCGTCCACCGCAAGCCGGCCCAGATATTCCACCGCTGGAAGATCGGCGATGGTCTCCCCGTCGGCAAAAAACGTCTTGACCGTCAAAGGGGTGGCCACCTTGCCGGCACGGATCAGCTTGGAGGCGATGTCGTAGATCTTGCGGTGCGGCTCGATGAAAAAGTGCTCGATCAGCAGGAAATCGCTGACCCGGTAGAACGCCTCGTTGTTGACGAGGATCGCGCCGAGGAGCTGCTGCTCCACCTCCACATTGTGGGGGGCATTGCGCGGCGCCTCTTCAAGAGCGGCATGGTCCAAGGGCTTGTTCATCGTCTCGCCTCCATTGAACCGTGGTTAAGAAAACTTGAACCGGAAAGGTTGAGCTAATTGGACGTGTGCCTGAACAGCGCCCGCAATCTTCAGCCTGTTGAAAGAAACTTCTATCGCGCCGGGCAGAATGAGCCGAAGAGGTTGACAGAGCCTCAAAGCCTGTGCGCGAGGACGAGATCGCCCACCACAGGCACCCCTTCCTCGTGGCGCACGGTGATGGGCTGGAGCGCTGCCACATGAAAACGCGCCTCGTTCAGCGCGCCTGTCACGTAATCGCTGGCGTGGGCGAAGCGGTGGGTGGGGGTGGCGGCCCAGCCGGACGCTGCCCGTTCGGTGGAGGCAACAAGCCAGCCCTTGTCTGTCAGGCACCGCCTGGCGCCGGCAAGGAAAGGCTCCAGGGGCCCGAGATAAGGCCACACGTCGGTGGCGACGATGAGGTCGAAGGGCGCCTCGTCCCACTCCTCAAGGAAGGTGACGGCATCGGCCACGTAAAGGTCGTCATAGACCTCCCGGTCGTCCGCCATCTCCAACATGACGGTGGAAAGATCAACGCCGATGCACCCTGTGGCAACCTCGTTGAAAGCCTCGCCCGCAAGCCCCGTCCCGCAGCCAAGGTCCAGAATGCGAAACGGGCCTTTGGCATGCGCTTCCACCAGGCGGCGGGCAAGGGCGGGGACGTCGTAGCCGAGCTTATCCACCAGAACGTCATCGAACACGGGTGCCGTCTGGTCGAAAAGGGTGGCGACGTAGGCGGCAGGCGCGCGCAGAGGGGCGGCAAGGCCGTGGGCGGCAAGGCGCATGGTCACGCCGCAATGGTCGTCGGGGTCAAGGGCAAGGCACGCGGCAAAGACGCTGGCAGCGCCCTCAAGGTCGCCTGCGTCCTCCAGCGTGCGTGCCTTTTGATAAAGGGCGCCGAGGGCATCGGCGTCAAAAGGTTCGCTCACCCGCGGCGCGCAACCAAGGCAGGTCCAGGTGCTCGGGGTGTATCGCGCTCAGCCAGCGCCTGTTCGGCCTCGTAAATGTAGTCCCGCGTCAACGGCACAGCGGTTTGCTGGCGGGCGAGCTGGATCTGAAACACCATCAGATCGCCCGAGAGGAACGAGGCTTCGGACCCGGCCAGATAAAACTCCCACATGCGCACGAACTTATCGCTCATGATCTTGGCGGCCCTGTCGGCATTGGCCATGAAGCGCTCGCGCCAGGTTTTTAGCGTATGGGCGTAGTGGAGGCGCCAGATTTCAACATCGGTGACGTAGAGGCCAGACCGCTCAACGGCCGCCAAGACCTCAGACATTGCAGGTACATAGCCGCCGGGGAAAATGTACTTGTCGATGAACGGGTTGGTGGAGCCAGGCACATCCATCCGCCCGATGGAGTGAAGCAGCATCACCCCATCGTCCTTCATCAGCCTGCGGGCGTGGTTGAAGTACTCGTCGTAATAGCCGACGCCCACATGCTCGAACATGCCCACGGAGACGATGCGATCGAACGTGCCCTCGACCGCCCGATAGTCCTTCACCATGAAGTGCGCGTTCGGCACATTCGCGGCCCGCTCACTGGCCCGCGCCGCCTGATTGTCGGCAAGGGTGATGCCTGTGACGTTCGCGTCTGCGTACTTGGCAAGGTAAAGGCCCATACCGCCCCAGCCGCAGCCGATGTCGAGCACACTGCAGCCGGGCTTCAGCAGCATTTTCGACGCGATATGGCGCTTTTTGGCGAGTTGCGCTTCTTCCAGCGTCATGTCGACTTCGGCGAAATAGGCGCAGGAATACTGCCAGTCTTCGTCCAGGAAGAGGGCATAGATGTCGTTGCCGACGTCATAATGGTGGGTGGCGTTGCGCCGTGCAGCCGTGCGCGTGTTGCGCTGCGTCCAGCGTCTCAACAACAATCGCTTCAAATGGCGGAAGCGCGACGGCGACCGGCCACCGATGTTGTTGAGAAAAAGTGTCAAAAGGCCTACCAGCGACCCTTCGGCCACGGTCCAGCGACCTTCCATATAGGTCTCACCAAGGGTCAGTTCGGGATTGCGCAGAATGGCTTTCTCGACATCGCGGTCGCGCAGCGCAATTCTGACCGGGTCGCCCGAACCATCGCCGAAGTGGTGGTGCGTCCCATCGGCGTCCGTGATGGTGAGATCGCCCTTACGGACCACACGCTTTAAAAGCGAAGCGAGAAGATTGTTCATCGCTCTCTATCAGCTCAGCATCGATTAAGCGCAAAGCGTCCAATGAGGACGCCTCGGCTGTCAAGAGCTGTGATAGTGCCTAGGCCACTGCCAGACGCGATGGGGACCGTTCGCCGGCTAACCCGGAGGGAGGTGGCAGAGCGCTGGAACGCCCGGTTTTCGTGGGAAAATGCGTGCGAACGGGCCCGGTCAAAGGCCCGCCCGCCTTAGTTTGGTCAGACGTAAGGCTGTTCTGCGCCGGGCACCGCTTCGGCGGGAACATCGTCCTTCGCCTCCGCTTGCGCCTCATCGCCGGCCTCCACCTCATCGTCGAACTCGTCCTCATCATCGTCCACCTCAGGGGCCAGCACGTCCTCGCCGGCAGCCTGACGGTCCGCCTCGTCGGCGGAGCGGGCGACGTTGATGGTGACGGGAACGATCACCTCAGGGTGGAGGATGAGCTGGATCTGGTGCAGGCCAATGGTCTTGATGGGAACGGTAAGGTCCACCTGGCGCCGCTCGATCCGAAAGCCTTCTGCGGCCAGCACTTCGGTGATGTCGCGGGTGGAGACTGATCCGTAGAGCTGGCCCGTTTGACCCGCCTGGCGGATCGCAACGAAGCTCTTTCCGGAAAGGGCCTTCGCAGCGCCCTCCGCAAGGGCACGCCGCTCCTTGTTGCGCTCCTCAAGGTCGGCCTTTTGAGACTCGAACCGCGTTCGGTTTTCGGCATTGGCGCGCAGCGCCTTGCCCTGGGGCAGCAGGTAGTTGCGCGCGAACCCGTCGCGCACCTTCACCTCTTCGCCCATTTCGCCAAGCTTTGGCACCCGCTCAAGCAGGATAACGTCCATGTGGTCTCTCCAATCTGTCCCGCGCGGTGGCGGTTAGGGATGGTCCCAGACTGCGAAAAAGGGGCCGGTCCCCGCCTTACTTGATCACGTAAGGCAGGAGGCCGAGGAAGCGGGCGCGCTTGATGGCTTTTGCCAACTCACGCTGCTTGCGGGCCGACACGGCGGTGATGCGCGACGGCACGATCTTGCCGCGCTCGGACACATAGCGCTGCAGAAGCTTGACGTCCTTGTAGTCGATCCGCGGCGCGTTGGGGCCCGAGAAGGGGCACGTCTTGCGACGACGGAAGAACGGGCGGCGTGTGGGAAGTTGTGCAATATCAACCATTTACGAAACCTCCCTTTCAGCGCGCTCAGGCCTGTCGGCGCGCTCAGTGCGCTCGGGTCGGTCACCGCGATCGGGCCTGTCGCCACGGTCGGGACGATCACCACGCTCGGGCCTGTCGCCGTCACCACGCTCGCGCCGGCGCCTGTCGTCACGGTCGCGCTTTTGCTTCATGACGGAGGGGCCGTCTTCGTGCTCGTCCACCTTGATGGTGAGGGTGCGCAAAACGTCCTCGTTGAGGCGCATCTGACGTTCCATTTCCTGCACGGCGACTGCCGGCGAATCGATGTCCATCAGCGCGAAGTGGGCCTTGCGGTTCTTGTTGATGCGGAAGGCGAGGGTTTTCAGGCCCCAGTTTTCCACACGGCCGACGGAGCCGCCGCCCTCGGCCAGGACGGCCTTGTACTGTTCCACAAGGTCGTCAACCTGTTGGCCCGACACGTCCTGTCGGACCAAAAACACGGTCTCGTATAAAGGCATGAACTGTCCTCATTGCCTGGCGCCGTTCGTCGGCGCACCGCATTCCCACCGGCGCAAAGCCTCGTCGAAGCCTCGCTGAGGCATCCGATCTTCGCGAGCAGGGACACGGGAGGACAGGCTCTGCCGCCTTGGCACGCGCATAAGCGCGCCCCTCCGTTCAGCCCCAGGCCAACGGGAACAAGCGCCCAGATAGTGCAGGTTGTGCCGCCAAATCAAGCACCATCCACCTCACTTGGTCGTTTTTGTGACGGTCTGGCACTTGACTGGCCGGCAAATGAGATGATGTGTGCGCCTTCGTCGGCACTGTTCAGCGCCCTATCATGTCGCATCCATCATGGCATTAGCACTCACATTCCCCGGTCAAGGCAGTCAGTCGGTGGGCATGGGCCGCGCACTTTACGATGCGTTTCCCTCAGCCAAAGCCGTCTTCGAAGAGGTGGACGACGCACTGTCGGAGCCGCTGTCGACGCTCGTCTTCGAGGGGCCAGACGAAGCGCTGACCTTGACCGCCAACGCACAGCCCGCGCTGATGGCCGTTAGCCTTGCTGCCATGCGCGCCCTTGAGGCGGAGGGTTTTGACTGGGCCAACACCAAGCTGGTCGCGGGCCATTCCCTCGGCGAGTATTCAGCCCTTGCGGCCGCCGGCGCGCTGGGCATTGCCGATGCAGCGCGCCTGTTGCGCCTGCGCGGCGAGGCTATGCAAGCGGCCGTTCCTGCAGGGGAGGGCGCGATGGCCGCACTCCTCGGCCTTGACCTTGATGCCGCCGTTGCCGTTGCCGCCGATGCCGCAAAGGGCGAGGTGTGCGACGTGGCCAACGACAATGCGCCGGGCCAGTGCGTGGTCTCTGGCTCCCGCGCTGCCGTCGACCGCGCTGTGGAGCTTGCGCGCGAGCGCGGTGCCCGCCGTCCCATGCTGTTGCCCGTTAGTGCACCCTTCCACTGTGCGCTGATGGCCCCTGCCGCAGAGGCGATGGCGAAGGCGCTGGAAACGGTGACGCTGCGCGTCCCTAAAGTGCCCCTCGTTGCCAACGTCTCGGTGGCCCCTTTGAGTGACCCTGCCGCCATCAAGCAGAGTTTGGTGGCGCAGGTGACGGGGCGCGTGCGCTGGCGCGAGACCGCGTCGGGCTTTGCTGCTGCCGGTGTTTCCACAGTCTTGGAGGTGGGGGCTGGGCGGGTCCTCACAGGGCTCTTGAAGCGGATCGACAAGTCTGTTGAAGGGGTCGCCATTAATGGGCCTGACGACGTTCACGCCTTTATGACAAAGGCGGCGGCGTAATGTTCGATCTTTCTGGCAAGTGTGCCCTCGTCACCGGGGCCACGGGCGGCATCGGCGGGGCCATTGCGCAGGCGCTGGTCGCCCAAGGCGCCACGGTCGTCGTCTCCGGCTCGACGCCTGAGCGGGCCGAGGCGGCGCGCGAGGCCATGGGCGCTGCCGCAGCCGTTGCCGCAAATCTTTCAGACCGCGCCGCGGTGGACGCGCTTGCCAAACAAGCCGAGGCTGTGGCTCCGGTGGACATCCTGGTCAATTGCGCAGGCCTGACCCGCGACGGCCTGCTCCTTCGCATGAAGGACGGCGATTTCGATGACGTGATCGAGGTCAACCTCACCGCAGCGTTTCGCCTCTCCCGCGCTCTGGTGCGCGGCATGATCAAGCGGCGCACGGGCCGTATCATCAACATAGGCTCTGTGGTGGGTGCGACGGGCAATGCGGGCCAGGTGAACTACGCCACCGCCAAAGCCGCCCTCCAGGGCCTCACCAAGTCCATCGGCCGGGAGGTTGCCGCGCGGGGCGTCACGGTGAATGCCATTGCCCCCGGTTTTATTGCCACCAAGATGACCGACGCTTTGACGGACGATCAAAAAGCGGCCATCGAAAAGGAAATCCCAGCCGGGCAGATTGGCGCGCCTGAGGACGTGGCGGCGGCCGCCGTCTACCTTGCCAGCGACGAGGCACGCTATGTGACCGGGCAGACCCTCCACGTGAATGGCGGCATGTTTATGGGCTTCTAGTGTGGGCAGGGACGGCCAGACCGCTTCCCAAACCATGAACGACTGTGATACCCGGCCCCGAACAAGGGTCTGGGGCGATCCAGTCCGCACCATTCAACGATCCCATCATCCCGGCCTGCCTTGGACGACGAGAGTCACATGCGGCTTCCAACCGGGCAACTTGACCGAAAGGGTAACCCATGAGTGAAACTGCAGAGCGCGTGACGAAGATCGTCGTCGAGCACCTTGGCGTTGAAAAGGAAAAGGTCACCCCCGAAGCGAGCTTCATCGATGACCTTGGTGCCGATTCCCTTGACACTGTGGAATTGGTGATGGCGTTCGAGGAAGAGTTCGGCGTTGAGATCCCCGATGATGCGGCCGAAACCATCTTGACGGTGGGCGATGCCATCAAGTTTCTCGACAAGAACGCCACGTCCTGACGGCGTCGGTCCTTTCATGACATCAGTGACGGAGTAGATGGCTGTGCGGCGCGTTGTGGTGACCGGACTGGGCACGGTGAACCCGCTTGGTAGCGGGGTGGAAAAGTCCTGGGCCGCGATCCTTGAGGGCAAGAGCGGTGCAGCTCCCGTCACGCGCTGCAAGGTGGACGATCTGCCGGCGCGGATCGCCTGCCAGATTCCGCGCGACCCCGATCATCCGGCCCATTACGACCCCAATAAGGTGATGAGCCCCAAAGATCAGCGCAAGTTCGATGAGTTCATCGTCCTTGCCGTCGCGGCAGCCAATGAGGCCATTGCCGATTCGGGGTGGACGCCTGCAACCGACGAGGACCGCAACCGTACCGGCGTTCTCATCGGCTCGGGCATCGGTGGACTGATCTCCATCGAAAAGTTCTCAAAGATGATCGATGAGGTCGGCCCGCGGCGGATCTCGCCTTTCTTCATCCCAGGTTCGCTCATCAATATGGCATCTGGCTATGTGTCCATCAGGCACGGCTTCCGCGGCCCCAACCATGCAGTTGTGACGGCCTGCTCCACGGGTGCCCATGCCATCGGCGATGCGGCGCGTTTGATAGCGTTTGACGATGCCGACGTGATGGTCGCCGGCGGCGCCGAGGCGACGGTGGGCCGCCTGTCGCTGGCAGGCTTTGCCGCCTGCAGGGCGCTCTCCACCAGTTTTAACGACGAGCCTGAGCGCGCGTCGCGCCCTTATGATCGCCAAAGGGATGGCTTTGTGATCGGCGAAGGGTCCGGCATCGTCATCTTGGAAGAGTACGAGCACGCCAAGGCCCGCGGCGCCCACATGTATGGCGAGGTGATCGGCTACGGCCTGTCTGGGGATGCCTACCACATCACCGCCCCCTCCAGCGACGGCGACGGCGCTTTCCGGTGCATGTCGGCGGCGCTGAAGCGGGCGAAGGTCGATGCCATGGATATCGACTACGTCAATGCCCACGGCACATCCACGCCCTTAGGCGACGAGATCGAACTGAATGCTGTCCACAGGGTGGTGGGTGGCAATGGCAGCGGCCTTACCATGAGCTCCACCAAATCAGCCACAGGGCATCTCCTGGGCGCTGCGGGAGCGGTGGAGGCAATCTTCTCGCTCCTTGCCATTCGCGACAATGTGGCACCGCCCACCATCAATCTGGACGATCCTTCGGTGGAGACCACCATTGATCTGGTACCCCATCAGGCGCGCGAGAAACCCATCAACGTGGTCTTGTCCAACTCGTTCGGCTTTGGTGGAACGAACGCGTCATTGGTGTTTCGACGGGTCTAGGACCTCAATCGGGGAGGGAACTGGCGATGCGGCATAAGCGGCGCACGACGTCAAAGACCCCGAAAGGACCCGGCGCGCCGGACACCGGCGGCGATGCCGATTCGGTGCGCGACCGCCTCCAGCGCGCCCAACTGGACATGGATGTGGACAACGGCAAAAACCGTCGCAAACCTAAGCCCTTGGTGACCAAAGGACGCCGCGCCACAGGCCGCTACGCCGCCGAGCCGCCTGTGGTCAAGAAGCGCTCCAAGGCCGCACGGCACCCGTTGGTGCTGATACTGAACCTCATTTTACTGCTTGGTGTGATGGGGGTCATTGGCGGCGTCATCCTCCTGCTTGTGGGCCGGCAGATGTACCTGGCCGACGGACCTTTGACCGGCGATGTGGCGGTGATCATCGAGCGCGGGGCTTCCGTTGAGGGGATTGCCGAAGGCCTTCAAAGCCAGGGCATCATCTCCAATGGCATGGTGTTCATGGCCGCGGCCTACGGCACCGGTGTGACTGCCCGCCTTCAGGCCGGCGAATACGTCGTCCCCGCCAAAGCCAGCATGGCAGAAGTGCTCGACCGGCTTGTGTCGGGCGAGGTGGTCCAGCACACCATCACCTTCGCCGAAGGGCTGAGCTCGGCCCAAATCGTCCAGCGCATCAACGACAACGACGTTCTTGTGGGGACCGTTGAAGAGATCCCGCCGGAAGGTTCGCTCCTGCCGGAGACATACGCCTTCCCCCGCGGTATGTCCGGCCAGCGCCTCATCGAGATGATGCAGACTGCCCACCGCAGGGCCCTTGATGAGATCTGGCAGGCCCGCGATCCCGATATTCCGGTCACGAGCCCTGAAGACCTCGTTATCCTTGCCTCCATCGTTGAGAAGGAGACAGGGGTGGCGGCAGAGCGGCCGCGCGTTGCCTCGGTCTTTGTTAACCGCTTGAACCAAAGGATGCGCCTTCAGTCCGACCCCACCATCCTTTACGGCCTTTATGGCGGGGATGCCTGGTCGCGCTCGCGCACCATCTACCAGTCGGATCTGCAGCGGCCCAACCCTTACAACACCTACCAGATTTCAGGCCTTCCCCCAGGACCCATCGCCAATCCGGGGCGCGCTGCTCTTGAGGCGGTGGCAAATCCTGCCGAGACCAACGACCTGTTTTTCGTGGCCGACGGTACCGGCGGCCACGCCTTCGCACAGACCTATGAGGAGCATCAGCAAAACGTGGCACGTTGGCGGGAAATCGAACGGCAGCGCGCCGGAACGTCAGCCTCGCAGTGATGGGCAATGCCAGCGCCATCCAGTCGATGACAGGTTACTCCAGCATCGAAGGTGAGCGCGACGGCGTTTCCTACGTGTTCGAGGCCCGCTCCGTAAACGGTCGTTCCCTCGATATCAGGATCCGCTTGCCCCACGGGCTTGAGCGGTTTGAACCGGCCTTGCGCAAGACCGTCACAGGGCTTTTCCGCCGCGGCAACGTCACCGTCTCGTTGACCTTGCGTGGGGCTGAGTCCACCGCACGCTATAAGGTCAACCACGAGCAGATCGGCACCTACCTCACCGCCATCCAAGACCTTGCAGTAAGCGGCTCCGTGGCGGCCCCTCGCGCCGATGGCCTGCTTGCCCTCAAAGGCGTCATCGAGGGCATGAGCGATGATGACACAGACATTGTCGCACCCGTGGTGGAGGGGGAGGCCGCACAGCTTTTCGACGGCCTGTTGAAAGACCGCACCGCGGAAGGGGAGCGGATCGCCCCTTTGATTGGCGAGTTCCTCACCCGCATGGACACGCTACGCCAAGAGATCGAATCTCATCCCGAGCGTAGTGCCGAGCGTGTGCGCACCCGCCTCGACCGCCAGGTGGGCGACCTCGTGGCCGGCAACCACGGCCTCAGCGTTGAGCGGCTCCACCAGGAAGCGGTCATCCTGGCCACCCGCGCCGATGTGCGTGAGGAACTGGACAGGCTGACCGCCCACATCGAGGCTGCCCACGCCCTCCTTGGGCAAGGGGGACCCGTGGGCCGCAAGCTGGACTTCCTCGCGCAGGAATTGACGCGCGAGACCAACACCATCTGCGCCAAGTCCCCACACCACGCGGTCACCGCCCTTGGCCTTGAGCTAAAGGCCACGGTGGAGCAAATGCGCGAGCAGGTCCAAAACCTGGAATGAGCGGGACGCGCAACGGGCCGAAACTGAAGCGGCGGGGCCTCCTCGTCGTCCTCTCTTCCCCTTCCGGAGCGGGCAAGAGCACGCTCTCGCGTCTCCTCCTTGAGCGGGAGCGGGAAGATCTGTCCCTGTCCGTCTCCGTCACCACCCGCGCGCGCAGGCCCAGCGAGGTGGACGGCGTCCACTACCACTTCCTGGAAGGGCGAGAGTTTCAAAAGCTGCGCGATCGCAACGAGTTGTTGGAGTGGGCCGAAGTGCACGGCAACTTTTACGGCACCCCGCGCGATCCCGTGGAAGAGGCGCTGGCAGAGGGGCGGGACGTTCTGTTCGATATCGACTGGCAGGGCGCCAACCAGATCGCCCGCCAGGCGCCCGACGATCTGGTGTCCATCTTCGTTTTGCCGCCCTCGGGGGCCGAACTCTCCGCCCGGCTCGTGCGCCGTGCCGAGGACGATGAAGCCACCATTCGCCGCCGCCTGGACAACGCCAGGGACGAGCTCACCCATTACACCGACTACGACTATGTGGTGATCAACGACGAGCTCCAGACAGCCCTCGAGGGCGTTGCCGCAATCCTCCAGGCAGAACGCCTCAAGCGCCGCCGTATGGCCGATCTCGACGGCTTCGTGAGCGACATCGCATCAGCGCTTTAGATCCAACAGTGAGGCCGTCGGGGCCGTGCTGAGCCCTAACGCCAGCCGATGACCGTCCGGCGGAGGAAAGCTCGCCTCAACCCACGCTCGGCTCACCAAACGGGCTGTTGCCTTGTTCTACATCGAGCGCTGCGACCGTCCACAACAGCAGGCTTTCGTGGAACCTCAGGCTTTCCTCTGTTGAAGGGAACCTGAAGGGAGATGCGTTGCGCGGTGTCAGTCTTCGCGCGAGCGCTCTCCTGGGTTGAGAGTTAGCCCGTGGCTTCGCGTGTCCGTGAGGGCGCGGGCGAGAGTGGCGAAGGCGTCAATGGACAAGGTCTCGGCGCGCTCGTTGCCTTCAAGGCCTGCAGCCTCAAGGAGGGGTGTGGGGTCGCCCAGGGACTTCAGGCTGGAGCGCAGCATTTTCCGGCGCTGGCCGAAGGCGGCGGCTGTCACGGACGAAAGCGATTTGACGTCCGCCTCCAGGGAGGCGGGCTTGGGGTCCAGCCGCACCACGCTGGACCACACCTTGGGCGGCGGCGTGAAGGCGGTGGGCGGCACATCAAACAGGCTGCTTGCATGGGTGCGCCAGCCTGTGAGGACGCCGAGGCGCCCATAGTCGGCGGTCCTCGGTCCTGCGGTGAGGCGCTGGCCCACCTCGCGCTGCACCATAACCGTTGCCGATGACCACCAGGGCGGCCACGTGGCCGTCCCCAACCAGCCGACGATCAAAGGTGTTGCCACATTGTACGGGAGGTTGGCGCAGATGATTGCGCCGTCTGGGGCAAGGGCGCGCCAGTCCACCCTTAGAGCGTCCTCGCAAACGAGGGTGAGGCAGCCCTCTGCCACCTTCACCAAGTCCGCCAAGGCGTCGACGGCGCGGGGGTCGCGCTCCACGGCAACCACCTTTGCCCCTGCGCCAAGGAGGGAGCGTGTGAGGCCGCCGGGGCCAGGACCCACCTCCACAACGGTTTGGCCAACCAAAGGCGCCTGTGTGCCGGAGCCGCTGGGGCGCGCGGCCCTTGCGATCTTGTCGGTGAGGTTGAGGTCGAGGAGGAAGTGCTGGCCGAGGCCTTTGCGGGGCGTCAGACCATGGGCCTCGATGACGTCCCGCAGCTTTGGCAGGGCAGCAAGGCGCGTGCGCAAACCGGCAAGGCGTGTGTCGTCCACGCGGCTTCCGTCTTGCGCCAGGCGGCCCTAGCGCCGCTCGATCACCGCATCGCGGCGCAAGGTCCTCAAATACTGCTTGGTGTAGGCCTCGCCCTTGGCGCTGGTCATCTCAGGCTCGAGTGCCTTCATGGCAGCGTTGGAGGAGCGGACCGTCTTTTTGTCGCACACCGCAAACATCACGAGCCCGCGGGGGGCCTGGATCGGCGATGACAGGCGGCCCACATTGGTCTCCTCCAAGGCCTTGCGCACGTCAGGGGTAAGGTCCGTCTCCATGCGCGTGCCGAAGGGCTTGACCACCACGTTGCGCGTCTTGCGGGCCATGGCAACGCCCTGGCTGCAGGAGGTGAACTTGGCGCGCAAATCGTTGGCGCGGGCGCGGGCCTGACGCAGACGGCTCTCCGACGGGTTGTCGGGCAGCGCAATGGTGACCTGCTCAAGCTGATAGACAGCAGCATCGATCTGCTTTTCCAGGTCCTCGTTCTTGAGGAGAGCGGCCACAAGGTCCTGCTCGGTCACCTGGAGGGAGGCCTGGAAGCGGGCACGCACGAGCCTGTTGAAGGCGATCTGCGCGCGGATCCTGTCCTTCAGCGTCCCGATGTCGACCCCTTGGGAGCGCAACGCCCCTGCGAGCTGCTTGGTGGAGGACATGCGTACGCGCTTGGCAATGTCGCCGACAGCGCGGTCCACCTCAGCATCGGAGATGGTCATCTTGGCTTTGCGCGCAGCGTCAAGCTGGAGCTTTTCGTCAATCAGCTCCTCCAGCGCCTGATCGCGCCGATTGCCCTTGGCACCGGTCAGTCTCAGGAGCCGTTCGCGCTGGGCAACGTCATAGTTGGTGATGGGCTTGCCATCCACCACAGCCACAATGGTGGTGGAGGCCGCTGCCGGAAGGATCGGCGAGACGGCCAGGAGGGCGAGGAGCAGGATGCAAATACGCGCCATGGTGCGGCCTCGAACTGGTGAACACAGCCTCCGACATGCCGCAAAATGCGTTCAATTATCAAGAGAGGTGGAGACGCTTCCATCGCCAATGGTGCGCAAACCAATGCGGAAGAACACCGTGCGGTCCACAGGTTCGTCAGGCTGGCCGCCACGATCTTCCGAAAAGGCGAGGGAGACAGACAGCGCATCATCATCGTAGGCAATGCCGATCCCATCACGGGTAAAGGCTTTGTCTTCAAGGTCATAGCGCAACTGGCCGAAGACGCGCAGCCTGTCCAGCACCCGCACCGATGTGGAGCCGTGGATCTCCTCGCGGTCGTCCACCAGGCCAAGGTCGGGCTGGGCGGCAAGAAATGCGTAGACAACCCGCGTTGAGATGGGCCCCGTGCGCGCTGCGGCCTGCACCTCGGCCCGCTCGATGTCGAGAGTCTCGTCGTCCACTCGTGCCTGGGCGCTGAAGTTGAAGCCGCTGTTGGTGCTGAAATAGACCCCGCCCACAAAGTCCGACTTGTCCGAGGAAAGGCCGGAATTGCCGGTAGAGTCCAAGATGTCTGGGATGCGGTAGGAGTTGCGGCCCGCAAGGTGGTAGGACTGGCCGACGGTCGCCGACAAGAAGCCGCCCGAATAGCTTTGCACCGTATAGCGCACGCCCACATTGGCGCGCACGCCGCCTGCCACACGATCGTAGCCTGAGAATTTCGTGGGGCCGAACAGGTTGGTGTCGTCGAACACAACGCTCTGCGCGTCTTCGTTGGGAAGGTCGCCGATGCCGATTTCGTTCGGCCGGGCGATGATTTCCGCCACGGGCTCGACCGTTTGCGTGCCCCACTTGGCAGCCACAAGCCAAGGCCAGCTATAGTTGATGCCCACATAAGGCATCGCCCTGCCGCGGATGACATTGTCGTCCAGCACCGTCACATTGGGATCGCGGTTGTCGATGGCAAAGACATCGCCGCGAAAGCCTGCAAACGGTGTGAACACCTGGCCGACGGGCCCATAAAGTCGCCGGCGCCAAGACACTTCGGCACTGGCGCGGCTGAAAGTGCCTTCAACACCGCGGAAGCGCGCGGTGTTGACGCCGTTGACCAGGGCGCCGAACGCATCGGTCTCCTGACGGCTCAGTGAGATGAAGTTGAAGCGGTAGGCAAGCTCCCCCCCAAGAACGGCCCGGTCCCACACACCGTCATAGTCGAATGCGGGGTGCACATACGCCTGCTTGCCCTGCAGCTGTTTGCCGACGCCCGTGAACGGGGCAGGGGGGTTCAAGACTTCCTTGGAGTCGAAGTCGTCCTGCAGGATGCGGAAGGCCCACAGTCTGAGATCGAAGTAGTTCCGTTTGCCGAGGCCCGTCAGGTACAACGTCGTGGGCTCCGTCAGGTCGTCGGACGTTGTTTGCTTGTAGTCGTCCAGGAACCGGCGATCGGTGGTGACGGTGGTCTCCCACCCGTAGCGCCAACGGGGATTGTAGTAGAACTCACCACTGGACCGCAGCGACCCGCGGAAGCGCCTGTTGCCCGAGCTGTCGTCGAACACCCCTGGCGAGGCTTGCCAGATGCCGGCGGCGCGAATGTCGAACAGGCCCGTGGCGGTGCGCTGGCGGTATTCGATATCGCCCAGAACGCCTTGGCGGCTAAGGGGGGTCAGCGCCATGGTGACATCGCGCGTGGGGCTGAGCACATGGTAGTACGGCACCCTAACGCCAAAACCGATGAGGCTTGAGTAGACCGCCGTCGGCAGCAAGAAGCCCGACTTGCGGCGCACCGACGGATCGGGGATGGAAAAGTTAGGCAAGCGGGCGAGCCTGGTGCCGAAAAACTCCACCTCGGGCCGCTCGAAGTGGAGGGTTTTCTCGTCCTCGTCGTAGACGACGGTGCGGGCTTTGATGGCCCAGGACGGCGGCTTGTCGGGCCGGCGGCGGCAGGAATAGCAGGCCGTGTAGCCGGCATCCTGGAAGATGGTGACGGATCCGCCCTTGCGTTCGGCGCTGTTGGCGGCAAGGCGGGTGCGGTAGATGGTGTCGGCCCGCAGGCCCTCGACGAACCCGTCGCGCAGATCGTCCGACAGCACCATGGACTTGGCAATGACGATGTTGCCGCCAGGCTCCTCCAGCCGTACGCCTCTCCTGGCGGTCAGCGTTTTGCTGGCCTGGTCGTAGGAGAGTTCGGAGGCAAACAGCTGGTAGCCGCGATAGTGGACGTAGACGTTGCCGTACGCGCTGACGACGCCTGACCGGGTGTTGTAGGTGAGCGTGTCGGCCTCAAGGAGCATCTTTGCATCCTTGTCGCCTTCAAGCGGGGTCTCGAAGAGTTGGGCGCCTGCGGGAGCGGTCCCGGCCAGAAGGCTGAGCGCAAGGCCCATCGCTGCGAAGAGCCCCCGCACGCCACCCATGTCAGCCGTCCTCCGTGTAAAGGAGGGCGGACACCCCAAAGAAGATGGCCGCAAGCCCCGGCGTCCACGCGGCAATGGCGGGGGCAACGGACCCCGCCTCGCCAAGGTCGGAGGCAACGGCCGAGCCGATATAAAGGCAAAAGCCGGCCACGACGCCGCCTGTCACCGCCCGCGTCATCCCGCCAAGACGCACCATTTTGAGGGACACGCAGGCAGCAATCA
Organism: Devosia sp.; assembly: GCA_051016205.1. Lineage (GTDB taxonomy): Bacteria > Pseudomonadota > Alphaproteobacteria > Rhizobiales > Amorphaceae > Acuticoccus. Next base: position 2,640,641 of record CP136534.1, read on the forward strand.
GCACCATTGCGGCAAGAAGGGCAGGGCGCGCCAATAGCACCTGGTGTTGCAGCTGGTAGCGGTGGGCGGGAAGGCCTGCGCGCTCGGCAAGGGCGGCCGCATCAGGCAGGTTCCAAAATGAGATGGCATCGGGCCGCGCCACTGCCTCGCGCACCTCAACAGGGGTCAGCGCGGTTTCCACAGTGGCGCTCGGGAGCTTTTCTGACTTCCCGTCGGTGCCGTAACGGGTGACGCTGGTGAGGAGCCAGTGGCCGTCGCGCAGATTGGCGTAGCGCGCCTCGTAGCGGCCCGCGAAGCGGTCCTCATTGTCGAAAAGGTGGGCGTCGACGGTAAACAGCGTCAGCCCGTCGGCGCTTGCCGCTGCAGCGTTCATGATGGAGCCGCCAGAGGGGCCTTCCTGGCGAAACCAGATGGCCTTGTTGCCACCCGTCAAAATGCTCTCCTCGCGGCCCAGAAGCTTGGCGCTCAGTTCGTCCGACATCTCCCGCGCCGTCGCGGAGATCGGATTGTAGAGGGTGGTTGCCAAAACGCCTATGGCAATCACCACAAGAAGCGCCGGCATCATGAACTGCCAGACGGAGATGCCTGCTGCGCGCATCACAGCCAGTTCAAGCCGCCTGTTGAGGGCAAGGAAGGCGGCAATCGCCCCGAAAAGGACGGCGAAGGGCAAAAACTCTTCCGTCAGCGCCGGCGTTTTAAGGAGCGAGGCAAGGACCGCATCGCCCGCATTGAACGTCTCGCGGTCCACAGAGCGGCGGATCAACTCCACCGTGTCGGCAAGGAAGATGATGAGGGTACCGAGGAGGAAGAAACCGCCGATCCACCGCGCGAACAATAGCGCAAGATAGCGCGACAGAACGGCGCCTGGCCCCACGTTCACGCCGTCGCTCCACGGGCCGTGCGTTGGGCAACGAGCCTTGAGACCGCTCTTACAAGCCAGCCCGCCGCCCGCTCATGGATGGTCACGGTCCTGTCGCTGACAATCACCCAAAGGGCAAGGCCGCCTGTGCCTGCAAGCACGAGGTAGATCGCTGGCGCCAGCGCCGGCACCTCTTCGGACGCCAACAGCGTCCCGTAGGTCAGCGCACGGACCGCGGCCACGGCAAGGCCTGCCGCAGCAATTCCCGCAAAGCGGCTCTGGCGGTGCATGCGCGGATCTCCCACGAACAAGAACACCACCAGCGCGTAGACGAACGGCGCGAAGGGTTGTGACAGTCTGTCGTGGAGTTCGATCTGAAACTGCGCCTCGCGGGCGGCGCGGTAGGTGTCGTCGGGGTCGGGATTGAGGAGCGACCACAACGTGCGCTCTGACGGGCGGAAGGTGGTGGTGGCCGGCCCTTGGTCCAGCACCGTCAGATCGAAGGCGTAAGCGTCGAAGGCGACGACGGAGAGTTCGCCTGAATCCCTGTCGAGCCGCTGGACGCTGCCATTGGTCATCACGAGGAGCGTGTTGCCGTTCGCCTCCACCACACGGCCGGTCTGCGCCAGGTAGGTGGTGGAGCGGCGGGCCTCTCGGTCATCGTCCAACAAAAGGCCTTCAAGGGAGCCATCGGCGAGGCGATCGCGGATGTGGACCGTCAGCCCATCGTCAATTTCGATGAACCGGCCCGGTTGGACAATTGAGGTGACGACGTCGGCGCGCACATCGGTGATCATCACACGCGCCTTTGCAAGGCCGACGGGACCCAGGTAGACCGCCCCCACCGTGACGAGGGCGGCACACACGGCCGCAGCCGTCAGCGCGGGCGCCAGAAGGCGCATGCGGCCGGCACCGGAAGCGCTCATCACCACCAGCTCGGAATCGCGGTTCAGCGCGTCGTAGACGGCGACCATCGCAATCACGAACGCGATGGGGGCAAGGAGGGTGGCAAGAAAGGGGACGGCAAGGGCCGTCAGCTCGAAGAACACGGCGAAGGTCTGCCCCTTCGCCGTCACCAGATCGAGCCGCTGCAGCGCCTGGGTCGACCAGATGATGGCCGTCAGAATCACCAGGCCAGCGGGGAAAAGCGTGAGGATCCGCCGGCAGATATACCAGTTGATCAGCGGCATAGATCGGAACGCGCACTCCAAGGCTCGGGGCGCGACCGTAAACGCCCATCGCGTGCTGCTACACTAGCCTGGCACAAGGTTGAAGAAGCGCATCCAGAAGCGGTGAACAAATCCTTACGAGCGTGGCTTCTGCGCCGCACCCGCGGACCCGGTTGTGCCTAAGGGAGAAACCGTCTAACCCGCGGGTGCAGCGCGAGAGGACCGTCGATGGCAAGCCCCCCCACAATTCAGTTTCGCTCCTTGGACATGCCCCAGTCAGGCACTCTTGTGGTGTTTGCGGGCGACGGTTTGAGCCTTGGCGAAGCGGCGCGGCGGGTGGATGAGGCGACCGAAGGCGCAATTCGCGCAGCGGCTGAAGCGCAGGGCTTCAAAGGCAAGCGCAGCTCCACACTCGTCATCGCTTTGCCGCGCAACCTCAGCGCCACCGCCCTTGTGGTGGTGGGCCTTGGTGACCCCGCCACCATGAAGGAGGCCGATTGGGCCAAGATCGGCGGCACCGCAGCCGGCGCGATCCCTGGGTCCGGCAACGGCGATGTGAGCATTTTCGCCGAGTTGCCCGAAGGCCCCGCCAGCGCCCACGAGGCGGCAGACATTGCCCTTGGAGTTGTGCTGCGCCTTTACCGTTTTGAACACTATAAGACCAAGAAGGGCGATGACGCCGACGCGGCACCGCGCACGGTCACCATCGCCGTCTCCGACCCTTCTGCGGCACAAGCGCGCTGGGAGGAGATGGGGGCGGTCGCCGAAGGCGTGTGCCTTGCCCGCGACCTCACCAACGAGCCTGCCAACATCCTCGGCCCCGTTGAATTTGCCGAGCGGGCTGCGGCCCTGTCAGACCTTGGCGTCTCCGTCACCATCATGGAGCCAGAAGAGCTTGAGCGGCGCGAGATGCGGGCCCTCCTGGGCGTTGCCCAAGGCTCCGAGCGCCCCGCCCGCGTCGCCGTTATGGAGTGGAAGGGCGGCTCCAGCGAAACAGCGCCCGTCGCTCTTGTGGGCAAAGGCGTCGTCTTCGACACGGGCGGCATCTCCATCAAGCCTGCCGCCAACATGGAGGACATGAAGGGCGACATGGGCGGCGCTGCGGCCGTGGTGGGCACCATGCACGCCCTTGCCAAGCGCAAGGCCAAGGTAAACGCTGTCGGCATCATCGGCCTTGTGGAGAACATGCCGGACGGCAAAGCCCAACGCCCAGGCGATGTGGTCACGTCAAAGTCCGGCCAGACCATTGAGATCATCAACACCGATGCGGAAGGCCGCCTGGTGCTGGCCGACCTTTTGACCCACACCATCGAGACCTACGACCCTCGCGTCGTCATCGACCTTGCCACGCTGACGGGCGCCATCATCGTTGCGCTGGGCTTCCACAATGGCGGCCTTTATACCGACGACGATACTGTTGCCGCCCAGCTTCTCGACGCGGGCAAGGCGACCGGCGACACCGTGTGGCGCATGCCGCTCGGCAAGGACTACGACACGCTGATCGATTCCAAGATCGCTGATATGAAGAACACCGGCGGGCGCTGGGGCGGGTCCATCACCGCCGCACAGTTCCTGAAGCGCTTTGCAGGCAATTCCGTCTGGGTGCATCTGGATATTGCTGGGACCGCCATGGGCGCCCCCAGCAACGAAATCAGCCGCACGTTCGGCACCGGTTTTGGCGTGCGCCTGCTGGACCGCTTCGTGGCCGATTTCTACGAAGACGGCGCCGACAGCGTTCCCCGCGGCCCTGACGCCTGATTGGAGCGCGCCATGAAACTCTACACCGCCCCCGCCACACCCTTCGGCCGCACGGTGGAGATTGTCGTGCACGAACTCGGCTTGAAAGAGGCTGTCGAGGTAGTGGCAACCCCCGTCAAACCCACCGAACCCAACAAGGACTTTCAGGCGATCGCGCCGCTCCGCCGCATCCCCGCGCTGCGGTTGGACGACGGGACGGTGCTTGTGGACTCAGCGGTGATCAGCGAGTTCTTGGCCGTGCACGCCCGTGACACGGGCCTTTTTGCCCACGACAGGCCCGAGCGCTTCACCGTCCTCAGCGACTACGCCATGGCCCGCGGCATGTGCGAGTGCGCCGTCTCCACCCGTTATGAGGAGGCGGTAAGGCCGCAAGAGAAGCGCTGGCCGGCCTGGTCTGAAGACATGATGGACAAGGTGGACGGCGGCCTTGCCTATTTTGAAGCCTCAAGCCTGCCCGAGGACGGGCGTCTCACCATTGCCAAAATCTCGCTGGGCGCATTGCTCGGTTACCTGGATTTCCGCTTTGCCCATAAGGATTGGCGAAGGGCCTACCCAAAGCTTGCCGCCTGGTTTGCGGTGATGAACGAGCGGCCCTCGTTCGCCGCCACAGCCCCGCGCGGCTGACAGCGTCCGGGCGCCGTCATGAGTGAGGTGCTCTTCTACCACCTTGAGCATCAAACCCTCGACGATGTCCTCCCCCTCCTTCTGGAAAAGACCCTTGCAAGGGGGTGGCGCGCCGTCGTGGAGGTGAGCGATGAGAGTGTGCGCGACCACCTCGACCGCCACCTATGGACCTATCGCGACGAGAGCTTTCTGCCCCACGCCAAGCAAGGCGATGGGCCTGCCGAGCGCCAACCGGTGTGGCTCACCATCGGTCCCGACAACCCCAACGGCGCGGCGGTGCGCTTCCTTGCCGACAGAGCCGTGCCCCACGACGTCGACGCCTATGCGCGCGTCATCCTCCTGTTCAGCGCTGACGACCAAGCGGCGGTCAGCGAGGCACGCACCCACTGGAAAGCCCTGAACGCGGCCGGGCACGACTGTACCTATTGGCAACAGACCGGGGCGGGGCGGTGGGAGAAGAAGGCGTAAGGGTCGCCTGCCTCGGCGACAGCGGCCCGTGCTGAAGCGTCGGACACCCGCCTCCCCAAGGAACTCCTGAATGGGGAGGAGGGAGAGTTCGCGCTACGTCCAGAGCCGTCGAGGAGACGCTGAGCGGGTGGAGCGGGTCCCTGGACGTGCGTCTGGCTCTGGCGTGTCCGTGAGCTGTTGGGGTGTGCGCGCCTCAGGACTGCGCGCATCTTCCAGAGCCCTCAGGCACTTTAGGACATGGGAGAGGATGTCTTCCAAACGCGCCACGTCGGCCTTGTCGGCGGTGCGGCTGACGCTGCGCACCAGGTCTGTGATCAGGGCGTTGTCGCCGGCAAGGCTTTCGGGGTGGGCAACGGCTGTGGGGTGCCTCTCAGGCACAGGAGCCACGGCAGGGCGCGGAGCCATGGCGTGGGATGAGGCGATGGCGGGGCGGGCGGCAGGTGCCGGGCGCGACGGCGGTGCAGGGCGTTCACGCGCGCGCTCGATCCGCGCGTTCTGGGCGGCCCGCTCGCGCCGCATGGTCTCGATGGTTTGGGCAAGGCTGACAAAATCTTTGGCGCCAGCGTTTTCTTCGGTTGCACTGTTGCGCGGGGCAGGGCGGGTGACCGTTGGTCGGCGCCGATAGTCTTTCGCAGCGGTTCGCGGTTCTTCGTAGGGCTGGTGCCAGGGCGCTGGCTGCTCGGCCTCTTCCTCGCTCGGGCTGTGGCCGAAACCGCGGGTGCTGCGCCAGGCATCGCGCTCTCCCGCTGGCAAGAGCCGCTCCGGCTCGCGGTCGATGGTGTCCCTCAACATCGGCTTCCCTTCGTGCGCGGGGATGGCGGCCGCACCGGCGAATCGGGCGATCCGCACCAGCGTTGACGAATTGGACTAGCTTTGCGGTCCATGCGCAAAGGCCCCGAAAGGTTATGCACAGTGCACTCCACGCTTTACCGCAAAGCGTGGATATCGATGCTGGTGAGCCCACCGTCGCCGCAGCAAGGGTCCATAACAGGGGTCGGGAGCGCGCCGACGCGGCTCCAAGGAGGTGCCCATGGATGCCCTGGTGATCGAACAAGGATCAGCGCTTACCTGCGGCGTGGACGAGGCCGGTCGCGGACCTTGGGCAGGGCCCGTCGTGGTGGCCGCAGCCGTGATCGACCCACAAAGGCCCATCGATGGCCTTGATGACTCCAAACGCCTGACGGCCCGCCAGCGAGAGCGCCTCTACGATCTCATCTTACAACGGGCGGATGTGTGCGTGGTTGCCGTCAGCGCCCGGCGGATCGATGCCATGAACATCCGCGCTGCAACCCTTTGGGGCATGGTGCGCGCCGTTCAGGGACTGTCGGAACGCCCGTCCCTTGCCCTCATCGACGGGCGGGACGTGCCTGACGGCCTGGGCCTTGCCGCCCGCGCCATCGTGGGGGGCGATGCCAAGGTCCCGTCCATCTCCGCCGCGTCCATTGTCGCAAAAGTCACCCGCGACAGGCTGATGACCCGCCTTGCAGCCGTCTTCCCCGCCTACGGGTTTGACAGGCACAAAGGTTACGGCACCGCCCAGCACAGCCAGGCGCTGACTGCCCACGGTCCCACCATCCACCACCGAATGACCTTTGCGCCTGTGCGCTTTGCCGCCCAGTCGCGACAAGATGGCGCGGCCCGACCCTAACCATCCTTGACGATTGGGTGTGACACTCACAACCATAAGGTGTATATATCAGGCAAGCCAACGCCTGGCTGTCCTGCGCCTAAAGTGTCCCTCTGACTTAGACCCCTTGTGCAAAGCCATGATCCCGACACCATGAAAGTGTCCGTCATTACGCCGTGCTTCAACGCGGCTTCATCCATTGCCCACACCATCGAGAGCTTTCTTGCCCAACACCACGGTGAGAAGGAGATGATTGTCGTTGACGGCGCCTCTCAAGATGGCACCCAGGACATTGTGCGCCGTTACACCGGCGAGGGCGTGCGCCTTATCTCAGAGCCAGACAGGGGCATGTATGATGCCCTCAACAAGGGTTTTGCTGCTTTCGCTGGGGACGCTGTGGGCGCCCTCAACGCCGACGACACTTACCACGACCGTCACGTTCTAGGCCGCATTGCCGAAGCCCTCACAGAGGCTGAAATCGCCTTCGGCGATCTGGACTTTGTGGCCGACCACGCCTCTAAGCGTGTCGTGCGGCGCTGGCGAGGCAGTGGGCGACCCAGTGGCGGCTTTCGCACAGGGTGGATGCCCGCCCACCCCACCTTTTACATCAGGCGTGAGGTGGCGGAGGCGGTCGGCCCGTTCGACCTGTCCCTCGCCATCGCCTCCGACTACGACTTCATGCTGCGCGCGGTGGAGCTGTTCGGTTACCGCACAACCCATATGGATGCAGTCCTTGTGGACATGATGCAGGGCGGGCGCAGCACCGCCGGTCTCACCGCCCACATCCGCCACAACTTCGAAGCGCTCACCTCCCGCCGCAAGTGGCTGAGAGCGCCCGTGGTGGACCAGGCTCTTGTGCGCAAGCCCGCCCGCAAGATCGGCCAGTTCCTGGTGCGCTGACCACGACGGATCGCCTGAAGCCGCTAAGGGAAGTCCCTTATATTTCTGACTGGGCAGGCCGGATTTATATCAACCTGAAGTCTGGCTGCGGGCAATCCGCCGGCTGACCAGGAAACTCACGCGTTTCCATCGGCGCACGAGACGGCAGCCGCCCACGCGGCAAACCCGGCGCACGAGCAAACCAACGCGCAACTGTGCGAAGGCGGGCGCCCCATCAGCCCGGCGGAAAGGAGAGGTCGGGTTGAAATCCTGGGTCTTCCCCATCGGCGAAAAGCGCCGATCGGTTGATAACGAATCCCATCCCGACCACGCCGGACCCACCTGGCACGACCAACCGTCGAGCACGGCGTTAGACGCGTTCCAGGCGGACGGCGCCGGCCTGTCCGATACCCAGGTCCTGGAACGGCGTCAGCGCCACGGGCCCAACCGTCTTGAAGAGGCGCGCCGGCAAGGTCCGTTCCTGCGCCTGCTTCGGCAGTTCCACAACGTTCTCATTTACGTCCTTCTGGTGGCAGCAACGGTGACGGCCCTTCTGGGCCACTACGTGGACACAGGCGTCATCCTTGCCGTTGTGGTGGTGAACGCTGTGATCGGTTTTGTTCAGGAGGGGCGGGCGGAAGCAGCCCTTGCCGCCATCCGCGGCATGCTGGCCCCTGAGGCGACGGTATTGCGGCAGGGACGGCGCAGGCGCATTCCAGGTGAAGACTTGGTGCCTGGCGACATCGTCCTCCTGGAGGCGGGCGACAAGGTGCCTGGCGACATTCGCCTGACCACCGTGCGTGGCCTCACCATCCAAGAGGCCGTCCTCACCGGCGAATCGGTGCCGGTGGAAAAGGCCGACACGCCCGTTGCCACACACGCACCCTTGGGGGACCGCACCTGCATGGCCTTTTCAGGCACCATGGTGGCGGCAGGCCAGGGCCGAGGCATCACCGTTGCGACGGGCGGCGGGACGGAGATCGGCCGCATCAGCGGGCTCCTTGCAGGGGTGGAGGGGACCGCAACGCCCCTCATCCGCCAGATGGGCATCTTCGCCAAGTGGCTGACGGCCTTCATCCTTGTGGTGGGCGCGCTGATCCTCACCTTCGGCCTGTCCTTCGGCACCATGTCGTTCAGCGAACTTTTCATGGCCGTGGTCGGTCTGTCGGTCGCCGCAATTCCTGAAGGTTTGCCTGCCATCTTGACCGTCACCCTTGCCATCGGCGTGCAAGGGATGGCGCGCCGCCACGCCATTGTGCGGCGTCTTCCCTCCATCGAGACCCTTGGCTCGGTCTCCGTCATCTGTACCGACAAGACCGGCACGCTGACGAAAAATGAGATGACGGTGGCCTCCGTTGCCACCGCAAAGCGGCGCTATACGGTAACGGGCGCAGGCTACGATCCCCACGGCGGGATCATGCATGGCGGCGAGGATGTGATGGCCGCCGACCACCCGCTTCTGGAAGCCCTCGCCAGGGGCGCACTCCTGTGCAACGACGCAGAACTCAGCGAGGCCGACGGCGCATGGACAGTGGACGGCGACCCCATGGAGGGGGCCCTCGTCACCTTTGCCGCCAAGGCAGGGCTTGATGCCGACACCATCCGCCGCGCCAACCCGCAGACCGATTCCATCCCCTTCGATGCCCAGCACCGCTTCATGGCAAGCCTTCACCACGACCATGAGGGCCACAACGCCATCCACGTGAAAGGGGCGCCCGAGCGCCTCCTTGGCATGTGCGCCTTCCAGGCCGACGATCATGACGGCGAGGTGCTCCTCGACACCGCCTATTGGCACGAACAAGCCCTTGCCATTGCCGCCCAGGGCCAAAGGGTGCTTGCCATTGCCACCCGCGTTGCCGAGGGCGACCGCCCCACCTTGCGCTTTGACGATGTGGAGGAGGGCCTCACGCTGCTTGGCCTTGTGGGTCTCATCGATCCCCCACGGGAGGAGGCCGTTGCCTCCGTCGCCGAGTGCCGTGCGGCAGGGATCAGGGTCAAGATGATCACTGGCGATCATGCCGGCACTGCTGCCGCCATTGCCCGCCAACTCGGCCTGCAAAATGCTGCCGACGTGATGGAGGGGGCCGACATCGACGATCTCGACCCCGCCGCCCTGAAGTCGCGCGTTCAAGGGGTGGACGTGTTTGCCCGCACCAGCCCCGAACACAAGCTGCGCCTTGTGGAGGCGCTCCAGTCCACCGGCGCCGTCGTCGCCATGACAGGCGACGGTGTGAACGATGCCCCGGCCCTCAAACGCGCCGACATCGGCATTGCCATGGGCCGCAAGGGCACGGAAGCTGCCAAGGAGGCGGCCGAAATCGTCCTTGCCGACGACAACTTTGCCACCATTGCCGCCGCGGTGAAGGCGGGCCGTACGGTCTACGCAAACCTCAAGAAGGCGATCGTCTTCCTGCTGCCCGTCAATGGCGGGGAATCGCTCAGTCTGATTGCCGCCATTCTCCTCGGCCTGACCCTTCCCATCACGCCCGTGCAGATTTTGTGGGTCAACATGGTGAGTTCCGTCGTCCTTGCCATGACGCTCGCCTTTGAGCGATCCGACAGCAACATCATGCATCGCCCGCCCCGCTCGCCCGATGAGCCGATTCTGTCGGCCTTTGTATTGTGGCGTGTGGGGTTTGTGTCGGTCCTGTTCTGCGCGGGGATTTTCGGCAGCTTCACCCTTGCCCAATCCCAAGGGGCGACCCTTGAGGAGGCGCGCACCATCGCCGTCAATGCGTTGGTGGCCATGGAGGTGTTTTACCTTCTGTCGGTGCGCCAGCTCCACAATCCCTCGCTCAGCTGGGGGCGGCTGTTGGGCTCGCGGCCCGTGCTTCTTGCCATCGGTGCGGTGGCAACCCTCCAGGTCCTTTTCACCTACGCGCCCTTCATGGAGGTGTTCTTCCAAACCGCGCCCCTATCTCTCGTTCAGGGGCTTGGCGTGCTTGGTGTGGGCCTTGCCCTTTTCGTGGTGCTTGAGGTGGAAAAGCGGGCCGTCCACGCCTTCCAAGGTGCAGGCGGGCGACGCTCAGGCCCTGGCGGATCGGCGCCTTCGTCCATGGCCCCCCAGCGCGATGGCGGGCGGGCATGAGGCGTTGTGATATGAAGGGCGTTGCACCATGACCGAGGTCATCACGGGCTACATCTTTTATGAGATGGCAGCGCTTTTGGTGCTGGCTGCCGTGGTGGGATTCTTGGGGCTGTTGTTGCGCCAACCCCTCATCGTCAGCTTCATTGCGGTGGGGATCATCGCCGGCCCCTCCGTCCTCGGCATTGCCCAATCCAACGAGCATATCGACCTTCTGGCCGAGCTTGGCATTGCCGTCCTGTTGTTCCTCGTGGGGCTGAAGCTCGACCTCAACCTTGTGCGCACCCTCGGCCTCGTGGCGCTCACCACGGGTCTGGGTCAGGTGGCCTTCACCACAATCTTCGGCTTCCTGATTGCCCTTGCCCTCGGGTTCGACACCGTCACCAGCCTTTATGTGGCGGTGGCGCTGACCTTCTCGTCCACCATCATCATCGTGAAGCTGTTGTCCGATAAGCGCGAGATCGATGCGCTGCACGGGCGGATCGCCCTTGGCTTCCTCATCGTTCAGGACCTTGTGGTGGTCTTTTCCATGATCATCCTGTCGGCCCTTGCCGTGGGGGCGGCCGGCGATGCGGCATTCATCGATGTGGTGATCGTCTTCGTCTACGGCCTTGCGATGCTGGCGGGCGTGGCACTCTTCATCCGCTACGTTGCCAACCCTTTGGTGGAGCGTTTGGCCCGGGCGCCCGAGCTCCTGGTGTCTTTTGCCATTGGCTGGGCGGCCTGCCTTGCCGCCATCGGCCACTACCTTGGCTTCGGCAAGGAGCTTGGCGGGCTGTTGGCAGGCGTGTCGCTCGCCTCGACCCCTTTCCGGGAGGCGATTGCGGCGCGGCTTGCTTCCTTGCGGGACTTCTTGCTCCTGTTCTTTTTCATCGCGCTGGGGGCGGCCCTCGACCTTTCGGTGCTGGGCGACAATGTGGTGGCCGCGCTGATCTTCTCGGCCTTCGTTTTGATCGGCAACCCTTTGATCGTGCTCATCATCATGGGGTTGATGGGGTACGCCAAGCGCACAGGCTTTCTGGCCGGGCTGACGGTGGCGCAGATCAGTGAGTTCTCGCTCATCTTCATGGCCATGGGCGTCACGCTCGGCCATGTGGGCGATGGCGCCATGGGGCTCGTCACCCTGGTGGGGCTTATCACCATTGCCGCCTCCACCTACATGATCACCTACTCCCACACCCTTTACCGGGTGCTGGAGCCGGTTCTCACCCCGTTTGAAAGGCGCCATCCAAGCCGCGAGGGGATGACTGAGACGGCTCCTAAGGCGCGCTACGATGTGATCGTGTTCGGCCTTGGCCGCTATGGCCTTACGACGGCTTTGAAGATTCGCGAGGCGGGAAAGCGCGTCTTAGGGGTCGACTTCAGCCCCGTTGCCGTGCGCTATGCCCGCAGGGAAGGGGTGGACGCTGTCTTCGGCGATGCGACGGACCCCGAGCTGTTGGAGCACCTTCCTTTAAGAGGTGCGCAGTGGGCCATTGCCGCGGTGCCTGAACAGCAAGGCGGCCTCACCCATGACGATCCGCGCTCGGCGTTCATGAGGTCTCTCCACGACATCGGCTTTGACGGTAAAATTGCCGTCGTGGCCCACGGGACGGAGGTGGCTGACGGCTTGGCGCGGGCAGGGGCCGACCTCGTCCTCATGCCCTACCGTGATGCTGCCGCCCAGGCCGCGGCCCTCGTTCTTGAGAACGGCTCGCCCGAGCCTGCCGAGCCCGTCGACCCCGAAGGCCAGAAGGAGTTGCAGTGATGAACCCTTCGGATGACACAGGCACGGCTGTCCCGAACCCATCCATCAACACAGTCCTTGCGGTGACGGGCGGGCGCGCCGACGAGACCGCACTCCTCAAGCAAGCGTTCGCATTCGCCGCCAGGACAGGCGCGCACGTTACCGTCCTTTCGGTGGTGGAACTCCCGTCCGACCTTGCCGCCATCGCCCGTGCTGCGGGACTTGATGAGGCGGCGATCAAACAGCGACTTTGCCAGGAACGGGAGGAGACGGTGAGGGCGCTAGTGGCCTCCGTGTCGCCCGAGACTCCGCCCGCCATCCACATTCGCTTAGGCAAGCCCTTCTTCGAGATCATCGCCCACGTGCAGGACAATGCCGTCGACTTTGTCATGAAGGATGCTGACGAGGTGCACGGGATTGCGGCTTACGTTTTCGCCAGCACCGACCAGCACCTCTTGCGCAAATGCCCATGCCCTGTCTGGCTAAGGGTGGGGGCTGAGCGACCTGGCCCGCGCACCGTGCTTGCCGCCGTGGATGTGGATCGCACGATGGCAAGCGAGCCAAGCACCCTTGAAGGCCTCAACCGCACCATTTTGCAGACCGCGGCTTTGATGGCGGGGGAGGATAGCGGGCCTATCCACGTGCTTCATGTGTGGGAAGCGCCTGGGGAGGGGCTTGTGCGCACGTGGTCCAACGCCCCCAAACCGCGCCGCGCCGCTGAGGACTATGTGGCCTCCATCCACAACACCCACAGCAACGCTCTGGCCGACCTGGTGGAGACGGCGGACCAATGGATGACCCCTCCTTTGAAGCGCCAAGCCTTCCTCCCACGGCTTGAGCGGGGCGACCCGCGCACGGTGATCCCCCAATACGTTGCCGACAACCATGTGGACGTGATTGTCATGGGCACCATTGCGCGTACGGGGGTGCCTGGCTTCATCATCGGCAACACGGCCGAGGACGTGTTGAACGCCGTCGACTGCGCCGTCGTCACCGTCAAGCCGCCAGGCTATGTGAGCCCGCTACACACGCCCCATTGAGGTGGCTTCGGCCTGCGCGAAGTGGCCCTCCAGCAACCCGTTGACGGTGCCAGGATGCTCCACAGGGGGGCAGTGGCCGCACCGGGCGATCATCTCCAAAACCGCGCCGTCCACCAATTGGTGGATCTCGCGTCCATCGCCGGGTGGGATCACGGGGTCGTCCTCACCCACAATCACCAACGTGGGGCATGGGACGGATCCCAGCCTGTCACGGTGGTCGGCGCGGTGGATGATCGCCTCTTGCTGGGCGCGAAAGGCGGCAAGCCCAAGGGATTCGGCCGCCTTGTTCATGGCCAAGAGCGCGGGCGTTTTGGTAAGCGCCGGGTCGTGGCAACACATCTCAAGGTTTTGCCGGCTTGCCTCCTCCATGCCGATCTTCTTGGCAAGGGCGATCCTCTCGTGCCGTCTCACAGTGGCGGCAGGATCTTCGGCACGGGCTGAGGTGGCAATGAAGGTGAGGCTTTGCAGCGCGCCCAAAATATCAGGCAAAAGCTCCAGCGCGATGTAGCCGCCCATGGACCAGGCGACCAGATGAAAGCGCGCCGGCAGCACCGCCTTTACATGGGCGGCCATGGCAGGGATGGAGGTCAGATGTTGGTGGCCCTCAGGCACGATCACCTGGCGCGAAGGGCTGAAGTGGTCGATCTGATGCACCCACGAGCTCTTGTCAGACTGAAGCCCTGGGAGGAGGACGACGGGCTCAGCCATGGGCGGGCGCTTCCATCAAACCGTCAACCTTTTCGGCAAAGTGGCAGGCGACCTGCCGGGGCCCATTGAGCGGGCGCAGGAGCGGTCGCTCGGCGCTGCAGCGGGGCGCGGCAAGAGGACAGCGGGTGCGGAACGCACAGCCCGAAGGCGGGTCGAGGGGGCTCGGCAACTCGCCGCTCAAAGGGGCGCGCGCTCCGCGCTTGTCGGGCGTCGGCTCTGGCGTCGCGGCAATCAAGGTGCGGGTATAGGGGTGGGCGGGAGCGTTGAAGACGCGGTCCACATCGCCCACCTCGACGATCCGCCCCAGGTACATGACCGCAACGACGTCCGCCACATGGGCGACGACGGAAAGATCGTGGGAGACGAAGATGAGCGTCAGGCTCATCTGCGCCTTCAGCCGCACGATGAGGTTCAGGATCTGCGCCTGGATGGAAACGTCGAGCGCTGATACCGCCTCGTCCGCCACAATGAGGTCTGGCGATAGCGTCACGGCACGGGCAATCCCAACCCTCTGGCACTGCCCGCCGGAAAGCTCGTGCGGAAAACGGGTGAGGTGTTCAGGCCCGAGCCCCACGGCCGCTGCGGTCTCCCTCACCTTGGTGTCGATCTCGGCCTTAGTCCCGACCGCGTAGTTGATGAGAGGCTCTGCGATGATGGCCCGCGCAGTCATGCGCGGATTGAGGGCGGCGAAGGGGTCCTGAAAGATCATCTGAAAGCGCTTGCGCCTTGCCTTCAGCGCCGCACCCGACAGCCGCGTCAGATCCTCCCCGTCAAGGTGTATGGTGCCTTCTGACGGCGCCTCCAGTCGCATGACGAGCTTTGCAAGGGTGGACTTGCCGCAGCCCGATTCTCCCACAAGGCCAAGGGTTTGCCCGCGTTCGACCTCAAGCCAGACGTCGCTTACCGCATGAAGACGCCTGGGGGTCTGGCCAAGGCCCTTCCCGCCGACGGCATAGGTCTTACCGACACCCTTGAGGGAGAGATACGCGCCGCTCATGACCACGCCTGCACGATCTCGCTGTCACGGATGGAGGCGTAGACCGCCGCCTCCCGCACACAGCGCGTCAGGTGTTGTGGCCCGACGGTTTGGGCAGGCGGCAACGGGGCGGCGCACAGGGGTTCTGCCAGACGGCAGCGGGGCGCAAAGGCGCATCCCTCGATGGGTTTGTCGAGCCGCGGCACACTGCCTTCAATCTCCAAGAGTTGCGCCTTGTGGCCGGCGCGGCGCGAGGGGAGGGAGCGGATCAACCCTGCCGTATAGCCGTGGGAGGGGCGGGCGAAGACCGCGTCCACAGGCCCCTCTTCCACAATGCGGCCAGCATACATCACCATCATCGTGTCGGCGGCAGAGGCGACGACGCCAAGGTCGTGGGTGATGAACAAGATGGTCATCCCAAAGTCGCCCGCAAGGTCGGCAATGAGGGTGAGGATTTGCGCCTGCACCGTCACATCAAGGGCGGTGGTGGGTTCGTCGGCAATCAAGATGTCGGGTTCGCCGGCAAGGGCGATGGCAATCATCACCCTTTGGCGCATGCCGCCCGACAACTCGTGAGGATAGGCGGAAAGGCGCTGCCGGGCGTCGGGCATCTTCACCCTGTCCAGCATGTGAAGGGCGTGGGTGCGCGCATCGGCGCGGCCGCGCCCTGCATGGACGGCAGCCTCGGCAATTTGCATGCCGACGGTGTGGACAGGGTTGAGGCATGTCATGGGGTCCTGGAAGACCATGGCGATCTGCCGGCCGCGCACGGCCCGCAATGCCGTTTCCGATGCGCCCACAAGTTCGGTCTCGCCAAGCTTGATGGAGCCATCGACCTTGGCCCCATGGCGCGGCAAGAGGCCCATGATGGCCATCGCCGTCACGCTCTTCCCGCAGCCCGATTCGCCCACGAGCGCCACCATCTTCCCGCGGTGCAGGTCGAAGCTGACATTGTCGAGGGCGTGGACGCGGCGGCTGCCCGCGCCGAACTGCAGGCTGAGGTCTCGCACCGTCAGAACCGGCTGTTTGTCGTGCGTGCTCACAATCCGCCCCGCTTCAGTTTGCGCGGGTCGAGGGCATCGCTCAGCCTGTCGCCAAGGATGTTCACCGCCAAGACAAGGAGCGACAACAAGATGCCCGGATAAAGCATCAACTCGGGATGGATGCGGAAGTAGCGCCGCGCGTCGGCCATCATGCCACCCCAGCTTGGCGTTTCAGGCGCCGTGCCCACACCAAGGAAGCTCAGCACCGCTGAGGCGATGATGGCCGCCGCACAGGCGTACGTCGCCTGTACCAAGACAGGCCCCAGCGTGTTGGGAAGGATGTGGCGGAACACCAGCGCAAGGCCAGACGTGCCCACCGAAACGGCCGCCGTCACATAAGGCTGCGCCTTTACCCCCAGCACGACCGATCGCACGAGCCGCACCATGCGCGGCACCTCGGGCACCGTGATCGCGATAATGACCGCCAACAGACCTGCCCGGAACAGGGCGGCCAAAGCAATGGCAAGGAGCACGGCGGGAATGGCCATCATCGCATCGTTGAGACGCATGACGATGGCCCCGCCCACACGGCTCATCCCCGCATAGATCCCAATGGCAACGCCGAACATCGTGGTGAGCGCTGCCACAGCAAACCCCACCGACAGCGACACGCGCGCCCCGTAGACCGCACGGGCAAACACGTCCCGCCCCAGGTGATCGCGCCCCAAGGGGGCAGCGCCGCTCGGCCCGTCGAGACGCTCTGCAGGGCTGATGGCGATGGGGTCGCTCGCAATCAACGGTGCGCACACCGCCATCAGAACGAAGCCGAAGATGATGATAAGCGAGATCAACGTCGTCGGCTCGGCAAAGACTTTGAGCCGCGAGGGGCGGGCGCGAGGCACATCCCCTGCGGCCGTCGGCTTTTCGGACGGTGAGGTCACGCTCATCCCCTCACCCTCGGGTCGAAAAGTGCGTAGGAGAGATCGACCAGAATGTTCACCCCAATCAGCATGGCGGAGAAAAACAGGATCACCCCTTGCACCACGGGGTAGTCGCGCCGGGTGATGGCATCGACCGTGAGGCGCCCGATGCCTGGAATGTTGAAGACCGATTCGGTCACCACCACGCCGCCGATCAACGTTGCAAACCCGATGCCGATGACAGTGATGATGGGGACGCCAGCACTCTTGAGCGCATGGACGATCAGGATGCGCGAGGTGCCAAGGCCTTTGGCGCGGGCGGTGCGGATGTGGTTCTCGTTCAAGACCTCAAGCATGGCCGCACGGGTGACGCGGGCAATCAAGGCGGCAAAGACGAGGGCTAGGGCAAAGGCGGGGAGGGCAACGCTGCGCAAGGTCTCTAGCGGCCCGTTGGCAAGGGTCTTGTAGCCCTGGACGGGAAACCAGCGCAGCTCCACGGCAAAAACGTAGACAAGCGAGTAGCCGATGGCAAAGACGGGGACGGAAAACCCCAGCACCGCAAAGCCCATGATGGCCCTGTCGATGAGAGTGTTCGCCTTCCACGCCGCGATGATCCCCAGCGGCAACGCGATGGCGACCGTCAGCAGGAGCGTCACGAAGCCCAGCACCAATGTCGGCTCCACCCTTTGGGCAATCAGCCGCGTGACGGGCTGGCCCGAGTAGATGGATTCCCCAAGGTCGAGCTGAAGCGCCTTGATGGCCCAAATGCCGAACTGGACCGGCAAGGGCTCATCAAGGTGCAGCCGCTCGCGGATCTCGCTCACCTGCTGCGGCGTTGCATTGTCCCCCGCCAGGAGGACGGCAGGATCGCCCGGTGCAATGTGGACCAGCGAGAAGATGAAGATCGACACGATGATGAGGATTGGCACCGCGGCGAGGATTCGTCCGGCAACATAGGCCATGGTGGTGTCCACTCAAACAGAAGCTGCCGGAAAAAGGGGCCCGGCCGCACCGTGTGGCGCGGCCGGAGGCGGAGCCTACTGGGCCCGCTTCACATTCCAGAAGAAGGGAACGGGGCTTTCCAGGAAGCCGTCAAGGTTTGCCGAGAGACCTTGTGAGGGGAAGGTCTGGCCCAAGGGCACGAAGCTGACGAGGTCGTGGGTGAGGGCCTGCATCTGCTCGGCAAGCTCAGCCTTTTCGGCCTCAGTGGTGGCGACGGCGAACTTCTGGCGCAGCTCCTGGAGTTCTTCGGAGCAGGCCCAGCCGAACCAACCCTCATCGCACGCCCCTGCCACATAGACGTTGGTCATGGGGTTGATCTGGTCGATGTAGCCCCAGCCGGTGAAAAAGAGGTTCCAACCCCCTTCGTCCACCGCCGCTTTGCTGGCGCGGCGTGTGGCAACCGTTGCCCAGTCCGCAGGCCGTGCGTCGACCACGAAGCCTGCCTCCTCCAAAAGGGGTTTGAGGACCGAATAGTACGCGTCATGGGTGGCAATGTCGGTCACATGCATGAGGTGGACGGGCGTGCCGTCGTAGCCGGCCTCGTCGAGGAGGGCTTTGGCGGCGTCCACATCGCGGGTGAGGACGCGGTCGGTGTTGACGTTTGTGGCGTAGGGACCGTTGCAGAAGAAGACGGCGGCGCACTCAAGATAACGCTCGGTGGCATCGCCGAAGGCTGCCTGTAGGAAGGGCGTCTGCTCCAGCGCCAGTTGCAGGGCTTGGCGGACCTTTGGGTTGTCGAAGGGCGGGTTCAGGTGGTTCACCACCAGCTGCATGGAGTTGCCGGACTGCTCGGCCACGATGGTCTTTGCCGTGTCCACGCCGTCGAAGAAGGGGGCCATGTCGGCAGGCACCTCTTCGATCCAGTCGATCTCGCCTGCAATCAGCGCATCGATGGCCGTTGCGGTGTCGGGGATGTAGACGATCTCCACGCGGTCGAAGTTTGCCACCTTGCCGCCTGCGGCCATGCTGGCAGGCTCCTCGCGGGGCACATAGTCCTCGAACTTTTCGTAGACGGCGATGCTGCCAGGCACCCACTCATCCATCACCATGCGGTAGGGGCCTGAGCCGATAGGCTCCTTCACAGGCTCGCTCGCAGGTGTGGCCGCCAGCCTTGCAGGCATGATGACGGGGACGTTGGAGGAGATTTTGGCCAGCGCATCCAGAACCAGTCCCCAGGGCTCTGCCATTTGGATGACGATGGTCTTGTCGTCCGGCGCGGCGATGGAATCCATCTTGGAAAACAGAATTTTGCCGAGCCCGTCGACGCTGCCCCACCGCTCCAGTGAGGCCACGGCGTCCGCCGCGGTGACGGGGGTGCCGTCGTGGAACATCAAACCGTCGCGCAGGGTGATGGTGTAGGTGAGGCCATCGTCCGAAACGGTGTGGCCTTCGGCCATTTGCGGCTGGACGGCATAGTTTTCGTCCAGCGCGAAGAGCGTGTCGTAGACGAGGTAGGCGGCATTGCGGATGGTGAAGTTCGTGGTGGCGATGGGGTCCATCACGTTGATGTCGCCGTTCATGCGCAGGCGCAGCGTGTCGTCCGCGTACGCAGCGGTCGAGGCGCTCGCAATGAAAACGGCGGCGAGCGCTGTGCGCACTGTCCGTGCCCAAATCGTCATCGTTTCGTCCTCCCTGCCGCAGCGGCGGCGTCTTGTTTGTGGGGCCGGTCAAGGGGAGCCGGCCGATCGGTCGTGTTGGTAACACGTAACGTTTCGTGTTTACCGCGTCACCCTACCGTGGGCAAGCGGTCAGCGCATCAACATCGTCATATTTTGCTGGGTGTCGATGAATTGACAGAAAGGCGTAGCTGGGCGAAACGTTTTGTGTTCCGCCGGCGACAGGCCGTCGGCCCTGACGGAGTGCACCTGTGCCAACTATGAAGGACGTGGCGCGGCTCGCCAACGTCTCCGTCACCACCGTGTCGGCGACCCTGTCAGGCACGGCCCCCGTCAGCAAGGCCCTTCAAGAAAGGGTTTGGGAGGCGGTCAAGCACGCCGGCTACAAGCCTGACCCCGTTGCCAGAAACCTACGCACGGGCGTCTCCACCACCGTCGGCCTCGTGGTGCCTGACGTGGCGCTCCCCTGGTCGGCGCACCTCGCCAAAGCCATGCAACGCGCCCTGTCGGAGCGCGGCTACTACATGTTTCTTGCCAGCAATGACGACGATCCGGAACGCGAGTTTCGCGAGATCGCACAGATGACCGCCCACAAGGTGGCCGGCCTCGTCGTCGCCCCCACATGCCTTGGCCCCGCCTACCCAGAGCGGTTTTGTGAGGCCGTCAAAGTCCCCGCCGTTCTGGTGGACAGGGTGCTGCCAGGCACCCCTTTTGATGCGGTCACGGACGACAACACGTTCGGCGCCCAGCTCCTCACCCGCTACCTCCTGCGCCTTGGCCACAGGGACATTGCGTTTCTGGTGGGCCGGCCTGCCATCTCAGCCTCCTACGAGCGGTTCGACGGGTTTCGCGCCGTCATGCAGCACGGCGGCATTGCGGTTCGTGAGGATCTCATCCACCGAGCCGTCTTCCGGCAAGAGCAGGCGTTTGGCGCCGTGCAGCAGCTGATGTCCCTGAAACACCCGCCCTCGGTGATCATGTGCCTTTCCATCACCCAGCTTCTGGGCGTGATGGCGGGGCTCAAGAATATGGGCCTCGACGTGCCCCGCGACGTTTCGGTGGTGAGCTTTGATGGCTTTCACCCCGCCGTCGGCTGGCGCCCCTCCATCACCGCGCTCACCCAGGACGTCGACGGTGTCAGCGCCGCTGCCGCCGAAGTGCTTCTCAAAAGGATCGCAGGGGCGGGTGACGAGGACCCGTCAGCCATCCGCGTCAAGCCACGCCTTGAAATCCGCGAGTCCTGTCGGGCGGTGTAGTCGTAGGTGCCTGCGCAGAGTTAGCGCCAATGGATTAAAAAGCCTGCAAAAAGCCCTTCGCTGGCCTGGACCAATGCCGACCTACTGTACGTATTAGGGCGGGCCGGTGGCTCCCGAACATCCCCCTGTCGACGTCGAAGCCGTTGATGGCGTGGTGGATGCAAGGGCGATGCCCCCATGGGTCCACGCGGCACCGTCGGCCTCTGCGATGACGCCTGTAGCCTTGCAGACAATGCTGGCTGCGTGCGCAACCAGCCATTGTCACGCGATGGCGTTAGGACAGCTTCGCGCCCCTGGCCACCGCGTCAGAAGGCCGACCTGTGCACCAGCGGTGGAGGAGAGGGGATGGTGCGGCATCGCATCTTGCCATCGCCGCGTGAAGCAGCGTTCTTGAACACACTCTGCCCGTGACGGGCGCGCCGGAGAGGCGGCGGCGAACGAGGGACCAATGGCCTTCAGCTTCATCCACACGGGTGACATTCACCTCGACAGCCCTTTGACGGACCTGTCGTCCATGGACGATGCGCGCGCTGCAAAGGTGGCAGGCGCCGCACGCCGCGCCTTCTCCGACCTCGTCGGCATCGCCATCGAGCGCGAAGTGGACGCCGTCTTGATCGCAGGCGACCTGTGGGACGGCGATTGGCGCGACCTGTCGGCAGGCCTTTTCCTTCAAAAGGAGGCCGCCCGCCTAAAGGACCAAGAGATCGAGCTCGTGGCCATCCTCGGCAACCATGATGCTGAAAGCGTCGTCACCTCTCGCATCAGGCACATCGACCAGCTTATACTGCTGCCCTCGGACGTGCCCCAATCGGTGGACATTGGCGGCGCCGTCATCCACGGCCAGAGCTATGACAGGCCCGATGTGCGCGACAATCTCGCCGCGGGCTATCCCGACCCCTGGCCAGGGCGCATCAATATCGGCCTCCTTCACACCGGGCTTGATGGTGCTCTCGGGCACAGCCCTTACGCCCCGGCGCGCCTGGATGACCTTGTGGCCAAGCGGTACGACTATTGGGCGCTCGGCCATGTCCACACCCGCGCCATCCTCCATGAAGGACCTGCTGCGGCAGGTGGCACCATCGCCTTTTGCGGTGTTCTCCAAGGCCGTCACGCGAGGGAAACCGGGCCCAAAGGTGCCTGGCATGGTGTGATCGACAAGGGCGTCGTCTCGCTCACCCCCATCGACCTTCCCCATGTGGCCTGGTTCGTCGAGACGGTGGATGTGTCCGCCGCCAACGCAGATGAGGCCATCGGTAAGACGCTGGAGGTGTGCGCGGCACAGCTTCCCCCCGCCCTCGACCTTGCTTTGGTCCGCCTCGTCATGAAAGGCGAGACGGAGGCGCACACGCGCCTCTCTTTCACCCTCAACGAGCTTGATGAAGTGGCACGCCAGAAGGCCAGCGGCACCGACCCGCGCCTCCTCATCGAGCGTGTGGTGGTCGCCACCTCACCCCCGCGCGATCAGGCGCCGCCAACATTGCCGCACGATTTCGACAGGCTCTTGCGCGATGCAGCCGGGGGCGAGCTCGTGCGCGAGAAGGCCGACGCAGAGCTTGCCGACGTGCGTGCTGCCCTGCCGCCCCAAGTGAGCCGCGCCCTTCGCGAACGCCACCCCGACATTGCTGCCCTCCTCGACGGCGAGGCCGACCTTGGCCCTGCGCTGGTAAGTGCCGCCCAGTCCGTCACCGCACGGCTGAAGGACAGGATGGGCGAGGCGTGAGGCTGGCGCACCTCAATGCCGTGCGCTACGGCCGTTTCGAGGGGCGCAGCGTCGACTTTCCCAACCCTTGCGACGGCGAGCCGGACCTTCACGTGGTGGTGGGCGCCAACGAGAATGGCAAAACCACCTTAAAGAATGCGCTGATGGACGTTCTCTTCGGCGTGAGAAACAACTCGCCTTACGCATTCCGATGGTCCAAGGCGCAGCTTGCCATCGAGGCGGTGTTGGAGGCAGGCGGCAGACGCCTTCAGGTGGAGCGGGCCGGCAACAGACGCGCCTTGATGCCGAAGGAGGCGGCGGAGGCCGTCGCGGTACATCTTGACGGTGTGGACAGGGCCATCTTCGCCCGCACCAACGCCTTCTCCCACGATGAGATGCGCAGCCACGCCAATGACCTTTTGGAGAGCAAGGGCGACATTGCCGACCTCTTGATGCGCGACGCCGGCGGCCTTGCCGATGTCATCGCCCACCTTGCCGAGCTGCGCGAGCAGTCAAAGACGTTGTTCATGCGTAAAGGAAACAACAAGTCCCGCTTTCGAAGCCTGGACCGCGAGCTCAAGGCCGCAAATAGCGCTTATGAAGCGGCACTTCTTAGCCAGACCGCCCACGATGATCTGCGCAACGCCCATGACCGCGCCCGCGCGGCCAGCGAGGCGGCTGAGGCAGCGCTCGCCACCGCCAAAGCCCGCGCCGACACGCTCGATCGTCTCGCCCGCGCTGCGCCTATTCTCAAAGCGATCGATGAGGCCGAGGCTGCCCGCACCGACGCACCGCGCCTTTCGCCCGACCTTGCGGGCCGCGTTGGGAAAGCCCGCGCCTCGCTCCTCACTTTCGTTGAGAGGCGCGACAATGCGGACCGCCGCATCGAAGCCCTGGAAGAGCAAATCAAGGCGGCCGATGCCGACCCAGACGCCCTTGCCAAAGCCGACGCCATCCAGGATCTCGCCCGCCGCACAGCCGCCCTCGGCGCCCTTAAGGCCCAGCGCGCCAATGTGTTGACCCGCATCGAGGGGTTGAGGGCCGATGCCATGCGCCTCGCCCGCGACCTCGGCCTTGAGGCAAGCGACCCCGAAACGCTCCTCTCCCTTGTCCCTCCCGCCGTCGACAGGGATGAGGCGAAAGCGCTCGCCGACCAGGAAGAGCGCTTGGTGGCCGCCGTCGAGGAGGGAGCCCAGCGCCTTTCGAAGCTGAACGCGCCACCCCCCCCAGCTGCCGATGAGGAGACCGCCGCGCGGCTTGACCGTCTCCTCTCCCGCATTGCCCAGATGGGCGACATCAAGACCGAGTGGAACCGCCTGCGCCGGGAGGTTGACGATGCCGCGTCCGCCCTTGCTGTCGCCGAAGACGCCACTGCAGCCGACGCACCGTCCGCAGCGCCGCCGCCATTGGAGGACGGTGAGGCCGCACAGGCGCTGATCGCCAAGGCAGAGCGCGCCGCCGAGGATGCCGCCAATGCCCTTGAGAAGGCCGACCGCGCGCTGCTGGACGCCCGCGCCAACGCTGACAACCCCGCAGGCGCCGTCCCGTCTGAGGCGGACCTTGCCGCAGCACGCCAGGCCCGCGAGGCGCAATGGGCCACAATCAAAGCCGGCGGCGACTTTCAGGCGGCAGCGCCCACCTTTGAAGCTGCGGTTGCCCATGCCGATGACGTTGCCGACACACGCTTTCAGAACGTCGAAAAGATTGTCGAAGCGCAAGAGCGCGCCCGGGACGTGCGGGTTTGCGAGGCGCGCCGACAAAAGGCCGAAGACGCGGCGCGGAAGGCCGCTGCAGCGCTCAAAACAGCGCGCGAGGCATGGGCGGCGCGGCTCAGTGAGGCCGGCCTCACCCGCGTCCCGGCGGACTATCGTGCATACCTTGCAAGGCGCGAGGCCCTGTTGGCTGCCCGAAAGGAGGCTGAGCGCGCGGCGGCTGCCCTCGCCACGCTGCGCCAGAGGCTGGTGGCCGCGCGCAAAGCTTGTGTGCCTTTTGTAGGCGAGCCTGGCGCGGTGGCGGAGGCCTCCCTTGCCGGCGAACTTGCAGCGGCAATGGAGCAGATGGCCGTGGCAAAGACGCAGGTCGACGATGCTGTCCTCAACGCCCGCGTTGCCATTCAAACCTATGAGGCGGCCCAAGCGGAGCGTCCGGCCCTTGAAGAACAGCACCGCGCTGCCGAAGCTGCCCTTGCCGCCTGGCGGGCGCGCTGGTCCAAAGCCTGCGCCAAAGCCGGCATCCCCCCGGAAGCAACGCCGGCGCGGCGAACGGCGTTTTTCGATGGCTACCGCGCCATTGCCCAAAAGCTGGACGAGGCCGACCGCGACATGGCGGAACGCGTGCGCGCCGTCGACAGGCAGGAGAAGGATCTTGCCGCCGACGCCGCCGCCCTTGCCGAGGCCCTCGACGCGCCGGTTTCAGATGACCTTGAGCGCATGGCGGAGGCCTTTTCCACACGCCTTCAAAAGGCAAAGCAGACCGCACAGGTCATCCAAGACCGTGAAGAGGACCGCAAGGACGCCCTTCTCGTACGCGACAAGACCGAACAGCAGATCGCCGATCTGCGCGCTGAGCTTGCCGCCGACTTTGCCGACGCAGGCCTTTCCAAAGACGCACCGCTGGACGATCTTGCGGCCGCAGCCCTTGCCTCGGACGACGCGCGTGCTCGCGACGCTGACGTGGCAGAGGGCACGCGCAGGCTGGACGAGCTTGGCCTTACCCTAGAGGGGGCGCGCGAGGGGTTGGCCGCCGCCTCGCCGCAAGAGCGTGAGGGGGAACGGGCTCACCTTGCTGCCACGATGGAGTCGCTTGAGGCCGACCGCAGCCGCCTCGGACAAGAGGTGGGGCGCGCCGACGCCGACCTTGCCAATGCCGAGCGCACCAGCCTGGCCGGCACGGCAGCAGAAAACGCCTTTGCGGCTGCAGCGCTGACCGCGGCGATGGCCGACATTGTGGCGCAGGCCGTCCGCCGCAGGCTGGAGATTGCCGTATTGTCGACAGCCGGGGAAACCTTTGCCCAGGAGCAGCGCTCACCCATCCTGCGCCGTGCCACGGACCTTTTCGCAACACTGACCGGCGGTGCCTACGATCACCTTACCGTGGACGAAAGCGAAGGCCGCGGCGTCCTCCTTGCCCACAGGGTTCATGACGATGCGAGCGTGCCCGTGGACGGACTGTCAGACGGCACGCGCGATCAATTGATCATCGCCGTCAGAGTGGCCGCGGCACAGGGGAGCCCCTTGCCCTTCATCGCCGATGACTTGTTTGTAAACGCCGACGATGGGCGTGCGGCAAACGGCTTTAAAGTGCTCGCCGAACTCGCCCGCACCACACAAGTCATCTACCTCACCCACCACGACCATCTGGTCCCTGTGGCCCGCGGCGTCGTTGGTGCGGACCTGTCGGTGGTGCATCTCTCCCCCTAAATCCCGTCATCGTTGGCGGTTTGGCGTGGCAGATCTGTCAAAGCGTGCCGGAGCGATGCTGCGCATGTGCGCTATTTGTATACAATTGATGCGCTAAACCCATATCTTAAGGATTTGTAATCCGGCGATAAGTTGATATCGTTCCAGGCGGCGCGGCGGCCCAAGCGGGCCGTTGCCGCACTAGGCCACTTCGTGCGTGAACGTGCATTCACGGCTTGATTGGAACGGGAAGGTAAAGGGCAGACCAAAGGGAGTTCGGTCAAATGGCAATGGCAAGGCACACCAAGGGACGGGGGCCGGCAAGCTTCGGGCCGCCGCTGCCTGGCGCACCGCCTGCCACAGGGGCCATCGCTCCCAAAGGGCTGGCTGAGAGCCCGACCCCCTACGCAACGCTTCCCGCGCGTCCAAGGCTGCCCGTCTCATCAGGGGAGGGCGGCCCATCACACCCCCGCCGCTATGCCGCGCTCGACCTTGGCACGAACAATTGCCGCCTCTTGATTGCCGAGCCCAGAGGCCGGAGTTTTCGCGTGGTGGACGGCTTTTCGCGCATCGTGCGGCTTGGAGAGCGGCTATCGCTCGACGGGATTTTGAGCGAACCGGCCATGGACCGGGCCGTCAACGCGCTGCAAATCTGCGCCTCGAAGCTGTCCTCATCAGGGGTTGCGGGTGCGCGCACCATAGCGACGGAGGCCTGCCGTTCGGCCCGCAATTGCGAGACCTTCACCCACCGCGTCCTCGACGAGACCGGCCTTGAGCTTGAGATCGTCGACAGGGAAACGGAAGCCCGCCTTGCCGTTGCCGGATGCGCCCCTTTGGTGGACGCCGGTGCGGAAGGCGTTCTGCTCTTCGATATCGGGGGCGGCTCGTCCGAACTCGTCTGGCTCGATCTGACTAGCCGCTACCGCCTGCGCGGCACAGCCCTTGTGCGTTGCATCAGGGCGTGGACATCGCTCCCTGTCGGGGTGGTGACAATTGCCGAACGCCATGGCGGACGACACGTCGATGCCGCCGCCTTCGAGGCGATGGTGGCGGACGTCTTGCAGCTTCTGGAAGGGGTGGATAAGCGCGGGGTTCTTGCCCAGGCGGTCGCCCGCGGCGGTGTCCATCTCCTCGGCACTTCGGGCACGGTGACGACGCTGGCAGGCCTCTTCCACGGCCTGAAGCGTTATGACAGGCGCGCTGTGGACGGCACCTGGCTCAAGGACCATCAGGTAGACGCCCTCATCTCGCAGCTGCGCGCAATGTCCCACGAAGACAGAGTGGCCAACCCTTGTATTGGGCCAGATCGGGCCGACCTTGTGCTGGCGGGCTGTGCTATTTTGGAGGCCATTCGTCGACGCTGGCCTTGCAAGCAGCTGCGCGTTGCCGACAGGGGCTTGCGCGAGGGAATGTTGATGGAGCTCATCGAGCGCGACCGTCTGGCCGAGCGTCGGACAAACCGACACCGCGCCCCCCGCGTGAGTGCAGCCAGCTAATCATCGTGACGAAGAAACGCGGCGGCGGGCAAAAAAGCGCCAGTGGTGCGAGCCATGGCGGCGATCGCGGTCTGACGCAAAGGGTGAAGACCGCCAAGGGCCGCAAGCTCTCCTCCAAGCTATGGATCGAGCGGCAGCTGAACGACCCTTACGTGCGCCGCGCGAAGGCCGACGGATACCGTTCGCGCGCCGCCTACAAGCTGATCGAGATCGACGACCGCTACGGTCTCATCCGCCCAGGTATGACCGTTGTGGACCTTGGCGCGGCGCCAGGTGGGTGGACGCAAGTGGCCGTCAAGCGCGCCAAGGCAGGCCGCGACACCCCCATCGTCGGCATGGACATTTTGCCCATGGACCCTGTTCCGGGTGCCGTCATCCTCACCCAGGACTTTTCAGCGCCAGAGGCTCCCGGTGCTTTGGAAGCTGCCCTAGGGGGCCGGCGCCCCAACCTTGTCCTCAGCGATCTTGCGCCAGAGACCACGGGCCATCGCAGCACCGATCACCTGCGCATCGTACACCTGGTGGAGCTTGCCCACGACTTTGCCAAACAGACCCTTGCCCCAGGCGGTGCCTTCCTTGCCAAGGTCTTTCAGGGCGGCACGGAAGGCGGGCTCTTGGCAGAACTCAGGCGCGACTTCACCACAGTGAAGCACGTCAAGCCCCCCGCCTCGCGCTCCGCCTCTTCCGAGACCTATGTGCTTGCCACAGGCTTTCGCGGTTGAGCGCGGTTGGCAATCTCTGAGCCTGCATCAGGGGCAAGACGGGCGTAGGAGAGGACGGCAAGGAGCGACATCAACGCGACTGTGACGAAGGCGGCCACGAAATCGCTCGCCACAAGCTCCGTTCCGCCCCGCAGCGCCCTTTGGATCTCCACCGTTGCAGCGGCGATCGCAACCCCTGCGGCAAGGGAGACCTGCTGGACCACGCTGTAAAGGCTTGTGGCGCGGCTCATGGCGTCCTGGTCCACTTCAGCATAGGCAATGGTGTTGAGGCAGGTGAACTGGAGGGAGCGGAAGAAGCCTCCCACCACAAGAACGCTCGCCATGATGATGGCCGGCGGGTGGAACACAAACGCGGCCATGGAGAGCATGGCAGCGCTTGCAATAAAGCCGTTCCAGATGAGTGTTGTGCGAAAGCCGAAGCGGCGCACCAAAGGCTGGGCGGTGAACTTCATCAACAGCGCACCGACGGCACTGAAGAAGATCAGCCCGCCCGCCTCGAACGGCGTCATCCCAAGCCCCACCTGGAGCGCCAGAGGCAACAGGAAGGGGATTGCCCCGACGCCGATGCGAAACAGCGAGCCCCCCAGCGCGCTCACCACGAAGGTGGGGCGGCGCAGGAGGGTGAGGTCCAGGATGGGCGCTTCGGCCCGCTTGGCGTGGGCAAGGTAAAGCCCCGTTGCGACGATGCCTGCCACAATCATCGCCGCGGTGACGGGAAGAGGCAGCATGTTCTGCCCCAAGACCGAAAAGCCGAACACGAGGCCTGACAGCCCAACGGCCGACAGCAGGAAGCCCTTGATGTCGAGAGGGCGCGTCTCTTCCCCCTTCACCTCGCTGATGAAAATGGTGACGAGGATCAACCCGACGATCCCCACAGGCACGTTGATCCAGAAGATCCACCGCCAGTCGAAATAGGTGGCGATGAAGCCGCCCACCGGCGGGCCCAGGAGGGGGCCCATCAGCGCAGGGATAGTGAGCCAGGCCATGGCGCTGAGGAGTTCCGACTTCGGCGTCGTGCGCAACAGGACGAGCCGCCCGACGGGGATCATCATCGCCCCGCCAGCCCCCTGGACGATGCGCGCCAGCACGAACTCCACCAGTGAGCCGGCGGCAGAGCACATCACCGAGCCGATGATGAAGACGATGATGGCAATGCGAAAGACAAGCTTTGCACCAAACCTGTCCGCCACCCAGCCGGAGATCGGGATGAAGACGGCAAGGCTGAGGAGGTAGGAGGTCAACGCCAGCTTCAAACGAATCGGGTCGGTACCGATATCGGCCGCGATGGTGGGGAGCGCGGTGGCGATGATGGTGGAATCCAAGAACTCCATGAACAACGCCGACGCGATAATCAAAGCGGTCAATTGCGGACGCTGCACGAATGCCTCGTTGATGGGCCGCGTCGGCGCGTAAAGGTCGGCGGGGCTGGAAAAGGGGCCGCGGCGCGGGCGGCCGAGGTGGTTATAGGCCAGTGGGGGGGCTCCTGCCCACCCGGCAAGTGGCGAGCCATGCGTTTGACGCAAGGCTCATGGGCCGGCTCGTCCACAATGATGCGGCGCAACACGTTGCTCACGGGCGGCGGCCGGGATATGAGAGGGGGCCAAGCCGGCACGCGCTCCAGCGGCCGCGTCAGACGCGCTGACCGATGCGCAAAGGGGTTGCGGCATGGCCGAATTCGTGAGCCTTACCACCACCGAGGCGCTCACCTTCGATGACGTCCTGTTGACGCCTGGGCACTCCACAGTGCTGCCCGGCGAGACCCATGTGGCAACGCGCCTCACGCGGGACCTCTCGCTCAATATCCCCATCATCTCCGCCGCCATGGACACGGTGACGGAAGCACCCCTTGCCATTGCCATGGCGCAGGCGGGTGGGCTCGGCGTCATCCACCGCAACATGTCGCCCGAAGAGCAAGCGGACGCAGTGCGCCAGGTGAAAAAGTTCGAGAGCGGGATGATCGTCAATCCCCTCGTCATCGGCCCTGACGCCACGCTGTTCGACGCCCTGTCCTTGATGGAGCGGCACAAGATCTCGGGCATTCCCGTGGTGGATAATGGCGGGACCGGGGGGCACATCCTCGGCCGCCTTGTGGGCATCCTCACCAACCGCGACGTGCGCTTTGCCTCAGACCCTTCAACGCCAGTGCGCGCGTTGATGACGTCGTCCGACCTTGTGACCGTGCGCGACGGCGTTGCCCAGGAGGAAGCCAAGCGCCTCCTCCACCAACACAGGATCGAAAAGCTCCTCGTGGTGGACGATGCGTTCAACTGCACCGGCCTTGTGACCGTCAAGGACATGGAAAAGGCAAGAGCCTATCCGAACGCGGTCAAGGACTCCCAAGGCCGCCTCAGGGTGGGCGCTGCCGCCACCACCGACGATGCCGGCCTCGGGCGGGTGGAGCAGTTGGTGGACGCTGGCGTCGACCTTGTGGTGATCGACACCGCCCACGGCCATTCGGAGCGAGTCCTCAACACCGTCAGCCGTGTCAAACGCCTGTCCAACCAGGTGCAGGTGTTGGCCGGCAACGTTGCCACCGCCGACGGCACCAAGGCGCTGATTGATGCTGGTGCGGACGCTGTGAAGGTGGGGATCGGCCCTGGTTCCATCTGCACCACCCGCGTTGTGGCAGGGGTGGGCATGCCCCAACTGACAGCCGTGATGCAGGCCGTTGAGGCTGCGCAGGCGAGCGATACGCCCATTGTGGCCGATGGTGGCATCAAGTTTTCAGGCGATCTGGCCAAGGCTCTGGCGGCAGGGGCCTCCTGCGCCATGGTGGGCTCCCTCCTTGCGGGGACGGCGGAGGCGCCTGGCGAAGTCTATCTGCACCAGGGGCGCAGCTACAAAGCCTATCGCGGTATGGGCTCCATCGGTGCCATGGCGCGCGGGTCCGCCGACCGCTACTTCCAGGCCGAAGTGCGCGACACCCTCAAATTCGTGCCCGAGGGCATTGAGGGGCAGGTGCCTTTCCGCGGGCCCGTTGCCAATGTTCTCCACCAGCTTGTGGGGGGCTTGCGTTCGGCCATGGGCTATGTGGGTGCGGCCGACCTTGGCGAGATGCGCCAGAAGGCGCGGTTCGTGCGCATCACCAATGCGGGTCTGACGGAAAGCCACGTCCACGACGTCGCCATCGTGCGCGAGAGCCCCAACTACCCCTCGGCGCGCTAGAACCGTGCGCGCTGCAGGGCGCATTGCCGCCGCCATCGAGGTTTTGGCCGACGTGGAGACGCGTCGCCGCCCCGTTGTCGACGCCCTGAAGGACTGGGGCCTCTCCCACCGTTTTGCAGGCTCCGGCGACAGAGCGGCCATCGGCAATCTCGTTTATGACGCCTTGCGCTGGCGGGCCTCTTCGGCCTTTCGCGGCGACAGCGAGGATGCGCGCGCCATTACCCTTGCCACCTTACGCTTCCGCTGGGGTGTGGGCCTGAAAGACCTTGCCACCCTTGCCGAGGAGCGTTTTGGACCAGGGACACTCTCCCCTGACGAGATGGCGGCCCTTGCCGACGACCGCCTGCCCGATGCGCCCGCCACCACCCGGGCCGATCTTCCCGCGTGGCTTGAAGGGGCGATGGAGGCGAACTTTGCCGACGAGTGGGAGGGGGAGGCTGCCGCCTTGGCCGCCCGCGCCCCTGTGGACCTTCGTGCCAACACGCTGAAGACCACGCGCGAAAAGGCTTTGAAGGCGCTCTCGACGTTTGGTGCGACGGCCACTCCCATCAGCCCTGTGGGCTTGCGCCTTGCTGCAAGAGCCGGGTGGGAGAGGGCGCCCAACATCGTGCGCGAGGCCCTTTACCAGCGCGGCCATGTGGAGGTGCAGGATGAGGCGAGCCAGGCCGCCGCCCTCCTGGTGTTTGCCCAAAAGGGCGAGCAGGTGCTGGACCTTTGCGCAGGCGCTGGCGGCAAAACGCTGACCCTTGCCGCGCAGATGGACAACACGGGCCAGGTCCACGCCCACGATGTGGACGCCGAGCAGCTTGCCCCCATCCATGAACGCCTGCGCCGGGCAGGGGCGCGTAACGTTCAAGTGCACGGCCCGCGCGATGATATGGCGAGCCTGAAAGGCCGCATGGACAGGGTGTTGGTGGATGCCCCTTGCAGCGGCAGCGGGGTATGGCGGCGGCGCCCTGAATCCAAGTGGCGCCTCACCGAAGCGGCGCTGGAACGGCGGATCGGCGAGCAGGAAGAGTGCCTTGATGCCGCCCGCGAATTCGTGCGTCCCGGCGGCTACCTCGTCTACGTCACCTGCTCGGTCCTGCCCCAGGAGAACGAGGCGCAGGTGGACGGGTTCCTGGCCCGCTCGCCAGACTTCGCGCCCGTCTCGGCAGGGGAAGCGTGGGAGGAGCTCTTCGGCGTCGGCGGCCCCAAACCTTGGAGCGCCGACGGCATGAGTTTGACCATGACCCCAGCTGCCACGGGCACCGACGGTTTTTTCCTCGCAGTCATGGAGCGCATGGTCGACTGACCTTGGTGTGCCCGAGGACCAGTAGGTTGCCTGGGTGGTCTACGTGCAAGGGGATCGCGCCCAAGGCTTTGGCGATGATGTGCTGTTCCGACAGCGTCCCGTGGACATGGGCGGTG
This sequence comes from Devosia sp., assembly GCA_051016205.1. Taxonomy (GTDB): domain Bacteria; phylum Pseudomonadota; class Alphaproteobacteria; order Rhizobiales; family Amorphaceae; genus Acuticoccus. Next base: position 2,673,227 of record CP136534.1, read on the forward strand.
CCTCTGGCGATGGGCGCGGTCAGATCAACCCGGGTGATCGCAAAGCGTTAAAGCGTTCAAGACAATGCCCGGTAGGGGGCGCGATCACGGCAAACCTGCGCGGTTTCGCCAAAGAAACTCCTTAATAACTGAGCGTGATATGTGATAGGCGTTCGGCGTGACTTGCACGCCCCTGGTCACCGCGAACACAGTCGTGCGGGTCAGCGATCGGGGGATGAGCTGTGAAGGCGGCCGCGTTCAACTACCACGCACCGGCGAGCATTGACGAAGCGCTCCGCCTCTTGGAGGTGCATGGAGAGGACGCGCGGATTTTGGCCGGCGGCCAGAGCCTTGTGCCCACCATGGCTTTTCGCCTGGCACAGCCCGGCCATGTCATCGATATCAACAGGATCCCCCAGGCAGAGCGCCCGTCGGTGGCTGGCGGCCGGCTCAAGATCCCGCCGCTGATGCGCCACATCGACTTTGAAAGCGCCCCCGTCGAAGGCCCCCTCGGCGTGCTGTTGGCACAGGTCGCCCGGCACATTTCGCACCTGCCGATCCGCCTGAGGGGCACGTTTTGCGGCGCACTCGCCCAAGGAGACCCTGCCGCCGAATGGTGTCTTGCCAGCGTTGTCCTCGGCGCGGAGATGATGGTGCGATCGTCCGCCCGTGGCGTGCGCGCCATCCCTGCCGCCGCCTTCTTCGAAGGCATGATGACCACCGCGCTCGCCGACGATGAAATGCTGATCGAGGTGCAAATCCCGATGCTGCCGGTCTACGCCCGCACCGGCTTTCACGAGTACGCGCGCCGCACCGGCGACTTTGCCCTTGCCATGGCGCTTGCCGTCTATGACAGGGACGAGGACGACATGATCAACGTGCGCCTTGGGGTTGGCGCGGTGGAGGCAACGGCCCGCCGCCTTCATGAGGTGGAACAGCTGATGGAGCGCAAGGTCCCCACCAAGCGCCTGTTCAAAGAGGCGGGGGAGGCTGCCGCGGACCTCATCGACCCGGTGGCAGACATTCATGCCGACGGCCCTTACCGCCGCGATCTGACCCGCGCTGTGGTGATCAAGGCGCTTGAAAGCACGCTCGCGTGAGGGTTTTCGCGCAGGCGAGCAATTGGGTCGGCGGGCGGCAGGCTGTTGGGGTTTCAGGCGCCTTGAGGAGACCCGCCCCAGGATGGATCGAGCCGGCATGACGCGGCCCATCCAAATGACCATGGAGGTCAACGGAACCGCCAAGACCGTGGTGGTGGAGCCGCGCGCCACCCTTGCCGATGCCCTGCGTGATGCCTGCGGGCTCACAGGCACCCATGTGGGGTGCGAAGAGGGCGCTTGCGGCGCATGCACGGTTCTGGTGGAAGGCGAACCCGTGCGCGCCTGCACGCTCTTTGCCGTCCAGGCCCATGGCATGGCCGTGCGCACCGTGGAAGGCCTTGCCGAGGGTGACACCCTCCACCCTATGCAGTCCGCGTTTCTTGAGCATCACGCCCTCCAGTGCGGCTACTGCACGCCGGGCTTCTTGATGCTTGCCGTCGGCGCCTTGGAGCGCAACCCCAATATGGGCGACGAGGAGTTGATCGACGTTCTGTCGTCAAACCTTTGCCGTTGCACAGGGTACCAGAGCATCCTGAGGGCGGTGAAGGCCGCGCAAAGCGCCATGCGGGCGACGGCGCGATGAAGCATGTGGGGCGGCCTCTGCCGCGGGTGGGGGGCCGGCCGCTGGTCACCGGCCGTGGCCGCTTCGTGGGCGACATCAACCACATGCACCAGTGCCATATGCGACTTGTACGCTCGCCTGTGGCGCTGGGGCGGTTGCGGCAGATCCAGGTGAGGGCAGCAGCCGAGCTCCCCGGCGTTGCGGCCGTGTGGACGGCGGAAGATGTTGCCGAGATCGGCGCAATCGGTGCGCCGGAATGGAGCGGGATGGGGCTCGGCCCCTACTGTACGCCCATCCTTGCTGCTGACACGGTGCGCTATGTGGGCGAGCCCATCGCCGCCGTCTTCGCCGACACCGAAGGCGTTGCAGAAGACGCCGCCGAGCTTGTGGAGGCCGACATTGTCTCCCTTGAGCCGCGCCTCACCACAAAGGCAGCTGCCGGCCCCTCCCACGATGGCCGACCGTCCGACATCCGTCAGGTCAGACAAGCGTTTGGCGATCTGGAGCAGGCTTTCCTCACCGCATCGGCCACGGTGGAGACGACACTCGAGCTTGAGCGGGCCGGGGGGATGCCTTTGGAAACCCGTGGCGCCGTTGCCGCATGGGACTCCGGGCGCGATGTGATCGAACTGTGGGGCGCCGCCCGCACCCCTCACATGGCCCGCGATACGCTGGCACGGCTGCTTCAGCGCCCCCATGCGGCCCTGGCCGTCTACGAGGGCCATGTGGGCGGGAGCTTCGGGGCGCGCGGCCCGGTCGGTCCCGAAGAGGTCCTGGTTTGTCTTGCGGCACGGCGGCTTGAGCGACCCGTGCGCTGGGTGGAAGACAGGCGCGAGCACTTTCTCGGTGCGCACCAGTCCCCTGCCATGAGCGCCACCGCCAAGGCAGCTGTTGGCGAAGATGGTGCCCTTCTGGCAGTGGACGTGACCTTCACCCTTGATGAAGGCGCATACCTGACCGCCGAGGCATTGACCACGGCCGACCTCATCGCCGCCCTTATTCCAGGACCCTATCGCCTTGAGGCGTACCGCGCGCAAGGCCGTCTTGTGGCCACCAATCGAACCCCTGCGGGGAGCGTTCGTGGGGGAGGGGCGTTCGAGGCGGCATTCATCCGCGAGCGCCTTCTCGATACGGTGGCGACGACCCTCGGCCAGAACGGCCTGGACCTGCGCCGCCGCAACCTTGCTGCCAGCAAGACCGGACGGCCTTTGGTGGTTGCCGACGCGCCTGTGCCTTTGGCGATGGCCGATGGCGACACGCTGATCCGCCAGGCGGTCAAGCGCTTCAACCTTGATCTGTTGCGCCGCCGCGTTGCCGACAGGCGCAGCCAAGGCGGGCTCGTGGGGCTCGGCGTGGCGCTGGGGCTCGATGTGACCGGCCTTGGCGCAGCGGAAAAGGCACAGCTCACGGTGGACCCGTCGGGCACGGTGGAGCTCCTCACAGGTGCTGCCTCCCTCGGCCAGGGCATTGAGACGGCCCTTGCCCAGATTGTCGCCGACATCGTGGGGGTGGACCATGACAAGGTGCGCGTCGTGTCTGGGCGCACCGACAGGATCGACTTCGGCCTAGGTGCCACCCACGCTCGTGCGACGGAAATGGCAGGCAGCGCCGCTCAGCTTGCCGCCGAATCCCTGCGGGAGAAGATCCTTGTCGCAGCCGCTCTCAAGCTCGACGCGTTGCCGGAGCGCTTGACCATCCAATCAGGCCGCATTCGCGAGGCGGACAGGCATTTCGGCACCGCTGTTGAGTTGGGCCAGCTTGTGTCCACGCCCACAGAGATGGCGAGGGGGCAAGCGCCCCACGACCTCACCGCGTCTGCCTGGTTCCATGCCGAGCACCCTTCGACGCCCCTCGCGCTCCATATGGCGGTGGTGGAGATCGATGCTGCCACAGGGCACATTCGCGTCCCCCGTGCCTTCGTGGCGGCCGATGTGGGAAGCGCGGTAAACCCGGCCGAAATCGAAGGCCAGCTCGTGGGCGGCGCGCTGCACGGCGTGGGGCGGGCGCTGACGGAAGCCTTTGCCATTGCCGACACGGGCGATCCCTCGACGCTCACCTTCGCCGATTACGTTCTTCCCGACGCACGCCAGGCCCCCTTGGTGGAGACCCTCATCCTCGAAGACCATCTGAGCCCGTCCACCCCCCTTGGCATCAAAGGGGTCGGGCGCGCTGGCACTGTGGGCATGGGCGCAGCGGTGGCTGCCGCGGTGGACGATGCACTTTCCCAACCAGGCTTTGCAGACGCACTGCCCATCAGCGCTGGCAAGGTGAGGGCGCTCCTGCGCAAGCGGGAGGCTGCTAACTCGGATGAAGCCGTGTCAGCACCTGTGGAGGACGATGCACGGCTGTTTTAAAGCATCCTGCGTCCATGCGGACTCAGGTAAGATGCTCAAAGCCTATGAATAGGGGCGGCTTTTTGCGGCCTACCAACCACCGACGATGACCTGTCCTTTGATGGGAGTGCGCAACGGGTGGATGAGGAGGCGGTGGCTTTCCACAGGGCCGGGCATTGTGAGTGTGTCTTGCGGGGCGGGGTGGAAGCCGCTGGGGCCGTAAAAGGCGTGGTCGCCCACGAGGACGATGGCATGGGCAGGCGTCTGTGAGGCGGCGTCGATGGAGTGCTTCAGGAGCGCCTTGCCGATCCCTTGTTTGGCTGCGGTTTCTGCCACCGCAAGGGGGCCGAGAAGGTAGGCAGGGGCGCCGCCCACGCAAATGCGGCACTGGCGGATGGCGCCGATCACCAGGCCGTTGCGGTCCGCCACAAACGACGTCGCCGGGTCGTGGGGGCCGTCCATGCGCATGCGGTAGGCCGTGCGCGAAAAGCGTCCGGGACCAAAAGTGGTGGTGTAAAGGCTTTCGACGGCCGCCTCGTCCGATGGACGTTCTGGCCGCAACACGATGTCGGGGGGCATGGGTCGCTCGTGCATGAAATCGGTTCGGCCCCTTTGGCAAAGGGCCGTCGGTTCAAATCATGCAGGACGTCGTCGCAACCTCATGGCCGGGGCGATAGCACGCCGCCGCAAGGGCGACAATGGCTGCCGTTGCCCAGATCGGCTTGCGGTCAGATGGAACCATCTGACCGCAAGCCGCTCTGATTTGAAGGAGTAGATCGTCTCATCTGCGTCCTTGCGGACACAGGATGCTCTGGGGCGGTGTCGTTCAAGCAACCTCGATCCGGCCCTCTTCCACAGCATGGCAGGCCACGGAGGTCTCGCCCACCGTCATCAATTGCGGCACCTCCGACCGGCAGCGGTCGTTGGCGAAGGGGCAGCGCGGGTTGAAGGCGCACCCTGGTGGCGGGTCGATGGGGTTCGGGATTTCACCCGTGACAGGCGTGCGTGCGCGGCCCGACATATCAAGGTCTGGCACAGCATCCAGAAGCATGCGCGTGTAAGGATGGCGAGGGGATTCAAACAGCGTACGGCCGGGCGCGACCTCGGCGAGGCGGCCGAGATAAAGGACGCCGATGCGGCTTGCCATGTGCCGCACCACGGCAAGATCGTGGCTGATAAAAAGGTAGGTCAGGCCAAAATCGGTCTGCAGGTCCTTCATCAGGTTCAAGATCTGCGCTTGGACCGACACGTCGAGCGCGCTGGTGGGCTCATCGCATACAAGGAAGGCAGGGTTGGAGGCAAGCGCACGGGCAATACAAATGCGCTGCCGCTGGCCGCCGGAAAACTCGTGCGGGAATTTCTGGCCGTCCCGCGCATCAAGCCCCACCGCGCGCAAAAGGTCGCCCACACGCTCGCCCACAGCATCGCCCGACAAAAGGTCGAAGGCGCGAATGGGCTCAGCCACAATCTTGTCCACCCGCATGCGCGGGTTGAGGCTGGCGTAAGGGTCCTGGAAGATCATCTGCATGCGGCGCCTCAACGCGCGCAATTCGCGGCTGTCACCGGTGGAGCCGATGGTGACGCCATCGATGGTGATGGCTCCGCCGTTGGCTGGGATCAGCCCCACCACAATCTTCGCAATGGTGGATTTGCCTGACCCCGATTCCCCCACCAGAGCAAAGGTCTCGCCCTTGTTGATGGCAAACGTGACGTCGGTGACGGCATGAAGAAGCTGGCGGGGCAGCCGCTCCAGCATCCTGTCGAGCCAAGGGGCTGACACGTCGAACGTTTTCGAAAGGGCGTCAATGGTGACGAGGGCTTCAGCGCTCATGCCTCTTCCGCCTCGCTGGGGGCAACCCGCGCTGCACCTTCTTCCTGCAGCCAGCACGCCACTTTCGAGGCGCCTTTTTGGATGGGCTCAGGCCGCTCCTTGTAGCACTTGTCGAACACGTCCTGGCAGCGCGGGTTGAAGGCGCACCCTTGTGGGATGGCGTCGAGCCGCGGCATGGAGCCTGGGATTTGCCGCAACCGTTCATCGCTCTGGTCGAGCTTGGGAATGGAGCCCATCAGCCCCACCGTGTAGGGGTGAAGGGCACGCTGCACCACGTCCTGCACAGGGCCGATCTCGGCAATGCGGCCGGCATACATGACAGCCACCCTGTCGGCGGTCTCGGCAATGACGCCCATGTCATGGGTGATCAGCATGACCGAGGCGCCATGTTCACTGCACATGCGCTTCAAGACGTTGATGATCTGGGCCTGCACGGACACGTCCAGCGCCGTCGTGGGCTCGTCGGCAATGACAAGGACGGGGTCGGCGGCAAGGGCAAGGGCGATCACCACGCGCTGGCGCATCCCGCCGGAGAACTGGTGGGGATAGGCGTCGATCCTGCGGCGCGCTGCGGGGATGCCCACCTCGTCCAGTAGGGCAATGGCGCGTTCGCGGGCGGCGTGCCTGCCAAGCCCCATGTGGGTGCTGATGGTCTCCGTCAGCTGCCGGCCGACGGTGTAGAGCGGGTTGAGGCTGGTCAAAGGGTCCTGGAAGACCATGCCGATACGCTTGCCGCGCACGCGCCGCATGTCCTGCGGGCTCAAATTGTCGATCCGCTCGCCTTGGAGGTGGATTTCGCCGCCGGCGATGCGACCCGGCGGGTCCAACAGGCCGATGATGGAGACCCCTGTGATGGACTTGCCTGCACCAGATTCGCCCACAACGCCCAAAACTTCGCCTGGGGCAATGTCGAAAGAGATGTCGTCGATGGCAGTCAAGATGCCGTAGCGGGTGGGAAACTCCACGCGCAAGTTCTTGACGCTGAGGACGGAGGCGGTGTCGCCGGGCGCGTTCATGTGAGGGATCCGACCAATTGGGACAGGCGGGCCATGTGGGACGGGCTCACCCCGTCCGCCCCGCCGATGATGGTGGCGCCGCACTCGATCCACTCCGCCGCGCGCTCTGCGTAGCAGCTCGGCCCGAGGGATTTCCTACGAATGATGTCGTCAGCACCTTTGGTGACGTCCCAGTCCTCGCCGATGGTGACGAAGGCGTCCGCCACGACGCCGATGTGGGTGTCCACCGCAGGGCCGAGCTCCCAAAGCGCGCGGGTGATGAGGTCGGGATCGGACGCATGAAGCAGGAGGGCATCGAACGTCACACCGTCCAGCCTGTCGAGGGCGGGGATCAGGCGCTCGCCCGATTTAAGGCGCCCCTTCTCGCAGTCGTGCACAGCGAGCGATATCCACACCGGCTTACCGGCACTGCTGGCGGCACGGGCAGCGGCCACCGCCTCGCCAATGCTTGCCATCGGCCCGCACAGGAAAAAGTCCACCTGGCGCGCCATCAGGAGGGCGAGCTCGGCATATTCGGGCTCGATCTCGGCGATGGAGGGTGGTTTGTCGGGGCGGTAGCGGCCCCGTAAGGGGGGAAGACACCCTGCAATCAACGCGTCGGGCTTCGTGGCATCGCGGGCGGCCTCGGCGGCGGCAAGGGCCACGCCAAGCGCGGTCTTGAAGGCATCGCCAAGGCCGGCGCGGATCATGCGCCACTGTGTGGTGTCGGCCGTCAGCGTGGTGATGATGTCGGCGCCCGCGCCAAGGTAGGCCTCATGGACGCCGCGCAGGAGGGCAGGGTCCTTCAGCATCTCGCGCACGGTCCACAGGGGCTCGTCCGCAGCGCCCGAGCGCTCGCGGAAAGTGTGGGCGGTGCCGCCGTCCAGAAGCCGCACGCTCATCGCAGCCTCGGGTTCAACGCATCGCGCAGCCAGTCACCCAAGAGGTTCACCGCCAGAACGAGGATGGCGAGCATCAGGCCGGGGAACATGGTGATCCACCATTCGCCCGAGAACAGATAGTCCTGGCCGATGCGAATGAGGGTGCCGAGCGAGGGCTGTGTGGTGGGAATGCCGACGCCAAGAAAGGAGAGCGTCGCTTCGGTGATGATGGCGAGCGCCAGGTTGATGGTGGCAATCACCAGCACCGGGCCAAGGACGTTGGGGAGCACGTGACGGGCCATCACCACCCAGGTGGGAAGGCCGATCAGCTTTGCGGCCATCACGTACTCTTTGTTAGCCTCCACCAATGTCGACCCGCGCACCGTGCGTGCGTACTGCACCCAGTAAGACAGGCCAATGGACAGAACCAGCACGTAGAACGCCGATTCCTCCCGGCTGAGGTTGGGGAAGAGGCCGCGCGCCGTGCCGTCGATCAACAGGGCGATCAAAATGGCAGGGAAGGTGAGCTGAATGTCGGCAATGCGCATGATGAGGGTGTCCACCGCGCCACCCACATAGCCTGCGATGAGACCAAGGGTGATGCCAAGGACGGCAGCGAAGACAACCGAGGCAAATCCCACGCCCAGCGAAATGCGCGTGCCATAAAGGATTGCCGAGAAGAGGTCGCGGCCCTGGTCGTCCGTGCCGATGATGTAGGCAGGGTTGCCCCCCGCCTCCCAAGCCGGCGGCGTGAGACTGTCCAAGAGCGATAAGGAGGCAAGATCGAACGGATCTTGCGGGGAGATGAGCGGCGCGAAGGCCGCTGCCAGGAAAATCACCGCCGTAACGAAAGCGGCGAGCACCGTCAGCTTGGAGCGCCAGAACGAATGCATGAGGTCGCTGCCCACAAAGCGTGCAGCAAACCCCCTTGGCCGTGCGCTGATGGCGGCGGTGGTTTCCTCCGCCGCCGGGGCGAGGCCGCGGGTGTCCTCAGAGCCGCTCATGCGGCCCGTCCCGTAATGCGAATGCGCGGGTCGACCACCACGTAAAGGATGTCGACCAGAAGATTGATGACCACGAACAGGAACGCGACCAGGATGAGGTAGGCGGCCATGATCGGAATATCCACGTTCTGGACCGCTTGCAGGAACATGAGGCCCATCCCCGGCCATTGGAACACCGTCTCGGTGATGATGGCAAAGGCAATGACCGCGCCAAGCTGAAGGCCCGTGATGGTGATGACGGGCACGAGCGTGTTCTTCAGCGCATGGCCGAAGTTGATGGCGCGCGCTTTCAAGCCTCGGGCGCGGGCAAAGCGGATGTAGTCGGCCCGCAAAACCTCCAGCATTTCGGCGCGCACAAGTCGCATGATCAACGTCATCTGGAACAGGCCCAGCGTGATGGCAGGCAGGATGAGGGCTTTAAGGCCACTGACGGTCAAAAAGCCCGTGGTCCAGAAGCCAAGGTCCACCACCTGGCCTCTGCCGAAGGAGGGCAACCATTGCAAGGTGACGGCAAAGATGTAGATCAGCAAAATGCCGATCAGGAAGGGGGGCAGCGAGATCCCCACCAGCGACACCGTCAGGAAGAACTTGGCAAGCCAGGAATTGCGGCGAAGACCTGCGTAAACGCCCATGGGAATGCCGACGAACAGCGCAAAGACGGCCGACACGAACGACAACTCGAGCGTTGCCGGCAGGCGGGACGCGAGAAGGTCGGAGACAGGCTGTTTGAACTGGTAGGAGACGCCGAAATTGCCTTGGGCGGCGTTGCTGATGAAGCGCCAGAACTGAAGGATGATCGGGTCGTTGAGGCCGAGCCGCTCACGCAGCGCCTCGCGCTCTGCTGGCGTGGTTTCAATGCCCACCATCTGGTTGATGGGATCGCCCACGAAGCGAAACAGAAGGAATGCAATCAACGCCACGACCAGCATGACGATGACGGCCTGGAAGAGGCGGCGGATGATGAAGGCGGCCATGGCGGCGCGGCGGGAGGGGCGGCCAGGGGCCGCCCCGTCCTAGTCTATTTGTTGACGGTGTAGAGCATCAGAACGTTGTCCGGGCGCTGGACAACGTCCACACCATCGGCCTTGCCCCAGGCAAGACCCTGCTGGTGCAGGGGAATGTGCGACACGTCATCGTTGATGATGGTGTAGGCCTGCGCGATCAGATCGTCACGGGTGGTGGGATCGTTCTCGGTCAGGATCTTCGCCGCAAGTGCGTCCACTTCGGGGTTGCAGTAACCACCAAGGTTGAACGGTCCGCCTTCGGTGCCGTCTTCGTTACGGCAGGCGTTGAGGTTGAAAATCACGTTGTAGCTGTCGAAAGACCCGGGGGTCCAGCCGAGCAGGTAGAACGAGGTGTCGAACTTGTTGGAGGCCAGCACCTTGGCGAAGTACTGGGACTTCGGCTGGGCGTTGAGGTCCACCGTGACGCCAATACGGGCAAGCATGGCGGCAACGGCCTGGCAGATCTGCTCGTCGTTGACGTAGCGGTCGTTCGGGCAGTCCATGCCCACCGTGAAGCCGTCAGCGTAACCGGCTTCTTCCATCAGCTTTTTGGCGGCATCCACGTCATAGGGATAGCGCTCGAACTCATCGGAGCGGGCGAACAGGGCCGGGGAGATCATCAACGCTGCCGGGGTCGACAGGTTGCGCATGATCTTGTCTTTGATGGCCTCAATATCGATGGCTTGATAGAACGCCTGGCGCACCCGCTTGTCCTTGAACGGGTTTTCACCCTTCACGGAGGAGTAGAGGAGCTCAGGACGGGTCTGATCGAAACCCAGGAAGATGGTGCGCAGCTCAGGACCGGTCATCGCCTCGGTGCCATTGTTGCTGTTCACCCGTGGAATGTCCTGGACCGGGATCGGGTACACAAGGTCCAGCTCACCCGACAACAGCGCTGCGACGCGCGTTGCGTCCTGGCCGATGGGGGTGAAGACCACACGGTCCACGTTGAATTGGCGGTTGTCCCAGTCCCACCAGTCTTCGTTGGGCGTGAAGGTGGTGCGCACGCCCACTTCGTGGGTGTCGATCTTGAAGGGACCGGTGCCATTGGCGTTGATGGACGCGTAGTTGGGATTCTCGTCGGACGCTGAGGTGACGGCGACGGCGTCGTTCTCCTCGGTCCATTCCTTGTCCATGATGTGCCAGGTGTCCCACTCATAATGGAGAATGGGGTTGGGCGAGGACAGGCGCACTTCAACGGTGTGATCGTCGACGGCCACGAACTCAGCATCGGGCGGGATGCGGGTCTTAAGGTCAGAGCCTTCCGCGCGCACACGATCGGCGGAGAAGACCACATCGTCGGCGGTGAAGTCGTTCCCGTTGTGGAACTTCACGCCCTCGCGCAGCTTGAAGCGCCAGGTGGTGTCGTCCACCACTTCCCAGCTTTCAGCAAGGCCGGGGATGATGTTCAACTCGCCATCGCGCTTGGTCAGCCCTTCGTAGACATTGCCGAGGGTGCCCAGCGTAAAGGTCTCATTGAGCGAATAGGGGTCAAGGCCCTTCAGCTCACCTTGGAAAGCGAAGTTGAACGTCTTTTCGTCATTTGCCAGTGCCGCGCCGCTGGCCACGGCCAATACGGCGGCACTGAGGATCACGCGTTTCATGCATATGCTCCTTAACAATGGGGCCGATTGGTGTCGGACGGCCCTCGTCTGGGCTGAACACTAGAGGGATCGTGTCGACCGCGACAAGGGCCGACATCATCCCTATGGCAGACTATGAACCGGCTTTACTTCAGAACCGACAAATCAATGGCCGCCACATCCCGCAAAAGTTCAATGAAACCCTCAGCCTGATGGCGGGCAATGGTCGCACCCATTTCTGCCGTCGCTGCGGCGGCATCGCCGACGACGCCGTTGGGATTGAGGTCGCCCGCCTTCCACCCAAACCCATGATCGCCGTGGATGACGAGGCGGTTGTGGGCCTCGCGCACCGTCTTTTGGGCACTGGCGAACGTGTCCACATTTTCGTGGCGCAACAGGTCGGGGCGGAAGTGCTGGATGAGCGCGGTTTCCATGGTCCCGCCGTGGATGCCGTGGGCGCGCTCCTCGTCGGTGAGCGTGTCGCCATCACCAAAGCGTGACCAGGCGGTATGAACGGCCAATACATCGAACCGCACCCGCAATTCGCGCACGACGATGTCGAGCATCGCGGTGTTGCCGCCGTGGGAATTGACGAAGACGAAGCGGCGAATGTCGGCCCGCACCATGGAGGTGGCCATCTCAAGCCAGGCCTTGATCGCCGTGTCCCAGGACATGGTGATGGTGCCGCGATAGGAGATGTGCTCGTTGGATTTGCCGACGCTCTGGACGGGGAGGAAGCTTGCCGGCACCGCCTCGGGCAAGCGCTCCACCACGGTCTTCACCATGCCTTCGGCGATGATGGCGTCGGTGCCCAGCGGCAGATGCGGGCCGTGCTGCTCGATGGCGGCTGTGGGGATGACGGCCACCCATCCGTCCGTATCGGTGGAAAAGTCGAGCGCGGTCATCTCCGCCCAGTAGGGCCTCGGCAGCGCCATGGGTTTCTCCTTGGCAAGGTGTGGTTGCTGGAGACGATAGGCTGAGCGCCCGCTCCGGTGAAGCGGTCGGGACGATGAAAACGACGGCGCGTTTGGCTTTAGGGGAGGGCTGCGAGCGCCTCCACCTCCACCACGAACGCCTCGCGCGCAAAGCCTGACACGATCATCAGTGTGGAGGCGGGGGCGGGGTCGGACACGAAGGCGTCCCGGGCCCTCATGTAGCCTGGCAGATGGTCGCGGTGAGTCACGTACGCATTAAGGCGTATGAGATTGGCGGGACTTCCGCCCGCGGCCTCAAGCACGGCGGCAATGTTGGCAAAACACAAAGTGGCCTGAGCTTCGGCCCCTTCAGGCACGCTCTCGTCGGGTCCGATGCCGAGCTGGCCGGACAGTGCAAGAAGACGCATGCCTGCTGGTACTTCGACGGCGTGGGCGTAGTTGGCGAAGGGGCGGCGGATGGTGGGGGGCGTGTGGCGCTTGAACATGAGGACCGGAGGATAGGGGCGGCAGCCGGTGAAGGCAAAGTCGCCACGCGTCCGGCATGCAAATTGCATTTTGTTTTGAGACAAGCTCGCCGCGTTGGCGCCTATCAGATTGGGTGCTAACCATAGGCAACAACGATGACAGAGGGATCACCCATGCGCACGTTCTTCCTTGCGCTCACCGCCGCGGCTGCGGCAGGCGCTTCGGCTCAGGCCCAAGACCTGATGGACGTCACATTCGGGACCAACTGGCTGCCCCAGGCCGAACATGGGGGCTACTACCAAGCGGTGGCGGACGGGACCTATAAGGAGTGCGGTCTCAACGTCACCATCGCCCCAGGCGGGCCGCAGGTGAACAACCGCGCGTTGCTGTTGGCCGGGCGGATCGAATTCCACATGGGCGGCAACCTCCTGCAGGCATTCTCCGCCGTGGAGCAGGACATTCCCCTGAAAGTCGTCGCGGCGCACATGCAAAAAGAGCCGCAGATCATCATGACCCACCCCGATCAGGGTCTTGATACGTTCGAGAGCCTGAAGACCATCGAGCTTTTCATCGGCGAGAATGGCTTCCAGTCCTACTATCAATGGATGATGGACGAGTACGGGTTCACCGCCGAACAGCGCAAACCCTACACCTTCAACCCCGCACCGTTCCTGGCCGACAAGCGCTCGGGCCAACAAGGCTACGTGACGTCAGAACCCTTCGCCATTGAGACCGTCGGCGGGTTCGTCCCCAACATCTTCCTTCTGGCCGACTATGGGTTCGACACCTACGCCACCACGGTGGAGACGATGCAGGAGACCATCCAGAACCACCCTGAGGCGGTGCAGTGCTTTGTGGACGGCTCTGCCATTGGCTGGGTGAACTACCTTTATGGCGACCCGAGCGCTGCGAACGAGCTCATCAAGACCGCCAATCCTGAGATGACCGACGAGCAGCTCGCCTACTCCATCGAGAAGATGAAAGAGTACGGCATCATCGATTCGGGCGAGGCGCTGAGCGATGGCATCGGCGCCATGACGGCCGAGCGCATCGAGGGCTTCTACAACAAGATGGTGGCCGCAGGCGTCACCCCTGAGGGCCTCGACCTCACCAAGATGTACACCCTCGACTTCGTCAACAAAGGCATCGGCAACGACCTCAAAGCCGAATTGACCGGCAAGTAGGCGGCGATGCTGGCCGAGGCCGAGGCAGGATCGGCACCGCGAGAGGGCGCAGCGCCCCCCATCATCCGCCTGTCGGGCGTCGGCAAGACGTTCGACAACGGAACCGAGGCGTTGCGCGGTGTGGACCTGTCCGTGGCGCGGGGAGAGTTCTTGAGCCTCCTGGGCCCCTCAGGTTGCGGCAAGTCCACCATTTTGCGTCTCGTCAGCGGGCTTGATGAGCCCACCGAAGGCGCCATCACCTGGTCCGACCATCCCGAGCGTGTGGTGGAGGACCATGAGGTGGGCTTCGTCTTCCAGGAGCCGACATTGATGCCTTGGGCGCGGGTGTTCGACAACGTCTACCTGCCTTTGCGGCTGAAGGGCATCAGCCGTAAAGCTGCCAAAGACGGCATCATGGACGCGTTGGAAAGCGTCGGGCTGGCGGACTTTGCCCACGCGTTCCCGCGCGAATTGTCGGGTGGGATGAAGATGCGCGTCTCCATCGCCCGTGCGCTCGCCACCGACCCCGGAGTTCTTTTGATGGACGAGCCATTCGCCGCCCTCGACGAGATCACCCGCTTCAAACTGAACGATGACCTTTTGCGCCTTTGGGCAGAGCGGGAGTGGACGGTGATCTTCGTCACCCACTCCGTTTTTGAGTCCGTCTACCTGTCCACCCGCATTGCGGTGATGACGGGCCGGCCAGGGCGCATCGACCAACAGGTGCTGGTGGACGAGCCCTCACCCCGCTCGGCCAGCTATCGCACCTCGCCCCAATATGCCGAGACGGCCCGCCGCACGTCGGCCGCTCTGTCGTCCGCGATGGCGGCACGGTGACGAGCCTCACCACACAAGAGCAGCCGTCGGAGGCTGACGCACCGGCCTTGTCCCTGCGCGAAAAGCGGCGCCTGAGGGACAAGCGGCTGAAGGTGATTTTGCCGTTGGGTGTGCTTTTGGCGTTCCTCCTCGGGTGGGATCTGATTGTCGTGTTGAATGACATCCCCACCTACATCCTGCCGCGGCCTGGGCTGGTGCTGTCCACTTTGGTCTCGGACTGGCCCGTGTTGATGCCGGCCCTCATCAACACGCTCACCATCACGCTGTCAGCCCTTGCGCTAGCCACGGTGGGCGGGGTGTTGATTGCCATCGCCCTCACACAGTCGCGTATCGTGGAGTATTCGTTCTTTCCCATCGCTGTGGTGTTGCAGGTGACGCCCATTGTGGCAGTCTTCCCGCTCATCAACATCTATGTGGAGAACATCTTCGCCAAACTGTTGTTGTGTGCGTGGATTGTGGCGTTCTTCCCGATCCTGTCCAACACCACGCTGGGGTTGAACTCCGTCGACCACAATCTGCGCGACCTTTATCGGCTTTACGGCGCGTCCCGTTGGCAAACCTTGCGCTACCTGCAGCTTCCCGCCTCCATGCCCTATTTTCTTGGCGGTTTGCGCATTGCCGGCGGGCTCGCGCTGATTGGTGCCGTGGTGGCGGAGTTTGTGGCAGGCAGCGCCGGTGTGGGGACAGGGCTTGCCATGCGCCTCATCGAGTCGGGCTATCGGCTGAACATTCCACGCCTCTTCGCAGCCCTCGTTCTCATCTCCGCGACGGGCGTGGTCATCTACATCATCCTCACCGTCTTTACGAACCGCATCCTCGGCAAGTGGCATGAGAGCGCCATCAATCGCGGGAGCAGCCGTTGAAGTTGGTGGACGCCAGCGTCCCCACGGCGCTCTTGGAGTTTGGCGAGGGGCACGTGACGGCGGTGGACATCACCCTCGATGGGCCACAGATTGCCCTGGTCGAGCCCCACGCCGATGGGGCCGCAGGAGAGGTGGACTGCAAAGGCGGCATGGTGATGCCCGCCTTCGTGGACATGCACACTCACCTGGACAAAGGCCACATCTGGCCGCGCGCGCATAACCCCGACGGCACGTTCGATGGCGCGCTGACCGCAACGGTTGACGACTGGCCGAACTGGACAGCGGACGAAATCACCGCCCGCATGGATTTTGCCCTCAAGGCCGCCTACGCCTACGGTACGGCCGCCATCCGCACCCACATCGACTCCCGCAGCGGCCAGCCGGACGCCACCTGGCCTCTGTTTGCCGAATTGCGGCAGACATGGGCGGACAAGATCACCCTCCAAGGCGTCTCCCTCCAACCCATCGACGGGGTGGACGGCGACGGCAGCGCCCTGTTCGACCAGGTGGCGCCCTACGGCGGCCTTGTGGGGGCCGTGCTCTACCCCTCTCCCACGACGCGCGAAAAGCTGACCACGCTGGTGCGCGGGGCGGAGGACCGCGGCGTCGACCTTGATGTTCATGTGGATGAGACGCTGGACCCCACCGTCAACGTGTTGGCGGATGTTGCGGCGGTGGCGAAGGAGGTGGGTTTTTCAGGCACCATCACCTGCGGGCACTGCTGCTCGCTGATGACCATGGACGAGGCGGACGCTCTTGCCACCCTCGACGCTGTGGCGGACGCGGGCCTTGCCATCGTCAGCCTTCCCTTGTGCAACCAGTATCTGCAGGACAGGCACGCCAAGCGCACGCCCCGCATCAGGGGCGGCACACTGGTGCACGAGGCGGCTGCGCGCGGTATTCCCGTCGCCATAGCCTCCGACAACACCCGCGACCCGTTCTATGCCTACGGCGACCTCGACATGGCCGAAGTGTGGCGGGAGGCAACGCGGACACTCCACCTGGACCACCCGTTGGGGGACTGGCCGCGCGCCTTCACAGCAACCCCTGCCGCCATCATGGGCCTGTCCGATCGCGACCGTCTGGCGGCGGGCGCACCAGCCGACCTCGTGCTCTTTTCAGCCCGCACACCGAGCGAACTCTTCGCAAGAGCGCAAGGGGACCGTAGGATCATCCGTGGCGGGCGGTTCATAGACGCTGCGCCGCCCGCCTATGGGGAACTGGACGCCTTATGGACCTCGCCGCGCTAAGAACGGATCTGTCCGCCATCAAGCTTGAGGACAACCCGCAAATCCTCAAGCAGAAGAGCCGCGATTTTTACTGGTACTCCCCTGTCCTGAAGCGCCAACTCGACCATGTGGTGGGCGACCTTGTGGCGACCCCGCGCAATGAGGACGAGCTGCTATTGATCCTCGGCTCGGCGTTTCGCAACGACGTTCCTGTCACCGTCAGAGGCGCAGGCACAGGCAATTATGGCCAGGCCATGCCCCTTGCGGGCGGCCTCGTCCTCGACCTTTGCGAGATGAACGCCGTCAAAGACATCGGCGAGGGCCGTGTGGTGGCCGAGCCGGGCGCCATCCTTGCCGACATCGACAAGGCGGTACGGCCCTCTGGCCAGGAACTGCGCCTGTCCCCGTCCACCTACCACACCGCCTCCATCGGCGGCTTCATCGCTGGCGGATCGGGCGGCGTCGGCTCCGTGCGCTGGGGTGGGCTGCGCGATGCCGGCAACATCATGCGCGTCCGCCTTGCCGCGATGGACGGATCCATCCCGACGCTGCTTGAGCTGACGGGCGCTGAGATCAACAAGGCAAGCCACGCCTATGGCACCACAGGCATCATCACCGAGGTGGAGATGCCCCTTGCCTCCCATTATGACTGGGTGGACGTTCTGGTCTCCTTCCAAGAGCTTGAGGCGGCCGTGCGGTTCGGCGAGACGCTCGCCGGCGCCGACGGGCTCTTGTTGAAAAACGTTGCCGTCGTCGATGCCAACGTCACCCCCTACTTCAAGCGTCACCAGCCGTATTTGCGGGACGGGGAGGCGCTCGCCATCATCGTCACCGCGCCCAATGCGCTGGGCGATGTGGTGGACATGGCCAAGCGCGCCGGCGGTGCCACCGTCTATCGCTCCGACCATGTGGACACGGCAACGCGCGAGAAGCTTCCGCCAGCGTTCGAACTGTCCTGGAACCACACCACCTTGCGGGCGCTGCGCGTCCACGCCGACGTCACCTACCTCCAGGTTCTCTACCCCCAGCCGAACATTGCCCAGAAGGTGATGGAGATGGCCAAGCTCTTCGGCGAAGAAGCCCCCACCCACCTGGAGTTCGTGCGATTTGACGGCGCTGTGGGCTGCTTCGGCCTGCCTTTGATCCGCTTCACAACGGAGGCGCGGTTGGAGGAAATCATCGCCCTCCACGAGGCTGCGGGCTGCCCGATCTTCAACCCCCACCGTTATACGCTCGAGGAGGGGGGCATGAAGCAGACCGACAGTGTGCAGCTTGGGTTCAAGAAACGCGCCGACCCCAAAGGCCTCCTCAACCCAGGCAAGATGGTGGCCTGGGATGATCCGGACTACGATTACGGCAAACCCTACCTTTTCCACACCCTGAGCGGTTGATGCGAACCCTTATCGTTTATTGCCACCCCAATCCCGAAAGTTTTTGCGCGCATCTGCGGGACACTGTTGTGGAGGCGCTTGCCAAACGGGGCGACGACGTGCGCGTCATCGACCTTTACGGCAAAGGCTTTCATCCCGTGATGGATCGCGACGAGCGGCTCGGCTACCACACCCCTGGCGAGAATGAGACGGCCGTTGCGGACGATCTTGAGGCGCTCAGGTGGTGTGAGGCGGTGGTGTTCGTCTATCCCACGTGGTGGTTCGGCTTGCCTGCCATGCTGAAGGGATGGCTCGACAGGGTGCTCGTCCCCCATGCCACCTTTACCCTGCCCACCAAGAACGAGCGGATCCAGCCGCAGCTCACCAACATCACCCGCTTGACAGCGGTGACCACCTGCGGTGCCTCGTTCATGTTCTCAAAGTTCGTGGGGGAGCCTGGCAGACGCACGCTGATGCGGGGGATGCGCTACATCTGCCATCCACGCTGCCGCACCGCCTACGCAGCCCTTTATAAGATCGACAGCTCCACGCACGATCAGCGCGTGCGCTTTGTCCAGAAGGTCCGCAGCCTCTTTCAGCGCCAGTAACGCGCGGAGGCCTTGCTTTATGAGGTTGCGCCATGTCCCAAACGCCTGGTGAAGCACACGAGGCACTTCCAACAAGTGCCCCGCGCCAGCACGGCGTCAGGCTGACGGCCACACAAGCGACGGTGATCGTCTCCGTTGTCAGCCTTCTGGCGGGGGCGTTGGGCGCGACCATCTCCGGCTACTTCGAGCGAGAGGGGCGGGACATTGAGGCCCGCGGCGTGCTCGACGTGGAGGAGACGAGGGCACAGGCGCAGATTGCGCTGGAGCAGCTGAAGTTCGAATCGAGCCTCATCCTGAAGGCCATCGAGCAGCCTGATCTGGATGAGCGCGTCAAAGCGCTGCGCTTTTTTGCCAACGCAGGCCTCATCCCGAGCCACAAGGACAACATTCTGGCGCTGACCGAGGAGGACAATGCGCGCGAGATCCCATCGCTCGCCCAAGGCCCGCGGGTGTGCCGGTTTGAGAAGAACGCGCTCACCTACGTCGTTGCAGACACCGTGCCTGCGGCCCTTGCGCCGGTCCTCCAAAGGGCGCTCGCCAACGTCTACGCCCAGTGGTCGGAGGCCTCGGGTCTGACGATCGCTCCGGGGGCGCGGGCGGACACGGCCGACATCGTCGTGGAGATGACCGACCGCCCCAACATCATCGGCTTTGCGCAGTTTCCTTGCGATGGCGGGCAGGCGAAGATCTTTCTCGGGCAGGACCAGAACTGGGCCTCGCTTGCCGGCGGCACGACCCCTCAGTCGGCGTTCCTGTTCACCGCCCTCTTGCACGAGGCTGGCCACACCCTCGGCCTTCACCACGATGACAGCGGCGAGGCGGTGATGTCGATGCCCTCGCCAAAGCTCTCCCGCCTGACCGATCGCGACATTGCCGCCGTGCGCAGCCTTTACGGCCGTCCCGCCGTCCAGCGCTAGAGGCTGTGGCCGCTGCGGTGGCGCTTGGTCTCGATATAGCGGGCGTTTTCTGCGGTGATGGGGCCGCGCAAAGGCGTTGCTGCCACCTGAAAGCCTGATGCGGCAAGGGCGGTTGCCTTGGCGGGGTTGTTGGTAAGAAGGCGAAAATCCGTCAGCCCCAAATGGCGCAGGATGACGGCGGCGGCCGCATAATCCCTCTCATCATCGTGGTAGCCGAGGGCCTCGTTGGCATCGACAGTATCAAGCCCTTTGTCCTGAAGGGCATAGGCGCGCAGCTTGTTTACAAGGCCGATGCCGCGCCCCTCCTGTGCGGTGTAAAGGAGGAGGCCGCCTTCCTCCGAAATCCTTTGGAGGGCAATGCGCAACTGTGCGCCGCAATCGCACTTGAGCGACCCCAGTATGTCCCCCGTCACGCAGGAGGAGTGGACGCGCACCAGAGCGCCCGCCTTCAAGGGGCCGACGGCAACGGCACTGACGCATCCGCCGATGGCATTGCGAAACGCCGTCACATCGGCAATGGCACCTGCCGCCAAGGGCACGCGGGCGGTGGCCACAGGGCGCTGGCTGACGGCAAGGGCGTGGCGGAAGGCCAGAATATCCCCCACCTCGGCCGACAAGGTGCCTGCGGGGGCTTTGTGGGCGGGGGCGACCATCATGGCCGGCAGGCGTTCGGCAAGCTTTGCAAGCTCCACAGCGGCTTTGGCGAAGGCGCCTCCGTCGGTCACCGTCAGGCCCTCACGGTCCACGCTGTCGGCCATGGCAAGGGCTTCGAGCCGTTCGCGTCCCGCGCCACGCGCGTTGACCACCCGCACACCCTCGCCAAGGCCCAAATAGGCGGCGCGGGGAGCGGCAATCACCACATCGTCCGAGATGACGGGGCCGCCGTCCAAAGGGGAGGCGAGGCGGCTATCGGCCCCATCGCGCATGATGATGGGACGGCCGGCCGCAACCTCGCACACCACGCGGTGGGCGGCGACGAAGGCCACCGCGGTGGGGCGCAACAAGGAGCGTGCTTGCATGGTCATCAGCGCCTCTCTTGCCACAGGCTGGCGGCGTTGTCTTGCGCCGGCATGACGCTGGCGTGAGGGGCGCCACCCTTGCTCCCGATCCGCCCCGTCCTACTATGCTGGTGTCGACGCCTTGGAGCGCTTTTTCGTGTCCGATACCACTTCCTCGTCCCAAAAGGGGCCGCTCGACGGCCTCCTCGTCCTTGATATGTCCAGGATTCTGGCGGGCCCGACGGCCACCCAGCTCCTTGGCGATCTTGGAGCCGACATCATCAAGATCGAGCGTGCTGGCGCTGGTGATGACACCCGTCGCTGGGGCCCTCCCTTCGTGAAGGACAAGGATGGCAGGGACACCGCCGAAAGCGCCTATTACCTCTCCGCCAACCGCAACAAGCGCTCCCTTGCGCTGGATATCTCAAAGCCTGAGGGGCAGGCGATCATCCGCGACATCGCCAAGAAGGCGGACATGGCGATCGAGAATTTCAAGGTGGGTGGCGCGGCGCGCTACGGCCTCGATTATGCTTCGTTGAGCGCCCTCAATGCGCGCCTCATCTACGCCTCCATCACAGGCTTCGGGCAGACCGGGCCACTCGCCTCCTATGCAGGCTATGATTTCATGGCACAGGGGCGCGGCGGCATCATGAGCGTCACGGGCGAGCCTGACGAGAAGGGCGGCACCCCCCAAAAGGTGGGCGTTGGCATTGCCGACGTGATGACGGGGATGTACGCCGCCGTCGCCCTCCTTGCCGCCTTGGAGGCGCGCCACACAACAGGGCGCGGCCAATACATCGACCTCTCCCTGTTCGACAGTCAGCTCGCCTGGCTGATCAACCAGGGCACGGCCCATCTGTTGACGGACGAGACCCCTGTGCGGCTTGGCAACGGCCACCCCACTATCGTGCCTTACAACGCGTTCGAGGGGGCGGACGGGTACTTCATCCTCGCCGTCGGCAACGATGCCCAGTTCGCTAAGCTCTGTGCCGTCGGTGGTGAGCCTGAGCTTGCCCAGGACCCGCGCTTTGTCACCAATGCGGCACGGGTGATCAACCGCGATGCGTGCGAGGAGGCGGTCAACCGCCTCACGCGGCGCCGCACCAAGGCTGAGTGGTCGGCCCTCTTGGACCCCATCGGCGTGCCTGCAGGGCCCATCAACACCATCAAGGAAGCCTTTGAGGAGCCCCAGGCGAAAGCCCGCGGCGCCCGTGTTACCCAGCCCCACGCCGCGTCGCAGACAGGGTCGGTGGACACCATCGGCAACCCCATCAAGATGAGCGACACGCCCGTCACCTATCGCCGCCCACCACCCCTTCGCGGCGAGCACAGCCGCGAAGTCCTCAAAGAGCTCCTGGGCTACGATGACGGCAAGATCGACAGCCTCGCCGATTTGGGCGCGGTGGATCTTGGCGACCGCGCCGTCACCGCAGCGTAGTCCCCATGCGTCACGCCGACATCATTGCACGGGCGCTGGCCGATGCCGGCTGCCGCCACGCCTTCGGCATTCCCGGCGGCGAGGTGCTGACCATCATCGATGCGCTGCGCGTCGCCGGCATCGACTTCCAACTTACCAAGCATGAGAACTTCGCAGGCTTCATGGCCGAGGGCACCTGGCACGCCACGGGGGCGCCTGGGATCTTGGTGGCGACCATCGGCCCTGGCGTTGCCAATGCCGTCAACGTCATCGCCAATGCCGAGCAGGACCGCGTGCCTTTGATCGTGCTCACAGGCTGCGTGGATGGGGCGGACGCTGACACCTACACACACCAGGTGATCGACCATCAGGCGCTCCTGCGCCCTGTGGTAAAATCCACCTTCCGCGCCGAGGGCAAAAGCCTCCCCCAGGTGATGGAAAAGGCCGTGACGCTTGCCACCACGGGCCAGCCGGGCCCTGTCCACATCGACCTTCCCATCAAGGTGGCCGCCGGTGATGCAGGCGATTTTGCCCCCCGCGCGCCGGCCCCCGCGGGAGCGGCGCGTCCCACCGAAGGGCCCGCGTTGGACCATGCGCGCGCTCTCCTAGCCGGTGCAAAACGGCCCATCGCGGTCGCCGGCGTCGATGCCCTCAACGATGGCGCGGCAGATGAGCTGAACCTTCTTGTGGAGACGTTCAACGTCCCCCTCATCACCACCTATAAGGCGAAGGGGATGGTGGATGAGAACGCGGCCCTTTGCCTCGGCGGGGCTGGCCTGTCCCCCGTGGCCGACCGCCACCTCCTGCCGCTTGTGGGGGAGGCGGACCTCATCCTCCTCATCGGCTATGACCCCATCGAGATGCGCGTTGGCTGGCGCGAGCCTTGGCCCACTGACGCCAACGTCATCGACATCACCCCCGTGGTGCGCACCCATGGGATGCACGCGGTCTCCCTCACGCTCATGGGCAGCGTTGCCGCAACGCTCACCGCGTTGATGGAGGGCGGCAGCCCCTCTGCCACCTGGTCTGGCGGCGAGCCGGCACGGGCACGTCAGGCGCTGACGCAGGCGTTTGCGGCGGAGCCTGAAGGGTGGGGGCCTGCCACCGCCTTCCACACCCTTTGCGACACGCTGCCTGCAGAGACGGTCATCACCGCCGACAGCGGCGCCCACAGGATCCTGCTTAGCCAGGTTTGGCGCTGCACCGCGCCGCGCACACTCCTGCAGTCATCGGCCTTTTGCACCATGGGGTGCGCCGTTGCCCTGGCGGCAGGCCACAAGAAGGGCGCGCCCGACACGCCTGTGATGGCCTTCGTGGGCGATGCTGGCCTTGAGATGACGCTGGGCGACCTTGCCAGCGTGCGTGACCTTGGCCTTGCCGTTCCCATCACCGTCCTGGTGGACGACAGCCTCGCCCTCATCGAAATGAAGCAGCGCGGCTCGCAGCTCGCCAATGTGGGCGTTGACTTTAGTGGCACAGACCTTGTGGTGCTCGCCTCTGCCATGGGCGGTCACGGTGTGTGGATCGAGGACACCGACACGCTGGCCAAGGAGGCCCTGGCCGCCGCCGAACGCCCCACATTCACCCTCTTGTGCGTGAAGATCGGCAGGCGCGCCTACGACGGGAAATTCTAGAAAACGCCGCCATCACGACCGTGCACAAACGCGCAACCTTACCAAATGGTCACCTTCCGGACAGGGCGGCGTAAGGTTTTGCCACCTACCTTTGTCGGCAAGCCCGATCGTGTTGGGCCATGTTTGAATGCCGACAGGAGTATTTATGGCAATCAAAACAATGAGATCGACCCGGGCACGCACGGCGGCGTTGCTCGTGGGTACGTTCGCGCTCGGCGCTGCGGGCGCCACTTACCTCAACAGTTCCCCGGTGCCACCCGCCATGGCGCAAAATCTCTCAGAGCAAGTGCCGGCCGCCGCGGCACGGTCCGCACCCGCATTCGCCGACATTGTCGACCGGGTGAGCCCTGCCGTGGTCTCCATTCAGGTCAAGAGCAAGCCCAGGCGCCAGCTTTCGGGCTTTCGCGACTTCGGCGGCTCCCCCTTCGAGCGTTTCTTTGAAGACTTCGAGGAGCGCTTCGGCAACCAGCAACCCGGCCGCAGGGGCGAGCGCGACCGAGGTCGCCAGTTCTCCATGGGTCAAGGCTCAGGCTTCCTGATTTCCGATGACGGGTACGTCGTCACCAACGGTCACGTGGTGCAGGGCGCCGAAGAAGTGTCCGTCATCCTGCAAAACGGTGACACCCTCACCGCCGAAGTGATCGGCGTTGACGCCAAGACCGACCTTGCCCTCGTGAAAGTGAACGACGACCGCAAGTTCCCCTTCGTAGCCTTTGCCACCCGTGAGACCCGTGTGGGCGACTGGGTGATGGCCGTGGGCAACCCGTTCGGCCTTGGCGGTTCCGTCACCGCCGGCATCGTGTCGGCCCGCGGCCGCGAAATCGGCGCAGGCCCTTACGATGACTTCCTGCAGATCGATGCGCCCATCAACCGTGGCAACTCGGGCGGTCCGACCTTCAACCTTTACGGCAACGTGGTCGGCGTGAACACGGCCATCTACTCACCCTCCGGCGGCTCTGTGGGCATTGGCTTTGCCATCCCCGCCTCCATTGCCGAAGACGTCATCGAAGACCTCAAGGACGACGGCAACGTCACCCGCGGTTGGCTCGGCGTTCAGATCCAGGGCATCACCCCCGACATTGCCGACAGCCTTGGCCGTGAGTCCGCCTCAGGCGCGCTTGTGACCGAGCCTCAGGCCGATAGCCCTGCTGAAAAGGCCGGCGTTGTGGCAGGCGATGCCATCATCGCGGTGGACGGTGAAGCGGTGGAAGGCCCTCGTGATCTTGCCCGCACCATCTCCCGTCGCGCTCCCGGCGACACGGTGACGCTGAAGGTCTGGCGTGATGGCCGCGAGCAGGAGGTCAAGGTGGAGCTTGGCCGTCTGCGTGACGACACGCCCGAGGAAACCCGCACCAGCGGCCGTTCCGACAGCGATTCTGACGAAGACATCGCCCAGACTCGCATGCTTGGCATGACCCTTGCGCCCACCGACGAAGTGGGTCTGGACGGCCCCGGCCTTGCTGTTGTCGAAGTGGAGCCCGGCAGCCCTGCCGCTGAGCGTGGCATTCGCGTCGGCGACATCCTCCTGTCCGCAGGCGGCCAGGACCTTGCCTCCTCAGGCGATTTGGAGAGCGGTGTGGAAGCGGCCGACAGGGAGGGACGCGACAATGTCCTCCTCAAAATGCGCTCTGGCGAAAACACCCGCTTCGTTGCGCTTCCGGTGGATGACAGCCGCTCCTAAACCAACAAAAACGGCCGGCGCCTGAGTGCGCCGGCCGATCAGTCGACAAAGCCGGCCCGACTTTTCCGTCGGGCCGGCTTTTTATTGTTGTTCGTAGAGTTCTGCTGCAAGGCGCGTCACCGCCACGGTGTCCATCTTGCCGGAGCCGAGGACGGGGATCTCCGGCACGGGGATGATTTTCAAGGGCATGAAGCGCTCCGAGTGACCTTCGGCCTTGATGTGTGCCAGGAGCGCGTCACGGTCAGCGTCTTGCTGTTCGGTCAAAAGGATGATCGCCTCGCCCTTGTTGCCCACGGGAAGCGCGGCGGCGGCATGAAGGGATTCGGGCCACACTTCACCGGCCATGTGCTCCACCGTGACGAGGGAGGTCATCTCGCCGCCGATTTTGGCAAAGCGCTTTAGCCGGCCGCGGATCGATACATAACCGTCTTCGATCACCACCACATCGCCGGTGTCGTGCCAGCCGTCCGGCGGTGGCATGACCGTGCCGTCGGGGTGGAGATAGCCGGCCATCACGTTGGGGCCGCGCACCAAGAGGCGGTAGCCGTCCGACAGGCCCTCCACAGGATCGAGCCGGGCTTCAATTCCCGGGAAGAGCTTGCCGACGGTGCCTTCGCGGATGTCGGATGGGTGATTGGCAGCAAGGACGGGGCTCGTCTCCGTCACCCCATAGCCCTCCACCACCACGAAGCCGAAGCGGGAGTGGACAAGCTCGCGCGTTTCATGCCGCACCCGTTCCGCCCCGCACACCGCGTAGCGCAGGGAGGACAGGCTGCCAGGGTCGCCCGCGCGGGCGTACTGGCGCAAGAAGGTGTCGGTGGCAAGGATGATGGTGGGCTTGGTCTCCGCCACCCTCTGGGCAATTTCCTTCGCGCGCAAAGGGGAGGGGTGCAGCACCAAGCGGCATCCGATCACCAAAGGCAGGATCATCCCCGGCGACAGTCCGTAGGAATGGAAGACCGGCAACGGGTTGAACATGATGTCGTGGTCTTCGATGGGCAGCGCCTGCACCACCTGTTCGCAGTTGGCAAGGACGTTGCGGTGGGTCAGCACCACCCCCTTGGGGTTTCCCTCCGCCCCTGAGGTGAAGACGATGGCCGCAGGGTCGTCAGGCGCGATCTTCGGGAAGAGTTTGAGGGGAACGGCGGCCGCCGCGAAAGCCTTGTCCTTCAGACCGACGCTCTTGCGCATGTCTTCAAGGGCGATGACCGGGGCGGCGGCCTTGAGCGCCTGTGCCAAAGGCTCCAGCTTGGCGATGGACAAGAACCGGTCCGCCGTCAGGATCGCGCCCACATTGGCAAGCTTGCAAGCTGCCAGGATCGCCGTCTCGCCCGCCGTGAAATTGAGCATGGCCGGTGTGCGCCCTGCGGCAAGAACAGCGAAGTAGGCCACAGCCGCAGCAGCACTCGACGGCAGCATGATGGCAATCACATCGCCCGTCGTTTCCCGCTTGATGACCCGCGACAGGGCCGCGGCGGCGCGCACAAGGTCGTTGTAGGAGAGCTGGCGTTTGTCCCCATCCTCAAGGGCGATGGTTTTGGCGCCGTGGCTGGCGCGGGCCGCCAGCAGCGCATCGAGGACGGAGCGACCCGCCGCATCGGCAATGGCCTTTGCGCCTGGAAGATCCTCACGCTCTGAAATGTAGTGGCCGCCGTTTTCCGTCGCCGTCTCCCTCTGGACGACGCTCATGGGCGGAACGCGGTCTTGTCGGTGCCGCTATAAAGGGCCGAGACTTGCGCATCCATGGAGCGCTGGTGGGCGGCGAGGGCGGCCGCATCAAGGTCAGCCGTCGGTGCCGGTTCTTCGGCAAAGTGGCCATACCGGTCCTCACCGCGCACGAGCATGGCATAGTCGCGCGTCTTGGTCTGGCCGAGACGGGTCGGAATGTAGCGAAGGGCGAAACCGATCCGCCTGTCAGCGCTTTCGTTGGGGCGCGAACCGTGCACCAGGAGCACGTGATGAAGGCTCATTTCGCCGGCTTTGAGAGGCACATCGATCCCTTCTGATTCAGGCACATCCACGGCAATTTCCTGACCGCGGGACAACAGGTTGTCATTGGCAAATGTGTCGCGATGGTCGATCTGCTGTTTCAAATGGCTTTTGGGCCAAAACCGCATGGCCCCCGATTCCACAGGCGCATCGGCGAGCGCCACCCAAGCCGTGACCACATCCGACCCATCAAGCCCCCAATAGGTGGCGTCCTGGTGCCAGGAGACGAATGCGTCCGTCCCAGGCTCTTTGATGAAAAAGGACGAGCCCCACAGCAAAATGTCCGGCCCCAAGAGAGATTCCACGGCGTCGAGGATGGCGGGGGTGCGAGCAATCTCGTTGGCCCAGGTAAACAACAGGTGAGTTTTGTGACGCAGGTTGCCTTGTATGGGGCCGCCTGCCTGAGTCTCATAGTCTTCCAAGGCGGCGCGATAGGCCAGAGCCTCATCTCGTGACATCGCGGGGATGGGGAAGACATAACCTTCGTTGCGGTAGTGCTCGACCTGTTCGGTGGACAATGCCATGCGTGCGCCTCCTCGATCGCTGCTTTTCTTCGATGGTGGGGCGGCGGCACACTGTGTGCAAGCGCGTCACCTCGCCATTTAAACCATGTGGGTACAAGGGACCGGCAGTGAAGACGCAGATGCGGCAATGATTTTCCCAAAAGCCACCCGGCTCGGACCTATGGGAATACCTTCGTTCGCCGACGCGGGATCATGCCGCCGCGAGGGGGCAGCGCAGGGCAGGAGCATGCGTGCGGTGCGATGGGGTTTTGAACCTGTGGTCGAACCGGCCTACCGCAAGGAGCGCTGCGGCCAACGCACATTCAGGCCGCCTCCCGCGGGGCCCACTGGGAGGGGATCGGACTGCGACGGCCTTGTCCGCCTGCAAGCACACCGGCAAGGTCGGCAACGCACTCCACCGAGTGGATGGGTTTCAGGTCATCCACATGGGGCAGCAGCGTGCGGATGCCGCGGGCTTTGGCCTCGAACCCGTCATAACGCAGGAGCGGGTTGAGGAAGATCAGCCGCCTGCAGGAGCGGTGCAGCCTGTCGGCCTGGCGGGCAAGCAAGTGGGTATCGCCATCCCTCTCCAACCCGTCGGTGACGAGCAGGACGATGGGCCCGCCCGACAACACGCGGCGCGACCAGTCCTTGTTGAAGGCGGCAAGGGACGCACCGATCCGCGTGCCGCCCGACCAGTCGGCCACCTGTGATGCGCATTGGGCGAGCGCCTCGTCAGGGTCGCGACGGTCCAGCGCACGGGTGACGTTGGAAAGGCGCGTGCCGAACAGGAACGTTGAGACGCGCCGCCGCTCCCCAAGGGCGTGAAGGAAGTGAAGGACGATGCGCGAGTAGTCCGCCATCGAGCCGGAGATATCGCACAGCGCCACCACGGGCGGCGGGCGTACGGCTTTGGTGGTGCGCTTGGGGTCGACCATCTCTCCGCCGGTGCGCATGGCAGAACGCAAGGACCGGCGCGGGTCGAACTTACCGCGGGGGGCGGCCACCTTGCGGCGGGTCTTCTGGCGATCGTCCACCAAGGCAAGGGCGCGGATGGCGCGCTGAGCGTCGGCAAGCTCTGCCGCGGTCATCTGCGCGAAATCCTTCTTGCGCAGCACCTCCCTGTCCGAGGCTGTGAGGCGGGCGTCCACTTCCACCTGCGTCGGGGTGGGGCGATCGGCGCGTGCAGGGGGCTTCATGGCTTGGGAGACGCGGGTGGCGCCGGCCTTGGGGGGCTCGTCGCTGCGCCTCTCGTCGGCGACGGGGCTCAAGAGCTCCATCATCTTGTCGAGGAGGTTGCGGCTTTGGAAGAAGGCGTCGAAGGCCGCATCAAACACCACCATCTGGTCGCGCTTGTGAACGAAGACGGCCTTGAGTGCCGCCTTCACGTCCGCGCGTGACGCGACGCCTGCCGTCTCCACCGCCCGCACAGCATCCACCGCATGGGCAGGGCCCACCGGCAGCCCAGCGTCGCGAAGGACGTGGGCGAACATGGCGATATTCTCGGCAAGGTGCCCTGAGGGGGCGGGGGCGTTGTCCATGGCTGTGCCTTGAGGTGAGGCGCGGCCCTGTCCGGTCAACCCCTGCCGACGAAGGGCATCTTGGTGGCCATCACCGTCAGGAACTGTGCGTTGGCAGACAGATCCATCCCGGCCATGAACAAAATCGTGTCGGCGACGACGGAGACATCCATCAGCGGTTCGACGGCAATGTCCCCGTTGGCCTGGGGCACGCCTGTGGCCATGCGGGCGGCCATGTCGGTCATGGCGTTGCCGATGTCGATCTGGCAGCAGGCAATGTCGTGCACGCGGCCGTCCAGGCTGATGGTCTTTGTCAGCCCCGTGATCGCGTGCTTTGAGGACGTGTAAGGCGCTGACCCCGGCCGCGGGGCATAGGCTGAGATGGAGCCGTTGTTGATGATACGCCCGCCTTTGGGGGACTGATCGCGCATCATCTTGTAGGCGCCGTTTGCCATCAGGAACGCACCGTCAAGGTTGACGGACATGACCTTGCGCCAATCGGCGAACGTCAGATCGCCGAAATTGGTGCCAGGCACGTTGTTGCCTGCATTGTTAAACAGAACGTCCAGCCGGCCGTATGTCTCGCCAATCGCCTTGAAAAGACCGTCCACCGACTGCGGGTCGCTGGCATCGGCGGAAACGCACAAGGTGTCGCCACCCGCCTCGTCCGCGACGGCGCGCAGCTTGTCCTCATTGCGCGCGGCAAGCACCACTTTGGCGTCGGCCTTAGCAAGGGCAATGGCGCATGCCTTGCCAATCCCCTGGCTAGCCCCTGTGACGAGTACGATCTTCCCGGCAACGCTCACGGCCATCTCCTCCGATTGGGCCGCGAGAAAGGCACGTTCGCTCGGTCAAATCAACGGGTGAGGCGGGTTGGCCGTGGCTCTGCCGGTACGCGCGCTTCCGGCAAGGGATGGGGCTTGGACGGGGCGGTGATGCCAAATGGCATCAAAGCGAGGGGGCCGGGCCGGTGCACGTGGCCCGGTCCGGCCGAAGGTTGTGAGGGGGCGCCGCGCGCTAGGCCGGCTCACCCACAGGGGCGGGCGGGACGATGGTCCACGCTTCACCGGCTGCAACCACGCAGGAGCGGCCCGAAGGCAGTGTCAAGAGGGCCGTCCACGAACCGTCCGGCGAGGCGTAGAGTTCAAGAACCCGTTGGTCGCTCTGCAAACCGTAGGAGCGCTGCGTCTCGTTGAAGCGCTTGGACAGGACGGAGATGATTTCCGAACGATCTTTGCAAAGCGCCGGACGGGCGGCTTCGGCAGGCTGGACGGGCACAAAGGCAAATCCAGCAATTGCCAAGCAAGTGAATAGGACACTTTTCCGCATGGCAGATCTCCTTCTATCGCGAGCGGCTCATCGAGAAGAAGACTGGCCGCCTATGATTAATATGGTGTCGGCATCTATTTCGACGTCTTCACTTTACTGTGCGTCGGTTCGGCGAGGATAAGTGGAGTTCGGATCAGACGATCCGCCTCTTCTTACGCTCCCTTACCAAACGCGCCTCTGGCAGAGTTATTCCACCGCAATCGTGAATCCGGCGGTCGCCGGGGTTGGCGGGCAGCGTCAGCCGGTGCCCTCAGACGGGCGCTGGCCGGGGCGCATCCCCTTTGGCCACCCGCTGCATCAACTCCCACTGGCGGGGAAGGATGACGGGCAGCGCGTAGCGTTCGACGATGGTCTCGCGAGCGGCTTGTTTGAGGCTTGCGGTGGCGGTTTTTATGGAAAGGACATCGTCAAGACAGTTGGCAAGGGCGCCGGAATCGAAAAAATCCACCAAAAGGCCGTTCTTGCCGTCTTCGATCAATTCGCGCACAGGCGGTGTGCTGGAGCCCACAACCAGCGCGCCAGTTGCCATGGCCTCAAGCATGGACCAGGACAAAACGAACGGCACCGTCAAATAGACATGCGCGCTTGTGATGCGGAACATGGTGCGCAGCTTGGAAAGCGGCACCAAGCCTAGAAAATGCAGCCTGTCCTGGTCTAGGGGCAGGGATTCCAGTGCATGTTCGCGATAGGTTTTGCCGTCTGAGCGTTGGCGGCCGTAGGCGGTCCTGTCCTCACCGGCAATCAGGACGTGGACGTTGGGGCGCCGGCGCTGAAGCTCGGCCACGGCTGCCATGAACTGGGGGAAGCCGCGATAGGGCTCCATCCCGCGGGCGACGTAGGTGATGATTTCATCCTCGGCCGTCAAAATGTGCTTGCCGACGGTGAGTTTTTCCTCGCCCGGGGCAAAATACGCGCAATCCACCCCTTCGTGCAGAACGCTGATATTGCTTTGCATGTGGGACGGCCATTGGCTCCTCTGCCACGCCGTGGGGGAGGAGCCATGGTCCATCGCTGCATAATCGAGCAGAATCGGGCCGTTCTTGAATTGCGTGCGGGCGGCCGAATCATGGCTCATGGGGCTCAAGAAGTCAGCATCGCTGCCGCGGGCGTTGTAATACCACTCAAACAGCGCCAGGAGCCGCGTATCGGGCCACAACTCCTTCACAAGCAGGGACGGTCCCCAGCCTGAGTGGGCGCACACAAGGTCAGGCGTCCATCCGGCTTCCTTCAGCGGATAGAGCGCTTTGAAGGCGGCCTGCGCGGTCAAAACGGCCCGCTCCACATTGACGAGTGTGGGGTGGATTCCTTCCGTCACATCCCTGTGCAGGCGGTAGTTCACCCGTCGCGGCTTGAACGTCTGCTTGTTGGACTGGAGCGTGCCGGCCACGAGGTCGAGGCCGTCCATCCCTTGCAGATGGGCGGCAATACGCCTGTATTGGCCGGGGAAGTTGTTGTGCAGGAATAAGATGCGCATCGTTCAGTCCACAGGCAGGGGCAAGATGGTTCAAGGGCCGCGTCACAGCGCGCCACACCGGGAAAAGCCAAGCGACAGCGATGGCTGCCGTCCCCATGAGGCACGACTGAAAGACGCCGTGTGCGGCCAAGACCAGCGTTTGTCCATAGCCCACGCACGTTAACGCCCCATCTTGCATTCACCGCCACCTTCGCGGACAGTCCGTGGCCGTGTTGCGGCACTGGTCGCACATAGCCCGATAACCGCCTTGCCGAGGACGACCCCTATGCCCACCCCCATCCTGATGCCGGCGCTGTCGCCCACGATGGAAGTCGGGACCTTGGCCAAATGGCTGGTGAAGGAAGGGGACAGCGTCTCCTCAGGCGACGTGATTGCCGAAATCGAGACCGACAAGGCCACCATGGAGGTGGAAGCGGTGGACGAGGGGACCGTTGGGAAGATCCTCGTCACGGAAGGTACGGCCGATGTTCCTGTGAACGAGCCCATCGCAGTGCTGTTGGAAGAGGGCGAGGACGCCAGCGCCATCGATGAGGCCGCCGCTGCGCCAAAGCCTGCCGCCAAGTCAGAGGACGCCCCGGCGCCCGAAAAGGCCGAGGCGGAAGCACCAGCCAACCAGCCCGCCGCCTCGCCGTCGCCGTCCGCCAATGGCGCGGCCGCGCCCCAAAGCCATGGTGAGCGCATCTTTGCTTCGCCCCTTGCAAGGCGCCTTGCGGGGCAGGAGGGGATCGACCTTTCCGCGGTGACGGGCTCAGGCCCCCATGGACGCATCATCAAGCGCGATATTGAAGAGGCCGTGGCCTCGGGCACCGGCAAGGCCGCGCCTGCCGCCGCCGAGAAATCCGCAGCGCCCCAAGCCGCGCCGCAGAAAGCTGCGGCGCCGTCTTTGTCGGGCGGCATGAGCGACGATCAAATCCGCGCCATGTACCCCGACGGCGGCTACACGGAGCTGCCCCACGACGGGATGCGCAAGACCATTGCAAGGCGCCTCACCGAATCCAAACAGACCGTCCCCCACTTCTACCTGTCGGTGGACGTCACCCTCGATGCGCTGTTGAAGCTGCGGGCCGACCTCAACGCCTCCGCCCCCACCGACAAGGAAGGCAAGCCGGACTACAAGCTTTCGGTGAACGATTTTGTCATCAAGGCGATGGCCCTTGCCCTCAACCAGGTGCCCATGGCCAACGCCACCTTCACCTCCACCGCCCGCCTCCTGCATGAGGATGTGGACGTGGGCGTTGCCGTTGCGATCCCCGACGGGCTGATCACCCCCGTTATCCGCAAGGCCGATAAGAAGACGCTGTCCGTCATCTCCAACGAGATGAAGGACCTTGCCAAACGGGCGCGCGACAAGAAGCTGCAACCGGCCGAGTATCAGGGCGGCACCACGGCGGTCTCCAACCTTGGCATGTTCGGCATTCGCGACTTTGCCGCCGTCATCAACCCGCCCCACGGGTCGATCCTTGCCGTCGGCGAAGGCTCGCCCCGCCCTGTGGTGAAGGACGGCGCGCTCGCCATAGCCACACAGATGACGGTGACCTTGTCGGTGGACCACCGTGCCGTCGACGGGGCGCTGGGCGCTGAGGTGTTGAGCGCGTTCAAAGCTCTCATCGAGAGCCCCATGCGCCTTCTGGTCTGACGCGCCTTAAGGGCAGTTGACGGAGGCCGAACGCGGCCGCATCGTCCGGGACCAAAACCGGAGGTTCCGCCCGTGCCGAAGATGCAAGGCCCCGCACTGTTCCTGGCCCAGTTCGCCTCGGACGCTGCGCCGTTCAATTCATTGCCGTCCATCGCCAAATGGGCGGCCAATTGCGGCTATGAGGGGATTCAGCTTCCAAGCTGGGACGCACGCCTTTTCGACCTCAAACGCGCTGCGGAATCGAAGGATTATTGCGACGAGGTGATGGGGATTTGCCGTGAGGCCGGCGTTGCCATCACCGACCTTTCCACCCACCTGCAAGGCCAGCTCGTTGCCGTCCACCCGGCCTACGATGTGGCCTTCGATGCGTTTGCGCCGGAAGCCGTTCACGGCAAACCGGCAGAGCGCCAGGCCTGGGCGGTGGAGCAGATGATGCTCGCCGCCAAAGCCTCCTCCCACTTCGGCTTTCCCACCACGGTCTCTTTCACGGGCGCGCTTGCCTGGCCCTACGCCTACCCTTGGCCGCAACGTCCCCAAGGGCTTGTGAGTGAAGCCTTTGGCGAACTTGCCAAGCGGTGGCGGCCGATTCTGGACGCTTACGGTGAGGTGGGCGTCGACGTTGCCTATGAAATCCACCCGGGCGAAGACGTGTTCGACGGGGCCACCTTCGAGATGTTCTTGGAGGCAACGGGCAATCACTCCCGCTGCACCATCAACTACGACCCGTCCCACTTCGTGCTTCAGGTGCTCGACTATCTGGACTTCATCGATATCTATGCCGACAAAATCACCGCCTTCCATGTGAAGGACGCCGAGTTCAACCCCAGCGGCCGGCAGGGCGTGTACTCGGGCCTACAGTCCTGGACCCATAGGGCAGGGCGCTTCCGCTCGCTGGGCGACGGGCAGGTGGACTTTTCGGCCGTGTTCTCAAAGCTTGCCACCATCGGCTACACAGGCTGGGCGGTGGTGGAGTGGGAGTGCGCGCTCAAAGAGGCGGAGGTGGGCGCCAGGGAAGGGGCCCAGTTCGTGCGCGATCACATCATCCCCGTCACCACCGTTGCCTTCGATGACTTTGCCGGCGGCAGTACCGACACCGCCGCCGTCCGCCGCATGCTCGGCATCACCTGACACTTGATCGACGACAGCGTCCGGCGCCCCCGGCGGCCGGCACAAGAGGAGACCGCCATGAAGACGTTTGTGCGCCTGTCCGCCCTTTTGGGAGCGACCGCGCTGGGCCTGTCCTTCGCCGCAGCCGAGACGCTAACCATCCTCCACACCAACGATGTGCACAGCCGCATCGAGCCCATCACCAAGTATGACAACACCTGCAGCGCGGAGGACAACGATGCTGGCGAGTGTTTTGGTGGGTCGGCACGGCTGAAGACCGCCATCGACACCGAGCGGGCGCGCGAGGGCGCAGGGCCGATCCTGCTGCTCGATGGAGGCGACCAGTTCCAGGGCTCGCTGTTCTTCACCCGCTACAAGGGCAAGGCGGCGGCGGAGATGATGAACCTCATGGGCTACGACGCCATGACCGTCGGCAATCATGAGTTCGACGATGGGCCGGAAACCCTTGCCGCCTTCATCGGCGCGTTGGACTTCCCGATCCTGCTGGCGAACGCTGATGTGAAGGAGGGCTCGCCCATCAGGGGCCTCACACCGCCGACGGCTGTCCTTGAGGTGGATGGCGAGCGCTACGGCCTCATCGGCCTGACGCCGACCGATACCGCCGACCTCGCCCAGCCTGGCAAAGACATCACCTTTACAGACCCTGTGGCCACCACCCGCGCGGCAGTGACCGAGCTTGAGGGTAAGGGCGTCAACAGGATCATCGTCCTCAGTCACTCCGGCGTGTCCGTGGACAAGGAGGTCGCGGCCGCTGTGGACGGTGTGGACGTCATCGTCGGCGGCCACTCCCATACCCTTTTGTCGGACGATCTTGAAGGCGCGGCGGGGCCGTACCCCACCGTCGTCACCTCTCCTGACGGGAGCGACGCCTACATTGTCCAGGCCGGCGCCTACGGGAAGTATCTTGGTCGCCTGGAGGTGACGTTCGACGAGGACGGCAACGTCACCGAAGCCAAGGGCGACCCCATCCTCCTTGATGCCAGCGTTGCCGAAGACGAAGCGGTGAAGGCGCGCGTTGCCGAACTTGCCATCCCCCTGGAAGAGATGCGCAAGGAGGTGGTGGGCGTCACCTCAGCTGAAATCGACGGCAGCCGCGAAAACTGCCGGGCCCGCGAGTGCGCCATGGGCAACCTTGTGACCGATGCCATGCTGGCGCGCGTTGCGGGCCAAGGCGTCACCATCGCCATTCAGAACGGCGGCGGGCTGCGCGCCTCCATCGATGAAGGCGATGTGACCATGGGTGAGGTGCTGACGGTGCTGCCGTTCCAGAACACCCTTGCCACCTTCCAGCTGACGGGCGCTGACATTGTCACCTCGCTGGAAAACGGCGTGAGCCAGATCGAAGATGGAAAGGGCCGCTTCCCCCAGGTGGCGGGCCTTCGCTACACCCTGTCCTTGGATGCACCCCCCAATGGCGGGCGCATCTCCGATGTGATGGTGAAGGACGGCGACGACTGGGCGCCCATTGACGAGACGGCGCTCTATAGCCTCGTCACCAACGACTTCATGCGCCGCGGTGGCGACGGCTACACCCTCTTCGCCGAGAACGCGAAGAACGCCTATGACTATGGCCCCGGCCTCGAAGAGGTGTTGGCCGGGTACCTGGCCGACGTGGGCCCCTATGCGCCCAAGCTCGACGGTCGCATCACCATCAAATGAGGCCTCTCACCGGCCACCGTCCACCGAGAGGACCTGGCCGGTGATCCACGAGGCCTGATCGCTGGCAAGGAACAGCACCGCGGCGGCAATGTCCTCCACGGTGCCGAGGCGACGCATGGCAATGGAGGAGACGAGCTTGTCCTGTCCGTCCGGTCCCAGCGCCTCCCACTGCTTTTCCGTGGTGGGGTTGGAGCGCACGAACCCTGGGGCGACGGCGTTCACCGTGATCCCATCCTTGCCAAGCTCATGGCCAAGCTGGCGCACAAGGCCGATCTGCCCCGCCTTGGCGCTGGCGTAGGACTGGATCCCAGTCAGGCTCACATCAAGCCCCGCACGGCTGGTGATGGTGATGATCCGCCCATGCCCGTGCGCCTTCATGTGCGGCACCACGGCCTTGGCAAGATAGAAGGCGGCGGTCTGGTTCACCGCGACGATGGCGTCCCAGTCCTCCGGCGGGATGGTCTCCACAGGCCGGCCCACCTGGCCCCTGACGCCGCCGGCCACGTGGACGGCGATGGTGAAGGGGCCGTCGGCCCCAACAAAGCGCATGAGACCTTGCGCATCCGTCACATCGAGGATGGCGGTTTCAATGCCGCTGCCCTCAAGGGCGGTGAGCGAGGCCGGGTCGATATCGATGGCAACCACCCTCGCGCCCGCTCCATGAAGGGCGAGCGCGATGGCCCGGCCGATCCCCTGGCCGGCGCCTGTGACGATGGCGCTCTGGTCGCTCAGCGAAAGGTTCATGCCGCCTCCCCATGGTGGGCCGCCAACGCGTCCAGCGTTTCAAGGGACAAGGGTCGGCGGCCTGCCTCAATGTCCTGGATCAGCGCCACAAGGCGGCGGTTGAGGGGCATGGCGACCCCGTGGCCTTCGCCGATCTCAATGGCCTTGGTGATCAAAGGGTCCACCTCGGTGCGCCGCTTGCGCACGGCAAGGTCGCGCCAGATGCCAGAGTGGGATTTTGCTGAGCGGCGGTTGTGCGCCACCATTTGGTCGAACGAGGCGGTGCGCGCCGCAGGGTCCGCGCCTTCCATGAACGCCTCGGGCACATAGCCGTTGAAGCCGAGGGGCGTGACGCCTTCGGCCTGTGCGGCCGCCATCATTTCCTGCGCAACGGCGGCAAGGGTGGGGCGGTAGGGTTCCATCGCCAGAACGTCGGCAATGGACTCGTTTGTGAGTGCGGTGGCAAAGAGCAGCGCGCCATAGCCGAGCTTGCCCCACAGATAGCCCCAGATATTGGGGGTGGTGATGGCGTCCTGGTCGAAGCGCTTCAGGAGGGCATGGGTGGCCTCAAGGCGGGGCGCTGCGGTGCCATCAAGCTCGCCCACCACCACAGCGCCTCGCCCGCCATAAAGGATGCGGCCTGGCGCCATGTAATCCGCGCCGAAGTTGATGAAGGCGCCGAGGGTGCGCTGGCGGCCCACCGCATCGGCGAGGATCAACTCCGTCAGCCCGTTCTGGAGCGACAGCACGTGGCCGTCGGCGGCAAGGTGGGGGAGGATTTGCGCTGCCGCCGCTTCGGTGGCCTGGGCCTTGGTGCACAGCCAGATGGCATCGTACGTCCCCGCCACACGGTCGGGCGTCACAGCCTTTGCGGGGACGGTGAAGGCCTCAAGCGGCCCTTCGATGGACAGGCCGCCGGCGTTGATGGCGGCCACGTGGTCCGCGTCAATGTCCACGAAGAGGATGTCGACGCCATCGCGGGCAAGGTAGGCGCCGATGGTGCCGCCGATGGCCCCCGCGCCCCAGATCAAAAGGGTCACGACCAGGGGCCTTCCAGAAGGTCAC
The DNA here is from genome assembly GCA_051016205.1 of Devosia sp. Lineage (GTDB taxonomy): Bacteria > Pseudomonadota > Alphaproteobacteria > Rhizobiales > Amorphaceae > Acuticoccus. The sequence goes on from CP136534.1 coordinate 2,711,642, forward strand.
GGGTTTCTGCCACAGCCACCTCCCACAATGCGTGCATGACGGGGTCGGGTTTGATGGCCTCGCCGCCGAAAACCCCATCGCCCAGCGCCTCGCGCACCGCTTTGGGGGACATGAGGCGCATGCGGTCAAGGTCGATCATCTCTTTGCGGCCTTCGGGGAAGTCGGTGCCCTCAAGACGCGTCCAGGGGAAGTTTTCCATCCATGAGGCGTGGCTTGCGGCAGGGTCGATCTCCTGCACCTTTGCCCAGGTGCGCGGGGCCATCCACCAGTTGTGGAACTTGATGGTGAGGTCGTCGCGCTCGCGCATCATGTCGAGGGCCATGGCGCCGACGGGGTTGTTGCCGCCATGGCCGTTGACGATCAAGATCCGCCGAAAGCCCGAGCGGTGCAGGCTTTCCACAATGTCCTCCACCAGGCGCAGCAGCGTTGCCACTTTGAGCGTCACGGTGCCGGGGTAGGCATCGAAGTAGGGACAAAGCCCGTAATTCAGCCGTGGAAAGACGGGGACTCCCAAAGGCTCGGCGGCGTCCACGGCGACTTTTTCGGCCAGGATGGCGTCCACCGACAGGCTGAGAAGGCCATGCTGCTCGGTGGAGCCGATGGGAAGGACGCAGCGGTCGTCGCGGGTCAGATAGTCCTCGACCTGCATCCAGTTGAGTTCGGAAATGTGCATCGTCTTCCGGTGTGCGGGTGAACGGATAAGAAGAATGCATAGCCTTGGGGTGGGACGCGAACGCTTTCTGCGCCGAGCCTGCGCCAGCCAAGGAGTGGACGATGACGAGTGTTGTGATGGGTGGTGCCGGTTTCGTGGGCCTCAACATTGCCGAAGCGCTGCTTGGGCGGGGCGAAACGGTGCGTCTTTTCGACATGGGCCCGCCGCCTGAGGCGGCGCTCGCCCATTTCGCCACCTTGCCGGGAACGCTTCAGGTGGAGATCGGCGACGTCAGCCGTAAAGCTGACATTGGAAGGGCCGTCAAAGGCGGCGAGCGGTGCCTCATCTATGGCGCGGCCATCACCGCAGGCCCGGCCCGCGATGCGCGCGAGCCTGAGCGTATCTTGGCCGTCAACCTCACAGGCTTTCTGGACACCTTGCGGGCGGCCTATGAAGGCGGCGTCGAGCGCATCATCAACCTCAGCTCCTCTGCCGCGTACGGGGCTGCAGCCTTCACCGGCGATATACTGGACGAGGGGACGACGACGCCTGACCCCGAAAGCCTTTACGCCATCACCAAGTTCGCCTCTGAGCGGGTGACGCGCCGCATGGCGGAGCTGTGGTCGTGCGATGCCCTCAGCGTGCGCCTGTCAGGCGTCTTCGGCCGGTGGGAGCGTGTGACCAACGTGCGTGACACGCCAAGCCCTCACTACCAAGTCATGGAAGCCGCGCTCGCCGGTGAGGACGCGATCCTGCCGCGCCTTGATGCGCGCGATTGGATCTACGCGCCCGATGTGGCCGCCGGCATCATCGCCTTGAGGGACGCTGAGCGCCCCTCCCATCCCATATACAATGTGTCCACCGGCAGGACACATTCCGTCCTCGCCTGGGGGGAGGCGCTTGGCCGCGAGATCCCCGGCTTCGTCTGCCGTTTGGCCGAGGACGGGGAGGCGCCGACCATCGACCTGCACGTGGGCGAAGACCGCAAACCCCTTGCGGTGGAACGGCTATTCCAGGACACACCCTTCCGCCCCGCCTTCACCATGGAGGGGTCCGTTGGTGACTACCACGCCTTCGTGCAGCGCTTCGGCCTTGGCTCGGCGCTTGCATATTGATTGCATACGGTCAACGCTGGCCGGGACGGGGCCATCACGTGCCTTCCCGTCCACACACGCGCCGCGTCCGCGGCCGTTGAAGAAAAAACGAGGGGACACGAATGTCGACACCAACAAGACGCTGGAGGACGGGCATCCTTGCCCTCACAGCCGCCACCTTGCTTGCCGGGACAGCCTCTGCGGAGGAGTTGACCATCGGCGTCAGGTCAGGCGCTGAATCCATGGATCCGCACTTCTCTGCCATCGGCATCAACGTGTCGGCCATGAAAAATGTCTACGAGACGCTGACGGGACGCGACAACAACCTGCAACTGGTGCCCGGACTGGCGGAGTCCTGGGAGCCCATCAGCGACACCGTCTGGCGCTTCAAACTGCGCCCTGGGGTGAAATTCCACGACGGGTCCGACCTTGATGCGGCCGACGTTGTCCACTCCATCAACCGCATTCCCCAGGCCGCGGGCCCGGATGGTGGCCTCGTCACCTACACGCGCCGCATCGTGGATGCGACGGCTGTGGACGACCTCACCGTTGACCTCACCACCGACACCCCGGCCGCAACGCTTCCCTTGGACCTGACACGCCTGTTCGTCATTCCGTCGGAAGTGGCCATCGACACGCCCGTGACGGACTTCAACTCAGGCGAGGCTGCCATCGGAACGGGGCCTTACAAGCTCACCTCCTGGCAGGCCAAGGGCGACATGGTGATCGAGCCTTTCGCCGACTATTGGGGCGAGCCCGCCAAGTGGGACAAGGTCACGTTCTCCGAAATCTCCAACGACAGCGCCCGCGTTGCCGCCCTGTTGTCGGACCGGGTGGACATGATCAACTACGCCCCGCCCACCGACGTGGAGCGGATCGAGCGGGAAGATGGACTTGAGGTCTTCAAAGGCCCGTCGGTCTACATCTTCATGCTGTTCCCCGACTATCGCGACGACACGCCCAACGTGCGCGCCAAGGACGGCAGTGCGCTGTCTGAAAACCCGTTGAAGGACCTCAAAGTCCGCCAGGCGCTGGCGCTTGGCATCAACAGGGAGGCGATCTCCTCGCGGGTGATGGAAGGCCTTGCAACGCCTGCCTCGCAAATCATCACCAAGGGCTTTTTCGGCTGGAATCCCGACCTGCCCGAGCTTGAGTACGACACAGACAAGGCCAAGGCTCTCCTTGCCGAAGCCGGCTATCCGGACGGGTTCCAGGTGGACCTTCATTGCACCAGCGACCGTCTTCCCATGGATGGCGACATCTGTGCAGCGCTCGGCCCCATGCTGGCACGCATCGGCATCGACGCGACGGTGAATGCGACCCCACGCGCGGTCTACTTCCCCGCCCAGTCTGGCCGCGAGTACTCGCTGATGATGAACGGCTGGGGCTCGTTGACCGGCGAAGCCTCCTACATCCTGTCCTCCATGGTGCACACCAAGGAAGAGGATGGCAGCTTCGGCGTCTTCAACCACTTCGACTATTCCAACGCCGATATCGACGCGCTGGTGGAAGAGGCCCTTGGCACCATCGACGAGGCCAAGCGCAAGGAGCTTCTTGAAGAGGCCATGAAGCTGACGATGGAAGACCTGATGGCCATTCCCATCGTGAACCTTTCTGCCATCTGGGCCGGCAACAGCGAAAAGTTGACCTACCAGCCCCGCGCCGACGAAGACACGATTGCCATCAACGCAATCCCCGCGAACTGACTGCGGAGCCCGGCGCCCGACAAGGGTGCCGGGCGCTCCAAACAAGGACGAACCATGGCCAATCTTGCAATCGTCGGCATCGGGCGCTGGGGGAAAGTGCTGGTGGATGCCGTCGCGGGCCAATCGGGCACCGTGCGTTTCACCCACGGCGTCACGCGCACCAAGGCAAAAGCCGCCGACTACTGCGCGGCGAAGGGCATCACCCTGGTGGACAGCTACGAAGCGGTGCTTGCCGACCCATCCGTGGACGGTGTCGTGCTTGCCACCCCCCACAGCCAGCATGAGGACCAGATCAAGGCCGCCGCGAAAGCCGGCAAACACGTCTTTTGCGAAAAGCCGGTGACCCTCACCCGCGCCAGCATCGAGGCGGCGATGGCCGCCGTGCGCGAGGCAGGCATTGTGTTTGCCGCAGGGCACAACAGGCGCTTTTTGCCCGCTGTGGTGATGCTGAAGGACTGGGTGTCCTCAGGGGTGCTCGGGACGATCCTGCACATCGAGGGCAACATGTCCGGCCACGTGGGCGCGCGCTATACGTCCGACATGTGGCGCGTGGACCCGTCTGAAAGCCCGGCAGGGGGTCTTGCGGGGTCAGGCATTCATGTCATCGATGCTTTCATTCACCTGTTGGGGCCGATCAGTGCGGTAAACGCCCAAAGCTTCAGGCTTGCCCACGACATTGAGTTTGACGACACCACCAACATGCTGTTCCGCTTCAAGGAAGGCCCCACGGGCTACCTCGTGGCTATGACGGCGACAGCGTCCATTTTCCGCATCCAGGTGTTCGGCTCTGAGGCGTCGGCCGAGCTGCGCGGCGAAACGGTGCTTGACCTGACCCCCGTCAATGGTCCGCGCGTCACCCGCACGTTCCCGGCTGTCTCCACCGAGCGATTGCAGTTGGAGGCGTTCGCAGACGCCATTGCGACAGGCAAGCCTTACCCCATCGCCCTTGAGGACGTTGAAGCGGGGATTGCCGCGTTCGAGGCGGTGCCTTTGTCGGCGGCGGACGGTCGCTGGCACGCCCTTTGACTCGCCTTACTGGCTTAACAACCGGGGCTCGGCGCCATGATCGGCCTTGAGGGCGCCCACGGCTCTGCCGCCCAACCTTTTGGGCGCAAGCCTTCTGACCGGTGCCTGGGTGTTCTTCACCGCAGAGATGGTGCTGGTGCGCATCCTGTCGGAGCACCTGTCGGTGGCGCAGATCGTGGTCTTTCGCCTTGGTACGCAGGCGGTGATCTTCGTGCCCATCCTCGTGGCGAGCGCGGGGAGGGTGGCGCGCACGCAGCACATCGGCCTGCACGGTTTGCGCGCCCTCTTCAGCGCTGTGGGGATGGTGCTGTTTTACCTTGCCTTTTCGCTCCTTCCGTTGGCGATGGTCACCACGCTCACCTTCACCCAGGCCGCTTTCATGATTGTCCTTGCGGCAGTGTTCTTGGGCGAGATCATCAGCCGTCGGCGCATCGTCGCGGTGGTGGGCGGCTTCGTGGGCGTCTTGGTGGTGATGCGGCCAGGCTTCGGCGGCTTTCAACCGGCGATGCTGGTGGCCCTCCTTGGCGCCCTGGTGTCCGCGGGGTTGATGATCATCACCCGCAAACTCTCCATGACCGAAGCGCGCATGACGGTGATGTTCTACTCCGCCAGCCTCGGTCTCATTCTGATGGCGCTCCCCGCAGCGCTCACCTGGCAGCCCATCGCGCCGGAGCATTGGGCATATTTGGCCGCAATAGGGCTTGCAGGGACGACGGGACAGTTCATGATGATTGGCGCCTTCCAGGTGTCGGAAGCCTCGGCCCTCGCGCCGGTGGACTATGTGCGGCTGATCTTCGCCGTCGCCGCAGGCTACATGGTGTTTGCCGAGGTGCCTGACGTGTGGACCTTCGTGGGGTCCGCTATCGTGGTCGTGAGCGTTGCCTCTATCGCAACCAGCGGCGGGTCGCAAGAGCGCCTTGCAAGGAACGGCCAGACGGGCAGTGAACGGAGCGTGCGATGAGCGAAATGCGGCATAAATCCTACCTTTTGACCCCAGGTCCCTTGACCACCGCCCACGCGGTCAAGGAGGCCATGCTCCACGACAAAAGCCCCAACAGCCCCGAAATGGTGGCGCTCGTTCGCGGCATTCGCCAGTACATTGTCTCTATCGCCAACGGTGAGGAGGCGTACGAGTGTGTGCCTGTCCAGGGGAGCGCCACCTATGGCATCGAGGCCGCCTTCCACACGCTGGTGGATAAGGCGACGGCCAAGGTGCTGATTGTCGAGAACGGCTTTTACGGCATGCGCTTTCGGGAGGTGATCGAGGCCATCGGCATTGATGTGGTCTCCCTTGAATGCCCCATCATCCCGCCTGTCTCGGGCGCCGATATTGAGGCAGCGCTCGCGTCCGATCCTGCCATCACCCACGTCGCTCTTTGCCATTGCGACACGGGAACGGGGGTCTTGAACCCGCTTGAGGACATTGCCGCCGTCTGCAAAGCGCGCGGCGTGAAGCTGATGGTGGATGCCATCGCCTCCTTCGGCGGTTTCATGATCGACGCGCCGGCTCTTGATCTGGAAGCGGTGATGATCTCCCCCAACAAGTGTCTTGAAGGGGTGCCCGGCATCAGCCTTGTCCTTTGCAAGCGCGACAGCCTTGTGGCGGGTAAGGGCCGCTCGCCGTCGGCCGTGCTGGACCTTTATGCCCAGTGGGCGTTCCTGGAGGAGAAGGGCTGGTTCCGCTTCACACCGCCCACCCATGTGCTTCTCGCGCTGGGAGAGGCTGTGAAGCGCCACCGCGAGGAGGGCGGCATTGCGCCCCGCAACCAGCGTTACCGCAACAACTGGCGCCGCCTAGTGGAGGGGCTGCGCCAGCGCGGCTTTGCCACCTTCATGCCCGACGCTTACGCCTCACCCATCATCGCCACCTTCCACGATCCCGACGACCCGAACTATGCGTTCGAGAAGTTCTACGAGGCGATGGAGCGGCGCGGTTTCGTGATTTTTCCAGGGCGCCTCACCTCCGCCCACACGTTCCGCATCGGCTGCATGGGAGACCTCAATGACGGGGACATCTCCCTCATCATCGACGCGGTGGTGGCGTCCATGGAGGAGATTGGCGTCACCAACACGGCGCCGCGGGAAGAACGTATCATCGCCGCCTGAGGTGGGTTGCAGAAGGAAAGCCGCCCCGATCCGAACGGACCGAGGCGGCTTTTTTGCGTGCTAGAATGGGGTGGGATGCGTCGGCATCCCGCCAGACCGTGTTAGGCGAAGATGGTCTCCAGCGTGGCCATGAACGCCTGAACGTCTTCTGTGCTGTCGAAGTCCCAGACTTCCTTGCCGCCGACGCCGCGCGGGCCGAGCTGCACGTCAGTGCCGTCGCCGACGGGCTTGGCGCTGCCGTCGTAGCTTTCGCTGACGCCGCCGTCGCGCTTCAGGCTGCCGCCGAATTCCTCACCGATGTACTCGATGAAGGCGTCCTTGCTCACGAACCGCGGCGAGCCTGAAATGCCAGCGCCGCCGGAGACCTGATAGACGTATTCCTGGACGAGCGGCCCTTCGTGCCCCTCAACGCCCACAGCGTCCCTGACCTTGTCGATGAACTTCTGGGCCGTCGCCTGGTCATCGAATTTGTAGGTTTCCTTGCCGCCGACTTTGTGGCTGCCAAGATCCACCGACGATTTGTCGTCACCGGTCAACCTGATTTGCTTGGCGCTATAGTCCTCCGCAACGTTACCGTTGCGGATCTGCTCCCCGTCAAGCTCTAAGGCGATGGATTCGATGGCGGAGTTAATGATTTCGCCGCGGTCGCTGCCGGGACCGAAACTGTCGTTGATCGCGTCGAAGAAGCCTTGCGCGTCGTTTGTGTTCGTGAAGCTCCACGTCTCTTTGCCACCGACACCGTTCGGGCCAAGGTTCACATCGGTGCCATCAATGTTCAGCTGATTGGCCGTATAGTTCGTTTCGCTGACGTTGCCATCGTTCGTTTTCGTGCCCTTGTACGTGGCACCAAGATCGTCGACAAACGCGTCCGCCCAACCGAGATCCTTACTGTCCCCGGTGGATTTGAATTTGATCTGGTGAACATCGTCGTCGCGCGTGGAGACGGTGACCGTGCGAGTATAGTCGCCGATCTGAACGCCGGTCAGCGTCTCGACCTCGGTGATGCCGGTCTTGCCGAGAAGGTCGTCGGCGAACGCGACGAATGCATTGACCTCCGTCGTCGTCTTGGAGCCGGGGTTGCCGAAATCGATCCGCAAGCTGCCGCCGACGCCGCCTCCGGAGATCTTCACCTCCGTCCCATCGCCCTGGATGGAGATGGATGGGTTCGTGCCGGTCTTGTCGTCGAGCGCGACGCCGTCTCCGCCCTCGAAATTCTCAACGGCCTTGTCAGCCACATTCCCGGAGGACTTGACGATGGTGTCGTCGTCATTACCTGTGTTTATCTTTTTGGCAGCAGATATAAGAAAATCTGTCACCGAACCGATGTCATGGCGAACAGTGCCATCCACCACGAATTGTAATTGCCCATCCGTCAACCAGACTTCGTATAAGTCTTTATTGCTTCCGGTTCCCACCATGCTCTCGAAAATCTTATAGGTTGCCATTTCTGCTCCAGCACCCAACAGTTGAAATCGGCAGATTACTGCCTGATCACTTCGTTATGCGACCGGAATGCGGTAGTCAACAACCGTTTAATTAACTTTTGGATTGATTAGGAAAACCAGAGATTGCCCCATGCTCGCGGACCTTGCAGCCGGCGATCGTGCTAGCGACAGGCAGCGAGGCGCGGTGGGGTTGGCACGACGCGGATGGTGCCGTCGGCAACGGCAAAGGGTGTGTCGCCATCAAGGATGACAGCCCTGTCGGTGCCCTTTTCAAAGTCGAACATGGCGTACAGCGTCACGTCAGTACGCCCCTGGTAGAGGGAGGGACGGTATATGACGACGGCAACGGTGCGGCTCAGCCGTGTGTAGGTGTAGCTGGCATCACCCACGCGCTTACCGCCTGCGGTTACGTAGCAGGTGGTCGCCGTCTCATAGGTGACGGTGTGGGTGGAAAGGTCCGCAAAGTCGCCCTCCGCGGTGTGATGGACGCCCGACCACTCAAGGCTTATGCCGATGAGTGTGTCGGGCGCTTCCGTCATTGGTCGTTGAGGTGGCAGGCGGACAGGCGGCCCGGCGCGATGGTCTTTAGGGCCGGACGCTCCACCTTGCATCGCTCGAAGGCGTGGATGCAGCGGGGGTGGAAGTGACAGCCCTCAGGCGGATTGATGGGCGAAGGCAACTCGCCTTTGATGGGCATATAGGCCTGGTTGCGCCTGTCGATCCGCGGCACGTCACGCAGAAGCGCGACTGTGTAGGGGTGGTTCGGCTCGGCGAAAAGGTCTTTCTTGTCGGCCACCTCCACCACGCGGCCCAGATACATGATGACGATGCGGCTTGCGATGTGATGAACGACACCAAGGTCGTGGCTGATGAACAGGTAAGTGAGATCGAACTCATCCTTCAGATCCATGAAAAGGTTCAGGATCTGGGCCTGGATAGAGACATCGAGGGCCGCGACCGCCTCGTCGCACACCAAGAATTCGGGCTTTACGGCAAGGGCGCGGGCAATGCCGATCCTCTGGCGCTGGCCGCCTGAAAACTGGTGGGGGAGGCGCTGCTTGTAGGAGCGGTCGAGCCCCACACGGTCCAGCATATCGTCCACGTAGGCGGCCTTCTCGCGCTCGCTCACAAGGCCGTGGAAGACGGGCGCCTCGCCCACAGCATCCACAACCCGCTTGCGGGGGTTGAGGGAAGACATGGGGTCCTGGAAGACCATCTGGACCTTGATCACAAGGTCGCGCCGTTCCTGCGGGGTCATGCTGTGGACGGGCTTGCCCATGAAGCTGACGGCGCCCTCGCTCGGCTCGTAGATGCCGGCAATGACGCGGCCAAGGGTGGACTTGCCGCAACCCGATTCGCCCACGAGCCCCACCACCTCGCCGCGCGCAACCTCAAGGTCCACGCCATCGACGGCGTGGACGGTCTTGTCCTTATAGCGCCCGCCGAAGAGGTTGAGGCCACGGGCGACCGCGTCGATCCTTTTGGTGAAGCGCTTGGAGACGCTGTCGAGAGCCATCACCGGCGGGCTCATGCCGCCATCTCCGCATGCAAGGGGTGGTGGCAGCGGGCCAGCTGTGCGGGGCGGCGTTCCAACAAATCGGGCGCCGTGTCGCACACATTCGTGCGAAAGTCGCAGCGGGGTGCGAAGGCGCAGCCCGGTGGAAGGTGGGCGAGTGAGGGCGTCATCCCCGGGATCTGGCGAAGGCGGGCGCGGGTCTCGCCGATGTGGGGCACGCTGTCCAAGAGCCCGCGCGTGTAAGGGTGCAAGGGGCGGTCCAACACGTCGTCGATGGGTCCCGATTCCACAATACGGCCCGCGTACATGACCGAGATGGTCTGCGCCAGGTTCGCCACCACGGACATGTCGTGGGTGATCCACACCAGCGCGGTCCCGAACTCGCGGGCAAGGTCGCGCACCTCGTTCAGGATTTGCGCCTGGATGGTGACGTCGAGCGCCGTCGTCGGTTCGTCTGCGATGATGACGTCGGGCTGGTTGAGGAGGGCGGTGGCAATGGCAACGCGCTGACGCATTCCGCCCGAGAGCTGGTGGGGGTGGGCCTTGAGGCGCTCCTCAGCGGCCGGAATCCCGACGGTCTTGAGGGCTTTGAGGGCCCTATCCTGGGCAGCGCGGCGGGAGACCTTTTCGTGGGCGAGGATGGCCTCGATCATCTGCGTGTCGACCCTCAGAACTGGGTTGAGGGTCATCATCGGGTCCTGGAAGATCATCGCGACGCGCCGGCCGCGCACCTTCTGCATGGCGCTCTCGCCAAGGTGGGTGATCTCCTCGCCGCCGATGGAGATGGAGCCCTTCACCACCTCGCCCGGCGGGTCGACGAGGCCGAGGATGGAAAACCCTGTGACGGACTTGCCAGACCCCGATTCCCCCACAAGGCCCATGATGGAGCCGCGCGCCACATCGAAGCTGACACCGTCCACCGCCTTCACCACGCCCGCCTTCGTCATGAAGTGGGTGTGAAGGTCGCGGACGGACAGGGCCGGCACCTCGCTCACCGCTGAAGCCGCGGGTTGAGGACATCGCGAATGCGGTCGCCCACAAGGTTGATGGAGACGATGGTGATCAAGAGCGCAATGCCTGGAAAGACGGAGATCCAGTAGCGGCCCGACAGGATGTATTCAAAGCCGTTGGCAATCAAAAGCCCAAGGCTCGGCTGGGTGATGGGCATCCCAAGACCCAGGAACGACAAGGTGGCCTCCAGTGCGATGGCCGCAGCAATCTGCACCGTTGCCACCACGATGAGGGGGGCGATGCAGTTGGGCATCAGATGGCCGAACATGATGCGTCTGTGAGAAAGGCCCAGGCATTTGGCGGCGTCGATATACTCCCGCCGTCGCTCCACCAGGGCCGAACTTCGCACCGTTCGGGCGAAATAGGCCCACTGGACGGCCACCAGCGCGATGATGATCTTGTCGATCCCCTGGCCGAGGACGGCGAGCATGATGAGCGCCAGGAGAATGGCGGGGAAGGAGAGCTGAAACTCCACCACGCGCATGATGAGGGTGTCGACGAGGCCGCCGAAATAGGCCGCCGTCAGCCCCACCGTCGTGCCGATCAGAAGGGCAAACAAACCCGCCATCACACCGACGCCAAGGGAGATGCGCAGGCCGTAGATGATGGCACTGTAAAGGTCGCGCCCCTGGTCGTCGGTGCCCAGCCAATGGGTCATGCCGCTCATCCCCACTTCGCCAGGCTCAAGCCGGCTGTCCATGAGGTCCAGGCTTGCAAGGTCGTAAGGGTTTTGCGGGGTGATGAAGGGGGCGAAGACGGCCGCCAGAACGATGACGATGCAAAGGACAAGGCCGATGATCGCCATGGGGCTTTCGGCAAAGTCGCCGACAAAGCGGGCAAGGCCTTCGCGCTGGGGGCCAAGATCCACCGGTTCGGCGGGCGCGGGAGGCTTGCCGGCCACGGGGCGGTTGTCGACCTCCACGCTCATTCGTCCAACTCCGACAGGCGCACCCGCGGGTCGATTACCGAATAGGTGATGTCGACGATGAGGTTGATGACCACAAACATGAGGACCGTCATCATCAGGTAGGCGACGATGATCGGGCGGTCGAGAAGGTTGATGCTGTCGATGATGAGTTTGCCCATGCCTGGCCAGGAGAACACCGTCTCCGTTACCACCGCAAAGGCAATGACGGAGCCCATCTCAAGGCCCAAAACCGTGACGATGGGGATCAAGATGTTGCGGAACGCATGGACGAAGACCACGCGCGAGCGCTTCAGCCCCTTGGCGCGGGCGTACTTGATGTAGTCCTGCTGCAAGGTCTCCTTCATGCCCGCACGGGTGAGGCGGATGACAAGGGAGATCTTGAAGAGCGCCAGGTTGAGCGCCGGCATGAACAGGTGGGAGAGCCCGTCCCAGGTGAGGAAGCTCACCTGAATGCCAAACAGCGACACCGTCTCCCCGCGCCCACCAGAAGGGAGCCAGCCCATCTCCACCGAGAAAAGGAGAATCAGCATCAACCCCACCCAGAAGCTGGGGAGGCTGAAGCCGAGGATGGAGCCCGTCATAATGGCGCTGGAGAACCAGGAATTGGGCCAGTAGCCCGCCGCCATCCCAAGGGGAATGCCGAACACAAGGGCCATAAGCATGGAGGCGATGGCAAGCTCCAGCGTCGCCGGCATTGCTTCAAGGATGAGTTTCAGCGCTGGCTCGTTGTAGATGAACGAGTTGCCCAAATCCCCCTGAAGGGCTCTCACCACGAAGTAGCCGTACTGCTCGATGATCGGCTTATCGAGGCCCAGCCGTTCGATGGCCTGCTGTTTGATCTCCGGCGTCGCATCGGGATTGATGAGGATTTCCACAGGGTTGCCGATGGCATAGACGCCGACGAACACGATCATCGACATCACAACGATGATCATCGCGCCCTGGACAACACGCCTGATGATGAAGAGCGTCAAACCGCCCCCTCCGTCCCTGCACCGGGTGGGGATCCCGGCGCTTTTGTGGCAGCAAGAACCACGCCAGTGCGAAAGGTCCTTGAGCAAAGAGGGAGTGTGACGGCAGGTTAAACGCGCTTCAAGCGCCTTCTATGGCGACCACCGACGGATGTCCCCATGCGCCTTCACGAAAAAACCGCCATCATCACCGGCGCCTCGTCCGGTCTCGGCCGGGCAATGGCCTGCCGATTTGCCGCGGAGGGGGCCCACGTTGTCCTCGCCGATCTCGACACGACGCCGCGCGAAGGTGGTGCCCCCACGGCCGATGTGATTGCGGCCGATGGCGGCTCGGCCACCTTCGTTGCGTGCGATGTGTCACGGTGGGACGAGGTGGATGCGCTGGTGAGCGAGGCGGTGACCGCGCGCGGCCGGCTCGACATCATTGTCAACAATGCGATGACGGGCCGCTATGAGCCCAAGAAGCTCACCGAAACCTCGGAAGAACAGTGGCGCGGCGTGCTGGACGTGAACCTCACGGGCGTCTTCTTCGGTGCCAAGCGTGCCGTCCAGCAAATGCTGACCCAGGAGGTGGTGAACGAGGTGAGGGGGCGCATCATCAACCTCTCCTCCCAGCTAGGCATCGTGGCTGCGCCCGAGAATTGCTCCTACGGCGTCTCTAAAGCGGGGGTGGACTATCTGACCCGCTCCATCGCGCGGGATTATGCGGGCGATCAGATCGTCTGTAACGCCATTGCGCCAGGCAAGATCCTCACCGGTAAGACAGGCCATGCCATTGCGCCCGATGTGCTGGCCTTCTCCCACAGCCGCACCCCCTGGCCGCGGCTTGGCGAGCCTGAAGACATTGCAGGTGCGGCGCTTTTCCTGGCGAGCGATGATGCGCGCTTCATACAGGGGGTGACTTTGGCGGTGGATGGAGGATGGCTCGCCAGTTGAGCCCTAGGTCCTGTTGCACAGATTTTGGCACAGGATCGCTGAAGTCCCAGGTTTCCTTGGCGTTTCTGGCGCGTGACTGTTACGCAAGGGTGTTACACAATGTCACTGAAAATGCCTTCTCCGACCAGACGGGCCAACACGAGCGTCATACAGTTCAGGCAGCGTATCCCTGAGGACGTGCTGGAGAAGGCACGTGGTTACCTCCTCGCCATTCCTCTTGGGGATGGATTCATCATCAAACGGGTTAGTCCGAAGGCTGTGGAGGTCACGTGCTCCCTGAAAACGCGAGATCCTGTCGAGGCTAAGGCCAGGGCAGCGAAGGCGACCGACTACCTCGCCAGTGTTTGGAATGCTCTGCGGGCTGAGCCGGTCAGGCTGACGAACAAGGAAGCTGTGGGCCTTTCCGGTGAGCTCTACGAAAACTGGTCGATCCTAGAGGACGACCCTGGGCCTGTGGCTCTGTGGGAGGAGATCAACAAGGTCAACGAATCAGCCTTGGCTGGAGAATTCGGTTTGGGCCCGCTGATGATCGGGGACAAAGCCAAGCGTATGGCGGCGCTGGAGGGTAGGTTTGGAGGGTTCGTCGATGTTCTTCTCGCACACCATGCTCTGAACATCGATGAACAATCTCGGGCGCTACTGACGGTGTGTGTAGCCGAAGCGATGGTGCAGGTTTCTGACCGTCTTGCGCGCCACGCTAAGGGGGACTATCGACCCGATCCTCTCGCTGATCGGTTCCCGCCAGTGCCTGAAAGGATTGGCAAGAAGGCGAAGGAGACCACAAAGGCCACTGAGAGCTTCGAAAGCCTCATCGATGCCAGGTGGCAGGAAGCTAAGGCCGCTGGCGGCTCAGCTAAGACGTTGGCCGGGTGGCGAGTGACCTTCAAGCATCTGGCGACGTTCCTAGGGCACACCGAGGCTGCTAGGGTCACGCGAGCTGACGTCTTAGCCTTCAAGGATCACAGGCTGGCCACGGGCATCTCACCGAAGACCGTAAGGGACAACGACCTTGCAGCCCTGAAGTCTGTGTTTGGTTGGGCCGTTGATAATGATCGCTTGACGTCCAACCCAGCGAAAGATGTGTCCTTGAAGTTAGGCAGGGCTGCCAAGAGAGATCGAGGGCGGCCGAAGGGGTTCACCGATGACGAGTCCGTTGAGATCCTCAGGTTTGCCAGGGACTACCGGCCGAAGACGCGCAGAGAAGAGAAGAAAGCGCTGCGGGCAAAGAGGTGGGTACCCTGGCTGCTGGCGTTCTCAGGAGCCAGGGTCAGCGAGGTTCTCCAGCTGAGGAAGCAGGATGTCTTTGAGCAGGCTGGAAGATGGATCATGCTCGTTACGCCTGAGGCCGGGACGGTGAAATCTGGACGAGCCAGGAGCGTGCCACTGCACAGGCAGCTTATTGACGATGGGTTCATTGATTTCGTTCAGGGTGCCCCAGATGGGTACCTGTTTGTGACGCCCACGGACCCTGAAGATCCTAGAGGCGCTGTTGAGGATCTGTCCAACAGACTGAGGCGGACCTTTCGGCGCTTCACACCTGATGGGCTACAACCATTCCATGCATGGCGTCATCGGTTCATGACGAAGATGAGAGAACTTGGCTGCGATAGCGACCTTGCAAGGGCCGTTCTTGGTCACGAAGCGAAGGACGTCAACGACCTCTACGGTGAGTTCACTGTCACGGCGTTAGCCAAAGTGATCGACGCCCTGCCGCACATTGATTGTGACCGACCTCGCAGCTCTTCAGAGGAGAGCTAGGCTTCGTCCGGACGCGCTTTGGATCATCTGCCGGAGCCTGAGGGTTGGTGTTCAACACCAACGAGCGTACAGACGCAGAATCGGTTCCACAGATAAAGGGCCGCGCGCTGGGGTCTCCCTAGGGCTCATCAAGGAGCTTTCGGGCCACAAGAACCTCAGCGACGAAGGGCTACCTACATCTCGCTCCATCTCGCTGATGTTGGCAATCGCTTCTCCGTTGACCATCAGTATCTTCATGATGCAATCAGCTGAAGGGCGGAGGGGTTGGGTGTCCTTTTAGTTCGGCTGCAGCGGAGTGTCACACCCAAGTTTGAAGCTTTGCAGTATGTCAACCTGCAGCAGACTCTAGCTGATAGGTTGGGATTTTAGCCGCTAAGTCATAGAGGTTCGGAGTCATGACAACTATCATCAAGACCGCTGCCACCGAAACGCAGACTGATCCCGTCCTCAGAGTGAAGGATGCAGGCTCTGTTTCGTTTTCTCAACAGACAATAGATGTAAGTTCTCCAGGGTTTTTTGAAAATATTAAGTCAGCAGTTATCTTGGATCAACCAAATACTGATGTTTCGATTGTCTCAACAGGAAAGTTGAGAGGATTCGACACAATTTCTGTCGAAAAATTGTCTTATTCACTTGAAATCCGAAACAGCGGAGAAATTATAGGTCAAGATATATTTCGATCTCGCGGTGAACCGGGTAGTGAGTTCTACTGGAGTGCAGCAACTCCCACATTTGCCATCGACGTAAGTTTCGTCGGTGGCTTAAGGCAAGCTGGACTAATACGTAACGATGGTACTATTGCGTCATTTGACGGCTTTAATGATGCAGGCGACTCTATCGAGGGTGTTGCAATTTCGATTAAGGGAGCGGAGATAACCATTGTTAATACTGATAGAATAAGCGGTGACATCGTTGTCGAGGGACAAGGAGCAGATCGACTACTAACAACAGATAACTCACGCATTTCTGGTGATATCTATTTTGAAGATGCCCCAGTCTTCATCAAGCACGGTGGAGATACAGACAGAATAATTACAAGTGAAAAAGCGGATAAGCTCGTTGTAAAATCAACTGGCAGTGTGGAGTTGCTCGCTTCAATGAAGGGCGCCGCCGACATCGTTTTCAACCGAGGCAGCCTGGGTCTTGTGGATCTTGGCAATGGCGATGATCTTTACAAGGCGGCCGGGCGCGGTTCCGCACGATCATTGGAAGCTGGTGAAGGGAACGATACCCTCCGTGGTGCAAAGGCCAATGACACCCTCGCTGGTGAGGGTGGAGACGACGTCATCATCGGGGGTAAGGGGGACGATCTCCTGCGTCCGGGCGATGGGGCGGACAGGCTCCTCTTCCAGCCCAGCGATGGTAATGACACTGTGGAAGGGTTCTCAACCGAGGAAGGCGACACGCTGTTCTTAAAAGCGCATGGCTTTGAGAGCCTTGCGGAACTCCAGGCACAGATTTCTATCGTAGACAGGAACACGTTTATCGATCTTGGAAACGACTCCATCCTCCTCGTCGGTTTCCGGCAAGAGCTAGAGGCAGACGACGTCGTGTTGTGACCTGTTTAGCCCCAAGGCTCACACGTCACATGCGTCGAAAGCGACGACTGAGAAGTAGCTTTGGGCAAGCGAAAGAAGCTGAAGGCTGTGTGTTTCATGGGACGCTCTTGTCGACAATTTTGACGACATCTGAAGGGAGGGTAGCTGAATGAATGCGCTCACAAGACTGAAGTGCCATATCGCTAGCAAGCTCGTTGTATCCGGCCTCGCGCTTCATGTCCGAGATGGGGACGCGTATGCCGTACATCACCTTGCTTCAGGTGGGCGACAATTGGCAAGAGACGTTCTTGAAACGCTTGGAAAGCCCATTCCAGAAGTAACTCTTGACGTCAGCGACGATGCCAGAGCGATCAGTAATGCGCTAAAGCACTATGACATACGGAGATATGACCAAAAACACCTATCAGCGCTGGCAGAGTTTGATGAAGAGATAAACGATTTCTATATAGATGCTGGAATTCGGTACCTAGAGCAACTTCAGTGCCCGCTCTCCGAAGAGTGTAGGGTATTCATACGCTGGTTTGAGGCTGTTCACAGGCCAGACGGCTACTTATCCCGCTTTGGTAGTGAAGCTCCTCAGGTCGAAGGAAAACATATTTGCAATACGTCGCGGGATCAGCAGTGAACCGCACCGGGTCTGCCGGAGGCTCCAACTCCTGAGTAGGATGGAGCCTTATGAGCAAGACGACGAACAAATATTCGCCTGAGGTGCGCGAGCGCGCGGTGCGGCTGGTTTTGGACAATGAGCACCAGCACGTGTCCCGCTGGGCGGCGATCTTGTCGATCTCCTCGAAGGTCGGCTGCGCGGCGCAGACGCTGAACGAGTGGGTCAAGAAGGCCGAGATCAACAGCGGCAGGCGGCCCGGTGTGCCGAACGAGATGGCCGAGAAGATGAAGGCGCTGGAGCGGGAGAACCGCGAGTTGCGCCAGGCGAACGAGATCCTGCGCAAAGCATCGGCGTATTTCGCCCAGGCGGAGCTCGACCGCCGGTCGAAGACATGATCGCCTTCATCGACGATCACCGGGCCGAGCACGGGGTCGAGCCGATCTGCAAGGTGCTGCCGATCGCCCCGTCCACCTACCACGATCATGTGATGAAGCGGGCCGATCCGACGCGCCGCTCACCGCGGGCGCGCCGCGATGCCGAACTGCGGCCTAAGATCAGGCGCGTGTTCGACGCCAACTTCCAAGTCTACGGGGTGCGCAAAGTCTGGCGGCAGATGCGTCGAGAAGGCTTCCAAGTCGCGCGCTGCACCGTCGCCAGGCTGATGAAGGAGATGGGGATCGAAGGCATTGTCCGGGGTAAACGGGTTCGAACGACGATTCCCAACAAGGCCGCGCCATGCCCGCTCGACCGGGTCAACCGCCAGTTCCGGGTGCCCGCTCCGAACATGCTTTGGGTGAGCGACTTCACCTACGTCGCGACGTGGCAGGGCTTCGTCTATGTCGCGTTCGTCATCGACGCATACGCCCGCCGCATCGTCGGCTGGCGGGCCAGTCGGACCGCCCATGCCGGCTTCGTCCTCGATGCCCTGGAGCAGGCCGTTCACCAGCGTCGGCCGGCAAAAGGAAAAGGCCTGGTGCATCATTCCGACAGGGGGTCGCAATATCTTGCGATTCGCTACACTGAGCGCTTGGCCGAGGCAGGCATCGAGCCTTCAGTCGGCAGCGTCGGCGACAGCTACGACAACGCACTGGCGGAGACGATCAACGGCCTCTTCAAAGCGGAGGTCGTCCACCGGCGCGGACCATGGCGCAGCTTCGAGGCCATTGAGTACGCCACCCTCGAATGGGTCGACTGGTTCAACAACCGTCGCATTCTCGAGCCCATCGGGAGCATCCCGCCTGCCGAGGCGGAAGCCAACTACTACGCAGCTCTGGAAATGCATCGGGTGGCCGCGTAGCTAAGACAAATCGGCCTCCGGGATTTCCGGTACAGTTCATTGTGCCGAGGGTTGGTCAGACGGTGTGATCATGATGGTGGATGTCCCACGTCCCATGCCTACGTCATCGCCCATCGCAACACAGGCATCAGGAAGGTGCTGCCCAAGCTCTTTCCTGGTGTCAGGGTTCTCCAATGGAAGCCCACCAAGAAGGCCCTCGCCAAGACACCAGCGAAGGCTGTCGCCTTCATCGTTCAAAGGCTGACACACGACGGTCAGGACTTCGTGACTCAGGCTGAGGTGATGGAGCACCTTGGGCTGTCTGACAAATCGAACTTCAGGAGGACAGTCCGACAGAACGAGCAGTTCCAGAAGGCAGTCCAGCAGTCTGCGATCCATGAGACGGTGATGGATGACGGTAAGACAAAGGGCTGGGCGTTGATGTTCAAGGATGAATCGATGAGCGGTGAGGCCGCATAGAAATAAATCTTGTCGATCCCCTTGACAGATTCCTAGGGGGTAATTTCCTGTTACAGTTCCCTATTCTTGTCTTCTTATACAGGATTTTACCCCCTGAGCTGGCCTTCAAATCCTTAGGGAAGCCTGAAGGTCAGTTCGCTAGATGGCGATACGCCAGCTCGGATTCTCCTTGAGCGGGAAGATGTTTAATTTGCTTGTCAAAATGTTGAGTGGAAGGACGGATATCGACAGCTAGGATCGGAAAGTATCTCCTCGACAGCTCTAATCTAAAAGTATGAATCATTGTGATGTCGATCATCCGAACCTCAGCACTACTGCGGTTAGAGGTGGTCATCAGAACATAGCCCCGACCGCCTGCGCAAAAGCGCCAATATCAACCGCCCGCTCCGGTTTCAGCTGGATGAACCGCGAGGGTCAGAGCAGGAGCTTACCAACCTCAACTTGCCCTACGGTTGCACACTTGGTATCCAGCAAGGACCAGCCGAACTGAACATTCTATAAGCCGAGAGCGTGAGCCTAGTTGACCGACCTTGCTGAAATCATACAAAGAGCCCTCTTATCCAAAGGCTATTTCCCTAGGGAGTTGCCGTCCGTATTCACGACAGCGGACTTTGGCGAAAAATCTTCGTTAATACTTGAAGATTGGGAGAGAGCCGGCATTTTCAAAGTAAAGGCTTCTAAACAATTTTCAAAGGTCCAAGGAAAGAAGTTTCGAGGGAGGCGAGGATTTTCGAAAATACCTAATACTGAACCTGAAATCATCTCAAAACCAAAAATGTTGTATGAGCGCCGAAATATCCATATCACGCACCCTGTTTCTCAAGCATTACTAACTCGAGAGATCGCGCAAAACTGGAAAGCTATTCAGAAATGGCTATCTCGTCAGGCGTATTCTGAAGACGAGATTGTAATCTCGGGAGTCTATGAGCGGGCCATTAAAGGGATAAATTTTCCGCTTCACCGAGCAAAGGTTGGCTTCATAGAGGCAACAGCAGACTGGCTTGTAAAAACGGATATCACTCGATTCTATCCGAGCCTCTATACTCACTCGATTCCATGGGCAGCGTATGGAAAGGAGAAAGTCAAAGCAAACCTAAAAATTTTCGACGGCTCTCTTGCGGATAATCTCGACTGTTTAGTTAGGAGTTGTAACCGGAATCAGACTGTTGGAATTCCTATCGGCCCCGAGACATCGCGTATACTCGCAGAAATTGTTTCGTCACGTATCGACGACGACGTTCGCAGATACTTCAAGCAGAAATCATCCGGCGGAAGCGAAGTGAGCCGCAAGACAGTGGACCGCCTACAGGATGATTGGACGGTTGGCACATTATCTTTAGAAAAGGCCGAAAATATTCTGAGTGTGCTCACCAGTTGCTTTAGAGAGTACGGGCTGGAGATCAATGGCTCAAAAACAAGCGTAACGCATTTGCTGAAGTCTCAAGCGCCTAGTTGGAAGTCAGAGATTACCTCTTTTGTCTCAACTCGCAGTGGAGTATTGAATGGCTATAGGCTCGAAGAATTTTTTGCGCTTTGCCTTAGGCTGCAATTGAATGCGCCTAAGGATCCGGTTCTTAACTATGCGCTTTCGGTTATCGAAGGCCATAGATTTAAACAGAGTGATCTAGAGACGGTAGAAACCTTCCTTCTAAAGGCAGCAGCAATAGCGCCTATTTCACTTGACCGAATCTGCCGAATCATTCTCAATCTCAGCCATCAGACTGGAAAACTCTCAAAACGCCGCTTGGCCAGTCGGTTTGTTCAGTTGGCAGAGCGACATATTGAGAATGGCTCCCTCTATGAAGTGATATGGCTGTTGTTTACCGTAAGGGGCCTAAGGCAACCGTTTTTATCAAAGCGGATAACTGATATTTCCGAAACAGTTAAATCTAGTGCCGTCCGTCTCTTGCTATTAGAAATGGATCATCTTGGGCTTTGCGTTAGTTCTCTGCCAAAAAATACTTGGGAGAAGGAGATATCGGTCGATAGATCAATTACAGATTGGACGTGGCTCTATGCTTATGAGTCGGTTCGAAAGGGCTGGCTTTCAGCTTCACCTGCATTCCTGAAGTCACCTTTCTTTTTGCCATTGCATTCCCGAGACGTTGTATTCTACGATCCTAAGCGAAACGTCGCCCGTTCCGACAGCGTCAAAGCCATGCGCGCACGGGTTCGTAAAGCAGATTCTTTACAAGCGATGAGGCTGATCCGCCTCTTGAGGGGGGTGGATGATCCTCTCAGTTCTAGATAAAATTTTGAGGTTATACCGAAGCATATTTGAGGTATTGTGTCGTTCCCAGATCAAGTGCCACTTGTCGATAGCGAACCTTGCCTCCAGCTGCGTAGGTCGTTTTTCGACAACCGCTGTCCCCGACTCCATTGCCAAATCAGAGCTGGGCCTGGCCGTGGCCTGCTAGGCAAGCGTCAACGAAGTTATATTGGCAGATGCTTCACTTGGCAATGCTCTCCATCAACGGTAGGGTCAGGGTATATCACCGAAGAAATCGGTGTTGAATCCGGGGGCGACTGTTGAGATTATAGACTTGGCGTCAACAATTTGGGTACTCCGAGGAACATCTCATGTTGGAACAGCATCTGGAAGCTTACCTTGGAAAAATCCGCGCTGCCGGCTGGAGAGCCTTCGTGTGGCTAAACCCGGGCACTAATGACTTCACCGCCTTTGACGCGTTCCATGCGGTCACGCTCCATCCTGAACTGCGCCAGCTTTGGGCACAATTCGACGGCATGACCATCCCGGACGGTACGCTTCAACACCTTACTTTGTTGGATGGTCAGTTCACCTACAATAGCGTGGCCGAGGCGTCAAAGGACTATCGCGGGACGCTAGAATTTTGGGAGCAAGAGCCTGATTTCAGAACCTATTGGCCTCAAGGCTTTGTGCCGCTTGGGACGCCGGGAGACGGATCGCGTTTGCTTGTAAACTGCCGTGCTGGATCTCCGACCTACGGAGGAGTGTATGATCTTTTTCATGGCACGGGAGTCACACGCATGTCAGCATCGCTTTCCCGGTATTTTGCGACGCTGAGTGCGGGTTTTGACGAAGGCGTTATCACGGTGACGCCTGAAGGCGATGTCGAAATTGATTTCGACGCCATAAGGGTGGTGGGCAAAAATATGAACCCTGGCTGTGACGCATTCAACGAGGATCTGCCTAGCGCCTCGGAGACGATGGAATGGCTGAATGAGTAGAGCCTGGACGGGGCAGTGGAATGGCTGGCGATCACTTTCCTTCGTGAACAGTGACACCTCAGGAGCTTTCTGGCCGTTGGGTGGACGACCAATAGTTTACAAATGTGCTGTGGATAGGAACACAGCGTAGTCGGGCGTCCGAGCTTCTGAACATGACTGCCTGGACCTAGTTGGAAAAGCTGACTGTATCGGTCGAAGCCACATTGAATGTGCGTTTTTCCGCAATGTGTGCTCAACTTCCTTTGGCAATCAACTAGAAGAGCCTCTGCCACATTCGATATGCGGTAGGGCGTCCACAACCCGGGCCAACGCAACAACTGTGAACTCGCCGCAGCGATCACTCACGTCCCGTGCCTCGTGGCCAAGAACCGCCCTTACGAGATCACCGTCGCAGCCAAGCTCCCGCGTCTTCGTCATGAACCTATGACGCCACGCGTGGAACGGCTGGGTCTCAGACGGTGAAAGGTCCCGGTAGAAGCGTCTAAGCCTGTTCGTGAGGCCCTTCACAGCCCCTATGGCATTCTGCGGATCCCCGGGTGACACAAAGAGATGGCCATCCGGGGCATTTCGAACGAAGTCAATGAACCCATCTTCCACGAGTTGCCTGTGCAGTGGAACGATCCTTGACCGCTCAGTCTTTGTCGTATCTGCCTCAGGTGTGTTGAGCATGACCCAACGGCCAGCCCGTTCGAGCACATATTGCTTTCTGAGCTGAGCTACCTCACTGACCCTGGCTCCTGAGAAACCTAGCAACGAGCCAAGGCAAGGCCGCGCTGGACTTTCCCGCTGGACTGTTACACACATGATCGTATGGAGCGTTGAGAAGTCCCGAATTTCCTGGTGGTTTTGGGTTAGAGCTGACGTTTGAGCCCAGGCAGGATCATCACCATCGCACACACCACGAGGACAACGGCGCCCAGCTCATAGATTCCAATGGGTTCGCCGAGGATCAGGAACGAGAAGAACACCCCCATGGGCGGATTGAGGAGCGTTCCCATGGAGGCAAGGCTCGCCGGAAGCCGCCGCACCATGGCAAACCACACCGCTTGGCAGAAAATCATCGGGATCAGCGCCGAATAAAGGAGCGCTGCCCCCGTCCTCCCATCCAGCCGCAGGAGGGAGGCGGGGTCGCCTATGGTAACGGCCGCCAGCGTGATGGGCACAAGGCCGATGATGAACTGCCAGCCGGCCAGGGTAAGTGTGCCCGCTTCCCAATGGACGGCTTTGAGGATCACGGTTGCGATCCCCCAGCTTGCGGCAGCGGCAATCATCAACAGTGTGCCCGTGAGGGCGTGACCGAGGCTGGACATGGCCGGCACCAGCAACAGCGCAATGCCGCCCATCCCCAGAAGGAGGCCGGCAAGGCGGCGCCCGGTCACCACCTCGCCGATGAAGATGACGGAAAAGAGCGTGGCCCACACGGGCATCGTGAAGGCAAGGACGGAGGCGCGACCCGCCTCCACAAGAGTGATGCCGAAGCCTGAGAAGGCATTCCAGAACACGCCCTGGAAGAGGCCGAGCCACAACAAAGGCACCCATTCGGCCCGCCGCACGAAGATGGATTGGCCGAACAATGGGCACAGCGCCAGGCAGCCGATGGCACCGGCCAGCGAGGTGAGGGCGCGGAACGTCCAGGGCTCCACCACCGTCAGGCCGATCTTCATCATCGGCCAGTTGAGGGCCCAAAAAACCGCGAGCGCCACCACAGCGCCCACTTGCGCGGGAAAGCCGAGAGGGCTCATATCGGCCCATGCACATCTTGATTGTCGACCCGCAATTTGAAGGTCCGGCGGACATCGAACGCGCTGCCGCCGGCCCCGAACCCACCATCACCATCTGGCAGACACCGCAGAGCGGCCCGGTCCCGACCGAGGTGTTTGCCGCGTGCGATGCTCTCATCAACTGCCGCAGTCGCCACCCTGTGACCGCCGAAGTGGTGGCCAAGATGCCCCGCTGCAGGATCGTCGCCCAGGCCGGGGTGGGCTTCAACCATATCGACCTTGAGGCGTGCACCGCCCGCGGCATTCCGGTGTGCAACACGCCCGACTATGGCACCACCGAGGTGGCCGACCACGCCCTTGCCCTGGCGTTGGATCTGACGCGGGCCGTCAGTGCCTACAACGCCAAACTGCGCACGCGCACCATCGGCTGGGACGCGCGGGAGCAAAAGACCGTGCGCCGGTTGAAGGGTGCCACGTTCGGCGTTGTCGGCCTTGGCAGGATCGGCACCGCAGCGGCCCTTCGGGCGCGCGGGTTCGAGATGGACATTGCCTTTTACGACCCCTACCTGCCGGCCGGGACGGAGCGTGCGTTCGGCTTTACCCGCCACGAGAGCCTTGAGGCGCTGCTGGGCGCTTGCGATGTCGTCAGCCTCCACACCCCTTTGACGGAGGAAACCAAAGGCTTTGTCGACCAACAGGCACTCGCCGCGGCCAAGCCTGGCCTCGTTCTTATCAACACGTCGCGCGGGCCGGTGTGCAATCTTGATGCGGTGGAGGCGGCGCTGCGGTCCGGTCAGCTCGGCGGGGCCGGGCTCGATGTGATCCCCGTTGAGCCCATCGACTATGCCCACCCGCTCCTGAAAGCGTTCGAGGCCAATGAGGACTGGTTGGACGGGCGCCTCACCATCACCCCCCATGCCGCCTTCTACAGCCCCGATTCGGTGCGCGATATGCGTCGCATCGCAATCGAGACGGTGGTGAACTATCTGCGCCACGGCATCACCCGCTCTTGCATCAACGAGGCCGGGCTTGCCGCGAGGGGGTCGCGCGCCGCAGTCGCCTAAAGGCGCCATCACCGTTTTCGGCTGGCGTGGAAGGCGGCAACGGTCTCCTCGTTGGGCGGGTAGGTGGTGGAAAGCGGTGCGCCGTCCCGCAGCCGCTCGGCGCAAAACGCCTCCAGTGCCTCCTTCTCGGCAGCTTTCTCGGCCACCTCCTCGGCCACATGAAGGGGGATGGCTGCAACGCCGTTGGCATCGCCCACCACGATGTCGCCTGGGAAGATTGCGACGCCGCCGCAGCCGATGGGGGCGTTCAATTCCGTGATCAGCCTGTGGGAGGTGAAGGGGAGGGAGGCATCGCCGGCGGCATAAACCGGCAGGCCGATATGGGCGATGGAGGCGCGGTCGTTTACCCCGCCGTCCACGACAATGCCAGCCACACCGCGCACCTTGAAGCTCGTGGCCACCATGTCGCCAAGGAGCGCCGTGTCGACGATACCGGCGGCCTCGCACACCAAGACCTCGCCCGCTGCGGTCTCGTTAAACGCCTTGCCTTGGAGGCTCTCGGCGCGACCTTCGGCAATGTCGGCGCGCTTATCTTCGCGGATCGGGATGGTGCGCATGGTCATGGCGGGGCCGACCATGATGGGGGTGTCGGGCGCCGCCAAAGGTTTGACGCCGCGCAGGAAGACGTTCTGATATCCCATGCGATAGAGCGTGGAGACCACCGAGGGCACCGAAGCGGCCTTAAGGGTGGTGCGCAAGGCATCGTCGATGGCGTGGGGCAAGGGAACGCTCCGGTCGTCAAGGAAGGGGTTTTGGACTTTGAGCGCATATGGCGACCCGGCGAAAGACCATTGGCCCCTCGATCGCGACATGATCTTTTTGAACCACGGCTCCTATGGGGCCACCCCGCGAACCATTTTGGCCGCGCAGGCCCGCTGGCGTGCGCGCCTTGAGGCCCAGCCCTGCCAGTTCATCAACAATGAGGCGCCAGCTGCCATCCGTAAGGCAGCAAGCGACCTTGCGGCGTTTTTGGGGGCCAAGGCCGATGACATCGCCTTTGTGGAAAACACCACGAGCGGGATCAATGCCGTCCTGAAGTCGCTCTCCTTCAAGGAGGGCGATGAGGTGCTTGTCACCGACCACGTCTATAACGCTGTGCGCAACACGCTGCGCTTTGTGTTGGAGCCTGTGGGCGCGTCCATCGCCGTTGCCGAGGTGGGCCTTCCCATCAAAGACGGGGACGATCTTGCCGCAACGGTTCTGTCGCGTGTCACCGCCGCGACGCGGCTCATTTTGATCGACCATGTGGCCTCTGTCAGCGGCGTCGTCTTTCCCGTGGCACAGATTGCGGCGAATGCGTCCGTCCCTGTCCTGGTGGATGGGGCACACGCGCCCGGTATGCTCGACCTTGATGTGCCCTCGCTCGGTGTCGCCTACTATGTGGGCAACTGCCACAAGTGGCTGTGTGCGCCCAAGGGCGCGGCGTTTTTGTGGACGGGGAAGGAGGGGCAGGTGGGGCTGCATCCCACCGTCATCTCTCATGATCTGGGCAAGGGTTTCACGGCCGAGTTCGACAAGCTCGGCACCCGCGATGCCTCCCCCTGGCTGACCGTTCCCGACGCGCTTGCCTTCCACGCCGCACAGGGCGGTCCGCTCTTGCGCAAGCGCAACCACACCGTTGTCACCAAGGCGGCCGCGGCGCTCGCCGAGCGCTGGGAGACCGAGGTGGGGGCGCCGGCCCACCATTTCGGCTCCATGGCAACGGTAAGGGTGCCTGGGGATCTTCCCCCCACCCGCGAGACCGCCGACGCCATGAAGGCCTTCCTGTGGCGCACCCATCGCGCCGAAGTGCACGTCATGCCGTTTTGCGGAGCCTTGTGGGTGCGTCTGTCCGTCCAGGCCTACAACACCGAAGCCGAGTGCCTTGCCATTGGCGCCATGGTGGAGGAGGCGGTGCGCATGCTCCCCCGCCTTGCCGCCAAGGTGTGATTCAGCGGCCGGCCTCGCGAAGGCCGCTGACCACAAGCTGTCCGCCGAGGACGCCGAAGGCTGCGGCAAACACCCCCTCGAACACCTTGGCAAAGCGGCCATAGGCGCGGCGCGCGGGGGCGCTGGAAAACAGGACGGCGTAGGAGCCATAGACCGCAAAGGCGCTGGCAAAGCCGATGGGGGCGAATGCCATCACCTGCCAGGGGGTGAGGCCTGCGCCTATCATGAACGTGGCGACGGCGGCCCACATCATCGCCGATTTGGGGTTGGTGAGGTTGACCAGAAGGCCGCGGCGGAAAGCCTGCCGGCGGCGGCGCGGTGCCTCCTCGCCGGCGTTGAAGCGGGGTGGCGCTCCGCTTAATGCCGCCCGTGCCGACTTGATGGCAAGGAACAGAAGATAGCCGCCGCCGAGGATCTTCATGGCCGTCATCAAAGGCGGGAAAACGGCAATGACTGCGGCAAGCCCGAACGCCGACAGGCTCACCCAAATGAAGATGGCCGTTGCCACGCCGAACGCCACGAAGGCCGCATTGCGCCGCCCTTCGCCGAGCGCCACCCCTGCCACCGCCACAAGGTTCGGTCCTGGGGCAAGTTGCGCCGGGACAATGCCCGCCAAGACCAGAAGGTAGATGCTGACAGGGTCGCCCATGATCTACTGTTCCTTCTGTGTGGCGCGGTAGGCGGCGAGGGTTTGTTGGTCCGGGGGGTAAGTGCCTTGAAGAGGGGCGCCGTCCTTCAACCGCGCAAGGAGAAAGCGCTCAAGCCGCTCCTTCTGTTCGGCAGCCTCGGCGACGATCTCACCCAGTGCCCTAGGGATGACGGCAACGCCATTCTCATCGCCCACCAGAATATCGCCAGGAAGAACCGCAACGCCCATGCAGTCGATGGGGCGGTTGAGGTCTGCGACCAGCCTTTGGGCAGGCCCTGGAATGGGCGCCGACCCCTGACAGAAGACTGGGAGACCGACGGCTGCAACGTCCCCCACATCGGCGATGCCTGCATCGGTGACGATGGCAGCGACCCCTTTGCCGGCAAGGTAGGTGGTGATGAGTTCGCCAAAGAAGGAGATGCCGCGCACAGCGCCACAGTCGGTGACAATCACCTCGCCTGCCGCAACCTCGGCCATCGCCACCCTGTGAAGGTTGGGGGCTTCGCCGGAGTTGACGGCAGCCAACTGGTCGGCCCGTGTGGGGAGGGCACGCATGGTGTAGGCGGTGCCGACGAACCGCGCCGTCGTCGCACTGAGGGGCGAGAGGCCTGCGAGGAAGCTGCCGGAAATGCCCTTGGCGAACAGTGTGGCCGTGAGGGTCGGCACGGGAATGTCTGACAGGCGGCGGGCCAGATTCCTGTCGAGGGGTGCACGCTCGGTCATAAAGGGTCCTGTTCCTCGCCGTGTCCAACACTTACCCTTGCCGCGCCGCAGCACCAAGGGCGCGAGAGGAACGGGTTTTGATGAGATTGAAGGGCCGCAAGGCATTGGTGACCGGCGCGGGGTCGGATGGGATTGGCGCTGCCACCGCGCTTGCCCTTGCCCGTGAGGGTGCCAGCGTTGCCGTCCACCACCTCAACCAGGATGACCATGCCGCAACGCTGTGTGCTGACATTGCGGCCATGGGCGGCAAGGCAATGAGTGTGAAGGCCGACCTTGCCGTTGCGGCCAACGCCCGGCGCATGGTGCGCGAGGCGTCTGAGGGTTTGAGTGGGCTCGACAGTCTCGTCGCCTGCGCGGCAACGCTACGGCGCGTGCCCTTTCTGGAGTTGAGCGACGAGGAGTGGGACAGGGTGCACGCGGTGAACCTTCGCGGCACGTTCGCCGTGGCCCAGGAAGCGGCGCGCCTGATGGTGGCGGCCGGGAAGGGCGGGCGCATTGCCCTTGTCTCCTCCGTCAACCAGGACCATCCGACCAAAAACCTTGCCCACTATGTGGCGAGCAAAGGTGGCGTCAAAATGCTCGGCCGCGCCATGGCGATGGAGCTTGCCGAGGTGGGGATCACCGTCAACCTCATCGCACCCGGGACAGTGGAGACGGACATCAACCGTGCCGCCCTTGCCGACCCTGCCTTCCGTGCCGAGAAGGAAGCGCTGATCCCCCTCAAAGCCATTGCCAAACCCAGCGACGTCGCAGGGGCTGCCGTCTACCTTTTGAGCGATGAGGCCGCGTACATGACAGGCGCCACCTTGACCGTCGATGGAGGGCTGACCCTTTGAGCCTTTATGAGATCTACGCCATCCGCTACGGCCGCTCCGTGCGCAAGCGCTCCGAGAGCTTCATTGGCGGCGACCCTCACAACGGGCCGATGCCCATGGCCTACTATGTCTGGCTGGTGCGCAATGGTGAGCGGGCCATTGTGGTGGACACGGGCTTCGACCCCGCGGTGGCCGAGGCGCGGGGCAGGGAGTTTCTCATCGACCCCGGCGAGGCGCTGCGCCAGCTCGGCACCGATCCTGACAGCGTCGAAGACGTGATCCTTACCCACTTTCATTACGACCATGCCGGCAACCATCACCTGTTCCCCAACGCGCGCTTTCATGTGCAGGCGGCGGAGATGGCCTATGCCACAGGGCCGTGGATGCGCTTCAAGCACCTGCGGGCAGGTTATGGGGTCAGCGATATCAAGTGGATGGTGGACCGCTTGTTCGCCGACCGCCTTGTGTTCCACGAGGGCCACTCCGACATTGCCGACGGCATTGAGGTGATGCTGATGGGCGGCCATTGCAAAGGCCTCCAGTCTGTGGTGGTGGCGACTGCAAGGGGTCCTGTGGTGCTCGCCTCCGACAGTGCCGTCTTCTACGAGGGGCTTGTGGATGGCAGACCCTTCCCCGCTGCCTTCCATGTGGGCGAGGAGCTTTTGGGCTATGAGCGGTTGATGGCGGTGGCGGGGAGCGTCGATGCCATCATTCCCGGCCACGATGTGAAGGTGATGGAGCGCTACCCCGAAGTGTTGGAGGGCGTTGCCTGGCGCCTTGATGGAGCGCCCCAATGAGTGTGTCCGAAGCCGCCGTCGATCCCGTCCTTTTGGAGATTCTCGGCCATCAGTTTCGCGCGGCGACGGAGGAGATGGGGATCGCCCTGTCTCGCACAGCCCGCACCACCTACGTGCGCGAGGCGGCGGACTTCGGCACCGCCCTTGCAACGCCTGCGGGCAAGTTCTTCGCCTACCCTGCAGCGCTCGGCGTGTCAGGCTTTTTGGACCTTGATGCGGGACCTGCGCTGGAAGGGGCAGCACCGCTTGAGCCTGGCGACGTCGTCATCACCAACCACCCTTACGACAGTGGGGGGCTGTCCACCCACATGCCGGACCT
The DNA here is from genome assembly GCA_051016205.1 of Devosia sp. Lineage (GTDB taxonomy): Bacteria > Pseudomonadota > Alphaproteobacteria > Rhizobiales > Amorphaceae > Acuticoccus. Next base: position 2,741,940 of record CP136534.1, read on the forward strand.
TCAACTGGTGCGGCCATACTTTCATGAGGGGCGGATTGTGGCCTGCGGCTGGGCCTTTGTGCACACCGCCGACATTGGCGGGATGGTGCCCTCGTCCATTGCGCCGCAGCTGGATGAGCTTTTCCAGGAAGGCCTCATCATCCCGCCCATGAAGATTGTTGTGAGGGGGGAGCTTAACCAGGATTTTGTCACCCTTTACAGCGCCAACTGCCGGATGCCCGATGCCAACCTCGGTGACATCAAGGCCATGCTGGTGGCCCTTGAGACGGGGGCGAGCCGGGTCGCCGAGTTGATCGCCAGGCACGGCCTCGACACCTTCCTGGCCGCACAGAGCGCCCTGGTGGACTATGCCTGCGACAAAGCCCGCACCGTGCAGCGCCGCATCCCCGACGGCGAGGTCGCGTTCTGGGACTATCTGGACGATGACTATGTGAGCGCCATCCCCATCCGCGTGCGCTGCGCCATGCGGGTGAAGGACGGCATTATTCACCTCGATTTCGCCGGCACAGACCCGCAGGTGCCTGCTGCCTACAATGTTCCCACAGGGGGTGTGCGCCACCCCTGGCTGACGCTGCGGCTGATGCAGTTCGTTGCCTCCTATGACCGGTCGATCCCCCTCAACCATGGCCTGTTTGAGAACATCTTTGTCAGCGTTCCGCGGGGATGCCTCCTTAACCCCGAGCCGCCGGCAGCGGTGGGGATCCGCTCAGCGGCGGCCATCAGGGTCAACGATGTTCTGACGGGCTGTCTTGCGCAGATGGTGCCTGACATGATCCCCGCCCCATCGGGCGGAACGGTGGTGCCGACGGTGCTGGCCGAATACGACGCGACCCTCGGCACGCGGCGGGTGCAGGTGATGCAGTCCCTCATCGGCGGGACGGGCGCGCGCAAAGGGGCTGACGGGGTGGACGGGCGCGATTCCAGCCTTGCCAACTGCTTCAACACCCCCACCGAGGCGAGCGAGGCTGAGGTGGGGGCCGTTGTCACCCACTATGGGCTGCGGCCTGATTCTGGCGGCGCCGGTCAGTGGCGCGGCGGCACGGGGCTCACCTTCACCATGCGGATCGACAATGCGGGGAGTGCCGTTCTGGGCCGGGGGCTGGAGCGGCACGTCTTTCGCCCGTTCGGCATTTTGGGCGGTCTCCCTGGGGCGCCCGCCCGTGTGATTCTCAACTATGGCACCGACCGACAGGTGGACCTTGGCAAGATTTCCATGGTGGAGCCGGAGCCCGGTGACACCGTCACCCTGATGAGCGCCGGTGGCGGTGGGTACGGGGACCCCTTCGCCAGGCCTGTGGAATGGGTATTGCGCGATGTGGTGGCAGGCTTCGTCAGCATTGCCGCCGCCCGCACCGACTATGGCGTCGCGATCGAGGGCGGCCGGGTGGATGCTGGCGCGACCGAGACCCTGCGCGCAGAGCCGCGGGAGGGGGAAGGGCCGTTCGCCTTCGGCCCTGAGCGCACCGCCTGGGAAGCGGTCTTCGATGATGATCGCATGGGCGAACTCGTCGCAAAGCTGCTGCCCCACCCGCCGGCAAAGCGCACACTCCTGCGCCAGAGGCTGATGGCGAAGGTGGTGCCTGACCTTGGCAAGGTGCCGCTCCTTGACGCGCTTGCCGACCCTGCCGCAGTGCGCCGGAGGCTGGACGAGGCGCTGGCGGCACTCTAAGGCGCTCCCCTAAATAGGGCGGCCCCCTGTGCGGGTGCGGATCTCTTCGATCATGCGCGTCACCTCTGAGCCGCGGATCTTTGCGATATCATCCTGATACTTCAGGAGAACGCCAAGGGTGTCTTCGGCAACGCCTGGCTCAAGCACCATCTGGTCGAGGGTGGCAAGGGCCTGTGCCCAGTCGAGCGTCTCGGCAACCCCTGGTGGCTTGAAAAGGTCGCCCTCTCTCAGATCCTGCACGAAGGAGACCACCTCCTCGGCGAGCCTCTCGCCAGCGCCGGGGGCTTTGAGGCGCACAATCTCCCGCTCTCGCGCCATGTCGGGATAGTCCACCCAGTGGTAGAGGCAGCGTCGCTTCAGAGCGTCGTGGATTTCGCGGGTGCGGTTGGTGGTGACGATGACGATGGGCGGCTCTGTGGCGCGCACGGTGCCAAGCTCAGGGATTGTCACCTGAAAGTCCGACAACACCTCCAAGAGGAAGGCCTCGAAGGCTTCGTCGGCCCTGTCCAACTCATCGATAAGGAGGACGGGGGCGCCTTCGGCAGGCGTCTCTAGCGCCTCCAGAATGGGGCGCTTGATGAGGAAGCGGCCTGAGAAAATGTCGGCACGGTCGCCCGAAGACTCAGCCTGGCGAATGGCGAGCATCTGCGCGGCATAATTCCATTCGTAAAGGGCGGAGGCGGTGTCGAGGCCTTCGTAGCATTGCAGGCGGATGAGCTTGCGGCCCAGCGCACTTGCCAGGACCTTGGCGATCTCGGTCTTGCCCACGCCAGCCTCGCCTTCAAGGAAGAGCGGGCGGTTGAGGGCAAGGGCGAGGTAAAGGACCGTCGCAAGGGCACGGTCGCCCACATAGTTGGCGCTCTTGAGAAGCGCTTCGGTCTCGTCGATGGAGCGGGGGAGGTTCACGCGTTGCCTTCTTGTGCGCACTGTTCTTTGCATCCAACTAACACGTTGCGGCGCGAGGGCCAGTGCGGACCATCAGCCATGCGTTAAGGCCGATTGAAGCAGTGCGTGGTTCGGATAGACTTTCTTGCGCTACTGAACCGTTGCAAGGACAGGCCCCATGAACGCGATCACGCGCCATACCTCAGCTTGCCCGCACGACTGCCCGTCCACCTGCGCGCTGATTGTGGATGTGGCGGACGGCAAGATCGGCCGTGTGCGCGGCAACCCCGATGTGGACTACACCGCCGGGGTGATCTGCGCGAAGGTGGCGCGGTACGCAGAGCGCGCCAATCATCCCGACAGATTGCTCCATCCGTTGATGCGCACCGGGCCCAAAGGCTCGCGCCAGTTCGCCCCCATCAGTTGGGCAGAGGCGTTGTCGCGCATTGAAGATGCCTTCCTTGAAGCCGAAGAGCGAAACGGACCACAGGCCGTCTGGCCCTACCACTATGCCGGCACCATGGGGCTTGTGCAGCGCGACGGGATCCACCGCTTGCGCCACGCCAAAGGCTATTCGCGTCAGTACGACACCATCTGCACCAACATGGCCTGGACGGGCTTCATCGCCGGCACGGGGCGCCTTGCAGGCCCCGACCCGCGCGAGATGGCGCTGGCGGACTGCCTGGTGATCTGGGGCACCAATGCCGTCGCGACCCAGGTCAACGTCATGACCCATGCGGTGGAGGCCCGTAAAACCCGCGGCGCAAAGATTGTCGTTGTGGACGTTTATGAGACCGACACCGCCAAGCAGGCGGATATGGCGCTGATCCTTCGCCCGGGCACGGACGCGGCGCTTGCGTGCGCAGTGATGCATGTGGCCTTCCGTGACGGTTATGCCGACCGCGACTATATGGCCCGCTTTGCCGATGACCCTGCTGGCTTTGAAGCGCACCTTGAAAGCCGCACGCCGGAGTGGGCGTCGGCCATTACAGGGCTATCGTTGGAGGAGATCGAAGCCTTCGCTGCCCTCGTGGGGCAGACCGAGCGGACCTACCTGCGGCTTGGCTACGGTTTCACCCGCCAGCGCAATGGGACGGTGGCCATGCACGCGGCCGCCTCCATCGCCACCGTGCTGGGGTCTTGGCAGCACGAAGGGGGCGGTGCGTTCCACAACAACGGCGCCATTTACAAGCTGGACAAGACGATGATCGAGGGGAGCGACGTGGTCGACCCGTCGACCCGGCGTCTGGACCAGTCACGCATCGGTGCCATCCTGATGGGCGATCGCGAGGCCCTTGAAGGCGGCCCACCGGTGACAGCGATGCTGATCCAAAACACCAACCCCGTCAGCGTCGCGCCTGAGCAGGACCTGGTGCGTGAGGGGTTTGCACGGGAAGACCTTTTCACCGTGGTGCACGAGCAGATGATGACGGAGACGGCGGCAATGGCCGACATCGTCCTGCCTGCGACCATGTTCACCGAGCATGACGACATCTACAAAGGCGGCGGACACCAGTACATTCTTCTGGGTCCGAAACTGGTGGAGGCGCCTGGCGAATGCCGGGACAATCACTTCGTCCAGAGCGAGATTGCCCGCCGCGTCGGTGCCGAGCACCCTGGCTTTGAGATGAGCGCCATGGAGCACATTGCGTGGATGGTGAAGGCCTCAGGCCTGGACCTCGATTCCCTCAAGCGCGACGGCTTTATCGACTGCCAGCCCCCGTTCGAAGAGGCGCATTATCTGAACGGGTTCGCCTACCCGGACGGGCGTTTTCGCTTCAGCCCCGATTGGATCGAGGTGGCAGCACCCAACGCAGGCCCCATGGGTCCCACCGCCGCAATGCCGCGGTTTCCCGACCAGTGGGACGTGATCGAAAACGCCACCGCCGCGCACCCTTTCCGCCTGGTGACGGCGCCGGCGCGCTCCTTCCTCAACTCCACCTTCAACGAGACGCCAAGTTCTCAGAAGAAGGAGGGGGCGCCGATGGTCTTCATCCACCCCGAGGATGCTGCGGTTCACTTCATCGCCGATGGGGCCGACGTTGCGCTGGAAAACCACCGCGGGCGCGTGCTGCTCGCCGCCCGCCATTTCCCTGGCGTGAAGCGCGGCACGCTCATCTCGGAGGGGCTTTTCCCCAACGACGCGTTCGTCGACGGCCGCGGCATCAACTGCCTTGTGGGCGCGGACCCCGTCGCCCCCTACGGCGGCGCCGCCTTCCACGACATCCGCGTCTCTATCACTCCGCAATGAGGCGCGCGGCAACAGCCGACCCGCAGCTAAGGTAAGGGGCCTGCGAGCGATCGGATCCAACGCCGACTGGGAGGCACCGGCAGTGCGCGACCGCGCGCTGCCGTCCACCGACGAAGGGATGGATGCGGGCCATCCGGGATGCGCTCAAAATGTCAGGTCCCAACGCGGTGCTTTTTATTCGCGATCACCTCAAGACGCGCGATTCATGGGAAGACGCGTGAGCAATCTCTTCGACCAACCGAACGATGTCATTTCCTTCGAGCTGAGCGACTGCAAAGGCCTTCGCCAGACGTGGATCACGTTCAAGAGCGCGTTGAATCAAGCTGAGCGAACCAACGTTTTTGCGGGAGTCGCCTGGGCGAGGCTGAGCCGTCGGCGCGATCTGCTGTCGCAGAACCGCCTTCGCGAACGGCACCGGCGGCTTTTCGGTGATGTCCAAGGTATGGGCGGCATCACCTAAACACGACCGTGGAATTCTCGTTGAGCAGGATACGCTTCTCGATATGGAACCGCACGGCGCGCGCCAGAACGCGGCTCTCCACGTCGCGGCCGGCGTCCACCAGCGCCTCGGGCGTCATGGTGTGGTCGACCCTCTCCACATCTTGCTCGATGATCGGGCCTTCGTCGAGGTCGGGCGTGACATAGTGCGCTGTCGCGCCGATCAGCTTCACGCCGCGCGCATGCGCCTGATGGTAGGGTTTGGCGCCCTTGAAGCTCGGCAGAAAGGAGTGATGGATGTTGATGACGCGCCCCTCCAGGCGCCGCGCGACGTTGTCGGATAGCACCTGCATGTAACGCGCGAGGATAACGAGGTCGATGTTCTCTGTTTCGATCAGGGAAAGCAGCGCTGCCTCTTGTACCTCTTTGGTGTCAGCGCTGATCGGCATGTGGTGATACCGCACCCCTTCGCCTTCGACGCGCCCTCGCCAGTCCTCATGGTTCGACACCACGCCCACAAGATCCATGGCGAGCCCGCCGATGCGCCATCGGTGGAGGAGATCGTTGAGGCAGTGGCCCGTCTTCGACGCCATGATGAGGACGCGCGGCCGCTTGGCGGGATCCACGATCTCGGCGTCCATGGAATAGGCGAGCCGCGTCGGGGCAAAACCCTCGCCGAACCGTTCGACCGTCATGCCCTCACCCCCGCGAAAGTGCACGCGCATGAAGAAGCGGCCGGTCGCCCGGTCGAAATACTGCGCGCTTTCCAGGATGTTGCAGTCCTGCGCGGCGATCGTCGTCCCGACTGCGCCGACAATGCCTTTACGATCGACGCAGGAGAGGGTGAGGAGGAAGTCAGGCACGGCAATTGCTCTTCGTCGCTGGAGGAATGGGTTGGCGATAGCGCCCGAGGCGTCGGGCGCCAACAGCCAGGTGCCCATCATCATGTGAAGCGATGGAGGCCACCGGAGTTCACGATGGTGCGTGCGTGCGTCCGCCGATATCGCTAGAGCCGTTCCTCTCTGACTGTACACAGTCAGTTAGAAGAAATCGGCTCGCATCTGTAATCGACGAGCAATCATCTCCAGGAAGACTGTGTACCGTCATCCTGGAGTTGCTCCAGTGAAGTCGGAGCGCAAGACAGGACGGGTGCATGAATTATTCGGCGGCAACACTCCTCCGCCGCGCCCTTTCGGGGAACCGCGGTTGGCCGCGCCAGTGGCGGGCGGCCGAGCCGAAACCGCACTACGATGCCATCGTGGTGGGCGGCGGCGGCCACGGACTTGCGACCGCCTACTATCTGGCGAAGGAACACGGGCTCACGAACGTCGCGGTTCTGGAAAAGGGCTGGATCGGCGGCGGCAATGTCGGCCGCAACACGACGATCGTCCGCTCCAACTATCTGCTGGCGCAGAACGCGCGCTTTTACGAGCTGGCGATGAAGCTCTGGGAGGGCCTTTCCAAAGACCTCAACTACAATGTCATGTTCTCCCAGCGCGGCGTGCTCAATCTTGCCCACACGCCTGCCCAGCTCGACGGCTACGCGCGGCGCGGCAACGCGATGCGGCTGGAAGGCATCGATGCGGAGCTTCTGACGCCGACAGAGATCGCCCGCCTCGCACCGCATCTCGACCTGTCGCCGGGGGCGCGCTTTCCGGTGGTCGGCGGCCTGCTCCAGCCGCGCGCGGGGACGGCCCGCCACGACGCGGTCGCCTGGGGCTATGCCCGCGCCGCCGATCGGCGCGGCGTCGACATCGTGGAGAACTGCGAAGTGCTCGGCTTCCTGCGCGAAGGCGGAGCGGTGGTTGGTGTGGAGACCACACGGGGCACCATCCGCGCCCACAAGGTGGGCGTCGCGGTCGCCGGTCACACGTCCGAAGTGATGCGGCGGGCCGGCATCCAAGGCCTCCCCATCGAGAGCCACGTGCTGCAGGCCTTCGTGTCAGAACCTTTGAAACCGGTCATCGACACGGTGGTGACGTTCGGCGCGGGACACCTTTATGTCTCGCAGTCGGACAAAGGCGGCCTCGTCTTCGGCGGCGATATCGACGGCTACAACTCTTATGCCCAGCGAGGCAACACGCCCGTGGTGCGGGACGTCGCCTCGCTGTTGGTCACGATGTTCCCCAACCTTGGTCGCGTTCGCCTGCTTCGCCATTGGGGCGGCATCATGGACATGACGATGGACGGCTCCCCCATCATCACCAAGGGGCCGCTCGACAATCTCTATCTGAATGCCGGCTGGTGCTACGGGGGCTTCAAGGCAACGCCGGCGTCCGGCTTCTGCTTTGCCCACACCATCGCGAAGGACGCGCCGCATCCGTTGAGCGCACCCTTCACGCTGGAGCGTTTCTGCGCGGGCCACACGCTCGACGAGAAGGGCGCCGGCCCCTTCCCGCAGCTTCACTGAGGATGAGGAGGGCGCGATGCTGATCCCATGCCCGCACTGTGGCCCGCGCGAGGTGAGCGAGTTCACCTACGCTGGCGATGCCACGCTGACCCGCCCCGCGCTCGATGCACCGCAAGACGCGTGGTGCGCGTATCTTTATCAGCGGCGCAACCCGGTCGGCGCCCACCGCGAATACTGGCAGCACACCGCAGGGTGCCGGTCGGTGCTGATTGTGGAGCGCGATACGCTGACCCATGAGGTGCACAGCGCCGAGCGGGCCGGGGTCGCCCTTCCTGCACCCCGCGAATCGGAGCCCGCGGAGTGAGCGGCCATCGCCTTCGCGCAGGCGGCACGCTGATCGACCGCGCGCAGTCGCTGTCCTTCACCTTCGCCGGCCGTGCTCTCACGGGCTATGCGGGCGACACGCTCGCCTCCGCGCTTGTTGCAAACGGTGTTCGGACCGTGGCGCGCTCGTTCAAATATCACCGCAGACGCGGGATCGTGTCGGCAGGGCCGGAGGAGCCGTGTGCGCTCGTGACGCTCGGCGAGGGCGCGGCCAGCGAGCCCAACGCAAAGGCATCCATGGTTCCCCTTCGCGCGGGGTTGGTGGCGGGCGGGCAGAATGCGTGGCCCTCGCTGGAGCGCGACGTGATGGCCGTCAACGGGCTCGCCGGTCCGCTCATCGGCGCAGGGTTTTACTACAAGACCTTCATCGGCGGTCCGCGCGGAACCTGGACGCGCCTCTTCGAGCCGCTGATCCGCCGCGCGGCGGGGATGGGCAAAGCGCCCGACGCACCCGATCCTGACCGCTACGAGACGGTCCACGCTTTTTGCGACGTCCTTGTCGTCGGGGGCGGTCCGGCGGGTCTTGCCGCCGCGCATGCCGCTGCGCTGAGCGGGGCGCGGGTCATCATCGCCGACGAGCGCGAGCGCCCTGGCGGCGCGCTTCTGGCCGAGCGCGACACCGTCGACGGGATGCCCGCCCATCAGTTCGCCGCCGACCTCGCAGCGGAGACTGCGGCAGCAGGCGCGACGGTGCTCCCCCGCACCACCGTCTACGGCCACTATGACGGGCAGTTCGGTGCCGTGGAGCGGATCGGCGAAGGCGGTGCGGATGAGGGCGCGCCGCGCCAGCGCCATTGGCTCATCCGCCCGAAGCAGGTGATCTTTGCGTGCGGGGCGGTGGAACGGCCCATTGTCTTTGCCGGCAACGACCTTCCCGGCGTGATGCTGGCCGAAGCGGCGCGCACCTACGTCAACGCCTATGGCGCCGCTCCGGGCAAGCGGGTCGTGGTGTTCGCCTGCCACGATGGCGCCTACAGAACTGTGCGCGACCTCGCCGCAGCCGGCATCGATGTCGCCGCGGTGATCGACCCGCGCGAGGACGTTCCCGTGACGGCACGCGAGGTGGCCGAGGCGGCGGGAGCGGCCGTGCACGCGGGCTCCGTGGTGGGAAAGGCAACGGGGCGAGGCGGCGTGAGGGGCGTGATGGCGCGCGACGCTGCCGGGCAAGAGAGCCGGATCGCAGCGGACTGTCTTCTGGTCTCTGGCGGTGTGGTGCCCACGCTGTCGCTTACCGCGCAAGGGGCCGGCAAGCCGGTGTGGGACAGCGCGCTCAACGCCTTCCGTCCCGGCGCACTGCCTGATCACTGGCAGGCCGTCGGCGCCATGGACGGCACGCTTCAAACGGCCGCCTGCCTGGCCGCGGGCGCCGCGGCCGGTGCGCACGCCGCCGCGGAGCTTGCGTTCGGCCCCGCCCGGGCAAAGACGTTCGATGTGGCGGCCGACCTCAGCGCCGCGGCGCCCCATCCGCTCTTCGCGGTGCCGGGCGCCGGCAAAGCCTTCGTGGACCTGCAGCACGACGTGACGGCGGCCGATGTGGCGCTTGCCCACGACGAAGGTTTTCGCGCAGTCGAGCATCTGAAGCGCTACACCACCCTCGGGATGGCAACCGACCAGGGCAAGACCAGCAATCTCAATGGTCTCGCCCTGATGGCGGCCGCGCGGGGGATGGAGGTTGAGGCGGTCGGCACGACGCGCTTCCGCCCACCCGCCAGTCCCATCGCGCTCGGCGCCCTTGCCGGGGCGGAGGTGGGCGCCGGCGTCCGTCCCGTGCGGCGGACCCCGATGCAGGCGTGGCACGAGGGCAATGGCGGCGCGATGGTCAATACCGGCGCCTTCCAGCGCCCGCGCGCCTACCTGCAGGACGGGGAGACGATCCGCGACGCTTACATCCGCGAGGCGCGGGCGGTGCGCGAGGGTGTCGGCATCATCGATGTGTCGACGCTCGGCAAGATCGAGGTGGCGGGGCCGGATGCGGCGACCTTCCTCAACCGCGTTTACGTCAACGGTTTTGCAAAGCTTCCCGTCGGCAAGGCGCGCTACGGCGTGATGTTGCGCGATGACGGCATGGTCATGGACGACGGCACCACCTGGCGCCTCGAGGAACACCGCTTCCTGATGACCACCACGACCGCGAACGCGGGAGCGGTGCTCGCAAGGCTCGAACTTCTGCTCGCAACGGCATGGCCGGAGCTGAAGGTCCACCTCACCTCGGTGAGCGAAGAATGGGCGGGCATGGCGGTCGCCGGCCCGAAGAGCCGGGCTACGCTCGCCGCCGCTTTGGAGGGGATCGAGTTTGCGAACGAGCGCTTCCCGTTCATGGCGATCCGGCACGGGCGCGTCGGCGAGGTGCCGGTGATGGTCACGCGCCTCTCCTTCTCGGGCGAACTCGCCTACGAGGTCTATTGCGGCGCCCACCACGGCCTCTTCGTCTGGAACGCCATCCTGGAGAGTGGTTCGCTGCACGCCATCACACCCTATGGCACTGAGGCGATGGGGACGCTGCGCATCGAGAAGGGTCACGTATCGGGCAGCGAGCTTGATGGCAGGACGACCCTTCACGACCTCGGGCTCGACGGCATGGCATCGTCGAAGAAAGCGTTCGTCGGCAAGACGATGTTGGCGCGGGAGGCGCTGACGGACGCAAGGCGGCTGCGGCTTGTCGGGCTGCGCGCCCTCGATGGGCAGCCGCTGTCGTCGGGCGCGCACCTCACCGGCGAGGCGGGACGGTCGGAGGGACACGTCACGTCGGCAACGCACAGCCCTTCATCGGGCGCTGAAATCGCACTTGCCCTTTTGGAGCGCGGGTCCGAGCGTCTTGGCGAACGCCTCACGATGCAGGACCCGCTGCGCGGCAAGACTGTGCCGGTGGAGGTGGTCTCCCCGGTGTTCGTGGATCCGGAGGGGAGGCGCATGCATGGCTGAGTCTGCGACGGCAAGACGCTCGCCCCTCGATGGGCTGGTTCCGACGGCACTGCCTGGTCTTGAGATCGGCGAGCGTCCGCTCGGCAGTCTCGTCCAAGTCGCCGCCTTTCCCTCTCGACAGGACGACGCGCCGAGCGCGGTCGATGCAGCGCTCGGCCGTGAGAATATCCCGCCGATGCCCGGGCCGCTTCAATCGACGACACGGGGCGGGACCACAATCATGAATGTCGCACCTGATCGCGCGCTGATTGCCGCCGCGCGGCCGGACCTTCATGCAGCGCTCAGCGCGAGCATTCCGGTAGAGGAAGGGACCGTGACGGACCTTTCCCACGCACGCATTTTGCTGTGCCTTAAGGGGATACGGGCGCGCTGGGTGCTCTCGAAGGGTATCGCCATCGATCTGCATCCCCATGCGTTCCCGGTCGGCCACACGGTCCTCACCGACATCGCCCACATTGGCGTCATTCTGCGGCGAGCGGATGAAGACGCCTACGATCTTTATCCCTACCGCGGCTATGCGCGCGCGCTTCTTGCGTGGCTCTGCGAAGCGGGCGCTGCCGACGGGCGCCAGGCGGCCTGAGGCGCGGTTGCGGACGGCTGCGAAGAACCGCACTGTCACATGATGGAGCTGCCACCCAACTTCGACGTCCGCTCGGTGCGCGTATTCGTTGCTGTGGTGGACGCTGGCGGCATGACGGCGGCGGGGCGGCGGCTCGGCCTCACCCAATCGACCGTCAGTCAGATCGTCCAGAACCTTGAGGAGGCAGCAGGCGCGCTCCTCTTCGACCGCACCATACGCCCCATTGGCCTCACCAACGCCGGCGCGATCCTCTACGACCGCAGCCGCGCCATGATCGCGAGCGCCAACGACGCCTATGCCGCCGTGCGCCTTTCCGACGAGCGGCGCCTTGCCTCGCTCACCATCGCGATGGCCGAATCCTTTGCCAACACGGTGGGCCCCCGGCTGGTGCGCAACATGGTGGATGTGGCCGAGCGTTGGCGGATCTGGTCAGGGATTTCGCCCGATCACCAGGCGGCGCTGCTCAGTCATGCGGTGGACATGATCGTCACCGCCGGCGACGAACTCGACGCGGTGGAAGGGCTGGAACACCACGTGATCGCCGTGGAACCTTTCGTGCTGGTCTTTGCGCGGGGCGAGGGTCCCCCAGATCCCATCGACCTTCAGAAACTCGCCGCCCGCCCGTTCGTGCGGTATTCGCTGCGCTCCTCCATCGGCCGGCAAATCGAACGACAGCTTACCCGGCTGCGCCTCGACATGCCGATCAGCGCCGAATTCGACACCGCGACCGGCCAGCTGACCGCCGTGGCGGAGGGGATGGGCTGGTCGATGACGACGCCGCTGTGCCTGGCGCAAGAGGAGGCGCGCCTTGCCAACCTCCACGTTGCCCCGATGGCACGGGGACGGTTCTCGCGCACCATCAAGCTGGTTGCTCGTGCCGGGGAGTTCGGCACGCTTCCCCTGCGCGTTGCCGATGAGGGTCGCACGATCTTGCGCGAGCCCGTGTTCTCGCGCCTTTTCGAAAAGCTGCCTTGGATGGAGCGTCTCGTTGCGTGGCCGACTGGGGAGGGGGACGCACTGTAAGACCTCAGTCGTGGCGCACTTGGTCCGGCACGCCGAGCGTGTTTTGCAGGCGCTGGATTTCCCGCACGACGAGGTCGAGGTTGGAATCGCGCACGGTTGGCAAGAGGCTGCGCGCTCGTCGAACGTTATCGTAGGCGAGTTCGGCGACCAGCAGCTCGTCCTCGGCGCCGGCCTCGGCAACGATGGCGCCGTTTGCGTCCACCACCCGGGATCCGCCCCAAAAATTCAGCCCCTGCTCGCGGCCCACACGGTTCACGAACACCACCGGCATACCATAGACCATCGCCACGTACTTGCAGGCGCAGGCCCAATTCGCCGGGTTGTCGAAGTCCCCCCCGACCGCCTCGTTCGCAGAGGAGACGGGCACAAGCAGCACCGTCGCGCCGTGTAGCGCGGCAAGGTAGACGAGCGCCGGGTTCCAGAAATCGTTGCACACCAGCGTCGCCGCGCGCCACCTGCGGCCGACGGGGAAGGTTTCCACATATCGGCCGGCGGCGAAATACTTGCCGTCTTCCAGGCTGCCGTAGGTGGCAAGGTTCACCTTACGATGGATGTGAACGACTTCGCCGCCGGCGACGGTATAAGCGGCGTTGTAGTACTGCGCGGCGGGGCCTTCCTCGATCAGCCCGAAAGTCACGTTCATGGGTCCGGCAGCATCGGCGATCTTCTTGACGAAGGGGTGCAGACGGTCGAGCGAGATGTCGAGCGACCACATTCCGGCAGAGTGCCCCGTCAGACTGAGTTCGGGAAAGACGAGACATCCCACGTCCGCCGCCCGCGCATCCTCGATGATGCGCAGGTGCTGGCGGACGTTCTCTTCCAGCGCGCCGAGGCCCGAGTGGACCTGGGCGAGGCCGATCGTGAGCCGCTCGGAATTCTTGCGCGCCATGGCGTCAACGGTCCGAGCGACGGCCGGGCATCGCGGGTAGGGGCCTGCCGGCCCTGATTGCCCGGCGCGGTCTCAGATCAGCCCCTGCTCGGAAAGGAATGACTGGGCCACCGCTTCCACGGTCTCTTTTTCCACGTCGACGCGTGCGTTGAGGCCCTGCATCGTCGCGTCGTCAAGCTTGCTGGCAAGGGCTGCCAGGGGCTCTTCGAGGCCCGGATTGGCTTCCAGAAGCTCGGTACGGACCACAGGGCAGATCGCGTAGTTCGGGAAAAAGCCCTTGTCGTCCTCAAGGACACGGAAGTCGAAGGCAGCAATCCGCCCGTCGGTGGCGAAGACGAGCGCCACGTCCACCTGGTCCTCGTTCAGCGCCTGGTAGGTGAGGCCCGATTCCATGGACTTCAGGTTCCGCCGTCCGACGTCGAAGCCGTACATCTCTTCCACGCCGGGCAGACCGTCGGGTCGCCGCGGAAACTCTGCGTTGACGGCAATGTCGAGACCGTCACCCTCGTTGAATGCGGCGGCAAGGTCGGACAGCGTGTTGACGTCGTTGGTGTCTTCGTCGCTGCCGCGCACGGCGAATGCATAAGTGTTGTTGGCGGACGAGCATTCGAGCCAGGTCAGGCCCTTCTCGCCGTCAAGTTCGCGCACTTTGGCGAGGGTCTCCTCGGAGGAGAGCTTGTCCTCCACCTTGTTGTAGGTGACGAGGGATGTTCCCGTATATTCCCAATAAAGATCCACCTGCCCGTTCTCCTGCGCCTGACGCAGCACCGTGGAGCCAAGACCGTCATTCTTGTCCACGTCGAATCCGTTGGCTTGCAGGAGCTGTGCGGTCATCTCAGCAAGGAGAAGCTGCTCAGTGAAGTTCTTGCCGCCGACGACAACCTCCTGAGCCGCAGCGGGCATTGCGAGGGTGGCCACGAGGCCCGCCGCGAGAAGCGTTCGCTTGGTGATGTTCATACGTGAAGTCCTCCAGATTTTGTTGACAATGCACCGGTCCGGCCGGCGCACCACTTGCGCAAAGGCGTCACCCATTTGCCTCAGGGCGTCGCTCTTCGTTTAAACTCCGGTGGCGACCCGACCCGCTGTCCACGTCCCCGCCTGCTCCAGGATCATGTCCGGCTCCGCGTAGGCCCCGCGCAGGATCTTCTCATAAAGCGCGCCCTCCGCCTGCCGCGAGAGTGGGCTGGATGCGCCCGACAACGTCATGAGCGCGCTTTCCAGCGCCTTCACCGTGCCCGACCCCTCGTCGAACTGGGCCTTCTTGCGCCACACCAGATCGTGCGGCAGGAGGTTGGACGCGGCTTTTCGAAGGATCCACTTTTCGGTGATGTCGCCGGTCGCTTCGGCCTCGCCGGGGTCGGTCCGGCGCAACTTAAGCGTGGCGGGGATCGACTGCGCGAAGTCGATCAACTCGCGGTCGAGGAACGGCGTTCGCGCTTCCAGGCTTTCCGCCATAGTGATGCGGTCGACCCGCTGAAGGTTGATGTTGTGCATGGAGGAAAGCGAGCGGGTCAGCTCGTCGGCAAGCTCCCGCGGGGAATCCACATAGCCCTGGTGGTAGCTGTAGCCGGCGAAGAGTTCGTCGGCACCCTCGCCGGTGAGGACGGCCTTCACGTGGGCGCGCGCGAGCTTGGCGGCAAAGTGGGTCGGGATCGCCGAGCGCACGAGATCCACGTCGGCGCTTTCCAGGTGATAGATGACGTGGGGAAGGACCTCGGCCACGTCGTGCGCCGTGAAGGCGTGCTCGAAATGCTCGGCGTCGATGTGCGTGGCAACCCTTCGCGCAGCCTCAAGGTCGGGGCTGCCCTCCAGACCCACCGCAAAGGTCTTCAGCCGCCGGCCGGACGGCTTCAGGCAGTTCGCTGCGATTGCGGCGATGATGGAGGAATCGAGCCCGCCGGAAAGGAACGAGCCCACCTCCACATCGGCCACCATCCATTTGGCGACGGCCGCTTCCAGCACGAGGCGTAGTTCACGCCACGTCGCCTCCTCATTGATATCCTCGTCCACAGCCGCCCCGTGGGGCATCCTGTACCAACGACGCCGACCATCGAGGGTGTCGATGAGGCTTCCTGGCTCCAGCGCTTCGATGGTCTCGATGCCCAGCCCGTCGAAAGCCTTCAGCTCCGATGCGAAGGCGAGGCCGCCGTCCACGTGGGCGATGTAGAGCGGTTTGATGCCAAGCGGATCGCGCGCCGCGACGAGGCGCTCGCGAGTGGCGAGCACGAAGGCGAACATGCCGTCGAGTTTTGCGACCCAGCGCAGCGTATCCGACTGGAAGAGGTGGAGGATCGTCTCGGAGTCCGAGGTGGTCTCGAAGGCGCTTTCGCCCAGGATCGCGCGCAGGTCTGCGTAGTTGTAGATCTCGCCGTTGGCCACCAGGATGTCGTCGTTCTGGTAGATCGGCTGGTTGCCGTCCTCCGCGCCGATGATGGACAGGCGGCAGTGGGCCATCACCACGGGCGCATTCTTCGGGCTGACCACCTGCGTCGCGTCGGGCCCGCGATGGGAGATCTTTTCGATCATCCGCTGTGCCATGGCGTGATCGCCGACACGCCACAGCACGACGAACCCACACATATCAGTCGATCTCCATTCTCTCGCAGCCGCCGTCCGGCGGCGCTATCTGAGCGGGTTCACGCCGCGAGGGATGAACCAGTACTGCGCCTGCGACAGGATGAAGTCCACGAGCACGGCCAAGAGCGCTGTCGGGATCGCGCCAGCCAGCATCATGGCGAAATCGTTGAGGGCGATGCCCTGGAAGATAAGCTCGCCAAGCCCGCCGCCGCCGATCAGGAAGGCCAGCGGCACCGTGCCCACATTGATGGCGAGCGCGGTGCGCACACCGGCGAACATCACGAACAGCGCGTTCGGGATCTCCACCCGCCACAGAATCTGGAGCGGCGTCATGCCCATGCCGGTCGCTGCCTCGATGAGGTGGTTGGGCACGGCCTGACAGCCGGCATAGGCATTGCGCACGATGGGGAGGAGCGTGGCGATAAAAAGGCCGAAGATCGCGGGCGTCTTGCCGATGCCGAGCACAGACATGGAGAGCGCCAGGATGGCGAGCGTCGGAATGGTCGTGCCCACATTGAGCACCTGGATGAGATATTCCGCATAGCGCCGCATGGACGGGCGAGAGAGCCAAACCCCGAGCGGCAGGCCGACGATCAGCGCCAGCGAACCGGAGATGAGGACGAGCATGACGTGCTCGCGCAGGAGGTAGATGATGTCCTCGCGCAGGTCCCACATCTGCGGCAGCAGCCCCGAGGCCCACGCATAGGCGCCGGCCGCGAAGGCGAACAAGATGAGGAAGATGCTCCACAATTTCGCCAACCCGCCGCCCTCGATGGCGTCGGTAACACGGGTCGCCCCTGCCAGCCGGCTGATCCCGGCCCGAAGCACATCGCGCCGGCGACCGCCACCTGCGGCGTCGGTGTCCAAGGTATCGAGCGTTGCGGCCTGACCGCTGTCGGGACGGGCCACCGTCAGCTATCCCTATATGTGGCACCCAGCACGTGGGTGATGCCGCGCTGGGTGATGTAGCCCTTGAAAAAGCCCTCCTCGTCGACGCACGCGAGTGAGGTGAGGTTGTGGGCAAACATCTTTGAGACCGCAGTTCTGAGGTCGTCCTTCACGTTCACCGTTGTGACGAGACCGTCGTGGTTCTCACCGACCGATCCCTTCTGCCCCTTCGCATCGGAGAGGTAGACGACGCCGCGCGCCCGCCCCCGCGGCCCCACCATCACGATGGAAATATGGCCGTGCTCCTCCATCTTGGCGACCGCCGTTTCCAGCGTGTCTTCGGCGGTGACCTTCGGCGGATCTTTCATCATCGCCTCTTCCACCGTGACGAGGCGCAGGCGCTTCAAGGTGCGGTCCGAACCGACGAAATCGGCGATGAAGGCGTTCTTCGGATGGGCGAGGATGTCATCAGGGCTGTCGAACTGGATCAGCTTGCCTTCTGAGAAGATCGCCACCTTGTCAGCCATCTTCACCGCTTCGTCGATGTCGTGGCTGACGAACATGATCGTCTTCTTGAACGTCTCCTGCATCTTGAGGAACTCGTCCTGGATCACTTCGCGGTTGATGGGGTCGATGGCGCCGAAAGGCTCGTCCATCAGCATCACTGGCGGGTCGGCGGCCAAAGCCCGGATCACGCCCACACGCTGCTGCTGGCCACCGGACAGCTCTTTGGGGTAGCGCTTCAAAAACGTGCCGGGGTCGAGTGCGACAAGCTCCAGGAGCTCTGCGGCGCGGGCGCGGCTCTTCTTTCGGTCCCAGCCGAGAAGGTCAGGGACGGCGCAAATATTGTCCTCGATCGTCTTGTTCGGAAACAGCCCGATCTGCTGGATGACGTAGCCGATGGTGCGCCTCAGCTTGATGGGGTTGTAGTCGTCCGTGTCTTTGCCGTCGATGTAGATCTTGCCGGACGAGGGCGGGATGAGGCGGTTGACCATCTTCATGGTCGTGGTCTTGCCGCAGCCCGAAGGGCCCAGAAGCACGCAGATCTCGCCTTCGCCCACTTCCATGTTGATGTGGTCGGCCGCAACCACGTCGCCCGAGGGTGTGCTGAAGATCTTGGTGAGGTCGTCGAGGCGGATCATCGCGTGCTCCGGTGAGTGGGTCGGGTCATCGGGCGATCGCGAGCCCGCGCGGGGTTAGCCGCTTTTGCAGCCAAAGGAGAAAGAAGTCGGCGGCGATGGCGAGGATCGAGACCGCGAGCGCGCCGGTGATGAGCTGACGGGGGTCGGTCTGACTGATCCCGCGCGAGATGAACGTGCCGAGCCCGCCAGCGCCGATATAGGCGGCGATGGCAGCAACGCCGATGTTCATGACGACGGCCGTGCGCACACCCGCCATGATCACCGGCACGGCAAGCGGGATCTCCACCTGCCACAGGCGCTGGCCGGCGGTCATGCCCATGCCCCGCGCCGCCTCGCGCAGCGCCGGATCGACGTTCGAGATCGCGGTGTACGTGTTCCTGATGATCGGGAGCTGCGCGTAGAGAAGGACCGCGATCACTGCTGGGACGTAACCGATCCCCTCGCCGATCACCGACAGGATCGGGATCATCACGCCAAACAGCGCGATCGACGGGATCGTGATGATGATTGCCGCGATGTAAAGGACCGCGGCAGCGGCCTTCTCGTTCTGCGTGATCGCGATGCCGAGCGGGACACCCGTCATAATCGCGAGACCGACGGCGACGCCGACGATGGAGATGTGCTCCAGCGTCCGTTCGCCGATGAGCGGCAGGTTCTCCCAGATAAAGCTCAGAATTTCCAAAGAACTGCCCTCTGCCGGAAAGGATAGAGGTTCGGACAAGGCAGGTTGAGCGTCAACAGTCGTAATAGCGTTGATCGGTGTCGCTTTGACTACCCTGCGGGCCGCCGGCGCACTGTGCATTGAGGAATGACTTGTCGACCTGCACACGATGTCATCAGTGCTGTCCACGACCTTGGACCGTCCGATCTCCCCGGGGACGTTTTGGCGCGTGCGCAGATCTTGCTGCTGGACCTAATCGGCGTGGCCTCGGTGGGCGCCACCACTGGGGCGGGACGCGTCGCAGCACGGGTCGCTAGCCAGCACTTGCGTGGCATCGAGGCGGTGCCGATCCTTTTCCAAGGGGTATCTTGCGGTGTGCCGGGCGCGGCCATGGCCGGCGCGTTCGCGATCGATTCCATCGATGCCCACGATGGCGACCGCCTCGCGAAGGGCCATGCCGGCTGCGCTGCAATGCCTGCCGCACTTGCCTTCACGAAAGAGGGGAGCGGCGAAGAATTCCTCACGCGTCTGGTACTCGGCTATGAAATCGGCTGCCGGGCAGGCGTGGCGCTGCACGCAAGCGCTGCGGACTATCACACCTCAGGCGCCTGGATCGCTTTGGCGGTCGCAGCGATCGGCGCGCGAGCGCTGCAGCTCTCCTGCGCCGCCACGCGCGAGGCGCTCGGGATTGGCGAATATCACGGGCCTCGCAGCCCGATGATGCGCTGCATCGACCACCCCACCATGGTGAAGGACGGCTCCGGATGGGGCGCGCTGTCTGGAGCGACCGCTGCGCTTTTGGCCGCAGAGGGGTTCACCGGCGCGCCGGCGATGCTTGTGGAAGATCCCGCGCTCAGCCGTTTCTGGTCGGATTTCGGCAATCGCTGGCTGATCCTGGAACAGTACGTCAAGCCTGAGCCGGTCTGCCGCTGGGCACAGCCTGCCGTCCATGCCGCGATTGCCTTGCGCCTGCGCCACGCGATCGACCCCGCAGCAGTGGCACGGATCGAGGTGCGCACCTTCGCCGAAGCGGCGCGCCTTGCTTGCGCCCTGCCGCGCACCACCGAAGAGGCGCAATACGCGCTGCCCTATCCCGTGGGGGTCGCGTTGGCGAAGGGCGCTGTGGGGCCCGCTGATGTTCTGCGGCTCGATGATGGGCCTTCGCTCGCCCTTTCGCGGAAGGTGGCCATGAGCGTGGACGAAGGCTATAGCGCCGCATTTCCGCAGCGCCGGCTTGCCGATGTCACGGTGGTTCTGACCGATGGTACGCGGCTCGAGAGCGGGCCGACGGAGGCAGACGGCGACCCCGAGCGGCCGCTGAGCGACGACGCGATCCGCGCCAAGTTTAGATCGTACGCCGCGCCTGTGCTCGGCGCCCGGCGGGCCGGATTGATCGAGGCCCTTGTGGACGGTTTACCTGCCGATGACATCGCGCCACTCGCCGCAGCGCTCAGCGCGCCGCCCAGCGCCGAAGAGGATCTAACTTCAGCGACCCTCGTTACGTCTGAGCGCGCTAACGCCGCACCTTGAAATTCGTACCGATGCGCCGCTCGTCTGACGGGTTCATGCCGAATGCCGCGCGGTAACTATGCGCGAAGTGCGATTGGGACGAGAACCCGGTCGCAAGGCAGACATCGAGCACCGAGGCGTCGGTCTGGCGCAGGAGTTCGCGCGCGCGGCGCAGGCGTAGGCTGATATAGTAGTTGGTCGGCGTTGCGCTCACGTAACGCTCGAAAAGCCGCTCCACCTGGCGCACCGAAAGCTGCACCGCGTCCGCGAGTGCCTGGGACGACAATGGCTCTTCCAGATTGTCCGCCATGAGCTGGATGACGCGTGCGACCGACTCGGGCTTGCCGGTGAGGTCGGGCTCGTGGGCTGGTCGCTGCCGGTCGGCATTGGAGCGGATTCGCTCGTGCTGGAACTGGTTGGCAACCTCGCGGCTCACATCGGCGCCGTGGTCGTTCTTGATGATCTGCAAGACCATGTCGATGGAGGCTGTGCCGCCTGAAGAGGTGAAGCGGTTGCGGTCGATCTCGTAGGGGGCTTCGGTCACATCCGCCTTGGGGCATTTATCAACAAATGCGGCCCGCGATTCCCAATGGATGGTGCAACGATAGCCATCGAGGAGGCCGGCGAGCCCAAGGAGCCAGGGCCCTGTCGAAACCCCGCCCAGCGGCTCGCCTTCCCGCGCCCTGCGCCGCAGAATATGGGCCATTTCCTTGCTTTGCGGTGGCTCTTTCACAAGCCCCGCGCAAACGATCGTAAGATCCGATCGCGGCGCGGCCGCGAGCGTCGTCGTTGCGGGAAAGACGATACCGCTGGACGCGGTCACCGGCTCGCCCGTCACAGTCGCGATCTCGAAGCTGTAGGTGGCGGCACCCAGCGCCCTGTTCGCCGAGCGAAGCGGGTCTATGACGCTGGCAACGCTGAGCAGCGAAAACCCGTCCACCGGGACGAGAATGAAATGTCGGCCTGAGCGCTCGCGGTCGTATGTCATGACGCCCAAACACTAAGATGAAGGGCGTGTCAGCTCCAGGGAAATGGGCTTTGGGACACCGGGTGCAGCGCGCCTTGCGCATACCGTGCGAAGCGGAACGGCTCCAGAAGCGCACTGGCCTCGCCAAGGATTTCCTGAGCCACGAGCTGACCGACGCCGAGCATCTTATAGCCGTGGTTGGAGTCGGCAATCACCGTGGCGTTCTCGCAGAACCGGTCGAACACTGGGAACGAATCGGGTGTGAAGCAGCCGATCCCCCCCGACGGCTCGCGATGATAGTGCTGCGACTTGCCCTCAAAGCGCTTGTGGCAATGGGCGAGCGCCGAGGTCCACATGTGCGAGAAATCGGGGGAGGCCACGAACTCTTCCGACGCGGGGCCGTAGGGGTCGATGCGCACCGCGTCCACCGCCGTTGCCACCTTGTAGGGCGCCGCTCCACCCTGGATGCCGCCGAAATGACGATCGGGCTTATAGTAGATGCCCCACATCTCGTTGGTGATGAGCGAGCCGTCGACGTCGCTGTAGAGGGGGGCATCGCTGTCGACGTGAAGCACCGGCGGCGCATCGCCGGCATTGGTGCGCAAGATGTCGGTCGGCACGCTGAGGACACCCTCTTCGAGCTGCCAGAAGCGCCACATGGGGACATCGTCATGCAGCACGCCGTCGCGGCCCTTGACCGTGATCGTGCGGGGAAGCCCCAGCATCGACCAGAAGTCGCGCACCCAGGGACCCGCTGCGATCACCACCTCGCCGCACTCCACCGTGCCGCGATCGGTCACCACACCCGTGACGGCGCTGGAGTTGTGGCCGACCTCAAGTCCCGTAACGGTGGCGCCTGTGAGGATGCGCACCCCCTGCGCCTCCGCCATGCCGGCCAGTGCGTAGATGGAAGCGGTGTTGTGCGCGTAGCCACCGCGCTTTTCGTGCAGCACGGAGGTGATGCCCTTCGCCTGCCAGTCATCGAACAGCCCGCGCATGTAGGCGGCGCTATCGGCCTCGCCCTCGATGAAGGTGCTGTCGTAGCCGATGGCCCGCTGCTCCTTGTGGATCTGCGCGACATCGTCGTGCATCGCCTCCGGACTGATCTGCATGTAGCCGACGGGGTGATAGGTGAGCGCCTCGGCGTCCTCTTCCCAGAGCGCCACCGAGTGGGCCATCAACTCGCGCATCGCCGGCTGAAAGTAATTGTTGCGCACCACCCCGCAGGCGATGCCCGAAGCGCCCGCCGCGATCCCACCCTTGTCGAGAACGAGAATGTCGCGTCCGCTGCCGAGCCCGCGCGCCGCGAGGCCACGAGCCAGGTGCAGCGCTGTGGACAGCCCGTGAATGCCGGCGCCGATGATCACGAAACGCGCTTTTGACGGGAAAGCCATTGAGAACTCCATCAGCCCCACACAGGATGTGCGGTGTTCATCAGCTTTCCAACGGGTGCTCCTTCATTACGGCCGCCCGACCGACACGCGATTGCTATCATGCGACACTGCGTCAGCCACCATCGCTGGCGCCAATGCAGCTGGCGCGATTGGTACGACCTGCCATCGCGATCTGCGATGATCGGGTTTGCGTCGTGCGCGTCGGCAGGGCGCCAAAGCGTGTCGGCGTGAAGGTCTCGCCACCGGCTGGCGTTCGCCACCTTCCAACGTCAGTCGTTGAACAAGGACGCTGGCCGTGGCCGTCGACATTGACGCACTCTTGTCTTCCCATCGCAGGGGCTGGAGCCTTCCCGGACCGCTTTATTGGTCGAAGGAGGCGTTCGACCGTGACATGGAGCGTATCTTTCGCCGCGAATGGCTGTTTGCCTGCAACGTCGCTGAGATCGCGAACGTCGGCGACTACATCACCATGGACATCGGCCCCGAGTCGGTTATCGTCCTGCGGGGCGACGACGATGACGTGCGCGCGTTCCATAATGTCTGCCGCCATCGCGGCTCGCGCTTATGCCTTGATGCGCACGGCTCGGGACCGCGCATCGTGTGCCCCTACCATCAATGGACCTACGGGCTGGGCGGAGAGCTCGTCCACGCCGCGCACATGCAGGACGGCTTTCGCCGCGAGGACTTTGCGCTGAAACGCGTCCATGTCGCGCTGCTTGAAGGCATGGTCTACGTCTCGCTCGCCGATACGCCGCCGGACTTTTCCGCTTTCAGGGCCGACGTCGGTCCGATGATTGCCCCCCATCAGCCGGACCGCACCAAAGTCGCCTTCCGCTCGCGTATCGTGGAGGAGGCCAACTGGAAGCTTGTGATCGAGAACAACCGCGAGTGCTATCACTGCGCCTCCAACCATCCTGAGCTTCTCGCCTCGCTGGTGGAGTTCGCGCTCCCGGGCGATCCCGAAGGCGGCGCCGAGTTTGAGCGTCTGATGGCCGAGAAGACCGCGATCTGGGAGGCGAACGGCGTTGCCCACAAGGGCGTGCCGCGCAGCAGCGAATACCGCGCCATCCGCCTGCCGTTCGACCACGGCGCCATCTCCATGACGCGCGACGGCTCGCCCGCCTGCAAGGTTCTGCTCGGCGACCTGGAGGAGCCGGACCTCGGCTCGGTGCGCATGTTCCACGTGCCCATCAACTGGAACCACTTTCTGTCCGACCACATCCTTCACTTCCGTTTGCTTCCGATCTCGCCGACCCAATCCGAGCTCGTGACAACCTGGCTGGTGCATGAGGACGCGGTGGAGGGGCTCGACTATTCGCTGGAGCACCTGACGGCGGTGTGGCTTGCCACCAATCACCAAGATTCCGTCTTGGCGGCCAACAATTTTCTGGGCACACAGTCGGCCGCCTACGAGCCGGGTCCGTACTCGCAGACGGAGTTTTTAACCTCCGACTTCGTGGACTGGTACGTCGAGCGCACCCGCGATTCGGTGCCAGTCCTCGCCGCAGCCGAGTGAGCCTTGTGATCGACGCGCCAGTTGCAAAGCGCATGCGTCAGCGCCAATGGGATGGTGCGCCCCTGACCTGCACTGCGGTGCGCGACGAGGCGCCGTCGGTGAAGACGTTCTGCCTCGCGCCGACCGATGGTTCGCGCATCAAGTTTCATGCCGGTCAAAACCTCACCATCGCGTGGCCGATGGACGGGGAGACGCTGACGCGGACCTTCACCATCGCCTCGCCGCCGACCTTAACGGGTCACGTTGAGTTGACGGTGAAAGCGCACCATGGCGGCCGCGTCACGCCAGACCTTCACCGCCGTCTTGCGCCCGGATGTGAGGTGCGCGCCTACGGGCCGGGCGGGCAATTCGGCCTCGCCTTCACGCCTTCTGATCGCATTTTGATGGTGAGTGGCGGCAGCGGCGTCACACCGATGATGTCGATGCTGCGTCTCATCCGCGACCGGCGGTACACCAGTGATGTTTGCCTCATCCATTCTGCCTCGCAACCAGGCGATCTCATGTTCACGGACGAGCTTCGTGCCATCGCGGCTCGCTGCCCGAGCGTGTCGGTGACGTTGCTCCCCTCCTCAGTGCCTCGCGGGGAAGGCTGGATCGGCCCGCGCGGCCGGCTCTCGCGCCGCCTTCTGCATGCGCTGGTGCCGGACGCGAAGCATCGCGTTGCCTTCCTCTGCGGTCCGCCCGCCTTCCGCGCTGCGGTACGACGGGCTCTCGCGGCAGAAGGGGTCGATCCGTTCGCCATCCGCGAAGAGAGTTTCGTCTCGGAGCCACCCGCGCCGCCCCCTCTGGCGGCAACCGGCGAGACGGTCACAATCACCCTTGCGCGGAGTGGCCGACAGATCGAAGCAGCGGCCGACCGAACGATCTACGAGACACTGAGACGGTCCGGTGTTGTCGTACCAACGGGCTGTCGGACGGGCATTTGCGGCACCTGCCGGATCGCAAGCGTGTCTGGCCAAGTCACGATGATGCATCAGGGAGGGCTTTCGCCAGCACAGGAGAAGGCGGGGCAAATCCTAGCCTGCTGCAGCTATCCTTCAGGACCACTTGCGCTCGATCTTTGATGAGCCCATTGCGCCGGTGCAGTGGGGATGGCAAGACCTGTGCTTCGCGAGCCGGCAGCACTGCAACAAGCCGCAGTTGAACGCGACCTCCCGCATCGCCCACTCGATGGTTCCCCTATCCTCACGCCGCGCGTTGAGCTGCTCTGCCAGGATTAAGAGCTCGGCAAAATCATCGAATTTGAGAAAGCCGTTACGGCGGCAGCTCGCGAGCCTCCCCGATCGCCAAAGAAAATCGAGAGCTGACTTCGATGGATGCCGATCGAACCAACCGCCCGAATCTCTCGGCTCATCTCCGCCAACAACGAGCGGCCACGCGGGCCCATGGTCTAAGAAACGGCATAGGGCTTATTCGATCTCGGCGTCGCACCAGGGACTCGGTAGCGCCCCCGCCTCGACCACACGATGAGATCGTGAGCGCGGGCCAGCGTGTCCACGCTGTCGACCTGGACGAACCCAAGCTCCCGTAAAAGACTCCTGAGATCGTTGCCTTTGCCGTGTCCCGAGCTGGAGCGCAGGAGGAGATGCCGGTCGAGGAACAAGCGTCTCACCTGCCGGTTGCTGATCTGAGGTCGGGTGATCAGCCGAGCATCGTCGACCGCAGCAACGAACGCAGCACCACCACACTGTGCGGTCCGGGGATCAACTTTCCGCTCGCGCTTCGGCGGGAATGGGGCAGTCGTGGCAAACGCGTTTGTCGCACAGACGGCAAAGGGTGCGCCGTTCGGGTGCCGTGGTCTCCATGGAGGACAGCATTTTGGAGAGGAGTGCTGCCAGAGTCTCCTCTTCGGCGCCGGTCAGCGGGGTCAACAGCGGGCGAATGGCGGCGAGGCGCCCACTCAAGAGTTTTTCGCGGAGTGCCTGTCCTTCCGCGCTGAGGAAAAGGGCGATCGCCCGTCGATCGCGTCCTTCGCGACGCTCGACGAGGCCATCGGCGACGAGCCGGTCGACAAGGCGCACCGTGCCAGGATGGGACAAGCGCAGAATGCGGCGCAACCCTTCGTTCGAAAGGCCTGTGCCGTAGCCGATGACCACGAGCGCGGCGGGAGTTTCGCCGACGCGGCTGAGGATGTCGCGCGCCGTCTGCTCGATGCGATCGGCAACGGCGAGCCCGACAACACCGAGCAAATTGGCGGTCCGGTCGATCATCCAAGGATTTTATGTGCGCGGTGCACGAATTTCAACTTGACGATATGTGCGCAGCGCACGTATTACATGGAGACTTTCGAAAACGACCTCGTGTCGCGGCAAGGCATGTGCGCTCCGGCGACCGGCTTCGGTGAATCGGACGGCCGCCGAACATGGGGAGCGCGTCGCAAATCGCGCACGGGCACGGCGCTCCGCTCTGGCGGCAGTGCAATGGACAGAAAGGGTGAGGTCGAATGCAGAAACCCGCGAGCGAAATCGCTTCCCAATCGGTGCATGCCGATGCTCCACCGAGTTTCAGCCCGCACGAGCGCGTGTTCTGCGAAGTGGATCGGCCGACGCTGCACCACGTCAGCCTTTTCGTCTCGGACATGGAGGCTTCAGCAAGGTTCTACACCGCCGGACTGGGTTTGACGCTGAAGGAGACCTTTCAAGACATCATCGGGCAGCGGCCCTCCGGCGATTTCGCGTTCGAGTTGGCGAGCCTCTTTTTGGAGGCCGGAGATGGGCGGTACATCGAGCTGCATCCCGCCGGGGAAGGGACGATGTCTCCGCCGGGATTTCCGCTCAATCACCTCGCGCTCGGTGTGGTGGATGTCGATGCCGCATACGCTCGGGCACTCGCAGCCGGCGCGACACCCGTTGCCATCCCGGTTCCGGAGAATGAGTGGGACGGTACACCGCTCGACGTGGTGATGTCGGGCGATCGTCCAGAACCCATGCGCATGGCATTCCTTCTTGGACCAAGCGGTGAGTTGATCGAACTCTACCAAGCGGCCGCGACGCACACGTCGGCGGCGGAATGAGCGGCGGAGCGATGTCAATGCAGGCGGTCCGCCATCAGCTCGCACGTGAGCCGACCCTGTGGTTTGGGAAGGTCTCGACCATTCAGAGCCAAGTATTCATGAGAACGAGGGCAGCCAATGCCAGACCCGGCTCGTAGAGGTGTGCTTGTCGGCGCGGGGCTCTATGCAGCCACCGCGCTTGTGGGGCGCAGCAGTGCCCATACCCTTGATCATGGGGCGGGCGGTCTCACGCTGAGCGCCGACCAATGGGACGCGAACAGTCCACCGGAGCTGGAGTTCTTGTTCGAAGCCCGCGTCAAACTCCACCTGCCTCCGATCGACGTCGGATCGACGCCTGACGGGACGCGCATGATCTTTCTGGTAAAAGGCGGCACCTTCGAGGGGCCTCATCTCAGCGGGCGCGTCGTGCCGGACGCAGGCGCAGACTGGGTCCGCATCCGGCCGGATGGGTCCGGCGTCCTCGATGTGCGTTTCAACCTGGAAACGCACGACAACGCGATGTTTTATGTCCACTGGCACGGGCGGTTCTGGTCGGCGCCTGACGATGCAGAGTATGCCACCGACCTTGAGAAGCCTGACGATCCAGCGGGCGCTTGGCGCTACTATTTTCGCGCAGCGCCCCAATTCGAAACTGGCGATACCCGCTATGCTTGGCTCAACAACATCATCGCCGTGACCAAGTCCCGCACAGGCGATGGCGGCCCCATCCATCGCGTTTTTGCTGTGAAGTGAGGCAAGTGGAATCAAGATGACTTCATCGACCAGTGATAAGGCCAAAAAGTTCGCTGATCTGCACAAGAGCGGTTGCTTCACAATGCCAAACGCATGGGATGCAGGCTCCGCGCGCTTGCTTGAGAGCATCGGTTTCGCCGCTCTCGGCACGACCAGTGCCGGTTTGGCGTGGATGATGGGTCAGAAGGATGGCACGACGAGTCGCGACATCGTTCTCGCCAATGCGCGTGAGATTGCGGACGCCGTCGACATCCCCGTCTCGGGCGATCTCTTGAACGGGTTTGGCAATGACCCCGAGACGGTTGCTGAAACCATCCGACTTGCCGGCGAAGCCGGGCTCGCGGGTGGGTCGATCGAGGACACGACAGGTAACCGCGCACACCCGCTGTTCGATCGGACCCTCGCAAAAGAGCGCATCATCGCCGCGGTGGAAGCGGCGCAAAGCTTGAAGCGCCCATTCGTTCTGTGTGCCCGGGCCGACGGCCTGTTTGCCGGCGCTTGCGAGCTGGACGAAATCCTGGCGCGCCTCACGCTTTTTCAAGAGGCCGGCGCGGATGTCCTTTACGCCCCAGCCCTTATGACACTCGCCGATGTCAAAACGGTCCTCGGCAGCGTTGTGACGCCAATCAATGTCCTCGCCGGCATCGGGAACGAAGGGAACGTCGCGAACCTTGCATCCCTCGGAGTGAGGCGGATCAGCGTCGGATCACAGCTCTACAGCGCCGTTGCCGGAAGCCTGAAGGCTGCCGCCCGCGAGCTCCACCACGACGGCACCTTTGCCTGGACCAACGGCGGGGAACCCTATGGTGACCTCAATCGACTGATGAGATGAAGCGACGGGCATTGATCGGCACGCGAATCTTGCGCGCCTGCAAGGGCCAACCTGTTGGCCGCTGAGCACTTGGCCGCGTCGCGTCGTGGCAGCGCCTCTCTCATGCTTGCGGCGCTGGTTTCGGTCTTCATCCTCAGCCACGCGTTTCGTACCGTCGTCGCCCTCGCTGCCGACCCGCTAACGGCGGAGTTCGGCGCTTCGAAACAGGCGCTCGGGGCAGTGGCGGGGGCGTTCCATCTCGCCTTCGCCCTTGCACAGCCGGCCGTCGGGGTCGCGCTCGATCGTTATGGGCCGCGCCCCACGGTGCTTGTGGCATTCTCCCTCGCGATCGCCGGCAGCATCTTGTCTGCCGTTGCGAACGGGGTGGAGACGCTCCTCGTCGGACAGGCTCTGATCGGTTTGGGCTGCGCGCCGGCGTTGCTTGCAGTGATGGTCTTCATCGCTCGGCGCTACGCGGCTGACCGCTTTGCGTCGCTTACCGGCGTGGTTTTGGCTGTCGGCAGTTGCGGCATGCTGATCACAAGCACACCGCTCGCCCTTGTCATCGAGGCCGCTTCCTGGCGCGCCGGCTTCGTTGTGCTGGCGGCGCTCGCGGTTGTGAGCTGGGTCGCAGTCTTTTGTTTTGTCCGCGACCCACCGGCACCGGAGCGCGGCCACCGCGAATCCCTCGGCGCCGCGCTCGGGGGGGTCAAAGCAATTTTGACGCAGCCCCACACCATCGGCATCTGCTGCTTGGCGGCGACGACCTACGCCGCGTTTCTCGCTTTGAGGGGGCTGTGGCTCGGTCCTTTGCTGGTGCAGCGCCACGACTTCTCCGTGGTCGAGGTGGGCCACGTTGCATTTGCGATCTCGCTCGCCGGGGTGCTCGGACTGCTCATTTTCGGTCGGATCGATCCGGGCGGCCGGGCCCGACGTGTTGTGATCATCGGTTGCAGCGCGGGATATGCGGTGCTGTTCGCCGCCCATGCTTTCGGGGCAACCGCGCCCATCGCCGTGGGCCTCATTGTCTTCAACGGCTTCTTCGCGGGCTACATCACCTTGCAGTATGCCGACCTCCGATCCGCCTTCCCCGCCGAGATGACGGGACGTGCGCTCAGCGTGTTCACCATGGCGATGTTCTCCGGCATCGCCGCAGTGCAATGGCTGAGCGGGGTCGCCGCAACGTTCGCATCAGCGCATGGGAGCCACCCGCTGTTCGCCGCGTTGCTGACGGTCAGCATACTGCTCGCACTCGGCACACTCGCATTCTGGCGCTTGCCGTGGCCGCCAGAAATGGCTCGCAAGACGGCGTCGGCGGATGCATGATTCTCAAACCATGGTACGCGTCTCGCTCTTTCCAACACCCCTCGGTCACTGCGGCATTGCCTGGCGTGATGACACCGTCGTCGCGACGCGCCTGCCGGACCAGACCACTCATGACACGGTCCGCCGTTTGGCCGCGAAAACGGGTGCCACGAGCGGTGAGCCGCCCAGCGCCATCCGTCGCGCCATCGCATCGATGACCGCTCTGCTTGAGGGAGAACGAACGGATCTTTCCCCAATCGTCTGCGACTTCGGCGCAATCGAACCGTTTGCGGCCGACGTCTATGCCGCAACGCGCGCAATCCCCGCCGGCGAAACATCGACCTATGGTGCGATCGCTGCGCTCCTCGGTGACAAGCGGCTCGCTCGGGGCGTCGGACAGGCCCTTGGCCGAAACCCGTTGCCCATCATCGTTCCATGCCATCGCGTCATCGGCGCGGGCGGTAGGCTTACTGGTTTCTCGGCGGCCGGTGGCGTTGCGACGAAGCTCAGGATGCTCGTGATCGAAGGCGCAGAGGTCGGCGGAGCGCCGCCCGGCCTCTTCGACGATCTTCCGCTCAGCACGAAGCCGCGACAGTGACCCTCTTCTGTCGTCGCCACCTGCACGGGGGCCGGCATGTCCACCGTGCGGCGACGTATTGTCCGACGAGCGCGTTATGATGAGACACAGAACGAAGCTCTGACCAGACGGCCGGATAGTGAATCGTCACACGGTCAAGGTCACCACCCACTTGTGCTTGCCGATCTTCCGCGATCGTTCAAAGCCAAACCGCTCGAACGTCGAGAGTGCCCCGTTGAACAGGAATGCCGGCGCAGCCTTTCGGCCCTCAATGTCTTCCGGGTATCCCTCAATGCGCCCGCCGCCCAGAGCATCCTGCGTCCATACGGACGCGGACAAGATGCTCTACTCCTTTGAAATAGAGAGGTTTTCTTGCGATCGTATGTTCCCATCTGACCGCAAACCGCTCTAGCGTCTTGATCTGCTCGATCGCACCACCAAGCGCGGCGGACGCCACGCCGATACCGCGATGGCCCTTATCTGAAAAGAAGCAAGTGATCCGCCAGTCAGGGAGCGTCGGATCGGCGGCCAGATAGGCCCGCGGGTTGTGGATTCGCGGAAGCTCGTCAGGCGACCCGAACTGACATCAGCCGACACAGTCCGGGTCATGATAGACCAGGGACGCGTGCACCCGCCATTCCCCAACGCGGCGTTCCTTCGCCTTGCGGTCGGACAGAAACATCAGATCGCAAGAAAACCGCTCTCTTTCAGACGAGTAGAACACCTTAACTGCGTCCGTATAGACGCAGGATGCTCTAGCGCCGTCAACGCGGCGATCACCAATGTATCGATCAGATTGTACCAGTCCCTTTCGCTCGCCCCGTGAACGAGAGGGGGTCAAACCCGATAGGATTTGACCGATCATTTATGGTGAAGCTGCCTGGAGGACGTTAGCAAGGGTGGACGCGCTTGATCAGATAGGCAGCATGCGACACCATAGTGAAAGTCTAGCAAGTGAGAAAAGTTACCTGCTCGCAACTTGGGAGACTAGCATGAGACGCCTGGCTGTCGCACTGATCGCGTTACATTTACCAACGGCAGCGGCAGCCCAGGCTCCCAGTTGCATGCCGTTTGAGATTACGTCGCTCGGCGGACGCGTGGTGGTCACCCATGACCAAGGGGAGCCGGGTCCGGGCATCAGCGATATGCGGGTCGGGGAGCGCATGATCGGCAACAAAGACGGAAACCAGTTCGGCGAAGTGCGCTGGATGATTACACCACTGTATCCCGATCACGAAGGCAGTCCGACACACAATCTGCTGAGAGTGTTCTTTCTGTTTGATAACGGAAGCATGATTGCGGAAGGAATACATACCCCGCAACGCGAAATGCATGATGCGACTAAGGTATCCGTGCCAAACACGGAGCTCGTCATCTTGGGTGGAACGGGGGCGTTTCAGCGTGCGAGCGGCGTGATCGACCTTCGCCCGTCGGCCGATGGTAATCCGGAGCAGCTTAGCTATCAGGTCGACGTCAGCTGTCATTGAAACGCGGACGAGACGACGCAGCAAGGCGGCGTCTGCGTTTCGCAACAGCTGCGTTCCTGTATGTCATGTCGGTCATCAGATGCGGCGCAGATACCGGTCTTCATCTTTTTGTGTTGCCAACAGGATCGGAAAAGCAGTTGGCGTCTTCAGCTGCCACGGCGTTCGCCAACCAGTCTTGACTTTGGACGTATTGCTATCGCTGACTGCTGAAGCGGCCGAAGTGGGCCTTCACTATCAGTCTGCGATCGGACCGCTAAGCCCGATCAATCGTCGCCAAATATTAGCGATCTCACTGTCTGGCTGTAGAAGCGATGTCGGCCCGGTCGTAAACGGCATCCATTGCCAGTCTTCGGGTCCTGGGCAACCGATTGCGGTCCACCGCCGTAGAAAATCGGCAAAATCAACACCCAACATATAAAATTCCGCCTCGAAATCATTGT
This sequence comes from Devosia sp., assembly GCA_051016205.1. GTDB lineage: Bacteria > Pseudomonadota > Alphaproteobacteria > Rhizobiales > Amorphaceae > Acuticoccus. The sequence continues at coordinate 2,774,350 of CP136534.1, forward strand.
AACTCAGATAATATAATTCATCGCCTACGTGACTCTTCAGGTTGAAACCATAGAAATCATTAGGATATCCATCCATAACTGCTAACTTTGAGTGCCATGCGGATTCATAATCAGGATTTAATTCGCTAAGGATTTCAGTTCTTATCCTTCGGTCATTTTCTATCCGGGGGATCTCGCTTAGGGCGAGCGAAAATCTGCCACCGAAGGTTTCGTCAAGAATTCTTGGGCGTCTGAAATCATCGGGAAGTTGCCAGCAGAACTCGATTCGGCTGGAGTGATGCTGAAAAATATCCCGCAACGAGCCGGGTAGCCGCAACCCTAACTCTGTTTCAACTCTTTCGATGTCGTTGAGCGACGCCGGCTCATCAATACGGAGCCCCCAGACTTCGCTATGCCGAATGTCTGCCGCGCGCGCAGCTTCCAGGCTGGTTGATCCGCCTAAGCGTTCGACCGCACGTAGAGTACTTTTCCAGCGGTCAACAATGGTGTTCCAATCATCCATATGAGCACTTTATCGCTACCCTCATCCTGAGCGCAACGTATCCGAAACCATTAAACTCGCTACGTCCGATAGCAACGCTAGAGCAGTTTGAACCATTGTAGAGTCGGTAACGGCTCGCCAATTCCATTGTGATTCGGTCTTGCGAAGTTGATTCGCGAGGTGGGTCATGGGGCGAGCGTTGGGGCTGGATCTGCGGGTCCGGGTGGTGGAGGCGATCGATGCGGGGTTGTCTCACCGCGAAGCGGCACAGCGGTTTGCGATCGGTATTGCCACGGCGGGCGCGTGGCATCGGCTGTGGCGGCGCAGCGGCAGCGTGGAGCCGGCGCGCCAGGGTCATCCGGTTCGCTCCAAGCTCGACCCCCATAAGGGCTTTATCCTTGGTCTCGTCGAGGCCGCGCCCGACATCACGCTGGCCGAAATCGCCGCACGGCTCGGGGCCGAAAAGGGCGTGACGGTCTGCCCCTCGACGGTGTGGCACTTCTTTGCCAAGCGCGGCATCACACTGAAAAAAAGACCGCGCACGCGGCAGAACAGGATCGTCCCGACGTCGCCGAGCGCCGGCGCGCCTGGTTCGAGGGGCAGCCCGATCTCGATCCCGACCGGCTGATCTTCATCGACGAGACCGGTTTATCGACCAAGATGGCGCGGCTGCGAGGCCGGGCGCCGCGGGGCGAGCGCTGCCGCGCACCGGTCCCGCACGGCCATTGGAAGAGCACCACCTTCACGGCGGGGCTGCGCCGCGACGGCCTCGTGGCACCATGGCTGTTGGACGGGGCGATGGACGGTGAGGCCTTCTCCACCTACGTCACACGCGTTTTGGCGCCTGAGCTCACTCCCGGCGACACCGTCGTGATGGATAACCTGCCGGCGCACAAGGTCGCTACCGTGCGTGAGGCAATCGAAGCCGCCGGGGCTCACCTCCTCTACCTCCCGCCATATTCGCCTGATTTCAACCCGATCGAGCACGTCTTCGCAAAGCTCAAGGCCCTGCTGCGCAAGGCCGCGTGCCGCACAATCCCAGACCTATGGGATGCCGTGGCCGACGTCATCAAACCTCTCACGCCGGACGAGTGCCGCAATCTGTTCACCGCAGCCGGATACGACTGCGATTAGATTGAAAATGCTCTAGTTGCTGCAGAGAATGTCGGCGTTAGGTCATTTTGCGCTTTCGAGGGCGTCTGAAGTGGCACGGAACCGTCGCAGCGTCCGAGTGTCGACTGCACCAGAGCGCTAGCCTTTGCACTGTTGTCTGTATCGGGGCCTTGAAATTCTTCCAAAAGCTCGGCGGCGCCTGCTTCAACCGAATCTCGGGGTTCCAACGCGAAGAGGCAGCAGAGCTTTCGAAAGCTAGGCGGAAGCGGATCCGTCGATAGTTGTCGAGATCGTCGTGACTCGATCATAGTTTTTAAAGTATTCCGCGGACACTGCAGGTAGCAATGATCGGATGCCGCGACGCGCCAGGATGCTTTGAAATGCGATTGCGCCGCAACTCTTAGATCCAAATGAGCAACATGTTGATTAACCGTGGGCGATGCGGCCGGGCACGCTTGGTTGTGGGCGCCGTCCCCCTTCTGCGAGGTTACGGTTCGATATGACCATGAAAAACCTGTCGGGAGTTTCGGCGAGTCTTTTCGGTCACGTTGTCGATGCTCGCACAACATCATGGACGATGGGCTGACTGACGCGATTAAAATGGTTCGGCCAAGTTGATGCCGTTTCTAACAAAATAAATCGAGTTTCCATCGGCATGATTACACCGTCACAGTCATAGGTGGCCATCATGCGGCGCTGGCGACTGCGTTCCATCAACACGTTGGCGAAGTGCCCGCACCGCCGCGTCAGGTGCCGTAACAACAGGGACGGGTGAGTCTTTCATCACGGTGCTCGCCGCGCGCGCGGTGGAGAAATGCGCCAGTAAGATCGCACCACAACCTTTGAGGTCTCGAGCGCTCGAGGCAACGAGCCTGTTGTGGCGCTCAGTGTCGCCGGCTTTCAACGCGTCGAGCGCACCCTCCGCCATCACGGTGTGAAGGCGGGCCGGAGTGCCACGGGCCCGCGCCGCTTCGGCGAACTCCTCTGCCATCAAATCCACACTCGGCGAGAACGTCGCGACCATGCCGAGGTCGCCGCCGACGGCGATGGCCTCGGCGAACATCGCCTCGTTGGGTTTCAGTACGGGGACCGGTAAACGTGCCGCGGCATCTTCGATGGCGGGGCCGAACGCGGAGCACGTGAAGAGGATCGCGTTCGCCTCGGCGAGGATGGCGTAGTCGGCGAGCGCACCGATCCGCCCTGTCATGGCGGGCGTCAGCGCGGCGGAGCGCGCACGATCGATACTGAGAGCGTCGTCCAGTAGGCTGAAGGTTCCAGCCTCCGGCCAGAGCGTCGCGAATGCGCGCAACACGGGATCGACCGCAACGGGTGTGGCGTGGACCAATGCAATGCGGGGGTGCGGGCTCATGAAGCGGGCCCCTGTCGTCCGCCGAGCGGGCCTTGCCGCGACGATGCCTCCACTGCGACCCGATACGGTTTCATGTCATGCCTGCGTCAGGAGGCCGGCAATGGTGAAGCCGCCATCGACGGCAAGGGTCTGGCCTGTAATCATGCCGGACTCTTGACCTGCGAAGAAGGCGACGGCGGCCGCAACTTCTTCGGGCGTCACGTAACGCTTGATGGGGAGCGCGTCATGCCAGGCGCGGCGTCGATCGGCGCTGTGCGTGGCTGCGGCATGGGGGGTCTCCACAGGGCCGGGGGCGACGGCGTTCACCGTCACACCGTCGCCGGCAAGTTCCACCGCGAGGACCCGCATGAGCCCAAGCCCGGCGGCTTTCGTGGCGGCATAAGCAGCGCGCCGCGCGGACCCTGCGAGCGCAGCGTGTGAGGAGACGAACACGATGCGCCCCGCGCCATCGGTCCGAAGCTGCGATGCGAACGCCTTCGCGAGCCCGAACGCGGCATCAAGGTTGATGGAAAAGTGCGCGTCCCAGAGCAGCCAGTCGGTGTCGGCGAGAAGGGCCGGGCGGGTGATGCCGGCGTTGTTCACCAGCACGCCCACTGGGCCTATCGCGGCAACAGCGTCGAGCACCGTCTCCACCGCATCGCGGACCGCAAGATCGGCGACAACGACGCTCGCCCGGCCGCTCAGGGCGGCGATTTCGTCCGCGCAGGCGTGGGCCCCGGCCTCGTCGTTGTCGACGATGGCGATGTGCAGCCCCGCGGCCGCCAGGTGGTGCGCCACAGCCCGGCCAATCCCCTTAGCCCCGCCGGTGACCACGGCGACCCGCGGCATCAAAGGTGTCTCAGGTTGAGTTGCTGGAGGATATCCACCAGCTCCCGTGCGCTGCGGATTCGCTGTCTGGCGTGGAGCTCGCGGGCCCTGTCCCTGTCACCGTCGCGGATCGCCTCGAACACGGCGCGGTGGTGCTTTGTGGAGACCATGGGTGTTGGCCGCAAGCGCAGCGTTGTCATGCGCGCGCGGTGCGATTGGGAGCGATATTGCGCCACCAGTTCCTCCAGGCGGCGGTTGCCCGACAGGGCCACCAGCGCCTCATGGAACGCTTCGTCCGCGATCGCCCAATCGGCGAGGTTGTCTTCCTCAAGGGCCCGCTCCATGGCGGTGAGGGCCGCTGCCATAGGGGACAGGTCCGGCGCCGGCGTGTCGAAGATGGCGTCCACCGCGGCGCTCTCGAGCCCGCCGAGGATGGCGTAGATCTCACGCATATCGTCGGCAGACATTGGCAGGATACGCACGCCCTGGTGGGGCACCAGCTCCACCAGACCTTCTTTCTCGAGGCGCGCCAGAGCAGCGCGGATGGGGGTACGGCTGACGCCGAATTCCTCGGAAATGCTTTTGATCGACAAATGCGATCCGGGCGGCACGGCATTGTCGAGAATGCGCTGGCGCAGCTCCTTGTATACGCCCATGGTGTGCGGCTCCACGCCCGTCCGTTCGGTTCCGCGCGTCCCACCTTTGCTGTACGAGGGTTTTGCCGTCATGTCGCCCGCACGTGTTGGGCGCATGCGCTGGCAAAGCCCATGGTGTTGCCATTTCCGCCGAGATCGGCGGTACGCGCGTTGCTGTCGAGAAGTGTCCTGTCCACGGCCGTCGCAATCGCGGCGGCGGCGGCGGAAAAGCTATTGGCTTTGGTGCGCTCGCCCCAGTCCTCAAGCAGCATCGCCGCCGAAAGAATGAGGCCGCTCGGATTGGCGAGGCCTGTTCCTGCGATGTCGGGGGCGGAGCCATGCCCTGCGTTCGCGGCAGAGCGGGTTTCACCGCGGTTCAGAGACGCGGCGAGCCCGAGGCCACCCGACAGCGCGACGGCAAGGTTCGACAAGATATCTCCGAACATATTGGTGATGAGTATGACGTCGAAGGTCTCGGGCGCGGTATAGAGCGCGGCGACCATCGCGTCGATGTCCATCTCGGTGACCTCGACGGATGGATACTCCGCCGCAACGTCGCGCGCCGCCTCCATGAACAGGCCGTCGGTCACCTGCAGCACGTGACGCTTGCCCACAAGGCACACGCGGCCCGAGCGCTGCATGGCATGGCTCATGGCAACTCGGGCGATCCGCTCCGAGGCACTCCGGGAGATTTTCCGCACCGAAAGCGCCACGTCCGGTGTCGGCATGAATTCACCGCTCCCGACGAACATGTTGCGATCGGCATAAAAGCCTTCGGTGTTTTCCCGAACGATGAGGCAATCAAGGCCCGCCACGGCCCGCGCCAGACCCTCGCGCGAGCGTGCGGGACGCAGGTTGGCGTAAAGGTCGAAATACTTGCGGATCGTGCCAGGCACATTGATCCCGCCGTCGTGCTTTGGGGGATAGGCCGTCATGCCCGCTGGTCCCAGAAGAATGCCGTCGGCCTCGCCAACCGCGTCGATCACGCTGCCCGGTAAAGTGGTGCCCTCGCGGCGGTGCCTGAGCATGCCGACCTCATGGGTCTCGAAGGCAAGATCGAGAGCGAACCGCTCCTGCGCGGCGCCTAGCACCGCGAGGGTGGCGTCCACGATTTCGGGTCCGATATCGTCCCCCGGCAGCACAGCGAGCTTCATGAATGGGCCTCCGGACGGCCATGGCACGCAAGGGGAGGGGCAGGGACGGTCATAGAACCACTCCCTGCTTCAGCGTTGTCCAGATCTCCTGGCGCATGGCCGTGAAAGAAGGGTCGGTCTTCATCCCTTCGTGGCGCGGGCGGGGGAAGTCGACCGTGATGAGCTGGTCCACCTTCGCCGGTCGGGGCGTTATGACGGCAACCTTGTCGCCGAGGTAGATCGCTTCTTCGATGGAGTGGGTCACGAAGATCACCGTCTTTTGCTCGCGCTCCCAGATCGCCAAGAGCTCGTCCTGGAGGAGGTCGCGGGTCTGAACGTCGAGGGCGCCGAACGGCTCGTCCATCAGGAGGATTTGCGGGCGGATGGCGAGGGCCCTGGCAAAGCCGACGCGCTGCTGCATGCCGCCGGAAAGCTCGTGCGGATAGGCGTCTTCGAACCCGTTCAGTCCCACCAGATCGATGTAGTGAGCGGCAATCTCTCGCCGCTCACTGGCGCGAACGCCTTGCGCCTCCAGACCGAACTCGACATTCCCGCGCGTCGTGCGCCACGGGAAGAGGTCGAAGGACTGGAACACCATGCCGCGGCCTTCGCCGCCGACCTTTCCCGTCACGTCGCGCCCGTCGATCAGCACCTGACCGCCATCGGTGTCGATGAGGCCGTCGATGACGCGCAGCAAGGTGGACTTGCCGCAGCCGGACGGCCCAAGGACGGACAAGAAGGTGAGGTTGGGCACGGCGAGCGAGAAGTCCCGAAGAACCTCGGTCTGCCCGCCGCCCCGACGAAAGGACTTGTCGAGGTGTTTCAGCTCGATCTTGGGCGTGCTCAACTCTAGGCCCCGTCGAGCTCGGCCACCGCAGCGTCAGACAGCTGGGTGTCGACCACGTCGTCGAGCTCCACGGTCCCGCGCACGGCACCCGCGTCCACGTAGACCGGAAGCAGCGTTTCGTAGACCGCGCGGTCATGGTTGAGGTCGCGGGGGAAGACGCCGTTTTCCACAAGGTAGTCGTACGTCATGCGGATTTCGTCATCCGATGCGTTCGCCATTTTCTCGTTCGTGCCGTATTTGCGGTACATATCGGCATACCAGGCGAAATCGTCCTGGGTGCGCCGGAACGCCATCGCGGTTGCTTTCAATACATCTTTCGCGATGGCTTTGTTGGCGGGATCGGAGAGCCATTCGTCGCTGACGATCCACACCTCGCCGAGGAAGGCATCGTAGAATTCGGCCGGGCGAATGAGCACCTTGAAATTGCCCTGTTCGGCCAGCTGCTCGGCCTGATCGAAGTGCAGCGGAACGCCATCCACCTTGCCGGCGATCAGCGCCCGCATGCGGTTGCCGGAGCCGCCCATCTTGATGACCTCGACGCTGTCGACGTCGACGCCCGCATCCTTCATCGGCCCGATGAGCATCACATGGGTGAAGTCGCCCTTGGAGTTCACCGCAACGGTCACATCGTCATTCTCAAGATCTTTCAAGGTTTCGATCTTGTCGCCGTTCACCACGAACACCAGGCTCGTGTTCATGAACGCGTTGCCGATGATGGCAAGGTTTGCGCCCGCCTCGACGGCCCGCAAGGTCGAGATGGCGTCGCCGGCCGCAAGATCGGTCTGCCCGCCAAGCACCGACTGGGTGATGGTCGAGAGCTGCTTCACCCGCTCGATGACGGGTTTTGGATGGCCAAGCTCCGGGAAGATCTCATTGAGGGCGGCCATGTAAGGCACATGAACACCCAGTGAGTTGGCCGGAATATTGACCCGCAGCGGCTCCTCCGCAGCGGCTTGTCCGATGGACATTGCCGCCATTGATGCGGCTAGAAACGCGGTTCTCAATCTCATTGCCGTTTCCTCCTGTTGTCTTTGTTTTGGTTGGAACAATCGTCACGCGCCGGCCATCCGGGCCTCGTACCAAGGGGCTGCGCGGCGCCCTGTCAGCCGAAGCAGGCTCGTGAGCCCCACCGATACGATCATGAGCGTGACGAGGTAGGCCATCAGCGGCGCCGTAGAGATCGACAGGCCCGTATCGAAGATGAGCCCACCGTAGCCGACGATGACGAACATCTCGGCCACCACCATCGCGCGGATGGCATGGATGAGGCCGAGCTGCGCGCCGGTGATGAGGTAGGGGAAGAGGGCTGGCAGAATGACCTTGCGGTACAGCGCGATGTGGCCGGTGCCGAACGAGCGCGCAACGTCCACGACCTTGGGGTCGATCCCGCGCGCGCCGTGATACGCCGTCAGCGTGACATAGCCTATGGTGGCGACGAACACGATCGCCATGCGCATTTCGATGCCGGTGCCGAAGATGAGCATGAAGATCGGCACTAGGGCTGCGACCGACGACACGACGAGCATCGAAATCCACGGATGGACGATGACGTCGACGATTTTCGAACGCCCCATGGCCGCGCCGAGCGGCATGCCAATGAGACACGCCGCGATGTAGCCCACCACCATGTGGCGCATGCTGCCGGCAAGCTTTGACAGCATCTCGCCCTCGACGAGGAACGTCAGGAACGTGGGGATGACGTCGGTGAGGGGGGCAAAAAGCGCCGGCCCCAGGAGCTGCCCGACCAATTCCCAGAGGGCGAACACGATGGCGATGCCGGTCAAACGCAACACCATCGGACGCTGCCAGAAGGCCACGGACCCGCTCATCGGATCGCCCACGGCATGAGACGCGCCTCGGCAGCCTTCAGGCCTTCCTGTGCGGCAAGGCCGAAGAGGGCCAGCAGGAGGACGATGGAGAACATCGCCGGCGCATCGAAGTATGCGGCGGCATCGCTCATATATTCGCCAAGGTTCACCGAGGCGAAGAAGAGTTCCGCCGTAATCATCGCGTTGATCGCGCGCACGGTGCCGATGCGCAGCGCCGTGAAGAGAAACGGAAAGCTCGCCGGCAGCATCACCCGGGTAAACATCATCCAGCGCCCCGTGGAGAACGAGCGCGCAACGCTCAGAACCTTCGGATCGATGTTGCGCGCACCGGCCGCCACGGTGACCAGAATGTCGAAGACGCACATGACGAACACGAGGGCGATGCGCGCTTCGAGGTGGACACCGAACCAGATGATGAGGAAGGGGACGAAGGCCACCGACGGAATCGAAAAGATGGCGTTCACGATGGGGTCGAACATCGTGAACGCGGTGCGACTGCGGCCCATGAGGAAGCCGAGCGGCACCGCCACGGCGAGTGCGATGACAAGGCCCGCGATCATGTGCTGGAGGGAGCCGAGGAAGCGCAGCGGGATCTCGCCATTCGCCGTATTCTCCCACAGGCTGAGGCCGACGGCGCCGGGAGACGCGAAGATCACTGACGGGAGCTGTTCGGCGATGATCTGCCAGACTGCGAGCCCTGCGCAAAAGGACACGACGTAGAGCCAGGCCGGCTGCTGCCATGCGGCGCGCATCCAGATGGGGATGCGCCAACGGCGGGTCGCGCCAGGATGGGACAGCTCAGCCAAACCGAACTCCAATTGGTATACCAATTTGAATACGATGTTGCATGCGGGTGTTGCTGTCAATACGCTGCGTCGCGTCACGGTCATGATTGGCCGCACAACCCACGGAGGCCTGCCATCTTCCCAGCACCGAAAACCGTCACGGCGACCGTCTTTGCCAAACTGCCCGACGACCTCCATCGCGCCGGCGCGGTCTCATCGTGGTCGAACGCGCAGGGGCTTGCGGCCTCGCCCCACTCATCCCTGGAAGGGCCAGTGTTCGACTTGGACGGTGTTCTTTATTGTGTGGACACCGCGCACGGGCGGATCTTCAAGGTCGACCCGAACGGCGCCTTCACCACCGTCGCCGACTATGACGGCGAGCCCAACGGGATGAAGGCGATGGCCGACGGTCGCCTGCTCGTGGCGGACTACGCGCGGGGTCTCGTTGTCATCAATCCGGCCACAGGATGCGCACACACGGTGCTGGATCGGCACAGGGCTGAGCGCTTCAAGGCCATCAATGATCTTACGGTCGCGTCAGACGGCACTGTGTTCTTCACCGATCAGGCGCTCACGGGCCTCACCGACCCGACGGGCCGCGTCTATCGCTGGCGGACCGACGGGACCACCGATTGCCTCATCGACAACGCGCCGAGCCCCAACGGTCTGGTCCTCAACGCAGCAGAGACCGAGCTCTTCGTGGCGATGACCCGTGCAAACGCGGTCTGGCGGGTGCCGCTTTCAAGGGGCGGCGTTCAGAAGGTGGGGGTCTTCATCCAGCTCTCCGGCGGCACCGGTCCGGACGGGCTTGCGATGGATGAAGCCGGCAACTTGGCGGTGGCGCACGTCGGGCTTGGCGCCGTGTGGCTCTTCAGCGCCTTCGGCGAGCCGATCCTTCGCATCGACGCGCCGCAGGGCCGCAAAACAACAAACCTTGCCTATGGCGGCCCCGACCGCTGCACGCTCTACATCACCGAATCCGAGACTGGCTCGATCTTAACAGCCAGCATGCCGGTCGCCGGCCGACCCATCTCACCGATCCAGCGGAGTTTTTGACCATGACCAAAGTCGCCATCTTCCCGGTCTTCACCATACGAGAGGGCCATCTCGAAGACTTCTTGAGCCGTGTCCGAGAACAGCGCGACGACTGTCTGTCCAAAGAACCTGGATGTCTGCACTTCGACATCTTGCAGAGCGAGAACGCCAATGAAGTCGCCTTGTACGAAATTTACACCGACGCCGAAGCGCTTGTGACCCACCGGACCTACGATCACTACGCGCGCTTCAAGGCCGCCACCGATCCGTGGGTCGAAAGTCTCCAAATCGGGCGCTACGCGCTCGTCGATTGAGTTTGTCCTCGCAGGGTCAAGGCACCGCGGCGGGTACCCTAAGGCGTCGGCATCCATCCCAGTGCGACGTCGGGCGTTCGGGCCGGTATGAAGCCGCCGTGGCGGCGAAAGGCGCGGGTCATGTTGGCCCGGTCGGCGTAACCTGCCTCGTCCGCGGCGGCCGGGTCCAGCCCGCGGCTTCGCAACCGAACGGCCCGCTGGAACCGCAGCACCGCCACGTAGCCCTGCGGCGATGGCCCGACATGCCGGTGAAAGAGACGGTGCAGCCGACGCGGTCCGATCCCTAAGGCGTGTGTGAGCTCACCGGCGGTGACCCGCCCGCCGGCGCGGTGGAGGCGATCGACGGCTGGCGATCGCGCGACACATCACCGTAGCGAACATGATGCCAAACGGCCGCGGCGCATCGAGGCGATCCAGAGCTAAAGCATCGCGACGAGGTAGGCCGCCCCGAGCACTCCGGTTAGGATGATGAGGCTCCACGAACTTGTATTGTCGAACTCGTTGGCCGGATGGCGGCGGAACGCGACGTGAAGGCCCACGTGCAGAATGGCAAAAGCTGAAAGCCCGATCCGCGTGGCGCTCGTGGGGTCACCGTCGCCCCCCCAGAGGAGGAGGGCGAACAACGGGACGTGCAGCCAAATGAAAACCTGTTCACCGATGCGGTCCGGCAAAAAGCTCGTGAGCGGCAAGATGCGCCACTCGTGCCGCTTCATCGCGTCGAGCTCATGGGTAAAGAACGCCCCGACCATGGCGTAGTAAAGAAGGTCAATCATCTGGCGATGGCGAGCCCCTCTCGGTCTTCGGGCACATTGCAGCGTCTGCCTCGTCCGTCAACCGCTTGCCGACGTCGCGTCGCTGGCGGGCTTGCTCCACAATCCCGGGCACATCGTCGAAGGCCATCGCAATTTCCAGCAATAGGCTACGATGGCGAAGATGGTGCCGGCGTCCACGCCGGAAAGCCCGGTGGCGCGTATCAGGACGACGACGCCAAGCGCGGCCATCAAGAGCTGCATTGCGCCCCATGAGCCGGCCTCCAGGTCGACAGCCTCACACGCCATCCCATGGCGGACCGGTGGTGGGGTCTCAGACCAAAGGGGGCGGCCTCTTGTGATCGCCGGCCCCTCGCGCTCGAACCTGTCATTTAATCGGCGCGAATATCGGGCGGTTCGGGGCCCCTGCCGGCGCTGCCTCTCGACCACGTCCATCGCGACATCGGCGTAGATGCGGTCGTAGCTCCGGCTGTCATGCCATTGCCGCGCCACCGACACGCCGACATGGGTGGGGTATGGCTCGCCGAAAGCGCCGAGCCCGAGGTCCCGGCCATTCAGAAGGCCGTTGACCGCCCAGCCCATGGCCGCCGGATGCAGGAGGTCCAGCGCCTCTTCGGTCAGCGTCAACGCCTGTGTACCAAGGGTCGGCCAGCGGTGTTGGGTAAGAATCGTTCGCAGTGGATGGTGTGGTCGTTTCGGTCCTTGTGGCGTGAGGGCGGTTGGGTGCCTCGAACGAGAGCGCGGCGCGAGACGATCACGAGATTCCCGTTTGCGTGAAGCAACGCGCGCGCGGCCTCAACCGGAGTGATCAAAGATGTTCGGATCGAAGGGCAGCCCAATCTTCCCAAGCTGATCGCAGCACCGCTCGAGCGAGCCCCAATCGCCACACCGTGGCCGGCCGTTCGCATGCCCCATCAGACGGCAACGCAAATCGTAGTCCAATCCGCCCTCCTGCATGCGCTTCTCGAATGCATGGCGCATCGGGTAGACCATGTGCTGCTCGGTCGGCAGAAGGTTTGCAACGCGTAGACCCTTCATCAAGGCGAGCTTCGGTTCATGATGGGGGCCGAAGCGTGCCTCGGTTGTCCCAATCCGACACCCGGGTCGGGACGCGGCGGACATAGTGCCAGCGTCGGCCGCACAGCTTCAGATAGCGGTCCGGAATGGCTGGCTCGGGGGCGAAAAACACATCGCGTCGCATCAGGCGAGCCCCCCGAGTTCGGGTGCGGCTGTGGTACACTTTGTCGTGCAATTTGCCTGGATGGACGTGGATTGGCTAGCCCCCAGCTCAGAAAGCCGAGGAATATCAATCCACTAAGAGGAAGGTTCTGGTGCGGTCGAGAAGACTCGAACTTCCACGGGTTGCCCCACAGCGACCTCAACGCTGCGCGTCTACCAATTCCGCCACGACCGCACGGTGGGGGCGACGTAGCACTCCGCCGCGACGGTTTCAAGCGAGGTTGATGGAGCGTTTTCGCCTGGCGCGCTGCTCGCCCCGAACAAGGCATACGCCATGAGGAGGGCCGAAAGGCCTGTGGACTGGGCCGTGTCCGACACGCTGGTGGACTATGAGGCCGCCGTTGCTGCCATGGAGGCTCGCGCACAGGCGATCTTTGAAGGGCAAGCGCCTGAGTGTGTGTGGCTTTTGGAGCACCCGCCCCTTTACACCGCCGGTACCAGCGCACGGGCCGAAGACCTTGTGGCGCCTGGCCGTTTCCCGGTCTTCAAGTCGGGCAGGGGCGGGCAGTTTACCTATCATGGCCCAGGCCAGAGGGTCGCTTACGCCATGCTGGACTTGCGCCGCAGGGGGCGGGACGTCAGGGCCTATGTGGAGGCGCTTGAGGGTTGGTTGATCGACACCCTCGCCGCATTCAACGTCGACGGTGAGACGCGCGAAGGGCGCGTGGGTGTGTGGGTGCGTCGGCCCAACGATACCTTCGAGGATAAGATTGCCGCCATCGGCGTCAGGGTGCGCCGGTGGGTGGCTTTCCATGGCATTTCGCTGAACGTTTCGCCGGATCTTTCCCACTTTGACGGCATCGTGCCCTGCGGGGTGCGCGGGCATGGTGTGACGAGCCTTGAGGCGCTGGGGCGGATCGTCTCCATGGAGGAGGTGGACGCCGTGCTGAACGCCGCGTTCGTCTCCCGTTTCGGCCCGGTATGCCGGGCCGATCCGCCAGTGTTGGACGCGACCGCAGAGGTCAGCGTGACAGCCGTGCCCGCACAGCCTCCACAACCTTCTGGGGGGTGATGCCGAAGTGCTCGTAAAGCTCCTTGTAGGGGGCGGATGCGCCGTAGCCTGTCATCCCGACAAAAATGCCGTCTGAGCCGATGATGGCATCCCACCCCTGGCGAATGGCCGCTTCGATGGCAACGTTCACAGGGGCTGCACCGATGATGGCTTCGCGGGTGTCTTGGTCTTGCTCCATAAACAGGTCCACTGAAGGCACGCTGACGACGCGGGCGGGGATGTCGAGACCCTCAAGGGTTTCAAAGGCATCAAGGGCGATTTCCACCTCTGACCCTGAGGCAAACAGGCTGACAAGGGGCGTCTGCCGGCTGGCCGCCACCTCGTAGGCGCCTGCGCGGGAGCGGTTGTTTTGCCCGTCGGCCGGCGCGATGGCGCGCAAGGTCTGCCGGGTGAGGGCAAGGACGGTGGGACCACGCCTCTCAAGGGCGATCTCCCAGGCCTCGGCTGTCTCAATGGCGTCGGCAGGACGCAGCACCACAAGGCCCGGGATTGCGCGCAAGGCGGCTAGGTGTTCCACAGGCTGGTGTGTGGGGCCGTCCTCGCCAAGGCCGATGGAATCGTGGGTCATAACGTAGACCACCCTGACGCCCATGAGGGCGGACAGGCGGATCGCGGGACGGCAATAGTCGGAGAACGTCAAAAACGTGCCGCCATAGGGGATGAGGCCGCCGGCAAGGGCCATCCCGTTCATGGCCGCTGCCATCCCATGCTCGCGCACACCGTAATGGATGTAGCGGCCCCCATAGGCGCCTGGGCGCACAGGGGTCATGTGGTCGGTCTTGGTGTTGTTTGAACCTGAAAGGTCGGCCGAACCGCCGATGGTTTCGGGCACAACGCCGTTGATGGTGTTGAGCACCCGTTCGGAGGCTTTGCGCGTTGCCATGGCCGGGCGTTCTTCGTGGAGCGTTGCGCGCAAAGCCTTGATGGCTGGAGCGAACTCGGTCGGAAGGTCGCCGCGCATGCGTCTGTCGAAGTCTGCCCTTTGTTCCGCGTCCATCGCCTCGTAGCGCTGCAGCCAATCCTTGCGGGCGTGGGCGGCCCGAAGGCCTGCAATGCGCCAGTTGTCGCGAATGTGCTCGGGCACCTCGAACGGGTCGGCAGTCCAGCCAAGCTCGGCCCGTGCGGCAATGGTCTCCTGCGGCCCGAGGGGCGAGCCGTGGACGCCTGCCGTCCCAGCCTTGTTGGGCGAGCCGAAGCCGATGACCGTGCGCGCGGCAATCAAGGTGGGGCGCTCGCTCGCCTCGGCGCGCTTCAGGGCAGCGTCGATGGCAACGGGGTCGTGGCCGTCGATGCGCTCCGCCGACCAGCCGGCGGCCTGGAAGCGGCCGATCACATCGCCCGATTCGGACAGCGATGTGGGACCGTCGATGGAAATCTCGTTGTCGTCGAAGATAACGATCAGCTTGTGGAGCTTCAGGTGGCCCGCAAGGGAGATCGCCTCATGGCTGAGCCCTTCCATAAGGTCGCCGTCGGAGGCGAGCACGAAGGTGCGATGGTTGATGATGTCATCGCCGAACTCGGCATTCAAAATGCGTTCCGACAAGGCCATGCCGACTGCGGTCGCCAGGCCTTGGCCGAGGGGGCCTGTGGTGGTCTCCACGCCGCGCCCATGGGGGTATTCGGGGTGGCCCGGGGTGGTGGAACCCATCTGGCGGAAGCGCTTTAGCTCTTCGATGGGAAAGTCCTCGAACCCGAGGAGGTGGTAGAGCGAGTACAAGAGCATCGACCCGTGGCCGGCCGACAGGACGAATCGGTCGCGGTCAGGCCAGTCGGGGGCGGAAGGGTCCACATTGACGTGGTGGACGAACAGGGTCGCAACGAGGTCTGCCGCACCCATCGGCAATCCCGGATGGCCCGATTTGGCCGCCTCAACCGCGTCGACGGCGAGCATGCGGATGGCGTCGGCCATCGGTTTGAGCTTGTCTACATCTACCATGGGGGATTCGGCGCCGCTCTTCATGAAAGGGTTTCGTTTAGCTTGCCCACATAACCCACGCGCCGTATCCGGCAAACATGGGCTATGGTGAGAAGGGCTCGGCAGGGCATGGAGTAGGGCGATTCCCGGACGCAAGACCACTGAGGCGCTGGACCATCTGAAAACCGCATTGAAGCGGCTTGATGCGGCTGTCGCCTTGCGCGTGGAGGCGGACCGTTCGGTGGAGGCCCTGCGCGAGGACTATGCCGAGCTTGAGACCGACAGGGCACGTCTTGCCGCAAAGCTTGACGAGGCGGAGGCGCGCGCGCGGCGCCTGCGCGAAGCCAATCACGATGTGGCGGTGCGTCTTGTGACCGTCATGGAGCGCGTGCGCCGCTTGGCGCCCTCGAACACGGAGGATGGGCTGTGACACGGATCGATGTGATGATCGACGGCCAAAGCTACCGCATGGCGTGCGAGGAGGGGGACGAAGATCGCCTCCAGTCCCTTGCAGGCGAGCTTGATACCACGGTGCGCTCCTTGCGTGAGAAGCTGGGCGACCTTGGCGGCAGGCGTCTGACGGTGATTGCAGCGCTTAGCATCCTTGACCGTTTGCGCGAGGCAGAGGCGGAGGTTGCCGCCTTGACGGAGCGCATGGACCGCCTGGAGCGCGCCCGACAGGATGCTGTCTTGCGCGCCGAAGCGGAGGACGAGCCGCTGATCGAGGAACTCCATGCGGCGGCCGCTGCGGTGGAAGACCTCACCCAGAAAATCGGCGCCAGCGCCCGCGCTGTGGAGCTTGGCGAACCGGAGGCCTCGTTTGCCTCCGACGCCGGCCGGCCGAAAGAGCCCGTTCCTCCCGCACCACCAGAAGAAAACGCTGCCGAGTCACCGCCCGACACCAAGGCGGAAGAGCCCCTCGACATCGTCCCAGCCTTCGCCCGCCGCGGCTGACAATTCAGCCGTTGCATTCTGGGTCGATTGGGCGCTTTGTGGCGCAATGTTTGACCTTGCAACACTTTTGACCTTTACGCTGGCATCTGCGGCCATCGTCATCGTTCCCGGCCCGACGGTGAGTGTCATCATCGCCAACTCTTTGCGCAGGGGCGCATCGGCCGGGCTTGCCAACGTCGTGGGCACGCAAATCGGCCTGGCCATGATGATTCTCGTTCTTGCCGCAGGCCTTGACGTGGTTGTGGCGGCCATGGGCGCAGCGTTCGTCTACATCAAGCTCGCGGGGGCGGCCTACCTCGTCTACCTCGGCATCAAGCTGTGGCGCTCCGACGGGGAGCTTGCGGTCGCAAAGGGCGAATCAAAGTCCCTGCGCGGCTATACGATCCAAGGGATCGTGGTCATCTGGTCCAACCCCAAGGCGCTGTTTTTCTTCGGCGCCTTCATTCCCCAGTTCGTCAATCCGTCCCATTCGGCGGGCCTGCAGGTGGCAGTATATGGCGCCATCTTCATGGCCGTCGCGACGGTGCTGGATGGCTGTTACGCGTTTGCGGCGGGCAAGGCCGGCAGTCTCATCAACCGTGCGCGGGTGCGGTTTGTGGAGCGGCTGAGCGGGTCGCTTCTGATCCTCGGCGGTGTGTGGCTTGCCTTCACCAAACGTTGAGGAGCCGTCCGGAGGCTGACCCATGCGACGGTGCGGCCTCACTTTTGGTGGGTGAGGCCGTCGATGGCGCCTTTTCGTGGCGGTCGGGGCGGTCTATATCTGTTGGCGGCGGGGCTGCGCGGTTCGACTGGAGACTTGAATCCCCGGGGCCTTATCGATCCTAAAGGGAGCTGTCCCTGTTTTGGCCCGTGGGCTGGAGCAAAACGGCGCCCACCTACTTTGTAGGTCCCGGGATCGAATCCTCCGACGGCCGAGGCGGCTCCGCCATTCCCAACACCTCGTTCGTGCCGATCGCGTTGCCGATTTTGCGGCAGATTGCGATTTGTCCGGCTTGCTCTGACCGCCTGGCTGCGACACATACGCACCAACTGCAGAGGAAGGGTGTGCCCATGGCTGTCAAAGTGGCGATCAACGGTTTCGGTCGAATTGGACGCAACGTCTTGCGTGCGATCGTTGAAGCGGACCGCTCCGACGTGGAGGTTGTGGCCGTAAACGATCTGGGACCTGTGGAGACCAACGCCCACCTTTTGCGCTATGACAGCGTGCATGGACGCTTTCCGGCCAACGTCACCGTGCAGGGCGACACCATCAATGTGGGTCGAGGGCCGATCCGCGTGACCGCTGAGCGCGATCCCAAGGCGCTGCCCTGGTCGGACGTGGATATTGCGCTGGAATGCACCGGCATTTTCAATGCGCGCGACAAGGCCGCCGCGCACCTTGAAAACGGCTCCAAGCGCGTTCTGGTCTCCGCCCCGGCATCGGGTGCCGACAAGACCATCGTGTTCGGTGTCAACGACAATGCGCTGACCGCTGAGGACGTTGTGGTCTCCAACGCCTCGTGCACCACCAACTGCCTTGCGCCTGTGGCGTACGTTCTGAACAAGGTGATCGGCATCGAGCGTGGGTTCATGACCACGATCCACTCCTATACGGGCGACCAGCCGACCCTCGACACCCTCCATAAGGATCTTTACCGCGCCCGCGCCGCGGCCATGAGCATGATCCCCACCTCAACGGGGGCGGCCCGTGCCGTGGGTCTGGTGCTGCCCGAGCTGAACGGTAAGCTGGATGGCGTTGCGATCCGCGTGCCGACGCCGAACGTTTCGGTGGTGGATCTCAATTTCGTTGCCTCCCGCGAGACCTCTGTCGAGGAAATCAACGACGCCTTGAGAGAGGCTGCAGCGGGCGAGCTTGCCGGCGTCCTTGGGGTGACCGATGAGAAGCTGGTCTCCATGGACTTCAACCACGACCCTCATTCCAGCGTCTTTGCCACCGACCAGACCAAGGTGTTGGACAAGACCTTCTGCCGGGTTCTGACCTGGTATGACAACGAGTGGGGTTTCTCCAATCGCATGGCCGACACGGCGGTTGCGATGGCAAAACTCATCTAACGCCTATGGCAGAGCTTCTCCCGCCCCTTCGCCTTGCCACTCGCGCCGACGGTCCGGCCCTTGCCGAACTCGTCAACTATGCGGGCGAAGGTCTTCCCCTTTACCTGTGGCGCAAGATGGTCGCCCCTGGGGATGATCCTTGGGCGTTGGGGTCGGAGCGGCAAGCCAAGCGTGCCGAGGACGGGCAGATCATCGTCGTCGATAAAGGGGCGGGGGTGGTGGCCGCAATGACGGGTTACCCCATCACCGAGCCACAGCCGATCCCTGAGGACATGCCGGACATGTGGCGCGTTCTCCAGGCGATGGAAAACCGTGTGGTGGGGACGTGGTATCTCAACGTTCTGGCCACCTATCCCCGGGCGCGCGGCAAAGGATATGGGGCGCTCCTCGTGGGCCACTCCGAAGCCATTGCCGCCGAAAGCGGGCTGACGGGCGTCTCCATCGTCGTTGCGGACGGCAACAGCGGCGCCAGGCGCCTTTACGAACGTCTCGGCTACCAAGAGATCTATCGCGAAGCGATGGTCAAGGAGGACTGGGACAACCCCTCCACCGAATGGATCCTTCTGAAAAAGTCGATCGCATGAATGAATTCAAGACCCTCGACGACCTCTCCGTCAGAGGTCAGCGCGTTCTCGTGCGCGTGGACCTCAACGTGCCGATGGTGGATGGCGCTGTCAGCGACACCAAGCGCCTTGAGGCCATCAAGCCCACGGTGACGGAGCTTGCCGATAAGGGAGCGAAGGTCATCCTCCTTGCCCATTTCGGACGGCCGAAGGGCGCGCGCATCCCGGCCATGTCCCTCGGCGCGGTGGTGCCTGCGCTGGCGAACGTTCTGGGCCGTGATGTGGGCTTTGCCAACGACTGTGTGGGCGCCCCTGCCAAGGAGGCCGTCGACGGCCTTGCGGACGGTGCGATCCTCGTCCTTGAAAACACCCGCTACCATCCGGGCGAAGAGAAGAACGCCCCGGATTTCGCCGCCGCCCTTGCCCAGAACGGCGACCTTTACGTGAACGACGCCTTTTCCGCCGCCCACAGGGCGCATGCGTCCACCGAGGGCCTTGCGCACCTTCTGCCGTCTGCCGCAGGGCGGGCCATGGAGGCAGAACTCACCGCCCTTCAAAAGGCGCTGGGTGAGCCGAAGCGCCCCGTGATGGCCGTTGTGGGCGGCGCCAAGGTCTCCACCAAGATCGCGCTGTTGGAAAACCTTGTCACCAAGGTGGATGCGCTCGTGGTGGGGGGCGGGATGGCCAACACCTTCTTGAGCGCGCTTGGGGTGGACGTTGGCAAATCCCTCCACGAGTCGGATCAGGCGGGCACGGCGCAGCGCATTATGGCGGCGGCGGAAAAGTCGGGCTGCGCCATCTTCCTTCCCAAGGACGCTGTGGCGGCAGAGCGTTTTGAGGCTGGTGCGCCCCACGTCACCGTCGGCCTTGATGAGGGCGTTGACGGCGACAAGATGATCCTGGACGTCGGGCCCAACAGCGTTGCGGCCATCAATGGCGAGATGGACCGGGCCGCCACCGTGGTGTGGAACGGCCCGCTCGGCGCCTTCGAGATCGCGCCGTTTGACACTGGCACCGTTGCCGTCGCCCGCCACGCGGCAGAGCGTACCAAGGCGGGCATGCTGTCGGTCGCCGGCGGCGGCGACACCGTCTCTGCCCTAGCCCATGCGGGGGTGGCGGGGGACTTCTCGTACCTGTCCACAGCGGGCGGCGCCTTCCTCGAATGGCTTGAGGGAAAGGCTTTGCCAGGGGTTGAGGCTTTGAAGACGGCGGGAGTGCGCTAATTCACTTCATCGATCCACACGCGCAACGGGGAGAGTAATGAGCGAGGAACTGGCAGACATTGCCGAGGCGATGGTGCAGGACGGGCAGGGCATCCTTGCCGCTGACGAGAGCACCGGAACCATCAAGAAGCGGTTCGACCAGATCAATCTGGAGAGCACGGAGGAGAACCGCCGCGCCTACCGCGAGATGCTGTTCACCGCCGACGAGGCCATGCGCAACTACGTCTCCGGGGTGATCTTGTTCGACGAGACCATCCGCCAGTCCACCAAGGATGGCCGCCGGTTCGTTGACGTGATGAAGGATGCGGGCGCTGTGCCTGGCATCAAGGTGGACAAGGGCGCCAAGCCCATGGCCGGTTTCCCTGGCGAGAAGGTGACGGAGGGCCTGGACGGCCTGCGCGAGCGTCTTCAGGAGTATCATGAGCTCGGCGCGCGGTTTGCCAAGTGGCGCGCGGTGATCGACATTGCCGAAGGGCTTCCCACCCACGGCGCCATGGCCGCCAATGCCCATGCGCTCGCCCGGTATGCGGCGCTTTGCCAGGAAAACGGCATCGTCCCCATCGTGGAGCCTGAAGTGTTGATGGACGACCCCAACGCCGACCACGACATCGAGCGCTGCTACGAGGTGACCGAGACGGCGCTGAACCTTCTGTTCGACGCCCTTTACGAAATGCGCGTCGATCTGAAGGGCACCATCTTAAAGCCGAACATGATCGTGCCCGGCCAAAAGGGTCCCCAGGCGGACGCGCAGACCGTGGCGGAGATGACCATCGACTGCCTGAAGGCCACCGTGCCGCCTGCGGTTCCCGGCATAGCCTTCCTGTCCGGCGGCCAGGCGGACGAGGCGGCGACGGAGCACTTGTCGATCATGAACAAGATTGGCGGTTTCCCCTGGAAGATGACCTTCTCCTATGGCCGGGCGCTGCAGCAGGCGGCGATCCAGGCCTGGGGCGGGCATGCGGAAAATGTTGCCGCCGGCCAGGCCGCTTTCACCCATCGAGCACGCATGAACGGCAGGGCAGCGCTCGGCAACTGGACGCCCCAGGACGAGCGGGAAGCGGCCTGATCACACCTTGGTGGCGGCGCGCCCCTTGCGCGCCCCTTAAGGTGCCACGACCTGACAGGTGGCGGACAGGTTTGCCCGCCCCTTGTGTGCCACGCGTTTGAAGTCGACCCTCGTGCGTCAGCGATTGATCCTTTCCGTCCCGTCTGACGTGGATGCAGCGGCCTTGTCGGCCGTTCTCCAGAGCGACGTTGCGGCCGTCCTGTTACCTGCCGATGCGCCCGACCTTTCAGGGCTGGTGGCGCAGGCCCAGGCGGCGGGGGTGGCTGCCCTCATCGACACTGACGAGGCCGCTTGGCCGGCGCCCCATGGCGCCGACGGCCTTCATGTGCGCGATCCATTCCAGGCGCGGGTGGAGGCGGTGACCGCGCGTCCGTCAAATGCAACCGCTGGTGCGTGGGCCGAGACGCGCCATCAGGCGATGACGTTGGGGGAGGCGGGGGCGGACTATGTGATGTTCGGCGCCTTTGATGGCAGCGATCCGAGCGCGTGCGAATTGGCCGCCTGGTGGCAATCCTTGTTCGAGGTGCCTGTGGTGGTCGCAGGCGCCAGTGAAACCGAGTTTGACGCGTTGATGGAAACCGGTGCTGAGTTCATCGCCGTTTCGGACGTTTTTGGCGATCGCGCCGGCGCTGCGGCGCGGGTTGCTGCGCTCAATGCAAGGCTCGACGAGGAGGCGCCTTGATGGGCGGCTTGGTCAGGGCCCTTGCCCTCATGGTTGCCCTCATGGCCGCCTTTACGGCGAGCGGCCCCGCCTTCGCCCAGACCGAGGCGGGCCCATCCACGCCCGCTGAGACCCCACCCGCTGCCCTGACGGTCTCCCCCACCGGCCCTGCGCCCACCACTGAGGCAGTGCCGACCCCTGCCTTGGAGGCGCAAGAGGTGCCGCCGACGGGCGCGCCCATGACAGATGCGCCGGCAACGAACGCGCCGACGGCCGAGGCTGAGGCCACGCCGCCCACCGCCGAGACGCCTCAGGCCGAAACCGGCGCTGCCCCGTCCCAAGATGTATCGCCGCCAGAGGTACCGGGGGCTGCCGCAAGCACCCCTGAGACGACGCCGGCCGCCTCGCAAGCCGAAACGCAGACGTCGGGCCCCCAAGCGGAACCGTCAGCACCGGCCGAGACGGACACGCCTGCGGCAAGCGCGCCCGATCGGTCGATGGCGCAGGCCTTGTTGGGGCCTAGGCGGCGAGACTTTTTGCCGATGCCCATGTCGCGGCCGATGATCGTGCCCCAGCAGGAAGCCCCTGGCGTGGTTGTGTCTGAGGCCATCACCGTGACGCCTGAGGACGGGTCCGATACGGCCGCGCCCAGCGCAATCCCGCCCGCCATGGCTGCGGCCGCGGGTGATGCTGCCCAGTCGCTCTCACTGTCCCACTTTGCGTACGGCGCCTATCAGCGCGGCCTTTATGGGACCGCCTTCAATGTGGCTTTGCGCGCTGCTGCCAATGACGACGCTCACGCCGCCGCCCTGATCGGCCGCCTTTATGAGGAGGCGCGGGGGGTCGAGCAGGACTTCACCAAGGCGGCAGGCTGGTACGCCGTTGCCGCCGATCTTGGCAGTACGGGTGCGCGCACCCGACTTGCAGGCATGTTGATGACAGGCCGCGGCGTGCACCGCGACCCCGCCCAGGCCGCCGACGCCTTCGAGCAGGCCGCCGAAGCGGGGGATGCGGATGCCGCTCACAGCCTTGCCCTCATGCTTTTGAAGGGCGAGGGCCGCGAGCGTGATCTTGATCAGGCCTTCACCTTCATGCGGCAGGCGGCGCGCGCCGACGACCCCGCCGCCCAGTATGCGCTGGCTGTGATGCTGCGTGACGGCCAGGGCACCACACCGGACG
The DNA here is from genome assembly GCA_051016205.1 of Devosia sp. Lineage (GTDB taxonomy): Bacteria > Pseudomonadota > Alphaproteobacteria > Rhizobiales > Amorphaceae > Acuticoccus. The sequence goes on from CP136534.1 coordinate 2,797,332, forward strand.
ACAATGCCGCCACCTATTGGTTCGGGCGCGCTGCCTCCTCGGGCGATGTGGCGTCCATGGTGGAGTATGCAATCCGCCTTTATAACGGCATCGGCACAGCGCCTGATGAGCGTGTTGCCGCCGGCTATTTTGCCCGCGGCGCGCGCGCTGGCAACGTTGTGGCCATGAACCGCTACGCCCGTATTCTTGCCCGCGGCGTGGTTGTTGAGCCCAATGATGTGGAAGCGGTGATGTGGCACACCATCGCCAGGGGCGCAGGTCTTTCTGATCTGTGGCTCGACGGCTTCACGGGCACGCGGTCTGCCGAAGTGGTGGCAGAGGGGCAGCGGCGCGCAGCGCTCCTGACCGGCGGCTAGCGCAGGTCTCGCTCGACCGGGGTTAGACCGCGCGCCAAGACCATGGCCAGACATTGATGCCGATTGTCCGGAGCGGCTGTGGCCTCAGGGACACCCACGGCAAGTTTCTGACGCAAGGCGCTATGCAAGATGGCGACAACAAGGGGGCCAGTGTGTCAGACAATGGGCCGGCGTGGGGCGGAGGCCGCGATGGCTCGGTTGTGTCTGATCGTATTGGTGGCAATGCTGGCAGGGCCTTTGGCGATGCCCACATGGGCGGCCGACTATGCGTCCGAGCCTGTGGAGCGGTCGAAAAACCCTCTGAAGCGCTGTGGTTACCTCAACAACATCTGGCTTTGGGGCGACCCTACCGATTGTCCTGGCGATGAGACCGTCCCGGCGTGCGATGCAGCCAACGTGGTGACGGCGGCAAAGCGATTCGTGGAGCGGGCCGAGCCCGTCTACCGCGAGCCCGACATTGCCGAGATCTCACACATCCGCGAAATGCCAGAGACGGTGTTCAATCCAAGCCCGCTCGTGCGGCGCTACTGCCGTGCGAATGTGCGGCTCACCAACGGGGACCACACCAAGGCCTACTACTTCATCGAGGAAGACTCAGGTTTCGTGGGTTTATCCTGGAAGGTCTATGTGTGCATTTCCGGCTACGACCGCTGGCGCGTCTATGACGGCCGTTGCCGCGTCGCCCGCCCCGCACCCGACCAGTAAGCTGACCCAAGCCTTCTCGAGCGCGTGTCCCGCCCAGTGTGGTTCAATCTAGGCGGATCCGTGCTCTACGCTGCCCGCGCGCGCTCAAGGCGGGGCGTGGGGCGGGTGTCGGCGCGCACACGCTCCGTCAGGTGATCGGCAAGGCGCCTTGCCGCAGGGTTCAGCCTGAACGGGGCACGTAGCAGGCGAAGCTCGTAGTCCGGAAGGCTTGGCAGCCCATCGCCTTCGCCAAGAGCCACAAGGCCTGCGGGAAAGGCGCAGTCCTTGAAGACGGAAATGCACCAGCCCGCGCGCACCGCCTCCGCCACCGTGTTGAGGCTTGGTGACATCATCGCATAGCGCCACCGCCGATCCGCTGCATCCAGCGCACCCACCGCCCATTTACGGAACGGACATCCTTGTGGGTAGAGCGCCAGGGGCAACGGGTCGGCGCTTTTTACATCAAAGGAGGGGTGGGCGGCCCACAGCGTCTTGCCGCGATAGAGCGGTTCGCTATCCCCGACATCGGCGCCTGACATGGTCAGTAGAAGATCGTAGCGGCTGCCAAGGTCTTCCACGAAGTGGGCAGTAATACCTGTGTGCACCTCCACCTGCACGCCCGGGTGGGCGGCCAAGAAGTCTCCCAGAATGGGGGCAAGGTGGGTGGAGGCATAATCCTCCATCAGGGCGAGGCGGACTTGGCCTGCAACGGCGTCGGCGCGCAAATGGTCCACCGCCGCATCGTTGGTGGCCAGAATGTCCCTGGCGTAGGGAATCAACGCCTCGCCCGACGCAGTGAGTGTGGCCGGCCTCACGGTGCGATCGAAAAGGGGAGTTGCCACCAGCCCCTCAAGCCGCTTGATCTGCATGCTGAGAGCCGACTGGGTCCTGTTCAACCGGTGTGCCGCACGCCCGAAGCTGCCTGCATCGACGATGGCGACGAAGGCCCGCAGAAGGCTTGCATCAAGATCTCTGGCCATGATCATCAAAAACTCTGAACCTCGCATCGCATAATATTCGCTAACACGATTTTATCGCCTTTGCACCCCAGCCCCAGGCATCAATACAGGTGCGTTCGCCGCGTCCGGTGTGTTGGCACGGCTGGGTTGCATGCCGGCGCTTTCTGGATGGCCCGCGCGGGATTAGGTTTGGGACGGCTTTGGGTTTGGGGCGGTCCTGCCCACCAAACCGTCCACGTGGGAAAGGAACGCGCGCTGCCATGACGACCATTCTTCTCGTCGGCGCGGCTTTTCTTGCGGGCGGAACCATCAAAGGCATGTTGGGGCTGGGGCTGCCGCCCATTGCCATGGGGCTGATGGTGCTCGTGATGACGCCTGTGCAGGCCGCCGCCATCCTGGTGTTGCCGACTGTGCTTACCAACCTTTGGCAGATGCTGGACGGGGGCAATGTTGGCGCGCTGGTCCGCCGGCTTTGGCCCTTCCTCCTGTGCCTTGTGATTGGCGTGTTCCTGGGCCGTGGCTGGCTCAGCGATGACAATGCGGCCATCAACACCGCTGCTCTTGGGGTCATCATCGCCATCTACGGGCTCCTCGGCCTGCGCGAACTCGTGCTCAGCGTCTCGCGGCGGGTGGAGCGTTGGGCCTCGGCACCAGCAGGACTTTTGTCGGGGATGGCGATGGCGGCAACGGGCATCGCCTTCTTTCCCCTCGTTCCGTACTTGCAGGGCCTTGATCTTCAAAGGGATAGGTTGGTGCAGGCCCTTGGGCTGGTGTTCACCACCATGTCCATTGCCTTCGGGGTGATGCTGGCCTCGAAGGGGCAGCTCACGCTGGATGTGGCGCCCCACGCCGTCACCGCTTTCGCGGCCACCGTCGTGGGCGTCTATCTAGGCCGGCGCGTGCGCAAGAGGCTGCCTGAGGAGCGGTTTCGCACAGCACTCTTCATAGGCTCGGTGGTGTTTGGAGCGAGCCTGATTGTGAAGGCCGTTTGGGGTTGAAGGCCGTCGCCTGGAACGCGCGCGTCATGTTAGAGCGCTTCGGCGCAGCGTCAGGGACATTCGTGCAAGGGGTGAAGGTGAGATCATGACCATCCTGGTGACAGGCAGTGCCGGGCATTTGGGCGAGGCGGTGATGCGCATCCTCACCGCGCAAGGGGTGCCTGCACTGGGCATCGACATCAAACAGAGCGCCTTTACCACCCGCGTCGGTTCCATCCTCGACAGGGCGTTCATGGATGAGGTGGTGAGAGGGGCGAGCGCCATTATCCACGCTGCCACCTTGCACAAGCCCCATGTGGCGACCCACGGGAAGAGTGCATTCATCACCACCAACGTTGAGGGGACGCTCACCGTCTTGGAGTCGGCGGCGGCCCATGGTGTGCGCTCGGTGGTGTTTTCCAGCACCACGAGCACCTTTGGCGATGCGAACCGGCCAGCGCCTGACCGACCCGCAGCGTGGATTGATGAGACCGTGACCCCTATCCCGCGCAACATTTATGGGGTGACGAAGGTGGCGGGGGAGGACCTGTGTCACCTGTTTGCCCGCAAGCATGGCCTGAACGTATTGGTGCTGCGCTTCTCCCGCTTCTTCCCTGAGAGCGACGACAATCCATCCGTGCGCCAAACCTACGACGGTCCCAACGCCAAATTGAATGAGCTGACCTATCGCCGTGTGGAGCTTGAGGACGCCGCAAACGCGGCCCTTCTTGCGGCCGAGAGGGCACCTGCCATCGGTTTCGACCGCTACATCATCAGCGCCACCACCCCGTTTCGCCGGGAGGACGTTGCGGACTTGCGCACCGATGCGCCCGCAGTCCTGTCAAAGCGGGTGCCTGGCATGGCCGAGGCCTTTGAGCGGCTCGGCTACACCATGTTTCCAAGTCTTGACCGCGTCTACGACAACGAGAAGGCGCGGCAGGAGCTGGGCTGGGCGCCTCGCTATGACTTTGCCTATGCCCTCAAGGCGCTGGAAGGGGGCGGTTCGCTCAGCAGCGAACTTGCCGTTGAGGTGGGCGAGAAAGGCTACCACGACGAGGTGTTCGAGGACGGACCGTTTCCGGTCGACTAGAGCCACATGGCGCCCGTGCCCCTCGATCTGGATCAGATCGCGCTCTCACGCCATGAGACCGGCGCTCAGTCCATCCCGACGAGGCGGCGCAGACGCACGCCCACAATGTTGCCCGCGAACGCACAGGCAAACCAAACCCAGCCATGAGCACTGCCTGAGGCAATGCCACCAAGGAGCGCGCCGATGTTGCAGCCGAAGGCAAGGCGCGCGCCGTAGCCCATCAACAGCCCACCGATGGCCGCGGTGGTGACGTCCCTGGCCGACAGGTGCCGTGTGGGGGAAAACCGACCGGCAAAGGCTGCCGCAAGGCAGGCGCCGACGATAAGCCCGAGGTTCATGACCGAGGTGCCGCCGGCAAAGACCGAGGCCTCAACCTGGCCCATGGCATTTCGCCAATAACTCCAGTCTTCCACAGGAACGCCGACACCGTGGGCAACTTGCGCCCCCCACAGCGTGAGGCCCGAGGTGATCCCCCAAGGCCGGCCCAGCACCAGGAGGGTGAGGACGCCGACGGCTGTCAGTGCAAGGACGCCGGCAAGGGGCGACCAGGGGCCTCGCCACACGGTGCCCATGGGCTTGCCTGGCGCAAGGCGGCCGTGGCGGCGCCGTTCGGCCCACCGCGCGCCAACCGCAAGGGCGCAAAGTCCACCGATCGTAAGGAGGATTGCGCCAGCGGGGCCGAGGGAGGTTTTGGCAAGGGAGAGGGCAGGGGCCTTGGGAAGGCTCTGCCAAAAATCCCAGTGGTAGGTGGCAAGCAGGCCCCCTCCCACAAAAAACGCGAGGGTGATCAGCATCCGGGTGGAGCCGCCGCCGACGGTGAAGAGCGTGCCTGATCCGCACCCGCCGCCAAGCTGCATACCGAGCCCGAAGGCGAACGAACCCACCACCACCGCAACACCCACGGGAAACACAAAGCCCCCTGCGCGAATGCCAAACGGCTCGCCATAGTGGATGAGGGGGATGGCAAAGACGGTGGTGAGCCCCACCAGGAGGAGCTGGGCGCAAATCCCCGCGGACCGCCGCTCAGTGACGAAACGCCGCCAGCCTGAGGTGAAGCCGAACGCTGCGTGGTAGAGCCCGAAACCTGCAAGAGCGCCGACGAGGGTGGCAGCGGCAAGGCGTCCGCCCCCTTCGCCCGCAGCAAGGAGGGCGATTGTGCCGAGGACCAGCGCGGCAAGGGCGGCAAGACGGATCTGCGGCGGTGGCAGCGCGGGTCTGTCGCGGGGTGCTGGCGATTGACCTTTGATTGCCAAACCGTCCACAGACAAGGCCTCTCAATTTGGCGCCATTCTTTCCAAGAGCGGCACTTTCAAGCAGGTTTGAGAAAGCGTCACCAAAGGTCTGACGCGAATTCTGCCATACAGGTTCTATCTGTGCATGGCAGCGTTCAGCTGTGCGTCACGTCTGCGCGATGAAGGTTCCCCCATGCGTTCCACCCGTGAAACCCCTTTGCCCGCCTCCCTCCATGGCGCTGAGGATGAATGGCAGCACCTTGTGTCTGCGGTGATGGCCCACTCGGGCAAAGTGCCTGATAGACTTGAGGCAGCCTTTGCCAAGGCACCCCATTCGCCCACTTTGCTGGCGGCGAAGGGGCTGATCTTCATGCTCCTTGGCAGGCGAGAGCTGGTGGGCGAGGCGCGCGCCCTTCACAGCGCCGCCACACAGGCGCTCCAGGACGTGAACGACCCCCATGACAAGATGATGGTGGAAACCCTTGGCGCATGGCTTGCCGGCCGCCCCTCGCACTCCGCCGCGACTTTGGACGAGCTTCAAACGCGCTATCCCGGTGACGGGTTTGCCGTGAAGATGGCCCAGGCCATTCGCTTTTTGTATGGCGATACGGAAGGGATGCGCCGCTCCGCCGAGACGGCCGTTCCCTATTTCGACGATGCTCACCCCCATGCGGGCTACGTCCACGGCTGTTTTGCCTTCTCGTGCGAGGAGACCCATGACTATGCCGTCGCCGAAAAGGCCGGCGTCAGGGCCCTTGAGCTTGCCCATGACGATGCCTGGGCGCTCCACGCCGTTGCCCACGTTCACGAGATGCGTGGCCACCCTGAAAAGGGGCGCAACTGGCTGAAGCCCCGCCAGGACTGCATCAAGGACTGCACCACCTTCCGCCATCATGTGTGGTGGCACTACGCCCTGTTCGAGCTGGAGCTCGGCAATGTGGAGCGTGTGCTTGACCTTTATGACACCGAGATCCGCCGCGACCACACCGATGACTATCGCGACATCTCCAACGCGGTGTCCCTGCTTGCGCGCCTGGAGGCGGAGGGGATCGGTGTGGGCAAGCGCTGGGAGGAGCTGTCTGAGATTGCCGAGCGGCGGGTGGAGGACGGCTGCATCGTCTTTGCTGACCTTCACTATCTGATGGCCCTACTTGCCACCGACAGGATTGATGCGGCCGAGCGGCTCGTGGCTCGCATGGGCGAGGCTGAGGATGGCAGCGAGTTTGGCGCAGTTGCCGCAGGGACAGGCGCTGCCGCGGGGACCGGCCTTGCCGCACTGCGTCGCGGCGACCACCAGGAGGCGCTGCATGCGTTGATGACGGCCCAAAGGCAGCTGCAGCGCATCGGTGGCAGCCACGCGCAGCGCGATGTGTTCGATAGGCTGACCATTGATGCCGCCCTGCGGGCAGGTCACCGCGATGCCGCACGCCACCTCATCAAGGACAGGGCGCTAAGGCGCGGCGCGTTCGACAGATTCGCCGTGGCACGGCTTACCCGCTGTGGGCCTGTGGCCATCGAGGCACCGGTGTCCACCGCGTCGGCATTTTAGTTGCATCACGCCTGGCGATGATGTGGCCCGCCTGCCCATCTGACCTATGGTGCGCGGCACACCGTACGAGGAGCCCTTTCATGATCGACACAGCGACGCGGGTCGCCACCGCCAAAGGGCTGCAATGAAGGCATCGACCACCGCCCGCCAGCGCGATCTGCGGCTGGACTTCTTCCGCGGCCTTGGGATGTTCATCATCTTTGTGGCGCACGTTCCCTTTAATCCGTGGAAGTTGTGGATCCCTGCGCGCTTTGGCGCTTCCGATGCGACGGAGATCTTTGTGTTTTGCTCGGGCATGGCCTCCGCCATTGCCTTCGGGACGCTGTTTCGCGATCGCGGCTTTTGGCTTGGCACGGCACGGACCGCCTTTCGCGTCTGGCAGGTCTATTGGGCGCACATTGCCCTCTTCCTCGTCACCGTTACGATGATCGCCTACTTTGACGAGCTGAAGGGCGAGGTCTTTTACACCGACCGCCTCTACGTCATCCCGTTCTTCGAATCGACGGCCGAGCATCTCATTGCCTTGATGACGCTGTCCTACGTGCCGAACTACTTCGACATTTTGCCCATGTACCTCGTCATCTTGATGATGATGCCGATCTTTGCCGCCCTTGGCCTGGCCAATCGCTGGCTGGCCATCGGCTTCATGATGGGCGTGTGGTTCCTGGCGCAGATGGACTGGATTCAGTTCTCTGCCGAGGTGCGTCCGGGGATCGAACGAGAGTGGTTCTTCAACCCGTTCGGTTGGCAACTGGTCTTCTTCACAGGCTTTGCATTCATGATGGGGTGGATCAAACCGCCGCCCCTTAAGGTTTGGCTTGTGGTGCTGTGCATCGCCATCCTTGCCTTCAACGTTCTGTTTGCCTCGCGCTGGGGCTGGCGAAACCTCGAATTTGTCATGGCATTCCGCGAAAGCTACTGGATCTTGTTTGAAAAGACCGATCAGGGGCTCTTGCGCTTCACCCACTTCCTGGCCCTGGCCTACCTTTGTTATTGGGCGGCCGGTGAAGGGGGCAGACGCCTTGTGGGGTCCGGCATGTGGGGCGGCTTCGTCCTTGTGGTGCGCAAGGTGGGCCAGCAGTCCCTCGCCGTGTTCCTGGCGAGCATGGTGGCAGCCCAGGCAGCAGGCGCTGCGCTCGACTTTACCGACCGTGGGCCCGTCGCCCTTGCCGCCGTCAATCTTGCCGGGTTCGCGCTTCTTATTGCGGTTGCCTACACCGTTGCCTGGTTCAAATCCCAGCCATGGCGCAAGCCGCCTCAGCCCAAGGCGCCAGCCGCTGACAGGCCGTCCGATGCGGTGCCTCTCACACCTGCGCGGGCGTGAGAGCGGGGCGTTGTGATCGCCCACACGATCGTCTAAGCGCTGGGGTTCATCGAACAGGCGAGCCCCATGCGGATTTTGATCACCAACGACGACGGCGCACGCGCCGATGGCATCAAACTTTTGGAGGAGATCGCACGCTCGATCAGCGATGACGTGTGGGTGGTGGCGCCTGAGTTCGACCAGTCCGGCGTCAGCCACGCCATCAGCCTACACGAGCCCTTGCGCGTGCATCGCGAGGACGAGCGGCGTTACTTCGTCAAGGGCACCCCTGCGGACTGTGTGGTGCTTGGGGTGGAGCACCTTTTGGACCGCAGGCCCGATCTCATCCTCTCCGGCGTCAATCGCGGCGGCAACATGGCCGACTCCATTGCCTATTCAGGCACCGTCGGCGCGGCGATGACCGGGCTCATGGTCGGGGTGAAGGCCATTGCCCTCAGCCAGTATTTTCAAGGCACCCACATCCATTGGGAGACCGCGCGGGCCTACGCCAAGCCGTTGATTGAAAACCTCGTCGCTGCCGATTGGCCGCGGCCTGTGGTGCCCAACATCAACTTCCCCGCTTGTGCGCCTGAGGATGTTGAAGCGGTGACGGTGTGCCGGCCTGGCCACGGATTCATTGCCGGCCTTCGCGTTGAAGCGCGGGTGGACGTGCGCGGCGGCTCTTACCACTGGCTCCAGTTTCGCCGCTCCGAAGAGCCCGAACTTGATCCCGACAGCGACATTGAGCTTTTGCGCAAGAACCACGTCACGGTGACGCCCCTTCGACCCGACCGCCACGCGGAGGGCGATTGGCTCGGCTTTCGCGAGCGGCACGGAGCGGCTTTGAAGGTGCGCCCCGTGGTGGCCTGAACGAGGCCCATGGGAAGGGCGCGGCGGTGAAGAGGCCGCGTTAAGGCCTCCTGCCGAGGAACGATGGTCCCGCAATGTGTTTTTGCGTGGCCGCTGGTAAAGCCGCCTTGGAGCGGCTGTGTTTGGCGGGAAGATAGCCGATGGGCCGAAATCGCAGGCTGGCGTCAGGTGGAGGGGTCAGTAGAGTTCTTTGCGGTAGCTGGTTTCCACCTTCTCGTCGGCGTCGCTCACCTCGGCGGCCGTGGGGGCGTGATCGCTGGTCTGATCGAGGATCATGGCGCCGAGGCTGGGCAGGCGGCTCCTGTCCTGCTTGCTGCGCGAGTCCCACAGCTTTGACCGCTTGAAGGCTTTGGCGCAGTGCAGGAACACCTCGTCCACACTCACCACAATGGCGACCGTCGGATTGCGATCCTTCACAGCAAGAGTGGACAAAAGGCTCGGCGCGGTGGTGATGACGGCCGTTCCGTTCACCCGCAAAGTGTCGTCAAACCCCGGGATCATGAACAACAGGCCAACCCGCGGGTTTTGGACAATGTTGGTCATGGAATCGAGCCGGTTGTTGCCGGGCCGGTCGGGAATGGCGAGCGTGACATCATCGATGACGTGGACGAAGCCTGGTGGATCGCCCCTGGGGCTGACGTCCGCCTTGCCATCTGCCCCTTGGGTGCCAAGGACCATGAAGGGCGACAGGGCGATGAAATCGCGGGCGTGACGGTCAAGGCCAGGCTGGCACTTTTTCACGGCGAGGGGATGCAGCGTCCCGAAATTGGCGCGCAGTTCCGCTTCGTCGTGGATCTTGAAGGTCTCGATCTCGGTCATCATGCGTTCCTGCTCTGGACGTTGCCACCGGGCTTTTGTATCTCATGGGAGAGGCTGCGGGTGTAGCTCAATGGTAGAGCAACAGCCTTCCAAGCTGATGACGAGGGTTCGATTCCCTTCACCCGCTCCAACTTCCCTGTGCAAGATCGCGGCTTTTGGAACGCTTCTGCGCCGCGTCAGGGCGTCGTGTGGATGACACCTTCGGGGTGGAAGGCGGTAAACGCGAACGCGAACGGCATGTGATAGACCACGTCCTCCCCGGCTTTCGTCACCGCGACGGCACCGATGTCTCGGCCCTTTGCGATCTCGCCTGCATCAAGGGCCGAGACGAGGCCTTCCGACCAGGTGATTTCGATGTCTCCCGCCGCGATGGTGCCCGCCTCGCGGACAAGGGAAAGCGGCCAGGCCTGGTCGCCAACCGCCACCACGTAGGCCAGTGGAGGGACGGGGCCGTCATACTCGCCGCGAAAAAGCATCGGCCAGGACGACCCGTCATAGCCGCGATAGGGGTTCGTGCCGTAAGCGCGGCGCACGTTTGCCGGCCGATCAAGGACCGCGCCCTCAGGGTGACGCTCCATGTATGACGAAAACGCCTCCATGCGCGAGGGAAGCATTGTCAACGTGGCGCTTGCCAGGTCGCCAGCAATGGCCTTGCCTGTGAATTGCTGCCACCAGCTCTCGGTCTGACGGTCGTACATGAGCATGTCCGACAGGCGCAGTTTGCCTGTGGTGCCGAAGTCCAGAGTTCTATCGTCGAGGGCGCGCTCAAAGACGATGCTGGAGTTGCACAAAGGGCAGTAGGTGATGGCAACTGGTGTGCCGCCCACCGTGTCGTTGACAATCTCGTGCCACATGAGGATTTGCACCGGATAGGCCTTCGTCTCACCGTTGAGGGTGAGCGTCATGACCGGCTCCTGCGGCGCGAGGAACTTAACCCCTGAGGCGGGCCGGAATTGCGGTGCGTCGATGGAGGGGATCCCATCCTTAGGCGGGCCGCCCGACAAGATCTCGTCGGCAGGGACTGTGAGTGTGGAAAAGTCGGTCTTGGGCCACTCGGCGGTCCATTGCGGCGGGACGGCGTTTTGCGTTGCGCCGACGGCGGGCCAAAGGGCAAGGGCTGCAAACAGGAAAAGGGCGGCGCGCATGGATCAGCCTCCATCCTTCCGGGGAGGTGATGCTAGCAGTTCGGGCCCGTGATGCCCCATCACGGCGATTGACGTTTCAATGAACGGGCTTGAAGGGCAACGCTGAACCCGTCTTGCGGCAGCGCGAAAGACCACGTATTTGAGACGCCGTGGCCGGTAACGGTCCCGAAGGGGTGTAGCTCAGTTGGTAGAGCGGCGGTCTCCAAAACCGTAGGCCGGGGGTTCGAGTCCCTCCGCCCCTGCCAATGGGCAGCCGGCGCTTATGCCGATGGGCAGCCGGTGCCGTTGCAAAAAATGCTGTGGGGCGGAGCGCATTGACGCACGCGAACGTGCGCCTACGGGGTTGCAGAATGGCATTTGGGTTGCTATTTGCCTCTGCCACGGGACGGATTGGGCGAGGCGTCCCGGTTTTGAAACGACGATCAGACGGTGTATCACCCTGCGGCGGTCTCGCCAGCAGGGCGTTAGAACGTCAGGCTGTCGGATAAACGAGAAGGATGGCATCGGTGGCAACCAATCCGTTCACCTTTATCCAGCAGGTGCGCGCCGAGACCGCCAAGGTGGTTTGGCCCACACGGCGCGAGACGATCACGACCACGGTGATGGTCTTCATCATGTGCTTCATCGCCGCCATCTTTTTCTTTTTGGTCGACACCGTCCTGAGCTGGGGTGTCGGCTTGGTTCTGGGCTGACGCGCCGAAAGCAACGGCTGCGGGTCCCGAACCATCAAGGCAATGAGTGAATGAAGAAGCGCTGGTACATCGTCCACGCCTATACGAACTTTGAAAACAAAGTCCGCGACGCCATCGTTGAAAAAGCCGAGGCGTCGGGCTTGTCGGAAAAGTTCGAGCAGGTGCTCGTCCCTAAGGAGAAGGTGACGGAGGTGCGCCGTGGTCGCCGGGTCGACACCGAGCGCAACTTTTACCCAGGCTACGTCTTGGTGAAGTGCGAACTGTCGGACGAGGTGTTCCACCTTATCAAGAACACGCCCAAGGTGACGGGTTTTTTGGGCGCCACCCAGCGTCCTCAGCCCATTCCCGATCGGGAGGCCGAGCGCATCCTGACCCAGGTCACCGAAGGGGTGGAGCGGCCACGTCCCACGGTCTCGTTCGAGATTGGCGAGCAGGTGCGTGTGTCGGACGGCCCGTTTGCTTCCTTCAACGGCTACGTTGAGGAGGTGGACGACGAAAAGGCCCGCGTGAAGGTGGCCGTGTCCATTTTCGGACGCCCCACCAATGTGGAGCTTGAGTACGCGCAAGTGGAGAAGATGTAGCCACGAGCGCCAACAAGGCACTGGCTGCAAGAGTTGCGGGAGGCGAGGGGGCGGCCAACCTCCAGACCGGACCGCAGACGGGCATTTTGGCCCGATTTGGCAAGGACCGCCTGACGGCGGCAAGGGGATTGAATGGCAAAGAAGATCGGCGGCTACATCAAGCTGCAGGTGCCGGCTGGCGTTGCGACGCCTTCGCCGCCCATCGGGCCGGCGCTGGGTCAGCGCGGCCTCAACATCGTGATGTTCACCAAAGAGTTCAACGCGCGGACTCAGGACATGGAAAAGGGCGCGCCGTGCCCCACCATCATCACGTATTATACCGACAAGTCCTTCACGTTCGAGATCAAGACGCCGCCTGTCACCCACTTTTTGAAGAAGGCGACGGGGCTGAAGTCCGGCTCCCAGGCGCCTGGCAAGGAAAAGGCCGGCACGGTGACGAAGGCGCAGTGCGCTGAGATCGCCGAAGCGAAGATGAAGGATCTGAACGCCGACACCATCGAGCAGGCCGCCAAGATGGTGGAAGGCTCTGCGCGTTCCATGGGCCTTGAGGTGGTCGACTGATGACAAAGCGCACAAAAGCGGCTCGCGAGGGCATCGACCGCAACGCGTCGTACCCTTTGGACGAGGCGGTCAAGCTCATCAAAGAGCGCTCCAAGGTGAAGTTCGACGAGACGGTTGAGGTTGCCTTCAACCTTGGCGTCGACCCCCGCCATGCCGATCAGATGGTGCGCGGGGTCTGCGTGTTGCCCAATGGGACGGGCAAGGACTTGAAGGTTGCCGTGTTCGCCCGTGGCGACAAGGCCGAAGAGGCGAAAGCCGCCGGCGCTGACATCGTCGGTGCTGAGGAGCTTGTGGCCGAGGTTCAGGCCGGCAAGATCGACTTCGAGCGCTGCATTGCAACGCCCGACATGATGCCTCTGGTGGGGCGCCTTGGTAAGGTGCTCGGGCCCCGCGGTCTGATGCCGAACCCCAAGGTCGGCACGGTGACGCCCGATGTGGCCAAGGCGGTGTCCGACGCCAAAGGCGGCGCTGTGGAGTTCCGCGTGGAAAAGGGCGGCATCGTCCATGGCGGCGTCGGCAAGGTCTCCTTCGAGGATGACAAGCTGATCGAGAACGTGCGTGCGTTCTGGGACGCTGTGAACAGGGCCAAACCTTCGGGCGCCAAGGGCACCTACATGAAAAAGGCGGCCATGAGTTCCACCATGGGCCCTGGCATCAAGATCGATCTGGCAACGGTTCCGGCCGCATAGGCGGTTTTTGGTGATTGGCCGGCTCGCGCTGGCGCGGGCGTGTCTTGCCGGATGCGGCATTGTGGTGAGGTTTGCGGTCAGAGATATCGACCGGTTCGCCGTTGGCTCCACCGACCTTGCAGAGTGGGTGGGGCGCTGTGACCACGAGATGTCACCACCGTGCGCCGGGGTTGCCCCGGCAAACTAGGGTTTCAGCGGGTGACCGCTGGAATGGCCTCTCCTTCGGGAGGGGCAGCCTGTCCGAGACTGCAGGGGGCCGACCGACGGGTCGGACGTAAAATACCTGCATAGACGGGGGTCGGAGCGGGAGACCGTTCTCCTTCGGGACGGGTTTAGCCGTCCATCCTGGCGTGAGGCTGGGGTGGGCAAAGTGAGCGGGTGGAGCCCAAAGGGTGTCCGCCCATTGTCTTGGAGAGAACGGTGGACAGAGCCGAAAAACGCGAAGTGGTGAGCTTCCTAGACGAAGTGTTCGCCAATTCGGGCTCCGTGGTCGTGGCCCACTACAAGGGTCTGACCGTCGCCGAGATGACCGATCTGCGCCGCGAAATGAAAAACGCCGGGGCCCAGTTCAAGGTCATCAAGAATAGGCTCGCCAAGATTGCGCTGGAGAACACCGACAGGACCGAAGCCGCGCCCATGTTTACGGGTCCGGTGGGCATTGCCTACGCCGAAGATCCGGTGGCGGCACCCAAGGTTCTGACGGAGTACGCGAAGAAGAATGACAAGCTCGTCATCATCGGTGGCCTGATCGGGCCGTCGGCGATGGATGAAAAGAGTGTCGAGGCGCTGGCCAAGATGCCGCACATCGACGAGCTTCGTTCCAAACTTCTGGGCTGCATGCTGCAGCCCGCGTCCAACCTTGCCCGGGTGCTCAATCAGCCGGGTGAGAAGCTGGCCCGTCAGCTCAATGCGCCGGGTCAAAATCTGTTGGGCGTTCTGGCAGCGCAAAAGGCGAAACTGGACGCGGCGGCTTAACGGCCACTCGAACCGACCAACTGTGAAAGAACCACGATGAGCAATATCGACAACCTCTATGAAGAACTGTCCAAGCTGACGGTTTTGGAAGTGTCCGAGCTGGTCAAGCGCCTGGAAGACGGCTGGGGCGTGTCGGCGGCTGCTGCGGCGCCTGCCATGGCCATGCCCGTGCCAGGCGGTGGCGGTGCGGATGCTGCGCCTGCCGCTGAAGAGAAGACGGAATTCGACGTCGTTCTCGAAGGCGCTGGCGACAAGAAGATCAACGTCATTAAGGAAGTCCGCGGCATCACCGGCCTTGGTCTGAAGGAAGCGAAAGACCTGGTCGAAGGCGCACCCAAAGCCGTCAAGGAAGGCGCCTCCAAGGATGAAGCCGAGGAGATCAAGAAGAAGCTTGAAGAGGCCGGCGCTAAGGTCTCGCTGAAGTAGTCAGCAGCGCGTGTGTGGCGCGGTCTTTGCAAAGGGCCGCGTTCGATAGCTGCCGGCGCGTCGAGGGATGCGCCGGCCTTTCGCGTCGATAGGGCAGCGGCGTGACGATAGCGCGAGATGGCGCGCAGAAGGGGCAGACAGCACAATATGACGCAAGCTTTTAGCGGTCGTAAGCAGGTCCGGAAGTTTTTTGGCTCCATCCGTGAAGTGACGGAGATGCCGAACCTGATCGAGGTCCAAAAGGCGTCCTACGATCAGTTCCTCTTGATGGATAAGCCCGAGAAGGGCCGTGGTGATGAGGGCATGGAGGGCGTGTTCCGCTCCGTGTTCCCCATTTCCGATTTTGCGGGCACGGCGAGCCTGGAGTTCGTGGATTACGAATTCGAAGCGCCGAAATTCGATGTGGACGAGTGCCGGCAGCGCGACATCACATTCGCCGCGCCGCTGAAGGTGAAGTTGCGCCTTGTGGTCTTTGACGTCGACGAGGACACCGGCGCAAAGAGCCCTAAGGAATTCAAGGAGCAGGACGTCTACATGGGCGACATGCCCCTGATGACGGAGAACGGCACCTTCATCATCAACGGCACCGAGCGCGTCATCGTTTCGCAGATGCACCGTTCGCCCGGCGTCTTCTTCGACCATGACAAGGGCAAGACCCACTCTTCGGGCAAGCTGTTGTTCGCTGGCCGGATCATCCCCTATCGCGGCTCCTGGCTCGACATTGAGTTCGACGCCAAAGACATCGTCCATGCGCGCATCGACCGTCGCCGTAAGATCCCGGTGACGAGCCTGATGATGGCGCTCGGCTATGCGCCTGAGGAGATCCTGCACACCTTCTACGACAGGATCGAGTACACCCGCGACGGCGACGGCTGGCGCATGCCCTTCGACGGCGATCGTATGAAGGGTCTCAAGGCTCACTCCGACCTGGTCGACGCCGACACAGGCGAACTGGTGTTGGAAGAAGGCCGTAAGATCACCGCGCGCACCATTCGCCAGCTGAGTGAGCGCGGCGTGAAGGCGTTGCGCGTTGCCGATGACGAGCTTTATGGCCGCTACCTTGGCGAAGACATCGTCAACTTCGAGACCGGCGAGATCTATGCCGAAGCCGGCGCGGAAATCGACGAGAAGCTCCTCGCCATGCTCTTGGAGACGGGCCTGCAGGAGCTGTCGATCCTCGACATCGACCATGTGACCAAGGGCGCCTACGTGCGCAACACGCTGGCCGTGGACAAGAACGAGACGCGCGAGCAGGCCCTGTTCGACATCTACCGCGTCATGCGCCCCGGCGAGCCGCCCACCATCGAGACCGCTGAGGCGATGTTCGAGTCGCTGTTCTTCGATCCTGAGCGCTATGACCTGTCCGCTGTCGGCCGGGTGAAGATGAACATGCGCCTTGACCTCGACGCGCCCGACACCCAGCGGACCCTCCGCCGGGAAGACATCATGGCCGTCATCAAGACGCTCATCGATCTGCGCGACGGCAAGGGCGAGATTGACGACATCGACAACCTCGGCAACCGTCGCGTGCGGTCCGTGGGCGAGTTGATGGAGAACCAGTATCGTCTGGGTCTCCTCAGGATGGAGCGCGCCATCAAGGAGCGCATGTCGTCCGTCGAGATCGAAACGGTGATGCCTCAGGACCTCATCAACGCCAAGCCTGCTGCGGCCGCGGTGCGTGAGTTCTTCGGCTCCTCACAGCTCTCTCAGTTCATGGACCAGACCAACCCCTTGTCGGAGGTGACCCACAAGCGTCGCCTGTCGGCGCTGGGCCCCGGTGGTCTGACCCGTGAGCGTGCCGGGTTCGAGGTGCGCGACGTGCACCCCACCCACTACGGCCGCATCTGCCCCATCGAGACGCCTGAAGGGCCGAACATCGGCCTCATCAACTCGCTCGCCACCTTTGCGCGCGTGAACAAGTACGGCTTCATCGAAGCGCCATACCGCAAGGTGGTCGAGGGCCAGGTGACCGACGAGGTGGTTTACCTGTCGGCGATGGAAGAGGCCAAGCACTCCGTCGCGCAGGCCAACGCCACGCTGTTGGAAGACGGCCGTTTCGCCGAAGAGCTGACCACGGCCCGCCACCAGGGCGACGTATCCATGATGCCTTCACAGCGCATCGACTACATGGACGTCTCGCCCAAGCAGCTCGTGTCGGTGGCCGCCGCCCTGATCCCGTTCCTTGAGAACGATGACGCCAACCGCGCCCTCATGGGGTCCAACATGCAGCGTCAGGCCGTGCCTCTGGTGCGCGCCGAAGCGCCGTTCGTGGGCACCGGCATGGAAGGCGTCGTGGCGCGGGATTCGGGCGCTGCCATCACCGCGCGGCGCACGGGCATCATCGACCAGGTGGACGCCACCCGTATCGTCATCCGCGCCACGGAAGATCTCGACCCTACCAAGTCGGGCGTCGACATCTACCAGCTGATGAAGTTCCAGCGCTCCAACCAGAACACCACCGTCAACCAACGTCCGTTGGTGAAGGTGGGCGATGTGGTGCACAAAGGCGACATCATCGCCGACGGTCCGTCCACGGAGCTGGGCGACCTGGCGCTGGGCCGCAATGTCCTCGTCGCGTTCATGCCCTGGAACGGGTACAACTTCGAGGATTCGATCCTGTTGTCTGAGCGCATCGTGCGTGACGACGTGTTCACCTCCATCCACATCGAGGAGTTCGAGGTGGCGGCCCGTGACACCAAGCTCGGGCCTGAGGAGATCACGCGGGACATTCCGAACGTGTCGGAAGAGGCGCTCAGGAACCTCGACGAAGCGGGCATTGCCTATATCGGCGCCGAAGTGCAGGCGGGGGATATCCTCGTCGGCAAGATCACGCCTAAGGGTGAAAGCCCGATGACGCCTGAGGAAAAGCTTCTGCGGGCCATCTTCGGCGAGAAGGCGTCCGACGTGCGTGACACGTCCCTGCGCGTGCCGCCTGGCGTGACGGGCACCATTGTCGAGGTGCGCGTTTTCAACCGCCACGGCATTGAAAAGGACGAGCGCGCCCAGGCCATCGAGCGCGAAGAGATCGAGCGTCTGGCCAAGGACCGTGACGATGAGCAGGCGATCCTGGACAGGAACGTCTACGCCCGTCTGCGCGAGGTGTTGACCGGCCAGAGTGCGGTGTCGGGCCCCAAGGGGTTCAAGGCGGACTCAGAGATTACAACTGAGGTCCTCAACGACACCCCACGCAGCCAGTGGTGGCAGTTCGCCGTCACCGACGAAGCCTTGATGAGCGACATCGAGGCCATGCGCACCCAGTACGACGATGCCCGCAAGCGCTTCGAAGAGCGCTTCATGGACAAGGTTGAGAAGCTGCAGCGCGGTGACGAGCTGCCGCCTGGCGTCATGAAGATGGTCAAGGTCTTCGTGGCGGTGAAGCGCAAGATCCAGCCCGGCGACAAGATGGCCGGCCGCCACGGCAACAAGGGTGTGGTGTCGAAGATCGTGCCCATCGAGGATATGCCGTTCCTGGAGGACGGCACCCATGTGGACATCGTCCTCAACCCGCTCGGCGTGCCGAGCCGGATGAACGTGGGTCAGATTCTTGAGACGCACCTTGGTTGGGCGTGCGCGGGTCTTGGCAAGCGCATCGGCGAACTGGTGCGCCTTGCCAAGAAGAGCGGCGACACGGACGATCTGCGGGCGACCATGCTCGACATCTATGATGGCGGCACGGATGAGCCCATTGCCGAGTATGACGACGATTCCGTCGTGCGCCTCGGCGAGCAGCTCTCCCGCGGCGTTCCCATCGCCACTCCGGTGTTCGATGGGGCGCGCGAGCCTGACATCGTGGAGCTGTTGAAGAAGGGCGGTCTGGACGAGAGCGGCCAGTCCATCCTTTACGACGGGCGCACGGGCGAGCAGTTCGACCGTCCCGTGACGGTGGGCTACATCTACATGCTGAAGCTCCACCACCTTGTGGACGACAAGATCCACGCCCGGTCCATCGGCCCTTACTCCCTCGTCACCCAGCAGCCCCTGGGCGGCAAGGCGCAGTTCGGCGGCCAGCGCTTCGGCGAGATGGAGGTGTGGGCGCTGGAAGCCTACGGTGCGGCCTACACCTTACAGGAAATGCTGACGGTGAAGTCCGACGACGTGGCCGGCCGCACGAAGGTCTACGAGTCCATCGTGCGCGGCGACGACACGTTCGAGGCCGGCATCCCGGAAAGCTTCAACGTTCTGGTCAAGGAGATCCGCTCCCTCGGCCTCAACGTGGAGCTGACGGACGTGGAGAAGGACATCGTCGTCAACAACGACATCGACGCGCGCAAGCTCTACGCCGCCGAGTAGCGCGCCTCAACGCTTCCCGGGGCTCTGAACGCCAGAGCCCCGGCCCTTTTTCTCGCCGCGCGCCCTCGCCCCAGGGATTCGCTGCGGCCACACAAGGAGAGCCGTTTTGAACCAGGAAGTGATGAACCTGTTCAACACCCAGGCGCCTACACAGACGTTTGACCGTATTCGGATTTCCATCGCCAGCCCGGAGAAGATCCGCTCCTGGTCGTTCGGGGAAATCAAAAAGCCAGAGACCATCAACTACCGCACGTTCAAGCCGGAGCGGGACGGGCTGTTCTGCGCCCGCATCTTCGGCCCCATCAAGGATTACGAGTGCTTGTGCGGCAAGTACAAGCGGATGAAGTTCAAAGGCGTCATCTGCGAAAAGTGCGGCGTGGAGGTGACCCTCTCGCGGGTGCGGCGCGAGCGTATGGGCCACATCGAGCTTGCCGCGCCCGTGGCCCACATCTGGTTCTTGAAGTCGCTGCCGTCCCGCATCGGCCTTCTGCTCGACATGACGCTGAAGGACCTTGAGCGCGTCCTTTATTTTGAGAGCTACATCGTCACCGAGCCGGGAATGACGCCCTTCAAGAAGGGCGACCTCCTGTCGGAAGACCAGTACCTGGAAGCCCAGGACGAGTATAACGACAGCTTCACCGCCTTGATCGGCGCGGAGGCCATTCGTGAGCTCTTGATGCAGCTCGACCTTGAACGGGAGAGTGCGCAGCTTCGGGTGGAGATCGCCGAGGCGACCACCGAGCTGAAGCCGAAAAAGCTCGCCAAGCGTCTGAAGATCGTCGACTCCTTCATTGAGTCCGGCAACAAGCCTGAGTGGATGGTAATGACGGTAATCCCCGTCATTCCGCCGGATCTGCGTCCGCTGGTGCCGCTGGACGGGGGCCGTTTTGCCACCTCAGACCTCAACGACCTTTATCGCCGCGTCATCAACCGCAACAACCGTCTGAAGCGGCTGATCGAGCTTCGCGCGCCCGACATCATCATCCGCAACGAAAAGCGGATGCTGCAGGAGTCGGTGGACGCACTGTTCGACAACGGCCGTCGTGGCCGTGTGATCACGGGTGCCAACAAGCGGCCCCTGAAGTCGCTGTCGGACATGTTGAAGGGCAAGCAGGGCCGCTTCCGCCAGAACCTTCTTGGCAAGCGCGTGGACTATTCGGGCCGCTCCGTCATCGTGGTGGGGCCTGAATTGAAGCTCCACCAGTGCGGTCTGCCGAAAAAGATGGCGCTTGAGCTGTTCAAGCCTTTCATCTACTCGCGCCTTGATGCGAAGGGCTATTCGTCCACCGTCAAGCAGGCCAAGAAGCTGGTCGAAAAAGAAAAGCCTGAAGTCTGGGACATCCTGGACGAGGTGATCCGCGAGCACCCGGTGCTTTTGAACCGTGCGCCGACGCTTCACCGTCTTGGCATTCAGGCGTTCGAACCCAAGCTCATCGAAGGCAAGGCGATCCAGCTTCATCCGCTGGTGTGCACTGCCTTCAACGCGGACTTCGATGGCGATCAGATGGCCGTTCACGTGCCGCTTTCGCTGGAAGCCCAGCTTGAGGCGCGTGTGTTGATGATGTCCACCAACAACATCCTGCACCCGGCCAACGGCCAACCGATCATCGTGCCCTCGCAGGACATCGTGTTGGGGCTCTACTACCTGTCCATCATGGCCGACGGCGAGCCTGGCGAGGGTCTGACCTTTGGCTCTATGGCCGAGTTGCAGCACGCGCTCGACCAGAAGGTCGTCACCGTCCACGCCAAGGTGAAGGTGCGCTACAAGACCAAGGACGAGAACGGCGAGCCGGTCTCGCAAATCATCGAGACCACGCCCGGTCGTGCGTTGATCGGCGATCTTTTGCCGCGCGATTCCAAGGTCCCCTTCGACGTGTGCAACCAGCTCATGACGAAGAAGAACATCTCCAAGATGATCGACACCGTGTATCGCGGCACCGGTCAGAAGGAGACGGTGATCTTCTGCGACCGCATCATGCAGCTGGGCTTCTCCAACGCCTTCAAGGCGGGCATCTCGTTCGGCAAGGATGACATGGTCATCCCGGAAGAGAAGTACGCTGTGGTGGACGAGACCCAGGATCTGGCGAAGGAGTTCGAGCAGCAGTACAACGACGGCCTCATCACCCAGGGCGAGAAGTACAACAAGGTCATCGACGCCTGGGCCAAGTGCACCGACCGTGTGGCCGATGCCATGATGAAAAAAATCTCGGCCGTGGAAACGGACGACGACGGCCGCACCAAGCAGATGAACTCCGTCTACATGATGAGCCACTCCGGTGCCCGTGGCTCGCCCACGCAGATGCGCCAGCTGGCCGCCATGCGCGGACTGATGGCCAAGCCTTCGGGCGAGATCATCGAGACGCCCATCACCTCCAACTTTAAGGAGGGGCTGACGGTGCTGGAGTACTTCAACTCCACCCACGGCGCGCGTAAAGGCCTTGCCGACACCGCGCTGAAGACGGCGAACTCGGGCTACCTGACCCGCCGCCTGGTGGACGTTGCGCAGGACTCCATCATCAACGAGGTGGATTGCGGCTCCGAGCGCGGCATCACCATGGAGCCCATCGTCGACGCAGGGCAGGTGATCGCCACCTTGGGCAGCCGCGTTCTGGGCCGTACCGCGGCCGAGGATGTAAAAGATCCTGCCACAGGCGAGGTTCTGGCCGTCAAAGGCACGCTTCTGGACGAGAAGGACGTGGACGCCATCGAAGCGGCCAAGATGCAGTCGCTGAAAATCCGTTCCGTGCTCACCTGTGAGACGCGCAACGGCGTGTGCGGTGCCTGTTACGGCCGCGACCTTGCCCGTGGCACGCCCGTCAACATGGGCGAGGCTGTGGGGGTGATCGCCGCCCAGTCCATCGGCGAGCCTGGCACTCAGCTCACCATGCGGACCTTCCACATCGGCGGGACCGCGCAGGTGGTGGACTCCTCGTTCGTGGAATCCTCTTTCGAGGGCACCATCCAGATCAAGAACCGCAACGTGGTTCGCGATTCGGAAGGCAACTTGATGGTGATGGGGCGCAACGTGCAGGTGGCGGTCATCGACACCGATGGTGCCGAACGTGCCACCTACAAGCTCACCTATGGTGCGCGCCTGCACGTGGATGATGGCGACGTCATCAAGCGTGGCCAGCGCATTGCCGAGTGGGACCCCTACACACGGCCGATCCTCACCGAGGTGTCGGGCAAGGTGGACTTTGAGGACCTTGTGGATGGCATCTCGGTGTCGGAAGCAGCCGACGAGGCGACGGGCATCACCAAGCGCGTTGTCACCGACTGGCGCACCCACACCCGCGGGGCCTCGCTCCGTCCGGCCGTGGTGGTGAAGGACAAGAACGGCGAGCTTTTGAAGCTCCCCCGTGGTGGCGACGCGCGCTACCTGTTGTCGGTGGAGACCGTCCTTTCGGTGGACACGGGCGACACGGTGCACGCCGGTGACGTGCTGGCCCGTATCCCGCTGGAAAGCGCCAAGACGCGCGACATCACTGGCGGTCTACCGCGGGTGGCCGAGCTCTTCGAGGCGCGCCGTCCCAAGGACAATGCTGTCATCGCGGAGATGGACGGCACCATCCGCTTCGGGAAGGACTTTAAGAACAAGCGGCGGATCATCATCGACCCGCCGACCGATTCAGGCCTTGAGCCCATCGAGTACATGGTGCCCAAGGGCAAGCACATTCACCTTCAAGATGGCGACCCCATCGAGAAGGGGGATTACATCCTGGACGGCAACCCTGCGCCCCATGACATCCTGGCCATTCACGGCGTCGAGGCGCTGGCCGCCTACCTCGTCAACGAGATCCAGGGCGTCTACAGGCTCCAGGGCGTGGGCATCAACGACAAGCACATCGAGGTGATTGTCCGGCAGATGCTGCAGAAGGTGGAAATCCACAATCCTGGCGATTCGGACCTTTTGAACAACGAGCAGCTGGACCGGCTTGAGCTGGACGAGATCAACGACGACCTGATCGCGGACGGCAAGAAGCCTGCCGAGGGCGTGCCTGTGCTCTTGGGCATCACCAAAGCGTCGCTGCAGACGCGCTCGTTCATCTCTGCCGCTTCGTTCCAGGAGACGACGCGGGTGCTGACGGAGGCTGCCGTGTCCGGCAAGGCCGATCAGCTGGAAGGGTTGAAGGAGAACGTCATTGTCGGGCGTCTGATCCCCGCTGGCACCGGCGGCATGATCAATCGTATCCGCGAGGTGGCGGCCAAGCGCGACGACCTCATCGAGGAAGCCGAGCGCGAGGCAGCACAAGCCGCCGAAGGGGCTGCGATGATCGAAGACATGCGTCCCAGCGAAGAGGGCGTCCCTGGCGAGTAACGCCAGGCCGTCTTCGTCAAACAACAAAAATCCCGGGTTCGCCCGGGCTTTTTTCGTTTGTCAGCGCTTAAGGGCTGCCTAGTTGGGGACGGTGGAGCTGCCTGACGGGGTGGCGCGTGGCTCGTTGGCGGTGCGCAGGCTTCCCGCAAAGCCTTGAACCGAGATCCGCCACCAGTCGATGGTGTCCTCGAAATTCTTGACCGTCATGCCGAAGGCCATGGGTACGTCCATCTCAAGGACTGGGTCGCCGTCGCCGTCGATATAGGCTTTGCCGAAGCGGTTGTCCCTGTTCCAGCCGTTGATGAAGCCTGGGGGCAGGTTGGGCGCGCTCCAGCCGGCGCGAAACTGGACCGAGCGGCATTTGGCGCCGTCGGTGCAGCCGTAAAACAGCATCAAGTAATTGGTGCCGGCGACGCTGGCACGGATCATCGGGTCGCCGACGCTGTCGGTGGTCAACTCCGCAGAACCGAAGCCCCGCGCCAGTTGGCGCAGCCGCTCGGGATCTTCGGCATTGATGGTTTCCGAAAATGCGGGGCCAGCGCCGGCCCCCAAAATGGATGCCGCTAGGACGAGTGCCGCGGTGAGCGATTTGGTAGGCATGGTGCCGTCCGGTTCGTTATGAGCGATCGCCCAAGGCTACACACGAACCGCGCTTTGGTGAACAGGAGCGCTCGCTTCGGGCTTGGCCGCACCTTTCGATGCCCGGACCTTAAGGTGCTGAGGTGGCGCTGTCGCTGGCGAGAATGCGACCCACATTGTGGTAGACCACGGCCTTCCCAGCCTTCTTTCGCCGGTCCTGGCTTGAAAGGTAAATCTGTTGTGTGCGCGTGCGCAGGAACGGCAGATCCAAGGGATCGAGCCCGTTCCAGGGCACGAACGGGTTGCGCCGCACGATCCCATAAAGGGAGGTGCGCACGGTTGGGCGCCGGCTTGGTGTCCTGCGGTGGAAGCCGTAGGTGTCTGCCACCACAAGCGTGTTGGCCGGGACGGGGAACGTCTTCACCGGGCCATAGCCGAGGCTTTCCAGTGCGCTCTCAGGCAGGCGGAAGGAGCCTGCTGCGTGGTGGCGGTCAGCATCGTTTGCCGCCTCTATGGACATTTGATGTTCCCACTCAAGGCGCTCAGGCGTCAGCCTGTGCGAGCCTGGTGCATAGGAGAATGGGCCATCGTCCGCCTCAACGTCGTGCAGGAAGAGCCACAGCTTGGCGGTGGGGTGGAAGGTGTCTGCGTGAAGGTTGGCCTGGGGGTCGCCGCCATCATCGGTGGGGTTTGCGATGACCGTTTGGAGCATGGGCAGGATGTGGCCTGTATGCCCGCCCGCATAGCCCACGAGCGCGCGCACGTTGTCTCTGCGCAAGAAGCGGTGAAGCAACGCGACAGCCGAACCGTCGTCGAAAGGGGGCAGGGGCATCACCCGCGTGACCGTGTCCCCCTGACGCATTTCCCATGCGTCGCGTGGCACACGGGCAAGCTCGCCCAAAATGGCCCTGTGGTCCGCGTCCGCAAGGGCGTTGTGGCGGATGACGAAACCGTCCCTGTCGAACGCGGCACGTTCGGCAGGGTCAAGCAGATCGCTCAGCCTGGCACGGCGCTTCTGGGACAGGCGTGCCGCAGTGATCACCCGTTCCCTATGCAGGCCTTCAGCGTTGAGGGCGCGCGAGCCGATCACTTTGTTTCGGCGGAAGGACTTTTCCGCCGAAAAGATGGAAAAGGCGCTGAGCGGCGCCGATAGTGCAGTGCGCATGAGCATGACGCGGACATACGCTTGCCGACCCCTTGCAATCAAGAGCGTGTCTGCCGTGCTTTGCCCTAGGGACGGTGATGCGCCCCAGCCATGCCTTTATGCCCGGTTTTTTCACGCAAACCCGCCCGTACCGTGACACAAGGCTTGACTGTCGAGGTCGGCACGTCTATGTCACGGCCACTTCATGACAGGCCGTCGTTGCGACGCCATTTGGTGTGGGCGAAACGCTGTCCGGTCTCAGTACCGTTGTGAGTGATTTGGGGGAGGCCTTCAGGGGCGGCCCCTTTTTCGATCGAAGCGCTGGCGCGGCCTCAATGTAGGAAGCCGCGACGGCGCATTTGTCCGTTGCGCCGACGTTCGCGTCGGCCTCGTCGCGGCGCCGCCGCATGTGGGAAGTGAGAATGCCGACGATCAACCAGTTGATCCGCAAGCCGCGCGTTGCGCCTGTAAAGCGCAACAAGGTGCCGGCTATGGAGGCGAACCCGCAAAAGCGCGGTGTTTGCACGCGCGTCTACACAACGACACCCAAGAAGCCGAACTCGGCTTTGCGTAAGGTGGCGAAGGTACGTTTGACCAACGGGTTCGAGGTGATCGGCTACATCCCCGGCGAGGGCCACAACCTTCAAGAACACTCGGTGGTGATGATCCGCGGCGGCCGTGTGAAGGACTTGCCGGGCGTTCGCTACCACATCTTGCGCGGCGTTCTGGACACCCAGGGCGTGAAGAACCGCAAGCAGCGCCGCTCCAAGTATGGCGCCAAGCGCCCGCGGTAATGACGACCGCTGCACCCTTCTACCCGGCGTTGCTTAGCAAAGCTGTGTTGGTCCGGGTGCGGCAACAAAATGCTGCCACATTTGAATGGATGCGGCGCGAAACGATGGTGAACGTGTTAGCTTGCCCTCGCGGCTTTCAGTCGTAGTCGAGGGAAAAAGTTATGATCAAAGCAGCCATCATCGTCTTCACAATGCTGATCGCGGGATCCGCGGCAGCCCAGACATACGGTGCGATCGCCTACAGCAGCCGAACTGGCGCTTATGGCTACTCGTACGATTATTCCAGCCGCGGTGCCGCCGAGAGGCGTGCCCTGCGCGAGTGCCGCAAGCGGGCGGGCGGATGCGTGATTGCCACGTGGTTCCGCAACTCTTGCGGCGCACTCGCCACGGCTCCGCGCGGTGGCTGGGGCGCTCATTGGGGTAACAATCGCCGTCAGGCGCAACGCAAGGCGCTGCGTCGCTGTCGGCAAGAGGGCAACAACAATTGCCGCATCGCAGTGGTCACCTGCGCGCGCGGCGGTTAAGGCTCGACAAGAGGTAAGTCAGGTCATGTCGCGACGTCACAGCGCCGAAAAGCGTGAGGTTCTGCCCGATCCGAAATACGGGGACCTCATCTTGTCCAAGTTCATGAACGCCATCATGTACCATGGGAAGAAGTCGGCCGCCGAGAAGATCGTTTACGGCGCGCTGGACATCTGCCAGGCGAAGTCGCGGCAAGACCCAGTTCAAATGTTCCACGATGCGCTGTCCAACGTGTCACCGCAGGTGGAAGTGCGCTCCCGTCGCGTCGGGGGCGCCACCTACCAGGTGCCGGTCGAGGTTCGTCCCGAGCGGCGCCAGGCGCTTGCGATCCGGTGGCTGATTACAGCCGCCCGCAAGCGCAACGAAAAGACCATGGTCGACCGCCTGTCCGGTGAGTTGATGGACGCGGCCAACAACCGCGGCACCGCGGTGAAAAAGCGCGAAGACACGCACAAGATGGCCGAGGCCAACAGGGCGTTTTCGCACTACCGCTGGTAAGGGTTTCGGCCGGTTTTTTGGGGCTTTGGTCGGTCTATGGCCGGCGCACGATTGGGAGAGGATCGACGATGAGGAGGGTGGTGGCAGCGCTTTGCTTTATGGCACTGGGTGTCGCAACTGCTTCTGCTGACGATTCGTTCGGCGCCGTCGGTGTGAACATGAAGACCGGTTTCGTGTCTTTTGCCACCGGCTACACCACACAAGGCGAGGCGCGCACCAAGGTGGAAGATGAGTGTAGGGAGCACAACCAGGACTGCGGTGTGGTCAAGGCCTTCACCAATGGCTGTGTTGCGCTTGCCCGCTCGTCCAATGGAGACGCGTTCGGACTGGGTGATGCTGCGACGCGCGCGGAGGCGCAGCGCAAAGCGGTCGACACCTGCGCCAAGGAAGACGGCAAAGGGTGCAATATCCACGACACGGTGTGCGCGCCCGAAAACCGCGATACATAAGCGCCTGAGATAGCCTTGCGCGATGCGCCTTTAGGGCGCGGCGTGGCCTGACGACACTTGGAGCGGCCGCCTGTGTGGCCGCTCTTCTCCCGCCAGATGGCGGACCTGACACACTGATGTTTCTGTAACGCTCGGATCGACCGACCATGGCACGTACGCACAAGATCGAAGACTATCGCAATTTCGGCATCATGGCGCACATCGATGCCGGCAAGACGACGACGACCGAGCGCGTCCTGTTCTACACGGGCCGGTCCCACAAGATTGGTGAAGTGCACGACGGCGCTGCCACCATGGACTGGATGGAGCAGGAACAAGAGCGCGGCATCACCATCACGTCCGCCGCCACCACCTGTTTCTGGCAGGACAAGCGGCTGAACATCATCGACACCCCCGGCCACGTGGACTTCACCATCGAGGTGGAGCGCTCTTTGCGTGTGCTGGACGGTGCCATCGCGCTGCTCGACGCCAATGCCGGTGTGGAGCCCCAGACAGAGACGGTGTGGCGCCAGGCGGACAAGTATGCCGTGCCGCGGATGATCTTCGTCAACAAGATGGACAAGATTGGCGCGGACTTCTTCCGCTGCCTGGAGATGATCAAGGAGCGCCTCGGCGCCAATCCTTTGGTCATGCAGCTCCCCATCGGCGCGGAGAACGAGTTCAAAGGCGTCGTCGACCTTGTGAAGATGCAGGCGATCATCTGGCACGATGAATCGCTCGGCGCGAAGTTCGACTATGTGGACATTCCCGAGGACTTGGTCGAGCAGGCCAAGACCTATCGCGAGCAGTTGGTGGAAGCGGCCGTCGAGATGGACGAGACCGCCATGGAAGCCTACCTCGACGGCACCGAGCCTGATGATGCGACGCTGAAGGCGTTGGTGCGCAAAGGCACCATCGACAACACCTTCACGCCCATCTTCACCGGGTCCGCGTTCAAGAACAAAGGCGTTCAGCCGCTGCTTGACGCGGTGGTGGACTATCTGCCGAGCCCGCTCGACGTTGAGTCCATCAAAGGCATCGACGCCAAGACCGAAGAGCCCATCCAGCGCAAGTCCTCCGACGAGGCGCCGCTGGCGATGCTCGCCTTCAAGGTGATGAACGACCCGTTCGTGGGCACGCTCACCTTCTGCCGCATCTATTCGGGTGTGTTGGAGCAGGGCGGTTCGGTGTTGAACACGGTGAAGGAAAAGCGCGAGCGCGTGGGCCGGATGCTGCAGATGCACTCCAACTCCCGCGAAGAGATCAAGATTGCCTATGCGGGTGACATCGTTGCGCTTGCCGGCCTGAAGGAAAGCACCACGGGCGACACCCTGTGCGATCCCAACTCGCCTGTCATCCTTGAGCGCATGGAGTTCCCCGACCCGGTGATCGACATTGCGATCGAGCCGAAGACCAAGTCGGACCAGGAGAAGATGGGCCTTGCCCTCAACCGTCTGGCCGCCGAGGACCCGTCCTTCCGGGTGAAGTCCGACCCTGAATCGGGTCAGACCATCATCTCCGGCATGGGCGAGTTGCACCTCGACATTCTGGTCGACCGCATGAAGCGCGAGTTCAAGGTGGAAGCCAATATCGGCCAGCCTCAGGTGGCGTATCGTGAGACGATCACCTCCGAGGCCGAGATTGACTACACCCACAAGAAGCAGTCCGGTGGTTCGGGCCAGTTCGCCCGCGTGAAGATGGTGATCGAGCCTAACGAGACCGGTGCGGGGTTTGAGTTCGCGTCGGAGATCGTCGGTGGTTCGATCCCCAAAGAGTACATTCCTGGTGTCGAGAAGGGCATTTCGTCCGTCATGACATCAGGCCCCATCGCGGGCTTCCCGATGGTCGACATCAAGGCCCGTCTCATCGACGGTGCCTACCACGATGTGGACTCCTCGGTGCTTGCGTTCGAGATTGCTGGCCGCGCCGCTTTCCGCGAAGGCTGCCAGAAGGCCAAGCCGCGTTTGCTTGAGCCCATCATGAAGGTGGAGGTCGTCACCCCTGACGATTTCGCCGGCACGGTGATGGGTGACCTCAATGCGCGGCGCGGTCAGATCCAGGGGACGGAGGCCCGTGGCGTCGCGACCGTTGTCAACGCGTTCGTGCCGCTGGCGAACATGTTTGGGTATGTGTCCAACCTGCGGTCCATGACCCAAGGTCGTGCGCAGTACACCATGCAGTTCGACCACTACGAGCAAGTGCCGCAAGCTGTTGCGGAAGAAGTTCAGGCGAAGTACGCCTGATTAACGCTGGTCAACAGCGCAACACCATCTAGCGTCAGCGCCAGACCCGAGAGGATAGTGGAGATCGCCCATGGCGAAGGCAAAATTTGAGCGTAACAAACCGCACCTGAATATCGGCACCATTGGGCACGTCGACCACGGCAAGACGTCGCTAACGGCTGCGATCACGAAGGTGCTGGCCGAAGCGGGTGGCGCTGAGTTCAAGGCGTACGATCAGATCGACGCGGCGCCTGAGGAAAAGGCACGCGGCATCACGATCTCGACCGCGCACGTGGAGTACGAGACGGAAAACCGTCACTATGCCCACGTGGACTGCCCCGGTCACGCCGACTACGTGAAGAACATGATCACCGGTGCGGCGCAGATGGACGGCGCCATTTTGGTGGTGTCGGCTGCGGACGGGCCGATGCCCCAGACTCGCGAGCACATTCTGCTGGCCCGTCAGGTGGGTGTGCCTGCCATCGTGGTGTTCCTGAACAAGTGCGACCAGGTGGACGATGAAGAGCTTCTTGAGCTCGTCGAACTGGAAGTGCGTGAGCTTTTGTCCTCTTACGAGTTCCCCGGCGACGACATTCCCATCGTCAAGGGTTCGGCACTCGCAGCCCTTGAGGATTCCGACAAGGCGCTCGGTCACGACGCCGTGCTGGAGCTCATGAAAGAGGTGGATGCCTACATCCCCGAGCCCGAGCGTCCCATCGACGGTGCCTTCTTGATGCCCATCGAGGACGTGTTCTCCATCTCCGGCCGCGGCACCGTGGTGACCGGTCGTGTGGAGCGCGGCATCGTGAAGGTGGGTGAGGAAGTGGAAATCGTGGGCATCCGCGACACCACCAAGACCACCGTCACCGGCGTTGAGATGTTCCGCAAGCTGCTCGACCAGGGCCAGGCTGGCGACAACATCGGTGCGCTTTTGCGTGGTGTGGGCCGTGAAGACGTTGAGCGTGGCCAGGTCCTGTGTAAGCCGGGTTCGGTGACGCCACACACCAAGTTCAAGGCGTCCGCCTATATCCTCACCAAGGAAGAGGGTGGCCGTCACACGCCGTTCTTCACCAACTACCGTCCGCAGTTCTACTTCAGGACCACGGACGTGACCGGTGTGGTGACCTTGCCCGAGGGCACGGAGATGGTGATGCCCGGCGACAACGTTGAGATCAATGTGGAATTGATCCAGCCCATCGCCATGGAAGAACAGCTCCGCTTCGCCATTCGCGAAGGCGGTCGTACGGTGGGCGCAGGCGTCGTCGCCTCCATCGTCGAGTAAGCTCAACAACGACAACTTGAGGCGCGGCCGAGAGGGCCGCGCCTCTTGCTGTCTGATGTCATCTTTTTGACATTCGGCGGCAAAAACGGCTGGTCATCGGCAGGTTCATCACTTATGTTCCGTGCCGCTCCCTTCTTGGGAGAACAGCCAAATGAGTTCTCAATCAGGTCTGTCGTTTCCGTAGTGGCGGAAACGGGCAGGCGGCGTCGTCCGTTGCGGCGGGTGCTTAACGAAGAGCGTGATGAACCAGAATATTCGCATACGCCTGAAAGCGTTCGACCATCGTGTGCTCGACACCTCCACCAAGGAGATCGTGCAGACGGCGCGTCGCACAGGGGCACAAGTCCGCGGGCCGGTCCCGTTGCCCACGCGCATTGAGCGCTACACCGTTAACCGTTCGCCGCACATCGACAAGAAGAGCCGCGAACAGTTTGAGATCCGCACCCACAAGCGTCTCCTCGACATTGTCGACCCGACGCCCCAGACCGTGGATGCGCTGATGAAGCTCGACCTCGCCGCAGGCGTGGACGTCGAGATCAAGCTTTAGAGTTTTAACGAGAAGGCGCCGTAAGGCGGTAAGAGGGTAGCGGGATGCGTTCGGCGATCATCGCGAGAAAGGTCGGGATGACCCGCATCTATAATGATGCGGGAGAGCATGTCCCTGTGACTGTGCTCAAACTCGACGGTTGTCAGGTGGTGGCGCATAAGACCGCCGACCGCGACGGTTATGTGGCCTTGCAGCTTGGCGCCGGTACGGCAAAGGCCAAGAACACGCCTAAGGCCATGCGCGGCCACTTTGCCAAGGCGAACGTGGCGCTGAAGCGCACGTTGGCCGAGTGCAGGGTGTCGGACGATGCGATGATCGACGTTGGCGCCGAGCTGACGGCCGATCATTTCGTTCCCGGCCAGCACGTGGATGTCACTGGCACCTCCATCGGCAAAGGCTTTGCCGGTGCCATGAAGCGGCACAATTTCGGTGGCCTTCGCGCCTCCCACGGTGTGTCCATCTCCCACCGCTCGCACGGGTCCACGGGCCAGTGCCAGGAGCCTGGCAAGGTCTTCAAAGGCAAGAAGATGGCGGGCCACATGGGGTCCGAACGCGTCACCATTCAAAACCTTGCTGTGGCGAAGGTGGATGTGGATCGCGGGCTCGTCCTGGTGAGGGGCGCGGTTCCGGGGTCCAAGGGCACATGGATCATGGTGCGCGATGCGGTGAAGAAGGCGCTCCCTGCCGATGCGCCGACCCCCGGTGCGTTCCGCATGCCTGAGAGCGAAGCGTCTGCCCCAGAGGACGAGACACCTGCACCCCAGGATGACGCCGTGGTCGAGGCCAGCGCTGAAGAGGCTGCACCCGCCGAGACCCCTGCCGAAGCCGAAGCGCCCGCCACGAGCGACGATACAATCAAGGGCGATCAGTAATGGATGTGACCGTCAAAACCCTGAGCGGTGAGGATGCGGGCACCATCACCCTCGCCGACGAGACCTTCGGGCTTGAGCCGAGGGCTGACATTTTGCACCGTGTTGTGCGCTGGCAGCTGGCCA
Source organism: Devosia sp. (assembly GCA_051016205.1). GTDB lineage: Bacteria > Pseudomonadota > Alphaproteobacteria > Rhizobiales > Amorphaceae > Acuticoccus. The sequence goes on from CP136534.1 coordinate 2,829,859, forward strand.
AGCGCCAAGCCGGCACCCACAAGGTGAAGTCCCGTGGCGAGATCAACGCCACAGGCAAGAAGATGTACCGCCAGAAGGGGACGGGCCGCGCCCGCCACTCCGACAAGAAGGCGACACAATTCCGCGGCGGTGCCAAGCCCCACGGTCCTAAGGTCCGCAGTCATGCGCACGATCTTCCCAAGAAGGTCCGCGTGATGGGTCTGAAACATGCCCTGTCCGCCCGAGCCCGTGGTGAGGGGCTCATCGTCCTTGACCAGGCCAGTGTGCCTGAGGCGAAGACCAAGGCGCTGAAGACGCAGCTTCAGAACCTCGGACTGGCCAACGCGCTCATCATTGATGGGTCGGTGGACGACAATTTCGCAAAGGCTGCACGCAACATTCCGATGGTGGACGTTCTGCCGCTCGCCGGCATCAACGTTTACGACATCATGCGCCGCAACACGCTGGTGTTGACCCGCTCGGCCGTTGAAGGCCTCGAAGCGCGGTTCTCAGGCACTCAGCCCGCCGCCACCGGCGCGCTGGCCGCGGCCGATGTGCCTGCGGCGGCCGATGTGCCTGCAGCGGCCGATGGGGAGGCAAGCTGATGGCCATCCAACTGACCAACTACGACGTGATCGTCTCTCCGGTGATTACCGAGAAGGCGACCGAAGCGTCGGAAAACAATCAGATTGTATTCCGCGTCGCAAAGACCGCCACCAAGCCGCAGATCAAGGCGGCCGTCGAGACGCTGTTCTCGGTGAAGGTGACGGCGGTGAACACGCTCGTGCGCAAGGGAAAGATGAAGCGCTTTCGCGGCATCAAAGGCCGGACGTCCGACGTGAAGCACGCAGTTGTCACGCTGGCCGATGGTCAGTCCATCGACGTCACGACGGGGCTCTAGGACCATGGCACTCAAAAGCTATAAACCCACTTCGCCTGGTCAGCGCCAGCTCGTCATCGTTTCGCGCAAGGGCCTGCACAAAGGCCAGCCCGTCAAGTCACTCACCGAGGGGCTGACCAAGTCGGGTGGTCGCAACAATGTGGGCCGCAAGACCAGCCGTCACCGTGGCGGTGGCCACAAGCGCGCCTACCGTATGGTGGACTTCAAGCGTCGCAAGTTCGACGTGCCGGCGACGGTGGAGCGGATTGAATACGACCCCAATCGCTCCGCCTTCATTGCGCTCATCAAGTACGACGATAGCGAACTGTCCTACATCCTCGCTCCGCAACGGTTGGCTGTTGGCGACAAGGTGTTGGCCGGCGCCAAGGTGGACGTGAAGCCCGGCAATGCGATGCCCGTGTCATCTATTCCGGTGGGCACCATCGTCCACAATATCGAAATGAAGCCCATGAAGGGCGGTCAGATTGCGCGCGCCGCCGGCGCTTATGCGCAGGTTGTTGGCCGTGACCAGGGCTATACGGTGCTGCGCCTTCAGTCGGGCGAGCAACGGCGCGTGCCTGGCGCCTGCATGGCCACCTGCGGCGCCGTGTCCAACCCCGACCACGGCAACATCAAGCTCTCCAAGGCCGGGCGCTCGCGCTGGCTCGGTCGCCGGCCGCAAACCCGTGGTGTGGCCATGAACCCCTTCGACCACCCCCATGGTGGTGGTGAGGGGCGCACCTCCGGTGGCCGTCACCCTGTGACGCCTTGGGGGCAGCCCACCAAGGGCAAGCGCACGCGCTCCAACAAAGCGACGGACAAGTATATCGTCCGCTCGCGTCACGCACGGAAGAAGTAAAATGACGCGTTCGGTATGGAAAGGTCCGTTCGTCGACGGCTATATGCTGAAGAAGGCGGAGAAAGCGCGGGAATCGAGCCGCAACGAGGTCATCAAGATCTGGTCGCGTCGCTCAACCATCCTGCCGCACTTCGTCGGTCTGACGTTCGGCGTCTACAACGGCCACAAGCACATCCCTGTGACGGTGTCGGAAGACATGGTGGGGCACAAGTTCGGTGAATTCGCACCGACCCGCACCTATTACGGCCACGGGGCGGACAAGAAGGCGAAGAGGAAGTAATGGGCAAGGCAAAGAAGCCTCGCGCTCTCGCCGAGACCGAGGCGAAGGCGATCAACAAGATGATCCGCGTCAGCCCCCAGAAGCTCAATCTGGTGGCCGCGACCATCCGTGGGAAATCCGTGCAGTCGGCGCTGTCTGAGCTGGAATTCAGCCAGAAGCGGATCGCGCGCGACGTGAAGAAGACTTTGGAATCGGCCATCGCCAACGCGGAAAACAACCACGACCTGGACGTGGACGCGCTGGTGGTGAAGGAGGCCTATGTGGGCAAAGCGCTTGTCATGAAGCGCTTCCGTCCCCGTGGCCGTGGCCGCGTCGGGTCGATCACCAAGCCGTTCTCGCACCTGACCATTGTTGTGCGGGAAGTTGAGGAGGCGGCCTGATGGGTCAGAAAGTTTCGCCTGTCGGGCTGCGTCTCGGCATCAACCGCACCTGGGATTCCCGCTGGTACGCCGAGGGCGGCGAGTACGGAAGGCTTCTGCACGAGGATATCGCCATTCGCGAGATGCTCATGAAGGAGCTGAAGCAAGCGGCGGTGTCCAAGATCGTCATCGAGCGTCCGCACAAAAAGTGCCGCGTCACCATCCACTCGGCGCGGCCGGGGGTTGTGATCGGCAAGAAGGGTGCCGATATCGATCGCCTGCGCAAGGCGGTGGCGAGGATGACGGACTCCGAAGTCCACATCAACATCGTCGAAGTGCGCAAGCCTGAGGTGGATGCAACGCTGGTTGCGGCCTCCATCGCACAGCAGCTTGAGCGTCGTATCGCTTTCCGCCGTGCCATGAAGCGTGCCGTGCAGACGGCCATGCGCATGGGTGCCGGCGGTATCCGCATCAACTGCGGCGGCCGTCTTGGCGGTGCTGAAATTGCGCGTACGGAGTGGTATCGCGAAGGCCGCGTGCCGCTGCACACCCTGCGCGCCGACATCGACTACGGGGTGGCCACGGCGAACACCGCCTACGGTACCTGCGGTGTCAAGGTTTGGATCTTCAAGGGCGAGATCATGGAGCACGATCCCATGGCCTCGGAGCGCCGCGCGACGGAAGCGGCGAACCAGGGCTCGTCCGGTCGCCGTCGCGGCGATGACCGCGGCTAAGGGGGTTTAGGACATGTTGCAGCCGAAGCGGACGAAATTCCGCAAGCAGCACAAGGGCCGCATCCATGGCGTGGCCAAGGGTGGCACCGATCTCAATTTCGGCGCCTATGGTCTGAAGGCGTTGGAGCCCGAAAGGGTGACGGCGCGCCAGATCGAGGCCGCTCGTCGTGCCATGACGCGTTACATGAAGCGTCAAGGCCGTGTGTGGATCCGCATCTTCCCGGATGTGCCTGTGTCCAAGAAGCCCACCGAAGTGCGTATGGGCAAAGGCAAGGGCTCGGTGGAATACTGGGCCGCCCGCGTGCACCCCGGACGGATCATGTTCGAGGTGGACGGTGTGTCTGAAGAGATCGCGCGTGAGGCGTTCCGTCTTGCCGGCGCCAAGCTTCCCATCAAGACGCGCTTCGTGCAGCGCATTGCGGAGTAGGGCATGAAGGGTGAAGACGTACGCGCCAAGACGTCCGACGAGTTGGTGGACCAGTTGCGCGACCTGAAAAAAGAGCAGTTTAACCTGCGTTTCCAAAGGGCCACGGGTCAGTTGGAGAACACGTCGCGGGTGCGCATCATCCGCCGCGACATCGCGCGGATCAAGACCGTTTTGGGTCAGCGCCGCGCCGAGGAGACCCGTAATGCCTAAGCGTAATCTTGAAGGTCTGGTGACCTCAAACAAGGGCGACAAGACCATCACGGTGCTGGTGGAGCGGCGCTTTTCGCACCCGCTTTTGAAGAAGACGGTGCGGCGGACCAAGAAGTACCACGCCCATGACGAGGGCAACCGCTACAGCATTGGCGACCGTGTGCGCATCGAAGAGTGTGCGCCGATCTCCAAACTGAAGACGTGGACTGTGGTGGGCAAATTGACCCCCGCGGGGGATCTGGTGTCGGCCGACGCCGAGGCGCAGGCCGCGGCCGATCCGGTTCACGCTCACGAGGAGGGCAGTGCGGCTTGAAGTCGCCTGCCTTAAAGAACACGCCGGCGACGGCCAACCTGGAGTGCTGAGTGGGGCTGCCCGCAAGGCAGTCCGAACCAAGAGAAGAACCGATGATTCAGATGCAAACTAACCTCGCCGTCGCCGACAATTCCGGCGCTCGCCGGGTCATGTGCATCAAGGTTTTGGGCGGCTCTAAGCGCAAGTACGCCTCCGTCGGCGACATCATTGTGGTGTCGGTGAAGGAGGCCAGCCCCCGCGGGCGCGTGAAAAAGGGCGATGTGGCCAAAGCCGTTGTGGTGCGCACCTCAAAAGACATTAAGCGGGCGGACGGGTCCGTGATCCGTTTTGACGGCAATGCGGCTGTCCTTGTGAACAACAACAAGGAGCCCATTGGCACGCGTATTTTCGGCCCGGTGCCGCGTGAGCTTCGCCAGTCGAACCACATGAAGATCATCTCGCTCGCGCCGGAGGTGTTGTAATGGCTGCGAAGGTTAAAAAGGGCGACACCGTTGTGGTGCTGTCCGGCCGCGACAAAGGTCGCACGGGCGAAGTCCTTAGGATGATCCCTAAGGAAGGGCGTGCGGTCGTGTCGGGCGTTAACACCGTGATGCGCCACCAGCGCCAGTCGGCGCAGCAAGAGGGCGGCATCATTTCCAAGGCTGCGCCCATTCAACTGTCCAACATTGCGCTCGCCGACCCTAAGGACGGCAAGCCGACTCGGGTCGGGTTCCGCAAGGACGATGCTGGCAACAAGGTTCGCTTTGCCAAGCGCTCCGGGGAGGCGATCGATGGCTGATGTGATGGACGCTCCCGAAGCGCCCGCAAACGCGCTGCCTGAGGGCTACGAACCGCGCTTCAAGACCCTTTATCGGGAAACGGTGGTTCCCGGGCTTCGCGAGAAGTTCGGTTACAAGAACATCATGCAGGTGCCGCGCCTCGATAAGGTGGTCATCAACATGGGCGTCGGTGAAGCTGTGGGCGACACCCGCAAGGTGCAGTCGGCCGTGAAGGACCTGGCGCTGATTGCCGGCCAGCAGCCGGTGGTGACACGGGCCAAGAACTCCATCGCAGGCTTCAAGGTGCGTGAGAACATGCCCCTTGGCTGCAAGGTGACGCTGCGCCAGGCGCGCATGTACGAGTTTTTGGATCGTTTCGTGACCATTGCCCTTCCGCGGGTGAAGGACTTTCGCGGGCTGAACCCCAAGAGTTTCGACGGCCGCGGCAACTTTGCTTGCGGGATCAAGGAGCACCTTGTGTTCCCGGAGATCGTATACGACCAGGTAGACCAAGTCTGGGGCATGGACGTGATTGTCACGACCACTGCCGATACGGATGACGAGGCGCGCGAATTGCTGCGTCTGTTCAACTTTCCGTTCCGGACGTAAGGGGCGAGACATGGCCAAGAAGGGCAAGATCGAAAACAACGCCAAGCGGCAGCGGATGGTGGACCAGTACGCCGCCAAGCGCGCCGAGCTGAAGGCGATCACGCGCGATCAGGAGCTCCCCATGGAGGAGCGCTTCGCCGCGCAGCTGAAGCTTGCGGAACTGCCGCGCAACTCAGCCCCGAACCGGTTGAAGAACCGTTGCGAAGTGACGGGTCGTCCCAGGGCGTACTACCGTAAGCTCAAGATGAGCCGTATTGCGCTGCGCGAGTTGGGGTCGGCGGGCAAGGTCCCCGGCCTTGTGAAGTCGAGCTGGTAAGGGGGCAAGCATGAATGTGACGGACCCCTTAGGGGATATGCTGACACGCATCCGCAACGCGCAGATGCGCAAGAAGAGCAGCGTCTCAACGCCCGGCTCGAAGCTGCGCGCCAACGTGTTGGAAGTGTTGAAGACCGAGGGTTACATCCGCGGCTTCTCACTGACGCAGTTTGAAAACGGTCGATCCGAGATCGATATCGAGCTGAAATACTATGACGGCTCGCCCGTGATCCGTGAGATCAAGCGCGTGTCGAAGCCGGGCCGTCGGGTCTACTCATCCGTGGGCACGCTGCCGCGGGTGCGTGATGGCCTCGGCATTTCCATTTTGTCGACGTCCAAGGGCGTCATGAGCGAGCATCAGGCGCGCGACGAGAATGTCGGCGGCGAGGTGCTCTGCCAAGTCTTCTAGGGGCGGGCCATGTCGCGAATTGGTAAGTTGGCGGTACCGATCCCCAAAGGGGTGACCGCCAAAGTGGACGGGCAGACCGTGTCGGTGAAGGGGCCCAAAGGGGAACTCTCCTTCACCATCCCGGATCTTGTGACCGTGAAAGAGACCGAGGACGGGCTAAAGCTCGATCCTGTGAACGACGAGGCGCGGGCACGCTCCATGTGGGGCCTGTCACGCACCATGGTGGCGAACCTTGTGACCGGTGTGACGGATGGCTTCTCCAAAGCCCTTCAGATCAGCGGCGTCGGTTATCGTGCCGCAGTCCAGGGCAAGGATCTGACCCTTGCCCTTGGCTACTCGCACGACGTGAAGTACCCGATCCCAGAGGGCATCGACATCAAGTGCCCCAAGCCGACCGAGATTGTCGTGTCGGGGATCGACAAGCAGCGCGTGGGTCAGGTGGCTGCGGAAATCCGCAAGTGGCGTCCGCCTGAGCCGTATAAAGGCAAGGGCATCAAGTATGCGGACGAGGTGATCGTGCGCAAGGAAGGCAAGAAGAAGTGAGCCGGGAACGCATTCGCTCCGATCGTCGCCGCGCCCGCGTCCGCCGTCATCTCAAGGCGGCCGCGTATGGTCGGCCGCGCCTGTCCGTGTTCCGCTCGTCGCAGAACATTTATGTGCAGGTCATTGATGATGCGAAGGGTCACACCGTGGCCTCAGCATCCACCCTTGAGAAGGGTCTGAAGGGTGACTTGAAGACCGGCGCCGACACCGAGGCAGCAGCGCGCGTCGGTGCTCTGATTGCCGAGCGTGCCAAGGCCGCTGGCGTCGACAAGGTGATTTTCGACCGTGGCGGGCGGCTTTATCACGGCCGCCTGAAAGCGCTGGCTGATGCTGCGCGCGAAGGCGGTCTGGACTTTTAGGACCCGGTACGCGGGGCACCGAACGGCCGGGAAAGGGTGAAGAATGGCTGAAGATCACAGAGGCGGAGGGCGCGGTCGTCGGCGCGACCGCGACGATGAAGACAATGAGTTCGTCGACAAGCTGGTCCACATCAATCGCGTGGCGAAGGTGGTCAAAGGCGGTCGGCGCTTCGGGTTTGCCGCCCTTGTGGTGGTGGGCGACCAGAAGGGCCGCGTGGGCTTTGGTCACGGCAAGGCCCGTGAGGTGCCCGAAGCCATCCGCAAGGCGACCGATTCGGCCAAGCGCGGCCTGATCCGCGTGCCTTTGCGTGAAGGCCGTACGCTGCACCACGATGTTGCCGGCCGTTGGGGCGCGGGCAAGGTGTTTTTGCGGGCAGCGCCTGCCGGTACCGGGATCATCGCAGGCGGCCCCATGCGCGCCGTGTTCGAGACCCTTGGCGTGCAGGATGTTGTGGCGAAGTCGCTGGGCTCCTCCAACCCCTACAACATGGTCCGTGCCACGTTCGAGGCGCTGAAGGATCAGGACTCGCCGCGGGCCGTGGCTGTCCGTCGTGGGCTAAAAGTGTCCGCGCTGCAGGCCCGTCGCCGGGAAGCTGAGCATGAGGCCCCTGTGGCCGAGGCTGCCGAGGGTGATGCGGAGGCCACCGACACCCAGATGGCGGAGGCGTAAGATGCCCGACCATCGCGAAACGAAGGGGGCGATCGCGGCGAAGGAAGCGGGCCGCCCTGTGGTGACGGTGGAGCAGATCGCTTCGCCCAGCCGTCGCCCTGACGAGCAGCGCCGGACCCTGATCGGTCTTGGCCTTAACAAGATGCACCGTCGGCGCACACTGGAGGACACTCCTGCCGTGCGCGGGATGATCCACAAAGTGCGCCACATGGTGCGCGTGGTGGAGGGGTAAATGAAGCTTTCCGATCTGCGCGACAATCCTGGCGCGACCAAGAGCAAGCGGCGTTTGGGCCGTGGCATCGGTTCTGGCCGCGGCAAGACTGCTGGCCGCGGTGTGAAGGGTCAAAAGTCCCGCTCAGGCGTTGCCATCAATGGCTATGAGGGCGGGCAGATGCCCATCCACATGCGCCTTCCTAAGCGCGGCTTCAACAACCCGTTTGGGAAGAACCTCAACATCGTCTCCGTCGGGCGCCTTCAGCAGGCCGTGGATGCTGGCAAGCTCGACGCCGGCGCGACCATAACGGTGACCGAACTGGTGTCGGCAGGCGTTCTGCGTCGCGCCAAAGACGGTGTTCGGGTTCTGGCTGACGGCACGCTGACGGCACCGTTGAAGCTCTCCGTGTGGGGTGCGTCAAAGTCTGCCATTTCTGCCATCGAGGCTGCCGGCGGCAGCGTCGAAGTGCTCGCCCCTGCAAAACCCCAGGCCGCCGCGTCCTAACCGACACGCGACCGAACAACGAAAACGCCCCGTGCGAGACATCGCGCGGGGCGTTTTCGTTGCGCGCACGGCCGCTTACAGGCTGTCGAGATCGGCCTTTGCGAGGGCAAGGCCGAGGGGGCGCGGGTTGAAGCGGCCATCGTAGAGCCCGTTGCGTGGGTAGTAGCCGCGGTCGAAATCCTGAAAAGTGTCGAACAGGACAATCGCGCGATACGGTAGAGCGCGGACAGCTTTCAGCGCGGCCAGTGCCCTTGCCTTCTGGTGGGCGTCATCGTCAGCAATGTGTGCCGGGTTGGCCGACGTCAGTGTGAGGTAGAGCACCAGCTCTCCGTCGATCGCTTCCGGCAACTCCGCGATGGCCTCGGCGGGGTCTGCATGCGGCCCGATCCTCACCACGACACCGTTGGCAGTACCTTCAAGATGTTTGGCGATGGCCTGGTGATCGCCGACCGCAAAGCCGTGCAAGATGCCGTGGGTATAAGTGGCCCCATGGCTGGCGGTGTCCGCCGATGTCCAAAGGGGGGAAGCGAGGAGGGTGATGGACGTGTCCTGTAGCGCCATACGCCAGGTCTCGACGCGTCCGGCAAGGCCTTCTGGGCGGGCGATCACCTCCAGTCGATCCACCAGGGGCGTTTGGGTGAGGGCACGGATGGCGGCGGCGTCGGGCGGGTCGATGGTGAAGGCCTGAAAGCGGTGGCCTAGGGCCCGAAGGTCGGCCATGCGCTTGCGGGTCAAAGGATCGAGGGCGTCGTCCATGGGGACCCTGAGGTCGCGCAGGCCGGCTTCCTGTAGCGCGGTGATCAGATAGTCGTTGTGGACGTATTTGCGGCGAAACTCGTCCACCACGCCTGTATACGGTATCGCCAGTGGTTGCGCCCACCCTTGCCTCATATCGACGCCGATGGGGCGGTCCGCCAAAGGTTCCCTGTAGGTGGCAAGGGCGTCTGGAGCCTTTTGCGGTGGCCATGTGTCGAGGACGGCACCGTCGCTGCGGCGCAGGCGAATGCGATAGGCGTCATCGAACACATCCACCAGGTAGTAGCCGAGCTTGGCACTGTCGTTGCGGCCGAACTCATCCTGCGGTGCTGGCGGGGTGGGGAAGAGGTGGCTGTAGTCCAGCCGAAGGGCCGACAGTGTAGGGGCCACATGTTGAAACGGCGCGTCCGCTTGCGTGCCGAGCCGGGTGTGGAAGATGGTGTGGACGTGGGCGGCAAACACGGCCTCCACACCATGGGCCAGCAGGAGCGCCTGAAGCCGCGCGCGGGGCGCGGGTCCAAGGTTGTCGTAGTGCTCGGGCTCATCAGCGCTGGTCAGGAACAACGGGTAGTGCGTCATGAAGAAGACACGACGGCCGGCGGCGTCGGTGAGCGTTCTTTCAAGCCAGCGCCACTGTTCGGAGTCTGCCTCAAGGTCAGCGCCGCAGATGGGGTTGCAGTGGAGGATGAAGCGGCAACCGTCGTGGTCGAATGTGCTCCACAAGGGTCCGAAGGCGTCGGTGTAGCTTGAAAGGGCTGCTGCGGTGACGGTGTGGGCGGGCATCCACTCGCCCGGCTTGTCACCAATGTCGTGGTTGCCTGGGATGAGGTGGAGCGGCGCGTCCAGGTGGGCGAAGATGGCGTTGAAACGCTCCGCAGCCGGCAGAAAGCCTGGCTGGGCGGGGATCGGGTGCACCATGTCGCCAAGGTGGATGACAAACGCCGGACGGTCGGCGTTGAGGGCCGCCACAGCCCAGCGCGCCCTTTGGTTGGCCAAGCCGTTGGAGCGCCAGGGAGAACCGCTGACACCGTCCTCAGGGTTGAGGTGGGTGTCAGCGATCACCGCAAAGGTGAAGCGTGGCGCGTTCATGTTCCGGCGTTGCCGTCAAAGGCGATCACCGTGCGGGCGCGGGTGGTGCCTGCCAGCATCCGCGCCAGAATCTCCGGCAGATCGTCAAGGGTAGCAGCGGTGGCGAACGCGGCGAGTCCATCGGGCTTGAGGTCGCTTGCGAGCCGGTCCCAGATGCGCTTGCGTGTGTCCATCTCGCTGTCGGCGTTGATCCCCGTCAGCGTCACTCCGCGCAGGATGAAGGGGAGGACGGTGGTGGGAAGCTCAATCCCCGCCGCGTTGCCGATGGCGGCAATGGCACCGTCCTTGTCAGTGGCGGCCAGCATGCCTGCGAGGATCGCTCCGCCTGCTGCATCGATGCCGCCGCACCAGCGGGCTTTCTCCATCGGCTTGGCGGGGAGGGAATCGGGGCCGATCACCGTGTTCGCGCCGAGGCCGTTCAAGTAAGCCGCAGCGTCCGCCTTCGAGGAGATGGCGGTGACGGTGTGCCCGAGCTTTGCCAGCATTGCGATGGAGAACGAGCCGACACCGCCCGTCGCGCCGCTGACCACCGCCGGCAGGGCCCCAGGCTTGAGGCCGAGGGCCTCAAGGCGATCCACGGCAAGGCCAGCTGAATAGCCCGCAACGCCAAGGGTTGCCGCCTCCCACAGGCTGAGGCCGTACGGGAGAGCGAGGAGCCAGTCGGCCGGCACCCGCAGATAATCGGCAAACCCGCCGTCGTGGGAAACGCCGAGGCCGCGGCCATGGCAGATAACGTTGTCGCCTGCGGCGAAGCGGGCGTCCTCGCTTGCATCGACGATGCCGACGCACTCGATACCGCCATTGGCAGGGTAGCGGCGGACGATGGGCGCGCCGCCAAGGCTTGCCAGCGCGTCCTTATAGTTCACGCCGGCAAAGTGGGTGCGCACCAGGACGGTGCCCTCATCAAGCTCGGCGCGGTCCATCTCCACGATGGTGCCGCGGCCCATCGCGCCGTCTTTGTGGATGCGATAGGCCCTCATGGCGTGCTCTCCTGATCGGTGTTGGTGGCCGCCCGTCGCTCCGACCCGTGCCGCACCGCCGACCAGGTGAGGAAGACGGCCGACGCGATGAACAAGACAAGCGCGATGGGCTGCTGAAGGAAGAAGACGAAATCGCCCCGCGCGATCACCATCCCCTGCCGCAGGCTTTGTTCGATCATCGGTCCGAGGACGAAGCCGATCACCATGGGCGCCAGAGGAAAGCGCAACACTCTCATGAAGAAGCCGAGAACCCCTGAGGCGAGCATCACCAACAGGTCGAAGCCGTTGGAGTTGATGGAGAAGGTGCCGATGGCAAGAAGCACGACGATGATGGCAAGGAGCACAGGTTCGGGCGCGCGGATGGCACGGGCGAAGACAGGTCCCATCAACGCGCCGAGCACGATGAGCGACAGGTTGACCACGAGGAGTGCGACGAAGATGAACGTCATCAGGTCCGCATGCTCCACGAAGAGGCGCGGGCCCGGGGTGATACCTTGGATGATGAGGGCGCCCAGCATCACCGCGGTGATGGGATCGCCCGGAATGCCGAGCGACAGGGTGGGCACCAGTGCGCCGCCGGTGACGGCGTTGTTGGCGGTCTCGGAGGCAATGATACCGTCAGGCTCGCCCTTGCCGAAGCGCGCGCGGTTGGGGGAGGAGCGTTTGGCCTCCGCATAGCTGACCATGGAGGAGGCCGTGGCGCCGACGCCTGGGAGCGTGCCGATCCAGGTTCCGATCATCGCCGACTTGCCGAAGACGCGCCAGCGGCGGGCAATGTCTCCAAGCGGTGGGAAGCGGAAGCCTGTGGCGGAGGCAGGCGGGGTTGCAGCGCCATCCCTTTGGGCAACCCGCCAGAACACCTCCGACAGAGCGAAGAGGCCGACGAGGAAGGGGACCAGAGAGATTCCGGCCATCAGGTTGAAGGATGAAAAGTGGAGCCGCACGTCCCCCGTCAAAGGGTCTTGGCCGATGGTGGCGGCGATGAGGCCGAGGCAACAGGCAAGCCCACCTTTGAGGAGGTTCTCGCGCGAGACGCTGACGACGCAGGTGAGGGCAAAGAGGCCGAGGGCGAAGTATTCGACAGGCCCGAATTTAAGGCCGAAGCGGGCAAGGAGAGGGGCGGCGAGGATCAGGACGAGGACGGAGATGATGCCGCCGATGGTGGAGGCGACCGTGGCCCAGCCGAGCGCAAGGTCGCCCTTGCCTTGTTGCATCATCGGGTAGCCGTCGAACACGGTTGCGGCTGCCTGGGGCGTGCCTGGCGTGTTGATTAAAATGGCGGACAGCGAACCGCCATAAACCGAACCGGCGTACAGGCCCAGGAGCAGGGCGATGGAGGGTTCAGGCCCCATCACGAAGGTGAGGGGAAGGGCGAGCGTGATGGCAAGCACCGACCCAAGGCCAGGCATGGCGCCAATCAGGATGCCTGCGGCCGTACCGCCGATGAGGATGGCAAGGATGGCAGGGTCGGCGAGCGACGAAAGGGCGGACAGGAGCGTTTCCATCACGCGCGGTCCGAGAAGGCCCTCAGGATGTCGTCAATCCCGACACCCGGCGGTCTGATGGAGAAGGCTTCGGCGAAGACGTACCAAAGGCCAGGGACCACAATGACCGTCACCAGCGCGATGACAGGCAGGTTGCGGTAGCCGAGCATCACCATGACGATGGGCAAGAACACGGCCGTGGCGATGAGGAAGCCGAGATCGGCAAAAACGGCGAGATAGACGCTCACCAGCGCCAAAAGGGCAAGGACGCGCCACCAGCGCATGGGCACCCAAGGCGTCGCGCCAGGACGGCCGGCGAACAGGCCCTTGAGGACAAGGGCAAGGCCACCGGCGGCAAACAGAAGAAGGAGAAACCGCGGGAACGTCATGGGGTTGCGGGCAAGCGCCACCCCATCGAACTGCCCCGGCAACACCTGTGTTGCCATCACCGCCGCAAGGCCGAGGACGGCCGTTCCGGCGATGACGTTCTCGCGGTCCACCTGCATGGATCCTGCCCGGTCCTTACTTCAGAACTTGCTTGAGGATCTTGCCGTTCACTTCACTGCCCTGATCCACCTCCTGGCGCACGGCGGTGCTGTCGAGGTAGCGGGGGAAGGAGCCAAGTTTGGCAAGGGTTTCGGTGAACTCGACGCTGTTGGCAGTCTCTTCGCACGCGCTTTCCAGCCTGGCGCGCACATCATCGGGCAAGCCACGGGGGGCGAAGAGACCACCCCACCAGCTGGCGGTGGTCTTGAAGCCTTCCTCGATGGAGGTGGGAAGGTCGGGCGCGGCGTCCACTCGCTCGTCGGCAAAGATGGCAACGGCGTCGAGCTCATAGCGCGGCACGTTGGAGAAGATTGCCATGTACATGTCGATGTGGCCGCCCATCAGCGCCGTCACGCCTGGGCCATCGCCCTGGAAGGGGACGTGCTCGATCTCAACGCCCACCTCGTCCAGGAAGACTTCCATGGCAAGATGCGGCAGCGAGCCTGGGCCGGGCGAGCCATAGGTGAGGGCGCCTGGGTTTTCGCGCGCGTAGTCCACCACGTCCGACAGGCTGGAGAACTGCGAATCGGGCTTCAGCGCCAGCGCCTGGGGGCTGTGGAAGAGGCCGCAGATATAGTCAAAATCATCAATGGTGTAGGGCGTTTGGCGCATATGCGGCTGGTTGATCAGCGGCGCTGCCGGGATGACGCCGATGGTGTAGCCATCGGCCCGTGCCCGAGCGATCTGCGCCGTGCCGACTGTGCCTGCGCCGCCACCCACATTGGTGACCGCCATATCCACACCCAAAATGCCTGACATGACCTCGGCGGCGGCCCGGCCCATGGTGTCGGTGCTGCCGCCTGCGGGGAAGGGGACGATGGCCGTCACGGCGCGCTCCGGGAACTCGGCCAATGCGGCGCCGGCCGAAACGGGCAGTGCCACGCACAGAGCAAGGAGCGAGGATTTCGCGAAGGTCTTCATGGTCAAAGTCTCTCCCTATTGGTGTTATTGAGCGCCGGTTGCTCCGGCGGTTTAGGTGTCTGTGTCTTCGGCGATGCGCACCACACAGTCGCCTGCAATGACGCCCTTGCCGGGCGCCATGACGAAGAGGGGGTTGATCTCAATCTCCTGGAGGCGGCCTGAGGGATCAGCGATCCTGCGCGAGAGGCCCGAGATGGCCTCGGCCAGCGCTGCCACGTCGAACGGGCCTTTGCCGCGGGTGCCGTTCAGAATGCGCGAGACCTTGGTCTCGGCAATCATCGTTGCGGCTTCGTCAGGGCCGATGGGGGCGACCCTGAGCGCAATGTCTTCAAAGACTTCCGCATAGATGCCGCCAGCGCCCACCATGACGATGGGGCCGAAGGTGGCGTCGATGCGGGCGCCGAGGATCACCTCTGCGCCGCCCTGGACCATCTCTTGGATCAGCACGCCTTCGGACGGTTGCTTTGGATCGAGGCTGCCGGGAATGGCGGTGATGGCCGCATAGGCAAGGTCCACCTCTGCGGCCGTGTTCAAGCCCACTTTGACGCCGCCAAGCTCTGACTTGTGATCAATGGTGCTCGACAACAGTTTGGCGACCACGGGATAGCCCACGTGGACGGCCGCGCGGATGGCATCGCGACGGTTGTGGACGACGGCTTCAGGGGCCGCCGAAACGCCTGTGTCGGTGAGGAAGGGTTTGCCTGCCGCCTCGTTCAACAGCCTTGCCGGCCGGGCATTGGGCCTTAGTCCTAAGGGCGGTTCGGCGATAGGGCGACGCCCTGTCCAGACGGCGGCCAAGGCGCGGATGGCACGCGCGGGCGTCTGGTAGACGGGGACGCCTACGGACGCCAGCGTCTCATAGGCAGCGCCATTGTGGCTGACGGGGGCATTCCAGGAAATGGCGATGGGAAGATCTGTGTCGGCGTGAAGGGCTGAGACCGCCTCGGCGATGGCAATGCCTGCCTTGCCCGAGGCGCCGGCAAAGGTCAGGGCCAGCATGTGGATGTTCGGGTCGGCGGCAATCAGCGCCAGCGTTTGGGTGAGGGCTTTGGGGTCCATCACGGCGCCTGCGGTCACGTCCACAGGGTTGGCAAGGCTGGCAAACCGCGGCAGGAGGGGGCGTAGTGCGGCGGTGGTTTCGTCCGAGAGGTCGGGGAGTTCAAGGCCGAGGGCTTCGGCGCGGTCGGCCATGGCAACACCTGCACCACCGGAGACTGTGACGACGCCCACCCGTGGGCCTTTTGCCCTGCGCCCCGTGCTAAGCGCGCGCAGGGAATCGGCCATCTCGGCAAGGTCGTCCACGTCCACAATGCCGAACTGGCTGAAGGCGGCGCGGTAGAGCCTGTCATCGCCGGCAAGGCTTGCGGTGTGGGAGGCGGCGGCCTTCGCGCCTGCTGCAGAGCGACCCACCTTCCACAAGACGAGGGGCTTGTCCGCCCGCCGAGCTTTGGCAGCGACGGTGGGCAGGCGCGAAGCATCGCTGAGGCCTTCGATGTAGCCTGCGACAACGCGGATGTGCGGGTCGTCGACCATCGCCTCGATGAGGTCGAGCGCCGTTGTGCCGGCCTCGTTGCCCGTGGAGATGTAGTGCCGCACGCCGACGCCTTCGGTGGTGAGACCCATCAGGACCGAGTTGCCGAAGGCACCCGATTGGGAAACGACGCCCACGTCGCCAGGCCGGTAGGTGAGCTTGTAGGGCGGGCCGAACCCCACATGGATGCCATCCGCCACATTCATGAAGCCCTGGCAGTTGGGGCCGATGACGGTGACGCCTCCCTCCAGGGCTGCCTCGGCAAGGGCTGACTGGAGGGCGGCCCCATCTACCCCTGCCTCCGAAAAGCCTGAGGCGAAAACGATGGCATAGGGCGCGCCGATGGCCCCCGTCTGGCGCACAACGTCCACCGTCGCAGCAGCGGGCACGGCGATCGCCACCACGTCCACGGGGCCGGGAACGGCGGCAAGGCTGTCAAAGCAGGGAAGGCCGAGGAGGGTATGCCGCTTGGGATTAACCGGGTAGATGGCGCCGGAGAACGCGCGCTCCTGAAGGTTTTCCACCACATCGCGACCGACGGAGCCTGGGGTCTCCGACGCGCCGACAATGGCAATGGCGCGCGGCCGAAAGAGGATGGACGCGGCAGACGCCGGTGCGCTTTGGGCGGCAAAGGTCTTGGCCGCATCGCTCATTGCGCGCGGCGCCTTTGGGTCTGGCGGGTGATGTTGAGCTGGTGGATCTGGCTCGTCCCTTCATAAAGGCGGAAGAGACGCACATCGCGATAGTAACGCTCGATGGGGCTGTGGTCGGCCACATAGCCCGCACCGCCGAAGACCTGGACGGCACGATCCGCGACGCGCCCGCACATCTCGGAGGCAAAGTATTTGCAGATGGAGGCTTGCAGCGCGATGTCCTCGCCGTCGTCGCGGGCGCGGGCGGTTTCAAGCACAAGCGCGCGGGCGGCGTGGATGTCGGTCTGACAGTCCGCCAGGAGTGCCGCCACAAGCTGAAAGTCCACGATGGGCTTGCCGAACTGTTTGCGGTTTTCGGCATGGTCGAAAGCCAGGTCGAACATGCGGATCGCTGGGCCGGTGCATAACGCGGCCAGGTGAATGCGCTGCTTGTTGAGGACGCGCATGGTGGTGCGGAAGCCTTCACCCTCCACCCCGCCCACAAGGTTTTCGGCAGGAACGCGGCAGTCTTCGAAGACCACCTCGCCGACGGGTGAGCCTGCCTGGCCCATCATCGTGTAGGGGCGGCTTGTGGACAGGCCCTCCATGCCGCGCTCGACGATGAAGGCGCTGAGGCCCCGTGCGCCAGGCGTGGCGGGGTCGGTGCGGGCGATCACGGTGAAGAGGTCTGCGATGGGCGCGTTGGTGATGTAGCACTTGCGCCCATTGAGGATGTAGCCATCGCCATCGCGGCGAGCCGTTGTGGTGATGGCTGTGGCGTCGGACCCGGCATCGGGCTCAGTGAGGGCAAATGAGCCAGTGGCGCGGCCGCTGGCAAGTTCGGGCAGATAGCGGTCTTTCTGCGCATCCGTGCCGTCGGCGACAAGGGCTTCGGAGCCGATGCCTGTGTTGGTGCCGACCCGCGCGCGGAAGGCGACGGCGCACTGGGAGAGCTCGAAGGCGAGCGTCACGAGTTCTTCTGTGGTGAGGCCGAGGCCGCCATAAGCTTCTGGGATCGACCAGCCGAAGTAGCCTCGCGCCGCCATGTCCTCGACGATCTCGCGAGGGATCTCGTTGGTGTCGGCCACACGGTCTTCGTTGGGATGGGCCACCTCGCGCACGAAGGCGCGCACTTCGGCCTTGAGGGCGGCAAGGGCGTCAGCGCTCCGGATCATGACGCTTGCCTTCGGCCATCGTCCCGTTGGAAGAGGGCAGCGGTCCTGGCCTTCAGCGTCTCGCCGATCTCGGCAATGTCCTCGGCGGAGACGCGAAAGCGCGGCATCATCACACTGACAACGCCCTCAACACGTCCCGTCGCGCCACGCACGGGGACGGCGACCGAGGCCGCGCCCTCCACCCGTTCGCCCTCGGATGTTGCAAACCCGCGGGCGCGGATCATCGCAAGCTCATCGGTAAGGGCGGCCTTGTCCAACTGGTAGCGGGTGAGTTGGACGGGTTGGAGGGTTGCCAGATAGTCAGCCACCACCTTGGGGGCGAGGGTGGACATGTGGGCTTTGCCCGCCGCCCCCAGATACGCGGGCTGTCTGCCTCCCGTTTCAAGGACGTAGCGGATGGGGTGGGGGCTGGGGATCACCTCCACCACCACCTGTTCGAACCCGTGGGGGACGAACCAACTCACCGTTTCTTCGTAGCGGGTGCCAAGCTCGGTCATCAAAGGGCGGATGAAGCGGGACAGGAATTCATCGTTCAAGAGCGGGCGCAGGAAGCGCATCATGCCCGCTGAGAGGGTCCAGTGCTCGCTCCCCTCGCGCTTTGCCACCACCGAAGCGTCCTGGAGCTTGTGAAGGGCGCGCTCCACCTGGGGCACGTCGACGCTAAGGCCCTCGGCAAGGATGTGTGCGGGGAGGCCGCCGCCCGGGGCGTCCGCCAGTCTGTCGAGGATGTCCATGCCGCGGCCAAGGCCAATCTCGCCGCCACCGCCCCGCAAGGCGGCATAGCGTTTGGCGGAATCGCGGACCACGTGGCCGCTTGCCTCAAGGGTGCGCAGAAAGCGAAACGCGTTGGAGGTGTTGGTGTCAGCGGCTGCAGCAATCTCCGACAAGCTGAGGGGGGCCGGCGCATCCATCACGACACGCAGGATTTGAAAGGCTCTGTCGACGGTCTTGAGCGTGTACTGCTGCGCTGCCATTTTTCACATAGTGAAATTTCTCATAATTAGAGAAACATGGTCGTTTACACCTGTCAACACGACCTTGCGAGCGTGCTGTGCGGGGAGGGCCGTGACTGTGGGTGGTGAGGCGCGGACGCTCGTTCGCAGGCGTTGCGGGCGATGGATGGGAAGATCGAGGGGTTGGTGGACCCGTCAGATTTCCATGTCGAAGCGAGGCGCGTGGGCGGCTGTGTGAAGCATCTGAACGAGGTGGTAGATGCCGAAGATGGGAAGACCCGTCACCCTTTGGACGGTGGCGGCGTAGGGCTGCAGGTTGGTGCATTCGAACACGAGGGCGGCAAGGTCGGGCCTGTCCGTCTGGAGGGATTGGCAGACGGCCAACACTTCGTTCGCCACCCCACTGACATCGAGTTCCGGCGCGCCGGTGGACGAGCCCAAGATGGCGGCGGTGAAGCAAGGGCTGTCATCCATGCCGCGAATGGTGACGTTCCAATCTGGTGCGATGCCGCAAGCGTGCATGTGGCGTTCGGACAGGTGGCCTGAGTGGGCGGTGATGACGCCGATGGGCCGGCCCGCCACCATCTGGCGCACCAGTGGCACGAGGAAGAGGCTTGAGGTGAGGACGGGGACGCAGACCGCCTCGGCCAGCGCCTCCTGCACAACGGTAAGGAACCCGCAGGAGGTGGTGATGGCCTTCACCCCGGCCGCCTCCAGCGCCCGCGCCCCTTCGATGAAGGCGGGGAGGAGGGCTTCTGCCCGGTCAGCCGCGGCGACAATCTCATCAGTGGTGGCGCCGCGCACCACGTGGTAGCGCACGGGGAACGGGAATGTGCGCGCGTTGCCGATGTCGCCCGTGATGCGGGGAAAGGTGGTGTCCAGCATCAAGATGCCGACCCCTTCGCCATAGACCGGCCGGCCGCCTCTTGCGACCGGTGCCACGCTACTTCACCACCACCAAAGGCGGCGCATAGGGTGCTGGCGCTTCTATGCCCCGGGAGAGCTTGGTGGACAGGATAAGCGTACAGTCGACGGTCTTCACCCCACGAATGAGCGCCACCTCCTCCATCAGCGCATCAAGATCTTCCGCCGTCGGCGTTTCCACCATGCAGGTGAGGCCGTAGGGGCCGGCAACACTGTAGCAGTGGCGGATTTCGGGAAGGTTTCGCAGGGCGTCGACAATTTGCCCGCACCGGGCGCGATCACACACCAGGTGAAGGAGGGCGCTCGTGGGTGGGCGCTGGGAGCGGCGGTTGATGATGGCAGCATAGCCGAGGATCACGCCGTCCCGTTCAAGCCGTGCGATCCTCTCGTTCACCGTGGAGCGCGCGATGCCAAGGCGCCGCCCAAGCTCGGTGGCTGAGATCCGCGCATCGTCTTCAAGGAAGCCGATGATGTTGCGGTCGATGGTGTCCCTTGCCTTTCGCGTCATTCACGCCCTCCAGAACCGCCCGTCCTGGAGGGATTGTGCACACCCTCTATCCCGATGAAACACGTTGCTAACTCCGTCTAGCATGAGGAATACTCATGGTCATGGCACGCTACGTTCCTTCCCTAGCCTGGCTTGTGGCCTTCGAGGCGGCGGCAAAGCACCTCAACTTCACCCGCGCGGGGGAGGAGCTTGGCATGACGCAAAGCGGGGTCAGCCGGCACATCCGCGCGCTTGAAGCCTTCTTGGGCATTTCTTTGTTCCAGCGCATAGGGCCGCGCCTTGTGATCACCGAGGCGGGGCGCACCTATGCGGCCGAACTCGACAGGGTGCTGAACGACCTTGAGAAGGCGTCCATCGATGTGGTGCGCGGTTGGAAAGCTGAGCTGGCGCTACGGGTGGCGGCCAATGCCAGTGTCGCCTCTCGCTGGCTTGCGCCACGGATGGACAGGTTCCGTGCGCGCCATCCCGACCTCTCCTTCGAGGTGGTGCCCACACCCTCTCAAATCGACTTTGGCGAGGCGGCGGTGGACATCGCGATGCTACGGGGGCGCGGTTACTGGCACGCCTGCCAGTCTGTCCCATTGATGGAAGAGGTTGTGGCCGTGGCGGCGGCACCGTCGCTGGTGCCGTTGGGCGAGAGGCTGAGCGTTGCCGACTTCACCCGCTTTCCGCAGCTGCAAAACTCCAGCCGGTCAGACAGTTGGCTGAAGTGGTTGCACGCCCATGGGGAACGTCATTCAGGACCGCTCCAAGGGCCGCGCTTTGCCAACATGAGCATGTTGATCAACGCGGCGGTGAGCGGGCTCGGCCTTGCCATTGTGCCGGTCTTGCTCATGGAGAGGGAGTTGGAGGCGGGAACGCTTCACCTTCCCTTCGGCCCGCCTGTGCCGAGCGGGGAGAGTTACTTTGCCGTCTATCCGGAAGGTAAGGCCCACAAGGGGGAGATCCTCGCCTTCCGCGATTGGCTGCTGGCGGAGACACGGGCCCTCCGCCAGGCCTGATCAGCGCACCAGAAGCACCTTGCACGGGGCGTAGCGGGCAACGTGGGCGGCAACGGGACCCATGGTGCTCACATGCTGGTCCGGCCGCACGGCGTTGACCACGATGATGCCGGCCGCAATATCCTTGGCAAGGCGCAGGATTTGCTGATAGACGCCGCCTTGCAGAACGTGGGTGACCACCGTCAGCCCCTCTAGGTGCGCCGTGGTCTTGAAGGCATCAAGATCTGCCTGCGCCCTCTTTTTGGTGTCGTCAACCACATCTTGGGGGATGTACGGCGCGACGTAGCTGTAAAACCCGTAAGGCAAGACATAGCACAGATGAACAGGCACCTGTTCCATTCGCGCCAGCGCGGCAGCGCAGGCAAGAGCGCCACCGGCATGGTCTTTATGTTCAAGGTCGATGGCCACAAGAACGGGTCCCATCATTGCCCCCTTTCTCCATCCAGTGCGGGAAGGTTTTCGCGCTAAGGGCACCCACGCCAGAGCGGGGCCCCAGGCATTTGGTAGAACGCGCGGACTTTGCCGGTGACTGACGCTGTGCTCGGATCTTGGGCACCATGGTGTGGACGAAGCCGTTGCGTGCGTGTCGTATTGTCACCGTGAAGAGTTGCAATTGCGACGGCAGAACTTTCATCTGGGTGCGTTACGATTAAATGCAGTCGTGTTTTCGACCGTCTCAAAAACGGCAGAACGCATTGCGAAACAAACGTGTGTCTGCGTCGGTGTGCTAAACACCTTATTATTTACTGTAGGGCCGTCGGATTTTCTTGATGAACAACAACCTAAGAGCATCTGCAATTGTCTTGAATCGGCACCACTCCATACCCAAAGCGCGTCAAGACACGAGTGGATCGTCGCTCGGCCCCTGGCACCACGCAAGTTTATGCTAAAAAGGCTCAAGACTGCGCTCTCAATAAATTTACGATCAACGCAATAATTCCAAATTTAACCACGGAGTGAAATTTTCTGAGTCTCTAAGTAAATATCAGCAAATCGGACATAAAAATCCCTGACAATTATCATGTTTGGGAACCACGCGAGAGGTTGAGGGTTTCTCACAAGTGTAACCAAAGAATAGGCTGCCTGTTTGGCCGCTTATTCCCGCAATATGTGATTGCGTTGAAGAAGGAGTTGAGCACATGCCATTCCGATTCAAGAGTACGCCCAGTATCCCCATCATTGCTGTTGCAGCGCTTGGTCTGTCCTTGCCGTCAATGAACGCGTATGCGCAGCTTTCGGCCGGTGCCGACGCCAGCGTTGGCGGCGCTGAGGCTTCGGTTGGAGCCTCGGTTGGAAGCGACCCCTCAACGGCGTCTGCTGGTGCATCGGTGGGCAACACGGATGCCGCCGCCGACGCGAGTGTCGGGAGTGACCGCACGACGGCCTCGGTGGGTGCATCGGTCGGCGATGCGAATGCCGGCGCCGATGCAAACGTGGGGGCTGACCGCTCCACGGCCTCGGTGGGCGCATCGGTCGGCGACGCGGATGCCGGCGCTGATGCGAATGTGGGGGCCGACCGCTCCACGGCTTCGGTGGGGGCGTCGGTCGGCGACGCGGATGCCGGCGCTGATGCGAACGTGGGGGCTGATCGCTCCACGGCCTCGGTGGGCGCATCGGTGGGCGAAACCAATGCCGGCGCCGACGCGAACGTCGGGAGCGACCGCACCACAGCTTCGGTGGGCGTGTCGACCGGTGTTGCGGACCCGAGCGGCGATGACAGTGTCGGTGGCGACCGTTCCACAGGTTTCGTAGATACCTCACCCGGTGCCACCACGACCGAAACTGACACGGCATCCACTGGGACGACGGCAACCACTGGGACCACGGCAACCACAGGGTCGACCGGGTCCGTCCAGACCGACATCACAGCCGGTGTCGAGACCGGCACAACCGCATCGACCGAGACCGTAACCTCTGCCCGGGCACAGCTTTCAAGCATGAGCGGATCAGAGTTGCGTTCCATCAAACGCAAATGCGTTGAAGTCCTCAACCATTCCGCCCGGTACGACGATGCCATGATTACATTGTGCAAGATGGCGAACTCGATGTAAGCGGCCGCACACAAGTCTTCAGTTGCTTATCAGGTCTCTTCTCATGGAGCGCGCGGGTCATCCCGCGCGCTCTTTCTTTGGTCGCTACAAGCGTGCGCCAGTCCTTTGTCGACACGACCGGCCTCAACTGAGGACACTGGGGAGCCACGTGGCAAGCCCCGGGAACATCACCAAGATGACGATGAAGAAACACATGACGAGGAACATCGGGAACGAAGCTTTGGATATGAACGCCATGTCTTTGCCCGTCATCCCTTGCAGGACGAAGAGGTTAAAGCCGATGGGCGGCGTGATCTGCGCCATCTCTACAACGATCATCACGTAGACGCCGAACCAAAGCATGTCGAAACCGGCCGCGCGGATCATCGGTTCGATCACCGCCATCGTCAGGACGATGGAGGAAAGGCCGTCCAGGAAGCAGCCGAGGATGATGTAGAAGATCGTCAGGATGGCGATGAGGGCGAGGGGGCTCAGCTCCCACACCGCAATGGTCTCCGCCAAAGATTTCGGAATGCCGGTGAAGCCCATGGCAAGCTTCAGGAAGCCGGCGCCCATGAGGATCAGCATGATCATCGCCGTGGTGCGCACAGCGCCCATGATGCTGGCCAACACGTTGGGCCAGGTGAGCCCGCCCTGCACCCAGGACAGGATGAATGAGCCCAGGACGCCAAGGGCCGCCGCCTCCGT
The DNA here is from genome assembly GCA_051016205.1 of Devosia sp. Classification (GTDB taxonomy): domain Bacteria; phylum Pseudomonadota; class Alphaproteobacteria; order Rhizobiales; family Amorphaceae; genus Acuticoccus. The sequence continues at coordinate 2,853,520 of CP136534.1, forward strand.
AGCCGTCGCAACGCCGGCATAGATGGAGCCGATCACCGCGGCGATCAGAATGAGGACGGGCAACAGGTCAGCCAGGCGCCGGCTGATGTGGGCCGATTCGATGCGCAAGTCAGGCTTGAAGGTGCGTTTGTTGAGAAGCGCCCAGATGGCAACGTACACCATGAAAAGGAGCGCCAGACAAAGGCCCGGGATCATTGCGGCCATGAAGAGCTTTGAGATGCTCTCGTTCACCGTCACCCCGAAGATGATGATGGCGATGGACGGGGGGATCAAAAGACCCAACGTGCCGGCGCCAGACAGGGTGCCGATGATCATCTTCTCAGGGTAGTTGCGCGCACGCAGTTCCGGGATCGACATCTTGCCGACGGTGGCAACGGTCGCTGCGGAAGAACCTGAGATGGCGGCAAAGACCGCAGACGCGCCAATGTTCACATGGAGGAGCGAGCCGGGAAGACCTTTGAGGAACGGCGCAAGACCGCGAAACAGGGTTTCCGACAGCTTGGTGCGATACAAGATCTCGCCCATCCAAATGAACAGCGGCAAGGCGGTCAGCGTCCAGGAGGATTGCTCGCTCCAGATGGTGACGGCCATGGAATCGCCGATCGGGGCGCTGGTGAACAGCGCCATGCCCACGAAAGCCGTGGCAAGGAGCGCTGCCCCCACCCACACGCCAAAGCCGAGGAGGACGAAGAGCGTCCCGAGGAAGATGATGATGGAGACGGTATCGCTCATACCTCTGAGGCCCCTTCATGGGTTTCTGGGTTGACGGCCTCGTAGTCGAAGATTGCCTGGACCAGGGTGTGGACGACGGCGAGTGCGAGGAGCCAGGCACCCACCGCCACAGGGGTTTGCGGGATCCACAGAAGGATCGCATCCGCGCCCTGGCTGCGCTCTTCAAGGTCGTAGCTGTCGTAGGCGAGGCGGGTCATGTAGTAGGCAATGAAGATGGCGATGGCCGACATCAGCCCCAGGCACAAGAACTCGATCCCACGCCGTGTGGCGCCCGCAAAGCGCTGCACCAGAAGCTGCACGCGGATGTGGCCGTTGGAGCGAAAGGTGTAGGCGAGCGCCATGAAGGTGCTTGTGGCCATGACATAGCCGGCAACGTCGGACGCGCCGCCTGCGTAAAGGTTCATGAAGCGTGCGGCAATGCTGTAGAGGATCAACAGACACAGGACGACCATAAGAAGTCCTGCCAGGAAGCCGCCAAGTCTGTAGATGGCATCGAGCCCGCGCGAGAGTGCTTGGAACATCGTCCTCTCCGATCGCTGCGAGAAAACCAAAACGGCCTCCCGAAGGAGGCCGTTGGGGTGGGGTGGATCAGTTGGTGGCCTCGTAGGCGTCGAGGACCGCCTGGCCCTTGTCGCCGGCCCGTTCCAGCCAGGCTTCGCGAAGCTGGGCGCCGACCTTTTCGAACTCGGCCTGCATGTCATCGTTCAAGGCACCGACGGTCATGCCGTTTTCCTTGAACTGCTCAAGGTACCACGTGTCGAGCTCTTCAGCCTTTGCCCAGCACTTTTCTTCAGCGTTGGCGGCAGCGGTCTCGATGACGGACTTGGTGGCATCATCCAGACGGTCCCACGCGCGCTGGTTGACGATGACCATGTTGCGGGGAAGCCAGGCTTTGACGTCGTAATAGTGGTCCACATGCTCCCAAAGCTTGCGGTCATAGCCTGTGGAGCCTGACGAGATCATCGACTGGGCCACGCCGGTGGCAAACGCTTGGGCCAGTTCTGCCGCTTCGATGGTGGTGGGCACCATGCCGAGGCTGTCGGCGAACTTCGATGTGGTGGCATTGTAGGCGCGGAACTTCAGGCCCTCGATATCATCCATCGAGTCGGCCGCAGCGACGGAGTAAAAGCCCTGGGGCGGCCAGGGACAGGAGTAAAGAAGGTGGACCCTGTCTCCTTCCAGCGTCTCCTCAAGGATGGGCTTTGAGGCTTGGTAGAGGCGCTTGGCGTCCGCAAAGCTGGTGGCAAGGAAGGGTACCGAATCCACTTCGTAGATGGCGTCATCGTTGCCAAGGGCGGAGATCAGACGCTCGCCGATGGGGGTGAGGCCACGGCGCACGGCGTTGAAGATTTCCTTGCCCGAGAACAGCGAGCCCGAGGGGTGGGTGACAATCTCTAGGTCGGAGTTGGCGGTGACTTCTTCGGCGAATTCCGCTGCGATTTCAGAGTGGTAGTTGGTGGCTGAGTAGGCCAGCGCCATGTCCCACTTTTCCGCCTGTGCGGTTGCCGTGCACACGGTGAGGGCTGCTGCGCAGACCGTCAGTAGGAAGGTGTGTTTCATCTAGCTCTCCTGGAGTGACTGGTTTTTCTGGGTGATGAAGCGGGATGGGTCGAAAGGGGCTTTTGGGATGGAGGGCGCTTTGTCCTCCATGATGTCGGCAAGAAGGCGCGCCGTGCCTGGCCCCGTACTGAACCCCACATGCTGGTGGCCGAAGGCAAGGTAGAGACCGCGCCGACCGGGGGCTTGGCCAATGGCCGGCCGACTGTCCGGAAGAGTGGGGCGTGATCCCAGCCACGGCGTGTCCTCCAGCCGTTCGCCAAGGCCGATGGCCTCGCGGGCCGAGCGCTCGGCCCGTTCAAGCTGGTGAGTGTTCTTCGGCGCGTCACGCCGGGTCAACTCCACACCGGTGGTTAATCGCAATCCCTGGTCCATGGGCGACAATACGTAGCCGCCCTTAGGGTCGTAGATGGGTCGGCGTAGCGCGGCGTTGCCGCCCTCGCCGGGTCCGCGATAGTGCATGTGATAGCCGCGCTCGCACGCCATGGGCACGCGCATGCCCGCCCGCTTCAAGAAGGCGCGTGACCAGGGGCCGAGGCATACAACCGCGCTGTCGGCCGTTATCGTGCGCCCGCCCGTATCGGTCACCATCCAGTGGCCATCGGATGGGCGGATGTCTGCCGCCTCGCGTCGGTCCACCTTGCCGCCGCGGGAGACGAAGAGCTTTGCGTAAGCCTTCACCACATCGCCAGGGTTGTCCACCGAGGCGGTGTCCTTGACCCAAAGCGCCTTGGGAAAAATCGGGTTGAGCGCCGGCTCCAACGCGCACAGCCCGTCGCCAGACAAAGTTTCAGCATCCACTGCGAAGGCCTGAAGACTTTGGCGCAAAACGGTCGCGGCGCGATATTCTTGCTCGGACCGGTAGAGGAAGAGCCAACCGTTTTCATTGAGGCGATGGGCAACGCCTGCCTCCATCAGCCAAGACCTGTGGGCGTCAGCGGACAGGCGGATCAAGTGATCGAGCGCTGCCGCCGTTTCCATGAATGGCTTTTGTCTGGCATTGGCAAGAAAACGTGCCGTCCAGCCCACGTGGCTCAGGACAAACGGCAGCGTGTAGCGAAGGGACGCTGTCTTGTTGGACAACAGCCTGAAAAGATTGGGCCAAAGGCTGGGATTGTTCAAAGGGACGATGGAGGAGCGCGCCATCACCCCCGCATTGCCGTAGGAGGTCTCCCGCCCCGGGTCGGCACGGTCGAGCAGCGTGACGTTGGCGCCGCGCTGCTGAAGTTCCAACGCCGCGCAGACACCCACAATGCCTGCGCCGAGAATGATGATGGAGCGGTCACCAAGGGCACCCATCACCGCAGGATAGCCTCAGCGAACCGCCGGACGATACCGCCGTTTCGCCGGTGAAAGGGCGCTGCGCCGTCACATCGCCGGTTCGCGTGTCTGCCGGCCGCGTGCGGGTTCCGCCTCAGCCGAAGTTGATGCCTTGGGCCAAAGGCAATTCATTAGAGTAGTTGATGGTATTGGTGGTGCGGCGTGTGTATTGCTTCCACGCGTCCGAGCCGCTTTCCCTGTCGCCACCGGTTTCCTTCTCGCCGCCGAACGCGCCGCCGATCTCCGCTCCGCTCGGGCCGATGTTAACGTTGGCCATGCCGCAATCGGACCCTGCGGCAGACACAAATCGCTCCACCTCGCGCAAGCTGTCGGAGAAGATGCATGATGACAGACCTTGCGGCACATCGTTGTGGATGTGGATGGCAACGTCCAAGTCCCCCTCATAAGTGAGGATGTAAAGGAGAGGTGCAAACGTCTCGTCCCTCACCACGTCTGTTTGGGAAGGCATGTCCACAATGGCGGGGCGCACGTAATAGGCACCCGGAAAGGCATCCGCGTGGACCCGCTCCCCGCCTGTGAGCACGGCGCCGCCATCGGCCTTTGCCTTATCGATGGCCCTGGCGAAACTCTCATAGGCGCCTTTGTCCACCAGGGGGCCGACCAGATTGCCGGGCTCCAGGGGGTTGCCGATCTTCAGGCTTTCGTAAGCGGCCACCACCTTTTCGAGGAGGGCGTCTTTGACGCTGTTGTGGACGATGACTCGGCGAAGCGAGGTGCAGCGCTGTCCTGCCGTGCCGACGGCGCTGAACAGGATGGCGCGCACGGCAAGGTCCAAGTCGGCGTTCTGGGTGACGACCATGGCGTTGTTGCCGCCAAGCTCGAGGATGCGTTTGCCGAAGCGCTCGGCCACTTTCGCCCCCACAATGCGGCCCATGCGGGTGGACCCTGTGGCCGAAACCACGGGGATGGCCGGGCTCTCCACAAGCGCTGAGGATTGGGCAGGGCCGCCGATGATCGCCTGGGCAAGCCCGTCGGGCGCTTTGCCGAAGCGGGCGATGGCCCTTTGCAGCGCGTTAAAGGTGGCAAGGCCCGACAGAGGCGACTTTTCCGACGGTTTGAAGAGGATCGGGTTGCCCGCAATCAACGCCATGGTCGCATTCCAGGCAAACACCGCGCAGGGAAAGTTGAATGCGGTGATGATCGCCACAGGACCGAGGGGGTGATACTGCTCCATAATCCTGTGCCCCGGCCGTTCCGACACGATGGTCTTGCCGAACATCTGGCGAGACTGGCCGACCGCAAGATCGGCAATGTCGATGGCCTCCTGCACTTCGCCCAGGCCTTCCTCGACAATCTTGCCCACCTCCACGGAGATAATGTGGCCGATGTCGGCCTTTGCGGCCCGCAGCTCCTCGCCCCACAGCCGCACCAGTTCGCCGCGAACAGGGGCGGGCGTCTCCCGCCAGACCCTGAAGGCCTCGCTCGCCTTGGCGATGATCCCCGGCATGTCCTCCATGGGCGTTTCGCGAAGCCGCGCGATCACGGCCCCGTCGATGGGGGAGGTGACGGCCAGTTCGCCGCCGTTGACGACATCGGGGGTAAAGCCGGATCGCTCGAAAACGGCAGTCAGATCGGTCATCCCAAGATCTCCTTTTGTGGTGGTGGGCAGGGACGGGCTGCAAGCTGAGGCTAAAGGTATCCCACCGGCTCAGCGTCGAGGTTCAACGGGTCGACACCCCGTTTGGCAAGCCAAGAGTAGACCGGCGGCACCCTGTCGGCGATGGATTCCACATGCACATCGATGAAGGCCGGGCCCTTCTTGTAGGCGAAGGCATCGGCCAGTGCCGCATCAAGTTCCGACGGGGTCTTGGCCGTCCATGCCTTCATGTCGAACGCCTCTGCAATGGCCTGGCCGCGGGGCGGCGTGAAATCCACCCCAAAGGTTTGGTTGTGGCCTTTGAGGCGATGCAGACCTTTGATCCAGCCAAAATGGCCGTTGTTGAAGAGGATGAGGATGGCGGGGATGGCAAGACGCACGAGGGTTTCCAACTCGCCCACCGTCATGCCGAAGGAGCCATCGCCGAACATGCCAATGGGGCGCCGTTTGGGGTCGGCCCGCCAGGCGCCCACCGTGGCAGGCAGCGCCGAGCCGAGGCCGCCGAAGGCCCTTGGGATGGCAAGGCGCGTTCGGGGGTCGTTGATCTTCAAAAAGCGCGTCATGTGCGGTGTGGGCGTGCCAGCATCGCAGTAGATGAGCGCCGGTTCGCCGGACGCCTCTAGCGCCTCGTTGAAGGCGCGTACAGCGCGTTCGGGCCGCAAGGGGACCCTGTCGTCCCCAAGCAGCGCCTCTGCGTTGGCCCAGAAATGGGCGCGCATGGTGTTCAGATGGTCGACCCAGGGCTGGTGCACCGCGGTGTCGAAGGTGTCGGGTACGGCTGCCAGAACATCTTGCAAGACGAGCCGCGCATCCCCGACGACGGAGATGGTGTTTTCATAGTTGTTGGCGACAATATCGGGGTCGATGTCGATCTGAGCGACCCGCTTGTGGAGCGTCAATTTGGGGAACGTCCAACCGATGGTGACCACCGACCCCATTTTCGAGCCCACGAAGAGGACGAAGTCGCTCTCCTCCATGGAGCGGTTGGCGTGGGGGTGAAAGCCGTTGTCGCCGATGACGCCCATGGCAAGGGGATGGTCGTCGGGCATGGTGGGCTGGCCCGTCATTGTGGTGCAGACGGGGATGTTGAGCCGCTCGGCCACCGCGCGAAGGTCCTCCCCGGCGCAGGAGCGGATGACGCCGCCGCCCGACACGATCAGCGGCTTCTTCGCAGCGTCCAACAGTGCGATGAGCGCCTCTACCCGCCCAGGCGCAGGCCGCGTGGGGAAGGCTGGGAAGGTCATGCAGTCCTCCTCCACGTGGAGCGATATGGCGGCGGGGTCGACGTCCACCAGCAGCAAATCCTCAGGAATTTGTAGGTGAACGGCCCCAGGTTTTCCGGATGTGGCAACGCGGAACGCGCGCCTGATGATCTCGGGGATCTTTTCGGCCCGCTTGATCTGTACCGACATCTTGGTCACGGGCTCGAAAAGCTTGGCGCAGTCGAGTTCGGTTAACACGCCGCGGCCTTCGCCAGGCAGAGGAATGTCGATGGTGAGGAGAATGACGGGGATGGACGAGGCGTTGGATTCGGCAATGGGTGGCAGCGTGTACATGGCGCCGGCCCCTGACGGGCACTCCACCACCGCCGGCTTATCGGTAAAGCGGCCGTAGGCGTCGGCCATGAAGCCCGCCGAACGCTCGTCGCGCGCCATCACGTGGGTGATGTGGTCCGTGCGGGTTTGCAGGGCCTCGTAGAGGGGCACATTGGTGTCGCCAGGGACGCCGAAGAGGGTGTCGACCCCGTAGCCGATCAGCATCTCCACCAGTATGTCCGCGCCGCGCATGCCACCCTCCCCACGCCGTTCGGATGAGAGGTATCACGCCAAAAAGTCGTCAAATACGTGCAGATCGACGAGTTTGCCCCGCTTCACCGGCGATTTGCCGGGCCTTCGCGTCGCCGGAACGTGCTCGGCTGCCGGTCGCGTGGACGATGTGCGGCGAGAGCGTTAGCGCTGTTCGATCCCCGTAAACGGGTCGAGGGCACGGGGCGTTGCCACAAAGGGCTCCGACTGGAGCGCGTAAAGCGCATCGGTGATGCGTCGCCTGTCGCTCAACAGCCGTGTAAACTGCGCATCACACCCAGAGATGGGGGAGGGGTATTCAGTGATTTCGCGCGATAAATCTTCAATCGCTGCCCGTAAAAGCTGCTCTGCGCGCAGGACATCGTTTTCATACTTTAGCATGGTACCCTTTTCCTTCGTGACCGGCGCATGGGCTGCGCCGCTGTGCCCACAAGACGATAATCCGCGCCGGTGCGCAGGCCTGCTCATGTGCGCCAGATGCTAGAGTTGGTGACTGCGCGCCGGATTTGCCAGCGCTTTGGGGGGATTGTCTGACGCTGAGGCCACGTGGTCTGCGGGCAGGTTTTCACGTGCCCAAGTGGACTGAATTGGTGTTCGCCGTGATGTTCGGGCTCACGAGCGCAGGCAGGGGTGACCCACAAGCACGTTCATGCTTTGAAGCGTCTGCAAGCATCAAAGGATAGCGTGATCACATGATTCCTCAAATGTATGGCAGACGGCCAGCCGCCACGTGGGCCGATTTCTTGAACAACGCGCCGTTCTTTGGGCAAACGCTCTTTACGGACGATTTTGGAGACGACGACATCGAGCAGTTTGCCCCAGCACCCCGTGCATTGATGTACTACTCGGTGTTCGACGGTCAGGTTCGGAATGGCGGGATCAGCCAGTTTTTCTTTAACATCTCGCACAGTATGAAGGCGTTCGAGATCGTTCCGGACAGGATCGCTGAGCATCCGCTTTTTGCTGCTGCCGTTCCTTTGATCCGGGAAGCTTATGAGTATTGGGCAGAGCTAAAGGATAGGTTTGAGGTTGCCCGAACCAACGCCGGTCAAGCAATAGCGAGCAACGACGAAGATCAGGTGCTAGAAGAAGGATTGAGTCTCTTCACGGAGCAACGCGAAGACACCCGCGACCTTGATACGAAGTGGTTTCGGCATTCCGCCGAACTAAACACGGCCATCACGGTGGATGTTATTCGGAATCCTCACGTGTATCTCCGTATCGAAGAGATCGCAGGTCTCACCGGCTCAGGCGTCGAGGTGGTCGAGCTGGATGATCCAAAAGGCCGTTGGCAGTTGCGCTTTGTTGACGGCTTTCCCGTAGGTCCCAACCTTTGTGAGGACGCGTCCGCTCCAGGTGGCGTGCGCGTTTCAAGGTTCTCCCCAGACCGCATGCATTTGGAGTATGACTGGACCGACGCTTACATGCGGTCTGGGGAGGCGAAGCGAGAGTGGGTGGACTTTAGGACCGGGTTGTCGTCCGTCCGTTCATTCAAAAACGGACACCTAGATTATGTGTATGGGCGTTTGCATGAAGCTTCCCATGGACTATCGCAATTCTTCGATGAGGGTGGAAAAACAACTCGTACAGTCGTCGATATCAATGGGGAATCCATCTACTGGCGCGGTCGTCGCCCCAAGCACGGTGAAACGCTTGATGTGAAGGTGTTCAACCTTACCGGAGATTTAGTGGCTGAGCACACGTTTAAAGACGAAGAGACGCCCTAAGTTCCCCAAATGCCGCATCGAGCGCGTTACATGGGCGCTGGCTGGCGAAGGTTTTTCAGGCCGCTTCCGTGCGGATGCGGGCGGCCAGCGAAGGGTTCGGTTGAACGTTGGCGCAATGATCCAGGAGTTGTTGGACCTGGTCTTCGGTGTTCATGCCGACGATGACGCTGGCGCAGTTCCCAGACATCAACGGGAAGTGGAGAGCGGCCTTCGTGATACCCATTTCAGCAACTTCCGGGACCTTTGCCATGAGGGCGGCGCGTTTTTCGAAGGCCGCAGCGTACTTCGGGGCTTTGAGGCGGTGGTCGGCTGGGACGGCTGCGTGATCTGCGAAGCGGTCTGTCAAAACGCCCTCATAAAGGGGGCGGATGGCGAGGAAGCCACGGTCATCGGCCTCTAACATTTCAGCGACGGGCGATAGCTCGACCTCAAGAAGATTATAGTAACCGATGAGGCAGCGGAAGCCGGCTGAAGACATCATGGCAGCGGCAGCGCTCTCAGGAAAGTAAGGGAATGTTGCAAGGGCGCCCACCTTCCCTGCGTCCGCCAGGCGCTGGTGGGTCTCCTTCAAGTCCTCAAGGCAGCGCACGAGGAGGGGTAGGCGGTGCATCTCGTCATGGGGGCGGACGCGCCACATCCATTGGATGAGTGCAATGCGCTCGCAGCACAGCTCTCTCAAAGCTTCATCAATGCGCGCCTCGTACTTTTGCGGGTCGAATGCGCCATCTTCCCAGTCAGGCACAGGCACTTTGATGACGTGGTGGAGGTCGTTGCGCGCCGGATGGTCTGCCAGAACGCGGTTCATGAGCCAACGCACGCCGTATTCATAGCTTGAGTGGACAAAGTTTACCCCACCATCGAGCGCGGCCCGCATGGCGCGCTCATGCACGGGAAGGAGCGGATCGGTGGGGGTTGTGGCAAGGCGCATGGGCCCATAGCAAAGGACGGAAACGTCCATCGATGTGCCCTTGAGGCGTCGCATGGCAATGGTCATCAGGCTGCGTCCTTCTGGGCAATGGTGTCGGCGAAGGCGGTCAGGTCATCCACAAAGCGTTCCGGGTGTTCGGCATGAAGAGAGTGGCCGCCGTCGGCATAAGTGACCATCGTCGCATCAGGGATTTGGGCCACAAGCTCATCCACATCTTCTTGGATCCGGAACAGGCGATCGTGCTGTCCTGTGAAGACAAGGGCAGGCACAGTCAACGTCTGCCAAGGAAAGGTCCAATCAGCCTTGTGGACACCTTCGGCGAGCCGGCGACGTGGATTGTCGGCGGGCCAAGGTGTGTAACCCTCCTCCAACAAGTGCGTGGGCCTCAGCACTTCCAACTGGTCGCGGCCGGACAGCACCGGCCGCAAGACATCGAGCACCAAAGGCATGCCACCCATGGCGATGAGGCGTGCTTCGAGGGTGTTGATCCACTCCACCTGCGCGTTTTGCTTGCGAAGGGTGTTGATGAGGGCAAGGCCATTGGCGTGCGCACCTTTTCGCAAGGCGTGGGCGGCGAACAAACCGCCGATGGACAGGCCCACCATAATGGGCCGGCTCGGCGCCTCGGCCTGCATAACATGCACGATGTCGTCGATGATTTCCTCAGGCTCGAGCACGGCGGAAGGGCCGAACACTGTCTCACCTTGGCCGCGATAGTCGAACGACAGTGTGCCGAACCCCTTTGCACGCAGGGCAGGGCCAATTTCACTTTCCCAGGCCTTGGTGGTCGCACCCATGGAGTTGAGAAAGACGAAAGTCGCACTTTCGTCCCGCGGCCGCGCATGGATGACGTGGATCGCAGTCTCAGCATCGATCGTCAGGAACTTTGGTGGGGGCGTGGCCATGGGTCTCCTCAGTTCAGCGCATGCGATGGTGTGGAGGATGTTAGCGATAACAATTACGAATGACCACAGTGCGATCTGAGGTTTTTCGGTTTGGAGGAGGCGCGCGCTGAGGTGGCAGCGTTTGCGAGGGTTTTGCGCACAGCCACCGCCGTTAACCCCACCCATGGGGCACCTTACGGACGATGCAGATGTGGGAAAGACTTTGACGAAGCGCTTTCGATCTGCGATGTTAGCGATAACAATCTGACCTGAGACGATCCTCGGTCAGGAGAATTCCAATGAGGGAGGACTGTCTATGACGATCGCAAAGTTGCGCCTTGCGGGCTGTGCCCTTGCTTTTGTGGCAACCACGGCTCTTGCCGGCGGTGTCGCGGCCCAAGAGGTCGAGATGACCTATGCGCACTCCGAAAATCCGAGCTCCGTGACCGCTGCCGTGGCCTTCGAGGCCATTGTGGAGGGGCTTTCCCAGGGTGAGATCAAAGTCAATCGGGTGATCCATGGCGCGCTCGGGAGCGATCGCGACGTTGTGGATCAGCTTCGCCTGGGTGAGTTGGACTTTTATGTTGTGGGTGTTCACGGCCTTTCTGCCGTCGCGCCTGACTTCCAGCTGTTTGACGCGCCGTTCGTGTTCAAGAACCGGCGCGAGTTCTATAACTTGATGCGCGACGAAGAACTGGTCGATTACCTGCGCGACTATCTTCTCGAAAAGACCGGTGGCACCATTCGCTTTGAAGGGGCGGCTGAGAACTCAGTGCGCAACCTTTACACGAAAGCCGGTCCCATCAACACGCCCGATGATCTTGGCAGCGTCAAGCTGCGTGTGCCGCCCGGCCCGCTCAACATTGCTGTTTGGCAGGGCCTTGGTGTTGGCAACGTCGTGGGCTTGTCCGGATCTGAGCGGAACCAGGCCCTGCAAACCGGGCTGATCGATGGCGTGGAAGGCAGCCTTTCGGGCGCCGTGGGCAATGGCCACCTTGATATCCTGGACCACGTCACGATGACTGGGCACAGTTACTCTTACATGGCTTACCTTCTAAACAACGATTTCTATGAAGGTCTGTCGGATGCGCACAAGGCGATCCTTCAGGAGGCCATCGACCTGTCGATCATCGTCCAAAACGGCTCTGCGATGTCTGAAGAGTTTGCCGCCCTTGAGAAATTGGCCGCGGACGGCAAGTCCATCACCGTGCTGTCGCCTGACGGGCTCAGCAAATGGCAAGAGGTTGCTTATCCGATCGGCCAGGAGTTCATTGCTGAAAACGTAGACCCCACCTTCCGCGACACCGTCATCGGTGCGCTTGAAGAGGTCCGCGAAGACCTGAACTAGACCGACCTCCGCAAACTGATCGGCGCGCTGTGCCGGTCAGCTTGCCCTAGCTGACGGAAGGGCATCAGTGCCCTTCGAGCCGGTCTTCGGACCGTTTTTCGACCCCCCGATGATGCGCGCAAGGATGGGCAATGGTCGTCGCAATCATGTTGCTGGCGTTGATTGTGGGTGTGTTGATCGGTTTGCCGATTTTCGCGGCCATGGGCCTTTCAACGCTCGTGCATTATCTGGAGACGGGCCGGGAATCTACCCTGATCATCTTAAATCAGCGCCTGTTCGATGGCGTAACATCTTTTACCTTTCTTGCCGTCCCCATGTTCGTTCTGGCCGGCGAGATCATGGTGCGCGGTGCGCTCATCGACCGCTTGCTCGATGTGGCCCGCGCCTTTGTGGGGCACCTGCAAGGCGGCCTTGCACAGGTCAACATCCTCTCCAGCGTCTTCTTTGCCGGCATTTCAGGGTCCGGCCAGGCTGACATTGCCGCCATGGGCTCCACCATGATGCCGGCGATGGAGAAGGAGGGGTATCCGCGCGGCTATGCGGCCGCCGTGACCGCTCAATCGGCAACACTCTCGCCCACACTGCCGCCCAGCATCGTCATGGTCGTCTATGGCGCCGTGTTCGGGGTGCCTGTGGGCGCGCTGTTTGCGTCGGGCATCACCATCGGCGCATTCATGGCGGTGGGATACATGATCCTCGCCTACTTCATGACCAAGAAGTACAAGATCCCCAAGCACCCCCGCGCCTCGCTGGGGGAGGTGGGGCGGAGCTTGCGGCAAGGGGTCGTGCCGCTTGGCATGCCCATCATCATTCTGGTTGGGATCTTTGGCGGTGTTTTTACCACAGTCGAAGCGGCTGCGATTGCAGTGCTTTATGCGGTGATCGCCACGATGGTGATCTATAGGACCGTCACCATCAAAGACCTTGGTGGGATCTTGATTTCTGCATCGATCACCTCAGCCGCCGTGGTGATCATCTCAGGCGTGGCGCTCTCGTTCTCTTACATTGTCGCGATTCAGAACATTCCAGAAGTGGTCCTCAGCGCGATGCTGTCGCTGACGAGCAACCCCAACGTTATCATCGCGATGATCATTTTTATTCTGCTCGTGGCGGGGATGTTCGTGGGGCGCACGGCAAACATCTTGCTGTTCGGACCGATCATCATTCCAATCTTTTACCAGTTCGGCTATGCGCCGGTGCACACAGGGGTCATCATCATCATCGTCTTGGGCGTGGGGCATCTGACACCGCCAGTGGGCGGTGCCATCCTGACCGCCTGTCTGATTGGCCGGGTCTCCATGGGTCAGATAATGAAGTATATGTGGCCGGTGATCATCCTGGAGATTGTGTTGGCGGTCATCATCTTGTTGTATTCGCCGCTCTCCACGTTCTTGCCGCGCTTGTTTGACTTGGGAGGGGTGTGAGGATGGTATCGCAATCCCCGCGCAAGATCGGACCTGTGGGCCGCGCGTTCCGGGTTTGGGACAGGGCCACGGGTTGGGTGGATTTCGTGGCCCGCTGGTTCATGGGGCTGGCGCTTCTTGGTATCCTTGGCATGCTCGTGTTCCAGGTTCTGGTGCGCTACATCCTGCCGTTTCCCGTGCCCTGGGTGGAGGAGGTGGCGATTTACCTGTCGGGCTATGTGGCCCTTGTGGGGATGTCGGTGTGCTTGCGGGCAAGCTTCCACCTGGAGGTGACGGTGCTGGTGGACCTGTTGCCGGAGCAGGTGAGGCTGATCCACGTGGTCCTCCTCAACCTGTTGGTCGCGGCCTTTGCCCTTTACCTCATGAAGTACGGGATGAAGTTTGTTGAACTCGGCGCCGGTCAAACCACACCGTCCAGCTACCTGATGGTGTCCCATGCACGGATGGCTGTCCCCATAGGCGGCGCGCTGTTGTTGTTGCAATCCATCACCATGATGGGCCGCGCCATTGTTGCCCTCAAAGAACATCGGGCGGGGTCCGACATACCCCCCGCAGGCGGTCAGATCGCCGACGTCTAGCGCACAATCGGTCCGCGGTTGGCATCGGCAAGCAGGAAGGAGCGTCCCATGGCGACAAAGGTTGCACTCATCGGATGCGGCGCCATGGGCGGGGCAATCGGCGCACGGCTTGTTGAGGTGGGCGAGGTGCTCACCGTGTTTGATCTCAGCGGCGACGCCATGCAGGCGCTTGTGGACAAGGGCGCAAAGGCCGCAGCGTCGGCGGCAGATGCCGCTGCGGCCTCGGACGTCATCATCTTGAGCCTTAACTCGGCTCAAATCGTTAGGGCGGCAGTGTTCGGCGAAGGCGGCGTTGCGCAAGGGGCAAAGCCAGGGTCGCTCATCATCGATATGTCGTCCATCGACCCGCCGAGCACCAAGGCGCTTGCGGCCGATGCGGCACAAAAGCATCTGCGTTGGCTTGACTGTCCTTTGTCCGGTGGGGCGCCGAAGGTGCGCACAGGCGACCTCACGGTGATGGCCGGCGGATCGGCCGAAGACTTTGCGGACGCGCGCGCGGTGATGGATCACCTGTGCGCCAACTTCACCCATATGGGTCCCTCAGGCGCAGGGCAGACCACAAAGCTCATCAACCAAGTTCTGTGCGGGCTCGGCTTCATGGCGGTGGCCGAGGCGACGCGGTTGGCGCAGGACGCCGGCGTCGATGCGCAAAAAATCCCCATTGCACTGAAAGGCGGGAGAGCCGACAGCGCCATCCTGCAAGAGTACATGCCCCGGATGGCTGCGAAAGATTACACGCCCACCGGCAGGATCGCCAACATGGTCAAAGACTTGAATGGTGCGCAGGACCTTGCCCGGCTCACCAACACCGCCATGCCCCTCACCGCCCTTTGCGCCGAAGTGCACCGCCTGATGACCGCAGCCGGTTTAGGCGATGCGGACCAGGCCGCCCTCATGGAGTTCTTCGACGGGCCTGACGCGGAAGGTATTCCAAAGTGAGAGCGGACCGCTTTGCCCCCGATCGGGCGTGCGCTGGCAAACTTGCCGGTGCCTGTGGGGCAAAGCGTCAGGGCGCTGCAAGACGTCGCGCCGCGGCAAGCACAGTGTCGGCTTTAACAGATCCAGTTCGGTGCAGAGCATGACACTGCCAATAAACCGGATTGCCCAGGGTTGTATCCGGTCAGGCATTTGCAACCGGGTCAGCCCACCCTCCAGGTGGAGACTTCAAAACTCTGCCGGATTTGGCTATACGGCACCGCCGCAACGATCCAGATCCCCATGAGCACCACACGACGTCCCACCATGTCCGATGTTGCACGCCTTGCTGGCGTGTCGGTGATGACCGTCTCACGTGCGCTCAAACCGCAGACGCCGGTGAACGAAGCCACACGCGCGCGCATCCAGGCGGCCGCCGAAGAGCTGGGCTACGTCCTCGACAGCACCGCCGCTGGCTTGTCCTCACGCCACTCCGGCTTTGTTGCGATGACCGTTCCGTCCCTCAACAACTCCAACTTCTCCGATACTGCGCGAGGCTTGACGGAAGGCTTGCGCGGAAGCGGTTTCGACCTTCTTTTCGGCTACACCAACTATGATCTTGCCGAGGAGGAGCGACTGATTGCAGCGTTTTTGCGCAGGCGTCCTGAGGCGATTGTTGTGACCGGCGGTTCACACTCGCCCCGCTGCCGCTCACTCCTTCAGGCAAGTGGGGTGCCTGTCATAGAGACCTGGGATTTGCCGGCCGACCCCATCGACAGGGTGGTGGGCTTTTCCAATGCGCAGGCGGGAAGCTTGATGGCGCGCCACCTTCACAGTCAGGGATATCGCAAGATCGGCTTCATCGGCGGGGATGGGGCGCGCGACACCCGCGGTGCTGACCGCCGTCGTGGTTTTCTGGCAGCGCTGGAGGAGTTGGGGGCCTCCCAAGAGAGGGTTGTGAGTGAAGGCACACCGCCTTTGTCCATGAGCGAAGGGGCGGCTGCGATGGCAAAACTCCTTGAGCGATGGCCGGACACTGAGGCCGTGATGTGTGTGTCTGACCTGTCCGCCTTTGGAGCGATGAGTGCTGCGCAAAGGCGCGGCCTTTCCGTTCCCCAGGACATTGCCATCGGTGGCTTCGGCGCCTACGACATTGCCGAGCATGCGCTCCCGGCCATCACGACCCTTGATATGAGCGCGGAGGGGATCGGACGCAAAGCCGCCGAGATCATCATCGACGCGCTCAGCAAAGACGGTGCTGCGCGCTTTCCTGCCCGCATCGAGATCCCTTACAAGCTGGTGGTGCGCGGCTCTACGGTGGCCGAAAAGGTACGCTAAGCCCTCGCCAAGATCTCCGGGTCGGCGAGGTGACATGCGACGCTGGCGCCTGCGGTCCCAACCGTCACCGTGCGCGGCGCCGTCGTGGCGCAGATGTCGCCCATCACACTCTGGCAGCGCGGATGAAACGGGCAGCCTGACGGCGGGGCAAGGGGGGAGGGCAACTCCCCTTGAAGGATGATCGGTGTGTGCGCGGCATCCACATCCAGCGGCAGCGAGGCCGACAGCAGCGCTTGGGTGTAAGGGTGGACGGGGCGATCGAAGACATCGTCAGTCGGTCCGAACTCCACCAACCGACCCAGGTACATCACCGCAATCTTGTCGGCCATGAACCGCGTCGTTCCAAGATCATGGGCGACAATCACATAGCTGCAATGGTATTCGTCCTGAATATCTTTGAACAGGTTCATGATCTGCGAGCGGATCGACACGTCGAGGGCCGACACAGGTTCGTCGAGGATCATGAGGCTCGGTCGCGCGATGATGGCGCTGGCGATGGCAATGCGCTGGCGCTGGCCACCGGAAAACTCGTGCGGATAGTTTTTCGCAGCTGAAATGGGAAGGCCGACCGCGGTGAGCGCTTCGTGGACGCGGCGCTCCAGCTCCGACCGGCTGAGGCGTTCGTTCACCACCAGCGTTTCGGCAACAATGTCGAAGACGCGCATGCGCGGGCTGAGTGAGGCCCAAGGGTCTTGAAACACGGCCTGCACATCTGTCCGGAAGGCGCGCAACTCCTCCGCTGAAAGGGCGCTGAGGTCATGCCCGTTGATTGAGATGCGCCCGGACGTTGGCTCCAACAGCTTCAAAAGCATGCGCGCCAGCGTGGTCTTCCCACAGCCGGACTCGCCCACCAGCGCCATCATTCCGCCGCGGGCGAGGGAGAAGCTGACGTCATCCACCGCTCGAAGTGTCGCCTTGCCACCGCCGAACAGACCCCGCGAGACGGCAAAGTCGCGGCACAGGTCCTCGACCTCCACCACCATCTCCGCGCTCATGGGGAACGCTCCAGCTTCCAGCAGCTTGCGCGATGGTCAGGCGAGCCACTGAGCCCGGCGGACGGGGTTGGCGACAGGCTGCGGCAGGTGTCGTCGGCATAAGGGCAGCGTGGGGCAAAGCTGCAGCCGACACGGTCTTTCGTCAGCGCGGGTGGTTGGCCCTTGATGGCGTAGAGGCGATCCACCTTCTTGTTCATGGCCGGGACGGAGTTCAACAGCGCCTCGGTGTAGGGGTGAGAAGGCGCCTTGAAGACATCGCGCACCGACCCTTCCTCGACGATGCGCCCGGCGTACATCACAATGAGCCGGTGGCACAGGTTGGCGACAATCCCAAGATCATGGGTGATAAAGAGCATCGCCATGCCAGTTTCGGCCTGGATCCCCTGCAAAAGCTTCAAGTATTGAAGCTGGATCGTCACATCGAGGGCGGTGGTGGGTTCGTCGGCGATGATGACGTCCGGCGCGCCGGAGATGGCGATGGCACCGACGACCCGCTGCTTCATTCCGCCACTCATCTGGTGCGGGTAGGCGTGAACGCGGCGCTGGGCATCGGCCACGTTCACCTTCCTCAGCATTGCCACAGCACGGTCAAGCAACGAGCCACCAGAACCCGCGCCATCGTTGATCTTGAGCGCTTCGATGACTTGGTTACCCACAGAATAGAGTGGGTTGAGCGAGGTGTGCGGGTCTTGCAGGATCATCCCGAGGCGGCTGCCGCGGATCGCAGTCATCTCCGCTTCTGTCTTGCTGACAAGGTTGTCGCCGCGCAGGAGGATCTCACCGCCGACAATCTTGCCGATGGGTCGAGGGAGCACGCGCATGATCGAAAGCGCTGTCATCGACTTACCGCAACCCGACTCACCGACAATTCCAAGGGTTTCGCCCGCATTGACGGAAAAACTGACACCATCCACCACGGGGAGTGCGCCGGATTTTACCATGAGGTGGGTTTCAAGGTTGCGCACGTCGAGCACGGGTTCGCCGGTCATGCCATCCCCCGCAATTTCGGGTCGAGCCGATCGCGCAGCCAGTCCCCCAAAAGGTTCACGGACAGGACCGTGAGTAGGATCGCAAGACCAGGGAAGAACGAAATCCACCAGGCTGAGACGATGAGCTGTCGACCGTCGGCCACCAACAGCCCCCACGCCGGTGTAGGGCGCGGAATGCCAATGCCAAGAAAGCTGAGTGTCGCCTCTAAGATGACCACCACGCCCACCTGCAATGTGGCGAGCACCACAATGGTGTTGACGATATTGGGCAAGATATACTTGCGCAGGATTCGCAAATCCGACGCACCCGCCACCCGCGCACGGGCGACGAAGTCCGCCTCGCGCAGCACCAATGTCTCCGCCCGCACCTGGCGTGCGAAGTACCCCCAGATCACGAAGATCACTACGAAGATGACCAATTGAAAGCTGGGGCCAGACAGTGTCGCTAGGGCAAGCGCCAGCAAAATGCTGGGAAGCGCAAAGGTGATGTCCACAATGCGCATGATGACAGCATCGGTGAAGCCGCGCACGTAGCCTGCAATGAGGCCGAGCCCTGTGCCCACTGCCGCGCCAAGCAAGATGCCGACCAACGAGATGGACAGGGCATACTTCGCGCCGTGGAGGATGCGGCTGAAGATATCGCGGCCGAGCCGGTCCGTCCCCAGAATAAAGTCCGTGGTGCCGCCGAAGAAGAGCGGCGGTTCCAGCCGGCTACGGAGGTAGGCCTTGTAGGGGTCGTGCGGGGCGATGAGGTCGGCAAACAGCGCCGGGATCACCAAGACCACGGCAAGGATTGTCAACGAGATCACCGGCAGGCCGCCGAAGAGGGAGCGTTTGCGCATGATCTGCCCCCTAACCTTGGTGCCGAATGCGCGGATCAATGACCGCGTAGAGGATGTCCACCAAGAAGTTCGCCAGCAAGAAGAAGACGGCAAAGAACATGACGACGGACTGGACGACAGGGAAGTCGCGGCCGCGGATGGCATCGATGGCAAGCAAACCTGCGCCGGGCCAGGCGAACACCGTTTCGATCACCACCGAGCCTGTGAGAAGCGAGCCCGCCAACACGCCGAAATAGGTGATGGGCACGATGGCAGCGTTGCGAAATGCGTGGCGCCAGACGATGGCCCTCTCACCCACACCCTTCACTCTCGCCAGCTTGATGTATTCAGCGTCCAGCACCTCAAGCATTGCCGAACGCGTCAAGCGGGTGAGGGCGGCAATCTGGAACCAGGCCATGGCAATGGCGGGCAAGATCATGTGGGAGAGCCCGCCATAGCCTGATGTGGGGAACCAGCCGAGCATCACCGCAAACACCCACATCAGGACGAGGCCCAACCAGAATGCCGGCAGCGACTGGCCTAAGAGCGCGATGACACTGGCGGTCGCGTCGATGCTTGACCCTTTACGCACGGCTGCCACGACACCGAGGGGGATCGCGACAACGACGCTGATGAGCAGTGCAAGCCCGCCCAATTGAAGCGTGGCGGGCAGGCGATCGATCACCACATCGGCCGCGCTGCTTCCTTTCCACTTCGTGCTGTCGCCGAAGTCGCCCACCGCCGCATTTTGCAGAAACGTCAGGTATTGAATGTGGAGCGGGCGATCCAGACCAAGCTCTTTGGTCAGATTGTCGATCTGCGCCTGAGTGGCGTCATCTGGAAGCAACGCATCGATGGGGCTGCCGGTCAAATGGCTGAGGCTGAAGACGATCAGCGAAATGACCAACAGCGACAACAGCGCTTGAAGGAGTCGCGTGAAGATGAAGCGCGCCATGCGCAAAAGGCCTCCCCAGCGGACGGTCTATTGCGCCGGCGGCGTGGTGGCGCCGGAGCTGGGCGCCTGCCGCCGCGGGAAGCGGCGGCAGGCGGGGCAGATTACTCTGCGACGTCCACGTTTTCGAAGTGGCTGAAGCCCACCGACGTCACGCCGGGATAAAGCCACCCTTCAACGGTGTTCGGGTTGACCAACACTTCCGCAGAGATGCTCGCCAGAGGAACCACCGCATATTGATGGAAGACGCGGTCGAAAATCCCTGCGGCAAGTTCATGGCGGCGGTCCGGATCGATGGACTGCATGTACTCGTTCATCAGGACTTCGACTTCAGGGTCTTCATAGTTGTTCCGTGGTCGACCGGCGGCAGAGTAGTAATTGCGGATGCCAACAGCGCTCGGCTTCACAGGCATGTTGCGCATGGGGTGGAACATCTTGGCAGCACGCGCGTTCCGCAGACCGCCAAGGCCCGCCCAGTCCATTTCCACGATCTCGGTCTGGAAGCCGGCCTCTTCAAGAAAGACCTGCATCAGTTCAGCCATTGTCGGGAATTCTGGGTTGCCAGCAAGGTTTGAGGACAAGATTGGGATCACAGGATTGGAGAAATTGTCCGGATAGCCGGCGTCCTCCATCAAAGCACGCGCTTTTTCAAGATCAAAGCCGTATGCCTCCTGGAACTTGTCGGCAAGTTCCTGGCTATAGCCTTCGTGACGGGGGTCCATGGCGAAGACAGGCAAGACTTCAGCACGGCCATCATAAAGGACGTCGATCATCGTGTCGCGGTCGATGGCGCGGTTGATGGCCTCGCGAATACGAATGTCGAGCCAGGGCAGGGTCTCGTCCAACGCGTCGTCGCCAGGCTGCAGAAAGGTGCCGTTGAACAGCATAGCGGTCTGGTTGGACGCTTGGGTGGAGGGGATCACCTCCATGCCGGCGGCAATGGCATCGCCCTGAACTTCGCGCGGCAGGATCGCAATGTCCGCCTCACCGGCGAGAAGTTTGGCAAGGCGGGTGGCGGGCTCGGCCACAAACTCCAGTTCCAGCCGATCATAGCCCACATCATCGCCTGACCAGTGGTCCTTCACCTTCTCAAAGGAGAGGCCGCGGCCCACGTCACGGCTGGCAAATTGGAGGGGGCCAGTGCCGGCTGGTTTCGCGTCATACCCTTCAAGACCCTCAGCATCGAACTGCGCCTTGGAGTAGATCACCAGCGAACCGCGACCGCCGTGAACAAAAAGAAAGTCCACTTGAGGCGCCGGTAGGGTAAATTTCACAGTGTGGTCATCGATGGCTTCTGCAAATGCGCCTTCAAGCTGGCTGATGCCGTTCAAGATGGAATCGGGACCTGTGTGAAGCTCAAGACTGTGCACGACATCTGCCGCAGTGACCGGGCCGTAGCCGAAATGGAACTCGGCGTCAGGCTTCAGCTTGAACGTCCACTCCGTCATGTCCTCGTTGTGGGTCCAGCTTTCCGCCAGGCCGCTGTTGTCGAAAGCGCCGGTCTGAGGGTCGTGGCCCACAAGACCTTGCATGGCCGGGCCGAGCGCAAAGTCGCCCGGGGTGTTCCAGTAACGGTTCGTTTCCACGGCGGGCGGGGTCATCGTCATGGTGACCGTTTGTGCCAGTGCGGCGGGCGCTGCCGCAGCAAAAACCAGCGTCGTCAGGGTGATGGCTCTCAGCATCGCGTTCCTCCCGGGATGAGCAGGGCGGCTTTCGTGCCACCGCTTGCGACCACTCAGGCCGCGCTCTCATGCGTATTGTTATCGATATCTGTTATCGCTATCATTCGATAATCGACACCGCCTGTGTCGTCAAGCCTGATGGCAGGTGGATCGGCGCACCCGTGCAGCATTGCGCGCCACACCGATGAATAACTTGCGCTGACACACAAAATGTCCAGCGCTGTGGCTTGCTTTGTCGGTGATGTGGTCAGTTGAGTGCTCTGTTCAGCCCAAAATGAAACACATGTGAAGAAAGTGAATTCATAGTGAAATCCATCCACACTCTGCCGAAACGCATGAATCGATGAAAGTATTGATTGTTGGGGCAGGGGCAGTTGGTGGATTCTTGGCCGTAAAACTCCACGAAGGTGGGCACGAGGTGGCTGTCGTTGCCCGTGGGCCGCACCTCCACGCCATCAAATCCCATGGCCTGACACTGCGCGCGCCAGACGGGGCCGAGGCGGTTGCCAAAGTCGCCGCGGACGAGAGCCCGGAACGTTTCGGTGCGCAAGACCTTGTGATCACAACGCTCAAGGCACCATCCCTGCCGTCGATCGTGCCACGCCTTCTGCCTGCGCTGGCCAGTGGCGCGCCGCTGGCGGCCGCCATGAACGGTGTATTTTGGTGGTACGGGCATGACTTTCTGGTGCGCGGTGACGAGGCTGACACGCGCCGGCTCGACCCTCAGGGTATCCTTGCCACAATCCCGATGGCGCAAACGCTCGGGATTGTCATTCACTCCACCAACGAAATGGTGGCTCCAGGCGTGGTGCAAAACCGCAGTCCCAACAACCGCTTCGTCATGGGTGGCCCGACCGCTGAAAGTATGGCGCACGCTGTGTCGCTGGCGGATGCGTTGACCTCGGCCGCTGTCAGCGTCGTGGCGGACAGCGACATCCGCCGTGTCATGTGGCGCAAACTGTTGCGCAACCTTTCCACCGCGCCGGCGTCCGTCCTCACCGGCGGGCAAGCCTACGATGTGCTCAATGACTCCGACGCACGCACGGTTGCACACGCATTGTTTGAGGAAGGGGCGGCCGTGGCTGCCGCCCATGGCTTTGAGGGACTTGCCGACGAAGCGCCCGATGTGTTTCGCGCTGGATCCGGCGCACGGCAAAAACCATCCATGAGCCAGGATGTGGATCGTGGCCGGCCGATGGAAATCGATACCATCTTGCGCAGCGTTCAAGATTTCGCGCGCCAGTGTGGGGTCGCGACACCAACGCTCGACACCGTGGTTGCACTGGTCTTGCTGCGCGCAAGGCTCGTTGGTGGCTATCCTCGCAATGAGGCTTAGGGTCTGGGCGCGAACGTGTCGATTTCGGCACCTGCGGTCTTCAAGACGCGGGGAGAGGTGTCACCGTCTTCGTTGGGCAACGTCAAGCGCCCACGGGGCAACGCACAGGCTCTTAAGAGCCGTCGAGGCGCGCCCTATGCTTAATCACGACTGGGGGTCTCCGACCCGGCCAAGGTGACGATCACCGACATGGGTGACAACCCGCTACCCAACACCCCGGCCACCATATGGGGTTGCACCAACGGAACCGCGGTGGCGGGCGAAAAGAACGATCCGGCCCGCCCAAACGTGCGACCACAGTCGTCCATGGGCAACCTCACCCCCTCCGATCCCGATGCCGGCGGCTGGCAGGAGGCACCGCGAGACAACCGATATCGTTCAATGCCCCAAGCGTGGGGACATAGCATGCAAGACCATTCAGTTTTGCGAAGCAGCGTACTCGTGCATCCTGCCGGCGTACTGATCTTGAGGCTTTCGAGCGCGCGTCGCCCACGACAGCTTTGAGCAAAAGGGGACCTGCCGAACGGGCTCGCTGTCAGTGGGCCGATCGCCATGCGCCCGACGTGTGTTGCCAGGAACGCTGGTCATGTTTGATCAGGCCCCCTGCGTGCAGCGCATCGCTTCGCTGAACGACACCATCCGCCGCTTATCCTCGTCCCACAGGGCGAGCCGGAGGCAGCGCAAGCTGGACATAAGCGACAGGCGGTTCACCTCGCGAAGTTCGGGGTGGTCGCGCAGCACCTCCGGGAGACGGTACTGCGGGATCTGGCTCGACAGGTGGTGGATATGATGAATGCCGACGTTTGCCGCAAACCACCGCAGGACAGGCGGCAGGTCATAATGCGAGCTTCCGTGCAAGGCAGCGTCGGCATGCTGCCAGCGATCGCAAAACTCCCACTGCGTGTGTTCGAACTGATGCTGAATATAGAACAACCATACGCCGATCCCCGCCGCGAGAAAAACGACTGGAAGGTGAATAAGAAGAAACGGGCCGATGCCGATCACCAATGCCAAGATCGCCACGACAACTGCAATGGCCAAGTTGGTCCCCATCGTGCTCACCCAATGCATCCTTCCTGCCTGCATGAAGCCGATCGGCAGGCGATGGTGCAGCACGAATACGAAGAATGGCCCGAGACCGAAAAGCACCGACGGGTTGCGATAGAGCCTGTAGCCCAGGCGGCTCAGCGGCCCAAGCGTTCGATACTCTCGCACGGTCAGTGTCGCGACGTCGCCGATCCCACGGCGGTCGAGATTGCCTGAGCCAGCGTGGTGCATGGCGTGGGTTCGGCGCCAGTGATCGTAGGGCGTGAGGGTAAGGACACCGACGACCCGGCCAATCCAATTGTTGAGGGATCGGCTGCGGAACACCGAGCCATGGCCGCAGTCGTGCTGGATGAGAAAGAGCCGCACGAGGAAGCCGGCGGCTGGTATGGCGATGAGAAGGGTCAGCCAGTAGCCGACAAACTCAAGCGCAAGCCACATAGCAATCCACAGGGCGACGAACGGCGCCGCAGAAACGGCCACCTCCAGCACGCTGCGCACGGTGTTGGGTGCGTGATACTTCTTAAGTTCCTCTCGCAGCGCCCGGGGTTCCACATGAGGCGAAGCGGCGGCGTTTTCATGGATGGCGGTATCTGAGGACGGGATTGAGAGCGCCCGCATCAACAATGCCCGGAACACAGTGACGTCCGGCCACCGTGCAGGGAACCAGAGCGCGCCGCCGTCGAAACTCTCCGCGCGTCCCCCAATGTCGAGTGTGTTTTGACTTCAGCGGCAAAGAATTCCGGCTGTGTTTGGTGCCAGAAAACGACAAAAGCTTGATGAAAAGCGGTCAGCACTATGGCCAACCTATTCCGATGATCCCTCTCCCGGATCTTCAGGCTCGCCGTTCGAAGCGCTGTGGAGCGTGCGCAGCGCGCCAAGGTCGAATCGTTTGTTCTGTACAGTCATCACCAGGCCATTGGCACTCATGGAGGGAAACTCTTCGACAGCGAATGCGATCGCCTCGGCCGCCGTTGCGAAGCGGTGATAGGCAAGCGTGCTGCGTTTCGAGCCGGGGCGCCGAGACACGAAGATTTCCGCTGGCGCAGAATAGTCATCACCGGTCATGACGTCCGCAGGGTCCGAGGTATGTCCAGAGGCCATTGTTGTTTTCCTTTTCCTTAGCCGTTCCGAAGGGAGGTCGGCACCATCACAAGCGTTGTCTTGCGAATAGACCTCAGATCTGCTGATACTTTTGACAACGACAGATCATTATTCGGTTCTCCCTGTCATCTTCGTCTCATACTTGCGCGGCCACCCGCTAATTAGGATTTGCCGGCAGTCGACGAGCAGTCGCCGAGTACGAAATACGCCCCTCAGTTCGAACCAACAGAAGGGCGCTGCACGACGATGAACCAACGGCAAAACATCAAGACGAGCCGAGACGTATCCCATAGATTTAGATGCAAGCGAGGAGTTTTGTCGCTCGCAAGACCGGGCAGCTCGGAGTTGTTAAATGGGTCTTGAAAGCCGAAAATCAATGCGGTGTCGGGCGCAGCACTCGCGGCGATCGCCTCGCCCTTTCACGCTCCAAGCCCTGCCAAGGCGGTGTGGTCGCTGGGGAGGCGAACCGGTCGAGTGAAGAGATTTGCGACGTGATTCTTGCCCGAGGTCGCTCCGCATCCCATATTCAAAGCGCTAGGTTGCACTCTATCGTTCACTGTCTCCTTCTCGGCTACAGTTACACGACTTTTCTGTGACTGCGCCGAGGCTGCCGCATGTCGTGGGCAGCGACAAACGAGGAGAATTCACGATGGCCACTGGTACCGTGAAATGGTTCAACTTCACCAAGGGTTTCGGGTTCATTCAGCCTGAGACCGGATCGCGCGACATCTTCGTGCACATTTCTGCGGTGGAACGCGCCGGCCTGAGTCAGCTCGAGGAAGGCCAGAAGCTGAACTTTGAGATCGAAAAAGGCCGTGACGGTCGCGAGTCCGCGGCAAATCTTTCCCTGGCGGATTGACGTCAAGACCGAAGGCGGCGAACGCCGCCGCCTTCGGATCGATGTGGTGCGTCGGAATATCGCGTCCAGGCTACACTGGTCGACCGTTGTATCGTTCGCGATGGCGACGTGATCTTCACTCGACGTTCTCCTGCGCTGCTCGTCCTCAGTGTTCTGCACATGATCCGGCGCGATCTATGCTGCCACCATGTCCCCCGCACCGGGCCTAGGATAGATGGACCTTGACGCCGACGCCTTTCCACGCGCTTCCGGCGGCGAGCGGGACACAAGGCGCAAACCTACGATCAGCATTCCAGAGCCGTTTCGTGCACACCTCCGCCGATGGCGTCGTACCAACCCCGATGCTCGCTTCGTGATCGAGTAGGCAAGCCCCTGAGGTAATTGAACGGGGGCGGGCGCACATAAGGATGCTGGGTTTGCTGTCGACGTGGTCCCCGCCGCTCGACTTCACACATGGGCAATGCATTTGATGCGGGAAGGGGCCGATAGGTGGCAGGCCGCGGGTCGTCTCGGAATGACGTTTCGCACCCTTGAAGAGACCTATGGCCACCATTCGCCGGATCACAAAGGGATACGCTCACAGGGCAGTATCTGGTGCGAATCGGTCCGCCAAACCGACCTTGCGGTTGGCTAAGGGTCGCTAGCCCATTGAAATAATTTGGCGACCCCGCCAGGATTCGAACCTGGGACCTACGGATTAGAAGTCCGTTGCTCTATCCAGCTGAGCTACGGGGCCTGAAGGGGGTGTCGGGCTTTGGTGGCGGATCGGGTCAGTGGGTCCAGGGGGCCGGGCGGTCGGACTTGAAATTGTCGGCGTAAGCGATTGTGCGCTCGTTCTTCACCTTCTCCTCCTCGATTCTGTACTCAAGGCCCGTGCGCTCCGCGTAGGCGATCGCCTCGTCCTTGGTGGGGAAATCAAGGTGAACTTGGCGCCGTGTGTCGGTACTGGTGGTCCAACCCATCAACGGGTCCACACCGGGGGCATCGGCAGCCAGGTATTCAAGCCGCCAGCGACGCGTGCGTCGTGTGCCGGACTGCATGGCCGTCTTCGCAGGTTTGAAAATTCGAGCTTTCATCCTTGCCTCCCGGGCAGCGGCTCGACCCCGCCACCCTTTGCCACCGACACTTCGACGCGACCCGACATCCCTATGATGCGATGGTCGGGGCAGCAAGATTCGAACTTACGACCCCCGGTTCCCAAAACCGGTGCTCTACCAGGCTGAGCTATGCCCCGTCCGCGCAGTCCCTACACCACTGATGCACCAGAACACAATGGATCACCCAGCTTGGCGCACACGATTAACATTGCCCGCCTTGCGCGGGGGTGTCAGGGCTGGCGCACCACACGGGGGTGGTGGAGCCTGTCCCCCGGCATCAGGCCGATGTCCTCCGAAACCCCTGCATTCACCTCAAAGACGAAGCGTGCCGTATCCGCTGAATCGATGGGCGCGGTGGAAAAGGGCGTCGTGTTTTCGGCAATGGACACCACCGTGCCGTCCGCCTTGACGAAGATGATGTCGAGGGGGAGGGGGGTGTTCTTCATCCAGAAGGACCGCAAGTCCTCTGCGCCGAAGTCAAACAGCATGCCGTGGTCGCGCGCCATGTCTTCGCGAAACATCAACCCGCGGGCCCGCTCCATAGGGTCGTCAGCAATTTCAATGGTGAAACGGTGCGTGCCTGAGGCGGTCTGAAGCACCACCTCGTCAGCGCTGACCGTGATCGGTAACGGCTCTGCGTCTTTCGCGGTGGCTGGCGGCGCAAGGGGCAGCGCCGCAAACAAGGCGCACACCAGCACGACAGTGAGCGCCGCACGTTGCGCCATCACAGGGCAGTCTCCAACGGCGCAGGCTTTGCACAGCAACTCAAACCAAGACCTCTGGCCCGCAGCATCGGCCGGCCCATGATCCGGCGGGTCACGCGCGCAGCCCAGGTGGCAGCGCGTGGCACTAGTGGGACTGGGGAACGGTGGTGCCTGTGTCGGGCAGGATTTCCGCCGCCATCAATCCCTTAGGCCCTGTCCCAAAACGCACCCTTACGATCTGATTGGGGCGAAGCTCGGTGATCCCAAATCGCCTCAATGTCTCCATATGAATGAAGATGTCGGGCGTGCCTTCCCCGCGGGTCAAGAAACCGTAGCCTTTGCTGCGGTTGAACCACTTCACGCGCACCCGTTCGGCAGGACCCTCAGGGGTGACCTGAACGTGAGCGCGGGAGGGGGGCAACTGGGATGGGTGGGCTGCCACCGATTCATCCATGGACAGGATGCGGAAGGCCTGTAAGCCCTTCGGTCCCGTCACCACTTCACACACGACACGGGCGCCTTCATAGGCACTTTGGTATCCGTCGCGTCTGAGGCAGGTGACGTGGAGCAAGACATCGGCCCCGCCATCGTCGGGGACGATGAAGCCGTAACCCTTGCCCACATCGAACCATTTGATACTGCCTGACATCTCAGTCAGGTCATCCAATCCCTCAAGGGATGGGGTCTCCAGACGGTCATCCGCCGTATAACCGTCGAAGTATTGACTCAGCTTTTCGTCGCTCACCACAAAACCCGCCGCCTCACATGACGCATGCGCCGCACCAACAAATTGTGAATCGAACGTTATCATTCCTACTGGTCTTGCGCGACCGTCTTGCAAGCATCACTGGATTTGTGTGGCGAATGAGACACAGGATTTTAGTCAAATCTCAATAAACCGCTTTGCGCGAACGTTGCCGCTAAGGGCGTGCGGATGACCACGTCGGCACTATCGTCCTGGTCCGTCGGTTCAGAAGAGGCAATCACCAAGCGCGCCCCGTTGGCCTTGGCCAGTCTGGGAAATCCGGCCGCAGGGTAGACCACCAAAGACGAGCCCAAAGCAAAAAACACATCCGCCTCAAGGCTACGGGCTTCAGCCAAATCCATAGCGTCGGCAGGCATCATCTGCCCGAAAGACACAATGGCGGCCTTGATCAGCCCACCGCAGCGTGTGCACCGCGGAACCTTGTCGCGGGCGGCAATTTCGGCCTTCACCCAGTCGACCTCGTAGCGGTGGTGGCAGTCCAGGCACGTGGCGTGGTCGGCGCACCCGTGCAGTTCGATCATCTTGTCTTCGGGCACGCCCGATCGGCGGTGAAGCCCGTCGATGTTCTGTGTGATGACCGCCGTCACAGGTCCCGTCGTTGCAAGCTGCGCGATGACGCGGTGGGCCGCGTTGGGCTCGGCGTCGGCAAACAGGTCGCCCATCATGAAGCGCCGGCGCCAGTCCTCCATCCGCGCCTCTTCTGAGCGACAGAATGCATCGTAGGTAATGGGCTCCATCTGGCTCCAGATCCCACCCGCGCTGCGGTAGTCGGGAATGCCGGATTCGGTGGACAGACCCGCGCCAGTAAAGACCACCGCCCGCCGCGCTTCGGCCACAAGGGTGGCAAGTGCTGCCGCAGCATCGCCGATGTCGGAAAGAAGAACGCTCATGGCGTCGGACTGTGCCGTGATTGACGCAGATTGCATAGATGGCGAGGCAATCCATAGGTTGAAAAAGACCAAACCTCTATCGCGGTGTTTCGATTGTCCCGCGGGCAAGTGGGTGGCACGGTGGGTAGGTGGGTGCGGCGGCCTCGCGTCAGTCTAAGAGCATCAGGCGAATTCGCGGCTGCGATAGGCGAGGGCCTCGGCCACATGGCGCCGACCGACGGTGTCGCTCAAGGCAAGATCGGCGATGGTGCGCGCAACACGCAACGTACGGTGATAACCGCGGGCCGACATGTGGCGCTCGCTGGCGGCCTTGTCCACAAGGTCGAGCGCATCGGTATCGGCGGCCAGCGTCTCTTCCAGCGCTTTGACGGTGCATTCGGCGTTGACGTCGATTTCGCCATAGCTGCGATATCGCTCTTCCTGGCGGGCGCGGGCCTGGCTGACCCTGTCGGCCACCGCCATCGAGGGTTCGCCAGAGGGTGCACGCAGGTTCTTCGGCGCAACGGCGCCCACCTTGATGGACACATCGATCCTGTCCAGAAGCGGACCCGACAAGCGGCCCTGATAGTCCGCCGCGCACGCCTTGCCGCGCTTGCACGTGACACCTGGCTCGCCCGCTTTGCCGCAGCGACACGGATTCATGGCCGCCACCAACTGGAAACGGGCGGGGTAGGTGACGCGGTGGTTCGCGCGCGCAATCATCGCCCGGCGGGTCTCCAGCGGTTCACGCAGTGCGTCGAGCACCTGAGGCGCAAACTCGGGCAATTCATCGAGGAACAAGATGCCGCCGTGGCACAGCGACACCTCGCCAGGCCGCGCCCTCGGCCCTCCGCCAATCAGCGCGGCCATGGAAGCTGAGTGGTGGGGAGCACGAAAGGGCGCGCACGCATCCAGCTTCCCTTCGGCAAGCTGGCCGGCGATGGAGCGGATCATCGCGCTCTCAAGCAGCGTTTTTGGCGCAAGGCTTGGCAGGATCGACGGCATCCGCTCCGCCAACATCGATTTGCCCGCACCTGGCGGGCCCACCATCAAGAGGTTGTGGCCGCCGGCGGCGGAAATCTCCAACGCCCTTTTGGCGCCTTCCTGCCCCTTGACCTCGGCAAAGTCGCCGCCGACGCCGCTCCCGCGCTTCACCTTCGCCTCCGGCCGCGATAGCACCTGGCGGCCTGCAAAATGATTGGCGAGGGCCGCAAGGCTGGGGGGCGCCAGAATCGGCATGTCCGCCGATGCCCATGCCGCCTCCCCACCATCGGAGGCAGGACAGATGAGCCCACGCCCCAATTCGTTGGCGCCGACCGCAGCGGGGAGGGCGCCTGACACACCGACAATCCTGCCGTCGAGCCCTAATTCACCCATCACCACATACCGGTCGAGGGCGTCCTGGGGCACAGCATCGAGCGCTGTCATGAGCCCCAGTGCGATGGGAAGATCGTAGTGGCTGCCGGCCTTGGGCAAATCGGCGGGCGCAAGATTGACCGTAATGCGCCTTGGGGGCAGGGACAGGCCTGTTGCAAGTAGGGCAGCGCGCACCCGTTCGCGGCTTTCCGCCACCGCCTTGTCAGCAAGGCCGACAATCATGAACGAGACCGTACCAGGCGCCACTTGGACTTCCACCTCCACCGGAACGGCGTCGATTCCGCGAAAGGCGATGGTGGTGATGCGGCTGACCAAAGTGCCTGACCTGCAATAAACAGCGAATTTATCAATCTTAGATAGCAATATACCCGCGTTCGCGCAACATATGTTGCTGCGGTGTCGATTGTTTCTTGGCTTGCGGGCGATAGGTGACCAAATTGAGATCAGCCGGGATGCCACCGGGCACGGCAAACGTGCAGCGCGCCATCAGCAAAGGCGCCTCGATGGAAACAGGGAGAGGGGGGCGGCGATCCTTTGATGATCGTTCTGCCTATTGGGAAACAACCAGTGACACTCGAATCGCCTGGACGACCGCGCGCCGCCAAGAAAAGGCCCGCGAAGTTGCGCGCCTTTCATCCCATGGTGCGGCGCTTCGTGCCGCGAAAGCGTGGGGCGGCCGTGAGCGGTATAAATCCGTGGCTTGGCGTCCACACCCGTCTTCCAGGCCGTCGCGTCAATCCTTTGGACAGAAAGACGCCAACGTTCGGGACCCTCGGCAGCCTGGAGGTGCGCCTTGCCAGAACCTCCGGCGAAGTGCGGCGGGCCCAACAGATCCGCTACCAAGTCTTTTACGAGGAGATGGCTGCGCAGCCTGACCCCTACGCCATGGCAACGCGCCGGGACCGCGATCGGTTCGACGCTGTGTGCGATCATCTGCTGGTTATGGACCACAATGTCACCGCGCGACGGTTTCGCAGGCACAAGCCGCAAATCGTCGGCACCTACCGCCTCCTTCGCCAGGAGATCGCTGAGACCAGCGGCGGCTTTTATTCTGTCTCCGAGTTCGATGTGGACGCTCTTGTGTCGCGCCATCAGGACAAACGCTTTCTGGAGCTTGGCCGCTCCTGCGTCCTCAAGCCCTATCGCGACAAGCGCACGGTGGAGCTGTTGTGGCATGGCGCGTGGTCGTACGTTTTACGCCACAACGTTGACGTAATGTTCGGTTGCGCGTCGCTCTCGGGCACCGATCTTGACGCGCTCGCCCCGGCATTGTCCTACCTTCACCACAACCACCTCGCCCCGCCCCAGTGGCAGGTAAAGGCCTTGGACGAGCGCTACGTGCCCATGAACAGGATGGATGCGGACGAGGTGGATGCGCGCAAGGCGCTGCGTGCGCTTCCTCCCCTCATCAAGGGTTATCTGCGCCTTGGGGCCTACATTGCCGATGGTGCTGTGGTGGACAATCAGTTCGGCACGACGGACGTGATGATTATCCTGCCGGTGGCCGAAATCTCAAACCGCTACATAAACTACTACGGCGCCAACGCCTCCCGTCACGCCTGATCGCGCGGGGGACGCCTGCTGGCGCCACAGCGCGCGGCAAGCCTCTCGTGCACCGCTCTAAATCAAAGGTATAGAGCATCTTGTCTGCGTCCACGGGGACGCAGGGTTCTCTCGAGCAATTCCAGGATGAACGCACACAGTCTTCCTGGAGGCGGTTGCTCGTCGATTATGGATTCGAGCCATTCTCTCCTGTCTGACTGTGTCGAGTCAGACAGGAGCGGCTCTAGACGACCATCGGAGAGGCGGCATGAGGGTTGCAATTATCGGCGCAGGGGTGTGCGCGGGCGCAGCCTCAGCGCGCCTTCGCCAGGCAGGTGTTGCCGCACAGGTGTTTGAGAAATCCCGGGGCCCAGGCGGTCGCACCGCAACCCGTCGCACCACAGTGGACGGTCGCGAGGTGGGCTTCGACCACGGGTGTGCCTTCGCCGCAGCCAATGGCGTGGCCTTCAGGAGGTTTCTGGACACGGCCGTCGAGGCCGGGGCGGCCGCCACATGGCCCTCCAGCGAGACCTTCGTCGGTATGCCGGGCATGAACGCCCTTGCGCGCATGTTGTTGTCCGACACACCCGTCCACACAGGCTTTCTGGTCAGCGCGTTGGAGTGGGCGCCCGAAGGATGGCATGTGAAGGCCGATGATGGCCGCAGCGAAGGCCCTTTTGCCGCGGTCTTGTCGACGGTCCCTGCCGTTCAGGCCGTCCCGCTCCTTGCCGATCATGTTCCTCAGCTGGCCGAGGCCGCCGCCGCTGCCAGTTACAACCCCGCCTGGGCAGGGCTTTTCGCCCTCCCCGACGGTTCGAGCGATCATCTGGCAGCGCTTGATGCCACCGCATTGCAGGCCGACGGCGTCGAGCGCGTCATCCACAATGGCAACAAGCCTGGCCGCGTCGGCACGACGCTCGTCATCCACGCCGATGCGGTCTGGTCCACAAAGACCCTTGAGTGGGAGGCCGAAGCCGTGCGCGATCACTTCGCCGCCTTACTCAAACGACTGGCTTTCCCAAGTCCCGTCTATGCCTCAGCCCATCGTTGGCGCTACTCCACGCCGCACAAGACCGCGGTGATGGACACGCCTTTCGACCCCTCCAAAATGGTGGGCGCAGGCGGAGATTGGGCCGGCCCGATGGGAGGCATCGCGCTCGAAAACGCCTACCTCTCAGGAACCGCTCTCGCCGACGCCGCAGCATCAGCCCTCAACGCTACCCATCGCAACCGGTAGGCAAAAAGACCCGTACTCCGCAGGAGAATTGAAACCAGGCGGGAACGCTTGGTACGGCCCCTCCGACAGCGGGCACGATCATTCAAGCCCAAAAAACGCAGCGGGGATTTCTACGTCGGCTCCACCACACGGCGCAGCCGCAACCGGGTGATTCGGTTGCGCTCTCGTTCGGCCACTTCAAAGCGTACGCCGTGGAAGGTGAAGGCCTGATCCACTTCGGGGATCATCTGGGCTTCGTGGATGACAAGACCTGCCGCCGTCGTGGCCTCTTCGTCGGGCAGGTCCCAGTCCAGCGCGCGGTTGAGGTCGCGGATGGTCACGGACCCATCCACCAGGACGGAGCCATCGGCCTGGGCCGCAACCCCTTCCACCACGACGTCATATTCGTCTTCGATCTCGCCGACGATCTCTTCCAAAATGTCTTCAAGGGTGACGAGGCCCATCACCTCGCCGTACTCGTCCACCACCACGGCAAAGTGGGTCTTTCGCTTCAGAAAGGCGTTGAGCTGGTCCTGTAGGCTTGTGGTGTCGGGCACGAACCAGGGTGGGTTTGCGACGGCCACCACGTCGATGGTGTCGGTCTTCCCGCCAGCAGCCTGGACGGCGCGCAAAAGATCCTTGGCGTGGAGGACGCCCACAAGGTTGTCCGTCTCGCCGCGCCAAAGGGGCATGCGGGTGTAAGGGGAGGCGAGGGCCTCTGAGACAATCTGCTCGGGCGGATCGTCAGCGTTCAGCATCCTCATGCGCGTGCGGTGGACCATCACGTCCGACACTTCCAGATCGGCAAGGTCGAGGAGAGCGCCGAGCCGGTCGCGATCGTGTTTGTGAAGGCCCCCTTCGGCGTGCTGCAGATCCACCTGGCCGCGGATTTCATCGCGCGCCGACTGGACGGTGCTTTCGTCCGCATCCACACCGAACAGGCGCAAGATCAGCCGCACGATCCGCTGCACCATCGCCGTCACCGGCGAGAACAGGATCACGATCACGCGCACAAACGGCGAGACGGTGACGGCAAACCCTTCAGGCCGCAGGATGGCGAGGGTCTTGGGCAGCACCTCGGAGAAGATCAGCACCAGCGTCGTCATGATGATGGTCGCATAGACCACCGCCGCCTCGCCGAGGACCTGCAACAGGGCGGTGGTCGCCAAAGACGATGCGAGGATGTTGACGAGGTTGTTGCCAACGAGGAGCGCGCCGATCAGCCTCTCGCGCGACTGGATCAGCCGTGCGGCAATGCCTGCGCGCCGGCTGCCTTGCTTTTCAAGCTGCATCAGCCTTGCACGGGAGGCGGCGGTCAGCGCCGTCTCAGAGCCGGAAAAGAACCCGGACATGCAAAGGAGCACAAGGATGGCTCCCGCGGTCAGCCAAAGACCCAGATCACTCATGATATTGCTATGCGGACACGGGCGTCATTGTGGCGTACCGGCCAACACATGGCGCGCTGGCGCGCCGTGGCGAGCCCACCGCGACACGTTGGGATGGTTCGGGGTCGTTCATCAGGGCGCCAGACCTTCCCCTTTGAGGAAGGCGTGAAGGGCCTCGGGGTCCACACCGTTGGAGACGAAGGCTTCGCCGATGCCGCGCACCAGGACGAAGCGGATGATAGCGTTGGACACCTTCTTGTCTTGCTCCATGGCCGAGACCAGCCCTTTGATGGTGAGCCTCAACGGCAGCGCCTGGAAGGTGGTGGGAAGGCCCACCGCCTCAAGATGGTGCGTCACCCTTTCAGCATCGGTCTGGGCACAAAGACCCAGAGCGACCGAAAAACGGAAGGCAAGGCACAGGCCAAGCCCCACGGCTTCACCATGCACGATGCGTCCATCATAGCCGGCGCACTGCTCAATGGCGTGGGCAAAGGTATGGCCAAGGTTGAGGAGCGCACGCTTGTCCGCCTCGCGTTCGTCTTCGGCAACAATGCGCGCCTTGGCCTCAACGGCAGTGGCGATGGAGCGGGCAACGTCCTTGCGCGGGGCATCCGCGCCAAGTGCTGACAGGCGCGCGAAAAAAGGCACATCCCCAATCAGCGCAATCTTGATGATTTCCGCATAGCCTGCGCGGACGTGGCGATCAGGCAGTGTGGCAAGGGCGTCAAGGTCGCACAGGACGAGGGCGGGCTGGTGGAAGGCGCCCACAAGGTTTTTGCCATGGCGTGTGTTGATGCCGGTCTTCCCGCCGACGGCCGAATCCACCTGAGCCAACAGCGTGGTCGGCACCTGGACGAACGGCATGCCGCGACGGCTGACGGCGGCAGCAAAGCCTGCCAGATCGCCCACGACGCCGCCGCCAAGGGCGATCACCACGTCATTGCGCTCAAGCTGTGCGTCGAGGATGGCGTCCACCACTTGAAACAGCGTTTGGGGCGACTTGGAGCCTTCCCCCTCTGCCACAGCCACGTGGTGGCAAAGGAAGCCTGCCGCCTCCATCACACGGCGCAGGCGCGCCAGATAACGCGGTTCCACCTGCGTATCGGTGACGATGAGCGCACGCCCAGGCTTTGCCACGCTGGCAATCAAGGCGCCTGCAACGCCCATAAGGCCGTGGCCGATCAAAACATCGTAGCTGCGCTCGCCCAGCGGGACGGTGACCTTCAAAGGCGGCTCGTCCAAGGGTTGCCCGGCGCCTTCGGGAACCGTGATGTCGGTCAGGGTGGTCATGGTCGGTCCGTTTTCATGGCGGCGTCGGTGTTTAAGGCGCGCGGCGGGTCTTGGCGGGTGGTGGGCTGAGGGGAGGCCTGGTCCTCTGACACCAAAGCGGCAAGGGCGCGCACAATGTCGTCCACCACACGGTCATGGGGGCCTGAGGAGGAGGTGACTTTCACCTTTGCCAGCGCAAACACGGGGTCACGCTGTGCGCGCAGCTCCATCAACTTTGCGCCTGGGTCAACGCCGTTGAAGAGCGGCCTGTGGCTGCGCCTTGCAACCCGCGCCAAAAGCACGGAGGAGGGCGCATCGAGCCAGATGGAGATGCCATCCTTCGCAATGGCCGCACGGGTTTCTTCAGCCATGAACGCACCGCCGCCTGTGGCAAGCACCTGAGGACCTTTGCGCAGGAGCCGCGCAATCACCCGCCGTTCTCCAGCGCGAAAGGCAGGCTCGCCGTCGCGCTGGAAGATCTCGGCAATGCTCATCCCCGCGGCGCGTTCGATCTCCCCGTCCGCATCGGCGAACTTCAGGCCAAGGCGCGCGGCAAGGCGCTTGCCCACGGTGGACTTGCCCGCCCCAGGCAAACCCACAAGAACGAGTGTGCGCCTGCCGATGCCGCTCTTGATGCGCACCAGCTCCTGGCGATCCTGCCGTGTTACGGCCTGTGCCATCCCTCTCCCTTGCCCCGGCGCCTCAACAAAGGGCGCCGCACATTCCATCATCGGCGGATCGCACCGGTCCAGGCAACCCGTCCCACCCTCTCGCGGCTCGGGCTGTTGCCGAGAGCCGATCCTG
Organism: Devosia sp.; assembly: GCA_051016205.1. Classification (GTDB taxonomy): domain Bacteria; phylum Pseudomonadota; class Alphaproteobacteria; order Rhizobiales; family Amorphaceae; genus Acuticoccus. The sequence continues at coordinate 2,890,505 of CP136534.1, forward strand.
CCCAGCTTACCAAGTGGCAACGATCGCGTGGCAGTCTGGTTCGATGCAAACGGCTGGAGCGTGTGGTGTGAGTGTCCATATCGATGCGTTTTTGGAGATGATGGCGGTGGAAAAGGCCGCCTCGCAGCACACGCTCGACGCCTACCGCCGCGATTTGTCCCTCTTTGCCGACCATTGCAAGGCACGCGCCACAGATCCCTCCGCCGCAGCCGAGGGGGATGTGGCCGCCTTCGCCCGTGCTCTTGCCGAGCGCGGTGAGGCCAACGCCACCCAAAACAGGCGCCTGTCGGCCGTGCGCCGTTTTATCCGCTACCTCTACGCCGAAGGCCTTCGAGACGATGACCCCGCCGCAAAGGTGGGGGGACCGAAGAAAACACGACCCCTGCCGAAAATCCTCACCATGGAAGAGGTGGAGCGGCTGTTGAAGATCGCAGAAGACGCCGCCGAGCACACCCCTGCCGACGCGCGCCGCTCTGCCTTGGTGGAAATCCTTTATGCAGCGGGCCTTAGGGTTTCAGAATTGGTCACACTGTCCGACCACGCCATCGCCGAAGGGTCCGCCGCTCTCATCGTGCGCGGCAAAGGTGGGCGGGAGCGCCTTGCCCCTTTGACCAATGCCGCCGTCAACGCCGTCGCCCGTTACCAGAGGCTCCGCGGGCCCTCGCCGAACCGCTTTTTGTTTCCTGCCCCAGGCCGCGACGGGCACCTCACACGCCAGGTGTTTGCGCGGGAGCTGAAGCGGCTTGCAGCGCTGGCGGGCCTTCCCCCAGCAAAGGTCTCACCCCATGTCCTGCGGCACGCCTTTGCCACCCATCTGGTGCAAAACGGGGCGGATCTGAGGGTGGTGCAAACGCTTCTGGGCCACCAGGACATTGCCACGACCGAGATCTATACCCACTTGCAGCACGAGCACCTGACGCAAGTGCTGGTCGACTGCCATCCTCTTGCCCAAACCGGCCGCGCTTGACTCCACGTGCGGTCTCTCTGAGGGTCCGCGCCAGCCATTTCCCTTCACGCAACAGTCGGACCCATGCGCACCTTCCTCGACTTTGAAAAGCCTGTCGCCGATGTCATGGGCAAGATCGAGGAGTTGCGCGCCCTTGGCGACGATTCGGCGGTGGACGGTGGCGATGAGATCGCAAAGCTTGAAGACAAAGCCGAGAAGGCGCTGGCTGACCTTTATGCCAAGCTCACGCCCTGGCAAAAGACGCTGGTCGCGCGCCATCCAGACCGCCCTCACGCCTCTCACTATATCAACGCCCTTGTGGAGGAGTTCACGCCGCTGGCTGGGGACCGCTGCTTTGGTGAGGATGCGGCCATTATCGCGGGGGTCGGCCGCTTCAAAGACCGCTCCGTCGCAATCCTCGGCACCGAGCGGGGCGCCGACACCGAAAGCCGCCTAAAGCACAATTTCGGGATGGCCCGGCCCGAAGGCTATCGCAAAGCTAAGCGCATCATGGAGCTTGCCGAGCGCTTTCGCCTTCCCGTCGTCACCTTGATCGATACCGCAGGCGCCTATCCTGGCATTGGCGCTGAGGAGCGCGGCCAGGCCGAGGCCATCGCCCGCTCCACCGAGATGGCGTTGACGATGACCGTGCCGTCCATCGCCGTCATCATCGGGGAGGGGGGCTCAGGGGGTGCGCTTGCCCTTGCCACAGCCAATCGCGTCTTGATGCTCGAGCACGCCATCTACTCCGTCATCTCGCCGGAAGGGGCCGCCTCCATCCTTTGGCGGGACCCCACACGGGCCTCAGACGCTGCGACGAACCTAAAAATCACCGCGCACGATCTTTTGAAGCTTGGCGTCATCGACACGTTGATCGACGAGCCCCTCGGCGGCGCCCACCGCGATCCCCAAGCGATGCTCGACAAGGTGTCGACGGCCATCGACGAAAACCTGGCGGCTTTGGCGGAGGTTGCGCCTGCGGACCTTAAGTCTCAAAGAGCGGAACGCTTCCTCGCCATCGGCAGAAATCTCGATGTTTGACGTTGACCGTGACCTTGATCGCACACTCGAAAGATTGTGAAGAGCAAGCTGCCCACAAGCCAAGTTGACGATTTGTAAACGGCCCCCGCACAGGTTACAGGGGTGTAAGGGTGGCGATGCCACCAGCGAAGGGATCGCGGGACAAACGCATGATGCGCACCTCCTCAGAGACCAATCATTTGAAGGCCGAAGCGCCGTCGCGTCGCACCTTGAAGGTGACGGTACCGACCGTGCAGCGCCTGCGCAGGATCGCTCTGAAGGCAGCGGTGCCTCTTGGCGCGCTCGTGCTTGCCGGCTGCCAGGTGAGCGAACTGTCCACCGCGGCCCACCTTGCCCCGGTCCCCAACAGCGTTCAGCGCAAGATCGAGCGGATGGGGATGAGCACGCGCTCCCCGATCCTTGTGCGCATCTTCAAGGAAGAGAACCTTCTTGAGGTCTGGAAGCGGGACCGTTCGGGCCGCTACGCACTCCTCAAAGAGTATGAGATCTGCGCCTGGTCTGGCGAGTTGGGGCCGAAGTTCAAGGAAGGGGACCGTCAGGCGCCCGAAGGGTTTTATTTCGTCGGCCCCGGCCAGATGAACCCCAATTCCAGCTATCACCTGGCCTTCAATATCGGCTTCCCCAACCCTTACGATCGCAGCCACAACCGCACAGGTTCGCACCTGATGGTGCACGGCGATTGCTCGTCCCGCGGCTGTTACGCCATGGAAGACGAGAACATTGAGGAAATCTACGCCCTCGCCCGCGAAGCCTTCCGCGGCGGTCAGCCCGCCTTCCAGGTGCACGCCTTTCCTTTCAAGATGACGCCCGAAAACATGGCGCGTCACCATGACCACAAGCATTTTGCCTTCTGGGAAATGCTGAAGGAAGGCTACGATCACTTCGAGGTGTCGCGTCAGGCTCCCAAGATTGACGCCTGCGAGCGTCGTTACGTCTTCAACGCCAAGCCCAATGGCGGCTCCTTCCAGGCCAGTGCATCGTGCCCTGCCTATACCGTTCAGCCCGGCATCGAGCGCCTTGTGGCCGAAAAGCGCGCCCGCGACATTGAGAAGCGCAAGATCGCCATTGCCAAGTCCATGAACCGCGAGCAGCGCAAGGAGCGTTGGGAGGAGCGCGAGAAGGCCATCGCCACCTTCTTCGACCGCACCCGCTCAGGCGAAGCTGACGCAACGCCCGAAGCGTCCACCGCTGCTCCCGCTCCCGCTCCCGCTCCCGTTGCCGTCGCTGCAACCACCGCCACCACTGCCACCAACGTATCAGGCGCAGTCCCCGTGCCGCGCCCCGCGCCCCGGTCCACCGCAACGGCCGCCGCAAGCCGCACGAGCGAGCGCTCCGGCGGTATCCGCTGGAACCCTTTCGGCCGTCGCAAGGATGAACCTGTCGCCTCTGTCGCCGCCGTTGCCCCGTCAGCGCCGCAACCTCAGGCGACTGCCCCTGCACCACGAACGGCAGCACCGGCGCCCCGCACGGCTGCAGCGCCAGCCCCTGCCGCGCCCGTTGCGTCCACCGCGGCAACGAACCTGCCTGGCGTACGGCCTGTGCAGCAGCAACCCACCGACCAGCGCGAGCCGGATGCGTCTGACACCGCACTCGGCTTCCAGCCCCAGGAGGACGAGAAGAACGGCTTCTTCTCCTCCGTTGCCAAAGGCAGCCAGGGCTTGATGCGCCGGGCGGGAAACCTCTTCAACTAGCTGATGGGTGATCGCGCCGCCCTACCAGAGGATTGGCGCCACCCAACCACCCGCGCAAGGCGTGTCTGTCTTGAAGGCGCCGCGCGATGACGGTGGAAGCCTACATCGCCTTCCTGGCAACCGTTGCCGTTTTGGTGATGGTGCCTGGCCCGGTCATCGGCCTTGTGGTGGCCTTGGGCGGCACCCGCGGGCGCGGAGCGGCGCTGGCGGCAACGGCAGGGGCCAGTGTGTCCATCGCCTTGCAACTGTCCGCGGCCGCGTTCGGCCTTGCCTCTATCATGAGCCTGCTCGGCGACTTGTTCGAAGTGCTGCGTTGGCTTGCCGCCGCCTACCTTCTTTACCTTGCCGTCACCTTGTGGCGTGCCCCTGTGACAGGACCTGAGGACAGCGTTCTCCCCACAGGCCGCAAAGCCTTCCTCCAAGGGTTTTTCGTCTCCTCCACCAACCCGAAGAGCCTGGTGTTCTTCGCCGCCTTCTTCCCCCAGTTCATCGATGCGTCAGGGTCGGTGAGCGGGCAGCTTGTCATCCTTACCGTCACCTTCCAGGTGGTCTTCACCACAGGGGTTGCCATCTACGGCCTGGCGGCAGCGCGCCTTGGAGGATGGGTGGCGTCCAAATCCGTCACACGGGTGCGCAACAAACTCCTTGCCACACTCTTGGGCGGTTCCGCCGTTGCCCTTGCGATGATGAAGCGCTAAGCGCCTCGGGGCGCGAGGTCAGTGGTCGTTTGCATTGATGGCGAGGCGGGGAGGCGCACTTACTCCGCAGCCTCCAAGACCCGTTCTGCGGGAGCATTGTAGGCGGCAAGGCGCGTCTTCCGCTCAGCAAGCGCTGCCTTGGTTTTGGCCGCACGCACGGGGCCGTAGCCTTTCACGGTGTCTGGCCACCCCGCCATCGCTTCGGCAGCCTCCATACGGTTCGGTGAGAGTGTTTCGGCAAGGTGTGCAAGGTCCGCCTCGTAGCGTTTCAGAAGCGCCCTCTCGTCGCGCCGCTCCGCCGTCCAGCCGAACACGTCGAATGCCGTGCCGCGGAAACGGCGCATGGCGGCAAGGGTGGGCAAAACGCGCATCATCCATGGCCCGAACCGGCGCTTCTTGGGCCGCCCCGTCGCATCGTCCTCCTGGGACAGCATCGGCGGGGCCATGTGAAACTCCAGCGAGCGCCACTCGGCGAACTGGCTCTTCAATTGCTCGCCGAACCCGCCGTCCACGAACAGCCGCGCCACCTCATACTCGTCCTTCACCGCCATCAGCCGATAAAGGTTGTCGGCCGCACGCGCCATGAGCCTGTCCCCTTCAACGCCCGCACCTTTGGTCGCCGTCCGAAGCCGCCCCAGCGTGTCGTCGAACCGGCCCGCATAAGCAGCATTCTGGTAGGCCGTCAGGCTCGTACGGTAGGTGGCAAGCTTCTCATCGAGGGTTTTTGGCGCCGTCCTGTGGGGCAGGGGCGAGGGGGCCGCCGTCTCCACAGCCGACCAGAAAGCGTCGGGGTCGGCAACGAACAGCCGGCCCATATTGAAGGCGGCAATGTTCATCTTCACCGCCGCACCGTTCAGCGCGATGGCCTGCTCGAGCGACTGCGCACAGACCGGAAGCGCGCCTGACTGATAGGCAACGCCCATCACCATCATGTTGGCGGCAATGGTGTCGCCAAATAGCGTGGCTGCCGCCTTCGTGGCATCGAAGCTGACGGTTCGCCCACGCCCCTCAAGCGCCTTTACAATGCGCCGCACGGGGAAAGAATAGTCAGCCTCACGGGTGAACTCCCCTGGGAGCTGCTCGTGAGTGTTGGCGACAATCACAGCGTTCTCGCCGATGGCCGCCAGCACCTTGGCAGAGCCTGCCACGGCAATGTCGCAGGCAAGCACGGCTGACGCCCCGCCAGAGCCCACACGGATGGTGGCCACATCTTCCCGACGCGGCGCAATCTTGATGTGGGAGAGCACCGCTCCGCCCTTTTGGGCAAGGCCGGCCATGTCGATCACACCCGCGCCGAGGCCCTCAATGTGCGCGGCCATCCCGATGACGGCGCCAACGGTCACAACGCCCGTTCCGCCCACACCGGTGACGAGGATGCCCACAGGCCCTTCAAGCGGCGCCTTTTCAGGCTCAGGCAGCCCCGCCGGCGCTTCCGGAACGGTGCGCGCCCGCATCACCGCGCCATGGACGGTGACGAAGGAGGGGCAAAACCCCTTGAGGCACGAAAAGTCTTTGTTGCAGGTGGACTGATCGATCTGGCGCTTGCGGCCGAACGCGGTCTCCACGGGCTGGATCGCCACGCAGTTGGACTGGACGCCGCAATCGCCGCATCCCTCGCACACACGTTCATTGATGACGATGCGTTTGTCAGGATCGGGGAAGGTGCCGCGCTTGCGCCGCCGTCGCTTCTCGGAGGCGCAGGTCTGATCGTAGACCATGACCGTCACACCGTCCTGCCCGGCAAGCGTTTCCTGCACCTCGATCACATGGTCGCGGTGGGTGACTGAGGCCGCATGGGGGATCGCGCCTAGCGGGTACTTGTCAGGCTCGTCGGTGACGATGGCAACGGACTTGGCGCCCTCCGCCAGCACCAGTGCCACAATCTCGGGCACCGTCAGGCCGCCGTCATGGCCTTGGCCACCGGTCATTGCCACAGCATCGTTGAACAGGATTTTGTAGGTGATGTTCACCCCTGAGGCGACGGCGGCGCGGATCGCCAGCGAGCCCGAGTGGTTGTACGTTCCGTCCCCAAGGTTCTGAAAAATGTGCTTGCGGGTGGAAAAGGGCGCCTCGCCGATCCACTGGGCGCCTTCGCCCCCCATGTGGGTGAAGCCTGTGGTGGACCTGTCCATCCACAACGCCATGAAGTGGCAGCCAATTCCCGCGGCAGCACGCCCACCCTCCGGCACCACGGTGGAGGTGGAGTGGGGGCAGCCTGCGCAGAAGTAGGGTTTGCGCTCAGCAAGGCTTTCTGTCTCGGCAAGGCGCCGGACGAGAGCCTCGGCCTCGGAGAGGGGCGCCTCCACCCGCGTGGCACCAAGGGCCGCAAGGCGCTTGCCGATGGCCACCGCCACATGGGTGGCCTCAAGCGCACCGGCGGAACGGAAAAGTGGCGCGCCCCTTTCATCCGTCTTGCCGACGATGGTGGGGGCGTTGGCCGTGCCGTAAAGCGCCTCTTTCAACTGCGCTTCGACGAGGCTGCGTTTTTCTTCCACCACGATGATGGTCTGAAGGCCGTCTGCGAACGCCCGCGCATCCTCCGCCGGAAGCGGCCAAGGGCAGCCCACCTTCCACAGGCGGATGCCAAGACCCGCGCAGGCCACTTCATCAAGGCCCAGTTGATGAAGGGCATCGAGCACGTCGAGCCAACTCTTACCGGTTCCCACTATGCCGATCCGCGCCGATGGGCCGCCCCGTACGACAATCTGGTTCAGCCTGTTGGCCACAACGAAGGCGCGAGCGGCGGGGACTTTTACCTCATGAAGGCGCGCTTCTTCCTCCAGAGCAGCAAAGCCTGCGCGGATGTGGACGCCTGACGGAGGCATGGCAAAGTCGGGGGCCGCGATGGTGAGCCTGTCCACCCGCCCATCGATGGAGGCGGTGGATTCCACAGTGTCCTTCACGCACTTCAGCCCCACCCAGACCCCGGCGTAACGGCTGAGCGCGAAACCAAGGAGCCCGTAGTCGACAATCTCCTGCACCCCCGAGGGGGAGAGGATGGGAATCATTGTGTTGATGAGCGCAAATTCTGACTGGTGGGCCGTGGTGGAACTTTCGCAGGTGTGATCGTCCCCCGCCAGCGCCAACACGCCGCCATGGGGCGAGGTGCCTGCAAGGTTGGCATGGCGAAACACGTCGCCCGTCCTGTCCACCCCAGGGCCTTTGCCGTACCAGACGCCAAAGACGCCGTCGTAGCGGTTTTCGCCCGTGAGGGCAGGGGTTTGCGTCCCCCAGACGGCGGTGGCGCCGAGGTCCTCGTTGATGGCCGGTTGGAAGCGGATGTCTTGCCCCAGGTGCGGTGCGGCCCGCTGAAACTGCTGGTCCAGCGCCCCGAGGGGCGAGCCGCGATAGCCGGTGATGAAGCCTGCCGTGTTGAGGCCTTGTGCAGCATCGCGCGCCTTTTGCGCCATCACCATGCGCACAAGCGCTTGCGTGCCCGACAGGAACACGTCGGGGGCGTTGAGGTCGTACTTGTCGTCCAACGAGACCGCGTGGCGCACGTTCACTCCTCAATCGATCAATGCCCCACCATAGTGCAACGTCTTTGCCAGTCTTGCGAACCGGTTCGGTGCCATGGTGGACCGGTCCTCACAGGGACCTTGGTGTCGGCGGTGCCCGGGCGGGTCTAGCGGCGGCAGCCTGGCAACAGTTCCGGCCGGTATTCAAAGTGCATGGTGTCGTAGTGGTACCACCGGCCACCCCAGATGAAGCAGTGGGCCTCAAACACGGCCACGATCTCCATCGGGATCTGGTTGCGAAAGGGGATGGTGCCGCCCGCCGTCTGCCCCTCCCACCGCCAATAGTTGGCGTACTTGGTGTTGATGTCGACCGCCGCACCGAAGGAATGGACGCTGAGGCGCCGCGTGCCGGCAATGGTGCGCCACACGAACCCGCCGGCAGGGGGCGTCAGGTATCTGTGGAAGCGTTTGGGCAAGCGCTCCAACTCTGCCGAGACCGCCTCGAGCTTCCGGTCGATGCCGAACTTCGTCGTCACCGTCATTCTGGCATTGCCCAGCCGCGGCACCCAGTTGACGATGCGAACGTCACGCCCCACCGCTTTGGAGGAGTTGCCGTAAAGCGCCTTGAAAAACGCTTGCGAGCGCACCCGGCCAGGGTCGTGCAGGCGCGGCGGCGCTTTCTCGCCGGTGCGCGCCCTGGGGTAGGGGTAGGCGAACATATCCTCAACGTCCGCCTCGGTCAGGAGTTGCGCGGGGGATTTGCGCCGCCCGTCATCCCACACCACCCTCTCCCCTGACGCGAAGACGATGGTGTTGCCCTCGAAGCGAAACTCGCCAGGGTAGGCGTCAAGCAGTGCCTGTTTGCGTTTGTCGCCCTGCCGCCGCCCCGTCAGCCTGTCCAAAAAGCCGAACCGCTTTGGCTCTGCCACCGCGGCCGGCTGTACGCCCGTGTCTGGCGGTACGCGCGGCTGGGAAGGCGCGGTCGGTGTTTGCGCAGGCGCTGTTGGTGCGGTTGCAGTGGCAAGGGGCCGTGCGGGCTTTGCCCGTGGCAAAGGCACGGCCGCGCGGTTCTCTCTGGCGCTAGCGGGCGGTGTGTCTTCGGCAGTGTCTGAGAAGACGGAGAAGCGGTCGGCGACAAAGCGGTCCACAACACCGTCTTTTGCCAGAACGGCTGTGGTGATGATGGCCACAAGGCCTGCGATCAAGACGGTGCTGCGCATCAGTTCCACAGCCTTTGCCCGTCCAACCACCGCCGCACCCGTGCGGCGGACGCGGTGCGCCGTTTCGCTGCCTGCCTTTTGTGGGCGGGTCTACTCAAGCCAATGGTTATCGCGGCAATTGTCGGCCAGGCCACCATTGGCGATGCACTGGTTGATGGCCTTGTCGATGGCTTCATCCACCGTGCGGCCCTCGCCATGGCCTTCAATGTTGCAGGTCTCACAGCGGGAGACGGCCCGGAAAAGGGCGGGCGTTACCGCAGGCGTGACCGCGGGCTTTGGCTTGGGCGTACGCGGACCGGAGCGTGCCGCCCACCATTGGCGCTCGTCCCGCGCGATCTCTTCGCGGGTGCGCGTCTCCTGCGGCTCGGTGGAGGGCTTGAGGGCCGCTTCCGCACGCGCTTCGGCGGAGGTCCACCAAAGACGCTCCTGCCGCTGGAGAGGGGTGAGGGCCTCGTCGGCAGCGGTTTGCGTAGCGGCACGCTCGGCGGCCGCGCGCTCGGCGGCCGCTTGTTCGCGCTCGGCCGCTTCACGGGCGGCTGCCTCACGGGCAGCGGTTTCGCGCTCCTGCCGTTCACGCGCAGCGCGCTGCTCTGCAAGGAGGCGCTCACGCTCGGCCCGTTCGGCGCGCTCCCGCTCGGCACGCTCGCGCGCCTCGCGCTGCTTGCGGGCAACCTCTGCCTGTTCACGCTCGCGAGCCTCTTGCTGGCGCTGCTGGCGCTGCATCGCCTCAAGGCGCTCCTGCATTTCCGTCAGCTGGCGCTCAAGGGCCTCTGTGCGCTTGCGTTCGGCCTCCTCGGCACGCTCGCGGGCAAGGGCGGCTTGGCGACGCTTTTCAATGGCCGCACGCTCAGCGGCCAGGCGGCGCTGTTCTTCCTCGGCAGCCGCACGGGCGGCCGCCTGTGCCTGGCGCGTGGCAGCCTTTGCGGCGGCCTCGGCAGCGGCCTTCTCAGCGGCTTGACGCCGGGCCGCCTCAAGCTCGGCCTGACGCTCAGCCTCTTTTGCGGCGGCCGCCTCCTCAGGGGTCTTGATGCAGCCGCGCAAAATGGTCGGATTCACCACCACGTTGCGGAAGGTGGTGTCCACAAACACACCCTCGCGCATCATGGTGTACTCGATGGACAGGATCTCCGGCTTCAGCCCGCTCGGCCACACGCTGACGGACAAGGTGTTCGTGGCCCCTTCGGTGGACATGATGGCCGGCGCAGTGCCCCCTGTGCGCCGTGCCGCACGGCGGCTGTCGGCAATGGCAGCACGAACCTGAGGGCCAAGCTGACGGCTGAAGGAACACGTGCCGTCCATGTTGACCTGAACTTTGAGGCCGATGGGCTGGTCGGCGGGCATGACCGAACTCAACTGGGCCATGGCCTGCTGGGTGGCGCCCTTCAGCGTCATCAATTCGAAATCGTCGGGGCGCTGGCGCTCCGCAAGGGTGCGCACATCAAGGTAAAGGCTGCCTGTCTGGGTGCAGGTGTAACCGCCGTCACCCTCGCGGCCCGACAGGTCCACCTTCAATTCCATCACGTCCGAATCGGGTCGGCGTGCACTCATCATCAAAAGGGCAGGGGCTGAGCGGCGCTCGGCGATGGTGTTGCGCAACTCGTCTGCCGCGATGCTTCCCCCCACCATGGAGGCGATGTTGCCCATCACTTCGATGGGGTTGGCGCGGAACGAGCCGGTCCTGTTGATCTCGTTGATGGCCCTTGCGTTGATGTCGCGCCGGGTGGATTCAGAAATGTGGGGATCGTCCCGGGTGACGCCGACGAACAGCACCTCCACCCTCTCGGAGCGATTGATGCCGCACGACAGGTTGAGCATCAGGCTCTTCAATTCGCGCTCGAAGGCCGCCTCGAACGGCACCCCTTGAGCCTGCACCGGCAAGGAAAACGCAACACACACAAACAAAAGGCTGAGAAGTCGCAACGCCATGCGATCCACCCCCACGCAATCGATAGCCCAACATACACACGGCCGGAGGCAACCGGCCATCAACCAAAAAGTCCTAACACACCGGGCCATGCGGCGCGAGCGTGGCAAGATTGTGCAAGGCCATCGCACACGGCACGCTTGCGTCGGGATGGCGCCTTGGTGTCCAACGTCATCAGAAGGCTTTTTGAGGAGACGACCATGGACGTGCGCGCAGCCTTAGCGGTGGAAGCCGGCAAGCCGCTGGAGATTACGACCGTGCAGCTCGACGGTCCCCGTGCGGGCGAAGTGCTGGTGGAAATCATGGCGACAGGCCTGTGCCATACCGACGATTTCACCCTGTCAGGCGCCGACCCTGAAGGCATCTTCCCTGCCATCCTCGGCCATGAGGGTGCGGGCGTCGTGCGCGAGGTGGGTCCCGGCGTCACCTCGGTGGCGGTCGGTGACCACGTCATCCCCCTTTACACACCCGAATGCCGTGAGTGCGAGTACTGCCTCCACCCCAAAACAAATCTTTGTCAGAAGATCCGTAGCACCCAGGGCCAGGGCCTGATGCCCGACGGCACCTCCCGCTTTTCCGTCGGTGGCGAGCCCGTCTACCACTATATGGGCACCTCCACCTTCGCCAATTTCTCCGTGATGCCCGAGATCGCTGTGGCGAAAATCCGCCCCGACGCGCCGTTCGACAAGGTCTGCTACATCGGCTGCGGCGTGACGACGGGGATCGGCGCGGTCATCAATACCGCCAAAGTGGAGCCTGGCTCCAACGTTGTCGTGTTCGGGCTCGGCGGGATCGGCCTCAACGTCCTGCAGGGCGCGCGTTTGGTGGGCGCCAACATGATTGTGGGCGTCGACATCAACCCAGAGCGCAAGGCCTGGGGCGAGCGCTTCGGCATGACCCACTTCGTCAACGCCAAAGAGGTGGACGATGTGGTGGCGCACATTGTCGAGATCACAGGCGGCGGCGCGGACTACTCCTTCGAGTGCATCGGCAATGTCACCACCATGCGCCAGGCCCTTGAGTGCTGCCACAAAGGCTGGGGCGAATCGGTGATCATCGGCGTTGCCGGCGCAGGCCAGGAGATCGCCACCCGCCCCTTCCAACTCGTCACCGGCAGGGTGTGGCGGGGGACCGCCTTCGGCGGCGCAAGGGGCCGCACGGACGTTCCCAAAATCGTCGACTGGTACATGGACGGGAAGATCCAGATCGACCCGATGATCACACACACCATGCCCCTTGAGGACATCAACAAGGGCTTTGACCTCATGCACAAAGGCGAGAGCATCCGCGGCGTGGTGGTCTTCTGACCACGGGTTTGAACGGACGCCGGGGCGCGAACCCTGGCGTCAGCTGCTCTTGTAAGGCCGGGCGGGGTTGCCGATGACGGTGGTGCCCGCTGCCACATCCCGTGTCACCACGGCGCCAGCACCAATGGTGGCCTCATCCCCGACGGTGATGCCTGGAAGGATGATGGCGCCGCCACCGATCCAAACATTCTCGCCAATGGTGATGGGCCGGCCGAACTCCTGGCGGGTTCTGCGGTGGGCAGCGTCGCGCGGGTGATCGGCCGTCAGGATCTGAACGTTGGGGCCGATCTGCGTGTCGTGGCCGATCTTGACCGCCACCACGTCCAAAATCACGCAGCCGAAATTCATGAACACCCCGCTGCCGACGTGAATGTTGTAGCCATAGTCGCAATAAAAGGGCGGGCGGATGGCAACCCCTTCGCCCACTGCGGCAAACCGTTCGCGCAGCAGGGCGCGCCTGTCATCGTGAGAGAGGGCAAGGGCCGCATTGTAGCGCACCATCCACTCTGAGGCGGCTTTCTCGTCGGCGGCAAGCTCCGGTCCGCCGGCGACATAGAGCTCGCCGCGCAGCATCTTTTCTTTCTCACTCACCATAGCCAACCCTTTTCCACCGTCTTCGACGGGCGCTCATGGCACACCCTGGCCCAGGGTGCACGCGGCACGGCAGTTGTGGTGCATGCCGCACAGAGATGGTTGCGGGCCGGTTCTGGCTGGTCTGCACCGGTGCCACTGGTCAACGCCGACTTTCGTTCCGCCGCGCTCCACACCCACACAAAGCCTGAACAAACCGGCAATCCGAGCGCTCCAAACAGCTCTTGATGACCGGTGCATGTGAGACCGAACTGTCACTCGCCAGGAGGGGTGAAACGTCGTATATCGACGCCACAGGAGAGCGCCATGTTTCGACGCTTCGAGCGGCTCGTTGATCCTTATCCGAGCCGCCGACCAACAACGCCGCCTGCCACGTTCATCGCATTTGTCCTCCACCACTCGCGGGACGTGCGTGGATGGCTGGCTCTGCTCGTCCTCACGTCCGTCGCCATCGGGCTGGGAGAGGCGTTCTTGTACGGCTTCCTGGGCACGTTGGTGGACTGGCTGGCCTCGCGTGATCGCGCCACCTTCCTTGAAGAGGAATGGGTGACGCTCACCATCGTCAGCGTGGTGGTGCTGGTGGGTCTGCCGGTGCTGGTCCTCATCAACACCATGCTTGTGCACCAGACCCTGGCGGGCAACTACCCGATGCTTGTGCGCTGGATGTCCCACAGGCACCTGTTGCGCCAGCCGGTCAGCTTTTATGCCGATGAGTTCGCAGGCCGCATTGCCACCAAGGTGATGCAGACGAGCCTTGCCGTGCGCGACAGCGTTCTGCGCGTGTTCGACATTTTCGCCTACGTGACCGCCTATTTCGTGGGGATGGTCATCGTCGCCGCACAGGCCGATTGGCGTTTGATGATCCCGATGCTGGTGTGGGCGGTATGTTACATCACCGCCCTTGCCATCTTCGTGCCAAGGCTGGCCCGTGTGTCTGAGATGCAGGCGGACGCCCGCTCCATGATGACCGGGCGCATTGTGGACAGCTACACCAACATTCAGACCGTCAAGCTGTTCTCCCACACGACGCGTGAGCAGGACTATGCGCGCCAGGCGATGGACGAGTTCTTGTTGACCGTCCACCACCAGATGCGCCTGGTCACCACATTCAACTTCACGAACTACATGTTGAACGCGTTGTTGATTTTCTCAATCGGCGCGCTCGGGATCCACTTCTGGCTGACCGATGCCATCTCCCTTGGGGCGGTTGCGGTCTCTCTGACCTTGGTCTTTCGCCTCAATGGCCTCGCCCATTGGATCATGTGGGAGATGACGGCCTTGTTCGAGGCGGTCGGCACCATCGCCGACGGCAAGCAGATGCTCTCCAAAGAGCCGACGGTGGGTGATGTGAAGGACGCCCCTCAGCTGTCCGTCCCCTCAGGCGAGATCCGCTTCGAGGCGATCCGCTTCCACTACGGCAAGGCCCGCGGCGTCATCGAGAATCTGGACCTCACCGTCCGCTCCGGCGAAAAAATCGGCCTCGTGGGTCCGTCCGGCGCAGGCAAGACCACGCTGATGAACCTCCTGCTGCGCCTTCACGACCTTGAAGCCGGGCGGATCCTCATCGACGGTCAGGATGTTGCCAGGGTGCGGCAGGATTCCTTGCGTGAGGCCATCGGCGTCGTCACCCAGGAACCTGCGCTCCTCCACAGGTCCATTGCCGAGAACATCAGCTACGGCCGGCCCGATGCCACACCCGAAGAGGTCCACAAGGCGGCCGAGCGGGCGAACGCCCTCCAGTTCATCAGCGAGCTACAGGACCTTCAGGGGCGCTTTGGATTCCAGGCTCATGTGGGCGAGCGCGGGGTGAAACTCTCAGGCGGTCAGCGCCAGCGCATCGCCATCGCGCGGGTGTTTTTGAAGGACGCGCCGATCCTTGTCCTCGACGAGGCGACGAGCGCGCTGGACTCTGAAGTGGAGGCGGCCATCCAGGAAAGCCTGTTCGGGCTGATGGAGGGCAAGACCGTCATTGCCATTGCCCATCGCCTTTCCACCATCGCCTCCCTCGACAGGCTCGTGGTGCTGGATGGCGGGCGGATCGTGGAAGAAGGCCGCCACAGCGAGCTCGTCAGGGCAGGTGGGCTTTATGGGCGTCTCTGGTCGCACCAGTCGGGCGGGTTCATTGCCGACGCTGTGATTGCCGACGCCGCTCAGTAGCGTTGGGCGCGGCTGTCGGGGAGAGGCGTTCTAAAGCCCTCTCGCCGACGAACACGTGTCCCGCGCGCCGGGCAGCCGATCGGTGCGGCATTTCCTGCAAGGCGTTTGGGCGAGGTTGATTGCGCGGGTAACCATTGCGTACACTTCTATTCTGGTGGAGGGGAGAAGCGTATGCGCGCAGTCGTCCTGACCGTCTTGGCAGCCGCAGCCCTTGCCGGTGCGGCGCTGTGGGGGAGTGCGACGCCATCGTTCGCGCAAAGTCCCCTGTTGCGTGCCCAGTTCGTGCCACCACCGGCCAAGGAAGGTTTCCGTTACCCGGACTGCTTTTGCACCGATACTGATGGTGCACGGGTGGAGGTGGGCGACTTCGCGTGCCTCAGGATCGGCTCTCGCCGGGTCCTTGCCCAATGCGGCATGAGCCAGAACAGCCCCGCCTGGCGCGAACGCGCCAAAGGATGCCCCGTCAGCTAGGGTCCACACCCCAGGTCGATGAGGTGCCTGGCTATTCGGCCGCGGCCCGGGTCTGCGGGAAGCGAAGTAGGGTGTGGACGGCGTTCTCCACCATCTTCAGCCCGCAATTGCCACCCAGCGACATGATGCTTTCGGGGTGGAACTGCACCGCAAGCACAGGCTCGCTCTCATGCTCCAGCGCCATGATGGCGCCGTCTTCGCTGTGGGCGGTGATACGGAGCGCGGCGGGCACGCGTTCCGGGTCGGCCACGAGCGAGTGGTAGCGCCCCACAATCAACCCATCGGGCAATCCGTCGAAAAGGGCTGACGGTTCACGGGTTTTCAGTGTGGACGGCTTGCCGTGCATCGGCGTGTCCAGTTGGGACAGCGTGCCCCCATAAAACTCGGTAATGGCCTGAAGGCCGAGGCAGACGCCGAAAATCGGGCGGTCGGCGGCCCTTGCAACCGAAAGGGACGCGGCGCATTCAAAGTCCGACGGCGCACCTGGGCCCGGTGACATCACCACAAGGCTCGGCGTGTATTTGGCAAGTGCTGCCTCCGTCAGCGGAGCGCGGATGGTGGTGACCATCAGCCCGCAGCGTCGCAGATAACCGCCAAGGGTATGCACGAAGCTGTCGTCGTGGTCGATGAGAAGGCAGTGGCGGCCGAGGCCAGGCGTCGGCTTGTTGGTGCGATTGTCGTAAGCGCCGCCCGCGCCACTGATGGCCGCGCGCATGGCAGACGCCTTCAGAACGGTCTCGCGCTCCTCCTCCATGGCGTCCGAATCGGCAAGGACGGTTGCACCAGCCCGCACCTCAGCCACGCCGCCCTTGATGTGAACGGTACGCAGCGTCAGCCCCGTGTTGAGGTCGCCGTTGAAGTGGATCAGCCCCACGGCGCCGCCATACCAGGCACGCCGGCTCTTCTCGTGTTCTTCGATGAAAGCCATGGCCCGCCTTTTGGGCGCCCCCGTCACCGTCACCGCCCAGGCGTGGGAGAGGAAGGCGTCCAGTGCATCGCGCCCCTCAAGGAGCATCCCCTCGATGTGGTCCACCGTGTGGATGAGGCGCGAATACATCTCAATCTGGCGCCGGCCCAGAACGCGCACACTTTCAGGCTCGCACACGCGGCTCTTGTCGTTGCGATCCACGTCCGAGCACATGGTGAGCTCGGTCTCGTCCTTCTTGGAGTTGAGGAGGGCGCGCACCTGCCGCTCGTCCTCAATGGCATCGCGCCCCCGCGCGATGGTGCCCGAAATGGGGCACGTTTCCACCCGCCGGCCCGTGACGCGCACGAACATTTCCGGTGATGCGCCCACAAGGAACTCGTCGTTCCCAAGGTTGATAAAAAAGCCATAAGGGGAGGGATTGATGGCCGACAGGCGCCGCATGACCACCGACGGCGCATCCTCCAAAGGATCGCGGAACACCTGGCTCGGCACCACCTCGAAAAGGTCGCCCCTGGCGAAGTGGGGGAAGGCACGGCGCACGGTCTCAGCGTATTCGCCGGGTTCGTGATCGTTCTGCGGCGCCTCATCGGCGCGCTTGGGTGCGGCCAAGGGCTGCGGCGTGCGGGCGATTCCCTGGGTGGCAGCGCCGCCATAGGCAAACTCATAGGACGACACCGTGGCGCGCTTGCCGTGATGGTCCACCGCGAGGATCTCGTCCGGCAGGTAGAGCACGAGGTCGCGCTGGCCGTCGTCGCGCGGCAGGCGCAGGGGGATGGGGTCGAACTGAAAGGCAAGGTCGTAGCCGAAGGCGCCCGCAAGGCCGAGCTTGCCGTCCTCCTCGCTGGCGTAGGTGCGGGTCAGGATGCGAAGGACCGAGAAGACGGACGGGCGGCGGCTGCGCTCCTCTTCCGTCATGCCTTCATCGTCAGAGCCCGGCACCGTGAGGGCGACGAGGTTGTCCTCGCACTCAAGAGCAAAGCCTGCGCCAGCCAGTGCGTCGACTGCTGCTGCAAGAAGGGGGCTCCCACGCCGGTTCAGCGCTGTGACGCGCACCGAGCGGCCCCACGCCTCGATCATCAAAGGCGGGTCGACCAGCGCAAAGTCCCACCGGGTGTAGCGACCCGGAAACTCGTAGGATGATGTGAAGACAGCACCGCGCTCGGTATCGAGCCTGTCGATCCACGGCGACAAAGCCCCCTCGTAGGCGATGGTGCGGTCCTGGCGGGTGACGTCTACCCCGCCTGTGGTGGTGTAGGTGTGTGGGCTCATGGTGTGCTGTCACGCCTTCAGCGGCGAGCGCGCCTTGGGGTTGCGCTCGCGATCGGGGCGAAGCTGACCGTTGAGAGTGGGCCTGTCAACGCCAGACCACGTCTAACGTTGGCGCAAGTCCTCATCGCTCGATCCGATCCCGTTCGAGGGGGACATACGCGCGTGTCGACAGGCCTGTCCCACGGTGCGCACGATCAGCCGGCAAGCACGGTCACGTCCGTGGTTTGCGCCCAGTCTCCCATGTCGAAGAACAGGCCATCGTTGGCGATGAAACCGACATCCGCCGATTGGCCTGGCGCCAGCATCCCGTTCCAAGGCGCATTGTCGATGGTGGCACTGCCGCCCTGCAGGGTGAGCGTACCGCCCCATGAGTTTTGAATGGCAAAGGGCGCATCAAAACTCAGCGACCAGGCGGAGATGGCGCTGTCGGTCTCGTTGGTGACGGTGACGGACACCTGCGCCCCCTGTCCCCAATCGTTCACCAATGTGAGATCTGCCACGACGGCATCGGTGGGTGGCGGCGCATCGTCGTCCACCACAGTGACGGTGGCGCTGCCGGCGCCGATGGTGGCACCGTCCGCCGAGGTGATGGAAACGTCGAAACTCTCCTGCGGCTCCTCCATCGCGTCATCCACCAGGGTGATCGCCGCATTGGCCGACACAGCGCCCGCAGGAATGACGACGGTAATCGGCCCGCCCGCAAAGTCAGCCCCCGCAACGGCCGTTCCGCTGGCGGGAGAGAGGGTGACGGTGACGGGATCGGCGCTCGCCTCCGACAAGGTGAGGGTGAGGTTTGCCACCCCATCGGCTTCCGACGCCGTGACGCCGGCAATGGAGACAACGGGATCGGCAGGGGGTGCCACGTCCCCGTCGGTGATGGTGACGGTGCCGCGCCCGTCGCCAAGGCTTGCCCCGTCGGGGGCGGAAAGCACCACGTCGAACTGTTCGGTGGCCTCGGCCGCGGCATCGTCGATGAGGGCAATGCGCACCGTCGCGGTGGTCTCGCCGGCGGCAAAGGTGGCTGTGGTGGCCGCGTCCACATAGTCGCTGCCGGCGGTGGCCGTGCCGTCTGCCGTTGCCACATCCACCGACACGGGGGTGGCGGAGGCGGCGGATAAGGTCAGCATGACAAACACTTCGCCCGCGCTCTCGTCCACACTGGCATCGGCGATGGAGACGGACGGAAGGGGTGTGCCGCCACCGTCATCATCATCGCGGATCACCTGGTCGACCCGTGTCACCTCGCCGTTTTGGGTCAGCGCTAGGGTGAAGGTTTCGTCGCCCTCGTTCACATCGTCGGGCAGGAGGGTGACGGCGATGGTCTTTTCGCTCTCGCCTGGCTGGAAGGTGAGGGTGCCTGACGTGGCCACATAGTCTTCGCCTGCCGTGGCGCTGCCATCCTCGGTCTCATATTCGATGGTGACGATGCCGCTCGCCGCCTCGTCGAGGCTCACGGTGATGAAGGCCGTCACCGTGCCGTCAAAGGGCGTTGCCGTGTCGATGAGGCTTTGGATCTGGGCAAGCTTGAGAGGGTCTGGCGTACGCCAATCGTCCTGGAGGATACCGCCCGTGTCGCTGGAGTTGGGGTTGAACGACCACCAGATGAAGCCCGGCCGCACGTCGCTCGCCTCAGGGTCCTTGGTGCCGTTGCGGTCGTAATCGCCCTCCAGATAGTCGACGATGGCATCGGCCCAGGCCTGGTCTTTGTCGGTCTGAAGGCGCGAGCCCATCTCCCCGATCAGAACAGGCGCGATCCCTTCTTCGTGGATATAGCCCCAGTTCTCGCGGAACTTATCGATGAGGTTGGTGCCGTCGTTGAACCAGGGCTGGTCGAAGACGGAGGCAGGATAGTCGTGGGGCGAGTAGACCACCTTGCCGGGCTGGTCGAGCACCACAGGCCTGTCACGCACGCCCTGAAGGTTGCCGCCCCACCAATAGCTGTCGCCCTCGTAGGTGGCGACGCCCTCCACAACAATCAGCCAGTCCGGCGCGGTCTCGTGGATGGCATCGCCCACCCTCTCCGCCGCGGTGGCGAACTGGTCCCACGTGGCGCTGTGGGGCTCGTTGACGATGTCGGCGCCGATGATGGCGGGGTTGTCGCCATAGCGGTCGGCGAGCATCTGCCACATTTGCACCCAGTCGTCTTCGGAGAAGTCGCCCTGTGTCCAAAGTCCGCTCTCGTTGGGGCCGCCACCGGGGTTGGCGCGGTGATAATCGAGCAGGAAGGTCAGCCCCTTTTCGGCCCCGTAGGCGATGATCTTGTCCATGATCTCGATGGACGAAAGCCCCTCAAGGTCGGGGTTCTGGGAAAAGTCGATCCCACCAGGGGCCACGTCGCCATTGACGACGGCAGCGGAGAAGGGGAGGCGCACCAGGTTGAAGCCAAGGTCGGCAATCTGGTCCACCATGTCTTGCCAGTTGCGCGTCCAAAGGCCGTGTGCGACGGCAATATCGGTCTCAAAGCCGAACCAACTCACCCCCGCGAAGGAGACGGGGTTGCCCGCTGCATCCACGATGGCGTTGCCGCTGGTGGAAAAGGGGCCGGACGCGGCGCCGCCAGGGTCGCCTTCGTCGGTGGCGGTGGCATCCACGGAAAAGGCCACAGTTTCGTCCACAGGCGGTGGGTCTACCGGAGGGGTGGTGCCGCCGGTGGTGACGGAGACGGTCTCGATGGTGGTGTCGCTCCCCACGGCGCGGAAGCCGAAACCGATGCTTTGCCCCGCCGCCACGTCAGCGTTCCAGTCCACGGGGGCCAGCACGTGCTGCGTGCCAGTGCTGGAGATCAGCGTCGCATTCCAGATCTGATCGATCTCACCGTCGAAATCGATGGTGACGCGCCAGTCATCAACGGTTGTGGCTGGTGTATAGGTCCATTCGGTGACGAATCCCGTCCCCCAATTGTTGGCGACGGTGTAGGAAAAGTCGGCCGTGGTCGTCATACAGTCTCCGGTACACTGCGCGCATTGGGCGAACAGGCAGTCAGTCGGTCCATCGTGTTAAGGAATCCTACGGGACGGTCGCGATGCGTGCCTGCAAATACTTGGTAGGCACACACAGTCCAGCCGTCGATTGCGGCGCCCGCATGTCGGATCCTTGACATATAAGATTAACTTTTCGCCCAAATTTTTGCAATTTTCGATTGAAGTATTTGAGAAATGCCGACGTCAGGCGGTGGCTCGCCCACTTGCCGCCGTTTTTTTTTGGTCTCAGAAGCGCCCTGTGGCTGGCGATGGTGTCGAATTCCACTAAGAACGCTATCTGCACAAAATAAGAGCGCCGGTGTGCGCATGCGTTCATGAGGGAGAATTCTCACGATGATAAAGCGATGGCTCGGAGCTGTTTCCGCTTTTGCCCTGCTTGCAGGGGTTGCAAACGCCGATGAACTGAAGATCGGCGCGCTCCTACCCTTGACGGGCGACCTTCAGGCTTTTGGTGAAGCCAACCTCAATGGTGTGCGGCTTGCCGAAGAGCAGATCAACGAAGCCGGCGGCGTCAATGGCGCTCCCATTCAGCTGGTGGTGGCCGACACGCAGACGAGCCCTGTTGCCGGTGTCGATGCGGCACAGAAGCTCGTGAACGTTGACGGTGTGCACGGCATTGTGGGCGCCATGGGCTCGGGCGTCACAATTCCCGTGGCAACGTCGGTGACGAGCCGGGCAGGGGTGGTGACCATCTCGCCGTCCGCCACATCGCCCACCATCACCACGCTGGATGACAACGGATTCCTGTTCCGCACCGCCCCGTCGGACGCTTACCAGGGCGCTGCCCTTGCCAACCTTGTGATGTCGAAGGGCACCAAGTCCGTCGCTATCATCTACGTCAACAACGACTACGGCGAAGGTCTTGCCAACGCGTTCCAGACCAACTTCGAGAAGGCCGGCGGCAAGGTGGCCCAATCGGTGGCGTTCGAGCAGGGCCAGCCGTCCTACCGCGGTGAAGTCCAGCGCGCGGCCTCGGACGATGCGGAGGCCCTCCTCGTCATTGCCTATCCCGAATCTGGTCAGGTGATCCTCACCCAGGCCCTTGAGGGGGGTGATTTCACCGACTTCATCTTCACCGATGGCATGAAGGACCCCGGTCTCATCGGGTTGATCGGTTCAGACTTCCTGGACGGCTCCTACGGCACCATGGCGGCAGCGGCTGAAAGCCCGCAGCTTGCCGCGTTCGTCGGCGCCTATCAGCCCCGTTTCGGCGACCCGCTCGCTTATGTGGACGGCGCTTATGATGCGATGATGCTGATTGCCCTTGCGGCCCAGAAGGCGGGCTCCAACGACCGCACCGCCATCCGCGATGCGCTGCGCGACGTGTCCAATCCTCCTGGCGAAGAGGTGGGCCCGGGCGAGTTCGCGAAGGCCGTCAGCCTCCTGAAGGAAGGCAAGGACATCAACTACCAGGGCGCAGCAGGCTCCCAGGACTTTGATGAGAACGGCGACGTTCCCGGTCGCATCGGCGAGTGGCGTTTCTCCGGCGACACCATCGAGGAGGTGGGCGAGGTCAAATAAGACCTCCATCCGATGCGAGAGACATGAAAGCGGGGCTTCGGCCCCGCTTTTTTTGTGCGCGGGGGGTGGCGCTACTCGCCGCGATAGTCAGCGTCAGACACCGCCTCCATCCAGGTGGCATGGTTGCCAGTGTCATCGTTCTCCTGGATGACGAGGTGGGTCATGGTGTTGGTGGCTGTGGCACCATGCCAGTGCTTCTCGCCTGGGGGGATCCACACCGTGTCGCCTGGTCGAATGTCGATGCGGGTTTCGCCCTCTGTTTGAAACCAGCCGGCGCCTGACAGAACATGGATGGTTTGACCGAGGGGATGGGTGTGCCAGTTGGTCCGCGCCCCGGGCTCAAACGAGACGAGAACGGCGACGGCGCGGGAGGGGCTTTCGGCATTGGCAATGGGGTTTTGCCAGACGGTGCCTGTGAAGTAGGCTTCAGGCGCTCTGCGGCTTGCCCTTTCGCCGCTGTGCAAGATCTTCATGGCTGTTTCCTCCGACGCACGCTGGTGTATCCGCTGTGCTGATGGGTTTTGGCGACAGGGAAGACCCCGTCCACCGCAGCCTGTATTCTTACACACGTACACCCGGCCTCAACCCGTTGGCTCTCTAGGACTTGGGGAGGCCATCTCAAAGGTGCGGTGAAGCCTTGATCAGCGCCGTCATGGCTCGTGGATCGAGAGCGGTTTGCGGTCAGATGGGACCGTCAGACCGCAAGAAAACCGCTCTCATTCAAAGGAGTAGAGCACTTTATCTCGGTCCGTATGGACGCAGGATGCTCCAAGGGGCGAGCCGTCTTCTGCGACCGGACTGTGTACAGCCGGGTGGGAACGGCCCTAGCGCGGTGTCCAGGCGTCGTAGCCTGTGGAGATGCCGGCCTCTGGGTCCGGACGCAAGATGGAGCCCGCCGGGCGGTGCGCTGCGGCGGTGCCAGTGTGGTTGGGCTCGTGGGGCTTCTCCCACGGCTTGGCGACATAGTTGGCCTCGGTGGGCGGTGTGTCGCCAAGATGATGCATCCAGCTGTACCAGCCTGGGGGGATGGTGGTGGGATCGGCAATGCCGTTGTAGATCACCCAGCGCCGTTCGACGCCAAGGGAAGGATCCACCTTGCCTTTGCGGGTGCGAAAATACTGGTTGCCGAACTCGTCCTTGCCCACAGCCTCGCCCCGCAGCCATGTGGTGAAGGACGTGCCCCATGTGGTGCCGTGCCACCAGGTGAAGATCTGCAAAAAGCGTCGCGAAAAACTCTGAGCCATCGGTCCCCCTCGCTGGCCGTCTCATGCCCCGCACAGGCGCGCCTGTCCAGGGCTCAATGTGTAAACCTGATGCCTGCGCCAATCCTTGTGCGAAGCGGGGGCACTGCGTGCCATTGCAATTGTGGCCAAGATCGCGCTGTTTAGGCCCAACGTCCCGCCACGGGGCAAACCGCCCCCAGTCGGGGCAATGGCGAGCCACGGCCGGAGGTGCCCATGAAGCCGTTCATTTTCGTGATCAGGACCATCGGCACGGGCCTCCTGGCCGTCCTGCCAGTGTTCTTGACGCTCCTGATCATTGGCTGGGTGGGGTCTTACCTGGCCTACTATATCGGGCCTGAGAGCTGGATCGGTGCGCGCATTTCACGCATCGGCGCTTTCGTGGTGAACGAAAATCTTGCCTACTTGATTGGCGCGGCCATCGTCATCACCGGCTTTTACTTCCTGGGCCTTTTGGTGCAGACGCGGCTGTCCAATCTGTGGAACCGCTTTCTTGCCGAAACACTTGGCAGGCTTCCCCTCATCGGCACCATCTATAAAACCCTGGCACGCTTCGTCTCCCTGCTGGAGCGCAGGGACGATGTGGACGTCCACTCCATGAGCCCCGTGTGGTGCTACTTCTCAGACGAGAGGCGCACCGCCGTCCTGGGTCTGATGCCAACGGCCGAGCCTGTCTATGTGGAAGGGGAAGAATATCGTGTGGTGATGGTGCCCACAGCACCCGTTCCGTTCGGCGGGGGACTTTTCTTCTTGCCGGCACCTTGGGTGCGGCCCGCGCCCTTCGGCATGGAGGCGCTCACCAACATTTACGTGTCCATGGGCGTCACTGCGCCGGACTACATGAAGCTCGTGAAGGACACCGGCCAACCCACCATGATCAGCAAGGAACAGCTAAAGTCGGGCCCGCTTCACAACGCCGAGGAGCCCCATAAGGTAGACGACAAGCCGGCCAACAAAGAGGGTGCCGCGCCTGAGGCCGGCACCCCTTAGAGCGATCTGGGCTCAGGCAGAATCGCCTGAGCCCGAAAAAGCTGCCCCAAATCAGGGACCTGGAGCAATCCGTCTGGGTTAGAGAAAACCCAGGATGCTCCCGCCTTTACCCCTCAGGGAAGCAGCACACCGTCGATCACGTGGACAACACCGTTGGAGGCATCAACGTCGGCAATCACAACGGTTGCGGTGTTGCCCTGCGCGTCGGTGAGGACAACGTTGTCGCCGTCCACCGAGGCGGTGATGGTGCCACCGGCAACGGTGGAGATGTCGTGGTTGCCGCCGTCTTTCTGGATCATCCCGACGAGGGTTTCAGCGTCCACGGATGCGCCCACAACGTGGTAGGTGAGGACGCCTGTCAGCGCCTCCTTGTCGGCCAGAAGACCGTCGAGAGCGCCTTCGGGAAGGGCTTCGAAAGCGTCGTTAACGGGCGCGAAGACAGTAAAAGGACCGTCGCTGTTCAAGGTGTCCACCAGGCCTGCCGCATCGACGGCCGTCACCAGGGTGGAGAGTTCAGGCGTAGCGGACGCCTTGTCGACGATGGTTTCTGAGGCTGCAAACGCCGGTGCGGTGAATGCCACAGCAGCACCGATCGCCAAAGCCCTGATCGTATGGATCATAGTCAACTCCCTCATTCTTTCCTCGCGCAGTCATCGCGCTGGTGATGAGAGTTACGCGGTGGGCTCTGGTGGAGATTGGTGCTGCGACAATGCGCACAGAAGGGGGTAAGAACCACCCGATTTGCGCGGCGGTTGGGGTGGTTGCCTCCCGTCGCGCGAGCCTTTGAACGGGCGCTGAGGTCAGATGCGGCGAAGGGAACCGCTGCCCACCTCAGGGCCAGTTGGCCGGCCGGTGGGCGAGCCACCTGCAGGTTCAAGGGTGATGAGGAGCTGCGAGTTCGGCGTCAACAACTCATCCATCGCCTGGCTGATCGCCACCACTGAGCGACCGTCACGGGCGAGGAGCCCTAGCGATCGGGGCGTGCCGTCGGGCGGCACCAACCAAAGCTGTGCCCGTGTCGCGGTATCCTTCAAAGGCACCGCCTCGGTTACAAGTTGACCGTCGTCCCTGACGCGGGCGAGCGTGATGCCGCCGTCGGTGTGGACGATGGCTGCCACCCAGTCCGCCTGGCCTTGGGGGGCAATCATCTCAGGGCGCATGAGAACCACGGCGAGCGCTGCAAGAACGCCCACGAAACCAAGGCCGAACACACTGGCAAGCCAGCGCCATACCGCGGTCGTGGGGCTGCTGCGGCGACGCCCTTGCCTCAGTGCGGCCCCAAAAAGGCGCGTTTCTACCTTGCTAAAGACACGCGGCGGGGGCGGACGGTCCTTCACGGCGCTGGCGAGAGGAACGAAGGTCTCCTCAAGGGCCCAGACTTCTGTGGCAAGATCGGGGTCGTCCAGAAGATCGGCCTCGAAGCGCTTGCGCTCATCACCCTCCAGAAGACCGAGGACATACTCCAGCGATTCTGTCTTGTTGTCCTCCATCGTCATCGTCCCAGACACTCCCTCAAACCGGCCAATGCGCGTCTCATCTGGCTTTTCACCGTGCCCAGGGGCACAGAATCGCGCTCAGCCAAGGCACGATAGGTGAGGCCGCCGAAATAGGCCACGCGCACCAGTCTTGAATGGGGATCGCCCAAACCGTCGATACAGTCCATGAGACGTTGCGCCTCATCACGCGCCATCGCCTTCTGATCGGGCTGCAATGTCCCATCGGCAACGGCAAGCGCGCTGTCTAAAGCGGCCGCAGGCGCCTTGCGGGCGCGCAGTCTGTCGATGCAAAGATTGCGCGTGATGGCGATCATCCACGTCATCGGCCGCGCTTTGGATGCGGCAAAGCGCTCACTGTAGCGCCAGATTTTCACGTACGCGTCTTGAATGGCGTCCTCCGCTTCGGCTCGGTCCTGCAAGATACGCAAGGCCACTGCGAAAAGCTTACGGCTTGTGCGCTCGTAGAGCTTTGCGAAGGCGCGCCGATCGCCGAGCGCGGTCTTGGCAATCAGGTCTTCCAAGTCAACTGCACCCATGAGGTCCCCATGCGCCGCTCTCCCCGGCGGCGCCTTGGCAATAGCCGCACTCAGGCGTTCAGACAATCATACGTTTGCGCGGAGGAGCCGGCTTTGCCGATCGGTGAGGGCGAGCGGACCAC
This sequence comes from Devosia sp., assembly GCA_051016205.1. Taxonomy (GTDB): domain Bacteria; phylum Pseudomonadota; class Alphaproteobacteria; order Rhizobiales; family Amorphaceae; genus Acuticoccus. The sequence continues at coordinate 2,917,093 of CP136534.1, forward strand.
GGCTTTGGGCGAGCGTCGGAATGCCGCAACGCTCCATCCGCTACGGCATGGCTGGGAAGATGCTGACGTTTCCGGCCTGGTTTGGGTTAGGCGGCGCGACTGCGGCGGCGGGTGGAGCGCAGCAATAGGTCGATGACCATCTGCTGGTCGTCCGCGTTCGCGTGGCGGAAAAGGTCGGCAATGGCGCCAGGATGGGCAGCAAGGTCGGCGCGGGGGCTCGCTTTCGGCTTTTCTCCCATCAACTCGCAGACCGACGTGTTGAGCGCATCGGCAATGCGGCGCAGGCGCAAAATGGAGATGTTGGCTTCACCATATTCAAGGTGGGCGATGAACCGTGTGGAGATCCCGCACAGTTCCGACAGCGCGCGCCTTGTCAGCCCTAGCGATTTGCGTCGGCGTAAAACCTGGTCGCCGAGACGTGAGAGAAAGCGTTCGTCCGCAAGACCGTCGTCAGGGGTCAATCCGTCGATGATGGGCTTCACAAATCCACTCCTGCTCTGCGTCAGGTAACGTTGTGCCGACTGTGGCATGGGTAGGACGCAACCATGTCTACCCGGTGGCCTTCGTCAGCCCTTTATCGGTCGTGTGCCGCCTCGGCCGTCACGTCGGGCGGTGAAATACGAACGATCTCAACCGGCCGCGCACGATGCTGAACGGGTGTGCGCGGTATGCGTCATAACGTCGCAATTTCGTTCAAGAGTCCAGCTTATACGGGGCGCATGCCACCTGGGGCATGGCGACCGCTTCGGCAGAAACCGATGTCTCATCCAGGCTCACCAAGGCAGCGGCGACCATTGCGGCGCAAACTGATTCACCTTGGGATTCGGCTTCGTGACGTGCAAACTCTAACAGGCGCACCAACGCATCCCGGTCCGAACGGGCCGGGTCCAAGGGTTCTAGCGCCGAAAAAACATCGTACGGGGCCGCCATAGTCGCTCCATTGCTCGACTGAACGTGCGTGACAAGGGAACACTAATGTGCCAGCGTGATTTTATCGTGAAACCACTTTAGGTCGATGCCGCGAGTCGACGCTCATCCGTGAAATGCTAGCTTAGGATGAGTGGAGTGGACCTTTTAGACCTAAGGTAATGGTAACGATGTTGCGTCTAAGGAATCGTGTCCGTGCAAACCGGCCGTACTGACTTTGAAGTCCGACTGTTAGGGCCACCGTCTCTCTCGGTCGCAGGTTCAACGGTTTCTTTTCCTACACGCAAGTCCAATGCCTTGTGTTTCCTCCTGATTGCTACCAGCCCACGCCGGTGGGACCGCACCCAATTGAGTGCCATGCTGTGGGGCGAGTCGGAGGCTGAACATGCGCGCGGATCGCTGCGCAAGGCGCTCAGCCTTTTGTCGTCGCGCGGAGAGGTCGGGTCCGTCATCGGACGCGACCGCAACTCTGCGTGGTCGGAAGCGGACATTTCACGATCGGACCTTGCCGCTTTCAATCGCTGTTTGAAGGCCGCGTCGGAACAAGATTACGTCGATGCCCTCGCTTTGTGGCGTGGCGAACCCCTTGCGGACCTTGAAATCGGCGAGGAAGGGTTCGACGAATGGGTGTTCGCGTTTCGCAACTCCATGGTGGCCTCCACCCACACTTTGCTGTCCCAGCGCCTTGCCGCACTGCCTGATGATACGAGCACGCGCTCCCTCGTCATCGCGCTGTCTCAGCTTATCACCCGCATCGAGCCCAGTGACTGCGGTGCAAACGACCGTCTGATCCGCGCCCATGCGGCGCGCGGCGATGTGGCGGCGGCCATGGTTCAATACCGCTCCTACGTGCGCGCGCTGGTGGACCTTAATGTTCCTGTGCCGCCGGAGATGGCAAAGTTTGCCGCCTCCCTCGCCCAAAGCGGACGCAAGCCCCAGGACACGGTCGCCGACGTGAGCGCGGGCGACCTTGCCACCAGCCGTCGCAAGCTTGGCGCGGGACCTGGCTGGCCGCGGGTTGCGATCCTGCGACCCTTGTCCATGCGCCCGATCCCGGACCTTTTGTCCTTCACCCATGAAGAGGTGATGCTGCAGCTGACGCGCTTTCGAAGCCTGCGCTGCTTCGATGCGCCGTCGGATGAGGAGGAGCGCCAGTCCGGCGCCCGCCAAATCAAGCTTTACGAGGATTTCACCCACGACTACCGGATCACCATGACCGCCGAGCCGCGGGCGCGGGCGATCTATGTGAAGTGCACCAACACCCACACCGGCGAGCTGGTTTCCTACACCAAGCTGGATGAGGATGTTCTGGCCGACAGGCAAAACGCCGAGCAGTCCATCGCCTCTGCCATCAACGCCATTCACGAGGACATCCTCTCTAGCCACTTCTACCAGCCGGAGGCGCAAGCATCGCCCTTCCGCCGCTGGCTGCAGGCCTACAAGCTGATGCAGGAATTCACGCTTGAGGCGGACAACGAAGCGCTCACCATTCTTGAGAGCCTTGCCAATCACCCCAAAGGCAAGTCGCTCAGCCTGGTGCATTCGTCCATCAGTTCCTCGTTGCTGAAGCGGCGGTTGTTGAACCCCAGCTCCCTCAACGATGCGGCCGAGTTCGGGCGCGCGTTGGATGCGGCCCGTCACGCTTTGGCGTTGGACAGTCTGGAGCCGTTCAATCACGTGGTCTCTGCCTGGGCGCACATGCAGACCAACAACCATGCCCGCGCCCTTGACGCATTCGACACGGCATTGAGGTTGAACCCCTACTCGTCGCGTATGTTGATGAGTGCGTCCCAAGGCAATGCCTATGGCGGCAACCTGCGCCGTGCGCGCGAACTGTCCGACAGGGCCATGGCGCTCAGCAACCGCTGGATCCCACCCTACTTCCACTCCTACAACGCACGCTTGGCGTTTCTTGAGGGGAGCCTTGTGGAGTGTCAGAGCCATCTTGAGCGCGCCCCCGACAATATCGAGAACGCAATATTGTCGACCATCGTTGCCACGGAGCTTGGCCGCAAATCCGACGCGTCATGCGCCAAAGACGCTATGATGCGGCGCGTCCAGTCCACGGCGCCCCAGCTGATGAACGATACCAATCAGTTCGCCAGCTGGATTAGCACCACCAGCATGATCAAAGATCCGCTGCAAAGGCGCCGTTTCCTGTCAGGCCTTGAGAGGGCCGGGGTGCCGCTAACGGGCGTGCCGAGCTAAACTGACCGTCCCCTCAGAACCGTTGCGCGTATGCACCAGGTGGGGCGAACACAACGTCCAACCCCACCCAAACGCCGGGCGCAGCGCTCGTTAGCTGAGCGGGCGCAGGCAGCCGAGCACAGCCATGGTGCCGAGCATTTTCAGATACTCGTGGTCGTTGGCGCGCAGGCGGCTGGAGTCCACCGATTCGGGAAGCACGAGGTGCACGGTGTCGTCGCTGTCTTCGTGCAGCACGATGTTGAGGCCTTCGAGGTTCTCTTCGGCCACGCCCGCAGCGCGCAGGTACCCGATGGGGTCGGCGCGGAACGCTTCACGCTTCTCGGGGTCGTTCGCAGCTTCGCCGAATGCTTTACCGATTTGCGGAATTGCTGACCGGTTGACCGAAATACGGGCCATTTGCTTTCCCCTGAGCTCGCGCTTCACAATGCCTTCAAGATGTTCGGACACATCGAACGCATCACAGTCGATTTTGGCCTCGTAGAACATGACGAAAATCCCCTTATTCCTTCTGGACGCTCGGCGAATGCCCGGCGGTTACATTGAGCTACCACCAAAAAGCGCGGGAGATAAATCCTTGTGCTTACGAATGCTTGAGACAGTTATCCACAGCTGTCCTGCCTCTTTTGTGGTCGTTTTTTCGGCCCAAGACGCGTCCGATCCTGACTGGATGCGGCTGTGGGGTGCGGCGGCCGGTCGCGGCCAAAACCGCGAGAGTGCTGAGATTGCCGCGCAATGTGAGGCGCTTGAGAGGGCATGCCTGATCAGCCAGGGCGCGAGTGATCCCAGGATTTCAACCCTAGAGGCCCTCGACAAGCCTCCTATCGACGCCAAACTGTTATGGAAATTTAGTGCATCTCAGATGCACAATTACAACGCAAACATGCAGTCTAATGCACGTTTAGGCTGTGGATACCCCGTGGATAAACGCTGGCTCTTGGGCCGGCATTGGCTCAACGGGTCCCTCGTGGCGCTGCCTGCAACGGCAACGCTCTTTCATGAGGAGCGATTCCTTGGCCTTCCTCCCGTGCTTTCGTCCTCCTCTGGTACGGCGGTGCGCGACACGCTTGAGCGGGCCGCAGACCACGCGGTGATGGAGCTGATGGAGCGCGATTGCGTTTCCATCTGGTGGTATAATGAGCTTGTTCCTGCGCGGCTTTCTGCCTCCCGTTCCGCTTCAGCGCTCCCCCAAACCTTGAGGACCTGGCTTGGCGAACGCCAGCGCCTTATCTGGCACCTTGCGTTGCCGTCGGACCTTCCCGTCCCCACAGTGGTTGCATTGTCCGCTGCCTCTGACGGAACGCAACCAGCCATTGGCGCCGCAGCAAGCCTCGATCTAGATGGGGCCGTGACATCTGCGACGCTGGAAATGCTGCAATGTGAAATTGCATTAACGCATATGAGGCAAGCCCAGGCAGCAAAAGATCCTCCGCCGCCACCGCCACTTCTCGCCTGGTCGGATGAAACCAACGCTCTGAAGACAGCCTACCTCACGGGCAATGCAGGGGATCCGGTGGACGCAGACACGGACATGGCAACCTTGAAGCGCGCGCTCACCGAGAGTGGAATCGACATCTATATCGCCGACCTCACCCTTGAGGCGTTCGGCGCGCCTGTGGTGCGTGCGGTCTCCCCCCAATTGCGTGACTGGCTGCCCCGTTATGCCCCTGGCCGTCTTTATGATGTGCCTGTGGCCCTTGGCCTGCGCAGCGCCCCTTTGGCGGAAGAGGACCTCAACCCCGTCCCCTTCGTGATCTGACACGACGCCCTCTCATCTGGCGGGCGGTGCCGGCGCTATGGTCTCGTTAGGGGGGAGGGTGGTAGCCTCGGCCACCATTTCAGGCGCAAGGGCCGCCAAATCCGCCGCGTTTGCCTGTGCGGGCACGGCGTTTTGAAACGCACAGATCGGGCCGTTTCCCTCCATGACACGTTTTCACTCAATCACCCCACTCCTGTCCGACCACCCGCGCAAAGGCGTGCGCTGTTTGCGACCTGTGCTCGCCGTGTGTGTCGCAGTGGTTCTGGCGGGGTGTGTGGGCGGTGCGCAGGAGGAGGCGAGCAGCGTTGCCCGCGCGCAAGACAATTGCCGCGCCGCCACCGATCTTGGCGACAGGGACGACGACCTTTCCGCCTTCCAAGGGGTGTGCGCCACAGAGACTGTGTTTTCAGAAGGCGGCGTCTCCTGGCGCATTCAGACGCTGAAGACGGGGCGCCGCGGTCCGCTCTTCGTCCTCCCCCATGATGATGAGAATGCCGCCCAAGCCACAGCCGCCTACGCTCTGTCACGTTATGGCGGTGCGGCGACCATGGTGGAAACGGGTGGGCGGCGTTCCAATGGCGGCATCGACCCCAACCGCTTTTTCGACGCTGGCAGGCTCGACTGCGGCAAAGGCGGTGCGGATGCCTTCGTGGCCGCCATGCTTGGCCCCGGCGGGCGGCCGGTCATTGCCCTTCACACCAACGCGCGGGGATCGGCGCGCACAGGTGGTGCCGGCAGCATCTCCATCCGCGCGCCTTACTCGGGCGCGACGGCGTTTCCCAGCACCTCGGCAACCGGCGGCCTTGCCAGCGAGGACGCCATGGTGATCCTCGCAAGCCGCAGTGGGCCCGAAGATGGGCGCGTGCGTTCTCTGGCCCAGTCCCTCAACGATGCAGGCGTTCACGTTCTGGTGGAGACGGTGGACACCGCCCGCACCGACTGTTCGCTCTCCCATTATGCGGTTGCCAACGGCCTCACCTACGCCAACGTGGAGGCTGCCGATGGCGATACGGCCACACAGCGCAGAATCTTGGACATACTGATGGAACGACTTTAGCCAATCAAGACTTGCGGTGAGTGTCGCGTCAGCAATACGTTGATCTGATTAGCACCTCGCCAAAGGCCCACCGGTCAATGCTCACCGTCGATAACGTCTCCCTCTCCTTCGGCGGCATCCGTGCGGTCAGCGCATGCTCGTTCCAGGTGGCTGAGGGCTCCATCACCGGTCTCATCGGCCCCAATGGGGCGGGAAAGAGCACCATCTTCAATGTCATCGCAGGGGCGCTGAAGCCTGACAAAGGCGCCGTACACCTGTCTGGCAGGAACATCACCGGCCGCGCCACCCATGCGCTCTTCCACGACGGTCTGGTGCGCACCTTCCAGATCCCGCACGAGTTTTCGCGCATGACCGTGCGGGAGAACTTGATGATCGTCCCGCCAGGACAGACGGGCGAGCGCCTCGCCTCCAACTGGTTCGTGTGGGGCAAGATCCGGCGCGAAGAAAAAGAGATTGCTGAGAAGGTGGACGATGTCCTGTCCTTCCTCAACATCTCGCATGTGGCCGATGAACTGGCGGGCAATCTTTCGGGTGGCCAGAAAAAACTCCTCGATCTTGGCCGAACGATGATGACCGATGCCCGCCTGGTCTTGCTGGACGAGCCTGGAGCCGGGGTGAACCGCACCCTTCTTGGCGATATTGTCGAAGCCATCCGCAAGTTGAACGAGGAACGCGGCTACACCTTCTGCCTTATCGAGCACGACATGGAGGTCATCTCCAAGCTGTGCCATCCGGTCATCGTCATGGCCCAGGGGACGGTGCTGACCGAGGGACCCATGGATGAAGTGCGCGCCGACCCACGTGTGCGCGACGTCTATCTTGGCCACACGGACATCAAAGAGGGCGCCGCGCAATGAGCCTTTTGAAGGCTGACAAGCTTGCCGGCGGCTACGGGTCCGGCGCCAACACGCTACACGGCGTCGATCTTTACGTAGATGACGAAGAAATCGTCGTCATCGTGGGGCCGAACGGAGCCGGCAAGTCCAGCTTCATGAAGGCTGTCTTCGGTCTTTTGAACATCACCGGCGGCAACGTCGCCTTCAAGGGCGACGACATTACCGCGTTGGCACCTGACCAGGTGGTCAAGCGGGGCATCTGCTACGTGCCCCAGGAGAGCAACGTCTTCCGAACGCTCTCGGTGGACGAAAATCTCGACATGGGCGGCTTCACCGTCAAAGGCAGCCTGGACCGCCAGAAGGCCCGCATTTACGACCTCTTCCCGCAGCTTGCCGAGCGCAAGCGCCAGCCCGTCGGGCAGATGTCGGGCGGTGAGCGGCAGATGGTGGCCATGGGCCGCGCCCTCATGCTGGAGCCCAAGCTCCTCCTGTTGGACGAACCGACGGCGGGCTTGTCGCCCCGCTACATCGAAGTCACGTTCGACACCGTCAAAGCCATCAACGACCTTGGCGTCGGCATCTTGATGGTGGAGCAAAACGCCAAGCAGGCCCTTGCCATTGCCCACAGGGGTTACGTGCTCGTCTCCGGCCAGAACCGCTACGAGGGGCCCGCCAAAGAGCTCCTTGAGAACAAGGAAATCGCCCAAATGTTCTTAGGCGGCTGACCGATGCTCGGCGACATCATCCAACTGGCCTTTTACGGCATCGTCACAGGGTCGATCCTGGCGCTGGGCGCCATCGGCGTTTCCCTCATCTTCTCAATTCTGCGCTTTGCCCACTTCGCCCATGGCGATCTAATGACCGTTGGCGCGTACGCAGCTCTAGTGCCTGTCAAGATGATCGGCCTGTCCCCCATTGTGGCCATGCCCTTCGCAGTTCTTGTGGCCGCCGCCGTCGCGGTGGTGGCGGAGCTTTTGCTCTACAGGCCCCTGCGAGGGCGCTCTTCCATCATCTTGCTGATTTCATCGTTCGGCGTGGCGCTGATCTTACGCTCCCTGGTGCAGATCATCTGGGGCACCTCCAACCAGGTCTATGCCAGCGGCATTCGCATGCCCATCGTGGTGTTCGACATTCGCATCAAGCCAGACCACCTTTGGATCATCGGCGGCACGTTCGCCATCATCATCGCCCTGCACTTATTTCTAACCAAGACACGGTTCGGCAAGGCCATGCGCGCCATGAGCGATGATCTGAACCTTGCGCGCCTGTCCGGCATTCCCACCAACCGTGTGGTGATCATCACCTGGATCATTGCCGCTGCGCTTGCCGCTGCCGCAGGCGTCTTCCTTGCCATGGACACGCGCCTTCAGCCCGTCTTGGGGTGGAACGCACTCCTACCCATTTTCGCAGCGGCCATTTTGGGCGGCATCGGGCGGCCTTATGGGGCGATTGCGGGGGGCTTTGTGATCGGCCTTGCGATGGAAATGTCCACAATGGTCATCGACCCTGGCTACAAATCGGCGGTGGCCTTCGCGCTCCTCGTCATCACCTTGATTGTGCGCCCCCAGGGCATCTTGAAGGGAGCGGCCTGATATGGATCCCTCCGGCCTCCTGGGCTTTGGCGTCTTCTTCCTGACGACCGTCTCCATCTATGCCGTCCTCACCCTTGGCCTCAACATCCAGTGGGGGCTGACAGGGCAGATCAACATCGGGATCGCAGGCTTCTTCGCCATCGGCGCCTACGTGTCCGCCCTTGTGACGGCAGCGGGCAACCCTGCCCATGTGGGCGGGTTCGAGCTGCCGGCCATTGTGGGGGCCATCCTTGCAACCGCGGCAGCGGCGCTTGCCGCGGCGCTCATCGGTGCCATCACCGTCAACTTGCGAACGGACTATCTGGCCATTGCCACCATCGGCATTGCCGAAATCATCCGCTTCGTCCTGCAAAATGAGAGCTGGCTCACCAACGGCGTGCGCGGGATCGCCGACATCCCGCGGCCCATTTACGAGGGGTCGGGGTCGAACCTCATCTTCCTTGCCATCGCGCTGATTTCTGTCGCCATTGTCTACTGGCTGGCCGAGAGGGCGCGCGTCTCCCCCTGGGGGCGTGTGTTAAGGGCAATCCGCGACAACGAGCCTGCCACGGAAGCCGCCGGCAAGAATGTTGCCGGCTTCCGCCTCCAGGCCTTTGTGTTCGGCTCTGCGGTGATGGGGTTTGCCGGCGCGCTCTACGCTCACTTCATCGGCTTTATCTCGCCCGAAGCCTTCGACCCGCTGTTTGCCACCTTCCTTGTCTGGGCCATGCTGATTGTCGGCGGCTCGGGCAACAACCTTGGCGCCGTCCTTGGCGCTTTGGTGGTGTGGATCATCTGGTCGGGATCGGAGCTTTTGACAGGGCTTCTTCCTGCCGAATACGCAACCCAGGCAAGCGCTGCCCGCGTCCTCCTCGTGGGTGTGTTGATCCAGGTGGTGCTTCTGTCGCGCCCAGAGGGGCTGTTGCCCGAGCCCAAATCGGGCGGCAAATAGCGCCGCCTCGACCCTCTAAGAAGGCTTAGGCGGGAGAGCCTTTCTCCGCCTCACTCTCGCCATAGCCGAGGCGCAGCGCCGTTTCGCGCGCTGCCGTCTCCGGCGAGCAGCTTGCCGTGTCCACCGCAAAGTCAGGCGTATACGGCACGAATTGGCGGGCCTTGATCCTCTCCCAGTGGGCCGCCCCTTCTCTGGAGACAGCGCGCCGCCGCCATTCGGCCCTGTTGGAACACACGATGAGAACGTGGGCGAACGGCACGCCCGCCGACTGCGCCACCCCCTGCCACGCCTCTCGGGTGAGGGGGATGGGGTTCACCTGGTCAGCCACCACAATCCTGCCGGCCGCCAGATTGTCAGCGGCAACACCGTAGGAGATGCGGTAACCGGCGTCGGCCATATCCTCGAACACGCCGGCCTGTTTGAGCACGCCCTCGATGGTGTCGACCCGAAGATGGACTGCGCCGATCAACTGACAAAGCGTGCGGGCAAGGCTTGTCTTGCCCACGCAGGATTGGCCGGACAGGATGATGAGTCGCGGCCCCTCAGCCACCGACCCACCGCCGGTCCGGCCGGGTCGGTCAGTGGGCGAGGGGACCGCCAAAACCTTCAGTCCTTCTGAAGCCGTGCGATGAGGCTTGAGGTGTCCCAACGGTTGCCGCCCATCTTCTGAACGTCGCCATAGAACTGGTCCACCAGCGCGGTGACGGGGACCCGCGCGCCGTTGGTGCGTGCCTCGTCCAGAACGATGGACAGGTCCTTGCGCATCCAATCCACCGCAAAGCCGAAGTCGAAGGTGTCCTCGTTCATGGTCTTCCAGCGGTTGTCCATCTGCCAGGACTGCGCGGCACCCTTGGAGATGACGCTCACCACCTTCTCGATGTCGAGCCCTGCGGTCTTGCCGAAGTGGAGCGCTTCGGACAGGCCCTGAACGAGGCCGGCAATGCAGATCTGGTTGACCATCTTGGTGAGCTGGCCCGCGCCCGTGTCGCCCATCAGGCCCACCATCTTGGCGTAGCAGTCAATCACCGGACGCGCCTTGTCGAACACCTTTTGTTGGCCGCCGACCATGACCGTGAGCTGGCCGTTTTCGGCGCCGGCTTGACCGCCCGAAACAGGTGCATCCAGGAAGTGGAAGCCGCCGGCCTCGGCCGCCGCGTTCAATTCCCGCGCGACGGCGGCCGAGGCGGTGGTGTTGTCCACGAAGATGGCGCCCCCTGCCATGGCGTGGAAGGCCCCGTCCTCGCCCAGGGTGACCGCGCGCAGGTCATCGTCATTGCCGACGCACGCGAACACGAACTCGCACCCCTCCGCCGCCTCGCGCGGGGTGGGTTTGGCCGCGCCGCCATGTTCGGCCACCCATTTGTCGGCCTTGGCGGTCGTCCTGTTGTAGACGGTGACCTCGTGACCGCCCTTGGCCAGATAGCCGGCCATGGGATAGCCCATGACGCCCAAACCCAAGAATGCAACCTTCGCCATAACAGCTCCCTTCGTTTGAGAGCCTTCTACGGTCGATTGCCCGTCCGCCACAACGGGGAGGGGGTGGGCAATCAGGCCAGATAGTCGTGAACCACCTCGCCAAGGCCGAGTGTGAGGTCGGCAAGGATGTGGGTGGCCGACAAGACCTCGCGCACGGGAAGGTCGGCGACGGGCGCCATGGCATGGGGGCGAAGGTCAAGGGCGGCAGGCCCCGCCCAGGCGCCTTTATAGACAATGTCGGTCATGTGGTAGCGCACCAGCTCGCACACCCTTGCCGACCCGTCCACGTGGGGCAGGATCTTCAGGAGGAAGTTGGGGGCGGTGAGGGAGGGCATCACCGCTGCCTCCTCCAGCGCGCGGTGCTTGTAGCCCATTGTGCCGACGGCCACTTGAACCCCGTTGAAGTTCAAGGTGCCCACAAGGGTCTCCTTACGCACCTCCATCTTCGGCGTGGCGTACTTTTTGGGAAAGCCCCACAATTCGCGCCCGCCGAAGATGGGCGGGCCATCGTCAAGGTACATGGCGTGGACGTAGGCGCCAGCCTGACCCTTGTAGGAGACGGGGATCACCTGGCCCGTCTCCGTGTAGCTGCCGAAGCCCGTCGAATCGGGCATCTTGATGAACTCGTACTTCACGATGGGTTCGCCCACCTCCAGCGGCGCCGGCACCACCTTGGCCAGCGCGTCTGGGTCGGTGCGGTAGGTGATGACCAGGAACTCGCGGTCCACGAACCGGTACGGCCCGCACGGGTAGGCGGGCGAGGTGAAGGGCATTGCAAACGCGCTCTTGCGGATGTGGTCTTCTGAGATCATCGACGGGTCCTAAAATGTTGGCGAGAGGGCTTTCGGGCGGCTCCCGTGGTGGTGCCACATTTTTGCATGGCGCGGCGCGAGTTTTTGTGACGCGCACTGGCCACACCCATCATTGCGCCTTATGAGCTTCTGGGACTGGGCCGGCACAGCGGTTGCTTTCGCAGATGCAAGACCGTGCGGCGCAAAAGGGGGCATTATGACGGGCGAAGCGGGATTGGACGCGCTTGAGGCGCGCCTTCAAGAGGACCTTCAAAACCTCTTGCGCCCCGCCTCATCCTGGGTGCCAAGAAGGGCCCGCGGCGAAGAACCCATCCACAATGTGGTCATTGTTGGCGGCGGCATGTGCGGGCTCTTGGTGCACTTTGCTCTCCAATGCGGCGGCATTGATGGCGTGCGCATCCTTGACCGTGCGCAGCAGGGCGAGGAGGGCCCCTGGCTCACCTATGCGCGGATGGAGACGCTGCGCTCGCCCAAGCAGCTCACAGGCCCAGCTTATGGGATGGGGCCTTTAACCTTCCGCGCCTGGTTCACCGCCCGGTTCGGCGAGGCGGAGTGGGAGGGGCTGGACAAGATCCCACGCCCCATGTGGATGGATTATCTGAAGTGGTACCGCAAAGCCCTTGCCATCCCGGTGGAGAACGGCATCGGCGTGGAGACCATCGCGCCTGACGGGGAGGAGTTGCGTCTTCATCTCACGGGCGCCGCCGAGACCTCCATCCTTGCCAGGCGGGTGGTGATGGCAACGGGGCGCGACGGCACCGGCTACCCCAACATTCCATCCTTCGTGTCGGGTTTGTCGCGGCGCCGCTGGGCGCACTCTGCCGATGAGATCGACTTTGCCGCGCTGAAGGGCAAGCGCGTTGCCGTCATCGGCATTGGCGCCTCTGCGGTGGACAATGCGGCCGAAGCGCTGGAGGCGGGGGCGCTGGAAGTACGCCACCTCATCCGCCGGGATGAGATGCCCACCATCAACAAGATGATGGGGATCGGCTCTTACGGATTCACCTGCGGGTTTGCCGCTTTGCCTGACGAATGGCGCTGGCGCTTCATGCGCTATTCGTTCGTGACACAGACGCCTGCCCCGCGCGGGTCGACAATGCGTGTCAGCCGCCACCCCAACGCCTATTTCCACTTCGGCAAAGGGGTGGAGAGCATCGAAGAGACCGGCAACGAGGTGGTGATCGCCTTTGCCGACGGCACCCGACTTCAGACCGACTACGTGATCTTGGGCACAGGCTTTACCGTCGACCCCATGGCAAGGCGCGAGCTTGCCCCTTACGCCGACGAAATCCTCCTGTGGCGCGACCGTTACACCCCGCCCGCAGGTGAGGAGAACAAAGACCTGTCGCTGTTCCCCTACCTTGCAGGCGATTTCTCGTTCATGGAGAAGGTGCCCGGGCGCGCGCCGTGGCTGTCGAAAATTCACTGCTTCAACTACGGCGCCTCTGCCAGCCTTGGCAAAGTTTCGGGCGATATTCCAGGCATCAGCGAAGGCGCGTCCTGGCTCGTGCGCGCCATCGCCGAGCAGTCTTACGTGGAGGACGTTGAGACCCACTTCCAAGGGATACTCGACTACGACAAACCCGAACTCTTGGGCGACGAGTGGACCGCGACCCCCCTTGGCGCGGGCGCTTCCAAACCCCTTGCAGCGGCCGCCTCATGACCCACCACGTCGTTGCGACCGCAAGCGGCCTGTCTGAGACCGCCTTTGCCGCCCTCACAGGCGCGCGCCAGGACGTGATGGACAAGACGGAGGCCGCCCATTGGGCCGCCCTTCGCCCCACCGACCCCGGCGGCCTGTCCCATGGCGAGCGCGCCGCCCTTGCCCTACGGGTGTGCCGCCGGCACAGGGCTTTCGCCCTTGCCAACCACTATCAAGGCCTGATGGAGGCGGCGGGCGAGGGCGCAGCGCTCGCACCCCTTGCCGACCCTGCCGAAGAACCCACCGACCCCCGCCATGCCGCGCTCGCCCACTACGCCGACAAGGCTGGCGCTGCGCCGCGCAGTGTTGTGGCTGAGGACATCGAGGCGCTGAAAGGTGCTGGCATTGATGATGCCGACATCGTGCGGCTCAGCGAGCTTGTCGCCTTCCTCGCCTATCAGATCCGCCTGGTGGACGGTCTGGCGCTGATCGGGGTGCGGTCATGAGCGCCATCGTCGAGGACTACACCACCACCATTCCCACCTGGCGCCCGAGGGTGAAGCCCATCGACCTTCAAGAGGCGACGCCGGCACAGCGCGACGCGCTGAAGGTGACGCCGTCCAACACCAAGGTGTCGGACTATGTGCTGGTGCTTGCCAACGATGTGGAAACGCTTGCCGTCCGCACGCCGCTGTTCAACGCCATCATGTACAATAAAGGCGGATTGTCCCGGGCTGAGCGTGAGCTTGGGGCCATCGGCGCCTCCATCGTCAATCGCTGCATTTACTGCACGGCCGTCCACGCCAGCCGCTACAACCAACTGACCAAGACCACCGAGACGGTGGAGCGGATCTTCGCCAAAGAGGAGGCTGCCCTCCTGCCGCCGCGCGAGGCCGCCATCTTCTCCTTCGCCGTCAAACTCTCAAAGACGCCCAGCGAAGCGGAAGACACCGACGTGGAAGCGCTGCACGAGGTGGGCCTCAGCGATGAGGAGATCCTCGACCTTGTCTTGTCGGCGTCGCTGTTCGGCTGGGCCAATCGCTTGATGCACACCCTCGGCGACCCTGTGGAGCCAGACCGCGGCACGAAGGCGTGAGTGTGGGCGGGGCACAGCGCGTCGGCATTGCCGGCGCAGGCGCCGTCGCGCTCGGCACAGCCGCCTTCCTGAAGGAGGCCGGCCACATCCCTATCCTATGGTCGCCTTCGGGGGAGGGAACAGCCCCCTTCAAGTCCGAGCCGCTGACGGCCAAAGGTGCCGTTGAGACCGCCTTCGCGCCGGTGGTGGCCGCATCCGCACAGGCCCTTGCGGAGACCACCGACATTATCGTCATCGCCCTGCCGGCCTATGGACACAAGGCCGTGTTCGACGCCCTTGCGCCGCACCTTGCCGACGGCCAGCCTGTAATCATCTCCTCCCACGCCTCCTTCGGCGCGCTTTACCTTTCAAGGCAGCTTGCCGAGCGGGGAGTCCACCTTCCCATCGTCTCCTGGGGGACGACCCTTGTGACGGGCCGTCGCAGCGGCACGACGGTGAACGTCAACACCGTGCGCCAGAGGATCGACTGCGCCAGCCTTCCTGCCGACGATGGCGGTAAGGGCCGCGCCCTTTGCCAAGCGCTGTTTGGCGAGCGGTTCGTCGACCGCGGCAGCCTGATGGCGATCGCGCTCAGCAACCTCAACCCGCAGAACCACATGGGCATTGCCCTGTGCAACATGACGCGCATGGAGCATGGCGAGACCTGGAGCCAGGGCCACAACGTCACCCCCAATGTGGGCCGTCTGTTGGAGGCGCTCGACGCTGAACGCCTCGCCATTGCCGAGGCGCTGGGCCTGAAAGTGCGCACCATCTTCGAGCACTTCAGCCTCTCCTTCCATGTGCCGCAAGACACCGTCTCGGCCATGAACCAAAAGATGCACGCCGAAGGTCGCGGCGGCACGGGCCCCGCCACCGCCGACTCGCGTTATGTGACGGAGGATGTGCCCTACGGTCTCCTCGTCACGGTCAAGCTCGGCGAATTGGTGGGCCGGCCCGCCACCTTGCACAAAGCCGGCGTTCAGACCTTCTGTGCGCTCTACGGCCGTGATTTTATGGCCGAGAACGATCTACTGGCCGCGCTCGACCTTGACGCCATGGGGTTGGACCAACTCTTGCAGCTCGCGCGCGAGGGGTACGGCAAGGCCAGCGCTGCCGCCACATCATAACGGGCGCAATGCCCGGCACCATAACGGAAGAGGGAATGGGATCATGACGAAGCTGACGGTCAATCGGCGCACGCTCATCAAAGGCGGTGCGGCCGTTCTTGCAGCGCCTGCCGTGTTGCGCACCACCGCCGCACGAGCCTCCGGCGCGGTCAATGTGTGGACCTACGCCAATTTCATCCCCGACGACTTCAAGGACAAGTTCGAGGATCAGACGGGGATCACCGTCAACATTCGCCTGGTGGACGACCAGGGCAAGCAGTTCAACCTTTTGACCGCCGAAAAGCCCGACACCACCGCAGACGTCGTCACCGTGGCCGGCCACCGCTATCGCCAGTTCATCGACGGCGGGCTGATTGCGCCCATGGATGTGTCGCGCCTGTCCAACTGGGGCACCATCAACCCCGTCTATTCCGAAAGCGACTGGGCGGTCATCAATGGCGAGAAGTGGGGCGCCCCCATTCTCTCAGGCTGCGAGGTTCTGGCCTACAACACCGAGATGGTGTCCCCTGACGAGGCCAAGAGCTGGGACGTGATGTTCGATCCCAAGTATCAGGGCCAGACCGCCTACATCATCCAGGACATGATGTCGGTGGTGATGCTTTACCTCGGCTATGACGGCAACATGGTCGCCTACCTGGACGACCCTGCGAAGGCTGCCGAGGTGGTCAAGGAAGCGCGCGACTTCATGATCGAGCACAAGCCGATGGTGCGCAAATTCTACGACTCCGGCGCTGAAATTCAGCAGATGTTCGTCAACCAGGACGTGGTGCTCGCCCACGCCTGGAGCGGCCCCATCTCCAAGCTCATCATGGACGGCTTCCCCGTCGACATGACCATTCCCAAGGAAGGCACCTACGGCTTCGTCTACACCTTCAACGTGGCCGAAGGGGCGCCCAACGCCGACAACGCCTACACCTTGATCGACGCCATCCTCGCAGAGCCCGAAGTGGGCGCTGAGATGACCAAGAGCTCAGGCTTCATCTCCACCTTCAAGGGCGCTGACGAGTACCTGACGGACCTTGAGCGCCGCGCCTCCTCCTTCTCCGAGGAAGAGTTGCAGGGCCTTCAGTTCTTCCGCGCCGAGGCCAACAAGATGAAGTACGAGCTGGTGGACCCCGCGGTGGAAGAGGTCAAAGCGGCCTAACCAGCGTTGACCAAACCTTCACCTAAGCGGACGGCCCTCGTGCGGGCCGTCCTGACGTGCGCTGCAGAGAAGCGGCGGCGTGGCTGAGGCCGCGCTCCCGCCCGATACGGGGCGCGGTCAGCGGCGCACTGCCTGGGGTGCGGTAGCCCAAAGCGGCTTCTACCGCGCGCTGAGCGCTGTGCTTTTGGCTAGCCCGCGACGCCAGCTCATCATCCTCGCCGCGTTCCCGCTCCTGTGGATTGTCTTCGCCCACCTCGGGCCCATCGTGTCGATGATCCGCATCGGCTTCTTGGACGCCTATCCACCCACCATCGGCGTTGAACCCCAGTGGACGCTCGCCAATTGGGGCATGTTCTTCGGCGATGACATCTTCATCGTCCCGTTCATGCGCACCCTCGGGTTTGCAACGGTGCTGACAGCCGTCACTTTGGTGATCACCTATCCCGTTGCCTACTTCCTCGCCAAGCACGTGCCGCGGGACAGGCAGCTTCTGTTCCTGCTCATCCTGTTGATCCCGTTCTGGGTGGGCGAAATCGTGCGCACCTTCGCCATCATGATCCTCCTGGGCAACAACGGCGCCATCAACCTTGTTTTGCGGTATGTGGGATTGGTGGAGCGGCCGATCCCCTTCATGTACACGACGTTTTCGCTGGGGTTCGGCATCGTCTACCTGACGGCGCTCTACATGCTCTTGCCGCTCTACTCGGCGCTGGAAAAGATCCCGAAAAACCTCACCGAATCGGCGGCCGACCTTGGGGCAGGGGCCCTCCAGCGGTTCTGGCGCGTCACGCTCCCCCTCTCGCGGGAGGGGATTGCGACAGGTTGCACATTGGTCTTCCTGCTGGCCACCGGGTACTACGCGACGCCTGTTCTGCTCGGCGGGCCGTCCACCACGCTGTTTTCTGAGACCATTGCGGGCTTCTTCCATGTGGCCGGCGACAAGTGGCCCGTGGGTTCGGCCTTTGCCACCATCATGCTCGTCACAGCGCTCGCCATTGCCGGCATTTTCCTCAAAGTCATGGGGCGGGGCGGCAAGGGGCTGTTGTCGTGACGCGGCACACGCGGGTTCTCCTGTCGGTGGTCTTCTGGGCGTTCGTGGTCTACCTCTTCGTGCCTTTGGTGCTGATGGTGCTGATGGGGTTCAAGGATTCCCGCTTCATCGGCTTTCCCATCACCTCCTGGACCGCCGACTGGTACGTGGGCGTCTTCGAGGACGGCGACGTTATGGCAAGCTTTGCCTACTCCATGGTGATCGCCGTCGCCTCCACCCTCTTCTCGCTGTTCATCGGCACCTGGGTGGCCGCCTTCATCCAGCCCCACAGCTTTCCGGGCAAGTTCATCGTCTTTGCGCTGATGTGCCTGCCCGCCGTGGTGCCGGGCGTCATTTCGGCCATTGCCTTGCGGGTGGCGGCACGGGTGGTGGAGATCGAACCTGGGATGACCGCCATCATCATCGGCCACACCATTCACAACGTGCCCTTTGTGGCGCTGGTGGTGATGGCGCGCCTCTCCACCCTTCCCAAAAGCCAGTTGGAGGCGGCGAAGGACCTTGGTGCCGACGGCCTCATCGCTTTCATGCGGGTGACGCTGCCTTACCTGCGTCCCGCGCTGATCGGGGCGGCTGTGTTCTGCATGCTTTTGAGCTTTGACGACTTCGTGCGGTCCTTCTTCCTGGGCGGCTACCAGCCCACCTTGCCCGTTCTCATCTTCGCCGAACTGCGCTCAGGCATGAGCCCGCAGATCAACGCCATCGCAACCGTCGTCCTTGTGGTGACGGCTGTGTTGGGGCTGTGGGCCGAGCGGTCCATGCGGCGCATGAAAAGGGCCCGTTGATGTCCGCCACCGATGCCGTCGTCCACCTTCAGTCCATCACCAAGCGGTTTGGCCGTACGGTGGCGGTGGATGCCCTGGATCTTGCCATCGGGCGCGGCGAGTTTGTGACCTTCCTCGGCCCGTCAGGCTGCGGCAAGTCCACCACGCTGCGCATGTTGGGCGGATTCGAGACGCCCGACGAAGGCCGCATCCTGCTCGACGGTGCGGACGTGACGCGCCAGCCCCCCAACAGGCGCAACGTCAACATGGTGTTTCAGGACTATGCGCTGTTCCCCCATATGAGCGTGCGCAAGAACGTTGCCTTCGGGCTTGAGCTAAAGGGCCTGTCGCGCAGCGCCATCCAGGCGAAGGTGGTGGAGCTTCTGGCCTTCCTCCAGCTAGAGGCCCTTGCCGACCGCCAGCCCGACCAGCTTTCAGGCGGCCAGCGCCAGCGCGTTGCCCTGGCGCGCGCCTTGGCGCCCGACCCCAAACTCTTGTTGCTGGACGAGCCCCTTGGCGCGCTGGACGCCAAACTGCGCGGCCAGCTCCAGGTGGAGCTGAAGGACATTCAGCGCCGCACGGGCAAAACCTTCCTGTTCGTCACCCACGATCAGGACGAGGCGCTGACGATGTCCGACAGGATCGTCGTCATGAACGAGGGGAGGGTGGAGCAGGACGGCACCCCCGAAGACCTCTACATGCGCCCCCAAACCCGGTTCGTCGCCGAGTTCATCGGCGAGACGAACCTCATCACGGGCAGTGTGCGTCAGACAGGGGACGACACCGTCACGGTCGATTGGGGCGGCAGGACCGTCAAAGGCGTCACCGCAGGGGTCTTCCCTCCACAGGGCACGGTGATGACGGGCTCGCTGAGGCTTGAGCATGTGAGCGTTCATGCCGCCGACCCTGGGGGCGATGCACTGCCAGGTCATCTGGTCTCACGCGTGTTCAAAGGCAGCCGCACCCTTGTGGAGGTGACGGTGGACGGTGGCGAGCCAACCACCCTCAGCGCCTACCTTCCCGCAGAGACCTCACTGTCAGTTGGCGATCCTGTTTGGATCACCTGGGAGCCGCATCGGCTCTTCTTGTTCGATCAGTGACAACCTCATGTCGCCGTCACCTCAAAGGTGGCTGACAGGTCGGCAAGGCCGGCGAGGATGAGATCTTCAAGGGCCGCCTCGTCAATCGCATCGAGGGATTTGACGTACCAGCAGCTCTTGCCGCGCCTGTGCTTGCCAAGGCGTGCGGCAATGTCGGGAAACTCAGTATAGCCTGGCAGGATGTGGAGCGAGATCTCCTTGGCGCGCATGGAAAAGCCGGTTGCCAGGAAATCGCCTTCCCGCCCGCTGTCATAGCGGTAGTGATAGGATCCGTAGCCGATCAGCCCTCTCCCCCAATGTCGCGGTGCCCACCCCGTCACGCGCTGGAAGATGGCGGCCAGGCGCATGCCCTCGTCCCGCCGCGCATCGGGGGTGACGGCGCCAAGCACCGCGGCCACATCATCGGGCAGGGTATCAGCGGGGTTTGCAGCTATACTGGATCAACGTCGTTGTGATGATGCTGCTCGCCTGACCGAGCCACCGCTCGCACTCACGCTCGGTGGGAAAGCAGCCGACGAAAGAGACGGGCATTGGCCGATCCAGCAGGCTGTCGGTGCTGCCAGACACCCGCCCCACCCACTCATACTGGGGGTGATCGGCGCACTTGGGCGTCGCGTTGCGGATGCGGTTGACGCTAAAAATCCCGTCCGACTGGGCAAGGGCCACAGGCACCCAGAGCACCGCCGAAAGGGCTGCGCAGAGCGCCAGTGTGCGTAAGAACGAGCGGGCCATCGCGGATCCTCTACCAGCGGCGGGCGTGTTATCCAACAAGGGGGGTTCTACACGGTTTCGTGGGTCGAGGCGACGTCCGCCCCGTTGCGCGCCAAAGGACTGCCCTATGTGAACTCCTATCGATTGTGCGCAAAGCCCAGAGCCGCCACAACCGCACCAAGACAAAGACAAGCGGAGCAACGACAGATCCCATGGTTGAAGACAGGACACCCAAAGGCGCGCTTGACCGCGTTCTCACCGTTGAGGTCATGCGTGTGACGGAGCGCGCCGCTGTCTCCGCTGCACGACTTCGCGGGCGTGGCGACGAGCGGGCGGCCGACCAAGCCGCTGTGGACGCCATGCGCCGGGAACTGAACCGCCTGTCCATCGAAGGGATTGTCGTGATCGGAGAGGGCGAGCGCGACGAAGCGCCGATGCTCTACATCGGCGAAGGCGTCGGCACAGGCGGCAAGAAGGTGGACATTGCCCTTGATCCTTTGGAAGGCACCACCTTGTGCGCCAAGGATATGCCCAATTCCCTCGCGGTGCTGGCGCTCGCCTCAGGCGGCTCTCTCCTCCACGCCCCTGACGTCTATATGGAAAAGATTGCCATTGGCCCCGGCTACCCCGAAGGCGTCATCGACATCGACATGCCGCCGGGGGAGGCGATCCGCAAGCTGGCCGAAGCCAAGGGCGTGCCTGTGGATGAGATCACAGCCTGTATTCTCGACAGGCCGCGCCATGCCGACCTCATCAAGGCGGTGCGTGAGACGGGGGCGGGGATCCGCCTCATCGGCGATGGGGACGTGGCAGGCGTCATCCACACCACCGACCCTGTCGAAACCGGCATCGACATTTATCTAGGCACCGGCGGCGCGCCCGAAGGCGTCCTTGCTGCCGCAGCGCTGCGGTGCACTGGCGGTCAGATGCAGGGCCGTCTGGTCTTGAAGACCGACGAGCACAAGGCCCGCGCCGAGCGCATGGGCATCACCGAGTTCGACAGGATTTACACCGACGAGGAGATGGCCAAGGGCGATGTCTACTTCTCCGCCACGGGCGTCACGGACGGCAACCTGTTGCAGGGGGTGCGTTTTTATCACGGCTACATCACCACAGAGACCATCGTGATGCGCTCCTCCACCGGGACGGTGCGCACCATCCACGCCAAGCACACGGACTTTTCCAAGTTCATCCTCGACTAGGGGAGCCAACCCGCCTGAGGGGCGGCATCGCTAGGGATAGGGGCAAATCTTTTGCGCTGATAGTTTTCCACCAGCGGAAAAGCGCGCTATGAGCGGGGGACAGCTGAGGCTGACCATTCCACCGCCCTAAGAGCCGAACCCATGTTCGATATTCGCGCCGTCCGCGACGCGCCGGAAGCTTTCGATGCCGACCTCAAGCGCCGCGATCATCCGCCGGCGTCCGCCGAGCTGTTGGCCCTTGATGATGAGCGCAAGGCCGTCATTGCCCGCCTGCAGGAGATGCAGACCGAGCGCAACGCTGCCTCCAAAGCCGTCGGCAAGGCCAAAGCCTCTGGTGATGAGGCGGAGGCTGCGCGCCTCATCGAGGCCGTCGCTTCGCTGAAGAGCGACATCCAGGCCGGCGAGGAAGCTGAGCGCACGGCTGCTGCCAAACTCTCCGCCGCCCTTGCCGCCCTCCCGAACCGCCCCTTGGACGATGTGCCTGAGGGCCAGGACGAAGCGGCAAACGTCGAAGTGCGCCGCGTCGGCACGCCGCCGGACTTCGCCTTCACGCCCAAGAGCCATGAGGACCTCGGCGAGGCCCTCAACCTGATGGACGAGGCAAAGGCCGCCGCCATGTCAGGCAGCCGCTTCACGGTGCTGACAGGAAAGCTGGCACGGCTTGAGCGCGCCCTCGGCCAGTTCATGATCGACCGCCATACGATGGCGCACGGCTACACGGAGGTGAGCCCGCCTCTCCTGGTGCGCGACAACGCTGTCTTCGGCACGGCCCAACTGCCGAAGTTTTCCGACGATCTGTTTGCCACCACCGACGGGCGCTGGCTGATCCCCACCGCAGAGGTGCCGCTGACGAACCTGGTGCGCGACAGCGTGCTTGAGGAGAAGGTGTTGCCCTTGCGGGTGACGGCGCTCACCCCTTGCTTTCGCTCAGAGGCTGGGTCTGCCGGCCGCGACACCCGCGGCATGCTGCGCCAGCACCAGTTCATCAAGTGCGAGCTTGTCTCCATCACGACGCCTGAGGCGGCCATCGAAGAGCATGAGCGGATGACCCAATGCGCCGAAACCATCTTGAAGGACCTTGGCCTTGCTTACCGCGTGGTGGTCCTTTGTACCGGCGACATGGGCGCCAGCGCCGCCAAGACTTACGACATCGAGGTGTGGCTGCCCGCGCAGGAGACGTATCGGGAAATCTCTTCTTGCTCCGTCTGCGGCGATTATCAGGCGCGGCGGATGGGGGCGCGCTACCGTCAAGCCGAGGCCAAAGGCCCGCCGCGGTTCGTCCACACGCTCAATGGTTCCGGCGTTGCGGTGGGCCGCGCGCTGATCGCCGTTATGGAAAACTACCAGGACGGGGAGGGCGGCATCACCATTCCCGAGGTGCTCGTCCCCTACACGGGGTTTGAGCGGATCGAGCCGCCAGAGCGATGACGGAAGACGAGGAGGCCGTCGCCCGCGCCGAGCTCTTGATGGGCCTCAGGCGCAACAACGTGGCCGGGCGGGCCGTCCTCGCCGCCCTTGAAAGCGTGCCGCGCGCCCTTTTCCTTGGTGCGCGCCACAAACGCCTTGCTTACGCCGACCGCGCCGCCCCCATCGACTGCGGGCAGACCATCTCACAGCCCACGGTGGTGGCGATGATGACGGAAGCCCTGTCCGTCACCTCCGACTGCAAGGTCTTGGAGATAGGGACGGGGTCCGGCTACCAGACAGCAGTGCTTGCCAGGCTTGCCCGCGAGGTGTTCTCCATCGAGCGTTACACACTCCTTGCCGAGCTGGCGGCCGAGCGCCTGCGGGTCCTCAAGATCAGTAACGTCACCATCGCGGTGGCGGACGGGCAGGAAGGTTGGCCCGATGAAGCCCCTTTCGACAGGATCATCGTGACGGCAGCGGCCCCCTTCGTGCCGGCGCCGCTGGTGGAGCAGCTGGCCGAAGACGGCATCCTTGTGGCGCCAGTGGGCAAGGAAGGGCACACGCAAGAGTTGCTGAAGTGCCGTCGTACAGCCGATGGGCTTGAAGGCGAGCATGTGGCCGACGTACGCTTCGTCCCATTGGTGGCTGGGGTGGCCGACGCCCTGTAACCTTCTTGCAACACTTCCAAGAACGTCGCAATTGGACGGCGGAATCAAGCCCTTCGGGCCAATTGGCCTGGCCGTCTTAAAGTTTCGTCAACGCCTTCCCGCACCTTATGGCGCATGTTGTTTTCACAGCGCAGGGGTGGGTTTGTCATGCGCACGGTGCGGCAAGTTTGCGAACGAGTGCCAGTGGCAAAAATCGTTGTGGTTGCGGCACTTGCCGGCGCGGCAGCCGGTTGTTCCAGTGGGTCGACCCGACTGGGCGAAACGCCTTTATTTGCCGGCTCAACGCCCAACCAACAGGCGACCATCGGCCAAGGTGTCGAAAGCCGGGATCTGGCGCCCATCAATGGGCAGCAGACAGCCCTTGCCGCCGATCCAACGGCGACCGATGCTGCCGCTGCAACGGCGACCGCGCCCATCACAACACCCCCAGGCCTTCGCCAAAGGGGCTGGACTGTGGAAGGCGCCCCCATTGTCGAGGTGGGCTCTGCCGACACAGCCGCCACACTCAGCCAAGGTTTCGGCGTCCCCGTCAGCGTGATTTTGGAGGCAAACAGCCTTTCGTCCGCCGCGGATGTGCGCGCCGGCCAGCGCCTTGTCATTCCCACCTACGTCTATCGCGACACGCCGCCGTCGACGGGGCAGACCCCTGCCGCGCAAACCGCCACCGGCACGCCGCCCACCACCCTCGGCGCCCAGGCCGCCGCACTGAACGGTGCCGGTCACACGGTGAAGACGGGTGAGACCTTGTGGTCCATCTCACAGCTTTACGGCGTGCGCCCCGATGAGGTGGTGACACTCAACAATCTGCCTGCCTCAGGCAATGTGATGGTGGGTCAGACCCTTCGCATTCCCGCCTCCGCAAAGCGCGCGCCCGCCAAGGAAACGCAGGTCGCCGCCATCGAACCTTCGCCCCAGCCCGGCCAAGTGTTGAGCGATGCTGCGGCGCCTGAAATTGGCAGTGTGCCGCCTGCAGCCACCCGCCAACCCGCAGCGCCTGCCGCTGACAAGGGCGTGGCCTCTGACGGTGCGCAGGGCTTCCGCTGGCCTGTGCGCGGCCGCATCATCGCAGGCTTCGGCAAGCAGGCCGACGGCGCGCGCAATGACGGGATCAACTTGGCCGTCCCCGCAGGCACCCCTGTGCGAGCCGCAGAGGCAGGCACCGTCATCTATGCCGGCAACGAACTTGAAGGTTATGGCAACCTCGTCCTCGTCCAGCACAAGGACGATTGGGTTTCCGCCTATGCCCACAACGAGGCCATCAAGGTTTCGCGGGGCGATAAGGTGAAGCGCGGTCAGCACATTGCCAATGTGGGTCGTACAGGGTCGGTGGAGCAGCCCCAGCTACACTTCGAGCTGCGCAAGCGCTCTAAGCCCGTCGATCCTCTCCCCCACCTCAGCGGGGCTTGAGGCCAGGCACACCGAGCCGGCCTGCAAGGTCCTGGGTGAACTGCCAGGCCACACGGCCGGACCGGGCGCCCCGCGTGGTCGCCCACTCCAGCGCATCGTGACGTAAGGTTTCAGGCACAGGATCGATCCCCAGCGCGTCCACGTACCCGTTCACCATGTCCAGATACTCATCCTGGCTGCAGCGGTGAAAGCCGAGCCAAAGGCCGAAACGGTCTGACAAGGAAACCTTCTCCTCCACCGCATCCCCAGGGTTGATGGCCGTCCCGCGCTCATTCTCCACCATGTCGCGCGAGAGAATGTGACGCCTGTTGCTGGTGGCGTAGAAGAGGACGTTCTCCGGCCGCCCTTCGACGCCCCCGTCCAGCACGGCTTTTAGCGATTTGTAGGACGTCTCCCCCGCATCGAAAGACAAGTCGTCGCACAATATGACGAAGCGGTGCGGCGCCGGCCGCAAAAGTACCATGAGGTCGGGAAGGCTGCCGATGTCCTCCCTGTGGATCTCCACCAGCTTCAGATGGGGGATGGCCGCGTGCACCGCTTTGACGAGGGAGGACTTGCCCATCCCGCGCGCCCCCCAAAGGAGTGCGTTGTTGGCGGGAAGGCCATTGGCAAACCTCACCGTGTTTTCCATCAAGCGGTCGCGGTTGGCGTCAATTCCCTTCAAGAGGCCAATATCCACCCGGCTCACGGTGGCAACGGGCGATAGGACACCGCGCGAGTCCCACACAAAGGCTTCGGCACTGCCAAAGTCTGGCTGCGGGCGAGCAGCAGGCGCCCAGCGCTCCAACAACGCAATCAGCGCGTCGAGCTTTGCGGCAATGTTTGGGTCGTTCATGGGCGTTCAGGAACCGTCAGCTTGGGGCGACGAGATCGGCCAGGATATCGTCGGGATGGGTCCACAAGAGCGCACTGCCGCCGTCCACCACAAGGCGGACGCGGCCATTTTGGAAGCGCGCCGCCAGGGTTTCGCCGCAGTCGGGGCTGTGGACGGGGGAGGTGTCGAACGCGCCGCACCAGATGGTGACGGGGCTGTGTATGGCGCCGAAATCCACAGGCCAGGGACTGAGCGCCACCCGCAGATCGCGCGCATAACCTGCTGAACCGTTGCGGAATCCATCGTCCAGCGCTTCGGTGAGGGCGGTGGCGAACACGGGGTGGTCGTAGACGCTACGGTCCTCGGGCGAACTCGTCTCAAGGATGAGGGCGCGCATTTCCGCCGCGTCGATCATTGCCGCAAATGTGTCCTCGAACCGGTCAGGGTCTTCGGCGACGGCATCCACCAGGTTGCCCACGTCCTCGCTCACATGGGGGCGCACGTCGGGGTGAGCGAGTTCGTCCTGGGGCGCGACGAGGGCAAGGCGCGGGACGATGCCTGCGGCCAGCAAGGCAAGGGCGAACGGTGCACCCATGGAAAAGCCCACAGCGCCCACGACAGGACGATCAAGGGCGCCGAGCGCGCGTGCCACATCGTCCGCGACGGTGGTGAGCGTTTTGCCGGGGTCATGGTCGGAATGGGCAATGCCCGGCCGATCAACAGCGATCAACTGAACGCCATGTTCGCCAAGCCTTTCGACGCCGAATCCAAGGCGCCCGCTCATCCCCGCACCATGCAGAAACACTACCACAGGCGCGTCCTCAGCGCCCCAGGCGGAAACGCCCAAACGGCGCCCTCCTGATACGCTGAGCTGGCTGCGCCGATCGGGCGGGCGCAGCGAGGCTTTGAGTGTCGAGGCGTCACAAGGTGGCATCATGGGCTTCGCGTGCCAGCATCCTTGGCCGTTGGCAAGCGGACACAGTGCATCAGTGCGTTGCAATACGAGGGGCGGTGCGTTACCTCCCCTGAACCCGTGGTCCCGCTGTGGCAGCGGTCGATCGCCCCTCTCTTCAAAGGTTGCCTCATGTTCGTAACTGAAGCCTACGCCCAGACGGCTGGCACCGCCGGTGGCGCGGACTTCCTCGTCACGCTCGCCCCCTTCCTTCTCATCTTCGTGATCATGTACTTCCTGATCATCCGCCCCCAGCGCCAGCGCATGAAAGCGCATCAGGCGATGGTCGCGGCCTTGAAGCGCAATGACACGGTGGTGACATCGGGCGGGCTCATCGGCAAAATCACCAAAGTCCTGGATGACGGCGAAGTGGAAGTACGCTTCGGCGAGAACGAACCCGTTCGCGTGGTCCGCGCCACCATCACCGAGGTGCGTGCCAAGCCAGAACCAGCCAACGACGGCTAGGCCAAGCCATGCTGCACTTCGCCCGCTGGCAGATTGTCCTCATCATCCTGGTTGTGGTGCTCGGCATCTTGGCCGTGATGCCCAACCTCGTCCCGCGCAGTTGGACCGAAGCGCTCCCCAGTTGGATGCCCAAGGACAGGATTGTCCTGGGTCTGGACCTTCAGGGCGGCGCCTACCTCCTCTACGAGGTGGACAGGCAGGATTATGTGGATAAGCGGCTCCGCTCGCTCACGGGCGAAGTGCGTCAGGCGCTCAGAACCGAACCGCGCATCGGCTACACAGGCCTTGGCGTGGTGGATGGCGGTGTGCAGGTGCGCATCCGCGATGCCTCGCAGATCGATGAGGCGCGCGAGCGTCTGGACCTGTTGCGCAACCCCCTGGTTCAGGGCCTTTTCGGATCGCAGGCGGTGGACGAGTTTGCCATCTCTGAAGGCTCCAACGGTGTGCTGCGGTTTGACTTCACCTCCGACGGGTTGTCCACGCGCATCCGATCTATCGTGGACCAGTCTATCGAAGTGGTGCGACGACGCATCGACGAGTTGGGCACGACCGAGCCCAACATTCAGCGTGAGGGTGAGGACCGCATCCTGGTTGAAGCGCCAGGCGGCAATCCTGAGCAGCTCAAGGGCCTTGTGGGCACCACCGCGCAGCTCACCTTCCATCTGGTCGACACCTCCATGTCAGGCGAACAGGCCATGCAAACCCGCCCGCCTGCGGGGACGATGGTGCTGATGACGTCGGAAGACGACGAGATCGAGCCGCTCCGCCCCTACGTTTTGGAAGAATCGCCGCTGCTCACCGGTGAAGATCTTGTGGATGCGCAGCCCTCCTTCGAGCAGCAGACCAATGAGCCTGTGGTCACCTTTCGCCTGACAACGTCAGGCGCACGGCGGTTCGGCGAGGTGACGTCACAATTCGTTGGGCGGCCCTTTGCCATCGTGCTCGACCAGGAGATCATCTCAGCGCCCGTGATCCGCGAGCCCATCACCGGCGGCGCCGGCCAGATTTCCGGCAGCTTCACTGTTCAGTCGGCCAATGACCTGTCGATCCTGCTGCGCGCCGGTGCCCTGCCTGCCGGGCTGACGTTGGTGGAAGAACGGACCGTCGGTCCGGGTCTTGGTGCCGACTCCATTGCCGCCGGCGAGCTTGCAGCCATTGTGGCCGCCGTGCTGGTGGCGGTTTCGATGATCCTCGTCTACGGCCTCTTCGGTGTGTTCGCGAACCTTGCGCTCATCACCAACATCATCCTGATTTTGGGGCTGTTGTCGCTGCTCGGCGCCACGCTGACGCTGCCTGGGATTGCCGGGATCGTCCTCACCATGGGCATGGCGGTGGATGCCAACGTTCTGATCTATGAGCGAATACGTGAAGAGGGGCGGAACGGGCGAACGCCGATCCTTGCCATCGACACAGGCTTCAGCCGTGCGTTCGGCACCATCTTGGACGCCAACATCACCACGCTGATTGCCGCCGTCATCCTCTTCCAGCTTGGCTCAGGCCCCATCAGAGGGTTCTCAGTCACCCTAGCGATCGGGATCTTGACCACGGTGTTCACAGCCTTCCTGTTCACCCGTTTGATGGTGGCCCTTTGGGTGCGGCGGCGCAGGCCGACCGCGATACCGGTCTAGTCCCATGAAACTCATCCATCTGCCGGACAACACAGCCATCAAGTTCATGCGCTACCGCACGGGCGCGATGGTGGCCTCCCTTGCGGCGTGCGTGGGGTCCATCCTCCTGTTCGTCGCCATCGGCATGAACTACGGGATCGACTTTCGTGGTGGCACCGTTGTGGAGCTGCGCTTCCAACAGCCTGCCGATGTGGGTTCACTGCGCAGCGAGATTGGCGGGCTGAACCTTGGCGACGTTCAAATCGTCGAATTCGGAGCGCCCACCGACGTTCTGATCCGCGTTGAAGAGCAACCCGGCGGAGAGGAAGCGCAACAGCGCGCCGTCATCCTCCTGCGCGAAATGTTCGAGGAAACCGCTGAGTTCCGCCGTGTGGAAGTGGTGGGACCGCGCGTTTCGGGCGAGCTTGCCCGGGCTGGCGCCATTGCCGTCATCGGCGCGCTGTTTGCCATCATGGCCTACATCTGGCTGCGGTTTGAGTGGCACTTTGCCATCGGCGCCGTGCTGACCACGCTGCACGATGTGATCCTCACCATAGGGCTTTTCTCGCTTACCCAGATAGAGTTCAACCTATCGTCGATAGCTGCGGTCTTAACCATCGTCGGTTACTCGCTGAACGACACCGTGGTCGTCTACGACCGGGTGCGAGAGAACCTGCGACGATACAAACGCATGGCCATGCCTGACCTGATCGACCTGTCGATCAACCAGATGTTGTCGCGCACATTGATGACGTCGATCACCACCCTCCTCGCGCTGGGTGCCCTGTTCACCTTCGGCGGGGAGGTCATTCGCTCCTTTACGTTCGCCATGATCTGGGGCGTTCTGGTGGGCACCTATTCGTCCATCTTCATCGCAGCGCCCCTCCTCATCACCCTCAACCTTCGTCCCAGCCGTGTGGCCGGCGGCGGTACGCCCGACGATGATGGGGACGAGGGCACGCCGGCGCCTGAGGGAGGCTTGAAGGCGGGCGCGACGGCCAATCTGTGATGGCGCCTGGCCTCGTCATCAAAGACGCGCACTTTCCAGGTCGCGCGCCCATCGATGCTTACGGGGCAGGGGGCTTTCGCTTTGCGGACATGTCCCACGTGGGCTCCCTCCTGTGCGTGCCGTCGGGCATCTACGGGTGGGCGCCGTCAACGCCTGAACAGATCGACCGCGAGGCGCTGCGCTTGGTGTTCGACGAGGCGGGCGACATCGACGTCCTCCTCCTGGGTGTGGGCACACTCCCCGTGCCACTGCCCGAGGCGACGGTGGCGTCGCTGCGCCGCAACAACGTGCGTCACGACACCATGACGACGGGGGCTGCCGTGCGCACCTTCAATGTGATGGTGGCAGAGGAGCGGCGCGTGGCAGCCGCCCTCCTGGCGGTGGATTGAGCGGGGATGGCTTTCCCGCACCGGCGGCATGGCTGAGGGACAGGACCCTGCCCAAGCGGTCCGCGAGGGGGACCGTGCCCTTTACCTCTGCCATCTCTTCGCGCCCGAAACCGTCCGAAGCGAACTCTTCGCGCTCGCGGCCTACCAGATCGAACTGAAGCGGATCGTAGAGCGGGCGCGCGAGCCCCTTGCAGCGGAGGTGCGCCTCCAATGGTGGCGCGATGCGATCCGCACCGAAGGTTATGGCGCAGGCGGCGGTGTGGACCTGGTGGACACCCTGCGCGCGGCCATCGACCGCTTCGGCTGGCCCGTCGAAGCCCTTGCGTCCATGAGCGAGGGCCGCATCCACGACCTTTACGCCGATCCTTTCGCCGACCTTGACGCCTTCGACGGTTATGCCGGCGAGACCCGCGCCGTCCCCCTTCAGCTTGCCGCCATTGCCATGAGTGTCGCCGCCGGCGAAGGGGCGGACGTTGCCCGACATGCCTCCTCCGCGGCAGGCTTTGCAGGCGTTGCCCTTGCTGCCGCCGACGCTGCCACCGACGCGCCCGTTGCCCTCGGCCGCCAGCGCACGCTCCTTCCCATCAGCCTGTGGCCCTCGCCCGAAGCGCTGAGGGAGGCGGTGGAAACCGGCACCATGACGCCCGCTGCCGTGGAAGCGGTCCGCGCCCTTGCCCAGCACGGCCTTGCTGCAGACGACCGCATGCGCGCGGCCATCGCCGAGGTGCCAGAATACGCCCGCGCAGCTCTCCTGCCGGCATTTCTCGCCCGAGGTGCTCTGGAGGCGGCCGTGCGCCAGCCGGGAAGTGCCGCGTCAACAGGACCCTTCAGGACCCAGTGGACGCTCTGGCGCGCTGCGCGGAAACTGAGGCGCTAAATGATGGCGTGGCGAACCTTGGCGGACACCCACTCGCTGAGAACCACCGTTGCGAGGATGACCACGAAGATCAGCGTCACCTGGGGCCAGGCCAGCACATTCAAGGACGCCTGGAGCTGAAGGCCGATGCCGCCTGCGCCCACCAACCCCAAAATTGTGGACTCGCGAATGTTGATGTCCCACCGGAACACCGACACGCCGAAAAAGGTGGGCAGGATTTGCGGCACGATGGCGTAGTCGATGACCTGCGCGCCGCTCGCCCCCGTGGCCGTCACCGCCTCTACCTGCTTCTGGTCGATCTCTTCGATGGCCTCATAAAGAAGTTTGGCGATGAAGCCGATGGACCTCAGCCCGATGGCAATCACCCCCGCCAAGATGCCGGGCCCGATGATGGACACCAACAAAAGCGCCCAAATCAGCGAGTTGATGGAGCGCGAGGCGACGATGATGAACAGCGCGATGGGCCGGATGAGGTAGACGCTGGGTGTGGTGTTGCGCGCGGCCAGGAATGCGATGGGCACGGCTATGATGATGCCGAGCAGCGTGCCGAGCGTTGCAATGTTCAAGGTGTCCCACAACGGCACCAAGAGCTTGTCGATGTAGGACCAGCGCGGCGGGAACATGCGCGAGCCTATGTCGGCGGCCTGCTGCGGTGCATCCAAGACGAAGGCCCAGATGGTATCCTTCGTCATCACCTGCCAGCAGAACACGAACAGCGCCACGAGCGCGAGCCATCCGCACCAAAGGAGGAGGGAGGCTTTGGGTGTGCGGTGGCGCCAGTCGCGGCCGTCGTCTGTGGTCACAATCGGCATTACTGGACCCACTTGCGCACGTAGCTGGAGGCGTATTCAGCCACCATGACGATACCGATGATGATGAGGAGGATCGCACCCGCCGAATCGAACTCATACCGGTCGATGGCCGTGTTCAACGTCGCCCCGATCCCGCCTGCACCGACGATCCCAATGACGGCCGATTCGCGAAAATTGATGTCGAGCCGGTAAAGGGACAGCCCGATCAGTCGCGGCATCACTTGTGGCTGCACCGCGTAGTTGACGAGCTGCCAGTAGCTGGCGCCGGTGGAGCGGACCGCCTCCGCCTGACGCTCGTCGATGTCCTCAATGTCCTCGGCAAGAAGCTTGGCGAGGAAGCCGATAGTGGCGAAGGACAGCGTTAAAAACCCTGCGAACGGGCCGAAACCGAACATCGCCACAAACAAGATCGCAATGATGATTTCCTGCAGGGCCCGGGAGAGTGCGATGATGGCACGGCACACCGCATAGATGGGCATCGGCGCCAGGTTGCGCGCCGCACCGATCCCGATGGGGATGGACAAGAGGATGCCGACGACGGTGGCTGTCACCGTCATGGTCAGGCTTTCGATCAGACCTTGGCTGATGTCGGACCAGCGGGAGGAAAAGTCCGGCGACAAGAAGCCCTGGATGAAACGCCACCCACGGTCGAGCCCCTCGTAGACGCGCACCCAGTTGACGTCGAGGGAGCCTGCGGCAGCGATGACGTAAAGGATCGCACCGCCATAGATGACGATGCGCCAGCGGCGATCGTGGATGAGGATGGGCGGGCGCTTCCAGGTGCGCCGCGGCGCCGCAGTGCTCACTTAAGGCCTGCCAGCCGTTCGGCCATCTCGCGCTCTTCGCCGAGGTGCTCTTCGTCCTCCTCGTCCGCCTTGCCGCGCATGGCCGTCCAGTCTTCCTCGCCGTAGATGGTGGTGAGGGCCTGGTCGTCCAGGCGCGAGGGTGGCCCATCGAACACCACCTCGCCGGCTCTGAGGCCGATGATGCGCTGGGTGAATTCTTGCGCCAAAACAACATCGTGAATGTTGATGACGGCGGGGAGCCCTCGCTCGCCGCAAATCTCAAGGATCAGCCGCATGATCTGGCGGGAGGTTTTCGGGTCGAGCGAGGCGGTGGGCTCGTCCACCAGCAACAATTCGGGGTCCTGCTCGAGAGCGCGCGCGATCCCCACCCTTTGGCGCTGGCCGCCCGACAGTGCGTCGGCGCGCTTGTCGGCCTGATCTGAAAGCCCCACGCGGTCCAGGAGCTGAAAGGCTTTTTCCACGCTGTCCGGTGGAAAGCGGCGCGTGAAGGAGCGCCAGAAAGAGACATAGCCCAGGCGCCCCGACAGGACGTTTTCCATCACCGTCAGCCGTTCGACCAGAGCGTATTCCTGGAAGATCATGCCGATGCGCCGGCGTGCGCGCCGCAATTGCCCCCGTGACAGGGAGGTGATGTCCAATTCACCCAGCCTCACCTTGCCCGAGGTGGGCTCCACGAGGCGGTTGATGCAGCGGATGAAGGTGGATTTGCCGGCCCCGGAAGGACCGATGAGGCCGACCACTTGGCCAGGCTCCACTGTGACGGACACCGACTTCAGCGCTTTGTCGCCAGTCTTATAGGTTTTGGTGAGATCGGTGATCTGGAGCAAAGAGGCGCACTCCGCAGGAAAAAGCCGGGGCGGAGGACCCGCCCCGGCGACGTTAAGCCGGTCGGCTTACTGGCAGTCGTACGACACTTCGTTGGCTTCGTCGATCTTGCGGATCACCGCCCAATGCTCTTGGAAGGTGATGGGAATGAACTGCGCTTCGCCGGACTTGGAGAACTCTTCCTCCAGCGAGGTCCCTGCCCAATCGAACGAGAAGAAGGCGTCTTTAATCTTCTCTTGCAGCTCAGGGTCCAGATTGTGGACAAGGCCGTATCCGGTGGTGGGGAAGGTCTGCGACTTGTAGATGGACTTGATCTGATCGGCGCTCACCACCTCACGCTCGAGCATGCGCGACAGGACGGAATTGGCAATGGCGGCGGCAGGGTAGTCCTTGTTGGCAACGCCGAGGATGGAGTTGTCGTGCTTGCCGGAGAAGACGGGCTCGAAGTCTTCGTTGGCGGCCATCTGATAGTCGGCCTGGAGGATGGCGGACGGGGCCTTGAAGCCTGAGTTGGAGGTCTCGGACGTGAAGGCGAGCTTGCCGCCCTTGATGTCCTCGACGGCCTCAATGCCGGAGTCGGGATACGTGATGATTTCCATCTCGTAGCCGAAGGAGCCGTCGTCGGACGCCATCATGGTGAAGGGGCGGAAGCCTGCGCAGGCCACGGCGAGCGGGTTGGAGCCGGTGTTGAAGCCTGCAATGTGGAGGCGCCCGGCGCGCATGGCTTCAATCTGCGCCGCGTTGGACTGGACGGGGAAGAACTGGACGTTTTTGCCCGTCTTCTCTTCCAGGTGGGCGAGGAAGTCGGACCAGGCCTCGGCGTAGACGGCGGGGTCTTCCACGGGCGTGTAGGCGAAGATCAGCGTGTCGGGGTCCACCAGCTGCGACGCATCGGTGGGAATGTCGGCAATCAGATCGCCGTCAGCGTCAGTGTAGCGGCTGTCGAGCGTGAATTCGGCCATGGCCGGGGCAGCGGCAAACGCGGCGACCAGCGCGCCGGCAACGAGCATTCTCATCGGGTATCCCTCGTTCAGTGGATGTCGGGGTTGAGGGAGTATTTGGCACATCCACGCGCCCGGGCAAATGTTTGTTGACGGTCTGGCACATCTTTTCTTGCACCGCGAGAGACCACAGATGCCCACAACCCATTTGGTCGCCTGAAGGGATGGGGTTGTTGGGAAGATTGTCGCAAATATGACAAAAAAGACATGCAATCGACTGACAAAGCAGGGATTTGACCGTCGTCGGGGTGAGGTCGGTGCCGACGAAGTCCTGAAAAAAGACGCACTAAGTGCATCCAATACAGTGGCGCGCCTTCCCACGTCGGCCAGACCTAAGGGTCGCGCAGGCGGGGTGTGACCCTTTGCCTGCCGCGGTAAGGCACGTCATAACAGTGTCGCAAAGGTGTCGTCCTGGTGGTGTCCTCGCGGGGACGTTCGTTGCCGCATCGGCCCGACGGACGGTCCCACCCGCCCGGAGCGCATCGCAAATCTGAGGGAACCTATGGCAAACTCGAAAACCGTTTTGGCTGGCTTTGTGTCGGCGGCCATGCTTGTGGCGCCGACACTTGCCATTGCCGCAGACGTGGAGCTGGGGCCGCGCCCTTACTTCCTCGTCAACCTGCTTGAAGATGGCGAGTTGAAGGACAAGCTGTCGGCCTGCGAAGGTCCGTTCAAGCCGTCCAACTTCTCCATCGGCCATCGCGGCGCACCGATGCAGTTCCCCGAGCACACGCGAGAATCCTATGTGGCGGCGTCTCGCATGGGGGCCGGCATTCTGGAGTGCGACGTCACTTTCACCAAGGACCACGAGCTGGTGTGCCGCCACGCCCAGTGCGACCTTCACACCACCACCAACATCCTGGCGACACCCCTTGCGGGCAAGTGCACAACGCCCTTCTCGCCCGCGAGCGGCGACACCGATGCGTCCGCCAAGTGCTGCGCATCCGACATCACCCTTGCCGAGTTCCGCACGCTGGAAGGCAAGATGGACGCCTCCGACCCCCGTGCCACAACGGTGGAGGAGTTTCTTGGCGGCACGGCCGACTGGCGCACCGACCTTTATTCGCCGGGCACGTTGATGACCCATGCCGAATCCATCGACCTTTTCAAGTCGCTGGGCGCAGGCTTCACCCCTGAGTTGAAGTCGCCGGAGGTGGAGATGCCCCACGACGGCTTCTCCCAGGAAGACTATGCTCAGAAGCTGATTGACGAGTACGAGGCCGCTGGCGTCGACCCCTCACAGGTGTGGGCCCAGTCGTTCAACCTTGACGACGTGAAGTACTGGATTGCCAACGCCCCCGCCTTCGGCGAGCAGGCCGTTTACCTGGACGACCGTTACGACATCGATGGTTTCGACCCCAACGACCCGTCCACCTACGAGCCCACCATGAAAGAGCTCGCCGATTCGGGCGTGAAAATCATCGCCCCGCCGCTGTGGATGCTGGTGACAGTGGAGGACGGCAAGATCGTCCCCAACGCCTACGCCAAGGAAGCCAAGGCTGCGGGCCTTGACATCATCACCTGGACCCTTGAGCGCTCAGGCAAGCTGAACACCGGCGGCGGCTGGTACTACCAGTCCATCGCCGACGTCACCAACGATGATGGTGATATGCTAAAGCTCCTGGACGTTCTGGCCCAGGATGTGGGCGTGCTCGGCGTCTTCTCCGACTGGCCGGCCACCACCACCTACTACGCCAACTGCATGGGCCTTTAAGGCCCATCCGGCCCGGCTGCCTTGCGGCCGGGCCCCCTCGTTCACGGGCGAAACGCTGTCTTGTCGGTCTTCAACAGGTCCGAGACGGTGGGGAAGCTGCGAAGGCCCTCCGCCACCTCCTTGTCGAGGGCGGCTTCATGGGCTTTGACGTCTTGCAGGCGCGCTCCCACTGCATCGATCCTTTCAAACGGGACAATCACCACCCCGTCGCCATCGGCGACCACAATGTCGCCCGTCTCCACCTCAAGCCCGCCGATCTGGACGGCAAATCCCACAGCGCCAGGGCCTTTGCTGTAAGGGGAGGCCGGCGTCAGCCCGGTGCACCACACGGGAATGCCGGTCGCGACAATGCCCGTTGCATCGCGCACCGGCCCATCGGTGACGTAGGCAATGCCGCCGCCGTTCTTCAGCATGCCGATCACCCTGTCGCCCGCCGTCGCGCAGCCTTGGAAGCCTGCAAAGGCTGTCACCAGCACATCGCCTGGCTGAATGAAATCAAGCGCTGCGAAGGTGGCCAAGACGTCGGCAGGGCCGCAGTCGGCGGTAAGGGCAGGGCCCACCACCGTTTCGCGCGGTAAGGTCCCAGACAGGGGCCTGATCAGGGCATCCAGCGCGCCGCCGCCGCCAAGGGCATCGGCCACGAAGCCTGTTTGCACGCCGTCAAACAGGGCGAGCTGATCGGCCGTCGGTCGCCGCATGGCGCTGTTGATGGTGAGGATGGGCGGCTCTTCGATCATGGGGCTCTCCAGACGGTAGAGCGAAAAGGTGGCAAATGCCGACCCTTTCAGCAACGCCGGCCCGACCTTAAGCGGCCGTCTCTTCGCGCTTGCCTGCGCCGAACTGGAGGGTTGCAAGGCGCGCGTACACGCCGCCCCGCGCGGCAAGCTCGCGATGGGTGCCTGTTTCCACGATGCGTCCGCCGTCCAGCACCAGGATGCGGTCCGCCTTCACCACCGTTGCCAGGCGGTGGGCAATGACGAGCGTGGTGCGCCCTTCCATCAACCGCGTCAGGCCCTCTTGGATAAAGGCCTCGCTCTCAGCATCGAGGCTGCTTGTGGCTTCATCCAGGAGGAGGATGGGCGCGTCTTTCAAGATGGCGCGGGCAATGGCAATGCGCTGGCGCTGGCCGCCCGAAAGGGTGATGCCCCGCTCGCCCACCACCGTGCCGTAGCCCTCGGGAAGAACGTCGACGAACTGGTCCACCCGCGCCGCACGGGCCGCCTCGATGACCTCATCGTCGCTGGCATCGGGCCGGCCGATGCGAATGTTCTCGGCAATGGAGGTGGCAAGAACCACCGTGTCCTGGGGCACCAGGGCAATGCGCGCGCGAAGGGCGGCAAGGTCGGCCCGGCGCACATCCACACCGTCCACCGAAACGCTGCCGCCCGTCACATCATAGGACCGGCCGATCAGTTGGAAGACGGTGGACTTGCCCGCCCCCGACGGCCCCACCAGCGCCACGGTGCGCCCAGGCTCCACCTGGAACGAGACATCGTGAAGAACGCCGAGGGAAAGATCGATGGGGTAGGCAAACGAGACGTTGTGGAGCCCGATTGCCCCGCGCGGCGGCACGGGAAGGGGGACGGGGTCGGTGGGGTTTTGAACCTCGGGCTCTTCCTCCGCGAGGATGGCAAGGCGCTCAGCCGCACCTGCGGTCTGCGCCACCTCACCCCAGACCTGGCTCATTTCCCCCAATGCGCCTGCAGCAAACACGGCGTAGAGCACGAACTGGCCGAGCGCTCCCGCCGTTAGGTTGCCCGCCAGCACTTCCTGAGCGCCCAGCCAGAGGACGCCGACGACGGTGGAAAACACCAGAAAGATGACAACGGCCGTCAGGATGGATCGGGCGCGCGTTGCATCGCGCGCCAAGGCAAAAGCCTCCATGGCCCCATCCCTGTAGCGCTCGCCGGCCCGCCTTTCGGCCAGGAAGGCCTGGAGCGTGCGTACCGCGCCAATGGCCTCCGTCGCAAAGGCCGAGATGGTGGCAAGACGGTCCTGCGCCGCGCGGGACTTTTTGCGCACCTTGCGCCCAAACGCCACCAAAGGGAGGACGAGGAGGGGGATCACGCACAAGGTCAGCACCGAAAGGGTGGGACTGGTGATCAGCATCATCGTCATCGCGCCGACGAACATCACCGCATTGCGCAGCGCGATGGATGCGCTCGCCCCCACGGCGGACTTGATTTGCGTGGTGTCGCCTGTCAGCCGCGAGACCACTTCGCCGGACATGGTCCTGTCGAAAAACGCCGGCGATAGGGCCATCACCTTGTCGAACACGTCAGAGCGCACGTCGGCGACCACCTTCTCGCCCAGCGTGATGACGAGGTAGTAGCGCAGCGAGGAGGCCACAGCGAGGGCCGCCGCCACAGCAATCAACATGCCGAAATAGGTGTCGATGAACTCGGCATTGTCGGCGGCAAAGCCGTAGTCGATCATCCGCCGCACGGCGATGGGAAGGGCCAAAGTGGCGCTTGTGGCGCAAAACATGGCCAACAGGGCAAGGGCGATGCGGCCCTTGTACTTCAGCGCGTAGGGAATGAGAAAACGCAGCGGGCGCAGCCTGACACTGCCTTTGGCGGCCGGCGGCGCCGTTTGGGCGTTATCGTCGACGGGTACCGTTGTGCTGCCGCGGCCAAATCTCATGACCCACTTGAGAAACGTTCGACAGCCACAATGTCAATGCGTAACGCTTCCAAACTTGCGTGCCGCGACAACACGGTATAGACCCACGCGGTTTCCAGGAAGATGGGCAGGACGCGCTGGCAAGGGCCGGCGCGCTTTGGTTTTTGAGTGCGCCCCGGGCGCCCACGCGAAGGACAGGTCATGAAGAAGGATCTTCATCCCGACTATCACCCCGTTACCGTCGTCATGACCGACGGGAGCGAGTTCGTCACGCGCTCCACGGCTGGCGCCAGCGGCGACACCATCCGCCTCGACATTGACCCGCGCACCCATCCCGCGTGGACAGGCGGTCAACAGACCCTTTTGGACCGCGGCGGGCGCATTTCGCGCTTCAAGAGCAAGTTCAAAGGCATTCCGGGCGCCTAACCGGCGAAAGCCTTACTTTGGGACACGGATTGAGCCGCTGGGTCTTGAGGGCACAGCGGCTTCGAGTGCGTCCACCCTTTGGGTGCCGTAGGCGGTGCGGGCCGCTTCAAGGCTGACCACATCGTCTTCAAGATCGGCCCTGATGGCCTCGTCGGAGCGCTTGTGCACCGGACCGTGCCCGCCGCCCCCGAGGGTCTGGATGCGCACGCGATCCCCTTCCTGAAGCGTCAGGCTCGTTTTGGACGCAAGCTCCCGCACTGTCCCGTCGGCGGCCATATGGGTGATGCGCGTCGTGCTTCCCGCCTCCCCGCCGGCCGCACCAGGGGCGGGAAAGATATGCCCGTCTGAGCGCACGGTGAGCGAGGTCTCCCCCGAGAGCGTGCGGATTTCGCGCACGATGCCGAGACCGCCACGGCTCTGGCCAGCGCCGCCGGTGTCCTCGCCAAGGCCATAGGTCTCGCAGCGCAGAGGATACTCCGCCTCAAGCACCTCCACAGGAAGGTTCGTGGAGTTGACCGTGTGGACGTGGACGGCATCCATCCCGTCAGCATCGCAGAACGCCCCCGCGCCGCCGCCGGTGGATTCGGGGTAGACGTAGGTGCGCCCCGTACGAGGGTCGCGGCCCGTCAGGACGATGAGCGAGGTGGAATCGTTGCTCGCCGCCATCTGCCGTTCGGCCGGCAACGCCTGGCCCAATGCATCGAAGATTGCCCCTGCCAAGCGGTTGCTCGTGACCGCGCGCGCCGCAACGGCCGCAGGCGGACGCGGATTGACGATGGTGCCCTCAGGCGCGACCACTGTGACGGCCTCGATCAAGCCGCTATTGGCCGCCACCTCGGGGTCCAGAAGCGCTTTGACGGCATAGGCAACGGTCGCCTCCAGCGACGAAGCGGAAAGGTTGACCGCCCCCTTCGCCTCAGGTCCCGATCCCGTCAGATCCAGCGTCAGGCTCTCTCCTTTGATGGTGGCAGCCACTGCAAGGGGCACGGGCTCGGAGCCGGCGCCATCATCATCCAGATGGCGCAGTGCCGTGTAGGTGCCGCCGGGAAGCGTGGCGAGGACGGCACGGATGCGCGTTGCGGAGGCTTCGATCAGCCGGTCGATGGCGCGGTCCAGTGCGTCCGCCCCTGTCTCGGCCACCACATCCTTCAAGAGCTCCGCACCGCGCGCGTTGGCACCCACTTGCGTTTTGAGGTCGAGGGTGCGTTCCAATGGTTCGCGCGTGTTGTGGGCAATCAGACCGACCACATCCTCATCCACAACGCCTTCGCGGGCAATGCGGATGGGCGGAATGCGAATCCCTTCGGCAAAGATGGAGTTGGAGCGGCCAGAGACGGACCCAGGCACAGGCCCACCCACATCCGCATGGTGGGCAATGTTACCCACATAATAGCGCGGCACACCCTCCACGAAGACGGGGGTGATGACGGAGATGTCCGGCAAATGGGTGCCGCCGGCAAGGTAAGGATCGTTGAGGACGAAGGCATCGCCCTCACGCAATTCGCCCGCCCGATCCTGCGCAACCAGCGCCCGCACACCCCATAAGAGGGAGCCGATGTGGATCGGCATGTGATCGGCCTGCGCCACAAGGCGACCCGAGGCGTCGAAGATCGCCGTGGAACAGTCCCGCCGCTCTTTGATGTTGGAGGAAAACGCGCCCCTGATCAAAATGTGGCCAATGTCCTCTGCAACCGCGAGGAGGCGCTCCTGCACCACGGCCATCAAGATTGCATCGGCGCCGTGGGTTTGTGTCATGCCGCAACGCCCTTGGTGCGTGTGAGGTGAAGGGTACCGTCCTCAAGGCATCGGCAGGTCCAGTCTGGTGGAACCACTGTTGTGGAGGTCGCCTCGTTGATGATGGCAGGGCCGTCGAACACCTCGCCAGCTGCAATGGTCTCCCTTTGGAGAACGGCTGTCCTCACCCACGCTCCGTCGAAGTTGACCGCGCGCGTGCCCTTCTGGCCGCTGCCAGTCGCAGGCGCGTCGGAAATGGCCACATCCGCGCCAGGTGGTTTGGCCGAGGCTTTCACACGCACCGTCACAACGTCCACCGCGCGATCGGGGAGGCTAAATCCTTGTTCGCGCTTGTGGAGGGTGTCGAATGCCTTACGCAGCGCACCGGCACTGGCGCCGGAAGGGACGGGAACGGTGATGGAGAAATTCTGGCCGCGATAGCGGGCGTCGATGAACCGGGCGTTTTGGCGGTCGTCGGGCGGCACAGCCTCGCCGGCAAGCCAGGCATCGCCCTCTGTCTCAAGCGTCTGGAAGGCATCGGCGAGGGTGGGCCAGCCCGTCTCGTCCAAGCGGGCAAAGGCGGTGACGGCCCCATCCCGCGCAATGTCGCTGACGAGGATGGCGCGGGCGCACAAGGTGCCCGGCGAGGTGGGGACAATCACCTGTGTCATCCCAAGGGCAAGTGCCACCTCGGCAGCAAGAAGGGGCCCTGCGCCGCCGTATGCCACAAGGGCAAAGCGCTTGGGCTCTGCCCCGCGGCCAATGACGGCGGAGCGGATGGTGCGGGCCATGTTGGCGCTTGCAACGGCGAGGATGCCGCCTGCGGCGGCGTCCACATCAAGCCCGAGGGGGGTGGCGATAGCGGTCTTTATGGCGTTACGGGCCGCCTCACGGTCGAGCCTCACTTTGCCTGAGAAGGCTGCCTCGGGGTCGAGCCTGCCAAGAGCGAGTGCGGCGTCGGTCAACGTGGGGACGGTGCCGCCTTTGCCGTGGGCAACGGGGCCAGGGTCGGCGCCGGCACTGTCTGGGCCGACGGCCAGCGCCCCGCCCCGGTCGATCCTCGCAAGGCTGCCGCCACCTGCGCCAATCACCTCAATGTCCACCATGGGCGAGAGGATCGGGTGGCCTGCAACACTACGCGAACGGACCGTGCGCGCGGTGCCACCTTCCATCACGGCAATGTCGGTACTGGTGCCGCCCACATCGAAGGTGACCATGTCGCCAATCCCATGGCGGGCGAGGATCCGCCCCACCCCCGTTGCCCCTGCCGCAGGCCCTGAGAGGGCAAGGCGGACCGGGACGGCCCGCGCACTTGCCTCATCAAGAAGGCCGCCGTTGGAGGTGATGGTGTAGGGCGCACGGGGGAGGCCAAGCGCTTCAAGCCCCTGCCTCAGCCTGTCGAAGTACCGCGCGGCCCGCGGCCCAACGAAGGCGTTGATGGCGGCGGTGGAAAACCGCTCGAACTCGCGATACTCCGCCGCCACCCCCGAGGAGGTGGTGACGAACACCCCCGGCAGAGCCTGCCTCACAAGCCGCGCCGCCTGCGCCTCATGGGCAGGATTGGCGTAGGCGTTGATGAAAAGGACCGCCACAGCCGCAACACCGCGCGCGCGAAGTGTTGCGATGGCAGCGGCGACACCATCGGCATCAAGAGGGGTCAGCGCTGTGCCGTCGGCAGCGATCCGCTCAGTCACCTCCAAACGGTCGGCGCGGCGGGCAAGGGGTTCTGGCCGGCGCACGCGATAGTCGTAGACATGGGGCCTTGCCTGGCGCCCCATGTGAAGAATATCGCGAAACCCTTTCGTGGTGATGACGCCGAGCCGCGCCCCCTTTCGCTCAAGGATCATGTTGGTGACGACGGTGGTCCCGTGGCCGAAGAAGGTCACGTCCTGCCCATCAGCTCCGATCATCCCCAGGATCTCGGCAACGCCCGCCAAAATGGCCCGTGCAGGGTCGTCCGGGTCAGAGCGCACCTTATGGACGGCGGAACGGCCATTTGCGACGTCGACGGCCACAAAGTCGGTAAAAGTGCCCCCAACGTCGAGGCCGACGCGTACGCTCATCAACACTCCCAGCGCAGTGTCGTTTCAGAAGAGACCGAGTTGACCCGATCACAGGGGCGACCCGCAAGGGCGGCGTCGGGTCGGGTCTAGTCCTTCCAGAAGGAATCGCTCTGCGCGGGGAGGGCTTCGACCATGTGCATTTGCACGATCTGGCCGTTTTCGACCCTCGCCAGATAGGCGGCGAAGTTGTGGAGGGTTCGCCCTTTGCGAGCCGCCTTCACTTCCACCATCGCCATTGCCTGATCTTCGGCGACGGAAAGGATCTGCGTGATGGCAACGCTTGGCCGCACCGCTGCCACCCCAAGCGCACTGATGTTGGCCATGAAGGCATGTCTGCCGCGCACAAGGTCCACGCCACCAGAAGCATTGGTGATGAAGAACCGGCCCTCTTCGGCGAGAAGGGGCGCCATCCCCGCAAGATCGGCCCGGTCGAATGCCTCGATGAGGCCGCGTAGGACGCTTTCGGCAGGGCTGTCTTGGCTCATCAAGGGCTCCTAAAGCCGGTTGACCTTACGCCACCTTTTTGAGGCCCTCACGGTCGTGGGGGGCGGCGAAGTCGGCAAGCTCGGGGTAGGCGGCGACGATGCGTGTAGGGTTCACCGTCTCATGGCTTTGGTAGTAGTGCATGCGCGCATGGTCCATTTTGACGGTGCGGTCGATCCCGGGGTGTTGATAGAGATCGCGCGTGTAGCCCCAAAGGTTGGGGTAGTCCGTCAACCGCCGCTTCGAGCACTTGAAGTGCCCATTGTAGATGGCATCGAACCGGTAGAGCGTCGGGAACAGGCGCCAGTCCGCCTCCGTTGCCGCGTCGCCGGTGAGGTAGCGCTGCCTTGACAAGCGATCCTCCAGCCAGTCCAGCGTGTCGAACAGCGGGGTAACCGCGCTGTCATAGGCCTTCTGGGAGGTGGCGAAGCCGCACTTGTAAACTCCATTGTTGAGGGTGTCGTAGATGCGCGCGTTGATCTCGTCGATCTCGCCCTCAAGGTGTGGCGGCAGGTAGTTGCCTGGCTTGGCGCCCACACCATCGAACGCACTGTTCAACATGCGGATGATTTCAGCGCTTTCGTTGGAGACGATGGTGCCGCGCGCCTTGTCCCAAAGGATCGGCACGGTCACGCGGCCCGTATAGTTGGGGTCGGCGGCCAGATACACCTGATAGACGTACTCAGAGCCGTTGATGGGGTCGCCCGTGACGCCAGGGCCGTCCTGAAACGTCCAGCCGTTCTCGCCCATCATCCAGTGGGTGACGGCAACGTCGATCATCTCCTCAAGCCCCTTGAGGGCACGGTAGATGAGCGTGCGGTGGGCCCAGGGGCAGGCGTAGGCGATGTAGAGGAGGTAGCGACCTGGCTCAGCCTTGAAGCCGCCTTCACCTGTGGGACCGGGGCTCCCGTCAGCGGTGATCCAATTGCGAAAGGCGCTTTCAGAACGCTTGAAGTGCCCGCCTGTGGATTTGGTGTCGTACCATTTGTCCGTCCAAACGCCGTCCACCAGCATGCCCATAAGGTCCGCTCCCAGTTTGGTGCCTTGGCACTTAAATGGGCGCGCCCGCCGTCACCGCCACCGTTCCGCGACCTTGTGGACGGAGTTTTAGAGGCTGGCTGTGATGCCACCGTCCACGAAAAGGGTGTGGCCGTTGACGAACGTGGCAGCGTCGGAGGCCAGGAAGATGCACGCCCCCGTCAACTCGTGAAGCTGCCCCCATCGGCCGGCGGGGGTGCGCTTTTCCAGCCAGTCGGTAAATTGCGGGTCGGCCACCAGCGCCGCGTTGAGGGGCGTGTCGAAATAGCCTGGCGCAATGGCGTTGATGTTAAGGCCATAGCGCGCCCAGTCTGTCGCCATCCCTTTGGTGAGGTTGGCGACCGCCCCCTTGGAGGCCGTGTAAGGGGCAATGCCGGGCCGTGCGAGGGAGGTCTGCACGG
The DNA here is from genome assembly GCA_051016205.1 of Devosia sp. Classification (GTDB taxonomy): domain Bacteria; phylum Pseudomonadota; class Alphaproteobacteria; order Rhizobiales; family Amorphaceae; genus Acuticoccus. Next base: position 2,962,021 of record CP136534.1, read on the forward strand.
AGGCAATGTTGATGATTTTGCCGCCCCCGCGGCGGATCATGTGCCGCGCCACCGCCTGGCCCACATTGAAGACTGTGGACACGTTGGTGCGCATCAATTGTTCGAAGGCGCTGGCCTCGAAGTCTTCCAGCGGACCTCGGTGCTGCATCCCGGCATTGTTGACGAGGATGTGGATGGCGCCTTGGTCGGCCTCGAACTGGTCGACGGCAGCGCGTGTGGCCTCATGGTCCATGGCATCAAACGGGAGGGTGAAGACGGTGTGCCCGGCCTCCCTCAGCTTGGCGGCGGCAGCGTCGACCTTTTGCCCATTGCGCCCGTTAATGACGACGGCAGCGCCCGACTCGGCCAAACCTTCGGCCAGCGCATAACCGATCCCCTGAGAGGAGCCCGTCACCAGCGCGGTGCGGTTGGACAGGTCGAATTGATTGATGCCGCGCATGGGTGCCGTACCTTCTTGTTTTAAGCCGCAACGGGTCGTCGTGCCGATCAGGCTGTGGCCGACAGTCATACAGGGGCGGTACCGAAGGAGCACCGGAAATCGTCACGGCGCCCGCAAACCTCTGTCAGCTTTGCTTGATTCGTCCGGTGAGCTGTCGCACCCTCCACGTCAAAAAGGCGGCAAGGTCGCCATCGAAGGGGGACACGGGTGGACGACCACAAGGGCAAGACCGCGCTGATCACAGGTGGCGCGACAGGGATCGGGTTTGCAACGGCTAAGATCCTGGCAGGAGCCGGGGCGCACATTGCCATCCTCGGCCACAAGGCAGAGGAGGTGGACAACGCCGTTGCCGCGCTTAAGGCCGACGGCGGTTCGGCCCAAGGCCTTGTGGCCAACGTTGCTGACAAAGAGGCCATGGCTGCCGTTTTCGCAACGCTGGACAACGACGCGCCGCCGCTGAGGATTTTGGTCTGCAGCGCCGCCATACAGCCCTACGGCACCGTTGAGGGCATGCCGCCCGACGTGTGGAGCGAGGTGATCGCCGTCAATCTGACGGGCGCCTACATTGCCTGCCACCTTGCTGTGCCGCGTATGAAGGCCGGCGGCGGCGGCGCCATTGTTCTCGTCGCCTCCGTACAGGGGTCGGCGACGCAAGCGCGTGTGGCGGCCTACTCCACCTCCAAAGGCGGGTTGTTGGCGTTGACCCGCGCCATGGCGGTGGACCATGCGGGCGAGAACGTGCGCGTCAACGCCGTCAGCCCCGGCTGTATCGATGCGCCCATGACCCGCTACGCCGCCTCCATGAACGCCGAAGCCGGCGAGGAGGACGCCATCGTCGCCTCCTGGGGCAAGATGCAGCCCATCGGCCGCGTCGGCCAGCCTGAGGAGGTGGCCGAGGTCATCGCCTTCCTCGTCAGCGACAAGGCAAGCTTTTGCAGCGGTGCTGATTTTCGTGTGGATGGCGGGCTGATGGCCAAACTCGGCGTGGTCCTTCCGGAGGAATGAGCGTCGGCGCCACCCCATCGCACGCGCGCCGACTGCGGCTACCACGCGCCGGCCTTCACCTCCTCCTGGTGGTGGCGGCCCTTGGGGTGGTGCTTGCCCTCCTTGCGGTGGAAAGCCCGTTCTTTTTCAAGACCAACAACCTCATCAACGTCGCCAACCAGTCGGCCATGCTGGCGATCCTCGCGACGGGAATGACGGTGGTCATGGTGGGCGGTGGGATCGACCTGTCGCTGCCGGCCAATATGGCGCTGGCTGGGATCATCGGCTCCATGGCCATGGTGGGGGCCGATTCGGTCTGGCTCGGCGCTGTGGTGATGGTGGTGTGCGGTGCGGCCGTCGGCGCCCTCAACGGGTTTGCCGTGGCGCGGCTATCGATGATCCCCTTCGTCGTCACCCTTGCCACCATGACCGTGTGCGGCGGGCTTTCCATCTGGCTCACCAATTCTGTGTCCATCTCCAACCAGCCTGAGCGGTTTTTCGATGTGATGCTGGCGCGCCCCTTGGGCCTGCCTGTGGCGGTTTGGGTGATGGCGGCCGTTGCCATAGCGGTTCAGGGTGTGATGTCGGCAAGCCAGTTTGGCTGGCAGGTCTATGCCGTGGGGACGAACGCTTCGGCGGCCCGCATCAGCCGCGTTCCTGTGCGTTGGGTCTTGTTCAAGACCTACGTTCTTGCCGGGACCCTTGCAGGGGTGGCGGCCGTTGTGGTGACGGCGCGGCTCGGCTCAGCCTCCGCCAATGTGGGCAATGACAGCGTGATCTTGGATGTGGTCACCGCCTGCGTCATCGGCGGCGTCTCCATCTATGGCGGTGTCGGGCGGCCCGTGGCGGCGGCCCTTGGGGCGCTCTTCGTTCTGGTGCTCGGCAACGTCCTCAACCTTTTCGGCATCTCCTTTTTCATAGGGCTGATGTTGAAGGGGGCGATCATCATCGCCTTCGTGGCCCTCGACAGGGCAATGGGGGGCAAGGGGTGAGCGCGGCCCTTGAAATGCGCGCCATCAAGAAGGCGTTCGGCGAGGTTCAGGCCGTCACCGACGGCAACCTTTCCGTCAACGCCGGCGAGGCAATGGCGCTCCTCGGCGCCAACGGTGCCGGCAAGTCCACCCTCATGAACGTCCTTGGCGGGCTCCTTCGCCCCGACGCTGGCGAGATTGTCCTTGGCGGCAAAACCGTCACTCTGGCGGGCCCTAAGGATGCGGCCCGCGCAGGCATTGCCTTCGTCCAGCAGGAGCTTGCCATCTTCCCCACCATGACGGTGGCCGAGAACGTCTTCGCCGACGATTTTCCCGTGCGCGGCGGCAGGATCGACCGCAGTTTCATGGGCACAAGAACGCGCGAGCTTTTGGCCCTTCTCGGCTCGAACCTTGACCCGGACAGGCCCCTGGAGGGCCTTTCCACAGGCGATTGCCAGATGGTGGAGATTGCCCGCGCCATGCGCCGCTCCCCCGCCATCGTGATTTTCGATGAGCCCACATCCTCCCTCTCATCGCGCGAGAAGGAGCGCTTCCACGACCTTGTGCGCCGCCTGAAGGGGGAGGGGGTGGCCGTCGTCTACATCACCCACTTCATCGGGGAGATTTTCGGCGTGTGCGACAGGGTGACGGTGATGCGCGGCGGCGCCACCATCGCAAACACGGCGGTGGACGAGATCACCCAGAACGAGATCGTTGAAATGATGCTGGGCGAGGTGGTGGCCGGCGGCAGGATCGCCGGCGAAGCGCCCCTTGAAGCCCCCACCGCTCTTGCCGTCACAGCCCTTTCCCTTCCAGGCCGCGTGGAGGAGGCGACATTTACCGTCAAACAAGGGGAGGTTGTCGGCGTGTGGGGCCTTCTCGGTTCGGGTCGCACGGAACTGGTGCGCGCCCTTTTGGGCCTTGATGGTCCCGTCTCCGGCGAGATCACCGTGTGGGACGGGACGGGGCTTAAGCCCGCAACGCCTGAAGCTGTGCGCGCCCGCACGGCCTTCGTCACAGAAGATCGCAAGGGGGAGGGGCTTTTGCTCCCCTTTTCCGTTGCCACCAACATTGCCCTTCCGAACCTGTCGCGCCTCAGCGGGTGGGCAGGGCGCATCAAGGTGGGCGCGGTGCGCACCATGGCGCGCTCTGTGATGGAGCGGCTTTCCATCCGCGCCTCGGGGCCGGGCCAGACGGTGGGCACCTTGTCGGGCGGCAACCAGCAAAAGGTGGTGTTCGGCAAGTGGCTTGCAGCAGAGCCGCAGATCCTGATCCTCGATGAACCGACCCGCGGGCTTGACCTCTCCGCCAAGGCCGACATCCTGCGCTTGGTGGTGGAGCGGGCGAAGGCGGGTGCTGCCGTCCTCATCATTTCCTCAGAGCTTGAGGAGTTGATGCAGGTGAGCCACCGCTACCTCGTCATTGCCCGACGGCGCGTCGTCGCAAGCCTTCCTGGAGAGGCGAGTGAGGCAGCGCTGATCGCCGCCCTCTCGGGCGAGGCAGCGGACAGTGGCGGGCTTGCAGCCTGATGGATGCCCTCGGTCGCTTTGCCCTCGACTATGGCTTTCCCCTCGTGCTGGTGGCGCTTGTGGCAGGCTTCACCCTTGCTGCGCCGAGCTTCATCGCGCCTGCCAACGTCATCGGCCTTTTGCACGCCATGGCGCCCGTTGCCATCATCGCCACGGGTATGGCGATTGTGGTCATGATGGGAAAGCTCGACATTTCGGTCGGCTCCATCGCCTTCGTGGCCATGTCCTGTGCAGCCGTTGCCATCACAGACTATGGCCTTCCCATCCCCCTCGCGGTGGTGCTTGCGGTTCTGATCGGGGCGGTGCTAGGCGCCGTGAATGGCTTTGTTGTCAGCGTGTTGAAGGTCAATCCGCTGATCGCGACGCTCGGATCCATGATCGCCTTTCGCGGGCTTGCCCTTCAGATCACCAATTCGCAGGTGATCGTCCTTCCCGATGCCATGCGCGGCTTCGGCAATTGGACCGTCGGCCCCCTCTTCATGGATATCGTGTTTGCGTTCGCGATCATCCTTCTCGTCCACCTTCTTCATCGCGACACGCCGTTCGGGCGCAACATCACCGCCATCGGCAACGATGAGGCGACGGCCCGGCGCATCGGCATTCCCGTCGGGCGCACGGTGTTTGTGAGCTTCGTGTTGTCAGGCACCCTTGCGGCCATCGGCGGTGTGTTTGCCGCCGCCCAAGTGGGGTCTGTGACGACGTTCCTCGGCCGCGGGCTGGAGTTCACCGCCGTTGCCATTGTGGTGGTGGGCGGGATCAGCCTTTTCGGTGGGCGCGGGTCGGTGTTTTGGGGCGTTCTCCTCGGCGCACTGACGTTCGAGGTGATCCGCTCGGGGCTGAACCACATCGGCGCCAACCCCTACTTTTACGAACTCGTCGGCGGCGTCGTGATCTTCGTTGCCATGTACGCTTCTGCGCTACGCGCGCGACCGGGCGCCTCCCCATGAGGACCCGCAACAACCCCGGAGGAACTCCCTTGAAACGCATCCTTGTGGCCCTTGCAGCTGCCACCGTCGCCGTCCCAGCGGCGGCGGCCGACATCACCGTCGGCCTCTCCTGGAACTCAAAAACCCAGCCCCTGGAACAGGCCTGGGAGGACTACATGAAGGCCGAAGCCGAGCGCCAAGGCGCCGAGGCCAGCCTCACCTTCGAATGGATCATCAATGTCGCCGACGCCGATCCGAGCCGCCAGCAGTCCAACGTAGAGGACCTGTTGACCCGCGGCGTGGATTTCGTTGTCGCCCGCGCCGAAGACGCTGGGGCCATCGGCGCGTCGATCCGTGCCGCGAAAGGGGCTGGCATTCCCTTTATCACCTTCGACAGGGCAGCCGAGCGTGTCACCCCCACCGCCCACGTGGGCGGCGACAGTTACGATCAGGCCATCACCACAGGCGAAGCGTTTGCCGACCTGTTGGGCGAGAAAGGCGTCGATGGCCGTTGCATCGAACTCCAGGGCGCGCTAACAGACATCAACGCCGTCAACCGCTCCAAGGGGTGGAACGAGGTGGACGAGCGGCGCGACGAGTTCACCACCATCGCCCAGGTGCCGACGGAGTGGAACCCAGAACTCTTCCGCTCGGGCCTTGCCAATGCCCTGCGCGCCAACCCCGATGCCAACTGTGCCTTCATCGCCAGCGACTTTGCCATCACCGCCGTCCAGTCCGCCCTGGAAGAGGCCGGCCGCTGGGCACCCCAGGGGGATGACAATCACTTCTGGCTCGCCACCCAAGACATGTTGCCGGGCGCCGTGCCGCTGATGGAAGGCGGCTACATCGACGTTTCCACCACCTACGATGCCTTCAAGCATTCCGAAGAGTTGGTGCGCGTCCTCATCGCCCTCCACCAGGGCGAAGACCCCGGCTGCGGCGAAGACGGCTGCCTTGCCAAGGGACGTGTCGTCACGCCCGACACCATCGATACAACGGAAAACCTTTGGTCCAAGACGTATAAGTGAGCCGGGGGTTTTAGGAAACGCCACAGAACGTTGAGAGGTGGGAGGGGGCCGTGCAAAGCCTCTCCCGCCTATGGTCAATTCTCCCGCGGAGGGGAACTCGCCTCAAGGCACGCTTCGCTCTTCGGCCTTGACCCGAGTTCCCCTCCGCGGGGGTGGGTCTTTAGTCGGCTCCGAAGGAAGGTCGGTCTTCCATCTCACCAAAGGAAGGTGAGGGGAGGCGTGTGGGGCGTTTGTGCGCGGGCGCTGACGCTGTGACGGGGTTGGTGTTCCGAGGCTTTGGGGGAGCTTAGGCGAACCGTTCGGCGATTTTTTCGGCGACCGCATCCACGAGATCAGGGCGGCCTGCGAGGTAGTGGTCGCCGCCTTTGATGGTGATCACCTCCGCCTCGCCGCCTTCCTTTCGACTGGCGATGGCGTCGAGCCAGGCTTTGTTCGAAGAGGGGAAGACGGACTGGTCGGCGGTGTAGTCAAACAGCTGCACCGGGACGCTTGTCTCGGCCATTCTGTCAGGGCCGTCGGCCCGCGAGGCGGTGGACCATTGCGACAAGAACGCCGTCAGCGTCGTGAAGCGGCCCATGGCGTTGGCCGCTGTATTCACTTCGTGTGGCACACCCCAGAGGCTGCCTGGCGCACGGTCGTTGGCGTCCAGCGACAGGTCCAAAAAGCGCGGGTCGGCATGGGTGCGGTAGATGACGAACGCCTCGTCCTGGGGGCCGTCGGGGTTGGCGCGCAGAAGCCGTAGCCGCGCCCAGACCCACGCCTCAAGGCGTGTGCGCCTTTCCTTTTGTGCTGCCCGGAAGTGGGTCAGGAATGCGTCCGAGAACGGGGGGGCGTGCGCGCCTGAGAACAAGTCGAGGTCGGGGTCGACGGACAACGGGTCGTGCTCGTCGATGAGGGCAGGGTCCAGCCAATCGCCAAAGGTGCGCGAGCGGCCTGGGTGGGCGGCACACAAGACAATGGCATCGGCGGCCGGGAGATCCTCAGGCGCAAGGTCGATGGGCCGGCCGTCCACAAGGGTGGAGATGGTGAGGTTCTCCGCCTGGCTCTGGTAGAGCGAGGCGAGCGATGCGCCGCCTGAATTGCCGATCAACACCACCCTCGCAAACCCCCGCTCGCGAAGGGTGCGGATGCCTGCGCCAAGATCGCGGATCGCCTGCTCCATCAGAAGCGAGACATCGTTGCCGCCATAGCGCGTGTTGAACCCCATGGCCGCAACGCCCCGCGCGGCCAAAGGGTCGATCAGATAGTGGTTCAGAAAGTTCGAGGTGGGATGGCAGATGATGGCCGCTGTTTTTGCGCCTTCAGGGGCGTTGAGCGCCCCGTAAACCTTGGGCCATTTCTGGTTGAGGCCCGACTGGCTCTCCATTGTGGCTGACGGTTTGACGTCGACCATCACAAGTTCGCGTTGGCTCACGTTCTGGCGTTCTTCTCTTCGGTCCACTTCTTCAAGGCATCGTGGGCGTGGTCGGCGGCTTCCACCAGCGCCTCGTCCTCGGTGATCTTCGTGGTCAACTCCACGCGGATCCCGTTCGGGTCGAACATATAGATGGACTTGATGAAGCCGTGATCAGTGACGCCAACCACGTCGTAGCCTGCCGCTTCGACGCGGGACTTGGCGCTGGTCAACTCGTCCATATCGCCCACTTCGAGCGCAATGTGGTTGACCCATTCTGGCGTGTTGGCGGACGGGGCGGCGGCCATCCCATCCCCGAGGTCGAAGAAGGCCATGTACGACCCGTCGCCCATGCGAAAGAAGATGTGAACGTGGGGCGTCGGCTCGCCCGTTGAGGGGACGCGGTCGTTGTAAAGGACGTGCGCAAGGGGAAGGCCCAGGAGGTCTTCGTAGAAGTGGCGCGTTTCTTCTGCGTCCCTGCAGCGCCAGGCGAAATGGTGCAGCCCTTTGATGGCGAAGTGTTTTCCCACGGCAGTCTCCAACCCCTTGTGTGTTTCCTCGCTCAGCTAGGGCGAGCGCTGCAAAAGTCTCCTCAGCGTTGAAAGGGGGTGGACGTTCTGCCCGAACCGTCTCAGTTTGGCCAAAACCAGACACGCTGAGGGAGCACCCATCAATGAAAGCGATGCTGTTGGCGCTTATGGCGGTGGCAATTGCCGCCAGCCCCGTCCGTGCCGAGGACTCCGTGTCCCTGAAGCTCGGTCACTTCCTGCCGGCCGGTCACCCCATGGCCAAGTACCTGCAGACCTGGGCCGATGAGTTGGAGGAAGGAACCAACGGGGGCATCTCCATCGACGTCTTCCCAGGCGCGCAGATGGGCCCTGTGCCCGAGTATTACGACATGACGCGCAAGGGCATCATCGACATCGGCTGGATCCTCCACGGTGCAACGTCGGACCGCTTTCCTCTGACGGGGCTCATCGACATCCCCTTCACGGTGGACAGTGCCGTCCATGGCACGCGCATCCTGAACGATCCCGCCCTGCGCGAACATTTGGATCCTGAGCACCGCGGCGTGAAGGTTTTGTACCTTTTCACCCACCAGCCGGCGCAGATCCACACCGCGGGCAAGGCCGTTGAGACCCCCGAAGACCTTGAGGGTCTGCGCATCCGCTTCCCCTCCGCCACCGCCAAGGCGTTCCTTGACGAGATGGGCGCCACCAGCGTTGGCCTGCCCCCGACGCAAATTGCCGAGAACCTGCAAAAGAACGTCATCGACGGCGTGGTGATCGACTATGGCGGTGCTGGCTTTGCCTTCAAGCTCGGCGGTCTTGTGGACCATGTGACCGAGTTCAACGGCTATGTGACGAGCTTCGCCCTCATCATGAACGAGGACGCCTATGAGCGCATTCCCGACGATCTGAAGCGCGTGTTCGATACCTCCGTCACCGATATCAGCGATGAGGTGGGCGCCCTTTGGGACAGCCTCAACGAGCCCGGCAAGAACGCCCTCATTGAGGGAGGGGCCACCATCGTGGAGCCGTCCGAGGAGGCGATGGCCGCCTTCAAGGCTGCCGCCGACACTGTGGGCCAAAGCCTGATCGAGGCCCGTGGCGACAAGGCCGGCGAGGTGCGCGCCCTGATGCTGGAGCTTGCCGACAAGCACCGCTGAGAGGGCGCCGCCTGTTCCGTTGACCGTGTCCGAAACCCCCGCAGCGCGGCGCGTTCGCCGCGTTGTGGTTGAACCCATCGTCGCCATCGCAGGCCTTGCCCTGATGGTGATGATGGGGGCCACCGTTGTGGATGTGGTCGGCCGCCACCTCTTCAACGCGCCTCTGTCGGGGGTGGTGGAGGTGGTGGAGTTCACCATGGTTTGGTGCACCTTTGCCGGGATTGCTGCGGCGGCCTTCCTCGGCGCACACATCGCCGTGGACCTCATCGACACGGTGGCGGGGCCGGCCCTTTCCGCCGCCGTCCACGTTGTGGCGGGGCTTTGTGCCACGGGGGTGATGGGCGTCCTCGCGTGGCTCTCTTGGCGGGAGCTTCTGGATGCCATCGACTGGGGCGACACCACTGTCGACCTCGGCATCCCCCACACCTTTTACTGGACGGCGATCTTTGCTGGCTTTGCCCTTGGCGCCGTGCTGTGGGGCGCCCGCGTTCTCCTGGTGCGTGAGCGGGCGACGTGAGCCCTGCGCTCTGGGGCGGCCTCGTCCTCCTGATTCTTTTCGTGATGGTGGGGCTGAGATTGCCCATCGCCATTGCGCTGATGGCGGCAGGCTTCATCGGCTATGCGGGGCTGGACGGTGTGGCGCGGGCCTTCCTGGTGGCAGGCGCCATCCCTGGCGAGATGATCCGCGGCTACTCCTTCTCCGTCGTGCCGCTATTTGTGTTGATGGGCACCGTGGCGTCGGCCGCCGGCATGTCGCGCGAACTTTATGATGCGGCGCGCAGCCTCTCCAGGCCGAAGGCGCGGGGGAGTCTGGCCACCGCCACCATCGGCGCGTGCGCGCTTTTCGGTGCCATTTGCGGCTCGTCCATCGCCACCGCAGCCACCATGACGCGGGTGTCGATCCCGCAGATGCGGGCCGCTGGCTACCGCGATGGGTTTGCGGCGGGCGCGGTCGCTGCGGGCGGCACGCTCGGGATTTTGATCCCACCTTCGGTGATCCTCGTCATCTACGCCCTTTTGGCCGAGGAGAGTGTGCCGGCCCTTTTTGCCGCCGCCTTCATTCCGGGCCTTCTGTTGACGCTGTTTGCGATCGCCGTTGCAAAGGTCATGGCGACGCGGCCTGGTGTTGCACCGCCGCTCGCGGAAGGAGCGCCTGCGCCCCTCAAAGCCCTTGCGGCCACGTGGAAGCTCGGCTTCGTTTTCGCCCTTTCCATCGGCGGGATCTACATGGGCTGGTTCTCGCCCACCGAAGGGGCGGCTGTGGGGGCCTTCTCCACCATTGCAATCGCGTTCATCACAGGAAGGCTCAGCGTTTCGGCCTTTACTGGGGCGGTGCGCGAGGCGGTGATCACGTCGGCAGCGCTGTTCTTCGTCTTCCTTGGGGCGTTGATGTTTGCCCGCTTCATCACCTTAACGCGCCTTCCCTACACGCTGGTGGAGGTGGTTCAGGCGGCGGCCCTTCCGGGCCTTGCCGTCATCCTGCTTCTGGTTCTGACCTACATCTTGCTCGGGTGCATTCTTGAAACGGTGAGCATGATCCTCATCACCGTTCCTGTGTTTTTGCCCCTTGTGGTGGCGCTGGGCTATGATCCCATCTGGTTCGGCATCCTTGTGGTGGTGGTGGCGGAGATGGGGCTGATCACGCCGCCCATCGGCATGAATATATTCGTCATCAGATCCCAACTGCCCGACATTGCCTTGCCGGCGATCTTTGCCGGTGTCGCCCCCTTCCTTCTGGCGCACCTGGCGCTGATTGCGGTGTTGATCGCTTGGCCCAAGCTCACCGCCTACCTGCCGCAGCTTCTCCTGTAGGCAAGGAACGCCGCCCGTGAGATGACGCGATGACTTTGAAGCGATGAGAGTGGAGAGCCCCATGGCTGAGACGACGGACGGACACGGCGCCCTTAAGGGGATCCGCGTGGTGGAGCTCAGCCACATGATCATGGGCCCCTCCTGCGGCATGTTCCTGGCCTTCCTTGGCGCAGACGTCATCAAGGTGGAGCCGCCGGGCGGGGACAAGACGCGCGATCTGACGGGGATGGGGCGGGGCTTCTTTCCCACCTTCAATCGCGGCAAGCGCTCCGTCCAGCTGGACCTGAAGGCCCCTGAAGGGCGCCGGGCCTTGGAAGCGCTCCTTGCCACCGCCGACGTGCTGGTGGAGAATTTTCGCGACTCCTCCCTCGAAGCCATGGGCCTTGCGCCTGGTCAGCTACGTGAGCGCTACCCGGACCTCATCGTCGTCTCCTGCAAAGGCTTCCTGGAAGGTCCTTACGAGACGCGCCCGGCCCTCGACGAGGTGGTCCAGATGATGACCGGCATGGCCCACATGACAGGCCCCACAGGCCGGCCGTTGCGCATCGGCTCCTCCGCCAATGACATCATGGCGGGCCTTTTCGGCGCCTTCGCCGTGCTTGCCGAACTGTTGAAGGCCGAGCGGTTCGGCGGCGAAAAGGAGGGGCGGGGCGCTGCCATCCGTGTGGGGCTGTTTGAAAACTGCCTCCTCCTCGTGGCGCAGCACATGGTCCAGTTCGCCGTTGAGGGGACGGAAGCGCCGCCAATGCCTGAGCGCGCCTTCTCCTGGGCCGTCTATGACATCTTCAAGACCCGCGACAACCGGCAGGTGTTCGTCGGCGCGGTGACGGAGAACCAGTGGCGGACCCTGTGCCGGCTCCTTGATCTGCCAGGGCTCCTGAACGATCCGTCCTTGCAAACCCGTATGGAGCAGATCGAGGCGCGGGCGCGCACCATTCCCGTTGTCGGCGAGGCCATCGCCGAGAGGGACTTTGCCGACGTGGTGGGCGCCCTTCAGGACGCAGGCCTTCCCTTTTCCCCCATCGCGCGGCCGGTGGAAATGTACGACGACCCCCAGGCCAACTACCCCGGCCGTATGCCCACGACCATGATGGACGATGGCGAGAGCTTCACCGCCCCAGCCCTTCCCTATGAGGTGAACGGTGAGAAGGTGACCCCCTCCCGCGTCGACCTTCCAGGCATCGGCGCCGACACGGACGCCGTGCTCGACAGCCTTCAGATTCCCGCTGAGGACAAACTGGCCGCCTCAGGCAAAACAAAGGCGCCCGCCCAATGACCGCCCTTGCCGACGTCTACCCCAAGGATCGCATCACGCTGCGCGAGGTGGGCCTGCGCGATGGTCTTCAATTGGTGAAGACCTGGCCCGACACCGACGACAAACTCCTGTGGCTGTCACGAGAGGCTGCCGCAGGGGTCGCCCATTTCGAGGTGGGCTCCTTCCTGCCCGTCAAAACCATGCCGCAGTTCGCTGACGTGCGCGTCCTTATCGAGAAGGCCCGCGACCTTGGCGTCCACGCCGCTGCCTTGGCGTTGAACGAGCGCGGGGCCGACGATGCCATCGCCTCCCTCGTGCCTGAACTCGTATGCGTGGTCTCCGCCACGGAGGCCCACTCTGAAGCCAACATGCGCCGCTCGCGCAAGGCAGCCGTTGCACTGGTGGGTTCGACCGCTGACAAGGCGGCAGCTGCGCCCCACAAGCCCCTCGTCCATGTGGGCCTGTCGGTGGCCTTCGGCTGCCCCCTTGCAGGGGACGTTCCTGCCGGCGACGTCATCGCCCTTGCGGAAGACTGCCTTAAGGCGGGCGCCGATATGGTGAGCCTTGCCGACACGGTGGGCTTTGCCGGCCCCGCCCAGGTGGCGGCTTTGTCAGAGGCGCTTGAAAAGCGTGTGGCAGGCCGCCCCTTCGGCATCCACCTTCACGACACACGCGGGATGGGGATTGCCAATGCCGCAGCGGCTCTGTCGGCAGGGGCATCGGTGCTGGACGGCTCCCTCGGCGGGCTCGGCGGCTGCCCCCACGCCCCTGGGGCCAGTGGCAACGTCGTCTTCGAGGACCTTGTGTTTTTGTGCGAGCGCATGGGCTTCGCCACCGGCATCGACCTGCAGGCGCTTGCCCACGCCCGCGAGGTGGCTGTGGGCGCCATGCCAGGCGAGCCGTTCGTCGGCGCACTTGCCAAAGTGGGCCCGCCCAAAATTGCCTGGCGCGCGGGTGCCACACCTGCCCAGGCCATGCCATAACCCACCAAAACGGGAGGAAACCATGAAACGATTCGTTGCCGCAGCCGCCGCTTTCGGCGCCGCCGTAGCCCTTGCGCCCCAAAGCGCTTTTGCGGCCGAGGAAATGCGCTGCAGCCACCAGCTGCCGCCCGCCCACCACATCGCCAAGGTGATCGACCGCTGGGCCGAAGAGGTGGAAAAGGCCTCGGACGGTGAGATCGACGTTCAGATCTTCGGCGCCAACAGCCTTGTGGGCGCGCGCGAAAACATCGTCTCCGTCGCTAAGGGCGACATTGAGTGCGCGTTCTCGGTGAACTTCCAGTGGGGCAGGACGCTCCCAATCATGAACGTCACCATCGCCCCGTTCGCCTTCTCCAGCATCGACCTTTGGCGCCAGTGGCCTGAATCGGAGGCGGCGGGCTTTTTGTCCGAAAAGCTCCTGGAAAAGGGCGTGCGCAACACCGTGTGGCTGTTCACCACCAACACCAGCGTGTTCACCGCCAACGGCAAACTCCTCAACACGCCCGAAGCCTTTGACGGCATGAAGATCCGCGGCCTTGCCCCGTCCTTCAACGCCTCGTTGGAAGCTTTGGGGGCAGCGCCCGTCTCAATGTCAGGCTCCGAGGTCTACCAGGCCCTTGCGACGGGCGTCATCGATGGCGGGCTGACGGATGTGGCCGCTGCCGTATCGCGCAAGTATTTTGAGGTGCAGGACCATTTCGTGGTGCTGCCCATCATCAGCGTCTATTTTCACGGCTACCTGAACCCGTCCTGGTATGACGGCCTGTCCGACACCGCGAAGGCCGCGCTCGATGACGCCGGCAAAAAGGCCGCTGGCTGGGCCATCGATGCCTCCATCGAGGCCGCGTCCGCCGCCCCCGATGAGCTGCGCTCCCACGGTGTGACTGTGGAATGGTCCACCGAAGAGCAGAACTCTGCCCTCGAACAGGTGATGCGCCCTGCCTTCGACAAAGCCTTTGCCAATGACGACGACAGCCAAAAGCTGATCGAGCTGTTGGGGCAAATGTGACCTGACAGCGCCCACCATGGCGTCCGCCATCGGCCTTGCGGTCCGCGCGCTTGTGTGGACCGCGGGGGCCATTGCCACACTGTTGCTTCTGTCATCGCTCGTCATCACCGTCTACGCGGTGGTGATGCGCTACGTCTTCAACGCCCCGTTGCTATGGAGCGATGAGTTGACCGGCTACCTCCTCGTCGCTCTCGTCATGCTGGGGGCTGCGGAGGCGTACAGGAAGGGCGACCACATTGGCGTTGACCTTCTCAGCAGCAAGGCAAAGGGCGGCCTGAAGCGCCTTCTTGCAGGCTTTGCCCATGTGGCTGTCCTGGCGGTTTCGGTGGTGATTGGCTACAGCGCGTGGGAATCGGTCCTTTTCGCCCGCGCATTCGGCTCCTTCTCCCCAGGCGCTTTGGAGATTGAAACCTGGATCCCCCAGGCACCGATGATCCTCGGTGCTGCCCTTCTGGGCGTGACCGCCCTTGCAAGGCTCCTTGGCCTTTTGAAAGCCCCTGACGCCCCATGATGATGCTCATCGTCTTTGCCGGGCTGATCGCGCTCCTCCTCACGGGCATTCCGATTTTTGCCGCGCTGGGGCTTGCGGCAACAGCGATCCTCTTTCTTGCGGAAGGGTCCATCGGCAGCGTTGCCGACACCGTCTTTGCCCACCTCAACAAGCCTGTGCTGACGACAATTCCTTTGTTCGTCTTCATGGCGCACGTGATGATCCGCGCGAAGGTGATCGACGACCTTTACGACATGGCCCACACGCTGATCGGCCATGTGCGCGGTGGCCTTGGTATGGCAACGGTCCTGTCGTGCACAGTGTTTGCCGCCATTTCAGGCTCGTCCGTTGCGACGGCCCTGTCCATAGGCTCCACGGCCATCCCGCAAATGCGCCGCTTCGGCTATCCTGAGCGTCACGCTTTGGGTGTGGTGGCGGCTGGCGGAACCCTCGGCATCCTGATCCCGCCTTCGGGGCCGATGATCCTTTATGCCATCGTCTCTGAGGTCTCCATCGGCGCCCTTTTCCTGGCAGGCATCGTGCCGGGACTGCTGCTTGCCACAGTGTTTTGCCTGTTTTGCATGGTGCAGGCCCGGGGCGAGACCCACGGGCGTGTCGCCTGGGCGGGCTTTCGCGCCGCCTGGAAGGCGGTGGGCCGGTCCATCTGGGCGGTGATGACGCCGCCTGTGGTGTTGGGCGGCATCTATTTCGGCATTTTTACCGCCACTGAGGCGGCGGCCGCAGGCTCCATCTACGCTCTGTTCGTGGCGGTGGTCATCTACCGCAATTTCGGCTTCAAGGACCTTTACGCGTGCGCCTATGCGGCCATGCGCACCTCGCTGATGGTGTTCATGATCATCGCCGGGGCGGCCATGTTCGGCCATGCCATCACCATCATCCGCCTGCCTGTGGGGGTGACGGAGGCGGTGACGGCGCTGGGTCTGTCGCCGCTCGGCTTCATCATCGTGGTGATGGCGCTGATCTTCGTGATGGGCATGTTTTTCGAGGCAATCGCCATCATCTTGATCACGACGCCCATCCTGCTCCCGACGATGATCGCGCTCGACATCAACCTTGTCTGGTACGGCGTGTTGTTGATGATCAACCTTGAGCTTGCGATGATCACCCCGCCTGTGGGGATGAACCTGTTCGTCATCAAAGGCATCACCAACGCGCCTTTGGCCCAAGTGGTCCGCGGCGCCTTCCCGTTCGTCCTGTTGATGCTTGGCGGCCTTGCCCTTCTCGTTGCCGTCCCAGGCCTTGCCACGTGGCTCCCAACCTCAGCCGGCTTCGGCTCGTAGTGGATGACAACCCATCCGCCTCCCATCACCTTCCTTTGGCGAGATGGATCAAGGCGGAAGATGTTGGCACCGCCCCAGCGGCCGTGCCGCAAGGCACACCGCCTAAAATCCAAGCCCCAGATGATGCAGCACATCCTTCTGGAAGGCGGCCAAAGGCCCGTCGTCCACAAGATCATGGGGCGTGAAGGCGTCGCTGAGAGAAAACCCGGCGCGGTTGGCGGCAAGGCGACGGTCGGCGGTCCGTTCGATGATGTGGGCGGCGTGGAAGGCGGTCGAGGCGGTGGTGGACAGGTCATTCATCCCATTGAGGCCTTCGCGCCCCATCATGGCGACGGGTTCCGGGCACTGGGCAAGGGCCCGTGCGGTCATCCTTTCACCAAGAGCACCCACGTGGGCACTGAGGAGATGGGCAGCGCCAGGCCCGCCGTCGGGCACGAAGGCATTGCCCGCGTGGTGGACGAGGGAGACCATGACCGCAGGCCCCAGCGGTGCGTTCCTTGCCAATTCGATGGTGCCCGCAATGGCTGCAACACAGAAGGAGTGGGCGGCAAGGGACGGGGGCGGATCGCCATGGTCCTCCGCCGGACAGGGCTGGCGCGTCAAAAGCTGTGCAAATGGCGGCGCTTCGTTCAGGAAGGGTTCGCCGACGGCAAGGACTTCAAGGGGCTCTTCGAGAAAACCTGCAAGGGCGCCGAGGGATCGCCCGGCCGCCTCACGGTAGATCATGCGCTTGTCGTCGTCTTCAACACCTGCATCGGTGAGCGTTGGCCCGTCCACCGCGCCAAGAACGGTGTGGGCGGCAGCAAAAGCAACAAGGCTTGTCGCCACTGATTCGGGGTCCTCGCCCACACAAAGCCGCGACCAGGCGGTGAGGAAGGCGGCATCGGCAAGGCTCTGTCCGTCCGCTCTGGCGGAGCGCACGCGCTTCAACGCTGCAATATCGGCGAAGTAGGCTGGTGCTGTGTCCGGAAGGGGCCCGAGCATCTGTCCAATCATCACGGTTTGATGAGGCGCGGTTGACGTCTGGGTAGCCGGTTTGAGGGCGGATCACAATCGGGCTCCCAAGGGGGCTGGGACGGCAGCTGCGCGCAAAAGTCACAAGCCCCGCGACAGGTTTTCGGGCGCGTCGAGGGGCGGCAGAAGCCACGAACCGGTGCTCATCGTCCGTGCAGGAAGACCGCAATGATGGGGCAGGGGCAGCGGGCGTTATCAGGGTTTGTGCCTGCAGATGCGCCAGGTGGCGCCTGCCAAATCGGCAAGAGTTCGGCATGCTTTGGGCGATCGATTAGCAGTCCTGCGGGCATGCTGCTAAGCTAAGCTGTTGTAAGGATTGCGTTCTTTTCCTTAGCCGACTTGCATTGTTCGATGACCGTGGCAGACTTCTGCATGCAATGTCATGCGGAGGCCATCATGTCATCGTGTCTTGAGCGGCAGCTTGCCGGCTACAGCCTGACCACCGCGGAAATCCTCTACCGGATGCCCGATCACCCAGGTTTGTTGCAAACCTACGTCTGGCAGGACTACGACCAGGCGCCCGATTTTCCTGTGCTGGAAACGTTCTTGGCTTTCTGGCGGCGGGAGATCGAAGGTCCTCTCCACTCTGTGAATGTGGCCTGCCGTAGGCTGATCGCACCAAGCGAGTACAGGACGCTAAAGTTCCAGTACCGCCACTAGGGCGTTTCGATTGGCGTGGAATCATGACGAACAGGACGAAACCGCCCAAGAGTCCGAGTCTGGGGCGATCTCTCCTCGACCAAGTGGTTCCATTTGGTCCGAAAGCACCCTAGAGCCCATCCTGCGCTCAAGTGGGTGCAGACAAGACTCTCTAAACTCTTGATTTAGCGAGGCTTTGCCCCGATCAGATCATTCCATCTGATCGGGAACCTCACCAAAGGCGCGATCCGCGCGGTTTGGATCAATCCAAACACTTGAAACCGCGCTCCTATCGAAGCCTGGCAGATCTGGCGCATGTCCTCTTCGCGCGATCCGCTACAGACCGCGCAGGACATGATTTACACCTTTGACTTTAGGCGGTTTCGGCTCGAGCGGCTCCCTCTAAACCCAAGCCAATCCGGATGACCCTTGAACGGAGGCTGAGGGCAGCGCACATCCCGTGCGTCTAGGTTCAACGCCCTTGGCGCTGGCCAAACCGCTGGGCGGCGTTTGGCACGAAACGCGACAGCAAGGCTTGCACCTTTCTCCATAGACGCAACGGGCTGGCGGTCTGGCGCGTTCCCACCTATACCGGCGCAGATAAGCGCCGTTAGCGGCTGACCTACAAAAGGCCTTTCGATGACGATCTACTATCGCGAGCACCCGACGATGTTTGCCGACGAGCCGGGCCGTTTCATCCTCGCCTGCCTTTTGGTGCCCCTCATTATCGGCATCTTCTGGCTTGGGTGGTGGTACCTTGTGAACCGCTCCACGGTTGTCACCGTGGATGATGAGCGCATCACCTTGCGCCGGGGTATCTTCAGCAAGGAAAACATCGAGGTGGAGATGCGCTCCATCCGCACTGTGCGCGTGGACCAATCCTTCGTGGACCGCATTTTCAACTGCGGGATCTTGAAGGTTTATACGGCCGGCGACGTGCCCGACATCAACCAGGGTGGCCTGCCCGATCCTGACCGCCTGCGCACCTCGCTGCGTTCCGCTCGCGGCGAATGATCGCCCATCCCCTTCCAGAACGTAAGGCATACGCGCGCCCATGGTCGACGAAGCCCCCTCCAATCCCCGCCAGCACGCCGAGTATGACGAGCACCCCAAAATGTTCGCCGATGAGCCCGGCAAGTTCCTTCTCGCGGTCCTTCTCATTCCCATTGGGGTGGGGATCGTTTGGCTGATTTGGTGGTACATCACCGTGCGCTGTACCCGCCTCACGGTGGGGAACGACAGGGTGCTTTTGTCCCGTGGGGTGTTCAACAAGGAGCGCATGGAGATCGAGCTTGAATCCATCCGCACCGTGCAGATCGACCAGACCTTCGTGGACCGCATCTTCAATTGCGGGATCTTGAAGATCTACACCGCGGGTGACACGCCCGAGCTGGTGCAGCCGGGCCTTCCTGACCCCGCCCGTCTGCGCGCCAGCCTGCGCAGCTAAGACGGTGCTGGACGTATGGGGCGCCGCGTGAGCCGGCTTGACGTCTTCATTGCCCGCATGCAGGCGCAAAAGGCGTTCCTGGAGGACGTGGCGAGCCGCATTGCCGGCATCGATGGCCCCGTCCTTGAGCTGGGTCTTGGCAACGGGCGCACGTTCGACCACCTGCGCGAGATTTTGCCAGAGCGGGAGATCTTCGTGTTCGACCGCTCCGTCACTGCCCATCCTGCCTCCATCCCCGATGGCGAGCACATGATCATTGGTGAAATCCGTGACACGCTGGCCTTTTGCGCGCCGCGGGTGAAGCGCCTTGCCGCCCTTGTCCATTGCGACCTTGGCAGCGGCGACCCGACGGCAGACCTTGCCAAGTGCGCATGGCTGTCGCCCATGGTGGCAGAGCGCACCGCCCCGGGCGGCTTTGTTGCCACAGGCATTGCCCTGGAGATGGACGGCTTTACCGAAGAGCCCCGCTCTGCCGATGCCGTCAAGGGCAACTACCGCCTCTACCGCAAGGCCGGTTAGGCACGGGCCGACCGGTGAGCCGGCTCGACAGCTTTATTCGCAGAATGAGCGCCCAGCGCCTCCTTCTCAACGCTGCGGCGGTGCGTGTGGCGGATATTGAAGGGCCCGTCATCGATCTGGGCATCGGGGCAGGGCGCACGTACGACCATTTGTGCGCACTTTTTCCCGATCGCGACGTGTTTGCCTTCGACACCCACCTGCAAAGCGCGCTCAGCGTTTTGCCGCCGCCTCGGCGCATGGTGGTGGGCGATATTCGCCAGACCCTGCCGTACGCTTTGCCGCGACTTGGGGCCCGCGCGGCCCTCATCCACAACGACCTTGGCTCCGCCGATCCTGTGGGCAACACAGCCCTTGCCCATTGGCTCGCGCCTGCCATCCTTGCCATTGCCCATCCGAACGCCATCGTTGTGACAAGTTTTTTGCTTCCCTTTGCGAGCGCCGTAAGCCTGCCTTTGCCTGAAGGCGTGCGGCCGGGCCGCTACCACATGCAGCAGCTCACGGTTTGACGATCGGCCTCTAGCGTGGCATTCGCGCCGCGGGCCAGCGTGAATGGGCCCTTTGAAGCGGAGAAAGAGTTTGGCGTCTCGAGCTTTCTTTCGCTGCCGCGCGTGCGGAGAGCCGGTGGTGGCTAGCGCCTATCGCTGCCCTGTCTGCGGCATCGATTTTCCCACCGGCACGCCAGGTGCGCCCAAGGCGCCCCACTCGCCTGCCGAGGTCACACCCGACGGCGCGTCGAAAAAGCCTGCCGTGGACATGCCCTCCCTTGCCGAACAGCTTGAGGACGAATTGTCCATCGTGCCCGAAGGCGCTGGCCGCGAGCCCCGTTTTTCCGGCACTGAGACCCCGTCCGAGGACGATCGGCGCGACCCTGTCATGGAGGACGTGGAGTTCGAGGAAGAGCCTGCCCCCCATCCACGCCTGAAGCGCCGCGCCAATGGCGAGCGGCGTCGACGGGAGGCCAGCGGTGCCGAGCTTGCCGTCTCCCCCTCACGTGCCCGCGAGAGTGCCGTCGTTGCGGTGGAAGACGAGGCGCGGGAAGTGGCGCCCGCCCGCTCCCGCAACGTTGCTGCCGGTGTCACGGGGACGGCGTTTTCCGGCCTCGTGGTGCTGTTGTTGATCGGCGCAGGCGTGTGGTGGCTTGAAACCAACGATCACGCCAATTTCGGCATTTTCGAGCGGATTGCAGCGCCCCTCCAGCAAGCGCCAAGCCCCATCTTCGTGCGTGCCGAGGACGATTGGGTCACGATCCCGCCAGAGACCTCGGACGTCAGGGTCAATGCCACGGGGCCCTTCAGGGTCAGGATCGACGGCACCGTCTTCACCGTCGACGGTGGCCAGTCTGTCCGGCTGCCTCTGTCGGCGGGGTCGCAGGTGGCTGTAAAGGCGATCCGTGAGGGAACCGTCGAGGTGGTTCCTGGCGAGCGGCTGACCGGCGGGTAGGTTTTTCCAGCGTCTCACCAAACGCTGACGCCGTTGAGGGCAGTGCTAAGCCCTTTCGCCGTGTTTCCACTGTCCCGCTCGCTAAAGGGTACCCGCCCCAACCCACGCCTACCGCGTAACAAGCTGGGCGGTTGTCCAGTTGGTCGCAAAGAATGGGAAAGCCCGCAATTTGCGGGCTTTCTTGGTATGTCAGGCGTCGTGTCTTCAATGTACTGCCAGAGAAGCTCGTCGGGCGCTCGGGCCTTCCTGAGCAGGCGCCGCCGGCAGTCAGCCCGGCTGACTTGCCGTGGACCGTTCAGCCGTCGCTGGAGATGCCGGCGCTGGACCGAGGCTCTAGACAGGGCATTGCAGGGGTTGAGGCTGCCGATCCGCAGATGGGCAGGGATTGGCTGCGGCTTCTCGCCTCGTCAAGGCGCGTCAGCAAGGCGTCTGTGGCGACAGGCAGTGCGAAGCGTTCATCCAGCGCGAACCGGCCAACAGCGTCCTGTACCGCTGCGGGGGAGGCGTCGGCGCCCTCTCCCAGATAGTAAAGGTCGCGCAAAGCCGTGACGACACGGGTGTCGGTGGCGTAGCCGGGGGCTTCGGTGTCCACCCGCTCGCCCACCACGCGGGTGATCGTGTTGGGGGTGACGGCGGCAATGGTGGTCACCTGGTCGCCTTCGCTGACCGTGCTCTCACCGTCTGGTGATGTGGACGAAGCGGGTGGTGTTTGCGGCTGAGCATCGCCGGCAAGGGTGGTTTCAAGGCCTGCTGAAGTGGGCGTATCGGTGTCTGCGGGTGATGCGCCAGGGTCCCTCTCGAGGGCGGCGCGGGCCGCGGCCACCACGCGTGAGGTGGCAGGGTCGGCGGGCTCTGTCGTATCAGTCGCCTGCGCAGGGGCGGGCGTCACCTCCTCAAAGCCTGTGCTGGTGATGGCTGAAGGGGTGGCCTGCGGGTCGTCTCCCGTGGCGCCGGCCGGGGCGGTGTCGGTGGGCGAGCCGAAAGCGGTGCGCGCCTGCCTTGGGGCAGGCCGCGGTACGGGGGCGATCTCGCCGCTACGCACGATGGGTGCGCTGGTCTGCGGGTCCTCGCTCAAGGGGCGGGGGCCGTCATAGGCTGGGTCGTCGAACCGCTCCACAAAGTCGGGGTTGCCCAGCAGCGGCTCCTCCAACACACCCTCGGGGCGCGGCTCATCCTGGCCAAGATCAAAGGGGGTGCCTTGGGCAAGTACGATTTCGGGCTCCGTCATTACCCAGGCGCGCCCGTCGGTGCGGCGGCAGCGAAACCCATCCACCGCAGCAGGGCCGCGCCCGCCGCCCAAAACATCGATGCGATAGCCGCGGCAAGGCTGTTCGCCACCGCGAAGCACAGGGCGATAGGTGCGCACGGCAAGGAGCGTACCGTTCGGAAGGCGCATGCGCGTCACTTCGTCGGTGCCGGCCGTGTCCAAGACGGCACCGAGGCGCACCTCCATCTGGCGCCGCTCGTCCTGCGACAGTGGCAGCGCGGTTTGGTAGGACTGCGCCATCACGGGCGCGGCGAGGGCGAGGCAGGACAGTCCTGCCATGACGCGAACCAACACGACGGTTCCTCCTCATACTGTGCGCCATACAAGGCACACCCCATACTAATGCGCGCGGCGGCCCGTGCCAAACAGGGCTGTGGGCGGCGCGATCACCGACCTGCAGCTCCTATCAGGCCGCAGGCTTGGCGGCGAGGGGCGAGGGATCGCGCGGCAGATAGGTCCCGCCGCCCTTTTGCGCCACAAGGCTGCCCTCGCGCACGCCCACCTTGCCCCGCACCAACACCGTTTCGGGCCAGCCTGTGACGGTGATTCCCTCATAAGGGGTGTAATCTGAACCGTCGTGCAACAGGGTGTGGCTGATGGTGCGGGTGCGATCGGGGTCCCAGATGGCAATGTCGGCATCGGCGCCCACCGCGATGGTCCCCTTGCGCGGATAAAGCCCATAGGTCTTGGCGTGGTTGGTGGCCGTCAGCGCCACGAATCGCGGCAGATCGATCCGCCCTTTCTTGACCCCTTCGGAGAACAGAAGCGGCAGGCGCGTCTCCACCCCAGGAATGCCGTTGGGCACATAGCGGAAGCTCTCCCGCCCTTTGGGGTTCAATTTCCCCTGTTCGTCGTCGTAACGGAACGGGCAGTGGTCCGACGAGAAAAGGTCGAACAGCCCCGTTTCGATCCCCCGCCAGCAGGCCTCATGCTCGCTCTCATCGCGCGGTGGCGGAGAGCACACATATTTGGCACCCGACCAGTCCATGGTGTCGAGGTCCGACGCGGTGAGGGTGATGTACTGCGGGCACGTCTCACCGACGATGGCGCGGCCGCGGCTCCTGGCCCGCGCGATCTCTTCCATCGCCGCCCCGTTGGAGACGTGGACGATCACCAAAGGCACATCCACCACCTCAGCAAGGGTGATGGCGCGGTGGGTCGCCTCCCTCTCCACAGGGATCGGTCGCGTGGTGGCGTGGGAGACGGGCTTCAGCCGGCCATCCTCCTCGGCCTTGTTGATGAGGTAGGCGATGGCGTCCTCGTTCTCGCAGTGGACCATCACGAGGGCGCCCGTGCGGCGAGCCGTGTCCATGGTGGCGAGAATTTCCGCATCGTTGAGACGCAGCATCTCGTAGGTCATGAACACCTTGAAGGAGGTGTAACCGTCCGCCACAGCGGCAGGCAGTTCCTGCCCCAGCACCTGGTCCGTGGGGTCGGAGATGATGAGGTGGAAGGAGACGTCGGTGTAGCAGTTGCCGTCCGCCAGGGCGTGATAGTCCGTCAGCGCCTGGCGCAGGGACTGTCCGCGCTCCTGCAGGCAAAACGGCATCACCGTGGTGTTGCCGCCGAAAAGGGCCGAGCGGGTGGCGCTCTCAAAGTCGTCGGCCATGGTGATGCCTTCGCCCGAGGGCTGGGCGATATGCACGTGGCTGTCGATCCCGCCGGGCAGCACCAGCTTTCCTGTGGCATCGATGGTCTCGGCAGCATCCCCAAGGTCGCGGCCAAGGGTTGCGATCACCCCGTCTTTGATGCCGACGTCAGCGTGGAACACATCGGCCGCCGTCGCCACGGTGCCGTTCTTGATGACAAGGTCGAGGGCCATTGCGCTCTCTCCAATCGGTGGGCGTGGGCTCAGTAGCCGCGATGCCTGTCCACGATGTTCGTCATAGGATCGCCCCTTTCGAAGGCGTCCATTTGCGCCACCACGTAGCGCGCGACGGCGCGCGGTTCGCTGATGGCGGCCACATGGGGCGTCAGCACAAGGTTCGGCGCGTCCCAGAGGGGCGAATCGGCCGGCAGCGGTTCGGTCTTGAACACATCAAGACTGGCGCCGGCCAGCGCGCCCGATTTCAGCGCTGCCACCACATCGTCCTCGTTTTGCAAACCGCCGCGCCCGCCATTGATGATCACCGGTCCACCGAGCGGGCTGTCCTGGCTCAGCGCTGCGAACAGGTCTGCATTCAGTATCTCATAGGTGGCAGGGGTGAACGGCAAAAGCACCACCAAAATGTCGGTCTTTCTAAGGAACGCGGCTTTTTCTTGCTCGCCCGCATAAACGGGCACACCGCCGCCGTCCTTGGGGTTGCGCGACCAGGCGATCACCTCATAACCGATGGCCTTCAAGATGCCGGCGCAATGCTGGCCGAGGACGCCGTAACCCATCATCCCCACCGTCAGCTCGGAGGCTTTGACGTGGCGCAGGGACTGGTCCTTGTACTGGTGGGCCTTTTGCTGGGCGAGGTAGTGGAGCGCCTGGCGGTGGTGGGTCAGCACCTGCAGCGTCACCCACTCGCCCATGCGCCAGGTGAGGTTGTCGTCCACAAGGCGCACAATGGGAACGTCGGGCAAATCCGTGTCCGAGAGAAGGGCATCGACGCCGGCGCCAAGATTGAAGATGACCTTAAGGTTCGGAAGCGTGCGCAAGAGCCCTTCAGGGGGCTTCCACGTCAGCGCGTAAAGGACGTCCGCCGGTTCGTAGGTGTGCACACCATTGACGTAGACGGTGCGCTCGGGGGCGGCATGGGCAAATTCGTCGAGCCATTGGTTTGAGTCCCAATTGGCGGTGGTGAGAAGCGCGGTCATCGAAAGATCCTGTTCGACGCGACGGTAGAGCGTGTCCGGCCCCCAGGGAAGCGCGTGAAGCCGCAAGGAGGTTCGCGAACACCCCTTCCAGGAGGATCCCTTGTCGGCGTGCCGGTCCACCGCGCGCTTCCGTGGGGGCATGACCAAGCCCTAAGCAAGGGACGCGCCAGGGACAACGTTGACCCAAAGGCGCCACAGTCATATTTCGGCGCGATGGCAAGACTTCCCATTCTCATCCTGCCGGACCCTGTCCTGCGCAAGGTGGCCGCCCCCGTGGTGGCTGTGGACGAGCGCGTGCGCACCCTCGCTGAGGATATGCTGGACACCATGTACGAGGCTCCGGGCATCGGCCTTGCGGCGCCTCAGGTGGGCATCCTTGAGCGCATCATCGTGTGCGATGTTGTGACGGAGGAGGGGGCCGAGCCCGATCCCAAAGTCCTCATCAACCCCGAGATTGTCGCCAAGTCCGAAGAGACCAGCGTCTACGAGGAAGGGTGCCTGTCAATCCCCGACTATACCGAGGACGTGACGCGGCCCGCAGGGGTGACCGTGCGCTACCTCGACAAGGATGGGGCAACCTGCGAGGTCACCGCCGACGGGCTGCTCGCTGTGTGTTTGCAGCACGAGATCGACCATTTGAATGGCGTCTTGTTCATCGACCACTTGTCTCGCCTCAAGCGCGACAGGATCACCAAAAAGTTCCAGAAGCAGGCCAAACTCGCCTAGCCCGCGGGCTCTGCCGGCACGCACGAGGGACGTTGGGATGGGAACCGACATCCACGACTATGTTGAGGTGCGCCAAGCTGACGGGTCGTGGCGGGCCACCACCGCCGACGAACGTACGCCGCCCTGTGAAGAGGGGATCACGATCATCCCGAAAAGTGTGATCTATGGCGATCGCAACTATGGTCTGTTTGCGATTCTGGCCGATGTCAGAAACTGGGCCAAATCCAAACGTATCGTGCCTGGTGGACCTTACACGCAAACCGCACCGTTCGTTCCGCTCTCCCCGCCTCGCGGCTTTCCGACGGACGTCTCCACCGAGGTGGTCGAAGCTGCCGACTGGTGGAGCTGCGAAGCATACTCACACAGCCACCTCACCCTCAAAGAGGTGATGGAGTATGATTGGACCCAAGAGGTGACGCTGCGCGGATGGGTCACCCCCGCGGATTTTTTGAGACATCGTCTTGGGGTAAGCCCACAGTACGAGTGGGAGGACGTCAGCGCGCGGAGGCGAGTCAAAGTTTCGTTGGAGAAGATGACCGAGATCGTGGGTGCCGACGCAAATTGGTCAGATCTCAAAAGGCTGGAGCCGACTGGAAGTATTTTTGATTGGAAAGACAGATACTATACGCAGCTGGAGTGGCAGGTGAAATATTTCGAAGTCGCACTCTACTTTCTCGGTCAGTCGCTGCCGCAACTGTGGCGCTTGGGAGCGGCTGACGACGTTCGGCTGGTGTTTTGGTTCGACAACTAGAGGGGCCTGAGAATGGCACGCGTCGTCTTGGTTGCACTCACCACTGCTTTCCTGGCGCACACCGGTGTGGCCGTGGCCCAGGAGGTGGGGCGGTCCACCGTCGGTGATCGCGAGGTGATCCTGTTTCAGAACGGGACATGGCGCTATGTGCGCGAAGAACGGCCCGTGGACGAAGCGTGTGTCGACAAGACGCGGCTTGAAAGTGACAAACTGCCCCTGTCCTACTGCCTCAGCGAGGCCGAATGGGCGCGCGACACGGTGACCGGGCCGTTCGAGGCGGTTTACGTACACCGCCAGCAAGAGCTCTATCTGGGGGTGATTTCAGAGCGCGTCACCTTTACCGAGGAGGCGTTGCGGGAGGCGATCGTTTTCAACGCCCAGCAAGCGGCGGGCCTCACCCCCATCAAAATCTTGAAGGAAGAGGACGTAGACATTGCTGGGACGAACTGGAGCTTCCTTAACCTGGAAGCCATCATGTCCGGCGTTGAGTTCCAATACTGGAACTATTCGCGCGCTGTGCCGAGAGCGGCCGTGCAGTTCGTGTTCTGGACCACCGATGAGCATGCGGCCGAGGCGGGCCCCATCGCCGCGGAGGTGTCGAAGACCTTGCGCTGGGAGGGGGAGTGAGCGGCCAAGGTGGCTCATGACCCCATCAAGCGCGCGCCATAAAGTCACCCAGCCATGCGATTGATCTTCATGGGCACGCCGCACTTTGCCGTGCCGACACTGATGGAGCTTGCCGGCCAAGGCTACGATGTGGCCGCCGTCTACACCCAGCCGCCGCGCCCAAGGGGTCGGCGCGGGTTGAAGGATGAACCCTCGCCCGTCCACAAGGCCGCCCAGGCGCTGGGGCTCGAGGTCCGCCATCCAATCAACTTCAAGAGCGAAGCGGCGCTGGCCGAGATTGAGGCGGTGGGCGCCGATGCCATCATCGTCGTCGCTTACGGGCTGATCCTGCCCGAAAGGGTGCTCAATGCAGCGCAGGAGGGTGCCTTCAACGTGCACGCCTCACTTCTGCCGCGCTGGCGTGGGGCCGCACCCATCGCAAGGGCCATCATGGCGGGCGACACGGAAACGGGCGTTGCCGTCATGCGCATGGAAAAGGGCCTCGACACAGGCCCCGTCGCGATGGTGGAGCGCGTTGCCATCGCCCCCAGCGACACCGCCGGCGACCTGACGGACCGTCTCTCCCGCCTTGGCGCCGATCTCATGGTGCGCGCCCTCGGGGGTGTCGCGCGCGGGCAACTCGTGTTTCAGCCGCAGCCGTCGGAGGGCATCACCTACGCCCACAAGATCGAAAAGGGCGAGGCTGTCATTGACTTCGCCCGACCTGCTGATGCCGTGCGCAACCACATCCACGGGCTCAGCCCGTGGCCTGGCGCGTACGCCACGCTTCAGATCGCCGGCAAGGACGAGCGCATTAAAGTGTTTCGCGCCGAAGCGGTGGACGGCGAGGGTGCGCCCGGCACGATCCTTGATGACCGGCTGACGATCGCCTGCGAATCGGGCGCTCTGCGGCTGTTGGAGGTGCAGCGGGCCGGCAAATCACCCGTGTCGGCGGCGCAATTTCTGCAAGGGGCGCGGGTGGCGCCTGGCGCGCGTTTTTCGGGGTGAGACGTGGCGCGCTACAAGCTGGTCATCGAGTATGATGGGGCGCCGTTCGTGGGCTGGCAGCGCCAGACCAACGGCCGCAGCGTCCAACAGGCGATTGAGGAGGCAGCCGAAAGGCTGTCCGGCGCCAAGACGCGAATCAACGGAGCCGGTCGCACCGATACGGGGGTTCATGCCGCCGGTCAGGCGGCGCATGTGGACTTCGCCAAAGCCTATCCTGCCGACACCGTGCGCGATGCGCTGAACGCACACCTGCGGCCAGAGCCCGTTGCGGTCGTGGCGGCAACGGCGGTGGACGAGGCGTTCGATGCCCGCCATTCGGCCACAGCCAGGCACTACCGCTACCTCATCATCAACCGCCGCGCCCCCCTTGCCCTTGAGCAAAAGGCTTGGCAGGTGGCCGGCACGCTCGACGAGGCGGCGATGGGGGAGGGCGCGCGCCACCTTATCGGCCGGCACGACTTCACCACCTTCCGCGCCAGTCAATGCCAGGCCCAAAGCCCTGTGCGCACCCTTGATATGTTGTCCGTAGAGCGACACTCGGACCACATTGTGATCGGTGCATCAGCACGCTCCTTCCTTCACCATCAGGTTCGGTCCATTGTGGGCTCGCTGGTTGAGGTGGGTTTGGGCCGCTGGCAACCGCGTCATATGGGGGACGTGCTCGCGGCCCGGTCCCGGGCGGCGTGCGGTCCTGTGGCGCCGGCGGCTGGACTGACCTTGACCAAGGTGGACTACGAGGACGCTTTATGGACGTAACGCTCGGGATCATCGGCGGGTCGGGCCTTTACGATCTCCCCGGATTGGATGGGGAGTGGAAGGCTGTGGAAAGCCCCTGGGGGCCGCCATCCGATCAAGTCCTCGTGGGGACGCTTGGCCACACACGCGTGGTGTTTTTGCCCCGCCACGGTCGCGGCCACAGGGTTGACCCGACGGGGATCAACTATCGCGCCAATATCGACATCATGAAGCGTTGCGGTGTGAGCGACCTTGTGTCCCTGTCCGCCTGCGGTTCGCTGCGGGAGGATCTGGCGCCGGGCACCTTCGTCATCGTGGACCAGTTCATCGACCGTACCTTTGCCCGCCCCAAAAGCTTTTTCGGCCCTGGGTGCGTGGCGCATGTATCCATGGCCCACCCCGTCAGCCGCGATCTTGGCGACAGGATCGAGACCGTGGCCCGCACCAATGGCATCAGCCACCATCGCGGTGGCACTTATCTTGCCATGGAAGGTCCGCAGTTCTCGTCGCTGGCCGAAAGCCAGCTTTACAGGGAGTGGGGGGCCGACGTGATCGGGATGACCAACATGCCTGAGGCCAAACTCGCCCGCGAGGCGGAGATCGCCTATGCCACCGTTGCCATGGTCACCGACTTTGACAGCTGGCACGCGGACCACGGCGAAGTGGACATCACACAAATCATCGAGACCATGACCGCCAATGGCGAGGCGGCCCGCACGCTTGTCGCCACCCTTGCCAAGACCATGCCCCAGACCCGCGAGGCGTGCTCTGCAGGGTCCGACACGGCGTTGGAGTTTGCCATCATCACCGCCCCTGAAATGCGCGACCCCGCGCTCCTCAAGAAGCTGGATGCGGTGGCAGGCCGCGTCCTGTCCCGCGGCTAGTCATGTCGGGCCCGGGTGGACAAGCGCCACGCCAACAGGGCGTTGGCTGGCAACGCTGTCCCAAGAGTGTACTGATGGCATCTTCGGTGTTTTGTCGCTGTCCCGTGGTCGTCGTGCCGCTGGCGCGTTGCACCGCCGCGTGCGGGAGCGCACGCCGCCGCGTCGCCGTCTCGTGCGCGCAAGTCATTCTCTAAGGGTCCCCTTTATGCAGCTTGAGAGTCTGGTTCGGGCGATCCCCGACTACCCCAAGACGGGGATCATCTTTCGCGATGTGACGACGCTGTTTAGCCACGCTGAGGGGTTTCGCGCGACTGTGGAGCGCCTGTCTGCCAACTTCGAGCCGAACAGCATCGACACCGTCGCGGGGATCGAGGCGCGCGGCTTCGTCCTTGGGGGCGCGGTGGCGATGGAGCTTGGCAAAGGCTTCGTTGCCGTGCGCAAGAAGGGCAAGCTTCCTGCCGCCGTTCACAGGGAATCGTACGAGCTCGAATACGGGATCGACGAGGTGGAAATCCACGTGGACGCAGTCCCCAAGGGGGCTCGGGTCCTGATTGTGGACGATCTGATTGCCACCGGCGGCACGGCAATGGCCGCAGCGCGCCTTGTGGAAAGGGCTGGCGGCAAGGTCCACGCCGCCGCCTTTGCCATTGACCTGCCAGAACTGGGCGGCGCGAAACTCTTGCGCGAGAAAGGGATCGACGTTGTCAGCCTCCTCTCCTTCGAGGGGCACTGAGCAAGGCAGGCACGAGAGCATCCTGCGTCCATAAGCACGCAGGTAAACCGCTCTAGTGGCGCGGCGGGGCGCCGATCTCGTTAAGGTACGCGTCCACGGTCGCCTCCCACAAAGGCGGGATGGCGATGACGTAGTGGCCGTTGTTCTCGCCCCGCACGCGCACCTCTTCGAACGCGGCCGTGCCGCCGGCGTTACGGAACGAGGCGACATTGTCGCGATTGTGGTCGATCCCGTAGTAAAGGTCGTCGTGGCCGTAGAGCCAAAGCATTGGCTTTTGGAACGCGGCGCCCTTGTTGAGGAGCGTCTGGTTGATGGCGCTTGCCTCAGGGCAGCCATCGCCCATCCACCCGCCGACGAAGTTGACCACCCCTGCCACGTCCTCAGCGTGAAGGCCGGCATACGCCACCGACAGCGCCCCACCGCGGGAATGGCCTGACAGGAGGAGAGGCCCCTCCGCCACATCCTTGCGCATGCGCAGGGCGGCAATGGCGGCGTCGATATCCCCTAGGGCACGGTCCGCGCCCTTCAACGAACGGGCCTTCTCGCAGGTGTAATGGCGCCTGTCTTCCGTGAACCCTTCATCGTAAAGACCATCGGAGCGACCGCGACCGCGCCGTTGCGGGAAGGCGACCAGGTAGCCCCGTTCTGTCAGCGTTTCGGCCAGCCAAGGGTTGGTCCACGTTTGGCCGAAAAGGTCGGGATCATTGCCGTAGCCTGTGGAGCCGTGGTTGACCACGGCCAGAGGAAACGGGCCATCGCCGGCGGGGGAGAAGACCACCGTTTCGAGGGCCACTGCCTTGCCGTCCTCCACAAGCGTCGTTTCCAGCATAAGGCTTTCGCCAGTGCTGAAGGACACCCCCTCCGGATCGTCAAAAAGCGTGGCGAGCGGGATTGGGCGCAGCACAGCAAAGGCGAAGCCGTCACCGAAAACAGCCCTAAGACGTCCGTTGGGGGTGAGGGTGAAGGTGGTCGTGGCATGCTCGCCCGTCACCGTCAGCGTGTTGCCGTCGATGGTGCCGCCATAGCGCAACCACGCGCCTGGGCGCTGATCGCCGAAAGGGGCAATGCCGTAGAGCACTTTTGCGGTGCCATCCCCGACAACGTCTTCCACCACCAGGATGGTCTCGCGCACGCCGTCCCATCGACCGACGAAGGCACTGGCGAAGGGCGAGTCCCCTTCCGCTTCGACGGCGTCCTTTGGCAGGGGGACGCCTTGGATGGTCATCTCCTCGCTCGCCAACGCGCTCACCGTTGCAAACACAGACAGGAAGGTTGCAAAGACCGCGCCCCACCACCGGCTACGCAGCCGCATGGCGCGCCTCCTCCCGGCTCTTGTTTTCAAGGAAGTTGTGGACGGCCGACACCACCACGGAGCCTTCCCCCACCGCAGAGGCAACCCGCTTGACGGAGCCTGCGCGGATGTCTCCCACCGCCCAAATGCCGGGGCAGGAGGTGGCGAAGGGGTCACCGCCCGAACCTGTGCGGATGAAGCCTTTATCGTCCAGCTCCACATGGTTCTTCAGCCAATCGGTGTTGGGGGCAGCGCCAATCATGATGAAGAGGGCGCGCACGGGAAGGTCCTCCGTCTCGCCGGTCTGCCTGTTCTTCACCGTCACGCCTTCCAGGCGCTTGTTGCCGTGAAGGGCGATCACCTGCGTATGGGTCCAAAGGCGGATGGCGCTGTCGTGGCAGATGCGGTCCGTGAGGTAGGAGGACATGGTGTTTTTCAGGCCCTCGCCGCGTACGGCGATGTGGGTGCACTGGGCGTGGCGGGACAGGAACATGGCCGCCTGACCGGCCGAGTTGCCGCCGCCGATGATGAGCACCTGCTCGTCGGTGCAAAACCGGGCCTCAAGGTCGGTGGCGGCGTAGTAGATGCCCGCACCCTCAAACTCTTCAAGCCGCTCCAGGGGGAGGCGGCGATACTGGACGCCCGCGGCCACCACAATGGACCGGGCCATGGCCGTGCCGCCGTTGTCGAGGCCGATGTCAAAGCCCTGAGCCGTCGGCGTAAGGGAGACCGCGCGGTGGGGCACGCACAGCCTTGCGCCGAACTTTACCGCCTGGATCTCGCCGCGGAAGGCAAGCTCTGCCCCCGAAATCCCTGTGGTGAATCCCATATAATTTTCAATGCGCGAGGAGGTGCCCGCCTGCCCGCCAATGGCCGTGTCGTCGATGACGAGCGTCTTCAGCCCCTCCGACGCGCCGTAGACGGCCGCAGCAAGCCCGCCAGGGCCTGCGCCAATGATGGCAAGGTCATAAAGGGCCGTGTGGTCGGCCATCATCTCAAGGCCGAGCGCGGCGGAGACGGAGCGTGGGGTGGGGTTTTCGATGACATCGGCGCGGCCGACGATGGCGCAGGTGCCGCTGTCAGGCACCTGGCTCACCGCTCTGATTTCCGCCATCGCCGCCTCGTCCTGGCGGCATATGAAACGATGGGGAATGCGGCTGCGCCCCGCATAGGTGAGAAGGGCGAGAACGGTGGGATCGTCGATCTCTCCCACCACCACGAAGCCGCCCTCATTCCACTCCATCAACAGTCGCCGCCGAGCAGCAAAGGCGCTGACGATGAGGTCCGACACCTCAGGCACGGTCGCCACCAGTCTCCGGAGCGTCTTGCCGGGAACGATGATCACATCGCTCGGCTCAGCGGCGATGCCGGCAAGGAAGGTGCCCTGGCCCATCAACAACCCCAATTCGCCAAGGAAATTGGGAGCAACCACGGTCAGCACCACACGGTCATTGACCCTGTCGACCACATTCACCGCGCCGCGCTCCACCAAGATGAAGTCATATTCGGGCGCGCCGACGTCAAACAGGATGGTGCCTTTGTCTATGGAGCGGCGTTCGCCCTCCGCGGCCAGGCGCTCGATGATGTCATCGGGGATGGTGGGCCAGGCCATGTGTTCAAGATCGGTGCGTGCCTCGGTCACGCGCGGTGAGCGCCGCGGTTGATCGTTCATGGCCATCCTTCCCTGTCCCGCCTCACGCTGTGGGGGGCGAGAGGTCCGGATTGAACATGGTGATTTCAGGAGCTTTGCCCACCGTGTGGCCGAGGTAAACGGCAAGGGCGGCGGGATAAAGGCGGTGTTCGGCCGCAAGGACCCTGGCGCCGAGGGTCTCCTCGGTGTCGCTTGGACGCACCGGGACGGCGGCTTGGGCGATGATGGGCCCATCGTCGAGCGCGTCCGTGACCACATGGACTGTGGCCCCGTGGATCTTCACGCCTGCCTCAAGCGCCCGCGCATGGGTGTGGAGCCCCGTAAAAGAGGGGAGCAGCGAGGGGTGGATGTTGAGGATGCGCCCCTGCCACTTGGTAACGAACCCGCCGCTCAAAATGCGCATGAAGCCCGCCAGGCAAACAGTGTTCGCCCCGCTCGCCACGATGGCCTCTGACAGCGCGTCCTCGAACGCCTCGCGCGAGGCATAACCCTTGCGGGGCACGGCCGTGGCCTCAATCCCCATGGCGGCAGCCTTATCAAGGGCGGCAGCGTCGGCCTTGTCGGAGATGATGGCGCAGATGCGGGCGGGGTAGGCGGGGTCTGCCGCAGCCCCGATCAGCGCCATGGCATTGCTGCCGCGGCCTGAGGCGAGCACTGCAACGGCGGTCTTGTCCCCCCCACTCACCGGATGAGGCACCGCTCGGCACCACTTTGCGCCACCACCTCGCCGATGGGGGAGGAGGGTTGGCCGTGGTGGACAAGCGTCGCGGCAAGGGCGTCGGCAGTCTCGCGTGCCACCGCAATGGCGAGGCCGACACCGCAATTGAACGTGGCCTCCATCGCCTCGTCTGAGAGGCCTGACTGCGCCTTCAGGAAGGCCATCAAAGGGTGCTGCGGAAAGTGGCTGCGCTGAATGGCGGCAGCCATCCCTTCAGGCAGCATCCGCGGAACGTTGCCCGAAAGGCCGCCGCCGGTGATGTGGGCGATCCCCTTGATCGCTTCGCCATGTTGGGCAAGGGCGGCAAGCACCGGTTTGACGTAGATGGTGGTGGGCGCCATCAGCGCCTCACCCAACGTCATGCCCTCGAAAGGGGCATCCATGGACCATCCACGCTCCTTCGCGACCTTGCGGATCAGCGAATAGCCGTTGGAGTGAGCGCCATTGGAGGGAAGGCCGAGGAGGACGTCTCCGGCTGCAATGGTCGGCCGGGGCAGGATGCGATCGGGCTTTACGGCGCCCACGGCAAAGCCTGCAAGGTCATAGTCGCGGCCAGCATAGTGGCCCGGCATTTCCGCTGTTTCGCCGCCCAACAGGGCGCAGCCGGCCTGGCGGCAGCCTTCGGCGATTCCTTTGACCACAGCGGCAGCCTCGTCAACGTTGAGCCCGCCAGTGGCATAATAGTCCAGGAAAAAGAGGGGTTCGGCGCCCTGAGCCAAGATGTCGTTCACGCACATGGCCACAAGGTCAATGCCCACCGTGTCGTGGGCACCAAGGTCAATCGCAAGCCGCAATTTGGTCCCAACACCATCGGTGGCCGCAACGAGGAGGGAGCCTTCATGGCCGGCCGCGCCAAGATCGAACAGGCCGCCGAAGCCGCCCAGCTGAGGGTTCGACCCTGGCCGCGCCGTTGCCTTTGCAAGGGGCTTGATGCGGTCCACAAGCGCATCGCCTGCGGCCACGTTGACGCCGGCCTGTGTGTAAGCGGCGCGCGGGTCGTCTGGGGATTGTGTCATCGGGGCCAGGATCTTGTATCCATCAAAGCGCCTCCTGAGGCACGAATCGCAAGGTTAGGGCGCATCCTGAACGGCAGGGCCGCGCCGGCCGGTCAATGGCGGGCGGACTGTAGCCGCCCTTGGTCGTCCCGTTCCAGTGCCTCAATCAGGCAGTGAACAACGGGCATTGCGGTGATGGATGGCAGAGCGGCGCCCCATTTGCCGCGCCAAAGGGCTAGGGTCGACGACCACGCTGGTGGCCATCGGCCCCTTGTACACGCATGAGTGAGACGGATAGCGGCGCGATGGAACAACTGGCACTGGACCTTGGGCTCCCCCACGAGCCACCGCAAACCGTGATTTCGCCCTGCAACGAGGCGGCCTACGGTTTGATTGCCGACACCGCGCGCTGGCCCCACCATGTGGCGATGGTGGTGGGCGGCGAGGGCACGGGCAAATCCCACCTTGCCAATGTCTTCGCCGAGGCTGAAGGGGGCCGGGTCGTGCCTGGCGCAGCCCTCGCCACCGCCAACCCGTTGGCCCTTGCCGAACGCCCCATTGCTGTGGACGATGCGGCAGCCGCTGACGAGCGCGCGCTCTTTCACCTCATCAACGCAGTGCGGGCGGCGGACGGGCGCCTCCTCCTCACCGCACGCACGCCTTTTGCGGCCGATTTGCCTGACCTTGGCTCGCGCCTTCGCCAGGTGCCGACGGTCACGCTCGGTGCGCCTGACGATGCGCTCCTTCAAAGGGTGGTGGCCGATGCTTTCTTGCGCCGCCAGCTTGCCGTTGACCCGCGCGTGGTGCGCTTTCTCCTGCTGCGGATCGAGCGCACCCTCCACGCCGCGCTAAAGGTGGTGGAGGATATGGACAAGGCAGGCCTTGCAGAGCGGCGCGGCCCCACACGACACCTTGCCGCCCAAGTCCTCGACAGCGCCTAAGGCGCGACAATCCCTTGGCCTGCGGGATGGCTGTTGAGCGGATCGGCCTTTGTGCGGGCTCAGGCCAATCGCGTCGGCTCGGGTGGCCGCGTTTTCTCAGACGCTTGCGGATTAAGCCAAACTGAAGAGCGCTTTTGGTTCACGCCGGAGTCTGAGTGTGCCATAGGCAGGCAACACCCATCGGGAGACCGAGCATGACGGCGAAGACGGCAAGGCGCCGACCTGTCGACACCCAGGATCCTGCACAGGAAAGTGGCGCATCGGTGAGCGCACTGCGCCACAGCGCCGACCGCTTCATCAACCGGGAACTCTCCTGGCTGTTCTTCAACAAGCGCGTGCTGGAGGAGGCGGACAACCGCAACCATCCGCTCCTGGAACGGCTGCGCTTTTTGTCCATTTCGGGCAACAACCTGGACGAATTCTTGATGGTGCGTGTTGCCGGCCTCGTTGCCCAGCAAAGGGCGGGCGTTGAGGCGCTGAGCACCGATGGCCTCTCCGCGGGCGAGCAGCTTGCCCGCATCAACAAGGCGGTGGCAGAGCTTCAGGCCGAACAGCAGATGCAGCTTGCCGGCCTTCGCGAGGAACTGGCGACGGCCGGGATCGAGATTGCCGAGCGCGACAACCTCACCGTCGACGAGACCGATGCGCTGGACCGCACGTTTTTGAAGCACATTTTCCCCGTCCTCACCCCCCTTGCCATCGACCCTGCGCACCCCTTCCCGTTCATTCCGAACCTGTCCCTCTCCCTTGCCCTTCAACTGAAGGAGCCTGGGCGGGAGATGCGTGTGGCGCTGGTGCGTATTCCTGCGCAAGTGGAAAGGTTCATCAGACTGGAGGGGGAACCGGACAAGGCCCGCTTCATTGCGCTCGGCAATGCGATCCGCGTCAACATCCACCGCCTCTTTCCAGGGCACGAGATCATCGCCACTGGCTCCTTCAGGGTCATCCGCGACAGCGACCTTGAAATCGAGGAAGAGGCCGAAGACCTGGTGCGCACCTTCGAGAGCGCGCTGAAGCGACGACGACGGGGCAGTGTGGTGCGCCTTGAGGTGGAAGGGTCCATGCCCGCCGACTTGAGGGCATTTGTGGCCGCCGCGCTGGGGGTGGACGATTCGGGCGTCATGGTCATCGACGGGCTCCTGGCCCTCAAAGACCTGTCGCAATTGGTGTCACTGGAGAGGCCGGACCTGAAGTTCCAGCCCTATTCGCCTCGATTTCCCGAACGCGTTCGTGACCAAGGCGGTGACTGTTTTGCGGCGATTCGCCAAAAGGACATGGTGATCCACCACCCGTACGAGTCCTTTGACGTGGTGGTCCAGTTTCTGAAGCAAGCCTCCGTCGACCCTGACGTGGTTGCCATCAAGCAAACCCTATACCGCACCTCCAACGACAGCCCCATTGTCGCCGCGTTGATAGCGGCGGCCGAGGCCGGCAAGTCGGTAACGGCGCTCATCGAGATCAAAGCTCGGTTCGACGAGGAGGCTAACATCCGCTGGGCCCGCGATATGGAGCGCGCCGGCGTCCAGGTGGTCTACGGCTTCCTGGAGCTGAAAACCCACGCCAAACTGTCCCTCGTGGTGCGCCGTGAAGGTCAGCAGCTTGCCACCTACGTCCACATCGGCACAGGCAACTACCACCCCATCACGGCAAAGATTTACACCGACCTCAGCTTCTTCACCGCCGATGCGATGATTGCCCAGGATGTGGCGCGGGTCTTCAACTACATCACCGGCTATGCTGAGCCTGCCGAACTGTCCCGCCTTGCGGTCTCTCCCATCACCATGCGCAAGAGAATGCTGGACCATATCGAGGGCGAAATCCTGCACGCGCGCTCAGGCCGCCCCGGGGCTGTGTGGATGAAGATGAACTCGCTCGTGGACCCCAAAATCATCGACGCCCTTTACGATGCCTCCGCCGCCGGTGTGGAGGTGGACCTGATGGTGCGCGGCATTTGTTGCCTGCGCCCCGGTGTGCCCGGTCTGTCGGACAACATTCGCGTCAAATCCATCGTCGGCCGATTCTTGGAGCACAGCCGCATCTTCTGCTTTGGCAACGGGGACGAGCTGCCCTCGCGCCATGCGGTCGTCTACATCGGCTCGGCCGACATGATGCCGCGCAATCTGGACCGCCGGGTGGAAACGCTCGTGCCCATCGACAACGAAACTGTGCATCAGCAGATCTTGGAACAGATCATGGTGGCGTCTTTGCGCGACAACCAGCAGAGTTGGCACGTTCTGCCCGACGGCACCCATGAAAGGATTGTCGTTGCGCCGGGGGAGGAGGCCATCAACGCTCACGAATACTTTATGACCAACCCGTCGCTTTCGGGCCGTGGTCGGGCGTTGGCCAAACACTCACCCGTCGCCTTCACCCCTGTGGGGGATTGAGGCCGGGCTGCGACAAAATAGAGGCGGGAGCGTGGCGCAAGCCTGTGGCCTCAATGACAGGTGTGCGGCACGGGCCGCGCACGCCAAGGCGCTTCGGCGCAGGACGGGATCGAGGCGCTTCGGCGCTGGACTGAGCTGAGGCGGCGCAAAGCGCGCCGGAAGGTGGGGAAGGACATGCCGGGCAAACCCGCGAAGGCCTTGGCACGGCGGCCGGGCACAGGTGCGCCGCGCCCTGCCGCTTCGCCCCCCCATCCAATGGCGACACCTGCGCTGTGACGGGCGAGGACGCTGCGGAAGCCGCCGCGCGCCCCCGCGGCCCGATGATGGGCAACGGGCGCGTCGGCATCATCGATGTGGGCTCCAATTCCGTCAGGCTCGTCCTTTATGAGCGCGCCTCACGCGCCCCGACGGTGTTCTTCAACGAAAAGGTTTTGGCAGGCCTCGGCGAAGGGGTGGCCGTGGACGGCAAGTTGACCGACGAGGCGACGGACAGGGCCCTTTCCGCCATCACCCGCTTCGTGGCACTGGCCCAGGAAGCGGAAGTGCAGGCGCTCACCATCGTTGCCACCGCTGCCGCGCGCGATGCCTCCAACGGCCCGGCATTCATTTCAAAAATCGAAACCCTTTCAGGCCAGAGCGTCCGCGTCCTCGACGGCAGCGAAGAGGCTGAAATGGCGGCTGCCGGCGTCCTGTGCGGGTTCTGGCAGCCTGACGGTGTGGTGGGCGACCTCGGCGGCGGCTCACTGGAGTTGATTGACGTTGCGGGGAACACCCTTGGCCCTGGCAGCAGCTTTCCCCTTGGCACGCTGCGCTTGCGGGGGGACTCTGGCCAGTCGCTGGAAAAAGCCGCTGCCATTGCCGCAAAGGCCTTGTCCCGTTCCAGCCAGCTCCCGTTGCTGACGGGCCGGGATTTTTACGCCGTTGGCGGCACCTGGCGGTCCATCTTTCGCCTCCACATGATGGAGGTGGGTTACCCCATTTCCATCATGCACCACTACAAGGTGCACGCTGGCGATATGGCGGCCTTTTGCGACCGCCTGTTGAAGGAGGGGCTGGACTCTATGAAGGAGCCCGGCGCCGTCTCCAAGGGCCGCCGCGGGCTTGTGCCTTGGGGCGCTTTGGTGCTGCGTGAGATCATCCGCATCGGCCGGCCGCAGGCGGTGGTGGCCTCGGCCCTTGGCGTGCGCGAAGGGCTCATCTACGACACCCTTGGCGAAGAGGAGCGGGCGCGCGACCCTTTGATTCTGGCCGCCGAAGAGCTTGCGGTCCTGCGCAGCCGCTCCCCCCGCAATGCCTCGGAGCTGGTGGACTGGACCACCATGGTCTTCAACGTTCTGGGCGTCAGCGAGACTGAGGCTGAGGTGCGCCTCAGGGGCGCTGCGTGCCTCCTTGCCGACATTGCCTGGCGCGCCCACCCCGATTATCGGGGCGATCAGGCCATTGCCGTTCTGTCCAACGTTGCCCTTTATGGGATCGACCATCCTGGGCGCGGCTATATCGCCACCGCTCTCCACGACCGTTATGGCGGGTTCGCGGAAGGCTCCACCACGCTGTCGTCCGAGGCGCTGTGCTCGGCGCGCATGTTGCAGCGCGCCAAACTGTTGGCGGCCGCCTTCAGGGTGGCGTTTGTGATTGCACCTGGCGTGCCTCACCTCCTGCCGCGCACGCGCATGGTCAAACAGGGAGAGACGCTCACCTTGTTGCTGCCCTCCGAGATCAGCGCACTGGATGGCGAACGCCCTGCGCGGCGCATGCGCCAGCTCGCCAAGAGCCTCAACATGGAAGGCCGCATCGAGGTGGGGGAGGCCCAGCCGATGGCTGTTCTGTCCGCCTCCAACCGCACCTGACGCAGCCATCGTTTCGCCGCGTCAGCACCGGCACAGTGGTTCTGATCGTCTTTCGGCTATGATGACATGTGCCGGCGTTGGCCGGTCCGCACCAAGAAAAGGCTGTCTGATGATCAATCGTGTAACGATCCTCGCGCTTTGGGGCCTGGCTGCAGTGGTGGCAACGCCGGCCCTTTCCCAGTCGCTGCCAGGGTGCGAAAGCCAGACGCTGAGCGATCCTGAGCGCACCATTTATGTGTGCGGCGATGGCCTCGTGATCGAGGCGGCGGCAGGAACCTCCCTCAGCTTCGTCGGCGACAGCCCCGCGCAAGGTGTTCGTGTGGACAATGGCGTCGTCATGGTCGATGCGCCAACGAGCGAGGCGGGATTTGCCATCCAAACGCCCCACGCCATCGCCGCCGTGCGTGGCACCGTCTACGCCGTCGAGGTGGAGAGCGAGGCTACGGCCGTCTTCGTTCTTGAAGGCGCTGTCGGCGTCTCTGAGGCCGGCGGGGGCGAAGGCGTGACGCTGAATGCCGGCGAGGGCGTTGACGTGCCTGCCGCAGGCCCCGCCGACACCGCGCCTTTGGAGGTGAAAACCTGGGGCGCTGAGCGCGTCTCCGCTTTGATGGCGCATTTCGGCCGGTGAGACTGGGGCGGGCATCGCTGGCCATTGCCCTTTTGGGGGCGCTGTTCGGCGGCCTGTCGACATTTTATCTGGCGCGCACCCAGCTGACCGGCCACGCGGGCCCTTTGGATGTGGTGGAGGCTGCCTTGACCAATCTGCGCCTTCGCCTGGTGGGGCCTGTGGCGCCCGGGGAGACGGTGGCCATTGTCGCCATCGATGACGCAGCTCTTGCTGATCCGCGTTTTTCCTACCCCCTCGGGCGGGACGCACTGGCAGGCATTGTCTCCGCCACCTTTGCCGCCGGCGCCAAAGCCGTTGCCGTCGACGTTCTTTTGGCAGGCCCTGGCACGCAAGCGGAAGCGGACGGGGCCCTTGCCACCGCGCTCAGTGAGGGTCCGTCGGTGGTGGCCGCTGCCGCAACGTTCGACCGCGAGGCAGCCACAACCCGCGTTCCCGTGGCAGCAACGGTGCTGTGGCCGGCCGACCCGTTTGCCCAAGCCTCGCGTGTCGGCTTCGTCAACCTTTCAGGCGATGCATCCGGAACGCCGCGCCACGTGCCACTATTGATTCTGACCGCACGAGGGCCCGTCCCCCACCTCACCGTTCAGGCCGTCTCGCGCTTCGTCAACGCGCCACCGCAGCTTGAGGAGGCGAGCGTGACGGTGGGGGAGGCGGCCCACCCCCTCGACCTTGGCTTTCACATGCCTTTGCGCGTGGCAGGGCCCGGCGGCACCATCCCAACCATCAGCGCGCTGACCCTTTTGGAGGGCACGGCGGGGGAGAGGCTGTCGGGCAAGCTCGTCTTCATCGGGTTTACCGCCAGCGCTGTGGGGGACACGTTCTCCACCCCTTACGACCCTGTGACGCCCGGGGTGGAACTCCTTGCCACGGCCGCATCGCAGATTCTGGACGGCCCGGCGTTCCGCAGAACCCATGAGGAGAGGCGGGTGGATGTGGCGGCCGCAGGGGTGCTTGCCGTTGCAGGGCCTGTGGTTGTGGGCCTGTTGCCCTTGACCATCGGCCTTCCTGTTGCGTTGGTCGCCCTGGTGGCGTGGCTCGGGGTCACCCTTGTGGCGTTCGCGTCGGGAGTTTGGCTGGCAGCGGCCCTTCCCATTGCCGCCGCGCTGCCTGCGATCGTTGCCGCAGCATTGGCACGGCATCTTCTTGAGCGACGGCGCGCGCGACAGGCGGGACGCGCTGTGGAAGCGCTCAGCCACTTTCACTCCCCCGCCCTTGCAAAGCGCATCGCCGACGATCCGCACTTTTTACGCACGCCCCAGACCATGTCCCTCGCGGTCCTCTTCGTGGACCTTGCAGGCTTTACAGGCCACAGCGAGACCCTCGGCCTTGAAGGCACGCGCACGCTGCTGAAAGCGTTCCACTCCGCCGTGGCTGCCGATGTGGAGGCAGAAGGCGGTATGGTGCTCAACTATATGGGGGACGGCGCGATGGCAGCCTTCGGCCTCACGGGCAGTGCAGCCGACGATGCCGACAGGGCGCTGGTGGCCTCCTTCGCGCTGGTGCGGTCCGTGCGCGGTCTCCGCCTTCCGGACGGGGCGCCCGTGGACCTTAGAGTAGGGCTCCATGCAGGGCCGGTGCTTGCCTCTCGCCTTGGCCACGACACCCACCAGCAGGTGACAATCACTGGCGACGGGGTGAACCTTGCAAGCCGTCTGATGGAGGTGGCGAAGATGGAAGGGGCCACCGTCGCCGCCTCTGACGATTTTCTGGACGCCCTTAAAGCCCCACCCGAAGAGGCTGCCGACAGGCGCCGCGTGGTGCCCATACGCGGCCGACAGGCGGCCGTTGAGGTCAGCCTTTGGACAATGCCTCAGCCTGCGTGACAGGGGTCAGGGGCCGGGGGCGATAAGGCAGGTGGTGGTCCCGTGGGCGTACACCTTGTCGTCCTCCCCCAGAAGCTGAGCATCGCTTGTGGCTACCTGGCGGCCACGGTGCACAATGGTGCCGATGGCGCGCAATGTGGGCATATCCGGCAGGATGGCGCGGGTCAGGTGCACCTTCAGCTCAAGCGTTGCGTAGCGCTCCCCTTTCAAAAGGGTGGAGTGGACGGCGCAGCCAAGGGCGGAGTCCAAGATCGTCGCCGCCCAGCCGCCATGGACGGTGCCCAAAGGGTTCATGAAGTTCTGATTGGGCTGCCCCTCGAATGTGGCCTTGCCAAACTCCGCCGCCACCAGGTGAAAGCACAGCGAGGTTGCCATGGTGGGGCCGGGATGGCTGCCTTCAACGATGGTCTCCAACTGCTCCAAGCCGGTGAGGCGGGCGATCATCTCGTCCGGGAAGGTGGCCATTGAGAGCTCCGTCGTGAGGGGATCGGCGGTGGCGCCGAGAGATACGACAACTATATTTCAAGGACGATGAGCGAAACGATCCACACACGCGATGGTGAGATGGAGCAGGACGGAAGGGATTTGCCCTGCACGTGCCTGCGTTTACGCCGAATCTCGCGCCAAATCACCAGCCTTTATGACGAGGCGCTGGCGGACAATGGCGTCTCCATCGTCACCTATGCGGTCTTGTCGGCCCTGTCCCGTGAAGAACCATTGACACTGAGCGCCCTTGCCGAACGGGTGGGGACGGACAGGACCACATTGTCGCGCACGGTGGACAGGATGCGCGCTGCAGACCTATTGAACGCCTGCCCTGGGGATGACCGGCGTGAGCGCCATCTCACCCTCACCGACCATGGGCGCCAGACGGTGGCCGCT
Organism: Devosia sp.; assembly: GCA_051016205.1. Classification (GTDB taxonomy): domain Bacteria; phylum Pseudomonadota; class Alphaproteobacteria; order Rhizobiales; family Amorphaceae; genus Acuticoccus. The sequence goes on from CP136534.1 coordinate 3,005,544, forward strand.
GCCCAGCAGTCTTGGCGCGACACGGCTACGGCCCTTGAGGAGCGTTACGGTGCAAGCCGCCTTACCGCCCTCCACGAACTTCTCGCTGACCTTGAGCGTGTGGCGGGGGAGGAAAAGGCGCGCTGACCCCTTGCCGGCGAATACAGCTCAATCCTTCACGGCGGCGATGGTCCTTAGCTGGGGCGTGCGCCACAACACAAGCGCCAGAACGAAACAAAGAACGGTGGCAACGGCGCCCACAAAGAAGGGCGCATCGAGGTTAATGGCAATCAACCGTCCGCTGAGCGCTGAGGATATGCCTGCCGGCAAAGTGAAGAACGCCACAGACACCCCCATGACCCAGCCCTGTTGATCAGGTCCCACGCTGGCGGAGAACAGGCCCAAAAAGCTTGGATAGCCAATGGCGAAGGCACCCGCGAAAGGCACGATGCACACAAAGGCGAGTGTGACCGTTGGCGCTAGGGCAAAGGCGAGGATGGACACCGTCATCAATGCAGAACTCAGCAAAATCGCCTGTTGCTTGCTGGCACGCTTGGCCAAGAGGGGGACGAGGAAAAAGCTTGTGGCTGCCACCGTCGCACCGAACACCAGCATTGCGGCACTGTTGCCTGTGGTCTGAAGCCTAAATTCGCCGGTCAGGTAGTTGTCCATAAACACGAAGAGCGTGTTCAACGTGAACATGAAGAGGAAGTAGCTGGGCAGGACGCGCATCAACAGCGGCTGTTTGGTGATATCCCAAAAAAGCTTAAAGATTTCTGTGGGATGGAGGCGCAGCTCGACGCGCTCCGTGACGGGGTCCGTGAAGAAAAGGGCAACCAGCCCAAGGGTGAAGATGACGAGCCCTGTGCCCACGTAGAACGGTAGCGCCAGCGAGGCGAGCCCCGGCAGAAGCGCAGTGTCGGACAAGGTGCCGCCAATGATGGGCCCAACCACCACGCCGACCGACACGCCGGCGACAATAAAGGCAAGGTTGCGCGTGCGCTCCGCGGCGTTCTTGGCCATATCCACCATCGCGGCCTGGGCGATGGGTTGGTTGCCTGACATGAACCCTGTGACGACCCGGCTCAGTATCAACAACAGATAGCTGTCCACCGCCAAGGCGATGACGGTGAGGATGTATCCGGCCAAAACTCCGAACAGGCACAGCAACAGCCCTGTCTTGCGGCCCAGACTGTCGGAGATGCGCGAGATGTAGACAGAGCCCAAAAACCAGCTGAGAAAAAAGGCAGCAAGCAAAAGGCCGTATAGAAAATGCCGCTGAGCTGTGGGCGTGTCTTCAGGAAGAAAGCCGGTGCCTGGGTCCATCAGCAGCGTATTGAAAATGGGAAAGCCGAGCCCTTGTCCCATCACGTCCACGAGGACGACGAGGAAAAGGCTGACTTTGGCGATTTTTTGCACGATGGCCTGACCAGGCTGGCGGCGGGCCGCCGATCCTAGCGGATCCCCCACCGGTGTCTACCGGACCGCCCGCGCGGGGCCCCGTGCGACATGTCCACCGCACTTTACACCGACCCTCCCGCCGTGCAGCTTTGCGCCGACCCGCCTTCGGGCGGCCCAACACAATGGCCACATTAACGGCCAAAGGGAGGATCCATGAACCGACGCACAGTTTTGACGGCGCTGAGTGCGCTTGCCATCGGCCTTGGCGCGGCGAACGTTGCAGTGGCCGAAGACAAGGGCGAGATCGTTTACATCGCCCCCTCATTCAACGTCTCGTTTTGGCGCTATGTGGGTACGGGCGTGGAGGCCGCCGCCAAGGAGGCCGGCTACTCAACGCAGCTTCTGGACTCCAACAATGACGGCCAGACGCAGCTTCAAAACGTGCAGGACGCCATCACCCGCAATGTGGCGGGGATCGTCATTTCGCCCACCGATTCCTCCACCGCGCCGAGCGCCTTGCGCATTGCAGGGCGCGCCGGCATTCCCGTCACCATTGCCGACATTGGCACCACGGGGGGCGATTATGTGTCCTTCGTCGCGTCGGACAACCTGGGCGGAGCCCGCGGTATTGGCGATGCGCTGGGTGAGGCGCTGAAGGAAAAGGGCTGGACCGACGGGTCCTACGGCATCATTGCCATCCCCCAGGCGCGCATCAACGGGCAACTGCGCACCCAAGGGTTTCGCGAGGCGATGGAAGCGGTCGGCATGACCAAGGAAGTGCCGATGAAGCAGATGCAGACATTTACCGCCGACGAAGCCTTCCGCTTCGCCCAGGATATGATGACGTCGAGCCCTGATCTGCGCGCCATCTTCATCCAGTCCGACCAGCAGGCTGTCGGTGCCATGCGCGCCGTCCAGGCGGCCGACAAGGCCGACGAGATTCTTGTGGCCGCCTTTGATGGGACGCCTGAGCTGTTCGAGCTCATCGTCAACGGCGACGTTGTGGGCTCAGGCATGCAGCAGCCTTACCTGATGGGCTACCGCGCCGCCGAGGCCCTTGGCCAACACCTTGCTGGCGAGACGCCTGAGAAGGAAATCGTCGTGCCGATCCTGGTGGGGACCACGGCCAACGCTGAAGAGATGCTGGACGAGATCAAGCTCAACGTCTTCGCAGGCGAGATCGAGTAGGCGCAGCGGCCCTGAGGCCATGCCGCGATGCTGACCGCCCGGCACATCACCAAGCGCTTTCAAAGCGTGACGGCGCTGAGCCGGGTGGACTTTGACCTGAAGGCGGGGGAGGTGCATGCCCTGTTCGGTGCGAACGGGGCAGGCAAATCCACCCTCGCCAAGGTGATCACGGGACAGATTGCTCCCGACGAGGGCACGATCGCCCTTGCAGGCGAGGCGAAGAGCTTTGCCCGTCCGCGCGATGCCCTGGACGCAGGCATCGGCATTGTCACCCAAGAGATGAGCCTTGCCAGCGACTTGGCGGTTTGGGAAAACATCATCCTCCCCCGCTATGGTGCGCGTGGACGTGTGCGCCGGTCCGAACTGAAGGCCGCCGCCCACAAGGCACTGGCCGAGCTTGGCCACGCGGACGATTTCGACCTTGATGCGCCTGCCAGCGAGCTGTCTTCCGCACAGCGCCAGATTGTCGAGATCGCCAAGGCCATCGCCCTTGAAGCGCGCGTGATTATCTTCGATGAGCCGACCGCCTCGCTCAGCCCGTCAGAGACTGCGCGGCTTTTTGCCATCATGGAAAGGTTGCGTGAGGACGGGCGCGGGATGATCTTCGTCTCCCACCGCCTGGAAGAAATTTTCACCATCACCGACAGGATCACCGTTTTGCGGGACGGCAAGGCGGTGGCCCAGAACGTTGCCACCAACACGCTGGACCAGAACGAGTTGATCCGCCTGATGGTGGGGCGCGAGATTGGCACCGTCACCCGCGGCGTGCCCGTCGATCGCTCGTCAGGGCCTTTGGTCCTGTCGGTGGAGGGCCTTGCCGCCCCGCCCTTGGTGCGCGACGTCTCCTTTGCGATCCATGCCGGCGAAATCGTCGGGCTCGGGGGCCTTGTGGGCTCTGGCCGGTCGGAGATTGCTGAGACGCTGTTTGGGCTGCGCAGGCGCACGGCAGGCACTGTGTCCCTGTTCGGCAGGGCGTATCGGCCGACCTCGCCCACAGAGGCCATTCGCTCAGGCGTCGGGTTCTTGGCGGAGGATCGGCGGCGGCAGAGCATCGTGCCTGATCTGTCGGTGCGCGAGAACATTCTCCTTGCCCACCTTGGCGCCAGGCGAGCCTTTACGCGGGGGTATAGTGCGAGGGCGGCGAAGATTGTCGAGCTGGCGGACCTGATGGAGCTACCGCGTCACAGGCTTGCCGACGACAACCTTTTAAACTTTTCCGGCGGGATGCAGCAAAAGGCGCTGATCATGCGCTCGCTGATTCTCGACCCGAAGCTGTTGATTCTGGACGAGCCCACAAAGGGTGTGGACGTGGGCTCGCGCGCGTCCATCTACGCGCTCCTGCGGCGCCTGGCGGACGAGGGGCTTGCCATCCTCCTCATCTCCTCGGACTTTGAAGAGTTGATGGCGCTCTCCCACAGGATCGTGCCCATCTCGGACGGCCGCTCCATAGGCTCCGTCCCCACCGAGCTGATCGATGAGGAACAGCTCACACTCCTTGCCGCGCCACGCGCCTCCATGGGCAAGCAGATCGCCATCTTGGATGGCCTTGCCGAGGCCCATGGCGGGGCCGCCTTCTGGGCGCTCCTGTCCCGCGACACGGTGCTGACCCTTGCCGCGTCCGAAAGCGCTGAGGCATTGACGGGGCTCGGTGCAGGGGCCGTGCGCCCTTATGGTGAGACGCGCATTCCAAGCGCCCTTGGCGCCACCGCCGGCGAGGAGCCGCCGCAGACCTTTGTGGCGGAGGCGGATGGCGCATCGACCCTCCTCATCCCTGTGGCGAGCCCGCGCGGTCATGATCTTGGTTGGATCGGCCTCACCCTTCCTGACGGCGCGAGGGTGCCGGACACGGCTGACGTGGCCGCCAGGCTGGCCGAACGCCTGCGCCTCGACCTTGAAAACCAGGTGCGCATCAAACTTACCGAGGAGACCACGTGACGGCTGCCACTGAAGGCCAACGGGGCGGGCAGGGGGCAGGCCTCCTCGTCCGGCTGACACGCACGCTTGAGTTCCGTATGGGGGCGCTCACACTTGTGCTCGCGGTGATCCTGTCTGTCGCCTCGCCTTACTTTCTCACCACCAACAACCTGTTGAACATTCTGGATCAATCGGTGGTGATCGGGATTGTCGCAATCGGCATGACCTTCGTCATCCTGACCGGGGGGATCGACCTCTCGGTGGGCTCCATCGCCGGCGTGACGGGGGTGATCCTCGGCCTTTTGTTAAAGGAGGTGCCGATCCCGCTCGCCATCGCGCTGGCGATCGCGTGCGGCGCATTCATCGGCGCCATTTCGGGCACGTTGATTGCCGTCTTCGGCCTTGCCGCCTTTGTGGTGACGCTTGGGATGATGGCCATCGGGCGCAGCTTGGCCTACGTCCTGTCAGGCCAGCAATCCATTTCAGGCCTACCCGATGGGTTGATGTCGCTCGCTTATGACACGGTCCCTGTGATCGGGCTGCAGATCAACGTGGCGATCCTCATCGGCCTGTTCGTGATCGCCTGGTTTTACCTCAACCGCACCAAGGGCGGGCGCACCATCTATGCTGTGGGCTCCAACAAGGAGGCCGCGCGGGTGGCGGGGCTCAACGTCACCTTCTACACCATCTTGCCTTACGTGGTCTCGGGTGCGCTGTCGGCCGTTGCCGTGACGCTGATTGCCGCGCAGATCCTGTCCATCGATCCTCTCGCCGGCAACCTTTTGGAGCTTGATGCCATTGCCGCGGTGGTGATTGGCGGGGCCTCGCTTTACGGCGGAAGGGGGTCGATCATCGGGACGGTGTTTGGTGTGCTGATCATGGTGATGATCCGCAATGGCATGAACTTGCTTGGGGTTTCGCCTTTTTGGCAGGGCGCTGCCATCGGCACCATCATCATAACCGCTGTGTTGATCGAGCGGCTATTGAACCGCCGCGGACGGGCGTAAGAAACGCCGCTTAACGACAGGAGACGCCCATGTATCCGGACCATTGCCAGGTCATCGACCCGGCCTTCAAGAAACTGATCCTCCCCAACGCGTACCTGGAAAAACTGTGGACGGGGGCGCGTTGGGCGGAGGGGCCTGCTTACTTCGCAGGGGGGCGCTACCTCGTTTTCTCTGACATCCCCAACAACAGAATGATGCGTTACGATGAGACGGACGGGTCCATGTCCGTCTTCCGTCAGCCGTCCAACAACTCCAACGGGAACACGCGCGACAGGGAAGGCCGTCTTGTGACCTGCGAGCATTTGGGCCGCAGAGTGAGCCGGACCGAGCATGACGGAACCATCACCATCTTGGCGGATCGCCATGATGGCAAGCGCCTCAATTCCCCTAACGATGTGGTGGTGGATCCTGACGGGGCGATCTGGTTCACCGACCCCACCTACGGCATTGACCTTGATTATGAGGGAGAGCGCTCGCAGAGCGAGATCGGTGCCTCCAACGTCTACAGGATCGACCCGCAGAGCGGCGCTGTGGAGGCGGTTGCGACGGACTTCGTCAAGCCCAATGGCCTTGCGTTTTCGCCGGACTATAGCATCCTCTACGTCGCTGACACTGGCGCGACCCACGTGGACGGCGGGCCCCGCCACATCAGGCGGTTTTCGGTGAATGGCACGCGCCTATCAGGGGGGGAGGTGTTCGCCGAGTGCGACGACGGGCTGTTCGACGGCTTTCGTTTGGACACCCACGGCAACATCTGGTCCAGCGCGCGCGACGGGGTGCACTGCATCACGCCGGAAGGTCAATTGATTGGCAAGATCCGCATCCCCGAAACCGTCGCCAACGTGTGCTTCGGGACGCAAAAGCGGATCCGCCTTTATATCTGCGGGACATCGTCCCTTTATGCCACCTACCTCAACACAAAGGGCGTTGCCTACGCCGGCTGACGGGCGGTTGGTTGGGTCACGCCGCCGAGAGGGCTCGGCGGCGTGGGTTTTTTTTAAGAGGCTTTGAGGACCTTGAGGAGCCGCTCTGACTGCTCCGACAGGTTGTCGTTGGCCTCGGCAAGGTTTTCTGCCGATTCGGTGAGGGCGCGGGCGGTGGTCAGGTTGCGGGCCGACACTTCCTCCACCTCACGGATGGTACTTGTGGCCATTTGTGCTCCCGAGGCAGCGGACTGAGCGTTGGTGCTGATCTCCTGCGTGGCGGCCTGTTGCTCTTCGGCCGCCGAGGCAATGGTGGAGAAGACCTCGTTGATGGTCTCGATCACCTTTGCCACCTTCGTCACACCGTCGGTGACGCTGCGAATTTCCTCCTGAACGGCAGCGGTTTGACGGCCCACCTCCTCGGTCGCCTTGGCGGTTTGGTTGGCAAGGCTCTTCACCTCATGGGCCACCACCGCAAAGCCTTTGCCGGCCTCGCCAGCGCTTGCCGCCTCGATGGTGGCGTTTAGGGCAAGCAGGTTGGTCTTGTCGGCGATCTCGGAGATGGTGGCCACCACCTCGCCGATGCGCTTGCTGGTGTCGGCAAGCTTCACGGCGCGGTCGGCGACGGTGGTGGTCTCCTGCGCGGCGTCGTTGGCGCGCTTTGAGGATTCGGTCAGTTGGCGGGAGATCTCGGCGATGGAGGAGGAGAGCTCTTCTGCCGCAGAGGCCACCATCTGCACGTTGCCTGTGGCTTCGGAGGCTGCGTCCGCCCCTTCGGTGAGCTGCGCCTGGGTCCGCTCCACACTCTCGGAGATGGATTCGATCTGTTCGCGCATCTTCTGGAATGTGGCGCCGATCCCATCCACCGTTGCTTGCACCTCAGTCTCGAAGGCGTTGGCACTCTTGACCTGTGTTGTGACGAGCTTCCAGGCGAGCATGGTGCCCACATAGTCCCCTGCCGAGTTCTTCAGCGCGGTGACGATGAGGTCCAGATACTCCTTGCCTTTCAGGCTGATGCGCGCTTCCCAAGGCAGGCGGCTCGGGTCCTTCAGAATGTCCCGCTGGTGCCTGGGATTTTTGTGGAACATGTCGATGGAGCGGCCCATCATCTGGTCCACAGGGCAGGGGAGCTGATCCTGGATCATACCCAGGGTCTCCTGCGTGGCGGCGTTCATGTAGGTCACTTTCAGCTCGTCTTTGGGATCGGCCAGCATAACAGGAAGCGGCAGCTGCTCGATGATCTGCGCGCGGGTGTAGGCGTCTTCCACCGTCTCTTTCAGCGTGGCGAGGGCACCGAATAGTTTGCCGATTTCATCGTCGCTGTTTTCGGCGCGGACCCTGAAGTCGGTGTCCCCGCCGGCAAGGTCGGTGACGCGCCGTGTAAGGGTGCGCAAGGGAACCACCGTGGCGCGGGTCAGGAGGAGAGCGCATAAGGCGCACAAGAGCACCGCCGCCGCCGCAACCGCAAAAATGATGTTGCGGGTGCGCGGCAAGTCTGCCGATTTTGCCGTCCCTAGCGCTGTCATCTCGGACTGGCCTGTGGCGATAACAGAATCGCTTGCCTCCTGAAGCTGGAGGCCGAGGGCGTCGAGCTGCGGTTCGACCTCGCCCTCCAACGCACGGTCAAGGTTCTGAAGGGCTGAGGCAGCCTCCTGGTGGTTGTCCAAAGCGGTTTGGATGCGCCCGAAGGCAGCGGCCATTCCCGCGGAGGATGCACCGTCGGCCATGTCCTCAAGCAAGGATGCGGTGGGTGCCAGATCGACAGGCGCGTTGGTTCTGCCCAAGCGCGCGGCTTTCAGTTCTGCCGCAAGGAAGGTGTTGCGGGCCGATCGGCCAGCGCTTGCGAGGGCGGGGCGGTCGGCATCGCTTGCGGCGAGAACGAAGGCGGAGAGCGCCTCATCCAATGCGACGGCTGTGGTGGCGGCCTGTCGTGCCGCCGCGGCCCTTTCGGTGGTCAGGGTGACAAGGCTCTGAAACTGGCCATCGTAGGCCTCAAGCTCGTCAACGAGGGCTTGTAGGGTTTGCCCCCGCTCAGATTGGGGTACGTTGGAGTCAATCAGTTCAGTCAACTGGGTGGTGAGTTTGGCGACGTTGTCGCGCACCGGCGCCGTCTGCGATCCGTCCCCTGTGGAGAGGTAGCGTTTGGCCGCAAGGCGCACGCTGAGCACGTGCTCCTGCAGGTCCGCGATGGCAAGATTTTCCCGCGCAAGAGCCCTGTAAGACAAGAAGCTATCGGCGGTTCGGGCCATGTAGGTGGCCGTCAGTCCTGCAAGAATGGCCACGAACACCACAGGCAAGCCAAAGGCAAGGCTGTACTTGGTGGTCAGTGACAAGTTGTTCAGTTTACTACGCTTGTGTCCATCGGTCACGGCCGACTCCATCGGTCTGCGAGCGGGCACGAGGCCGCTGAGGGTATTTCGCAGCCGTGATACCGGCGGACCATTGCGCGAGCCTGTTGTTGGCCCGCGACCGAGGTGTGGGTGCAGTCTTCGATGGTGACGGTGGTTCGAGCCTATCGGCTGACGGCAACAAGGCTTTCAAAAAGCGCAAAACCGTCGCGGCTGACGTGGATGCCCTCCACCGCGTTTTCGGGATGGGGCATCAAGCCCATCACCGTGCCCGCCTCATTGATGATGCCGGCAATATCGTTGGCAGAACCGTTGGGGTTTTGGGTGTAACGCACCACCACACGGCCTTCGTCCTCAAGGCGTTTCAGCGTTGCCGCATCGGCGCGATAGTTGCCGTCGTGGTGGGCGGCGGGGATAACGATCTCATCGCCACGCTCGTAAAGGGCTGTGAAGGCTGTGCGCGCCTCCACCTTCAAGTGCACAGGCTTGCATAGGAAGGTGAGGCCCTTGTTGCGCATCAACGCCCCGGGCAGGAGCCGCGCTTCGGTCAGCACCTGAAAGCCGTTGCACACCCCCAGCACAAGGCCGCCACGCCCTGCGTGATCGGCCACGGCGCGCATGACGGGGGAGCGGGCTGCCATGGCCCCTGCGCGCAGATAATCCCCGTGAGCAAAGCCGCCTGGCAACATCACCAGGTCCACGGACGGCAACTCCGTGTCGGTGTGCCAGATCATGTGCGGCGGCTGACCGCCTGCAAGGGTGATGGCGCGGGCCGCGTCCTGTTCGCGGTTGGAGCCTGGGAAGACGATGACGGCAGAGCGCATGGAGGACGATCAGCTCTCGAGCGTGATCTGGTAGCGCTCCACCACCGTGTTGGCGAGGAGCTGCTCGCACATATCCGTCACGGCGGCGCGTGCGGCGTCTGCATCCTCTTCGTCGAGGGTGAGGTCGATGACCTTGCCTTGCCGTGCCGTCCCGACGCCGTCGAACCCAAGGTCCGACAAGGCCCCTTCGATGGCCTTGCCCTGTGGATCGAGGACGCCCGGCTTCAGCGTCACAATCACCCGTGCCTTGATGGCCATTGTCGCGTCGGTCCCGTGTGCGAGAAAAGGAGCGTGGCCTTACTGGACCAACGTGGGGCCCGTGACAACGGGTCGTTCCTGCTCGGGCATGATGCCAAGGCGCCGGGCGACCTCCTGGTAGGCCTCCAACAGGCCACCCATGTCGCGGCGAAAGCGGTCCTTGTCCATCTTGTCGTTGGTTTTGATGTCCCACAGGCGGCACGAATCGGGGCTGATTTCGTCGGCCACCACCACGCGCATCATGTCGTTTTCCCACAGCCGTCCGCATTCGATCTTGAAATCCACAAGACGGATGCCGACACCGAGGAAAAGCCCTGCCAGAAAGTCGTTGACCCTGACGGAGAGGGCCATGATGTCGTCGAGCTCCTGGGGGGTGGCCCAGCCGAAGGCGGTGATGTGCTCTTCGGTGACCATCGGGTCGTCCAGCTCGTCGTTTTTGTAGTAAAACTCGATGATGGAGCGGGGCAGGGCCTGGCCTTCGTCAATCCCCAGTCGTTTGGCCAGGGACCCGGCGGCCACGTTGCGCACCACCACCTCGAGCGGAATGATCTCCACCTCGCGGATCAACTGCTCGCGCATATTGAGGCGGCGGATGAAATGGGTGGGGATGCCCATCTCATTCAAATTGTTGAAAATATACTCCGAAATTCGGTTGTTCAGCACGCCTTTGCCGTCCACAATCTCGTGCTTGCGGGCGTTGTGCGCCGTGGCATCGTCCTTGAAGTGTTGAACCAGCGTGCCTGGCTCAGGCCCTTCATAAAGGATCTTGGCTTTGCCTTCGTAGATGCGGCGGCGACGGTTCATAAAGGCCGGTCCGGATGGGCTGTTACAGGGACGATCGTCGATACGACGCCGATTTTGGGCCAGGGCTCAGAATCGGCGCCACCGCGCCGTCGCAGGCGCGGTCAGTGTGCGCGGTCGGCAAAAACGCTATCCGATCCTTTGGAACGCCACAATGGTCGCCGTGCGCTGCGTTGATTTCGGTGCATCGAGCGACTAAGTCAACGGCGCCAATGGGGGGCGTCAACGGGAAGGGTGTGATGACGACTTTTGAGGAACGCGAAAGAGCCTACGAATCACGCTTTGCCCATGACGAGGAGTTGCGCTTCAAGGCCATGGCCCGCCGCAACCGCCTCTTGGGCGAATGGGTGGCAGACAAGCTTGGCAAATCCGGCGATGATGTTGCCGCTTACGCCAAAGAGGTGGTTCGCGCCGATTTTGACGAGCCCGGCGACGAGGACGTTTACCGAAAGGTGAGGGCCGACCTCGACACCGCGAGCGCCGGTGTGTCCGACGAGGAGCTGCGCCAGAAAATGCGCGAACTCCTCGTCATTGCTGCCGATCAGGTGTCCTGACGCCCGGTTACTGACTGGGGCTCGTGGTCTCAGGGGTCGTGGTGTCAGGGGTCGCAGCGTCTGGGGTTGTGGTGTCAGGGCTCGCCGCTTCGGGCGTTGTGGTCTCCGGGGCCGTCGTCGCGGGACTTGCCGTGTCCGGGCTTGCTGCTTCAGGGGTCGTGGTTGCGGGGGCCGTCGTGGCAGGGCTGGTGGTGGTCGTCTCGCCTTCAGTGGCGTTCTCAGTGGTTGTGGCGGGGCTCTCAGCGGCAGGGGCCGTTGTTCCCGTGGTGCTGTCTGCCTCAGGCAGGGGGCCCCTCAGGTCTCCATCCTCTTCAACGAACACGTAGGTGTAGGCGACAAACGCCAGCACCACCGCCGCTGAGAGGCTGATGATCAAGATGTAAAGGGTGCGCTTGCTGGACCCGCCCTGGCGCGCGCTTGTCCCCGGTTTTTCTACTGACACAATCGTCGTCCTTGTGGTGTTGAAGGTGTTTGGTGGGATCGGGCCTGCCCAGTGATCCTTCACAGGGGTCAGGCTGGCCATGGACGGGCGAGCCCCGCCGGGGTCGATCCCATGTGTGCCTTTTCCAACACGTTCGACGCCTGAAGCGTTCCCCTACACACCCGGTTTGGCGAGATGTCGTTGAAAAAACGGCAAAGATCGTCAGCTACTTGTGGGCATCGAGCGGTGGGGGGAAGAGTGTTGCGTAACCTGTTTTGCACGGTTGCCGTCGCGGCCGTTGCCTTTGGTCTGACACCGGCTTTCGCGGCTGACGAAATTGTGGATGATCCGGTGACGGAGCGCCGCGACATCATCATCGACCTTGGGATCGGCGGCCAGCTTGAGCCGAAATTTCCCTCATCGCGCAAGTATCTGATCCAGCCTTACCCCATCGCCAACCTGAAATTTCTGCGCCTACCGGTGTTGGGTGAGGTGGTGACGGGCAAGACCCGGGCGATTTCCATCTACCCATCCATCAACATTGTCGGCGACCGCTCCCAGTCCGACGCGCGGTATCTGCGTGGTGTTGCCAATGTGGACACGGCCGTTGAACTGGGCCCAGGCATTGCGGTCCAGCGCGGTATGTTTCGCGGTTTTGCTGAAGTGCGCTACGGCTTCTTCGGCCACTCAGGCTTTGTGGCGAACGCGGGCCTTGACCTTGTGGCCAACCCCTGGCCACGCCTTCAGATCCGCGGCGGCCCGCGCGTGAGCTTTGCCTCCGACGACTATATGGACACCTACTTCAAAACGACCGCGACGGCGGTGTCCCTGCCAGCGTTCGACCCCGATGCAGGCTTTAAGGACGTCGGTGTCGCAGCTGTTGCCTCCTACACGTTGACCGACAGCGTCATCCTCCATGGGCGTGCTGCCTACACACGCTTCGTGGGCGATGCAGCCGACAGCCCCATCGTCAAGGCCGGCAACGAGGATGAGTTTGCCGTCGGCATCGGCATCACCTACCGCTTCGGCTTCGACCTTTATTGAGGCTTTTGCCCTGCGGCCGTGCAAGCCACAGCCAGGGCAGTGCGTGCTAATCTCCGCCATTCTTGTGTGATGTGGTGCGGGCGTATTGCCCGGCCGGCGGTGAGCGCTGCGCCAATGGTGGAGTTGATGGGGTTGATGGGCGCTGCCGGGGCGTGAGGGCATCCATCAGATTTTTGCCGATCTGACCTGCACCACAACGTAGTAGCGCGCACGCGGGACCTCTGTTACCGGTGCGCATCCTCGCAAACGTGCGGATGGAGTTCCATGACCGTTTATCCCGTCATCCTTGCTGGCGGCCGTGGCACGCGGCTGTGGCCTTTGTCTCGGTCCGACAAGCCCAAACAGTTCCTGCCCATGCACGGCGACAAGAGCCTCTTCCAGCACACCGTGGAACGCCACGAGGGTCTGCCGGACGTTGCGCGGCCATGGGTGGTGTGCGGCGAGAACGACCGTTTCCAGGTGGATGACGCCCTTGAGGCCATCAACGTCACCGACGCCACCGTCGTGGTTGAGCCGTGCAGCCGCAACACAGCGCCCGCCATCGCCGCCGTCGCACACGCCCTAGTGGCACGCGATCCTGAGGCGATCCTCTTCGTGCTCCCGTCCGACCACCTTATCACCACCGACCCGTCCTATTTCGAGGCGCTGGAGGCCGCCTTCGCCGCCGCAAAGGACGGCAAAATGGTCACCTTCGGCGTTGTCCCCACCTACCCGGAGACGGGGTACGGCTACATCAAAGGTGCCACCAACGGGGCTGGCCATGGTGTCGTAAGGGGCGTTGCGCAATTCGTGGAAAAGCCGCCCATGGAAGAGGCTGCTCGCATGGTGGCCGAGGGCGATTATTTCTGGAACGCGGGCTTTTTCGCATTCAGCGCCCAAGCCGTCCTGGACGAACTGGATGAGACCGCGCCTGCCGTCACCCGCTCAGCCCGAGAGGCAGTGGCCGGCGCATCAAAAACCAATACGGCCGTTCTCCTCCCCAAGAGTGCCTACGAGAATGCGCCCGACATTTCCATCGACTACGCCCTTTTCGAGCGCACCAAGAAGGCGGCTGTCGCCCCCATCTCCTGCCGCTGGTCGGACGTTGGCTCCTGGCGCGCCTACTGGGACACGCTTGAGAAGGACGATGCCGGCAATGCCGTGCGCGGCAAGGGCACGGTGGTGGAGTCCAAAAACTCGCTCATCGTCAGCGGACGCGCCGATGTCATTGCACTCGGCGTTGAGGACTTGGCCATCGTTGCCGCAGACGATGCCATTTTGGTCTGCCCCCTCGATCGCGCGCAGGACGTGAAGTCCGTCGTCGCGGTCCTTAAGGAGCGGCGGCGCAACGAATTGTTGGACGTCTCACCCACCGTCAGTCGGCCCTGGGGCGGCTACACGTCCATCATGAGTGGGCCGCGCTTTCAGGTGAAGCACCTGTTCGTCTCGCCGGGCAAGCGCCTCTCCTTGCAAAAACACCACCACAGGGCTGAGCACTGGGTGGTGGTGCGCGGCACGGCGGAGGTCACCATCGATGAGAGGGTGGAGACGCTGTCGGAGAACCAGTCCACCTACATTCCCCTCGGCGCGGTCCACAGGCTCGCCAACCCGGGACGCATCCTCCTTGAAGTGATCGAGGTGCAGACGGGCAGCTATCTGGGTGAGGACGACATCGTGCGCCTTCAGGATGAGTGGGGGCGCCAGTGAAAGGGCCAATCCTCGTCACAGGCGGGGCAGGGTTCATCGGCTCGGCCGTCTGCCGCATGCTTGCCGGTCAGGGTGAGGCGGTGGTGAATGTGGACGCTCTCACCTACGCCGCAAACCTTGCCTCCGTCGCCGAGGCGGACGCGACGGGCCACCACACCTTCGTCAAAGCCGACATTTGCGACCGGGCCGCCATGGCCGACGTGTTCGCCCGCCACAAGCCCAGGGCGGTGATGCACCTTGCGGCGGAAAGCCATGTGGACCGGTCCATCGATGGACCGTTGGATTTTGTGACCACCAACGTTTTCGGCACCACGGTGATGCTGGAGGCGGCACGGGCCTATCGCGACAGCCTGCCTGCACAGGATGCGGCGGCTTTCCGCTTCCTGCATATTTCCACCGATGAGGTGTTCGGCTCGCTGGGCGACACAGGCTATTTCAGCGAGGACACCCGCTACGATCCGTCATCGCCCTACGCCGCCTCAAAAGCGTCGGCCGATCACATGGTTCGCGCCTGGGGTGACACCTACGGTCTTCCAGTCTTGATCTCCAACTGCTCGAACAATTACGGGCCGTATCATTTTCCCGAAAAGCTCATCCCTTTGATGATCTTGAACGCCATGGAGGGCAAAGCCTTGCCCGTCTACGGGACGGGCGAGAATGTGCGCGACTGGCTTTATGTGGACGACCATGCGCGCGCGCTCCTCACCATCCTCCACAAGGGCGAGCCTGGCGGCACCTACGCCGTCGGCGGCAATGCCGAGCGCACCAATATCGCGGTGGTTGAGACCATCTGCGACCTTGTGGACGCGCGCATGCCGGGGAGCGGGTCGCGACGCGATCTCATCAGCTTCGTGACCGATAGGCCCGGTCACGACCACCGCTATGCCATTGATTCAACCCGTCTTCGCACAACCCTTGGCTGGGCCCCTCAGATGACCTTCGAGGAAGGCCTTGCAAACACCGTTGATTGGTACATCGCCCGAGAGGACTGGTGGCGCCCGATCCGCGAGAAGCGCTACCGTGGCGAGCGGCTCGGCCAAGGGGTGGAGAGCGCCGCTTAATCGCCAACCCCGCCGGCGGGCGAGGGCGCCGGGGTGGTCTCGGCAAGGGCGTTAAGGACAATGTTCGCCGCGGCCTCTGGTGCTTCTTCGTGGGCAAGGTGCCCGAGGTTTTTCATGCGCACCAGCTTGCCATTCTTGACCTTGGCAAGGCTCTGGGCGGCGACGGAGGGTGGCACGGTGCGATCTTGTGCAGCGGCCACCAGCACAAGGGGTGTGTGAAGGCGTTCAAGATCGCGCCGCAACGGATTCAGATCCCACCCCGCCATCATTGCAAGGGCACCGCTGACGTGGCCTGACCGGCGAAACAGGGTCCTGTACTGGTCCACCGTCTCGCCATCCACCTTCGAACCTGTGTTGCGCAGGAGACCCTCCACGCGTTTCCGGCTCGCCGAAGCGGAAAACAGCCGAGGCGTCATAGGGTTGACGAAGAGAACCTTGGCCAATGCGGAGAAGAACGGGCCGGCCGCCCCCGCAAAAGGTTTGAGCGCAGCATTGAAGCCCACCACCACCTGGGGCCGGGTGGACCCGTCAAGCACCATGCGCAGCGCCACCGCCACCCCTGCCGAATGGCCGACCAGCGCCACCGGCGAAAGGTCCAGCGATGACAAAAGGTTCGCCGATGCGCGGGCGACGCCGGGCAGCGTCATCTGGGTGAATATGGGGGTGTCTGTGAAGCCGTGGCCAGGAAGGTCGAAGGCTGTGACCCTGTGGGTGCGCGCCAAGATCGGCATCAGCGCGCGGAAGGAGTGGGTGGCAGCACCGGTGCCATGGAAGAGGACGATGTCCTTGCCTTTGCCAAGGGTTTGAACGTGGAAGGTGAGGCCTTCTGCCGTCACGAAACGGCTGTTGTCCCTGTGGGGCCAGGCGCGCCCGTCGGTGGCGAAATCGGGCTTGTCGCCTGTGGGGATCATGGCGTGTGCGGGGCCTTGGGGTGGTGGATCATGCGCCTTTTCCCTTGGCAAGATCGACGAGGGCGCGCTCATCGTTGCGCGGCAATGGGGCGTAGCGGGCGCCCATGGCGGTGGCAAGGTTGCGGGCGGCAGACCCGGGCCGGCGCCCTGTGTCCACCACCACAGCGGCAATTCCGGCCGCCGCCACTGTGCGGGCAGCGGCGGTCGCCTGTTGTGTGGCCACCTCCCTCCCACCCGTGCCTTCAAGGGTGACGTTGGCGCGACCGTCGCTGAGGATCATCAAGGTGGGCTCGCGTCCCTCCCGCAGCGCACGCTCTGCAAGGCGATAGCCCGCCGCAATGCCTGCCGCTAAGGGGGTGCCGCCGCCGCCGGGAAGGGCTGTCAGAGCGCGCTTGGTGCGGGTGAGGCTCGTGGTGGGGGGCAGCAGAACTTCGGCATCTTCCTTGCGGAAGGCAACGAGCGCCACCTGGTCGCGCCGCACATAAGCCTGGGCAAGGAGGCGCTCCACGGCGCCTTTGGCCTCGGCCATGCGGGCAAAGGCCTGGGAGCCTGATGCATCCACACAGAAGATGATCGTGGTGGCGGCGCGCGTCTTCAGTCGACGGACGCGAAGGTCGGACTGGCGCACCGAAATGCCGCCGCTTGGCGATTGTCGAACCCTTTGCCAGGGGGCTGCAGCCGTCAGCGTCTCTACCAGCGCCAGCGGGCCGTTGGGGCCGGGGAGGCCGGCGCGCACACCAGCCGGCCGCCGCCCAACCCCCTTTGTGGTGGAGCCGGCCCGGCCAGCACCGCCGCCCTTGGGGGCACGGCTAGCAAGGCCTGCAAGAAGCTGTTCGGGAAGGGCGGCAGCGACAGCCTCCACAAGTCGATCATCGCCCAATTCACCCTCCTCCTCGCGCGTGTCAGATTTGGAGGAGGGGTCTTGGGGCGGGGGAGGCGCTGTGTCCTCGCCTTCTCCTTCAGCCTCCTGGGGCTCTTGTGCGGCAGGCTCTGGTGGGGCGGGCACTTGGGTGGCCTTAGGGGCAATGACGAGGGCGGCGGCAACGGCAATGTCGGCCTCCTCCACAGCGCTACGGCCTTCGATGGCGGCGATGGCCCGTGCGGCGGCTGCGGTATGAAGGCTTGCCCGCAGGGAGACGACGCCGAAGGCAAGGGCGGTGGCGGTCAAGGCCGCTGCCGCATCATCGGCAAGGGTCACCGAGCGCCAGTCCTGCGGCACCGTATCGGCGTCCGGTAAGGTCTCGCCCGTCAGTGCATCGCTATCGATGGCAAAGGCCAGACGCTCGGCAAGTCGCGCGTCGAGCGTGGCGTCGTCCGGGCCGGCCTCATCGACGGCGACAAGGGCAAGGGGCGGGCCGGCGCGTGGGGCACCATCGGGAGAGATGCCGTCGAGGGCACAGGCGAGGAGGCCTGCCGTTTCCACCGGCAATCGCTCTGCGGGGGAGACGACGAAGAGGCTGTCGCCGTCATCCAGAAGGCCGCGATGGTAGCGTGGTGCCCCTGCGGTCAGCGTTGCCGATAGGTCGAGCCCGCCCAGAAGGCGCCCCCTGTCGGCGCTGATGGGGATCCTGCGGGCGTTGCCGAGGGCTGCAAGGACCGCATCGCGGCCTGCGCCGGGCCCGCCCCTCAACCAGATGCCTGCGAAGGCGGCTGGGGAGGCTTTCATCAAGGCAATGGCAAGGGCGGCGCGGTGGTCGGCGTCCACGTTGCCTGTTCCGCGCAGACGCTGGCGGTGCGCAGTGAGCCGTGCTTCCACAGCCGCCGTCATCGCTTTGCGCCGGTCCAACGGGCGCAGCGGGGGGCTGTGCGGGGTGTCATCTAGGTGCCCAGGACCTCTTCCACCGCCCGGTCGACCCGTGTGGACGAGCCTGTCTCATCCAAAGGATCGCGGCGCAGGCGATGGGTGAGGGCCAGAGGGGCGGCCTCGCGCAGGTCCCCTTCGCGGACGGTGTCGTGGCCGGCATAGGCGGCAAGGGCGCGGGCCGTGCGCATCAGCGTCAACTCCCCCCGCGCCCCGTCGGTGGCAAGGGCAAGGCCGAGTGCGGCGATCTTCTCAAGCATCTGATCGCTCACCGTCACACCATCGAGGCGATTGCGCGCGGTGGTGATGGCGCGGCGCTGGCGATCGCTGGCGCGCTTGTAGGTCTCGATGAAGGCGTCCCTGTCCTGCTCGAACGCATCGCGGCGCTTGATGATCTCCACCCGTGTTGGAATATCGGTGGGGGTGGACACGTCCACAGCAAGGCCGAAACGGTCCAGAAGCTGGGGGCGCAATTCGCCCTCTTCGGGATTGCCCGAACCCACAATCACGAACCGTGCGGGGTGGCGGACCGAAAGGCCCTCACGCTCCACCACGTTGATGCCTGAGGCCGCCACATCCAGCAAGATATCGACGATGTGGTCCTCCAGAAGGTTCACCTCGTCGATATACAAAAAGCCCCTGTGCGCGCGGGCGAGCAGGCCAGGCTCGAACACCTTTTCGCCTGTGGCGAGCGCCCGCTCAAGGTCCAGCGCACCCACCACACGGTCCTCGGTGACGCCCAGAGGCAGGTCGACAACGGGGACGGAGACTTTGGCCGTCTTAGGCTTTTGGGTGGCGATGGAGGGGTCGGCTGCAACATCCTGCGGGCGGTCGGGATCGGTGTTGTAGAGCGAGCCCGAAACGACGCGCATGGTGGGAAGGGTTGCCGCCAGGGCTCTGACGGCGGTGGACTTGCCCGTGCCCCGATCCCCGAAGATCAGGACACCCCCGATGGCAGGGTCGATGGCAACGGCAATGAGCGCTCGCTTCATGGCGCTCTGTTCGACAATGGCAGGAAAGGGGAAAACAGACATCGGTCAGACTTGCCAGACCCTTAGCATCCCCGCAAGCACCGATTGGGTGGCCGGTCAGGCGGCCTTGGACTCGCTGGCCGCAAGGGGCTGGCTTGTCTGTTCTTCCCCGGCCGTGTGGGCAGGGAAGGCGACAGGGGGCTCTGGCTGAACGGGGCTGTGCACAACCCGTCCTATGGGGTCGGCGCGCGGCTGTGAGCGGGCGATTTGCCGCGACAGCAAGATGACCGGCAACAGGCCCACGGCCACAATCATCACCGAGGGGACGGCGGCCATGGCAAGGCGCTCGTCGGAGGCGAGGCGATAGGCGTGGATGGCCAGAGTGTCGAAGTTGAAGGGCCGCAGGATCAATGTGGCCGGCAGCTCCTTCATGATGTCCACGAAGGTGATGAGGAAGGCGGTCAAAAGCCCGCCTTTCAACAGCGGCGCATGGATGCGCACGAAGGTGCCTGCAGGCCCCACCCCAAGGGTGCGCGAGGCGCTGTCGAGGTTGGGGGCGACCCGCGCCAGCCCCGCCTCCACCCCGTTGAGGGAGACGGCGAGGAAGCGCACCACATAGGCAAAGATCAGCGCCGTTATGGTGCCGGTCAAAATGAGGCCGGTGGAGATGCCGAAAGTGCGCGTCATGAACGCGTTCAAAGTCTGGTCGAACGCGCCAAAGGGGATCAAGAGGCCGACAGCGATCACCGCGCCCGGAACAGCATAGCCGAAGCCTGCAAGGCGCCCTACCATGCGGGTGAGCCAACTGGCATCGATCCGCCGTGCGTAGGCAATAAGGGTGGCAACGAGGACGGCGACCGCAGCGCCGATGCTGGCAAGGATGAGCGTGTTGGACACGAGGCGGGTGTAGCGCGGGTCGAACACATCAACGTCGAGCGCGACGGCAACGGCGACCAGGGTTCCCACAGGCACGATAAAGCCCAGCACGATGGGAATGGCGCACAAGATGATGGCGGCAAGGGCGCGCCAGCCGCGCAACACCATCTGCGGCATCGGCCGCCCTGTGCGCGTGTCGGAAAAGCGCGCGCCGCGGCGGCCCACCCTCTCCAGCGCCAGCACCAGGAGGACAAAGCCCACAAGGGTGAGGGAGAGCTGCACAGCCGCCACCCTGTCACCCATGGAGAACCAGGTGCGGTAGATGGCTGTGGTGAAGGTCTCCACGCCGAAGTGGGCGACGGTTCCGTAATCGGCCAAAGTCTCCATCACGGCAAGGGCAAGGCCTGCGACGATGGCCGGGCGGGCAAGGGGGACGGCTACCCCCGCAAAGGCGCGCCAGGGCGAGCGACCAAGGGTGCGGCTTGCCTCGAACGCACTGGCAGACTGCTGGAGGAAGGCCGCGCGGGCGAGGAGATAGACATAAGGGTAGAGCACCAGGATGAGGACGTAGGCGGCCCCTTCCACGCTGCGAATGTCGGGGAACCAATACTCGCGCGGGCCCCACCCGGTCACATCGCGCAACGCCGTCTGTACTGGTCCTGGGTGTTGCAGGAGGTAGGTGTAGGCGTAGGCGCTGACGTAGCCTGGAATGGCAAAAGGCAGGACCAGTGCCCAGGCAAAGAGGCTGCGCCCCGGAAATCGGCACATGGTGACCAGCCAGGCCGCACATACGCCAACGGCCACCACGCCAAGTGCCACCATCACCACCAGCGCCGTTGTGGTGGCCACGTAGCGGGGCAGGACGGTTGCCACAAGGTGACCCACCGTTCCGTCTGTCTGGCCGAACGCTGTGACCATCAGGGCGATGAGGGGGAGAAGGGTCAACAGCCCAATGACGGCTGCCGATCCTGTCAGCCATGAGCGGGCGCTGCCACGCCGTCTGCGATCACTCACTAGGCACTCGATAGATTAGAGGCGGTACAGACAAGGTTATTCCTTAGAGTTCTTCTGAATACCTGGAACTCTTTCGCGGGAAGGTGATAGATCACGGCGCAAGATCCGTCCAGTGTGCAGGTCATCTTGACGCTGTTCTTCCTGGTGGGCAGTTGTCGCCGCCAGGGTCGTGCGGGCGGTGTGCGAATGCTTGGATCTTGCGCCGCGTGTGGAGAAACCGGCAGCCGACTGCGCGTTGGCGCCCTTTCCGCTCAGTTTGGTTCTCACTGAGCAGATCGTGCTCTAAAGGCTTGCAACCATCCGTGCGCCAACGGCGATCAGGTAGAGCGCGAAGGCCACCGACAGGAAGCCCGGCGGCACCGATCGCGCAAGCCGTTCACCGATGGCCAGGAACAACAGTGCCACTGGCGCCATGATGGAGACGCCCAGAAGGTTGACATAGCCAAGGCTCCCTGGCGGCACCCTTGGGTCGCCTGCCCCAACGAAGATGAAACCGACGGCCCCCGGCAGGGCGATGAAAACGGCAAGGCGGGCGGTCATTGCCACCGCCTCCTTCTGGTCGACCCCCATCAGGGTCAGGAGGGGGATGCCGAGGGCGCGGCCGGCAGTGCCTGTCAACACACCCATGGCGCCAAGAAGGCCGCCTGCGATGGCGCGGGCCGCACCGCCCACGGGCGCATCGGTCCATACCATGGCGCGCAGGAGCGTCAGGTAGCCGGCCACAAGAAAGGCGGTTGTGGCAAAAAGCAGCGTCAACATTCTGGCATCGAGGGTTCCCGCAAGGGCACCGCCCACGATGGCACCTGCCCCAGCTGGCAAGGCAAGGCGCAGGGATGGGCCGGGCCGCCGATGGGTGGCACCGCGCAAGAGGGAAGCCACAAGTGAGGTGAAGGCGATGGTGGCAAGGGAGGTCGCCACAGCCATCCACATGCTGACCGATTGGCTGACCCCCAAAGCGGGAAGAATGTTGTATAGGATCGGCACAATGACGAAGCCGCCACCAACGCCCATCAATCCGCCGATCAGCCCCGCAAGTGCGCCGGTGGCGGCGAGGATCACCGCAAAATCGATGAGTTCGGGCAAGGTCAGCTTCCTTGTAGGGCGCTCCTTTTCACGGTTGTGGGCGCCGGATTCAAGTGGGGACCTGACCGGCGTGAAAACGTGGCGCTGAGCGTTCCCCCAGATACGCGCATTTATGCCGTTGGCGATATCCACGGTGAGATCGACCTGTTGCACCAACTGATGGCGGCCATCGACGCTGATGTGTCAGAGCGCCCCCACGACAACGTGCTTGAGGTTTTTCTGGGCGACTATGTGGACAGGGGCCCTCAGTCCCAAGGCGTGATTGAGGCGATGATGGCCCCACCAGCACAAGGCCGCCGCCGCATTTGCCTCAAAGGCAACCATGAGGCTGCCTTCCTCGACGCCATGACGGACCCACACCAGATGATGCTGTGGCGAAGCTTTGGCGGGGATGCGACAATGCGCTCCTATGGTGTCGATCCTGAACGCGTCGGCCATGACCCTGGCATTTTGCAAAGGGCGCTGGGCGCTGCCGTCCCCGCTGATCATGTGCACTTTTTGATGACCCTTCCCGTCCTCCACCAGGAGGAGGGGATGATCTTCGTGCACGCAGGTCTTGTACCCGGTCAGCCTCTCGACGCGCAAAGGGAAGAGGACCTCATGTGGATCCGCCACGAATTCCTGGATTATGACGGTCCCTTGCCTGGCCACGTGGTGCACGGCCACACGCCCGTGAAGCGGCCCGACCACCGAAAGTGGCGCACCAATGTGGACACGGGCGCCACCTTCACAGGCGTTTTGACCGCGGGCGTGTTCGAGGCCGACACGGTCCGCTTTTTGTCAACGTGAGGGGTGGACCCCGACCCCTTAGGCCGGCATAGGGATTTCAGCTTCGGACGGCACGTTGTAGCCGCGCTTTACGGCCTCGCGCTCAGCAATGGAAAGATACCAGCGCTTGGCGTTCGGATAGTCGTTGAGGTCAACGTCCTGCCAGGGGTGGCGGGCGGCCCAGGGGAAGGTGGCAACGTCGGCAACGCTGTAATCGCCTGCCAAAAAGTCCCGACCCTCAAGGCGCTTGTCGAGGACGCCATAAAGGCGCGCCGCTTCCTTCAGGTAGCGCGCCTCGGCGTAGTCGGATTTGCCTTTGTTGAAGCGGTGGAAGTGGTGCGCCTGGCCCAGCATGGGGCCGAAGCCGCCCATCTGCCACATCAGCCATTCCATGGCGCGCCAATGGCCTTCGGTGTCGCTGGGCATCAACTTGCCCGTCTTTTGGGCAAGGTAAAGGAGGATCGCGCCTGACTCCATCAGCGACATGCCTGTGTCGTTGTCGACGATCGCAGGGATCTTGTTGTTGGGGGAGACGGCAAGGAAGTGCGGCGCGAACTGCTCGTCCTTGGTGATGTTGATGGGGTGAACCGTGTAGTCGAGCCCCACCTCCTCCAGCATGATGGAGACTTTTTTGCCGTTCGGGGTGCCCCAGGTGTAGAGGTCGATCGTCATGGTCGGTCCTTGTTCTGGCGTCATCGCGTGTCATGGCACATAGCGCATGGATCCGTCGTCGACAGTGCGCTTTGCGGGCGGGGGTGCGCGTCAGTTTGCGGGGGCGGCCGCCCCGGTCTCTTCAGGCGGGGCGCTGACCTGTTCGCGTACGAAGACCACATGGGTGCGCAGGCGATAGTGGTCATCGCGGAAGGCGAGGGGGACCACAACGTCCTTGATCTGGTCTTCCACCTTGTCGAGGGCTTCAAGCACCCTTGCGCGTTCCTCATCGCTCTTGGCCTCTTGAGCGGCAGCCTCAAGCTCACGCAGCTCTTTATAGTGGCGATAGATGCGCCTGCGGATGCCCCAGGTGACGGTCGAAGGACCAAAGCGCAGAATCGGCACGATGAGGGTGGCAATGGGGATGATCAGAACCCAGAAACGCTCCAACAAGTTGGCGGCCCAGAACGGTAGATAGCGCCGCATGGGCGAGGGACCGAAGTTAAAGTAGCGATCCGCCTCAGCGTCGATGGGAAACTCGCCATAGTCGCGTGAGGGAAACTGGCCGACCGTGCCAAGGATGCGGCTGCCCCGCGCCACGTCCGATGAGGCCTGGAGGAGGACCTGTTTGATGGCGGGGTGAAGCTCCTCGCGCACCACGAGGTTGGTGGCAACGCCGAGGGAGGCAATGTCGCGGTTGGGAATTGCGGCGCGAAAGTCGAACACACGGGCCGGCAGGTCGACGCGGTAGGCAAAGGGAAAGCGCCGCGCCATGGCATCCACATGCTCGGCATCGACAATCTTGACGCCGGGTGCGCGCAACAGGTCCTCCACCCAGGGGGATTGGGGGGCGGTGACGGTGGCAACGGCGTCCACTTCATCGGCAAGGAGGGCATCGGCCGCCTCTTTCCCACCCAGCTCCAGCAAGGTCACGGTGTTGGTATAGCCCATCAGCTGGAGGACATCTTCCACAAGCACACGCGTGCCGCTGCCTTCGCCGCCTGCTGCAAGGCGAAGACCGGGGCGGCTGAACAGGTCGAGAAGGTTGCCGTCGCTGCGGCTGAAAACCCAGAATGGCTCAATGGCAAGACTGGCGAGGGAGCGAAGGGACGTGCTTTCAGGCGGCGGATAGCCCACACCCCCTTGGATGAAGGCCGCATCCACAGCGTCCTCCCCCTCCAAGAGACTGAGATTCTCCACCGAGCCTGCGGTCTCCACCAGGTCCACCTCAAGCCCGTGGCCGCGCAGGTTCCACGCAAAGCGCGCCCCAAGACTGTCGTAGAATCCGCCTTGGGTTCCCGTGGCAAGGCGGATGCGGTCGGGCGGGGCAGGGTCGATGAGGAGCCAGGCAATGGCCAGGCCTGCCGCTGTCAGAAGAACGATGGTGGCAATGTAGAACATGCGCACCGTCGGCGCCGCCTGGGGGGCGGGGGGACTGCTCTTCCGGGTCGTCTGCGGTGCGGTGTCTGACATTGGATAAATGATCGCTGTCGCGTTGCACCACAGACTGGAACGTGGGCTGTGGTATTGCCATAGCAGGCTGTGAGGGGGCGCCGTCAACGCTACCCATTGGCCCGCCGCCATTGCCCTATCCGGCGGCACGGCGGGGGAGCGCCCAAATCTGAGGCTTGTGTCGCCACACGATTGGGCTCATTTTGCCGCTCCAATGATCAAAAGAGTTCATAGGGAGACGACGATGAAATTGACGTACCTTGGCGTTGCCGCCATTGGCCTGGCGGTTGCCGCCGGCCCCGCCTCTGCGCAAGACCTGAAGCTGATGACAGGCCCGCAAGGCGGCTCCTGGTACCCCTTGGGCGGTGCGATACAAGCGATCGTCGAAGGCAACATGGACGGTGCCTCCGTGCAGGTCCTGCCCGGCGCCGGCATTGCCAACGTAAAGGCCGTGGAAGCCGGCAAGGTGGACATGGGCTTTGCCAACTCCGTCTCCACGGTGGACGCCATTGAGGGCAATGCCCCGTTCGACACCGCGGCCAAGGACGTGTGCAACGTTGCCACCCTTTACCCGCAATACTTCCAGATCGTGGCGCTTGCCGATTCGGGCATCGAGTCTCCTGAAGACCTTGGCGACAAGGCCGCTGCCATCCAGCCCAAAGGCAACACGGGCGAGGCGATCACCGCCCACCTTCTGACGTCCCATGGGATGAGCTACGACCAGCTTCCGCGCGTCAACCACGGCTCCTACTCTGACTCCGTCGCGCTCATGAAGGATGGCAATGCTGAGTTCTTCACCCTCGGCACCACCGTGCCTGCAGGCGCCATCATGGACCTTGCCAGCGCCCGCGACGTGAAGATCGTGCCGATCCCCGATTCGTCCCTTGAGAAGATGCAGGCCCTGAACCCCGGCTATAAGCGCATCATGATCCCCGCCGGAAGCTACCCCGGCCAGGATGCCGACGTGCCGACCATCGGCTACGCCACCCACATCATCGCCCGCTGCTCGCTGGATGCTGACGTGGTCTACAACGTTCTGACCCACATCAACGCCAATGTCGGCGACCTTGCGGCCATCGCCAAAGCCATGGAGAGCGCCACCCCCGAAGGCATGGCGCGCGACATTGGTGTTCCCATGCACGAAGGCGCCAAGCGCTTTTATGAGGAGCAGGGCGCAAGCTGAGCGAGACCTCTGGCGCCGGCGGTCCGCCGGCGCGCACCATGCTGAACCAGATGACACGCAATTGGGGCGCGGCTGCCATCGCGGCGGTCGCGTTCACCATGTCGTGCTACCATCTTTACGTGGCCTTCTTCGGCCCGCCGGATGCGCAGATCTTCCGCGCCGTCCACCTGACGTTCGTCCTGGCACTGGCATTCTTGATGCTGCCCATGCGGGGCCGGCGTCCGGCTGACGAGACACCAGGCGTTTTCGACCTGTTGTTTCTGGCCGGAGCACTCGCCGCCTCGCTCTACCCGATTGTTTACTACGACTACCTGGTCAACCGCATGTACTATGTGGATGACCTGCGCACGGCAGACTTTGTGTTCGGTGTTGCCGCCATCATCTTTATTCTGGAGGCGACACGCCGCGCGGTGGGTTGGGCGTTGCCTGGCACCGCTGCTGTGTTCCTTCTTTACGCGCTGGTGTGGCGGGACTTCAGCTTAGAGATCGTTATCGATCAGCTTTACCTCACCACCGAGGGCATTTTCGGCATCCCGCTTGGGGTGTCGGCCACATACATCGTCCTTTTCATCATCTTCGGGGCGTTAGTGGAGCGCTCGGGCGCCGGCAGGCTGTTCATGGACTTTGCCATGAGCCTGACAGGGCACACTGCGGGCGGCCCTGCCAAGGTGGCGTGTGTGACGAGCGGGCTTTTCGGCTCCGTCTCGGGCAGTGCCACCGCCAATGTGATGACGACCGGCGTCTTCACCATCCCGTTGATGCACCGCATCGGCTATCGCCGCGGATTTGCTGGCGCTGTGGAGGCGGTGGCCTCCACAGGCGGGCAGATCATGCCGCCCATCATGGGGGCAGCCGCCTTCGTGATGGCGGAGTTTTTGGGGATCTCCTACCTGCAGGTGGCCGCGTTCGCGCTGGGCCCCGCGATCCTTTACTACGTCGCCCTATTCATGGCCGTGCACTTCGAGGCCAAACGCACGGGCATGGTGGGGCTGCCGCGTTCTGAGCTGCCGCGCCTGTCCACCGTGTTGTGGGAGAGGGGGCACCTTTTCCTGCCGCTCATCATCATCATCGGCACGCTGTTGTCAGGCTACAGCGCGCCCTTGTCGGCGCTGGCCGGCATCGTGTCAGTGGTGCCGACGGCGCTGCTGCGCAAATCCACCCGCAAGGACATCACCCTTGCCACCATCCCAGAAGCGCTCATCATCGGGGCGCAGAACGCTGTGCCTGTGGCGCTTGCCTGTGCGTGCGCGGGCATTGTGGTTGGCACCATCACGCTGACCAATCTCGGAACCGAGTTCACCCAGCTCGTCATCCTCGTCTCCCAAGACTCGCTGGTGCTTGCCCTGGTGCTCACGATGATTGCAGGGATCATCCTTGGCATGGGGATGCCGACGACGCCCGCCTACATCGTCCAGGTGGCCCTGCTGGTGCCGGCCCTCGTCAAGCTTGGCGTCATGGTGGAGGCGGCACACATGTTCGTCTTCTACTACGCAATTCTGTCGGCCATCACGCCGCCTGTGGCGATGGCGGTCTATGCCGCCAACGGCATTTCGCGCGCCGGTTTGTGGGATACGGGGCTGACGGCGCTGAAGCTGGGGGCGACCGGCTACATTATCCCCTTCATGTTCGTGTTCGGCCCGTCGATCCTGTTGATCGGCCCGTGGACCACCATAGCCACCACGCTGGTCACGGCCACCACAGGCGTGATCTGCCTTGCGGCGGGGATGATCGGCTACCTGAAGGGACGCGCCAGCGCCATCGAGCGGCTGGCGCTGGTGGCGGCCGCTCTCGTCCTGATCAAACCAGGATTGTGGACCGACATAGCAGGCTTCAGCCTGTTGATTGGCGTGTTCGCCTGGCAGACGACCATGGCAAAGCGCCGCGAAGGGGTGTCGGGAGCGGCGCCGTAGACCAGGCCTCGCAAGCCGGAAATATACCCCCCGGGGTTTATTTGTCGCCACCCGACCAAATTTGATTCAAATCAAATCTCGCGGCGCTCAAGCGTGCGAACTGCCGTTCCGCGCCTGGAACCGTTCTCATCACGCCACTGGCGGTGACGGCACCGGCGCAAGCTTCAAACCGCAGGTATGACGCGCCGTGAGCACAGATTTTACGCCTTTCGCCTCTCTCCTGGGCGGCATGATGATTGGCCTTGCCGCCGTGATCCTCCTTGCCACCACCGGTCGCATCGCAGGGATCAGCGGGCTTACCCAATCGGCCCTTCCGCCCCTCAAGGGAGGGGTATCCGCTGCGGTGGGCGCCGCCTTCATTTTGGGCCTTTTGGCCGCCCCCTTCGCCTACCTGGCAACCACCGACGCTGCGCCGCAGATGACGGTGAACCCTAGCCTCATGGTGATGATCGCAGGCGGCCTTCTTGTGGGTCTCGGCACCGCCATCGGCAATGGCTGCACCTCAGGCCACGGCGTGTGCGGGTTGTCGCGCCTGTCGATGCGCTCGGCCGTGGCGACCGGGGTGTTCATGGCGGCGGCCTTTCTCACCGTCTTCTTCGTTCGTCACGGGATCGGAGGGTGATCATGGGACCCGTCCTCTCCAGTCTCGCAGCACTTGTGAGCGGGCTTGTATTCGGCCTCGGGTTGATTGTCTCTGGGATGACCAACCCTTTGAAAGTGCAAAATTTTCTGGATCCGTTGGGAACGTTCGATCCCAGCCTTGCCTTCGTCATGGGCGGGGCGATCGCGGTGGCGCTGCCAGGATTTTGGTTGGTGCGTAAGCGGGGACGGCCTTTGTTCGCCGAGCGTTTGCGCCTTCCCGCAAAGCGCGATGTGGACACACCCCTTGTGGGCGGCGCGGTCCTCTTCGGCGTCGGCTGGGGGCTCGCCGGCTACTGCCCTGGCCCTGCGCTCACCGCCGTCCCCTTCGCCAACACAGGAACGCTCGTTTTCGTCGCCGCGATGATTGCAGGCTTTTACCTCGCACGGCTTTTGCGGCCAGGCGCTGCGGACGGCGCGGCCGTACCCGATTCCTTCACGACACCAGCCAAGGAGACGCACCGATGAAGACCTATCCCGTCGATGTCTCAATCAAACCGCACGTGACCGCCTTCTTCGACGAGGCCACCAACACCGTCACCTACGTGGCCCAAGACCCTGCGTCCGACGCCTGCGCGGTCATCGATTGTGTGATGGATATCGACTACGCCGCAGGGCGCATCACGTTCGAAAACGCCGATGCGGTGATTGCCTTCGTGAAGGACAAGGGCTTGAGGGTGGAGTGGCTGATCGAGACCCACGTCCACGCCGACCACCTGTCCGCCGCCCCCTACATCCAGGAAAAGCTCGGCGGGAAGATTGGCATTGGCGCCAACATCACCGTCGTTCAGGACACCTTCGGCAAGGTCTTCAACGAGGGCACCGCGTTCCAGAGGGACGGCAGCCAATTCGACCGCCTGTTTGAAGACGGCGACACCTATCAGGTTGGCGCGATGACCTGCTTTTCCATCCACACCCCTGGGCACACTCCCGCCTGCATGACCCATGTGATGGGCGATGCCGCCTTTGTGGGCGACACGTTGTTCATGCCCGATGGCGGCACCGCCCGGGCCGACTTTCCTGGCGGGGACGCCGGCATCCTTTACGATTCCATCCAAAAAATCTTTGCGCTGCCCGACGCGATGCGCCTCTTCATGTGTCACGACTATGGACCCGGCGGCCGCGAGATCCGCTGGGAAACGACCGTGGCGGAAGAAAAATCAAGCAACATCCACGTCGGATCCGGCAAGAGCCGTGATGAGTTCATCAAGATGCGCACCGACCGCGATGCAACGCTCGATATGCCAAAGCTCATCATTCCGTCCCTTCAAGTGAATATGCGCGCAGGTCAGCTTCCGCCGGCCGAAGACGACGGCAAATCCTTCCTCAAAGTGCCTGTGAATACGCTGTGAGGGAGGTTCATCATGACAGCCACTGACACAGCCGTCCCCGAGGCGGACGACATTGCAAAGTCGATCACCAAGGAACTGTCCGTCACGGGGCAGATCACCACGGGCGACATCAAGGCCCTCGCCGACAATGGTTTTCGCGCCATCATCTGCAACCGTCCTGACGGGGAGGGGCCGGACCAGCCGGCCTTTGCAGAGATCGAAGCGGCGGCGAAGGCGGTAGGGATCGAGGCCATCTACCAGCCCGTGGTGCCTGGCAGGATCACCGATGATCAGGCAGCTGGCTTCGGCGAGATCATGGCGGCCCTGCCAAAGCCCGTCCTTGCCTACTGCCGCACGGGCACCCGCTCAGCCACGCTCTGGGCACTGAACGAGGGGGCGACGCGCTCCGTCTCCGACATCTTGGACCGCACGGGTGCTGCCGGCTACGACATGTCGGGCGTTGTGCGCCGCATTGCTGCTGGCGGGCGCACCCCCACCGACGTTGCCGATGCCAGCCATGACATCGTCATCGTGGGTGGCGGTGCGGCCGGCATTTCCGTGGCGGCAAGTCTTCTGGCCCGCGACGGCGACCTCGACATTGCCATCGTCGACCCTGCGGACATGCACTACTACCAGCCCGGCTGGACCCTTGTGGGGGCAGGCGTTTTCAGGCCCGAGCACACCGTGCGGCCGATGGCAGCCCTCATCCCCAAAGGCGTCAGTTGGATCAAGGCGGCGGTCGCAGCGTTCGAGCCTGAAAACAACGCGCTGATCTTGGATGGCTGCCGGGTGGTGAAGTACAACCGCCTCATCGTCTGCCCCGGCCTGAAGCTGAACTGGGCGGGCATTGAGGGCCTTGCCGAAACCCTTGGCCGCAACGGCGTCACCTCCAACTACCGCTACGATCTGGCTCCTTACACCTGGAAGCTGATCGAAGAGTTGAAGGGGGGCAAAGCGCTCTTCACCCAGCCGCCCATGCCCATCAAGTGCGCCGGCGCGCCGCAAAAGGCGATGTATCTGGCGGCCGACGAGTGGCGGCGTACCGGGCGGCTGAAAGACATCGATGTGGAGTTCTTGAACGCAGGCGCCGTCCTCTTTGGCGTCAAAGACTTCGTGCCGACACTCCAGCGCTACATCGAGCGCTATGGTGTGGACCTTCTTCTGGGCCACAACCTGACGCGCATCGACGGGCCATCGAAGACTGCCTGGTTCTCCGTCACCAAGGACGGCGAGACTCACGTTGAAGAGCGGCACTTCGATATGATCCACGTCTGCCCGCCGCAGACAGCGCCCGACTTCGTGCGCGTCAGTCCCCTTGCCGACCAGGCGGGGTGGGTGGACGTCGACCAGTCCACCCTGCGCCACAAGCGCTATGAGAACGTTTATAGCCTTGGCGATGTGATGAACGCGCCCAACGCCAAGACCGCGGCCGCTGCCCGCAAACAGGCCCCCGTCGTGGCCGAGAACCTCCTGGCGGACATGGGCCGTAAGGGTCAGCGCGCCCACTATGACGGCTATGGCTCCTGCCCTCTGACGGTGGAGAGGGGCAAGATCGTACTCGCGGAGTTCGGCTATGGCGGCAAGCTGCTGCCGAGCTTCCCGCGCTGGGTCAATGATGGCACCAAGCCCACGCGCCTTGCCTGGATGCTGAAGGAGAGGCTTTTGCCCACCCTTTACTGGCGCGCCATGCTGCGCGGCAAGGAATGGGGCGCCAAGCCCGAGCTTGTGGGGTAGCTCGCCCGTGAAACCATCAGGGCGCCTGTCGCGCTCCGTCCCCATCCTCTCCTGGGGCCGCACCTATAACGGGGCGGCCCTTTCCAGCGATCTGGTCGCCGCGATCATCGTGACGATCATGCTGATCCCACAATCGCTGGCCTATGCGCTCCTTGCAGGGTTGCCGCCGCAGATGGGCCTTTACGCCTCCATCCTGCCGCTTGTGCTTTACGCCATCTTCGGCACAAGCAGTGCGCTTGCCGTCGGGCCTGTCGCCGTCATTTCGTTGATGACGGCGGCAGCGGCAAGCGCCGTCGCCGCGCCAGGGTCTGACGCTTACATTCAAGCGGCCATCATCCTTGCGGTCCTGTCGGGGCTGATGCTGACGGTGTTGGGGGCGCTGCGGCTCGGCTTTATCGCCAACTTTTTGAGCCATCCTGTCATTGCAGGGTTCATCACCGCCTCAGGCATTATCATTGCGGCCAGCCAGTTGCGCCACCTCTTAGGGATCGATGGGGGCGGGCACAATCTGGTGGAGATTGTTGTAAGGCTGTGGGAGGGGATGGGTGACATCAGCCTCATCACCCTTGCGGTCGGCCTACCAACGCTTGCCTTCCTGTTTTGGGTGCGGCGAGGGCTCAAACCGCTTTTGCGGCGGATCGGTTTGCCCGCTTTCCTGTGCGATCTTCTGGCCAAAGCAGGTCCCGTGTTTGCCGTTGCGGGAACGGTGCTTGCCACTTGGTGGCTGGAGTTGGACGACATGGGGCTTGCCATTGTGGGCGAGGTGCCTGTGGGGCTGCCGTCAGCGGTTGTGCCAAGCCTGGATCCCGACCTTTGGCTTGCGCTGTTGGCGCCTGCGGCCCTCATCAGCGTCATCGGTTTTGTGGAATCGGTGTCGGTGGCACAAACCTTGGCGGCCAAACGGCGGGAGAGGATCGACCCCGACCAGGAGCTTGTGGGCCTTGGCACCGCGAACCTCGCCAGCGCCTTTTCCGGCGGCTACCCCGTGACAGGGGGCTTTGCCCGCTCCGTCGTCAACTTCGATGCCGGCGCGAAGACACCTGCGGCCGGAGCCTATACGGCGGTGGGGATTGCCCTTGCCACGGTCTTTCTGACGCCGCTGTTGTTCTACCTTCCCGTGGCGACCCTTGCGGCCACCATCATCGTCGCCGTCCTCTCCTTGATCGACTTTGGCGTGCTGAAGCGCACCTTCGTCTACGCCAAGGCGGACTTTGTGGCGGTGGCAGTGACCATCCTCATCACCCTTGGCGTCGGCGTGGATGCAGGTGTGATGGCGGGGGTAGTCACCTCGCTGGCGCTGTTTTTGTTCAAGACCTCACGCCCCCACTACGCCGTTGTGGGGCTGGTGCCTGGCACCCAGCACTTTCGCAACGTCAACCGCCATCTGGTCGTCACCACGCCAGAGATTTTGAGCGTGCGGGTGGATGAGAGCCTGTTCTTCGCCAACAGCCGGTTTCTGGAGGATCTGTTCGTGAAGGAGGCGGCGGAACGGCCTGAGCTGAAGCACGTCATCCTCATGTGCTCGGCGGTGAACGAGGTGGACTCCAGCGCCCTTGAATCGCTCGAGGCGATCAGCCAGCGATTGAAGGATATGGGGGTGTGCTTCCACCTGTCGGAGGTGAAAGGCCCTGTGATGGACCGCCTGAAGCGCACCGACTTCCTACAGCACCTGACGGGGCGGGTGTTCCTATCCCAGTACGATGCGGCGCTCCACCTCGACCCGTCGCTGGAGGACAAGGCGCACCCCTCCCAGAGAGGGGTTGCCAACGCGGCCAGCTGAGACCGCGTTGGCAAGTTGGCAGCGAACCCGCCTTACTGCGGCGCGGTCCACGCACCGTCCTGATACTTCAAGATGACGGTGCCGTAGTGGGGGATGCGGTCTTCATCGATGGAGAAGGTGCCTGTGCCGATGACAACGGGCACGTCCTTGGTGGCGGCCATCGCCTCGCGGATGGATTCGCGTGAGGGCTCGTCGCCGGCGTTCTTGATGGCATTCGCCACCACCTGGAACATGGAGTAGCCCATGCCCGCCCAGCCATCGGGCGCAACGCCGTAGGTGTCGGTGTAGTTCTTGACGAAGGCTTTTGCCATCTCGTTGACGCCGTCGGGCTGATAGTCGGCGGGGATGTAGGTGTCGGCCACCGCTGAACCGCCCGTGTCGGTGTATTGGGCCGACGTCATGCCCGTGTTTCCGATCAGGACCGCATCCAAAGGGAAGCCCGCCTGCTTGGCCTGGATGACAATGTTCGCCCCTTGCGCCGGCGGGGTGGACATGAAGAGGCAATCCGCGCCCGATGCGGCCATCTTGGTGGCAAGGGCCGTAAAATCTGAATCGGCGGCAAGGATGGATTCCTCGCCCGCGATCTGAACGCCGCCCTCCTTGATGGTGTCGCGGAAGATGTCGGACTGGCGCACATAGCCTTCATTGTCGCGGATATAGACCACGAAGCAGGCCTCCGGCTTCACCGTCTCGGCCACGTACTTGCCAAGGCCGCCCATAAAGACTTCGGCAATCTCGGTGGACTTGAACACCCATTCGCCGGCCTTCAGGACGCCAGGGTCGGTGGCGGTGGTGAACATGGGCATTGCAAGGTCGACGGCGACGGGGGCTGTGGCCTGCGCCTCGCCTGAGGAGACGGGGCCGATGACGATGTCGGCATCATCGGCCGTTCCCATGCGGTTGAAGAGGGTGATTGCCTCCTGCTTTTCGGACCGGTTGTCCTCAAACACCACCTCGACATTGAGATCGCCGAAGGCGTTCGCCTCTTCCATCTCCTTGGCGGCAAGCTGAATGCCCTTCACCAAAGGATCGCCGACGAAGGCGAAAGTGCCTGTGGAGGAGATCACCACCCCCACCTTCACGTCCTCCGCCGATGCCATCGCCGGTATCAGGCAAAGCGACAGGCCAAGCGCGCCTGCGCGGATCATGTGTCTGGTCGCTGTCATGGGATCCTCCGTTGGGTTTTGTGCCGGTACGGTCGTTGTGCCGCCCGGGTCATGCGGCTTGGCCCAGATAGTGGGCGATGACGTCAGGGTCCGAGGCCAAGGTTTGGCTGGCGCCTTCGTGGACGATGCGGCCGCCTTCAATCACGGCGGCCCTCTCGGTCGCATCAAGGGCAAGGCGTGCGTTCTGCTCCACCAAGAGAATGGTCAGCCCCTCCGCCTTCAACGCCGACAGGGCCTCAAACACCTGGGAGATGATGACGGGAGCAAGGCCAAGGCTCGGCTCATCAAGGAGCAGAAGGCGGGGCGAGCCCATCAGCGCGCGGCCGATGGCAAGCATCTGCTGCTGCCCGCCCGAAAGGGAGCCTGCAAGCTGCCGCCGCCGCTCCTTCAGAATGGGGAAGAGGGAGTAGACATGGTCAAGATCATAGGCCGTCGGTCGGCCGGCAAGGGCTGAAGCGCCTGCCTGGAGGTTTTCCAGAACGCTCATTTGCGCCAGCACTTGGCGGCCCTCAGGCACCTGGAGGAGCCCGCGCTGGGCGATGCGCCAGGGGGAGCGGCCGGTAATGGTCTCCCCCTCGAACGACACGGTGCCCGAGGTGGGGGACACCACGCCACTGATGACGTTGAGGAGGGTGGATTTACCGGCACCATTGGGGCCGATGAGGGCCACCATCTCCCCCTCCGAAAGGGCAAGGGAGACATCGCGCAAGGCCGAAATGGCAGAGTAGGCGGCGGAGACGTTCGAGACCTCAAGCATGATGGTCTGACCCCAAATAGGCGTCGATCACGGCAGGGTCCTTCACCACCTCCGCCGGAGGCCCTTCGGCAATGACCTTGCCGGCGTCGAGGACGTAGACGTTCGTGCAAAGCCCTGTCACAAAACGCAAATTGTGTTCGATGAGGAGGACGGCGCGGCCCTCGTCGGCAAGACTTTGGAAGATGGTGCCGACGGCTCCGGCCTCCACATCGTTCATGCCAGCAACGGGCTCGTCGAAGAGGATGACGGCGGGGTCTGAGGCGAGCGCGCGCATCATCTCCACATTGCGCTGGTGACCGTAGGAGAGGCCGCCTGCCGGATGGTCGGCATAGTCGGCCATCGCGAAACGAGACAGAAGGTCGTGGGTGCGCTTGCGAAGGTCGCCGGTCTCCCGCCGCGCATCCGGAAGGCCGAGGAGGCAGGAGAGCGTCGAGGCCTTCTCGTGCCTGTGAAAGCCGATCATGACATTTTCCGTCACGCTCGCCTCGGGCAGAAGACGGATGTTCTGGAATGTGCGGGCAATCCCCGCCCGGCCGACCGCGGCAGCGCTCGCGGTGGTGAGGTCGGTCTCATCGTAGGCGATGGTGCCGCCGTCGCAGGCAAGCATCCCGGTGATGAGGTTCACGATGGTGGTCTTGCCGGCGCCGTTGGGGCCGATCAGCCCTGTGATCTCACCCGATGGAACGTTCAGCGTCACATCATCGGCCGCCACCACACCGCCGAAGCGCTTGGCAACGGCTGAAAGCGTCAGTGCGCCGCTCATGCCTGCGCCCCTGGCTGCGGGTCGGTGCGCGGTCCTTTGGTGTCGGCGCGCTCGGCTGTGGCGCGGGCCACCCGCTTCTGGCGCACCCAGTCGATCACCGTGTCCGCCACACCGCGGGGCAGGAAGTTCATGACGAGCACCAGGAGAAGGCCGTAGACGAGGATGCGGTTGTCGGCGAGGGGCCTTGCAAGCTCTGGCAGCGCAATCAACACAGCGGCCCCCACCACGGGCCCCGTCACCGTGCGCCGTCCGCCAAAGACCACATAGGAGAGGATGGCGACGAGGAACGGAAAGCCGAACTGGTTGGGCTCAAGGGCATAGGAATGGTAGGCGCTGAGCCCGCCGAACACGCCCGCAAGCGCCCCCGATATGGCAAACGCCAAGAGGTGGTGCACCTTCACCGACATGCCGAGGGAGGCGGCCATGGCCTCGTCCTGGCGGATCGCCTCGAACGCACGCCCGACACGCGAGGCGTTGAGGGTGGCCATCAGGTAGATGACGAGGACGGCGGCAATGGCGAGCGGCACCGTGCCGACCACCTTCGGAATGTTGGTGAAGCCCATGGGCCCGCCCGTCAGCCCATCGGCATAAAGGGTGAGGGAGACCACGATCTGCACGAAGGCGAGCGTTGCAATGGCCTGATAGACGCCGCGAAGCCGCGCCAGCGGCCAGGACAGGAAAAGCGCCGCAAACACCCCGACCAGCCCGCCGGCAGCAATGGCAAGAGGCGCGGGCCAGCCGTAGGAGACGCCGAGGATCGCCGCCCCGTAGGCGCCGAGGGAGGCAAAGCCTGCCGTCGCGATGGAAAAGACGCCGGCCTTCAGGACAATCCACTGGCTGAAGGCAAAGCCGATCGCCAGGAAGAAGTGGTCGAAGAGGGGGCGGTAGGCGATGAAAAAATCAATCATCGTGCGCCCCTCAAGACGCCGGCGCCTTGCTTTCCGAGGAGGCCGTTGGGCCGCAACAGTAGGATGAGGAAGAGGAGCGAGAAGCTGATGGTGTCGGTCAGCCCCGAGGGCAGGTAGGCAATGGTGAGGGTCTGGATCATCCCGAACAACAGCCCCGCCAGCAGTGCACCTGAGACGCTGCCGAGCCCGCCAAGGATGATCACCACGAAGCCGCGTAAAAGGTAAGGCTCGCCCATCATGAAATGGATGGAGTTGAAGGCAAGGCCCACAAGAACCCCTGCCGCCCCCGCCAGCGCACCTGACAGAAAGAACGTCTGGAAAAACACATGGTTGGGGTTGATGCCGAGGAGGACGGCGGCGCGCTCGTTGCCGGCGACGGCGCGTATTCGTCGCCCATAGCGCGTGTAGTGCAGATACCAGCCGAGGATCAACACAAGCACCGCCGAAGACCCCAGCATGAAGAGTTGCAAGGCCGACACCCTGAGGCCCATGAACTCATAAATGATGATGGGGAAGGTATCGAACGGGAAGCGCAGGACGAGGGTGTTGGACCATCGCTGCGCCAACGTTGTGATGATGAGCGCAATGCCGATGGAGGAGATGATGGCGCCGAACTCCAGCTCCCCACTGCGGCGCAGGCGCCGGAAGGCGACAATCTCGATGAGGACGGAGAGCAAGCCGCCGCCGATCATGGCCAAAAGGAAGGCCACCACCAGCGGCATTCCCGCTTCCACCGCGAAAAGGGCGATGAACGCGCCCACCATGAACACGGCCCCATGGGCAAGGTTCAAAATGTGGTGGATGCCGAAAACGAGGTTGAAGCCGATGGCAAACAGCGCATAGACGCCGCCGACCACCAGTCCGTTCAGTAGCTGTTGGGCGAGCATTCTGAACCGTCCTCAGTAATTCGACAGGCCAAGGGCAAGGCCGCCATCCACCACAAGGCTTGCGCCCGTGGTCCATTGTGCGCGCAGGAGGTGGTCGATGGCCTCAGCCACCTCCCGCGGGGTGCCGACCCGTCCCAAAGGATGGTCGCGGGCGATGGCGGCCATCCTGTCATCGTGCTCGTCCTGGGTGAAAAGGCCGGCGCGGATGTTGAGTTCTGTGGGGACTGCGCCGGGCACCACGCAATTGACCCTGACGCCGCGCCCGCCAAGCTCGGCCGCAAGCACCTTTGTCAGCGCCTCCACCGCGCCTTTTGTGGCTGCGTAAGGTGAGGCGCCGGGGTAGGCGCGCCGTGTGTGGACGGAGCCGAGGAAGATCACCGCGCCGCTGCGCTGTTCAAGGTGGGGCACGGCAAGACCGGTCAGCATCATGCCGGCGACGACGTTGGTGTT
This sequence comes from Devosia sp., assembly GCA_051016205.1. GTDB lineage: Bacteria > Pseudomonadota > Alphaproteobacteria > Rhizobiales > Amorphaceae > Acuticoccus. The sequence goes on from CP136534.1 coordinate 3,043,988, forward strand.
GAACACCTCCCGCACCGCCTGTTCGTCAAGCTCTGAGATGGGACCGCGCACCATGTTGGCGGCATTGTTGACGAGCCCGTCAAGCCCGGCGCCATGGGCAACCGCCGCCGCCATCATCCGCTCGCGGTCGGCCGCCAACGCCACATCGCCTGCTACGGCGCAGCATGCCGGGCCGATGGCCTCCGCCACCTTCTCCAGCGCCTCTTCCCGCCGACCGGTGATGGTCACCTTGGCGCCATGCTCTGCGAGGTAAACCGCGGTCTCAGCGCCAATCCCCGAGCCGCCACCGGTGATCAGGACGGACAAATTCTCTGACGCCTTCATAAGGTCGCCTCCTGGGGCGCACGAGCCTCCTGACGGGTGGTCCACAAGGCGGCACCGCCGATGGTGGCTTTGATGGCATCGCTTTCAAAGGCGCGCAGATCGTGCCCGAAGGCAATGTAGGCGGCGCGACTCGTGCCATGGTCGGTGAGGGTGAGGACGGGCTGGAAGGGGGTGCCTTCAGCGGCGGCTTCCATCACGACGGTGGTGTTCGGGGCCAGGGTGAGGTCGCTATAAAGTTCGTCCGTCACTGGTGGCGGGACGTGGGCCCAGTGCGGCCGTTCCACCCCGTCGGCAGCGCGCACGGTGAGGGTCATGATGTCGGGGTGGTGGGAACGGCCCCACACCCACTTGACGCCGAGGAGGTCGCCCCACGCGGGCCAATCGTCAAAACAGATGCTGGCGGTGTGGATCCCGAGGAGCCCACCGCCCCGCGCCATGTGACGGGCAATGGCAGTGCGCCCTTCATCGGACAGGCTGAAGGCGTGGTCTGCCCTCAAGGGGGCGTATTTTTCGTGCTGGGTCATGGTCCAGCGCAGGCAGTGGACGATGAGGAGATCGTAACGGGCAAGGTCACGCACGCCGGCTTCAATGTCCTGCGTCACCATCGTCTCGAAGCCCTGGGCGTTGAGGATGGCGGCAAGGGCGGGCGCTGTCTCATCAAACGGGTGGCCGACGCCGCCTGTGAGGATAAGGGCGCGGGTGGAGGAAGCCATCGTCAGGCGCCCTTGCGCGGCTCGCGGGGGAGCTGGCTGAGGAGGCTCACCACCACACCGCCGTCCACCACGATCTGCTGGCCGTTGATGTAGGAGGCAGCCTCCGAACCCAGAAACGCAACGGTCTCGGCCACATCGCGGCCTTCGCCGAGCCGGCGTGTGGGGACGGCACCTTCACGCAGCGCCCTCACACCAGGGTTGGCGAGGAATTGGGAGGAGAGGCCGGCATCGATGAAGCCCGGCGCGACGGCGTTGACCCTGATGCCTTCTGGCCCCCACTCCTGCGCCATCTGTTCGGTCAATTTGGCAAGGCCGGCCTTAGCCGCACCATAGGCGCCGCCAAGGGGGGCGGCGGCAATGGCGCCGATGGAGGTGATATTGACGATGGAGCCGCCGCCGGCCGCCATCATCCGTTTTGCGGCGGCCTGGGCGACGATGAAGGCGCCCACAAGGTTCACCTGCAAGACCGCCTGGAAGTCGGCAAGGGAAAGGTCGGTGAGGGGGCCGAACCGCCCGATCCCCGCATTGTTGACCACGAGGGTGGGCGCTTGGCCGAACCCATCCAGCGCTGCTTCCACGGAGGCTTGGTCGGTGACATCCGCGGCAAGGGGGACGGCGCCTTCGATGGCATGGGCGGCCTTGTCCACAGCGTCTTGGGACAGGTCCAGGATGCCGACGCGGTAGCCGTCCTCCGCAAGGCGGCAGGCGATGGCAAGGCCGATATCGCCTGCACCGCCTGTGACAATCGCCTGGCTCATAAGGTCCACCTGAGGTCGGGGTCGAAAACAATCGGGTAGCGGCCGAAGTTGGCGCGCTCTGTGTAGGTCGCCTGGGTGGGCGGGTCGTCAGGGTCAAGCCGCGCGCCTGCCGACAGGAGCCTGCGGATGAACAACGTCACCGTGCCGTATTGATGGTCGCCTGGCAGGCTGTCGCCGCGGGGGATGAGGCCGCCGTCAAGATCGCGCCCCAGACAGGCATGGACGCCGAAGCCGAAGGTGAGCCCGAACGGCCATTTGCCCGGCGGAATGGTGCGGTTGGGGTCGAACGCGTCGGCATTGTCGCCAAAAATGCTGGGGTCACGGTTGGCGGCCTGAAGGTCGATCACCAGGCGGTCACCCTCGCTCACCTCGCGGCCATCGGTGAGCGTAATGGGGGCCATGGGCTTGCGCCAGGCGACCGGACTTGCCGGGTGAAGGCGCAGGCTTTCATGCACGCAGCGCTGCAAAAACAACGGGTCCGTGCGCAAACGCTCAGCGTTCGCCGGATGGGCCGCACGCCACTCAAACACCCTGTTCAGCCCGTGCACGGTGGAGTTTGCAGTCGAGTGCGCGCCGGCCTGGAGGTAGAAGGCAATCTCGCGGGTCAACACGTCCGGCGGCAGGGGGAGGCGATCCTCATTGCGCAGGAGGACGGTGAGAACATCGCGCGGCAGGTCGTCTTCTGCCATCTCGCCTGCCTCCACACGCCCAATCAACCCTTTGCGACGGTCGATGGCGGGGGCAAGAAAACGCTCTTGGAAGACGGCAAGGGCCTGGCGCACCTCCGCGCGCACCACGTCCTTGTCGCGGGTGGAGTGGACGAGGGTGGCACCCTCACTAAAGATCATGACGAGCTTTAGGAGTGCGGCGGTTTCTTCAGCGGAGGCATTCGGCCTGTCGATGCCGGCAAAGTCGGCCGTCAGGTTCATGGTGACGCGGTAGCCAAGGTCCACCACGTCGGTTCGACCCTTGGCCATGTCGGCGGCGATGGTGCTTTCCAGCGTCTTTGGAAACACCTCCGTCTCGTACCAGCGGAAGAAGTTGCGGCGGAAGATGCCGAATTCCATGTGGCGGCGCTTGCGGTGCTCTTCGCCGTGCAGGACGATGAGCGCATCGGCCATGACGACGGCGCCCTCGTCGTAAAGGGCCTGGGCAAGGTCTGGATTGCGCAGGGCGTTGGCCGCGCCCTCGAACGTGTCGATGGTGACGGTCGCCACGCTCTACCCCTTGCCGAACCGCACGGGGTAGCTTGCCCAGTTGGGCCGGCCGGACTTTACGTCCATCTGTGGTGGGTTGTCGGGGTCGGGCTGTGCTTCGGCATCAAGCAGCGCCAACAAGATCAGCGCGATGGTGCCGTACTGGTGGGTCTGCGGGTCGGTCCCCTCCGACGGCAGGACCCCAGCGGCGAGCTGCCGGCCGATGCACGCGTGCATGCCGGTGCCAAACGACAGGCCATAGGGGGATTTGCCGCCGTCACGCAGCGGGTTGAACGCGGCCGCGTCCTCATCGAACACCCCTTTGTCTTTGTTGGCGGTCAAGAGGTCGATGACGATGATGTCTTCAGGCTCCACCGTCTCGCCGCTGGGAAGCTCTGTCCCAGGGGCCGTTGCTCGCCGCCGTGCCACAGGGCTTGAGGGATGAAGGCGAATGCTCTCATGGGCGCAGCGCTGCACGAACAGCTTGTCGGTGCGCAGGCGGTCCGCTTCGCCTGGATGCCGCTCTAGCCAGTCGAACAGTTCGTGCGTGGCGTGGGTCATGGAGTGGATGGAGGTGAAGGCCCCCGCCAGCAGAAAGAACGCCATCTCCTTCATGAGGATGTCGTGGGGCGTTGCCGCCGTCTCCTCGTTCTGAAGGAGCATGGTGAGAACGTCGCGGGGGAGGTCGTCCTCGCTGGCCTTGCCGGCGGCGACATCGGCAAGGAGTGCACGGCGACGCTCCGCCGAAGGGGCGTAGAAGCGGGTGTCGAACTCTTCCAACGCCTCGCTGATTTCGCGGCGGATGGGGGCTTTGTCTTCTGAGGTGGAGCCAAGGGTCGGCGCCTTGCCGAAGCTGCGCAGAAGGCGCAGGAGGGTTTCCGTCTCCTCCTTCGTGCGCAGCGGGCGGTCGATGCCTGAAAAGTCGGCCGTGAGGTTCAGCATCACCGCATAGCCAAGGTCCACAAGGTCCGCTTTCCCGGCGGCGACGAAACTTGCCATCGTCTCGGCCAAGGTCTGCGGGAAGACGTCGTGTTCGTAATAGCGGAAGAAGTCGCGCCGAAAGACCTTGTTTTCCACCACACGGCGCAGGCGATGCTCGGCCCCATGGAGGTTGACGAGGACGTCCTTCATCAGGATCGCCGCCTCGTCATAGTGGGCCTGGCGCAGGTCGTTGCGGCGCAAGGTGGCGTCGGCGGTCTTGTAGTCGGTGATGGTGATGGAGGGCATGGGCGCCGCCGCTAGTGGAGTTCGTCGATGAAAACGGGGAGCTCGGGCGGCGGCATGTTGGAGAACGCCAGCTCCCGCGTCAGCCGGCGGTTGCCGATGGTGGCGACCGTCCAGCCTGGGATGGCCTTGCGCGGGGGCGGGGCCGACAGGTCCTTCGCCTCACCGTCGATGAAGACGTGGCGGATACGGTCCGTTTCGCCGAGGATCGTCACGTCCTGGCTGGGATCGCCGTCCACCATGATGATGTCGGCGCGCTTGCCTGGGGCGATGACGCCCACATCGTCCCGCTTCATGGCAAAGGCGCCGGCCTCTGTGCCGCACTGGATCGCCTCCAAAGGCGACAGGCCGAAGTAACGCACGAAGACTTCCATCTCCCGGTAGTGCCACTCCCCATAAGGCACCATGGAAAAGCCGGACTCGCTCCCGGTGATCAAAGGCACGCCCGCCCGGTAGGCCTTGGTGAGGGTTTCGGCGCTGTCGTGGATCTCGTTCTCGAAAATGGCGAGAAGGCCAGGGTCGGTGCCGATCTTGGCGCCGAAATCCACCATGTTGGCCTGGAAGGTGAGGGCGGGGGAGATGGGGATCTTGCGGTCCACCACGCTTTGCAGCGCATCATCGTCCATGGCGGTGGCGTGGAAGATGAGGTCGAAGCCCGCTTCGGCCGCACGCTTAGTGGCCTTGCTGCCGCGGCAGTGACCCATGACAGGAGTGTCGAGCTCATGCGCCGTGTCGCAGATGAGCTTCAACTCATCCATGGTCCACACACACAACTCGCCCTTGTGGGCAAGGCGGGGGACGATGCCTGTGACGTGCACCTTGATCCAATCGGCGCCGTGTTTGATCTGCCTGCGGATCTCGTGGACGATCTCGTCGCGCCCTTTGACGGCCATGTAGTAGCCGGTGCGCCCTTCATCGCCGATGAGGCGCCCCGCCGTTCCCCCCATGACGGTGATGAGAGCGTAGGCGCCGCAGGACATGCGCGGGCCTTCGACAATGCCGGCCTCGATGGCATCGCGCAGGTCGATCATGTTTTCGAACGTGGAATCAGGGTCGAGGACGCCGGTCACACCGGCCCGCAACAGTTTTTTGGCGTTATAGCCTGCCACCAGCGCCGACAGCGAATTGCGGCGGTGGAAGAAGAGCTCTGCGTTGGAGGCCGCATCGTCAAAGCCGAGGTGACAGTGGGCGTCGATCAGCCCCGGCATCACCGTCAGACCCGATGCGTCGAACTTTTCGGCCTTGCGGGCGTGGTCGGCGCGTGTGCGGGCCTCCTCGCCCACCGCGGCAATGGCGCCGTCTTCCACGAAGACATCGGCAGGGCGCGGCGGTGCGCCGGTGCCGTCGATGACCGTGCCGCCTTCGATGAGCATCGCCTCACTCATGGTGATGTCCTTGTCTGGTGCGGTTGCGTTGCTGTCATGGGGTGGGGGCCACGCGCAAAAGGCGCCGCGCATTGTCGGCAAGGTACGGCGCGGGGCGGTGGCCGGTCAGGTCTTCAGGGGCGTCCCAGCCGGCAAAGTTGGTGCCGAAGACAAGGCGCTCGTGCCCGACGATCGATACCAAGAGCGCCAAAGAGGCCTCGCTGTTGAGGTGGGTGTCGAGCCACAGTTTGGCGAACCGCGCTTCGAACGCGCCGTCCGCTCGCAGCGTTTGGGGCGACCAGGGCCGTTTGCGCGCCGCCGCTGCCATGCGGCCCAGAAGGTAAGCCGTAGAGCCGCCGCCGTGGCTGAGGCAAATGTCGAGGGTGGGGAAGCGGTCCAGCACCTCCCCATAGATCAGCCTTGCAACGGCAATGGCCTCCTGGGCGGCAAAGCCGATCACCACGTCAAGGTCATAGTCGGTAAGGTTCGGGTCGCCCTTGGGCCCATCGATCCCCGCCGGTGCCGGATGCAGGCACAGGGGGACGTTGAGGTCCACAAAGGCCTGGTAGAGCGGGTCGAACGCGGCGTCCTCCAAAGGGCGCGGCGTGTCGGTGCCCATGTAGCCGCCCAGAAAGCCGAGCTCGGTGACGGCGCGAGTCAGTTCCTCCGCGGCCGCGATTGGGTCCTGGGCGGGAAGGGCGGCAAGTGCGCAAAGCCGGCTCGGGTGGGCCGCCACTTGGGCCGCCAGCGCATCATTGTGGATGCGGCAGAACCGGATGGCATCGTTCGCGTCGATGAAGTGCAGGAACGTGAGGGGGTTCGGCGAGAGGAGCTGAACGTCAATCCCCGCCTCGTCCATCCGTTGCAAGCGAACGCCGGCATCCATGAAGGGGCTGCCTTTGTAGTGCACACCGTCGAGGCGGTACTCGCCCACCGAAAACCAGGGCGGACCGTCTTCGGGCGCGCCCAGAACAGGGCCCATGGCGCCGGCGGCACCCATGGTCTCTTCCAGAACCACATGGGCGTGAACGTCGATCACCGCCGCACGGCCAAGGGCTTGCCTGGTGCGGGCGTGATGGTCCTGTGGCGCGCCTGCTTGCAAGGCGATCTGCCTCCTCGCTCCCTCCAACGCCGAGCCTTGGTAGGCACCGGTCTAATTGATCCATTTTCATAACAACAATATCGATGTATAACAAGGGATCGAACGCGTTCAGATCGGGCGGGGCTGTGGTGGGAGGTGAGGCGTGAGACCATCGACCCCGCGTAGCCAGACGGCAGGCGGCAACACGGCGGCCGATGGGGGCCTTGGGGGCGCTGGCGAGGACAACGCGGCGCCTCTGCCCGACATCATCGAGCGGGTGACCTTCAAGCTTCACAGGGTGAATGCGAAGGTGGCGCAGATGTGCAACCCGGTTTTTGCCGAGCATGACATCGACATCATCTCATCGCGCATCCTGGCTCTGATCCTGGAGCGCGAGAGGCTTGGCGTGGGCGATCTTGTGGAGCTGATGGTGCTGCCCCAGTCCACCATCTCCCACCAGCTCAAGCGCCTCGACAAGCGCGGCCTCATCACCCGGCGTCGCCGCGACACCGACAACCGCGCCGTGGACGTGACGCTGACCGAGGAGGGGCGGCGGGTGGCCGAAGACTGTCAGCGCCTGTCGGAACTCATCTACCGCCGCGTCACCGCAGGGCTCGACCAGAGCGAGCTTGCCAACGTCCAGGGTGTCTTAGATAGGTTGTGGGACAACCTTGACCGGTTTTGACGACACGCCGGCATGAAAAAAACCAAGGAGCGGCCCGAAACGAGGCCGCCTGAACAGGGAGACACGTATGAAAACGTCACTGTCCGCCGCGGTCCTTGCCGCTTCGCTTGCCTTTTGTGTGGGCGCTGGCCCGGCCAATGCCCTTGAGGAGCGTCAGTTCAACGTCGTCGGCACCTGGGGGCAGCTCGCCCACTGGCGCGAGCGGGAGGATGCGTTCTGGAACGAAACGTTGCCTGAGGTGTCAGGCGGCAAGCTGACCGCCAACGCCAAGCCCTTGACAGAGCTTGGCCTTGATGGCCGCAAGGTGATGCGTGACGTGCGCGCCGGCGCCTTCGACTTCGCGAACGGTGTGTTCCTTTACATCTCCGGCGATAGCCCCGTGATCGAAGGGGCCGACCTTGCCGGCATGGTTCCGGACGTTGAAACCTTCCGCAAGGTGATGGACGCTTACCTGCCTGTGCTGGATAAGGAATTCAACGAGAAGTACGACGCCAAGATCTTGATGCTTTATGCTTGGCCGCGCAGCCAGATGTACTGCAACCTCCCAGAAGACACCGGCTCGGAGATTTCCCTCGACGCCCTCAAAGGCTTGAAGATCCGCTCCTATGGCGCGTCCCTGGCCGACTTTATCGGCGGCACGTTGGAGGCCCAGCCTGTGCCTGTGGCCTTCGCTGAAGTGCTGCCCAGTTTGCAGCGTGGGGTGATCGACTGCGGGGTGACGGGCAACACCTCCGCCTATGATGCCAAGTGGTGGCAGGTGGCGACCCATGAGGTGCGCATCCCGGTCGGCTACACAGCCTCCTTCCTTGCTGTCAGCAACAGCGTTTGGGACAGCCTGTCGGACGAAGCGAAAGCCCTCCTCACCGAAGAGATCGGCAAGCTTGAGGACGCCATGTGGGCCGCCACTGCCGCCGACGACGACCGCGGCATGAACTGCAACACCGACGGCCCGTGCGAGACCGAAAACGGCAACATGAAGGCCGTCTCCCTCACCGCCGATGCACAGGCGTCCATGAAAGCCTCCCTGGAAGAGGCCGTCATCCAATCCTGGGCCGAGCGGTGCAAGGCGCGCAGCGACACCTGCGTTGAGGACTGGAACGGCACCATTGGTGAGCTTTTGGGCCTCTCGGCGCAGTAAGGTCTTGGCTCCGCCGGCTGCACGTCGGCGGGGTCGCACCTGACATTTGCTGTCGGTTATGACGCGCCTTTACCGTCTCCTCTACCGCCTGTCGCGATGGAGTGTGTGGGTGTGCGGGTTTGCCATCCTCGCCTCTACGTTCCTGATTTTCGCCGAGGTTCTGCTGCGCAATGTGGACCGCGCGGTCTACGTGGGCTCTGCGGAAATTTCAGGCTACGTGTTCGCCATTTCCATCACCTGGGGCTTTGCGTTCTGTGTGTTCGAACGCGCCCATGTGCGCATTGACGTGGTGTACCGCTTCGTGGGCGTGCGGGTGCGCCTGGTGCTCGACGTGTTGTCGCTCGTGGCGCTTGCGGTCTTTGCCGGTGCCCTTGCCCGCCGCGCCACCGACACCTTGAACGAAACGCTTCTCTTCCAGGCCGTCTCCACAACGCCTTTGCAAACCCCTTTGTGGATCCCTCAGGCGTTGTGGGCGGCGGGCTTCATCTTCTTTGCGGGGACGTGCCTGTTCTTGATCGTCCACATTCTCGTCCTTTGCCTTTCGGGCAGGGGGGCGCGGGAGGTGTTCGCTGCCGCAGGGGTGGAGGACGAGGTGGCCTCCTCCACCGTTAGACCGCCCGCAGCGAGGGGCTGAGATGCCGGCCGCCATCATCCTTGCGCTGACGCTGATTGCCGTTGCGCTCAGCCTTCCGGTCGCTGCGGTCCTTGGCGGGCTCTCCCTGTCGCTGGACGCTGTCTTCAACGATGCGCGCCTGTCGGCCACCTTCGGCGGTTTCGTCTGGGACAAGAGCGTCGACTTTATCCTCGTTGCGATCCCGCTCTTCATTCTGCTTGGCGAGATTGTCCTGCGCTCAGGTCTTGCTGAGGACATGTATCGCGCCGTTGCCAAGTGGCTGTCCTGGCTGCCTGGCGGGCTGATGCATGCCAACATCGGCTCCTCCGCCATCTTCGCCGCCACGTCGGGCTCGAGCGTCGCAACGGCTGCCACCATCGGCACCGTCGCCTACCCTGAGATCAAGCGGCGGGGCTATCGCGAACCGTTGTTCCTGGGCTCCATCGCCGCCGGCGGCACCCTCGGCATTCTGATCCCGCCATCGGTGCCTTTGATCGTCTATGGGGTGCTGACCCAAACCTCGATCCCCGAGCTTTACCTTGCTGGCCTGATCCCCGGCATTTTGCTGGCGGCGTTGTTCTCCTTGATGGTCATCGTCCTTTGCGTGTTGAACCCTGAAAGGGACGGCGAGCGCGATCGTCCCAGCCTCAGGCTCATGCTTGGTGCACTGCCTCAGCTGGCACCGCCTTTGGTGCTGTTCCTTGGGGTGGTGGGGTCCATCTATCTTGGCTGGGCGACGCCGACCGAGGCAGCGTCCATCGGTGTCATCACAGCGCTTGCCTTTGCGGCCTGGCGGCGACGGCTCACCCTCTCGATGCTTCTTGCGGCCTTCGAGGGGACGATCCGCACCACGGCAATGATCATGCTCATTGTGCTTGCCGCGATGATCCTCAACATCGTCATCGGCTTTCTGGGCGTGATCCAGGCCATCGTGGCGCTGATCGGCGACCTCGGGCTGACGCCGCTTCAAACCATTGCGCTGATCGTGGTCCTTTACCTGGTGCTGGGGCTCTTCATGGAGACGTTCTCCATGCTCCTCACCACGGTGGGGATTGTCTTCCCCATCGCAACGGGGCTCGGCTTCGACGGCGTGTGGCTCGGCATCCTTCTCATATTGCTGATGGAAACGGCGCTCATCACGCCGCCCATCGGGCTCAACCTTTTTGTTGTTCAGGGGATCCGCACCAACGGCGGGTCCTTCCATGAGGTGTGCGTGGGTGCCTTGCCGTTCGTCCTGACCATGGTGGCGATGATCGTATTCCTGATCGCCGTACCTGACCTTGCGCTGTGGCTGCCGCGACAATTCTACTGACGGAGGACCATGATGCCGACCGCCGACCACAGTGACCGGGCCACCATGGCTTCGCTCGAGGCCCGCATCGCGCGGCTGGAAGCCCGCCAGGCCATTGCCGACCTTGTGACCATGTACGCCGTTGCCTGCGACGAGCACGACATGGACACGCTGATGGACCTTTTTGCCGAGGATGCGGTGTTCACCTCGCCCAGCGGGCTGATGATGGCGGACGGACGCAGCGCCATTGAAGAGATGTTCGTGAACCTCTTCAAAGTGCGCGGACCTGCCTACCACTGGACTCACGATCACATCATCAACGTCGATGCCAACGACCCTTTGAAGGCGACGGGGCGGATCTACAGCCACGCGGAAACCTCGCCCCACGGCGTCACCAGTCTTGCGGCCATGCGCTATGATGACGTCTATCGCTGCGAGAATGGCCGCTGGCGCTTCCAAAGCCGGGACATTCACTTCCTCTACTATGTCCCCGCGAAGGATTTTGCCGAGGCTTTGACCCGGCCTGACCGCGTGGTTGCCGGCGAGACGCGCTTTCGGGCGGACTATCCCGAGCCGCTCGCCTCGTGGATCCGCTTTGAGAAGGACACCGCCTGAGGGCGCACGCACACAACGCGAATGGGAGGGAGACATGACGGACCATCAGAACGGGGACGCCGGCGCTGAGATCGATCTCGTCAAGCGCGCCTTGGCCCACTACCAGGGCCGCAGCACCGACATGGCCGACACGGTGATGGAGCAGCCTGTGTCAGCCTATATCGACCCGGAGCGCTACACGCTGGAGGTGGACCGCATCTTCCGCTCACTGCCGTTGGCGCTGTGCCTGAGCATCGAATTGCCCAAGCCAGGCAGCTACCTGGCGATGGAGGTGGCGGACGTTCCCGTCCTCCTGGTGCGCGGGGACGATGGTGTGGCCCGCGCCTTCCTCAACATCTGCCGCCATCGCGGGGCGCCTGTGTGCGCGGCGGGCAAGGGGGAGGCGACGGTCTTCTCCTGCCCCTATCACGCCTGGACCTATGGGCGGGACGGGACGCTGCGCGGCATTTACGCCGAGCGCACGTTCGGGCCGGTGGACAAGGAGGGCCTCTCCCTCCACGAGCTTCCATCGGCAGAGCGCGCTGGCCTTGTCTTCGTGGGGCTGAAACGTGAGGCCACCTTCGACATTGACCAGTGGCTTGGCGACTTTCGCGAGGAGTTGGAGAGCCTTCAACTGGGCACCTGGCACATCTACGACCAGCGCACCTTCGATGGGCCTGGCTGGAAGGTCGCCTGGGACGGGTACCTTGAGGCCTACCACCACAACCCGATCCACGGCGAAACGGTGGGCAAGTACACCATCGGCAACCTTTTGCTGCAGGACATCTACGGGCCCCACCAGCGCATCACCTTCGCCCGCAAGTCCTTGAAGGACATTGTGGATGTCCCCGCCAACGCGTGGGATCCCGATCAGCACATCCGCAAGATCCACTCCCTGTTTCCGAACCTTTCCATCTCAGGCATCCTCGGCGACCATTGCCTCGTGAGCCAGGTGTTTCCGGGCCCCACACCCACCACCACGACCACGCGCCAGACCGTATTGTGTGCCAAGGTGCCCGAAACAGAGGACGAGCGCGCGGCGAGCGAGACGTTTAGCCAGCTCGTGCGCCAGGCGGTGGTGGAGGAAGACTATGCCATCGGCCAGAAAATCCAGGACACCTTGAAGACCGATGCCAGCGAAACCTTCCTTTACGGCCGCAACGAACCTGCCCTCCAGCACTATCACAGCCAGGTGGCCCGCTTTGCAGGGACCGCGCCGCCCCGCCCGCGCGCGTGATCGAGCTGGCCGATGAGCGGCCTTGAAGCCCGCGCACCCGTCCTCCTCCACCCGCAAAAGGTGGAGGACCTTGTGCGCTCCATCATGGCTGCCGTCGGCTGCACCGATGCGGAGGCCGACGCTGTGGCGACCCACCTGGTGGATGCCTCGCTCACAGGGCATGACAGCCACGGTGTGACGCGGCTCGTGCGCTACCACCACTGGATCGGCGAAGGTGTCATCAATCCCAAAACGGCCCTGAAGCGCCTCCTTGACACGCCATCCCTCATCCAGCTCGATGGTTGCCATGGTGTGGGCCAGTGGCTTGCCAACGAGGCGACGGCCCTTGGCGTTGCCCGTGCGAAAGAACATGGCGTGGCGCTGGTCGCCATGCGCGGTGCCGGCCACATCGGCCGCCTCGGCGCCTATGCGGAAACGGCCGCAAGGGACGGTATCGTCTCCATCCAATTCGCCAACGTTGCAGGGTCGAACCTTGTGGCGCCCTTCGGCGCGGCAGAGCGGCGGATCTCCACCGCTCCCGTTGCCATCGGCGTGCCGAACGGCGAGGGCGAGGACTTCATCCTGGACTTTGCCACCTCCTACGTGGCCGAGGGCAAGGCGCTTGTGGCGGCCAAAGGCGGACGACCCCTTCCCATGGGCGCCCTGGTGGATGCTGACGGGCGCTTCTCAGACGACCCCGCCGCCCTCTACGGGGCGAGCATGGCGACCGATCTTCCAAACCCTCGCGAGGGTCCTGGCGCCCTTCGCGCCATGGGCGAGCATAAGGGCTCGGGCCTTGCGCTTGCGTGCGAGCTTCTGGCGGGTGCCCTCACAGGCAACGGCACGAATGTGCAGAAGCGCCCCTTCGGCAACGGCTGGTTTGCCGTGTTCTGCGACCCTGCACGGCTCGATGGCGGCGGCCTCGGCGACGAGGTGGCCCGCTATATCGACTGGGTGCACGCTGCCCGCGCGGGCGAAGGCATCGACAAGGTCCGCATCCCCGGCGATGCGGAGCGGGAGAGCCGCGCCCACCGCCGCCGCAACGGCCTGCCCCTCTCGCCGTCGGTGCTGGACGCAATCCTTGCCATTGCCGCCAAGCATGGCGTCGCCACCTCCCGCGAGGCGCTGGCGATGGCACCCGCCGCACGCTGACCCCCCTTGTGCGACAACTTCAGGCGCGCTCTAGAGAGCCGTCTTCCCGAAAATCCATGGAGCCTTTTGGATGGAGCTGCCCAAAACCCCTTCCTTTCGCGTTGATGGCCGCAAGGCGCTCGTGGCAGGCGCCTCCTCGGGGATTGGCCTTGCCTGTGCGGTGGCGCTTGCGGAGGCGGGGGCCGATGTCACCATCGCGGCCCGCCGGGAAGACAAGTTGGCAGAGCTTGCCAAAGCGATGGCCGCCAACGGCTGGATCGCGACACCTCTTGGCATGAACGTTGCCGATATCGAGGCGACCGCACAGGCCGTGGAGGCGCACGGGCCGTTCCCCATCCTCGTCAACAGTGCCGGCCTTGCCCGGCACGCCCCGGCGCTTGACACCACGCCCGCCGACTATGACGCCGTGACGGACCTTAACGTGCGCGGCGCCTACTTTCTGGCCCAGGCAGTGGCCCGCGGGCTTGCGGCCGCGGGTGAGAAAGGCTCGCTCATCACCATCTCATCGCAGATGGGCCACATCGGCGGATTGGACCGTGCGGTCTACTGTGCCACCAAGCACGCCGTGGAAGGCTTCACCAAGTCGATGGCCATCGAGTGGGGGCGGCAAGGCATTCGCGTCAATACGGTCTGCCCCACCTTCATCAAGACCCCTCTTGCCGCGCAGACCTTCGCCGATCCTGAGCGCCTTCGCTGGGTGGAGGAGAAGATCAAGCTCGGCCGCGTCGGCACCGTCGAGGATGTGATGGGTGCCGTCACCTTCCTTGCAAGCGATGCGGCAGCCCTCATCACGGGGTCTGCCCTTCTGGTGGATGGGGGCTGGACCGCCGGCTGATCGGCGGGCGTCAGGGGCGGGCAATTTGGCGCGATTGGCGAAGGCCGCGCCATCGTCTATGTCCAGCCCATGGCACACAATGTTCAGGTCGTTTGGTGGCTGAGGGTGGTCGCCCTCTTCGTCGTGGCAACGCTTTTGGTGGGCGGGGCAACGCGCATCACCGATTCAGGGCTCTCCATCACCGAATGGGCGCCTTTGTTGGGCGTCATTCCACCCTTGAGCGAGGCGGCCTGGCAGGAAGCGCTCGCCGCCTACAGGCAGATCCCCGAGTATCAGCTCATCAACAAAGGCATGTCCCTAGAGGCCTTTAAGGTCATCTATTGGTGGGAGTGGGCGCACAGGCTGGTGGCGCGGACCATCGGCATCGTGTTCGTGGTGCCGTTCATCTATTTCTGGGTAAGGGGGCGGTTGCCGTCCTGGTTCAAGCCTTGGGGTGTGCTCCTGCTGGCCCTGGGCGGCCTTCAAGGGTTTGTGGGGTGGTGGATGGTCACCTCCGGGCTGGTGGACAGGGTGGATGTCAGCCAGTACCGCCTTGCCGTTCACCTCGGCCTTGCCTGTGTGATCTTGATGCTGACGGTGTGGCTGTCTGAACGCCTTGCCGGTCGCTCAGGCGTGGTGGCGGCAAGCCCGTCGGTGGCGATGACGGGTCGTACCCTCGCCGTTGTACTCCTGGCGCAGATCCTCTTCGGCGCGCTTGTGGCTGGCCTCGATGCAGGGCTTGCCTCAAACACATGGCCCTTGATGGTGGGCAAGGTGATTCCCGAAGGGCTGCTCACCCTATCTCCGGGGTGGCTGAATGCGTTCGAGAACCCTCTGACGGTCCAGTTCAACCACCGCATGTTCGGCTACGCGGTGTTAGCGCTGGCGGTGGTCCATGCGGTCCTGTGTTTGCGGTCCGGCGTTGCGCGAGGGTTTGCTTTGGGCCTCTTGGTGCTGGTGGTGGCGCAAGCGGTGACGGGGGTTCTTCTGGTGGTCTGGCAAGTGCCGCCCGTTCTTGCAGGCACCCACCAGGTGATGGCCGCCATCACGTTGTGGGTTGCGACCGTCCACGCCACGCGCCTCTCGCCCCGCACCGCAGTGGCGCCGGGGCGCACTGAGGCGTCAGCGGTGGCTTAAGATGTTGAGAAGCTTGCCGAAAGGGTCGCGCAGGTAGAATCGGCGCACACCCCACGGCTCATCTGCCGGCCCGTAAACCGGGACATGGCCTGCAGCTATGGCGCGGGCAAGGACAGCGTCCACATCGTCCACCTCGATGGACATGTCTGGCACAGGGGTGCCCGATCCCCCTTCGGACGCGATGCTGATTTGCGGCGCGGCCGACCCTTCGCCCGCGAAGGTGAGGATCCAGCCGTGGTCCATGACGATTTTGAGGCCGAGGAGATCGCCATAGAACGTCTTCGCGGCCGCCATGTCCGCCGCGTCGATGTTGGGGACGATGCGGCGGACGGTCATCGATCAGGCGGCCCTAAGCTGCGAGCGCTTGATCAAGGTCGCCGATGATATCGGCCACATCCTCAATGCCCACCGAAATGCGCACCACTTCAGGGCCGGCGCCCGCTTTCACCTTTTGCTCGTCGCTCAATTGACGGTGGGTGGTGGAGGCGGGGTGAATGACGAGGCTGCGCGTGTCGCCGATATTGGCAAGGTGGGAGAACAGCTTCAGGTTCGACACAAGGTTGATGCCCGCATCATACCCGCCGGAAAGGCCGAAGGTGAACACAGCCCCCGCGCCCTTGGGACAGTACTTCTTGGCAAGGTTATGGTAGCGGTCGCCGGGAAGGCCGGGGTAGCTGACCCACGACACCTTGTCGTGCCCGTTCAAGAACTCGGCCACAGCAAGGGCGTTCTCGCAGTGGCGCTGCATGCGTAAGGAGAGCGTCTCGATCCCCGTCAGCACCATGAAGGCGTTGAACGGCGACAGGGCCGGCCCAAGGTCGCGCAGGCCAAGAACGCGGCAGGCAATGGCAAAGGCGAAGTTGCCGAAGGTCTCCGCCAGCACCATGCCGTGATACTCAGGCCGCGGCTCCGACAGCATCGGGTAGCGCTTGTCGCCGGCCCAGTTGAAGGTGCCGCCGTCCACGATCAACCCGGCGATGGAGTTGCCGTGCCCACCCAGGAACTTCGTGGCGGAGTGGATGATGATGTCGGCGCCATGATCGAACGGGCGGATGAGGTAAGGGGTCGCCATTGTGGAATCCACAATCAGCGGCACGTTGGCGTCCTTGGCCACCCGGGAGATCGCATCGAGGTCGGTGATGACGCCGCCGGGGTTGGCGATGGACTCAACGAAGATCGCTTTGGTCTTGTCCGTGACGGCGGCGGCGAAGGAGGAGGGGTCATCGCAGTCGGCCCATTTCACGTTCCACCCAAAGCTCTTGAAGCTGTGGGTGAACTGGTTGATGGACCCGCCATAAAGCTTGTTGGAGGCAACGAACTCATCCCCAGGCTGCATCAGTGCGTGCATGATGAGGACCTGCGCGGCATGGCCAGAGGCCACCGCAAGCGCTGCCGTACCCCCTTCAAGCGCTGCCACACGCTCTTCAAGAACGGCGCAGGTGGGGTTGCCGATGCGGGTATAAATGTTGCCGAAGGCCTGGAGGCCGAACAGGGAGGCGGCATGGTCCACATCGTCGAACACGAATGAGGTGGACTGGTAGATCGGCGTTGCACGCGCACCTGTGGTGGGGTCGGGTTTGGCGCCGGCGTGGATGGCGAGCGTGTCAAAGCCAGGGTGGTCTTCGGCCATGGGGAACTCCTCGAAGTGGCGGCGCTACTGGCCTGGGCGATCTTGCGGCGAACCCATAACGCCCCGACCATTTGCCCATCGTCTGCGCTGCTCGATGTTGTTGTCATGACCTGGTGCGGCCATGTGCCTCGTGCTCTAGCGCATCCTTTCCGCGGAGTGAAATCACGCACGGTGAAATGATGGGTGGGCGGGCGCAGTCGCGCCCGTAGCCGCCGCTCAGGTGTCGGTCTGGCCTTCAGGCTTTCGCTTGGCGGCGCGCTTGGCCTTGGCCTTTTCGCGGGCCGCGTGGATGGCAGCGTTTGCGGCCTTGAGAGCGGCCTTTGCCTCGATCTTGCGGGCAAGGGGCCGGGTGCGCTTCAGCATGGTTGCCATGTTGCGGCCGGCCCGCTTTTCCACCTCGTGGATGCCCTTGTCGAGGGCGGCGGACCTTTCGCGCGCCCGCCTCAGATAGCGACGCGCCGTTGCGGAGACCGTGACCAGGAGGACGATGCCCACGGCAATCAACGGAATGCCCGTGGGCAGAGGCGTCCACACCGTCAAAAGGCCCACCAGGAGGCAGACCGCCGCGATTGCGATAAACGCGAACTTTCGCATTCGGTTGGTGAGTGCCTTCATCGCCGGCTCTCTCGAATCACCCGTGATGGTGTTTGAACAACCGACCCTCTTCTAGATCAAGGCCGCGGGCCGTGTACACACCAATGGCCCACTCAATGCGTTTGGTGCGCTGGCGTTGCCCATGGCCGGAGTCAGATTACGGGCAAACGGTTAAGCGCCAGCCTTTCTCAGGACGAACACCTTTGAGACGAAGGCAGGCCATGAGGCTTCCACCTCAAGCCCGGCATCGGTGAAGAGCTGGTGGAAATCGGTCGTCAGGTAGCTGCGATAGTAGGGTTCGTGAAACATCTGCGGGAAGAGTTCCAGGAGCCCATCAAGGGCCGGCGTATCGCCCGTCTGAAGCGAGTCCACCACGATGGCGCGGCCATCTTTGTCGAGGACGCGGGCAAACTCGCGCGCCACCATCGGCCGGACCTTGGGCGGCAACTCGTGAAACAGGTAGATGTTGGTGAGGATATCGAAGCTGCCGTCCTTGAAAGGCAGCGTTTCGGCCGCCGCAGCAACAGGTCCAGGCCCTTGGGGCACGTTACGGCCAGCGCGCTCAAGGTAGGGCTCCGACAGGTCCGTTGCGACCACGGGAAGGCGGGGGAAGGCTGAGCGTACATCTCGCAAGAAAGCGCCCGAGCCTGTGGCAACGTCCACCATCCTAAGGCGGCGCTGGTCGCGGTGGCGCACGATATCGGCAATGGGGACGAGCGCTTGCCGGCGCATGGCGGCTGCGGCACCGAAGAAGAGTGTTTCCACCTGCGTGTCGTAGAGCGCCGCCGAGGTGTCGCTCATCCACCCATCGGTCTGAAAGTGGAAGTTCTGCATGTAGTAGCGGGGGCGGCCGGACCCATCGCGCTCCACCTCCTGGTGGGAGCTTTCCGCACGCCGCCGCACCACGTTGGGAAGGTCCTTAAGGTAAAGCTGGCGGCGGTTCCAAAGTCCTGGGAGGCCGTCAGGCTCATCCTCGGGGAGGGGGTAGAGGCCGGCCTCCACATTCTCAAGGTCGCGGGCAAGGAGTTCGCGCACGTGGCGCAGGAGCGCCGGACGGCCCGGTACGCCTGCAGGGGCATCAATGTGCGGCTTGGCCACTTTGGGAAGGTCGCGGCCCACCCGACCGGCAAGGCGGGTCCCTGCGAGGCTTTGTGAGGCGTACCAGCCCACCCGTGCCGCTTGGGTCAGGCCAAACCGGGCCCGCAGGGCGATGCGCTCCACTGGTGTCATGGCTCTCTCCTCAAAACGGCGACCGCTTCGATATGGGCGGTGGCGACGAACTGGTCGACAGGCCTCACGTGCGTGATTTTGTAGCCGCCCTCCGTGAGGATGGCGCAATCGCGCGCAAGGGTCGAGGGCTCGCACGATACCGCGACGATGGTGTCGACTGGCGACCCCACAAGCGCCCTTGCAAGGGCCTCCGCCCCAGCGCGTGGCGGGTCGAACACCACAGCATCCACCCCTTTCAGTTCCTCAGGCGCGAGGGGATCGCGAAACAGATTGCGGCGTTTGGCGGTGACGGGCTTGCGACCCTTGGCGTGGCGCATGGCGTCGCCAAGGGCGGTGAGAGCTGCGCCATCGCTGTCAAAGGCCCGGACAGTGGCTTTGCGCGACAAAGGCACGGCAAAGGTACCGAGGCCGCTAAAACAGTCCGCCACCAATTTGGCCTCGCCCACGCCCTCGCACACTGCTTTCATAAGTGCTGCCTCTCCCTCCAACGTCGCCTGCAGGAAGGCCCCTGGCGGCAGCGGTACGTCCACCTCATCAAAGCGCACCGCGGGGGTGTCGCGCAGGAGGACCGTCTCTCCGTTCAAAGAAATGCGGACGATGGCGTCCGACTGTGGGGCGAGGGGCGGCGGTGGCTGGGCGGGTTTGTGCTTGCGGCGGCCTTTCTTTGCTTTTGGCGGCGCTGTGGTGAGGGCCGCATCAACGCCATTGGCGCACAGTGTGGCGGTAAGCCGAGCGCCGGTGCCCGAACGGGCAGCATCAACGGCAAGGGCGCGCAGAGCCGGGAGTGCGGCGGCAAGCTGCGGCGCCATGGCCGGACAATGGGTGACGTCCACCAGCTTGTGGGAGCGGCTCTCCTTATAGCCCACGAGGATGCGCTCACCGACCCGCTCTGCGGTCAGCGTCACGCGGCGGCGCGACGCAAGGGGGGAGCGCGAAAGGTCGGCGATGGGCGGCGTCAGCCCATGCCGCTCAAACGCGTTTTCGATGCGCTGGACCATCCACCGGGCGTACACTCCATCCGAAAGGTGCTGGTGGCTGCACCCGCCGCAGCGGCCGAAAAGGTCGCAAGGTGGCGTGGTGCGCTCCGGCGAGGGGGTGAGGAGTGTCAGGTGGCCTTGGTCGTCAAGGATCACCGTGTCGCCTGGGACCGTCAGGGGGATCGATGGTCCCGAAGCGGCGCGTCCGTTGCCGTTGTCGTCGAGGGAGAGGATATGGATGGCCGTGCCCGTCATCGTTTGGCTGCGACCAGAAACTCGCGGTTCCCGCCGGCGCCTTGGATGGGCGAGGGGGTGCGGCCCAAGACGGCCAAGCCTTCTGCGGCGATGACGGCCTCTACGCGCGCGATGGCGTCTTCGATGACGGCTTGATCGCGGACCACGCCGCCCTTTCCGACGTTTTCAGGCCCCACCTCGAATTGCGGTTTGACGAGGACTAGGAGTTGGCAGGACGGAGCTGCCGCGCCAAGCACTGCCGGGAGGACGAGGGTGAGCGAAATGAAACTGACGTCCGAGACAATCAAGTCTGGTTGGTAAGGCAGGTCGGCAGGGTCGAGGTGGCGGGCATTGACGCCGTCCAGGACGCTCACCCTTTCGTCTGCCGCAAGGGTGGGGGCGAGCTGGCCGCGGCCCACATCAAGGGCGATCACGCGGGCGGCGCAGCGACGCAACAACACGTCCGTGAAGCCACCTGTGGAGGCGCCTACATCCAATGCGATGGCGCCTGATGGGTCGATGGCGAAGTGGTCAAGGCCGTGGGCGAGCTTGTGGGCGGCGCGGCTTGCGTAAGGAGCTGGCTCGCCATGGATTACACGGGCGTCTTCGCCCACTTTCTGGCCGGCGCGGGTGGCGATGATCCCGTTCACCGTCACCGCGCCACGCAGGATCGCCTCGCGCGCTTGGGAGCGTGTTGGGCTGAGGCCTGCGGCCACAAGATATTGGTCGAGCCGCATGGGCGGGCCGTCAAAAGCAGTTGAGAAGGCCGTTCACCGCAATTTCCAGATACACTGCCGCACCGGCATGGGCCCACATGACGATGCCGAAACCGGCAAGAAACGCCGCCGCCGTCAGGCCGATGACGGCAGTGCGGGTCATGAGGCGATCAGCGTGCGCAGCTTTTCAAGCGTGCGTTCGTTCTCTGCCTCGAAGACGGTGGCGTTGGCCCTGATGTTGGGCGCCAGATAGGCAATGAAATCCACATAGTTGCCGTCGGCGTCGAACAGGAGCGTGTCGGCCGTGTGGTTCATGGTGTAGCTGCCGTTGGCAAGGGGTACTTTCTCAAAACGCACCTTGTAGCGTTCCGCCACTTTGGCGATGGTGGCCTCGTCATCAGCCGTCAAACCGACGATGCGGGTGTCGAACGCGCCAAGATAGTGCTTCAAAAGCTCGGGCGTGTCACGCGCGGGGTCGACGCTGACAAAGGCAACGGTCAACTTATCGGCGTCTTCGCCCAGAGCGTCGAGCCAGTTGCTCGCCTCCAGCATTGCCGTGGGGCACACGTCCGGGCAGTGAGTAAAGCCGAAGAAGAGAGCAAGGGGTTTGCCCTTAAGGTCGTCGCGTGTGACCTCCTGCCCGTCGAGCCCGATGAGCGTGAACGGGCCGCCCGCCTCCTCATACTGGCTGCGGGCAAGGGCAGCGCCTAGGCCGTTGGTGCCAAGCGCGCTGCGCCCGTCGGAAAAGAAGGTCTGGCCCACGTAAACGCCTGACACGACAGCAACTGTCACCAGCACCAGGCCCCACAACGCGATACGAATGGACTTCAGCATCAAGGTCTCCTTGCACACCCCTTCATGTGGCGGTCGGCGGCAGGATGTGAAGGCTTGGTGGACCAGCCTAACGGGGGGTTGAAGGGGGCGAGGGTGCGGTGGATGGTCCCGCTCCTTCGTTGGCGGGTTCGCGCTGTTCGTGGGCGCCTTTGGTCTCGGCGTCGTCGTGCGCTTCGTACTCGGTCGGTGGGGCCGGGTAGAAGGGCACTTCCAGGCTAGGGTCGTCGTCGGCAATGGGCTCGGGCGTGATGGCGCCGCCGACCGGGGCGGTGGAGTAGATGTCAAAATCGCTGCGATGGTCATCGGTGGGCCGTGCGCGGATGAAAACGCGCACGACGATGAAGATCACCAATCCTGCCGCGGCGAGCGCCACCACGGCAAACAGACCACGCGGTCCCATCAGCTCCATGGCGATGGACGACACGATGGGACCTATGGTGGAGCCGATCCCGAAGAGGAGGATGAGGCCTGCGCTGGTTTCCACCATGTCCTCATAGGGTGTCCAGTCGAACGCATGGGCGGCCGCCAGCGAATAGCCTGGGAAGACGAAGATGCCCAGGACAAGGGCGAAGACAACGATGGTGTTGTTGGAAAACGCATCGCCGAAGACGAGGGTGAGACTGACGGCAAGCGTGCCCACCATCGCCACCAGAAGCACCATGCGCCTGTCGAAAAAGTCCGACACCCTGCCGAAGGGGAACTGGCCGAGCGCACCGCCCAACACCAAGGCACTGATGAAGAGCGCCGCATTGGCGGTCGAAAAGCCCGACTCGGTGGCGTAAATCGCTCCCAGCGAAAACAACGAGCCCGTCATGATCCCGCTGGCGAACGTGCCCGCGAAGGCCGCTGGCGCCAGGGACAGGACCAGCCCCGGCCGAAATCGCACCACAGGGATGGGCGCAGGCTGGCCTGCCCTTGTGAGCGCCACGGGCACGGCGGCAAGCGACAGTATGATCGAGCAGAACGAGAAAAGGCCGAAGCCCACCAGCGGCAGCGTCGTGACGCCCATCTGGCCGACGGTGATCATCGCATAGGTGATGATGATGTAGGTGGACATGACGACGCCGCGGGTTTCGTTGCCGGCCTTTTCGTTCAGCCAGCTTTCGACGATGACCAAGATGCCGGAAATGCAAAACCCGACGGCAAAGCGGAAAACCATCCACTCCACCTCCCCAATGGCGAGGGGGAAGGCAAGGGTCGCCGCCGACACACACGACACCATGGCCGCAAACGCCCGGATGTGGCCCGCCCGGATGATGACGAAGGGAGCAAACAAGCATCCTGCGACGAAGCCCAGATAGTAAAACGAGCCCAACATGCCGATGATGACATTGTCGAAGCCTTCCGTCTGGGCCCGCAACGGCACCAGCGTCGCCTGAAGCCCATAGCCCCCATAAAGCAGCGCCACCCCGAAAAGCAGCGCGGCCACAGGCGTCAGCGCGCCCCACAAACTGGTCTTCTGTTCCGCCATCGCGCACGCCTGAAGTGGGGGGCATTGATCGACATGACCGCTACGCCTCGTGGGCGCTCGTGTCGAGATGCGATGGCCGCGATTTGACGCAATGATTGGGTCTTGGTCAGCCCTGGGAAAGCCTGGGATGGGCATCTTCCGTGGCGCGGCCCAAAGGGGCTCGAACTTCACCAAGAAACAGGTGGGAGCGCCTGTCCCTCGAAGCCAGCCGTCGCTGAATGAAGCCCTGAGCCTGAGGGGCGCTGGCCGCAAGGCACGCTGCGCTCTTCGACCTTGCACCCAGCGCCCCTCAGGCTCTGATCGGGCTTCAGCGACGGCTGGCTCCGAGGAACAGGCTTGGGCCCAAGAGGCTGTAAGCGGGGCAACGGGTCAGGGTGTGGCGGGGTAAAGGTGTGCGACGCGGTCCAAGGCGGCTGTGGCAAGGGTGAGGGTGCGGTCGTAGACGGCGTCTTTCGGGTGAGGGCGGGTGGCGAGAGCCTCGGCGGTGGCGGCCTGCGCGAGAGCCTCGGCCACGGTGGCGTGGACGGTGAGGTCTAGGGGGGATGGCAGGAGCGGGGTGGTGCGGCCGTTGCCTGCGCCCTTGTGCGCAGCAAGCGCTTTGGCAGCTTTCAGACAAAGGGATGGGGTGATGCGTTTGGCCCCCACCTCCACGGCGCCGCGCATGATGCCTGGGAAGGCAAGCACGTTGTTGCAGTGGTTGGGGGCGTCGAAGCGGCCGCTTGCGGCAACGGCGGCGCCGGCGGCGATGGCGTCCTCAGGATTGATCTCTGGTTCTGGGTTGGCAAGTGCGAAGATCAGACGGTCCCTTGCCATGGAGCGCACCATGGCAGCCTTGACGAGGCCGCCGGTGGAAAGGCCAACAAAGAGGTCGGCGCCTTTCAGGGCGTCTGCCAGACTACCGCGGCGGGCGTTCGTGTTGGTGCGCCCTGCGATGGCGCGCCAGTGGTGTGGGGCGTCCTGATCGTCACTTGAGACGATGCCTTTGCGGTCGACGGCGATGATGTCGCCAATGCCCAAAGCCTCCAGCATTGTGATGGCGGCCGAGCCTGCCGCGCCGATGCCGTTGACGACGGCGGTGGTGGTCTCTGCCGTGCGACCGGTTGCGGCAAGGGCGTTGATGACGCCTGCGGTCAGGACAGTGGCGGTGCCGAACTGATCGTCGTGGAAGACGGGGATGGAAAGGTCGGTCTCAAGGCGGGTCACGATGTCGAAGCAGTGGGGGGCGGCGACATCTTCAAGGTTGATGCCGCTGAACGTGGGTTCCAGCGCTGCCACCACATCGCAAAAGCGGCCCGTGTCCTGGGCGTCGATGCAAAGGGGCATGCAGTCAAGGCCCGCGAGGCATTTAAACATGACCGCCTTGCCTTCCATCACGGGAATGGCGGCACGCGGGCCCACATTGCCAAGACCAAGGACGGCAGTGCCGTTGCTGACGAGGGCGATCATGTTGCCCCGTGCGGTCTGCTCCTCTAACGCTTCGGGGTGGGCGAGGACGTGGCGCACCACGTGGCCGACGCCTGGTGTGTAGGCAACGGCCATGTCGTCCAGACTGTCGGCGCGGACCGTCGGCAGGATTTCGAATTTGCCGTGGCCAGCGCCGCCCTCGCGGCCGAAGGCGAGCGCGCGTTCGGCGAATGTCCTCGGTGCGCCCGCCGGTTTGCTCACCTTGCGACCATGCGATTGACCGTTGCGCGCATGGCGTCGAACCCCTCGCGCACCAAGACCTCGTAGAGTGCGATCTGGCCGACCTGGGACCACACATAATTCTTCAACTGATTGAAGGGTTTGGCGCCAAGGTCGCTTGAGGAGAGGCCAAGGTCCATCTCGGCCACCTGTTTGAGCGCAGGCTCTGTGTAAAGGTGCGCGCCGCCCATGGCGTAGGGCCAGTTCATGTCGGCAAGGTGGGTGACCCACTGTTCGGCCGGCTGGGGCTCCAGCACCAACTCGCCGCCCTTCTTGGCCAGGAGGCCGTAGTCCACAGGGTCGACCCCTGCCAGCGATGCGGCGGCCTTGATGAAGTGGGCCACACGCTCATGCCCCACCCAGTTGGCGACAACATTGCGACCGTCCATGGAGGCGTCGAGGGCGGAGAGCTGGTGGGCCGCGGCCATCGCCATCACGATGCGGCTATCGAACCGGCGGTACATCAACTCCGCGGTCACATAAATGCAGTGGGCGTGCCAGGTGTCATCGTAGACCGTGCGCGGCTCTTCTCGCCAGGTGCCATCCTCCTGCCACTGATAGAGCCAGACCTTCGGGTATTCGTGGATCAACAGGCCCGCCACCGACACGTCTCGGTTGATGGGAACGCCGTAAACCTGACGATAGTGCTGTGTGTAAGCATCGGCCATGCGGATGTTGTAGGCGACCGTCACCGCAAGCCCGCCTGGGTGGGCGTTGTAGAAGTCGTTATGGCTTGAAGGGGCCGTCAGGTAAGTCTGCGGGTTCATATTGCCTGACGGCCAGACGTGGTCCGGGTCGTCCTCGGGGTTGAAGAAGCCCAGGCGCACCATCTCGTCGAACTTTTCGCGCCTGTCGGCCTCGGTGGGATAAAGCTCCAGGAAGGTGACCTTCGGTGCCGTGATGCATTCGTGCATGAGGCGGCGATAGCCCTCGTCCTCGATGGAGGCGGCGGTGCGCAAGAGTTCGTTGTAGGTGCCGATGACAAGGCGTGACGCATGGGCCATGTCTTCGGGCGACATGGTGACGATGTCTTCAAGCGAGCGCCTTTCGGGCACCTCGATCTGCTCGGAGAAGGGCGTGTAGTGAAACCGCCCCGGTAAAGCGCCGCCCTTTCCTGCCGCTCCGCACACGCACATGGCCGTCCTCCGTCGTTGTTGTCTATGGGCTGGGTGCGCTCAAAAAACGCCCCGTCCGTCTGTCGAGAATGTGTTCTGCCCGCGCCCGCATGCCGATGAAGGCGTGGCCTGCCCTTGCCACAGGGTGGTCGGCGCGGGTGCGCACTTTGATGGCCGCCCTGCCCAACGCCACGTTGAGGACGTTGTGCCCGCCAAGGTGCTCCACCTGGGTGACTTCCGCGGGGAAGGGCGTTGTGTCCGACGCTTCGCCCGCGACGGCGATGGTTTCGGGCCGCACACCGATGGCGGCCTCCTGTGGGCGCGCGCCTTCAGGGGCGCCTTCGATGGGTATGGCAAAACCCTCCGCGCGGGCAACAAGGTGGCCCTGCTCGTCCGCCATCTGTGCGGGAATGAGGTTCATGGGGGGCGAACCTATGAAGCGTGCCACAAACTCTGTGGCGGGACGGCGGTAGAGGTCATCGGGTGCGCCGATCTGCTCGAACCGGCCCTGGTTTAGAACGCCGATCCTGTCCGACAGGGACATCGCCTCCGTCTGGTCGTGGGTGACGTAGAGGATGGTCTGCCCCGTGTCCCTGTGCAGCTCCTTGAAGGCAAGGCGCAGCGCAATGCGGATGCGTGCGTCAAGGTTCGTGAGCGGCTCGTCCAGCATCAAGAGATCCGCGGGGGCGGCAAGGGCGCGGCCTATGGCAACGCGCTGCTGCTCACCGCCCGAGAATGTGCGCGGCAGCCTTCCAAGGACGTGGCTGACGCGCAGCATCCCGGCAATCTCCTCCACCCGCGCTTTCACCTCCTCAGCGTTCTTGCCGCTGCGGCGCAAGGGGAAGGCGATGTTGGCAAAACCCGTCAGTGTCGGGAAAAGGGCAATGTTTTGAAACAACAGGCTGACGCGGCGGTTGCGCGGCTCCAGCTTGGTGATGTCGCGCCCGCCAAGGCGAACCGTCCCTGAGGAGGGGCGCTCCACGCCGGCAATGGTTTTCAAGAGCGTGGACTTGCCGGCATTGGTGGGCCCGACCACGGTGAAGAAGGTTCCGTCCTCGAACTGAAGGTCGACGCCGTCCAGCGCCTTCAAACTATCGAAGGTGACGGTGAGGTCGTTGACCGCAAGGGCGCTCATGACGGCGCCACCGAGGTGACGACCCTACCGTCGGCCTCATCGATGAGATGGATGCGGGAGGGGTCGAAGCCGAGTCCCACCGTCTCACCGATGGAGGCGGTGTCGGGCGCGACGGCAACGCTCACCAGCGCATCGTTGAAGGTGCAGTGAAGGACGTCTTCGGGGCCGAAACGTTCCACGAAGCGGACCGTGCTTTGGGTGGTGTTGGCGGCGCTTGCGATGGCGATGTCGTGGGGGCGCACGGCAAGGATGTAGCGGCCGGCCGGGGCGGATATGCCGTTCAAATCCAAAGGGATGCCGGCATCTGTCATGGCGCGGCAGGCGTTGCCTTCAGTGGTGAGCGCACAGGGCAACAGATTGATGGGGGGATCGCCGATGAATTCGGCCACGAAGCGGGTGGCGGGGCGGTGGTAGATGTCTTCAGGCGTGCCGATCTGCTCGATCACACCGTCGTTCATAACGGCGATCCTGTCTGACATGGCCATCGCCTCCACCTGGTCGTGGGTGACGTAGAGGACCGTCTGGCCAAGGTCTTGCTGAAGCGCCTTTAGCTCCGTACGCAACCTTTCGCGGATGGCGGCATCAAGGTTCGACATGGGCTCGTCCAGCAGGAGGAGCAGAGGTTCGGTGACCAGGACGCGGGCAAGAGCGACCCTTTGCATCTCGCTCATGTTGAGGTTTGCGCCGCGACGGTTGAGAAGGTGGCCAAGGTCGAGCCGTTCGACAATTGCCTCAAACCGGCGTTTGCGTTCCGCCCGTCCCACCCCTTGCGCCTCCAGCCCGAAGAGGAGGTTGCCGCGCACCGACAGGCGCGAGAACACGGCATAGTCTTGGAAAACGAGGCCGATGGCGCGCTTGCCCGGCGGGCGGCGGGACACATCCTTCCCATCGATCAAGATGGTGCCTCTGGTGGGGGTCTCGAACCCTGCAACCATCGCCAAGGTGGTGGACTTGCCGCAGCCTGACGGGCCGAGGAGGGACACGAACTCCCCCGGCGCCAGGGACAATGACATGTCGCGCACGGCGAGCGTCTCGCCGAAGGACTTGGCGACACCGTCGAGGGCAAGGCGGGCCGTCATCGCTTGACGGCCCCGAAGGTGAGGCCGCGCACAAGATGTTTTTGGATGATGTAGCCGAAGAAGATCACAGGCAGTGTGGAAATGGCCCCCATCGCCGCCTGCACCCCGTAAAGCTTGCCCGATGAGGCCGAGACGTAGTTGGCCACCTGAAGCGTGACCGTGGTGACATTGCCTGAGGTGAGCACCAGCGCAAACAAGAACTCCGACCAGTTGAGGATGAAGATGAAGAGCGCCGTTGCCAAGATCCCACCTTTGGCAAGGGGGAGTGTGATGCGCATGAACGCTTCCATCTGGCTCATGCCGTAGATCATCGCAGCGCCCTCAAGTTCTGCCGGCGTCTCTTCGATGAAAGAGCGGATCATCCAAATGGAAAAGGGCAAGGTGAAGGCCGTATAGGCGAGGATCATCCCCACATAGGTGTCCGACAGGCGCAGCACCGAGAACAGCGCCACCATGGGCACCACCACCGCAATGGGCGGCATCATCCTGACGGTGAGGAACTGGAACGGGTAGGACGCGCCGCCGGTGCGATAGCGCACGATGGAATAGGCGGCGAGTGTGCCAAACAAAACCGAGAAGAACGTTGCGAAGGTGGAGATGATCGCACTGTCCTGGAAGGCTTTCCACGCGCTGCCAGAGACTTTGTAGTCCAGCGAGCCGGCCTGCTCGGTCGCCACCGCTTGCGCCGCTTCCGGGAAAAAGACGATGCGATAGTTCTGCAAGGTGGGGTTTTCGGTCAGCCAAACGGGCGGCCAGGCGGCCCATTCATCGAACGGTTTCAACGATGTGGCGAACAGCCAGTAAATGGGAAAGAAGGCGAACGCCATTGCCACGATGACGGCAAAGCGCTTCAGGAGGGTTGTGACAATGCCCATCAGGAGTGCCGGCTCAGCGGGCGCGACAGCGCCAGACAAATGGAGATGACGAGCACAAGAACAATCAGCGCCGCTGCCGCGATGTACCCCATGCGAAAGTATACAAACGCACCGTTATACATGTACATGGAGATGGTTTCCGTCGCCCCGCCCGGTTGACCGCGGGTGAGGATGTAGACGGGATCGAAAATCTTGAAGGTTTCGATGGAGCGGATCAGCACCGCTATTCCGATCACAGGGGTCAAAAGCGGCAGCATGATCTTGGCAAAGATGCGTGCAGGGCTCGCCCCGAGCGCGGTGGCGGCGCGCACCTGGTTTTGCGGCAGGCTCATAAGGCCGGTCAGCACCATCAGGAACATCAGCGGCGTCCACTGCCAGATCTCGCACAGCATGATCGGCACCATCGCCCAGGTGGGGTGGGACAGCCAGGAGAACACGAACGGTTCCCCGATGATCATGGAAATCAGGTGGTTGATGGGTCCGCGGTCGTTGAACAGCATGAAGAAGGCGTTGGCCGCGTCCACGGGGATGATCATCATCGGCAAGATGACGACAGAGACCGCCAGGCGCTTCCACCACCACTCTTCGACGAAAAGAAGAGCAAGGCCCAGTGCCAAGGTCAGTTCGACACCAATACAGACCGCAACCACAAAAAGCGTGCGCAGGACGGCGTTGACGAAGCGCTCATCGTGCCAAAGATCAATGAAGTTCCAGTACCAGACCGGAGTCGCCTCCCACCAGGGGACGGCCTGTGTGGGTTGCCAGTCGGTCAGCGCCAGCCAGATGACGATGAGCGTCGGCACAATCACCACCGCCATCACCGTCAACTGGGCAGGGAGCACCAGCGCCACGTTGAAGGGGATCCATCCGCGGCGCTCAGGCGCCCCGCGGGCCGGATGGATGCTGTGATGCTCCCCAGAAGACGCCGGCGTCGTGCCAGCGTCTTCGTTGTGCATTGTGGTCACGTCAGCTTGTCCCTCACGCTTTCAGGATAGCTGGACTTCAAGAATTGCCATTGGACGGCCTGGCTGCGGCGGCCCATGCGGCGGGTGATGCGCGACCAGGCGCTGGCGCAGTCGTCCAGCGCTTCCTTGGGCGTCTTGGTGCCTGCGTCCGCGGCGGCGATGGCCACGCGAAGCTCATCGAAGTATTCGCCCTGACCCTTCAAGTAGAGGTCGGGGATAGAGTCGCGCATGGAATCGCGGTGCGCCTGTAGGAATGTGTCGCTGTAAGTCTTGGTGATTTCGGGGTCGTCGTAGTGGGCGCTGCGGGTGGGGTCGAAGTAACCGTCGGGGTCCTGCACGGCGATGGTGGACATGGCGGGCGAGCAGGCAAACAGCGAGTAGAGGTAAGCGATCTCCGGCTCTTGGCTGACGGAGTTGACCACGTAGTTCCAGCCCCAGTTGAAGTAGGGTGTGCGCAGGAGCTGGCCGTCCACCTTGCCGCCGGGCATATTGCCGAAAGCAAGCTTGCCGCGCATCTTCGACTTCTCGGAGTTGAGGAACTTTTGCGTGCCGCCCCAGCCGATGTTGGCAAACTTGTCGCCTTCGCCATAGGCCTCGAAGTTTTCAAACAGCCCGTTGGTCCGTGCACCCGGGTAAAGATAGGCGGATGCTGCCACCAGCTCTTCCAGCGCCTGGACGCCGGCTTCGTTGTTGATCTGCGGTTCCAGATCGTCTGTGAAGGGGTAGAAGCCCTTGGCGTGGAAGCGCCCCCACCACTCCCAAGCGATGAAGTATTGGGTGCGGTAGAGAGCGCCGCCATACTTGCCTTCATCTGGGCGGTGGAAGAACGCCATCATGGCGTCCAGCTCTTCCCATGTTTCGGGAATTTTCAAGACCATGCCTGTCTTGGCGTTGAAGGCGTCCTGCTCCTCCAGGTCATCGATCCACGGCTGATTGTAGAACATCAGGTAGGTATCGCCGTCGGTCTGGTAGCCGTAGAGTGAACCTTTATAGTAGTCGCCAATGGTGTAGAGGACGTCCGCCTGGTACGCCTCAGGCTCGTACTTCTGGGCGTACTGGTCGAGGTTGACGAGAATGCCGGACTCGGCAAGGTCCGGCAGGCCGAAGGTGGCCGGAAGGGCAAGGTCGAAGGAGCCCGATTTCGACACCGCCTCCAGAAGAACTTTCTGGTTGATCTCACCCAGAGGCACTTCCAAGTAGTCAATGCCAATGCCGGTGGCTTCGGTGAAGCGGTCGGCCACGGGTTTGATGTTTCCCAGCGACCCTGAAGGCTGCATGATGGTCAGCGTCACGCTGCGCCCATCCGCCAGCTTTTTGGCGGCCTCGGCAGCGGTGACGTGGATGTTGGCCAGCGCGTTGGACTGGGCCTGTGCCGATCGGATGAGGCCTGGCGTGAGGGCGTAAGCGGCCGCCCCCGCAGCCGTCGTGCGCAGTAACGTCCGCCGGGAGAGGCGGGTTTGGAGCGTCTTCACTGGGCGTTCCTCCGTTTTCTTTGTGGTTCTATTTGACGGTGACACTCTTGCTGCGATCCTGGCCGACCAGAACGGCGGCAATGACCACAGAGCCTTTGACAATCATTTGCGTGTACTGGTTGACCCCCATCAGATTGAGGCCGTTGTCCAGGAGCGCGATGATGGCAACGCCGATCAGCGTACGGTGAACACCGCCCACACCGCCCGACAGGGACGTGCCGCCCACCACAATGGCCGCAAGGGTGTTGAGGAGGAGATCCTGCCCCAGCGTCGGCCCCGCAGCCCCAAGCCGCGCGACGGCCAGCGCCCCCGCAAGGCCCGCAGCAACGCCTGACAGCGCAAAGGCGTAAATCTTGTAGCGGCGCACCGGAATGCCTGCGGTGCGGGCCACAGCCTCGCCCCCGCCGATGGAATACATGGTTCGCCCGAAGCGCGTGCGCTGGCCCAAAATGCTCATCAGCGCCCACGCCCCGAACGCGAAAAGGGCAATGTTGGGAACCGACGGGATCAGTTGGCCAATGGCAAGATCCTCGAACGCAAAAGACGAGAACCGAAGCGCCCGCCCTTGCAAGATCTCCCAGGCCGCGCCCGTGAAGACGGAAAGACTGCCCAAGGTCACCACAAAGGACGGAATGCGCCCAAAGGCATAGATGGCCCCGTTCAGCGCGCCCAACATGCCGCCGGCCACCATCGCCACGAACAACGCGCTGACCCCAAGGTCGAACATGTTGAGAACTGTGACGGTGATGGCCCCCACAAGGAGCACGATGGCCCCCACCGAAAGATCGATGGAGCCCATCAAGATGACGAACGAGGCGCCAAGGCAGGCCAAAAGCAACGTGCTTGCTTGGCCCAAGATCCCCGTCATGTTGCGCATGGTCAAAAACGCATCGGACGCGAACGAGAAGAAAACGATGAGCGCCAAGACCACGGCGATCGGAAGCCAAACGCCTGAGCGCAGGGTGGTGGCAAGGCTTGTCTTGGGGGAGGGGGCTGTGTCGCTCATGCCGCCGCCCCCACTGGGAGGGCCCCGGCAAGCATCGCCGTCACAAGGGCTTGCTCGGTGGGTTTGTTGTCGGGCGGCGCCTCGATCATGGTTTCGATCCGGCCGTGTCGCATGATGGCGATCCTGTTGGACAGGCCAATCAATTCAAGCAGTTCATCGGTGATCAGAACGATGGCAACGCCTTCTTCGGTCAGGTCGCGGATGAGGCGGTAGATCTCTTCCTTCGCCCCCGCATCCACCCCGCGCGTGGGGTTGTCGAGGATGAGGACCGACAGGTCGCGGGCCAGCCACCGCGCCAACACCACCTTTTGCTGGTTGCCGCCAGACAAGCGGCTGGACCGTGCGCGCGGGCCAGGGGCCTTGATGCCAAGGCGGGTAATCATCGCCTCGGCCACAGCGGTTTCCTTGCGCTGACGCCACCAGCCGAGCCTGTTGGAAAAAAGGTCAGCGCTGGGCAGAACCATGTTCCAGGCAACGGACTGGTCGGCGATCATCCCTTCGGCAAGGCGCTCGGCAGGCACATAGCCGACGCCCTCGGCAATGAGCGCGCCGGCGCCAGGGGCGTGCCAGGGGCCATCCTTCACGCTGACTTCGCCCGCCTGAGGGGGTTCGATGCCCGCAAGGCCCTTGCCGAGTGCGCTCTTGCCGCTCTCCAAAAGCCCGCCAATGCCAAGGACTTCGCCTGGCGCGACGGCGATGTCGACGTTCTGGTAAACGTTGTCGTGGCGGAAGCCTCGCGCGGCGAAGGCGGGGGCGACCGTGGCGTCGGCGGAGCGCTGGCGGTCCTCGTGGTAGTAATCGCTGTCGCGCTCGCGGCCCACCATCAGGCGGTGAAGGCCGCGCTCGTCCACTTCGGAAGGGGCAACGCGGGTGACGAAGCGGCCGTCTTTCAAGACAACGATGTCGTCGCAAAGGCTCAAGACTTCGGTCAGCCTGTGAGAGACGAACAGAAGACTTCCCGTCTTCCTGATGCGGGCCACAAGGTCAAAGAAGGTGGCCTCATCCCCCCGTTCAAGGGATGCGGTGGGTTCGTCCAGGAG
Source organism: Devosia sp. (assembly GCA_051016205.1). Taxonomy (GTDB): domain Bacteria; phylum Pseudomonadota; class Alphaproteobacteria; order Rhizobiales; family Amorphaceae; genus Acuticoccus. The sequence goes on from CP136534.1 coordinate 3,077,344, forward strand.
GACGATGGGTGCGGTTTGGCCGTGAAGCATGGTGGGCGCCAGGCAGGCGCGGATGATTTCTATGAGCTGGCGCGTGGAGAAGGAGAGGTCGTTGGTGGTGCGTCTGACGTCGATGGAGGCGTTGGCTTCGTCCACCATTGCCTGGGCCTGCGCAATCATGGCGCGGCGGTCGAGGAACTGGCCGAGGCGGGTGAAGCGCGCCTCCACCCCGAGCAGAAGATTTTCGTAAACGGGGAGCGTGCCGATCAGCGCCTGCTCCTGGAATACCCGCGCCACGCCAACGCGTTGCGCCTGCGCATAGGTAAGGGGGAAGGGGCCGCGGCCGGGGAGTTCCACGGCCCCACTGTCAGGCCGCATAAGGCCCGACAGGATGTTGAGCAAGGTAGACTTCCCGGCACCGTTCTCGCCCACAAGCCCCACCACTTCGCGAGCGCGGAGGGTGAGGTCGACGTCCGCCAAGGCCACGCTTTCGCCGAAGCGCTTCGACAGTCCCTTGGCGTCGAGGGCGACGGCGTGCATGGGGGCGACCGGACCCTGATCAGGCGTTGGGCGAAGGCCCGAACATGGGAATCTTGTAGTGGTCGGCATACTCCTTGCGCACCGTTTCGGCCTCGCCATTGTCGCGGGAGGCGACGTAAGCTGCCGGGTAGTCCCAACCGCCGGGCTTATCGATGCCGCCCCACTCAAGGTCGATGTCCATGGGGAAGAGCTCGGCCTGGGGGTCCCAATCGTCGGCGTGGAGGACTTTGGACATGAGGCGATAGTCGAACGGCTCCACATCGCCGTTATTGACGTAGCGCTCCAAGTAAACGTCCACGTTGTCCTTGGTCATGGTGACAGAGCGCCAGTTCATCATCCGCTCCGCCGCCCGGGGTTGCCAGCCGTTCATCACGTCGTACAGGCGGGTGGTGAGGAGGGCGCCCATGTATTGGGGCACATTGGCGCTTGTGGCCAGAAGGAGCCCGCGCTTGATCATCTCCGCGCCGCCGGAGGTGCCGTCGGCGCCGCCCACGAACACGTCCTCGCCAGGGCGGAAGCCGCCGGCGCGAAGGGCGGCGATGCACCCGTCCGCCACATCATCGTTCTGGCCGATGACGCCCTTCATGTTCGGGTGACGGGCGATGAGGTCCTCCATCGCCCTTTGGCTGTCCTCACGGTTCCACTTGCCGGGAAGGGCGCCGACGAAGGAGATGTCGGGGAACTCGGCAATGGCGGCATCGCGCCCGCGGGAGCGGATGAGGTCGGTGGAGTTGCCCTCAACCCCCGTCACGCCGACAATTTCGCCGCCGCCGAACTTGTCCATCACCGCCTGGCAGACGGCGCGGGTCACATCGCGGTGGGCGGAGAATTCTTCAGGCACAGCGTAGAGCGTCCAGTAGTCGCCAGCCTCGAACGGGGTGTACCAGGGGAGGGTGCCCCAAGTATTGTCGAGCCAGATCTTCTCCTGGTTGGCGAGCTGGGCGATGCGCTTGATGGAGCCGCCGCCGGGGGCGTGGAGCATCACCGCTTTGGCGCCCGCCGTCACTTGTTGCTCGAACTGGTTGAGTTGGCGCTCACTGTCCAGCTGCCCGTCCACGGCCACATGCTCAAGGCCGAGCGCTTTTGCGGCGGCAGCCGCGCCAGCATCGGCGTTGACCACGTACTCAAGCCGCAGCGTCATCATCAAGTGGGCCATTTTGCCGTTGGTGTCGGCCACTGCGACCCCCGGCAGGCCAAGCTGGGTGGCCGTTACCAGCGCCAATGTGCTCGCGGTGGAGTAGGCGAGGAATTGGCGGCGCGAGACGCCACTGACGCCCGCTGCGTCCATGTGCGCATCGACCACGCGTTTGTCGGTGAAGTCAGGCACGATCAGCTTTGTCATGGTGTCCTCCCTTTCAGGGCCGAGCTTTTGCTCAGCTCCACTTGTTCTCCCGGCGTTTTTCGTATTCGCCGCGCGCCCATTCAGCGCCTGCCGGTGTGGCGACGAATTTGACGAGACCATCCTCTTCCACCCGTTCCGCACGACCTTTTTCGATCTGCCAAAGAAGGTGAGTTTGCAGGCAGCACTCCGCGTAACAGCGGCGCATCCCGATGCCGGTGGAGACGGCGTAGTCGAGCTCGGTCTTCACCGGCATCACCTCGGGCACAAGGTCCAGAAGCGTCATCGGCCGGCCCTGACGCGCCAGGACATGGAGGATCCAGAACTCGGTATCCTCCTGTTGGCGCATCATGTGGGTGAGGCGCCGCATGGAGCTGTCGGGCGAATAGGCCGACAGCCCATGCCCTTCCAGTAGAAGCTGGGGTTTGACCTCCATGCACCGCTCGATGGAGCGGCGGTGGGCCTTGGCATCGCCGATGGGGTAGGGGCCGAGCGGGGTCGGATAGTGCAAGATGTCGGCCGCGTAGAGCGTGCCGGTCGCAGGGTTGTGAATGCCGATCTGCCCCGGGCAGTGGCCAGGCAGGTGGATCACCTCAAGCTTCAGGCCGCCCACCTCAAGGATGTCGCCGTCCTCCACCACCTTGTCCACCTCCACGGGGCGATTCCAGTGGCGGCGCACCTGTGCGGGGTCGGACAGGCCAAGGCTCTCCCCTTCCGCAAGGTTGAAGTCGCGCAGCACCTCTTCGGGCGTCGTGCCGAAGCGGGTGACGTTTTCGGCCGTCGTCACCATCATCGGGTCCTCGATGATGGGCTTGTCCAAAGGGTGGGCGACAATCTCGGCCCCATAGCGCTCCTTCAAGATGGAGGCGTTGCCGGTGTGGTCGTAATGGAAGTGGGTGATGAGGATGTAGCGAAGGTCGTTCTTCTCCTGGTCAAGCTTTTCGATCAGGAATGACCCCATGCCGTTGTCATACTCAGGCGTTGTCCAGTTGCCCGTGTCGATGAGGATGTTTTCGCCCTCGCCGCGGATCAGGTAGACGCCTGATTGGACGTAGCCATCGAGTTCATCCTCCGCCCAGGGGCCATGGAGGCCTGGAATGCCCCATCCATCGGGGGTCTCGGCAAAGAAGAAGATCATGACAGGGCCTCCGACGGTTCGTTCCGTCCGCGATAGCGCTCGCCGCGGATGTCGCAGGTGATGGCGTGGGCGAGCATCCCTTCCTCACGGCACATGCGACCGAGGGGGGCGGCAAGCTCAAGGCTCACATCGCGCGAAAGGCGCTGCCAGGTGACGGTCTTGATGAACTTGCCCACCCAGAGCCCACCGGTGTAGCGGGCCGCCCCGCCCGTGGGCAGCGTATGGTTGGTACCAACGCCCTTGTCGCCATAGGCAACGGTGGCTTCCTGGCCCACGAAGGCGCTGCCATAGTTGCGCAGGCGATCGAGGTACCAGTCGTCACGGTCGGTCTGGATCTCAAGGTGTTCCGGCGCATAGGCGTCCACCAGGGAAGCCGCCTCTTCAGGGCTCTCCGCCACGACGATTTCCCCGTGGGCGGCCCAGGCAAGGCCTGCAAGATCGGCTGTGGGAAGGGTGAGGAGCTGGCGTTCCACCTCGTTCAGCACAGCTTCGCCAAGGGCGCGGGAGGTGGTGACCATCCATGCGGGGCTGTCGGGGCCGTGTTCGGCTTGGCCGAGGAGGTCGGTCGCCACAAGCTCAGCGTCGGTGCTGTCATCGCAAAGGACGAGGATTTCGGTGGGGCCTGCGGGAAGGTCGATCCCCACAACGCCGAAAAGCTGGCGTTTGGCTTCGGCCACATAAGCATTGCCTGGGCCTGTGATGAGGTCCACAGGGGCCATCCCCACGCAGCCGAACGCCATTGAGGCCATCGCCTGGACGCCGCCGATGCAGTAGATCTGGTCCGCCCCCGACGCATGCAGTGCATAAAGTGTTTGCGGGTACATGCCGTCTTCGCCAGGGCGGGGCGGTGCAGCGCCAATCACGTGGTCGACGCCGGCGACCTTGGCGGTCCCCACACTCATGGCGGCAGCGGAAATCAACGGGTACTTGCCGCCGGGGATGTAGCAGCCCGCTTTTTCGATGGGGATCAACTTTTGGCCCAGCATCAGGCCCGGCGCGATCTCGGCCTCAAACTCGGTAATGGACTCGCGCTGGCGCTTGGCGAACTCCTGCACGTTGTAAAGGCAAAGGGAGAAGTCGTCCTTAAAGCTCTCCGGCAGGCGAGAGGTTGCGTGGCGGATGGCATCGTCGGTGACGCGGAAGGGCTTATCCTGCCACTTGTCGAGGGTGCGCGCATAGTCGGCGACCGCCGCGTCGCCCTCTTCGCGGATGCGGGTGAGCATCTGTGAAACGGTGGACTGGACGGCGGCCATATCTTGCGGAGGGCGTGGCGGCGCACGCTTGATGAAATGCGGCATCGTTTCCTCCGGCACGGTCTTCTATGTAACCGTTTACAATGCGAGGGTACGGTTGGTCGCAGCCGACTGTCAATTGCGTTTGACGAAAAATGCTGTGACCTCAACCCTAGCCGGCCCCGCATTCATTGGCTAAGAAAGCGTCCCAATGGCGTCAGATTCGAAACCGCCGCCGCAAACAATCCGCGGCATCGCCAAGGCCGCGGGGGTCTCTACCGCCACCGTGTCGCGGGTCATCAACGCGCCCGAAACCGTCAAACCGTCCACCCGAGAGTCGGTTTTGAAGGTCATTCATGAAAACGATTACATTAACGATGGGATGGCTCGCGCCCTTGCAGGGGGGCGCACCAAAACCATCGGCGTTGCCATCCCCACCATCACCAACTCCATCTACGCCTCGTCCACACAGGCCATCCAAAGGCTCTGCCAGACCGCGGGCTATGCGGTCATTTTGGTGGTGAGCGATTTCGACCCTGTGCGCGAGCGCGAACTCATCCGCCGGCTTGTGGAACGGCGGGTGGACGGCATCATTCTGACGGGTGCCGACCACGACCCAGGCCTCCACAGGGTGCTTGAACGCCACAGCATCCCCTACGTCGTCACCTGGCGGGTGGAGGCGGAGGCCGCGGTCCCTTGCGTTGCCTTCGACAACTATGCGGCAGGGCGCCTTGCCATGGACCATCTGCTCGACCTAGGTCATCGCCGCATCGGCCTCATCTGCGGGGAGAGCGCCGTCAACGACCGCGCTCTGCAGCGCCGCAAGGCCTATTGCGATGCCCTCACGGAACGCGGCATTGCTGTGGACACCGCGCTCATCCACGAACGTGCGTTCGAATTTGTGGACGGTTACGAGGCGGCGGGCGCCATCCTGTCCACACCGCCGCGGGCAAGCGCCATTTTCGCCGCCAACGACATTCAGGCGGTGGGCGCTATTGCCGCCTGCCGTGGGGCGGGACTGTCCGTGCCCGGCGACATTTCCATCATCGGGTTCGATGACCTTCCCATCGCCCAGTTCAGCGCGCCGCGGCTCACCACCGTGCGGGTTCCCGCCGCCGATATGGGGCGCATTGCCGCCGAACGGCTCCTTGCCCTTGTGGACGGCAAAGCGGTGGAAGGCTCGCACATCTTGCCTGTGGATCTCATCGTGAGGGACAGCACAGCCCCCATCCCCACCTGAGGCACGTCAAGCGCACCTGAGCGATTTCTTCGCCGGATGCTTGAGTTCGGCCATTGCCTCGGCGCAAACATGCCGCTGCCATCCGACTATGCCGGGGGCACACAGGAGGCAGGAGAAAGCGATGGGCGCTGTCACACTGAAGGCGGTACGGCGGTGAGCGCGTTCTACTATGCTGCCCTCGGGCTGATCGCGGGCATCGGCATTCCCATCATGGCCACCTTGAACGCCAACCTTGCCGGAAAGGTTGGAAGCCCCATCGTCGCGGCAGCGTTCCTGTGCTTCCTAGCGTGCCTGTCGCTCCTTGTGGTGCTGGCGGTCACGGGCCTTCCTGCTGGAGGGATCAGGTGGCCAGGGCCGACCATTGGCGCGACGGCAGGCTTTTTCGCAGCGCTTTACATGTTCTCCATCACCTGGCTTGCGCCGCGCATCGGTGTGGGGAACGCCATCTTCCTGGTGCTGTTGGGTCAGTTGGTGTCGGCCGCCATCATCGACCACTTCGCCCTCTTCGGTGCGACGCAGGTGTCGATCTCCTGGAAGCGCGCCGCAGGCCTTGTGTTGATGGCGGTCGGCGTGTTCCTCGCCCGCAAGCCCATCTAGCGGGCAAAAAGCGCCTCAGCCCGACAACGCCGCCTGAAGGGCGTTCACGTCCTTGCTTGTGGTCCGGTAGCTCGCCACGAAACGGTGGAGCCGCCAACCCGCGTCGGGCGCCTTGGGGCCGTGGGCGGAGCGGACAGACCAGGGGTGGGCGGTAATTCCGGCCGCCCCAAGCCGCTTTGCTGCTGCCGCCGACAGGAAGGCAAACACCTCGTTGGACTGGGGCGCATGGGCAAGGGCGCTTGCATCGCTTGAAGAGAGGATCTCGGCCACCTTGGCGGCCATAGCGTTGGCGTGGCTTGCAAGCTCAAGGGCGTGGCCACCCTCCAAAAGCGCTGCCACTTGTGCCGCAACGAAGCGGTTCTTCGAGAACAGTTGCGCTGCCTGCTTCTGGCGATAGGCCGCATCCTCCCGCAAATCCATATCGAAAAAGATCAGGACCTCGGCGCACCAGGCGCCCGTCTTGGTAAAGCCGAGGGAGACAGCATCCACCCCCGCCCGCCAGGTGAGTTCGGCAGGGGACGAGCCTGTGTGGGCGAGCGCATTGAAGAACCGCGCACCATCAAGGTGGACCGCAAGTCCGCGCCGCTTGGCGATGGAGGCGAGCGCAGCCATGGCGCCAGGGTCGTAGCACAGTCCAAACTCATTCACGTTGGTGAGGCTGAGCGCAACGGGCCGGCCATGGTGAACGACACCGTCCGGATAGTCTTCCAGCCTTGCCGCCAGGGCATCCTGATCGATCCGCCCGAGCGGTCCGTCCACAGTGTCGATGGCAAGGCCTGCGCCAAAAAACTGCGGCGCGCCGGCCTCGTCGCGCACAAGGTGGGCGTCCTCGTGGCACAGCACCACGCCGCCGGGGCGGCTGAAGGTGGACACCGCCAAACTGTTGGCCGCGCTCCCCGTTGCCACGAAGAAGGCGGCCACATCTTTCTCGAAGAAGGCAGAGAGGAGGTCGTTGGCGCGGCCTGTGAATGTGTCGTTGCCATAGGCGGGGGCGCTGCCGGCGTTTGCCTCCGCGAGCGCTGCCATCACCGGGTCGGACGCGCCGACCCAGTTGTCCGAGGCGAAGGTCATCAGCGCGCCGACGAGCGTCCGAAGAGGGCATCAAGGGACAAGGGACCCGGCCCTTTGATCACGAGCACGGCAAACAAAAGGATCCACAAGGAGCGCTGGTCGAGGATCGCCGACCCTGACTGCGCGTCGAACCAGGCGCCGATGGTGGCCGCATCCGCCCCATGACCCACAACGTCCACGTAGGACATGACGAGGGTAAAGCCGATCATTCCCAAGGCGGAGAGGCGGGTGAAGAGGCCGATGACGATAAAGATGGGCAGCAGGATCTCCGCATAGGTGCCTGCGTAGACAATGGCTTTTTGCAGCGTGGACAGGGCGGCAGGGTCGTACTGCACGGCCTCGAAGGCTTTTGGCAGGATCTGTGCGTAAGCGCCCGTGCTGAGCTCGAAGACGCCCATGATGCCGTCGCCAAGCTTGGTGCGGGCAGAGTTCAGGAAGTAAACCAGGAGAACGCCTGCAAAGACGAGCCTTGCCAAGGTGGACAGCAACCAGCCGTCGAAGGCGCGCTGGATGCCGTGGAAGACGGCGTTATGCAAACGGACGAAAAACGACATGGGCTTTGCCTCTTTGGTGCGAACGCACGGGATGTGTTTGCGATGGCGCCGCCGTCACTAGCGCAACAATCGGGCGGACGTAACCGGGAGGAGAGGTTGACCACACCCTTAGGGCGGTGTGGCACGACAATCGGTGAACGCCCCTGCCGTTAGCGCAACACCCAGCGCCGCGCCAAGGTCGAGTGTGTCTGGCGAGGCGGCCGCAGCCTCTCCAAGGGATGCACCGCCCAGAAGATGGCCGATAAAGTGGTGGGAGGGGTCGTCGAGGGCGTGGGTCAACACCTCCATCAACGGGCGTGTCACAAGGGCGGCGGCCACACCGTCGGTGATGGGAAGGGGCGGTGCGTGGTTGGCCTGAAAGGCGGCAAGGCCGTTGTGGGGTGTTGCCACAAGGCGCGTTGCCGGGTGGGGCGAGAACACAACTGTCGGCAGGGCGTCTGGCGCGATGGCGGCCACCACTTCGGCCGCAAGAGGTGCAGCATCCTTGGCATGGTAGGCGCACACCCGTGCATATTCGATGCGCGCCACCTCAGGCACTTGGGGATAGTCCGCAAGCCCCGGAAGGGCTTGGATGAAGTCGGCAAACCCATCCCCATAATGAAACATCAAGGGTGAGCGGGGCTTGTGCGCTTTGGCAAAGGCGATGGCCGCGGCGCGCAAAAAGGCCTCTCCCACAAGGCGCCCTGTTGCGGGAAAGGTGGTGGCGATGGCATCGGCCAGCGACACCACCACGTTGTTGCGGTAGACGCTGATCCTGTCCCCGGCATCGCGTCCGCGGCCATCGTGGAAGCCTATGGCAGGGTCGGTCCTTGCAAGGGTGTCCACAAAGCCGCCGTCGCCCTGGGGCGGCTGTGCGCTGCCGTCCGCCGGCGAGCTCGGCGGTGGTGTGACGCTGCCTGCCATAGGATTCAGTCCCTAGGCCGCTTGGGCCGGCCGCCGGCGCTCCCGCCCGGAAAGGGCAGAGGCCATCGCCTTGTCGGCCTTGTCAGCCTCGGCGGCGAGTGTGTCAAACTCGGGAACGTCATTGTCCCACTCGATGAGGGTGGGGATGGGACGGCCGATCTTCTCGACCACGCGTCTGTAAAGCGTCCACACAGGGGTGGCGACAGGGCGGTCGTGGGCGTCGATAAGGAGGGTCCCGCCCCGCCCGTCGGTGTCTGGCGCATGGCCAGCAAGGTGGATCTCCCCCACGGCATCAAGGGGAAAGGCATCCACATAGTCGGTGTCGGTGAAGCCGAGATTCGTTGCGGATATGTGGACGTTGTTCACGTCGAGGATCAACCCGCACCCGGTCCGTTTCACGATTTCGCGGATGAAGGTGATCTCATCCAGGGTGGATGCGTCGAACGCCATGTAGCTGGAGGGGTTTTCCAGAAGCATGGTGCGGCCGAGCGCTGTGTGCACCTCATCGATGTGGTCGCACACCTGCGTCAGCCGCGCTGGCGTGTAGGGCACGGGCAAAAGGTCGTTGAAGTAGGCGCCCGCATGGGTGGACCAGGCAAGATGCTCCGACACAAGGCCGGGGTCGCACCGCTCAGCCACGGCTTTGAGGCGCAGCAGATGGTCCTCGTCGAGGGGCGCATCGGCGCCGATGGACAGCCCAACGCCATGTAGAGAGACTGGAAGAACGGCCCGCACATCGGCAAGCATGCGATGGTCGGGCCCACCATCGCCCATGAAGTTTTCCGCGTGGATCTCCACAAAGCCGATTCGGGACGGGTCGGCGAGAATCTCCCCCACATGGGGGCGTTTCAAGCCCACGCCGGCGCGGGCTGGAACGGTGCGGTCGCAGACTTGGCCGTCGTCATGACCCATTGCGGCACGCTCCCTTCAAGCGGCGGGACGGGAGCCCGCAGCATGGCCGCGGCGCTCCTGTTCGTAAACAGCGCACAGTGTGCGCTTTTCATGGGCGGATGGAGGAACCGCCTCTTGCATGGCGGGCGGGTACAACCCCCGCCCTTGGCACAAGGACTTGCCGCCGATTACGCGGACGGAACGTCGCGATCGAGCGCACTGAGCGAGCCCTCGCGGGGCTGACCGTCAGCAGTTTCGGGCAGCTTGAACTTGGCTTCCGTGGCGCTTGAGGAATATTCCGTGCAGGTCCCCGTGGGCACGAGCGTCCAGGCATTGCCTTGATAATCCACGGTGGAGGTGCCTGCGCAGGTGGTGCCGGGGCCGGCCGCGCAATCATTGTCGCCGGCCTTGGAGATGCCATAGCACTTTTCGTTGGCAGCCTCGGCAGGCGTTGTTGCAGCAAAGGACGTGGCAGCGGCAACTGCACCGGCGAGCGCGGCGATTGTGAGGGTCTTGTTCATCTCAAAGCTCCAGACGGCATGTGTCGAGGTTTACATCGATTACGTACACCGGACGGCGATGACACCACAATAAACAGTCCTCGACTCTTTGTGAGCGGCGGCGTTAACAGGAGTAAACCGCCACAGCCCTTCTGGGGATCGGCGGTCGGCATTTGCGCCCACCCCCAAACGCGCTATATCCGCCCTCCGCGCGTCGGCCGATTGGAGCGGCCCCGTGGGGATTGTGCATGTCCGCATGTCCGTCAGGGTGGCTAGCCCGGCGGGCTGTGCTGTGCCTTGCGCGCATTCGGGCGGCAGCTCCTTCGGGGGCGGTCCTTGCAGGAGAAGAGCTATGACAACGATGACGACGGCAACCAAAGCGCCCGCCACCGTTGCCACCACCACTGTCGGCGGTCGCGGTGCGCTCGCACGGCACGGCCTTTATCGCCCCGACCGCGAGCATGACGCTTGTGGTGTGGGATTCGTGGCCGACATCTTCAACCGCGCCAGTCACGACATTGTCGAAAAAGGCCTGCAGATTCTCGTCAACCTCACCCACCGCGGTGCCGTGGGGGCCGATCCTGAGATGGGCGACGGCGCCGGCCTGTTGGTTCAAATCCCCCACGCGCTCCTGCGCGAAGACGCCCAAGAGCTTGGCTTTCTCCTGCCCGAAGCCGGCCAGTACGCCGTCGGCATGGTGTTTCTGCCAAGGGGCAATAACGGGCACCATCGCGCCATCATCGAAAAGGTGGTGCGGGAGGAGGGCCAGGCCTTCCTCGGCTGGCGCAAGGTGCCTGTGAACTCCGAGTGCCTGTCGCAGACCGTGCGCGACAGCGAGCCTGACGTGATGCAGTTCTTCGTCGGTCGCGGCGGGGATATTGAAGACGACGACGCCTTCGAGCGCCGGCTCTATATCCTGCGCAAGGTGATCTCCAACACCGTTTTCGACGGGCGTGCGCCTGCCGCAACAGGGTTCGTGATCTGCTCGCTGTCCTGCCGCACGGTGGTCTACAAAGGCATGTTCCTGGCGCACCAGCTGGGCGCCTACTACCATGACCTCACCGATGAGCGGTTCGCCTCGGCTCTGGCCCTCGTCCACCAGCGCTTTTCCACCAACACCTTCCCGTCCTGGGGGCTTGCCCACCCGTTCCGCATGGTCGCCCACAACGGCGAGATCAACACCCTGCGCGGCAACGTCAACTGGATGGCTGCACGCCAGGCGACGGCTTCCTCGAAGCTGTTCGGCGATGAGATTTCCAAGCTCTGGCCCATTTCCTATGAAGGCCAGTCGGACACGGCCTGCTTCGACAATGCGCTGGAGTTTTTGGTGCAGGGCGGCTACTCGCTCGCCCACGCCATGGCGATGCTGGTGCCCGAAGCCTGGGCCGGCAACCCTTTGATGGGCGAAAAGCGCCGGGCATTTTATGCCTATCACGCTGCCCTCATGGAGCCGTGGGACGGGCCGGCCGCCGTGGTCTTCACCGACGGGCGTCAGATCGGCGCAACGCTGGACCGCAACGGCCTTCGTCCTGCCCGCTACTGCGTGACCACCGACGGGCTCGTGGTGATGGGCTCTGAGGCCGGCGTCCTTCCCATCGAGGAGGACAGGATTGCCACCAAGTGGCGTCTTCAGCCCGGCAAGATGCTCCTCATCGACCTTGAGGAGAACCGCATCATCTCCGACGAGGAGGTGAAGCGCAAGCTTTCCACCAAGGAGAACTATCGCGACTGGCTGCAAAAGAGCCAGATTGTCCTTGAGGATCAGGACAGGGTGCGCCCGCGCGCCCCGCGCACCAACGAATCCCTTTTGGACCGCCAGCAGGCCTTCGGCTACACCCAGGAGGACCTAAAACTCCTAATGTCGCCCATGGCCACCATCGGTCAGGAGGCGCTGGGTTCCATGGGGACGGACACGCCCTTGTCGGTGCTGTCTGACCGCTCCAAGCTCCTCTACACCTACTTCAAGCAGAACTTCGCGCAGGTCACCAACCCGCCCATCGACCCGATCCGCGAAGAGCTGGTGATGAGCCTTGTGTCCTTCATCGGACCGCGGCCGAACCTTTTCGATGTGGACGGCTCCACCTCGCGCAAGCGCCTTGAGGTGCGTCAGCCCATCCTCCACAACGACGATCTGGAGAAGATCCGCGAGATCGGCGACATTGCCGACAACCAGTTCCAGACCATCACGCTCGACATCACCTACTCCGCCGACAGGGGTGCTGAGGGCATGTCGGCGATGATTGACAGGCTGTGCGACCGTGCCGAGAAGGCGGTGCGGGACGGCTACAACATCATCATCCTGTCCGACAGGCTGCTGTCGCGCACACGGATCGCCATTCCCGCGCTGCTCGCGACGGCTGGCGTGCATCATCACCTGATCCGTAAGGGTCTTCGCACGTCCGTGGGGCTTGTGGTGGAGTCCGGCGAGCCGCGCGAGGTGCACCATTTTTGCGTGCTGGCAGGCTACGGGGCGGAGGCCATCAACCCCTACCTTGCCTTCGAGACGCTGGTGGACATCCACCACACCTTCCCCGAAGAGGTGGATTCCAAGGAGGTGGTGGAGCGCTACATCAAGTCCATCGACAAGGGCATCTTGAAGGTGATGTCCAAGATGGGGATCTCCACCTACCAGTCCTATTGCGGCGCGCAGATCTTCGACGCCGTCGGCCTGTCCCAGGCGTTCGTGGATCGCTTCTTCTTCGGCACCGCCACCACCATCGAAGGGGTGGGCCTTGAGGAGGTGGCCGAGGAGACCATGCGCCGCCACGCCATCGCCTTCTCAGACGAGGTGATCCTTGCCCGCGCTTTGGATGTGGGTGGCGAGTACGCCTATCGCACCCGCGGCGAGCACCACTTCTGGCAGGCCGACACGGTGGCGAACCTTCAGCACGCCGTGCGCCTCAATGCGCAGGAGAAGTACCAGGAGTATTCGCGTCTGGTGAACGAGGAGTCGGGCCGCTACTCCGTCCGCGGCCTCTTCCGCATCCGCGATGCTGAGGAAGTGGGCCGCAACCCCGTTCCGCTGGACGAGGTGGAGCCCGCGGCAGAGATCGTGAAGCGCTTTGCCACCGGGGCCATGAGCCTTGGCGCCATCTCCAAGGAGGCGCACGAGACGCTGGCCCTTGCCATGAATGAGATTGGCGGACGCTCCAACACCGGGGAAGGGGGCGAGGATTCCATCCGCTTCTCGCCCCTCCCTGGCGGGCGCTCCAAGCGTTCGGCCATCAAGCAGGTGGCCTCCGGCCGCTTTGGGGTGACGACGGAGTACCTGGTCAACGCCGACCAGATTCAGATCAAGATGGCCCAGGGCGCAAAGCCTGGGGAAGGCGGCCAGCTGCCAGGACACAAGGTGGATGCGGTCATTGCCAAGCTGCGCCACTCTACGCCTGGCGTTGGCCTCATTTCGCCGCCGCCCCACCACGACATCTACTCCATCGAGGATCTGGCCCAGCTCATCTTCGATCTGAAGAACGTCAATCCCGGCGCCGACATCTCCGTCAAGCTCGTCTCCGAAGTGGGGGTGGGGACTGTCGCGGCAGGGGTGGCCAAGGCGCGGGCCGACCACATCACCATTGCAGGCTTTGATGGGGGGACGGGGGCATCGCCTCTCACCTCCATCAAACACGCAGGTTCGCCTTGGGAGATGGGGCTTGCCGAAACCCACCAGACGCTGGTGGCGAACGGCCTGCGCTCGCGGGTTGCCGTCCAGGTGGATGGCGGAATGCGCACGGGGCGGGACGTTTTCATCGGTGCGCTGCTCGGGGCCGATGAGTTCGGCTTTTCCACCGCGCCTTTGGTGGCGACCGGCTGCATCATGATGCGCAAGTGCCATCTCAACACCTGCCCTGTGGGCGTTGCGACCCAAGATCCGGTCCTGCGTCGCCGCTTCAAAGGCCAGCCGGAGCATGTGATCAACTTCATGTTCTTCGTGGCTGAGGAGGTGCGCGAGTATCTGGCCGCCTCAGGCTTCCGCTCCCTAGCCGAGGCGACCGGCGCCGTGGAAACGCTGGACCAGACCCATCTGGTGGACCACTACAAGGCCAAGGGGCTCGATTTTGCCCGCGTGTTCGTCAAGATGGACGCGCCCATGGAAGAGCAGCGTTGGACCACGCTCCAGAACCACCCCATCGACACGGTTCTGGACCGCGAGCTGATTGCCCAGTGCCGCCCTGCCATCGAGGACGAGACGCCCGTCACCCTCGACATGGCCATCTCCAGCGTGGACCGCACCGTCGGCGCCATGCTCTCTGGCGAAGTGGCGAAGGTGCACGGGATGGATGGTCTGCCCGAAGGCACCATCCACGTAAAATTCCTAGGCACGGCCGGTCAGTCTTTCGGGGCATGGCTATCCCACGGCATCACGCTGGATCTGACGGGTGACGCCAACGATTATGTGGGCAAAGGCCTTTGCGGCGGCCGTCTTGTGGTCAAGCCGCGGCCTGGCTCGCCCATTGTCGCGGCCGAATCCATCATCGTCGGCAACACGGTGCTTTATGGCGCCGTCTCAGGCGAGTGCTACTTCGCCGGCGTGGCTGGCGAGCGCTTTGCGGTGCGCAACTCCGGCGCGACGGCGGTGGTGGAAGGCGTCGGCGACCACGGGTGCGAGTACATGACCGGCGGCGTCGTCGTCGTTCTCGGTCACACAGGCCGCAACTTTGCCGCCGGCATGTCAGGCGGTGTCGCCTATGTGTTGGACGAGGCGGGCGACTTCACCAGGCGCTGCAACCTTGCCATGGTGGAGCTTGAGCCCGTCCTTGAAGAAGACATGCTGCTTGAGCGCCTGCATCACCATGGCGGCGACCTTGAGACCAAGGGCCGTGTGGACGTGTCGGCCAACATGACCCGCCATGATGATGAGCGCCTGCGCAGCCTCATCATGAGCCATGTGGAGTGGACGGGCTCCGTCCGCGGCCAAGAAATCCTCGACCATTGGGACGCGTATCGCCCGCGCTTCGTCAAGGTGATGCCTGTGGACTACCGCCGTGCCATCGAAGAGATGGAAAGCCAGCGCATGGCGATGGCGGCCGAATAGTGAACCCATCGATCAGCCGGCGCGCCTACAACGCCGGCTGACCTCTCCTTGCGGCCAACCACGTGCGCGTGTAGCCTTTAGCTGCACTTATCCCATGAGAGAGTAATTATTATGATGAGATTGCTATTAGGGGCATTGCTGGCCGTTGGCCTCACATTTGCCGGGAGTTGGACGACGGCACGGGCCGCCGATCCTGTGGTGAGCAGCGGTTCGCCGGGCCTTCTTTACGAGTTCGACGCCTTCTCGCGCCGCGGCGTGACCATTGCCGACAACGGTCTTCTGGAAGTGCGCCGCGACGGCTGCTGGAACGCCACCATGGACGTCTTGAACGAGACCGATATCGACCGCAGCGTGACCATCGTCATTCGGTTCCACAACCGCCATGGGCGCCACTACACCAGCGTCGTTGTTGCCGACGGTCTCGACCTTGCGCCAGCGGCCACCTCCGACGTGGTGACGAGTGGGTGCAACGCACGCCTTGCACGGGTCTTTCACCGCCTACGCCTTCACAGCGTCTCCCGCGTCCTTTCGGTCCACTAAGGCACGACCCGCTCAGCTTCGATCAAACTGAGCGGGTTCTGCTCCCGACGATCGGTCCCCCGCGCTTATTTGCGTGGAGCTTGCACTAGGATTTATTGGCCCGCACCACGGTGCGGGCCTGTTGCGTTTGAGCGCCACGACGTATGCCTTGCGCAAATCACCAAATGCACACGCCGCATGGTCATCAAGGTCAGGGTGCACCTTTAAGGATTGTCTGGCTTCTCGCCGGTCGAACTATAAGTTATTCTTTAGCTGCCTAAGGTGGCGGCAGTGATCTTGTGGTGTTGCTGCCACAAAGTGGCCATAGGTCATTGGGTCCATGCGATTGGCTGACCCATTGGGCATTGTGTCCTTCGTGTAGGACGCAGAGCCTTAAGGCGTTCGTTATCATACAAACGTCCTAGAGTTGCCGAAGCGAGGGTCAGGGTGTCTGCGATCGAACTTCAAAATGCCATTGCCCATGCCGCCTACGAGGCTGTTATCGACCCTGGGGCATGGGAGAAGGTGGCGGCACTGATGGGGACCATCAGCGATCCGCCCTCGCAAGTGGGCGTGCGGATTTTGGACCACAACCAGAACCGTGACCACGTTGTGGGCCTTGCCGGCATCTCGCCTGAATTCATCAAGAGCTACGCGGCCTATTACTCTGCGCGCAACGTCTACACCGAGGCCGTGTCGAAGCTGCCGGTGAACGTGGTGGCCACATCTGCACAGCTGGTCCCGCGCACCCGCGTCCTGAAGTCAGAGTTTTACAATGACTGGATGACGCCGATGGGGATGGGTGCGGCCGGAACAGGCGTCAATCTGCTGGCCCGCAGCGGCTGCCTGATGACCATCACCATCAATTACAGCGATACGGACGAGGCTGAGACCGATGCGTTGTATCGCAACGTCCTGACGCCGGTCTTGCCAGCCCTGATGCATGCCGCCGACCTCACCGCCCGCAACCAGCACCGCGCTGCGGTTGGCGCAGGCGCTGACGTGTTGCACACCCTTGTCCTTCCCGCCGCTCTGCTGGACGCCAAAGGCCGTGTGAGTGATGCGAACCCTGCCGCGGAGCGCCTGTTCCAGCGCGGCCTCATTTTCGTGGATTCAAAGGGTTTTCTGGGCGCCAAAACCGCCCTTGGGCGCGAGAGTCTCCAAGGGGCGGTCACCGGCGCATTGTCGGGGACCGGATGGCACACCACAGCACGCATTCACGATTATGCAGCTGAGGGTGACATCCACCTTGCTGTGGTGCCGCTGGTGGGCCGCGCCCTTCGCGAAGCCTGGCGTGGTCTTGTCGGCACCGACGAGCCTGCGGCGGTCATCTACTTTGCCGCCAACAACCATTCAGGCCCCGCGCTCAACAAGCTCCTGCAAGATCAGTATCGCCTTGATGCCACCGATGCCTCCCTGGCCCAGGCGGTCTATTCCGGCCAGCGGCTTGCCCCTTGGGCGCAGTCCATGGGCATGTCCACCTACACGGCGGCACTGCGGCTCGAAAAGTTGATGGACCGGATGCAGGTGTTCAATCGCTCCGACTTGACGCGCCTGATGGGCAAACTCGCCCAGTTGGCCCTTGCTGATGCAAGGGTTTACCCGCCGAGCCAGCGCGTGAGCGGCCCGCTGATGGCGCACGAGGCTGATCGTCGCATGGATGGTTGACCCTCGTTATCGTCTATAATGCCTCTAGATAACGGCAGGCGTCGGCGGGTGTTTCGCCGGGCCGAGCCCCTGATCCTCGCAGCCTCTCACAGGCCGTAAGGGGGGCGCCGGATTGAAGGAGCTGCCACATGGGGATCGGCACCGTTGTGCGCGCCGCAAGCCTGTCATTGGCGTTGCTGACCGTTGTGGGCGCCTCGCAGGTGGCCGCCCAAGGTGGCCCCGCCAACGTCCAGGTGGACACGGTTCGCACGGTGGAAATTGCCGAGACGCAATCGCTGATCGCCCGTCTCGTCGCCATGAACGAGAGCACAGTCGCAAGCCGCATCCCCGGCATTGTCGCCACTGTCCACGTCGATGTGGGGGACAGGGTCGAAACCGGCGACCCTTTGGCGGAATTGGACACTGAGCTGTTGAACATCGACCTCAAGTCGGCGCGCTCTGCCCTTGTGCAGGCCGAGGCGGGGCTTGAGGTGGCAAAAGCGAACTCCGAACTCGCCGATCAGGTCTACCAGCGCACCACGCGGCTGCGGGGTTCTGCGGCCTTCAGCCAAGGCCGATTTGAGGACTTGGCGAAGGAGCTTGCCCGCGCCCGGGGCGAGTTGGCGCGTTCTGAAGCCCTCCTTGCCGTTGCCCGTGCCGGCGTTGCGCGGGCGCAATATCAAGTGGAGAATGCCAAGGTTCTGTCCCCTTTCCACGGCGTGGTTCTGGCGCGCGACGCGAACCCTGGTGCCTACGTCTCCGTCGGTGCCCCCGTGGTCCGCATCCTCGACGACAGGCATTTGGAGATTGAGGCCGACGTCCCGACCGAAATCGTCGGCGCCTTGAAGCCTGGGACGGAGGTGGCCGCCGTCCTCGACGATGGCACCCTCGGCACCGCCACAGTGCGTGCCGCGGTCCCCTCTGAAAGCCCCTCCACACGCACACGGCCCGTGCGCTTTTCGGTGGATGTGCAAGGCTCCGACAAACCGCTTGCTGCTGGCCAGACGGTGACCGTGAACGCACCCGTGGGTCCGCCCCGCGCCGCGCTATCAGTGGCCAAAGATGCTCTCGTCCAGCAGGCTGGCGGATGGATTGTGTTTGTGGCTGAGGACGGAAAAGCCGCCCCCCGTGCCGTCACCATTGGCGCTGCGGTGGAGGACCGCTTCGAGGTGAGCGGTGCGTTGCGCGAAGGGGACATTGTGGTCATCCGTGGCAATGAGCGCTTGCGACCGGGCCAGGCCATTGCCTTCGAGCCGCCCGCCGTCGCCTCTGTGGAGACGGGCTCGGCCCAAGCGCCCGCTTCAGGCTCGGTGCCCAACTGATGGATCCGATCCGCTACGCCATCGAGCGGCCCATTGCCGTTGTGGCGGCGGTCTTGATGGCAGTGCTGTTTGGCTACCTGGCCCTCACCACCATCCCCATCCAATTGACGCCTGATGTGCGCAAGCCCGTCATCACGGTGGAGACCATGTGGCCAGGCGCTGCCCCCGCCGAGGTGGAGCGCGAACTGGTCAACCCCCAAGAGGATGAGCTGAAAGGCCTTGAAGGCCTTGAGTCCATGACCTCTCGCTCCCAGACGGGCCAGGCGGAAATCACGCTGGAGTTTGCCATCGGCACGGACATGAACCGTGCCCTTCTGCTGGTCAAGAACCGCCTCGACCGCGTCTCCGGTTACCCCGATGAGGCCGATGCACCGGTACTCGGCACGTCGGGCTCTGAAGACAACCCCATCGCCTGGTTCATCATGAAGCGGGCGGCGGGCAACGACACCCCCATCCACCACTATGGCGACTTTGCCGAGGATGTGGTGCGCGAGGCTTTCGAGCGGGTGGAAGGGGTGTCGGGCACCAATGTGTTCGGCGGCTCCCAGAGAGAGCTTCAGGTCATCATCAAGCCTGAGAGGCTCGCCCAGTATCGCCTGACCATTCCCGAAGTGGTGGCGCGCCTTCGAACCGAAAACATCTCCCTGTCTGCGGGGGATGTTGAGGAGGGCAAGCGGCGCTACGTGGTGCGCGCGGAAGGAGAGCTCAACACCATCCCTGCCATTCGCGAGGTGGTGCTGCGCTCAGGCGTCCAGCAAGGCGCTGGCAACGGGTTCGGCAGGGTGCTTGTGGCCGATATTGCCGACGTCACCTTCGGCTACACGGAGCCGCGGACCCGCATCCGTCACCGGGGCGATCCTGCCATTGCCATCAACATTGTGCGTGAGACGGGCGCCAACGTCATTGAGACCATGGAAGGGGTGCGCCTTGCCCGCGATGATTTGATCGCAGGGCCCATCACCGCAAACAGCCTCACCTTCGAGCAGGTCTACGACGAGACCATCTACATCAACGGCGCCATCGACCTCGTCATCCAGAATATCTGGGTGGGCGGGGTGTTGGCGGCGTTTGTGTTGATGCTGTTCCTACGCTCGCCCCGGGCAACGGCGATCGTGTCCATCGCCATTCCCATCTCCGTCATTGCCTCATTCGTGGCTATGAGCGCCCTCGGCCGCACCCTCAACGTCATCTCGCTGGCAGGCATCGCCTTTGCCGTCGGGATGGTGGTGGACGCGGCCATCGTGGTGTTGGAGAACATCTACCGCCTCAGACAGGAGGGGATGTCAGCGCGCAAGGCCGCCTATGAGGGGGCGCGCCAGGTGTGGGGCGCCATTCTCGTCTCTGCGCTGACGACGGTGATGGTGTTCATCCCCATCCTCACCATGGAGCTGGAAGCAGGCCAGCTGTTCCGCGACATCGCCGTTGCGATCTCCGTTTCGGTGATGCTGTCGCTCCTGGTGGCGGTCACGGTCATCCCTGCGCTGTCCTCGCGCCTTCTGGACACCAAGACGCCGCGCAAGCCTGTGACGATCCCTGTCGTGGATCACTTTGCAAGGGCCTTCCGCTGGGTGGTGTCGCGTTACGTCATGTCCATCAACGCCAACCGCGCGTTCGGGCTTTTCGTGGTGGCGGGCATCTCCACGGGCGCAATGATCTTCGTCTACAACAGTCTGCCGAAGCTTGAATATCTGCCCGAGGGCAACCGCAACCTCGTCTTCGGCGTGTTGATCCCTCCGCCTGGCTACAACCTCGACACCACCTACTCCATCGCCGAAAGGGTGGAGGGGGCCGCACGCCCCTTGTGGCAGCAAGACGGGGACGTGGAAGGCCAGCCGCCCGCCATTGATTCGTTCTTCTTCGTGGCCACCCCTGGCACCTCCTTCGTGGGGGCGACGGCGCAAAACGGCGACCGTGCGGGCGAACTGATTCCCATTTTGTCGCGGCCGATCTTCTCAGAGCCAGGCACCTTCGGCTTTATGACGCAGCCGTCCATTTTCGGGCGCGGCATCGGTGGTGGCCGTGCCATCGAGCTCAACGTGTCTGGGCCTGAACTTGAACCGCTGCTGGGTGTGGCAGGCCGCGCGGCGGGGATGATTGCAGGTCTCCTGCCGCGCCAGGAAGGGCACCAGTTCCGCCCGCTGCCCGGCCTTGAGCTGGGCTCGCCAGAGGTGCGCATTGCCCCTGACAGGCTGCGCCTTGCGGACGCAGGGGTTGATGCGAGCGTCCTTGCCGCCACGGTGGACGCTTACAATGACGGGCTGCGGGTGGACGAGATCACCGTCGGTGCCGACCGCATCGATCTCACTTTGAAGGGCGAGCTTGCCGATACCAACACGGCCCGCACCCAGTCCATCGAACGGATGCCCGTTGTCACCGCGAGCGGGCGGATCCTTCCGGTTTCAGCCCTCGCCGACGTGGAGGTGACGGCCGGACCCACAGAAATCCGCCACCGCGAGCGGCTCAGAACCATCACCTTGGAGGTGCGCCCCTCCAACGACCTTGCCTTGGAGGCCGCACTCGACATCTTGCGCGCTGAGGTGGTGCAGCCCTTGGAAGCTTCAGGGCTTCCCCCTGGCGTGCGCTTCTCGCTGACGGGCACGGCCGATGAATTGACGAAGACGTGGGCGGCCATCCAGCTCAATCTTCTGTTTGCGATTTTCATCGTCTACCTCGTCATGGCGATCCTGTTTGAAAGCTTCGTGCTTCCCCTTGTGGTGATGATCTCGGTGCCCGTGGCGGCCGCCGGCGGTGTGGGAGGGCTCGCCCTTCTCAACACGTTCCAGCAGCAACCACTTGATATGCTGACGTTATTGGGGTTCGTCAT
Source organism: Devosia sp. (assembly GCA_051016205.1). Lineage (GTDB taxonomy): Bacteria > Pseudomonadota > Alphaproteobacteria > Rhizobiales > Amorphaceae > Acuticoccus. Next base: position 3,098,672 of record CP136534.1, read on the forward strand.
TCTCATCGGCATTGTGGTGAACAACGCGATCCTCATCGTCCACCAGACGCTCTATCACTACCGCACCGAGAAACTTTCGGCCGAAGACGCCATCCTCGAGGCCACCAACAACCGTGTGCGGCCGATCTTCATGTCCACGCTGACGAGCGTTGTGGGGATGCTTCCGCTGGTGCTCGTCCCCGGTGCGGGCTCTGAGCTCTACCGCGGTCTGGGTTCGGTGGTGGTGGGCGGCCTTGCGCTGTCGGCGATCCTCACCATCCTGATTGTCCCGCCTTTGATGCGCATCGTTCTTGGCGCCATCGAGACCAAGGATGCCAAACCGGCAGTCCCTGCCGACGCCGGCAAAGAATCAACGCCGACCCCTGCAGAGTGAGTGCGCGAAGGACGGGAGGCGCGGCCGGCGACGGCCCGTCCACGCGACACCGTGTCATGGGGTGTGCCAGCTTGCGCACCGCTGGTCGGTGGGCGTGGCGTGCGGTGCCTTGTGGGGGCAACCGCCATCGGCTCCAAAAATATCGATCGGCGTCTTTGTCGAGACTGGTCCGGCTTGCAAGGCCCCGCTAGTCTCGCCCCATGAGCCAGGGACCCATCGCACGGATCGTTGTCACCCTCGACTGGGTGGAGCCGACCGTGATGCGCCGCCTTGATGTGCCGCTGAACCTACGCCTTGACCGGCTTCACCAAACCATCCAGGCGGCGATGGGGTGGACGGATAGCCATCTGTGGGGTTTCGACGTCGGCGGCACCACGTATGGGCCACCGATGCCTGGTGACAGCTTCGCCGACGCCAGCAAAGTGACGCTCAAGAGCGTGCTCGACGACACCGCAGGGTCCAGCCTCCTGTACACCTACGACTATGGCGACACCTGGGAGCACGCCATCACGGTGGAGACGACCGGCCCAGCCGATCCCGATGGTCTTTATCCTTGTCTCGTTGCGGCCAGCGGCGCTTGCCCGCCCGAAGATGTTGGCGGTCCGCCGGGTTACGAAGAGTTTCTCGCAGCCCTTGCCGATCCAAGCCATGAGAGGCACGCCGAGTTTGTGGAGTGGTACGGCACATCGTTCGACCCCCACGATGTGGATATTGAGGCCACAGAAGCCCAACTGCGCCGCCTCGCCAAACGCTGGAACCGAAGACCGCCCGTGCGCAAGCCAAAACCCCGGTAACCAACGTTTGGAAGGGGCGTGCGGGTTTGCCGAGGACCGGTCCGCTCGGACAATCCGTTTTGCGCCGCACTGACCCTTACCTGATGTGGACGCCCGACAGGAGTGACGCCCACACCCCCCTCAGCCTTGTTCGCGCCGATCGGATGGAACAATTGATCGGGACACAACCACCCCGAATTCAAAGGCATAAAGCATCGTGCGCCCACTTGGTCGCAGGATGCTTTTGTGGCGCCAACGGATCCAGGTGCAGGGGAGCGGGCGCTGACACCGCCCCCACTTGACTTTCGACAGGCTGTCGAAAGGGGCAAGTGACGTGGCGATCTGCACCCGCCGGCATGCGACGGCGACGCTCTCCAGCGGATTGCGGCGGTCGGCGCGCACCAGGCCAAAACGCGAGTGCGTCGCGCACTTACGGCTCGTTCAGCCCAGAATGGCTCTGTGCACTGGGACGGCCATCATCAACGTCGGCGGACAGGACAATCGCCGGGCCTCATCCCGCCTGTGCGCGGTGAGGCGGACCACCGCCAGCCCAACCGACCAAAGTCCGCATCAACGCCACGCAACCATCACGTTGGCACAAAAAAAGCCGCGGCAGGCTGCCGCGGCATTGTCAGCGATGAGAGGGGTACGGGTTGTGGCGTCAGAATAGCCGGCGCGCAAGCACGGTCACGTCCATCTCTTCGCCGCTGCCGACATCGAACGTCTGGCTGAATTCTGAATCGCGGTGTTTGGCGACGACGGCGTAGCGACCTGCCTCAAGAGTGACGTTGGCGTGGGCGCCGACGCGCTCGAACACGCGCTTACCATCGTCGGTATAGATGGACCAGGCGGTGTCTGCGATGGCCTCGCCACCATGGTTGCGCACCAGGCGCAGACGCACGGTGCCCGCTTTGTGCCGCAGAGAGACGCGGGTCAATTTGCCAGCCTTTACAACCACATCAGCGCTGCGTACGGCGTTAACGTCGCCATAGCGACTGATGACGTGATAGGAGCCGGCGGGAAGGCGTGCGATCTCGCCAGCATCCACCACGCCGATACGGCGCTTGCTGCTGGCTTCGTTGATAAAGACTTCAAAGCTCGTGGCGTGGGCAAGGGAGCGATCGTCACCCTCCATCACCGCATCGAGCTGGAGGCCGCCTGCGCCAAGGACGAAGGTTTCGCTGGTGACCGGCCGGCGCAAATCCACAAGGCGGGAAACGGCGGCGCGGCCGTAGCTCACGTGCACCACATAGCGGCCCGGGTCGAGCCGCAAATCCTGATCGCCCCCTTCGGCCTTCTTGATGAGGGGGAGGGCGCCGGTTTCGTCAGGAATTTCGCCGAACACGCGCCAAATCAAGCCGGCGCTCACAGGGGTGCCGCCGTCCGACAGCTTGCCCACCAAATAAAGCGCAACATCCCCCGTTTGTGTCGTGATATCGGCAGAGCCGGTGGCGGGGGCGTAGGCGGCAACGTTAGGGCCGAGGCGCGTTTGACCGCCGGTCATCAATTCGGCGATGGCCGCTTGTGGGTCCAGGGAGGCACCGCGAATGGGTTTGGGTTTCGGCACGGGTGCTGCGGCGTTGGCAACGCCCACAAACACACACGCCGTCGCTAGACCGATGCTGACTGCCCAGCGAATCATGCAACCTCCCGCCACTGACCTGAAGGGAACTCGACCTTCCAGACACGGTTCATCCGCGCATAATCACAATGCCCGGAGCGCGTGAGGGATTCAACAACCATAAGGATGACGTTCGTTGAGTGTTGCAAAAGTGCACAACTTGGAGAGCACGATGGGAGATCTCGCCGAGCATTTGGCCACCCGACGGTCTGTCGCGGTGAAGTGGATCATCGGGCCCGGCCCCGATTCTGATGCGCTCTATCGCATGATGACCATGGCGGCGCGAGTCCCCGACCACGGAAAACTGGCCCCCTGGCGCTTCATCGTCTTTGAGGGCGACGCACGGGCCGCTGCGGGGGAGGCGCTCGCCGCCATTGCACAACGCACGGGCCGAGCCACCGACGAGGAGGCGATCGCCGCTGAACGAGAGCGTCTGAGCAGGGCGCCTGTGGTGGTCGCCGTGGTCAGCACGGCGCGCGAGCACCCGAAAATTCCCGTGTGGGAGCAGCAGTTGAGCGCGGGCGCGGTGTGCCTCAACTTCCTCCACGCCGCCAATGCCCATGGGTATGCGGCACAGTGGCTCACCGAATGGATTGCCTTCGACGAAGAGGCAAAGGCGGCCCTGGGCGTGAAAGGCGGGGAGAACGTGGCGGGCTTCATCTACATCGGCACGCCGGACATCAAACCCACCGATCGCGACAGGCCCGATATGGACGTCATCATCACCCGCTACCAAGCCTAGAACGGAACGACGGCTTGCACTGGGCCGTCATTCGTTGTGGGTGACTGAAAAAGGATGGCCTTTGCGGATGCGTGACCGCGTGCGGGGCCGATGACGTCAATGTCTAAAGCGACTTGCGGTCGGATGGACCCATCAGGCCGCAACAAAACCGCTCTCATTCAAAGGAGTAGAGCCTCTTTGCTGCGCCCTATGGATGCAGGATGCTCTGGAAGGCAACTATGGAATACGATCCCAAGCGCAACGATCACGGGCTTCCCCGCGACCCCTTCAAGTCTTTGGTGGCGCCTCGGCCCATCGGGTGGATTTCATCGGTCAATCGCCAGGGGGTGCCCAACCTTGCCCCATACAGCTTCTTCAACGCGGTCTGCGACCACCCGCACCTTGTGATGTTCGCCTCGCTGGACCGCAAGGACAGTCAGTCAAACGTTGAAGATACGGGCGAGTTCGTCTGCAACCTTGCCACCTATGCTTTGCGCGATGCCATGAACCACTCTTCGGCTCCGGCCCCCCATGGCGTATCGGAATTCGACATGGCAGGGCTTGAGGCAGCGCCCTCGCGCAAGGTGAAGCCGCCGCGGGTTGCCGCTTCGCCCGTTGCTCTGGAGTGCGTTTATCTGCAGACCGTTGCGCCCACCGATGTGGATGGGCAGAAGGCCCGCTACGAGCTCATTCTCGGCCAGGTGATTCACATCCACATCGATGACAGTTTGATCGTGGACGGTCTGGTCGACCTTGCAAAGGCGGAGCCCATCGCCCGATGCGGCTACATGCAGTACGCCCATGTGACATCGCTGTTCGAGCTTGAAAGGCCTGTGAAGGTCTGAACGCAGGGCACATAAAAAAGGCGGGATGCGGTGAAGCGTCCCGCCTTTGTGTGGTGAGACCGGCCTAGAGCGCGGTGCGATCAGGTCGAACCAACCTGATCGGGAAGGGCGCGCGCGCGCCTTGATTCGGGCACATCAACTGACCGATCTGTTTGATTCAAACAGATCGGTCGATGCGCTAGTCGAGGCGGCCTGAGACGTGGGCGAGCAAGGTATAGAGCTTGCCGTTTTCAGACATCAGAGCGTCGCGGTTGGTGCGGCCTGACGTATCGGCGCGCGAAGCCGCGTTCAGCGTTTCCTCGAAGTCGTCGACGAAGCGGTCCACGTTGGTGCGGAAGTCCCTGTCTCTCTTATAGCGCCTGCGGGCGTCCTCGAAGGCTTGCTGACCGTCGGCGGTGTAGAAGGGGCGGGAGAAGGCCTGACGCTCGCCACGATGATGGCGAGCCCACACGTCCCTGTAAGGGCCCTCTTCGATGGCGCGGGAGACGGTTTTGGCAAGGCGGCCCAACGCACCGTTGTCGGACAACCCCATAGGACCTTGGTCGGCACCATCGTGGGCGGCAGCGCCGTCGGAGCGGCGCAGCAAGCCGTTCATCCAACCGCTTTCTTCCGTTGCGGTGCCGTAGCGGGTGCCTCGGCGACCATTGAGGCCTTCGCTGGCGCTCGGACGGGGCTCGCGGTGGGTTGGCGGGGGATCACGACGGGCAGCTGTGCGACGATAGGCATCGCGCGGCTCTTCGTGCACGGCACTCGGGCGGGCAGGCTCGGCATTGGCGTGCTTGGCGACAATGGCACCCAGCTCGCTCACCGCCTTCAACTGGTCGGTGACGGCACGGCGAAGCGCCTCCGCGTTCTGCATGGTCTCTTCGGGAAGTTCCACCACTGAGCGTTCAAGGGCCGCACGTGTGGTCTCGAACTCGTCCTGAACGTGGCGGGCGGCCTCACGCATGTCGGAGGTGGCGCTCTGGAAGCGCTCGGCCACCGTCTGGAGGGAGTCCACCAGTTCGCTCGCCATGGTCTCGTTGGCAATGCGAAGGCCGTCGCGAATGCGTTCAGCATCGGCGTTGGCCGCCTCGTGCAGACGCTCAAGCTGCGGGCCGACGGCGTGGGCTGCCTCGTCCAGCGTGCGCTCAAGAAGGACGCGGGCATCGTTCACACGCTCTTCGGTGGCGCGCAGTTGGTCGTCCACACGCTCGGTGAAGGAGCGCATCAGAGCATCCACCTGCTCGGACTTGGTCAGCAGGCCAGTGGACAGGTTTTCAAGAGCCATCCTGCGGTCCTGCATCCTGTCGTCGAAGGCGGCGCTGTCGTGGTCGAACCGCTCTACCGCGCCGGCGAGGAACTGGCCGTCCCGCTCGATCCTATCGGCAATGGTGGACAGGTCCGCAAGGGCTGCGTCCGCCGCTTCGCGTAGGGAAATGGCCTGGCGCGACATCTCATCGCCGGTCCTGTTGGTGTCGGCAAGTGCATCCTGGATGATGCCGCGCAGGGCCTCACCGCGGGTAGACAGGTTGCTTTCCATGTCCGCAAGGGTGGCGCCGACGGAGCCGAGCATATCGTGCAGGGCACTGTTGGTGGCCTGGACGCGCTCCAGCGTGCCGCCCAGCTCGTCGATGAGTTGGCCGTGGGTGTTGCGCAACTCGGAGATGGCACCGGCACCGCGCTCGGCAAGAGCGTTGAGGAACTGGTCGCCATGCTCGTCGATGACGGTGCGAAGGTCGGTGAGGCTTGCGGCGGCATCGCGCGCGACCGCCTGCATTGCCTCGGTGGTCCTGTCGCCTTCCTCGGTGAGGGCGCGGTGTGCGGCGGCCATGGTGTCGGCGATCTGGGTGCGCGTCGTCTCGGTGCGCTCGTCGATCATGGTGAGAAGCTGTTCCAGCGCCTCCACCATCGCATCACGCATCAGTTTGCCGCCGGACGCCACCTCGCCGGACATGGTGGCCATGGTCTCAGACAGCATCCTGTTGACGGCCGTCGTCTCCTCGGAAAGCTGGGCCGAGATACCTTGCATGGGCTCAAGGATGTCGCGGCGGGTCTCGTCCACCACGGAGCGCAGCGCATCCTGGGCCCGGGCCCCTTCGGCGTGGAGACCGTCGGCCACCCCTTCGGTCGCCTGGCGGGTGACGGCGGTGATCTCCTCAAGGCGTGCGGCAAAGGCATCGTTGATGGAGGCCTGTGCGTCCGACAGCGTCTCTGAGATGGTACGGGCACGCTCAAGCAGGGCGGCGGAGACCTTCTCCACCCGGCCGTCGAGGGCGTCTTCCATCGCCTCCATGCGCTCTGTCAGAACGCCGGCTACGTCGGTGGCGTGGGTGGCAAGGGCCGTCACCACGGCGGGGGAGCGCTCGTTGATGAGTTCGTCGTAGCGTTCAATGGATTCAGACAACTCGCGGGAGACTGGCGTTGCCTGCTCGTCCAAAAGGGCCGACAGGCGGGCAATGTCACCGGCGATGGCATCGCGCACGGTGTCCATCCTGCCGGCAAAACCGGTTGCCTCAGCGTCGAACTCTGCTGCAAGGCGGGACATGCGGTCGGCCATGGTCCGTTCGTAGGATTCGGCAGTGTCGCCCAGAAGGTTTTCGAGCCGGGTGGCATGGTCGCCGATGACGCCCTCAAGGCGGGCGCTGCGGTCTGTCAGCGTCTCCGACAGGCCTTCCACGCGGTGGGAGAGGGCCTTGTCGAAGGACAGGATCTGCTCACCGACGGCCTGCTGAACGTCGTGGTTGCGCTCAGAGATGATGGCGTCATAGCGCTCGATGGTGGCTTCCAGGGAGATACGGATCTCATCGCCGCGGGTGCCGATGATCTCGGCGATCCTCTCGGCCGAGATGTTGATCTGCTCTGCGGCGTTGGCGCCCTGGTCGGTGACGGCACGGCCGATTTCGGCGCCTGCCTCCGCAAGGGTCTCGGCAAGGACGCCTGTGTGTTGGCGCATGGTGCCAGACACTTCATGGACGGCGTCGGACAGTTGGTCGCGCACGTTGGTGGTGTGGGCCTTCAAGTTCTCCTGGAAGGCGGCCGTGGAGGTGCGAAGGGTTTCATCAAGGGCGCTGCCCTCGGTGACGATGGCGCTTTCCACGCGCGCGGCGGCGCCCTCAATACGCCCTGCCACGTCCTCACCCGTGCCAGACAGGGTCTGGTTCATGGCGCTGCGCACATTGTCGAGCCGCTCTGAAAAAGCTTCGGCGCGGACCGAAAGGTCTTCCACAAGGGAGGAGCCGCTGCCGGCGATGATGTCGGCCACACGCTCCACTTCGCCTGTGATGCGCTCAACGATCAGGTCGGTGCGCTCGGCGAGTGTGGACCCAGCCTGGTCGGTACCTTGGGCGAAGGTGTGGGCAAGGCTCTCACCGAACGAGGTGAGGGTCGCCTGGAACTCGGCCGCATGGCTCATGAAGGACTGTTCGAGCTGGGCCTGACGCTCGCGCAGGAGCGCTTCGGAGCGGTCGGCCTGGCTGAGCAGCGTGTCCGACAGGGCACCCGAAGTGGAGGAGAGGGCGTCCGTCAGACGGTCGCCAAGGGCGTTGATGGACGATTCCACCTGGTCGATCTGCGCAAACACGGCGTCGTGCATCTGCGTGGAGGCGCCATTGATGGAGGTCGTCATCCTGTCAGACAGGTGCGTGAGGCGGCCTTCCACCTCATGGATGCGCCCGCCGAAGGCGTCGAGCATCGTGGTCGTTGTGACGGTGACGGTGCCGGTGAGCTGTTCGGACAGACCTGTCAGGCGCTCTTCCATGTCGTCCACCTGGCGGGAGACGCTGGAGGTGAAGTCCGTCGTCGCCGTGGTGATGACGTCGCCAAGCCTGTCGCCGATGGTGTTGAGGGTGGACTCGATCTGATCGGCGCGGGTGATCAGCGTCTCGCTCATCGTGCCTGAGGAGGTGGTGACCGCATCGGTCAGCCTGTCGCCAAGCACACCGAGGGTGGTGGTGACCTGATCCACCTGGTTGATGAGGGCGCCCGAAAGCTCCTCGGAGGCGGCCGCGATGGCGTTGGCGGCAACCGTGCCACCTTCGCCGATGGTGGCGTCCAGTTCGCCCATCTTGCCTTCGATGGAGGCCACGAGGCGGGCAGCGGTCTCTGTCAGACGCTCGTCCACCATGGTGGCGCGCATGGTGACGGTCTCAGCGGCACGCTCGGCGCTCTCGGCAAGCTCCTGCTCCATGGCGCCCATGCGTTCAGCGACGGTGGAGGCAATGTGGCTGGAGGCACCGTCGACGCGCGCGTCGATCTCGCTGAGGCGACCCTCGATCATGCCGCCGATGCGGTCGGCCGCGTCGGACAACGACGCGTCCAGATGCTCAAGGCTACCTGCCACCGTACCCGTGAGACGCTCGCCAGCCTCGCCCATGCGCTCAGACACAACCACCAGGCGTTCGCCGATTTGCGCTTCCAGGGTGTGGGAGGAACTGACGAGGGTGGATTCGATGGTAGCGAGCTTCTCGTCCACCGTTGCCACCACCTCTTCCGCCGCCCGGGTGAGGGTGACGTCGATGTTCTCAAGCTGTGTGGCGAAGGTGGAGGTGAGCTGCTCTTTCGCGCTGACCATCTCGGCGGTGACGGCAGTGGTGCGCTCGTCCACGGTGCCGATGAGGGACTGGGTGGTTTCGCGCAGCGTGCCGTCCACTTCGCCAAGGCGACCTTCCACCGTCTCGATCAGCTCGCGTGAGGAGCGTTCCAGGGCTCCTTCCACGCCGCCGATAGAGGTCTCCACGAGGCTCGTGAAGGTGGCCGAGGCGTTGGTGACGGACGTCTCGATGGCCTCAAGGCGCTCATCAAGGGTGCCCACAAGGTGGTCGGCCGCGTAGGTGACGGTGGTGTCGAGGGTCGCCATGCGCTCATCGACGGTGTTGGAGAGGCGCTCGGCAGAAAGGGCGACGGCCGTGTCCAGCGCGCCCATGCGCTCGGCGATGGTGTTGTCGAACAACGTGCCGGCTTCGGCGATGGTGACGTTCACCTGGCCGAGCTTGTCCTCAAGGGTGGTGCTCAGCTGCTCGTTCACCGACAGGATGGACGTCGACACGGTCTCGCCGGCCGTCATCATCACCTTCGTCACCTCTTCGGCGCGCTCAAGCACCGTGTCGGCAATGGTGGAGCCTGTGTTGGCAAAGCTTTCCGTCATGGCAACGGTGCGATCGGCAAGGGTGTCCACCACCTCCTGGCCGACGCGGCCGAACTCGTCGGTGATCTCGCGCGACTGGCCGGCAACGCTGTCGATGAGAATGTCGGCTGTGGAGCGGATGGTCTCCGACGCGGACCCTGCCTCGGCCTGAAGGCTGCCCACCAGATACTCGGCTGTGGAGCGGATGGTCTCCACCGTCTGGCCTGTCTCGGCGTGCAGGCTCCCCACAAGCGTCTCAGACGCCGACTTCACGGCGGAGATGGTGGAGGCGGACTGGTCGTTGATGGCGTTGATGAGGGCTTCCACGAAGCCCTGAATGGCTTCCGACTGTGCGCCTGCGGTGGTCTGAAGCTGGGTCGACACGGCATCGCCCGCATCCGTCAGGCGCATCTCAAGCTCGCGCGAACGGTCGGCGAGCTTGGTCACGTAGTCGTCGCCGTGGTTGGTGAAGGTGCCCACCACGGTCTGGCCCGAGGCTTCAAGGTCGCCGATGAGACGGCCGCCTTCGCTCTGGAAGGTGTCGCTGATGGATTGGGTGGCGTGGGCCAGCTGCTCGCCGATGGCCTCCTGAAGGGCGGCCACAAGGTCGGCAAGGCCGCTCTTGGCGGCCTCAAGCTCATCGCGCATCTGGTCGGAGTTCGCCATCAAGGTCTGGCGCTCGTTAACCAGCTCTTCGAAAAGGGCTCGGATCTTCACCTCGTGATCGCCGTAGGAGCGCTCCAGCGCGCTGACCTCTCGGTGGACGAGCACCTCAAGCTCGCTTGCCCGTTCAAGGGCGTGCTCGATCCCCTCGCTCATGCCTGCCACCTCGCGGCGGATGGCCTGGCCGATGTTGACCACCCCTTCGGTGGCGTTGATCTCGGGCTCGGTGAGGCGCTGGGCGATCTCGGTGATGGATAGGGACGTGGCGCGCAGCTCCTCGGCCCTGCGCGACAAGGCCGCGCTCATGGCAAAGAAGATGATGGGTGCGATGGTGGCTGCCACCACCGCGAAACCGAGCGGCGAGGAGATGAAGCCAAAAACGCCCTGACCGCTGACGGAGGCCTGCACCGCCACCACCACGCCGATGGCCGCCCACACCACGGAGGCGAGAATGGCAAGCCCGAAGGCGGCCGTGCCGCGCCGACGCCCCAGAAGGCTCGCGGCATTGAAGCGGGCGCGATCATCGTTGGCGGCGGCTTGTTCTTTGGCAACGGCCCTGTGCCTGCGGCGGCGAAGGCGCGGGGAGGGGCCAGCCTCGGGCGCATCGTTGGCGGGAAGAGCGGCGCGCGGTTTTGCAGCCTCGTCGCTGTCCTCATCGTCGTCCAGCACTGCCAGGCGGGGGGCAAGACTTTCTTCCAGGGAGGAGCCGATGCCGCGGGTCAGATCGTTGGGATCGTCGATATCGTCGCCATCAAGGTCCAGCTTCAGCGCTTCTTCCACCGCATTGAGTGCGGCATCGGAGGCATCCGCGCCAGGAAGATCAGCGTTGCGTTTAGGATCAGTCGCCATCTGTCTTCGCCTCGACCTTACGCTTTACTGGAGGGTGACGGATGTCCCGGCGGGATCATCGTGTCTGCCCACTTGCCCTGTTCGCCGATCGGTAAAATTCAAAGGGTTCACCAGGGTAAGCCGTTAATGCTTTGCTAATGCCATACAACGGATAGGCGAACAAGAAACCGAACGGCGGTGGTCAATCACTATGGTTAATTCTGTTAAGCCTTTTACGGAGGCTTGAATCACCGTTCAGTTGCACTTTGATCCCCACTCTCGGATGGGGTGACGCGCGGCACCGGCGCACCGTGGCGTTGCTTGACGTCAGGCCTTGAACGTTTATGTCGCGGTCATCGCGCAGGCAGAGGTCCATGGCAACAATCACCTTCATCACGTTTCAAGGCGAAAGCCTCAAAGTCGAGGCTGACAACGGTTCATCGGTCATGGAGGCGGCCATCCGCTCCATGGTTCCTGGTATCGAAGCTGAGTGCGGCGGGGCATGTGCCTGCGCCACCTGTCATGTCTATGTGGCCGACGCATGGAAAGACAAGGTCGGCGGTCCATCTCCCATGGAAGAGGACATGCTCGACTTTGCCTATGAGGTGAAAGAGACCTCGCGCCTGTCCTGCCAGATCAAAGTGACGGACGATTTGGACGGTTTGGTGGTCAGCGTTCCCGAACGCCAGGCCTGACCGGCGCCGGCCGGTGTCCCCTGGTCGGCCAACTCTTACAAAACTTCATGGCTGCCCGGTGCGAGGCGATTGGCTATCTTCGCCGGGCTTTGACTGACCGCAATCCCTTGCGAAGGATGCCCCGTGCCCACCTTCTCCTCAAACGGCGTGACCATCAACTACCTGGATGAAGGGGAGGGGCCGCTGATCTTGCTGATCCACGGCTTTGCCTCCTCAAAGGCCGTCAACTGGGTGGATACCGGCTGGGTCTCCACCCTCACCAAAAGCGGGCGGCGGGTGCTTGCGGTGGACAATCGCGGCCACGGCAAGTCCGAAAAGCTCTACGATCCGTCCCAGTACTCAACGACAATCATGGCCGAAGACGCCATGCGTCTCCTTGACCATGTGAAGGCCGATAAGGCGGTGGTCATGGGCTATTCCATGGGCGCGCGCATCAGCGCCTTTGCGGCTCTGGCCGCCCCTGAGCGGTTGAACGGGCTTATCCTCAGCGGCCTTGCCAAGGCGTTGGTGGACGGGGTCGGCGGTGGCGAGGCGGTGGCTGAGGCGCTGGAGGCACCCTCAGCGTCAAGCGTGAAGGATGTGAACGCGCGCGCCTTCCGCGTCTTCGCCGAGCAGACGGGCAGCGACAGGCGGGCGCTTGCGGCGTGCATTCGCGCTTCCCGCCAGACTTTGAGCGAGGAAGATGTGGGACAGATCGCCGTCCCCACCCTCATCGTCGCAGGGGAAGACGACACCATTTCCGGCTCTGCGCCCGCCCTTTCAACACTCATTCCAGGGTCAAGGGCTGTTACCTTGGCCGGCCGTGACCACATGACCGCAGTGGGAGACAAGGCCCACAAAAGCGCGGTGCTTGCATTCCTCGACGAGGTGGCGGCTTAGTTCTCGCCCCATCGGCCGTCGGTTCGGCGGCGGCAAGGGCGATGGGGCGGTAAGACAGGGGGCGGCGATGAGCGAAGTCCTGGCATTTTCCGCAGGCGATCCCATCTGGCGGCGCATCCGTGAGGACGCGCAGGCGATCGTGAAGCGCGAACCCACTTTGGCCGGGCTTATCCACGAGACCATATTGGACCAGCCAAGCCTTGAAGATGCGGTGGCAGAACGCGTCTCCCACCGCCTTAGCGATCCGCAGTTTGCCTCAACCCACATTCGCAACGCCTTCCGCGATGCGCTTGAGGATGAGCCGGGGCTGGCGGAGATTTTCCGCGGCGACATCCTTGCCGTCCTCGACCGTGACCCTGCCTGCGGGCGGCTGATCGAACCGCTCCTTTACTTCAAGGGATTCCACGCCATTCAGGCCCAAAGGGTGGCCCACTCGTTCTGGACCAGGGGGCGGCGTGACTTTGCCTTGATGCTCCAGTGCCGCGCCTCGGCCGCCTTGCAGGTGGACATTCATCCTGCCGTGAGGCTGGGGCGAGGCTTGTTCTTGGACCACGCCACGGGTGTGGTGATCGGCGCCACGGCCCATGTGGGCGACAATGTGTCCATCCTCCAAGGCGTCACCCTCGGCGGCACGGGCAAAACCGATGGCGACCGCCACCCCAAGATCGGCCATGGGGTGCTGATTGGGGCGGGGGCGAAGATCCTCGGCAATTTTGAGATCGGCCATTGCTCGCGCGTGGCGGCCGGCTCGGTTGTCCTCAGTGCGGTTCCGCCCAATGTCACTGTGGCGGGCGTTCCGGCAAAGATCGTCGGCAAAGCCGGCTGCCCGGAGCCGTCGCGCTCCATGGACCAGATCCTCGCCGACCTGGGCGAGACATAACATTTTTCTTATCCGCCCGGCGGCACCACCGCTGGGCGGCGGCTCCCAGGGGAGCCGGATCATCTGCGGAGAGACCTTTGGACAAGACTGAAATCGCCAAGCTGCAGGAATACATGCGCCGCACCTTCGGCAACCAAACGCTTTCAGTGCGCGCGCGCCCGCGCAAGGACGATTCGGCCGAGGTCTATCTCGGTGAAGAATTTATCGGCGTCCTTTACCGCGACGAGGACGAGGGCGAACTGTCCTGGAACTTCACCATGGCCATTCTCGAGGTGGATCTGGCCACCGTCTAGGGCCGCCGTACGATGCCCATCTACGCGCTAGACGGCGAAGCGCCCGAAATCCCCACCGATGGTTCGGTCTATATCGCTCCGACGGCGGTGATCATCGGCCGTGTGCGGCTGTTGCCCAACGCCTCGGTGTGGTGGGGCGCGGTGCTTCGCGGCGACAATGAGTGGATCGAGGTGGGTGAAGGCGCCAACATCCAGGACAACGCCGTCTGCCACACCGACATCGGCGCGCCTTTGACGGTGGGTGCAGGCGCCACCATCGGCCACAGCGTGATCTTGCATGGCTGTACCATCGGCAAGAACGCGCTGATCGGGATGGGGTCGAGCATCTTGAACCACGCCGTCGTGGGGGAGGGTGCGCTGGTGGGCGCCAACGCGCTGGTGGCTGAGGGCAAGACCGTTGAGGCGGGCATGCTTGCCGTTGGCGCACCCGCCAAAGTTCGCCGTCCCCTCACTGAGGCGGAGACAGCGCGCATCCTGAAAGGGTCTGCAGACTATGTGGCCAAGGGCGTGCGTTACGGCCGCGCTTGTCATGAGGTCTGACGTCCCCACCTGTCGGCGACGGCCGACGTTACGGCGCGCACCGGCGACACGCTTAGGCAAAGGCGCGACAGGATGAACTGGCACGTTCCGCAAATGCCGCGGCGCGACGAGCAACCGGCGGGTCCCATGCCGCCCCGGCAGCGCACAGGCCCGCGCGAGCCTGTCTTTGCGCTCCCCGGCGCTGTGACGGCGATGATCGTGCTCCTGGTGGTCATCCATGTGGCACGCTTGATGATTGGCTATACGGCCGACATTGAGGTGTTGATGCTGTTTGCCTTCATGCCTGCCCGCTACGTGGACACGTTCGGCGTGTTTCCAGGGGGAGTGGGTGCGGATGTCTGGACGTTCGTCACCTATGCGCTCCTGCATGGTGGATGGATGCACCTCATCATGAATGTGGTGTGGCTGGTCGCCTTCGGGGCGGCTGTGGCGCGACGCTTCGGCGCAGTGCGGTTCTGGGTGTTCTCCGCCGCCGCCGCTGCAGGGGGCGCTGGCCTTCATCTTGCCGTGCATTTTGGCGAGGCGGTGCCCGTGGTGGGCGCCTCTGCCGCCATTGCCGGCTTGATGGCCGCGGCCGCACGCTTCGTGTTCGACACCGGCGGCCCTTTGGGCTTTGCAGCAAGCCGCTCGGTTGGCGCCTACCGCAGGCCCGCCCTGTCGTTGATGGAAACCTTCCGCAACCGCAGGGCCTTGGTGTTCATCATCGTGTTTTTCGCCATCAACCTTTTCATCGGCGTTGGTGGCAATGCTGCCGGCGGGGTGGCCATTGCCTGGGAGGCGCACCTGGGCGGGTTCATCACGGGCCTTCTCGCCTTCAAGTTGTTCGACCCGGTTCCGCGATAGGGCGCGCACGCACCGGCTGCCCGTCTGCCCGCGCTTGTCCTTGGTATCGGGCAGCGGCCTGGTCACGTTGGCCGCTCGGCATTGTGCGCATCGGGGATGTCACGATCTTATAGGCCTATCGCCCTTTTTCAGGCATAGTGTCACACTACTGTGACCTGCCAGAACGGGAGGGAAGGCAATGACGGTCAAGGCCATTCTGCGGGAGAAGGGAAGCAAAGTCTTCACAATGACCCCCACCGCAACGCTGGCAGAAGTCGCCAAAGAGTTGAGCGAGCGGCGCATTGGTGCCGTCCTTGTGATGGATGGGGAGACGCTGCACGGCATCATCTCTGAGCGCGACATCGTGCGCGCCATCGCCCGCGCCGGTGCCGATGCGCTGCACGAATCTGCCGACGCCTCCATGACTAAGAAGGTGGAAACCTGCGGCCTCGATGACCCCATCGACGCGGTCATGGGCAAGATGACGGCAAGCCGCTTCCGCCACATGCCTGTGGTGGAGGAGGGCAGGCTCATCGGTCTTGTCTCCATCGGCGACGTGGTCAAGCGGCGGATCGATGAGGCGGTGCGCGAGAGCGAAGAGTTGCGCGCCTACATCCACGCCATCTAAAGCGCGATCCGCTGAGTCTCGCTCAAACCGGGCGGATCATGTTTTGCGGGGGTCGGCGCCCTCCACGAAGGTGAGGCGCCCGTCAGGCTGGACAGCCCGGTAAAAACACTGGCGCGCGCCGGTGTGGCAGGCGCCGCCGTCGCCTGCCACGTCCACACGAAGGACGATGGCGTCCTGGTCGCAATCCACCAGCATCTGCCGCACCGTCTGAATCTGTCCCGACGTCTCACCCTTGCGCCACAGACTCTGCCTGGACCGGCTGTAGTAGTGCGCTTCTCCCGTGCGCAGCGTCTCGGCAAGGGCGGCGGCATTCATGTGAGCCAGCATGAGGACCGTTCCGTCGGCGTGACGCACGGCCACGGCGGTGATCAGCCCATCGGGACCGAATTTCGGCCTGAATGTGGCGCCCAATTCCTGCTCTCGCTTTTCGGCGGAGGCGTCGGAAAAGGGCTTGGTGCTTTCAATCATGGGTGTCCTTGCCATATTGGAGCGTGTCACGCCCCAGGGAGTCGTGCCATGTCCCGACGGCGCCCCGTCGTCTTGCCGCCTGCCCGTAGCACCGCTGCGCGTTGCGCGACACTGCGCGCCCCCAGGCGCCGCGGGGACATCGCGCGATTGCGTGAGTGCGTGGTATGCTCTGGGCGGTGCGGAGACGGCAGATGATCAACGACCTTTACAACGAAAAAATCTTGTCGCTTGCGGCCAACGTTCCCCGCCTCGGCCGGCTGGACAATGCCGATGGCAGTGCCACCAACCGATCGCGCCTGTGCGGCTCGCAGGTGACGGTGGATGTGGCCATGCGTGAGGGTCGCATCACCGACTTTGCCCATGAGGTCAAGGCGTGTGCGCTGGGACAGGCTTCGTCCGCCATCATGGCAAAGACGGCCATCGGCGCCACGGTGGAGGAGCTTGAGGCGGTAAAGGCTGCGATGGAGGCGATGCTGAAGGAGGGCGGCCCGCCCCCCAACGGCCGCTGGGCAGAGCTTGCCTGCCTTGAGCCTGTGCGCGACCACAAGGCCCGGCACGCAAGCACCCTCCTTACATTCGGCGCGACGCTCGAGGCTGCCAAGCAGGCCGCTGCCACGGTGCCAGGCTGAGGCGCGGCCATGCGGCCCGTCACAGGGGCGTTGCGCGGTTTGGTGGGGGCCTACCGCATCTTGCTGTCTCCACTTCTGGGCCGTCAGTGCCGGTACTTGCCCACCTGCTCAGAATACGCTGACGAGGCGCTGCGCAGGCATGGCGCCTGGCGTGGCGGCTTCCTGGCGCTGGCGAGGGTCCTGCGCTGCAATCCCTGGAGTGCATCAGGTTTCGACCCTGTGCCTGATCTGCCTGACGAGGCACGGCGCAGACCCTGGGCCTTCGCGCGGTGGACAGGCCGGCACATTCCCAAATCCGACAGGTTGGATGGCGCTCGGCAATGACACATGCACCCACCATCGCCTTGCGTCCTCCACACCCAAAGGAGCTTGATGTCATCAACGGTCTTATCATGCGCTCCAAGGCCTATTGGGGGTATGACACGGCCTTCATGGAGGCCTGCCGCGCCGAGCTGACCCTTACCGAAGACCGGCTCGTCGGGGCCGATATGATGTTGGCGGTGGACGGTGAGGCACCGCTCGGCATTGCCGCCGTCAGCGTGGACGGCGAGACGGGCGAACTGGAAAAGCTGTTCGTGGCGCCTGAAGCTATGGGGCGCGGTGTCGGCCGCAAGCTGATGGACTGGGCGCGTGCCAAGGCGGGTGAAGCTGGCGCCACGGCGCTCTTCATCGATGCTGATCCTGGGGCAGAGCCCTTCTACCAACGCATGGGAGCCATGCGGGTCGGTGAGGCGCCCTCAGGCTCCATTGCGGGACGAATGCTGCCGCGCTTGCGTCTGCCCCTTTAATTCGTCCGTGCTGTTGCCTACTGAGACAGGAGGGCGGTGCGATCGCCTCCCTCTAACATCGGCTTACCTGCATTTGTGGGCAGCGAGTGGGCATAAAGACCATGATCACACTGACACTTCCCGACGGCGCCTCGCGCCAGTATGAACCCGGCATCTCAGGCAAAGAGGTGGCAGCGTCCATCTCCAAGTCGCTTGCCAAAAAGACTGTGGCGATGACGCTGGACGGCACCCTTGCCGACCTTGCCGATGGCATCGAGCAGGATGCGGCCATCACCTTCGTCAACCGCAATGACGGTGAGGCGTTGGAGCTGATCCGCCACGACGCCGCGCACGTGATGGCAGAAGCCGTCCAAGCTCTTTACCCGGGCACGCAGGTGACCATCGGCCCCGTCATCAAGGACGGCTTTTACTACGACTTTTATCGCGAGACGGCGTTTACCACCGATGACCTTCAGGCCATCGAGGCGAAGATGCGTGAGATCATCCGCGCCAACCGCCCGTTCACCAAGGAGGTCTGGTCGCGCGAGAAGGCGCGCGAGGTGTTCGCCGAGATGGGCGAGAACTTCAAGGTGGAGCTGATCGACGCCATCCCCGAAGGGGACGACCTCAAGATCTACCGCCAGGGCGACTGGTTCGACCTTTGCCGCGGCCCGCACATGACCTCTACCGGCCAGGTGGGCGAGGCGTTCAAGCTGACCAAGGTGGCCGGCTCTTACTGGCGCGGCGATTCCGACCGAGAAACGCTGACGCGCATCTATGGCACCGCCTGGGCCGACAAGGGTGCACTCAACGCTTATCTCACCATGCTTGAGGAGGCCGAAAAGCGCGACCACCGTCGCCTTGGCCGCGAGATGAACCTCTTTCACTTTCAGGAGGAAGCGCCTGGCGCGGTGTTCTGGCACCAGAACGGTTGGCGCCTGTTCCAGTCGCTGATCGCCTACATGCGCCGCCGTCAGGAAGAGGCGGGCTATGAGGAGATCAACACCCCTGAGCTGATGGACCTGTCGCTTTGGGAATCGTCAGGTCACGCCGAAAAGTTCGGCGAAAACATGTACCTGTCCCAGACCCCTGACGAGCGCACCTACGCCATCAAGCCCATGAACTGCCCTGGCCATGTGCAGGTGTTCAAGAATGGGCTGAAGTCCTACCGCGACCTGCCCCACAAGGTGGCCGAGTTCGGCAAGGTGCACCGCTATGAGCCCTCAGGGGCGCTGCATGGGTTGATGCGTGTGCGCGCCTTCACCCAGGACGACGCCCACGTGTTCGTCAGCGAAGACCAGGTGGCCGAAGAGTGCCTGGCCATCAACGACCTCATCTTGTCCATCTACGCCGACTTCGGGTTTGACGACGTCATCATCAAATTTGCCGACCGTCCCGAGGTGCGCGTGGGCGAGGACGAGGCGTGGGACCAGGCCGAGACCGCGCTGCGGGAGGTGCTGGACCGCATGGGTCGGCCGTGGACGCTGAACGCTGGGGAAGGCGCCTTTTACGGACCGAAGCTTGAGTACACCCTGCGCGATGCCATCGGCCGTGAGTGGCAGTGCGGCACGCTGCAGGTGGACCTCAACATGCCCGACCGGCTCGGCGCTTTCTACATCGGCGCCGACGGGGAAAAGCATGTGCCCGTCATGCTCCACCGTGCCCTCTTCGGCTCGCTGGAGCGTTTCCTCGGCATCTTGATCGAGAACTATGCGGGGCATTTGCCCTTGTGGCTCTCACCCGCCCCCGTCACAGTGGCCACCATCGTTTCCGAGGTGGACGAATACGCAACCCACGTTGCGGCCACTTTGAGGGCTGCAGGGCTCATCACCCACACCGACCTTCGCAACGAGAAGATCAACTACAAAGTCCGCGAACACTCCGCCGCGAAGGTGCCCGTGATCCTGGTGGTGGGGCAAAGGGAGGCTGAGGAGGCGACCGTCTCCATGCGCCGCCTTGGCTCGCGCGACACACGCACCCTGCCGTTGTCGGAGGCCGTTGCGCTTCTGGCAGCAGAGGCGATGCCTCCCGACATCAAGCGCCACGAACAAGCGGCGGCCCGTGCGCTCGTCGCCGCGGAGCAGCGCATTGACGTTGTGGAGGTGTTTGAGGGCTTTGTGGTGAACGATGCCGCCGAGTTGAGGGCGAGCGACGTGTTCGAGACCCGCGAGGAGGCGGTGGAGACGGCCCGCCGCATCCTTGCAGAGCGCGGCGGGGGCATTGCAACGGTCTCCACCCTCAAAGGCGAGACCGACCGCGTCACGGTGGAGCCGGCGGAGTAGACCGCCGGCTGAAGCGGAGGGCGAGCGCTTACTGGGCGCTCGTGTCCTCGCCCTCCTCGCCCTCCTCGCCCTCGTCGCTATCGTCCATTCCGGGCACGGCCTCGGGCTCTTCCTCGATCATGCGCTCCTCGTCTGGGAGTTCGGCATGGAGGAGTTCGGGCACGTAAAGCAGCACAAACTCGTTGTTCATGGCCGCATCCAGATGACGGCCCGAGGAGAACGGCAAGTTGTTGTCCGTCCCCACCAGGATGTGGTTGTCGTCGTAACGCATCACATCTTCAATGGTGAAGAAGGGCAGCGTGAACTTACCCGTCAGATCGCGCTTTGCATCGGTCTGCAGACGGGCGATGCCGTGCGGATCGTCAATGTCCATAAGGTCCACATGGCCGACGCGGCGCACAAGGCCGTTCTCATCCACGTCGGAGGTGTCGATCAGAACGACCCGCTTCAGGTTGGCCGGGCGGGGGAAGCAGCCCGCCTGGGGCTGCTCGGGGTCGGCGCAGGCAAGGCTCGGATCGCCCTCACCATTGTCGCGCTCGATGACGAGGGCGTGGGTGTCGTCAATGAAGTTGAAGTCGCCGATGGCCGTCGCGCCCTCCGCCAGCGGGAAGCGGAAGGTCTCACCCGTCCAGCGCTCGAACAGCGGATCGAACTCCATCACCTCCAACACGCGTGGACCTGTCTCGCCACTTTCATCAAGCAGAGGCTTTTCGAGCATGGCCCACAGACGGCCGGTGGCTGGGTGGAGCGCCATGCCTTCATAGCCGCCTGAGCGCGGGACGGTGAAGTCGCTGCCGGCCGCCGCAGGCACACGCAAGGTGGGGTGGTCGGGGCTTTTCAGCTCCTCGCCATCCAGCATCGTCGGGTGCAGGCCGGTGATCACACCGTCGAGGGTGGCCGACAGCAGGAAGGGGCCGAACTCTTCGCCGATCCACACCTTGCCGTCCACCACCTGGATGCTTTCAAGGTCGAAGTCGGCGCCTGTAAGGTAACGGGCCTGTGTGCCTTCATGGGCAATGCGGAAGGGGATGATGTGGTCGGGATCGCGCAGGAACACGGTCTCCACAATGTCGAGATTGCCCGTGTCGAACTCTGGGATGACCCTGTGGAAAAACAGGAGCGCATCAGGGCTGTTCACCTTGGAGCCGAAGCCGTTGTCGGTGAGGGCGTAAACGCTGCCTTCGGGGCCAAAGTCCATGGCAAAGCCCGAAAAGCCCTGCACGGGCTGGCCGATGAAGGGGTAGCGGATCCCCGTGGAACGCCCGCCATGGAGTCTGCCCGTGTTGCCCTCAACGCTCATGGGCCGGTCGACGCGGTTCGGACCGGCGGCGAACTTGCCGCTGATCCATGCATCGACGGGCGCGTCCGAGGGAGGTGCGATCAGCGTCAGGGCCGGCAGCACCACGTGGGCGCGCAGCTCTGAGGGAAACACAGTCTCCTCCGCCAGGGCAGGCGCGGTCATGAGGGCGCATAGGGCGGCCATGAGGGGCAATCGTCGTGTCATCGGATCCTCCTTGCGTTGACGCATTGGCGGTAGAGGTCGACTTTGACAGTTGCATGACTGCCCGGGTTCGCCCTCCGCTGATGGAAAAGCAACTGTGGCGCAGCAAGCATTGGTAAATGCCACCTGCGGTCGATTTTGTGAGCGAACGCGGCCGCTGGTGCGGTTCGCCCATGCGTGGTAGACAGCGCATCTGCATTCCCCACCGTTCGCAACAACAGCCATCCTTTAAGGATCGCTGCGGAACGCCGTTGCGGACACACCCTGCGGAGACAGTGATGAAGACAACGTTTTTGGGCCCCACAGGCCTTCGCGTTTCCGAGTTGTGCCTTGGCACCATGACCTTCGGCACCGAAACCGGCTGGGGCGCCGACAAGAACGAAAGCCGCGCCATTTTCGACGCCTACGTGGACGCTGGCGGCAACTTCATCGACACCGCCAACGCCTACACGGGCGGCACGGCAGAGCGTATGACGGGCGAGTTCGTCAGCGGCATGCGGGACCGCTTCGTCATTGCCACCAAGTATACGGTTTCGTCCGACAAGACCGACCCGAACGCCGGCGGCAACCAGCGCAAGAATATGGTGCGCGCGCTCGATGCCAGCCTTCAGCGGCTCGGCACCGACTACATCGACCTTTACTTCGTTCACATGTACGACGGCTTTACGCCCATGGAAGAAATGGTGCGGGCGCTGGACGATCAGGTACGCGCCGGCAAGATCCTCCATGTGGGCTTTTCCGACTTTCCGGCTTGGATTGTCTCGCGTGCCGACATGATGGCGCAGATGGCCCACATGACCCGGCCCGCCTGCATCCAGATCGAGTACAACCTTGCCATGCGCGAGGCGGAGCGGGACCTGATCCCCATGGCCGATGCTCTGGGACTCAGCGTGATGGACTGGTCGCCCCTTGGCGGCGGCGCGCTGTCGGGCAAGTTGGTGCAGCCGAACCCTGAGGAGAACTACGAGGGTCGCGTTGCCTCCTCCGCCGTTGCCCGCAATTTCGACAAGTACAAGGCCGACCACGCCAACGCTGTGGTGCGTGCCTTGATCGACGCGGCAAACGTCATGGACACGACGCCCGCCCGCCTGGCCATTGCCTGGCTACGGGCAAAGTCGGACATGCACATTCCCATTATCGGCGCCCGTTCCGCCCGCCATGTGCGCGACAACCTGATGGCTGCCGAACTGACCATCCCGGACGAGATCATGGCCCAGCTTGAGACGGCAAGCGCCATCGACCCCGGATTTCCCGTGCGCTTCCTGCGTGGCGGCCAGGGCGACTGGTTCGGCGATCAGCCTGCCAAGCTCGACCCTCGCGCCCGCCCCGTCGGCCGCCGCTTCATGGACTTTTAAGCGCCCAGCTTGCCCTCATCGCCCGCGCGGTGCGATGAGGGCACGCAGAAACGGGGGAGAGGGACGATGCGCATCAGGCTTGGCATGGTGGGGGGCGGCGAGGGCGCCTTCATCGGTGCGGTCCACAGGCTCGCCGCCCGCATGGACGACCGCTTTACCTTCCACGCAGGCGCGTTTTCCGCAGATCCCGCCCGCTCGCGCGCCTCAGGCGAGGCACTGGGCCTTCCGGCAGAGCGCATCTATGACAACTTTCAAGCCATGGCTGCCGCTGAAAGCGCGCGGGAGGACGGGATCGAGGCCGTCGCCATCGTCACCCCCAACAACCTCCACTTCGAAATGGCAGAGGCGTTTTTGAAGGCGGGGATCCACGTCATCTGCGACAAGCCGATGACGACATCCTTGGACGATGCCAAGGCGCTGGAAAAGCTGGTGGAGGAGACCGGGCTCGTCTTCGTCCTCACCCACAATTATTCGGGCCATCCGATGGTGCGACAGGCCCGCCAGATGGTGGCGGACGGGATGATCGGCACCGTGCGCGTGGTCAATGTGGAGTATGTGCAGGACTGGCTGTCCACCGCCCTTGAAGATGGCGGGCAGAAGCAAGCCTCCTGGCGCACCGACCCGTCACGGGCGGGGCAGGGCGGCTCCATCGGCGATATCGGCACCCATGCTCACCAACTGGCCCGTTTCGTCACCGGCCTGCCGTTCGAGGTGGCA
Organism: Devosia sp.; assembly: GCA_051016205.1. Taxonomy (GTDB): domain Bacteria; phylum Pseudomonadota; class Alphaproteobacteria; order Rhizobiales; family Amorphaceae; genus Acuticoccus. The sequence continues at coordinate 3,122,056 of CP136534.1, forward strand.
AGCGCTGACCTTCACAGTTTTGTCCCCGGCCGCAAGCTGGACGACAACGCCTTCGTCCTTTTGCGCAGCGGTGAGGCGCGGGCGATGCTGTGGTGCAGCCAAGTGGCGCCGGGCAACGAAAACGCGCTGACCTTGCGGGTCTACGGCGACAAGGGCGGGCTTGAGTGGGCGCAAGAGTCTCCCAACGCCCTTTGGTATACGCCCATCGGCGAGCCCAAGCGCCTGCTGACCCGCGGCGGCAGCGGCGCTGATGAAGCCGCCACCCGCGTCACCCGTATCCCCGCCGGCCACCCTGAGGGTTATTTGGAAGCCTTCGCCACAATCTATGGCGCTGCAGCCGATGCCATCACCGCCCACAAGAATGGGATACCCGTTCCTGAAGGCACCCTTTACCCCACCGTTCAGGATGGTGTGGCAGGCGTTGCCTTCATCGAAGCGGCCGTTGCCGCCAGCCGGCGGGGGTGAGGGCCGACGCGGGGGCACCTCCCCCAACGCTTCAGCGCAGTCACGGACGGACCCTTGTGCGCGTTGGCGACAGGGGCGGCAGACCGCAACTTTTGACCGCCTTCCACGAAGGGTCTGCCAAGCTACGCTTTCCTTTGCGGTCGGCTGACGGGGTGGAGGCACTTCTCCTCAACACGTCGGGCGGGCTTGCGGGCGGCGACACATTTTCCACCACGAGCATTGCCGAACATCACACCCTCCTTGCCTCCACCCTTGCCTGCGAGCGGGTGTACAAGAGCGACGACGCCTTTGCACACGTACGCCAGGAGATGGCCGTTCACGACGGTGCTGAGCTTCTCCACTGGCCGCAGCCGACCATCCTTTTTCAGTCGAGCCGGCTTCATCGCCGCACCACAGTCGATGTAACGGGCACCGGCACCTTCACCCTGTGCGAGGGAATTGTGCTTGGCCGTGCGGCGATGGGCGAGGAGGTGCGTGAAACCACCGTGGATGACCGCATCACGGTGGCCGTCGACGGCAAGCTCACCTTCGTCGACGCCCTTCGTCTGAACCCCGGTGCGCTGGATCGGTTGCAAACGGCGGCCGGTCTCGGGAAGGCGCGGGGGTTTGGCATTGTCATCCACAAGGCTCGCCCTGGCGGTGATGGAGCGGAGGCTGTGTCGCGGGCGCGGGCGTCGGTGGAAGGCATCGACGTTTGTGCAGGGGCGACGATGGTCAATGGCCTCATCCTTGCAAGGGTTCTTGCGCGGGACCATACGGCCTTGCAGGATGCTTTGGGCCGGCTCGTGGTGGCGCTTTCCCACAAGCGCCTGCCGCGGGCTTGGAGCCTTTAGCGTGGGGCGCTGCCGGACGATCTGTGGCGGCGTCTGAAGATTGTGAGGCGGCGGGCACTCCATCGCCGCAGGACTTGGGATGATCCATCGATGAACCTTTCGCCCCGCGAGAAGGACAAGCTGCTCATCGCCGTTGCCGCAGAGGTGGCCCGCAAAAGGCGCGAACGCGGCGTCAAGCTGAACTACCCGGAGGCGGTCGCCCTCATCAGCGATTTTGTGATGGAGGGCGCGCGGGACGGTCGCTCCGTGGCCGAATTGATGGAGGCTGGCGCACAGGTGGTAGGCCGCGACAGCGTCATGGACGGCGTTGCTGAGATGATCCATTTCGTCCAGGTGGAGGCCACCTTCCCAGACGGCACAAAGCTCGTCAGCGTTCACGATCCCATCCGCTGACCGCCCCAAGCGCACAAGGACTGACGCCAATGATCCCAGGCGAAGTGATCACCCAAGACGGTGAGATCGAACTGAACGAAGGCTTGGAGGTGGTGGCGCTGAAGGTGGCCAACACCGGCGACAGGCCCGTCCAGGTGGGCTCCCATTTCCACATCTACGAAGCCAACAGCGCGCTCGTATTCGACAGAGAGGCGGCGCGAGGGATGCGCCTTGATATCCCCTCAGGCTCGGCAACACGCTTCGAGCCCGGGCAGGAGCGCACCGTTCATCTGATCCCTTTGCGGGGAGGGCGGGTCGTTTACGGCTTCAACGCCAAGATTTCGGGTCCCTTGGACAAGGACTAAGGAACGCCCCCACTTGCGGCTTTTTTGACAGCACCTGTGCGGTCATCAGGATGGACCAAAGGCAATGAGGGAGACGGCCCATGTGTGGTCACCACGTGATTGAAAGTGTCCGCCGGCGAATGATCGACCGGCGCAGTCTCTTCACCGGCGGGGTGGTCTTGGCAGGTGCTGCTGCCGCAGCAAGCCTTGCCGCCCCACCGGCAGCAGCGGCGACCTCCGGCGGCACGCTGATCGACCTGACACACCCTTTGTCGGAGAACTTTCCCACCTACGGCGGCGAGCCTGGCTTTGCCAAAGAGAAGGTCTTTGACTTCGCCACTGACGGGCTCAACCTCTACAATCTCACCATCAATGAGCACACAGGCACCCACATGGATGCCCCTATCCACTTTTCCGCCGACGGGCAGACGGTGGATGAAATCCCCGTTGCCAACTTGATGGCGCCGTTGGTGAAGATCGACATTGCCGCCCGCGCTGCGGACGACCCCGACACCATGCTCACACCGGACGACATCAGGGGCTGGATCAGTGCCAACGGCGACCTGCCGGAACGGTGCTGTGTGGCGCTTTTTTCGGGCTGGGGCGCCCACACCACCACCGACAAGTTCCGCAACGCCGATGCTGACGGCGTCATGCATTTCCCAGGCTTTCACAAAGAAGCAACGGACATGTTGCTTGAAGAATCCACCGCCATCGGCATCGCGGTCGACACCCTCTCCCTCGATCCTGGCCCATCCACCGACTTTGCGGTGCACTATGGCTGGCTTCCCACCAACCGATGGGGGCTTGAGTGTGTGGCAGGGCTCGCCGATCTGCCCCCAAGCGGCGCGACGCTGATTGTGGGCGCGCCCAAGAATGTGGGGGGCACCGGCGGCCCCACACGGGTTTTTGCTCTGGCCTGATCGAACCCGCGCACAAGGAAGTGGGGGACGCCGTAACGTCCCCCACTGTCTGAGATGCACCGCCGGGTCTGCGCGGCCGCGTCAACGCGGCCGGCGTGTGGGGCGCCTCCGTTGCCGGGCAGGCTCTCAGAACTGTCGTCCTTGTGGCTGTAGCGCCTGGATCATCATCCTGGCCCGTCCCACGCCCCGAAGGTTTGTCTTATGCCCGCCCACCACAAGCGCTGATCTGGTCTTTGCGGTCATGGATCAGCCAAAGCGTGATCCATGTCACGTATTGAAAACAAAGCGTGATTTCGATCACACTTTGGGATCATTCCGTGACGGAAATCACCTCTGACGCTTCCATATCAACGCTGACCCGTACCGCTGCGCACCTTTGATCGTGGCGCGATCCTTGCAAGAGGGCGCCTCACATTGGTGCGTTTTGGCGATGGCAATCGCGCGCCAACTGGACCACTCTTGGCGCGGCGCCGGGGCGAACCGAAACCGCCCGCCCCGCGCCAAGCGTTGCAGCGAATGGAGCCATTATGCCCGCCCGAATCTCCCGCCGAGACTATGCCGCCATGTTCGGGCCCACCGTCGGCGACAAGGTCCGCCTCGCCGACACCGAACTTTTTATCGAGGTGGAGACGGACCACACCATCTACGGCGAAGAGGTGAAGTTCGGTGGCGGCAAGGTGATCCGCGACGGCATGGGCCAATCCCAGGTGTCCCGCGAGGATGGCGCCATGGACACGGTCATCACCAACGCCCTCATCGTCGACTGGACGGGGATCGTCAAAGCCGACGTGGGTCTGAAGGACGGCAAGATCGTCGGCATCGGCAAGGCAGGCAATCCCGACACGCAGCCTGGCGTCACCATTGTGGTGGGGCCTGGCACCGAGGTGATCGCAGGCGAGGGAAAGATCCTGACCGCCGGCATCATCGACAGCCACATCCACTTCATCTGCCCCCAACAGATCGATGAGGCTTTGGCCTCAGGCGTCACCACCATGATTGGCGGCGGCACGGGCCCTGCCACAGGCACCAACGCCACCACCTGCACCCCCGGACCCTGGCACATCGCCCGCATGATACAGGCGGCCGACGCCTTCCCTATGAACCTTGGCTTTGCCGGTAAGGGCAATGCGTCCCTTCCCAAGGCGCTGCACGAGCAGGTGAACGGCGGGGCGATGGCCCTCAAACTTCACGAGGACTGGGGCACCACACCCTCTGCCATCGACTGCTGCCTGTCGGTGGCTGAAGAGACCGACGTTCAGGTGATGATCCACACCGACACCTTGAACGAAGCCGGCTTCGTGGACGACACCATCGCCGCCTTGAAGGGGCGCACCATCCACGCCTTCCACACCGAGGGGGCAGGGGGCGGCCATGCACCCGACATCTTGAAGGTGGCGGGGCTGAAAAACGTCATCCCGTCCTCCACCAACCCGACGCGGCCTTACACGCTCAACACCATCGATGAGCACTTGGATATGTTGATGGTGTGCCACCACCTGCACCGCAGCATTCCTGAAGACATTGCCTTTGCCGAAAGCCGCATCCGCAAGGAGACCATCGCGGCCGAGGACATCCTGCACGACATGGGTGCCATCTCCATCATCGCCTCCGACAGCCAGGCTATGGGCCGTGTGGGGGAGGTGATCGCGCGCACGTTCCAGACCGCCCACAAGATGCGCGTTCAGCGCGGCCGTCTGCCGGAAGAGACAGGCGAGAACGACAACATGCGCGTGCGCCGTTACATCGCCAAGGTGACCATCAATTCCGCCATCGCCCACGGTGTGGCCGACCATGTGGGCTCGGTGGAGGTGGGCAAGCGGGCCGACCTTTGCCTGTGGTCGCCGGCGTTCTTCGGGGTCAAGCCGGACTTGGTGATGATCGGCGGGACCATTGCCGCTGCCCAGATGGGCGACCCCAATGCCTCCATCCCGACGCCTCAGCCCGTCCACATGAGGCCCATGTTCGGGGCTTTCGGCGCGTCCCTGTCCGCCTCCTCGGTGACCTTCGTGTCCAAAGCGGCCGCCCGGGTCGACTACGGAACCTTCAAGGACACCGTGCCCGTGGAAGGAACGCGCAACATCGACAAGACCAGTATGAAGTTGAACGACGCTCTGCCAAAGATCGAGGTGGATCCCGAAACCTACCACGTTACGGCCGATGGAGAGCTGCTCACCTGCGAGCCTGCGAAGGAGCTCCCCATGGCACAGCGGTACTTTATGTATTGACCGCTCTGATGGCACACAGACCCTCGGACTTGTGATGGGGGAGGCGTTGCGTGGCCTCGCCCCATCTTGACCGGTAAGAGAGAGGTGAGCGGCCCGGTTTAGTCGTCGTCGCGATCGTCGTCGCGGTCGCCGCGGTGACCGCGGTGGTGCTTGCCGCGGCGGTCAGCGCGGGACAATTGACCATCGCCATTACGGTCGAAGCGGGACACGGCATCGCCGAAGCGCTCGTCACGCTCCTCAACGGTGATGATGCCGTTGCCATCGTCGTCCAGCATCTGGAACGAATCCACCATCACGGGACCGGTGATGGACAGCCACACCGTGCGGAACTCTTCCAGCGACAGGTTGCCGTCGCCGTCAGTATCAGCTTCGGCCACCTGGCCTGCGACAAAGGTGTCGATCTCTTCTTGCGTCAGCGCACGATCGCGGTTGGTGTCAGCTTTGCGCAAGATCGGCATCATCGCCCGCATGCCCCTGTGCTTGCCCCTGTGGCCGAACCAGCGGCCGCGCCATCCCTCGCCGCTCGTTTGGATGAGAGCGTCGTTGGTGCCGGCTTCGAGCATGCCTTGCGCAGGGGTCATGGCGGTCTGCGCAACGGCGGCGGTGCCGACGGCGGCAACGATCACGGTGCCGATCACGGCGGCGCGTTTGGTGGTTTTCGTCATTGTCATGTGTCCTTGACTGTTGGGGCGTTGATCGCCTCCCCCCAACTAGCCATCCGCCGGCGGCAATGTTTGTCACTGCAAAGCCGGTTTGTCGCAAAGTGTCGCCGCCGGTCTTCTGGCGACGATTTGCGACAATTGCCCGTCGTTTTCGCCCCATCCGAGGGTGGTTCTGGCGATCGCCGCGTGGGATCACGCCGGTGGCGAACGGTATTGTCCTCCTGCGCTATCATCGCCGCACAAGACCTGGATTGAGCGCCCATGAGCGAGCCCCACGTTCTGATCGTTGATGATGCTCGCGACATTCGCGAGCCCCTCGCCGCCTATCTGAAGAAGCACGGCTTTCGCGTCTCACTCGCCCCGAGTGCCGCAGTGGCGCGCGAGATGCTTGCCAATGGCGCCATCGATCTTGTGATCCTCGATGTGATGATGCCTGGCGAGGACGGGCTCAGCTTGTGCCGCGCCATCACGGCGGAGGGCCGCGACGGTCCGCCTGTGATCCTCCTCACCGCCATGGCCGACGATGCGGACAGGATTGTCGGCCTGGAGCTTGGCGCCGACGACTATGTGGTCAAACCCTTCAATCCGCGCGAACTCTTGGCGCGCATGCGTGCGGTTTTGCGCCGTGTGCCGCCGCCGCCTGCAAGAGTGGAGGCCGGGTGCCGTAGTTTCGCCGGGTGGCGTCACGACCCCTCAAGCCGCACGCTCTTGAAGCTTACTGAGGATGGGGCGGAGCCGGTTCCGTTGACAAGCGCTGAAAACAGGCTGCTGACGGTATTCTTGGAGCGGCCCCAGGAGATCCTGAGCCGCGACCAGCTCCTCGATCTCACCGCGGGGCGTGAGGCCAAGCCTTACGATCGCGCCATCGACAACCATATCAGCCGCCTGCGCCGCAAGGTGGAGCCTGACCCCAAGCGCCCCACCATCATCGTCACGGAGTGGGGCGGTGGCTACAGGCTCGCTGCTGACGTTGTGGATGATGATGCCGGGCAGGAGGCTCAAGGGTGAGCCTGGCGTTTTTGAGGCGCTTTGCCACAGCGGTGTGGAATCGCCGTCCCCGGGGCATCTTCGGCCAGTTCGCCCTGCTTCTTGTGGGAGCGATGGTGGTGGCGAACATGATCGCCATCTCGCTCCTTGACTCAGAACGCTCCCGTGCCATCCGCGAAGCCCGGCGCGGGGCGCAGGTGGAGCGGATTGTGTCCCTTGTCCCCGTTCTTGAGGGAGTGCCTGAGCGGCTGCGGCCCGAGGTGGCAAAGGCTGCATCTTCGCCCATCCTAAATCTTAAGATCGACGATGAGCCGTTGGTGGAGCACACCGAGGGCGATCGTCTGTCAAGGCGCATCCAAGGGCTGTTGGTGGAGGCCTTGGACGAAGCGCTTGAGGATGATGGCCGCGATGAGGTGGCATCCGAAGACGTGAGGGTGGAGGCCCTTCGCCATCACCGTCACTGGGATGACCATGATGACGACAGGCGCTGGTGGCGGCGGCCTGTGCGGCTTCGCACCTCCATCCGCCTTGAGGATGGGTCGTGGCTGAATGCGCGGCAGGGACGCACGCCGCGCGGTCCTCCCGGGTCAGGCGGTGCGGTGGTGTTCGCGCTGGCCTTGTCCATTACAGCAGTGCTTGGCGTCGGTTTGTGGTTTATCGGGCGCATCACGCGGCCGCTGCGCGCCTTGGGGGCGGCCGCCGAGCGGGCAGGGGCCGGCGACAGGAGCGCAATGGTCAAGGTCGAGGGCGTTGGTGAAGTGCGCGCTGCGGCAGAGGCCTTTAATGCCATGCAGACCCGCATTGCCCGGTTCGATGCGGAAAGGGCGCGGGCCATCGCTGCCGTGGGGCACGACCTTCGCACCCCCATCACATCGCTCAGAATTAGGGCCGAGATGTTGGACGGGCCCGAGCGCGACGCGATGGTGCGCACGTTGGACGAAATGCGCGTAATGGCTGACGGCCTCCTCGCCTGGGGCCGCAACGAAGCTGAGGCCGAAGCCCCTGGCGAGGTGGATCTTGCCGCCCTCCTTGCCGGCCTTTGCGAGCCTGATGACGCGCTTTCCTATGAGGGACCGGCAAGCCTCACCTTGAAGGGGCGTCCTGTTGCCTTGTCGCGGGCGTTTTCAAACATCCTCGACAATGCAAAGCGTTATGGGGGCAAGGCGGTGGTGCGCCTTGCAGCCGATGAGGCGGCGGTGGCTGTGACGGTGACCGACGAGGGCCCGGGCATCCCCAGCGAGCGGCTGGCGGACGTGCTGGAGCCCTTCACGCGGCTTGAAGAGTCCCGCAGCGCCGACACTGGAGGGGCAGGGCTGGGTCTTGCCATTGCACAGACCATCATCCGCGCCCATGCGGGCACGCTCCACCTTGAAAACCGCACCGACGATGAGGGGAGTGGGCTTGTGGTGACGGTGACGTTGCCACGCTGACGTACGCTCCTGGGTCCACTTGGACGCAGGGAGTTCTAGATAGACGCGGCGGTCAGTAGAGCCCTGCCACCTTGGCCCGCAGTTGAACGAGGGCAAGCACGGTGTCGATGGTGGGGGTGGGCTTGCCGAGGATCTTGCCAAGCTCCTGTACGGAGGCGACGAGGGCATCGATCTCCATGGGCCGGCCTGCGCTCAGATCTTGAAGCATGGAGGTGCGGTGGGCGCCGACGGCTGCCCCGCCATCGATCCGCCTTTCAACGTCGATGGGGAATTTCACGCCGAGCGCTTCGGCAATCTCCTGCGCTTCCACCATCATCCCGCGGGCGACCGCGCGTGTGCCCTCATCGGTGCAAAGCACGTCGAGGGTGGCGTGGGTGAGGGCGGAGATGGGGTTGAAGGAAAGGTTGCCCCAAAGCTTCACCCAGATTTCGTCGCGGATTTTTGGGCGCACGGGCGCTTTTAGCCCTGCAGACGACAGGGCTTTTGAGAGCGCGAGCGCGCGCTCAGACTTCGACCCGTCGGGCTCGCCAAGGGTGAACCGGTTGCCTTCAATGTGGTGGACGGTGCCAGGCTCGCTCACCTCAGCGGCGGGGTAGACCACGCAACCGAGGACGTTGTCAGGCCCGAAGCCGTCCCACTGGGCGTTGCCGGGGTCGACGGTTTCAAGGCGCGTGCCCTCAAGGGGGCCGCCGAGCTTGTGGAAGTACCACCAGGGCAAGCCGTTGACGCCGCTGACAATGGTGGTGCCTTCGCCCATCAAAGGTTTGATCTTAGGCACAACGGGCGGGACGGAGTGGGCTTTGAGTGTGACGATCACATAGTCCTGCGGGCCGAGGGCGGCAGGATCGTCCGAGGCGGTGACGGGGATGGTGGTGGTCTCATCGCCCTCGATGAGGGTAAGACCCTTCTCCTTCATGGCGGCAAGGTGAGGGCCGCGGGCCACAAGGCTCACATCGGCTCCCGCCTGGCCAAGCTTTGCGCCCATGTAACCGCCGATGGCGCCAGCACCGAAGATGCAGATCTTCACGCCCTGTCCGCCCCAAGGCCCAGCTTCTCGGCAAGACCTATGCGCTGGAGCTTGCCCGTCGCCCCTTTCGGGATTTCATCGAGGATCACCACCCTGCGGGGGACTTTGAAGTCAGCCACCCGTTCGGCGGCGAAGGCGCGAATCTCCTTTTCGGTGGCGCTTGCTCCGTCGCGCAGGACGCAGGCGGCCGCCACCTCTTCGCCGAGCTTGGGGTGAGGCATGGCGAACGTCACCACCTGGGCAATGTCGGGATGGTCCATCAAAACGCCGTCCACCTCCAGCGGGCTCACCTTCTCGCCGCCGCGATTGATGATCTCCTTCAGGCGGCCTGTGAGGCGCAGGTAGCCTTCGTCATCGAGCGTGCCTTCATCGCCCGTACGGAACCAGCGCATCCCATCGGCCATGAAGAAGCTTTTCTCGTTGGCGTCGGGATTGCCCTCGTAGCCTGGTGTGACGTTGGGGCCGGAGATGACCACCTCGCCCACCGCATCGCCCGTCAGGAGCGTGTTGCGCGCCTCGTCGGCAATGCGCACCAAGGGGCCGGCTTCGACGCCGACAGAGCCTGGCTTTTGCGCCCGCGGTGGCAAGGGGTTGGAGGCCATCTGGTGGGCGGCCTCGGTCATCCCGTAGGACTCGATGACGGGGGCCTCGAACGTCTCGTTGAGGGCGAGCATCACCTGTGCGGGAAGGGAGGCGGAGGAGGAGCGCAGGAAGCGCAGGTTTGCGTTCGCCACCGCCTCCTTGTTGCGCGGCGCCCGGGCAAGGATTGCCTGGTGCATGGTGGGAACGGCTGTGTACCAGGTGGGTTTTACCTCGCCGAGCCAGGTGAAGAAGCGCAGCGCATCAAAGCCTGGCGTGCAGCACACCGATGCCCCTGCGGCGAGCGAAGAGGTGATCGCCGCAATCAGCCCGTGAATGTGAAACAGCGGCATGATGTTGAGGCAGCGGTCTTCTGGCGTCAGCTGCAGGCAATCGCGAATGTGACGCGCGGAGGCGGCAATGTTGGACTGCTGCAAAGGCACGATCTTCGGCCGGGACGTTGTGCCTGAGGTGTGAAGGATCAGCGCAACGCTGTGCTCTTCCGGCGCCGTGTGGTCGGCCGTTCCCCGCCCCCGGTCGGCCGAAAGTGTAAAGGCGCCTGCGGGGCCGTTGGGGTCGGTCTTGAGCCGCAAAATCGTAAGGCCGAAGGAGTTGGCAGCGGCCACGGCAGGGCCGGTATCGCCTTCGGCAACGACAATGGCCTTGGCGCGCAAGTCTTCCAGATAAAAGGCGAATTCGTCCTCTCGATAGGCCGGATTGAGGGGCGCTGTGATGGCGATCTGGCCGATGGTCAAAAACGCGCACGCCATTTCCGGCCCGTTCGGCAGGACAATGGCAACGCGATCGCCACGGCCGATTCCCACGCTGTAAAGGCGTGTTGCCACCTCCTCAGTCATGTCGCGCAGGTCGCCGTATGTCAGCCAGTCGCGCCCCGGTGCGCCGATCGCCGGTGCATCAGCCGGGTGGGGGCTGAGGAGGCCGCGAAGAGTTTCAACCATGTAAAATATGCCCTGGTCGCTTGGGGTTTTGGGACTGCCGTGTGGCCTCTCATATCGGCCACATTCGGTCATGCCAAGTCGTGGCGCCCTACCTATTGCGCGTTAACGTGGCAAACGGAGCCCGGTAAATGCAATCGTTAGCATCGATTGTGGATCGTTAGCGCGCTAACGTTGCCTCTTCCCCCGCGAACGCTGCCATGATGAGCGCGAAGGACTGGGCGCCAGGGTCCACATGGCCTTTGGAGCGCTCGCCAAGGGTGCGGGCCTTGCCTGTGCGTGCCACCATGTCCTTGGTGGCTTCAACGCCGGCCTGTGCGGCTGCGGCGGCGGTCTTGAGGGCGGCCGTCACCTCATCGCCTGACGCGTCCTTCAGCGCGGCGATGGTGGGGGCGATGGCGTCAAGCACCGTCTTTTGGCCTTCTTCGGCGCCGCCGCGCTTTTTCACAGCGTCAAGCCCTTCCTGGAGCGCCTCGGCAAGGCCGCCAGGGGTCAACGTGTCGCCATCAAGGGGCTTTGCCGCGCCCATGAAAAGGGTGCCGAAGACAGCGCCTGACGCGCCGCCGCTCTTTCCCATCACAGCCATTCCCACCGTCTTGAAAAGGTCGCCAACGGTGGCGGCGGGCTTGGTGGCAAGGGCCTGTGCGGCAGCGGAAAAGCCGCGCGCCATGCCAACCCCGTGGTCGCCGTCGCCGATGGCCCTGTCGGCCGCGCACAAGGCGTTCTTCGCAGCGACAATCGCCTCACAGGCGGCGGTGAGGCGCGCTTTCGTGTCCTCAATGTCGAGCCCCGTCACCTTCACACTCCCTGGGAGAAGGCAGGGGAGTGGCATGGGGCGTTGATCCACCCGGCGATCTCATCATCAAGCCGCTGGAGGGTAAGGGAGAAACCGGCCATCTCCTGGCAGGTGAGGTAAGGGCCAATGTCGGTGCGGGTCACATTGATACCCGCCGCATCCAATTCGGCGCGGACGGTGCGGTTGACGATCAACAGCTCCATCATGGTGGTGGCGCCGAGATTGTTGAGGAGGAGGGCCACCTTGTCGCCTTTCACGAAGGGAAGGTCTTTCACCACATGGCGCGTCATTTCCTTGGCAAGGGAGGTGGCGTCCATCATCTTGCGCCGCTCCACGCCAGGTTCACCGTGGGCGCCCATGCCGATCTCAAGCTCATCGTCGGGCAGGAGAAAGGTGGGTTCGCCCGTTTCAGGCAACGAGCCTGCCCCGACCGCAACACCAATGGTGCGAAGACCCTCGCGCATACGCTCCAAGTCGGCGGCGGCTTTGTCCAGCGAGGTGGCATGTTGGCAGATGGCCCCTGCCGCCTTCACCTGATAGAACGCGCCGCCGATGCCGCGCCTGTCTTCAGGTTTGGGCACGGCCACATCGTCCATCACCCGCACTGTCTTGATGGCAATGCCTTCAGCCTCGGCAAGCTCTGCGGCAATGTCGAAGTTCATGTTGTCGCCGGCATAGTTGCCGTAGACGTAAAGGACGCCCTTGCCGCGGTGGATGGCCTTGGTGGTCTCCAAGATGATGTCTGGCGTGGGTGCTGCGAAAATGTTGCCGCAGACGGAGGCGTCGGCCAGACCCTCGCCCACATAGGCGGTGTACATGGGCTCGTGGCCCGACCCGCCGCCGATCAAAAGGGCCACCTTGTCGTCCCGGATGTGGGTGCGCATCAGCGCGTTGACGCCAGGGACGGGCGCCAAGCTGCCGTGGGAGGCAAGCACGAGCCCCTCGATCACCTCAGGGACAAGCGCTTCGACGTCGTTGATGATTTTCTTGGCCTTTGCGCTCATGGCCGCCTCCCTCAATCCTTGTTTTGCACGGTCGGTGCACGCCTTGGCACGTGGTCCAGAATGATGTGGGCGACGACCCCGACCACAAGCACCGGAAAGCCCGCCGAGTAGAGCCATTGTGACAGGGGCTGGCACAGCATGGCAAAGCCGACGAGGATCAATCCCGTGGCGAGAACATAAAGCTTGTCGATCATGCCGCCTCCCTGGTGCGCGTGTCGAGCCGCGCGCCGGTTGCGCCTGAGAAGACGAAGGCTTTGTGGGGGTCGACGGTGAAGTGGACCGTCTCGCCCTGGTGCGGGTTGATGGTGAGCGGCACCACCTTGCGGAAGCGGTTGTTGCCGAAGTGGACCTCCAGCGCCCTGTCGCGGCCGCGAAAGTCCGTCGCCCAGACGGTGCCGTCCGTTGTGGCGTCGGACGCCTCAAGGCGAAGGTCGATGTCCTCAGGCCAAATGCCGAGGGTGACTGGGCCGGGTGCTGCCCCGCCGAGGCTGAGCGCGGCCGCATCCACCGAAAGGCTACCGTCGGAAAGGGTCACGGCGCTGTTGTCCAGATGGCCTTCGAAAAGGGCCATGGAGGGACTGCCCACGAGGCGGCCGACGGCGGCGTAGTGGGGGTCTTCGATCAACGTGTCGAGGGTGCCCACCTGCAGGATCCGCCCGCCGTCGATGAGCGCGATCCTGTCGCCAAGCTCAGAGGCTGAGGGAAAGTCGTGGGTGGCGTAGAGCACCGTGGCCCCGTACTTGGCGTGCATGAGGCTGAGTTCGGCCTGGAGCGCTTCGCGTAGCTTCAGGTCCAGCGCCGACAATGGCTCGTCCAATAGGAACACGCGAGGCCGGCGCACAAGGGCGCGGGCAATGGCAACACGCTGGCGCTCACCCCCCGACAGCTGGTCGATGCGACGCTCCAGAAGGTGGCCGATCTTCAAGTCCGTTGCGGCGGCGGTGACGCGGGTGCGCACCTCCTCCTCGGTCTCCTTGTAGACGGGGGAGCGCAAGGGGAAGGCAATGTTGTCGAACACCGACAGGGGCGGCAACAGGTTGAAGCCTTCAAACACCACGGCAAAGTCCCGGGCGCGGGCACTGTCTTTGGTGATGTCGCGCCCGTCCAGATGAATGGTGCCTTCGTCCAGCGTCTCAAGGCCTGAAATGGCGCGCAAGGTGGTGGTCTTGCCGGCGCCCGTGGGGCCGAGAAGGGCAAGCACCTCCCCGTCATTCAAGGAGAGATCGAGCCCATCAAGGGCCGTGTCCGCGCCGAAACGCTTGCGAAGGCCGTTTGCGGTGAGGATGGCCATGGCTACACCTCCACCCGGCGGCCATCGGGGCCGAAAAACAACAGCTTGTCAGGCGGCAAGGCCATGCGGGTGCGCGCGCCGACGTTGGCTTTGCCAGGCGGCGCGAACCCTTTGTGGACGCTTTCGCCCACACGAAAATCCATCTGCCGTTCGCGGCCCGAAGAGGACACGGCGACGATCTCCGCCTCGATGGCGGGCTTGTCGGCGTGATCGGCAAGGGTCACGTCCTGGGGGCGGATGCCGACGGTGACATCCTTTGAGGCCACCGCTTGCGCCACCTTGTGGGCGGTGTCCTCGGGCACACTGATGGGCTGGCCGGCGACGGTGAGCGTGCCGCCATCCACGGCTCCTTGCATGAGGTTCATGCTGGGCGAGCCGATGAACTGGGCGGCAAAAAGGTCCACAGGGCGGTCATAAAGGGCAGCGGGGGTGCCTTCCTGGACCACCTCGCCGTCGCGCATCAACACCACGCGGTCGGCAAGGGACATGGCCTCGCGCTGGTCGTGGGTGACGTGGAAGGTGGTGGTGCCCAGTTCCTTTTGGATGTGGCGCAGCTCCCAGCGCATTTCTTCGCGAAAGCGCTCGTCGATGGCCGACAAAGGCTCGTCCAAGAGCAAGACCTTAGGCTCGCGCACAACGGCGCGGGCAAGGGCAGCCTTTTGCCAGGCGCCCGGGGGGAGGGCGCTCGGCCTGCGTGAGAGCGCATCGGTGAGGTCGAAGGTCTTGGCGATCTCGTTGACCTTCTGGCGCACGCCGGGGCCACGCTCGCCGCGGGCGCGCAAGGGGAAGGCAATGTTTTCGGCCACAGACAGGTGCGGGTAGAGAGAGACGAACTGGAACACCATCGCCACATTGCGCTGCTTCGGCGACAGCCGCTCCACAGGCTGCCCATCAAACAGGATGCGGCCTTCGCTGGCGGTCTCTAGCCCTGCAATGCAGCGCAGTGTGGTGGTCTTGCCGCAGCCCGATGGGCCGAGGAGGACGATGAACTCCCCTTCCTCCACATCAAGGCTGACGCGGTCCACCGCCGTCACGTCGCCGAAGCGCACGGTGAGGCCTTCCAAGGTCACGCCAGCCATCAGCGTCGCTCCCTGACGCGGTTCAACTGTCGCACCAAGATGAGGGAGAGGCCAATGATGATGATGAGCAAGATCACCGCAAGGGCCGATGCATCGCCCGTATAGAAGTAACTGAAGGCAATCTTTGCCAGGCGGAAGGACACTGTCTCCGTTTCGGAGCCAGGCCCGCCCCCTGTCATGGCAAGGAAGAGGTCGCTTTGCTTGAAGGCATCGATGAGGCGCAACAGGAACGCGATCAACAGGATCGGCATCGACAAAGGCAGCGTGATCCTGAAGAAGCGATAAAGGGGCGAGGCGCCGTCGATGTCGGCCGCCTCCTCAATGTCCTTCGGCACGCCCCTGAAGGCGGCTGTGGCCAAGAGGATCACGAAGGGCGTCCACATCCACGCATCGGCAATGACGACGGCCCAAAGCGCATTGTCGGCAACGCCCAGCCAGTCAATCCTCTCAAAGCCCAGTAGGGTAACAAGGTAGTTCACCACCCCCCATTGGGAGTTGAACATGTAGCGCCACAAGAACCCCACCACGATGGGGCACAACATCATCGGCAACAGCGCCAGGGTGAAGATGAGGTCGCGGCCCTTGAAGTTCTTGGTGAAGGCGTAAGCGACGAGAATGCCGATGGCAAACTGCACCACCACCGTTGCCAGGACGAATTGGCCGGTGAAGATGAAGCGCTCCCAAATGGCATCATCGGTCAACAGCGTGGTGTAGTTGAGAAGCCCCACATCCTTGCTGCCTTGGAGCGGGCGCAGGACCGAAAAGCGCAAGGTGGAATAGTAAAGCAGCGAGATGAACGGGTAGATCACCATCAACGCCAGGACGGCGAGGGTGGGCGCCAGAAACGCCCCGCAGATGATCCCGTCAGGCGTTGCTTTGGGAATGCGGCGGGCAGCGCTCATGTGCGCGACCCCCGCAAGACGCCGAAGGTCATCCCCATCAACAGGTATTTGCGGATGAGATAGAAGAAGATCGCAACGGGGATGACAAGGACAATGCCGGCCGCACAGATCTGCGCCCACTCAATCCCCGTGGCGCCCATGGCCGAAGAGATTTTTACAGGCAGCGTCTTCGCCTTCGTGGTGGCAAGGACGGAGGAAAAGGTGAACTCGTTCCAGGCGAAGATGAAGCAGAACCCTGCCGTCGCCGCGATGCCGCCGCGCACCATCGGCACCACAAGGTGCCAGAACGCGTAAAGGCGGGTGTAGCCGTTGACAAGGGCAATGTTTTCCACCTCCTTCGGCACACCGTCGAAGAAGCCTTTCATGATCCAGGTGGCAAGACCCAAGTTGATGAAGGTGGTCACCAAGATGAGGCCGGTCACCGTATCCGTCAGCCCCAGTTTCGCGAACATGGAGTGGTAGAACACAAGGACGGCCACGGGCGGGATCATGCGCGTCGACAGCGCAAAGAACATGAAATCATCGCGCCCGGGGAAGGCAAAGCGCGAGCAGGCATAGCCCGCCAGTGTGCCGAAGGTGACGGCGAGCACCGTGCCGCCCACCGAGACGATGATGGAGGTGATCAACGCGTCCACAAGGCCGATGGCAGTGGCGGTCTGTTTGGCCTCGCCCACCCCGAAGACGGCCTGATAGCTGGTCCAGTCAGGCGTGAAGAAAAGCTGCGGCGGCCAGGTGAACAGTTCTTGCCGATCTTTCAAGGATGACAAGAACATCCAGAAGATCGGCCCGAAGGAAAACGCCAGGTAGACGCCGATGACGATCATCACCGGAAGAAACGCGAGGGGAGATCGGCGCATGGGGCCTTTCCTCAATCAAACGCGGGCAACAACCCGAAACGGAGGCGACCTGAAACAGGCCGCCTCCACACCGCCATGGGCACCAATCAGTCGACCGGGAGGGCGACGACCTCTTGCGACCCGACAGGGGTGATCACGGTGTCGGGCACCTCAGGGGCGCTGTCGCCACGCTTGATCTCGTAACCGGCACGCTCCAGCACATCTTCGTGCCGCTCGGCCGCATCATCCAACGCCTCCTGGACGGTCTTGCTGCCGGAGATGGCGTTGGAGACCTCTTCTTGCAGAATGTCCAAGAGGATGGAGTATTCGGGCAGGTGCCAATAGTCGTTGGTGTGATCCAGCGCTGTGGCAAAATGCTTGTTGTAGCTGTTGAGGCCTTGCCACTCGGGGCTGTCCAAAACTTCCTTGAGGCCCGTTTGGCACACGGCAGCGTAGCGCTTTTGCTGCTCGGGCTGGAAGTACCACTCCATGAACTTCGTCAGCGTGTCGACTTTGTCTGAGTACGCGTTGATGCCCATACCCTGGCCGCCGACGGAGAACTCGCGGCGGAACAGACCGTCACGACCCACGGCGCCCGGAAGGTTGGCAAAGCCTGTGCTTTCCGCGTGGGGGTTCACGTTGGGGTCCGAGTTGGAGCCGTGGAAGTAGTACCACTGCATGGCCATGGCGAGCTTGCCTTGCTGGAAGGCCGCATTCACCTCATCCCAGCCCCAGTTCTGGCTGCCAGGAGGGCCGAATTGGAACATGTCCACATAGGCTTGCACGCCGTCCACGGAGGCCGGTGAGTTGAGGTAGCCTTTCACCTCATAGGTTTCGGGGTTGTAGAGTTCGCCCCCGAACGACCACAGGAACGAGTTGGAGGCGGTGGTCGCAAAGTCATACTCGCGTCCACCCATCTGGCCCCAGCCGAAAAGATCTTCGTCAGGCCGGGTGAAGAATTCGGCCACCTCCTTGGCCTCTTGATAGGTCTGCGGCACGGTCAGATCGCGGCCGTACTTTTCCTTGAAGGCCGCCTGCTCATCAGGGTTCTCGAACAGGTCCTTGCGGTACATGAAGCCGTAAGCGTCCTGGTTGACGGGAAGCCCCCAGAACTTGCCCGATCCGTCAGGATATTCGCCATAGCGGGCAAGACTTGCGGCGGGGAAGAGGTCCGCATTCAAGACGTCCGAGCTTGCAAACACATCGTTGACCGAATGGGCGTGGCCGCCGCCGGCAAACTCTGCGGTGGACTGGCTGTCCCACATGGCAAAGTCGAACGCATCGCCCTGGATTGCAAACTCAGAAGCGATTTTGTTATGCCACTCAGGCCCGTAAGGCACCAAGGCGGGCACGATGGTGATGTCGCCAGGATAGTCTTGGGCTATTTCCACAAAGGCGTCGGCGCACGTGCCTGCGTGCCAGACGAAGGTCAAGTCCTCGGCCTTGGCTGTGCCTGCGGCAAGCGCCAGGCTTGAGACCATGGCCGCTGCGGCCATGGGGCGGAACAGTTTGCTGGTCATTGTCGTCCTCCCTTTCGTTCTCGATTTTGGGCGCAGTGTGCGCCCCTCTCGTCGGATCGACGCGCGACGTTGGCGCGTCGTCTTTGGCGTTGCTGCGCTCAGCCGGCGCGCCGTCGTTGGGTGCGCCGTGCCGCTGGGCGGGCGCGCGGCTTGGGGCGGCTTGGGGCAGGCGCCTCGTAAATGAGGCGGCGGGCCTTTGCCATCATCGCCGTCGGGTCCTTGGCTTGGAAGAGGTTGCGGCCGAACAAGATGCCCTTAGCGCCGGCCTTCATAAGGTCGGCAATGAGGGTGTGGACGCCCTTGTCGTCCCCCTCATGGGCGCCCCCTGCCACGAGAATGGGCGCGTCCACAGCATCCACCACCTTGCGGAAACTTGCCGTCGATCCCGACCAGTCGGTCTTGATCACATCGGCCCCCACCTCCACAGCCATGCGGCAGTTGTGCGCGATAACGTCGGCGTCGAACGGATCGTCGATCAGACCGCCGCGGGCGGCCATGGGTTCGATGATGTAGGGCATGCCGTGGTGGCGGCAGGCGCGTGCGGTCTCGGCCGCAAACCGCACGGACGCGCTTTCAAGCCCGGGCTCCTGGTGGCTGAAGAAAAGGTAGGTGATGACGGCATCCGCGCCGAGCTGGATGGCCTCTTCCACCGTTGCCACAGGCCGCGTCTCGCCCATCTCATATCCGCCTGGCGTGCCGACGCGCCACATGGCCGTCTGGTCGAGCCTTAGGATCAGTGAGGGTTTGTCGGCCCCGCAAAAATGCCCTGCGTGCCGGATCGCAAGGCCTGGCGAGACAATCACCCCGTCAAGCTTTGCCGCCACCGCCGCGTCCATCACGGCGCCGGTGTTTTCGGCGCCCGGGATGGGGCCGATGTGGAGGCCGTGGTCGAAGGCAAGGCAGGCCGCGCGGCCTTCAGGTCCCGACATCAACCGCGCCAGGCGCGAAGCTGTTCCGATCAAGGCGGACATCGTTTAGGCGTTCCTCATGGGCGCGCTGGCGTCGGACGGTGTGGTCCGCACCAGTTCTAGGCGCACTTTGGCGCGGCGCAGGGCCTCGCGGTGGTCACGGCGCAAGCCGTCGGTGACAAGCACCCGGTCGAACCGGGACAGCTCGGTGAAACGGTTGAGGGCGGATTTGCCGAACTTGGTGTGGTCCACCATCATCACGGACCGGTCGGCGCTTTCCATCATGGCGTGCTTGGCGCGGATGGCATCGTCCGTCACGCGCAAATACGCTGTCGCCCCGTGGACGCAGGCGGTGGACAGGAGCGCCAGGTCCACACGGATCGAGCGCATACTCTGCTCAGTCAAAATCCCCAAAAACGCATTGCAGATGGGGTCCAGGATTCCGCCAAGGGCAATCAGCGTGATGCCCGGCGCCTTGTCCAGCATCTGTATGACGGGGAGGGCGTTGGTCACCACCGTCAAAGGCCGCTTGTCCAGGAGGAAGGGGATGACGGCGGCAACGGTGGAGGAATCGTCCAGGACAATGGCCATCCCAGGTTCGACCAGGTGGGAGGCGGCACGACCGAGGGCGTTTTTCTCATCCCCCTGCAGGCGGGCGCGGTAGGCATAGTCGCCCTCGAAAATCACCGAGGGTAGGATGGTCGCCCCGCCGCGCACCTTGCGCACGATGCGCTGCTCCACCAGCGCGTCGAGGTCGCGGTGCACCGTCATCCGGCTGACGCTGAACATTTTCGCGAACGCATCCACCTCCGCCGTCTCGTGGGCGCGCAGATGCTCGATGATTTTCAAGCGGCGCGTCTCTGCCGGCATCTGAGGGCGCTCTTTGTCTTCCTGAGCGAACGTCAGCATCGCAAAAGCGTGATCATCGTGTGATGGTTCGCCACAATTTGTAACATCGCAAGCGAAAAAATCACAGATCGTATGTTATGATCCCAATCGCAGCGTGACGTTGCCTGTGGGAATCTGCCCCGCATAGCGACCCCTTGACGTTGCAGCCGCCCCCGTCGACCCTGCGGCACGCGGCCGATGCGCCGCCACCGCGAAACGGGGAAGCCGGCACCATGACCACCCTCAATCGACGCACCTTGATGGCCTCCTGCGCTGCCCTTGCGCTGACGCCAGCCCTTCCGTTCCGCCACGCATGGGCCCAAGAGGCGGTGCGCGGCGGCACGTTGATTGCTGCCGCCGACACCGAGCCGCGCAACCTCAACCCCGCTATGGTCGCCTCCAACGGCGTGTTTTACGTCGCCAGCAAGGTGGTCGAGCCGCTGGCGGAGATGGATTACGAGACCGGGCTGAAGCCCCTCCTTGCCACCGCGTGGGAAGGGTCCGACGACGGCCTCTCCTTCACCGTCACCCTGCGCGAGGGGGTCACCTGGCACGACGGTGCGCCGTTCTCCTCAGCCGACGTTGCGTTCTCGGCCATGAACGTGTGGAAGCCCTTGCAAAATCTCGGCCGCGTGGTGTTTGCCAATCTGGCTTCTGTGGAAACGCCGGATGCACAGACGGCGCGGTTCGTGTTCTCAGAGCCCACCCCGGCGCAGCTCATCGAGAACGCCATGCCGGCGCTGACCGCAGTTCTCCCCAAACACCTCTATGAGGGGACGGAGATTGCCGAGAACCCCTACAACTTGAAACCTGTGGGAACAGGCCCCTTCGTCTTTGCCGAACACCGCCCTGGTGAGTTCTACCGGCTCACCCGCAACGAGAATTACTGGGGTGAGGGCCTGCCTTACCTTGATGAGATCTTGTATCGCGTCATGCCCGACGCCGGCGCCAAGGCGGCAGGCCTCGAAACGGGCGACATTGACGTCACCGCCTTCTCGGCAGTGCCGCTCAGTGAACTGGCACGCCTCGATGCTTTGCCTGACGTGACGGTCATCCCCGGCGGCTATGAGGGGATCACCTACAACATCACCGTTGAGATCAATCACCGGCGGCCGGAACTCTCCGATCCGCGGGTGAGGCAGGCCATTGCCCACGCCATCGACAAGGAACTTATCGTCGACCTTGTGTTCCTCGGCTATGCCAAGGCCGCGACCGGACCGATCCCCGCCAGCGCGGAAGACTTTTATACAAGCGATGTCCCCGCCTATCCCTACGACCCCGACAAGGCCGAGGCGCTGCTGGACGAGGCAGGCTTCCCGAGAGGCGAGGGGGACATGCGCTTCAAGGTGCGCCTGCGTCCTGCTCCGTGGTTCGAGCAGACCCGCGCGGTGGGCGATGTGGTCCGCCAGGCGCTGCGGCGCATCGGCATCGATGTGGAGGTGGTGACCGCCGACCCCGGCGGGCACATCCGCGGCGTTTACACAGACCACGACTTCGACCTTGCCATCGGCTCGCCTGTGTGGCGCAACGACCCTGCCATCTCCACCACCATCCTTTTCAAGGGTGGGCTCCCCGCCGGCGTTCCTTTCGCCAACCAGTACGGCTACCAGTCCGATGAGATGGACGCCCTCATCGACAAGGCGGCCACCACGGTCGACGGCGAGGAAAGGGTGGCGCTCTACAAAGACTTCCAGCGCCTTGCCCTCACCGATCTTCCGATCGTCCACTTGATCGAGTTCACCTTCATCACCGTTGCAAGGGACCGTGTGAAAGGCGTTGCCAACAACCCCCGCTGGGCCACCTCCAACTGGGCCGACACCTGGCTTGAAGGATGAGGCGCCGGCCGCCCACCTTGCCGTGAGAGGACCATGAGCGCACTGGCGCGCCGCATCGTGGTGCGTGTAGGCCAGGCGATGCCAGTTC
This sequence comes from Devosia sp., assembly GCA_051016205.1. Classification (GTDB taxonomy): domain Bacteria; phylum Pseudomonadota; class Alphaproteobacteria; order Rhizobiales; family Amorphaceae; genus Acuticoccus. The sequence continues at coordinate 3,144,006 of CP136534.1, forward strand.
TTTTCATTGTCGCTGTGGCCGTCTTCGCGCTGCTTGAGGTCTCAGAAGGCGATGCGGTGGATGCCTACCTTGCCGAGACCGGCGCTGCGGGGGACGATGCCTTCATTGCCGCCTTGCGTGAGCGCTACGACCTTGCCGATAGCTTGCCTGGCCGCTTTGCCGCCTACTTGACGCGCCTTGTCACCCTCGACCTTGGGCCTTCCATCGCCTTCGGCCGCCCTGTGGTGGAGGTAATTGGCGAGCGCCTGCCCACAACCCTCCTCTTGATGGGTCTTGCCCTCATCCTGGCAAGCCTCGTGGGCAGTGCGCTTGGCGCCGTCGCGGCCCTTCGACGAGGGCACGTTACCGACGGGGTGATCACCAGCCTTGCCCTTGTTTTGAACGCAACGCCCGGTTTCCTCGTCGGGCTCGTGGCGCTCATCGTCTTTGCCGTGTCGCTTCGCTGGCTCCCTCTTGGAGGCCTTGCAACGTTCGGCCGCGAGAGCGGTGGGCTGGACGGCGTCCTCGACACGGCGCGCCACCTGGTCCTTCCGGTGATGACGCTGACGCTCACCTACCTTGCCCTTTATGTGCGCCTGATGCGCAGCGCCATGGTGGAGACCACGTCCGCCCTTTGGGTGACGGCGGCGCGGGCAAGGGGTGTGCGTGGGAGGCGACTCTTGCTGCGCCACAAGGTGCGTCCTGCGCTGGCACCTGTGGTGACGATGGTGGGCATCCAGGCCGGCGCCATGCTGGGCGGCAGCGTTGTGGTGGAGACCGTCTTTGCCATCCCCGGCCTTGGCAGCCTTGCCTATGGGGCCGTGGCGCAGCGCGACCTTCTCTTGCTTGCAGGCATTCTTCTAACGGGCGCCGTGATGGTGATGGTGGCAAACCTCATCGTCGACATCCTTTACGGCGTCATCGACCCACGGATCCGGCTCGGGGCCGGCACCGTCGACAAAGTCTCATGAGGGCGCGCGCGTGGGGCATGAAGGACGCTGGCGGTGTCCTCGGCGCGCTGTTGATTGGGGGCGTGGCGTTGGTTGCCCTCTTCGCCCCCTTCCTGTCGCCAGGCGATCCGCTCGACATGGTGGCGCGGCCCCTTCTGGCGCCGTTTGCGGACGCGGCCCACCCCTTTGGCACCGACCGCTTGGGGCGGGACGTGCTGGCAGGGCTCATCCACGGGGCGCGCACGTCCTTGATTGTGGGGGCGGTGGCTGCGGCGGCCTCCCTTGGCTTCGGCGCGCTGGCAGGGCTTGTGGCAGGTTTTGCCGGCGGCGTGGTGGATGCTGTGGTGATGCGCATTGCCGAAGCCTTTCAAACAATGCCCACCTTCTTGTTTGCGCTGGCGCTGGTGGGCGGGCTTGGCGCGTCCATGACAACGGTGATCATTGCCATCGCCCTTGCCTCTTGGCCCGCAGCCGCGCGCCTTGTGCGCGCGGAGGTCCTGCGCATCCGCACCCAAGACTATGTGGCGGCCGCCCAACTGACCGGTCGCGCACCTGTCTCCATCGCATTTTTGGACGTCTTCCCAAACGCTCTCCAGCCGGTCATGGCCCTCATCGGCATTGCCATTGGCGAGGCGATCCTTGTGGAAAGCGCGCTCGCCTTCCTCGGTCTCAGCGACCCGAACGTGTTGAGTTGGGGCGGCATGGTGGCCGAGGGGCGTGCGGTGGTGCGCTCACAGCCGAGCCTTGTGGTCATCCCAGGCATTGCCGTTGCGCTGACGGTGCTGGCGTTCAGCTTGGCGGGCGATCTTCTCTCGCGCCCCCGCGGGCGGTGATGGCGGTCAGCCTGGCTTGGTCCACTCCATGATGTGAAACCACGGCACGCGCTTCTGGCGAGCCACCCGCGCAGGGTCGCCGCCTGTGGGGAGCGGTTCGGCGTAGTGGGTCAGCCTCAGACCTTCCTTGAGGAAGGCGGCCATGGTGGTCTCCAACGGCCGGTGCCAATTGCGCACGTTGATGCCGCGCCACCCCACCCATTCAGCCCGCGCTGTGGGGTAATCGTCGATGGGAAAGAGCATTCTGCCTTTGCCGTCCTCGATCCACGTGTGGAACGGGTTCGCGGTCACGAAAGGGTTGAGGTTTGCCACAAGCACCGTCCCGCCTGGGGCGGCCACGCGAGCCATCTCCCCCACCACCTGCCCAAAACCATCAATGTCGAGAAGGCTGAGATAACTGACGACGAGGTGAAACGCACCGTCGCCAAATGGCAGCCTTTCCCCGTGGCCACGCACATAGTCTCCCGCCCCATGACGGCTCTGCGCCACCTCAAGCATCCGCGCGATGGGGTCGAGGCCAATGACGTGCCAGCCTGTGTCCGCCAGCATTCGGCAAAACCGGCCCTCGCCGCACCCAAGGTCCAGCGCCAAAGTGCCGCCACGCGCCGCTGCAAGGGACGCGCGGGCGAGCATCGGCGTGTCGAGGACGTGTTTGCGCCCGAAGTCGCCCTCAGCGCCCATATCGGCAATCCAGGCATCGGCGGATTGGAGCCAACCGTTTTCCCCGCGTCTCATCCGTCGTCTCCCAGCATTTGGATCGTGGATCCATAGGGGGTTCGGTCTCTCCCGTCATGAGGGTTGGCGGTGTGTCACGGGCACTGGCGCCCCGCTCCATCCGGTGGAATGATGATGGTGTTGCCGCAAGGGTTGCACCCGGCAGCCAATGGCCATGGTGAGTGGAGGAGGGCGGTATGACGACGCTTCAACAGGAGCCTTTCGGCGCCGGCGGGGACGAGTTCGTGGACAATCCCGAGCCGCGCTGCCCCGTGGTCCTGTTGCTGGACACCTCCACCTCCATGACGGGCGACAAGATCGATGCGCTCAATGACGGCCTTTTGCACTTTCACGAAGAGCTGGGCGCGGACAGGCTGGCCATGAAGCGGGTGGAGATCGCGCTCGTCACCTTCGGCCCTGTGGAGGACGACGGGTCATTCATTGCAGCCGACCAGTTTCAACCGCCTCGACTGGTGGCCAGCGGCAACACACCGATGGGGGCGGCCATCGTGCGGGGGGTGGACCTGCTTCGCACCCGCAAGGACCACTACCGCACCGCAGGGGTGGACTTTTATCGCCCCTGGATCTTCCTCATCACCGACGGGGCACCCACCGACAACACCGATACCGCCCGTGCCAGAATTGCCGAAGGGGAGAAGCGCAAGGAGTTTATGTTCTTTGCCGTCGGCGTGGAGGGCGCCGATATGGAGGCCCTTGGCGGCCTTGCCGTGCGCACTCCGTTGATGCTGAAGGGCCTTGCCTTCCGTGAGCTTTTCGCCTGGCTCTCCAACTCCTTGAGCGCCGTCTCTCGCTCACGCACCGATGAGGCCGCGCCCCTTCAAAACCCCACCGCACCGGACGGTTGGGCCGTTGCCGGTTGAGCGTTTAACCGGCGCCGTCATCGGGCCCAAGACCGCCTGCGCGTTCCTAAATAAGGCGCAATGTGGGCCTTACCGTGGCCTTTCCGTTGCGCGCTTGGGTGCCGATAGATGCCAAAAAGCGAAACTATTGCCCGATAATGGGCGCTGAAATATCAGTTTCGTAAATGCTGAGATGCCGCTTCATAAACACTTTGTAATCTCCATCCAAAACGTGTCAGTGATTTAATTTATTGAGATGGCTGTCGATCTTGATCCAGGTCATTCCTACGAATATTTGAATGACAGATGATCACCGGCGCGGTTTCGGGCACAGTCTGCGGAGGAGTTGTGGCGTTCCGCAAACCGATTTCCGACCCAATGTGGGAGGGCTTGGAGAATGCAGGGTATTTTGCAACGGCACGACTCGGCAGAGGACACACTGATGAAAGTCTTGATTATCGAAGACGATGCGGAGGCCGCTGCCTATTTGGCACGAGGTTTGGCTGAGGCGGGCCACACCTCTGACGTTGCCTATGACGGCGAACAGGGTTTCGACCTTGCCGTTGCCAATGATTATGACGTGATGATCGTGGACCGCATGCTGCCCAAGCGCGATGGATTGTCCATTGTCTCCGAACTGCGCACCAAGGAAAATCACACGCCGATCCTGGTCCTGTCTGCCCTCTCGCAGGTGGACGACAGGGTGAAGGGCCTGCGCGCAGGCGGTGACGATTACCTCACCAAGCCCTACGCCTTTACCGAGCTTCTGGCCCGGGTGGAGGCGCTGTCACGACGCAAGCAGACGGCTGAGTTCGAGGCGGTCTACCGTGTGGGCGACCTTGAACTCGACAGGCTGTCCCACACCGTCACCCGTGCGGGCAAGAACGTCATCCTCCAGCCGCGCGAGTTTCGCCTGCTTGAGTATTTGATGCGCCACGCCGGCCAGGTGGTGACGCGCACGATGCTTCTGGAAAACGTCTGGGATTATCATTTCGACCCACAAACCAACGTCATTGACGTGCATATTTCGCGCTTGCGGGCCAAGATCGACAAGTCGTTCGACAGCCAGCTTTTGCACACCGTGAGGGGGGCGGGATACGTCATCCGTGCCGAGTCCGAGTAGACTGGTCCGCACCACCGCGTTCAAACTGACGCTGGTTTACCTCAGCGTCTTCGCGGTGCTGTCCTTAGGTCTGATCGCGTACATCTCGTTTACCACCGCTTCGCTCATCGATCGCCAGTTGCAGACGACCATCGAGGCGGAGCTGGTGGATCTGTCCAACGAATATCGCCGCCGCGGTCTCTTCCGCCTGATGGAAACGGTGGAGCGGCGCAGCGCGCGGCCCGAGGCAAGCGTTTATCTGATTACCGATTTTGCCGGCAACAGAATTGCCGGCAACGTTGCCGCACTCCTTTTCGAGCCGGGAACCGCGCAGGTGGGGGAGACCTTTCCCGTCCGCTACGAACGCCTCGTGACCTTGCGCGACGGGGGGGAGGCGGCAGGGCCCGAACACCGCGCCATGGCGCGCCTTGCCATTTTGGGCAGCGGCTACCGCCTCCTCGTCGGCCGCGACGTTGAGGACAGAATTGAGTTTTCGGCCATCATCCGCACCTCCATCAGGGGGGCGATTTTTGTCGTCGTGGCCCTTGCGGTGCTGTCGTGGATTTTTCTGTCCCGGTCCGTCCTACGCAAGGTGGACGCCATCGGCGCAACATCCCGCCAGATCATTGCAGGGGACTTGTCGCGCCGCCTTCCCACCGACGGGTCGGCGGACGAGTTCGACCGCCTGGCAAACAGCGTGAATCAAATGCTGGATGAGATCAATCGCTTGCACAAAGGCCTTCAAGAGGTCTCCCAGAACATTGCCCATGACCTGAAGACGCCTTTGACACGGGTGCGCAACAGCTTGGACGAGACGTTGCGCAACCCTCCCGACCCCGCCACCATTGATGCGGTTTTGTCAGGGGCCATTGAGGAGTGCGATCAACTGATCCACACCTTCGATGTTCTCCTCACCATTGCGCGCATGGAAAGCCATGCCGCGGGCCTCTCCCTTGAACCGACGGACCTTTCCGCCCTTGCCCTTGATATGGCCGAGTTCTACGAGCCTGCCGCCGAAGACGCCGGCATGCGCCTTGATGCGAACGTGGATCCCCACCTCACCGTTGCGGGCGAGCCCACATTGCTGCGCAATATGATTGCAAATCTCCTCGACAATGCCTTGAAGTACGGTGAGAGCGAGGCTGCGTCCGTCGACCTGTCGGTGACGCGCGAGGGGGACGAAGCGGTGCTGACGGTGCGCGATCGGGGACCAGGTGTGGCGGATGCAGAGCGCGAGCGTCTGACGGACCGCTTCGTGCGGGTGGATGCCTCACGCTCAAAACCTGGGGCGGGGCTGGGGCTGTCCATGGTGAAGGCGATCGTGGAGCAGCACGGCGGCCGCCTTGCGTTGCAAAACGCCGACCCTGGTCTGAAGGTCACCATCGCCCTCCCCATGGCGGCATGACGCTCGGCGAGGCACTCACCCCGCTCCCAGGCGCGGTGGATGAAGCGTTTTTGGCCGACCTTGAAGCCGCAGAAGGTGGCCCCCTGTCCGTCATCGGCGAAGACGCCAGGGCAGCCCTTGACACTGTGGCCGACGTGTCCCCGTTCCTGCGTCACCTCATGCTGCGCTATCCCAAGGATCTGACGGCGCTCCTCACACGGCCCTTGGACGAGACGGTCGCCATTGCCGCCTCCGTTTCCCCCAGCGACGATCTGGCGAGGGTGATGAGCCAATTGCGCCAATCACGCAGGCAAGTGGCCCTTGCCGTTGCCCTTGCCGACCTTTGCGCCGGTGCCAGTGTTCAGCATGTGACGGGTGCGCTCAGCCGCTTTGCCGATGCTGCGGTCGCCATTGCCCTCCAAAGCGTCCTTCTGGATGGCTTTCGCCGCGGTCAGCTCACCACCACGGACCCCCACACCTGCGGCCTTGTGGTGCTCGCCTTCGGCAAACTTGGCGCGCACGAGTTGAACTACTCCAGCGATATCGACCTTGTGGTGGTCTACGATCCCGCCCGTGCCGCTGCCTGCGGCATTACTTCAGGCCGTGCGGTGCGGCTGACCCAAAGGATGACGCAGGTCCTTCAGGGGCGCACGGACGAAGGGTTCGTCTTCCGCGTTGATCTGAGGCTACGGCCAGACCCTGGCGCAACGCCGGTGGCGGTCGCCGTCCCTTCGGCCATTGCCTACTTCCAGTCCCGCGCCCGTGCGTGGGAGCAGCAGGCCGTCATCAAAGCGCGCGTCATTGCAGGGGACCAGAGCGCTGGCAGTGCCTTCCTGTCGGCCATCTCCACGTCCGTCTGGCACAGTTTTTTCGACTTTGCCGCCATTGAAGACACCATGGAAACCCGCCGCCAGATCGCCCTTGTGAAAGGGGCCGGTGCCATCACCGTGCCCGGCCACAACGTCAAGATTGGCCGCGGCGGCATTCGCGAGCTTGAGTTCTTCGTCCAGACCCTTCAGCGCCTTGCCGGCGGGCGGGACAGGCGCCTTCGCGGCCGTTCGACCCTCGACATGCTTGTCGCCCTGACAAATGCCGGCTGGATTGACGGTGAGACCCGCGACAGCCTGCACGATGCTTACGTGCGTTTGCGGCGGATCGAGCATCGCCTGCAAATGGTGGCCGACGAACAAACCCACTCCATGCCCGATGAAGAGGGCGTTCCCCGCATTGCAAGGATGATGGGGGAGGTGGACACCTTCGAGGCCACCATGGTGGCGACCTTGCAGACGGTCCACACCCATTTCACCAACCTTCCCAAGATCGTCAGCCGGTCGAACCCCGTCATCGCCACTGCAAAAACCGGCAATGGCCTGCCTGAAGGGGAGGTGGGGGAGGCCATCAAGGCCCGCTTCGCCGCCTGGCAGGACGCCCCTTACAGGGCCCTTCGCACGGAGCGAGCGCGGCGGCTCTTGAAAAGCATCGAGCCCGCGCTCGGTGATGCATTTTCCACCTCTGCCGACCCCTTGGGTGCCCTCGACGGGTTCGACACCTTCCTGTCCTGGCTGCCTGCGGGGGTGCAAATCCTGTCGCGCCTCAACCACCAGCGGGACCTCATCCCGGTGCTCGTCTTGATCGCAGGCTCGGCGCCCCGTTTGTCGGAGCAGTTGGCCCGCCACGCTCGGCTCCTGGACGTGTTGATCGACCCTGCCTTTTTCGGCCGCCTTCCCGACGAGGATGAGCTGGCCGGCCAGCTCCACCAGGCCCTTGCCGAGGCGCAGGATTATGAAGGTCAGTTGGATGCCTTGCGCGTGTTCGGCCAGGAGCAGGCGCTCTTGGTGAGCGCGCGGGTTCTTGCAGGGTCGCAAACCGGCCAGAGCGTCGGGGAGGCCTATGCTCGCCTTGCCGACTGTATCGTCTCCGCCGCGCTAAAGGTGGCGACCGACGCGTTCGAGATTCGTCACGGACGGCTGGAGGAGGGGGCAACGGCGCTTGTGGCGCTCGGCAAGTATGGCGGGCGGGAGATGACCGCCACCAGCGATCTCGACCTCGTGTTCATCTACAACTGCGCACCTGAGGCGGGCCAGTCCGACGGCGAAAAGGGCCTGTCGCCCGGTCACTACTTTGCCCGCCTCGCCCAGCGGGTGGTGGCGGCCTTGTCAGCGCCCACTGCGAAGGGCTCGCTCTACGAGGTGGACTTGCGGCTGCGCCCTTCAGGGCGGTCGGGACCCCTTGCCACGCACATCACGTCCTTCGAGCGCTACCACGCTGAAAGCGCCTGGGTCTGGGAGCATCTGGCGCTGACCCGTGCCCGTGTGGTGGCAGGTGATGGTGCGCTCGGCGTGCGGGCCCGCGTTGCCGTTGACCAGGCCACCACCCGTCACCGCGACCGTGAAGCGCTGGTGGCGGACGTGTTGGCCATGCGCAAGCGCCTTGCCGACCAATCTGCCGAAGGGTTGAAGCACGCCCCGGGCGGCCAGGTGGATATTGAGTTCATCGCCCAGTTCCTGCAGCTGGCCGAAGGGGGATGTACGGGCGTCTCACAGGTGGGCGAGCTGCTGTCGTGCCAGCGCGACAATGGAACATTGGCAGACGGCCCGTGCGAGACGCTGCTTGCCGCCCACGGGCTATACCAGCGCCTTTCCCAAGTGATTGCCATTGCCTCCCACAAAACCCTTGCCCTTGAGGACGCGCCGCCCCCCCTCCAACCCCTTTTGCTGCGGGCGGCAGACGCACCGGACATGGATTACCTGATGGCCGACGTTGCCGAACGGCGCACCGCCGTGCGCACCATCTTCACCAACCTCATCGGCGCCATCGACTAGGCGTTCTTTGCTCAGGTGAAACCGTGTGGTTGCCTTTGGTCAGAAGAAACCGAATGGCTGCAAGAAAACCGCCCTGGCTCCTGGAAATGAGCCTCTAGAGCGATGCTGATCTGACTGATCGCATTCGATCAGAGCGGCTCTGGGCTGCGTCTGTTCGAAGCGAATTGCTTTGGGCAGGAGACCCGTTCTAGCTGCGTCGGCACCGCATCGGGGAGCTATCCTTGGTTCCCGCTACGGTGTAGGCATTGCGGCTACGTTGCGTCACTTTCAGGACGCTGGGGCCTTCCGTCATGGTTTGGGTTGGGCCTGCTAGACCGCGTGGCGCAACGCGCCGACCGTCAGCGGTCATGTTTTCGATCAGGAAGCTGGTGAAATGTCTCCGGATTTTACTGTTACCAACGGCGCTCCATTGGCCAGACCCAAAACCATTGGCGACAACACGCATGCCTTTGAAGCGACCTCTAAACGAATAGTCCATGGAAAAGGTATCGTTGCTACGATAGCGCCAAACATAAGTGTAGCGCAGACCACGCGAACTTGTTTTGCACGTCCAAGTCCCCACGAGCCACTTGCCTAACGTTTGCGCCGATGCGGGGGAGGGGGTGAAGGCGAACGCCATAAGGCACGAGAAAATCAAAAGAAAACGCATTGTACGCTCCAACGGTGTGCGCCTATCAAACCCCATCGCCAAGGGATTGGAGCGCGCACTGTCAAGAATAGTCGGCCGCAGCCGGTGACAGGTGTTTGGTCTGGTTAAATCCGCCGACAGCGGGTCTTTGTGTCGGGGGGAATGGGATGCTCCACAAAGCTGTTACGCCGCAGGGGGCGCACCCTTGCAACAATTGCCCCTTGTTTCATGATGTCGGTGAGTTCGGCGAGGTCGCTCGCCGGCAAACGATTGTCGTCGAACCCCACGCGCGTGGTCACAAAGCTGTCGAATGTGCGCGTGAGCCGGCGATTTCTGTTGAGGCTCCACTTTCCTGTGCCAAATCCGTTGCCACTCACTTTGACGCCGCTCAATCGGCCCCCAAGGGCAAAATCCATGGAAAACGCGCCGTTGCTGCGATATCGCCAAATGGCCTTGAAGCGGATGCCGCTTAACTTGGTTTGGCAGGTCCATGTGCCCACAAGGCGATCGCTGATGGACTGCGCCGATCCGGGCGATGGCGCAAAAGCTGCAACAACAAGGAACGAAAAGATTAGAAAAAATCGCATGTTGGTCTCCGATATGGGTGGCGCTGGTCCTGTCCGATCGCCGGTATCGCGCCACGCCTTGCGCCAAGATGTGTCGGTTGGCCGGCGGGGTGTGATCGCCTTAGCGCTCGCACTTGTTCTCATCATGGCAAGCCCCGACATCGCCTTTGCGCAGGCGTCGTGCGGTGCCGCCGAGGCGCCCTGCGAGACGCCGCTGGGCAGCTATCACGTGGCTTTGCCCGAGGGTGAGGCGGACGGCCCACACCCCGCCGTCATCTACTTTCACGGTGCCGGCGGCACGGGGCGCACCATTGTGGATGCGCCTATGGCGAAAGCGCTCACGGCCCGCGGTTTCGTGGTGATTGCCCCCAACGGCCTTGAGCGGCCCCAATCGCGGTTTGGCCCCGGCTGGTTCTTCCTGCCGGAGCGGCCCGGCAGGCGCGATGAACTGGCCTTCACCCGCACCCTCATCGAAGACGTTGTGGCGCGCCACCATGTGGATCGGCACAAAATCGCGCTCACAGGCTACTCCATCGGCGGCTCGCTGGTGTGGTATCTTGCCTGTGAAGACAGTGATTTGGCGGCGGCCTATCTGCCTTATGCCGGCGGCTTTTGGCGGCCCCATCCCGTGGATTGCGATGGGCCGGTCAAGCTCCTCCACACCCATGGCTGGCGCGATCAGACGGTGCCCTTGGAAGGCCGGCCGTTGCGCGGCGGCGCGCTCTATCAGGGTGACATCTTCGAAGGGCTTCAGCGCTGGCGCGAAGAGAACGGCTGCACCAATCTGCGTGCCGATGCGTTCCAGACCGAGGGCCGCTATTGGCATAGGCGCTATACCACCTGCACCCCGGGGAGCGCCCTGCAATTGACCTTGTGGCCAGGAGGCCACGTACCCCCCGACGCCGAGTGGGCGCAAATGGCTGCCGACTGGTTCCAAGCCAACGTGACGGACGCAAAGGGGGACGAACAATGAGCCGCGACCACCCCGCGACCGCCCCGTCAGGTGACTTCCCGCGTGCCCACGCCCTTACCGACGGCTTGGCACAGGCCCACCTCACCGTGCGCCTGTCCTACGATGACAGGCACCGAAGGCGCCTCGTGGTCAGCGCGGCCGACGGATCGCGTGTCCTCATCGACCTTGCCAAGGCGACCCGGCTGCGCAGCGGCGACAAACTGGCCTTGGACGATGGCCGTGTTTTGGCGATCGCCGCTGAGGATGAGCCCGTTGCCGACATCTTCGCCGCCGACGAAAGGGCCTTGCGCACCCTTGCCTGGCACCTTGGCAACCGCCACACCCCCACCGCCATCCTTGCCGATCGCCTCAGGATCCGCCGCGACCATGTCCTTGAAGACATGGCCCGCCGCCTCGGCGCGCAGGTGAAGACTGGCGATGCCCCCTTCGACCCCGAGCCAGGCGCCTACCACGGCGAAGGCCACCACCATCACCACCATCATGATGAGGAGTCATGACCGGCCCTGACGTGATCGATGCTGCCGCCCTTGCGCGGCTTGCGGCGTGGTTTTCGCCAGCGTGTCCCGTGGGGGCTTTCAGCTACTCCCACGGGCTTGAGCGGCTTTGCGAGGATGGCGCGCTCTCCTGCAGGCAAGACGCTGAGGCGGCCATCGCCCTTGCCCTCACCGATGGAAGCGGGCGCACCGATGCCATCCTCCTGGCCGAGACCTGGCGCGCGCAAACGGACGGGCGATCGGTGGAGCCTGTGCGTCAACTGGGCCTTGCGCTCGCCCCGTCTGCGGAACGCTGGCAAGAAAGCGTGCGCCAGGGCAACGCCTTTGCCGCCGTCATCGATGGCGCCTGGCCCCTCGACTTCGCCCTCGCGGACCATGGGGATCTGCCTTATCCTGTGGCCGTCGGCCTTGCCGGGGCCGGACATGGTGTGCCCTTGCGCCCCCTCGTCCACGGCTTTTTGATGGCCTTTGCCGCCAACCTCATCTCCGCCGCGGTGAGGTTGGTGCCGTTGGGCCAGACCGACGGCCAGCGGCTGACGGCCCGCCTGTCCGACCTTGCCGCCTCCCTCACCGAGGAGGCGTGCACGGCGGATCTTGAGGTGATCGGCGGGGCGGCGCTCGGCCTGGACCTTGCCTCCATGCGCCACGAATGCCAGGAGGTGAGGCTCTACCGTTCTTGACTCGGGCTTGAAGGAACACGCCTACGATGACACGCACCTCCCATGGACCGCTCAGAGTGGGGATTGGCGGGCCGGTGGGCTCAGGCAAGACCATGTTGATGGAACGCTTGTGCAAGGCACTGCGCGACAGGGTCGACATCGTTGCCATCACCAACGACATCTACACCAAGGAAGACGCCCTCATCTTGTCGCGCGCCGAAGCGCTGGACGAGGCGCGCATCATGGGCGTGGAAACCGGTGGGTGTCCGCATACGGCCATCCGTGAGGACGCTTCCATCAACCTTGCCGCCATCGATGAGATGCGCGGCCGTTTCCCCGACGTGGACCTCGTGCTGGTGGAATCGGGGGGCGACAACCTTGCCGCCACCTTCTCGCCTGAACTGGTGGACATCACCATCTACGTGATCGATGTGGCAGCCGGCGAGAAAATCCCCCGCAAGGGCGGTCCAGGCATCACCCGGTCCGATCTTCTGATCATTAACAAGACCGACCTTGCCCCGTTCGTCGGCGCATCGCTGGATGTGATGGAATCGGACGCCAAGAGAATGCGCGGCGATCGCCCCTTTATCATGGCGAACCTGAAGGCCGGCAACGGCGTCGACGCTGTCATCGGCTTCCTTCGGGAGGCGGGCGGCTTGGCGGCGGTCCCATGAGCGCGGCGCGCTAAAGAATGTCTGGCCCCCGCGAAAGCACGGGTCGCCTCAAGGGTGGTCGCTGGCAAGGCGCCACTCAACGGGCGTGCTGGTCGAAGGATCGAGGGAGGCAACCTTCGCCAGATCCTAGGTGTGCGTTATGAGCGGCCGTGCCCAGCGCGATGCCCTGATTTCCGAGCGTGTGCTGGAAAGTATGCGCGACGGCGTGGTCAGCATCGACCTCAAAGGCCGTATCATCACCTTCAACGCCGCTGCAGGGCGCATTTTGGACAAGACACCGTCTGAGGTTCTGGGCCAATCCTTCGCCGAGGAGTTTTTGGCAGAGGAGAGCTTCGACGATTTCAACGAAGTGGTGTTCAAGGCCATCTACGAGGCCGAGGTCACACACTCGGTGGAAATCGCCCTGAAGGTGAATGGCGAGCGCACCGACCTTATGGTCGCCTCAAGCTTCCTCACCCTCGAGCAGGGGGAGGGGGAGCCGGAGGAGCGGCTTGGTGTCGTCGTCGTCTTCTCCGACACCACTGAGGAGCGCAAGCGCCGCAAGATCAAGCGCCTCTTTGGCGAATACGTGGACCCGCGGATCGTCGAGCGCATTTTGAGCCGCGATGAGGCCTCTCGCAGCCGCCACGCGGAAATGACCATCTCTTTCGTGGACATGCGCAACTTCACCGGCTGGTCGGAACGCCTTGATGTGGACACGTTGATCGACGTTCTGAACCGCTTCCTCGCGGCTATGACCGAGCCCATCGGCCAGGCAGGGGGGATCACCGACAAATACATCGGCGATTCGGTGATGGCCTGCTGGGGGCCGCCCTTTACCGATGCCTCCACCCAAGCGGTGGACGCCTGCAAAGCCGCCTTGGGCCAGATGGCGGCCCTTCCTGCCTTGCGCGAGGAGCTGGCGGCCGCAGGTGTCGACGGCGCCCAGACGTTGGATGCTGTGGTGGGCCTTGCCACGGGCGGTGTGATCGCCGGGGATGTCGGACCTCCATCGAGCCGCAACTACACCGTCATCGGCAATGCTGTGAACCTTGCCGCGCGGCTCCAGGAAGCAGCCAAAGTCTACGGCCACAGTGTCATTGTCTCTGAGGAGACAATGGTGCAGGCCAGTGGGCCGTTCGTCTTCCGCGAGTTGGACAAGATGCTTGTGCGCGGGCTCTCCTTTCCCACAAGCATTTACGCCCTTCTCGGACCGAAGGAGGATGTGAGCGAGGAAACCATCGCCCTCGCCACCCGCTACAACGACGGGCTCGCCCACTTGCGCGCCCAGAATTTCGGGCCGGCCCGTGAGGCCTTTACCGCCTGCTTGGCGCAGGACCCCCACGACGTGCCGTCATCGCTGATGCTGCGCAGGATCGATCAGCTTCAGGAGTACCCGCTTCCGGCAGACTGGGATGGCGTCTGGCGGGTGGCCGGCGCAGCAATGGGGGCGGGCAAGGCGCGCTAGAGAGGTATGCGGTCCGACGGAACTATCGGTCCGCAACAAAATCGGTCGATTTCAGAAGAGTAGAACTCTTGTCTGCGTCCGCATGGACGCAGGATGGTCTAGCTGTGTCGCGTCGTGCAGCGATTTTTGAAGGCTTGCGGCGCGGTCGGGTATCGATGACGCCGAGGGTCAAGCGCTGTCGGGCCCGAGATAGCGCAGGGCAACGCATGTGGTGTCATCGGCACGGTCGGCTCCCACCTCGAAGGCCAACACTTCGTCCACCACGCTGCCGCTGATTTCCTCCACCGTCGCCGCCTCCTTGAGCTTGGCAAGGAGGGCGACGAGCCGCCCTTCGCCGTAGGCGTCGCCCGCAACGTTGAAGGCTTCCGTGACGCCGTCGGTGAACAGGAAAATCAGGTCGCGCGGCTCCAGGGCAATGGTGTGCTCTGTGAACTCAAGGTCCTCGGCAATGGCAAGGGCTGGGTCGCCGAACCGTGGCAGCGGTTCGGGCACGCCCGTTGCGGCGGGGACCAGGTAGGGCGGGTTGTGGCCGGCGTTCACATAGGTGAGGGCGCCTGTGCGACAGTCCAAAACGCCGTGGAAGAGGGTCACGAACATCATCTGTTCGTTGTCGGCGGCAAGGAAGGTGTTGACGTCCGACACCGTCTTTGCCGGCGACTGCGTGGTGAGGGCCGTCGCTTTGATCAACGTGCGCGAGATCGCCATGAAGAGCGCCGCAGGCACACCCTTGCCCGACACATCCGCCACCACGAAGCCGAGCCGGTGCGCGTCGATCATGAAGTAGTCGAAGAAGTCGCCGCCCACCTCCTTTGCCGCCTGCATTCGTCCTTGGATGGCGTAGGAGACGTGGGCCGGAAGCGGCCGCGGCATGAAGGAAAGCTGGAGTTCGCGCGCGATCTCAAGCTCTTGTTCCAGCCCTGCCAGCCTCTCCCGTGTGACGATGGAGTCCTGCAAATCCTTGATGAGTTGGGTCAGGCGATGATGCTGGTCGGTGATGCGCGCCGACATCCCTTCAAGGACGGCGGCGAGCATGGAGAGTTCGCTGTCGGCTTTGCTGCGCCGCCCGCCGGTGTGGGCTGAACCTTCCATCGCAGTGTCAAGGTCGGCAAGCACCTGGTCGCGTCCTTGGTCGTCGAGGGTCTCGGCAAGGCGTTGAAGCTGCCGGCGGATCACCCGCTCCTGGCGCCTGCGTTGGCGCTCGATGGCCTCGCCCTGCTCGGACAAAAGGAGCGCGTTGCGGCGAAAGACCGTCACGGCCTCGGCGATACGCTTGATTTCACCGCTTCCGGCGGCCGAATCCAGCGCCACATGGGTGTTGCCTTTCGACAGGCCGTCAAGAACGCTGATCGCCCCTTCCAGAGGCCTGAATGCCTGGCGCAGGTAAAGGTAGAGGCCGAGCGTGATGATGAGCGCAACGCCGATGGGAACGAAGAAGCCCACCCGTTCCACCAAGCGCCTTGCAGAAAGGCTTTGCGTGCTGTCGCGCAAGGTGACGAGGGTGCCTGCCGCACCGGAGATGAGGTCGTCCACAGGCGCGCCCACCGCAAGGATGAAGCGCTCGCCCTGGGTGATCACCTCGGTGCTTTCCGAACGGGCCGGAAGGTCGGGCGAAACGCTGTCGTAAAGGGCAGGGTCGGTTCCTTCCACCATCTGTCCGCGCAAAGAGACCAGGTAGGCGGGCTCTTCCATGGTCTGGGAGAAGGCGGCCAGCACATCTTTGGCATCTTCGGCAATGGCAACGACCGCGGTTGGCTCGCCGCGCACCTCAACAAGGCGGGCCGCGCCGATCACATAGCGGTCGGGGCTCTCCTGGCGCAGCCCGCCCACGAACGCGCGTCCGTCGAGCAGCGCGTTGATGGATTTGATGCCAAAAAGGGGCCTGCCGCGGATGTTGGCTTGGTTCGCAAACAGCAACTGACCGCTGAGATTGATGACTTGGACACTTCTGCCTGCGGTCAAAAGGTCTGGCGAGTCGGCAGCCACATCGGCGATCTCATCGCGTGTCATCTGTGGGGCAGCGATGGACAAGCGCACCGCCAATTCGCCAGCAACGGTGCTGAGGTCGCGCGCATTCGCGGCCACCATGCTCTTCCACAGGGAGCGCTGACCGTCGATGGCGATTTCGGCAAGGCGGTCCTGTTCAAGCTGTGAGCGCAGAACCCCCAGCGCGGCGAGCCCGCCAATCACCAAAATCAGCGCGACGGTCAGGAAGACGGTGATGCGGCTGCGCAGCAACATCGCCTAACCGTCCCTGTCTGCCGCGGTGCGGCCACCGCCTGTGGCAAGGGTAAGGGCAAGGCCCCCAACAAGCACGAGGGCGCAGATTTGCAGAACGGTGAAGGCCACCCAGTAACTTGCAATTTCAAAGACGGCCGCTGCGAGGGCGCCGGCCAGGAGGGCAAGTGCGCCAGCACCGGTAAACCCGCCGGCCCGGGCAGCACTTACAGCAAGGCCGAGCCCGAGCCCCAGTGTGATGCTGACGACAACGGCAGGCACAGCTACCAAGGTCACCGCTCCAAGCGCTGTGAGGGTGAGGGCAACGGCCATCGCAGGAGAGGTCCGCAGGCCCGCCGCAAATGGGAGGAGCGAGCCTGTGCCAATCAGCGCGAAGTTGAGCGCAAGGCTTGCATAGTCCTCGCGCAACAGTATCGCGGCGAGGTGGATGTCGGCCCAGCTCACAATGGCGATGGCAACGCTGAAAAGGGCGATGGCTGCGGGGCGCCCTAGGCGGGGTCGAGCCCATTGGGAGAGGCGAGGGCGAGACGGGACAAGGAGACTGAGGAGCGCCATGATCAGCAAGCCGACGCCCACAGTGGCATAGGCTAGGCGCCGACCTTCCGCCTCTGCCAAAATGCCGCCGATGACAGGGCCCGTCGCCCAAGCCGCCAGGAAGATCAATGCCGCCCGCCAGGGCAGACGGGTCAAGGTTCCACGCTGGCAAAGGGCCGAAAACAGGGCCAACCAAAGGCCGAAGCCTGACAGCATCTGCATGGCGGTGAAGGCGACAGGGTCGCGCAGCTGGAAGGTGATGCCGAGTCCGACCCCTGCCACAGCAAGGCCGACCGCAATCGCCCCCTTTGCGAACCGACCTTTGAGGGCAAGGGCGAGGAGGAGACCGAGGATGGAGCCGAGCGCATCGGCGCCCACCGCCCCTCCGACCGCAACGTCGGCAAGTGGGTTGTTGCCGATCCTATCGGCGGCAAAGTTGGCGTTGAGGGCCCGCGTTGCCTCGCCGAAGGCAAAGGCAAGGGCAATCCACCACGTGCCGCTCACCTGGGCGATGGCGGACAGGCGTGCGCCTTCGAACCGGTAAGTGGCAACGGGGGCGACGCTTTTGGCAATGTCGTGGGCGTGGGTGCCAGCGGTGTCGAGCGCGCGCACTTCGTCGGCAAGGGCAAGGAGGGTGCGGTGGGCACGGCGCACTGGGTTTGTGAGGCGCGCGGCCAGCAGGCCAAGGGGTCTGAAGGGGCTTCCCCTGGCCGGCGGCGAATAGTCGGTAAAGTGGCCCCTTGCGACGGATCGCCCGCCGGCAATGAAGCGCGCCCGTGGCAGATCCACCCGTTCAAGCCGCTGGATGCGAAACCAGACGCCGACGCCGCATCCCGCCACCAAGGCAACGGCGAACCCAAGGGCAACGAGGTGCAGCAAGGCTTCGCGCACAATGTCGTGGGACGGGGCAATCAACACCGCGCCGACGGTCTGCCGGCCTGCCAGGATGGGCGTGCGTACCACATCGGCCTCGTCGGCAATGGTGGTGCCGGTGCGAAACAAGGTTTGCTCGGTGGCATCGACAATGGCAATGGCGGAGGCCTCAGGGCTCGCCGTCAGCGTGGTCTCAAGGTACTCGCCCGCCTGGTAGATCTCTTCCAGCGGGATGCCGAGGTCCACCGCCCGTCCCACATCGTCGGCAACGGAAATGGCAAGGGCCTGCGCCGCCTCCAAGGAGGCGTGGCGCAGCCGCTCAAGCTCGGGCGCCAGCGCCGTAAGGGCAATGAGGGCGTTGAAGGTCAACACCACAACCGTCACCGACAGGCCGACGATGCCCGCCAGCCTGTCCGATCGCCTGGAGTCGGTCATGGGTGCGGCCATCGTCAAAGCTCGTCGTCGAGGCGACTGAGGCGGCCATTGGCCTCGGCCACCGCTGCTTCAGCACGCCGGGTGGTGACGGCGGCAGCGGCGATGGCGGCCAGCATTGCATCGCGATTGGACGGATCCAACTGAAGCGCCGTGCCTTCGTTGGCGCGCGCCAAGGCGGCCTCCGCGCGCTCGAACGGCCGCCTCAGGCCCCGCAACAGCAGCGTTCCCACAAGCGCCATCACGAGGGCGCCCACAAGGATCAAGGCCCATGCCTTTGTCAGTACCGGGGGAAGGCGCGACAGGGGAGAGGTGAGGGCATCGCGCGACAAGATGAGCGCCACCCACCCCTCGGTCTGATGAAAGTCGTTGGTGGCAGCTGTGCCGATGGTCTCCGTCTCGCGCTCCGACGCGCGCCAGGGCAGGCGATTGCGATGTTCTGCAATGGCATTGGTCCAGGCTTCGGGCACCGGTTGGCCGACGGCGCCACGGTCTGTGGAAAAGACGGTGATGCCGGTCTGAGAGAAGACGTCGACGGCCAAGATGTCGTCAGAGGTGGCAATGGCCCTGTCCAGGACAGGCTCCACTTGTTGCAATTCCGACAAGGGAAGGCCGAGCTGGAGGCCACGCTCGATGGTCTCGTCCGCCTTGGTGAGGATGACGCCAAGGCGCGCTTCGGCCAGCGCCTCTTCGCCACGCTCCACCACGCGGGCGCCGACCGCGGCAAAGCCGAGCATGGCCACAATTGCGGCAATGACGAAGACAATGGTGCGGCCGATGCCCCTCATGGGCGTCTCCGGCAACAGCGTTGGTGCGTCCGCAAAGGTTGAGGCAAGACGAAAATCTTCTGGTCTCTCGCTGGATGTCTGCGTCTTTGACCGTCACTGGCACGGGCGAACCGAAGGCAGCAATAGATCATGTTTGCCGCGCGCTGACACGCCCCGTTTCGCGCCCCCCACAGTCCACCCGGTTGAGGGCTGGGTGTGTCTCAGTCTCGCGGGTGGATGAGGAGGCGTGGGACCGGCGCAACAAAACCGGCACGAATAACGGCACCATTGCGACGAATTGACCTCAAGTCATTGACTTGGTGGCAGTATGATGGCCCGATTGAGGTGCCGTTCCAAAAGATGGAGGTTGTCGGCACCTGCCCCGTGCGCCTGTCCCTTTGCCTGCTCCCGGCGCCAAGGGGTGATAGGGCGTGCCGCACCGTTGCGCAGATGCGTTGCCAAGCGCATCCTGCAATCGGTTTGCGACGTTCGTGCCCATCGCCATCATGATCAAGCTGATCGTCACGCTGCTTGCCGTTTTGATCCCGCTCACCGCGGCCGCGTTGGCGCTCGGCGCCTACCTCAACTTTGCCAGCGTGCGCACCTCCTACGTGGACCTTCTTGGCGCACGGCTTGAGACCGTGGCGCGGCGCGTGGCAAGCGACGCGCAGGTTGCCCTTTCCATGGGTTTGCCCCTTGCCGGGCAAGACGCGCTTCCACGCCTGTTGGAGCGGGAGAAGGCGGCCGACGAGGTGATTCTCTCCGTCGACGTGCTGTCGTCCACAGGTGGCGTCCTCTTTTCCAGCGACGCAGACCGTGTGGGCGAGACCTACACCCCACATCCTGCGGAAGTGTTTGCGCGCACCGGGTCCATCGTATCGGCGTTTGAGACGGCGGAGGGGACTGTCGTGGTGCGCGCCTCGCGGGCGATGATTGATGGGGCGTTGTCGAAGGTGGGCACGGCGATCTTCACGGCCGCGGCCATCGCGCTGGTCTTTGCCATTATCGCCATCGTGGCCGGAGTGGTCTTTACCGTCCGCGCCTTGACGCAGCGGTTGACGGGCGCGAGCGATGGGGCGGCGGTCGCAACGGTTGGCGAAGCGGGGGCAAGTCTCATTCCGCCGCAGTTGCGTCAGACCTTCGCGTCAGTGGATGAGGCACACGCCTCCATTGCCGCACGCCTTGCCGAGCCCGAAGGCGGGGGGCGTTAAGGGTGCGCCGTTTCGACCTCATCATCATCTCTTTCGTGACGGCGATCCTCATTGCAGGGCTCGCAGCCATCTCCTGGCAAACCATCAGGACTGCGCAGACACTTCTTCTGCCGGCGCTTGATCAAAAAGCCGACACCGTCGCCCGGTCCCTCTCCAGCCTTGTGAGCGAGGCGATGGGCTACGGCATGGCCATTGAAGACCTTGTGCGCGCCGACGAGGTGCTGGTCACAACGCTCAACGAAAATCCTGAGTTCGGTTACGCCGCCATCGTGGACGAGGAGGGCGGACCCATCGCCTTTGCCAAGGGCGATGATGTGGCCGTGCCTGAGGGCAGCCTCCTTGATGGCGGCTCGGCCATGCGCGTCATCACCGCCCCCATCACCGTTGACGGGATTGAGGCTGGCGAGGTGGTGGTGGGCATTCCCAACGCCGTGGCGCAGACCCTTGTGCGCGAGTTGTGGGTGGACGTTGCGGTCCTCCTCGTGGTCGCCATCCTGGTGGCGCTGGAGTTGGTGGCCTTTGCCTTCTCCGTCTCCTCGGCGGTGTTGATGCGCGGGCTCGCCCAGCGGTTCGATGCATTGTCGAAGGGGGATTTTCGGCCCCACACGCCGCTTCAGGGCACAGGGCGGATCGCTGAAGAGGTTCAGGCGGTGGACGCGGAGATTGACCGTGTGCGCCAAACCCACGCCACCCTCGCAGCCAAGGCCGAGGCGCAAGGGGCGAGCGAGGCAAGCACATCCCTCAAAGCGATGGGTGAGCGCAACCAGCTTGGCGCCACTCGCCATGATCCGCCCGTCAGCCTGGTGGCGGTGCGCGCCCCCGTCTTCCTGTTCTTCTTCGCGGAGGAATTGACGCGGCCCTTCCTGCCCACATTCATCGAGGGGCTGGCCGAGCCTGTGGCAGGGCTTTCCAAGGAAATGGTGATCGCCTTTCCGATCATCTTGTTCATGGCGATCGTTGCCTTCTCCCAGCCCGTCTTCAACACCTGGACGGAGCGGTTCGGCCGTGCGCGATCGTTGCGGGTGGGCGCGCTGGTGGCCATGGTTGGCTTCCTGGGGACGGCGCTCTCCAGCTCCATGGTGGAGTTGATCGTGTTCCGCTCCATCACCGCGGTCGGCTTCGGCACAGTGTTCGTTTCCGCGCAGGGCTACATCGTGGACCGAACCGGTGCGCGAAACAGGGCGCGGGGGATCGGCCTTTTCGTCTCCGCCATCATGGCGGCAATGCTGTGCGGGCCGCCCATCGGCGGCATTGTAGCGGATCGCTTGGGGGTGAATGCGGCCTTCGTCCTGTCGGCGGCCATGGCGTTGATTGCCTACATCTGCGCCTTCGTCGCCTTGAGGCGCGACACGCCGACGGGGGAGACGAACGCCCGCGCAGTGCGCTTTGGCGATATTCTCACCGTGCTGCGCCAACCGCTCCTGATGCTTCTGGTGGTCGGCTGCGCGCTCCCCTCCAAGATGATCCTGATCGGGGTGTGCTTTTACTACCTGCCGCTGGCCATGACCGCCGAAGGGTTCGAGCCTGCCGCCATCGGGCGTGTGTTGATGCTTTACGGGCTTGCCATGCTCATCATCGTGCCGGCCATTTCCCGCCTCAGCGACGAGCGGTCGCGCCGGACCGTTTACGTGGTGCTTGGCGGTGTGCTGAGCGGCGCTGCGGTTCTGCACCTTTTCATCTGGCCTGCCCCTTGGGGCGCCGCTTTGATGGTGCTGCAGATCGGCATTGCCCAGGGCATCTCCACCACGCCCCAATCGGCCCTTGTGGGAGAGCTGGGCCGGCGCCACCTTCCGCACCTGTCAGAAGGTGGGCTATACGGTGTCTTCCGTCTGATCGAACGCACGGGAACCGCTTTGGGACCTGCCGTGGTGGCCCTCATCTGGGGAGCCACGGACGGGTCCACAGCTGTTATGGCGATGGGTGGTCTTGTGGTGCTGGGCGCCCTTGTGTTCGGCCTTGCGGCCATCGGATCCACTGGCAAGGCGGTACCGGCCGCCACAACCCAATGAGGACGCCATGATCACCCGTCGCGGCGCCGTCGGACTGACCCTTGGCTTGGCCGCCAGTGCCGTGACGGGTCCCGTGCGGGCCCAATCGGACCGGCCTTACAAGATCTTCCAGATCACCTATCGCGGCGAGACGGACGTGGAGCGTGGCTTCCGCGATTATCTTGAGCAGCGCGGCATTCCTGTGGAGATCATCCACCGCAGCGCCGAGCTTGATCCCTCGCGCGTTCCGGAAATCCTGAAAGAGGTGCGCGAGGCAAAGCCCGACCTTGTGTACACCTGGGGCACGCCCGTCACCATCGCGACATTCGGCAAGGCGGAGACTGCCGATCCTGACGTGCACATCACCGACATCCCCGGCGTCTTCACCATGGTCTCCGCGCCCCAGCGGTCGGGCGTGGTGCCAACGCGGGACTCCTCCGGCCGCAACATCACGGGCACCTCCCACGTGGTGCCGCCCGAGCCGCAGCTGCGCGCCATGGAGGCCTATCGCCCGTTCGACAAGTTGGGCGTCCTCTACACCCCGACGGAGCAGAACTCCGTGGCCATCGTCGGCGCGCTGCGGGCGCTCCAAGACTCGTTCGACTTCACGCTTCTGGAGCAGACGTTTCCGCTGGATGAGGACGGGCGACCCGATGCATCCACGGCGGCTGACCTTGTAGCGAACCTGAAGGAGGAGGGGGCCCAGTGGCTTTATTACCTGCCCGACACCTTCCTCTCCAGCAACATCGACAAGGTGGCTCCTGTGGCCACCTCCCTCGGTCTGCCGGGCTTTTCGGCGGTGGAGCTGTTGCAGAACGATGCGCTGATCAGCCTTGTGAGCCGCTACTATTCCCTCGGACAGTTGACGGCCTTCAAGGCCGAGCAAATCCTCATCGGCGGGACATCGCCCGACACCATCGCCATTGAAACGCTGAAGCGCTTTGCCCTCATCATCAACATGAAGGTGGCGCGGGAGCTCAAACTCTACCCGCCGCTCGCCATGCTCAACTACGCCAACATCATCACCGAATGATGAGCCTTGCCCGCAGCGATACGTTCCCGGTCCTCGACATCCAGTCGGTGCCCCTGACACTGTCGGATGTGCCGCGCATCTATGCGCTCTACCGCACCGCCTTGGATGCCGTGCCGAACCCTGCCGCCGTTCGCGCTGACGAACCGTCCTTCTTTGAGGAGGTCTTTGCCGTCGGCGGTGAGATCATGGGCCTTCAGGTGGACGGCGACCTTGTCTCCTACGGTGTCCTTCGCCCAGAACTTGAGAGCGAGCATGATCGCTCAGGCCTTGACGATCATGTGCCTGCAAGTGCCGGCCTTCGTGTGCTGGACGGCTCGGCGGTCCATCCCCAGCATTGGAAGCACGGCCTTCAAAGGGTGATCATCGAGGCGCGGGTGGAACGGGCGGGGGCGCTCGGCGCACAGCACGTCATTGCCAAGGCCTCGCCAGGCAACGTTCCCTCCATGCGCAACCTTCTCAGGTGCGGCTTCAGGATCGTGACGCGGGTGCGCAAACCTTACGGTTGGCGCTATGTGCACCACCGCCCGGTCGCCCACCCCTTCCCACGGCCCGATGGTGGGGAGTGGCGGCCGGCGAGCGACGTCGTGGGCGCCACCGCCCTGTTTGCCAACGACCATGCCGCTGTCGCCTGCCGCGCCGAAGCCGGCACGCCGCTGTTGTGTTTTGCCAAGATCCCGGCGTCCTGACGGGTTGTGTCCCGGCAAGCGGAATTTTATTTTGCATGGCAAAACAGGTGAGGGGGCCTCATACGAGTGAGTGCACGCGCGCACTGCAACACATCCTCCTGCCACCCCCGTGCGTTGCCACCGGCCCTCCTTGCTTATGACCCCTGAGACCCTGTTCGACCTTTCCGGCAAGACAGCGCTCGTCACGGGCGGTGCCACTGGCATCGGCCGCATGGCGGCGCAAGCGCTTGTGGAGGCCGGCGCGACGGTTCTCCTTGCAAGCCGCAAGGCCGAGGCGTGTGAGGCGGCGGCCGCCGCCCTCAACGGGCTCGGCGCCAAGGGTAAGGCGGAAGGGTTTGCAGGCGACGTTGGGACAGAAGAGGGTGTGCGCGCGCTCGCACAGGAGGTGAAGGCGCGCACGGAGGCTCTCGCCATCCTCATGAACAATGCAGGGATCAGCTGGGGTAGCCCGCTGGAAACCTTCCCCTACGCTCAGTGGCAAAGGGTGATGGCGGTCAACGTGGCCGGCCTCTTCACCCTCACCCAAACGCTTCTTCCGCTGTTGGAGGCGGCGGCAAGCGATGAGGACCCCGCACGCGTCGTCAATGTGGGGTCGGTCATGGGCGAGGTGGCGATGGGCGACGGCGTCTACAGCTACTCTGCCTCAAAGGCCGCCGTTCACCACCTGACGCAGATCCTTGCCAAGGAGCTTGCGCCCCGCCGCATCACCGTCAACGCCTTGGCGCCCGGACCTTTCGTCAGCAAGATGACGGCGTTTGCGACCGCCGATGAGGCCATGCGCGAGAGGGTCGGCGCACAGGTCCCCCTTGGCAGGGTCGGCCGGCCCGAGGACATTGCAGGCGCGCTCCTATACCTGTGCGGGCGCGGCGGGTCCTACGTCACGGGGGCCATCCTGCCACTGTCGGGCGGCATCAACGTGGAAACCGGCCCTGCCATCTTCAAAGAGGCGACGGACGGGGCGGGGTGATAAAGGTGGCCCTGCAACGGCCACACGCCCACCAATTCTGAAGGACACACAATGCGCGAAGCGGTCATCGTCTCAACGGCACGCACGCCCATCGGCAAGGCCTATCGCGGTGCCTTCAACGACACGCAGGCTCAGGCGCTGGGCGGGCACGCCATCGCCCATGCCCTGTCGCGCGCCGAGGTGGAGCCTGGCGAGGTGGACGATGTCATCATGGGCGCTGCGCTCCAACAGGGGTCCACCGCCACAAACGTCGCCCGTCAGGCAGCGCTCAGGGCGGGTTTGCCCACATCGGTCGCAGGCATGTCCGTGGACAGGCAGTGCGCCAGCGGGATGATGGCCATTGCCACCGCCGCCAAACAGGTCGTGAGCGACGGGATGGACGTTGTGGTGGGCGGCGGGCTTGAATCCATCAGCCTCGTCCAGAACGAGCACATGAATCGCTACCGCTCCAAGGACCCGGAATTGGTGGAGCGCGTTCCCGCCCTTTACATGTCGATGCTGGAAACAGCCGAAGTGGTGGCCGACCGCTATTCCATCTCCCGCGAGGCGCAGGACGAATACGCCCTCCAAAGCCAGCAGCGCACCGCCCTTGCCCAGGAGGCGGGGCGCTTCGACAAGGAGATCGTCCCCCTCCCGAGCCTCATGAAGGTGAAGGACCGTAAGACGGGCGAGATGAGCACGCGCGAAGTGCTTCTGACGTGCGATGAAGGCAACAGGCCGCAGACCACTCTCGACGGTCTTTCCTCCCTTGCAACGGTGCAAAAGGACGGGCTCGTCATCGCCGAAGGGCGTTTCATTACCGCAGGCAACGCCAGCCAGTTGTCCGACGGTGCGTCCGCCGCGGTCGTCATGGAGGCAGAGGAGGCAGGCCGCAGGGGTCTTGCGCCCCTTGGCCGCTATTGCGGTATGGCCGTTGCCGGCTGCGAGCCCGACGAGATGGGGATCGGCCCTGTCTTTGCCGTCCCCAAACTCCTCGCCAGCCACGGACTTGGGGTTGATGACATCGGCCTTTGGGAGCTGAACGAGGCCTTCGCGGTCCAGGTTCTTTACTGCCGCGATCGGCTTGGCATTCCCAACGACCGTTTGAATGTGGACGGTGGGGCCATCTCCATCGGCCACCCCTATGGGATGTCGGGGGCGCGGATGGTGGGTCATGCGCTGATCGAGGGTAAAAGGCGTGGTGTGCGCTACGTGGTGTGCACCATGTGTGTGGGCGGTGGCATGGGCGCTGCCGGTCTGTTCGAGGTGCTGTGATGAAAGGGCTGCCACCCGTACTCCAAGGGCTGCGGCTGCCTGCGGTGGCAGCGCCGCTGTTCATCGTCTCCGTACCTGAATTGGTGATTGCCCAGTGCAAGGCGGGATTGATAGGGAGTTTCCCCGCCCTCAACGCACGCGAAGCGGACGGCGACCCGCCCCTCCTGGAGCGCTGGCTTCAGGACATCACCGAATCGCTTGACGCGCACAACCAGGCAAACCCCGACAATCCCGCAGCGCCCTTTGCGGTAAACCAGATCGTCCACCGCTCCAACGCGCGGCTGGAGAGGGACCTTGAGATCTGCGTGAAGTGGAAAGTGCCCATCTGGATCACCTCCCTCGGCGCACGGGTGGAGGTGAACGAGGCCGCCCACGCCTGCGGCGGCATCGCGCTGCACGACATCATCAACAACACCTTCGCCAGGAAGGCCATTGCCAAGGGCGCCGACGGGTTGATTGCCGTTGCCGCCGGCGCCGGCGGACACGCTGGCCCGCAGTCGCCCTTTGCCCTGGTGAGAGAAATTCGAGAGTGGTTCGAAGGGCCTGTGTTGCTGTCAGGGGCGATCTCCACAGGAGAGGCACTGCTGGCCGCACAGGTGATCGGCGCCGACCTTGGCTATATCGGCTCCCCTTTCATCGCAACGAGGGAGGCCAATGCCGACCCTCAGTACAAGGCGATGATTGTGGACGGAGGCGCGGAGGACATTGTCACCTCCTCCCTCTTCACAGGCGTTTCCGGCAACTACCTGAAGCCTGCCATTGCCCGCGCGGGCCTCGACCCCGATCAGTTGAGCGAGGGCAGCGCCTCGGGCATGAGCTTTCGCGACGGCACCTCCAAGCCAAAGGCCTGGCGCGATATCTGGGGCTCTGGCCAGGGGATCGGCGCTGTGAAGGCGGTGGAATCGGTGGCCGATCTGGTGGCGCGGATCGAGCGGGAGTATGAGGCCGCCAAGGCCCGCACGGCCGCAATTTTAGGCGCCGACACCCATCCTGCCGCCCTCCAGCCACTGCGGGTAAGCCATGGCTGACATCATCCTCGTTCGCCACGGCCAAGCCTCCTTCGGCTCAGCCAACTATGATGTCCTCTCAGAGACGGGACACAGGCAGGCCAAAGCCCTGGGCGCCGCACTGGCGTACGAAGGGGTGCGCCCGACCCGCCTCGTTCGTGGAGACCTGAGGCGCCACCGCGAGACGCTGGACGGTGTTGCCGAGACGCTCGGCCTGTCCACCGACGACACCATCATCGATGCAGGGCTCGATGAGTTCGCCTTTCAGGGGCTGATGGTTGCCCGCTTCGGCGTCGACGGTCTCCCGGACGGCTATGCCAACGACCGCCGAAGCTATTTCGCCGCGCTGGGGGAGACGGTGCTCATGTGGCAGCGGGGGGAGTTGGTGGACCCGCCCGAACCCTTCGAGGCCTTTGCCGAGCGGGTAGGCTCTGCCTTCAACGCCTTGGCGGAGGGAGATGGGCCGGTTCTCGCGGTGACGTCGGGTGGGCCCATCGCGTTCTTGGTGGCACGCCTTATGGGGGCGCCGCACAGCCAGATGCTGCCCATTCAGATGCAGATCAAGAACTGCTCCGTCACCCGCTTCATGCGCCGGGAAGGGGGGCCGATGCTGCACACCTTCAACGAGACGCCGCACATCAACGCCCAGTCGGCAGCCGAGCTTTTGACCTACGCATGAGTGAGGCAGGGCCGCTCGACCTCAACGCCGTATCGGCGTGGCTCGGCGAGTGGCTCGACGGGTTCGCCGCGCCCGTGACGGTGCGGCAGTTCGCAGGCGGCCAGTCCAACCCGACATTTTTGCTGACGACACCTGGGGCGCGCTACGTCTTGCGCCGCAAACCTCCCGGCGCACTGCTAAAGTCCGCCCATGCGGTCGACAGGGAGTTCGCGGTCCAAAAAGCACTTGGCGGAACCGAAGTTCCCGTCGCTTCCGTGCGCTTCCTTTGCGAGGACGAAAGCGTCATCGGCACGGCCTTCTACGTGATGGACTATGTGCCCGGCCGCAACTTTGATGACCCGCGTCTGCCGGGCCTCAGCAAGGACGAGCGCACCGCCATCTACGACGAGATGGGCCGCGTTCTTGCCGCCATCCACACCGTCGACGTGGATCGCGCGGGGCTGTCCGACTACGGCCGCGCGGGGGACTATTTTGCCCGCCAGATCGACCGTTGGACCCGCCAGTATAGGGCAAGCGCCACCGAGCCGAACGGCGATATGGACCGCCTCATCGCCTGGCTTGAGACGCAACAGCCGCCTGATGATGGCAGGCGCACCCTCGTCCACGGCGACTTTCGCATCGACAATTTGCTGTTTTCCGAAGATGGGCCCCGGTGCGTTGCGGTTCTGGATTGGGAGCTTTCCACCCTCGGCCACCCCCTTGCCGACCTTGCCGCGTTGCTGATGCAGTGGCGCCTTCCCCCAGGCGAGAAAGGGCGGGGACTCGACGGCGTTGACAGGCAGGCGCTCGGCCTTCCCTCAGACGAGGCGTTCGTGGCCCGCTACTTCCAGCGCACGGGGACGGCACCCCAGGACCTTGGCTTTCCAATCGCGTTTTGTTTCTTCCGCATGGCAGCGATCCTTGAAGGGGTGAAGGCGCGCGGTTTGCAAGGCAATGCGGCCAATCCCGCCCGCGCAGCGCAACTGGGTGCCATGGTGCCCCTTTACATCGAAGGTGGGTTAAAAGCGGCGACCGGGGACAATGGCCAGAAAGTGACGGACGGCCCATGACCATTGAAGCGCCAGAGGATGTAGGCACCGAGGACCGCAATTTCGTGACCGCCCTTGCGCGCGGCCTCGACGTCTTACGCTGCTTCCGGCCCAACGAAACAGCGCTCACCAACCAGGAGCTTGCCCACCGCACCGGCCTTCCAAAGCCCACCGTCACGCGCCTGACCTATACGCTGAGGCGCCTCGGTTACCTTGTGCATTCAGAGCGCACAGGCACCTATCGCCTCGGCGCGGGGGTCCTTTCCCTCGGCTACGGTGTCCTTGCGGGGATGGAGATTGGCGAGCGGGCGGCAAGCGAGATGGACCGTTTGTGCGAGGGGCCGAACCCTCACATCACCGCAGCGGTTGCCGAACGGCATCGTCTGAGCGCCGTCTTCATGGCCGTGCGGCGGGCGCCCAACGCCGTGTCGCTGACCATGAATGTTGGGGCGCGGCTCCCGTTGTTTTACTCCGCCATCGGCCGGGCGATCCTCGTCGGCATGGGCGAGGAGGAGCGCTCCCACATCATCCGCCTTGCCGAGCAGGAGCTGCCTGACGACAAGGGTCGGCTCACCGAGGCGGTGGACCGTGCGCTCAGCGACTATGGGCGCTACGGCTACACCACCTCCTTCGGCGACTGGCGGCCTGAGGTGAACGGCATTGCCGTCCCCGTCGCCTCCCTCAATGGGGACCGGATCTATGGCCTGAATGTCGGCGGCCCCTCTTTTCTGGTCCCGCCTCAGGTGTTGAAGGACGATTATGGTGCGCGCCTGAAGGAGGCTGCCGATGCCCTCAGTCAGCGCGCCCTCACGGTGACCCCGTGAGCGATACCGCCGAGGAGCCCCTCGACCCCAAACTGGTGGAAACCGCTTACGGCCTTCAGACCACCCTCGGCTACGTCATGACGGGGTGGCGTGAGGGGTTTGCGGCCATCACCATGCCTTTGCGCCGCATCCATATGAACCGCTACGGCATTCCCCATGGCGGCCTCTACGGTGTGATGCTGGACACGGTGATGGGGTACGCCGGCAGCTATACGGGCGACCCCGACCATCGCGTCTTCGCCATGACGTTGTCGCTCACCACCAACTTTCTTTCACGCCCTGAGACCGACGTCCTGATTGCAGAAGGCCACCGCGTCGGCGGCGGCAAGCGCACCTTCTTTGCCGAAGCCCTTGTGCGCGATGACGGTGGCACAGTGGTCGCCAAAGGGTCCGGGGTGTTCCGCTACCGCCGGGGCAGCACATCTTAGCGCATATCTCCTGATGACCATGGCTGGGAGGGCAACCGCGCCGACGATCCTCTAACCGCCGCCAAGTGGGATAGCACGCCAGAGCGGTTTTCGGTCAGGTGAATCCATCAGACCGCAAGAATCCCTTTTTATTTTACAGGAGTAGAGAATCTCGTCTGCGTCCCTATGGACGCAGGATGCCCTAAGGCTTTTGGTAGGTGGCCATCACCTGTTGGATGTGGTGGTCGCTGTCGCCGAACTGGTGGTCGATCATGACCAGGCGCTTGGCGTAGTGGGAGGCCGGGTACTCCCACGTCATGGCAATGCCGCCGTGCATCTGGATGGTTTCCTCGGCCACATGCCGGGCCGTGCGGCCCACCAGAGATTTTGCCATGGAGACGGTGCGGGACTGTGCGTCCGTCCCCATCCGGCTTGCGGCAAGGATGGTGATGGAGCGCGCCTGCTCAATGGCGATGGCAAGATCCACCATGCGGTGCTGAAGGACCTGGAAGGTGCCGATGGCCCTGCCGAACTGCTTACGGGTTTTCAGATAGTCCAAGAGCGTATCCTGGGTGACCGCCATGGCCCCCACGGCCTCCGAGCAAAGGGCAAGGGCGGCAGCGTCCATGGCGTCCTGCAGCGCTGCCTCAGCGTCCGCCATCACAAGGGTCGCCGGTGTGTTGTCGAAGAAAACCTCGCCCGCGCCGCCCCCGTCGATCATGCCGTAAGGGGTGAGAGCAGCGGCCTCTGGCGCCACTTCGAACAGGGCGATGGCAGAAGGCGTCCTTGCCGCCACCAGGAGTGTGTGGGCAGCGCTGAGGCCGTAGACGACGCTCTTGCGGCCTGACAGGCGCCAGGTGTCCCCGTCGCGGGTGGCTTGGGTGGTGATGTCGGCAAGGTGGTAGGGGGCGTCGATCTCGCCAATGGCAACAGCCACGCGCACCTTGCCTGAGAGGATGTCTTCGACAGGGGCGTTGGCGGAGGCGAGGAGGCGCACGCCAAGAAGGGTCGGCAGGACCGGTTCTGGGCACAGCGCACGGCCCAGGCACTCGAAAACCGTCGTAATGTCGAAGCCCTCGCCGCCAAAACCGCCAGCCGCCTCGCTCGCAAGGGCGTGGAGGATGCCAAGGTCGGCCATCGCCGCCCAGATTTCGGGATCGTGGAAGGGGGTGGTGTAGGCGACGCGATTGCGATGCTCGATGCCGTAGTGGGCAGACAGGAACCGCGACAGGGTGTCTGCAAGCATGCGCCTGTCATCGCTGATCTCAAAGTTCACCGGTCACAGCTCCAGCACGGTCTTTGCCAAGATGTTGCGCTGGATCTCGTTGGACCCGCCGAAGATGGACAGTTTGCGGTTGTTGAAGTAGGCCGCCGCAGCGCCAGCCGCTTCTGGCGGGACGAGGGCTTCATTCCCCTCAAGATCCTCCGACGGAAAAGGCGCAGCTGCAGGCCCAAGGGCACGGCGCGTCAGATCGTTGAGGGCCTGGCGGATCACCGTTCCCTTGATCTTCAGCATGGAGGACTGGGGGCCTGGTGCGCCCGTCCTCTGTGCCTCGCTCAACATGCGAAGGTTGGTGATCTTCATGGCTTCGAGCTCGATCTCGATCTCCGCCAAGCGCGCGGCAAAGAGCGGATCGTCGATCAGCCTCTTGCCGCCCCGGCGTTGATCGCGCGCCAGCGAAAGGAGAGCCTGGAACGCCTCTGCGGAAAAGCCGACGCCGGCAATGTTGGTGCGTTCGTGGGTGAGAAGGTACTTGGCGATGGTCCACCCGGCGTTTTCCTCGCCCACAAGATTTTCGGCAGGAACCCTGGCGTCGGTGAAGAAGACTTCGTTGACCTCGAACTCCCCCTCGATGAGGCGGATGGGGCGCATTTCCACCCCAGGCGTTGCAAGGTCAACCAGAAGGAAGGAGATGCCCTCCTGGGGCTTGCCGTCGGTGCGTGTGCGCACGAGGCAGAAGATCTTGTTGGCGTGCTGGCCGAGTGTGGTCCACGTCTTCTGCCCGTTGATGACGTAGTGGTCGCCCTCGCGCACGGCCCGGGTTTTGAGGCTTGCAAGGTCAGATCCCGCGCCAGGCTCCGAGTAGCCCTGACACCACCAGTCTTCACCTGAAAGGATGCGCGGCAGGATGGCAGCCTTTTGCGCCTCCGACCCAAACTTGAGCAGGACAGGACCCAGCATGTTGAGCCCGAAGGGCACAATGCGCGGGGCGTGGTGAAGGCAGCACTCTTCCTCGAAAATATGGCGCTCCACAGGGGTCCACCCGGTCCCGCCATGGGCTTTGGGCCAGGTGATGGCTAGCCATCCGCGGGCATTCAGGATGGCGTGCCAGCGCTCCATATCGGCTTTTTCGAGCGTTTTGCCGGTGCGCACCTTGCCAGCAAGGTCTTGGGGGAGGTGCTCGGCCAGAAACTGGCGCACCTCATGGCGAAAGGCGATCTCTTCCTCGCTGTAGGACAGGTCCACGGCCTACCCCCTGTCGTTGAGGTCGGCGAAGGTGGTGCCTTCGGCGGCCATTTTGAGAAGGAGCGGCGGAACGCGCCAGAACTGACTGTCGGTCTTGGCGAAGGTCTCGATCCTGTCCACCAACACCGCAGCGCCCACGGTGTCGGCATAGTGCATGGGCCCGCCGCGATGGCGGGGGAAGCCGTAGCCCAGGAGAAACACCGCATCGATGTCCACAGGGCGCAGCGCAATGCCTTCCTCCACAATGCGGGTAGCCTCAGCCACCATCGCCGTCAGTGTGCGCGCCACAATCTCCTCATCATCAAATGCGCGGGGGGTGACGGCCTCAGCGGCGCGCTCCGCCGCGATGATGTCGGCCAGGTCGGGGTTGGGGACCGGGGTGTCGCCGGCATAGTCGTAGAAGCCTTTGCCGGTCTTGCGGCCCAGCCAGCCACGCTCGCAGATGATGTCGGCCACCTTGACGTAGCGCTCCGTCGCGGGGCGAGTGGCGGCGCGGCGCTTGCGGGTGGCAAAGCCGATGTCGAGCCCTGCAAGATCGATGACCTTGAAGGGGCCCATGGCAAAGCCGAACGCCTCCAAAGCGGCATCGATCTGATGGGGCGCGGCACCGTCGAGCATCATGTGATCGAGGGCTTTCAGCTCCTGGGAGAGGATGCGGTTGCCGATAAAGCCGTCGCACACGCCGGCGCGCACGGCCACCTTCTTCAGCCGTTTGGCAAGGGCAAAGCCCGTGGCGACCACCTCGGGCGCTGTCGCCTTGCCCACCACCACCTCCACAAGGCGCATGATGTGGGCGGGTGAGAAGAAGTGAAGCCCCACCACGTCCCGCGGGCGTTTGGTGACGGAGGCGATTTCGTCAATGTCGAGATAGGAGGTGTTGGAGGCAAGGATCGCCCCGTCCTTGGCAATGCCGTCCAGTGTGGCGAACAGCGCCTTCTTCACGCCCATGTCCTCAAACACGGCTTCAATGACGAGGTCGGCTGAGGCGACGGCCCCAATATCGGTGCTGCGGTTGAGGCTGTTGGCAAGGAGGGTACCGCGCACTTCGTCGGTGAGTTTGCCGCGCTTCACGGCGCCTGCAAGGTTAGCCTCGATGGTGTTTGCGCCGCGCAGGAGGCTTGCCTCATCCCGCTCCACCAGCGTGACGGGAAGGCCGGACAGCAGCGCGGCCGTTGCAATGCCGGACCCCATGGTGCCGCCGCCGATCACCGCAAGGCTCGCGATGGCGCGCGGTGTGGCGTCGGCTTCTGGGATTTTCGCGACGGCGCGCTCTGCGAAAAAGGCGTGGATGAGGCCGGCGCGCTGGGGGCTATCAAGGCATTCGTTGAAAAGCGCGCGCTCGGTGGCAAGCCCCTGGCCGATGGGCATCTCGCTCGCCACCACCGCTTCGATACACTTCATGGGGCTGAAAAGGTGCGCAGATTTGGTGGCAACGCGCTCCACCGCGGCCATGATGGCGTCAGGATCGGGCGTGACGTCGATGAGCCCCGTGCGGCGGAAGGGAAGGCCCTGGCCGAGCACTTCCATGGCCGCCTTGTGGGCGGCCTCGCGGGGTGTGCCCGTCACGATCTGGTCCACCAGACCGAGTTCAAATGCTTTGTCCTGGTCGATAGGCCGGCCGGAGGTGATGAGGTCAAGCGCCGCCGCAACGCCGATCAAGCGCGGCGTACGCTGGGTGCCGCCAGCCCCGGGAAGGAGGCCAAGCGTCACCTCAGGAAGGCCCATCTTGGTGTTTGGCAGGGCAACCCTGGTGTGGGAGGCGAGCGCCAACTCCAGCCCCCCGCCCAAGGTGGTGCCATGGAGGACAGCGACGACAGGCTTAGAGCATGCCTCGATGGCGTTGCAGACCGTCGGAAGCAAAGGCTCCTGGGGCGGCTTGCCGAACTCGCGAATGTCGGCGCCTGCGATAAAGGTGCGCCCGCAGCCATAAAGGGCGATGACGTTGACGGCAGGGTCGGCGGCAAAGGCCTTGACGGCATCCAACAGTTGGCGGCGGACAGCGGCGGAGACAGCGTTCACCGGCGGATTGTCGATGCCGATCAGGCCGACGCGG
The DNA here is from genome assembly GCA_051016205.1 of Devosia sp. Taxonomy (GTDB): domain Bacteria; phylum Pseudomonadota; class Alphaproteobacteria; order Rhizobiales; family Amorphaceae; genus Acuticoccus. The sequence continues at coordinate 3,178,536 of CP136534.1, forward strand.
CCGTCGCGCTCCACCACCAGCTTGGGGTCTGCCGGACTGTCACTCATGGGGCGCTTCCTGTGGCCGCATCGCGTGCGGCAATGGTTTGGGAGAAATGGTCGATCAGCTTGTGTTTGAGGATCTTGCCTGTGGCGGCCGTCGGAAAGTCCTCAACGAGGAAGATGTGCTGGGGCACCTTGTAGGCGACCAGCTTGTCGTGCAGCCAGTCCTTCAAGGGCTGTTCGGCGACAGTCCCGTTCGTCAGGCAAAAGGCGAGGATTTCCTCGTTTCCACCCTTCAGGCGACCCACCACGGCGGCCTGGAGGATGTTCGGGTGCTTGGTCAGCATCGCCTCCACCTCGGGCGGGTACACGTTGAAGCCGGAGCGGATGATGAGCTCCTTCGTGCGCCCGACGATGAACAGGGCACCGTCCTCGTCCATGCGCGCCAGGTCGCCTGAGTGGAGGGTGCCGTCCTCTTCAAGAACGGCCTTTGTGGCGTCGGGGTTGCGATAATAGCCCTTCATCACCCCGGGACCTTTGATGAGGAGTTCGCCCACACCGTGTTCGTTGGGGTTTTTGATGGTGAGGGAGACATCGCGCACGGCGTAGCCGACCGATGTGTCGGTGCGGGGGCGCGCCTGCGGGGTGCTCGCCACGCTGGGGGAGGTCTCGGTCAGACCGTAGCCGTTGTTGAGGGGGAGATGGAAGATCTTCTCCGTGCGCTCCTTCCAGTCAGGGTCGAGGGGGGCGCCGCCTGCGGAAATGTAGTGAAGGCGTGGTGCGGATAGGGTGCGGCCGGTCGCGTCCATATGGGTGAGGATGCGCTCATACATTTGCGGCACGGCGGGCATGACGGAGGCGCCTTGCGCAAATGCGTCGAGCACAGCCCCTGGGTCAAAGCGTGGGATGAAGCGGATCGCACAGCCGGTATAAAGCGAGGCGAGGAACGTTGAGGAGAAGCCGAAGATGTGGGTGCCCGGAAGGACGCCGAGCACCAAATCGTCCGCCGTCATGTTGCGCAGGCCTGCGGAGATTTCAGCGTTCCACACAAGGTTGGCGTGGGTGAGCATGACGCCTTTGGGCGCACTGGTGGTGCCCGTGGTGTACATGAGCGCACCCACCTGGGTGGCAGGGTCATCCTCGAAAGGTTCTGGCGTGCTGGGGTGTGTCGCGGTGACCTTGATGGGGCCGCACTCGAGGGTGGTGAGGGTTTGCGCGCCTAGGCGTTCAGCGTGGTGGGCGGCTGCCGAGGAGGTTGTGTGGGTGACAATCATGCAGCGCGCGTCGGCGTGGGTTGCAATGGCGCTGATTTCGCCAGGCGACTGGCGGGCGTTGACGGGAAGCACCCAGGCTTTCAGCCGGCTGACGGCAAGGATCGCAACACCGTAGGGGATGGAGTTTTCCGAGATCAGCATGACCCTGTCGCCGGCGCGCACGCCGTCGGCGGCCAGGGCATCGGCAAGGGTCTGTGACATCTGTCGCAAAGCGCCGTAGGTGGCGCGCTGACCGTCCCCATCGATGATGGCGACGGCTTCGGCAGGCTTGCCGGCGATGAGGTCGTGCACCCAGCGGGACGTTGTCATGATGGGCTATCGTGTACCGCGGCGCGGCCGTTGCGCAAAGCAAACAGGATTGGCGGAAGGCTGACGATAAGCCCCGCCAGGGACAGCTCCAAATGGCTGAGGCCGAAGGCCGGCAGGGACGGGACGGCAAACAACAAGCCGCCAGCAAAAAGCATCAGCCGCATCAGCCAGCCCACAGCGCCCCCCTCCAAGGATCCTGCAAAGCTGATGAAGCCTTGCAGGGCCATGGACAGGAACCCGACTCCTATGAGCGCTGTGGAGAGCGCGATCGCCACCTCGCCCACTGGCGCCTGGCCGATCAGGGCAGGATTGAGGACGAAAAAGAACGGGGCGATGTAGATGACCCCGCCAAGGCGCATCGCCTCAAGCCCCGTCTTCAAGGCGTTGGAGCCTGACATGGTGGCAGCGGCAAAGGCACCGAGGGCAACGGGCGGGGTGATGTAGCTCACCATGCCCCAGTAGAGGATGAAAAGGTGCACCGCCAGCTGGTTGAGGCCGCCCGCCTCAAGCGCCGGCGCCAGCACCACGGCCAGGAAAATGTAGCAGGCCGTCACGGTCATCCCCATGCCGAACACGAAGGCGGTGAGCGCCCCCATGATCAAAAGGACGATGGTGCTGTCGCCGGCAAGAAAGATCAGTTCGTTGACAAGGGTGCCTGCAAGCCCGGTCGCCGAGAACGCACCGACGATGAGGCCGACACCCAAAAGCACCGCCGTCAACTCCGCCAAGGCCATGCCCACACCCACCACGAGGTCGCCGGCCTTCTTGAGGTTCAAGCGTTGTGAGGGGAGGACCTGGTTCACCAGGAGGAGGGCAAGGGTGGCGTAAAAGGGCGCTGCCGTCTCCCACCTCAGCCCCACCATCATGAAGATGAGGAACGCGAAGACGGCGATATAGACCCAGCCCGTGCGCAAGGTCTGCGTCAGCGGCGGGCGTTCGGACCGCGCAATCCCCTTCAGTCCGCGGCGGGCGGCGTAGGCGTCGATCTGCGCAAAAAGGCCGAAGTAAAACAGGAGCGAGGGGATGGCCGCGGCCAGCGCAATTTCCGCATAGGGGCGGGCGAGGAAGGAGGCCATCACGAAGGCTGTGGCACCCATGACGGGAGGCATCAGGACCCCTCCCGTGGAGGCGCAGGCCTCCGTTGCCGCAGCCGTGCGGGCGGAAAACCCCGTACGCTTCATGGCAGGGATGGAAAACGCCCCCGTGGACAGGACGTTGGAGATGACGCTTCCCGACATGGACCCCATGAAGCCCGAGGCAAAGATGGAGACCTTCGCCGCACCGCCGCGAAACTGGCCCACCAGCCCCAGCGCAAGGTCATTGAAGAAGACGCCGCCGCCGGTGCGCTGCAACACCGCGCCGAACACGATGAAGCCTATGACAATCCCCCCAAACGCCCTCATGGGGATGCCGAACGAGCTTTCCGACGAATAGATGTGGTAGGGAATGGCATCCATGAACGGGCTTTGAAAGCCCGAGAACGGGTCAGGCACCCACCCTGCGAATGTGGGGTAAAGGGCAAAGAGCGTCACAATCACGAAGAGGACCGTGCCGCCGGCCCGCCGCGTCGCTTCAAGGATCAGAAGGAAGAAACCGACGGCGATCCATCGCGCGGTTTCAGGCGCTGCGAACTCCCACCCTTGGGCAAGGTTTGTGTGGGCCGTGGCCGCCAGGTAGACGGTCGCCGCCGCAGCGCAGGCACTCAACACCCAATCGAGGACGGAGGGTATGCCGCCCTTTTGGCCCGTCCAGCGGAAAACCAGAAAGCTCAGCGCCAAAAACAGGCCACCGAGGAGGTAAAGATACTGCCCGTCGATGAGGACGAGGCCGAAGAGCTGGATGTTGAAGAGCTGGTGCACCACCAGGGCCACGCCCGCCACCGTGCCCAGAACGACCACAAGGCGCGCAGCACCGCTGACGCTGTCGGTTCTTGCAGGTGAGTCGGCGGGGGACGGGCTCACGGCAGGTGAGGCCGCGCCGGAGCGCGGCACACGCCGTTTAATGGCCGTTAGAAGACCACAGAGAACCCGCCATCGGCCAACGCTTTGCGCCTGTGCTCCTCCCAGGCGGCTTGCCAGTCGTCCGGGTCTTCGGCCTTAAGCGCGTCCCAGGCGGCGGCAAGGGCCTGCTGGCGGGCGATGAGATTGTCGTTGTGGGCCTGCGCATCGTCCGACCACAGCCCCGCCTCCTTGAAGTAGCGGATGGCACCATCGTGGTAGGGCACCACCCAAGTGAAGTCCTGCTTGTCGATGGACCAGCCATTGATCCCAGGCGCCTTGCCTTTGTAGGCGTCGAACAGTTCCACCATGGCTTTCGTCATGTTGTAGGCAAGGTCGGCGTCAGTCTCGGCGGTCGCCACCAGAACGGGGTAGGCGTAGCCGGCACCGACATAAGGTTCGCCCCCATCGATATTGGCGCCGACAGTGGCTGTGTTGGGGGCAAAGAAGGGGGCAACGCTTTGCATCCTCTCCAGCCCTTCGGTATTCGCAGGATCGATGGGCGGCCAGTAAAGGCCGCGCGGGCTGGTCGCCGCCTCATAGACAAGGCCTGAGTTGGTGGAAGCGAAGGCAGCGTCCACCTTGCCGTCCATCAGGCCTTTCCAGGACGCGCCATAGCCGCCGAAGTCCACACGCTCCACATCGTCCCAGGTGAGGCCCGCATAGGCGAGGTAGGCTTCTGTGTTGACGTTGAGGGCAGGGGCGCCCACCACCCAGGCGACGCGCTTGCCCTTCAAGTCCTCGTAGGTCTTGATGTCGAGATCGCCCGCGGTACCGACAGCAAGGTTGATGGCCCCGCCATTGTTGGCCATCAACACGCGGATCGGCTGGGGGCCCCAGTTTTCAGCGCCGAACTGGAACGCGCCTTCCTGCGCCATGAAGCTGCCGCCGACGCCTGTGGCCGAAAAGTTCACACGGCCACGGCGCAAAGGCTCCGTGCGCGACACATCGTTCTTGCCTGGAAGGACGCGCAAGTTGGTGCCCACAGCGTCCTGTAGCGCCGCACCGATGGCAACGGCCTGGTTGTAGCCTGCCGAGCCCGTGTCATAGGCCGTCCAGGACAGTTGCCGCGGCAGTTCGATGTCGTCCGCCGCCAATGCGCCTTGTGCTGCAAGCGCAAAAACGCATGCGGCCGCCGTAAGACCGATCCTCACGTTGCAATCCCTCCCGTTTCCCCATGCCCACTCTTGCGGGCTTCTTATGGTGCCGCCGCAAACGCGAAACGGCATTTCGCCTAGCGAATTTGGTAAGGGGTGGACCGAGGGCAAGTCAAGGAACGCGACGTGCGCGAACTCCCCGGGCTGGATCAGGGTTTGCTGGGGTCGACCTCCACCCGCGTCGGGGCATCAAAGCGCGCGGTCAGCACCTCCTGCTGGGCGCGAATGTCGTGGTTCTGCTCGATGATTGTGGTGAGGGCATCGCGCAAGGCCTCAACGTCGGTTTTCACCTCCTGGGCGGTGGAGCCTGCGATGGAGGTGCCCACAAGGTCGAGCCGTCGCATCATCTCCTGGTAGTGCTCGCCCATCTTGGCCACGTGCTGCTGCGTGGCGGCCTGGTCGTCCTTCACATCGCCGATGCGACGGTCGGTTTCCGCCAGCCGTGCGCGCATGTCGTCCACCTTGGCGCTAAGAGTTTCGACAGTGTGGCCGAGCCCCTCAGGCACAGCGCCTCCCTCGGCGGAGAGGCGTTGGGTGAGGCCTTCAAGGGTGGTTTTGAGCTCCTGAAGGGATTGCCTGTCGGCCGCCTGGGTGGTGCGCAGATCATCCAGCATGGCGGTGATGGGGCCTGGGTCCACAGCGGAGCCGTCTCCTTCAGCTCGCGCTGCGGCCATGCGCACCGCTTTTTCGGCAAGTTCGCGGCCCAGGCGGGCCTCCTCGCGTAGGAGTGCGAAGTCCCGCGCGGCAGCGTCCACAGCATCGCTCTGGCGCGCCTCCACGGCGGCAAGGCGTTGGCCTGCGTCCCCCAAGGCAGGGGCAAGGGCCTCGCGCATCACCTCCGCATTGAGAGTGGCCTCGATTTGGCTGCGGATCAGTTCCTCGACCCGCGGGATGACCCTTGCGTTGACGGCGTTGTTGAAGGCCGAAACGGTGAGGTAGGATTCAAGGTGTTGGGCAAGCTTGTCCTCATCCAGCGACGGGCCGCTTTCCTCCTTCAGCCGAGAAATCTCTTCCATCACGGCAGTGCTGACGGAGGAGATGTGCGCCGCCTTCTCCTGGTGCTGCTGGTGGAGGCGATGCTCAAGCTTGCGCATGGCGTCGGCCATGTCCTTGCTGCTGAGTTTGCCCTCAGGCACCACGGGCGCGGCAGGGGTTATGGGGGGCGGCGCGGCGGAAAGGGTTGAGGCATCAACGCCCCGCTCGGCGCGCATGCGCTGGTTCATGGGAAGACCTGCGGCGGCGTCGGTCTCTGCGCCATCATCGCTCATGCGCTGGATCGGGACGGCGCGGGCAATGGCTGGGTCGAACGGGTCGTGCTCATTGTCGATGCTCGTGCGGCCTGCCGGAGCGGTGCGGCGGGACGGATCGAACGCTTTGCGCAATCCGAGGAGCAGAATGACGCCAGTGACCCCTGCAAGGCCGAAGAAGGCGGTTTTGACGTCCTGCAGTTCCGCCACCATCCCCATGTAGACGAGCCATGCGGCAAGGAGCATGAGAAAGAGGTTGCCCGGCCAAGGCCACAGGCTCGCCGCGCTGGAGGACTTTGGTTGTGCTTGTGCCATGTCACTCTCCACCCGCTCGCCCTTGCGAGCCACCATTTACAGTATGCCGATCCCATCGGCATACGCCTGATCCCGCAATGCCCAGTAGACCACACCACGCCACGGCCTTGGGACATCCAGCGTGACCGAGCGGGCCACAATCCCCATCAACAGGGCGAATTTGAGCCTGTGATGTGCGAGCAGGGCGATTTGGGCAAGCCCCACATGCCCCCGCGGGGGCGATCGCTCCTGTTGGCAACGCGCAAACGCGCCGTGACGAATCGGCAGACTGTTGCGACAATGAAGCACAGCAACAAGAGATTGCTAATTGATGGTAAATAAAATTGTGGCTGTTATGTGGTGAGATTGGTGCCTGCGATGTTGATTTCTTGGCGCTCAATGTCAATCTATGGGATCAACGTTCCAAGGGGTGCGGTGGTCGGGTTGTCCGTCCGCTGAGCCGGCCTCGGACCCACTCGGGGTGTATAGCTCGGTGATCGATGCTTCGATGCGTCCTGCCGCAATGACGTGGGGCAGCGACACTGTTTGGTTGACAGCTTTCGGGCGAGCGCTCACGCGTTGGTCTTGCGCTATTTATTTATGCGATTGTTTCTTAAAGGGTTCGGCTGGTTTTCGCTGGCCCGTTTGTATGAATAATGTCTGCCATGCTTAAGCGGTTGAGCCGTCTTCCCCATAAGGATCGATTTAGCGTTGGGTCGAAGTCCCTCAACCTCGACCCAAACTGGTCACGCCTGCCTGTGTCGGAGATCGAAGAGGCGTTGCTTCGCCGGGCCGCCTTCCCCGAGCATGCCGCCAGCCTGTGGTTGAACGCGCCCACCTTCGTCATGGCCGATCCCTCCATCGGCCGACGCCACGCGGCCCATGAGGACCTTGCCATTCGCATTGCCAACTGTGCGGCGCGGATGAAGATCCCCTTTACCACCATAGGTCACCACCAAAGCGATGCTTTTGGCAGCGCAGGGTTCGACCACTGCGTCCACGATATGGCGCACATGGACGACGACGCCTTTTCCAGCGCCTTCGCCAATCTGCGCGAGCGGATGGGTTGGCTCCTCAATGGCATGCGTGGTTTGCCCGACAGGCACCTTTTCCTGCCGCTGGCCGATGCCACCGTCTTTGCCGTTGTCATCGACCTCATCGCCAGGATCCCTGAGAGTGAACGGCCCTTCGTCCACATAGCCGTCAATTGGATCGATGGCGCCCTTCCCAATGCCGAGCGCATCGGTGCCATCGACAAGCTGGCCGGGGCCGTCGCTGTGTTGAACGCTGAGCGGGCCACTACCTTTGTCTATGGCTGGTCCCGCCGTGTTGCGCACACGTTGTCAGATGCCCTCGGGATCCCCGTACAAACCCTCGATCCGCCTTTGGAATTGTCTCTTGCGGTAAACCTCGGGGAGGTGCCGTCCGCTTTCACTGTGGGGTTTTTGGGGACGCCCAGGCGTTCCAAAGGGTTCTTGCGGCTTCCCGCCATCATCAAGGCGCACAACAGGTCTGCACCGGGGCCGCGGCGCACTCACTTCGTGGTCCAGTTGGCTGACCAACTCGCCGCCCCAGCCGATAGGGACTGCGTAGCCGCCGTGCTTGAGGAGTTGCGCTCAACCCCTGAGCGCAACGTCACCATCATCGACGCGCCTTTGTCCCGCGAAGACTTCTTCAAAACGCTGCAGGATATGGACGGCGTTGTTCTTCCCTACTGTGGCGACAGCTATGCCGACCGCCCATCGAGCGCTGCGCTCCACGCTCTTGCGGCTGGCAAGATGGTCTTCACCTTGGAAGGCGTGCACTTTGCCCATTCCGCCAAGGGCCGCATCGTGGCTGCCCGCGATGAGCGCATGCTCGGCGAGTTGATCTACGATGCAGCCTCCGACCCGCTGACTGTGCGCAGCGGTTCAGCGGCAGCGAAATCGGCCTATTGGGCCAACGTGCGGCCGTCTCGGCTGTTCGCGCAACTCCTTTACGGCCCAACCATCCTCGCCAGAGAAGCGGACGCGTTTGAGGCGCAGTGACGTGCCCGTTTGCGCCCAATAGCGTCCACACAAAGGGTTCAAATCCCGCCTCTATCGTCGGATGCGTCCTGAAATGATGTGGGGGGTGAGCTGTAGCCTCACGTTTTTATGCTAGACGCTTAGTCAAAGCGTCCAGCATAGCTAGATGGCGCTCCGGCAATACCTCATGTTACTGTATAAACGCTTCGGCCGCACCCATGTTAGGGGCCTCTTCTAGCTATTTATCAATAGATCCCACGGTGTCAGCGCCAATTGTTTTGAGCGCATATCCAACTTCCTGCGACACCAGCAATGTTATACGGTAAAACGAGCAATCCTTTATTGTGCAATCTTGGAGTGCTGGAATTCCAGTAATATTTGCAGTCCTCGGCAACACAATTACTGACCCTATTTCAGCAAAACTGCAGCCTATTAGCTTACCGCTTACAATTAAAAGTGCTCCAGGGCCGCCAAATACGCATCCTTCGAAAATTTTATCCTCGTGTAGGCTTTTTTCTGGTAAATTCAAATCTTGAACTGGAATCGTGCGATGGCGAAAATACTTTGCCGACGGATCTATTTGCCCATCCCGAAGGGCCATCATCTCCAAATAGCGGGCAAAAGCATTCTGCCGGTTAATTGTTGCCATTATCCAGAGCAAAATTGCTATAATTAGAGAAATTATCAGCGCAAATATAACCCACCCCGCTTGTCCAAAAGGCGCCAGCAGGGGAGCATTTTGGGCCGTGAAATAGCTGAGCATCCCTCCACCCCCAACAAGAAGGATGTTGATGAGCCCGGAGATGATACCGATGGCAGAGGCAGTGCTCTCAAACACGGCTAGAGATTTGAGGAAGTCAGAGATTCTTCGCATGCCCAAACCGTCTCACAACGCCTATGAAGGAGTCGAGAGCTTGATGTATGCCAAAGGGATACATCCCAAGTTTTATACGCGCCATGGGGGCATGCCAAGCTATGTCGCCGTTGGACGCTTACTATCAGAGCAGAGCTAACCTCAACCCAAGCTCCGTTCATCAAGGGAAGTGAGGGAATAACTTGGGGCCGGTAGGCCCTCACAAAGGTTCTGCGCGTTTAGCCGCGCTGGTTGGCGTCCACCATGGCGATGGCGGACATGTTGAGGACACCTCGGGCCGTGACCGACTGGTTCACGATGTGGACCGGAAGGCGCGTTCCGAGCAGCATTGGGCCGATGTGAAGGGCGCCCGTCATTTCCTTCACCAGTGTGAGGCCGATGTGGGCGGCGTCGATGTTCGGGAATACCAGGAGGTTGGCGGCGCCGGTCAAAGGGCCGTCGGGCATGGCGCGCTCGCGCACCACCGCGTTGAGGGCGTCCTCCGCGGTCATTTCGCCGTCCACCACAAGGTCAGGGGCTTCCGCGTGCAACAGGGTCAATGCCTCGCGCATGGTGTTGGCGGAGGGCAAATCCCTGGAGCCGAACCGCGATGCCGACAAAAGGGCCACCCGAGGGGTGATGCCGAAGGTCGACATTTGCTCGGCGGCAAGGCGTACCATTTCACAGATCTGGCTGGGGTCTGGCTCGTGGCAGACCTGTGTGTCCAACAAGAAGAGGGCGCGCCGGTCTTCCAAGAGCAGCGAGAGGGCGGAAAACTCGTGCACCTCGTTGCGCAGGCCGATGATGTCGCGCACTGCCTTCACGTGCTGGCTGAACGGGCTTTCCACGCCGCACAGCATGGCGTCCGCCTCGCCGCGATGCAGGGCAAGGGCGGCAATCACCGTGGTGTTGGTGCGTACCACCGTGCGGGCCGCCTCAGGGGTCACGCCGCGCCTGCCCGCAAGGGCGAAGTACTCCGCCACATATTCGCGATAGCGCGGATCATCCTCAGGGTCGATGATATCGGCCTCGTTGATGCGCATGAGGCCGGCCCTGTGGGCGCGCGCCTCAATCACCCGCCTTCGGCCAATGAGGATGGGGTGGCCAATCTCGTCTTCGATGATGATCTCGGCAGCGCGCAGGACGCGTTCGTCCTCCCCTTCGGCGTAGACGACGCGTTTGGGCGCCTCGGCAGCTTTGGTGAAGACGGGCTTCATCAACGAGCCTGACCGGAACACGAAGCGGGCGAGCCTGTCGCTATAGGCCTTGATGTCTGCAATGGGGCGCGAGGCAAGGCCCGTTGCCATCGCCGCCTTTGCCACTGCCGGCGCAATGCGCAAGATGAGGCGCGGGTCGAAGGCGGCGGGGATCAGATAGTCGGGCCCGAAGACGGAAACGACGCCGCCATAGGCCCGCGCCACCTCCTCGGTCGGTCGCTCGCGGGCAAGGCCTGCGATGGCATCTACCGCCGCCATCGTCATCTCTTGGTTGACGCCCGTTGCGCCAACGTCCAGGGCGCCGCGAAACAGGAACGGGAAGCACAGGACGTTGTTGACCTGGTTGGGATAATCCGACCGGCCTGTGCAAATCAGCGCGTCGGGACGGCGCTCCTTGGCCAGCTCGGGCATGATCTCGGGCGTCGGGTTGGCGAGGGCCATGATCATCGGCCGCTCGGCCATCGTGTCCACCATATGCGGCTTCAACACGCCGCCCGCCGAAAGGCCGAGGAAGATGTCGGCCCCTTCGATGGCCTCCTCCAGCGTGCGCAGCTGGGTGTCGCGGGCAAACTTGTCCTTCCACGGGTCCATAAGGGCTTCGCGGCCCTCGTAGACCACGCCCTCGATGTCGGTGACGATGATATTTTCGGGGTTGGCGCCGAACGCCAGCAGAAGGTTGAGGCAAGACAGGGCTGCGGCACCGGCGCCTGCAGTGACGATCTTTACGTCCTCAAGGGATTTGCCTGTGATGAGGAGGCCGTTCTTCACCGCCGCCGTCACGATGATGGCAGAGCCGTGCTGATCGTCGTGGAAGACGGGAATGCCCATACGCTGGCGCAGTTCCGTCTCGACAATGAAGCAGTCCGGCGCCTTGATGTCCTCAAGGTTGATGCCGCCGAAGGAGGGCTCCAACGAGGCGACAATGTCGACAAAGCGCTGAGGGTCGGTCTCGTCCACCTCGATGTCGATGCCGTCGATGTTGGCGAACTTTTTGAAAAGGACCGCCTTTCCTTCCATCACAGGCTTTGAGGCAAGAGGGCCGATATTGCCGAGCCCCAGTACCGCCGTTCCATTGGAGATGACGGCGACGATGTTGCCCCGCGCCGTCAGGTCGTGGGCGGCAAGGGGGTCTTCGGCAATGGCAAGGCTGGCCGCGGCGACCCCTGGGGAGTAGGCCAGCGACAGATCGCGCTGGGTGGAGAGCGGCTTGGTGGCGCGGATCTCCAGCTTCCCCGGAGGCTCTGCCTTGTGATAGGCGAGCGCATCAGCATCGCCAGGGTTTAGCTTGTCCGTCATGGGCCGTCCTTTCGTCCCACAGCCTTACGGGGGGAACGGGCAGGCTTCAATCGCTCTGGCGCCGGTCCGTGCCGCCGCCGCGTGCATTTTGGGGAAAGAGTGATGCCAGGGATCGACGAAGAGCGTCCGTTTCATCCTGTCAGCTTCAGCGTGATCACCGTGTCCGACACACGCACGCCCGCCGACGATCGCTCAGGCGACACCTTGTGCGAGCGCATCGAAGCGGCAGGCCATCGCGTGGCGGGCAGGCAGATTGTGCCCGACGATGGCGACGCCATCCGCAGCGCCGTCATGGCGGGGGTGGACGCTGAGGGTGTGGACGTTGTCATCACCACAGGCGGCACGGGCTTTACCGGCCGCGATGTGACGCCGGAGACGGTGGAGCCTTTGTTTGCCAAGAGGATGGATGGGTTTTCGGCGTTTTTCCATGCCGTCTCCCAACAAAGCGTTGGGGTCTCCACCATCCAGTCCCGCGCGACGGCAGGGTTGATCGGCACCACATTCGTCTTCGTTCTGCCTGGCTCGCCGGGGGCGTGCCGGGACGCATGGGATCATGTTCTGGTTAAGCAGTTCGACTACCGCTTCAGGCCCTGCAATTTCGTGGAGATCATGCCGCGCCTTGCGGAGCGGTAGGCCGCTGCAGTCAGGCGAACCAAGCTGTTTGTTTCTGTTATGTTCTAGTGCTAATGTCACCCTTCAGTGAGGGAGGGCGAGGATGGCGCAGGCACTATTTATTGCATCCAAACCGCGTGGGCGTGGTGCGACCATCAATCCTGATGCGCGGTTTGAGCCTTACACGCGAGAGGCGGTGGACGACGGATGGACGGTGCCAGAGGAGGCGCGGCCCAGGACTGAGGTGGTGGAGGAGAGCGCCAAAACCGTCATCACCCGCAACAATTCGCCCGATCTCGGGTTCGACCGCTCCATCAACGCCTATCGCGGGTGCGAGCACGGGTGCTTTTATTGCTTCGCACGGCCCACCCATGCCTATCTGGGGCTCTCGCCGGGGCTCGACTTTGAGACCAAGCTATTTGCAAAGCCCGATGCTGCGGCGCTTCTGCGGCGTGAGCTATCAGCGCCAAGTTATCGCTGCCGGTCCATCGCCATTGGGACCAACACCGACCCTTACCAGCCCATCGAGCGATCGCGGGAGATCACCCGGTCGATCCTGAACGTCTTGAGCGAGACGCGCCATCCTGTGGGGATCGTCACGAAGTCAGACATGGTGGTGCGCGATCTGGACCTTTTGGGCCCCATGGCACGGGACGGGCTTGCCAAGGTTGGACTGTCGGTGACGACGCTGGATGCGCGCCTTGCCAGGCTGATGGAGCCGCGAGCGCCGACTCCCCAAAAGCGGCTTGATGCCATTGAAGCGTTGGTGACAGCGGGCGTGCCGGTGACCGTGCTGGTCGCCCCGATCATACCCACCATCAACGATCACGAGATTGAGGAGATTGTGGCGGCGGTGGCAAAGCGCGGGGTGAGCCACGCCAACTTCGTGCTGTTGCGCTTGCCGCACGAGTTGAAGGAGATCGTGCGGGACTGGCTTGCCGAGCACTTTCCCGACAGGGCGCAAAGGGTGATGTCGGTGATGCGCGCCATGCGCGGCGGGAAGGACTACGACGCCACCTTCGGCAAGCGCCAGCGCGGGGAGGGGCCGTTTGCGACCCTTGTGGCGCAGCGCTTCGGCCTTGCAGTGAAGCGGCATCAGTTGAACATCGGCTCGGTGCGCTTGCGCACGGACCTGTTCACGCCGCCGACGCGCGCGCCCGCTGCGCGGCGCCAGTTGGATCTATTTGGCGAGTAGGGGTCAGGGGGCTCAGGCTGCGCACCTATGCCCTTTCACTGGAAGTGTTCAAGCGATCAGACGTTTTGCGTAGCATTGTTGAAGAGGTCTAAAAGATAATTTTGCCTGGCCACGCGGCTTAACTTTACAATTCGAAGATCAGTGGGTTAACTCCGCCTCATCGGGTGGTGAGGTGGTCCGGCCGTTGAGGCTGCAACCACGCAGCCCGCAAAGCGCCGGTGAGCGCCGTCTGGGGCGCTGTTTGGGGGGCTTTTATGCCCGTGCGAATGAATCGCCGCGATGCGATCGATTTCGTCCACGCAGCAAGCGGTGCGGCCGCAGACTGCTGCGACCCCCTGTCGTTCCATGCCGCCATCGACACCTGTTGTCCCAGCAACGCGACCGAAACTTACACACCTCTCCCGTCAGAAGGCCGAGGAAGCCTGGAGCCGGCCCCACCAAGGCCGGAGGCTGACGGGCGCTCGCAGGCACCGCTGCGCCGGCGTTGAGATAATCTTTTCGGCGACAATTGCGATGCAATGTGTTGCACTGGACAAATTCCAGATCAGCAAAGACCTAGAGTTTTTATAAGTATTGATCATAAGAATTCTAGATGTCTCTTGCTGTATTGACAGTACTTTCAAGAATAGGGCAGACATTGGCGATCAGGGCGCCTTCGCCACCACCCTTGAGGGGACCTCATGAGACTTGCGATTCTTGCCGCGGCCACTGCGCTCGGTGTTTCGGCGGTATCGGCCGAAACGGGTGCCGATGCCATTTTGACCACTTACGCCGATATCGCCCACGCCGCCTATGAGGACTCGCTTCATACCGCCGAAGCACTGGATGCTGCCATCGACGCGCTGATCGCGAACCCCACAAACGCGACACTGCTCGCCGCCCGCGCAGCGTGGATCAATGCGCGCGTGCCCTACCAGCAGACCGAGGTCTATCGCTTCGGCAACGCCATCGTGGACGCATGGGAAGGCAAGGTGAATGCCTGGCCGCTGGACGAGGGCCTGATCGATTATGTGGACGCGGGCTACGGCACCGAGTCGGACGAAAATGCCCTTTACACCGTCAATGTCATCGCCAATGCGCAGATCACGGTGAACGGCAAGGCGGTGGACGCCTCAAGCATCACACCCGCGCTGTTGACCGACACGCTGCACGAGGCCGAAGAGGTGGAGGCCAACGTTTCCATCGGCTACCACGCCATCGAATTCTTGCTGTGGGGACAGGACCTGAACGGCACTGCTCCAGGTGCAGGCAGCCGCCCCGCCAGCGACTTTGACACGGCCAACTGCACCAACGGCAACTGTGACCGCAGGGCACAGTATCTGAAGACCGCGTCGGACATTCTTCTCACCGACCTTCAAGACATGGTCGATGCGTGGGGGGCCGAGGGCGCTGCGCGGATGGCGCTGATGGAGGAGCCCGACGCGGGTCTGTCGGCCATTCTCACCGGCATGGGCTCTTTGTCTTATGGCGAGCTTGCCGGCGAGCGCATGAAGCTTGGCCTCCTCCTCCACGACCCTGAGGAAGAGCACGACTGCTTTGCCGACAACACCCACAACTCGCACTATTACAACGCCATTGGCATCCGCAACGTCTACACCGGTCACTACAAGCGCGTGGACGGGACGGTTGTGGAGGGGCCTTCGCTGGCCGATCACATGGCCGAGGTGGACGGTGCCCTCAACGATGAGATGCTGGCCGCGCTCGGCACCACGGTGACCGCCATGGCGGCCATGAAGGCCCGGGCGGAAAGCATTGAAGCCTACGATCAGATGATCGGCGAGGGGAACGCTGAGGGCAACGCCGTCGTCCAGGCGGCCATCGATGCCCTTGTGGCGCAGACCCCCTCCATCGAGCGCATTGTGGCCGCCTTGGACCTTGGTGCCATCGCAATCGAGGGCTCCGACAGCCTCGACGACCCCAACGCGGTGTTCCAATAGGGCGCCTTTTTCGGGGATGGATCGGTGCGTGTGTTCTCCTTGTCCTGTTTAGAGTTGAAATTATTCTAAACTACGCTATCTCGCTCATCGACGCCGCGTGGTGTAAAGCGGCCTATGTCGAAATCGAGCTGACGCCAAGGGATAGCTATGAAGGGCAACGCACGGGTCATCGAGCGCCTCAACGAGGCGCTCTTTCTGGAATTGGGCGCGGTGAACCAGTACTGGCTTCACTACCGCCTTTTGGATGATTGGGGGCTGCAGAAACTCGCCGCAAAGGAGCGGGAGGAGTCCATCGAAGAGATGAACCACGCCGATAAGATCATCGAGCGGATCATTTTCTTGGAAGGCCACCCGAACCTTCAGACCCTCGCGCCGCTCCGGATCGGGACCAACGTGCGCGAAGTTCTGGATGCTGATCTTGCTGGCGAGTACGAAGCACGCACCTCGTACTCAAAGTCCCGGGACATCTGCCGGGAAGAGAAAGACTACGTCACGATGAAGCTCTTTGAAGATCTTCTGGCGGACGAGGAAGGGCACATTGACTTTCTGGAGACCCAGATCGCACTGCTCGATAAAATCGGCGAGGAGCGTTATGCCATGCTCAACGCCGAGAGCGCCGACAAGGTGGACTAAAGAGCGCCTCGGCGTCACGGCGGCGGTCGCCTCGATCGCCGCCACCGCCGCTGCGACGGTCTTGATCGCGGCAGGCACAGTGATTGCGGCAGGCGCTTTGGTGGCCTCGCCGCTTCTGCCCTACGGCACCGAACGGGACGACCTGACCCCTAAAGACGCAGCACGGGTCGCCGCCGTCACCGCCCCCACAGACGACTTCTCAAGAGCCGAGCGGTTCGAGCGCATGGCCGGTGGCGCTGCCACCTCCAAGGCCGCGCCGGACGGGAACGCGTTCTCGCACCCCTCTGCCAACCTGTCCTTCGAAGGTCGGCAGAACTTCTTTGTGGGCAATGGCCTGTTCAAGAAGGTGTGGGTGTCCTCGCCCGCCTCAACGGCCGCGTCCGATGGCCTGGGGCCGCTCTTCAACGCCCGCGCTTGCCAGCGCTGCCACTTGAAGGACGGCCGTGGGCATCCACCGGAGGGGCCTGGCGACACGGCCGTATCCATGTTGATGCGCCTGTCCGTGCCTCCTTCGACCGACGCGCACAGGGCAGCTCTCGCGGACGTCACCCACCTTAGAATCGCTGAACCCACCTATGGCGGACAGCTTCAGGACTTTGCCGTCCCCGGTCTTGCCGCAGAGGGTCGCTTCACCATCACGTGGGTCGAAGCGTTGATGGCGCTGAACGGCGGGGAAACGGCGAGCTTGCGCCGCCCCATCATCAGTCTTGACGATCTTGCCCATGGGCCGATGGCTGAGGGCACCATGACCTCCCTTCGCGTCGCAAACCAAATGATCGGCCTTGGCCTGCTCGAGGCGATCCACCCTGCCGACATCCTTGCCCTCGCCGACCCTGACGACGCCGACGGCGACGGGATTTCAGGCAGACCGTCCATCGTCCGCGACCCTCAGACGGGCGAACTCGCCCTTGGACGGTTCGGTTGGAAGGCTTCGACACCGTCCATCAAGGTGCAGTCGGCGGAGGCGTTTTCAGGCGACATCGGCATCTCCACCCCCATCAAGACCGACGCGTTCGGTGAGTGCTCTAACGCGCAGGAGGACTGTCGCGCTATGCCCACCGGCGTGCAGGAGAGGCTTGGCGCCGTTGAAGCGCCGGACCCGATCCTCGACCTTGTCACCTTCTACAGCCAGAACCTTGCCGTGCCCGTGAGGCGCGATGTGAACGATCTTCAAGTCCTTGCTGGAAAAGCGCTTTTTTACGAATCTGGTTGCGCGTCGTGTCATACACCGAAATTCGTGACGAGCCGCAAAGCCGAACACCCCGAGCATCGCTTCCAGCTGATCTGGCCCTACACGGACATGCTTCTCCACGACATGGGTGAGGGGCTTGCCGACAACAGACCCGTCGGTACAGCGTCCGGAACGGAATGGCGCACGGCCCCCTTGTGGGGCATCGGCCTGACGCAGACTGTGAATGGCCATATGCAGCTCCTGCACGATGGGCGCGCCCGTGGTGTTCTGGAAGCGATCCTCTGGCATGGGGGCGAGGCTGAGGTGGCACGCGAGCGCGTGGTGGAGATGACGCCTGAAGAGCGCGCTGCCCTCATCCGTTTTGTGGAGTCCTTGTGATGCGCGTGCTCGTTGCCTGCGCTCTCCTTGTGTTCGCAGCGCCGTCTGTGGCGCAGGAGCGCGCCTTTGCCCCCGCAGTGGATCGCCTTGTGAGCGAGGTCATCGTCCCGGCCTATGAAGGCTTTGCTTCAGCCGCCAGCGCCCAAGAGGGGCGGTTGGACGCTTTGTGTGCGGCCCCTTCGGCAGAGGCGTTATCGGCGGCGCGAGAGGGGTTTGGCACCCTTGTGGCCGCGTTCGCCCAAATCGAACCCTATCGTTTTGGGCCGGCGCGTGAGGGGAACCGCTATGAGCGTGTGTTCTTCTGGCCGGACAGGCGGGGCAGGGGCCTTCGCCAGGTTCAGCGCCTCCTTGCCGAGGAGGATGTCAGCGCCACCGACCTTGGAGCGCTGATCCACAAAAGCGTTGCTGTGCAAGGGCTTGTGGCACTTGAGTTCGCGCTCTTCGGCGGCGGCAGTGAGACCCTTACCGACGATGCGGGCTTTCGCTGCGCCTACGCCCGCACCGTGGCCGAGGCCCTGACGCTGGTGGGGGCTGACATGGCCGAGGCTTGGCGCGGCCCGTTTGCGCAAAGGATTGCCGAGGCTGGCAGCGACAACCCCACCTATCGCAGCCATGGCGAAGTTCTGCAGGACATTCTCCAGGCCGCTGCCACCCAGCTTGAGCTGGTGGGGGCGCAAAAGCTCACCGCCGCCATCGGCAAGACGCCGGGTGATGCCAAACCAAAGCGGGCCCCGTTCTGGCGCTCCGACCTCACCCTTCCCATGGTGGCTGCCAACGTGGACGCTGTCCGCAGGCTCCTTGAAGGAGGCGTGGGAGACTTGCTGGAAGACGATACGCTGGTCCGGTCAGCCCTTTTCGAGCTGGCACAGGTGGACAGGGCCCTTGCCCCCTTGCTGGAGAGCGGCGAACCCTTCGTGAGCTTGGCGCAAGACCCCGATGCCCATCGCCGCCTGGCCTATGCCGCGATCCCCCTCGGCGCCGCCCAGCGCTTGATTGCCGCGCGTATTCAAGGCGCTCTCGGTCTTGCCGCAGGATTCAACGCCCTTGATGGCGACTGAGGGGCCAAGCGTGCGCCTCACCCGCCGCGCCGCACTTTTGGGTGTTGGCGCAAGTCTCCTGCCCTTGCGTGTGGCGGCTGAAGACAGGGCGCTTTATTTGGCAAGCTGCCGGCTTCGGAGTGGCCAGATGGCCGCTGCCATCGTTGATGAGGCCGGCGACATTCTCCTCACCGAACCCATCGACGCGCGGGGCCACGGAGGTGCGCTTTGCCCTGATGGCGACCATGCCGTGTTGTTTGCACGCCGGCCGGGCCGCTTTGCCATTGTGTTCGATGTGGCACGCAGGGAGCGGGTGTGCGCCTTTGCGCCGCCGGCTGGGAGGCGCTTTGCCGGGCACGGCGCCTACTCTGCCGACGGGCGTCTACTTTATGCGGCTGAGAATGATTTCGAAGCCGAGCGTGGCGTTATAGGCATTTACGACGCGCGCGACGGGTATTTGCGCAGGGGTGAGTTTGACACCCATGGCATAGGCCCACACGAGATCTTGGCCCTTCGTGACGGCAACACACTTGCCGTTGCCAATGGCGGTATTGCCACCCATCCGGGCTTTGCCCGCATGAAGCTGAACCTTCCCACCATGCGCCCCTCCCTTGTGCTGCTGCGCGCCAGGGACGGGACCCTCTTGGCAAAAGCTGAGTTGCCCTCAGCGCTCCACAAAGTTTCCATCAGGCATATGGCAGAAGCGGGGGCGGGCCAGCTGTGGTTTGGCGCCCAGTATGAGGGGCCGGCAGAGGACACCGTCCCCCTTGTGGGCACGTTCGATGACAGGCGCGGCCTTTGCCTTGTGGAGGCGCCCGACAGCGCCTTCGCCGCGCTCAACCAGTACGTGGGGTCGGTTGCGGCAAGCCGCGATGGCGCAACGGTGGTGACCACCAGTCCCCGTGGCAGCATCGCCCTTGTGTGGGACGTTGCCACACGAACCTTGCGCGCACGCCATGCCCTTGCCGATGTGTGCGGCGCTGCACCGCATGGCCGGCAGGGACTTCTCCTCACCACCGGCCTTGGAAACGTGCTGCCGCTAGGGGCCACGGGCGGCCGCGCTTCCGTGGCCTGGGACAACCACGTCTTGGCCCTTTGAGGGGCCGTTTGGTTCCGTTTAGATGATTGTTGGCAAAAGGAACTCCCGGTGGGCGAGGCGGGCGGCGGCCTCGTCAAGGGCCTCCCGGAAGCTCTCGACAATGCTGGTGAGAAGCCACTCCAACTGAGGCTTGCGGGTGACGCCCGTGCTCCAGAAAAGGGCCGTGTGTGCGCCCAAGTCTTTAGGAGGTGGATGGAGAATCTGGAGATCGTATAGATCCACGGCGTCAGGCCGCGACATGTAACACGCGTTCGCTAAGTCATCGGTGTGGGACAGAAGCGGCGGAATGCTTTTGAGGTCTGAAATATTCGCGCCGACGGTGCGCGTCAGCCCCTGTTGCTGGCGAACGTCAGCATCCCCGTAGCCGGAAGGGTTTGATTGGAAGTGCCCTCTGGCGCGGCCATTGCGACACCACATCGGGCGCTTGGGCATTGACCCTTTGACAGACAGGGCTCATGAAAGCGGCAAACCCAGGCATCGCCACACGAAAAACGCGCCGGCTGGCGGATGGTTCGAAGGTGGGCGGGGGCGAGACTACCCGCTCAATTGCCCGGAAGATGGGCCCCACATCGTCAATCAGCGTCAAGGCGAAGGGGCTCGGCTGCATCGCCCCGCCCACTTTGACTATGATGGGGTCGCCCCATCGACATGGAGGGCGGCGGTATGGTCTTTGAGAGCATCGCACCGGCCCGAGACCAAGGCGCGACCGACACGGCGTTCCGGGCCAGTGGCTCGGATGTATTCCATGGTCTGACTGATTGAGACTCCTTCACCGCGGCCTTAAACTATGAGACGTAGGGCTGTAGCCGATTGGGCTGCGGCGCTCATCATCGTTTGCCCGTGGTTGGGCACACACAGACCCCGGGTGAAATTATGACGTTGTGGTTGTCTCTGGCGGTGCTCGCGATCCTGCTGATTTACGTGATCGCCCTCTACAACCGCCTGGTATCGTTTCGCCAGCGGGTCAGTCAGGCCTGGTCGGACGTCAACGTCCAGATGAAGCGGCGGTATGACTTGATCCCAAATCTTGTGGAGACCGTGAAAGGGTATGCGGCCCACGAGAAGGAGACGCTGGAAAAGGTCATCGCCGCACGCAATGAGGCCGTGGCCACCGACCCGTCATCCCCCGACGCGAAGGCGGCGAGCGAGTTCAAGCTCGGCGGTGCGCTGACGGGGCTGCTCGCGCTTGCGGAGAACTATCCCGATTTGAAGGCAAACCAGAACTTCCTCAGCCTTCAGCATGAGCTGGCGGACACGGAAAATCGCATTCAATCCTCTCGCCGTTTCTACAATGGCTCGGTGAAAGAGTTGAACACAGCCGTACAGTCCTTCCCGAGTAA
The DNA here is from genome assembly GCA_051016205.1 of Devosia sp. GTDB lineage: Bacteria > Pseudomonadota > Alphaproteobacteria > Rhizobiales > Amorphaceae > Acuticoccus. The sequence continues at coordinate 3,199,590 of CP136534.1, forward strand.
CCTTGTGGCGCGGCCATTTAACTTTACCGAAGCACAATTCTTCGAACTCAACCCCAGTGAAAGTGCGGCGGTGAACGCACCGGTCAAGGTGGACTTCCAATGAACGCACGACGCCGCACCCGCACCTTGGTAAGCGCCCCATGAAGCTCGGCCGTTTCACCATCCTGGGCGCCATCATTGTGCTCGTCATCGCGTGGCAGCTTGTTCAAGCGAACCACCCGTCGCTGGACCATGGCCAATCGTCCACGCCGGAAGCTTCCGACCAGGCCGTTCCCCAGGTAACGGAGTCTGCGAGCGAGACAGCGGCGCCAAAATCCCCCTTCACCCCGAAAGGACCGGCCCAAGGGGGTGAGCGCTACACCGATGTGGCCGTCACCATCGACGTGACGCCCGAGGCGGAGATCGTCGTGACGGAAACGATCACCGCTGTGGTGCAAGGCACAAACATCAGGCACGGCATCTCCCGCGAAATCCCGCTGGTGCGCCATCATCGCTGGTTCAACACGGTGTCGGATATTGATGTGGTGTCGGCCACCATTAATGGGACGGCAGCACCTTACACCACGGCGATTTCAGGTCACACGGCAAACATACGGATCGGCGACGCGAATGCCACCCTCACACCAGGCACATACACATTTGTCCTGAAGTATGAGATGGATCGGCAGATCGGTTACTTCGATACTTTTGATGAAATCTATTGGAACGTTATCGGCACCACGTTTCGCCTGACCACCGAAAAGGCCTCGGCCGTTGTGACGGTGCCCAAAGGCGCGCCGATCCGCCGTATGGCCGCCTACACGGGCTCGCCCGGCAACAGCACCAGTCATGGCGCAACGTTTTCCAAAGGGGCTGACGGCACGGCGCGGTTTGAAACCACCAAGCCCCTGCCGCCTGGCGAGGCGTTCACCATCGCTGTCAGTTGGCCGAAGGGGTTCGTGCCCGATCCCAGTCGGTTGGAGCGGTTGATCGGCAACCCCTATCCGATCCTGATCAGTCTCGTGACGCTCCTCGGCACGGCCATCTACTTTCTTGTGGCGTGGTGGCAGGTGGGGCGGGACCCGCCAAAGGGCCCCGAAGTCCCCGTTTACGCGCCCACATTGCCGGCCCACGCCATGCGCTTCATGGACCAGAGCGGGTACGACACCACGTGCCTCGTGGCGGCAATCATGGGGATTTGCGCAAAGGGATATGCGCGACTGGAAGACGATCCCGAGAATGCAAAGGCGGTGGTGCTCATTCCCGTCACGCCAAGCGATGCCCCTCTGCGCAAGCCCCTGTCCGTGGGCGAGCAAGCTGTCTACGACGTTCTTCTGAACGACCGGTCGGCGGGGCTCGTTTTGTCGAAGAAGAACCGCACGCTCCTGTCGACAGCCAACGATGCGCTGGAAGAGGCGGTGGAGCGACGCTTTGCCAAAGGGTTTTTCGAGACCAACGCGGCCCTTTATGGGGTGGGCGCAGTGATCATCCTCACAGGCATGCTCGCCAGCACCCTTTGGGAAGGGGGATTTAGCTTTGGGACGGTCGCGAACACGGGTTTGATGGCCGCTGGCGTGATCTCATTGGTGGCAACGCTCTACACCGTCGGTGCCTTCTTGATGCGGCTCCTGCGCGGTCGACACAACCGCGACTGGTTTACCAGGCTCATGGGAAGGGCTGCCCGGTGGACGTGGCCCTTCGCGATCTTTGCCATTATGTCCGCAGGGCCTGAGTTTTTGAACGATGTCGGCCTTTTACCTGTCGTCTTGTTACTTCTTGCCATCATCATTTTGTTCGTTGCTTTAAAATTGCTGCCGCGCCGCACGACGCTCGGCCAGACGACCATGGACGAGATCAGAGGAACGCGGCTTTACCTGACCGTGGCTGAGGCGGACCGCCTGAAGTTCGACCATCCGCCGGACCGTACCCCGCAGCACTTTTCCGATCTCCTCCCCTTTGCCGTGGCACTTGGGGTGGAGACGGCGTGGACGAACCAGTTCGCCTCCACCATAGGGCAGGCCGCCGTTCCTGCGCCCACATGGTATAGCGGCAGCAACTGGTCGTCTTACGGCTGGATGTCCCAAAGCAATCCTCTGGCAACGGGCATTGCGTCGGCCATCGTGTCACAACGCCAGGCGATCGGCGGCATCTCCGGCTCCAGCGGTGGCGGGTTCGCCGGCGGTGGCGGCGGGGGAGGCGGGTCAGGCGGCTGGTGAGGCTTGGGCGAAGTCAGAGCGTCTTTTTCATGGGAAAGCCTTTGAGATCGAACTGAACTTCTGGAGGACCACAGTCCTGCCAGCCGGCTTTTTGGTAAAAGCGGTGCGCTGTCTTTGTGCTGATCAGTCTTGCTGTCTCCACACCACCGGCTTTCATTTTGGATTCCAGTGCGGCCAGCATGGCTTTGCTGTGCCCGCTGAGCCTGTGTGCGGGTGCCACGTAGTTGAGGAGCACCTGTTCGCCCGCTGCCATCCCCACACAGGCGATACCATCGCTCACGCGCGACACCAGAACGACCGCGCCGTCACTGGTGATGGCTGTGCGCATGTTCGGGGCCGTCTTGTTGGCGGTCCACCGCACGATGATGTCCTGGGTGCCTCGGTGATCCTTGTCGCAAAGATCGGTGATGGACTGGACGAGCACCTGGGCGATCGCGTCCGCATCGTCGAGCGTTGCCCTTTCAATCCGCCATGCCATAGCTCAGATCCTGTGGTCAGACAGCCGAATCCTCCGTCAGCTTTGAGAGATTTTTGTGGTCACATGCCGACGACAGTCTGACCGGTCGTGGGCGATAGGCCATCACCATTGGCGCGCCTCTGAGATCATCCTGCGTCCAGACCGATGCAGACAGGATGCTCTACTCCGCTCACATTGAACCCGCTTTCTCGCGATCTGATGGTTCCGTCTGATCGCAAATCACGCCAGAGAACTTCCTGTCAGACCGTACACAGTCACCCTGAAGGCCGTTGCTGCAGCCGCCCATCAGCGAGGCAAGCGCCAGCGCTTCGGTTTGGTGATTGGATGAAGCCTGATGCAACGGCAGCGTTATCAGGCGCACGGATATGGGATACGACAGCCCGTATCCAATCGGCCGAGGCGCGCCTTCGTTGGCGCGCCGTCTCCATGCTGATCGCTTCATTCGCTTCTGATTGAAGTATTGCTGTTCGCTATGGGAGAACCCGCGCCAATCGGACGGTTATGTTTTTATCCGGCAACATGTATTTCATGTCGCGCAGCGCTTGGTGCGGCCGTTCGGCTGAAGTGTGCGGCGACTGGATCGCCTGATCTTTAGGCTTGACGGGTTTGTGGGCGACCGTCAAAATACTTTCAAATGAAATTCGCCGCGTCGATGATAGGGCGCGCGCCAGACCTAAGCAGGTGGTGCCGACAATGGCACCGCGGCGCACGATGTTGCTTGCCTTGTCCCCTGCATTTGCTTTTCGAGTCCACCGAGCGGCGTCGGGTTCGCCGACGACCACCAGGAAGGTGACGCGCAGATGCTGACCTATGTCGCTCGCCGTTCCATCGCGATCGTTGTTCTGGCTTTCGGCATCAGCCTCCTGGTTTTCCTCATCATCCGCCTGATCCCTGGCGACCCTGCGGCAACCCTTTTGGGCACCAACGCCGGCGACCCGGAAATGCTTGACCGGCTGCGACGACAGCTTGGCCTCGACCAACCGATTTACGTCCAGTACATGAAGTGGATTACGAACGTCTTCCAAGGAGACTTCGGATACTCGTTCGGTTACCAGCGCACGGTGACGTCTCTGGTCGCCGCCAACTTCCCAGCGACGGTGCAGCTCACCTTTGCCGCGCTCACCATCTCGGTGGTCTTCGGTACGATTTTGGGGACCATTGCGGCGCTGAAACGAAACCGCGCCGCAGATACGGCGTGCATGTCCCTGGCGCTCGCCTTCATGTCGATCCCAAGTTTCTGGCTTGGGCTCCTTCTCATCTTGCTGTTTGCGGTGACGCTGCCGTGGTTTCAGGTGGTTGGCGGCATAAGCTTGCACGGCCTTGTCCTTCCTGCGGCAACCCTTGCGCTGGGCACAATCGGCTTCAACGCCCGCTTCGTACGCTCCAGCCTCATCCAAGCGCAGTCCCAAAAGCACGTCCTCGCCGCCCGCGCCAAGGGGCTGACAAGGGCAAGGGTGTTCGTCAAGCACGTGGCGCGCAATGCGCTGTTGCCCATAGTCACTGTGGTGGGCCTTCAGGTGGGCCATCTCCTTTCGGGCACCGTGGTGGTGGAGACGGTGTTTTCACGACCGGGGCTGGGGCGCCTTCTGGTGCAGGCCATTCTCGCTAAGGATTACTTCACGGTCCAAGCCGTCGTCCTCATCATTGCTGTGACCTACGCTGTGGTGAACTTTCTTGTGGACCTTTTGTACCCTGTGCTCGACCCGCGGATTGCCCATCGATGACCCCGCGTATGGCAAGCAGCGACGCAAGCACGGCGGCGACCGCCAAGGAAAATGCCCGAGGGTTGGCACGGTTCTGGCGCCGCCCAGTCCTGCCGCGGGCAATCCGCCATCGCAGCCTCTCCATCGGCCTTTCCATCACCATATTGCTGGTGGCAGCCGTGTTGGCGGCGCCGCTCCTGACCTCCATGGATCCGACCGTTCAGGACGCGTTTGCAACCTTCCGCCCGCCCTCGGCCGAGTACCCCATGGGCACCGATGCGTTCGGCCGCGACGTCTTTTCCCGCGTTCTTTATGGCGGGCGGGTGACCATGCTGGCGAGCCTTAGCGTTGTTGTCCTCGGCGCCCTCATCGGCACCGTGATCGGCCTCGTCGCCGGCTATTTCGGCGGGGCGCTCGGCTTTGGCCTGATGCGCTTTGTGGACCTTTTGCTGGCCTTCCCAGGCATCCTCCTGGCCCTTGCGGTGACGGCCATTCTCGGACCCGGCTTGTGGAACGGCGTCCTTGCCATTGCTGTGATCTTGGCGCCCATCTATGCGCGCCTTGTGGAAGGGGCGACGGTGGAGGTGCGCAGCCTTCCCTTCGTGGATGCTGCGGTGACGCTCGGCGCCGGCTCCACCTGGATCATCGTGCGCCACATCCTGCCCAACGTGTTGTCCAGCGTCATCGTCATGACGACCACGTGGCTCGGCATTGCCGCGCTGTGGATCACCGCGCTCGGTTTCATCGGATTGGGCGTGCAGCCGCCGACCCCCGAATGGGGCGCCATCCTCAACGATGGTCAGATCTACATCACCCTGGCCTGGTGGATCACCGTGTTCCCAGGCGTTTTCCTGTGCCTGTTCGTCATCGGTGTGAACCTCATCGGCGATGGCTTGCGCGATGAGCTGGACCCGACCCTTGCCCGCGCCTGATGGGGCAAGGACAGGCCCGTCGACAACGAAAAGCAACGAGAGGAGTGACTGCAATGAAGCGATACGGACCTTACACCGCCGCCGCACTCGCGCTGGCGATGGCGACTCCCGCCGCGACGGCCATCGCCGGGCCCTCCGACGCCGAGATCACCGTGGGGTGGGCGGAAACCGTCGACACGCTCAACCCCGCCACCACCGGTGCGCGCAATGTCGGACCGATCCTTGCGAACATCTTCGACACGATGATCTGGCTGACCCCGGACTTTGAGATCGCCCCTCTGCTTGCCACCAAGTGGACCGTCTCCGACGATGGGCTCACCTACACCTTCGACTTGCGCGAGGACGTGACCTTCCACGACGGCGAGCCCTTCAATGCCGCAGCCGTGGTGGAAAACATCCGCTACATCACCGACGAAGACACGCAATCGAAAATTTCGCCAGGGCTCCTCGGCCCCTGTGCATCCGCGGAGGCTGTGGGCGAGTTCCAAGTCACCTTCACCTGCACGGAACCTTTCGCGCCGTTTTTGACACAGCTGGGCTCGCCTTATCTCGGCATCCAGTCGCCCAAGGCCATCGCCACCTATGGGGCCGACCTTGGCCAGCATCCAACAGGCACTGGTCCGTTCAAATTCGTCAGCTGGGAGCCCAACCAAAGCGTGGTGGTGGAAAGGTTCGACGACTACAATTGGATGAGCCCTGCCGTCGGCCACGAAGGCCCGGCCCCCCTTGCGAAGATCACCTTCCAGATTGTGCCGAACCCACAGTCACGGGTTAGCCAATTCCAAAGCGGTCAGTCGCAAATCATGCAGCAGACGCCTGGCGCTTATTGGAAAGCTTTCACCGCGTCCAACCAGTACCAGACACTGCCGATTCCCATCAGCGGTATGGGGATTTTTGCGCCCATCAATGCCAGCAAAGCGCCGACGGACGATCTTCGGGTGCGCCAAGCCATCATGCATGCGGTCAACATCGACGGTGTGATCCAACTGGCAGAAGCCGGCGTTTATGAGCCAAGCCGCACGCCGCTCAGCAAAGGCATGGTCGGGTACGCGCCCGAACTTGCCGACATGTACCCCCACGACCTCGACAAGGCGACCGCCCTTTTGATGGAGGCCGGCTGGGAAAAGCTGGATGGGATGTGGCAGAAGAACGGTGAGCCTTTGAAGATCGAGCTGACCGCCATTGCCACCAAGGCCCACTACGGCGCCATCGCACAGGCGATCCAGGGCTATCTGCGTGAGTTCGGCATGGATGCATCGGTGGCGCAACTTGCAACACCGGCCTGGCTTGCTGCCAACGTCAACGGCGACATCTCCATGACGCCGCTCCAGTATGTGGGCGTCGACCCTGACCTTCTTCACTTCTGGTTCCTGCCCGACCAATACTTCAACTGGAGCCATTGGACGGATCCTGAGCTGACCAAAGTCATCAACAACGCCCGGACGATCCAGGACGTGAAAGAGCGCACCAAGGCCTACGAGGAAGCGCAACGCATGATCATGGAAAACGCGGTGATGATGCCGATCCGCGAGAACGCCGACCTGATGACCATGTCCAAGTCTATCGACGGCGTGACTCACTCAGGCGGCGGCTTCCAGTATTTCGGCGCCGCATCCGTCAAAGACTAGGCCGTCCCTGCCGCGGGTCCTTGGCCGGCGGCAGGACCTCGATCGAATGCGCCACAAGGCAAGGAGCCGGCCATGAACACTGCAATCAAGGCGGACCGAGTGTTGGATGGCAGTGGCGGCGACCCGCTGACTCCTGGCTGCGTTGTGGTGGACGATGGGCGCATCAAGTCCGTCCACGCCGGGCCGTTACCAGAGGGGCTTGCGGCCGACGCCACCATCGACCTGCCCGGCTGCACGCTGATGCCGGGGCTCATCGACACCCACGTTCACCTCAACCTGCCTGGAACGGGCGTTGGCTTTGAAGAATCGGTGGACGAGGGCGAGGGCGTGTTGCTGGCAAGCTCGGTCAGTGCCGCTGGCAAGGCGCTCGCGGCAGGCATCACCACCGTTCGCGATGTGGGCGCCTATCAGCGCACTTCCTTTGATGTGCGCAGGGCCATCGAGCTTGGCTATGTGGTGGGCTCACGGGTGGTTGCCTGCGGCCAACCCATCACCATCACCGGCGGCCACACCTGGCCATTCGGCGGGGAGGCGGACGGTGTTGAAAACCTGCGCCGCAAGGTTCGCCAACTCATCAAGGATGGGGCTGAGTTCATCAAGGTGATGGGCAGCGGTGGCGGCACCATCGGCACGGCGGCATGGCGGCCTGCGTTCACACCGGACGAACTCAACGCCATCGCCGACGAAGCCCACCGCAACGAACGCAAGATCACCGTTCATTGCCTGTGCGCGGCCTCCATCGACGATGCGGTGAATGCCAAGGTGGACCAGATCGAGCATGCCGGCTTCCTCATCAACCAGAATGGCGACCAGGTGTATGACCCGGCCGTTGGCGATCGGCTTGCGGCGTCCGGCATTCCCGTCACCGGAACGCTTGCGGTGGGCGCCACCGTCCTCAATGCGCTGCGGGCCAAGAATGCGCGCACACCGGCTGAAGATCATCTTCTCTCCCGTTGGGAGCGCATGGTGCAGGACAACCTCAGCAACTACGCACAACTGCGCGATGCCGGCGTCTCCTTCGTTGCCGGGACCGATGCGGGTTGGCGCTACACCACCTTCGATTCCCTGGTCTTGGAAATGGAGATGATGGCCTGCGGCGGCTCCAGCGCCATGGAGACCATCGTTGCGGCAACAGGCTTTGCCGCAGACGTCATCGGGATTTCCGATCAGACGGGGCGGCTTGCTGAGGGCCTTGATGCCGACATCATCGCCGTGCGCGGCAATCCCCTGGAGCGGCTCGATGCCCTTCGCGATGTGGAGATGATCCTGCATCGCGGTGTCGAACGCCAACCCGCAGGACGCAGCGGGATGACGCCCCAAGCCGCCGGGTGCCCTGCACTTTGACCGATACGGCAGAAGAGGTCACCGCCGCGCCGCCTCAAAGCTCCTCCGGCAACGTTCTAGAGGTGCGTGATCTGCGCACGCATTTTGCAACCCGTGCCGGCACCGTGCGCGCGGTGGATGGTGTGAGTTTTGACGTGCCCACGGGCAAAACTCTAGGCATTGTCGGCGAGAGCGGTTCAGGCAAGAGCGTGACTGCGCTGTCCGTCATGCGTCTCATCGAACCGCCCGGACGCATCGTCGGCGGAAAGATCATATTTCAAGGCCGCGACATTGCCGCCATCGACGAAGAGGCCATGCGCTGGCTCCGCGGCCAGCAAATCAGCATCGTGTTCCAGGACCCCTTGACGGCCCTCAACCCCGTTTACCGTGTGGGCGAGCAGATTGCCGAAGCGATCATCCAGCACCAGTCCTTGGGGCGCCATGAGGTGCGCGAGCGCGTGGTCGACCTCATCCGCGCTGTCGGCATCCCCGATCCAGAGCGGCGGGTGAACGACTATCCGCACAGCTTGAGCGGAGGCATGCGCCAGCGCATCACCATTGCCATGGCCATTGCCAACGAGCCTGCTCTGCTCATCCTGGATGAACCGACAACGGCGCTCGATGTCACCATCCAGGCGCAGATTTTGGAGCTGATCAGCAAGCTGTCGGGCGTGTCGGTGATGCTCGTCACCCACGACATCGGCGTCGTGCGGGACGTGTGCGACCATGTGGTGGTGATGTATGGCGGCAGAGTGATGGAAACCGGCCCCGCGCGCGCGGTCACCGGCACCCCCCGCCACCCCTACACCTTGAGCCTTATCGATGCCATTCCAGGCCGAAACATGCGCGGCAAGCGCCTCCATGCCATTGCAGGAACCGTCCCGAGCCCGCTTGAGATGCCGCCAGGCTGTCCCTTCAGCACCCGCTGCCCACGGGCCACGGAAACGTGCGACAGCGCACCGCCCATGGCCTCTCTCGGCGAGGGTCGCGCCGCGTCCTGCTGGCATCTTTGAACGATCGTGAGCGAGATGTCCGCGTCCCCTAATCCCGCCGATGATGACCTCTTGACCGTCCGGGACCTCAAGACTTGGTTTCCTGTGCGTTCAGGCGCGGTGGGTCAGACGTTGGACTGGATCCGTGCAGTGGACGGCGTCTCCTTCAGTATCCGCAAGAGCGAAACATTGGGACTGGTCGGCGAGTCAGGGTGTGGCAAGTCCACCCTCGGGCGGTCGATCCTGCGTCTTGAGACCCCGCGAGAGGGCGAAATCCTCTTTGAGGGCGAGGATCTCTTGGCCGCCCGCGCGGACCGGTTGCGGGCCCTGCGCCGCAACATCCAGATGATCTTCCAAGACCCCATGAGCAGCCTCGACCCACGCATGCGGGTGCGAGACATCATCGCCGAAGGCTTGGCGGTGCGGCGGGTGGCGCGGGCAGAGCGTGACGCGCGGGTGCGCGAACTCATTGATCTGGTCGGTCTTTCACCTCACCATCTCGATCAGTATCCCCATGAGTTCAGTGGCGGCCAGCGCCAGAGGATCGGCATTGCGCGGGCGCTGGCGCTGCGCCCGAAACTCATCGTGGCGGACGAACCCGTGTCAGCGCTCGACGTGTCGGTGCAGGCTCAAGTTTTAAACCTGCTGAGCGACCTCCAAGACGCATTCGGCCTCACCTACCTCTTCATTTCCCATGACTTGGCGGTGATTGAATACTTGGCCGACCGGGTCGGGGTGATGTACCTGGGAAAACTCGTGGAGCTGGCACCCTCGGAGGCGTTTTTCGCCCAGCCGCGGATGCCTTACTCGCAGGCGCTCCTGTCCGCCATCCCCGGAAGCGAGGAGCGGGAGAGCACGAGCCGGATCATCTTGGAAGGTGAACTGCCAAGCCCGATGGATCCGCCTTCAGGCTGCCGGTTCCGCACACGATGTTGGAAAGCAAAGGACATTTGCGCCCGCGAAGAACCACCGCTGCGCGAGGTTGCTCCCTCCCACTTTGCCGCGTGCCACTTCGCCATCGAGGACGGGGCGCGCCCAGCCTCCTGATCCGCCACCTGGAAGGACCGGCGGCCAGCGCTACGCCGACCAGGGCGTTGGGGCGCCGTACACGGTGCACAGCTTGGTAAACGCGTCCAGTGTTTGAGCGTCGAGGGGAATACCGCTGGCGGCACGCTCTGCCGCCATGGCTTGCGAGCGTTCCCCAGGGACACGGATTGGCGTGCGCGCATCGACGGGCGGTGAGGCTTTGATCGTGTCGATCAGGTGTTCCATGCGCGCGGCAAAAGAAGCCGGGTCAGTAAACGCGTCAATGGAGAGCGCGGTCATCGTAAAGGAGGTGTGCATCGGCGCATCGAACGGATGAAAGCCTGTGGATGAGCCGGCAAACACTTCGCCCGCGGCAAGGACGCTCGTCATCACCTCATTCATCAGGCCGAGCGCAAAGGCCTTATAACCGCCGAAAGGGATGAGCGACATCACCTTGGCCGCCTGTGCAGCGTCGGAGGTGGGCCGCCCGTCCGCACCCAGCGCCCAATCCAGTGGGATCGGCTCGCCGCGGTCGCGCGCCACATAAATGCGCCCGATGGCGGCCGTCGTCATTGCCATGTCGATGCAAAGGTGGCCATGGCGGCCTGCGGGCGCTGCGAAGGCGAGGGGGTTGTTGCCCATCACGGGCGCCATGCCCCCTGGCGGCGCCATCACCTTGCGGCTGGCATTGGTGTGGACAATGCCGATCATCCCCGCCTCGGCGGCTTGCAGCACGTAGTGTTTGGCTGAGGTGAGGGACGTTGCCTCCCGCACCGTGACAAGGCCGATGCCGGCTGCGCGCGCTTTCTCCATGGCGGTGGTCATGGCCCGTGCGGCCACCACCTGGCCGATGCTGTGGTGGGCGTCCCACACGGCAATGGCGCCGAAATCCCGCACCACATCGATCTGCGTTTCGGCCCTGTGGCCGCCGGCTTCAATGCGCTCGCACACCGTCACAAACAGGCGCAGGCCATGGGACGGCTCGCCCGCCATATCCGCTCCGACGAAAACCTCGGCGGTGACCTTTGCATCGTCCTCGCTGACGCCGAGCGCGCGCAAGATGGCGGCAGCGGCATCCGTCAGTTCACCCGCTAAAATGGTGGCGCTCACGGGGGAGGCGCCCTTGGCAAGTCACCAAGGCGCGGGTCGCAGACGGCGGCGTGGACAACGGCAAGAGCAGCATCGAAGTCGGCCATCTCCATCGCCTCATCGGGGTTGTGCGAGCCGTTCTCGTTGCGGATGAACACCATGGCGGACGGGATGCCAGCGTCAGCATAGGTGGCAGCATCGTGCCCGGCCCCGCTGGGCAGTGAGATGGCCGGAACGCCGGCAAGGTGTGCGCCGTCGACCATGATCGCCCGCAGCTCTTCACTGAGGGGGGAGGGGGTACTGCCCGAAAGCGCCCCCAGTGCAATGGCGCAACCGGTCCGTTGTTCGATGGACACCGCGATGTCACGCACCCGCGCTTCGGCCTTCACAAGGGTGTGCGGCGACTGACTGCGCACGTCCAGACAAAGATGCACCTTGCCAGGGACTTTTGAGAAGCCGTGGGCGGTTCGGTCCGTGGCAATCTCGCCGAACGTGACCGTCAAGTCTTCGCCCGCCGCCTCAAAATCATCCCACATCTGGTGGAGGGCAACGATGAAACGGGCGGCCGCAAGGCCCGCATCCTTGCGCACGAAGCGTGGCGTTGCACCAGAGTGGGCGTACTCCCCGGTGACCGTGATGGTGCGCATGCGAAACGAGCCGCGGATCCCCGTCACAAGGCCGATGGGAACGCCCCGGCTGACAAGGGTCGGCCCTTGCTCGATGTGCGGTTCAATGTAGGCGACAATGTCATCCGGCTCCAACAGCCTGGCACCGGCACGCACGGCCTCAGGGTCAAAGCCAAGGTCCGTCATATGGTCGGCAAGGCTTCGGCCGGAGTCGCTGCGCGCAAGGTCGAGCGCGGCCGGGTCCAGGCGACCGAGCGCGGTGCGCGAGCCAATGTAACTGTGGGGGAACCAGCAGCTTTCCTCAGCACGGAGACACACGACGGTAAGATCAAACTGCGGCGTCTTCTGTGATTCGGCGAGACTTGCTTGGAGGGCAAGGCCCAGAATGACACCCGCGGCCCCATCGTAGTTGCCGCCATGGGGCACACTGTCGAGGTGAGAGCCGATGAGGACGGTGCGGCTGCGGTCTTGGCCCGGCATGACAAGGTATTGGTTGCCAGCAGCGTCAAACCGTTGCTCAGCCCCCCAGTGTTTCGCCGTTCGGGCGGCCAGATCAAACGCTGCCACCTCGCCATCGCCATAGGCAACGCGGGTGACCCCTGGGGGCGTTGCGGTGAGCCGCTCCAACGCCTCAAAGAGGGTGCGGGCAAGGGTGCGGCCGGCTGCCAGGGTGTCCTGAACGGTGCCGCCCGCTCCCGCCAGGGTCATGCGCGGCCTGCAAGCGCCATCAACTCAGGAACCGCCGTGCGGGCCGTGTTCAGCACCATCGCGGCATCGTTCTGGTAGGGGAGCCACTGGGCGCCTTTGTCGAGCCAGGTCTTTGCCTGCGACGGTGATTGAGAGCTGAGCCCGAAGGGAATGCTGGCGGCCTTGCAGGCTGCAAAGACCTCCTCGTACGCCTCAAGCAGGATCGGGTTTTGCATATCGGCCGGTACGCGAAGGTCCTGGGACAGATCATCAGGACCAATCATCACCGCATCCACGCCGGGGACCTTGAGGATGTCCGGCAGTGCATCGATGGAGGCGCGGGTTTCCACCATGATGATGGTCATCGTCTCCTCGTTGAGGACGTCCAGCATTTCGCGCGGCTTCATTACCGCATAGTCGGTGTGAGGGCCTTTCAGATTCATGGGGCGGTGGCCGAGGGGCTCGTACTTGATGCCAGGCATGATGGCCTCAAGCTGGGCCGCGCTGTCGATAGAGGGCAGCAACAGGCCCTGCGCCCCAGCATCTAGCGCCCGCGTCAGATCGTGGGGTTTGGACGTGCCTGGCGGGCGAACCACGGGGGTGATGCCGCACTCGCGCGCATACATGGCAAGGACGCCGATCTCGCGCAGGGTGAAATCGGTGTGTTCCATCTCAAGGATGAGGAAGTCGAACCCTGCCGCCGCCATGATCTTCACCACCCTTGGGTGGGGACAAAGGGTGATCCACGTGCCGAAGGCGGGCTTGTTGTCGTCAAAAAGTGCCTTCACGCGATTGGGTTTGATCAAGACGGTACTCCGGCTGGTCCTGGTTGTGTGAATCGGGCGGTGGGTCAGGCGGGGGCTGCTTCGACGGCGTGCCGGCGGCGGTCCCAAACGCTCTCGTCCACAAGGTGGGGCGGCCTGTGGCCACTTAGAACGTCCACCACCTGCTGCGCCGTTTCCATGGCCGTGCGCACCAACGCTTCCTCGGTCGCCCCGCCGATATGGGGGCTCAGCACGATCCCTGGCGTGCGCGTGAAAGGGTGATCGGCCGGCAAAGGCTCGGTTTCGAACACATCCATGGCCGCACCGCGCAGGTGACCGGATGAGACCGCCTCGATCAATGCGTCAGTGTCGATTATGCCGCCACGGGCCGTGTTGACCAAAATGGCGCCAGGCTTCATCGCGTTGAGGCGGGCCGCGTTGAACAGGCCACGGGTGGACGGTGTCAGCCGCTGGTGGAGGGAGACGATGTCAGCCTCGCCAAGGGCAGCATCAAGGTCGGCCATTGGCTCAAATCCTGCCGCCTCCACCGCCGAACGGTCCGCGTTCGGGCTGTGGACGAGAATGCGCATGCCGAACGCCTTGGAGGCGAGCTCGGCGGTGTGCTTGCCAATGGTGCCAAAGCCCACAATCAACAGCGTTTTGCCGAAAAGCTCCACGAAGTCGCGTGTGTAGCGATAGTCGAACCGGCCCTCGCGCACAGCGCTGTCTGCCTCACGCACGCGCTTGGCAACGGCCATCATCTGGGCAAGCGTCTGCTCGGCGACGGATTGGACGTTGGCGTGAGGGGTGTAGACAATGGGCAAACCAATCTCCCCCGCATACTGCGTGTCCACAGGGTCAAGGCCGATGCCGTGATTGCCCAGGACTTTGAGCGAGGCAGACGCCACCATCGCCTTGCGATCAAAGCCTGCATTACGGGTGATGGCTGCGACCGCGTCGCCCACTTCTTCAACGACGCAGGCCATGGTCGGCTCACTTGCCTGACGCACAGTCAGGCCCGCATCCTCAAGGAGCCCAATGCCCTTGGGATGGATCGGCTGAACGAGAAGGCAGTCCATCAGGCAGCGTTTGCGCGTGCCGTGTCCGCGAACACCGAAGCGGCCTCATTGGCGCCCACGAACGCCCCGCCAGCGGTCGGTACGAAGCGCAGGAACGCCTTGAAACGATCCACCCATTCAGGCCGCCCCATGGAGCCCGTGTGGAAGAGGACGTGAACCACCTGTGCCTCACCGGAGCGTTGCGCCCGTTCGCGGATCACCGACCAGACGCGCTTGTGATTGTCCAACTCCGACTGCTCGATCTGCAGGAAGTTGCAATAGTCGGCGCCCTCGCCATCGGAGCCGATGGGGATCTCAAGGATGGGCGAGGCTGTGCCTGTGAAAGGGGCGGCGCGTGGATCGTCGGGCAGGCGGTATGCCGTGACACCACCGTTGATCCACACCGCCTCCCGATCGGGCTTGTTCAGCGTCGGACAGCAAGACAGGTCGATGCTGATGCCGTGGTCTGTGAGCACATCATTCATAAAAGGCGCGTAGGCGTTGTGTCCGCCACGGTAGGTGGTCGGCACAAGGCCCGCCGCCGTCAGCCGCCTGTGGCAATCGGCGAACACTTCCCGCACATGGGCCTCCTCGCCGAAACGCACGCCGCCACCCTTGATTTCTTCGTGCAGGTGCACGGCAACCTCGCCGCCCCGTTCGGCCCACTCGCGGTAGACCTCGAGGATCGCTCCCTCGTAGTAGCCCGTGCGGCAGTAGGTGCCCGAATGCGGGGTCAACACGGCGCGACCCCCCGTCAGCGCGGCGATGATGTGCCCCAGCTCGCGGGTTTCGCCGATGCTCTTCTCGACGTTCGGCGGATCGATGCGAAAATCCCTGCCAGGGTCGAACGGCGCGAACACCAGCCAGTTCACGTCGATCACCGGGACAAGGAAAACCTCGGTTCCACTTGCGGCGTTCATTGATGTGACCCTTTGACCTATGCGTCACGGCAAGGTGGGGCATATGCTATTGAGAAGACAAGTTCATTGATATGATCGATTGATCGATGAAGGCTAACAATCTCACCCTGCGCCAAATGCGCGTGTTCGTGGCGGTGGCCGACCACGGAAGCTTCGTTGGCGCGGCCAATGCGCTGGGGCTTTCCCAGCCGGCACTCAGCCAGTCCGTCCGCCAGCTTGAGGAGGAGGTGGGGAGCCGCCTGTTCATGCGCACCACTCGGCGTGTGCAGTTGACGGGGGTCGGCCTCAGCTTCCTGCCGCAGGTGCGCCACCTGTTGCGTCAGCTGGACGACATGGTGGCCAACATACAGGACATGGTGGAGCGGCGGCGCGGCCGGGTGGTGCTTGGCTGTGTGCCCTCCGTGGCCTGGCGGATGATGCCGCCTGTGCTTGCCAAGAATACCGAGCTTTTCCCCGGCATCACCGTGGTGGTGCGCGACACGAGCATGCGCCTCATCAAGGAGCTGCTGGCAAGCGGCGAGTTGGACGTTGCCCTCGGCAACATGCCCTCTGAGCGCGATGAACTCTCCGCCATTCCCGTGGCGCACGACCGCATGCACGCTGTCTTCCCGCGCGGTCATCCCCTTGAAGCGATGAACATGGTGCCTTGGGCCGCGCTCTCCGATTACCCTTTCATCGCCATGACGCCTGACACGGGCATTCGCGAAATTGTCGACAGCGTGGCCCTGCTCGGTCATGCAAGCCTCGACGTGACGGCCGAGCTTTCCAACCTTGCAACGGTCAATGGCTACGTTCAGCAGGGCCTTGGCGTCACCGCGCTGCCGGGACTGGCATTGCCGCGCGATGATCACCCCGCCATCGCCCACCGCCCCCTTACAGAGCCTGAACTGGGGCGCACCATTGCCGCCATCTGGCGGGGCCGTGTGGGCCTATCGCCCAGTGCCTCCAGCATTTTGACGTCCCTTGAAGCAACGGCCGCGGAAGGATCGGTGATCGGCCACGGCACCAATTTCAATTGGCTGGACTTCAAAGCCGACGTTTGAGCGACGGGCTAGACCTTGGCGCTCAATCACGCCTCAAGGGTGCCAAGGGCGGCGAGCACCCGTTCCGGCGTTGCCGGCATCTCAAAAAGTGCAGCGTTGCGAGGGGCCAAGGCATCATTGATGGCGTTGAGCACGGCGGCAGGCGCGCCGGCCGTACCAGCCTCGCCAACGCCGACGAAACGGGGCGGCGTATCCTCTTCGATGGTTCCGCCGCCACCCACATGGATAATTTCAATGTCGGGCATTTCCGGCGCCATCGGCATTTTGTATTCGGCAAGGGAGCCTGACAGGAACTGTGCATCCTCGTCGTACAAAAGCTCCTCAGTCAGTGCGGCGCCAAGGCCTTGGGCGATGCCCCCCTTCAACTGGCCATCCACGAAGAGCGGGTTGGCGACCACACCGCAGTCATGGGCGATAGCATGGCGCACCACGCGCACGATCCCTGTGTCGGGGTCGATCTCGACCGCTGAGAGTTGAACGCCGCACCCTGCGCGGAAGGGCGCATCGGAAGGGCCGAAGCTTGCCACGGCCTCAAGCTCTGGCTGAAGGCCATCGGGGAGATGATGGGGGCGGAAGTGGCAGGTCCCTGCCAACTCAGCCAGTGACATGCGCACCCTGCCGTCGGCGCGGTCCACCACAGCGCGATCTTTGAGCGCGAGCGAACCGGGCTCGGCTTGCAAAAGCGCAGCTGCAACCCGCACGACCTCGGCCTTCAGCCGTGTTGCTGCAAGCCAGGCCGCGTGGCCGCCCGCCGCAAGGGAGCGTGACGCCCAGGTGCCGCCGCCATGGGTGGCTACTGCGGTCTCGCCTGTGAGGATTGCCACATCGTCCAGCCTCAGGCCGAGGGTCTGGGCAATCACTTGGGCAAGGGCCGTCTCAACCCCCTGGCCTTGTTCGGTCACGCTGGCGCTCACCCGCACCGCCCCTGAAGGTTCAAGGCGGATGAAGCAGCCGTCGCGGGTGGAAACATCCACGCCGCCATCGCCATAAAAGGCCGGCCCGCGCGAGGTCATCTCCACGAAGACGGCATGGCCGAAGCCTGCCAGCAGTCCCGTCGCGCGCACGCTCTCCCGCCAGGCTTCAAGGGTTTTGGTGGGGATGGCGTTTTGGAGCGCATCAAGGCAGGGGCCATAGGGCAGGGCCCCGAACGTGGTCCCAAGGGCCGTCGTGTTGGGGCTGCGATCGGCTGGCCAAAGGTTCTTCCGGCGCAGCGTGACAGGGTCGACCTCAAGGGCGCGCGCGGCGGTGTCCATCAACCCCTCGGTGACGGCCGTCGCGATGGGATGGCCGACGCCGCGATAGTGCCCCGCCATGCCAAGATTGGTGAACACTGCGCGCGAGCGTGCCCGCGCCTTGCCCACGTGATAGGGCGCCGCCGTGCAGGAGAGCATCGCACGCCCTTCCCCAAGGCTGGTGCGCGGATACTGGGAGTAGGGGCCGATGGCGAGGATGTCATCGACGTCCACCGCAAGGATCGTCCCGTCCCCGTTCGCAGCAAGGCGGCCCTTGACCACGTGATGCCGCGCCTGGATGTCGCTTGCCATGGACTCCAGCCTGTCGGCGAGGAAACGCAGCGGCGTGCCAAGGAGAACGCTTGCGGCCACCACGGCCAACTCGTCGGCGTAAAGCTGTTGTTTGATGCCGAAGGCACCGCCCACATCGGGGCAGACGACGTTCACCCTGTGGGCCTCAAGGTCGAGGAGGTTTGCGAACGCCTCCTGCATGGCCGCGGGGCATTGATGGGAGTGGTGAACGGTGAGGGTTCGGTCCGACGGGTCGAACGCGGTAATCAGCCCCCGCGGCTCAAGCGGTACACCGGTGTGGCGGGCAAAGCGGAAGGTTGCCTCCACCACCAAATCGGCCCCAGCAAAGGCTGTGTCCACAGCGTCCGAGCCTGCGAGCATGGTGAGAGCAACGTTGCCGGGTGCAGCGTCATGGAGGGTGGGCGCGCCTTCGGTGAGGGCACCTTGCGGGTCAGCGATGGCAGGCAGTGGTTCATAGTCCACCTCCACCAACTCGGCAGCATCCTCACAAAGCGCCCGATCTTGAGCGATGACGATGGCGACGGGTTCGCCCACATGCCGCACGCGCCCCTTTGCGAGCGCGGTCTGCTCCGGCGCCACAAGGTCTTGGAAAAGCGCATGGGTGCCGCGAAACGCGCGCACGACGGATGCAATGTCCCCATGGGTCAAGACGGTATCGACGCCGGGCATCGCGCGGGCGGCCGTGCAATCCACCGACACGATATCGGCGTGGGCGAAGGGGCTGCGCACAAAGGCAACCTCCCGCATCCCCCTCACGGCAAGATCGGCGATGTAGCGGCCGCGTCCGCTCACAAGGCGCGGCCAACGCACACCTGGCGCCGATCCGGTCATGCCGGGCCCTTGGGCGCAGCGTTTGCGGCAGCTTCTATGGCATCGACAATCGGGCCATACCCTGTACAGCGGCAAATCTGCCCGGCGAGCGCCTGGCGAATGTCATCACGGGTGGGGTGAGGGGTGCTTGCCAAAAGGTCGTGCGCCACAACCAGCATACCGGGCGTACAATAGCCGCACTGGAGGCCGCCGTGGGTCATAAACGCCTCCTGCAAAGCCTTTAGCGCGCCGGCGTTCGAAAGCCCTTCGATGGTCTCCACGTTTCGGCCCTCGGCGGAGGCGGCAAGCACGAGGCACGCGCGCGCCGGCACACCGTCAAGCCGCACCGTGCACGCCCCGCACACCCCATGCCCGCAACCGATGTGCGTGCCTGTGAGGTTCAACTCTTCCCGCAGGAAATCCACCAGCGTCGTGCGCGCACTCACCGTCGTCTTGATGGTGCGGCCGTTGACGGTGCACGAAAGGGAAACGGCACTCATGGGGCTTTGCGCCTTGCGCGTGCAGCAAGATCGGCGGCGGCCCGCTTGACCGCAACGCCCGCAAGATGGCTCCGCTGGGCTGAGGCACCCTCCGCCGTGACGGCGGACCTTGCCGCTTCGCCGGCTGCCGCCACAGTCCCCTCCTGCCAATCCCTTGGGGGCGTATCGGCGAGGGGCTCGGCGGCGCCGGCAATCACCAGCGGCCGGTCCGCAACCCCGAAGACGGCGACGCTGATGCGTCGACCCTCCTCGAACACCGCGATGGCTGCGCCCGCAAGCGCATAATCGCCCACCCTCTCGGCAATCTCGTAAAACCCAAAGTGATCGCCCTCGCCCCAGGGCGGCAGAGAAACACCGGTGACGACCTCTTCATCGTGTGCTGCCGTTTCCAGCGCGCCGATGAAGAAGGCCTCGGCACCTACCGTGCGCGCACCATCGTGGGAGGCAAGGTGGACCTGCGCGGACAAGGCACACAGGACCGCAGGGTACTCCGCCGAAGGGTCCCCCAGCGCAACGGCGCCGCCCAACGTGCCGAGGTTGCGCACACTGGGGTAGGCGACGTGGCGTGCCGCATAGGCAAGCAGGGGCGCTTGTGCGCCAATGGCCGCGTCACGTTCGATGGTGCGGTGGCGGGTGAGGGGGCCGATGACGCTTCGTCCGTCCGCTGTCGAGAGGCCATCGTGGCCCTTGAGGTGGCCGATATCCACCACCACGGCAGGGCGGGACAGGCGCATGGTGAGGAGAGGGACAAGGCTCTGCCCGCCGGCAAGAATGCTTGCGTCCGACCCATGCTCCTTTTTCAACGCGATGGCGTGTGACAGGCTTTGCGCACGGACATAATCGAAGGGTGCAGGCGTCATGCCCGCTCTAAAGGGGCGCGTTCCTTTTCGTGGAAGATCCTGTCGACGCCCACGTCCTCGGCCCAAATGCGCCTGTGCGCTTCTTGCAGATAAGGGGCAAGCCCGTCCACGCGCGCCCTGATGGTGGCGAAATCGGCCATGAAGCCCGGCATCACATCGTTGACGCGCCTCACAAGCTCGCCCTCGTCGATCAACGTTGAGCGGCCCTCTTCGAGCACCACACGACCCTCAATGATGACGGTGCGAACGCCGCGCCCGGCCTCTGTGTAGACAAGCTGGCGGACTGCGCTGTTCAAGGGCACGAAGGACGGGTCGGCAAGGTCGATGAGGACGAGGTCGGCCCGCTTGCCCACGTCAATGGTGCCGAGTGAGTCTTCCCGTCCGACACAGCCGGCGCCGCCTGCGGTTGCGGCATGGAAGAGCTGTTCGGCCTGGGGTGGGCCCGGCGCATAGTCGGCAATGGCGGTGACCATTGCGGCAAACTTCATCGCCTGGAACATGTTTTGCGCGTCCGAGCACGAGCAGTTGTCGCACCCAAGGCCGTAGCGAACCCCTGCCTCCTGAAGCCGCCGCACAGGGGGAATACCGCTTTTCAGCTTCAGATTGGACAAGGGATTGAGGACCACCCGCGTGCCGGTCTCGGCAAGTATTTCGATCTCGTCGTCGGTGAGCCAGACCGAATGCGCAAGGTTGAGGCGAGGGCCTGTCAGACCCTGCGCCTGCATCTCCCGCACCAGCGAGCCGCCGTGGTCGGGGCAGGCAAAACGCGCCTGAAGCGCCATGCCCTTGGATTCGTAAAAGTGCGTGAAGATTTGCAGGTCGTACCGCTCGGCAAGGGCGCGGGTACGCTCGATCAGCTCAGGCGTGCACCGCTCAGGCGCCGAGGGCCCAAGCGCCCAACCGACGGTGGGACGGGACGCGCGTGCGGCCAGGTAGGTCTCCTCCACATGGGCGAGCTGGTCGATCTTCGCGTCAGGCTCGGCCGCGGTGGACAAGGTGTCGTGAAGCTCTTTGGGAAACACCTCACGCCAGAAGGGGATCGTGCCGATGCCCTTGCGATCCGCGTACTGCAGCGCCACCACCGCGCGCAGCCCCACCTCTTCGTAGGCCTCCACCACCGCGCTCAAATGGTCGGTGTCGAAGGGGAAAAGGGTCACCATGTCCTGCACGGTGGTCATGCCCGATTTCAGACACTCGAGTGCGCCGAGAAGGGTGCGCACCTTGATCTCTTCGCGTGAGCGCTTGGGGTATTGGGGCGGCAGGGCGAGGAGGCGCCAGGTCTCCAGCGGCTCCTCCTCCATGGTCCCTTTGGCAAGAACGTCGTGGGAGTGGTAGTGCGCGTTGATGAAGCCGGGGATCACCAGGCGATCCGTGGCATCGATGGTGAGGCAGTCGGGATGGCGGGCGAGGGCATCCTCAACGTCAGCGCCGACCGCCACAATCACCCCATCGGCCACCAAGATGTCTGCGGTGGCAGGCTGGTGAAGATCGCCGCCAGGGACCATCACCCTGCCGTTCTTGATGTGAAGGGGAGGCTGCGCTGACATGGGGGTCGGGTCCGCTCCGTTCATGAAAGGGGTCAGCGGGTGCCGGCGTAAAAGGCAATGCGGCGTTCCAGCAGGCCGACAATGCCAATCAACGTGAACGACAGGACGAACACCACGATGATCAGCGCCCAGAACCGTTCCATCAAGAACATGGAAAGGTAGGTGTCGAAGAGGCCGCCAAAGCCGATCAGCGCAATGATGATCTGCCCCACGATGACGCCTTTGACGGCGCGGATCACCGCAAGGCGGATCCCCGTCATGATCTCCGGCATGGCGGCGGGCACGACGATCGACCAAATGATGGTCCGCTTACGGGCACCGAACACACGCCCCATCTCCACCAGCGATGGCGATACATGCAGGACCCCCGCCTGGGTGTCGAGGATGACCACCCAGACCGCGAACAAGAACACGGTGGCAATGATGGTGGCCTCGCCGATCCCCAATAGCGGCATCAGCGCCGGCACCACGGCGGTGAGGGGGGCGGACAGAAACAGGTTCACCCACATGGACAAGAGCTGATCGGCCCGTTTGCGCAGACCCATCAACAACCCGATGGGGATGCCAACGACGATGGACAGAAGAAGGCCGATGGCAAACGTCCGTGCCGTCAGCCACAGCGCATCCCAGAAGGACTGACGCTCGAACAGGTCCCCCATGGCGACGACGACGCTGGACAGCGGCGGGATCAAGTCGATGAAGCCGAGCTGGCCGACAACTTCCCAAAGCGCTGCCCAAACCAGGAGCGACCAAAACGGCGAGCTGTTGGTGACTGCGCGGATAAAGCGGGCCACTGGGTTGGTGGTGCGTGGGTTGTTTGGGGCGGTGATGGACACAGCCTTTACTCCACGTACCGGCGAAGACCGGCCCAGATCTCGTCCACCAGTTCGATATAGCGGGGGGTCCTGCGGATCACGTCCACGTCCCCCGACCGGTCGATGTCGGGGCGCACGATCTTGGAGACCGTGCCGGGGCGCTGAGTGAGGATGATCACCTGGTCGGACAGGTAAACCGCCTCCTCGATGGAATGGGTGACGAAGATGACCGTCTTCTTCTCCACCTTGAGGAGCTGGATGAGGTCCTCCTGAAGCTTACGGCGCATCTGTTCGTCCACCGCTGAGAACGGCTCGTCCATCAACAAGATGTCGGACTGGACGGCGAGGGCGCGGGCAAGGCCGGCTCTTTGGCGCATGCCGCCCGACAACTCGTGCGGGTAGCGCGCTTCAAAGCCGCCAAGCCCCACCTCTTCGATGTAGCGGCGGGCGGTCGCCTCACGCTCCTTGCGGGGGATGCCCTGGACGCGCAGGCCGAAGGCGACGTTGTCGAGGACGGTGGCCCAGGGGAGCAGTGCAAAGTCCTGGAACACAAGCGCACGGTCAGGCCCCGGCCCGCGCACAGGCTTGCCGTGCACGGTGACCTCTCCTGCGGTGGGTTCGATGAGGCCTGCAATGATCTTCAAAAGCGTGGTCTTGCCGCAGCCGCTCGGCCCCAGAAGTGAGGTCAGCTTGCCTTGGGGGATTGTCAGCGACACACCGTCCAGCGCCGTCACAGTCTCATTGTAGACAAGGCGCACGTCCTTTGCCGCAAGGATCGGCACCTCCTCGTGCGCGGGAATGTCGGACGCGGAAAGAGGCTCTGTCGCGCTCATGCGCTGTCCTTCTGGTGGGTGCGGAACAGGCGGGTCTCCACCCATTGGAGCAAGGCGAGCACCACCGCCGCGAGGGCGATGATGGAGACGATTGCGGCGAACATCTTGTCGTAGCGCGCGATGGAGCGGTTGTAGGTGATGAGGTCGCCGATCCCCGTCGGTGTGATCAACAGTTCGGCCAAGACGATCCCGATGAATGCACCCGAAACACCCAACCGCAGGCCCGCAAAGATCATTGCGCTTGCCGACGGCAAGATGACCAGAAGGATGGTGTTGAGACGGGAGGCCAGAAAGCTCCTGGACATGGCCAGCAGCGACGGGCTCGTGGACTGGATGCCCTTGTAACTGTTGAGCGCCACTAGAGGCAGGCCGAGGATCACGATGGCAATCACCTTGGCCCGGTCGTCGATGCCATAAGCGTACGTGATCAAGGGGATGATGGCGGAGACAGGCGCGGTCTGAAAGATGATGAGGACCGGCAGAAGAAACCACTCCGCCGTGCGGGCGAGCGCCACGGTGACACCGATGAAGACGCCGCCGACGATGATGATGAAGAGCCCTGTGAGGAGCGGCGGCAGACTGTTGGCGTAGGCGGCCCACATCTCGCCCGACCACACCATCTGGGCGAACGCCACCACCACATGGGAGGCGGGCGGCAAGGCAAGACTGATCGGGGAGCGGCCGGCAATCTCCCAGATGACAAATGCCAGCGCCACCGAGGCAAGGCGCCAGACCCAAATGGAGGAGGCAAACTGCCCGGTCCGCGCCTTCAAGGTCGCGCTGGAGGGAAGGGGTGTGGCGTCAACTCTGCTCACGGCAGGCCCCGCCGGCCCAGCGCCCCTCCCACGGAACAATGCGCCGACGCAAGATGGCGGTCGACACTGGGCCGACCGCCTTGACGCAGGGCATTGTCTTGCACGACGGCCAGTCCTGCCAGAGCTTTACTCAGTGGCAGCCTTTGCCTTTTCGATGACGTCGAAGGTCCAGAAGGAGGCAGGGTCGATGTCGGCCGGATCGCCCGTGAGTGCGCCGGACTGGGTGAGGAAAGCCACATCGGCTTCAGCCGCTTTCAAACCACCGCCGTCTTCGGGAAAGAGCCCGGCTGAGGTGGCAGTTTCAAAGTAAGGGGTGATCTCTCCCACCAGCTCCTCGGGGAGATCGGGGAGAAGGTTCATCTCTTCGCGCAACTTGGCCGGCAGCGTCGGATCGGCGTTGAACTCCTTCGCGGCGCGCATCAACTCTTCCACGATCACTTGGACCGCCTCAGCATTCTCACTCAAAAAGTCTTTGGTGGCGTAGAGGACGCTGTCGGACCCGGTGGTGTCACCCATCGGCAAGAGGCCGAATTTTTCAGGCGCTTCGCTGGTGACAAGGCGCGTGTTGGTGATGTCCAGGAACGTGGCGTCGATGTTGCCACGCCGCAGCGCGACCGCACGCACCTCAGAGCCCGGAACAAAGCTCATCTCGGAGAACTTGATGCCGTGCACGCCTTCCATGAAGCGGGCGATGGCCTCCGTGCCCGACCCGCGTGCGTGCACGGTGATCGGCGCGCCATCAAGATCCTGCCAAGACGTGATCTTCTCTTTGTTGACGACGGGGAAGTAGGCGAGCCGGCGCAACTGGTAGAAGTTGAGGACGGGACTGTCGCCCAGCGTCTGCTGCGCGGCATAGGCGGTGCCAACTCCGATGTCGATCTGGCCGTTCAGCACCGCTTGGAAGACCACATCGTCAGACTTCAGCGAGATGATCTCTGCCTCAACGCCGCGCTCTGCCGCACGGGCCAGAGCCACCATCTGGATGAGGTTCTCGCCCGTCAGCGTGTCGGCCTCGGCAAGGGTGATGGGGTCGGCCTTGGCTGCCTGTGGAGCCGCGATTATCGCTGCGAGCGTCAGTGCGGCAGCGCCGCGGACAAGGGTCTTGGTCCACATCATGAGCTTCTCCATCATCGTGGCAAGCGTTGGCTTGCGGTTCGTGCACAACTATTCAGCATGCACATGTTTTGCTCCAGTATATCTTCCGCGGGACGCCACCTATTGATCAAATCGAAAGACATGATGGATTGCGTCAGTCTGCTTATGAGTGGCAGCGCCCGCAAGCCGCCTCCCACCCCGTAGAGCCGCCACCCGGCACGTGGCTTTGGCGAAAGCCTAAAGGCGCAACTGACGGACAGCGTTGTCTCGGTAAATCGCGGCAGCACGGTCCTCCTTCAGTTGGTCGATCACCGCCTGGTTGTCGCAAGGGGAGGACCACGGGCCGGCGTCGAGGAGATGGTCGGGCAGATCGGGCCGGAAGAAGGGGTGGTCGGTGCCGAACATCAGTTTGTCCCACCCTGTCATCGCCCCTGCACAGGCAAGCGTTTCGGGCGAATAGGTGATGGCGTCGACAAAGATCTTCTTCAGGTAACTGCTGGGCGGTGCTTTGAGATTGAAGCTGACGGCATCGGTCTTTGCGGCCCCATCGATCCGCCCCGCCAGGAATGGCAGCGTGCCGCCGGCATGGGCGGCAAGGATGGATAGATCGGGGAAGCGGTCGAAGGTTCCAGCAAGGATGAGGCGGGCAAGGGCGACGGTGGTCTCGAACGGAAAGCCGAGAGCGAGTTTTAACGTGTGGCCCGTGTCTGCAAACAGGTCGTCCCCGACACCATGGTGGGGGTGGATGAAGGCGGTTAGGTTCAGAGCCTCAAGCCGCTCCCACACGGGGATCAGCCGCGGATCGTGCAATCCGCTGCCGAGCCCTGTGGCGCCAAGGATAATGCCGCGAAGGTGGGGGAGCTTGGCAATGCGCTCCACCTCTTCAGCGCAGGCGTTAGGTGCGCTGATTGGCAGGACGCCAAAGCCGTAGAACCGGCCGCCAGACTGTTCGCACCAGCCCTCCAAGTCCTCGTTGAGGACCGTGGCCGCGGCGGGTGCCTCACCCGGTTCCAGGAACTCCAGCCAGGGGTTGGCCAGCGACAGAACCGAGATGTCGATGTCGTGGGCGTCCATGTAGGCAAGCTTGCGCTCTGGCGAAAAGTATTCGCCGCCGATGGGGCGCCCCGACGCCGTGGTCTCGTCTGCATCCTCCCCCGGCAGGATGACGAGGCGCAGCGCATCATCGGCCTTCACGATCCGCGGCAAGCTGGTGCGCTCAAGCAAAAGGTCCCTGTAGCGAGGCAGATAAACATGGGTGTGAACATCGATCGCCTTGCGGGCCATGGCCGTCCTCCATCAAAGAGCGCAACCGCCCTGCCGGCGTCGTGAGAGATGCACAACGCGTACCACCACAGTGTTCGACCAGGCCGATGGCTCTCGCAAGGGCTGGCGATCCCCGAAGTTGTTTTCGTGCCGTCGTTGCTCGCAAAATCCGTCGACGGCCGCCGACTTTCAGAGTGTCGCCACGTCATGATCAGGCCAGAAGACGGTCTGGCGGGCTGTTGGGTCCAGGTGCTCGATTGACCGGCCGGTCTCTGCCGACCCCCCTTAAGCCATCAACGCTGAAGGACTGGGGCAGCGCCCAGCGCCGTGCGACCAGATTCGCAGGTCACCCCAGGTGTGATCGTTTTGCGATTGGGGATGCGCCAGAGTAGCCTGAGCTTATGATTTTGCTGGTACGCCCGCGGGGATTCGAACCCCGGACCGTCCGATTAAAAGTCGGATGCTCTACCAGCTGAGCTACAGGCGCATTCCGCTTCAACTAGCCAATGATGGCGTAAAGCTCAACCCATCTCGACGGGTGCGGCCTTGGCAATGCCGTCAAGCGCCTTCAGCACGGTGAGCAAATCGCCAAGCGCGTGGACGGGGACCATGTTCGGCCCATCGCTGGGGGCGTTGTCGGGGTCCTCGTGAGTCTCGATGAAAATGCCCGCCACGCCGACGGCTGCGGCAGCACGCGCCAACGGCGGCACCATGCGCCTGTCGCCACCCGATGCACCGCCCTGTCCGCCTGGAGATTGGACCGAGTGGGTGGCGTCGAACACCACGGGCCAGCCGGTCTCGGCCATCACTGGCAAGGCGCGCATGTCAGAGACCAAAGTGTTGTAGCCGAACGAGGCGCCCCGCTCGGTCAGGAGGATGCCCTTCGCGCCGCCCCCTTCCAGCTTGGCGGCCACATGCCGCATGTCCCAAGGGGCAAGGAACTGACCCTTTTTCACATTCACCACCGCATCGGTCTTTGCGGCGGCAAGGAGAAGGTCGGTCTGCCGGCACAGGAAGGCCGGAATCTGGAGGATATCCACAACCTGTGCCACGGGCGCGCACTGGGCCGGCTCGTGGATGTCGGTCAAAACCGGAAGGCCGAGGGCGCGGATCTCGGCGAAGACGGGCAGTGCCTCCTCAAGCCCCATTCCGCGGGCAGCGTTGAGGGAGGTGCGGTTCGCCTTGTCGAAGCTCGTCTTATAGATGAGGGGCACGCCCGCGGATGCGGCAATTTCTTTCAGCGCGTTTGCGGTCTGGAGGGCGTGGTCGCGCGATTGCATCTGGCACGGCCCAGCAATCAGCACGAACGGCAGATCGGTGCCGAACCGCACAGAGCCCACATCCACGTGTTTCACTAGACGAGCCTCGACTGGGTCACCGCCGCGCCAATGAAGGAGGCAAAGAGGGGGTGGGGCTCGAAGGGGCGCGACTTCAGCTCCGGGTGGAACTGCACGCCGATGAACCAGGGATGGTCGGAAAACTCCACGGTCTCGGGCAGGACACCATCCGGCGACGTGCCTGAGAACACCAGCCCGTTGGCCTCCAAATCCTCGCGATAGGCCATATTCACCTCATAGCGGTGGCGATGGCGCTCGTGGATCACCTCACTGCCATAGATCTTGGCAATGTGGCTGTCGGGTTTTAGCCGGGCAGGGTAGCTGCCAAGGCGCATGGTGCCGCCAAGGTCGCCATCGGCAACGCGCCGCTCCAACTCGTTGCCCTTCAACCACTCGGTCAAAAGGCCGACCACGGGGTCGGGTGTCTCGCCAAACTCCGTGGAGCCTGCTGTCACGACGCCCGCAAGGTTGCGCGCCGCTTCGATCACGGCCATCTGCATCCCGAAGCAGATGCCGAAATAGGGAATCTTTTGCCGCCGCGCATAACCTGCTGCGGCAATCTTGCCCTCAGAGCCGCGCTCGCCGAACCCGCCCGGCACGATGATGCCGTGCACGCCCTCAAGGTAGGCGGACGGGTTTTCGGTCTCAAACACTGACGCTTCGATCCAGGCGAGCTCCACCTTGACGCTGTTGGCAATCCCGCCGTGGGTGAGCGCCTCGATCAGCGACTTATAGGCGTCCTTCAACTCGGTATATTTGCCGATGATGGCAATGGTGACGGCGCCTTCAGGCGTCCGCAGCCTGCGAGAGATTTCGGCCCATTTGGTGAGGTCAGGGAGGGGGGCATCGTTGATCCCGAACGCTGCCAGCACCTCATCGTCGAGCCCTTCCTCGTGGTAGGCGATGGGCACGTCATAGATGGTCGTTACATCGAGCGCGGGAATGACGGACGTCTCGCGCACAGAACAGAAGAGGGCGAGCTTGCGCCGTTCCCCAGGGGGGATCGGCCTGTCGCAGCGCACCAGCAAAATGTCAGGCTGAATGCCGATGGAGCGCAGCTCTTTCACGGAGTGCTGGGTGGGCTTGGTTTTCAACTCGCCTGCGGAGGCGATGTAGGGCATCAACGTAAGGTGGATAAAGATTGACGCGTCGCGCGGAAGTTCGGTAGACAGCTGACGTATTGCCTCGAAGAAGGGGAGGCCCTCGATGTCGCCCACCGTCCCGCCGATCTCCACCAGAACGAAGTCGTAGCCATCATTGTCGGACAGGACGAACTCTTTGATGGCGTCCGTCACATGGGGGATCACCTGGACGGTTCCGCCCAGATACGCCCCGCGGCGCTCCTTGGCGATGATGTCTTGGTAGATGCGCCCTGTGGTGATGTTGTCGTTCTGGTTGGCCGCGCGCCCTGTGAAGCGCTCATAGTGGCCAAGGTCGAGGTCGGCCTCGGCGCCGTCGTCGGTGACGAACACTTCGCCGTGCTGGTAGGGGCTCATGGTCCCTGGGTCGACGTTGATGTAGGGGTCAAGCTTTCTGAGGCGGACCTTGTAACCGCGCGCCTGCAACAGCGATCCGAGGGCGGCCGAGGCCAGCCCCTTTCCCAGCGACGAAACGACGCCCCCGGTGATGAACACATAACGGGTCATGACATCCCCCGCCGACGGTTACCGGCGGGGCCGCTCTTGGGCGCCGTGCCTTTCGGGCGAGGGAAGCCGCTCGCCACGCCGCGCGCGCCCCTCACCCGCCGGAGGGGACCTGCGGCGCCGCCGGGGCGGCAGGGGACGGTGTGTCCGATGGCGGGGCAGGCACGGCCGTTGTCGGCGGTGTCACCGCGCTTGCCGCACCATCATCAGTTGGTGG
The DNA here is from genome assembly GCA_051016205.1 of Devosia sp. Lineage (GTDB taxonomy): Bacteria > Pseudomonadota > Alphaproteobacteria > Rhizobiales > Amorphaceae > Acuticoccus. The sequence goes on from CP136534.1 coordinate 3,229,333, forward strand.
CGCCGGTGTGGCGGGGACCGCCGGGGCGGCCGGCGTTTCGCCAGATTGTTGTTGCAGGAGATCCAGCAACCCTTCCCCGGTGCCACGGGTGGCATCGTTGATGGGGGCGCCTGGTACGGCCGGTGGCGCGGCGCCGTCCAAAATGGAAGGTGCCCCTTCCTGCTGCTTGGCAAGCAAGGCCAGGCCAAGCGACGTGACGAAGAATACGGCTGCGAGGATGGTTGTGGTTCGGGTCAACAAGTTGGCGCTGCCGCGGGCGGTGAACATCCCGCCGCCGCCACCACCACCGCCGCCACCGCCAATACCCAACGCCCCGCCCTCGGAGCGTTGCAGCAGGATGACAGCGATCATGGCGACCACAATCATCAAGTGGATGACGATGATAACGGTTTGCATTCCAACCAACCTGGTCCGTGAGGCTTTCGGCACATCTAACGACGCAGCGCGCAGATGTCACCGCCCGCTGCTCGATAACGTGTTCATGCGCCATTTGACAGCGCCGATCTACGCGTCAACGCCGTCCCGTGCAAACGGGGCTGCCAAGGCGGCGATCGGTGGTGTCAAAAGCTGCGCTGTGTCTATCAAGATGGCCCGTCACCGCCGGGCTGACAATGGAGTTCCGTGCAATGTGTAACTTTTGCGCCGTCATCGCCGGTGAGGACTTTCGCCACAACGGGATGACGGACCGAGGCGCACCCGTCATCGTCACATACACATTCACCCCCGCAAACGAGTTGTCGGGGGAACTGTCGGCCGCCACCAATGCGTTGAAAAAGGCCGCACGACAGGCGGCAAACCACATCGAAAAGACCGCAGGCATTGAAATGGTGGAGGTGGGCAACTCTGCCGACGCCATGATCGATGTGCATATGACCAACGATCCGTCAGGGGTCTCCTACGCCTACTATCCCCTCAGCAACGACAACTTCGCCAACACCACCAGCGACCTTGCCATGAACACCGTCTTCAACGGGTTCGGCAAAGGCGGGTTCGGGTACGAGATTCTGCTGCACGAATTCGGCCATGCCCTTGGCCTCAAACACCCTTTTGACGATAGCCCGAACCTGCCCCAACGGCTCGACAACACCGACAACACGTTGATGAGCTACACCACCATCTCCGACGCAAAATCCAAGTTCCAGCAGCTCGATAGGCAGGCCCTGCGCGAACTTTATGGCGATGCGGATGGGCTCGACGGCGTCTCCATCAGCTATAACGACAGCAAGAATGTCCTCGTGGTGGGCGGCACCGGCGGCAGGGACACGCTGATCGGCGTCAATGATGAAAACAAGATCAACGGGCGCGGCCACAACGATCTCATCATCGGCCGCGATTCGGACGACACGCTCACAGGTGCCAAAGGCCGCGACAGCCTTGAGGGCATGGGCGGTGAGGACATCATAAATGGCGGCCGCGGGTCCGACCGCATCTGGGGCGGGGACAATGACGACCGGCTCCTGGGAAAAGGCGGCAGCGACAGGCTGTTTGGCGAGGACGGCAAGGACAACCTTCTGGGCGGCGGCGGTGACGATTCCCTCGACGGTGGCTGGGGGCGGGACACCCTTGCGGGCGGCAAGGGTGACGACACGCTCTCGGGCGGTTTTGGCGCCGACATTTTCCGTATCCAGGACGCCGGCAACGATGTCATTGCCGACCTTGACGTTTTCGAGGGCGACAAGCTGGATGTCTCAAGCCTCGGCATCACCCGCAGTCAGGCCCTCTCACGGCTTTCCCAAGACGGTAACGACATGCTGTTTGACGCCGATGGCAGCACCATCCGCATCCTCGGCCAGGGCAACTTGGACTTTTTCGGCAGCGACTTCGTGGTGTGAATGGGCCGGCTGCCGCCAGTCATCTGCCAGCGCGCCATCATTTGGCATCACTGTCCGGGGCCGGCGAACGCCATCACACCCATCGCTTGCCACGGCCCACCGCAATAGCGCCAAAGCTGAACCCCTTCCGCTTTGGCCGAAAACGGTGCGAATCGCGCCAGAAGCGCCTCATAGGTGTGCCGCGCGGTCGCCTTCGACACCTTGTTTTGCACCGTCACATGGGGGCGAAACCGCTCACGGTCCTGCCCTGTGAGCCAGGGCCGATAGCGCTCCGCCAGGCTGGCCCTCAGCCGCAACAGCGTCTCAGACGATAGGGTGTAGGCGACGCCACGGCCCAAAAGGCGCACACCATCAACGGTGATGGGGAAGGGCGCGCGCATGGCCTCTACCGCAAGGGCTTTGACCACCACCTCCTCATGCTCGCCCGGCAGGCGATGGAACAGTGTCACGTGCGCGCCCACCTTGTTGAGCGCAAAAGGGTAGTGGGCTTGCCGCGCCCTTTCGAAGAAATCTTGTGCCGCCGCGTCCAACTGAAGGGTGAGGATGATCGGCGCGCCGTGTCCGCCTTGCCTCATCGCCCTCCGCGCGCCTCATTTGCGTGTCGCACGCCTTGCCAGTTGTACAGCGCATGCCCGCCATCCCCTTTTGCCCGTCTTGACAGGGCGGGGCGGAAATGCCCCATGCCGCTCAAACTCCAGAAAGGCTCACCATGCATCGTTATCGCTCCCACACCTGCGCCGATCTTCGTGGCGAGGATGCAGGCGCCAATGTGCGCTTGTCCGGCTGGGTGCACAGGGTGCGCGACCATGGCGGCCTCATCTTCATCGACCTGCGCGACCATTATGGACTGACACAGTGCGTGTGCGACCCTGATTCGGACGCATTCGCCGTTGCCGAGACCGTGCGCTCTGAATGGGTCCTGCGCATCGACGGCGAGGTCAAGCTGCGCGACGCGGACGCCGTCAACGACCGCCTGCCCACAGGCGCGGTGGAGGTGTTCGTGCGCCATGTGGAGGTGCTCTCGGAAGCGCCCGAACTGCCGCTGCCGGTTTTTGGAGAGCCCGACTATCCTGAGGAGACGCGCCTCAAATACCGTTTCTTGGATTTGCGCAGGGACACCCTCCACGCCGATATCATCAAGCGCAGCGCCATCATTGCCTCCATCCGCAGACGCATGACCGACGCAGGCTTCATGGAATTCCAGACGCCGATCCTCACCGCCTCCTCGCCGGAGGGCGCGCGCGACTTTCTGGTGCCCTCGCGCCTTCACCCCGGCAAGTTCTACGCGCTGCCCCAGGCCCCCCAGCAGTTCAAGCAGCTGATCATGATTGCCGGGTTCGACCGCTATTTCCAGATCGCCCCCTGCTTTCGCGACGAGGACGCCCGTGCCGACCGCTCCCCCGGCGAGTTCTACCAGCTCGACATTGAGATGAGCTTTGTGGAGCAGGAGGATGTGTTCCAGGCCGTTGAGCCTGTCCTGCGTGACCTCTTCAAGGAGTTTGCCGACGGCAAGCGCGTCACCGAGACCTTCCCGCGCATTCCCTTCCGGGAGGCCATGGACAAGTACGGCTCCGACAAGCCGGACCTGCGCAACCCTATCGTCATGGAAGACGTGACGCCCCATTTCGACGGCTCAGGCTTCAAGATCTTTGCCGGCATGATTGCAAGCGACCCGCGCGTGCGCGTCTGGGCGATCCCCGCCAAGACCGGCGGCAGCCGCGCCTTTTGCGACAGGATGAACTCCTGGGCCCAGTCGGAAGGCCAAAAGGGCCTCGGCTATATCTTCTGGCGTGAGGGCGAGGCAGAGGGCGCAGGCCCCATTGCCAAGAACATCGGCCCCGAGCGCACCGAGGCCCTGCGCGCCCAGCTTGGCCTTGGCGCGGGCGATGCAGTTTTCTTCCTCGCAGGCCGTCCCGACCAGTTCCTCAAGTTCGGCGGGGAAGCGCGCACCAAGGTGGGCACGGAGCTTGGCCTTGTGGATGAGGATCAGTTCGCGTTCTGCTGGATCGTCGACTTCCCCATGTACGAAAAGGACGAGGAAACCGGGCGGATCGATTTCTCCCACAACCCTTTCTCCATGCCCCAAGGCGGGCTTGAGGCGCTTCAGTCCAAGGACCCGTTGGAGATCGACGCCTATCAGTACGACATTGTCTGCAACGGCGTGGAACTCTCCTCAGGCGCCATCAGGAATCACAAGCCCGAGATCATGACGGCGGCCTTTAAGATTGCAGGCTATGACGAGAGCGTTCTTGAGAGCGAGTTCGGCGGTATGCTGCGCGCCCTTCAATACGGCGCGCCGCCCCACGGTGGCATCGCCCCCGGGATCGACAGGATCGTGATGCTCCTTTGCGGGCGGGAGAACCTGCGCGACGTCACCCTCTTCCCCATGAACCAAAGGGCGGAAGACTTGATGATGGGTGCACCCTCGGACGTGATGCCTGCGCAGCTGCGCGACCTTCATATCCGCCTTAACCTTCCCTCCTAATCCGCAATTCTCTCTGGCGGGGAGGCGAACCCATCGCCGACCCCGTTCGTTCAGCGTTCAGGTGTGCGTGCCTAGCCTCTCAATTGCGGCTGGTTCGGGGCCGCCTCGCGCAAGGGATGCACTATGTGAACCATGGTGAGGGTCTTGCGCGCCATCTGAGTAAGGAGGAACGGATTGTGACGATGAGAGTGAGCGTTCTTGCGCTGGCGTTGATGCTTCCCCTGACGGCCGCCCAGGCGGACCACACAGGGTGGCATGAGGGAACCTATCGGGGCTACGACCGCGAAATTGTGGTGGCGCAGCGCGAGACCCGACGCGAGCTTGAGCGCACGCTGCAAGAGCAGGTGTCGCGCAATCAGGACCTTCGCGCCCTCGCACGGGAACGCAAGACCATCATCGAGGACCTTCGTGCGCAACTGGGTCAGGCCCGCGACCGCCTGCGCCAACGCCGCGAGCGGGCAGGCACGCTGGAAGCCGATTACCAGGAAGCTCAAGCGCTTCTGGAAAAGCGCACCATTGCCCTTCAGGACCTTCGCACCCGCGCCCAGGATCTGCGTGCCAGCCGCGACCAGTTCCGCGACCTTGCCGATGAGCGCCGTGTGCGCATTGAATCCCTGCGCGCCACCGTCGACGAACTCCAGGCCCGACGCCCCGGCCCCCGCGTGCGCGAGCTCACCGCCCGCGTGGACGCACAACAGAACGAGATTGCCGAACTGCGACAGGTTCTGGGCGAGCGTGAGGCGCGCATTGACGAGCTCCTCGCCGTGGTGGACCGCAGGGGGGACCGTGCCGAGCGTCTGCGCGACCGTCGCGATGCCGCCCGCGATCGCCAAGGGGACCTGCGCGAGAAGCTGCGTGAGCGCGATCAGACCATTGCGAGCCTGAAGGAGGACGTGCAGCGTCTGCGCAACCGCGTCAGCAACCTGCGCCGCAGGCTGGGCGACTAGACCGCACACCATGGGGACGGCGGCCATCGCAGGATATGGAACGACTGTCTGGCCGCCCGCTTCACCGCCAAGGCCGTTGCCGCCGCGATGACAGGCGGCAACCCACACGATGGCTCACACAAGGGTTGGGTGAGCGCTGCTGCCAGGTGCCGCGGCACCGCCCACGCCACACGGGGCGAACCCTGCCAGGACGCTTTGCGCGTCAAGGCCCTCGGCCCCGACGGCGCCCACCTCATCGCCGTGGTGGCTGACGGGGCAGGGAGTGCCCCAAGGGGTGGGGCCGGCGCGGCGATGGCGTGCCGCACCCTCTCAACCCTTGCAGAGGCCGCACTGGTGGGCGATGGCCTTGGGCAACTGGGCCCATGCGGACTTCACACCATCGCCACCACAGTGCGCGACACCATCAAGGCAGCCGCCGACCGTCACGGCCTTGCCTGCCGGGACCTTGCCACCACGGCCCTCCTTGCCGTCGGTGATGGGGACCGCACCCTCATCCTTCATGTGGGGGATGGCGCCATTGTGGGCCGGTGCGGGCAGACAGGCACTTGGTCGGCGCTTTCCTGGCCTGCCCATGGCACCTATGCCGGCACCACGGCCTTTTTGACCGACGAGGGGGACGAAGGCATCAGAACCCTTGTGGAAGAACGCCCGCTCGATGCCATCTGCCTCTTCAGCGACGGGCTGGAACGCCTCGTCCTCGACTTTGCCTCCGGCGAGCCCCACCCACCATTCTTCCATATGATCGCCTCTCCGCTTGATGCCCTCGCCGCCGACCCAAAGGCCGCAAAGGGCCGCAACAAAGGCCTGTCGGACGCTCTTCGCCGCTATCTCCAAAGTGATGGGGTGGCCGAGCGTGGCGACGACGACAAGGCGCTCGTGGTCGCCGTCCGACCCGCTAAGCCCAGCGAAGGCGGGCCTTGACGGGCACCTTCCACACCGAAGACGCACCGCTCGCCCTTGCCGAACGCCTCGGCAAAGGCGGGGAGGGGGAGGTGTTTGCTGTTGCCGGCGCGCCTCACCAGGCCGTCAAGCTCTACGCCGCTGAAGGGGCTTTGGCGCGCAAAAGCAAGATTGCCGCAATGGTCAGCGCTGAACTGTGGCGCAGCGCACCCACCGTGGCCTTCCCCCAGGCGGCCGTGCGCGATGGTGAAGGCCGCTTCAGAGGCTTCCTCATGCCCCGTGTGTACGATGCGGCCGCCCTTCACGAACTTTATGCGCCTGGGGCAAGAAAGGCGCGCTTTCCCGATGCGGACTATCGCTTTCTTGTGCGCGTTGCCCTCAACGCCGCGCGCAGCGTCGCAGCCACCCATCTGGCAGGCTGCGTCATCGGAGACGTTAACCACTCCAGCTTTTTGATCGGCGAGGACGCCCTCGTGACACTGATCGATGCCGACAGCTTTCAGTTCCACGATGGCCACATCCTCCATTTGTGCCGCGTCGGCGTGCCTGAATATACAGCGCCCGAACTTTTCGGCGCCCGCCTTGACGGGGTCGAGCGCTCCCCCACCCACGATGCATTTGGGCTTGCCGTCGTGGTCTTTCAGCTCCTCTTCATGGGCCGCCACCCCTATGCCGGGGTCAGCGCCAACGGCGAAATCCGTGTGCCTGAGGCCATCGCGGGCCACCACTTCGCCTATTCGAGCGCGCGCCAGACAGACCTTTCGCCGCCGCCAGACGCCTGCCGCCTCACCGATGTGCCCCACACGGTCGCCACCCTTTTTGAGCGCGCCTTCTCGCCAAGCGCTAACGAACGGCCAAGTGCCGATGATTGGGTGGAGGCACTGACAGCGCTCGACGAAAACCTTGTGGCGTGCCCTGAGAGCCTGCGTCATCACCACGCTGAGGGTGTGGCCGCCTGCCCCTGGTGCCGTCTTGAGGCGGGAACGGGCGCGCTCCTTTTCCTCCTGCCGCGCCACGTCTTGGGCGAGGCGTTCGAGGGCACTGAGGTTGCCCCCTTCAACGCTGTGGCGCTGCGTGACCAGGTGGCAGCGCTTGGCATCTCTGAGCGGTTTGCCTACGCCCCGCCAGAGCCCATTGCCGATCCTGGTACGCCGCCCCGCCGCAGCCCTTGGCCGGCGCTTCTTCGCATCGTCGGCGGCACGGTCATGATGGGGCTTGCTGCGGTGCAGGCAATCCTCATTCCGCAGAACTGGCTGCTCTCCGCCCCAGCGGCCATTGCAGGCTTCGTCATCACCCGCAACGCCTTGCGGCGGGACCGTGCGGCACAACAGGACCTTGTGTTTTTGGACAGCCGGCTGTCTCGTCTCTTGTTGAATATGCAAGCCAAAGCCGACATCGACACCCCCTTTATCCTGCAAAGCCAGGTGCTTGCCGCCATTGAGGAAAGGGCAACCCTCCCCGTGCGTTTTGCCGAAGTAGAGCGCGACTTTCAGACCGAGCGGCTCGCCCGCCAGAACGGCCGCAGTACCAGTGGGGCTATGGACGCTGCCGACCGCGCTGAACTGGCAGGGCGCCTCAAGGATGCGGGCCGCAAAGCCGCCGCCATCGATGCCAGGATCGAGGAGGGGATGGCCATGCTCACAAACGCCGCCACCGTGCTGGAGGCTGCTCGAACCGCACGGGACGAAGAGATCGACACCCTCCTTGCCCGCCGCGCCCTCCTGGTGGCGGAGATCGAAAAGGTCGGCGGAAAAGCCTCCTCTCCGCCATTGCCGGCGGCGCGGCTCGTCAGCCCCCTTGCAAGGGACAAGGCAAGAATACCGGCTGCGGTGAGATGAAGGCGAGCGCGCCTCTCACAGGCACTGCCATTTTCCGTGTGGTGGTGGCCATCCTCTCCCTTGCGGCCATCGCCATCTCTGTCTTCGCGTTGTGGCGCGCCGGTGAGGGTGTGGTCGTGAGGACGGCCGCTGTCGGCGAGACGCCTGTCAAGGTCTACCGCCCCGCCTCAGCCTCCGCCGACGTGGGCGAGGCACCCCCTGTGGTGGTGATTGCCCACGGCTTTGCCGGCTCGAAACGGTTGATGGCCCCCTTCGCCACGGCCATTGCCCGCAACGGTTATGTGGCCGTCACGTTCGAGTTCCTGGGCCACGGGGCACATCCTCAGTCTCTCACAGGCGACCTCCTTGCCGTGGAGGGCGCCACCCAAGCACTCCTTGAACAAACCAAGGACGTGGCAGCCTTCGCGGCAGAGCTTGAGGGCGCGGGGGAGGGGCGCGCACTCCTCGGCCACTCCATGGCGTCCGACATCGTGGTCCGCGCCGCCGATGATCTTGAGGGGGTCGATGCCACCATTGCCGTCTCCATGTTTTCCCCCGCCGTCACGGCTGAGACGCCGAAGAACCTCCTCGTCATCGTCGGGGCGTGGGAGCGCAGCTTGGTGGAGGAGGCGCTGAGGGTGACAAGCCTTGCCATCGCCCCCGACACCGCCGAGGCCGAGGTCACTTACGGCGCCTTCCAGGATGGGACGGCGCGGCGCGTCACCCTTTCACCATCCACCGAGCATATTGCCGTCCTTTACAGCCCCCATAGCCTGCGTGAGGTGGTGGCTTGGCTCGACAGCACGTTTTCTGTGTCGCGTGGAGCGCCGGCGGACGTCCATGCACGCCTGCCGTGGATCGGCCTCTTGGTGTTGGGGATTGTCGCACTCGCCTATCCCCTGTCGCGCCTCCTGCCTGTCGTTGCAGTGCCGCCCGTGGGAGGGGGTCTCTCGTGGCGGCGCGTGTGGCCCATACTCCTTGTGCCGGCCGTTGCAACGCCGCTCCTTCTCAAAGTCCTTCCCACCGATTTCATGCCGATCCTCGTCGGCGACTATCTGGCGGCCCACTTTTTCACCTACGGCGCCCTGACGGCCCTTTTGAGCGCCGTCTTGGCGCCACGCCAGGCAGCCAGCCGTGTGGGCCGGTTGGCCCTGGTGCTGGCGACGGTGGCCGTCACCGCCTATGCCCTCATCACGCTTGGCCTCACAATCGGTCTCACCATCACCTGGTTTCAGCCTATCCCCGCCAGGGCGCCTTTGCTGGCGCTCCTGTTCATCGGAACCCTCAGCTACTTCCTCACCGAAGACTGGGTCACGCGTGGCCCTCACAGTGCGCGTTTGGGCGGACTTGTGGCGCGCGTCCTGTTTCTCCTGTCCCTTGCGGCCGCGGTCGCGCTCGATCTGGAGAGGCTGTTTTTTCTCATCATCCTCGTGCCAGTGATCGTGTTGTTCTTCGTCATCTTCGCCCTTTTCGGGCGGTGGAGCTATCGGCGCACGGGGCACCCTTTGCCAGGCGCCTTCGCGGCCGCGACGGTCTTTGCCTGGGCCATCGGCGTGACCTTTCCAATGCTCGCCGGCTGACGGCGTTCGTCTCACCAATGGCCGGTGAGGGGGGAGCTTGCGAGGCGGTTGCCCGGCGCCAGCGCCTTGACCCTTTGGGAGGGGGGCGTCAGCATCGTGGGGAGAATAATGCGTCGGCTAATGGCGCTCTGGGGAGGGTTATCTCATGCGGGCCGTTGTGCTTGAGCGGGTGCGTCACATCGAAATCAGGGACATCCCTTTGCCCAATGCCCCTGGACCCGGTGAGGTGGCTGTGGCCACCAAAGTCGTCGGCGTATGCGGCAGCGATGTGCACTACTACACCCACGGGCGCATCGGGCCGTTCGTCGTGGATGCGCCGATGGTCCTCGGGCACGAGGCCTCTGGCATCGTCGCGGCCGTGGGGGAGGGCGTCGACACCCTCAAAGTGGGCGACCGTGTGTGCATGGAGCCTGGCATCCCCGACCCCACCTCAAAGGCCAGCAAGCTCGGCATCTACAATGTGGACCCGTCAGTGCGCTTTTGGGCGACGCCGCCCATCCACGGCTGCCTCGCGCCCCGCGTCATGCACCCCGCTGCCTTTACCTACCGCCTGCCCGACAACGTATCCTTCCAGGAAGGGGCGATGGTGGAGCCCCTTGCCATCGGCATTCAGGCCGCAACACGGGCGCGCGTTCAGCCTGGGGATGTGGCCGTCGTGGTCGGGGCAGGGCCCATCGGCATCATGAATGCGCTTTCGGCGCTGGCGGCAGGCTGCAGCCACGTGATCATCTCAGACCTCATGGATGAGAAGCTGAATATCGCCGCAAGCTACCCCAACATCACGCCCGTCAACGTGCGCAACCAGAACCTCGCCGATGCTGTGGCGCAGGCAACAGGGGGCTGGGGTGCCGACGTGGTGTTCGAAGCAAGCGGCGCGCCTGCGGCCTTCAACGGGTTGTTCGAGCTTGCGCGGCCGGGCGGCACGGTGGTCCTGGTGGGCATGCCCGTTGAGCCTGTGGCCATCGACATTGTCGCCGCACAAGCCCGCGAACTGCGCATCGAGACCGTGTTTCGCTACGCCAACGTGTTCGAGCGCGCGCTCCAGCTCATCGCATCTGGCGCTGTAGACCTGAAACCCCTCATCACAGGCACCTACGCGTTCGAGGAGTCCATCGCAGCGTTTGAGCGGGCTGCAGAGGGTCGCCCCACCGACGTAAAAATTCAGATCAACGTTGGCTCGGACTGAGGCGTGGTCCGTGAGAGCGGTTTGCGGTCAGATGGAAACATATGATCGCAAGAAAACCGCTCTATTTCAGAGGAGTAGAGCATCTTATCTGCGTCCGTATGGACGCAGGATGCTCTAGTTGGCGAGAAAGCCGCCGTCCACAGCCAGAGAATGGCCGTGGACCATGGCGGCTGCATCGCTCAGCAGGAAAGCCACCACCGCAGCCACCTCTTCAGGCTGAACGAAGCGGCCCATGGGGACGCGGCGCATCATCGGCTCTGCCTTTTCAGGATCGCTCCACGCCTTCACGGCCATGGGCGTGAGGGTCACCGTCGGGTTGACGCTGTTGACGCGGATCCCGTGGGGGCCAAGCTCAACGGCCATGACACGGGTCAGCGCATCAAGGGCGGACTTGGAGGCGCAGTAGGCGGCATGGTCGGCAAGGCCTAGGTGCGCGGCCGTACTGGACACGTTGACGATGGCACCTTTGCGACCGCTTTCGATCATGTCCCGCGCCACCGTCTGTGCCAAGACCATCGGCGCCTTGGTGTTGACGGTGAGGATGTGGTCGAACTCATCCATCGGCGTGTCGATGAAGGGTGTGAGTGTCGTCGTCCCGGCATTGTTGACAAGGTGATCGACGGGAAGGGCTTTGCGGGCGGCCGCGTCCGTCGCGGCGAGGTCGGCAAGGTCGCAGGCGATGGTCTCGCAGTCGATCTCTGCGGCAAGGCTTCGCAGGTCCTCCTCGCTGCGGCTGAGCGCAATCACCTTCGCGCCTTGACCGGCAAGGGTGATGGCAATAGCCCGGCCGATCCCCTTGCCGGACCCTGTGACGAGGATGCGCTGACCCTTCAGGCTCATAACCGTGTCCTTGCTGGATGGGAGGCGCCGCCGCGTGTGATGGCGGCGCCTGGTCTCACAGGATGATCAGCGGCCCATGGCAGGGCGGGAGTAGCGCGTGCACTCTTCCACCAGCGCCGCGGCGTCGGTCTCAGCGTCGATCATTTTGAACGGGCCGGACCACACGACGGAGACATCTTCGCCATTCAAGTTGTTGACGAAGGCGTCGGCAACGGCAACGCCGCTGTCATCGATGCAGCGCAAGGGTGAGGCGCTGAGCCAGCCTTCCGACATGGCCGTGATCTCATCACCCGTGCCACCAAAGCCCATGGTCATGATCTCGCCAGACTTGTCGGCCTGGCGCACGGCCTGACCGGCACCAAGACCGACAGCGGTCGAGACACCGTAGATGAGGTCGATGTCATCGTGGGCGGCCAGAAGGTTTTGCGTGGCGTCGAACGCCTTCACGCGGTCGAAGTCGGTGTGAACGCCCACAAGGACTTCAATGTCGGGGAACTGGTCCACCACGGAGCGGAAACCGTTCATGCGCTGGTCCGAGACGACGCCGGCAACCCCTTGGAGAATTGCGACCTTGCCCTTGCCGTCAAGGGCGAGCGCTGCCCATGCGCCAGCAAGACGCCCGCCTTCCTCATGGTCGAAGGCGATGTAGCGCATGGCGCGAGCCTGCTCGTCCTCATGGGGCTCAAGGAAGTTGTAGACGACGGTCGGAATGCCGGCGGCCTTCAGTTTGCGAAGGCCGGGGATGGCCGATTCATACTCCGTCGCCCCCAGAAAGACGTAGTCGACGCCGCGCTGAATGACGCTTTCCACCTGCGCCAACTGCCCGGCATGGTCGGTGGCGTTGGCAACGGCGAGTTGCTGGACCTCGTAGTCCACGCCCAGTTCGTCGAGCCGGCCGCGCATGGCCCAGTAAACCCTTTCCCAGGCATCTGAGATGTCGAAGGAGGGGGAGAGGTAGGCGATCTGCATGGTCTCGGCAGATGCCTTCTGGGGCGCGGCGGTGATGGCCAAGCCGGCAGCAAGGCCGAGGATGGCAAGGGGTTTTAGAGCAGCGTTCATGGGGTTTCCTCCCGTTTCGTTTCTTTGAGGTGAACCGCTGTATTGCGGTCCTGTCAGCCGCCGCCTGGGCGGGGCTTACGGCCTTGCGTGCGCAAAGTATCGAGCCAGCCGATCCTGTTTTCGCGGATGTTGTTGATGGTCACGGCAATGACGACGATGACACCGATGGCAACCAACTGCCAGAAGAACTCCACCCCCGCGATGACGAGCGCATTGTTGAGCATCGTCAATAGGATGGAGCCCATCAGCGAGCCGTAGATGAAGCCACGCCCGCCGAAGAGGCTGGTGCCGCCGATGATGGTGGCGGCAATGACGTGGATCTCCATCGCCGTACCGAGTGTCGCCTGTGTCCCATCGATCCGCGCCATCCAGATGAGGCCGCCGATAGTCACGCAAATGCCCATGAAGGTGTAGACCAGCACCTCCACACGGTTGACCGCAATGCCTGCAAGGCGTGCCGCCTCCCTGTTGCCGCCGACGGCACGGCAGTGGACACCGAAGCTGGTGCGGTTGAAGAGCCACCAGGAGAAGGCGACGAACAGCGCCGCGATGATGACCGGCACGGGAATGCCGAAGACCTCGCCCTGGCCGAGCCACACGATCTGCGGCGGCAGCCCGTAGTAAAGGGTGCCTGCGGAGTGAAGCAGCGCCACCCCGCGATAGGCCACCATCGTCCCAAGGGTCGCAATGAGGGCGGGGATCGCAAGGAACGCCACCATCATCCCGTTGATGAAGCCGAGCACCGCCCCCAGCGCGAACATGACGGCGAGCGCCAAAATCCAAGGCATACCAGCCTGGTAAAGGCCGAAGAAGACGCACGTGACCAGCGCCAGGGTGGACCCGACGGACAGGTCGATCCCCGCCTTTGAGATGACGAAGGTCATCCCCATGGCAACGATGATGTAGGTGGACGCCTGGGTCAGGATGTTGAGGAAATTATCCACCGACGCAAAGCGCGGGTTGATGAGGGTGAACATCACCCCCAGCACGATGATGACGAGCGTCAGGCCCAGCCCATCAAGGCGGAACCTGCGGTCGGCGGAACCGATGGATTTGCGGCCCTCAGGGACGTCGGCGGCAACGGTCGTTGACATGAAAGGCCTCTCCCTAAAGCAGTTTCAGCGCAGACGGAGCCGCCTGAGGCCAGCAAAACGGCCCAAAATCAAACGTGGAGCCTCTTGTCCGGGTCCGAACACCCAGGATGCTCTCGGCTCTGGCGTCGCGTACGGTCCTGCCTGCCGGCAGAACCTTATCATTATGGTTTTGCAGGGCGATCGGGCCTGCCGCGGGCATCCTCACGCAGTGCCTATGGTGATCATCGAGACCACTTTCTCGCGCGAAGCATCCTTGGTGGAGACCGTGCCCACCATCCGCCCGTTCTTCAGGACGGCGATGCGGTCGGCGATCTGAAAGACGTGCTCCAGGTTATGGCTGATCATCAACACCGCGATGCCTTCGTCGCGCAGGTTGGAGACAAGCTCCAAAACGCGCCGGCCTTCCTCAACGCCGAGCGCTGCCATGGGCTCGTCCATGATGAGAAGGTGGGGCTCTGACAACAACAGCCGCGAGATAGCAATGGTCTGCCTCTGACCGCCCGACAGGCGAATGACGGGCTCGTTCAGCGTCGGCACGGAGATGCCAAAGCGCTCAAGCAGCGTCTTGGTCTCTTCGCGCATGGCAGGAAGGTCGAGCTGAGGGAAGAGGCCGAGGAGCTTGCGCTGCTTCTCACGGCCCAGGAAGACGTTTTCGGGCACCGTCAGCGTGTCCACCAGCCCGAGGGACTGGTGAACGGTCTCAATGCCGGCGTCCGTGGCATCTTTAGGTGAGCGGAGGACGCGCGCCTCGCCCTCGATGCGGATCTCCCCGGCGTCGGGCCGCAGCGCGCCGCAGATCATCTTGATCAGCGTTGACTTGCCCGCACCATTGTCGCCCACAAGGGCAACGATCTCACCCCGGTTGACGGAAAGGCTGACTTTGTCGATCGCCTTCAGCCCGCCGTAGGATTTTTCGATGTCGTGCACAGCAATGATGGGTGCCGTGTCGCTGGCTGCCACAGAACTGACGCTCAAGCGGTTCTCCTCCCACGCCCGTCATTTGCCGGCCATAGGCGGTTGCTTAAGGGCCACCCGGCCGGTCAGGTGCTTTTCGTTGTTGTGAAGGAAGCTCTCCTAGGTGCTAGGACCTTGCTCCCAAACAATCTTTTGAACACCTTTGTTTCATGGTGAAGTTTAGGACGCTCGTCCGCAAAATCTAGTGCCCGTTCTGGTGAATTGGCCCTCAGGCCGCTGCCGCATTGATCCGCTGGGGGCGCCGATGGCATAGGTGACGTCCCTTCCAGCGGTCCTGTGATGGCGCCACCCTCCGCCCTGCCTCCCTTCCACGACACCCTTTGGATCGAGCGCTGGCTTGGCGATGCCATGCGCCGCCGCCTGCCTGCCGGTGTGGCCGACTTCGTCATGTTCGGGCTGAAGCAAGGGTGGGCGGCTTTGTTCGGCGGGCTCCTCCTGGCGCTTATCATCGCCACACATATTTTCTGGCCCGCCGATGCCAGCCTTGCCCGCTACGACTTCTTGTTCATTGCCGCAGTGGTCATCCAGGTGGCCTTCCTCGCCTTTCGGCTGGAGAGCTGGTCGGAGGCGCGCGTGATCGTCCTTTTCCATCTGACGGGGACGGTCATGGAGATCTTCAAGGTGCACATGGGCTCGTGGGCCTACCCTGAGGCAGGGCTGATCAAGATTGCGGGCGTGCCCTTATTTTCAGGCTTCATGTATGCCAGCGTCGGCAGCTATATTGCCCGCGTCATCCGCATTTTTCACATGCGCTTTGCGCGGCATCCGCCGCTGTGGGCAAGCGTCGCACTGGCGGTCGCCATTTACCTCAACTTCTTCACCCACCACTTCATGTTCGACATGCGCTGGGTGTTGATGGCGGCAACCCTTGTCCTGTTTTGGCGCTGCAGGATCTGGTTTCGCATCGGCGCCAGCGACTATTTCATGCCGTTGATTGTCGCAGCTTTGCTGTCAGCGGTGTTCCTCTACATAGCTGAGAATGTGGGAACGCTGACGGGCACCTGGATCTATGCAGGGCAGACCACGTGGCACCCTGCGGGGCTCGGCAAGTTCGGCTCCTGGTACCTGTTGTTGTTTGTGAGTTTTGCGCAGGTGAGCGTCGTCTTTCGCCATCACCTCTTTCGCAACGCGCTCCCCAGCGGCGCCGTGGTGGAGGCGGGCACAGGCAAAGGGGAGGGCGCTCTACCAGCCCCTGAGGGCAAGGTGCCGGGCGCGTAAGCGTCTTTGCCGCGCAGGCTCACGATTTGCGCCTTGCAGGACCCTGCCACACCGCCTCGCCACTTTACGCGGGCGCCGTTGGCGACTATGCGGGCGCTTCAGTTGAGGATACGCACGATGGGTAAAGTCACAGGGTTCCTGGAGATCGACCGCCAGGAGCTGAAGTACGAGCCGGCGGCTGACCGGATTCGTCACTTCAAGGAATTCACGCTGCCTTTGTCGGATGCGGAGGTGGAGCGTCAGGCTGCGCGCTGCATGGACTGCGGAATTCCGTTCTGCCAGGCCGATGTGGGCTGCCCTGTGGACAACCAGATTCCCGACTGGAACGATCTTGTCTATCAATCGGACTGGAAGGAGGCTGCACGCAACCTCCACTCCACCAACAACTTTCCCGAGTTTACCGGCCGCATTTGCCCGGCCCCGTGCGAGGAGGCGTGCACCCTCAACATTGAGAACACGCCCGTTGCCATTAAATCCATCGAGCAGGCCATTGCCGACAAGGCTTGGGAGAACGGCTGGGTCACGCCGCAGCCGCCGACCCGTCTGACCGGCAAAAAAGTGGCCGTCATCGGCGCAGGGTCGGCAGGTCTTGCGGCCGCACAACAGCTCGCCCGCGTCGGCCATGAGGTCCACGTTTTCGAGCGTTTTGCCCGCCCTGGCGGCCTGTTGCGCTACGGCATCCCCGATTTCAAAATGGAAAAGCACGGGATCGACAAGCGCGCCGAGCAGATGGAGGCCGAAGGCGTCACCTTCCACTACGGCGTCGACGTGGACGCTGAGCGCATGCGCGACCTTGCCAACGGCCACGACGCCGTTCTCCTAGCCACAGGGGCTGAAAGGCCGCGCGACCCTGGCCTTCCAGGCATGGACCTTGAGGGCGTCCACTATGCCATGCCCTTCCTGGTGCAGCAGAACATGCGCGTCGGCCGCGAGGCGGTGGAAGAGACGCCGATCCTTGCCTCGGGCCGCCATGTGGTGGTGATCGGCGGCGGTGACACGGCGTCCGACTGTATCGGCACCTCCATCCGCCAGGGAGCGCTGTCCGTCACGCAGATGGACATTCGCCCCATGCCTCCCATCCGCGAAAACAAAGACATTGTATGGCCCTACTGGCCGACGAAGTTCCGCACCTCGTCCAGCCAGGCGGAAGGAGCCGACAGGGAGTTTGCTGCAGCGACGCTGGAGATCGTCGGCAAGAGGGGCCGGGCCACCCATGTGCGTTGCGCCCGGGTGGATGAAAAGCGCAAGCCCTTGCCGGGCACCGAGTTCGACGTGCGCGCCGACCTCATCCTCATTGCCATCGGCTTCTCAGGCCCCATCCTCGACACCTACGTCCAGGCTTACGAGTTCGACCTTGATGCGCGCACCAACCTCAAGGCCAACACCGACGACTATCGCACCAACATTCCAAACGTCTACGCGGCCGGTGATGCGCGCAGGGGCCAGTCCCTGGTGGTCTGGGCCATTCGCGAGGGTCGCCAGGCCGCCCGCTCGATCGATCTGGACCTGATGGGCTCCACAACACTTCCCCGTTGATGGGACACAAGGGCGCTGTTGCGCTGACGCTCATTGTCAGCGCCCTCGGCGGCTTTTTGTTCAATCTGATCGGCGCGCCTGCCGCTTATCTTACAGGCGGCGCGTTTGCGGTGACGGGGCTTGTGCTCCTTGGAGTGCGCGCGGAACTGCCGAGCCTGTTGCGCTCAGGCGCCTTCGCACTCCTCGGCATCATCATGGGAACGGGGGTGTCGGGCGAGGCGATCGAGGATCTGCCTGGCCTTCCCATCGCCATTGTTGGCCTTGCCGTGGCGATCGCCGGGGCAACGATTGCAAGCTACTATACCCTCCGCCGCCTTGGCCGTTGGGACCCTGTGACCGCCCTTTGCGGTTCCATTCCTGGCGCATTCGCCGTCGTCCTTGCCGTCTCCCTTGAAAAGGGCGCGGTGATGGAAAGGGTGGTGATTGCCCAGGCCCTTCGCCTTTTCGTGCTCGTGGCGTTGGTGCCCTTTGCCCTTGGCGGTGCCTCCACGGGAAGCCTTGGGATTGCCGCTGGCGACCACTCCCTCTTGGACGTTGTGTTGACCGTGGCCGTTGCCTTCGTGTCCGCGTACATCGCTGTGAAGGTGCGCCTTCCGGCCGCCCCCATGCTGGGTCCCCTCATCGTCAGCGCCGTCATCTCCACGACGGGGGTGATGACCATTGCGCTGCCAGGCTGGCTCTCCGGCCTTGCCTTCGCCCTCCTTGGGGCATCCGTCGCCGTGCGTTTCGGCGGGTTGAAGCGGGGCGAGTTCTGGGGCCTGCTGACGGTCTCCATGGCAGCCTTTGCCACAGCCTTTGCGGCGGCCATGACGGTGGCCGTTGCCGTCACATTCCTGGTTCACGAATCTTTCGGCAGCGTGTTGATCGCCTATTCGCCGGGCGGGGTGGATGCGATGGTCGCGCTTTCCTTCCTGCTGGGCTTTGATGTGGCGTTCGTGGCGCTCCTCCACGTGGTGCGCGTTACAGGGCTTTCCATCGTGGCGCCCATCATCGTTGGCCGGCTTCACCGCGCGGTGAACAAGGGCGACCACAGCCAGCCCTGATATCGCCGGGACCTTGCCATACGTTTGTGGCGGTTGCTCTTGGCGCCTCGTCATGCCACGCGGTAAGGGCGCAAGGGGACAACGATGAGCAAGCCGACCAGGCCGGCACTGGGCATGCCCTATGTCGAGTTCATAGCAATGATGGCGGTGCTGATGGCGCTGACGGCGCTGTCCATCGACATCGTCCTCGTGGTCCTTCCCGATATTGCGAACGAATTTGCTCTACCGGAGCAAAACCACCAGCAGCACGTGGTCACCGCCTACATGGCAGCCTTTGCCGCGGGTCACATTTTCATGGGGCCGTTGTCGGACAGGTTCGGCCGTCGCCCCGTGCTGTTGGTGGGCATCGTGATCTATGTGATCGGCTCACTGATCGCGATTTTTTCCGACAGCTTTTACCTCCTTCTGGTTGCGCGGGCGATCCAGGGTTTCGGCGCTGCGGCGCCCCGCGTCATTGCTGTTGCGGTGGTGCGCGACCGTTTCGTCGGCCGCGGGATGAGTGAGGTCATGAGCTTTGTGATGACTGTCTTCATCATGCTGCCCATGGTGGCTCCGGCCATCGGCAAACTCATCGCGCTGATGGGGTCCTGGCACCCCATCTTCACGTTCCTGACGCTTGTGGGGGCGAGCATGTTCGTCTGGGTGCTGTTTCGCCTTCCCGAAACCAACCCCCGCAACACCCCTGATGCCAAGCCGGCCGTCTCGGTGCTGCACGCCGTGCGCACATGTTTGGGGGCAGGGCAGACTGTGGGCTACACATTGTCCCTGGGGTTCATCTTCGGTTGCCTGATGACCTACATCGCAAGCTCGCAGCAGATCCTTGCCGACCTTTACGGCATCGTGGAATGGTTTCCCCTGGTGTTTGCCAGTGTTGCTGCGGCGATGGTGGTGTCCTCCCTCGTCAATGCACGGCTTGTGCAAACTGTGGGAATGAGACGGCTGTCCCACACGGCCCTTATCAGCCTCGTCGCCTTGTCGGCGTCAGGGGCAGCGTATTTGATGGTGACCGATGCATTTCCGTTCTGGCTCTTCCTTGCCTTCATGGGAATCGCCTTCTTTCTCATCGGCCTGATTCTGCCCAACTTCAACGCGATGGCCATGGAACCTTTGGGCGCCATCGCCGGCACGGGCTCTTCCCTTGTGGGGTTTGTGATGACCGCTTTCGGGGCGTTGCTGGGGGCCGCTGTGGGTCAGCTCTATGACCAAAGTCTCATGCCCATCATCCTCGGATATCTTACGTTTTCGCTTATCGCGTTGACGTTTGTGATTATCACCGAGAAGGGGCGTTTGTTGCAGCCAACTGCACAACCCGTGGGCTGAAAACGGATTGAAACTTTAAGATGTAGCTGCCATATGGATTTGTGCTAGGCTTTTAGCCGACGAATGATGGAGGGCCCTTATGTCAGTGGATTCTCGCAAGGATGCTCTGGAACGCCGCCACGCCGCCGTGGAAGCTCAGTTGCAGGCCGTCACCGCAATGCCCAGTGCCGACTCCCTCACCGCTGCGGCCTTGAAACGCGAGAAGTTGCGACTGAAGGACGAAATTTCCCGACTGAACGCCTAGATCCTGCCCGCGGCGACCGCGGGCACCCCTGATGACGGCCTTTGACGGGCTGACGGTGGGTCATTCATCCTACCGCTGAGCGGGCCTTTTTGTGCACGCCAGCGGGGTTTCGCAAGACCTGCGACCAGCCCGCCAAATCATCCCGCTCACGCCCATGGCGCAGTTTGCGCGGTCGCAGGGTTGGTGGCATCGTCCCCCACGATCTTAAGACCAAGAATCGGTGGGGAGGGACCATGGCTGGTGAATATGCAGCAGCGGTCGAGGCTTGGCGCGCTGACCCTGAGGCTTTTTGGCTGAAGGCGGCACAGGCCATAGACTGGGTGGAGGGCCCCTCGCGCGCCTTCGATCCTGACATGGGCGTTTACGGCCGCTGGTTCGCCGATACCGTTTGCAACACCTGCTACAACGCCGTTGACCGGCATGTGGCGAGCCGAGGCGACCAGCCCGCCGTCATCCACGACAGCCCCATCACAGGCACGAAAACCACCATCACCTACGCCGACCTTCACCGCCGCGTGCAGGCGATGGCAGCCGTGATGGCCGACTTCGGCGTCGGCCATGGCGACCGCGTGGTGGTCTATATGCCGATGATCCCGGAAGCATTGGTGGCGATGCTTGCCTGCGCGCGGCTCGGCGCCGTCCACTCGGTCGTGTTCGGCGGCTTTGCGGCGAAGGAGCTTGCGGCGCGGCTTGATGATGCCGGCCCAAAACTCATTGTCGCCGCCTCCTGCGGCATCGAACCTGGGCGGGTTGTCGCCTACGAGCCTTTGATCACCGCCGCCAAGGAGATTGCGCGCGTCAGTCCCCCTGTCCTTTATTTTCAAAGAGAGCAGGCCCCTGCCGATCTCAAGAGCGAGGACGATCACGACCTCACCGCCCTTTATGGCGCAGCCCTCAAACAGGGCCGTGAGGTGCCGTGCACACCGGTGAAGGGCACCGACCCGCTCTACATTCTCTATACCTCAGGCACCACGGGCAGGCCGAAAGGCGTGGTGCGCGACAATGCAGGCCACATGGTGGCACTCGCCTGGAGCATGCCCAACATCTACGACATCTCGCCGGGGGAGGTGTTTTGGGCCGCCTCAGACGTCGGCTGGGTGGTGGGCCACTCCTACATCGTCTACGCCCCGCTCCTCATCGGCGCGACCACCATGGTCTATGAGGGAAAGCCGGTCGGAACGCCCGATGCAGGCGCCTTCTGGCGTGTGATTGCAGAGCACAAGGTGGTCTCCCTCTTCACCGCGCCGACGGCCATCCGCGCTGTGAAGAAGGAGGACCATGACGGCAAACTTCCCGCCGACTACGACCTCAGCCACTTCAGAGTTTTGTTTTTGGCAGGCGAGCGCGCGGACCCTGCCTCCATCGCCTGGGCAGAGAAGGCGCTGGGCGTACCCGTGGTGGATCACTGGTGGCAGACCGAGACAGGGTGGGCCATTGTCGGCAACCCGATGGGGCTAGAGCCGCTCCCCATCAAGCACGGCTCGCCCACCAAGCCGATGCCTGGCTATGACGTGGTCATTTTGTCCGACGAGGGCGAGCCTGTGGGCCCAGGCGTCTTGGGCAACGTCGTCATCAAGTTGCCTCTACCGCCGTCCTGCCTTCCCACCTTGTGGAACGATGATGAGCGCTTTCGCACCGCCTACCTTGAGCGCTTCGAAGGCCACTACAACACCTCCGACGCGGGGATGCTGGATGATGACGGCTACGTCTTCATCATGGCCCGCACCGATGACGTCATCAACGTTGCCGGTCACCGCCTGTCCACCGGCGTGATGGAGGACGTGCTGACCTCCCACCCCAGCGTCGTTGAGTGCGCCGTGGTGGGCGTGGAGGACCCCATCAAAGGCCAAAGCCCCATGGGCTTCGTGGTCTTGAAACCTGGTGTGGACTTTTCCGGCCTTGAGAAGGAGTTGATTGCCAAGGTCCGCGCCGAAGTGGGGCCTGTGGCGGCCTTCAAGCAGGTGGTCGCTGTGCCGCGACTGCCGAAAACACGCTCGGGCAAGACGCTGCGGGCCACCATCAAGAAAATCGCTGACGGGGACAGCTACGCCATGCCAGCCACCATCGAGGATCCCGCCGCATTGGCCGATCTTGAGGAGGCCGTCGCAAGCCGCGCTGCCGCCCAATGAAGGGGCTTGCTGGCAAGAACGCCATTGTCACAGGCGGTGCAAAGGGCATCGGCAAGGCCGTTGTCGCCCGCTTCGTCGAGGAAGGCATGCGCGTCATGATCGCTGACGTGGACACGGCCGCAGGCGAAAAGACGGCGGCCGAGCTTGGCGATGAAGACACCGTGCGCTTCATTGAGTGCGATGTTGCCGAGAGGCTCGACAACCGCAACCTCGTGGCCGCGACGGAGGATGCGTTCGGTGCCATCGATATCCTCGTCAACAACGCCGGGATCCTCGGGCAGGGCGAATTCCTCACCCTGAAGGAGGAGGACTTCGACCGCGTCCTGCGCGTCAACCTCAAGGGCGCGTTCTTGTTGTCCCAGACCGTTGCCAAACACATGGTGGAGCGTGTGGAGGCGGGTGAGGCGCCAGGTGCCATCGTCAATATGAGCTCTGTGAATGCCGTCTTCGCCCTTCCCAACCAGATCCCGTACTCGGTCTCCAAGGCGGCGCTGTCGCAACTGACGAAGGTGGCAGCCCTCGGCCTTGCCCCTTATGGCATCCGCGTCAACGCCGTGGGCCCTGGCTCCATCAACACCGAGCTCTTGGCGGCTGTTGCGAGAGATCCGTCCGCCAAACAGATGATTATGTCGCGCACGCCCATGGGCCGCATCGGGGAGCCTGAGGAGGTGGCCGCGATCGTGGCGTTCCTGGCATCCGACGAGGCCAGCTATATGACGGGGCAGACCGTCTTTGCCGACGGCGGCCGGTTGCCGCTCAATTACGTGGTGAAGACGCAGTAGGCAGACTCAACCTTTGCCCGCGCCACACTAAATGAAGCCTGATCGGGCACAGAGGGGATACGTATGACCGCGGCAATGGTGGGCTGGGCGCACACGCCCTTTGGCAAACTGGGCGAAGAGACCGTGGAGAGCCTCGTTACCCGTGTCGCGGTGGATGCCATGGTCGACGCCGGCATAGGCCCTGACGATGTGGACGAGATTGTCCTCGGCCACTTCAACGCAGGCTTCTCGCCCCAAGACTTCACCGCTGCCCTCGTCCTTCAGGCCGACGAGCGGCTGCGCTTCAAACCGGCAACGCGGGTGGAAAATGCCTGCGCCACAGGGTCGGGCGCCATCCACCAGGGCATCAAGGCCATCAACGGGGGTGGCGCGCGCTTCGTGCTTGTGGTGGGCGTTGAGCAGATGACGACGACGCCAGGCAAACAGATTGGCGAGAACCTTCTGAAAGCCTCCTACCTTGCCGAGGAAGCCGGCATTCCCGCAGGCTTTGCCGGCGTTTTCGGGCAGATCGCTAGCCTCTACTTCCAGCGCCACGGCGACCAGTCCGACGCGCTGGCAAAGATTGCCGCCAAGAACCACAAAAACGGCGTCAAAAACCCTTACGCACAGATGCGCAAGGACCTTGGCTACGACTTCTGCCGTGCCGAGAGCGAGAAGAACCCCATTGTCGCCGGTCCGTTGAAGCGCACCGACTGCTCGCTGGTCTCCGACGGTGCAGCAGCGGTGGTCTTGTGCGACCTTTCGACCGCCATGCGCATGAAAAAGGCCGTCGCCTTCCGCGGCACGGCCCACGTGCAGGATTTCCTGCCCATGTCCAAGCGCGACATTGTGCGCTTTGAGGGCTGTGGCGAAGCGTGGCGCAGGGCCCTTTCCAACGCGGGAACCGGCCTTGAAGACCTCTCCTTCGTGGAGACACACGATTGCTTCACCATTGCCGAACTCATCGAGTACGAGGCCATGGGACTGACCGCTGAAGGGGATGGCGCAAGGGCCATCAACGAAGGCTGGACGGAGGTGGGGGGCAAGCTCCCCGTGAATGTGTCGGGAGGGTTGAAGGCCAAGGGCCACCCCATTGGCGCAACAGGCGTATCCATGCACGCCATCAGCGCCATGCAGCTTGCTGGCGAAGCAGGGGAGATGCAGCTTTCAAGCCCCGAGCTTGCCGGCATCTTCAATATGGGCGGTGCGGCGGTGGCCAACTACGTGTCCATCCTCCAGCCGCTGAAGTAGTCGCTCAGCCCCGTGTGTGCCCTTTCGAGGGCGCAGGGTTTCAGCGTCCATTCACGTTGACGGGTCTATGACCGTCAGCGTTCCGGCAACAAGGCGCCTGTGATGGTGGGTGGGGCTGGGACCATTGCGGCCGTTTCAGGGGAGAGGACTATGCAGGCAGACGCCGCGCTGACGGCCGTCACACGGTTCGGCCTAGGCCCCAAACCGGGGGACATTGCGCGCATCCGCTCAGACCCGCGCGGGTACGTGCGCGAACAGTGTTTCGTTGCCGATGCCGCCGTCCCCAACGACCCCGCCTTGATGGATCATGAGACCCTGCGCGAGACCTTCCGCAACGCGCAACTGCCCTTCCGCGAGTTGGCCCGCGAACTTCGCAATGCCAACGACGACAACCGCGAAATGCTTCAAACCGCCCGCGAGGCCTTGGCGCAGGACAGGCGGGACATGCGCCGCGGCATTCAGGTGACGGAGATTGGTGGGCGTTTCCGCCATGGCGCCAACACCGACACCCCTCTTGTTGAGCGGCTGGTGCTGTTCTGGTCCAACCACTTCACCGTCAACTTCCGCATGGGCATCGTCATGGGGGTGACGACGGGGCTGTTCGAGCGCGAGGCGATCCGCGCCAATGTGCTCGGCCATTTCGAGGATATGCTCACCACAGCCGTTCTCCACCCGGCGATGCTCAACTATTTGGACAATCAGCGCTCCATCGGCCCCAACAGCCGGGCAGGCCGACGCCGCGGCGACGTCAAGGTCAACGAGAACCTTGCCCGTGAGGTGCTGGAGCTTCACACCCTCGGCGTGAATGGCGGCTACACACAGGCCGACGTGGTGGAATTGGCGCTGGCGCTGACGGGATGGCGCGGCGGATTTGCCGCCCGCGATCGCGCCCCCGCCTTTGCAAGGCGCTGGCATGAGCCTGGCTTCCGCACGGTTCTGGGCAAAAACTATCCAGCCGGCGGCGCAGACCAGGTGCGCCCCATCCTTGCCGACCTTGCCAAGCATCCTTCAACGGCAAAGCACCTTGCAGGCAAGTTCGCCCGCCACTTTGCCGGCGACAAGGCATCGGACGCCCTCATCGGCGACCTTGAAGCCGCCTACAACGACACGGGCGGGGATTTAAGGGAGATGGCCATCGTCCTTGCCGAACATGAGGACGCGTGGGCACCGCCGCCGGCGAAGACCGTCCCCCCTTATGACTTCATCGTGGCCTCTGCCAGGGCAACGGGCGTGAAGGACCTGCCCGTGCCGTTCATCAGGCAAGCCAGCCGCGCCATGGCCCACGAGGTCTGGTCGGCCCCATCCCCCGCCGGCTGGCCCGACGCGGACGATGCGTTTCTTGGCGGCGACAGCCTATTGGAGCGGGTGGATTTTGCCCGTGCCTTCGCCCGCCGCTTTGCCAAGACGCGTGACGTCAAAGGCCTTGCCGACAACCTTTATGGCGACCTTTTGGACCCATTCTTGGAAGAGACGATCGCGCGGGCTGAGGACCACTACCAAGGCCTCGTTCTGTTGTTGATGAGCCCAACCTTCCACAGGAGATAGGCGATGATCGACCATCCCTCACGGCGCGGCTTTCTCCTCGGCGGTGTGGCGTTTACCGCCTGGGCCTCGATCCCCCGCTTGGCGGTGGCGGCCGCCCCGCGCGATCCGCGCTTCATCGCCGTGATTTTGCGCGGCGGACTTGACGGCCTTGCTGCCGTTGCCCCTGTGGGCGACCCTGCCTATGAAGAGGTGCGCGAGCGCTTCCCCGTCCCCACGTCGGGCAAGAATGCCGGCTTCCGGCTGAATGACTATTTCGTCCTCAACAG
The DNA here is from genome assembly GCA_051016205.1 of Devosia sp. Lineage (GTDB taxonomy): Bacteria > Pseudomonadota > Alphaproteobacteria > Rhizobiales > Amorphaceae > Acuticoccus. The sequence continues at coordinate 3,255,361 of CP136534.1, forward strand.
CCGCCTTCCGACGCTGGCCGACCTCTACAACAAGGGCGAGGCGCTGTTCGTCCACGCCGTCCACACCCCTTACCGCCAGCGCTCCCACTTTGCAGCGCAGGATGTGCTGGAAAACGGAACCCCTACGGACGTGCACCACCGTGATGGCTGGCTCGGCCGCGCCATTGAGACAATGCCCGTGGACAGCCTCATCGCCCGCCAGGGTGGGTTTGCGGCCGCCTCCTCAACGCCGCTCGTGATGCGCGGCAAGGCCAATGTCGTCACCTACCTGCCCGCTGGCCTTCCCGCCGCCTCCCAGGACACGCGCATGCGCCTTCTGGACCTTTACGAGCACACCGACCCTGTGCTTGCCGAAGCCTTCGCAGAAGGTCTGAGGCTGGACGGGATCACTGGCGGCGAAAAGGGCATGAAGAACGCCCTCAGGGAGGATTTGGCCGGCATGCAGATGGAGCGGCGCGCAGGCCCTGCCGTCAACTCCGCCTATGCCGCAGGGCGCGCCATGGCACAGGACGATGGACCGCGCATCGGCTTCCTCGATATGTCAGGCTTTGACACCCACCGGGCCCAAAAGGTCATCAACGGGCGTTTGGGCCGCACCCTTGCCATCCTCGACAACACCATCGAGACGCTGCGCCGCTCCCTTGGCGATGAGGCCTGGAAGGACACTGTGGTCGCTGTGATGACCGAGTTCGGGCGCACGGTACGCATGAACGGCAGTTACGGCACCGACCATGGCAGTGCCACCGTTGCCATGCTCCTTGGCGGCGCGGTGAAGGGCGGACGCGTCGTGGCGGACTGGCCTGGCCTTGAAAAATCCAACCTGTGGGACGGGCGGGACCTCATGCCCACCATGGATTTGCGCGGCGTCCTGAAAGGGGTGATGCGCGACCATCTGGGCCTCGACCAGGCCGCCCTTGCCACCCACATCTTCCCGGAGACCCAAGGCGTGCGGCCTTTGGACGGTCTTATCGCCTGACAGGGCGAGGCGGCCGCCAGGTGGTTGCATTCAAGGCGCGGGTGTTGGATTGGTCCGCCCGTGCCTGAAAGCGCGCCGATGTACCAAAGCGCGAAGACGATGGCGCGCGAGAAGAAAGACCGACCATGATGAACGTTTCTGCCGCCGCATCCCTGAAGCGTGATGCACCCTCCGCAGGCGCCGGCGGCGATCCGCGCACCTCCTTCCAGGCGATGATCCTGGCGCTCCAGGGGTTTTGGGCGCAAAAGGGCTGTGCAGTGCTTCAGCCCTACGACATGGAGGTGGGCGCGGGCACCTTTCACCCCGCCACCACGCTGAGGGCGCTCGGCACGCGGCCCTGGCGCGCGGCCTATGTGCAGCCCTCCCGCCGTCCCACCGACGGGCGCTACGGGGAAAACCCCAACCGCCTGCAGCACTACTACCAGTTCCAGGTGATCTTGAAGCCGAGCCCGCCGGACCTTCAGGCCCTTTACATTGAGAGCCTTGAGGCCATCGGCATCGACCTTTCCATCCACGACATCCGCTTTGTTGAGGATGACTGGGAAAGCCCCACACTCGGCGCTTGGGGCCTCGGGTGGGAGTGTTGGTGCGACGGGATGGAGGTCTCCCAGTTCACCTACTTCCAACAGGTCTGCGGTGTGGACTGCCGGCCCGTCTCCGGCGAACTCACGTACGGGCTCGAGCGTCTTGCCATGTACGTGCAAGGCGTTGAGAACGTTTACGATCTCACCTACGTCCCTGCCACCGACACCACCCCTCGCGTCAGCTATGGCGAGGTGTTCTTGCAGTCAGAGCAAGAGTACTCGCGCTACAATTTCGAGCATGCCGACACGGAGATGCTGCTGCGACATTTCCGCGATGCCGAGGCGGAGTGCGCAGCCCTCTTGGAGGCCGGCGAAGCGGACGGCGAGGGTGCCGCGCACCGGATGGCCATGCCCGCCTACGACCAGTGCATCAAAGCCTCACACATCTTCAACCTCCTCGACGCGCGCGGGGTGATTTCCGTAACCGAGCGCCAGGGCTATATCGGCCGCGTGCGCACCTTGGCGCTTGCCTGCGGCAAGGCGTATCTGCGCACCGCAGGAGGGGGTCATGAGGGGGCGGGCGAAACCCCTCGTTAAGGCGGGCAAGGGTAGGGTGTCGGTGCTGAACGGAACCTGCCAATGCCCACCCGCCTGCGCCGCCGCTCGCCCTTCAAGGCGCTCATCCTTCCTGTGATTTTGTGCGGGGTTGCCGGCTATTTTGGCTGGCAAGGCACCCGCGGCGACTTCAGCCATGACGCACGCGAGGCCATGCGCGCTGAGCGTGCCGAGCGCCAGGCGGTGCTCACCGGCCTCATTGACCAGCGAAAAGCCCTTCAGGCCCGTGTGGAGCGTCTGAGGGCAGGGGCCCTTGACGCAGACCTTCTGGACGAGCGGGCGCGCGCCAAGTTGAACATGGCCCACGCCAACGAAATCGTCATCTTCCACAACCATCAGGCACAAGGGCAGCCTGTGTCACAGGCTCTCGTCTCCCGCTGAGAAATTGCTGCAGCGCCCAGCTCGCCGTGCCGGTTGGGGCTGGCGCGGATTCCGGACCGCGCGCCCTTGGAAGGCACCCAGCGACATCGTGACTGCCATTGCAAGCCCGCCGCCAGCGTGCTTGGGAAGCCATTGGCGAACGGCTTCACTTCCCTAAGCGGGTCGTGCGCGATAGTTTCCTACAAAACGATTGGCCAAGGGCAAACGCGATGACTGAGGACACCCCCGTAATCGAGGCGGAGGAGGCGGTTGCCAAATCCGCGGACACGGAGGCCGCGGACTTCACTGCCGAGGCCTACCGCCACGCTTACGAAGAAATGCTCCTCATACGCCGCTTTGAGGAAAAAGCGGGCCAGCTCTACGGGATGGGGCTGATCGGCGGCTTCTGCCACCTTTACATCGGCCAGGAGGCCGTGGTGGTGGGCGCCCAGATAGCCATGGAAGATGGCGATCAGGTCATCACAGGCTATCGCGACCATGGCCACATGCTTGCCACGGGGATGGATCCCAAAGGCGTGATGGCCGAGTTGACGGGCCGCGCCTCTGGCTATTCCAAGGGCAAAGGCGGCTCCATGCACATGTTCTCCGTGGATAAGAATTTCTACGGCGGGCACGGCATCGTGGGTGCACAGGTGCCGCTTGGGACGGGCATTGCCTTTGCCAACAAGTACCGCAGCAACGGTGCGGTCTCCCTGACCTATTTTGGCGACGGCGCGTCCAACCAGGGCCAGGTGTACGAGGCCTTCAACATGGCCGAGCTCTGGCGCCTTCCCGTGGTGTACGTCATCGAAAACAACAAGTACGGCATGGGCACCAGCATCGAGCGGGCCTCAGCCACCACGGACCTGTCCCAGCGCGGCCGCTCCTTCGGCATCCCCGGCGAACAGGTGGATGGCATGAAGGTGGAGGACGTGCGCGCCGCCGTCACCCGCGCTTTGGGTCATGCGCGCAGCGGCGAGGGGCCCTACATCCTCGAGATGCTCACCTACCGCTATCGCGGCCACTCCATGTCGGACCCGGCCAAATATCGCACCCGCGATGAGGTGAACGAGTACCGCACCAAGAAAGACCCCATTGACCACGTGCGCGACATCCTGGTGAAGGACCACGGCGTGGCTGAGGACGACATCAAGTCCATCGACAAGTCCGTGCGTGAGACCGTGAACGCTGCGGCCGAGTACGCCCAATCCGAGCCCGAGCCCGATCCAAGCGAGTTGTGGACCGACGTGGTGAGCTAGGCGCCGCAACCGCCTACCGGCCCAGCCCTCCGCTCCCCTTTCCGGTCAGGTGCTGCTTCCTCCAGCCCCGCGACCTGCAATCAAGAAGATCCACCTATGCCCACCGAGATCCTGATGCCCGCCCTGTCCCCCACCATGGAGGAGGGCAAGCTTGCCAAATGGCTGAAGGCCGTCGGCGACGACGTGTCGGCCGGCGACGTAATTGCCGAGATCGAGACCGACAAGGCCACCATGGAGGTAGAGGCGGTCGACGAGGGCAAGCTCGGCAAGATCCTGGTGGACGAGGGGACGGAGGGCGTTCCAGTCAACACCCCCATTGCGGTGCTGCTTGAAGATGGGGAGAGCGAGGCGGATATCAGCGCCTCCAAACCCGCCAACGGCGATGCCGGCGGTGCCGCCTCCGCCAAAGGCGACGGCCCGCCGGTGACGGGCAGCCTTTCGGCCGAGGCACCGCGCGCGCCCGCCGCCCCTGCGTCCGGCCCTGGCCCTGCGGAAATGCCTGACGATCAGCCGCCCGAGCCCGACGTGCCCGAAGGCACTGAGATGAAGCAGATGACCGTGCGCGAGGCCCTGCGCGATGCCATGGCCGAAGAAATGCGCAAGGATGAAGAGGTCTTCCTCATGGGCGAGGAGGTGGCCGAGTACCAGGGCGCATACAAAGTCAGCCAGGGCCTGTTGGATGAATTCGGCGCCCGCCGCGTGGTGGACACCCCCATCACCGAACACGGCTTTACCGGTCTTGGCGTCGGCGCCGGCATGGCTGGGCTGAAGCCCATCGTGGAATTCATGACCTTCAACTTCGCCATGCAGGCGATGGACCAGATCATCAACTCGGCCGCCAAAACCCACTATATGTCGGGTGGATTCATCAAGTGCCAGATCGTCTTCCGCGGTCCCAACGGCGCCGCCGCCCGCGTGGCCGCGCAGCACAGCCAGGACTATGCGGCCTGGTACTCCCATGTGCCTGGGCTGAGGGTCATCCAGCCCTATTCAGCCACCGACGCCAAAGGCCTCCTGAAGGCGGCCATCAACGATCCCAATCCTGTGGTCTTCCTGGAAAACGAAATCCTCTACGGTCACAGCTTCGACGTGCCGGTCATTGACGATTTCATCCTTCCCATCGGCAAGGCGAAGGTGGAGCGCAGCGGCAAGGATGTGACCATCGTTTCCTTCGGCATCGGCATGACCTACGCCATGAAGGCGGCCGAAGAGTTGGCCGAGATGGGGATCAGCGCCGAGGTCATCAACCTTCGCACCTTGCGTCCCTTGGACATTGACACGGTGATCCGCTCCGTTGCCAAGACCAACCGCTGTGTGACGGTGGAAGAGGCCTTCCCCACCTGCTCCATTTCCTCCGAGATCGGCTACCAGCTGATGGAAAAGGCGTTCGACCACCTGGACGCCCCTGTCCTGCGCGTCACCGGCAAGGACGTTCCGATGCCCTATGCGGCAAATCTTGAAAAGCTGGCCCTGCCCAACGTCGGTGAGGTTATCGATGCGGTGAAGGCGGTCACCTACACCGCGTAGGGCAGGCCTGTCGCCAGGGGTGTGAAGGCCCAGAGCGTCAGCTCACCTGACGGAACCAGTCAGGGCGTCAAGATGGTGGGCCAATAGCAGGAAGCCAGCGCGTTTTCATCCGATCAGATGGTTTCAGCCGATCGGATGACGCACCCTGCCACGGACGCGCAATCAGCACGCGCCGCATTCGCGAGAGCCGACCTGACGGGAATTCAGTCGAGTCGGAGAAAACGGCTCGCGCTTAGGATCGACGAGGCATGTGACCTGATCTGGCTGTGCACCGTCAGATCAGCATTGCGTTAGAGCATCCTGGGTGTCCCCAGACCCAGGTGCCCTGGACCGCTCAACACGTAGACGATTTTGGCGTGCGTATTGCGCGCGACAGCCAGCTGGATCTAAAGCGCGACGAGCACCCAGGCGACAATGTCTCCTGCCAGCGCCTGTGCGGCCTGATTGATTCCGATGGCAGCATCCTCGGCGCTGTCACTGGGAAGGGGCGCAGTGGTGGTGAACACTTGCTCTTTGATGACACGGCCGTTGGCATCGTTCAGGAGCTTGACGGCCACCTCCACCCGCGCGCGGTCGCCGGCATAGGTCTCGGCCTGAAAGGCGCGGATCTCCGTCACCACCTGGTAATTGATGAGAAGGCTCTGGCCGGGAAGGCCCACGGCCCGCACCCGCCCAGTGTTCTGGAAAGTGTCCAGAAGCACCCTTTGCAGCACTTTGGGCGCCGTATCCTGGTAGGCAACGGCCGGATAGTAGGAGAGTGTGAGTTCGGTCGGCTTGACCGCAATCTGTTCCGTCGAGAACGCCTTTAACGCGCGCGGCTCGGGGACCAGAATCTGTGCAGACGTGGAACCTGCCACAGGGGGCGGCGAGGTTGCCGCGGTGATGGTGTAGATCGCTTCGATCTTCTCGCCGCCGCCGGCGCAGCCCACCACAAACAAAGGCACGATGAGGGCGAGGAGGAACTTGCCCATGGTCATCGCCGCTGCGGTTGATAACGTGGCCCATTGGGGCCGCCGAAGATCACACGGCTTGGATCGCGATCAAAACTCGACACGGCACTCTCAATGGACGCTAATGTACTACGTCCTTGGTTGAGGAGTGCGCGCAGATCGTCAAGGCCGCCGCGCGAGAACTTGGCGAGCCCGCCGGCGATTTGGTCCGCCCGTGACGCAAATGCTGCAGCAACCGACTGGACGGCCCCCGCAGCGCTGCTCACATTGGCCACCAGCGACTGGACGGGACCGTCCAGAAGCGTATCGATCCTGTCCACCACGCCACCGACCCTTTGGGACGCGCCCTCAAGGTTGCGCACAATCCTCTTGGCGCCTTCGATGACCTCTTTCACCGCACCGTCCTCCTGGCCAAGACCGGACAGACCGTCGGCAAGGTTGCGCGCTGCATCCACTGCATTGTCGATGGCAGCGCCGATCTCGGCACTGCGCGAGCCCACGGCAGCGGCCGCCTGACGCACATCGGCGAGGATGGCGTTGATGGTGGCCACATCCACCGCCGTCACAGTGTTGCGGATGGCATCGACTGCCTCGGACACCCCTTCCACGATGCCTGAGATGCGTGGGCCCACATTGGCAAGTTCCCCCGCGAAGGTGGCTGCATCCTGGATGACGCTGGAAATCTCGCCCACCCGTGCGGCAACGGCCGTTGCCACCGTGTCCACCTGGCGTGCTGCATTGCCTGCGGTGGTGACGATGTTGGTGATGTCGCCCCGCGCCTCTGACAGGGTGAGGGACACACCTTCGATGTTGGTGATGATGGAACTGATTGCCTCAGGATCGATGGCCTCCAGCACCGCGCCGGTGTTGACGATCCCAGGTCTCACACTCTCAAGCAGAGGCTGGAGCTGCGCGGCAAAGGTGCGCGCGTCCGAAAGGCTGGACCGGGCGTCCTGAAGGGCGGCCGACACGGTGTCGAGTTCGCCGGCCAGACGGCTTGTGATGCGCGCAGCATCCGCCGAGGCCGCTTCCACCGATTGGGCGATGGTGGCAATGCGAGGGCTCTGCTCGGCAAGGGCCGACATGAAGGTGCGCGCGTCTTCGATCAAGGCGTTGAGGGCCGCAGGGTCGATGGACTGAAGTGCATCCGACACATTGGTGAGGCCCGGCCGAAGGGTGTCCACAAGCTCAGGCAGACCGTCGGCGAAGGTGCGCGCGCTCGTGGCTGCCGCCGACACCTGGTCGATGATGCCGGTGATCTCGGGCACCTTGACGGAGATGGCGCCCACCACGCTGTCCACCTGGGTTGCCACTTGGTTGGCGGTGGTGACGAGGCGCGTGAGAGGCTCGGTCTGGCTTGCAACGGCCTCTGAGAACGTGCGGGCGTTCTCGACAATTTCGCTGATGGCCGCGGGGTCGATGGCACTCAGCGTTGCCGACAGGTTTTCAATGCCAGGCTGGACGGAGTCCACCAGGCCCGGGAGGCGGTCTGACGTTGTGCGCACGTTCGCAAGGGCGGCAGCCGCATCATCAAGCGCCTGGGCAATGGCCTGGTCGCGCGCGGCAATGGTCTGGCTCACCGTTCTGGTGTTCTCAGCCACCGTACGGGCCGACGCCACGGTTGCCGACACGCCGTCGACGATCTCTGTGATCCGCGGCGCTTCGGCGGCAAGGCGTGCGCTGATTGCCCGTGCATCATCCACCACGCCTGAGACAGCGGCAGGGTCGATGGCACTGAGGACGGCGGCAAGGTTGTCCACCGCCGGCTGAAGGTTTTCCGTCATGGCCGGCAGGCTTGCCGCAAACGTCTCCGCCGACGAGGCGGTCGCCTGGACACTGTCAAGAATGGTGCCGAACTGTGGCGTGCGCTCGGAAATGGCGGTGGCAACGGTCTCCACGGCGCCTGCTGCAGCGTTCGCGCTGGTGATGAGGGCAGAGAGGGGCTCACGCTGTTCGGCAAGCCCCGCCATGAAGGACTGAGCGTCCGTCACAATCGCATCCACCGATTGGGGATCGATGGAGTTGAGGACGGCGGCAAGGTTGTCCACCGCCGGTTGAAGGTTTTCCGTCATGGCAGGCAGGCTTGCCGCAAACGTCTCCGCCGATGAGGCGGTCGCCTGGACACTGTCGAGGATGGTGCCGAACTGTGGCGTGCGTTCGGAAATGGCGGTGGCAACGGTCTCCACGGCGCCTGCTGCAGCGTTTGCGCTGGTGATGAGGGCGCCCAAGGGCTCGCGCTGTTCGGCAAGACCAGCCACGAAGGTCTGTGCATCGGTCACGATGGCGCCGACCGCCTCAGGATCGATGGCGCCGAACACGTTGCCCAGCTGGTCCACACGCCCCTGAACGGAGGTGACAAGGTCAGGCACGCCCACCGAGGCTGTGCGCAAATTGTCCAAGATGACGGACGCGTCATCCAGCGAGCGGGCGATGACCGCGTCCCTGCCGGCAATCAGCGTGGTGATGGTTTCAAGGCCCTGTGCCGCGGCCGTGGCGGCGTCCACGAACTTGCCCACATCGTCGGTCTCTGCAGCAAGGGCGGCAGAGAAGCGGTCGGCATTGGCGATGATGGTGCTGATCTGATCGGGCGACACGGCGGCAAGCGCGGCGGAGAAGTTCTCCACCGCAGGCCCGACGGTCGCAACGGCGCTGCGCGCTTCGGAGATGAGGGCGCCGGCATCGTCAATGGCCTGGGTCACGGTGCTGGCGCGGGTGGCGATGGGCCCTGAAATGGCGCGCACATCCGTGCTGATGACGGACGCGTTCTCGATGAACGTGCCGAGCGCATCGGATCGTGCAGCAATGGTCTGTGCCGTGGTGCGGACGGCTTCAAGGATGCCGTTGATGGCATCAGCGTCCACCGCCTCCACCACGGATTGAGCGGCCCTCAGCGCCTCGCCCAAGGTGCCTGCAGCATCGTCGAGGCGTGTGATGAGGCCGTTGGCGTTGTTCACCACAGTGCGGGCGTCGGTGGCAAGATCGGGCAGGGTGCCTGTAAAGGTGTCCACATTGGCAACGATGGTGGCCACGCGTTCGGGCGCGATTGCGGCCAGGAAATCGTCCACTCGCGCCACCACGCTTTGCACCTGCGGTCCTGCGGCCCCCAGCGAACGCGCGGCAGTGGAAATGTCGGAGATCATGCTTGAGATCTGCGGCGCGGAGTCGGCCAGCGCCTGGGAGACCGTGCGCACGTTGCTGACCACAACGTCCACATCGTCTTTGTTGTCGGCGATGATGGTGTTCACCTCCTCAAGGGTGGTGTTGATCTTCGCCAACACCCCTTGGGCGCTGTCCAAAACGCTGGTAAAGGCCGACGTTTTGGCGGTGATGGTGGGCACATCCGCCGAGTCCTCGTCTTCCTCTGCGAAGATGGAGGGTTGGTCCGCCGTACCGCCGGTCAAAGAGATGTAGGCGACGCCCGTCAGCCCCTGAAAGCCCAGGGTGGCGCTGGTGTCGGGCTTGATGGGGGCAGAGGGGTTCACCCGCGTGATGGCGATGACGCTATCGCCGCCGCCCTCTGGGAAGTTGAGGGCGGCCACCTCGCCGACGCGAATGCCGTTGAACAGGACCGAGCCGCCGGTGGACAGCCCCGTTACAGGTTCGGTGAACACAATGCGCAGCGTCGCCGTCGCCCCAGGCTCGGCAGAGCGGTAGAGCCAGTAAAGCGCGCCCAGCGCCCCGAAGAGCACAAGCACAACAAACGTGCCGATGGCCACATAGTTTGCCCGGGTTTCCATACCTGCGCTCGGTTCGCCCCCGTCCTAATCCACTCAGACTACGCTGCTAACTTCAACGCTTCGTTCACGGCCGTCACATTCACGCCTCACTGGACGCAAAACGGCTGCCCCTGATCCCTTTGAAGTATTCCTGGATCCAGGGGTGATCGTTCTTCAACAATTCGTCCACAGGGCCGGTGGCGATGACCCTCTTGTCCGCAAGCACGGCCACCCGGTCACAAACGGAGTACAGACTGTCGAGATCGTGGGTGACCATGTAGACGGTAAAGCCTAACGTATCGCGCAGCGCGGCGATGAGGTCGTCGAACTGAGCGGCACCGATGGGATCGAGCCCTGAGGTGGGCTCGTCCACAAACAACAATTCAGGGTCCAGCGCCAGCGCCCTTGCAAGGCCGGCGCGCTTGATCATCCCGCCCGACAGCTCTGCGGGGAGCTTGTCTGCCGCACTGCGCGGCAAGCCCACCATGTTGAGCTTCATCAGCGCCAGTTCATCCATCAGCTTGCGCGACAGCTTGTGGTGTTCGCGCATGGGAACCTGGATGTTCTCAAGCACGCTCAGCGAGGAAAACAACGCCCCCATCTGGAACAAGACGCCGCAGCGCCGCTCGATGGCCTGGCGTTGGGACGCTGAGATGGCGTCCGTATCGTAGCCGAACAGGCGGATGGTGCCGGCCGCCTTGGGCACAAGGTCCAAGATGGTGCGCATCAGCACCGACTTGCCTGTGCCGGAGGCCCCCACGAAGCCGAGGATCTCGCCGCGCCGCACATCAAGATCAAGGTCGTTGAAGACGGCGAAGGGGCCGAAGCGCACCGTCACGCCGCGCACTTCGATGACGTTGGCGGCATTCTCGTTCGCCCCGATGGGGGGTGTTTCCGTGCCAAGCAGCGCGCTCATATGCCCACCGCCGCAAAGAAGATGGCGAACATTCCGTCCACAACGATGACCATGAAGATGGATTTCACCACAGCGCTCGTGGTGTGGCGGCCAAGGGATTCAGCGCTACCACCCACCTTAAGTCCCTCATTGCAGGCGATGAGGCCGATGATGAGGGCCATGAAAGGCGCCTTTGCGAGCCCGATGTATAGCTCGCGCGTGGTCACCGCCTCCTGCAGACGCTGCAGGAAAAGGTCGGGCCCGATGCCCAGATACAGCCAGGAAATCAGCATGGCGCCTGCAATGGCGGCAATGTCGGACAAGAAGGCGAGGATGGGAAGGGCCAGCATCAGCGCCATCAGGCGCGGCACCACCAGCACTTCCACAGGGTCGAGCCCCAAAACGTTGAGGGCATCCACCTCCTCGCGCATGCGCATGGAGCCGATTTCAGCCGTGAACGCAGAGCCCGACCGCCCCGCCACGAGGATGGCGGCCAACAGCACCCCGATTTCGCGCAAGATGAGGACGCCCGAGAGGTCCACAACGAACAGCGTCGCGCCGAAGGTTTGCAGGTAAAAGCCCGCCTGCTGGGCAATGATGAGGCCGATGAGAAAGCTCATCAGCATCACGATGGGCACCGCGCCCTGGCACGTGCGCTCGAAATTGGACAGGATCGAGATGCCGCGGATCTTGTTGTAGTGGGTGAAGGCCGTCACCAGGCGCGAACCGAACACACCAAGGATCGCCATCAGGCCTACAGCGTCCTTGCCCACCATCACCATCGTCTTGCCCACATCGGTGAGCCCGCGCACCAGCATGAAGGGACGGCGCGGCCTGTCATAAGGCGGGGGGACGTTGCGCTCGATCTCATCAAGGAGGTAGCGCATGCGGTCGCTGGTGTCGCTCAGCGTCACGGTGCGTCCGGCAAACTCCGAGCGTGCGCGCTGACGGTGGATGACCCAGGCGCCTGCCGTGTCGATGGCAGTGACATCCTTCAGGCAGTAGATGAAGTGATCGGCGCCTTGGGGCGGCACGGTCGCCATGGCCGCCTCGGCGGCACGGCTGTGGGCAATGGTCCAGTCGCCGCTGAAGGAGACCTTGAGGTCGTTGCCTTCACGGTCCAGCCGCGTCCGTGGTTTGGTACTCGGGACGGGGGCGTCCATCGCCTCACACTTCACTGTACACCAGAGTGTGGTAACGATTTCGGCGTCTCCCGTCACCGTTCAGACTGCAATCTCAGGGGGTCTGGAATGTCGCGGGGGCACAAGTGCTGCATAAAATCCTCAAATACCGGACCGATCCCTATGGAGCTAAAACGGCCTTATCTGTTGTTTCTTGGCGATGTGCCCGATGCGCTGGCCGCCAAGACCGCGCTTGGCATCGTCGACTGGCGGCGCGATTGGTGCGTGGGCCAGTGGCGTTTGCCTGGCTGCAAAGCTGACACGAAACTGCCTGATATGGCCGCACAGGAGGCCGTTGCGGCTGGCGCGAAGACCATGATTATCGGTGTGGTCAACGCCGGTGGGTCACTGCCGGACCACTGGATTCAGTCCATCGTGGACGCCATCGAGGCGGGCATGGATGTGGCCGCAGGGCTTCACAGGCGCCTGGCATCGATCCCCGAAATCGCCGAGGCGGCTGAACGGTGCGGCCGCTCCATCTTCGATGTCCGCCAGACGAGCCAGACGTTTGCGACCGGTAAGGGCACCAAACGCTCCGGCCGAAGGATCTTGACGGTGGGGACGGACTGCTCCGTTGGCAAAAAGTATACAGCCCTTGCCCTTGAGGCCGGGATGAACGCGCGCGGCCTCAACGCCACCTTCTGCGCCACAGGGCAGACCGGCGTCTTCATCTCAGGCCGCGGCGCTGCCATCGATGCGGTGATTGCCGACTTCATCTCGGGCGCCGCGGAATGGCTGACCCCTGAGACGGACGAGAACGCCTGGCAAGTGGTGGAAGGGCAGGGGTCGATCTTTCACCCGTCCTTTGCAGGGGTCACTCTCGGCCTCCTCCATGGCTCCCAGCCGGACGCCTTCGTGGTCTGCCACGAGCCGACGCGCACCCATATGCGCGGCGTTGAAGCGCCGATCCCCTCCATCGCCTCCGTCATCGACATGACGGTCGCTCTCGGCCGCCTCACCAACCCTGCCATCCAGCCTGTGGGGATTGCCGTGAACACGGCCGCGCTGGACGAAGAGGCTGCCCGCGCCGTCATCGAAGAGACGGCCCGCACCCACGGCCTTCCCGCCAGTGACCCTGTGCGGTTCGGCATGGAGCCCATTGTGGACCGTCTTGCCGCGACGTTCCCGTCATGAAGGCGCTGACGGTCAAGGCGCAGGAGTTTCCCATCGCCGGAAGTTTCAGGATTTCCCGGGAGACGCGCACGGTGGCCCGCGTGGTGTGTGCCGCCATCACCGACGGCACGGTGACCGGGCGCGGCGAGGGTGTGCCTTACCCCCGCTATGGGGAGAGCGTGGAAGGCGTCATCGCCGACATCGAGGCCATGGCCGATGCTGTGGCCGGCGGTCTGGACACGCAAGGCCTGCGCACGGCCATGAAGCCTGGTGCCGCGCGCAATGCCATCGACGGGGCGCTGATCGACTTTGCCTGCAAACAAAAGGGTGTGCGTGCGGGCGAACTCCTCGGCATTGGGGCCAAGCCGGTGACGACCGCCTTTACCATCTCCATCGGCGAGCCAGAGGAGATGGCAGCAGCTGCGGGGAAGGCCGCCCACCGCCCGCTCCTGAAGGTCAAACTCGGCATGAAGGAAGGGGACAGGGAGCGGATTGCGGCGGTGCGCGCTGCGGCCCCGAAGTCCACCATCATCATCGACGCCAACGAGGGCTGGGGTCCTGATCAGCTTGTGGCCAATATGGAGGCGTGCGCGGCCACGGGCGTTGGCTTGATCGAACAGCCGATGCCCGCCGCCTCCGATGAGATGCTGGCCGAAGTGGCCCACCCCGTCCCCATATGCGCCGACGAAAGCGTCCACGATGCCAGCGATCTTGCCGCCCTCAAGGGCCGCTACGATGCCATCAACATCAAGCTCGACAAGGCAGGCGGCCTCACCGAAGCCCTGGAAATGCACGAAGCGGCCCGCACCCTCGGCTTCAAGGTGATGATCGGCTGCATGGTGGGCACGTCGCTGGGCATGGCGCCAGCCATCTTCGCGGCCCAGGGCGCCGATTTCGTCGACCTCGACGGCCCGCTCCTCTTGGCCAAAGACCGCACCCCCGGCCTCACCTATGACGGCTCTGTGGTGCACCCCCCAGAGCCGGCGCTCTGGGGGTGACGGGGCGTTCGCCGGGCCCGTTTGCCTCAGTGGGCGTGCGAGTTGGGGACACGAGGTGCCTTAGGGGGCTGGCAGTTAAGATCGCGGCCCTCCACATGAGAAGAATCGGGCAGCGTGAGCGTCCTGAAGGGGAGGCGTCCTGTGGAGGAAGCGGCCAAGTCGACTTTGAGTGCGGCTGTCAGCGTCGGTCCTGATGGCATTACCGTGGATGCTGAGGTGCTCGCCCCAAAACTCGGCCTGACGCCTGATGTTCTGCAGGCCAATATGGACAAATTGTCCACGCGCTCCGAAACCGGGATTGACGAGGACGAGGGCCGCACGCGTCTGACCTTCCGCTACGGCAAGGCAAAGTGGCGCATTGTCATCGAGCCCGACGGGCGCGTGGTGGAGGACGATTGGCAGCCCGGCGATGAGACCCGCGGCATCGACCTTCTGGCCCGTGCAAGGGACAGATCTTCGGGTTGAGCGGGCCGGACCCATTGATATTTGTGTGTGTATTCATGTGGATGTTTTGTTTTGAGTACCCCCGCCCCATCCCCCAAACGACTTGAGACTGGCGCGCGCGGCCGTTTTGGCTGGGTGATGTTCGACTGGGCCAACCAGCCCTTCTTCGCCCTCGGCACCTTCATATTCGCCCCCTACTTCGCCACAGGCTTTGTGGGTGATGCTGCCCGCGGCCAAGAGCTTTGGGGTTACATGCTGGGGGCTGCTGGCCTGACGGTCGCCTTCCTCAGTCCATTCCTCGGGGCAGCGGCGGACGCTGTGGGCCGGCGTAAAGCATGGATCTTCGTCTTTACCATCCCCACAGTGGTGGGGAGCCTCGTCATCTGGCTTGCCGCTCCTGGCGAAACCCACCTCTTGGTGCCGATCCTCATCGCCTACGCGATGGCGTTGGTGAGTGCGGAATTCGCCACCGTCTTCAACAACGCCATGCTGCCGAGCCTTGCGCGGGACGATGCTATGGGCCGCCTGTCAGGCATTGGTTGGGCCATGGGGTATGCCGGTGGGCTGATCGCACTGATCTTCATCCTCTTGACGGCGGTGCTGCCTGACGCGCCCCTTTTCGGTCTCGACCCTGCCGCCCGAGAGGCGGACAGAATTGTCGGCCCCTTTGCGGCGGTCTGGCTCGTGGTCTTTCTCATCCCATTCTTCTTGTGGACACCTGATGTGCCCCACACAGGCCGCTCCTTCCGCCAAGGTGTGGGCGAGGGCGTTGCACGGCTGCGCGCCACCGTTGCCAAGGTGCGGCGTTACAAGAACATCGTGCGCTTTCTGGTGGCGCGCATGCTCTACCAGGACGGGTTGACGGCCATCCTTTCCTTCGGCGGCATTTATGGGGCAGGGGTGTTCGACTGGGACATCACCACCCTTGGCCTGTTCGCCATCATCTTGATTGCCGTTTCCGTTCCAGGCTGCCTGATCGGCGGGGTGATCGACGATCGGCTTGGCGCCAAGACAACGGTCTTGATGGCGGTGACGGGGCTCATCATCGGTACGCTCGGTGTCCTGTCGGTGGGGCCGGACACGGTCTTCTTCGTGGTACCTGTGGACCCTGTGGCGGCCGATGGCGGTCCCTTTGCCTCTGCGGGCGAACAGGTGTTCTTGGCGTTCGGCGTTATCATCGGCTTTTGCGTCGGGCCGGGACAGGCGGCAAGTCGCACGTTGATGGCCCGCCTTGCGCCGGCCGGCATGGTGACGGAGTTTTTCGGCCTTTACGCCTTCGCCGGCAAAGCGACGGCGTTTCTGGCCCCCATCCTGATTGCCACTGTCACAGCCTACTATGCAGCCCAACGGCCCGGCCTTGCGGTGGTGCTTGTCCTTCTGGTGGCGGGGCTCTTGCTCCTCATCGGCGTCAGGGAGGAGCGGGCCGTTCCTCTGGAAAGGGAGGCGACATGAGAGGGATTGCCATCGCCCTTATCTGTTTTGCAGCAAGTCATGGCGCTGCTGCCGAAAGGCTGAGCGCTGAGGAGGTGCGCAGCTACATCATGGGCGCCCATCTGTTCGGCGTGGTGGAAGGGACCCAGCAGGCGTGGAACGAATGCATCGAGCCCGACGGCAGCACCGTCTACCAGATTGCCGGGCAGCGCGTGGGCGGCCAGGCGACGGTGGACGGCATCGGCCGGGCTTGTTTCATCTACCCCCACAGCGGTTCACCCAGCTGCTTTCATGTGGAGCGGATTGGCGGC
This sequence comes from Devosia sp., assembly GCA_051016205.1. GTDB lineage: Bacteria > Pseudomonadota > Alphaproteobacteria > Rhizobiales > Amorphaceae > Acuticoccus. The sequence goes on from CP136534.1 coordinate 3,271,661, forward strand.
AAGGTTGTCTTTCAGTCCAGCAGGGCGACCACCCGCTTCCGTGTCGACCGCGCCGTGCGCCCCATTGAAGAGTGCGACGGCACCGTGCCCTTGAGTTGAGGGCCCTATGGCCACGCAATGCCGACCTATGCAGCGCTGCGGTCAGTGGTGCCTGGCGTCCGGGATTTCGTGGACAGGGCGATTTTCAAGGTGGGGGTTCACAGCGTGAGTGTAGGCTGTTCCTAAAGCAAAATCTTAGGCGGCAGCCGGTTCTCCATCGATGATGAGGACCACCAGCCACTCCTCCCGGCACCAATCGATTTCCAGGAGGGTGTCCTCATCAAGGTCTGCCTTGACGCGGATGAGGCGCTGTATATCCAGCTTTTCGGGAAGGATGTTGCATGGGTAGAAATAGGTGTCCCATCCGTGACCTCGAAAACGGCACCTCGTTTGCCATCCTCGCTGACGGAGCTTTCGTAGATGTCGAGGTCCGGGCTCAGGCTCAAGACGACCTCGCAGGGGGTCGTGCCTGCTGCCCTGGAGGGCGCTTTGCGCACAGTGTCATGTGGCCGCCCCATCTCACGGGAAAAGCGTGTCGTTTTACCCTTGTGGTTTCCTTCCTGTCACGATGCGCTAGCATTGTCACGATGTTGCGGTTTTGCCGGGGCCACCTTGGTGAACCCGACACGACACTTGCCCGGGCGATGCCCTTTGTTGCGGAGCTGCCATGCCGTTGCCTAAGCGGGTCATCACACTCGGCGTTGAAGAAGAGTATCTGTTGGTGGACGCTGAGACCCGCGGGCTCGCCAGTGAACCGCCTGCGGAGTTCATGGAGCGCGGCCAGAAGGCGCTCGGCGAACGGGTCTCGCCCGAATACTTGCAGTGCCAGATCGAAATTGCGACGGGCGTGTGCAACACCGTCGACGACGTGGCGGCCGAACTGGTGGAGCTGCGGGGCACCATCGACCACATCGCCCGCGACTACGACATGCGCCTTATGGCCGCCTCCACCCACCCTTGGGGCCACTGGCACAACGAAAAGCCAACCGAGAAGGACCGTTACCGCTACCTCAGCCGCGAGCACCTTTTGATCGCGCGGCGCCTTGTGGTGTGCGGGATGCACGTGCATGCGGGGATCGAGGATCCTGACCTCAGGATCGATCTCATGAACCAGTGCACCTACTTCCTGCCGCACTTTTTGGCGCTCAGCACCTCATCGCCCTTCTGGCAGGGGGACATGACGGGGCTGAAGGCCATGCGGCCGACCATCTTTGGCGATCTTCCCCGTTCAGGCTTGCCTGAGTGGATAGAGAGCGATGCTGAGTGGCGCCACCTTCTGCGCATGCTCGATCAAGGCTTCGGCATCAGCGATCCCTCCATGATCTGGTGGGACATTCGCCCCAGCGCAGCCCATCCGACGGTGGAAATGCGTGTGTGCGAGATGTGCACGCGCCTGGACGATGCCCTCGCCATGGCAGCGATCTACCAGTCGCTGGTGGCGTACCTTTGCCGCTTGAGGGCGGGCAACCAGAGCTGGCGGCGCTACCGGCGCGTTCTGGTCAACGAGAACAAGTGGCGCGCCCAGCGTGACGGCATCCACGCAGAACTTGCCGACCTCGGACGCGAGACCACCATGCCCTTCCGCGACCTGATGATGGAGTTCGTGGACCTTGTCTCGGACGATGCCGCCGATCTTGGCTGTTTGGAGCACGTGCAACATGCCCGCACGATCCTCGAGCGGGGCACCAGCGCGGACAATCAGCTGAAGGTGTTTGGCGAGGCAAAGAGCATTGGCGACGATGACCGGACCGCCCATACCAAGGTGGTGGACTGGCTGGTGGACCACACCATCGCCGATTTCGACACCATCGCCCCCACAGAGGCAGCGCGTGCCGCCTCTTCCAGCGGGTAGGAGGGGGGTCTGGCCCTAGAATGGCTCCCGGTCAGATGGATCCATCTGACCGGGAGAGGAACGTCTAAACCGCCAGGTACTCCTCGCGCAGGGCCGCGTCGTCCAACACCTCCTGGGCGGTGCCGATGTGGACGATCTCGCCCATGTCTACGATGATCGCCCTGTCGGCAAGGTGGAGCGCTGCGATGGCATTCTGCTCCACCATGATGGTGGTGATGCCAAGCTCTTTGATCTCGCCGACAATCCTTTCAATCTCCTGGACGATGACGGGCGCCAGGCCCTCATAGGGCTCATCCAGGAGCAGGAGCTTCAGGTCCCGTGCAAGGGCGCGCGCGACCGCCAGCATCTGCTGTTCGCCGCCAGACATGGTGATGGCCTCTTGGCGGCGCCGTTCGGCAAGGCGGGGGAAGCGCTCATAAATGCGCTCGATGGGCCACCCGATGGGCTCGGCGATCTGGCTGAGTTTGAGGTTCTCCTCCACCGTCAGGCCAGGAATGATGCGCCTGTCCTCGGGCACCAGCTGGACGCCGAACTGGGCGGCCTCGAACGCGCTCATCTTGTGAAGTTCGCGGCCAGCAAGGTGGATCTTGCCGCGCTTGAGTTGTGGGGAGGCGGCCCGCGCAATGGTGCGCAAGGTGGAGGTTTTGCCGGCACCGTTGCGGCCGAGGAGGGCGACAATCTCCCCTTCGCTCACCGTGAAGGAGATGCCTTGGACGATGTAGCTTTCCCCGTAGTAGGCATGCACGTCCTCGCAGGAGAAGTAGGCCTGTGTGCCGGCGGCGGGGGCGGCCGTGCCTGTGGGGGCGGCGCTCGACATCAGTGCGCTCCCCCAAGATAGGCTTCCTGCACGGCGGGGTTGGCACGCACCTCCTCGGGCGAGCCTTCCGCGATGATGCGTCCCTGGGCAAGCACGGTCACCGTATCGGCCAGCGAGAAGACCACGTGCATGTCATGCTCGATGATCACCTTGGTCATCCCGCGCTCCTTGATGCGTTGCAACAGTTCAATGGTGCGGTTGGTGTCGAGCCGGCTCATGCCCGCGGTGGGCTCGTCCAACAGCAACAGTTGCGGGTGCTGGACGAGGCACATGGCAAGCTCCAGCCGCCTCTTGTCGCCACGGGAGAGGGAGGAGGCCTCCTCGTGGCGCTTGTCGCTGAGACCAAGGTCCAGGAGGATGTGCTCTGCCTCTTCGCGGATGTCCGTGTCAGCGTCCAGACCCACCAGCATGTTGAGCCGCAAGGGCCCGTCACGCTTGGCGTAGGCGGGCGCCATGACGTTTTGCAAAAGCGTCAGGTCCGAGAAGATTTCGGGCGTCTGAAACACGCGCGCGATGCCGAGCTGGTTGATCTCGTGCGGCTTCTTGCCGGTGATCACCTTGCCTTTGAAGACCACCGCCCCGTGGTCGGGCGCAATGCGCCCCACGCACACATTCAACAGGGTGGACTTGCCAGCACCGTTGGGTCCGATGATGGCGTGGGTCTTACCCTCTTCGATCTTGAGGTCGATGTCGGACAAGGCTTTGAGGCCGGCGAAGTTTTTCTGCACGTCATCCACGTGCAGAACCGGTTGCGCGCTCATGTCTCGTCCTCCGAACGGCGACTGCCGCCTGTGAACAGCCTGCCGATGCGGCGCACGCCCTCAATCAAACCGCCAGGCAGGAAGATCACGACAATCATGAACAGGACGCCGAGGGTGAGGTGCCAGCCGTCGCCCACGAACTTCGACAGGACGTAGACCGTCACATCGCGCACATTGTCGGGCAGGAACGAGAAGATCCCCATCAGCGTGGTGTCGCCGAGCGCTGAGAAGATGTTTTCAAAGTACTTGATGAGCATCGCCCCGAGGAACGGCCCGATCAGTGTGCCGGCGCCGCCAAGGATGGTCATCAGCACCACCTCGCCCGAGGCCGTCCACTGCATGCGCTCAGCCCCTGCAAGAGGGTCGACCACGGCAAGAAGACCGCCGGCAAGCCCTGCATACATGCCCGACACAATGAACGCGATCAGCGTATAGGGCCGTGTGTTGAAGCCCACATAGGCCATGCGCGTCTGGTTGGACTTGATGCCGCGCAGCATCATCCCGAAGGGTGAGCGGGTGATTCTGAGCGCAATGATGAAGGCAATCATCAACACCACGGCACAGGTGTAAAAACCCGTCATCCCTTGCATGGTGAGCCCGAAGAACTCTGCGCGGGGGACGGGGACTTCGTTGGTGCCGAGGATCAACTTGTCAATGATGCGCGGGTCATCGCTCAAGACGCGCAGACCAGTTTCGCCATTGGTGATGGGGGTCAGCACGGAATAGGCAAGGTTGTAGCACATCTGCGCGAAGGCGAGCGTCAGGATCGAGAAGTAGATGCCTGACCGGCGCAAGCTCACATAGCCGATGGCCGCCGCCAAAACCCCCGCCAACACTGTGGCAATGATGATGGCCGGGATGATGTTCAGCGTGAAGAGCTTGAACGACCACACAGCCGCGTAGGAGCCAACGCCAAGAAAGGCGGCGTGGCCGAACGACAAATAGCCTGTCAGCCCGAACAGGATGTTGAAGCCGATGGCAAAGATCCCGAAGATGACGAAGCGCTGCATCAGGTCCGGGTAGGCCGCGCCAAAGGGTTGCAGCCAGATGGGCATGGTAAACACGGCGACGCCAAATAGGACCACCATCAAAAGGTCCACTTTGGGCGGCCACAAAGGCCGCATGTCGGGCCCGCGCGGCGGCAGTTGCGTGGCGATATGCTCTGTACGGTGGTAGTGGGCCGAGCGTTTCTTCTCGGCCGGATGGGCGGTTTCGCCGGGGGTTTGGGGTGTGGTGTCCATTTAGGCCTCCATCACGCCTTTGCGGCCGAGGAGACCCCTCGGACGGGCGAGCAGCACAACCACCGCGACGAGGTAGATGATGATCTGGTCGATCCCAGGCAGGATCTGCTTCACTTCGTTGAGGGAGGCGAAAGACTGAAGGATCCCGAGGAGGAAACCCGCGGCCACGGCGCCAGGGAGGGAGCCCATGCCGCCGACCACCACCACCACGAAGGACAGGACAAGAAAGTCCATGCCGATGTGGTAGTTGGGCGGCAAGATCGGCGTGTAGAGGACGCCGGCAAGACCGGCCACAACGGCCGCAAGGCCGAACACCACCGTAAAGCGCCGCTGAATGTTGATGCCGAGGAACTGGACGGTCTCTCGGTCGGCCATCCCTGCGCGCACCACCATGCCGTAGGTGGTCAAATTCAAGAACGCGAACACGCCGCCGATGATGATGAGGGAGGAAAGGAGGTAGATCAGCCGCCACCACGGGTAGCTGAGATTGCCCTCAAGGCCCAGCATCGCCCCGATGTCGGCAGAACCGCGCACCACTTCGGGGGCAGCCACGGGAATGGAGTTCGCGCCAAACCCCGCCTTCACCAGCTCCGACAGGACAATCGCCAGCCCGAAAGTGACGAGGATCTGTTCGGCATGGGGGCGGTTGTAGAAGAAGCGGATGAGGCCGCGCTCAAAGGCAATCCCGATCAACAGCATGACCGGGATGGCCACAAGGACCGATATGGGGACCACCCAATCGATGATCATCTGGCCCGATTCGCCGAACCAGGTGATCAGATAAGGCACCTCCTTGTAGGCCTCGAAGAAGGTGATGGATTCATCGCGCACCTTCACCGACAGGGTCAGCAGCTCCTGCATGCCCACAGCGCAGAACGCGCCCAGCATGAAGAGTGCCCCATGGGCGAAGTTCACCACCCCCAAGGTGCCGAAGGTGAGGGTCAGGCCGAGGGCGATCAGCGCATAGGCGCCGCCCTTGTCGAGCCCGTTCAAGACTTGGAGCAGTATGGCGTCCATGGGTGTCCCCCGCCGTTGGAACGCGATGGAAAGGCGTTGCGGCCGACCCTTTCGGGCCGGCCGCGACAGTCTCTATCAGGCGGGGCAGGCAGCCGCGTCGTAGGGGCCAAGCTCGCCGGGGAAGAAGTCGACCGGGTAGGTGACCTGGTCGCGCGGGACGATCTTGTGCACCTTCAACAGGTCGAACTGCGAGGTGGGGTTCTCGTTGCCCACCACCACGAGCACGTCCTTGAAGCACTGGTGGTCGCCGGCGCGATAAAGGGTGGGGCCATTGCCCATGCCGTCGAACTCGAAGTCTTCCAGCGCTTTGATGACTTCGGGGGGATAGAAGCTGCCGGCCATCTCGCACGCGTTGGCGTACAAGAGCGTCTGCACGTAGCAGGTGTGCGCGGCCTGGGAGGGCGGGAACCCGTATTCCTGACCGAAGGACTTCACGAAGGCCTGGCTGCCGGGATTGTCCAGCGACCAGTTCCAGTTGGTGGTGCCGAAAATGCCCTTCACGTTCTCGCCGGCGCCCTGGGCCATAAGGCGGGAGTAAAGGGGCACGACCACCTGCATTTGCTTGCCGTTCACCTGTTTGTCGCGCAGGCCGAACTGCACGGCTTGGGTGAGCGAGTTCACCATGTCGTTGCCGTAGTGGTTCAGGATCAGAACGTCAGCGCCGGAGTTCAGAACCGGGGTGATGTACTGGGAGAAGTCGCCCGCGCCGAGCGGCGTCTTGACGGTCGCAGCGGTTTGCCAGCCAAGACCTTCAGTGGCGTTCTTAATGCTTTCTTCCTGCGTCCAGCCCCAGTTGTAATCGGCCGTCAGGTGATAGGCGCGACGGTCGGTGCCAAGGAACTCGGCCAACACCGGGCCAAGGGCAAGACCGGACTGGTAGGCGTTGAAGAAGTGGCGGAAGCCGTAGCGGCGGCGGTCCTTGCCGGTGGTGTCGTTGGCGTGGGTCAGACCGCACATGAACACAACACCCATCTCCTGGGCGAGGGACTGCTGGGCCACCGCCACGGAGGAGGACGAGCCGCCCGAGAACATGATCACGCCGTCTTTTTCGATCATGCGGCGGGCGGACGAACGGGCCGCGTCGGCCTTCGTCTGGGTGTCGCCCGTAACGTATTCCACCTTCTTGCCCAAAATGCCGCTCCCCGTCAGCGAGGAGGGCGTCATGGTGCTCATCATGCCGCCGTCGCCTTCACCGTTCAGGTGCTTGACGGCCAGTTGGTAAGCGCGCAGCTCGTCCTTGCCCTCTTCGGCGTAAGGGCCGGTTTGGGGCACGTTGAAGCCGAGGGTGACGGTGGAGCCTGTGGGCGCATTGCAGAAGTGATTGTCGGCCCAAGCATTGCGCGTGAAGAAGGTGGGGGCAGCCAATGTGGCGCCGGCAAGGGCCGTGCCCCTTAGAAAGCCACGGCGAGACGGGCGTTTGTTGATCATCTGTTTCCTCCCAATTGGCCGAAGCGTTGCGTGGGCTCCGACTCATGATCGATCATCGTGTACTGTTGCGGCGCAATGCGCAGCAAGGCGCTGATCGGGAGGCTGCAAACTTTTGTCAATTTGTCGCCCCAATGATCAACTGAGGTGTTAATCTGATCACAGGGCCAAAAAGTCTTCGCCTCTTACCGCAACGTGGGCGACAGGTCTTTGCCTACAGCGCCGTGGGAGAGGGAACGCTGCGATGGTGACATATTTATATTTGCTGCGCTGCACAAAAATCATGAGAACCGTCCGCATCGAAGCGGCGCGAGTGGATTTTGCGTCTGCGCACACGCCCATGACGGTGGACAGGAAACGGCCAGAGAGGCGCGCGCGGCAACACGGGGCTTGCAAACTTTTGTAAAGTTGCCACGCTGCTTGGCGCGGCCTCTGTAAACCACATCACAATAATCGGCCGCGGGTTGGGAACGGACGAGGGCCGATGACGATCGCGACACGGGTCCCGATTGGAGACCGCATTCGCGCGCAGCGACGAAGCGCAGGGGTCACCCAAAGGGCGCTGGCGTCGGCCGTGGGCGTTTCGCCGGCTTACCTCAGCCTCATTGAGAGCGACAAGCGGCAGATCGGCGGCCGTCTCCTGAACCGGATCGCCGAGCGGCTGGGGGTGCCCGCCGACGCCTTTACCGCCGTCAGCGATGACAGGCTTGCCGCCGACCTCAACGAGGTGGCCCGCACGTTGCCCGAAGGCGGCCCGCAGAACGCGGCCGAGTTCGTGGCCTTCTCCACCGACTGGGCAAACCTCGTCCTCACCTTGCACGCGCGCATGATGACGGCGGAGGCACGGGCCTACCGCCTGGCGGACCGTTTTGGCCGCGACCCGCAGTGGACCTCCTTTGCCCACGACATTTTGAGCCGCATCACCTCCATCCGCTCCGCCGCGGAAATCCTGAACGACTTCTCTCACATGGGCGATGCACAAAGGCAGCGCTTCACCGACACCGTGGTGGATGAGAGCGCCCGCCTGACGGACGTGGCGCGGGACATGATTGCTGCCCTTCAAAGCGCAACGGCGGTGGATGCAGCTGGCGCCGATGTGCGCGAGGTGGATGCCTACCTTCAGGATCATGCCAACCACTTCCCCGCCATCGAGGCGGAGGTGGAGGCGCTCGACGTCACCGTTCCCATTGGCGGCAGCCCCTCGCAGCGCTTTGCAGCCGCCCGCGCCACGGTGGAATCGCGCATGGCGGACATGCTCGACAACGAGCTTGTGGGAACGGCCTTTCGCACAAAGGGCGCGCTGAAGCGGGCACGGGGGGCCCTGTCACGCTATGCGGCGAGCGCGCTCTTGATGCCTTACGAGCCCTTCCGGGCAAGGGCCATTGACCTGCGTTACGATGTTGAGGAGTTGGGCCGCGCCTTTGGCGTCAGCTTTGAGCAGGTGGCCCATCGCCTTGCGACCCTCACCAAGCCTGGAGAGGACAACGTCCCCTTCGCGTTCCTGCGGGTGGATCCTGCGGGCACGGTCTCAAAGCGCTTGTCGACGCCTGCGCTGCGTCTGCCTTTGTTCGGCGCGTGCCCTTTGTGGGTGGTCTATGACAGCTTCTCCCAACCGGGGCGCACCTTGAGCCAAATGGTGGACCTTGATGGCGAGCGGTTCCTTTTCGTCGCCCGCGCCTTGGAGAAAGCCCCACGCCACCAGGCCCAGCCTGCCACGCGCTTTGCTGTGATGCTTGGCGTTGAGGCGGCCTTCGCCGACCGCCTTGTCTATGGCGATGCCTATGTGGCGGGGCGCGACAGTCTCATCACCAAAGCGGGATACGAGTGCCTGTCGTGCCGGCGAGAGCGGTGCGCCCAGCGCGCCCACGGCGCATGCGGGGTTTGAGGCCATGACCCGCGTACTCGTTGTGGAAGACGAGCCGCACATTGCCGAAGCCCTCGTTTTCCTGCTTGAGCGCGAGGGCCATGACGCAACGGTCGTCACCGACGGCGAAAAGGCCATCGAGCACCTGTCCTCCCACGATCTTGTGATGCTCGACATCATGTTGCCCGGCCGATCGGGTTTTGAGGTGGCGGCCGCTGCCAGAACCCACGACAAGCCGCCCAAGGTGTGCGTCCTCACCGCCAAAGGCCAGACGGCGGACAGGGAGAGGATGGCCGCCATCGGTGTTGACGCCTTCATCACCAAGCCGTTTTCCAACAAAGCGCTGATGGAGACGGTTCGCGACCTGCTGGCGGCGTCATGAACCGGCCCGAATCGGTCCAGGAAGAGCCCCCAAGGCGTGGCCAGCGCACCGACATGCGGGTGGTTTTGTCCATCGGCGGGCTCGTCCTCTTCACCCCGCCGCTTCTAAGCTTGATGGACCGTGAAACCACCTTGTTCGGTGTGCCTTTGCTCCTCGTTTATGTTTTCACCGCCTGGATAGCGGGGATTGGCCTGACCGCCTGGGCCGCCCACCGCGGATCCGGCGAAAACTGATGCTGTCCGGCGGCGTCGTCCTTGTTGTGGGCGGCGGATATCTGGCGCTCTTGTTCGTCATCGCCTTTGTGACCGACAGGCTGGCCAGCGCGGGGCGGGCGCGCTTTTTGTGGTCGCCCGCGGTCTACACGCTGTCGCTCGCCGTCTACTGCACGTCGTGGACGTTTTATGGCGCGGTGGGGACGGCGGTGCGCTCAGGGCTTGAGTTCATCACCATCTACATCGGACCCACACTGGTGCTGATGGCCTGGTGGCTCCTCCTGCACAAGCTTGTGCGGGTGGCAAAGAGCCAGCGCGTCACCTCCATCGCCGACTTTTTGTCGGCCCGCTACGGCAAGAGCCGAACCGTTTCGGTTGTCGTCACGCTGGTCGCCCTTGCGTCCATCACCCCTTACATTGCCCTTCAACTCCTCGCCGTCAGCCGCTCCTACGGGGCTCTTGTTGGTCCCTCTGCCACACAGGCTGACACGGCGTTTTGGACCGCAGCGTTGATGGCCTTCTTCGTCATCTTGTTCGGCACGCGTCGCCTTAGCGCCGATGAAAGCCAGCCAGGCATTGTCGCGGCCATTGCCTTTGAATCCATCGTCAAACTGGCCGCCCTCGTGGCTGTCAGCGTGTTTGCCGTGGTGGTGATCCGGGGCAGCGTGGGGGAGGGGGTGGACTGGCGCCAGGCGCTTGCGGACGTCAGCGGCGTGCCTGAGGACGGCGGCACGCGGTGGATCGTCCTGACGTTGTTGTCGGCAGCAGCCATCATCTGCCTGCCGCGTCAGTTCCAGGTGGCCGTGGTGGAGAACAGGCGGGAGGCACATATCGGCATCGCCGCCTGGCTCTTCCCCCTTTATCTGTTCGTGCTCACTCTTTCTGTTCTTCCCATTGCCGTTGCCGGGCTGACAGGCCTTCCCGAAGGCGCTGAGCCGGACCTTTATGTGCTCACCGTCCCTTTGGAGCATGGCGCTGAGGGACTGGCGCTGGTCGCCTTCGTGGGTGGGCTCTCTGCTGCCACCTCCATGGTCATCGTCGCCTCGCTCGCCTTGGCGGTGATGATGTCGAACCACCTCGTTGCTCCCGTCCTCACCCAAAGGGCGCTCTCGGGAAGTGCTGGGCTGACGCCTGCGCTTCTGGTCAGCCGACGTGTGGCCATCATCGCCATCATGGTCCTCGGCTACCTTTATGTGCGCGCCGGCGGAGGCGGGGATGGGCTTGCCTCCATCGGCCTTATCGCCTTTGCAGGCGTGGCGCAGTTCGCCCCGGCGCTGATCGGTGGTCTGTTCTGGCGTCGCGCCACCCGCTATGGCGCCACCAGCGGGCTGGTCGTCGGCTCGCTCCTGTGGCTCGTCACCTTGTTGATGCCAAGCTTTGGCGCTGGGGAAGGCATGGTGGAGGTGCTGCGCACGGTGTTGTTGCCAGAGGCGTTGGCCCACGGACCTGGAGCGACCGACCCGTTGGTGTTCGGCGCTTTGTTGTCGCTGGTGGCCAACACGATCGTCTATGTGGGCGTGTCGCTCACCACCAATGGGCGCGCCATCGATCAGTTGCAGGCGACCTTGTTCGTGGATGCTCTCGACCGCGGCGGACCTGAGCCCACATTGCCCCGATCTGCCGACAGGCGTGACCTTTATCGCCTGACCGAGCGCATCCTGGGTCCCGTCCGGGCCCACGAAATCTTCGCCTCCGACGAGGCCCTTTCCGATCGCGATGGGCCGGTGGACCGTGTCTTCATCGCCCATGTGGAGCGTGAGATCGGCTTTGCCGTGGGGTCGGGGTCGGCCCACGCCCTCGTCACCCGCGTCGTCACGGGCGAGCCTTTGACGGTGGAGGCCGCCATCACGCTTCTGGGCGACAGTCAGGAGGCGATGCGCGCGGCAAGGGCGCTCGGCGTGCGCTCCATCGAGCTTGAGAGGACCGCGGCGGAACTGCGCGCTGCCAATGCCTCCCTGACGGCGCTTTTGGAAGAGAAGGATGATTTTCTAAGCCGCGTCAGCCACGAGATGCGCACCCCTTTGACGGCTGTGCGTTCCTTCGCCGAACTCCTCGCCGAAGGCCCCCACGACGCGGCCCGGACCGATCGCTTCATCGGCATCATCGCCGCGGAAGCCGACCGTCTCACCCGCCTCCTTGATGACATCTTGGACCTTGCCCGCCTTGAAGGGGGCGTTGCCCCCATGTCCATGGGGAGGATCGATGCACGCGACGTGTTGGAGGCGTCCGCCGCTGCGCTGGAAGGTCTTGCCGAGCGGGAAGGGGTGAGCGTCACGGTGGAGGACGGACCGCCCCTTTATGTCAACGCCGATGCGGATAGGCTGAAGCAGGTGCTCGTCAATCTCATCTCCAACGCCATCAAGTTTCATGGCGAGGTGCCGCAGGTGCGTGTGTCGGGCGCTGTGGAGGGCGACCGGGTGGTCTTGCGCGTGATCGATGAGGGGCACGGGATCAGCCCGGCCATCCGCACACGCCTTTTTACGAAGTTCGGCGGCAGCTGGGGGCAGGAGAAGCGGGCAGGGGCGGGGCTCGGCCTTGCCATCTCCCGCCAGATCATGGCGCGACTTGACGGCGAACTTGCATTGGAGCGCACAGGGCCTGACGGCTCCGTCTTTGCCGCGCAGCTTCCCAAGGCCGACCGGATCGCCCTTGCCAGCTGAACTTTGCCGTCCCGTTGATCGCTGCCGACCAGTTGATGACTGTCGATCGGTTGATGACCGTCGTCGGCCCTTTGCCCGTGGCGCACCGATCCGTTAATGAGACCGGCGTCGAATTGGGTGGGGGCGATGACAGGCGGCACACAAACCATCGTCTGCATGAAGTGGGGCACGGCCTATGGCGCAGACTACGCCAACACGCTCTACAACATGGTTTCGCGCCACACCGCCCGGCCACTGCGCTTTGTCTGCTTCACCGACGATGAGGCTGGCCTCGACCCTGCTATTGAGCCAAAGCCATTGCCGCCCATCGATCTGCCGCCCTCCCATCAGTGGAAGGCTTGGCGCAAGATCGCGCTGACCCAGCAAAGCCTTGGGGACATCACCGGCCGGTTCTTGTTCATCGACCTCGACGTTGTGGTGACAGGCACCATCGACGACTTTTTCGACCACGCGCCCGAAGCCTCCTACTGCGTCATCGAAAACTGGACGCAGCCAGGCTCAGGCATTGGCAACACAAGCGTATTTCGGCTGGATGTGGGGAGCCACACGGAAGTCTACGACACGTTGATGGCCGACCCTCAAGGCACCGTGGCGGCCTTTCCCAACAGCCAGACCTTCCAGTCCCGCACCATTTCGGAGCGGACCTTCTGGCCCGAACCCTGGTGTGTGAGCTTCAAGCACGCGCTGGTGCCGCGCTTTCCCATGAACTATGTGCGCCCCGCGGTGCTGCCGCCCGATGCGAAGGTGATTTGCTTCACAGGCTACCCCAACCCCGACCATGCCCGCGACGGACTGTGGCCCGAAAAAGTCTGGTACAAGCGTCTGCGCAAAAAAATCCGCCCCACGCCGTGGATTGCTGAGCATTGGCGCTGAGGGACGTGCTTGTCCTCAGCGACGGTGTTGCCGGTCACGACCGTGCGTCCGATGGGATTGTGCGTGCCCTTGGCCAAAAGGATGCTGTGCGCGCCCAATGGCTGCGGATGGAAGAGGTGCGCCCGCGCTCACGAAGGCTCGCCCGCCTTGCAGCCTCGACCTTTGCGCCGCACCCGTTCCTCAGTCGGAACGTACGCATAGTGCCGGGTGGCGTCGCAGCGCCCTGGTCCGAGGCGGCGGTGGAGGCGTGGCCCGAAGCGGCCGACATTGTCGTGTCCACAGGGCCGTCGACGGCAGCGGCCAACATTGCTGCGGCACGGCGCTACGGCGCGCGCAACATCTACTATGGGTTTTCCAAGTGGCCGTCGGTGGGGTTCTCTCTCCTGTTGACCCCCGTGGCTGCCAGTGGCGGGCGGATTGAAACGGTGCCGCGCCCGTCGGAGCTCGACCTTGCTGACATGCCCGCCCCCCGCCCGCTGAGGCCTGACGAACCATGCACCATTGCCGTCCTCCTTGGCGGCGACACCAAGCACTACAGCTATAGCGACGATGACTTTGCCGCCATCGCCGGCCGGCTCGTCCTCGTCCTCGCGGAATGCCCGTCCTGGGGCGCTGCGGTCTATGATTCTCGGCGCACCCCGTCAGGTCCGTTCGCCGTCTTGGAACAGATGTTGTCGGGTCACGAGCGCATTGCCGTGCACCCCTTTCGCACAGGCGGCGTCAACTCCAACCGGGCAGCGTTCGAAGCCGACTGCGTCATTGTCACGGCCGACAGCCTGTCGATGGTGAGTGAGTGCGTTGCGGCAGGACGGCCCACTTTGGTGGTCAAAGCGAGCGCCTATCGCGGTCCCAAGCGCGATCGGGGTGAGCTGGACGGTCTGGTGGCCGCCAACGTCATCAGCGTGGCAGCGGTCGACCATCTCGACGTCGGCGTTTTGGTGGCGGCACCGCGACCCTTACGGGGCGCGCCGGCCCGCGCCCTCCTGGACGCCCTTAGCCGCCATGGGTTCTGACGGGACGGCACATGGTTCAACCGAAACGCATCGTCCTAGGCAAAAGGCCGGCAGGTGCGCGTGCAAAAGCCGCTCAAGCCCGCCGTGAGCGACATCCTCATTGGCCGCACCGCCGAGGGATCGGCCAACGTCATGGAACCATTTTCGGGCCGTGCGCTGTTGACCGGCCGCACTGACGAGGTGCGCGATCTGGCCATCGGACACAACTTCAAGAAGGGGCTGGTGACGGGGCTTGGCGCCCAAAAACGCAGTTGGCATCACCCAACTCGCACGGGGTGCTGAGTGAGCTCGACGTCCTCGCACGCTTTGTGAGCCCGATGCCCTGCCTGTGAGGTTTGGTACGGCAAATTGCTGCCGGCCCACAAAGCCCTCAACCGCAAGGGTTGGCCGCCCAAGGCGCGCGAGGACGTGGAGCTTGTGGTCGGCTGGGTGAAAATACCGTGCAGGCGTTCCTGGACGTCCACCTCGGCTCCGTCGCCTTCGCCCCTACGGGCACCGACCCCTAGCCGCTCCAGGCGCAACCGCGAGTATCGCCCCTGACGAAGGTGTTTCCCGCGACGGGAATGACGATCTCGCCTTTGCCAGCCAGTTGGCCATCATCATGAGGAACCGGTTGAGGCCGTCACCCCTTTTGCGCAAACGAGGTCAGTCCACGAACGACCACTCTGTCTGAGGCGCACCCGCCTCGTCCTTGCCGTCCTTCAGTTGGATACCTTCCTTCAACAGGCGGTCCCTGATGGCGTCAGCGTCCTCAAAACGGCGCTCGGCGCGGGCGGCAAGGCGCTCTGCGATGAGGGCGTCCACATCCACCGTGAGGGAGGCTTTGCGCGCCCCGCTTGCCGCCTCCCGCTCGGCGCGCACGCGGGCAAGGTCAATCCCCAGAAGGGCGGCGCTTGTGCCGAGGGTCGGGCTTTTTTCCTTGGCCAACTCGCCGATGCGGGTGATGGCGGCGGGGGTGTTGAGGTCATCGGCAAGGGCGGCCCACACCTCGTCGTCGGGGGCAGCGTCGGTGCCTGTGTCGGCGTCGGACCATTGGGCGAGGAGGGCGGTTGCCTCCGTCAGGCGCCGCTCGGTCCAGTCGATGGGCTGGCGGTACTGGGTCATCAGCATGGCAAGGCGCAGGGTATCGCCCGGCCACTGTGCCACCGCCTCGCGGATGGTGATGAAGTTGCCGTCCGACTTTGCCATTTTGCGCCCCTCCACCTGGAGGAAGCCATTGTGCATCCACACCTGTGCCATCTCCGCGATGCCGTGGGCGGCAAGGCTCTGGGCGCGCTCGTTCTCGTGGTGGGGGAAGGTGAGGTCGATCCCCCCGCCATGGATGTCGAACGTTTCGCCAAGATAGCGCCACGCCATGGCCGAGCACTCAATGTGCCAGCCAGGTCGGCCTTGCGTCTCAATGCCGGCGGGGCTCGGCCAGCCTGGCTCGCCGTTGCGCGAGGGCTTCCACAACACAAAGTCCATGGGATCGCGCTTATAGGGGGCAACGTCCACCCGTGCGCCCGCAAGCATCTCATCCAGGGAACGTTTGGACAGGCTCCCATAGTCGGCCATTGAAGAGACGCTGAACAGGACATGTTCGTCCGCCACATAGGCGCTGCCTTTGTCCACCAGACGGTCGATCAGGATGCGCATTTCATCGATGGAATCGGTGGCGCGGGACTCAACGCTCGGCTCAAGGCAGTGGAGGGCGGCGATGTCCTCATGGAATTCGGCAAGGGTGCCGTCGGTCAATGCGCGGATGGTGATGCCACGCTCGGCGGCACGCGCGTTGATCTTATCGTCCACGTCGGTGACGTTGCGCACATAGACCACATGGTCCGCGCCAAAGGCATGGCGCAGCACACGGAAAAGAACGTCGAACACGATGATCGGGCGCGCATTGCCGATGTGGGCCGCGTCATAGACCGTCGGCCCGCACACATACATCCCCACCCGGTTCGGGTCGGCGGGGGCAAACGCCACCTTCTGGCGTCGCTTGGTGTCGTAGAGGCTGATGGGGGTCATGGGCTTTTCCTATCGCGCCATCCCCTATCGCGGACGGCGCGGCGAGCGCAATGGCGGCCAGGCGCTGCACGCACGGGTGCGTTTTGGGGCGCGGGAAGCGGGGCGATCTGCGCGGGTTGTGCAAACGCCTTGTCAACCACGTGTGCCAACCCCTGCCTAACCCTGCCGCAAGGCTGTTGGGTTAGCCTCTTTCCTGCAAACAGCGCCGTTGCCACGTGGGTTGTATGGGAGCGGATGCCGGTGCGGCACACGGCCTCCGTGAAGGGGGTTGACCGAGGGGCGAGAGATCGTCTTATTCAGGCGCATAAGAAGCGAAGGGTCGATGGTTATGCAGAAGACGATGGGCGCGATGTGTGCGCTGACCGTGTTGGGGTTGTTGCTTGTCGGCCCGATTTATCTTGCTGTCAGCTCTGAGACTTTTTCTGCGAAATCCGTAGACCGTTGCCAGCTGGATCATTCGTGCGACCCCACCAGCCAGATGAATCTTGCACGCAACTAACGCACTTTTTCACAACCTAAGAAGACTGACGCGCAACCCTTAGGACGCAATTTGCGTCCTCGCACATATCCTATCGCGTCAATTAAACCGTCGTTAAACGTGGGTTTTTCGGCGGGTCCGGGTGGTGGTTGGCTTCCTACGCGCAAGCGCCCTCACATCAGGTTGACGGGGGTGCCACCAATTCATCCACATAGCGGGGAAGGGCGAATGCGGCGCCGTGAAGGGTCGGCGTCCAATAGCGCGTGGTGAGATTGAGGGTGGCGGCACGCTCTTTGATGATGTCGACGTTGACATCTGCAAGGGCCGGGTCGTCACTGCAAAAGCTGTGCGCCATAGGCCCGCCAGTGTAGCTGGGTACTGTCGACAGGAAGAAGTCAACGCTTTCAAAGGACTGGCGCAACGTGGCGGCGTGGTCGCGCATCCAATCCGGCGTCAGGAACGGGATCCCGCTCTGGGTGACGAGGATGCCGCCTTCGCGCAGGACCCTGCGACAGCCTGCATAGAACGGTGCCTCGAACAGCACTTTGCCGGCGCCCACCGGGTCGGGGGCATCCACAATCACCGCATCGAAGCGGGCGTCGGTGTTGGCCACAAATCCGGCGCCGTCGTCGATCACGACAGTGAGGCGCGGATTGTCGAACGCCCCTTGGCATACGGTGGGGAAGTGGTCTTTGGCAAGGTCCACCACCGCCTGGTCAATCTCCACCAGCGTGATGGTGTCAATGGAAGGGTGGCGCAGGAGCTCGCGGGCAACGCCTCCGTCGCCGCCGCCGATCACCAGCACATGCCGCAGAGCGCCATGGGCGAAGGCGGGCACGTGGGCCATCATCTCGTGATAGATGAACTCATCCGCCGTGGTGATCTGGTAGGCGCCGTCAAGCACCATCACCCTGCCGAAGGTGGGATTGTCGAACACGCCGAGGGACTGGGCGCTGTCCACAGTCCTCAGCCCGCCCACCGCCTTCAATGCGGTGCGGAAGCCTGATGGGTCGTTGACGGTTTCAACGACCCAGGAATCCTCGTTCTTGCTCATGGTGATTGGCCTGGGGCGGTTAAAGGCCGCGCCCGCGCAGGAACTCGCTCACCGCCACACGGTCAGGTGAGAACGCCTCGCGCAAGATCTCAACGCATGCTTCCGGTCGAGTGTCGCCGCACATGAAGATGTCGAGCGCCGCATACTGGTGCTCCGGCCACGAATGGATGGAGATATGGCTTTCGGCCAGAACCGCGACGCCCGACACACCACTGTTATCATCAAAATGGTGTAAATGGATATGCAAAAGTGTGGCGCCGGCCACTTCAACGCAGCGGCGAAGCGTTGCCTCGATATGGTGAAGGTCATCCAGCCGGTCACCGCCGTAGATATCGACGATCAAATGGGCGCCTGCACAACGCACATCATTCCTGATCATCATGTGGTCATCTGTCGAGGCAATGGCGGGCGGCGAGGACTCGTTGTCCCAGTCGACGCTCTCGTCAATGTCCTCAGCAGCGTGGCGGTATTGGGCCATTCGCACCTCTATCAAGATTGAATTGTTTGAAGGCCTAAGGAGTAACGCTGGGGGCAGCCGAATTCAAGGGAAAGAGGCGCACTGAGCGCGCTTTTTTACCATGCGGCGTTCTGACAGGCGGCAGCGAGATTGATTTGGTATCCCAGTTCGCCATATACCGTCCGGGCATATATCGACCCAACATATATCGTGATGGAGTAGCTTTGCCTTCAGACAGCCTCAGTCCCGTCAGCACCTTGTGCCTTGCCATCCTGGAGCGCGGGGAGGCCACGGGGTACGAGATTAAGAAGGAATCGGTGGAGGGCGACTATCGCTACTTCATCGAGGCAAGCTTCGGGTCCATCTACCCGGCGCTGGCCCGCCTTGCTGCGGAAGGCTATGTGACGGTGCGCGAGGAGGCCCAGTCGGGCAAACCCTCACGCAAAATCTACGCCATCACCGACTCTGGCCGTGCAGCGTTCCTGGATGCGCTGTCGTCCTTGCCGGGTCCGGACGTCTTTCGCGCACGCTTCCTCCTTTTGGCCAAATTCGCCACGCAGCTTCCAGAAGCCAGCGTCGTTGCGGCCGTCGAAGAGCGTCGCAAGCACTTGGCGGACGAGATCGCCCACCTTCAACAATTCATCGAGGACGAGTGCGAGAACCCAGGCGCGGTGTGGATCGCCCGCTACGGGATCGCCTGCATGGCGGCCTCCCTCGACTATCTGGACAAGGAGGGCCCTCAGCTCATTGCCATGGCCCAAGACCCTGTCGCAGACGCTGCTGAATAGGACTGACCGATGAAGTCACGGATCATTCTCGCCCTTCTCCTGGCCGGCGGTATCGCTGCTTGGATGGGCACGGGCACCATGGTCATCAGTGGTGCGGCCGAAACCGCTGAGATTCGCCCCCCGGCTGAACGCACGGAAGCGGACGGCTCGCCGTTCCGCGTCAGGGTGCGTGAAAGCGTCGCTGAGGACAGGGCCCGCACGCTTTTGATGCGCGGGCGCACGCGTGCCGATGCCGTCGTTGCCGTCGCAGCGGAAACCGACGGGCGCTTGAAGGAGCGTCTGGTTGAAAAGGGCGACAAGGTCGCTCAGGGCGACACACTGTGCCGCCTGGACGAAGGTGTGAGGGCCGCGCAGCTTGCCCAAGCCATCGCCGCCCAGGAACAGGCCCAGCTTGAGTTCGATGCCGCCACAAAACTGCGCGGCAGGGGCTTTGAATCCCAAACCCGCGTTGCCGCCACGAAGGCAGCGCTGGATGCTGCGCAGGCCGGTGTTGCCGCTGCCGAGCGCGAGCTGGCCCACACAACGGTGTTGGCGCCCATTTCGGGCATTGTCCAGGACCCGCTGGCCGAGGTGGGCAGCACGCTGGCCGTCGGCACCGTCTGCGCCACCATCGTGGACGCTGAGACCATCTACGTCATAGGCCAGGTGTCTGAGCGCGACATCACCGGCTTTGACGTTGGTGCGATGGCGGACGTTTCCCTTCTCACCGGCGAGACGGCAACGGGCAAGATCACCTTCATGTCTCGCACCGCCGACCCCGACACACGCACCTTCACCGTCGAGATCGAGGTGAAGAACGATGATGGCCAGCTGCGCGACGGTGTGACCGCCGAGGCGCGAATCCCCCTCAGCCCCGTACGCGCGCACCGCTTGTCCCCTGGCGTCCTCACCCTGTCGGACGATGGGCGAGTGGGTGTGCGCACAGTAGACGGGGACAATCGCGTGCGTTTCATGCCGGTGGTCATCACCCTTCAGGACACCGACGGCGTTTGGGTGAACGGTCTGCCTGAGAGCATCACCCTCATCACCGTGGGTCAGGACTATGTCATTGACGGGCAAAAGGTCGAGCCCGTCGCCGAGCCGAGGCAGGATGTATGAATTCGGTTCTCGAAGGGCTTCTCAACAGGCCCCGAACCCTCCTCACGTTGCTGATTTTCCTCCTGGTGGCGGGGACGTTCGTCTACGTCACCATCCCCAAGGAGGCGAACCCGGACATCGATGTCCCGATCTTCTACGTCTCGGTGACCCAGGCGGGCATTTCGCCTGAAGATTCTGAGCGCCTTCTCGTCAAGCCCATGGAGACTGAACTTCGCGGGCTCGACGGGCTGAAGGAAATCCGTGCCATCGCGTCGGAGAGCCATGCCGGCATCATCCTGGAATTCCAGGCCGATTTCGACAAGGATAAGGCGCTGGCGGACGTGCGCGACAAGGTGGACAAGGCCAAGGCCGAGCTGCCTGAGGACGCTGAAGAGCCCACCATCACGGAGACCAACTTCTCCCTGGTTCCCACAATCATCGTCGCCTTGTCGGGAGATGTGCCTGAGCGCACGCTGTTCCAACACGCGCGCCGTTTGAAGGATCAGATCGAGGCGATCCCCACCGTTTTGTCAGCGGATTTGTCGGGCAGTCGGGAAGAGCAGCTTGAGATCCTCATCGACCGCACGCTCCTTGAAAGCTATGCGTTGAACCCTGTGGAGCTGTTGACGGCGCTGAGCCGCAACAACTCTCTGGTGCCTGCAGGCTTCCTGGACACCGGCGAGGGCCGCTTTTCGGTCAAGGTCCCCGGCCTCATCGAAGACCGTGAGGATGTCTATTCCCTTGTGGTCAAGCAGCAGGCCGAGGGCGTTGTCACCGTCGGCGACATTGCCGAGGTGCGCCGCTCCTTCAAGGACCCCGAAAAGTTCACGCGGGTGAACGGCAAACCGGCCATCACCATCGATGTGGTCAAGCGGCTCGGCGAGAACATCATCGAGAACAATGCGGCCGTGAAAGCCGTGGTGGAGCAGTCGACGGCCGAGTGGCCCGACGCCATCAAGGTGGACTTCCTCCTCGACCAGTCGAGCTTCATTTACGAGGTTTTGGGCGGATTGGAATCCTCCATCACCACCGCCATCGTTTTGGTGATGATCGTCATCGTGGCGGCGCTCGGCTTCCGCTCCGCGCTCCTTGTGGGCATTGCGATCCCCACCTCCATCCTCCTCGGCTTCCTCATGCTGTCGGGCCTTGGGATGACGGTGAACATGATGGTCATGTTCGGCCTCGTCCTCACCGTGGGCATGTTGGTGGACGGGGCCATCGTTGTGGTGGAGTACGCCGACCGAAAGATTGCCGAAGGGGTGGAGCGGGCAGAGGCCTTCAAGCAGGCCGCCAAGCTCATGGTGTGGCCGCTGGTCTCCTCCACGGCAACGACGCTCATTGCCTTCCTGCCCATGCTGTTGTGGCCTGGGGTCCCTGGCGAGTTCATGAGCTACCTGCCGATCATGGTGATGATCGTCCTGTCGGTGGCGCTCATCACCGCCATGGTGTTCCTGCCTGTGGTGGGCGGGGTGTTGTCCAACCAGCTCATCATCGGGCTTTTCGCCGGCGTTCTGTCGGCGGGCATTGCCATGGTGGCGCTTGCCGAGGCCGGCCCCATGAGGTTCGCGGCTGCGGGCCTTGCTTTCCTCCTTGGCACCATCATCGCCACCAAGCTTGCCGCGAAGGCCGGCGGACGGTTCGGCAAGAAGACCGTGGTGCCACCCCAACAGGTGGGTGCCTTTGACATCAAGAAGGTGAAGGGGCTGACCGGCATCTACGTGCGCGGGCTGAAGCTTTTGGCCGGCAACGTTCTGGGCATTGCCCTCACCTTTGTGTTCGTGGTGGGCGTTGCTTTTGCCGTCATGACCGCGTTCATGGCCAACAACTCCGGCGTTGAGTTCTTCGTGGACGAGGAGCCTGACGTGGCGGTGGTGTTGATCTCCGCCCGCGGCAACATGAGCGCCAAGGAAGCGCTCAACCTTGTCAGCGACGTGGAGCGGGAAATCCTTGCCATCGACGGCGTGGAGAACGTCGTCACCAACGCGTTCCCGTCGGGGGGCAACTCCGGCGCGGGGGTGGGTGTCGATTCGGTGGAGCAGCCTGCCGACGTCATCGGCTCCATGCAGATCGAGCTTGTGGGCTATTGCTGCCGCAGACCCGCCAAGGAGATCTTTGCCGACATTCGCGCCCGTACGCAGTTTGCCGGCATCAAGACCGAGGTGCGTGAGATCGAAGGGGGTCCGCCCACGGGCAAGGACATCCAGCTCCAGGTCACCTCCACCAACTACGACACGCTGCTTTCCACCGTTGGCAGGATCCGCGACCACGTGGAAACGGTTGAAGGTCTGCGCGACTTTGAAGATGACCGTCCTTTGCCTGGCATCGAGTGGCAGCTTGATGTGGACCGCAAGGAGGCCGGCCGCTTCGGCGCCAGCGTCCAAGTGGTGGGTCAGCTGATCCAGCTCGTCACCAACGGCGTCCTCCTCAACAAGTACCAGCCTGACGATTCGGAGGACCAGATCGACATCCGCGTGCGCTTCCCCGCTGAGGAGCGCACCCTGGACCAGTTCGGCGCCTTGCGGCTTCAGACCGAAAAGGGCCTTGTGCCGATCATCAACTTCATCGACATCAAGCCCCAGCAGCGTGTGTCGTCCATCACCCGCATCGATGGCCTCTACGCCATGACGGTGAAGGCGGACGTGATCGAGGCCGACGGCCATGACCTCAACGCAAAGATCGCCGAGCTTGACCAGTGGGTGAAGGGAGAGACGTGGCCGAACGGGGTGTTCTTCACCTTCCGCGGCGCCAATGAGGAGCAGGCGGAGAGCTTTGAATTCCTCATGAAGGCGATGATCGCCTCCCTGGTGATGATGTTCCTGGTGCTCGTCACCCAGTTCAACAACTTCTACCAGACCTCGCTGACGCTGCTCACCATCGTGTTGTCGGTGTTTGGCGTGCTGCTCGGAATGCTGATCACGGGGCAGAAATTCTCCGTCATCATGACGGGGACGGGGGTGATCGCGCTGGCGGGGATCGTGGTCAACAACGCCATTGTGTTGATCGACACCTTCAACCGGGAAAGGCGCGTCCAGCCGGATGTCCTGACAGCGGTGCTGGCAACGGCGGAGCAGAGGATCAGGCCGATCCTTCTGACCACCATCACCACCATTGCCGGTCTCATCCCGATGGCCACACAGGTGAACCTCAACTTCTTCACCCAGACCATCGCTGTGGGAGGCATCACCTCCATCTGGTGGGTGCAGCTGTCGACGGCGATCATCTCCGGCCTTGCCTTCTCCACCATCCTGACCCTGGTGGTGGTGCCTGTGATGCTGGCGTTGCCCGAAACGGTGTCTCGCACGGCCGCACGTCTCACCGATTCCGGCCGGAACACTGAGGGGCTTGTGGGCGCAACGGCTGCCTCCCAAGCGTCGGTTCCCGCCACATGGGCAGCCGAGGAGGACGCGCCCGCGCGGCCCGTGGTCCTGCCGTTCGAGCCTGGGGTGGGTGAGGGTGCCCCTGCCGCCGCCCAACCGGCCGTGGCCACCCAGGAGGGGCCGGCGGCGGCAAACGAGGACGTTTATGCTGCCGTCTTCGCCAAGCCCGCAACCACACCGGTGCAGGAGGTGGCAGCGTCCAAGCCTCAGCTCGAGACGATGACAAGCGACCAAGCGGACGCGGCGGTGCAACAAGCGGCACCGGTGGACGGGCGACCTTCGCCCGACGTCTACGCCCCCGTCCTTGCCACGGGCCGCAAACGGCGCAAGCCCGCGCCGGCGGAGGCCGAGCCTGAGGCAGGGGCACCCAAGAAAGGTCCCTCCTTCCCTGAGGCGGCCGAGTAGGGGGCACCACGCCCGTTCAAAGCGCTATGATTGCAGCGCCCCGGTCCATCGACCGGGGCGCTGTCATTTTGGCGGTTGGGGGCGTGGGAGGCGCATCACCTTGTGGGGAGCTGAATCGGCAATGTGTTGCAGGCTTGCGCCCACGGCCAGTTAGCCACAAGAGTGCGGCGCCCGCGCTGTGGACGCGCCATTGTGCGTCCGCTAAGAGGGTGCACGCGACGCTGCTGCGCCGCATCCCCTCTGTGTCCGCGCTAACCGGATCGCTCGATGACCCTTGTCGCGCTGTTTTTCTACCTCTTCGCCGGTGTCATGCTGGCCTCTGCGCTGATGGTCATCTCCTCGCGCAATCCAGTCCACTCTGTGCTGTTCCTGATTCTGGCCTTCCTGAACGGGGCAGGGATCTTCATGCTGACGGGGGCGGAATTCCTCGCCCTCATCCTCATCGTGGTCTACGTGGGCGCGGTCCTGGTCCTGTTCCTATTCGTGGTCATGATGCTGGACGTGGACTTTGTTGCACTGCGGCAAGGCTTTATGCAGTACCTACCCGTGGGTGCGCTGGTGGGGATCGTCCTTCTGGTGGAGTTGATCCTCGTCCTTGGCGCCTACACCATCGCCCCGTCTTTGGTGAGCGAGGCGGCGCTGCCGATCCCGCCCCAGGGGGAGATGACCAACACCGAAGCGCTCGGCATGGTCATCTACACCAAGTACGCCTTCTTTTTTCAGCTCAGCGGTCTCATCCTTCTGGTGGCGATGGTGGGGGCGATCGTGCTCACCCTGCGCCACAACGAGAAGGCCAAGCGGCAGAACGTCGCCGCACAGGTGGGCCGGCGTCCTGAGGAGGCCGTGGAGGTGCGCGATGTTGCCTCAGGCAAGGGGCTGACACTGTGACCATCGGCCTGTCCCACTACCTCACCGTCGCGGCGATCCTGTTCGTCATCGGCGTGTTCGGCATCTTTCTGAACCGCAAGAACGTCATCGTCATTTTGATGTCCATCGAGCTGATCCTCCTGGCCGTGAACATCAATTTCGTCGCCTTCTCCCAGGCGTTGAACGACCTCGTTGGGCAGGTATTCGCGCTTTTCGTCATCACCGTGGCGGCGGCGGAAGCGGCCATCGGTCTTGCCATCCTCGTCGCCTTCTTCCGTAACCGCGGCTCCATCGCGGTGGAAGACATCGACACCCTGAAAGGCTGACGGCACCAAGATGGTCGAGATTCTCGTCTTCCTCCCGCTGATCGGCTTTTTGGTCGCCTTCCTGTTTGGCCGGCAGATCGGGCCCATGGCCTCCATGGTGGCCACCACCGGGCTTGTGTTCGTGGCGGCGGCGCTCTCCTGGGCGGTGTTCATCACCTGGGGGTTCGGCGATGCTGCGACCGAGCGGGTGCTGCTTGCCGAATGGATTGTCTCCGGCGACCTTGAGATTGCCTGGCGCCTCAGGGTCGACACGCTGACGGCGGTGATGCTGGTGGTGGTAAACACTGTCTCAGCGCTCGTGCACCTTTATTCCTTCGGCTACATGAGCCACGACAAGTCGAAGGCGAAGTTCTTCGCGTACCTGTCGCTTTTCACCTTCGCCATGTTGATGCTGGTGACGGCCGACAACCTCGTCCAGATGTTCTTCGGCTGGGAGGGTGTGGGCCTTGCCTCCTATCTTTTGATCGGCTTCTGGTCCGACAGGGCCTCGGCCAATGCGGCGGCCATCAAGGCGTTCGTTGTGAACCGTGTGGGGGACTTCGGCTTTCTCCTCGGCATCTTCACCCTGTTCGCGCTGACGGGATCAGTGGGGCTTGATGCCATCTTTGCCGCAGGTCCTCAGGCGGCGCAGCTCACCTTCTCGTTCCTGGGGTTTGAGGTGCCTGCCATCGAGCTGGCGTGCCTCCTGTTGTTTATCGGTGCCATGGGCAAATCGGCCCAGTTCCTGCTGCACACCTGGCTGCCTGATGCCATGGAAGGCCCGACGCCGGTCTCCGCGCTGATCCACGCCGCGACCATGGTGACGGCGGGCGTTTTTATGGTGGCGCGCATGTCGCCCGTGTTCGAGTTTGCCCCCGTCGCCCTTGCAGTGGTGACGTTCATCGGCGCCACGACGGCCATGTTTGCCGCCACCATCGGCTGCGCCCAAAACGACATCAAACGGGTGATCGCCTACTCCACCTGCTCGCAGCTGGGCTACATGTTCGCAGCGCTTGGGGTGGGGGCCTACTCCATCGCCATCTTCCACCTGTTCACCCATGCCTTCTTCAAGGCGCTGCTCTTCCTGTCGGCAGGCTCCGTCATCCACGCCATGCACGACGAGCAGGACATGCGGCGCATGGGCGGCCTGTGGCGCAAGATCCCGTGGACCTATGGCGCGATGCTTGTGGGAACGCTTGCGTTGACGGGCTTCCCGCTGACGGCCGGCTATTACTCCAAGGATGCCATCGTCGAGGCCACCTTCGTCGGCCAGAACGCCTTTGCCATGTACGCCTTCGTGCTTTTGGTGGCGGCGGCAGCGCTGACGGCCTTTTACTCCTGGCGCGCTGTGTTCATGACCTTCCACGGGCCCACCCGCGCCCCTGCCGACACCTTCAAGCACGCACACGAATCGCCGCCGTCCATGCTGATCCCCCTGATGGTGCTGTCCATTGGGGCGCTGGTCGCGGGCGCGGTGTTCTATCCGCAGTTTGCCGGCAAGGCTTATGAGGCGTTCTGGAACGGTGCACTCTACACGGGCGCCGACAACCATGTCCTGCACGACTTCCACGGTGTGCCCGAGTGGGTGGTCCTGTCGCCTGCCATCGCGATGGCGGTGGGGCTCGTTGTGGCGGTGCTGATGTATCTTGTCTTCCCGTCCTCGCCGAAGGCCGCGGTGGCGGCAATGCCCCGCCTCCACAAATTCTTCTTGAACAAGTGGTACTTCGACGAGCTCTACGACTTTATTTTCGTGCGGCCTGTGAAGGCACTGGGCCGCCTGTTCTGGGCCGGCGACGGCAAGGTCATCGACGGGGTCGGCCCCGATGGCATTGCCGCAAGGGTGCGCAACCTTGCCGGCCTCGCAAGCCGCCTGCAGTCCGGCTACCTCTACCACTATGCGTTCGTCATGCTGACCGGGATCGCCGTCTTCGTGACGATCATGATCATGCTCCAGCGGGGGCTCTTGTGATGGCGTTCGGCCAGCTTGAGGAGGGCCGCGCGTGAGCGACTGGCCCATCCTTTCGATCCTGATTTTCCTGCCTTTGGTGGGCGTTGCCTTCATCCTTGCGGTGCGGGGCAATGACGAGGCTGCGGTGGAGAACATCCGCCGTGTGGCGCTGATCACCACGGTGGTCAACTTCGTCCTGTCGCTGGCGCTGTGGATCGGCTTTGACGCAGGCAACCCCGGCTTCCAGTTCGTGGAAAAGAGCGAGTGGATCCCAGGCTTCGTCTCCTACCACCTGGGCGTGGACGGCATCTCCATGCTGTTCGTGCTCCTGACCACGTTCTTGATGCCGTTCTGCATCCTGGCGTCCTGGAAGGCCATCAAGGACCGCGTGCGCGAGTATATGGTCGCGTTCCTGATCCTTGAGACGTTGATGGTGGGCGTCTTCTGTTCCCTCGACATTGTGGTCTTCTACATCTTCTTCGAGGGTGGCCTGATCCCGATGTTCCTGATCATCGGCGTGTGGGGCGGGCCGCGGCGCATCTACGCCACGTTCAAGTTCTTCCTCTATACGCTCACCGGCTCGCTGTTGATGCTGATCGCCATCCTGGCGATGTACTGGCAGGCGGGCACCACCGACATTGTGCAGCTCCTGGCCTACCAGTTCCCTGTGGAGATGCAGACCTGGCTGTGGCTGGCGTTCTTTGCCTCCTTCGCGGTCAAAATGCCCATGTGGCCGGTGCACACCTGGCTTCCTGACGCGCACGTGGAGGCGCCGACGGCAGGCTCTGTCCTGCTTGCCGGCATCTTGTTGAAGATGGGCGGTTACGGGTTCTTACGCTTTTCCTTGCCCATGTTCCCGGACGCGTCGGCCTATTTCGCCGACTTCGTGTTCGCGCTGTCGTGCATTGCCATTGTCTACACCTCCATGGTGGCGCTGGCGCAAAAGGACATGAAGAAGCTGATTGCCTATTCGTCCGTCGCCCACATGGGCTTTGTGACCATGGGCATCTTCGCCATGAATGTGCAGGGCATTCAGGGCGCCATTTACCTGATGCTCTCCCACGGCCTGGTGTCGGCGGCGCTCTTCCTGTGCGTCGGCGTCATCTACGACCGTGCCCACACGCGCGAAATCTCCGCCTATGGGGGTCTGGTCAACCGCATGCCTTGGTACGCGGTGGCGTTCATGGTGTTCACGCTTGCCAATGTGGGCTTGCCTGGCACGTCGGGCTTTGTGGGCGAGTTCCTGGCCCTCATCGGCACCTACAAGGTGAGCACGGTGACGGCTGTCGTGGCGACGACGGGCGTCATCTTGTCGGCCTGCTATGCGCTTTGGCTCTACCGCCGCGTGGTTTTGGGACCCCTTGAGAAGGAATCCATGCGTCGCATGACCGACCTTGATGGCCGCGAGAAGGTCATCATGGTGCCGTTGATCGCGTTGACGATCCTGTTTGGTGTGTGGCCCAACCCCGTCCTCAACGTCACCGACGCATCTGTGAACCAGCTGGTCTCGTCGGTCTCTGCGGCAACAGGGGCAACCCCCGGGCCGGTGATTGACGCCACTGCCCTTGCCCCCGACACGGGCTCCTCCACCGAGGCGGTCGAGAGGGGGCTCGCTGCGGCCGGGATTGATGTGGATGCAGGTCACCACGATGCCGGTGATGATGCCACCCCTAGCGATACCCATGACAGCGATGCGCACGGTGCAGATACCGACGGCGAGGACGCCGATCACGGTGCCGATGCCAGCCATCAAGAGGGCGACACCCCGCCCGCCGAAGCGGCCGATCAATGATGTCTCAGATGCCCATCCCCGACTTCTTGCCGCTGGTGCCGGAGATCATTCTCGCCCTTGCGGCCATCGCGCTCCTGATGGGCGGCGTCTTCAACGAGGGTGAGGAAGAGACCGCGCCCACCATCAGCCTGTTGACCATCTTCGCCATGCTCGCCGCCATCCTGGCGCTGGCGCTGATCCCCACGGGCAAGACCACCTTCGAGGGTGCGTTCATCTCCGACGCCTTCGCCAGGTACTTGAAAATCCTCACCCTTGTGGGCTCTGCCGTCACCGTTGCGATGACCATGTCCTACGCAAGGCACCAGAGTTTCGGGCGGTTCGAGTACCCGATCCTCATCCTGATTGCGACCATCGGCATGATGCTGATGATCTCCTCAGGCGACATGATCACCCTTTATCTCGGCCTGGAGCTTCAGTCGCTGGCCATCTACGTGGCGGTGGCCATCAACCGTGATTCTGTGCGCTCCACCGAGGCGGGGCTGAAATACTTCGTCCTCGGCGCGCTGTCCTCGGGGATGCTCCTTTATGGCATCAGCCTCGTCTACGGCTTTACGGGCGCGACGGACTTCACCGCCATTGCCGCCTCCCTTGAGGCAAACGGCGCCTCGCTGGGCTTCATTTTCGGCCTGGTGTTCGTCTTGGCAGGGCTAGCTTTCAAGGTCTCTGCGGTGCCCTTCCACATGTGGACGCCCGACGTTTACGAAGGCGCGCCAAGCCCCGTCACAGCCTTCCTGGCCGCAGCGCCGAAGGTGGCGGCCATGGCCATGTTCGTGCGCGTCGTCATGGATGCCTTCCAGCCCGCCCTGGTGCAGTGGCAGCAGATCGTCATCTTCCTGTCGGTGATGTCGATGGTGCTGGGGGCGTTCGCGGCCATCGTACAGACCAACATCAAGCGTCTGATGGCCTACTCGTCCATCGGCCATGTGGGGTACGCGCTGATCGGCATTGCCGCAGGGAGCGAGCAGGGGATCATCGGCGTCATCCTCTATATGACCATTTATCTCGCCATGACGCTGGGTGCGTTTGCGTGCGTGTTGTCCATGCGCAGGGCCGACGAGGGCATGGTGGAGGACATCGCCGACCTCTCAGGCCTGATGAAGACCAAACCGTGGATGGCGACCGCCTTCACGCTCTTGCTGTTCTCACTGGCCGGTATTCCGCCTTTGGTGGGCTTTTTCGGCAAGTTCTACGTGTTCCTTGCCGCGGTGGAGGCTGACCTCATCCCTCTGGCGGTGATTGGGGTTCTGTCCTCGGCCGTCGGCGCCTTCTACTACCTTCGCATCATCAAGGTGATGATGTTTGACGAGCCCACCGACCGGTTCGAGCCCATGGCAGGGGAGTTGCGTGTGGTGCTGGCCGTCACGGGCGCCTTCACCATCCTCTTCTTCCTGGTGTGGACGCCGATCCTGTCCGGCGCGACGGCTGCTGCAAAGAGCCTCTTTTGACCGCTTCGCGCGCCGGAGCCACGTGGTCGACCCTCTTATCGGGAGAGACCGTCCTTCACCTTCAGGAGGCGGGCTCCACCAACGACGAGGCGATGACCCTTGTGCGTGAGGGAACCGCGCCCGTCTGGGTGCGCGCCGATCGTCAGGTGGCGGGCAGGGGCCGCAGGGCCCGTCATTGGGTGTCGGACGAAGGCAACCTTTACACCTCCTACGGCTTCACCGCAGCACTCCACACCGATGCCTTTGGACTGTTGCCCCTGACCGCCGGCCTTGCCCTTGGCGATGCCATCGACGCCGTTGCCGACGTCGCCATCTCCCAAAAGTGGCCCAACGACGTGTTGATCGACGGCAAGAAGGTCTCAGGCATCCTCCTTGAGACCGAACTCGGCAGCGCCCGCCCAGGCGTTGACCCCGCGCAAGCGCCGCAAAGGCGGATCGTTATCGGCCTTGGCGTCAACGTTGCCCATCACCCTGATGACCTACCCGCCACCCACCTTACGGTCCACGACCCCACCATCACCGCAGACACACTGTTTGGGGCGCTTTCCGCCGCCCTGCCACGCCGATTGACAGCACTGACCGGCCCGGGCGGTGTGACACAGACCCGTCGAGACTGGCTTGACCGCGCTGTGGGGCTCGGCGAAACCATCGTTGTGCGGTTCGATGGCCATGAAAAAGAGGGCCGCTTCAAGGATCTTGACCCCTCCGGTCGGCTGATCCTTGAAGAGAAGAGCGGGGCCCTTGCCACCATCTCAGCCGGCGACGTGTTCGTCCGTGCCACGGAGACCCTATGACCGACGCCGGCGATGAGTTCGTCTTCCTGCCCCTTGGCGGCGTCGGAGAGATCGGGATGAACCTTGGCCTTTACGGCTTCGGCCCGCCCCACGCCAAAAAGTGGATCATGGTGGACTGCGGCATCACTTTTGCCGACCAGCGCGTCACCCCAGGGATCGACCTTGTCTTGCCTGACATCTCGTTCATCGAGGAGGAGCGGCGGGACCTTGTGGCCATCATCCTCACCCACGCCCATGAGGACCATTATGGCGCCGTGTTGGAGCTGTGGCCGCGCCTGAATGCCCCCGTTTATGCAACGCGCTTCACGGCCGGCCTTTTGGCCGCAAAGGCCATGGAGAACGGCAAGCTGATCCGGCCGGACGTTACCATCGTGGAACAGGGCGCGCGGCTCGATCTTGAGCCGTTCAGCGTGGAGCTGATCCCGGTCTCCCACTCCATCCCTGAGCCCAACGCCCTTGCCATCACCACCTCGCTCGGCACCGTCATCCACTCGGGCGACTGGAAGATTGACCCGACGCCCGGCATCGGCACCCCCATCGACATTGACCGTTTCCGCAGCCTTGGCGATGACGGCGTGCTGGCGCTGTTGTGCGATTCCACCAATGCCGGCCGCGAGGGCCGCTCGCCGTCCGAAGGGGATGTGGCGGCAGGTTTGAAGGCGGCCGTTGCCGACGCGCCTTATCGTGTGGCTGTGACGGCGTTCTCCTCCAATGTTGCGCGCATCCGCGCCATCCGCGAGGCCGCTGAAGCGGCCGACAGGCATGTGGTGGTCATGGGACGTGCCATGCGCCGCGTCATCGAGGTGGCGTCAGACTGTGGCTTCATGGACGGTTTGCAGCCCGTTTTGTCCGAGGACGATTTCGGCCACCTTCCCCGCGACAAGGTGCTTGTGCTTTTGACAGGCAGCCAGGGGGAGGAGCGCGCCGCCCTTGCCCGCATTGCCTCCAGCGATCACCCCCGCGTCGCCTTGTCGAAAGGGGACAGGGTGATCTTCTCCTCGCGCACGATTCCGGGCAATGAGAAGGCGGTGAACAGGGTCGTCAACGGCCTTGCCATGCTCGGCATCGAGGTGGTGAACGACACCCACGGTCTCGTCCACACCTCAGGCCACCCTCGCCGTGACGAGCTGGTGGACATGTACAAATGGCTAAAGCCCAAGGTGCTGATCCCCGTCCATGGTGAACCCATGCACCTGAACGCACAGGCCGCTTTGGCGGAGGATAACGGCGTCCCCGTCGTCATCACCCACAACGGCAAGATGGTCCGCCTTGGGCCAGAACCTGCCGAAGTGGTGGACGAGGTGCTGTCGGACGTTCTCCTCCTTGACGGTCGTCTCTTGCGCAGCCCCGAAGAGGCCAATGTGCGCGAACGGCGCGCCCTTTCCTATGCAGGCGTTGTCACTGCCATGGTCAGCCTCGATGACCGCTACGACCTCAACGACGACCCTTTGGTGACGCTCCTTGGCGTGCCGACCCACGATGAAGACGGCGACACCTTTAAAGAGCAACTCATCGACGAGGTGGCGAGCGCTGTGGAAAGCATCCCGCGAAACCGCCGGCGCGACCGCGACGTGGTGGCGCAGGCAGCCCGCCGCGCCATCCGCTCCCACATGAGCCAGCGTTGGGGCAAAAAGCCTCTGTGCCACGTTTATGTGGCAACGGGCGGGTAGGGCGTCCGGCAGACAAGAGGGCGTACGATGATCGGCAAATTGAACCATGTGGCGATCGCGACGCACAACGTGACTGAGGCGTCAAAGATCTATGCCGACGGCCTGGGCGCTGCGGTCTCCGCGCCTGTGGATCTGCCTGAGCACGGTGTACGCGTGGTCTTCGTCACCCTCGACAACACCAAGGTGGAACTGCTGGAACCTTTGGGCGAAGGCTCCCCCATTTCCGCCTTCCTGGAGCGCAACCCCTCAGGGGGGCTGCACCATGTGTGCTACGAGGTGTCTGACATCAAAGCGGCCGCCCAAACGCTTGCTGATGCGGGCGCGCGCATTCTGGGCGACGGCAATCCCAAGACCGGCGCCCACGGCAAGCCTGTCCTTTTCGTGCATCCCAAGGACATGGGCGGTGTGTTGACGGAGCTGGAAGAGGTCTAGGCGCGGATGTCCATCGCCAGCGGGCTTGCCATCTACTTCGTCATTTGGTGGATCACTTTGTTTGCGGTGCTGCCTTTCGGCGACCGCTCGCCCGACCCGTCCGACGCGCGGGTGAGGGGGGCCGAAGGCAGCGCCCCCGCAAAGCCCCGTCTGTGGCGCAAGGTTTGGATCACCACGCTGGTGTCCTTGGTGCTGTTTGCAGCCCTCTTCGCCATTTTGGAATCGGGGCTGACGCTGGACGACATTCCCCTGCCCAATGCGGAAGGGATCACGGTCGAAAGCCCCAACTGAGGTGCCTTTGCGACACACCATACAAAGGCCAGTTGGCGGGCGCCGATCAGCTCTGACCCAAATCGCCGTGAGGCGATAGACACCGTCCGGCAAAGCGCCTAACTAAGCTCTGCTGAAAAACCTGACACTGCGGCGGGTTTTGGACACCATTGGATCTCGACGCGGCGGCGATGTGGCCGGCCGGTCGAGTTCTCGCGTTCCGCCGCACGACCTGCCGAGTACCGGAGCCCATCATGGCGTCAGCCGCTGAACAACTCGCCGCGAACCTAAATTTCAAGGCGTTCGCGAAGGCGGACGAACTGAAAAAGCGCATCTGGTTCACCCTGGCTGCGCTGGTGGTGTACCGCTTGGGGACGTACATCCCCTTGCCTGGCATCGACCCTGTGGCGCTCGCCCAGGCGTTCGACCAGGCGCAGTCGGGTTTGATCGGCCTGTTCAACGTGTTTGCCGGCGGCGCCGTGGGGCGCATGGCGATCTTCGCCCTCGGCATCATGCCTTACATCTCCGCCTCCATCATCATCCAGCTTCTGACGACGGTGGTCCCTAAGCTGGAGCAGTTGAAGAAGGAGGGCGAGCAGGGCCGCAAGCAGATCAACCAGTACACCCGCTACGGCACGGTGATTTTGGCCACCGTTCAGGCGTACGGGATCTCGGTTGGGCTTGAGAGCGCCGGCACCATCGTCACCGATCCCGGCTGGTTCTTCCGCTTCACCACCGTGGTGACCCTTGTGGGCGGCACCATGTTCTTGATGTGGCTGGGTGAGCAGATCACCTCGCGGGGCGTCGGCAACGGCATCTCGCTCATCATCTTTGCCGGCATTATCGCCGAGCTGCCGTCAGCCATTGCAGGCACGTTGGAGCTTGGGCGTCAGGGTGCCCTGTCAACGCCTTTGATCCTCGGCGTCATTTTGATGGCCATCGTCGTCATTGCCTTCATCGTGTTCGTGGAAAGGGCGCAGCGCCGGCTGATCATCCAGTATCCGCGCCGTCAGGTGGGCAATCGCATGTTCCAGGGCGATTCCTCACACCTGCCATTGAAATTGAATACGGCCGGCGTGATCCCGCCCATCTTCGCCTCCTCGCTCCTGCTCATCCCCGCAACGCTGACGAGCTTCAGCCAGGGGACGGGTGGCGGCGTTCTTGGCACCATCCAGGCGCTTCTGGGGCACGGCCAGCCCCTTTACATGCTGACCTATGCGGGGCTCATCGCGTTCTTTGCCTTCTTCTACACCGCCATCGTCTTCAATCCGGGCGATACGGCGGACAATTTGAAGAAGCACGGCGGCTACATTCCAGGCATCAGACCGGGGGAGCGAACGGCGCAGTACATCGACTACGTTTTGACGCGCATCACCGTGGTCGGCGCCATCTACCTCGTGATCATCTGTCTGTTGCCTGAGTTCTTGATCTCGGCCACCGCCGTGCCCTTCTATTTCGGCGGAACATCACTTCTGATTGTGGTGAGCGTCACAATGGATACGGTGGCACAGGTCCAAGGGCACCTGCTGGCGCACCAATATGAGGGCCTCGTGAAGAAGGCCAAGCTGAGAGGGAAACGACGATGAGATTGATTCTGCTGGGGCCGCCCGGCGCGGGGAAGGGCACCCAGGCGCAGCGATTGGTGGACACGTACGGCATCGTCCAGTTGTCCACAGGCGATATGCTGCGTGCGGCCGTGAAGGCGGGTACCCCCGTCGGCCTCAAGGCGAAGGACATCATGGCCCGAGGCGACCTGGTGCCCGACGCCGTGGTCGTGCAGATCGTTTCCGACAGGATTGGCGAGGCGGACTGCCGCAAAGGCTTCATCCTCGACGGTTTTCCCCGCACGGTGGCTCAGGCCGAAGCCCTCGACACGATGCTCCACGACAAGGGCCTCGACCTTGACGCGGTGATCGAACTGCAGGTGGACGAGGCAGTCCTGGCCGCCCGCGTGGAGCAAAGGGCGCGCGAAAGCGGCGGTGCGCCCCGCGAAGATGACACCGTTGAGGCGCTCCACAACCGCTTGGCGGTCTACCGCCAGCAGACCGCGCCGTTGATCGAGTTCTACAAAAACAGCGGGAAGTTGCGCGGCGTTGACGGGATGCAGACCATCGACGATGTGTCGGCAGCCATTGATATTGCATTGGGCGACACAGCACACCAGATGAGGGCGACCGGCTGACGAAGGTGGCCGCCCTTGCCGAAAAGGCTTGACGTTTGTATTGCCACGGTCTAGCTACCGCGGCGACACGGAGGAGTCGTCGGTGACGCTTTGGCGGGGACTGACGGCATCGGCCGCGCATATCCCTGAGTGTAGGCGCTCCTAGCCGCAGCCTTGTTGGCGTGCGGCAGTGCTCCGTTCCCCGCCCATCACAAGGCGGTTTTGGTGCGGACTGCATTGGTGATGAGCGTTGCGGCATGGTGGCGGCGCCGTGCATTTCTATCTCGTCGGAGGCGGTGGGCTCCGGCACAGTTGGGCCGGGAAACCGGTGGCGGAGGACTAGGCTTTGGCGCGTATCGCGGGCGTGAACATTCCAACCAACAAGCGCGTTGTGATCGCGCTTCAGTATATTCACGGCATCGGGCCGTCGTTGGCGAAACAGATCGTCGACAAGGCGAACATCACGCCCGAGCGCCGGGTGAACGAACTTTCGGACGCTGAAGTTCTGCACGTGCGCGAAGTGATCGACCGCGACTTTATGGTCGAAGGCGATCTGCGGCGCGAGACGGCCATGAACATCAAGCGCCTCATGGACCTTGGCTGCTTCCGCGGCTTGCGTCATCGTCGCGGGCTTCCCGTGCGCGGTCAACGCACCCACACCAATGCGCGCACCCGCAAGGGTCCCGCCAAACCCATCGCCGGCAAAAAGAAGTAACGCGGGCCGCGGGTCATTGACGGCCGTCGACCCGCGTTGACGAAAGGATTGTTATGGCGAAGGAAGCCACGCGCGTTCGGCGCAAGGAGCGCAAGAACATCACATCGGGCATTGCCCATGTGAACGCGTCTTTCAACAACACCAAGATCACCATCACCGACGCGCAGGGGAATGCCATTTCATGGTCGTCCTCCGGCGCGATGGGCTTTAAGGGGTCGCGCAAGTCCACCCCTTATGCCGCGCAGGTGGCAGCCGAGGATGCAGCCAAGAAGGCCGCAGAGCACGGCATGCGCACCTTGGAAGTGGAAGTGACCGGCCCCGGTTCTGGCCGCGAGTCGGCTCTGCGTGCGCTTCAGGCCGCAGGCTTCACCATCACCTCCATCCGCGATGTGACGCCGATCCCCCACAACGGGTGCCGTCCGCCCAAACGCCGTCGCGTTTAAAGTCGGCGGGCAACAGGTGCGGGCGATGCGGGCTCGCCTGGACCTTTATGTCCCTCGCGCGCTGACGGGCTCTCCCGTGGGCGCGACGTCCGTCTGGTCGCCTCCGCCCAGGCATACGGCCCGGCGGCAAACCATGAGGCATTGAACGTGACGAATCAGAAGAATTGGCAAGAGCTAATTCGCCCCAACAAGCTGGACGTGACGCCTGGCTACGACCCCAAGCGTATCGGCACCGTCGTGGCCGAGCCACTTGAGCGTGGCTTCGGTCTGACGCTTGGCAATGCGCTGCGGCGTGTTCTGTTGTCGTCCTTGCAAGGGGCTGCGGTGACGTCGGTGCAAATCGACGGCGTGCTGCACGAGTTTTCATCCATGTCCGGTGTGCGTGAAGACGTCACCGACATCATTTTGAACGTGAAAGAGATTGCCGTGCGCATGTCGGGCGAAGGCCCCAAGCGTATGGTGCTGCGCAAGCAAGGCCCCGGCGCTGTGACCGCCGGCGACATCCAGACCGTTGGTGATGTGTCCATCCTCAATCCCGAGCACATCCTGTGCACTCTGGACGAGGGCGCCGACATCCGCATGGAGTTCTCGGTCAACACGGGCAAAGGGTACGTGCCTGCCGACCGCAACAGGCCCGAAGATGCTGCCATCGGCCTCATTCCGGTGGACAGCCTTTATTCGCCCGTGCGCAAGGTCTCCTACAAGGTGGAGAACACCCGCGAAGGTCAGGTGCTCGACTACGATAAACTGACCATGCAGGTGGAGACCGACGGCTCGCTCTCCCCTGAGGACGCTGTGGCCTATGCGGCGCGCATCCTTCAGGATCAGCTCTCCATCTTCGTGAACTTCGAGGAGCCCACCAAGCCAGAAGTCCACGACGATGTGCCTGAACTCGCCTTCAACCCTGCGCTCTTGAAGAAGGTGGACGAGCTGGAACTCTCCGTGCGCTCGGCCAACTGCCTGAAGAACGACAACATCGTCTATATCGGCGACCTCATCCAGAAGTCGGAAGCGGAGATGCTCCGCACCCCCAACTTCGGCCGCAAGTCGCTGAACGAGATCAAGGAAGTCCTGGCCCAGATGGGTCTGCACCTTGGCATGGACGTTCCCAACTGGCCGCCTGACAACATCGAAGAGCTGGCCAAGCGCTACGAAGACCACCACTACTGATCGGGGCCGCAAGGCCCTAATCCGGCCCGGCGGCTCCTGCCGCCGGCCCATGACGCGAACGCCGGTTGCGCCCGGCACTTGTCCAACGAAGGAGGGTGGCTGACATGCGCCACAAAAAGTCCGGCCGTAAGCTCAACCGTACGTCCAGCCACAGGCTGGCCATGTTCGCCAACATGTCCGCCTCTCTCATCGAGCACGAGCAGATCATCACCACCGTTCCCAAGGCCAAAGAGCTTCGCCCCTTTGTGGAAAAGCTCGTCACCTTGGCCAAGCGCGGTGACCTTCACGCCCGCCGACAGGCCATCTCCAAGGTCCGCGACGTGGCGATGGTGGGCAAACTGTTCGACATCCTCGGCCCCCGCTACAAGGACCGCAACGGCGGCTACACCCGCATCATGCGCGCCGGTTTTCGCTATGGCGACAACGCCCCCATCGCCGTGATCGAGTTTGTCGACCGTGACGAGAGCGCCCGTGGCGCTGCCGATCGCGCCCGCCTTGCTGAGGAAGAGCAAGCGGAAGCCTAGTCTCCCGGTTGGTATCTCGCGTCGACTCAGTGTCCTCACGATCAGGCTGCTGGGGGCCGTGCTAAGCCCTCCCGCCGACGCACAATTGTCCCGCGGAGCGAGGTTCGCCTCAACCCACGCTGCGCTCACCGGACTGGGCTGTTGCCCAGTCCGGCATTCAATGATGCTGAAGTCCGCAACAGCGGACTTCAGTGGCCTTGACCCGAGCCTCGCTCCGCGGGGTTCGGGACTTGTCGGCTCCACCGAACTGCGGTGTTCCGCAGTTCGGCATCTAAAGAATCCGGAAGTCCGCAACAGCGGACTTCCGTGGAACGTCAGGCTTCATCTCTCCAAAGGAACTGGATGGGGAGGACGGTGGGTCGGGCTATGTCTTCCGGCTTTCGACTGTGTCCTTTGGTTCCTCTGGTGAGGGTCGACTGTCTGCAGACTGTGTGGTGATTTCGCTCCCCCGGTGATCGCCGACATGTGAGGGGTTGTGTTGCAGCCGAGGGTGGGGGGTCCAGTGGCAGGGGCGTGGATCGTCCGGCCCGGACCTTGCAATGGGTGTCTGCGGCGGTGGACACTGCGGCCGTCGGCGGCCTTGGCGTCCGACCAAGGACTGCGAAAGGCACTGCGTTCATGACCTCCCGTTACCGCCTCGGCATCGACGTAGGCGGCACGTTCACCGACTTCGTTCTGGCGAGCCACGACGGCGCCACCTTCGCCTTCCACAAGGAGGCGAGCGTGCCAGGCGACCCCTCGCGCGCCGTCGAGGCTGGCACGCAGCACCTGATTGCCTCTCTCGGCATCGCGCCTGAGGACATCGAGCTCGTGGTGCATGGGACCACCCTTGCCCTCAACGCCATCATCCAGACCCGCGGCGCACGCGTTGCCCTCGTGGTCTCGCGCGGCAACCGCGACGTGATGGAAATCGCCCGGGCCAGAATGCCCAATTCCTACGATTTCACCGCCGGTCGGGAGACCCCTCTCATCCCGCGCGAATCGGTGTTCGAGGTTTCCGCCCGCGGCCTTTCGGACGGTAGCATCCTCACGGAAGCGGACCCCGAGGAGCTAATAGACGTCGCTGAACAGATCGCCGCCACGGGCCATGAGGCGGTGGCAGTGATGCTCCTCAACTCCTATCGCGATGGCGCACTGGAACGGCGCGTCGCCAAAGGGCTCGGCAAGGCGTTGCCAGAGATCCCGGTGGTGGCATCGTGCGATATCTGGCCGGAAATGCGCGAGTACGAGCGCGCGCTGGTGACGGCCATCAACGCCTACGTCCACCCCTTGATGGCCGCCTACTTCGCCAAGCTTGAGGCGCGGTTTGACGGGCTGGGGGTGAAGGCGCCCATCTACATCACCGCCAACAATGGGGGGACCGTATCGCTCGCAACGGCGCGTGAGCGGCCTGTGGACACCATTTTGTCGGGCCCTGCGTCGGGCGTTCTGGCGGCAACGCGGGTGGCAGGGGCGCACACTGCGCTCATCACCTTCGACATGGGCGGCACCAGCACCGACATTTCCATCAGCCAGGATGGTGCGCTGGAGTTCACCCACGCCACCCATATCGGCGACTACCCTTTGATGCTGCCTGTGGTGAACGTCAGCGCCATCGGTGCCGGTGGTGGCTCCATCGTCTGGTTCGACCCCCAAGGATTGCTGAAGGTGGGGCCTGATAGCGCAGGCGCCGACCCTGGCCCTGTCGCGTACGGCCGCGGCGGGACAGAAGCCACCATGACCGACTGCTACCTCACCCTCGGCTACCTGGATCCCACCCGCTTCAACGACGGCAAGATGCCCCTTGATGCAGCAGCTGCAAGGGACGCGCTTTCAGGCGTGGCGAAGGCCATCGGACTGCAGGATGCCGTTGCGGCCGCAGCCGCTGCCGTACGGGTCGCCACTGCGAAAATGGCAACGGAGCTGCGCAAGCTCCTGGCGCAAAAGGGGCTCGACCCGCGCGGCTTCGTGCTGGTAGCTTATGGCGGGGCTGGGCCCACCCACGCGAACCTTCTGGCCGAGGAGGCGATGCTCGACGCGGTTCTCGTGCCGCGCCTTCCTGGCACCTTTTGTGCCCTTGGCGCCATCCTTGCAGATGTGCGGCGGGACTATGTGCGTCCCGCCCGTCGCATGATCGACCGTGCCGGCAAAGGCTGGGATGAGATCGCCGCAATCCTTAAAGAGATGGAGGCGGACGCCAGGGGATGGGTGGCACACGAGGGTGACATCATCGGCCGGCACGAGCTGCGCCTCACCGCCGACATGCGCTACCCAGCACAGGCGTTCGAGTTGTCCATCGCCGCGCCTGACGACCTCGCGGCAGTGACGGCCGCGGATCTCATCGACCGCTTCAATGATGAGCACCAAAGGCTTTACGGCTTCGTGGAGAGCGAGTCGGACCTTCAGATCACCAACCTGCGCCTTGCCGTTGTGGGGAAACTGGCGGCGCTGTCGCTCACAAGCGGCGAGGGGGCGACGCTGCCTGAGCCCACAGGCATGCGTCGGGTCTTCCATGACGATTGGCGGGACGTTCCCGTCTACCGCCGCGCCGACCTCAACGAAGGGGCCGCGCTCGACGGGCCCGCCATTGTCGAGCAGCCCGATTCCACCGTCTTCATCCTGCCTGGCTGGCGTGCGACGGGCGATGCCCTCGGCAACCTCCTGTTGAAGCGGATGGCGGGGTGATGACGCTCGACCCCATTCTCCTTGAGATCATCAAGACACAGGTTCAGGCGGTCGCTGACGAGATGGCCATCGCGCTCGCCCGCACCGCCCGCTCCACCTACGTGAAGGACGCGGCCGACTTTGCCACCGCCCTTGCCGATGCCAACGGGAAGTTCTTCGCCTATCCCGCCGCCATGGGTGTGTCGGGGTTCTTGGATCTTGATTGCGGCGTGGCGATCAGGGCCATCGGGGCGCTCGACCCTGGCGACATCATCATCACCAACCACCCTTATCGCACCGGTGGCCTGTCCACCCACATGCCTGATCTTCAGCTCATCAAGCCCGTGTTCCACGAGGGTGACATCGTCTGTTACGCGTGGGACTTCATCCATTCGGCGGACATTGGCGGTGGTGTCCCGTCGTCCATTTCGCCGCGCTTTACAGAGCTCTTTCAGGAGGGGCTGCAGATCCCGCCCATCAAGCTCATGAAGCGGGGCGAGATCAACGGCGATTTCCTGGCCCTTTACCGCGCCAACTGCCGTGTGCCGGACCTGAATCTCGGCGACATCAAAGCGATGATTGCAGCGCTCGGCGTCGGCGAGCGCCGCGTGGCGGAGCTTATCGAGCGCCACGGCCTGGACGTTTTCCTCGCGGCTCAAAGCGATCTCGTGGCCTATGCAAGGACTAAGGCGCGGGCCGTGCAAAGGCGCATCCCCGACGGCACGTACACCTTCTGGGACTACATGGACGATGACTATGTGAGCGCCGTTCCCATCCGCATTCGCTGTACGCTGACGGTCGAAGATGGTGCTGTGCATCTGGACTTCACTGGCTCAGACCCGCAGGTGCTGTCGGCCTACAATGTGCCGACCGGCGGGCTGAGGCACCCCTGGCTGACCTTGAAGCTGATGCACCTTGTGGGGAGCCTGGATCCCACAGTCCCCCTCAATTACGGCCTGTTTGAAGACATCACCGTTGAGGCGCCCAAGGGCACAATCCTCAATCCTGAGTTTCCTGCAGCCGTCGGCGTGCGGCACGCAACGGCCATCCGCATCAACGATGCGGTGATCGGTGCCATTGCGACCGCCGTTCCAGACCTGATGCCTGCGCCCTCTGGCGGCACGGTGGTCCCTCTCGTTGTGGCCGAGCAGGACGAGACCACGGGCACGCGCAACGTCATGGTCATTCAGTCGCTTGTGGGCGGGACAGGGGCGCGCAAGGGCGGCGATGGCGTTGATGGGCGCGATAGCGGCCTTGCCAACCTTTACAACACGCCGCTGGAGCGCACGGAGGCCGATGCTGGCGTCATCGTGGAGGCCTACGCGCTGCGCCCCGATAGCGGCGGCGCAGGCACCTGGCGCGGCGGCACAGGGCTCGACATGACGGTGAGGATCTTGCGCCAAGGCACCGCCATCCTCGGCCGCGGGCTTGAGCGATTCGTCTTCCGGCCGTGGGGTGTCGCCGGCGGTGGCCCTGGCGCGCCCTGCCGCGTGATCTTGAACCGTGGCACGCCGGGCGAGCGAGACCTTGGCAAGATCGACATGTTCGTTGCCGAGGAAGGCGATGCGGTGACCATCCTCACCGCAGGAGGCGGTGGCTATGGCGACCCCTTCGCTCGCCCCATCCACAAGGTGCTGCGCGATGTGCGGGCAGGCTTCGTCTCCGCACAGTCGGCGGAATGGGACTACGGGGTCCTCGTCAACGACGGCACGGTGGACGAGGCGGCGACGGCCTCCTTGCGCGCATCACGGCCGCTGAGGACTGAAGGGTTTGGCTTCGGACCCGAGCGGGACGCCTGGGACACCGTTTTCGACGATGAGGCCATGAACGCGCTGGTGACAAGGCTTCTCGCGCTTCCCGCCACGGCGCGGGCCGCCACGCGGCGCCGGCTGATGGATGAGATGATCCCTGGTCTG
Source organism: Devosia sp. (assembly GCA_051016205.1). Classification (GTDB taxonomy): domain Bacteria; phylum Pseudomonadota; class Alphaproteobacteria; order Rhizobiales; family Amorphaceae; genus Acuticoccus. The sequence continues at coordinate 3,314,555 of CP136534.1, forward strand.
TCCGACAAATCCGGCCCGCCGCTCGTGGAGCGCATCGCAGCCTCCGACAACCCCACGCAGCGCCTGCGGGCCGCCATCGACGCCCTTGGCGGCGCTTAGAGCAGTATCGGCTCAGACGGAGCGGTCAGGCCCATTGGAAAGCTGCGCGAGGTGGGTGGCGACAGCAAGGGAGGACGCGTCGAACGGCGCGCCCACCTTGTGCGTCAGATGGCGCCTGTGGAAGGCGTCGATGGTGGCTTGGGTGAGATCGTCCATCCCATCCCCGTCCGACACGCCATAGCCGCATTGTCGCAACACGGCCTTGAGGGCGGCAAGGTCGCAGGGGCCGTGGGCAGAGGCAGCCACCTCAGATGGCACCAGGAGGGCATGGCCCTTGTTCGCAAGGCGATGCCAGGGGAAGCGCTCGCCAGGGTCGATCTTACGCAGCGGCGCGATGTCGGAATGGGCGACGACGTTCTTCAAAGGGATGGTCCAGCGACTGCGGATCCCATCCATCAGCGCCAGGAGAGCATCGATCTGTGGGGCGGCGAAATCGGGCGCCACCTCGGTGTGGCCGATGTTGTGAAGTTCGATCCCTATGGAGCGGTTGTTGTTGTCGATGATGCCGTTCCACACGCTGACCCCTGCGTGCCAGGCGCGCCTGCCTTCATCCACCATGGACACCAGCGCGCCGTCTTCGTCGATGAGGTAATGGGCGGAGACTTTGGAGGCAGGGTTACACAGCCAATCCACGGCCGCAGCAGCGCTTTTCATGCCCGTGTAGTGGATCACCACCATGTCCGGCGGGCCCGTGCGCGCATTGTGGTTGGGCGAAACGCGGCGTTCCATCACTGGCGCTTTTGAATGGCCTCATAGGCGGTGTTAATGGCGGCAAGGCGTTCGGTGGCGATCTTGATGAACTCAGGCGGCACACCCCGCGCGATCAGCCTGTCAGGATGGTGCTCTGCCACAAGGCTGCGATAGCGCTGGCGCACGGTGGTCATGTCGGCGTCTTCGCCAAGGCCGAGCACGGCATAAGGGTCGCCGTCGGGCGCCACATGACGCGCCTTCACCCGGCCGAAACGCACGGGGTCGAGCTCGAAAATTTCCGCCACACGTTCAAGGAACGCCAGTTCCGACTCGTGGATGACACCGTCAGCGGCGGCGATGTGGAACAAGATGTCCAAAATGTCTTCGCGCAGCGCATCGTCATCCGGGAAAAGGCGTGCGATTTTATGGGCGTAGGCCTCAAACCCCGACACGTCCCTTTGGGCAAGATCGAACAGGCGCCGGATGGGGCGCTTGGCATCTTCAGGCACGTCGAAACGGTTCCAGAAGCTTGCAGCCTCGCTCATGGTGACGACGCCGTCCGCCCGGGCCATTTTTGCCGCGAGGGCAACGATTGCCATGGAAAAGGCCGCTTGCCGGCTTTCCTCGCCGCCGCCGGTGGCGCCTTTGATGCGGTCGAACACGTCCGCCCCCGCAGCCCCCACCGAGTGCACCATGTTTCCAAGGGTTTGCCAGACGGACATATCAGCGCCGCTTCGTTTGATTTTTGCCGGGTTTGGCGCGCTTGATGGGTCGCGCCGTAGTATGAACGCCTCGGGAACGGTCGATTTGGCGCACCCCCTCACCAAGGGGCGCTGCGGGGGCGCTTGGCTGGGCCGGCGGCGCCTGAGGCGTGGGTGGGGGCGGCACAATCTCATCGCGCCGGTCGCTGGCTTTAAGGGGCGCGAACGGGTCGCTTTCCACAGGCTGCGGCGCTGCCACGTCCTCACCCATCAGGAAGACGCCGGCGAGCATGCTCTCCTCCAGCCTCGGCTCTTTGCCTTCAGGCTCTGGCATGGGGGCATGTGCGGGCCTCACGGCATCGCCAGGCTGCCCTTCACGCGCCTCAGCGGCAACCGGTTCCACTCGGATTGGGGCGGGCGTCTCGCTGGCGTGTTTTGCGGCAAAGCCCGCTGCATCCACGGCGCTGCCCTCGCCGGTGTCCGCATTGAAGATGAGGGGCGTTGACGCCGTCTCCGGTTCCTTGCGCTTTTCCGGCGGAGGGGGCGCCTGCACCGGCTCCACGGCCCCTGGCGTTGGCGCTGGCGGCGCATCCGTAGGCTTGGTGGCGATGGCTAGCGTAGGTTCAGGCGCTTGAAGCGGCGCTTCTGGGGATTCGGGCGTTGCCGCGGGCACAGGCTGAGGATGCGGCGAAGGCTGAGGGTCCAGCTTGGGAGCCGGGGCAACATCGGGTTGCCGGGCCGGCTCTGGCTCCGGCGTCGAGACCGGTTCAGCAATGGCTCTGGATGCCTGCGTCAGTTCCGCTTCATCCGCGGCCTCTGGCTCCGGCTCCGGCTCTGGCTCCGGCTTGGCTGCTGCCGCCTCTGCGGTCGCTGACTTCGGTTCCGGAATTGCTTCCGAGTCTGGGGCCGGTTCGGATGTTCGACCAGGTTTCGGTGCGGCGGCCGGTGCCGGTTCTTGGCGCTCGGCGGCAGGCTCCGGTTCTGGCGGACGTTCAGGCTCTGGCGCGGCGTCCGATCTTACCTCTGCTTGGGAGAGCGACGGCGGTTCGGGTGCAGCGGCCGGCTGTGGCTCCGGCATCGGTTCTGGGTCCGGCACTTCCAGCCGATCGGGCGGTGTGGCGGGCGCGTCTTCGACCGCGTCGGTGAGCGGTTCTCGCGTCTTGTCTGACGGGGCGGCAGGAGCGTCCGCCTCGCTGGCCATTTCTTCGGTTGGCGCGATCGGGGGGACGGGCGTTACCGACGAAGGCGTTGCGGTCGCGTCAACGGCCTCTCGGAACACCGCCTCAGGCTGAGTTGCAGGAGGCTCTGGAACGGGTGCGGCCGTGGTCGCCGTGGGCGGCTCCTGCGGCTTTGCGTCCGGTTCCTTGAGCGCGCTCCTGCGGCGGTTGAGGCGCTTGCGCAGGCGCTCGGTGCGCTTTTGTCGGCGCAGCACGGCCTTGCTGGCAGTCTCGGGCTCAGGCTCTTCGGAATCTGCCTGCGGTGAAGCCGCGTCCGCGACAGGCTCAGGCGTCGGGACAGCCTCTTGTGGGGGCGGGGAGTCGACCGGAGGAGCCGGTACGGGCGCCACCTCCGGCTGCGCAGGCTGGGGCGTCGTGGCAGCCAACGGTTCGGCTGCCACCGGCGCGATTGCCGGGGGTGGCGTGGGCACAATTGTCTCGGCCGGTTCGACCGGGGCGGGCGCAGCCTCTTGCGTAGCGGCCTCGGCGGCAGGGCTAAAGCGCAAGGGACGGGAGAGGCGCGTGGGCTTGCGGTGGGCAAGGCGCGCCGGCGCATCCATGATGAAGGTCTCGAACGCGGCAAAGAACAGATTGCGCAGTTCGTCCCGTTCGATGAGGAGCTGGTGCTCTGCGTCGGGCACCAGGATGTACCCGCCGCCGGGCACGGACTTGGCAAACCTGTCGATGGCAGGCGTTGATACAATGCCGTCGCGCGCACTCGCCATAAACAGCGTTGGAATGGCAAGGGGCCTGCCCATGGTGCGCTCAAGCCGCGTCATGGCTTTGAGCGCGGCGTGAACCCAGCCGATGGTGGGAGCCCCGGTCATCAGATGAGGGTTCGCCTCGCTGATGGCCACGAGCGTTGCATAGCGCTCAGGGTCGGAAGTGAGGGGGTTGCCTGCAAATTGGGACGGACCCTTGATCTTCTTGCTCGCCACCTTTTTGCCGAGCCCGATCAGCCGCATCAGCCCTGTCACAATCCGTGCATGGCGTGCCGACATGGGCAGCTTCGCCACCTGGATCAGCGGCGCCAGGACGATCATCCGCTCCACATCCTTTTCAAGGACGGGGGCGGCCAGAAGGGCGGCCAGCGCTCCTGCGGAATGGGCAACGATGTGGAACGGTCGGGGCAGCCCGATTTGCGCGCCGTAGCGGGTGACGGCAATCAGGTCGTCGCAATACTGGGTGTAGCGGTCCACATGGCCGCCTTCGCGGGTCTTGCGGGCGGAGGCGCCTTGGCCGCGAAAATCGAACGTGATGACGGCATAGCCGCGCTGGCGCAGGTCAGCGATGGCCTCGGCATAAACCTCGATGAACTCGGCACGGCCTTGGACGAGGACAATGGTGCCGCGCGCCTCACCCTCGCCATCGGCCGGCCAGTGCGCCACGCGCAACGCCGCGCCGGCATGGAGCGTGCCAACGGTGCCGCCGAGATCGGTGGACCCCCATGTCGCTCCGGTCACGCCCACTCCAGTAATCAGATCTTGAAAGCCAAACCAGCCTTAACCACTTCAGGGATGCGGTCGCCAATGACGGGGCCGCACCTTCGATCCGGGCATCTGGCCAGATGGCAGTTCGCCCAAACCGTTGCTTCTCATGGAGGACGACTATGCGTCAATTCGATCTGACCCCCTTGTACCGTTCCACCGTCGGTTTTGACCGTCTTTTCAATCTTCTCGACAACTCGGCCGGCGTGAATCAGTCACCGAGCTATCCGCCCTACAACATTGAGCGGGTGTCTGAGGACGAGTATCGCATCACCATGGCCGTGGCCGGCTTCACCGAAGCCGAGCTGAACGTCGAGGTGAAAGAGAACACCCTCACGGTCACCGGCGAAAAGGGCGAGACCGAGGCCAACGACGAGAACATCCTTTATCGTGGCATTGCCTCGCGCGCTTTCGAGCGTCGTTTCCAGCTTGCCGATCATATGGTTGTGACAGGCGCTAGCTTGGACCATGGATTGCTCCATGTACTGCTGCGCCGTGAAGTGCCCGAGGCCATGAAGCCGCGCACCATTGCCATAGCCAATGGCGGCGCACCCACGCTGGACGCCAAAACGGCCTAATCCACGACCCATCACGAATACGACGTAGCCAGCCAATATGGTAACGCGTCTGGCGGCGCGTTAGGGAAGGGCGTTTCGGGCAACCGAAACGCCCTTCTTCCTTCTGTGGCTGTTGATGGCTCGCCCATCGCAGCGCCCGCGCAGGCGGGTTTCTCGACCCCTTGCACGGGGCCGACAGCAGCGGCCGAATCGTGATCCTCAGGCGGCAGCTTCCGTCGGAAGGGCCTGAAGGCCGGCAGCCTCGCGCAGGTTCGTCATCAACTGGGTGAGGGCTTTTGCGTTGACCTCGTTGGTCAGGGTGCCGCCGTCGAAATGGTCGGGAGCACTCGCCACCAACACATGGGGGCCGAGGAGAAGCCGAGGCCCGAACGAGACCAGTGCAAGGCGCAGCGCGTTTTGCGCCACCTCGCCGCCCGTCCGCCCTGCGGTGGCCGACATGATGGCCACCGGCTTGTTCACGAACGGCTTGTGGTCGACCCGGCTGATCCAATCGAGCGCGTTCTTCAACACGCCAGACAGGGACTTGTTGTACTCCGGCGATGAGATGACGACAGCGTCGGCCGCGGCAATGTCGTCAGCGAGCTTGCGCACGGACGCCGGCACGCCCTCAGCGTCTTCAAGATCGCCGTCGTAGAGCGGAAACCGCAGGTCGCCCTCCACAAAGGTCGCCGGTGAGAACCGCTTGACCGCCTCATGCATCAGTCGGCGGTTGTAGCTTGCGGCTCTCAGGGCACCACACAGTCCCAGAAGCGTCCCGTCTGCCATCACAACGTCCTTTAAGCGCAATCCTTCACGACGGGACGAGATAGGGCGCTGGCGTCAAGAGGCAGCGCCAGGACGGCCAGGACGGCTACGAAAGCCGCGACATGTTGAAGCTCCTGCCTGCCGAGGGAGGTGCTGACGGCGATTTCTCTGCGCGCTTTTGGGGCTTCACATCTCAGCGCGGCCGCCCAACGCAAAGGCCAATCCGCAAGAGCGCACCTGTCCGAACACTGCGGCGCGGCAAAGTCGGACCGCCGACGGTAGAATGTGCACACCGTAGGCCGGTTGCGTCCGGCGGGCTAACGCACCGTGACCATGGCTGGGGCGCTCATCGATACCGCCATCGCGCCGTTTGGATGGTGCGACACCCTTGCAGCAACGGAGCCGGCCGGCTCTAAACGAAGGCGTCACCGAAAACGGAGCGCGGCCGGCACCAATGCAATCACAGAACTCTTTGACCGGCGCTGAAGCGATGGTGCGCATGCTTCAGGCCTATGACGTGCGCCACATCTTCGGCCTTTGTGGCGACACGACGCTCCCGTTTTACGATGCGATGGCCAGGATGGGGACGAGCGGTGACAAAGCCATCACCCACATCCTCACCCGGGACGAGCGCCACGCCGCCTATATGGCCGACGGCTACGCAAGGGTGACAGGCAAGCCAGGGGTGTGCGAGGGGCCTTCGGGAGGCGGTGCCACCTACATTCTGCCGGGAGTGGTGGAGGCGAACGAAAGCTCCGTTCCGATCCTTGCCCTCACGACGGATGTGGCGACCACATCGCGCGGCCGATACCCTTTGACGGAGCTTGATCAGGGCGCGCTCTTTTCTCCTTTGACGAAGTGGAATGCCTCGCTGGACCAGGCAGCGCGGCTTCCCGCAACCGTGCGCGCTGCCTTTCGCGCCATGACGACCGGGCGGCCAGGCGCGGTTCACCTTGCCTTCCCGTTCGACACCCAGAAAGGGGCTGTGGAGGAGGCGGAGATCTGGGCCAACCCCTGGCACACCCACTTCCCTTCAGAGCCGGCCGGCGCCGATCCGACCGCGGTGGCCGAGGCGGCAGATCTGATGGCAAAGGCGCGCTCCGCCGTCATCATCTGCGGCGGTGGGCCTGTGATCGCGGGGGCGTTTTCACCGTTGGCAGAGCTTGCAACGCTGCTCGATTGCCCGGTCGCCACCACCGTTTCGGGACAAGGGGCGATCGCTGAGACTCACCCCCTCGCGCTGAGTGTCGTCGGCTCCAACGGGGGCTCACCGTTCACGCGCGAAGTGGTGGACGAGGCGGACCTTGTGGTCTTCATCGGCTGCCGCGCGGGGTCTGTGACGACGGAGCGTTGGCGCTCGCCGCCCCAAGGGCGCACCATCATCCACATTGACAGCGATCCGATGGTGATCGGCGCCAACTACACCACAGCCGTCGGCCTTGCAGCGGACGCGCGCCTTGCCCTTCACGCCATCATCGATGCCCTTGAAGGGCGGGTTATTGAAGGCAGCAACGGGGAAGCCCGTGCTGGGCGCGCCTGGGCGGGCAAACGCGCCGCCTTCCTGCCGTTGGCGCAGAGCAAGGAGACGCCGATCCGTCCCGAAGCCGTCGTACAGGCCCTGATGGACAGCCTTGACGAGGATGCCACCATCGTCGCCGACCCCGGCACGCCGTGCCCTTACTTTTCGGCCCACTATCGCTGGCCGCAGGCGGGGCGGCACTTCATCACCAACAGGGCGCACGGGGCGTTGGGGTACGCCCTCGCGGCAGCCATGGGCGCCCACGTGGGCCGACCGTCGGTAAAAACCGTCGCGGTGATGGGCGACGGGTCGTTCAACTTTTGCTGCGGCGAGTTTGAGACCATCGTGCGCCACAACATGCCGATCCTCTCGGTGGTGTTTTCCAACGCCACGTTCGGGTGGATCAAGGCGGGGCAGAATTCAGGCTTCGGCCAGCGGTTCTACAATGTGGACTTCGGCAGGACCGACCATGCCGCCGTCGCTTCAGCTTTCGGCATCAAGTCCTGGCGGGTGGAGGACCCCGACAAGCTCCCCGCGGTGATGGCCCAAGCGGCTGCCTTCGACGGCCCCGCTCTGGTGGACGTGATTTCACAACCCCTCCACGAAGCTGCAGCCCCGGTGTCGGAGTGGATTGCGTGATTGAATCCGCGCTTGCGAGGATGCAGCGCCGATGACCACCGTTGCCGTCATCGGCGCAGGGATCGTCGGCGTTGCCACCGCTTTGTGGCTGCAGCGCGATGGCTTCGACGTTGTGCTGATCGACAAGGCAGGGCCAGGCGAGGGTACGAGCTACGGCAATGCAGGGGTCCTTGCCTCCTGCTCCGTGGTTCCCGTCACCGTGCCGGGGCTCATGGCGAAAGCGCCCAGAATGCTGTTTTCGCCGTCGGAGCCGCTGTTCCTGAAGTGGGGCTACCTGCCCAAGCTTGCGCCATGGCTGATGCGCTTTCTCTCCCACGCCAATGAACGCGATGCCCGCCGCATTGCCGAAGGGCTGACGCTCATCACAGGCGACAGTGTGTCGGAGCACCAGGCCCTTGCCTCGGGTACGCCGGCCGAGCGCTACCTTGCTCCATCGGACTATGTGTTCGCCTACCGCGACCGCGCCCATTACGAGGCGGACGGTCTTGCCTGGGACATCCGCCGCAAGAATGGCTTCACCTGGCGCGTCCTGGAGGGGGAAGCGGTACGCGCGTACGACCCGCTGTTGGAGGAGGGCGTCGGTGTCCTTGCCGTGTGCGGCGACCACGGTCACATCAAGGACCCCGGCTGCTACGTCAAAGCCCTTGCCGAGGCGTTTCAGGCAAGCGGCGGCAGGATCGTTGTGGGCGAGGTGAGCGACATCGCCCGCGAGGCTGGCGCTGTGACCGGCGTGCGCGTTGACGGCGAGACCATCGGCTGTGAGTCAGCCGTCGTGGCGACCGGGGTGTGGTCCGGCCCTCTCTGCCGGGCGCTGGGGCTCAAAGTGCCTATGGAGAGCGAGCGCGGCTACCACCTTGAACTTTATGAGCCGAACCGGATGCCCTCGGCACCGGTCATGGTGGCGGCTGGCAAGTTCGTGGCAACGCCCATGGAGGGGCGCGTGCGCCTTGCGGGGATTGTTGAGTTCGGCGGGCTCGATGCACCGCCCTCGAAGCGGCCCTTCGACCTCCTGCGCTCGGAGATCGCCAAAGCCATGCCGGGCCTGTCGTGGCGGGAGGAGAAGGCGTGGATGGGCCATAGGCCGACCCTTTCCGATTCGCTCCCCATCGTCGGTGCTTTGCCTCAAGTGAAAGGGGTGTTCGCAGGGTTCGGGCACCATCACATCGGGCTGACAGGCGGGGCGCGGACGGGCCGGCTCCTCGCCCAGCTGGTGGCCGGGCGGCGGCCCAACGTCGATCTGTCGCCGTTTGCGCCCGAACGCTTCGGTTGATGGGGCGTGCCGGCTTTATTGAGAACACACGGGTAGAGGCCTGAAAGGGAGTGATGATGGACGTTGCGGTTCTTGGCGGGGGGAATGGGGCCCATGCGGCGGCCGTCGACATCACCTTGCGCGGCTGTTCGGTGCGCTACTGGCGGCGGGATGGGGCGGCCCTTGAAGCAACGCGGCAGGCCGGCGGCATCGGCCTCACCGATTTTGAGGGCCACCGTCTTGTGCCCATCGACACCATCACGGGCGACCTCGGCGAGGCTGTGCGCGGGGCAAAGCTCATCGTCTCACCGTCACCCGCCTTCGCCCAGGCCGACCTTGCCCGCACCCTTGCCCCCCACCTTGAAGACGGCCAGGTGATCTACCTGCCGCCGGGCACCTTTGGCAGCTACGTGATGATGCGCGCGATCCGCAATGCCGGCTCGAGCGCCGATATTGCCATTGCCGAAACGGGGACGCTGCCGTGGCTGTGCCGCAAGCGTGGGCCCAACGAGATCGCCATCACCACACGCGCCACGCGCCTTCCGACGGGCGTTCTCCCCTTATGCCACCACGAGGCGGCTCTCAACGCCATCAGCACAGCCTTTCCGGGCGCCGTCGAGCCTGTTGCCGATGCCCTGTCGGCGGCCTTGATGAATGCCGGCCCCATCATCCACCCGCCTCTCATTTTGATGAATGCCGGGCCCATCGAGCATTTCGACCATTGGGACATTCACAATGAGGGCACGCAGCCGTCGATCCGCCGCGTCACCAACGCCCTCGACGCAGAGCGGATGGCCGCGCGCGAGGCGCTCGGCTACGGCGCGCCCCACTTTCCCCTTGCCGACCATTATGGCGCCGATGGTGACGAGTGGATGTACGGCAATCTCGCCCACGAAAAGCTCACCGATTCTGGCGACTGGCGTGAGCGGCTCGACCTTCGCCATCATCGCTATATGCGCGAGGACGTGGCGCTTGGCCTGTCCTTCCTCGTCTCCGTTGGCCGCTGGGCGGGTTTGCCCATGGCCGTTTCAAGCGCCCTTCTTGCCATCGGCTCAGCCGTTGCCGAGGAGGACTTTGAGGCGACAGGGCGCACCCTCCAGTCCCTCGGCCTTTCGGAGCTTGACCGGGTGGGGATGACACGCCTCCTCACAGAAGGGATCGCCCCATGAGCGGGGAGACGATCTGCGCCCTAGGGGCAGGGCGCATGGGGCGCGGCATTGCCCATGTCTTCGCCTATGCCGGCCACCCCGTGGCGCTGCTTGACGCCAAAGATCGGCCCGCAGATGAGGCGGTGCGTGTCGGCAAGGCAGCGCTGGCCGACATTGAAGCGGGCCTCACAGACCTGGCTGATCTCGGTCTCTTCGACCCTTCCAAGGTTGGGGACATTGTATCGCGCATCACCTTTCACCCACGCGGTGAGGTGGCTGAGGCTGTGGCCGACGCAAAGGTGGTGTTTGAGGGGGTGCCTGAGGTGAAAGAGGCAAAGGCGGAGGCGTTCGCGTTTGTGGCACCTCACCTGAGCGATGATGCCATCGTTGCCTCCACCACATCCACCATCCTGGTCGACGAGCTGGCGGATATGGCGGGTGCGCCTGAGCGCTTTCTCAACGCGCATTGGCTGAACCCCGCCTACCTCATCCCCCTGGTGGAGGTGAGCCCGTCGGCGCACACCGACCCTCACACCGTCACAGCGTTGGAGGACCTTCTGACGGCCGTCGGCAAGGTGCCGGTCAGGATGAAGGCCTCGCCAGGCTACATCGTCCCGCGCGTGCAGATGCTTGCCATGAACGAGGCGGCGCGCATCGTGGAGGAGGGTGTTGCAAGTCCCGAAGACGTGGACAAGGCGCTGATCTACGGCCTTGGCTTCCGCTTTGCCGTGCTGGGGCACCTTGAGTTCATCGATTGGGGCGGCAACGACATCCTCTACCACGCCAGCCGCTACATGACAGGGGCGACGGGGGAGGACCGTTTTGCCGCGCCCCAGATCGTCCACACCATGATGGATGAGGGGCGCAACGGCTTGAAGGACGGCGTCGGCTTTTTCGACTATGGCACGCGTGATGTGGCGGCCTACCGCAAGTCCAGACTGAAAGCTCTGTTGGACCAACTGCGACACGCCGGGCTTGCCAACCCTCCTGTCTGAGGCAGGTTCGCGCTTCATTTCACCTGCGCATCCACAAAAACATCAGTGTTTCTCGGAATTATCCAAAATAGCCAATTTGATTATCCATTTTGGATAAATTGGTGGATGCGCTGGACGAGGCCAACCGCGATGGTGCCGACGCACAAGAGCCGTTCGCTGCCGACCGATTGAGGCGGCAGGCAATGGCCATCACCACGGGTTGGGAGGGGAAGCCATGAAAGTCACACTCGCTGCCGCAGCGGTTAGCGCCGCCGCACTGTTCGCCACGGGCGCGCTCGCCGAGACCATCACCATCGGCATCACGCAAAACAATGTGGGCGTGGACAGCTACCAGACCACGTACGAAAAGGCCTTCATCGCCGCCGCCGAGGCCGACCCCGAAGTGGACGTGGTGGTGCTTGACGCAGGCGGTGACGTTGCCCGCCAGATTGGCCAAATCCAGGACCTCATCCAGCAAAAAGTGGATGCGATGATCATATGGCCCACCAACGGCCAGGCGGTGGTCCCCGCCGTGCGTCAGGCCCATAAGGCTGGCATTCCTGTGGTCATCACCAACTCCAAGATCGCCGATGCGGGGAACGATTTCATCGCCTCCTTCTCAGGCCCCGACAACATCACCCAGGGCCAGTATTCTGCGCAGATGATGTGCGATGCGCTGGACGGCGAAGGCCAGATCGTCCAGGTCTCCGGCCAGCCGGGCTACACCACCGCCATGGAGCGCCAGTCGGGCTTTGAGGAAGAGCTCGCCAAGGTCTGCCCCGACGTCAAAATCATGGAAACCCAGCCGGCCGACTGGAACCGTGAGAAGGCGCAAAGGGTGATGGAAAACTTCCTCACCAAATACGACAACATCGACGGCGTTTACTCAGGCGATGACAATATGGGCGTCGGTGCGCTGAATGCCGCCAAGGCCGCTGGCCGCGCCGATGGCATGATCTTCATCGGTGCCACCAACTTTGCCGTCGGCTACGAGGCGATGGGCCGGGGCGAATACTATGGCTCCGTCTACCAGTCTCCCGTGGAAGACGCCCGCAACGCGCTCAAAACCGCAAAGACCGTGGTGCAAGGCGGCGAGGTGCCGTTCCTGAACTACTTCGACACCCCGAAGATCACCAAAGAGAACATGGACCAGTTCGAAAAGCCCGTCTTCTGAGCCGGATCGGGGAGGGGCTCTTGCCTCTCCCCATCCCTCACACCGCAAGAAGGGGGACTGATCATGAAGGCAATGGTGTTTTGCGGCGGCTGGGAGGGGCATCGCCCCGAAGCTTTCCGCGTCTGGGCTGAGGATCTTCTGACCCGCGAAGGGTTTGCCGTGGTGTGCCACGACACCCTCGCCCCCTTGGCCGACCCCGATGCCATGGCCGATGTGGACCTCATCGTTCCCGTCTGGTCCTCCGCCCGCTCTGCCCACAGGCCCGAATTCGGCAACATGACGAAGGCTGAGGAAGACGGCCTCATCGCCGCCGTTGCCCGCGGCGCAGGCCTTGCCGGCTGGCACGGCCACATGGGCGATGCCTTCCGCGACAGGCCCACCTACCACTTTTTGATCGGCGGCCAGTTTGTCGCCCATCCGCCGGGCTGGCCGGACAATCCGGTGCCATCCGACGACTTTGTGGACTATCGCGTCACCGTCACACAGCCGGCCCATCCCATCATGGAGGGGATCGACAGCTTCGACCTTCATTCGGAGCAGTATTACATGCTGGTGGACCCCTCCAACGACGTGCTTGCCACCACCACCTTTTCTGGCGAGCACCTGTGGTGGATCGAGGGCACGGTCATGCCCGTGGTCTGGACACGGCGGTGGGACAAGGGGCGCATCTTCTACGCCTCCATCGGCCACACGGTGGAGGATCTTGAGGTGCCAGAGGTCACCGAAATCATGCGTCGCGGCATGGGGTGGGCCGCACGATGACCAGCGGAACCCCAGAGGCTGCCGACGTCGCCCGCCCGGGCAGCGAATTCGTGACCAACATCTTGAAGCGGCAAGGCATTTTGATTGCCTTCATCGTCTTCCTGATCGGCTTTTCCCTGGTCTCGGAGCGTTTTGCCAGCTGGGACAATGTATCGACGGTGTTCCGCCAGGTCTCCATCATCGGCGCCATGGCGCTGGGGGTGACGGTTGTCGTCATCGGCGGCAATCTGGACCTGTCCGTCGGGTCGATGCTCTCCTTCGCCACCGTCATGGTGGTGGACCTTCACGACAAGATCGGGCCAGGGCCTGCCATGGCGGTCACATTGGTGGCGACCCTTGCCATCGGGTGCGTCAATGGCGTGCTGGTGGGGTTTTTGCGGCTCAACTCGCTGATCGTCACCCTTGGGATGCTGTCGGCGGTCCAAGGTCTGACGCTGATCTACTCAGGCGGCCAGAACGTTGACGTTGGCGATCAGGAGGCCACCTGGTTTGCCTTCTTTGGCCGCGACTTTCTGTTCGGCATTGCCGTGCCTGTGTGGATCTTCCTCGGCCTTGCCGTTGTCTTCCACATTGTTTTGACCCGCACCACCTACGGGCGCCGTGTGTTTGCCGTCGGCGGGAACACGGTGGCGGCGGCGTTTTCGGGCATTCGGCAGCGGAGGGTGGTGTTTTCCACCTATGTCATCTCCGCCTTTACCACATATTGCGCGGCGGTGATCTTGGGCAGCCGCGTCATGGGCAGCCAGAACAATGTGGGCCAGGGGTATGAACTCTTGGTGCTGGCAGGCGTCATCCTCGGCGGCACGTCGCTTCTGGGCGGGTCCGGTTCCATCATCAAGACGGTGATTGGGGTCTTGATCCTCGGCTTCATCCAGAACGGGCTCCTCCTCCTCGGTTACCAGTATTACGCCCAGTGGCTGGTGACCTGGATCGTCATCATCCTTGCTGTGTGGCTGGACGTTGCGTCAAAGCGCGGCCGCCTCTTCACCGGCACGAATTGAGGGCGCAACCCATGGCCAACGCCCTGTCCCGCCTGTCGCGCTTCACCGTGGTGCCACCCATCTGGCTCTTCACCGCGGCCTGCGCCATCTTCTTCAGCCTGACGACGGAGAACTTTGCCGAAATCGGCAACCTGCAGAACATTTTACAGCAGACCTCCACCATCGGCCTCATCGCCCTTGGCATGACGGTGGTGATGATCAACGGCAACATCGACCTTTCGGTGGGCGCCGTGGTGGCGCTGGCGGCAAGCCTTGCTGTGGGCCTGCAGGGGGAAATCGGCATGCTCGCTGCCGTTGGCGTCGGCCTTCTGTCAGGCATCGCCCTTGGCTTCATGAACGGGATGATTGTCTGGAAGACAGGGGTGGATGCCTTCATCGTCACCCTCGGCGCGATGATTGGCGTGCGCGGGCTCGTCTTCGTCTATACCGAAGAGCAGTCCTTCTTTGCCATGGACTTTGCCTATTCGGACTTCGGCATGTCCTCCACCGCCGGTCTTCCCACCCTTGCCTGGGTGTTCTTGGGGTTCACGGTGCTGATGCACTGGTTGATGACCTCCACCGTCCATGGCCGCAACGCCTATGCGGTGGGCGGCAACCGCGAGGCGGCCATCAATGCCGGCATTCCCGTCGGCCGCCACATGGTCATCAACTTCATGATTGTGGGTTTTTTCGCAGCGCTGGCAGGCATCACGCTGTCCACCCAGATGGGCGCCTCCACCCCCAATTTGGGACGCGAGTATGAGCTTTGGACCATCACCGCCGTTGTCCTTGGCGGGACCAAGCTGACGGGGGGTACGGGCTCCATCATCGGCACTTTGGGCGGTGTCCTTGCCATCGGCATTTTGCGCAACGGCATGAACCTCATGCAGGTGCCGGCGTTCTACGTCCTCGTCATCCTCGGCGTGATCTTGATTGCGGTCCTCTTCATCGACCGGCAGGTGAACGCTGCCGGCAAGGAGGACGTCAGGATATGAACGTCCCCGCCACCCACACCCCTGCCGAACTCGCCGAGTTGAAGGCCCGTGCGCCTCTCCTGGTGCTGGACGGAATCACCAAGCGTTTCCCTGGGGTCGTCGCCCTCAACGATGTCACCTTCGACGTTCAACAAGGCGAGGTGCACGCGCTGTTGGGGGAGAATGGCGCCGGCAAATCCACGCTGATGAAGGTGCTTGCGGGCAATCACAAGCCCGACGCCGGCCAGATTCACCTTGAGGGGGAGGCGGTCCACTTCGACAGCCCCATGCAAGCGAAGAACGCAGGCATCGTCCTCATCCACCAGGAGCTGTCCCTGGTGCCCGAAATGACGGTGGCGGAGAACATCTTTCTGGGCTCCCTCCCGTCAGGCGTCTTCAACACCGTCAAATGGCGCGAGCTTTATGCAAAGTCGGGCCGCATCCTCGACACGCTCGGCTGCCCGTTTGCGGCGACGGAGAAGGTGGGGCGCCTGTCCATCGCCCATCGCCAGATGGTGGAGATTGCCCGCGCCCTTGTCTTCACGCCCAAGGTGGTGGTGTTCGACGAGCCCACAGCCTCGCTGACGGACGCCGAAAAAGGCGTTCTGTTCGACGTCATCGGCGGGTTGAGGGAGAGCCATGTGGGCATTGTCTACATCTCCCACAGGATGGACGAGATCTTCACCCTGTCGGACAGGTTGACGGTTTTGCGCGACGGGATGGTGCGCGGCACGCTGGTCACCGGTGAGACCGATGAAGATGCGGTCACGCAACTGATGATCGGCCGCTCCTTGAAGGGTCGTGCCAAGTCAGAGGCGGCGGCGGAAGGGGAGGTGGCGCTTGAGGTGAAAGGCCTCACCTGCGGCAGCCTTTACCGCGACATCTCTTTCACCGTGCGCCGCGGCGAGGTGGTGGGGATGTACGGCCTTGTGGGCGCAGGCCGTACGGAGGTGGCCGAGACGCTGTTTGGTCTCAGAACCCCCGAAGAGGGCGAAATCCGCATCGACGGTGCGCCTGTGAGAATCGGCGCGCCGCCACAGGCGATCTCCCTCGGCCTTGCCCTTGTGCCTGAAAGCCGCAAGGAGCAAGGCCTCATCCTGGGTATGAGCTGCCGTGACAACATGTCGATGGCGCAGCTTGAAACCGTATCCTCAGGCGGTTGGCTGAAGACCTCCGCCGAGCAGGAGATTTACGACACCTACGCCAAGCGCCTCGACCTTCGCTCCCCAGGGCCCCATGCCCTTGTCGTCAACCTTTCGGGCGGCAACCAGCAGAAGGTGGTGATCGGCAAGTGGCTGAGCACGGAGCCACGCATCCTCATTTTGGATGAGCCGACGCGGGGCATCGATGTGGGCTCCAAGGCGGAGATCCACGACCTCATCCGCAAGCTTGCCCGCAGCGGTCTCGCCGTCCTCGTCATTTCATCGGAAATGCCTGAAATCATGGGTGTTTCGGACCGTGTTCTGGCGCTTTATCACGGCCGCCTTGCGGGGTCTTTCGACGCGGCGACGTTGACGGAGGATCGCCTGGTTCAGGCGATTTCCGGACTATGAGTGCGGCCGGACCCATGGGCGAGGCCTACCGCCACGGCGGCACCCCTGTGGCCAAGGCGAAGAGGCCCCTGACGCGCCATGAAATGCTGCGCTTCCTCGACTTCATCGAGGAGTTGCAGAGCGAGGCGGCGCACGTTCTGCCGCGTCAGACCCCTGATGCGTACTTGCACATCACCATCCACCTGATGCGCAACCACATCGAGGGAAAGCTCACCACCATCTCCACCCTCGCGATGGCCGCCCAGGCCCCTTACGCGACGGCCATCAGGCGCATCAGGGAAATGCAGGTGGAGGGGCTGATCATCCAGCGCCCGCGCACCAAGTCCGGCAAAACGTTTTCGCTCCACCCGAGCCCGCATTTGATCGAGGCGTGGCAAGACTATGCCCACCGCATCAAGCTGGTGGTGGGGCGCACCATCGGGCTCGGCGAGGGTGGCCACGGGGCGGACTACTATTTCGGCGGTTCGTACCTGAAGGCGCGGATCATCCCTTTGCCTGCCGTCCACACCGAGCCTTTGACCCTGCAAGGTCCCTTGCGCCTGCTTGTCCATGCCGACCCGACGTTCATGGCGATGGACACGCTGAAGCGGCAGCTGGAGAACGTTCTGGGCGCAGGCCTTCGCAGCCGTGCCCTTTCCATTGACCGCCTTCGCGATGAAATCTTGAAGAACGCCGACAGTGCGCAATCGGCCTACGATATCATGGCCGTAGACTTGCCATGGGTCGGCGAGCTTGCCGAAAAGGGGGTCCTTCAACCCCTTGATGGGTTTGTGCAGGGCGGGGCCATCAACCGGTCCGACTTTCACCCCGCGGGGTGGAACGGGGCGCTTTACCAGGGCCACCAGTACGGCATCCCGATCCAGACGACGCCCGAGCTGTTGTGCTACCGCACCGACCTTTTCGAGGCGGAGGGGATCGACCCGCCGCAGACCACGGACGCTCTGCTAGCCGCTGCCCAAAAGCTGCACAGGCCGGACAGGGGGCTCAGAGGGCTCGCCTGGAATGCTGCGAAAGGCACGCCGCTGGGCCACACCTTCTTGATGGTGATGGCCGCCTTCGGCCAGCCCGCCCTCAACCTTCGCGCCCATGACGACGGGTTCGATGCCACCGACCTTTCCGGCGAACATCTGCGGCCCATGTTCGACAGCCCTGCCGCAACGGAAACGGCGGACTACTTGATGCGCCTCCTTGCGGTCTCGCCGCCCGGCATCTTGTCCATGTCCTGGTACGAAAGGGTGGTGGCCTATGGGGATGGTGAGGTGGCCATGGCCTACACCTACACCCTCCTTGCCCCTTACTTTGAGCGCGACGCCACACGCCCCGCCCACGGCAAGACAGGCTTTCTGCCCCACCCGAGAGGCCCCCGCGGGCACAACATTGCCCCCGTCGGCGGCTATGTCCTGTCCATCCCCGCCAACCTTGCACCGGAGCGGCGCGAGGCGGTGGAAAAGGCGGTCGGGCTCCTGACGTCGGCAGAAGTTTCAAAGCTTTACATCACCTCGGGCTCGCGGGCGTGCCCACGCTTTTCGGTCAGCGCCGACCCTGAAGTGCAGGCGCTTTCGCCGACGGTGAAGGCCATGGACGGGTTCGCCCGCCAAGGCCTCCTTCAGTATTGGCCGCGCCCGCCGGCCCCGCAGATCTCCGCCATCATCGAGATCTGCGGCACCGTCTTCCACGACATGCTGCGCGGGCTGATCACGCCTGCTGCCGCCCTTGCCACGGTCCAGAAAGAGGCCGAGGCGCTCATGCTCACACCGAACGATTAGAGGACAACGCCATGGATCCGGACCGCTTGAAGGGCAAGAACGTCATGATCACCGGTGCCGCCCAAGGCATGGGCGCGGCGATCGGCGAATATTTTGCAGCCCAAGGCGCCAACGTGTGCCTCGGCGACATCAACCTTGACGGCGTGAAGGCTGTGGCCGACCGCATCAATGCTGCCGGCAACGGCAAGGCCATCGCCGTCCCTTTGAATGTGACGAAGCGTGAGGACAATGCCGCCGCCGTCGCCGCCACGGTGGAGGCGTTCGGCTCCCTCAACGTTGCGCTGATGAATGCTGGCATCAACAAGCCGCGCTTCTTCATGGATATCGATGAAGAGAACTGGGATACTATCATGGATGTGAACGCCAAGGGCATGCTGTTCGGCATGCAGGAGGCGGCGCGCCAGATGATCCACCAAGGCAAGGACAATGGGCCTTACAAGATCATCAACGTGGGCTCCATCGTCTCGCGCACCACGTTCGACGATGTCATTCCCTATTCCTGCTCCAAACACTGTGCGCTGGCTCTCATCACAGGGGGCGCGCGGGCGCTCGTGGAGCACAACATCACCGTCAACGGCTATGGGCCGGGTGTGGTGAGGACCGAGTTGTGGGAACAGCTGGACAAGGACCTTGTGGCCATCGGCAAGTTCGACAAGCCTGGGGAGTCCATGGATGCCATCGCCCGCAACATGATCTTGATGAAGCGCTACTCCTACCCCGACGATGTGGTGGGGACGGCCGCGTTCCTGGCAAGCCCTGAGTCGGACTACATGACAGGCCAACTCATCATGATCGATGGCGGCATGGTGATGCAGTAGCCGCACCGCCTGTCAGCTGACTGAAAAGGGCGATCACCGAAAAATCCTTGCAATCGATTGCGTGAGCGCGGATAACTGCCAAAACGCCAATGCAATCGTTTGCGCAAATCATCCCGATAGGCGCGAACCGAGCCTATCGCCCAGCCGGCAAGGGAGGCCAGCCATGTCATCAGATGCCTTGAACCCCAGGATCCTCCAGCCGGGCGATATCGACCCCAACTGGCGCTGGGACAGGCACTTGCCGGCCTGGGGCCACACCGCGGTGGACTTTGAGCGGCGCGTCGATATGGACCGCCTGCGCCGCTATCGCCTGTCACGAGCCAAGCAAGCGCTCAAAGAATCGGAGTGCGGCGCGCTCCTCCTGTTTGACGTCAACAACATCCGCTACGTTTCAGGCACCAAGATCGGCGAGTGGG
This sequence comes from Devosia sp., assembly GCA_051016205.1. GTDB lineage: Bacteria > Pseudomonadota > Alphaproteobacteria > Rhizobiales > Amorphaceae > Acuticoccus. The sequence goes on from CP136534.1 coordinate 3,334,043, forward strand.
AGCGCGACAAGATGTGCCGCTTCGCTCTGCTTGCCGGCGATGAAGAGCCCTACGTGTGGGACTTCGGCTCTGCTGCCGTTCACCACCAGGTCTATTGCGACTGGCTGAACCCTGAGCATTGCCGCGCAGGCGTTGTGGGGATGCGCGGGACCATCCCCCCGTCCTTCGGCCTGATGAAGCGCTATGCGGAAGAAATTGCCGACCTGTTGCGCCAGGCCGGTGTCGCCGACATGCCCGTCGGTCTCGACTATGCAGAAACCGCCATGTTCTTTGCGCTGAAAGACGCAGGCGTCAACGTGGTGGACGGCCAGCAAATCATGCTGAGCGCCCGCGAAATCAAGAATACGGATGAGATTCAGCTACTGAACCAGGCCGCCTCCATGGTGGACGGCGTCTACCACATGATCTGGCAGGAACTGAAACCTGGCATTCGCGAGAACGATATTGTCGCGATGGCCAACAAGATGCTCTACGAGATGGGCTCTGACGATGTTGAGGCCATCAACGCCATTTCCGGCGAGCGCTGCAACCCGCACCCGCACAACTTTACCGACCGTTACTTCCGCCCCGGCGACCAGGCCTTCTTCGACATCTTGCAGAGCTACCAAGGCTACCGCACCTGTTACTATCGCACCTTCAACATCGGCCGTGCCACGCCCGCCCAGAACGATGCGTACGTGAAGGCCCGCGAGTGGCTGGATGCGGCCATCGCCCTCATCAAACCCGGCGTGACGACGGACAAGGTCGCTGCCGTCTGGCCCACCGCCGAAAGCCTCGGGTTCCCGAACGAATTGGCCGCCTTCGGCCTTCAGTTCGGCCACGGCCTGGGGCTGGCGCTGCACGAGCGGCCCATCATCAGCCGCGCCGTCAGCCTTGAAAACCCGATGGAGATCAAGACAGGCATGGTGTTCGCGCTGGAAACCTATTGCCCGGCCAGCGACGGGTATTCCGCCGCGCGCATTGAGGAAGAGGTGGTGGTCACCGACACGGGCTGCTCCGTCATCACCCTCTTTCCTGCCGAAGAGCTTCCCATCTCCCACAGGTATTGAGACCGCTGATGGCGCGCGAACCCAGCAACACCGCAGACTATCTGCGACTTTATACGCAAATGGTGAAGATCCGCACCTTCGAGGATCACGCCAACCAGCTGTACCTGTCCGCCAAGATGCCTGGCCTGACGCACATGTATTCAGGCCAGGAGGCCGTGGCGGTGGGGATCTGCGAAGCGTTGGAGACCACCGACCACATCACCTCCACCCACCGCGGCCACGGCCACTGTGTGGCAAAGGGCGCCGCCTTCAAGGAGATGTTCTGCGAGCTTTTGGGCAAGGCGGAAGGCTATTGCCGCGGCAAGGGCGGCTCCATGCACATTGCCGACCAGGGCAACGGCAACCTTGGCGCCAACGCCATTGTCGGCGGCTCGGCAGGCATTGCAACGGGCGCTGCGTTGACGGCCAAGCGGCTTGGGACAGGCGCGGTCACGGTCTGCTTCTTCGGCGATGGCGCGGTGGGGCAGGGGCTCCTCTACGAGGTGATGAACATGGCGGCCCTGTGGTCGCTCCCCGTCATCTACGCGTGCGAGCACAACCGCTACGGCGAGTATACGAAGACCGAGGAGATGGCGGCAGGCTCCTTCGGCGGCAGGGCCGAAGCGTTCGGCATCGAAGCGTTCGAGGTGGATGGGCAGGACGTTCTGGCCGTCAACCGTTTGACCACTGAGCTTGTGCGGCGGGCGCGGGCAGGCGAGGGGCCGTTCTTCGTCACGCTCCACACCTATCGCTATCACGGCCACCATGTGGGCGACATCAACCGCACCTACTACCGCTCCAAAGAGGAGGAGGCGGACTGGCGGGACAACCGCGACCCCATCACCAACTTCGGCGCTTACCTTGAGGCGGAGAAGATCGCCAGTGCGGACGAGCTTGCCGCCATCCGCGAGTCGGTTACCAAAGAGGCCGCAGAAGCCGTCGCCTACGCTGAGGCCGCCGCCTACCCGCCCCAACACGAGGTGGACAGTCACGTCTACCTCCACCGATCGCAGGAGAGCGCCGGTGCGTGAGATCACCCTGTCGAAGGCGGTCAATGAGGCGATCGCGGAAGAAATGCGCCGCGACCCCACCGTCATGCTGCTTGGCGAAGACGTTGCTGAAGCCGGCACCCCGTTCAAGGTCCTTTCGGGCCTTGTGGAGGAGTTCGGGCCGGAGCGCGTGCTCGACACCCCCATCTCCGAGCCTGGCTTTACGGGAATTGCCGTCGGCGCCGCGATGACCGGGATGCGCCCCATCGTCGACCTGATGTTCGGCGACTTCCTGTTTCTCGTCATGGATCAGCTCTGCAACCAGGCGGCCAAGACCCACTATATGTCCGGCGGCAAGTTGAACGTGCCGATGGTCCTGCGCACCAACATGGGGGCGACCCGGCGCTCAGCCGCTCAGCACAGCCAGTCCCTCCACGCGCTGGTGGCCCACATTCCTGGCTTGAAGGTCGCAATGCCCTCCTCCGCCTACGAGGCGAAAGGGCTGATGAAGACCGCCATCAGAGATGACAACCCCGTCGTCATCTTTGAAGACAAGCTGATGTACCAGGACAAAGCGCCCGTGCCCGAAGAGGAATACCTCATTCCCTTCGGCGAGGCGCACATAAAGCGGGCGGGGCGCGACATCACCCTCATTGCCACGTCCTCCATGGTGCAGGTGGCTGAAGCTGCGGCCGAGACGCTGGCGGGTGAGGGCATCGAGGCTGAGATCATCGACCCACGCACCCTCGTTCCCCTCGACGAGGCAACCCTCGTGGGCTCGGTAAAGAAGACGAGCCGCGCTATTGTCATCGACGAAGGCCACCAGAGCTTTGGCGTGACGGGGGAGATCGCAAGCCGCATTGCCGAAAAGGCGTTCTATCACCTGGACGCGCCCGTTATGCGCATGGGGGCGATGGATGTGCCCATCCCCTTTTCGCCCGCCCTTGAGGACCTGACGGTGCCAGAACCCGTCGGCGTTGCGGACCTTGCGCGGCGCATGGTGCGCGGCGAGGTGCAGTATGCCGCATGAGGTGATCATGCCGGCCCTCGGCATGGCCCAAGACACTGGCCTCATCGTCGCCTGGCTGAAAGGCGCGGGCGATGAGGTTTCCGCCACCGACCCTTTGATGGAGGTGGAGACGGACAAAGCCACCATGGAGGTGGAGGCCGGCGCCAACGGCACCTTGATTGAGCTGCGCGCCGCCGAGGGTGAGAACGTGCCTGTGGGCCAGGTGGTCGCCGTCATCGCAGGCGCTGGCGAAGACACGACCCCCTCGGAGAGTAAGGGCGCGCCATCAGAAGCGCCCGCCCCGCCATCGCCGACCCCCGAGCCGGTAGCCTCTGAGCCGGTAGCCTCAGAGCCGACAGCGGTCCTGGCTCCGGCGCAGGCGCCTGTCGCCGCGCGGCTCAATGGGGAGCGCATCCTCGCCTCCCCAAAAGCCAGGCGGCTTGCGGCAGAGGAGGGGCTCGACCTCATGCGCTTGAGGGAGGCCGGTCATGTTGAGCCTTTTCATGTGGCCGACCTCGACGTGCTGCGCACCCTCAAAGCACCTCAAGCGGCGGTTGCTGCAGGCGGTGCCCCAACGGCGCACATCGAGGCGTCGGTGCCCAATGCCGCCTTCGAGGACTTCGTGGTGTGGGTGGCCGAAACAGTTGCCGCCCCGCGCCTGACTGTCCTTGCCGCGTTTGCTGCGGCGGGGCTGCGGGCAGGGGGCGTGGGAGACGTTGTGGTGCGCGCTGAGAACGGGCGCACGCACATCACCCTTTCAGATCCCGATCGCAAGCGCTTGTCGGCACTTCAGCCGGTGGAGGACGGGACGCCGACACTCATTGTGAGGGACGTCAGTGCAACGGCCATCACCGGTCTTGCGTTGAGTGCGGAAGGGGCGCCAACCCTCACCGTGGCACGCAAAGGCGAGGACCTTGCCGTTGCGCTCCACTACAGGCCAGGCGCCCTTGACGACGGTGCTGCGATTGCGGTGATCTCCGCCTTCGCCGAGAGGCTGCAACAGCCCCTGCGCCACCTCCTCTAACGCTGGATAAGCGATGAAAACCGACCTTTACATCGATGGCACCTTCCGCCCCGGCGCCGACGGCGAACGCTTCGACGTCTACAATCCTGCCGACGAGAGCGTGATCGCCTCCGTCGCGTCCGCCACCATCGAGGACGCCGACGCCGCGCTGAACGCAGCAGACGCCGCCTTTGCCGACTGGGCCGCCCGCTCCCCGCGCGAGCGCGCCGAGGTGTTGCGCAAAGCCTTCCAGATCATGACGGACAACCGCGACGAGTTCGCCCGGCTGATCACCCTTGAGAACGGCAAGGCCAAGGCCGACGCCACGGGCGAGGCCACCTACGCCACAGAGTTCTTCCGCTGGTTCGCCGAAGAGGCCGTGCGTGCCGACGGAATGGTGACCCGCGCCCCAGCCTCAGGCGCGCGCATCCTCGTCCAGCAAAAGCCTGCCGGCATTGCCGTCCTCGTCACGCCTTGGAATTTTCCTGCTGCCATGGGAACGCGCAAGATCGCCCCTGCGCTGGCCGCAGGCTGCCCCGTGATCATCAAGCCAGCATCGGAAACGCCTTTGACGATGCTGGCCCTCATGCCCCTCCTGGAAGAGGCGGGGGTGCCTAAGGGCGTCGTCAACGTTTTGCCGTCGAGGAAGACCGGCGCCATTGTCGACCACATGATGCACGACCCGCGTGTGCGTGTGATCTCCTTCACGGGCTCCACGGCCGTCGGCCGCACGCTGTTGAAATCAGCCGCAGATCAGGTGCTGAAGCCTGCCATGGAACTTGGCGGCAACGCGCCCGTCCTCGTCCTGAAGGACGCTGATATCGAGACGGCTGTGGAAGGCTCCATGCTCGCCAAGATGCGCAACATCGGCGAAGCTTGCACCGCGGCGAACCGCTTTTACGTCCATTCCTCCGTCGCCGAGCACTTCACCGATCGCCTGTCGGAGCGCATGGGCGCCCTAAAGATCGGCAACGGCCTTGAGGACGGGGTGGACGTAGGCCCCCTCGTGAATGCCGAAACCCGGGACAAGGTGGCTCATTTCGTGGACGATGCCGTCGGCAAAGGGGCAGAACTGCGCCTCGGCGGTCAGCGTCTCAACCGGCCGGGATTCTTCTATCCCCCCACCGTCCTCTTCAACGTGCCCGACAATGCCGAGTGCCTGGACGACGAGATTTTTGGCCCCGTCGCCGCCATCCAAACCTTTGAGGATGAGGATGAGGCCATCGCCAGGGCCAACGCCACCGAATACGGCCTCGTCGCCTACGTGTTCACCGAAGACATGAAGCGCGGCCTCAATGTGTGCGAGCGGCTCGACTTCGGGATGGTCGGCCTCAACCGCGGCCTCGTGTCTGACCCTGCGGCCCCCTTTGGCGGAACCAAGCAGTCGGGCCTTGGCCGTGAAGGCGGGCATGAGGGGATGCTTGAGTTTATGGAATCCCAGTACATCTCGGTGAACTGGTAGTGCCTGCCGTCGCAAGCCCCTCCGTGCGCAAGGATGCCGCTGACCGCGGCATCGACCTTGAGGATCTTGCCGCGCGCTTGGGCCGCGAGACCATCGCCAGGGAGGATCTTGTGACGGCCCCAAACGTTGCGCCCAGCGCCGCAAACACCGGCCCCTGGGAGGCGGACCATGCCGCCCACGGCTCCGTACGGTCCGAGCCGGTCTCCCGTTTTGCCCAGCTTGCCGCCCAAACCCTTGGCGCGGCGCAAACGCTCATCCCCGCAGTCACCCACCACGACAAGGCGGACGTCACCGCCCTTGAAGCCTTCCGCGCCTCCTTGAAAGGGGAAGCCGCTGAAAGGGGTGTGAAGCTGACGGCACTCGCCTTCCATGTAGCAGCGCTTGCCCACTGCCTAGGCGTATTCGAGCGGTTCAATGCCAGCCTGTCCGCTGACGGCCAGTCGCTCATCTTAAAGGACTACGTTCACGTCGGGATTGCCGTCGACACCCCCCACGGGCTGATGGTTCCCGTGGTGCGCGATGTGCCCACCAAAGGCCTGTGGCAGATCGCTGAGGAGATTGCGGACCTCGCCGCCCGTGCCAACGCCCGTAAAGTGCGGCCCGAGGAGATGGGTGGCGCCTCCATGTCCATCAGCAATCTTGGGGGGATCGGCGGCGATGCCTTTACCCCCATGGTGAACCCGCCCGAAGTGGCGATCCTTGGCCTAACGCGGGTGGAGACTGTGCCTGTGTGGAATGGCGAAGTCTTTGTTCCACGCCGGATGGTGCCCCTCCACCTCACCTACGACCACCGTGTGGTCAACGGTGCCGACGCCGCCCGCTTCCTGCGCGCTTATGCCGACCTCATCGCCGACCCCAGGCGTCTGCTGGTCTAACCCATGGCTGTGCACGCGCTCTTCGATCTGACCGGCAAGACCGCTCTCGTCACGGGCGCCAAACGCGGCCTCGGGCGCGCGATGGCGGTCGCGTTGGCTGAAGCGGGTGCCGACATCATCGGTGTCAGCGCCACGCTGGAGGCCGAGGGGAGCGCCGTTGCCAAGGACGTGGAAGCGCTTGGAAAACGCTTCACCGCCCACCAATGCGACCTCTCCGACCGCAAGGCCCTAGACGCCCTCACGGCAGCGCTCGACAAAGGGCCGCCCATTCACATCCTCGTCAACAACGCCGGCACCATCCGCCGCGCCCCTGCCGCCGAACACGACCTTGCCGATTGGGACCACGTGCTGGCGGTCAACCTGACGGCGCCGTTCCTTCTGGCCCAACATCTCGGCCGCCAGATGGTGGCGCGCGGCGGAGGCAAGATCATCTTCACCGCCTCCGTCCTGAGCTACCAGGGCGGGATTCTCGTTCCGGGATATGCGGCCAGCAAAGGCGGCATCATCCAAGTCACCCGCGCTTTGGCGAACGAGTGGGCAGCCTCTGGCGTCAACGTCAACGCCATCGCGCCAGGCTATATCCGAACCGACAACACCGCCGCCCTTCAAGCCGACGAAGACCGCACCGCGGCGCTTCTCTCACGGGTGCCTGCGGGCCGGTGGGGCGAGGCGGAAGACCTTGCCGGCGCAACCGTGTTTCTGGCCTCACGCGCGTCGGACTTCGTCCATGGCGCCATCATTCCTGTCGACGGTGGGTGGCTGGCACGCTGAGGCCGTTGGGGGCCGTGCTAAGCCCTCTCGCCGACGCACCATTGTTCCGCGGAGCGAGGCTCGCCTCAACCCACGCTTCGCCCAAGCCTCGCTCCGCGAGGCTCTGATTGTGTCGGCTCCGAAGGAACGTCAGGCTTTACCTCTCCAAAGGAACTGGATGTGGAGGCGTGTGGAGCGTTTGTGCGGTGACGCCACGTTGGTCTTTAGCTGTGGGCCGCGATCCATTGGTCGCTGGCTTGTCGGGCGGCGTCTGGGTCGGGGAGAACGGCGCGGGCGGCTTTGGCGGCCTTGTCGAACAGGAGCGGGGTGGCGGTTGCGAAGTGGTCTTGTCTCGCCTCTCCGCGGACCTGGAGAGGCATTGCCATCAGGACGGCGTTGAGGCGCGCCATCCGATCTTGGTCGAAAACGGCGTCCCAGGCCTCTCTCTCCGGGCCGAAATCGAACGGGACGTCATTGGCAAGGCGTAGCGGGCGGGCAGCACGCAGGCGCTCTGTCTCGGCGGCATCGACCGTCTCGCCGACAATGGCTACGCCGTAGTCGCGGCGTGCGGCCTCCTCCGACACGAAGCCTGACAGGACATCGGCAAGAACGGCGTCCACCGGCCGCCGGAACGGGTCGCCATAGCCGCCGCCGCCTGGGGTGAGGAAGGTGACGGTATCGCCTTCGTCCAAAGCCACCATGTCGATCTTGCCAAGGTCATTCTCGCGGTCGGTGCCGATGTTGCGCACCACGCGCATGTTGGCGCCTGGCTGGCCGCCTGCCATCCCCCAAGGGCGGAAGAAGAACCGCTCCAATCCACGGCCCAGAACCGAGCTTCCCTTCTGAGTCACGCGGAACGTGAAGCGAAGGCCGAGCCCGCCACGCCACTGACCCGCACCGGCGCTGTCGCGGTTGAGGCCATACTCCAAGATGTCCACCCCTGCCTCCAGCTCGCTCTTTTCGGCAGGGGTGTTGCGGATGGTGGAGAGTGAGCCGTCTACCCCGTCATAGCCGTCGCTGCCATGACGGCCGCCCGAGCCGACGATGATGGAGTTGAGGACGAGCACGTTGCGCTTGCCGGTCTCCTTGTGGAACTCGGCAAGGACCACAGGCACCATGGCGCCGCCTGACGGGCAGGGCACCTCTTCCGGCACGGCTTTGGCGAAGGCCCCTGTCACAGCATCGTTGAGGCGGTAGGCTGAGGCCGCGCGCACCCCCGTGGCGGCCGGAAACTGCGGGTCCAGGATGGTGCCCTTCGTCAGCGCCACAGTCACATCGCGGAAGATGCCGCCATTCATCGGCACCGTCGGGTCGTGGGTGGTGACGAAGTGCAAAATACGCACCGTCAGCCACGCGTGGCGGCGACCGAGTGTGGGGACATTGAAGGCGCTCGCCACCTGCGGGTCCGTTGCGGTGAAGTCCAGGTGCACCTGACCGTCGTTCACCGTCATTGCCACGCTGAAGCGCATGGGGACGGGGGTGATGGCGTCATCGTCCAGATAATCCCAGAAGTCGTAGGTGCCGTCGGGGATGCTGCGAAGGACGTCGCGCGCCTTGTCGGCAGCATAGTCCATCAGATCATTCTGGGCGGTGAGGAAGGTGTCGGTGCCGTAACTCTCCACCATTGCAGCCACACGCTCTGCGCCTGTGTCGAGGGCGGCGAGCATGGCGGTGAGATCATGGCCGTTCAGCTCAGGCGTGCGCACATTGGCTTTGTAGATGCGCAGGATCTGTTGGTCCCACACCCCTTTGCGGATGAGCTTCACAGGGGGGATCAACAGTCCCTCCTGGTAAAGCTCAGTGTTGGTGGGCGAAACGCTGCTCGGCACCTTGCCGCCCACATCGGTGGAGTGGATGAAGGTGTAGCCGTAGCCCACCAGCCGCCCGCCCGCGAAGTAGGGCTTGATCAGCGTCAGATCAGGCGTGTGGCTGACGAGCCCTGCCGTCTCGTAAGGGTGGTTGGTGAAAAGGACGTCGCCCTCTTCCATGGCCTCGCCCAGCGCGTTCAGCGTCGGGGCGATGTCGTAGTCCAGGAGCGCTGAGCCGAACTCCCGCGGGTTGCCGAAAAAGCGGCCGTCGGGGGTAACGAGACCGACGCCGAAGTCCACCGCCTCCTTCACGTAAAGGGAGCGTGCGGTGCGGCGAAGGGTGAGGGCCATCTCCTCCGCCGCTGCGGCGACCTCTGTGTTGAGGATTTCAAGGGTGACGGGGTCGAGGGCGCTCATGCGGCCACCTCTTGGATGGAGTGGGCTTTGCGTTCCATGGCAAGGGCGCCGGCTTCGCCCCTGCGGGCCAACCAGCCCGGTGGGACGATGACGGTGGAATCTTCCATCTCAAGCACAGCAGGGCCCGAAACCGTGCCGCCGTCGTTCACCACCTTGGCGTCGTGCACCTCAGCGTCGTGGGGACGTCCCTCCCAGACCAGGGTCCGCCGGGTGGTCTCCCCCGCGATTGCCTCCGTGGTGCGGTGGCGACCGGCGGGCGCAGCATCGAGCGTGGCAACAAGGCGCACGGTGGTGACGTCCACAGGGCTTTGGGCATCGCGAAAGCCGTAACGGTTCGTGTGCTCCACATGGAAGAGCTCGGCAAGGGCGGCGGCATCGGCGCCTTTGGCAAGGTCTTCGGGGATCGCAACGGTCAGCTCCGTTGCGGTGCGCGGGTACTGCATGTCGGCAAACCGCTCAAGGCGGACGGAGTCGGGGGCGGCAAGCTCCTCCTTCAGCCAGCTCTGGGCGTCCTCTTCCAGGGCGCGCAATGTGGAAAGGAGGGTGGTCGCGGCCCCCGCATTGCTGCCAAGGCTGACCCGGCGGGAGCGGGCAAAGTCCCGCCGCAAAGCGCCCGTTGCGGTGCCGAATGCGCAAAAAGTGCCGGGGGCCGGGGGGATGAGGATGGCGCCAATGCGCGCCGCCTCTGCCAAGAGCGCCGCATGGGTGGGGCCTGCGCCGCCATAGGGTACCAGCGTGAAGCTTGCCGGGTCGAGGCCACGGCTTGCCATCCCCTTGCCGATCTCGCTTGCCATCTTCGCTGTCGCGATCCTCAGCGCAGCGCCGGCCGTGCGCTCGGCCGCATCATCGCCTGTAAAGCCGATCCTTTTCCCCAGCGCTACAAGGGCGGATCGTGCGGCCACCTTGTCGAGGGGCATTCTGCCGCCGAGGAAGCGGTCGGGGTCGATGAAGCCGAGCACCAGGTAGCAATCCGTCACGGTGGCTTCGGTGCCGCCCCTTCCGTAAGCCACGGGGCCTGGGTCGGCGCCTGCCGACTGGGGGCCCACCTTGAGGAGGCCCTGGGGGTCCACCCACAAAATGGAGCCGCCGCCTGCGCCGATGGCCCACACGTTGACGGCCGGGACGATGACGGGGTGGTCGCCGATCATAGTTTGCGTGGTGAACTCCGGCCGCCCATCGCGCGCCACGGACATGTCGGAGGAGGTGCCGCCCATATCGACGGTGATAGTCCTGTCCACCCCCGTCTCCGCGGCAAGCCGTGCAGCGGCAGCGACCCCTGCGGCGGGGCCTGACAAGAGGGTGTCGATGGGCCGCGCGCGGGCCGTTGCGACGCCCACGGTGCCGCCGTTGGAGGTGGCAATCTCCAACTGGCCTTGAAAGCCGAGCGCCGACAGCCTCTCCTGCAGCGTGCCGTAATAGGTGGACATCATCGGGTGAATGGCGGCGTTGAGGACGGTGACGAGCGCCCTTTCGAACTCGCGCACCTCAGGCCAAAGGGCAGACGAGGCGGTGACAAGCACATCGGGAAGCCGCTCCGCCAGGTTTTTGGCAAGGTCGGTTTCCATCTGAGGGTGGGCGTAGGAGTTGAGGACGAGGACGGCGACGGCCTCAAGTTCGTCGGCGGCAATGGCGTCCGCGATCCGGGCCACATCCGCCTCGGTGGGGGAGGCGACGACGCTGCCGTCGGGGCGAAGGCGCGCCGGAACCTCATAGACATTGCGGCGGGCCACCAAGGGCTCGCGCTTTGGGTCCTTGTAGCTGAAGGAGTTGGGGAGGCCACCTCGGCCCAGCACCAAGATGTCGCCGAACCCTTCTGAGACAACGAGCCCCACCTTTGCCAGACGCCGCTGGAGGATGGCGTTCAGCGCCAAGGTGGTGCCGTGGACAAGGCGGGTGATGTGGGAAGGCTCCCGCTCGGCGCGCTCCAGAAGGCCCGACAGGCCGGCGATCACCGCAGCGGCAGGGTCGGCGGGGGAGCTCGGCTCCTTCCAGGTGGTCACGCCGCGCGCGTCGGTCAGGACGAAATCGGTGAACGTCCCACCCACATCGATGCCCACATGACACTCGCTCAAAGGTGTTCTCCGTCAGTTGAGACGCGGGTTGAGCGCATCGCGCAGCCAGTCGCCCACAAGGTTGACGCTCACCACTAGCAAAACCAGCGTGAGCGCAGGGAAGATGACGAGCCACCACTCGCCTGAGAAAAGGTACTCGTACCCCGTGCGGATCAGCGTTCCGAGGGAGGGCTCGGTGGGCGGCAGGCCGAAGCCTAGGAAGGAGAGGGTGGCCTCGCCCATCACCGCAAACGCAATGTCCAGCGTCATCAAGACGAGGATGGCGTTGGTGACGTTTGGCAGGATCTGCCGTGCCATGATGGAGAACGGCCCACGCCCCGCAAGGCGTGCGGCGGCTACATAATCCTTCGTCTTTTCCACCAGGACCGCCCCGCGAACCAGGCGTGCAAAGTGCGGCCAGTGGGAGAGGCCGAGGGCAGCGACCAGGATGGGCATGGCAAGTTGCGCCTTGAGGTGGGCAGGAAGCAGCGTCGTGCCGAGCCCGCCAATCAACAGCGCTAGCAAAATGGCCGGGAAGGTGAACTGAATGTCGGCAGCGCGCATGATCACCCCGCCCACAGCACCGCCCACGTAGCCTGCGATCAGACCCATGACGGTGCCGAGCGAGCAAGAGACCATCACCGCCAACACACCGACGGCAAGTGACGTGCGCATCCCGTAAAGGATGAGGGACAGAACGTCGGCCCCCTGGCTGTCTGTGCCCAGAATGTAAGGGGCCATGCCACCATCCACCCAGATGGGCGGAAGGCGTGAGTCCAAAAGGTTGAGGCTGGCAAGGTCGTAAGGGTCGGTGGTGGCCAACAAGGGCGCGAAGACGGCCCCGCCCACAAGGATGAGGAGGATGAGCGCACCGACGATGGCTGTCGGCGTGCGGGCAAAACTGCGCCTCAGGGGCGAACGCCAGGCCCGCACCAACGCGCTGGGGCGGTGCGTGGTCGGGCGTTGTCCTGTCGCAAGCCTCATAAGGACGGCCCTGCGCCCATGGCCCCGCCTGCGCGAAGGCGCGGGTCCACCAACACGTAAAGGCAGTCCACCACCAGGTTGATGGTGACGAAAAAGGCCGCCGCCAGCAGGAGAAAGGCTGAGATGACCGGAATGTCCGTGCTGCCGAGCGCCTGGAGGAACAAAAGGCCCAACCCCGGCCACTGGAACACCGCCTCCGCCACCACGGCAAAGGCAACCAGGAAGCCGAGCTGGATGCCGCTCACGGTGATGACGGGGATCAGTGTGTTGCGCAGGGCATGGCTGAACTCGATGGCCCGCTTCTTGATGCCCCGCGCCTTGGCAAAGCGGATGTAGTCCGCCCGCAAGACGTCCAGCATCTCCGCCCTCACAAGGCGGGCAACAAGGGCCACCTGGCTGATGGCAAGGGCCAACGCCGGCATGATGAGGGCTTTGAGGCCAGAGGCGGTGAGGAAGCCCGTCGTCCACCAGCCGATGGCCACAGTCTCCCCACGCCCGAAGGAAGGAAGCCAGCCGAGCTGCACGGAGAACACGAAGATCAGCAAGATCCCCACAACGAAGGTGGGCAGGGACAGGCCGATGACGCTTGCCGACATCAACGCGGTTGCCCACCAGCGCCCACGGTTGACCGCTGCGACGAGGCCGAGGGGGATGCCGACCGCCAGCGACAGCACCAACGCCACCGACGCCAGTTCCAGCGTTGCGGGGATGCGCTCGATCAAGAGGTCCGAAACGGGCCTTTGGGCGGCGTAGGAGGTGGCGAACTCGAAGTGGATCGCGTTCCAAAGGAACGTGGCGTAGCGGGTGAAGAAGGGCTGATCGAGGCCGAGCCTTTGGGCGAGATCGGCCCGGTCCTCAGGCGTTGCGTTAAGGCCAAGGATGCTCGCCACAGGGTCGCCCACAAGGGACGACAGCAGGAAGGCCAGAAGGCTGACCACAAAAAGGACCAAGATCCCGTGGCCGAGCCTTCGTGCAATGAGTGCCGCCATCCGTGCCCTATCCGATCACCCTTGTGCCGTGAAGTGGCGGACCTTTAGTCCGCCTTCTCAACGTTTTGCAGCGTGACGGTGGCATCGCCCCGCATGGGCGCTTCGATGGCATCCGTCAGACCCCAGGTGAGCATCGGCTGGTGAAGGTAGACCGCGCTGACGGTCTCTTTCGCCGCCTCAAGCCCTTCGCGATAAAGGGCGGTGCGCGCCTCTTCGTCGATGGTGGCGGGGAGTTCCTTGGCCACCTTGTCGACGGTGGGGTTGGAGTAGAGCGCCCAGTTGAAGAAGCCCTGCTTGGTTTCAGGATCGCGCGTCATCATGGTGGCGGTGAAGGCGTCCTGCACATCCCAAGAGTTGGGGGTGAGGCCGATGAGGTGGAAGCTGGACTCCGGCCCGTTTACCAGCATGCGGGCAAAGTCCGGCCACACCATACCGTTGACGCGCACCTCAATGCCCACGCGGGCAAGCATGGCAGCAACGGCGCGGCAGATTTCCTCGGTGTTGACGTAGCGCTCAAGCGGGCAGTTCAGCGTGGTGACGAACCCCTCGCCATAGCCAGCCTCTTCCAAGAGGGACTTCGCCTTTTCGATGTCGGTGGGCCAGCGCTGGTCGAGGTCTTCCTGGTAGCCGCCAAGGCCCGGTGTGGCGGCAATCCCCACCACGCGGGCGCTGCCGCGCATGACGCGGTCGGCGATGAGGTCGGCATCAATGGCGTGGGCCAGCGCCTGGCGCACACGCACGTCCTTGAAGGGGTTGGATTCAATGGGCGATCCATCCTTCTTGAAGGTGTCGAGCGCCACATCGCGCGAGCCGTCAAGCTCGATCTGCATCCAGATGAGCTGGGGCTCCTGCTGCACCTTGAAGCCTGAGGTGGACTGGACGCGGTTGATGTCCTGAAGCGGCAGGTCGATGACCATATCCACCTCGCCCGACAGGAGCGCTGCCACCCGTGTGGGGGAGGAGCCGATGGGAAGGTACGTGGCGGTCTCGATGTTGCCTGGATACTCGCCCCAGTAATTCTCGTTCTTGGCGAAGACCGTCTGGACCGCCTGGTCGTGGGAGACGAGCTTCATGGGGCCCGTGCCGTTGGCGTTGCGGATGGAGAACGCCTCGCCCCCTTCGGCGCCAAGGTCGGGCACACCAACCGAATCGTTCGCCTCTGCCCAGGGCTTGGACATGATGAACATGCGCGCCATCTTGCGCGGCAGCACAGGGTCAGGCGTTGTGGAGATGACGTCGACGGTGTTGTCGCCCGACACCTTTACCTCGGTGATGCCGCCGAAAAGGCTTGTGTAGAAGCGGCTGCCCTTGGCCCGTTCGATGGAGAACTTGATGTCCTCTGCCGTCAGCGGCGAGCCGTCATGGAAGACCACACCGTCGCGGATCGTAAAGCGCCAGGTGTTGTCGCCCAGATACTCCCAATCGGTGGCAAGGCCTGGGGCAAGCTCCATGTCCAAGGTGAGGCCCACAAGGCTGTCATAGACCTGGCGGTAGATGGCCGTCGTCACGAAGTCGTTGCTGGCGTGGGGGTCCATGGTGAGGGCCGGGGTGGTTCCGGCAAAGCGCAGCTCTGCGGCCTCAGCATCCATCGCCGGCGCAATGGCAAGCGCGAGCGCGGCCGCGCACACGATCCTTTTCAGCATCACTCGTCCCTCTTCCTGGCAGGCAGCTTCTATCGCCCGCCCAATCTTGTCGTTGGCGTGGGGCACGATTGCATCGGGCGGCGGTTTGATCAAGAAACTTGTACCGCCCCCTTTCACCGGCCAAGATGGCGCACTCCCGCACCAGCCCCATGAGGATTGCGTCCATGTCCGTCACCGTCATCCGCAACGCACTCGCCTTCGATGGCTGGTCGGAGGACCTTTTGGACGGTGTGGATATCGTGATCGAGGCGGGCCGGATTGTTGAGATCGCGACCGGCCGGGCAAGCCTTGAAGGCGACCTTGAGATCGATGCGCGCGGGCAGACGGTCCTGCCCGGCCTCATCGATGCGCATGTTCATCTTCTGGCGGTGAACCTTGTGGCCTCGCGCAACCACGACAGCCCTTTGACGCTGATTGTGGCCGAAGCGCTGCCGCGCATTCGCGCCATGCTGGACCGCGGCTTCACAACGGTGCGCGATGTGGCCGGCGCCGACTATGGCTTGCGTGAAGCGCTGGCGCGGGGGCTGATCGTCGGCCCGCGCGCCTTTATTTGCGGGCCAGGCTTCACCCAGACAGGCGGGCATGGCGACCATCGCCGGCGCGCCGATTCCAACCGCCACCCTGACCGCAACGCCAACGGGCTCGACTTCTTCAGCCGCATCGTGGACGGCCCGCAGGAGATGCGCCTTGCCGTGCGGGACGAGCTGCGCAAAGGCGCCGACCACATCAAACTGATGGCCTCAGGCGGCGTCGGCTCACCCCACGATGCCATCGACGACTACCAGTTCACCGAGGAGGAGATTGCCGTTGCCGCCGAGGAGGCAGCCATGCGCGGCAAGTACGTGGCCGCCCACACCTATGGGCCGACGGCGGTGCGCCGAGCCGTGGGCAATGGCGTGCGCACGGTGGAACACTGCAACCTCATCGACGAGGAGACGGCCCGCTTCGTCGCCGAGCGCGACGCCTTCGTTGTGCCGACGCTGGTTTGTTATGAGAAGACGCTGCGGGACGGGTCAAAGCTCGGCCTTTCCCCTTACGTGGTTGAAAAGCTTGCCTTCGTCACGGAGGCGGGCGTGAAGATGCTGGAGCATTGCGAGCGTGCCGGCGTGAAGATGGGCTTTGGCACCGACCTGATGGGGGAGATGGAAGAGGCACAGTCCCACGAGTTCGTCATCCGTGCCCACGTGCAAAAGCCCATCGACATTTTGCGTTCAGCCACCTCCATCAACGCTGAAATCCTCAACAAGACCGGTGAGCTGGGCACCATTGCGGTTGGTGCTATGGCCGACCTTGTGGCCGTGGACGGCAATCCCTTCAAGGACATTTCGCTGCTGGACGGGCAGGGGGAGGGGCTGTCGATGATCCTCCAAGGGGGTAGGCCCCATGCGTGCCGCCTTCCCATGAAAGAGGCGTCGAGCCGTCGCGCGGCCGCGGAGTGAGTTCCGATCATGCGCGCCCGCCACAATGACACCCGTTGCCGCCGCGCCGCCGCGCGCGCTCATGCCGGTTTTGTGTGCGCTGGCCATCGCAGGCTACGTGGGCTCGTTCCTGTACCTGCCCGCCTTGCCCCAGGTGGCGGCGGAGTTCGGCGCGTCGGAAGCTGGCGCCCAGGCAACGCTGACCATGTTCTTCGTGGGCACCTGCCTCGGGTTTGCCGTTTATGGGCCCATCAGCGACAGGATCGGGCGACGCCGGACCCTTGCAGCCACAGGCGCGCTGTTCGTCTTCGCCTGCCTGATGTGCGCAATGGCCTCCTCGCTCACCCAGTTGATGGTGGCGCGCTTTCTCCTCGGCTTTGGCGCCGTGGCAGGGGTGACCACGGCACGGGCCGCCATCCGCTCCCTGTGGCCGCCTGACAGGGCGCCGCAGATGATGGCCTTCCTCAGTGCCTCCATGGCCATCGCCCCTGCAGGAAGCCCCGTGGTGGGCGCCCTCGCGTTGGAGTGGGTGGACTGGCGGACCACCTTCCTCGGCGCCGGGATCTTTGCCGCCATCGTCCTTTTGGTCGCCATCGTCGTCCTGCCGAAAATGCCCCTGCGCCCGCACGGTGAAGGGAGCCTGTCGCGCGACCTGTGGGCCCTTGCCGCCTCGCCGGTCTATCGCGCGACGGTGCTGATCGGCGCCTCAAGCACAGGCCTTTTTCTGGTGATGATGGCAGGCAGCCCTTTCATTTTCGTGGGGCTGTGGGGCCTCTCCCCGCTCCAGTACAGTCTGATCCAGGGCGCGATTTTGCTTGCCTACGCGAGCTTTGCTTTGGTGGGGGCAAAGGTGGTTCGCCGCTTCGGCACGGTGAAGACTATGGCGCTCGGCCTGCTGCCGGCCCTCATCGCAGCGGTCCTCCTCGCGCTCAGCGGGGTGTTCGAGATGGGCGTCATCCTGATTGCCCCGGCGCTCTTCATGATCATGGCGTCCATGGGGATGATTGTGCCCGGCAGCCAGATCCTGATGTTGGAACCCTTCCCGCAAATCGCCTCTACCGCGGCAAGTCTTGGCCTTCTCGTCACCACGTTGGGCGGGGCGCTCGCGGTGACGGTTTATGGGGTGTTGTCGTCGGGATCGGAGGCCGGGTTTGCTCTGGCCATTGCTGGACTGACGGCGGTGACGGCCTGCGGCTACGCTCTCTTGCCCGAACGGAGGGCTTTTGCGTGACAGCGCCGATTTTGCAGGTGGAGAACCTGTCCGTTTCGCTGATGGACCGCCCGCCCGTCCCCATCCTTGAGGATGTGTCCATGACCATCGGCGCCGGTGAAATCCTCGGCATTGTCGGCGAGTCGGGCGCAGGCAAGTCCATGACGGGCGCCGCAGTCACCGGCCTTTTGGAGCCGCCCTTGGCAAAGACGGGTGGCGAGATCCGCTTCAAGGGCGAGCGTATCGATACCTTGTCGGAGGCCGCCTTGCGGCGCCTTCGCGGCCGGTCCATCGGCACCATCTTCCAGGACCCTTTGACGGCGCTGAACCCTGTCTTCACCATCGGCCGGCAACTGGTGGAAACCATCCGCACCCACGCCGACCTGTCGGAAACCGCGGCACGGCAAAAGGCCATCGCGTTGTTGGAATCGGTGGGGATCCCCGGTGCGTCGGAGCGGCTGTGGCACTACCCCCACGCATTCTCCGGTGGCATGCGCCAGCGTGTTGTGATCGCCCTTGCCCTTGCAGGCGATCCTCAGCTCCTGATTGCCGACGAGCCCACCACCGCGCTCGACGTTTCCATTCAGGCGCAGATCATCGAGCTTTTGCTCTCCCTGTCCCGCAAGATCGGCGCAGGCGTCATGCTGATCACCCACGACATGGGGGTCATTGCCCAGGCGGCCGATAAGGTGGCGGTGATGTACGCAGGGCGCGTCGTTGAAATGGGGCCTGTGCGCCAGGTGCTCACCGCCCCGCGCCACCCCTATACCGCAGGCCTTGTGGCCTCCATCCCCGAAATCGGTGCAGGGCTTGAGACGCTGCCGCAGATCGGCGGCGCCATGCCCCGTGCCGGCGAGCGGCCAGGCGGCTGCGCTTTCCACCCCCGCTGCCCCCGCAAGCTCGACGTGTGCGAAAGCGTGCAGCCGCAACCCGGCAAGACAGCCTCCGGCGTCGTCATCGCCTGCCATGCGGAGATGGTGGCGTGAGTGCTGCCGGCGCGCCTTTGCTTCAGGTCACCGACCTCACCCGCCATTTCGACGTGTCGCCGCCTTGGATCAGCCGCGCCCTGTCGCGCACCGGCCGGCGCATTGTCAAAGCGGTGGACGGTGTGAGCCTCACCATCCCCAAGGGCGCGACTGTGGGGCTGGTTGGCGAATCGGGCTGCGGCAAGTCCACACTGGCACGGATGATTGCGGGGCTGATTGCCCCCACGGCCGGCACCATGACCTTCGACGGGCGCGCCATCGACCTTGCCAGCAACCCCGACGCACCGGCCCGCCGCGCCATCCAGATGATCTTCCAGGACCCTTATGCCAGCCTCAACCCGCGCTGGACTGTGGAAGAGGCGGTGGGGGACCCTTTGCTCTCCTTCGCCATCGTCAAAGACCGCAGACAGATGCGTCAGAGCGTTGGCGATCTCTTGAAAGCGGTGGGCCTGTCGCCCGATCAGGCGCAGCTCTATCCCCACGCCTTCTCGGGCGGCCAGCGCCAGAGGATTGCCATTGCAAGGGCGATCGCAAGCCACCCCACCGTGCTTGTGGCCGATGAGCCCACGTCCGCGCTCGACGTTTCGGTCCAGGCGCAGATCCTGAACCTTTTGCGCGCGCTCCAGAGGGAGAGGGGGCTCACCACCCTTTTCATCAGCCACAATCTGGCGGTGGTGGACCATATGGCCGACATTGTCGGCGTCATGTATCTGGGCCGTCTTGTGGAATTGCAGCGGGCCGATCACCTGTTCAGCGCGCCGCGGCACCCTTACACCAAGGCGCTGATCGGCACCGTTCCCACCCTTGCCAGCATCGGCAACGTGCGTGCGCCCCTGGCTGGCGAAGTGCCCAACCCCATCGACCCGCCCACGGGCTGCGCCTTCCACCCCCGCTGCCCCCACGCACGCTCCGTCTGCCGTGAGGAAAGGCCGCCTGCCGTGCCCCTTCAGGACGGCGGGTGGGTGGCCTGCCATGCTGTGGCCTCGGGGGAGATCTGATCATGGCAACGCCAACGCCGACGCTCGCAGGACTGGACGCTGCGCAGCTCAAAACCATCCGCTCGCGCCCAACGGTGCACGATCATGTTTTCACGCAGCTGCGCGAGACCTTGATGGCCGGCCGCTTCGACCCCGGCCAGGTGCTGACCATCCCCCAACTCTCAGCCTCCTTCGGCGTTAGCCACATGCCTGTGCGCGAGGCGTTGCGCCAGCTGGCGGCCGAGAATGCGCTCGAACCCATGACCAACGGCTCCCTTCGCGTGCCCGTCGTCTCCCGCTCGCGCCTCGACGATCTCATGGAGGCCCGCCTTGCCATTGAGCCGTTGGCTGCCGCCCGCGCCGCTGGCCGTGCCGACGCGCCGCTCTTGGAGGCAGTGGAGGCGGCCGTCGACGCCCACCGCAGCGTGACGCCCAAGGAGGGTGTGGAGACACTGTTGAAGTTGAACCGCGACGTGCATTTCCTGATTTATCGTGCCGCGGGCTCTGCCGTTCTGAACGACCTCATCGAGGCGCTGTGGCTGCGCTTTGGCCCTTACCTCAGGATGCTGTCCCAGGCCATCGGTCCGCGGCTCGAGGAGGCTGCGTTCAAGAACGGCGCGGACCACCACATTGCCTGCCTGGTTGCCCTGCGTGAGGGAAAGGCGGAGGGTGCGCGGCAGGCCATTGCTGCCGACATCGCCGCCACCCACACCATGCTACGGCCTTTCGTGGATGGTGCGGACTGACCTGCCGCAGCGCTGCGAGAGAGACCCATGCCTGACGTTTACCTATCCATCGCCACCCAGCCCAACGAGGTGATCGACGCCATCGCCCAATCCATGGATGCGCGCGCGTCGGAACCGGCCATGCAGAAGATTTGCGCCGCCTACATGGCCTCGCTCCCTAAGCTTGGCGCACGGGTGCTTGAGGTGGGATGCGGCAATGGCGCGGTCTCGGCGCTGATCATGAAGAACCTGTCCCCGGGCGCGTTCGTGGGCGTCGACCCCTCAGAAGGCCTTCTTGAAAAGGCCCGCCAGCGCCATGGACACCATGAGGGCGTGCGCTTCTCACAGGGCGATGCGCTGGGCACGGGCGAGGCGGATGCAAGCTTCGACGTGGTGATTGCCAACACCGTCTACTCGCACCTTGCAGACCCCGCAGGGGCGTTGGCCGAAGCCCACCGCGTGTTGCGGCCAGGCGGCATGCTTGCCGTTTTCGATGGGGACTACGCCACCATCACCGTTGCCCTTCACGAGGACGACCCTTTGCAGGGTGCGGTGCGGCTGATCCAGCGCCACATGATCCACGACCCTTACGTGATGCGCCGTATGCCAGCGATGGTGACGCGCGCCGGCTTCACCGACATTGCAATGGACGCTTATGGCTACGTTCAGACCGAGCGGCCGGACTATCTCCTCACCTTTATCGCACGGGGTATGGATATGGCCGTCAGGCAAGGCGATTGCGGGCCAGAACTTGCCGAAGCCATGAACGCCGAGGCCCGAAGGCGCGCTGCCGACGGCACCTTCTACGGTGCCATTGTGTTTGCGAGCGTCATTGCCCAAAAGCCCGCTGCCTGAACCTACCGCGATCCCACCAAGACACCACCGAAGGACCGACCCCATGACACGTATGGCCATCACCACAGGATCGCCCTTTGAGGAGATGGCAGGCTACAGCCGCGCCGTGATCGACGGGGAGTGGGTGTTCGTCTCAGGCACTGCAGGCTACGACCACGCCGCCGGCACCATCTCAGACGATGCCACCGAGCAGGCCCGCCAGTGCCTTGCCACCATCGAAGAGACGCTTTCAAAGGCCGACGCCACCTTCGCCGACGTGGTGCGGGTGCGTGTCTACCTGTCGGACCGCGCCTATGTGGAGCCCGTCTCCCGGGAACTGGGCAAGCGCTTTTCAGAGCCGCGGCCCACCAACACAACCATCATCTGCGGCTTTGCCATGGAGGAGATGAAGGTGGAGATCGAGGTGACGGCCCTGCGCAGACGCTGACCCTTCGTGGCAGCCCTTGATGCGCTTGCCGCAAGCCACTGGGCGGCCACCGCAAAGGAGACTTTTGGCGCCCCGCAGCTGATCGGCGATCACGTTGTGGATGTGGCCATCATCGGCGGCGGTATTCTTGGTGTGTTCACGGCCCTTCGCCTTGCCGAAGCCGGCGTGTCAGTGGCGCTCGTGGAGGCGGGCAAGATTGGTGCGGGCGCATCGGGCCGCAATGGTGGGCTCGTGGTGCCAAGCTTGCCGCGCCTGTCGCCCGATGCGGCCATCGCCCGCCTCGGCACCCACGGCAAAGGCCTGGTGCGCATGATTGCGGGCGGCGCCGACACGGTCTTCTCCCTCATCAAACAGCACGCCATCGCCTGCGACGGTACGCAGGCGGGTTGGCTCAATCCCGCCCACGGTCCGTCCCTCGTCGACGGCCTGAAAGTGCGCTGCAGGGCGTGGGCGAACGCCGGCGCAAAGGTCCGTTTTCTTGAGGCAGACGAGGCGCGCGAAAGGATCGGCTCGCCCCACTTTTTCGGCGCCATCCTTGATGAGACGGGCGGGCACATGAACCCTTTGGCCTATGCCCGTGGAGGGGCAAGGGCAGCGGCAGCTACAGGGGCGCTGGTGTTCGAGCAAAGCCCTGCCGTCGCCGTCACCGCCGAGTGCGGCCGGTGGTTGGTGCGCACACCAGGCGGTACAGTGCGTTGCCGCGCCCTCCTGCAGGCCACCAACGGGCAACCTCCAGGCGTTGGCACAGGCGACGACGCGGCCACCGTCCCGCTTAGCGTACACCAGATGGTGACGCAGATCTGGCCGGATGAGGTGAGGCGATCCGTGCTTGGCGGCGGTGAGGCTCTGTCGGACACACGCCATCACCTGTTTGCCATTCGCTGGACGGCGGATGGGCGACTTGGGATCGGCGGGATGGCGCCCCTTGGCGAAATCAGCGCCCGCGCCCGGGTCGCCAAAGTGGCAGCACGGCGCCTTGCCGGCGTGTTTGCCCACCTTGAAGGCGCGCGCATTCAAGGCCACTGGCGCGCCCACGCCATGCTGACGGGGGACTTTCTGCCCCGCCTGCACCAACTGGGGGAGAGACGCTACGCCGTGTCTGCCTGCAACGGGCGGGGGATTGTCATGGCGACCGTCCTTGGCGCAGCGCTGGCGGATGTGTTTGCCGGCAAGACCACGGCGTTCCCGTTGCGCCCGGCACCGCCGTCGCCCATCCGCTTTCGCAGCCTTGCAGGGTGGGTGCCAAAGCTCCTCCTTCCGTTTGCCACTGCCGCCGACAAGCGCGCGGAGCGTTGACGGGTGAGGGCCAGGACACCACCCTTTCGCCCACCATACCAAGGGAAGGATTGCCCCATGTCCGAGCGCTCGGCGCCACGGCCGCGACGGTCGTTCATCTTCGTGCCGGGGCTGCGGCCTGAAATGATGCCGAAAGCCTTGTCATGCGGCACCGACATTGTGTGCGTCGAACTTGAAGACGGCATCGCCCCCAAGGACAAGGACGCAGCGCGGGCGAGCGCCCTTCAATACTTCCAGACCCCTCAGGCTGAGGATGGCGTGGAGAGGATCGTGCGCATCAATTGCCTGCGCACCGCCGTCGGTTTGGCGGACGTTCAGAGCGTTCTGGCCACCTCATCCCCGCCCCCGGCCCTGATGCTGCCCAAGGTGAAGGGCCCGGAGGAGGTGGTTTGGCTGGACGACCTTCTGGCCGAGCGTGGCCATGACTGCCGCCTTCACATCATCATCGAGACCAACGAGGGGCTGAACGCGGCCTACGACATTGCACAAGCGAGCGGGCGCATCGATGCCCTGTTCTTCGGCGGGGTGGACATGGCCGCCGACCTTGGCTGCCAGAACCAGTGGGAGCCGCTGCTTTACGCCCGCTCCCGCGTGGTCCACGCCGCCTCTGCCGCAGGGGTGGATGCCATCGACGTGCCGTTCCTGGACCTTGAGGACCCTGCCGAGCTCGAGCGTGCCTGCCACAAGGCCCGCGACCTCGGCTTTTCCGGTAAGGGGGCGATCCACCCCAAGCAAATCCCCATCATCAACCGCGTCTTTTCGCCCAGCGAGGACGAGGTGGCCCGCGCCGAGCGGATCCTCAGCGCCTTTGCCGAGGCGGACACGGGGCTTGTGGTGATCGACGGCAAACTCATCGAAAAGCCTGTGCTGCGGGAGATGGAGAGGATTGTGGCGACCGCCGCGCGCATTGCGTCCTGACGGCGGCGCCTGAACCCCTTCCCATTGTTTCCGTGCCTGTGCCATCCTTTGGTTAAACATCACACACGTCCAGGAGCCGTTCATGCCAGCCCAACGCGCGCTTGCAAGCCTTGCCGCCGTCCTCTTCCTTGGCGGGGCCGCCGCGGCCGACACCGTCGAATGGCGCTTCAACAACAACTATGCGCCGACGCGCCCTGAATCGGGGCACATCCGCGACCTTGCCGAGGACATTGCCCAGCGCACCGACGGGCGGCTGAAAATCACCGTGTCCGAAGGCGGCGCCATGGGCCTGAAGGACGCGGACGCCCTTCGCTACATGAACGCCGGCACGCCGCACATGGCCTTCATCTGGCCGCCGTTCCTGGGCCGCGATGCGCCTGACATCGCCAACGTCTATGTCTTCGGCCTCGTCTCCAGCGCCGATGAGCATCTGGCAGCCCTGCCAGCCGTAAAGGAGGTGCTTGAGGAGGGGATTGAAAAGCGCGGCATCGAGGTGGTGGGCTTCATGGGCCTGTCCCTTTACAACGCCTCCGTCTTTTGCCGCGAGCCTGTGCGCAACCTTGATGAACTGCGCCAAGTCAAACTGCGCGTTGGCACCCGCGAACAGGTGGAAACTTTCACCAAGCTTGGCGTTGCGGCACAGATCGTTGCCCAAAACGAACTCTATACGGCGCTCCAGAACGGTGTGATCGACTGCGCGCTTTACACCGCCCGCTTCGCCAACTCCATTTCGCTTCAGGAGGTGGCCCCGCACGCCACCTATGTGGGCTTTCCCTTCCCGCCCGCCCCTTACGCCATGATGGTCAACAAGGCCGCCTGGGACGCTTTGCCTGACGACTTGAAGACCCACGTGGAAGAGGCGATGACCGCCCTTGCCGACAAGACGTTCGACTTTACCAAGGACGCTGAGGCTGAGGTGGCGGCACGGGCATCGACAACGGAACAGGGCGTCACCTGGTACCCTGATTTCTCTGCCGAAGAGATCGATGAGATCCGCGCCGCTGCCATTGAAACATGGGCAGAGCTTGCAGAGGACGCTGGCGGCGATGCTGAAGCCTACCGCCAGAAAATCCTCTCAGCGCTGCCTTGAGCAGCGCCTCAGGTCCGCCCACCCTGGCGGGCCGCATCGACACAGCCATCTTGTGGGCAGCGCGCGGTCTTGCCGCCTTCGGTGCGGCCATGGTGGCGGCGATCTTCGTGATCGTTCTCGCCGCCGTTGTGATGCGCTATCTTGTGTCGGCCCCGTTCCGCTTCACCGAAGAACTGTCGGGGCTGCTCCTTGCCATGACAGTGTTTCTGACGCTGCCCTTTACTCTTGCCGCCCACAGGTCCATCCGCGTCACCATCCTGTCGGACCGCTTAGGCGGGCTGCGGCGGCGCATCTTGTGGGTGTTGGGGCAGGGGGTGCTTGTGGCGTTTGCCTCGGTGTTTGCCTATGAGGCTTACAAGATCAGCGAGTTCACGGTGATGCTGAACCTGCGCACCGAAGTCTCCCGCCTCGATCTTGCCCCCTTCATGGTGGCGATGACGGTCGCCGTGGCCGTGGCCGCCTTCATCGGCGCATGGCAGGCCCTTCGCCCACCGCCAGACACCGGCGGCTGAGGGTCAGACCTCCTTACTGGGCAGCGTCCGTGGGTGGGTCATCGTCGGCAATATCGGCAAGCTCGTTAAGGGCTTGGGTGACGATCCCTTCGAGACCTTCAAGGGTTTCAGGGTCGAGGCTGATGGTGGGGTGGGAGAGGCCCGTGACGGCCGTCCTCACCTCCGCCAGGCGCTCGCTCAGGCGATCCAGCTGCGGTGCAAGGGCTTCGGCCAGACGCTGTGTGGAACCCTCACCCCTGTCGGCGGCGCGCTCCTGGACGGATTGGCGCAGGGCCGTCACATCTTCGGCAATCTTCGCA
The DNA here is from genome assembly GCA_051016205.1 of Devosia sp. Lineage (GTDB taxonomy): Bacteria > Pseudomonadota > Alphaproteobacteria > Rhizobiales > Amorphaceae > Acuticoccus. The sequence goes on from CP136534.1 coordinate 3,359,764, forward strand.
ACGCTCGCCTCGATGGCGCTGGGGTCTAGGCCCGCTCCCTCGATGGCCGACCGCCCGATGTCACGCGCGCTGCTTTGTGCAAAATTGTGGACTGCGTTGACGGCAAATCCCACCGCAAGGGCCGCCAGGATGACGAGGATGATCGTGGCATTGATGAGCGCCAGGATGAGGCCTTTGATGGCCCCGCCCAGCCGTCCTGCGAATGTGGCCATAGCTTGTTCTCCCCCGTTGCCGGTGCCGTCATAGCGCAGGGTCGTGGCCGATGTCGCCTCCAGCGTGTATCGCCGGGCCTAATGACGGGCTGAGGGCTCGCAGGCGCGGCGCGAGTGTGGCAAGTGAGGCGGTATGAGCCACGACACCATCCTCATCGTCGACTTCGGCAGCCAAGTCACCCAATTGATTGCGCGGCGGGTGCGCGAAGCTGGCGTGTTTTCCGTCATCGCCCCCTACGCGACGGCGCTGGACGCTTTTCACAAGCACCGTCCCAAGGGGGTGATCTTCTCGGGCGGTCCGGCCTCCACCCACGAAGAAGGCTCACCCCGCGCGCCCCAGGAGATCGTCGATGCCGGCGTGCCCCTCCTTGGCATCTGCTATGGCCAGATGGCGATGACGGAGCAGATGGGCGGCCGCGCCGAAGCCGCCGACCACCGCGAGTTTGGCCGCGCCACTGTGGACGTTGTGGGCGATTGCGCCCTCTTCGACGGCCTTTGGTCCCCTGGCGAGGCCCACACCGTGTGGATGAGCCATGGCGACCGCGTGGTGGAGCCTGCGCCCGGCTTTCGCGTGGTGGCCCGCTCCGAAGGCGCCCCCTTTGCCGTTGTTGCCAATGACGAGCGCCGCGCCTACGGGCTGATGTTCCACCCCGAGGTGGTCCACACCCCCGATGGCGCAAGGCTGATCGAAGGCTTCGTGCGCCGTATCGCTGGTGCCACCGGCGACTGGACCATGGCCGCCTTCCGCGAGGAAACCATTGAGGCCATCCGCGCCCAGGTGGGCACTGGCAAAGTGATATGCGGGCTCTCTGGCGGCGTTGATTCCACCGTCACCGCGGTGCTTCTGGCGGAAGCCATCGGCGATCAACTCACCTGCATCTTCGTCGACCACGGCCTTCTACGCCAGAACGAGGCGCGGGACGTCGAGGCGATGTTTGCCGGCCGCAACGACGTCGTCTTCAACAAAGTGGAGGCCGCCGACACCTTCCTCACCGCCCTTGACGGCGTCGACGACCCCGAGGCCAAGCGCAAGACCATCGGCCGCCTCTTCGTGGAGGTTTTTGAGAAGGAGGCGCGTGCCGTTGGCGGCGATTTCCTCGCCCAAGGCACCCTTTATCCCGACGTGATCGAGAGCGTCTCGGCAACGGGCGGGCCGTCGGTCACCATCAAATCCCACCACAATGTGGGCGGTCTGCCTGAGCGTATGGGCTTGAAGCTGGTGGAGCCGCTGCGGCTATTGTTCAAGGACGAGGTGAGGGCGCTCGGCCGCGAACTGGGCCTGTCGGATGTCTTCGTCGGTCGCCACCCGTTTCCGGGGCCTGGCCTTGCCATCCGCCACCCTGGCCCGGTCACGCTTGATGGTCTCGACACCTTGCGCAAGGCCGATGCCATCTACATTGAGGAAATCCGCGCCGCAGGCCTCTACGATGCCATCTGGCAAGCCTTTGCCGTGATCTTGCCGGTGAAAACCGTCGGTGTGATGGGCGATGCACGCACCTACGAAAACGTCCTTGCCCTGCGCGCCGTGACCTCCACCGACGGGATGACGGCTGACGTCTACCCCTTCGACCCGCAGTTTCTCTCCCGCGTCGCCTCCCGCATCGTCAACGAGGTTCGCGGCGTCAACCGCGTGGTCTATGACGTCACCTCAAAACCACCGGGCACGATTGAGTGGGAATAGGCGGGAAGGGCGCAGAAGGACCGAGAATGAACAGTTACGATTTTAATGGCCGCGTTGCGGTGGTGACGGGCGGGGCGCAGGGGATCGGCGGGACCGTCGCCAAGGTCTTGGCCGAGGGCGGTGCCAAGGTGGCGCTCTGGGACCTCGACCTTGACCTTGCCGAGCGGCACGCGGCGGGTATCGGCGGGCGGGCCTTCACCTGTGATGTGGCCGACTTTGCGTCCGTGGACGCGGCCCACAAAGAAACGGTGCAGGCGTTCGGGCCGGTGGACGTGGTGGTGAACTCGGCAGGAATTGCCGGGGCAAATGCCACCGTCCAAGACTATCCGGTGGACGAGTTTCATAAGATCTGCGCCATCAATTTGAACGGGACGTTCCACGTCAACAAAGTGGTCGTCGGTTCCATGCGCGAGCGCGGCTATGGGCGGATCGTCAACATCGCCTCCGTCGCTGGCAAGGAAGGCAACCCCAATGCATCGGCCTATTCAGCGTCGAAGGCGGGGGTGATCGGCTTTACAAAATCCCTCGGCAAGGAGCTGGCGGACGTTGATGTGGCGGTGAACTGTGTGACACCCGCCGCCGCCCGCACCCGCATCTTCGACCAAATGAGCGAAGAGCATATCGGCTACATGCTCTCCAAGATCCCGCGCGGGCGCTTTCTTGAGCTGGATGAGGCCGCCGCCCTCATTGCTTGGCTTGCCAGCGAAGACAATCGCTTTGCAACGGGCGCGGTGTTCGACCTTTCGGGCGGGCGCGCCACCTACTGAGGCGCGCTACTGCACCGCCGGGTCGGAGATGGAAGCCTGGCGGCCGCGCACCCTCTCGCGGTGGAGGATGTAGAGCCCTGCGCCGGCGATGATGGCCGTGCCGCTCAGCGTCCATGCGTCGGGCACGTCATTGAAGATGACGTAGCCGAAGGTGATCATCCAAATCATCTGCGTATAGATGAAGGGGGCTAGGAGGGAGGCCGATGCGATCCTGTGGGCCACCACCAACGCGTAGTGGCCTGTGGCGCCGAACGCCCCCATGAGGATCGCAAGCCCCCAATGCCAGCCCTCAAGGTTCATGACGGCGCTTGGGGCAACCGGCGACAGCGCAACGACGCCCACCAGAGCAGACAGCATCAAAAGGCTTTCGGAGCTTTCCGTCCCGCCCATGCGCCGGGTGAGGATGGCGTAGGACACGTAGCTCAGCATGGCGCCCACGGACAGGAACGCTGCCCAATGCATAGCGCCGGCACCTGGGCGCGTCACCACCAGGACGCCGATGAAGCCAACCCCGACGGCAATCCAGCGGCGCACGCCCACCTGCTCGCCAAGGAGGGGGCCTGCAAGGGCGGTCACCACAAGGGGGCCTGCGAACATGATGGCGCTCGCCTCTGCCAGTTGCAGGTATTGAAGGGCAAAGAAGTTGAAGGTGGTGGAACCCAAGAGCGTCAGCCCCCGAAGGAGCTGCATGATGGGCTTTTTGGTGCGAAAGGCGGCCGGATGGCTCCACACCCGCAAGAAGATCGCAAGCAGGATCACATGGAAGGTGTAGCGCAGCCAGACCACCTCGGCCGGATCCATGGACCTGCCGAGATACTTGGCCGTCGCATCAAGGCACGAGAAAAGGGCGGCCGCGGTCGACATCAAAAGGATGCCGCGGACCGCCAGACCCGCCTCGGCCGGTTGGCTCATCGCCACGGTGCTAGCAGCGCAGATGTGGAGCGATCATCGAAGGACGATGGTCGGAGATAAGCCATCCGGGAGGGGGCGCTGCCTGGTGATCAAGATGTCAGGTCTTCAGGATCCGGGTCGTCGTCCTCATCGTCGTCCTGGACGCCTTTGCCGATCTTGCCGTTGGCGGAGTGGAGGTTGCGTTCCATTTTCTTCAACAGCTTGCGCAGGCGCTTGCGGTCCTTCTCGTCGAAGCTCTTCAAGGCCTCGCGCTCAAGCCGCTTCCAGGTCTTGTCCACGTCATCGATCAGCGCTCGACCGGTCTCGGTGAGGAAGACGCGGGCAAGGCGGCCATCCTTATCGGAGGCCTGGCGCACCACGAATCCGTAGGCGGCAAGGCGGGTGACCATCTTCGTGACGGTGGGGGGCTGGACGCCGAGGTGCTGGGCAAGGTCGGTCATTGTGCGCCCGTCGTCGGTGGCGAGCGCCTTGAGGACCACCTCCTGGCCGGGGTGCAGGCCGAGGGAGGACAGGTGCGCGCCCGAGCGCACACGCTGGGCCTTCGCCGCCTGAGCCAAACGGTGGGTGGCAGACTTTTCATGGTTGAACGGCATCGCTGCTCCTCATGGGTGCGCAGATCGCACCTGGGGCGGCTGCAAAACAGGGTTGATTTGCCGGCTGAATACCGCGCGCCGCGTGCCCCGGCAAGTGACGTTTTGGTTTCACTGCCATGTTGTAGAAGGGGAACGGGCCGGCCCGCCTCATGCCGCAGCCTTGACGCCCTTTTGGCAAGGGGCAAGGCCTTCGGTGGCCGTGCGAAGGGCGGTGAGAAAGGCTTCACAGCAAGGAAGGAGTGATCGGTCGGGGTAGCGGATCACCCCGACGCTGCAGGACCATTGCAGCCACTCCGCCCGTAGGCGGCACAAACCCTCAGGGACAGCGTTGGCTGTCATATCGGGCACGATCGTGACCATGTCGCTCGCCTGAAGAATGCTGAAGATGAGATTGTGGGAGACCGCCTCCAGTCGTGCCCGAGGCGGCGTCACGCCCACATCGGTAAAGGCGTAGCGGATGGTGGGGTCGGTGAGCGGCGGCAGGATCCAGCCGTAGGGCGACAGAGTGTCGGGGGTCACCTTGTCGGCCCGTTCCAAAGGGTGGCCTTTGCGTGCCATGACGAACATGCGCACCTCTGCAAGGGCCTCGCCCTCCATGCCGCCTGGAAGGTCGTCGGTGATGCGGGCGAGCATCACGTCCACCTCGCCGCGCTTCAACCGCTCAAGAAGGTCTTCCCTGGCGCCTGTGTAAATCTTGACCTGAACGTCAGGGGTGGATTCAGCCAAGCGTGCGATGACGAGGGGGAGGATGCGGCCCAGCCAAAACTGCCCCACCCCAAGAGTAATGGTGCCTGAAAGGCCTGACTTTCGCGCCCGCACCTCCTTGTCCAGCATGGTGAATTCCTGCTCCACCACGGCCATGCGCTCCAGGAAGACCTCGCCAAACGGGGTCAGCGTGACGCCGCGCGGGCCACGGTCGAAGAGTTTTGCGCCGACCTGGTCCTCCACCCGCGAGATGATCTTGGTGAGGGCCGGTTGGGTCAGCCCCAGCTCTCGCGCGGCGGCGGAAATGTTGCTTTGATCCGCGACGGCGCGCACGAAGCGGATGTGGTGGATGTCCATGGCGCGTTGCTCCTGTCCCCATCGCTCAGCAAATGGCCACGCAGTAAGCCATTCCAGATCGGCATGATCCAGTGCCTTCTTCGCGCTATCTGAGCATGGCCGGGCCAACGTAGGTTTTCCTCACCATCGTGAGAGCCGGCCGGGAGAGGTGCACCTGTGTCATCGCAAAAGCGGGGGAAGAACGTCCTGTTCATCCTCTCAGACGAGCACAACCGCAACGTGGCGGGGTGTTACGGTCACCCCTTCGTCAAGACACCCAACATCGATGCATTGGCGGCAAAGGGCACACGGTTCGATGCGGCCTACTGCAACAGCCCCATCTGTGTGCCGTCACGCGCCTCCCTCGCCACGGGCCGCTATGTCCACGACATCGGTTATTGGGACAATGCGTGCCCCTATACGGGTTCGCCCGAGAGCTGGCACCACACCTTGCGCGGGCAGGGGGTGGATGTGGTCTCCATCGGCAAGCTTCACTTTCGTGGCGGCGATGACAACGGCTTTACCGAAGAGCTTGCCCCCCTTCACGTGGTGGACGGCAAGGGCGACATCAAAGGCCTTTTCCGCAAGGACCTTCCCAAGAAGGTGGGGACGGAGGATCTGGCCACAGGGGCAGGGCGCGGCACCAGCACCTACTCGCGCTACGACATGCGCATTGCCGATCTCGCCAAGGACTGGCTGGGCGACAGGGGTGCTGACGGCGCGCCCTTTGTCCTGTTCGTTAGCTTCGTGATGCCCCACTTCCCGCTGATCGCACAGGACGCCTTTTACGACCTTTACGCCGACCTTGACCTGGCCACCCTTGCCGCGGGCCTCGACGCGCCACCGCCGGATCACCCCACCCTGGCCCGTATGCGCGAATACTTTGACTATGACAGCCACTTCGACGACCGCTCCCGCGCCATGGCGCTCAGAGCCTACTACGGGATGGTGACGCAGCTGGACGGGCTGATCGGCGATGTGTTGGCAACCTTGAAGAGCGCCGGCCATGGCAAGGACACCACCATCGTCTACGCGTCCGACCATGGTGACAATCTGGGCAACCGCGGCATGTGGGGCAAATCCGTCATGTACGAGGATTCGGTTGCCGTCCCCATGATCATCGCAGGCGAGGGGGTGCCCGAGGGGGCCGTTTGCAAGACGCCTGTGTCGCTGTTGGACATTGCCCCGACCATGGTGGCGGCAACGGGGGTCAATGGGCCTGAGCGGGGCTACCCCGGCCGCTCGTTGGTGGAGATTGCCGCGGGGGCCGAGCCTGACCGGCCGGCGTTCTCTGAGTACCATGCATCAGGGTCCGACACGGGGCAGTTCATGCTGCGCCTTGGGCGGTGGAAGTACGTGTTTTACGTGGGCGCGCCGCCACAACTGTTCGACCTTGAGGCCGACCCTGGCGAGTTGGTGGATCGCACGGCTGACCCTGCCTGTGGAGAGATTTTGGCGAAGATGGACACGGCCCTTCGCGCCATCTGCAACCCCGAAGAGGTCAACGCCCGCGCCTTCGCCGACCAGGCTGCGCTGATCGAGGCTTTCGGCGGCCGTGAGGAGATTGACGCCACCGTCGACATCCCCTTCACTCCGGCACCCACCTGAGGCAGAGCAGGTCTGCCGTGACGGGGATGGTGGGTCTTGATCACATCGCCATCGTGCCTGTGCAGGTGTCGGCCAAGACCACGTGGTGTTTCGTGCGCCTTGAAGGGCGTGACGGCACCATAGGCCTAGGAGAGGCCACCGCCTTTGGCCACGAGCCCATCGTCCAGCAACAGATCGCCGCGCTGGCAGGGTCCCTTGCCACCATGAATGCCGCTGCGGCGCGCACCCGTGTTGCAGAAGCGATGGCTGAGGCAAAGGGCGATGGCGAGCGCGCCGCCCTGTCCGCCCTCGATCAGGCCCTTTTCGATATGAACGCACGGCGAAAGGGTGTCTCCGGGGACGCCCTTCTGGGAGCGGCCACCGAAGGGTCGGTTCGCGTCTACGCCAACATCAATCGCGGCACGGTGGACCGCTCGCCGGAGGGTCACGCGAAACGGGCAGAGGCAGCGGTGAGGGCAGGTTATGATGCCATCAAGCTCGCCCCCTTCGATGACGTGCGCGCCGGCGCGCCTCGCGCTGCCGTCAAACACGGGATCGATCGCGTCTTTGCCGTGCGTGACAGGGTGGGGCCGCGTGTAGCCGTTGCCGTCGACTGCCACGCCCGTTTCGAGGAGGGGACAGCGCGGGAGATGATCGCTTTGCTCACCGAGGCGCACCCGATCTGGATCGAGGAGCCCTTGGCAGAGACGGCCGACAATGCCTCCGCCCTCAGGCGCCTTCGCAGCCACGCCAATGACCGCGGAATCATGATTGCGGGGGCCGAGACCGTCACGGGGCTGCGCGAGGCGGAACTGCGCATTGCCGCAGGCGGCATGGACGTGATGCTGCCCGATATCCGGTTCTGCGGCGGTGTGGAGGTGGCTCTGAAGATTGCTGAGAGAGTGGATGCGGCAGGGCTTTGCTTCTCGCTCCACAATCCTGTGGGGCCCGTGCTCGATGCCGTGTCGCTGAGCGTTGCGGCCGCAGCGCCAGCGATGATCATGCTTGAGCGCACCTTTCGTGAAGACCCCATACAGGCCCGCCTCACAATACCGGCCATGAAAGACCCCGGTGCGCCAGGGTTCGGGGATCGAACCGCCCCCGGCTGGGGCCTCGACCTGTCGCCCGATGCCATGGACAGGTAGGCCTTGCAGCATTCAGCGCAGGAGGGGCACAGGTTTGATGGGAAAGCCATTCCAATATGGAATACTCATCGGCGGACTTGAGGCTAGGTGCGTTATGGGCGCAATGCGAAGGTCCTCTCCTCCGACGGTCGAGCGATTGCGCGTATGACGAGCAGCACACCGCCGACGCCAAAGCGTCAATGGACGCAGAGCGAAGGCGCCAAGGATCTTGTGACGGCCATCGGCCTGTTTCTGTTTGCGCTGGGCGGGTTCGCCTTCATCAACCTTGATGGTGCAGCGGCCTATGCAGGGCCTGGCGGCGTCACGTGGCGTTCGATGCCGTTCATCTATTCAAGCGCGCTGGCGTTCCTGTCGGTGCTTTATTTCGGCCAGTCCGTCCTGCGCATCCGGCGCGAGCTTGCCTTGCCGCCCGAGCCCATCAGTGCTGATGAGGCGGCAGAACAGTCCCTCGTCCTCTTCCGCCGTGTGGCAACGCTCGTCCTCCTCGTCATCTATGCCAGCCTTTTGAAGGTGGTCGGCTTTGCGATTGTGACGCCGATCTTCCTGTTCGCCCTGTTCCGCCTCTACAAGAACGGCACGGTCTTAAACGATGCCGGCCTTGCGCTTGTGGGCGGGTTTGCCCTGTGGATCCTGTTCGTGCGGGTCTTGCAGTTGAACTTGAAGGGCACCTGGTTTGACCCTGTGACGCCGTTCCTGTTTTCGGCCTTCAAAGCCGTGGGCCTTTGACGATGATTGAAGGTCTGGCCGCCGGCTTTGCCGACATGGGAACGCCCATGAACCTGTTGCTCCTGTTTGTCGGCACAGGGCTTGGCATCTTGGTGGGGGCGTTGCCCGGGCTGTCATCGCCGATGGCGATCATCGTCCTGTTGCCCATCACCTTCACGATGGAGACGCTACCGGCCTTCGCCATCATGATCGGCATTTATGTGGGCACCAAGCTCGGCGGCTCGTTCTCCGCCATCTTGCTGCGCACACCGGGAACGCCGGCCTCTGCCTGTACCGCCCTCGACGGCTACCCGATGGCAAGGCGCGGGGAGGCGGGCAAGGCCCTCGGTTATGCCACCATGGGTTCCACCGCAGGCGGGTTGATGGGATGGATTGCGGCGGTGACGGCCGTTCCCTTCATTGCCAGCATCGCCCTTGACAGCGCCCCGCCCGACATTGCGCTGATTGGCATTGCCGGCCTCGTCATGGTGTCGGCATTTGCGCGCGGGTCCATGGTTAAGGGGTTTGCTGGCGTCTTCATCGGCCTCCTCATCGCTTCAGCGGGGCTCGACCTGCAGGACGCGGTGATGCGCTACACCTTCGACCTGTCGATCCTTGAAAGCGGCATCCCGTTTGCTGCCGTTCTCGTCGGGATCTTCGGTTTTGCGGTGGTCTTTTCCGATATTGCGATGACCGTGCGCGGCAGCGAACTGCTGACCAAGGACGTGAAGCTCGCCCTTCCCAACCTTGGCGACCTTTTCAAGCGCTGGCGGGCCTGGATCATCGGCAGCCTTTACGGCATCGGGATCGGCGCCATTCCGGGCGTCGGGGCGGACGGGTCCACCTGGCTCAGTTACGCGACGGTGAAAAACCAGTCCAAGGACCCGCCTCCGGAAGCCTTCGGCACAGGGGTGCCCGAAGGAATTTTGACGCCCGAAAGCTCCAACAACGCCACCACCGGCGGCGCGTTGGTGCCGATGCTGACGCTGGGCATTCCTGGCGACGGCTCCACCGCCATCATGCTGGGGGCGATGGTCATGCACGGGCTCACCCCCGGCGTCAGCCTGATGCGCGATGACCCGCACATTGTCTACGGGCTCCTTGCGGCGCTTTTGATTGCAACGGTCTTCATGTTCATTATCGCGTGGGTGGCGATCGGCAGTTTCGTGAAGGTTTTGCAGCGCGAGCGCAGCTTTCTGTTCCCGTTCATCTTGGTGTTTGCCACCATCGGCGCGTTCGCGTCAGGCAATGCGCTGTTTCCGGTCTTCGTGGCCATCATCTTCGGTGTGGTGGGCTTTTGGCTGGAGGCGCGCGGCTTTCCCGTCGTCACCATTGTGCTTGGCGCGGTGCTGGGTCCCATCATCGAATACAACGTGCGCCTTGGCTTGGCGCTGTCGGGCGGGGACTGGACGACGTTCGTGGGCACCTGGCCGCGCATCGTTCTTGTGACGGTGATCGCCCTGCTCCTCGTCAACGAGATTCGCGCCGCCTTCCGACGAAAGTCCGAGGCGGACAGACTTCACGACCAGAAAGAGGCCGAAGTGGGCCGGCTTGGGCCGGGCGACTGACGCGTCACACAAGTAAAGGGAGGATGAAACATGAGACGCAAACCCCTCACCAAGTGGACCGCTGCGGTGGTCACAGGCGCAGCGCTCGCCTTGTCGAGCGTGGCCGCGCAAGCCTTTCCCGATGAGACCATCCGCCTGATTGTCCCCTACAAGCCTGGCGGTGGCACTGACACCATCGCCCGCGCCTTTGCGGCTGCCATGGAAAAGGTGGCTGGCCAGTCGGTGGTGGTGGAGAACATTCCAGGCTCTGCCGGCATCAACGGCATGCTTGCCCTGGCAAAGTCGGAGCCTGACGGGCACACCATTGCCATCAACGGCTCGTCCGACGTGTCAGGCGCCGTCGCCTTCCGCGAAAACCCGCCCATCGGCTTTGACGACTTTGCCTGTGCCGGCGGTGTCTTCCATACACCGGCGTGGATCTTGTCCCACAAGGACAATGGCTATTCCGACCTTGGCGATTTCATCGAAGCGGCGAAGGCCAACCCCGGCAAACTGAATTTCGGCATCACGGGCACCATGAGCGCCACGGACTTCGTGGCCGCCACCATCAGGGGTGCCAATGGGCTCGACTACAACATCATCAACTTTGGCGGCGGCGGGCCTTTGAAGAAGGCCATTCTCGCCAACCAGGTGCAGGCAGGGGCCATCATCTCGCCGGTTCTGTTGGCCGACGTTGCAGCGGGTGAGTTGAACGTTTTGGCGGCCGCAGGCGACCTCAGCGGCATCAGTCACGAGGGTGTGCGCGACACCAAGCACATGGGTGACTGGAACGAGGATGCCCGCATCGATGTGGCGGTGATCCGCGGCATCTTCATGCCTTCGGGTGTGTCGGAAGAGGTGCGGGCGAAAATGGAAGAGATGGTCGCCGCCACGGTGACGGGTGAGGAGTTCACCAACTTTGCGGTGAACTGGGGTTATGCGCCTTACACCCAGACGGGCGCCGACTACTGCGCACGCCTTCCCCAAGAGGTGGAAGACCTGACCGCCGTTCTTGAAAAATACATGAAGCCGCCGTCCAACTGAGGGGTATGGGCCGGCTCAGACCAACAACACGGCCTCACCGGTGGCGGCGGACTTTTGGGCTGCAAGGCCCATCAGCACCGCCGCTTCGCCATCCCTCAAGCTCACCTCCGGGGCCTTGAGGGTGCCGCGCACAAGGGCGGCAAACCGCTCGTGCTGATAGAAGGTGGCCCCGTTGTGGTCGCCGGCTTTCAGGAGCCCCGGGTCGACGGGTATCGCGATGTCCCGCGGCCGTTTGGGGGCACGCGGGCTCACCACAAGGCGAGGGACGGGCAGCGGGCCAAGCCGCTCGGGCCAGAACCGCCCCGGTCCCGGCACGAACGCCTCCAGTTTGCCCTGTCCGCCCACCACACAGATCTCTTCTTGAAAGCGCGCGCCTTCGGCGAACATGCAAAGGTCGAGCATGGCGCGGGCCCCTGAGGCAAAGTCGACGATGGCATAGCCGTTGTCCAAGATGTCGGGCGTTTCACCCTCATAGCGCTCATCAAGGTGGTTCACCGCCTGGCTGGCGGAGGCCATCACGCGCACGGGTTCAGACCGCAAGATCAGCCGCATCAAGTCGAAGAAGTGGCAGCACTTTTCTACAAACGTGCCGCCTGTGAAGCGGTTGAAGCGGTTCCAGTCCCCCACCTTTTGCAAGAACGGGAAGCGGTGTTCGCGGATGGCAAGCATCACGGGCTGTCCCACCGCCTGGTCCATCGCCTCAAGCAAGGCGGCGATGGGCGGCATGTAGCGGTACTCCATCGCCACCCACACGGGCGCTTCATAGGATTTGGCGAAGGTCTTGATGCGCTCAGCATCGCCCGCCGCGCTGAAAAGGGGCTTTTCCACCAAGAGGGGCAGGGTGCGCGTTGCGGCGATCGCCTCCAATTGATCCATGTGGCAGTGGTTGGGGCTGGCGATCACCACGCCGTCCACATCGTCGCGAAGGAGGGCGTCGTCCAACGTCTCCACCACAGGGGCGCCAGTGATTGCATGGGCAACGGCCGCCATCTGCGGGTCGGGCTCCATCACGACGGCCACGTGCGCGTTGGGCAACAGGGCGATGTTGCGCGCGTGCTCCTGACCCATCATGCCGCAGCCGAGGATGGCGTATCTGACCGGTGCATCCATGGCGGACTTTCTATCTGAGGCGCTGCACGTAACGGGCCCGTGCACTGTCGAAGTAGGTGTAGGAAAACTCGATGGGGATGGCAGCGCTCGCCCAACTGAAGCGCTCCGCCACCCCCGCAGGCGCGCCTTTGGGGAGGGAAAAGATGCCGTCCGCCCAATCGGGCACAGGGGCAACGCCCACACGGTCCTCCGCCCGTGTGATCCAGAAGCCCAAGACCTTTTTGTAGTATTCGTAAAGGGAATCTGACAGGGCGGCGGCGTCCACTTTGCCTGCGCTGGCGTCGAGCCAAATCTCCTCAACGGCCACCTGAATGTCGTTGAGGTAGCGGCGCCGGCGGATACGGGTTGCCATGGAACAGGTGCCGAAGACGGGGAGGGTGGCTGGCTTCTCAAGATAATCGACGCCAATCACCTCAGCCCTCGGCAGGCCGCCGCCCCCAGGAAGCTCCAGGCGAAACATGGCGTAGACGGACTCCACGGGCTCGCACTGGCGAATGTAGTTGCCCGACCCCTGGATGCGCTCAAGCAGCCCCTTGTCGGTCAACACCTGCAGGGCTTTGCGCAAGGTGCCGACGGCAATGCCAAGCTCGGCCGCCATCTCCCTCTCGGGCGGCAAACGTGCGCCATCGCTCAGCCGTCCAGCGGCAATATCGCGGATCAAAAGCTCGCTCACCTGCACGTAGACAGGCAACGCGCCTGCGGTGGCGGCAGAGGGGGACGGGGGTGACAAAGGGCCTCTCGACAAAAAAATTGATACAGCATTGATCTGCATCAAATCCAGGGGTATTCAATTCCACAGCGAACGTCAATCGGAGCTGAGGGTCATGACCGTTGTGCCGGTCACATCGCAGGACTTGAAGGCGCCGGAGGTTTCCTGGTTCGCAGCGCTGTGCTCGGACGATTATCGGTTCTTGGGCGTGCCTGAGGGGGACTTGCGCTCCTCCTTCGCCCACTGCTCGTCCATCGTGAGGGAGGCGGAGGCACAAGGCTTTCGCAACATCTTGTGCCCCTCGTCCTATCAGGTGGGGCAGGACACGTTGTCGTTCGTGGCCGGCTGCGCGCCTTTGACGGAGCGCATCAGTCTTCTGGCGGCCGTGCGGTGCGGTGAGATGCAGCCCATCATGCTGGCGCGCACCATCGCAACGCTGGACCACATGCTTGAGGGCCGGCTGACGGTGAACATCATCTCGTCGGACTTTCCTGGCGAGAGTGCCGACAGTGGCCACCGTTACCAGCGCTCGCGCGAAGTCATCGAGATCTTGAAGCAGGCCTGGACCCGCGATGAGATCAACCACGAGGGCGAAGTTTACACCTTCAAGGGCCTCACGACGGCGCCCGCAAAACCTTACCAAACGGGCGGCCCCCTCCTTTACTTCGGCGGGTACTCACCCCCTGCGCTCCAATTGTGCGGGGAACACTGCGACGTCTACCTCATGTGGCCCGAGCGGATGGAAGATCTTCAAGGCCGTATGAAGGCCGTCCACGCCGAGGCCGACAAGGTGGGCCGCACGCTGGACTATGGCCTGCGCGTCCACATGATCGTGCGCGATACGGAGGCAGAGGCGAAGGAATACGCCGAGCACCTTGTCTCAAAGCTTGACGATGAATACGGCCGGCTGATCCGCGAGAGGGCGCTGGACTCAGGCTCCCTCGGCGTCAGCCACCAGGCCAGAAGCCGCGAGCTTGCCGACCAATACGGCTATGTGGAGCACGGCCTTTGGACAGGGATCGGCCGCGCCCGCTCAGGCTGCGGTGCTGCCCTGGTGGGCTCTGCCGATCAGGTGCTGTCGAAAATCCACGATTACATGAAGATGGGGATCCGCGCCTTCATCTTCTCAGGCTACCCGCATCTTGAGGAGGCCCGCCATTTCGGTCGCCTGGTGATGCCTCACCTTGAAACCTCATCGCTGCCCCATGCCTACGGCCGCGTGCCCGACACCACCCCCGCCACACCCCTTGGAAACGGACCTCGCCACTAATGGAGCGCGTCACCCTTACAGACGGCCTCGAATTCAGCCGCATCGCCTACGGCATGTGGCGCCTTGCCGATGGCAGCGATCTTTCGCCCGCCCACGTGCGTGCCAAGATCGACCTTTGCCTGGATCAAGGCATCACCACCATGGACCAGGCTGACATTTATGGCGGCTACACCGCAGAGGCCGTCTTCGGCGAGGTTCTGAAGGCTGATCCGGCTCTGCGGGGCAAGATCGAGATCATCACCAAAGCCGACATTGTTGCCCCGTCGCAGCGCCATGCCCACGCCCCCGTGAAGTACTACGACACCTCCCGCGCCCATCTTCACGCCGCGGTCGAGCATTCCTTGACGAACATGGGGATCGACCATGTGGACCTTTTCCTGGTCCACAGACCCGACCCGTTCATGGACCATCACGAGACGGGCGCCGCGCTCGATGAGTTGGTGCAAAGCGGTAAGGTGCGCTTTGTGGGCGTCTCCAACTTTCGCCCGTTCGACATCAGGCTTTTGCGCTCGGCCACCAAGGCGCCTCTGATTACCAACCAGATCGAGATCAGCCTGGCCAACATTGCCCCGTTCACCAACGGCGACCTTGCCTTCCACAGGATGCGCGGCGAGCGCGTCATGTCCTGGTCCCCCCTTGGCGGCGGCACGCTGATGACCGAGGACACGCCGCTGACCCGCGTCATGGACGCCGTTGCCGCCGACCACGGCGTGGACCGTGCGGCCATTGCTGTTGCCTTCGTTCTTGCCCACCCGGCAGGGCTTCTGCCCGTGGTGGGCACCAACAACCTGGACAGGATCGCTCGCATTTCGGAGGCGACGACGGTCCAGCTCGACAGGCCCACTTGGTTCCGCCTTTACGAGGCGGCGCTCGGACACGAGGTGCCCTGAATGACCATGCACACCACCAAGCATGCCGTTGCCTTTTCCCCCGATGGGCAAAACACCAAGCTGCTCCGCAACGCCCTCGGCCAGTTCGCCACCGGTGTGACGGTGGTGACGGCCGCCTCCGACGACGGCCCTGTGGGCATCACGGTGAACAGCTTCTCGTCCGTTTCGCTGGATCCGCCGCTGGTGCTTTGGTCCATCTCCAAAGGATCGCGCCGCTTTGCCTATTTCGAAGGGGCCGAGCACTACGCCATCCACGTTCTTGGCGCGCACCAGAGTGACCTTTGCCACGGCTTTTCCAAAAGCGCGCACGTTTTGAAGGATTTGCCCCACGGGGTGAACGAGAACGGCGTTCCCGTCATCGACCACTGTCTGGCGCGGTTCGAGTGTGTGCGCGTGGCAGGCCACCACGGCGGCGATCACCTCATTGTGGTCGGACAGGTGGTGCAGGCTGAGGTGCGCGGCGGCGACGCACTTGCATTTTTTGCCGGCGAGTTCCGTCATGTGGCCCACAAGACCGACGGATAGACGGCAATGACAATAAAAGCGGCGACACGAACGCCGCGTCCTGGGAGGGGATATGGGCGCACTGATCGGGGTGCTGACGCCCTTGGGAGCCATGAACGAATGGCTCCTGCGCATAGGCCGTGCCATCGGCGTGGTCGCCGTCGCGTTGATGGTGGTGGCCATCCTCATACAAGTTTTCTTCCGCTACGTTCTAAACAACGCGCTGCCTTGGCCTGACGAGGCGGCGCGTTTTTGCATGTTGTGGATGACGGGCTTGATGGCCCCCACAGCCTTCCGCCGCGGCGGGTTCGTTGCCATCGACATTGTGGCCAACGCACTGCCCACGGTGCTTGCGCAGGTTCTGAACCTCATCTTGTTGACCGTTTGCCTCGGCGTTCTTGTGGTGGCGATCCAAATCGGCTGGTCGGAGGTGACGGGGTTTGGCGGGCGATTTGCCACCGCTTCCCTTTACGTGCCCACCTCCCTCGGCTTCGACGCGTGGATGCGGGTGCCGCGCAGCTGGATGATGGCCTCGATTCTTGTGGGCGTCGCGCTCCTCATCCTCGTCAACATCGAATTGTTGTTGCGGGCATTGGTGCGCCTGCTCGGGGCAGGCCACAGGCTGTCGCCCATTTCGGTGCCCGACGTGGCGGGGGCCGAATAGATGCTGATCTGGTTCCTGCCGCTCTTCCTGTTTTTCCTGATGGTGGGCCTGCCGGTGTTCTTCGGCCTTTTGGCAGCACCCGGCATCCTCCTTTACTTGAACGGGCAGGAGCGGGACGTTACGCTCCTTTACCGCAACCTTTACAATGGGATGGACTCGTTCCCGTTGATGGCGATCCCCTTCTTCATGCTGGCGGGGGAGTTGATGAACCGCGGCGGCATCACCTTGCGCCTCGTGGAGTTTGCCCAGGCGCTGATGGGGCACCTGCGGGGCGGTCTTGCCCATGTGAACGTCTTGTCGTCCATGCTGTTTGCGGGCCTGTCTGGCTCTGCCGTCGCCGACACATCGGCGCTGGGGTCAATGCTGATCCCCGCCATGGAAAAGCAGGGCTATACCCGCCGCTTTGCTGCCGCCATTACTGCAGCAAGCTCAGTGATCGGCCCCATCATCCCGCCGTCTGGCATCATGATCATTTATGCCTACGTGATGGGGGAGAGCGTCGCCGCGCTGTTTCTTGCAGGCATCATCCCCGGCATCTTGGTGGGCGGCGGCTTGATGATCATGGTCAAGCTCATGGCCGACCGCTACGACTTTCCCGTCGCGAGCCGGCGCTATACTTGGGGCGAGCGGGGAAAGGCGAGCCTGAAAGCCTTCTTTCCTTTGATGACGCCTGTCATCATCCTGGGTGGAATCTTGGCGGGTGTGTTCACCCCCACCGAGGCGGCGGCCGTGGCGGTGGCCTATGCGCTCGTCATCGGCCTGTTCGTCCTGCGCACCCTGAAGCTGGTGGACCTACCGGATGTCTTGACCCGCGCCGGGATCACGTCAGCGGTGGTGCTTCTCCTTGTGGGGGCAGCGATGGCGTTCAAGACCGTCGTCAGCCTCAGCCACGCGCCTGAGCAGTTGGCGGCGTTCATTCTCACCTTGTCGGAAAACCCGCTGGTGCTTTTGTTCCTCATCAACATCCTCCTCTTCATTGTGGGGATGTTCTTGGATGCGGGGCCGGCGATCATTGTATTGGGCCCAATCCTTGGGCCCATCTTTGTGGAGCTCGGGGTCGACCCCATCCACTTTGCCATCATCATGAGCGTCAACCTGACCGTGGGGCTGGCAACGCCGCCCATGGGGTTGGTGCTGTTCGTGGCCGCGGCCGTCTCCAAAGAACGGGTGGAGACCATCGCGAAAGCCATCTTACCGTTCCTCTTCGTGGAGATCTTGGTGATTTTCCTAATCACCTTCATCCCCGCGATCTCCATGACCATACCGACGCTCACCGGCTTTGCCGGACCGCCATCCTGACCGGCTCTGCCGGATCAACCAAAACCGGCCGTGCCGGACACAAAAAGGGAGGACACTCGTGATCAAGACTGTTTTGAAGACTGCGGCTGTGGCGGCGCTTCTTGCCGGCTCCGTGCTGACAGCAGCCGCGGCGGACTATACGCTGCGCGCCACCGCCAACTCCAACGAGAACGATGAAGACTATGACGGGCTCGTCGTCTTCAAGAACTACGTGGAGGCGGCTTCTAACGGTGCCATTGAGGTGGAAATCTTTATGGGCACCCAGCTCTGCTCCAATGGAGCGGAGTGTTTGCAAGGGGTGGCCGACGGGCAGATCGACATTTTCATTTCCACCTCGGGCGGCGCATCGGGCATCTTCCCTTATGTGCAGGTTCTCGACCTTCCTTACCTGATGGCCGACGACAGAATTGCCGAGCACGTCCTGTCCGGTGATTTTACCCGCAAGATGCGTGAGATGGCGCTGGAAGACTCAGGCGGCATGATCCGCCTCATGACCATCGGCAACACCGGCGGGTGGCGTAACTTTGCCAACACCAAGCGCCGCGTTGCTTCGCCATCCGATATGGAAGGCCTTAAAATTCGCACAGTGGTGGCCGACCTTCCCCAGGAGCTTGTGAGGGCCCTTGGCGCGTCGCCGACGCCCATCCCCTGGCCGGAACTCTTCACCTCCTTACAGACCGGCGTGGTGGAAGGCTCCAAGAACGGCATCACCGATATCATGGGCATGAAGTTCCCCGATGCGGGCCTCCAGTACGTCACCCTCGACGGCCACGCCTACATGGGGGCCTTGTGGTGGATGTCGAACAACAACTTCATGGCCCTTCCGCCAGAACTGCGCCGTGTGGTGGTGGACGGGTTTTACGCCCTCCAGCAGGCAACATTTGCTTCGCCAAAGCGCAAGTCCATTGCAGCCTATGAAGAATTCGTGGCCGACGGCGGCGACCTTTACGTTCTCTCGCCTGACGAAAAGGCCGCCTTCGCGGAAGCCGCCGCACCCGTCTATGACTGGTTCAAGGGCAATGTGAGCCGCGGCGAAGAGGTATTCGAGGCTCTGACCCAAGCGGTTGCGCAAGCCGAAGAAGACGTGGCTGCCGCGCGCGAAGCGGATATGAATTGATGCACTGGGCTGGCACTGCGCCTTTGCAGGGCCAGCCCATCGGGCCTAGCGGAACGGGTACATCCACACTTTGTAATCGTTGACCAGGACATGGGCTTTTTCGATCTCGGCAGGCGTCATCTTCTTGACCACCTCTTCAAGGCTGATGGCCGCGTCAGGGTCACCGCCGATGGCCGAGAGCGTGTACCACATGTAGGCGCGCACAAGGTCGGGGGCGGCAAGGCCTCGTCCCACCTCGTAATACCAGCCGATGCCAGATTGGGCGCCGGGATGGCCTTTCATGGCGGCGCGCAAATACCACTCGAATGCGCGCACATCGTCCCGCTCCACCCCAAGCCCCATGGCGTACATGACACCGATCAACTCCTCAGCGTCGGCATTGCCGGAGCGGGCGAGGGGGTGAAGGGCAGCCATCGCGTCCTCAAACGCCCCCGCCTCCATCATGTCGCGCGCGCTCTCAAGATCGGCGCGCACGGGCAGGGTCAGCGCAAGTGTCAGGCAGAGGGTCAGAAAAAGCCGCAGCATCGTTGGACCCTCATTGCTTCCATCCTCGTCGCCCTCGCCCTCGCCCTCGCCCTCGCACTGCCTGCCAAGGCAGGGGAACTTCCCGCGCCTTTGACGATGGACGACTTCGCCGTTTTTGACCGCAAGCAAGCAGCACTCGGTCAGCTTCTCTTTTACGATAAGATCTTGTCGGGCAACCAGAACATTGCCTGCAGCACCTGTCATCACCCCAAGCACGGCACGGGCGACGGACTGTCGCTGGGGATCGGTGAGGGTGGCGTCGGTCTTGGGCCGGAGCGCACGGCGGGGGAGGGGCCGGGCCGGATCGTCAAGCGCATTCCGCGCAACGCTCAAGGGCTGTGGAACCTTGGCGCGAACGAGATGACGATATTCTTCCACGATGGCCGCGTGTCCTTGGCCGATACCTATGACAACGGCTTCGACACCCCTGCCGAGGAGTGGCTGCCTGAGGGCCTCACCTCACTCCTTGCTGCCCAAGCCCTGTTTCCGTTGGTGGCGCGGTTCGAGATGGCGGGCGACCCTGCCGAGAACGAGGTGGCAGGCGCCATTCACGACCGCATCGATGCTGCCTGGCCCATTCTTGCCAAGAGGGTGCGGACCATCCCGGCTTATGGCGAGCGGTTTGTGGCGGCCTTCGATCATATCAAGGCACCTGAAGAGGTGACGATCACCGACATCGCCAACGCCCTTGCTGCGTTCATGGCCATAGAATGGATGAGCATCGACAGTCCCTTCGACCGCCACCTTCAAGGCAAGGCCGGCGCTCTTTCGCCTGCTCAGGAGCGCGGTATGGTGCTGTTTCATGGCAAGGCGGGCTGCGCGGCTTGCCACACTGGCCCGCTCCTCACCGACCATCGCTTCCATGCGCTGGGTTTGCCGCCGTTCGGGCCGGGCCGCACCCGGCGCTTCGACCCCATGGTGCGCGATGTGGGCCGCATGGCCGAGAGTGATGATGCCGCCGACGCCTATCGCTTCCGCACCCCGTCCCTGCGCAACGTCGCTCTGACGGCCCCTTACGGCCACAATGGTGCTTACGCGACCCTAGAAGGCATCGTCCGCCACCACCTTGACCCTGATGCGGCGCTCTCCACCTGGCGCCCCGAGGATGCAGCCCTTCCGCACGCTCCGTGGCTGGAGGTCAGCGACTTTGCCGTCTGGCAGGATCGGTTGGAGATGTCTCGTCACCGTCGCCAGAGGGACATTGCCCCGCAGTCTCTTTCGCAGGATGAGGTGGCGGACATCATTGCCTTCCTCCACGCATTGACAGGAGAGAGTGCGTTGGACACGCCCTTCGGTGTGCCCGACGAGGTGCCGAGTGGACTTCCCATCGATTGAGGCGCGTCAGTGGGCGTGGACTTGGATGGTCCTGCCGATGTCGTCCAAGATGTTGCGCAAAGTGTCGTAGTCTTCATGGCGCACGCGCATCCAGGCGTTGGCCATATAGCCGGCCTCCACACCTTGGGTCGGGGTGCCGGGTTCGGGGAAGTGCTGGCCCACCACAAGGTTGTGGTACTTGGAGAAGACTCTCTCGGTCCCCTCATAGCCCGCAATGCGCCCGTCGCGGTTGGGGCGCAGCGCGATGATGCCGCAGGAGAAGCGGCGGGAAGGGGCGCGATCTGTGGTGTGGTGGCAGACCCCAAGCGCCCACTCCCGGTAAAGGTCGAAATCGTTGGCGGCGCAGTAGCTGTCCCATTGACCGACCCCTGGCGGGCGACAGCCGATCTCTGAAAACCGCAAACCTTTGGGGCCGAAAAACCACTCCATATGAGTGGCGGCAGTGGTGATCCCCAGTGCGTCCACCACGCGGCGGCCCATCTCCTTCACCTCGGTGTAGGCGTCGGAATCCATGCGGTTGGTGGCAACGATCTGCGGGGAGATCCAGCGGGTGCGCATCGCCTCCAAAACATTGGGATAGTAGTGGCTGATGAAGTCGTGGGTGATGTGACCGTTGATGGTCAGCGTGTCGTAGAAGGCCTCGTGACCTTCAACGAACTCTTCGATGGCCGCGCCCGCACCGTCGGCTAGACCGCACTCTCGGCCCACACGTTCAAGCTCGCTGGGGTCGTTGGCGCGAAAGGTGCCCGCAGCGCCGGCCGAGGCCCGCGGCTTCAAGATGATGGGAAAGCCCACATCCCGCGCAAACTCTCGTGCTTCTCCCATGGACGAGACGCCTGCGGAGGCGGCCGTCGGCACACCGGCTTTGCGCAGAACGTCCTTCATCGCCACCTTGTCGCGGCAAAGGTAGGCAGTGCGGGCGGAAACTCCCGGAATGCCGCAGCGCTCGCGCACATGGGCAGCCGGCAGGATGTGGGCTTCCACAGTGGTCTCGAGGCGATCCACCCAGAGGTGCTTCTGAGCCTCGCGCACCGCCCACTCCAAGGCGCCCTCGTCGGTGACGGAGGCGATCTGCTGGTAACCGCCCAGCCGGCTCTTGGTTTCGCTGTCGAGCCAGTCGTGAGGGCGCTCGCCAATCCCAAGGACGTTGGCGCCCATCCCATGGAGGGCACGCACGAACTCGCGCTGGTTGGCCGGAAAGGCGGGCTCGACGAACAGAACGTTCATGACAGGTCCTTGCGCGCTGCCCTCAGGGGACGAGTTCGTTGAGGTAAACCGGCAGCATTTCCCGCCACGTGGGCCAATCGTGATCGTAATTGGGGCCCCAGGCATCGACGCGGTTGGGGATGCCCTTGGAGCCGAGGACATTGGCCATACGCCAGGCCTCGTCTGGGTTTTCCCAGCGGCCCTGACCGTAGGCCATCAGGATGAAGCGTTGGCGCAGGGTGTCCAGCATCGGCCCATTGCCAAGGTTCGGCAGGAAGGAGAGGGGGGCGGAGAAGTAGTAGTTCTCGTTGCCGCGAAAACCGAGAAGGCGCTCAAGATCATAAGTGCCGCTCATGCCGATGGCCGCGCGAAAAAGATGCGGGTAGCGACACGTGACCGCCAACGCCTTGAAGGCGCCGATGGAGGCGCCCGCCGCAATCACTTCGATGGAGGGGTCGGCGCAGTCGGTGCGGATGGCGGGAACAAGCTCGTTGGCAATGTACTCTTCAAAGCTGTTGAGGAGCCAGCATCGGTGCTCTTCCGAGCCCCATTTTGCGGCGAGCGCCCGGCCGGCGAGGCTGTCGCACGAGTAAAGCTTGACCCGCCCAGCCTCCACCAACGGCCAGACGGCGCCCACAAGGTGCATTCGTTCCACCTCTTCCGCATCGCCCCCGGCGGTGGGGAACACGAGGACGGGCTGGCCGTAGTGGCCCCAGCGGACGAGGGTGATTTCCTGCCCGAGCCGCTCAGAATGCCACTTAGAAGCCGTCTTGGTCGCCACGCGCGCCCTCTCTTTCTCGCCAGTCTTGGACGCGGTTCCAGAAAAGCTCGGTGAATTCGTCGATCTCGTGAGCCGGGAAAATGGCGCTGACTTTCTGGTGGATGGCATCGCGCATGGTGCCCGAGCCGAAGAAGTCGTAGGCGAGCTCATCCAGATGACCGAGGTGCGTGCGGCAGAAGTCGCGGAACTTCTCGGTCTGGAACCGCTCATGGGCAATGGCGGCGTAGGCGGACAGGCGCTCGCGGGGCGACAGGTCCTTGTCGGCCACATCGAAATAGGGCTGCCAGTCCAGCGTTTTGCGCATGGGCCTGTCGGTGGCCGCACAGAAGATGGACCAGCGAAGGTTCGCCTTGATCAGCCAGGGGAAGTGGTAGTGGAGCGAGGTGACCTGGCTGTCGGGGCAGGCATTGGCAAAGTCGATGGGGTGCCACACGCCGTCCTTCAGGAGGGCTTCGCATGAGTTGAAGTCCCAGCCGAAGAAAGAGTTGATGGTGAGCGTTGTATCTTCCAAGACGCTGGCGTCTTCGGCGGTCAGAAAGTCGGTCTCCATACGATAGCGGTCGTGGAGGGGGGCGGTGGGGTCATAGTTGACCTTGCGCATCTGCGGCCCGAGACCGACACAGCGCACGAAATGTTCGTAGGGCAGGACGGCAGCCTGAAGGTTCATCACCTCGGTGCCGCTGGCATCGTAGGCCTTTTGCAGGTCTTCGGCATTGTTGATCTTGGTGACACCCCGCCAGCCGCCGCCGTGGTAGGGCTTCATGAAGAAGGGGTAGCCGATCTTCCCG
The DNA here is from genome assembly GCA_051016205.1 of Devosia sp. GTDB lineage: Bacteria > Pseudomonadota > Alphaproteobacteria > Rhizobiales > Amorphaceae > Acuticoccus. Next base: position 3,383,196 of record CP136534.1, read on the forward strand.
CCGATGTCGGGCAGGGAGAACATGCGCGCGTATTGGCGCAAGGTGGCCTCAAGATCGTCCGTCACGTCGTAGGACTTGGGCGGCAGCATCCACGTTTCGGGCACGGGCAGCCCAAGGCGCATCATGGCGCAATAGGACGTGTGCTTTTCGTTGGACTGGAGCGACCAGGGATTGTTGTAGACATAAAGGTCGTTGAGGACGATGGCCTTTTTGATCCACTCGCGGCTGGTGGAGTACCAGTGGGTGAGACGGTCGATCACCACGTCGTACTTCACCGGCTGGCGCAGGCTGAAGGGTTCGATGGTCACCCGCTCGCAGTGGAAGTCGAGGCGCTGGCCGTCCAGCGAGATGTCCAGCTTCAGGCCGTTCAGAAGGCTCTCGTAGCAAATCGGCCAGCAGATGTCGGCACCAAGCGACAAGCCGATGTGGCAGGTGCGGTCGGCCATAGTCCCCCCATGCGGCGCTGCCGCAAGGGCGCGTCGTCAGTTTCGCTCATCACCGGGACGCAGCACCCACATCAGCCCGTCGCGCAACTGGTCACGCCAATTGTGCCAATGGTGGCCGTCCCACGCACTCTTGAACAGAACATCAACGCCGTGATCGTGCAAGAAGGTTGCTAGGGCGCGATTCTCATCGGCCAGACCCTCAAGCTCTCCCGTGGAGACAAAAGCGCGGGTGGGCGGCAAGGTAGGGGCCCGCCGGAGCGCCTTAACCAATTGCGCAACACGGTGAAACACAGGGTGGGCGCGCGAGCGCAACTTGCGCTCATCCAAGATGAACGAGCCCGACTTCAGCACCAGCCCGCCGAAGACGCCAGGATAGCGAAACGCGGTGGAGAGCGATGCGACGGCGCCAAGGCTTGCCCCAAGAAGGATACGGCCTTCGGGGTCATCGGTAAGGCTGTAACGACCTTCAAGGGAGGGAAGCAGCTCCTGCGCGAGGTAGCGTGCATGCTGGCGACCACCCGTATACTCGCCCATACGGTCGCGGGTTTGCACCAAGGCGGCGAAAAGGGGCGGGATGTCGCCAGCGGCAATCAGATTGTCCAGCGACACGGCAAGGTCGGCATAGGTGACGTAGTCGTCGCCATCGTGGATGACGACGATGGGAAGGGGCGTTCCCGGCATATGGTCGGCGGGCACGTAAAGGCGCTCGCCCCGCACCTCGCCAAAGGTTTCGCTGGGGACGTCAATGTCAATGATGTGGCCCTGAGGCGCACCGCGCGGCTCAGTCCACTCCGGCCGCACATAGCCGTAGGTGGAACACACCGAGTTTTCACCGAACGGGTCGCCCGCGCGGGACGGGTTGAAGGGGTCGAGGGTCCACTCCTCGTTCCCGTCGCGGCCAATGGCGATTTTGTATTCAAACCGCCCGCCATCTTCCACGGGAAGCTGAAGGAGCCACAGATCGGTGCCTGGCACACGGGCAAACGGGTTGCGGTCCACGCCTGCATGGATCCAGCGCACAAGAGCGACCCACTCCGCCTCGCCCCGCCACGCGAAGGTGGCGCGGCCCGGCTCTATGATGGGGAACTGGCAGGCGGCAAAGAAGCCGTCCACAGCGTCAGGCGAGACGCCTTCGCCGGCCAAGAAACCATCCGCAGCGGAGCGCGCGAGGGGCACAGCCGACGCCATCATCCCGTCAGCGGGCACGTTGGGACGTGATGTCATCGGTCAAACTCCACAATCGGCCTTGCCCCATTGTCAACGCGTGTTGACATGTGGCGCAAGGCAAGGGGACGCACCTAGGCGCGTTGATGGGCGAACGCAACCAGCGTGCCACAGGTGAACGTCCCGTTTATGGCATAAGATCCTAGTGCGCGGCTTGCGGACTGTGCTCTGCGACCGACTGTTCCACCAGCCAATCCACCACTTTGATTTGTGCCTCGTGATCGCTAGCGCCTCCAGCGACAGCGTCGTTGAAAATCCTCAATTGGTGGTCCGCACTGGTGCCCCGTTTTGCAATGGTGCGGGCGTGCTCCACCTCCGCCAGGCAGCCAAGATTGTCTGCATGGGGCTTAAGGTAGTCGATCAACTCCTCGATGAGGTCGGCGAGGGGCTTTGTGGTGCGGCGTCCGAAATCGCCCATCTGCGCCTCCACGCCGTAGCGTTGGGCGCGCCACTTGTTTTCAAGGACCAGAATGCGCCTGTATTGGCGCCAACGCTGGTTGTTTTCACGAAGGTGAAGCAGGAAGGCGAGGATGGACTGGTAAAGGGCTGCAATGGTCAGCCCGTCATCGGCCCAGGTACAGATGTCGCAAATGCGAAGCTCCAAGGTGGGGTGGCGGGAGCTAGGACGCAAGTCCCACCATATCTTCGACGGGTCGTTGACCATCCCTGTGGTGGCAAGATCGTCGAGCAGCTCAGTCCAATCGTTCCAGCTTTCAAAGACCTCAGGAAGGCCTGAACGGGGAAGGTCGCCGATAATGATGGGGCGGAAGGCCTTCAGGCCCGTGTCCGTTCCTTCCCAGAATGGGGAAGAGGTGCTGAGGGCCAACAGGTGCGGCATGAAGTAGCTGAGCTGGCTCATCACGTCCACGCGCAAGTTTTTGTCCTGAATGCCTGCGTGGACGTGCATGCCGCAGATGGACATGCGGCGCGCGAGGGTTCTGTGCTCGGCGCCGAGAATGCGGTAGCGCTCCATGTCCACAGGCTCCTGCTCGCGCCAGTGAGCCCAGGGGTGTGTGGAGGCGGCAATCATCCGCATGCCGTATTCTTTGGCGGCATCCGCAACGGCGTGGCGCAGCATCATCAGCTCTTTGCGCGCTTCGCCCACCGTGGCGCATACGCCGGTGCCGATCTCCACCTGGCTTTGCAAAAACTCGTGGGTGACCTTGGGGCCTAAAATCTCCTTGCATCGGACCATGAATTCCGAGGGAGGGCGTGCCGCCAGCGAGCGGGTCTCCGGATCGATGAGTAGGTATTCTTCCTCGATCCCTATGGTCAGTTCTTCACCGAGCGGTCTCATTCTCGCAGCCTCCTGGCAGTGCACAGTCGCCCATCCTCAAACCTTTGCGCTGCCGATTGCAATCTGCGAGGCGGCGGGCCGCGCCTGCGGCGGCGATTTCGGCGGTTCCTACTGACGTGATTGTGGGAGCGGTAGGTGTTCATGCGGTCCGTTTGGGTAAAACTTTACCGCCATAGTGATTCGCCTAAGAGTAAGTAGACGCAACATGTGCAATCTTAAGTGTTTTCCTGAACCACCTAGGGAACACTTGGACCCACATGCACCCCGTTAAGATTCAAGGCATTGGGACTGTAATGCAATGGATGCGACTCTTTATGCGGTCATTAAGCAACATCAACAGATATTCTCCTGGTGAATATGGATTTTTCGCCGCGGAACCCGGTAAGAACTATGGTGGTAAGGTAGGCCGCGTTCGCGCGGCTCCGGGGAACGACAACGGAAAGGCGCAAAGCCGATGGGCGAACAATTCAATTTGCTTGGGTTCGAAAACTTCGTCTTGACTGGATCGACATCGCAAACATTTGTCGCAGACCAGAGCGACACATTCTATCTCACCCGTGAGAACAGCATTATCGATGTCGAGAGTGGTGACGCGGCCTTCTACATGGAAGACCTCCGCCACTCCAAATACCAGTTGGCCGGAACGATCGAGGCCGGAAACCGTCAGGATGATGACGTTGACGGAATCGAGCTGGCAGACACTGTCCGCAAAGCAACCATAGAGATCACACGCACCGGCGAGGTCAATGCCACTGACGATGCGATCGATACTTCTGCTCGCATGAGTGTGATCACCAACTACGGTTCACTCTACGGCGCTGAAGCCGGGATCGATATCGACGAAGGCGGCTTCCGCACCCGCGTCTACAATTTTGGAACCATTAAGGCCAAAGAAGAAGACGGCATCGACGGCGATGAAGACAATATCGTCGTCTACAACAGCGGCCTGATCTGGTCCAAGGAAGGCGACGGCGTCGATATCAACGGGCAGGGAGCACGGATCGTCAACCTGCGGACCGGTGAGATCATTTCCAAGGGCGAAAGCGGCATCGAAATTGAATTTATCGATGTCGAAGAGCTCGACGGCCAGCCAGCCGTCGAGCTTCTCGCCGAAGAGAATGGCGAGGGCCCAGGGCCAAGGGTTGTCAGCACGGTCGTGAACCGCGGGCTCGTTGAAGGCAATGGTTCTGACGGCGTCGACTTCGACCCTGATGAAGGGCCGCGTGATGGGCGTGACAACGACCAACCCACCACCGAGGTTTCTTCCTTGGAGTCCGTCGAGAACGGTCCTCCCCATGGAGGTTCCGGCTACGGCTTCAACTTCGTGAATGTGCTGAAGAACTACGGCACCATCACCACGACCGTTGACGACGAAGAAGATGATTTCGCCGTCGACGGCAGCTTTGCCACCGAGAAAGTCTTGAACAGGGGCGAGATTGACGGCAACGTCAACCTGCGCGGTGGCGACGATCACTACAAGGCCAAGAAGGACGGCTCCGTCAACGGCATCATCGACGGCAACGACGGTGACGATGTGATCATCGGTGCCAACGCTGACGATTCCATGAGTGGCGGTTTCGACGATGATGAGATGACCGGTGGTGCCGGCGACGACTGCTTCATGCTCCTTTATGATTTCGAGGAGGGCGGGCAGCTCGATGTCGGCATTTACAGCAGCGGTTCGGATGTCATCACCGACTTCCAAAAAGGCGGCGATGAGCGTTACCGAGACTCATTGAAGTTCTTGTTCGAGGAGGAAGAGTACTCCCTGTCCACGAAGCGCAATTTCGTCAATTTCACCGAAGAAATGACCGAAACGCCGGTCGAAGCCGTCGAACCGGTTCATCCTGGCTCGTCGGGCGTGTTTATCGACGGCGATGATCTGATCATCCAGTTCGACAAAGACAGCAGCGTACGCCTGGAAGACCTTGTGGACAGTCAGCGCTTTTTCAACCAACTGGTCGATGCCGGCGCAGAGATCTGGATGAGCTAAAAACACCACATCGCGATGCGAGGCCACGACGCCCCGCTTTGCTCGTCTGCTGACTGAGAACCAACCGTCGCTACGTTCGGCCACATGGTCGGCGTGGCGGCGGCTTTCTTATCTCCCAAGTCGTGACCGCCCCGGCGGGAGCGCCACCATCCGGCAAAAAGGGTGCGCTCGCGTTTAGAGCAATGCCGAACTGAGTGTGCACAGTGAGGTCGGATCGGCTCTAACCACAGTCGAAGGTGCCGTCCACGCGCGGTTCGCAGTGGTCGGGGGAGCCCCGGAGTCGCCAGTAATTCAAGAGTCCCATGTCATCGGCGATCTCGACGAACTCATTGCGGGGGCCGACAACGTTGATGACGCTCCATGGGACGGTGAAGAACTGGGCCCTGCGTTCAGCGGCCGGCCCCAGATAGGCAAAGGCGTCCAAGACCGCATCCGGCCCGCCGACGGCTGCCAGAAGGTCGTAGCTCAACAAGGGATCATCGCGATAGGTGGTTAAAAGCGTGTCCGTCGCGCCCAGTTTTGCCGTGTCTATGATGGTGAGGGCGCGGGTGCGAAGCTCTTCGGGGCATTGATCGCACGCTTCCACCAACGCGGCAGCCTTGTCCAACTCCCCAACGCGGGCGCGATGACCGATGATGGTGCGCAAGGTGAACTCGCGGAACGGCGGGTCGGCGAGAAACATCCCCTCAAGCACCTCGACATTGGCCTCCGTCTGGTGGGCCTGCCAGCGGAGCGTGGCGTAGATCATGCGGTAGAGGGGGCTGGCCGGGTCCAGCGATTGAGCCTGGACGATCAGATTCAGCGCTTGCGCCTGCTTGCCCACCGTTTGCAACAGCGTTGCGTAGTCAACCATGACGCTGGGGTTATCGGCATCGGCGACGAGAGACGCTTCGTAGGCGTTTTCCGCCTCACGCCACTGCCTGTTGCGCTGGTACATGTTGCCCAAGGCATGCTGGACCACGGGAAGCTCAGGCGCCAGGTTGCGGGCGTTGAGTGCGGCCTCCTGCGCGCGACGATAGTAAATGCTTGGCACCACAGGGCGTCCATCCACTTCAGTAAGGTAGATGGGCAGGTAGTTGTAGACCAAAGAGAGGGCGGCCCAGGCGGCGGCAAAATCCGGCGCCATGTCGACGGCCTGACGCAACACGGTCATCGCCTCCACCATGGCCTCACCGCGCTTCTGGAAGGCGGCCAATCCCTCCAGATAAAGTTTATAGGCTTCGGGGTTGGCGGTTTGCGCCGCTTTCAGGCTGTCAGCATTCAGGTTAAGCGGCGTGGACAAAGCGTCCCCAATGGCCCGTGCGATCCTCTCCTGCGCTTGAAACACGTCTGATTGGGTGTCGGCGAAGGTGCCGGACCACATGGTAAAACCGTTGCTGGCGTTGACGAGCTTGGCTTCGATCAGGATGTCTTCGTCGGCTTTACGAACCGCCCCCTCCACCAGGTAATCCACACCAAGTTGTGCGCCGATCTCCTTTAGATCCGCATTGGTCTCCCGGTATTGGAACACCGATGTTAGGCCGGGCATCGTAAACGCGTCGCTTTCCTCAAGGATGTTGATCAACGCGATGGTGAGACCGGCAACAAACCCGTTTGCATCCGACCCGCTCAAGTTGCGAAAGGGGATGACGGCAAGGGTGGTTAGCCCGTTGTCTTCAGCCGCCGGCTCCTGTGCACCGGCGCCAGGCGCATCTGATGTGGCGGTGGCACTGCCGTCCACGGTCGTTGCAGGATTCGCTGCAGGGGGGCCGGTGGCGGAACCGTCGTCCGCGGTGATCTGTTGACCGCCGGTGCTGTCCCGTACGGTGCCCCCGCTTTGCCCTGGCAAATAGGCGTACGCCATCAGGCCCAGGATGACGACGATGCCCACAAGGACCAAATAATCCACCACCGCCCCTGAGGTGAGGGTCTTCGGCGGCGTTTCGGTGTCTTGCCGGGTCGGTTGAAGGCCTTGGGCGCTGAGCTCAAACGCCCAGGCAATGACGCATACGATGGGAAAGCCCACCGCAAGGAGGACAGCCACCAGCGTGTCGGTCCACGTTGGCAGCAACAGCGTGTTTTGAAAGGCCGAAACCACCTGGAGGCACAGCCACGCCACCACGAGATAGAGGCCGGCAACGCGCATCACCTGGCGTCGGCGCAACTCGTAGAAAAACCGGCCGATCAGGTCATGGCGGTTCTCTGGCTGATGGGCCGCGAGAGATGCCGCGGTGGCAGCCATGGCAGGCGCTGGCTCGTCAACGGCCGTCGCGGGTTCAGGCGCTGGTGCCGGCTGAGGTGTCGCGTCGGGCGGCTGTGTATCGCTGTCGGCGCCGGCCTCCGTGGCAGCGGGCACTTGACCGTCGATGACGAAGGTGGGGCCGGATTTCGGCCAGTCCACCTGGTTGAGGCGCAAGTAGTCTTTCAGGTTGGCGGCAGCGTAGAAGAAGGCCATCTGGCGGATCTTCAAGGGGATCGATTTGTGGGAGAAGTTCAGGCCCGTAGCGATCCTTGCCAAAAGGACCTGGCTTTCCATGAATGACAGGCGATCGGCCTCGTGCCGCTCGATCCAGTCGGTCATGCTTTGGCGCATGACGGTGGCAATTTCCACAAGGCCGATGTCTTCGGCTTGAAGACCTGGCTGCTCGTCGTGGTGCTGAAAACGGCTCAGCTGCGCGACGATGGCCTCCCAATCCTTGCTGGACTTGTCGGCACGGGCGGCGAGGAGGAAGGCGATCTCGAAATAGGCGTGATCGTAGAACAGGTACTGGGCGCTCTCGTACATGGCAAGGTCGATCAGATGGTAATTCGGCCCCTGATTCGGGCCGTCCGAGCGCGCCACCAAGAGGTTGAGCCCATGAAAGTCGCCGTGGCAGTGACCCACCGCGCCGCGCAATTGCAGCCGCTCCGGAAGGGGAACCACACCGTCCGCGAACGCCAAAGGGTTCGGGTACCAATGCCCTTCGAACATGACGGTCGGCACATTCGCCGCAATGCCGCAGTCATCGGACAAGAAACTGTGGATGCGCCCGCCAATGGAGGGTTTTAGGCGCCGCCCCAACCAGCTCGCCAACAGCTCTTGCGGGGCGTGCATCCCGTCTTTGAGGTGAAAATCGGCGTTCCACTCCTCAAGAATGCCCACCGACATCTGGCGTACGACGGTCAGCTTCCGGTCATAGGCGCATGCGGTCCAAGGCTCGGCATATTCAAGACCCCTGCCGGCGATGGTGGACAGGATCGCCATCTGCTCGCCGTGGTGGAGGGAGTGGAGGAGGCGTGGCAGGTGCTTTGCCGCAAACTCCGGCGCGTCCTCGATGGCTTGCTCGTGAAGGGCGGCCTCGTGCGCTTCCTGACTTTTGGAATCGCTCGCCTGGTCAAGCTTGAGGATGGCCTGGCCCGTAAACACCTCGCTGGAAATGTCGGCCGCGTAGACCAGCGCGCCTGATTTGCCGCCGCTCAATTTGCGGCTCAGATAAATCTCCTGCGAGATCCCCCACTGCTTTTGAAGGATCGGCAAGAGCCCTTCATAAGCCTCAGGCCAGGCAAGGCCCTTGTGGGCGTTGTCGCTCCCATCGTGCATGACTAGGCGGCCCTTCCCAACGGCTGAAGGTGAGGCACCATCAGCACAGCTCGTTGGTTTGCGTTGGGGGGACTTCGGCCCTCATCATGTCCTTCACAGTATGGTTCGCCCCCTCGGCGCGGCAGGTCGTCGACGCCGCATGCGCCCTCAAATGACCTGGCGCCCAATACAAGGCGCAGTCTGCGATTGTGAGCCGCGTTAGCCGCTCTTCGTGACATTGTGGATTTCGCGCGGGTGCGCTGCAACACTGGACGTCTCTTTCAAGGTGCCGAGGCGCGCAGATAAAGGCAAGGAAGGCTCCATGATCGATCCGTCGCACCACCCTGGCCGAACCGAACGGCACGGCGCCGACGTGTTGTGGGCAGGCTTGAGCGCTGGGATGCTGCGCGCAGCGGCCCAAAGGGATGTGCCGGTCCTCTTCCCCGTTGCCTCCACCGAACAGCACGGTCCCCACCTTGCCGCCGGCGTCGATACGGTCCTGTGCAGCCACGTGTGCCACAAAGCCGCGCTGGGCCTTAAGGACCGCGGCGTCGAGGCCCTCGTCCTTCCCACCTTGTGGGCGGGGCTTGCTGAGCATCACATGGACTATGGCGGGACGATCACCCTTTCGCTTGCAACCTATCAGGCGGTGATCGGCGAGGTCTGCGGCTCTGTGCTGCGTCACGGCTTTCAACGCATCCTCATCGTCAACGGCCATGGCGGTAACATTGCGCCCCTTGCTGCAATGGCCCCCGACCTGGCAAAGGCTTTGGGCGTTGCCGTCCCGGTCACCACCTACTTCCACCTCGTGGAGACGCCGTTCGCCCATGTGCTGGAAGACCAGACCAGCGTCCTTCATGCCGGCGAAGCGGAGACCTCCATGATGATGGCGGCTGCCCCCCACCTTGTGAACGAAGCGGCCTTTGGCGAGGCCCACGGCGGCGATGCCTTCCTCGCCGAGCGCGCCAGCGGCGTCACCGGCTACAAGAGCTTCAAGGCGTACACGCCAAGCGGTGTGATTGGGAATGCGCGCCGCGCCAGCACCGAAAAGGGAGAGCGTTTGGTGGATTTGGCTGCGGCGGCTCTGGCCGATCTTGTGGCGAGCGGTCAGCCTTGGCGGTGAGCCCGCAGGGGCCATCCAAATCACACCCGTGGCGTGTTCATGGCTTGCTCCACCGGACCGCAGTGTTCGGCGGTTCAGCGCCAAGGGATGCGCACGTTGGCAACGCCAGCCTTTGGTGAAGCGTCGCCCTTTCGTCGCCGCGAAGCCACTGGGATTGGGGCTTACAAGGCGGTGGGTGCCGGCTCGCGGCCGGCTCAGTCAGGGGCGTAGCCGAAGGGCATTGCGGGGTTTTCGGCCGTTTCCACCCAGACGGCCTTGGGGGCGGTGTAGGTGTGGAGGGCATCAAGGCCTGAGGAGCGGCCGTAACCTGATTGGCCGAAGCCACCGAATGGGGCCATCACGCCGATGGTCTTGTAGCTGTTGATCCAAAATGTACCGGCCCGGACCGCTGCCGCCACACGGTGGGCACGGGCCACATCACCAGTCCACACGGCGCCCGCAAGGCCGTAAGGGTTGGCGTTGGCAAGGGCGATGGCCTCTTCCTCATCGTCGAAGGGCATCACCGCAAGGACGGGGCCAAACACCTCCTCAGAGACGATCGGCATGTCGGGGCGCACAGCATCAAGCACCGTCGGGGCGTAATAGTAGCCCGCAGCATCCTCCAGCGCCGCCGGCTTGCCGCCCCCGCTCGCGACCTTTGCGCCGTCGCTGACGCTTACGTCCACCATGTCGCCGATCTTCCGCCACTGGCCTGCATTGTTGATGGGGCCGATCATGGTGGAAGGGTCGGACGGGTCGCCGACGGGAATGCGCGAGGCGGCCGTCGCCAGTTGATCCACCACCGTCTGGTGGATTGCGCGGTGCACCAGAAGCCGGGCGCCTGCCACACAGGACTGTCCGGCCGCGGAGAAGATCGCAGCTTGTGCGCCCAGAAGCGCCCGCCGAACGTCGGCATCGCTGAACACGATGTTGGCGGACTTGCCCCCAAGCTCCAGCACCGTCGGCACCACGTTGTCGGCAGCGGCCTTTGCAATGGCAGCCCCCGTCTCCCGCGAGCCGACGAACACCACCAGGCGGGTTGCCTTGTGGGCAACGGCGGTGGCGCCCGCGGTCTGTCCAGTGCCTGAAAGGACGTTGACGGCGCCGTCGGGAACGCCGGCGTCAAGCGCAAGCCGGCCAAGTGCCAGGGAGGTGAGGGGGGTGAGTTCTGAGGGCTTCAGGACGACGGCGTTGCCCGCCGCAAGGGCCGGGGCGATCTGCCAGCCCGCGGTGAAGATCGGCGCGTTCCAAGGCGTGATCTGCACCACCACGCCCAAAGCCTCTCGGCGGGTGTAGGTGAAGTGGGTGGTGGGGACGGGGATGGTCTCGCCCATCAACTTGTCGGCCCAGCCGGCGTAGTACTGGAACATCTCGGCGACCTTCGCCACCTCCACCCGCGCATCGCGAATGGGTTTGCCGGCCGACAGGCACTCAAGCTCTGCCAGCGCGTCCGCCCGTTCGCTCACCGTCTGACCGACGGCCCACAGAATGCGCCCGCGCTCAGCCGGGGTGATCGCCTGCCAAGCGGAAAAGCCACGGGACGCAGCCTCGCACGCATCGTTGGCCGCACCGCTCCCCCCATCCTTGAAGGAGAGGAGTCTGCCGGCCGAAGCGGGATCGATGAGGTGAAGTGTGTCGCCTTCGCCGCTCCGCCACGCGCCGCCCACAAGGCTCGGCACCTCCCGCGGGACGCCAAGCTCTTCAAGTAGTGCCTTCACCCGCTCGACATGGGGGGAGGGGTGGGGAGCAAGATCCATGACGGGCCTTTCAGGAGGAGGAGGGGTCACGCTGGCCGGGGTGGCGCACCAACGAGACGATGCGGTTGAAGTCTTCATCGTCGGCGAGGCTATGGGCGCTCTTGGCCCAAAGATCGGCCACAAGCGCACTGACGGGGAGGGATTCGCCCAGCGATGCGGCAAGCTTTGCTGCAAGGCGCACGTCCTTGCGCATGAGCCCCATGGTGAAGCCTGAATCGAACGCATCCGATTCCACCCAGCGCGGGATGTTCACCTCCGTCACGGCGCTGCGGCCTGAGGCAGCGTTCACCACCTCAAGGACGGCCTTTGCCGAGACGCCAGCCGCCTCCGACAAACGCACCGCCTCAGCGGCGGTTAGGAGATGGGCAGCGACGAGGAGGTTGTTGGCAAGCTTTGCCACATTGCCTGCCCCCGGCGGCCCCACATGAAAGACACGGCCCGGCGCGGCGATGGCCTCAAGCACCGTCGTTGCAGCTTGTCTGTGCGCCTCATCGCCCCCAAGCATGACCGTGAGGGTGCCTGTCTCTGCGCCGGAAGGGCCACCTGAGACGGGGGCATCCAGGAACCCCAGGCCTTTTTCGGCGCACAAAGCCGCAAGTCGCCGCGACACGTCAGCCTCTGAGGTGGAGGTGTCGACAAAAATGGCGCCGTCTGAGGCTGTTGCGAGGAAGCCGCCGTCCCCTTCCACCACGCTTTCCACATGGGCGGCGGTGGGAAGGGAGGCGAGGACGATCGCGGCTGTCATCGCCTCCGGAAGGTCGCTCACAACGGCAATGCCGGCCCCCTTGGCGGCAGCGGCACGGGCCTCTTGCGGGTCCACGCCCACAACGGATTGGCCGGCCTTTGCCAGCGTGCGGGCCATGCCAAGGCCCATGGCGCCAAGGCCGATGACGGCAACATCGTAAGTCATGTCAAATCAGCCGCCCGCGGGCGTCCACCGTCATGGGGCCGATGATCTCCTGCCCTTTCACCGCAATCAGTCGGTCCACCATGTTCACCGCAACGCACACATGGTTGGGGACGATGCTGACCACCTCGCCCACCTCGGGGCGTCGTTCGCTGCGGGAAAGGTCCATCATTCCATGCTCTTCGGCAAAGCCTGCGATCTGTGCGTCGGGGTATTCGCGGATGAGGCCGTGGCCTGACAGGCCGCCTGTGTCGCTGGTCAGCGTCTTGGAGCCAGCGTCGAGGATGCCGCGATCATCCTCCGCGCGGCTCACCACCGTTGCGATCACGTGGAGGGCGAGCTCCTCCATGGTGGCGGCGCCGGCTGCAAGCATAATCCTGTCGTTGAAGATGAAGGTGCCTGAGCGGTGCTCCGTCGCTTCGTCCAATCGCCCCAGATTCTCAAGGTTGGGTGTGCCGCCTGTGGAGACAATGCGCGGGGAAAGGCCGGCGTCGGCAAGGCCCGCTTTGGTGTCGGCGAAGAAGGCAAGCGTTTGCGGCCAGCCATCCTCAGGCGGGTAGAGGAGGAGGCCCTCGAAGGTGAGGCCAGGCTTCGCTTCGATGGTGCGGGCAAGCGTGACAGCCTCCTTTGCGGTGACGACGCCTGCGCGGTTGCGGCCCGTGTCGCACTCCACCAGCACACGCAAGGGCCGGGTCATTTGGCTGGCGGCGGTCTGAAGGTGCTCCACCACCACGGGATTGTCGGCGCACACGGCAACGGTGACGCTCTCGGCGAGGCGGGCAAGGCGGGCCATCTTCTCTTCGCCGAGGAGGTTGTAGCTGATCAAGATGTCGTCGATGCCACCGGCTGCCATCACCTCAGCCTCGCCAAGCTTCTGGCAGGTGATTCCCTTTGCCCCTGCCGCCATCTGCCGCTTGGCAAGGTCGACGCTCTTGTGGGTCTTGATGTGGGGGCGGTTTGCAACGCCGGCCCTATCGCAAAGGGCCTGAAGCTTGGCAATGTTGCGGTCCACCACATCAAGATCGATGACGAGGGAGGGGGTGCCGTAGGCCCGCGCCACGGCCTGGGCGAGGGTGGCATTGGCGGGCGGTCGGGCGTCGGGCATGCTCAAAAGGGTGGGTCCGTCAAAGGGCTGCAGCAGGGGGCACAATAGACCTCGCGCCGGTCCGATCAACGCCTTAGGCTTGCCGCCAAAGGGCGGGCCTGACGGAGCGCACCGCCAGAAAGGACCGTTGACGATGCGCCTTTTCGCCGCCTCGCTTGCCACCGAGACCAACACCTTCTCCCCCATCCCCACAAGCCTGCGCAACTTCGAGGAGGCATTTCGCGTGCGTCCCGGAGAGCATCCTGAGGACGCCAAATTATGCACCGCGCCTTTGGTGGTGGCCCGCAACCGCGCTGCCCAAGAGGGCTTTGAGCTTGTGGAAGGGTCGTGCTCCTGGGCCGAGCCTTCGGGCACATTGAATGCGGCCGACTATAAGACGATGCGCGATGAGATCCTTGCTCAGCTGAAGGCTGCAATGCCCGTGGACGGTGTTCTCCTCGGCCTCCACGGCGCCATGGTCGCCTACGGCTATGACGATTGCGAGGGCGATCTTCTGGAGCATGTGCGCGCCATTGTGGGAGATGCGTGCGTCATCGGTGTGGAGCTCGACCCCCACTGTCATCTGACGGAAAAGCGGGTGTCGCTGGCGGACGTGATCGTCCTCTTCAAGGAGTATCCGCACATCGACTTCATGCCCCGTGCGGAAGAGCTGGTGACCCTCGTCCTGCGCACCATCCGCGGCGAGATCCGCCCTCGCCCGTCCCTTTACGATTGCAGGACCATTGCCTTTTTCCCAACAACGCGTGAGCCCACGAAGGCCTTCGTTGCCAAGATGAAGGCGCTGGAGGGGGAGGGGCCGGTTCTGTCGGTGTCGCTGGGCCACGGCTTTCCCCATGCGGACGTGCCCGACATGGGCACCCGCGTCCTGGTCTACACCGACGACGCCAAGCCGCAAGGCGATGCCTTGGCCGAGCGTCTCGGGCGTGAGGTGATTGCCATGCGCGAGGCCGTCAGCCCAAAAGTCTTCACCATCGAGGAGGCGTTTGAAGAGGCGGCGACGACGGCCGGCGAAGGTCCTGTGATTGTTGCGGAGCCGTCCGACAATGCTGGCGGGGGCGCCACCTCCGACAACACGATCAGCCTGCACGCCCTTCTTGCAACGAAAGGGCTGACGGCGGCCGTTGGACCCATCTGGGATGCTGGCGCGGTGCGTTTTGCTGAGGCCGCAGGCGTGGGCGCCACGCTCGATATGCGCATCGGCGGCAAGGCGAGTGCGGCTTCCGGCACCCCTGTGGACGCGCGCGTCACCGTCACGGGATTGGCGAAGGATGTGTTCCAATCCTTCGGTGATGCGAGCGCGCCTGTGGGCAACGTGGCCGCGCTCACTATCGAGACACAGGGCGGATCGGTGACGGCCGTCGTCAACAGCCACCGCACACAGGCGCTGGGGCGCGAGGTGTTTGAGCGCGTCGGTGTGGACCTTGGCGCCCTCGACATCGTGGTGGTCAAATCGGCGCAGCATTTTCATGCTGCCTATGCACCCCTTGCCCGTGGCGTCCTCTACGCCGAGACGGCGGGCTGCTCCACCCAGGACTATCCGAGCCACCCTTATAGCCGGGTAGAGCGGCCCCTTTGGCCCCTTGACGATGTCACCGACGGGCGACGGGTGATCTAGGTGCAGAGCAACCTTTGGGTGGCGATCGCGCCTATGTGCCTGACGATTGACCAAACCCCTCGTTGGGTTTGATCAATATTGATCCTTGCGCGCCGCTCTGAGACGGAAGAACATGCGCCCGCCAAAAGGTCGGGGTCGACCCTGACGTGTCGGCCGCATACGAGACTAAACGAGAACGTCGAAACGGCAGAAAGCCGCAGGAGGTTGGGCATGAGAACCACACGCCGCACATTCATGAAGACCAGCGCAGCGGCCGCAGCCGTTGTCGGTGCACCGGGGATCTTGCGCGCACAGTCCGCACCATCGTCAGCGGAGACGCTCCGGGCCGTGATGCACGGCGATCTGGCCTCCTTCGACCCGATCTGGACCACCGCGAACATCACCTCCTACCACGGCGGTCTGATCTACGACACGCTGTTCTCCCTGGATGAGACCTTCCAGCCCCGCCCGCAAATGGTGGGTGACTATAACCTGTCCGACGACCAGAAGACCTGGACCTTCAAGCTGCGTGATGGTCTTGCCTTTTCCACCGGCGAGGCTGTGACGGCGCGCGACTGTGTGGCCTCCATCCGCCGCTGGGCCGCCCGCGACGGCGCCGCGCAGCACCTGTTCAGGCGCGTCACGGACACCCCTGTGGTGGATGACACCACCTTCCAGATTGTGCTGTCGGAACCTTACGGACTGGTGCTGGATGCGCTTGCCAAAGTCTCCACCAACGTGTGCTACATCATGCGCGAAAAGGAGGCGATGACGGACCCGAACGAGCAGGTGACCGAGTACATCGGCTCAGGCCCCTTCATCTTTAATCGCGATGAGACCACCCAGGGCGCCCGCTACGTCTACGACAAGAACCAGGCCTATGTGCCGCGCGATGAACCCGTCTCGGGCGTTGCCGGCGGCAAGAGAGCCTACCTCGAGCGCGTGATCTTGGAGAACATCTCCGACCCACAGACGGCAATGGCCGCCCTCCAGGCCGGCGAGATCGACTTCTACGAGACCCCGCCCACAGACCTCATCGACGTGTTGATGGACGACCCCAACATCGTCGTGAAGGTGCTCAACACCTTTGGCAATATGGGCTGGATTCGCCTCAACTTCTTGCATCCTCCGTTCGACAACGAGAAGATGCGCCAGGGTATGCTGCACCTCGTCAAGCAGTCCGACATTGTGCAGGCCACCTTCGGCAACCCCGAATACTATAAAGAGTGCGCGGCTCTTCTCGGCTGCGGCACGCCCATGGAGAACGACGTCAACACCGAGTGGTTTACTGAGGGGCAGAACATTGAAAAAGCCCGTCAGCTCTTCCAAGAAGCGGGCTACGACGGCACCCCCGTCACCGTGCTTCAGGCCACCAACATCGGCTACATGAACAATGCGGCGCTTCTCATCGCACAGTGGCTGCGTGAGGCTGGCGTCAACGTCAATCTGGAAGCCTCGGACTGGGGCGGTGTCGTTACCCGCCGTGCGGTCAAGGCGCCGCCCGATGATGGCGGCTGGAACATCTTCGTCACCTGGGCGTCAGGGCACGCCTTCGGCAACCCCATCGGCCTGTCGGGGCACTCCGCCTCAGGGGGCGACGGTTGGTTCGGCTGGCCTGAGAACGCCAAGCACGAAGAGTTGCGCGATGCCTGGGCCGCCGCCCCCACGTTCGAGGAGCGCTTCGCCATCGGCCAAGAGATGCAGGAAAACGCCTGGAACTTTGTGCCGCACGTTTATGGTGGCCAGTGGGTGCAGCCTGCCGCCTACCGCTCCAACCTTGAAGGGGTGATTGCCTTCCCCGAACTGGTGCCCTTCTGGAACATGGACAAGGTTTGACGCGCACCCTTCTCCTTGAGCGCTGAAACAAGGGCCGGGCGGTGGTGCCGCCCGGCCCTCATCTCGTCTCCCTCACCGCGCCGCGGAAGGATTTTGCGCTTTCATGGCCGCCTACTTGATCCGCCGCCTGTTCTCCACGCTGATCGTGATGACGGTGGTGGGCGTCTTTGTCTTCCTGTTGTTGCACCTGTCGCCTGGCGACCCTGCGGCCATCATTGCCGGTGACAACGCCACCCCTGAGCAGATCGCCCAGATCCGAGAGCGCCTTGGCCTCGACGATCCTTTGCCGGTGCAGTTCGTGCGCTGGGCTGGCGGCGTGCTTCAGGGCGACCTCGGCGTGTCCATCTTTACCAACGAGCCCGTGATCAAGCTGATCGGTCAGAGGATGGAGCCGACCATTGCGCTGGCGGCAACCACCATCGTGTTTGCCATCATCATCGCGGTCTCCTTTGGCGTCCTTGCCGCGTGGAAGGCGGGCACGTGGATCGACCGCTCGCTGATGGCCATCTCCGTCTTCGGCTTTTCGGTGCCTGCGTTCGTGGTGGGCTATCTCCTCATCTACTTCTTCTCCATCGAGTTGCGCTGGCTGCCTGTGCAGGGCTACCGGTCCATCTTCGACGGGGTGATTCCTTGGGCGCGGCATCTTGTGCTCCCAACAATCACCCTCGGCCTTGTCTATGTGGCGCTGATTGCGCGCATCACCCGCGCGTCCATGCTCGACGTTCTGTCTGAGGACTATATCCGCACCGCCCGCGCAAAGGGCGTCGCGACGGGGTCGATGCTTTTGAAGCACGCCTTGAAGAATGCTGGCGTTCCCATCGTGACTGTCATCGGCATCGGTGTGGCGCTGTTGATCGGCGGGGTGGTGATTACCGAGACGGTGTTCAACATTCCTGGCATCGGCCGCCTGGTGGTGGATGCCATCACCAAGCGCGACTACCCCATCATCCAAGGGGTGATCCTCCTGTTTGCCGGCATCTACGTGTTCGTGAACCTTCTGGTGGACCTCAGCTACACCGTGCTCGACCCAAGGATCCGCTACTGATGGCCGACGTCAGTGCAACGGCCAACCAGGGCGCCGCCGCAGCAACCCAAAAGCAAAGCCGTGCGCAACGGATCGGCCGGTTCGTCAAGCGCAACCCGACCATGGTGCTTGGCGGGGGGATCCTCGTCTTCATGGCGCTCGCTGCCGCCTTTGCCCCGTTCTACGCAGGCGACGCGCGGTTGATGCAGCCCATCCAGCGTCTTCGCCCGCCCTCAGCAGAACACTGGTTCGGCACAGACGCGCTGGGGCGTGAGGTGTTTGCGCGCACCGTCTATGGGGCGCAGGTCTCCCTGTTCGTGGGCGTGGCAGTGGCCGTGCTTGCCATTGGCTTCGGGCTCGTCATCGGCCTGTTGTCTGGCTTTTTCCGCAAGCTCGACGCCGTGATTATGCGCGTGATGGACGGGCTGATGGCCATCCCCTCCATTCTCCTTGCCATTGCGCTGGTGGCGCTCACCCAGTCCAGCGTTTTGACGGTGGTGGTGGCCATTGCCATCCCCGAGATCCCGCGGGTGGTGCGGCTCGTGCGCTCCGTCGTCCTTGGGGTGCGTGAGGCACCTTATGTGGAGGCGGCCGTCGCGTCTGGCACGCCGACCATCACCATTCTTGTGCGCCACATCTTGCCCAACACCACGGCGCCTTTGATTGTCCAGGCCACCTACATCGGCGCGTCGGCGATATTGGTGGAAAGCGCGCTCTCCTTCCTTGGCGCAGGCACACCCCCGGAAATCCCCACCTGGGGCAACATGATTGCCGAGAACAGGCTGTACCTGTCCCGCGCGCCTTGGACCATTTTCTGCCCAGGCATTGCGCTCGCCCTTGCCGTCCTTGCGGTGAACCTTCTTGGCGACGGTCTGCGCGACAGACTGGACCCGCGTCTGGCAAGGCGCATGTGAGGCGGGGATGAGCGTTCTGGACACCACCACTGAGGCCACCACCGCACCCCTTCTGGAGGTGGAGGGCCTTGCCACCCACTTCTTCAACGAAGACGGGGTGACGCGGGCTGTGGACGGCGTCTCCTTCACCGTCGCGCCTGGGGAAACCCTTGGCATCGTGGGGGAATCAGGCTGCGGAAAGAGCGTCACCGCACTCTCCATCATGCAGCTGTTGCCGCCGCGTATGGCACAGATTGTCGGCGGGTCCATCCGTTTCGAGGGCCAAAACCTTCTCGATCTGGACGAAGCGGCCATGCGCGACATCCGCGGCAACCGCATCGCGATGATCTTCCAGGAGCCGATGACGAGCCTCAACCCCGTGCTCACCGTCGGCCACCAGATCGAGGAGGCCGTGCGCATCCATGAAGGCGTCAGCCGCTCCGCCGCCCGCGACCGTGCCACGGAGATGCTGGACCTGGTGCGCATTCCCGATGCAAGGGGCCGGCTGAAGGACTACCCTTTCCAGTTCTCAGGCGGAATGCGGCAAAGGGCGATGATTGCCATGGCCCTAGCCTGCAATCCCAAGCTTCTCATTGCCGATGAGCCGACCACGGCGCTCGACGTGACCATCCAAGCCCAGATCCTGTCCCTCGTGGCAGACCTGAAGGAGAGGACGGGCGCATCGGTCCTGTTCATTACACACGATCTGGGGGTGGTGGCGGAGACCTGCCAAAGGGTGATCGTCATGTACGCCGGGCGCAAGATCGAGGAGGCGGGGGTGGACGCGCTCTTCGCCAAGCCCTCGCACCCTTATACCCAAGGCCTGCTCTCCTCCATTCCCCGCTCGCGCTCAGGGGAACGGAAGTCCCGCCTGTCGGAGATTCCAGGCATCGTGCCGAACCTGCGCGATCCGATCCCGGGGTGTGCCTTTGCCCCACGCTGCGCGTTTGCCGTGGAGCGCTGCAAGGTGGACGCACCCATCCTTCGCACCCTTGCCGACGGCCACAGTGTTGCCTGCCACGAAGCGGAGAGGGTGCGCGGATGAGCGATCACGCGCAGGCCGACACCGCCCCCATTCTGACGCTGAGCGAACTGAAAAAGTATTTTCCGGTCAAGAAGGGCCTGCTGCAGAAGACCGTTGCCCACGTGAAGGCGGTGGACGGCGTTTCGCTGGACGTGAAGCCTGGCGAGACCTTGTGCCTTGTGGGGGAATCGGGGTGTGGCAAGTCCACCGTTGGCAAGCTGGCGCTGCGTCTGCTTGAGCCGACGGACGGGGCCATCGCCCTTGAAGGGGCCGACATCACCCACCTTGATGCCGGTGCCATGCGCCCCCACCGCAAGCGCATCCAGATGGTGTTTCAGGACCCCTATGCCTCGCTGAACCCGCGCCGCACCGTGGGCCAGATCATCGCCGAACCGCTGGAGAACTACACCGACGACAATGCCGACGCGCGTATGGCCCGCGTTGCCGAACTGTTGGACAGGGTTGGCTTGCGGCCCGATGCCATGCGCCGCTTCCCGTTCGAGTTTTCAGGGGGCCAGCGCCAAAGGCTCGGCATCGCGCGGGCGATCGCCCTCAATCCTTCCGTGGTGGTGGCGGATGAGCCTGTGTCGGCGCTCGACGTGTCGGTGCAGGCGCAGGTTCTGAACCTGTTGATGGATCTTCAGGACAGCCTCGGGCTCGCATACCTGTTTGTCTCCCACGACCTTGGCGTGGTGGAGCACATCGGCCACCGCATCGCGGTCATGTATCTGGGCCGCATTGTCGAGATTGCCGACAAGGACGACCTCTTCAACACCCCCCTTCACCCCTACACCAAGGCGTTGATTGCGGCGGCCCCGGTGCCTGACCCGACGGTCAAGCGGGAGCGCATCGTTCTGGAAGGGGATGTGCCTTCGCCTATGAACCCGCCTTCAGGCTGCCGCTTCCACACCCGCTGCCCGTTCGCCATTGCCCGCTGCAAGGAAGACGACCCCGCGCTGCGGGTGGTGGGGCAGGGACGCAAGGTCGCCTGCCACTTGGTGGATTGATCAGCCCGCGGGCTTTTCCTCGCCCCACAGCTCTTTGACGCGATCGTCCCGCCCGCATGCATAGCGGTAGTAGCGGTAACGCAGCGGATTGGTGAGATAGTAGTCCTGGTGATACTCCTCAGCGCGGGTGAAGGCCGAGGCGTCGATGATGGGGGTCACCACAGTGCCCCCAAGGATCTCGTCGGCGACGGCCTTTTCGTCCTCTGCGATGGCGCGCTGGTCGGCGTCCACGGCAAAGATGGCGGTGCGATAGCTGTGACCCCGGTCGCAAAACTGGCCGCCATCGTCGGTGGGGTCGACGGTGCGGAAGAAGTGGTTCACCAGGGTGCGGTAGTCCACCACCGACGGATCGTAGGTGATGCGCACGGCCTCATAGTGGCCTGAATCGCCGTAGGTGACGGACTTGTAGGTGGGGTTTTCGGTGGTGCCGCCGGTGTAGCCGGATTCGGTATCCAGAACCCCGCTCACCTTGTCGAAGTCTGATTCAACGCACCAGAAGCAACCGCCTGCGAAGATGGCCGTTTCTGTGGTTTCGGCCGCAGCCTTTGCTTTGGCCGTTGTGGCCGCCTTGTCCGTGGCAACGGTGCCGTTGGCGGCGACCAAGGTCAGGCCCACCGCAAGCGCTGCTGCGGCGCCAAGTGTCAGCATCTTTTTCATCAACAAAACCCTTTCGTCCTCGTTTGAACGTAGGAGGAACAGGGCCAGACGCCAGATCGCTTCACAGGCAATTGCGCCCTTGCGATCCGGCGCGAGCGCGCATGCGGCGCTTGAGGCGTTAGGAAGCGGCCTTGTCGCCCAGCTTGATGCCAGCGTTCGTCAGGTGCTCCTGAAGCTCGCCCGCCTGGAACATTTCGCGCACAATGTCGCAGCCGCCCAAAAACTCACCCTTCACGTAGAGCTGGGGGATGGTGGGCCAATTGGAGTAATCCTTGATGCCCGCGCGCACGTCGTCGTCGTCAAGGACGTTCACGCTGGAATAGGGCACGCCCAGATAGTCGAGAATCTGGATCACTTGGCCGGAGAACCCGCATTGGGGGAAGTTCGGCGTGCCTTTCATAAACAACAGGACGTCGTTGGATTTCACGGCTTCGTCGATGGTCTGTTGCGCGTCGGTCATGGACTGTCCTCTTGTCAGATCTGTTGTGAGCTAGGCGCCTGGGGCGGAGGTTTGAAGGGCCAGGGCGTGCAATTCGCCGCCCATGCGGCCTTTGAGGGCGTCGTAGACCATTTTGTGCTGGGCCACACGGGTTTTCCCGCGGAAGGCTTCCGACACCACTGTTGCCGCGTAATGGTCGCCGTCGCCGGCAAGATCGCGGATTTCCACCTGTGCGTCCGGCAGAGCTTCGCGAATCAGGGTTTCGATGTCGTGCTGGTTCATGGCCATGGCCGGCTCCCTCCAATTCACATTGCCTTCAGGCCGCGCCTTCAGGCGGAAACGCGGCGTTCGCCAGACATATAGGTCGCAAACCACCCTTCGTGTGCGGCGCGCAGGTCTTTCAACGATACGCTGAAACCATCGTCCTGGAACAGGCGGTCGCCACCGACGATGCCCACAGGTGCGAGCCCCACGCCTTTGGCGGTCGCCGTGTCCAAAAGGCCGGCAAAATCATCGGTTGTCACTACGTAGCGACCCTGATCCTCCGCAAACAGGATGATGTGCAAGGGATCGGGCACGGTGAGCCGCGCGCCAAGGCCAGAGGCAAGGGCCATTTCCGCCAGCGCTGTCAAAAGGCCGCCAGCCGACACGTCATGGCAGGCGGTGACGGTGCCTTGGCCGATAGCCTCGCGCACAAAATCGCCATGGCGCTTTTCAAGGGCAAGATCCACCGGCGGCGGTGGTCCTGCACGCTGGCCCTTCACCACATCTAGGTAAAGCGATTGGCCAATGTGATCGCCAGGCCCGCCGATGAGGACGATGGTCTCCATGGGCGCCTTGAAGGCAATGTCCATGCGCCTGTCGATATCCTCCAGCTTGCCGACGGCACCGATGGCGGGCGTCGGGAGGATCGCCTCGCCATCGGTCTCGTTGTAGAGCGACACGTTGCCTGACACGACGGGGACATTGAGGGCGCGCGAGGCCTCGCCAATGCCTTGGATACAGCCCGCGAACTGGGCCATGATCTCAGGCCGCATGGCGCTGCCGAAGTTCAAGTTGTCGGTGAGCGCCAGGGGTAGAGCACCGACGGCGGTGATGTTGCGGTAGGCTTCCGCCACCGCCTGGCGTCCGCCCTGCACAGGATCTGCGGCGCAATAGCGGGGGGTGACGTCAACGGTCATGGCAAGGGCCGACGGGCCATCGCCAATGCGCACCACGGCCGCATCGCCCCCTGGCCCTTCGGCCACGTTGCCTGAAATCACATGGTCGTATTGCTCGTAGACCCAGCGTCGTGAGGCAGCATTGGGGCTTGAAAGGATAGCAAGGAGGGCCGCGCCAATGTCCTGCGGCGGCGCGCGATCGGCGTCGGTGAGTGCCTCTGGCGCTGCGGCCGTGCCGACCGTGCGGTGGTAGACGGGCGCCTCGTCCCCAAGCTCCTTAATGGGAAGGTCGGCCTCCACCTTGCCCTTGTGGCGGATGACGAAGCGCAGATCGTCCGCCGTTTCCCCCACGATGGCCGAATCCAGGGTCCACTTGGCAAAGATCTTCTGGGCCGCCTCCCAATGGTCGGGGTCGAGCACCATGAGCATGCGCTCCTGGCTTTCCGACAGCATCATCTCGTAGGCGCTCATTCCGTCTTCGCGGCAAGGCACCCTGTCGAGGTCAAGGTGAATGCCAAGGTCGCCCTTTGCCCCCATCTCCACCGCTGACGACGTAAGGCCGGCCGCCCCCATGTCCTGGATGGCGATGACAGCGCCCGTTGCCATCAACTCAAGGCAGGCTTCCAGAAGGCGTTTGCCCGCAAAGGGGTCGCCCACCTGGACGGTGGAGCGCTCGCTCTCGTCCTCCGTCTCGAAGGTGGCCGAGGCCATGGTGGCGCCGTGGATCCCGTCCCGCCCGGTCTTTGAGCCCAGATAAACGATGGGACGCCCCACACCGCGGGCCTTCGACAGGAAGATGCCGTCCTGCCGGGCGATCCCCACCGCCATGGCATTGACCAGGCAGTTGCCGTTATAGGCAGGGTCGAACTCCACCTCGCCCCCCACCGTCGGCACGCCGAACGCGTTGCCATAGCCGCCGATCCCCGCCACCACGCCGGCCACAAGATGTCGCGTGCGCGGGTGCTCCGGCGCGCCGAAGCGGATGGCGTTGAGGATTGCCACAGGCCGCGCGCCCATGGTGAACACATCGCGCAGGATGCCGCCGACGCCTGTGGCCGCCCCCTGGTAGGGCTCGATGTAGGACGGGTGGTTGTGGCTCTCCATTTTGAAGACCACAGCAAGTCCGTCGCCAATGTCCACAACGCCGGCATTCTCGCCGGGGCCGTGGATGACCACCTCGCCTGTGGTGGGCAGCGTTTTCAGGAACGGGCGGGAGGACTTGTAGGAGCAGTGCTCGTTCCACATGGCCGATACGATGCCAAGCTCGGTCAAGGTGGGGGTGCGGCCGATGAGTTCGACGAAACGGCGATACTCCTCCTCTGTCAGGCCGTGCGCCTTGATGAGTTCGGGCGTCATTGTGGTGTCCATCGGCTCGTCTTCGTCATGGCGCGGGGTTGGTGACAGCGATAGGGGAGGCGGACGGGATTGTCACCGCCTCATCGCCCAATCCCATGGCGTTCGGCATGGGCGTTGAGGACAATGGCCGAGGTTGCGGCAACGTTGAGGCTGTCGAACCCTTCCGCAATGGCAATCCTGACAGGCTCAGCCGCCTCCAAAATGGCCTGCGGCAAGCCCGCCCCTTCCGTCCCCAGAAAGAAGGCCGCACGGGGGGCAAGCGCCACCTCGCCAAGGGATTTTCTGCCGCTTGGGGAAAGGGCGTAAGAGGTGATGTCTGCCGCCTGAAGCGCTGCCAGCGCATCGGCGGCGCTCGCCCGGATCGTCGGCACAAAAAGGGGCGCCCCCACCCCTACGCGGATGGCCTTGCGGTAGAACGGGTCGGCCGTCTGCGGGTCCACCACCACTCCAGCCGCTCCGAAGGCTGCTGCGTTGCGATAAATGCCGCCCACATTGTCGTGGTTGGACAGCCCCACCAACACAGGAAGGCAGAGGGACCCATGCGAGAGGATCGTCCCAAGGTCCGCCGATGGGGGGATGCGCCCTGCTGCGAGGATGCCCCTGTGGAGGTGAAAGCCTGCAATGGCGTCCACAACGCTCTGGGAGGCGGCGTAAAGCGGCGCAACACCCCGTTCCTGAAGGATCGGGAGACGGTCCACCCGCGAGCGCTCCACCAGTATGCCGAGGACGTCGAGCTTGGAGCGGCGCAGGAGGACATTGAGGACGCTCGCCCCTTCGGCAATGAAAACGCCCTCACGGCCCACCCTGTCGCGCTCCTTGACCTTGGCGAAGACGGCAATACGCGGGTCGTCGACGTCATCGATCAGGATGGGGGGCGCAGGCGCGGTCAACCGCTTTCCAATTCCTCGCGCTTCATCTCAAGCTCTAACCAGCGTTCTTCGGCGCTCTCACGGGCCGCCTCGCGGGCGGCAAGGTCTTCGGTGAGCTTGGCGAACCGGTCCGGACTTTTTGCGTAGAGCCCGGGGTCGGCAAGGGTCTCGCTCAGCGTTGCGATCTCCTCATGAAGGGCGTCGAGCTTGGCGGGAAGCGTCTCAAGGTCGTGCTTTTCCCTGAAGGAGAGTTTGCCGCGCTTGGGCGCCGACTGGCGGGGCGCCGGCTTTTGGGTAAGGGGCTCGGCGCGCTTTTCAAGGGCTTTGCCGGAGACGGCGACGGGCGGCGCACCCCTTTGGGTAACCATATCGCTGTAGCCGCCAGGATAGGCACTCCAGCAGCCTTCGCCCTCCGCCACCAGCGTCGTCGTCACCGTCCTGTCCAAAAAATCCCTGTCGTGGCTGACGAGGAGGAGGGTGCCGTCGTACTCGCCGATCACCTCCGCCAGAAGGTCCAGCGTCTCAAGGTCGAGGTCGTTGGTGGGCTCGTCCAGCACCAGGATGTTGGACGGGATTGCGAAGGCCCGCCCCAGCAACACCCGCGCCCGCTCGCCGCCCGACAGCGCGCCCACCGGGGTGTTGAACTGCTCCGGCGTGAACAAGAAGTCCTTCAGGTAGGCGGCCACATGCTTTGTGGTGTTTCCCACGGTGATCTGATCGCCGCCAGACGGGCTGATGGCATGACGCAACGGCTCGTCAGGGTTCAGGGTCTGGCGAGTCTGGTCGATGACGTTGATGGCAAGGTCGGTGCCGAAGCGGACCGTGCCCTCGTCAGGCGCCATTTGGCCAAGCAGGAGCTTGATGAGCGTCGTCTTGCCCACACCGTTCTCGCCCACAAGGCCCACACGGTCGCCTCGCATGATGGTGAGCGTCACGTCCCTGGCGACCACCTTGTCGCCAAACGCCTTCGAGACGCCCTCCGCCACGATCATCCGCCGGCCCGAGCGCTCCGCCTCGCCCATGGCCATTTGGGCAAGGCCGGGGGTGCGGCGCTGCTCCCGCCGTTCTTGGCGAAGGTCCTGAAGCTTCCTGAGGCGGCCCATATTGCGCTTGCGCCGCGCCGTCACCCCGTAGCGCAGCCACTCCGTCTCCTGAGCGATCTTCTTGTCGAGGCGCCGTCGCTCCTCCACCTCAGCATCGAGAATGGTGTCGCGCCAGTCCTCGAATTCGTGAAAGCCGCGGTCCATCCTGTGGGTGGTGCCACGGTCGAGCCACACGACGGCGGTGGCAAGGTTTTCCAAGAAACGCCTGTCGTGGCTGATCAGGATGAGCGCCTTGCGCCGCGCCTTCAGCGTGTCCTCAAGCCAGGCAATGGCTGCAATGTCGAGATGGTTGGTGGGCTCATCCAGGAGCAAGATATCGGGGTCAGGCGCAAGGGCGTGGGCAAGGGCGGCACGGCGGATCTCACCCCCCGACATCGCTTTGGGGACGGCCTCGGCGTCGAGTCCGAGGGCCTCAAGGCTTGCGCGCGCAGCATGGGGGTCGTCGCCAGGGCCAAGCCCCGTTTCCACATAGGCGCCGACGGTGGGGTAGGCGGAAAGATCAGGCTCCTGCGCAAGATAGCGAACCGTCGCCTCTGGCTGGATGAACCGCTTGCCCGAATCAGGGGCGATGGACCCTGCGGCCAGCTTCAACAGCGTCGACTTGCCCGACCCGTTGCGGCCCACGAGCGCAATCCTGTCGCCAGCGCCGACAAAGATGTTCGCGCCCTCAAGCAGCGGTGTGCCGCCAAAGGTGAGGGAGATGTCCTGCAAGGTCAGAAGTGGGGGACGCGCCATGGCCCCGATCTAAGGCAGGTGGGACAAACATGGAAGCTGGGTGGGCGGAGAGCGTCGCCTTGCGCGCAGAATGTGTGGACACGCTAAGAGCCGCCTTGGTTCATCATGGCGCGAGCGCGGCCTGCGGTGTTCCGGAGTTCGGCGTTCAAAAATGCGAAAGTCCGCAACAGCGGACTTTCGTGGAACGGTCGAAAGGCAACGATGACAGGGTCCTGCCTCAGCAATGGAATTGTGTGGGAAGGCTCGCGGAACGGTGGGGGTGCATTCTGCAGCGGGGTTTTGCCGCTACTCGGTTTGCGCGGCGGCGCCGCTTGTGACCAGGGCATCGATTTCTGGTTCCTGGAAGCCGAACTCGGTCAGGATTTCGCGGGTGTGTTCGCCGACCAAGGGTGCGGGGCGATCGATGGTGGGGGGTGTGCGGCTCATGCCGATGGCGGGGGCAACGGTTTTGACCGTGCCTGCGGTGTAGTGCTCGTAGCTGGTGATGGCGCCGATGTGTTTCACCTGCGGGTCGTCGGCCACCTCGGTGTGGCTGCGGACCTCGCCGCACCACACGTCAACGGCCAACAGCTTTTCCATCAGCCGGGCGGTGGCACAGCGCTTGGTGTGAGCTGCAATCTTCTCCCACACCTCGTCGCGCTTGTCGTAAAGGGCAGCGCGGTCGTCGTATTGGGCAAGGTCGGGGGCGTCCAAAACCTCCACCAGGCGCTTGAATGGGCTCATGGCTATGGTCACCCAGCCATCGCTTGTGGGGTAGACGCCGAAGGGCGCGTCCATCCCCGGGTGGCCAATGCCTGATTTGGGGCGCTCAAAATCCTGGCCGAAGTTGAGGCAGGCCACGAACTCCTGCATCTGGTGGGCCATCAAACCTGCCAGGAGGTTGACCTTCACCTCCTGTCCCTCGCCGGAGCGCTCGCGCCAATAAAGGGCGGAGAGAATGCCGTAGACCATGTTCATGGCGCCGATCTGGTCGGCAAAGCCCGAGCCGACGGGGATGGGCGGGCCGTCGGCAGGGCCGGTCGCCGCCATCACGCCCGACAAGCCTTGGATGAGCATGTCCTGGCCGGGGCGGGTGACGTAAGGCCCATCCTCGCCATAACCCGAGCCAGAGCAGTAGATGATGCGCGGGTTGACGGCGCGGAAGTCTTCATAACCGTAGCCGAGGCGCGCCATCACGCCCGGGCGAAAGTTCTGCACCACCACGTCGGCCTTTTCGGCGAGACGAAAGACGGCGCGCTTGGCCTCCGGGTTCTTAAGGTCCAGCGCCAGCGAGCGCTTGTTGCGGTTCCAAGCCAGGAAGTTCGGGCTTTCCTTGCCGCCCACCCATTTGTTGAAGAACGTCATGGTGCGGAAAAGGTCGCCCTGACCCGGCCGCTCCACCTTGATGACGTTGGCCCCAAGGTCCCCCAGAAGAAGCGTTGCGAACGGACCTTGCAGGAGGTGCGAAAAATCCAGGATGACGACGTCTTTGAGGGCTTTCTCGCTCAACGCTTGGCCTCCTTCTCGGCCCGCCGTGCTTCGGACTTAGCCGCGAAATCGGCAATGTGCTGGCGGGCATTGGTGGTGAGGAACAGGTGGTGGAGGGCCTCGGCCTCACGGTCCAACGCAGCGCCCAACGCGCTTTCCCCTGCAAGCTGTGTGAGGGATTTGATGGCCCTTAGCGCCGCAGGGGCGTGGGCGGCCATGGTGGTGGCGAGGCTGACCGCCTCGTCCAGTGGATCGCCATCGGTGAGGTGGGAGACTAGGCCGAGGTCGGCGAAGGTCTCCGCCGTCAAAGCTTCGCCCGTTGCCAGCAGCTCGAACGCGCGGTTGGGGCCGATCCTGCGGGCAAGGCGCTGGGTGCCGCCGCCGCCTGGGATAAGGTCGAGCTTGATTTCCGGAAGGCCCATCTTGGCGCCGCAGCGGGCGACAATCACGTCCGTCGCAAGGGCGATTTCGAACCCGCCGCCAAGGGCGTAGCCGTTCACGGCGGCAATAACGGGTTTGCCTGAGCGCTCGAACGCTTCGTAGACCCGCCGGCCGTCCCTTTGGAAACGCCGGAATCCCGCCTCGTCGAGCCCTGCATACTCTTTGATGTCCGCCCCCGCCATGAACGCTTTGCCAGCGCCTGTGATGACGACCGCGCCAACATTCTCATCGGCTTCAGCGGCCTCCATGGCCTCCACGATGGCAAAGATCATCGGCGTCGACATGGCGTTCAACTGGTCGGGCCTGTTGAAGCGGATGATGCGCACCCGCCCGACCGTGTCGGTGGTCACAAGAGGCTCAGCCATGGGTGGGCGCCTCGTCAAAGGCGCGGGCGTAACCGTCGAGGATGGCGGCGGCCGCCTCGTTGCGCGTGGTCTCCCCTTTCAGAAAGCTGTTCATGGTCTCCCCCGCCGCCTCGAAGAACGGCACGTAGCCGTGAAAGCGCGGACGCAGATACGCTTTGTCCAAGGTTTGCAGCGTATCTTTGAAGAAGTTGTTGGAGGCAGCGTTCACGGCGCTGTCCTCCCACGCTGCGCGGCTTCCTGGCTGGCCGCCTTCCTCGAAGTAAGGCCCGCGCATCACCTCCTTTTGGTGCAGCCAGGTGAGGTAGACGGCGGCTGCATCAAGGTCCTTGCAGGAACGGGTGACGGAGCAGCCCGCGCCGCCCAAGAGCGCCCCCGCGGCAGGGTCCTCGCCAGGGCCTGCGAAGTCGGCGGCAAGCACCATTCTGTCCACACCGTTGCGGGCGTAGTTGGAATAGCCGAAGGCAAGGGGGACGTAGGCGATCTCGTCGCCCTCGGCCATCGCATCAAGGGTCTTGATGGGGTTGCGCGCGGTGGAATCGGTGTGGGCAAGGCTTACAAGCTCACGCACAAGGTCCATCACGTCGCGCAGGACGCCGGTTTCCAGAAACACGCCTTCAGCGCCCGCCGGCGCCTCGCCCAGATTGGTGGCGTAGGTCATGACCAGGCAGATGGAATCGGTGGGGCAGGCGGGGACGGCCATCCACATGCCTTGCTCACGCAGTCCCACAGCTAACGCAAGAACGTCGTTGTGGGTGCGCGGCACGTCGAAACCTGCCCGCTCCAGCAAATCCGGGCGATAGGCGGCGACCTGTGCGGCGGCATCGGTCGGAAGGCCATAGACGGCGCCAGCGAAATGGTAGGAGCGGGCGGAATTGCCCACCTCGTCCTCAAGGGTCGCCTTCACAAGGTCGGGGACGATGTCGTTGAGGTCCAAAAGGCAGCCCGTGGCGTGGGCCGTCCCCACAAAAGGGTGGTCCACAATGATGAAGTCGTATCGGTCGGCAAGGGGCTCCACAGGCGCTTCGCCAAAGTCGCGCAGGCTGCGGGCTTCCCACTCCACGGTGATGTCGGGGTGGTCAGCCTCGAAGGCCGGCACGGTTTCCTTCAGGCAGGCAAAGCCGCGCGGATGGTCCCAGCCGATACCTTTCAGCGTGCGCTTCGTCATGAGGCGGTGGTCTCCCTTGGCTCGGCAATGTCGGTGTGTGCGTCTTGCGCTCCCAGTCCGCGGCTCAAGGCACGGCCTGCGTCCCTAAGGGCCAGAAGGGTGCTTTCCCGGGTCTGGCTGGCGCGGGTTTGTTCAAGATAGGGAACGGTCATTGCTGCAATGACGCGGCCTGAATGGTCGCTGACGGGAACGGTGAGATTGGTGACGCCCCTCACCACCCGGCTCTCCCAGGCCTCGTGGCCAAGGCGGCGCGCATCGGCGAACCGGCGTTGAAGCCCCGCGTGCTCGTCCGTGGGCAGTGCCCCCAGAGTGGCCCCGATCCGCCCTTCGTTTTGAAAAGCGGTGATGACGACGCCCGAGCTTGTCTCAAGGAGGGGAAACTTCGCCCCCACCTTGACGCTGTAGTGCATGGGCAACGGGCTGTTGGCCGCCGCAACGATCAGGAGTTCATGGCGCTCGGCCACCGCCAGATGGCAGGACTGGAGCGTGGCGAGCGCCAGGTCTTCCAGCAGAGGCTGGGCCATGTGGAGGAGGCGGGCCATGGGCGGATGGCGGTGCGCCAGCTCGAACAGCTTGAGCGACAGGTGGTAGCGCTCGCTGACAGGGTGCTTGTAGAGGAAGGCGCGCCGCTCCAGCGTGATGACAGTGCGGTAGATCTCACCCATCGATCGGCCGAGGGCGTTGGCAAGATCGGTCATGGCGGCGCCATCGGGTCGGCTCGCCAGAAGCTCAAGCACGTCCAGCGCTTTGTCGACCGCAGGCACCTGGTAGGTGCCGACAGGTTTTGCATCCCCATTCGGTTTCATCACAGCCTCGCCAGGAAGGTGGAGAGCGGCGGGAACAGGATCAAAAGCGCGGCCACCACAATGAAGGTGGCGATGAACGGCACCACCGCCCTGGCAAACTTCGTGATGGGCACCTTTGTGATGGTACACGTGGTGAACATCACCGTCCCCACAGGCGGCGTGATTCCCCCCAGGTGGATGACGAAGACGAACACCACGCCGAACTGCACAGGGTCGATCCCGAGCGCCTGCGCCACAGGCATGAACATGGGCGCAAGGATGAGGATCAGCGCCGTTCCCTCCACCAGCATCCCAGCGATGAACAAAATCGCACCGATCATCACCAGCATGAGGGTGGGGTCGCTGGTCGCCATCAACAGCGCCTCGCCCACCTCCTGGGGAATGCGCTGGAAGGTGAGGATCCACGTGAAGGCGGCGGACGCGGCAAGGACAAGGATGATGGCCGAGGTGGTCACCACCGTGTTGACGAGCGCCTGCCAGATGTCCCGCCAGGACGCCTCACGATAAAGGAGAATGAAGAGGGCCGTGTAGGCGACCGCAACGCCGCCGGCCTCCGATGGTGTGAAAACGCCGCCGCGGATCCCCACCACGATGAGCACAGGCATCATAATGGCGGGGAGGGCGCGCAGGAAGGCAATCCCGATTCCGTCCCAAGAAGCGCGCTCCTCGGGCGCATCCCACCCGCCGCGTTTGGCAAGGATGTGGGTCAGGACGATGAGGGCAGCGGCAAGGACGATGCCGGGCACGATGGCGCCCACGAACAACTGGCCAATGGAGGTGTCGGTGACGAAACCGAACAGGATGAGGCCGATGCCCGGCGGGATAAGCGGTGCGATCAACGCGGAGGACGCGGTGAGTGCGGCGGAGAACGGGGCGGGGTAGCCGCGCCGCGTCATCTCTGGCACCAGGATTTTGGATTGCATGGCCGCATCGCCATTGGCAGAGCCTGACATCCCCGCAAGCAGCGTCGACAACAGGACGTTGGTCTTGGCAAGGCCGCCCGTCAGAGGCCGCGTCACCAGCATGGCAAAGTCCATGACGCGGCGGGTGATGCCCGACACGTTCATCAACTCACCCGTCAGAATGAACAGCGGGACGGCAAGGAGCGGAAAGCTTTGCGTGCCCGCGACAAGACGCTGGGCGAAGGCAACGTCCATCACCGCAGGGTCGGCCCACACCCAAAGGAGCGACAGGGCAAGAAGCACCATCGCCACAGGAACGCCGAGCGCCAGGAGGACGACGAAGGAGGTGCCCGCAAGCCCCAGCATCAGGCGCGCTCGCTTCGGCTGCCGTCCGCAAGGCGGGCAAGGCCAAGGAGTTGGAAAAGGGCAAGCAAGGCAAACCCTATGGGAAGGGCCGCATAAAGCCAGCCAATGGACACGCGCAGCGACGGCATGATCATCCCCGCGCGCGAGAACAGCTGCCAGCCGATATAGGCGATGAAGAGGGAAAGGCCTGCCATGGCCACCTGGCGCACCGCAAAGAGCGTCGCCCGCCACCG
Organism: Devosia sp.; assembly: GCA_051016205.1. GTDB lineage: Bacteria > Pseudomonadota > Alphaproteobacteria > Rhizobiales > Amorphaceae > Acuticoccus. The sequence goes on from CP136534.1 coordinate 3,416,007, forward strand.
GCCGGGCAAGGCCATATCGATCACGTCCACCGCCAGATGGGCGCGTGCGCGCTCGGCCACCGCAAGGCCCAGGAACACCATCCAGGCAAACAGCAGCGTCGACAAATCATAGGAGTAGATGAGAGGGGCACCGAACACATAGCGCATGACCACGGCAACGATCACAAGCCCCACCATTGCCACCGTCACAAGGACGGTGGCGACGGTCAGGATCCCCCCAATCACCCGCTCCATGAGCGCGAAGGCACCCATGACAGGCGGCCGGGCGAAGGGTCAGTTGGCGGTGATGATGGCGCGGGCGCGGTCGTAAAGCCCGTCCGACCACTCGGGGAAGGCCTCGGCAATGCCGCCCGCACGGTCGGCGAACTGGCTCTTGTCGATGTCGGAGATGACCGTCATCCCCTTGTCCTTCAATTCTTGAATGCCGGCCTCATAGCCTGAAAGGGCCGCCTCGCTCATGGCGTTGCAGGCGTTATCGGCCTCTTCCTGGACGACCATCTGGTGCTCATGCGACAAGCCGTTGAAAAGGCTGGCGCTGATGACGACGGGCGACAGGTCGAGGATGTGATTGGTCTGCACCAGGTACTGGGCGTGCTCGTGGTGCTTCTGGTCGAGGATCGCGGCAGGCGGGGCCTCGGCCGCATCGATCACCCCTTGGGCGAAGGCGCTGTAGACTTCAGGCCAGGGCATCGGTGTCGGCGCAGCGTCGAAGACCTGCTTGACCATTTCGGTGTAGATGGTCACCGGCTGGACGCGCATTTTCAGCCCCGCCATGTCCTCAGGCGAGGAGACTTCCTTCTCGCGCGTATAAAGATCGCGGATGCCGAAGGCGAAGTAGCACAACACCTTCACGTTCACCTCTTCGGCCTTGGCGTGAAGGTCGCCCACAAGGTCGCTCGCCAAGAAGCGCTGGGCCGCCTCGTAGTCGGGGTACATGAACGGGAAGACGATCACCGAAAAATCCGGCACGTAGTTGGCGATGGTGCCCACACCCACCTGGCCGATAAGGTTGCCGCCAAGGGTGATCTGCTCGGTGATCTGGGAGTTTTCGCCCAACTGACCTGACGGGAACATGTCCACCGTCACAGCGCCGTCTGTGCGCTCTTGGATGGCCTTTGCCATCGCTTCACCGGCCGTGTTCACGAAGTGGCTGGGTGAGTTCATGTGCGCAAAGCGCACGTTGGTTTCAGCCGACGCAGCGCCCGCCAGAACAAGGCCGAGGGCGGTCACGGACAACAGGGCAGCTTTCATGGATGTCTCCTCCGTCAGGCGGCTTTGCCGCACACAGTCCACGGATTCCCGCGTGGTTCTTGCTTTCATAAATGAAAACGTGTTTTTAAATATGAGTCAATGTTTGCCTCTGACCAGGGGTAAGCGGACCAAAACGCAAGGGGAGGCGGCCAGTTGAGCAACGCGCAGAAGATTTTGTCGGAGTGCTATACGGGCGCCGTGCATGACGTGATGCGCGCGCGCGGCATGCGGACCTTCACCCTGCCGCCGACGCTCGTCCCGTTGATCGAAGATGCGCGGATTTGCGGCCCCGCCTTCACCATCGAAGGGGTGACGGGGGACGTCGACGCCCACGAGACCTTGCTTGCCTGGACGGGCCTGTTGTCCCGCGCGCCGCATGGGTCGGTCTGGGTCTGCCAGCCCAATGACGACACCGTTGCCCTCATGGGCGAACTCTCCGCGGAGACGCTTCTGGCCAAGGGCGTTAGAGGGGCAATCCTGGACGGCGGAGCAAGGGACACGCCTTTTCTGGTGCGCCTTGGTTTTCCCGTCTGGCGGCGCTTCAACACCCCGCGGGACATTGTGGGCTACTGGCTACCAAAAGCCGTCGACGAGCCCATCGTGATCGGCGAGGTGACCATCAACCCGCGCGACATTATCCTGGCCGACCGGGACGGTGTGGTGGTGGTGCCATCTGATAAGGCCGAGGAGATTGCCGCCGAAGCCCACACCGCCATGAACACCGAAAACCTGGTACGCAAAGCGATTCTGGACGGCGTCGACCCTCAGGAGGCCTACCGCCGCTTCGGAAAGTTTTGAAAGATCTGGCCGGGTGCTCGGTCAGAGCCCCGGCCAACACTGCCCCTTAAAGGGTGGTGACGGTGTAGCTGCGCAAAAGCACGTTGCCGTCGCTGGTCCACAGTTTGCCGGCGGTCTCGTTGTACACCGCCCCGCCATTGGTGCCTGTCACGGCGTTGAGGTCATAGACCTTGCCATCGAGGTCACACAGCCACAGGGCGTTGCCTGAATTGAACAGAACGCGGCCGGCCGAATCGCTATCCACATAGACCGAGTTCGACAGCCCCGTCTCAAACCGATCCGCACCGTCGCTGGGAGCCGTGGAGGCGCCATCGCCCACCTTGGCGACGAAACGGCCCGACTCGAACTCGTAAAGGTAGACGGCAAGGTGGCTGCCGCCGATGGTGCACACCATGCCTTCGCCAGCGCCGTGCCAGGGACCGATGGCGTGAACCACCGTGTCATGGCCAATGGGTTGGGCCACCTGCTTGGCGTTCTGAGGGTTCGCCATCTCAAAATAGTGCAAGGAGCGCGTCGTCCCGCCTGAGACGTAGTAGCGGTCGTTGGCCGTATCGTAGTGGCCATAGCGGGGTCGCCCGCGGCCGGTGAAGGTCCACGTGGTTACCACCGTTGGGCTTGGGCTCGACCCGTCGGCAGCAACGCTCAACAGTGAGCTGACCGTGCCGGCCTTCTTGCCCACATAAAGCGTCGTGCCGTCTCCGCTCAGCTTGATGTCGTGCTCGGTGTCGGAAAACGTGCCGCTCGGGTAGAGCTGCGTATAGGTCTCGCTCGCCGTATCGAAGCTGATAATGCCGCCAGTCACATCCATGAGGTAGAGGGTGGACAGGTCGCCCGAGGCACAGACCGTGCGCAGCCTGCGGTCTGACGGCAGGTCGTCGCGCACATCGAAAGACCCGTCGAGGGTGAGGGTAAGTGAGGCAGGCATCAGGACACTCCGATCTCGAACTGGGTGCACCAATTGTGGTCGGGGAAGGTGCCGAGTGTGGGGATGGTGCGCCCCTCGCCGCTGTCGCGAAGATTGATGCGACCGTTTCCGCCCACAGGTCCTGCGGCGTAGGCGCTGACAATCTCGCCATGGCCGGCCCTCAGGCGCTTGTTGGCCCCCGTCGGTGCGGTTGAAAGGGTGAAGTCCACCGTGGTGGGCCCGGTCACCGTCGCAGCGATGATGGTGGGCGGCGCACCGCTGTCATCGGTGTAGCTGAAGCCGTAGAGCTCGCCCGCCGTCTGGTTCTTCGAGACGGCTTCAAAGTCGAAAACAAGCGGTGGGTTCGGCACGGTGAAGGTGGCTGTGATGGTCGCGCCCGCAAGGCTTGCGCCGACACAGGTCACAGGGCGCCATGCGCCCACGTGGCTGCCGAAAAAGTGGTGGTAGATCGCCCTGCCGCACACGTAGCCCAAAGCCCTTTGGGATTTTGGCGACAGGTGAATGGACGACAGCGTCGACACCTGCCGCGCCTGAAGGTAGCCCCTTTGCGCCACCAGAACGATCCGCCCAGGGTCGGCCATATGGGCGTCGTACATGGCGTAGGAGGTTGCCGCATCATCCTCATAGTCGGTGCCGTTGGAGGGCATCACATGGGTCTGCTGGGTGAGGAAGAGGGGACAGTCGGCGCTTTGGCCGGTGATGGCTTTGATGTCCCCATCAAGGTCGGCCTGCCAGGTGGCAAGACTTGCTGCATAGTTGGGGATGCCCGCGCTCTGGTCCGCCTCGCCATGGTTGACGATGCTGCCAAGGTACTGGAACGGCCGCTCAAGCTGGTCGGCAAGGGCTTTGGCCGCCGTCACATTGGCGATATGGCGGGCGTAAGATGCCGTCCCCTTGGCAAGGGAGGTGTAAGGCGCGCCGTTCACAGCCTCCACCGCGAACAGGAAACTCGCAGGATGGTCCTGCAGGGCAAGGGCTGCGCCCGTGCACGCCGTCTCGCCGGCCTTTGCGCCGCCCGGGGTGGTGTAGTTGATCTGAAACTCTTCCGTCAGAGGCACCAGAGAGGACCATGGGGTGGCCCCGCGCGGCCTGATGCCGATGTCCGACTTCAAGGGTGCGGCGGCGGCCCATTGGGGCGCGCCCAACATGACAGGGTAGTGGCTGTCGGTTTCGGCATAGTGGGCGTCCGAGCCTTCCGCGTTGGACTGGCCCAGGACACCGATCATGTAAATCGGTCGCGCCGTTGCAGCGCCGGGCGGAAGCCGCCCCGAAAGCGAAAGATTTAGCCCGATCATCATCCACAACCGCCTTTGTCTACAGGTGCGGCGGTTGTATCATCGGCCCTTAGGGCGGGGATTTCTTTGGGTTAGACTTAAGCGGGCGGCGCGGTTTCTTGCCTTCAGTCGGATCTAGCGGCAGAAGGCGCGGCCTGCCCGCCGGGGTGCGAGGTCAAAGTGAAAGTGGTTGCTATGAGCACTGTCCGACCCTGGGCCTAGAACGGTGGTAAATCGCCCGCACGCCCCTTTGCGGATGTCGGCCTGGAACGCCCTTTGCGCCCCTGCACCAGGTGGACGGCCCTTCACCGGCACCACCGTGCCGCCCTTCAGAACGAGCCGTCCCACGTCAATGGCATTGGCGTAGGCGTGCTCGCTCATGCGCCTGCGGCCGGTGCGACCGTTGCGCCGCGCCCGGCAGGCGTAACTGGCTGCAACGCCGATCCCCGTCACCTGCGTGCGAAGATGGCGCCGCGCTGCAGGCTGCACGACGTCGTGCACCCATTGGGCCGTTGCCCTTGCCACCGCACACCTGAGCGTTGCGGCAGGCGTCAACGTCACCCCGTCAATGGCGGTGACTGTGAGGGGATGGCGCGCCCCGCAGACCCCTGAGGAGATGGACTTCGCCCTTTGAAAGGTCACCTTCAGTCGCTTCAGGTCCGCCTCGCACTTGGCCCGCCCCGCGCGATCCAAATCGCGGGTCAAAACCCCTTGGCTACGCACCGTCTCGGTGCGTGTGCGCAAACGCCGGCGTGGTGGAGGGGCAGGCTTGGCACGCGGGACGGCAACAGGCGCCACCTCTGGCACAGCCGCAGCCTGGGGCGCAGGCGGCGCTTGCGGCGCCGGCTGAACTTGCGGCGCTGGCTGAGGGACTTGGGTGCGAAGGGGATTGGGTTTGGGCACCGTCGCTCCAGCCGCGCCCCATAGCAGCGTTGCAGCAAGAAGTGGCAGGAGCCAGGACGCCGCACGCTTGCCCACTACGGCCGCACCGTCTCCAGGGGCCGGTAAAACCCGGGCGTCAAACTGGCGGCCGAACGCGCGCGATCGTTAAAGGGCGGCTTCAGCGCACCACGGAAATAGCGCCTGACGAGGGCGTGGAACAATGGCTCCGGTGCGCTGCCGTTGCGGTCGCACAAATAGCGGAACCATGCGGCACCGACGAACACGTGGCCCTTCTCATCCTCATAGATGCGGGTCAGAACCGCGGCCGTTGCCTCGTCTCCGCCCGCCTTGAACTGGTTGATCATGGACGGTGTGACATCAAGGCCCCGCGCCTCGAGCACCAGGGGCACTATGGCAAGGCGCGCGGTAAGGTCATCCCCCGTCGCCTCGGCCGCCTCCCACAATCCGTCATGGGCGGGAAGGTCGCCATAGGCCGCATCGAACGCGGCCATCCTCTCCGCCAAAAGGCCGAAATGGGTGGCTTCTTCGCAGCCCACACGCACCCAATCGTCAAAGAAGGAGCGGGGCATCGGCACGTGGGCAAAGCGGCCCACAATGTCCCAGGCAAGGTCGACGGCGTTCAGTTCGATATGGGCAATGGCGTGGAGGAAGGCGATCTTCCCCGCGCGGGAGTGGAGTGAGCGCCGCGGCACCTGGCGCGGCGGCAGGAGGATTGGTGCGTCAGGCCGCCCGGGGCGCGCCGGCATGGGCCTGTCAAGGGCCGTCTGGCGCAACGACAGGCGTTTCCCGCGCCAGGCCTCGCCGGCGTCAAGGGCAAGGGCCATCTTCCGCTCCACCGATGGGGCGGCGACCACGGCCGCAGCCGCATCGGCAAGGGAGCGAAACTCAGCCAGCGTCCTGTCTTACCCCTTCAGCTCTTTCGCCGCGGCCAGCACCGCTTCGGCATGGCCAGGCACCTTCACCTTGCGCCAAATCTTCGCCAGCGTGCCATCGGGGGCAACCAGAAAGGTGGAACGCTCCACACCCATGTACTTTTTCCCGTACATGGATTTTTCCTTCCACACGTCGTAGGCCTGTGCGGCGGCTTTTTCCTCGTCCGCCGCCAGCGCAAATGAGAGGTCGAACTTTTCCTTGAACTTGTCGTGGCTTTTCACAGGGTCGGGCGATACGCCGATGATGATGGCGCCAGCCTTTTCGAACTCGCCGGCAAGTTCATTGAAGGCCACGGCCTCCTTGGTGCAGCCGGACGTGTTGTCCTTGGGGTAGAAGTACACCACCACCGTTTTGCCGCGATGGGCGGACAGGGTGATTTCCGATTCGCCGTCACCGGGAAGTGAAAAATCCGGTGCCGGGTTGCCTTCGGTGAGTTCGCTCATCACACATATTCCGTTCATTGATTTCGCGTTGGGTCTTATCGGGCCGGCGGCGCGTACGGAAGATGGGCCTCGGCGGGCGGAAGGGGAGACTTACCATCGCGGTTTTGTTGCGGACCGGTCAGCGCATGAGTGCGGCCCGCATCGCAGGAGTGGTCGGTGCCATCCTCCTGATCGGTGTGGTGGCGGTGTTGGTGCGCGTCAGTGTCGCGCCCCTCTTGCTGCCCATGACAGGCTGGGCCGAGGGGAAAATCGCCGAAGCAACGGGCGGGACCGGCCGCGTGGGCGCTATGGGCGTGCAGATTGGCTTCGGCTCGGTCTCCTTCGTCGCAACGGATGTGCGCGTGCGCCAAGAGCACGTCTCCGCTGCCTTGCCGCGAGTCACCGTCACCATCGGCTTTTCCGGTCGCACGGTTTCTGTGGACGGTCTGCGGCTGACGCTGGACCCCAAGGGCTCTCGCGATGGCCCGGCGGGAATGCCGCCGCCGACTGTCCTTCTGGGCAATCTCGACAAGGGTTTGTCGGCCGCTGCATCTGGGGTGCGCCGTGCAGGCTTTCGCACCCTCACAATCAAGGGCGGGCGTGTGGACCTTGTGACCGCCGGCCGCCCTGTGAGCGAAGCGCGAGTCTTCCAGCATATTGACGCCACCCTCACACAGGAGGGCCCCCGCTTTGTCCTGTCCCTCAACGCCGTCGGTGCGGAAGGGCCCATCACCTTCGACATCTCGCGCGAGGAGAGCGCTGGCGGGGCCACCATCGACATTGCCGCACAAGGAATTGCCGCGCGCGATCTGTTGCCCATCAAACCCGTGCAGAACGGTTTCGCCCTCGCCCCGCGCATGACGGCGACCTTTAGCAAGGATGGCGCCCTCATTGCCGCCGAGGCAGAGCTTCAGATCGGCAAGGGCACGGTGGTGTTCGGCCGCGATCCGCCCCGCACCCTCGACAGCGCCACCGTCAGTCTTTCTTTTGAAGGGGAGAGCGTGCGGGTTCTTCCCTCAGCGTTCGTGGCGGGGGGCACGCGTGTCACCATTTCGGGCCTCATCGATCCGCCCGAGAGGAACCTGGACGAACCCTGGCAATTCGACCTCAAGGCCGACGGTGCGCGGTTTCACCCACCCGACATCGACGGCCCGCCAGTGTCGGTGGATCGTCTCATCGCCAAAGGAAGCATGGATTGGGTGAACCGCCTCATCCATGTGGAGGAGTTTGGCGCAGGCATGCCCACAGGGCGCCTCGACGCGGTGATGACGTTCGACTTCTCCGCCAACGGCCCCACCCTTGCCGGCGCCGCACAGCTCGGCCCCTCCACCATTCCCACCCTTCTTGCCGCCTGGCCTCCCGTCATCGCCTACGACCCACGCAAGGCCTTGAAGGAGACCATATTGGGCGGCACGGTACGCGGCGGCACCATCCAGATGTCGCTCACGCCGTTGGAGCTCGACGGCAACCCCGAAACCAGCGACATGATCGAGGGGGGGCTGTCCATCGACATCGCCTTTGTCGATGCCACACTTGTCAACAAGAACCTTCCTTTCGCCATCACCCGCGCCGACGGGATTTTGCGCCTGAGGGACAAGCAGCTGGTGGCCGACATTCGCGGCGGCACCATCCGTGCGGGCGAGCACGGCGACCTTGCCGTTGACACGGGCCGTCTCATCATCCGCGAACTGGGCGCCAATCCGTCTGTCGCCAACATCACCGCCAAGGTGCGGGGGCCCTTGCCCGCCGTGGTCCAGCTGGCAGAGACCATGAAAATCGAGCAGGTGGCCGACCTTGGCGTCACGCCGGAAGATGTGACCGGCAACGTGGAAGCGGACCTCTCCCTCGTCACCCCCATGGCGGACGAGGTCGATCCCTCGCAGCTCAGGTGGAGCATTGATGCACGCCTTCTGGGCGCAGGCTCTAAGGTGCCCATCCAAGGCCGCAAGGTGGAAAATGCCAGCGTGGAGATTCTCGTCAACGCGCGTCGCCTCGCCGCCCGCGGGCGTGCCACCATCGATGGCCTGACCGTTGACATCAACTACAGCGAACTTTTCGCCGGCGAGCGTTCCAGCGCGGCACGCTTCGTCCTCACCGACAAAGACAGGCGTGAGCGCGGGTTCGACACCGGCTCCATGGTGCGCGGCCCGGTGGTGGTGACCATCGAAGCGGGCGAAGACGGAACCCAAGCCTTCACGGCCGATCTCAGTGAAGCCGCCGTCAGCGTGCCCGGGTTCAGTAAGCCGTCCGGCCGCGAGCTCCTCGCCGAAGGCATCGTGCGCGGTGATCCCGCCGCCATGACCATCGAGAACGTGCGCCTTGAGGGGGACGGCATCAACGTACGCGGCGATGTGGAGATTGCTGGCGGCGCCCTCAGGCGGGCCGAACTCACCAACTTTGCCCTCTCGCGCGGTGACCAGGCTGAGGTCTCCGTCGCCCCCTTGCGCGGCGGCGGCTATGCCATAACCGCCAATGCCAAGAGTTTTGATGCCCGCAAGCTCCTCAAGGGCCTGACCGGGGACGGTGGGGCGGCAAGCACGGGCACCATCACCGTGGAGGCCACCGGCGACAAGGTGCGTGTGCGCGACGATGCATACCTGACGGACCTTGTCCTGACCGCAACGCGCGAGGGGGAGCGGCTGTCGCGCCTTGCCTTGTCGGGTCGCTTTGATGGGGTGAATGCTGGCTCCTTTGCCGCGCGTGTTTCGCCCAACGGCTCAGGCATTCGCAGCGTCCAGGCCGACATCACCGACCTTGGCCGGGTCCTGTCTGCCTTCAATGTTTACAATCGCATGCGCGGCGGGCGGGCGACGCTTGAAGCCACTCTTGATACAAGCGGCGCCCTTGAAGGCCGCGTCCTCGTCACCGACTTTCGCCTTGCCAATGAGGAGACCCTGAGCGGCATCATCGATCAGGCCGCCAAGGAGCGAGAATCCGAAGGCCGCTCGGACAACCCGCGCCCTCTCGCCTTCCAACCCACAGACGTGCCTCAAGACGACATTGTGTTCGAGCGCCTGATGATCGACTTCATCAAAGTGGGTGATGTGATCACCGTGCGCGAGGCCATTTTGCGTGGCCCCGTCATTGGCGGCACGGCCGATGGCGTCATCGACCTTGGCGAGAACGTGGTGCGCCTCAACGGCACCTTCATCCCTGCCTTCGGCGTCAACAACCTGTTCGGCCGCGTCCCCGTCTTCGGCGAAATCTTGGGCGGCGGGCGAAAAGGCGGCCTTATCGGCGTCACCTTCCAACTCTCCGGCGAACTCACCTCACCGCGCCTGGCCGTCAATCCCATCTCGGCCATCGCCCCAGGGATTTTCAGGCGGGTATTCGAGTTTCGGTGAGGGTTTTGTCGCGGGAGTTTGTTTGTCTCTCACGGCTATTCGCTTCGCGGCCTCCGAGGGGCGGCCTGACCGGCCGGCGCGCGGTCGCGCTATGAGGGTGGCTGTGGGAGAGGCTTGAGAGGGGCGGCCTGACCAGCTGGCGCGCGGTTGCGCTTTGTGGCGGCCTGTGGGGGAGGCTTGAAAATGCGCTCGCTGGCCGGGTGGGGTGGTGGTTGTCGCCTCTGGTCAGCCGTCGCCGACGGGAAGAATTTCGGGGCCGCCCGTGATGCCGGGGTCGGGGGGGCCTGCCACATGCTCGTCGCGGCCATCATAGTCGATGGCGCTAAGGATGATGCGTTGGATGGCCAGACGGGCCCGACGTTTGTCATCGGCCCGCACCACCCGCCAAGGGGCTTCGGCCGTGTGGGTGCGGGCAAACATCTCCGCAATGGCGCGGGTGTAGGCGTCCCACTTTTCCAGGCCCGCCACGTCGATGGAGGAAAGCTTCCACTGCTTCAACGGGTCGCGCTCGCGCGAGAGCATTCTGCGCATTTGTTCGGCCCGGCTCACCGTCAGCCATACTTTGAAGAGGTTGATGCCGTCGGCAATCAACATGCGCTCGAACTCAGGCACCTGGCGGAAAAACAGTGCCCGATCATCCGCAGTGGAAAAATTGAAGACCCGCTCCACCACCGCCCGATTGTACCAGGAGCGGTCGAAGAAGACGATTTCGCCAGCGGCCGGCAGATGCTCCACATAGCGCTGGAAGTACCACTGCCCCTGCTCCTTGCCTGAAGGGGCCGATAGAGCCACCACACGCGCCCCGCGGGGGTTCAAGTGCTCGCGCAGGCGTTTGATGGAGCCGCCTTTGCCCGCACCGTCGCGCCCTTCGAACAACACCGCGATCCGCGTTCCCTTGCCCTTCACAAAGGCTTGCAGCTTCACAAGCTCGATCTGCAAGGCGTCATAGTCGTCGTTGTAGGGGCCGCTCTTCAGTCGTTTGTCATAGGGATAGTTGGCCGACAGTATGTCGCGGTTCTTGGCGTCCTCGATGGTTTTGCGGACCGGCTTGGGCAGGCCTTTGGCATAGTAAGCCGAAATGGCCCCGTCGAAGGGCAGCGTCTCCTTGCTGTCCTTTGTCGCGCCATTCTCCCGTCCGTGGTCGGCCTTGGTGCGTGAACCTGCCATCGTCCCCATCCCTCACAAAGGGTGAAGCCCCCACCATGTTCAGCCCGAACACTGAAAACAAGAGCGCCGCCCACGCTGCGATCAACACGCGTCCCGACAGTGCCTACACTGTCCTGGATTTCCTGGCGGCGCTCGCCTTCATCATCGGGTCGCTCTCTTACTTCCTCGCCAAATGACCGTCTACGGGACCTGGCTGTTCTTGATCGGATCGGTCCGGTTCGCGGCCATGCCCACCATCCGCCCATCGCGGGAGATCGCCTATTTGCGCCTGGATCGCCGACAGGCACTGGCGCGCGCGGCCGAGGACGGGCAATCTGGCGCAAAGTGACGATCCGGCCGCCCCGCCAAATCGAGGCTGGCCGGGAACTTGAAAGGGTGAGCGGATGAAACGTGTCGGCGTCGACGTTGGAGGGACCTTCACGGATATCGTATTGGACCGGCCCGGCACGGGCATTGTCGTCCACAAGGTTCCGTCCACCCCTGCCGACCAGTCCGAAGGGGTGGTGCGCGGCGTCACCGAAATCTGCCAGATGGCGGGTATCGACCCCGGCGAGGTGGACATGGTGCTCCACGGCACCACCGTTGCCACCAACATGGTGATCGAGCGCAAGGGCGCGCGCGTCGGCATGCTCACCACCCGCGGATTTCGCGACATCCTGCACATGGCCCGCCACAAACGGCCGCACAATTTCTCGCTTCAGTTCGACGTGCCCTGGCAATCCAAGCCGTTGGTGAAGCGACGCGATCGTCTGCCTATCACCGAGCGCTTGATGCCACCCGACGGCACGGTGGAGGTGCCGCTCGCCGAGGATGAGGTGCGCGAGGCGGCGGAGCTGTTCAAAAAGCGCGGGCTCGATGCCGTCATCATCGGCTTCCTGTTCGCCTTCCTGAACGACGATCATGAAAAGCGCGCCAAGGCCATCGTCCAGGAGGTGATGCCTGGCGCGTTCGTGTCCTGCTCGTCTGAGGTGGTGAACGTCATTCGCGAGTATGAGCGCTTCTCCACGTGCGCCATGAACGCCTATATCGGCCCCAAGGTGAGCCTTTACCTGTCGCGCCTTGAAGGTCGGCTGCGCGATGCCGGTGTGTCGGCCATCGTGCGCATCATGCAGTCCAACGGTGGCATCTCCACCGTCGAAAACTCGTCCGAGCGGCCCGTCGGCCTGCTGCTGTCCGGGCCTGCAGGCGGTGTCATCGGCGGGAAGTGGACGGGTGAGGCGGCAGGCGCCGATAATGTCATCACCATCGACATTGGCGGTACGTCGGCCGACATCTCCGTCATCCAGGACGGTGACGTGCGCATCAAGAACCCGCGCGACACCGAGGTCGCCTCGCTTCCGGTTCTGGTGCCGATGATCGACATCGACGCCATCGGTGCTGGCGGCGGCTCCATCGCGTATATGGATTCAGGCGGGGCTTTCCGCGTTGGCCCACGCTCTGCAGGCGCCGATCCTGGTCCGGCCTGTTACGGCCAGGGCGGCACCGAGCCGACGGTGACGGACGCGCAGGTGGTGCTGGGGCGCCTTGACCCCGACCAGTTCTTGGGCGGCGATCTCACCATTGACGAAGGCCTTGCCCGTCAGGCCATCGAGACGCACATCGCCAAACCCTTGTCGCTGTCGGTGGAAGATGCTGCGCTCGGCATCTTGCGCATCATCAACAACAACATGGCCCTTGCCATCAACGCCAATTCCGTGGCGAAGGGCATCGACCCGCGCGCCTTCACGCTGATGGGGTTCGGCGGGGCAGGGCCGCTCCATGCGACGGCGCTGGCCGAGATCATCCAGACGCGAGACGTGATCAGCCCGCTCCAGCCAGGAATCACCGCCGCCATGGGCCTTTTGGTCACCGACCTTCAGTACGAGTACACGCACTCGGTGCTGACCGTGATGAACACGGCGAGCGATGAGGAGTTGGACGAACTCAACACCCGCTTCGACGAGTTGCGCGCCCTTGCCGACGTCCAACTCGACGCCGACAACGTCCCCCAGAGCGAGCGTGTCTACAAGAAAGTGGCCGAGTGCCGTTATGTGGGCCAAGGTTTTGAATTGCGTGCCGACGTTCCCGAAGGGCCTTTGACGGCGGACAACAAGCAGTCCGTGGTGGACGCCTTCTTCGATGCCCACAAACAGGTCTACGGCCACGCCTTCAAGGATCAGTTGACGGAGGCCATCACCCTTCGGCTTATCGCAAGCGCTGCCACAGGCTCCCTCAACGTGCCCGACCTTTCCCAAGGTGGGCGCGTCGACCCGCAAGAGGCGCTCATGTACACCCGTCAGACCCGCTTTGACGACGGGCAGAGCCTCGACACACCGCGCTATCGCCGGCCGGATTTGAGGGCTGAGGATCGCGTCAACGGCCCCGCCATCATCGTCCAGCACAACTCCACCACGCTGGTGCCGCCTGGGTGGAGCGCGCACGTCATCGCCCACGGCGACTTGCGCCTTTCGCGTGCCTCCTAGGCGCGGCTCAAGGGTGGCAAAAGCCGTGCCTTCCAGTCCGTCAGGACCGCTTGTCGGGTGCGGCGTCGACGTCTTCGTCGGCAGCCTCGGGCGCGCCGTTGGCATTGGCAAACGGCAGTTCTTGGCGGCGAACCTTCATGGCATGCACCAGATCGTCAAAGCCAGGGCCACGCTCCATCCGGCGCGGCGACAGCAAAATATAACGGGCGACCAAAACGTCGTTCAACATGGCGTGTCTCCTGAAAATCACGGCGGTGGGGCAACACGCCCACCGGCCCAAACGGCGCTGATGATCTGTTCATTTGGGCGGCCGGGGCGTTGCGTGCCGTGACGCACATCACGCCTTTGGGACCAAAGCCACAAAAGGTTTGCCAATGACGCTTGAGGCCAACAAAGCCCTCGCCCGAAGAATGCTCGGACTATGGGCCGGCACGTCCCATGACGATGCTCACGCCTTCATTGCCGACACGTACGTGAACCATCAGGAACCCTATGTGGAAGACGGCTCCAACGACCTTGATCTGACGGCCTGGCTCACCCTCGTCGACGGGCACAAAGCCGCCTTCCCAGACTGCCGCGTTGAGATCCTGCGTCAGGTGGCCGAAGGCGACACGGTGGCCACCCGCTGGCGGTTCAGTGCCACCAACAAAGGGCCCTACCTTGGCCGCCCCGCCACCAACGCACCTCTGTCTTGGACCGGCATTGAGATCGACGTGATCAAGGACGGCAAGATCATCGAAAGCTGGGTCGACTGGGACATGGTCCGCCAGCTGAAACAACTCGGCCACATCGCATGAGGCCCCAACCCCCAATGAGGCGATAGGATGAGCCAAATCGACCCAATCACCCTTCAGGTCATCGGCGGGGCGTTGCACTCCATCGCCGAGCAGATGGGCAACGTCCTTTACCGGATGAGCTATTCCTCCATCATCCGCGAAAGCCAGGACCTTGGGGCGGGCCTGTTCGACACCGACTACAACACCCTGTGCGAATCCGATTCAACGCCCATGCACATCGGCTCGCTGCCAGGCTACCTGCGCGGCATCGGCAAGCGGATTCCCAACGACAAATGGCTGCCTGGGGACTGTGTCATTCACAATCACCCCTATGAAGGCGCCTCCCACTCGCCAGACATTGCCGTCGTCATGCCCGTTTTCCATCAGGGCGAACTAGTGGGCTTTTCCGCCAACACCGCCCACCATGTGGACATTGGCGCAGCGACCCCAGGCCTCATCATCGACGTGCCTGACATGTACGCAGAGGGGATGCTCTATAACGGGCTGAAACTTTACGAAGGCGGCAAGCGCAACGAAGCGCTCTGGCAGTACATTGCCGACAACACCCGCGTCGCCCCCCTGGTGATGGGCGACCTTGAAGCGCAGATCGCCTCCGCCGAGCTCGGCGTGCGGCGCTTCGAGGAGCTCTTTGCCAAGTACGGCAAGGAGGACGTCCAGTCCGCCTGTGCGGAGTTGATGGACTACACCGAGCGGATGCTCCGCGCCGAGATCGCCAAAATCCCAGACGGAGACTATACGGCCGAGGGCTTTTTGGACGACGACGGCAGGACCCGGGGCGTGACGCTCCCCGTCAAAGTGACGGTCCGGGTGCGCGGCGACGACGTGGAGGTGGACACCACAGGCTCGTCCGATCAGGTGCCAACCTGCTTCAACGTGCCGTTCGATGGGTCCACCAAGGTTGCCGCTTACTTTGCATTCCGCTCGCTGCTCCTGGACACCTACACCCACCAGGAGGACATTCCCCAGAACGAAGGCTCCTTCCGTCCCGTGAAGGTAACCTCGCCGAAAGGGTCCATCTACAACCCTGTGCCGCCGGTCGCAGCGGAGGCGCGGTTTTGCCAGATCCAGCGCATGGTGGACCTCATCATCAAAGCGCTCGCCCCCGTCATTCCCGATAAGGTGACGGCGGGGAACGCGGCAACCCTCTCCTTCGCCGCCTATTCAGGCGTGAGACCCAATGGCGACTACTGGGTGTTCTTGGAGGTGAACGAGGCGGCCATGGGCGCACGCCCCCTCACCGACGGGCCGGACACGGTGGAGGAGTTGATGCGCAACACCCGCAACAACCCCCTGGAAGACCTCGGCATGCACCTGCCTTTGATCTGCGACCGTTACGAGGTGCGCGACGACATCGTCCCGGGAGCAGGGCGCACCCGCGGCGGGGCAGGGGTGGTGAAAGCCCAGCGCTTCCTCACCCCGGGCTTCATGACGCATGAGAGCGACCGCCATGAGGACACGCCCTGGGGCATCTTCGGCGGTAAGGAAGGGGCCGTGGGTAAGCTTGAGGTTCACAACATCCACAAGCCAGGCTCGCTGCGCCAGGAGCCTGCCAAGCTCTCAGGCCTTCGCGTTGAGGAGGGAGACGTGATCTCCTACTTCTCCCCCTCAGGCGGCGGCTACGGTGACCCGTTGGAGCGTGCGCCAGAAAAGGTGCTTGACGATGTGCTCGACGGCTTCATTTCGCCGGAGCACGCGCGGGTGGACTATGGTGTCGTCCTTGCCAAGACCGATGATGGTTATGAGTGGGGGCTCGACCACGACGCCACGGCGCTGTTGCGGGAGGAGCGCCGCGCCTCCTGAACGTTTGAGCGCCGAGGAAAGAGAAGCGGCGGTGCTGAGCCCGCCGCTTCCGTCTTGATCGGCCTACTGGATGGCCGAGAGTTTCCATGTGCCGCCTATGGGCCGCACGAAGGTCCAGATCTCGGTGGTTTCTGTCGGTGTTTCGTTGCCGTCGACGATCTCGCCCGTGTTGCGATCGCGCATGATGTCGATGCTCTCATAGCGCATGGCAACGGTGGCGTACTCCTGCTCGCCCTCCCGCCAAGCCTCTGACAGATCGCCCTCCAGAAGCTTCACGTCACGCACTTCGTTGCGTTTGCCGGCAACAGCGTTCTCGCTCAGCTCCTCCGACAGGAAAGAGACGATTTCAGGCGTTGAGCGATCACGCAGCCCCGTAAAGTCCTCCCGCGTGAAGGCAGCTTGGATTTCCACCAGCAGCTGCTCGAAGGCGTCGAAGTCTTCGCCCGTCAGGCCGATGTCGTCGTGGCCACCCATGGGCGCATCCTGACCGTCGGGCGCACCCGCGCCAGAAGGAGCAGCGCCGGGAGGAGGGGCATCCACCACTGGGCCGGCACCAGGGGCCATGCCGGACCCCGTGGCTCCGTGGGCCTGGTAAGGGGTCGACCCTGTCTGCGGTAGTCCGCTTGACCCGGGGGCGGCGCCAGGGCGCGCGCCTGCAAGAGCCGGTGTGCTGCGCGAGCGGAACAGGCGCATCACCAGCATCACAATCAAGACCACGGCGCCGATCTGCAGCAACAGGCCCAGGAAGCCTGCAAGACCGCCGACGCCGTTGCCAAGCATCAGTCCGATCAAGCCGCCCAGCATGAGGCCACCGAGGAGGCCGCCCATCATCCCGCCCATCATGCCTGTGCGGCCGGCTTGGGCGGCGGTCCCTGCCGTGCCTGGCTGCTGTTGGGCACCTGGCTGGTTGGTTTGGGTGCGCGGGGTCATGGAGCGGTCCACAGGACGGGCCTGATTGGGGGCTGTACGGGTGGCTGCGGGCGCGTCGAACGTGCGCGCGCCACGGCTGCCGAACCGGCCACCGCGCCGCGCCTCGGCATAATCGACCGCCACGAGCGTGAAGCTGACCGCCAAGACCACAAGCACGATCACGCCGCGAAGGCTGTAAAGGAGGCGCATCTGATCCTCATCAAAGGGGTTGGTGTGTGTGGCGGGTCATATGGGGCGCAAACCGCGCCTGCCCAATGCTGAGAGCGTGGTTAGTGCGGCTTCTTCCGACAGGAAATGAACACAATCGACAAATGACGCCGATGCTGCTCCACTGGCGCCTTAGCGTTGGTCCGGCACTTGCTAGCGAAACGACCAGACAGCGCAACAAGGCGAGGAGAAAACGATGGCGAAAACAATCACCCGGCGCGGGGTCCTGAAGGGCGCGGCAGCAGCGGGCGCGGCAACGGCGGTGACGGGCTTTCCCACCGTATGGGCCCAGAACATCAAAGACATCACCATCAACCACACGGGTATGAGCTACTCCACGCTCATCGACATTGCCCGCCAGGCGAGCCAGGACCTTGGCTTCAAGGTGGAGATGAGCGTGGTGGACCATGCCGGCCTCACCAACCGCATGATCAACGATCCAGGCTCCATCGACGTGGCCGATTCTGAAATCTGGCAGGCCAAGGTCTGGGTGCCCCAGGGCGTCACCCAGGCCATTGACGTCAGCAAGATCAGCCTGTGGGACCAGGTGACGCCGCTTTACAAGGACGGCACCTTCGCCGGCAAACCGGTGTCCACCGAAGGCGATTCCCCGTTCGAGTACATGTACCGCTCCGCCCAGGACGGGAATGCTTTCGTGGAGGGGCCGACGGATTGGGCGACCTTCGTGCCGGGCGTCTACAACGCCGACACCCTTGGCATCCGCCCCGATGAGATCGGCGAATCCGTGGACTCCTGGGCCGCCCTCATCGACCCGAAGTTCAACGGCAAGGCTGCGATCCAGAACATTCCCACCATCGGCATCATGGATGCTGTGATGGCGCTGTCGGCCTCCGGCGAAGTCACCTATGCCGACAAAGGCAACCTGACGCCTGATGAAATCAACGCCACCATCGCCAAGCTCATCGAACTGAAGCGGGCAGGGCACTGGCGCGCCCTTTGGAACACTTTTGACGAATCGGTCAACCTGATGGCCTCGGGCGAGGTGGTCATCCAGTCCATGTGGTCGCCTGCGGTGACGGCCGTGCGCACCCAGGGGATCGAATGCGTCTACCAGCCCTTGAAGGAAGGCTATCGCGGCTGGGGCAACGGCCTTGCCATGATGAGCCATCTGGAGGGCATGAAGCGCGATGCCGCTTACGAGTACCTCAACTGGTACCTGTCCGGCTGGGTTGGCGGCTTCATCGCCAAGCAGGGCTACTACATCTCCGTGCCTGAAAAGGCCAAGGAGTTCCTCACTCCCAACGAGTGGGGCTTCTTCTACGAAGGCCAGGCGGCAACGGCGCCCATCACGAGCCCCACCGGCGATGTCACCAACCCCACCGGCGCAGTGCGCGACGGCGGTTCCTACGACGAGCGCTTCTCCAAGGTCGCCGTGTGGAACAACCTCATGGACAATGCGCCGCTCCTGTTCTCAAAATGGAACGAGTTCAACGCCGCTTGAGCCAGTCGCGCGACCCCTTGGCGCGGCGGCGCACCGACGTGACCGCCCCGCCATCCATCACAATGCTTGCCGCACTTTTCCTTGCGGCAAGCGCTCTCTCAGCCTGCGTGACCTCTGACGATACCAGAGTCAGCGTCGGCGGCGGTGTGGAGACCACCGTCAGCACCCACACCAACTTTTAGCCACCCGTGCATCGCGCCCGCGTTCAAGCCATTCTGGACGGCGAGGACCCCGTTCTCGGCCGGCGTGTTGCCTTTGCCATTCAGGCGCTGATCCTCATTTCTGTTGTGTCCATTGCGGTGGAGACCTTGCCTGGCCTGCCGCCGTGGCTGCGCCAGACGCTTTTGATCGAAGAGTGGGTGATTGTCTTCATCTTCCTTGCGGAATACTTGGCACGGATCTACGCAGCCGAAAACAAGCTGCGCTATATCTTCAGCCCCTTCGGTCTGATCGACTTTTTCTCCATCGCGCCGACCCTGCTTCTGTTGGGCTACGATGTGCGCTCCATCCGCGCGCTGAGGGCCTTGCGGGTGCTGCGGCTGTTCAAGCTGGTGCGCTATGTGCGCGCGTTCGAGCGGTTGGGCCGCGCGTTCACCTCCATCTCCGCCGAACTGTTGGTGTTTGCCATGGTGGCCGCTGTGGTGCTCTACCTGTGCGCCACTGGCATCTACCTGTTCGAGCATGAAGCGCAGCCGGACGCTTTCGCCTCCATCCCCCATTCCATGTGGTGGGCGGTCGTCACGCTCACCACCGTCGGCTATGGTGACGTCTATCCCGTGACGACCGGCGGACGGATCTTCACAGGCATCATCTTGCTCCTGGCACTGGGCGTCGTGGCCGTGCCGACGGGGCTCATCGCCTCAGCCCTCTCCTCAGAGCGTGAGAGCGAGAAGGAGGACGACACCCCGTGACGAAGAGCAAGATCGCGCCTTACCTGTTGGTCAGTCCGCTTGTGGTGGTGCTGTTGGTGTTCGTGGTGGTGCCCATCGCGCTGGTGGTGACGGTGAGCTTCTACCGCTACGTCATGCTCGTGGGGATCCAGCCGGACTTCACCCTGTCCAACTATGTGGACATTCTGACCAACGCCACCAACCTGCGCCTTTACGTCTCCACCATCAAATTCACGCTGATCACGCTGGCGTTGACCATGCTGATCGGCTTTTGGATCAGCTATTTCCTGGTCTTTAAAGTCAAGAATACGCTGACGGCCATTGCCCTCTTTTTGGTGTGCACCGTGCCGTTCTGGACCTCCAACATCATCAGGATGATTTCCTGGCGCCCTGTGCTTGGCCGCGAAGGCCTCATCAACGATGCGCTGACGGATGCCGGCATTGTCGCCCAGCCTCTGGACTGGCTGCTGTTCTCCGACTTTGCCGTGGTGGTCGCCTACGTGCACCTCTTCACGCTATTCATGATCGTGCCGATCTTCAACTCCATGGCGCGCATCGACCCCGCCTTGCTGGAGGCCGCCTATGATGCCGGCGCATCGCGCTGGGGAACGGTGTGGAACGTGGTGCTCCCCCTATCGAAGACCGGCATCGCGCTCGGCTCGCTCTTCGTGGTCGCTCTGGTGATGGGCGACTTTTTCGTGGTCAAGGTGATGTCTGGCGGGCTGACGGGGTCGGCCACCTCAGGCATTTCCAACGACATTCAGTTCCTCAATTACCCTCGAGCGGCGGCCAACGCTGTGGTGCTCCTTGTGGTGGTGATGATCTTTGCCATCGGCATCTTCCGCTTTGTGGACGTGCGGCGAGAGCTGGCGCGTTAGGAGACGATCCGCTCAGTCTGGACCAGGCTGAGCGGATTAAGACGCGCGCACTCAAATTTGACGCCTGTTTTGACAGGCCGTGTGAGCCTTGTGGGAGGGGCATCGGAGGCCGGAGGTAACAAAGGGGCTTCGTTTGCGCAATTGACGCATGGCAATTTGCGCGATCTGTTCAGCATCTTGTTTGATTGATGTTTGCGACCGACAACGAGGCAACACAGCATGACCATTTCACGGCGCACACTCCTACAAAGGACGGCCGGTGTCGGCGCTATGGCAGCGTTCGCGGGCAAGGCCAGCTTTGCCTCCGCGCAAACCACGCCCGCCCCATGGCCCGCGGCCGATGCCTGGGACAGCCTTCGCAAAGCCGTGGGCGGCCGGTTGATTGAGGTGGCCGACCCCCTCGCACCCTGCCGCGTGGCCCCAGGCAGCACGGCCTGCCAGGACCGGCTGGCAGCGCTGAACAACCCGTTCTTCACTCAAGATCAGCCAGGCGCCTTGCAAAGCAACGGTTGGTACAACGCATGGACGCGCGAGGTCAGCCCTTATGCCGTCGCCGCGCAAAGCGCTGAGGATATTGTCGCCGCCGTCAACTTTGCCCGCGAGCACGGGGTCAGACTTGTGGTGAAAGGTGCCGGCCACGATTACTTGGGCCGCAACATGGCGCCCGATTCCCTTCTGGTCTGGACCCACCCCATGCGTGAGGTGACCTTCCACCCCACATTCAAGCCGGCCGGGGCACCCGACAACGTTGCGCCGGTCAAAGCCCTGTCGGCACAGGCCGGCACCCGGTGGATTGAGGCCTACCAGGTGGCAAGCGACAACGACCGTTACGTCCAGGGCGGGGGCTGCACCTCCGTCGGCGTTGCCGGCGGCTTCATCCAGGGCGGCGGCTATGGCAGCTTTTCCAAGCGCTACGGCACCGGGGCAGGGAGCGTCCTTGAGTTTGAGGTGGTGACGGCCGCCGGCGACATTCTCACCGCCAACGCCTACCAGAACGAGGACCTGTTCTGGGCCTTGCGCGGTGGGGGCGGGGGCACGTTCGGCATCGTCAGCAAGATCACCCTTTTGACCCACGAGCGGCCCACCACCGCAGGTCTCTTGAGCGGCTCCATTAAGGCAGCGGACGAGAGTGCCTTCCGCGACCTCATCGCCGCGCTTGTCGCCTTTTATCCAGGCGCCCTCAACAACCCC
This sequence comes from Devosia sp., assembly GCA_051016205.1. Classification (GTDB taxonomy): domain Bacteria; phylum Pseudomonadota; class Alphaproteobacteria; order Rhizobiales; family Amorphaceae; genus Acuticoccus. The sequence goes on from CP136534.1 coordinate 3,437,641, forward strand.
ACCTGGGGCGAGCAAATCTCCATCCGCGCCGACAATTCGGTGGAGCTCACCATGACCTTCCTCGACATTACCGAGGAGGACGCCCGTTCCGTCTGGCGCCCGGTGTTGGACGGATTGCGCGACCAGGCGAACCGGTACACCGTCGACGTGAACTTCAGAACCTGGCCGTTTTCAGGTACTTGGGACATGGATGAGTGGCTGCGAACCGACCCCTCCTTCATCACCCGCGACACCCGAAAGGACGCTGAACCAGGCATCTACTGGTGGACCAGCAATCAGGGCGAGGTCTCCGAGTACATCGAAAGCTACCAGTCCATCTGGCTTCCCTTCGATGATTTTGCGCCGGACAAGCAAGAAGACCTCTCCGATCTTCTTTTCAAAGCCTCACGCCACGCCAATGTCAGACTACAGATCAACAAGGGCCTGTCGGGCGCCAGCAAGGAGGTGCTCGCCCGTGAGCGTGAAACCAGCGTTCACCCCGCAGTGAGGGATGCAGCGGCGATCATCATCATCGCCACGCGCCAGCCTGGCGTTTTCCCCGGTGTGCCGAACCATGAGCCCGACTACGCGGCCGCCAAGACAGCCGCCGATGGCACGAATGCCGCCATGGCCATTCTGCGCGCCGCCTACCCCGAAGGCGGCACCTACGGCAACGAGTGCGATTACTTCCAGGCCGATTGGAAGCACACCCTTTACGGCGAACACTACGATCGCTTGCTGGCCATCAAACGCAAAGTGGACCCCACGAACCTCCTGCGCGTCCACCACGGCGTCGGCAGCGACGCCTGACGGCCGCCCCGCCGCGGCCCGATGTCGTCAACACTTGCCAAGGGACTTGGAGAATAGACACAGGCGCGAAGAGTTCATCGGAGCGATGTGTTACGCGGAAATTGCTACGGAGCATCGATCGCGCGGTCCAAGGCCGCAAAGCCGATGGGTGGCGCCGGGGTCCCAGCGTTGGTGGAGATGATCGCCAGCGCGCCTCATGGATCTTCAATGGCAACACCCCACCATTTCGGGCGACCGCCTTTGTAGGAATGGGCCACCGGTACAAGACCTTTGCGGTTGGTCTTATCCATGCTGCCCACCAGCAGCGCAATGACGGGTTCATCGTCTATCGCACCGATTGTGCTTCCACATGTTGGGCAAAACGCGCGGCTCGAGCGATCCGACGAACGGTAGGTTGACGGCTCGCCTCCCGGCCCGGTCCAAGACACCGAACTTTTGGGGAACTCCACCCACGAAAGGGTCAATGCGCCGCTATGCCGTTGGCACATGCGGCAAGAACAGGTGTGAGGTTTCAGCGTCGGAGATTTGGCCTCGAAGCGAATGGATCCGCAAAGACATCCTCCACAATGAATCGTGCTCGTGGCCATGTGCACCCCTTTCACGTGAGCCGTCATCGCGTCGGGAGAAAGATCAGCGCGCTGATCGACTTCAAGTGGCCATGACGCCGACGAGCGGCGCCTGCCGGTTGGGGGGATCATACCGAAAGGGCGCGCCGTCGAAGCGGTCCCTCCAGCGGCCGAACGCATCCCAACACAGACCTTGTTGATCTTTGCGCCGCTTTTCAGCGCGGTTGTCACACGCGTTTCACAACGCTCTGGGCAGGTGCGTCCAGACTTGAATCTGACCAATTCAAACATGGAGCATCGCCAGTGAAGTTCACCATCTTCGATCCTGTGAACCGTTCCCAAAGGGCTGATGCGGCTGAAGACGTTGGCCGCAACCCCTCGCAAGCGCCGACCATCGGCGATGTCATCGCAGACCGCTTCAACCGCCGCGAGCTGATGAAGGGCGCACTTGGCTTCACCGCCATTGCCGCGACCGTCAGCCCGCTGGCCCTTGCCGCCGCGACCAAGGCGCGCGCTGGAAGCGCGAGCGCATTCGACTTCTCCGAGCTGGAAGCCAAGGTTACGGCCGATCACGGTGTCGCTGATGGCTATGACGCCGACATTTTGATCCGCTGGGGCGACCCCGTTGTGGCCGATGCGCCAGCGTTCGACCCCCAGAACCAGTCTGCCGACGCGCAGAAGAAGCAGTTCGGCTACAACAACGACTTTGTCGGCACCGTCCCCCACCCCGATGCCCCTGAAGACGATGGCCGTGCCCTCATGGTGGTGAACCACGAGTACACCAACGAAGAGCTGATGTTCACAGGCCTTGGCCGTCAGGACCGCGATGCAGAATTCGCAGGCATGACCAAAGAGCTGGTGGACATTGAGATGGCCGCCCACGGTGGCACGGTCATCGAAATCGGCCGCGGCGAAGACGGCAAGTGGGCCGTGGTGACCGATAGCCCCTACAACCGCCGCATCCACGTCGGCACACCGATGATGATCTCCGGTCCCGCGGCAGGTCACGACAAGATGAAGACGTCGACCGATGCGACCGGCACGAAGGTGGTCGGCACCATCAACAACTGTGCAGGTGGTATCACCCCCTGGGGCACCTGGCTGATGGCTGAAGAGAACTTCAACGGCTATTTCTGGGGCGAAAAAGCGAGCGCGGACAGCGACAACCCCGTCGAAGCCCTTTACGCCCGCTACGGCATTCCTGGTGGTTGGTACGCCTGGGGCAAGTTTAGCGATCGCTTCGATGTGTCCAAAGAGCCGAACGAACCCCACCGGTTCGGCTGGATGGTTGAGGTCGACCCGTCCGACCCCAACGCAACACCCATCAAGCGCACCGCCCTTGGCCGTATGAAGCACGAAGGCGCCCACGCGGTGGTGAACCCCGATGGCCGCGTCGTTGTCTTCATGGGGGATGACGAGCGCTTCGATTACGTCTATCGCTTCATCACCGCGGCCACCCTCGACCCCAATGCCCCCGACCCAAACATCTTGGATGAGGGGACGCTTTCGGTGGCGCGCTACAACGCTGACGGGACAGTCACCTGGCTGCCGCTGGTGTTCGGCGAAGGCCCGTTGACGGCCGACAACGGCTTTGACAGTCAGGCGGACGTACTCATCCAAACCCGACGTGCAGCCGACCTCCTGGAAGCGACCCCGATGGATCGGCCTGAGGATGTGGAGCCCAATGCCGAACGCGGCACGGTCTATGTCATGCTCACCAACAACACGCGTCGTGCGGAAGGCGATGAGAACGCGGCCAACCCACGTGCCGACAATGCCTTTGGCCACATCATCGAGATGAGCGCGCCGGACGGCGATTTTGCCGCCGACACGATGACCTGGGACATTCTGGTCAAATGCGGCGATCCCTCCATCGCCGAAGTGGGGGCCACCTTCTCCGCGGCCACCTCGAAGGACGGTTGGTTCGGCATGCCCGACAACTGCGCCGTCGATGCCGACGGCCGGTTGTGGATCGCCACCGACGGCAACGACTTCGAAAAGACCGGTCGCACCGACGGTCTCTGGGCGGTCGACACTGAGGGGGATGCGCGCGGAACGTCCAAGCACTTTTACCGGGTGCCCGTCGGTGCAGAGCTTTGCGGTCCCCACTTCCTTGATGGCGGCCAGGCACTTTTGCTGGCCATCCAGCACCCTGGCGACGGTGGTGACGAGTGGCCCGAGTTCGGCCGCACATCCACCTTCGATGATCCGTCGACCCGCTGGCCGGACTTCACCGACGGCATGCCCCCACGCCCGTCCGTCGTCGTTGTCACCAAACAAGGCGGCGGCAAAATCGGCTAGTCGCCAAACAGGATGGGGTGGGCGGTCAGCGCTCACCCTATCCAATTCTCCTGCTCCGTGAGCCTTCCGGAAATCCTGCGAACGCCAGGTCTGAGGGCAGGGACGGCCATGCCCTTGCCGAAGCTCACCGTCTAAAGCGCAAAGATCTTCCTGCGCGCCACACATCACCGAGAAATCTCATCGTGCCGGCAACGTCCAATTGGGCTGGACGATGGCGCGCCTTGTTCTTTGTCAAACGGGCGAACTCGGCAGCCACCTACCAACGGGCGTCAGGGTGGCAAAAGGGTGCAAGGTGGCACTGTCGGGCGAACTCCACGGGAATATACGGGCAGAGCCTGACCCGACCCACGACACGCGCCCACCCCACAGCGAAGACACTGGCAGCGTCCTTGATGGCTTGAACTCGACCCAGGCCAAGGGGTTGTCCGACAAGGCGGCGGCTGAGCGGCTCGCCGGCTACGGGCCGAACCGGCTGGACCCGCCCAAGCCCATCTCCAACGCGGTCCTCCTCCTTCGCCAATTCATGAGTCCTGTTGTTGCGCTGCTTGTCGCTGCAGCTGTCTTGTCGCTCGTCCTGCGCGATGTTGCCGAGGCCGTGGCGATTGGCGTGGTGCTTGCCATCAACACCGCCATCGGGTTCCTGGCTGAGCAGCGTGCCGTGCGCTCCATGGAGGCCTTGAGGCAGCTCGACGTTCACCACACGCGCGTCCGGCGCGCAGGGACTGTGCAATCCATCCCAGTCGAAAATGCCGTCCCTGGTGACATGGTCCTGGTGGAGGCCGGGGATCGTGTGCCGGCGGACATGAGGATCGTGACGGCATCGGCTCTTGCCGCGGACGAATCGCCGTTGACGGGTGAATCCCTCAGCGTCGACAAGTCAGCCGATAGTGTCGCTGCGGATGCCCCGCTCCATGCCAGAACCTCAATGCTCTACAAGGGCACCGCTGTCACGCGCGGGTCTGCAGAAGCCGTCATTGTCGCAACCGGTGTGGACACTGAGGTGGGGCGTATTGCAGAGCTTGTGGCGGGGGCCGATGACGAACGCTCGCCCCTTGAAAAGCGGCTGACGAAGCTCGCCCAGCAGCTCATCGTCCTTACCCTTGCCATCGCAGTGGCGCTCGGCGTTCTGGGGTTGATGTCGGGTGAGCCGCTCGCCCAGATGCTTCAGGCCACCATCGCCCTTGCCATTGCAGCCATTCCCGAAGGCTTGCCCATTGTGGCAACCCTGGCGCTTGGCCGGGGTATGCTGAAAATGGCCCGCAGCAACGCTCTTGTGCGCAGCCTCGGCGCCATTGAGACCCTTGGTGCCACAACGGTGATCCTCACCGACAAGACCGGGACGCTCACCGAAAACAAGATGAGCCTCCACCGCTTGGTCTCGTTGGCCGATGACCTCTCCCTTGAAGAGGAAAGCAAAACCCTGCGCACGCGCGCGCTCACCATCGCTGCACTGTGCTCCAATGCATCCCTTGGCGAGAACGGCGTTGGGGCGAGTGGCGACACGCTGGAGGTGGCTCTTCTGGAAGCTGCGGCAGAGGCAGGCCTTCGCCCCAGCGATGTCCGGAACGCGCACCCAAGGACATTGGAGCACGCCTTCGACACGGCAACACGCATGATGGCCACCGTCCACGACGATAATGGCGCGCCATACGTTGCGGTGAAAGGGGCGCCGGAAGCCGTGCTTGCCCACACCACGCGGATCGCCACAGGCGATGGCGATCGTGCGTTCGGCGAGGCGGAGCGCGAAGCGATCGAGGCCATCATGCATGACCTTGCCGCAGAAGGCCTGCGTTTGATCGCTCTTGCCGAAACGCGCGGCGAAGCGCGGGTGGTGCAACCGTTCGAAGATCTGACGATCGTCGGGATCGCCGCACTGCGTGACCCTCCACGCGCCGACATTCCAGGCGCCATTGCCGCCTGTCACCGGGCCGGCATCCGCGTGGTGATGGTGACCGGCGATCATCCCGACACCGCAAGGGCCATTGCCGCGTCCGTGGGGCTACACGACGGGGATCGCGGCCCCGCCGTCCACGCCAGAGTGACGCCTGAGAACAAGTTGAAGCTCGTCTCAGGCTTTCAGGAAGCGGGCGAAATCGTTGCGATGACAGGGGACGGCGTCAACGACGCGCCGGCTTTGCGCCAGGCCGATATCGGCGTTGCCATGGGCGTCAGAGGGACCGATGTGGCGCGCGAGGCCGCCGACATCGTGCTGCTGGACGATGCGTTCACGTCCATCGTCACGGCGGTGCGCGAGGGGCGGGTGATCTTCGCCAACATTCGCCGGTTTTGCGTCTACTTGCTGTCTTGCAATCTGGGCGAGGTGCTTCTCATCGCCCTTGCCCTTCTTGCAGGTCTGCCGTTGCCACTGACGCCGCTTCAAATCCTGTTCCTCAACCTCGTGACCGACGTGTTTCCAGCATTTGCCCTTGCCATGAGCAAGGGCGACCCAAATGTCGTCAACGAGCCGCCGCGGCCGGTGGACGAGGCTATCCTCGGCCGTCCCCAGTGGGTCGATGTGGTCGTCTACGGCACCGCGGTGGGGGTGTCCTCCCTCGCCGCCTTTGTCGTTGCCCTTCACGGTTTGGGGCTGTCCATGGAAGGGGCGGGAACGGTAGCGTTTCTCACCATCGGGTTCGCGCAGCTCTGGCATGTGTTCAACATGCGATCCGTGCCGGGCGGCTTCTTTGCCAACGAGGTCTTCACCAACGTCTATGTGTGGGGTGCCATTGCGCTGTGTGCTACCCTGTTCGCGCTGACCCTCATCGTGCCGGACCTTCGGGCGGTGCTTGGCATGGTGTGGCTTTCCGCAGACGCTTTCGTGCTGATCGGCGCGGCAAGCCTTCTCCCGCTTCTGCTTGGCCAGGCGATTGTTTTTGCCAAAGGCCTTCGCGCCCACTGAGCCGATCTCGTGGGCGAGATGCGTCCGTGTGGCGACGTGGCGGTGGTGGAGGCGTTAGCGTTCGCCGACAGGCGCCTGGCCATGCACCTTAGTATCCAAGGAGAGGGGAGGGTGCGGCGCCCTTGCGTCACAGCCCCGCACGCACAATGGTCCGTTGGCGAGAACGCCAGGGATTTGGCTCGACACCGGTTTGGCTTGCCGAAGCGTCTGAGCCGAATAAAATAGCTCTCCATCAAGGACGTAGAGCATCATATCTGGGTCCGCTAAAACCCAGGATACTCGACCGCCATCTCGACCGAACACCAAAAAGCGATGTTTGATGCCACCGATGTTGGCCGTAATCGCCCAAGGTTCATCCGTAGATGGCCTGATCTGCCCTCCGCCATCAGTTGGCTCCACGGCCAAACCTATTAAGCGGTTGCCGACGCACTTTTGATCTCGATGCGTTTTTGATTGGCTCTTGCTTCCGGCGTCTTCGGCAGGCGAATGGACAGAACGCCGTCTTCATAACGCGCCTCTACATTGGCATCGTCGATGCCTGTCGGCAGGGCGATCCGACGGACGAACTCACCGCGGTAACGCTCCACGCGGTGATAATTCTTGTCCTTCCCGCCTTCGGTCATCTCATCCTCGCGCTTTCCGCTGACGGTCAAAATCCGGTCGTTGATCGCCACATCGAGGTCCTCGCGGGCAACGCCAGGAACATCGAGCGTGACCTCGACCGCACCGTCATCCTCGCAAACGTCCAGTGTCGGCACTGCAAGCCCGCCCCCGGCCTGAAGACCAAGCGAAGGCCCCCAAGATGGATCCGTGCGGACGGCGCCGAGCAAGCGTTCCATGTCGTCCTGCAACCTGCTGAAGGGGTCGGTCACATCGCTCGTGTCCGCACGCCGGGTACGGCTCCAAGGGGTGAGAGTTTTCAAAGTCATGGGTCTCATCCTTGCATTTGGGTTTGTCTGAAGACTGTCGGGACCACCACCCATCGGCCTGACCACGATCAAGTTGAACGCTGGTGGCGCCGCCGCACGCATCAGGCACCGCAAGGGGCCTTGGGCATTTTGAGAATGATCAAGAGTCGGCGGGGCAAGCGGCGTGAGGAAAGGAGGATCGCACCAACATCCATAAGGAACACGCAAGATGATGCGCTATGGCATTGGACTGGTCAGCCTCACCGCTCTTTTGGTCATCGCTCTGCCGCTTGGTTCAAACGCTGAAGACACCGGCGTCTTTCACCACGGAGGAGATGTTTACGCTGTGGGCAAGGCTGCAAACCTTGGGCGCGGGGCCGAGCGCAGCGCCTACCTTGCCGGCGGCGAGGTGGAGACTGAGGTGCAAATCGGCCGCGATGCGCACATCGTCGGCTTTGATGTGGATGTCAATGCGCCTGTGCTGGGCGATGTGCTCGCTGCCGGCGCGTTCGTGACGCTGGATGCAAAGGTGGATGGCGACGTCAGCGCAGCCGGCTTCAACGTCACCGTCAAGGACCATGCCGAGGTTGGCGGAAATCTGAGAGCCGTGGGACGAACCGTCAGCCTGGACGGCACCCTCCAAGGGAGCGCGCTCGTGGCCGCGGCAAACCTTGTGGTCAACGGCCCTGTGGCGGGCGATGTGGTGTTCGCGGGCCAGGCCCTCTCCTTCGGACCCAATGCCGCCATTGCCGGAACGCTCTCCTACCGCACCCCGTCGGCCGTCGATGTGCCTGCCGCCGTCGTGCCGATGGATCGTGTGCGCTACGAACCGTTCTCCCCGCCAGACTTTGCCAAGGAGATTGGCGCAGGCGCGCGAGAAGCCTTCGACTTTGAAGGCCCGAGCGCGTGGACCGTTGCTGCGGTCGCCCTTGCCGCCATCCTGGCCATCGTCATGGTCGGCGTCCTCTTTCTCGGCCTTGCCCCGCAGTCCATCGAGCGGCTGCGCGACACCATCGAGAGCCGGCTGTGGCGCAGTTTCGTATTCGGCCTGTTGGGTCTTGCGACGCTGTTGGGCCTTGTGCCCCTTGCCGCGCTGACAGTGGTGGGCCTGCCGCTCATTCCGCTCATCATCTTTGCGGCCGGCTTGCTCAGCGTTTTTGCCTACCTTCTGGGGGCTTACGCGCTGGCCCACCGCGTGTTCCGCAGTTTCGGCGCCAGCCAAGCTTCTACGGGCGCGCGGCTGGTGACGTTCGTTGTGGGGGTGGTCGTCCTTCTTGCCCTCAACGTGGTGCCGATCCTTGGCTGGCTCATCAACGCCTTTGCGGCGCTGATCGGCTTTGGCGCGCTAGAAATGCGGGTGGTGGCACGGCTGGAACGGGCAACCCACAAACGCACTGCCAACACGCACCCCAGTGGTGTGCAATCGGCATGACCCTCGTCTCCACCGACGACACTTCGGGCGCATGGCGCAAGACGCGCTCGGTTTGACTCCAAACTGAGCGGATGAGGACGTGCTTGCAGTCAAACCTGGCGCAAGTCCTCCTCCTCGCTCGATGTCATCCAGATCGAGCGGGGGGACATGTGCTTGACGATTGCGCCCATCCCACCGCTCGACGACGGCGTTCCGCCGTGGCTCTACGGCGGGAGGCAGCACGTGGTCGCCGACCTCTGCGAAAAAGCTGTCGCGTTGGGGCACCATGGGCGCTCTTTGCCAGCGAAGACTGACGACACGCTGGCCCATGTCGACCCGAGCTGCAGCGCCTGCCTGCGGCTCAGTGAATCACGCGCACAGGCGGTTTCAGCGCGCCAACGTCGTCTTCCAAATGTTGTGCAGAGCGTGCGAAGCGTGGAAGGCGTCGATGGTCACCACGTCCACGTGAAGTGCTGGCAGGGCGTAAAGCGCCTCGAGCGCTTCCTTTTTCCGCTCCATCACAAATCCCTTTATGCGTTGAGCGAATGCGGCGACCACGGCGCGACCATCGTCGGTCTGAACGACCTTGTCCTTGATGGAGACGGTTGCCACAGGGGCTTTCCCCAGAACCGCTTCCATTGCCGAAAAGCCCTTTTGCGGCGGCCCGGCGCCTGAGGTCGCAAACGCCGCGTAGGCAGGCATTTGCGAGCGGATGTCATAAAGGGCAGCGCGCACATCCGGCACGAGCCCGCCCAGCCAAATGGGCGTGCCGATCAACACCAGATCGTACTGCCCCACATCGTGGACGAGGGGCTTGGCAGCGCCCCGTTTTCCAATAGCGGCCCGCAGGGCATCGAAGAAAATTCCCCGCGCGAACGCCGGTTTGATGTCCTCAATGTCAGCGCCGATCTGTTGCGCAAGGTCACGAGCCACCGTCTCGGTGTAACCCGTGCGCGAATAGTAAAGGACGAGAACGTTCTTCTTTGCCATGGGTGGCTCCTTGTTCTGTCTTGCGGTGCCCCAGTGTCCGATCGTTGCCCTCAGCGCGAACGGGTGACGGCGGGGTCAGTGGGACATCAAAAGGGGGCGGTCCGCCGTTTCCATCAGGTCGCGGGTTGCGCCCCCGAGGAGCATTTGTCCCACCCGCGAGTGCCCATAGGCACCGCTGACGATGAGGTCGGCGTCCATGTCGTCTGCACGGGTGAGCATGGCCTTGGCGAACGAGGCATCAGCGCTCGGTATCGCGTCCACGCTGACGGGAATGCCATGGCGGGACAGCATGGTTGCCACATCCGCCCCGGGCACGTCGCCATGGCGCTCGGACGACACGTGTGGGTCGATGGTCACCACACGCACATCATCGGCCTTAGCCATCAGGGGAATGGCATCGGACACAGCCCGCGCTGCCTCGCGCCCCGAATCCCAGGCGATGGCCACCCGCCGGCCGATGGTCCGCAGTGACGCCCCCCAAGGGCAGATGAGGAGCGGCTTGCCGCTTTCAAACAGCGTCGCGTCGAGAAGCTGGTGCCAGTATTCGTGGGAATCTCTTTGCGGGAAGATCGCAATGTCCGCATACCGCGCGTGTTGGGCAAACTCGGTCCCCGCAAGCCCTTGAGGCAGAAGCGCTGTGCGCACTTCGAAGGACACGCCTGTCTTTTTGAGCCGCGCTTCAATTTCATCAGCGTCTGCTTTCAAGGTCTCCCGTGCGGTTTCAAGCGCCTGGACATAGTTGGTCAGCGGGACGGCGACCATGCTCGCGTAGGGTGTCGGCGGTTCCATGCCGATCAGCAACGCCACGATATGCGCTTCGTTGACGGCGGCGAGGCCGGCAGCAGCGTCCAGAAGAGCCCATCCCGGCTCGGTGTTTTCTGCATAGACAAGGATTGTCTTGAGGGTCATTGGATCCATCAAACTCCTAGATATGCTTTGAAACTATTTGGCCTGGCCGACAGGACTTTTGACGAACCTCAAAAGCCCGCGGTCGACAATTGCGGCCGCAACGGGAAGGCAACCTTGCCATCCCGGTGGACGCGCGCCACCACAGTGCCGGGTGTTTGCGCAAAGTTCTCGAAACTCAATTCGACGCCACCAAAGTCATCGGGCGTAAAAGCGCGCCCCACCGCGTCAGCAAAAAGGGCAAGACTGTTGGCCGCTTCCTGGGAGGCAACGGGAACGGTCACGACGACCGTTTAAGGCCACTGTCGCTTGGCGGCTTCCACAGCGACCCACCAGTTCAACAAGATGGTCGTACGCCTCCCGCCGCTGGCACCTTTGAGGAAAGTCAAAGCCTTGCTGCCCGTTGCGCGGGAAGTGATTGCATGCGTGCGTCGGACCGGCACACATGGCTGACCGGTCTGGCGCCAGCGCGGCCATGCTGACAAAACCTTCGCGACAGCGCCCTGCCGCACCCCCTGTCTGTTGGCGAGACGTTAGTCTCGGTGCTGCAGGAGGGAGCCTGGGCTTCAGCGCCTGCAGTTAGACCCACCCATTCACGCCTTGATGACGGCCGAGGACCGCGCAAACACCAAAGGCGCCACGCGTGGTCGACCCGCCGCCAGCACGTCACCGTCGGCAAACCTGTGCGCTGTGCAACGGCCGCAGTCGCGTACAACTATGATCTTATTAATGACTCACACGCACGCGAAGAGTGTCGCTGCCCTTTGAGGCGCCGGCAACACCATCGCAATGGACGGAGCTTCATGCAGGACGAAACCACCTCGTTCAGTTTGGATGCGCAAACCCGGGGTGCAGGCCCCTCGACCGACCCGCAGGTCGTCCCATCGTCAATGGTGCGTCACGCTGCTGTGCCGCGCCCGCCGATCCTTCAGATCCTGAACACGCGCGTCCTAAAAATCCTTGCCGGCGCCATCGTCGTCGTGGTCGGCGCCAACACGGTGGCACAGGTGCGGCTCAACACCTGGCACGGCGACTTTTACGGCGCCATCGAGCAGCGCGATTTCGACGCCTTCCTGTTTCAGCTGTGGGTGTTCTTGATCCTCGCGGTGATCCTCCTCGTTCTGGTGGTGACGCAGACGTGGCTGAGGGAAGTGGCCATCGTGCGCCTACGCGAGCGTCTGACCGACGACCTCCTCGACACATGGCTAAAGCCACGCCGTGCGTTCGAGCTCAATGTTGCAGGTGGCGTCGGCGTCAATCCCGACCAGCGGCTACAGGAGGATGTTCGCCACCTCAGCGAACTCTCTGTGGCGTTGGCGGTGGGGTTCCTACAGTCCGCATTGCTGCTCTTTACGTTCACGGGCGTCTTGTGGAGCTTGTCGACGACGCTGGAGATCACCGTTTTCGGCACCACGGTGGTCGTCCAAGGGCTGATGCTGTGGGGCACGCTTGTCTACTCCATTGCCGGCTCTTTGCTGACCTACTGGGTCGGTGCGCCGCTGGTACGCCTTCACCGCGAACGCTACGCCCGCGAGGCAGAGTTCCGCTTTGCCCTCGTCAAGGTCTCCGAATCGGCCGAGCAGATCGCCTTCCACAGCGGCGAGCCTTTCGAGAGGCGCTCCCTCGACACCGTGTTCGGCGGCGTCAAAACGCTGATGCTGTCGCTGGCTGGCGCCCTTGCGCGGCTCACATGGGTCACTTCGGGCTATGGCTGGCTTGCCATCATCGCGCCAGTGGTGGTGGCCTCGCCTGCGTACTTTTCCGGCGCCATCACCTTCGGTGGACTGATGATGGCCGTGCAAGCCTTCTTTCAGGTCCAGCAATCCCTTCGGTGGTTCGTTGACAACTACCCGACCATTGCGGATTGGCGCGCCACCCGCACCCGCGTGATGGAGTTTCGCGACGCCGCGGAGAAGATCGAGGATGCGCCGGACCCATCCCACCGCATCAAAGTCGCACCGCACCCGGACGGTAAGCTCGCCTTCGAGAACCTGTACATCGCTCTGCCTGAGGGGATTGCAGCGTTCGACCAGGAGCGCGTGGCCATCGAGCCCGGCGAGCGCGTGCTGATCGTAGGCGATGCCGGTGCGGGCAAGAGCACGTTCGTGCGCGCCGTTGCAGGGCTGTGGCCCTGGGGAGAAGGGACCATCCTCGTCCCGCCCCGCAAGGACGTCCGGTTCTTGACGCATCGCCCCTACATTCCGCTCGGTGACCTTCGCACAGCGCTCGTTTACCCGAACGTTGAAATGCGCCCCGACCCGTCGGAACTGACCGCCGCGCTTGAGCGTGTGGGCCTTGGCCATCTCGCCCCTTCGCTGAACGATACACGGCGCTGGGACAGGGAACTCAGCATCGACGCGCAACAGAGGATCGCCTTTGCAAGGCTTCTTCTCCATCACCCGCGCTGGGTCTTCCTGGACGAGGCGGCGAGCGCCTGCGCGGAAGACCACCGCTTGGCAATGTTCTCCATCTTTACGACAGACCTGACGGAAACCGCGGTGGTCAGCGTCTCGCGAGACAAGCGGCCCGACGGCTTTTTCGGCCGCATTCTTCATCTGCGCCGCAAACCGGGGACGGTGGAGGATGGCGCCATCCCACCAGCCCTCAAAGAGACGGACGAGGCGGGCTGAGCACATAGTGTTGCAAGCCGCTGCCCGCCATCGAAGGTCGGCTGCTACGGCCGCTACGCCTCGGCGATCGCCGACCCGACAAGGGTGTCCAATACGGTGGCGGCGGCGTGCTCGCAGTAGGCCGCGTCGGGTCCGACCACAAAAAACGAAATGTTGTGACCAGGCGGGCCGGCGGGCTCTGTGAACACCAGCCCCTTGTGCCCCACAGGATCCCAAAGGTGCGGGGCAAGCCTATCGAGTATTGCCCCAAACTCAGGCAAGTCTTGGCTCTCCACCTCCCGCTGAACCACCACAAGCGACCTTTGCGCGGCGCAAACATGGAGCCGGCTGGCGATTGTCATCGGGATCGAAACGCCGCTCCAGCGCGCGTTGCCCTCGATCCAGTGGAGTTGTGCAGCTCCCCCGTCTTCACCGATCAGGAGGGCATCGAGGCTGAGCGGGCCCACATAGCCAAGGTGCTGAAGAAAAAAGGCAATCATCATCGCCTCGCGCACCAGCCTCTCACAGAAGGGGTCGTCCGTCGCAAGCGTGGTCGCACCGATGAAGGTGTGGCGCTCCTCCAGCAAGGATTGGACGAACAAGCCTTCTACAATGGGCGGACCGTTTTCGCGCTCAGGCAGCCACATCTGGACCGACGGGCTCAAGAAGCTGTTTGCCTCCCAAACGCCAATCAGGATTGGATAGCGATCCAGCCATCCAATGTCGTGGAGTCGCCCCAGCAAGAGCGCGCGGGTCTCAAAGGCCGATCGCTCTCGCACAAGCTTTGCATCAAGAACGACATTGCCCATGGAGCCGGCACTTGAAGGCAGCTTGACCACGACCCGCGGATAGTGCCGCGCGATTTTGGTGAGGAGCGCCGTCGCAGCGGCGGGACCGAACGCGCAGAACGTTGGTGGCGCCGCATCGCCCCCCAGGAGTTGGCGCACCTGTGCGGTAAACCAAAGCTTGTTGTTGGCGCGGGTGGCAATGGGCGGGGGAGGGCCCATGATGCGCACCGCCATGCCCGACCGTCGCGCAATCTCGGCCCCCAACTGCCAGACATGGCCGGTGGACAAGAACGGAGACAGGTTGAGCCCACCGGCAGAACGAGCCGCCTCCACGAGCATTGCAAGCACCGCCTCGTCCCGCAGGCACGCAACGGCAAGGGGGAGAGGGTAGGAAGGATCGCCGCGATCCACCGTCACAAGTGTTGGCGTGACCCCTAGCGTGGCGTCAATGTAGCGCTCGAAATCAGGCACCCTCGGCCGGGAAAGGAGGTAGTGGTCGCCAGTTCCCGCCAACCCAAGGGAGCGGTATTCGAACTTGGCGGCCCTTTCCGGCGGCATCAGTTCTATGGCGCGATGGTCCTCCAAGAACAGCGTTGGCGCCTCCATGTAGCCTGCCGAAAGTCCACCGCCGAAAGCCACCGTTGCCGAAAGATTGGGGCGGTCGCGCAGGTGCCGCTGTGCCAGGGCGAGGGCGCGCGCTTTTTCCTGCGGTGTCAGCGAGAACTCGAAAATCCGCCTGAGCGGCCAGGGTGCATTGGGCGCGGGCGGGGTGGCGTCCACGCCCTACACCGCAGGTCGCGCACGATGATGGTGCGTTGCAACCTCCGACCATTCCGGCGCGCGCTCCCGCAAGGCGATGAGGTGCTTGTAAAGATCGTCCATCGCCTCTTCAGGCAACCCGCCAAGCGCACCAAACAGTTGGCCGCATTCGGAGACGTGGCTCGCCATACGGTCCACCGCCGCGATCAAGTTGGCGGTGTCGGCCCCATCGGCAGACGCGCCTTCGCCAAGGGCGGCGATAGCATCAAGAAGACGGGCACCGTCCTGATGCTCGTCGTACATGGTGTCCACCTCTTCAGGTGACAAAAGCGCGGCAAGCGCTGGGTAGAAGTGCTCTTCCTCAAATGCGATGTGCGCGCCTGCGGACCGGTCGAGCGCACACGCTGCCGCCTTCGCACCTGCGATATCGCCATCGGCCAAGCCTGTACGCAGTTTGTGCAGGCCACGACCCAAAACGGCGTGGTCTTCGCGAAAGGCGTCGAACAGCTGAGTCTTGATTGTCGTCATGTAAGGCTCCTTTGCGATGGGCGAGCCTAGGGTGAGAAAAGTCTCCCTGTTTGATCGGAATCATCTGATGTGCCGACTTTATGGGTTCCTCGCCAACGAGCCGACCAAGGTGGAATGCACCCTCGTCCATGCGCAAAACGCGCTGATGGCGCAAAGCCTGTCCGACACAAAAGGCCAAAGCCATGCGCACGGCTGGGGCATTGCCACGTATGAGGGCGCCGAGCCCACAATCGCCCGCAAGGCCTGGGCCGCCTATAAGGGCGAGCACTTCGCTCGCACCGCCGCCAGAACCTTCGCCGAGCTTGTGTTGGCCCATGTGCGTCACGCCACGGTGGGAGGCGCCGCGCTCAACAACACCCACCCGTTTCACGACGGCTCCTGGGTCTTTGCCCACAATGGCACGGTGCCAGGTTTTGCCGCCATGCGGTCAACGCTGCGAGAAAGGATTGCGCGCGAGCATCTGTCGAAGATTGCCGGTGAGACTGACAGCGAGCACATTTTTCGCTACTTCCTGACGCTGCGCGATCGGGGCACCATCGACCCGCAGAGCGATCTGCCAGGCGCGCTTTCTTGCCTTGCCGGTGAGATCGGCGCGCTGGCTGAGGCGTTTGCCCCAGGCAAGCGGCTCGGTCTCAACATAATCGTCTCGGATGGCCATCAACTGGCGGGTACGCGTGTCAACCGCACGCTGTTCTACGTTCATCGGCGCGGCGTTTACGACTGCGAGATTTGCGGCTTCCCGCATATTCATCACGCGCAGTCCGTCAACCACCGCGCCATCGTGGTCGCCTCCGAGCCGCTCAGCCACGAAAACTGGACGGAGGTGCCAAATCACTCAGTTTGGAAAGCCTCCCTCGACCACGGCCTCTCGATCCACCGGATGTGCTGATCCCTGGCGCCCTCCAGTGCAGTCCTCTGGGGACCAAGCCGCGCCGCCATGGCGTCAAGACCGACCCTTGCCGGAAGTGGCAGGCCGGGTCCACACCCTAGAGCGGTTTGCGGTCAGACGGAAACATCAGATCGCAAGAAAACCGCACTATTTCAAAGGAGTAGAGCATCTCATCTGCGTCCGTATGGACGCAGGATGCTCTAGGACAACCCGAACACCGGAGCGCCGGCACAAGGGGTCGTGGCGCGCAAAATCGTGCCGGTTTCGGCCTCTGTGATGAACATGGTGCGGTTTTCAGGGCCGCCGAACGCGACATTCGTGGTGTGCGCCCCGGTGGGCGAGACGACGCGGGTGGTGAACTCGCCGCGCGGATCGGTCAGCCAGACCGAGCCGAGGCCGATATGGCAAATGGCAAGCTCCCCCGCCGCACCAAGGGCCAACCCGTCAGGGCCGCCGCCGCCCGAAAGGTGCACATACACCCCCACCTTCGCCACACCGCCATCTGGCAGAAGCGGCACGCGCCACACGCTGTTAGCCCTTGTGACGGCCACGAACAGCGACTGCTCATCCGCCGACAGAACAAGCCCGTTGGGGCTTGGAACGTTGTTCAGCAGACAGTCCACCGTACCGTCCCTGCGAACGCGGAACACGCGCCCCGTGGGGTCCTGCATCCCCGTCAGCCCCTGATCGGTAAAGTAAAGATCGCCGGTGGAGGAAAAGGTGAGATCGTTGACCGCCTTCAGCCGCTCCAAACGGTAGCGGTCGAAGAAGCGTTTGATCGACCCCGTGGCGGGGTCGAACTCCATGATGCCATTCTTGTAATCAGCCACGAACAAGCGCCCATCGCGGTGGAAGGCAAGGCCATTGGGCTCCCCATCATAGCTGAGGCGAACCTGCCAATGGCCGTTTGGGTCGATGGTGAAGATGCGGCCATAGGCAATGTCGACGCACCACAAGTTGCCCGCCGTGTCGAAGGCCGGACCTTCCAGCAACGAATGCTCCGGCGAGGGGACAGGCTGCCCCTCACGCCATTCGGACGGACCGCTGCCTCGAAGGGCGGGCGGCAGGGTGGTAAAGACCTCGGCTTGGATGACTTCGGGAGGGCGCATGAGCATCATTCACAGGATCTAGCTGGGTCAGCCGCGCATCGCGTGCGGGAGGTAAAGGGCGATGGCGGGCACGAAGTAAAGGAGGATCGCGAAGGCGACGATGATGACCGCATAAGGCAAGGAGGCGCGGGCGATGGTGCCAAGCCGCGCATCGCTGATCGACTGGATCGCGAACAGATTGAGTCCCATGGGCGGGGTCAGCGCCCCAAGCTCGATGAGAAGGACGATCACGACCCCCATCCAGACGATGTCGTATCCCATGGACAAAAACACAGGGAACAGCACCGGCACCGTCAGAAGCATGATGGACAAGCCATCGATCAGCATGCCGATGACAGCGTAGAGCGCGATGAGAAGAAGGAAAAAGGTGAACGGGCCGAACCCCGCCTCGGCAAGCGCGCTGGAAAGGCCGCGGCCGATCCCCGACTGGACGATGGCAAAGCTGAGGAACTGCGCATTGATGGTGATGAACATAACAACGCACGTGCTGATCACCGCATTGCGCAGCGCAGCAGCAACGCTTGCCCAAGTGAGTTGGCGGTAGGCTAGGCCAAGGAGGAGGGCGAGGGCACTGCCAAAGCCTGCAGCCTCCGTGGGCGTGACGATACCGGCGTACATACCCCCCACGACAGCGCCCACCAGCGCCACCACCGGCACGGTGTCGATGAGGGCCTTGCCCCGGCTTGCGCGCACGGCACTGCGGTCGGCGGGTGCGATGGATGGGGTGATGAGGACGCGCACGAAGATGTAACCCATGAAAAGGGCCGCAAGCAGGAGACCTGGCACGATCCCCGCCATGAACACGTCGAGCACCGAGGCCTGCGTGATGGAGGCATAGACAATCATCGGAATGCTCGGTGGAATGAGGATCCCGAGGCAGCCGCCGCCTGTGAGGGAGCCCAGGGTCAAGGTGTCGGCATAGCCGCGCGCGCGCATTTGCGGCACCGCAACGGTGCCCACCGTGAGCGCCGTTGCGACGGTGGAGCCGGCAAGGGCAGAAAACGCTGCGCAGCCCACGATGTTGGTGTGCGCCAATCCACCAGGCAACCGGCCCAAAAGCACCGCCACGCCCCCATAAAAGCGCGCGGCGAGCCCGCTTCTGAGGATAATCTCCCCCATCAGGATAAACAAAGGGATGGCAACGAGGGTGAACGAGGTGGTGGTGTTCCAAATGATGTCGCCGAAGGTGGGCCAAAGCCGCGTGCCCGACATCATCGTCACGCCGAGGATCCCGACAACGCCGATTGCGGTGCCGATCAACGCGCCGCCGAGCAGGAGCGCTGTCAAAACGAGCGCATAGATGAGAAGTGCCGTCGTCCAGTCCACGGCGGGTCAGACCTTCAAGCCGAGAAGACGGCGCAGCCCCTCCTCAGCGAAGGAGAGCGCGAGGAGGGCAAATCCCACTGGCAGGATTGCCTGAGGGATGGCGAGCGGCGTTTGCGAGGCGAAGGCGGAGGTGGACCCAAACAGAAGGCTGAGCGACAGCGTCTTCCAGCCCGCATAGGCCGAGATTGCCGAAAGCACAGCCCCGGTGAGCGCGCCGAGCGCCAGGAAGACGCGGCCTACTTTGCCGGTCAGCCGCCGCGCCACAATGTCGACCCTCAGGAGTGCGCCGCGGCGGTGGGCATAGATGAAACCGAACAGGACGAGGACGGCGAACCCGTAGCCGGCGTACTCGTCCGCCACCAGGGTGGAGGAGCCGAACAGGTAGCGCACCACAATCTCAGTGTTCATGAGAACGAGGATCGCGACCATCGTCGCTCCAGCGATGACGAGCGCCGCGAACGCTACGCCATCGAGGACGCTGCGCAATAGCCGCGCCCATGCCGGCTCATGGGGTTCGCTCGGGTCCGTCACCAAAGCCTCCGGGCTTGCAGCGTCAGCGGGTGCAGGCGGCGCTGACACGCTCCATCATGGAGGCGGCGAAGTCGCCGTTTTCTTCTGCCCAGGCTTGCCACATGGGCGATGTCAGCTCGCGCGCTTTCGCAACGTCTTGCGCACTCGGGGTGATCAGCGTCATCCCCTCGGCGACAAGCTTTTCCTTCGCGTTGTCCGCCGCAGCCTCGATAGCTTCGCGGAAACGGCCCTGCCAGGCGCTCGCCCGCGCGCGCAACACATCGGCCGTCTGCGTGTCGAGCGCGTCAAAGGCCGCACCGTTCACCGCCACCAACTGGTTCGTCATGGTGAAATCGAGGATGTAGCCGTAGTCGGTCACCTCGTAGAATTTCCAGTCGTAGGCCGGAACGACGGCGGTGATCGCCCCGTCCACCACGCCCCGCTGCAGCGCCGGAATGACTTCGGTGGGTGTGATCGCAACGCCTGAAGCACCCAGCAGATCCAGCATATCCACCTGTGTGCGGTTCCACGTGCGGATCTTGCGGCCCGAGAGGTCGCCAAGGCTCTCCACTCCGTCCTTCAGCCAGATCTGCTGCGGCGGCATGGTCCACGCCGTCAGCGCTTCCACCTTGAACTTGTCCTTCAGGTGCTCGTTGACGAGCGGCAGCACCTCGCCTGAGGCTGCATAAAAGGCGTCCATCGAGGTGCAGATGAAGGGGAGGACGAAAACGTTGAGTTCAGGAACATCGCCTGCAACAGGGCCAACGGCGAGATCGGCCATCTGCACTTGGTTTGTGGCAAGTGCCCGCAGAACGTCAGAGTTCTTGTAGGGGAGTTCGCCGCCCGAATAGACCTCGATGGTCAGCGCGCCGTCCGTTGCGTCAAGAATGTCGGCGGCAAATTCGCGGTAGATCTTTGTGGGCACGTCATTGGTGTTGAAGGGCGTGAAGAACGTCCACGTGGTCTCGGCCGCAGCCGCTGTGGGGCCTGCCGCGATCGACGCGGCGATGGCAAGCCCAGCAATCCATGAAGTCGTACGCATGAGGGTCCTCCCGATCGGTGTCCCGCGAGGCGTTCGCGCGCCCCGCTTGGTTGGCCGCAGGCGCAATCGTCAAAACGCGAGGCTTCGCGGACGATGGCCTGGACGCTTTAAGGTGACGGGGGAGCAGTCCTATAGTCTAATGTGAAAAGAGACCCCTGCCATAATACTGTGTTATGCCTCGCCTCAGCCTTCGCCAGTTGGAAATCATTCGCGCCATCATGCGCACAGGCAGTTTGACGGCAGCGGCCAACGCGCTGGGCATCTCTCAGCCAGCGGCAAGCCGCCTGCTGCGTCATGGGGAGGATCAGCTGGGTTTTCAGCTGTTCGAGCGGCAGGCGAACGGGTTGTCTCCCACCATTGAGGTGCGTGCGCTGACGGAAGAGATCGACCGTGTGTTTACCGAGCTCGACCACATCGACAGGGCGCTCCATGATGCTGCACGGCTGAAAGCGGGACGCCTGCGCATTGCCGCGATTCCATCCCTTGCACTTACGGTGGTGGCCGAAGCGGTGGGCCGGTTTACCAAAGCCTACCCTGAAGTGAGCGTCGCGGTGGAGACGGCGATGAACTACGAGGTGGCCGATCTCGTCATGGACCGGCGTGTGGAGCTTGGCCTTGCCTATGTGCCGACGCGGACCTACGAACTGGCGATCCGCGATTTGTGCTTGACGCACGTCCTTGTGGCCCTGTCGCGCGATCATCCGCTGGCCGGGCGGCCGTCCCTGTCTGCCGGCGATCTTCAAGGCGAAAGGCTCATCTCCTTCAGCAATGCCTTACCCATTGGCGAGAAAATCGACGCCGCGTTTGCTGCGGCGGGGGTTTTGCGTTCCGTGGCGCTTGAGGTGGGCCATTCTTTTCTTGCGAGCGCCTTCGTCGCCCAAGGGGCAGGGATCGCGCTGGTGGACGGGTTTGCCCAAGAAAGCGGCCTTTTCCCAAACCTTGCCTTCGTGCCGTTCCACCCTGCGATTCCGATCCGCGCCGTGCTCATCACCGCAGGTGATCGGGCCCTCTCACGCGCCGCCGCCCAGTTCGCCAACGACCTCCTTCGGTCCAGGCAGCAAGAGAAGGATGCGCTTTGCATGGTCCCGCCGGCAGACACCCCGTCGTCTGCGGGTCCGGACCCTTTGTGAAGCACAAGGCGCCCGCCGGCGTTGGGCCCACGAACAGTCGCGTTTAGACATAGGCGGCATCTCCGTGACGGATGGCGTTTCCCGGCCGGCGACAACGATCATGTACACGGTGGCTGGGAGCGCAAAAACGCCAGGACAACGCTGAGTATAGGCTTCAGGGCCCACCGCCTGTGGACGTATCACCGCTGTTCTGGGGTAAAACCCTCGGTAGCGGCTTGGCGCGTTTGCCCTTCTGCCTGCTGCGCCGAAATTTGCTTTGGTACTCGCGCCGCTGTTTCGTGACCTCGTAGAGAACGATGCCGGAACTCGTCCCGAGGTTGAGGCTTTCGATCATTCCGAACATCGGGATTGCGACGCACATCTCGCAGTGGTCGACGGCGAGAGCACTGATGCCGCGCTTCTCGTTGGCGAACCACACGGCAAGCTTCGTATGTTCGGTGCAATCGCCCTCGTGCAGATAAAGGCTTGTCTTGGCTTTCACATGAGGCGAGGCCACAATCGACGCGAAACCCCGGCACTCCAGATGGCTCAAGCACGCTACAGTGGACTCAAAGCATTTTACGAAAGTCCATTTGACGGCAGATGCAGAACTCTTTGAAAGGGACTTCCGTTCACGCATCTCCTGCCAATCATCGGGCAGAGCTGATCGCGAATCGACGATATAGACCTATTCGACGCCAAGTGCGTTTTGCGTTGCGTCCCACCGCGCCGATGTTTCGAACGTCCACTGGATCTTCGATAATGGCGATGAGATTCTTGCAGCGAAACGGCTTGATCGCGGCCGCACGCTTGCGAACCGACGGTCTCGATTTCTTCCCATCGACGCTTTCCATGGTCGCCGCCTAACACGCTTTGAGAGTGATGAGAACGTCCAACTAGCGCTTGTCGTTGGCTCCGCCCCTCGGATCGGGCGCGCCGGCTGCACAAGCTCTTACGGACGTTCACATGCGTATATTCGCAAGAATGTGGTCCACGATTTTTTGCCCTCCCTGATTTGATGGCTCGATTGGCGAAACCGTAGAAAAATCAGCGGTTTCGATGCACACTTCGTGTAAGTTGAACACTGGAACGCTTCGAGCGTTCGCTTCTGCTGTAATCACGTCGTTAAATCTAGATATGGCCACCGGAGCGAATTCTCGCCAAACTGGATCTTCAAAAGGGATGGCTGTGTATATTGTGCAAACGTAAACCATCAAGCCAGTCCCTACGGCGTCGTCAATCATCGCCCGATACTCAGATTTAAACTGAGCCAGAGGTTGCTTGATCAGATTGTCCAAGTCACCAGAATTCTTGATTTTCAACAAAAGATCAGAGTATTGACGTGCATCGTTTCCACCAACACTGACGATCAAATCGGTGGTATTGGACGGCAATTCGGTGATTTGGTCTTTGACATGCTTTATGCAATCACCGTCCACGGCGACTTTCGAGGCCGTCCACGTTTTGGGAAGCGAGCGCCGTAACTGTTCAATCACGCCAGCTTCACCCAAGACGTAGCCGTCGTTATCGAAGATTGAGTCTCCGGCCAATACGAGGTGCTTCGCTTCCATCGCGCTGCTCTCCTGCACGCAGTCGACGGGGACACGTTGACCGTCCCCAAATAATGACGATCACAACTGGCAAGGCCGATCTGGGTTCCACGCGGCCCTCCATGGCGGCCCCGACTCAAATATCGCAGGGCCGTCAGTATCACGATCGGAAGCCATTGATCCCAATGACAACTGCGATGCCTGTCGCCGCACTTTTCCGGCCGGCGACAACGCTCATTTGCATAGGGGCTGTGAGCGCAAAACCCTCAGGCCGCCTGCTGCAAGAAGGGATCCGCAGCCTCACTCGCGTGAGGGGAGCGCCATCAGGTCGCAAAAAGTTCGCCAAGCGGAGGCTGCAAACGTTTTGTGGACTACGGGCAGCAGTGTTTGCCCATCTGAATCGGCGGACACGGCACGGTCGCGTACGAGCAGAAGACGCAACAATCGCCCTCGGCTGGCCGTAGAAGCGTCTTGCAACTCTTACACTCATAAAACCACTGGCATGCATCCGTCGGCATCGTTTCTTCTGCTTCCTGTGCGCACTCAGGGCACTTGATCACAGTATGAAGGATGACATCGTCTGAATACATCACAGTTACATCAGGCTGATGAGATAGTCATTGATTCGCGCTTCATTCAGCAGCACAACCCAAGCGATCATGGTCATAGCCGCAGTACCGACGAGCCCCCAACGAAGTTGGTCTAGCGAGCCGCGCCAGTATGCGACCAATACCGCGAGCGCGACAAGGACAGTTGATAAGGCAAGGACGTACAGACTCGCGCCAGCGATTGGTCCGAAGATCGCGAGCCAACTCCCGCCGAGGCCGATCAACATCATCGCCATTGGCAGGACGCAACAGCTCGCCACCACCAACGCGATCGCTGAACTCATATAGCTAGCACCGAGATAGCTTTTCATGGTCCTCCCCGGCTCAGTGGTCATATCGCGCGGACACTCGCGGCTCCCCGCTTGCCAGAAAGTGTGCATCCTGTAGTCACTACAGGATCAAGGGGGCTGGGTTTTCACATGATTGCGATTGGCGAAGCATCCCGCCGCAGCGGGGTTGGGATTGAAACTATCCGCTACTACGAACGTGAAGGCGTCGTCCCAACACCGGGCCGAGGTCCAAACGGGCGCAGACTGTATGACGACGCTGGTGTCAGAAGGCTTTCGCTTCTGAAGAAGTGCCGCGACCTGGGCTTTTCCATCTCGGACGCCAAGACAATTGTGCGTCTGTCTGACGAGACGGATGCTGACTGCGATGCAATTCACCGAATATCGCTGAAGCAAATCGATAATATTCGCTGCAAGATCGCAGCGCTCCGCAAACTAGAGGCGGCACTCATTGAACTCACGGATCGCTGCGCCTCCGGCAACGTCGAGTGCCCTATGGTGCTGGAATTGGCTGGGCGTTGACGCCTGCAAGGGGACTCGACCCCGGCCTTCGCTACGCAGATCGTCCACAAAGCACTCCGCGGACCAATCAGGCGTTAGGTCCGGCCTCGACAGAACCGATGGCTGAGCGCCGGAGGTTGCTAAGGCACGATCTGCTCAGTTTGAATCAAACATTACAAACGCGCTCACCGGATGATCGATTACGAGCGAAACCATCGAAGGGCGAGGGGATGAACTGGGACGAGTTCGCCCAATGGGGCAAGCATGTGTCCGATTGGGCTGCAGAATATCATCGCAGCTTGCGCGACCGGCCTGTGCGGGCGCAGACGCGACCTGGAGAAATCGCCGCCATGCTTCCTGTCGCGCCGCCCGAGGGCGCCGAGGCGATGGAAACGATCATGGCGGATTTCGAGCGCATCGTCATGCCAGGCATGACCCATTGGCAGCATCCGCGCTTCTTTGCCTATTTCCCCGCCAACGCTGCGCCCCCGTCAATGCTGGCCGAGATGCTGGTCAACACCATTGCCGCGCAGTGCATGCTTTGGCAGACATCGCCTGCCGCCACCGAAGTGGAAGCCGTCATGGTCGACTGGTTGCGCCAGGCGATGGCGCTGCCTGAGGGTTACGCAGGTGTCATCCAGGACAGCGCCTCCTCGGCCACCCTTTCCGCAGTCCTCACCATGCGCGAGCGAGCGACCGGCTACACAGGCAATCGTGACGGTCTGGCCGGCAAAGGCGACCTCAGGATCTATTGTTCCGATCAGGTCCACAGCTCCATCGACCGCGCCGTCTGGGTTGCCGGGATCGGGCAGAACAACCTCGTCAAACTCCCGACCTGCGGTCCTCGATACAGCCTTGATGTTGACGCGCTGAAAGACGCCATCAGAGCCGATCGCGCGGCGGGCCACAGTCCAGCCGGTCTCATTGCCATCACCGGTGGCACCGGCGTTGGCGCGTCGGACGAGTTGGCCCCCATCCTCGATGTCGCACAATCTGAAGATCTTTATACGCACCTTGATGCGGCCTGGGCGGGCTCTGCCATGATCTGCCCCGAGTTTAGAAACGAATACTGGCAGGGTGTGGACGGTTACGACAGCATCGTCTTCAACCCCCACAAATGGCTTGGGGCACAGTTTGACTGCTCGGTACAATTTCTCCGCGATCCCCTCCCGCAGTTGAACACGCTCAAGATCGAGCCAGAGTATTTAAAGACCACCGGCGGCGCGGTGACGAACTATTCGGAATGGACAATTCCGCTCGGCCGCCGCTTCAGGGCCATGAAACTCTGGTTCCTCATCCGCAGCTACGGTCTGCAAGGGCTTAGGGAACGGGTGCGCAATCACGTCGCTTGGGCCGAAGCAGTGTCGAAAGAGGTCGGCGCCATCGAAGGGTTCGAGATCGTCACCGAGCCGATCCTGAGCCTCTTCTCTTTCCGCTGCCCTGGCGATGATGCCGCGCAGCAAAGGCTTGTCGACGCTCTCAATGACGACGGACGCATCTACCTCACACAAGGGTCTTTTGCGGGGCGAAAGGTCATCCGCTTCCAGGTTGGCCAGTTCAACACGACGCGCCAGGACGTGATGGAGGCGGCCGAGGTCATCCAAGACGTCTGGCGGACCATGGCATGACGGGTAAACCCCCAGTGCCCGCCCACAGACGCCTTGATTGAAGCGAGCGCCTCCGGCCCAGCGTTGATCATCGCCTCGATGAAGGCACATCGACGTCGATCGAAACAGGTCGGCGTCGGACCCGACGCTGTTCTCGCCCCACCACCGCACGTGCATCTCTCAGCGCCGCTTTTCGCAGGCAGTCGCGTTTGTCTGCGTCCTGCTCTACGCTTGGCGCGGTTCCGGCCCGACTGGGTAAAGACTGGCGAAAGAGGCATCACATGAACCGCGACGAGTTCGTCGAAGCGCTCAAGGCGCAAATTGATGAGTGGAACTCCGACATCTCCAAGATGGAGACACAGATGAAGGGCGCCAGCGGCGAAATGGAGCGTCGCTATGCGGAGGGCGTTGCCGAAGCATCGCGCCATCGCGCCGAAGCGCAAGCCAAGTTGGCAGAGACCCTGAAGCACTCCACCGAAAGCTGGGAGCAGGCTCGCAGCGATATGGAAGCGGCCTGGAAAGACGTCTCGGACGGCTTCCTCAAAGCTTGGCGTCGCTTCGACAAATGAAGTTGGATTGCGCCGGCCAGCGCATGAGGGGGTTCACACCGAATTCCTGACCGATGTCGTCGCCGACCATCCACGGCGGGCCGGACCCGTGCATCAAGTCGCAGTGCCGCGTTCTTGTCCCGCACGGACAGTGGCCCTACGCTTACCCCCATGAGGTATGCGCTCGTTCTTATCATCGCGCTCATTGGCGCGATGATTCATGGCCAGATGGTGCCGGCGCTCGACACTGGGATCATTCAGGTCGAAACCGCCATCTCCAGCGATGGCATGTCCTGCTGCGAGGAGGCGACCGGGCCCCATTCCGGCTTTGCCTGCGCTGCGCATGCCGTTCCGGGCCCCTTCGATCCATGGGTGTTGGGCGCACGCCCTGGACGGCTCGTGTTCCGGATCGAGGATGTGATCGCATCAGGCCGAAGCGCGGCACCGCCGGAAGTCCCGCCTCGACGGGTGTGAGCTGAACGCACTGTCACATCTGTCAACGAACGGGACCTGATCGATGAAGATCACCTTGTCTACCGTCGCGCGCGCGGCGAGCGGGCGGCTGCCCACCCATCCCATGTCAGCCAATGCCGACGCCATCAGGCACCGGCTGGCAGGTCTTAAGCGCCTGCGACGGAACGGGCGGTTCGCCATCGCTGGCCCCATCCATCAGCGAGATCTGCCATGAAGGCGCGCGCCATCCTCGTCGGCGCCACCGGACTCATCGGCGCCGTTGTCCTCGGTTGGGCCTTGATACCTGGCAGCTCTGATTCCTCACGTGTCATGCGCGACGATGCGGCAACTCTCGCCCTTGGCGAAAACGTCTATCAGACCGCCTGCGCGTCGTGCCACGGGGTCAACCTCGAAGGCGAGCCGAACTGGCGCCAAAGAAATGCCGACGGCCGTTTGCCAGCCCCGCCGCACGATGAGTCAGGCCATACATGGCATCACGACAGCCAGACGCTCTTCAAGATCACAAAGTACGGACTGGCGGCACTGATCGACGACCCAACCTACCAGTCGAACATGCCCATCTATGAGGGTGTCCTGACGGATGAAGAGATTTCCGCGGTTCTCAGCTACATCCGATCGACCTGGCCCGAAGAGATCCGGCAAGCCTATGACGAGCGAGAGGCTGGCCGTTGATGGCTGCCATAAACTGACCCTGCCCCTTTGAGCGCAGCGATCGAGAGTGGAAGACTGGCTTGTTCAAAGGAGAAGCGGGATGGCTGCAAAGCGATACAAACCCGAGGAGATCATCTCGAAGTTGCGTGAGGCTGAAGTCCTTTTGGTTGAGGACGTCAGCGTCGGTGAGGTCGTGCGACGGCTCGGTGCGACCCAGTTGACCTATGACAGGTGGCGGAAGGCGTACGGGGGATGGCCTTCGCACTCAGCTGCTTCCCTGCAAAGAACGCCCGTGGCGCTGTCAAGCAGGCGGCGGCCGCGCTCTCCATCTTCGAGCTGTCTGAGGAGCAGGGTGCCCAAAACCGCGGGGATGGGTACACTGCGAAATCGCCTGACCGAGCTCTCTGGCGGCTCCTGATCAGCATCAGAGACTACCTGGACACCCAGTCCCTCTCGGACATGGATTTACCCAGCCTCCGCGAGCGGTGGCGTGACCCGTGGCTATCGGTGGAGGACCAGCTCGAGGCCGTCGGCGAAAAGCTGGTGGCCTGACATGAACAAGGTGGAAAGCGACATCAACGAGGCGATGGATGATTTATACGACGTCCAGCGGATCCTCAGGTGCGTTTGGGGTGCGGCACCACTACTGTCGAGCGATCTTGAGTGCGGTGAGGCCATCACCCTGACCCTGGACATGGTCTTCGAGCGCATGGAGGCGGTCGAGGGCAAGCTTGAAGCCGCGAGGGAGAGCGCGAAGGCGGCGCCGCAGGGCTAATCGGCTCACGGTGTCGGTGCGGGTCTTCCACGGGAATGGAGGGCCCGCGCCGCAAACGGCCGATGTAGGTCTCGCCTCCTGTTACCCCAAGCGTTACCCCAAGCTCGATTGTCAGCAAACTCTAGGCTTCTAACTGACTGAAACTATTGGTGATCCCGGCAGGATTCGAACCTGCGACCCTCAGATTAGGAATCTGATGCTCTATCCTGCTGAGCTACGGGACCACGGGCAGGGGCTTTCGCCAACCTGACGCAATACCGGTATCCCACACCGGCGCAGCAAGGCAAGCGTTCGCGCGCTCAGGGATCCTCCGACAGGACTCTGCCGCTGCCGGAACGCGCCTTGCATGGCAGCCTCGCTGAACAACGCCAAAGCCTTGAAGAAACGCCTTAAGGGCACGACTGTGGGTTGAGGTGCATCATGTCAGCGCGGCAAAGCCATGCGCGCGAGGGCTCGGCCGTGGTTTCGCCGCACTCGCCGCGGCGCCGTGCACTGACTATGTTGTGAGCGCAGGAAGGACGATACCCATGGTCACAGTGCTCGATCGGACACAGCTGCGTCATCCGGAAAAGGCTAAACGGCCCGACACGCCCCAGGTGCGCAAACCGTCCTGGATCAGGGTCAAAGCACCAGGCTCGCCCGTCTGGCGCGAGACCCATGACATTGTGCGCAAGAATGGCCTCGTCACCGTGTGCGAGGAGGCAGGTTGCCCCAATATCGGCGAGTGCTGGTCCAAAAAGCACGCCACCTTCATGATCATGGGCGACACCTGCACCCGCGCGTGCGCCTTCTGCAATGTGCGCACAGGCATTCCCCAACCGCTGGATGGCGCTGAACCCCAGAAGGTGGCGGATGCTGTGGCTGCGCTGGGGCTTGAGCACGTGGTTGTCACCTCCGTCGACAGGGACGACCTTCGCGACGGCGGTGCCCGGCACATGGCCAACACCATCACCGCCATCCGCAATACCTCTCCCGCGACCACCATCGAGGTGCTGACGCCCGACTTCCTGCGCAAACCGGGCGCGCTGGAGATGGTGGTGGACGCCCGGCCCGACGTGTTCAATCACAACCTTGAGACAGTGCCGTCGCTCTATCTCACCGTCCGCCCTGGCGCGCGCTACTTCCACTCCATTCGCCTGCTCGATCAGGTGAAGCTGCTCGACCCCTCGATCTTCACCAAGAGCGGCATCATGGTGGGCCTGGGCGAGACACGCAACGAAGTCCTTCAGTTGATGGATGATCTGCGCAGTGCGGACGTGGACTTCCTCACCATGGGCCAATACTTGCAGCCCAGCCGCAAACACCACCCGGTGGTGGACTACATCACGCCCGATGCGTTCGGCGCCTACCAGACCATTGCTTATGCCAAGGGGTTTTTGATGGTGTCGGCCTCGCCGCTCACCCGCTCGTCCTACCACGCAGGCGACGACTTCGCGAAGCTGAAAGCCGCCCGCGCCGCGAAGGCCACCGCAGGCGTTCCCTGATGCCACAGTTCGAGACCACGCGGCGCGTCAACCACAGCGCGGACAACATGTTCGACCTTGTGGCGGACGTGAAGTCCTACCCTGGCTTCGTGCCCCTTTGCCGGAATCTCACCGTGCGCCGCAGGGACAGCCTGGGTGATGGCCGCGAGGTGCTGATCGCGGAGATGACCGTCGCCTACAAGTTCATCAAGGAGAGTTTCACCTCCCGCGTGATCCTCGACCGCTCCAACAACAGGATCGATGTGAGCTACCTGGATGGCCCGTTCCAGGAGATGAACAACCGCTGGTCCTTCGAGCCCGTGGGCGAGGACAAGACCGACGTTCACTTCGCCATCAAGTACGAATTCAAGAACCGCGCCTTGGCCTCGTTGATGGGCTCGGTGTTCGACCGCGCCTTTCGCCGCTTCGCCGACGCCTTCCAGGAGCGCGCCGACAAGGTCTACGGCGTCACCGCCTGATCGACAGGGAAGGCACACGCGCCGGTGGACGATCCCTTCGCGCCATACCTGACCTACAACGGCATCCCCGTGGACGAACGCACCGATGGCCCTGGGGTGCGCGCAGTCGATCCCGGTGCCCCTGCATCGCCGCTCTATATTCTGATGAGCCGCTTTCGTGAGCCCCTGGCCCTACGCGACATCATGATTGCGCCTGTGCGCACAGGCTATATCGGCCAGGACAGACCCATCGACCCTGCCGACATCCCGCCATCGGCGGAGGCGCTGTTTCCCGACGTTTCGGTGCGCACCATCTTCGTGCCGAGCGATGCAGGGCCCGTGCGCTGCGGGGTTTATACACCGCCCCATGCCAAACCGGGCGCGTTCTGCCTTTACGTCCACGGTGGCGGTTTTACCGTCGGTCAGTTCCAGGACACGGCCTACATCACAAGCCGCATCGCTGCGGAGAACGGCGTCGTGGTGGTCAGCCTCAACTACCGCCTTGCGCCCGAATGGCCGTTCCCGGCAGGGCTCGACGACACCATGGCCGTCTACCGCTTCCTTGTGGAGGAGGGAGAGGCCCTGTCAGGTGGCCCGACACGGCTGATGGTGGCTGGCGATTCCGCTGGTGGCAACTTTGCCGCAGCGCTTGTGGTGAGGGCGCGCGATGAAGGCTTGCGCATCCCTGATGCTGCCGTCCTCCTGTCTCCGGTGACGGACTTCAATTTCGAGGACCATGGCTCGTTCCAAGCCCGAGCCCCCACAGGCTTCATCTATGACACCGCCTTCATGGGGTTCGTGCGCGGCGCCTATGCGGTAAAAAAGGCCAACTGGACACACCCCCACGCCAGCCCTTTGCAGGCCGACCTGTCAGGCTTTTCACCCACGCTCATCGTCACAGGAGGGGTTGATCCTCTGCTGGACGAAAACAGAGCCTTTGCCGACAAGCTCATCCAGTCAGACGTTGCCCCTGTGGAGCACTATGTGGCCGCGGGGCAGGACCACGGCTTCTACTTCTTCCACAAGCTGGTGCCTGAGGGGGACGTGGCGTTCGCCAGGATCAACGCGTTCCTGACGCGAACCCTCTTCTGCCGAGGGGGATGATGATGCGGCAGGTGGCCGGTCAGTCGGTCACCACTGGCCGTTTGGGGTCACCGCCCCATTCGGTCCAGGACCCGTCATAGACCGCAGCCTCCGTGCCAAGCTTTTCCAAAGCCATGGCGAGGATGGCCGCCGTCACGCCTGAGCCGCAGCTGGTGATGGCAGGCTTGTTCAAGTCCACCCCAGCGGCAACGAAAGCCTCACGCAACGCCTCTTCGGACTTCAGCGAACCGTCTTCGTCCACCAATTGTCCATAATGGACATTGTGGGCGCCGGGCATGTGGCCTGAGCGTATCCCTGGCCGCGGCTCTTTCGCTTTGCCGGCAAACCTGTCGGGGGCGCGCGCGTCGATCACCGTGCCGCCATTGTCAAGCGCTGCGGCCACGGCATCGGCATCCACGAACAGCGCCTTGCCGGGGGAGGGTGTATATGTCGCCGGCGTCACTTGAGGGGGCGGACCTGTCTCCACCGCGCCGCCTTCTGCCTTCCAACGGGCAAAGCCGCCGTCAAGGAGCTTGACGTTGGAGTGGCCCATGGCGCGGAACATCCAATAGGCGCGCGGCGCTGCAAAGGGGGCACCCGCTTCATAGACCACCACCGTGTCTGTGTCGGCGATCCCCATGGCGCCCACAGCCTCGGCAAAGGCGTCCGGCGAGGGCATCGTGTGGGGAAGGGCGCTGTCGTGGTCGGCCACCTCATCGATGTCGAAACGCACAGCGCCGGGGATGCGCCCTTCCACGTACTCCGCCCCTCCATCACGGCCGGTGTCTGGCATGTGCCAGGAGGCATCCAGCACTTTGACCGAACCAAGATTGTCCTTCAGCCACAGGGCGCTCACCAACATATCAGTCCACCAGCGCCAGCCGGACACGCCGGTTCTGCCGCCCCTTCTTTTCAATTTTGGTCACCGCCACAGCGCCCACTTCACCCGTGGCAAGAACGTGGGTGCCCCCGCAAGGCTGAAGGTCCACCTCGCCAATGCGCACAAGGCGCACCTTGCCTGAGCCCCGCGGCGGCTTCACGGCCATGGTCTTCACAAGGTCAGGGTTGGCGTCGAGCTCTTCATCGGTGATCCACTCGGCGGTGATGGGGTGGTTCTCCTCCACAAGGGCGAGCACCTTTTCCGTCACCTCGGTCTTGTCGAGGCCGGCGTCCTGAATGTCAAAATCGAGCCGGCTCTCCCTGTCGCCGATTTGCCCGCCCGTCACAGGGAAGGGGAGCACCACCGACAACAGGTGAAGCGCGGTGTGCATGCGCATCAGACGGTAGCGGCGCTCCCAATCCAGATGTTGGACCACGGCCGTTCCCACATCCAAGGGATCGTCCACGAACAGCCTGATGCGGTTCCTGTCTTCATCATAGCGCGCGTCGGTCACACACACGGCGCTGCCGTCCTGGCGTTCAAGCCGGCCGGTGTCGCCCGGCTGCCCACCGCCGGCTGCATAAAACAGGCTGCGGTCCACAATGACGCTCTGGGGGTCAGCGGCCATGATGGTGGCGTCGGCGGTGGAAAGGTAGGCGTCGTCCCTGAACAGAGGTGTCGTCATGCCTCAACCGATTCGTAAGGGATGGAAATGTCGGAGGTACGCTCAAGCCACTCTGGCACGGGCAGTCCCTTCTCACGAAGGAACGACGGGTCGAACAGCTTGGACGCATACCGGTTGCCGTAGTCGCACAGGATCGTCACGATCGTATGACCGGGCCCCATCTCCCGCGCCAGGCGCACGGCCCCTGCCACATTCACACCCGTTGAAGCGCCAAGGCACAGCCCTTCGTGCTCCAAAAGATCGAACACGATGGGGATCGCCTCTTCGTCCGGGATCTGGAAGGCCACATCCACAGGCGCCCCTTCGAGGTTGGCGGTGATGCGCCCCTGGCCGATGCCCTCTGAGATGGACGAGCCCTCAGACTTCAACTCACCCGTTGTGTAGTAGCTGTAGAGCGCTGCCCCCATGGGGTCGGCGAGGCCAATCTTCACCTCGCCCCGCTCTTTCAGTGCCATCCCCGTGCCGGCCAGTGTGCCGCCACTTCCCACCGCACAGATGAAGCCATCCACCTTGCCGTCGGTGTCACGCCAGATTTCAGGCCCCGTGGTCTCCACGTGGGCCTTGCGGTTGGCGGTATTGTCGAATTGATTGGCCCAGATAGCGCCCGCTTCCTCCGTTTTCGCCAACTGCTCGGCCAGGCGGCCCGAAAGCTTCACGTAGTTGTTGGGGTTGCGGTAAGGGACCGCAGGCACCTCCACCAACTCCGCCCCCACAAGGCGCAGCATGGACTTTTTCTCGTCCGACTGGGTCTCTGGAATGACGATGACGGTGCGAAAGCCGAGCGCATTGGCAACCAGGGAAAGGCCGATCCCCGT
This sequence comes from Devosia sp., assembly GCA_051016205.1. Classification (GTDB taxonomy): domain Bacteria; phylum Pseudomonadota; class Alphaproteobacteria; order Rhizobiales; family Amorphaceae; genus Acuticoccus. Next base: position 3,471,465 of record CP136534.1, read on the forward strand.
GTTGCCGGCCGTCCCTTCGACGATCACGCCGCCAGGTTTCAACTCGCCCCGGGCCACAGCATCGCGGATGATGTAAAGGGCAGCGCGATCCTTCACCGACTGGCCGGGGTTCATGAACTCCGCCTTGCCGAGGATGGTGCATCCGGTCTCCTCGGAGACCCGTTTCAGCTTAATCAGGGGCGTGTTGCCGATGGTCTCGATCATGAAGCGACCTCCTGTGATGCTGGCTTAGCGGTGCGGGCCTTGTCCATCAACCAATACCGTGGCAGCCCCTTCAGTCCCCAGCGCAGTCTCGCCAGCCGAGCCAGGACCTCGCCATGACCAACCTTTCCCCGCGTGCCAAGAGCCTTTTGACGCGCATCGAGGACCGCAGCGCACGCGTGGCGGTGATTGGTCTGGGCTATGTGGGGTTGCCGCTCGCCATCGCCATCCAAGCTGCAGGCTTTTGTGTGGTGGGCTTCGACATCGACCCCAAAAAAGCCGAACAGCTGAAAGCCGGCCGCTCCTACCTCTGCACTGTCGACGATGCCGCCGTCAGGGCCGCCATTGAGGCGGGCTTTGCCCCCACGAGCGACCCCGCCGACCTGTCCGATGCCGCCATCGTGGTTGCCTGTGTGCCGACCCCCATCGGTAGACAGCGCGAGCCTGACCTTTCCTTCGTGGTCAAGACCACCGAAATGGCTGCCGCGACCATGCCGGAGGGGGGCCTCTACGTCCTTGAATCCACCACCTATCCAGGCACCACGGACGAGGTGGTCGCACCGCTGTTCCAGGCGGCCGGCCACAGGGTGGGGGAGAGCGTGTTCCTTGCCTATTCGCCTGAGCGCGAGGACCCCGGCAACGCGCACTACGACACACGATCCATCCCCAAAGTGGTGGCAGGGGACGGGCCGGACGCACACGCCCTCGTGCGCGCTTTCTATGCCTCGGTGGTGGAGGAGGTGGTGCCCGTCTCCTCCACCCGCACGGCAGAAGCGGTCAAAATCACCGAAAACGTCTTTCGCGCCGTCAACATTGCCCTCGTCAACGAGCTCAAGCACGTCTTCGAGGCCATGGACATTGACGTGTGGGAGGTGATCGAAGCGGCGAAAACCAAGCCCTTCGGCTACATGCCGTTCTACCCTGGCCCAGGGTTGGGCGGCCACTGTATCCCCATCGACCCCTACTATTTGGCCTGGAAGGCGCGGGGGGTGGATACGCCCACCCGCTTCATCGAACTTGCTGGCGAGATCAACCGCGCGATGCCCGCCCATGTGGTGGAACGGCTCGCCCACGCCCTCGATCGATCCGCCGGCCGCGGCCTCAGGGGCGCCCACATCCTCCTCATTGGCCTTGCCTACAAGAAGAACGTTGCGGACGTGCGGGAAAGCCCTGCGTTAAAACTCCTTGAGCTGTTGCGCGAAAGGGGTGCGGACGCCGTCTACCACGACCCCCACGTCGATGCCGTGCCGCCGACGCGCGAATTTGCAACGCTCGCCGGCAAGGAGAGCCTCCCCCTCGACGCGGACGCGGTCGAGCGGGCCGACGCCGTCCTCATCGCCACCGACCACGACGCCGTGGACTATGCCTGCCTTGCCAAGGCGCGGCTCATTGTCGACACGCGCAACGCCATGGCTGTGCGCGGCTTCAAAGGGTCCCATATCGTCAAAGCTTGAAGGACGCCTGTCAGGGCCATGCCGTCGGCTGGCGCCAGGGGCGTGCGATGCGGAGGAGCTTGTGGTGGCAATTCGGCGTGGCGCCCGCGAGGAGCCCGCAATGCCTGAGGGCAAGGGCTACGCCATGCGAGGCGTGGGCAGCACCGTCGTGTCCATCACCCCGGACGCCCTATGGGCGCTCGTCATGGACGAGGCACGCCTTGCCGCCGCCATTCCAGGCGCTGAATCCTTGCGACGCGAGGATGTTGACGGCGAGCGCACCTATGTGGCCGACGTGAAGATCGGTGTCGGCTTCATCAAAGGCACTTACGTCGTCAGCGCCCGTTTCAGCGAGATGGTGATCCCCTCGGAATTGATCCTTCACGGCGGTGCCAAAGGCCCCCTCGGCAACTCCAGTGGAGAAGGCTGGGTGGACTTGCTGGACCATAAAGACGGGACGGAGGTGCGCTACGCCTACGCCATCCTCATCAGCGGCGCCGTTGCTGCCGCTGGCGGACGCCTTTTGGATGGAGCGGCCGATCACCTCATCGCCAAGTTCTTCAAGCGCCTTGCGAAATCAGCGGCGACACTCCCTGCTGAATCCCGCTAGAGCGGTTTGCGGTTAGATGGAAACATACGATCGCAAGAAAACCGCTCTATTTCAAAGGAGTAGAGCATCTTATCCGCGTCCGTATGGACGCAGGATGCTCTAGCAGCCTGTTCAGCGCGCAAGCGTCTCCAGTCTGTCCATCACCGTTGCAAGGTGATCGTCCCAGCCGTGGGGCGGTACGATGGCGGCTGCCAGCTTGGCGTGGGCCGCATCATCGTGCGCCAGCGACTGAATGGCGCCGCGCCAGGCAGGCCCGTCGGTGGGGTCAAGGAAAAGGGTGGAGTGCGCGCCGATCTCCCTGTGCGCTGGAATGTCGGAGGCGACGGCAGGCACGCCGAAAGCCTGCGCCTCCACAATGGGAAGTCCGTATCCTTCTGCGAACGAGGCTGTCAGCAGCGCGCGTGCGCCGGCCAGATGCCTGGCTGCGTCCTTGTCGCTGACCCCGCCGAGGACACGCATGTGGGGGCGCAAAACCTCGCACCGGTCGATCATCTCAAGGACCGTCCCATCATTCCCCCGTCGGCCGATAAGGACGAGGTCAGGGCACGGCCCGCCCTCCACCATCTGCCGCCACACGTGCAGGAGGAGCGCCACATTCTTGCGCCGATCAAGGCTTGAAAGATGCACGAATGTGGGCCGCTCGTAGACCACTGGCTCGTCAGGAGCAGCCAAGGAAGGCCCAAGATGGGCCACCGAATGGGTGAAGCGCACATCCCCCAAATGCGCCAGCAGCGCCTGCCGTGTCGCCTCGGATATGGTGAAGACGTGGTCGGCGTGCTTCGCCACCGTCGCCATGCGCGCGGCATGAAGGGCGGTGGCGCGTTCGGTATCGTATTCAGGGTGGGTGAGGGGGATCAGATCGCTCACCAGCACGGCGAACGCCCCTGGGAGCGCGGCAAATCTCTCCGCAACGTCGAGCCCATCGTGGGCAACGTTCAACGTGACGCTGGGCCTGCCCTCGCTCACCAACGGCCGCGCGCCTTTCAGGAGTGACCAGCGCCGCAGCCGGCTCTTGGCCACCCGCGCGCTATGGACCATGGATGAGGCGTTGTGGCGGCCGAACTGGCGGGGCGTCTCCTCGCCCCAACGCGCATTCATGGTGGACAGGACCGTCCGCGCGGCATCCTCGCGCAGCACCACCAGGCGATCGCGTGAACGGGCGACGGCGCGCGGCTCCAGTCTCTCTTGCTGAAACAGGTGGGACAGGTAGGCCCACTCGATCCGGTCCATCCCCGTCGGGCCGCCGAAATGCTCGTAGCGGCGCACCAAACGGCTGATGTCGAGGTAAAGGATGGGGCGCGTCATCGCCCGCCAGTGCCTGCGCCCGCGCCGCCCCGTCAACCCCTTGCAGGGGTGGGCTGCGGCCGCAACGGGTTTCGGCGAACCTTTGAAGGTGCTACCGAGCGCACCCGTGTCATCCACGAACGCGCGTCATGCCAGAACTCTTCCTAGAACTCCTGAGCGAAGAAATCCCCGCCCGGATGCAGCGCAAGGCTGCAGACGATCTGCGCCGCCTTGTGACCGATGCTCTGGTGGATGCCGGCCTCACCTACGAGGGCGCCTACCACAGCGCCACGCCGCGCAGGCTCGTCCTGTCCGTCTCAGGCCTGCCGGCCCGCTCCGCCGACCGCACCGAGGAGCGCAAAGGCCCCCGCGTCGGCGCGCCTGACAAAGCTGTGGACGGGTTTTTGCGCGCCGCGGGCCTTCAAAGCGTCGAGGAGGCGGACATCGTCTCCGACACCAAAAAGGGCGACTACTACCTGGCCCGCACCACCAAGCCGGGCCGCGCCACCATCGATGTGGCAGCCGACATCATCCCCGCGGCCATCACAAAATTTCCCTGGCCGGTGTCCATGCGCTGGGGCGCCCAGTCGGTGGAGGAGGGCGCGTTGCGCTGGGTGCGGCCCCTCACCAGCATCATCGCCACCTTCGGCGCCGAGAACGAAGACCCCGACATCGTCCCCTTCGCCGTCCCAGGCGTGCCTGTGGCCGATACCACCGTCGGTCACCGCTTCCATGCGCCGGACACCATCAGGGTGCGCCGCCTCGACGACTACCAAAAGAGCCTCTTTGATGCCCGCGTGGTGGTGGATTTCGATCGCCGGCGCGATCAAATCCTTCACGATGCGCGCGACCGCGTCTTCGCCCTTGGCCTTGAGCTTGTGGAGGACGACCGGCTTCTGGACGAGGTGGCAGGCCTCGTGGAATGGCCTGTCGTCCTCATCGGCCGTTTCGATGGAGCCACCCTCAGCCTGCCTGACGAGGTGATTCGCCTCACCATTCGCGAAAACCAAAAGTGCTTCGTCACCCGCGATGCTGCCACCGGTCGGCTCGCCAACGCCTTCGTCCTCACCGCCAACACGGAGGCTGTGGACGGCGGGGAAGCCATCATCGCCGGCAACGAAAGGGTGGTGCGCGCCCGCCTTGCCGACGCCCGCTTTTTCTACGACACGGACCTCAAAGTCCCGCTCGCCACCCACGGTGCCAAACTTGGCGCGGTCACCTTTCACGAACGCCTCGGCACCCAGGCCGACCGCGTGGAGAGGATCGCGCGCCTCGCCCGTTTCCTCGCCCCGCACGTTGGCGCCGACCCCGACAAGGCCGAGACCGCCGCCCGCCTTGCCAAGGCCGACCTTGCCACAGGAATGGTGGGTGAGTTTCCCGAACTCCAAGGCTACATGGGCCGCAACTATGCCTTGGCCCAAAGCGTCGACCCCCACGTCGCCGAGGCCATCGAGCATCACTACGCGCCCCTCGGTCCCTCCGACAGCGTGCCCACCGACCCGGTGTCCGTCGCGGTCGGCCTTGCCGACAAGGCCGACACGCTGCTCGCCTTCTGGGTCATCGACGAAAAGCCCACAGGCTCAGGCGATCCTTACGGGTTGCGCCGCGCTGCCATTGGCCTCATCCGCACCATCTTGAACAACAAGGTGCGCCTGCCGCTCCTTCAGATGATGCTGGTGCCGTTCCTGGCGCTCCTGCAACAGCGCGCCTCGCTCTTCAACCAGCGCACCGAGGCGATGGCCGAGACCATGGCCGAGCGGGGCGCAAGCCTCAACACCGTTGCCCGGTTCCTGTCCGACATGTCCTTTCCGGGCAGCCCTGAGGATGTGCGAGAGGACGTGATCGACTTTTATGTAGAGATCTTCGATTCCCTCCACGCCTTCCTCATCGGCCGCCTGAAGGTGCAGTTGCGCGAGGAGGGGGCGCGGCACGACCTCGTGGACGCCGTCTTCGCGTTGGAGGGCCAGGACGATCTTGTGGACGTGACGCGACGCATCGCGGCCCTCGGCGCTTTCCTGTCCACCGATGACGGGGCGAACCTCATGTCAGGCTTCCGCCGCGCCGCCAACATATTGCGCGCCGAAGAGAAAAAGGACGGACCCACCACAGGGTCTGTGGACACAAGCCATTTGTCCGAAGCTGAAGAGATCGCCCTGCACGAGCGCATTGAAGCGGCCCGCAAAGAGGTCACCGACGCCGTCCAAGCAGAAGACTACGAGGCCTCCATGCGCGCTCTTGCGGCCCTTCGCGCGCCTGTGGACGACTTCTTCGAGACCGTCATGGTCAACGCACCAGAGCCTTCCGTGCGCCTCAACAGGCTGCGCCTTTTGGCTGCCTTTCGCGATGTGACGCGCGAGGTGGCGGACTTTTCGCAAATCTCCGGCTAACCTTCGCCAGAGAGAAGACTGGGGACCACCAATGGCTCAAAACGGCGCAGGCGCAGGCTACGACGTCATCATCATCGGCTCGGGGCCTGGCGGCTATGTGACCGCCATCCGTGCCGCACAACTCGGTCTGAAAACCGCTGTGGTGGAGGACAAGCACCTTGGCGGCATCTGCCTCAACTGGGGCTGCATCCCCACAAAGGCGCTTCTGCGCTCGGCTGAGGTCTACGACCATATGCGCCATGCCGACGCATTCGGCCTCTCCGCCAAGTCCGTCGCCTTCGACATCGAGAAGGTGGTCAGCCGGTCCCGCGGCGTCTCCAAACAGCTCAACACCGGCGTCGGCTTCCTGTTGAAGAAGAACAAGGTGGACGTGATCTGGGGCCGCGCCACCATCGACAAGGTGGGCACCGTCTCCGTCACCGAAGCGCCCGACGCGCCCAAGGGGACGAAGGGGCCAGGCACCTACCAGGCCAAGAACATCATCGTTGCCACGGGCGCCCGCCCGCGCGTCCTTCCAGGCCTTGAGCCCGACAAGGACACCATCTGGACCTATTTTGAGGCGATGGTGCCAAAGACGATGCCAAAGTCCCTCCTCGTGGTGGGTTCGGGCGCTATCGGGATCGAGTTTGCCAGCTTCTTCAACTCCATGGGCGCGAAGGTGACCGTGGTGGAACTGCTCGATCAGATTCTCCCCGTGGAGGACGCCGAGATTGCCGCCCACGTGCGCAAGCGTCTGGAAAAGATGGGCATTGAGATCATCACCGGCGCCAAGGTCACCAAGGTGGACAAGGGCAAGACACTCACCTGCACCATCGAAAAAGGTGGCAAGAGCGAAACGCGCCAGGTGGATAAGGTCATCTCCGCCGTCGGCGTCGTAGGCAATGTGGAAAACCTCAACCTCGACACACTGGGCGTGAAAACCGACCGCGGCATCATCGTTACCGATGGCGTGGGCCGCACCAACGTTGAGGGGATCTACGCCATCGGCGATGTGGCAGGCCCGCCGATGCTTGCCCACAAGGCCGAGCATGAAGGCGTGATCTGCGTGGAAGCCATCGCTGGCCTTCCCGTCCATCCCCTCGACAAGACCAAGATCCCAGGCTGCACCTACTGCCAACCCCAGGTGGCCTCAGTGGGCCTGACGGAGGCGAAGGCGAAAGAGGCAGGCCACAAGGTGCGCGTCGGCCGTTTCCCCTTCATCGGCAACGGCAAAGCCATTGCCTTGGGCGAACCTGAGGGCTTGGTAAAGACCGTTTTCGATGCCGATACGGGCGAACTCCTGGGCGCCCACATGGCAGGGGCTGAGGTGACGGAGCTGATCCAGGGCTTTGTGGTGGCCATGAACCTTGAGACCACCGAAGAAGACCTGATGCACGCCGTCTTCCCGCACCCCACGCTGTCGGAGATGATGCACGAATCCGTTCTCGACGCGTATGGCCGGGTCATTCACACCTGATTGACCCTGTTTGGGCGCGCCAAAGGGTCCGAACGCAAGTTTTTCGAGCCGTTCAGACTCGTTCAGCCAGCGTACACGTGACGTGGTCCATGACCTCGCCATGACATCGTGGAGGATCGATGATTGTGGTAAAGAAAATTCTGATGGCCTTTGCAGCAATTGTGCTGTTCGCGCCAGTCGTGACCACGGCACAGGCGGGCGCCTCGCTTGCTTCGCCGGTGAAAAGCGTTGGCGTTGTTGGCCAAAGCTCTGATGGTGTAACAACTGTTCAAGCAACGGACCGTGATGCGCGCCGGGCCGAACGCCGCGCCGAGCGCAAGCGCTTCCGCGCTGAGAGAGATCAGTTCCGTTCCCGTGTGAAAGAACGCAGGAGGGGGCGTGCCGAGCGTCAAGCCTATCGCAGTGATTCGGCCCGCGAGCGCCGCCGCGCGGAGCGTCGGGCAGAATGGCGCAAGTACGGCACCAAGGCCGAGCGCAAGGCTGCCCGCCAGCGGGACCGTGCCGCCCGCCGTGCCGAGCGCCGCGCCCGGCGTGCCGAGGTCGCCCGCTTCAAGGCCGAGAAGGACTCTTGGCGTCAGCGCCGCGAATCTCGCCGTGCCGCTGTGAACGCAGGCCGCCGTGGCGAAAGCCGCCGTAACCCCGGCCTTGCCGCCGAGCGTCAAAGGGCAAGGGAAACCCGCCGCGCCGAACGCCGCTCTGGCCGCAACGTTGAAGCCGTTCGTGCCGAACGCCAGCGCCTGAGGGCAGAGCGCAGGGCAAGCCGCCGTTCAGGCAAGGCCTTCGAGGGGACCCGTGCTGAGCGCCGCCAGATGCGTGAAGAGCGACGCCGCAGGCGCGGCCAGGAGCGCGATACCAGCGCCCTTGAGCGTCCATCCACCGAGCGCCTGGCGTTCCACAGTCAAGACGCGGCAGCGGTCCCCCACGGGGGCCGTCTGCATTTGGCGAGCATGGACGCCTCGCCCGCTTTCTCTTCCTTCCGTCTGACCGGTGGGCTCGGAGAGCGCGCCGGGCGCCCGCGTTTGCAGTATGCGTCGCTGGCAGCGCCCGCCGTCTTCGCCCCGGCCGTTGCCGGCAGCCAACCGCCCATCGTTCTTGCCCAGAACGATGACCGCAATCTTTCCCGCGAGGAGCGCAGGCGCCAGCGGCAAGAACGGCGGCGCCAACGCACCGAGCAACGCCAGGAGCGCCGTCAGCGCGCCGAACCACGCCAAGAACGCCGCAGGGAAAGCGGCAATGCTGAGCGCCGCAACGAACGGGCGCGTGATGAGCGCAGGCGTCAGCGCGCCGCGGAACGTCAGCGCGAGCGCAACGCCCAGCAAAGGCGCGAACGCAACGCTGAACAGCGGCGCCAGCAGCAACGCCGCCAAGCGGAACGCCAACGCAACGAACGGCGCCCCGAACAACGCCGCCAGACCGAACGCACTCAAGAACGACGGCGCCAAGAGCAAAGGCGTCAGACAGAGCGCCGCCAGGAGCAGCGCCGCCAGGAACGCCGTCGCGAACAAAACCGCCAAGCCGAGCGCGGCCAAGATCAGCGCCGCCGCCAAAACCCACAAGCTGAACGCCGCCAAGACCAGCGACGTCAGGAACGCCGGCAAGGCGAGCGCCGACAGGATCAACGCCGGCCAGAACAGCGGCGTCAGGAGCGCCGCCAGGGTGAACGCCGGCAAGACCAACGGCGTCAGGAACGCCGTCAAGGCGAGCGCCGGCAAGACCAACGGCGTCAGGAACGCCGGCAGGGCGAGCGCCGCATTCCCAACCGTGCCGAACGCCAGCAGCGCCGGTCAGCCGAAGGCCGTGAGGATCGTCGCCGCAGGCTGGAGAATCGCGATCGCCCCAGGGCCAACCGCCCCGCGCCTGAACGCCGCCAGGCTGAACGGGCACGAGCCGAGCGCCGCGCCGACCGCATGCGCGAACGCCGGCAAGACCTTCGCCGCACCCTCAGGGACAAGGGCGAACGCGCTCGCAACGTGGAGCGTCGCCAAGCCCGGCGGTCCCGCCAATTGGAGTGGGAGCGCGGCCGGACGCGCCGCATCAACCGCCTGCGCAAGCCGCCACCGCGCCGTTTCTTCAACGACGCTGTGGTTGTGGACAACCGCCGTGGGCGCATTGTTCTGCGCGACCATGGCAGGCTGATCGTCATCAATCCCGGGCGCGACCGGTTTCGCTGGCGTGCGGACCGTGTGGACGTGTTCGTGCGGCCCAATGGCTGGCGCGAGACGGTGATCATCCGTCCAGGCGGTCTGCGCATCATCACGTTGAGCGATGAGCGCGGCCTTCCCATCCGCCGTGTGCGCCATGCAGCCGGCGCTGCCCCGGTGACGCTGTTCAACAATCTGCCTGGTTGGTGGGATGATGACAGCGACGTTGTGGTGGACGTCGTTCCCCAAAGCTCCTCCTTCGTGGATGAGCCCTACATCGAGCCCTCTGACGCTGACATCGGCGCGGTTTACGACACCGTGTCCGCCGAACCCCAGGCGGAGGTCGACCGCACGTACACCTTGAACCAGGTGCTCCTGAACGAGGATGTGCGGGGTCTGATGCCGCGGGTGGACGTGGACACCATCACCTTTGCCATGGGCTCTGCCGTGGTGGACGATGATCAGATCCAGGCGCTTGAGGGTATTGGCGTTGCCATTGAGGAGGCGCTGTCCAACAACGCCAATGAGATCTACCTCATCGAAGGCCATACCGATGCTGTGGGCAGCGACATCTACAACATGGCCCTCAGCGATGAGCGGGCCGAAGCCGTCGCCACCCTATTGACGGAGTACTTCGAGATTCCGCCAGAAAACCTCGTCACCCAAGGTTTTGGCGAACAGCACCTGAAGACACCCACCCAAGGTCCGAGCCGTGAAAACCGCAGGGTCTCCGTCAGGCGCATCACCCCGCTCCTGACCACCGACGATCAGGTGGCAGGCCTTGATGACCCCGACGCACCTGCCGCAACGGACGAGGCCCCGGTGGAGCGCCGCGCCGAGTAAGCGGCAGCGCTCAAGCCCAACCCGCTTGGTTTCGATCAAACCGAGCGGGTTGCGCATCCCCATCATCTGACCCCAGGATTTATTGCTGGCGCTGAGCGTGATCCAGACAAGCTCCGCTAAACGCCGATCCCGAGGTGGGCGCTGGCAAGGATGACAACGAGCCCAGCTCCCATGGCCACAAGGGTCCGGCCTGTGGCGGCAAAGATCGCCGCCGTCACGCAGATCGCTAACAGATCGGTGAGTGAGCCGCGCATGGCGGCAATGGCAATGACGGCCGCAAGGGCAGCGCCGGGGAGGGTGGAGGCAACCCGTTCCACGCGCGAACCCGCAACGGCCTGCCCGCCCATCAGATAGCCCACCACCCGCGTCACATAGACGGCAGCCCCCAGCAAGATGATGGTGAGGATGCCATCGCTCACTGGGGGTTGGCCCGGAACACTTCGGCAGCAATGGTCACCACAGCGGCAGTACCCACGCCCACAAGCACGGCCACTGACGGATCAAGAACAAGGCTGGACCCTGCCGCAGCCAGCCCCGATGCCAGGTAAGGCAGATAAGACCGCCGCCCCAACTGCTTGGCCTGCATGGACAGGAAGATCACCACGAACAGCGGTCCGGCTGCGCCCAGCGCTGCCAACGTCACAGGGTCGAACAGGTGCGCGCCAAGATGGCCCGCCGCGGTGCCAATCACCCACAAAGGGTACATGGCAAGGCCGCTCGCCACGAAGAACGCGAGCCTGTGCCTGTGGGTGCTGGTTTGGGTGAGGATCCACGTCACGTCCGTCAATAGGAACAGTGACACCAAAGGCGGGCGGTTGGCGGGCCGTCCGATCATCGCAGGCATTGTCAGCCCCATGAAAATGTGCCGGCTGCACACAAGCGCGCCCGTGATGCAGATGGCGGCGATCGGAACCGGTTCGGTCCACAATTCAAGGGCGGTGAACTGGGCGGAGCCTGCAAATACCAGCGCACTCATGGTCACCGCTTCCACGGCGCTGAGGCCAGCTTCAGCGGAAATCGCACCGAACAGAACGCCGAAAATGACCGCTCCCACGGACATGCTGCGCGTTGCGTGGGCGCCTGCCCAGATGGCATGGCGCACGCTGTTGGCATGATCGTTTGATGTGAGTTGGTCCACCGTCGCCCCGCACGCCGCGCACAATCGGCCAAACCTGCCGCTTTTTGCAGCACCGCGCGAGACGTATTTGCGAATAGCCGACGAGCGTCAGGCGCATTGCTGACAAGACGGCCGGTGGACGGTTCGTTAGGACCGAGGTGCTGAGGTCAGCGCACCCCGCGCATCATCCTCACATCAAGGTCGCGGATCTTCTTGCGCAGCGTGTTGCGGTTGACCCCCAACAGCTCCGCCGCCTTGATCTGGTTGCCCCGAGTGGCCGCCAGCGCAGCGCTCACCAAAGGGTACTCCACATCGCGGATGATGCGGTGGTAGAGGCCAGGCGGCGGCAAGGCGGGCCCGAACTCGGCAAAATACTGGTTCAGATGACGCTCAACGGCCTCCGTCAGCGTCTCGTTGGTGGGGGCGTTGGTGGGAGCGGGGAAGGCCACATCGGGCCCTTCATCCAACTCATGCTCGATATGAGCGGCGCTGATGAGATCCTCGGGATGGAGGGCGGCCAGGCGTCGAATGAGGTTTTCAAGCTCGCGCACATTGCCTGACCAGCGGTGGCGTTGGAGGGCGGCCACAGCGTCCCCGTCCAGCCGCTTGGCAGGCAGCCCCTCAGCCTCGCACTGGGTGAAGAAATGGCGCGCAAGGTCGGCAATATCCTCCTTGCGCTCGCGCAGAGGCGGCAGGCGCAAGGGGACGACGTTGAGGCGGAAATAAAGGTCCTCGCGGAACAGCCCCTGGCTGATCCACTGGCGTAGATCCCTGTTGGTGGCTGCGACAATGCGCACATTGGTGCGGATGGGCGAGCGCCCGCCGACGGTGGTGTACTCCCCCTCCTGGAGGACGCGCAGGAGCCGCGTCTGCGCCTCCATGGGCATGTCGCCGATCTCATCCAGGAACAGTGTCCCGCCCTCGGCCTGCTCGAACCGGCCCGCGTGCCGGCTGCTGGCGCCGGTAAAAGCGCCCTTCTCGTAGCCAAACAGCTCCGCCTCGATGAGGTCCTTCGGGATCGCAGCCATGTTGATGGCAACGAAGGGGCCCTTGCGCCGCTTGCCGAAGTCATGAAGGGCGCGTGCCACAAGCTCCTTGCCGGTGCCCGATTCGCCGTGGATCAGGACGGTCAGGTCGGTCTGCATGAGCCGGGCGAGGACACGGTAAATGTCCTGCATGGCGGCAGAGCGGCCCACCAAAGGCATCGGCTCCGACGGATCGGGGGCGCGCTCCAGGTTGTGTGCCCGAGGCTCCGACAAGGCCCGGCCGACAACATTGATGAGTTCTTTCAGGTCGAAGGGCTTGGGCAGGTACTCATAAGCGCCCCTTTCAGAGGCGCGGATTGCGGTCATGAACGTGTTTTGCGCGCTGATCACCACCACGGGAAGGTCGGGCCTGCGGCGTTTGACGCGGGGGAGGAGTTCGAAGGCGTTTTCGTCAGGCATCACAACGTCGGTGATGACGAGGTCGCCGTCGCCCTGGTCGATCCAATTCCACAAGGTGGCGGCATTGGAGGTGCAGCGCACGTCGAACCCTGCCCGCGACAAGGCCTGGTTCAACACCGTGCGGATGGCGCCGTCATCGTCGGCCACCAAAATTGTCCCCGTCATCGCCCCTCCTTCTGCGGCCCTTGCGGTTCGGCAAAGGCCGGCATAAGCACGCGCACCGTGGTTCCGCCGGTACTGTCGATCTCGATGACGCCGCCGTGGTCACCGACGATCTTGGCAACAAGGGCAAGACCGAGGCCAGTTCCGTTGGTCTTCGTCGTCACGAACGGTTCAAACAGGTGCGGCACCAGATCATCGGGCACGCCTGGGCCGTCATCCTTGACGCAAAACTCCAGGGGAAGGCTCACCTTATGGGGCGATCCTGGGGCTGCAACGCGCATTCCGGGACGAAAGGCTGTGGTCAGCGTGATGGACCCGCCCATGGGAGAGACAGCCTCTGCCGCGTTCTTCACCAGGTTGATGAAGGCTTGCACAAGCTGGTCGCGATTTGCATGCACAGGCGGCAATGACGGGTCGTAGTGTTTCCTGATCTCAATGGTGCGTGCAAAGCCTGAACGGGCGAGCCGCTCCACATGGTCGAGCACATCATGGATGTTGACCGGGGTTCGGGCGACGGGGCGTGCATCCCCAAACACCTCCATACGATCGACGAGCTTGACGATCCTATCGGTCTCATCGGTGATGAGGCGGGCAAGGGCACGGTCATCCTCCCCCAGTGTGGGTTCGATGAGCTGGGCTGCACCTCTGATCCCCGACAGTGGATTGCGGATTTCATGGGCGAGCATTGCCGCAAGGCCGGAGACCGAGCGGGCGGCGCTGCGGGAGGTCAGCTGCCTGTCGATCTTTTCCGCCATGGACGGTCGGTCGAGGGTGAGGAGGACCACCGACGGGTCTTCAGGCAATGGCGTTGCGTGAATGTCCACAATCTGCCCCGAGCCGAGCTTGGGGGAGGAGAGGTCGACGCGATACTCCACCATTCCCGCCCCTTGCTGGCGCACCTTGTCCGGCAAGGTCAGAAGCGGGCTGCCGAAGGGGACGAACGCCGACAAGGGGCGATCGCGTAAATGGGCAAGGCTTGCGCCCAAGAACGCCTGTGCGGCGTCGTTGGCGGCAACGATCGCATCCTCCCCATCCAGCACCAGTACCGCGTGGGGAAGAGCATTTAGGATTGCAGACGAGGTCACCTCGCGCGCCTGGCTCACAAAGCCATCTCCACGAACGTCGGCGCCGGTGTTGTGGGCGCCGCAAAGAGCCGGGCGAGAGCGGCGCGGGCTTCAGGCAGGGATTCGGCCGTGAGGGCTTTGGTGCGCGCGCCAACGTCCACCGATGACAAGTGCGCAGCGTAACCGGCGATATGCTTGCGGATCATTTTGAGGCCAAGACCGGTGCCGTAGTGGGCGCACATCCGCTCCAAGTGCTCAGCGGCAAGGGCGGCCAGACTGGGGCGCTTTGCCGTGGCCACGTCGCCGGAGAGCGCGCGGCCAATGTCGCCCACAAGCCAGGGCGCACCGACGGCGGCACGGCCGATCATCACCCCATCGGCGCCCGATTGGGCAAGGATGCGGCGGGCATCGGCAAGGCTCGTCACATCGCCATTGGCAACGAGGGGAATGGTGATCTGCTCGCGCACACGCCTCAACGCAGGCCAGTCGGCATGGCCCTTATAGCGCTGGCAGCGGGTGCGGCCGTGCACGGTGATCATCTGCGCGCCCTCAGCCTCGGCCCTTGCGGCCAGTTCAGGGGCGTTCAAAAGGGTCTTGTCGTATCCAAGGCGCATCTTGACCGTGACGGGAACCTTGACGGCCGCAACCGTTGCCGCGATCAGCCGGGAAGCGTGATCTACATCGCGCATCAGTGCAGAGCCCGCCCATCCGCCTACGACACGCTTGGCTGGGCAACCCATGTTGATGTCGATGATGTGAGCGCCGGCCCCTTCGGCAATGCGTGCTGCTTCCGCCAAGTCCTCAGCCCTGCAGCCGGCGAGCTGGACGGCATGGACGGGCAGGCCGTCCCCCTCAAGCTTCAGCCGTGCCTCCGCCTCGCGGGCGATCAGGCGGTCGCTCGCCACCATCTCGCTCACCACAAGGCCTGCGCCGAACCGGTGGGCCAGTTGGCGAAACGGCCAGTCGCTGACGCCCGACATGGGCGCCAGGATGGCGCGGTTTTCAATGGCGATGCGGCCGATGCGCAACGGTTCCATCGGTGCGGTCAATCGTGCCCCCAACGAACTCTACTGCCTACAAATTCACCATGTCTGCAAAATTAGCAAGTCGTCGCCTTGCGTCTTTTCGTCGGTGGTGTCGCCCCTGTGGACCAGATGGTGGGTTGGGGCAGGTGATTGGGGCTCGCAAATCGCCCCGCCAGCGCGGTATGGAAACGGCATGGATCAGTCAACCACAGACGCCGTCATCCTTGCCGCAGGGCGCGGTTTGCGGCTGGGCGCTCCCGTTCCTAAACAGTTTTTGGCCATTTCGGGCGGGACGATTGTCGGCCGCGCGCTGGACGCATTCTTGGGCCACCCACAGATCCGCCGCGTGGTGGTCGCCATCGGTCCTGAAGACGAGGCCGACTTTGCCGCAGCCTCGGGCACGGCAGGGGCGCGCGTCACCACCGTCATCGGCGGAGACACGCGCCAATCCTCCGTCAAGTCCGCCCTTGCGGCGATGGCGGACGACCCGCCCCACAACGTCCTGATCCACGATGCGGCGCGCCCCTTCGTCAGCGCTTCGGTGATCGACAGGGTGGTGGCAAAGCTTGCCGCAACGGATGCTGTGATTCCCGCGATCCCCGTCGCAGACACCTTGAAGGCGGTGGCGGATGGCGTCATTGCCAACACCGTCCCCCGGGAGGGATTGATGCAGGCGCAAACGCCCCAGGGTTTCCGCTTTGCAACGCTCCTTGAGGCCCATCAGGCGATGGCCCACCTTGCAACGGACGATGCCGGCGTGATGGAAGCCTACGGCAGGAAGGTGAGCGTGGTGGACGGCGAGCGCGGCAACTACAAAATCACCACGGCGGAGGACCTTTTGGCCGCCCGCGGCGGTGGCTACACGGTCACGGGAACGGGGTTTGACGTGCACCGCCTCGTCCCCGGTGGTCCTTTGATCATCGGCGGTCTGACGATCCCGAGCGAGACCCGCATGGACGGCCACTCCGACGCTGATGTGGCGCTTCACGCCCTCACCGATGCCCTTTTCGGTGCCATTGGCGACGGCGATATCGGCCATCATTTCCCCCCCACCGACCCGCAATGGAAAGGCGCCTCGTCGGACCGCTTTCTTGCATTTGCGGCCGAACGAGTGCAGGCGGTGGGTGCTATCGTTCACCTTGATCTCACCATCATCTGCGAGCGGCCGAAGATCTCCCCCCATCGCAGCGCCATGCGTGCGCGCATCGCCGAGATCATCCATGTGGACCCCGCCATCGTGTCGGTGAAGGCAACCACGACCGAGCGACTCGGCTTCACCGGTCGCGGGGAGGGGATTGCCGCACAAGCTGCCGCCACCGTCTTGCTGCAACGCCCGGCCGGCACCCATGTTTGACGAGGCGCTCCTGAAAGACGCAGCCGACACCCTCGACGCGGCGCGCAGGCAAGGCGCGTTCATCGTCACGGTGGAATCTTGCACAGGCGGCCTTGTGGCGGCGGCTCTGACGGCAATCGCCGGCTCTTCTGACGCCGTCGAGGGCGGGTTCGTCACCTACACCAACGAAGCCAAAATCAGGCTCGGCGTGCCCGCCAACCTTGTCGAAGCCCATGGCGCCGTCAGTGAAGAGGTGGCCCGTGCCATGGCAGAGACCGGCCTTGTCGCGGCCGCCCAATCGCCTCAGCCGGAGGGGCCTGAGGTCAAACGCGTGTGCGTGTCCATCACAGGGATTGCGGGCCCCGGCGGCGGATCGGCGGTCAAGCCCGTGGGCCTTGTGCACTTCGCCGTCGCCTACGAAGGCCGTACCCGGCACCTGAAGCGCACCTTCGGCGACGTCGGCCGGACACAGGTGCGCAAGGAGAGTGTTGCCGTAGCCCTCGGCCTCATCAAAGAGGCGTTGGCCAGCTGAGGCGCGGCCGTGCCTCAGGCGGCTTCGGGCAGGGACAGGCGCATGGCCTCCACATCCTCAAGCGTTGGCAGTGAGGCTTCGTTGCCAAGTCGTTGGACCGCAAAGGCGGAGGCGGAGCGCGCAAAGTCGAAATGGCCACTCCAGGTCCGCTCCGGCCAGGTGACGGCGGAGTAAAAGTATGCGCCGTGGAAGACATCGCCAGCGCCGCTTGTGTCAATCACGTTCTCGCGCGGCACATAGCGGGCCGGCATTGTGTGGATGTCGCTTGTCCCCTCGTACCAGACGAGCCCCCGCTCGCCCTGGGTGACCGCGCCCACCTTGCAGCCTTTGGAACGCAGGTAACTGAGCATCGCGATGGGGTTCAGCTGCATCTGCTCGCACATACGCTCCGACACCACGGCAACGTCGATAAATTCCAGCAATTCATCCGTGCTTGCCCGCGCGGAGCCGCCATCCAGAGAGGTCAGCACCCCCATCTCCCGGCAAGCCTTGGCGTAGTGGATGGCCGCATCGGCCATGTGCCCGTCCACATGAAGGCCCCGGCAGCCGTTAAGATTGAGAATGGGGAAGGGGTGAAGGAAGTCATCGTCACGGCAACGCACGATGGCTCTCTTGCCGTCCTTGGGCATGATGAAGGAAAGGCTTGCCTCGCTCACCTTACGTCCGTGCAGGGAGATGCCGGCGCGCGAGGTCATCTCAAGGAACATGCGCGACAGCCAGTCGTCAGCCTGTTGGCACAAGATGTCGCCTTTCAGGCCAAGCTTGGCGGCGCAAAAGGCGGAGGTGACGGCATTGCCCCCGAAGGCGACCGCATAATCCCGCGCGATGGTCTTCTCATCACCTGTCGGCAGTTTTTCGGCCAGGAAAGTGATGTCGATATAGGCGTGGCCGATGAACAAGGCGTCCACAGGAAACCTCCGTTGCGATGCGACGGTCAAAGCCCGCCTGACAACGGCGGTGCGGCTTTTTCAATGATGGGACAATCGCAACCAGATTGCGAGATGCTGCATCACCAAAGCACAGCGATCATTGCGAGAAAGGGCTTTTGGGCGCACCGGCCGCCCCGTCACCAGCCCTCCGTTCCAGGCCCTCCCTTGATGGGCCCCTTCAGGCGCGATGTGACCCAGCCTGAATAGTAGCCGCCGGGCTGGGGGGAGACTTGCTCCTCCCCCACATAGGCTTCATCCACGCGGCCTGCGTAAAACACGATCATCCCTGCCAGCGCGTCAAAGCCTCTGGCAAGGTCGTTGAACGGGTCGGGGTAGGTGTAGGCGGCGTCCTTCGTGGTGTGCCCATCCACCACAAGGTCGTAGTAGGTGGCCGCCCCCTTCCATTCGCACACGGTGAGGTGGCCGTTCTCCACAAGGCAGCCCATGTCCACATCCGCAACGGGGAAGTGGTAGACGGGCGCGCCCGCCGTCTCCAGCACGCGCAAGCCGTTGTGGGTGGCTGCCACCGTGTGGCCCCGGTGGATGACCTTCATGGGTTCGCCCACAGCTTCGACAATGGGCGGGCGCGGAAAGTCCCAGACCGATTCCTCGCCAGGGCCGACCGGCTCAACATGCCTTGGTTTAGACGACAGATTCCAGCCTTCGCGATGGGGGCGGACACGGCGCAGCAGCGCCTGTTTGTCGGGCAAAGAGCGGCCGCGTCCCATCATGGTGTAAGTCCTCAAGATTGCAGGCTCCGTTGGTAACTAGATCAGCCCCACCCACCAGGCGATGGCACCCAGCGCCGCAACCCCTTGGAGAAAGGCAACGGCGCGAAGGAGGGTGCGAAACGGCTCCTTCTGCGTCTTGTGGCGGAGCTTTTGGGTGCCCCAGATCATCGCCGGCGAGGCGCCTAAGGCGGCCATGATGAGGAGCGTGCGCTCAGGCACCCTTCGCCTGTCCGTACCCGCGGCCTTCTTGTCTGCCGCAAACACCAAAAAACCCGCCAGGTTGATGACGAGAAGCCAGGCAAGAACGACCAAAGTCCAAGTCACGCAGCCACCCTTTTGTCCAGGAACGCCCCGGTGATTGAGACCACCCGTTCCCGCGCCGTGTGGTGGACCATGTGGCCCTCGCCCTTCAGCACATGGAGCTGTGCGTGGGGGACGGCGCGGGAGAACGCCACTGTCTGGCTTTTGGTGGGGACGACCCTGTCGCCTTCTCCTGCCAGGAGGAGGATGGGAACGGTCAGCCTACGGTAGTGGGGAGCGAGTGCAGCACTCTCGCGGCAGATCATGGCGGCGTCCTCAAGGCTTGCCTCCAGCTGGCTCCTGCGGCGGGCAAGGTCGGTCTCGAAGTGGGTGTTGAAGGCATCCGTGGGTGGGTCGGGGGCGAACATGTGGGCAATCATCAACCCCATGGAGGAGCGCGCAAGGGGGAGGGCGGCACCGCGCACAGTCCGTCTGACAGGACCTTCGCCGGCGAGGAGGGCACCGGCCGTTCGCACCCAAAGTCCACTGGGGTAATAAACGCCCGCAATCAGCACCAACGCGCTGACTTGGGCGCCTGCAAGCACCATGGAAAGGACCGGCAAGGCGCCGAAGGAGTGGGCGACCACCACGGGCGCATCAAGCCCCTCGGCTTGGATTGTGGCCGCAAGGGCTTCGGCCTGGCGCGGGACGGACCAGTGCGCGCTCCCCCGGGGCGCGGCGGCGCCATAGCCTGGCCGATCCACCGCGAACACGGCGTGGTGCTGAGACAGGCTTTGGGCAAGACCGGCCGTAAACCAATCCCTATGGGTGGCGCCGACGCCGTGGACGAGGACGAGGGGCGGCGTGCCAGACCCCGCGCGCACCACGGGGAGGGGGTTCGCCGCTCCAGGAGCCGCGTTCCCTGCGGCGGAGACAGCATCGGTGTGGAGGGTGTTTGTGGGCATCAAAGTCAGTGTTTGGCCGCAAAAGGGAAGGGCGAGCGCTGCGGTATGCTGCGCTCGCCCTTGTCTTGCTGAGTGGCGGCGCGCCCCTGTGGTTGGGGCGCGCCGGGAACGCTTACTGGTTGGCCGTGACGGTGAGCTTCAAGAGACCAGGCAGGGTCTGCGGGGCCGTCATCACAGCGCCCATGATCTGGGCGAAGGCCACAGGGGCTGCGGGATTGGCTGCCACCTCAACGTTCTGCGGGTCGTTGAGGTAGGTCGTCACCGCGCTGGAGACCTGTTCGGCAAGGGCCTCATCGCCAAGCATCATGGAGATTTGCATCTGCACCTGTTGGGCCATGCCGGCGATGAACTGATCGCGCGCAACGCCTGACTGCTCAGCCACCATGCCGAGGACGAAGTTGGTGATCCCCTGATCCTGGAACTTGGTGGTGAAGCCATCAAAGGCCGCCGTTGCCAAAGCTTCCTGGGCGCGGGTGGGGTCTTCGATGATGGAGCGGGGGATGCCCGACACCATCACATCCGCATCCAGCTTACCCACCTTCTGGACGTTGATGTCGTGGGTCATCTCCATCTTCTGGGTATCGGCGCTCCAGGCCACCTTGAGGGTGCCGTCGGCCATCAGCGGGTCGGCACCAAGGGCTTGCATCATGCCTTGCATCTGCGGGTCGGGCACCAGGCCCGACGGGAGCTGCAAGCGCTCGAGCGTGACGGAGATGTCGGTGGGGATGGGAGCGATGAAGTCCTCCATCTTCACCTCGAACAGGCCAAGCTGAAGGAGACCTGGCGTGCCGGGCGCCTTCATTTCCATGCCTTCCACGGTCATGCCGCCAAGAAGGGGCATGGCGTTCATGATGGCGCGCGGGCTGGGCTCGCCCCCCATGATGCCCTGCATGATGACGGTGGTCACAGCATCGCGGTCGGGGAAGACGAGATCGGCCACTTCGAACGTGCCGAGCTTGCCTGTGGTGTCGGGACCGTTGAAATCGAGCCCGATGACGGCAAATCGCTCAAGCCCTGCCGCTGACAGCCCTTGGACCACGAACTCGCCGAGCTTTGCGGTCACCGGACCTGCATTCACATCGATGTCGGCGAACGCGTACTTGCCGAACCCGAAGGCCCCGTAAATGTCCAGGAACAGGGGGATGATCTGGCCGGGATTGGGCTCGCCACCGTTCATGAGCGAGACCACGATCGGATCGAGGCGCGCCAGCAAAGGCCCACCACGACTGGGATCGATGGTGAAGTTCTCAAAAACGCTCTCGCCCATGGTCATGGAAAAGAGGCCATCGGCGGTGACATCAACGCTCTCCAGCTTGGTGCTTTCCACCACTTGCTGGGGGCCGTCCGCCGCACCGGTGCCAGTCAGCCACGCCACTATGGGCTTCATGTCGAGGCCCGTGCCTGAGGTGTCGCCATAACGCAACGTCAGCTTCACAGGGTCGCCGCCGGGCTCCATGGGCTCCAGCACCTGTTCGGAGGTCATCGGCCCGTAAGAGAAGCTTTCAAGACGGCCGTTGCTCACCGGCCCGATCTTGATCGGCCCATAGCTAATGTCCTGAACGTCGCCTTCGATCTTGGTGGTGCCTTCGATCTTTTCGACGGAGTTCATGGTGTAAGATTGCGCAACGGCCCAATCAAACAGCGGTCCAAAGCGCGAGACCGGCTTGTTGGGGTCGTTCGCGATGGTGGGCAAAGGCAGCCACGAAAACTCCTCGACCACGTAGTCGGTCATGGTGAGGTTGTATTCCAGCGCTTCGTCGAGGCCGTCGACGGTCAGCTTAAAGGTGGCCGACGGCACGGTCAGCTTTTCAGCGGAGTACTGGCCGCCTGAGAAGGCCAGTTTGTCGATCGCCGCTGAATCGGCCGTGATGCTTGCGGTGATCGTCGCAGTCTCATCCTCCACAGTGAAGGAGTGGGACCAGTTCATGGCGATGTCGTTGGCGGTCACGGTGTCTCCGGACCGCATGACCGACCCGACTGTGGCGCTTTGCGCGCCGACACTTGCCGCATCGGTCAGAAATGAGCGGACGGCACTGACATCGTCGAATGAGGACGAGATGCCGTCTTGGGCGAACGCTGCCGGGGCGGCCAGCGTTGCAATAACGAGTAGGCGGAGCCGCATGGGCTATTCCCTCAGAGTGTATTCGGTCACAGGGGCGGCCACCTTTGGCATGATTTGGGACCAGAACCAAGGGTGACCGCCGTGCGCCGACGGGTCAAAAAGGCCGACCTTCCGACAAAAATCTGTCCTGTCTGCACGCGCCCCTTTTCCTGGCGCAAAAAATGGGCGCGCACGTGGCCGGCAGTGAAATATTGCTCGGACCGATGCCGTCGTGCGGCAAAGGGAAGCGAGCATCGCCAGGCCTGACGCTACGGGTCTGCCGTGACCGTCACGTTCAAGATGTTGAGGATCTGACCGGGTGCGGTCATGACCCCCGTTGCCAATTGCACGAAGGACACCGGTGCCGGCGGTTCAGCCGTAAGGGTGAGCGTACCCTTGTCGGCCAAGAAGGTTTGTAGCGCTGCAAGCATCGGTTCGGCGCGCTCCGGCGGGACGAAGTCTGCCATGACGCCCCGCACCATCCCCATCCACTGGGGCAAGACCTCTTCGTCCGTGGCGCCGGTGGACTGCACAAAGACCGCCTGGAGGAGGTCGATGGCACCTTGGTCGTCAAACCGGAGGGTCATGTCGGCAATGGCGGCGGTGCCGATGGCCTCATAGGCGCGGGCTGGCTGCTCGAAGGCGATCACAGGGATGCCGCTCATCACCATATGAAGGTCAAGAACGCCGAGGCTCTCATAGTCGCTTTTGGTCTGAAGGGTGACGGCTTCGGTGGCCCTGTCGTAGCTAAGGTTGCCCGATTCCCTGACGTTGAAGGTCTCAAAACCCTTGGCGTTCAAAAGGCTGTTGATGTCGGGCGGGAAGCTCTCCCCAACGCCTTGGACGACCGTTTGAACGTCGTAGGTGACCTTTGTTGGGATGGGGCCGATGTGGTCGGCAAACTCCATCGACATGGCGGGGATGAGAATGCCCCCATCCATGGTCGGACCTTCGATGGACAAAGCCTCGACGCTGAACGCCCCGATTTTGGGGTAGCCTGCCAGAGGCAACGACGAGGTCGGCGCGGTGAGTTCGGCAATATCCGGGCCGACACCAAAACGGCTTTCCACCCACCTGACGTCGTTCACGGACAGGGAGGCCATCGAGGCCTTGTTGTCCACCTCAGTGGTGGAAAAGCCTTCAAGGGTGAACGCGCGGAACCCTTCAGGCGAAAGGCCCGACAGTGTGACGCGCTCAACCTTGGTGTCGATGCCAGCCGATGTGTGGGTGACGTTCTGGGCAACCACATTGTCGGCCGAAAACAGGCCAAGCACGATGCCGGCCATATCCATGGCGCTCACGCCGCCTTGGGTCTCTTGCGGCGTCAATGCCGAGACCGGTGCCAGGGTGACGTTGGTTGCCTCAAGGAAGGGGACGGTCAACGCATCGCCTGTGGGAAGGGGGATGGTGAGGGGGCCGAACGTGGCCGCTGTGGCAAGGGTTGCCGGTGCACCGTCGTCACTATCGGCAAAGAGATTGCGGGTCAGGGCCGACACATCCGTGCCGGTGACCATCAGCCGTTGATCGTCCTGCGTCCCGGCGCCGATGAAGGTGGTGATGCGGCCCTCGGCCATCCCTTCCACCTCGACCATGGTGTCGTCGGCCATAACGTTCGCCCGACCGACACGCACGCCTGAAAGCCAATCAGCCGCAGCGGCCGGATCCACCTCGCCCGCGACGGCAAAGGCGGGAAAGGCCACATCGTGCAACTCCAACCCGGTGAAAGTGTAGGTTTCGGGGCCATTGACATCGCCCGGTCCACCTTTGGAGGACAGCGTGAGAGAGGGGATTGAAAGACGCGCGGCGCTCACAATCTCGCCGCCCACCTCAGGCACATGAACGCTGACCTCCGGCGATGACAGCGTGAGCGTCCAAGGCGGTGCTTCGGCAGCCTGTGGGCCAAGCGTCGTGGAGATGAAATAGCCCGCGAGACCGCCCGAAAGGGGCACGGTGAAGGATAGGCGTGTGTCTTTGAGCACCACACGGTCGCCTTCGACGGCGGTGCTTGAAATGCGCCACGCGCCGCCGCTCTCGCTCGCTGCGCGCTGGATGGCTGTGGCGGCCTGATCGGGTGACTGCGCCCAGGCGCTCTCAATCCCAATCCCGTAGGCGGGCAAGAACGCCAGGGGCACCGCAACAGCGAAGGCCCTTATGACAAGAGTATGCATCGGTTAAATTCCAGAACTCACAAAATGCACGCCTTACATAGGCGGCCCTGCGGCCCTGTGCATCCCCGCCCGCGACGTGATGGGCAACACGGGCGTGGGAAAACGCGTCGCAGGAGGTTGCGGCTTTCGTGTGCTGCTCCATTCCTAGGAGGGCCTGTCAGCGCCCAGGAGGCCGCCGTGGACATGATCGAGACCCTTCGCTTGCCGGCCAACCATGCGGACAGGCAGGTCCTCAACGATGAGGTGCACGCCCGTCCGCCCATGGAGCTGACGGCGCCCTGCCGACTGTCCTACCTCGCACTTGCCTCAGAAGGGGTGTCGCGGCGCGCCCAACAGGCACCGATCCTGGCGTTCGCCCGCTATTATGGGATCGACCCGCCGGCGGAGGATGCCAACCACTATTCGGTGGACGTTGGCGGCTTCCGCCTCAAGTGGGAGCGCCATACAGAATTCTGCCGCTACACCGTCGCTGCCCCCGGCCTTGATGGCGCACCGTTCCAGACCCCCGCCTTGGCCCTCGTGCCCAAGGACTGGCTGGCAAGCCTTCCAGGCCGCACCGTTGTTGCAAGCCATGCCGCCATGCTCGGCCCCGGCCAGATGGGGGACGACCATGAGGCGATTTCCAACCGCTACTTCCGCGGCGAAATGCTGATTGGCGCAACAATTGCCGGCGGCCATGGCGTGGCTCTCACCGACCTCAGGATCCGATCGGACGGATTTTCCCGCTTCCTCATCGAAAACGATTCCATGACCACATGGCAGGCCGGCCGCCTGATGCAGCGCCTGTTTGAGATCGACACCTATAGGATGATGGCGCTCCTCACCCTTCCTGTTGCAAGGCGCCTTACCCCCGTTTTGAGCGAGCGCGAGGAGGAGCTTGCCGAGATCACCGCAGGCATGGCCGCAGCGGGGGAGGCGGACGAGCCTGCCCTGCTTGACCGCCTGACGCGCCTTGAAGCAGCGATCGAGACCACCCACTCCACCAGCCACTACCGCTTCACCGCTGCCAACGCCTACCACGCCCTCGTGCAACGGCGGATCCTCGAATTGCGGGAGGAGAGGATCGAAGGCCTTCAGACGTTCAAGGAGTTTACCGAGCGGCGACTTGCCCCTGCCATGGACACCTGCCGGGCCGTTGCATCGCGCCAGGCTGCCCTTTCAGAGCGTGTGGCACGGGCCGTCTCGCTCCTGTCCACCCGCGTGGACGTTGCCCGCCAAAGGCAAAACCACGATGTGCTTGCCGCCATGAACAAGCGCGCCGCCGTCCAGTTGCGTTTGCAGGAGACGGTGGAGGGTTTGTCCATCGCCGCGGTCACCTACTACATCGTAGGCTTGATCAGCTATGCGTCGAATGGATTGACGTCCTTCGGCATCAACGTGAACCCGACACTTGTGGTGGCCCTGTCGATACCCGTGGTTCTGGTGCTTGTGGCGCTCGGCCTCAGCAATGTGCGCAAAATGATTCCTTTCCTGCGCCGCCACGACGATTGACGGACAATCGCGCGGGCAAAACGCCCTCGCAGACAGCCGTTCGGCCATTATTCAGGGCGCATAGCCCACAATAGCGGCGATGTGTCACTCCGTTGTCATCCCTTATGCGACAATTGTGCTAGTCATCGCACGATTGTGCATTAGGATAGCTGTCGCCGGATTTCGATCCTCTGAGCCGGCCGCCACCAGGAAGGCGTAAGATGATCGAGAATTGGCCGGTCCTTCTGGCCTTCATCGGCGTTAGTATCCTCACCGCGACAAGCGGCGCCGTCTTCATGCCTGGCGAGTGGTACAAGAACATCGCCAAGCCGTGGTGGACCCCGCCCAACTGGCTGTTTGGCCCCGCCTGGACGCTCCTTTTCGCGCTCATCGCCTTCGCGGGCTACGTCTTTTACATGTCCGCAACGCCTGAAGAGCGGTTCTGGCCCCTTGTGATCTTCGGCATTCAGATGGTGTTCAACGCCGCCTGGTCGTTTCTGTTTTTCGGCAGGAAGCGTATCGACCTCGCGTTTATTGACGCGGTTTTGATGGCGCTGGCGATCGTCGCGACAATGGCTGCGTTTTTTCCGGTCTCGCCGCAATCCGCTGCCCTTCTCATTCCGTATCTTCTCTGGGTGTGCTTTGCCGCAACCTTGAATTTTGTCATATTGCGTCTCAATGCCTCGCGCCGAACCGTCGCGGGGACATGAACGGGCAGGAAGGAGCCTGGAATGCTCGACAATGACCTCATCGTTTTGATCGAGATCATCCTGATTTTCGGCGGCGTCCTGACGTTTGCCTTATGGGAGATCCGGTCGGTCCGCAAAAATAAGAAAAGCTGATCGCGACCATCAGTTTTTCATCTATAGGTTGCCGAGCCTCGGCATCCTGAACGGGAGCATCATTCGCACCACGGGGCTCTTGAAGCGCGCCAGGGACAAACTCTCCTGAATTGCGCTGTGGCGTTCGCCGAATAAGGTGGTGATGAGTTCAGTGCGTACGTAAAAGGGCGTATCCTCCAACGTCCGCTGCAGTTGCGGCGGCCCATTCTCCGACCATGCCGCACGACGCACGCGCCACAAGGTGCGTGGAAGGTCGTGCAAAGGTGGGGGGTCGAACATCTCCGTGGTGCCGTCGGCCTTCTTCAACAGGGCAAGCCTTGCGTTGGCACTGTCGCGCACCGCCGTCTCATAAAGGACGGCAGAGTTGCCGCCGCCAAGGTCCACGCGCATCCAGTCCCAGTGGGCAAACGTCGCCTCAAGGGCACGCATGCCGTAGTTCATATCCAGATATCCTGTGCCCCGCCACGACAGCTCCGGGGCATCCATGTGCACCTCGATGGGGGCGGCCGGTGCAACAGGGCGCCAAAAATGCTCCTTTGCACCATCCAGAGGGTAGACCGTGTCCGATACGGTGTTGGGCCGCAGCCGGATTGTGCCTTTCAAAGGCCTTGGAATGGGCGCGCAGGTCTCATCCACGGTGATGACCACGCTGTCGCCCTCAACGCGGATACCGGATGCTTTGACCGAAAATCCTGTCTTGTCCTGGACTGCGCGCTTGCGGCCCCGCTCCGTCATCGCCCAGCGTTTGGGGCTGCCGTAAAGGGCAACGTTCACCGCCACATGGTTCAACGGATCGCGGCGGCCCGACCAGGCATAGTAGGGAGAAAAGACGCT
The DNA here is from genome assembly GCA_051016205.1 of Devosia sp. GTDB lineage: Bacteria > Pseudomonadota > Alphaproteobacteria > Rhizobiales > Amorphaceae > Acuticoccus. The sequence goes on from CP136534.1 coordinate 3,498,778, forward strand.
GCCGATGAAGACGATGACGGTTAGCGCGTGGCGACCGTCTTCGCTGATTCCGTCAAGGTACCACCAGATGTAACCGTCGGGCGGGACAGGGGTGTCAAACCGAAATCCTTCAACAGGCAGGCCGCGGCCATGCGTCCCGACAGGGATGCCATTGGCATGCCCGGCCCCGGGTGCACGCTCCCCCCCGCCAGATAAAGTCCCTTCACCTTCGTGGTGATCGCCGGTCTCTGGAACGAGGCCGTCCACCCGTGGGAGGCTCTGCCGTAGATGGCGCCCCCCGTCGCCGGCAGCATCGCCGCGAAGTCGGTGGGCGTTGTCGCCACGCTCTGATCCAGGGTCAGGCTGATCCCGCAACGGTTCAGCGTTTCCATCGCCTGTGTCATGCATCGGGCGATGTCCTCTTCTTGATAATCACGTCGGTCGCCGTCGGCAGGGGCATTCATCACCATGAGTACCCGCTGAAGCGCGTCCGGACCAGTGGGACTGTCGGGCGCGCAGATGTAAATGCTTGGCGCATCACGCATGCGCCTGTCTTTGAAGAGTGCGTTCAGTTCGCCCTGGTAGTCAGGCCCGAACAGGACGCTGTGATAGGGGAGCGGCTCTGACAACCGACCCACAGCACAAAGGGTGACGGCCGACAGGGTGCGCGCCGAAGGTGGCACAAGGTTGGCAACGCGGGATGCTTGGCGGCCGAACAGCCCTGCGCCGAACGCAGCCACATCGGCATTCACCAACACCGTGTCGGCGTCCATCAGCGTGCCGTTCACGACAACGCCTTTGGCAACGCCATCCTTGATGGCGATCTCCTCCACATGGGCATCCGTTGCAATGGTGCCGCCCAAACGCTCGAAACTGTCGGCAATGGCGTGGGCAAGGGCGGCCGCGCCCCCATCCACCGCCCATACGCCGCACTGCTCCACATGGGCCACCAGCATCAAAGTCGCCGGCGCCATGAAGGGTGAGGAGCCGCAATAGGTGGCGTAGCGGCCGAAAAGTTGGCGCAAGCGCGGGTCGCGGAAGTGCCGGCTCACGGCCGTCCACATGGTGCTGAACGGCTTGATTTTGACCGCGCCGAAGGGGCCTGTGGCCCTGGCAAGGGCCATAAGGTCGGGCTTTGGTGCGCGGATGAAAGGCTTTTCCACCGTTTCGAACACGCTTGCCGAATCGGCAACGAAGCTGCGGTAGCCGTCGGCCTCGCGCTGACCTGCAAGGGCAGCGACCGCTTCGGCCGTCCTGTCCACGTCCTGATAAAGGTCGAGCTGTTCGTCGGCGGACCAGCGGTGGTGGGCCATCACCTCAAGGGGGGCAAGGTCCACATGGTCTTCAAGGCGTGCGCCAATCTGCTCGAACAGGCCGTCGAACACTTCGCGAAGGGTCAGAACCGTTGGCCCAGCCGGCACGGCGCGCCCGCCCACCACAATATTTCGAGCCTTGCCGCCGACGGCGCTGCGTCGCTCCAGCAAGGTTGTGCGCACACCCGCTGCCTGCAACGCGTGGGCGGCACACAGCCCGCCGAACCCGGCACCCACGACCACCGACCGGTGTGTCAACGAATTCGTCCTATGCTGATTTGACACCCCGTTTTCATCAGTCCATTTTTATCTACAGTTATTGGTGTCAACAAGAGCTTACGGTCGCTTCGCCTATGGACGTACATGCCCGTGTCGAGAGCGCCCTGCACCGACACCTGTCCGGTCGGACACAGCCGCCACGCCTGGGCGAAGCTATCAACCATGCCGTGTTTCCCGGTGGCGCAAGGGTTCGCCCTGTGTTTGCGCTGGGGGTTGCGCTCGCCTGCGGGGACGATCGCCCTGCCGTGGCCGACGCCTTGGCGGTGGCGGTGGAATGTCTTCACTGCGGGTCCCTCGTGCATGACGATCTGCCGTGCTTCGACAATGCAACAGTGCGCCGAGGGAGGCCATCGGTCCATGCCGCGCATGGACAGGCGCTGGCGGTGCTGGCAGGCGATGCGCTCATCGTTCTGGCCTTCCAGGTGTTGTCCGATGTGGCCGAGGAGGCCGGAAGCCGTCTGCCCAAACTCCTTGAAATCATTGCCGCTAGTGCTGGTACGCCTGCGGGCCTGATCGGCGGTCAGGCGCTTGAGAGCGAGGATGACTGCACGTTGTCGGACTATCATGGCGCAAAGACAGGTGCGCTGTTTCGCGCCGCCGCTGTCGGTGGTGCCGTCGCTGCAGGGGGTGACGAAGCGCTGTGGGCGCGGGTCGGCGACGGCCTTGGCGCAGCTTACCAGATTGCCGATGATATCCACGATCACGCCGGCGGGGATCTGACCGTCGGCAAGCCCATGGGCCAGGACAGCCGCCTTGGCCGCCCAAGCGCTGTGGAGCTTTATGGCCTCGACGGTGCGGTGAGCCGCTTGAAGCGCACGCTGTCCGACACAGTGGAGCAGCTGCCCGAAGGCGAAGGCGCTGCCCCCTTGCGCCACCTTATCGGCCAGCAAACCAAACGCTTTCTCCCCAAGTCCTTATCGACGGTCGCAGCCTGAACACACTTTACGCCCGCCTACGCGACGGCGCTTTGCGGCTTCGCGACAGGCTGATCATGGCACCGGCCTTCCACAGGTTCGTGCTGTCCAACCCTTTGACACGCCCTGTCGCCAGGCAGCAGACCGAGGCGCTGTTCGACACTGTGGCAGGCTTTGTCTACGCGCAGACCCTTGCCGCCATGGTGGAGCTGGACCTTTTCCGCCGCCTTGCCCAATCGCCGCGCACCACGCAAGAGCTTGCCGCCGAGCTCGACCTGTCAGAGCGGGCTGTGGACACGTTGATGAGCGCCGGCACCGCCCGCGGCCTTGTGGGGCCAAGGGGCGACCGCTGGGGCCTTGGCATGAAAGGGGCGGCCATTCTCGGCCAGGGCGGGATCGCCGAGATGGTCGCCCACCACCATCACTTTTATCGCGACCTTGCCGACCCCGTTGCGCGCCTGCGGCAGGACGGCCCCACCGAGCTTGCCGGTTATTGGACCTATTCTGGCGGTGAGCGCGCCGCCCCCTTCGATGCCAAGGGCTACACCAACCTCATGGCCGCCTCGCAGGCTTTCATTGCCAGCGCCGTTCTTCACAACGCCCCGTTCAGAAAGGCGCGGCATCTGACGGATCTGGGGGGCGGGGCAGGGGCTTTCGCCATTGCCGCGCTCAAGTGTCACAAGAATCTGACAGTCACCATTTTGGATCGCGCCGACGTCATTCCCCACGCAAAGTCAGCGCTCGCGGAAGCCGATCTCAGCCAAAGGGCCACTGTGGGTGAGGTGGACTTCTTCCGTGACGACATTTTTTCCCAAGAATCGCCAGGCGAGGGCGACATCGTCACCCTGGTGCGCATCCTCCACGACCATGACGACGCGGCGGTGGCCACCCTTTTGAAAAATGTGTCGCGGCAAATCGGTCGGGCCCGCCTGATTGTGGTGGAGCCCATGGCGGACCTTCGCCGGCCGACGGGCTTCGACGCTTATTTTCCATGGTATTTCAATGCCATGGGTCAGGGGCGTTTCCGCTCGCCCCAGGTCCTGACGGGTCTGTTGAAGGCGGCAGGATTTCACTCTGTCAGACCCCTTCATTCGCGCAATCCAACGCTGACGAAAGTCCTCCTCGCAGCTGTCCAATTTGATTGACAACCACGACTGTCAATGTAATCTGACAGCGTTGTCACAGCGCACCACCCCTTGTTGCGCTGGAGGCAGCACAGCAAGCGGCATGAAGCTGCGGCGAAGGTGGGAATGGAAGCGCTTGCGATCGTCCTCAATGCGCCACGCACTCTGAGCGTAGAAGCTGTCAAGCTTTGCGATCCGTCTGCGACGGACGTGGTGGTGGACGTAGAACACACCGGCATCTCAGCTGGGACCGAGCGCCTCCTTTGGGACGGCAAAATGCCGCCCTTTCCGGGCATGGGTTACCCCCTCGTGCCTGGCTACGAGACTGTTGGCCGCGTGGTGGATGCGGGTTCGACGGGATCGTTCCGCGCCGGGGACGCCGTGTTCGTTCCCGGCGCACGCTGCTATGAGGATGTGCGCCCTCTCTTCGGTGGTGCCGCCAGCCGTCTGGTGTGCGACCCCGCACGCATCCACAAGGTGGACAACGCCGAGCCTGAGGCGGTGCTTTTGGCCCTTGCCGCAACCGCCCATCACGCCATTGCCGTGGGCGGCGCGCCGGACCTCATCGTGGGTCACGGCGTTCTTGGCCGGCTTGTGGCACGCATTGCCATCGCCCTTGGCAATGCCGCACCCACGGTGCACGAGATCAACCTGTCGCGCAGTGAGGCTGAGCCCTACCCCGTCGTCCATCCCGATGAGGATGAGCGGCGCGACTACCGCGCCATCATGGACGCCAGCGGCGACCACAAGATCATCGACAAGGCCGTCACGCGCCTCGGTCACGGTGGCAGCGTTACGCTCGCCGGCTTCTACGGCGCTGAAATGACATTCGCTTTCCCGGCCGCATTCATGAAGGAAGTCAAGATCCTGATCGCGGCCGAGTGGGCGCCGCCCGATCTTGCGGCCGTCCAAAGCCTTCTTGATGCCGGCACGCTGTCGCTCACCGGCCTCATCACCCACACCGCATCGGTGCAGTCGGCGCCCGACGCCTACCGCACCGCCTTCACAGACCCGGACTGCCTCAAAATGGTCCTCAACTGGGGGAGCGTTCATTGACTGACCTCCACGACCACAGCGCCACAAAGAGCTATGACGACCGTCTCTCCGAAGAGGCCGCCATCGAGCCCGATGCGCCTGTCGCCTCTGAGGTCACGAAGGAAACGCAGATCATCGCCATCTACGGCAAAGGCGGGATCGGCAAATCCTTCACCTTGTCGAACCTCTCCTACATGATGGCGCAGCAGGGCAAGAAGGTGCTTCTGATCGGCTGCGATCCGAAGTCCGACACCACGTCGCTCCTGTTTGGCGGCAAGAGCTGCCCCACCATCATCGAGACGTCCACGAAGAAGAAGCTCGCCGGTGAAGAGGTGGAGATCGGCGACGTTTGCTTCATGCGCGACGGCGTTTACGCCATGGAGCTGGGCGGGCCTGAAGTGGGCCGCGGCTGCGGCGGTCGCGGCATCATCCACGGCTTTGAATTGCTGGAGAAGCTCGGCTTCCACGAGTGGGATTTCGACTACGTCCTCCTCGACTTCCTTGGCGATGTGGTGTGTGGCGGCTTCGGCCTGCCCATCGCGCGAGACATGTGCCAGAAGGTCATCGTCGTCGGCTCCAACGACCTTCAGTCGCTTTATGTGGCCAACAATGTCTGCTCGGCGGTGGAATACTTCCGCAAGCTCGGCGGCAACGTTGGCGTTGCTGGCATGGTCATCAACAAGGACGATGGCACCGGCGAGGCGAAGGCCTTTGCCGAGACGGTGGGCATCCCTGTCCTTTCTGCCATTCCGGCCCACGACGACATCCGCAAGAAGAGCGCGAACTATCAGATCATCGGCATCCCCGGCAGCCCCTGGGCGTCGGTGTTCGAGGAGCTTGCCACCAACGTTGCCGAAGCCCCGCCGGTGCATCCGACCCCCCTAGACCAGGACGGCCTTTTGGGCCTCTTCGACAGCGATGTGACGGGCCGCGACTACGTCTTGAAGCCTGCAACGGCCGCGGACATGCGCGGGGCGTCCTATGCGCCCAAAGCGTCCCTTGAAGTAATTTACGACGAGGTCTGAGGGCATGGACCGCGTCTTTTCCGAAGACAACCCCGAACCGGAAGGCGACGGTGGCTGCCATGCCGGTCACGAGAGGATGGCCGCAGCGGCGGAAGCGGCCGGCAATGCCGAGCTGTTAGAAAAATTCCGTGCCGACTACCCCATGGGTCCGCACGATCAGCCCCAGTCCATGTGTCCTGCCTTTGGGTCGTTGCGGGTGGGTCTTCGCATGCGCCGGACGGCAACGGTGCTGTCGGGCTCAGGCTGCTGCGTTTATGGCCTCACCTTCACCTCCCACTTTTATGGTGCGAGGCGCACGGTCGGCTACGTGCCGTTCAACTCAGAGACGCTCGTCACAGGCAAGCTCTTTGAGGATATTCGCGACGCCGTCTACGAGCTTGCCGACCCTGAACAGTATGACGCCATCGTGGTGACGAACCTTTGTGTTCCCACCGCATCAGGCGTGCCCTTGCGCCTGCTGCCACCCGTCATCAACGGCGTGCGGATCGTTGGGATTGACGTACCCGGCTTTGGCGTTCCCACCCATGCCGAAGCCAAGGACGTCCTTGCCGGCGCGATGCTGGAGTTTGCCCGCAAAGAGGCCTCGGCAGGCCCGGTCGCGGCGCCCGCAAAGCGCAACCACCGTCCCTCGGTGACCTTGGTGGGCGAAATGTTCCCCGCCGATCCGATGGGGATTGCCGCACTCCTCGACCCCATGGGCCTCGACGCTGGCCCGGTCGTTCCCACGCGCGAGTGGCGTGAGCTTTATGCCGCCCTCGATTGTGCGGTGGTCGCGGCGATCCACCCCTTCTACACCGCCTCCTTCCGCGCCTTCGAGGCGGCGGGTCGTTCCATTGTCGGCTCCGCTCCTGTGGGGCGCGAAGGCACGCTGGAATGGTTGCGCACCGTCGGGGAAGCGGCCGGCGTCTCGGCCGACAAGATCGCTGAGGCACAAAACCGTGCAGGGCCCGCCATTGCAGGGGCCCTTGCAGCACGGCCGGTGAAAGGCCGCATCACCGTTTCAGGCTACGAGGGCTCTGAGCTTTTGGTGGCACGCCTGTTGGTGGAGTCGGGCGCGGACGTGCGCTACGTGGGCACCGCCTGCCCGCGCACCCGCTTCTCCGAAGCCGACAGGGAATGGCTCGACGAGAAGGGCATTCCCGTCACCTACCGCGCGTCGCTGGAGCAAGACCTTGCCGCCATCGATGCGTTTGACCCCGACCTTGCCATCGGCACCACTCCTGTCGTCCAGAAAGCCAAGGAATCGGGGCGGCCGTCCCTTTACTTCACCAATCTCATCTCGGCGCGGCCTTTGATGGGCCCTGCCGGTGCAGGCTCCCTTGCCGATGTGGTCAACACCGCCATCGGCCGCCGCGATCGCATGAACGACATGCGCGAATTCTTCGACGGCGTCGGCGAAGGCTATGCCGCAGGAATCTGGGAAGACGTGCCCAAGGAGCCCAAGGTCAAGCCCGTCCGCTCAGGCAAGACCTTGATTGGCGGCAAGGCCGAAAAGTCCGACATCGTCAAAGGTTCCATCGTGGAGGATGCTTCATGCTGATCCTCGACCTTGACAGGGCAGGGGGTTACTGGGGCGCCGTCTACGTCTTTACGGCCATCAAAGGGTTGCAAGTCATCATCGACGGGCCGGTGGGGTGCGAAAACCTTCCCGTCACCTCAGTCCTTCACTACACCGATGCGTTGCCGCCTCATGAACTCCCCGTGGTGGTGACGGGCCTTGCCGAGGAAGAACTCGGTCGCAAGGGCACCGAAGAGGCCATGAAGCGGGCCTGGGACACCCTCGACCCGGCCCAGCCCTCGGTGGTGGTCACAGGCTCCATTGCCGAGATGATTGGGGGCGGTGTCACTCCCGAGGGCACCGCCATTCAGCGCTTCCTGCCGCGCACCATCGACGAGGACCAGTGGCAGAGCGCCAACCGCGCCATGCTGTGGCTGTGGACCGAGTATGGGGCGAAGAAGGGCAAGTTCCCCAAGGCCAAGCCCCGCAAGGAGGGCGATAAACCCAAGGTCAACATCATCGGTCCCACCTACGGCATGTTTAACATGCCATCCGATTTGGCCGAGATCCGCAGGCTCATCGAAGGCATTGGCGCCGAGGTCAACATGACCTTCCCGCTTGGCGCCCACCTCAACGATGTGCCCCGGCTGGTGGATGGCGAGGTCAATGTCTGCCTTTACCGCGAGTTCGGCCGGGCCCTTTGCGAAGCCCTGGACAAGCCGTACCTGCAAGCGCCCATCGGCCTTCATTCCACGACAGCGTTCCTGCGCAAGCTTGGCGAACTGACGGGCCTTGACCCCGAACCCTTCATCGAGAAGGAAAAGCACACCACCATCAAGCCGTTGTGGGACTTGTGGCGGTCGGTGACGCAGGACTTCTTCGGCACGGCAAGTTTTGCCATCGTCGCCGGCGAGACCTATGCGCGTGGCGTCAAGCATTTCCTTGAAGAAGACATGGGCTTTCCTTGCACGCACATGACGGTGCGCAAGGCGGGCGTGAAGATCGACAACGAGACGGTGCGCACCGCTCTTCAGGAAACCCCGCCCCTGATCGTTTTCGGCTCTTACAACGAGCGTATGTATCTGGCCGAGGCGGGCAGCAAAGCGGCCTACATTCCGGCAAGCTTTCCTGGCGCCATCATCCGCCGGCACACGGGCACGCCCTTCATGGGCTATGCCGGCGCCACCTATCTCGTCCAGGAGGTGTGCAACGGGCTGTTCGATGCGCTCTTCCACATCCTGCCGCTCGGCACGGACATGGACAAAGTGGCCGCAACGCCTGCCGATGCGCCCCGCCTTCAGTGGGAGCCTGAGGCCCGTCAGATCCTCGACGAGGCCGTCCAGCGCACCCCGATTCTGACCCGTATCTCCGCCGCCAAACGGCTTCGCGATGGCGCCGAGCGCCGCGCCGAAGCCCGCGGCACCACCACAGTTTCTGCCGCCGACGTCAAAGGCGCATCCGTCGAAAGGGTATCCGCATGACCTCTCAGACGCTCAACGCCCCGCACTCCCGTTCCATCTCGGAACGGTTGGCCGATACAGCGCTCGACCCCGTCGAGGGCCGTAAGCGTGAGTATCGCGTGATCTTCGCTTTGACCTTCATCGTCCTGGTGACGGTCTTGGCGTTGGCGCGGCTGTTCACCTTCCTCGGCCCGGCCCCCATCGGGCGCCGATCCGTCCTGCAAGAGGCACGCTCAGCCACCCTTGCAGCATTGCCGTACGCGTACCGGCACTGAAACGAAATTCCCCTCGGCGAAAGGCGGGGGGATGTGGTCGTGGCAATCCGCGACATGTTGGCCGCTTCGCGGCGGCGGGGCTTCGTGCCCGCATCTGGAGGACTACTGAATGTCAACTGAAGATCGGACCAGCATGGTATCGCTGTCCGGCCTCACCGCGGATGAGGCCAAGGCGTTCCATGGCGTCTTTATGTCGAGCTTTGTGGGTTTCACGCTCGTCGCCATTGTCGCCCACATCCTGGCGTGGCTCTGGCGTCCGTGGCTGCCCGGCCCCGAGGGCTACACTTCGCTCAATGAAGGGCTCACCACCGTGGCCCAAATCGCCAGCCCGTTCATCGGCTAAACGAAGGAGTTAGCTCATCATGTGGCGCACTTGGCTGCTATTCGATCCGCGTCGGACGCTCATCGCGCTGTTCGCGTTTTTGTTCATCTTGGCGATCGTCATCCACTTCATCTTGCTGTCCACCCCGCGCTTCAACTGGATTGAAGGTCCGGGTGCTGCGGCAACGTCTGCGATGGCACCGCTGCCCGCTGCACAAGGCGAGAACAGCTAGCAACCTCACGAAGGCGGCGGTCCGCCCGCCGCCTCGTTACCGCCGGTCCACGCGAGGGTACGTCCTATGGCCATGCTAAGTTTTGAAAAGAAATACCGCGTCCGCGGCGGGACTCTCGTCGGCGGAGATCTGTTCGATTTCTGGTTCGGACCGTTCTACGTGGGTTTCTTCGGCGTCTTGACTGTCTTTTTCTCTATCCTCGGGACGGCCTTCATCGTCTGGGGCGCGGCCATGCAGGGGAATTGGAACCCCTGGACCATCAACATCGCCCCGCCGGACCTCAAATACGGCCTTGCCTTTGCACCCATCCGCGATGGCGGGCTTTGGCAGCTCATTACCATTTGTGCCATCGGCGCGTTCGTCACCTGGGCGCTGCGACAGGTGGAGATCGCCCGCAAGCTTGGCATCGGCTACCACGTCCCCGTGGCGTTCTCATTCGCCATTTTCGCCTATGTGACGCTGGTGGTGATCCGCCCGCTTCTGATGGGCGCCTGGGGCCACGGCTTTCCCTATGGGATCTGGTCGCACCTCGATTGGGTGTCCAACGTCGGCTATCAGTACCTGCACTTCCACTACAATCCCGCCCACATGCTCGCCGTGTCGTTCTTCTTTACGACGACGTTTGCGCTGTCCATGCACGGCGGGTTGATCCTGGCGGCGGCCAACCCCGGCAAGGGCAAAACGGTCGCAACGCCTGACCACGAGAACACCTTCTTCCGCGATATCATCGGCTACTCCATCGGCCCGCTCGGGATCCACAGGCTGGGCCTGTTCCTGGCGCTCAATGCCGGCTTCTGGAGTGCCGTGTGCATCGTGATCTCCGGGCCCTTCTGGACCCGCGGCTGGCCCGAGTGGTGGGGCTGGTGGCTCAACCTTCCGATCTGGTCCTAAGGGGGTAACGATGGCGCCTTATCAAAACATCTTCACCCAGGTTCAGCTGCGAACCCCCCATGGTGAGCCCGGCGTTCCGGCCCCGGGAGACATCTATCGCAGGCTCGGCAAGCCCGGCTTCAACTACTGGCTCGGCAAGCTCGGCGATGCGCAGATCGGCCCCATCTACATGGGTGCTTTGGGCTGGGCGTCTCTATTTTGCGGCATCATCGCCATTGAGATCATCGGTCTCAATATGTGGGCATCCGTGGGGTGGGACCCTGTGGAGTTCGTCCGCCAGCTTCCCTGGCTTGCGTTGGAGCCGCCGGCGCCTCAATACGGCCTGTCCTTCCCACCCATGGCCGAAGGCGGCTGGTGGCTCATGGCGGGCTTTTTCCTCACAGCCTCGATTTTGTTGTGGTGGCTCAGGGTTTATCGCCGGTCGGTGGATCTTGGGATGGGCACGCATGTGGCCTGGGGCTTTGCCGCCGCCATCTGGCTTTACTTGGTGCTCGGCTTTTTCCGTCCCATCCTGATGGGGTCTTGGAGTGAGGCTGTTCCGTTCGGCATCTTCCCGCACCTTGATTGGACCGCCGCATTCTCCATCAAATACGGGAACCTCTTCTACAATCCGTTCCACGCGCTCTCCATCGTCTTCCTTTATGGCTCGACGCTGCTGTTTGCCATGCATGCAGGCACCATCCTTGCCTGCTCGAGGCTCGGCGCCGACCGCGAGGTGGAGCAGATTGTCGACCGCGGCACAGCGTCTGAGCGCGCGGGCCTCTTCTGGCGCTGGACCATGGGGTTCTGTGCCACCATGGAATCCATTCACCGCTGGGCCTGGTGGTTTGCGGCACTGACGGCCATCACAGGCGGCATCGGGATCCTCATCACCGGCACGCTTGTGGACAACTGGTTCTTGTGGGCCGTGGAGCACGATTACGCGCCCAGCTACCCCAACGTCCTTGCCCCGGCACCTGACCCGGCCGCAGCCGCCACTGCCACCCAAGGAGCCGCTCAATGACCTTCCGATTCGGCTATACCGAGGCTGCGGTCCTTGTGGTGTCTGCATTCCTGGTGCTGGCGATCGTCTTCCTACCGGGATATGACCGCCCGCCCATTGAGACCGTGCAGAACGGCTTCCGTGGCACGGCCATGGCGCAGATCTACAACCCGCGCACCGTGGCGGCCACGTACGCCAACAACCAGGTGCCTGAGATTGAGGGCCTTCCGCCGCTCGTGACCGCAGGACCGACCGCGGCCGACAGCTATCAGAACATTCAGGTACTGGGCGATCTGTCCACCGCACAATTCCTGCGCCTGATGACGGCCATTACCGCCTGGGTGTCGCCCGAACAGGGGTGCAATTACTGCCACGACGCTCAGGCAGGGTTTGCCGACGACAGTGTCTATGCCAAACGCGTGTCGCGCTGGATGATCCAGATGACGCGCACCATCAACAATGAGTGGACCGATCACGTTGCAACGGGGGTGAGCTGCTATACCTGCCACCGCGGCAACAACGTGCCCGAATATGTGTGGTACGACGATCCCACGCTCGCCGACACCATGGGCATGGCCGGTTATCGCGCAGGGCAGAACCGTCCCGCCGACGCACCGCTCCTTGCTTCGCTGCCTGCCGATCCCTTCGGCGCGCACCTGAGTGTTGTGGGTGACAACGACATCCGCGTTCAGTCGCTCACGGCGCTGCCCACGGGCAACAACCCCGCGACCATCCAGGACACGGAGCTCACCTATTCCTTGATGATGCACATGTCCGGTGCCCTGGGGGTGAACTGCACCTACTGTCACAACAGTCAGAACTGGTCGAGCTGGGCGGAGAGCACGCCCCAGCGCACCACGGCCTGGTATGGCATTCAGATGGTGAAGGCGCTGAACTCGCTCTACATCGTCCCCTCCGCGGTGGCGCTTCCCGAACACCGTCTGGGACCGTCTGGCGATCCTGCTAAGGTGAACTGCGCCACCTGCCACCAGGGCGTCTACAAGCCGCTCTTCGGCGCGAACATGACCGAGGACTGGCCGTCTCTAACCGCTGCCAACACAACAACGCGCGAAACGCTTCTGCCTGGCCTTGGCGATGTGGACGCATCCATGCAGATCGGCGCAGAGATGAAGAGCGCACGCGCCACCCCGGCAACGGATGATGCTGCGGACGAACCGGCGGCAACGCCGGAAGAGACCGCACCAGCAGATGACGCCGCCGCCCCCGCCGATGCCACACCGGCCCCTGCCGATGAGGCGACGACGGACGAGGCAGCTCCCGCCGATGCAGCGCCCGTGGATGCGACGCCCGCGGAGGACGCCGCAGCCCCCACCGACGCGGCACCAGCGCAAAGCACCCCCACTGAAGCTGCGCCCGACGACAACGCAGCGGCAGACAACGCGACCGACACTGCTGCGGCCCCTGCCACTGAGACGACGGACGAGGCCGCTCCCGCTGCCACAACACCGGCCGCGGACGCAGCACCAGCCGCCCCGGCGGAGGATGCCGCAACACCTGTCGACGCTGCACCGGATGATAACGCAGCGGCAGATGCATCGACCGATACAGCGACAGCACCTGCCTCTGACACGACGGACGAGGCAGCTCCCGACGCCGCAACACCGGCCGCGGACGCAGCACCGGCCGCCCCGGCGGAGGATGCCGCAGCTGATGCACCGGCCACCGACACCGCCGCTGCGCCCGCAACGGAGACGGCGGACCCAGCAACCCCGGCAGAACCGGCGGCCGACGCTGCCACTGACGCTCAGCCGGCGGCCGACACAGCTGATGCGGCTGCACCGGCTGAGAACGCCGCCACCACCGACGCAACGGAGACGACCACGTCGAACTGACCCACACCGAGCCTCGGCGCTTGTCGGCCGAGGCTCGCTTGACGCGGCACCATGTTCGTTCCGGCCGCCACTCCACGACGACAATGGCCTCGGTCAGCGCGACGCGCTGACCGAGGCCATTGCATTTGTGCCAAGGGCGAGCGCAACAGCTCCGCCGGCCCCACGTCTGAACGCGGCCTCACGTCCTGGCACACGGGCCAGCTTCAACGGTGCCGGTCGGACTGGCCTGGCGGAAGGCAGGGGGGCCATCCGGTCCCGGCGCGCGATTGCCAGTCTGCGGTGCTTCACGGCTGTGCGGCCTGGCCCTTGCGCCGAGTTTAAGTGGGGCGCCGAAGCAGGGCCTGAAATCGGGCAGTGGTTTGAAACTGATGGGTCTGTGGACGCTTGCGTGGGCGCCGCACTACTCGATGACGACGTAGTCTTTCTCGCCGAGGATGACGGCCTCAAGCGCGCGCAGGATCTTTTCCTGGCGCTCAGCAACCTCAGCGGGGTCCATGGCTTTGCCATCATAGGCCGCGGCAAAGCCGGCTAGAATCAGGTCAAACTCTACCGGCTTGCCCATTTGATTGACAGCCGTCAGCCGCAGCGTGTTGCCTACCTTCAGCGCGTCGATGAAGGCTGCATCAATGGCGAGCTCAGCGTAGCAGCTGTAGGACACGCAGATGACATAGCGCGCCTCCAGATCCTCAGCACCGTCCACGTGCACCCGAACGCCGGGCTGAATGAGCATGCCCACAGGCACCGATACCACGAGGCGCTTGAGCTGCTCGCCGAGTGTTTCAGCAACAATGACAGTGGAGAGGAGAGCTCCTAGGTCGGTTCGTAGCTCCCGCGTGACCAAGCAAAGGTCCCGTTTGTGCTCTGCTCGGTGCCGCAGAGTCTCACCCACGGATTGTCGTTTATCCACTGTCTGTCATCCGATGGCGTTGTGGTCTTAACAACAACAGGTCCAGCGACAGCGCTCGTCACCCCAAAGGCAAAGGCCATGCCGAGGAGACCATGCGCTGCCCTCGCAAGATGCTCCCACAACGGCCCGTCACCCTTATGGATAGGTTTGAAAGGTCGAAAAGGGGCGCCTACTGCGCGTTTTCGATGGCGCGGCGTTGCTCCGCAATGATGCGGTCTCGGATCCCTCTGGCCTTGGCCTCCGACTCACGCTGACGCGTTTGCTGGATCGTGGCCAGCTCAGCGGGATTCATGCCTTCACCGTCGTAGGTGGCGGTGAAACCGGTCAAAGTCATGTCGAACTGCACCGCTTTGGCCTGTTGGTTTGCCGTTGTGAGACGCAGGTCGCTGCCTGCCTTCAGCTTGTTGATGAAGGCATCATCAATGGCAAGCTCAGCATAGCAAGCGTTGGTGAAGCAGATGGAGTAGCGTGCCTGCGCCGGGTCGGCACCATCCACCTGCACCTGCACGCCGGCCTCAAGCAGCATGCCCACAGGCACCGATGTCACCAGGCTCTTGCGCTGCTCGCCAGGAGATTGGCGAATGGCAACGGATGCAAGGAACTGTCCCGACGGTGTGCGCAGCTCCTGCGTAATCAGGCAGAGGGTCTTCTTGCTGCGTGGGTCGGTGTTGCAGATCTTGACCCAGGCATTGTCATCGGTCGGCGTCGGCGCTTGGGCCACAGCCGGCACGACAGCACCGGCTGTACCAAAGGCAAAGGCCATTACGGCCAGACTATGAGCCACCTTCATGCGAAACTCCCATACACCACATGGAAGTTCACATAGGGCATGTACGTTGCCGAAGGAACGCCTACTGCGCGGCGTTCTCGACGGCGCGGCGTTGCTCGGCGACGATGCGGTCACGAGCGGCCTTGGCTTTGGCTTCAAGCTCACGCTGGAGCTCTTCCTGACGGGCGGCCACCTGGGTGGGGTTCATGCCTTCGCCGTCATAGGCGGCGGTGAAGCCGATCAGCGTCAGGTCGAACTGCACCTGCTTGGCCTGCTGATTGATGGTCGTCAAACGCAATTTGCCGCCAGCCTTCAGCTTGGTGATGAAGGCTGCGTCAATGGCAAGCTCAGCGTAGCAGGCGTTGGGGAAGCAGATGGAGTAGCGCGCTTGGGTGGGTTTCGCGCCATCGATCTGCAGCTGGACACCCGGCTGAAGCAGCATGCCCACGGGCACTGAGGTCAACAGGCTCTTGCGCTGCTCGCCAGGGGTTTCGCGAATGGCGACGGATGCGAGGAACTGCCCCGAATCGGTGCGCAACTCCTGCGTGATCAGGCAAAGGGTCTTGTTCGTGCCTTGGTCGGTGTTGCAGATCTTGACCCAAGCATTGTCATCCGCCGGCGTCGGCGCTTGGGCCACAGCCGGCCCGACGGCGCCTGCTGCGCCCAAGACAAAGGCCATTCCGGCCAGAAAACGTGCCACCTTCATGCGACTCTCCCAGTACACCACATGGACCCTCCGACAGGTCCGGTCCGGTCAGTTCAACGAACGCTTAGACCGCGCGTGCCAAAATGGCTAGAACGGTCGTTCTTTACGATTGCGCAAATCGCGAGGTCAAACTGTAAATGCGTTCCTCTTCGATGCGCCCTTGGGCCCCAATCGCCGCCGTTTTCGCGCTCCTCAGCGTGCTGATGGTCCCCCATCACAGCGCCGCCCAGACCGGCATTGCCATGCACGGCCAGCCTCTGCTGGGCCCCGACGACATTCTTCCTTACACCGTGCCGGACGCTCCGCAAGGCGGTCGAATCACCTTCGGCGCCCTTGGCACTTACGACAATTTGAACCCCATGATTCCCCGCGGCGCCGTCGCCCCGGGGTTGCGGGACCTTTTGTACGGCAACCTCGTTTACGAAAGCCTTCTTGAACGAAACCGCGATGAACCGTTTTCCCTCTACGGGCTTCTGGCCGACACCGTCACTGTCAGCGACACGCGCGATGCGGTCACCTTCACCATCGACCCCAACGCCCGCTTCTCCGACGGCACACCTGTCACGGCAAGGGATGTCATCTTCACCCTGGACTTGTTGCGCGAGAAGGGTTGGCCCTATGCCAGAACCTACTACGCCAAGGTGGAGGAGGTGGAGGCGCCCGATGAACGCACCGTCCATTTCCGCTTCCCGACCGCCAACGACAGGGAGTTGGCGCTGATCTTGGGCCTCATGCCCATCCTTCCCGCCCATGACACCGATCCTGAGACGTTTTCGCGCACCACGCTCACCCCCCCTGTGGGGACCGGTCCTTACGTGATCGCCGAAGTGGATCCTGGCCGTTCCATCGTCTACCGCCGCAACTCTGACTATTGGGGCAATGACCTTGCCTTGAACAAAGGTCGCTACAACGCCGAAGAGATCCGCTTCGTCTTCTACCGCGACGAGAACGCCATGTTCGAGGCCTTCAAGACGGGCCAGATCGACGTCTACCTCGAGACCGATGCCACCCGGTGGGCCAACGGCTACACCTTCCCCGCCGCCCGCGATGGGCGCATCTTGAAGGCAGAGATCCCCACAGCGACGCCGCGGGGCATGTACGCCTTCGTCTTCAACACTCGCAGGCCGCAGTTTCAGGACAAGAGGGTGCGCGAGGCGATGACCCTCCTGTTCGACTTCGAGTGGATCAACGCCAACCTCTTTTTCGGGATGCGCAGGCGCACCTCGAGCTTTTTTGAAAACTCAGAGCTTGAGGCCACAGGCCGCCCTGCGGATGCCCGCGAACGCCAACTCCTCACAGGCTTTGAGGGCGTTGTGACGCCCACCATCATGGACGGCTCCTGGCAGCCCCCTCAGTCGGACGGGTCGGGGCGGGACCGCACCAACCTGCGTCAGGCCTTCAAGCTGTTCCAGGAGGCAGGCTGGCGCATCAAGGATGGCCGACTCGTGGACGGTGAGGGCACGCCCTTCACCTTCGAAATCCTTGTGGCAACACGCGAGGACGAGCGGCTTGCCCTTGCCTATCAAAGGCTTTTGCGCCCTGCCGGAATCGATGCCAGCGTGCGCTACGTGGACAATCAACAGTACACGGCCCGCATGCGCAGCTTCGATTTCGACATGGCGCGGGTCTATTGGCCGGCGTCGCTTTCGCCTGGCAATGAACAGCTCCATCGCTGGTCGGTCCCTTCGGCGGACGTTGAGGGCTCGTTCAACTACGCAGGCGCGCGCGAGCCAGCGGTGGATGCGATGATCGACGCCATGCTGTCGGCCGAAGACAGAGAAGACTTCGTGGCCGCCGTGCGTGCGCTCGACAGGGTGCTCCTGTCAGGGTTTTATGTGGTGCCTTTGTTCAACACCCCCGTGCAGTGGGTCGCCTATTGGGACAGGCTCGGCCGCCCGGACAACCAGAGCCTTTCAGGCGTGGAGTTGGAAACATGGTGGGTCAATCCATGAGCGATACTGACGTGGGCGCCGCCGACGGGCTGAGGATCGATATTGTCTCAGACGTCATGTGCCCATGGTGCTACGTGGGAAAGCGCCGCCTTGAAACAGCGCTCGCCTCCGTGCCCGACATTCCCGTGACGGTGGAGTGGCATCCCTTCCAGCTGGACCCGACCCTTCCCAAAGAGGGCAAGGATCGCAGGCAATATCTTGTCGAAAAGTTCGGCGGGCCTGAGCAGGCGGCCACCGTCTACCAGAGGATCGTCGAGGCTGGCGCGACGGAGGATATTGCGTTTGCGTTCGATAAGATCACCCGCTCCCCCAACACGCTGAATGCCCATCGCCTGATCCGCTGGGCGGGCATCGAGAGCGTCCAGGACGAGGTGGTGGAGCGTCTCTTTCAGCTCTACTTCCTGGAAGGGGCGGACCTGACGGACGACACCGTCCTGGTGGAGGCGGGCACGAGCGCCGGCATGGACGGGGAGATGTTGACGCGCCTTTTTGCCAGCGACGCCGACCTTGCAGAAACACAGGCGGAAGTGGCGCGGGCACAGACCATGGGCGTCACCGGCGTGCCGTGTTTCATCCTCGATCGCAAGTATGTGGTGAGCGGTGCGCAGCCGGCTCATGTTCTGGCAAACGCCATCCGCCAGGTGGACGAAGCGCGTCAGACAGGCACGGACCTTACCGCACAGCCTCACTGACCGGGTCCCACCGGTTGGGCCCTCGGCCCATCTCAGAGATGTGAGTTTGGGACGGCCCGACGGAAGACCATCGGGCCAGCTGCCCTAGGGGAACGACCTTTAGTGGAAGTTCTCCAGGCGGGCGCAGTAGGTGCCGTCGCGCCTGTCGAACACGTCGCGCACCTGGGGGTGGCGCACGGGTTCGCCCGTGTCATCGGGCAGAAGGTTCTGTTCCGACACGTAAGCGATGTACTCGGTCTCATCATTCTCGGCGAAGAGATGATAAAATGGTTGATCGCGCCGGGGACGAATGTCTTCCGGAATTGCCTCCCACCACTCCTCCGTGTTGGAGAAGGTTGGGTCGACATCAAATATTACGCCGCGAAAGCTGAAGATCCTGTGGCGCACCACCTGACCCAATTGAAACTTCGCTGTCCGCACTTTCCCCATGTGGCTTTGCCCGATTGTCGGCCGACCATTGGCCGGTACTTATTCAACACTGATCATTCTGCCCGCACAGGGTCTGAACCAGGCGTCCGTCGCACATGAAGGACGCGCCCAGAGGGTTCGTGACCGCGGTATAGAATGAACTGCCCAATAAATGAAATAACCCCACCGGTGGTTCGAACGAGACGTCAGCTTCGCGCAAGCGTGCGACGTTATAGCGAAAATCCTATACCGTGTCGCCTTAACATCCGCAAAGAATGCCCGCGAATGCGTGATCTCTAGTGGCTGTGTCGCGCGCCGGTCACGTACACGTCATCGTTGTCATGGCCTCGCCGTCTTCTCGCCAGGATTGTTAAACGCCGGCAGCGGGGCTGACGTTTTTTGCGACGGGCGAGCGCAGTCAAGCTCTACCCGGTGGCTTTACTGTCGCTTAACCGTCTCATTCGCTGAGGGCGTATCGGTGGGAAGGGCGGCAGGGAAGGAGACTTCGCGCACCGTCAACGCCCTACGGCTCGACCGCGCCCATTTGCGGTGGGTCCACATCCACTGTTCGGGATATTGGCGGATCCAGCCCTCGAACACGGTGTGGAGGGACTGGACGGCAACGGCAATGTCATCCTCCCGCGATGAGGTGTGGGGGACGGTGATTTCCTCCATCAGCGCCCGAAAGCGGCTGCCGCGCACACGCACCACAGCACCTGCGATCAACGGCCTGCCTGAGGCCCGTGCAAGCATTGCCGGCAACGGTGTTGCAAAGGCCGGATGGCCGAAGAACATCACCCCGACACCGCGCATCTCGCGAAAATCAGCCACAATCCCGATGCCATAGCCCTTGCGCGCAAGGCTGAGCAGCGTGTGGCCCAGTTCGGGCCCCTTGCTGTAAAGCCCGCCGGGGTAGGCGGGAAGGCGCATCGCCCTCAAGTGCTCTTCCACCAAAGGGTTGTGGAGGGCTTGGTAGACGCCGGCCATCTTCAGCCCGGCCGCACGCGACAGGACGGCGGCGATCTCCCAATTGCCAAGGTGAGGCGTCGCGCCGATCACCCCATCGGCAGAAAGGGCGGTGAAGTGGTCGAAATGGGGTGGCAGTTCAAGGCGGCTCGGATCATTGGCAAGAGTTTCGATCTGAAAGGCTTCGCCTGCCACGCGGCCAAGGTGCATCCACATGCGCCGCGCGATGGACTTGCGCTCACGCACGGACGTATCGGGCATGGCAAAGGCAAGATGTTCAAGGGCGCGCTTGTGGCGGGAGGTGAGGGGCATCACCACCCACAACAGCCCGCCGATCGTCGCCGACGCGACCCCCACAGGCACCCGTGCCAGGACGAAGCCGAGGCCCCGTACAAGGCCATATTCCAGCCTCTGCCCAAACGTTGCCGCAGGCGCTTTGCGCTTTGCTAGCCCTTGGGCGCTGCCATTGCCTTGGTCCACGCTCGCCTTCTCGCTAAAGGGCGACCGTCTTCAGCCGCGCCCTTCGATACGACCATCGCGCCAGGAAAGGCCACCCCCTTTGCCGTGCCGCTGGCCCCAGCGCCCGTGTCAGCCCGTGCCAAGGCCAAAGCGCATCATGGTGCGCCTTACGCCCGGCAGGGTGCGTGCGGCGGTAAGGGCGAGCGTGCGGCCCGCTGCCACAGGAAAGGCGTCGGTGAGGAGGGAGCGGTTGAGCAGATCCACCCCTGCGGTTCGCACGCCCACGTCAAGCCGGCGCTTGCGGTCATAGCGCTGAGCAAGGCCTGTGAGGTCGCCGCGCCGCTTGGCATCCACCAGGAGTTCGCGCAGCACCGCACAATCGCGCGCCCCAAGGTTCAACCCCTGCGCCCCGATGGGTGGGAAACGGTGGCCCGCCTCGCCCACCAGCACCGCACGACCCTTGCCGAAGCTGTGAGCAATTAGGCTCTCCATGGGGATCACGCCGCGCGGCCCATCCACGCGCATGCGCCCCAGGATGGAGTGGGCCGCACGCTCAATCTCCTGCGCCAAGGGGCCGGGATCGCGGGCCGCCAAACGCTCTGCCTCCTCAGGCCGCACCACCCAGACGAGGCTGGATCGCTCGCCTGGCAGTGGGACGAGGGTGAAAGGTCCTGTGGGTGTGTGAAACTCCGTCGACGCGTTCCCGTGAGGGCGCTGGTGGGTAAGGGTGGTCACGAACGCTGCCTGCTCGTACCGCCACTGTCTGACGGCAATGCCCGCCGCTTCACGGACCAGTGAGCGCGATCCGTCTGCCGCCACCACAAGGCCCGCTTCCACGGCGCCGGCCTCGGTCTCCACCTGCGCATGCTCGCCTTCGACGAAGGCGGTCGCAGGGGCGGTGAGCATTTGAACGCCCTTTTGCTCAAGGCGCGCGGCAAGGGCCGCGTTCAGCGCATCGTTCGGAATGTTGTAGCCGAACTGATCAAGGTTCACCTCGTGGGCGTCGAAGGCAATTTCGGGCGCCCGGGGAATCCGGCCCGTATCGTCCACAATGCGCATGGTGACGAGGGGAGCTGATTGAGGCTCCACATCGTCCCACACCTCAAGCCCCTGCAGCATATGGATGGCTGGCATCAACAGCGCCGTGGTGCGCGGATCGGGCTTTCGTTCAGGGGCAATCAGCACCGTCGACCAGCCTGCGTCAGCCGCGCCGATGGCCGCAATCATCCCCGTTGGGCCGCCGCCGACCACCGCAACGTCGGCGCTCAACGGGTTGGACGCGGGGCGGCGCTCCAGGGTCTGTGTCTCGTCCATCGTCGCTCACTCCCTTCGCAGCGGGCCGTTCCGATCGCCGCGGCTGGCGAACCCACCATCCTTGATCGGCCCACCTAAGCCAATTAACGTCGCGAGCGCGGACGCGGAGAGCGACAATGACGCACGCTGTTGTGGTGGAGCAGACCGGTGGGCCACAGGTCCTGGTCTACACGCGTGTGCCTGACCCCTCCCTCGGCCCCGGCCAGTTGATGGTGCGCCACACCGCCATCGGCCTCAACTACATCGACACATATTTTCGCGCCGGCCTTTACCCCGCACCCGATGGCCTGCCGATGGTCCTTGGCCATGAAGCGGCAGGGGTGGTGGAAGCGGTGGGCGAGGGCGTGACGGAATTCGCACAAGGCGATCGCATCGCCTACAGCAGCGCCATCGGCGCCTATTGTGAGCGGCGGGTCGTGGACGCGAAAGTGTGCGTGAAGCTCCCTGACGGGATCAGTGATAGCGTTGCCGCCGCCATGATGCTGAAGGGCATGACGGCTCGGTATCTTCTGCGGCAAACCTACCCTGTGGAGGCGGGCACCACGCTGTTGTTCCACGCTGCGGCAGGGGGCGTCGGGTCCATCGCGGGCCAATGGGCGAAGGCGTTGGGGGCAACGGCCATCGGCACCGTCTCAACGCCCAAGAAGGCCGAAGAAGCTGCCGCCAACGGCTATGCCCACGTGATCGACTATTCCACCGAAGACACTGTTGCCAAGGTGCGCGAGCTGACCGGAGGCGAGGGGGTGGACGTTGTCTACGATTCGGTGGGCAAGGACACTTACCCCTCCTCGCTGGACTGTTTGCGGCCCCGTGGCCTTTGGGTCTCCTTCGGCCAGTCCTCGGGGATGATCGACAACTTCGACCTGCAAGATCTGGCACGGCGCGGTTCGCTCTTTGCCACGCGCCCCGTGCTCTTCCACTACATCTCGACCCGTGAAGCGCTGCAGGCCAATGCGGACGAGCTGTTTGCCATGGTGCGGCGTGGCGCCATCACCATAAATGTCGGCCAGACCTTTCCCCTCAGCGAAGCCGCAGCTGCCCACAGTGCGTTGGAAGGGCGAAAGACCACGGGCTCAACGGTGCTCATCCCCTGACATGATGACCGACGCGGCAACCGACGACGCCCCCTTATCCGCCGCCATCAAGGCAAGCACGCAGGAGGCGACGGCCCTCCTCAGCGCTCTCGTCCAACACCCGACGGAAAACCCGCCTGGCTACCTCGGCGATGCCACCGAATGGCTTGCACAAACCCTTCATGACCGCGGCCTTGAGGTGGAGCGCCACCCCGTCCCAAAACCCTTTTCCAGGCGCTATAGGCGCAGCGGAATCGTCAATTTGATGGTCGGCCACACCTTCGGGCCTGGACCCACCGTGTGCCTTCATGCGCCCATCGACACCTTGCCGGCAGGCAAAGGTTGGCGGCGCGAACCGTTTTCGGGCGAGGTGCGCAACGGGCTCCTCCATGGCCGCGGTGCGCGGGACTCAAAGGCCGACCTTGTCGCCTACCTGTTTGCCCTTGAGGCGCTGAAGGGAAGGGGCGATGGGCTGTCGGGGCGCGTGGAAATCCATATCACGGGCGATGAAGAAAGCGGCGGCTTTCTGGGCCCCGCTTTCATCATCGGCCACGGCTTGAGCACGCCTGATGCGGTGATCGCAGCGGGCACGTCCCACCAAGTGGTGACCGGGCAGCAGGGCGTGTTGCACCTTGAAGTGGTTCTGCGCGGCCGCCAGGCCCATGCCTCAAAGCCTGACGATGGGGCGGACGCGATCCTTGCCGCACTGCCCGTCCTCAACGCTGTGGCGGGCCTGTCGGCCGCGGGTGGGCCGCCGCTCACCATCAGCACCATCAAAGGCGGGCGCGGGGTGAACCTTGTGGCCGACCGCGCGCGCTTCACCATCGACCGACGCATCGATGCCGGGGAGGACGGCGAGGCTGTGGAGGCAGCCCTTACCGAGCGCATCAAGGCTGCACCGTTGACCCAAGGGGTTGAGCTTGAGGTGCGCCGCCTCCTTCTCGCCGAGCCGGTTCTTGCTACCCCTGAGAGCGAGCGGTTGGCCGAGACCCTTGCCCGCCACGCACAAGCTGCCGTCGGTCGGCCCGTTCCGGTGGTAAGCGCTCCTGTGGTGAGTGGTGCGCGCCACTACGCTCTGGCCGGCATCCCCACCGTCCTTTACGGCGTCGGCCCGCCAGTGGTGGGGGAGGGGGCGGATATGAACGAGGACGAATGCGTTAGCCTCAACGACCTCACCTGTGCCACCCTTGCCGTCGCCTCGACGGTGGCCGAGCTGCTCGGCCCGCAGTCGCTGCTGAAGCGCCGGTGAAACGCCGTTAGCGTTGCGCCGCCGTCTCGTGCTCAGGCACAGCCGGCGCGCGCAAAAGCAGCGGAAGGGCAGAGGCGACCTGCAAGGCCAGGAAGATGCCGAGCGTCACCTGGAAGCCCCATAGGGTGGGCGCCCCCGTCTCGTCCACGAAAAACCCAAGCACCACGCCAAACAGCCATTGCACCAGGAAGGCGCAGAAAAAGACCACGAAGTTCAGCGTCGTGTTCACCCGTCCCGCATGGCCTTGGGGGAAGTGGGCGCCGACGATGGCGTAGGTCAAAATCCCCGCCGAGCCGATGGCGGTATAGACCAGCCAGAGGGGCGTGCCGATTTCGGTGGGCAGGAAGATGATGCCGAGGGTGACGACGAACAGGAGCGCGGTCCCCCCCAAGAACACCTCCATGGACTTGCCGGCGCGGTGGGCCCTGCTGCCGATGAAGCCATAGCCCACGAAGCCGATGATCAACCCCGCCGCAATCACCGACAGCCATACCGCCGCCTCAAGAGGCGAAAGGCCTGCCGCCTCGCGCAGCCACAGGCCCGTCCAAAGGCTGACGATGGAGAGGTAACCCGCCTGGGACATGGCCGACAAAGGCGCAATCCGCCACAAGGCGCGGCTCTTCAGCACCTCGCCTAGGCCCGCCACCATCTCCTTCATGGGCGCATTTGAGCGCACATCCACTTGCGCAGGTACGAGAATGAAGATCAGCGCCGACGCACCAAGCACCAACGCTGCCAAAATCCCGAACAGGGCCTGCCAGCCCACCAGGAGTATCAGTGCTTCCGTCGGTCCGCCCCCAAGTGCTGCGCCGATGGCCCCGAACGCCATCTGAAAGCCCACGAGCAGGGGGAATTTGTCGGCCGGAAAGGCATGGCGGAAAGCTGTAAAGGGCGCCATTAGCCCCATGGAAGCGCCCACACCCATCAACACGCGACCCAGAACCAGTTCGCCGAAATCGGCTGCGACCGCGAACATCACACAGCCGATCGCCGCAAGGACGAGAACGCTTGAGGCCACCCGTCGCGCCCCGTAGCGGTCCATCAAAATGCCGAAGGGTAGTTGGCTCAGCGCAAAGCCGATGAAGTAGACGCTTGTGAGGAACCCAAGGTCGCTGGCCGACAGGCCGATGTCGCGGCTCATGGGCTCGCCCGCCACCGCATTCACGACGCGCATCACGTAGGACAGGAGGTAGCCGAGGGCGAAGGGCAGGAAGACGCGAAGGGTGAAGATCATCGACGCTGCTTACACATCCCCCGATGGGAGCGCCATGCCCGACAACGCCCTGGCGCGTCAGTGGGTGCGGAAGCGGGTGACGAAGGCGCGGTCCAGATAATCCTTCAAGCGCCACACCATCTTGCCTTCAAGGACGAGCCCGTTGCGCTCCCCAATGGCGCTTCGTCCGCCCGTTGAAAGAAGCACCAACGCACGCTTTTGAAGGGAGACGGGTTTGAGCGGCGCCCCCGTCGCAAGGGCCGTCACCGCTTCGGCCAGAAGAGGGCCCTGCCTCACCGAAAACACACCCGATTTCGGCCGCGGATCCACGGTGTCGGTGGCGCTGTCGCCGACGGCAAGGACGTTGGGGTGGGAGAGGGAACGCAGGTGACCGTCGGTGGCAACGAACCCGTCCGCGGTGGTCTTGAACGGTGTTGCAGACAGCCACGCCGGCGCCGCTGGCCCCGTGAAGGCAAGGGTGCATCCGCTCTCAAGCGTGGTGCCAGCGGTCAGGTGTACCGCCGTCGCGTCCACCTGTGCCACGCCAACGCCTGAAAAAAGCTCGACGCCCCTTTCTCCAAGCCGCCGCAGCACCCGTTGCCTGAAGCGCTCCGGGAAGCTGGCAAGAACCGCATCTTGCCGCTCCACAAGGGACACCGAGGCGGATGGCAAGCGCGCCTTGAGGGAAAAGGCCACCTCGATGCCCGCAACACCGCTGCCGACAATCACGAAAGCCTTGCCGTTTGTCAGATGCGGCGCAAGGCCATCGATGAGGCCCGAAATGGGCCGTGCCGCCAGCAAGTGGCCGCCCATAAGCGGTGCCGGAAGAGCGCTCCGGGCACCGGTGTTGATCACCAGGTGGTCGAACGGCACGCGGGCGCCGCCAGTGAGGTGAACCGACCCGTCGTCCGCGCCTTCGATGAGGCCGTGCACAAAGTCCACACCCCAGCGGGCCATCAACGGCGCCAGGGGGATTGCCATGGATCGATCAGGGTAGAGGCCCTCGATCCAGCCTGGGACCATGCCTGAGTAGATCGCCTCAGCGCCTGAGGAAATCACCGTAATGGGCGCAGACAGAGGGCGCTTTTGCAAAAGGCTGAGGGCGATCAGCGCTGCATGGCCGGCCCCGGCGAACACAATACGAGGACCGTTCACAGCGCCCGCCACCCCTTACAGCCTTTTCCGCCTTGCTTGACCGCCAGCTTGCACCCTCTCATACCGCTGCGCGACGCGCCGCTTTGGCGCACGGCAAACGGTGCCGATCACCGAACGCGCTCTGCCATCTGCGCCGATGGGTGCGCTAACGGTCAAGGAGTATGCCATGAGTGAGGCAACCGCCCGTCCGGTTCAGCCGCCCTTCTCGCCGCCTGTGCGCAGTCTGGGCCTCATCGTCATCCCGCTCGCCCTCATCTCCGTCGCGGCGACATTCCTCATTTTGACCGGGCTGACCCCTGTGCAGCCGACGCCGACGGTCATCACCGTCGCGCTCTTCATCAACGGCGTGTTGGTGGTGACCCTCGTTTTTGGCGTCTTGTGGGAGGTGGCGAAGCTGTGGAAGGCGCGCTCGGCACGGCGGGCGGGCGCGCGGCTTCACATGCGCATCGTGGCGTTGTTCTCCATCATGGCGGTGTTGCCCGCGGCGCTGGTGGCGGTGGTGGCGACGCTCACCCTTTCGCGCGGGCTCGACCGGTGGTTTGAGGAACGCACGCAGGCGATCGTCGCCAACTCGGTCGCCGTGGCCGATGCTTATGTGGGCGAGCACGCCCGTGTCCTGCGCTCCGACCTTGTGGCCATGGCCCGCGACCTTGACCGCGCCAAGCCGGTGTACGACTTCGAGCCCACCCGGTTCGACACCTTCTTCCAGAACCAAACAGGGCTGCGCCAGCTTCCCTCATCGTTCCTGTTGAACGGGGCGGGCGAGGTCATCACCCGCGCTGTCATCAACCCCGAGATCACCCTGCGTATGCCTCCGCCGGACGCCATGCGCGAGGCGTTGAAGGGCGAACCTGTCCTCATCGCCCCTGGCGAGGCGGACCAGGTGGGCGGCATCATGCGGCTGGAAAACTATTTCGATACCTACCTCTATATCGCCCGCCGTATGGACCCGCGCGTCAACGGCTTTTTGCGGCTGACGCGGGCGAATGCGCAGGAGTATCTCAGCCTGCAAAGCTCGCGCCTTGGGGTCTCCATGGCGTTCGGCCTTGTCTATGCCGGCGTCACCTTGGTGCTTCTGGTGTCGGCCATCTACCTTGGTTTTGGCTTTGCCAACCGCCTTGTGGCACCCATCCGCGAGTTGATTGGCGCATCCGATGCCGTCGCCAAAGGGGACCTGACTGTGGAGGTGCCCATCCGCATGGTGGACGGCGACATCGCCCACCTTGGCGAGACCTTCAACGCCATGACGGACCGACTGAAATCCCAGCGTGAGGATCTTATCTCCGCGAACGAGCAGATGGACGCCCGCCGCCGCTTCACCGAGGCGGTGCTGGGCGGGGTCAGCGCAGGCGTCATCGGTATTGATGCGGACGGCAACGTGTCCCTTGCCAACCGCTCGGCCCTCACGATGCTGGACATTCCGGTGAGCGAAATTGTCGGCAAGCCGCTGATGGAGGCAATGCCTGAGATGGCGCCAGCCGTTGAGGGGGATGGCGGCCTTGCACGTCTTCGCACCAAGCCCGAGCAGCTGTCCCTTCGCCGTCGCGGCCGCGAGAGGACGATTACCGTGCGCGCCACCGCCGACAACACCGATGTCGCCCGTCCAGGCTTCGTCCTTACCCTTGACGATATCACCGACCTTGTGAGCGCCCAGCGCACGTCGGCCTGGGCGGACGTTGCAAGACGCATCGCCCACGAGATCAAGAACCCTTTGACGCCCATCCAGCTGTCGGCGGAGCGGATCAAACGGCGCTACGGCAAACAGATCAAACCCGACGACCACGAGGTGTTCGACCAGTGCGTGGACACCATCGTGCGCCAGGTGGACGATATCGGCCGCATGGTGAACGAGTTTTCCAACTTTGCCAGAATGCCCGCCCCCGCCATGGAGCGTCGGGATGTGCGCGAGGCGGTGCGCGAGGCGGTCTTCCTGCAAGGGATCGGCCACGAATCGGTGGTCAAGCAGACCGAGATTCCCGATGATCCCGTGATCGCTCTGTTCGACCAGCGCCTTGTGGCCCAAGCCCTTTCCAACCTTGTGAAGAACGCGGCGGAGGCCATCGAGCAGACCAGCGACGAGGACCGCGGCGGCGAACCTGGCCGTATTTTCGTGCGCCTTTACCGGAACGAGGCGGGCGAGGTGGTGACCGACATCATCGACAATGGCATCGGCTTTCCTAAGTCCGGCAGGACACGGCTTTTGGAGCCCTATATGACAACCCGCGAGAAGGGGACCGGACTTGGTCTCGCCATCGTGAAGAAGATCGCTGAGGAGCAGGGAGGGCGCATCGAACTCCTTGATGCCAGTGAGGTGAGTGACCACACACGGGGCGCTTGCGTGCGGTTTGTGCTGCCTCCCATCGCAGGCGAGGGCGACGATGAAATCCCATCCACCACTGGGCAAACTGACGGTTCCGCCTCTCGCTCCCTTGACGAAACGGCCGTGTCGCGCGACGAGAGGGACCGGTGAGTGTCCGATGGCGCGGCGTCCGCATGCGTTGTTTTCCGGACAATGAGGTGAGGTAGAACGCCGATGGCATCCGACATTCTTGTCGTTGATGACGAAGTGGATATCCGCAACCTCATCTCCGGCATCCTTGAAGACGAAGGCTACGAGGTCCGCACGGCGGCCGACAGCGACGAAACGCTGGCGACCATCGGTGCGCGCCGCCCGCAGCTGATTTTCCTCGATATCTGGCTGCAGGGCTCGAAGATGGACGGGTTGGCGCTGCTCGACGCCATCCGCGAACAGCACTCCACTTTGCCCATCGTCATGATCTCAGGTCACGGCAACATCGAGACGGCCGTCTCCGCCATCAAGCGCGGCGCGTACGACTACATCGAAAAGCCCTTGAAGGCGGACCGTCTGCTACTGGCTGCAGAGCGCGCCCTTGAGGCAAGCCGGTTGCGCAAGGAAGTGGAGTCCCTGCGCACCAAGACGGGCGAGTTTCAGGATCTCATCGGCGGCTCCGCGATGATGAACCAGCTGCGCTCCACCATCGAGAAGGCGGCCCCCACCAACAGCCGCATCATGATCATGGGTCCGTCGGGCTCCGGCAAGGAGCTTGTGGCGCGCACCATCCACAACAAGAGCGCCCGCGCCGATGGGCCGTTCGTCGTCTTGAATGCGGCCACCATCACCCCCGATCGGATGGAAGAGGAGCTGTTCGGCGCCGACGCGCGTCCAGGCCGCCCCGCCTCCGTCGGCGCCTTGGAAGAGGCCCACGGCGGCACGCTTTATCTGGACGAAATCGCGGACATGCCCATGGAGACCCAGGCGCGCGTCCTTCGCGTTCTGGTGGCCCAGGAGTTTACCCGCGTCGGCGGTTCGCAAAAAGTGAAGGTGAACGTGCGGATCGTGTCCTCCTCCGCCCGCGACCTGCAGGAGGAGATCAACGAGGGGACGGTACGCGAAGACCTTTTCCACCGCCTTTCGGTGGTGCCGATCCGCGTGCCCGCCCTTGCCCAGCGGCGCGAAGACGTGCCGATGCTGATCGACTATTTTCTGCGCCAAACGGCGGAGAATCAGGGCCTACCCCGCCGCATTGTCGGCGAGGATGCGATGGCTGTTCTCCAGGCGCACGACTGGCCAGGGAACGTGCGCCAGTTGAAAAACAACGTCGAGCGCTTGTTGATCCTCACCCGCGACGGGGACCCCAACGACCCCATCTCCGCCGACCTGTTGCCCAATGAGATCGGTGCCATCGTCCCGCCTTTGTCCTCCCAGACGGGGGGTGAGCACATTATGGCGCTGCCCCTGCGCGACGCACGCGAGATCTTCGAGCGCGATTATCTGACAGCGCAGATCAACCGCTTTTCCGGCAACGTGTCGCGCACGGCCGAGTTCGTCGGCATGGAGCGTTCCGCGCTGCACAGGAAGCTGAAAACGCTCGGCATCGCCTAAATGCGTGTGGTGATCTGCGGCGCCGGCCAGGTGGGCTTCGGCATCGCGGAGCGCCTGTCCTCCGAAGGGCACGACGTCTCCGTGATCGACGTGTCGGCGGAGCTGATTGCCAACGTACGCGATCAGCTGGACGTGCGGGGCGTCATCGGCCACGGCTCCCATCCGGACGTGCTGGCCTCTGCGGGAGCCGAAGACGCCGACCTCTTGATTGCCGTCACCCAGGCGGACGAAGTGAACATGGTGGCAAGCCAGGTGGCCCACACCCTGTTCCAGGTGCCCACCAAGATCGCCCGCGTGCGCGCCCAGTCCTATCTGTCGCCCGTCTATCGCGACCTGTTTGCCCGCGAACACATGCCCATCGACGTGGTGATCTCGCCGGAGATCGAGGTGGGGGAGATGGTTTTGCGCCGGCTCGCCCTTCCCGGCGCTGTGGAGACGGTGCGCTTTGCCGACGACCACATTGTCGTCGTCGGCATCATGTGTGCGGAAGACTGCCCTGTGGTGGATACCCCCCTGCGGCAGCTCACCGAGCTCTTCCCCAATCTCGGCGCCGTGGTGGTGGGGGTTTACCGCAACGGGCGCCTCTTCGTGCCGCGCAGCGAGGACATGCTCCAGGTGGGGGACCTTGTCTACGTGGTCGCCCCGCGCGAGCAGGTGCGCCGCACCCTCGTCATCTTCGGCCATGAAGAGCCCAAGGCGAGCCGTGTCGTCATCGCAGGCGGCGGCAACATCGGCTTTTACGTCGCCCAGCAGCTGGAAACCCGTGAGCCGCATACCCGGGTGAAGATCATCGAGGCATCGCGGTCGCGCGCCATGCGGGTGGCCGATGCCTTGCGCCGTGCCGTCGTCCTCAACGGGTCAGCCCTCGACCAGGACGTCTTGCGCGAGGCGGACATTGAGGATGCCGACACCATGGTGGCGCTGACCAACGACGATCAGGCCAACATCATCGCCTGCGTGATGGCAAAGACGTTGGGGTGCGTGCGCAACCTCTCCCTCATCAACAGTGTGTCCTACCCCGCTTTTGCCAACGCGCTGGGGATCGACGCGTACGTGAACCCCCGTGCCGTCACCATCAGCCGCGTGTTGCGCCATGTGCGGCGCGGGCGGATCGAGAGCGTCCATTCCCTGCAAAATGGCTCCGCCGAGGTGATCGAGGCCGAAGCGCTTGAGACCTCGCCCCTGGTGGGCCGGCCTTTGCGGGCGCTTGACCTACCTGAAGGGGTGCGTGTGGGTGCGGTCTATCGGCGCGGCAAGGCCATGGATATCAGCGGCGACACGCAAATCCTTGCCCATGACCGCGTGATCATGTTCTCCCTCGCCGACAAGGTGCACCAGGTGGAGCAGATGTTCCGCGTCAGTCTGGAATTCTTTTGATCGTGGAGGGCCTATGAGCCGCATCGCCTATGTCAACGGCCGCTATGTCCCGCACAAGGCGGCGACGGTGCATGTGGAGGACAGGGGATTCCAGTTCGCCGACGGCGTTTATGAGGTGTGCGAAGTCTGGGACGGCAAGATCGTCGACATGACGCGGCATCTGGACCGCATGCGCCGCTCGCTGGCGGAGCTGTCCATGGCCTGGCCTGTGACGCGGCGAGCGATGGAAACCATCATGCGCGAGGTGGCGGCCCAGAACCGTGTGCGATACGGCATGGTCTACGTGCAGGTCACCCGCGGCACGGCCAAGCGTGACTTTGCCTTTCCCGCCCCCTCCACACCGCCGACGCTGGTGGTCACCGCTCGCTCCAACTCGCGCGCAGAGGCGCGCAAAGTGAGCGAGAACGGCATCCGCATCGTCACCACCCCAGACATTCGCTGGGAGAGGGTGGACATCAAGAGTGTTGCGATGCTGCCACAGGTGCTGGCCAAACAAACCGCCCGCAGGGTGGGGGCAAGCGAAGCGTGGATGGTGGACAAGGAGGGCTTCGTCACCGAAGGCGCGTCCTCCAACGCCTGGATCATCACCCAGGATGGCACCCTCGTGACCCGTCCCGCCGACCGCGGAATTTTGCGCGGTATCACCCGCCAAGCCATCATGGATTATGCCGCAGCAAACGGTATCAAGGTGGAAGAACGGCGATTTTCGGTTGAAGAGGCGAAGGACGCGCGCGAAGCGTTCATCACCGCGGCCACCGCCATTGTCACACCTGTGGTGCAAATCGACGACAAGGTGCTCGGCAACGGGATGCCCGGGTCCGTCGCCTCGCAGCTTCGCGACCGCTTCCACGACGGTGTCGAAACCCTTCCCATAGACGGCTACTGAGCGGGAGGAAGTTGCACCCACAGCGCTTGTAGAGGGCGATTTTTTACCTAGCTAGACGAAATGTGTCCGCGGTCCAGCGCGACCTGATTTTGTGTGTTGGTCACCAATTACGGCGCGGACACCTGATGTGAAGGTGAAATAAGAATGGCCGAAAAAGCCCAAAACCTACAGGACACGTTTCTTAACCACGTGCGAAAGTCTAAAACGCCCCTGACCATCTTTTTGGTCAATGGTGTCAAGCTTCAGGGCGTTCTGACGTGGTTTGACAACTTTTGCGTGCTTTTGCGGCGCGACGGACATTCACAGCTTGTTTATAAACACGCCATCTCCACAATCATGCCCAATCAACCGGTACAGCTGTTCGATCCCAATGAGGAATCGGAAGGGGCTGCACGCTGAGGCTGACAGGACACCCCACCACCTCATGAGAGGCTGCCGCAACGTCGCTTCTGTGGCGCTGGCAGCGTCAGGGAAGGGGGTCTTGCGTGCAAACGGCTGACGGCCCGCGGGCCAAGATCGTGACCAGGCCGACGAGCGAGCCTGCAACCCGTGCGCTCGTCATCTTGCCGGCGCTGCGTGGGGCACCTGAGGAAGCGCGCTCCCTGGAGGGGCGGCTTGAGGAGGCCGTGGGCCTCGCGCTCGCCATCGATTTGGACGTTGTCCAGTCGGGCATCATTCCCGTGCGTGCGCCTCGTCCGGCCACCTTGTTCGGAACAGGCACGGTTGAGGAGTTGAGCGGCCTTGCCCGTGCGGAAGGGGCCGAGCTGGTCATCGTCGACCACGCTTTGACTCCCGTCCAACAGCGCAATCTTGAAAAAGCGTGGGGGGCAAAGGTCCTCGACCGCACCGCGCTGATTCTGGAGATTTTCGGGGAAAGGGCGCACACGGCCGAAGGCTCCCTCCAGGTAGAGCTTGCGCACCTGACCTATCAGCGCAGCCGGCTCGTACGCTCATGGACCCACCTTGAGCGTCAGCGCGGCGGCTATGGCTTTCTCGGCGGTCCCGGCGAAACGCAGATCGAGGCGGACCGCAGGCAAATCGCCGAGCGGATCGGCCGGGTGGAAAAAGCGCTTGAGGATGTGCGCCGCACCCGCGCGCTCCACCGTAAGCAGCGCCAGCGCAACAACCGCCCTGTGGTCGCCTTGGTGGGCTATACCAACGCCGGAAAATCAACCCTCTTCAACCGCTTGGCGGAGGCCGAGGTGGAGGAGCGCGACCTCCTGTTCGCCACCCTCGACCCCACCTTGCGCAGGCTGGACCTGCCGCACGGGCGCACGGCCATTCTGTCCGACACCGTGGGTTTCATCTCCCACCTTCCCACGAGCCTTGTCGCCGCCTTCCGCGCAACGCTGGAGGAGGTGACGCTCGCCGACCTTGTCATCCACGTGCGCGACATCTCCCATGAGGAGACGGAGGCCCAGGCCGCCGATGTGGTCACCACCTTGCGCGAAATCGGCGTCGAGCCCGACACGCGCAACTTCCTGGAAGTCTGGAACAAGGCCGACAAGGTGCCTGAGGAAGTGCGTCAGACGCTGAAATCGGCCGCCCAGGCTCAAGGCGCCGTCCTGATTTCTGCGGCAACGGGGGAGGGGGTGGACGCCCTCCTCCAGGCTATCGAAGACGGCCTTGCGCGCACCTCCCACACCATGACCGCCGATGTGGACCCTGCGGACGGGGCACTCCTCGCCTGGCTCTACCGCAACACCGAAGTACTCGATCGGCACGATGGCGACGGTGCACTGACGCTCACCTTGCGCATTCCCGATGCCCAAAAGGCGGACGCGCTCCATCGCCTCGGCATCGAAGAGCCTGAGCCGGAAGTGGTGGGAGAGCCGTTCCGGCCGTAGCGTCAGGCGGCGGTCGCCTCTGCGGCCTTCGCATCGTCCCAGAGCCTGTCCCAGGCCTCAAGGTCCAACGCGTCGAGGCTTATGCCGCGGGCAGCGGCAATGGCCTCCATCCTGCGCACCCTGGCGGCGAAGGTGGCGTTGGTGTGGCGCAAGGCATTGTCGGCATCGATCCCGGCATGGCGGGCGACGTTGACGAGGGTGAACAACACGTCCCCGAACTCGGCCTCGATCCGCGTCTTGTCGCCTGACTGAACCGCTGCGGTGAACTCGGCCACCTCCTCGTCGATCTTTGCCGCAACGCTTGGCATGTCGGGCCAGTCCATTCCCGCCTTTGCCATGCGCTTTTGCATCTTCTGGGCGCGCACGAGGGTCGGGACTGAAACAGGCACATCCTCAATCAAACCTTTGGGCTTGTGGGCTTTTTCCTCCGCCTTGATCTCGTCCCAGACGCGCTTGATCTCCTCAGGGGTGCGTGCTGCACCATCGCTGAAGATATGGGGGTGGCGCCGCACGAGTTTCTCGCAGATGGCGTTGGCCACATCGTCGAAGGCAAAGCAGCCTTCCTCCTCGGCCATTTGGGCATGAAACACCACCTGAAGGAGGAGGTCGCCCAACTCCTCCTTAAGGTCGTCCATGTTGCCGCGCTCGATGGCATCGGCCACTTCGTAGGCCTCTTCGATGGTGTAAGGCGCGATGGAGGCATAATCCTGCGCCAGATCCCAGGCGCAGCCGCCGTCGGGGTCGCGCAGTTTGGCCATAATGTCCCGCAGGCGTTCGATGGGCGCGGTCATGACGCCTCCTTAGTGTCAGGTGTGGGACTGTGGGCACACGGGCGCGAAGGATTTATGGCACTTTGTGCGTTCCAAAGGCAGCGCGGCGGAGTGCTCGTCTCTCATGTCCACAGACCTATTGATCCCGTTTTTTCTGGCAGGCATCGTGTTTGCGGTGATGCCAGGGCCTGCCATGCTCTACACGGCCGCCAGAACCCTTGCAGGCGGGCGCACAGCCGGCTTCATGGCAGCGCTCGGCATTCATGTGGGCGGTTATGTGCATGTGGTGGCGGCAGCAGCCGGGCTTTTCGCCCTGTTTCAGGCTGTGCCGGCAGCTTATGCAGTGGTGAAGATTGCCGGCGCCTTCTACCTTATCTGGCTTGGCTTCCGCCTGTTCCGCACGCCCACCGGCGGCGGCGGCCCTCAAACGAAAGCCCATTCGCCAACGCGCGCCTTTACCCAAAGCGTCCTTGTGGAGGTGTTGAACCCCAAGGCGGCGCTCTTCTACCTGGCCTTCCTGCCGCAGTTCATCGACACGTCAGGCACGTGGCCCGTGTGGCTCCAGTTCCTTGTTCTGGGCACCATCACCAACCTCATGTTCAGCGCCGCGGACCTCGTCAGCGTCGTGATGGCAAGCGCTCTGGTGGAGCGCCTCAAACACTCATTTCGTGCCCAGAGGATTGTGCGGGGAGTGGGCGGCACCATCCTCATGGGCCTCGGCCTGAAGCTTGCGATGGAGCGCTCTTAGAACCGTTCGCGGCCAGATGGAACCATCAGACCGCGTGGGGCGCAGGATGCTCTAGCACCACCCGCCAGTCGCATAAGATGGATTATGGAACCAAGCCCTGCCGGCATGGCATGAGCCCTTTCCAGATCAGGCCAGCCGGGCTTGCCGATGGCGGTCAGATCCGCCCACTACCGCGGACTGCAAATGAGGCTGAAGTCGTAGGCTGGGTGATCGCCAGCGCCGATTTCCACCGTGGCGGTGGCGCCGGCATAGGCACCGCCACCGCCAACCACGATCGCCGTCATGCCTTCGGTATAGTCCACTGTGTCGTTGGGCCGCTCGTAGATCACCTTGGCCATGACCACGCCGTCGGGCAGAGCATAGTAGAAGTCGCCCACGAACACGTGCTCGCCGTCTTCGCGCGCCTCGGCCAGTGTCGTCACCATGTGGGCACTGGCGACATCGTCGCCGTTGGCGTCATTGAGCGTGCGGTTGAGGATGCGCACGTC
This sequence comes from Devosia sp., assembly GCA_051016205.1. Taxonomy (GTDB): domain Bacteria; phylum Pseudomonadota; class Alphaproteobacteria; order Rhizobiales; family Amorphaceae; genus Acuticoccus. The sequence goes on from CP136534.1 coordinate 3,534,843, forward strand.
ACCGACGCTATCGCCTTGCGGGGCGTTGTCGATCCGAATGGAATCATTCGGTCGAAGAGAAATCGCCCCCTATTCAGACTCTTGAGCGGTTTCGTCTTGTTCGTCATGACGCCATTCCAAGCGAAACCGCTCTAGATCAGTAACCGGCCATGGCTGATCTCATCCGATCGTTGCCGAAACACCCTTCAAACACTGACCCGAACCGGCCGTCGGTGAAACAGGATTGACCGGTGAAAGCCAGCGTCAACCCGTCAGCACCATCATGTCGTAGGCCGGTGTCACGTGGGGTGGCAGGTCTTGGCGCAAGGTCTCGTAGTCGAGGTCTTGGTGGAGGTTGGTGAGGACGCCCTTCTTGGCCCCCACACGCTCGATCCATTCAAGCGCCTGTTCCACGGTGAAGTGGCTTGAGTGGGCGCGGTAGCGCAAGGCGTCCACCACCCAAACGTCAAGGCCTTCAAGGTGTGGGAGGCTTTCTGCAGGCAGATCGTTCAGGTCGCTGGAGTAGGCGAACTCGCCCACACGCCAGCCCAGCGACATGATGCGCCCGTGCACCTGGGCGAATGGCATTAAAGAAAGGGCGCCGCCAGCGCCATCAATGACCACAGGCGTGCCAGGCGTCACCACGTGGGCGTTGAGGATGGGCGGGTAGCCGCGGCTGACTTCCGAAAAGCAGTAGGCGAACGCCTCGCGAGCGCGCACGAGAGTCGCCTCATCCATAAAGACATCCACGCGCTTGCGTTGAGACAGGGCGAGCGCACGCAGATCGTCGATCCCGTGAATATGGTCGGCGTGGGCATGGGTGTAGACGACGCCGTCCAAAAGCCCGCCGCCTGCAGACAGGAGCTGCTCGCGCAGGTCGGGCCCGGTGTCCACCAGAACGCGGGTGGCACCGTTTTCGCCCAATTGCTCAATCATAAGGGCGCAGCGGCGGCGGCGGTTCTTAGGGTTTTGAGGATCGCACGCGCCCCAATTGCCGTCCGCACGCGGCACGCCGCCCGATGAGCCGCAGCCCAAAATCGTGAACCTGAGGCTTTGCGTCATTGGGCGGGCGCGGGCGCGCTCACTTTGTCGAAGAGGCGATAGAAATTGTCCGTGGTGGCCTTGGCAAGGGCGGCAGGTTCCATGCCGATGGCCTCTGCCAGAATCTGCGCGGTGTCCGCCACGAACGCAGGCTCGTTGCGTTTGCCGCGGTGGGGCTGGGGGGCAAGGTAAGGAGCGTCCGTCTCCACAAGCAGGCGGTCGTGGGGGACGGTCTTGGCAATCTCTCGCAAGGCCGCCGCACTCTTGAACGTGACGATCCCCGAGAAGGACACGTAAAGGCCCATGGCGAGCCCACGGCGGGCAAGGTCAGGCCCTGACGAGAAGCAGTGGAGGACAGCCTTATAGGCCCCCTTCCCCATCTCGTCCTCAAGGATTGCCGCCATATCCTCATCCGCATCCCGGGCGTGGATTACGAGGGGAAGGCCTGTGATGCGCGCGGCCTCGATGTGGCGGCGCAGGCCCGCCGCTTGATCGGCCCTGGGGGACTTGTCGTAATAGTAGTCGAGCCCCGCCTCGCCGATGGCCACCACTTTGGGCTCTTTGGCAATGGCGAGGATGTCCTCGATGGGCACGTCCCGTTCTTCGCCGGCATTGTGAGGGTGTGTGCCTATGGAGGCGAACACATCCTCATGGGCCTCGATGATGGGGCGCAGACGGCCGAATTGGCGCACGCGGGTGGAGATGGCCAAAAACCGCTCCACCCCGCGCTGGCGGGCACGGGCGAGGACGTCGGAGAGTTCGCCCTCGAAGTCTGGAAAGTCCAGATGGCAGTGGCTGTCCACAAGGCTCACGCGCCAGCCTCCCGCTCCAACTCAAGCCGGGGGGTGATGGGCGAGGGGCTGGGGAGCGCCTCCCCTGCCCTTGGCAACTCTGTCAGGTGGGCAAGGGTGCGCGCATCCTCAGGCACAGCGAGGAGCCCGAGAAGCCGATCAGCCGTTTCCGGCACGAACGGCTGCAAGAGGATGCTGAGCCTGCGCAACACCTCAGCCGTCACGCCAAGCACGGTGGCCATGCGGGCCGGATCGCTCTTGCGCAGCACCCAGGGCTCTTGGCTGGCAAAGTAGCGGTTCGCCTCCGAGGCCACCTCGAAGATCGCCCCCAGAGCGATGTGGATGGCTTGGCGGTCCATGGCTTCGCGGCAGCGGTCGGCAAGGTCGGCTGCCGCTTTCAGGAGTGCCTCGTCCTCAGCGGTCAGGGTCTCGATGGCGGGGCGCGCGGCATCACAATGCTTGGCGATCATGGTCAGCGAGCGTTGCGCCAAGTTACCAAGATCATTGGCCAAATCTGCGTTGACCCGCTGGATGAAGCCTTCAAGCGAATAGTTGCCGTCCTGGCCGAACGGCACCTCGCGCAACAGGTAGTGGCGCAAGGGGTCGGCGCCAAAGGCCTCCACCAGATCGAACGGGTCGAGCACGTTGCCGACGCTTTTGGACATCTTCTCGCCCGCGTTAAACAAGAAGCCGTGGCCGAACACGCGTCGCGGTAGCTCAATCCCAGCGCTCATCAGGAAGGCGGGCCAGTATATGGTGTGGAAACGCACAATGTCCTTGCCGATGACGTGAAGGTCAGCGGGCCAGAACTTTGCAAAGCGCTCGCCATCTTCAGGATAGCCGACGCTGGTGATGTAGTTGGTGAGGGCATCCACCCACACGTACATCACGTGCGCGGGATCGCCCGGCACAGGCACGCCCCAGTCCAACGAGGTGCGCGAGATGGACAGGTCCCGCAACCCGCCGCGCACGAACGAGACCACCTCATTGCGCCGGGTCTCCGGGCCGATGAAGTCCGGGTTCGCCTCATAGTGGGCCAACAGCCGGTCTTGAAAGGCAGACAGGCGGAAGAAGTAGCTGGGCTCCTCCATCCATGACACGGGGGCGCCTGTGGGGGCGCGCTTGGTGCCGTCCTCGTGGTCGGTGAGTTCGTTCTCGGTGAAAAACGCCTCGTCGCGGACCGAATACCAGCCGCCATATTGGCCGAGATAAATGTCTCCGGCATTGGCCATGGCCTGCCAGATGGCCTGGGAGGCTTCCACATGCCGGGCTTCGCGGGTGGCCACGAAGTCGTCCGGCGAGGCGTTCACCGCCGTCACCATCTTCTTGAACAAAGGGGTGTTGCGGTCGGCAAGGTCAGCGGGGCTGATGCCCTCGGCGGCTGCCGTTTCGACCATTTTCTGGCCGTGCTCATCCGTGCCTGTGCAGAAATGAACGGTGAACCCATCAAGGCGCTTGAAGCGCGCGATGGCGTCGGTCGCAATCAACTCGTACGCGTGGCCGATATGGGGCGCACCGTTCGGGTAGGAGATCGCGGTCGTTATGGTGTAGCGGGGGTTCATGGGGCCATCCCATCGGTCCCCTCGCCCCCTGTTGTCAAGCGCCGATCAGCGCCTTGACGATCCGCGTTGGGCAAGCCTGTCGGCATCGGCAAGGGCCGTGCACAGGGAGAGCACGAACTCCTTGCGGTCAAGGTTCAAGATCTCGACCCCGCGGCGCTCCTTCAGCGCCCCCATGAACACGGCGGCATAGGCATTGAGCGCTTCGGGCGGCAGCGTTGCGGCCCCTGCCCGTGCGCGCGCGGCAAAGGTGTCGAGGACGAGGTCGACGATGACGGCGAAATTGTCGTCCCTGCGCTGGGCAGCAAGGTCGGCAAGGGCGTGGTGTTGGCGAAGGTCCTTCATGGCTTCAGGCGTCAAAAGGCGGCGGGCGCGGGCGATCACATCCGCGCCAGCACCGTCCATGGCAAGGGCGCGGCGCACACTCCCTTCCGCCTCCGTCGCAAGGCCTTTGTTGCGGTCCATGTGGGACAAGACGGCCGCAACGTCCTCGTCGGTCAAAGGGCGCAAGGTGATGGCGCGGCAGCGTGAGCGCAGCGTCGGCAGCACTTTGCCGGCAATGTGGGCGATGAGGACGAAAAGGGTTTTGCGCGGCGGCTCCTCCAGGCTTTTCAGGAGCGCGTTGGCAGCGTTGGGGTTGAGGTCGTCCACAGCATCAACGATGACGACGCGCCAGCCCCCCGAAGCTGCCGTCCCCCCAAGGAACGGAACGACGCGGCGCACCACATCGACGGTCAAATCGGCCTTGTTGCGCTTGGTTTTTTCGTCATAAGGCCGCGTCAGATGGAGGAGCCCGGGGTGGGTGCCTGCGCCGATCTGGTGGGAGGCGCGATGGTCGGGGTCGCTTTCGAGCTTGGCCGTTACGGGCGTGTCGGTCAGGAGTGTGCGGGCAAGGCGGAAGGCGAGCGTCGCCTTGCCGATGCCGCGTGGGCCGACCAGCAAAAGCGCCTGGGGGGCTGAGCGCGCGAAAGCTTCTTCGATGAGCGCCCTCGCCTCGTTGTGGCCCACAATCTCGGCCGCCTCCCGCGGCGGTGAGACACCGTCCAAAAGGTCGGGCTCGGCAGGGGCTGCCACCGCTTCGCTCTTCAAGGTGCGGGGGGCGCGGGCCATCACTCAGCGCGCCGTCAAGGCGAGGGTCATGCGGCGCTTGCCATATCAAGCCGCTCCATCACCTTCGACCAGATGGAGTCCGCAATTGCATGCTCGTTGGCTGAAGCATCAACGACTGCGCAGCGCTGGGGTTCGCGGGCAGCAATGCGCAAAAACGCTTCGCGTCTGGCACGGTGGACGGCAAGATCGTCATTCTCGAACGCGTCGAGGGTGTTGCGGGCGCGGGCCCGTTCCAGACCCGTCTCGGGCGGCACGTCGAGGACGAGGGTGAGATCGGGGATGAGTTCGCCCACGGCAATCGTCTTCAAAAGGTCCATCATGGCGGGCGAAGCACCTGCCGCACCCTGATAGGCCTCGGTGGAATCGTAAAACCTGTCGCAGATCACCACGCTGCCGTCGGCAAGGGCGGGTTTGATCACCGTGTCCACATGGTCAGCCCGTGCGGCGGCAAACAGGATCGCCTGTTCCACGCCCGGGAGATCACGGCCCGCCTCTGTCAAGAGGGCGGCGCGCACCCTTTCAGCCTGGGGAGAGCCACCTGGCTCGCGGGTCAGGACAACGGTGAGACCTTCATCGCGGAAGCGTTTGGCAAGGCGCTTGGCCTGGGTGGACTTGCCGGCCCCCTCCCCGCCTTCGAAGGTGATGAACAGCCCAGCCAAGTGTGAACGCCCCTCAACCCATGAAGCGCAACCCGGACCGGTTGAAACAACCTGATCGAGCAAAAAAGCGCTCACTCATTGGCTCCGGCGCATCATCTTGTCGACCTGACGGGTTCAGTCCGGTCGGATGATGCGCTAGAGCACACCCGCTTTCCAATACCCTGTAGGTCAAGTGGAAAGCGCGCCCGCCCTGTCAACGCTAACCCTTGTTCCACTCGATCTGGATCCGATCCAGCGAGGGGCCATGCGCCAGAGTGAGACGCGAGCACGGATCCGTCCGCCCAGCTCGATTCAAACCGAGCCGATTATGCTCCAAGGACGTTGGAGAGACCTACTGCGCGGCCGCTGTTCCGCGCAACTCTCCTGCGCCACTGGCGGTGCTGTCGATGGCGGCAAACACATCGTGAGCGCTGGAGACGCGGCTGTCGCTGGCCTCAACGGCGACCGCTGGGAGGGGCTTGGCGGGCTGGGGAGCGGCTTTCGCAGGGGCTGGCTCTTCCTCAGCATTGAGCGCAATGACGGCGTCAATGGCTCCAGACTCCTTGGATGGCGCGGTGGGCTCTGTGTAGGCAACGGCCGTCTGCTCAGGCTCTTGGCGCGGCGGCTCCACAGCCCGCCTTGAGGCTGTGCGGGTGACGCCAGGAAGCTTGCTTGCAGCGCGCACGGGCTCAGCCTCGGTGGAGGCCAAACGCACTTTCACAGGGGTGTCGGACTGCTCGTCGGCAGGACGCTCGCCACGGCGGAAAGGGTTCAGTTTGCCGATGGACAAGCCGCCCTCTGACTGGGCGGAGGTGCCATATTTGGCAGCGGCCACGCGGGTTTCCTTGTCGCCGCCGCCGACCGGTGCGGGGCCCAGATACTCAACACGCACCTTGGCGTGGCCCGCGCTGCGGAAACCGAGCTTGGTGGCGGCGGCCTTCGACACATCGATGATGCGACCGCGGGTGAAGGGTCCACGGTCATTCACCCGCAAAACGACGGCCTTGCCGGACCGCACGTTGGTCACGCGCACATAGGAGGGAAGCGGAAGTGTCGGGTGGGCGGCGGTCATGGCGTTCTGGTTGAAACGCTCGCCATTGGCGGTGCGGCGGCCATGGAATTTGGGGCCATACCAGGAGGCCTTGCCCACCTTGTTATAGCCTTTGTCTTCGCGCGGATGGTACCAGCGGCCACCCACCTTGTAGGGCTTGCCGATCATCTGCCGGCCCACGGCAGCGCTCTTGGTTTCCTTGGGCGATTCGGACAGGGCAGGCTCGAGCGAGGCAATGGTGCCACTGCATCCTGCAAGGGCCGCGGCACCGAGGGCGACGACGACGCACGTGCGCACGTTTTTCCAACCGATCATCAGCAACGCACACACTCCCTTCGGTGACCGTACGGCAACAGGTGCCGCAAGAAGCTCCTTTGCACGATCACACTAGGCGGCGAAAGACATCCTGCCCACCGGGTTGCACCCAATTGCTCAACACAAACTTAACGCATTGACATTTCTGCAACAGTTCAGCGGGCAGGCATCTGGCAACAACCACTGCGCACGGGGCAGTACAACGCATTGAAGTTTCTAAAGTGTTTGCGTCAGTTGCCGCAGCCGATCACCGCCGTTGCTGAGATCTCAAGCTTAATGTCGGGAAACGGGAAGCCGACGACCACGGCCGTACTTGTGGGGGCAATGGGGCCGAAGGCCGCTTTCAGTGACGGGCCGATCTCTTCGAACACGTCCGCGCCTGTGACGTAGATGACGAGCTGCACCACGTCTTCAAGCCGTGCCCCTGCCATGGCCAGACCACGGGTGAGGTTGGCAACGATCTGGTCGAACTGGTCGGTCGCCGCCGTGGGGATGCCGCCTTTGTCATAGTCGAGGCCGACGGTGCCGGACACATAGACCGTCTCGCCCACCTTCACCGCGCGGGAGTAGCCGTAGGTATGCTCGAAATGGGAGCCGGTGGAGAAGTTTTCGCGCTTGTGGGCCATCGGCCGTTCCTTTCAGTGGGGCGTGGGGGTCGCTCAGACAGTGGCGTGGCGGGGCGTGCCCACCTTGGGTGTGCGGCCGGACAGGACGGTCATGAACACATCCGTGTCCACGTTGCCGCCGCACAAGATGACGCCCACTTTGCGGCCCTTCATGGTCTCCCGCTCGTCCATCAAGGCGGCGAGGGGGGCAGCGCCTGCCCCTTCGGCAACGTTGTGGGTATGGCGAAAATAAAGGCGCATGGCCCCAGCGACCGCATCATCGCTGACGGTGATCACCCGTTCTGCACCCTTGCCATAAACGTCCAGCGCCTCGGCGACGGGGGTGCGCACCGCCATACCATCGGCAAAGGTGTGGGCCGATTCGGTTTCGATCAAACGCCCCGCCTCGAAGGATTGTTTGGCGCCGTCGGCGTTTTCCGACACCACGCCGACGATGTTGGTGGAAAGACCCAAGGCGTCGCGCACATGGATGAGGCCGCAAATGCCAGATCCGCAGCCGATGGGCACATAAACCGTGTGAAGGTCGGGCGCGGCGCGAAACAACTCCAGCGCATAGGTGGCAACGCCTGACACGAGGGAAGGATGGAAGGGCGGCACGAAGACGAGCCCTTCAGCCTCGGCCACACGCAATGCTTCAAGGCGCGCCTCGTCAAAATCCTCGCCGAACTCGATGAGCTGCGCGCCGAAACCGGCCATGGCGGCATTCTTCTCCACAGAGTTGCCGTGGGGCACGAAGATTTTCGCCACGAGCCCTGCCCGTGTGGCGGCCATGGCCTGACCTTGACCGTGATTGCCGCGGGTTGCCGTTGCAATCCCCCTGGCGTCTGGCCGGTTTTTCACCAGCCAATCCATAAAAGTGAGGCTGCCGCGGATCTTGAAGGCGCCGGTCGGAGTGTGATTCTCGTGCTTGACCCACACGTCCGCCCCTGACGCTTCGGCAAGGAGGGGCCAACGGAATTGTGGCGTTGGGGGCATGGAGCGGTAGACGACGTCCGCCGCCGCCTCGATCATCCCAAGGTTCATCAAAGTCTCCTTACGCAGCGCCAAGGGTGCCAAAGCGCTCTCTCAATTCGCGGGCGACCACTGTCCTGTCGTTCTTGCCCGCACCATTGAGGGGGATCTGGTCGACGATCATGATCTTGCGCGGATGGGCGTAGGCGGGGCCGTTCGCGATGGAGAATGCTTTGAGCGCCTCTTCGTCAGAGGCGCCCTCCCCTTTCAGCATCACAAGGGCGACGGGCACCTCCCCTTTGACCGCATGGGGCACGGGGACGACGCAGGCATCCACCACGGCGGGGTGGCTCAACAAAAGGTCTTCCACCTCTTTGGGGTAGATGTTTTCGCCGCCTGAATTGAACATGTCGTCCGTGCGGCCGCGGAAATAGTAAAAGCCGTCGGCGTCGCGGTGGAAGAGATCGCCCGTGCGCAACCAGCCGTCGACGATGCGTTTGGCGTTCACGTCCGGCAGTTGGTGGTAGCCTGGGGTGACGCCGGGGTTTTTGACCCACAGTTCGCCCACATCGGCCTCGTTGCCTTCATCGTCCACAAGCTTCACCTCCCCTTCCGGCCAGGCGACCCCGCAACTGCCGTGGGGGACAGGGCGACCGTCGAGCGGTGGGCCCAGCATCACAGGGCCGCCTTCGGTCAGGCCGTAGCTCTCCCCCACCGTCACGCCGAACGCATCCTCGATGGCGTCCGCAAGCTCCTTCGCGACGGGAGCAGAGCCGATCACCAACGTCTGAAGGGCAGAAAAGTCTAGCGATTTGATGAGGTCCGTGTGGCGCAGCATCATGGAGAAGGCGGCAGGCACACCGCCGGAGCGTGTGCACTTATACTCCGACAAGGCCGTCAAGAACCGCACAGGCTCAAAACTCGGCAAGATCACCACCGACCCGCCCACATTGAGGAGCGGCTTGATGGCCCCTGCCATAGCGTTCTTGTGGTAAAGGGGCATGGCCGCAAGGGCGCGCGCATTGCGGGTGGGCGGCCAGTATCGGTTTAAGCACCGCGTCCACCAAAGCTGACCGTCATGGGTGAGGATGACCCCCTTGGGCCGCCCAGTGGAGCCTGACGTATAAGGCTGGAAGGCCACATGATCGTCCGCAATGATCGGCGGGTCGAAGCTGGCGGGCGCTGCGGCAAGCACGGCTTCATAGTCCTGCCAGCCTGCGGGCGCATCATCCATTGCCCACGTCACGCCGATCCCGGCCGCCTCCACCGCCTCCACAATGAAGGGGTTGGAGGACGGCTCGACGATGGCAGCAACGCAGTCTGAATCGGCAAGGATATAGGAGATGGTGTCCGCGCCGAGCTTTGTGTTGAGGGGCACTGGGACGAGGCCCGCCCGCATCAAGCCGTACATGGCGTCCACGAACTCGAACCGATTGCCGACGCACATGGCAACCCGCGCGCCGACCTTGAGGCCGGCTTCCACGGCTGCTGCAGCCACACGGTCCAACCGCTCTTCCAACGTGGCGTAGGTAACGGTGCGCTCCTGGTCGCCGAAAAGGTCGATCAAAGCCACATCGCCCGGGTGCTCCATGGCAGGTGCGTGGCTGAAGTAGCCCATGTTGTTGGAGCGAGGGTCGTTCATCGTGACCGTGGCCTTTGGTGATGTGCGGCGGGAGGGTCCTAGGTTGACGGCACATCGCCATCCCAGCAACCCTCCGGGCCGCTTAAGGAGGGCACCGATGACGAAGATACAGACCGCTCTGGTGACGGGCGCATCCCGGGGTATTGGTGCAGCCACCGTGCGGCGGCTCAGACGGGACGGTCATACCGTTCTTGCCATGGCCCGGTCAGCGGACGCCCTCTCACAACTGGCCGACGAGACGGGCTGCGAGGCCATTGCCTGCGACCTCACCGACGATTGCGCCGTTGCCGATGCCCTCGCAGGTCGCCGTCTTGACATTTTGGTGAATAACGCGGGCCTCATCACCTCCGCAAAGCCCTTTGCCGAGCAGACGGTGGAGGACATTGACCGCCAGCTCATGCTCAACCTGCGCGCGACGCTGGTGCTGACCCAGATGATCCTGCCGCAGATGATTGAGCGCGGCAGCGGTCACCTCGTCATGGTCACCTCGCTCATCGCCCGCCACCCCTTCCCCAACGTGACGCTCTATGCGGCCACCAAAGGGGGCATGCACGCCTTTGCACAAACGCTGCGCATGGAGCTTGCCGGCACCGGGGTGCGCCTCAGCGAGGTGGCGCCAGGCCGGGTGGAGACGGACATCTATTTGGAGTCCCAAGGCGGCGACCGGGACAAGCTTTCGGGCCTTTTCACCGACTATGAAGCCCTGCAGGCGGACGATGTGGCCGCCGCCATTCAGGCCGCACTCAACCTTCCTGCAAGGGCAAGCGCGGCCTTCATCGAACTCTCGCCGACCGACCAAGCTGTGGGCGGTGCGGTCTTCGCCAAGCGCCGGGCGGGCTAGACGCGACGGGCGAAAGGGTCTGGACTTCCAGGCCATTGCATGGTCGGCTTAGGAGCCACGGAGAACAATCTTGCCCCACATCACCGGACTGGACCACGCCATCGTTGCCGTCAACGATCTTGCCGCCGGTGAAGCGGCCGTTGGACGGCTCGGCTTCCGCCCCACGCCGCGGGGGGTCCACTCGCCCCATATGGGAACCGCCAATTCGACCATCGTCTTCCACGGCAACACCTATTTCGAAGTGCTGGGTGTCGTGGCTGACACCGAGCACAATCAAGCGATCCGCGACGGCCTTGCCGCGGGCCACCACCTGTTCGGCGTCGCGCTGAAGACCGAGAGCGCCGATGAGGCCGCAGCCGCCTTTGCCAAAGAGGGGATCGGCGCAGGCCCCGCAAACGCCTTCGCCCGCCCGGTCGAAATGCCAGGCGGCGAGCGCGAGGCCGCCTTCCGCACTGCAAACATTGCCCCGAGTGCCACCCCTGGCGCCTACACCTTCGTCTGCCAGCATCTGACGCCGGATGTGGTGTGGCGGACGGACTATCTGGACCAGCCCAACGCCGTTGTCGGTGTGAAGGAGGTGGTGGGGGTTGCGGACGATCTGGACGCCGTTGCCCGCGCCTGGGAGGCCATTGCCCCTGGCCAGGCAACCATCGCCGGCGACACCGCAAAGATCGACTTCGGCAACGCCACAGTGGGCTTTTTGACGCCGGCGGCATTTCACAACCGGTTTGGCACGCAATGTGCCGCCCCCACAGCCATGGGCGCCCTCGTCTTTGCCTCAAGCGACCTTGACGCGACCCGACGCGCGTTGGCCGAGGCTGGGATCGAAGGTTCGTTGATTGCCGGCCCTGAGGCCGCAGCCGGCATCACCATGGCGTTCGTCGCGGCCTGAGGTCCTTCAAGGACCGCCAAAAAGAACGGGAGAGAGCATGATCAAGCACGCCCTAGCAGGCGCCCTCATCCTTGCCGGAACCAGCGCTGTCAGTGCGCAAGAGTACCAGTTCCGCATGGCCACCATCGATGTGGAGACGGGCACCTACTTCACCAACATCGCCCAGCCCTTCGCCGACCTCGTCAACCAGCTGACGGGCGGCAAGGTGGAAATCCAGGTGCTTCCCGCCGGCACCGTGGGCAACATCTTCAAGCTTCACGAGGCGCTGGAAGACGGCCTTGTGGACATGGTGAACTGGCCCACCTCGTTCCTCGGCACAGCCGACCCGGTGAACGCCATGGTGCTGGGCTTCCCCACAGGCCTTGGCACCGATTCCCTCCACGCCTGGATCTATAAAGGCGGCGGACAGGAGCTTTTGACCGAGCATCGCCGCGACACCATGGGCATGCACTCGGTGGTGCTGGGTTCGGGCCCGTCGGAATGGTTCGCCCATTCCCACAAGCCCATCGCCTCCACGGACGATCTGGCAGGCGCCAAGTACCGCACCCTCGGCAACTGGGCCGCTGTTGTGCGTGACAAGTTCGACGCAGCGCCCACCACGGTGCCTGGCTCTGAAGTCTACTCCATGCTGGAAAAGCAGGGCGTGGACATGGCCGAATACTCCATGCCCGCGGAGAACTTCAGCCGTGGCTATCACGAGATCACCAAGTACGTGATCTATCCCGGCATCCACGCCCCGGCCTGGGCCTTCGAATTGATGATGACGGCCGAAACCTGGGACGAACTCCCCGACGACGTGAAGCTTGCCATTGAGGTGGCCGCGCGCGTGGTGACCCACGATTCCATGCTCGCCATCATCAATGCCGACCTTGATGCTGTTGCGAAAATCACCGAGCGCGCGGAAGCGGGCGACAACGAGCTGATCCGCCTTTCGCCCGAGTTCATCGAGGCCTCCCGCGCCGCTGCCCGGGACTGGGCCATGAACGCGGCCGCCGAAGCCAAGGCCGACGGCAACGAGTGGCCCGAGAAGGTGGCCAAGTCCATCTTCGACTTCCAGGACCGCTGGATGGCCAACTCCAAGTACCTGGTCGTGGACCACAACGACTGACACAAAAGGGCGGCGTCCTGTGCGCCGCCCTTTCTTCAACGTCGAGGCCGCCTTGAAGTCCTTCCTCCTCCATCGCCTGTTGCCGCAGCTGGACCGCATCGGCGGCGTCCTTGCGGCCATAGCCATGGTGATGATCGTCGTCCTCATCGGCGTGATGATCTTCGAGGTGGTGGCGAGGCGCTTCTTCAACGCCCCCACCATTTGGGCCAACGACATCACCTACATGACCAACGGCAGCCTGTTTCTTCTGGGCGCCGCCTATACGCTGCGCCGGGACGCCCATGTGCGGATCGACTTCTTGTCTTCGCGGTTTCCTGAGCGCATCCAGCACCTGATCAATCTTCTGTTCTACCTCTGCCTGTTCCTGCCACTCCTCTACCTCACGTCCGAATCCAGCATCCAAAAGGCCGTGCGCGCCTATGAGCGCGGCACCCTTGAGAACATGAGCACGTGGGAGCCGGTGGTCTGGCCCTTCCTCACCGGGATCGCCCTTGGGGTGGCCGGCCTCACCCTCCAGGTGATCATTGAATCCATCCGCCACGTGTTCGGCATCTTCGATCCGAGGTCGGTGGACCCGCCAGGGCACGCGCGCACCAATTCGCTCGCCTCAACCCGCGACAACGCCCCCGGCGTGGCCCCGCAATGACCAATGAGCTTCTCGCCGGGATGATGTTCCCGGTCCTGTTCACGTTCGTCTTCCTGGGCATCCCCATTTCCTTCTCGCTCCTGGCAACGGCGGCCCTCTTCGGCCTGCCCTTGTTTGGCGATCGGGTGGCGCTTCAGCTCTACGGCGGAATCACGCAGACAGCGTCCAACTTCGTCCTGTCCGCCGTGCCGCCTTTCGTCTTCATGGGCTTCATGCTGGAGCGTTCGGGCATTGCCGAGCGCCTCTTCAAAGCCATGCAAATGTGGCTCGGGCGATTACCAGGCGGACTGGGGCTCGCCACCATGTCCATGGCAGCCTTGATTGCCGCCACCACAGGGATTGTGGGCGCGGTCGAGGTGTTGATCGGCGTGATGGCGATCCCCGCCATGCTCGCCTATCGCTACAACAAGAGCCTCATCTCAGGCGTCATCTGCTCTGGCGGGTCGCTGGGCACCATGATTCCGCCGTCGTTGGTGGTGGTGATCTACGCCTCGGTGGCGAACCTTTCCATCGGTCAGCTCTTCTCGGCGGTCCTGTTGCCAGGCGCCATCATGGTGTTCGGCTTCTTCCTGGTGATCCTCGTTGCCTGCGCCTTGAAGCCCGAGCTTGGCCCCGCAGTGAAGGCGGACGACCTGCCCCCCATTGGCGAGCGCATCACCTACACGCTGACGGCATTGGTGCCTGTGGTCTTCCTCATCGTGTGCGTTCTGGGCGCCATCATGTTCGGCATCGCCTCCCCCACCGAGGCGGCAGCCGTCGGCGCGTTGGGCACTGTTGTGCTGACCATTTTGTACGGCCGCTTCTCGCTCAAGACGCTGTTTGAGACCTTGCGCGAGACGCTTCTGGTCAACTGCATGATCCTCCTCATTGTCGTTGGGGGGTCCATCTTCGCAGGAATTTTTAGGATCCACGGCGGCAACAACCTCGTGCAGGGGATCATCGATGCGCTGGGGCTTGGGGACACAGGCATCATCTTGTTGATGCTTGGCGTCACATTCCTGGCAGGCTTCATCCTGGACTGGGTGTCGGTGGTGCTCATCATGCTGCCCATCTTTGTGCCCATCCTCACCGCGACGGGGGTGGACCCCATCTGGTTTGCCGTCCTGATGATTGTGGTGATCCAGACCTCCTACCTCACACCGCCCATGGCGCCGTCCATCTTTTATCTGAGATCCATCGCGCCCCCAGAGATCACGTATATGGACATGTATCGCGGTGTTCTACCTTTCGTTGCAATCCAGGTGCTGACCCTCATTGCCGTGTTCCTAGTCCCAAGCCTTGCCACCTGGCTCCCCTCCCTTCTGGTGAACTGATGAGCGAACCTGCCGACAACGACGCCCTTGCCGAGATGGTGAGGGGCTACCTTGCGTCCTCCCCGTTCATCCAATTCATGAACCTCTCTTTGGTGTCCCTCGATGCTGAGCGCGGCGAGATCATCATGGTCATGCCCATGCGGCCTGAGTTCGAGCGTGGCGGCCCCATGACCGGCCAGTTCCATGGCGGGCCGGTCGCCGCCCTCATCGACACGGTGGGGGATTTTGCGGTGGCCATTGCCGTTGGCGGTGCCGTCCCCACCATCAACTTTCGCGTTGACTATCTGCGTCCCTCCACCGGCACCAAGCTCACCGCAACGGCGCGGGCACGGCGAGTGGGCCGCACCGTCGGCGTGGTGGACATCGACGTGGTGGATGACAACGGCAAGCTCACCGCCGTCGGCCGCGGTTGCTATGGTGCCCAAGTAGGCTGATCGGAGGAAACAATGCGCGCCCAGGTGATCCACGAGCACGGCCCCATCGAGGCCATCACCTTCCACGACGACTTCGCCGACCCGACCCCAGGCGAGGGCGAGGTGGTGCTGACGGTGGGCGCCTGCACGCTCAACTACCACGACCTTTTCACGCTGAAAGGGATGCCTGGCATCAAGGTGCCGATGCCCATCATCATGGGGATCGATGTGGCAGGCACGGTGGATGCCGTCGGCCCAGGCGTCACCGATTGGTCGGTGGGCGACCGCGTTGTGGTGGACCCCATCGAGCGCAAGGCGGGCAAGCTTCTGGGCGAGATGGTGAATGGCGGCCTTGCAGAGCGTGTCGTCGTGACCGCCGACCAGCTCCTGTCGATCCCCAACACCATGACATTTACGGCAGCGGCCGCCCTCCCCTGTGCCTACGGCACCGCGTACAGGATGATGATGACCCGCGGTCACGTTCATCCGGGCGACAAGGTGCTGGTCCTTGGCGCATCGGGCGGCGTTGGCACCTGCTGCGTGCAGCTTGCGAAAATGGCAGGCGCCCATGTGATTGCCGCCGCATCCTCCCAGGAAAAGCTGGACCGTTTGGCCGCGCTTGGCGCCGACGAAGGCATCAACTACGCCGAGGGTGACTTTATGCGTGAGGTCCATGCCCGCTTCGGCAAGCCGCGCATTTCAGGCGGCGGCGGTGTGGATGTGATCGTCAACTTCACGGGTGGCGACACGTGGATCCCGTCCCTACGCTCGCTGACGAAAGGCGGGCGCCTTCTCACCTGCGGCGCGACGGCGGGCTATGATGTGCGCAGCGACATGCGCTTTATCTGGACGTTCGAGCACAACATCTTGGGCTCCAACGGCTGGTCGAAGGAGGATGTGGCAGAGCTCATCAAGCTCACCGACCGGGGCGATTTGAACCCCATCGTCTCCTCCACCTACCCCCTCGAAGACACCCAGGGCGCCTTCCGCGCCATGGAGGAGCGGCGGGTGTTCGGCAAGGTGGCCGTCATCCCGTGAGCTTGGGCGACAGCGGCTCAAACGTGTTTGTTGAGCCCGCCGTCCACCACGATGTTCTGCCCCGTCACATAGGACGCATCCTCTGAGACGAGGAAGGCGGCGTACTTTGCCACCTCGTCCACCCGCCCGAGACGCTTCATGGGGATGCCCTCTGCCCGCTCCGCCGGATGGTTGAGGCTGTCGATGAAGCCGGGCAGAAGCGCATTCATGCGAATGTTGGCCGGCCCATAGCGCTCCGCAAACAGCTTGGTGAACGCGCCGACCCCCGCACGGTAAACGCAGGAGACAGGGAACATCAGGCTCGGCTCGAAGGCGGCGTAGCTTGTGATGTTCAAGATCGCACCGCCCCCTTGCGCTTCCATGATGGGGGCGAGCCCGCGGGCAAGGCGCACAGCGCTCATCACCACAATGTCGTTGCCCCTTTCCCACGCCTCGTCCTCGATGGAAAGGAGGTCGCCTTTCGGTGGCGGCCCCACATGAAGAACGGCAGCATCGATACGGCCGTAAGCGTCCATCGCCTTGTCCACCAGGGCATCGATATCGGCCTTGTTTTCCACCACGCCGCGATGGGAAATGCCGCCGATCTCCTCGGCCAATGCCTCGCATCGCTCCGATGGAGACATGACGGCAACGCCGTAGCCGCGGCCGGCAAGCTCGCGCGCGATGGCAGCGCCCATGCCCTTGCCAGCACCTGTGACGAGGGCTGCTTTGGTGGCCATAACGTGTCTCCGCGATCGATGGGGGTGCACCCTTGCCGGCGCGCTGGCCAACGTCAATCATCCACCGGCATTGCACACGCCCAACGCGGGCCAGGAGACACACATGGACGCCAATGAAGACGCGGTGAACGCCCACCAAGCCGCAGACGATCCACGCAATGCAACGGTGAAGCTCTACGTCAACGGCAAGATCGTGCCGCGGGCCGAGGCGCTGGTGTCCATCTACGATTCAGGCTTCATGCTGGGGGATGGCATTTGGGAGGGCCTGCGTCTGAAAGACGGTGTCTGGGTCTTTTTGGAGGAGCATCTGGACCGTCTGTTCGAGGCGTCCCTTGCCCTTGACCTCGACATTGCCCACTCCCGCCAGGACCTTTCCGACGCACTCAACAAGACCGCTGCCGCCAACGGCATGACCAATGACACCCACGCCCGGCTGATGGTGACGCGGGGGATCAAGTCCGCACCGTTTCAACACCCTGGCTTTTCACGCGCAGGCCCCACGGTTGCGATCATTATGGAGCATTCGCGCCCGGCCATCCCTCGCCCCATTCGCCTGGCAAGCGTTGCCCACCACAGGGGCTTGCCTTTGACCCAAGATGCCAAGCTCAACTCCCACTCTAAGCTGAATTGTATCTTGGCGTGCATTGCCGCTGAAAAGGCCGGCGCGGACGAGGCGTTGATGTTCGACCCGTTCGGGTTCGTGAACACCACCAACTCATGCAATTTTTTCATTGTCCGAGGCGAGGAGGTCTGGACCTCCACGGGCGACCACTGCATGAACGGCATCACCCGCGGCAAGGTGATTGAAGCGTGCCGCGAAAATGGCATCACCGTGCGCGAGAAGAACTTCTCGCTTCTGGAGACCTACGGCGCGGAGGAGGCCTTCATGACAGGCTCATTCGGCGGCCTGACACCCGTCGGTTCGGTGGACACCCGCCCCCTCACCGCACCCGGCCCCATGACCGAGCGCATCCGCACCCTCTACGGCGCCCTCGTCACCCGCTACGTCGAAGGCAAGCACTGAGCCTGCAACGCGCTGCAATCACGCCGATAAAGAGGCCGCCAAGCGTCTGCGGCCTCTTACTTTTCAAGGGTGGGTGGATCAGACGAAGTCGATGGCGCCCTTCTCCACCAGATCGCGAAGATCGTCAGGGTCGCGAACCTGTTGGAAGAAGATGCCCCCTTCAAACGCCTTGTCGTCGTCGAGGTTGAAGACGATGCCCGCCGCCGGCCCATAGGGTGTGGAACCTGTGACGAACTTGGCGTCCCCTTCGTCAATGCCGAACAGGCGCAGCGTGTCCCCGTCGTTGGCGTTGAAGTCGAACAGGAAGTCGACGCCATCGCCGGCTTCGTATTCGAACTGATCGGCGCCGCCATTGCCGAACAGTTCATCGCCAAGGCGGACCTCGACATTGTCGCCAGCACCTTTGATGCGGCCTTTGTCTGTGCCGCCGGCAATGCAGTCATCGCCGCCTTCGCCCTGGACGGTGTCGTTGCCGTTGCCAAGGTTGATGCGGTCGTTGCCGCCGCCGGCTTCCACAAGGTCGTTGCCGTTGCCGGCCATGATGATGTCGTTGCCGCCACCGCCATAGATCTTGTCGTGACCACCGTCGCCGGACAGGCTGTCGTCGCCACCGTTACCGTTGATGATGTCCTTGCCGCCGTTGCCGTAGACGAGATCGCCTGAATTGCCGCCATTGACGATGTCATGGCCGCCGAGGGCCTTCACCTTGTTCTCGCCCTCGTTGGTGGAGATGGCCTCACCTTTGCCGGTGCCGAAGATGACATCATCGCCATTGGTGCCGTTGGGCTGCTGACCATCCTTGCTAAGGTCGATGGTGGCGTCCTTGCGACGAACCTTCCCGAATTCATCGGCAACGTCGGTGCATTTCTCGATGACTTCGGTGCGCACCACCTCGGTGTCCGACACAGGCCCGGTTTCGTTGGAATCGGCCGTGGCTGTGTTTTCCATCTGACCGGCCAGAAGGTCATCAGCGGTTACATCGTGGGCGGCGCTATACACCCAGCTTTCGCCCACATCCAATTTGTCGTTGTCGTTGGCATCCCCCGAGACGTAGGTGGGCGCAAAGTCATCGCCTGTGTCGCCCGGGGTGAAGTTGTCATCCACCACAGTGACGCCTGTGAGGGCGACATTGCCTTCGTTCTTCACCGTGAAGGTGAACGTCACCGTCTCGCCAGCGCGGGTGACCAGCGTCTTGTCGGCCGTCTTCAAAATGGAGATGGTGGGGTCGCGATCGAGAGGCGTTTCGGTGGTGTCTTCCTCAGGCCCGGTCTCGTTGCTGTCGGCGGTGGCAACGTTGTCGATGTCGCCGTCACCGCCGCCATTGTCGTCAAGGTCGGCCTGGGTGATGGCGTAGGACACATCGAAGGACGCACTCTCGCCCGGCGCCAGGGAGGCAATGGTCTCCGACAGATTGGTCAGAGGGTCCTCCACCGTGACGCCGGTGAGGGTTTGCGCGCCCGTGTTGGTAACGGTGATGGTGTAGTCGATGACATCGCCCGCTTCGTCGAGCGTGCCGTTGCCTGCGGTGTCGACGCCGGTCACCACCTTCTCAATGGCAAGGCCTGGGGCTGCATTGATGGTGACGGTCTCGTCATCATCCACAGGGTCGGTCTCGTCGGAGTCGGCGGTTGCGGTGTTGACGAGGTTCTCGCCCGCATCGATCTGGCCCTGGGTGATGGTCGCGGAGGCCGTATAGGTCCACGTTTCGCCCACATCCAGATTGTCGTTGCCGTTGTCATCGCCTGAGACCAGTGTCGGCGCGAAATCGTCGCCCGTGTCGCCAGGGGTGAAGTTGTCATCGCTCAGCGTCACGTTGGTGAGGGTGACGTTCCCGGCATTCTTGACGGTGAAGGTGTAGTTCACGGTCTCGCCGGCCGCAGACACGGTGGTCTTGTCAGCATCCTTGGTGATGATCATCGCAGGATCGCGTGCGATCTCCACTTCTTCATCATCACTGACGGGCCCGGTTTCATCGCTGTCGGCCGTTGCGGTGTTGTCGATATCGCCATCGCCGCCGCCATTGTCGTCGATGTCGGCCTGGGTGACGGTGTAGGTGGCCTGCACCGTCGTGGATGCGTTCGGGGCAAGTGAGGGGATGACCTCTGACGTTCCCGTCAGAGGATCGTCGACGGTCACGTTGGTGAGCGTCTGGTTGCCTGTGTTGGTGACGATGAGGTCGTAGGCAATCACCTGACCGGCAGCTGTGACGGCGGCTGCCGCACCACGGCCGTCAACATCCACAACCACCTTGTCGATGGCAATGGTCGGCGTCTGGCCGACAGCCACGGTGGCGTCGTCCGACTGAGGGCCGGTCTCGTTGGACTCGACGGTAGCCGTGTTGACCAGCGCCTCGCCCGCGTCGATCTCGCCCTGGGAGATGGTGGTGGAGGCCGAATAGGTCCACGTCTCCCCCACATCCAGCTTGTCGTTGCCGTTGTCATCGCCTGAGACGAATGTGGGCGCGAAATCGTCGCCCGTGTCGCCCGGGGTGAAGTTGTCGTCGGTCAACACGACGTCTGTCAGGGTGACATTGCCGTCGTTCTTGACGGTGAAGGTGTAGGTGACCGTCTCGCCGGCGTCGGTCACCAGCGTCTTGTCGGCCTCCTTGACGATGGAGATATCGGCCGTCCGCGCGATATCCACCGCCTCTTCATCGTCGACGGGGCCTGTTTCATCACTGTCGGCGGTGGCGATGTTGTCGATGTCGCCGTCACCACCGCCGTTCGCGTCGATATCGGCCTGGGTGACGGTGTAGGTGGCGTCAACGAAGGCGGAGGCGTTGGGGGCGAGCGAGGGAATGGTTTCGGACGTTCCCGTAAGCGGATCGTTCACCACCACATTGTTGAGCGTGACGTTACCGTCATTGGTGACGACGAGCTGGTAGGTGATGACCTGGCCCGCGGCGGTGATGGCCGCATCAGGGCCTTGGCCGCCCACGTCCACCACCACCTTGTCGAAGGCGATGGAAGGGTTGGCACCGAAGTAGGCTGAGGGGTCATCGTCGGTGACAGCGCCGCCGCCGGCAACGGTGGGCACGGCGGTGGTGCCGTCGGCGTAGACGGGGGTCGCCGTCACCGTGGCAACGTTGTTGTACTGGCCCGACTGGGCATTGCCGGAGGCGGTGTAGACCCACGCTTCGTTGGGGTCGATGACGCCGTTATCGTTGTCGTCGCCCGACTGGTAGACGGGCGTCACGTTGGGGTCGTCGTCGGCCACCGACACATCGGCAAGGAAGGTCTCGCCGGTGTTGGTGACGGTGTAGACCCAGGTGACGGGGGCGCCTGTCTGAACGACGGGGCCTGTGCCCGTGTCGGCATCTTCTCCGTTGGTGGTCTTTTCCACCACCACGCCTGAGTCGAACACAATGGGACCGGAGGACGAGAACTCGTTTAGCAACCCGCCATTGTTGTTGGTCAGCTGGCCTTCGTTGAGGAAGGCGACGGTACCCGGATCCAGCTGATCGAAGTCCTTCACCACCCCTTTGAAGGTGATGGTGTGAGTCTCGCCCACATTGAGGATGGCCGAATCGGCATCCCCCTGCGCACCGCGGCCGAGGGTGGAGAAGCCATCGTCCACCGGGAAGGCGGTGCCTGATGCGGAATCTTCGAGCGCGATTTCGCCTCGCCCGTCTGACAGATTGAACGTGGTGGAGCCGGCCACATAGTCGATGGTGTCGAACATCGGCAGGCCGAAGTCTTCGACCACATAGCCGCCCTCGCCAATCTCCACCCGGCCGAAGTTCAGCGTTGAGATGGTGAAGGTGATGGTGTCGCCCGGCGAGACGACGCCATTGCCGTCCGCATCCTCGCTCAAAGCGCTGAACTTGGAGGTGAAAACCTCAGGCAGCGGCACGGTGACGACGCCAGCGTCGATGGACTGACTTTCAGTGGCGTTGACGGCCGGGTTTTGGCCGTGGGCGATGGCCACATCCACGGGTGTCGTCGGGTCGCCCACCTTGTGGGCGTAGATCAAGGCGCCCGTCATGTTGTCGTCAGTGTCGGAGAAGGTGATGGACTGGAGCGCGTCGGCGATCACCACCTGGTCGACCGTGCCGTCACCGTCGAAGTCCACGTTGATCTGCGCGTCTTCCAGCGGCGTCACGAAGGTGAGGCTGCGCGAAGAGCCAGAGTCACCGCCGGTCAGCTGGTCGGTGTTGCCGAACCCGAAAGTGATGAGGCCTTGGGAGGTGAGCTGCTCCACAGGAATCAGCGGATGGCCCCAGTCACTGCGCGCGCCTGAACCCACCGTCTCGGTCTGGGTAAGGGCATAGAAAGTCTCCCCGCCCACTGACGTGAGGCGGGCGCCCGAGCCGCCCGGGATGTCATCGGTCTTCACCGATTCGCCCGCCGGGACGGTGAGCGTAGCGGTGTCGATGGAGCCGTCATCGGGATCGCGGGTGTTGACGGTCACGGTGATGGCATCGTCATTGGGGTTGAACACCCAAATGGCGGTAAGGCCTTCGTCGCTGTCGAAGCTGGTGTCGGTGCCGACGGGGGTGACGTAGTCGTTCGACCAGTCCTCAACGGGCGTCAGCGAGTACCAGCGCTGTTCGTTGTACTCACGGCCATCGTCGCGGGTGACGAGGGTCACCTGGACGCCGTTGCCGTCGCTCTCACCGTCGGGGAAGGTGGTGATCTTGTCCCCTTCCACAACGCTTGCAACGTAGGTTTCGCCAGTATTCAGCGTCGCCACCAACGTGCCGTTCAGGTAGACGGGGGTGTTGGGCGAGGCCGCCATCACATGGGCAAAGGCAAGGTCGAACGCCCCTGTGGGCGCGTCGGTGTTGCCGGAGCCGTCGCCGCCAACGGGGATGATGTACTGGCTGCCGTACTTGGAGGTGTCCTGTACCTCCACTGCGCCTGTGGCGATGGAGACGACGGTGCCATCGTCCTTTTGGGGGGCGGTCAAGCGGGAGACGGCGATGGGAAAGGTTGCCGAGATTTTGTCTGAGCCATCGAATAAGATGTCGCTGGCGGTGCGGTCCACAGCCACAGTGTCGGACAGGTTAAAGGCTTCGCCGCCCTCAAACAGGTCGTCACTGCCTGCCGGGAGCACCAGGTTGCCGTTGGCGTCGTAGTTGTTGCTGAGGTCGCCATCGCCGAACACCAAGGTGGTGCTTTGGCGGTTGGTGGGGTCGGTCAGGTTGAGGTCGTAACCGTCTTCCCAGTGATCGTAGTAGATGACGGTGCCTGCTGCAGCGACACCGAAAGAAACCAGAGAGTAAGTGTCAAGATTTTGATCGCCGTCACCACGGCCGATTTCCGAACTCCCCTGCGTGTCACCAGGGATCATGGTGTCGTCTTCGCGAACGGGGATGTAATAGGTCTGAACGGGAATCGGTGTGGACATGGACATTCTCCGCGCCTGCCGGCGAACAATAGCGACGGCATCGCAGCGTCCGGATTGACGCTGCGTGTGTGCCGGTCTGATGGGAAAGCTTGAGGCGTGACGTCAGGCCGCACGGCCGGATGGGTGGCCGGTGCACAAGGCCCGCTTGCGTCTTGCCGCTGTTGTTATGAAAAGAGGCAGGCGACCGCGCAGCGGAGAGCCCGCACGCGGTCAGCGCGCCCTAAACGCCTACGAAAGGCGCAACAGGCGCTGGTCGAACCAGCTGTTTTCGACGCTTGTGCGCGCGTACATGGCGCATCCCCACTGGGTCGTTCGTGACAGTGGGATGACACTTATCAATTGTGGCAGCTTTGCGCAATAGATGGGGCGGAAAAAGATGAAGCCGCCTCTCTTAAAGGTTCCGCGGCCTACAGCTTATCCATAACCCAGCAATGCGCTTATTGATGGCATAAGTGTTATGTCGATGCATGAATGAATGTTCAGCTTCAACTTAGCGTTCTTTAACGTACGGCGTGTTTAACGCTCTGGGTGGAATGGCGCGGCCGAAAAATCCGGCGAGCAGTACAACCGTAAGCACGTAAGGCGCCAGAAGGATCACATCGACAGGAACCTGCCCCAGGCCCGGAACCGATACGCCGGAGAGCCGCGACGCTGAGCTTTCCAGAAGCCCGAACAATAAACAGGCAAACAAAGCAGGCACCGGCCGCCACTTGCCGAAAATGAGGGCAGCCAGAGCAATGTAACCTTTGCCTGCACTCATCTCGCGCACAAAACCGCCGCCATGTGCGGTTGAGAGGTAGGCCCCGGCAATGCCGCACAACACCCCTGCGATCAAGACAGCTTTGTAGCGAAGGAGGGTCACGGAGTAGCCGGCACTGTCCACAGCTTCAGGCGCCTCCCCCACGGCACGCAACCGGAGGCCGAAGGATGTGGCGAACAAAACGAACACCGAAAGTGGCACCACGGCGAGGGCTGCGTAGACCAAAATGTCATGGCCGCTCACCAGTTCGGCGTAAAACGGGCCGAGATACGGAACGTCCGCCAAGGTTTGCGCGAAAGGAAAGGTGATCTCGCCGAACCGCTCGTCCCGCGACAGTGGCGGCGTCTGGCCCCCTTGGGCGAACATGGCAATCCCCACCACCACCGTCAGTCCTGAGGCAAGGATGTTGATGGCAACACCGCTGACAATCTGATCGCCCCTATGGGTGACAGTGGCAAAGGCGTGGATCAGAGACAGGGCGCACGCGGCAAGGATGGCGGCCACGAGCCCCAGCGAAGGCGAGCCTGTGAGGCTGGCCGCAGCCGCTGCAGCAAAAGCGCCCATGAGGAGCTTGCCCTCAAGGCCAATGTCCACCACGCCAGCGCGCTCTGAAAACATGCCCGCCATGGCGCACAAGATGAGAGGGGTGGCGAGCCGCAGCGTGCTCGACAAAATCTGTACCGCGTCGATCCACAGTTCTTCCATCGCCCTACCCGTGCGCCACCTTGGCCGCGCGCCCAACGAACAGGCGCGACAGGGGCTTGTGCAGCATGAAGGCGAGCGCCCCCGAGAACAGGATGATCAGACCTTGGATGACGAGCACCATCTCGCGGTTGATGGATCGGAACTCGAAGGAAAGCTCAGCCCCGCCCTGATAAAGCGCGCCGAACAACAGGCTTGCCAGTACGATCCCGATCGGGTGCCCCCGCCCCATCAAGGCCACCGCGATTCCGGTAAAGCCGTAGCCTGCGGTGAAGTTTAAGATCAGCTTTTCCTGCGCGCCCAGCACATCGTTGATGGCCATCAAGCCAGCCAACCCGCCCGAGATCGCCATGGCAAGGATGATCGTGCGCGGCACGTTCACCCCCGCATAGCGGGCCGCAGGCTCGCTCTCGCCCAAGGTGCGCAAGCGGTACCCGAAGGGCGTGCGCCAGATCAGCACCCACACGAACACACACGCCAGGAGGGCCACGAGGATGGAAAGGTTGAGCGGCGATGGGTTCGCCTCAATGCCCAGCGCACGGGCAATCTCGTGGATTTTGGGAAGGCTTGCCCCTTCGGCAATGTCACGGGTTTGGGGCGTGCTCTGCCCCGGCCTGATGAGCGGCCCGGTGAGGAGAGAGACCAGGACGCCTGCGGCAATGAAGTTGAACATGATGGTGGTGATGACAACGTGGCTGCCCCGCGTTGCCTGCAGATAGCCGGGAATGAAGGCCCACGCCGCGCCGAACGCTGCCGCCCCCATGATGGCAAGGGGCAAAACGATGACGCCGGGCACCACCGAATCAAGCGCAAGGCACACCAGCACCGCCCCCAGCCCGCCAAGCGCTGCCTGCCCTTCCCCCCCAATGTTGAACAGCCGCGCCTGGAGCGCCACTGCCACCGCCAGCCCCGTGAAGACGAAGTTGGTGGCGTAGTAGAGCGTGTAGCCAAGGCTGCCGGGGTAAACGAACGCGCCATCGAACATCACTTTGAGCGCCTTGATGGGGTTCTCCCCAATCAGCGCAATGACAATGCCCGCCACGAAGAACGCCAGAAACAGGTTGATGAGCGGGATGACCACAAGGTCCACCCAGCGGGGCAGAACATTCACGCCACACGCTCCTTGGGCTCTTTGCCTGTGGCAACCCCCGCCATCATCAGGCCGACCATGCCGCGGTCGGCGTTGGCGCCATCCACCTCTCCCACGATCCTGCCAGCGTTCATGGCGATGATGCGGTCCGAAAGGGCAAGGATCTCGTCAAGCTCCACCGAGACCAGGAGGATGGCGCAGCCCTGGTCGCGCAGCTCCAAAAGGCGGGCATGGATGAACTCAATGGCGCCGATATCCACCCCCCGTGTCGGCTGCCCCACAAGGAGAACTTTGGGCCGCGAGCCATGTTCGCGCGCCAGGACGAGCTTTTGCTGGTTGCCGCCGGAAAACCCCGCCGCACGCAATCGCGGATCAGGTGGGCGCACGTCGAACCGGCGCATCAGTTCAGCGCATCGTGCTCCCATGCGGCGGGTGGCAAGGAGCCAGCGCCGCGCCCCTCGCGCCTCCTGAAGTTGGCCGAGGACGGCGTTCTCCTGGGCCTGAAAGGCCATCACGAGGCCCTCTCGTCGGCGATCCTCAGGCACGTGGGCAACGCCGAGCCGCCGCATTTCTCGCGGGTTCGTGGGCGCAGCGCGGCTGATGGTCTGTCCGCCCGCGCTGATGATCCCCTCATAGGGCGCCTTGATGCCAGAAAGGCAGGCGAGGAGCTCGGACTGGCCGTTGCCAGCCACCCCCGCAACGCCGACAATTTCCCCCTCGCGCAGGGTGAGGCTCACCCCGTCAAGCCGTCGCACGCCACCTTCGACGTAGGAAAGCCCCTCTGCCTTCAGCGCCACGCCGCCGGGTTTGGCAGGCACTTCGTTGGCCACATGGCGGACGGTGCGGCCCACCATCAGCTCTGCAAGCTCCTGCCTGTCGGTCTCAGACGTCTTGCGGTGGGCCACCATCTTGCCCTGACGCATCACCGAAACCTGGTCGGTGATGGCCATGATCTCGCGCAGCTTGTGGGTGATGAGGAGGATGGTCACGCCGCGTTTCTTCAACACGGCAAGGCTTTCAAACAGCCGGTCCGTCTCGTCGGGCGTCAGCACCCCTGTAGGCTCATCAAGAATCAGGATGCGCCCGCCCCTGATAAGGGCTTTTAGGATTTCGGCGCGCTGCTGCAGGCCGACGGGAAGGTGCTCCACCACACCATCAGGGTCGACGGCAAGGTTGTAGGCCCGCTCCATCTCCAACAACTGTTCGCGGACGGTGGCGCGGGAGGCTTTGAGGATCTGCCCCGTTGCCATTCCCAGCATCAGATTTTCAAGGACAGTAAAGTTTGGCACCAGCATGAAGTGCTGGTGGACCATGCCGATCCCCTGGGCGATGGCATCAGCGCTTGAGGTGAGTTTTACGGGCGCGCCGAACAGCTCGATCGCCCCCTTGTCGGCCATGTAGTGGCCCGACAAAATGGACACGAGGGTGGACTTGCCCGCACCATTTTCGCCGATGATGCCGTGGACGGAGCCTTCCTCCACCACAAGGCTCACATCATCGTTGGCCTGCACGGTGCCGAAGCGCTTGCAAATGCCCGTCAGGCGGATGGCGGGCGATGCGCTCAACCCGCCCTCCCCGGCCTGGCGGCCACCAGCTCCACGGTGTTGCCTTCAGGGTCTTTCACGAAAAGCCCGCGCCAGCCGATCCAATCAAAATCCTGGAACCGATACGGGATGCCGAGCGCATCGAAATGGGACGCGGCCGCCGCCTGCTCATCCCACCCGACGGTGAGCGCCATGTGGTGGAAGGCGTTTTGCGGCGCGGGCTCTGCCACCCGCGCCTCGTCGTTGAAAAGGGCAAGGACGGCTGTGTGGCCTTGGTAGCCGTCGGCAATCTTGAAGAAGGTGATGCCCCCTGGCCGCCGCGAGAGAAGCTCAAGCCCGATGGCCTCTTCGTAGAAACGCTCCATGGCGGCACGGTCACGGCAGCGGATCGCAATCTCGCCCAAGGCGCGCACCTTGAAACCGCGGCCGATCTTGCCGGCCGCAGCCTCCGTGGATGTGCGCGCCTCAGTCAACGGTTAGGCCGGGCAGGTGTTGTCGTCCTCATAGTTGTGGACGTCGATCTCGCCTGAGATGATCTTCGCCTTCGCCTCTTCCATGGCCGCGCGAATCTCATCGGTCAGCAGCGTGGCGTTTTCGCCATCGGCCACATAGTCCACCCCTTCATCGGCTAGACCCATGGTGACGACGCCTGAGGTAAAGTCGCCGTTCATCGCATCCATCAGCGTGTCGTAGGCAGCATTGTCCACCCGCTTCAGCATGGAGGTGAGCACCGAGCCAGGGGCAACCGCTGCCTGGTCACTGTCAACGCCGATGGCAAGCTTGCCCTCATCGGCCGTTGCACGAATGACGCCAAGGCCGGTGCCGCCGGCCGCCTGGTAGACGACGTCAGCGCCACGGTCGATCTGACTGCGGGCAAGTTCTGCGCCCTTCGTAGGGTCGTTCCAGGCCGCGGGCGTGGTGCCTGTCATGTTGGCGAGGATCTCAACGTCGGGATTGGCCGCTTTGGCACCCAGCTGATAGCCGCACAGGAATTTGCGGATCAGCGGCACATCCATACCGCCGACGAAGCCCACCGTGCCGGATTGGCTGGCAAGGGCGGCAGCGATCCCCACAAGGTAGCTCCCCTCATGCTCCTCGAAGCGGTATTGGCGCAGGTTCGGCCGGTCCAGCCAGTAGACGTCGATGATGGCGAACTCCTTGTCAGGAAACTCCACCGCCACCTTGTCGATGGCGTCCGCCTGGGCGAACCCCACGCCGATCACCAGCGTCGCGCCGCGCTGGGCCATGCGGGTGATCGCCTGCTCGCGCTGGGTCTCGTTGGTGACCTCGAACTCCATCACCTCAATGCCGGTCTCGTCCATGAAGCGCTTGACGCCGTTCCAGACGCCTTCATTGAACGACTTGTCGAACTTGCCGCCCATGTCGAACACCACCGCAGGACGGAAGTCGTCTGCCGCGTGGGCTGTAAAGGCCATCATCGCGGCGCCGGCGAGGCCCGCCAGCAAGGGTTTCAGGGTCATGTCACCTCCTCCAAGGCATTCATTTCAGGGCAATCGTTGGCCCCAATGAGAGCAATTGATGCGCCAAGATCAGCCGGCGAGGCCAATTTCACGCAATCGTTCTTGCAAATACTCGTTCGCCGACGTGGTGGTGTCCAGCATGACTTCGGGCCGCGGGTGAACGAACAGCGGCATGGAAAAGCGCGCGCCGCCGGTGCTTGCCTCGGGATTGACCACGCGGTGGGTGGTGGAGGGGTAGTGACCGGCCGAGGCGCGCTGCAACATGTCGCCGATATTGACCGCAATCATGCCCCTGTCGCAGGGCACGTCATGCCACGTCCCGTCCGTGTCGCGCGCCTGAAGTCCTGGCGCAGAGCCTGACAGAAGAAGCGTGATGAGGTTGATGTCCTCGTGGGCGGCCGCACGGGTGGCCCCGGGCTCGGGCAACACCCCCTCCTGGGGCGGATAGTGGAGAATGCGCAGCATGTTCATGTGGCTGCCGTCCACCATCGACGTCAAAGGCTCCGACAAAGCGCCGCGCACATCCTCCGGCGTGTTGGCGTCGATCCATCCGAGGAGGGTTTGGCCAAGGCCGACAAGGTCGTCGTAAAGGGCGCGGGTGTGCTCAGCGACGCCTTCTGGCAAGGGCGTGTCGGGGTAGACCTGGAAGAACTCCTTCAAGTCCTTCGCCTTGGCGCCCTTGGCGTTTTCGGAGCGGAACGGGTAGTAGCCGTCAGGCTTTGGCGGCTCCACCTGGTAGCCTGCCTTGTGGGGCGAGGCGAAGAAGGTGCCCCAAAGGCGGTAGGCCTCGTCAATGCGCTCAGGCGTGATGGGATGGTCTTTCAGGACCGCAAACCCCGTCTGCCGAAGCGAGCGGGTGAAGACTTCGGGCGCCGAGGGATCGGTGAAGCTCACCGCTTCAATGGCAAACATGGGCGCTCTCCACTCAAGGCGCGCAAAAAACGCTTCCACGAAGACGCGCGCGTTGTGATCAGGTGAGCACCTTATACGGCTTTCACTTGAACTCATCGCGCCACGTCACCGTAAGCGCACAACAATTATGGGAGAAGCGCCGGGCGCAAGGGCTGCGCCTTGGGCAATTGGCCGCACGAAGTCCGCACCATGGGGCCGAAAGGGTGATCCGGCCGGTGGACCCGGCCGGATCGGATCGGTTAGCGCTGTGTGCCCACCAGGCGCCAGGCAAGCGGCAGCACCGCTGCGGCAAGGGCGATCTTAGCCGCCGCCCCAAGGAGGAAGGGTGTGACGCCAAGGGCCAGAACCGGCTTGTCCCACCCAATCAACGTGCCGAGCCACAAGACACCGCAGCCGAAGATGATGGCCGTGCCGATGGTCATGGCAAGAAGGGTGGTCAGAACGTTACGGTCCCACCGGCGCTCACCCAGGAAGCCGACGACGACGGCAGCGAGGACAAAGCCCACCAGATAGCCGCCCGTCGGGCCCATCATGTAGGCAAGGCCGATGCCGCGCTCAGGCGTTC
Organism: Devosia sp.; assembly: GCA_051016205.1. Lineage (GTDB taxonomy): Bacteria > Pseudomonadota > Alphaproteobacteria > Rhizobiales > Amorphaceae > Acuticoccus. Next base: position 3,564,943 of record CP136534.1, read on the forward strand.
CTGCAAACACAGGCATCCCCATGGCGCCTTGGGCGAGGTAGAGGAGAACGGTCGCCGCCCCGAGGCGCCAGCCGAACGCCATGCCGATCACCAAGATCATGAAGGTCTGCATGGTCTGAGGCACAGGGTAGAACGGCACCTGCACCTTGGCCGACAGCCATAGCGCCATGGAGCCCACAACGGCCAGAAGCACGTTGCGCACCATCGGGTTGCTGCCGGCAAGGATCGTTCCGGCAAGGGTGGGACTTTCGGTTCGAGCGGTCATCTGTTGGTCCTGTGCTGGTTCAAACTAGGAAAGAGCGCTGCGGATGCCCGTGAGGATCGAGGCGTGCTCCTGGCGTGCGGAAAGGGCCGTATCCATGTCCACTTCCACGAACCTGACGGTTTTGTTGGGTTGGAGCTGGCCGATCAAGTCCATATCCGCCGAAATCACCGTGCCGACCATAAAGTATCCCCCGCCAGAGACCGCATCGCGGTGAAGGACGATGGGCTCTGTCCCCCCAGGGATCTGCACCGAGCCGTAAGGGTAGCATGCATCTGTGATGTTGGAGGGGTCCGAGCCCGCGCCAAACGGCTGCTCGCGCTCAACGAACTCCATGGGCCGCCCGCCGCGGAAACGATAGCCCATGCGGTCCGCTTCGGGCGCAACGGTCCAGGTGTCGGCAAAGAATGCGGTCTGGGACGCGGGCGTGATGCGGTGCCAGTAAAGGCCCGGCAACATCCTGAGCGCCGTCGTCTCACCGCCCTTGCCGGGACCACGGCGCAGCGCTTCTGGAACCACGCGTGCGGCATGGGCTCCGGTGTCGGTCCCAAGGGGAAGGGTGTCGCCGGCCTCCACCTTGCGCCCTTCGATGCCGCCGAGGGCGCCGATGGGATAGGTGGAGCGGCTGCCGAGCGCCGGCGGCGTTGCAATCCCGCCGGAGATGGCGATGTAGGCGCGGGCCCCTTCGCGCAGATAGTCAAAGCTCAGCGTCTGGCCGGCCTCCACACGAAAACTGGTCCAGGTGGGGACCTCCTCGCCATCCACCTTCGGCGGCAGCTCCGCGCCTGTGACGGCAACGGTCCGCCCATCGTTGAAGGTGATTTCGGGACCCATGAAGACCGCTTCCAGGCAGGCCGCGCCTTCCTCGTTGCCCACCAGGCGGTTGGCGGCAATGAGCGCCAGACGGTCCATCGCCCCGCCGACGGGAATGCCGAGGTGAAAGTAGCCAGGTCGGCCAAGGTCCTGGATGGTGGTCAAAAGGCCCGGTGCAACGACGGTAACGGTCATGACAGCGCCTCCTGGAGCTTGGCGTTGTAGGCGTCGATCCCCTTGTTGAACTCATCAAGGTCGAAGCTCACCTCGGCCATCTTCGGTGTGAAGCGCTGGGCCTCCACCTCTGCGACGATGTCGTCATAGGCGGGTCGGTCGATGGGGGTGAATTTCACGATGTCGCCAGGGCGGAAGAAGACCATGAATTCGCGCAAGTAAGGCATCATCTGCGTCGGATCGAAAATGGGCACGGGCGTGATGCCGAACATCTGGTAGCCGCCCGCCCCGCGCACGGAGTAAACACACGAGAAGCAGCCACCATACCCCACCGTCAGCTTGGGCGTGTCGGTGCGCGGGCGCAGGTACTTGGGCACCTCGATCTGCCGCTCCCGCTCCACCATCTGGTACAGGAACGGCAGTCCCGCCACGAACCCCACCATGGACACGAACCAGGGCGAGCCCGAGTGCGCCTTGATAAAGTCCTCCACCGAGGAAAACCCATTGATGCGGGCCGCGTACTCAATGTCGCTGCCCGAGGGGTCTTGGTGGCGCTCGCGAAAGCGCATCAAGGTCTCGTGGGTCCAGGGGTCTTGGTAGTAGACGGGGATTTCCACAATGCGCGTCGTCAGCCTTGCTTCGGCGCTGTCGGCGGCCGACTCCATGGACTTCAGTTGCTCCATCAGCGCATTGGGGTGGATAATGTCTGGGTTGAAGCCAATCTGGAACGACGCGTTGGCGGGGCAGATTTCCGTCACGCCATCGATCTTGGCGTCCCTGACGGCGTTGGTGATGGCAAGGCTCTTGAAGAAGGCGTCGAGGGACATGGCCTCATCCACCTCGACGAAAATCTGCTCGTCGCCTCCGAAACTGTAGCGCGCCGTCATGGGCGGTCTCCCTCAAGGTGTTGGGCGTTGGTGCTCAGCCACTGTTCCAGCCAGGTGATGTGGGCCTCTCCGCGCCTCACTTCGGGCACGTTGAGGAGCGCAGTGAACAAAGGCACCGTGGTCTTCAATCCGTCCACGTGAAGTTCGCGGAGTGCGCCTGCGAGGCGGTCCAGCGCGTGGGCGCGGTCCTCCCCCCAGACTATCAGCTTGCCGAGGAGCGAATCGTAAAAGGGCGGGATCTCGTAGCCCTGGTAGAGCATGGAATCCCACCGGACCCCAGGCCCACCGGGCACCCTCAGCCCCTCCACGCGGCCTGGAAAGGGCATGAAGTTGTTGGCGGGATCTTCGGCGTTGATGCGCACCTCGATGGCGTGGCCATTCTGGGTGATGTCCTCCTGGGCGAATCGCAACGGCGTGCCGGAAGCGATCGCCAGCATCTCGCCCACAAGATCCACACCCGTGATCATCTCCGTCACAGGGTGCTCCACCTGAATGCGCGTGTTCATCTCGATGAAATAGAAGTCGCCTGAGGTTTCGTCGTAAAGGTATTCCAGTGTGCCTGCGCCGCTGTAGTTCACAGCCTCTGCAAGGCGCACGGCCGAGGCGCACAAATCATCGCGCACCGTCCTGTCGAGGACGGCTGACGGCGCCTCTTCCCACACCTTCTGCCGACGCCTTTGGAGGGAACACTCGCGCTCGAAGAGGTGGATGGCGCGGGTGCCGTCGCCAAGAATCTGCACCTCCACATGGCGCGCGGGGTGGATCACCTTTTCCACATAAAGCCCGCCGTCACCGAAGGCTGCCTTCGCCTCGGTGCTGGCCTGGGAGAAGAGCCGCTCGAACTCCGCCGCATCCTGTGCCACGCGGATGCCGCGCCCCCCTCCCCCTGCGGCCGCCTTGATGATGACGGGGTAGCCAACTCTCTCGGCAACCGCTTTGCCGGCCGCAAGGTCGGCCACAAGGCCATCGCTGCCGGGAACGGTGGGGACGCCAGCGGCTTTGGCCGCCTCGCGCGCTGCCACCTTGTCGCCCATGCGCGCGATGGTGTCGGCGGTGGGGCCGACGAAGATCAACCCCTCGTCCGCAACGCGGCGCGCAAAGCCGGCGTTCTCGGCAAGAAAGCCGTAGCCTGGGTGGACGGCATCGGCGCCCGTCGCCTTTGCCGCCTCAATCACATTGTCGATGGCAAGGTAGGACTTTGCAGCCGACGGCGGGCCGATCTCCACCGCCTCGTCTGCAATATGGACGGCCAGCCCCTCAGCGTCGGCGCTGGAGTGGACGGCCACCGTCCCAATCCCCCTTTCGCGCGCGGCGCGGATGATGCGAACGGCAATCTCGCCCCTGTTGGCGACAAGGAGCTTTTTCACGACACCTCGGCGATCACCTGGCCGGCGGTCACAGGCTCTTCGTTCTCCACAACGAACTTGATGGTGCCGGCCACCTCGGACTTCACCTCCGTGAACGTCTTCATCACCTCAACGAGGCCCACCACGTCACCCACGGCAACGGTGCCGCCATCGTCCTTGAAGGGCGGCTCCTCAGGGGACGGGCGGCGGTAGAATGTGCCTGGGAGGTGGGAGCGGATTTCGGCCATGGTGTCCTCTTTGAAAAGGCGGGGCGTTGTGGCGGGGTGCGTCAGGCAGCGTCGAGGTAGGGGGTGAGGGCGTTCTTCACGGCAACGGCAATGTCGGACGCGTTGGGCGTGTCGGAGTGGATGCAGATGGCGTCGGCCTTCACGCTCACCGTCTTGCCGGAGACGGTGGTGGTGGTGCCGTCCCGCACGGCGGTAAGGCAGCGCTCCGCGGTCACTTTGGGGTCAAGGGCCGGATGTTCGCGGGTGATGATGATGAAACCGTCGTCGCCATAGTCGAGGTCGGCATAGTACTCGGCAATGAAGCCGACGCCACGGCTTTGATAGACGCTCTCGTGCAAGGTGTCGGCCATCCCCATCAATGGCGCACCGAAGATCTCTGCAGCATCGGCGATGGCGTTGGCCACCGCTTCATCGCGCGCTGCCATCCCATAAAGGGATCCGTGGGGTTTGATGTGGTTCAGCGTCATCCCCTCAGCGCGCAAAAACCCTGTCAGCGCGCCGATCTGGTAAATGAGGCAGTTGGCAAGCTCCTCACGGCCGATCTTCATCTCCCGCCGGCCAAAACCTTGCAAGTCGGGGAGCGAGGGGTGCGCGCCCACCTTCACACCATGCTTTTTGGCAAGCTGGCAGGTGGCGCGCATGTGGTTGAAGTCCGACGCGTGGAAGCCGCAGGCAACGTTGGCGACGGTGATGTGCGGCATCAGAGCCGCATCGTCGCCCATTTTGTAAAGGCCGAAGCTTTCGCCCATGTCGCAGTTGATGACCGTCATTGCCGTTCTCCCAAATCAGTCGCGCATTGAGGCCATCATGCGAATGCGCTCCACGATGACAGCCAGCGCCAAGAGGCCGCCTAGGACGACCGTTCGCAGGTCGCTCTCGATGCGCGCGAGGTTCATGCCGCTTTGCGTAAGGACGATGAAAAGGGCGCCGAGTACAACGTTCTCCACCCACCCCGCACCGCCGCGCAACGAAACGCCGACGATGATGCACGCGGCAAGGAATGCAAGGGGTATGGACTGGCCGATGTCAGCCTCACCCGTGCCGAGCCACCCGGTCAAGAGCATGCCGGCAACGCCCCCAAGCCCTGGGCAGTTCGTGTGGGTCCGGACCAGCGGGCCAAGCCCGTGAGCGGCTTTCGTGGGCGGGAAAAAAAACGCGGATGTCCGAGGACACTCCGGCTTTTTTAAAGGGCACAGAGCCCATGATGGTGCGGTGGCATGCCCTGTCGAAGGTCGGCTGCAAAGCCATCACCTCGCACAGGACCCAACGGTCAGCATTGGCACGGCCGGCCCCTAAAGTCACGGCAAGGGGTGTGGCGGCCAAGGGTGGTGCGGCTTGTGTCATCGCCGATCTTCTCACGCTCGTCATCGGTGCGCCCTTTGGCCGAGCGCTTGGGGTGTCGGACCAGGGGCAGGTCCAAGCCGACCCGCGCCGCAATGTCTCGCCTTTGCAAGCATATGAAAAATAGAAAATTCCGCATCCTCTCATCTGAATTTCTGATATTGGTGCCGCCGCCCACCGCGAAACGCGCTTCAGGGAGGCGCCGTGACGCTCTCCATCCGCCACATCCGCTACTTCATCGCCGCGGCCGAGACAGGGCAGATCTCGCGTGCTGCCATTGAACTTGGCATCTCACAGTCGGCGGTGACGGCGGCTGTGAAGCAGATCGAATCGGAGGTGGGCGCGAAACTTCTTGAAAGGCATGCCCACGGCGTCACACTGACCCTTGAGGGTAGCCGATTTCTGCGCCACGCCCGCACCATCATGGCGTCCATGAGTGCAGCGCTTCGGCTTGAAACGCCCCGCGCATCCGACGAAAAAGGCGAGGTGCGTGTGGGCGTCACGTACACCGTCGCGGGCTACTTTCTTCCCCAGTATCTGACGCGCTTCAACCGCGCCCACCCCCATGTGACGGTGAAGCTGAACGAGGCGCCCCGCGCTGCCATAGAGGACGATCTCGTGGCAGGTCGGCTCGACACAGCCGTCATCCTCACCGCCAACATCGAGGACAGGGAAAACCTTAACCGCGAGGCGCTGATTCGCTCCCGCAGGCGGCTTTGGACGGCGGCCGACCACCCGTTGCAAGCGGCCCAATCCGTCGCCTTGGCCGAGATTGCAAATGAGCCCTACGTGATGCTCACCGTCGACGAGGCAGAGCGCACAGCCGAGCGCTACTGGCGCGCTGCACGGTGCCAGCCCCGGGTCATCTTCCGCACCTCATCGGTGGAGGCCGTGCGCTCCATGGTCGCAAGCGGCACGGGGGTCACCATCTTGTCCGACATGGTGTACAGGCCCTGGTCGCTGGACGGTCAGAGGATCGAGACACGCCTTGTGGCCGATCCCATCGCATCCATGGATGTGGGACTTGCCTGGGTGCGCGGGCGTGCGCTGCCGGGCCCAGCCCGTGCCTTCAACGAGTTCATGAGCCTCACCTTCAACGGTGGCGCTCACGCCTTGTCGGAAGTCTCCCGGCGTCCACGCGCGGGGTGATCAGAACACGAAGTCGGGAGTCTTCACAAAGCCGGGCAGAACGCTCGCCGCGGCATTGAACAGCGTGCGGGAGGACAGCCCCGTAGCGGAGCGCTCATAAAGCATGGCGCGCCCGGCAAGCCCTTCGCCCTCAATGGCTATAAGGCGTCCGCCATCCTTCACCTGGTCCAAAAGCGTTGTGGGTGGCACCTCGATGGCCCCGTCCACGAACACAACGTCATAAGGGGCTTCGGAGGGGTAGCCGTCCTCAAGATCACCCATCACCACGACGGCGTTGGTGACATCGTCGGCCTCAAGGGCAGCACTTGCCTTTTCGGCCAAGGCGGCATCGCACTCAAGGGCAATGACGGAGCCTGCCAGAAGGCCGATGACGGCGGTGGTGTAGCCAAGCCCTGCGCCCACCACGAGGACCACATCATCCTCGCTCAGCTGTGCCGATTGGAGCATGCGGCCCAGCACCTGCGGGCGCGTCATGGTGCGCGAAGGGCGCCCCAGATGGTCCCGCGCGATGGGGATGGCTTCGTCGGAATAGGCGATCGCCTTTTGGTCGGTGGGCACATAGTGCTCGCGCAAGACCTCCAGCACAGCGTCCTGGACGCGATGGTCCGTCACATCGAAGGTGCGGAGCTGGTTGTTGACCATGCGCGTGCGCAAAGCGGCGGTGTCGCCCATAGACGTGTTCCCAAATGACGGTCATGCGGCGGGCGGCGGATGGCGCCCGCCTTGGTCCGCGAGAGAGTTGGAGGCGACGGCCGGAATCGAACCGGCGTACACGGATTTGCAGTCCGCTGCGTAACCACTCCGCCACGTCGCCACACGGCTTAGTCCCTACGCCAACCCATCGTGCCGGGCAAGCGCCATCGCGGCCCTATGCGACGTTGCCAGCCCCGCAAGCCCCGCCTAAGACGCAACCTGTAGAAGGGGACTTTAGTGCCATGAGCGATCTCGCCTCAGCCGATGCGCGCCTGTCCACCACCGTCCGGGAGGCGTGGGACGGCGGCGCTGTTGTGGACCTCACCCTGGGCGCCAGCGCTGGGCTGGACGGCTGGCAGGTGGAGGTGGATGCCGGCGGCACCATCGTCAACATCTGGAATGCGCAGGTTCTGGAGCAGAACGGCACCGTCTACACCCTTGGCGCTGTGGACTACAATCAAACCGTGGCGGCAGGCACCAGCCTCACCTTCGGCTTCGAAATGGAGGGAAACGGCGTCGTTTCAGCCCTTGGCTTCCAAGTGACCCGCGCCAGCGACGCCGGCATCGAGACCGCCGCACAGGATACGGGCGACAGCGTCGGCCCAATCCCCTCCCCGTCACCGGCGCCCGTTGCCCCCGACAGCCCCGCCACGCCGCCCAGCGTGTCCCCCACCGTCCTCGGCTCAAGCGGCACGCAGTTAAGGGAGACGTCGGACACCCAAGGTGTTGCCGCAGGGGGACTCTTGACCGTGGAGGGGTCGAGGGTCGCCGAGCCCATCGGTACAGGCGACGGCCTTCCTGAGGACAGCTTCGCCCCTGGCCCGTTTTCCACACGCGGCGCCAGCATCATCGATTCGGCAGGCAACCCCGTCTCCATCCACGGCGTGAACTGGTTCGGCTTCGAGACCGACATCTTCGTCGCCCACGGTCTATGGGCGCGCAATTGGCGGGCGATGATGGACGAGGTGAAGTCCCTCGGCTTCAACGCCATGCGCATCCCCTTCTCCGGCGAGTTCGTGGACACCGGCGGCGCCAACCCCAGCGGCATCGACTATGCGCTGAACCCCGACCTCGTGGACCTCACCGGTCTTGAAATCCTTGACGCCATTGTCGACTACGCCGAGACCATCGGCCTTCGCATCCTGCTGGACTATCACCGCGGGCCTCCTGGGGGCGGCCCCAACGACAACGGCCTGTGGTTCGGCGATGGACGCACGGAGGCGGACGTCATCGACGAGTGGCGCGTCATGGCGGAGCGCTATCATGACAAGCCCGCCGTCATCGGCGCCGACCTCGTCAACGAGCCCCACGCCGGCACCTGGGGCGATGGCTCCGCGACGGACTGGGCGGCCGCCGCGGAGAGGATCGGCAATGCCGTCCTTGCCGTTGCGCCGGACTGGCTGATCATCGTTGAGGGGATCGGCACCTATGATGGCGACACCTATTGGTGGGGCGGCAACCTTCAGGGTGTGCGCGACAGGCCTGTGGTGTTGAGCGAGCCCAACAAGCTCGTCTACTCCCCCCACGACTATCCGAACTCGGTCCACTCCCAGCCCTGGTTCATCGACGGCTCCAACCTTGAGGACGTGTTTCGAAAGAATTGGGGCTTCATCGCCGAAGAGGGGATTGCCCCTGTCCTGATGGGCGAATGGGGATCGCGGCTTGAGACCCAACTCGACCTCACATGGGCCAATGCCATCTCCAACTACATGGAAAAGCTAGATATTCCATGGATGTGGTGGTCCTGGAACCCGAACTCCGGCGACACGGGCGGCGTCCTTGCTGACGACTGGCAGACACCCCGCCAATCCGTCCTCAGCCTCCTGGACCGGTTTTTGCCGGAAACCCAGCCCGACGTGCCTTTGACGGCAACGGACGCCATCGACGCCAAGGCCATTTTCCGAATCGGCTTGGACGGGCCCTCCGATGATGACGTTGTGTTGAAATACGCCACCGCCAACGGCACCGCCAAGGCTGGCGAGGATTATGTGGCGACCGCCGGCCAGCTGATCTTCAGCCCTGGGGAGACCGAAAAGACCGTCGCCGTCCCCGTTCTTCCCGACACGCAGATCGAGGGGGATGAGTTTTTCTACCTCGTCCTCGGCGGGGCCGGCGGGATGCGCGCATCAGGTACTGCCATCATCACCGATGAGGATCACGCCAGCCGGCGCGGCGCGCTCCCACGGCTTGATGTGGCAAGCACTGTTGTGACGGAGGCGACGGGGGTCGCCAATTTCCGCCTGATCCTCTCCGACCCTGCCACACAGGACGTGACGGTGAGCTTCAAGACGGTGGTGGATTCAGCCGGCGATCAGGACTTTGCCAGCACCACCTCCTCCGTCGTCATCCCACAAGGCGCGCGCGGGGCCGTGCTCGAAGTTTCCCTCGACGATGACACGACGCCTGAAACGGCAGAGCGCTTCACGCTGGAGCTGATGGCGGCCGAGGGCGCGGTCATCCGCAATGGCAAGGCCATCGGGATGATTGCCGCTGAGCCCCCAGGCGCTGCGGAAATCAACGTGGCCGCCTCGCCGACCGCGCAAACACAGCTCACGATCGACCTCATTTTGGAGAACGACTGGGGGTCTGGCGCCCTCTTCAATGTCATCATCAAGAACGTGTCGGACCAGCCGGTGAGCGGCTGGAGCATGGCCTTCGACCTTCCCTTCGACCTCACAGAGATCTGGAGCGCGGTGCTGGTTGCCGACCAGGGCGAGAGGGTCACGGTGGGAAATGCGGACTGGAACGGAACCATCGCGCCGGGACAAACGGTGGACTTCGGCTTCATCTCAGATATGGGCGGGATCGATATGAGAGGGCTCCTCGCAGGGGCGGATTTGGAGCTTGCCGTCCAGTAGCCGCTGGATCGCCGTGAAATGAACGATTGCCTCCGCTGCGACGTTCTGTACGGTGCAAGCGCCGCGCCGGGACTCCCGGCGGTCGCCAAGACGCTGCGCTCTTTTTTTGGCGCGCGTCAGGACAGCGCTGTGTCAGTTGGTTTCGCTGGCGGCCGAAACCACAGCCTCGGAGGCCTCCATTGAGCACTGGCAAAGTCATCATCACGCTGATCATCATCGCCGTCCTAATCGCAGGCGGCGCGTACTTTACCGGCTACTTCGACGAGCCTGTAGTGGAGGTGGAGACGGACACTGACTCCGACGCGACGCCAGCCGCGAACTGACTGACGGTCACATTGGCGTTGACCCAGCATTGAAACACCCATGGGGGCGTGCTTCGCCAAGCCCCCATGGAAGAATGGCCCTTGCGTCTGACGCGAGTGCTCACACATCTTCCCCCCGATGAGGTAGTCTGGCGGGTATGGAAGAACTTAAGAACGTTTGTGTTTATTGCGGCTCGGCTGAAGGGTCAGACCCTGCCTTTGCTGCAGCGGCCGATGAGATGGGTCGACGTCTTGCCGACGCCGGCCTTGGTCTTGTTTACGGCGGCGGCTCCATTGGCCTGATGGGCCGCACGGCCCGCGCCGTCCTGGAAGCGGGCGGTGAGGTGGTCGGGGTGATTCCCCGTTTTCTCCACGAAAGAGAAATCATGTTGCGTGAGGTGAGCGAGCTCATCGTCACGGAGGACATGCATGAGCGAAAGCGCATCATGTTCGAGCGGGCCGATGCCTTCGTGGCGCTCCCCGGCGGAGTGGGCACGTTGGAAGAGGTGGTGGAGATGATGACGTGGTCGCAGCTTGGCCGCCACGAAAAGCCCATCGTCCTTGCCAACGTGGCGGATTTCTGGGCCCCTCTCAACTCTTTGATTTCGCACATGATCGAGTTCGGCTTTATCCGTCCCGGCTGGGACGTCAGCTACGACATGGTGGACACGGTGGCAGAGGTGGTGCCCACCCTCATCAGCCGCCGCGCCGCCCTTCACGCCGAGCGCGTCCCCCAGGAGGCGATGCTGCGCCGACTTTAACGTCGCATCGCCGACAGCCGCCTCTCCTCACAGTATCCTTTGGAGAGAGCTTGGCGCGGCTCCAGAAGCTTTGGATGTTGTCACGCCCGGCATGGGTCGGTGATCAAGGTCGCGGCGCGCGGCCCGCCGTCCCACGCGAAAGCCCTGTCGCTCCCAAATCGCTGAGATAGCCCTGCCAGCGTGTATCGGTGTCGGCACCGAGGGCCTTTAGGTAGGCGAACGAGTAAAGCCCCGTGTCGTGCCCATCGGAAAAGTGAATGCGCACCGCGTAGCCGCCGACGGGAGTGACATCCTTGATGGTCACGTCCTTTTTGCCACCGATCACCATTTCGCGGCCGTGCCCCTTCCGCTCCGCCGATGGGGTGAGGACACGCAGGAATTCTGCGGTGAACGGGTGGGTCTCGCCGCTGTCATAGTCGACGGTCATGCGGGCGCGATCGGCGCTCACCTTCAACGCCACTGGCCAAGCGTCCTGGTTGTGTGACAAGACCATTCCTTCCACAGGCGATTGCCGGACCTTCGGTTTCGCACCAAGTGTCATTGTGGAAACGGGCAATCAAGACCCACGAGGGGAGTGCCTTTGATGAACCAAACAGGCCTTCTGCGCGACACGTTCGGGCGGACCATCGATTATCTGCGCGTTTCGGTGACCGACCGCTGCGATTTTCGCTGTGTCTACTGCATGTCCGAGCACATGACCTTCCTGCCCAAGAAGGATCTTTTGACGCTGGAAGAGCTTGACCGCATGTGCACCGCCTTCGTGGCGCGCGGCGTTCGCAAACTGCGCATCACGGGCGGCGAACCCCTCGTCAGGCGCAACGTCATGACACTGTTTGAGCGTCTTGGCCGCCACCTCAACGGCGGTGGACTGGACGAGTTGACGCTCACCACCAACGGCTCGCAGCTTGCCAAGTATGCCAGCCAGCTCGTGGATTGCGGCGTGCGGCGGGTGAATGTGTCCCTCGATACGCTGGATGCGGCGCAGTTCAAGCGCATCACCCGCTGGGGTGACCTTTCAAAGGTCCTGGAAGGCATTGATGCGGCAAAGGCGGCGGGCCTTGCGGTCAAGATCAACATGGTCGCCTTGCGCGAAGCCAATGCCAACGAGATCGAGCGCATGATGCGCTACTGCCATGGGGAAGGGTTCGATCTGACGCTGATCGAGACCATGCCTTTGGGCGAGATCGAAGAGGACAGGACCGACCAGTACCTCCCGCTCACCACGGTGCGGCGGAGCCTGTCGGAGCGGTTCACCCTCACCGATCTTCCCGACTCCACCGGCGGTCCGGCACGCTATGTGAAGGTTGAGGAAACGGGCGGCCGGCTCGGCTTCATCACCCCCATGACACACAATTTCTGCGAAAGCTGTAACCGCGTCAGGGTCACCTGCACGGGGACACTTTTCCTGTGTCTTGGGCAGGACCATGCCGTTGATCTGCGCGAACCTTTGCGGGCCAGCGAGGGCGATGACCTCCTCCACGCGGCCATGGACGAGGGCATGCGGATCAAGCCCAAAGGCCACGATTTTGTGATCGAACGCAAAGGCGCAGCGCCAGCCGTATCACGTCACATGTCCACCACAGGCGGCTGATCGGCGGCGTGTGTGACCTCCCCTTTCGGCGCGGAGCTGTGCCGCGTTCCACGTTTCGCCCAAAGATTGGGCGAAGGAATTAAATCCATGGTTTTCTTTGTGTATGGTCCTGCTAACGTGTTACAGGTTTTGTGACCTCGGCGTGTATCGTGTGACGGGTGAACGGCTTTTCCAATGCTATCGCGTTGATGCAACAGGCGCTTTTGGGCGCGTAATTGGGTCCCAACGTCACCGGCGGGCATGGGGCCCGCCCTCGCAAGACGGGTGGAGAGTAAGGCATGCTGAGTAACCTGTCAGGCGATCCGTCCATGCGCCCAAGGTTCCCTGCCCTATTGCTGGGCAGCCAACCGGCCGCCGACCGTCAACGCCTGACGCTCAGCGCAGGGTAGAAAGGCTGTGTCACGGGTCGAAGAGGTCTCCATCCGAACCCGTGACGAGGATGCCCGCGGCTCATACGCGGATGCACCGTCCCCCAATTCGCCCCACCGTCCCTATAGCCCGTCGTCATCAGTTGCCGGTCATGCAGCAGCCCCGCTGGCGCTCCTGATCCTGGTCTCCATGATCCAGCCGACGGCCATGAACATGTACGTGCCCGCCATGGCCGACATGCGCCAGACACTGGGCACGTCCACCTCCGCCATCCAGGCAACGCTGTCGGCCTTCCTTGCGGCCACTGCCATAGGCCAGCTGATCATCGGGCCGTTTTCGGATCTTTTTGGCAGGCGGCCAGTGCTCGTCATCGGCCTTGGCGTGTTCGTCGTGGGGTCCATCATCTGTGCGCTGGCGCCGACGGTGGAGATCCTCGTTGCAGGGCGCATCATCCAGGCGGTGGGCGGGTGTACGGGCCTTGCCCTCTCGCGCGCCATCATCCGCGACATTCACGGGGCAAAAACCTCCGCCTCCATGATTGGCTATGTGACGATGGGGATGGCGGTTGCGCCAATGCTGACCCCAGCCCTTGGCGGTGTCATCCACGAAGCCTCGTCATGGCGGTGGATCTTTGTCTTCATGGCTGCATTCGGCGCCGTGGCCTTGATCGCCACCATCGTCCGTTTGGGCGAGACGCACAGCGTCACCACGAGCGGCGACAAGGTGTTCTCGCGCTGGTTCAGGGAGATGGGTGCGGTGCTTTCCTTCCGCGCCTATTGGACGTTCGTGGGGACACTGGCGTTCTTGTGCGTGTCCTATTTTGCCTTCATCGCGGGGGGCACGTTCGTGGCGGTGGAGGTGTTCGAACTGAGCGCGTCCACCTACGGGGCCTACTTCATCCTCATTGTCTCAGGCTACGTGCTCGGCAACTTCGTCACCGGCAGGTTTGGGCCGAAGATTGGCATCATCGCCATGATTCGCCTTGGCAACGCCATCTCCCTTGCAAGCGTCGTGGCAGCGGTCGGGCTTTGGGAGCTGGGATGCGTGCACCCCCTTGGCCTCTTCATTCCGATGTTTTTCATGGGGCTCGGCAACGGCTTTGCCCTCCCCAACGCCATTGCAGGGGCTGTCAGCGTCTGCCCTTGGCTGGCAGGCACCGCTTCAGGCCTTGCAGGGGCGTTCCAGGTGGGCTCCGGCGCTGTGGCAAGCATCGTCGTGGGCATCATCATCGATGCCAATCTTTGGCCCGAAAGCACCTGGCCCGTCCTGGCGCCGATGCTGTTTGGCTCCATTGCCGCCCTTCTCACCAGCGCGTTTTTGGACAAAGAGGCGATCCGCTGACAGCCCAGTCCCTCAACTGGTCTCGAAGATGATTTGCGGGAAGGGCTTCGCGACGCGTGTGTCCAAAACGGCCATCAGGCTCGAAGCGATGGCGGCGTAGGCTTCGGCCTCGGAGCCGGACCCTTCAAGGGCGACGGGCCGGCCGGCGTCGGAGGATTGGCGAATCTGAAGGGTGAGCGGGATCGCGCCCAGGAACGGCACGCCGCGAGTCTCGGCCTCCTTGCGCCCGCCGCCGCTGCCGAACACCTCGCTCACCTTGCCGCAATGGGGGCAGGCAAAGCCGGACATATTCTCCACCACGCCCAAAATATCCACATTGACGGTTTGGAACATGGCCGCCGCCTTGCGCACATCCAACAGCGCCAGATCCTGCGGGGTGGTGACGACCACAGCGCCCGTCAAAGCGGTCTGCTGGGCGAGGGAGAGCTGAATGTCCCCTGTCCCCGGAGGCATATCGATCAACAGGCAATCAAGGGGGCCCCAGCGGGTCTCGCGCATCAATTGGGAGAGGGCGCCCGTCACCATCGGTCCGCGCCAGACCACGGCCTTGTCAGGATCCACCAGGAAACCGATGGACATGGCTTTGACGCCGTGCGCCTCTAGCGGCGACAGGCCACCCTCGCCCTTGGGCTTGAAGTGGGGCTGGCCCAGGAGCGTCGGCACGGAGGGGCCGTAGATGTCGGCATCCAAGAGCCCCACCCGCCAGCCGAGCATACTGAGCGCCACGGCAAGGTTGACCGATACTGTGGACTTGCCGACGCCGCCTTTGCCCGACCCGATGGCCACCACGCGTTTGATGTCGGCCGGCATGCCCTTGGGCGCTTGGCTCTGGGGGCTCGCGGCAGCGGCGGGGCGATGCGGCACGGCCTTCACCGTCGGCCCCTTGGGCGGCGCGCTTTGGGGGGGCGGCGAGGCCCCTGTCACCCGGTTTGCAAGGCGTCGTGCACGGCCGAACAGACCGCCTTCGTCAGGATCAGGCGTTGCAGGCGGTGGTGCGGGCCGGGCCGCTCCCCCAGGGGCATCGGCATCGGCCACAACAGCGCCGAGGACGCGGCTGACGCCAGGAAGGGCGGAGACCGCCGCCTCCGCCGCCCTGCGGGCAGGCTCCATGGCGCCCGCCTCGTCGGTGGAGGCGGCAAGGGCGAAGGCGACACGGCCGTCGTTGACGACGAGGGAGCGCACGCGCCCTGCCGACACAAGATCGGCGCCATCGGGTCCTTTGATGTTGGCCAGCACCTGGCGCACGGCCGCCTCGTCAAGCTGTGCCATCGTCATTGTGTCTCCACACGTCGCCGCCCTTTCAAACGCACCAAGGGTGCATTCGTGACGGGACGAACCATAGGCGTTGTGTTTGCCGGCGGGGCCGGTCGCAGGCTGGGCGGTCAGAAGGCGCTGCGCCCCCTTGCCGGCCGGCCGTTGCTGACCTGGGTTTTGGCAGCCCTTGCCCCCCAAGTCCACGCCCTCTCGCTGGTGGCAAAGACTGCCGATGACGCCAGCGCCCTTCTGACGGCACTCGGCCCCGCAAACGAGATTGGCGCTGACGTCATTCCCTTAGGCGACAGGCCGGGGCTGGAGGGTCCGGTGGCGGCTCTCCTGGGCGCCGCAGAGCGGGCAGATGACGACGATCTACTCCTCACTGCCGCCGTCGATACGCCCTTTCTGCCCGGCCACCTTGCCGCAACATTGCGGTTGGGGCTTCAAGCCCATGGCAGCGCCACATCGGCCGTTGCAACAGCGGACCGGGCAAGCCACGTGACCGCCCTCCACAGGGTGGCACGGCTTAAAACGCTTCACCCCTCCCCCCGGCTGGGACGCTTTTTGTTGGCGGGTGGGCCAGTGTACGTGCCGATGGGGGCGCGGGCGCTTTTCAACGTCAACACGCCCGAAAACCTTGCAGAGGCACAGGCAATGGCCGCGGCAGCGTTGACGGGGCCGGGGAAACGGCAATGATGCGGGTGCGTTTCAATCCAGCCCGCAAGGCGTGAGCCGATGGCCCCTTCCCAGCAACGCACTTGCGCCGCCGCTTCTCAACGCGCTCGCGCGGTGTCACCTTTCCCGGCCGGTCTCACCTGCGCCGTGATGGCATGACGCGGCCCCTGCAGCGCCTCTCCTTCGTCGCCGCACGCACGAAGGAAGCCCAAGCGGCCGCAGGGGCGCTCACCCAGCGCTATGGCCACCATGATCCGTCCGAGGCGGACGTGATCGTTGCCCTAGGGGGTGACGGGCTGATGCTTCAGACGCTCCACAGGTTCATGTCCACAGGCAAACCCACCTTCGGCATGAACCGTGGCTCCGTCGGCTTTTTGATGAACGAGTTTGCCGTCGAGGGCCTGCCTGAGCGTCTTGCCAAGGCCGACACCACCCGCATTCGCCCCTTGCGTATGACAGCGCGGGACGAAGCGGGCGAAGTGTTTGAGGCCAACGCCATCAACGAAGTCTCGCTGCTGCGCCAGACTCACCAGGCGGCAAAGCTGTCCATCTCTATCGATGGTGTGTCGCGCTTGCCTGAGTTGATTTGCGACGGCGTTCTGGTGGCAACCCCTGCGGGCTCCACCGCCTACAACCTGTCCGCCCATGGGCCGATCCTGCCCATCAACGCTCAGCTGTTGGCGCTGACGCCCATCTCAGCCTTTCGGCCTCGGCGTTGGCGCGGTGCGCTTTTGCCCTCACACGTCACCGTCACCATCAACTGTCAGGAGCGCGACAAGCGGCCCGTGGCCGCCGCGGCCGACCATGTGGAAATTCGCAGGGTCGCCAGCGTATCCATCCGCGAGGACGCCGTCGCGTCCTGCCTCATCATGTTCGACCCCGACCATTCCTGGGATGAGCGGATCCTCGCCGAGCAGTTCACCTATTAGAGCCCGTCAGGGTGCGTTTTTGCGGAAGTGATCGAGCACCGCCTCAAGGTCCATCACGTCCCCGAACTTGGCGTCGATGTCGAAAAGGTTCCACTCCACCGCCCCTGCGATCCTGTCGCCGATGGCTTCGCGCACCGCGATGGGGCGGAAGCCGTTGGCAAGACCGTCTTCGATGGTGTGCCGCACACAAGCGCACGCCGTCACGCCCGTCACGACAATGGTGTCCACCTTCTGCGCCGTCAGAAAGGCAGCAAGGGGGGTGCCGTGGAAGGCGCTGGCCATCTTCTTAACAATCACCAGTTCATCGGGGCGCGGGGCAAGCCGATCGTCAATGGCGGCCGCTTCCGACCCCGCGGGAAGCGTTTCCAGCGGAATTTTCTGCACCCAACGACCCATGTCGGAATGGGGACCCTCTGTCACATCATAGGCGGTCGTTGTGAACACCACGGGAAGGCCGCGGGCGCGAAATGCCTCCAAAAGCCTCTGGTTGGCGGGGATGATGGTGTCCATCCCTGCGCAGGAAAAGGCGTGATCGGGCCGGGTCCAGGCGTTGGCAAGGTCGATGACAATGAGCGCCGCCTTGTCGCCAAAGCCGATACGCCTTTGGAAGCCGCGCTCGGCGTAAACGGCGGCGTTGGCTCTGAAAACCACATCAAGGGCTGCCTTCAACTCTTCATCGGTGACGCGTTCGCCAGGCATTGCCCTTCTCCACTCGGTCAGTTGAGGCTGCACAGTGTTGGCCAAGGACGGTCGGATTGTCGAGGCCCCATGCCCAAGCAAAGCCTTGCGTCGGGCGCCCGGCTCGGCGACACCCTGATTGTGGCCCCTGTGCCGCGAGAAGCTCTCAGCGAAGGCGACGTTATGTCCACCAACTTGCGCATCAATCCCGAACGGCTCTGGTCGACGCTGATGGAAAGCGCCCGTTTCGGCGCAACGCCCAAAGGCGGTATCCGTCGTCTTGCCCTGTCGGACGAGGACAAGGCGGTGCGCGACTGGTTTCGCCAGGCCTGCGAGGCGGCGGGGCTGACCGTCTCGGTGGACGGCATCGGCAACATGTTTGCCGTCCGCGAGGGGAGCGATGTAAGCCGCGCGCCCATCGCTTTCGGCTCCCACCTCGACACCCAGCCCGCCGGCGGCAAGTTCGACGGCATATTGGGGGTGCTGGCAGGGCTTGAGGCCATCCGCACCATGAACGAGGCCGGCTACACCACCAACGCCCCCCTGGTGCTGGTCAACTGGACCAACGAGGAAGGCGCACGCTTTGCCCCTGCCATGATGTGCTCGGGCGTTTACGCAGGCGAGATCGACGCCGAACCCATGCTGGCGGGTGTGGACAATGACGGCCGCGTCTTTTCCGAGGAGCTTGAGCGCATCGGCTATCGCGGCGAGGAGACGGTGGGGGAGCGTCGGTTCGGTCACTTCATTGAGCTTCATATCGAGCAAGGGCCGATCCTTGAGGCGCAGGAGCAGGTGATTGGCGTCGTCGCAGGGGGCCAGGGGATCTTGTGGTTCGACGGCACCATCTTGGGCCGCGACAGCCACGCCGGCACAACGCCCATGCCCATGCGCAGGGATGCCCTCGCGGCGTTGTCAGAGATCACCCTCGCGGTGGAGAAGATTGCCAAGCTTCACGGCCCCGAAGGCGTCGGCACCGTTGGCGAAGCGCATGTGATGCCAGGTTCGCGCAACACCATTCCCGGCACCGTCACCTTCAAGGCCGAGTTCCGCCACCCCGACGGCGAGCACCTCACCGACATGGAGCGCGAGCTTGCCGCCATCGCTGAGGACATTGCCGAGCGGCGCAGCGCATCCATCGACATCAGGCGCATCTGGCGCAAGGACCCTTTGGAGTTCGACCCCGCCATTGTCGCGGCGGTGGAAAAGGCCGCCCGCACCAACAACGTCCCCTACCGCAAGATGATTTCCGGCGCCGGCCATGATGCCTTCTACGTCGCCTCCACCTGCCCCACGGGGATGATCTTCATTCCCTGCGCAGGTGGGATCAGCCACAACGAGGAGGAGAGCGCGACGCAAGCCGACTGTGGGGCGGGGGCACAGGTGCTCCTCGACACCATCCTTGAGATCGACCGTTCAAGCAGCTGATGCTGCCCTTGCGCGCTCCGCCACCAGCGCGCACACCAATACCGATACGCCGCAAAGGCCGCCGCCAAGAAAGACACCCGACATGACGCTGAGCGCAAACGACGCCGCAGACCTTTCCGCATCCGCCCTCGCACGCGCCTATCAGTCAGGCGAAGCCGACCCTGTGGAGGTGACGGACGTGTGCCTTGAAAGGGTGGCGGAAAGCGAAGGGTCGAACACGTTCCTTGCCGTCACCGCCGAACGGGCGCGGCAGGAGGCGGCCGCCTCCCGGCAGCGCTACAAGGACGGCCGTCCCGCCTCCCCGGTGGATGGCGTTCCCCTTGCCTGGAAGGACCTTTATGACATGAAGGGGGTGGTCACGACCGCCGCCTCCGCACTGTTCCGCCATGCCGAGCCTGCCGCAAAGGACGCCCCCGTTGTGGCGCAGCTGACGGCGGCGGGAATGGTTTCCGTTGGCAAGGTGAACCTTTCTGAATTTGCCTATTCGGGCCTCGGCCTCAACCCTCACTACGGCACGCCGGCCAATCCCCATGACCCCGAAACGCCCCGCGCGCCAGGGGGGTCGTCCTCTGGCTCTGCGGTCGCTGTGGCAGCGGGGATTGTGCCTGTCTCCATCGGCTCCGACACTGGCGGGTCCGTGCGTGTTCCTGCCGCCTTCAACGGTCTTGTGGGCCAAAAGACGAGCGAAGGGCGGATCGTCAAATCAGGTGTCTTCCCCCTGTCCTACACCCTCGACACCGTCGGCCCGCTCGCACGCACGGTGGAAGACTGTGTGCTGGTGGACGCGGCCATGCGCGGCACAGCACCCACGGTGACGCGCGCGCCCATCGACGGTGTGCGCCTTGTGGTGTGCGAGACGCTGTTTTTGGATGATTGCGATGAGGCCGTCATCACCGCCTTCGAGGAGGCCTTGAAGCGCCTTGCCGCCGCGGGCGTTGCCATTGAGCGTCGTGCGGTCCCTGAAGTGGCAGAATCGGCCCGTATCATGACCGACCATGGCACCATCACCGCCGCGGAGGCCTACCATTTCCATCACGACAGGATCGAAGGGGGCGACTGCCAGGACATTGACGGGCGCGTCGTTGCAAGGATCCTGCGCGGCAAATCCATGACGGCCGAGGATCTTCTGATCAATCAGAGGGAGCGCATGCGCCTTGCCGCAAGCCTTCGCGCAAGCCTGGACGGTGCCTTCATGGTTGGCCCCACCACGCCCCATGTGGCGCCTGAAATTGCGCCGCTTGATGCCGACCACACCCTCTTCAACACCATCAACTTGAAAACCTTGCGCAACACCATGGTGGGCAACTTCCTGAACCTTCCTGGCGTCGCGATCCCCATGGCAAGCCCCTCCCCGTTGCCGGTGAGCTTGCTCCTGTCGGCGAACGCTGATGAGGATGAGCGTGTGCTTGCTGCCGCCTGGGCGATGGAGGCCATCGTCCGCCAGGGCTGACCGGCTCAGATCCGCGCTTGGAAGAGGGCAGCGGCGCCCACGCAGGTTACCTCAACATCCTTGAAGCGCGCCCGCAAGGCCGCTTCAAGGTCCTCGACCCTGTCGCCGGTGTTCGTGAAAATACCCTTCCGGTTGTAGGCGCCCATAAGGGCTCGCGCCGCAAAGTTGCGCGGGGCATCCCCTTGCAAGAGCGTTGCGCCGAAGATGACGGTGCCTGCCCGTCCCACTCGCGCAAGCGTGTCGAAAACGACGGCTTTTTGCGGGATGGCTCCAGGAAGACAATGCAGGAGGTAAGACAGGCCGATGGATGCAAACGGCGCGTCCGCGAGCGCTGGCAGCGGCTTGAAGACATCCCCTTCCACCGTTGTCACGGGCCGGCCGGCAAGCCGTCCCGCGGTATGGCTCAGGCAGTGAGGGTTGGCATCAAACAGCGTCAGACGGATTGCCGTGTCGATGGCAGGGTCGTCCAGAAAAAAGCCCGTGCCAACGCCCACCTCAAGGTGAGGATCGGCCACCAAGGCCCTGTGCTGCTCCCGCAACCGTGCGGTCGGACAACGCCACAAGAAGCGGTTGGAGAGGCCGTGGACCACAAGGTCGTAGGCCCGCAATGTGCGCGGTGTATAGGCCGCTGACCCGCGCGCAATGGCCGCTTCATCGGCAGGCGTTCGCGCGACCGGAACCTGTTCACGCACCATCTCGATCCCTCTCGGCAAGCGCCACAGATGGCGCGTGGACGCGGCGCGCGCAAGGACACCCGGCACACGCTGCGCCGGGTGTCCTGGACGGCCATGTGAATCATCTCAAAGCAGGAAGTCGCTGGCCGACAGATCGCCGGCTGACCGATCGATCAAGATGATCTCCACGTCCGCGAACGCGACCACGGCATCGTTCCCGTCCTGTGTGATGGACAAGTCGGCGAAAGAAATGCCGGCGCCCTGAAGGCCGATCACGTCGTTGCCGATTTGAAAATCGGTGATGGTGTCGGTGCCATCGCCGGTGTTGAGGCGGAACTCGTCTCCCCCTCCGCCGCCTGTGAGGGAATCGTCGCCGTCACCGCCAATCAGAAGGTCGCCGGCGCCGCCACCGTCAAGGGTGTCGTTGCCCTCCCTGCCGCGCAAACTGTCCGCGCCGCCACCGCCGCGAAGGCTGTCGTCGCCCTCCCGGCCGTTAAGGGCGTCGGCGCCTTTGCGGCCGTCAAGTGTGTTGTCGCCTTCATCCCCCCGCAGCGTATCGTCAAACCGCGAGCCTTCAATGACCTCGATGGAGGCGTAGGTATCGCCCTCCGCAGCGCCCGTGTTCTGACCGGGGTTGAAGAGGGAGGCCACCACGCCCGCATCGGCATTGCGGTAGGAGGCGGTGTCCTCGCCCGAGCCGCCGATCAGATCGTCGGCCCCTGCGCCCCCTTCAAGGGTATCGTTGCCTGAGCCGCCGGCCATGGTGTCATTGCCATCGTCACCCACGAGGGAATCGGCACGCGCGCCCCCGTCCATGGAATCGTTGCCCTCGCCCCCCACCAAGGTGTCCTCACCATGGCCGCCAATGAGGGTGTCGTTGCCTGTGCCGCCCACCATGATGTCATGGCCGCGCCCGCCTTCGAGGCTGTCGAAGCCATCCTCGCCGAACAGAAGGTCATTGCCCCTCAGACCAAAAAGCTGATCGGTGCTGGCGCCGCCGCGCAGTTCATTGGATGCCATGTTGCCGTAAATCACATCGGCGCGAATGCCGCCGACGGCGTTCTCGATGGATGTGCCGTAGGCAATGGCAATGTTGTCGGTCATGCCGTGGGTGGAGGAAAAGTGCCCCTGGCGAAGGTCAAGGTGCACGCCAAGACCGTTGGTGTCGCCCGAAAGGTCGAGCCAATCGTCCGCCCCGCCAGCATCCCAGATGGCATAGACCGGATCGGTGTTGACCGACCAGTCGTGGATGGGATTGCCAGCAAGGGTGGCGTTATAGCCGTAGCGCGTGTTTCCAAGGCGGGTCTGATCGTCCTCGCCATAGACCTGCTGCACCACATAAATGTCGTGCAGCATCAGGCTGTCGGGGGAGGCGCCGTTGAAATCGGCCCCCGTTTCGTCCTCGGGAAAGTACGACATGATGGTGTATTGGAGGGAGTCTTCGTAGTACTCCGCGTCCCAGAAGTAGGTGGCACCGTCGCCAGCGTCATAGTCGCCTGGGTGGTCGAAGTTCAGCGCATGGCCGATCTCGTGCATCAGCAGGCGAAAGGCGAATTCGCCGGGATCAGCGCCGTTCAACACCTGGTTTGCGGTGTTGTGCAAGGTGTTGATGGTGATGTCCCCATCGCGCCCGTTGGTGGGGTCTTCGTCAGGGTGGCGGCCGTAGGCGCTCCCCGGGGACGGGTTCAGCACCATCTGCCCGTTCAACTCGAACGGTGTTCCCATATCGCGGGCGAGGAAACGGATCTGCCCCAGGTTGGTGGCGCCAGCGTTGAAGAAGGCAAGGTTCGACACCTCGCTCCACTGGCGCATGGCAAGATCGGCCCCCTCCTGGGCGGCGTCGTTGAAGCCTTGATAGCTCTGGGCCGACAACAGGTTGATCACCTCTTCCCAATCATCCGGCAGGGTTTGGGGGAAGGAAAAGGACACAACGTGCAAGTCGCCGCTGTTGGCCGGCCATTCGACGCCCTCGCCCTCCCATTGGGCTGGAAGGTCGTCAATGTCGATGGAGGATTTCGGCGCCAGAACGACGGGTGGAATATCGATAGGCGTATGCATGGGTGGTCTCCCAAAAAAGGCATAAACAAATGTCAATCGATCCCCGCGCGGCTCCCTGAAGAAGGAGTCGCGTGAGGCGCGCCGCCGACCGTCAAAAAAAGGTGGATCGCGCGTGCGCCACTCATCCCCGCGCCATCAAAAATGCGGGGGGAGTGCTTTAGATGGGTAAGCCGAGTGAGTAGTTGAAGGCCAAAGGCTGCGCCCTGATGTCAGCACCCGCAACCAACCCATGGAGCAGTCGATGAAATGCCAACGCCTCGCACTCATGACGTTTGCTGTGATGGCCCACGGTGTTGCCGCCGGCACTGTCGGTGCGGTGGCGGCCGACTTCGGTCCGCCTGCCGCCTGCACACTGGGGAAGGACTGCTTCATCCAGCAGCTCCCCGACATGGATCCTGGGCCAGGCGACACGGACCCCTTCTGCGGCTCGCGCAGCTACGACACCCACCGCGGGACGGACCTTCGCGTTGTTTCCATGGCGGACGCCGTGAACACCCCCACAGCGGTGATCGCCATTGAAGGCGGCACAGTTCTAAGAGTCCGCGATGGGATGGCCGACCGCCTTGTGGAGGACGACGGGGACGCTGAAGCGGTGGAAGGCAGGGAGTGCGGCAACGGCCTTGTCATCGACCATGGCAATGGTTGGAGCGCGCAGTACTGTCACCTTGCACGCGGCAGCCTCACGGTTGCCCCTGGCGACACCGTGGCCAAGGGCGACACTCTGGGGAACATCGGCGCATCCGGGCGGGCCGCCTTTCCCCATGTCCACGTGACGGTGCGCAACGGCGATACCATCATCGACCCCACATCGGGTCGTCCGCTGGATGCGGGGTGCCTTGCGGAAAACACTGCTGAAGGTTCGCTCTGGAACGAGGCCATGCAGGAGGCCGTCGCCGTGGATGGCGCGGTAATCGGCCTTGGGGTTTCCGGCACCCCTCCCGATCACGACCGCCTGATGCGTGACGGCGGCCCTCCTGATGCCAGGGTGGGCGACGGGGCGACGGTGGGCTGGGCTTGGTTCATCAACCTTGAGGGCGGCGACCTGGTGCGCATCACGCTCCAAAGCCCGAACGGCGCTGTCTTTGCCGACAACACGCTCGACCCGATCGAAAGCTCCAAGGCCGCCTATTCGGCGTTCGCCGGCCGCCGCCGCCCGCCGGAGCCAGGGCTGTGGCGCGTCATCGCCAGCGTCACCCGCAACGGCGAAGAGATCCTGCGCCAGGACAAGACCGTCCTTGTGGAATAGGAGCGGCGCCACAAAGAACGCCGAGGCCGCTGATGGAACAGCCTCCCCAAAAACCCCTGGATCACGGCCCCCTGAGGGGTTTGCGCCAGCCCCACCCTTCAAGGGGACGTGGGGAAGCGGTTGAATCGCCCGGTAGACGGACTGTTGACGTCTTCCACCGCCCAGCCGCCATCTTCACGGTCGAGCACGACGATCATGGTTTCGTCGTTCGCCTCGGCGAAGGGCACAAGGGCTTGGTCGTTGTTGTAGCGAACGGTGCCGAGGGTGCCTGTCCACCCGTCCACCGCCTCCGCGCGCCAGCCGGAGAAGATGGAGTCGTAGCGCGGGTGTTCTGCGCCTTGGGCGGCAAGTTCCTGGAACATCTCCTGGTTGACCTTATTCATCAACGGTGCCATGGCGGCGAGGTCGCGGGCTTTGTAGGCGGTGAGGAAGGCTTGTGCCGTCGCGCCAGGGTCGTCCCGGTCGGTGTCGGCGAAGGCGTGACTGCCAATCAATAAAACGGTCGCTGCCAGCGCGATGGCTGCCACAGCACCGGTCGTCCCACGTCTTGAAATCATCCGTCCGCCCTTCCACGTCCCCGACGCTCACCGCGCCTGACACACAGTTTGGGCGAGGTGGGCAGAGCCTTGTCAACTGTCGGTCGCGGCGGCCCTTCGTTGGCCAGGGCGCTTTAATTGTCGTAAACGCCGCTTTTCTGACACAATCGCACCACGCAAAGGCGGAGCGATGCCCCGGACCATGAGCGAGACGAAGGCGGCGGACCCTTTAACGCCCTCCTGTGTGCCTGCGGGCGCCATGGAAGGGCCTGAGGTCTTGTTGTCCATCCAGGCCCTTTGCGCCAGCGTCGACGCGCTCTCCAGCTTGTCGGAGGAGGCGCTTGGCGCACTCAGCCGGCGCATGAGCCTTGCCCGCCTGAAGCGCGGTGAGGTCCTGATCCGCGAGGGGGACACGGCCAATCGGCTTTTCATTGTTGCGAGCGGGCGATTTCATGTGGTGGTGGGAAAAGCGCGCCGTGTGACCGCGGAGATCGGGCCTGCAGAACCCGTCGGCGAGGTGGCATTCCTTGCCGGCGGCACACGCACGGCCGATGTGGTGGCAGCCCGCGACAGCACCGTCGTCAGCCTGTCGCGGGCTGACTATGAGAGCCTTGTGAGGGACGTGCCGGCTATTGCCGATGCGCTGTTGAGGTCCCTTGCAAACCGTTTGGCTGCAGTGGCTGCGTCCGCCCCCCGCCTGCAGCCGCGGGCCATGGGCACCATCGCCCTTTGTCCCGCAGGGGCAGCCCCCATTCCGCCAGGCCTTGCCAAGGCGATCACATCGGCGCTGGAGGCAGCAAACCCCATCACCGTCATTGCGCGCGATTCGCTGCCCAACGGGCTCGACCCTCGGGACGAGGCCAAGCTTGCCGACTGGCTGTTGTCGGTGGAGACGGCGACCCGGCGGACCGTCCTTCTGCTCACCGGGGACGATGCTGTCTGGGACAGGACGGCGCTGCGCCAGTGCGACAACCTTGTCCTGATCGCACCGCTCTTCGCCGCTCCGGGCGTGAGCGCGCTTGAGCGCTATGCATTCGACGTGGTGCTCCCCAACAACCGCACGCTCCTTCTGTGGCGGGAGAACGCATCGGAGGCCATCGCAGGCGCAGGCGCATGGCTTGAGGACCGCAAGGTGCACCTTCACCACCACGTGGCCCTCACCGATGACGCTTCCATCGCCAGGGCCGGCCGGTTTCTGTCGGGAACGGCGGTGGGGGCCGTGTTTGCCGGCGGCGGCGCCCTTGGCTGCGCCCACCTCGGCGTCATGAAGGCGTTGATGGAGGCCGGCGCCAACATCGACATGTTCGGCGGCACAAGCGTTGGTGCTGCCATGGCAACGGGCCTTGCAAGCGGTCTTTCGCCTAAGGACGTCCTTGCCATCTCGCAGGAAATTTTCGTGGAGCGGCGGGCGATGAAGCGGCTCACCGTGCCGCTGCACAGCGTTTTGGATCATCGCGTCTTCGACAAGGAGCTTGCCCGCCACTACGGCACGACAGCGCTTGAGGACTTGCCCATCAATGCCTTTGCGGTGTCAACGAGCCTGTCCACCAACAGGGCCCATGTGCATGTGACGGGGCCGGCGTGGGAGGCGGTGCGCGCGTCCGCCGCCATTCCCGCCATCCTCCCCCCATTCATCACCCCATCCGGCGAGGTGCTGGTGGATGGTGCGCTGGTGGACAATCAACCCGTTGCCATCATGCGCAGCTTGAAGAGCGGACCGAATGTGGTCGTGGGCTTTTCAGACGGGCGGGAGTGGCGCGTTGCAACGCCTTATGCGGCCCTCCCCACGCGTGCACAGATTGCCCGCAACCTTGCCCTTGGTCAGCGCCCGAGCGAGGTGTTCCCCAAGATCGCTGAGACCTTGATGCGCTCCATGATGGTGGCAAGCCGAAGGGTGGTGGAAGACACCGATGTGCAGAACGACCTTGTGATCGTCCCTCCTGTGGCCAAGGGCATCGGCCTGTTGGATTGGCCCCGAGGGCAGGACCTTGCGGACGCTGCCTACGCGCACACAACCGCTTTGCTGGAAGACGCGGGCGGGATCGATGCGTTGTTGGCCTCTCCTCCCCCGCCACGCACAGTAGAGCCTTCACCGGCCTGACCGCCGGATGCCATTGGGCGAAAACAAAAACGCCGGTCGCGGGGGAGCCGCGCCGGCATTTTTTGTTTTCGAATGGACCTTCAGATGAAAGCCCCCGAAGGCAAGCGAGCTAAGTGACCCGCCGACCCCGGACCAGATTGCCGATGAAGAAGACAGCAAACAGGATGAGAGCGATGACAAAAATGATCATGGCGATGTCGGTGGCCGCGGCGGCAATGCCACCGAAGCCGAAGACCGCCGCGACAATTGCCACCACAAGGAATGTCAGTGCCCAACCGAGCATGATGGTTCTCCTTAGGTCGCGTGGGTGAGAGCGTCGCCGGTTAGCGGCGCGCGATAATCCAGATGGCGTGCACGATGCCCGGAATGTAACCGAACAGCGTCAGCAAGATGTTCAGCCAAAACTGCAAGCCGAGACCAACTTGCAAGAAGACGCCAACAGGCGGCAACAAGATAGCAAAGATGATACGGACGATGTCCATCGGTTGCAGCCCTGAATTACGATCGATTGCGTCAGACATTATTGCCTTCCGTGTCTATGGTTCGCTGCATCAACGCGAGCTCGACGCGGACGGTTCCAAACCAATTGCTTAAAATAGGATAATCAGCCCCAACCGTAACTTCGCACACCGCAACGGGGTCGATCGTGAGCCTGCGCGCTGCGTGTCAACGCACGTCGTCGAGGCGCTTCTTGCAGGCAACCAGTTCGGCAAGGATGGTGTGGATCGCCTCTCGCGTGACGGGCTTGGCGCTTGGCTGGCGCGGCCGGTCGGGGGGCGCGGCGGAGGGGGCACCTGGCCGCCCCACCACAACATCGGGTGGAAGGTCTTTGGCGCGGGGTTGGGGAGCCACATCCTGAGGCAAAAGCGCGCCCAGATACTCCCGCCCCCGTGCCAGGATGGCCGTACGCTCGTCCGACTGGGCCATCTGCAGGACGGTTCGCAAGGGCACACCGTCCCCATAAAGGAGACGGCTGAGACCTGCCATCAGCGCAGCATCGCGGGCGCGGTAGAGACGCTCTCGCCCGCGCACCACGGCGCTGACGTCGCGAAAACGCTCTTCAAGGAACGTCAGGACCGACGGGGGGACATCGAGGGCCTTTGCAAGATCGCCCGCAGCAACGAGGCTGCCTGGAGCGGGCGAATGTCCAGCCTCAGGATCCTCCTGCCCATCCATCGCTCAGGTCAGGGGCTCGGTGGCGACCCGTTGATGCGGCGTTTGAGAACATCGCTAGGGCGGAAGGTAACGACACGGCGCGGTTCGATGGGCACCTCTTCGCCGGTTTTGGGGTTACGGCCGATGCGCTCATGCTTCTCGCGCACTTCAAAGACGCCGAAGGAGGAGAGGCGAACCGATTCGTTGCGCTCAAGAGCGTCCAGGAGTTCACCGAAG
The DNA here is from genome assembly GCA_051016205.1 of Devosia sp. Taxonomy (GTDB): domain Bacteria; phylum Pseudomonadota; class Alphaproteobacteria; order Rhizobiales; family Amorphaceae; genus Acuticoccus. The sequence goes on from CP136534.1 coordinate 3,593,496, forward strand.
AACTGTTCCAGGACTGCCGCCGATTCGGCGCGAGACACATTCACTTTGCGGTAAACCGCATTGGCCAAATCGGCACGTGTGAGCGTTCTGCCAGCCATCGTTCCATCCTTGCCCCGCGGCCCGCAGGGCTTATCGGCAGGCCGACACCCTTAGGGCTCGTTTTATGACTAAATTGTAAGGAAGTGCTAAGGCTTTGATATGGAACGGTCAATACGAACAAAGCAAGATTGGCCGACGCATTACCAACGAACCAGCGCCGCGCCCCACGTGAAGCCGCCACCCATGGCTTCCAACAGGACCAGATCCCCAGCTTTGATTCGGCCATCGGCGGCAGCTTCGGCCAACGCCAGGGGAATGGAGGCGGCTGAGGTGTTGCCGTGGCTCTCCACCGTCAGGACCACTTTCTCAGGGGCAATGCCAAGCTTTTTGGCGCTCGCATCAATGATGCGGCGGTTGGCCTGGTGGGGTACGAACCAGTCCACCTCATCCGCGCTGAGATTGGCGCTCGCAAGAACGTCGCGCACCACGTCCACCGTGGCGGAGATGGCAAAGCGGAACACCTCCTGCCCACGCATACGAAGGTGCCCGACGGTGCCCGTGGAGGACGGCCCGCCGTCCACGTAAAGCTTGTCTTTGTGGTTGCCGTCCGAACGAAGGCTGGTGGCAATGATCCCGCGGGGGCCTTTGGCGGAGACGTCACTGTCATGCTCAAGCACCACAGCCCCTGCCCCATCGCCGAAGAGGACGCAGGTGGTCCTGTCCGACCAGTCCAGGATGCGCGAGAATGTCTCTGCGCCGATGACGAGGGCCCGCCTTGCCGCGCCTGCACGAATCAAAGCGTCCGCCGTCGTCAGCGCATAGACAAAGCCTGAGCATACGGCGGCCACATCAAAGGCGGCGCCCCTGGTGATCCCAAGGCGCTGCTGGACAATGACGGCGGTGCTCGGGAAGGTGTTGTCAGGCGTTGCCGTTGCCACGACGATGAGGTCGATATCCTCGGGCGCATGGCCTGAGACGGCAAGAGCGGCCCGCGCGGCGCGCTCTGCCAGGTGAGAGGTGAACTCTCCGTCCGCGGCGATGCGCCGTTCGCGAATGCCGGTGCGCGAGACAATCCAATCATCGGAGGTGTCGACCAAGTCGGCCAACTGGTCGTTGGTGAGGACCCGCTCTGGCAGCGCGGCGCCGTAGCCCACAATGTGTGAGCCTGGAACGGCAATGGCCGACGCTGCAAGATCGCGGGCATCGGTGTCTGCGCCGTTCGTCGGGGGCGTCTCGCCACGCCCCTCACGCGCCTCTTGGCGCTCGGTCAAGTCAACTCGCGTCTGCAAGTTCGTGGGCCTCCTCGAATACCGCCACGTCCGAAGCGATCCGGGATTGGAGCCCGTTGCGCACCATGTCGTGCGCCAGTTCCACGGCACTGGCGAAGCCTTCTGCGTCGGTTCCTCCGTGGCTTTTGATCACAAGCCCGTTCAATCCGAGGAACACCGCACCGTTGATTTTGCGCGGATCCATCTTGTCGCGCAGACGCATGAAGGCGGGTTTGGCCAAAAGGTAGCCAAGGCGCGCCCGCAACGTCCGTCCAATGGACATACGTAAGTACTCGGCCAATTGACGTGCAGTGCCTTCGGCCGTCTTCAAAGCGATGTTTCCACTGAAGCCTTCCGTGACCACAACGTCCACAAGCCCGCGGCCGATGTCATCGCCTTCCACGAAGCCTTCGTAGCGCATGTCCGGGAAGTTGCCTGCGCGCAGTTGCTGGCCCGCCTCGCGCACCTCTTCAAGGCCTTTGACCTCTTCAACCCCGATATTGAGAAGGCCGACGGTGGGCGCCTGAATGCCGAACACGCTGCGCGCCATGGCAGCGCCCAGAAGCGCGTTGGTGACAAGATTGCGCGTCTCTACGCCTATGGACGCGCCCACATCAAGGACGATGCATTCCCCCCTTACCGTGGGCCAAATGGCGGCAAGGGCGGGGCGCTCCACGCCCGGCATGGGGCGCAGGCAAAACCGTGCCATGGCCATCAAAGCGCCTGTGTTGCCCGCCGAAACGGTGGCATCCGCGCCACCATTTTTGACGAACTCAAGCGCATTCCACATGGAGCTTTTTCGCCGCCCCATGCGCAAGGCCTGGCTCGGCTTTGCGTCCATGGGAACGGCCACTTCGGTGTGGTGGACGGTGGACGCGGCCTTCAACTCGGGCATGGTATCCAGGCGACGGTCGAGTTCGGCCGCATCGCCAAACAGGTCGAACGCCAGCTGCGGGCAGCGCACCAACGCCACCCTCAGACCGGGCAGGACCATGTCCAACCCTTCGTCGCCACCCATGGCGTCGATTGACAGCCGGATCGTGTCGCGCGTCATAGGGTTTCAATTGCCCTTGGTTTGATCACAGCGCGCCGCCAAACAAGGCATGCTCCCTCGCGCCGCGGACCATAGACGAGTTGTCCGGGCGCCGAAACCACATGAACGAAAAGTAACGCTGCCGCGTCCGGCACGCTGCGCCTTTTGTGCCGGCGCCAGTTGTGGGTCGGATCAATCGCCTGTCCTCAAGGTGCTCAAGACCGCGAACGGAGATGGCGGTGCGTCGTCTTCGTCGAGCGCTTCCGCCTCGAATGTGACCCCGGCTGCCTTCGGATAAGGATCGAGCCCCAGGGCAAAGTGTTCAACGGCGATGGCGCCAAGGTCCACAACGTCGCTGTCGAGGAGCTCTGGCGGGTCACTGGCGTCAGGGTCAATGTCCACCGTCGGGGATTGCGAGACGGTGGGATGAAGGCGCATGTGGATGGCCTCCTCCACGCGCCCCTCCACAGGCTCCAGAGTGACGACACACTCTTGAACGACCTCGCCTTGAACGGTGCCCGAAACGGCCACCCCTTCGCCCCGCCAAGGCCGCACGGTGAGCTGTGCGGTCAGGGATTTGACGGCCACAAGGTCGAGCGCTTCGGCGAGGGCGGCCCGCTCCTCCTCGCTGGCCTCGATGGAAACCTCCTCCGGCCGGTGCAGCCGCCTGACGGAGAAGGGGCGCGACAGGCGGGCAATCATGGGTGCACCTGTTGGTTGGCCCGAGCCACATCGGCGCCAGGGCGGAAGTGGGCCGGGTCTGGGAAAACAGTCTGGAACGCGTCGCCTGCTGCCGCCTCACGCAGTGCCAGATGGTAGGCGGCCATGGCGTGGGCGGACGCACTGCCGGCCATTTCGGGCTTGTCAAAAATGTTGCGCGCGATGGCGGCCGCAAGGGCGGCACGGTCTTCGCCAGCCATGCGATAGGCATCGAATCGGCCGTAAAACGCTTCGCCGATCTGCTTCATCTTTTTGGGAACGGAGGTGTCGCCGATGCCGATGGTGCGAAGGTTCTGCTCCATATCGGCCACGAAGGTGTCAAACAGGGCCTGTCCCTGCGGGGTTATGGCTCCCTTTTCGTCCCTTAACTGGTCTATAAGGGGGCTCACGTGAAAAACGACCATGTCGAATCGGCCTTGCAGCGTGTCAGGCACGTCAAAGCTCTGATAGAAGATGGGTTGACGAGCCTGCGCAATGGCACGGTCGTACAGACGCGTGACGGCAGGATCAGGTGTGTTGGTAGAGAAGATGCGAAACATGGCGTCCGGACGAATTCCCTATCAGTCCTCACATAGGCAAGCCAAACGTCGTTTCGAGGTGGGACGCTGGGTCGCTTTGGTTGTGGTGGCGCTGACTGTGTCGGCGTGTACGGTAGGCGAGACCTACACCCGCGGCCAAAAGATCACCCCGGACCAGTTGGAACAGGTGCCTGTGGGCTCCTCGCGCGAGCAAGTGCTCTTGGCGCTCGGTACGCCCACCACGACGGCTTTGCAAGGTGGGGAGGTGTTCTACTACATCTCCCAGACCAGCGGTCGCTCCATGGCCTTCCAAAAGGCCTCAGTGCGCGACCGCAGGATCCTTGCGGTCTACCTCACCGAAGACAGCGAGGTACGCGAGATTGCCGAGTACGGCCTGAAGGACGGTAAGGTCTTCGACTACCTCTCCCGCAAAACGCGCACCTCCGGCGCCGACCTCGCCTTCGTCTCCCAGATCTTGGGCGGCCTGCTCAATCCAGCCCTTTGACGCTGCGCTGCGTATCTCTTAAGCGCCCGGCAATCCGCCGGGCGTCCTCCTAAAGGCGGCGCGGACGGACCCACCTATGACCTCCCCACGTGGGCCCACTTGGCCTGTTACCTTCGCGCGACGGATTGCGGCCGCCAAATGGCTGATTATCGGCGCGTGGCTGGTGGTGTTGGGGGTGGCGTTCGTGGGCCAGGAAAAAGTGGTCCACGACCCCGACGTCCTGGTCTATTTCGATGGCAACAGGGCCGAGCGGAAAGCTTTTGACGCCATTGCAAGGGATTTCGGCCACACCAACGAGGTGGTCACCCTTGTGGTGCCTGAGGACGACAACGCCCTTTCCCCCGCCGCGCTGCGCGCCCTCGGCAAGGTGAGCGTCCAGGCCGCAGCGCAGGACCAGACAGCGGCCGTTCGCTCGATCCTGACTGTGGCGGGCGTGGACCCGTTCGAGGTGGCAACAGCGAGCGATGCGGCCCTGTCCGAACTTGCCGGCATCATTGCCGCGGCGGTGGCGGCAGCCCCTGAAGAGGCCGCCCCCGTCCTTGCCTCCGACAACACCGTCGCTGCGGTGGCGGCCATCATCCCGCGTGCGCAAAACGATGCGGCGGTGCGCGACATTGCCGCCACCCACCGCGCCATCAAGGAGAATGTGGCAGCGGCGGTGCCCGGGGTGGCGCTCCTCCAGACCGGCAGGATCGTCATTGACGATGCCTTCCAGAAGGAGGGGCAGGACGACGCGAAGGGCTATTTCAGCACCCAGCTCATGATATTGTCGGCACTGGTGTTTGCGGCCGTCGGCTCGGTGAGCCTTGTGATCACCATGGTGGTGATCGTGTTTGCTATCGTCTTCTTCACGCTGGGGGGTGTGGGTTGGTCAGGCATCCCCGTCAACGGGATTTCGAGCGCTGCCCCTGCGGTCCTGATGGGACTTGCCGTCGCCTCCACCATTCACATCGTGATGAGCTGGCAGGTGGCGCTGCGCAAAGGCGCCGGGCGCATCCAGGCCCTCGCCATCGCCTACCACCGCAATGCGCGGCCTGTCGCTGTCTCCATTTTGACGACGGCGGTATCGTTCCTGTTGCTGAACGTTGCCGAATCGCCCCCCTTCCGTCAGCTCGGCAACACGGTGGCGTTCGGGCTGGTTGGCGTGCTTGCCCTTTCCTTCACCTTCCTGCCGGCGCTGTTGATGATCATCCCGCGCAGCACCGCAAGCCACAGGATCGGCTTTGACAGGGCCATGGGTCGGCTGGGCGCCCTTGTGGTGGCGCGGCGTATCCCTCTCCTGGGGGCGGCGACGGCGGTCGCCATTGCAGCGCTTGCGGGGATTTCCACCATCACCGTGGACGACACCTTCTCCCACTATTTCGACGAGCGCTACGAGGTGCGCCAGGCGACCGACCTGTTTGAGGAGAAGCTGTCAGGCACAACCATCGTCGACATTGCCGTCGACACCGGCACTGAAGGCGGCGCGCTCACGCCGGACATGTTGGCCGGAAGCGAGCGTCTCACCACCTGGCTTTACGCGCGCCCTGAGGTGGCGCGCATTGCAAGCCTTGCGACGGTCGCCGCCAGTGCAGGCCCTGGCGCCGACGCTGCCACCTTGGTTCGCGTGCACGAAGAGATGGCCGCCTCGGGCGTTCCCGTCCTCCTTGACGGCCAAGCGCGAAGGCTGCGGCTCCAGGTGGTGATGCGCGGCGTCGGGTCGCGCGATACCCTTGCCTTTGCCGATATGGCGCGGGTGGCCGCGGCCGATGCCTTCCCGAGCGCCACCGTGGCGGTGACGGGGATGCCGATCCTGTCCGCTCGCTTGTCGGTGGAAAGCGCAAAATCGATGGTGGTCGGCATGGTGCTGGCGCTTGGTGCCATCTCCGTCATCATCGGTTTGACGCTAGGCAGTGTGAGGCTCGGTCTGATCAGCCTGTTGCCGAACCTTCTGCCTGTCTCCATCGCCTTTGGAATTTGGGGGTTCGTGTCGGGCGAGGTGTCTTTTGCCGCGACCGTGGTGGGTGCCCTCACCTATGGGATTGTGGTGGACGACACGGTCCACTTCCTCGCCAAATACCAGCGCTTCCGTCAGACGCTGGGCCTGTCGATCGTGGATGCTGTGCGCGCCTCGTTCCAGTCCGTCGGGGTGGCGGTGGTGGTGACCTCGCTGGCCATCGGGCTCAGCTTCCTGCCCTTTGCCATGTCAGGCTTCTTGGTGAACGCCCATTTCGGCGCTCTGACGGCGATGACGCTGATGGCAGCCCTTGTGGCGGACCTTTTCTTCCTCCCCGCCCTCCTTGCCGCCAGCGAGCCCTCTGCCGCCAAACGAAAGCGCGTTGCCAACGCCCCCTCCCCGGCCGAGTAGGCATGGCATAAAAAACGGCCCGACCGTTGCCGGTCGGACCGTTGATTACGCGATGACTGGCCGCCTTAGAAAAACGCCTGAATGCCTGTTTGGGCGCGGCCGAGGATGAGGGCGTGGACGTCGTGGGTGCCCTCATAGGTGTTCACGGTCTCAAGGTTCGCCATGTGGCGGATCACATGATACTCCTCGGAAATGCCGTTGCCGCCGTGCATGTCGCGAGCCTGGCGGGCAATATCCAGCGCTTTGCCGCAGTTGTTGCGCTTGACGATGGAAATCATCTCAGGCGCCATCTGCCCTTCGTCGAAAAGCCGGCCCACCCGCAGCGCGCCTTGCAGGCCAAGCGCAATCTCGGTCTGCATGTCCGCAAGTTTCTTTTGCACCAGTTGGGTGCCGGCAAGGGGCTTGCCGAACTGCTTGCGCTCAAGGGTGTAGTCGCGCGCGGCGTGCCAGCAGAATTCGGCCGCGCCCATCGCCCCCCAGGAAATGCCGTAACGGGCACGATTGAGGCAGCCGAACGGCCCCTTCAACCCCGACACGTTAGGGAGAAGGTTCTCCTCAGGCACGAACACCTCGTCCATCATGATCATGCCTGTGATGGACGCGCGAAGGGACAGTTTGCCTTCGATCTTGGGCGCTTCCAGCCCTTCCATCCCCTTCTCAAGGACGAAACCGCGGATGGCGCCGTCATGGGCTTCCGACTTGGCCCACACCACGAACACGTCGGCGATGGGGGAGTTGGAGATCCACGTCTTGGCGCCTGACAGCTTGTAGCCGCCGTCAACCTTTACGGCGCGGGTCTTCATGCCTGCCGGGTCGGAGCCCGCGTCAGGCTCGGTCAGGCCGAAACACCCCACAAACTCGCCCGAGGCCAGCTTGGGCAGCCACTTCTTGCGCTGCGTCTCGTCGCCATAGGCATAGATGGGAAAGATCACGAGAGAGGACTGGACGCTCATCATGGAGCGGTAGCCTGAATCCACCCTCTCCACTTCGCGCGCCACAAGGCCGTAGGAGACGTAGCTTGCGCCGACGCCGCCATACTCCTCAGGCAACGTCACGCCCAAAAGGCCAAGCTCGCCCATCTCGTTGAAGATGGCGCGGTCGGTCTTTTCTTCGCGGTAGGCCTCCATCACGCGCGGCTGGAGCTGCTCTTGCGCGTAGGCGTAGGCAGTGTCGCGGATCATCCGCTCGTCTTCTGTGAGCTGATCATCAAGGCGGAAGGGGTCATCCCACTGAAAGGCGACCTTCTTGTCGTTGACGCTGTGATGCTCTGCTGCGGCGGACATGAAACCCTCGTCGATACCCTTCGATGGACTAGACATAGGGCGAGCGGCGCGTCAGAGCAAAGCCCTGCGCGCGCCGCTGCAAAAGAGGGCGTTCACACCCCTTTGGCCTGCTGCGCCCACCGCCCGGACACCTTGAGGAGACTGCACGATGCGAACCGATACAGGACAGATCAGCCACCTGGCCGACTATCGTGCAACGCCTTACGAAGTGCCTGAGATTTCGCTGACATTCGCCCTTTCGCCTGAAGCCACGACGGTGGAAGCCACAAGCACATTCACTCCCTGCGGCGAGGAGCGCCCGCCGCTGGTGCTTCAGGGCGATGGTCTTGCCCTCACCGACCTCAAGCTGAACGGCGAACCCCTTAGCAGCGATGCCTACACCGCGACCTCTGACCGGTTTACCCTCCACAATCCGCCGGAAGGGACGTTCACGCTGACGCTCGGCACGAAAGTCTCGCCCCAAACCAACTCAGAATTGATGGGGCTTTATCGCTCCAACGGCGTCTACTGCACCCAGTGCGAGGCTGAGGGCTTTCGGCGTATCACCTACCATTATGACAGGCCCGACGTTCTCAGCGTCTACACGGTCAAGATCCTTGCCGATGGGGCGACGACGCCCGTGCTCCTGTCCAACGGCAACCTTGTGGAAGACGGGGTTGAGGATGGCCGGGCCTTTGCCGTCTGGCATGACCCGTTTCCCAAACCCTCCTACCTCTTCGCCCTCGTTGCGGGCGATCTCGACGTCCTGAGGGACACCTTTCGCACCATGGACGGACGGGACGTGGCGCTCGCCATCTATGTGGAGACGGGCAAAGCCCCCCGTGCGGCCTATGCCATGGACGCGCTGAAACGCTCCATGCTGTGGGACGAAAAGCGCTTCGGCCGCGCCTATGACCTTGATGTGTTCAACATTGTCGCCGTGTCCGACTTCAACATGGGCGCCATGGAGAACAAAGGCCTCAACATCTTCAACGACCGCTACATCCTCGCCGACACGGCCGTTGCGACGGACACCGACTATGATGGCATCGAGGCTGTGGTTGCCCACGAGTACTTCCATAACTGGACGGGCAATCGCATCACCTGCCGTGATTGGTTTCAGCTGTGCGTGAAAGAGGGGCTGACGGTCTTCCGCGACCAGGAATTCACCTCAGACGAGCGCTCTCGGGCAGTCAAAAGGATCGAGGACACACGGCGCCTTCGCCAACACCAGTTCCGCGAGGATGGGAGCCCGCTGCGCCACCCCGTCCGCCCCGACAGCTATGCGGAGATTTCCAACCTTTACACCGCCACCGTCTATGAAAAGGGCGCTGAGGTGATCCGCATGCTGCACACCCTCATCGGTGAGGCTGCCTTCCGGGAGGGAATGGACACCTACTTCGACAGGTACGATGGCGGCGCGGTCACGGTGGAGGACTTCGTCGGCTGCTTCACCGCCTTGGATGTGCCCGACTTCATGCGCTGGTACGAGGACGCTGGCACCCCCACCGTCACAGTGAAAGAGGAGATGGACGGGAGCACCTACACCCTCCGCCTCACCCAGGTGCCCCCCGAAGGTGCGCGCCCGAAGCCGATCCCCCTGCGCACAAAGCTTTTTGGCGACAACGGACCCATGGACCTTGGCCGCGCCACCCTTAAAGGTGCCCGGCTGATGGGCGACGTCCTCCTCCTTGAGGGGGAAAGTGCCACCCTCACCATGCCTGCCGTCCAGTCAAAGCCCCTCGCCTCGCTGCTGCGCGGCTTTTCGACCCCCATCCGGCTTGAGCGGGAGACGGACCCCGCGCGAGACCTTGCATCGCTGCAAAAGGACGATGATCCGTTCAACGTTTGGGATGCCGCCCAGCGCTTGTTGATGGACTGGCTGACGGACGCTTACGCAGGCACATCGCGGGACGTCACCCCCCTTGCCGACGCACTGGCAGGGATTGCAAGTGATGAACGTTACGAGCCTGCCTTCCGCGCCCTCATCCTCACACTTCCCTCCCGCGCCAATGTGTTCGACGCCCTTGGAAAAGACATCGACCCCGACAGGGTGGAGACGGTTCACGCCGATCTGGCAGAACGGCTCGGCACGGCGATGGCCCCGACCCTTAAGGCGCTTCATGGTGCTGACCGTCCGTGCGATGATGACGTGTCGGCAACTGCCGCTGGCAAGCGCGCCCTATCCAATGCAGCCCTTGGGCTCCTCACCCGGTCAGGAGACAGCGCCCCTGCCCTCGCCCAGGCCGAGTCGGCCGGCAATATGACCGACCGGCTTGCCGCCCTTTCAGCCCTTGCCGCCGCCAATGCGCCTGAAGCCGATGCTGCCCTTCAGCGTTTCCGCAAGGCGTATGATGGCGAAGCGCTTGTGCTGGACAAGTACTTGATCCTCCAGGCGCTGCGCGCGGACGAGACGGCTTTGTCACGAGCCAAGGCCCTGATGGATGACCCGCACTTCAGCCTCGCCAACCCCAACAGGGTGCGCAGTCTGGTGGGCGCCTTTTCCCAAAACCCCGTGGGCTTCCATCGTGCTGATGGCAAGGGCTACCGCTTTGTCGCTGACATCGCCATGGCACTTGATGGCACCAACCCCCAGGTGGCTGCGCGCCTCTTGACGGCGTTTGGCGACCACCGCCGCTTTGAGCAAAATCGCAGGCACGCTGCCCGCGCCGTCTTGGACGAGGTGGCCGCCAAAGCGACGTCAGCGGACGTTGCGGACATTGCAAGGCGCCTCACCGCCGACGGCTGAGGCCGCCTGCCGGCACCGGCTCGCCTGGCTGTCGGCACAATTGTTAATTCATCCTTAACCAAGTTTGGCGAAGGGTGGGTGAGCGCGCATACTGGCGGCCCAATCTCAGGAAGGTCTGCGGTCCCCCATGGCGGTTACAACGCCGACATCCTTCGACGCGCCGCGCCGGACGGCGGGGGGCGAGGCGCCCCTTGCGCCTGGGGCAGTGCGTGCGCCTCGCCGCGCCACCAAACCCGCCCACGATGGCCCGCCTTCATTCGCGACGGAATTTCGCGAGACGGGTGAGCCAAGGCCCCAGACCACGCGCCCTCCCGAACGCCCGGCGCGCGAGCGGGGGATGAATGGCCATGTGCGGCTCCTGGCCGCCCCAGGCTATGGGCAGCTTGTGGCGCGCGAACCCATTCTGCGCAGGGCCATTCCGCTTTTGACGGTGGTGTTCATCCTGGTGATTGCGGCCTACCGCGTTGCCATCACCGTCGACCATCGCGCCGACATTTTGCAAAGCGCAGAGGTGGAGCTGACGCTGATCGCCACCGCCCTTGCTGCCGATATCTCTTATCGCGCTGCCACCGAAGACGCGCCCTTGAACAATCTCTTGGGCCAAAGCCTTCCCACAGGTGCAACGCAGAACGGACGTCGGGTCGCGCTACTCGACGAAGACGGTGTGATCCTTGCCACCTCCCCCTTCGACGAGGCGATGATCGGCAGGCCCGCCGGCACCTTCCTCGGCCCCAACCAGCCCATGACCACCTTCGGCAGCCGCGCCGGTGTCATGGACGTGACGGTGCAGGGCGAACGCCACCTTGCCACCGTCCACCACCTTGCCAACCGCACGGCCATGGTGGCGCTGACGCAGCCTGAGCAGCAGGTGCTGGCCAAATGGCGTGAGGAGATGTCCACCACGGCAGTGCTCTTCATGTGCACCGCGGGGGTCATCATCGTCGTCGTCTACGCCTTTTACGCCCAGTCCGCCCGGGCGCGTGAGGCGGACATGATCTACACCTCCACCTCCACGCGGATCGACACGGCGCTGACCCGCGGCCGTTGCGGGCTGTTCGACTGGGATGTGGCGCGCGGGCGCATGTTCTGGACGCGGTCCATGTTCGAGGTGCTCGGTATGCCGCCGCGCAACGAATTGATGGGCTTTCGCGAGGTCTCTGCCCTCGTCCATCCCGACGATGGCGGCCTTTACGACCTTGCCGAGCGCCAGCTCACCTCGGGCGAAACGGTGCTGGATCGCACCTTGCGTATGCGCCATGCCGACGGTCGGTGGATTTGGCTCAGAATGCGCGCTGAGATGGTGACGGACGAGGCATCCGGCCGCCCTCACCTTATCGGCGTTGCCCTGGACATCACCGAGCAAAAGCGCCTTGCCGAACTCTCCCAGACCGCGGACATGCGCCTGCGCGATGCCATTGAGACCGTGTCGGAGGCCTTCGTCCTTTGGGATGCACAAAACCGCCTCGTCATGTGCAACACCAAATACCAGCAGATGCACAATCTGCCTGACGATGCGGTCAAGCCGGGCACGCCTTATCATGTGGTGATCGAGGCCGCGCTGCAGCCCGTCGTCTCCTCCCACTTCCTTGGCAATTCGGGCCGGCCCGATGATGAGCGTTCCTACGAGGCTGAGCTTGCCGGCGGGCGCTGGCTGCAGATCAACGAACGGCGTACCAAGGACGGCGGCTTCGTGTCGGTGGGGACGGACATCACCACCTTAAAGAACCACGAAGAGCGCTTGATGGAGTCCGAAAAGCGCCTCAGGACCAACGTGACGGAGCTTGAGCGCAACCGCCGCAAGCTGCAGAGCCAGACCGATCAGTTGGGCGAGTTGGCCGAAAAGTACGCCGCGGAAAAGACCAAGGCGGAGGACGCCAACCGCGCCAAGTCAGAGTTTTTGGCCAACATCTCCCACGAGTTGCGCACGCCTTTGAATGCCATCATCGGCTTTTCGGAGATCATGCAGAACCAGATGTTCGGCGCCCTCGGCGCCCCGAAATACGAGGAGTATTGCGGCGACATTCACCACTCAGGGACCTACCTCCTGGGTGTCATCAACGACATTTTGGACATGAGCCGGATCGAGGCCGGCCAGGTGGATCTGTCGGTGGAGACGGTGGACCTTGCCGAGCTGTTCACAGAGGCGACGCGCATCATGACACCCACGTCGGCGGAGAAGAACATCACCCTAGCCTCCGCCATTACGGAAGGCATGCGCATCGATGTGGACAGGCGCGCCATGAAGCAGATCCTCCTCAACCTCATGTCCAACGCGGTGAAGTTCACCCCCAACGACGGCTGCGTCACCACACGCGCACGCCTTGAGCGGGACTTCGTTGTGGTGGCCGTGGAAGACAACGGTATCGGCATTCCCCAGAGGGAATTGGACCGGCTTGGCCAGCCGTTCGTGCAGGTGGAGAACCAGTTCACCAAGACCCACCAGGGGTCAGGCCTCGGCCTCGCGATCGCACGCTCGCTGACAGAGCTGCACCGCGGCAAGATGGACATTCAGTCCGAGGTGGGCAAAGGCACCACGGTCACCGTCCGCCTCCCGAGGGACAACGGCGAAAACCGCCCCGCCTAACCCGATCTGAGAGACCGTCAAAGCCTTCCGCAGACGGCCTGTGTGACACCGTCGTTGCCACACACCTCCATCACAGTTCCTTTGGAGAGATGAAGCCTGACGTTCCTTCGGAGCCGACATCTGCAGAACCCCGCGGAGCGAGGCTCGGGTCAACCCCGAAGAGCGGAGCGTGGGTTGAGGCGAGCCTCGCTCCGCGGGAGAATGGTGCGTCGGCGGGAGGGCTTAGCACGGCCCAAGCAGCCGCCGCACCTCTCCAAAATGCGCGTGAACCCCTAGGCGGTCAGCCGCTCTAGAGAGATGATGTTGGCATCATCATCCACCACACAGCGGGCGTTCCCATCACCGAGGGTGAGGTCCACCTGATACTGGTTGGGTGCCGTTTGCGCCGAGCTTACCGGCAGAACGTTGCCGGCATCGACATTGAGCCGTGTAGAGGCTTCCGATGCGCACAGGAGCTGGAGGTCGGCGGGGGCTGTGGCCACCTCGGTGCGCACGGAGGCCGTGGGCTCGCTGGAGCGCGAGGACTGGCAGCCTGCAAGGACCGCGGTCGCCAAAGCCGCCGTCACTAGGATTTTCGTTGTGGTCACCGGTCTCACCCCCTTCGTTGAGCGTTCTTGCGTGGCGCTCGCTGGCTTCAACGCGCCGGCCCGCGCGAACGGGACGACGCGCCGGTTGTGTCAGACGCCTTTGAAAAGGGCGGCGCCTTGCATGAGGACGATGACCTTGGCGCCCACTTTGACGCGGCTATAAAGGTCGATCACATCCTCGTTGTTCATACGGATGCAGCCTGAGGAAATGTTGAGGCCGATGGACCAGGGCTCCGTGGTGCCGTGGATGCGATAGATGGTGTCGCGGCCACCCTCATAAAGGTAGAGCGCGCGGGCCCCCAAAGGGTTGTCGGGACCGCCGGGCATTCCGCCTGCATACTTGGCGGCTTTGGGGTCACGGGCGACCATTTCGGGCGGAGGGGTCCAAGTGGGCCACTCGGCCATGCGCCCCACTTTGACGATGCCGGCCCAGCCGAAACCGTCACGCCCCACGCCAATGCCGTAGCGGATGGCTTGGAAGTCGGGCAGCACCAGGTAAAGGAAGTGCTTGTTGCCATCGATGATGATGGTGCCCGGTTTTTCCTTGGTGCGGAACCGCACCACCTGGCGCTTGAAGTCGCCAGGGACGGAGCCGTGCATGGCATAATATTGCTGCGCCCGTTGGGGGCTGTAGGGCACCCACTGGCGGGTTTGCGGATCGAAGATCTGGGAGCTTGCCGCATAGGCCGGCGAGATGTCGGCCATCCCCACCGCGCCGACGGTGAAAAGGGCAATGGCGGCGATCCTGAGGCTCGCCAAGCGGCGAATGCCATCGGCCAAAATACGCATGGTCGGTGTCCTCATTGGATCCAGTCCTTCAGGCGGGCGCCGTTATCTTCAATCCACGCCGCTGCCACCTCGTCGGGCGAACGGCCTTCTACGTCGATGGCGTAGGTCATGGCCGCCGCTTCGTCCGTGGTCAACGCCACATTCGTCAGAAACCGCGCGATCTTCGCATGTGAGGAATCAAGGTCACTGGCATAGGCAAGGTGAAAGTGTGACGGCCCCCAAGCACTGCCGGCTTTCGACACTGACAGCCATGCGGGATTGTCTTCAGGCCGCACGATCTTCCAGGTGTCGGGGTCGTGGGCGGGTTCGTCCAACACAACGATGTCGTGCAGTTTGAACACGTGGTGAGGCTGATAGCAGTAAAAGACGATGGGATGCCCTGTGGCGACGGCGGCATCGATGGAAGCCATCGCAATATCTTCTTCCATGGTCAGAAGAAGCATGGTGTCGGCGTAGCCGTAGGAGCGGGCGCGAACCCGCTCGATGGGCGTTGAGGACCAGGTAAAGGCGCCGATCCACATCTCACCGCGGCCATCCCCATCGGTGTCGAAGTGCTGGGCAATTTCGGGCTTGGCAAGGTCTTCAACGGACTGGATGCCGGTCTGCTCCACCGTGTCGGGCGTGGTGCAGATGTTTTGGGCGGCAGGCACACCTCGGGGACTGAGGCGCAAGGTGCCACGGTCCACGGCGTACTTCTTCACAAGCTCTTCGGAGTTGGGCAGCCAGACTTCGGGGTGGACGTCCACCTCGCCGCGGTCCACAGCGTCGAAGATTTCCTGGGTACCCATGGGGCGCAGGCGTACGTTCGTCTCGAACTCACGCTCCACGGTCTGTTTAAGGATGTGGGCCGTGACCTGGGCCGACGGCCAGTGGGGCACGCCCACCACAAGATCGGATGCAGCAACTGCGCCGGTGGTCATGGCCCCTGCCATCACCGCGCCGACCGCTGCCACTTTCAGGCGATCGCGAACGTTCACACTTCACCTCCACGCAACCAAACTGCCGCGAACCATTTCAGAGGGTGTCGACGCGGCGCAACCGATGTTCAAGGCAATTTATCAAGTTTATCTTTTCAACTCGCTAACTGTGACGAATTGTCGACACATCTTTTCCGCAGGACGCTGGACAAGGGGCCGCCCTTCGCGCCATTGAACAAAGCGAGAACAAGGGGGTGAGTCATGGCCGTGCGTGGACGGGAGCGATCATTGAGCGAAAGGCTCGCCATCCTTGCCGATGCGGCCAAGTACGATGCTTCGTGTTCCTCCTCAGGCACACAAAAACGCAATGCCAAGGCTCTGGGCGGGATCGGCTCCACGGAAGGGTCGGGGATTTGCCACGCCTATGCCCCTGACGGGCGGTGTATTTCACTCCTAAAAATCTTGCTCACCAATGCGTGCATGTACGACTGCGCCTACTGCATCAACCGCGTGTCGTCGAAGGTGGAGCGGGCGACCTTTACGCCTGAGGAGGTGGTGGACCTCACCCTCTCCTTTTATCGGCGCAACTATATCGAGGGGCTTTTCCTGTCTTCAGGCATCGTGCGGTCGGCGGACGAGACCATGGAGAAGGTGGTGCGGGTGGCAAAGACGCTGCGCACCGACCACGGCTTTCAGGGCTACATCCACCTGAAGACCATTCCCGATGCCTCGGAGGCGTTGTTGGAAGAGGCGGGGCGTTATGCCGACCGCCTGTCCATCAATATCGAACTTCCGAGCGAGGCCAGTCTGCAACGTCTTGCGCCCGAAAAGTCGGGCCGCACCATCAAGCGCTCCATGGCGCGGCTGCGCACCTCCATCGAGGACGCACGGGAGGGCAGCAAGACACGTCGCGCGAAGGCGCCGAAATTTGCTCCCGCCGGCCAATCCACACAGATGATCGTGGGCGCGGACGACACAACCGACGTGTCGATCCTGTCCACCAGCCGAAACCTTTATACCGCCTACCGCCTAAAGCGCGTCTACTACAGCGCCTTCAGCCCCATCCCGGATGCCTCGCGCGCTCTGCCCCCTGCCGCCCCGCCGTTGGTGCGCGAGCATCGCCTTTACCAGGCAGACTGGCTGACACGGTTTTACGGTTTCGAGCTTCATGACCTGAAGGATGCTGCCCCCTCAGGCATGCTCGACCTTGAGATCGACCCCAAGCTTGCCTGGGCCCTTGCCCATAGGGGCGCTTTTCCGCTGGATGTGAACCGCGCGCCCCGCGAGATGCTCTTGCGCGTGCCAGGCCTTGGCGTGAAGGCGGTGGACGCGATCCTTCGCACACGCCCCCACAAGCGCCTGCGGGTGGAGGACCTGTCACGCCTCTCTCCGACTGCGCGCAAGGCCCTTCCCTTCATTACCGCTGTGGGGTGGACGCCGTCCAGCCTCATCGACGCCGAAGCGCTGCGTCAGCGGTTCTTGAAGCCCGCCCGCCAGCTGGACCTTTTTGCTGCATGACGGGGCATCCGCCGCTAGCCGGCCGACCAGGACGTGAGAGCGAACCTTTCCGCGTGCGGCTGGAACACCCCTCGGACATGGCGACCTGGCGGGATGCTGTGCGCCGGCTTGTGTGCGCGTCGGTCCCCTCAAAGGACGTAATGTGGGCGGTGGGCGAGGCGGAACGGGGCCTTTTCGGCATCGGTCGCAGCATCGACGCATTGCCCCTGCCAGAGCCTAGAGACTGGCCGCGAGCGCCGCGCCGCTTTGCCGATCTGGCAGCGCTGGTGATCTGCCACAAGTCTCCTCAGCGGTTCCAGCGCCTTCACCGTTTGTTGGAGCGGTTTGCCGAGGAACCTCAGCTTTTGCGCGTTGCGAGCGACCCTGACGTTGCCGAGGCGGAGCGTATGGCGAAAAACGTGCGCCGTTGCTCCCACAAGATGAAGGCGTTCGTCCGCTTCCGCGCCACCAGGGATGCCGATGGCGTGGAACGTTTCGTCGCCTGGTTCGAGCCTGAACATCACACGCTGGACCTTACAAGCGGCTTTTTCGTGCGCCGGTTCGCCAACATGCGCTGGTCGATCCTCACCCCCCTTCGCAGCGCCCATTGGGACGGCGCCGACCTTCAGATGGGACCCGGCGCCACCCGCGACATTGCCCCCGACGGCGACGTCAACGAGGACCTTTGGCGCACCTACTTCGGCGCCATCTTCAACCCCGCCAGGCTGAAGGTGAACGCCATGACTTCGGAGATGCCAAAGCGCTACTGGAAAAACATGCCCGAGGCGGAGTTGATCACCCCATTGATCCGCAAGGCGACGGCGCGTAGCAGCGAAATGTTGTCAGCCGAGCTGAGGGCCCCTGCCCGCTCCACCCGCGTTTCCCGCGAACGTGCTGTGGAAGAGGACCGGGTTGCCACCGCATTCCATGCCATTGCCACACTTGAGGACCTGCGCACCGCGGCGCACACCTGCACACGCTGCCCCCTACATGCTGACGCCACACAGGTGGTGCTCGGCGAAGGCCCGCCCGAGGCGCGCCTCATGTTTGTCGGCGAGCAGCCGGGCGACAAGGAAGACATTGCCGGCCGCCCCTTTGTGGGGCCCGCAGGACAACTGTTCGACGAGGCGCTGAGGGATGCTGGGATCGACCGCGAGACGGTTTACCTCACCAATGCCGTCAAACACTTCAAGTTCGAGCCGCGGGGCAAGAGGCGCATCCACAAGCGTCCAAACACGGACGAAATCACCCACTGCCGCTTCTGGCTCGACCTAGAACGGGCCTTGGTAAAGCCATCGCTGACCGTGGCGCTGGGGGCAACGGCAATTCGGGCCCTCTCCGGCAAGGCCGTTGCCGTGTCCAGCGTGCGGGGGCAGGAATGCCGCTGGGCCGATGGCGGACGCGGAATCGCCACAACGCACCCTTCTGCCATTTTGCGGACACAGGCGCCGGCCGATGCCAAGGCCGCATACGCCGCGTTTGTGGAAGACCTCGCATTTGCATTCAGTCTGTTGTAAACTTACATCAATTGGATGGTCACGGCCGCGTGATCGTGACCGATAAGTAACAGCGACACCGTCATGGCGTGTTTGGCGCAAGCCTCGCGTTGAGGGTGGGCGCTTGATCCGATAATTAATACGTTGCGGGCCGGTCCATAGTGTACGGAGTTGCCGAGTATGCGAGTTTTGCTCGCGTTTTCTTTTGTGATGTTGTTGTCCACGGCAGCATTTGCGCAGTCTTGCCAGGCATTGCGTGCGCAGTTGGCATCTGCGCAATCAGGCAATGCCAGCGCGGCTGTGGCCAAGCTTGAGCGTCAGGCCCGCTCCTTCGGGTGCAGAAGCGAAGCCCGTTGGGGTCGCCATAGGGCCTGTGCAGGAATTGAAGCACGGCTGAAGCGCGCCCGTTCAGGCGGTCGCGATACGGGCAAGGTTCGCCGCCTCCGCCGCCAGATCGAGCGCAAGTGCAGCGCGCCGCAACAGCGCACGGCAAGCCGCCCTCAAAGGCCGCGTCAACCCAAGACTCAGAGCGTCCGGGGACCCTCGGGGCGCGTCATCCTTCACGGCACACGCGACGACAATCACTTGGATTCTCGGGCCGGCCGTCGCGGCAACTTCTTCTCCAGCCTTTTTGGCGGCGACAGGCGTGCCCGCGAGAACGCAGGCATCGAGACCGCGCGCATCGACCCCAATGCAAGGCGCGGCAATGTGGAACGCTACAGCCTTGAAGAGGCCCAGGAAGGATCGCGCAAGGAGACCGGCAGCGCTGGCGTCTCCACGCGCGCCACAGGGTCAGGCCGGCGCAAGAACATGCGCTACGGCAATGCGCGCACCGTGTGTGTGCGGCTGTGCGATGGGTTCTACTTCCCCATCAACTCCAACTCCCACAGCGACAATTACTATGCCGAACACGCCATGTGTGTCGGACGCTGCCCGGGGGCTGACGTCTCATTGTACGTGCACAACAATGAAGCCCCTGTGGAACGGATGCGCTCCACCATGACGGGCGAGGCCTACGTGCGCCTTCCCACCGCTTTTGCCTATCGCAAGGGTCTCAAACCAGGCTGCGGCTGCCAGCCCCAGACCATGATCGTGAAGGACCTGAACGCTGAGGAGACCCTTGCCACCGTCGGCATGACTGCGAAAACCAAGACCGCTTCGGCAAGCCGGTGGACGCGCTACCGCGCGGTATATGATAAGACGGGAAAACAGATCATCCCGTCCCAGACCGTCACCTCCACGGGCCTTGCAAGGGCGCCCAAGGGAACGGTCGCCGTGGCGCTTGGCTCTGCGCCCGTAGGCACCTTGGTGGCAGGCACCCCAAAAGACGAATTGAAGGCGGCCGCCGATGCTACCCCTGCGCGTGAGGTGGGGCCGCGCTTCTTCTCAGAGACCGAAACACGGAGCGAGCGCGCCCAGCGCCGTGCCCTTGCCGCAAGGGGTATGCGCGGCAGCTCCACCGTCGTGCGCGTCATCCGGCTGGACTCGCCTGATGACGACGAGTCCCAAACCTCCCAACTCAACGTTCAGACCACGGAGAGCGGCGGCGGGTAATCGGCCGCCCGCCAAGTCTTTCGCTCGTTCGGTCAGCCTCCCAAGGACGGCAAAACCAACCGCCCACCGGTCAATGCTTGCGAAACGCCGGTGGTGCCGGGAAACGTGATGGGCAATCCCCCAACCGTGCGCATGGCAAGGTAGGCGAAAGCTTCCGCCTCCATCAAATCGCTGGACATGCCGATGCGGTCGGCAGGCTCGACGGGCAGCCCGATGGCATCAGAAATGGCGGCCATCAAAGTGGCGTTGTGGGTGCCGCCGCCTGAGGCCACCGCGACAATGGGCCGGCGGGGCAACACGCCAACCCCATCTGCGATGGTCTTTGCTGAAAACGCAGTGAGCGTTGCCACCCTATCGGCAAGGCAAAGACCTTCCACCGGTTTCGGGGAGAAAGCGTCGCGGTCCAGAGATTTTGGAGCCGGGGCGGCGAAATAGGGGTGATCGAGCAGCACGTTGAGGGCCGCTTCATTCACCTTGCCTGAGGCGGCAAGGGCGCCACCGTCGTCATAAAGTTTGCCGACGGTTGCCATCTGATCGTCAATCATGGCGCTGGCGGGGCCCGTGTCGAAGGCAATCAACGTCTCGCCGTCGATGAAGGTGATGTTGGCAACGCCCCCGAGGTTGATGACGATCAAAGGCTCGGCGAGGCCGACGCTGCGGGCAAGGGCACGATGGTAGGCCGGCACCAAGGGCGCCCCCTGCCCGCCGGCAGCCACATCGGCAAGGCGGGAGTCGGCTACCACCGGGCGGTCGAAGCGGCCGGCAAGGGCCGCCGCATCCCCAAGCTGCATGGTGAAGCCTCGCTCAGGCGCATGGGCGACGGTCTGGCCGTGCCAGCCGATCACGTCGGGCACGATGCCCACCTCATCCAGCGCCTTGGTAAGGGCATTGCCATGGGCGGCGGTGACGGTGGCCTCGGCAGCGGCAAGACGCTCTGTCCTGTCGTGGGCGTGGCGTGCGGCCATGCCGTCGGCGAGTGCGGCGCGGATGGTGGCGCGTTCGGCCTCCTCGTAAGGCACGCTCATGCCGCCAAGGCGGGCGATGGTGTCCTGCCCGTCGGTGCGTACGAAGGCCACGTCAACGGCATCCATGGAGGTGCCTGAGATGATCCCCGCCGCAATCGCCACACGCGGCAAGCCTGCCGCCCGCAGCGCGCTGTTGCCATCTTCGTCAATCAGTGCATACGAGTGCGCCATGGCACGCTCCGATTTCATCACCACGCTCACCGAACGCGGCTTCATCCACCAGGCCAGCGATCTGGAGGCCCTCGACACAGTCTGCGCCGAAGGCCCGATCACCGGCTATATCGGCTTTGACTGTACCGCAGATTCCCTTCACGTGGGATCGCTGGTGCAAATCATGATGCTGCATTGGCTGCAGCAGACAGGGCACAGGCCCATTGTCTTGATGGGTGGCGGCACCACGCGGATCGGCGATCCTTCGGGGCGGGACTCTTCGCGCCAGCTCCTCTCGCCGGAGATCATCGCGGCCAACAAGCGCGGCATCTTCGACATCTTCTCAAAGCTTTTGACGTTTGGCGAGGCGCCCACCGGCGCCATCGAAGCCGATAATGCCGAATGGCTGACGGCGCTGGAATATGTGGACTTCCTGCGCGACTTCGGCAGGCACTTTTCCGTCAACAGGATGCTGACCTTCGATTCGGTGCGCCTGCGGCTCGACCGCGAGCAGCCGCTGTCGTTCCTCGAGTTTAACTACATGGTGCTCCAGGCCTACGACTTCGTGGAGCTGAATAGGCGCTATGGCTGCCGCCTGCAGATGGGCGGGTCGGACCAGTGGGGCAACATCGTCTCGGGGATCGATCTTGGCCGGCGTGCGCTTGGTGTGGAGCTGTTCGGCCTCACCACGCAGCTCATCACCACCGCCTCGGGCGCGAAGATGGGTAAGACCGCCGATGGCGCCGTGTGGCTGAACGCTGCGCGCACGAGCCCTTACGATTTCTGGCAATTCTGGCGCAACACCGACGATGCGGACGTGGGCCGCTTCTTGCGCCTGTTCACAACGCTCCCTGTCGATGAAATCGCACGGCTGGAAGCCTTGTCAGGCGCTGAAATCAACGAGGCGAAGGCAACGTTGGCAACAGAGGTCACCGCCCTCATCCATGGCAGGCAAGCAGCCGAGGTGGCGGCGGCAACCGCAGCGGAAACCTTTGCCGGCGGCGCCGGTGAAGGTCTGCCGACGGTGAGCGTTCCCCGCGCCGATCTTGCGGAGGGGATCGGGGCGCTGGCTGCCTTCGTGTCGACCGGTCTTGCCGCCTCAAACAGCGAGGCAAGGCGGGCTGTCAAAGGCGGTGCGGCGCGCATCAATGACGAGCGCTTCGACGACGAAAAGCGCATCCTCACCGAAGCCGATACCAGAGACGGCGCCATCAAGCTGTCGTTGGGCCGCAAGAAACATGCGCTTCTGAAGGCCGAGTAGAGGGCCGCCGGTCCGCTACTGCGCCGCGGTGACGATCGCCGCGCCCCGTTCCAGGGTGAGGTGGACGGGACAACGGTCGGCGATGGAGAGCAGCTTGTCGCGCACGGCCGGGTCTGTGCCGGGTGCAAAGCGGATGGTGCGGGCGAAGCGGTCGATCCGCCCGTCCTTGCCCGGCGTCGCGTCGGCGCAGTCTGAACAATCGTCGGCGTGGACCTTGCTGTGGGAGACGTCCACCGTCGCCTCGAAGGTGATGGACTTGCGCTCGGCATAAAGGCGCATGGTCATCAGCGTGCAGGCGGCAAGGCCTGAGGCCACGTAGTCGTATGGGGTGGGGCCTGTGTCCGTGCCGCCGACACTCAATGGCTCGTCGGCGACGAGCTGGTGCCGGCCCACCCGCAAGTCCGTCTTGAACTTGCCGCCGGCATCGCTCGCCCGCACGTCCCCCTCTCCGGCGCCTTCAGCTGTGGCAACGGCCTCGTCCATAGGGGTGTCGGACGCTGGCAGATAGCGCGATGCCCAGGCGGAAATCACGTCCGCAGCGTAGGTGCCATCGCGCCTGTTGGTCAAAAGGTGGTCCGCATCATCCAGCGACACGAAACTTCTTGGGTGCTTTGCGGCCAGGAATATGCGGCTTGCGTTCTCCACACCCACCTGTTGGTCGAGCGGGGCGTGGAGCACCAGGAGCGCTGCCTTAAGGGCCGCCGCCTCCGACACCACCGACTGTTGGCGAAGGTCGTCCAGAAACTCTTTGCGGATGGTGAAGGTGCGCCCGCTCAAGGTCACCTTCGCCTCGCCATGCTCTTCGATGTGATCCACATCGGCGGCAAAGTTGTCGATGACGTGTTCGGCGTCGGCGGGGGCGCCGATGGTGGCGACAGCCTTCACCTCAGAAATCTGGTTCGCCGCCTTGATCACCGCGGCGCCGCCAAGGCTATGGCCGACGAGGAGTGAGGGCGCGCCGATCCCCTCGCGCATGGCATCGGCCACCTTCACGATGTCGCCAACGTTGGAGGAGAAATCGGTGGAGGCAAACTCGCCTTGGGAGGAGCCGAGGCCCGTAAAGTCGAACCGCACCACGATGAAGCCGAGGCGCGACAGCTCCCGCGCCACCGTGCGCGCGGCAAAGATGTCTTTGGAGCAGGTGAAGCAGTGGGCAAAGAGTGCCGTGCCCCTGGCAGGGCCTTCAGGCTCATCAATGCGCGCGGCCAGTTTGGCGCCCAGCGCGCCCGCAACGTTCAAACGGTCCATGGTCGTCAATCCTATCGCGGTTCGTGCCCGCGCAGGATCTCGGCCACCTCCGCTTCCTCCGCCTCGCTCAAGGCAGCGTCAGGGGTCGCGACCGAGGCGCGGCGTCCGCGAAGGTAGAGGAACGCGGTGCCGATCGCGATCAAAACAACGATCATGGGCGCAACCCACAAGATCACGGTCGCGGCATTGAAGGGCGGGCGCAGGCGCACGAAGGCGCCGTAGCGGTCGGTGAGGTAGGCCAAAACCTCCTGATTGGTGTCGCCCTCGCTGATGCGCTCACGCACCAGGACTCTGAGATCCTTGGCAAGCTGCGCGTCCGAATCGTCAATGGACTGGTTCTGACAGACAAGGCAGCGCAACTCCTTGGACAACTCACGCGCCCGTGCCTCAAGCGCAGGATCGGTGAGTTGCTCCGTGGGGTTGGCCGCAAACACCCCCAAAGGCGCGAAGAACGGGAGCGCGATGGCAAGTGCGAGGAGGAGGCGGACCGTCACGCCCCTGCCCCCTCAGGCACACTGTCAGGCTCCTGTCGCCGGCGTTTTGCAACGGGCGCCGGCAACCCGATCCGCAAGCGTCTGTCGGCAAGGGAGAGGAGCCCGCCGAAGGAGGCAACGCACGCCCCCAGCCAGATCAACAAGACGAGGGGTTTATAAAAGAGGCGCACGGTGATCTTGCCCTCATTCACCTCCCCCAGCGTGGCATAGAGCTGGGACAGGCCGAATGTCTTGATGGACGCCTCCGTGGTGGGCATTTCGCGCGCCGGGTAGAAGCGGCGTGCGGGACTGAGCATGGTCACGTCCTCACCGTCTTTGGAGATGGCAAGGATGGCGACAGCATCCCTGTAGTTGGGACCCTCCTGGCTCTCAGCCCTGATGAAGGTGACGGTGTAGCCTGAAACCTCCGCAGTATCGCCTGGCGCCATGTCTACGATCACCTCTGTCTCGAAGGCGGCGAGCGCGACAATGCCCAAGACCGTCAAACCGACGCCAAGGTGGCCCAGGGCGGCCCCCCACATGGACCGCGGCAGGCTGAAGAGACGGCGCATGCGGCCGGTGAAGCCGCCCTTGGCGCTCTTCGTGCGCAAGGCGAGTTCGGCGAAGCTGCCGATGATGAGGAAGCTTGCAAGCGTCACCCCAAAGGCTGCCGTCAGCGCTGTTTCAGCGCCGGCAAGCCAGGCGGAAAGGCCTGCGAGGAAGACGGCCACAACGCCTGCCACCATCAGCCTTTGGGCCGCGCCATAAACATCGCCCCTTTTCCAGGCCAGCAAAGGGCCGAATGGCATGGCAAGCAGGAGCGGTGTCATCAACGGGATGAAGGTGAGGTTGAAGTAGGGTGGGCCGACGGAGATTTTCTCCCCGGTTACCGTCTCAAGCACCAGGGGATAGAGCGTTCCCACAAGCACGGTGGCACAGGCGGTGGTGAGGAACACATTGTTGAGGACGAGCGCCCCCTCCCGGCTGATGGGCGCGAATGCCCCGCCCGCCTTCAACTCACTGGCCCGCGCGGCAAACAACGCAAACCCGCCACCGACGAAAAGAACCAGGATAAGGAGGATGAAGAGCCCCCGCGTCGGGTCTGACGCAAAGGCGTGGACGGAGGTGAGCACGCCAGAGCGTACCAGGAAGGTGCCCAGCAGCGACAAACTGAAGGTGATCAGCGCCAAAAGCACCGTCCACACCTTCAATGCATCGCGCTTTTCCATGACCGCAGCGGAGTGGAGAAGCGCTGTGCCGGCAAGCCAGGGCATGAAGGAAGCGTTTTCAACAGGGTCCCAGAACCACCAGCCGCCCCAGCCGAGTTCATAATAGGCCCAGTAGCTGCCCATGGCGATGCCGAGGGTCAAAAACACCCACGAAATCAATGCCCAAGGCCGCACCCAGCGGGCCCAGGCCGCATCGATCCTGCCCTCGATGAGAGCGGCCGCCGCGAAGGCGAACACAATGGAAAAGCCCACATAGCCCACGTACAAGAGCGGCGGGTGAATGGCGAGGCCAATGTCCTGAAGGAGCGGGTTGAGATCACGCCCCTCCAGCGGCGCAGGGAAGAGCCGCGCGAACGGATTGGACGTGGCCAACACGAAGAGCAGGAAGGCCGATGCCACCCACCCTTGCACCGTCACCACGTTGGCGCGAAAGGACGGGGCCATATGGCGGCCCATGATGGCCGCAAGCGCCCCGAACAAGGCAAGGATCAGGATCCATAGCAGCATGGATCCTTCATGGTTCCCCCAAACACCGCTGACCTTGTAGACCATGGGTTTGAGGGAGTGGGAGTTTTCAAAAACGTTCACCACCGAGAAGTCGGAACGCACATAGGCGACAGTGAGCGCCATGAAGGAGATGCTCACAAGGGCAAACACCACCACCGCGCAGGGGGCGGCCAAGGCCATCAGCCGCGCATTCTGGGTGCGTGAGCCGTAAAGCGGCACGATGGATTGGACGATGGAGACCGCAAGCGCCAGAACCAGAGCGAAGTGACCCAGCTCATTGAGCATTTTGCGCGCCCTCCGTGACAGCCTCGTCCATCCAGTGGCCTTGGGCCTTCAAGGCATCCACCACCTCTTTTGGCATGTAATTTTCATCATGCCTTGCCAGCACCGTGTCGGCTTTCAAGGTGCCTGAGATGTCAAGGATTCCTTCGGCCACCACCCCCTGCCCTTCCCGAAAAAGGTCAGGCAAAATACCCACATAGGTGACAGGCACACGGCTCTTGGTGTCGGTGACGGCAAAGGTCACCATGCCGTTGGCACCCATTTCCACCGATCCCGTCTCCACCAGTCCGCCCAGGCGGATCCTGTCGCCTGGATCGTGTTTGCCCTCGGCAAGCTCGGTGGGTGTGGGAGCGAAGGTGATCTTGTCGGAAAGGGCAAACAGCACCAGGCCTGCGGCCAGCGCCAGCGCGAGGCCAGCAACGCTGATGAGGGTCAGTCGTCTTGCCTTGCGCCGTGTCATGGCAAAAGCGTCTCCAAGCCGGGGGTCGCCTTCAGGCGCGCTGCCTCAGGCTCATCCAATGAGGCAAGCGCGCTCTCAAATGCCGCCTTGGCATCGTCCTCTCGCCCGAGGACGCGGTAAGCGTTGATGAGGCGGGCCCACTCCTCCACGGAGCCGCCGTCGCTGGAAAGGCGATTGGCAAGGCGGGAGACCATGTTGTCGACCATTGCCTGTTGCGCCTCTTCAGGCAGTGCGGCCGCAGCGGCCACCTGGTCCGCCGTCGGACCTGAAAGGGGCGCTCCTTCCGCGGACGGCCGGGCAGGCGCTTCTGGCGACGCTTGACCAGGCGCCGACGGTGCTGGTGCTTGTTGTGGCGGCGAGAGGTCGCGAGAGACGGCGGGGTTGTCCCCGCCCATGCGCATGAACTCCGCATTGGCGATCTGCAGCCACGGCTCGGTGCCGTTGCTGGTGGCCAAGAGGGTACGCCAGCGCTCGCCCGCTTCGTTGAAATCGCCCGCCTGGCGCGCGGCAATGGCAAGGAAGATGGACGGGCGCAGTGCGCCGGGTTCCATCTCAAGCGCCTTTTCAAAAAGGGCCTTGGCCTCTTCGGTCACCTCGCCGGCGTTGGCGAAGGTGAGGCTTTCGGCTTGGCCTGACAGACGGCCCGCTTCCTCGCCCAAAAGCCCATTGGCTTTGGCATAGGCTTCAGCTGCCTCTTGGAAACGGTTGAGGCGCTGGTAGACGGGGGCAATGCTTGCCCAGCCGATGCCGTCTTCGGGATTGTCGGCAAGGCGGCGTTCGGCGACCGCCAACATGCGCTCAAGCTCGTCAGGCGTGACGGGTTGCAGCCGGGCTGCCAGCGGCTGATCGCCATAATAAGGGGAGCCGAAAACGGTATACGCACCGAAGGTGAAGGCAGGCACGAACACCACCAAAAGCCCCATGGCGATGACGGCACGGCGTGAGGACATGGTGAGCGTCTTTTGCGCCCGCTTTGCCCTCAGGAGGCGACGGGCGATTTCGTTGCGGGCGGTCGCAGCGTCGGCCGTCTCGATAAGGCCGCGGGCTTCGTCGCTGTCCACCTCGCGCAGCTGGTCGGCATAGACCGCAACGTCCTCGCCGCCCCCCACTTCACCGGGGGAGGATCGCAACAGCGGACGGGCCAGCACGACCAGTGTGAGCACCAGCAGGACGGAGAACGACAACCATACAACCATCGCCCTTTAACTGCGGCGGTAACCCCGTGTGTGCAAGCAAAATCGAACGACTAAATCGGTTGTGATGCCGCGCTTGAGCGACGCAGCTGTAACAGCCCCGCCCGGCAGCTCCAGAGCGTCGTATCCGGGCCTGAGAAGACCCGCGAGGCTCGAGTGGCGCGTGCGAGGGGGTTTCAGCGGCCCCTTGCGCTGACCCTTTCGATTTCCTGGCGCACCTGGCGCTCCACGATGTCGGACAGGTTGTTGTCCAGCCACTCCCTGAGGAGCGGGCGAATCATATCGCGGACCAGATCCTCAAGGGTGCGGGGATTGCTGGTGAGGATTGTGCGGGACAATTCGTCCAGCGAGGTGGTGACGTTTTGGCGGGTGCGCGTGCTTGTGAGGGTCTCTTCGCTCGGCTCGCCACGGTGGGGAGGCTGGCGGCGGAACACATTGCCCTCCCGCTCCACGGCCATCGTGGGATCTTCCTGGGCGATCTCGGTCATGTCGGCCGTTCTCCGGTGGGGTTTGATGAGATGCAGGTGAGGCTCGCGGTCGGTCGGGGTCTCCGTGGCATCGTGTGAGGATGTTCGGGCTGCCGTGCGCTGTGCGGCTGTGTGGGTCGGCGCTTGTCTCGGCGTAGGCTGCGTGGGCGGTGTGGCGCTAAAAGCGCTGCGGAACATCTCCTTCCGGCGGCGGGGCTTTTGGGGCGGCTCCTGTGCGTTCAGGTCGGCCGTGCGCTCAGTCTTGGAGGGGGCTTGTTGGGGCAAGGGTTGGGCCCTCGCCTCGCGCACAGGCTCTTGTGACGGCGGCTTTTCATGCGCGTGGGCGCGCTCTGGGGCGGTTGCGATCGGTTCGCCATCAAGGTCAGGCTCGCTCAAAACCACAGGCGTCCAAGGGACGACGGTCTCCTCATGATCGTCGGCCAAGTGGGCGTCGGCAAACGCATGTGGGTCGGCCTCGCTTTGGGCGGCGCGTTCGGCGTGGATCGCCTCGGCAATATCGCGCATGGCGTGTTCCGAGGCCCCTTGCGGGGCGCCGTCACTTGGCGTGTGAGGATGCCGTTGGCTGCCAGGTGCGCCATCGAACTCTTCGCGGAAGGCATCCATGATGGTCTGTTCCAGACGGTTGCTGAGGCCGCCCTCGGCGCGCTCCGTCGTCATGTCCTCGTCCGCACCATAGGGGGCAGCGGCGTGGTAGGGCGCGTGATCGGGCGCCTCCTTGCCGTCTTCGGCGATGATCTTGCGGATCGAGCCCAGGAGGTCATCCATCGTCCGTCTCCTTCGCGGGCCGGCGCGGCCACGAATCAGTTCTGACGGATCGATGTTAGCATCGCGGTGCGGCCGCCAAATGTTAGCGGACAGTAAAGCGCGGGTCGTTCACAGTTCTAACGATGGTTGGACTTGATGAGCCGTCGTCAAGCCGGGGGCGGCTCACAACATCAAACGGCTCTTCTGGGAAGGCACCGGGCGATCGGCGTGTTGGCGGCGCGACGCGCTCTAACGCCCGTCGGGCGTGCGCAGGCCGAACCACTTGTCGCGCACCGCATCGGCATGCTCGGCAGGACGGTAAATGGCCACATTGAGGCTGAGCCGCTTGGCGCTGAGGTGACCGATGGCAGCCATCAGATTGAAAGCGGCAACATCCTTGTCCCTCTCCGACTGCACCAAAGTCACCTGCGCGGAGACAAGGTCACGCTGAGCGTCAAGAACGTCGAGCGTGGTGCGCTGACCCACCCGCTGCTCTTCGATCACACCATCAAGGGCAAGCTGTGCGGCAAACACCCCAGTGCGCGCGGCCTGGATGGAGCGCACCGAGGCAATGTAGCCAGCCCACGCGGCAACGGTGTTCTGGCGCACCTGATCGCGCGTCAAATCCACCTGAATGCGTGAGGTGCCGAGCTGCTCTTTGGCCTGACGCACCTGTGCCGATACCCTGCCGCCTTGGTAGATGGGGACGGTCACGTTGAGGCCGAGGCTGGCTGAGTCCTGGCGATAGGCGCCTGAACTGGGGCTCGGGTCGAAGGTTGTCCCCACTGCCCCCACCATGTTCACCGACGGAAGGAACTGCCCTTCCAATGATTTGACGTTGAAGGTGGCCGTGCCCACGTCAAACAGTGTGGCGATGATGGCGGGGTGGATTTTCTGGCCCGTGGCCACAGCCGCTTTCAAGCTGGGTGGAATGTACCGTTCCACCGCCACATTGTCCCGAAGGCGCTTGGCCACAAGACCGGTAAACTGGCGGTAGGTGGCCTCAGACGAAGCAAGGTTCGCGCGGGCAAAGTTCAAGGCCGACTGTGCTTCCGCTTGGCGCGCTTCGGCCTGGCTGACGTCTGTGCGCGTCCCCTCACCCACCTCGAACCGATCCTGCGCGGCGCGCACCTGTTCGGCCAAGAAGCGCACGTCGCTTTCCCGCAGTCCCACGATGGCGCGGTTCTGGATGACATCCTCGAACGCCGTTGCGGTGTTGAGAAGGACGGTCTGCTCGGTGTTTTGCAGTGAGGCACGCTGGGCCTTCACAGCCGATTCGGCCTGGCGGATGGAGTTGCGCACCTGGAAGCCCTGGAACAGGGGCTGTGTGAGCGTCAGCTGAATTTCAAACGGGTTGTTGCCGGCGGTCCCCCTCAAAGGACCACCCACGGTCTTGATGGTCTGCGAGGTCCAACTCATGGAGCCTGCGACCTGCGGGCGATTTCCGGAGCGGGCGATGGCAATGTTCTCATCAATGCCGCGCAACTGCGAGCGGGCGATGTTGAGTTGAGGGTTGGTGGAGTACGCGGCCGCCAACGATTCGGTGAGCGTTTGCGCGCCGGCGACAGTGGGCGCCGCCAACATGCCGATGGCTGCAAACAAGGCTGCCAGATGCCTAGACTTGAATGTCACCACCAAACCTCTTTACTCCCGCCCGCCACGTGTACGGCGGTGCGTGTCCACTCAGCTAGCCTTCAATGGTCAACGCGTCGTAAAGCATGGTCACCTGCCTGATGTGTGAGGCTTTTCGGCAACGCTGAAACCATCCGCCGCACCGACCCGTCAAAATTGTATTGGCCCAACGTCCCATACCCATAATGCTCCCTGCCGATCCGATGACCCATCGCTAAAATCCCCCCGAAAACAGCCGAGTTGGGAATTGGGACCGTCGCACGGCACAGCGGCGCGATTGGCAATCTAGACGTGAAGTCTGCGCCCTGTCGCCAAGGCGCAGTCACGGTTTGACGCAGGCCTTGGGTTTGTTTGACGCGGGGGCTGGGGTCTGAGTGATCGCTTGGCATCGTTGTCCGCCTCAGGAGGCGCATGGTCCGGCAGCCAACCTCGATCCAAAGCCACTCACGGCGACGGCAGCAGGCCATGACCTTGCCGTAAGTCGCGCGATCTCCTGTGGCCGAGAAGTGGATGTGGGAGAGCCCGCCGATTCGCGGCCGACACTCGATTCTTCGCGTGCCTCGCTGCGGCCATGACTTGTGTGCGCGCCGCAATCGCTGTGTGTCAGACCTTGGCAGCCGATGGTCGCGCTGAAGATGTTGCTACCGGCCTCCAAGATAACCTCACCAACTAGACTTTGATACTGATGCGAAAACCGGAGCGGACCGTCCGGATACTGAAAGGCGCGCGGCACCAGACCATATCGTTGATGGAGATGGGCCTGCCGCCTGGATTGAGGCGGTGTGACCTGGGCGGGTATCCGGTTGGCGATCGCAGGCAGGCCGACGCCGGTCAGAAGGAAACATCAGATCGCAAGAAAACCACTCTATTTCAAAGGAGTAGAACATCTTATCTGCGTCCGGATGGACACAGGATGCTCTAGCATCGACGGGATCTGTCGCCATGGCAGACCCACGAAAGGCCATGGCCGAAACGGTCATCGCAATGGCTTCGTTCGCCACCAACGTTCGTTCCATGATCGGTCTCTCATGCGCACGATCGAGACCGATTCTTGAAGTTTTCAAAATGTCAGTGCGCGCCGGACAGTGTGACCCTTGCGTGCCTTGGGAAGAACCGTAAACGCGTGCTCAGAGCGCCACGCCGAAATGGTCCGCAAGGGCTCGCTTGCCGTAGGGGGTGAGCGTGACGGTGCGCGATCCCTCCACCCGCCGCATCCATGACTTGGCAAGAAGAGCCGAAAGCAGCGCCGCGCCCAGGCTGCCAGCCAGGTGATGGCGACGCTCGCTCCAATCAAGACACGGGCGGCACAAAGGTCGACGCGAGGCTTCAGCCGCCGCCACATCAACACCAATGGCCTCAAGGCGCGCGCCGCCGCCTTCGCATAGGAAAAGCGCACCGTCCCGACGGTGAAGGATGTTCGCATCCACCATCCCGTCCAAAAGCTTTACGGCGACGGTGCCTGCCAGATGGTCGTAACATACCCTCGCCTGACGCATGGCCGGGTCGCGCGGCCCCGGCGCACGCAAGGCTTTTTGTGGACGGGTGGAAAAGACGGCAAGGGTCTCCACCATCGCCGCCACATCGGTGTTGGCAAGGCGGAAATACCGGTGACGGCCCTGCTTCTCCTGGGCCAGGAGGCCGCCATCCTCAAGCCGTGCCAGGTGCACGCTTGCGGTCTGGCGGGTGACGCCTGCGGCCTGTGCCAGCTCACCAGCCGTGCGCGCAGACCCGCACAAGAGGGTGTTTAGAATGCTCGCGCGGGCCGGATCACCGATCAGTGCGCCCACTGCGGCTATATTGGGTGCTTCGCTCATGCTTCGTTCCTCACCGAACCATCTGGGTGTGTGTGTCCCCTAGACCTCTCCACACACCTTGGAGGATCGATGATGGGACACACCGCGCGAGCAATTGCACACTCAGTCTTCGGCGCGATGGGGGGCCTCGTCAAGGCCGCAAAACATCATCGACGGCGTCGAACCACCCTGCAGCACATCAGCCGCCTTGAGCCGCGCGTGCTAAGCGATATCGGGGTTGAGGCCGTGCACGAACCCCGCCTGACACGCTATGATGTGCCGGCCCACCGCCTCAGCCCCCAAGAACGGGCTAAGGCCAAGGGGCCCGGCGGCGGGTCAGGACGTCTGACCCGCGGCGGGCCCCCGCGTTGGGTGCGAGCCCTGCGGCCCGCCCTCTCCTATTCCCCGTTCCAGACAGGGCGATCAGGGTCGAAGTGATTGCGCAGGGGCATCCACACGTCAGGGTATTTCACCTGGAGCGTGTCGAGCCCTGCCGCATACGTTGTCAGCTGCTGGGGAAAGCGGGTCTCGAACATGAAGGCGATGGTGTTGTCCAGCTTCTCGGGCGCCAGCGTCTTCAGTGATGCGCCGTAGAAAGCGTCCGAATCGGGCCCGTGCGGCAGCATCATGTTGTGGATGGACATGCCGCCGGGAACGAAGCCTTCGGGCTTGGCATCATAGACCCCTTCGATAAGGCCCATGAACTCACTCATGATGTTGAGGTGATACCAGGGCGGGCGGAAGGAATCTTCGGCCACAAGCCAGCGCGGCGGGAAGATGACGAAGTCGATATTCGCCGTCCCCGGCACGCCCGAGGGCGCCGTCAGCACCGTGAAGATGGATGGGTCGGCATGATCGTTGCGGATCGGGCCGACAGGCGAATAGTGGCGCAGGTTGTACTTGTAGGGCGCGTAGTTGCCGTGCCAGGCCACAACGTCCAAAGGCGAATGATCGATGGTGGAGGTGTGGAACTGCCCGCACCACTTGATGACCATTTTGTGGGGCACGCCGTCCCTTTGCTCGAACGCGGCAACGGGGGTCAGAAAGTCCCGCGGGTTGGCCATGCAGTTGGCGCCGATGGGTCCGCGTTCAGGCACTGAGAAGACGCCGCCATAGTTCTCGCAAATGTAGCCGCGAGCCTTCTCACTATCGAGCAAGACCTTGAACTTGATCCCCCTTGGGATGACGACAATCTCACCAGGGGCCGCCTCGATGATCCCCATCTCGGTGAAGAAGGTGAGCTTGCCCACCTCCGGCACCATCAGCATTTCGCCGTCGGCGTTGTAGAACACCTCAGCGTCCATGCTTTCCGTCACCGCATAGGTGTGGATGGCATAGCCCTGCTGGGTGAAGACGTCACCACCGGTGGCAATGGTTCTGATGCCGGTGAGAAACGTGCCTGCGTCTGCCGGAATGGGGGCGGGGTCCCAACGCATGGGGGCAAGGGGCAGCCCACTTTCGCCAATGGTGGGAGCGGAGCGCCAATGGGGCAGATCCAAAGGCGTCATGTCGGCAATGTGGCGCACCGTCGGGCGCATCCTGTAAAGCCAGGAGCGCTCGTTGGTGGGCCGCGGCGCTGTGAAGGGCGAACCCGACAGCTGCTCGGCATAAAGCCCGTAGGGGCAGCGCTGGGGTGAGTTTTGACCGATGGGGAGCGCCCCCTCGATCGCCTCGGTCTCAAAATCGTTGTTGAAGCCGGGCATGTAGCCTTCGTTGTACTTTGCACGGCTCTTTGCAACGACGACCTCTTGGGGCGCCATATCCATGAGTTAAGTCCCTTTCCCGTCTTGCGTTGTTGTTGAGGCTTTTAGCGTTTGGCGGCTGCGGCCAAGGCTTCGGTCAAGATGTCCTGCTTGCCGATGTGGTTGGCCAGAACCAGGATGAGACGCGCGTTGAAGGCATGGGTCTCGTCCTCTGACAGTCCGTCGTGGGCCTTCAAGAGCGCGGCGTAAAAGTCGTCGGTGCGTTCAAGATTGGGGGTCAGCGTCAAGGCGGCCATGGTTTCACGCCCTCCCGAGGATGGTGGACAGGACTGCTTTCACCGCCGCCTTGTCGTAGTGCGGCCAGCGCCCCACAACGTGCTGGTCCGGCCGGATGAGGTAGACCGCCGACGGTCCATCACCCAGGTACCGGGCCTTCAGCGCGCCTGAAGGATCGTCTGTGACTGAGACCGCAACGCGCCGCGCCGTCACCCCTTGGAACTCAAGGCTCTCTGGTGCATCGGCGTCGACCGTGAGCAGGCTGAACTGATCGCCGAGCTGCTCCAACAAGAACCCCTCCCCCACAGGCGCATCGGGGCAAGGCGCGCCTGGGCGTGCGCCTTCGGGGCCCCCCGGCAGCCCATCCTCGGCATTAAGGGGTGAGCCGTCGTAGATGGCTGGGGTGGACAGGCGGCCTGAGTTCACCAAAGGCCGCGCGAAGTCATGGTGCTCCACAAGGTCGAGGACGGCATTGCGGAACAAGGCATGGGCCGGCGAGCGCGGTGTCAGGAAATCCGCCGATCGGGTGGAGTTCTTGATGTTTTCCAGCGCCCCCAGCTTGCGCTCCTGGTGGTAGCTGTCGAGGAGGCGTTCGTCCGCCTTTCCGCCAATCACCAGCGCCAGCTTCCAGGCAAGATTGTCCGTGTCCTGGATGCCGCCATTGGCCCCGCGCGCCCCGAATGGGGACACCTGGTGGGCCGAATCGCCTGCGAAAAACACCCTGCCGTGGCGATAGTCCTGCATGGTGCAGCAGCGGAAGGTGTAGATGGACGTCCACACGATCTCGAAGGGCGTGTCCGGGCCGATCATGGCGCGCACACGGGCCTTGACCTTGTCTTCGGCAAGCTCTGCCTGGCGGTCTATGTCCCAGCCCAGCTGAAAGTCGAGCCGCCAAACGTCGTCGGGCTGTTTGTGCATTAGCGCCGTTTCGCCACGGTTGAAGGGCGGGTCGAACCAGAAGCGCCGCTCTGTGGGGAAATCCGCCTTCATGCGGATGTCGGCGATCAAGAAATTGTCCTGGAAGACGCGGCCCTCGAAGCCGAGCCCCATCATCTCGCGGATGGAGGAGTTGGCACCGTCCGTTGCCACCACCCAAGCCGCTTCAGCGCGGTAGGGACCGTCAGGGGTGTCGATCTGAAGGGCGATGTGGTCGTCCTTCTGCTGGAGCGCTGTCACCCTGTTCTGGCCGCGGATGTCGATGGGCGCGCCTGCGTCTTGCTGGCGGCGGATCTCCTCCACCAGGAATTTCTCGAAGTAGGGCTGCTGCAGGTTGATGAAGGCGGGGCGCTTGTGGCCCTCCTCAGGCAACAGGTTGAAGCTGTAGATCTCGTGCTCGTCCCTGAAAACCCGGCCGAAATTCCAAACCACGCCTTTGTCCACCATGGGGTCGCCTGCCCCAAGGCGGTCGCAAATCTCCAGCGTTCGCTTGGAAAAACAGATGGCGCGCGAGCCCATGCCGACGCCGTCATGATCGTCCAGCACCACGGTTTCGATGCCTTTGCGGCCAAGGTCCAGCGCCAGGGCCATGCCAATGGGCCCGCCGCCGACAATCACCACGGGGTGGCGCTTTTCAATGTCCTGGTCGGGCGAGCGAACGTAAGGGTAGAGCTTGAAAGCGGTTTGGTAGCGCGCTGCAAACATCACCATCCTCCCGTTGTCGGTGCGCAATCAGCTCTGAAGGGCGTCCCACATGGCTTTGTCGCGTGCAGCGGTCCAGATCCGCGGCGTGTCGATGCCGCGGGCCTCGTCGAACGCACGGGCGACGTTGAAGGGCAGGCAGTGCTCGTAAATGGCGTAGTCGCCGAATTTGGCGTCGCACGCCTCGCGCACGGCCTCCCACGCTTCTTTCAAGGTGCCGCCTGCCAGGGCAACGCGGGCGGCGGGGCGATAGGTGGAGCGCACGAAGTCCGCCGTGCTCGTCAGCGCGGCGTTGACCTTGTCGCGCCCCACCAGCGCATCGCCCCTGCCAGGTGCAATGGCGTCGAGGTCGAACGCCTCGATGGCCTTCAGCGTCACGGGCCAGTCATGGAAGTGACCGTCACCGCAGTAGCAGGCGGAGTGGTATTCAACGATGTCACCGGTAAACATCACGTTTTGATCGGGCACATGAATGACAATATCGCCTGCCGTGTGCGCGCGCCCCACCTGCATGAGATCCACACGGCGCTTGCCGAGATAGACCGACATGCGGCCTGTGAAGGTGGTGGTGGGCCAGGTGAGCCCGGGGATCTCCTCGTGCCCTTCAAACAGGCGCGGAAAACGGTCGAACTCGCTCTCCCAGTCCTCCTGGCCCCGTTCCACCACCATGGCGCGGGCCGCGTCCGACATGATCACCTGGTCAGCCCCATAGGCGGACGCGCCCAAAACCCGCACGGCGTGATAGTGGGTCAAGACCAGGTGGGTGATGGGCTTGTCGGTCACCTCGCGCACTTTCTCGATGACTTTGCGCGCAAGGCGGGGGGTGGCCTGGGCCTCAACGATCATCACCGCATCATCGCCGATGATGACGCCCGAGTTGGGGTCGCCCTCGGCGGTAAACGCCCACAGTCCCTCACCCACCTCGGTGAAGCTGATGGTCTTTTCCGCCATATCGGCCTGCGATGCGAAGACCTTCGCCATAAAGTCGCTCCCTGTGACGTGTTCTTGTGGGCCATGGAGTGCCCGACGCTTTGCGCGCGCCTTCAATTCAGTTACATATGTGACTGTCACTTATGTAACTATCAAGCACCCATGAGCCTCACACTCGACAGCTTTCTGCCATACCGCTTGAACCGCCTGTCGGAGGCGGTCAGCAATGAGATGCGCCCAGTTTATCGCCAGACCCACGGCCTCAACAGACCCGAGTGGCGCGTGCTTGTGGCGCTCGCCGACATCGGCCCCGCCACGGCGAAAGCGATCGGTGCCCACAGCGCCCAACACAAGACGAAGGTGAGCCGAGCGGTCCAGGCGCTCCAATCACGCCGCTGGCTGACCCGCACGGTCGACCCCAAAGACCGCCGCTCGGAGACGCTGGCGCTCACACCTGCGGGCAAGCGCGCCTACTGCTCACTCGTTGCGCCCATGCGCGCCCGGGAGGGGGACATCCTGGCGCGCCTCAGCCAGTCCGACCGCCGCGCTCTGGACCGTGCCCTTGCCGCCTTGGAAACCGCCATGGACATCGACCGCGAGGGCTGAACGCTGCCACTCACCGTCCTTCGATGGGAGGACAGGCGGCCCTCAACCTGATGGCGCGCACACCCCATCGACATCTTGCGGCGACACCAGCTCCACAACGGTCATTCCCCCACCGCTGCGCGAGACAATGCCTGTGACCTGCGGCCCCTCTTCCGTGTGCCGCAAGACAGGGCCGCCCGAAAAGCCAGGCGCCAGGCCGCAATCGATCACCAAACGCGCCGGCCCGAGAGAGCGCACCACAGTGCAGGCCTTTGCCGCCAAGGCATGGACGCGGGGACGGCCGTAGCCCGCCACGGTGAGCGTTTCACCGATGCTTGGAGGGCTGGCGGCGATGGAGATAGGTGTGACGTCGGCGGGGGCATCAAGGCAAAGGGCCGCGCCGTCACGGCCGTTGCCGAACGGATGGCCGGTGACGGGTTGGCGATGCTCGGCCCAGGTCATCCTGTCGTAGCCGCGCAGGAAATGCATGTCGGCCGGTGAAACCCCGTCGATGCAATGGTCGGCGGTCAATAGCGTTTCCGGCGCCACAAGGAAGGCAGTGCAGTGGCGCTGCCTTCGATAGCCGGCGTGATTGAGCCGCCCCACGGCAGGGGCAAGCTCGGCAAGAACCCCGGGCTCGCCGGCGGTATCGGCCCTTGCGCCACCGGCCAAAAGGAATGCCGGCAAGCAAAGGGCAACGGCCCAGGCGGCGACGTGCAAGGGCGGGTGCCTCAGGCGGTGACGGGCCTGTGGACAGGCGCATCGCGAATGGGCAGGTGCACCACGGCTGCAAAAAGGCCAAGCACCACGCCAATCCACCACAGCATGTCGTAGGAGCCGGTTTGCTCGTAAATCACCCCGCCCAGCCACACGCCGAGGAACGAGCCCACCTGGTGGGAGAAGAACACGATCCCGAACAAAGTGGCCATGAAGCGCGGGCCGAACATCACCGCCACAAGACCCGAGGTGAGCGGCACCGTCGACAGCCACAGCAAGCCCATAGCGGCGGCAAA
The DNA here is from genome assembly GCA_051016205.1 of Devosia sp. Classification (GTDB taxonomy): domain Bacteria; phylum Pseudomonadota; class Alphaproteobacteria; order Rhizobiales; family Amorphaceae; genus Acuticoccus. The sequence goes on from CP136534.1 coordinate 3,631,991, forward strand.
AATGAGCACCATGGTGGGCGAGGCCGGCAGCATGATGAAGGCCGCAATCACCACCGAGCGAAGCGTATAAAGGACGGCAAGCGCGTAAGGCTTGGAATATCGCTGCCCCACATAACCGGCGGCGAGGGAGCCGGCGACGTTGAACAAGCCGATCAGCGCGATGGCCCAGCCCCCAAGACTTGCCGCAAAGCCAAGATCATCAAGGTAGGCCGGAAGGTGCGCGATGATGAAGGCCACATGGAAGCCGCACACGAAAAACCCGAACACCAGCAAGATGTAGCTGCGGTAGCGGAGCGCTTCAGACAGTGCCGCCCCGAGGGATTGCGCCGGCACCGACGGATCGGTGGTGGAGCGGCCCTGGAGGGGGACAGCAAGGACGATCATCAAAAGGGCGATCGCCGCGAACGCTGTCAGCGAGACCACCCAGCCGTGGTTGGATATGAGGATCGCCGTCAGCGGCCCGAACAGGAACATCCCCATCGAGCCTGCCGCCGTGCCAATGCCGAACGCCCAGGAGCGCTGCGAGGGTGTCACCGCCCTGCCAAATGCCGATAAAACAATGGTGAAGGAGCTTGCCGACAGCCCCAGCCCCACGACCACCCCCAGCATCAAGTGAAGGCCGGCAGAGCTCTCCACCATGGTGGTGCCCACAAGGCCTGCCGCATAAAGGATGCCGCCGAGGGCAAGGACGCGGGCCGAGCCATAACGGTCCGCCATGGCGCCGGCGAAAGGCTGGCCGATCCCCCAGATGAGGTTTTGCAGGGCAAGCGCCAGGGAAAAGGTCTCGCGCGTCCACCCTCTGTCGGTGACCATGTCGGTCTGGAACAGGCCGAGGGCGCTGCGTTCCCCAAGGGAAATTAACGCGATGGTGCAACCGCACACCAAAATGAGCGGGAGTGGGAATGTTCGTGCCACGCGCATCCCTCCTGTTGGGGACGCGACTGTCGGAGAGTTTGCGTGCCAGCACAACCACTGTTGGCGCATGCCGGGATTGCAGGAGGGACGGCGCTGGCGCGAGCGGCGGTCCCGTCAGGTCCAGCCGCCGCCTCGCGTCATGTAGAAGATGTGCCTGTCGATGGTGTGAACACGCTTCATCACAGGGGCCCATTTCGGGCTGACGCGGCTGGCGTGGTAGTGAGTGGCCGCGCCAATGGTGGCAAGCCATTCCTCGCCCTCGGCGTAGAGCTTGGCGATCCTTTGGGCGGTTTCCCACGCCGACTTGTCACGCACCACATCGCGCACACGGTCGCAGGCAAAGGTGAATTGGCAGCGGTTGAACCACTTGCGGTTCTGGTAGACCACACCGCACACATCATCGGGATAGGCAGGGTTTTTGACCCGGTTGATGATGACCTGCGCCACCGCCTTCTGGCCCGTCTCACTCTCCCCCCGTGCCTCGAAATAGATGGCGCGGGCAAGACACTCCATGGACTTCACGCTGGTGATGGTGCGCGGCAAAGGCCTGTCGGACCACCAGTGGTCGCGGCCAATCCCTGAGATGCCGTGGGGCAGATCCTGGGGTGGCCGGCTCTCACCCTGGCTGAGGAGCAGGCGGAATGGTTCTTCGATCCCCACCCGCTCCGGCGCATAGGCCGACAGCATCGACACGCTGGTGGCTTTGGCGCGGGCATGGGCCCTGTGAGGCGGCGGATCGCTTGTGGCCAAATGCGGCATGGCGGGGGGCCGCACGAAGGAGACCCGGGGAAGCGCCCCCTCCCCTCCAGGTCCAATGAGGCTGTCCAGCTGCGCCATGGCACCAAGGCGAGGGCTGGCGGGTCGCTGAAGGGCTGTGGCGAGACGATCCCCTTTGGCGGCGCGGCCGCGGACGCTCTGATTGTCTCCGGCAAGGGCTGTGACCGTCCCGTCTTGGAGGACCATGTGGGGCGACAAAGCCACCCCCGGGTCGGCGGCGCGCAAGGTGGCGGCCCAGGAGGGTCGCGCGTCGTTGACGGTGGCAAAAACGCCCTGTTCGCCGACCGCAGCGCTGCCGAGCAACAAAAAGGCGGCGTACCACCCGGCCCTTGGACCAGGGCGAAAGTGCGCGAACACACGCAGCAGCCGTCCAAACAGGCTGCGCCGCGGTGGCGGTATGTAGACTGGAGGGCTCCGCCAGGTCCTTCGACGAGGACCTGCGGATCGTGATGGGTCACTCTCGCGCAACTGACTACAACTCCCATGCGCCGGAGGCGGCCCTTACTCCGCGCCCCTACCGCATGTGACGTCGCTCTACTTTCCAAAACGTGAATGGAATCGCCGAAGATTGCGACGTCTTGCGCTTTTTCTCCCAACGGCGCGTCAACGTTGTCAGAAACACACGCCCCGGTGTGGCCAATGCGTCACTTGACGGGCTTGTGGGCCTCGATGAACCAGAGCGCCCTATCGGCCGTTCGCACGATCTCGGTAAAGAGGTCGGCCGTGCCTTCATCGCCCGCCTCCCCGGCCTCGTCGATGGCCTTGCGGACGTTTTTGGCGTAGGCGGCGATGGACTTTGCGGTGGCCGCAATGTGGTCCTCGGGAGAGACCGCCTTCAGCGGGTATTTGGGAAGGCGCGAGTTTTCGGCGCTGACCGCAACGGTCCCTTCGGCCTGGCCGCCGAGGACCTGGATGCGTTCTGCCACAAGGTCCACCTGGCCTTCCACCTGCTCGTGAAGGGTGTCCAACAGCTCGTGCAGGCCGATGAAGTTGGGGCCACGCAGGGTCCAGTGGGCCTGCTTCAGGTGGTAGGCAAGGTCGATCCCGTCAGCAAGGTTCGCCTGCAATAGCCCGCACATGGACTGGCGCACCTGTTTGGAAAGATCGTGGCTGGTGGGGTGCATCAAAGTCTCCTTTGTATGTTTGCTCACCAACGCATTCCCCTGACCTCAGGTTCGGCGTCATGACGCCGCGGGAGGCAGCTATGACCTCTCGCAACGCACGTTCTTGCTAGGCGGCCTGCTTGTGCTTCAATGCGGCCTGCGCGGCGGCAAGGCGGGCGATCGGCACGCGGAAGGGTGAGCAGGACACGTAGTCAAGGTCCACCGTCTCGCAAAAGTCGATGGAGGCGGGGTCGCCGCCATGCTCACCGCAAATGCCAAGCTTGATGTCGCTGCGCACAGAGCGGCCCTTGTCCGCAGCAATGCGCACCAACTCGCCCACGCCATCCACGTCGATGGAGACGAACGGGTCCACATCGATGATGGCTTCGCGCAGGTAAGCGCCCAGGAACACGCCAGCATCATCGCGGCTGATGCCGAAGGTGGTCTGCGTTAGATCGTTGGTGCCGAAGGAGAAGAACTCCGCCGCCTCGGCAATGGCATCGGCATTGAGTGCCGCGCGGGGCAGCTCCACCATGGTGCCCACCTGATAGGCAAAGGTCTGCCCTGTCTCCTCGGCAACGGCATTCGCCACCGAATCAACGCGCTTTTTCACAAAGTCCAACTCGCTCTTCAGACTGACGAGGGGGACCATCACCTCAGGCTCCACGGCAGCGCCGGTCTTTTGGGCGGCGGCAATGGCGGCCTCGAAGATGGCGCGGGCCTGCATCTCCACAATCTCCGGGAAGGAGACCGCAAGACGGCAGCCGCGGTGGCCAAGCATCGGGTTGAACTCATCAAGGGCGTTGGCGCGCGCCCGCAGCTTGTCGGGCGAGACGTGGAGAGCCTCCGCCACCTCCGCAATCTCTTCATCCGTGTTGGGGATGAACTCGTGCAATGGCGGATCGAGAAGGCGGATGGTGACAGGAAGACCCGCCATGATCTCAAACAGCTGGGTGAAGTCCTCCCGCTGCATGGGAAGGAGCTTTTCAAGGGCGGAACGGCGCCCTTCGGTGTCATCGGCAAGGATCATCTCGCGCATGGCGTTGATGCGGGCCGGGTCGAAGAACATGTGCTCGGTCCGGCAAAGGCCGATGCCTTCAGCGCCGAAATCGCGCGCCGTTCGGGCATCGTGGGGGGTGTCGGCATTGGTGCGCACCTTCATGCGGCGCGCCCCGTCGGCCCAGTCCATGATGCGCTGGAAATCCCCCGACAGCTCGGGCTTTTGCATGGCCACTTCGCCGACCAGCACCTCACCGGTGGCGCCGTCGATGGTGATCATGTCGCCGGCCTTCAAAGTGACGCCGCCGCACACCATGGTCTCCGCCTGGTAGTCGATGCGCACCGAGCCTGCGCCCGAAACGCAAGGCTTGCCCATGCCGCGGGCGACAACGGCCGCGTGGCTCGTCATCCCACCGCGCGTGGTGAAGATGCCACCGGCAGCGTGCATGCCGGAAATGTCCTCAGGGCTCGTCTCGATCCTGCACAAAATGCAAGGCCGACCGATGGCCGTGAGCCGTTCGGCCTCTTCGGAGGAGAACACGATCTCCCCTGCCGCAGCCCCTGGCGAGGCAGGCAGCGCTTTGGCAAACAAGGTCTTCTCGCCCGAGGGGTCAATGGTGGGGTGGAGCAGCTGATCGAGGGAACTGGGCTCGATACGCGAGACGGCCTCCCCTTCGGAGATCAGCCCCTCGTCCACCATATCGACGGCGATTTTAAGCGCGGCTTTGGCAGTGCGCTTGCCCGAGCGGGTCTGTAGCATCCAAAGTTTGCCGCGCTCCACGGTGAACTCAAGGTCCTGCACGTCGCGATAATGCTCTTCAAGCCTGTCGCACACGTCCTTGAACTGGGCGAACGCTTCAGGAAGCTCAGCCTCCATGGACGGCTTTTCGGAGCCTGCGGCCTTACGCGCGGCCTCGGAGATATCCTGAGGGGTCCGAATGCCGGCCACAACATCCTCACCCTGGGCGTTGATGAGGAATTCGCCGTAAAGCGCCTTCTCGCCTGTGGACGGGTTGCGGGTGAAGGCAACGCCCGTAGCGGACGTGTCGCCCATGTTGCCGAACACCATGGCTTGGACGGTGACGGCCGTTCCCCAGCGCTCGGGAATGGCGTGGAGGCGGCGGTAGGTCATCGCCCTTTCGTTGCGCCAGGAGCCGAAAACGGCCCCGATGGCGCCCCACAGCTGGTCGCGGGGGTCCTGGGGGAAGGGGGCGCCCGTCTCCTCCTGAACCAGGTCCTTGTACGTGCCGATCAGTTTGCGCCAGTCGTCGGCGGTGAGCTCTGTGTCGAGCTCGACGCCCTTTGCGTCCTTCATGGTCTCAAGATGATGGTCGAACTTGCGCATGGGCACGCCAAGGACGACGTCGCCATACATCTGGATGAAGCGGCGATAGCTGTCGACGGCAAACCGCTCGTCTTCAGCGTTCTCGGCAAGGGCATCTACCGTGGTGTCGTTGAGGCCAAGGTTAAGGACCGTGTCCATCATGCCGGGCATGGAGATTCGCGCCCCAGAGCGCACTGACACCAAGAGCGGCAACTTGGGATCGCCGAACGAGCGGCCGGTGGACGCAGCAATCTTGGCAAGGGCTGCATCCACCTCCCCTTCCAGCGCGGCTGGATAGGTTTCATCGTTCTCGTAATAGTAAGTGCAGACTTCCGTGGTGATGGTCATCCCCGGGGGCACAGGCAAGCCAAGGCTCGCCATTTCGGCAAGGTTTGCGCCCTTGCCGCCCAACAGGTTCCGCTGGCTCGCATCACCTTCGGCTTGACCGTCGCCGAACGTGTACACCCATTTCCCCATGGCTGTCTGTCCCTTGTTGTCCGAGGGTGGGTATAGGGCTCACGAGGATGTTAGGAAACGATGACGCGACTTTGGGGACTTCTCACCTGTGTCGCTTGCCCACGTCGCCAGCGTCCCTTAACTCATGCTATGAGCGCGGAACAGTTGGCGTTTTCCGCAGAAAGGAACGGGCCTTGAGCGCACGTAAATCAATGGCCGGCGGCCTCCTTCTTTTGGCGGCGGTGGTGACGGGCCCGGCGGCAGCTTCCTCTGGCAACACCACGGTGCCAGCAGAGATTCTCCCCGTGCCCACCAAAGGTCTTGGCTCTTTGTCGGGCTATTATCTGGCCGCCCGCCACGCGAACCTGCGCAAGGACTTGTCGGCGGCGGCAGGCTTTTTCCACTCCGCGCTCATTGCCGATCCCGACAATCTGGAGCTCCTGGAAAACGCGGTTTTGCTGAACGTGGCGAGCGGCAACATCCGCCGAGCCGCGGAACTGTCCAACGACCTCTTGGAGCGCAACCCCACCGACCAGGTGGCGCTGATGACGTTGGCCGTTGCCGCCATTCGTGCCGGCAAGCCCGATGAGGCCTTCACCTATGTGGAGCGCCTGGGGGACCTTGGCGGCCAGTTGCAGGAGCTTGTGTCCCTCCTCATGGACGTGTGGACGATGGTGCTTGACGGCCATGCCGCCCAGGCCATTGCCAAGCTTGAAGAGGAGAAGGGGCCGGCCTGGTTCAACACCTTCACCAACCTTCATGCCGGCCTTATTGCCGACCATGCCCGCCTGTTCGAGGTGGCTGAGGACCGTCTGCGCCTTGCGGTGGAGCGTGACCCGACCGCCATCCGCGTGGTGGATGCCTACGCCCGCAGCCTTGCCCGCGCCGGCAAGGAGGAGCGTGCCCTCACCGTCCTCGACACCTTCGAGGAGCGGCTTGGCGGCAACCAACACTTCACAGAAGCGCTGCGCGCCGAGATTGAAGGCGACGGCCCTGTCGCACCGCAGATTTCCCACCCGCGCGAAGGGGTGGCCGAAGCGCTGCACGGCATTGGCACGGCCATCAGCCGGGACGGAGGCGACACATTCGGCGCCTCCATGCTGCAGTTCTCGCTTTATCTGGCGCCCGATGGCTACTACCCCGCCATGGCACTGGGCAACGTGTTCGAGGCCATGCGCCAGTATCAGGCGGCCATCGACGTCTACCGCGCCATCCCAGGCAACAACGCGCTGAAGCGCAATGCCAGGGTCCAAGAGGCGTTGAACCTCAACATTCTTGAGCGGCACGACGAGGCCATCGCCATCCTAGTGGATCTTGTGCGTGAGGATCCGAGGGACGTCGGCACCGCCATTGCGCTCGGCAACGTCTACCGCAGCCGGGAGCGTTTTGCCGAGGCTGCAGAGATCTACACCGCAGCCATCGCGGCCCTTGGCGACGTGCCGCAACCGTTCTGGACGCTCTACTATTATCGCGGCATTGCCCATGAGCGCACAGGCCGCTGGACCGCTGCGGAGAAGGACTTTCGCAAGGCGCTGGAGATGCAACCCGAGCAGCCTTTGGTGCTAAATTACCTGGGCTATTCCTACATCGACAGGGGCGAGAACCTTGACGAAGCCCTCGGCATGGTGCGCCGCGCCGTCAAGCAGCGACCTGAGGACGGGTACATCGTCGACAGCCTCGGCTGGGCCTACTACAGGCTCGGTCGCTACAACGATGCGGTGAGGGAACTGGAAAAGGCGGTTCACCTGCGCCCTGCAGACCCCGTCATCAACGACCATCTGGGCGATGCCTACTGGATGGTGGGCCGCAAGCTTGAGGCGATGTTCCAGTGGTCCCACGCGCGCGACAGCGAGCCTGAGCCCGACGCGCTGGAGATCATCCTCCACAAGCTGGAAAACGGCCTGCCAGAGAGCGGTGTGCCGCCGCGCATCAGGGCCGCAGCGTCCGACACGGGGACCGAGACCGACGCCGCCCAATAGCGAGGCTGACGGTTTCGGGTCGGCAAACGTGCTCAAACGTGCCGCCGACGCGCCGCACTTCAGTCTGAGGGAGGCGGCGCGGGCGAAAATCAACCTGGCGCTTCACATCGTCGGCCGGCGGGAGGATGGCTATCACCTCCTCGACAGCCTCGTGGCGTTCGCCGAGCCCCCTGCGGCCGACCAGATCACCGTTGCCTTCGGCGCCCCACTTTCGGACGAGCGCCTGACCATCACAGGCCCTTTCGGCAAGGGGCTTCCCACAGGCTCTGGCAACGTGGTGGTGAAGGCGGCCGACGCTGTGGGCGGCATCAGCCATGTGGGCCTTGAAAAGGCACTGCCCGTCGCTGCTGGGATCGGCGGCGGTTCGGCCGATGCTGCCGCTGTCCTAAGGGCCGCGGCACGACGGGACGGCGTCGACCCTCACACCCATCTGGATACGGCCCTTGCGCTGGGGGCGGATGTGCCCGTGTGCCTCCTCGGTCAGGCGTGCCGTATGCGTGGAATTGGCGAGGTGATCGAACCCGTTGCCATGCCCCGCACGCCCATCGTCCTCATCAATCCTCGCGTCGGCGTTCCGACGGGCGCCGTGTTCGATGGTCTGCCCTCGCGCGACAACCCGCCTTTGGACACGCCGTCAGGTTTTGACAGCGTGGATGATCTGGCACTGTGGCTCACCACCCAGCGCAACGACATGGCGTCCGCGGCCGAAACCCTGGTGCCGGACATCCGGTCCGTGGTGGCGGCTGTGGCGGAGGCGCAGGGCTGTCTCCTCGCGCGCATGTCAGGCTCCGGCGCCACAGTCTTCGGCCTTTTCAAGACCGACGAAGAGGCCGCTCTGGCTGCGGCAAGGATCACCGAGGCGACGGGCTGGTGGGGGCTCGCCAGCCACCTCCCCCAACAGACCCTCTGCGAGCAAGCCGGATAAAGCTGCTGCCCTCCGACGGCCAGCAGTCCCATCGCGCAAACGGCGCACCGAACCACTGACCAGCAATAGGGCCAGTCTGCCCGAAAATCGGCCCTCGCCCGTCAGACCAGGGACCGGCCGTCGGCCACAGCCTTTTCGATCAGCCTTGAGGGCGTGAAGGCGGTGGCATCGTCTTTGGCGAAGCGGTTGAGGTCGGTGAGGAGGGTTTGGAGGCCCATGAGGTCGGCCGCCTTCATGGGACCGCCCCTGAAGCGGGGGAAGCCATAGCCGTTCACCAAGACAACGTCGATGTCGCTGGGTTGGCGGGCAATGGCTTCCTCGCACGCCCTTGCCCCTTCGTTGACCATGGTGGCGATGACGCGGCGCACGATTTCCTCGTCGATGAAGGGGCGCGCTTTGATACCTTTATCAGCGCGCTCCTTCTGGATGAGGGCGAGCACCTCTTCATCGGGCGTGCCTGTCCTGACGCCCTCCTCGTAGCGGTAAAAGCCGCGGCCGGTCTTGCGGCCGAACCAGCCGTTTTCGCAGATGAGATCGGCAATCCTCACATAGCGCTCGTTGGGGTCGCGGGTGGGGGCGCGGCGCTTGCGGGCGGCCCAGCCGATGTCCTGACCGGCAAGGTCGCCTGTGGCGTAGGGGCCCATGGGAAAGCCCCAGGCCACCAGCGCCCTGTCGATGTCGTAGGGCGAGGCGCCGTCTTCCATCATGATGTCGGCCGTGCGCCGGTAGGCGGTGAAAATGCGGTTGCCGATGAAACCATCGGCCACACCCGCCCACACACCGATCTTGCCGAGGCGTTTGGCAACGGCAAAGGCGGTCGCCACGACATCGGGCGCGGTCTTGTCGGCCACCACCACCTCAAGCAGCTTCATGATGTAGGCGGGGGAGAAAAAGTGCAGCCCCACCACGTCGTCAGGACGGCTTGTGGCGGCGGCAATTTCGTTCACGTCGAGGTAGGAGGTGTTGGTGGCAAGGACTGCGCCATCCTTTGCCACCTGATCGAGCGTGCGGAAAAGGTCCTGCTTGACCGCCATGTCCTCGAACGCCGCTTCGATGATGAGGTCGGCGGACGACAGCGCCCCCATGTCAGCGCCTGCATCAAAGCTCAAGGCCGCGCGCTTCTCCTCTGACAGGCGGCCACGTTTTTGCGCCCCGTCCAGCGCCTTTTCAACAGTGGCGGCTCCCCTTGCCGCGCCGTCTGCGTCCCGCTCCACCATCTGCACACGGTAGCCGGCCAGGAGTGCGGCAACGGCAATCCCGGCCCCCATGGTTCCGCCGCCAATGATGCCGATCCTGTTCACAGGACGCGGCGAGGCCTCATCCATCGCCGGCACCTTTGGCGCGGCCCTTTCGGCAAAGAAGACGTGGACGAGAGCGGCACGCTCAGGGGAGGCTCTGCAGGTTTCAAACAAGCGCCTCTCCTCGGCCATCCCATCCTCGAACGGCCCTGAGGAAGCGTCCACGGCTGCGATTGCCTGACGCGCGGCAAAGCCACCGGGCTTTTCGCCAAACCGGGCCTTTGCAGCATCGATGGCGGATGGGTCGGGCGCTGCTGGGTCCAGGGCGCCAGTGCGGCGGGTGGCAAGGCCACCGCTGCGCACCTCATCGGCGGCAGCAAGGGCCACTTGGCGCGGCTCGCCTCCGGCAATCTTGTCGATGAGGCCAAGGGACAGGGCCTCATCAGCGCCGATGGGCTTGCCTGACAGAACAAGGTCGAGCGTTGGCTTGATGCCGATCAGGCGCGGCGTGCGCTGTGTCCCGCCTGCGCCCGGGAACAGGCCAAGGTTGATCTCAGGCAGCCCCACTTTGGTGCCTGGAAGGGCGATCCGTGCGTGGCAGGCGAGCGCTGTCTCCAGTCCACCCCCCAAGGTGGTGCCGTGAATGACGGCGATGATGGGCGTTTCACACCCCTCGACCCTTTCCAACAAAGCCGGCAGGAGGGGGTCTGCCGGGGGCTTGTCGAACTCGCGAATGTCAGCGCCGGCGATGAAGGTGCGGCCGTTCGCAATGACCGCAATCACATCCACGTCGGGGTCGTCGTCCAAGCAGGTCACGGCATCCATGAGGCCCTGACGCACGGCGGCGGACAGCGCATTCACGGGCGGATTGTCCACAATCACCAGGCCCGTGGTGCCGTCTTTTTCGGTGCTGACCACCATGAGTGTTCTCTCCCTTTGGCGCGGCAACTGTACTGCGCGCCCCATCCTCAGCGTTTGCCTTTGGTTTATTGTGAGCGCCGGCAAGGGCAAGGGGCCGCCTTCGATGGGGGTCCACCAAACGGGAGGCTGCCCCGCTTTCAGACCGCTTGCAGAACCCTTCACGCCGTGGAATGAGCCGGGGCGTGATGCACCTGTTTCGAACCGTCAGCAGATATGGCACGCGCATCATCGCGGCCGCTGCGCTTGTGGGCCTTGCCGTGCCCGAGCTCGCTGCCGCGCTGCGCCCCTATATCGGCGATTTCGTTGTGACGATGCTGATCGTCTCGCTGATGCGGGTGGACTTTGCCGCCTTCGTCTCGCGGATCAGACGGCCACTGCCAGCCATTGCTGCAACGGTGTGGGTGACGGTGCTCTTTCCCGTTGCGGTCATGTGGGGCGCGGTCGCCCTCGGGGTGGACACCTGGTCCGCCTCAGCCCTTGCCATCGTGTTCCTGTTCGTGGCGCCGCCGCCCATTGTCTCGGCCCCTGCGTTTGCCATGCTCATGGGTCTCGACGGGGCGCTTGTCCTGGCGGTGATGCTGCTTGCTACCACATTGATGCCTCTAACGGCCCCCTGGCTCGCGGCGCTGTTTGTTGCCGGCACGCTCCCCATCAGCGCGTTCGACCTCTCCTTGCGTCTTGCCACGATGATCGGCACGGCCTTCGTCATCGCCTTCATTCTACGCAAAGTGTTGAAGAGCGAAAGGATCGAGCGGGCCAAACCCTTGTTCGACACCGTGGGCGTTTCCATTGCGGTGATGTTTGCCATCGGCGCCATGGATGGCGTGGGCGAGCGGCTTGTGTCGGACCCCGTCTTCACCCTGTCGGCGCTTGGGATTGCCGTTGGCGTCTGCTTTGCGATGATTGTCCTGTCCTACGCCCTCTTCCGGCCCTTCGTGGGGGTGGATGCTGTGGCTATTGGCTATTGCGCCGGCAACCGCAATGCTGGCCTTGTGGTGGCAGCCCTTGGGGTTGAGGCGGTGGACCCCATGGTGTGGTTCTTCTTCGCCATGACGCAGGTGCCTGTCTTCGTCTTTCCCTTTGTCCTTGCACCGCTCGGCCGGTATCTCAGCCGTGCGCAGGGTCCCGGGCCGTCGCCAGGGTCCGTCAACACCACCAGGAGTCCGCCATGATCCCCCGCTATTCCCGTCCGGAAATGACGAGCATCTGGACGGCCGAAGCAAAGTTCAGGATCTGGTTTGAGATCGAATCCCATGCCGCCGACGCCATGGCGGAGATCGGGATGATCCCCCAAGAGGCGGCCCGCACCATTCGTGAACGTGGCGGAGCGGCGGTCTTCGACGTTGAGCGCATCGACGCCATCGAGCGCGAAACACGTCACGATGTGATTGCGTTCTTGACCCACCTTGCCGAGATCGTCGGCCCCGAGGCGCGCTTCGTCCACCAGGGGATGACCTCCTCGGACGTGTTGGACACCTGCTTTGCCGTCCAGCTGTCTCGCGCCACCGACCTTTTGATCAGCGATGTCGAAGCGCTGCTGGATGCGTTGAAGCGGCGCGCCATGGAGCACAAGCTCACCCCCACCATCGGCCGCAGCCACGGTATCCATGCCGAGCCCACCACCTTCGGCCTCAAGCTTGCCCAGGCCTACGCGGAATTCGACAGGGCGCGCACACGCCTCATCACCGCCAAGGAGGAGATTGCCACCTGCGCCATTTCGGGCGCTGTGGGCACGTTTGCCCACCTCGACCCCCAGGTGGAGGACCATGTGGCGCTTCAGATGGGGCTGAAGCCTGAGCCCATCTCCACCCAGGTGATCCCCCGCGACAGGCATGCAGCCTATTTTGCCGCCCTTGCGGTGGTGGCCTCTTCTGTGGAGCGCCTGGCGGTGGAGATCCGCCACCTTCAGCGCACGGAGGTGGGCGAGGCGGAAGAGGCGTTCGGCGCGGGGCAAAAAGGCTCAAGCGCCATGCCCCACAAGAAGAACCCGATTCTGACGGAAAACCTCACGGGCCTTGCGCGTATGGTGCGCGCCTACGCCCTCCCCGCCATGGAAAACGTCGCCCTTTGGCACGAAAGGGACATCTCCCACTCCTCCGTGGAGCGGATGATCGGGCCCGATGCCACAGTCACCCTCGACTTTGCGCTGGTGCGGCTCACCAGGGTGATCGATGCCCTCGTTATCAAGCCAGAGAGGATGGCGGAGAACCTTGATGCCCTCGGCGGCCTCGTCCACTCCCAACAGGTCTTGTTGGCGCTGACGGTGGCGGGCGTGTCGCGGGAGGACGCCTACAAGATGGTCCAGCGCAATGCGATGGCCGCCCACGAAGGCAAGGGCCGCTTCCGCGCGCTGATTGAGGCAGACCCTGACATTAAGGCAGCGCTCGACAGGCCCGCCCTCGATGCTGCCTTCGACGAGGCCGCCCACCTCAGGCACGTGGACACTCTGTTTAACCGCGTGTTTGCCCACACAACCGCCCTTTGAGGCGCAACGCCGCTTGCCGGCCCGCTCGGCTTTACAGGGGCGGCGGTGCGGTGTACCGCGATCTTATGGTGACGCGCGCGGTTTTGAGTATCTTGTTGCTTGTGGGGCTCGTGGGCGGGTCAGGTCTTGGACAGGGCCATGCCGCACCTTTGACGGTTGAGGGCCTTCGCGCCGCCCCCGCCATCATCAACGTGCATGGCTGCCACGTGGGCACCTTCTTTGACGATCGCGGCTGGTTCCATCGCCACGAGCAAGGCTCCTGCCGTGCGATCGGCGTGCGCCCGCCCATCGGCATTGACGTGTGCTCCGACATTGCCCGCCAGTGCGAACGGTTTTGCCGCGGCGAACGGCGGGAGGGGCGTTGCCTGCGTCGCTGCTATCGCAAAAACGCCCCGCTTGCCTGCTGATTGGGCACTTTTGTCCCACTGCGAATTGACCGACATCAAGTGGGCTACCGGTGACAACCGCTAGTTATGGTGTGGGCTGCCTCGGCGTGCCCGTCTCGTTCCTCTTTGACGCTTTGCTGTCTCCCCGGTCGCGGGCCATCAGTCCGACACTAGTCCTGGCGCTGGCAAAGCCCCCGATGGAGACAAAGCTATGGCTTTGCCGAAGACCATGAAGGCGGCGGTGGTCACCGCTCTTGGCCAACCCCTCGACATTCGGGAAGTTCCTGTACCCGAGGTGGGGCCCGGCCAAGTCCTCATGCGGGTGCGCGCCTCCGGCGTGTGCCACACCGATCTTCACGCCGCCGAGGGTGATTGGCCCGTCAAACCCACCGCACCGTTCATTCCAGGTCACGAAGGGGTGGGGGAAGTTGCTGCTGTCGGCGCCGGTGTCACCCATGTGAAAGAGGGCGACAGGATTGGCGCACCCTGGCTCCACAGCGCCTGCGGACACTGCGACCATTGTGTGGGCGGCTGGGAGACCTTGTGCGAAAGCCAGCAGAACACCGGCTATTCCGTCGATGGCGGTTACGCTGAGTATGTGCGGGCCGACGCCAACTATGTGGGCCACCTGCCGGACGCCTTGGAGTTCGGCCCTGCCGCGCCGGTCCTTTGCGCCGGCGTCACAGTTTACAAGGGCCTGAAGGAGACGGAGGCGAAGCCTGGCCAATGGGTCGCCATTTCGGGAATCGGCGGGCTCGGCCATATGGCGGTGCAGTATGCCAAGGCCATGGGCTTTCACGTGGTGGCGGTGGATGTTGCTGAAGACAAGCTTGCCCTTGCCCGTGCGCTCGGCGCCGACGTGACCTTGAACGCCCGTGACGTTGACCCTGCCGATGAGGTGAAACGGCAAATGGGCGGCGTTCACGGCGTTCTGGTGACGGCGGCCAACACGGCAGCTTTCGCGCAGGCGGTGGCCATGCTGCGGCGTGGCGGCTTCATGTCGCTGGTGGGCCTGCCGCCGGGATCTTTTCCGCTTCCGATTTTCGAGATCGTGCTTCAGCGCATCACCGTGCGCGGGTCCATTGTCGGCACCCGCAACGACTTGGCCGAATCCCTCGCCTTTGCCGCCGAAGGCGCAGTGACGTCGCATTTTTCGTGGGACACACTGGACAACATTAACGCGATCTTCGACAGGATGCGGGCAGGTGAGATCGACGGCCGGGTGGTCCTTCGTATCGACTAGCGGTGGTCCGCTTCGCCGGCATTGAGAGGGTCCGATGGATGCTGCGTTGACGCTCTACACCAACCCAATGTCGCGGGGGCGGATCGCCCGATGGATGCTTGAGGAGGTGGGCACACCTTACGGCGTCACCATCCTCGACTACGAGAGCGGGATGAAGTCGCCCGCCTACCTTGCCATCAACCCCATGGGGAAGGTCCCTGCCCTCACCCATGGGGATAGAGTGGTGACGGAGACGGCGGCCATTTGCGCCTACCTCGCCGATGCCTTTCCCGAGGCTGAGCTTGCCCCGCCCCTTGATCAACGCGCGGCCTACTATCGCTGGCTGTTCTTTGCGGCCGGACCTCTGGAAAGCGCTCTGACGGCAAAGGGGATCGGTCTTGTGCCGCCAGCCGACAAGGCACGCCAGCTTGGTTACGGCTCCATCGAGACCACCCTCGACACCATGGAGGCGCACCTGACAACCTCGTCCTTCATGGCGGGTGAGACGTTCACGGCCGCCGACGTCTACGGCGGCTCACAGCTCCTTTATGGGATGATGTTCAAGACGGTGGACGAGCGCCCCGCCTTTACCGCCTACAAGGACCGCCTGGTTCAGCGCCCCGCCTTTGGCCGCGCCAACAGCATTGACGAGGCGGCTGCCGCAGGCAACTGACCCCACCCGATCGACCCGCAAGTGTGCGGCGCACGGCTGGCAAAACCCTTCGCGCCCTGTGGGTATTAGCCATTTGTTAACGCTGTTCAGACACCGTTTTGAGTGAACGCTGCGCATTGCGATGCAGCGCGGGCGTACCCGTTGCAGCCCCCGAATGGCTTTGGCGCGCGACCCGGCACAAAACGGCACGACGCTTCTTCCGCCGCGCTCTCCTGGTGTGTGCGGGCAAGCTTCAAGGCGAGGCATATGGTGGGTCAAACACAGCGTCTGGAACGCGCGACGGTTGTTGCCGAGTTCCGGCAGGACAAAGCGGCATCGCCCCCGCGCAAAGGCCCCGCAAGCGAACTGTCTTGCGAGATCTTGGCACTGCTTGGCCATGAGCTGATGCGTGCCTTGTCTGTCAGGGATGAGGCTGAGCGGACGGCCGAAACCCTTACCCTCGATGGCCCGCGAAAGCCGATCGTATCAACGGCGAAGACAGGCGGTGGCCGACTGGCCCTCCCCAATCCCGGCGCACGGGTCGCGCAGCATGCGCGGAAGCCGGGGCCGACCCGTCCTTTGAAAGACGCAGCGGCGCGGCCCGCTTCCGCGCGGCCCTTTGAAGCGCGGCAAAAGCCGAAGGCACCCGTTCCACATCCGCCCGTCAGCACGCACAGGGCGTTGGTGGTGGGAACCGACGCCGCATCAGCGCCAAGGCCGAGCGAGAGGGCGCGGTTCGACAGAGCACTGTTGCTGCGCGATACGCGGCGGGTCTGGATGCGTGGGACATTTAAGGCAAGGCCCCACGCGCTGATCATCGTCTCGGTGCGCCTTGCAAGGGTGCCTGGGGCCAATGCCCCTGGCGCGGCGCGCCTTCTTGCCCAAAGTCAGGCGGCCGTCGCAAGCGCCGTGAAGGCCATTGCCCCCGTCTATCGGTTCGACGAGATGGCCGTCGCCGCCATCTTGCCGGAGATGTCGTTGCGTCAAGCGGAGAGGATCTGCCAGGCCATGCGCGGCGCGGTGGCCCAAAGGAGCGCGCCCCACCCGTCCTCCCCCCTGATCTTTTCGGCAGGGGCGGCTGCGATCCACAGGGATGAGGACCCCGTCAACGCTGTATGTCTGGCTGAGCGGTGCTACGCCCTTGCGGTGCGCGCAGGCGGCAGCCGTGTGGTCTCGGAGACCGATGCTGACGTGCGCAGGACCCGCCGCACCCACTGCGCCGAGTTGATGGCCCAACTGCCTGACTGACGACCGCTGGGGCCGCTTACTCGGCGGCCTCTTTCAGCTCCACCGATTCGCCGCACCCACAGGCCGACACCTCATTGGGGTTTTGGAAAACGAAGCCTGAGCGGAACTTCGTGACCTCGTAATCCATCCGCGAGCCGAGCAGGAAAAGGACGGCAGCCTTGTCGATGAAGACGCGCGCGCCGTCGGCCTCCACCACCTCGTCCTTGGGGTCGGGCTCGGCGACGGCGTCCATGGTGTATTCCATGCCCGCACAGCCGCCTTTCTTGATGCCCACCCTGAGGCCGGCGATGGGAGGATCGGCACGGGTGATCAGATCGCGCACGCGATCCGCCGCCACGTCGGACAGTGTCATCACTTGCGGTCGCATCATGGCCTTACTCCGGGCTGTTGCGCGGGTCTCAAAACATATCGAGAGCGACGCGGGCCTCGTCCGACATGCGGCTTGGATCCCATGGCGGGTCGAACACCATGTTCACCTCCACATTGCCGACGCCTTCCACCGTGCTGACGGCGTTTTCCACCCAGCCAGGCATTTCCCCTGCGACGGGGCAGCCTGGGGCGGTGAGCGTCATGTCCACGCGGATGGTCCGGTCATCCTCGATGTCGACACGGTAGATGAGGCCAAGCTCATAGATATCGACAGGAATTTCGGGGTCGTAGACCGACTTCAGCGCCGCGATGATGTCGGCGGTGATGCGGTCCAGCTCCTCCTCGGGAATGGCGGAGAGGCCCTCACCTTCCGATACCGGCGTGGGTATGTCTTCGGTTTTGGTCGCTGCGTCCATCACCCCCTCCTCACACGAAGAATCTATGGGCTTTTTCAATCGCCTGCGCAAGACGGTCCACGTCCTCACGCGTATTGTAGAGGGCAAGAGAGGCCCTGCACGTGGCGTGGGTCCCAAGGGCGTTCATCAACGGCTCGGCGCAGTGGGCACCGGCGCGCAGAGCAACACCCTCGCGGTCCAAAATGGTCGCCACATCATGGGGATGGGCCCCATCAAGGTTGAAGGCGAAGATACCGCCCTTGCCAGGCGCATCGCCGTAGACGGTGAGCGCGTTGATGCCCTTCAAACGCTCGCGCATATGGTCGGCCAGCGCTCTCTCATGGGCCATCACGGCGTCCCAGCCAAGACTTTCCACGTACTCAATGGCCGCGCCAAGGCCGATCGCCTGGGCGATGGGCGGTGTTCCTGGCTCGAACCTGTTGGGCAAGCCTGCATACACCACCTCCTCCTTGGTGACGGACACGATCATCTCGCCGCCGCCCATGAACGGGGGCATCGCCTCAAGGTGAGCGCGCTTGCCGTAGAGAACGCCGATCCCCGAAGGCCCGTAGAGCTTGTGGCCCGTAAACACGAAGAAATCGCAATCGAGCGCCTGAACGTCCACACGGCCGTGAACGGCGCTCTGGCTGCCGTCCACCAGAACAGGAATGCCGCGGGCGTGGGCAATCCTGCAGACCTCAGCCACAGGGGTCACCGTACCAAGCACGTTGGACATGTGCGTGATGGCGACCATTTTCGTGCGCGGCGAAAGGGCGGCCTCGAACGCGTCGAGGTCGAACGCACCGTCGCGCCCCAGATCCACCCACTTCAGCACGGCGCCTTTTTCGGTGCGCAGCATGTGCCAGGGGACGATGTTGGAGTGATGCTCCATCACCGTCAGAACGATCTCGTCGCCCTCGCCGATGTGTTGCCGTCCAAAAGTGTCGGCGACGAGGTTGATGCCCTCCGTTGAGGAGCGGGTGAAGATGACCTCCTCCACAGAAGGAGCGTTGAGGTGCCGGCGCACAATCTCCCGCGCGCCCTCGTAGGCCTCGGTGGAACGGTTCGCGAGGGTGTGCAGACCCCGGTGAACGTTGGCGTAGTCCCTCATATACGCCTGTTCCAGGCGGTCCATGACGGCGCGCGGTTTTTGGGCCGACGCAGCATTGTCCAGGTACGTCAACGGCTTGCCGTTGACCTCCTGCGCCAGAATGGGAAAGTCGGCGCGGACCGCCTCCAGATCTAAGGAGGCGGCGGTCATCATGTCCATGTCCGTCCACCCATAACGTCGAGCCAAGTGCGAAGGTTCTTCGACAGTGCTTCATGCACCGCCTCGTCCTCCACCCGTTCAAGCGCTTCGATGAGGAAGGCATCCACCAACAGGCGGCGGGCGGCGTCTTCGGGAATGCCGCGGGACCGCAGGTAAAAAATCATCTCGTGATCGAGATCGCCTGAGGTGGCGCCGTGCCCGCACTGGACGTCGTCGGCGAAGATTTCCAGTTCAGGCTTGTTCACCACCTCCCCTGTGTCATCCAGGAACAGCGCGTTGGACATCATCCGCGCATCGGTCTTCTGGGCGCCTGGGTCGACGATGATGCGGCCTTGGATGACGGCCACACCGCCATTGCCGACGGCCGAGCGGAAAAGCTCGGACGAGCGGCTGTCCCACGCGTCGTGGCGCACCACGTAGGTGTTGTCGGCGTGACGTTTGCCGACTGCGACGGTGGCGGCGCGGAAGTTGGCTTCAGCACCTGTCCCCACGACATGGGCAAACACCTGCGAGCGCGACAGACCGGTCCCGGTGGAGACGGTCAGATGCTCAAGCCGTGCGCCTTCCTCAAGCCTTGTGTGGAGGGTGGAAAGGTTCGTTGCGTCTTCGCTGCGCCCTTCCGACAGGCGCACCCAGTCCACCCGTGCGTCTTTGTGAAGGATGAGTTCCTTCATGACGTTGGTGACGGCCTTGGTGCCGCCCACGGCCCGTTCCGTCACATGAACGTGGGCGCCGGGGGCAACGATCACCGCCGAGCGCGACATGACGAGAACATCCTCGCTCGCCACGTGGACGATCTCGATGTGAACGTCCGCCGTCTCATCCACCCGGATGAGGACGCCGCCTTCGAAAAGGGCAACGTTGGCAAGGGTCAAGGGATCATCGCTCATCCCGACGACAGCACCCACTTCGTCCAAATCGGCAGTGGGGTCCAGGATCGACGTGATGCGTGTTCCCGACGGCACGGACGAGCGCTCTGGCACGTAAAAGCCGTTGGCAATCACCACGCGCGCCGCGCCGTCCACGAGGGGCGGGTTTTTCGCAAGCGCCGCATCCACCGCGTCGAGCGGCAAGGGCTTTGACGCAGGGGGCAACGCCCTCAGGCGCGCCTTAAGGTCGGTGTACTTGTAGGCTTCCACCCGGCGATGGGGGAGACCGCCTTCGGAAAACCTTCGGAAGGCATCTGCGCGGGCCGAATCCAAAGGGGCGTTGGTGAGCGCTGGCGCGCGCTTTTCAAAAAGCGCTGCCAGAAAACGCTCGGCCTCCGTGGGGTTGGGGGCTGTCGCCATCAGGCCGCCTCCGCCACAAAGTCCTGGTAGCCGCGCTCTTCCAGCTCCTGGGCCAGTTCAGGACCGCCCGACCGCACGATCTTGCCGTCCGCCAGAACGTGCACGTGGTCCGGTTTGATGTAGTCCAGCAGGCGCTGATAGTGGGTGATGACGAGGAACGAGCGGTCAGGCGCGCGCATCTCGTTCACACCTTCTGCGACAATCCTGAGGGCATCGATATCAAGGCCCGAATCGGTCTCGTCAAGCACGGCTAGCTTCGGCTGAAGAAGCTCCATCTGCATAATTTCGTTGCGCTTTTTCTCACCGCCCGAAAACCCGACATTGATGGGGCGACGCAGCATTTCCTGGCGCACGCCAAGCTTTTCGGCGGCCCCCTTAACGGTGCGCATGAAGTCAGGCGTTGAAAGCGCTGCCTCGCCCCGGGCCTCACGCTGGGCGTTGAGCGCGGTCTTCAGAAAGGTCATGGTGGCAACGCCGGGGACTTCCACGGGGTACTGAAACGCCAAGAAGATGCCAGCGGCAGCGCGCTCCTCGGGCTCCATCTCCAGAAGGTCATCGCCCTCGAACAGGACGCTGCCCTGTGTCACCTCATAGCCGTCCTTGCCGGCGATCACATTGCCAAGGGTGGACTTGCCCGACCCGTTCGGCCCCATAATGGCGTGCACTTCGCCGGGCTTGAGATTAAACGACAGGCCCTTCAGGATCTCGCGGTCTTCGTCCTCGACCTTCACGTGGAGGTTGGTGATGTTCAGCATTCGGTATCCTTCCCAGCGCCATCGGTGTCGCCATCAAAGCGGGCTCTGACCTCGATTTCGCCGACGATATGTTGGTTAAACTCGTCAAGCCGCTCGGCGGGGATCCAGTACTCTTCGTGCCAGGATGCGCCGACCACATGGGTGTCGTGGTGCTTCAGGTATTGCGCTTCCACCTTGAAGCGCGTCACGAAGCCGACACCGTCATCGTTGAAGCGGACGTTCCAGTCGCTGGCGATTTTCCGCGCGTAACGCTCGTTCGTCACGGGATAGAAAATCGGCTGCTCGGGGAGCCGCGGCGGGAAGGCGCGAAAGCCGGACGCTGCAATCAAGTCCAGCTCCGCAGTTCCCACCGGGCGGTATAGAACAACCGCGCCAGCGGTTTGGTTCATCCCACAGAGCCTTCCAGGCTGACTCCGATCAGCTTTTGGGCTTCAACGGCGAACTCCATGGGGAGCTGCTGGATCACATCGCGTACAAAGCCGTTCACGATGAGGGCCACAGCCTCCTCCTCGCCGATCCCGCGGGAGCGGCAGTAGAACAGCTGGTCGTCGGAGATTTTCGACGTCGTGGCCTCATGCTCGAACTGCGCCGTGCCGTTCTTCGATTCCACATAAGGAATGGTGATGGCAGAGCAGGTGTCGCCGATGAGGAGCGAATCGCACTGGGTGTAGTTGCGCGCGCCCTTGGCCTTGCGGTTTGCCTGCACAAGACCCCGATAGGTGTTCATGGACCGGCCGGCCGAGATGCCCTTGGAAATGATCCGGCTTGAGGTGTTTTGCCCAAGGTGGATCATTTTGGTGCCCGAATCGATCTGCTGGCGACCGTTGGAAATGGCGATGGAGTAGAACTCCCCGCGCGATTCCTCGCCCCGCAGGATGCAGCTGGGGTACTTCCAAGTGATGGCAGAGCCCGTCTCCACCTGCGTCCAGGAGATTTTGGAGCGCTTGCCGCGGCAATCCCCACGCTTGGTGACGAAGTTGTAGATGCCGCCTTTGCCGTCCTTATCGCCAGGATACCAGTTCTGGACGGTGGAGTATTTGATCTCCGCATCGTCAAGGGCGATCAGCTCCACCACCGCGGCGTGGAGCTGGTTTTCGTCGCGCATGGGCGCGGTGCAGCCTTCCAGATAGGAGACGTAAGAGCCCTTGTCGGCGATAATCAAGGTGCGCTCGAACTGACCCGTGTTCTGCTCGTTGATGCGGAAGTAGGT
This sequence comes from Devosia sp., assembly GCA_051016205.1. Classification (GTDB taxonomy): domain Bacteria; phylum Pseudomonadota; class Alphaproteobacteria; order Rhizobiales; family Amorphaceae; genus Acuticoccus. The sequence continues at coordinate 3,653,909 of CP136534.1, forward strand.
TGACAGCTCCATCGGGCAGCGCACGCCGGGCGGCACGTAGACGAACGAGCCGTCGGTGAACACCGCCGAGTTCAGCGTGGCGAAATAGTTGTCCGTAACCGGCACCACCGTCGCCAGATACTTCTTGATGAGCTCGGGATGCTCCTGGATGGCCTCGGAGATGGAGCAGAAGATGACGCCGGCCTTCTTCAGCTCTTCCTTGAAGGTGGTCACCACGGAAACCGAATCGAACACCGCATCCACGGCCACACGGCCGTAAGGGGTGTCGCCACCATCTTCGTCGAGGTGGCTCGGCTCGCCCTGCTTGCGCACGCCTGCGAGAATTTCCTGCTCTTTCAGAGGAATTCCAAGCTTTTCGTAGGTGCGCAGCAGCTCAGGGTCCACCTCGTCCAGGCTCTTGGGGCCTTCGGTGGTCTTAGGCGCTGAGTAGTAGTACAGGTCGTTATAGTCGATGGGCGGGTAGTCGACGCAGGCCCATTCAGGCTCTTTCATCGTCAGCCAGCGTTCATAGGCTTCAAGCCGCCAGTCGAGCATCCACTGCGGCTCATTCTTTTTGGCGGATATGAAGGCGATCACCTCAGGCGAGAGGCCTTTGGGGGCCTTCTCAGTCTCGATATCGGTGATGAAACCGTACTTGTACTTATCAACGTCGATCGCGGCGACGCGATCGATCGTCTCCTGGACTGCTGGCATGTTTTCCCCTCCGCACGGGTTCAAAGCCCGTAGGTTGGACCTGATCTAAGATCTAGTGCACCTGTCTGATGGCACAATGACCTTTCGCAGTGCCACCAAAAAACGTTCAAACGCCGCTTGAGCGCCGGCTGGCCCGACGCTGACACGAATGGCGCGAGAGGCGACGGCCTCCTCCACCCCCATGGCGAGGAGAACCGGCGAAAGGCCCACCTTGCCTGAGGAGCAGGCTGCGCCTGAAGACACCGCCATCCCTTCAAGATCGAGCCCGATGATGAGAAGTTCGGCCGGCAGCGTGCCCACCGAAAACAGGCTCGTGTTTGGAAGCCGCGGAACACCCTTGCCGAAGACGATCGCATCGTCGAATGCGTCAATCAGCGCCACCTCGAACCCGTCGCGCGCAGCCCGGGTCTCCTCCCAGGCAGCTGGGTCGGCGGCTTGGCCATCGAGGGCGGCGCCAAAACCTGCGATGGCGGCGACATTTTCCGTCCCACCCCTGGCACCGCGCTCCTGCCCGCCGCCAAGCACCAGGGGCGGCACGGCAAGGGGCGTCAACCGAATCAGCGCGCCCACCCCTGCCGGCGCGCCGATCTTGTGGCCTGACAGCGTGACAAGATCCGCGGTGAGCGCTGCATCAGCCACCCGCCCGAAAGCCTGGACAGCGTCGGTGTGAAGGATGGCGCCGTGGGCTTGGCACAGCGCTGCAATGTCGCAGAGCGGCTGCAGGACGCCGGTTTCGTTGTTGGCCGCCATGACGGAGACGAGCGCAGGCCGTTCATCTGCCTCAAGCAAGTCCTTGAGCGCGGCAGGGTCGAGGAGGCCGTTGGTGTCCACAGGTGCAACGGCCACATCGTCGGGAGAAAACCGGCCGCCAGAGCGCACCGCAGGGTGCTCCACCTCCGAGATGATGAGGCGCTGAACGCCGACCTCCCCCGTGCGCGCAATGCCCGGCGACAAGGCCGTCATGTTGGCCTCCGTGCCGCCGCTCGTGAACGTCACCTGATCGGCGGGGACATTAAAGCGGGCAGCAAGGGATCGCCGGGCCCGCTCCACCAGTGCGCGGCTTGCCCGACCCTCTGCGTGGACCGACGATGCATTGCCCGGCACAGACAGTGCGGCAACGGCGGCAGCACGTGCGGCCGGTACCACAGGGGCTGTGGCATTCCAGTCCAGATAAAGGCGTCTCATCGCCCGCGGCCTAGATAAAGACCCATATGACTTTGCCAATCGCTTGATTCGTGTCGCTTCGCTGATACATAACCTCGCCTCGCCGCAAACGATGGGATTGTGATGCCTGAGGTCATCTTTACCGGGCCGGCCGGCCGCCTTGAGGGGCGCTTACAGCCGTCATCTGACCGGCGTGCGCCGCTGGCGATCGTGCTCCACCCCCACCCGCACTTCGGGGGGACCATGAACAATCAGATTATCTACAATCTGTTCTACATGTTCAAAGAGCGCAATTTCACCGTGCTGCGCTTCAATTTTCGGGGCGTGGGCCGTAGCCAGGGTGAGTTCGACCATGGCGCGGGCGAACTGGCGGACGCGGCCTCGGCGCTGGACTGGATGCAGTCCATGCACGCCGAAGCCAGGGGCTGCTGGATCGCAGGCTTCTCCTTCGGCGCCTGGATCGGCATGCAGCTGTTGATGCGCAGGCCCGAGGTGGAGGGCTTCATGTCCATCGCCCCGCCAGCCAACCTGCATGATTTTTCGTTCCTGGCTCCCTGCCCCTCGTCAGGGCTGATCGTCCACGGCGACAGAGACCGTGTGGCCCTGCCCAAGGACACGCAGACCCTGGTGGACAAGCTGAAGACCCAAAAAGGCATTGTCATCGACCACACGGTTGTGCCTGGCGCGAACCACTTCTTCGAAGGCCAGGTGGATGAGCTTATGGAGGTGTGTTCGGGCTATTTGGACCGAAGGCTTGGCCGCACACCAAGCCCCGAACTCCTCCCGGGCGCTGCGCGATAGAGCGGGCCACGGTCCGATGGAACCATCGGACCACAAGAAAACTGCTCTATTTCAGGGGTGTAGAGCATCCTGCTTGCGTGCGTATTGACGCAGGATGCTCCAGCGACCTCTCGGGATGGCAGGTCGCCTTGCCTTATGGGGGTGTGCCGGCGCCTGAGGCATTGATGCGTTCGGCCGCCTCGCGCTTCAGTCTCACACGGTCCACTTTGCCTGTGGGGTTCAGGGGAAGCGTGTCCATGATGATTACGTCTTCGGGTGCCTTGTAGCCCACACGTTCCCTTGCAAAAGCAATGAGGTCTCCGGCTTGGGGGCGCGTTGCGCCGTCGCGCAGGGCCACATAGGCGCGCACATTTTCACCGTGGACGAGGTCGTTCACGCCTATGACAGCGGCCAGCTGTACCGCAACGTGTTCCAGCAGCGCGTCCTCCACCTCTTGGGGGAAGATGTTGGACCCGTCGTGGACGATGATCTGTTTCTTGCGCCCGCAAAAGTAGAAGTAACCCCGCCCCTCGACCTTAACGAGGTCCCCTGTGTCGAACCAGCCGTCGGCGTCGTACACCTCCGCAGATTCCTTTGGCCGGTTCCAGTAGCGTACCATGGTGCCGGGGAACTTGACCCACAGACGACCAGGCGTGCCTTCGGGGACGGGGCTCCCGTCATCGTCACGGATGTCCACCATGAAGCCTGGGGCGACGCGGCCGATGGAGCCCAGATTCACAAGCCCACTGCTGGGATTTATGTGGGAAAGGCCAATTTCGGTCATCCCATAGATCTCATCCACGGGAAGACCCGTCTTGGCGATGAATTCCTTTTCCAGCTGATCAGGGATCTTGTCTCCGCCGGACACCACCAGGCGTAGGGACGCAAAATCCTCGCGCACGGCATCGGGCTGGCGCTCCAGTTCGAAAAGAGCGGCCGGCAAGAGTGTCGTCACCGTTGGCCTGTGGGTGCGCAACATCTCAAGCAGCTTGTGGATGTCGCCCCATCCGCGGAACCACCACGCTCGCCCCTTCTGAAAACGAGGCGAATGTGTTCAAAAAGCCGCCCACATGGGAACACGAGGAGGCGGGGAAGAACACATCGTCCGGCGCAAGCTGGTAGACCCTGGCGCCGCTGGCAAACATCCAGCCGAGCGTTCTGTGGGTGTGGGTGACCCCTTTTGCGGGCCCTGTGCTGCCTGACGTGAAGAAGATTACAGCGGGCGTGTCGGGGGCGACCGGAGGCAGGTCTCCTGCGGGCGGCTCGGCGAAGAGGTCAGCGACGTCTCGCTCGCCCTTCTCCAAGGCCCCACCGCCGAAAACGTAGGTGAGCGCAAGGTCGCTGGTGCGCGTGGCGGCCGTCACGTCGGCCCGCCTGTCGCCATCGAAGACGAGCGCGCGCGCCCCGCTCACATCGAGGGCGTGGTCAATTTCAAAGCTGGTGTAGCGGAAGTTGAGAGGCACGGCGACGAGGCCCGCCCGTTGGGTGGCAAGGTAGTGGACGATCAACGGCCCGCTGTTGGGCAGGAATGTTGCCACCCTGTCCCCTGGCGAAAGACCAGCCGCCAAGAGGTTTTTGGCATAGGCATCCGCGTGCCGGTCAAGGGTACGCCAGGAGTAGGTTTCTTCCGCGGTGGTGAGGGCCGGCGCGTCGGGATAAAGGGACAGGCCGCGCTCCAAAATGGCCGCAAGGTCCACGGGTGTGGACAGGGTCGCTCCATGGTATCGCATAAACGCGTAGCTCCTGGCGTCCGGGGTTTCGGCCATCCTTGACCCATGGCCTTGCGCGCACAAGCGCGCAGCACCTGTGTCGTGCAAACGACAGTGGGATTGTCACGCGCTCTCCTGGTGGCGACAAAGGCGGGACAGATGTAGCGCGGCGCTGGCTTGTGACTATGTGTGCCTCCACGCAAGGAGGGCGTATGTCCGCAATCGTTTCGGTCGATGGTCTGACCAAGGTCTACGCGTCGGGCTTTGAAGCGCTGATGGGCGTGGATCTTCAGATCGAAGAAGGCGAGATCCTGGCGCTTCTTGGCCCCAACGGCGCGGGGAAGACGACGCTCATCTCCACCATTTGCGGCATCTCAACACCCACGAGCGGCACCATCACCGTTGGCGGGCACGATGTGGTGCGCGACTATCGCGCCGCACGCAGCCTTATCGGTCTTGTGCCGCAGGAGGTGAACCTTGAGCCGTTCATCTCCGTTGCGAACGCTGTTGCCTTCTCCCGCGGGCTCTTCAACAAGCCACGGGATGATGCGTTCTTAGAAAAGACGCTGCGTCAGCTGTCCTTGTGGGACAAGAAGGACACCGCCATCCGAATGCTGTCGGGGGGCATGAAGCGGCGCGTGTTGATCGCAAAGGCGCTCGCCCACGAACCGCGCGTCCTGTTCCTGGATGAACCGACGGCCGGCGTCGACGTGGAGCTGCGCAAGGACATGTGGAACCTTGTGGCAGGCCTAAAGGAGGCTGGCGTCACCATCATCCTCACCACCCACTATATCGAGGAGGCTGAAGCCATTGCCGACCGCGTCGGGGTCATCAACAAGGGCCGGATCCTGCTCGTGGAGGACAAGACCGACCTGATGGCCCGTATGGGCGGCAAGGATCTCACCATTGAGCTGGTGGAGCCCACCGGCACCATTCCCGATGCGCTTGCAAGCTTCAACCTGGAGCGCTCGCCTGACGGTCTCACCCTCAAATACTCCTACGACACCAGCGGCGAGCGCACAGGCATCACGCGCCTCTTGAACGCACTGCAAGCGGCTGGGCTGCAGCTGAAAGACCTGAGGACACGGCAAAGCTCCCTTGAGGAGATTTTCGTGGACCTCGTTAAGGAGAGGCCATGAATCTGGGCGCCGTAAAAGCCATCTACGTCTCCGAGATGGCCCGCTTTTTGCGCACGCTGACGCAAAGCTTCATCTCGCCCGTGGTCTCCACATCGCTTTACTTTGTGGTGTTCGGGGCGGCCATCGGCAGCCGCATTCAACAGATCGAAGGGGTGGAGTACGCCGCCTTCATCGTGCCGGGCCTCATTATGCTGAGCGTCATGACGCAAGCCATCAGCAATGCGTCCTTCGGCATCTACTTCCCCCGCTTCATCGGAACCATCTACGAGATCTTATCTGCGCCGATGAACTTCTTCGAGGTGGTGATCGGCTATGTGGGGGCAGCGGCGACGAAGGCGCTGTTCATCGGCGTCATCATCCTCGCCACCGCGCATCTGTTCGTGGACATTCCCATCGCCCATCCCTTTGCGATGGTGGCGTTCCTGGTGCTGTCGTGCCTGTCGTTTGCGCTGATGGGGTTCATCATCGGCATCTGGGCCGGCAATTTCGAGCAGCTGCAGCTGGTGCCTTTGCTGATTGTCACGCCCTTGGTGTTTCTGGGCGGGTCGTTCTACTCCATCAACATGCTGCCGCCCGTTTGGCAGACGGTGTCGCTGTTCAATCCTGTGGTCTACCTGGTGTCGGGCTTCCGCTGGTCGTTCTTCGGCGAGGGGGACGTGCCCATCATGGCGAGCCTGTTGGCCATCTCAGGCTTCACGGTGTTGTGTCTGGTGGTAATCTGGCTGATTTTCCGCACAGGTTGGCGGCTGCGCACCTGAACGCTTGTGCCGGCCGCGCGAACATGGCCATTTGGCGGCGCTTTGATGAAGGAGCCCACCATGCCCACGCTAAACACTTTGAGCCTGACCGTCGTGACCCTCGGATTGGCGTTGGCGTGGACACCCGCCGATGCGCTGACCACGCACAAGGGCATGGGCAAGGCTGCACCCTCCACAGTTGCCTCCGTACAGCATTCGGTCACCGGCTTCGACCTTGCCGGCGTCTACTATGACGGCGGCCAGTTCCTGCAGCAGAACGGCAATGCCTGGATCGAGCAGACCAACTTCGGCCAGTCGTTCGCTTTCGTGGAGACCGCGCGGGGTGAGACGACGGTGATGCTCCACGACCCCTCGCGGGGTGTCTTCATCCAGATCAACCTTGCCGCCAACACCATCGACATCGGGGAGGCAGGACGAACCTTCCAGCCGCTTTACACCATCACAGGCACGCTTGGCGGGCAGACGCCCCGCGTCCCCTCCAACCCGTCCTTCTTCAACCGTGTGGAGTACACCTGCCCTGAAGGCATTCCCCTGACGGTGGAGTATATCGAGGAAGGCGGGCAGAGCTACATCCTCTACTCCATCGACGGCTCGCCCCAGGCGCGGCTCGACCAGCAGATCTCAGGCTCTGGTGCACGCTACAGCAACGGCCCCGACACCATATGGAACAAAGGCAATACGGTTCTGGTGGAGCTTCGCGGCTACCACCAGCAGGAAACCTGCTACGAGCGCTAGGCTTTTTGCGAAGGCCATCGAACTGTTCCAAGGGGTCTGGACATCCTGCGTCCATGAGCACGAGAGCACTCTAGCGGCCAGCGCGGAATGGTCCGCCAAAGCGAAGGTTGATCCCCGCGCGGATGATGCTGGTGTCGCTGGTAATGTCCACGGATGCGGGGTTGAGACCGGGCACCTGCGGTGTCAAGGGCACGGTGCCTGTTCCAAAGTAGGCGTAGTCGTACCCCACGAACGCCGACACGGTGTTGGTGACGGCATACTCAGCGCCCACACCGGCCACGACGCCCGTGCGCGTTTGTCTCGCATTGTAGGCCTCACCAAGGGTTGTGGTGGTCGCCCAGTATTCGTCCTGCTGCCAGGCAATGCCGCCTTTGACGTAGCCGAGCAAGCGATCGAACGCGTAGCCCACGCGCGCCGTGGCCGTGCCAAGACCATGGGTCTTGCTGTGGTAGCTCACCCCGGTCTCCCTGGTGCTCGGGTGGCTGCCTTCCGCGTCGCTCCACGTGTAAGAGCCCTGAAGGCCCACCACCACGTTGTTGGCAAAAGCATAGTCGCACCCCAGCTGGACGCCGCCGGCAATGCCATCCACGCTATGTCCGCCGAGGGACTGGCCTATGAACGCCCCTCCTGGGGTGACAGGTGTCCAGTCGTCGGCCTCACCCCAAATGCCGCCAGCATGCACACCGCCATAGCACCCGGACCATGACCATGATGGTGGCGACAGGTCGGCCGCAAGGACAGGCGCATGTGCCCAGGCCGCACCTAACGTAAAAGCTGCAAAAATAACCCGCATACCTGCCTCCCCTGACCTGGCCGAAAGGATAGCCGGTGCCGAGTACACTTGGCTGTAGCGCATCCACAACAAGGTGGGTGTGGTTTGATCACCGATTGAGGCGCAAACTCCTCCGTGGCCTCAGGAAACGCCCGCCATGGCGCTGACCGTGACGTGGCACGCTCGGTAGTCATTGCCCGTCACAGCGAGCGACCTGCCTCCTTGTGGGCGAAGGTGCCTGGCGTCACGCAGGCATGTGGGATCGCGCGTTAGGGTGTGGGGTCATCGGCGGGGCTATAAAGATTCACGGGGGCGGCCACACCGCGAAGGGCGTGGGCGCCGAGGTGGTCGAGGGGCTCGTCCACCAGCTTGGCGACGGACTGGGTCATCAAGATTTGCCTGTCGAAGGCTTTGCTGAGCGCCTCCACGCGGCTTGCCTCGTTGACGCTTGAGCCGATCACCGTGAAGTCGAGCCGCTCCGAACCGCCCACATTGCCGAAGAAAACGGACCCATCGTGAAGACCGATGCCCGTGCGCAAAGGCGCCCACCCAGTGACGTTGTGGAGGGCCTCTGGCGGATTGCGGTTCATCTCAGCCACCGCTTCAAGGGCTGTGCGAGCCGCTTCAAGGGCGGCGTTGGCGGCAGCTTTGGGGGTGCCGAACTCACGGTGGGGGAAGACGGCCAGAACGCCGTCGCCCATGAACTTCAGCACCTCACCCCCATGGGACATGACCGCCTCCACAAGACAGCCGAAGTAGGCGTTGAGGAGGGCGATCATGGGCGCATTGCCCAACTCCTCGCTCAAAATGGTGAAGCGGCGCAGGTCCGACAGCCAGATCACCGCCTCGATCAGCCGCCCGTCCCCCCTTTGGATGGAGCCGCTGAGCACCTCTTTGCCTGCCGCAGGGCCCAGATAGGTCACCGCAATGTTGCGCGTTATGCGCAACGAGATGTGGCGTTCCACATGAAGGCCGAAGAGGGGCAGAACGCGCTGGAGTGCCGCCTTCGTCGCACCGCCGAGCCCCCCTGGCGCAGCCGTGGCGAAGGTCATGGCGTTGTGGTAGCTGCCGCCCGTTCTCAGCGAGACGGCCACGTAATCGGTAATCCCTTGCTCCTCAAGCTCGGCCATCAAGGGAAACTGCGCCATGTGCGCGTCGGTGGGCGCGCCGCGGACAATGCCACCCTCGGTCAAAATCTTGTTGAGAGGATTGAGGAGGTAGGAGGGCGATTCGCGCGCGCCCTTGCCCACCTGCACCTCGTTGCAGGTGCCGCTCCCAGTCTCAAAAAGCCAGGCGAACCCGTACAGCATCGGGTGCAAAGTGCCTGTGTGGAGGCTTGCCCTGTCGAGCTTCAGGCCGATGGCCTTGAGGCGCGCCACAAGGTTGACGAAAAGCTCCAACAGGTCGTCGATGGCAACCGCTTCGTTGAGAAGGTAGGCCTCGACGTCCTCCACCGTTTTGTAGTCGCCCTCGGGAATGGCAGGCGCTTCCATCTTGCGCATGAAGGTGATGAAGTTGGGGAGCACCCGTGTGGCGATGTCATCGTCCATACTTTGTCTCCATTTTGCGGTTTGGCTTGCCGCCGCGCCGCATTTTCCGTTCCGTCGCGCCTAAGCGCTTGGGGCCTACTGCCGACTTATAGGCCTTTCGCTGGACTTTAAGGCGTGCCACGTTCGTTGCGCTATGCCCGCCGCGCTCTTCGACCTTTCCGACAAGACTGCCCTAGTGACCGGTGCCAGCCGTGGCATCGGCCAGGCAATGGCCGTGGGCCTTGCAGAAGCCGGGGCCCATATCATCGCCGCTGCCCGCAGCACCGCAGGCCTTGGGCAAACACGCACCATGGTTGAAGCGTGCGGCCGATGCTGCACCGTTCTACCCCTCGATGTCACCGATGGCGACGCTGTATCTGCCCTTGCAAGCCTTGAGGGCCCGCCCACCATCCTCGTCAACAATGCAGGGGTGGAGGAGGTGTCCCCCTCCACCGATGTGTCCGAAGCGGTGTGGGACAGGATCGTCGACACCAACCTCAAAGGGTCCTTTTTCGTCGCACAGGCCTTTGCCAAGGCGTTGATGGCGCGGTCCATGGGCGGCAGCATCATCAATCTGGGCTCACTGACCAGCGCTGCAGGCGTGCCGACGGCCGCCCCCTACACAGCATCCAAGGCCGGTGTCCTCGGCATGACGCGAGCGCTGTGCGCAGAGTGGGCACCCCACAGCATCCGCGTCAACGCCATCGGCCCAGGCTATTTTCGCACAGAGCTGACGGAGGTTTTCTACCAGAACGCTGCTTGGCAGGAGGCCATGCGTGCCAAAATCCCCATGGGCCGCTTCGGTAAGTTGGAGGACTTGAAAGGCGCTGCCGTCTTCCTTGCCAGCGATGCCTCCGCCTACGTCACCGGCCAGATTTTGTACGTGGATGGCGGCACTCTTGCATCCCTGTGAGCAGCGTGGAGACGACGGGCGGCAACGTGGCTGAGTTGATGGTGGAGATCGAAGGCGTCTCGAAGCGCTTTGGGACGGTGACGGCGGTGTCCGATGCCAGCCTCAGCCTGGCGCGAGGAGACTTTTTGACCATCGTCGGCCCGTCGGGGTGCGGCAAGACCACGCTGTTGCGGATGATTGCGGGGTTCGACAGGCCGTCGTCAGGCGCCATCAAGATCGCTGGGCGGGATGTGGGCGCTGTCCCTGCCTACAAGCGCAGCATCGGCATGGTGTTTCAGCGTCTTGCCCTCTTCCCCCACATGACGGCTGCGCAAAACGTTTCCTACCCTTTGAAAATGCGTGGCTTTCCCACTCGCGAGATTCCTGAGCGGGTGGAGCGCTACCTGGCGCTGGTGAAATTGGGCGGACTTGGCGAGCGGCGGCCCCACGAACTGTCGGGCGGCCAACAGCAGCGCGTTGCCATTGCGCGGGCGCTCTCCTTCGACCCCGACCTTCTTCTTCTGGACGAGCCCTTGTCGGCGTTGGACAAGAAGCTGCGGGAAGAGATGCAGCTGGAATTTCGCCGCATCCAGCAGGACCTTGGGGTGACCACCATCAACGTCACCCACGACCAGCGCGAGGCGCTGGTGATGTCAGACCACATCGTCGTCATGAGCGATGGTGTGGTGCAGCAGGCCGATACGCCGGTGTCCATCTACCGCTCACCGTCGAACCGGTTCGTGGCGACCTTTATCGGCGTCACATCGCAGTTTCCCGCTGCCGTCGTCTCCGCCGAGGGGCCGAACCTTACCGTATCCGTTGGTGAAACCACCCTTGCCGCCCGCGCGGGCACAGCGCCGGCCGTGGGCGAGACGGTGGACTGCGCCATCCGCGCCGAGCAGATCGCCATCGTGGACGACGCCGGCAGCGCCTATGACAACACCGTTTCGGGCCGCATCGTCCAGCGCATCTTCGAGGGCGACCGCGTGGTCTATGAAATCCACATCGAGGCCATGGCGGGTGCGCAGCTTATGGTGTTCGACCACGATCCTGCCGCCCACCGCGAACACCGCATGGGCGACACCGTCACGCTCGGCTTCAACGCGCGCGACGTCTTTGCCTTTCCCATCCCAACAACCAACACCGAAACGAGGGAGATGACCTGATGGTGAAAATCCTGTCCCCCAGCCGCCGCACCGTCCTGACGGGGACGGCCGCGGCCGTCGGCGCACTTGCCATGCCCGGCATCCTGCGCGCCCAAGACAAGCCGAACGAGTTGATCGTGCGGGCCTGGGGCGGCGCATGGGGCGATGCGCTGAAGTCTGCCGTTGCCGACCCCTTCACCGAGAAAACGGGCGTTCCCGTACGCCTGGACTTTACTGAAGACAATGAGATCAAGCCGAAGATCTGGGCTGCTGTGGACCAGGGGCGCGTGCCCCCCATCCACGTCAACTGGGACACGTCCACCAACGCCACCATCTCCGCCCTTCGCGGCGCGACGGTGGACCTGTTGGACCTTCCCAACCTCAAAGGCCTGTTGCCTCTGGCAAAGCCAGTGGGGCTTGAGGGCTACCCCCTCGTCAACACCTACGCCTACGTCTACGTGTGCGCCTATCGCCCCGAAGCCTTCCCCGATGGCCCGCCGGAGTCCTGGACCATCATGCTAGATCCTAAGCTGAAAGGCCGTGTGGCGCTTTACGACGATGGCATCGGCTTCAACCCCATCGCGGTGATGGCAGGCGGCGGCACCTTTGCCGACATTCCAGACAACATGGAGCCTGGTTACGAGTTCTATCGCAAGCTGAAGGAAAACGCCCCGCTCCTCGGCGAAGACCCCGACTTTACGTCTTGGTTCCAGAACGGTGAGATCGACCTTGCCTGCACCATCTCGGTGAATGCACGGGCCGCCCGCCAGACAGGCATTGCGGTGGAATGGACCGTGCCCAAGGAAGGCTGCAAAGTGGACACCGACGGCCTGTGGATCCCCAAGGGTCTGCCGGCCAACGAAGAGCACTGGGCCAAGGAATTCATCAACATGGCCCTGTCCGAGCCCGTCCAGAAAGCCTGGTGCGGCGCCCTTGGCCTGCCGCCCGTCTACCCCGGCATCGAGCCGCCTGAGGACCTGAAGAACGACCCCGCCTACCCCACGACGCCGGCGGACTTCGAAAAGCTCGTCTCCGTGCCGACGCCGATCCTGGTGGAGAACCAGCCCATCTGGTTCGCCAAGTTCTCCGAAATCTTCCAGGGCTGACCAGGCCGTGACGGGGCACGTGCACCCATCCGCCCTGCCCCGTATCAAACCCGTCCCGCGCGTGTCATGACGCGCGGGACGGTGGGTTGGCTGTTTCTGACGCCGGCGCTTTTGCTCACCGGCGTTCTCCTCATCGGCCTCGGCTACATGCTGGAGTACAGCCTGCATGAGCTCGACATTGCCACCTACCGCCTGAAGGAAGAGTACAGCCTCACCAACTACGCCCTGTTCATCGAGCGACCGGTTTACCTGCGCGTCTTGTGGCGCACGCTCCTGGGCGCGGCATTGGTGACGGCGTTCACCATCGCCCTTGCCCTTCCTTACGCCTACCTTTTGGTGCGCACGCGCTCCTCCTTCACGCGCAAGTTCCTGCTTGTGGCACTGTTCCTGCCGTTCTTCATCGGCCAGGTGGTGCGAGCATATGGCTGGCTCATCATCCTTGGGAAGGAAGGGCTGGTGAACAGCCTCGTCACCGCCGTCGGCCTGCCGCCCTTCGACCTGTTGTTCAGCTATGCGACGGTCCTCTTCGGCCTTGTCCAGTACATGCTGCCCTTTGCCGTCCTCCTCCTGATCCCGGCGCTTACCGCTATTGGGGAGGATATGGAGCTTGCGTCCGAAAGCCTCGGCGCCCCTTGGCCGCGCACATTCCTGCACGTGGTGATCCCGATGGCGCGCCCCGGCCTCATCGGCGCCTCGGTGGTGGTGTTCACCTTGACGATGACCGACTTTGCCATGCCCGAAATTCTGGGCGGCGGCACCCAGGACTTTTTCGCCAGCGCCATCTACGATTCCTTCTTTCAGATCTCCAACGCAGGGCTTGCGGCCGCCCTTGCCATCATCCTCACCGTCGTAGGCTCGGCCATCGTTGCGATCATCTTCGTGATGGCCGGCACAGGCACCCTCGGCTTCAGGGGCGAGCGGTCATGAGGGGCTCCAAAGCCATCGTCTTGTGGACTTTGACGGGCTTTTCGGTCCTCACCTTAACGCTGCCCACGCTCATCATCGTCGGCGCATCGTTTACCGCCGGCGACATCATCGCTTTCCCGCCCGAGGGCCTGTCGCTCCGATGGTACGGCGAACTGTGGCAGCTCACCTCGTTCAAGAACGCCCTGTGGCGCACGGTCTACGTGTCCTTGGTGTGCACGGCGATCGCGATCCCCGCGGGCACCCTTGCCGCCCTTGCCATGGTGCGCATCAGGCGGCGGTGGCGCACGCCGATCCAGGTCTACCTTCTCCTGCCCTTCACCATTCCACTGGTGGTGTCTGGCATTTCCATGATGCTCATCTTGGGCGAGATCCGCATTTTGGGCAGCTTGTGGCCTGTGGGGGCGGCCCTTTGCATCATCAACCTCCCCTTCATGATCTGGTCCGTCGCCGCCTCGGTGAACGCCCTTGATCCAGAGCTGGAGAATGCGGCCTACAATTGCGGCGCCTCCCCCTTGTGGGCCTTTTTCACCGTGACGCTGCCAGCGGTGATGCCGGGCGTCATCACAGGTGCGCTCCTGATGTTCATCCTTGCCTTCAACGAGTTCCTGGTGAGCCTCTTCCTCACCGATGCGCGCACCGTCACACTGCCTGTGCAGATCTACAACTCCATCCGCAGCGTCATCACGCCGGACCTTGCGGCGGTCTCCGTCCTTTACATCGTCGTCGCTTTGGCGGTGGTGTGGCTCCTGGACCGCCTTGTGGGGCTCGACATTTTCCTCAAGTCAAAGTAGCGGCAGGGACCATGAGCCAGATCTCCCTACACATCCTTGCAGACCTGTCGCCTGAGGCCCGCACCACCCTCTTGACCCGCACGGAGGCCGACCTCACGCCGTTCATGGACGCAGTCGCCCCCATCATCGAGGCCGTCGCCAAGGACGGCGATGTGGCCTTGGCGCGCTTTGCCGGCGAGTTCGACAGGGCAACCGTCGCGCCCAACGACATTGCCGCGACGCCCGAAGACTTCGACGCCGCATTCGACGTGGTGGACAAGGAGATGATCGAGACCCTGGAGTTTTGCGTCGACAATGTGCGCCGCTTCCACGAGGCGCAGATGCCAGGCCCCATGTGGATGATGGAGATGTCGCCAGGCGTCTTCGCGGGCGAGCGTGTGACCCCGATCCCCTCGGTCGCCTGCTATGTGCCGCGCGGCAAAGGTTCGTTCCCCTCCGTCGTCATGATGACGGCTGTCCCCGCCGTGGTGGCAGGCGTGCCGGATGCGGTGATCATCACTCCGCCGGGGCCTGATGGGAAAGTGGATGCAGCCACCCTCGTTGCCGCTCGCCTCGCCGGGATCGAGCGGGTCTATAAAGCCGGCGGTGCCCACGGTGTCGCCGCCGTTGCCTACGGGACTGCCACCGTGCCCCGCTGCGTAAAAATCGTCGGCCCCGGCAGCCCCTTCGTGGTGGCCGCCAAGCGCCTGCTTGCCGACAGGATCGATCCTGGCACGCCAGCAGGGCCTTCAGAGGCCATCATCTTTGCCGATGAGACCGCCAACGGCCGTGTTGCCGCCCTCGACCTGTTGATCGAGTCAGAACACGGCCCCGATTCTTCCGCCTACCTCGTCACCAACTCCCGCAAGGTGGCTGATGAGGCCCGCGCCGCCATCCCCCGCTATTGGGACGAGATGGGCGAGCAGCGCCGTGCCTTCTCGGCCGCCGTGTTGTCGGGCGAGCGTGGCGGGATTGTCCTCACCGACACAATCGAGGAGGCGATTGCCTTCACCAACGAGTATGCGCCCGAGCACCTTCAAATCCACGCGCAAAGCCCGCACGACTATCTGGGCGTCCTCGTCAATGCCGGCGAAATTTTGCTTGGGGAGCACACCCCCGTGTGCATCGGCAACTTTGCCCTTGGCCCCAACGCCGTGCTTCCGACGAACGCTGCCGCCCTCACCCGCTCTCCTTTAGGCGTCTACGACTATCTGAAGCTCACCTCCATCGGCCACGTGACGAAAAAAGGCTATGAGCGCCTTGCCCCATACGCAAAGACATTCGCCACCTACGAGGGGTTCGACGCCCACGCCAACGCCGTCTCATCGCTGCGTGAGCGCGCCTTCAGACCCCAATGACCGCCGCGCCGCTGAAAATTCAGGAGGCCGACACAGGCAAAGCCACCGCGGATGCCCTTGCCACCCTATGGCAGCGCTGCGGTCTGACACGGCCTTGGAACGACCCGCACAGGGACATTGCCTTCGCCCTTTCCAACGAAAACGCCACCATCCTTGAAGGCCGTATCGCCGGCACCCTTGCCGCAAGCGCCATGGTCGGCCACGACGGCCACAGGGGCACGGTCTACTACGTCGCCGTCGATCCGGACCGTCGCGGTCATGGTTACGGCCGCGCCATCATGGCTGCAGCAGAGGCTTGGCTGAAACAACGGGGCGTGTGGAAGCTCAATCTTCTGGTCCGCACTGAGAACACGGCCGTTGCAACGTTTTACCAAGCCCTCGGCTACCAGGTGGAAGAGCGGGTCGCCCTCGCCAAGCGGTTGGAAGACTCCTAAAGCAATCTCCGCTCACACGGAGTTGTCTGAGCCGAACAGTACGCCTTTCAATCAAAGAGGTAGAGCACCACTTTGCCACCGGCACCAAGGGTCTGCGGTGGTGTCAACGGGCCGCCCGGAGCCACGCACAGCCAGCAAGGCGGGCGAGCATGGCGAGGACGGGCGCGAAGCGCGCACCCGTTGACGCCGCCGCGGATCCGACCACGCTGATCCGAAGGGTTTAGGTCATTGGCCCAAAGGGCCACTGTCCTGAACCCTTGCCCATCGGCGAGATGGAGGAGCGCGAGGGGGAACCCCCTCGTATTCAGACAAACAAAGCCGGCGCAAAGCGCCGTCCTCTACGACAAATCCGCCAACGCGTGTTTCATGAGGCTGCGAATGTGGACCTGGGCTGCCCGCCGCGCCGCCTTAGGATCGCCGGATCCCAAAGCGTCCAAAATTCCGGAATGTTCATCGGAGTCGGGATCCACCCTGTCGGCAATGTTGGCAATCTCGAAGAGCCTTGTGGTCACCCGCAATCCTTTGATGAGCCCTGCCATCACCTGATTGCCGCAGTGGTCGGCAAACAGGTTGTGGACGTGATCGTCAGAGCGCCAGTGGGCGGTGGTGTGGTAGCGGGCGGACTTGCGCAGGGCATCAATCTCTGCCTGGGCCGTGCGCAATTGCGCCGCTGGAATACGCCCGGCCGCCAAAGCCGCGGCCTCCCCTTCAAGCACCTCGCGGGTTTTCAGGCTTTGCAGATACTCCGAAAGATCCACCTGGCGGACCGCGTAGGATCGGCCAGCGCTTTTGACCACAAGCCCCTCGCCTTCAAGGCGCTGAAGGGCCTCACGCAAAGGGGTGCGGGAGATGCCGAGACTGTCGGCCAGTTTTTGTTCCACCACCGCGTCGCCCCCTTTGAGGCGGCGCGTTCGGATCAGCTCTGTGATGGCTTTGTGCGCCTGTTCCGACAGGGCATCGGTGACCCCTGTGCGCGGGCGCGGCTTGATATCGAAGGTTGAGGCGGTTGGTGCGGCCATCCCCGCAATGTACGCCGCAATGGGCCAATCGCCATACTCGTTTACGCAGAGCGGTGTGACTTTGCACTGCCGTCGTTAAAGGCGGACCGCACCTGGGCCCAAAACCGCGCGTCCTTGCGCAGCGCCTCAGGCATTGAGGCGGCCTTTGCCAGAGCGTCCATGGGGTCGCCGCCACGACCGGCTTCTGCGATCGCATTCGCTTGGGGATCGTCGAGCGTGCCGTCTTTGGAGGCGGTGAGAGCGTAGGCCATCCAAAGTCCGACCACACGGGCGAACGGGGCGGTTTCGGTACCGTTCTTCAAGGCGTCGAAGGCCGGCAGGAAGATACGCGGTCCCAGCTTCTGGGTCCCGTCCATGGCGATCTGACGGGTCTTGTGGGCAATGGCCGGGTTGTCGAAGCGGGCCAGAAGGGCCTCGGCATAGTCCTCAAGATCAACGCCAGGCACCGCAGGCAGCGTTGCGGCGGCAGCCTTCATGTGGCTTGTGACGGCCGCGCGGTGACGGGGCACGGCGGTAACATCACGCACCAGCTCAAGGCCCTCGCACTGGCCGAGGTAGGCGATGAGGGAGTGGGCGCCATTCAACATGCGCAGCTTCATGGCCTCGTGTGGGGCAACGTCGCGGACGAACAGCGCGCCCCCTGCCTCCCAGACAGGCCGACCTTCGGGGAAGTGATCTTCGACGACCCACTGGGTGAAGGGCTCCGTCTCGATCGCCGCGCGATCCTCCAGCCCGAGGGCGGCGGCAGCATCGGCCAAGGTCTTATCGGTGGCTGCCGGGGTGATGCGGTCGACCATGCAGGAGGGAAACGCGCACGCCTCCAGTGCGGCCCGCTCAGCCTCTGGCGCGACCCCTAGGACAAGGGTTTTGAGCACCGCCCCATTTTGGGGAAGATTGTCGCAAGACAGGGTCGTAAAGGGAGACAGCCCACGTGCACGTCGCTTGATCAGCGCAGCAGCGATCAGGCCCGGAAGGCTCTGCGGCGCACGAAGAACGCCAGCCTCAGCCGCCTCAAGATCGGCCGCGATGGCAGGGTTATGGTCGTCCGGGGCGCCCGTCTCACGGTCAAGGCCATAGCCTTTTTCCGTAACGGTGATCGTTACGACGCGGGTGGCGGGTGCGGTCAGCGCGCGCAAAATCTCTTCATTGGCGGTGCGCAAAGGGCCAACGACAGGGCCGAGACTGCCGATGACGCGCGGTGGCACATCGCCACCGCGCGTCAGGACTGTGTAGAGGCCGTTCTGAGGGTTCAGGGCGTCGGCCACGTCGGGTCGGCGCAGGCTGATGCCGATGGTGCGCCAGTCACCGCCCACCTGTTCCAGCGCATCGTCGGTGGCAGGAGCCTGGTGGGCGCGGTGGAAGGCCCCTACGCCAATGTGCACCATCCCAAAACCGTGGGCTGTGCGGTCGAAACCTGGGGCGCGCACGGTGTCGGGCAGGGCAGAGCTTTGGTTCAGACGGTCCATGTCAGGCTGCTTTCAGGGCCGCTTCCACACCGCGCAACTCCGCAAGGCCTTTGATCCGCCCTACGGTGGGATAGCCTGGTTGAGCGCCGCGTTTGAGATCGTCGGCAAGGTCGTGGCCATGGTCTGGGCGCATGGGAATAACGGTATCCTCGCGACCCGTGTCGGCCCGGCGCGCCTCTTCGGCCAAAACGGCGGCGATGAGGGCGACCATATCCACCTCACCGTCCAGATGATCGGACTCATGGAACGTTGTGTAAGGGGCAGCGCCTGGACCTGCCTCGCGACGCACATTGCGAAGGTGGAGGAAATGCACCCTGTCCCCGAGCCGCGTCATCATCCCAGGCAAATCGTTGCCCTCCCGCGCCCCGAGTGAGCCCGAACACAAGGTGATGCCGTTGGCGGGACTGTCGACCGCTGCCACAAGATCACGGTAGTCAGCTTCGGTGGACATGATGCGCGGCAGGCCCAGCAGCGGCACGGGCGGGTCATCGGGGTGGCAGCACAGGCGCACCCCCTCAGCCTCGGCGGTGGGCACCACCTCGGCCAGGAAGTCGGCCATGTGGGATTTGAGCCGTGTCACGTCGATGGCGCCGTAAAGGCCGATGGCTTCGCGCACGTCTTCCAGCGTCAGAGTGCGGTCGGTGCCTGGAAGGCCAGCGACGATCGCCTCTACAAGGGCACGCTTTTGCGCCTCGTCCATAGCGGCAAAGCGCTCGGTGGCGGCCTCTTCCAGGGCGGGGCCATGGTCCTCACCCGCCCCCTCGCGCTTTAGAAGATGAATGTCGAAGGCGGCGAAATCCACAAGGTCGAAGCGCATGCAGGTGCCGCCATGGGGGAGCCTGTGGGCAAGGGCGGTGCGCGTCCAATCCAGGATCGGCATGAAGTTGTAGCACACCACTTTGACGCCGGCAGCGGCCAGCACCTTGAGGCTTTCCCGGTAGGCCTCCAGCTGCGCACGCCAGTCCCCCGTCTGACGTTTGATGGCTTCGGAGACAGGCAAGCTCTCAGCCACCACCCAGGTGAGGCCCGTGGGCGCTTCCGCAGGGCCTTCGATGAGGGCTTTGCGGGCATTCACCTCCTCGGCGGTCCAAAGGGTGCCTTCGGGCACGTGATGGAGTGCACTCACCACGCCGACGGCGCCGGCCTGACGCACGTCCGCTAAACTTGCCCGGTCGTGCGGCCCGAACCATCGCCAAGTGTGCAGCATCCCTGCCTCCGTTAAATCTTGTATGGTAGCTTGACTAGTATGGAAGTTTATAGCAAGCCTTCCACCGCCATGACAGCCGCCGCCCACAAAACCGCGTCAGCGACCGACGAGCCAGCCTCGGTGGAGACGGCCCACCAGTCGGAGGCGGCGCGGGTGGCCGCAGCCCTGCGCCGCGCCATCGTACGGTGCGAGATGGAGCCTGGCGATCTTCTGTCTGAGGCCGATGTCTCGCGCCGCTATGGCGTCAGCCGTCAGCCTGTGCGCGAGGCGTTCATCCGCCTTGTGGTGGCCCAGCTCGTGGAGGTGCGGCCCAAGAGCGGCACCCGCGTGCGCCCCATTGAGGTGGATGTGATCCATACGGCCCGTTTCGTGCGCGACGCTGTGGAGGTGGAAGTGGTCCGCCGCATCGCCGAACGCGGCCCAACGCGGGACGAGATCGCCGAACTGAAAGAGATGATCGCCGAGCAAAGGGCGTGCGAGGATGCCTCGCGCTTCCTGGACCTTGACGAGGCGTTCCACCGCGCCCTCGCCCGCATGGCCGATGCTGCCGATGCCTGGGCGATGATCGACACCGTCAAAGCCCAGATGGACCGTGTGCGGTACCTCTCCATGGAGGAGTTTCACCGCCGCAGGCTGATCGGCCAGCACAGCGCCATCATCGCAGGCCTTGCCAAGGGCAATGCGGATCAGGCGGTGGCGGCCATGCGCACCCACCTGTCGGAGATCGTGCGCTCCCTCACCGTGATCGAGGAGCGCCATCCCCAGCTGTTCATACAAGATTTGTCGGGTCGTCCGAAGAGGCGCCCGCGCAAACCGTCAAATGGGAGGACACCATGACGACACGCCGCAACCTTTTGCGCGCAGGCGCCCTTGCCGCAGGCCTTGGCCTTGCGGGCGCCTTCGGCAGCACAGCCTTTGCTGCCGACATGACCATCAAGCTCGGCCACCTCGCCAACGAAGAAAACGTTTGGCACAAGGCCGCGCTGAAATTCGCCGAAGAGGTGGCCGCCCGCACAGACGGGCGCATCGAGGTGGAGGTCTTCCCCAACGAATCGCTGGGCAAGGAGATGGACCTCATCAACGGCATGCAGCTAGGCACCGCCGACATGACCATCACCGGCGAAAGCCTTCAGAACTGGGCGCCCATGGCAGCGCTCCTTGCCGTCCCTTACGCCTACACCTCCCTTGAGGAGATGGACCAGGTGGCCGGCGGCGACATCGGCGATCAGATCGAAGCGCAGATCATCGAGAAGGCGCGTGTGCGTCCCCTCGCCTACTTCGCCCGCGGTGCGCGCAACCTCACCTCCAACCGCCCCATCGCAAGCCCTGACGATCTTGCGGGCCTGAAGATGCGCGTGCCCAACGTGCCGCTCTTCGTGGACGTGTGGTCTGCCCTTGGCGCACAGCCGACGCCGATGGCCTTCTCGGAGGTCTTCACCTCGCTCCAGAACGGCACCATCGATGCGCAGGAAAACCCCCTTGCCCTGATCAAGTCGGCGAACTTCAACGAGGTGCAGAGCAACGTGAACCTCACCGAGCATGTGCGCTCGTGGATTTACCTCGCCATCTCTGAGGCCACCTGGAACAAGCTGTCTGACGAAGACAAGGCCGCTGTGATGGAAGCGGCCGCCGCAGCGCAGGCCTATGAGCGCGAGCTTTTCCTTGCCGACGAACAGGCTCTTCGCGCCGAGCTTGAAGGCAAAGGCATGGAGTTCGTCGAAGTGGATTCGGCCGCCTTTGCCGCAAAGGCCAAGGATGCTGTGCTTGCCAACGTCTCCGATGAGATCAAGCCCGTGGTGGAGCAGCTGTTCTCCAACTGATCGCTCAACCGATCACCCATGTCCCGCGCCGACACCGGTGCGGGGCATGACAGGAAAGGCGCCAATGTCTCTCACCCACCCTCAACTGACAACGGCCCTTTCGTGACGCTGGACCAGCGCGTTGCCGCGTTCTTCGCAGCGGTCTGCCGCGTGGGAACGGGGACGGCGTTCTTCGTCCTTCTGGTGGCTGTCTCCATCCAGGTGGTGGGGCGGACCATCGGCTCTTCGCCCGTGTGGACGGAGGAGTTGACCCGCTTTGCCCTCCTTTATCTTGCAGCCTTCGGCACAGGCCTTGCCCTTCGCACAGGCGACCTTGTGAACGTCGATCTTGTGGCGGAGGCGCTGCCAAAACCGTTCCCCTGGCTGCTGCGGCTGATCTCGGCCATCTTCATTGCAGGCCTTGCGGCCATCCTCATCCTTCCGGCCTGGCTTTATACATCCATCGGCGCGCTACAGACCTCGCCCGCCCTCACCTGGCGGATGGACTTCATCCACGCCTCCGTCCTGTTGATGATCGCGCTCCTAGGGGTGTTTGCGCTCCTCAGGGTGTGGGGGATGCTGCGCGGGACCGACGATGGTCTCCCCGTCAAGGCGGACGAACCTGTCGACGATACCGCGAGGGCGCCCTGATGGAAGTGGCTGTCCTCCTCGGCGGTTTCATCCTTGCCATTTGCGCAGGGGTGCCTGTGGCAGTGTCGCTGGGGCTTGCCTCATTCGCCTACATCTTGCTGGCCGATATCCCGCTCGTGGTCATCCCCCAGAAGATGTACGCGGGGATGGATGTGTTCGTGCTGTTGTGTATTCCGGGCTTCATTCTTGCCGGGAACCTCATGAACAATGGGGGGATTACCGAACGCATCATCCGCTTTGCGACAGCGCTCGTGGGGTGGCTGCGGGGTGGGCTCGGGCTCACCAACATTGCAGGGTCCATGCTGTTCGGCGGCATTTCGGGCACCGCGGTGGCCGATTCGGCCTCCATCGGCGGCATGATGATCCCCGGCATGAAGCGGGCCGGCTACCCTGGTGCCTTTGCAGCCGCCGTCACCGCCGCCTCCTCCACCGTCGGACCGATGATCCCGCCGTCGGTGCCGATGATCATCGTCGGCGCGCTGTCCGGCATATCCGTGGGAAAAATGTTCTTGGCGGGGGCTGTGCCTGGCATCCTCATGGGGCTTGCCATGATGGTTGCGTGCTATCTCGTGGCACGGCGCAACAACTATCCGCGCGAGCCTTGGAAAGGGGCCGGCGAGTTGGCCCGAGCCTTCGCCTCCGCCTTTTGGGCGCTGGCGATGACGGCGCTGATTGTCGGCGGGCTTCTGACGGGCCTCGTCACGCCCACAGAGACGGCGGTGATTGCCTGCATCTACGCTTTGATTGTGGGACTTTTTATCTACCGCGAGCTGCCGATCCGCAAGATCCCCGCCATCTTGGTGCAGAGCGCTGTGTCGTCTGCGGCCATCTTGGCGCTGGTGGGGTTTGCCAATGTCTTCGGCTGGATCCTTGCCTCTGAGCGCATTCCCCAGACCATAGCGGCGGGGGTCCTTTCCATCACCGACAACAAGTACGTGGTGATCTTGCTCATCAACGTGCTGTTGTTGTTCGTGGGCACGTTCATGGAGACCATTGCGGCGCTGATCATCCTGTTCGTGCCGCTGCTTCAGCTTGCCACCGCGGTGGGGATCGACCCGCTCCACTTTGCAACGTTTGCGGTGCTGAACCTGATGCTGGGGCTCACAACGCCGCCTGTTGGCGTTTGCCTGTTCGTATGTGCCAATATCGCGCGATTGCCTTTGGCGCCTGTGGTGCGGGCCATTGTCCCGTTCCTCATCGCCAACGTGGCGGTGCTGCTTCTGGTCTCCTACCTGCCGGCGACCGCCACGTGGCTGCCCAACCTGTTGATGGATTGATCACGATGGCCTCCACCCGCGTTCTTCGCCTCCACGCCGCCCACGACCTTCGCGTGGAGGAGGAGGATGTGGCCACCCCAGGCGCCGGAGAGGTGCGTGTGGCGGTGGAGCGCGGCGGCATTTGCGGGTCGGACCTTCACTACTTCCACCATGGGGGGATCGGGGCGATCCGCGTCGTCGATCCCATCATTCTGGGCCATGAAGCGGCTGGCGTGATCGAGGCCGTGGGCGATGGCGTCACCGGCCTTTCCGTGGGCGACAGGGTGGCGATCCACCCCTCCAACCCGTGCGGGGAATGCAAGTACTGCGCGATCGGGCTTCCCCACCAGTGCCTCAACATGCGCTTTTTGGGCTCGGCCATGTACAGGCCCCACGAGAACGGGGCCTTTCGCGACAAGATGGTTGTGGCAGCCCATCGTGCCGTTCCCATGCGCAAGGCGAGCCCTGATGCTGCGGCCTGTGTGGAGCCTTTGGCGGTGTGCGTTCACGCCGCCCATCAGGCACCGAGCCTTTTGGGGGCGAACGTCATCGTCACGGGGGCAGGCCCCATAGGGGCGCTGATGGTGGCCGTCGCCCGTCACTCAGGCGCTGCCCACATTGTGGTGACGGACGTCTCCCCCACCGTCCTTGAGGTGGCAAAGGCCATGGGCGCCGATGAGACTGTGGACGTCTCCCAAAAAGGCGCGCTCGACCGGTTTGCCGTGGACAAAGGGGCGTTCGACGTTGGCTTCGAGTGTTCGGGCGTCGGTGTTGCGATGGTGGACACGATCCGCACCGTGAAGGCGCGCGGGACCATCGTTCAGGTGGGGCTTGCCGGCGAAGTCGCCCTTCCCATCAACATGATTGTTGCCAAGGAGATCGCCTTCCGCGGCACCCATCGCTTCCACCCCGAATTCTTGGATGCGGCGCGGCTGATCGACGAGGGGCGTATCGATGTGCGGCCCATCCTGTCTCGCACCCTCCCCCTCATCGACGCCGAGGAGGCGTTTGCGCTGGCCGGCGACAGGAGCCGCGCGGTGAAGGTGCAGCTCGCCTTTGCGTAGTCTTTAACGCCTGCGCGCCTGTTCCGCCTCGTCCCACACGGTGAGCGCCTGAAAATCGGGCACGTAGCCAAGGCCCTTCTTTGCGTCGGAGGAGACAGCGTCCTGGGATGTGACAACGTCCACCACGGCGGGGGCGTTGGCGAAAGCGCGCTCAAGGGCTGCGGGAAGGTCTGCGGCGTTCTCCACACGCTCGCCATGGGCGCCGAGAGCGCGGGCCATTGCGGCATAGTCGCTGTGGCGCAATGTGGTGCCGACGACGCGGCCGCCATAGTTCACCGCCTGGTCGAACCGTTCAATGTTCCAGGCGGCGTTGTTGGCCACAACGAAGACGGCCTTTGCGTTGTGGCGCACGGCCGTGTCCACCTCCATGGCGTTGATGCCGTAGGCGCCGTCTCCGTTGATGGCCACCACCTTGCGCCCAGGGAAGGCGAGCGCTGCCGCGATGGCAAAGGGAACGCCGACCCCAAGGCAGCCGAACGCGCCTGCGTCAAGGTAGGTGCGCGCGTCGAGCCCCACACGCGCAAAACTCAAGATGTCGCCGCCGTCGGCAATGGCGATGGTGTCTTCGCCCGAGGCAGCCGCAACGGCGCGGACGATGGCCATCGGGTGAACTTTGCCGTCGGCGCCCGAAGCAGGGGTGGCGGCGGCGGACTTGGTGAGCCGCTCGCGGTGCTTGGCGCGTAAGGCGTCGAGCCAAGCCTCGTCCTTCTCGCCAGCATCATTGCCAAGGGCGTCGACAATGGCGTCGAGGGCAAGGTCCACGGCGGCGAGGAGTTCGGGCGTGCCGCGGCGGTTGTCCACCAGTTCGCCCGTGGTGTCGGCAATGCGCATGATGCGGGCGGCGGGGAAGACGGCGGGCGAGCCGAAGCCCAGCTGATAGTCGAGCTTGCGGCCAAGGGTAATGACAAGGTCCGCCTCGGCCATCGCCGCCCCGCGAACGGCGCCCACCACCGCCTTGTGGTTGCCATCCACAAGGCCCCGGCTCTCCTGCGTGTCGAGGTAAAGGGCGTTGGTGGCATCCAGAAAACGGGTGAGCGAAGGGCCTGTGCCCCGTGCCCCGCGGCCTGAGACGACGAGGGGGCGGCGAGCGGCGCGAAGGGCGGACACGGCTTCGGCCACCTGTGTGGGTTCGGGCGGTGTGCGGCGGGTGGGTTTGGCGCGCACCCAATCGTCCGGCACAAGGTTTTCGGGCACCCGTGTGCGCAACACGTCGGTCGGAACTTCAAGGTAGACCGGACCGGGCTCCCCCACATCGCCGAAGGCGCGGGCGATGGCCTCGTCCAATTCGCGCACCGCCTGGTCGGCCACACGCGCTGTGCGAGAAAAGCGCGTGACTGGGCGCAGGATGTCCACATGGGCAATGTCCTGCAATGGCCCCATGTTGGCCTGCGGGCGAGAGGTACACCCGCCAAGCAGCAGGACGGGGATGCGGGCAAGGGACGCGTTCGCCATCCCCGTCACGCAGTTGGTAACGCCTGGGCCCGCGGTGGCCATCGCGACGCCAAGATCGCCGGTAAGCTCGGCATGGGCGTGGGCCATGTGGATGGCAGCGCCCTCGTCGCGCACATCGATGATGGCGATCCCCGCCCGCGCCGCATGGTCCCAGATGGGCTGGATGTGACCGCCCTGGATGCCGAACACCCTGTCGACGCCCCGTTCCTTCAGAACGCGCACGATCCAGGCGGAGACGGTGTCCTCGTGGGGGTTGAGGTCGATGGCGTCTGTCATGGGTTTTTCTCTGCTTGAAGCGGTTCGGTGGCCAGGCGATCGCGCAGCACGCGGTGGAGAATCTTGCCTGTGGCGGTGCGCGGCATGTCCGCGTGGGTCAGGATCAGGATGTGGCGGGGGCGCTTGTAGCCGGCAAAGCGGGTGCGGCTCCATTCCATGAGCGCTGCCTCATCGCTGGTGGCCCCCTCGATCAGAACGACGGCTGCGGCAACGCTCTCTCCCCACAACGCGTCCGGCTGGCCGATGACGGCAACGTCCATCACTTCGGGATGCTCGGCGAGGACATTTTCCACCTCGGAGGGGTAAATGTTCTCCCCGCCAGAGATGATCATGTTGGCCTTGCGGTCCACCAGGCGGATGAAGCCGTCCCTATCGCGCAGTGCCACATCGCCGACGCTGAGGTAGGCGCCGTGGAACGCCGCGGCGGTTTTTTCGGGCCGGTTCCAGTACGCTTGAAACGCGTAAGGGCTTGAGGAAAAGAGTTCGCCCGGCGTGCCGTCGGGCACGTCGTTGCCATCATCGTCCAGGAGGCGGATTGGAGCCGAGCCGACCACTTCCCGTCCGACGGTGCCTAGATGGTCGAACTGCTCATCGGGGTGGAGCATCGTCACCCAACCGGCCTCGGTGGAGCCATAGAGTTCAAAGAGGCCGGCGTTGGGGAAAAGTGCCATCACGGCGCGCTTGGTCTCCGCCCTTGCGGGAGCGGAGGAGACAAGGAGCTTTGAGACCGTGGCAACCTCCCCGCCCACAGGCGCTGTGCGGGCGGCCTCAAGCATCATGATGTAGTGGGTGGGCACCAACGAGGTGAATGTGACGCCCAGCGTTGCAAGGGCATTGAGGCACAAGGCTGCGTCAAAACTTGGCCGGGAGAAGACCGTGACGGCCGCCCCGCAGCACAGAAACGCCGCGAAAAAATAGAGCGAATTGGCGTGGCAAAGGGGCATGACGAGGAGGGCGTCGTCGTGCCGCGAGAGCTGAAACTCCGCCGCCGTCATCAGCGACAAGGCGGCCGTTGAAGCATGGTCGCGGATCGCCCCTTTAGGGTGCCCCGTGGTGCCGGAGGTGTACATGAAGCACCAAGGGTCGTCTGGGGCGACGTCGACCGCTGGCTCATCCTCCTGTGCGTGTGCGATCAACCCTTCGTAAGGGAGTGCCCCTGCCCGGGGCGCCGCGCCGATGACGATCATGCGTTGGCGAGCGGTTTCCAGCGTGGCGGGCAGAGCCGCCACCAAGGGGAGGAGCGCGTCTTCCACAATGATGGCACAGACGCCGGCGTCCTGAAGGATGAACGCCACCTCATCGGCGGTGAGGCGGAAGTTGACCGGGACGGTGACGAGGCCCGCCTTTGCCGTGGCGGCGTAGACCTCCACCCACTCCAAGCGATTGTACGCGATGACGCCGATCCGCTCGCCCTTGCCGAGCCCGAGGCTGGTCAGGGCGTTCGCCAGGGCACAGGCGCGGCGGTTCCAGGTGGCGAAGGTCATGGTCCGTTCAAGGTCGCGCGCGCCGATTCTTTCCGGCTGCAGGCGGGCCTGGGCGGTGAGCATTTGGCCAACGGTTAACGGATTTGCCATCGTCCGCTACCTGCCACCAGAGACACATGTGTGAGGCCCTGGTCCGTTGGCGGGCAGCTGTCGCACAAACATGGCCCTCCCCTTTCTCATCGTTCGCCATCGCTGTTGGCCGCTTGGCCGACGTAAGGTTACACCATGACCAATGACTGATGACCTTGCCACAGGTGCCACGCGCTGGCGCCAAGCCCTTGCCGTCTATCTGACGCGTCGGCAGCTCATCATCCTCCTGATGGGGTTTTCCAGCGGTTTGCCGCTGCTGCTTGGCTTTTCCACCCTCTCGTTCTGGATGCGTGAGGCGGGGGTGAGCCTGGCGGCCATCGGCGGGCTGCTGACCGTTGCCACCCCCTACAGCCTGAAATTCCTGTGGGCGCCCGTGTTCGACCATGTGCGCCTGCCGTTCCTCACCCGCTGGTTGGGGCTGCGGCGAAGTTGGCTCCTGGTGGTCCAGGTGCTTCTGGTGGGCTCCATCGTCGTGGTGGGTCAGGGCGATCCCTCCACCTCCATCGGCTTTATCGCCGCCTCGGCCTTCGTGATGGCGTTTCTGTCGGCAAGCCAGGACATTGTGATCGATGCCTACCGCATTGAAATCCTTGACGAGCGTGAGCAGGGCGCGGGCGCTGCCATGACGCAAGTGGGCTACCGTGTCGGGATGCTTGTCTCTGGCGCCGGCGCGCTCGCCCTTGCCGATGTCATCGCCTGGTCGGTGGTCTACGCCATCATGGGTGGGCTTGTGGGGGTGGGGATGGTGGCCGTCATCATCGGCGCCGAGCCCGTGAACAGGCGTCCGCCCGCGCCCAAGGAACCGCTGGCATTCTTGCGGCACGCCACGCTGGAGCCGTTGAAGGATTTCACCACCAGGCGGGGGTGGCTGGTGATCCTGGCCTTCGTGCTCTTGTACAAATACGGAGACGCCATTGCAGGGGCCATGGCCAACCCGTTTTATGTGGACCTTGGTTTTTCGGGCCTTGAGATTGCGAGCGTCACCAACGTCTTCGGCGTTGGAATGACGATGGTGGGGGTGTTCGCCGGCGGGCTGTTGGTGGCCCGCATCGGCATTTTGCCGGCCCTTGCCGTTGGCGGTGTGTTGCAGGCGGTCACGAACCTCACCTTCGCCTGGCTTGCCACCCGTGGGCATGATGTGACGGCGCTGACCATTGCCGTGGGGACGGACAATTTTGCCGGCGGGCTCGGCTCGGCCGCCTTTGTGGCTTACCTCTCGGCACTGTGCAATGTGGCCTTTACGGCAACCCAGTACGCGCTCTTGACCTCGTTGATGGCGTTCGGCCGGACGCTCCTTGCCGCCTCATCGGGCTGGCTTGCCGAAGGGCTGGGGTGGGCCGGTTTCTTCGTCGCGACGACGTTCCTTGCCGTGCCTGCCCTCCTTCTCCTTTGGGTGCTGATGCGCCTTTACCCCACCGCCAAGGGGTAAGGCTGCCACCTTGCCCTTCCCTGATGACGGTTTAGAAGAGGCGCGGGCGCTGCCGCACGCCTTGGACCACGACGGCAGGAAAGGGCGGATGTGAGCG
This sequence comes from Devosia sp., assembly GCA_051016205.1. Lineage (GTDB taxonomy): Bacteria > Pseudomonadota > Alphaproteobacteria > Rhizobiales > Amorphaceae > Acuticoccus. Next base: position 3,683,110 of record CP136534.1, read on the forward strand.
AGATTGAGACCGCCTGTACACCGGGGATCGTCATCGTCGGAGCGGGCCAGGCCGCCACCACCCTTGCTGCAAGTCTGCGCACGGGCGGCTATGACGGCTCCATCACGCTGATTGGCGAGGAGAGCGTCCCCCCCTACCAGCGCCCGCCTTTGTCCAAGAGTTACATTCTGGGCGACACCAGCGTCGATCGGCTCCACCTGAAGCCGCACCAGTTTTATGTCGAGGCGAACATCACATTGCGTTTGGGGGAGCTGGTGAGTTCCATCGACCCCGACGCGAAGACCGTCACTGTGGGCGACACAGCCCTTCCCTACACCCACCTTGCGCTGACCACAGGGGCAAGCCCTGTGCCTTTGCCTGAGGCCATCGGCGGGTCGCTTGAGGGCGTTCACCTCATGCGCACCTTGCGCGATGCCGACCTGTTGGCGAGCCGCTTTGATGCCGGTGAGCACGCCCTCATCGTGGGTGGTGGCTACATTGGCCTTGAGGCGGCCGCCGTGCTGCGTGCGAAAGGCTTTGACGTGACGCTGGTGGAGGCGGCGACGCGCATTTTGCAGCGCGTTGCCGCGCATCCCACCTCCGAGGCGGTTCGTGAACTCCACAGGCGCCGCGGCGTGGTGATGATCGAGGGGGCAAAGCTCGACAGGCTTGAGGGGATCGACGGCAAGGTGAGGCGGGCCCTTCTGTCCGACGGGCGCACCCTCCCCGCCGACATCGTGGTGGTGGGGATTGGCGTGCGGCCAAGGATTGAGCTTGCACAGGCGGCAGGGCTGGTGATCGACAACGGGGTTGCCACCGACGCCTTCGGGCGCACCAGTGCGCCGGGGATCTGGGCGGCGGGGGACTGCGCCTCCATACCCTGGCGTGGCCGGCGGCTGAGGGTTGAGAGCGTTGGCAACGCCATTGCCACGGCCGAGGTGGTGGCGGCCAACATCTTGGGTGCTGAGCGCCCGTTTGATACCGTGCCCTGGTTCTGGTCCGACCAGTTCGACGCCAAATTGCAGATCGTTGGGATCGGCGACGGGTACGACAGGATCGTCACGCGGCGCGGCGCGGGGGACAGCGTGTCATTCTGGTACTTCGCCGAAGGATCGCTGATTGCTGTGGACGCCATCAACGATGCCCGCGCCTACATGACCGCAAAGCGCCTCTTGGACCGCGGCCAATCCCCTGATCCCGATGCCGTCGCCGACCCGTCCACCGATCTGAAGAGCCTGCTTGGCCCGCCTTCTCGCTAGGCGACGGGCCTGAGTTTGTGCTTGCGCGGGCTTCCTCGGACACGCATGTGAAAGCGACGCGACGGCGCGCTGACAGTTGCCCGAATCGCTCAAGTCCGTGTTTCCAAGGACTTGGGGCAAAGCCGGCGCACAAACAATTTGCGGTTCTGGTCAACTGACGCTAGCACCGCGCCTTGGCGCGCCCCTAAAGCGCGGCCATGAAGACGGGTTGAGGATGACGGCATCATGAGAGTGATTGTTCTGGGCGGTGACGGGTTTTGCGGCTGGCCGACCGCCCTTCACCTGTCCAATCGCGGCCACGAGGTGGTGATTGTCGACAACCTCTCCCGCCGCAAAATCGATGTTGAGCTGGAGATCGCCTCCCTCACACCGATCCGCCCCATCGGCGAGCGGCTGAAGGCGTGGAAGGAGGTGTCTGGCAAGACCATCGAGTTCACCAACGTCACCGTCGGGGAGAACTACCACAGGCTGGTGAGCCTCATTCGCGACTTCCGCCCAGACGCCATCATTCATTTTGCCGAGCAGCGCGCCGCGCCCTACTCCATGAAGTCCAGCTGGCACAAGCGCTACACGGTCAACAACAACCTGTCGGCCACCAATGATGTGCTGGCGGCGATTGTTGAGTCGGGGCACGACGTGCACCTGGTGCACCTTGGCACCATGGGCGTCTATGGTTACGGCACCGCCGGCATGAAGATCCCCGAAGGATATTTGCGTGTGTCTGTGGATACGGAGAATGGGCGCAGCGAGCAGGAGATTTTATACCCTGCCAACCCGGGCTCCATCTATCATATGACGAAGACGCAAGATCAGCTTTTCTTCTACTTTTACAACAAAAACGACGGTATTAAGATTACGGATCTGCACCAAGGCATCGTATGGGGCACACAGACCGAAGAGACCAAGAAGGACGACCGCCTGGTCAACCGGTTCGACTATGACGGGGATTATGGGACGGTCCTGAACCGCTTTTTGATGCAGGCGGCGGTGGGCTATCCTCTGACCGTGCATGGCACAGGCGGGCAAACGCGGGCCTTCATCCACATTCAGGATACGGTGCGCTGCATCGAGCTTGCGTTGGAGCACCGCCCCCAGCAGGGCGAGCGGGTCAACATCTTGAACCAGATGACCGAGACCCACAGGGTGCGCGAGCTTGCCGCGCTTGTGTCAAAGGTCACGGGTGCGGAAATTTCCTATGTGCCCAACCCGCGCAACGAGGCGGACGAGAACGATCTTCACGTCCAAAACGAGCGATTCCTCAATATGGGGCTTGAGCCCATCACCTTGTCGGAAGGGTTGATGACGGAGGTGACGGAGGTGGCCAAACGCTACGCAGACCGTTGCGATAAAACGAAGATTCCGTGCGTGTCCTACTGGTCGTCCGCCCGCGCGCCCTCCCCCTAGCCTCGCCTTCCCCGCCGAGCCGCCCTAACTGCCGGCGCGAACCTGGGGAGGATGCGCCTTGATTTCCGCCGCGCTGGCGCGCACCGTTCTGACCATGACGCTGAGCTTCGCAACGGTTGGCCTATGACCGCCTTTTTCGACGAGATGGCGGCAAACGGCGGGGAACCGCGCGATGCCTACCGCCAAGTAAAATCCTGGCTGGACGATACGTCCCCCGACCAGCTGCGCGCCCGCTCAAGGGAGGCGGAGCTGTTGTTCCGCCGCATCGGCATCACCTTCGCCGTTTATGGCGAGCAGGAGGCCGAAGAGCGCATCATCCCCTTCGACATCGTGCCCCGCGTTTTGACGGCGGACGAGTGGCGCCTCATGTCCCGCGGGCTCGACCAGCGCGTGCGCGCGCTCAATGCCTTTCTGGGCGATATCTATCACCAGGGGGAGATCCTCAAAACCGGGCTCATCCCCGAAGAGCTGATCTACCAGAACGCTTATTTTCGCCCCGAAATGATCGGCATCAAGGTGCCCCACGGCGTGTATACGCCCGTGTGTGGTATCGACATGGTGCGGGTGGACGCTGACACCTTCTATGTCCTTGAGGACAATTTGCGCACCCCGTCCGGCGTCTCCTACATGCTGGAAAACAGGGAGGTGACCATGCGTCTCTTCCCCGACCTTTTCCAAAGCCACTCCATCCAGCCCGTCGAACACTATCCGAACGAGCTTTTGGCAACGCTCCAATCGCTGGCCCCACGCACTGCGCCCGGTGAGCCGAACGTGGTGATCTTGACGCCTGGCCCCTACAACAGCGCCTATTACGAGCACTCGTTCCTGGCCGACAGGCTAGGCGTGGAGCTTGTGGAGGGGCGCGACCTTTTCGTGCGCGACAACCGCGTCTTCATGCGCACCACGGAAGGACCGCGCCAGGTGGACGTGATCTACCGCAGGCTCGACGATGACTTTCTGGACCCCCTCGCCTTCAGACCCGATTCCATCCTCGGCGTGCCAGGGTTGATCGCCGCCTACCGGTCCGGCGCCGTGACGGTGGCCAATGCCATGGGCACAGGCGTTGCCGACGACAAGGCGGTCTACACCTACATCCCAGAGATCGTGCGGTTTTATCTGGGCGAAGAGCCCATTTTGAAGAACGTTCCCACATGGCGCTGCCGCGAGCCTGATGCCCTCGCCTACGTCCTGGACCATCTGCCGGAACTGGTGGTGAAGATGGTGTCGGGGTCGGGCGGCTATGGGATGCTTGTGGGCCCTGCGGCGACCAAAGATCAGTTGGAGGATTTCCGCGCCAAGCTGAAGGCCGACCCCGACGAGTTCATCGCCCAGCCCACCTTGGCGCTGTCCACCTGCCCCACCTTTGTGGGCGAGGGGATTGCGCCGCGCCATGTGGACCTTCGCCCCTTCGTTCTGTTCGGCTCAGGCGGGGTGAAAACCGTGCCTGGCGGGTTGACGCGGGTGGCGTTGAAGGAGGGGTCCCTCGTGGTGAACTCCAGCCAGGGCGGCGGCACCAAGGACACCTGGGTGCTGGATGGCTAGCGCAATGCTGAAGATCCTCACCCGTCCCACCCCGTCCTGCACCCGGCAAAGGCACTCACGATGCTACTGAGCCGCGTTGCCGCCGACATCTACTGGCTCGCCCGTTACACGGAGCGCGCTGAAAACACGGCGCGCATTTTGGATGTGGCCTCGCGCCTCTCCTCGCTCCCCTCCACCTATGGGGGTGCCAGCAATGAGTGGGAATCGGCCGTCCTCGCCACAGGCGGCTGGGCGCTCTTTCAGGAGCAGTATGACGAGCCGACCCGGCGCAACGTCATCCATTTCCTGGCGTTCTCGCCCCAAAATCCGTCCAGCATCTTCTCCTGCATCGATGTGGCGCGCCGCTCCGCACGGGCCGTGCGCACGGCGATCACGCGGGAGATGTGGGAGGCCATCAACGATGCCTGGCTGGAACTTCGCCGCTACTCGGTAGAGACCATGTCGCCCCGTCAGCTGGCCGAGTTCCTGGCGTTCGTGAAGGAGGCATCCTTGCGGTTCGACGGGTCGGCCTACCGCACCATGCTGCGCACGGACGCCCACGCCTTTTTTCGCCTCGGCACCTTCATCGAGCGGGGCGATGCCACGGCGCGGATCTTGGATGTGAAGTTCCACGTCCTCCTTCCCGAGGGGGACACTGTGGGGGGCGGGCTGGACTATTTCCAATGGTCGTCCATCCTGAGGGCAGCCTCAGCGCTCACGGCCTATCAATGGGTGTTTCGCGACGCGCTGCGGCCTTGGCGGGTGGCAGAGCTCCTCATTTTGCGCAATGAGTTACCGCGCTCCATCGCCAACTGCGCCAACAACACCATGCGTTTTTTGGACCAGCTGACGGCCGATTATGGCCGCCAAGGTCCCGCCCAAAGGGCAGCGCGCGCCTACAATGCCGAACTCGTCAACACCTCGGTGGATGCCATCTACCGGGAAGGCCTGCACGAATTCCTGTTGCGCGTGGTGGAGAAAAACAACGCTCTCGGCATTGCGATCGAAAACCAGTATCTTCGCTGATATCCACCGTCTCCGTCGGCACGCGGGCTTCGGCCCGGCCCACCCCGTGTCGCCCCACATGGACTGCCCATGCGCCTGACCATCCAGCACGAGACGCGGTATCGCTATGAGACGCCGCCTCGCTCCGTCATCGACGTTTTGCGCCTGACCCCTTGCGCCAGTGCATTCCAGGCGGTGCGGGACTGGCGCATTGATGTGACGGGCGATCTGTCCCTGCGTCGCTTTGACGATGCGTTCGGCAACGTCACCCACACCTTTTCCAGCGACGAGGTGAACGAGGAATTGATGATTACCGCCGTCGGCACGGTGGAGACCCTCTCCTCCGACGGCATGGTGTCGGGAACGCGCGAGCCTCTGCCGGTGGGCGTCTATCAGCGCGAGACGTCTTTGACGACGCTGACCCCTGCCCTCAAGGCGTTCGGCTCGGACGGGGCAAAACAGAGCGATGGCACCGCGCTGAGCCTTGCCCATGCCCTTAACGCTCACGTTCACACGTCCATCAATTTCGAGCCTGGGACGACGGGAGTGGCAACGGCTGCCGACGATGCGCTGGAGGAAGGCAGAGGCGTCTGCCAGGACCTGTCCCACATCCTCATTGCCATTGCGCGCAGCCACGGCCTGCCGGCGCGTTACGTCTCCGGCTACCAGCACTCCGAAGATCACGCCCGTGAGGCCCATGTGGGCCACGCGTGGACGGAGATCTACATCAAGGATCTTGGCTGGGTGGGGTTTGACCCGTCAGCAGGGCTTTGCCCGACGGACGCATATGTGCGCGTTGCGGTCGGGCTGGACTATCTTGGCGCATCGCCCGTACGCGGCGCCACCTATGGGGGCGGCGGGGAAGAACTCTACGTCGCCGTCACCGTTGATCGTGTCCAGTGGGGTCAACAGAGCCAGTCGAGCGGTGGGCAAAGCCAGTCGATGCAATAGCGCCCGTGCGTGCCATAAGGGAGCCGTTGCGTCCGATTCGGGGCGCACGGTCATATGAGATGGGCTTTCCATGACCTATTGCGTCGGCCTGCTTGTTGAGCGTGGCCTGGTGATGGTGGCGGACACGCGCACCAATGCCGGTGTCGACAACATCTCCACCTTCCGCAAGCTGCAGATTTTTCAGGTTCCCGGGGAGCGTGTGGTGGCCGTTGCGACCGCAGGCAACCTTGCGGTCACCCAATCGGTCATGAGCCACCTGGTGGAGGGATTGCCTGGGCCGACCGGTGAGATCGAGACCGTTCTTACAGCGCCATCCATGTTCGAGCTGGCGCAGTTTGTGGGCCGCGCCGTGCGCGCTGTTGCCAAGCGCGACGCAGGGGCGCTGAAGGAAAACGGCGGTGTGTTCGATTGCTCCCTCCTGGTGGGCGGTCAAATTGCCGAGAGGCGGTTGCGCCTCTTCATGGTCTACCGCGCCGGAAACTTCGTGGAGGCGACGGAAGACACGCCCTACCTTCAGATCGGCGAACACAAATACGGCAAACCCATTATCGACCGTTCGGTGACCTTCGGCACCAGTTTGTCGGAAGCCTTGAAGCTTGGCCTGATCTCAATGGATTCCACCATCCGCTCCAACCTTGCCGTCGGCATGCCTTTGGACGTGATGGTGCTGCCGCGCGATGCCATCGAACCGACGGTCAACACCCGGATCGACGGCGACGATCCCTACTTTGAGCATGTGCGCAACCGCTGGTCGGAAGCTTTGCGCGAAGCGCACCAGTCCATCCCCGACCCACCTTACTGAAATCGCTCCACAAGCTTCGCACAAGCGGGGCGCTTTACTTCGATGTAAGCCGGCGTGCCTTGGCGTAGTGTGGAGTGTCTCATGTGGAGTGTGCTGACGCATTTGTTGCAGTCGGTCGGGTTTCTGGTCGTGGCGGCGTTTGTGTTGGGTGTGGTGTTCGACAAGGTCTCGCCAGGGGCCTTGCGTCAGGCGTTGTTCGGCGCCCTTTGCGGCGTGTTCGCCGCCCTCGCCATGGTGATGAACGTTGCCGTTGAAGGTGGTTTCGTTGTGGATGCGCGCACGCCCTTGCTGGTGGCGGCGGGCCTTCTCGGCGGGCCCATCGGGGCACTTCTCGCCGTCCCCATCCCCTTCGGTCTGCGGCTTCATTTGGGTGGGCCGGTAGCCCATGCAGGGGCTGTCGCAGTGGTCGGCGCAGTGCTGATTGGCGTTCTCACCCGCGCCGGCGTCCGGGGCCTCGGCTGGCCGCTGGACAGGCGTGCGGTATTGATCGCGTCCCTCGCAGCGCCCTTGTGTCTTCTGGCGCTCTTCGTTCCAGGCACGCCCATTCCTGAGGATGTGCTGACCCTCATTGTCCTGCCATTCATGGCCTGGTTGCCTTTCAGCACGGCCATCGTGGGCCTGTCGTGCATGAACGAGCTTACCCGCAGCGATACTGCGAGACGCGAGAGAGACGCTCAGCGCTTTCGCAGCCACACACAGCACTTGCCCCAAAGCGTATTCGACAGCCAGTTGGACCAGTTGCAACGCCTCAACGCGCGCTACGGCACGCGCTATGCCATGATGGTGGTGTCCATCGACAATGCCGACGGTTTGATGAAGCAGCTCAGCCGCAAGCGCTGGATGCAACTTCGCACCGACATCGCGCGGATCGTGCGCGACAGTGTGCGTGACTGCGACGTGTGCACTGCCCGCGGCCCTGACAGGTTCGTGGTGCTATTGCCCCACACGACCACACGCGCCACCTTGCCGGCGGCTGAAAGGATCCGCACAGCCACCGTCGCCCTTGGCGAGGACGACTGGAAAGAGGCTGACGGGCCCACCGTCTCCATCGGCGTTGCCGATGTGGAGGATGCCTTCCACGCAGAAGCGGTGGAGGTGGCAGCAGAAGGGGCGCTGTACCTTGCCCGCGACCGCACGCCCACAGGCGCACTGGGTCTGCCGAGCGGGGTCACCAACGATCCCACGGTCGTGCGCTCCTTCCCAGGCGCCATTGCCTCCTCCCACGGCGTTGGCGTTGCTGCAGGGGATGGGTGGGATGGGGATGGGGGTGCTGAAATGCTGCCTGCCGTCGTCACACCGCTGCGCCCTGTGCGAAGGCCCAAGCAAAGCGCGCGGGCGGCGTAGCCGAACCGGGTCCGTTTGATGTAAGGCCCTCGTGCCACACGAGGGAACCTTGATGAACGACTGGCCGCTGCACGGGACTATCACGGGTCCCATCGTCATGATCGGTTTCGGCTCCATCGGACGGGGGACGCTACCGCTGATCGAGCGCCACTTCCGCTATGACCGACACAGGATGGTGGTGGTCGACCCGTCGGATGCCGATCGCGCGCTGTTGGACGAGCGCGGCATCCGTTTCGTGCAAGAGGCCGTTACGCCGGAGAATTATCGCGAACTGTTGAGCCCCCTTCTGACGGAAGGCGAAGGTCAGGGCTTTTGCGTCAACCTGTCGGTGGACACCTCCTCGCTGGACATCATGCGCCTCACCCGCGAGTTGGGCGTTCTTTACATCGACACCGTGGTGGAGCCTTGGCCGGGCTTTTACTTCGACACCGAGGCGGACCCTTCCACCCGCACCAACTACTTTTTGCGGGAGACCGTGCGGCGGGAAAAGCGCGCCAACCCCGGTGGCACCACCGCCGTCTCCTGCTGTGGGGCAAACCCTGGCATGGTGTCCTGGTTGGTCAAACAAGCGCTGTTGGACCTTGCCAAGGACCTTGACCATGGCGAGGCCGTGCCCGCCGACAGGCTGGGGTGGGCCAAACTCATGCAGGCGCTCGGCGTCAAAGGCGTTCACATTGCCGAGCGCGACACACAGCGCGCCCGCAACCCAAAGCCGCTGGATGCGTTCTGGAACACCTGGTCGGTGGATGGCTTCATTTCAGAAGGCCTTCAGCCGGCAGAACTTGGCTGGGGCACCCACGAGCGCTGGATGCCTGACAACATGCGCACCCAGGCTGACGGGACTGGCTGTCAGGCGGCCCGTTTCATGCTGCAACCGGGTGCGGCTACGCGCGTGCGCACATGGTGCCCGACGCCGGGCGCCCAGTACGGCTTCCTCGTCACCCACAACGAGAGCGTGTCCATTGCCGACTACTATACCGTCGGCGAAGGGCTCGACCCCGAATACCGGCCCACCTGCCACTACGCCTACCATCCGGCCAACGATGCGGTCCTCTCGCTGCACGAAATGTTCGGCCAGGCGGGCAAACCCCAGTCGGTGATGCACGTTCTTGACGAAAATGAGATCGTCGACGGGATCGACGAACTCGGCGTCCTCCTCTACGGCCATCGTAAGAATGCCTACTGGTACGGCTCGCAGCTGTCGGTGGAGGAGACACGGCGTCTGGCGCCTTACCAGAATGCCACCGGCCTTCAGGTCACCTCAGCGGTTCTGGCCGGCATGGTGTGGGCACTGGAAAATCCGGAGGCAGGCATTGTGGAGACCGACGAGATGGACCACGCCCGCTGCCTTGAGGTGCAACTGCCTTACCTCGGTCCGGTGAAAGGTTACTACACTGACTGGACGCCTCTTTACGATCGCCCGGGCCTTTTCCCCGAGGATATGGACACCGACGATCCCTGGCAGTTCAAAAACGTGTTGGTGCGCTGAGGCGGGCAACGGCGCGTCCGAGGGGTATGGGCCGACCATGATGGGTGCGCCGGCATCGCCGGGGGCGTCCCCGGCCATGGCAGTCGATGAGGGGGTTTGGTGAAGCTATCCTTGCCAAAGAGCTTGTTTCGCCACTTGGGCCTGCGCGAGGAAGAGACCGCGCACATGCCCGCGCGCGTGGCGGAGCTGGTCTCTTTGGAGGAGGAGCGCTCCGAACGGCTGATCTGTTGGGTGCAGCTGTCCATCGTTGCCACCTTCGCAACGCTCTACTTCTTGGCACCGCGCCCCATCGATGCGGCCGACTCCATGTTCGAGCCGGTGCCGATTGCCATCGGCGCTTACCTCTTGTTCACCGTCGCGCGGCTGACGGCAGCTTACCTGCGCTTCCTGCCCGGCTGGCTCCTCGTCCTGTCGATGATTGTGGACGTGGCGCTTCTCTACACGCTCATCTGGTCGTTCCACATCGACTACAAACAGCCGGCGGCGTTCTACCTCAAAGTGCCGACATTTGCGTACATTTTCGTGTTCATCGCGGTGCGTGCGCTGCGGTTCGACCCGCGATTTGTGCTCAGTCAGGGGTTGTTCGCGGCCGCAGGATGGGTGGTGATGGTGGGCTATGCCATCTCCCAGTCGGGGCCCGAGGTCATCACCAGTTCGTTCGTGGCCTACCTCACCGACAACCTCGTTCTGATCGGTGCCGAGTTCGACAAGATCTTCACCATCTTGTTGGTAACGGGGGTGCTCTCGCTCGCCCTTTACCGGGCAAGACGCACATTGTTGACGGCGGTGCGGGAGGGAGCGGCAACGCGCGAAATGCGCCGCTTTTTCGGCGCGGGCGTTGCCGACAGAATCACCTCAGCCGAAACCGCGGCGATGGCAGGGGATGCTGTGGACAGGGACGCGGCAATCCTCATCCTCGACCTTCGCGGCTTTTCCCAGTTTGCGGCCGACCGCACCCCGCGGGAGGTTGTGGACGTTTTGACCGCCTTCCACGGCGTGGTGATGCCCATCATCACCCGCGAGGGCGGGGTGGTGGACAAATTCTTGGGCGACGGCGTGATGGCAACCTTCGGTGCCGTCAGCCCCTCGGACACGGCGGCAGCGGACGCACTGCGCGCGCTGGAGGCCATCATGCAAGCGCGCAAGGATTGGCTTGCCGAACTGTCCGCCAAAGGGCTGCCGGATCTGCCTGTCAATGGTGCTGCCGTCTCAGGGCGCGTGGTGGCAGCGACCCTTGGGGATGAGCAGCGCCTTGAGTTCACCGTCATCGGCGGTGCCCCCAACCTTGCGGCCAAGCTTGAAAAACACAACAAGGTTTTAGGCAGCGTCGCCCTCACCACCGAAGAGACCTACGCGCGGGCCACAGCCGAAGGGTTCAACACCCCCTGCCACGCCCTTGGCGTTGTGGAGGTGCCTGGTGTGGACGCCCCTGTCAGCCTGATCCGCATCGCTTAGACCGAGGCGGTTCTACGCCCCCTCCCCCGGAAGGACCCATGCTCAGAAAACTCTACGATCGGACCATGGCGTTGGCCGGGAGCCGTCATGCAGAACCGGCCCTGTTCGGCGTGTCATTTACCGAAAGCTCGTTCTTTCCGATCCCGCCCGATCTCCTGTTGATCCCCATGGTGTTGTCCAACAGGGCGCGGTGGATCTGGTACGCCACCCTTTGCACAATCGCCTCGGTTCTGGGCGGGCTCGCGGGGTATGCCATCGGTCTGTGGCTGTTCAACGATGTGGCCCTGCCGATCCTTGAGGTCTACGGCTACGCTGACAAGATCGAAGCCTTCACCGAAAGCTTCAACGCGTGGGGGTGGTTGATCGTGTTCTTCGCCGGCATCACCCCCTTCCCCTACAAGGTGATCACCATAACGGCCGGTGCAACGGGGCTCTCCATCCCCATATTCATCGTTGCCAGTGTGGTGTCCCGGGGCTTGCGCTTTTTCATTGTCGCGGCGCTCCTCTACTGGCTGGGGCCGCCCATCCGCGCCTTCATCGAGGAGCGGCTCGGCCTTATGTTGACCATCGTGGTGGTCCTGGGGATCGCTGGGTTCTTTGCAATAAGGTTGATTCGATGACCCTGTCTTCGCGGACCCTTGCTGTTGTGTCGCTGATCGTGATGGCGGCAGCGCTCGCAACGGCGTGGGGTTTCCAACTGATCGGCGGCTTCACGCCCTGCCCTTTATGCCTTGAACAGCGCGTGCCCTACTATGTGGGCATTCCCCTGGCGATGGTGGCCCTTGTTCTGCCTGACCGTATGCCCACTCTCGCGAGGCTTTTCATGCTGGGTGCGGCCGCAGCCATGGTGTGGACCGCCGGCCTTGGGGTCTATCACGCAGGTGCTGAGTGGGCGTTCTGGCCGGGGCCAGATACCTGCGGTGGGGGCGAGGCGGTGACCGATGCCTCCAACCTGTTGGCGGCCATCGAACAATCCTCGTTCGTGAGTTGCACGGATGTGCAAGGCCGCATCCTCGGGCTTTCCTTTGCGGGGTGGAACGTGGTTGCGGCAGGATTTGCGGCCATCGTGATGCTTGCTGCGGCCTTTGCGCCCCGCAACGATCACGCCCATGGGGACGGTCCCACCGTGGCCTCGCGCGCATGAGCGACATCGACACGTTCACCGCCATTGCCCAGAAGGTCTATCGCGAACTGCCTCAGGAGTTTCGCAGGCTGACGCAGGACATCGAGTTGCGCATCGAGGACGTGCCGGATGAAGAGACCTGCCAGATGATGAAGCTCGGCCACCCGTACGACCTTCTGGGTCTATTCCAAGGGGTGGGCCTGCGCGATGCGCCTGCGGCAGAGTATACGGGCCTCATGCCCAACAAGATCTGGCTGTTCCGCCTGCCGATCATTGCCTTCCAAGCCGACGGCGAGGACAGCCTTGAGGATGTGATCCGCCACGTTCTCATTCACGAGATCGGCCACCATTTCGGCCTGAGCGACGATGATATGTACGCCATCGACGATGAGGACGAAGGCCAGCCGACCACCCACTGAAGCACGGACCGGTCCACGCGGAGCAGGACATGCCCCAACGGGCGGCGTTGACGACGTCCCTTGGCGCGCGCTTATTCGCTGGCGCCGACGCGGATGCGCGCCCTGTGGGCTGCCTCTCGCACCAAGCGGCGCGCTTCGTTCACGTCGCCCCACCCGCATGAACGCGGGGCAAGGCCTGCATCGTCATCGCGGTAGTGGGCGACGAAATGCTCCACCTGGCGCAAAATGTTCGACGGAAGGTCGGCGTAGTTCACAACGCCCTCAAAGCGGGTGGCAATACGCGGCGCGGGGACAGCAAGGACCGTCTCCTCCTCCGCATCGCTGATCACATAAAGGACGCCGAGGGGGCGCACGCCCACCACTGTTCCGACCGGGAGCGCAGGCAAACCCAAAATCATGATGTTGAGGGGCGCGCCGTCCTCCCCTGCCGTGCGCGGCACGAGGCCAAGGTTGCCAGGGGTGCGCATGGCGGTGTTGTAGACCGCTTGAAGGGTGAAAGTGCCCGTCGCCTGATCCACAGCGATCTCAATTGGCTCAGTGCCTGATGGGCAGGTGACGAAGGCGTTGATATCGTCCGGCGGATCGGCCCCCAGCGCAATGCGGTTCAAAGGGACCATAGTCGACCTTTGGAGCCACTTGGGATGCACCGAGGCCGGCCGGCAATCGCCGGATGGGACACGACGGTCCAACCGAAGGGGCCCATGGGCTAACGCCTGACCCTGACCGTGGGCGGTCGGTCGAACCCGTAGGCCACCTTGTCCACCCGTTTTGAGGCGAACGCTTCCTCAGCCGACGCCACGACGCGGCCGCCGAGCCTTTCGTAGAAGCCGCAGCCCAATTCGTTGTCGCTGAGGCACCACACGACCAGCGTGTCGTGACCCCGCCGCGACAAACGGCTCTGCACCGACCTGAACAAGCGTTTGCCGAAGCCGAGGCCGGCGAATTCAGGCTGGATGTAAAGTTCGTAGATCTCGGCGTGGTAGGGAAGCGTGCGGACCCGGCTTGCCCCGTAGGTGATGTAGCCGCGCACAAGGTCCTGCGCTTCCATAACAAGGATCGGCACACGCCGCCGCACAGCCTCGCCCCACCAGACAGGGCCGCGCCGCGCGATCATCTTCTCCAGTTCGTTCCCAGGCAGAACGCCGCGATAGGCGAACCGCCATGCCTCATCGTGCACCGCGGCAATGCCTGCGGCATCGCCCTCCTTAGCAGGTCTGATGGCGATTGCACTGGTCGTCATAAGGGGATGGTGCGCCAGAGGCCGTCAGGTCGCAAGTCCTATTGTGGACCTTGGCCTTGGATGAGGATGCGGTTGCAAGCCTGGCGGCGGCGTCGCATATCTGCCGCGGTAATGACAAAGACGCCCCCGACCTCCTCTGTGGACGTGATCTCCTTCGGCTGCCGCCTCAACGCGCTGGAGGGTGAGAGCGTGCGCGCGGCTGCAGCATCGTCCCACTTGGGCGAGACTGTGGTGGTCAACACGTGCGCAGTCACCGCAGAAGCCGTGCGTCAGGCGCGTCAGACCATCCGCCGCGTGCGCCGCGAGCGGCCCCATGTACGCATTGTCGCCACAGGCTGTGCCGCGCAGATCGACCCCGACACCTTCGTCCAGATGGACGAGGTGGACCACATTCTTGGCAATGGCGAGAAGATGGTTCCCAGCGTCTGGCAGGGGCTTCAGGCAGCACCGAGGGTCGTTGTCAGCGACATCATGTCCCTGTCACAAACGGCGGCCCACCTTGTGGATGGTTTTGCAACGCGCACCCGCGCCTTCGTGGAGGTGCAAAACGGGTGCGACCATCGCTGCACGTTCTGCATCATCCCTTACGGCCGCGGCGCCTCCCGTTCGGTTCCCATGGGGGTGGTGGTGGAGCAGATTGCGCGCCTCGTTCAATCCGGTCACCAGGAGGTGGTGCTGACGGGGGTGGATCTCACCAGCTATGGGGCCGATCTGCCGGCACAGCCCAAGCTCGGCGACCTTGTGGCACGCATTCTCATCCACGTGCCCGATCTTCCGCGCCTGCGCCTGTCCTCCATCGATTCCATCGAGGTGGATGAGGTGCTGATGGACTTGATTGCAAACGAACCGAGGGTAATGCCGCACCTTCACCTGTCGCTCCAGGCCGGCGATGACCTCATATTAAAGCGCATGAAGCGCCGTCACCTGCGCGATGATGCCATTCAATTCTGCGAAACGGTGAAGGCGCTGCGTCCGGAAATGGTGTTTGGGGCCGACCTCATTGCGGGCTTTCCCACGGAGACCGAGGACATGTTCCAAAACACCCTCGACATCGTGGAGGCCTGTGAGCTGACCCTGGTCCACGTCTTTCCGTTCTCGCCCCGACAGGGGACGCCTGCAGCGCGCATGCCTCAAGTGGAGAGCCAGGTGGTGAAGGCGCGCGCGGCGCGTCTGCGCGCCCTTGCTGCCGACCGCCTCGATGCCACGCTTCTTGGCCGGGTGGGCCAACCTGCCTCGATCCTTGTGGAAGACAAGGGCCGAGGCCGAACGGAGGATTACCTCCCCGCACGCGTTGAGGGTGAGGCGCCGCCGCCGGGGGCCTTGGTCAAGGGCCGCGCGGTTGCCGCCGAGAGAGGGATGCTCGTCATCCGTGAGGCGGCGTGAGCGAGAAGGGTCGCTCATTTTGGGGGTTCGGCCGCAAGAAGGCTGCCCCTGCCGAGCCGGCAGCGCCCGCCGAGGAGGTGGCGGACGCAGAGGATGTGCCCGCCGAGGCGCCCATGCCAGCGGCCACTCCGGTGCCAGGCTCTGGCGAGGACCCGCCCCAGCCTTCGGGCTGGTTTTCCAAGCTGAAGCGTGGGCTAAGCCGCTCCTCCAACAGTCTGGGCGACAGCGTCTCTGGTCTTTTCACCAAGACCAAGCTCGACGCCAATTCGATCCAGGATCTGGAAGACATTTTGATCCAGGCCGACCTTGGCCTCGATACCGCAATGGCCATCACCGATCGCCTGTCGGAAGGCCGCTTCAAGCGCGGGATCGAGGGGCAAGAGCTGCAAGAGGTTCTTGCCGAAGAGGTGGAGCGCGTCCTCGGCCCCCTTGCCGTGCCCTTGAGCGTTGAGGGCCCCTCCCCGTTCATCGTCCTCGTCGTGGGGGTGAACGGGACGGGCAAGACCACCACGATCGGCAAGATTGCCTCCCGCCAAAGCGCCGCCGGCAAGAAGATCGTCCTTGCCGCGGGTGACACCTTCCGTGCCGCCGCCGTAGACCAGTTGAAGATCTGGGGCGAGCGCTCTGGTGCGAAAGTCATTGCGGGCGCCCATGGCGCCGACCCTGCAGGGCTTGTGTTCGAGGCGATCGATGAGGCGGCGGATGCGGACCTTTTGCTGATCGACACCGCCGGGCGCCTGCAAAACAAGGCCGAGCTGATGGCTGAGTTGGAAAAAGTGGTGCGCGTCATCAAGCGGCGCAATCGCGATGCCCCCCATGCGGTCCTCCTGACGCTCGACGCCACCACGGGTCAAAACGCCATGAACCAGGTGGACATTTTCCGCCAGAGCGTCGGTGTGACGGGGCTTGTGATGACCAAGCTCGATGGCACGGCGCGAGGCGGCATCATGGTGGCGATCGGCGCCAAACACGGCCTGCCCATCCACTTCATCGGCGTTGGCGAGGGCATTGACGACCTTGCCCCGTTTGATGCGCGAGAGTTTGCCCGTGCCATTGCAGGCCTTGCCTGAGAACGCTCTGGTTTTGGGTTGGCGGGGCGGAAAGCGCTGGCGGCTAGCACCTTGTGGCGCTGCCCCTTATCGTCTACTCAATCGCAGCTTGGATCAGCACCCGTAGCTCAGCTGGATAGAGCGCTGCCCTCCGAAGGCAGAGGTCACAGGTTCGAATCCTGTCGGGTGCGCCAATAAAACCAAAGTCTTAAGACGTAACTCTCAATCTTCGAAATGCCGTAGGGTAACGCCTGGGGTAACAGTCTGCATGCCGATGTGATGCTGTGTTCGGAGCGAGCCTTTTTTCTCAGGATAGGCCCGCGCCGACACCGTGGGCCGACTAACCCTCGGCGCCGCCTTCGCGCTTTCCCTCGCGGCTTCAAGCTTACCCTCGACCGCTTCCATGCGCTCGAAGACCATGTCGAGTGTCAGAGTGATGGCCTCACCGCTTTCGAGGTCGCTCGCCAACAGCGGTGCCGCACCCCAAACGCACCTGAGGATCCTCTGAATGTCGTAGAGATTGTCCATGGCGTCGACGATGTCGCTTTCCACCTTGTTCATGTCAGGCCACCAGCTTTTCGCCGACGGCCTCGAGCTGCTCCTCCACCGACAGCCAAGGGTCACGCCACCGCTCACGCAAGCTCGGCAGATCCATGTCCATGAGGGATTGGTCGGACTGTGTGTCCAGGTAGTTTCTAATGCTGATCAGGAGCCGCCAGAGAGCGCGATCAGGCGAATTCGCAGTGTACCCATCCCCGCGGTATTGGACATCCTGCTCCTCAGACAGCTCGAAGATGGTGAGCGCGGCGGCCGCCTGCATGAGAGCGCCACGGGCGTTCTTTGCAGGGAAGCAGCTGAGTGCGAAGGCCAGGCGTTCCGACTTGGAACGCCCGTCGACCGCCTCGACCTCGCCCACAAGCAGCTCCAAAAGGCAGGCGGCGACGGGACGAGCATTGTTCCAAAAGACAACAATGCTCCAACCGTTGGGGTCCAGGCCTATTCCACTGATATCGCTGGTCAATCTTTCTCCCCGATTCTGGGGGAAATTCCATCGCCCATCAAAGGCACCGCGGTGGTCAGAGTTTCAAGGTTGGCGTCTCCAATCTTGAAAACCCACAGCATCTGACATCGCGCTGATGCTGAGGTGGTGGGCGGGTAAAAAATGGAGGGTGTGCGTCTCGCACACCCTCGCCGGGACCGGGGGTTGTTTGTGGCAACAGCCGCTTTCACGGAGCCTCGATAGCTCTTGCACGGGGTTTTCGCCGGATTTGGTGAAAACCCCACAGACAGCCCGTATGACCCCGATTTGGTCCATCTCCCTTGAGGGAATGACCGTCCACGGTATGGACAGTCATTCTGGGCCCAGGGACGTTGGTCAAGAGCTTTTCCAAACGAGAACGGCTTTTCACCATCGGCCACGGCAAGGGCTTCAACCGAGGGTGCGGAATGACTCTTCACAGTATGAAGACCCTCGAGCCTGTGCAGGTTTAGGAAGGGTGCTCACAGTATGAGCCCCTTGGAAAAGCCCAGGATTTGACCTCCCCAATTTCGGGGAGCTCAAAATGGCCAAGGCGAAGCCGGCCACACGATTCGCCACCATCCTGAAATTGCAAAGGGTTTGAACTCGCCAAATTCGGCGAGTTCAAATTACCCCATCAACGCTCAAGCTCCTGACCTCGGCGAGACGAGATGGCGTGGGCGGGTAGAACCAATCTCTCTCTGATTTTCGGATTCTGCGGCATGATTGCTGCAACGCATCCATGGGCCTACGGTTGTTCGTCGCATTGGCTCGCAACACGATTCGTGAAAGCGGTACGAGCAAGGAATTCGATTGATGTTCTACCACCTGATTGCGTTATCGACATGGCTCCTTGCAACTCCTGCCGTGGACATGGGGCCGTCGGCCACCGTGTCCACGCAGCCCGACGTCAAGCTCGTCGCGAAAGCCGCTGATCCAATCGTAGGAAAGTGGGTGGTGTCTCCGGCGGTGGGGCCCACGTCGCGCACCTGCACGATCACATTCTCTCCTATTGCTTTCGGCAAGACAGGGCGCGTCAATCCCTTTGCCTGCCATCAGGTCGAGGGCCTTGGTGGTCTGGACGGCGTCTCGCGATTCACAAAGTGGGAACGGCGAGGCGACACTATCGTCATCTCTGGCATTGCACAGCCGGGCATCGGCCAAGTTCATCTACCGCGCGATTCGGGCTCCCGTCGCGCTAGTGGGGTCACGGCTGACGACATTCGGTTCTCGATGAAGCGCTGAGAGGTTTCATCCGGCTCAGACGACCGCTTAGCTCTACGAGTGTTGGTCCGGCCAGAGTGCGCGTTGAGAATACCCGCAATCCCCGTGCTCAAGCTACTCCGTCGATTAAACCGATCAGCCTTCAATGCGGCCGGATCTGTCGCCATAGGCACTCTTCTCAAACCCGGCGTTTCACCAGATCTAAGGGTTTCTGCGGCTTCACCCGTGGAGCGGCCGTCGGCCATTCCGATGGCAGCGCAGAGCCGTTCCGACAGACCAGCAGTCAGGATTTTGGACTCCTCATTGGCCAATCATTATAGCCCGCGCGAACCAAGGGTACGAAATTCGTACCGCTGGTTTCTGACAGCGCAATGGCTATCGGTGAACCAAGCGTACAAATTTCATGCGCTTGGTTTCAGAACCAAGACGTTCCCTGCCGGCACCGTCGAGGTGGATGGCGTGTGAGAAGGCAGCGGATCCTCACCAAGCATGTGCCGATGAATCTCGTCGACACATCTCTCATAGGCAGATCAACAAACTTGGTCGAACGAATTTCGTACCGCTAAGTTTGGCACCACAGATGGCGTGGCGGCCAAGTCGAGGATGGTGAGGATGCCCCACGCTTGGCTGCGAACTTTGAACCGCCGGATGTCGGCGGATCAAATCATAAGGGATCGTCCGACCTGACATCCGCCGAAATTCGGCCGGAGTGGCCGCACCATCCACCCACCCACCAACTGAGCCTGTGGCCTTGGCGCCGACCAACCCGCCGAAATCCGGCTGGCTGGTTCCGCACAACGCCGCGACCGCCTCATGGTGCGCATGGCTACATACAGGAGGGTCAAACGGCACTAAGGACCTCAGGTGGCGCACCACTGCGTACGAAATTCGTACGCAGTGTCGGGTGGGGCATACTGGCTGACATATGCTTCCGGAATCCGGAACCATATTTTCACGTTGGCACTTGAGCGACTTGGTCCCCGGATTCTGGACCGAGTGGGAAGTGTGACACCGCCTGCGACGTCGCAGCCATCATCTCGCAATCTTGGTCCGACGAAATTCGTCGAAGCAAGATGGCCATATCTCACGGCGGGCATCGGGAGGATTTCTACGAAGTAACTGGACACGAAATTCGTGATCAGTTCTCAGGGGTGTTCAGCCCCCACGCTCAATCAGTCATTCTCATCACCGAGCGCGGCTACGGCAAGATTGTCAAAGGCTGGAACGATGACCGGTCGTGGGCACTGCTGGATGCAACGTAGGGCTACGGTAAGCGGACCTCGAAGACCCTCGAAATGAATGACGGTAGGTGGTGGATGGTCGGGACTGTGAGGCCGGCTACGAGCCCTTGCGGGCATTCGCCGTTCGGCGATCCCGGAAGATGCATGAGGCAAAGCGGACGTTCGCGTTGGTCTTCAGCCGTATCACTCGTTGGCCGGTATCGGAACCGGGCGCCCGGTGCTCAGCCGAAACGAGCTCGTCGTCCTAAAGCTGGATCCCGCGCGTTAATCCCCCGTCGATTACGAGGTTCGTGCCGGTGGTAAACGATGATGCCGGGCTCGCGAGGAAGACCACGCCGCGAGCAATTTCTTCTGGCTGACCCATGCGGCCGGTCGGATTGAGCGAAAGGGCATGGGCAAAGAGGTCCGGCATCTCCTTTTCTACCCGATGCCAAATACCCCCTTCGAAGTAAGTATTGCCCGGAGAGACGGCGTTGGCGCGGATGTGTTTGTCCGCGAGCTTGACCGCAAGACCGTGCATGTAGTGGACGAGTGCGGCCTTAAAGGCGCCGTAGGCAGGACCGCTGAGATCGATCTCGCGCCCGGACACGCTGGAGATCGCCGTGATCGATGCAGCGTCGGAACGCTCCAGCCAAGGCATCGCCGCGTTGACCAGCCTCACCGTGTGCATGAGATCGGTGTCGTAGCCTGCCCGCCATGCCTCCTCGTTATCGTCCACAGCGAGCGCGGACACGTTGGCGACGATGATGTCTAGGCCGCCGAGCGCGTCTGCCGCCGCTGCGACGAAGCCTTCCAGCGCAGACTTGTCGGCGACGTCGAGGGCATTACCAAACGCCTTGACACCCTGCGCTTGCAACGCCGCGGCAGTCTCGTCGACCTCTATCGCGTTTCGCGCGCAGATTGCGACGTTTGCGCCTTCGGCCGCGAAAATCGCGGCGCATTGCCGCCCGATCCCCTTCGTTCCGCCGGTGACGAGGGCACGCTTGCCTTTCAAGCCGAGATCCATCACTTCCTCAATTCTTGCAAACAGGGGGCAGCTTCGACCGTCAAGATCGGCCGAGATCGTCTTCATCCTGTAGCCTACATCGGCACTGACCGCCAACATCAGCGACTCGGTTGCACTCAAGCTAAGAGGCGGCATTACGACTTCCGCGTCAAAGCCGATGACCGAAAGGTCGATAGCGCCTGTCTTGTTCAGTGCCCGCAGTTCGCTCCAGAGAAGCTCCATGTCCCAGTCGGCGTTCAGCGCCAGCTGGTTGTCGGCCAGCACATAGGCCCGCCGCTGCTCCTCCGACCAACCGGTGCAGTCGATGACCGGCACCGTGCCTTCGGGAAGCACCTCGCCGCCGACACCGGGAAACCAGATGACCTCGCCGCGATCATAGAGAACACGCGCCGCCATACAGCGCCCATGGCCCGCGACGATCCCGCCGTCGCCATCTGCCAGCACTGGGTTGGTCCACCCGAACTCCAGCACCGACGCAATGATCTGCCCCACCTGCTCATCGCTGTGGGTGCGGGCATTGCGGTCGTACGGTCTCAGGTGCTCCAGGGGCCAGAACAGCACCTCCTACCCTTGCGATTTCGGGCTCTCGCCATCTGGCCTCACACCATTCAAAACGAAACGAAATGGAGTTTTCGAGATTTGAAAAACATCAAAACCCTGGGGTGGCGCGACCCTGCGGTGCTGCCCTTCCAGGAAGGACCCGCGGCCCCTCATCGCTCCATCGCCTGCTGGATCGCCCTTTCCCGGCGCTCAGCGCGCTCCAGGCGGGCTTTGGCTGCATCAAAGGCATCATCCTCTTTCCGCCGCCTCGACCTCTTCGTTGTCAGGACGCAGCCCTGAGGCTTCTGTGTTGTCGTGCCATTTATCGAGCAGCTCACCATGCCGTTCGTCGGCTTCGAAGACGGCGAGGCGCAAGGCAGTGATGTCATCCTCGAGCGCGGGTGCACGGGCTGAGGCACTTCCACAATCCGGAAGTGCCCCCTACGCTCAATGGCATTGACCGCCCGGAATAACGGGAGGTTGTCTACATTGTCGGTCATTTGCACCTCCCGCGGGCTGCGGCTTTCGCGGCCTTGACGTCTTGCGCTCTGGAGCTTGGGTGGCCTTCGGCGGCGGTAGAGTTTGACGCGAGGAAAGGCATCAGGCGGCCTCCTCAACCTTAGCGGTCAGCCATGTCATGAGGTGCATCGCTCTTTGTGACTCATGCCGTCAGCGGCCATCTTGGCAACGTCGGTGCGGGTGGCCCGCGCGATCAGCGCCTCGAAGAGGTCGCCCTTGTCGTCGGTGACGGTGAGCTTTTTCTTTCGCCAGCCCATCGCGATGCATGCAGCGTTGATGCTCTTGTCGCCGGCGAGGACCTGATCCAGTTCGGCTTTGGCGTCGGCATCGGTCTCAGCCGTCGTTTGGAGGCGGCGCATGAGCGAAGCGGATTGGAACGTGCTGGTGACGGCGTTTCGGGCCGCACGGTCCAGACGCGGCGACCGCAAGTTCCTTGAAGCGGTGCTCTATTTCACGGTGAATAACATCTCTTGGCGGGCCTTGCCGGCCGAATCCGGCCCGTGGAATACCGTGTGGTCACGCTTTTCACGCTTTGGCAAGGCCGGCGTGTTCGAGGCCATGTTCGATCATCTCGCCGCGACCAGCGGGCGGGCCCATCTGGTCCAAATGCTGGACAGCACCATCGCGCGGGCCCACGTGTCGGCCGCCGGCGCCAAAGGGGGTAAGACGGCGAGGCGCTCGGCCGCTCCCGTGGCGGCTTCTCCACCAAGATCCACCTGAAGACCGACCTTGACGGCTATCCCATCGCCTTCGATCTCACCGGCGGCGAGGCCAGCGATACCCGCCACTTTTCGATCCTTCTGAGCATCGGGCCGGACATCGCGCCCCGGGCGGTAATCTGCGACAAAGGCTACGATCGCAAGGCCAACCGTCAGTTCGCCCGCGACCACGGTATCGCCCCCGTCATCCCGCAAAAACGCACCGCGAAAACCCCCCAGAGCAACTTTCCCAAAACTCTCTACCGCGCACGCGCCCGGATCGAACAAACCGTCGGAAAGCTCAAGCGCTTCAAACGCATCGCCCTACGCTGTGAAAAAACCGCGCAAAACTATCGCGCATTAACAGCATTCGCCCTCCTCATCATCCTCGCGAAGTCTGTCCACACTGCCTAGCCCTACTTTGGCACTTTCGGTTCGATGGTGGTTGCGAGGAGGTGCTCACAATGAGGGCAGGGCAGCGGTGGTGATCGGGCGAAGAGGTCGAGGATAGCCTGGCGGACGGCTGGCATGCTCGGTTTCGGAGGCGGTCCTGCGCGTGTTTTTTCCGTCCCGATGCGGTTAGGCGGCGGGATTGAAGAAAGGCGTAGGCGATCATGCTGAGCAGGGCATGTCGATGCAGCCGTTTCCAAGATCGGCCTTCAAAGTGGTCGAGCCCGAGTTCTTCCTTCAGCTGCTGATGCGCCTGCTCGCATATCCATCTGGCTTTGATCGTGGCAGCAAGCGTCTTGAGGCTGGTAGAAGGCGGCAGGTTGGAGACATAGTATTTCTGCTCGCCCGTCGATCGCCTCTCGCCAACAAGCCAGACCTCCTCGCCGGGCATCGCCTGAACGCGGTTGTCAGCCATGCGATGACGATGACCATCGGCGATACGGACACGGCAGGCTGCAAAATGGCAGGCGAGTCGGCCTTTGGTACCCCGTCGCCAACTCACCTTTCGCCATGGTGCGCTCGCGAGCATCTGTTCTGCCGCGACCGGCGGCTGGTCGGTGATGGGGTATTTGCGCCGCCTGCCGATCTTTGCGATCGGGAAGATCTCGGTGATGTCGGCCCGATAGACGTTCTGACGGCGAGACAGGCCCACGGCCCACAAGAGGTTGCGTTGGCTGAGCGCCTGGCGAAAAGACCCACTGGAGCCGTAGCCGGAATCAGCCAGCACGCAGCCAAAGCGAGCGCCTGAGGCAATCACCCGGTCGATCTCCTCTATGGCGATCTCCGGCTTTGTCAGAGCCGTTTGTCGCCCTTTAGGGACACCGGCCTTTGCCATCCGCACGGGGTCGGCGATCCAGTCCTTCGGTAAGAACAGTCGCAAGCCAACCATCACCGGCACTTCGCGCGAGGCCAGCGTCACCGAAACCAACGACTGACAATTGGAGGTCTTGCCGAGCGAGGACGCATACTGAGGCGCCACCCCGACAGAATGGCTGCCCTTCTTCGGCAGCGCCGTGTCATCGATGACCAGGAAGCCATCCTTGTCGCCCACAAGACGATCAGCTTCCTTCAAAAGGGCAGCCTCCATCGGGACGCTGTCCCAAACACCCGCAGAGACAAAATGATGAAGCTGATCGTAGCCGACCTCACCGGCGCGTGCCGCCATCGGCTGCACGCTCTTGCGGTCCCCCGGGCCGATCAGCCCCGCCACATACACCGGACACATCCGCTTGCGCCGCCGGTCGCCCAATGTCTCCACGAACGGCTTCAGCCACGTCTCCAACTCCTCCCGCTAAGACGTCTCCACAGAACTCATGACGCACACTCCAGCCTTTCCAGGCCGGAGAACCATTCGCCATCTGTAAGCAAATCATTAATCTGCCAGCGTAGTGCTAGGCGGTAAGGACGAATTGACTCAGGTGATCGGCTGAAGATCCCCACGCGAAGATTTGTTTGCTTATGGATTGCCGACTGGTTTGGAGTGTCGGCGATGTTGACGAAGATGACTGATGCCGACTGGGAGATTGCGGTAGTGGTGTTCTGGGCGTGTCTACCGGCGCGGGGGCGCCAAGGCGAAGAACGACCAGCTGTTTCTGGAGGCGCTGCACTTTTTCGTCGTCCACAACATCACCTGGCGAGCGCTTCCGGAACGGTTCGGGCGTTGGAACTCTGTTTGGAAACGCTTCGACCGTCTCGGCAAGGCTGGCGTGTTCGAGGACTTCTTCGCCATGCTGGCCGGATTCAGCGGCACGGCGCGCCTGGTGGAAATGTTCGCTTCGACAGTGATTCGCGTACATGCGCTCGGCAGCGGGCGCAAGAGGGGGCAGGCAAGCCAGGCTCTTGGCCGGTCACGCGGCGGGTTCGGCACGAATATGCATTTGAAAACAGATCATGACGGGCTTCGTATCGTCTTCGAACTGACCGGGGGTCAGGCCTCCGACAGCCTCATCTTCGCAGCTCTCATGAATGCCGGACCGGATGAAGCCCCTCACGCCGGTGTTTGCGACAAGGGCTATGACAGCGACGACAACTGGGCGATGGCGCGCGATCGCGGCGCCATCGCAGTGATCCCATATCGCAAGAACCGCAAGACTATCCCCATCCGCTTCGCTCAGGCCCTCTATCGTGGCTGCAACTGCATCGAGCAGCTGATAGGAAAGCTCAAGTGCTTCGCTCTGCGCTGCAAGAAGACCGCTCGCAACTCCTGATCCATCGACGCTCTCGTAGCCGTTTTCATCTTGCTAATTCCGTCCACACCGCCCAAAAAAATTATTGGGAGTACCCTATTTAATTCTGGTAAGAATAAGGATGCTCTAAACCCCGAAGGGTTCGTCCGCCGGTTCTTTCGATGTCTGCCACCGCCTGCCGGTCGCGACCGTTGCCTTGCGATCAAATGAGTGCGGCGAGGTCGTCTTGCGCGGCGGCGAGGGCGGCGCTGTTCCAGTCCGGCGCGTCGAGGGATTGGGGCAGAATATCTTCTGCACCAACGCCCGCGAACTGGTAGGTTTGACCACCGTTGCCGACAATCTCAATGACAAGGTCGCCGGCGGTCGACTCGTCGATCTGGAAGTGATCAGGGCCGAGGCTGCCGAAGTGAATCTGGTCGGTCGCGGGATCAAATCCCTCGATCGTCTCCTGCGCACCCCAGTTCCAGGTGAGCGCCACCACATCGGGATCGCTGCTGGTGGGCCCGCCACCGCCGTTGTCTCCGGGATCTGGATTAACCGATCCGCCACCGTCACCGTTATCGTCAGGGAAGAGGCCGTCGCGGACTTGGTGCCCGTCGGTGGTCTCGCCGGCGGGGGCGTTCGGGGTCAGAAGCTGCGTCCGGGCGACCAGCGTTACCTCGTCCTGGCTAAAACCGAACGGGGTTTCCAGATTGTCTTCCATCACCTGGTCGAAGTGGAACTCCACCTGGCCTGGCGCGAGGTCGGCGAGGGTTACCCCGGTGAAGGTGAACGACTGGCCGGTGGGCAGGCTGGAGATGACGAGGCCGTCGGGCGTGTCTTCCACCGACAAACGCTCGCGCGTGCCGAAATACAGGAAGCTTATCTTGTCCGTTGCCAGATTGAAGTCGTCGATGACTTCGGAGGCACCGTATTCGTGCGAGCGAATGTAGGTGGTGCCGGGATCACGCGGTCCAACATTTTGCTCCCATGACAAGACGCCGCCAAGGTCTTGGCGCAGATGTTCGTTGCCGACGACGCCAAAGCTGTCGACGCTCAGCGCCTGGAAGGTGACCCCTTGGACAATCTGGGCCGCCTCGCTCCAGGGGCTGTCGAGGACAAGTTCGTTGGCCGGCGATTTGGTGACGATCAGCCCGTGAACAGAGGCACTTCCAAAGTCGATCGCATCGCTCGCAGGATTGAATCCGACGATGTCATCGGCATTGGGATCGGCCAGATAGCTCACACCGCCGGCCTCAGTGGCCCCCGTGACGGTCGGCGGTGACGAACCGTCGGTGTCATAGGTGAGGTCGAAGCCATCGCCCCCCGGATCGGCGATCGCACTGCCGATGGCGGCCGCGACCTCGTTGAGCGCGGACTCCTCGGCGATCGAGAAGTTGGCGAGCGTCAGGTCGTCAAAGCCGATGTCGTTCAAGATGGTGGTGGACAGCGCCGTCCCGTCCACGTCGGTGACCACCAGGCGAAGCTGCAGGCCCGCCTGACCGCTCTCCTCGAAGACGGCAAGACGTTCGGCCGTAACGCCCGCTTCGATATGGATCATATCCATCGCCGGATTGAAGTTTTGGACCGTTTGTGACGGCGTGGTGAGGGAGATCATCACCATCTGGTGGCCGCCATGGTCCGTGCCGCCGTCACCGTCGCCTGGGTCGTTGTCGCCCCCAACCAATGCCAGAACTTCGTCGGCCGCCGACTGATCGAGGAATGTGAAGTTTGCGGCGGTGAGGTCTGCGAGGGAAACACCTGCGAGCGTCGTGGATTGATTGTTGGAGGGAACGGAGAACACGACTCCCTGCTCTGTGTCGGCAACCTCAAGGTCGTTGGCACCGATCCACGCAAGGAAGATCGTGTCATCTTGAGGGTCAAAGTCTTCAATGACCTGCGCGGTGCCCCAAGCCCAGTCGATGGTGACGGTGGCGGTCGCTGCCGTCACACCGGCTGAGCCGAGACTGCCGCCGGCCGATGGCGGACTGCCACTGTCGGGGTTGCCGGATCCGTCGCCGTAGCCGTCGCCAGGGGGGGCGGTGGGCCCCCCAAGACCCTCATCACCGGTCTTGCCATCTTCCCAGCCGGCAATCAGTGCGTCGACGCTTGGCGCATCGTAGCCGCCGAACTGCTCGATGTATTGCAGGATCGACGTCCCGTATTCGTCCGTGGACACCGCGCCGCCCTGGAGGAGGGCCAGCGTTCCCCAGGCACCGCTCAAATGCGCCGCGGCGAGGATCCCGGTGAGGCTGAGTTCCACAGTCACCGTCAGGCCGTTCTGCACGTAGCTGCCCGTGGCTCCGATGAAGTCGTCGAGGCTTTGACCGGCATTGGCGAGGCCACTCTCAATGACTTGGAGGTTGTAGCCGAATGCGTCGAGGATCGCCTGATCCTGCACCGCGGCGGTCATGAACGCCTCCAGCGAGGTGGCGCCGTTCTTCCCGGTCCACGTCCCGTCCCAGGTGTTGGTGGCCGCGCCGTTGCCGTAAAAAAAGTCATCGTCGTAGTAGCCAAGGTCGATGAGTAAAGCCTCACCGAACTGATAGCCGACGAAGCCGAGCGAATTCATCGATTGATAGGACATGGCGTCCCATTCAGCGTCGGTGAGGTCACCCCAACTCGCATACTGGGGGAAGAAATCGGTGACCGTGCCGCCGGCCCATTGGTCGAGCTGCCAGTCGGCAATCACGCCGGCGTCATAGCGTCCCCTGTCCCATCCCGACTCGAAAGCGCGCAGGGCGCCGAGGAAGTCCTCGAAACTGTTGTTATCCAAGGTACAAGACCCTTTCTTGACGAACTCACGTGTACTGAAATCATGAGTCGATTATTTCTACGCATCGCCAAGTGTTTTCAGGCGACGTGTGCAGAATTCGGCGGAGTTTTTGTTCTTGTTTGGGTGGCAAAAAGGCGACGCAAGGGCAATATTTCGTCGGGTCTGCCTGAACTTCGTAATGTAACTTGAGGGTGCGGTGCGGTTCTTATCATATTCCAGCGCAACGTCTGGGTTTCGACTGGGAGTCTTGCGCGCCAACGATGGGCATTGGCCCCGTGGACCGCAACCGGGCGTTAGCAAAGTCGTCGGAAAATGTCAGACTCTTTCACAATTCTCTCATTGCGCAGCGGCGCGCGGCCCCGAAATATTTCGCAGATCGGCATGAGCCGCGGCTGCCGCCATTGCGTGCATCTGGAAACCGCCGACCGGAGGGCGCGGAGATTTATGGACAGCGAAAAAGCAAAGGCCTTCCGGATCTTGTCGGTGGACGATGACGAGGACCTGTCCAAACAAGTACAGGCATACCTGAAGGGCCGTGGTTACATCGTCGATCGGGCGCGCGACGTTCCAACGGCGCGTCGGCTCATCGAAGAGGAATCGTATGACCTTTATCTTCTCGATCTCGTCATGCCGGGCACGAGTGGGAAGGTGCTTTGCCGTGAGCTGGCCACCCAATCGCGCGCGGGGATCATCGTGGTGAGCTCCGTGAGCGATGACGCCGAGCGGATTGCCCTGCTGGAGCTCGGCGCAGACGATTACATCGTTAAGCCTTTCAAAGATCTGGAACTTCTTGCGCGCGTGCGGGCCGTCTTGCGCCGATCGGACCGCAACAGACCCATGCCGCGCGTGACACCGAAGTTCGGCCCCTGGGAGCTTGTGGAGGGAGAGCGGCACCTCCAGCACGACGACGGCCGTGTGATCACGCTGACATCCGGCGAAGCGCGGGTCTTGCGGTTCTTTGTGGCCAATCCCAACGTGCTTTGCAGCCGTGAGGACATCCTCGCCGTGGCGCGGATGCGTCAGCACGGGGGGGCAAACGACCGCAGCGTCGACACGCTGGTGCGCCGCTTGCGCAAGAAAGTGGAAGTGGATCCTGGCCATCCGCGCCATATCGAGACCATCTGGGGTCAGGGCTACATTTTCCGGCCGGGCTGACGCACGCCATAAGGGTTAGTGATCGGTCGGTTCCGGCGGCAGTCGAACGATGGCCCGCAAGCCGCCCTCCGGCCTGTTTTGAAGGGCAACGGTCCCACCGTGATCGACAATGATCGTGCGAACGATGGAAAGCCCCAGGCCAGTGCCGGGGCGATGAGAGGAGAGCCGCTCGAACGGACGGAAGGCCGCTTCAATCTGATCCGGCGGAATCCCGGGCCCGTCGTCATCGACGAAGACCACGACAGTGGCGCGTTCTCGGGTCACAGTGACGTCTGCGCTGCCACCGTACTTGACCGCATTGTCGATGAGGTTGGTGAACGCACGCGAAAGCGCGTTGTGGCGGCCGCGGACGATGGCTTGCGCGTCGATCCGTATCGAGACGTCATTCCCCGCATCGGCCTCCTCGTCGACGAGCGCTTCCAGCAACGACGGCACGTCGACCCTGACCGACTGCCCATCCCGGCGGGTAGCGCTTGCAAAGGCCGACACCGCTTCCACCAAGCTCTCCATATGGCCGAGGCGGGCGATTAGGCGGGAGCGAACATCAGGCGGTTCTGCTAGGACAGCCTGGTCGATCGCTCGTTGCAGGGGGCCTTTGAGATCGTGCCCGAGGCTTTGCGTCAAGGCGACCTGATAGTCGAGGGTCTGCGTCACACGGCCAGCCATGCGGTTGAACGCTTCGATGGTTTCGCGAACGTCGGCACTGCCTTCAGCCTCGATCCGCCCGATGTCTTCGCCTCGCCCGAAGCGCTCTGCGTTCACCACAAGCCTGCGCAGCGGCCCCATGATGCGCCCCGTCAAAATGATGACAATCGCGGTGATGAGAAGGGTGAGGAAGGTGTCGATCGATCTCGCGATCAGCACCTGGACCCACTGGATGGGTGCGGCGAGGATGTAGAAATTGTACCAGCTCGGGCCCTCTTCCAGTCTTGCCGACAAGATTGCGACTGTGACGGGTTCTGAGGGTGAGCCCGCCGAGGCAGGCACCGCCGGCCGGCCTGACATGGTGCGAAAGTCGGCAAACACTCCCGCAGTGTCGTCCATCATCACCGTTTGGATGTCAGCAACCTCCACCGCCGCGACCGGGAGACCGTCCTCCCTGAGCCGGTCGAGAATGCGCGCTTCGATGGCTCTGTAGCGTTGCAAGCCGGCCGCCGCAGCGGGGCGGGAGGCGATCCGCAAACTGCGTTCTGAATTGGCGAAGGTCTTTGCTACGGCCGGCCGCGCGCTGGCTGGGACCGCGGCAATGGCGGGTATCGCCTCGCGCATGAACGCGGTGCCCCTGTTTCTGATTTCCGAGCGGTGGTTCGCTCTGATTTGGACGACGTCGATGGCGATCGTGATCACTTCGAACGGAATGACGGCCGCGAGAACGAGTGCGATCATCTGCCCGCGAAGTGAGAGGTTGGACCACTTGGGAAGCGTCACAACCCCCCGCACCAAACCACTTGCCCCTGCGTCGTGAAACGCTGGTCCGTACAATCCTTCATGGGCAAGAGTCTAAGGCAATTCCTTGCCCACTGTACACAGCCGCTGGCCTGGCGTTGTTTGGCGATCAATCGGCTGGGTCGCGCTTGATACGATCTCAGCGGTCGGCTGCCGTCGCGTCCATCTTGCCCTTTTTGATGTCGGTCGCGGCTTCGGCCAACACGTTCACCTGCCAGCCGGCCCGGCGCAATAACTCGGCGATCCGGCAAGTGCCATATCGCCCGTACTGCCGTGCCAGCTCGATGATGTCTTCGGTGAGCCGCGCCTCGTCCTCCCGGCCCTGGGGAACTTTGCGCTACCGTGGAGCGATGCTGCCCGACAACGCGGAACACGCGACGCTCAGGCAGATCCAGAACACTGCGGACGTGCTCAACGCACGCCCGCCGACGCGAAGGGCTCAGACGTTGTGCTACGCAGCCGGCAAGCTGGAGCCCCTGGACGCCTCCGGCAAGATCAACTTGTCCAAGGTGAAATCCGACACCGCACGTCTAAGCCGAGCGTTCTCTTGCTCCAAATCCTTGATCCGACGGACCTGATCGCTCTTCAGTCCGCCGTACTTCTTGCGCCATCTAATGGGATGGACGGCTCTCCCTCCACCTCGGCAGGCTTCGGCCGTCGAAAACAATGGAGAGAGCCATGACCACCATCGACATCCTCGGGATCGACATTGCCAAAAACGTCTTCAAGCGGCGGGTGATGCGCGATCAGCTCCTCAGCGCGCTCGGCGGCCTTGAGCCATGGACCATCGCGATCGAGGCCTGCACGGGGGCTTTCTGCTGGGCCCGCAAGGTCGAAGAACTCGGTCATCGGGTGAAGATCGTGAGCCCGCAGTATGTGAAGCCTTTCGTCAGGGGCCAGACGAACGACAGCAATGATGCCGAAGCGATCTGCACCGCGGTACGCCAGCCGCACTCGAGCGGCGACAAACGATCGATGCTCAGCATCTCAGAGCGAGGAAGCCAGCACCTGCGGACACTGCTGGTTCACGGAGCAAGGGCGGTCGTGCGGACGGCCCCCAACAAGACCGACCAGCTCAATGCTTGGGTCAACGACCTTCGGGAGCGGCGCGGCACCAACCGAGCAACGGTTGCGGTCGCCAACAAGAACGCGCGGGTGATCTGGGCCGTGCTTCGAAGTGGTGAGCCCTACCGCGCCGCTGCCTGAAGACCGAGACGCTGATTGCAAGACGACGAGGACATGGACTGCCGGGATCGAACCGGTGCGCGACGAGCCTGATTATTATCGCGGCCCCTGAGGCCTACCAGCTGTAGAGGCGCGCGCATGCAGATATCCCATTTGGGCGCTCCAGCTCCGCTCGGCAGACGTCGGATAGATGTTTGCAACGGATCTGAGCAGCCCCTTGACCGTCACCTTGCAACGGGAGAGCCGTCCACAGAGATAGTATGTTTGTTCAGTCACACCGAGCTGCCGGATCGCATCGACAAGCGGTGTGCCCTGCGCCGTCAGCACATCCACCTGGCGCAGCTTCGCAACAATCTCTTCAGCCTTGTGCCTCTTCCTCGGCATCTTGGTCCTCCTCGTCATGCCCTTCGGAGCCATACCTCAGCATGGACCACTTTACTGGGGGAGGCTCACTGAAGCCGCCTTCCAATGCAGGCTAACCAAGGTTCCCCAAGGGCGGGGAGCAGAAAGTTGGCACATAGCACGGCAAGATACTGCGGCGACACATTTCATTAATTTGAGCTAGTTACCTATGATCACCCGCCATAAGGCCCCATCGATCGTTGCCTTATTCTCGGAGAAGAGGGGGAACCACCGTGAAGCAGAATCGTAAATCTCGGGCCATCAATTTCGACGGCGAGTTACCGTCTGATATTCCAACCTTATTTTCGACAAGTGAGCAAGCCGGGAATTTTATTGATTCTGTTAGATCATCGAGTGATAAAATCCGCATAGTATTGGAGATCGATGGAGAGGCGGTTTCCGCCAAACTTGAGGGTAGCAGTGAGCTTTTATCTCTCGCCCAAGAATTAAAGCTTCAATTTCGCTGCGGTCTGGTTGCAGATGGCTATAACATCCGGCAAGTGGATTTTTCCAAAATACATGGCGTCGCTGGCAGCGACCTCAACAAACTGGCTGATGCGCTGGAATTGAAAGAAAACTCCCGTGTCCTGGACCTCATGTGCGGCTACGGTGCCGTCAGCATGCATATCCTCGAGTATGCCGAGGCGTCAGGGATCAACGTCCAACTGAGCATGTGCGACCTCCACAAGGTTCAGCTCAACCGTATAACGGATGATGTGCGCGGTCGGGTCGCAGATGTGACGGTCGGCGACGCACGCGACTTGCCCTATGTCGACGGCCACTTTGATGCGGTCGTGATCAAGATGGGTCTCCACGAAGTGCCGCAAATCGACCAGCCACTGGTTTTCCAACAAGTCGCGCGTGTTCTGAAGCCAGGTGGGCGCTTTGTGATCTGGGAAGTTATGCCCGATACCGGCCCGCAACAAGATGCATTCTCTGAGCAGATGCAGAAGAAGAACGAACTCGCAGGCTATGAGTCTATTGTGGTCGATCGCTATTTCACGAGGGGCGAGCAGATGCCCTGGCTTTTCAAAGAAGCCGGGTTTGTTGATGTCAAGCAAGTCTTTGAAGCGAATTTCCATCAAAGTACTCTGGGGCGCCTTGACAGTGAACTGGGTGGTGACCGCAAAAAGTTAGAGGAGCTGAATGCGTTCGTTCGGAGATGCACTCCGGAAAGCATCCGCGCAGAGGTTGACTACAAGGATGAAGGAGATAGCATCTCCATGAAAGTCCCCAACCGTATTTTCCGCGCGATCAAACCGGAGTAAGCCCATGCCCACTCTGAAAGTATTTGCCGATGTCTCAAGACGGATTTCGGATGCCGACCTTGATACTCTTAATGACGTAGTCATCAAGGGATTAGAGGCCCATGGTGAAACTGCCGTCGTCGCCGTTGTCCCAACCGCTAGGGTCAATTTGACCGGCTGTTATGTTGAGCTGACGTGTCGCCACAAGACCAACAGAACACCCGAAATGCTGCAGTCACTCGCCGAGGCGCTCGATACGACCGCGCAGAAGATCTTCGGCATTGATCGGCCTGTGCGCGTTCGCATCATTATGGTGGAAGAGAATCTCCTAGGTGCAGTAAATTAGTGTTGGAAATATATACTATACAATATGATATTGGTGAGTCTCAATCGTGATGTCCCGACTTAGAAGTCGAGTGGACCGAGCTTGAGCTGACTTACCTCCAGTCCAGTGAAGTCGGTGTGACAAGCCGCACCGAATGCACCATCCGGGCCCCTTAGGCACTTCGACGCATGCGCGTAGGCCTCCAACCCTATACATTGAGGATCCGGCAGCAGACCCCCGGTCAGTACGCCCGTGAGACTGAACGCTGTTTTCCGGGGCGCCAGTTCCGCTACCACCTGCTTGGCCGGAGCGTAAGCGATGAGGTTGTTGTTGTCTAATCGCCGCTTGGACGTCAAGCATCTATCGCGCTGCTACGGCGCTGCCGGGTGCATGGTTGTCTTCGCGGTCGACATCGGCCGCCGCAGGATAGAGCTTCGCGGGACGAGCCTTCAATGTGGACGACGCACTTTGCGCTAAAAAGCGGTGCAACCCCATCAGCGGAATGGCTCGGCTCACGTCCCGGCAGGGACGGCTGATGCGTTCAGATTCTGAACGTTCTCAGGATCTACGTTGCGGCTACTGCACTCGGATTGAAGAGCTCGCCAGTCTTGAGCATCGTGTGCATGATCACCGCCAATTTGCGCGCTACAGCCACGGCAGCTCGCTTGAAGCCGATCCTCTCTCGGAGCTTGAGGCCCCACGTGCGTAGACTGCTTTCCGTCGAGCAGCGTGTCAGAATGACTGCTGCGGCTTCGTAGAGAAGTCCTCGTAGATGGCGATCCCCGCGCCGGGATATATGGCCGTCATAGTCGACTTCTCCCGATTGGTATCGGCGGGTTGTCAGGCCGATCCAGGCCGCGACCGAGCGGGACTTTTTGAAGTTGTTTGGATCCTCAATGGCGGTGACAAAAGAGGTTGCGGTGATCACGCCGATACCGGGGATCGTCATGAGAATGCGGCAGGCTTGGCTTTGACGAGCATCTGCAATCAGTTGGCGCCCGAGCTCGGCGGCACGATTGCGAATGTCGCGCCAGGCCGCCAGCATCGGCAGAATGATAGACGCAATTTGATCTTGACCGACAAGTAGGCGCCGAACGTTCTTCTCAAACGTGGTTCCCTTACCCGCGGGAACGACCAGGCCGAACGTTTTCATGGTTCCTCGAACCTGGTTCGAAAGCTCAGGGGTGATCCTGACCAATCGAGTGCGGGCATCCACGAGCGTGCGGGTCAGCATACTATCGTATCCTTTCACCCGCACCTCTCGAAAGAAGCCCACCTCTGCAAGTTGCGCCAAGCCCTCGGCGTCGTTCGCGTCGGTCTTGTTGGCGGCCATGTCGAGCGCTGCCTTGGCGTGGCGGGCATCGATGCAAATTGCTGGTAGCCCCTCGCTGCGCACAGAATGATAGAACCACACCGAAAGAGGACCGGTTTCGAACACCACGCGTTTTGCGGCCGGCGCCCGCTTGCGGATAAGTTCGGCTATGATCTTTGGATCAGACGCGCACTTTCCGCGCCAGATCCGTTCGCCATCACGGCGAATCGAAACGGCCGTCTCTTTCATCGACACGTCGAGACCGATATATTCTTCCATTGGCTGTTCTCCATTCGATGTTTGGGCCCGGCTTCCAGTCGTGAGCCCGTATTTCCTCTTATCGGGGAACAGCCGCCCCTCAGGAACATGATTGCGCGCTCAGGGCCGCCGCTCCGGCGATTACCCCATGTGGACGCCCCCCCGATGGCATCGAGGTGCCAAGGTAGCGGGTGTTAAAGCACCGCTATGAGGAGGGCGTCCGTGAAGGAGATTAGCATCATCGGCCTGGATTTGGCCAAGAACGTGTTCCAGGCCCACGGCGCTGCGGCGGACGGGTCGGTCGTCTTTCGACGGAAGCTGTTGCGCGGGCAACTGTTGAAATTCTTTGCCGGTCAAGCGCCGTGCACGGTCGCGATGGAGGCGTGCGCCGGGGCGCATCACTGGGCACGGGCGATCATGAGCCTGGGCCACGAGGTGAAGTTGATCGCGCCCGCCTACGTCAAGCCGTTCGTGAAACGCCAGAAGATGGGATGGTTGCCGCCCTCCCCAAACGGCATCGCGAAGTGCCAGGATCGTGGCTCTCAGCGCCACGAAAAGGAGAGGACGGCAGATGCACAATACAATGATCGGCGTGGACTTGGCCAAGAACGTCTTTCAAATCCACTGCACCACGATGAAGGGCGATCTGAGATTCCGCAAGAAGCTGACGCGGCCACAGTTCCGGCAGTTCATGTCGCGCCAACCGTCCGCCGTGGTCGTAATGGAGGCGTGCAGTAGCGCGAGCTACTGGGCGCGAGAAGTGATCAAGCTTGGCCATGAGGTACGGCTGATCGCGCCGCAGTACGTGCGGCCATTCGTGAAGCGGCAGAAAAACGATGCAGCCGATGCCGAGGCAATCGTCGTTGCGGCACAACGCCCAGAGATGCGGTTTGTCCAGCCGAAGTCGGAAGATCAGCAAGCTTGCGCTGTCCTTTTCCGCGCCCGCGAGCGTCTTCTCAATCAACGCACTGAGCTTGTCAATGCTCTGCGTTCGGTGCTCTACGAGTATGGCCACGTTGCGCCGAAGGGCATCGCTCACCTTAAACGGATCGAGGCCATCCTAGAGGACCCGAACAGCGACCTGCCCGCGCTCGTGCGCGAGGAGTGCCAGGATCTGATCGAGCAAATCGCCGAAAAGACCGCGCGGATCGACGCCAAGACGAAGAAGGCCAGGACCCTGTCCCTGGCGAGCGATGAAGCGCGGCGATTGCAGACCATGCCTGGCGTCGGGCCGCAGACCGCGCTGGCCATCACCAGCTTCGCCCCTGCGATGGGAAGCTTCAAACGCGCGCGAGATTTTTCGGCCTGGCTCGGCTTGGTACCGCGCCAAAAAAGCTCCGGCGGCAAAGAGTGGCATGGACGTGTCTCGAAGGCTGGCCAGGCCGATATCCGTTCTCTGTTGATCATTGGCGCGATGTCGCGGCTGACTTGGCTCGCCCGCAAATCGATTCCCGAAGGATCATGGTTGGCGCGGATGCTGCGTCGCAAGCCACTTATGCTGGTCGCGATCGCTCTTGCAAATAAGATGGCACGCGCGATCTGGGCGATGATGACGAAGCAGGAAGACTATCGAGATCCGGCGCGAGTTGTGGTGGGGTGACCGATAGGCACCGCCACGCAGACTGGCGCCGGTGAGGGGGGTGTAGGAAGTCAAAGACCTGAATGGGCCCATGATCGAGAAGATCTGGGCCGGAAAAACCAGACGTCGTTCTCGAGCTCGAGAGCTCTTGCAGAAGATATGGATCCGGTCCGCAGATCACCATACCGGCCAGCGGCTTCTTGAAAGGCCGCACTGAGAAGGCCTGAGAGAAGAACGCACTCGATCCCTCGGCCATAAGGTTGGAAACCTCTTGCACCGA
Source organism: Devosia sp. (assembly GCA_051016205.1). Lineage (GTDB taxonomy): Bacteria > Pseudomonadota > Alphaproteobacteria > Rhizobiales > Amorphaceae > Acuticoccus. The sequence continues at coordinate 3,720,359 of CP136534.1, forward strand.
GGGCGGCCACCAGAGAAGAACGATGCCGCCGATGCCGAAGCGATCGCCGAGGCGGCGTCGCGGCCGACGATGCGGTTCGTGGAGCCGAAGTCCGAAGAACAACAGGCGGCGGCGATGGCGTACCGCACCCGGGATCTCCTGGTGCGCCAGCGCACGCAGACGATCAACGCGCTGCGCGCGCATCTTGCCGAGTTTGGCCTTGTCGTGCCCACGGGCATCACCCATGTCGGCCGATTGGCGGCGCTCGTCGAAGGTGACGAGGGCGGCTTGCCGGAATCGGCCACAAGCCTGGGGCGGATGCTGGTGGAGCAGATTGAGATCTTGGGAAGCCGGATCGAGATGCTCGACAAGAAGCTGCGGGTGCGTGCCAGCGCCGACGACACCGCGCGGCGGCTGATGACGATCCCGGGGGTGGGGCCGATCACCACCGCTGCGCTCACCACGTTCGCCCCGCCGGCGCAGACCTTCACCAAGGGCCGCGACTTCGCCGCCTGGGTCGGCCTCACGCCGCGTCAGCACTCGAGCGGTGGCAAGGAGCGCCTCGGCAAGACGTCGAAGATGGGGCAGCGCGACATTCGCCGTCTCCTGATCATCGGTGCCGTTGCGGTCGTACGTTGGGCGGCTCGCAAGGGAGCTCCCGAGGGATCTTGGCTGGCGAGGATGATGGCCCGCAAGCCGCGCATGCTGGTCGCAGTCGCGCTTGCCAATCGCATGGCGCGCATCGCCTGGGCGCTGATGCGAAATGGCGGGGAGTACCGGAATCCGGCGGTGGCGGCGCCATAGGCCGAGCCACCGGGTTGACGTCGAGGATGTGAGCGGGGCGAAAGGAACGTAAGGGCAAACGGTCATGAGACCGGATCGGGCGAACCAGCATTCCGGATGCAGCGCTGTCGAGCGCGGGTAAGCGAAATGGTCCCGATCTCGCAGATCTCCATACGGGCCCGCGGCGTTGAAGGCCGCACCTTCGAGGCCGGACACACGACCGCACCTGACCACATGTCCTTCGATCCGAAGAAACCGCTTGCATCCGAGGGGGCGTCCACACACGGCCCGGTAGGGCCGGTTCGGCGAGCTTCGCGATGTTCCAGGGTAGGAGATTGGCGATCCGGTTGATCGGATGTTCGGCGATGCGGTTTAGAACGTCGCGCAGGTAGCGCTCCGGGTCGAGGCCGTTGAGGCGCGCCGTCTCGATCAGCGACAGGATGCCGGCAGCCCTTTCACCGCCCGGATCGGAGCCCGCGAACAGCCAGTTTTTGCGGCCAAGTGCCATCACCCGTTCATTCTGCCCATGTCGGGCAGCATGCTGTTGTCCACTACCGCTGGCACCCTCTTTTCGGTCGGCGCGTCCGGATCGAACGGATAGACAGTCGCAAGCTCGGTCGGTTCATCCACGTCGAGGTACTGCCTGGCGTATTCACGATTTTGGCCGAGTGGATGGTCGATTCTTCAGCCTGCGTCGCCATGGAGATCGATGCGCCACGTGCGTCGATCGCGGCTCTGGCGGATCTCAATGATCTTCTGAAGCGACGCGGTCTGAGTCGAAACTCTTCCAGCGACATTGCCGCCGGAGAGGAGCAGCCCGATGCAGGATCCAAGGACCAAGCCGTCTGCGCCAACGCAACTGTTTATGCCACTAGACTCGAGGCTGCTGCGGGGGATGAGTTCGCCCGATCGTCAGCAGGTCGTGATGCGCCTTGCGATGCTGCTGGCGGATGCTGCGGCCGGCGTCGTCGATGCGGAGCGTCGCGATAATGGACGGTGAACTCATTTCGCCGGCGCTCTTGCAGCGCAAGGCCGTCGTCTATGTCCGGCAGTCGACCCAGACTCAGGTGGAGGTCAACGGTGAGGGACGCCGCCGCCAGTACGAACTAGTCGACGCCGCCCGGCGCCGCGGCTTCCGCACCGTCGAGGTCATCGACGACGATCTGGGCCGTTCGGCGAGCGGCATGGTGGCGCGGCCAGGTTTCGAGAAGCTCGTCGCCGCGCTTTGCGCCGGCGAGATCGGCGCGGTGCTGTGCTTCGACGCGTCGCGGCTGGCCCGCAATGGCCGAGATTGGCATCACCTTCTCGAGCTGTGCGGACTGGTCGAGGCGCGTGTCATCGATCAGGACGGCGTCTACGACCCCTGTCGGCCGAATGACCGCCTGTTGCTTGGCATGAAGGGCAGCATCAGTGAGTTCGAGCTCGGTGTCATCCGAGCACGCATGCTCGATGCCGCCCGCGCGAACTTCGGATCAGCGTTCCGATCGGCTACCTCTGGCATCGCGACGCCGGGCTCGGCCTCGATCCCGACATCCGGCTGCAGCAGGTGATCCGGCTGGTGTTCGAGCGCTTCCGTCAGCTCGGCGGCGCCCGCCAGGCCCATCTGTCGCTGAGCGCGGAGGGCGTGTTCTTTCCACGACCTTCCGACGGCAAACGGCTGACGTCCTTTGACTGGACGCCGATCCGCTATCGCAACGTCATCGGCATCCTGAAGAACCCCTTCTACGCAGGCGCCTATGTCTACGGCAAAAACGAGAAGCGGATCGCCGTGGTGGATGGCCGGGCGCGGAAGTCCTACGGCCATGTCAGGCCGGCCGAAGACTGGGACGTTGTGATCCACGATCACCACGAAGGCTTATCAATTGGAGCGAGTACGAGCGCAACCAGTCCTTGCTCGCCGCCAATGCCTACGGCCGCGTCGGCGGTCAGAAGTCGGGCCGGGGGGCCGCGCACTGCTGGCGGGTATGCTGACCTGCGCCCGCTGCGGGCGCGGGCTGGCGGTCGTCTACGCGGGCGCGCAACCGGGCCGCCCGACCTATCGCTGCGACCGCCCCAACCTGATGCTGGGCCTGCCGTGCTGCCTCGGCTTCGGTGGCTCCAGAGTGGACGCGGCGATGGCGGCGGAGATACTTCGGGTGGTCGAGCCGATGGCCATGGAGGCGGCGCTGGAGGCCGAGCGGATGCATCAGGAGGGCGAGGCGGAGCGCAGACGCGTCGCGGCACTCGATCTCTAGCAGGCGCAATATGACGCCTCGCTCGCCGAGCGGCGCTACGCCGCCTGCGACCCCGATAGCCGTCTCATCGCAGCACAGCTCGAGAAGCAGTGGGAGATCGCGCTGCGACGCGTCGAGAATTGCCAGGCGCGTCTCGCCGCCATCGATGTCCCCGATCCCGTGACGCCAAGGCCCGACTTCGATGGGATGGCCGAAGACCTTGCCGCGGCGTGGTCGGCGCCCGGCGTCACCACCCGCATCCGACAGGACCTTGTCCGAGCGTTGGTCGCCGACATCATCGCCGATATCGACGAGGCAACGCGCGAGGTGGTGTTGATCATCCATGGGCGCGGCGGGCAGCACTCAGAGCTGCGCGTGCGCAAGCCCAAGACTGGCGAACACAACTGCCGGACGCCGGACGAGGCCCTCGCCGTGATGGCGCGCATGGCGACGCGTTTCTGCGACGCCGATATCGCCGCCACGCTCAATCGGATGGGCATCCGCACCGGTCAGGGCAAGACCTGGACGTCGCCCCGCGTCGGTTCCATCCGCAAGGTTCACGGTATCGACGCCTACCGCTTCGCCGACAAGGCCGGCATCTGGCTCACCATGCGCGAGGCGGCTGCCAAGCTCGGGGTCACGAGCCACGTCATTCGGGGCCTGATCCAGGATGGTGTCCTTCCCGCCGAGCAGGTCGTGCCGGGTGCTCCTTGGCAAATTCAGGCCAAGGACCTCGATGCAGAGCCCGTCATCCACGCACTTGCGAACAAAAATCGCCCGCGTCACCCATCCACGCAAGCGTGACTACCAATGTTGTCAGATACTTGAGAAAGAGGTGCAGTATGACTCCACCCCGGCGATGCCGCGCACGGCCCGCTCGGCCGTATTGTTGTCGATCTCAATGCGGCCATCGCCGAGGTATCGATAAAGCGCCTGCCAGCGCGCCAGCGCGTAGCGGATCGCCGAAGCCGCACCGCCCATGCCGGGGAGCCGTCCAAGTTCGCGCTCCAACCATGTTTTCAAGGCAGCCACCTTCGGTGCCGCCTCGTGCTGCCGAACCCGCATTCGCTCGGCCGCTGGTGCGCCGCGGATCCGCCTTTCGATCTCGTAAAGCTCGCCGATCCGCTCCAGCGCGGCCTCGGCCAAAGGAGCCGGCCCGGTGGCGGTGAGGTCGAAAAACTTCCGCCTGACGTGCGCCCAGCACCCCGCTTCGAGAACCCGTGGCTGCTTCGATCCGGTCCGGTAAATCTCTTTGAAGCCCGCGTAGCCGTCGGCGTGCAGCACGCCGCGGAACGTTTGGAGATGCCGCTGCGGATGAATACCTTTCCGGTCGGGGCTGTAGCGATAGCAGGCGGCTGGCGGGGTCTGCGCATCACCGGCAGGACGGCCGTCGCGCACGTATACCCAAAGCCGCCCCTGTCGCGTCTTGCCATTGCCGGGCGCCAGAACCGGCACCGGCGTGTCGTCGCCGTGCAGACGGTCGCCCGAGAAGACGTGCGCGGCGAGCGCCTCGGTAAGGGGCTCGATCAGCCCCGACGCGCGGCTCACCCAGTCCGCCATCGTCGAGCGGCTGAGGTCGACACCTTCGCCGGCGTAGATCTCGGACTGGCGGTGCAGTGGAAGGTGATCGCAATACTTTGCAACGAGCACGTGGGCAAGTAGACTAGGACCGGGTTTGCCGCGTTCGATCGGCAGGCGCGGCGTCGGCGCCTGCCTCGCGCGATCGCAGGACCGGCACACCACGCGCGGGCGCACGTGGCGGATCACCCGGAAGGAGGCCGGCACGGACTCCAGCACCTCGGTCACATCTTCGCCCCGCTTGAGGACGTCCTCGCCGCCGCAGTCCGGACAGGCGGGTGGAGGCGCATGAACGATCGCCTCGCGTGGCAGGTGGGGAGGCAGCGGCCGACGGGCGGGACGCCCCGGCTTCGGCGACGAGCCCGTCTGGGCACCCCTGTCACCGACCACGGCCTCGTCCATCTCGCATTCCGCGAGTGCCAGCTCGAGCTGGTCGATGACGCGGACGAGCTTCTCCGACGAGGCGCCGAAGCGGGCTCGCTTCAGGACCGCGAGCTCGGCTTTCAGGCGCTCGATCACGCTACCCTTCGCCGCGAGCTCGCTCGCCTGGGCGCGGATGATCGCCTTCAACGCGTCGGGATCTGAGGGCAGCGAATCAATCCGCATGCCCATGATTCTACGTGGCAATCAGTGAACGGACAGCTCTTTGGCGTCAGGCGACGCGCCGCGGCGGTACACTCCACGACGGCCGACGCCAGTCGATCCCCTCCCACAGCATCGCCAGCTGCGCCGACGTCAGCCGCGCCGTGCCGTCCGCTTGCGAGGGCCAGGGAAAGCGCCCGCGTTCCAGAACTTTGTAGTAGAGGCAGAAGCCTTGGCCATCCCAGTATAGGAGCTTGAGCCGATCGCCCCGTCAAGATCTCGATCCGCCCCATCAGTCCCACTCTCGTTTCAAAACAACTTGCCAAACTTGTTTCGAAAGCTGAACCAAATCGGGAACCTCACAAACAACCACTCACCTGACGCTTACGCCGGAGCCGCTCCTAGGAGCGGCTCCGGCCAAGCCACCACACGTGAATGGACCGGGTTACGTTCGGGCTAGCCCCAAACCAAAGCCGCTACCAGACGACCTCGTGGAGCCGGTCAGCAAAACGATGTTTCAGGCGTTAGATCCAGCCGTCAGTCCAATCGTCGGTTGCGATTTTGAAACCCACAGAGTACGTGAGATCGCCTTCAATCGTCATTAAAGTCTTCCCCGTGGATATCTGTGTGACCGTTCCCGCGTTTCCATTCTTAGACCAAGACAAGTCCTTTTCCATCGCGGATGCTGACGAATAGCCATAGCTGTCGTAGTCGATGAAAACTGTTTCGCCGTGCTCATAATCCTTAATGTTCATAGTGCCACCGTCGAGGACAAAGGTGTCGACGCCTGAGCCGCCTTCTACCTCTGTCTTACCATTCGACACGACGAAGAAGTCGTTCCCCGCACCGCCGAACATGTGCGAAAAGCCATCGAACTGAAAGTGCCAATCGTCACCATTGCCCCCGAACAGATGCGCGTGATTCGGTCCGTCGTGGAAGAGGGCGTCGTCGCCATCTTCGCCGTAGAGCCTGTCGCCCCCCCAAGGACCGTTCCCTGCCGCCCCACCACTGTAGAGAATGTCGTCGCCGTCGCCACCTCTTATGCTGTCGTCACCGGCGCCACCACGGATGAAGTCGTTCCCAGCGCCGCCGTCGATGGTATCGTCGCCATGGTCACCGCTGATGTAGTCGTTACCGCCCCCGCCATAGATGACATCGTTGCCGGAGTCGCCATAGAGGTGGTTGCCACGCTCGTTGCCGGTGATGGTGTCGTTGCCGGAAAGACCGCGTACGTAGATGTCGCCGTCTTCCAGATCGATACGGTCATCGCGGTGGGAATGGTACCAGCGGATGTTGCCATGGTCGTCACGGTAGCCGATTGGCACTTCGCTGCTCGCGCCTTCCAACTTTGCGATGACAGTGTTGCCGTATGAAAGCTCGAACCCGTCGTCCGTGTTGCGCTGGCTGACGCTGCCTTCATTCTGAATGCCGTATGCCGCCATATCCACGACCACGCGATCGCTACTCTCGTAGTCGCTCACCGTGTTCACGCCGCCGCTGAAGACAAATGTGTCCGTTCCTCCTCCGCCCGTCAGAGTGTCGTTGCCCTGGCCCGACTCCAATACATTGGCGCCACTATCGCCTTTGAGAACGTCGTTGAACCGCGAACCGATGACGTTCTCGACGCTGTAGAGACGGTCATGGCCTTCCTTGGAAGAGTCGTACTGCGCGTGCACTTCTACATGTGTGCCATCCGTTTTGTTGCCAAGGTCGACCGTGACGCCGGACACGACATCGTAGTAGGCGACCGTGTCCTCCCCTTCGCCGCCATAGACTCGGTTGATCCCAGCGCCGGTGATGAAGAGGTCATCGCCACCAAAACCGTAGAGGTAGTCGTTGCCGGCCGTATCGGCATCGCCCGTGCCACCGTAGTTGTAACCCATGATGACGTCGTTGTGCTCAGTCCCATAGCCGTAGTCTTCCGAAGAGGACCCACGAAAGACCTGTCCGGAATGGGCGCCGAAGATCATGAAGCTGCCGGATCCGAGCTGCGAGAGGTCGTAGCCCGACATGTCGAGATCGGTGCCGGAGCCGGTGGCAACGCCTTCCGCGCTCATGATGAGAATCGAATTTTCGATGAGCTGCTGCAGACTCGCCTTCTCGGGCGCACTGAGCTCTTCCACTGGCACCCCAAGCTTCGCCGAAAGGTCGCCCCACTTCACCACGGCGATGACGTCGCCACCGGTCGCATCGTCGACGACACGGAAGGCTTCACCCGCCGGCAGACCGTCGAAAACAAGACGCGCATTCGCGCTGCCGGACCCTTTAAGAGGGACGACAAAGACATCTTCAGTCGGATCGAAGTCGGTTACGACCGGAGCCGTCATTTCGTCGGTCGCGTAGTTGATGTTCTCGCCGGCGGTCGCCTCGCTGACCCAGTCAACCCACATCTTCGCCGCTTTGACGAGCCCACCTGCCTTTGGAATTGCGCTCCCCACCGACCAGAAGAGATCGGCGTTGATGTCGCTCCACTGAGGGGTCGCTTCGTCAGCATTGAAGCCCGATGCATCGCCGATCACGAATACGTCTGCGCCCGTGCCGCCCGTCAACTGCTCCTGACCGGAACCATCCTGACGACCCGTGAATAGCCAGTCGTTGCCAGCGCCGCCGTTGAGGACATCGCTGCCACTACCGCCGTCGAGGATGTCGTTGCCAGTGCCCCCATTGATCGTGTCGTCACCTGCGAGCCCGAAGAGGCGGTCGTTGCCGGCACCGCCGTAGAGGTCGTCGTCGTGGAAGTAGGTGACGTTGTTGGGAAGGCCGACAGAATCACCGCCATAGATGACGTCGTCGCCGCTGCTTCCGGTGATGCGCTCATAGACGCCGTACTTGGTGGTCGTCCAGCTATGACCTACCGAGCTGCCGCTGTCAGTCCCAGTGATGTCGATTGAATTGCGAAAGGTACCGCCACTATCCAGCGTGAGAGCCCCTTTGGAGTAGACCTCGCCTGACGTGGTCGAAGACGAGTTGCCGTAGGAGACGGTGTGAGACCCGCGCGCGAGCAGCTTCCCCGCCTCCGGCGCGCTCGCGGCCGCGTATCCGTCGTGCTCTTCAGAGAAATCGTTTGTGTTGGTGTAGCTCGGTACCGCGTAATCAGGGCCGGTCTCATCGCCCTCGACAGGGGTGCTTCCGCCAGCGGCAGAAATCTCCGCTTCGTCGTCCTGCACATCCAGATCAGACTCAGAGGTTTTCCCATGTGGCATGGTTGGATGCGCTTCCAATTCTTCAAAGAATAGAGAAGCATCTTCGGTGAAGAGATCCGCGCCAATTCGATATGTCATGTTACCCTCTACCATAGGCCGAATATTACCAAGGTGTAATACTCAAATGCCGTGTTTCTGTTGAGTTTTAGATGATTAGAGGGGAGGCATTCTTCAATCGCAGGCTAAGCCGTCATTTGTGACAAATTCTGACAAAGACGCCCCAACCGCGATTAGAGCGGCACCAAACACGCGAAACGCTTCGTTTTCTCCGTGAGAGGACCCGTCGCGCGATGAAGGCCTGAAACCGTTGTGTCGGGTTGTCAGTCGCCGGAGATGAGCACGCACTTTCGGCCGCCGCTGCTTAGGCGTCGGTCGTTGACCGGATCGCTATCGCTGCCGTGCGCCCATTCGACCTTGAAGCGCAAAACTTTGCAATTTGGGACATATCGCAGTCCCATGCCCGCAATCGCGGTACCTGAGGGGCGCACGCTCGGTCAGGGCGGGCCTTGAAGCCCCCCTGCATGAGGCTCGGCCGTGTTCGCACCTACATCGGCGATCTGCCCCTACGGTGCCGGGTGTGCGGCACCCGTGATGTCACCATTGCGATCGATGCGAACAAAGGGGTCCGCGGACTGTTTGCGGACCGTTTCAGTGTGACAAAAGGAGAACATCGATAGGTGTCGACCACTCAGAAGTACCAGAAACCCTGAACATTCGTTTTGGCGCACTGATTTGTAATCAGGGGGTCAGGGGTTCGAGTCTCTTAGCCGGCACCGAATAAATTCAATGACTTAGGGCATTTCCATCCACTCTCAAACTGGCTTACGGAGCCGATTACGGAACCGCTTCACGCCTTGGAGTGGACCAATCGGGGCTTCGGCCTGCCTATCTCGGCGAGCTTAGGGTCCGACTCGAAACTCATGAAGAGCGGGCGAGGCGGCGGATGAGCGCCGCTTGGTGTGACAGCGTCGAGGGCGTTGGCCATAGCGAGCCATCGTTCGTCTACGGTGCGGGCCGCCGCACACGTCAGGTGCACCTTGATCTTGGAGAAGGCGAGTTCGGTCGCGCTAAGTCCGGCGAGCAGGGTGGCAAGAACCTCAGCCGTGCCCCGGCAGCTTCGATTGCACGGTCCGCGGCGGCGGTCTTGTAGGCCGGTAGGTGGTCCGCAATGACCACGTCACCAGGACGCAGCACCGGGACCAGACATTGCAGCGTCCAGGCGGTGAAGGCGGCCCCGTTCATCGCGGCAGGCAAAGTCATCGGCGCAACGATCCCATCGGGCGTCAGCGCTCTGACGAAAGTGGTGGTTTGCCAGTGGCCGTGAGGGATTGCGGCGCGGCAGCGCTCTTCGCGACTGGCTTTGCCGTAAGCCCTTGCCATTTTGATGCTGGTGCCGCTCGCGTCGACGAAAAGCGACCGGGACGGCTCCTGCGCGTCTTGCCATCGAACCGGCTTTGCCACGCAGCCCTAACGTCTTTCCGCTCCTGCTGAGCCGCGTGTCGGGTCATTTCTACGCGTGATGCCGTCACGAACGAAGCGTTCATGAACCACCGGCGGCGCCGGGCGGTGAACGTGCGTCTCACAAGGACGTTCCGAGATCTCGGTGCTTGTCAGGTCCGGCCCATTTTCGACAAATGCCAAGCTTAGCTCGTGATGGGGATCGATCCGATGCCAGCGGTGATTGCCTCCGCGCAGCGCGAAGCGCCATCTTCCACGGCACCGACAACGCGCTCGCGTAAATCCAATGACGCAGTCTTGGCCATGAGAGTTGGCCCCCTTGCCGGCTCCTATGGTCACTCATGAAACAGCCAACGCGTGCATCCCCTCATGATTTCCAAAGCCAACGGAAACGCCCTCGCCTCGCTCTCCATGGGAAGAGGGTGGAACCGATACGTGTCTACTCATGGCGTCGCGCGGTGCCGAAGCCTGACGATGGCCCTCAACGTGGCCCGTTTGGCCGGGTGAGGATAAAGGCGCTGGCCCCCGCCATACACACCGCCTGAACGGCGATAACGGCAACCGGCACGGCAAAGGCGAGGCTGAGCAGCAAGACGAGAGCCATCATGGAAATGGCCAGAGCTTTGACCGGTGGCGAGATGGACCCGTTGGTGCGCCAAGCGGCAAGGGTTGGACCAAACATCTTGCTCGTCTCAAGCCGAGCAGCCCAGGACGGTGCGCTTTTGGTGAACGCGAAGACGGCAACAAGCACGAACGGCGTGGTCGGCAGGAGAGGCAGGAAAACGCCGATACCACCCAGCGCCAAGCTCACCATCCCCAGGAAGAGCCAAAGAGAACGTCGCACGCGAAAGGACAAGGCTTCGACCCACACCGTTAAGGGACGTCTTCAAATCTGGCGCATGTCTTCCCCGCTCGATCTTGTCCGGATCGAGCGGGCCATGCGGAGGCGACTGAGCAGCTATAATTGGTATCACAAATACCAATTATAGCTGCTATGATCGAAACGCCACCGAAACCTCACTTCGGACATCGGAATTTTATGCGCCTCACCAGCTTCACCGATTTCGGCCTGCGTGCCCTCATGTGGATGGCGAGCGAGCCTGAGCGCGCCCATTCCACGGCCCAGATTGCGGCGGCCTTCGACATTTCCCGCAACCATTTGACCAAGGCGATGGCCGCGCTCGCGTCTGCGGGCTTCATCACCACGCGGCGAGGGTCTGGAGGCGGGGCAACCCTTGCCCGGCCTCCAGACAGTGTGCGGCTTGGCGACGTGGTGGCGGTGCTGGAGGCGGGCTCCGCGCTGGTGGAGTGCTTTGCTAAGGATGGTGGCGCCTGTGTCATCACGCCCCAATGTCGTCTGAAGGGTATTTTGGCCGGTGCGCAGGGGCGTTTCATCGAGGACTTGAACCGTTTCACCCTGGCCGACTTTGCCTTGACCGGAGACACCCGCCCTGCCCTCGCTCTCGACCATGGCTAGCCCCGTGTCGACAATCCCTTGGCGCAATGCGGCGATCTTGTCTTACGGGTTCCGCCCGTTCTTTTTGGCCGCTGCCCTTTGGGCCGGCCTGTGTGTGGCGGTGTGGGTCGCGTGGTTGAGGGGCGCTGCTGCCCTGCCCTCGGCACTGCCGCCTCTGGCCTGGCACGTCCATGAACTGTTGTTCGGGATGGTGGTGGCGGTGATGGCGGGCTTCTTGCTGACGGCCGTCCCCAGCTGGACAAAGCGACCGCCTCTCACAGGGCTGCCACTGGCCGCTCTTTTCGGCCTTTGGGCGGCCGGGCGGGTGGCCATTGCGCTCTCAGAGCTGACGGGGCTCGCCCCGGCGCTGGTCGTGGCGTTGCTTTTTCCCATCGCCCTTATCACCTGGATCGGGCGGGAAATTGCAGCCGCAGGAAACCGACGAAACCTTCCGGTGGTGGCGCTTCTGGCCATCTTTGCGGTGGGCCAAGGGTTTTTTGGGCTGGAGGTGGTTCGTGATGGTACAGCCACCCATGGCCACAGGATTGCCATTGCCACGGCTCTGATGCTGGTGATGCTCATCGGCGGGCGCGTCATCCCCGCCTTTTCCACCAACTGGCTGAAACAAAACGGCGTGTGGCCGTTGCCGGCACCCTTTGGGCGCTTCGACATGGCGGCACTGCTTGTTGCGGCGGCAGCTTTGGTGGGATGGGCGGCAGGCTCTGAGGTCGGTGGTGCCCTGCTCGCAAGCCTGCTCGTCGGAGCGGGAGTCATCCACGGGGTGCGGTTGTGGCGATGGCGGCCGTTGACGGCTGTGCGTGCACCGCTGGTTGCCGCGCTTCACTGTGCCTACGCCTTCATTCCGCTGGGGTTCTTGTTCGCCGGGGCCGGGTTGTTCATGGATCGACCGAACGTTGCCCATGCAGCCGTTCATATTTGGACCATGGGCGCCATCGCCTTGATGATGCTGGCCATCATGACACGGGCGAGCCGCGGCCACACCGGCCGCCCCCTCAGCGCGCCTGCCACAACCGTGGGGCTTTACGCAGCGCTCGTGCTGGCGGTGGTCGCACGCGCGGCGGCAACCCTTGAGCCATCTGCCATGGGAGCAATCCTTCTTCTTGCGGCGGCAGGATGGGTGACAGCGTTCTTCGGATTTGCGGTGCTGTATGGGCCGATGCTTGTCTCCCCCCGCGAGAACGTCGCTTGATGGCCGGGGGTTGGGGCGAGTTCGGTCTTGCCTACATCGTCTTTCTTTTGACCCACGCCATCCCCACGCAAACCGGGCTGAAGGAGAGCTTAGCGCGCACATTGGGTCGGGCGGTTTACGGTGCGCTTTATGGCATCGTGTCGTTGGCCTCACTGGCCTGGCTGATTGTGGCCGCGGAACGAGCGCCGTTCGTGCCTGTTCTCGGGTTTGCTGCGTGGCAGCTGGCGGTGCCATTCGTCCTGATGGTGCCTGCGTGCTTTCTGGTGACCTTCGCGATCGGGCGGCCGAACCCTTACTCCTTCGGCGGGTTCCAAAACGCTCGCTTCAATCCGGCCTATCCCGGCGTGGTGCGTATCACGCGTCATCCCTTGTTGGCGGCGATCGCCCTGTGGTCGCTGGGTCACGGCATTGCCAATGGGGACCTTGCGCATCTTCTCCTGTTTGGCGGCTTCTTCGTCTTTTCACTGTTCGGAATGGTCATGATCAACAGGCGTCATAAAGGCGAAGACCTGCCGCCCGTGGAGCGCCCAGTCGACAAGATGACGGCAAGCGCCATTGCGTTGCGCGCAGGGCTCGGCCTTGCACTTTATGGAGGCTTGATGGCAGCACATCCCTGGCTTGCCGGCGTCGATATTCTTGACCTTGGGCACAGTTTGCTGGCAGGCATCTTGGCTTGATGGAAGTCAGGGGAGGTCGAGACTGTCCAACTGGCCGATCAAGGTGGGAACATCGAGCGTCAGCTGCGCAGTCTTGCCGTCTTGGCGTGGAACGTAGGTGCCGCAGCACAGGTGTATGGCGCGGTATTGCTTTAACGCGTGTTGGAGGAGGAGGCGGCCATTGGGTGCCTCTTCAGCGCACAATACGAGGAGGGTTCCGCGAAAATCACTGAGCGAAAACATGCCTGTATGGAAAGCCGAACCGACGGCGCCTGCGATGACCTCCGCCTGGTTGAAGAGCGCCACCTGATCGGCAAGGCTGAGCGTTTCGGGGTAGATGGTGGTGTAGCCCCTAGCCCGGAACATGGCCTCGACCGCATCCTCATTAAGAACGGTGCGAATCTGGCTCACATGTCGCTTGCGGCTGAGGTGAATGCGCGCGCCGCGAAAGTCCTGCGTGGCCGCACCCAAAAGCTCCCGCGCAGCACGGCGGTGAATGGTGTCGGCCACGCGAAAGGCTACGAGCCCCAACTGCTGGGCAGGCTCCACCACACGGATCGACTTGAAGTGGACCGCACGCGCCAGTCTTCGAGACGGTGGCCCCGTCAGCCGGGCTGCCTGCAAGAGGGCGGCAATGTGCGGCGCGTCGAGGCAAGCGTCGACACCTGGGCTTGGGGGCAAGACTGGACGCTCATCCGGCCTCACCTCATCGGCGGCCCAAAGGCGGGCGGCATAGTCCATCAGCCAGTGTCCGTAGTGGACGGCTGAGTTCCCGAAAAAGATCGCCTGACGCTCCTCCACATCGAGGCCGCCGGCTTTCCTCACTTCTTGGGCGATGTCGACGGTTGGCGGGCTCCAGATGGCCCTCTCCGCCTCGATTTTTGCAAGGTAGCGGGGCGCGGCTCTTTCGCTGTCTGTGAGGAGGATGAGGTTTGCAGCCTCCACCCTGCGCCCCGACCCATCGTAAAGACCGTTGCGGTTGGGGAAGGCGAAAAGGTCGGTATAGGGTGTGATCGCGGGGCGCTGGTCGGCAGGCTTGAGCATCAGCCTCTTTCGGGCGCGCTTGAGGGCTTTGGGCGCTGCGTTGACGATCTCGGTGCGCAAAATCCTTTCCACGGCAAAATCCTCATCCGACAAAAACAGCGTGGCGCTCTGAAATGCGCAGCGGCGCGGGCGGCTCCCCGGACCTGGGAGGGTGGTGGTCGTGCGGCAATAGGTGCCCTGCCGATCCCCAATGGGCTTGGGCACAGCAACGCTCTTGCATCGCCTGATTGATTTGTCAGAAAGTGTTGACGGAGGGTCCCGTCAAGCAATGCGTACGGGGGATCAAACGAAACACGGTGAGGCGTACCCCACAGGGACCGACTCCGAGGCCGCCCCCGCGACTGTGAGCGGTGAGCAAGGTCCGCCCGGCCCCTGGTCCAATGGCCTTGCGGTTGGGCTCTTCCTGCAAGGGGCGCTGTTTGCGCCCGGTGATCATCCTTGAGCCCTTGGCCGACCTTGCGGTATGGGCCATTGCCAAGCTCATTGCGGATGGTGCGACAACGCCGCTCCTCCACAGTCGCCGCTACCACCCGGCGACCTGATCCTTCGGCCGCGGGATATGGGTGCCTTTGTGCCGCGTTGACTGAGCCCTTTGCTTTGCTTAGGTGGAACCCATGCTGACACTGCTTCACGATCGACAGTGCGCGCTCGCGCTCGCGATCTTGTTTTCGATCGTCAGCCTTCACGCGTCCATTTGGCATCGCGTACCTCAGGTGTCGCCGGCTGCTTTGGCGGCCGCAACGGATGCGGTTGGGATCAATGCACCAAGCCTTTGCATCTCGGGCGACCCTCTCACTTCGCCAAGCGTCGGGGCGAAGTGCGATGCATGCCGACTGGTGGATGCACCTGGGTTAGACGGCTCCTCGCCTGCAGCCCTCGCGCACCCGCCTTGCGGTGGTGTGGCCGCGTTTGCAGCGCTGGCAGCTACGGTGCGCGCGAAAGTGCGCGCCGGCATTGCCATGCCCCGCGCACCGCCGATCGCGGTTGCCTGACGCCCCGCACACCTTTCATCACCGCACTGGATGATCGGCTGATACGGCTTTGAGAGCTGTCCGCAAAGGTCGATGCGGCCAAAGCGGCCCCTCACGAAGACCGTCATCAGTTCCTTGGTGAAGTCAGATTGCGGCGCGGCGGCTCTAACCGTCATTCCCAATCGACCCATTCGGCCAAGGCCTGTTGCCATGTGCACTGCCAAGCTTAGTACGCCCGCCTCCCTGTTCACCCTGTCTTCAGGACGGGTTGCTGCGCGGGAGACCTTCACCATCAACGTCGTCGCAGAGTTTGGCGGCCACCCGTTCTTTTGCGCTCAGACCTATGGGTCCGTCGGCACCACAGGCCCGACAGCGGAGGTGATGGACAATCCTGAGTGCGCAGCGCTGACGGCACCTCTTGGTCTTGCCTATGCCGACATGACCGCAAAACCCCAGCACCCGGCGGCCATGCGCTGAAGGGCTTTGCGTACACGCGCGTCCCTTTCCCCTTGCAGATGCGGGGTGCCGAGACGCCCTGCCCCATCCTCTCAAAGGACTGACACGATGATCCGACTTACCACCATCATGGCCGCTGCCCTTTTGGCCGCCACCGCCTTTGCCCATGACGTTTCCATCAAAGGCGTCACCATCGACCACCCCTGGTCGCGCGCAACACCGCCGGGCGCACAGGTCGCCGCCGGGTACATGAAAATCATCAACAACTCCGATGCTCCCGTCACGCTCATGGGCGGCGCCGCTGACTTTGCCGACGTGGAGCTCCACTCCATGGCCATGAAGGACGGGATGATGATCATGGCCGCCATCCCCGACGGATTGACCATTGAGCCTGGCGAGAGCATCACCTTTGAGCCAGGTGGTTTCCACATCATGTTCATCAACATCAAGGACCCTTTCGTGGAAGGGGAGACGCGCCGCGCCACCCTCGACTTTGGCAAGGCCGGCACCGTGGAGGTGGAGTTTAGTGTTGGCGGTATGGGCGCCTTCCATGACCATGGCGCGATGACGCAGTAAGGTTGCAGAGGCCAGGCGCACCGTTCGATCGCGTGATAAGACGGATCGAGCAGCGCTTTGGCGGTGCACGGAAGGGGGCAAGGGGCGTGGCAACAGGCTGCTGCGATCATGGGAACAGGTTCGACGGTGCATCGGCGGGCTTTCGCCGTGCATTGTGGATCGTCATTGCCATCAACGCGGCCATGTTCGTGGTGGAGATGACGGCGGGGACCCTGGCCCAATCCCAAGCACTGAAGGCCGATGCGCTGGATTTTCTGGGCGATACGATGACCTACACCATCAGCCTGATGGTGATTGGCATGTCCCTAAGAGTGCGGGCAACGGCTGCGCTCGTAAAAGGGGTGAGCCTTGGTTTGATGGGGCTTTGGGTGTTTGGCACCACGCTCTACCAGGTGCTGGTACTGGGGGTTCCCAACGCCCCTGTGATGGGGGTGGTGGGTGCCCTTGCGCTTGCGGCCAATGTGGCGAGCGTCATCATCCTGGTGCGCTATAAGGATGGGGACGCGAACGTGCGCTCCGTCTGGCTGTGCAGCCGCAACGATGCCATCGGCAACATCGCGGTGATGGGCGCGGCGGCAGGCGTTCTCTTCACAGGCACCGCCTGGCCTGACCTTGTGGTGGCTGCACTGATGGCAGGGCTTTTCCTCTGGTCCTCGGTCCAGATCATCCGCCAGGCCTCCGAGGAATTGCGTCATGCGCGCACAATGCCGGTCAGCGATGGGCTGAGCCCAGGCTGACCGGTTTCTCCGGCCTTCGTTGGACGCTGCACAGGACAGCTGCAACACGCACCGCGGGGATCCATATTTCGCGCTCAGTATCGTCGCGGTGGCGGACTACAGGGCACAGGATGGCGCCGGGTTCGCCAGCGCAACCTCCATCCATACTGACAGAAAGACGCCCTGCGACGCTTCTGCCTTAGAATGGGGCTTTGGCAGATATGCTCCAGCAAGCGGCGGTACAGTGGACGGTGTCGCCTTTCACGTAGGGGGCGAACGCCGGAACCACCGTGTCGATCACCTTTGCCTTTGTCGCTTCATCAAGGGTGTGGAAGATGCGGCCGACGGGGCCTAGCAGCGTCAGGTATGTGACGAGCGAGCCCTTTGGCATGGTGCAGGCAATGTCCACGGCCTCCACGGTCACGTCCTGCCAGCCGCTGCGGGCGATGACATCGCCAACCCGCGCCCCGTCCGCGAAGGAGAACTGGCCCGGGCCGCCTGGCGTGCGTTGGGGCAGTGTGCCTTCAGGAAGCAAAGGCGCGGCAACGGTTTCCGCAAGGGTCATGAACGGGTTTTCCTCAGCCCCTCGCCAAGCGATGAGTTGGAGCCTCGCGCCAGGTTTTGCGGCAGCGCGAAGGTTTTGAAAGGCTGCCACCTCGTCTTCGAAGAACAACACGCCGAAGCGCGAGACGATGAGATCGAACGTGCCGGGCTCAAAGCCATAGGTGCCCGCATCCGCCTTGATAAAGGTGCCGGCAATTCCGTGCGTTTCCGCGCGGGCAGCGGCAGCCGCCAGCATATCGTCCGAAAGATCGACGCCGACAACCTCAGTATGGGGCGAAACGCCCTTTGCCGCGGCAATGCCTGTGCTTCCCGTGCCGCAGCCCACATCGAGCACGACCGGCGCCTCCCTCGCAACGTCCGCCAAGGCCTCCACGATGACCGCGTCGATGGGGGCGAAAAATCCGTCGATCACGTCCTAGGCCTCGACCCAATTGGCACCGCCACGGCCGCTCCAGCCGATGTTTTCGCCTGTGTTTGGCGCAGATGTCTCGGTCATCAATGGTTCCCTCCGGCTTGCGATCGCTCTGTGAAGACGGCACGTTGCCACTTGAAGTTCGCTTGAGGTCAACACGCAAATGCTGATCGATATCTCCCAAGTGGCGCGGACGGCAGGCGTGCCCGCCTCTACGCTGCGCTTTTACGAACAAAAGGGGTTGATTGCCTCAGTGGGCCGGCGCGGACTGCGCCGTCAGTTCGATGCCGATGTGATGGAGCGGCTCGCCCTCATCGCCCTTGGGCGCGCTGCAGGATTCACCTTGAGCGAAATCGGCGACATCTTGCGCCCTGGCGAGAACCCAAAGATCGACAAAGGCACACTCCTCGCCAAGGCGGACGAGATCGACGGGGTGATCGCAAAGCTCACACTGGTGCGCGACGGGTTGCGACGTGCCGCCGCCTGCCCTGCGCCAGAGCACATGGACTGCCCCAAGTTCCGCCGCCTCATGAAGCTCGCCGCGGCCCGCACCGCCAGCGCCAAGCATTGACGGCAAGGACCGGTGTGCGGTGCGCGCGTGAAACGGCCTTCTTCGCGTAGCCGGCCCCGATCGACGCCGCCCCGTCGCAAAACGTGATTTGCCAGCGGAGGGACGTGTCCGCCACCATCATCGCTTGGACGTGAAGAGCGCTGATGGGTACGACCGTTTTTCTTGCTGTCCTTGCGGCAGCCCTCCTGCATGCCACCTGGAACGCCATCGTCAAAGGGGGGCTCGACAAGCGCACCAGTATGGGGGCCGTGGTGTTGGGGCATGTGCCTTTCGCGGCCGCTGCCCTGATGTTTGTCCCCCTGCCAGCGGTGGAGAGCCTGCCTTACCTGTTGGGCGGCATTGCCCTTCACGTGGGCTACCAACTCTTTCTTCTGCAGTCTTACCGCATTGGTGACTTGACGCAGGTCTACCCCATTGCGCGCGGGTCAGCACCGCTGATTGTGGCTGTGTTTTCTATCCTCATCCTGGGCGTTCATCTCCAAACGATGGAACTGGTGGCGGTGGCGGTCATCGGGGCCGGGATTTTCAGCCTCGCCGCCGTCAGGCGTGCTGACGGGCAGCGCAATGTAAAGGCGGCACTGCTGGCTTTGACCACGGGGCTCTTTATTGCCGCCTACTCGATCGTCGATGGACTGGGGGCGCGGCTTGCTGGCACATCGCTGGGGTTTTACAGCATCCTGGCACTGGGCAACGCGTTGGTTTTGTCCCTTTACTTTGCCGCCACCTCACCACAAACACTTCGGTTGATTCCAGCGCGCGGGAAAACCGTATTCATTATCGGTGGCGGCGCGTCTTTCGCTGCCTATGCCTTGGTTGTCTGGGCGTTCACGCAGGCGCCCATCGCCCTCGTCACAGCGCTGCGGGAAACAAGCATCGTCTTTGCGCTGTTGATCGGCGTCGGTGTCCTCAAAGAACGGCTGGACCTTGTGAAGGTCGCCTCCACCATGATCACCCTCTTCGGCGCCGCACTCTTGCGGTTTGCACGACCTTAACTGAAGACCTGAGGATAAGGACTGGTGCGACGACACTTCCTCACCTAGCATCTTGAACGTTCAACCCAAGCAAAGGCTGGTTCTTGGGCTTCCCACCCCCACACCTTCCCCAATAAAGAAAACAAG
Source organism: Devosia sp. (assembly GCA_051016205.1). GTDB lineage: Bacteria > Pseudomonadota > Alphaproteobacteria > Rhizobiales > Amorphaceae > Acuticoccus. Next base: position 3,739,905 of record CP136534.1, read on the forward strand.
CTGCGTGAAGGATTCCCTGTGAAACGACAACGCTTAAGCCGCCCCCTCCTTGCAATGAATTTCTTCGCAGGGGACGTCACGGCAGGGTTTGGGCCATACCTTGCCATCTACCTGTTGTCGCAACTTCACTGGGAGGCGGGACGGATCGGTATTGCCCTTGCACTGGGCTCCATCGTCACCGTTCTCATCCAAACCCCTGCCGGCGCCCTGATCGACTGGACCAACCGCAAGCGCGGTCTTTTGGTCTTGTGCGCAGGCATCGTGGGGGCCGCAGCGCTACTGATTGTCGTGTCAGACTGGGCGCCCACGATCTTCTTCGCGCAAACCATGATGGGCGCTTCGCTCGCCTTCCTCGGCCCCCTCATTGCCGCACTGACGCTGGGGGTGGTGGGGCGCGAACTCTTCACCAGACAAACAGGCGCGAACCAGGCGTGGAACCACGGCGGCAACGTTGTGGCGGCAGCCATTGCGGCAGGCCTTGCCATGGCAGGCTATGTGACGGGCGTGTTCGTCCTCATCAGTGTCATGGCGATCGGGATGATCATCGCGGTCCTGTTCATCTCCGCCTCGCAGATCGACTACGAGGCCGCGTGCGGCGGTGTGGCCGAACACGTGGCCGGGGAAGACAAGCCAAGCGGTTTCGGCACCATCCTTGCCGACAGGCGGCTGATCATCTTTGCCGTCTCTATCTTCCTGTTCCACTTTGCCAATGCGGCCATGCTGCCCCTGGTCAGCCAGAAGCTTTCCCTCGCGGGAGATGCCGGCAGCGGCATTGCCTTTACGTCCGCTTGCATCATTGCCGCGCAGTTCATCATGATTGGGATGGCCGTGTTGTGCGGTGCCACGGCGGACACCTGGGGCCGCAAACCGCTGTTCATCCTGGCCTTTGCCATCCTACCGATCCGCGCTGTCCTTTACACGCTGACCGATGAGGCGGTGTTCCTTGTTCTCATCCAGGCGTTGGACGGTGTGGCGAACGGCATCTTTGCCATCATCTTCTTGCTGATTGTCTCAGACGTTACCAAGGGGACGGGGCGCTTCAACATTGTCCAGGGGGCATTGGCAACGCTGGTGGGCGTGGGCGCGTCCATGAGCAACCTTTTGGCCGAGCAGATTGTTCAGCTTTACAGCTACGACATCGCCTTCTTCTTCCTCGGCGGTGTGGCGGTGCTGGGCTTTTTCGTCTTCACGCTGCTCATGCCGGAGACGGCGGCTCATGCCATCAAGAGCGGCGGCGACACGCCCACCGACACTGCCGCCGGAACGGGTGAGATGGCGGAAGACGCCCCGTCGTGAGTGTTGCGCTCGGCGTTTCCCTTGGGATTTTCGGGCTTATCGCCGCCCGTGAATGGCTGCCTGCATGGTTGAAGATCTGGCACATCATGCTGGCCGGCGCGGTGGTGATGCTGGCGGCGGGACAGATCGACCCGCAAACGGCGTGGCACGCCATCGACTGGAACATCATCGCCTACCTGTTCGGCGTGTTCTCCATCGGTACAGCGCTTTACCTCAACGGCGTCTCCCACAAGATTGCCGACCACTTTGCGGGGTTGCGGTCGGCCAAGGTCTCGCTCACCGCATTCATTTTCGGCTTTGCGCTGTTGGCGGCAATCCTCACCAACGATGCGGCGGCCATCATCGGCACGCCCATTGCCTTGGTCCTTGCCGCGCGCTGTCAGGTGAACCCCAAGAGCTTTTTGATCGCCCTTTGCGTGACCGTCACCATCGGCAGCATGGCAACGCCCATCGGTAACCCGCAGAACCTTTTGATTGCCACCAGCGGCCACCTGCCGGCGCCCATCATTACCTTCTTCATCTGGTTGATTGTGCCGACCCTGATCTGCCTGGCGTTGGCGGCCTGGTATCTTGCCGGACGCATCCGCACCGAGGCCTTTGAGGTGGGCTCGGTGTGGGAGGCGGTGGATGAGACCAACGCCAAACTGTGGCCCTCGCTCCTGGCATGCGGGCTGCTGGTGGTGCTTGTCCTGACGGACAGCATCGTCGCCACCCTCGACCTCGGGGTCGACGTGCCGCTTGGACTTGCCGCCTGTGTCGCCGCCATACCCGTCTATCTCTTCGGCCCGCGCAGGGTGGAGACGGTGAGAACGTTGGATTGGCCGACGCTGGTTTTCTTTGTGGCGATGTTTATCGTCACGGGGGCGTTGATTGATTCAGGCTCGCTTCAGGCTCTCCTCGGCGACTTTCACGATGAGATGACTGAGCCTGGTGTGACGGCGGCCATTGCGTTTTTTGGCAGCCACATCTTCTCGAACGTCCCCTTGGTAGACATGTACTTGAAATTGCTGGAAGAGTTCTCGACCGCCAACCTAATGATGCTTGCGGCCGCCTCCACCCTTGCCGGCAACGTTTTCATCATCAGCGCGGCCAGCAATGTGATTGTGCTGCAGCAGGCAGAGAACCTTGGTGCGCCTGCCATCTCCTTCACCGAATTCACAAAGTCGGTCTTGTTGATCGGCATTGTCTCCACGCTGATATCGGTTGCGTGGGTGTACGGCGTGGCGTTCATGGTGGGGGCGCCCACCTGAACGTGGCCGGACGCCCCGCCCACCGAAGCGCCCATCGGTGGATGGTCCAATCAAATGTTCGCCGCTTGACGGCCCCTTGCGCGGCCGGCGCGGCAGGCCGTTGGTGTGCGTGGTGGCAGCTTTATTGGGCGCTCCCCGTCGGGGCGACCGCAAGGGAGATGGACATGAGATCGATCGCGGTGCTTGGGCTTGGCAAAGTGGGCAGGCTTGCGGCCGATCTTCTGGTACAGTCAGGCTTTGCGGTGACGGGCTATGACATTGCCCCAACCGGAGACGCTCCCTTTCCGATCGCAGCGCTGGATACCCAGGACAAGACCGCTCTTGGCGCTGCCCTCGGTGCGGCCGACGCGGTCCTGTCGTGCCTTCCCTTCCACCTCAACAAGTCCGTGGCGGATGTGGCCCACGGTAATGGCATTCACTACTTTGATTTGACCGAAGATGTACCTACCACAAAGCACATCTTGGCATTGGCAAAGACGTCGAAAGGGTTGATGGCGCCCCAATGCGGCCTGGCGCCAGGATTTGTGGGGATTGTCGGGGCGGACCTGATTGCCAAGCTTGACGACTGCCGGGCCTGCAAGATGCGCGTGGGCGCCCTCCCCCAGCACCCGACGGGGTTGATGGGCTATTCGTTCAACTGGTCGCCCGAAGGTGTCGTCAACGAATACCTCAACGACTGCGAAGTGTTGGAGGATGGTGAGATCAAGTGGGTCTCGCCCATGGAGTGGATCGAGAAGATCGTCATCGGCGGGACGGAGCTGGAGGCGTTCACCACCTCAGGTGGCCTTGGCACTATGTGCGAAACCTATCAAGGCCACGTCCCCAATATGGACTATAAGACCATGCGCTATCCTGGCCATGTAGAATTGATGAACTTCTTCTTCCACGAACTGTTGATGCGCGAGCGGCGTGTCGAGGCTGGCGAGATCCTGGTCAACGCCAAGCCGCCTGTGGATGACGACGTGGTCTATATCCACGTCTCGGCCGAGGGCCACGCGTCGGGCCGGGCGCAACGCAAAGAATTCGTGCGGGCTTACCACCCAAAGGATATTGCTGGCCGCCGTCGCACCGCCATTGCGTGGACGACGGCAAGCTCCGTCGTGGCCGTGATCGAACTTGTCCGCGACGGGCGCTTGCCTCAATCAGGCTTCCTGAAGCAGGAGGACGTGCCGCTCGCCGCCTTCCTCGCCACGCCTACAGGGCGCGCTTACGCCGATGGTATGGCCTAAGCGCCTCACCCGCCCTGGAGGTTGCGGACACTCCAAGAAGACGAGAGCGTCTTGCGTCCGTATGGCCTCACAGTGTTTTAGGCCGATTGAGCGTTGGCGTTTTGAAGGTTGAGGCGGCCCCACTCTTCCAGAGCGGCGGCGAAGTGCTCCACCCTGGCCGGACGCTTGGTTCCCGATGCAAGGGCAAGGTTGATGGCAAGGTGAGCAGCCTTCAGCCCGGGCGCGGCGTCCATCAACCGGCCTGCGGATAAATCACCCGTCACGAACCATCGCGGCATGATGGCAACGCCCAGATCGGCCAACACCGCTTGGCGTAGGGCAATGATGTTGTCGCTCGCCATGCGCGGTGTGACCTTGAAGGACTGAACCGGCCCCGACCCGTCAAACAATTCAATGCGGCTGCCTTCGAAGGGGCCGAGCGTGAGCCATGGGAGTGTGGCAAGACCGCCTCCCCCACCGGCGGCAAGACACGCGGGCGTACCCACAACGATGCGCTCCACACACCCCAGGTCACGGACCACTAGTGTTTCGTCGGGGACAGGGCCCACCTTGACCCAGGCGTCACACCCCTCCTCCGCAAAACGGATGGTCTCGTCGGTGAGGCGCCACGCAAGGCTGGTGTGGGGGTGGGCCTTCAAGAACGCCGTCGCGGGCTCGACGAGTAGACCTTGACCCAGGGCCACAGGCGCGATCACCCGCACGGTGCCGCGCACCGCATCCGCGCCGGCGTGGCGGTCCTCAATGGCCTCCCATTCCGAAAGGAGACGGCGGGCATCGGCGAGGAGCGCCTTGCCGTCTGGGGTGAGCGCCAGGTCGTGGGTGGTGCGGCGGGCAAGCACCACCCCAATGCGTGCTTCCAACGCTGCCAATTGCCGCGAAACGGAAGGCTGGGAGATGTTGAGGTCGCGTGCTGCGGCCGAGAGCGATCCCCGCTCGGCAATGCGCACGAAGGTTTCCAGAAGGGACAGACGGTCGAAGCGAACGTTCATACGTCTATCAGATAACAATGATGGTATGAATACGTCTACCGATTATCTGGGGGGACGGTATCTTCCGTATCGACAGACGCAAGGAGCCTTTCGATGACACCGACCATCACCCCCACCTTTACCTTCCGCGATGGCAAGACAATCCACCGGATCGGCTATGGAGCCATGCGCCTCACGGGGCAGCCAGGCAATTTCGGCCCCTACGAGGCGTGGGACGAGGGCATTGCGCTGCTTCGTCGTGCCCACGATCTTGGCGTCCAGCATGTCGACACCGCGCGCGCCTACGGCCCCCACCACAACGAACGGCTGATCGCCGACGCGTTGGGCGAGGCAGGCGGCGGCTTTTCCGACAACATGTTCATCGCTTCGAAAGGCGGCGTGGAGAAGGACGATACCGGTATTCGGCGGGACACGCGCCCCGCCACCATGATGCGCCACATTGAAGAGAGCCTGCGCAACCTCAGGGCCGAGCGGATCGACCTTTACTATGTGCACGCGCCTGACAGGGTAACGCCCATTGCAGAAAGCGTGGCGGCGCTGGAAGAGGCACGCAGGGCCGGCAAGATCGCGCGGATCGGCATATCCAACGTCAACCGCCAGCAAATTGAAGAGGCGTTGGCTGTGGCGCCAATCTGTGCAGTACAGAACCGCTACTCCCCTGCCGATGCGCCGGACGAAGAGCTGGAAGACACCATCGACTGGTTGAACGGACAAGGCATTGCCTTCGTGCCCCACGGGCCTCTCGGCGCCAACCCCATGAAGCAGGGCGCGACCACCGACCCTCACGTGGCGCTTGTCTCACTCCTCGCCCGCGCGCCTAACGTGTTGGTCATCCCTGGGACCACCACGTTGGCCCACTTGGAGGCCAACGTGGCAGTGCTTTCGCGCGGAGACTAAAGCTCGCCGCGGGACATGCGCTCGGCAATATGCCCGGCCTGACGGATGGCGAGCGCCACGATCGTCAGCGTCGGGTTTTCCGCACCGCCCGTGGTGAACTGCGAGCCGTCCGAGACAAAAAGGTTCGGAATGTCATGGGTCTGGCCCCAGCGGTTGACCACACCGTCCTCAGCCCGCGCGCTCATGCGGTTGGTGCCAAGGTTATGGGTGGACGGGTATGGCGGGACGCGGAAGGTCTCCTTGGCGCCCGCCGCATCGTACACCGCCTCGCCCTGTTTGAAGGCGTGCTCGCGCATGGCGATGTCGTTCGGATGGTCGGTGAAGGTGACCACGGGAACGGGCATGCCGTGCTGGTCCTTTTCGGAGCCATGGACGGTGACGCGGTTCTCCTCCTGGGGCATGTCTTCGCCAACAATCCACATGCCGGCCATGGTCTCGTAGGTCTCCATCTTGCGAGCAAAGTCGCGGCCCCATGCGCCGGGGTCCAGGAACGCGGCCATGAACGGCAAGCCCAGCGCCAACGTCTCCATCTCATAGCCGCCCACGAAGCCGCGGGACGGATCGTTGATGGACTCGTCCTGGATGATGCCGGCCATGGTGGTTCCACGCCACATGCGCACAGGCTCCGGCATGGCCGCATAGACCGAGGCGGTCATGTGGCGCATATAGTTCTTGCCCACCTGGCCTGAGGAGTTGGCGAGCCCATCAGGAAACATGGGCGAGGCGGAGTTGAGGAGCAGCCGCGGGCTTTCGATGGAGTTGCCGGCAATGGCCACCACGCGCGCCTTTTGCTCGTGCTGATTGCCCTCGCGATCGGCGTAAAGGACGCCTGTAACCTTGCCCGTGTCGTCATGAAGGACTTGCAGGACATGGCTTTCTGGCCGCAGCTCAAGATGGCCTGAGGCGATGGCTTTCGGAATCTCTGAATAAAGCGTCGACCATTTGGCGCCCATCTTACAGCCCTGGAAGCAGAAGCCGAGCTGTTGGCAGGAGGCACGGTTGTCACGGGTGCGCGAGTTGATGGCCATGCGGCCCGTGTGGACGGTCTTGTAGCCGAGCTTTTCTGCACCGTTATACATGACGATGAAGTTGTTGTTGCCCGGCAGACCCGGAATGCCATGGGTGCGTGTCACCCCAAGCTTGTCTTCGGCCTTGTCGTAAAACGGTTCCATCTCGGCAAGGTCGATGGGCCAGTCGAGGAGATTGGCGCCGTCGATCTCACCATACTGTTCCGCCACCTTGAACTCGTGATCCTGGAAGCGTAGCGACGCGCCAGCCCAGTGGGTGGTGGATCCGCCGACGGTCTTGCAGATCCACGCCGGCAGGTTGGGAAAGTCATTCGCAACGCGCCAGCCGCCTTCGGCATAGCGTTTGTCGAGCCAGGCGAGCTGACCGAAGGAGGCCCATTCGTCGTTGATGTAGCTCTCGGTGGATTGTTGCGCGCCTGCTTCCAGGAGCACCACGTCGATGCCGCGCTCGCACAGTTCATGGGCCAGCGTTCCCCCGCCGGCACCAGAACCCACGATGACCACGACGCTGTCGTCGGTTTTGTCGAATGTTGTCATGACCGTCTCCCTTATCCTTCCACCGGTGGGCTTGCCTCAGCGGGCGGAGCGGGGAGCCACGACAGATCGTCGAAGCCGCGATGAAGGTAACCGCCTTGTTCATAGCTCGGCCCTTCGTAGCCGAACTTTTCCCAAACCTCGGGCTGGTTGTAGAGGGAGACGACGGTCTTGCCGCGCACGGCCTGGAAGAAGGGTGTGTCGGAGATGGTGCCAAGGGCCTTTTCGCGATCGTCTTCGGAGGCGTTGGCGAAGGAGCCGCCGGCCGCCTCGTCGAGCTCTTGAGCGCCCAAACGCAGCATCTCTAGCCGGCTCTTGTCGGCAAAGCCCGAGGCTTCCGCATCAAGGTCTTTCACCACCTTGGCATAGTAGACGTCGCCGAGCCGCTCGTGCGGATAAAGCGCCCGTGTCATGACGAGGAGCGATTGGGCGAGCTCGGGCGTCAGCGCATCGTACTCCACCGCCCAGGCTTTGTCGGGCGCCACAAGCCATGTCACGCCGCCTGCGGCCACAGCATAGGCCCCGACCGCCATGAGGCTTGACTGCATGAAGCGCCGCCGATCCAGCCGGAACCCCTCCGGCGGCGTGGGTGCCCCTGCGGGCGGCGACCTGCCGTCCGGACGACCCACCGCATTATGGATTGTTTTCATGGATGTTTCCTCCTCGTGAGCGCCGCGGCAGTTTTTTTTTGGCCACGGCGTGGATGGGCTCAGACGTATCGACCGTCCCTTTGCAGCACCTCGATCTGGTAACCGTCGGGATCGGCGACGAAAAAGAAACGGGCAAGGCGTGAGCCCCCCGGCGCAAAGTCCACCAGCTTGCGCGGCTGAAGCCCTTCCTCGATGAAGCGCTGGTGTTCGGCATCCACATCATCGACCACAAAGGCCAGGTGGCCGTATCCGCTGCCGTGCTCGTAGGGCTCGGACTGGTCCTTGTTGACCGTCAGCTCCAGCTCGAAGTCATTCTCGGGGTTTTTCAGGTAGATCAGCGTGAAGGTGTCGAAGTCGAACCGATCGGCAACTGTCAGACCAAAGGCTTTGTCGTAGAAGTCGATCGACTTGGCCTCGTCCAGAACGCGGATCATCATGTGGATCGCTTTGGCCAACGGGTGTCCTCCTCGGAGCGCAGGAGGGGGCTGGCCCGCCCTCGCGGCGCACAGTTAGCCGCGCGAATTCGGCGGCTTTGGTGAAAGCCTATGGGCGCCCTGACCGGCCGGGTAGTATTATGCTACTGCGCATTCTTGCAGGCACTTGCAGGGTCGCTGAGAGCATCATGTGCGTTCGGGCGCGGGGAAGGCATACCCTTCCGCGCCAAACGTTCGCTCAAGGTGCAAAAGGCACACGCACCTTAAGAGCGAAGAGAAATTGCGCGCCTCGCCATGAAGGTTCAGCACCTCCTCATGCAATTCGCTCAACAGTCGTCCCAAGGTGAGGTCCTGACTATGGGCGAGCCGCTCCAGAAGATCCCAGTATGCCCGTTCCAGGCGGATGGATGTGGAGTGACCGCCAAGCCGAACCGACCGGGTTTCGCTCACATAGTTTTGGCGCGGGATACCGGCGAAGATTTTGCACATTGGTATGCCTCCGAACTGAGGCCACAGTACCTTTCGCATGGGTGTTCGTCTAATGCGAATGGGCTCAGCGGGTTGCAGCGTTTTGGGCGGACGCGGGCTCAGGACACGGGACGGTCGGCCTTGCCTTCAGCGATCCACCGGGCCGCGAGGACGAACGCGCCCATGGCAAAATCCTTTCCGTGGGCCTTGACCATGTCATGGGAAAGCGCAGCGATCCGCTCAAAGTAGGCGTCTTTGCTTTGCGCTTCTTGCCGCTCTTCGGTCGTGGTGTCGGTCATGTCTCCTCCTCGCCCGCGTTCACTGCGGGTCACTTGAATAATTGCGGCGGCAGATTGACGATGGCGACCTTCCCGTCGTCGTGGGCAAGGGCAAGGTTGTCGCCCGCCGGGGTGAAGGCGAGCGCGGTGACGGCGGCCCCTTCGGTGGCGCTCAACATCATCTCATCAGGTGCGCCGATCTTGGTGAGCGTGACGATCCCGTTGGCGTAACCCACAGCCAGGAGCGGGCGTGCCGGGTGGGCGGCGACGGCCTCCACCAGCACGAGGCCTGAGCGGCCGGACACCAAGGCGCCGCTCCTATCCCCATCCACCGGAGGGGCGCTCAAGGACCAGGCAACGGCCCGGAAGGCGCCCGCCGTCACAAGGGCGTTGGCGGGATGGCTCCAGGCCACACTGCGCACCGGCGCGGGGTAGTTCTTGTTGGCGTGGACGGTGTGGTCGGCCATGCGAAACAGGGTCATCCCCGCCTCATCCCGGCCGGTGGCGACGTAGGCGCCGTCACCGCTCCAAGCCAGAGGCCCCGTCACGGCATCACCCTCGATGAGGTGAGCCGACCCCACACCGTGGGAGACCACCCACAGGCCCTTGTCGGTGGCAGCGGCAAATGCGCTGCCGTCGGGCGCAAACCCCAAAGCGGTGACCGCACATGGGGCCGTCAGATCGCGGATCGTGTCAGACCCCTCTTCGCTGAAAATGGCAACATCGACCCCTGATGCGGCCACGAGTGTCGCTTTCTTTGGGTGCGCGCAAAGGGCCGTCACAGGGGATGTAAAGGGCGTTGCCACATCCAGCGTCTGTCCACGCGCGGTGAGCTTTTTGATGGCACCTTCGCGAGTCCCCACCACAAAGCCCTTGCCCGTTGTGGAGGCGGCGATGGCGGTAACGGCGCCTGGTGGAAGCGCCGCCTCGGCCAAAGGACCGAAGGGTTGGGTGCGCTGCAAAATGGACAGTTGCCCCACGTCCCCCGCCATCCGCAGCCGCTTTGCGGCAGGTTCGGGGTCGGCCACGGGCGCAAGCACCGCGGAGCCGTCGGACAGGACAAAGGCCGCAGCACTTCCCTCCCGATCCACAAGCACTGAGGCCACGGGGCCGCCTGCATCCCAGACCCGTGCCAACAGGTCGAACACTGTGGGTGGTGGTTCCTCTGGCATCGTCGGGGTTTGTTCGGACATCGCGCCCATGCTCACTGGTTGTCGAGCTCCCTGTCGAGGTCTGCGATCTTGCCCTCCAGCGCGCGTAGCTTGGCTTCCACGACCTCGATGGCTGCGTGGTGGGGATTGGTGTCGTCGGCCGTGTCATCGTCCAAGGTTGCGATTTGGACGCCTGCCGCCATTTGCAACAGACGAACATGCTCGGCATTGAGTTTTGCTGCCTCACCGACCAGATGAAGCCGCTCGGAGAGGATGTCGATATTCGTTCTCATGATGACCAGCGCTGCGGAAACACAACCGACCGCCGCGCACCGTGTGCCAAGTCTTGGAGAAAGCTCCGCGATCCATGGATGAGATGACGAAGCGCCTGTTCACCGCCCTTCACAGCGCGGCCAAGAAGCAGCTGATGCGTGAAGATGGGTGCACCAAAGCCCTCGCCCGCGCCATGGCCAAAGACGCGACGGTGGAGGATATGGACGCTGCCCGTGCAGCGCTGGACAGGCTGCCCGAGGCCACCCGCGATCGCCTGTTGGAAGACGCCCATTTTGCCATGCGTACGGACTTGTCGGCCTTTGGCATCGCGCCACAAAGTGCCCCTCCCCCCAAAGGCACCCGATTGAACTGAAGCGTGTGCGCTCATCGCCCGGACGCCTCGGCACGGGTGCGCTCAAGCGTTTCCAGCATTTCGGGGATCTCGTCGGCCTGAGCGCGGAATTGTGCGCAGGCGGCCTCGATGTGCTGGGTGAGTGAATCCCAAAGGTCCACCCGCGTCACCATGGTGCGGTCCCCAAGCAGCCGCTCCATGTCTTCCAGGCGAAACTGGCGGCTGAGTGCTGCGCCGGTCAGCACGAAATCGCGCAGCTTGGAGGCGTGCTCGTCCACGAAGGGGCGCACAAGATCGCTTGTGAGGGAGCCGCCGCGTGCCTCCACCTCCTGGCGAATCACCCCCTCGAAGAAATTGAAAAGGCGCTGCCGGCTTTCCCCGATGAAGGTCATGGAAAACACCACATCCTGAGGCGCGCGCTCGACGATTTCCTTGGCCATGGCGGCGGCTTCTTCAAAGGCGGGAATCGGTGCGCTTGTATTGCTCATACGTTTCTGACCTTACCCCAAATCAAGCGAACAACTTTTCGCCGCTTTTCGCACCATTGGCGCCCGACACCTTCTAAAGAGTGGGGTGATCTGGCAGTGTAAGTCAATATTTCAATCTCGTTCTTGTTGTTTCTCACTTGTGATACACTCGCCTTGCGACAACTGTCTCAGTTTTGAGACAACAACGAGACTGAATTTCTTCTAAAATGCCTTGACCCTTGCTATTTAGCCTGCCTATAAAACCTTACACAAAAAGTACGCCGAACACACCGTTTGTGCGTCGTAAGAACGAAGGGGGGTTGGCTCGAGGTGGCCTGAACGAATGCGCTGCACCGTCACGGCGCAGCGTCGTCCGACCTCCCCGTGCTGCTCTTAACCTTTGCCTCAATTGAGCGCCGCGTGCTGCCGGTCTTTGGGACGGCAGGCGTTCCGGCCTGGCCGTTCCGCGCGTTCGGCGCGGCGGCCTTAGGTCAACCTCGGTGTAACCCAAGTGGAGGCAAAGACTTTCATGACCTTGACGCTAAACAAGATCACCTCGCAGCGCGGAATATCCGTGGGCGAGGCGGCGAAGAAGATCGCCGATCTTGGCTGGAATCCCTCCTACGTTCAGGAGGCGATGACGTATCCGACCGACTACAAGATCGCCAAAGCCCCGCGCGATCCCATGAAACAGGTGCTGCGCTCCTACTTCCCCATGCAGGAAGAGAAGGACAACCGCGTCTATGGCGCGTTGGACGCAGCGCTGCGCGGCGACATGTTCCGCAATGTGGAACCGCGCTGGGTGGAATGGATGAAGCTGTTCCTGGCCATCATCCCCTTCCCGGAAATCTCAGCGGCGCGCTCCATGGCCATGGTGGCGCGTCTGTCTCCGGGTGAAGACCTGCGCACCGGCTTCACCATGCAAATGGTCGACGAGTTCCGCCACTCCACCATTCAGATGAACCTGAAGAAGTGGTACATGGAAAACTATATCGACCCCGCAGGGTTCGATATCACCGAGGAAGCCTTCGGCAAGTGCTATGCGACCACCATCGGTCGCCAGTTCGGCGAAGGCTTCATCACCGGCGATGCCATCACCTCGGCCAACATCTACCTGACGGTGGTGGCCGAAACCGCGTTCACCAACACGCTGTTCGTGGCGATGCCGTCAGAGGCCGCCCGCAACGGTGACTATGCCCTTCCAACGGTCTTCCTGTCGGTGCAGTCCGACGAAAGCCGGCACATCGGCAACGGTCACTCCTTGATGATGGCAACGCTCAAGGATCCGGACAATCACCTCCTGATCGAGCGCGACCTTCGCTATGCCTTCTGGCAGAACCACGCCATCGTGGATGCGGCCATTGGCACCTTCATCGAATACGGCACCACCAACCGCGACAAGGACAAAGAGTCCTACGTGGAGATGTGGCACCGCTGGATCTTTGAGGACTACTACCGCACCTACATGCTGCCGCTCGAGAAGTACGGCATCAAGATCCACCACGACGATGTCCAGGAAGCCTGGAAGCGGCTCACCGAAAAGTTCTACGTGCACAAAGTGGCACAGTTCTTCGCCGTCGGCTGGCCCGTGAACTTCTGGCGCATCGAGGCCCAAACCGAAAAAGACTTCGAGTGGTTCGAGCACAAGTATCCGGGCTGGTACGCCGAATTCGGTGACTTCTGGAAGTGGTACGCCAAGCTCTCCGTTCCCGGCGAGAAGGTCATCACCTTCAACGAGGAAGTGGGCTATGTGTACCCGCACCGGTGCTGGAGCTGCCTCGTCCCCTGCCTGATCCGCGAAGACATGGTGGTCGACGAAATCGACGGCAAGCTGCACACCTTTGCTCACGAGTTGGACCGTTGGACCGCTGTGGAAGCGTTCTCCGACGAGTATCAGGGCCGCCCGACGCCTGCCATGGGCCGCTTCTCCGGTAAGCGCGAGTGGGAGACGCTTTATCACGGTTGGGATCTGGCGGACGCCATCAAGGACCTCAACTTCGTGCGCTCCGACGGCAAGACCTTGGTGCCGCAGCCGCATTTGCGGTTCGACAACAAGGACATGTGGACCCTCGACGATGTGAAGGGCCACACGCTCCTGTCGCCTCTGACACTCCTGCGGGAGATGTCGGACGCCGACCGCGAAGCGCACATTGCAGACTATCGCAGCGGGTTCTCGATCAACCCCTGCAACTAGCTTGCACAGGGGCCGGCTGCGTGCCGGCCCCAACCAAGCCCGACACGAACGAGGACAACCGCCGTGGCGCCACGCTGCGGACGGGGAGGATTTGCCCAATGGGTGACGTTTACACCGTGCGTCTGGAACCGGTGAACGTAGAGTTCGAGGTGGAAGAGGACGAAACCATCCTTGATGCCGCCTTCCGCCAGGGAATCGCACTGCCGCACGGCTGCAAGGAAGGCCAGTGTTCGGCCTGCAAGTGCACGCTTCTTGAGGGCGAGGTGGATCTCGCCAAGTATTCCACATTCGCGCTGAACGACATGGAGCGCGACCAAGGCGGCATCCTTCTGTGCCGCTCCAAGGCGCTCAGCGACCTTGATGTGGAGCTTCACTACTTCGATGAAGAGCTTCTGGAGAAGGCCATCGCGGTCAAGACCTTCACTGGCCACATCAGCCATATTGAACGCCTGACCCACGACATTCGCTGCGTTACCATAGAACTCGAGCAGCCCTTAAAGTTCTGGGCCGGCCAATATGTCGACATCACCGTCACCACCCAAAACGCAGAGACGATTACGCGTTCGTTTTCCATGGCAAATCCGCCGAGCGAAACGCAAAAGCTTGAGTTCATCATCAAGCGATACCCAGGCGGACAGTTCTCAGGCGAGCTCGACGAAGGCGGCGCCATCGCCGTCGGCGCCCCCGTCAAAGTCACAGGGCCCTACGGGGGATGCTTCCGACGGGACGGACGGGACGGACACGTGATCCTCGTGGCGGCGGGCTCGGGCATGTCACCGATCTGGTCCATCCTGCACGATCACATCGCCAGCGGTGAACAGCGCCCTGTGGTTTTCTTCTACGGTGCCCGCACCCAAAAAGACCTCTTTTACTTGGAAGAGCTTGCCGAACTCACCGAAGGCTCCCCCACCATCCAATTCATCCCGGTCCTGTCCGACGCGGATGATGATGACAGTTGGACCGGTGAGCGCGGGATGGTCCACGAGGCCGTCGCGCGGCACCTCAATGCGCTCGACCTTGATGGGGAAGGCGATGTCTACGCCTGCGGCCCACCACCCATGATCGAGGCGCTGACGCCCGCGCTTTACATGAACGGCTTCGAATTCGAACGCATCTTCTTTGACAAATTCACCCCCTCCACAGCATCGCCGACGCTGGAGACCGCCGGCTAGACGCAAAAAACGGCCAATTCGGAAACAACGGGAGAGAAACGATGCCAGCAACATCCAGTTCGGTGGGCTCAGGCGCCGCCGGTTCCGCCATCTTCGTGGACAGCGACAGCCGCAAGTACAAGTACTTCGACCCTAAAGGCAAACGCGCCACACATTATGAAGACGTCACCGTCGACGTCCAACCCGATCCTGAGCGTTACTTGATCCAGGATTGGATCATCTCCTTTCCCGACGGAGACGGCGCTTACGTCAAACACGCCACCCACGCCAAAAGCTCCAACTGGCACGCTTTCCGTGCACCGGACCAGGAGTGGGAGCGCACCCACTACCAGCGCCAGTCCAAGATCGAGACGATGATCCAGGGCGTCATCGGCAATGCACGCAAGTACAATGCGCAAAAAGCCTTCGACAAAGCCTGGACCAAGATCCTCCAGACTCACCTTGGGGCTTGGAAGCATGCCGAATTCGGCCTTGGCACGGCGCTGATGCAAGCGCAGCGCTACGGCTATACGCAAATGATCAACAACGCGACGCTCACCAATTCGTCCTACAAGCTGCGCCTATCTCAGGACATCACACTTTATCTGGCCGAGATCGGGCTCGACATTGACGGGTGGAACGACGAACTCGGCAAAGCGGCCTGGCTGGAGGATCCCATCTGGCAAGGCACCCGTGAGGCGGTCGAGTCCATCATGGGCGCGTCCGATTATCTTGAACAATACTTTGCCACCAACATCGTGTTCGAGCCGCTGGTGGGTGAGCTGTTCCGCTCCGGGTTCCTCATGCAGGTGGCTGCCGCCAACGGCGACTTCGTGACCCCATCGGTGATTTCTGCGGCCGAGGCGGACTACGAACGTAACCTCGCCAACTGTATCGACCTTATCTATCTCCTCGCCAACGATCCCGAGTATGGGGCGGAGAACACGAAGCTTTTCCGGTCATGGCTGGATAAGCACCAGGCACTGGCAGAAAAGGCGGCCCTTGGCCTCCAGCCCATCTGGTCTCAGCCCCATTCCAAACCCGTCAGCTTTGCCGAAGTTCAGGAGAAGTCGCGCGAGCGTCTTGCCCAGATCGTCGGCGAACTTAACCTCTAAGATCGGGAGATCATCATGGCCTCTGTTGCCCGCAACGCCTCATCGAAGAATATCTTCAAGTCGATGAAGGATCTCTCGTTCGATCGCACGATCTCGCATCAATGCGGGGTGACGATGAACGACTCGGTGGACGCGCGCGCCATCGCCGAATTGATGGAGAGCAAAGAAGGTGTGACCTGCACCTATCAACCCGCCCTCATCCGTGTGGATGGGGAGGGCAAGCTGATCTTCAAGATGGACGAGATCAGCGAGTATCTCGGGCGTGACATGGACGCCTCCCAGTTCGAAGTGATCACCTCCACCCACTACGGTCGCATGGTGCGCGTGGACGACAACACTGTCGTTCTGTTCGGCAACATGGACGAGATGATGGAATACATCTGAGGGTTTCGCGCGGCTCCGTGCAAAACCTGAGCCGCGCGTCCTCCAAGACGTTTTGACGACAACAAGAGCCGCACGGCACGAAGGAGGCGCTATGTACGTGACACCGGAAGGCAAAGAGATCTTCGTCATCGACGGCCACACCCACTTTTGGGATGGCAGCCCGGAGAACCAGGCCAACGTCCATGGCAAGCAGTTCATCGACTGCTTTTACGCCTACCACACCAATTTGAGCCCGCCTGAACAGCTTTGGGAAAAATCGAAGTTCGAGAAGTATAGCGAAGACGATATTTACCGGGATCTCTTCGTGGATGGCCCCAACGACATGGCCATCATCCAGTCCACCTATCTGCGTGACTTTTACAAGACCGGTTTCAGTTCCATCGAGCGCAGCCACAAGATGGCCGAGCGTCACCCCGACCGGTTCATCATCAACGGGGCGTTCGACCCGCGCGATGGCGAGAAGGCGCTCGAATACATTCACTACATGAAAGAGACTTTCGATATCCAAGGTGTGAAGCTTTACACCGCCGAATGGAACGGGGAGTCCAAAGGCTGGAAGCTCACAGATCCCAATGCTTACCGCTGCTTTGAGCTGTGCGACAAGCTCGGCATCAAAAACATGCATGTGCACAAGGGGCCGACCATCATTCCCCTGTCGAAGGATGCCTTCGACGTGCATGACGTGGACTACGCCGCCACCGACTTCCAAGGCCTGAACTGGGTGGTGGAACACTGCGGCCTGCCGCGGCTTGACGACTTTTGCTGGATCGCCGTGCAGGAAACCAACGTCTATGCGGGCCTTGCGGTGGCCCTCCCCTTCATCCATGCCCGGCCCCGCTACTTCGCCGAAGTCATCAGTGAGTTGATGGCCTGGCTTGGCCCAGACAAGATCTTGTTTGGTTCAGATTACGCCATCTGGACGCCGAAGTGGCAGGTGGAAAAACTTTGGGCCTTCGAGCTGCCGGAAGACATTGCCGCGCAAACAGGGGTCACGCTTGAC
Organism: Devosia sp.; assembly: GCA_051016205.1. Taxonomy (GTDB): domain Bacteria; phylum Pseudomonadota; class Alphaproteobacteria; order Rhizobiales; family Amorphaceae; genus Acuticoccus. The sequence goes on from CP136534.1 coordinate 3,757,045, forward strand.
CATGAGTCCAAGGAAAAGATGCTCGGCCTCAATGCGGCGCGCCTTTATGACATCGACGTTGGTGCCATGAAGGCCAAGCTTGGCCAAGCGCCCGTCATGCTTGCCGCGGAGTGAGCCGGTGACAACGACGACCCCCTCACGGGCCGCCGTGGATGCTGCTCTCTCCCGGGTCATGGACCCTGAACTCGACGAGTCCATTACTGAGATGGGCTTTGTCGAGGGCGTGGAGATGAGGGACGGTGACATCACCGTCCTGTTTCGCCTGCCCACCTATTGGTGTTCGCCGAACTTCGCCTTTCTGATGGTGGAGGACATTCACGCCGCCCTTCGCCCTTTGCCCGGTGTCAGCCATGTGGACGTGAAGCTGCTTGACCACCTTTATGCCGAGGAAATCACCGACGCCGTGCGCGACGGGCGCAGCTTCACCGATGCCCTTGGCGAGGAACTTGCCGGCGACAGCCTCGACGAGGTGCGCCGCACCTTTGAGGACAAGGCCTTCCAGCGGCGCCAAGAAGCGGTGCTCTTGGACCTCAAGCGCCAGGGCATGAGCGACGCCGACATTGTCACAACCACGCTTGGCGAATTCGACGGCTTCACCTTCCAGGACGAGGACGCCAAGACCCGTGCACCTCTTTACAGGGAGATCCTCCTCGCCAAGGGACTTGCAAAGGGCCTCGGAGACCGTGCGTTCGTGACGCTGGCGGGCACGCCAATCCCCCACGATGGGCTGTGGGCGCACCTTCAGACGCTGCGCCAGGTGCGCATCAACATGGAGTTCGGTGGCGCGCTCTGCCGGGGCCTCAAAACCCATCGCTACAAGGAGGCGACGCGGCAGGGCGACGGGCTCACCCTTGTGGACTTTCTGCCCGAAGCACCGGTGCGCGAACCCCAATCATAACCACGCGCCGCCAGGGAAACCTGGCCGGCAGCGACAGGGAGGATGGCCATGGCCAAACAACTACTTCATTCCAGCGATGCGCGGCGTGCGTTGGCGCGCGGCGTCGCACGACTTGCCTCAGCCGTTGAGCCGACCCTTGGTCCCAAGGGCATGAATGCGATGATCGACCGGCCCATCGGCACCCCGATGATTACCCGCGATGGCGTTTCCATCGCCAACGAAATCGAACTGACGGACCGCTTTGAGAACATGGGCGCACAGGTGGTGCGCGAGGTCTCCATGCAGACCAACGATGTGGCGGGCGATGGCACCACCACAGCCATCGTCCTTGCCAACGGTCTCATCCAAGGCGGCGTGGAGCTGCTTGAAAAAGGGGCCAAGGCCGTGGACGTGTGCCGCGGCATCGAGGCGGCGACGGAAGCTGCCGTCAAAGCCCTGCAAAAGACCGCACGACCCGCCAAGGACGACAGGGTGATCGCATCCGTCGCCGAAATTGCCGCCGGGAGCAAGAAGCTCGGCAACATTGTCGCCGAGGCCTTCCGGGGTGTGGGCGAGAAAGGTGTCATCACCACCGATTTCGGCGTCACAACCGAGACGACGGTCGAGGTGCTCGAAGGCATGTCCTTCGACCGAGGCTACATCTCCCACCACATGGTCACCGACCAGGAAAAGATGGTGGCGGAGCTGAAGCGCCCGCTCATCGTCATGACCGACCTTAAGGTCAAGGATCCGGCCTCCCTCGACACCGTGCGCAGAATTGCTGACGAGGAAGGCCGCTCCCTCCTCGTCATCGCCGAGGAGATTTCGCCCGAGGTGGTGGTCACCCTGTTGGGCGAGAATACACCCGGGAAATACTTGGTGGTGCATCCACCGGAGTACGGCCAGTGGCGTAAATCCATGATGGAGGATCTTGCCATCCTCACCGGCGGCCGCGTCATCGCCAGGGACCTTGGCGGCCGGCTGGAGACGGCCACCCGTGCCGACCTTGGCGCTGCCGCCGCCGCATGGTCCACCGCCAGCGATACCGCCATCATCCGCGGTGAGGGCGACCCTGCACGCATCGAAGCGCGCCGCGGTCAGGTGCAACGCCAGCTCGACATTGCCCCACCCAACATCGAGCAGGACAAGCTGCGCGATCGCCTTGCCAAGCTCTCCGGCGGGACGGCGGTCATCTATGCAGGCGGCACCACGCCTGTGGAGCAAAAGCGCACCATCCAGCTCATTGAAGACTCTCTGGCCGCCGTGCGCGCTGCGGCATCGGAGGGGGTTGTCGCCGGTGGTGGCACCGCCCTCCTCGGCATCGTGCCCGAAATCCGTGCCCTTGAAGACGGGGCGGAGAAGGATGTTGCGGCCGGCATGGGCCTTGTGGCCTCGGTCTTGTCGCGTCCGTTGGCGCGCATTGCGCTGAATGCCGGGCAAGACCCCAATGCTGCGGTGGCGGAAGTCTCGCGCATCAACAGCGGGCACGGCTTCAATGCCCGTGCGGGGCGGTTTGAAAACCTCTTCGAGGCAGGGGTTATCGACCCCGTGCGGGTGACGGCTGCAGCGCTTGCCAATGCGGCGTCCGTGGCAACCCTCATCCTCACCACCGAGACGCTGGTGGGCGACCTTGCCGAGGGTGAGGCAGACCCCACCGCGGGGGCGGCCCTTGGCGGTGGCGCGGAGCTTCTCGGGCACTCCTGACCCACGGCCCGCCCCTCCCTCAGGCCGGGCGGGCACACGGCACTTCCTCAAGAAACGGTCCGTGGCCGGCGCCTTAGGCGTCGGTCATCCTCAACAGGAGAACACCGATGCGAGCCGCTCGCCTTTACGACTATGACCCCGCCATGAACGTTGACCTCAAGATCGAGGAGGTGCCTGCGCCAACGGTGAATGCCCCTGATGAGGTGATCGTCAAGGTCGGCGCGGCGGGCCTTTGCCGGACGGACCTTCACATCATAGAGGGCGTTTGGAAGGACATTATGGACGCGGACGGCGCACTCCTTCCCTACATCATGGGGCACGAGAATGCCGGCTGGGTGGAGGATGTTGGGAGCGCCGTCCACTCCGTCAAACCAGGCGACGCGGTGATCTGCCATCCCTTGCGCACCTGCGGCATTTGCCTCGCCTGCCGCTATGGCGAAGACATGTACTGCGAGCACGGGCTCTTCCCTGGCCTCGGGCTTGATGGTGGCTTTGCGGAATACTTTGTCACGAACGAGCGCTCGCTCATCAAGCTCGGCGCAGGCATTCAACCGCTGGATGTTGCGCCCATGGCGGACGCCGGCATCACCGCCTACCGCGTTGCCAAGCGCGCGGCCAAAATGCTGCGGCCAGGCAGCTATTGCGCCATCATCGGCGTCGGCGGTCTTGGCCACATTGCCCTACAGTCCCTCCAGGCATTGTGCGGCTGCCGCACCATTGCCATCGACAGAGAGCCCGCTGCCCGCGAGCTTGCCAAGGCGCTTGGCGCCGATCACGTGTTCGATGGCGGCCCTGATGTTATAGAGCAGGTGAAGGAAGCCACAGGCGGCGGTGCCCAGGTGGTGATCGACTTTGTGGGCGAACTGGGCGTTGAGAACATTGCCTGGCCCATGACACGGCGCGGCGGCCAAACGTTTGTTGTGGGCTACGGCGGACAGGTGGAAGTGCCAACGCTCGATCTCGTCGTCAACGAAATCAACATCGGCGGCAGTTTGGTGGGCAACTACACTGAGCTTGTGGAACTGATGGAGCTTAACGCCGACGGCAAAGTAAAAATGCATTATGCAAAGTATGGCCTAAACGACATCAATTCCGCCCTGGCCGACTTCAAGAACCGCAAGTTCGCCGGCAGGGGTGTCATCGTGCCGTGACGCACGATTGTGTCGTGGGAGGGCGCACTCAACTGCGTTTTGAATAATTCTACGCCGATTTGAAGTTCGTAGTAGAAAAATACCACCAAGTCCGGCACTGTCGGGCTAGGGTTGACAATTAGCCGCAGCTGATTGGCACGCTGTCAATGGGCCGCCGGATGGCGCCGTCGACCAAGAGAGAATGAGCGGGCGACAATGCACGACCCGCCGCGTTGCAGTTTGGGGAGCCCATGGTCACCATCATCTCTAAGTCCGATGGTCCGCGGCGTGAGGACATAGCCGCGCGCAAAGTGTTTGAAAAAGATCGCGCGACCATCACCCGTATGGCCGATCACCTGACCCAGGGCGCCTACTCCAAGAGCCGTCAGGCTGCAGCCCAGCCACAGCCCGACATTGTTCTGCCTGAACGCCAGCGCCTTACGCCGTCGGACAATCCGCGTCCTTACGTGCGCATCAGCCCCAACGGCCGCGTCCTCATTGTGGACCTTGATTCCTCCCGTCAGCTCGCCTTCCTGGGCGAGTTGAGGCGGCAGAACGGGCGCACCCAGTTTCGCCTTGCCACTGAAGGGAACGGCTTCGTGGTGACGCCCGACGATCCAACGCTTGACGAACTTTCCGACCTTGACGGGTTCGAAGCACCCCGCAAGGCCCAGCAGGAGGAACTGAAAACGCTGATTTCGCAAAGGATGGGCCTGACCTAACACGATTGTGCCGCGCTGCCAGTGCCCGACAACGCCGCGGAGGACACCGTGACGGATCCAACGCCCAAAAAGGCCGCACGACCAGTGACGACGGTGCGGAAGTTGCAGTCCCCCACGCCCATGGCGCGGGACGTGGACTGCCATGACCGTCAGACCATGCGCGCGTGGGAGAACTTTTTGACCGGCCGCAGCATTGGCAGCGGCCCAGACGGCGTGCGCACGCTGATTGCCGAATCCTGGGAGCGCAGCGCCGGCAAGGGCGTCAATTCCCTCAGCAACGATGCTCCCATGACCCACGAGGAGGACGAGGTGCAGCGCCGCCGCGGCGCGAACATGGACCTTGTGGAGGCCGCCCAAATCCCCTTCCTCCAACTGGGCCGCCTGTTGGAAGATGCGCGCGCCATGCTGGTCTTGACCGACCGCGACGGCATAATCCTCGACACCATCGGCGATGCGCAGACCTTGGACGATGCACGCCAGATCAATCTTGAGGTGGGCGGGGTTTGGAACGAAGGGGCGGCGGGCACCAACGGCATCGGCACCGCACTCTTCACAGGCGAACCAGTGTTCGTCCACGCATCGGAGCATTTTTGCGCCGGCATCAAGAACTGGACGTGTGCCGGTGCGCCCGTGCGCGATCCCATGGATGGCAGTGTCATGGGTGTGGTGGACCTTTCCGGCCCGCCCGGCATTTTTCGGCCCCACAACACAGCCCTTGTGACGGCGGCCGCGCGCGAGATCGAAAGCGCTCTTGTGGGCCGCTTCACAGCTGAGCGGGCGCGCCTTCTGGAGCTGTGCCTGCGGCTTGGCTACGGCGCCCACCCCGACAGCGGCCTTGTGATCCTGGACCCACGCGGCCGGGTGGTGTTTGCCCGCAACGCGCCAGAGCGACTGCCTGTGAACGGCTCGGAACGGGACATTTCGCTCGGCCGCTATCTGCTACCAACAGGCGAGACCATAAGCACCTCCGACGTTTCAGCAGCGCTGCCTGACGAACCGCGCCTGAAAAGCGTGGAGCGTGTGTGGGTGGACGGCAGGGTGCGCGGCTTCGCGCTGGAATTTGCACCGCAGATGAAGTCCACCCTCGCAGCCGCTCAGCCTGTGCGGGCGCCTGTCATTGTCGCGCCCCCATCCCCTGTGGAACCCACGATTATCGGCAAGAGCCAGGCGCTGATTGATGCTCTCACGCTGACGCGGCGTGTGGCATCGGCGGCAATTCCCCTGTTGTTTGAAGGGGAGACAGGCGTCGGCAAGGAGCTTTTGGCGCGCCTTGTCCATTCCATCAGCAGCACCGACGCCAACGCCCCCTTCGTGGTGATGAATTGCGGCGCCGCCTCCACCGACGTCTTCGGCGAAGAACTGTTCGGTCGTGCGGCGCGGCACGGCGACTCAGGCGTTTCCCAAGCCACCCCCGGGCGGGTGGAGATGGCCAGCGGCGGTGTCTTGTGCCTGGACGAAATTGGCGAGATGCCGCTGGACCTCCAGCCATTTCTTCTGCGTGTCCTTGAAGACAACCTGACGTGCCGCATTGGCGATCCGCGGGTGCGACCGGTCAACATCAGGGTCATCGGCCTCACCAACCGTAGTCTCCATGACGAGGTGGAGGTGGGTTCGTTCCGCCGCGATCTGTACTTCCGTATCGGCGCGGCGACCATCAAGATCCCACCCTTGCGCGAACGGGGCGAGGACGTGGGCCTCCTGGTCAACCACTTCAACGAGGAGGTGGCCGAGCGCATCGGCGTCGACCCCTTGCACTTCAGCGGCCACGCGCTGGAGGCGCTTCACGCCTATTCTTGGCCAGGCAATGTGCGCGAGCTGCGCAACACCATCGAGCTCATTCACCTTGCCAACGACACGCGCACGGTGGACCTTTCCGACCTTCCCCAGCGCATTGTGGCCGACGGTGAACGCCTGGATGCGGGCCATTCCGATGGCGGGATGATTGCCGGCAATCAGCTGAAGAGTGCCGAACGCCAAGTCATCCTCGATGCCCTCCACAAGGGCGATGGCAATGTCAGCCGCGCCGCCGCCATGCTCGGCATTTCCCGCGCCACGCTATACCGAAAGATGCGCGCCTTCGGCATCCGCCGCACCACAGCCATGGCCGCGACGGAGCTAAACTAGCAGTACCGCTCGATCCCAAACGTTTGTGCATCGGAGTAGCGCGCCCCGTGGGCAAAGCCGACGGGAAGGCGCCGCGCGATCTCATCCCTGTCGGCATCGGTGAAGTGGATGTCGAGCGCACCGACAATTTCTTTCAGGTGATCCACCGTGCGTGTGCCAGGGATGGGCAGAACGTGATCGCCTTGGTCCAGCGCCCAGGCGATGGCAGCGGCCGCCGGCGACCAACCGCGGTCACGCACATAGTCGCGAAAGTCCGATACATACCGCAGGTTTGCGCTGTAGTTGGGCTTCATGAAGCGTGGGTTGCTGGTGCGAAAGTCAGACGGTGCAAAGGTGTCCGGGTCGGGGAACGATTCGGCGAAGATGCCACGGCCCAGCGGCGAGAAGGCAACGAACGTCACGCCAAGGTCTTTGCACGCCTGCAAGAGGCCGAGTTCGGGCTGACGGGTCCATAGGGAGTATTCGCTCTGGACCGCGGCCACCTTATGGACGGCATGGGCGCGGCGCAGCGAGGCGGGGGCAATCTCTGAAAAGCCGATGGCGCCGATCTTCCCCTCGTCGATGAAGCGCACCAGCGTTTCCATCACCTCTTCGATGGGTCGCGCCTCCTCCCGACGATGAATGTAGTAAAGGTCAATGTGATCCACACCCAGCCGCTTGAGGGACCCTTCGAGGGAGGCGCGCAACGCTTCCGGTCCATTGTCGTAGTAGCGCTTGGGATTGGTGTAGATGCCGCCTTTGGTGGCGATGGACGGTTTTGCGCCGCTCTGCTTCAAGAACGTGCCGATGACGCTCTCGGAATGGCCCGACCCGTAGCGCTCGGCTGTATCCAGATGGTCAACCCCGAGGTCCATGGCGGCCGACAGACAGCGCAGGCTCTCTTGATCGTCAGCCTCGCCATAGAACCCAGCAAAGCTCATGCAGCCGAGGCCGATGGCACACACGTGCCTGTTGCCAAGGGTGCGCTTGGTCTTCAAATCAGGTGATATCACGCAGAATTTTCCGTCGGGCCAGTAGGATGGGTGGTCCCACTGTCACACGTTGCCGCCCACCACGCCAACCATGATGCTGCGCACCGGCCGCACGCTATTCGGCCGGCGCCGGATCCTCAGACGCTTTGGAAGGTGCCTCGCTGGCCGTGGTCGTGCGACCGCCCGTCAGCCGGCGCAGGGTGACGTAGAAGACCGGGGTAAAAAACAGGCCGAACAGCGTCACACCCAACATGCCTGAGAAAACGGCGGTGCCGAGGGAGATTCGCATTTCAGCCCCCGGCCCGGTCGCGATCATCAAAGGCACCACGCCGAGGATGAAGGCAAAGGCCGTCATCAGGATCGGCCGCAGCCGCAGACGGCACGCTTCAACCGTGGCATCCACCAGCGCAAGCCCCCTGTCCTCGGCCTGCTTGGCGAACTCGACAATCAAAATGGCGTTCTTTGCCGCAAGACCCACAAGGACCACGAGGCCAATCTGGGTCAAAATGTTGTTGTCGAGCCCGCGATAGTTCACCCCGATCAGCGCTGCCCCGACACTCAATGGGACAATGAGGATGATCGCAAACGGCAGCACCCAGCTTTCATAGTTGGCGGCCATGGCAAGGAAAGCGAACAGCACCGCGAGCCCAAAGATGTATATGGCAAGGTCGCCCGTTTGGGACTGCTGGAAGGCAAGCTCCGTCCATTCGAACGAGGTGCCTGCGGGAAGGGTCTGTTCGGCAACCCTTTCCATCGCCGCCAGCGCATCGCCCGTGGAGGTGCCCGGCGCGGGGTTGCCCTGAACGGGCACGGACACAAACATGTTGTAGCGCTGGACGAGCGCCGGACCCGACACATCGTGGATGGCCACCAACGTGCCAAGGGGCACCAGTGCCCCCGTCGCGGAGCGCACTTTGAGGCGCAAGATGTCCTCGCGATCGGAGCGGAAACTGCGGTCCGCTTGCGCCTGGACCTGGAAGATCCGCCCGAACGCATTGAAATCGTTGACGTAGGATGTGCCAAGGTTGATCGCCAACGTCTCGAAGATGTTGGGGATCGGCACGTTCAGCATCCGCGCCTTGTCCCGCTCAATCTCCAGGAAGAACTGGGGACTTGAGGCAGAAAAAGTGGTGAAGACCCCCGTCAGCCCAGGCGTCTGGTTCGCCGCCCCCATGATCTCAAAGGCGGCAGCAAGCACGCGCCCCACTTCGGACGTGTCACGCTCCTGAAGCTGCATCTTGAAGCCGCCGGCATTGCCCACACCGCGCACTGATGGCGGCGGGATGGCAATGATGAAGGCCTCTTGGATGTTCTGCAGGCGCCCGAAAAGGCTGCCGATGATGTCGTTGGCGGTCTGCCCGCCATGCTCCAGCCGCTCCTCGAACGGATCGAACGCGGCAAACACCACAGCCGAGTTGGACTGGTTGGTGAAGGTGGCGCCTGAAAAGCCTGCGAACGCCACAGCATTTTGGACCCCAGGGGTTTCAAGGATGATCTCTGAGGCGCGCTGGGTGACGGCATCGGTCCGGCTCAGCGAAGCTCCGTCGGGCAAGTTGATGACGACGATGGCATACCCCTGATCCATCTGCGGGATGAAGCCTTGGGGCGTGGTGCGCAACAGGTACACCGTTCCTGCGATCAAACCGCCGAAGACGAAGATCATCACCGTCAGCATGAAGGCGTTGCCCACAAAGACGCGCACCGCCTTGCCGTAGCCGCTGGCAACGGCATCGAAACCGCGGTTGAAGCCGCCTGTGATGGCACCGCCAATGCGCCCCAAGACGCCACGCTTCTTGGTGTGGTCGTGGGGCTTCAACAACAGCGCAGCAAGGGCCGGCGACAGGGTAAGGGAGTTGAGGCCGGAGATGGCCGTTGCGACCGAGATGGTCACCGCAAATTGCAAGTAGAACTGCCCTTGGATGCCGGGGATGAAGGCCGTCGGCACAAACACGGCAATCAGGACCAGCGAGATGGCGACCACGGCCGCTCCCACCTCGTTCATGGTCTTGTGGCTTGCCTCTTTGGGGTCGAGCCCTTCGGCGATGTTGCGCTCAACGTTCTCAACCACCACGATCGCATCGTCCACGACAATGCCGATGGCAAGCACAAGGCCGAACAAGGTCAGCATGTTGAGCGACAGGCCGAACGCGTAGAGGAACGCGAACGTGCCGATGAGCGAGACGGGTATGGCGATGATCGGGATCAGCGCCGTTCGCCACGATTGCAGGAAGATGAGGATCACCAGGACCACGAGAAGGGCCGCCTCGGCGATGGTCTTGTAGACCTCGCTGATGGACTCGGCGATGAATTCGGTCGGGTTGTAGACGATCTCGTAGCTCAGCCCTGGCGGGAACCGCTCAGAGAGCTCTTCCATCGTGGCGATGATCTCGCCAGCGGCCTCCAGCGCATTGGTGCCGGGACGCTGGAAGATGGCTAGGGCGACCGCAGGACTGTTGTTGAGATAACTGTTGGTGATGTAGTCCTGCGCGCCCAGTTCGATCCGTGCCACGTCCTGCAGCTGGATCAGCCGGCCGTCGTCGGTGGACTTCACGATCACATAGCGAAAGTCCCGCGCATCATCGAAACGCCCTTGTGTGGTGACGGTGTATTGGAAGGCGTTGTTGGCCGGCTCGGGCGGCGCGCCAATCAGCCCGCCCGAGACCTGGACGTTTTGGGCCCTTAAGGAGGCCACAACGTCCGACGCCGTCATGGCGTAGGACGCCAACAGATCGGGGTCGAGCCAGATGCGCATGGAGTAGCGTCGCTCACCAAAGATGATGAGATCGCCGACGCCGTTGAGCCGCATGAGGACATCGCGAACATTGGAGCGCGCATAGTTGGACACGTAGAGCTGGTCGTACGTGTCGTCGGGCGACAGCATGTGGACGACCATCATCAAGTCCGGCGAGGACTTTTGGGTGGTGACGCCCAGCTGGCGTACCTCGTCAGGCAGGCGCGCTTCGGCAATGGCCACGCGGTTTTGCACCAGCACCTGCGCATCGTCCAAATTGGTGCCGAGCGCAAAGGTGATGGTGAGCTGCATGGCCCCGTCGGCCGTCGAGTAGGAGGACATGTAGATCATGTTCTCCACGCCGTTGATTTCCTGCTCGATGGGCGTTGCCACCGTGCGCGCCACAGTCTGCGCGTCCGCCCCGGGGTAGTTGGCGCGCACGACGATGGTGGGCGGCGCGATGGGCGGATACTGGGACACGGGAAGCTGGGTGTAGGCGAGTGCGCCGACGATGACGAGCACCAGCGAGACGACCGTCGCGAAAATCGGACGGTCGACGAAAAAGTGGGTGAATCGCACGGCCTAGCCCTCCGCCGCTTCGGGCGGGAGCTCTTCGCGTATGGGATCGATGGTGATGCCTGGGCGCAAGCGGGGCAGACCGTTGATGACGATGGTCTCCTCCCCTGTCAGCCCCTCGCGGATCACACGGTAGCCGTAGATCCTCGGGCCTGGTCGTACGGGCTTGGCGGACACGGTGTTGTCGTCTGCCACCACGTAAACGATGCGCCGGCTCTGGTCGGACGCCACCGCCTCGTCAGGCACCAGCACACCCTCATAGGGGAGCGAAGCCGGGACGTTGACGCGGCCGAACATGCCCGGTTGCAGCACAAGGTCGGGGTTGTCGAACCGTGCGCGCAGGCGAATGGTGCCGCTCTGATCATCCACACGGTTTTCGGCAAAATTGAGCCGTCCTTGGAAGGTGCCATCGTCCGCATCAGCAAGGCGCACGGTCACGTCCAGGCCGCTCGCGCCTTCCTGAAGGACACCGCCTCGGGCGCGCGCATCGCGGGCATAGTTGAGGAGCGCGCGCTCATCGATGTCGAAGTAGAAGTCGATGGGGTCGACGGAGATAATGGTGGTGAGGATGGTGGAATCGGCTTGGACGAGGTTGCCCACCGAGACCAGCCGCCTGTCGATCCGACCGGCAAGGGGGGCGCGAATTTCCGTATACTCCAGCTCCAGCTCTGCCCTCTCCTTCGCGGCACTGGCAGAATCCACCGACGCGCGTGCGGTCAGAAGGGCCTGCTGGCGTTCATCGAACGTGGCTGAAGGAATTGTGCCACGGCCGACCAGCTCCTCTGCGCGCTCGAACTGGGCCTGCGCATATTCCAGCTGCGCGTTCGCCGTGCGCAGCATCGCCTCGTCCTGCTCCAACTCCCTGCGGAAAGGACGCTGGTCGATGGTGAAGAGAAGGTCGCCTTCGTCCACCATCTGCCCGTCGGTGAAATGGACCTCTTGCAGATACCCGCCGACACGCGCGCGCAGGGACACAAGGTCCACCGCAGCAAAGCGCCCCACGAACTCATCGTCCTCCACAATCTGCCGCACAACTGGGCTTGCAACGGTGACCTTAGGGGCAGCCTGTTGCGGTTGCTGCGCTGCCTCTTCCGGCTGGCAGGCCGCCACCGTCACCGTGAGGAGTAGGATCGAAATCGCGCGCACGGGGCATTCCTTCCTCAAACAATCGGCATCGCCATACTAAGCCAGCCACCCGCAAGGTCGAGTTGGCCGCCATCATTGTGATTGCGGCAATTCGTCAGCCACCTGACGATGAGGCCCGCGGCGGCCACGTTGCCCAAACAATTAGGGCGATCAACGGGAACTGAAGCGCCACCCGCACCCACAGCACTGCCGGCGGGAGCGTGACACCGCCCATGGGCGTTGCCTCAAGGGCCATGAAGATGTTGGCCGGCAGCACCGCGAGACAGTAGAGCGCGAGGAGGATGCCCGCCACCCACCGCATGCGCGGCAGTGCGATGCCAAGGGCAAGCACAAGCTCCATGGCTCCCGTCAGACGGACGGTGCTGTGCGCAGGCAAGGGGGGCGGTACAATGGTGGCAAACGCGTCCGTATGGGTGAAGTGAAGGACACCGGCAACGGCAAAGAACACAGCAAGGCCAAGGCAGGCGATTGTGCGCACGCTCAGCGCAGCCACGCGCGGATCGTCAGGTGCGGGGCAAGTTTGGGCACGCCAGCGTCTCTCTATGGCCGAATCGCGGTCAGCGTGGTGGGCATGGTGGGCGCTTCACCCTCTGAAGGGGCTTGATGATCAGTTCGCCCGCGCGGAAGCCCACCAGGGGCTTCAACCACCTTCTTGGACCGTCATTGCCCTATCCACAAGGCGTCTTCGCGTAAGGCGATGGGATGGACGTTCTGGATGAGACGTCACGCCACGCCATCGCGCAAAGACCTAGGGAACGCTCACCGGCGCCGCCACACCGGCCCGCTGCAACACGGTCTGCAGAAGAACGTTTGCGCCGGCTGCAAGGTGCTCTGGCGACGCATATTCGGCAACGTTGTGACTGATGCCATCGCGGCACGGCACGAACAGCATGGCCGTCGGCACGATCTGCGCAAGATTGCTCGCGTCGTGCAGCGCTCCACTCGTGATCCGCTGGTGCTTGAGGGATAAACGGGCGGCTGAAGCTTCCAACGCGCCAATGCACCCATCGTCGAATGCGGTGGGAGACACGCAGATGCGCTCTCGCACTGTCACAGCGCATCCGGTTTCTGCCGCCTCGGCCTCACATGCATCCATGCACCGATCCGTGATGCGCTCAAGGGTCGCTTCGTCTGGATGGCGAATGTCGATAACGAGTTGCGCGCCGCCGACGATGGTGGACGGGCCATCGGTGGCGGTCTTGAGCCGGCCCACGCTAACCCGTGCGTCAGGTCCTGCCTCGCGGCCAATCCCATTGACGCGTGCTACCACGCGTGCGGCAGCAAGCAGAGCATCTTGCCGCGCGGCGAGCGGCGTGGTCCCCGCATGGGCTTCGGTGCCCTCCAGCGTCACGTCGAGCCAGCGAAGCCCTTGCACGGATGTTACGATGCCAACGTCCGAGCCACTCGCCTCCAAGATCGGCCCCTGTTCTATGTGGAGTTCGAAGAACGCGGCCATTTCGAATGCGCCGGCCGCAAGCGGACCAGCCAGGGCGCGCGCCGCAGCCTCATCAGCGAACGTGCGGCCGTCGGCTGTTTCGCTTTCCGACAAGATGGCATCGTCGAATTTGCCGGTGAACCACGCCGAGCCTAGGAGCCCAGGGGCAAAGCGCACGCCCTCCTCGTTCGTCCAGTTGATGACGGCGTAAGGGGTACGGGTTGCAATGCCGGCATCATTCATGGCCTCAGCCACCTCAAGCGCGGCAAGGACGCCGGACACACCGTCAAAACGTCCGCCGCGCGGCTGCGTGTCGAGGTGACTTCCAGCGGCAATGGGTGCAACATCCTCGATCCCGGCGCGCACCATGAACATGTTGGCGGCACGGTCGGTGAGGATCTCGAGCCCCGCCTCCCGCGCCCAACGTGCCAAGACGGCGCGCGCCTCAGCATCCTCCGCAGACAGGGCGAGACGACATGAGCCGGTGTTGCCGACTGGGCCGATGGCCGCGATTTCCATGTGCCGTTGCCACAGACGCGATCCATTGACCCGCAAATTGCAAGGGTCGGTCATAGCCCGCGCTCCTTACGGCCACTGATGAGCTGAGAGATCATCACCGCCAAAACCAGCGCGCCACCGTAGAAGAGATCTTGCACGAATGTTCGAAATCCGACCACGGAAAGACCATTGATCCCTGTCACGAGGAAGTAGACGGCAACCACGGACCCCCATGCATTGAACCGGCCTGGCTTAATGGCGGTGGCACCGAGGAATGCAGCAGCAAACGCCGGCAGCAACAAGGTTGTGCCTGAGTTCGGGTTCGCTGACCCCGTGGTCCCGGTGTAAAGAATGCCGGCAATCGCGCCCAGCATTCCCGACGCCATCAACGCATAAAGGCGCACACGCACCACGGAAATGCCTGAAAGGCGCGCCACCTCACGCCCGCGGCCCGTGAACAAGAGCTGCTGGCCGAACGCGGTGTGAGACAGCACCAGCCAAACCACAAATGCCAAGGCAATGGCGTAGTAAAAGCTGATGGGAATGCCCGCAAATCGCTCAATGATGACCCAATTGAGGAGCGTGCGCGAAAGGCCGCCGATGGTCTGTGAATCGCTGATCCACAGCGTGATCCCGTGCAAGAACGTCCCGACTCCAAGCGTAACGATCAGCGAGTGCACCCGAAAGTAAATGGTGATCGCGGCATTGATCGCACCGATGAGCGCGCCGACAGCGATCACGATGGGGATGACTGTGTAGAGTGGAACCCCAAGACGCGCGTTGAGGATTGCGGTCAGCATCGACACCAGGGTGAGGGTCTGGGCGATGGAAAGGTCGAAGTCACCTGCCGTCAGAGGGATAATGAGGCCGAGCGTCACGATGACGAGGACCGCCTCGGAGCCGAGGATCGTGGAAAAGTTCGACCAGGTGAGAAACGTGTCGGGGCGCAGGGCGCCGAAGATGGCGATTACCGCGATCCACACGATGACGAGGCCGAAACGCTCCAGCTGGTAGGCGATCGGCCCAAGCTCACGCATCGGCGGCTATCCGACGCGCGTTGTAGCAGGCCGCTGCGATCTTCGTTTTCGTCACATCGGCGCCTTTGAGTTCGGCGACGATCCGCCCTCCATCGAAGACCAGCACCCTGTGGGCGATCGCCTCCAGCTCCTCAAACTCCGATGTGGCACAGACGATGCCTGCCCCAGCCTCCGACAATTCCTGTAGGCGGTCGTAGACCTCCCTGCGGGCGCCCACATCGATCCCCTGCGTCGGTTCGTCGAGGAGCACGAGGCGGGGGCCCAGTTGGAACCACTTGGCAAGGACCAACTTTTGTTGATTGCCGCCGGACAGTTCTGCGGCAAGCTGTTCGGGGTCGTTCGCCTTCACACCGAAGCGCTCGATCAACTGACCTGTGGCCTTGCTCCGGCGCCTGTGGGGTACGGTGATCTGATCCGGCAGCCGGGGCAACATGGCATTTTCCGTCAGCGAAAGCTCCGCGGTCATCCCCGCATGCGCCCGGTCGGAAGGGATGAGAACGATGCCCGCATTCATGGCAGCTTTCGGATGCATTCGGGACAGGCGATGGGATACGCCGGCGAGTTGAAGCGTTCCGGTGCGGGCGGTCCGTGCGCCGGCCAGAAGATAGGGAACGCGGTCAAAACCGGATCCGATCAGCCCAGTGAGCCCGACGATTTCGCCTGGCGCCACATCGAAGGTGACCGCCTCAACGAGCGTGTCGGACACGTCCGAGATCCGCGCCAGCGGCACTGCCGAGGAGCTCAGATCGCGCACCCAGCGGTCGATCTCGACGGAATTTCCGACGATCGCTTCCACAATTGCGCCGCGCTCTGTGGAGGCGGTATCGAAGGCGGTGATCACCTCACCGTCGCGCAAGACCGTTGCCCGATGGGTCACCTCCTTCACCTCATCGATAT
This sequence comes from Devosia sp., assembly GCA_051016205.1. Classification (GTDB taxonomy): domain Bacteria; phylum Pseudomonadota; class Alphaproteobacteria; order Rhizobiales; family Amorphaceae; genus Acuticoccus. The sequence continues at coordinate 3,772,893 of CP136534.1, forward strand.
CGTGCGAGACGAACACGATGGCCGTTCCAGCGTCTGCCAAGCGTCGCATCAATTCAAACAGCCGGGAGACATCGTCGAGCGGGAGAAACGGGGTGGGCTCGTCCAGTACCAGAGCGCCGCCGCCCTCACCGACGCGGTCGGCGGCACGCACGATGGCAAATTGGGCGCGCTGCACCGGGGAGAGATCTTCGATAAGCGTGTAGGGGTCGAGCGACAGATGGTGGCTTGCAAGGAGAGCCCGCGCGCGTTCGGCTTCGCGCCGCCAGTGGATGCGAAAGCCCCTATCACGGCGGTGGTCGCCGACGAGAAGATTTTCCAAGACGCTCGCCTCCAAAATGAGGCCGAGATGCTGGTGCACGAAGGTGAGACCGTGGGCCTCGCATCGCCCTGCAGGCATGGGAAGGTGAACGGATCGCCCGTCGATAGAAAGCCGTCCGGCATCCGGTGCGTGGAAACCGGACAGCACTTTGATGAGCGTCGACTTCCCCGAACCGTTCTTGCCGAGGAGACCGTGGATCTCCCCGGGCTGAACGGTCAGGTCAACGCTGTTCAGCGCACGCATCCCGCCAAAGGTCTTGGTCAGGCCTTCGACCTTCAGCCGTGCGGGCGCTGACACCATCACTCGTTCAGCATCCAAAGTTCGGCAAAGCCACTCTTGTAGGCGTCGCCGTAGCCCGTGGAGACTTCCGCTGGATTGCCGACGGTGTCGATATTGTCAGCGTTGAAGACCAGCAGCGGCACTTTGGAGTCACGGATGGGTTCCAGTCCGCACAACAGGCGCATTTCAGCATCAAGCATCGCGTGGGCGATCCAGTCTAGATTCTCGCCGATGTTCATCTCCACATCGCCTGCACGGATCATGTCCAGCACGAATGGCGTACCGTTGAAGGTGGCCACTTTCACGTCATCGGACTTTCCGGCGATTTGGATCGCAGGCACCACGAAGGTCGACATGGAGTCGTAGATGGGAATCACGTAGTTGATGTCGGCGTTCGCCTGGAGCTTGCCCTGCACGGTCGGCTGGATGCGGGTCGCCCAATCGGTGATCGCCACGTTGACAATCTCATACTCGCAGTTTGGGCAGCGGGTATCGAAAGCTTCCGTCAAACCTTCCAAGATGGAGTCGGTGGACAGCGCTTCGGCCGAGATGACCACCAGCGCATTCACGTTGCCGTCGGTCTGGGCGATGGTCCAGTCAGCCATCAACCCTCCGGCGCGGCGATAGTCGATGGCCGTTGCAGCGTCGACCCCGGCGGGCGGGTCCTGCTCAAGCCCGGTGAGGTGCGAGGCCACCACCTTCGAGCCCGACGCCTGCGCCATCGCCACCTGTGGCTCGAAGAAGCGCGGATCGGCCCCCGCCAGCAAGCTGATGACGCCGAAGTTGTTGTTACGACCGTGCTCGACACCCTGGATCCACTGGGTCGGGCTGCCCTGGTTCTCCCAGATCATGTGATCGAAGCCCAGTTGCTCGGCGAGCGCATGCTTGCCGTCTGCAATCGTCTTGACGAACGGGATGGAGCTTGACGCGGGAATGGTGAGGATCGACTGCCCCTGCATGCAGGTGCGCGCGTCGAACGGTTCGCCGGGAGCGACGAACTCTGGGATCTGCGAATACTGTTCAATATTGGCCTTTGCGGCGGCGACGCCGTCTTGAGCCAGCGCCGATGTGGCTGCGGCACCGGCGGCGAGCGCCGCAATGGCCGCAGACGCGGTCAGCTTTCGTATCATCGCTCTCTCCTTCGGGTTTTTGTTTTGGCTGGGCTCAGCGCATCCCATCGCGGGCGGCGCGGGTCGCGGCCTCGTCCAGTGCGCCGTTTGTAATCACGACGCCGTAGTCTTCCTTGGCCTTGGTCTCACAGATCAGGCCATCAAGGACGTCGGCCAGAACCGCCTCGGGCGGCCGCTCCATGGCAGGTCCATAGCCGCCGCCGCATGGGCCCCAGGCCGAGAGCCTGTCGCCCTTAGCCAGCTTGCGGTAGGGGATCTTCGACGGCAGGTCGGTGACGGTCCCGGAGGCTGATGTCAGCCGGATGGTCGCAGGGCAGCCTTCCGCACCACCTTGGAAACCCCATGGATTGAAGCGCTGACCATCGCCCTCGATGGACACCGCCCCGTCCTCCAAAAGCTCGAAGGTGCGAATGGAGCCTATCCCACCGCGGGATGCACCGGCACCTGCAGCATCCTCCCGCAGCTCGTAGTTCAGGACGCGCAACGGCAGGTGGCTTTCAATGTCCTCCACCGGGTTGTTGCGCGTGTTGGCGTAAAGGGTGTCGACGGCGTCCATGCCGTCTTTCTCATGGCGGCCGCCGTACGCCCCTTCCATGATTTCCATGTGCACCCACGGCGCGCCGCCCGAAACGCCTGAGAACGCCATCACGCGAAGGTTTCCGATCCCGGCGGAGACCTGTTCCGGCACAGCGGGTGCGATGGCCTTCATGATGGTGTCTGCTACGGCATTGCCGGGACAGAACCGCGCGATCACCGGCGCCGGGAAGGTGGGGTTCGCAAGGCAGCCCTCGGGGGCAAAGATGGTGATCGGCCGCGTCAGCCCGCTGTTTTGCGGAATGGGCCCATACACCTCGCTGTCGAGCAATATGGAGCGCAATGTCAGCCACACAGCGCAATCCACCGTGCCCACGAGCGGCATGTTGATGGGCTTGTTCGGCGTTTGCGGCGCGGTCCCGGTGAGGTCGACGTGGATGTTGGAGCCCTTCACCGTGAGCGTCACTTTGATCGGCAGTTCCTTCAAGGCAGGATCGTCGCTGTCGAGGTAGCCGTCGATATGGGTGACAGCCTCGTACTGACCGTCAGGGATCGCATCAATGGCGGCGCGCATCAGCGTTTCGGAGTAGTCCAGAAGGTCTTCGTAGGCGCCCGTCACGGTCTCGATGCCGTATTGGTCAAGCAGAGCCTGATAGCGCCGCGCGCCGATTTGCGCTGCCGCCACCTGTGCCTCCATATCGCCCACCACAAGGTCCGCGATGCGAATGTTGGAGCGCAGGATCTGCCAGACAGGCTCGACCTTCTTGCCGGCGTCGTAGACACGCACGGCCTTGAACTGCAGGCCCTCCGCATAGGCATCGACGGCATCCACGATGCCGCAGGAGCCTGGCGTAAGCGCGCCGATATCAAGATGGTGCGCGGTGGTGACCGAAAAGCCCGCCAGCGTACCTTTGTGGAAAATCGGCACCGCGAACCCAACGTCGGGCCCGTGGGACGCACCGGCATAGGCGTCGTTGTGCATGAAGACGTCGCCGTCTTGGATCGTGTCGCCGCGCCCCTCCAACTCGGCAAGAATGCCGTGGATGTAGCCAGGGATCGGACCGGACTGCAGCGGCGTGCTCATGGTGCATTCGCAAAGCTGCCGTCCGGTGGCGTCGGTCAGCGCAGCGCCAAAGTCCTCGCTCTCGCGAATGATGCTGGAATAGCTCATCCGCATCAGCTTGTGGCCCATCTCGATGGCAATGTTTTCCAGCGCGCCGTGGATGACGGCCGCCAGAAAGGGATCGACACGGGTGTTGGCGGCCTTACCGGCAGGCGTGGAGCGCTCAGATCGTGCGTCAGCCATGTTGGCCCTCCTCAAGCGTCAATGCGGCTCATGTGAAGATTGCCGGCGCGGTCGGCATGATAGCGCCAGCCCGGCGGTACGACGGTTGTGCTGTCGGTCTGGAGCAAGATGGCAGGCCCGTCATAGGGCGTCTCAAGCGGCAGGGTTGCGCGTTCGAAGTATGGCGTCTGGAACGCTTCAAGAGCCTCGCCGACGCGGAACACGCAACGCCCAGCGCCCAGTTGATTGGGTGCCTCACCCGCTGCCGCAGGGAGCGGCTCGCGCAAGCGTTCCACCGTGCCGATGCCCCGCAACCGGACGGTGACAATCTCGATGGGGCTGTTTTCGAACGCGTGGCCGTACTCGTCCCGGTGCTTGGCATGGAAAGCCGACCAAACCGTTTCAAGCGCTCCCTGGTCGAGCGGCCCATCGGGGAAATCCACTTTTAGTTCATAGCCTTGGCCAACATAGCGAAGGTCGCCGCTGCGCAGAAGGCGCACCTTGTCCCTGGGCAGCTCGTCCTTTGCGAACACGGCCGTCAGCTCTTCGGCCATTGCGTCGAACAACCGCGTCAGTTGAGCCGGGTCGAGCGCGTCTTTGACCGCAAAGGCCGTGCGCAGCGCATGGTACTCCAAGTCTGCTGTCAAAAGGCCGATGGCCGATGTGATGCCAGGATAAGGCGGAATGAGGACCTGCCTCACACCCAGCATCGAGGCGACCTCGGCAGCGTGCAGCGGCCCTGCACCGCCAAACCCGCACAACGTGAAGTCTCGCGGGTCGATGCCCTTTTGGACCGTGCGCGAGCGAATGGCGTTGGCCATGTTGGCGTTCAAAACCGTAAGCGTGCCTTCCGCCGTCTCTTCGGCGCTTCGTCCAAGGGTCGCGGCAAGGTCATCGATGGCACGCCGCGCGGCACTCTCATCAAGCGACATTCCGCCGCCCAGGAAGCTTTTTGGCACCAAACGGCCCAGAACGAGATTGGCGTCGGTCACCGTCGGTTGGTCGCCGCCACGCCCGTAGGCTGCCGGTCCTGGGTCCGCGCCGGCACTTTGCGGGCCAACACGGAATGCGCCGCCATGGTCCACATAGGCGATCGAACCGCCGCCTGCCCCGATGGTGTGGATGTCGATCATCGGCATCATGACCGGAAAACCGGCGATGGAGGCGCTGCGGGCGTCCGCCTCGGTGAGTTGGCCCTCGCGCACGATCCCAATGTCTGCGCTGGTTCCGCCGATGTCGAGCGTGATCATCCGTTGGGTGCCAGCATGCTCGCCAATGAAGGCACCGCCGCGCACGCCAGCAACGAGGCCAGAGAGGAGCGTCATTGCAGGCTTTTCGGCAATCATTTGCGGTGTCGCCAAACCGCCGTTCGACGTCATCACCCGAAGCTCTGCGTCAAGGCCAAGCGCGCGCAGCTGGCTGTCGAGGTCGCGGATGTAGGTGCGCACTTTCGGACCGATAAAGGCCGACATGGCGGCCGTCGTGAAGCGTTCGAATTCGCGAAACTGCGGCGCAACGTCTGCGGATGTGGTGACAAAGACGTCCGGCAGCACTTCGCGCACGATTGCAGCGGCACGCCTCTCGTGCTCAGGGTTCACGAAGGCAAAGAGAAAGCCGATCAGCACAGCCTCAACCCCGGCGCCCCCTAAGGCTTCTGCGGCTTTCGCGACACCTTCTTCATCAAGCGGGGTGAGCTCATTGCCTTTCGCGTCAAGCCGCCCGGCGACGGTCATGCGATGGCGCCTGCGGATCAGTGGACGGCTTTGCCACGGCAGATCCTGCATGATCGAGTAGTGAGACGGGCGCTGATGGCGTGCAATGTGCAAGACATCGCGAAAGCCCTCGTTCGTAATCATCCCGGTGACGGCACCCGAATGGGTCAGCATCGCATTGGTGCCGACAGTTGTCCCATGGAAGATCGCATCCACAGCGTTTGGCGCAATACCCTCGGCCGCGCACAGTTCCTCCACCCCGGTCACCACGGCGACGGCCGGGTTGTGGGGCGTCGACGGTGTCTTGTGGATGGTCATTTTGGACCGGGACAGATCGGCAAGAACAAGATCGGTGAACGTGCCCCCCACATCGACGCCCATGACGATCATGCTGCCCTCCCCTCACCCGCCGATCTGCGTTCGCTCCGTCGCGCTGTCGTCACAGTTGCCGTAAGAGCGCTCGGCGTGGCGTTTTCCTCGAACATTCGACACAGATTGATCCATATGGATTTATCATGCAAGCCTAACTTGGCGGCATCACCTGCCCGTTGGAGAAGCGGAACCGGCAATGACGAGCAAAGACAACAGGGACGCACTGTTTTCAGGCGAACTCGGTGCGTTGATGCTGATCAGCTACGTTGTGCTCGGCAACAATGCGGTCACGCACCGCTGGATCGAGCAGAATTTCCAGATGCCGGTGCAGGCGTGGTCGAGCCTTTACGCGGCCGCCCGCTTTCCTGGAATTCGCGCCAAAGAGATCGCGACCCTGTTTCCACGCCCCCAAAACACCATCAGCCGGGCTTTAGCGCTGCTTGAGGCGCGTGGCTGGATCCATCAGGAGACGTCGGAGACAGACAAGCGGGAAAAGCATGTTTTTGCGACCGAGGCCGGTCTTGACGCGCTGGTGCCGCTTGTGGATGCGGCGCGGCGTCGGCAAGAGGAGTTGTTCTCGCCGCTGACAACGTCCGAACGCCAAACCCTCATGCATCTGATTGGCAAGATCGCCGGAAGTGAGACTTTGCTGAGCACGTCGGTGATGACAACAGAACAAAAAAAAACGCGGCACCCAAACACAGGATGACCGCGAGATTGCAAAGTACGACCCAGTCAGCCGCGCCGGGTTGCCTCAAACAGATACCCGTTGTTTCGGGCGATGTTTTCGATTGGCGGCCCGCCGGCGACTGCCAGCGGGCCGTTGTGCTTCAGATGATGGTGTCGAAGGACGATGTCCCTGCCAGAAGACCGATCTGGTTTTCGTCCAGCACCTCGCCGTAGATTTCCACGTCGGCAATGTCACCGGAGAACGGGTTGCCGAATTTGGAGTCTCCGGAGTCGCTGCCCCACCCGAGACCGCCGACCTGAAGCCACTCGGCATTGTCCTCCCAGTTCATGACGAACCCTGCGTCCTCGTACTCAAGCTCGCCATCGATCCAGACCTCGACACCGCTGGCTGTGAACACCGCGGCCACCTCGTACTCCTGGCCGGCGGTGATGCCGAAGGCGAAGGTTGAGCTCTCCGCACCGTCTTGGAAACGGAACTTGAGGTCGCCCTTTTCAATGTAGGCGGCGAAGTGGTTGCCACCGCCCACAAAGCCCGAGGCATCCTTCACCACAAGGCCCTGGCGTACGCTCGGAGCATCGTCGACGAAGGAGAACGCGATCGTGCCCTCAGGGATCTGGAGTGCGGGATCGGGCGCATAGTTGTCCACGCCCGACGAGCTGCCGGTGTAGCTCGTAACACCGCCCTGCTCGAAGAGCGGGGTCGGCAACGTCGGGCCCACGGTCACGCCGATCGTCACGTCAGCGGTGTCCGTCGGCCCATCGCCATCAGACACCTCGTAGGTGAAGCTCCCAGTGCCATCGAACCCGGCATTGGGGGTGAACGTCACCGTGCCGTCGCCATTGTTGACGGCCTGACCGTTTTGCACACCGCTGATCCCGACGATGGACAACCCTTGACCGTCCACCTCCTCGTCGTTGGCGAGGACATCGATGGTCACCGCCTCATCGACCGAGGTCTGTGCCGTGTCGTCGTTGGCACGCGGATCATCTTCCACCGGATCGACTGTGACGGACACCGTCGAGGTGTCGAACCCGCCGTCACCGTCCGCAATCAGCAGCTCAAAGCTGTCGTTGCCGTTGAAGTCAGCATCGGGCGTATAGACGACGGCACCATTGGCTTGGATGATGGCCGTGCCGTTCGTCGGGCCGATCACCACTTGGTCGGCGACGAGCCCAGTGCTGTCGATGTCGGTGTCGTTGTCCGTTGGATCGAACGTGACCTGCTCATCCTCCAAGACACTGATGGCATCGTCGACCGCCACCGGGTCCGCATTGGGCGGCCCGTCGGCGTGAAGTTCCTCCACCTGATCGGCGGTGAGCGACACGTTGTAGACCTGCTTCTTGGCGATCGTGCCTTCGAAAGGCGCATCGAAACCGGCGGCACCACTGTCGCTGCCCCAACCGCGCCCACCCCACTGGATATATTCGACGTTTTGCGTCCAATCCATCACGATGGAGGATGTGCCGACTGCGACGCCATCCACGTAGAGCGTTGAACCCCCGGCATCGAATGTTGCGGCAATGTCGTAGGTTTGCCCTGCCGTGATGCCAGAGATCTCGATGGTTTCGCTGTTCGTGCCATCTTGGAAGCGTGCCTTGAGCACCGAGCCGTCGAGGTAGATCGCCAGGTGGTTGCCCCCGCCGGCAAAGCCGGACGCATCCTTCACGAACAGGCCCTGATCCCCCGACGTGTCGGCCGCGGTGAACTCGAACGCGACCGTACCTTCGGAGAACGCGTAGAGCGGCGTGTGCGGCAGTTCCAGAACCGAGCCGTTGGTGCCATCGAACTGCATGGGCGCCGAGGCGTCATAGACCGCCTCGGGGAAGGAGGTGATGTTGACCGTCACCGTCGCGACGCTCTCAAGGTCACCGTCACTGACAGTATAGGTGAAAGTGTCTTCACCCGTCTCGCCAGCATTCGGCGTGTAGAGAAGCGTCCCGTTGCCGTTGTCGGACACAGTGCCCTTGGTGCCCTGGTCGAACTGCGACACGGACAGGCTGTCGCCATCAACGTCGGTGTCGTTGCCGACAACGTTGATGATGATTGGCGTGTCGGTGCGCGTGGTTGCCGCGTCGTCATTGGCGACGGGGTCATCGTTCACCGGCGTGACCTCAACGGTGGCGACCGCAGTGTCGAAGCCGCCATTGCCGTCCGTCACCTCGACCTCGAAACTATCTTGGCCGTTGAAGTTGGCGCCCGGCGTGTAGACCACCTCGCCGGCCACCACCTCGGCGGTGCCGCTGGTCGGACCGCTGATGATGGCGGAGGCGGTGACCGTGTTGCCATCGGCATCGGTGTCGTTTGACCCTGGCTGGAAGGTGACGGTCTCGTCTTCAGCGACCACCACAGTATCGGCAACGGCGACAGGCGGCGTGTTCGGTGCGTTGAGCACGTCCACAGTGACCGTCGCTTGGGACGGCTGACCGCCGTTCCCGTCTTCGATGGTGTAGGTGAAACTGTCGCTGCCGAGTGCGCCTGGCGTGTAGGTCACCGTGCCGTCGCCGTTGTCGACAACCGTTCCGTTGATGCCGTCGGTCACCGCCGTGATCGTCACCGTGTCACCGTCAACGTCGATGTCGTTGGCGAGGACCGGGATGATGAGCGGTTGGCCGATCACCGCCACGACACTGTCGTCGTTGGCAGTCGGATCGTCATTCACTGGGTCGACGGTGACGGTAACGTCCGCGTTGTCGAAGCCACCTTTGCCGTCAGTCACGGACACGGTGAAGCTGTCGCTGCCATTGAAGTCGCCATCCGGCGTGTAGGTGACCGTGCCGTCGGCCTCGATCACCGCTTCACCATTCGACGGACCGCTGACGACCGCGTCCACCGCAACTGTATCGCCGTCATCATCGGTGTCGTTGGCAAGGACATCGATATTGACCGGCGTGTCCTCGTCGGTCGTGGCGCTGTCGTCGTTGGCGGTCGGCGGCGTGTTGTTGCCGCTGGAGCCGGCCGCAAGCGCTGCGATCTGTGAGGCCGTGAGCACCTCGGAGTAGACTTGTTTGTCCGCGATTGACCCTTCGAACGGGAAGACGAAGCCGGCCTCGCCGCTGTCGCTACCCCACCCGAGGGCGCCCCACTGGATGAACTCGACATTGGTCGTCCAATCCATCACCAGCGGGTCACTGGCAACAAGGTTGCCGTTGACCCACAGTTCCGCACCGCCTGGTCCGAAGGTGGCCGCCACCTCGTACTCTGTGCCCGCGGAAATCCCGTCGAACTCCAGCTTCACCTCGTTGGCGCCGTCCTGGAAGCGGGCGGTCAGCGTGTTGCCGTCCAGATAGACGGCGAAGTGATTGCCCCCGCCGGCATAGCCGGAGGCGTCCTTCGTGAAGAGGCCTTGGTTGCCGTCGGTGTCGGCGGCGGTGAAGGAGAACGCCACAGTGCCCTGCGCAATCTCGTACTCTGGCCCGTGCGGCAGCTCGATCACGGTCTGCGGCGAGCCGTCGAACTCCATGACACCTGGCGCATCGTAGATCAGCGGGGCACCTCTCTTAACGACGAGGGGTGCACTTGTGGTGCTGACCTCGCCGCCGGAGCTGACCACTGCCATGAAGTAGTTGACGCCGCCGTCGGGTGTCCCACTCGCGCCCTGGCTCTCCAGGAGGCTGGCAGGGACTTCGAGCGTACCACCCGGGCCGATGGTGCCGGTGAAGAGCGCCTTACCGGCCATGGCCTCGTTGGCATAAAAAGGCAGCTCATCATCGCTGACATCGAACGGCGGGTTGCCGCTGGCAATGAAGAGCCGCGAGTCCATCTGCAACAGCTGGACACTGGCGCCCGGCTCACCGGTGACAACGACGGTGAAGTCGGTGCCGTTGATGTCGACCTGCTCGCCAGGAAGGCTTGGCACAGCATCGCCGTTCGCGCCAAGCACGGCCAGCGTTGGTGCCGCCGGACCGCTAGTCGTGCTCACCACACCCTGCGAGCCGCCGAGCGACCCTTCATCGAACAGAGAACCGGTCGACGTCGTGCCGTCGGAGAACGTTGTGGTGATGGTCGCGCCGATCAGCTCGTAGCCAGACACCGCACCGGCAGCACCGGCCCCCGGCACCGACTGGATCGAGTTGGGGTCGATGTCCGTGGTAAAGGTGAACGTCTCGCCCACATCGAAGTCGGTGAAGTCGATTGTCAGAACATCGAAGCCACCGTTGCGCGGATCGGAGAATGGATCTGAGGCGGGATCACCAGGGACCACCAGCCCGGTCTCAACCGCACCGGAGTTCGGGGTGAACGGGCTTGCCGTCGCATCGCCGCCCGCACCCGTCGGGTCGAACACCATGTCGGGCAGGATCGCGGTGGAAAGGTCGATGGAGACCGAGGTGATCTGGACGCCGGGTTCCGACGCGTTGGTCAGGATGAAGCTGCCGCCCGCGAAGGTGGATGCGCCAAGACCCTGCCCAGGCGTAACCTGGATGCCGAGCTCTCCGCGCGCATCCGGCACATTCACATCGAAGGTGCCGAGCGTCGTCTCGCCTGTGGCGTTGCCGAGGATGTCGGCAACCTCTGCGTCGTTCAGCGTCACCGTGTAGGTGCCGTTGTCGGTCGCGTCCCAGCTCCCGCCAGGAGGGGTGATGGCGTAGGTCGCCGTGCGCGGTGTGCCATCGGCCATCACGTCCACGTCTTCGAGCGTGGCGTTGGCGATGAAGCTGATAGCGCCGTTCGACACCGTCACGTCGAGATCGCCGAGGCTGCTGACGTCGACGCCTGTTGCGTCAGAGAACTCCACCGTGAAGGTGTAATCCGCACCCGCGGCGGTGACGTCAGCGGCCGTAAGTGTACCAGCCGGCCCGGCCGTATCGGGCGTGCCGGCAACGGCAATCTCAATGGCCTTGACGGCAGGGTTTTCGGACCCGTGCAGGAATTCCAAGTCCACTGAGCCGTCGCTGACAAGCGTGTAGCTGACCACAGCACCGACGTTGAAGTCGCCGGTCAGGCCGTAGGGGTCGATATCGTCGAACGCGGCAGGAACGACGCCGTCGACACTGACATCGAAGATGCGGTCGCCGACCGGATCGCCGCTACCGTTTTCGTCGGGCAAGCCGGTGAACATCTCAGCGATGAACAGACTGACCGTGACCTCGGTCCCCGCCTCAACGGCGAACGAATAGGCCATCTCGCCATTGGCGTCGTTGGTGTTGTCCCAACGCTCAATGCCCATGACGCCTTCGCTGAGTCCCCTGCCGCTCAGCGCGGCGAGATCAACAGTCGCGCCGGCGCCGTTGGAGAAGGTGTCGTTGGATCCTGGATTGATAAGGAACGGCGAGTTGTTGGCCTTGGTGTCAGCCGTCCATGCCGGGCCGCCGTCCGTCGCCGCCACTTCGGCGCCGCCGGCGTTGACGCGGTAAAGGACGTCGCCAGGTTGCGGCCCCACCACCTCGTTGACGATGATGGACACGGCCTGTGTGCTGGTCGAGGTGCCGTCGTCTGCCGAGACGGTCGCCGTATAGCTGCCGTCGTCAGGCTCGTCGGTGGTCCAGCTGAAGCTTCCCGTCCCGTCGCCGTTGTCGGTGAAAGTGTAGTCAGCCGGGTCGACCACCGAACCGTCGGCGTCGCTCGTCAGCTCGACAGAGAGGCTGATCGCATCGCCCTCGCCATCGGTGGCGTTGACGGTGAAGGTGACCTCCTCGCCTTCGTTGACTTCGGCGTCGGGGATGTCGGTGATCACCGGTGCGACATTGTCAGCATACGTCAGGTAGATGGGTGCGCTGACCGGGCCGAGCGGCAGATCATTGTTGGCCGGATCGATGATGCTAACGACAAAGCCGAGCGGCAACTTGTCCTCGTCGACAGCGAGCGTGAAACCCGGAACCTCGGTAAAGTCGAACAGGTTCGAGATGTCTTGCGGCGTGCCGGTCAAGGTGATGTCGACCGTCTGGAACTCGGCAGCGTTGTTTGCCGGAAAATCGGACGCTGCAAGGTCGGCAAGCTGTGCGTCGAGCTGGTCGTGATACTCGTTCGGGTCGGCCGGATCATCCGGGAAGTTGTTGGTGAAGGGCTGAATGATGCCCTTGGTCAGAACCACCCGCGCCACCTGGCCCGCAGGTCCGTCGACCACCACCGTCGGCCCGCCGTCTGAGTACGTTCCCGTGTCACCGGCAGGATTGCCGTTGACCGTGAGCGTCGCCTCAAGCTGGGGGGAATCCTGCGAGGCAACGCCTTTCGAACCGCCCTGGTTGTCGGCCCCGCCAAGCTGGCCGGTCGCCGTCGTCCCGTCGGCGAAGGTGACGGTGAAGGTGGAGCCGATCAACTCCGCACCAGAGATGCCGCCGATGTCCCACGCGGGGTTGGCACCTGAGTCGAGAGTTCCCTTCAAAGCGCCGGCGATGGAGTTCGGGTCCATGTCGACAGCAAACCCGACCGTCTCACCAGGGTTGAAGCCGCTGCTCACGTTCTCGTCGAACAGAAGCTGGATGCCCTCAAAGCCGTCGATGCCGCCGGCACCGATATAGCTCGCGCTGTTCGGCGCCACGACGCCCGTGCCACCCGGCGTGTTGATCGTGAGCGCCTTGGCAATCGTGTCGCCAGCCACACCGAACGGATCGAACACGCTGTCTGGATAAAGCGCCTTGGTGACATCGATCTCGATCTTGGTGATAGCCTTCGTTCCGGTGTTCTCCACTTGGAACGAGTTGTTGCCGAAGTTGGAAGTCTGAACGTCGTTGGAGTTTACGGTGACCGACAGCGTCGCCTCGCCGCCGGAGGGTTCAGGCTCGGCCTCACGCACCACGATCGCGCTGATCTTTGCGTTGTCGGCCGATGCCCCGAACGTGATGTCGAGGGCGTTGGGATCGCCCGCGAGATCCGGCGACACCGAGCCCGGCAGTGTAACGACAACGGGCGTGTTGATGTCGCCACCGGTCTGCGCGAGGATGTCATAGTCGTCCAGGACGAGTTCGCCTTCCACGAAGACATCGAAGACCCGTGCGCCCAGTGCATCCGGGTCCTGATAGATTTCGGCGAAGTAAAGCTCGATGTCGTACGTGCCCGCTTGAACGGGGATCGCGTAGGCGAGCGGATCCTCACCCGGCGCGCCACCATAGCGCTCCGTCTCGAAGACGGTGCCGTCGAACACTGGCTGCTGGCCGTTCCCGCCGTTATTGTCCGTGAAGGCGGTACCGTTCAAGAAGGCGGTGTCTGCCACAAAGTCGATGCCGTCTTGGCTGAGCGCAGGCCCGCCCGCATTGATGGCGGCGACAATGTTGCCGGGAACCGAGATTTCCTCAGTGACGAAGGTGAGGGTCGCCTCGCTCGCACTGCCACCCTGGTTCAGCCAGATGGTGACGTCGCCGGTCAGCGCATCCTCGTCGAAGCCAGCAAAACCGAAGGGCGACGCATTCATCGCCGGCAGAAGATCGGTACCAATGTCACCGTCATTGATGATGTGGCCGCCCTCAAGATCGCCAGGCTCCACCACCCCGTCCGGCGTGTTGCCAAGACCGGGGATCGGTGGATCGGTGACGAAGTCGCCGCCAAGCTTCAACCCGATGAAACCGGCGTTGCCCGGATCAGCCTGATAGTCGGTCAGGATGAGATCGGCGAGACGGTAACCATCTGGAATGGTCACGGTGATGAAGTCGCGGTCCAGGTGACCGCCCTCAAGGTTTGAAACGATCGTCGTCTGTCCGCCTTCGGGCAGCACGATGGCACTGGGGTTCGCCGCATCGGTGGAGAAGTCGCCCCCGGGAACGACGACGCCGTTGACGGAATCGACCGGCCCCTGATCGCCCGCCGACACAATCTCGATTGCGGCGATATGCGGGTTGTTGAACTCCGTTTTCAAAAGCTCGACATTGAGCTCGCCGTCGGTGACGCTTACGTCGACGCTGACCACGCCGGTGTCGTTGGCAAAAGCCGCGTAGGTGTCGAAGTCGTCTTCAATAAGATTGCCTTCGACCTCGATGTCGAAAACCCGCTCACCGGTGGCATTGAAGAACAATTCATCGAAGTAAAGATTGACGGTGTAATCGCCATCAGCGACCCCGAACGCGTACCCGATATTGTTGGGGTTTTCCTGCGCTGAGAACCGCTCTGTGGTGAAGAGCGCATCTGGCGCGCCGGTGGAATTGGTACCCGGCCCAACCGGTGTGGCATCACCATAGGTGACGTTGTCGCTGGTTGCGATGGTGGTGCCATCGATCCCGCGGTCAACGAGAAATGGCGAGGCGGGCCCGCCCACTGCCGAGCCATTGGTCACGTCACCAAAGTCGGCGCTCCAGGCTGGGCCGCCGTCCGTCGCGGCAATCTCCTCGCCGCCGGCATTCACACGATAGATCACCGTACCCGGCGCTGCGTCGTCATCCTCAATGGTGATGACCGCGACACTGTCGACGATGGTGGCATTTGCCCCGTTGACCGACGTCAGAACAACTTCGAAGACTTCGTCGCCCTCGTCGTCTCCATCGGAAAGCAACGTCACGGGAAAGGTGAAGTCTCCGGAGCCGCCGGAAATCGTGCCCTGTGCACTGTAGGTGCCGGTTTCGGCAATGTAGCTCGCACCTGGAACGGTGTAGTCCACCTCCGGCGTTGCACCGCCGGAGACGGGACGCACCTCGTAGGTGACGAGGATGTCTTCATCGGCCGGCGGGAACGGTGCTGCCGAGATTGAAACGTTCAGCGTGCCGCTTTCCTCGCCCGCAGAGGCATCGGCCACCGAGACCGCGGGATCGCCAGTGCCAAGCGCAATCACCTCCACCGCGTTGATGAGCGGGTTTTCGGTCACATGGGTAAAGTCGATGTCGATGGTCCCGTCCGTCACGGTTCCGACCCACTCGAACATGCCACCAACCTTGTGGCCGAACTGATCGGAGAGATCGACGTCGTTCAGGAAGGCTTGGCCTTCGACGGAAACGTCGAAAACGCGCTGCCCTGGCGCACTCGTGCCGCTAAAGCCATTGCCCATGTAAAGGCGCACGGCATAGTCGCCTGCTGCAAGGTTATCGCCAAGGTCAAGCCCGAGCGGGTTGCCCGCCGCGTCACCGTAAACCTCCTGCGTGTAAAGCGCGGCCGGGGCGGTCGTCGGAACCGAGCCGTCAAGGCCGTTGTTCGCAGCGTTCTGCGTGCTGACCTTAGAGCTGCCGGTGATGGTCGCGCTCGAGGTAATCCAATCCGGGCCGCCGTCAATGGCAGCAATGTCGGACGCGCCGGCGTTCCACCGCAGAACAACTTCGCCCTCGGTGAACTCACGCGGGCTTCCCTCAATCGTCACATAGTCCCAGTCGGCGGCAAAACTGTCATCTCCGCCTTCGGCCGTGGCGAGAAGGCCGACGAATGCGCCCGTCGGTTTGCCCTGGTTGGTGTGGTCGCCGCGGATGGCGTCCACCACATCTTGCGGAAGCGCAAGCGCGCCGGTTGCCACCCAGTCGGTAAACCCGTCGGGGTTCGGTGCGTCGCTGTCAGCATACCTGGCGCGTGCGGTGATCGATTCAGAGCCGAAGGTCAGATCGATGTCGAGGGCAATCTGAGCGGCCGGATTGCTCAGACCCACATCTGCGGCTTCGATGCCAGGGATCTCCACGAACAGCGACGAGTTGACGTCATTCTCCTCCACGAGGAGTTCGATGCCGTACTTGATCGTCCCGCCTTCGTCCCGCGTGGCAATGGCTGCCTGCGCGAAGGTGGTTTGGTTGCCCGGCCCCACGACCAGACCCCATTTCTCACCACCGTCCCAGGTTTTGTCGCTGTTGGGCGAGTAGGTGAAGATGTTGCTGCCTTCGGACACGATGGAGATCGCGCCGGTGCTGGACTCGATCGCAAAGCCAAGGCCCAGCACGTCCGCCTGGTCGTTGGCGTTGCCTTCGGCGGAGCCGGTGTCGGCCTGGTCGATGCTGACGATGGTGGAGGCACCGCCAAGGTTCCAGATGCCTGCATCGTAGAGCGCGGGCTGGCCGGGTTCGTCAACCTGGACGGTCGTGTCGTTCCGCCAAACGGCGTTGATGCCGATGTCGCCGGCAATGGAATTGCCGTTCGGCCGGGCGCCCGCCGGGGTGGTGTCGGGGTCGTTCAGCTCGAAGTGCCAGAGCTCGGTCTCATTGGCACCCACACGCACGCCTAAGCCTTCGGTGGGGTCTCCCACATGGGTGTCGATGGTGTTGTTGAGCCCATCGAGGTCGAGGTCGGTGGATGGGTCGGCCGGCTCTCCGCCGGGGGTGAAGATTGTAATGTTGTCGGCGCCGTAGGTGGCGGCGATAACGATACCGGCGAAGTCGTCCACCCCATCGCCATCGTCGTCGATGAGGTTGGTTGAGGAGAAGCCATCGTCGCCAAGAGCCATCACCGCAAGCGGCTGGGAGCCGAAGCCGCCGATGGTGCCAAGGCTGTCGACGGCATCTGTCCGTCCATCACCGTCGGTGTCGATGGGCTTTTCGAAATAAAGATTGCCATTGAACGCGGCAGCGATGATCGCGCCCTGAAGCGCACCGCCAAAGAACGATCCGGTGTATTCGGCAAGGCCGTTGGTGGAGGAGTTGATCGTCTTCAGCGACCCATCGCTGTTCGGATCGATCAGTTCGCTCTCCGGCGAGTAGGCCGTTCCGTCCATGACGCTGGTGCCGTCATAGTAGGCCTTCGGGTCGTTCAGCGCGCTGCCTGGATGCTCCCAGTCGTAGCCTGAAACAACATCGAAGAAGTCTGCCGGTAAACCGGTCGCACCGGTGACATCGACCCAGTTGCTGTTGCCCTGCTCCTCGTAGATGATCAGGAGTTTGGACAGATAGTCTTCGGCATCCAATTTGTTGGCGAAGAGCTGTACGCCGTCCACGACAATCGGGTCGTTGTCGGTCGCACCCTTGTAGCTTCCATCCGGATTGAATGCGGCTTGCACGGCCTCCTTGGAGGCGCGCAGTGGGTTGGCATCGCCGCCGTAGGGACCGTATTCATCGGTAATCTCGCCCAGATAGTGAAGCTGATCGCCAAAGCCGCTGGAGCCGTCTTCGTTGAACTCGTTGGTGGCAAGCTCGCTTGTCCAGTCGTCGACAATCTCACCGTCGCTAAATGACTTGGGCTGACCGCCCCAGCCGGTGTTGGGCCCGTTGTCCCATGTATAAACCTCGCCCGCTTCGGTCACCAGAACGTCATACTGATTGCGGAAGCCGGGGGCGTGGACGGTGAGCGGATTGTCGACGAAGGTCAGCTCTCCACCCTGACTGACGAGCACCTGATCGGTGATCTTCGCCATGTTGAGGCCGTTGTTGCCGCCGGCAAAGTCCGGATTGTCTTCATGGCCCGCCGGACCTTTGTCGAGGGTAAAGTTCTCCGGAATATCGTTGGGGTCTAGGCCAAGATCGTTGACGAGATCGACATTGTCGCGCGTCGGATCGTCGAGCGTCGGCAGATCAAGGACGTACGGATCGCCGTTCGCGTCGATGCGGATGTCGTAGTTTTCGAGTTCGCTAAGGTTGACCTTGATGATCGTCCCGGAGAGTACGTAATCGACGGTACCTGCAAAGTTGTTCCCAGGGGCGCCTTTGTTCGTGTTGCCGCCCTGCGCGATCCACAGGATCTCATCCCCGGTCACCGGGTCGATGGAGATATCAAGGCCATTGGTGGAATGGTTTTCCTCTGAGCGGGGAAGTCCGCGCAGAATCGCAACGTTGGAGAGGATGTTGCCGTCAGGATCGACGACGATCTTGTGGATCTGTCCGGAGTTGGTGTCGAGCCCTGTGTCATTGCCAACTGCGATGCGCCAGTCCGATGAGGAGACGTACAGGACGTCGTTACCGTCGTCGTCCTTGGTGACCACGATGCCGGTGACTTGCCGCTGCGCCGTGCCATTGGTCGCTCCGTCATCGTTGTAGTTTTGCGTCAGTGACGGGATGATATTGATCGGTATGGTGTTCGTAACTGTGTATTCGTCATTGGGAAGACGGTCGATCTCGTACCGATACACCAGACCGTTTTGCTGGGTAACGTAGATAATCGGCTCGCCATTTTTACTGTAGTCGATGGCGGTTGGATTGTTCGACGACTCGTTTTGAAGACCAGTACTTCCGAAGGTGATGGAAGGATCGGAAAATGCCACAGCTATCCCCTCTCACGGCAACAGGCGACCCGCGACGATCACAAATATGAAAGACACGGACGGCTAATCTAATAAACAATCAGTAGATGAGATTATTTCTATTGACAATTCATCGCTTAAGTTTGATTTTTTGGAGGTATAACCTGCGATTAATCAGAATTAATTTCGACAGAACTTACGGTTTGCACACTGCGGGGAAATCGACGCGAAACGCTGGATTTGTGGGGAGAGAATCCGTGAGAGAGAATTTTGTGTGCCAAAGACCTTCAGCAGTGATCGATACGGCAGATGAACTTGAGGTTGGTTACGAAGACCCTCCTTAGAGATCCCGAAAGTGCAATGTTCGCCTCGGCGAGCGTAGGGTTGGTCCAGAGGGGCCGACCGGGCTGTCCACTGACCCCCAGCACGACAAATGCTCACCACACGGTCAACCACCGCGTCTTCGAGATGGGCACGACCGACGCCATCGACGCGCGCTTCCTGGGCGCAGGCGGCGAGAAAACTGCCCCGCACAAAGCCTGAAGCGAAACCTTACTTTCCATGAAGTGGTGGGTGATGAAACCTAGTCCGGACCTTCTCAGATCCAAGATGCTTGAGTTCTTCGACAGAGCGCATCCCGAGTCCCTTCAGCAGAGGGGACGCGATGGTCACCGTTCCCTCTAGGGCGAACCCATTCAAACCCTGGCGCCTCTTTGGGCACGCGAAGCCGCCTTCGATCCGGCCGACTCCTGCGGTGACATCATCGTCGAGATCGTTGGCGCCGCTGGTGTCGCGGGAGTACCCGATCTGGGGCACGGCAAGCCCGAGGTGGGTCAGTGCGGGTAAGGCGTGAGGACGGTGCGATCGGCGAGCGTCAGGCCGAAGCCCGGTGCGTCGGGCACGGCCATCGTTCCGCCCTGGGGCAAGGGCTCGTCTGCGAACAGCCCGCCGAAGACCGGGACGATCGTTTTGCCGTCAGGGCTGAAATTGACGTACTCGCAAAACGGCGTGTTCGGCTGCGAGAAGGCAAAATGGTAGCTGTAGGGCCCGCTGGCATGGGCCACCACGGGCACATCGTAGGCCGAAGCAAGGGCACCGATGCGCAAAAGCTCCGTCAGGCCGCCCACCCACATCACGTCAGGCTGGAGGATATCCACCACGCGGCCTTCCACGAGCCTGCGGAACCCATAGCGGGTGTACTCGTGCTCGCCCGTGGTCCAGCGCACATGTGGGCAGGCCCGCTTGATAAGCGTAAGGCCTTCCACATCGTCCGGCGACAAGACCTCCTCCCACCAGTGGATGGAAAGGTCGGCGCAGAACGTGGCAAGCTCGATGGCGTAAGGCACATCCAGCGCCATGTAGCAGTCCACCATCAGCGGGAAGTCCGGGCCGATGGCCTCGCGGTGGGCGGCGAGGAACGCGTGGTTGGCGCGCAGGCCCTCCTGCCCATCCGCTGGCCCGTGGGGTAAAGGCACCTTGCCGCCCATGAAGCCCTCTCGTTTCGCGAACTCCGGTCGGGGGCCGGTCATGTAGCAGCGCAACTCTTCGCGCATCGCACCGCCGACGAGGCGGTAGACGGGTTCGTCCCAGAGCTTTCCCAGAAGGTCCCACAGCGCAAGGTCCACGACGCTGATTGCCGCAAGGGTGATGCCTTTACGGCCGTAAAACAGGCTCGCGCGGTACATCTGGTCCCACATGCGGTTGATGTCGGCAGGATCGGCACCGAGGATAAAGCGCTCGAAGTGGGAGACGATCAGTTCCGCGCCTGCCCGGCCGCCGAAACCGGTCGCGACCCCCACCGAGCCATCGGACGCCTCCACCTCAACGACGAGGGAGCCGAGCGCATCCATCCCCCAACTGAGGCGCGATGCGCGATACTGCGGGTAGACCGACATGGGATTGGCGATCGTGGTGCCCACGAGCCAGTGCTCGCCGGTCTGCTTGTGGTAGTCGCCGCCCGAACCTCGGGCCTCGACCGTATAGACCCGCACCGCGGTGATGGTCACGCGCGTCCTCATGCCTTCGCCTCCTTCGCCATCGCCGCCACTGTGGTCCGTTCGATGTGGTCGATGTGCCTTTCCATACGCTCTGCGGCGAGGTCCGGGTCACCGGCCGCGATCGCTTCGGCAATGGCCATGTGGTCGCGCGCGCTTTGTTCGATGGCCCCGGGCATTTCCGTCACGATGCGTCGATGATCCATGGCGAACGCGTAAAGGGCGTCCGCAACCGCCGACAGCAGCGGATTGTCGGCGATCCGGTTGAGAAGCGTGTGGAACTCAAGATCCAGCACCCGAAAGCCCACGGGGTCTTCGACAAGTTCAAGTCCGTAGCGTGCAAGGTCCGACAGCTTGTCGCGGGCATCATCGTCAATGCGCGCGCATGCATCGCGCACCAGCGCCGTCTCCACCGCCTTTCTGGACCGGCAGACGGTCTGCGGTGAGAATGTATCGGGGTCCAGCATCAGCCGTAGCGGCTCAACGAGTTGCTGCGCCGACAGTTCGGTGATCGTGGCACCGCCCCCGTGGCGCACACTGACAACGCCCATGAGCGACAGCCCCCGCAACGCCTCACGGATTGTCGGTCGACTGACTTTGTAGACGCGCGTCAACTCATGCTCGCTCGGCAACCGCTCCCCTGGCTTGAGGTTGCCGGTGCGCACCAATTCCAGGATCGAACGGGCGACCTTTTCGGACGCAAGCTCCCTTGGAGCGAGCGGGCCGACCGATGCGAACGCGTCCGTTTCGCCGCGAGAGGGTTTCTCCACGGCCTTATCCTGCGCCGCCTTCGTCACAAACAGTTCCAACTTGTCAGACAAGTTACACCATGCCATTCATAGGAGGAGGTCACAAGCGCTGAAGATTGGCTCGCCGCACGATGGAGGCCTGCTTGACGGTGACGCCCGGCATCTACCCGATGCTCTACACATTTTTCGATGAGGCCGGCCGCGTGGATACGGGCGCTGTCGAGCGCCAGATCGACGCGATGGTTGCTTGCAATGTGCATGGTCTTGCCTGGGGTGGGTTGGCGAGCGAGGCGAACAAGCTAAGCACGCAGGAAAAGGCCAACCTTGCAAGAACGGTGCTCTCCCACGTTGACGGGCGCTTGCCGGTCTCCATCACGCTGACCGAGCCGACGGCACAAGGTCAGGTGGAGGCCGCGGCACGGGTATTTGATCAGGGTGCAGCCTGGGTCGTCCTCCAGCCACCTCACATCGGGCGGCTGGGCGAGGCTGACCTCATCGCGCACTATGCGGGGATCGCTGAGCGCGTCGACGGCCCAGTGGGCATACAGAACGCACCTGAGTACATCGCCCTTTCGCTCAGCCACGACGGGATCGCCAAGCTCCTTCGGACTGCCGACATTGCGGTTCTGAAGGCGGAAGGGAGCCCCACATACATCGCCGAGCTGACCGCACGGGTGGCGGACTGCACGGTCTTCAACGGCCGCAACGGGCTCGACCTCATCGACGATCTGCGGCTTGGCTGCCGAGGTTGCATCCCAGGTCCCGAATGCGCAGACGTCCATGCGGCCATCTACAACGCGTGGACGGCGGGCGAGGAGGCCGGCGCCCTCGACACCTACCGGATGGTGCTGCCGCTCCTGCGCCAACTGATGGTGAGCGTCGACGCTCTCCTGTGCTACGGCAAACGCCTCGCCGCCGCTCGGTTCGCCATTGCGGACGTTCACGACAGGCTGCCCGGCATGCGCCCCCATCCGGCGGGCACGGCATGCATCGAGTATTGGGCGAAATCCTTAAAAGCTTTCCCGTCCGGTCGACGGCGCGAAGACGCATGAGGACGCCGGACAATCAGAACACACCAATAAAAGGAGGAATCTTGATCATGAAGGCACGCATCCTGACCACGGCGACGGTTGCAGGGGTCGCCGCGCTGTTCTCACTGAACGCCGTCGCGGAAGAGACCTGGCGCATCCAAAGTCATTTGCCGAGCGGCCATCCGGTCTATCAGACCGAGGAAGCCTGGGTGAAGGACGTCAACACCATGCTCGGAGGCAGGCTCACGCTGGAGCTGCTGCCCGGCGGCGCGGTGGTCGCCTACAACGAGACGATCGATGCCATCGGCCAGGGGATTGTCGACGGCGACATCACCTCCCCTGTCTTCTTCGCAGGCCGCGATCCCGCATTTGCGCTCCTCGGCGACCTTGTGGGCGGCTACGAGCATTGGGACCAGGCGCTTGCGTTCTGCGAACTGGGCGGCGGCAAGGAACTTTTGCAGGAAATCTATGCCGAGTACGGCATTCACCTTGCCGGTTGCGGCAATTCCGGTATCGAGTCGGTGGTCTCCACCAAGCCTGTGGCCGGCATCGACGACATCCAAGGGGTGAAGATCCGCGCCCCTGAGGGGCTTGCGTCCGAGCTGTTCAGCCGCATGGGTGCTGCGCCCGTAAACCTTCCGGGGTCGGAGGTCTACACCTCGCTGGAGAAAGGCGTCATCGATGCGTCGGACTTCGGCAGCTATGTGATGAACCGCAAGTCGGGCATGCACGACATCGCGAAGTATCCGATCCTTCGCCTGCACTCGATGCCTGTGCTTTCGGTCTCCTTCAACAAGGCAAAGTTCGATGCGCAGCCTGAGGACATCCAGGCCATCCTGGAGATGGCAGCCCGTGACCTGACGGTGCGCATCAACCTGGAGGACATCGTCAGCGAGGGTGGCGCCATCCAACAAGACCGTGAAGCCGGCGTGGAGCCGCAGGACTGGTCCGCCGAAGACCGCCTGAAAATGCGCGAGATGGCGCAGGAGATTTGGGCCGAGTACGGCGAGCGGAGCGACACTGCCGGCAAGGCGTTCGAAGCTCACAGCAAGTTCCTCAGCGATCTCGGCCTCTTGCAGTAATCGCCCGCCCGTCTTGAAGCGCCCGCGCCTCACCGGTGCGGGCGTCCATCGCTCAACACAATTGTCGCGCCCGCCCCTCGCTCCGGAGGCCAGATGCCCATCCTGCGCCTGATCAGCGGCCTTAACGAAGTCCTTGGCCGTGTGGTCGCCGTGCTCCTCGTCATTGCGGTGACGGCGACCGTCTACGAGGTGTGCGCGCGTTATCTTTTCAATGCGCCGACGGTGTGGGCGCACGAGCTGACGATCCTCCTGTGCGCTGCCCTGTTTCTGATCGGCGGTCCCTACGTCACCAAACGCCAGAGCCATATCGCGATCACCTCCATCTACGGGCTTTTGCCGGAGCGGGCGCGCTTTGCGCTCGACATCTTGCACGGGCTTTTGGCGCTCGGCTTTCTGGCGCTCTTCACCTACGCGGCCTGGCAGAATGGGCACACCGCGCTGACCCGGTGGGAGACCACTGGCTCTGCTTGGAACCCGCCGACGCCGGCCCTCATCAAGCCGCTCATCGCGGTCGCGGGCGGGCTTATGATGCTTCAGGTCGCCGTCAATCTCGTCCTGCGTGTGGTTGACGGCAAACGGCCTGCTGCACCCCCTGCCACCGACGCCTGACGGCCGCTTCGATGGACATTGCCTCCGCAACGCTTCTCATCATCGGCGCCATCCTCTTCCTGATGATGCTGGGCCTGCCGCTTGCCTTCGTCACAGGCGGCGTCGCGGTGGTGACGACCTATCTCGTCCTCGGCCCTGCCGGCTTGCCGCTTGTGGCAAGCCGCGTCTACAGCTTCGTCTCCGAGTATGCGCTGGTTGCCGTGCCCATGTTTGTCCTGATGGCGGCGCTGATGGAACGGGCCGGCATTGCTCGAGAGCTTTACAAAGCCATGTCCGTGTGGGCCGGCGGCCTGCCGGGTGGGGTTGCTGTGCAGACCACGGTGGTCGCAGTCTTCATTGCGGCCATCACAGGCATCATCGGCGGCGAGATCGTCATGCTCGGCCTCATCGCACTGCCGCAGATGCTGCGTCTTGGCTACGACAAGCGCCTTGCCTCAGGTGTGATCTGCGCCGGCGGGTCGCTCGGCACCATGATCCCGCCCTCCATCGTGCTCATCTTTTACGGGCTGACGGCGGGTGTCTCCATCGGCGATCTCTTCGTCGCCTCGGTGGTGCCTGGCCTGCTGCTTGCGACCCTTTACATCGGCTACATTCTGGTGCGCTGCCAGTTGAACCCCAGCCTCGGCCCGCCGCTTCCTGTGGAACAGCGGGTCGGGATTGTGGAGAAGCTGCGCCTCCTTCCCACCCTTGCCGCACCGCTTGCCATCGCAGGATGGGTGCTTGGAAGTATCTATGGCGGCATCGCTTCGGTGTCAGAGGCGGCCGGTGTCGGCGTTGCCGCAACGCTCCTCCTCGGCGTCTTTCGCGCAGAACTGACGTGGGCGAAGTTCTTCGACGCGCTGCGCGAAACGATGGAGATCTGCGGCCGCCTGTTGTGGATCAGCTTCGGGGCGGCCGCGCTTATCGGCATCTACAATGTCATGGGCGGCACCCGCTTCCTGTCCGCGCTGTTCAGCGAACTGCCCATCGCGCCCATCGCCATTATCCTTCTCATGATGGCCATTCTCATCGTCCTTGGCATGTTCATGGACTGGATCGGCATCTTGATCCTCACCATGCCCGTGTTTGTGCCCGTCATCGTCGCTCTGGGATACGACCCCATCTGGTTCGGCGTGCTCTTCACCATGAACATGCAGATCAGTTACTTGACGCCGCCATTTGGCCCGGCCTGCTTTGTCTTGAAAAGCGTGTCACCTCCCGATTTGAGCCTGCCCGACATCTTTCGCGGCATGGTCCCGTTCATCATGCTGCAGGCGATCGGCCTCCTCCTCGTCCTCTTCATCCCGCAGATTGCCATGTGGCTGCCCAACGCCATGCGTTGAGCCCATCCCCACAAACGACCAAGGACCCGGTCATGACCACAATCTCGTCCGTCCGCGCCACGGTCTACCGCTGGACCGGCCCGACCGTGCCCCCCGAAGGCCAATTCTGCACCAGTGCGGCAGACATTTTGCCCGCGCGCCCCACCGACACTATGGGATCGTTCAGGTTTCACGAGTGGCTTGTGTGCGAGGTGGAGGCGAGCGACGGCACCGTGGGGCTCGGCAACGCGGCCCTTGCGCCGCAAGTAACGAAGAGCGCCATCGACAACGTGTTCGCGCCGATGGTGGTCGGCGCTGACCCGTTCGACTTTGCAGCGCTTTGGGAGCGAATGTACCGGCTGACCCTCCCGTGGGGGCGCAAGGGGGTCGGGATGGTCGCGATCTCCGCCATCGACATCGCCATCTGGGACCTTATGGGCAAGCTGACCGGCAAGCCCGTCTTCAAGCTTTTGGGCGGGCGTACAAAAGACCGCATCCCGGTCTACGCCTCGAAAGTCTACTCCGGCCCCATCCAGACCATGCAGGCCGAGACGCAAAAATACGTCGACGAGGGCTTCTCCATGGTCAAGATGCGCTTCGGCTACGGCCCCGCTGACGGCCCTGCCGGGATGCAGGAGAACTTGAAGCGCGCCCAAGCGGTGCGTGAGGTGCTCGGCCCCGGCCGCGACCTGATGGCCGACGTCTACATGGGGTGGAACGTCGACTATGCCCGGCGCATGGTGAAGCTGCTGGAGCCCGTCGGCCTGAGATGGCTGGAGGAGCCCGTGATTGCCGATGACATTGCAGGCTATGCCGCGCTGAACGCCGGGCCCATCCCCATCTCCGGCGGCGAGCATGAATACACGCTATGGGGCTTTCGCGACCTTCTGGAGCGACGCGCCGTCAGTGTCGTTCAGTATGACACAAACCGTGTCGGCGGCATCACCGCGGCGCAGAAGATCAACGCTCTGTGTGAAGCGTTCCAGGTGCCGGTGGTGCCGCACGCAGGGCAGATGCACAACTATCACCTCACCATGGCAAGCCCGAACGCGCCGATCTCAGAGTTCTTCCCTGTCCACCAGGTGGAGGTGGGCAACGAGCTCTTCTACTACCTGTTCGACGGTGAGCCGCAGCCCACCGACGGCGCCATCAATCTTGACGATGAACGCCCCGGCCTCGGGCTCACGCTGAAGTCAGACCTTTCCAATTTCGCAACGAGCTGAAGGAGGCGCCCCGCCCATCGGCACGGGGCACCCAAGGCCCCTACTCCGCGGCAAAAGCGCTGCGTGCGCCACCGGACTTTTGCGACTTGAAGATGGACCCCGCCTCGCGTGCCGGCGGCAACGGCAGGCGGACCGGCAAGGCCTCCATCCGCGGCGCCTGTAAAGGCTCACCCACAATCATGCGCGCGTGAAGATCGTCCCAGATCGCCTGTTGGCCCAATTGGTGGATGTAGGACCCTGCGCCGAGCAGCGGCCATGCGTCGGCGGAATGGCACTCAAAAAACAGGATGAGCCGGGGCCGGTCGCTCTTGTTGGGCGCCGATCCATGGAGCGTGCGGGCATGGTGAACGGTCATATCGCCGGCCTTGCCCGTCAGCGTGACAGCCTTGTCGAAGTGGAAGTCGGGATCGTCCGGGTCAACGGCACCACAAAATACCCCTTCGTTATGGTGGCTGAGGACGGGACCCTTGTGTGTGCCGGGGATCACCATCAGTGGCCCGTTCGATTCGTCCACGTCGTCCAACATCAGCCCAAGGGCGAGAATGTCGTCGTTGGTGTGCGGATAAAATGCCCAGTCCTGGTGCCACTCCACCGCAGCACCTCCGCCAGGGGCCTTGGTGTTGAGCTTACTCGTCTGTAGGGCCACGTTGGGTCCGATCAAATCCCGAAGGCACCCGACAATGCGCTCCCCATAGAGCAGGTCGGAAAAGGCCGGATCCTGCTTATGGGGAAGCTTGATGCGCGTCAGACGCGGGGTGTTCGGCCCATGACCTTCGTCGAGATCGAAGACATCGTTCGATTCCGTTACCGCCCGTGACCGTTCGATGAAATCAAAGGCGATCTGCCGCAGTTGTGACACTGCCTCCGCGGGCACCGCCTCCCTGATCATCAAGAAGCCATCGTTACGATAGGTTTCGATTTGTTCAGCGGTCAACATCGCGCATCCTCCAAACGTCTTGTTCTGAACTTCGCTGGCCACGGCATGTCATCTCTCCGGCGAGAGACATCTGCCACCGCCGCGGTCGCCGCCATTCTAGGCCATCGCGGCGGATATGGCCTGCAATTTCTCAATCACGTCCGCCGCATGTGTCGCCACCGCCGTCCGGTGGGAGTCCCCAAGAAGTCCGCCCTTGTCAGCGGGACACATTCAGCGGCCGTCATCCCTTCACAAGAGACAATCCGGAGCATTTGACCCTGTGCGAGACCATCGCAACGCGCTCGGCGATGGTTGGGGTGAGCTTGCCAATGTTGTCGGCCTAGAGCCCTTTCCGTCGCCTGGCGGGCGGGGTATTTATGGTCCAAGAGTCTCCTGGCCAAGTCCAAAGACAATGATCACAGACATTGAAGACTACTTCATAAAAGGATGTGGACGGTGCGACCGGTTCGACACGCCAGCCTGCTCGACAATGCGCTGGGAGAAAGGCCTGAAGACGTTGCGCGAGATTTGCCGGAATGCGGGCCTTGAGGAGGCGGTAAAATGGGCTCACCCATGCTATCGGCACGCAGGTCGTAACATCGTGATCATCGGAGCGCTCCGTAATGACTTTCGCCTGAGTTTTTTCAATGCCGGCCTGATGAAAGACCCGGAACGGATACTGGAACGGCAAGGCCCAAATACGAACCATCCGGACATGATCCGCTTTACGTCGGATGACCGGGTTGGCGAGATGGAACCTGTCATCCGCACCTATCTCGATGAGGCGAAACGCTACGCCGAAGCCGGCTTGAAGCCGCCCAAGGACGACACGGAGCCCGACATTCCAGTTGAACTTGTCGAGGCTCTGGGCGCTGATCCAGAATTGGCTGAGGCCTTTGGTGCCCTCACCGCTGGCCGTCGCAAGAGCTATGTGATCCATCTCAATTCGGCCAAACAATCCGAAACACGGGTGAAGCGGATCGGCAAGTTCCGCGACAAGATCATCGCCGGTAAAGGGGCCATGGAACGCTGAAGTGGTACGGTGGCTTGGTCCGCGTTGCCACCGCTCAGCACGCACCCCAGTCGTTCGCCTCGATGGCTGTCGTAGGCAGAGAGATGTCTCGCATGATCTGGCCATGGATACATGACCAGATCACTGGATGCACCCAACTGCGGGCGGGTCGCGCCCATCGGCAAGACCAATTCATGCGATGAGCGCTTGAGATAAACAACATCGTCTCGTTCTACCGGAGAGGCAAGAACGACTATGTCCGGCCGTTGGTATGCGGACCGCAAGGCACCGCCACCACGCAGCGCAATGGTCCTGGCCTGATCCCCTCTGGACCCTGCGAAGGCGCCCACAAGCCATCCAAGACATGAGGCCGGTGATCGCGAAGCCCTGGCGCTGGCCGCCTGCCGGCGAATGGTTGGGCGCGGATTTTTGTGAGCCGGACAAAGAGTCAACACGCAATATCACACGATATTGCGAACCATAGGGCGAATATTCCCAATTGTGCTCTCGCCTTCGCCGTGGTCGGCTCTGGTGCCTGGATCGCGGCGTGATTGTCAGCGCACCTTGCGCGTCGCCGCGGCAAGCACAGCGGGGGAAGGCCGCGCCGAAAGCCCATGAGCGAAACGCCGACGTCGCGCGAAACCTCAGTCTTGATGCGTCCCAGTGGCGCGGGCGACCTGCGGACAGACACGGGACGCAAGCAGAACGTGTTTGCATTCATTTGGTCCGTAAGCGGACGCCAGCAGATGGTCCTGGTGGCGCTCGCCATCACCGTCGCCGCGCTGGAAGTGGCCCCGATCGAACTGCAACAGCGCATCATTGATGGTGCGATACGCGCCGATTCCATGGTGAGCCTTGCCATCCTATGCGCCATGTATCTTGGGGTGATCATCGTGCACGGTGCAGTCAAACACGCGCTTCGCGTCTACCGCAATGTGGTGGCGGAGGACGTGCTGCGCGCCTCGCGGGCGCGGCTCTACAAGCTTTCAGGAGAAGCGCCGAAGCAAAACGCCGACGACGACGAACAGGGCACGCGCGTCGCCGTCCTCGGCCAGGAGGCGGAACAGATCTCCATCTTTGCCGGCAGCGCCTACTCCGAGGCGACGGTCCAGATGGCGACGATCCTCGGCGTTGTCTTGTACATGGCACTCACTGAGCCGATGCTTGCCCTGGTCAGCCTGCCATTCCTAATCCCGCAATTGTTCGCCGTGCCGTTCATCCAAAACAAGATCAACCATTTGTCCGGCGATCGTGTCGAGCGGCGGCGCGTGCTGAACGACGCGGTCATGGAGGCCGATACCGAACGCTTCATGGATATCGGCATGAGGTTGCGTGACCTTGGCGTCCACATTGCCTGGTGGAAGAGCATCGCGCGTGTGGTGGTGAATGGCTTGAACGCCCTCGCCCCGCTGTCCGTGCTCGCCTTCGGCGGCTGGCTGGTGATCAATGGCGAGACGTCCGTCGGGGTGATGGTCGCGTTCATCTCCGGCTTTCAGCGCCTTGCCGATCCGGTGCGCGACCTCGTTGACTTTTACCGGAACGCCTCACTGACACAGACCCGCTATCGCCTCGTCGGCGACTGGCTGTGCTCGATGCCGAACGACACCCGCGGAAGGAAGGACCCTGACCATGCGTGTAGCCGAACTGATCCTGGACATCCTGGCCGCGCATGGCGTGCGCCACATCTTCGGCGTCCCTGGCGATGCCATCAACGACATGACGAACGCGCTGCGAACCCGTGACGATATGGAATTCATCCTGGTGCGCCATGAAGAGGCCGGCGCGTTCGCCGCCTCGGCCACGGCCAAGCTGACCGGCCGGCTCGCGGCCTGCATGGGAACGTCCGGCGCAGGTGCGATCCACCTTCTCAACGGCCTCTACGATGCCAAACTCGACCATGCCCCGGTGATCGCCATCACCGGCCAGGTGGCGACCGAGTATGTGGGCACCGATTATCACCAGGAGGTGGACCTTGAGCGCCTGTTCGGTGACGTGGCGGCCTACTCACGCACCGTCATGACCGAGGAGCAGCTTCCGGGCGTGATGCTAGAGGCCTGCAAGGCTGCCCTCTCCAAGCCTGGTGTGGCGCATATCTCGCTGCCCACCAACGTTGCCGGACGCGACACCAAGCTGGAGCGACGCGACTTCGCACTGGGCTCGGAGAAGGGTGAAATGCGCCCCTGCGGCCCGTCCATGGACGAAGCGGTGAGGCTCATCGATGATGCTGAGAAGGTTGCGATCCTCGCCGGGATCGGCACCGCTGGCGCCCGGCGGGAATTGATCGCCCTGTCGCAACGCCTCAAGGCGCCCATCGTGCGCACGTTGCGAGCCAAAGACGTCATCGACGAAGACGAGGAGGCCTGTGTCGGCGGCCTCGGGCTCCTGGGCGGCGCACCGGGCTCAGCCGCGATGGATGGCGCCGATCTCGTTATCATCGTGGGCGCCGACTACCCTTACGTGAGCTTTTATCCCGACGACGCGAAGATCGTTCAGATCGAACCCCAGCCCGAACGCATGGGCAAGCGTGCCCCCGTGGCCGCACCACTGCGTGGCCACGCGAGGGTGACGATGGAAGATCTTTGCGAGCGCGTTGCGGAAAAATCCTCCGACAAATTCTACCGCTCCATCCTCAAGGACAAAGACAAACAGCGCACATCATGGGAGAAAGCGGAGACCTCCGATGCCACGCCCATCAGGCCACAGCGGCTGATCGCAGAGATTGCCAAGGCAGCACCGGACGATGCGATCTTCCTCGCCGACACAGGCACATCGACCGCGTGGACCGCGCGGCACCTGCGGGTCAAGGAAAGCCAGCGCTTCACATTGTCATCCGGGCTCGGCTCCATGGCTTTTTCCATGGTCGGCGCGATTGGCGCGCAACTCGCCTATCCTGACCGGCGCGCCATCGCCATCCTCGGCGATGGCGCGTTCGCCATGCTGATGGGCGATTTCGTCACCGCGGTGCGCTACAAGCTGCCCATCGTGTGCGTTGTGCTCAACAACCACAAGCTCGGCTTCATCGCGCTGGAGCAGGAAGGCAAGGGTTTTCCTGAGCACTCCATCGACCTTGTCAATCCGGACTTCGTGGCGGTCGCCAAGGCGTGCGGCGGCCACGGCATCAAGGTGGATACACCGGAGGATATTGCGCCAGCCATGCGCGAAGCCCTTGGCGTGAAGGTGCCCTGTGTGATCGACGTGGCGACCGACCCCGGCGAACTGATCATCCCGCCCAAGATCAGCATCAAGCAGGCTTACCAATTTGGCATTGCAAAAACCCGTGAGCTGTTTGGCTGATCACCGGCAAGTGGGCTTTGCAAACCGTTAAAACTGGAAAGGGTGAACACATGGCGATCGACGCACGCACGGAGTCTACCGAGCAGCCCGAATGGGACTTCTCCAATCTTCATGCGCTCTTCATAAATACTTCACTGAAGCGGTCAGATGAGCTTTCACACACCGACGGACTGATTGAGATCAGCCGTACGATTATGGAGCGGAACGGCGTCGGGACCAAGATCGTTCGCGCCGCCGATCTGACGCTTGCACCGGGCGTATGGCCAGACATGCGCGAGCATGGATGGGACAAAGATGACTGGCCGGCGCTCTTTGAAAATGTGCAGGCCTCGGACATCCTCGTCCTGTGCACGCCGATCTGGCTCGGCGAGCGGTCCTCGATTTGCTCGCGGGTGATCGAGCGCCTGTATGGCATGTCCGGACAACTCAATGAGAACGGACAGTACCTTTACTATGGCAAAGTGGCTGGCTGCTTGATCACCGGTAACGAAGATGGCGTGAAGCATTGTGCGATGGGAATGCTCTACGCGCTTCAGCACCTTGGCTACACCATTCCTCCACAAGCCGACGCCGGCTGGATTGGCGAGGTGGGGCCGGGACCCTCCTACCGGGACGAGGGATCCGGTGGGCCGGGCAACGATTTCACGAACAGGAACACCACGTTCATGACGTGGAATCTGATGCACCTGGCACACATGCTGAAAAGATCGGGTGGCGTCCCTCCCCACGGGAACCAACGCTCGGCGTGGGACGCCGGCTGCCGCTACGATTTTCCCAATCCTGACTATCGTTGATGCATCACCCGCGTGTCATGTCACGGGCAACCCCAAATATTTCGTGACTAGAGTTCGTCCCTGTTGAGAACAACGATCAGGTGACGCGCTCGCTAGCCAAAGGCTGCCGTCCTATGAAAAACATCAGCGCGACGGTGTTGCTGACGTCAAGATGCCAAAGACGCCAAAAGCGCGGCGCTCGCGACAAAGGTCTGTTTGATCCCGGTCGAATGAAATGACAAATTGTTATGATGGACGATGGACCCCTTCGCATATCGCCGCCGCCTGCAACGGTGCGCAGCCTCGTTCGAGATAAGCTGCGAGAGGCGATTGTCAGCGGCCGATTTAAGCCCGGTCAGCGGCTCGTGGAACGCGAGCTGTGCGAATTGACCGGCGTGAG
The DNA here is from genome assembly GCA_051016205.1 of Devosia sp. GTDB lineage: Bacteria > Pseudomonadota > Alphaproteobacteria > Rhizobiales > Amorphaceae > Acuticoccus. The sequence goes on from CP136534.1 coordinate 3,805,600, forward strand.
CCGCGCCTCCATCCGCGAGGCTCTGGGACAGCTCGAAGCCGAAGGGCTTGTCACGATCGTCCCGCACCGCGGACCTATTGTGTCCGAAACGACCTACGATGAAGCCGTCCAACTCTACCAGATCAGATCTTTGCTGGAAGGGTTTGCGGGCGAGCATTTCGCCGTGAACGCATCCGAAGACCAGATCGCGGCGCTGGGCTTCCTCGTCGATCAATTCGAGAGTCTTGCCAAAGCGCCGGATGCCAATCAGCTGCTGGACGTGAAGTCACAGTTTTACGGACTTTTGATCGATGGCGCGGGCAACATCTTTCTGAAGCGAACACTGGGACTGTTGAACAACCGTGTTCAAGCGCTGAGAAAAACGTCGATGATGCAAGACGGCCGGCTTGAGCACAGTGTTCGAGAGATTAGAGATATATTCGAGGCGATCCAACGTCGCGACAGCAAGAGAAGCGGTGAGCTTTGCCGGCTCCATGTGGACAATGCCGCACGCGCCGCGTTGACCTACCTTGCCGCATCGCGCCCACCGGACGAGGATACCGACTGACCGCGGCAACGTTCGCTCGAACGTCGCCGCGCGCCTTGGCTGACCGCTTAAGAGTTCGCCTTGATGTCGCTCAAGATTGGGAGAAGGTACTTTCTAAACTCCTCATAATTCTCAGTCGCGGGAAAGTGCCCCAGTTTTTCCATCGGCCAGAACTTGCTGCCGGCGACGAGGTCGGCAAGCTCCTGCGTTTCCGCAGGCGAGGTGTTCGGGTCATACTCGCCGGTCAACATATAAAGCATGCACCGCGACGTATCGATGGCGCGCGCTTCGTCGGGTGACACGTCGTGATCGTAGTAGTAGTAGTATAAATCGCCCGCAAAGATCCCAGGGCCGCCGCATGCGTATTCCCACTGAATTTCGCGGACGTTCGCCTCGGGCGAATAGGGCGAGATATTGAGCATCATCGCCGCGCCGGTGGAGTTGCGGTTAACCTGCGGGTGGTCGAATTCCCGGCGGATACCCTCCATCCCCACCGCCACGTATTCGGCCGCCGAGCGGAGCGCGCCCTCAACGCAAATGGTAGCGCGGTACCGATCCGGATAGTTTGACGCCAGGTCCACGGCCAGGTGGCCGCCCATGGACGAGCCCATGTACACGGGCCGATCCAGTTCGAGCGCATCCGACATCGCGTTCGGAAAGTCCATCATGAACGCTTTGGTCATCTTGTATTCTTGTTCCCACCAGCGTTCACCGTAGGGCGGTAAGGACTTTCCGTGGAACGGCAAGTCGTAGACGATCGCGCGATAGTCTTTCAGCACCTCCGGATCATTGAGCATGTGCCGGTATTGGCGACCGTCCGACCCTGCGGTGTGACCCAGAAGAATCGGGATCCCCTCCCCCGCCTCCTCATAGTAGACACGGTATTCGATGCCCTCGATCGTCAAGTAAATGTAGCTGCCGGTGATGGGTTCGCGCTTGACCATCTCAACCCCTCCCATTGGCGATGTCGCGCATCAACACCATCATCTGATTGAGCGCGGGAAGATAAGCAAAGGTGATCGCGTTGTCGGTGATGGAAAGGCCATGCTTGACCGCGGTCGACTGTAGACACTGGTAGAACGGCCGCGGCTTATCGGCGAGCATGTTCGTCCAATGATCCCGATCACCGCGAACGACAATGTCGCACGCATCATCTTGCTTGCCAGGCGTTTCGACACCGCGAAGCGCACCATTGTCAAACGTCAGCATGTATTCGTCGTCGGCGATCGCGATCTTCATCGTGCCCGTCAAATATCGTGTTTCGCGGGTGAATTCGGCATCGGCCCGTGCAGCGTTCTCGAACGTTGTCATATCGACAAGACCCATCAGGCTCCTCCTTTCTTCTCTTATGTTTGTGTCCTCACGCGACGCTGCGCATCGCTGTCGCGCGGAGATAGCGATGCATCTCGGTGTGGTCGGCGCCCGGCCCCAGAGCGGCTGACGCTTCGGCCCACAGCGTGTGTGCATCTGCGATGGCGGTTGCATCCGCGCCCACATGGGCTGCCAGGCGTTTGGCGATGCCGATGTCCTTGGCCATCAGTGCCATGGCAAAGCCCGAGTTGTACGCCTCTGACAAAATGAAGGGTTTTAACTTTGCCTCGGACGTATTGGTCTTGCCGGATGATCCGTTGAGCACGTCCGTCATCGTCTCGGCATCGATGCCGAAGCGCTCGGCAACGATGAGTGCACGGCAGGTCGCCACCAACCCGCTCGCCGACACAAAGTTGTTGAGCGCCTTTGCTGCATGACCGGCACCAATGGGACCGGCGTGGATGATGGAGCGGGCAAGAGGCTCAAGGACAGGCGTTGCACGCGCCACGTCATCGGCTGAACCGCCGACAATCACCGCCAGATCGCCTTTTTCAGCGCGCGCGACGCCGCCCGAAACCGGTGCATCGACCATGGCAAGGCCGCGGCTCGAAAGCTCGGCCGCCGTCTTGTGTGTTTCCTCCGGGGCGCAAGAGCTCATGTCGATGACCAGTCCGTCCGACACCAGCTGAGGCACCAGAGCGCCCTCGCCGAGAAGTGCATCGCGCACGATCGCATCGTTGGGAAGCATCGCGATCAGGATGTCGTAGGGTGGTTCGCCCTCGGCCGCCGGCGCGCCGCCTGCGGCTTGGAAGCGAGCAGTGGCCGCGTCGTCTGCGTCGAGACCGCGCACGTCAAACCCAGCCTCACAAAGCCGGGTCGCCATGGGCAGTCCCATCTTCCCCAACCCGGCGAAGAGGATGCGCGGCCCGGCCATCAAAGCTGGCCCATCTCTGTCAGGACGTCCTTTGCCAGACGGAAGGCATCAAGGCCTGCGGGCATCCCGCAATAGGTTGCGATCTGCAGGCAGATCTCGCGGATCTCGCCAGGCGTCAGACCGTTGTTCACCGCGCCTCGCACGTGCGCTTTGAACTCTTGCGGGCGATTGAGCGCTGCAATCATCCCAAGGTTCAGGATCGAGCGTGCGCGTCGATCTAACCCGTCCCTGTTCCAAGTGGCGTCCCAGCACCATTCGGTGACCGTCGTCTGCATCGGCCAGTCGAATTCGCCGGCATTGCCGATGGAACGCGCGACGTACTCTTCGCCGAGCACCTGCTTCCTGGTTTGCAAACCGCGATCGAACGCCTCTGATACCGGGCGATCGATCGAGGGCCCGTCCTCCCGCGACGTCATTTTGACAGCACCTCCGTGAAGTTGTTAACCAACTTGGAGATTGTCGGACAATCTGTCAATGTGAACTGCGGCGGGGCGTGGCACCCAGGATCGACGTTGCATCGGATCGCCGGGATGTCTGAGCGGTCGCCGCACAGACGGGCTGTGGACCGCAGCCGGCACTTGCGCAGGCTGCGTATAGGGCGAAGCTATAGGTCTGATATGGCGACACGTTATTCCTGCACTTCGGCGCTGTCGCACATCATCGGGCAAAATGGTGGGCTGAGGACGTATTCACGTGCCTCGCACCGCACAGGGGAGGAAGAACATTGCGATATCTACTTACGGCGCTTCTTGGGGCCGCCGCGATTGCGGTGTCCAGTGCCAGCGGATCGGCGGAAGGCGTGGACGAATTGCCGGCCGACGTCCAAAAGGCCTACGAGGGCGTAGATGAAGGCCAGCCCATCGACGCCTCGGTGTATCGCGAGTGGACGCCGCGGTCCGAACCGCCCTGGACCATCGGGTATGCCAGCTCCTACGCCGGCAACACCTGGCGCGCTGAAGGACTGAAGCGGCTCGTGGACGAACTCCTCCCGGTCTACAAAGAGGCCGGTCTCGTGGACGAGGTGATCGTCACCCAGTCCGATCTGGACGACAGCCGCCAGATCCAACAAATCCGCCAGCTCGTGGATCGGGGCGTGGATGCGATCATCGTGTGCTGTTCCAACCCCGTCGCGCTCAACCGTGCTGTGGACTACGCACACAGCAAAGGTGTGGTTGTGTTCTCGTTCTCCGGCTACCTCACGTCTGACAATGCCCTCAACGCATCGTCGAATTACACGCAAGGCGGATATGAGATCGCCAAGGCGCTGATCGAGGAAGTGGGCGGGGAAGGAAACTTCCTCCTGGTGTCTGGGATTGCAGGCGCTGCCTCCTCGGAGAGTTTCGATGTTGGCGCAAAGCGCGCGATCGAAGAGGCTGAAGGCGCCGACCTCGTGGGACAGGTCTGGGGCAACTGGACCGACCAGGTGGCGCAGACTGAGGTGCAGAAGTTCCTGGCCACCAACCCCACCCAAATTGACGCGATCATCGCTCAGGGCTCCCAGGAGACCGGCATCTTGCGTGCCGTGCTTCAATCTGGCCGCGATGTGATGCCGATTTCCCTGGCGGGCTCCGCGGGCGCGGCCTGTTACTTGAAGCAAAACCCGGACTGGATCAGCCATGCCTACCAGATCTGGCCTCCGGGCGATGAGATGGAGCTGGGCTTCAACGCTGTAATCCGCACGCTCCAGGGCCAAGGCCCCATCGTCCAATCGATCCTGCGCCCGGTCTACCGGGTCGAAGCAGAAGACTATGTGGCGAGCCTTCCTGAGGACTGCTCGATTGATTCCACCGAGTACATTCAGCCTGGCATCGATGTTTGGTTTCCCAACGAGATGGCCGCCAAATACTTCCTGAACCCCACCGATCCGCTGGAGTGGAAGGCCTCCACCGACTGATCGGGCAACGCACCTGCGCTCCGTCTTGGCGGGGCGTAGCGCTGCTTTCGACTGTCTTGGAGCATCCGGGGCTGCTACGCCTTGTGGACGGATGCTCCACCGATCCAATGTTAGAGCGGCTTTCCTGCTGTCAGATGCCTCATCTGACAGCAGATCGCTCCCAGGAACAGGTTGCAAAGCGACCATGCATGCAGTGGAGCTCAAGGGCGTTCACAAGGCTTTTGGCGAAACCAAAGCCTTGCGCGACGCATCGTTGGTGGCCGATGCCGGCCAGATCCACGCGATCGTCGGGGAGAATGGGAGCGGCAAGAGCACGCTTGCCAAGATCATCTCCGGTGTCATGCAGGCCGACGGCGGCAACATCAGCATCTTAGGCACCGTCCCGAAGAGCCCCGCGGCGGCAATCCGCGCAGGCGTGACCACCATCTACCAGGAGATCCTGCTGGCCGAGGATCTGACGGTGTGGGAGAACGTTTTCGCTGGGGCCGATGGGCTGTGGCGTCGAGCTCTCCCCACGGCGCAAAAACGGCAGGTCGCCGCCGAAACGCTTGAGCGGCTGGTGGAAGCGCCTGTGGATCCGAATACCATTGTCGGCACGCTCCCTCTCAACATCAAGCAGTGGATCGTCATTGCCCGAGCGATCCTGCGCAAGCCTAAGGTTTTGATTTTCGACGAGAGTTCGGCCGCACTCGACCTTGAGGCAACCAATCGGCTGCACAAGGAGATGCTGTCGTTGAAGGCGGCCGGCGCCTCAGTCCTCCTGGTAACGCATCGGATCGCCGAGCTGGTGAAGATTGCCGACGGCGCCACAGTGCTGCGGGACGGCGTCACGGTCGGACAGTTGGCACACGCTGAGGTGACAGAGGAGCGGTTGCTCGACTTGATGTCGGCCGCAACAGGACACTCGGCGCGCCGCAAACGCGACAGCCGCGTCATTTCCACCGCTCAGAAGGCGGCCATCGAGGCGGACCAACTGAAGCTCGCGCCCGATGCCGCTCCAATCGACTTCAAGGTCTTTCCCGGCGAAATCGTGGGCCTTGCTGGGCTCGATGGTGCCGGACAAACCGAGTTCATTCGTGCGCTTGCGGGCATTGCGCCGGCCGCTTCCGGTCACGTGCGGGTCTGGAACGCCTCCACCGAGTGGCGCGCGATCGACCGCCTGAGCGATGCCGAAGACGCCGGGATCGCCTACGTCTCGGGTGACCGCAAGCGCGAAGGGCTGTTCCCCAACCTCTCCATCTTGGAGAATTTCGGCCTTGCGCTCTATCCGCGGCTTGCCGGGCGCTTCGGCCTGATCGACCGTTCTGCCCTAGGGTCGGCCTTTGATCGCGAGAAGGACCGCCTCGGTATCAAGTTCCAGGCCGCGGGCGACAGGGTCACCACCTTGTCCGGCGGCAACCAGCAAAAGGTCCTGATTGCGCGCGCCTTTGCACTCAATCCGCGCGTCATCTTGCTGAACGATCCTGCACGCGGCGTCGACATTGCCACGAAGCAAGACCTTTACACCCAGTTGCGCGAGTTCGCCTCCAACGGCGGCGCCGTGGTCTACCTCTCGTCCGAGATCGAAGAGTTCTTTCATTTTGCCGATCGGGCCGACGTGTTCTTCGACAACACAATCTTTGCCTCGTTCGACGAAGCGGAGATCGACGAGGAGCACTTGCTCGCCGCCCTGTTCGGCCGCACAGACCATGTGGACTTCGACGAGGACTTGGCGCCACCCGCCGCACCCCAAGAGGGGGCTGCGTGATGCTGGGCCAATTCGCACACCGCCTCGGGCCTCTCCTGGTCCCCTTGGTGCTCACGCTTGCGCTTCTCATCGCCGCGCTGATCCGCTCGCCCCAGACGTTCACCTACGTGGGACTGGCCGGCGCGGTCTTGGTCGCCGCACCTCTCATTTTGGCAGCGGTGGCGATCACACCCATTGCCATCGCCGGGCGTGGCGGGGTGGATCTGTCGATCGGGCCGCTCATCGGCTTCGTGAATGTGACCCTCGTTGTCTGGCTGCCGGCCGTTGGCTTCACCTCTCCCGTCGCTGTGTTCGGCTACGCCGTCGTCATGGCGTGTCTTTGGCAACTCATCCTGGCGTGCCTCATCATCTATGTGCGCATTTCCCCCATCGTCGCCTCACTTGCCGGCTACATGATCCTGTCGGGCGTCAACCTTGTCATCCTGCCGCGGCCTGGCGGCGTCGCGCCCGATTGGCTTGCCGACTGGGGCTGGGGAACGGAGCTCTGGGGCCCTGTGCTCTACATCTTGATTGCCGCCTTCGGGCTTTGGTTCTTGTTCCGGCAGAGCCCCATCTTCCAGCATATTCGTCTCATGGGCGCGGACGAACGCACCGCCTACACCTCAGGGGTGAACCTGGTGGCCGCGCGGATTGCTGCACACCTTGCCGCGGGCATCTTCGCCGGACTTGCCGCCATCTGCCTTACGGGTCAGATCGGCTCCGGCAACCCGCTGATCGGGGACACGCTGACCCTTCAGGCGGTCACAGCGCTTGTGCTCGGCGGCACCTCGCTTGCAGGCGGACGGGGCGGCATCACCGGTTCGGTGCTGGGCGCCGTTGCGATGTATCTGGTGTTCGTCGTCCTCTCATCGTTCAACTTCGGCAATATCTCCGGCTTCATGACACAGCTTTGCTACGGGCTGATCCTGGTGGGATCGCTGATGGTGAGCCTGTCCACCGGCCGCGGCCGACCGGCAGCACAGGCGGCCTCGCGATGACGGACTGCATTCTCAATTGTCGGCTGATCGGAGGCGGGGACCTGTGATGACCGAACGAACATCATCCCCCCTCCAACGTCTGATGCGATCGGACGCAAAGGGCGCCCTCATCGGTGCTGCGCTTCTGGTGGTTCTGTTCGTGGTCGCCTCGATCATGGTGGAGGGTTTCGCGTCGGCCAACAACGTGCGCTCGATCCTCCTGCTTGCGTCCTTCCTGGGGCTTGCGGCGCTCGGACAGACGATGGTGTCGCTCGTGGGCGGGCTCGACCTGTCGATCCCCTTTGTCATCGGGGCAGCGAACATCTTGCTTGCCTATTTGTTCGGAACCGCGCTCCCCCCGGCGCTGTCCATCCTCATCATCATCGCGATGGGCGCCGGCATAGGGTTCCTCAACGGCGTGCTCAGCCACCGGCTACAGGGTCAGGCGTTGATCCTCACATTGGGCGTGGGTTTTTCGGTGGTCGGGGCCGCGCAGATCTTCACCACCTGGGGCTCACAGTATTCGGGAACCGTGTTCAGCCAGGTTCCGAGCTGGTTCGCCGCCATCTCGTCCATCAACGGCACCACCTTCGGCCTCCCGATCCCACCCGTTGTGCTGATCTGGGCCGCGACCGCCGCCGGGATGATCTTCTGGATCAACCGCACGCGCCACGGCCGAGCGATCTACGCGGTCGGGGGCAACCGCACCGCTGCGGCGCGACTGTCCATCTCCGAACGGCGCGTTTGGATCGCCACCTACACCATCTCCGGTCTTGCCGCAGCGCTGACGGGCATCCTGCTCCTGGGATTTTCCGGCGGCGGTTTCGTCGGCGTGGGCGATCCTTATCTATTCTCCACGGTGGCGGCTGTGGTTGTGGGCGGCACGTCGCTTCTGGGGGGCGCGGGCGGTTATGGCGCCACGGTCATCGGCGTCCTCGTCCTACAGGTTCTGACCTCGTTCCTTGTGGGGATGGGTCTCACCTTCGCAGCACAGCAGACCGTTTTCGGGCTCTTGATCCTTGCCATGGTCTCTGTCTACGCCCGCGCGCCGCACATCCGAAACCAAATCTAACCGCGCGGGTTTTCGGAGGGTTGGTTTCGCCGCGGGGGGCGCAGTGGCCGTGGGCTATTCGCCGGCCATCCTCTCGGCCCATGGGTCTGCGAACTCTGCGCGAATGGCGTCCGAGTTTGCCCCTTTTCCCGGGACCGACGGCACGTCTTCAATGTCGCAATCGGTCAGCGCGCCGTTGCCCAGGACGTCCACCTCCCCGCCATCGGTGCGCACCGTGATGAAGCGGTTTTGCGGATGTTCCACAAGGTCGGCCACTTCAGTCAGCCGGCCGAAAGCGATTTTTGCATCCGTCAGAAGCTTGATGGCGGCATCGCGGTCCACCTGCGCGAACGCCCGCCCGACCCTCTCGTCAACCACCTGACGGTTCTTGACACGCTCGTTGTTGCTGGACCAGCCGGGCGCGGTCGCAAGCGCAACCTCACCCAGAAGAGCTTCGCACAGCGTCGCCCATTCACGCTCATTTTGGATGGAGATGAGGATCTGTTTGCCGTCCCTGCAGGTGAAGACGCCGTAAGGCGCAATCGTCGGATGCTTCAGCCCCTGACGTGAGGGCGCCTTGCCGCCATAGCGATACTGAAGGTACGGCACGTTCATCCAGTCCGCCATTGCGTGGAACAGCGAGACCTCAATTTCGCGGCCGACCCCTGTCTTCGACCGTCCGATCAGCGCTTGGAGGATCGCCTGATACGCCGTCATCCCGGCCGCAATGTCGCAAACCGATACGCCGACCCGCGCCGGACCGTCTTCAGTGCCGTTGATGGCCGACAGACCGGTTTCCGCTTGTATCAGAAGGTCATAGGCCTTCTGGTCCTTCGCGGGACCATCCGATCCGTAGCCTGAGATGGAGCACACGATCAGCCTTGGATTGGCACTGCGCAGGGCGGCGATTTCGAGCCCCAAACGGTCGAGCGCGCCTGGCGCAAGGTTTTGAATGAACACGTCCGCAACTGCCAGTATGCGCCTCAGGAGCGCGCGATCGCCTTCGGATTTGAGATCGAGGCAAATGGATTCCTTGCCCCGATTGATCCACACGAAGTAGGCGCTCGAACCCTTGACGAGGTCATCATAACCGCGCGCGAAATCCCCTTCCGGGCGCTCGACTTTGATCACCCGTGCACCGGCATCTGCCAGTTTGCAGGAGGCGTATGGCGCCGCCACGGCATGCTCAACTGATACAACGAGTACGTCGGCCAGATCGCGCATCGACCTCCCCTTCGGTTCGCGTCGGGTCTACTCAAATGTCGCTTTCGCCACGGAAAGAGACAAATACGGTTGTCCTTGAGACCCTATAGGTAGAAACTAGGCCGACGAACGGCTCGAAGATTGGGAGGCCGACATGGACGTTCGGCAACTCCGCTACTTCGTTGCGGTCGCAGAGAACGGCTCGCTCGCATCCGCAGCCAACGTGATCGGCATTGCCCAACCCTCTCTCTCCCTTCAAATCAAAAGCTTGGAAGGGCGGCTGGGGACACAGCTACTGGTCCGTTCACCCCGCGGCGTCTCTTTAACTGATGCCGGTCAGGTGTTGCTCGGTCATGCGCGCTCCATTCTGGAGGCGATGAATTGCGCCAAGGAAGAGGTGCGGCAAGCGGGCGCCAACCCCACGGGCAAGGTGATATTCGGCCTGCCCTCTTCGGTCTCCATGGCACTGTCGGTCCCCCTTGCCGAGACCGTCCGCCTGGTCATGCCCGATGTGCGCCTGCGCGCGGTCGAAGCGATGAGCGGCTTCATCAAGGAGTGGATTGAAGAACAGTCCATCGACCTTGGTATTTTGTATGAGACCGGAGGGTTGATCAACGCAGAGGTGACAACGCTGCTGCACGAAGACATGCGTTTTTACGCATCGTCAGACAACTGGCCGCTTAAAACCCCACCGGGCGAGCCGGTCTTGCTTAGCGATTTGGAAGGCATCGAGATGGTCATGCCATCCAAATCACACGGGCTGCGCATTCTGGTTGAAAAGCACTGCCGTATGGCCAAGCTCAACCTGAACGTGGTCGTGGATATGGATTCCCTTGCACAGATCAAATCGCTGGTCTCGCGTGCCAGCGCTTCCACGATCCTCGCCCCTGCCGCCGCGCAGGATTTTGAGGATCGGGGAGAGCTCGTGAGCTCACTGATCGTGGACCCGACGATCAGCCGCCCCGTCAACTTGGTCCGGAACCCTAAGCGAATCCGCACACGCGCCGCCCTGGAAGTGGAGCGGATCACCCGCGAGGTCATCGTCGATCTTGTGGGTCGGGGCATCTGGCCGGGCCGCCTCGCCGAGGCGAAGCAAAGCCCAGCGTGTGCCAGCGGGGCCCCCCAGCAATAGCCCTGCCCTATAGCTGTCATCCATTACCCGAAATTGTTGTGGTTCTGGGCAGTTCTTAGCATTCAGCTCCTGCCGATGCGGGTGGGCAAGGAGCGAACCGTGAACCTGCAGACCAAAACGCTTCCGTTTTTCGCATGCATCATCGGAGGCAAGCGCGTCGCGCCGGACGCCGTCATTGACGTGATCGATCCGGCGGAAGGCGCTGTCATCGCCCAGATTTCGGCCGGTGGCGCGGCTGAGATCGATAACGCTGTCGCCGCGGCGCGCCGTGCCTTCGACGGCGGCGCGTGGTCAAAGCTCTCCGCCCTGGAGCGGGGCCGCCTTTTGATGCGGCTTGGCGAAGCGGTCACCGCACACGCCGAAGAGCTTGCAGAGTGGGAAGCGAAAGACACCGGAAAGCCGATCAGCCAGGCGCGTGCAGACATGGTCGCCGCGGCCCGATACTTTGAGTATTACGGGGCGGCCGCCGACAAGGTGCACGAAGAGACGATCCCGTTTCTTGAGGGCTACCAAGTCCAGACCATCTACGAGCCCTACGGCGTCACAGGCCACATCATCCCTTGGAACTACCCTGCGCAAATGTTCGGCCGGTCCTGCGCGCCGGCGCTGGCGATGGGCAATGCTGTGGTGCTGAAGCCGGCTGAAGAAGCGTGCATCACCCCGATCCGCATTGCCGAGCTGGCGCTGGAGGTGGGTTTCCCGGACGGCGCCATCAACGTGGTGACAGGGTATGGCCACGAGGCCGGCGCTGCCCTCGCAGCACACAAGGGCATCGATTTCGTGTCGTTCACCGGCTCGCCGGAAGTGGGCGTGCTGGTGCAGAAGGCGGCGGCCGACAACCACATCGGCTGCACATTGGAGCTTGGTGGAAAGTCACCGCAGATCGTCTTCGCCGATGCGGACTTGGATGCTGCAATCCCCGTCCTCATGAACGCGATCGTTCAGAACGGCGGGCAGACCTGCTCGGCCGGCTCGCGCGCGCTGATCCAGCGCGAGATTTTTGACCAGGTGGTCGCGCGCCTCAAGGAAGGGTTTGCGCGCTTGACGGCAGCCCCCTGGAGCGAGGACGGCAACCTTGGTCCGCTCATCTCCTCACGGCAGAAGGCGCGCGTCGAGCGTTTTATCGAGGCAGCTGGCATCGACACTGCACCGCTCCTTTCAAGGGGACAGATTTCGCAAAACGCTTCGCAGGACGGCCACTTCGTGGCACCAGCGCTCTTCGGTCCCGTTGCGCAGGACGATCCGTTGGCGAAAGAAGAAGTCTTCGGTCCCGTCCTCTCCGTCATTCCCTTTGAGGATGAGGCAGACGCGATCGCAATTGCCAACGATACCAATTATGGGCTGGTCGCAGGGGTTTGGACCCGCGACGGTGCCCGGCAGATGCGTATGGCCAAAGCCTTGAAATGCGGGCAGGTGTTCCTCAACAGCTACGGCGCGGGCGGCGGGATCGAGCTGCCTTTTGGCGGTGTGCGCAAATCCGGCCACGGCAGGGAGAAAGGGTTCGCGGCGCTGCTTGAATTCTCGCAGATCAAGACGATCGTGCTCCAACATGGCTGACGGTTTGAGGATGGACCCAGCCGGTACCCGCGCGATGCGCCTTGAGGGGAAGACGGCGATCGTGACCGGCGCAGCATCAGGCTTCGGCCGCCGGATTGCGCAGCGTTTCGCGGCAGAGGGTGCCAAGGTCGCGATCGTCGACCTCAACGGCGATGGCGGTCTGGACGTGGCATCGGAGATCGGGCCGGCCGCCATGGCCGTCCAATGCGACGTCGCACAGGGCGAAGACATCGCCAACGCGGTTACAAGGACGATCGAAGCTTTCGGCAAGATCGATGTGGTGGTCAACAACGCAGGCTGGACCCACCGCAACCAATCACTGATGGATGTGGACTACGACACGTTCCGCCGCGTCTATGCCGTCAATGTGGATTCCATCTTCCACATGACCAAATCCATCGTCCCCCACTTCCGTCAACACGGCGGCGGGGTGATGATCAATGTCGGCTCGACCGCAGGCATCAGGCCGCGTCCTGGCCTGAGCTGGTACAACAGCTCCAAAGGCGCCGTGCACATGATGACGAAGACGCTGGCCGTGGAGCTTGCGCCCGACAAGATCCGCGTCTGCGGCCTCGCGCCCGTGATGGGGGCGACGGCGCTTCTGGAAGCGTTCATGGGCATGCCCGATACGCCGGAAAACCGTTCGAAGTTCATCTCCACCATCCCGCTGGGACGGCTCTGCGAGCCTGAAGACATGGCCAACGCTGCCCTCTACTTGGCCTCCGACGAAGCGGACTTCATCACAGGGGTGGTGCTGGAGGTGGACGGCGGCCGAACCATCTAAGATTTGGGCCGAACAACTGAAAGTATTTCGGCGCCTGACCTATACGAGTGTGGCGCCTTGAGCGTGCAGGACAAAAACGAAAATGACCGCGTAGAAGATAAGCGGTAGGACAGGAGGAAGACGTGGCCTATTTCGGTGCTAGAAGAAACGGCGAATTGGAGCGCGCTGTCGTCGACTATCGCGCTGGGGGCTTGAGCCGCCGCGCCTTCATCAGGCGCGCGATGGCGCTCGGCGTCAGTGTCGGCATGGCCGGCGCCTTGGCGACAGCCTGGTCCGGCAAGGCGATCGCCCAATCCACGAAGGCGAGCCCTGTGCCCGAACAGGCGTTCGATTACATCGTCATCGGTTCAGGTTCGGCCGCCTCGGCCTGCGTCCATCAACTTGCCAAGGGCGACGCGCGCATTCTGGTGCTCGAAGCCGGCCGCAACGACGACCTCGACGAGGTCCATGACAGCCGCCTTTGGGCAGCTGCCCTCGGCACCGATGCGACCAAGTGGTACGAAACGCTCCCAGCCACCCACGCCGACAACCGGCGCCACAACTGGCCCCGCGGCCATGTCTTGGGCGGCACATCGGCGCTGAATGCCATGATCTATGCCCGTGGCCACCGGTCCGACTTTGAAAGCTGGGCCTCCATGGGCGCGACCGGGTGGTCCTACGAGGACGTTCTGCCCTTCTTCATCGAGATGGAAACGTTCGAACACGGCGGCAAAGACCGCGGAGACTCCGGTCCCCTCTTCATCACACAGCCCGAGGACGAGTTGAAGCACGAAGGCGCAACGGCGTTCATGAACGCCTGTGCAGCGCTTGGCTACAAGGAGACGCCGTCCATCAACTCGGACCGTATGTCCGGCCAGGCATGGGTGGATTTCAATATCCGCGATCAGCGGCGCCAGTCCGCCGCCACCGCGTTCCTGCGGCCAGTGATGGACAAAGGCAACGTGACGGTGCTGACCGACGCGCCGGTCCAGCGGCTCAATTTCGACGGTAGCCGATGCACAGGCGTGACCTACCTGCACAACGGCGAACCGGTCACCGTGACCGCCAGCAACGAGACGGTCCTGTCCGCCGGCACCATCGACAGCCCACGGCTTTTGATGGTTTCGGGCGTCGGCGTTGCGAACGACCTCTCAGCCCTCGGCATTGATGTGGTCTCCGATCTGCCGGTGGGCGTCGGCCTGCAGGACCACATTCTGGGCGCGGGGGTGAATTACGAGGCCAAAGGCCCCGTCCCGGTCAGCCACTACAACCACTCGGAAGTCTATATGTGGGAGCGGTCCGACAGCGCGCTGCGCTCGCCCGACATGATCGCGCTCTACGTTTCGGTGCCGTTCGCATCGACAGGCCACAAGCTCGACTACCAGGACGGGTACTGCATCTTGTCGGGGGTCGCGACCCCGCAATCGAGGGGCTTTGTGAAGCTCGCGTCAGCGGACATCAACGACGCGCCGATCATCGAGCCGAACTATCTTGCGGAGGAACAGGACTGGCGCTCCTATCGCCTTGCGACCGAACTGTGCCGGGAAATCGGTGCGAGCGACCACTACGCACCGCTGCGCAAGCGCGAGACGCTGCCGCAAAAGGAAGGCGACCTCACCGACGCCGAATGGCGCGAGTTTTTGGCCGCCTCGGTGAACACGTACTTCCATCCCACATCCACCTGCCAGATCGGCAAGGTGGTCGATCCGGAGCTGCGTGTGATGGGCATAGAGGGCCTTCGCGTCGCCGATGCATCGGTCATGCCCCACATCACCACGTCCAACACCAATGCACCGTCGATGATGATCGGCTGGCGAGCGGGTTCGATGATCGCCGGTCTGGTGTGATCGCAAAGGGTCTCATTGATTGCGGGGTCTTGTCGGTGGCTGAAGTGCCCCCCAATCCACGTGGATGTGCGAGGCTGAGGGTTGCCTCAGCCTCTTATCCGTGGCGCGTTGGCTGATCGCGCCCATCGGTTGATCATAATGCGCTGCGGGCCGGCGGGATGCGCGAGACCGACCGATGCCGGCCGCGCCATGCCGCCGGGCCCACCGAGTGGATCGAGGCACCACGGGTATCCACCGCAACGCTCACAGGCATGTCCTCGACCTCGAACTCGCGGATCGCCTCCATGCCAAGATCCTCGAAGGCGAGGAGACGGGCGGACCGAATCGCGTGGGCGACCAGAACCGCAGCACCGCCAACGGCAATCAGATAGGTGGCGCCGTGCTTAGCGATCTCCGCGATCGCCTCCGGGCCGCGCTCCGCCTTGCCGATCATCGACAACAAACCCTCGCCCAAGAGCGTTCCTGTAAAGCGGTCCATCCGCGTCGCCGTGGTGGGCCCTGCCGGTCCGACCACCTCATCACCGGTGGGATCAACGGGGCCCACATAGTAAATGATCCGGCCTTGCAGCGAGACAGGAAGCGCTTCACCGCGACCCAGCATGTCCACCATGCGCT
Organism: Devosia sp.; assembly: GCA_051016205.1. Lineage (GTDB taxonomy): Bacteria > Pseudomonadota > Alphaproteobacteria > Rhizobiales > Amorphaceae > Acuticoccus. The sequence goes on from CP136534.1 coordinate 3,821,136, forward strand.
TGTGCGCCGCGTCTCGGCCGGTCAGAATCTTTCCCGACAAGAGCAGCGTTTCGCCAAGCGTCCACGCCGCCATCTCCTCGCGTGTCAGGCGATCGACGTTCACCCGCCGCAGCCCCTCCTTGGGGCCGATGCCGTTGATTTTGGGCCAAGCGCTGAGATTTGGCGGATCGAGAAAAGCAGGGCCGGACCCGTCAAGCACCACCGTCCCATGCCGGTTTGCAGCGCATTGGGGCATCAAGGCGACGGGCTTTGAAGCGGCGTGGGTGGGATAGGTGGCCACCTTCACGTCGACAACCGTGGTGAGGCCGCCAAGACCCTGCGCCCCGATGCCGAGCCCATTGATCCGATCATAGAGGGTGAGCCGAAGCTCCTCCTGGCGGCTTGCCGGCCCGCGACGGATGAGCTCGCTCATGTCGATCTCTTCCATCACCACCTTTTTGGCAAGGAGCATCGCCTTCTCCGCACTGCCGCCGACACCGATGCCGATGACACCCGGTGGGCACCAGCCGGCCCCAAGGCTCGCCACGGTCTCCACCACCCAATCGGCCACATCCGCCGAAGGGTTGAGCATGGCGTACCGCGCTTTGTTTTCCGACCCACCACCTTTCGCAGCGATCAGAAGCTCCAGAGTGCGGCCGGGGCCTACCTCCACGTGGGTCACCGCCGGGGTATTGTCCCCTGTGTTCCGCCGCTCGAACATCGGGTCGGCCACCATGGACGCGCGCAAGGGGTTCCCATCGTCGAGGTAGGCCAGGCGAACACCTTCGTTGACGATCTCGGGGAGTGCCATCGGCGAATCGATGACGACGGACTGGCCGATCCGGGCAAAGACGTTCACCAGGCCCGTATCCTGGCACATGGGCCGATGACCTAAGGCCGCGAGCCGTGAGTTTTCAAGGATCTGGGCCATCGCAGCTTTCGCAGCCGGACCCTCCTCCCGCTCATAGGCCTCGGCAAGGTGCGCCAAGTAGTCCGCCGGGTGGAAGACAGCGATATGCTGGAGCGCGGCGCGAACGCTCTCCACAATATGGTCATGTTCAATGGTAACGGGGCCCATGATACTCCTGCCATCTTGGCCGCCTGTCGGCCGCTGCCCCTAAAATGGCATATGCCGGCCCGGCATGCATGTTTTGCAACCGATACCCGCCATAGCCAGCGACTGTCGCCATTGCCGCGACACCCCTCAGTTCTCTTGTGGCGTATCGCAGCTTGCAGGCTTCCGACGGCCGTCGCCTGGGCCATGCAGTCAGGCACAAATCAGTCAGATGTGGACAGTCACTCGGGAGGACTGAGGACGCGTCGGGCCATCAGCTTTCGGTCCACAAGGCGCTTTCAGGTGGCAACCGGTCCGGAAAAGCGGGCCTGAAGGTTGTCGAGTGAGGCTAAGCTCTCGATTTTGCTTGGCGCGCCGGGGAGGAGAAACTTCGAACACCTCCGACGCGCTCTCTACCCTCTACGAACTCCAAGAAATCAATGACTTAGATGATATCTTCGAGACGCTTGCCGAATGGGAGCGGTGTCTCAAGAGCAGCGACCTGGGTGCGCTTGATTCCGCGTCAAATGACAACCCGGAGGTGCAACCATGAGCATCTCCGAGGATTTCAACGTCACGAAAGCCCCGACTGAGACAGAGCGCAAGCCAACGCCCTTCTCCCTCCGCCTAACGCGGGAGGAGCGGGCCACGCTGGAACAAGCGGCTGCTGGAATGCCGCTGGGGGCATTCATCAAAGACAAGCTGTTCGACGGCGAGATGGTGCCGCGGCGCACAAGAGGCCGCACGCCCGTCCAGGACCATACGGCATTGGCGAAGGTGCTGGCGGCACTCGGGGCGTCGCGGCTGTCGAGCAACCTGAATCAGATTGCCAAAGCGGTGAACATGGGCGCCCTGCCGATCAGCCCGGAGTTGGAAGACGATCTCCAGGCGGCCTGCGTCCAGGTGCGCGAGATGCGGGATCGGCTGCTGCATGCGCTCGGCGTCGGGAATGGCAGGTCGCCATGATCGTCAAAGGCAACCAGCGCGGCGGGGCAACGGCACTCGCCCGGCATCTCCTCAACCGCGAGGACAATGATCATGTCACCGTGCAGGAGCTACGCGGCTTTGCCTCCGGCACGTTGTCGAGCGCGATGCAGGAAGCGCTCGCGATCTCCAAAGGCACGCAATGCCGAAAGTTCCTGTTCTCGGTGAGCCTCAATCCGCCGGAAAACGCCAACGTCACCGCGAAGGATCTGGCTGCCGCCGCCGACAAGGTGGAAGAACGGCTCGGCCTGTCCGATCAGCCGCGCGCCCTGGTCATCCATGAAAAGGAAGGCAGGCGGCACGGCCATGCGGTGTGGTCGCGGATCAATGCTGAGACGATGACCGCCATCAAACTGGACTTCTACAAGTTCCGCCTGAAGGACGTTTCGAAAGAGCTGTTCCGCGAGCATGGCTGGCGAATGCCGGAGGGCCTGAAAGAGCTCGGCGAGCGTGATCCCTCCACCTTCACCCGCGAAGAATGGCAGCAAGCCAAACGCGTGCGCCAGGATGCGGCGAAGCTGAAGGGCATGTTCCGGGAATGCTGGGAGACGTCCGATAATGCCGCGAGCCTCGGCCAGGCTTTATCCGAGCGCGGGTTTGTGCTGGCCCGGGGCGACCGGCGCGCAGCGGTGGCGGTCGATTATCGCGGTGAGGTCTATGCGCTGGCTCGCTGGTCGGGTGTCAAAACCAAAGAGGTGAAAGCGCGGCTGGGGGATCTTGATGCCCTGCCCGATGTCAGCGCCGCAAAGAGCCAGATCGCCTCCCGCATGTCCCGCAAGGTCGAGGGCTACATCGCCGATGTGCAAAATTCCCTGAAACGCGGCGCGGCCATACTGGCGCTGAAAAAGGCACAACTGAAGGAACGCCATCTCGCTGAACGGGAGGCGCTGAAGGAAGAGCAAGCCCAGCGCTGGGTGACGGAGACGCAAGAACGCGCTGCCCGGTTTCGCTCTGGCATGCGCGGCCTGTGGGACCGGATCAGCGGCAGGCACAAACAGACCCGGCGCGAGAACGAAGCGGAAGCCTACAAAGCCATCGCACGGGATGATTTGGAACGGGAAAGCTTGGTTGCGAACCAGCTTGAGGAACGACGGGCGCTGCAAGCCGATGTGAAAGCCATGCGGACCCACCACCATGAGGAGATGGGCAAGCTGCGCGAGGATGCGCTGCACTATGCCAGTCTGGAGGACCGCGGCGCGTCGCCCGATCGCATCCCGGAGCCGTCCCACTCCCATACAAAAACCATGCAACAAATCGAGCGCGAGCGCGGCAGCGGTGATCGCGATCCGTCTCGATGAAAGGAGGTAGTCTTATGAAACCAAAAGATACTCGGCTGCAGCAATATCTCGACAAGGTCGAGCAACAATACGAATGGGACCGCTTCCGCGAGCAGAATGCGGCATCATCGAGCGCACCAGAACGTCCCTCACTCGAGAAAGAAGAGAAGCACGCTCAGGCGATGGGTTGGGGTGAGAAGTTTGAGTTGGAGGCGATGAGCAAACGTTGGGAGCTCGAACAGCGGGAAATCAAAGAGGTTGCGCGGGTCAGCCCGAATGCAGCTGCTCTCTACGGATCCCAGATATCATCGCAGGGCTGGCAAGCGCTCGAACGGTTCGCCAAAGAAACGGACAATGGGATAAGTCGGGCGATGCGCCGATGGGAGAAGCAGGAGCAAATCCGCTATCCCGAGCGCGGTGAACGTGCGCTAGCACGATTTGGTGCTTCAACGCGGATAAGGATGCCCTGGGAGGAGCCGCTACAGAAAACACCACCGCAAGCGCAAGGCGGCTTCGCCCGGCATGCCAAGCGAGAAAGCACTCTGGAAAAAGCGCGTCAGTTCACGGCGCAGCAGCAAAACCAGAAGGATCGCTCCCCGGGTCGTGGGTAGCGCCGCAGCTTCAGTTTTTTGATCATTCGGTCCTCCGGCGGGGCGCACGTCTTCCCGTCCGTCCGGGGCCTTCTCTCCTGATGATGATGTGGCGGGTCGTCGAAAGGTCCCGGCGGTCGGGGCCGCTAACCCTCTCACCCAGGAGGACACAATGATCAAACCCTTCACCAAAGCGGCGCTCGCCCGGATGAACGATACTGAACTGCTCTTGCTGCACCGGCGCACTTACGACGGGCTGGTCCAAAGCGATCCGTTCACGGATGCACGCCGTGACGCGCTCGTCGCCCTCGATCTCATCGAGATCGAGTACGGCAGCCGTCATGCGCCCGCACCTTAAGCCGCTTCCGACTCCACCCCGTCGCATCACGCGGCGGGGCCTCTCTATGCCTACCGGCACGCATACACGTAGCGCTCTCCGGCGATCTCGATTTCACTGTACTCGACGGCCAAATCGCGGGCGACCGCGTCATAGTCGATATAGTTCAGCAGCGCCTCCGGAATCCGCCCGAACCATTCGTCTTCAATGCAGTGCTCGGCAAACTCCCGGAGGTTCTCCGCGGGGTAGAGGTCAACATCGAAATCGGACGGATCGAGGCGCTTGGGATCAAACGCGTAGCCGCATTCACCCACAGCGATAATGAAGTGCAGCTTCTGCCAGTCATCCCACTCGTCCACCACCTCCAGGAACCGGGGAAAATTGACTTGGTTGAGCTCCCACGCCCGCGCGAGGGCGCTGTCGATCGCTTCCCCGTCAATAAACTGGATCTCAAACTCCTCGACCGGGAGACCGCAATCATTGCGCAGCGCTGCTGCCTTTGTCCGATACTCCTCCGCACACGTGAAAAAGAACCCTGTCGCGCCGATATCGTACGGTTGGGCATAAAGATTGATCGTAGTGTTATTGCTCATGGTTTTGCTCCTTTCCTAGTTTGAAAACCGGTTGCGCCTGCAACCGGACTAGGCCCGCGCCAATGAGCGGGGGGACGCTGTCAGGGCCGAGAGCGCCGGAGGGGGATCACCCGGCCTGCACGACGACGACAAAAGGAGGAGGAGGAAGGTTGGGGAGACCGGCGCTCTCGCCTGCAGCTTGCTGCAGGTTGCCTTGACGGCAGGGGGGCGGCAGCCCCTACTCTTCGCGCGAGGGATGGAAGCCGAATGGCCGAGACCGGTTCACCGGGCTCGGTTCACGACAGCCCGGTCCGAAGGACGCGCCGACCGCGCCCTTGGATGCAACGCGATGTTGCAAACTGCACTCGAAACGTGGTTGGATCGGCGGTCATACGGAGGAATTTGATTTGTTGGAAGATCCAAATAATTCAAGCTCACTCATTTCGGTTGTCCGCGTGTCCGAACGGATTTCGCTCACGCTCATCATCGTATTGATATCGATTGTTCTCCTGGTTGGGTTTTGGAAGAAAGTTCAAGGGATCGATTTCAAATCATCTGAGAGAATCGGCATTACGGTGTCAGGCACTTTCGCCGTTCCTATACTAGTGCTTTTTTCCCTTATCTTGTACGCAAGTATAGCGATAAACTCCCAAGTCTCAGTTTCGTCAACGCAGGTAACCGAAGCTCACCTTAAGCCTACGACGCCTAATGGTCCTCCGAACTCTGGTATTGCACAGCCGGTTACCAAAACCACCTCGACCACATCCTTTGTCGGCGCATCACCACTGGGTACGGAGAACATGGTTGGACTTGCCATGGCAATCAACACAGTTTCGAATGTAAACCAAAGAATCAAAGAAGCCGGTATTCCTGATAACTTGCGAAGTGAAGTGAGACGGCTAACTCGTGCTGTGTCCGAATTCAATATACACTTCACACGACTTTTGACCCTTGAACTAGGGGAGGATAAGATAAACAGTTGCCGGAATGATAACACTCAAAGTGGTTGTGAAGTTTACCTCAGAATGATGGAAGGAGAATTTGAATGAGGTGTCATAATATACTTTCGATATTGATCGTTGTGGCTTTGTCTTTCGCAACGGGTGAAGCACTTTCGCAAAAAATTACGATTAGGGGTGCACCTCCCTCACCAATTGTGGATGCTATCCTCAGAAATGGAGTACCGCAGATACGGCTCCTGCTATCGCCAAACGAACAACAACGCCTGGATAGTATAAATATCATTCTCACAGACCGCGCACTCTTTGGTTCTCCTAGCGCAGGGATCGCGCCAAATGGTCAACGAGTTATCTTACTCAATAGGCGTTTTCTGACACTCTTGTATGGCTACACGCATGCGTTGTTCGCTGCCACCGCCCTGTCAAATCCAGATGAGATCGAGCCGTACGTATACAAAATCGTTTCACGGCAGCCACCGGTTTTCAATGGCCTTGCCGATGACCTCAATCCGTTTAACTATTTCAAACATGATGATCCTCAGAGATTTTGGGATCAATATGGTAGTATTATTGAAAATGCGACCCTTGCAGCAATTACTGATATCTTGGTGCATGAAATGGGTCATCATGTATTGGATGCTTTTTATGATCCGCAGTTCGCCTCTAGAGAAGAGATACGTGTAGCAGAGGCGTCCGCAGATGAATGGGCTAGTGCCGTAATGAATAAGGTCGCCGATGATATGGCGCAGCTCTCTGGCATGCCTCGCGAGCTGGCACAGGTGTTCCCATCGATGGGGCGCTTCATCGCGATAAGTTTCATCAACCTTGTTGAAAACTCATCTGTCGGGCGCCCCGCCGCTGCGCAAGTTGGATACCCACCCCATGCTGTACGGGTGGCTACCTCGCTACCGGAAAACTGCGTGTCAACGTCTCCCGAGCATGTAGCGGTCTGTGAGGCGTTGCGTAAATTATCGAAAATCCCTTCTTCATTCGACAATAAAGACGACTTACTGGTGCATTATACAAGATTAGCTGAACAGGGAAGCTTATTTGGTCTTTTTATGAAAGCCAAATATACGCTGCACTTGGGCGCCGAACAAGAAGCATGTCAAGATTTCTTGCGTGCCTATGAATCAGGCTACGGACCAGAGAGTGAGATGTTTCTTGGGTGGTGCTATTCTTATCGCCCTTTCTACATGGGTGTCGATAGAGAAGTTGGCCTTACTTTAGCTTTCAATCACCATCAAAACGCTGCGAAAGAAGGCTGGTCTTTTTCTCAAAGCTACCTTAGAAATCTTCCGAGATAGTTTTTGAAGTGGATCGCAGCAAGAAATCGTATTAGGCGATGGAGCCAGGTGCGCTTTTGAACAGTTCGGTCCGCCTCGGGTCGGACGCGTTCTCACACAACCATCACCCGGCGAAACTTCGTTCCACATACGGACGGCTTACGTCGGTATGTAAGTCGAAGTCTTGACGGTGATACCCGCCACGGAACGGCGACTCGTTTTGGGCTGAACGAGCCAGTACATAGCCGGCTGCATCAATCCAGTTAATGACACCATCAGACATGACAGGAACGACGCGGTATAGGCCACGTTCGCCCGTTGTCCCAACTAGGTCGGCCGGCAATCTGTTCCCGATTCCTGTCGTGCGTTCCGGCTGGGGAAGGCTGCGTTCCCAGTCAAGGTAAAGCTGCGGATCGACAAGATCCTCGGGGTGAAGGTCGTCGCTCTCGGCGTCTAGCCATGCTTCGTACTCCGTTCGGCGCGCAGCAGCCGTCTCGCGTGTCTGTGCCAATCCGCGCGACAGTGCAAAGGCTACAAATGGATCCAATGTTCCCCACCGCAGCAACTCAGCTGCCCAGAAGCCAAACCATGGCAGTTGTGTTATCTCACGCCAGGTATTCAAGGAAGGCACGATCAATGGATTATCAGAGCTGCCTGACCAGGCGCGCGCCACCACGGCACCGACAGCAGTGCCTAGCCTAAATTCAATATTGTCCGAGACAAAACGTTGCCAGGCGCGAAGCTGGCTAGGATCGGGGCTCGGAGCATCTGGCGCAAGAACCCACCACCGAAGGACACCCTGCCAGTTCTCTAAAAGGGCGCGATCGGTTTCAGTCGCCCGCACGCGAAAGCCATACCCACGGTCGGTGGCAATGAACTCACCAAGCGCAATCAACACGTTAAGGCGCTCTCCGGGTTCGGCTATCCCGTAATTCTGCGCGCTTTCTATGACAGCTCGCATATCCGGAGCGATCACTTCAAACCGGCGACCGACATAGGGTGTGAAGCCATACTGATACAGCCGGCTGCGCTCTTCGGCGTCGGGATAAACGTTGTCTACAATTGCGTGCCCGCGTCGCACGAATGCTCGCTCAAGCCAGTCCTCCTGGACCGCGGCATAGGCAGAAAACGTCCTACGCCAAAGGTGGACAAGCGCCTGTTCGGCCGCAGCGCTATCCAGGGTCATCGCATCCGCGCGTTGCAATTCTTCGATGGCACTTAAGAGCACCCCGTCCAGTTCATCCACGCTGTCGGCAAGCCGGCTCTCTTCCAGACTATCGGCGAGACCCGCATCGTCGCTGATCTCTGAAGGAAGCGCGGCTTCAAGCCATTCCAAGAATGCTTCGCCTTCCAGCCCGAACAGGTCGCGGGCGCGATCTGCGATGCTGTGCAACAGTAGTGAGAGCGGACTGTCGACCTCAGGCTGCTCAATCTCATCTGCAAGGAGCCTGCGCCTCAGATCTTCGTAGTCATCGCGAAGACCCAGAATCTGCCTCCGTTGAACAGGGATCTGCTTTGACGCTGTCGATGCAGGACGCGTCGGTATGGCAACGAGCGTGATGCCCTCAATACCATTGCTGGCGCCTGGTCGCCCAGCCCTGCCCGATAGGTTGCGAAATTCGGCGGTGGACATGGCGGCTTCAACAGGAGTATTTCTCACTGGATCGTAAGTTCGGCGCTTCAGAGCGGTCAGGAATATGATGTCGAACGGAAGATTGACGCCCTCAGTCAAAGTCGCGGTTGCGACGGTGATCGGGCAAATCCCGCGGTCAATTAGGTCGGTCATCAGCCGCCTGAGGCGTTGCGGCATCTGGCCATGGTTTGTCGCTATACCGTGGTCGAGCAAGATAAGCTCGTAGGAGTTCGCGCCGCAGTAGTCGATACAGGCGGCTCGGGTTTCGTCGAAGCGAGCGCGATCTTCTCCGTCCTCTGGAGGCTCAAAGGCTAGCGCGCCCTGCCAGCTTTCAAGTTCCAAGGCATCTTTGTACCACCCCATCGTCTTTTCAGGTTGCTGGGCAACCGAGATCAGGATGCGACGGTCATCGTCTACGAGATGCAGCGCCGTCCACAGAACATCTAGCTCGTTGAAGCGGTAGATGCTGTTGCGCATGGTCGCTGGTAGCGTAGGCATCGGAGGTGTGCCAAGTCGCAGGTATACGGGCTCGTCGCGCCCGCGCACGAATAATGGCCGGCCGTTCATCAGTTCGAGCAGCATCCGGCCGGAAGCGCCGCTTGTCGTTTCAAAGACCCCGACGATCTGTCTTGTGCTGCGATAGCGGGTTCCCACTGCCTGAGCGCCCACGCGACCTTCGATCCAGCATGCGACCGGAGACGCAGCTCCGCCGGCGACCGCCGTGAGCGCTATCCTGACGATGTCAGGAGACTGCGACAGCAGGCGTGAGACGAGACTTTCAAGCCGAATCGATCGGTTTGAATGTTCTGCCAGGTCGGCTCGCGTCCGTTCATTGTCTTCCGGAACGACCTGATGAGCTTCGTCCACAATCAGAAGACGTAAGCGATGCAGCAGCAGCGGGCCGAGATAGCGCATGAGTGCATCGGCCTTCTCTACTGTCGCGATAAGCACGGTAGGTTGGTCTGCATCGAGCCAATAGTCGGTCAAGCCCCAGTCTGAGCCGCCGTATAGACCGGTGACGATCAAGTCGCGACCTAACTCAGATGCAAGTTTAGCCTCCACTTCCCCTGCGAGTGCTCTTGAGGGAACAAGATACAAAGCCAGTGGCGCGGGATCTTCTTCTCGCAGCAACAGTTCTTTCAATAGAGCAAGGTTTGCGACGAGAGTCTTGCCCGAGCCGGTCGGCGTGCAGAGGGCAAATGATGATTGCTCAAGGAGCCGCGCGATCCCATGGCGTTGCGACGTCCAGAGGATGCCGCGCTTTCGGCTGAACTGAGTTCTGGCATAAATCTCCAGGCGTCCAGCACGCTCGGGGTTAAGCGCACCGAGTGCGCGGACTTGAGGGTAGATGCTAGCTTCCCGAAAAGAGATTGCAACCTGGTACAAGAGCGCTACTAGTGTTGAAGCGTCTTCGCCCAGAGTGCGGAGTGCCATATTATCGAGCGCGGCGAGTTTGGTAAGCGCTCGACCGAGCTGCTGCTCGTCGCCTCGGCGCAACGTATCCGCGATCGCACCAAGGGTACGGATCAACTCGACAGTGAAGTACCAGCTTACCTTGTCCTCACCCTCGTCACCTAGCAAGCGTGCGCGTGCTTCTCGATCGGCAATGTCGAGATGTCTCCGCCAGAAAGCAGCGACAGTCCGAATGACTCCGTCAAAGTCCGCGCGTAGGAAGGCCGCGTAGAGCCTCTTCCCTGCGCTGTCGAGTTCCACTTGCCCAAGCAATGCGGTCGCCATCGCGGGGAGCCCCCCCATTTGGTAAGATGCCGCCGCTAAAAACTCCAGTGGTACAAAAGTTTCCAGATCGTCGCGCGCGCGCGTGAGCCATTCAAGAAGCTCGCCGGCCCGCCGGAAGCAATGTATAGTGTTGGTGGACGCTTCCCCCTCGATCCTTCGAAACATGGTTGCAGCATCCAGCAGCCGCCGTGCATCGTGGAGCTGGTTGCGTGACTCCGCGGCCCCCCATTGGATCGTCGGAACATTCCAGGCAGTTTGCAATCCACGAACGAAAGAACGTGCTTGAATGGGTGTGAGTGTGTCTTCCGGAGCCAGTTGACGCCTAAGCTCATCCGCGAGTTCTATTCTTTCTTGATCCCGTTCAGGCATATTGCGTTTCCTTGGACCAAAGACAACTGTAGAGGGCGTCGATCAACTCCTCACCATCTTTCAAGATTACCTCAACCAACTGCAGTTCATGACCTGCCGTATAGTCGTTAGGCATCTCGTCGAACGGAAGCAGACAATCCATTTCGTCACGACTGGCTGCGCCGTTACCGACAATCATGATAAGGTCCGTTCGAGGAAGTGGCTCAGGGTTTTGTAGGACCAACGCCCGCTCCATGGATAAAATCGCTGCATCATAGGTGTCGGGATCGTGTTCCTGCAGCAACCTTGTGAGTTGCCGGACACCGATCGGCACAGGTGGATCGTTGTTCACATCATTCCACACGCCTTTGCCGGAACGAACTTTTTGCTCACCGCCTGCCGGGTCGTCGATCTTCTCGCCATGCATCAGCGTGTCGACAGCTGACGGCGTGAGTGTTTTGCGCCACTTAGCCTCGCCCGCAATAAATCTGACAACTGCGCCTTCTCCATCCAGCAGCAATCCAATGAAGTCGGAGCCGAGCCGCCCGATCGTCTGCCGCGTCCTTTCCGGGTTTCGCGCGAGAGCGAAAAGATAGTTCCGCGCGTCCTCGTGATAGCGGAAGAGGAAGATTGGCACGCACCATTTATGCGAACCGACTAGATCGAACCCTTCAGTCACAAGCCCCGCCATGACCTCACCGAACAAACCACGTCGCGTTATGCTGGGAAGATATCCCGGGTACTCTATTGGCGGATCATCTGCATTCTCGGCATCGGGATGCAAATCGATGCCGATGTCTTCATGGAATGTCTGTCGGGCATCAAGGTGGGCTGACTCGAAATACGGTCGTAAGGCATCACAGAGAGCCGCCGGATCAATGTCCTTCTGCAAGAGTAGCAGGTGACCGAACTTGCGATTGATAGTCGGATGCTCTTCAAGCCAAGCCTTAAGGATGTCAAAGGGTGGTGGACAAGTATGCACTACGCTTTCCAATCCCCCACAAGCAGCTAAACCGCGTCACTTGGCTATGTCGTTTTCGAACCAAATTCATCAGCACCGTTAAACCAATCAAATAAACTGTATCTAATGCGGATAATAATTTAGCAGATTGATATATTCAAAAAAAGCGGGAAATCACGCCTGTACTCCAGAGCCTGCTGCCCACCGACAGCGATAAGTCAATTTGACGAGAGAAATACAATTCAGATGTAATATTTAAACGGCTGTCGTTCTTGGTTTTTTGCGCTTCCCATAACGAGAACATCACCTACTTTGTTTGCAAACCGGATTGTCACTGGCAGGCTATCGCTAAAATTGGCAGTATTATAGTTGATCTTTGTCAATGCAATGACATCTTCGAGAACACTTCTCAGCTCTGGTGTTTTTCCAGTCGAACGAAGGACCGTAACATGAATGGGATTGGGGGTTTCAGGGCCAAGATAAGTGTCGATTCGTGGGACATAACCGCTCGTCCAAAAATACGCGTCGCGCTCGCCTAGGACAAGTGCGGTTCCCCGTATACAGGGGTAATCGCCATCTCGGAAAAGCTTAATTTCGCCATGAGTGGAGCGGATGCGGATCGCAACAATATTTGTTTCCGGCGGCGCAGCTTCTGAGAAGGCCTGCCACTCTGCTTCACTGAATTTCGTGGTGCCATGAATAAAAAGTTCTTTTGGGTTCATCCCGAACTTTTTACGGTATGTCTCAAGGACTGTCCGGATCAGGCGACCGGCGGCATCCTTAGAAAGATGAAACTCCTTGTCCTCGGTCATCCAAGGTCCGTTGGCACCGCGGAATACAACCCCGTCTCCTTCGCTCAGAAACATCTGTGCAGCACAGCAGGCGTGGTTATCATTGTGGTTTGGCAGCAGCTTGAATACAAGCCCGATATAGCAGACGCCATCGCGCATGTTGGCGATCTTCCATGGTGGACTCGCCTGACTCTTGTAGTACAGGCCTGTGGCGAGGTTCCAAGCGACAGTGGCAGGATCTTGGGTACCCCGGATAGGGTTCCCGGCGCGGTTCAGGAATTTTGTGGGTGCGAGTGTCGTTTCACGGATAAGCTGACAAGTCTGGCCAACCTTCAGTAGCCGGGATTTCACCTGCCGGTGAAAATCCGGGATGTCATCAAAGACAGTTTCCCCGGCGTCATCGATCACGCCAGCGAGCAGAGGCAGATTTGCTCGCTCTTTTTGCTTTCTAGAAAACTGTCCAGGCTGGAGCTCAGCCTTTCTACGAGCTCCCATAAGAGGGCGACAGCTTTCGAAGACAATCTCAGGGACAGCCAGAACCCAAACGTCGATAGCCCTTTCCTCATTGCGCGAATGAGCTTCGATTGGAGCCAGAAAGATGTCGACAGTACGAGCCACTGCTTCATGGTGGTTTTCTATCGAAGTCCGAGCCTGAATTTCAGACAGATCAATTTCGTAAGTGACGAGATCGTCAGAGTCGGTCCTGATCCCGTAACCTTCTTCAAGGCCGGGAAAGTCAGAGAGATGAGGCCTGAAGTGCTTTTCCCTTGCCCCGGCCTTGGGCACGCGTACCCGTCCGCCAATGTTTTTCAACCACGCACGAAACAGTGAAATCCCGTCAGGCGTACCAACGATCCCTATCGTAATCTCGCGCCGTGTCGGACTTGTATATGGACCGTAGAGAAAGAGGCCATCTTTGGGATGGTCGAGCTTCTGGCCGTAACCAAACATCAGCTCTGGCTCGTTTAAGTGAAGGACCTGTAGGGAAGTGTCGGGAAAGTCGGTCATTCCCCGTCCTCCTGATCAGGCTGCTGGTAGCCGCCGATTAGCGTCGTCACGTCAGTTTCCTCAGCATCTTCGCCGAGTTTATTAGTTTGACGCGCGCTGACCGGCGAGGTTGCCTGAATCGGCATCGCATCAACGAGCACGTTCTCAGCACTTCCCACCTTCAAGTTCAAATAGGGGCTCTCGCCGGCGAGGAGTTCCATGAATGCCATCAGCCGTCCATGCCACGCCTTGTTCCGCCAACTGCTGCACACCGAACGGCGCAGTCGGTGTTGAGCCTTCGTACTTTCGACTATGCCGGTCCGCTCCATGCCGTTGACTTCTGAAAAAAGCACCCGGCTTTTCAGACGAAAGTGGGGAAATGGGAAGAGGTTAGCATGAGCGCTCACGCCATACTCCCACAGCTTGCCGCGCGCTATATTTCTGAGCATCGAGTTCCGGCGGGCGCCTTGCCTACCCCACGGTACGCGCTGACCTATCGCCACGTGTGGGTCACTCGCTAGGAAAGCGGTACTGTTAGAGAAAGTATGCTCGAGTAGATTCACCTTGCGACAGTACGCCACCCACGCTTGGCGCAGAAGGCTCGTAATCATATTCCCAGCGTCACGCGGTTCGATGCCGAGTGCTGGCCAACCCGCTTCTGATAATTCCGAATAAGTTATCGACTGCTCAATATGGAAGTTTTTGAACTCTTCGGACCATTCCGCACAATCCAGGGGATTGGCAAAGGTGATAAGTCCGTTGCGAAGCGGTACGTGAGGGTATGGAAAGGACATTAGCGCGCGTTTCAGCCGGGCTTGCTTCATCGCGCCGCGAGCGCCGATGAAGTGGAGCTGGTCAGGCACCGACAGGATTCGCAGCCAATTGGACGTGAGCACTTCCGGTTCGGCCCGAACGACAACTGCTCGGCGGCGGTGGTACGCGGCCCATTCGGACTGAATACTGGGCTCGGAAAACTTCGGAACGTTCTGGCGCTTAAGCGATTTCAGCAGCTGCGAAAGCCCCTCAGCCCAGCCGACTTCAAAGTCTGTGTACTGGAGATTGGCGATTCCAAACACCGGATTGTACCGCCTTATCTTAAGCGGCAGAATGAAGTTCTCATCCGCTAGGCTCCTCGAGAGTTCAAGCGCAATGGAAATCTCCTCCAGCACACCGTTTCGGGCTAACGTTTCGTTGCTGCAGCAAAGAAGCATCTTCACTGCGCTTTCTTGCAAGGTGGTTGTGAGCTTTCGCCGCCAATGATCGCCGGTATCGAGCTCAAGAATATCAGCGAAAACGCGGTAACCTGCTGCCTCAAGGCGAGGGGCAAGCCACAGCGCGAAGGCATCATCTCCCGGCGTGGCCTTGGAGATGAAGAGCATAGTTCGAACGCTTGCTTGCGCCCCCTTCATAGGTGCCGGTAAGTTAGCCGCTTTCGGCTCCGCGGAAAAGTTGTTTGTGGAATGGAGTGTGCTCATCCTAATCTCCCCGAACGTGAGGAAATTTGTGGTGTATCACTAGCTACCGTTGTGGTTGTAATTTTGGGCTCAATGGCAGCTTGTTCTCTTATTTTTACGACGTAGTTGCGCATGAATTCGCGAAGAACCTGAGCAGCGGGTTTGTCCTCAGCGTGACATGCTGCAAGGAATTGCTCCCGCAGCTCCCTCTGAACCCTGATTCGCAGACCAACATCTTTTTCCATGATCGAAGTGTACCCAATGGATACACTCCTGCCAAGATTTCAGGTTGTGGAAGATGCTCGTTCGAAAGAGCCTAGGGTTGCGTTGGTCTCCGTGAATTGGTCGGGGGTCGAGGGGGCTGATGGCCCAATTGGCGATGGGTGGTCCAGGAGGGAGAGTGATGTCTCCCTCCTGGTCAGGGTTGCAAGGGGCAGGAACGCCCTTGGCTCGATGGAGGTGTCGGGGGAGCGCGAAGGCTCTCCTGAGTGGTGATGCACCGGCCACACGGTGCGCGTGATCAAACGGCGAGACGGTTGCGGACGTGGGTTGGGTCGATCCCAGAACCCGCGTCCAACGCCGGGGGGATGCAACGGGGGCGCGCCAGCGGGCCCCCTTGCCAAGATAGCCCCTGTACTACAGGGGACATCTTGCGCGCTGCGTTAGCGGAGCGTTTTGGGGTGCACACGCTATTGTAGTACACGGCTTGCGCTGGTGAAGGCTAGCGCGGTCTCTGTCAGTGCTGATGGTGCCGATTGCGTGGTCTGTCAGGGCCATCCCGCAAGGCTCCCAGGAGGCGCCCGCTCTCGCTGGATCTCCGGGTTAGGAGTGATGGCAGATAGCCAAGAGCTGTCTGTTCCAGATCACTCTCAGGAGGTCGCAATGGACCATACCGAACGCAAATTCATTCGCACATCGATGCGCGTTGCCGGGGTGCTCACCCACTACGCTTTTGTTGGCGGTCGCTGGAGCCTTGAGCGTGCCAGTGGCGGCTGGCGCCATATCCGCGACCGCATCAACAAGCGCTGAGTCTCGTCTGGACGCATACCCCGCTCAACGCGGTGGTTTTGAGCGGCTCAAGGCACGCTCGGTGTCCTTCAGGAAGGCTTGTGCGGCTCTTACAGCCTCTTTGCGGGCGGTGGCCTTCTCCGCCAGTTGTTGGTCGCGGCGCTTCAGTGCCTCGGCTTTTGTCAAATACGGCTCCCGGATCGGGTCGAAGAGGCCAGCGAAGTGCGGATGATCAAAATAGTTGGTGCGCGTGAGGACGAGCGGATCCCTGCCTTTGATCAGCACGAGCTGGCTCATATCCTCTCGTTTGAAGGCGCGTTCGATCTCATCCGGCAATAGCAGTGGGTTTTTAAGGATTTGCTGGTTGTAGGCCGTCGAGCTGCTGGCGCTCTGGCCGGTGCTCTGCGCATCCATCATCAAGCCGACCGGGGCGGTGAGAAGCGCGCCCGGTGTGCGCGCGTTCAGGATCCCGGCAAAGCGCTGGTAGGTGCTCGGATCGCTGGTGCTGGCCGTGATCTGCGTGTTGATGTTGCGCACCATCTGGGCGACCTCAACGTCACCGCATTTCTTGGAGAGGAACTCCAGCGTGGAGGTGTCGGAGTTGGCAAAGGCCTGTACCACCCCGGCGTTACCCAGAAAGGTCTCCCACCCCTCGCGATAATATCTTTTAAGTTGATTAATGTCCTGGACAATCACCCAGAGCTTCACACCGAAACCCGCCGCAAACCCCGCAGCATGCTCGATGATTTCCATGTGCTTAAGGGAAGCAAACTCCTCCAAAAGGAAGAGCACCGGATAGCCGGTGGCGGTTTTGGAATCGTCCGCTCGGTCGATCTTGATCTCATACATCAGATCGAGACAGGAATTGACGATCATCCGCAGCCAACGGCCTGTATCGACCATGCGCTGCGGCGGCAGGCAGAGGTAAATGCTGAGGCCCTGTGGGTCGGTCTTGAGCGCGTGCAGATCGAAGCTGGAAGTCGTGAGGACCGCGCGCATCGCCGGTCTTTCCAAAAACTCCAAATTCCGGCGCGCGGTACTGAGCACGCCGCCGCGTTCACGGTCCCCCATGTCGAGAAGTGTGCGGGCGCCACCGGCGATGATGCCGCCAAACTCTTCTACCTCCAGCATCAGATGCAGCAAATAGGTGAAGGGGTCCGGCTCCTCTTCGCCCTCGCTCGGTGCTTTCTCACCGCGCGCGACCTCTTCTTCATAGGCTGCCTTATCAGCCGCCAATTGGTCGGGCGCGCCGCGGATCAGATAATCATAGACCGTGATCAGGTTCTGGTCCGGCAGTCCGGCATGCCGCACCACGACATAAAGGATCAGCGCCTTCACGAAGATGCGCGCGGACTCGTCCCAATGCGCCGCATCGGGGTCGGCGCGGGTGATCAGGCTGTCGGCAATCGTCGCCGCACGATCGACGACCAGCGGGTCATCGATCATGAGGTGATCGAACGGGTTCCACGAGGCTTTATACTCTTCGGGTAAGCCGGTGGTGTCGTAGGGGTCGAGCACCGGCACGCTCTGGCCGAGCCCGTCGCAATATTTGGAGCCAAACCCACGACGGCTGGCCGTGGCTTTCGCATTCTCACCCTTCGGATCGATGCAGATCAGAGAACCGGGATAAACGCACAGATTGGGAATGATCGCGGTTGTGCCTTTCCCGGCGCGCGTCCCACCGATCGTGACAAGGTGGCGGTCGTCCGCGAGGCCTATTGCGAGCTCATCGGTTGCTGCCAGGGTGGTGGCGTGCGCATTGAGCTCGGTCAGGGTGTCCGACCGCCATGCGGGATCGAGCCGCGAGTCGGTCTCCAGGCGCTCACGCAATTCGTCGAGATTTTGGAGCGTGTCTTCGGCGTCCGCATGCGGCACCGGCAGGACGCCCAGCCAGAGATCGCCGGTCTCATATTTGTAGGTGGCAATCTCATGCGGCAGCGCCCACCGCGCGGTGGCGATGGGCGTTGCCTGGTCGGACGATGTGAATCCGCGGGGGAGCTCGGGCATGGCGTCGAACGTTAGCCGAGGGACGGCCCGCGATCTATCTGCCGGGTGCTCGCAACCATGCTGCGGATGCCCGCGAACCGGGCGCCATTACCGGGCTCCGATGCCATCCGTGGTTTAAGCTCAGGCACGGGCGGCGGATCCGCCGCCCGTGCCCCTGTACCGCTCGACTTGTTGTCCGGGGCGTGCCCCGTTGCGGCTTTTTGGAAGGACCCTTGCGTGGTTGCCGAAGGTCCGCCCAGAAAAGTGCGGGCCGCAGAGGACCCGCTGAAGCGATCACTCACCGCAGATGGCCCCGATACCGGTCACGATAGGCGCTGGCCGGAGGTAGAGCTTGTCCGAAGTACGCGTTCGTCATTGCTTGGCAGTAGGCCGCGATTGTTACGTCCAGATACACGGCAGCGGCGCAGAGGCCGTTGTAATGCGCTCTCATGCGCTCACGCTCACCGAACGCGCTGGCCACCGGCATTTGCTCGGCGAGATCGAGCTCTTTCTCGTTGGTGGCGTGCATGATGCCGCCGACAATGCGACCGCCCATCTCGCCGATCAGGAAGGTGGGCTTTAGCTGCTTCGGTGCCACGCCCTCGACAGCGAGAAGTGCGAGGAACAGCACAAAGAGTGGATGTATGAGAAACGAGAGCGGATGGCTGCGCCGCTGCATCAGCATCGCTTGCGGATCGGGCGGCAGAAACTGCGCCGCATGTGCCGGGTGTTGCGCGGTATACGGCCCGGCGCGTTGGTGGCTGTAGGTGAGATTTGGTCGTTGCATGGCGATTGACCTCCTTCGCACATGGAATGCGCGGCGATCATCGCAGCCGGAGACTCTGTATGCGGGACGCCCTTGGGAGGCGACCGGGCGATGCACTCAATTTGGCACATCACCCGGTACAGCCCGGAGGGGGTGAGGCCGCTTATGCGGCGGCCTCTTGGGGTGGCGTTTCCGCCTTTGGCTTCGGCTCGTAAGTGCGGAGGACAATGCGTCCATCGGCAACCGGGATCAGGTCAAGCTGTAGCGTGAAGCCTTTGCCGTCATCGTGATCCCATGCGGCGCCGAGGCGTGCCCAGGGCGCGTTTTCACGTTCCGGCACGTGGTAGGCGATGAAGCTGGGACGCTTGCCGGGTGCGGTTTGAGGGTTTGCTTGTGTGTTGGTTGTCTGTGTCATGGGTTCGCTCCTTTCGCGGTTTGTGTTGACGCGGGCGATATAGGCGGGGCGAAAAAGCCGAAGGGTCATGGCCCACTCGGTCTGGTGCGGGCAGGCCATTGACCGTTCGGCGCGCCCCGCCATCCTCGCGGAATATCAACACAACCAGCGGAAGGATGCGGGCTCACAGGCAAGCGACGGCAGGACAAACCCACCGTACCCCGCAAGAGTGTCCTGGGGTCAGAATGAGAAAGGGCGGCGGTGCGATATGCTCCCCCGCCCTTGTCGCTTCAGGCTGCGAGTCGAAGCTCGCCGGCTTCAAGCTCTGTCACCTGGATGAACAGATAGACCAGTTGCAGGCGATCTGTCCGGTAAGAGTAGCTCTTTGGCTTCAAGCCACAAGGTGCAAGCCTTTGAAGTGTCCAAAACCATTTTGTTGGATCAGCATCTGAAAAAAGTGACGCAATATCCGGGATCACAAAAGGCTTTCCGGCGCGTGTACAGAACCTTCCGTCATGCTCGTAGAGGATCATGAGTTCGTCGAGCATTCTCCGTCGCGGAATTTTCTTCGCACGTAGTGGATGGACGACTTCGTTAGCATAGAAGTCGGGATCCCTGAACTCGCGCTTCCGGGGTGTGATGATTGGCATAAGAAGACCTCCAAACGCCATCGGCGGCGTCCACTATGGACGCCGTGCCGATGAGCAAGTCGTCTGGAGGTATTGGTGATCGTGATGGAGCAGCGTTCATTTGTCTAGAGAGTATCTCACGAAGAGATCTCAACTCATCTTCCCAGTTAGAAGACCATAACACCTGAGAGCCAGAAACTGATGCGACCTGAGGAGCTATCTCCTCATAATCTGACCCGAATTCAAACGTTAATACCCTTCCCAAGTCGAAAGACACTGGGGGAATATCTGAGAAGGTGATGCAAATCATTGCCTGCTACTCCTTTCCGAAACGACACGTGAGAACGGATCAGATCCGATCTCATGTGCATACTACCATGATCGTGCCACACTTTGGGAAATTCACGGATGTGAGAGCGAGTGGGGCTTGATGCTACCCAAGCTATGCCGCGATCAGGTAGCCATTGGTCTCCAGCTGGGCTTCGTCGGTGAGGCCAGTGATGCCTTGCAGGGTCGCGACCTGCGTGCCTGCACCAAAGTCTGCCGTGCCGGTCGTGTCGACCTTCAAAAAACTGTTCGTGCCGTTATCGGTAATCTCCACGAAATCAGTGATCAGATCGCTGAGCGGATCGTAGAATCCCGTTAGAACGTCGCTCAGATCAAGTGCATCACCGTCGGTCGTGTCGAAATCCGTGATCGTATCAATGTGGTTGAACGCGAAAGACGACAGAAAAACGAACGTATCGCCATCCGCCCCGCCGGTCATCGTGTCCAGACCATTGTGCGAGATCAGGGTATCGTTCCCAGCACCGCCGCTTAGAGTATCACTGCCGCCGCGACCATCGATCAGATTGTCATTTGCATCGCCGGTTAAGGTGTCCCCGTTAGACGAACCGATGATGTTCTCAATCGAGACCAGCGTGTCCGTATCGCCGTTACCGTCTGTCGCGGTTCCTGTCGCGAGATTAACAGTCACGGCTCCGCCATCACCGCTGTAGTCGACTGTGTCGATTCCACTTCCGCCGTTCAGCGTGTCGTCACCGATACCACCAAGCAGTCGGTCATCATGATTGCCGCCGTCTATCGTGTCATCACCATCGCCACCCCGAATTAGATCGTTTCCGTTTTCTCCATATAGTAAATCGTTGCCGGCATCTCCGAATAGATCGTCAAACCCGTTACCACCGTAAAGTGTATCATTGCCGTCGCCACCGAAGGCATCATCGCCACCGCCACCAAGCGTGATTATGTTATCATTCGTATCACCCGTCACAATGTCGGCGAAGTTACCCGGATCTGTGGTGATGTTCTCGACACCGGTGATTGTTCCGGATTGGCCGCTTGTCATCCCGAGGAGCGTGCCGTTTACAAGATCGATAGTGACACCTTCGTCGCTGCTGGGGTCGATCACGAACGTATCAATGCCCGTACCGCCATCAACAACGCTGTCAGCCTGATCCTCGATCAGGTCATCGTTAGCGCCACCGTAGAGCGTGTCGGCACCTGTGCCCCCATAAAGCCTATCATTGCCATTCTCACCGTAGAGAATATCAGCTCCGGTATCGCCATATAGGTCATCAAAGCCATTGCCGCCGTAAAGGGTATCAGCCCCGTCGCCGCCGAACGCATCGTCCGCACCGCCGCCGAGAGAGATGATGTTGTCTTCGCTGTTCCCGGTGATGGTATCGGCAAAATTACCCGGATCTGTGGTGACGTTCTCGACACCGGTGATGGTGCCGCTGTCGCCACTGGTCATACCGAGGAGTGTTCCGGCGACCAGGTTGACAGTCACCCCTTCATTGGCGGTAGGGGCAACACGGTAAGTGTCAACACCCGTACCGCCGATGACCGTGCTGTTGAGCTCGTCCACCAGTTCATCGTCACCAGCTCCGCCATCCAAGCTATCCGCACCACCGCTACCGTTCAGAATGTCGTTGCCAGTCCCTCCGGAGAGGATATCGTTTTCCCCGGCTCCGCCGACAAAATCGTTGCCAGCACCGCCGTCGATTGTATTTACAACGTGGTTGGCGCCGAGCAGATAGTCGTCATAGGCCGAGCCAGTGATGTTCTCGATGCTGACCAACGTGTCCGTGCCACCCACCCCGTCAAAAGCGGTCAGGCTCGCAATCGTGTTTGACCCGTCGTAGGCCCAGGTATCGTGGTATAAATTGACCACCACGCCAGATGTCGCAGCGCTGTAGTCCACGGTATCAACGCCCGCACCGCCGTCCAACGTGTCACTGCCCGCACCGCCGACCAACACATTGGCATTCGCATCACCCGTGATCGTGTCATTGTGGTCCGAGCCGATGACATTCTCAATTGACGCTAGGGTATCAGTATCACCATTACCGTCAGTTGCTGTGCCTGTTGAAAGGTTGACGCTGACACCTGCCGCATCGTTGCCATAGCTCACCGTATCGGTGTCTGCACCGCCGTCCACAACGTCGTCGCCGCTTCCGCCAGTGAGCACGTTGGCATTTGCATCACCCGTAATCGTGTCGTCGTAGTCAGAACCAATCACATTCTCTATGGAGATGAGTGTGTCTGTATCGCCGTTGCCGTCTGTCGCCGTACCGGCAGCGAGATTGACCGTCACAGCTGCGACATCGGTACTGTAGTCAGCGGAATCTAAACCATCACCACCGTTCAGCGTATCATTTCCGGAACCTCCAATTAGCGTGTCGTCACCCTCATAACCGTACAGGAAGTCAACGCCTCCTTGACCGATGAGTGTGTTGTCATCCGACCAGCCATAGACTGATTCAGTACCAATACCGGTTCCGGTGAAGGTCAGATTGTTGACCAGGTCGATCTCTGTTCCGTCATTAAAAACAAGGGTCTCGATCTCTTCGCCGGATCCATCAAAATGATCTCGAACAACAACCTTTGCTGATCCGATATGGACTTCCAGATCACCGTTCGTGCCGGGACCATCACGGAAGAAGCGAACATCATGGGCGGTAATACCAGCGCCGAGCAGGATGCGATCAGCTGAGCCCTCGCTGTCGATGATGACGTCATCGCCGTCCCCCGTGTTCCAGACATAGGTGTCGTCACCCTCATAACCGTACAGGAAGTCGACACCTCCCTCACCGATAAGTGTGTTGTCATCCGACCAGCCATAGATCGATTCCGTACTAACATCGGTTCCGGTGAAGGTCAGATTGTTGACCAGGTCGATCTCTGTTCCGTCATTAAAAACAAGGGTCTCGATCTCTTCGCCGGATCCATCAAAATGATCTCGAACAACAACCTTTGCTGATCCGATATGGACTTCCAGATCACCGTTCGTGCCGGGACCATCACGGAAGAAGCGAACATCATGGGCGGTAATACCAGCGCCGAGCAGGATGCGATCAGCTGAGCCCTCGCTGTCGATGATGACGTCATCGCCGTCCCCCGTGTTCCAG
Source organism: Devosia sp. (assembly GCA_051016205.1). GTDB lineage: Bacteria > Pseudomonadota > Alphaproteobacteria > Rhizobiales > Amorphaceae > Acuticoccus. The sequence continues at coordinate 3,844,281 of CP136534.1, forward strand.
ACATAGGTGTCGTCACCCTCATAACCGTACAGGAAGTCGACACCTCCCTCACCGATAAGTGTGTTGTCATCGGACCAGCCATAGATCGATTCCGTACTAACATCGGTTCCGGTGAAGGTCAGATTGTTGACCAGGTCGATCTCTGTTCCGTCATTAAAAACAAGGGTCTCGATCTCTTCGCCGGATCCATCAAAATGATCTCGAACAACAACCTTTGCTGATCCGATATGGACTTCCAGATCACCGTTCGTGCCGGGACCATCACGGAAGAAGCGAACATCATGGGCGGTAATACCAGCGCCGAGCAGGATGCGGTCCGCAACACCACCGCTGTCGATGATGACGTCATTTCCATCACCCGTGTTCCAGACATAGGTGTCGTCACCCTCGTAACCGTACAGGAAGTCGACACCTCCCTCACCGATAAGTGTGTTGTCATCCGACCAGCCATAGACTGATTCAGTACCAATACCGGTTCCGGTGAAGATCAGATTGTTGACCAGATCGATCTCTGTTCCGTCATCAAGTACAAGAACCTCCACTTCTTCATCGGTGGCATTGTAATGATCCCGAATATTAATCTTCTCCGAACCGATATGGACTTCGAGATCACCGCTCGCACCAGATGAGGGGCGGAAGAAGCGAACATCATTGGTGCTAATACTGGCGTCAAGCAGGATGCGGTCCGCAACACCACCGCTGTCGATGATGACGTCATTTCCATCACCCGTGTTCCAGACATAGGTGTCGTCACCCTCGTAACCGTACAGGAAGTCGACACCTCCCTCACCGATAAGTGTGTTGTCATCCGACCAGCCATAGACTGATTCAGTACCAATACCGGTTCCGGTGAAGGTCAGATTGTTGACCAGATCGATCTCTGTTCCGTCATCAAGTACAAGAACCTCCACTTCTTCATCGGTGGCATTGTAATGATCCCGAATATTAATCTTCTCCGAACCGATATGGACTTCGAGATCACCGCTCGCACCAGATGAGGGGCGGAAGAAGCGAACATCATTGGTGCTAATACTGGCGTCAAGCAGAATGCGGTCCGCAACACCGCCACTGTCGATAATGACGTCGTTCCCGTCCCCCGTGTTCCAGACGTACGTATCGCTACCTCCCTTGCCCTGAAGTGTATCCGCACCTGCATAGCCGCTGATGACGTCGGCGCGATCGAGGCCATACAAGGTCTCTGAAGCAGCGGTCCCCTCAAAATTGATGATTCCTCGGAGGTTGATTGTATCTCCGCTCTCAAATTCAATCAGCTCGAAGTACTCTGTTGGTTGAGGACCGATACCTGCCTCAACCCATTCTCCGTCAAAGTAGGATGTCTGGAGAAATTGAACGTCGCTCGTTACTTTCGCATCAACATCACTAAAATTTCCACTTGATAGCCTGTATCCTGTAATCGTGTAACCATCCTCAAAATTATCAAAATCATAGGTGATACCAAGAGATTCGATGTGTATATAGATTGATGCATTATCCTGATTATCAACTGTGATACGAATATCATCTTTTGAAATACCAGAATGAAAATGCAGTTCCTTCATCGACCCAGTCATATATATGTCGGAACCCGGATCTAGATCCTCTGGAAGACCTGGCGCGTCATAGTCAAACCCATGGAATATGGGATCAGCATACAAAAGATAAGACACAGAAACACTAGAGCTATAATTTGATAAATAGCTCCAGCCACTACTGGACGATGATATTGGCGAGTTCCCTCCCACGCCTTCACTCAGAAACCCTGGATATCCATTCACCTCATAATCAGCGATATCATAGACAAATGTGTTGTTTGATTCAGCGTCCGCTGCTGCAATGATGTTGCTCGTCGAATACCCTCGATTCCCATCAATGACGACAAAGTCAACACCACGGCCAGATCGCGCCGCATCGGCATCGATGCCAAACCCGAAGCTGGATGATCCGGTTTCTGTGTCGTAGTAATATGCGCTAAGAGTATCCGATGAGCTGTTATAAATAAACTCAATCCGATCCCCATCACTCGCGTTATCGAGGTAGACCGTATCCGTCCCCGATTTATTATCTTCTGTAATCCCTGCCCAGCCCGTTGCAGATGACAAATCGAACTCATAGTCGTCCGATCCGGTACCTCCGTAATAGTATTTCGTCCCACTGCTGTGAGTGAAGGTGTCGTTACCATCTGTACCGAACTCGACGTTTGCACTGGCACCAACGTTCACGAGGACCGTCCCTGTTGAAGTGCTCGTACCATCGTCAAGCGTGTAGGTGAATTCGTCGACGCCGGTGAAACCCGCGTCAGCCACGTACCGGAGCGTATCGTCCAGGTTCTTTGACACAGTCCCGTTCGCCGCAGAGGTGAACGTGAAAGTACTGAGTGTGACCCCCAGTGGTAGTCTATCATTGGCCAGGACATCAATATCTACTGTACCGCCAACAGCGACCGTTTCCTGATCGTTTTCCGCCGCTACCGTTGTGAGGAGCAACTCTGGCGTGAACGTAGCCCCTGCTACTTGATACTCCCCGTCCGCAAACTCCAATATCTCCACACCGATTAGTGTATCGGTACCATCGGTTCCCTGGGTATCTGTGATTGTCGTCCCATCCGCCGAGATATCGTAGTCCGCACGCACACCGCCAAAGACGGCGCGGTCTTTCAGTCCCCCGTTGCCGTAAATTGTGTCGTCACCCTCACCACCAACGAGAATATCGTTTTCACTGCGACCAACGAGAATGTCGTTTCCATCGCCTCCAGACAGGGTGTTGCTCCCAGTCGCTATCCCGAGCAGTAGATTGTCTCCGCTATCGCCTGTGAGCGTTGAGCTGCCGGTGAGGATCTCGGAGGGGTGAAAGCCAACACGAGGTGTGCTGATTGAATTATCAATATCGACAAACAACTTGTCAGCACTTGTCGCTGCAACTAGAGGGTTTCCTCCGACTTCTACGTACAACGGATAATCTTCAAAGGTACCATCTTTCCATACGCCGTAAGCCGTTGGGCCTCCTGCAAAAAAACCATTTGCGTCAGTTCCAAGATAGTTTGCAATATCCTCCACAAAAGTGCCATCATATAATGTGAACGTCTCTATAAGTGTTTCTTCTTCATACAATTCTATTTTCATACCAGGTGATTTGCTGGGAAAGCCACCTGTTGTGTATTCAAGCATTTCAAGAATTGCATTAGCAACAACCGGTTTTGATGTACTGCCAAGGAGATTGTTTTCATAAAGTGCACTTCCCAGTACCGCACCGCCGGAGCTCTTCAGTACGAAGTTATGCTCGACCGTCCCACCAAAGAACTCATAGATATCGTTGTCAGGATTAGTCGTGGCGTTCAGTGCCATATCCCAACTAGCGCCAATTGCGATGGCTGGGATACCGGTGATGCCCCCTACGGTCAGCGCAGTGAAAAGGATGAAGTTCTTCGCTCCCTCTCCATAAAGAACACCATCTATCTCAATTTCCCCATTCTGAAAATTAGCCGTGTACTCATATGTTATTGTTGTACCAGCAGCGGTCTGCCCAATGAAATATAGCGTCTGAATACCATTTGGAGCGTTGTTCAGTAACTCGCCGAACGCGTCGAGCACCAGATTTGCGCCTGCGCCAACGAGAGGGCTTAATTGGTTTGTTCCAAAATCAACAGATGGGCTTGCGGTGTAAATTGGCTGGTTCGTCATTGCTATTCTCCTTCTTTAAAATATGAGTGGTCAAAATCTCGAATATCCATCTCAAATATAGTGAAGTTACGTTCGTCGCACTCTAGAGTGCCTTCGGAAATGAGAGTTAAGTCAGATGTAATTTTTCTATTTAAGATCGCATCTCGCCGAATACCATTAAAAGTACAGATTGATCGTATGCTTGGAGTTTCATCGAATACACCGTCACCATCTTTATCGATAGCCATTCCAAATATAAACTTACGATCCCCAGAGTTTGGTTCGCGGCGAATTTTTTCAAAATCAGTCAAGTCGTAATCGCCGTCCGCATCAATATCCGTATCTGGCCGCAAAATGGTATCGAAACCACGACCAATGAAGTGAGATAGTCGATCCTTCGGATCTCTAATTGTTTGATCTTCATGATAGTTGAAGAAAATAAGCAAATTGATGGGCGCCTTTAAACGAACTCGGCTTTCGCCAAGTGCATTAATATCGATATCAACATGATGACTGAGTGCAGCTTCATCTGTAATTTCAATTCCACGATCATCTACGTCAATGAGCAGGATCCGTGAATTCTGAGAACTCATGTTTGACTTGATTGACGGTGAGGACTGGGTGCTTGTCTTATTGGTAGTTGAAGCCAGATCGCTGTACTGGAAGCGTGCTTCCACAATTCGGAAGGTTCGGTCTTCACAATGCAGTGTTCCGTACGCGGTAACATTCACACCGTTTGCTGGCTGCTCGTCGACGGATTTGTCTTTCGAAAACCAATTTGATTTACAAAAGGTCCAAACACTTGATGCGATTTCGAGAAATTGTCCATCTCCAGTGTCATCGATAAGCACGCCACTGCTGATGAACCGCGTTATATTATTTGGTATTTTCTGTATGGCAACACCATCGTCCGCATCAAAATCATTGTCCGCGTCGATATCTCGGTCTGGGTGCAAAAGAAAATCAAAACCCCGCTGAGTACCTGTCAGAATTCTGTCTCTACGAGGTTCAATATCAACACTCTCGGCGCGGTTTAAAAACATCATAAAATGGGCTGTTGGTTTCACCCATGCAATGCGTTCGTCGACACCATCCCCGTCGACATCGAATAGAGCTTGAGACTCCTCGAAGGGAATAAATTCGATGCCGGTCTGCTCAAAATCGAGGATCAGAAAAGGGTCGCTATATCTCTCCTGGTCCTCGTTCTTTTGGGAGTATTCACAACCGGTAACACTTATGAGCGTAAGCAGCAAAAGAGACCATATAGTTTGGAGGTTGATTTTGTTTTTCATGTTTCAATAGAAACATATCGCGATGATTTTATGCAATACATGTTTTAGTTGTGTTACATCGCAATAGTATTGCGCAATATGGATTTATTTTCAAATATTTACGTGGTTGTATTTTGTTAATTTACCTGTTTTCGTGACGTTATGAAAATCAAAAAATTGCATGTATTTGAATTTTTCATAGATGGTTTTCGGGGGTGTTTCCCAATCCCCACCCATGCGCGTCCCGCGGTGGGTGGAGAGGTAAGCGATCCTGTGGGGTGCGATGGTCTGCATGGTGCGACCGCCGGTCAAACAGGAGGACGGTCCTCATGAATCAACTCAGTCCGCATTCCCGCTACAGCCCACCGGGTCCGGTGCGCGGCCAACCACCCGAACAGTATCAACCACCACAGCCCAGTGAGGCCGATCTGGTGCAGGCGTCAAACCTGCAATATGTGCGGCGGCTCGCGACGTTCTTCGCCGTGTTGATTGGCGTCACCTCGTTTTTCGGTCTGCGGCAGGTACTGCACGGCGAGAGCAGCCTCGGCCAGTTGGTCATTCCCTTGGTGGTCGCACCGGTCCTGACCGTCGTGCTGGCCGGTGGATGGCATATCCTCCTTGGTACCGCTGCTCGTCCGCAGCATAGCCGTCCGCTGCTCTCCTTTGTCATTGCTGCCGGTGTGGGGCTCACTGCTGTGCAGGTCGCAACCACCAGCTGGTTTCTCGCGACAGCGATCGGTGGCGGCGCAGCGGTGCAATATCACCACAGCGTTGTTCTCAACGACTTTAAAGACGTTCTGACCGAACTACGCGCACGGGATGAGCGGGACCGCGTGGTGCTGGGCCACCTCACACGCGCACGCAACGAACTTGAAAGTCTGCGCGCCTGTGAGATCAGTGATGGCTGTATCTCCGGCACACCCGGACCGGGCACCGTTGCCCGCGCGCTCGCCCAGGAGATTGACGGGTTCAATCGCAGTGCGCAGGAGTTGGAGGATGCGCTGGCACGCCGTCCGGCCTTGCTCTCCCGGGTTCGCGGGCAAATCGAGCTGGCGCAGGAAGCGAGCCGTGCGGGAGACGAGCAAACCTTCAGCACGGCCATCAACTCGGTCATCTCCGGCCTGGGGTCGGCGAATGCGGCCAATCCGTCGGCGCTGTTGCAGGCGCTGGGGAGCGATAGTCAGGTGACATCGGTGCAGGCCGTCTACACGCGTCTGCGGGCCTCAATGGATGGGCTCGGCGAGTTCGTCGCGCCGGTGCGCCTGCCGGGATATACGCCGATGGATCCGGCCACGGCGGTCATCTTCTATGCCCAGAACGTGCCCTTTGCCTGGGCGGTGGCGGTGTCCATCGATTGTCTACCGCTGGCTCTGCTGCTGCTCATTCTACTCGCTTCCTACCGGCCCCCAGAGCCGCCTGTCACGACTATTCCGTATGACTTCGACTATGAGCAGCTGTTCGACGACGACGACGAGGTGGACGAAACGGAGGAAGAGGAACCAGCACCGGTCAAACGCCCGCGTGGACGGCCCCGTAAGAACGCGCCAAAGAGCTGAGGCAGGCGCACACGATCGGCTTCTAGGCCATTCAAGACCGGCGGGTGACCCCGCCGGTTTTTGCATTTTGCAACACGCCCGCAAAGATCCCAGGGCCGTCCCGCAGGGCAAAATCACCTCATCTATACTCTCAAACAGGGCGTTGCTTTATTACGGAATCTCAAATGCTTACCGTCTTGCATCATAGGTTTTCTGCGGTTTTCCTGGACTATACAAATATTAATTGCTATAATCAAACTGTATGACAAGCGGATTTGTATGCTCTTCTAGGGCAAACAATCCGCTTTTTTATTGGAAATATTTAGCGCCCGGGAAAGGTGAACACTGACCGGAAAGGACCGGTACTGATGAGTAAAGATCAATACGAACCAAATGGCGCGGATGTCGCGACCCCTCTGGAAGGGCTGACGCTGGATCCGATGTCCCGGACACTCGAACTCGATGTGGAAGCCTACCGTCATTTCCTGGAAGGTGCAGGTTTGACCCCCGACCAGGAACGTGAGGTGATCGAGGCCCTCTGGGGGGTGATTGTCGGGTTTGTTGAGCTGGGGTTTGGCGTACACCCGGCGCAACAGGTGGCTGAGGATAAGCTGAAAGATATTGAAAATATTACTCCTCAAGCAGGAACAGATAGAGTACAATATGAACATTCAACACAAGAAAACGCTATAGAAACGCAAAGAGAAAGCGAGGACTCATGAGCGCTGTCATCCAGGAAACGGAGCCGATTACATTCCAGAAGGCGGTGATTTACTGCCGTGTCTCCAGTGCCAAGCAGACAACACGCGGGGACGGGCTCGCCAGCCAGGAGACGAGATGCCGGGAATATGCCCGCTACAAGGGCTATGAAGTCGCCGAGGTCTATAAGGACGATCTCTCCGGGAGCCTGATCGACCGTCCGGGGATGAAGGCCGCGCTCTCCTTCCTGCGCAAGCACCGACGCGAAACCCCGGTGATCATCATTGATGACATCTCCCGTCTGGCGCGGGGACTCGAAGCCCATCTGCAGCTGCGGCAGGCGATTGGCAGCGCGGGCGGTACGTTGGAAAGCCCCTCGATTGAGTTCGGGGAGGACTCGGATTCAATCCTGGTCGAGAACCTGCTGGCCAGCGTCTCGCAGCATCAACGCCAGAAGAACGGCGAGCAGACCATCAACCGCATGCGGGCACGCTGCCTGAACGGCTACTGGCCCTTCCACGCGCCGATTGGCTACAAGTTCCAGCGCACCGCAGGTCACGGTAACCTTCTCGTCCGCGATGAGCCGCGCGCGGCGATCCTGCAGGAAGCGCTGGAAGGCTATGCCTCTGGCCGGTTTGAGACTCAGGTTGAGGTGAAACGCTTTCTTGAAGCCCAGCCCGACTGGCCGAAGGACCTGCCAAATGGTGAGATCCGCAACCAGCGCGTGACCGATGTCCTGACGCGCGTGATCTATGCCGGTTACCTTGAAGCGCCGAACTGGGATGTGTCGCTCCGCCCGGCGCAACACGAAGGGCTGATCACGCTCGAGACATTTGAGCGGATCCAGGAGCGGCTCAGGGGCGGCGCTAAAGCACCTGCGCGCGCCGATATTGATGCGGACTTCCCGCTGCGCGGCTTCGTCCTGTGCAATGATTGCGGCAACCCGCTGACCGCGTGCTGGTCGAAGGGCAAGAACAAGCGCTATCCCTACTATCTCTGCGCGACTAGGGGCTGTCCGAGTAAGGGCAAATCCATCGCGCGCGGCAAACTCGAAGGCGAGTTCGAGGAGCTATTGTTCCGTCTCCAACCATCTCAGCGGCTGGGTGAGATGGCCAGAGCGATGTTCCGCAGCGCCTGGGACATACAAGCGGAGAAGACGGCAACAACAGCTAAAACCCTTCAGAGCGCCGTTGGCAAGTTGGACAAGCAGATTGAGGGGTTGCTCGACCGGATTGTCGAGGCAGGCCAGCCTTCGGTCATTGCCGCTTATGAGAAGCGGATTGCAAACCTCGAACGGGAGAAGGCATTAGCCGTCGAAAAACAAGGACAATTGGCCCAGCCGCGGCATACCTTCGAGGAGTCGTTCGAACACGCGATGCGGTTTCTCGTAAATCCTTGGAATATCTGGAAAAATGGTGGATTAGCACTCAGGAAAGTGGTGCTCAGACTGGCCTTTGCGGACCGTTTGGCCTACTGCCGGAATCAGGGACTTCGAACACCAAAAATAGCGTTACCTTTCAAGGTGTTAGGCAGTTTTAACGGCTTGAAATGTGAGATGGCGCGCCGGGGAGGATTCGAACCCCCGACCCCCAGATTCGTAGTCTGGTGCTCTATCCAGCTGAGCTACCGGCGCCGATGCAGTTTGCGTGAGGCTCACGTGGCGGGTGCGCACCGCCGGGATGCCCCACATAGACCGCGTGTCAGTGCATTGCAACAGGCCGCTATGACGAGGGTGCGGCTATTGACCAAAACCATCGCCAAGGCCTGCGTCTTTGGCCGTTGATTTGGCAGGCCATATGCAAAACGGGATACCGGCACGTCCAAAAGCCACCTCGGCGCGGCGGTCCCGCCCGGCTGCCCAGGTCACAAGTCAACGGGACAGCCGAAAAACCGAGGATCCGGACCGAGTTGCGATCCCGACTCTGCATCTGATTGCAAGGGGCCCTCCCGCAGGAGCCAGACGTGTTCAGGCTCTGAGAACATCAAGATCGGCTGAGCCAGAACGGCGATCGGTTGGAGGTCGTGGAGCGGTTAGCGGTCAGATGAAAGCATCAGACCGCAAGAAAACCGCTCTTATTCAAAGGAGCAAAGCATCCCATCTTCGTCCGTGTGGACACAGGATGCCCTAGCGGTCGAGCCTGTAGGGGGCGAGCGGTGTGTAAGGGGCTGTGCCGCACACCGCTTCGGCAAGGAGGCGGCCTGTGGCGGGGCCTAAGGTGAAGCCAAGGTGGTGGTGGCCGAAATTGGCCCACACACCTCGCTTTCCTGGGACGGGGCCGATCATGGGCAAAAGGTCCGGCAGGCACGGGCGCGCGCCCATCCAAGGGGTGGTTTCGACCCTCTCGCCGAGCGGAAAAAGGGCGCGGGCGATGGGCTCGGCCTTTGTCAGTTGCACAGGTGTGGGCGGGGCATCGCGGCGGGCGAACTCTGCCCCTGTGGTGAGGCGGATCCCACGCTTGTTGGGGGTGATGACAAAGCCGTTCGCCTCATCCACCACCAGATGGTTGAGGACGGCGTTGCCTTTGCTCCCATAGTGCATGTGGTAGCCGCGCTTGACCGTCAAAGGCACGCGCTTGCCGTGGGCCCGTAGCAAGTCGGCAGACCAAGGGCCGAGGCAAACAACGGCCTCGCGTGCGCCAATAACCCCATCAACGGTCTGGACCGTCCAGCGACCGGCCTCGTCCTTCAAGGTCATGGCATCGCCGTAGACAAACGTGCCGCCCTCGGCAGCAAACAAGGCCGCATAAGCCTTGCCGAGGTCAGACGGGTCGATGACGCGCACAGGCGTCGGTTGATGAATGGCGCCGGCAAGGTCGCCCGTCAAGTGAGGTTCTGCGCGGGCCAGCGCCTCCTTGTCCAAAACGGTGAAGGGAATGCCGTAGCGCGCTTTGGTGCACTCGGCCTGTTTCGCTTCGGCGGCAAGGGCCGTGTCAGTGCGGACAAGGCGCAGGTAACCGGAGGCATTGGCCAAGTGTTCGGCCCCTGCGCGCGCCATCAATGCCTGGTGTTCGGGCAAGGCGCGGGCAATCAAGGGGGCGTTGGCTTCGGCGGTTCTGGTGACGGCACGCGGCCTGCCGTTTCTCCAGTAGGACACAAGCCACGGCGCCACCCAGGGGAGCGAGGGCCAATGAAGCCGCGCATCCGTCCTGCGCCCCATGAGAACACCCAGGACGATGCGGAGATCTTGGGGAAAGGCATAGGGCATCACGGCTTCGGCCTGGATGAGACCGGCATTGCCGTAGGAGGTCTCTTCTGCAGGGTCGCGGCGATCCACAAGCACAACGGAGCGTCCGCGATCCAACAGATGGATGGCTGTTGCAATCCCCACCATGCCGGCACCCAGAACCATCACATCATGTTCATCCATGGCTCTGTTCCCCGTGCTGTTTGCATCGATGCGGTCGGTCTCGCCGCCGCACCGTAAGGCGGCCCCCGCTATCAGGCCATGCGCCAACGGCACACGCCCATCAAGACCTTGGGCAAGGGTGAAAAAGCTTTGCCCACGGCTTCACTGTGTGTTCCCCTCACCCATTCCACTCAAAAAAGGCAGGACGCCCCGACCGTTGACCGACACACATACGCCCAAGACGCCGTTCTTCGACGGCCACAACGATGTTTTGTCCAAGCTGCAAAACGTCGCCCCGGCGCGCGCCGTGGATATTTTCACCTCTGGTGGCGATCTTGCCATCGACCTGCCGAAGGCAAAGGCAGGGGGGTTGATGGGTGGGCTCTTCGCTGTGTGGATCCCGTCAGCCCCGGGCACGGACTTCTCTTTTGATGACTTTTTGGGCGAGTCCTACGCAATCCCCCTCCCCCCCGAAATTGCGGTGGACGATGCCCTGCGCGAGGCGGTGGCGCAGGTGGCCCTCCTCATGCGCCTTGAGGAGGCGGGCGCTCTCAAAGTGTGCCGCACAGTGGGCGAGATCGAAGCCGCACACGCTGAAGGCGTCATGGCCGCCGTCCTTCATGTGGAGGGCGCTGAACCCATCGACAGGGACCTTTTCTTCCTTGACGTCTTGTATGGCGCTGGCCTTCGCTCGCTCGGTCCCTTGTGGAGCCGGCCGAACCGGTACGGCCATGGCGTGCCCTTCCTTTTTCCTGGCGGGCCTGACACGGGCGAGGGTTTGACGGCGGACGGGCACAGGCTGGTCGCTCGCTGCAATCAGCTGCGGATCATGATCGACCTCTCTCACCTCAACGAGGCCGGTTTTTGGGATGTGGCGAAGCGCTCCACCGCCCCCCTTGTTGCCACCCATTCCAACGCCTTCACGCTGTGCAACAGCCCGCGCAACCTCACCGACAAGCAGCTTGATGCCATTGCCGAGAGTGACGGCATGGTGGGTCTCAACTTCGCTGTCGCCTTCCTGCGCGAGGACGGTCAGATGCGCGCCGACACGCCCTTGGACGCTGCCCTCACCCACCTCGACTATCTGATCGAGCGTATCGGCGAAGACCGTGTGGGCTTTGGCTCGGACTATGACGGGACGGTGGTGCCCGAGGCGATCACAGGCTCAGACGCCCTGCCCCGCCTTGCCGATCTCATGCGCGCTCACGGCTACGACGACGCGCTGATGGACAAATTGTGCCATCGCAACTGGATGCGCGTTTTGCGCAAAACTTGGCACGAATGATGCCACAACCAAAACACGTACAGAGGGATGAAACCATGACTCACTTGAAGCGATTTTTGTCCGGCGCCGCCGTTGGCCTGGGATTGGCAGCCTTTGCCCTGCCAGTGGTCCCCGCCTTCGCGCAGACGCCGGACAACATGCTCGTCATCGCCAACAGGATTGATGACATCACCTCGCTCGACCCTGCTGAATCCTTCGAGTTCGCAGGCTCTGACGTGATCCGCAACGTCTACGGCAAGCTCGTCAACTTCGACCCCCAGGATCTTGAAAAGGGCTACCAGCCCGACCTTGCCGAATCCTGGACCGTGTCAGAAGACGGCCGCACCATCACCTTCACCATGCGTGAAGGGATGACCTTCCACTCAGGCAATCCCGTGCGTGCGGAGGATGCTGAATTTTCTCTGCGTCGCGCCGTCACCCTCAACAAGACGCCGGCATTTATTCTGACGCAGTTCGGCTTCACGCCGGAAAATGTTGAGAAGACCATTGTCGCCGATGGCAACACCTTGTCCATCACCACCGACAAGCGCTACGCAACCTCGTTCGTCCTCAACTGTCTGACGGCCACCATCGGCGCCATTGTGGACAAAGAGCTCGTCATGTCCCACGCGGACGGTGATGACCTTGGCAACACCTGGCTGAAGACCAACTCGGCCGGCTCCTATGCCTACAGCGTCGTGTCATGGAAGCCCAACGAGAGCGTCACCCTGCAGTCCAACCCCGACTTCTACTTGGGCGCCCCTGCCATGGAGCGGGTGATTGTCCGCCACGTGCAGGAAAGCGCCACACAGCGCCTCCTGCTGGAGCGCGGTGACATTGACGTGGCCCGCAACCTCAACCCTGAGGACGTCGCCGGCGCCATCGAGTCGCCCGATGTGAAGGTGATGGATGAGCTGCGCGGGCGCATCATGTATTTCTCTCTCAACCAGCAGCACCCCGAGCTGTCGAAGCCCGAAGTGCGCCAAGCCTTCAAGTATCTGACCAACTACCAGGCGATGGCCGATTCGTTCCTGAAGGGGCAGTGGACCATCCACCAGGCGTTCCTGCCCCTCACCTACCTGGGCGCCCTGGAAGACCAGCCGTTCTCCTACAACGTTGACAAAGCCAAAGGGCTTTTGAAGGAAGCAGGCGTCGAAAGTCTTGAGATCGAGGTCGGTGTGCGCGAGGCGCAGGAGCGCATCGAGATCGCGCAGACCCTGCAGAATGCCCTCGGCCAGGCCGGCATCAAGCTCAACATCACCGTCGGCACAGCCAAGCAGATCCTCGCCCGCTACCGCGCCCGCGATCTGGACATGTATCTGGGCGCATGGGGACCTGACTATCCCGATCCCCACACCAACGCTGGCACCTTCGCCTACAACCCCGACAATTCCGACGAGGCCCAGGCGACCGGCCTTCTGGCCTGGCGCAACTCCTGGGACACTGGCGGCCTGACCGAAAAGGTGGACGCCGCTGTCGTGGAGGGCGACCGTGAAAAGCGCGCTGACATGTACGAAGACATCCAGCGTACGTTCCAGGAAACGTCACCCTTTGGCATCATGTTCCAGAAGATCGAGCAGGCGGGGATGCGCCAGAACGTGGACAATCTGTCCCTTGGCGGCGCCATCACCGCCGTCAGCTACTGGCCTGTGACCAAGTAATTGAGCCTGTCGCAACATCGGGGGACGGGGCGCACCTTGCCCCTCCCCTCCTGGCTGGTGCGGCTCCTCACGGCGCTGCTGTCCATAGCCGTCACCATGCTGGGGCTGTTGTTTGTCACCTTCCTGATCGGACGGGTGATGCCCATCGACCCGGTCCTGTCCATCGTCGGCGAACGTGCCTCCAAGGAGACCTACGACGCCGCCTACAAGGCGATGGGCCTCGACCAACCGCTCCTCGTCCAATTCTTCTACTATATCGGCGATGTGGTGCGCGGTGACTTCGGTACGTCTTTGCTGACGGCCCGTCCTGTTGCCGAAGACATTGCCCGCGTCTTCCCCGCCACGCTGGAGCTTGCCACCATCGGCACCATCATCGGTGTTGTGCTTGGCGTGCCCCTTGGTGTCGTGGCGGCCGTCTACCGCGGCTCGTTCATCGACCAGTTCGCCCGCGTCATCGCGCTGGTGGGTTACTCCATGCCCATCTTCTGGCTCGGCCTCATGGGCCTTTTGGTGTTCTACGGCATTCTCGGTTGGGTGGGCGGCCCTGGCCGGCTCGGCATCTTCTACGTGGACGTGGTGCCAAGCGTCACAGGGATGATCCTTGTGGACTCCGCCCTTGCCGGCAACTGGGCGGTCTTCAAGAACGCCATCAGCCACATCGTCCTGCCAGCCTCGCTGCTGGGATACTTCTCGCTCGCCTATATCAGCCGCATGACCCGCTCCTTCATGCTGGAGCAGTTGAGCGCTGAGTATATCACCACAGCCCGTGTCAAAGGCGTGCCTGAGTGGCTCGTCATCTGGCGCCACGCCTTCAAGAACATCAGGGTGCAGCTCATCACGGTGATTGCGCTCTCCTACGCCAACCTTCTGGAGGGCTCGGTGCTGACCGAGATCATCTTCGCCTGGCCCGGCATCGGCTCCTACATCACCAACGCCTTGTTGTCGGCGGACATGAATGCTGTGCTTGGCGGAACGGTGGTCATCGGCTTCGTGTTCGTGTGCCTCAACATCTTTTCCGACCTTTTGTACCGCTACTTCGACCCGCGGGCGCGCTGAGCCATGAGTTTGGATCACGCCTCCCAATCCCCACCCACGGGCCTTCGCGGCTGGCTGTTGACCGACACGCCTAGCTCGCGCAACCACGCCCGCCTTGCAGCACTCTACCAGGGCTGGCTGAAGTTCCGCTCCAACCGGTTGGCGATGGTGGGGCTTATGATCCTCCTCGCCCTCATCTTGATGGCGCTCTTCGCCCCGCTCCTGGCGCCCTACGACCCGTTCGTCCAAGACCTTGGCAACAGGCTCCAACCCATCGGCTCGCCAGGCCACCTCTTGGGCACCGATTCCCTCGGGCGAGACATCTTGAGCCGCCTCATCTACGGCTCGCGCATCACGCTCTACATCGTCATCCTCGTTGCCCTGATCGCCCCTGTGGCAGGACTCCTTGTGGGAACGGTGGCGGGCTATGCGGGCGGCATTGTGGATGCGGCCTTGATGCGCATCACCGACATCTTCCTCGCATTCCCCCGCCTCGTCCTGGCACTCGCCTTCGTGGCCGCCCTCGGCGCGGGGATCGAGAACGCCGTCATCGCCATCTCGCTCACCGCATGGCCGCCTTACGCGCGCATCGCACGGGCCGAAACGCTGACGATCCGCAATTCGGACTACATCAGTGCTGTCCAACTCCAGGGCGCAGGGCCCATCCGCATCATCACAAAGCACATCTGGCCCTTGTGCATCTCCTCCCTCATCGTGCGGGTGACGCTCGATATGGCAGGCATCATCCTTGCCGCCGCGGGCCTTGGCTTCCTTGGCCTTGGCGCACAACCGCCCTCGCCAGAATGGGGCGCGATGATCTCCGAGGGCCGCAAGTTCATCCTCGACCACTGGTGGGTGGCGACCGTCCCTGGCCTTGCGATCTTCACCGTCTCCCTTGCCTTCAACCTTTTGGGCGACGGTCTGCGCGATGTGCTCGACCCCAAGGACAGCGGCGAATGAGCCTCCTTGCGGTAAAGAACCTCACCGTCGCCTTCCCGACGCGCACAGGCGTGTTCGAGGCTGTGCGCGGCGTCTCCTTCAACGTCGGTAAGGAGCGTCTCGGCATCGTTGGGGAATCGGGGTCAGGCAAGTCCATGACGGGGCGCGCCATCCTGCGCCTCATCCGCCCCCCGGGCCGCATCATCGCCGATGAAATCACCCTTGCCGGCGAAGACCTCCTGGCAAAGTCCGAACGGCAAATGCGCAAGGTGCGCGGCCAGCGCATCTCCATGGTCATGCAGGATCCGAAGTTTTCCCTGAACCCGGTCATGACCATCGGCGAGCAAATGACGGAGGCCTACGCCCTCCACGATCATCAAGGCAACGCAAACGCCCGCTCAAGGGCCATCGAGATGCTTGAAAGGGTCCTCATTCGCGATCCTGAGCGGGTCATGCGCGCCTATCCGCACGAGTTGTCAGGCGGCATGGGCCAACGCGTGATGATCGCCATGATGCTGATCCCAAACCCTGAAATCCTGATCGCCGACGAGCCCACATCCGCCCTCGACGTGTCAGTCCAAACCCAGGTCCTTCAAATCATGGACCGCCTTGTGCACGAGCAAGGCATGGGGCTGATCTTCATCAGCCACGACCTCAACCTCGTCGCCTCGTTCTGCGACCGTGTGCTCATCATGTATGCCGGCCGCATCGTTGAAACCCTGCGCGCCGACGCCCTCCACGACGCAGAGCACCCTTACACAAAGGGCCTTTTGAACTCCCTGCCGCGGCTCGATGCACCGGCCGAGCGCCTTGAGGTCCTCGCCCGCGACCCCGCCTGGCATGCTGCGCCATCCGTGGAGGGCAACGGATGAACGCACTTGCCATTGAACATCTCGACGTGTGGTTCGCCGATGGGGCCGACAGGGTGGACGCCGTCAAGGACGCCTCCTTCGCCGTGGAGGCAGGCGGCAGCTTCGGCCTCGTGGGTGAATCGGGCTCCGGCAAATCCACGATTTTGAAAGCCATCACAGGCCTGGTGCCCACCTGGTCGGGCCGCATTGAGGTGAACGGCAAGGATCTTGGGGCAAAGCGCGACCGTCAGTTCTACGGCACGGTCCAGATGGTGTTTCAGGACCCGTACGCGTCGCTCCACCCCCGCCACTCAGTGGACCAGATGCTGAGTGAGACCCTCTCCCTCCACGGCATCCCCGATGGCAACACCCGCATCCCCCAACTCCTTGCCGATGTGGGGCTCGGCCCGTCCTTCCGCTTTCGCTACCCCCACCAGTTGTCGGGCGGTCAGCGCCAGAGGGTCGCCATTGCAAGGGCCCTCGCCTCCAGTCCCTCCATCCTCCTCTTGGATGAGCCCACGTCCGCACTCGACGTGTCTGTCCAGGCAGAAATCCTCAACCTTTTAAATGACCTGAGGTCCGCCAACAACCTCACCTTCCTCATGGTCTCCCACAACCTCGCCGTGGTCAGCCACATGTGCTCGCGCGTTGCGGTGATGCAGGACGGCGCCATTGTGGAGGTGATGACGGTGGAGGACATGCGCGCCCTCAACCCCTCGCACGACTATACGCGCCACCTCCTCAACGCTGCCCTCGGCTATCGGCCGGAAGGTTTGCCACCGCCAACCTGAGCTGTGCGCTTTCACGGTCGCCGCCCCTCGTCTACCCTTTGCGCCCGGATGAGCGGAGGGGTCGATGGCAGGGCTTTACTACGAAGAGTTCGAGGTGGACCGCGTCTACCGCCACCAGTGGTCGCGCACGGTGACGGAGATGGACAATATGCTGTTCTGCAACATGACACTGAACCCCCAACCCCTTCACATCGACCGCCATTTCAGCGAGCGTCACACCGAATGGGGCAAGCCTTTGGTGAACTCCATCTTCACCCTCGGCCTGTTGATCGGCATCTCCGTCAACGACCTCACCATGGGGACCACCGTGGGCAATCTCGGCATGAAGGAAACCCGCTTTCCGCACCCGGTTTTCCATGGCGACACCATCTACGCCACCACCAAAGTGGTCTCCAAACGGGAGTCCCGTTCACGACCCGATGTGGGCCTTGTGGAGTTTGAGCACACAGCCTTCAACCAGGACGATGTGGTGGTGGCCGTCACCTCGCGCACAGCCATGATGATAAAGCGCCCTTCCGCGGACAGTGCCTGATGCGCTCGCTCCTCTTCGTCCCTGCCGATTCAGAGCGCAAGCTTGCCAAAGCCTTCGACTGCGGCGCCGATGTCATCATCCTGGATTTGGAAGACTCCGTCTCCGCCGACCGCAAAGAGGCCGCCCGCGCCATGGCCCGCGAGGTGGCACAAACCCCTCGCCGCGGCACACTGGCCGTGCGCATCAACCCCCTCACAACCCCTTTGGCGGATGAGGACCTTGCCGCTGTGATGCCGGCAGCCCCCGACCTCATCATGGTGCCGAAGACGGAAACGGGCCGCGATGTCACGGACCTGTCCACCCGCCTTGCCGTCCACGAGGCCGACAGCGGGATCGACGATGGCAAGACCGCCATCATCGCCATCGCGACCGAAACCGCAGGCGCCCTGTTCGGCCTTCACACCTACCGCGGTTCCAGCAACCGTCTGACCGCCCTCACGTGGGGCGCTGAAGATCTGTCCGCCGTTCTCGGCGCCACCCGCACGCGCGACGAGACGGGCGCCCTCACCCACCCTTATGCGCTCGCCCGTACCCTGTGCCTTGCAGGCGCCGTCAACGCCGATGTCCTTCCCATCGACACTGTCTTCACCGACTTTCGCAACGATGAGGGCTTGGACGCTGAGTGCGCTGCCGCAGCCGCCGACGGCTACCTTGGAAAGCTCGCCATCCACCCCGCGCAGGTCCCCGCCATAAACGCCGCGTTTACGCCCAGCCAAGAGGCCATCGCCCATGCACAAGCTGTGGTGAAAGCCTTCGCCAACGCGCCCGGCGCAGGCGTTGTCGCCCTCGACGGCAAGATGCTCGATCGCCCCCATCTCACCACTGCCGAGAAGGTTCTCACCCGCGCCGCTCAGTACGACGCGACAGACTGACCGCTGTCCCTCAGGCCGATACGAACGCCGAGAGATCCCTCAACCCGGATACGTCTGCGCAAACGCCGGCATGGTCATCGCCTTCTCGGCAAGCCCTTTCAGCCCCGTCCAGTTGTCGCTCAATAGCCAACCGTTGGTGACCTCGGCCATCTGGTAGGCGCACACGGTGGCAATGTCCGCCCCGTCAGGCATGTCACCGCCATAAAAGTGGTCAGGCGCTGCTGCCTCCATGGCCTCGAAACCGCCGGTGATTTGCACCACAAGCCGGTCCCGCCAATCCGGCCAGTGATACTGTTCTGGCCGGCGGTTGGTCTCATAGACGAGCCCGACAATCTTCTCGGTCGTCGCGTGGGCCAAGGCGATGCGCTGCATACATGTGCGCCGCGCAAGGCCCGTCGCAGGCACAAGGCGATGGTCCGGCGCTGAATCATCCAGCCAATCGCAGATGGCAAAGGAGTCGATCAGCGTCGTCCCATCGTCCAACACCAGCGCAGGGACCCTGAGGCCAGGATGATAGGCTTTGATCGCCTCAGCATCTCTTGGGTCGGTGGCGGCAAGGTCCACCCGCTCCACATTGCGCCCCTGCAAAGCGCACCAGATGGCGACCTTCCTGGCGTAAGGGGACAGATTGCGCCCGACCAAAAGCATCAGCCGACGATTTCCGTTCCGGAAAACCAGAAAGCGATCTCTTCGGCCGCCGTTTCCGGCGCGTCGGACCCGTGCACGGCATTCTCGCCGATGGACTGGGCGAAGTCTGCGCGGATGGTCCCTGGCGCAGCTTCCTTAGGGTTGGTGGCGCCCATCACTTCGCGGTTTTTTAGGATCGCGTTCTCGCCCTCAAGCACCTGTACGACGGTGGGACCGGAGGACATAAAGGTGGTCAATTCCTCATAGAAGGGGCGCTCTTTATGGACGGCGTAAAAAGCCTCGGCCTCGCGCTTTGACATGTGCACCCTCTTGGAGGCGACAACGCGAAGGCCAGCGCTCTCCAGCCGATCGACAATCTTGCCGGTGAGGTTGCGCGCTGTGGCGTCCGGCTTAATCATCGAGAAGGTGCGTTCAACGGCCATGGTTCAGTTCCTTTGGGTTCGCTTTGTTGGCCCCGCTATAGGCCGCTATTGATCCTGCCTGCAACACCGGCCGAGGGGCTTTGGGGGCTCTTGCCTTCTCAGGGGGAAGCGCGCACAAGCCCGCCATGCTGACCATCCGTAACCTCGTCTACAGGATCGACGGGCGCATCCTCTTCGAGGCCGCCGACGCGACCATTGCCGCCGGCAGCAAGGTGGGGCTTGTGGGGCGCAATGGCTGCGGGAAGACGACGCTCTTCAACCTCATCTCAGGGGATTTGGCAGCAGAAAGCGGCGACATCCGCATCGGCGAGGGTTTGCGGCTCGGCCGCGTCACCCAGGAAGCCCCAGGCACGGATGAAAGCCTCATCGACACCGTGCTTGCTGCCGATACCGAGCGGGCAAGCCTCCTCAGGGAAGCCGAAAGCGCCACCGACCCGGCACGGATTGGCGAAATCCACGCCCGCCTCGGCGATATCGACGCCTACGCGGCCGAAGCGCGCGCTGCTTCCATCTTGGCAGGGCTCGGCTTTGACGACGCGGCGCAGAAACGGCCCTGCGCGTCCTTTTCGGGCGGCTGGCGCATGCGCGTCGCACTCGCCGCCATCTTGTTTCTTGAACCTGACCTTTTGCTCCTGGACGAGCCCACCAACTATTTGGACCTTGAAGGGACCGTGTGGCTTGAGGCCTACCTTGCCCGCTACCCTCACACCGTCATCGTGATCAGCCACGACAGGGACCTTCTGGACACGGTCGCCAAGCAAATCGTCCACGTGGACAATGGCAAGCTCGTCACCTACCGCGGCAACTACTCCCAGTTCGAGGCACAAAGGCGTGCGCGGGCGGAGGCGGTGGCGCGCCGGGCGGCAAGTCAGGCGGAGGAGCGGGCGCGGTTGGAAGCCTTCGTGAACCGCTTCCGCGCCAAGGCTTCCAAAGCACGCCAGGCCCAAAGCCGGGTCAAAAAGCTGGAGAAGATGACGCCGCCTGAGCCCGTGCTGGATGAGGCAATGCCGCCCATCCGCATCCCACCACCAAAGCGTTCCCTCTCCCCGCCCATCATCGCCACGGAGCGGTTGGTGCTCGGCTACGATGGCACGGCGGTCTTGCGCCGGCTCAATCTGCGCATCGATGAGGACGACCGCATCGCGCTTCTGGGCGCCAACGGCAACGGCAAATCCACCCTTGCCAAGCTGTTGGCAGGCCGGCTCGATCCCATGGACGGGTCGGTCACGCGTGCGGAGCGTATGGAAATTGCCTACTTCGCCCAGCACCAGCTGGACGAGTTGCGCCCGTCCGAAAGCCCTGTGGACCATGTGCGCGCCCGCGTGCGCTACGATGGCGAGGCGGAAATCCGCGCTCGCGTCGCCCAAATGGGCCTCGCCGGCGAGAGGATGGACACAAAGGCAAAAGACCTTTCGGGCGGTGAGCGGGCAAAACTCCTCCTTGGCCTTGCCACCATGAAGGGCGCCAACCTCCTCATATTGGACGAGCCCACCAACCACCTCGACATCGACAGCCGTGCCGCTTTGGTGGACGCCATCAACGGCTTTGACGGCGCGGTGATCCTCATCAGCCACGACCGCCACCTCATCGAAGCCTGTGCCGACCGGCTCTGGTTGGTGGAAGGGGGCACGGTGCGCCCATTCGAAGAGGATATGGAGGCCTATCGCGCCCTCATCATCGGCGCGGCGCGAAAGTCCAAGAGCGAGGGAAAGGAGCTTGACAAGGACCGTCCCAGCGAAAAGGCGCGTCGGCGTGAGGCCGCCGAAGCCCGCGCTGCCCTCGCCCCACTCAGAAAGGCCATCAAAGACGCTGAAGCGACCATCGCCAAGGCGGAGAAGGAGATTGCCAAGCTGGACGAAGCCCTCGCCGACCCCGCGCTCTACACTGACGATCCCCACCGCGCCAGCGAACTCAACAAGACCAGAGCCCGATGGGTTTCCGCCCGCGAAACCGCCGAGGACGACTGGCTGAGCGCCTCAGAAGCCCACGAAGCCGCTCAATCCGCCGGCGCCACCGCGGCATAGGCGCTCTGTCCTATTCGGTGCGCGGCCAGTTCGCTCACCGGAGAGCGATTTCGCACACACTCACCAGTGGCCTCTCCATCCATGTCTCCTGGCGAGATAAAGCCTGCCATTCCACGTAAGCCCGCTGTTGTGGCCTTCGGCCATTGTGGATGCTGATCTGCGCAACACCCCGGGTCGGTGGAGCCCATCCCACCCTTCAAAGGGGAAATGGACACGCGACGGGAGGGTTTTACGCAGACGCGGCGGCCCCGAGCCACGAGCACTCTATGCCGGGCCCCTCTACCCTCGCTTCACAATCTTCTCTTCACTCTCTCGCACGGTGACCGGCGGTCGGGGCGGCTCGGGAGGAGGCTTTGCGCTTTCCTGACGCTGGCGATCCCACATGGTGGCGTACAGACCACCCTCGGCCACGAGATCGGAATGGGTCCCCCGTTCCACAATGCGCCCTTTTTCGATGACGATGATCTGGTCGGCGTCGACGACGGTGGAGAGGCGATGGGCGATCATCAGTGTTGTGCGCCCAACGGCCACCTGGTCGAGGGCCGCTTTGATCTCCTCCTCCGTTTTCGTGTCGAGGGCCGAGGTGGCCTCGTCGAGGATGAGGATGGGCGGGGCCTTCAGGATGGTCCTGGCAATGGCAACGCGCTGCTTCTCCCCACCTGACAGTTTCAGCCCGCGCTCTCCCACCTCGGTCGCATACCCCTGGGGCAGGGCTTCGATGAACGGGCCGATCTGCGCCATTTCGGCCGCCCGCTCCACCTCTTCGCGCGCCGCGGAGGGGCGACCGTAGGCAATGTTGTAGGCGATGGTGTCGTTGAAAAGGACCGTGTCCTGGGGAACGATGCCAATGCTGCGACGCAAGGAATCTTGCCGCACATCGCGGATGTCCTGGCCGTCCACCAGGATGGCCCCGTCCACCACATCATAGAACCGGTAGAGGAGCCGCGACAGGGTGGACTTTCCCGCCCCAGAAGGCCCCACAATGGCAAGGGTTGCCCCTGCAGGAACCGTGAAGGACAACCCGTGGAGTATGGGTCTGTCGGCGTCATAGTGGAAGGAGACGTCGCGGAACTCCACCACCCCTTGGGACACTTGAATATCGGGCGCACCGGGCTTGTCGGTGATCTCCTGGGGCATCTCCAAGAGCGCGAACATCTCCTCAATGTCGGCCAGCGCCTGTTTGATCTCTCGATAGACAAAGCCGATGAAGTTCAACGGGATGGAGAGCTGCATCAGCAGCGCATTGATCATCACGAAGTCGCCGAGCGTTTGCTCCCCCGCCATCACCGCGCGGGCGGACATCACCATCAACGCGGTGAGGCCAATGGTGAAGATCACCGTCTGGCCCATGTTGAGCCAGGCAAGGGAGGTGAAGGTGCGCACGGCTGCATGTTCGTAGCGCGCCATGGAGCTGTCGAAGCGCTCCGTCTCCATTCCTTCGTTGTTGAAATATTTGACGGTTTCGTAGTTGATCAGACTGTCGATGGCCTTGGAGTTGGCCTCCGTGTCGGACGCATTCATTTCCCGCCGGATGGTGATGCGCCATTGGGACGCGCGCACGGTGAACCAGACATACGCCACCACGACCGCTGCAATGACGCCCACGTAGGAGAAAGAGAACTGATAGGCGACCACCACCGCCACCAGGATGAACTCAAGGATGGTCGGGATAGAGTTGAGGATCGTGAAGCGCACGATGGTCTCAATGCCCTTCACCCCCCGCTCAATCACGCGGGAGAGACCACCCGTTCGCCTTTGAAGGTGAAAGCGCAGCGACAGGGCGTGGATGTGAATGAAGGTGCGCCGCGCCAGCTGGCGCACGGCGTGCTGCCCCACCCGCGCAAACAGCGCATCGCGCAACTGGTTGAAGCCCATCATCAGGATGCGCCCCATCCCATAGGCGATCACCAGCATGACCGGGGCGACGACGAAGGCAGGTAGGTTCCAGCCGCTGGTCTGCTCTGCCGCCTGTTCGGCAACGGGGCCGAACTCCTGGGCGGTCAGCGCATCGGTCGCCCACTTGTAGGTGTAAGGGATCATCACTGTGATCACTTTGGCGACCACGAGGGCAGCCAGCGCCAGCAAGACCCTCAGTTTGAGGTCGAGCCGGCCTCTCGGCCACATGTAGGGCCAAAGGTTTCGGATCGCGGCGAATGTTCCGCCCCTGTCGGCGGAAATAGCCGGGCGTTTTCGTGCCTCGTCCTCGCCGTCGCGATCGCTCACAAAGGCGCCTTCGCTCTCAGATGGACTGTCGCGTTGGCCACAAGAAATCCTATTCGGCGATGCCAGAGGGGCATCGGGCTAGACGTACACCACACACCCTTGTTCCGTCACCGGCGTTGCATCGTCACGCTCCGGTAGCGTCTGCCATGGACTGCAGTGGGCGCCGAGTTTGTCCTGCAGGGAGGGCGGGATTGGCCGAAAACGCCTCGTCCGTCGGATCTTCCAAAAAACGCCTAGAGGTCGTCGCGTTCTTGGGCGGTGAGGTCAAAGCCCCTCAAACGGGCGCTCTTCTGGGGCTTTGTGCACCAACGCCTTTGTGAGGTCCCTCGGCACCTGTGCGGCCTGCGGCGGCATGGTGACCCAACACACCGTCCACGCTAACGGCGGGCCCGTCGTGGATGTAAGGCGCGGTGACGGCATTTTGGGCCGCCCGTCGGTGAAGCCGGCCGACTGCTCATGGCAGGAGGTGCAGGCCATGGTCGTGTCCCGCGACAGCCGGCCATCGCAAAAGAGATGTCCGCCGAGGAAAACCTTGGTGTTGGGCATGGGGCCGGTTTCGACCCGCCCAGGAGCCGATCAACGCGGCAAGACGGCCCCCATCATACCGCCGTGCTCAACCCATCTCTCACGTGACAAAGAGAGCCTCTCTAACCTGCCAGAACGTCCTTATACGTCTGACGCAAGACGTTTTTCTGCACCTTGCCCATGGCGTTGCGCGGCAGGGCGTCCACGATGGCAACATGCTTGGGCTGCTTGAAGCGGGCAAGCTCACCCTTGATGCCGTCGATCACCGCCTCGCCCGTCAGTGTTGCACCGTTCTGGGGCACCACCACGGCCACGACCCCCTCGCCAAAGTCTGGGTGAGGCACGCCGATCACGGCCGATTCCTCCACCCCCGCCAAGGCGTCGATCACCGTCTCCACCTCCTTGGGGTAGATGTTGAAGCCGCCTGAGATAATGAGGTCTTTGCCGCGGCCGACAATGTGGAGGACACCGTCGTCGTCCATCATCCCAAGGTCGCCGGTGATGAAGTAGCCGTCGGGCCGCTTTTCTTCAGCGGTCTTCTGGGGCATGCGCCAATAGCCTTTGAACACGTTCGGCCCGCGCACCTCCACCATCCCCACCGTGTTGGCCGGACAAAGCTGCACGGCGCCATCAACGGCCTCAGGATCGGTGATGCGCACCTCGACCCCTTTCAAAGGACGGCCGACGGTGCCTGGCCGCCTCGGTCCCTCATAGGGGTTGGAGGTGATCATGGTGGTTTCCGTCATCCCATAGCGTTCCAGGATGGCGTGGCCTGTGCGAGCCTGAAACGCCTGGTGCGTCTCGGCAAGTAGCGGCGCCGAGCCTGAAATGAAAAGCCGCATGCCCTCAGCCGCCTGCGCAAGACCCTCCTCGGCCAACAGGCGCGTGTAGAACGTGGGCACGCCCATCATGGCGGTGGATTTGGGCATCAGATCGATCACGGTGGGCGCGTCGAACTTTGGCTGGAAGTGCATGGCGCCTCCAGTCAGGAGCACGCAGTGGGTGGCAACGAACAGGCCGTGGGTGTGAAAGATGGGAAGCGCGTGGATCAGCACATCGTCAGCGGTAAAGCGCCATGCGTCCACCAAAGTGCGCGTGTTTGAATAAAGGTTGTCGTGGGTGAGCATAGCCCCTTTCGGCCGGCCGGTGGTGCCTGAGGTATAAAGGATCGCCGCAAGGTCATCGCCCGCTCGCGCAACGGTCGCAGTATCGTCGGCCCGGGCGTCAGCGTCCGCCGCAAGGTCCCCCGCACCACCACCGTCCATGGTAAGGACCTTTGCGCCAACCTCCCGCGCAACGCCGCCAAGCTCCTCCACACGGGAAGGATCGCACACGAAGACAGCGGGCTCTGCATCGCCAATGAGGTAGGCCACCTCACCGTGGGCATAGGCTGTGTTCATGGGAAGGAGAACGGCGCCTGCCCGCACTGCGCCCAGATAGGCAAACAGCGCGCCGAGGGATTTGTTCACCTGGACGGCCACCCTGTCGCCAGGGCGCACACCGGCAGCGATAAAGCTTGCCGCATAGCGCGCAGCGGCCCGTTCCAGCGCGCCGTAGGTGAGGCTCTCCCCTGAAGGCAGGTGCGCACACACAGCGCTCCTGTCTCCCGGAAAGCCTTCGATCAGGCCGTCATAAAGCCAATTGGCCCGGTGGGTGGTCATAGGTCCTCGTCGCTTGGATTGTGGGTGCCGGCCCTCAAAACCCTAACGGGCGAGCGAGGCAAGCACCCTGTCGCGCACCGACACAAGGTGCACACGCATGGCGTTTTCGGCCCCGTCGGCATCGCGCGTCCAAAGGGCGCTCGCAATATCCTCATGCTGGGCAAAGCTCACGTGGGTGCGGGGCGGCAAGCGGCTTGAGCGCAATTGCCCCCACACCGTTGCCCGTCGCACGGTGTTCAGCCGGTCGAATAGGTTCACAAGAAGCTTGTTGTGGGTGGCAACGGCGATGGCGTTGTGCAGCGCATCGTCAGCCGCCTCATAGGCCCGCCACTCCCGCGCCTCGCGGCAGCGCCTACACTGGGCCTCGATCCTTTCAAAGTCAGACTTCACACCATGCATGGCGGCAAGGCGTGCCAACGGCGGTTCGATGGCAAGGCGGGCTTCCATCACCTGCGCGGGACTTGCAAGTTCACCAAGAAATGCAACGTCTTCAAGGTCGAGTACCGGCCGCGCCCCGATGAACGTGCCGCGCCCCACATGGCGCCACACGCGCCCCTCAGCCTCCATCACCGCCAAGGCTTTGCGCAGTTCGCTGCGGGTGGTATCAAGGCGCTGGCACAGCTGCCGTTCCGGCGGGAGCCGTGTGTTAAACCCATTGTCGGCCTCCCGCACGAACTGGCGCAGGCGGGTCAATGTGGCGGGTTCGTGGGTCTCAGCGGCGGTCACGCGCAACCATTGGCAGGATTGGTTGAAGATTACGACTGTGTCAAAGCCCAGACTTTGCCTACAATTCCTCCGTTAGGGAGGCGTCGGCGTGAGACCGTAACAACAACCGGTCCAATAAGCCAATCGGCCTATTGGTACAAGTGGCTCACGCTGCCTCCGTATTGCTCTTGGGAGGAGACACCTATGCCAAATCTCGGTCGACCCATCTTCGCCGCTGCGGCGATCGCAGGGATGCTCGCTCTGGCGGGCCCCGCGCTGTCCGACGACAACAAAGCCGTCACATTCGCCCAGCCGAGCCCCTCTGCCATCAACTCGTTCCCCGTGTTCGTTGCCATCGGTGAGGGCTTCTTCGAAGACGAAGGCCTCGACGTGACGGTGGAATCGGTGAACGGCTCAGCCTCCGTCCTCCAGGCCCTTTCGGCAGGTCGCGCCCACTTCGGCCGCCCCGGCCCCGGCCCGGTGTTGAACGCCCGTGCGCGCGATGTGGACGTCGTGTTCATCTACAACGTTGCCGCGCAGAGCAACTTCGGCATCCTGGTTGACGATGGGTCGGACTATCAGACCCCGACGGATCTCAAAGGCACTGTGGTTGGCGTCGGCACGGCCGATGGCGCCGAAGTCTCCTTCGCCCGCGCCGTCCTTGAAGGGGCCGGCATGAAGGAAGGGGAAGACTTTGAGTTCCTCCCGGTTGGCGATGGCGGGCCTGCCACCGCGGCCTTCATGCGTGGCGACATCTCCGCCTACGCCGCCTCCACGGCAGACGGCGCCATCATGAGCCAGCGTGGTCTTCAGATGCGCGACATCACACCCGATGAGCAACGCTCCCTCTTCGGCAACGGCCTTGCCACCATGGGCGAGACCATCGAAGCCGACCCCGAACTTGTGCGCAAATTCGTCCGTGCCTTCCGCAAGGGTCACGAGTTCGCCCTTGACGATGCCAACCGCGAGGCCGTCCTCGCCCACCTTGCCGCGGGCATGCCCCAGGAAAGCGAAGACGCCGACTTTGCAAGCGCCCTCTTTAACGCCGTGCGCAGCAAGACCGTGCCCGTGGACACCACAAAGCCGCTGGGCTACCAGCCGCCGGCCATGTGGGTGCGCTGGCACGAGATCGTGGGGCCGAACCTTGCCGCTCCCATCGACGATGTGACGGCCGCCTACACGAACGACTTCACCGCCCAGTGAGCGCAGTCGCTGACGTGGACCCGTCGGACGACCGGAGCGTTGCCATTCAGCGCCCGGTCTATCAACTTCGCCGCGTGGACAAGACCTACGCGCGGCGGTCCGTCCACGCCCTCGACCATGTGGACCTCACGCTGGAGCACGGCAGCTTCTCCTCCGTGATCGGCTCGTCGGGCTGCGGCAAGTCCACACTGTTGAAGATCATGGCCGGCCTCGTGCCGCCCACGTCCGGCAGCGTCATGCTCCAGGGCGAGCCTGTGCGAGGCCCGCGCAGGGACATCGGCATGATGTTCCAGCAGGCAACACTCCTGCCCTGGAAGACGACGATACAAAACATCGTCATGCCCATCGCCATCCGCGATGGGAAGGCTGCCGCCCGCGCCAAGGAGCAGGACGCGCGCGACCTTCTGGAGCTTGTGGGCCTGAAGGGGTTTGAGCACGTCTACCCTGGCGAACTGTCAGGCGGCATGGCCCAGCGCGCCTCCATCTGTCGCATGCTCATCACTGAGCCTGCCGTCCTATTACTGGACGAGCCGTTCAGCGCCCTTGACGAGCTGACGCGCGAGTTCATGAACATGGAGCTTCAGCGCATCTGCAAAAGCCGCGATGCGACGGCCTTCCTCGTTACCCACTCCATTCAGGAGGCGGTGATCTTGTCGGACGTCGTCTATGTCATGCGACCACGGCCAGGGCGCATTGTGGAAGCTGTCACCATCGACCTTCCGCGCCCGCGCACTCTCGACATGCTCACCGCGCCAGAATTCGCCGATTACGTGAAGCGCATCCGCAGCCGCCTCGACCTGGAGGCCGACCTATGAGCGTTACCCAAGGCACTGTCACCGCCGTCCGCGCCGACGAGGAGCACGCCCCAGAGACCGTCTGGGTGGAGCACACCTCATGGCTCGACAAGGTCCCCCGCGCCATCTCCATGATTGTCCTGTTCCTGGCGTTCATCGCCATCTGGCAGTCGGTGGTGATGATTGGCGTCGTCTCACCCATCATCTTGCCGGCACCCATGGAGGTGGCCAACGACCTTATCATCGTCGGCACGAACCTCCTGTCGGGCGGCTACATGCTGACAGCCCTTTGGATCACCACCCTTGAGGTGATCTACGGCTTTGCCCTCGCCTTTGGCATCGGCTTCTCCCTTGGCGTTCTGGTGGGGGAGACGCGGTTCGGCGAACGGGCGGTGATGCCTTACCTCGTTGCCATCGACACCATGCCGAAGATCGCCTTCGCGCCACTCTTCATCGCCTGGCTCGGCTTCGGCATTGAATCGAAGGTCGCGCTCGCTGCCTTCATCGCCACCTTCCCCATCATCGTCGGGACTGCGGCGGGGCTTCATTCAGCGGACGAAAACCAGCGCATGCTGTTCAAGACCATGGGCTCTACCCGCTGGCAGACGCTCATCCAGCTAAAACTTCCGGCAGGCCTGCCGCAACTCTTCACGGGCCTGAAGATTGCCTCCGTCGGGGTGATGGCAGGGGCGATCACGGGCGAGTTTCTGGGCGGCGGCAAGGGGTTTGGCGAACAGATCCGCGTTGCGGCCTCTCAGCTCAACACGCCGCGGGTGTTCTCCCTCATCCTTTACCTTTCGCTGCTCGGCCTTGCGATCTTCATGTTTATCGCCTGGCTCCAGCGCCGACTGGTGTTTTGGCACAAAAGCACCCTCGCCGAAAACTGACCACGCCTGAGGATCATCGATGAAACTGGTAACGTTTGAAGCCGGCGGCGCCCCCAAAGTGGGCGTCGTGAAGGACGGCGCGGTCCTCCCCCTTGCCGCCCTCGTAGACGGTGCGCCCGGGGACATGGTCGGGGTGATCGAAGCCGGCAACGGCCTCTTGGATAAAGCCGCCACAG
This sequence comes from Devosia sp., assembly GCA_051016205.1. Classification (GTDB taxonomy): domain Bacteria; phylum Pseudomonadota; class Alphaproteobacteria; order Rhizobiales; family Amorphaceae; genus Acuticoccus. The sequence goes on from CP136534.1 coordinate 3,874,001, forward strand.
CGGCCGACGACCCGTCACACGAAGGCGACGCCGTTCCCCTTGAGAGCGTCACCCTTTGCGCCCCGATCGAAAAGCCGGGCAAGATCTTGTGTCTTGGCCTCAACTACGCCGACCACGCCGCAGAAAGCGGCAACACGGTGCCTGACTATCCGGCCGTCTTCATCCGCACCCCTCAATCCCTTGTCGCCCCAGGCGGCCCGGTGGTGCGCCCGAAGGTGTCGGAGCAGCTGGACTATGAGGCAGAGCTCGTCATCGTCATCGGCAAGCGCTGCCGCAACGTGCCCGAAGAAGACGCGCTGGACTGCGTCTTCGGTTACACCATCCTGAACGACGTGTCCGTCCGCGACTTCCAGCGCAAAGCCCCCCAATGGACCATGGGCAAGAACTTTGACGGGACGGCGCCGCTCGGCCCCGCCATCGTCACCAAGGACGCGTTGCCTGAGGGGGCGGACGGGATCGGCATTCGCACCCGCCTCAACGGTCAAACGGTGCAGAACGCCACCACGGATCTCATGGTCTTCAAGGTGCCGCGTATCGTTGCCATCGTCACGGAGGTGATGACGCTTGAGCCTGGCGACATCATCGCCACCGGTACGCCTGCGGGCGTTGCCCATGCCCGCAAGCCGCCTTTGTGGATGAAGCCCGGCGACACCATCGAGGTGGAAGTGGACGGGATCGGCACCCTCACCAACCCCATCGTCGATGCCTGAGGCCACCCACCCCGCCATCGACCCGGCGGCGCTGACAGCCTTCGTCGCCGCCGTCCTCACCTCCTACGGCGTCCCTTCAGCGGATGCCGAGACCGTCGCCTCCACCATGGTGGAGGCCGACCTTTACGGCTACGACACCCACGGCGTCTTCCGCCTTGCCCAGTACGCGAAGCGCCTGGATGCCGGTGGCACCAACCCGAGCGCCCACCCGCGCATTGTGACAGAGACGCCCGCCACCGCCCTCATCGACGGCGACAACGGCCTTGGCCACCTTGCCATGCACCTTGCCGCCAAGACCGCCATCAAGAAGGCCGAAGAGACTGGCATCGGCTGGGTCGGCGTCTCGGGCAACAACCATGCAGGCCCCCTTGCCCTTTATGTGCGCCCGATGGTGGACCACGCGATGATCGGCCTGTCGGCGGCCGTCGGCAGCGCCAACCATGTGCCGCCTTTCGGGGGGACGGACCTTCTCCTTGGTACCAACCCGTTGGCCGTCGCCGTCCCCGCGGCAGGACGCGCGCCCTTCCTCCTCGACATGGCCACCACCATTGCCTCCGCCGGCAAGATCAAGACGCTGGCCCAAAGGGGCGAGGCGATGCCTGAGGGCTGGATGGTGGGGCGCGATGGCAAACCCCTCACCGACCCCAAGCGGCAGAGCGAGGGCTTTCTCCTTCCCATCGGCGGCGCAAAAGGCTACGCGCTCGCCGCTGCGATTGCCCTCTTGGCCGGCGGGCTGAACGGCGCGGCCATGGGACGCCAGGTGATCGACTTTTCCAATGACACGAAGACGCCGGCCAACACGGGCCAGTTCGTGGCGGCCATCAGCCTCAGCGCGTTCGGCAATGCCGATGCCATTGCCGCAGCGGCCGCCGCCTTCTGCACCGACCTTGAAGCCTCCACCCCGCTCCCCGGCTACGACAGTGTGCGCATCCCCGGCGCCGGCCGTGACGCACTCTACGTGGAGCGGCGCACCAAAGGCATTCCCCTCCACCCCAACCTTCGCCGGGACCTCGACGCCATCGCCGACGCCCGCGCCCTTCCACGCCTTGCGGCGGCCTAGTCAGAGGATTTCTTGTCGATGAACTACCTGTTCCAGCCCCCCGTTCAGGCCGCCTTACCCATCGTCGGCGATGACAAGATGTTCCCCGTCAGGCGCGTTTACTGCGTGGGCCGCAACTACGCCGCACACGCCATTGAGATGGGACACGACCCCGATCGCGAGCCGCCGTTCTTCTTCCAGAAAAACCCAGACAACCTGTCGCTGGGCGATACCTTCCCCTATCCCAGCGCCACCGAGGACCTGCACCATGAGATCGAGATGGTGGTGGCGCTGAAATCCGGCGGCACCGACATCTCTGTCGATGAGGCGCTGAACCACGTCTTCGGCTACGGCGTTGGCTTGGACATGACCCGGCGCGACCTTCAGGGCACCGCCAAGAAGCTCGGCCGCCCCTGGGAAGTGGGCAAAGCCTTCGAGGCCTCCGCCCCTTGCGGCCCTCTCACCCCTGCGGACACCATCGGCCACCCTGCCAAAGGCGCCGTGGTGCTGACGGTCAATGGCGAGGTGCGCCAGGAGGGCGACCTGTCGCAGCTCATCTGGAAGGTGCCTGAGATGATCGCCTATCTTTCAGGCCTCTTCACCCTCGCGCCTGGCGACATCATCATGTCGGGCACCCCTTCAGGCGTTGCCGCCGTGGTCCGCGGCGATGTCCTCCACGCCCATGTGGACGGTCTTGAGGACCTGACCGTGCGCGTGGTCTGACAGGCGCCCTCAGGCCTTGGCGTGGAGGGTGACGAGGACGCGCGCCTCAGACCCCTCCTCGAAGGTCGCTGCAACGCGCAAGAAGTTGCCGAAGTGGGCGACGCGGGCACAGGCGAGCCCATCCTTCTGGGTGGGCATGGCAATGCGCGAGCCCTCGTCCAGCCAGTGGATCCCATCGGGCGACATCTCCACCCGCGCGATGGGCTGCGGGCCGACGGGGGCCTTGAGTGCGCGCACGAAAATCACCACCTCGCGCGCCCATCCGGCCTCGTAAGGTTCGCTCGCCGCGGTGCCGTCCCAGCGTTCGTTGCGCGACAGGATGGCGGTGATGTTTTCCGGCAGCATCAAAAGTCCCCCGAGATGCAAACCGAGTCCACATAAAGAAACGCCCGCTTTGCCGCATTCGCCTCCACAAAGAAGGCGAAGTTCAACATGTCCCAAAGGTTGGGCATGGCGGGGATCACCATGGGTTCAAACCCGCTCATGTCGAACACGCGGTCGTTGCAGCGAAAGCTTAGCGCTGACATGGACTGAAGGTCGAAGTCGAAGGCGATGTAGAGCCAGTTCACCTTGGTCGCGATCTCATTGTAGCAAAGCCGCTGGTCGCCGCCCGCCAAGTCTTCCCACCCGTTCGGTGCAAGATGGTAGTGGGTGGCGGTCTTGTTCTCGGTGCCGATGGGTTTGAAGGGGGTTGTGGAACGCTTGAACTGCCAGCGCTGGGCACTGCCATTCTCATCCGCGTTGAGGAAGCGCATGTGCGGCATCACCCGCGCCGCATCATCGTCCTTGTCGCCCCCTTGCAGGTCGAACAGGAAGCCGAACGAGCGCACATCCGTGTCGCCAAGGCGCAGCTCGGTCGCCTCAGGCTTATAGGTGACGTACGCCTCGAAGCGGATGGGCCCGCGGTGGCGCATGGTGAGCCGCTTGATGGCAACATTTTGCGCCCCCACCACAGGCCGCGTTGCGATCTTCAAGGCGTAAGAGCTGTCCACGGCGCCGTGGGAGCCTGCATCCCAATGGGCAAGCGTCGACAACATGGCGCTGGTGTGCTGGGCATAACCGGGCAGCATGGTGTCGAGGGTGTCCTCATAATTGCCCACCAGCTGCGCCCACCCACAGTGCCCGCGGGCAAAGTCGTCATAGACGAGGATGCGGCGCATGGGGTCGAACCGGCTGAGGGCGGGGTTGGCCAGGAGCGCTCCCTGGCGCATGGCCTCCACGATATCGTTGGGGTCGCTCTCACGGCGCATCGGGTCTCCTCGCCGGCGGGCCCGGCTGGTCACTGAAGGGCATAAGGGTCATGGGGCGGCAAGCCGTTTCACGGCGTCCCAATCGATAGTGAGGCCAAGACCTGGCCCTTGCGGCACATCCACAGTGCCGTTCTTGGTACGCAGACACCCTGGGGCAAGGTCGGCAAGGGCGGTCTTGAAGGGGCTCTCATCGCACTCGCATTCCATGATGCGAAAGTTGCCCATGGCGGCGGCCAGATGCACGCTCGCGGTCTCGCAGACAATGCCGGACATGCCGATGTGGGGGGCGTAGGCCACATCGAACGCCTCTGCGAAGGCGGCCATGCGGCGCGTCTCCGTGATGCCGCCGGCCCGCGCCACATCAGGCTGCAGGACAGACAGCGCGCGGGCCTCGATCAGTCGCCGCGCCTGATCGACGGTGAAGTTGCTTTCCCCCGCCGCAAGGGGAACGTTTGTGCGCCTTGCGAGCGCCTCGTAGCCCGCATCGTCCTCAGGGCGCAGTGGCTCCTCGAACCAATCGTAGCCGTTGGCATGGAGGGCATCGGCCACCCGGATCGCCTCATCCAGCCCATAGGCCCAGTTGGCATCCACGCAAAGGCCGATCCCGTCGCCTGCACGGGCGCGCAACCGCTCGACCCTGCGGCAAGCGTCCTTGACCGGATTTGCCACCTTCACTTTGATGTTTGTGAAGCCGCGGGCAATGTAGCGGTCGAGCTCATCATCGGCGGCTTTATCGTCCACCCAGTTGACGGCCGCGGCGTAGACCGCCACCTCACGCCGTCCCACACCGCCCAAGAGCGTTGCAATGGGAAGGCCCGCCACCTTCCCCAAAATGTCCCACAGGGCGATGTCCACTCCCGACATCGCCTCCACCAGCACCCCGCCGGCACGGCCAGACAGTGCCCTGCGCATGGCCTGCCAGTGGGCGGCAATGGCTTTCGCGTCGCGCCCCACAAGGCGCGGCTTCAACAGCGTTTCGATGATGTTGGCGTAGGCGTGCGGGGCGAAGCGAGCCAGACACTCCCCCACCCCCGTGATGCCCTGATCGGTTCGCACCTCCACCAGAACGATGGAAACATCGTTGTAAGCGCCCCAGGACGTGACGGTCGGGCGCGGCAGGGTCTGCGTCAAAGGGTGGGCGATGACGTCGGTGATGGCGATGTCCGCACAGGCGCTCATGGCCGCATCCGCCTCACCCGGTCCCAGTCGATGGTGATGCCGAGGCCCGGCCCCTCAGGGCATGCCAAGACACCGTTTTCGGCGCGGGCGTAACCTGGCGCAATGTCGGCGAGCTCTGCCTTGAAGGCGTTGGGGGCACAGGCGCATTCCAACATGAATGTGCTCTGCATGGCGGCGGCAAGGTGAAGGCTCGCCACCTCACACACGATCCCTGACATACCCACATGCGGCGCGTAGGCCACGTCGTTCATGTGGGCGAACTCGGCCATGCGGCGCGTCTGTGTGATGCCGCCAGCCCGCGTCACGTTGGGTTGCAGCACCGACAACGCGCGGCTGGTGACGAGGCGTTTGGCCTGGTCGAGCGTGAAATTGCTCTCCCCGGCCGCAAGGGGCACGGGGCAGCGCTCGGCCAAGAGGCCGTAGCCGTCTTCGTCCCCGGGCCGCAAGGGCTCCTCGAACCAGATATAGCCTTCCGCGGCGAGGGCCTCGCCCACACGCACAGCCTCATCGAGGGTGAAGGCCCAGTTGGCATCGGCGCAAAGGGTGGCCTCGCCCGCCCGGGCCCGCACCCGCTCAATCCTGCGGCAGGCAGTATCCACGGGCCCTGCAATCTTCACCTTGATGGCGTCGAACCCGCGGGCAAGAAACGAGTCCACTTCCTCGTCCGCCCGCCCCTCGTCTGCCCAGTTGACGGATGCTGCGTAAACGGGGACGGCCTTGCGCCCCACACCGCCCAGAAGATCGGCAATGGGAAGGCCCGCCACCTTCCCCAAAATGTCCCACAGGGCAATGTCGACGGCGGCGATCGCCTCCATCAACACGCCGCCCGAGCGACCCGAAAACGCGCGGCTCATGGCTGGCCACAGCGCGCCGATGGCGGTTGCCTCCTGCCCCACAAGGCGCGGCTTCAAGGCGGTATCAATCACCTCCACGGCGGCATTGGGGGCAAAGCGGGACAGCGCCTCGCCGACGCCCGAGACGCCGCTTTGCGTCACCACCTCCACCAGGACGATGGAGACGGCCTCGTAGCGGCCCCATGCGGTCTCATTGGGGCGGGCCAGACGGTGGGAGAGCGGATGGGCGCGCACGTCGGCAATGATGTGACCGTCCGGCGAACCCATGGATCGACCTGCCCTCCCGCTGTGCGCTGGCCCTGGTGCCGTCTATCGGATGCCTTTCAACTTAGCAACTGAAAAACCTAGTTGCTAAGTTTTCATGGCTCTGATAGTCCCCACTCAGCCGTTTTTGGCGTGTCGGGACCGCTCGCATTGGGGGTGCCGGGCGCACCTGTCGGCTATATGCAATCTGCCCACCCTTGCCGCGAGCGCGCGGCAAAACGGGTGTGCCAGGGGGTCGTCATGGCCGTGGAACCGGACAACCGGCAGACCTTTCGAACGCGGGTGGAGTTGCCCGCAAAGCTTGCCGATTCGGTCTCAGACGCCATCGCCGACGCCCTCTTCGACGGTCGGTTTGCACCAGGCGACCCGCTGCCCTCCGAAGGGGTGATCGCCAAGGAGTTCGGCGTCAGCAAACCCATCGCTAGAGAGGCGCTGCGCCAGCTGGCAGGCGCCGGTCTCATCCACACCCAGCAAGGCAAGGTCGCCCGCGCCCGCGCGCTGAATGGCGAGCCCCTCGGCCGCTTCTATGGCTATGCCGTGCGCTCCAGCCTGACGCGCCTTCGCGAAGCGAACGAGATGCGCCTCGTGGTGGAAACAGGCATCGCCCAGCTCGCCGCCCGCCGAAAGGCCAAACCAGGGCTCGATGCCATGACTGAGGCCATCGCCATGATGGAGGCGGGCATGATGGACTCAGCCGCCTTCACTAAGGGCGACATTGCCTTCCACAAGGGCATGGCGCTCGCCACAGGCAACAGGATGATCGAAATCCAGATGGAGGGCCTGCGCGCCGTTCAGCGCGAGGTCTCGGAGCTCTTCTCCCGCCGCTCCAACCGCACCAAGGCCGACTGGAAGGCAACGGTCGAACGCCATCGCGCCATCCTCACCGCCATCGAAGAGGGCGAGGAGCGGGCCGCAGAGCGCGCCATACACGCCCACTATGATGCTGCCGACATTGCCTCCTTCGAGGTGGCGGACGCCCTTTCGGACGGCGCCGCAAAGGATGAGCGCCGATGATTGGCGCGTCGTCCCTTGATGGTCGCACGGCCCTTGTGACGGGCGGCGACGGGGGCGTCGGCGGTCCCATCGCCCTCGCCTTGGCAAGGGCCGGGGCCGACCTCATCATCCACCATTGTGGCAACGACGAAGGCGCCCGCCGTGTGGCCGACGAGGCGCGCGCGATGGGCCGGTCAGCCGCCGTCCAAGAGGCGGACTTTCAGGAAAAAGGCGCGGCCGAAGCCCTTGCCCGTACGGCGCTTTGGGATGGCGGCAGGGTCGACATCCTGGTGGCGAGCGCTGCCATCGAGCACCGCCGGCCGTGGCAGACGGCAGACGCTGACCATGTGGCGCGGCACGTGGCCGCCAACTTCACGTCCCTCTTGGACCTTTGCCGCATCCTCGTCCCGCCCATGGGCACGCGGGGGTGGGGTCGCGTTCTTGCCATCGGTAGCATCCTTGCTGCGCGGCCACGGTCCGAAACGGTGGTCTACAGCGCGCTGAAGTCTGCGCAACTCACCGCCATTGCCGCCCTCGCGCGGGACGTTGCGCCCCTTGGCGTCACCCTCAACGTCCTGTCACCGGGCGCCATTCGGACCGAACGCAACAGTTTCAACTACGAGGACGAGGCCTTCCGCGCTGCCGTGGTGGCGAAGATCCCCGTCGGACGACCAGGCATGGCGGAGGACCTCACAGGCCCCGCCCTCCTCCTCTGCTCCGACGCTGCCGGCTACATCACGGGCGTCAACCTTCCCGTGGACGGCGGCTGGAGCATCGGCGATCCGCCAGGGTCGCTCCCCACACCATCATGACAACCGCGTGCCGATCCGTTCCGGCCACGCACAACCACAAGACCAAAATCAAGGGAGACACGGACATGAGGGAGAAACGCACAGTGAGATCCATCAAATTGATCGCCGCAGCCAGCGTCATCACCATTGCCGCCTGCGCGGCCGCCTCCGCGGACGAGTTGCGCTTCACTGTTTGGACAGGCAACGACGCCCACCTTGCTATGCTCAATGGCATTGCCGAGAGCTTTGAGGCCGAGCACCCTGGCGTCGACGTGGTGTTCGAGACCATCCCGGCCGGCGACTACGTCCAAAAGCTTACCTTCCAGCTCGCCGGCGGCAACCCGCCCGACCTTGGCTGGATGTTCGAGGACGCCGCCCCCGCCTTCGCCGACGCCGGCGTATTGGAGGACGTGGGCCCCCACCTTCGTGCCGCCGAAGGTTACGACCTTGATGACTTCTCCGCTCCCGCCATGACACTTTGGGCCAATGGGGATTCCGTGCACGGCGTGCCGTTCTCCACCTCGCCCTTCATGGTCTACTACAACAAGACCATGTTCGACGAAGCGGGGCTGGACGACCCCCTCACCCAGGCCAACGCCGGCACCTGGGACATGGATGCCTTCCGCGCCACCGCCAAAGCCCTTGCCGACAAGGGCGAGGCCTGGGCCTTCGACTTCAAGGACGGGCAGGGTTACGACACACGCATCATGCATGCCTTGATGCCGCCCATCCGCGCCCACGGCGGCTATGCCTGGAAGGACGGCGAGTGCGGCTTCGACAATCCTGAAGCCGTCGCTGCCGTCAAACAGCTGCACGAAATGGTGTTTGCCGACCGCTCTATCGTGCCGCCAGGGGAACAGGGCGACTTCTTCTCAGGCGATGCGGCAATGACCATCAACCAGATCTCCCGCGCTTCCCGCCTCACCGACGCCCCGTTTGAGTGGGGGATCGCGCCCCTTCCCACAGGTCCTGGCGGCGAAGCGCCCGTCATCGGCCAGGCCGGCATCGTGGTGTTCTCGGAGAGCGACCAGAAGGACTTGGCGAAAGCGTTTCTCGCCCACATCACCAATGCGGAAAATGTCGCGGTGATGGCGCAGTTCTTCCCGCCGGCGCGCAAATCCGTCCTTGAAAGCGGTGTCCTCGTGGAAGCCAACGAGAGGATCGCGGCGGACCAGATGAAGAATGTCGCCAAGGCCATCGAGGCCGGCTCCGTGCTGCCGAGCCACGAAAACGCACCGCAGATCGCAGCGGCCATGAAGCCCCGCGTGGATGCACTGTGGAAGGCGGATGCGGACGTGGAAGCCGCTCTCAAAGCCGTGTGCGCGGCCATCGAGCCCCACCTTTAAGCGGCAACGCGGGTGAGCCAGGACAACACCCGCCCTCGCCCGGCGCGCGGCCTTCGCGTGCCGGGCCTTACCTTGCGCCGGCGCGAGGCCATCGAGGCCTGGCTGATGGTGAGCCCGACGGTGATTGGCTTTGCCATCTTCTTCCTCGGGCCGCTCATTGCCGTCTTCATCTACAGCCTGTCGGAGTGGAACCTTCTGTCCCGACAGATGACCTTCGTGGGGGCCGCGAACTACCAGGATGCGCTGACCGTCAACCCAGACTTCTGGCACGTCATGGGGAACTCGGTCATCTTTGCCGCCGGACTGGTGCCCCTCAACATGGCCCTTGCGCTGACCTTGGCACTGGCATTGTCGCGGCCCTTTTTCGGCGTGGTTTTCTTTCGCACCATCTTCTTTGCCCCTGTCGTCACCTCCGCCGTTGCTTGGGCCATTGTCTGGAAATTCTTGCTCCAGGGCGAGGCGGGGGCGGTGAACCAGATGCTCGCCAGCATCGGCATCGACGGGCCCAACTGGCTGCGTGAGCCCGACTGGGCGATGGCCGCCGTCATCGTCACCCGCGTCATCAAGATGGTCGGGCTCAACATGATCCTCTACATCGCCGCCCTTCAGGCCATCCCCCGCGACTATGAAGAGGCCGCACGGCTTGAAGGCGCCTCCTCCTGGCAGGTGTTCAAGATGGTGATCTGGCCGCTTCTGGCGCCGACCACCTTGATCATCATGGTCATCACCACCATCGGCTCCTTCAAAGTGTTCGACCACATTTACTTGATGACCGGCGGCGGACCCGAGAACGGCACTTTGGTTCTTGCGTTCTATATCTACCAACAGGCGTTCGAATTCTTCGAGGTGGGGTATGCCTCCGCGCTCGCCATCATCATGTTCGTGATCGTGCTCGTCCTCACCGTCGTCCAGGTGACGCTGCGCCGGCGGGGGGCCACATGACCGTCAAACAATCACGCCGGCTGACCCGTCTCTTGTGGACGCTGTCGCTCCTCATCGTCTCTGTCCCGTTCGTCTTCCCGTTTCTTTGGATGATCTCTTCGGGTTTCAAAAGCGCTGCGGAGATCTTTGGACAGCCCAGCCTCATTCCTGAGGTGTGGCGCTGGCAGAACTTCATCGAGGTGTTCACGTATCAACCGTTTGCGCAGCAATACTTCAATTCCCTCTACATCGCCTTGTCGGTGACCGCGGCGACGCTGGTGGTCTCCTCCCTCGCCGGCTACGCCCTGGCACGCCTTCGCTTTGCGGGGGCTGGGTTGTTGATGCTCTTCCTCATTTCCGCGCTGATGGTGCCTGAGGAGGTGACCATCATCCCCAATTTCTTCCTGATCCGCTGGATGGGGCTCACCGACACCCATGTTCCTTTGATCTTGCTCCCCGTCTTCGGCCCCCACGGCGTGATGGCGACGTTCCTCATGCGCCAATACTTCGTCGCCCTTCCCAAAGAGCTTGAAGAGGCGGGGCGGATGGATGGCCTCACCACCTTCGGCGTGTGGTGGAAGATTGCGCTTCCCATGTCCCGCCCGGCGCTGGCGGCGGTTGCCATCATCACCTTCCTGTTCTCCTGGAACCTTTTCTTAGAACCCTTGGTGTTCCTCAGTTCCCTTGAACTGTTCACCTTGCCCTTGGCGCTCTCCAACTTCACCGATCCTTACGGCGCCCCACTGTGGCACTTGCAGCTGGCAGCCACGACCCTCGCGGTGGTGCCGATCCTTGCGGTCTACATCATCGCCCAAAGGCACATTGTGGAAAGTTTTGCCATGTCCGGGGTGAAGGGATGAGCGGCCAACACACCCACCGCGGAGCGCGGTCATGACCAAGCTTTCCCTTCAGAATGTCAAGAAGCGCTTCGGCCGGACGGAGGTGATCCGGGGCATCGACCTTGAGATCGAGGACGGCGAGTTCGTGGTCTTCGTCGGCCCCTCAGGCTGCGGAAAGTCCACCCTCTTGCGGATGATCTCCGGCCTTGAGGACGTGACCAGCGGCGACCTTTGCATCAATGGCCGCCGCATGAACGACGTGCAGCCCGCCAAGCGCGGCGTTGCCATGGTCTTCCAGTCCTATGCGCTCTATCCGCACCTTAATGTGCGCCAGAACATGGGCTTCGGCTTGAAGGTGCGCAAAGTCAAACCGGCGGAAATCGACAAGCGGGTGGACGATGCCGCCGCCACCTTGCAGCTCACCCCCCTCCTTGAGCGTCTGCCTCGCGAGTTGTCGGGCGGCCAGCGGCAGCGCGTTGCCATCGGCCGCGCCATTGTCGCCGACCCGGATGTGTTCTTGTTCGACGAACCTTTGTCGAACCTTGATGCGGAACTGCGCGTTCACATGCGTGCGGAGATCGCCGCCCTCCACAAGCGCCTGTCCAACACCATGATCTACGTCACCCATGACCAGATCGAGGCGATGACCTTGGCCGACAGGATCGTCGTGTTGCGCGACGGTGTCATCGAGCAGGTGGGCACCCCGCGCGAACTCTACGCCAACCCCGCAAACGTCTTCGTCGCCCAATTCATCGGCAGCCCAAAGATGAACCTGCTGCCTGCCCCTTTGGTGGCCGAGGGCCTGAAGAAGATCGGCGTCGACGTCCCCGCCACTGCACAGGTGGGCATGCGCCCAGAACACCTCCATCTGACAGGAGAGGACGGCGCCATCCTCACAGGCCGCGTGGTGATTGCCGAATACACCGGCGCGGGCTCGCTCCTTCATATCCAGACGGCAGATGGCGGCACCGTCCTCGTCTCAGAAGCCGGTCAGGATGAGCCGCCCATCGGTGCCACGGTCTCGCTGAAAATCGAACCGCAGGACATCCACGTCTTCTAAAGATCCATGCTGAAGGCGAGCAGCGCTTGAAACCGCGCCCGCGCATCGGCAGGAAACCCGAGGCCGCGCACAAAATTCTGCTGAGCGGCGAGGGCATCTGGTGCACCGGCTGCCTCAGCGAACGCTGCCCAGTCTTCAGCGGTGGTGACGGTGGGAAGGCCGCGATAGTTGGCAAAGTCCACCAGCCCGTCGGCATCGCGCCACACCGCCACCGGCACGTTGCGCATCATCAGGTCGAACAGGATGGTGGAGGGCGGAGAGATGGCCGCGCCATAGCGCTCCAACGCCGCCTCCTCCAGGGGCCGTGCATCGAGGGTGACGCCTTTTGGCGGTTCCACCTCCCCCTTCGCGTAGGCGCCTGCAGGGTGCGGCCGCATGGTCACCGGCCGCACCGCGGCAAACGCTTCAAGAGCCGCCAGGAATGCTTCTCGCGGCGCCCCTGCAAGGCGCACTGACTGTAAGTTCTCACACACCAAGAGGGGACCGTCGCAGCCCCGCTTCGCCGCTGCCGTGCCATCCAAAATCCCCGACAGCCAGGCAGCGGGCGCCGCGTCCAGGAAAAGCGTTGCCCCTGTGGTCATCACCTTGGCGGTGTCGCTGGGCGGCACGGATACACAGCGGTCCAGCCCAAACCATGCACACAGAATGTCAGCGTTGGAGCCCGCATCGGCGCGCGCGGCATCGTGAGCGCGGTTGTGCAAAAAGCCGAGACACTCATACCCGTGCTGAAGCGTTGCGCTCACAAAACGGCTCGGCAAGGCAGCCGCGAGATGTGCGCACGGCCTGTGGTGTTCTGAACGCGATTCAGAGGCGAACACCACAAGGCCCGACAGGTGGTTCAGCGCCATCAAGGCCTCTGCCGTATTGGCGAAGGGAACCACGGGGCGGTCGCCAGAAAGGGCACGCAGGCGCGCTTTGCCGGCATCTGTCGCCATCAGTCGTTGGGCGGCGAGGATGCGCACATCGTCATAGCCGCAACGCCTGGCATGGCGCACCAAAGGGGCGAGGACGGCAATGTCCTGAATAAGGTGGGCCACAAGAATGACGCTCACGGCGGGAGCGTCCCCTCATGGGCCGTGAAGACGCTGTGATCGGGCAGCGCTGCCCGCACAGCCTCCTCTCCAGCAGAGAGGATTGCGCGGGCGCGGGCCTGGTCCAACACCCCATGACCGGTGAGCGCGGGGCCGTTCTGCGCCCCAGAAATTGCTGCGATCTGCGCTGCCTCCAGGATGGCGGCCGCTTTGCCGCTCACCCCCTCGTCAGTGCCAAGGTGGAGGTCAACGGCACCGCCTTGCCAAAGGGGTGTTGCCACGCACAATGCATCGGCAACGGGCAAGGTGTTCCCCTCGCATGTGCCCAGCACGATGGCGCGAGGGCGAGGCGGTGGACTTTCAATCCCCCGCATCATCTTGACCAAGGTGTCAGCGCATCGGCGAGGGCTGAAGCGGGCATCCAAATCCGCCGCGAATGGGGCGGCCATATCAAGCCGCAGGCGCAAGTCGCCTCGCTTTGCGTCCACCACAAGGTCTGAGAGGCTGCGGTAGATGAAGGGGTCCAGCGCCGCATAAAGGGGGTGGCCGAGGGAAAGCACCTGCGCGCCGCTGCACAGCGCCGTCAACGCCCTGTTGAGGGACTTTGCCGCCGAAAAGGGCTGCCCATTGACCGGCAGCACAGCGGCATCGCATTGGGCCAGAAGCGCTGTCTCGGCGGCCGGGCTCCACGCCTGCCACGTCACATCAATGGGGCAGGCGGAAAGCGCTGAAAGGGCCGCAAGGTCCGCCCCGTCCCCGTTGGTGAGGATTGTCAGGCGATGCGCCCCCGCCCCGCCCAACCGGTCGGCAAAAGCGGCAAGATCGGCAAGACCTGCCGGGTGGTAGGGGTTGGAGGCGATGCCGAACCAGGCAAGGTGCAGTGCATCCGGATCCGTGGCCCGCCCTTGCAATCTGCGCACCAGCGCTTCGGTGGACACGTGCGGGTGAGGGTCAGGCACGACGGTGGAGGCAACGCCGTACTCTGCCTTGAGGCTGGCGCCCAGCTGCGGCGTGGAGACGCTCACCGCACCAACCACCGCCGTCATCTCGGCGAACCAGCGGCGAAAGCGCTCAAGCCGCGCGTCCCGCCAGTCGGTGAAGTAGTCGTCGAACACGTCAAGCGCCACACGCTTGCCCTCGCTTGCCAGGCGATGGGCAATGGCCGGGGCTTCGGCCTGGTACGTCTTTGAAAAAATGTAGGCGTCTGCCTCAAGGGTGAGGTCGTCCAGCGGGCACAGCACAATGGCCTCGCGCGATGCGGCGGCGATGGGCTGATAGCGCACCCTTGCCCCTGCAGACCGGGCAAACGCTGCCGAAGGCGTCACGATGACAATGCGCATCACGTCAGCCGCAGCGCTGTGGTGATGGTCCCCTCTAAAGGGGTGTCGACGGGCGTTGTTATGGGCATGGGGCGCGAGGGGGCACGGTCGAACACGCTAAACCAGGTGGTGAGCGCATGACGCCAACCAGCCTTGAGGCACCGCTGGCTGAAGGTCTCCAGTGCACCGTGTTCGGAAAGGCCAATCCCGCCGCCAAAGGCACGAAGGGCCGCGGGCGACGCCATCAAACAGCACGGGTCGTTGGCCGCCACAAAGACGCTTGCCTTTGAGACGAGCGGCGCCGGCACCAGGCGAGCAAGGGCCGGTCGCCACGGCTGGTCCGCCGATGCATGGCTCGGCATCAGGCCGACGGAACGCACCCGGTCCAGCGCCATCCTGTCCCCCAAACGGGGTTCGCCGATCACCATCGCGCCGGCGGTCGCAACATTGGTCAGGCCCACCATCATCGTGAGCGCGGCCAGGGTGCGGGGGTCGTGGAACACCATTTCCGCCGCGACAAAGAGAATGGGTCGCTCGTGGGCTGCGAAATCGGCAAGGGATTCGCCGGCAAGGGGCGTCGTGTCACCGGGCAGGCTCGACAGAAGCGCCCCGTCCGCCTCCCCGTCAATCACGCACACGCCAAAGTGCGGTGGATCGGCAAACGGTATGTCGGGCGCAAGGGGGAAGAGCAAAGGGTCGAGCCCCTCATCCTTCACCACCCTTTGGCGGATGACGGCGGGGGTGGCACCGGAGGCTGCGCCGCCCTCAGGCGCAAAAGCCTGCCCGTGGGGCAACACCTGGTTAAGGGTCGGCGACGTGGCGGCATGGATGAGCCAACTCTCGCCGCCCGGCTGAGGGTCCACCGCAATTATCCCAGCGCCTGCGGTCCCGTGGCAAAGGCTGGACAGCGTCGGCACCATGTCAGCGGCAAGGGTGAGGTCGGCGCCCTCCTCCACCCGCTCCCCATGGATGTCCAAAAACTCCGAGACATCGGGTCGGAAGATGGCCTCAGCGCCTGTCGCATAGGTGCCATCCACACGGTAGCGCAACCGCTCTTGCCTGGCGCGCGCAGCGCCGATCAGACGGGCGGACAGGTGCGCCAGCCCACTCTGCCCCCCCGCCATCGCCAGCGTTTCAGCCTCATGAAGCCCACCGCGCAGGAGCGATGGAAACGGCAGAACATCACACAAGGTCCCAGATTCGGTCTGCATGATCAGGAGTACGGGCGCCATCGGCCGCGCCAATGGCAGCGACACCACCGCCTCTCGCACGGGCCCCTCAGCGCCAACTGTGTGAAGGGACGCTCCCGCCTGCACCGCCGTGACAGCCGAGACCGCGCCGCTTGTGCGCAGTCTCAGCCGATGGCTGTCTGCAAGCCAAGCATCGCAAATGGCCCCGCCAAGGGTGGTGAGAGGACGGCGCGACGCGTTCGGCGTGACCTTCACCCGATGGCCGGCGAAGGACAGGCAGGCGTCAGGCCGCTCACTCGCTGGGGTCAGCGCCAAAAACCCTTCGACGGCGCCAAGGGCAATGGCGAACCCCTTCGCCCCACCGTCGTGACCCACGGCGGCGTCCGCATCTCGTCGTGGGATTGTGCGGGGAAAGCTGGCAATTTCTGTGTCGCCGACGACAAAAGCGATGGGCTCGTGCGGCGACGGGCCATGGGCCCAGCCTTCGTAAAGGCCGCCTTGTGTGCGGTCGACAACCAAGCGCGCCGCCGCGTCAACAGGGGTCTGGGCTGGCGATGGCTGTGCCAGCGGAACACGCTTACGCCGCCACCTTTGGGGCCAGATCACGGTCCGACGGCGCGATGCTCTGCCAACCAGATGTCGGCAAAGTCCACATCCTGGCAGTTTTCAAACCACGGCCCACCGTTGGTGTAGTGGATGGCGGCAGGGTTCTCCGCAGGGGGATCGTATTCGCCCACAAGAAAGTTCCATGTGCGGTCCAGCGCGCCAATTTCCTCATCCGCAAGCCAAGAAAAGCGATGGAGGAAGGCCGGTGTTTGCGTATTCACCACCTCGGGCGTCAGCGCCTTCACCTTCGGATGCCGCCCATCGAACAGAATGAACGACGACCAGTTCTTGCGCGGATAGGTGGCCTGAACACGCCCATCCATCTTCACCGACTGGCTGGGTGTGTAGTCATGCTTGACCACGTGGACGGCTTTGCCCGCCTCGATCCCTTCAAGCACCTGCCAGACATCGCGGGTGAAGACAAAGTCGCAGTCCACGAAAATGCACCAGTCGTCCGCCGCGGCAAGGTAGGGGGTCAGAAATCGGGTCAGGGAAAACGCTGTCGCCGCGCCGCGATCGGCAGGCCGTGAGTAGAGCCCAAGCTCACGCAAGGAATCCTGTTTTAAAGGATACACGGACACAGGTTTGGAAGCATGGCGAAGCAACGAATGGCGGCATACCTGCCATGCCGAATCTTCGCGCGCATCGTAGCCAACGTAAATCTTCACGAAGGCAATCCCTTTGTTGCTGGCATTGGGGCGTATCTCAACCCATCGCCAAGGTAAACGTTGCGACAGCTGCGACCGCTGTTTTGGCATATTTGTGGTTTAGAGGATGGTGACATCATTTTGGGCAACGCGTATTTCAGAACCCATGTGGAGATTTGCACCCAAAGGCGCATGGCGCTTGGGCCTGGCGGCAGCGACGTCGTGACAGTGGCGGTCGAAGGGTACATTGAATCCCTGTCGGGTGGTGTCGTTCGCGGTTGGGTATGGCGTCCCGACGCGGGGGACAACCCCCTCGTGGTCACCGCCAAGCTGGGCGATACCGTGCTTGGCATGTGCCGGGCCGACCAATACCGTGACGACCTTGCCGCCATGGACAAGCGCGGCGGCGCCTGCGGCTTTTCCATCGCCCTGTCCACTGACGCTCTGGCGCGCGCACGCAAGCACCTTACCATCGCGCCTGAGACGGTGACTCTGGATTTTTTTGTGGAGCTTTTTGCGGGCGGCCGTGCCCATGGCCGCACACTGTGGCGCTCGCTCCCCTACAAAGCCTTTCGCCAGCTCTACGACAGCACGGTTGTGGCCAAGGGCGAGGCGCAACCCTTCGTCGGCGTGCTCGACAAGGTGGACGAAAGCACCGTCAGCGGCTGGTTCTGTGTGCCTGCCGGCGGCGTCGACCACCCCGTCGCGGTGGAGCTCTTCCTGGACGAGGTGTGGGTGGATACCACCGTCGCAGGGAACCCCTCCCTTTCCCAACAGCTGTGGGAGCGCATCTCCGGCGGGGCGCCACTGACAAAAACCATGCGCTTCCGTTTCAAAACGCCGGAAGGAATCCGCGATGGGCGCATGCACACCCTCTCCGTCGGTATCGTAAGCCAGCAGGAAAGCCTGCTCCACAAGCCCCTGACCGTGCGCATGAAGGCCAAGCGCCAGGACGATGGCTTCGCCATGCCCCCCATCGACACCACAGGAGATGACGTCAGCCCCGCCGCAGACGGTCCACGGCGCGGCCAGTACGAGCGTTGGATTGCCGCAACCCAGCCATCCAAAGCACCGGCCGGCGCCGACACCACCGTGACGGTCCTCGTGGAAAGCCGCTCGGGCACCACAGCAGAGCGGCGGGCCATTGAGAGCACTCTTCAATCCATCACCGCCCAGGAGGGTGTGGCAACCTCGCCCGTTGTCTACGGCCCGTCGGCCGCCCCAGGCCAGCGCACCTTCGGTGCTGCCCTTGCCCAGGCAGACGGCCCCTTCGTTGCCCTTTGCAAAGCCGGCGACATTCTTGCCAACCACGCTCTCCTGGAGCTTGCGGCCACAGCTTCTGAATATCCGCACGCCAGTGTGTTCTTCGCAGACGATGATGTGTTGGACCTCACCGACATGCGCCGGCGCCCACGGTTCAAGACCGCGTACTGTCCCGATCGTGCGCTGACCGATGATGTGTTCGGCGGCATCACCCTTGTACGCACCGCCGCCGCCCTTACGGTGATGGACGACAGCCCCCGCCCCCTCGACGGCACCACCCTTGCCATCAAGCTGGCACGGCGTGGGGGCGCGGACGCTGTGGTGCACCTGCCCCTCGTTCTTGCCCACAGGCGCCTTGCAAGCCTTGAGGAGCCGCGCTGGCAACAGCCTTTCATCGCCGCCCTCCTCGCCGCAGAGGCCGGCGACCGTGATCCTCCCCGTCTGGTGGAGACCGCAGGCCGCCGTGTGATCTGGCAGCGTCCACCGGCCGACCAGATGATGTCCATCATCATCCCCACGAGGGACAGGGCGGACCTGTTCGAACCGCTGGTGATGGCCCTCCTCGCGCAAGGGGTGGACCGTCCCGTCGAGATCATCATCGCAGACAATGGCAGCGAGGCACCCGCCACCTTTGCTGCCCTGCGCAGGCTCCAGCGCGACAGTCGCGTGCGCACGCTGCCCATACCGGGGCCGTTCAACTTTTCTGCCCTCAACAATGCGGCCGTGCGCGCGGCCGCCGGCGACCTCCTCGTCTTTATGAACAACGACATCGCCGAACCCGCCCCAGGCCTCCTGGACGAGCTGGCGCGCCAGGCCAACCGGCCGGACGTCGGCGTGGTGGGGGCCCGCCTCAGCTATCCTGACGGCACCAACCAGCACTGCGGTGTGATGCTGGGGATCGGCGATGTGGCCTCCCACGTCCTTCGCACCCACGCAGACCTTGGCAGGGCCGACCACGGACGTTTTCGCCACGTTCAGACCGTCTCCGCCGTAACGGCCGCACTGATGGCCATGCGTCGCGCTGTGTTTGAACAGGTGGGCGGCTTCGACGAGGCGCTTAGCGTTGCCTACAACGACGTGGACCTTTGCCTGCGGGTGAGCACGCAGACGGGCCTCAGGACCCTCTACACCCCCTTCGCCCGCGCCTATCACAGGGAGTCTCAGTCCCGCGGCCTCGACACCTCGCCGGAAAAGCGGGCGCGGCTCGACCGGGAAAAGGCGCTGATGGTGTCGCGCTGGGGCGAACGGCTGTTGCGCGACCCTTACCTCAGCCCAAACCATTCCCTTAGCAGCCGTGACCTTGAGGTGGCCGTTCCACCCCGGTATGGGGGCCGCTCTGACCGCTCCACGCCCCCCACAACGCGGTCGGCCGAGGCCGTGGAGTAACGCAGACCCCTTATGGTAGGGTTTCGTTAAGCATGTACGTTCACTCTTTCGCTGCGAGAAGCGGAGGGCGGACATGGCAATTCACGGTGTCTTCATCAGTTCAAAGACCACCGATGGCGGCGAGGTGGACAAGATCCTGCGCGGCGTCTTCAGTGAGGTCTATCGCGTGGGCGTAGAGTTTTGGCTGGTGGACAGCGGACGCAGCGCCGAACAGGTGGTCAATGCAGTCAAGCCCGCCCTCAAACCCACCGACAAGGTGTTTGTGGCAGGCCTCACCCGCGACGTCCGCCCTGTGTTATCCAATGCGGCCGAAGTCTGGCTCAACGCGCCCCAAAGGACCTGGCGTCGCACCGGCGCTGCGGGCCTTGGCGAAGTGCCGTCGGAAGGCTCGCCATTTGCCATTGCCGCCTGACCACCCCAAAAGGCCTTTATGAGGGGCGCTTGCGGCCTTCTCGCGATAGCGGCCGTGTCAGCCCTCGCCGGCAAGGCGCAGGCGGGCGAACCCACCTTCAAGGAGGTGGCGGCCCAGTCGAACATCGAACACGTTTATGACGGAGGGTGGGCGCACTTTGTTGGCGGCGGCGTTGCCGTCTTCGATTGCGACGGCGACCATCTGCCCGACATTTATGCAGCAGGCGGGGAAAACCCTGCCGTTCTCCTGCGCAACGCATCAACACCTGGCGGCGCCATTCGCTTCACACCTGTGGAACACGATGGTGCCCTCAAAGGCGTGATCGGCGCTTATCCGCTCGATGTGGATGGCGATGGGATTATCGACCTTTTCGTCCTTCGCGATGGCACCAACAGGCTCCTTCGCGGCGAAGGCGACTGCCGCTTCGCACCCGCAGACGATCTTTGGAAGCCCAGCGAAGATACCGCCTGGTCCACCGCCTTTTCGGCAACATGGGAGCCCGGCGAGCGCCTCCCCACCCTTGCCATCGGCAATTACGTGGACAGGGCCGATCCTGAGGGACCCTTCAGGGCCTGTGCCCCCCACCGCCTCATCAGGCCCGAGGGTGAGGCGTACGGAGCGCCCGTCCCCTTCGGCCCAGGCCACTGCGCGCTCTCCATGCTGTTCTTCGACTGGTCGGGAACGGGCCAGACAGCCCTTTGGGTCAGCAATGACCGCCACTACTATGTGGACGAGGGGCAGGAACAGCTCTTCCGCCTGGCCTCGAACCCCACGCTCTACGGGCCCCAAGATGGCTGGCAGCCTGTGCGCCTTTGGGGCATGGGCATTGCCGCACGCGACCTGTCAGGCGACGGCAGGCCTGAGGTGTTCATCACCAGTATCGCCGACCAAAAGCTCCTCAGCATCGATGGCGACGGGACAGCGCCCCACTATGGCGAAGCCGGCTTTAAGGCAGGGACCACCGCCCACCGCCCCTATCTTGGCGATGACGGACGGCCGAGCACCGGCTGGCACGCCGCCTTCGGCGACGTCAACAACGACGGGCGCGACGACCTGTTCATCGCCAAAGGCAACGTTGACCAGATGCCCGATAACGCAATGCTCGACCCCGATAACTTGTTGATGCAACAGGAAGACGGCAGTTTTATCGAGCGCGGCGAGGTCGCAGGCATAGCCTCCACGGCACGGGGCCGCGGCGCTGCCTTGGTGGATCTGAACGCCGACGGCCGGCTCGACATTGTGGTGGTGAACCGCCGCGCCCCGCTCCTCATTCACCAAAATACGACCCGTGACGCCGGCAACTGGCTAAAACTTCAACTCACCGATCAAGGCCCCAATACCGGTGCTGTGGGCGCTGTGATCGAACTGCGCTCGGCCAACACACGGCAGCGGCGCGAGATCACCGTCGGCGGCGGGCATGCGGGCGGCGATGCGGGCTTTCACCACTTCGGCCTCGGGACGGACGAACGCGCCACTTACCGCATCACATGGCCTGATGGCACCACGGAGCCTTGGCGCGCAGCCGCATCCAACGCACACCTTGTGGTCGCGCGCACAGCAGATGGCGTCACCGTTACCCCGGTTGCGCCTTAGAATGTGGAGCCATAAAGCGCTGAACGGTTCAGTCCTTGGGAGGCTTTTTCTTGCGCTTGGGCGGGGCTTTGGCCTTGGCGCGCAAGGCCGCCTCCTTTGCCATAGTGGCGAAGGCGATCAGCGCCTCATCGTCCTCGAACGCGCGTTCGGGCATGCGCCAGTAGCTCATGGTTATGGGTTTGGCGCCGCCTTCATAAACGAAGGGGGATGAACCCTCCGCCTCCATAACAGCCACGCTCTCGCTGTCGGTCTTAATGAAGAGTTCATCGAAGGCAACCAGAGCGATCATCACACCGTCGGAATAAACACCGATCCCGCCAAACATGCGCCGCGTCGTGACAGGGCCGAACGGGGCAAAGATGTCCGCAACAGCGTCTTCGTTCACGGCTCCCCTGCCTTCTTGGACGAGAAGCTCTTGTGGAGCCGGCCCGAAGTGGTAGCGCCCGTAAAATCGATACGCCCTTCGCGCAGCGCTTCGGCCGATGAGATGAAGGCCCCAAGCGCCATCTTGGCAAGCCCACTTCCCAGAGAAATCCGCCGCACGCCGAGGGTTTTCAGCTGCGCAAGATCGTTGGAGACGCCGCCGAGCCCTGCAATGACGTTGACGGGAATCGCCACACTCTCAACAATCTCAGTCACATGGTCAGGTTCCGTCAGCCCGGGCGCATAGACAACGTGCGCACCCGCGTTGGCGTAGGCTTTCAACCGTGACAACGCTTCGGGGAACGGATTGGGGTGTTTGGTGAGGAACATCTCCGCACGGCCTGTCAGGACGAAGGCGCTTCCGGCCTTGTCGATCGCTTCGCGCGCAGCCTCGAGGCGGCGGCAGGCGGTGGCCTCATCGTAGAAGGTGTCGGGCCCGCCGCGCCAAAGATCTTCCACCGAGCACCCTGCAACGCCTGCATCGATGGCCTGGCGTACGGTCTCCGCCACATCTTCTGGCGTCTCGCCGTAACCGGCCTCGAAATCACCGTTCACAGGCAGGCCCGTGGCGTCGGCAATGTCGGCGGCGTGGGCAATGGCGGTGGCCCGGTCGATCCCCCCGTCAGGCAGGCCGAGAGTCCAGGCAAGACCTGCTGAAGAGGTGGCAATGGCCTCAAAGCCGATCTCGGCGAGAAGCCGTGCCGTCCCCCTGTCGACGGGGTTCGGCATGACGAAAAAGCTGTCATGGAGGGCGCGAAACCTCTCGGCCGCAGTGCCCGCCGCATTGGAGACGGTGTCGCTCATCTTCTCCCCCCGA
Organism: Devosia sp.; assembly: GCA_051016205.1. Taxonomy (GTDB): domain Bacteria; phylum Pseudomonadota; class Alphaproteobacteria; order Rhizobiales; family Amorphaceae; genus Acuticoccus. Next base: position 3,896,657 of record CP136534.1, read on the forward strand.
CCCTAACTTTCGCCCTGTCATCGGCGATGGTGGGGAGGATAGCGGCGCGGCCTGTTCTTGCCGAGACAAAACGGTGCGCACCGGCCATGCGGTGCGCGAGGATCTGCGGTCAGCTGACCGCTGTCACCGCGGCGGTGAGGGCCGAATCGGGGTCCGTCAGATCGGCAATCACATCAAAATGGTGACGGTCGGGCGCTTCGTGATAGGTGACAGAGGCGGCAAGCCCCTCCCAGATCATGGCAAGCAGGCGCGTCTGCCGGCGCAGCTGCGGGCGTTCCCCATCACCCACCCAGGCCACAAGATGAACGGCTGCCGGATCGCACAAGACAGGGCTTTCCGCCCGCGCCTCGCCGCGGTCCATCTGCAAGGTTTCGTTCATGCGCGTCGCCATCAAAGGGCGCAAGTCGTGAAGGCCCGAGATGGGCACCGTGCGCACAAGGCGCGCGGCCACCCCCGTCGGCAAGGGCGCATCGCGGCAGGCCATGCGCGCGGCAAGGTGCCCCCCTGCGGAGTGACCGCACACGGTGATGGGTCCTGCCACGGTCTCAGCCGCGTGGGCGATGGCGGAGGCGACGGCGCGGGTGATGCCGCTCACCTTCACCTGGGGACAAAGCGGGTAGCTGGGCACCAAGACCGCAAACCCCTTTGCCCGCGGGCCTGCGGCCAGATGGGAGAAAAACGTCTTGTCGAAGGCCATCCAATAGCCGCCGTGAATGAAGACGGCGAGCCCCTTGGGCGTTCCCTCGGGTAGGAAAAGGTCGTATCGCTCCCGCGGGCCAAACCCATAGGCCACGTCGAGCTTGTTGTCCCCCGTTTCACGAAAGCGGCGCGCTTCTGATGCCCAGTGGCGGTCGAACGTGTCCGCATTGGGGATGAAGGGGCTGTTTTCGTAAGCGCGGTCGATGGGGGTCTCCACGTCCGATCGTCCTTTCCTTTCTGAGGGGCTGAGGGCTATTCCGCCGCGCGCAACGCCGGCTGATCAAGGCTTGCAATGGTGCGCAAGGCGCCGTCCAGAAGCGAGCCCGCTTCGTCCTTCAGCGCGGCTTCGCGCAGACGGCGCAGCCAGTCCGCCCCATCTTCGCGCCCCTCCAAAAGGGGAAGCGCGGACAGCACCTTGTCGAACTTCGACAGGCCCCTTTCGTGGGTGTCGCTATAGCCTTTGATGAGACGCCTGCAGCGCAGCACCTCAACGGCAAGGTCGTAGTCGGTGGAGGCGAGGCGATGGACGGTGGCAAGCCACGCCTCAAGGTGCGCCTTTTCGAACCTGTGGCGCAGCAGCATTCGGCGCATGGGTCGCAGCGAGGACATGACGTAAAGGGGAAGGAAGCCCCTCAGCCTGTCGGTGCGCACTCGCCTGCCGCGATTGACCATCTTGTCCAGCAGCTTGAAGAGTTTGGGCCGTGCCTCGATAAACGCGCCGAGGGGCGCCGGCATCACGCCGCAAATCTCTTGGGCGCGGGGGTGCATATACTCCGTCACCATCAACAGCTGGTCGTCCTTGACGCCCACCTCCGCCCGCACACGCGCCACTCGCGAGGAGCGCACCTTGTGGTCGGCAACGCGGATCACATCGTCATAGGCCATGGCGTTGGCAATGTACTTGGCCGCAACCTCCGTCAGCGCCGCATCGCCATTGGCGCGGGCGTCCAGTTTGGCGAGCGCCTCCACCTTGTCGAGATAGGTACGGCCATAGCGAAGGTCTTGAAAATCAACCACCTTCTGCAAACCACGGCGCGCCATATCGCGCGCCGCCTCAGGCAACTGATCTGCGCGCGCCACAAGGGCCTCGTACTTGCGCTTCAGCCGGTCCGGCCCTTGCACCTGGGGCGCAGTCGGCGTCTGGGCTGACGCCTCCACTTCTTCGGCCGACCCCTTTGTCATGGCATCGTACCCGGCGGCGAAGGCCCTGAGGCTTGCCTCAACCCCGCGACCGGACTTGCGGATGGTCTCCTCGAACGCTTCCCTCTGGAAGGGGAGCACCTTTGCTCCTGCCAGCGCGCCAAACAGGCTGGCGGAGATGACGCTGCCGTTGTCCACCGCAAGGCGTTCAAGGTCAGCGCTGTGGAAGATCTTTGAGGCCTCACGCGCTGCGTCGAGGATAGGGCCATCCTCCAAGATGCCGCGGCCAGGCGCTGCTTTTTCCATAACGGCGTAGGCGCGGTGGGAACTTGTGATCAGCGTTGTGCGCGCGGGCGTGACGAGGCCCCTTTGGATGGCCCGCCCCGCTTCCATCAGCTCGGCGGCCAGCACAATGTCCACATCGCCCGCCGCCGGCATCAGGGAGAGGATGGGGGTGCGGTCCGCCAAAGGCAGCATCTCGATATAGTAGATGGTGGCCCCTGTGCGCTGGGCGACGCCCGGCACGGAGGTGGATTGGGCGTAGTAACCGTTCGCCTCGGCAAGGCTGACGATCCAGGAGGTGACGACACCGCCGCCCTGCCCGCCAACGGCAAGGATCGCCAGTTTGATGATGCCGCCTGTTTTATCCGCCCGCTCCACAGACGGGTCCATGTGAACGTTCATGGCAACCTACCCTGCCGCGAAGTTGAGGCGCCGGCTCTCGCGCCGGCGCTGCAACCAGCCGATGACGGCGTTGCGCCAACCCGCCCGTTTGGTCTCGAACCCGCGCGGGTTGGACACGATGTCGGCCTGATAGAAGGAGGGGCACAGGACGGCCGCCTCAGCCACCTCGCCGCAGTTGCCGCACCCCACACAGGTGTTGTCGATGGCCGCCACCGGATCGTCGCGCAAAGGATCGTCCAGCGTCTTCACAGACAGCGAGGGACAGCCTGACAGACGGATGCAGGCGTGGTCGCCCGTGCACACGTCCTCATCCACCCCGAAGCGGGGTTTGACCACCCGCTTGCCGTCCTTCACCGCCTTGGCGATCTGCGGGCGCACGCGACGCTGCTTGTTCAACATGCATTCCGACGAAGCGACGATGACCTTTGGCCCGCTCTCCTTAGTGGTGAGCGCTTCGGTCAAGGTGTCGCGCATTTTGCCCACATCGTAGGTCCTGTCGATGCGGCGGACCCAGTTGACGCCCATCCCCTTCACCGCATCCTCGATGGGGTGCTTGGTGGAGCGCCTGTCATTGTCGGCCCGGGAGGACAGGATGTCCTGCCCGCCCGTCGCGGCGGAGTAGAAATTGTCCACAATCAGGATCACGCCGTCCTGGTTGTTGAAGACGGCGTTGCCAACGCCCGATGTCAGCCCGTTGTGCCAGAAGCCGCCGTCGCCCATCACGGCAATGGGCCGCTTGTCCGCCTTCACGTTGAACGCCGAGGCCGAGGCGGGCCCGAGGCCATAGCCCATGGTGGTGGCGCCCAGATTGAACGGCGGCAGGATGGAGAAGAGGTGACAGCCGATGTCGGCGGCAATGTGATGCTCGCCAAGGTCCTTCTCCACCAGCTTCATGGCCGCGAAGATGGGCCGCTCAGGGCAGCCTGTGCAAAAGCCAGCAGGCCGTGCAGGCACCTTCTCGGCAAGGTCGGGAAGGACGATGCGCTCCTCCTCCGAGTTGGGCGCCCGCGCCTCCGAGGGCAGAAGGTGTGTGGCGTAGCGGCGCAAGAAGTCCGTCATTCCCTGAAGCATGACGGCGCCCGTATATTCGCCCGCCATGGGCAGAATGCCTTTGCCCTCAAGCTTGGCTGTGCCGCCTGCCTTGTAGAGCATGTCGCCAATGGCCTGCTCGATGTGTTCGGGCTGGCCCTCCTCCACCACGATGACAGCGTCCTTGCCCTCGCAAAACTCCAAAACCTCATCGCGCACAAGCGGATAGGTCACGTTGAGGCAGTAGATCGGCACCTTGTTGTCACCATAAAGGTCCGCAAGGCCAAGGCGTTGGAGCGCGCGCACAACTCCGTTGAACATGCCCCCCTGGCAGATGATGCCGATGGACCCGTTTTCGGGCCCGAAATGCTCGTTCAGCTTGCGGGTCTTGATGAAGTCGATGGCAGCCGGCCAGCGCGTGTCGATCTTCTCCTTCTCGTGCAGGAAGGAGGCTGGCGGCAGGACGATGCGGTTGGTGTCGCGCTGGGGGTTCTCCACCGCATCCTTCACGGTCATCTTCGGGCGCTGGTTGTCCTTGGCGATGAAGCGGCCGTGGACGTGGCAGGAGCGGATGCGCACCTCGAGCATCACGGGGGTGTTGGTGGCCTCCGACAGTTCAAACCCCTCGCCCACCGCCTGGACGATGCGCGGCAGGCTCGGGCGCGGGTCGAGGAGCCAGATCTGGCTTTTCATGGCAAAGGCGTGGCTGCGCTCCTGCATGATGGAGGAGCCTTCGCCGTAGTCCTCCCCCACCACGATCAGCGCCCCGCCAGTGACTCCGCCTGAGGACAGGTTCGCCAGCGCATCGCACGCCACATTGGTGCCGACGGTGGACTTGAAGGCGACAGCGCCGCGGATCGGGTAGTGGACGGAGGCGGCAAGCATGGCTGCCGCCGCCGCCTCGCTGGCAGAGGCTTCAAGGTGGACGCCAAGGTCCTCCATAATGTCCTCAGCGTCCGCCAGAACGTCCATCAGGTGGGAGATGGGCGCGCCCTGGTAGCCGCCCACATAGCCCACACCGTTCTCAAGCAGCGCCTTGGTGATGGCCAAGATGCCCTCGCCGCGGAACTCTTCTCCGGCGCCGATCTTGAGCTGCTGCACTTCCTTTGCGAACGAACGCTCAGCCATGGCGATCCCCAACTCGTGAGGCGCGCATCATACGCGCCCGACCATTCATTTTAGGTGTTTAGCAAGCAAGTAGCCCGACATCCCGCTGAGACCAGGACCGGGATGGGTGGACGCACCGATTTGATACACACCAGGCACCACGCTGGAGTGGTTTTTGTGTAGGCCGAACGGGCGGAACAGGAAGAATTGATCCACACCGCACCAACCGCCGTAAGGGTCGCCGCCCTCAAGGTTGATGTTCATGGCCTCAAGGTCGGTGGGCGCATAGGCTTTGCGCACGATCACGCTGTCGCGGAAGCCTGGCGCGTGGGCTTCAATCATCGCTTCCACACGGTCCGCGTAAGCTTCGCGCACCGCCTCGCTCCATGCCCCGTCGCCGTCCACGGCAATGGTGCCTGCCGCATCGCCTTTCACCACCCGTGGGCATTCGGGCAGTTGGATCCATACCACCGCCTTGCCCTTCGGGCAGCGAGAGGGGTCGGCGGCACTGGGCTGGCCAACGCACACGGTCGGACGCTCAGGCAGCATCCCACGCTCGGCCTCGTTGCTCGCTTTTGAGACCTGGTCCACCCCATCGCTGAGATGAAGGAGTTGTACGGAACTGAGCGCTTTGTCCGGCCAGTCCACAGGCCGCTCCAAAGCATAGTGGATCTGCATGTTGCCGCGGCCCTTGGCGTATCGCTGCGCCGCGCGCACGGCCTCAGGCAGATCCCAATCGCGCAGGAGCCTGCCATAAAGCTGACCCGGCGTGACCGAGCAGATGACGCTGTCGCAGTCGATGGCCTCGCCGTCCGCCAGGTGGATGCGTGAGACGTCCCGCCCGTCGCTCCCCTGGTCGATCCTGTCGACGTCAGCACCTGTGCGCACGATGCCGCGACGCTCTTCGATGATGGCGCGAAGACCCTCCGCCACCATCGCAGCGCCGCCTTTGGCGATGGGCGCGCCGATGGCCTCAAGAGCAAAGGTCATGATCTGCCCCATCTGACCGGAAAACGGCTGTTCGGGGCCGAGCCCGGCATGGAGCGGCCATGGTGCATTGAGGGCCGCCACAGGGTCCTCGCCATAGGCCTCAAGGCGATGCCTGTTGGTGACAAGGGCTTCGCCGACGCTCGCCCTCAGGCCCCGCGGCCCCTTGGACCATAGCTGTCCTGCCAGCAATTTCAGCGCCTTGAAGCTCAGCAGGCGGTTGTTGAAGAGGCCGAAGAGGAGCGTGGCGTTGGCCTCCACCGCCGCCATCTCCTCCCCATGCCTGTCGCCCGAGCCGGCCTGAAGGGCGTTGAAGGCTGCAATATTGGCAGCCCTGTCCCTGGTGAGGATGGCCGAGCGCCCATCCCCCATCAACACACCCGTCGGCGCATCGGTGGCAGCAAACTCGACGCCATGCCGCGCCAACGCCTTGGAGATGTCGGCATAAACGGGCGAGGCGTGCATCAGGAGGAAAGTCGCCGCCATAGGGTCATAGGTGAACCCTTCGGCAAGCGTGCCCGTGCGGATGGTGCCGCCCACCACATCCTCGCGCTCCAGCACAAGAACGCGGTGGTCTTCAGCCAGAAGGGCTGCACAGACGAGGGCGTTCACCCCCGACCCGACAATGACGTGATCGTACCCTCTCACACCGACGCCTTTCTCATCCCCGCGTTGCAGCGCCTGTGTGACCGGTCCTCCACCACGCCAAGCGGCGCCGGCACGAAGCCGGCGGCATCACCGGTGCCGGCAAGTCTAGCCGTGCGACACGAGGGCAAGGGCGCGCACGGGGCTTCCCGTGCCGTGCACGATCTTGAGCGGTGCGGCAATCATAATGGCGCCGGTGGGTGGCAGCTTGTGAAGGTTGCACAGGCTGGCAAGGCCGTAGCGGTTGTTCTTGTGCAAGAGGTTGTGGGCGGGAAAGGGCGGGTCCATGCCGCCGGCCTGGCCGGCATCGGTGCCGATGCACTCCGTCCCCCAACCGACGGCCCCGCGCTCGATCACAAGTTCCACGCAATCGACGCTCGGCCCTGGTGAGTGGGGGCCCGTATCGTCCGCATTCAAGAATTCGGCTTCGGAGTGGTTGCGGCGGTGCCAGTCGGTGCGCATCACCACCCAGGCGCCTTCGGGGATGGTGCCGTTCTGGCTCTCCCATTCGCGCACACCGTCAGCGGTCAGCAGGTAGTCGGGATTTTCGGCCACCTGGGCAGAGCAGTCGATGACGCAAACCGGTGCCACCACACGCTTGATGGGCAAGGTATCGGTAAAGCCGTCGGAGTAGTCCTTGCCGGTGATCCAGTGGACGGGCGCATCGAAGTGGGTGCCCGAATGCTCGCCCAGCTTGAGCCAGTTCCAGGCCCACCAGGGACCGTCTTTATCGTACTGCGAAATCTTGTGGATTTCGATCTTAGGTGTGTCCACGGCAAGCTCGGGGGGCAACTTCAAGAGTGGCGTATCAGGCCCCAGCGGCCCCGACAGATCGACCACCTCCACCGCGCCAGACGCCAACCCCTCAGCCAATTCCCGCAAAGCCATGATGCCCTCTCTTTTCGTGTGGTGAGAGACTGTGGCATCGATGGACCAATTGCAAACGGCGGCAGCCTTTATGGCGCGGCGCCGAACGGGAGGGGACGGCGCCTATGGCGGCTCATCAGTTTGACGCGATTGTCGTGGGCGGCGGCCACAACGGCCTTGTGTGCGCTGTCCACCTGGCGCGCCAGGGGATGGCGGTGGCTCTGTTCGAGGGTGCCGACACCGTGGGCGGGGCGATCCGCACCGAAGAGGTGACGCTGCCAGGCTTCCGCCACGACCTTTACGCCATGAACATGAGCCTTTTTGCAGGCTCCCCCTTCCACCGCGAATATGCCGACGATCTTGCCAAGCACGGCCTTGCCTTCGCCCCCGTTGCGGACTGCTTCTCAAGCGCCTTCCCCGATGGCCGCTGGCTTGGCGTCAGCACCGACCTTGAGACCACGGCAAACCGCATCGCCGCCTTCGATGAGGACGATGCCAAAGCCTGGCGCGACCTCGTTGCCGCCTTCCCGGGCGATGCCCCGCATTTCTTCGCCCTTCTGGGCACGCCTATGCGCGCGGGCCCCCTTATCAAGACGGTCCTCAAGATCCTGAAGGCCAAAGGCGGCGCTTGGTCCATGGAGGCCTTGCGCCTCCTCCTCGCCTCTCCGCGCGAATTCCTGGACACCCACTTCAACGACCCCCAGGTGAAGGCGACGCTGGCGCCGTGGGCGATGCACCTTGACTTTGCGCCCGAAACCTCCGGCGGCGCCCTGTTCCCCTACCTTGAGGCGATGGCCAACCAGACTTTCGGCATGGTGCTTGGCAAAGGCGGCGCCGACACGGTGCCGCGGGCGCTGAAATCCTACCTTGAGGCGCTTGGCGGCGTGGTCACCACAGGCACCCCCGTCGTCGGCGTCGAGAGGGTCGCGGGCCGCGCCACAGGCGTTGTCTTAGACGATGGTGAGGTGGTGCGCGCACGCGAGGCTGTGGTGGCAAGCGTCACCCCCTCGGGCCTTCTCAACCTCATCGGCACCACAGGGCACACCGCCGTCGACAATCGCCTCAAAGCGTTCCGCCATGGCCCTGGCACCATGGTCATCCATGTGGCCGTCAGCGACCTTCCCCCTTGGACAGCGGGCGAGGAACTCTCCAAGTTCGCCTACGTGCACCTTGCGCCCGACCTTGGGTCCATGGCCGCTGTCTACGACCAGGCCATCACGGGCCGCCTCCCCGTAGAGCCAGTGCTGGTGGTGGGCCAACCGACGGCTGTCGACCCTTCTCGCGCGCCTGACGGCAAGCACATCCTGTGGATCCAGGTCCGCGCGCTACCCGCCGTCATCAAAGGCGATGCAGCAGGCGAGATTGCACCGGGTGCGTGGGACGACGTAAAGGAGGCCTACGCCGACCGGGTGATGGCCATCATCGAGCGCTACGCCCCAGGCCTGTCGGAACTGGTCCTCGCCCGCACCGTCCACTCCCCGGCCGACCTTGAACGCGCCAACCCCAACCTTGTGGGTGGCGATTCCTTGGGCGGCAGCCATCACCTGGGCCAAAACTTCATCTTCAGGCCCACCTTTGGGATGGCCGGCTACCGCACCCCCCTGAGGGGCCTTTACATGGTGGGCTCATCCACTTGGCCGGGTGCCGGCTGCGGCGCAGGCTCCGGTTACATGCTCGCCAAGCTTCTCGCCAGGGCTTGAGCCGCGCAAAGGGTCTTCTTGCCTTGCCGGCGATGACACCCTTTTCGGCGGCAAGAGCCACGATCTCCTGGAGAGTGGTGGCGACGACACCCCGACTGGCAGTGATGGCAAACCACTATGACAGAACCTGTCGGGCACGATGTTTTCGCGATCGCCGCCTTATCCGACCTGGCGCTCATCGAAGACTCCACCCAGAACGACGGTCTGATTGGCCTGCTCGATGGCTTGGATGTCGCTCATCATTCTTTTGCAGGCAAGACTATGCTTGCTCCTGATGAGAAGACCGTCCGCCTCAGCAATTTTGATACGACCACACGGACCGAGAACGACTTTAACCTTCTTCAAGCTCGCCTTGGAGGTGCGTACGAACGCGTGCGCTCCCATCCGTAGCCACTCGGGATGGGCGCGTTTTCCGGTTCAGCCAATTTCACAATCTTAAATCGTATCCACTGGCATCGTGCATGTACATTTGGCCGCCGGTGGCACCGCGCGCAACGTTAATGCCACCGTTCTCCTGGCCGTTGCGCTGACCTGGGCAAAGTTCATCTTTCTCCCTATCGCGTCTTTGGCGTTGATACTGATAGGATGAAATGCATCACATGATCGTCGTCAATGCGGCGCGATCATGCCGTGCGAACTTACACTGCCGCACGCAATTTTATTACACAGATAGGATCTGCCATGGCCACGTTCGTTGTCGACACCCTCCAGGATGAAAACGATGGCGCGGGGGTCGGGACAGGCACGTCCCTGCGCGAGGCCATCTTGCAGGCCAACGCGAACGCCGGCGCCGACGAGATTGTTTTTGCGCCAGAATTGTTTGGTGGAACGATTGAGCTCACCCTCGGCGAGATGGTGATCACCGACGCGGTCTCCATCAATGGCGAGGTGAACGGCGATCCGAACCCCGACATCACCGTCTCGGGCACCGTAGGCAACCCCTCGCGCATCTTCACCATTGCCGAGGGTGTGGACGTTGAGCTTGCCGCCATGGTCCTCAAAGACGGCCTTGCCAACGATGGTGAAGGTGGCGGGGCGATCTTGCACAAGGGCGGCCAACTGTCCCTTGAGGCGATGGCGTTCTTGGAGAACGTTGCTGTCGGCGCCACCGCCGAGGGCGGCGCCATCCACATGGCATCGGGCACCCTGGTGATGGACGACGTCAACTTCGCCGACAACAGGGCCGAAGCGGGAGGCGGCGCCATCGCCCTTTGCGGCGGCGCGGATGTGGTCGCCGAGGAGGTTGAGTTCTATCGCAACAGCGCGTTCGGGGATGGCGCTGACGGCGGCGCAATGAAAGCTGACCTTGGCAGTGATGTTCGCATCAAGAGCGGCGTCCTGTCCAGCGTGTTTGAAGACAATGAGGCATCGGGCTCAGGCGGTGCCGTTTGGTCCGCGGGCAATAGCTTGCTTTCCTTCTCAAACGCGACCTTCATACGCAACGAAGCGCTCGCGGACGGAAGCGAAGAAGGCGGTGGCGCCGTTTATGCTGGAACAGACTCCACCGTTGCCTTTGTAAGCGTCGTTGCGACGGGCAATCAAGCCAGCGGAACTTTGGCCGAGGGTGGTGTGGTCCATGCTCACACCGAGCGATTTTTTGTTTCCAGCAGCATCTTCGATCAAAACAGGGCGGAGGGGTCCGGCGGGGCTGTTTCGGTCACTGCCACAGACGAGTTTGACGTATCCAGCAGCAGGTTTCTCGCCAACAGAGCGGGGACAATTGTCGACGGGATTGCAAGCGGCTCGGGCGGTGCCATCGCGATCTTCGGCAACGGCTCGATTCAACAAACCGAGTTTGAGTCCAACTGGGCCGCTTTTCAGGGTGGATCCGTCTATCTAGGAGAACTGGGAAGCCGCGACATCGTTCGCATTGACGACATGCGCATCGCCCTCGGCGGTGTCGGCAATGTCGGGCTAGGGGATGAAGCCTACGGTGGGGGGCTATTCACCGATGGAGTGGATGTCTTCGTCAATGACAGTGTGTTTACGCGCCTTTCCGCCAATGCCGGAGAAGCGTATGGCGGCGCCATTGCTATTGACGGAGGGGCCAATCTCTCTCTGGTGAACTCCACGATGGGCACGAACGCAGCGTCCTTTGGTGGCGGTGCGGTCGCGGTCTTTGATGGAAAGCTCGGTACGTCAGGCTCCTTCTTTCAGTTCAACTCTGCAGGACTTGCCTCCGCCACAGACCCAAACGCGGCGGTTGGCGGTGCCATCTACTTAGCCGACGACCCAAACGCCAAAATGTCGATGGTCAACACCCGCGTCCAGCAGAGCGAAGCGGCGGATTCGGGCGGGGCCATCTGGATGGGCGATCAGGCGAACGCCCTGGTACGCGAATCCACCTTCATCACCAACGAAGCCAAAGGCGACGGTCCCGGTGACGGCGGCGGCGCCATCTTCAACGATGGTGGGACGCTGCTGATCGAGTTCAGCTCCTTCACCGACAGCTTTGCCCTGGGCACCAACGGGTCCGGCGGCACCATCCACTCCTCAGGCGACGGGCGGGTCATCCTGCGTGGATCGGATGTGCGCAACAGCATGGCCGAGATGTCCGGCGGCGCCCTTGCCATTGTCGACGGGTCGGCTCTGGTGGAGGGGTCCAACATCAGGGGCAGCATGACCCTGTCAGGCCCCGGCGGCGCCGTCTCTTCCACGGGAACGGCTGTGGTGGACTTTGTGGACAGCACCATCGCCCAAAGCCAAAGCGCCGCTGAGGGCGGTGCCCTATTCCTGGGCGCAATGACGACCACCACCCTCGGCGACACGGTGGTGACCCAGTCCATCGCCGCAGGGCCAGGCGGTGCCATCTTCGCCGAAGATGGCGCCGGCCTCACCATCCAAGGCTCCAGTGCGCTGATCTTCGCCGAAGCCTCCAGCGCTCCCGGCATCGCCTCAGGCGACACCACCACCGGCCTTGGCAACATTAAACTCCTTGGCGCCCTCGTGTTGGACGCCGCGGTGGTCGGCGGCAGCCGGAACGACCTTCTCGAGGGCGACGTTTCCGGCAACCGCTTTTTCGGCGAAGCTGGCAATGACACCTTGGACGGGCGCGGCGGCGACGACACGCTTTCAGGTGGCGGCGGCAACGATTCGATGGAGGGCGGCGGCGGTGACGACAGCCTTGAGGGCGGCAACGGCAACGACACGCTGAGCGGCGGGGCCGGTCGCGATACCCTGATCGGCGGCGATGATGACGACAGCCTCATCGGTGGCCGCGGCGCCGACGTGCTGGACGGCGGCAACGGGCGCGATGCCCTCTCAGGTCTTGCCGGCACAGACAGCCTTGTTGGCGGCACAGGCGGCGACACCCTCAACGGCAATGCCGGCAGCGACTGGCTGGAGGGTGGCTCCGGCCGCGACTTCTTGGACGGCGGCAAAGGCAACGACACGCTCATCGGCGGGGACGACAAGGACATCATGACAGGCCGCGGCGGTGAGGACGTCTTCGGGATCACCGCCTCCTCAGGGATCGCGATCATCAAAGACTACAACCAGAACCGCGACCTGATCGGCCTGCTGGATGGGCTGGAGTTCGACGATCTATCCTTCGCCGGCAAGAGTATTTTCGCTTTCGACGAAAGAATCGCCCTCATTAGCAAGTTCGACACGACGACGCTGACGGAAGACGATTTTATCCTGCTCTAGTACCTCTGGGGGCGGGCAAAAGCGTGCCCTCCCCCCCACGTCTGATCGACATCGTCAGTGGGCGTTGGACCGACCCGAAACGGGCCATGTGTAAGCCCTTCATATCAATGATAAGCGCATCAAAGAAATAGTTCGACACTGAGAACTGCGCGTCTTTTTATTGCGTAACAGCGAGTCTTGAGATGGCCATTATTGTTGTTGATACCGTTGAAGATGAGAACGACGGCGCCGGTGTGGGGACAGGCACGTCATTGCGCGAAGCCATCGCTGAGGCCAACTCTAACGCCGGCGCTGACAAAATCGTCTTCGACCCCTCGCTTGCGTCCCAAACCCTCACGCTCACCCTCGGTCAGCTGACCATCGTCGACACCCTGTCCATAGACGGCACGTTTGGGCCCGACCAGATGCGCCAGGTGACGATCGACGGCAACGGCTCCACCCGCATCTTCAATATTGTTGAAGGGACCGCGGTGGACCTGGCCGACCTCAACATCAGAGACGGCCGCACCATTGATGGCAAAGGCGGGACCGCCATCCTTCATGGTGGCGGGGAACTCACCCTTGAAAACGTGAGCTTGTGGCGGATGGAAGCCAACGGCGAAAACGCCAAAGGCGCCGCGATCTACTTGAAGTCAGGGGTGTTGGATCTCGCCAATGTCAGTATCAGCGAAGCCGAAGCGCAAGGGGATGGCGGCGCCATCGCTTTGGAGGGTGGCGCTGACCTTATCGCAAACGACCTTCATGTCAGCCACAGCAACACCTTCGGCGATGGCGCTGATGGGGGTGCCATTTGGGCCAGCGCCGGCAGCGACATTGCCATCGTCGATGGCCACTTTCTCAGAAACGAGGCGGAGGGTTCAGGCGGCGCCATATGGTCCGCAGGCGATGCCGTCATCACCGTCGCCGACGCAGAGTTTGATCGCAACGAAGCCTTTGGCTCGGGCACCGGCGCGGGCGGCGGGGCCATCTACGCCGGCGAAGGACCCTCCCTCACCCTGACGAACGTGGGCGCGGACGGAAACAGAGCCTTTGGCGCGGATGCTGAAGGTGGAGCCATCTACGCCAATGTCGCCTCCTTCACCCTCAGCGGCGGCGCTTTCAGCGGCAATGCCGGGCGGGTCGCCGGTGGCGCTTTGTCGGTGCAAGCCGACGACTACACCATTGAAAACGCGAACTTCGTCGACAATGGCCTGAATGACGGTCTGGTGCGCATTGGCGGCGCTGTGGCAATGCGCGGCTCAGGCGCCATCACCGACAGCATTTTCCAAGACAATTTCGCCGGTCTGAAAGGCGGATCGGTCTTCCTCAGCGAAGGCAACGAGGTGCGGCTTCACAACCTTCGGGTGGTGGATGGCGGGGTCGGCGGGATTCTCGGTCCCACATCACGCGGTTTCACTGACCCGCGCATCGGCGGTGAGGCTGGCTATGGCGGCGGCATTTTCGTCGACGGCGTTGATGTAGTGCTCACCGACAGCGCATTTGCTCGCAACTACGCCATCGGCGATGTCTCCTATGGCGGAGCCATTGCCGTTGATGGCGGGGTGTCCCTTTCGATGACCGGCACGGACGTCAACCAGAACATAGCATCGTTCAGGGGCGGTGGCATCGCCGTCCTGGACGGCCATTTGGGGATCACCGACGCTGAACTCTTGCGCAATTGGGTCGGACTGATTTCGGCGGACGAGCCCAACAAATCCTCCGGCGGCGCCATCTACTTGGCGGATAACCCCAACGTCACCATGGCGATGGCGGAAGCGCGGATTGAGGGTAACCTTTCGCTAGGGTCCGGCGGCGGTCTTAGCATGGGGCCCGGCGCAAACGCCTCAGTCCGTGACGTGGTTTTTCACAACAACGAAGCGAGGGGCCTCATTGTGGGCGATGGTGGTGGTGCCATCCACAATGATGGCGGCACCTTGTTGGTCACCACAAGCACGTTCACCGAAAACCGCGCTACCGGCCCCCAGGGGTCGGGCGGGGCGATCCACTCCACCGGCGATGGTCGCCTCATCCTGAGGGCCTCCGATCTTCGCGACAACACGGCCGAGACGCGAGGCGGCGCATTGGCCATCTTCAACGGCTCGGCGCTCGTGGACGGGTCGGACATCAGGGGAAGCACCACACAGTCAGGCCCCGGCGGCGCTCTTGGTGTCAGCGGCGCGGCTGTGGTGGAGGTCAAAGACAGCACCATCGCCCTCAGTGAAAGCGCCTTTGAAGGTGGCGCCATGATCCTTGACCCCATGACCAAGACCACCCTCGTCGACACGGTGGTCACCCAGTCCAGTGCGAAATTTGCTGGTGGCGCCATATTCGCTGCCGATGGGGCGGGCCTCACAATCAGAGGGTCCAGTGCGCTGATCTTCGCCGACGCGCCCGACGGCAGCGTGATTGCCTCAGGCAGAGGCGCGTCCGGCACAGGCAATGTGGAGCTTTTCGGTGCCTTGGTGTTCGACGCTGCCGTTGTGGGCGGCAGCCGGAACGACCTTCTCGAGGGCGACGTTTCCGGCAACCGCTTTTTCGGCGAAGCTGGCAATGACACCTTGGACGGGCGCGGCGGCGACGACACGCTTTCAGGTGGCGGCGGCAACGATTCGATGGAGGGCGGCGGCGGTGACGACAGCCTTGAGGGCGGCAACGGCAACGACACGCTGAGCGGCGGGGCCGATCGCGATACCCTGATCGGCGGCGATGATGACGACAGCCTCATCGGTGGCCGCGGCGCCGACGTGCTGGACGGCGGCAACGGGCGCGATGCCCTCTCAGGTCTTGCCGGCACAGACAGCCTTGTTGGCGGCACAGGCGGCGACACCCTTGACGGCAATGCCGGTAGCGACTGGCTGGAGGGTGGCTCCGGCCGCGACTTCTTGGACGGCGGCAAAGGCAACGACACGCTCATCGGCGGGGACGACAAGGACATCATGACCGGCCGCGGCGGTGAGGACGTCTTCGGGATCGCCGCATCGTCGGGCATCGCGATCATCAAAGACTACAACCAGAACCGCGACCTGATCGGCCTGCTGGATGGGTTGGAGTTCGACGATCTATCCTTCGCCGGCAAGAGTATTTTCGCCTTCGACGAGAAAATTGCGATTATCAGCAAGATTGATACCGCAACGCTGACAGAGGCTGATTTTATCTTAATCTAATTCTATTCATCGACAGCTCGATATTGACGGCCCGAGCGATAACATATGATCCATGTCAATATAGTCTTGACCGCGCCATGAGATAATTCTTGCACTTGCGAAACAATATTACCAGGCAGGATCATTTATGGCCACGATCGTTGTCGACACCCTCCAGGATGAAAACGATGGCGCAGGCGTGGGCATAGGCACGTCCCTGCGCGAAGCCATCGCCGAGGCCAACGCCAGCGCCGGGGCCGACCAGATTGTCTTCGACGACGCCCTTGAGGGCGGCACCCTCACCCTCACGCTGGGCGAGATGTCCATCACCGATACGGTGACCATCAACGGCGAGATCAGTGGCGAGGTCGGCCCCGGCATCACCATTTCCGGCAACGCGCTCACCCGCATCTTCACAGTTGCCCAAGACCAAAGCGTCGACGTCAACCTCACCGCCCTCGCGCTGACGCAAGGCATGTCCAACGACGGGACCGGTGGCGGCGCCATCCTCCATCAGGGCGGCGCGCTGACTCTCCAAACAGTAGAACTCTCACAAAACCAGGCGGTCGCCGACGGGGCGAAAGGCGGTGGCATCCACGCGACATCGGGCACAGTAGACGTGCGGGGCACGACCTTTGTCGACAACCGCGCTGAGGACGGCGGTGGTGCCCTGGCTCTTGGGGTGGGCGTCGATCTGGTGGCGACCGACACCGATTTTGAACGCAACAGCGTCTTTGACTTAGGCGCTGCCGGCGGCGCCATCTACGCCGGCGAAGGGTCGGCGATCCGCCTCGACCACACCGAATTTGCGGCGAATGAGGCGGATTATGGAGGCGGTGCAATCTGGCTACTCGGCGGCGATCTCGAAGCTGAAAACGTGCGGTTCACTGGCAATCACGCTGCGTTCGGTGGTGCCATCTCTACCAATGACGCACGGCTTTCGCTGACGACAACTCAATTTGATGGCAATACGGCGCTCAGCCTTGGGGGCGCGATCTACACCGGTGACAGCGTCACCAGTTGGATTGAGGATTCGGTTTTCAGTCGCAATGGCACGACCAAAGATGGGCTCCTGGCCGGCGGTGGTGCCATCTACGCCCGTGGCGGCATCATGACCGTTGAGAGCAGCCGCTTCTTCAACAATTTTGCAGAAGGCCAGCTATCCGCTGGCGGCGCGATTTCCGCCCACAATCTTGGCGCGACATCTGACAGCTATCGGCTCACCATCAACTTGAGCACATTCACAGGTCACGAGGCCGGCAATTGGGGCGGTGCCATCTCCATCGTGAAGGTTGGGACCACCATCACCGACAGTGATATTCGTGTGTCCTCCGCCACAGCAGGCGATGGCGGTGCCATCGCAGTCCTCCAGGCCGGCGTGTTGGTCGAGCGCACGCTCATTTTGGAAAGCAAGAGTGCTGGCAGCGGAGGGGCCTTTTACGTCAGCGATGGAGCGTCTCTCGCCCTTGAGGCGACAATTGTAAGCGGCACCACCGTCGGTGGCGGTGGAACTATGGCGTTTGTGGAAAACGGCGGCTCCTTCTCCGCTACTGAAGGATCGTCCCTGACCTTCGGTCAACCGGCCGGTGCTGGACTGATAAGCCGTGGCAGTTTCGAGCCACGCAATCCAGGGTTCATCTTGATCAGCGACACGGTGATCCTCGATACGGCCATTTCAGGCGGCGCGGGAGACGATCAAATCAATGGCGATTCCGCCCCCAATACTTTCTTCGGCGACGGTGGAAACGACAGTTTGTTTGGTGCCGCAGGCGACGATACATTGCTCGGCTGGCGCGGCAACGACACGCTCTTGGGAGGAAGGGGCGACGATCTCCTGAAGGGCGAACCGGGGGACGACAGCCTGGATGGCGGCGAAGGCAGTGACACGCTGGAGGGTGAAATCGGACGTGACACGCTTTTTGGCGGCGGTGGAAACGATCTACTTTCCGGCGGTCGCTTCGCCGATGTTTTGGACGGCGGACGGGGCGAGGATGTCCTTATGGGCGATGGCGGCGCCGATACCCTGAGCGGAGACAAAGGCAACGACAGGCTGAAGGGCGGTAGCGGCAGCGATTGGTTGGACGGTGGCAAGGACCGGGACACCATCGAAGGCGGTCGGGGCAACGACACGCTTGTGGGCGGTCGGCAAAAAGATGTCATGATAGGGGGGAGAGGCGAGGACGTCTTCGTCATCGCCCCATCGCCAGGCACGGAGTTGATCCAAGACTACAATCCAAACGAAGACCTCATCGGCCTTTCCGGTGGGGTGGAGTTTGCCGACCTCATATTCTCCGGCAGGTTCATCATTTTTGACAATGACAAAATCGCAAGACTCAGCGACTTCGATACCACAACTTTGGACGAAAGTGACTTCATTCTCATCTAAAGCGCCGGAGCTGAGCCTTTAAGCTCTTCAACCCGGGCACGGTACGGACCGTCGCGCGTTCGACAACGTTGCTTGATAGGGCCCCCACCTCCAAGCGAACCCCATCGCCTCTCCTCGCCGCCATGGCCGCCCCTTGGCCCGCCCCGCAGGCGGCCATTGACTCGACACGGGTCTTCTAAACCCATAACGGATGAGGAAAATGAGCAGCCGCCACAATGGCCATTCAGGAGGACTTGATGGGACGATTCCAACGCGCACTCGGCGCCATAGCCTTGACCGCCAGCCTCGCCCTGACGGGCGTCTCCGCCCCTGCTTGGGCCCAAGACGACACGCTCACCATCGCCTACAACGTGCCCCTGCCCTCGTGGGACCCGACCGTCGGCACCTCGGCGGTGAACCCCACCATTCAGGGCATCTACCGCTCCGTCTTCGATCAGTTCATCGGCCAGGACCCTGACCTTGAGTTCACCCCGGGCATTCTCACCGAATGGGGCTGGAACGAGGACAAGAGCCAGATCCGCATGGTGGTGCGCGAGGGAGTCACCTGGCACAACGGCGACCCATTGACCGCCGAAGACGTGGTCTGGTCCCTTGAGCGGGCGGGCAACGCCGACACAGGCAACCCCATCCAGTTCGTCTGGTCCAAGATCGGCAACTTTCAGATCGACGGCAACGTCATCACCGCCGACGTGAAGGAGTTCGAGCCCACACTCTTCAAATGGATGGCCTTCCTCACAGGCTACGTGCTGCCAAAGGACTATTACGAATCTGTCGGTGCGGAGGGTTTTGCCGCCAACCCCATCGGCTCAGGCCCCTACATGGTGGACGAGTTCGAGCGGAACGCCTTCGTTCGCCTCAAAGCCAACCCCGACTACTGGGGTGGCACGCCGGCCTATAGCCAAGTCATCATCAAATTCGTCCCCGATGCCACCTCGCGCGTGGCGGAAGTGGAATCGGGCGCCTCGGACGTTGCCTTCGACATGCCTTATGAGGAGTTCGACCGTCTGAAGGAAAAAGACGGCCTGTCAGGCGTCACCACCCCAGTCTCCGACATCGCCATGATTTTCTTGAACGATGTGGAGCCCATGACCGACCCGAACGTGCGCAAGGCCGCCGCCATGGCGATCCCCAAGGACGTTCTGATCGAGCGGCTTTTGTCAGGCTACGGGGTTCCCATCGACACGCTCCAGGCGCCTGAATACGCAGCCTTCAACGCCGACACCCGCGTTCCCTACGACCCTGACGCGGCCGCTGCACTGCTTGCCGAGTCCGGCTACTCCACCGACAACCCTGTGCGCTTCACCATCCAAACCACCCGCGGCTTCAAGCCTAAGGACTTTGAGATGATCCAGGCCATCGTCGGCCTGTGGCGGCGGATCGGCATCGAGGCGGAGATCGAAGTCTACGAAATCGCCAAGCACTTTGAATTGCGTGCGGCCGATCAACTGGCCCCTGCCGCGTTCTACAATTGGGGCAATGCCATCGGCGACCCTGCCACCTCCACGGGTTTTGCCATGTTCGGCCCCTCCCCCCACTCGGTCTGGGACGGTCAGGACGTGATTGACGCCATCATTCCCCTGTGGGGCGAGGCGGATGAGGACAAGCGCATCGAAGGCTACAAGGCCGTGGACAAGATGATTGCAGAGAACGCCTACGTGATCCCGCTCCTGCAATACGTGCAGCCCATCATCCACGCCGACCACGTGGACGTGACGCCCAATGTGTCGGGCGCTGTAATGCCCTTCCTCATGAAGCCCGCGTCCTAAGGGCCACAAAGGGCGCTGCGGGTTTTTCCCTGCAGCGCCACCACCCCGAAAGGCGAGCGACACCTATGGGCCACATCCCAAAAGAGGTTTGGCGCCGCGCCATCGTCACAGGGGCGATGATGGAAGGCCCCATCCTCGTCGCCGGCGCTGTCTATCTTGCCGGCACGGGCCTTTACATGGACCCGATGGCCATCATCGCCGTCGTGGTCCTTGCTGGGGTCGCGGGTGCGGCTGCAGCGGGCTGGCACATTTTGAAGTACCGTGCAGCGGTCAAGAACGGCGGTTCTCAAGAGCCGCCCGCATGAGCGCGACCACGCGCTGAGGAGCGTTGCCAATGCCCCCGTCCACACGCCGTGCAGCGCTGCTTGCAACGCGCATTGCCTTCCCCTTCATCATCGTCAGTTCGCTGTGGCTCTTGTTCTCGGGCGACTACAAGGACCCTGCCAACACGGTCCTTTTGTTCGGCGGATCGCTGTTTCTGGGCTTTGTGGCATTCATCGTCCTGCGCGTCCTTTACAAGCGCATGGACAATCCAGGACCGGACTAGACGCTCTAGATGGCCGCCTTCGCCATTCGCCTGTTGACCACCCTCGTCACGCTGTTCGGCGTGGCTGTGGTGGTCTTCGTGGTGATCAGAATTGCCCCTGGCGACCCCATCGCCATGATGCTCCCCCCAGGGGCATCGGATGAGGACATTGCGCGCCTGCGCGCCCTTTACGGGCTCGACAAATCCATCGTGGAACAGTTCTTCGTCTGGCTGGGAAATGTGGTTCAGGGCGACTTCGGCACCTCCATCTCGCTGCGGGAGGATGTGGCGACCGTTGTCCTGTCGCGCCTGCCGGCAACGCTGGAACTTAGCCTCCTTGCCCTTCTCATCGCCGTTGTGTTGGGCGGGTCGGCGGCCCTCCTTGCCGCGCGCTATCGCGATACCGCAACCGAGGCGACGGTGGACGTTGCCAACGGCGTTGCCCTTTCCATCCCGGACTTTTTGTGGGGGCTGACATTCATCCTCCTGTTCGGCGTCGCCTTTCCCATCTTCGAGATTTCGGGCCGTGTCTCACCGCGTCTCGACCTCCCCTTCACCACGCAGTTCTACCTCATCGAATCGGTGGTGCGCCTGCGGCTCGACCTTCTGGCCAACATCTTGTCTCACATGATCATGCCTGCGGTGGCCCTTGCGCTGCCCCTTGCGGCGGTGATCGCACAGCTTCTGAAAACCTCACTGAAAGAGACGATGACGCAGGACTATGTGCTGCTTGCCCGCACCCGCGGCTTTTCCCAAACCACCGTCCTTATCCGCGAGGCTCTGAAGAACGCCGTCCTTCCCACACTCACCCTTGTGGGGGTGCAGTTCACCTTCCTGATCGGCGGCACAGTCATCATCGAGCGGCTGTTTTCCTACGAAGGGCTCGGCAACCTTGCCATCGACGCTGTCATCAACCGTGACCTTCCTCTGATCCAGGGAATCGTCATCCTGTTCGCCGTCCTCTTCGTGGCCATCAACCTTTTCGTGGACCTCATGTACGCGCTCTTGAACCCGAGGCTGCGCCGTGGCTGAGGCAACGCTGCGCGCGCGCACCCGCCGCCCCGCACCACGCCTTTGGATCGCAGGGGCCTGGCTCGCCGTGGTGGTGATCAGCGCGCTTTTCGCGCCACTGATTGCCCCCCACGATCCTCTCGCCCAGGACCTTTTCCTCACCCGCATGCCCCCTTTCTGGATGGATGGGGCGGAGGCGGGCTACTGGCTCGGCACCGACAGCCTGGGGCGCGACGTTCTCTCCCGGCTGATCTACGGGGCGCAGATCGCGCTCCTGGTCGCCTTCGTGGCGGGTTCTGCGGCGTGCGTTCTGGGCGCCACCCTCGGTCTCCTGGCAGGCTATTTCGGCGGGTGGACGGACCGCGTCATCTCCCGCCTGGTGGACATTTGGATGGCCTTTCCGCCGGTCCTTTTCGCCATCCTCCTCGTTGCCGTCCTCGGCACAGGCTTGATGTCGGTCATCATCGCCATTGCCGTCATCGACTGGACGCGGTTTTGCCGTGTGGTGCGGGCCGAAGCCATGCAGCAAAGGGCGATGGAGTACGTGCAATCGGCTGAAGTGGCAGGCTTTTCCCGCTGGCGCACACTGTTCGGCGAGGTGCTGCCCAACGTCCTTCCCGCCATCGTGGTCCTGTTGTCGCTGGAGATGGGGATTGCCGTCATCGTCGAGGCGATCTTATCTTTCGTGAACCTTTCCATCTCTTCCGACGATCCCACCTGGGGCGGAATGATCGCAGAGGGACGCACCGCCATCTACCAGGCCTGGTGGGTGCTGGTGTTTCCTCTTGTGGCGCTGTTCCTGACCGTCCTTGCCTTCAGCCAGTTTGGCGAAGGACTGAAGAACCGCTTCGACCCGGTGCTGCGATGAGCCATCTTACCATCGAGCACCTCTCCGTCGCCCTTGAGGGAGACCGCACGAAGCGCCTCCTGCGCGACGTGTCGCTGACCGTGGTACCCGGTGAAGTCCACGGGCTCGTGGGCGAATCAGGCGCGGGCAAGTCGATGATCGGCAAAACCATTTTTGGGATCCTGCCCCGCGCCGCCAAGGTTTTGGAGGGCCGTGTGGAGGTGGCTGGCCACGACCTTCTCAACCTCCCCCGCACCACGCGCCGCCGCGTTGTGGGGGGCGAGATGGCCCTCATCCCCCAAGACCCTTTGACGGCGCTGAACCCCTCCCGCCGCATCCAAGCGCAGATGACGGACCGCCTGACCAAAATCCTAGGCCACCCCCGCGCCGAAGCACGCGACCGCGCCGAGAGCCTTTTGGAAGAGGTGGAAATTCGCGATCCTGCCCGCGTCCTGCGCAGCTATCCTCATGAGCTTTCAGGCGGTATGCGCCAGCGCGTCCTGATCGCAGAAGCCTTTGCCGCCGAACCGAAGCTGATCGTCGCGGACGAGCCCACCACCGCCCTCGACGTCACCGTCCAGCGGAAAATCTTGTCCCTGATTGCCGCCATGCAGGCCCGCCACGGGGCAGCGCTGTTGTTCGTCACCCACGACCTTGGCGTGGTGGCAAAGGTCTGCCAGAGGGTCAGCGTTCTTTACGCCGGCAAAGTGGTGGAGGCAGCCGACACGGCATCGATCCTGGAAAACCCGCAATCGCCCTACACACGGGCCCTTCTTGCCGCCTCCCCGCGATACGATCGGCCGGAGCAGGAGTTGATCCCCGTCGATCCTGCCGTGATTGCCCACATGCGCGCCGACATCGAGGACGCTGACAGGCGGTATCTGTCCCGATGACGGCCCTGTTCACCGCCACAAACCTCTCCCTGTCGCTGCCTGACCTCAATGCCAAGCGCCCGTTGCGGCCGGCGCCACAGGTCCACATCCTGAAGGGTCTCGACTTCACCATCGAGGAAGGCGCGTGCGTTGGCATTGTGGGCGAATCGGGCTCGGGAAAATCCACACTCGGCCGCACCCTTGTGCGTCTTTATGAGCCGACCGCGGGCACGCTCGCCTTCGCGGGCACCGACATCACCCACATGAGCCAGGACGCGCTGCGCCCCTTGCGGCGTGACCTGCAAGTAATTTTCCAGGACCCGTCGAGCTCCCTCAACCCACGCCGCACGGTGGGCGCCATTATCGCCGCCCCGTTACACCTGCACGGCTTTGCCGATGTGAAGGACCGCGTGGCGACGGCGCTCGACCAGGTGGGCCTGCCCAAGGGGGTGGCAGCGCGTTACCCGCACGAACTTTCAGGCGGCCAGCGCCAAAGGGTGGGCATTGCCCGCGCCGTTGCCTTGTCGCCGCGCTTCATCTTTGCCGATGAGATCGTCTCCGGCCTCGACACGTCCACACAGGCACAGGTCCTCGCCCTGATCGAGGGCCTCAGGGCTCGCCTCAACCTCACTATCGCCTTCGTCAGCCACGACCTGTCGGTGGTCCACCACCTGTGCGACAGCCTCATGGTGATGTCTGCTGGCCAGATTGTCGAAACAGGCACCACCGAGGCCGTCTTCGCCAACCCGCAACACCCCCACACCAAGGACTTGAAGGCCGCCATCCCCCTCCCGGAGATCGAACCCGGCTGGTTGGAGCCCACATCCGGTACCCAAGACGCACGTGCAACGATCCCGCTACGCAACCAATAAGGCACCAACGCGCAACACGCCCCCTCTCACCTTCCTTTGGTGAGATGGAAGGCCGACTTCCTTCGGAGCCGACTACACTTCAGCCCCCGCGGAGGAGGCTTGGCACGGCCCCACTATCGTCGACGGGTGGCGCCGAGCATTGATTGAGGCGTGGCGCAAATCCTAGGGCGCTTTCCGACCGAATGGAATCATTCGGTCGAAGAGAAATCGCCCCAGATTCAGACTCTTAAGCGGTCTCGTCTTTTTCGTCATGATGCCATTCCAACCGAAACCGCTCTAATGCCCCTGCCCCCGCTTGGATCGCTTCTCCAAGTAAGACACCAGGCGGACCGCCGGCCAAAGGATGATGAAATAGATGATGGCCGCGGCGATGAGGGGCGACGGGTTGGCCGTCAGCGCCTGGGCATCCTGGGCCTGCTTCAAAAGGTCAGGCATTGCCACGACCGAGGCAAGGCTGGTGTCCTTGGCAATGGCAACGCAGTTGGACGTCTGCGGCGGGATCGCCACCCGCACCGCCTGGGGCAGAACCACCTTCCAGAGCGTGACACGGAACGGCAGCCCCAGCGCGTCGGCGGCCTCGAACTGGCCCTTGGGCAAGCTCTCGATCCCTGCGCGGAACACCTCCGCCGTGAAGGCGGCCAGCACCATCGACAAGCCAAGACAAGCTGAGAAGAACGCCGACAGGCGGATCCCAACAAACGGCAGCGCGTAGTAGATCACCACAAGGATGACGAGGATCGGGACGGCCCGAAACACGTCGATCAAAAACACCGTCACCCAGCGCACAGGCTTTGGTCCGTAAAGGCGCGCCAGGCACCAGATGACCCCGACGAGGACACCCGTGGTGATGGAAACGGTTGAAAGGTAGAAGGTGTTGACGAGACCCCGCCCCAGCATGGGCAGGGTCCGCATCATAACCTCGACATTGAAGAAGGTGTCGAGAAGGCCCACGCGCTACTCGGCCTTGGGAAGCTCCAGAACCGTGACGGTGCTGGTGCCGGCATCGGGGGCAACGCCAAGGTGCTTTTCATAGATGGCGGCAAGGGTGCCGTCTTCCTTCAACGCAGAGATGGCGGTATTCACCTTGTCGGTCCAGTCCGAGTTCTTGCCGAGCATAATGCCGTAGCGGTCGCCTGAGCGGATGCGTCCTGCCACCTCAAGGTCGACCATTTGCTGGAAGGCAAATTGAAGGCCCGTCACATCGGAAATGGCGGCCACCACACGGCCGTTCTGCACATCTAGGAGAAGCTGGGGGTAGGCGTCGTAGCCGCGGATGGCCTCAATCCCCATCGCGTCCTTGTTCTCCTGCGCCCACGTCTCTCCTGTGGAGGAGGACAGGACACCCACGGTCTCGCCCTTCAACCCTTCCACACCGGTGATGCCTGAGTCCTTACGCACGCCGATGCCAAGGTCGGCGTCGTAGTAGCCTTGGGTAAAGTCCTGGTTCTTCAGCCGCTCGTTGGTGATGGTGATGGAGGAGATCGCCATATCGATCCGGCCCGATGCGGTGGCTGCAAACAGCGCCTGAAAGCCCAGATCCTGGAAGGTGACGTCAGCGCCAAGCTTTTCGGCAATGGCGTTCACAAGGTCCACCTCGAAGCCGACGAAGGTGCCGTCTTCCTGCTTCACCTCCCAAGGCGGGTTGGCCGGATAGGCGCCGACGGTCAGCGTTTCGGCCTGTGCGGCGGTGGCAAGGCCAAGGCTTAAAGCGGCGGCCAGAAGAAATTTCATGGTGCAACTCCCCGTATTGATTATGCGGCAGCCATCGCACCGGCGTGGCCGCCCTCACCTAGTCATACCCGGCCAGGGCGGGTGATCAATCGGGATCGTATGATCGTTTGATCAAAACCCTCATTCCGCGCTCCAGCCGGTGGTTCAGAGCATCTGCTTCAATCCGGCATGGCTGTGCTCGAAGCCGATACGCTCGTAAAACCCGATGGCGCGGGTGCGGGTGCGGTCGCTTGTGAGCTGTACCATACCGCAGCCGGCCGCACGGGCGATCTCAACGCAATGGTCGATCAACGCTGCCCCTGCACCAGAGCCCCTCAGGTGCGAGGCAACGCGCACACTCTCGATAATGCTGCGCCGCATCCCCTGACGGCTGAGCCCATAAAGAACCGTGATCTGCGCGCACGCCACCACAGCGCCGTCTGCCTCTCCCACAATCAGCCTGTCGTGGGGGTTGGCGTCGATGGTGCGAAAGGCGTCCAGGTAGACGGGGTCAGGCGGGTCACTCACCCTCTCGCGCTCAGCGCCCAACCGATCATCGGCCAGAAGCGCGACGATGGCCGCCACGTCCCCTTCCACCGCTTCACGAAATGTCAGTGTCATGGGGGGTCAGCGCAGCGCCTCGGCAATGCGCCGGCTCGCCTCTTCCACGTCTGCGGTGTCCCGGCACACGCACATTCTGATCCAGGAATTGGCGGAGGCGCCGAACATAAACCCTGGGGCAAGACCGACGCGCGCCTCGTCCAGAATGCGCCGGCAAGCGGTGCGGCTATCGTCCTCGCCCTTGAGGCGAAAGAAGGCGTACATGCCGCCCAAAGGCTTGTCGAACAGGTGCACGGCCTCCACATCGCTCAGCGCCTCGTAGGCGGCATCCAGGCCCCTGCGGCACCGATCGCGGATTTCCGCCACAAGCCCCTCGCCCTCCTTCAGCGCGACAGCCGCGCCAGCCTGCACGAAACCTGGCGTGCCCGAGTTGATGTATTGGGTCATGGCGCCGAGCTTCTTTTGCACCGACGGCGGATGGTTCAGCCAGCCGACGCGCCACCCCGTCATCGCCCAGGCTTTGGAGAAGGAGTTGACGGTAAGGACGCGGTCCTCTGGTTCGGCAATCGCCATCATGGACGGCGCGCTCTTTTCGTTGCCGAACCACAGACGATTGTAGACCTCGTCGGAAATCACCCAGATCCCGCGCTCACGAGCAAATTTTAGGATGGCCGTCAGCTCCTCCTTACTCGCCGACCAGCCGATGGGGTTGGCGGGGGTGGAGAAACAGATGGCCGTCGTCTCCTCGTCGCACGCATCGAAAAGCCGGTCGAGATCGAGCCGCGGCCGCGCGCCCGTAAGGTCCAGCGCCACCGCCTCTGGCCGACAGCCCGTCAGATAGATGGTGTGGCGGATATTCGGCCACTGTGGCTCCACGTAGACCACCTTACGGCCAGGGTCGCACACCATGGACATGGCCATGAAAAGCGCCTGCATCCCGCCTGGCTGTACGGTCGCCCTGTCCTCACCGATGGGCTTGCCGAAAAGGCCCGTTTGATACGCCGACAATGCGGCGACGAGGTCGGCGGCCCCACGCATGTCGGGCACATAAAAGGTGCGGCCGGACTCAAGGGCTTGCGCCGCAGCGTGGCGGATGAAGTGGGGCGTTACCACATCGCCCTCGCCGTACCAAAGCCGCAAGACGCCCTCCAAGGAATCGGCGCGGGTGGCAAGGTCGGCAATGTTGTCGGTCTCAAGGTCCTGGATCAGTGTGCGCAGGCCGGCAAAGCCGCCATTGTCATCACCGAAAGCGCCGTCGCGTGGTTGCTCGTTCATGGCAGGACCCTTTCTTTCGCAGTGGAAAGGGCATGTTTGTGGAGCACGGGTCAACCTAGTAACGTGCCGGCATGACCCACCCCTTGCGAGACGGCGAAGGCTTCAAGCTCGGCGTCTTTTCCACCAATGCCGATGGTGGCCTTGCCATCACCACCGTGCCTGAACGCTGGCGCGCATCCTGGCAGGACAACGTCAAGGCGGCGCAGATGGCCGAAGCTGGGGGCCTGGACTTTTTCCTGCCCATCGCCCGCTGGCGCGGCTTCGGCGGCGTGACCAAGGCGCGCGAGCACTCCTTCGAGACGCTGACCTGGGCGGCCGCCATTTCTGCCATCACCGAGCGCATGGCAATCTTTGCCACCGTCCATGTGCCGCTCGTCCATCCCCTCTACGCGGCAAAGGCGCTTGCGACGGTGGATCATGTGTCGGGTGGGCGCGCGGGCCTTAACATCGTGTGCGGCTGGAACCCTGCCGAGTTTGCGATGTTTGGCACTGCGCCCGACGATAGGGGCTATGACCGAGCGCGCGAGTGGCTCTCCATCATCGAGAGGCTCTATGAGAGCGACGCCCCCATCGACTTCGAAGGCGAATACTACACCCTCAAGGGCGCCGTCAGCCGGCCAGCCAGCATACAAGTGCCCCGCCCCGTCACCATGAATGCGGCCTTCGGCGATCCTGGACGCAACTTCGCGGCACAGAACTGCGACATGCTGTTTTCCACCTTCACCGATCTTGAAGACGGCGCACGTCACGTGGCCGACATCAAAGGCCGTGCCGAGGCGGCAGGGCGGACCGTCGGCATCTACACCGTGTGCCACGTGGTGATGGGCGATACGAGGGATCAGGCCGAGGCCGCCTACCGCCACTACGCCCTCGACCATGCCGACCACGAAGCCGTTGAAGCGCACATGGCAGGCAAGCGCCAGTTCTCCAAAAGCCATGACGAGGCCGCCTATGAGCGCTACGCCATGCGCTTTGCCGGCGGGGCCGGCAGCTACCCACTCGTCGGCACGCCGCAGCACATTGCCGAAGAAATCGGGCGCATCGCCGCCCAGGGCTATGGCGGCGCAGCCCTCACATTTTTGAATTACACCAACGAGTTGCCGGACTTTTGCACCAAGGTCCTGCCGCTCCTTTCAGAGGCGAACCTGCGCTGATGCTGAACCCCGACGCCCCCATCGTCAAACCCGCCATCACCGCAGGAAAGCCACTGGCCGCAGCCTGGCTGTGCCTCGGTTCGCCGACGCTGGTGGAGCTTGCCGCCCGAAATGGTGCCCAGGCCATCGTCCTTGATCTTCAGCATGGCCTGTTCGACAGGGTGGGGCTTGAAGCCTCCGTCGCTGCCGCAGGCGCTGCCCCCGTTCTGGTGCGCACCCGTGACGATCACCCTGCCAACATCGGCGATGCCCTCGATGCGGGTGCAGAAGGGGTGATCGTGCCTTTGGTGGAGACCGAAGAGGCCGCCAAAGCCGTTGCCGAGGCCTGCCGCTTTCCGCCCCAAGGCAACCGTTCGGGCGGCGGCATTCGCCCCCTTGCGGACTTCCAGGCCCACGCCACCCGCGCCAACGATGCGGTGCTTGCCGCCGTCATGATCGAGACCAAGGCGGGCGTCGATGCGGCCGAGGCCATCGCCCGTTCAGGCGTCGATATGGTGTTTATCGGCACAGGCGATCTTGCCTTATCCCTCGGCGTTGCCCCCGGCAGCAAGGCCCACGAGGCGGCTTGCCAAACGGTCCTTGATGCCTGTAAAGCGGCCAAAATCGCCGCAGGCTGCTTTGCCATGGGACCTGAGGCGGCCGTGGCGCGCATTGCCCAGGGCTTTGCGTTCACCGTGGCCACCATCGACATCGTCGCCTTCGAGGCGACCACCCGTGCCGCCATCGATCATGTGCGCACCAAGGCGAAGCCCCCTGCGAAAACGCGCCGCCGCCCCAAGGCAGCCGCACCCGCAAAGACGCGGCGGACCCCCACCCGCCGCGCGCGAAAAACCAAGACTTAGGCCAGCCACCAGCGGGCAAGCGCATCCTGAGGCACGCCCGGCGCCACCACCTCCCGTGTGGTGCAAAGCGCGCGAGCCACGGCCGAAGCATCGTCCTTCGCGGCAAAGAGGAGGACGACCCGCACCCGCGGCATCACCGTCCCGGCAATCGCCCGAACCACCGTGCGGAGCGGCGCCGCCTCCCCCTCAAGGCGTGGCGGCTGCACCAAAACCAAGGGCGCCGGTCCAGCCTGCCCGCCAAGCCCCTTAAGGGCTGCCAGTGCGCGCTCCATCAGCGTGGGCACCTCACCACCCCACACAACCGCCGCTGTCGCCTCGTCTTCGACCGAATGATGGCCGAGCCCGCCAAGGGCTTCCGGCACGCCGGCTGGAGCGTCCACAAGGCGCAACGCTTGTGAAGGGCCGACGAGTTGCGCCGCCTTGACGGCTTCAACGAGCGGGGTGTCGGCGGGGCGAGCAAGGAGGACGGCAGTGCCTGATGGATCTCGCTCGACCGTGACCATTGCCGTCTCGCCAGCGCTGAGGGACGCGCCGGCGAAGGCAATGCCCGTTGCGCCGGGGGCCAATGACACGCTGGAAAGGGGCAAATGGAGGCGCCCCGCCATCTGAGGCGAGAGGCTGGCCCGCACCACCGTGGTGGCAAGGACGCCGCCTTCGGGGTCGACCGCTGTGAGTTGGAGGTCGACCGCAAGGCACGATGGACACACCTCCCGCATCGGCCAAATGCGCGTGCCACACGCCCTACACTGTTGCAGCCACAGACCCTCCTCGACGGCTGCCTTTTCGGCGAGGGCGGCCATGGCTCTCACGCCCGGCTGCCGGTGGCCAGCAGGCACGCAGTGGCGGCAATGCCCCTGTCGTAGTTCACCATGCCAAAGCCTGACACCAGCGCCAGCGAAGCTCCGGTGACCTGCCAGTCGTGGCGAACAGGCTCCCCGCCTTCACCCCGCGTCTGGGCGAAGGCCTGGCCCGTCACCTGCCGCAATCCCTCAACGAGGCCGAGGTGACCGCCGGCTGCCCCCGCCTGCCCCGCCGAAAGCTGTCCGCCTGACGTGTTGTGGGCAAAGTCGCCGCCAGGGCTAAGATCGCGGGTGCGCACAATCTGTGCCGCCTCCCCCTTGGCGCACAGTCCCAAATCCTCCCACTGGATCATCGACATGACGGGATAGTCGTCATAGGTCTGAACCACATGGACACAGCCGGGCGCGATACCTGCGCGGGCCCAGAATGCCTCCGCTTCCACCGCCCAGCCGCCGCGGAACTGCACGGGGTCAGACCTGAACGCGTTGTGCCGTTCCAGGGTCGAAAGGATCCGCGCATGGGGAATGCCCTTGGCGACGGCGTCTGCTTCGCGCATCACCAACAGGCCTTCGGCGCCACTGACGGGCATCACACAATCATAAAGGCACAAGGGGTCGGCGATGACCCGCGCCTCGCCATAGTCCTGCATGGTGAGGGGCACACCTTGGAAGATGGCATGGGGCACGGCGTCGGCCATGCGGCGCTGGGCAACGCAAAGGGCGCCGAAATCCTCTCTCGTGGCCCCGAAGTGGCGCATATAGTGGTCGGTGACGAGGGCGAACACGGCGTTGGGCCCGCCAGCCCCATAGGGCCAGACCGCGTCTTTGGAGAAGCGGGAGAAGTTGGCGACAAGATCGGTGAAGCTCGTGGCATCGTTCCTGTCTGCGCCGATGACGGCCACATGGTTCACATCGCCCGCCATCACCATGCGGGCAGCGCGCCTGACGGCGGCAATGGCGCTCGCGCCGCCCATGGGCGGCTGGTCCAAGTACCGGCACGACAGGCCCAGATGGTCGCAAATCCCAAGCACTGAATCGGGCGCGATGGTGAGGCTTGCAAGGCTGAGACCGTCGAGATCGCCAGGCTCCAGGCCCACCTGATCCAACACACCTTTCAGGGCCATGGCCGTCAGCACCGCAACGGACCTGTCGGAGCGCCGCTCAGGCATCACCGTGAAGGGAGCGGCAAGGACGACCCCCTGATAGGCCTCGCTCATCCCCGCCGCCCCGCCTTCATGGCCCGAAAGTCAAAGGTGGCGGGCGCGCTCACCAGCCGCCCCGCAAGATCTTTCAGTGCGCCTCGCTGAACCTTTTGGGTGGCGGTCACAGGCAACGCGTCCACAAATGCCACGTAGCCGGGGGCTTTGTAGTAGGCGAGCTCTTCAAGGCACCAGGCAACGATCGCCTCACCGAGCGCCCTGTCTGCGACGGCCTCGACGCGAAGGCATGCAAACACCTCCTCCCCGCGCACGTCGTCCGCGACGGAGGTCACCGCGGCGGCTTTGACGGCGGGATGGCTGTTCAACACCCCTTCTACCTCGACAGCGGCGATGTTCTCGCCACTGCGGCGGATCACGTTCTTCTTCCTGTCCACAAAGATGAGGCCCTGTGGCCCGCGGCGCACCACGTCGCCGGTGTGGAAGTGGCCGCCCGCCCAGACCGCCTCCGTCGCCGCCCGATCCTTATGGTAGCGGGAGAAGAAGCCGTAGCGCGGATCATCGCCCTTGCGGCGGACCAAGAGCTCGCCCTCACCGTCGGTGTCGTGTCCGGCCTCGTCCACAATGCGAAGGTCCACCTCGGGGCCTTCGCGACCAAAACACTTGGTGCCCACGACACGCGGCGGATGGTTGGCGGCAATGCACACACCCGCCCCCGTTTCGGTCATCGCCCAGGCCT
The DNA here is from genome assembly GCA_051016205.1 of Devosia sp. Taxonomy (GTDB): domain Bacteria; phylum Pseudomonadota; class Alphaproteobacteria; order Rhizobiales; family Amorphaceae; genus Acuticoccus. The sequence continues at coordinate 3,928,803 of CP136534.1, forward strand.
CCACCAGGGGAAAGCCGAAACGCGCCTCGAACGGGGCATGAAGCGGCCCCTCCACCCCCGCGCCAAACCCAAAGCGGACCTTGTGGGCCCTCTCCTGCGGCGAGGGGTCGAGCGTCATCAACATGGCCGGCATAACGCCGAGATAGTGGATGCAATCGGCCTGTGCGGCCACCACGTCCGCCCACCAGGCGCGCGGATGAAACCTGTCCAGAACACTGAGACAACCGCCCACGGCCACCATTGCCATCAAGGAATAGGCGAGCGCATTCATGTGGAAGAGCGGCAGGGGCGTCAGCATCCTGTCGCCATCTTCAAGCGCGCACAGACCACCCGCCGAGGCATACCACCGCCCCGCCTCGGCAAAGTAGCGGTTGGAGAGGACGCACCCCTTGGGGGTCCCCGTGGTGCCTGAGGTATAAAGGAGCGCCGCCTCATCCTCAGCACGCCCCTGTCCGATCGGGGAAGGCGTCTTGGCGGGCGGCACGTCGGCCTCGCCAATCACCGGCAGCGTTCCGGTCTCGTCGGCTGCGGTGATGTCAGGCGCCCTTTGCGCCGTCGCGACGGCGATCCTCGGCTCAGCATGGCCGATCAAGAACCACAGCTCGGCACGTCTCAGATCCGGATTGATGGGGACGATGGACGCCCCCACAGCGTTCAGCGCCATGAAGTGGGCCACCAGCGAAGGGCGGTTCTCGAGCGCCAGAAACACCCTGTCTCCGGCGCCATAACCGGCGTCCCCATAGACGGTGGTGAGCCGGTCCACCCAGGCGGCCATCGCACCATAGGTGATCTCGCCCGCTTCGATGCCGTAGGCCTTGGCGGTGCCGTCAAGGACGTTGAGGAAAGGGCGCTCCGGGTGCTTGGCGGCCGCTGCCCGGAACAGGCCTGCGACCGTCTCGCTCACGCTTCATCCTCATGGCCGAGAACCAATCGGCGCAACAGGTCGCGCAAAAGCTCCACCTCAGCATCGTCCAGAACATTGGTGCTTTGCCGCTCACGCTTGGCGGCAAGGCGGATGAGGTCCTTCAACTTGGCTTCACCGGATGGAGTGATGGCCGTGGTGCGATCCTCCCCCTGCCGCACAAAGCCGGCCTGGGCGAGCGTCTGACGCGCCTCGTTGAAACTTGTCTCCGACAGCATGGTGCGGGTCAGGAGTTCGCTATCACCAGTGGCACCGCGAGCCGACAGGATGGACAGGATGCGCATCTGCGCCCCTGTGGAATCCTCCTCCACCAGCGTTTGCGCAAAATGGCGGAAGAGATGGTTGTAGGCGCGAAAGAGCAGCGGCACCAAAAAGTCATCGTAAGGATGACGGCCCGTTGCCTCGTCGACCTCCTCGCCCGCCACCCCGGTGGTGCCAGGATGCGGGGCAACGGCGCCGTAACGTCCCTCGGCAAAGACGAGGCCGCGGCGGCCGTAGCGGGCAAATCTCTCCACCCGCCCCACGAGGATCAGATGGTCCCCACCATCAAAGGCAGCATGGCGCGAACACTCAAAATGGGCCGAGGGCTCCTCCATCAAAGGCACCTCGCCAAGGCCGCGCGTCCAGGGCGTTGTGGTGAACTTGTCCGCCCCAGGCTTGGCGAACCGGTTGGACAGGTCCACCTGGTCCAGCGCCAGGACGGAGAAGGCAAAGCGCTCGGCCGCAGCGAACGCGTCAAAACTCTTTGCACGCCTGTCCAGCGACCACAGCACCAAGGGTGGGTCGAGGGAGACAGACGCGAAGGAATTGGCCGTCATCCCCACAGGGGTGCCGTCAGGGGCAAGACAGGTGACGATGGTCACCCCCGTCGCGAACTGGCCGAGGGTGCGGCGCAACTCGCGCGTGTCGATCTCGCCCACGGGCCTTACAGCCTCGTTCACGCCGTTGCCGCCACGCGAAAATGGCACGTGTCGGCGCCGTCGTTGGCGCAGTGCACCTCGCTCACCTCGCAAGATTTGCCGAACACCATCGCCCCCACAGCGCGCAGCATTCCCACAATGGGGTGGCAAACAGTGCCGCCAAAGGCTGCCCCTTCGGCAAACGGGCTGTTTTCCACGTGGACGGTGAGCGTGCCCTCGCCCGCAGGCTCGAACCGCCACAGCCCCCACCCCAGCTGCGGAGCGGTTTCGGCAATTATGGTGGTCAACGCATCCACTTCATGAGGGCTGACATAGCTCTGGGCCGAGCGGCCGCCATGCTCGGTGATGGAGGCGGCAAGTGCCTCCAAAGCCTCCTGCCGCGCATCATCGTCCAGCCTTGCGAACAGCCCCATCAGCGCGTCGGGCCGGATCATCATGTAGCGGATGGGCCCGTCATAGTAGGCGCCGGCGCTGTCGTGGCGCAGCCGTTCGCGAAAGCTCATGCAAAAAGGCTCTGCACAATGGCAAGGACGAGGAACACTCCAAGCCAGTAGATCCCATCGATCACCGTCAAATCCCAGCCGAAACCCTGATAGCGGTGGTTTACGGCCATGGGTGCCAGGTTCACCCCGACCCAAAGCACAAGCGCCACCTGGATGGAGGCCACCATCCCCGCGGGCGAACCTGCTACGGCGCCAATCACCAGCGCCAGGATCGCCGACATGATCAACAGGCCCAGGAAGGACACAATGAACAGCGCCGCCGACATGGTCGTGCTTTCAGGGTCGATCCGGGCCGCCTTCATCCAAGGACGCCCGAGGGCGGTATAGTAGATGGCACCGAAAACAAACGCTGCCACCGCCGCAACGGCAACGCCGATCCAACTGATGACGGGAAAATCGATCATGTCACTGGCTCCTTTTGCGTCAGGTAGAGCATAGTTGACGCCCGGCGGCCAAGGTGCCCTTTCGCCTGCTTTGCGCGCGGTCGGACCTTATGAGGCAATGCGCGATCGCGCCCCCATCAGACGCTGGCGCTATACGCCGCAGGAGAGGCTTTGAACACCGCCCACACACCCGACATCCTCACCGCCATCGCTCAAAAGGTGGGCGCGGACCAAATCACCGTGGAGGCGGATGCCCTGGCCCGCCACACCGATGACTGGTCCGGCCACAAAGGCGAGACGCCGCGCGCGCTCGCGCGCCCCCGCACGGTCGAAGATCTGGCGGCCATCGTGCGGCTTTGCAACCAGGCGGACCAGCCCTTGGCTGTCCAAGGCGGGCGCACGGGCCTTGCCGGTGGCGCCTCCACAAAAAAGGGTGAGATCGCCTTGTCTTTGGACAGGCTCAAAGGAGTGGAGTGGGTGCGCGACGGGGCCATGCAGGTTCTTTCCGGCACAAGCGTTGGCGATGCACAGGATGCAGCCGAGGCGGCAGGCTACAGCTTGGGGATTGATTTCGGCGCCCGCGGCACGGCCACCATCGGCGGGGCCATTGCCACAAATGCAGGCGGTCTCAGGGTCATCGAGACGGGGATGACACGGGCGCAATTGCTGGGCCTTGAGGTGGTGCTGGCCGACGGGCGCATCCTGTCGGAGTTGACGCCGATGGTGAAGGTCAACTCTGGCTTTGACCTTAAACACCTATTTGTGGGCTCTGAAGGGGCGCTCGGCATCATCACACGCGCTGTCCTTGCATTGTCGCCGCTGCGGGCCGGTCTTTCCACAGCGGCCGTTGCCCTTCACAACGCCGAAGATGCCCTGCCCGTCCTTGATGCGGCACGCCGTGCCTTCGGGCCCGATCTTGCCGCCTTCGAGGCCATGTGGCCGGACTATGTGACCACCATGAGCGCGCGCACGCCATTCGACTTTCCCCTCAGCGCGCCCCTTTGCCTCATCATCGAAGTGCGCGAGGCCACCGACGAAGGCGCCCGTGACCGCATGGAACGCTTCTTGGAGGAGAGCGCCGAGGCCGGCCTTGTGGCCGATGCCGTCCTTGCCGCCTCGTTGGACCAAGCGCGAACGCTGTGGGCTTTGCGGGACGAGGGGCCGGCCGCCTACGGCACTGCCTTTGCTGCCATTGTCCCGTTCGACGTGTCGGTCCCCTCCGCCCGCCTTCACGCGGCGGTGGCGGGGCTTTCGAAGGTGGCCGCCCGTTTTCCCGGCACTCACCCCCTCACCTACGGCCACATTGGCGACCAGAACCTTCACTTCGTGGTGGGGCTCGATGCACCCGACGCCGCCCTCAAGACCGCCATCGAGACGGGCGTTTATGATGTGATCGCCCGCCTTGACGGGGCCATCAGCGCCGAGCACGGGATCGGCCAAGCCAAGAAAGCCTACCTGCCGCTGACCCGCGGTCCGGTCGCCCTTTCTCTTATGCACGACCTTAAACGCATGCTTGACCCCAAGGGCATCCTCAACCCCGGCCGCGTGGTCGACATCGCGGATTGAGAAAAATCTTGCCGTCGGCGGAATAAGCGGTCGCCGTCCTCGTTTGTCAGTCAGATCGTCAGGAGCGGCGCTGTAGGGCCGTGAAGGTCGATCGTCATTTGACACGCATATATTTGAGGACTTGACCATGAAACGCTTTGTCATCGCCACCGCCGCCCTTGCCACCATCTTGACCGGCCCGGCCTTTGCGCAATCCAACGACGGGGGCCGCGATGGTGGCCGCGACGCCGGCGGAAACGACCGCTACGGCCTCTATACACGGGTCGACAATTGCCGCGGGACGGACTGCTACGGCCGCTATCGCCGCGAAAAAGACCGTTGCGACACCCACAGGGTCCGCAATGGGTCCGACGCCATCTTCATTCAACGCAAGTGCCAGGAAATCGACTGATGGTCAGGGGCGCGCTGGCCCTGACCCGGCACAACGGCCGGGGGCGGCTCGGCGCGTAGGTCCAAGCCTACTGGGCGGCCTGGCTGCCGCCCCCCTCCTCAGACAGACGGCCTTTGACGGGAACGCTGACCTTCCCATCGGCTGGCGTCCGCGGAGCTTCCACAGGCTTGCCGCCGCGGCGGTTGCGGGCCGGCACAGGCGGCCATTCGGGATTGATGAGGCCGGCGGAAATCACAAGTTTCGCCGCATCTTCCACCGACATGTCCAAGACCAGAATGTCCGTTCGCGGCACGAACAGCAGGAAGCCAGACGTCGGGTTGGGGGTCGTCGGCAAGAAGACGGAGATAGGATCATCATCGTCGGGAAGACGGTGGCTCACCTCCCCCTTCGCCTCCGTCGCAATGAACACCACAGCCCACAATCCGCGCCGCGGATACTCAATCAGCCCCGCCTTGCGGAAGGTGTGGCTGCGCTCCGACAATGCCGTCTCGAAGATCTGCTTCAGCGCGGAATAAACGTTCCGGATCAGAGGCATCCTGTTCAAGATGCCTTCGCCCAGCTTGATGATGGTGCGCCCAAAAATGTTCGCCGTCAGGAAGCCGAGCGCTGTCAGCGCCACAACGGCCACCACAAGGCCGATCCCCGGCAAAGGGAAGGGCACATAGTTTTCTGGGTTCCAGCGCTGCGGGATCCAAGGCTTGACCCAACTGTCCACCCAATTGACGAAGGAGGCGGTCAGAAGGACGGTGATCATCAAGGGCGCGGCCACGATGATCCCGGTCAGAAGATAGTTGCGCAGGCGGTTCAGGACACGCCTGTGTCTTGTGTGCCGGATGTCCTTGTGGTCGTCCTGCATCCTCAGTCTCCGCCTGGCGGACGGGCCATCATAGCCGCATTTGCCACACCTGACCGTCTGCCCGTTGGGCACAATCGACGCGCGTGAGCATCGCTTGCTCCCGGCGGCAGGGCGCTACTCCACCGTGACCGACTTGGCAAGGTTGCGCGGCTGGTCCACGTCCGTCCCGTTTTGCACGGCTGCGTGATAGGCAAGCAGCTGCATGGGAACGCTCGCCACAATCGGCGAGATGAAGGATGGCGAATCCGGCAGCACCAACAGCCTGTCAGGGGTATCGCCCGCCGCCTCGGCCCCCCGCGAATCGGTGACGAGGATGATGCGCCCACCCCGTGCCGCCACCTCCTCCATGTTGGAGACGGTTTTGGCGTAAAGGTCATCATAGGGGGCAATGACGATGACGGGGACGCTCTCGTCCACCAGCGCGATGGGCCCGTGCTTCAACTCCCCCGCCGCATAGCCTTCAGCGTGGATGTAGCTGAGTTCCTTCAGCTTCAGCGCGCCTTCAAGGGCAACGGCGAAACTGGTGCCTCGGCCGATGTAAAGGGCATTCAGCGCGGGGGCCACCTCTTTGGCGATGGCCTCCACCTCCGCCTCAAGCCGCAACGCCTCTGAGACAAGCCGCGGTGCCTCTGTCAGCGCATCGATGAAGCCCCTCGCATCGTCCTGTGACAACGTCCCCCTGTCGAGCCCGGCCTTGATGGCGGTGGCCGCAAGGGTGGAGAGCTGGCACAGGAACGCCTTGGTGGAGGCAACACCAATTTCAGGCCCCGCGAGGGTGGGAAGGACAGTCCCTGCCTCCCGTGCCATGGTGGATGTGGGAACGTTCACCACCGCCCCCAGCGTCTGCCCTGCCGCCTTGCAGACCCTCAGGCTTGCCAAGGTGTCCGCCGTCTCGCCCGATTGGGAGACGAAAAGGGTGATCTCGTCAGCCTCCAAGGGCCGGGCGCGGTAGCGAAACTCCGAGGCCACATCGATATCCACAGGCATGCGCGCCAGCCGCTCGAACCAGCTGCGCGCCACGAGCCCGGCATAATAAGCCGTCCCGCAGGCCGTGATGGACACACGCCGATAACTCGAAAAATCCACAGGGACGGCGCCCTCGCGCAGCGCTCCCTCACCGATATCCACATAGTGGCTGAGGGTTCTGGCAACGACTTCGGGCTGCTCGTGGATCTCCTTTGCCATGAAGTGACGGTAGTTGCCCTTTTCCGCCAGCGAGATCTGGACAGGGACGGACACATGCTCGCGCTCCACAAGCGTGCCGGTCTGGTCGAAAATATCGACTTTTTCGGTGGTCAGGATCGCAGCGTCCCCCTCATCGAGGTAAATGAGGGTGTCGGCGAAGGGGGCGAGCGCGATGGCATCGGACCCCACATAGACCCCTTCAGGCCCAAGGCCGATGGCAAGGGGGCTGCCGTGGCGGGCGGCGGCCAAAAGGTTCGGCTGGCCGGCAATGGCGACCGCTAGTGCGTAAGCACCCTCAAGCTCGCCCAAGGTGGCCGTGAACGCCTCCTTCAAAGGCATACCGTCAGCCAGGTACTTGGCCAGAAGGTGGGCGATCACTTCCGAATCGGTCTCGGTCTGAAAGTCCGCCCCCTCGGTGCGCAAGCGATCCCGCAAAGACCGGAAATTTTCGATAATGCCGTTGTGGACGACGGCCACGGGAGCGGCCACATGGGGGTGGGCGTTGGTCTCTGTGGGGCTGCCGTGGGTGGCCCAGCGGGTGTGGCCGATGCCTGTTGTGCCGGCCAGAGGCGTCCCGTCGAGCTTGCGCTCAAGGTTGCGCAGTTTGCCGGCACTGCGCACCCTTGCCATCGTGCCAGCCTCGTCAAGGGTGACGATGCCGGCCGAATCGTAACCGCGATACTCAAGCCGCTTCAGAGCGTCCAAGATTAGCGGCGCGGCCGGCTCCGTCCCGATGACACCCACAATCCCGCACATAAGCTTACCCTTCGCAACACACGCGCGCTGCCGCCGGCAGGCCATGCACGGGGCAGGCCATCAGGCGATCGCGCCGGAAAAAACCGCATAAGCCAATTAGGGGCACAGTGTCGGTTCACATGGCGTTACAGCGCGCCCTCGCCCTTCTTGGCCGGATCGGCGGTGGGGGAGCGGTCGGGCTTGTTCACCTGCCGGCCCCTTGCAATGGCAAGCGCATTGTCAGGCACATCCTCGGTGATGACGCTGCCCGTCCCCACGAACGCCTGCCGCCCGACGGTGACCGGCGCGACCAGCGCACTGTTGGAGCCGATGAAGGCCCCGGCTTCGATGACGGTCTTGAATTTGTTCTTGCCGTCATAATTGCAGGTGATGGTGCCTGCGCCGATGTTGGCCTTCGCCCCCACCTCGGCGTCGCCCACATAGCTGAGGTGGTTGATCTTGCCGCCATCCCCGAGGGTCGCGTTCTTCACCTCAACGAAGTTGCCCACCTTGGCGGAGGCGCCAAGCACCGTCCCGGGTCGCAACCGTGCGAATGGTCCCACAACGGCGCCAGCACCCACCACACAGCCTTCAAGGTGGCTAAAGGCCCGCACCTGCGCCCCCTTCTCCACACTCACCCCAGGGCCGAAGACGACGTTGGGCTCCACCACCACATCCTCGCCAATGACCGTGTCGTGGCTGAAGAACACCGTTTCCGGCGCAATCAAAGTGGCGTGGGTAAGGGCAGCGCGCCTCGCACGGTCTTGAAAGCGCGCCTCGGCTTCGGCGAGCTGGGCGCGGTCGTTGACGCCCATGACCTCCGGCTCCTCGGCCATCTCCACCACCATGTTGAAGCCGCGCTCATGGCCGATGGCCACAAGGTCGGTCAGGTAGTGTTCGCCTTTGGCATTGTTGTTGCCGATGGCTTTGAGCGCTGCCAGTGGCGCGCCAGCGCGGATCGCCATGATGCCCGAGTTGCATACCGTGATACGCTTTTCCTCCTCGCTCGCATCCTTCTCCTCGCGGATGGCAACGAGGTGACCGCTCGGCTCGCGCAGGACACGGCCATAGCCTGTGGGGTCGGCGGCATCGAAGGCAAGAACGGCAATGTCCGCCCCGCCCTGGACGCGAGCAAGCATCGTGTCGACGGTTTTGGCCGTAACCAAAGGGGTGTCGCCGAAAAGGATCACCACCGCCTCCACATCGCCGGTGAAGGCAGCCTCTGCGGCAAGGGTCGCGTGGGCGGTGCCTAGCTGCTTGTCCTGCACGAAAACGGCGACCTCCGGGTCCAGCGCCCGCGGCCAATCCGCGCCGGGTGAGACCACCAGCGCCACGTCCCCCACACCCGCGCCTCTTGCGGCGGCAATGACGTGGGCGACCATTTCAAGCCCCGCCACCTTGTGCATCACCTTGGGAGTGTCGGAGCGCATCCGCGTGCCCTTGCCGGCCGCCAGAACCACGCCAAGCGTTCGTTTGTTCACACCGTGACCCTTCGATTGTAACCCTGTCGCCGACCGGCGCCGCGACGATCCTGACGTGAACGGCAGATGACCTTGGCCGCCGATGCCACTAAGGTCCGCCCGCGGCCCATCGGGGCGGCACCCTTCCGGTTTAAGCAGATGAGAGGATAAGTCATGCGTCGTGCCGCCATCTGGTCCACTGCCGTCGCCTTTGCGGCCACCGCCCTCCTTGCCACGGCTGCCCATGCGCGCGAGCCCACGGGCAATATCGTGGCCGACGCCTTCCTACGCACACTGGAGCAAAACGGCTACCAGGATGTCACCACCGGTACCGTCACCCGCGACAGCGGCGAAACGGTGCTTGCCAACATCAGCGCCAAAAACGCCTCTGGCGCTGCGGTCACAATCCAAGAGGTGTCGATCCAGGGCGGCCTCATCAACGCCGACAATGAATTGCGCGCTGAGGTCATCGTCTACTCCGATCTTCAGATGGACGACCCTGAGGCGGGCGGAACATCGAGCGTCGGGCGAATCACCGTCACCTCGCCGCGCTTTCCCGTCGGCGCCACGAGCGACGTCGTGCTGACGAGTTTTCTTGGTGAGTTCGACGCCCTAGCCCTTGAAGAGGTGGCGATGGCCGTCCCCGACGGCGGCGACATCACCATCAAGTCCATGACCGCTGAGGTCAGCGAGCGGAACCTTGCCGTTGCCGCAGGTGGCAAATTCACGGTGGACGACTTCATCCTCGATGTGTCGATGATGGACCCTGAAGCCGTCGCCCAACTCAATAGCCTCGGCTATGAAGAGTTGACCATCGACCTTTCGGGCGACGCGCGCTGGGAGGCCGAATCGGGCCGCGCCACCGTGTCGGAGCTTTCGGTCTCCGTTGTCGACCTTGGCGGCCTGTCGCTGGTGGCAACCATTGATGGGCTGACCCCCGACAATGTCCAGGCGCTGGGTGCCGGGGTGAATGACTTCAACCAGCTCCTCACCGTCCTGCAGTCGGTGACCATCGGCGCCATGACCCTCACCTATGAGGACGACGGCCTGACGAACCGGGTGCTCGACGCCACCGCCGAGCAGACAGGCGAGGGCCGGCAGACGCTGGTGGACGGTCTGTTGACCGCCCTTTCCCAAGCCACAGGTGCGCTGGGCGATGCTGACCTTGAACAGAGCGTCCAAGCCGCCGCCCGCACCTTCCTCAACGATCCGGGCACCGTTGAACTGAATGCTGCCCCTGCCGCCCCCATCCCCATGGCGCAATTGATCGGCGCTGCGATGATGAGCCCGCAGATGGTCCCCCAACTCCTCAACCTCACCATCACCGCCCGTCCATGAACCACATCCTCGACGTGCCCGGCCTAAGGGTCGGGCACGCCAGCGACGCCAAGGCCCGCTCGGGCGTGACCACGGTGGTGATGGACACGGCGGGGGTGTGTGGCGTTGCCGTCCACGGCGGCGCGCCAGGCACCCGCGAGACGGACGCTCTTGCCCCCCACACGCTCGGCCCGGCGGTGGATGCGGTGTGCCTGTCCGGCGGATCGGCATTCGGCCTTGCTTCCGCCGATGGTGTGCAGCGCGCCCTCGCCGCCCACGGGCGCGGCTTTGTCCTTGGCCCCCACAAGATACCCATCGTGCCTGGCGCGGTGGTGTTCGACCTGTCCGGCCCCTTGGCGGACTATCGCAGCCTTGGCGAAGAGAGCGTCGCGGCAGCGCTCGACCGGGCGCCTGACCTGTCCATCGGCACGATAGGTGCAGGCACCAATGCCACCACGGCAACCCTCAAAGGCGGCCTCGGCTCTGCCTCCACAACGCTCTCCTGCGGCGGCACGGTGGGTGCCATCGTGGTGGTGAACGCCGTCGGGTCCACAGTGGCCGACAACGGTCCCTGGTTCCGCGCCCACCCGTTCGAGAAGGATGGCGAGTTCGGCGGTCTGACGCCTCCTCCCGAGGCAAAGTGGTCGGCCGTGCGCACCAAACTGCGCGCCGAGGCGGGCCTCAATACCGTGATCGCCATTGTCGCCACCGACCTCACGCTGACCCGTGGCGAGGCCACACGGATGGCGATGACCGCCCACGACGGTCTGGCGCTTGCCATCTGGCCCTCCCACACGCTTTTTGACGGCGACACGGTGTTTGCTCTGACGACGGCAAAGCGCCCCGCGCCTGCCTCGCCCGTTGCAATGGTGGACCTTTTTGCCGCCGCCGCGTCCACCCTTGCGCGCGCCGTCGCAAGGGGCGTCAACGCCGCAACGGCCAAGGAAGGGGACACGATGCCCACCTGGGCGGAGGCGGCCTCCCGCCTGTCGCCCTCGGGCTGATCTACTCGGCGGCAATCAGCGTGGCGGCCCCTGCACGACTTGGCGGCAGGAGGTTGGTGGACGGGCCTTCGTGGCGCTCAAGCTGCGTCAGGAGGGCTTTGCGGCGGATGAGCGCCTCCTCCCGGTTCTGCGCCTTCACAGAGCCGAAGCCGCGCACGGTGGTGGGCACGCGAAGAAGTTCGCACAACAGACTGTAACGGGCCGACCCTACCGTCTTTGCCGCCAGAGCAATGTCCTGAAGTGCCATCTCGACCATCTGGCGCTCGTGTTTGCGCTCCTCACTGCGGGTGAACGGGTCAGCCCAGGTGCCACGCAGACCTTTCAGGCGCGCCAGCACCCCAAGCACAGGGAAGATCCATGGCCCGAAGGCACGCTTCTTCGGCCTGCCCGTGGCAGGATCGGTGCGCGACAACAAGGGCGGTGCCAGCATCAGCTTGACGCGCCTGGGGTCTTCGAAAGTCTCAAGCAGCGTCTTTTTGTACTCGGGCGCCGTGTAGAGCCGCGCCACCTCGTACTCGTCCTTGTAGGCCATCGCCTTGTAAAGGCTCTCCACGGCTGCGCGGGTGAGCTTCAGCGAGCCATCGCCGCGGGCCACGTCGGCTTCACGCAGGCTTGCGATCGCCTCTGTGAAACGGGCGGCATAGGCAGCGTTCTGGTAGTTGGTCAGCTCATCGGTGAAGAAGGCAATCCGCTCATCCAGCGTCATGGGCGCCACCTTCGAGCGCTCACCGACGGCAGCCGCAATGGTCTGAGGGCTCGCCACAAGAACGCGCCCTGCCCTGAAGGCTGCAATGTTGCGCTCCACTGCAGCACCGTTCAGCGTGATGGCCTGTTCCACAGCCTCAGCCGACAACGGCAAACCACCCTTTTGGAAGGCAACGCCCACCAAAAGCATGTTCATGAAAATCTGGTCGCCGAACAGTTTCTCCGCCACGTGGGCAGCGTCCACAGGCAGAAACTCGCTGGCGCCCTCCTTCAAGGTGCGCACCATCCGCTCTTCGTTGAAGGAGAGGACGCGCTTCATGACGAACTCTGCCGTTGGCTGCACCTTGGTGTTGGCGACGGCAAGGGTCCTGTCAGCGGCGACCATGGACAACGAATCAGCGTTACAGGCCACCAACATGTCGGAGGCAATGAGCGTATCGAGCGAAGCGGCAGGCACGCGCGGGCCTTCAATGGCGCTCTCGGCAGGGCCAAAGCGCACATGGCTCGTCACGGGTCCATTTTTCTGGGCAAGGCCCGTCATGTCGAGGGTGGAGACGCTGAGCCCGTCAATGTGACCGGCCATCGCCAAGACAGCGCCGACGGTGGTGACGCCGAACCCGCCAATGCCGGTAATCAGCACATTGTGGGTGGCCGTCAGCCCACCTTTGCGGGGTGTTTGAAGGCCGGCCACAAGGCGCTCGAAGTCCATCGCCACAGTATCGGCCTTCTTCAGCGCGGCGCCTTCCACGTAAGCGAAGGAGGGGCAAAAGCCCTTCACGCACGAAAAGTCCTTGTTGCAGGTGGATTGGTTGATGGTGCGCTTCTCGCCAAACTGCGTCGCAAGGGGTTCAACCGAAATGCAGTTGGACTGGACCGAGCAGTCGCCACACCCCTCGCAAACGCGCGGGTTGATCACCAGACGCAGATCAGGGTCCTTGAATGTCCCGCGCTTGCGGCGCCTGCGCTTTTCGGCAGCACAGGTCTGATCGTAGATGATGACCGACACGCCCTGGTGGCGCGCACACGCCTCTTGCAGCGGCATCAATTCATCACGGTGCACCACGGGGACGCCTGGGGCGACGTTGTGGGCATTCTCGTAGAGCTCGGGCTCTTCGGTGACGATCACCACCTTGCCGGCACCCTCAGCAATCATCTGGCGGGAGATGTCGCCCACCGTCAAAGGCCCGTCATGAACCTGACCGCCCGTCATCGCCACAGCGTCGTTGAAGAGGATCTTGTAGGTGACGGACACGTTGGCCGCCACCGCCTGGCGGATGGCCAAAATGCCTGAGTGATAGTAGGTACCGTCGCCCATATTGACAAAGACGTGGCCGTCGCGGCTGAACGGTGCCTGGCCCACCCAGGGCACACCCTCCCCACCCATCGCCACCTGACCGTCGGTGGTGTTGCCGTTGATCTCGCTCATGGCATGGCAGCCGATGCCTGGCAGCGCGCGCGACCCCTCAGGCACCTTGGTGGAGGTGGAGTGCGGGCAGCCTGAACAGAAGTAAGCGGTGCGCTGGCCCCCTTCGGCGTGGCCAGCGGCCCATGCCGCCTGCTCCACCATGCGCTGGGCGGTGGCCCGCATGCGCGCGTCCTCGCGGGCGCCGGGGACAATGTCCATCAGCGCCTGAACGAGGTCCTGGGGGCGAAGCTCCAGAACGTCGGACAAGAAAGGCTCGCCATGGGGCGTGGTCTTGCCCCAGACCGGCGGGCGCACATCGTCGGAAAGGCCATAGAGCGCGGCCTTGATCTGCGGCTCCAGGAAGGCGCGCTTGTGCTCCACAAGGACGAGCTTTTCCTTGCCGCGGGCAAACTGGATGAGACCGTCGGTCTCAAGCGGCCAGGGGACGGCCACTTTGTAGACCGAAAGGCCGAGCTGGCGGGCGCGCGTTTCATCAATGCCCAAAAGGTCGAACGCCTGGAGAAGGTCGCGATAGGCCTTGCCGGTGGCCACGAAGCCCACGCGGCCCCTTTCGCTACCATAGGCAAAGCCATCCAGGCGGTTGGCGCGCACATAGGCTTTGACGGCAGGAAGGCGGATGTCGCGCAACAGCCGCTCTGTCTCAAGGCGGGTGCCCAGGTGCAGCGGCCTGTTGATGGTGTGCTCTGCCCGCGGGTCAGCCGATTTGGGGTACACGAAGCGCAGGCGCGACGGGTCGACGCTCACAAGCCCTGAGGCATCCATGGTGTCGGCCACGCAAATCAGGCCCGACCAGTTGCCCGCATAGCGCGACATGGCAATGGCATGGAGGCCATAGTCCAAGACCTCCTGCAGGTCGCAAGGGTTGAAGAACGGCATCTCAAAGTGCTGGAGCGCAAACTCCGACTGGGCCGGCAGGATGGAGGATTTGGCAAGGAGATCATCGCCGCAAAGGGCAAGGGCGCCGCCGTGGCGCGCGGTGCCTGAGGCGGTCGCCTGGCGCAAGACATCGCCGGCGCGATCCACACCGGGGGCCTTGCCGTACCAGATGCCCACAACACCGTCATAGTCGGTGCCCTTGCCGTGAAGGCCCACCTTCTGTGTGCCCCAGACGGCGGTCGCCCCAAGCTCCTCGTTGATGCCTGGCTGAAAGTGGATGTCGCGCGGAAGAAGGCGCTTCTTGTTACGCTCAAGCTCCTGGTCGACGCCGCCAAGGGGCGAACCGCGATAGCCTGAGAAGAACACACCCGTTTTCAGGCCTGCCGCCTCGTCCATCGTCCTTTGGTCGATGGCAATGCGGATCAGCGCCTGGATGCCTGTGAGGTACACCCGGCCCCTGTCCAGCTCATACTTGTCGTTCAGGCTGACGTTGCGCGTCATGGTCTCAAGCCTCCTTGAAGGGGTTTTTCGCGCACACCTCATCGCCGTGCGCGGACCCCATTGCGGCAAGGACTAATTTGTTCTCGATTGCGCGAACTATCTGTGCTTTCTTTGACCTTCGAGACGGTCCAAATGCAAAAAATGACTACCAACGGCACTGAAAAGGGAGAAATCGTTCTCGACGCTGCGGATCGTAAGATTCTGCGTGCCATGCAGAGCGACGCATCCCAGTCCGTGAGCGAGATTGCGGCCGCAGCAGGCCTCAGCCAGACCCCCTGTTGGCGCCGAATCAAGCGCATGAAGGATCAGGGGGTGATTCGCGCCATCGTGGCGCATTTGGACCAGGAGGCCGTGGGCCTTGCCTTCACGTCCTACGCGTTCGTCAAACTGGTGCTGCCGAGCCGTGAAAACATGGAGCGGTTCGACCGCATGGTGATGCGCTGGCCCGAGGTGGTCACCTGCGAGCGCGTCACCGGAGCCGTGGACTACCTGATCAAAGTGGTGGCGCGGGACATCAAAGAATACGACGAGTTTTTGCGCCACAAACTGCTCGACAGCGACCTTGTGAGCGACGTTCAGTCCCGCATTGTCGTCTCAACCGTGAAAGAGACGGCGGCCCTACCGATTCCCGATCCGTAACTGGCAGTGCGGGCTGAGCCCGTGTCAGTTGCGCCGATCCTGCCTGTCGTGCCCATTGCGGCGCACAGGAAGGGGGCGCGGCTCGTACCAGTCCCGCCGGAACCACGTTTTGGCAAAAACGCGGCTCATGACGAGAAGGGTGATGGCGGTGATGGCCGTCATGGCAATGGCCAGGAGTCCCGCTTCAATCATTCAAGCCTCCTCAACTCGTAGAGTGCCAATAAATGTAAGCCGATCCAGGTCAAAAACAAACCGGCGGTGGTGAGATAAAGGATCCACCGTGGCGGTGCGGTCAGATGATCGCCCAAAACGAAGGTGCTGACGGGCGTCAAAATGGCGAACACCACAAGGTTGACCGCCACACGGTTGAGGAACTCCGACCACGCCTTCACGCGCTCTTTACGCACGTCAGAGTGGGGGTCGGCCCCAGGATCTTGGGGTCTGCGCGCCATCACTCGCCGAGCCCGTCAGCGCATCTCCTTGGTTTCAAGGAAGCGGATGTCGGGGTTGCGCTCCTTCACGTAGTTCAACTCCCATGCGTTGCGGGCCAGATACACCGGGTCGCCGTCCACATCGTCGGCGACGGTGGACTTGTTGGTGTCCACGAACGTCTTGACTGCCTTTTCATCGCCCGACAGCCAGCGGGCGGTGGAATAAGGCGCAGGCTCGAAATCGATGGCCACCTTGTACTCGGCGGCAACGCGCGAGGACATCACGTCAAGCTGTAGCGCGCCGACGACGCCCACAATGTGGTCGCCCCCCATGTGGGTGCGGAACACCTGGGCGAGCCCCTCCTCCGACAGGTCCTGGAGGGCGCGGCGCATCTGTTTGGTCTTCATGGGGTCGCCGAGACGCACACGGCGCAAGATTTCGGGCGCGAATCGCGGCAGACCGGTGAAGCGCACATCCCCCGCTTCGCTCAACGTGTCGCCCACCCGCAAGGTGCCGTGGTTGGGGATGCCGATGATGTCGCCGGCCCACGCCTCCTCGGCAAGTTCGCGCTCTTCGGCCAGGAAGAAGATGGGCGATGAGACGGCCAGACTTTTGCCGGAGCCCACCTGGTTCAACTTCATGCCGCGGTTGAAGCGGCCCGAGCAGATGCGCGCAAAGGCAATCCTGTCGCGGTGGTTGGGGTCCATATTGGCCTGAACCTTAAAGATCAGCGCGCTCACCTTGTCGGTGTTGGGGTCCACCATCTCATCGCCCGCAGGCTGGGGTCGCGGCGGGGGCGCCCAGGCGGACAGGCAGTCCAAAAGGTCGCCGACGCAAAAGTCCCGCAAGGCCGAGCCGAACAGGACTGGCGACAGGTGGCCTTCGCGATAGGCCGTCATGTCCACCGGTGGCATCGCCTCCTTGGCAAGGCCCGCCTCGGTGCGAAACTGGTCCAGGACGGTGGCCTCAACGGCCGCATCCAGCGCCTCATCGTCGAGGCCCTTCAGTTTGCGCGTGCCGCCGAAACCTGTGCCACCGCCTTCCTTGACGGTGTGAAAGTCGTTGGTGGTGAGGTTGTAGACGCCGTGAAACTGCCCGCCCATCCCCACAGGCCAGGTGACAGGCGACAGCTCCAGCGCCAGCTTGTCGGCAATTTCGTCCAAAAGCTCGAACGGGTCCCGGCCTTCCCTGTCCACCTTGTTGACGAAGGTGATGATGGGAATGTCCCTCAGCCGGCACACCTCGAACAGTTTCAGGGTCTGCGCCTCGATGCCCTTGGCCGCATCCACCACCATGACGGCCGAGTCCACCGCCGTCAGCGTGCGATAGGTGTCTTCGGAAAAGTCTTCGTGGCCAGGCGTGTCGAGGAGGTTGAAGACGACACCGTCCCGCTCGAACATCATGACGGAGGAGGAGACGGAGATGCCGCGCTTTTTCTCAATCTCCATCCAGTCAGAGCGGGTGCGCCTGCGTTCCCCGCGCGCGGCCACTTCGCCAGCCAAGTGAATGGCGCCGCCGAACAGGAGCAGTTTTTCCGTCAGCGTGGTTTTGCCCGCATCGGGGTGGGAGATGATGGCAAAGGTCCGCCGCCGCGCAATCTGCGGCTTCAGCACGGCCTCAGCAGGGAAGTCGGCATGGAGCTGGTTCATGGGGGTGATGTAGCGGTGCGGGCGGCGGGTGGGAAGGTGGGGCCAGCATGGCAGCCCTCAACTGACTAACCCTACCCCACATAGTCTCGCTGATCCCCACGAAAATCTCATATGCAACCCTTTTTCGGACTAGGTGACGAAAACAATCTCTCTAATTTTCCACAAAAATTCTGTCTATGCTATTTAGATGATCGAGCATGACTCGGTGGAACCACACTTTAGTACCCCACGAATGAATGGCAAATCACTATCTGATACACGGTCAACATCGTTACTCCATTGGGCGACCCTACATTCAAGCCAAAGATGACACATATACACCGCGTGTTTTGTTCAGTTAGAGTTCATCCTCCTACCAGCATTCGTACATTTTGACTGGAGAATATAGTGATCAACAAACGCCGCGCTCTAGTTGACAACGCCACCCTGAGCGGCGTGGAACGTATCACTGGCGTTAGCCGCACGCGAAATCTCAGCAATATCGAGAATGATATCCTTTGTCTTGAGAAACTTGTAACCGCAATTTTATTTAGTGACGAATTAATTGGCGTTGACGATTATAAAATCGCGTATAGATCACGCAGACTAAAAGACTTTAATTTTGTAAATTTTCTAAATATTGACAAAATGAAGTATAATTCCTTCGCTGCAGACGCTGCCACCTTTGCCCGGACCATGTCGTTCGAGTTTGAAGGAACCAAGCCGGCTGGTAACGTTATTGGTTTTTTTGAGGCTCTTCGAATAGAACCTCAGCTACGATGGAACATTTGGACATCTAGCGAGTATCTTACGTTATCGCTTTTAGTCGAAAACCCTAAGAATTCAATGTATGAAGATTCCATCGATGCTATTTTTCGTAATGAAGAGACAGATCGAGAAATTGTCGCTGCGGGGACAAACCATGAGCCAAATCTGATCCTTCCGGAGCGCCCAGACATTCGATCTGTAAAAGAACTAATAAGCACCTTCAAAAGAGAAAATCCAAACTATGCGGGCACTGATGGCAAGAGTGCACTTGAGCGAATAGTATTCGGTTATGGGTGGGCTGCTGAGCGGTCGTACTTTTACAACTCAGTGGCGCATGCGGAGGGGGCAGATACATACCTAGCACCCCTTCGCGATGCATTCTGCGAAAGCTGCTGTCGAATCGATCTTCCGTCACAAGTTAACTATTTGATCAATACGTTAAAAGCCAACTCCCAGGAGAGTCTCGTCGCCATTCTTGAGCCGACAGGTCAAGCAAGGTTCGTGATGCGATTGCCGTTTTTTACAGCATATCTCATTTCACAAGTCGCCAACCCACAAGAATGCATCGAACTCGCGATATCGATGCGGAACAAAGCCGAGTTCTCGGAATGCCGGGACATCCTTCAGAATCTCCATAATTTGACTCAAGCAGAAAGGATTAAGTATTCAAATAGTATAATTATCTATCTAGAGCAGTCTCTGACCGCAATGATGAATAAGTATTGTGTATCAACGCAGAATGGCCCACAATTTTCGGTATCAATTGGTTTATCGGGTATAGGTATAGATATTGGAACAACACTCGGCAAACTTTTTAGACCCTATAGAAATCGACCATTCTCACGAGTTTTCCGTAATATTGCTCATGATATGGTAAACGTGGAGCAACTCGGAACCCTATATGAAAAGCTTTGCTCTTCAATACAAAAACACCCTAAGGCAACTCACTCAAGTGTATCGAAAGCACCAAAATTCGTAGAGCGTAAAAGTGGTCAACACGGGCGCCCTGCGAAGCTGTAGCCATAAATAGTTGTATCTATTGGAATATTTTGGTATTGAGGGTGGTTTTGAGAGCAAAACTTTCCATGTTGCGTGCGCTTCAAAGATCGAAAAAACAGCAAGCCTGGCTTGACGTCACTCAAGCATCGTCGTGGATTTATTGTTCACAACGAATTCGGTAATACTATGACTGGTATGTATAATTTTAGGATTATGTCTACCAGTTTATACAAGATTTGGTAGTGCCCACTTATTCTGAGCGCTTACTGCACCGAACAAAGCATCATCCTCCTCTTTCCCCCAAAGCCTCCACCTCGGCCAAAAACCGCTCTCGCCGCTCCTGCCCCTTATCCACCTGCCCAAACACCGTGTCGCGCACAGGCTTGAAGCCGGACATCTTGAGAATCATCCCCTCTAGCGCACGCAACGAGTGGGAGCGGTAAAGGAGGCGGAAGACCAGTTTTGGCATGCCCATGGTCACAATGACGCGGGCGGACTTGCCCACCATGTTCTGGGCCGGCCAGCCGACACCGTCCTTCTGGGTGGCAAGGAAAAAGTCGCCACGGCCCAGCTGCTCCAAAAACACTTTTAGCTTGCCGGGCACGGTGCCGAGCCACAGGGGATAGACCAGAACCACATGGTCGGCCGCGTCCACCAGCGTCTGCGCCTCCAAAACCTCCCCCGTGGCAGGGGCGGCAAAGGCATGGCTGTTGGTGAGGAAGCCAAGCTCCATCTCGCCAATGGCGATTCGCGACACCGTGTGCCCGGCGCTTTCTGCTCCTTTTGCATAAGCATCGGCAATGGCAGCGGCGAATCGCTCCGCCGACGGGTCAGGATGTCCGTTGATGACGCAGATGTTCTTCATGCTCGGCCTTCGGCGCAAAGTGTGCGCGGACCCTAGCCAAGCGCCCCATCAACCCATTGCGTTTTCGCAAAAAACGCCGGCGCAGGGACAACGTTGTCGGGCCCTAAAACCCTGTCGTCCCGCGCACGGCGTTTGATGTGAGAGGCTCCCTCACTGCCTCTGTCGACGAGGCTTGGCAGGGACAATGACACGGAAAAATCGCAATGCAAGAGGGATAGTGAACGATCGCTACAATGAACGATTCAGATAAATGGTTTCAGACCGCCATTTTGGACAATTGTTGTGCAAAGACGGTCTGAAAACGGCCGGCGCCATTACTCGTGGCGGGCAATGGCCTGCATGGCAGCGTCGATCAAATCTTGTCCGCCAACGGCTTCTTCACTCACTTGAGCGGCCCAATCGGCGCGCACCTTGGCGTGAACCTCGGCAAAGTCTGCCGACGCCTCGTCCGACAGGCGTGACAGGTCCATGCCGGCGGTCTCCGCTGCCCCCTCGCCGCGACGCTCCATCTCATCCCAGGCAGCGCCAATCTCACCGGCAATGGCAACGCCCGAATGGTCGTCGATGATCGCCTTCAAGTCGTCAGGCAGAGCGTCGTAGCGCTCCTTGTTCATGGCAAACAGGAAGACGGCTGTGCCGAAGCGGTCCCCTTCGCTGAGCTCCACAGCGCTCTCGGCCATCTCGGTAATCTTCAATGGCAACGCCACCTCGAAGGGGATCAGGGCCCCGTCCACAGCCCCGCGCGAAATCGCGGTGGGAAGTTCCGGCACAGGCATCCCCACAGGTTCAGCGCCCCAGGCTTCCACCATCATCGCCCCCGTGCGCGAGGGGGAGCGCACCTTGAGGCCCGCAGCACCGGCAAGGTCCTCGATGGGCGGGCGCGTCAAAAACAAGGCATTGCCTGCGTGCACATGCACCAGAAGGGGTTTGACCGCCTCAAGATCAGGGGCCAACGCCCCCATCATGTCTTGAATGGCAAGGGTGGTGACCTTGGCGCTCTTCTTGTGGACGCCTGGCAGCTCAAACACTTCTAGGCGGGGGAAGACGCCTGGGGTGTAGCCAGGCAGCGTCCAGACAATGTCGACCGTGCCGTCGCGCACCTGCGAATAAAGTTCCGGCGGCCGCCCCCCCAACGCCATGGACGGGAAGATCTCAAAGGCAAGGCGCCCGCCGGAGGCCTCGCTCACCCGCTTCGCCCAGGGCTCGATCAAGACGGTCTGCGCCGGCGAGGTGGGGCCCAGGAAGTGCTGAATGGTGAACGTGTGCTCCTGCGCGCTGCCTTTGGTGGGCAACCCAGCAAGGACCAGCGCCCCGAACCCGACAATGAGACCCTTCACGACATTCCTTTCCACATTTGGTGAAGACCTGTCTTGCCCCATCCGCGCCCGCCGGCGCAAACCCATCGGCCAAGAGCGGCGCTTTGTCCGCCCTCGCCATCCGTTGCAAATCATGAGAACATAACGCATACAAAATTTATGCGCACGATCTGGGAGGCAGCGCGGCGCGTCAGGAGTTCTTTAACGACTTATCCGGCATCTAGTTGGTCGGAGGGTGCACGACCACCATATATGGTGTGTCGGGGGATAACCGATTGACCGGGGATAACCATCGTCGTCCACAGGAAGACGCGGTCCTCCCCCTTCCTTTCGATCCCTGAAGACAAGCACCTTCCGGAGCCCAGAACGCCCACGACGGCCGAGACGAAGGATTTCACGATGCGGATTGAGCGGCGCTACACGAAGGACGGTTCCTCCCCCTATGACGGCATCGCGTTTCGCACCGCCGTGTCGGAGATTCGCAATCCTGACGGCTCCACCGTGTTTCGCCTGGACAATGTCATGGTGCCCGAAGCCTGGAGCCAGGTGGCCACCGACATCATCGCCCAAAAATATTTCCGCAAGGCCGGTGTCCCTGCCAGGCTGAAGCCGGTGGACGAAACCAGCGTGCCGTTCTGGCTGCGCCGCTCCGTCCCCGACACCGAGGCCCTAAGCGCCTTGCCAGAGGACGAGCGTTCGGTGGGCGAAACCGACAGCCGCGCCGTGTTCGACCGTCTGGCGGGGGCGTGGACGTACTGGGGCTGGAAGGGCGGCTATTTCGATGGCGAGACGGACGCGCAGGCCTTTTATGACGAGCTGCGCTACATGCTCGCCACCCAAAAGGCTGCCCCCAACTCCCCCCAGTGGTTCAACACGGGGCTGCACTGGGCCTACGGCATCGATGGGCCGAGCCAGGGCCACTATTATGTGGACCCCGACAAGGGCGAACTCGTCCGCTCCAACAGCGCTTACGAGCATCCCCAGCCCCACGCCTGCTTCATCCAGTCCGTGTCCGACGATCTGGTCAACGATGGCGGCATCATGGACCTTTGGGTGCGTGAGGCGCGGCTGTTCAAGTATGGCTCGGGCACGGGCTCCAACTTCTCGGCCATCCGCGGCGAAGGGGAGCGGCTGTCGGGCGGCGGCAAATCCTCGGGCCTGATGAGCTTTTTGAAGATCGGCGACCGTGCGGCAGGGGCCATCAAGTCCGGCGGCACCACACGGCGCGCGGCCAAGATGGTGGTGGTGGACATCGACCACCCCGACATTGAGGACTACATCGACTGGAAGGTGCGCGAGGAGCAAAAGGTCGCCGCCCTCGTCACCGGCTCCAAGGTGGTCAAGCAGCAGCTGACGGCGGTCATGAAGGCCTGCGTCAACTGCGAGGGTTCGGGCGATGATTGCTTCGACCCCGCGAAAAACCCTGCCCTGAAGCGGGAGATCAAAGCGGCCAAGAAGGCCCATGTGCCGGAAAACTATATCCGCCGCGTGGTGCAGTTCGCCCGCCAAGGCTACACCTCCATCGAGTTTCCGATCTTCAACACGGACTGGGATTCAGAGGCCTACCTCACCGTTTCGGGCCAGAACTCCAACAACTCCGTGCGCGTCACCGACGAGTTTTTGCACGCGGTGGAAGAGGACAAGCCCTGGGACCTCACCTGGAGGATCACGGGTGAGGTGAAAAAGTCCGTCTCCGCCAAAGAGTTGTGGGGCAAGGTGGGGGAAGCGGCGTGGGCCTCGGCCGACCCCGGCATCCAGTTCCACACCACCATCAACGATTGGCACACCTGCCCGGCAGGGGGTGAGATCCGCGCGTCCAACCCGTGCTCTGAGTACATGTTCCTGGACGACACGGCCTGCAACCTTGCTTCCTTGAACCTCCTTCAGTTCAAGACCGATGACGGTGTGTTCCACATCGACCTGTTCGAACACGCTGTGAAGCTGTGGACGATGGTGCTGGAGATTTCCGTCACCATGGCGCAGTTCCCCTCGGCGGAGATTGCCCAACGCTCTTACGATTATCGCACCCTCGGCCTTGGCTTTGCCAACATCGGCGGGCTGCTGATGGTCTCGGGCATTCCCTACGATTCGCCCACAGGCCGGGCCATTTGCGGGGCCATCAGCGCCATCATGACGGGCGTGTCCTACGCGACGTCTGCGGAGATGGCGCGCGACCTCGGCGCCTTCCCCCGCTACCAGGAAAACGCGGACTCCATGCTGCGCGTCATGCGCAACCACCGCCTTGCCGCCCATGGCGAGGCCAAGGGCTATGAGGCGCTTGCCACCCTCCCCGTCCCCCTCGACAAGGCCGCCTGCCCCGACCCCAAGCTTGTGGAGCGCGCGGGCGCTGCCTGGGACCGTGCCCTTGCCCTCGGGCAAAAGCACGGCTTCCGCAACGCGCAGGCGACCGTGATTGCCCCCACAGGCACCATCGGCCTTGTAATGGATTGCGACACAACGGGGATTGAGCCCGACTTTGCGCTGGTGAAGTTCAAGAAGCTTGCCGGTGGCGGCTACTTCAAGATCATCAACCGCGCCGTTCCCCAGGCGCTGCGGGTGCTGGGCTACGACAAGGCCCGACGCGAGGCGATCATCAACTACGCCGTCGGCCATGGCTCCCTTGAAGGGGCGCCGCACATCAACGCCAAAAGTCTTGCGGAAAAGGGGCTGCCTGAGGCGGCCATCGCGGCCATCGAGGAGGGGCTTGCCAGCGCCTTCGACATCCGCTTTGCCATCAACAAGTGGACCATTGGCGAGGATGTGCTGGTCAAGGTGCTCGGCGTCACGCCTGAGACGCTGAACGACCCTGAGTTCAACGTGCTCGAAGCCCTCGGCTTCACCAAGGCTGAGATCGAGGCGGCCAACATCCACGTGTGCGGTGCCATGACCCTTGAGGGGGCACCCCACCTTCTGGACGAGCATCTGCCCGTGTTCGACTGCGCCAATGCGTGCGGCCGGCTTGGCACGCGCTTCCTGTCGGTGGAAAGCCACATTCGCATGATGGCGGCGGCCCAGCCCTTCATCTCGGGCGCCATCTCCAAGACCATCAACATGCCCAACGATGCCGCCGTTGAGGATTGCAGCGCCGCGTACGAGCTCTCCTGGAAGCTGGGGGTGAAGGCAAACGCCCTTTACCGCGATGGATCCAAGCTCTCCCAGCCCTTGTCGGCGCAGCTCATCTCCGACGACGAGGACGAGGTGGAGGAGATCCTCGCCGAACCTGCCGCCAAGCGCACAGCCGCCATTGCCGAGCGCCTTGTGGAGCGTGTGGTGGAGCGCGAGGTGGTGGTCCGCTCACGCGAATCCATGCCGGATCGGCGCAAGGGCTACACCCAAAAGGCCATCATCGGCGGCCACAAAGTGTACCTTCGCACCGGCGAGTTCGACGATGGGCGGCTCGGCGAAATCTTCATCGACATGCACAAGGAGGGCGCTGCCTTCCGTGCGATGATGAACAACTTCGCCATCGCCATTTCGCTGGGCCTCCAGTACGGCGTGCCGCTGGAAGAGTATGTGGACGCCTTCACCTTCACCCGGTTCGAGCCTGCAGGCTTCGTCCAGGGCAACGAGGCCATCAAGAACGCCACATCCATCCTGGACTACATCTTCCGCGAGTTGGCCATCTCCTACCTTGGCCGCAACGACCTTGCCCATGTGACGCCGGAAGATCTTGGCGCCACCACCATCGGTCGCGGTGTGGAAGGGGACAAGCCGCCCGAGATGGTGAGCCACGGCCTTGTCCGCGGTCAGCGCTTCCGCCTGATCCGCGCCGATGCACCTGAGGCTGTAGCGGTGGACCTTGTGTCCCAGGCCATCGCCGGCGCTGCCACCGCCCAGGCCACTGCCGCCACCGCACCTGCGGCGCAAGCGGGCGCCGCCGTGGCGACGGTGGAGGCCCCTGCCGAAGCGCGCCAGTCCCCCGTGGAGGAAATCCGCGCAGAGGTGGCCGCCCTCTTGGGGGCCACCCAGGAAGCCGCCGCCCCAACCGCCGTCCAGCGCGGCGAGACCGCCGCCGAACGCAGTGTCCTTGCTCGCCTGAAAGGCTTTGAGGGCGACCCGTGCGGCGAGTGCGGGAACTTCACCCTGGTGCGCAATGGCACGTGCCTAAAGTGCGACACCTGCGGCTCCACATCAGGCTGCAGCTGACGCCATAGGCTCAGAACGAAAAAGCGCCCGCCGATCCGTTCGGCGGGCGCTTTTTTCGTTCAACGGCAGCGGTGTCAGTCGAGGGCGTTGGCGCAGCCACCCACTTCGTCGTTGCCGATGTCACCGATGCAGCCGTCTTGATCTTCGCTGGTGATCATCTCGTCCATGTTCCGCTCCATCCCGTCCTCTTCAACGCCTTCAGAGCCCACCTCGGCGGCCTCATCGGCGATGGATTCCAAGGGCGGCTCTTGCTGCTGGGCGTGTTGGGCCGTGCCCTTGCCGTGGCCGCCGTCCTTCGCTTCGGCCATGCCAAAGGCCAGCACCAGCGCACAGGCGCCTAACACAATACTGCGAACCATGTCGTCTCCTTATGGGTGAGCGCGTTTGCGCTCCTATGACCGGTACGGCCTCAATCAATCCTAAAGATCACTTCGATCTCCACCGTAATGCCGCCTGGGAGCGAGCCCATGCCGACGGCAGAGCGGGCGTGCTGGCCCTTTTCGCCCATCACCTCCACGAAAAGGTCCGAGCAGCCGTTGATCACCTGGGGCTGCTGCTTGAAGTCGGGCACGGCGTTGACCATGCCGAGAAGCTTCACCGCGCTCAGCCTGTCGAGGTCCCCCACAGCGGCCTTGGCCTGGGCCAGAAGGTTGAGCCCCGTCAGCTTGGCGTGCTCGTAAGCTTCCTCTGTGGTGACGTCCTGCCCCACCTTGCCGGTTTCCATCCGCCCGTCAGGGTGGCGGGGGCCTTGGCCGGCCATGTAAAGGGTCGATCCGTCGATGCGGTAAGGCACGTAGTTGCCGCCGACGGGGCCAGGTTCGGGCAGGGTGATGCCCAGTCCGGCAAGCTTGTCTTCAACAGCGCTCATGCAGCGCTCCTTTCCAGATTGTCGTGCCACCAGCGGCCGGCGACGATGCTCGCTTCGGAGAAAATGCGCCTGTCCCCGTCCATGTGCTCGCCCGTCACGTCCTCGTAGTCGAACGAACCCTCTTTGATGGACAGGACCGTCGCATCGCCCACCGAGCCTGTCTTGAAGGTGCCAAGGTCGGGCCGTTTCAGCGCCATCGCGGCGTTCTCCGTCGACGTCTTGATCACATCGGCAAAGGGCATCCCCATGCATAAAAACTTCGACAGCGTCGTCACCTGATCGAATGCCGGGCCGTTGATGCACAAGGTGTGCACGTCCGAAGAGATGGTGTCGGGGTAAAAGCCGTTGGCAAGCATGGCGCGGGCGGTCTTGAATGAGAACGAGCCCATGCCGTGGCCAATGTCGAAGATCACACCCTTTTCGCGCGCCTTGAGGACGGCGTGCTTCACCGTCCCTTGGGGTGTTGCGGGCGTGTTGGGGAAGGGGCGGAAGGCGTGGGTGAGGACGTCACCAGGGCGCAGCCGCTCAAGCACCTCTTCGTAGCTTGGCGGCGGGTGGTCGATGTGGGCCATCAAAGGCATCGACACCGCCTCGGCCACCTCAAGGGCAATGTCCAAAGGTTTGGTGCCCTGATCGCCAGAGGCGTGGCGGCCGACGCGCACCTTGATGCCCACCACAACGTCCCTGTTCGCCTCGGCCACCTCCACGGCCTCGGCGGGCGCCATCAGGTTGATGTCGTGGCTTTCGCCCACCATCACCGTCTTGCCGAAGCCGTAGATGCCTGCGTACGAGACGTGGAGGTAGGCAAGGATGCGCACCTCACACGGCTCAATCACATGGGCGCGGAAACCGTGGAAGTTGCCTGGGCCTGCACTGCCTGTATCCACGGCCGTCGTCACGCCTGAGGTGCGGCAGAACTCTTCAGCGTCGATCCCCAGCGACGTGCCACCCCAGTAGACATGGGTGTGAAGGTCGATGAGGCCTGGCGTCACGTAGTAACCGGAGACATCGCGCACGTCCGTTTCGGAGCCTGTTTCAAGGTTCGGACCGACGGCGGACACGCGGCCGTCTTTGAAGGCCACATCGGCAACGCGGTCCATGCCGATGGACGGGTCGACCACATGGCCGCCCTTCAAAATCAGGTCAGGGGACACAAAAATCCTCTCGCAGTCAGGAACGGCGCAGGGCGCCTTGCAGTCGAAGGGTCAGAGCGGCGGGCCGGCGCCTTTGCGCGCGGTGATGAGCCCATAGAGTTCAGGCTCGCGGTGGCGCGCAAAGTCGAACACAGAGCTTTTGTAGCTGTTGCCCGCATCAAGGTCGCAGCGCGCCAGGATCAACTCGTCCTCATGGGTGGTGGCTTTGGCCACAATCTCCCCCGATGGCGCGATGATGACGCTGTCGCCAATCAGCTCGCACCCTTCCTCGACGCCGCATTTGGCCACCCCCACCAACCAGGCGGCGTTCTGGTAAGCGCCCGCCTGCATGACGAGGTGGTTGTGAAATTCCGACAGCCTGTCGTGCTCAGGCGCCGGCGGGTTGACCCGCGGCGTGTTGTAACCAAGCAGGATCATGTCCACCCCCTGAAGGCCCATCACGCGGTAGCTTTCAGGCCAGCGGCGGTCGTTGCAGATCATCATGCCGAACCGCCCACCGAGTGTATCGGCGGTGGGCCAGGACAGGTCGCCCACGTCGAAGTAGCGCTTTTCAAGGTGCTGGAAGGGACGCCAGGGCTCGTTTTCCGCATGGCCCGGCAGGTGGATCTTGCGGTAGCGCAGAACCTCCTGGCCCGCCTTGTCGAACAGGATCTGCGTGTTGAAGCGCTTGGTGTGGCCGTCCTCCTCCACCAGTTCGGCGAACCCGAACGAAAGGCCGAGCTTCAACAAGCGCGCTTCGGCCAGAAGGGGCTCTGTGGCCGGCGATGGCATCATCGTCTCGAAGAAGGAATCGACCTCGGCCTGATCCTCCATCATCCAGCGCGGGAAGAAGGTGGTGAGCGCAAGCTCGGGAAACACCACCAGGTCGGCGCCGTGACGGCTTGCCTGACGCAGCATGATGATCATCCGCTCCACAACGTCCACACGGGAGTGGGTGCGCTGGATGGGGCCGAGCTGCGCGCCGGCCACGGTGATCATCCGTGTCATGTCGCCTGTCCTGCGCAAAGGGCCGCCCCGCCGCGGTGACGATCCGTGCGGTGGGGTGCGCCGTGATAAACCAATAGGCCAGCCTCGCCCGGCCCGCTCCATCCGTCAACGCTTGCGGCCCGTCTCAACGCTGCTTCGTGCCGCCGCCTTTGTGGCGCTCAGCAAACTGCTTGCGAAGGGTCAGCTTTGACACCTTGCCCGTTGCCGTCAGTGGCAGGGCATCCGTCGTCACCACCTCATCGGGGAGCTGCCAGTGTGCAAACTTGGTGGCCAGAAGATCAAGGATCTCCTCAGCATCAGGCGCGTCCTCCCCCTCAGGCACCACCACCAGGAGTGGGCGCTCGCCCCACTTTTCGTCGGCAACGGCAATGCAGGCGCAGTTGCGCACCTTGGGGTGGGAGATGGCAAGATTTTCAACGTCGAGGGAGGAAATCCACTCTCCGCCGGACTTGATGAGATCCTTGGCACGGTCGGTGATGGTGAGGTACCCGTCAGGGTCGATGGTGGCGATGTCGCCCGTGCCGAACCAGCCCTCAGCGTCCATGGCGGCAGCCGTTGCCTCGGGGTTGTCGTGGTAGCCGGCAATTATCGTGTTGCCGCGCACATAAAGTTCGCCCTGGCTGGTGCCATCATGGGGGAGAGGTTCGCCCGCCTCGCCAACAATCTTGAACTCCACGCCGAACACCCGGCGGCCTTGGACCGATTGCTTTTGCGCACGCACCTCCGGCGGCCCCTCTTCCACCGACGGTGGTAGCGCGCCTGTGGTGCCGATGGGACTCATCTCCGTCATCCCCCAGGCGTGGTAGACGGTGACCCCCATGGCCTCGAACGCTTCGATCATCGTCCTTGGCGCTGCCGACCCGCCGACGAGCACATGGCCGAACCCATCCGGCAAGCGCCCCCGCGCGGATATCTCCGCAAGGAGCCCCAACCACACGGTGGGAACGCCCCAGGCGGAGTACACCCCTTCGCGGTCCATCAAGTCGAACAGGCTTTTCCCGTCGAGCCCTGCGCCTGGGAACACCAGCGAGGCCCCCGCAAGGGGCACCGCATAAGGCAACCCCCATGCGTTGACGTGGAAGAGTGGCACCACAGGCAGCACCTTACGCCCCGGCTGAAGCACCTTTGGAATGGCGCTGGACAAGATCAGCGCGTGCAGAACGGTGGAGCGGTGGGAGTAGAGCGCCCCTTTCGGCGCCCCCGTGGTGCCTGAGGTGTAGCAAAGGCCCGCTGCCGTTTCCTCGGGAAAATCGGGCCAATCGAACCGCGTCGGCTGACCGTCCAGAAGGTCTTCATAGCAAAGGACACCGTCGATGGCGCTCTGCGGCATGTGCGCCCTATCGGTCATCACCACCACTTTGGGAGGGCGCGCGAGTGTGGGAAGCAGCGGCTCCAGCAGTGGAACCAAAGGCGGGTCGACGAAAATGTGCGTGTCGCCCGCATGGTCGACGATGAAGCGCATCTGATCGGCAGGAAGGCGCGGATTGATGGTGTGGCAGACAGCGCCAATGCCGGAGATGGCGTAGTAAAGCTCCAGGTGCCTGTGGCCGTTGAAGGCAAGGGTTGCGATCCTCTCCCCCTCGCCCACACCCAACCCCTTCAAGGCGTAGGCGAGCTGGCACACCCTGTCCCTGATGGCGCGATAGCCGGCCCTATGAACATCCCCTTCGTGGCGGGCGGAGATCACCTTGCCCTCGGGGTGCACCTCGGCGGCAAACTCCAAAAGGTCCGCGATCGTGAGCGGACGGTGCATCATCATGCCCTGCACGGCGATCCCTCCTGGGCAAGAACGCTCTGGCCGAGGATGCTCAAGCGTCCGCCCTGTCGCGCCGCTCGTCTCTGATGGCTTTGACGCGGTCTTGGCTTGCTTTGAGTTCAGCATCGAAGGGGTGGTCTTTGGCCCGGTCCATGGTCTCCACCCGCCCCTGCCACCAGGCGGACGGTTTGATCTGATCGTGCAGGCGCATCTTGTCATCAAGGCGCAGAGCAAGGCGCCTGAGGGGTGCCACACGCAACATCGCCATCATGACCTTAGACCACGTGGAGCGCGGGTCCTTGTTGTAGGGGCACACGCGCACGCAGTTGGCGCAGTCCGTCCCGCGCGAGACCCAGAATTTGAAGCACTTCTCCCCGTCCGTGGTCCACTTCTTCACCCCTTTGATGTTGGAGCGGTTGAAGGTGTAGGTGGACGGCGGACCGTGATCGATGGCCTGGGGCGGACAATTGTTGGCGCAGCGCCGGCAAATCTCGCAGGTTTCTTCAACGCCAAAGCGCACGGGCTGATCGTGGGCGAGCGGCATGTCGGTCAACACGCGCCCGAAGCGCACCCGCGGGCCATATTCTTTGGTGATGCAAAGCCCGCTGCGGCCATACTCCCCAAGCCCTGCGGCAATGGCATAGGGAATGGCCAAGTTGGTGTCGTTCTGTGTGGCAACGGCGCGGTAGCCGAGGCTGCGGATGTGTTGGGCAAGGGCCAGCAGCGTGATGGCATCCTCCGCATAGCCCGATGCGGGACCGGCCGAGGCCGTGGCCGTGGGCGACATGCGGATGATGTCGTACTCCATCGCCTTACCAAGGACGATGACACTGGTCATCCCGTCGGGGATCTCCACCGGCTTGCTGGACATGGTGCGTGCGGAGAACTTGGTGCGGTAGGTCCAGCGCGGGTCGTAGGCGGTGATCCCCACAAGGTCGGCGCCGTAGAGCTTGGCCACCTTCTTCACCCGCTTGGCCGCCGCCTTCGGGTCGCCGATTTCGGCCGGCTCCACCTTGGGCGGCAGGTGGGGGGTGAAGTCGTCTGTGAAGCCGTCGCGCCTGTCGTTCGCCTTTTGCATCTCGGCGAACATTTCCGTCACCACCCAGGGACCGTTGCGCAGGGCAAAGTCGGCCTGGGTGAAGCCATCCTCATCGCGCATCCGCTCCTGGGGCTTCACGAAGGAACGGAAGAAGCGGCGGCTCAGGCGGTTGGCAAAGCCCGGGTCCCAAAAGCCGCGGCTGAACATGTCGTTGGGCTGATCGAAGGGTTTGTAGTCAGGCGTCACCTCGATCCTTGGCGAGCCTGCAAAACGCTCCGCCTTTGTGGGGGCGGGCGCGGGGTCAGGGAAAAGGGCGTGCGGAGCGTCGTCTTTGGCGGGCGGAAGGTCCATAGGCGTTCCTCCTTTGATTTAAATAGCGTATCCATCGCTCCTCGCCCCATCAAGCGTGCCTGGCCCCATGGGCTTTTGACGCGCAGCTCTTGTTGCCGGACCGTCCGCCATGACCGATCTCGATTTGCCGCCCACCGAAGACGCGCTCCTGGAACGCCAGAGTGCGCGGCGTGTGGCAGCATTCGAGCGTGCAAAGACGGCACCCTTCTATGCCGACGCCCTGCGCGGCATGGATGCGGCGACCATCTTGGAGCCTGAGGCCTGGCGCGCGATCCCCGTCCTGGACAAAGAGCAGTTGCGCAGCCTCTCCTCACAAGCCTTTTACGAGGACTTTTGCCTTGCCCCTCGCAACGCCATTGCCGAGTTCTGGCGCTCAGGCGGGTCCACGGGAAGGCCCCTCTACTACCCCCGCACCCTTGCCGATGTTGAGTATGGGCTGATCGGCTTTCAAAGGGTCCTTGAGTGCGCGGGCTTCACCAAGGACGACATCACCCACCTTTCCCTACCCCTCGGCATCCACCCCGCAGGCCACCTGATGGGCCGCGCCGCCACCCATGCTGAGATGGGCGTCGTGTGGGCCGGCGGCGGCAACACCCTCCCCTCGGCCATGCAAATTGAAATGATGCGCCTGTTCCAGCCCTCGGCGTGGATCGGGATGGCAAGCTACGGGCTACAGCTTGCCAACCTTGCCCGGGCCGACGGGTTCGACTTGAAGTCGGCGGGGATCGACAAGATCTTGTGCACCGCCGAGCCGCTGTCGGCCTCAAAGCGGGCCAAGCTGGCGGACGTGTTCGGCGCGGACGTGCGCGACAGCTTCGGCATGACGGAGATGATGATGCTGGGGGCGGAGGACGCTGCCTGCGAAGGCTTCCGCTTCTGGGCCGACTACGCGTATCCGGAGATACTCGACCCCGAAACGCTCACCCCCGTTGCGGAAGGGAAGGCCGGCCTCCTGGTGGTCACGTCCCTTGTCACCAACAGCGCAACGCCGTTCCTGCGGTGGAACACGGGCGACATCGTCACCCTTCGCAAAGGCACGCCTCAGGGAACGGCCTATGACGTCTTCCCCGTCATCAAACACACCCACCGTACGGCAGGGTTCGTGAAGGTGCGCGGCGTCAACATCGGCTTTACCGACTTCGAGGACTTGATGTTCCGCACGCCTGAGGTGGCCGACTTCCGCGTTGCCATCACCTTCGACGGGACGGCCGATCACCTAAAGCTGTTCATGGAGCCGGCCCCCGCAGCGCCAGGCAATGCAGCCGACACCGTGGCAGGGATCGTCAAGCACACCTTCGAGATCACCCCCGACATCGAGGTCCTGGAGCCTGGCAGCATTGCCAAGAGCTTCGAGGGGAGCTTCAAGCCGCCACGCTTCAAGGACGAGCGGGGCTGAGGCGGATCAGACGGCGGCGGCCTCGGTTAGCTTGGCGCGCACCTCGTCCGACCAGGGAACGGGGCGTCCGGACTGATCGCTGATGTGAACCAGCGTGCCTTTCGCTTCAAGGCGCACCTCACCGGCGCAGGAGGCGGTCAACTCATAGCTGAGGCTGGTGTTGCCGATCTTCATAATGGTCATGGCAAAGTCGACAACGTCGCCCAGGCGGCTCGGCGCTTTGAAATCCGCCGAGATGGTGACCGTCGGTACGCCCCGACAATCGCGCCCATGCATGGTGGCGAAGGCGTAACCGATGGCTTCGTCGAAGAAGGTCTCCACCGTCTCGTTGATCATCTCAAAGTACCGGGGGTAGAACACGATTCCTGCCGGGTCGCAGTGCTGAAACATGATCTTGATCGGCAGGGTGTAGGTCACAAGCTCTCCATCTGTGGCTGAAGTCGGCCATCCATCAAAGCATAGGCGGCAAAGCCGTTCCACGGCACGGACACGGACCTGGGTTGACAGGGGCGGCCAATGTCCATTGCCTTGTCGGTTAGATACAGAACCTCACAATCCGCGGACACGGGAGCATTCATGAAAAAAGGCACGCGCGCAGGCGCCGTCTTCGGCGCATTTGTGTTGGCGGCCGGGCTCGTCGCTCCGGCAAGCGCCAACGAAGATCCAGTGAAGATCGGCTTTATGGCCACCATGTCCGGCCCGCCGGGCGTTCTGGGCAAACACCTTTATGACGGCTTCCGCCTCGGCCTTGAAAAGGTGGGCAACGAGATGGGCGGCCGGCCCGTCGAAGTGATCCTCGTGGACGACGAGCTGAAGCCCGACTACGCCGTCACCAAGGCGCAGGAGCTGATCAGCCGCGACCAGGTGGATTTCGTCACAGGCCTCATCTTCTCCAACATCTTGATGGCCGTGTTCCGCCCCATCACCGAGAGCGAGACCTTCGTCATCGGCGCCAATGCCGGCACCTCCACCATCGCAGGGCGCCGGTGCAGCCCGTACTTCTTCTCCGTCAGCTGGCAGAACGACCAGGTGCACGAGGTGATGGGCAAGTACGCCGCCGACAACAACCTTGAGCGCGTGTTCCTGCTGGCCCCCAACTACCAGGCCGGCCGCGACGCCGTCTCAGGCTTTGAGCGCCACTTCAAAGGCGAGGTGGTGGACACGGTCTACACCCCCCTCAACAACCTGGATTTCTCGGCAGAGCTTGCCCGGATTGCCTCCGCCGAACCTGACGCCGTCTTCACCTTTATGCCCGGCGGCATGGGGGTCAATCTCGTCAAACAATTCCGCCAGGCAGGGCTCGCCGACAAGGTGAAATTCCTGTCCGCCTTCACCGTGGACGAGGCGACCATGGTGGCCACACAAGACGATGCCCTCGGCCTCTTCGGTTCGTCCCAGTGGGCGATGGACCTCGACAATGCCGCCAACAAGGAGTTCTTCGAGAACTTCCTTGCCGCCTACGACTACCTGCCCTCGCACTATGCCGCACAGGGCTATGACGCAGCGCTTCTGATCGCCTCTGCCGTCAACGCCGTCGGCGGGGATCTGTCGGACAAGGACGCTGTGCGCGAGGCGCTGAAGGCAGCGGACTTCTCTTCGGTGCGTGGCGATTTCTCCTTCAACACCAATCACTTCCCCGTGCAGGACTTCTACCTCACCCAAGCGGTGAAGAATGATGACGGCCAGTACGTCATGTCCGCGGTGGAAAAGGTGTTCGACGACTACGGCGACGTTTACGCTGCCGACTGCCGGATGTAGCGGCACACCCCTTGCAGTGCGGCGGGGCCTTGGTCCTGCCGCCTCACCCCACTAAAGAGCTCGCCCCATGGACATGACGCTCCTCCTCGTGCAGCTCCTCAACGGGTTGCAGCTTGGCGTCCTGCTCTTCCTTGTGGCCGCCGGCTTGACGCTGGTGTTCGGCATCATGGACTTCATCAACCTTGCCCATGGCGTCCAGTACATGCTGGGCGCCTACCTCGGCGTGGTGTTCTTCGGGGTGACGGGGAACGTCCTTCTGACAATCCCCCTCGTGCTTCTGGGCTCGTTCATTATCGCGGTGGTGTTGGAGCACTTGGTGTTCCGCAAACTCTACCGCGCCGATCACCTCTCCCAAGTGCTCGCCACCGTCGGCATCTTGCTGTTCGTGACGGAGCTGATTGAGATCATCTTCGGCACACAGCTCTACCAACTTCCCGTACCCCAGGTGCTGGACTGGGCCATTCCCATCACCGACACCCTTCAGTACCCGGTCTACCGCATCGCCGTCATCGTGGTGGGTCTCATCCTTGCCGCGGGCCTGTGGCTTGCTGTGGCCCGCACGCGGGTCGGCGCATTGGTGCGTGCCGGCGCCAGCGATTCACCCATGGTCGCCGCCCTCGGGGTGGATATCGAGCGGCTCTTCCTCTTCGTCTTCGCCGTCGGGGGAATGCTGGCAGGCTTTGCGGGCCTCGTCGCAGCGCCCATCGTGGCGGTGGAATCCCACATGGGCGACCAGATCCTCATCCTGTGCTTCGTGGTCATCGTGATCGGGGGGATCGGGTCCATACAAGGCGCGTTCATGGGTGCCCTCATTGTGGCGATGGTGGACACGCTCGGCCGCACCTTCACCACCGACATCATGAAGACCATTTTGGCGCCGAGCGCTGCCGACACCGTAGGCCCCGCCCTTGCCTCCATGCTGATCTATTTGTTGATGGCGGTGGTCTTGTTCTGGCGGCCTCGCGGCCTCTTCCCGGCAAAGGGGTGAGGCGTGGATAGAGCCGACGCGGTGTCCCCTTCCGCCCTGACCGACCGGCCGAGCCTGTTGCGCGCAGGCGTCCTCTCGCCACTCCTGTTCATCGCGGCCTTTGCGCTGTTGCCTCTGGTGGTGGCCGGCGGCGACGGTGCATTCCTCCTCACAATCGCGGCGCGGATCATGATCTTCGCCCTTGCAGCGCTGAGCCTGGACCTCATTCTCGGCTATGGGGCGATGGTCTCCTTCGGCCACGCCGCCTTCATCGGCATTGGCGCCTATGTCATCGGCATCTCCGCCGAGCATTTCCTGGAAGATCTTGCGCTGACGCTGCCTCTGGCGCTTTTCATCTGTGCAGCGTTCGGGCTCTTGATGGGCGCTGTGTCGGTGCGCACCAGCGGCATCCAGTTTATCATGATCACGCTGGCGCTGAGCCAAATGGCCTATTTCGGCGCCACGAGCTTGGCCCGCTATGGCGGCGACGATGGGCTCACACTATGGAGCCGCTCCACCGTCTTCGGCTCGTCTCTTCTTGAGAACGATGTTGCGTTCTACTACGCCGTCGTCATCGCGCTTGCCCTTTGCTACGGGCTTTGCGCGCTGATTGTGCGCTCGCGCTTCGGCCGCGTGTTGTCGGGGATCCGCCAGAGCGACAAGCGCATGTCGGCGCTGGGTTACCCCGTGGACCGCTATCGTCTTGTGGCCTTCGTGATTGCAGGGGCCATCTGCGGCGTCTCAGGGGTCCTCCTTGCCAACCTGACGGAGTTCGTCAGCCCCGCCTATATGTCCTGGGGGCGTAGCGCCGACCTCATCATCATCCTCGTCATCGGGGGAATCGGGCGGTTGCACGGCGCCTTGTGGGGCGCGCTCATCCTCCTTGGTCTGGAAGACGCGATCCCCTTCGTCTTCAAGGACGTTCTCGCCCCCCTCTTTCCCGCCGATGGGGAGGGGATTGCCGCAAGCCTTCACGCCACATCCCTCACCATCGCGCAGAACTGGAAGGTGGTCTTGGGCCCCATCCTCATCCTCGTTGCGCTTTATGCCAGGGGCGGGATCGTCGGCGTCTTCTCCACCCGCAAGGACGGCCCATGAGCCCGCCGCCCCTTGCCATCGAAGGCTTGAAGAAAAGCTATGGCGGCCTCCTCGTCACCGACGATGTGAGCCTGACGGTGGAGACCGGCGAGGTTCACGCCGTCATCGGCCCAAACGGTGCCGGCAAGACAACGCTGGTGAAACAAATCTGCGGTGAGGTGGCGCCCGATGCAGGCCGCGTCCTCCTTTATGGGCGCGATATCACAGGCGCGCCCGTCTACCGCCGCGCCCTTTGGGGGCTCGGCCGCACCTTCCAGATCACCTGCCTGATGGAGGATTTTACTGCCCTACAAAACGTTGCCACCGCCCTTCAGTCCCGCCGCGGCACGAGCTTTCGCTTCTTCAAGCCCGTTGCCAAAGAGGCAGCGCTGAACGAGGAGGCGATGGCGGTCCTTGCCCGTGTCGGCCTTTCAGAGCGCGCGCACCTTAGGGTCGCCACACTCTCCCACGGTGAGCATCGCAAGCTTGAGATCGCGGTCGCCCTTGCCACGGAGCCTCGCATCCTTCTCCTGGACGAGCCTTTGGCGGGGACGGGACCTGAGGAGGTGGAGCCTTTGATCGCCCTTCTAGACCAGGCGCGCCACACGGTCCCGATCCTCCTCATCGACCATGACATGCATGCCGTCTTCTCCCTTGCCGACAGGGTGACGGTGCTGGTCAACGGCGCGGTGATTGCCAGCGGCCCGCCGGCCGAGGTGCGCGCCAACCAGGCCGTGCTCGATGCGTATCTTGGCGAAGAGGAGGGGCACTTCGACGCCGCCCCATCCGGCCATGCTTGAGGTCAATGCCCTTCAGGCAGGCTATGGGCCAAGCCGTGTCCTGTTCGACATCACCTTCGGTGTGGAGGCTGGCGAGGTGGTCTCACTCCTGGGGCGCAACGGTATGGGCAAGACCACCACCGTCCATACCCTGTTCGGCTTCCTGACCCCGCGCGCAGGCACCATCGCCTTTCAGGGCGAGCGGATCGACGGACGCCGCCCGTTTCAGATCGCAAGCCGCGGTCTTGGACTGGTGCCCGAGGGCCGGCGCGTCTTCCCCGCCCTCACCGTCACGGAAAACCTGACAGCCACCGCCCTTGCGCCGTCAGAGGCCAGCGCCTCCCCCTGGACGGTCGCCACGGTGTTCGACCTTTTCCCCCGGCTGAAGGAGCGGGCGAACCACATGGGGAGCCAGCTGTCAGGCGGCGAACAGCAGATGGTCGCCATTGCCCGCGCGCTGATGACCAACCCGATCCTCCTCGTCCTCGACGAGGCGACGGAAGGTCTTGCCCCCGTCATCCGCCAGGAAATCTGGCGCTGCCTGACGCGGCTGAAGGACGAGGGCCTTGCCATCCTCATTGTGGACCAGAACCTTGATGCGCTGACCCGGCTCGCCGACCGCCACGTCATCATCGAAAAGGGCCGCGTGGTGTGGTCGGGCGACAATCAAAGCTTCATTGCAGCGCCGGAATTGAGGCAGCGCCACCTCAGCGTATGATGGGGCGCCCACCGACGAAGGGAGAACGGACATGGCCGAGTTCAATGCGGGCGTGACGCCCGCCGGCAAAGGGCTGGACGGGATTGTCTGGAACATCCTCGGCCAGACCTATGTGCCGAAATCCCACTGCGCCAGCTCCTTCTCCTGGGATGCCACCTTCCCGCCTGGCACCTTCGTGCCGCCTCACATCCATCCTGATCAGGATGAGTTCATCCTCGTCCACGAAGGCACGTTCGACCTGGTGCTGGATGGTGCGCCCCACAAGGCCGGTGCAGGCGACACCATTTTGCTGCCCCGCGGCATTGTCCACGGCATCTTCAACAATGGCGATCAGGCCGTGCGCTGCCACTTCTGGGTCAGCCCCACGCAAAAGCTGTTCGACCTCTTCACCAAGATCCACAATGTGGACGACCCGGCGCGGGTGGTGGCGATCGCGGCCGAGTACAACATCCACTTTGCACCGCCCCCGGGCGAAGGCTGAGCCGTGCGTGTTCTGATCGCAGGGGCAGGGATTGGCGGGCTCGCCGCCGCCCTTTACCTCCACCGCGCAGGGATCGAGGTGGAGGTGTTCGAGCAGGCCGGCGGCATCCGCGAGCTTGGCGTGGGCATCAACGTGCTCCCCCACTCTGTGGCAGAGCTTGCCGACCTTGGCCTTCTGGATGCGCTCGATGCCGTCGCCATCCGCACGGGCACCCTCGTCTACCAAAACCGCTTCGGCCAGACGGTGTGGACCGAGCCCCGCGGCCTGGGCGCAGGCTATGACGTGCCGCAATTTTCCATTCACAGAGGCCGCTTCCAACGGGTTCTTTATGAGGCGGTTGCCGAGCGCATCGGCGCAGATCACGTCCATGTGGGCCACCGCCTGACTGAGTTTTGCAACGGCGAGAACGCCATCACCGCGCGCTTTGCGGGCCGGGACGGCGCCATCATTGCCGAGCGTGAGGGCGATGTTCTGGTGGGCGCTGACGGCATCCACTCCGCCGTACGCGCGCACCACTATCCTGACCAGGGCCCGCCAAGCTGGAATGGGATGATGATGTGGCGCGGGGCCACCGTCGCCGACCCCATCGACGGCGGAAGGCTCATGGTGATTGCCGGCGGCATGGATGCCAAGGCCGTCATCTACCCCATTGCCGATGATGAGGACGGCAACGGCCGACAGCTCATCAACTGGGTCGTTAACGTGAAGCTGTCTGACGGGTCCTCACCGCCCCCTAATAAAGAAGACTGGAGCCGCGAAGGTACGTGGGGCGATGTGGAGGCGCACCTTAACCTCTTCTCCCTGCCTGATATCGACCTGGCCGGCCTCATCAAAGGCGCCGATGCCTTCTATGAATACCCCATGTGCGACCGCGACCCCCTCCCCCGTTGGAGCTTTGGGCGGACCACGCTTCTCGGCGATGCCGCCCACCCCATGTACCCCGTCGGCTCCAATGGATCGGCTCAAGCCATCCTCGATGCCAAAGCCCTTGCGCAGCACCTCGCCGCTGCCTCCGATACGATTGCTGCGCTAACCGCCTACGATGAGGAGAGGCGGCCGAAGACAG
Organism: Devosia sp.; assembly: GCA_051016205.1. GTDB lineage: Bacteria > Pseudomonadota > Alphaproteobacteria > Rhizobiales > Amorphaceae > Acuticoccus. Next base: position 3,968,743 of record CP136534.1, read on the forward strand.
CGGAGATCGTCTACCTCAACCGTAAAGGCGGTCCCGAACGGGTTATCGATGTCGTCACCGAGCGTGCGCCGCAGGGCTTTGACAAGCTGGACGATGTGGTGAGTGAGGAGGAACTGCGCGCCATCGTCGGCAACTATGCGGGCAAGTCAGGCTTTTCTCGGGATGCCCTTTCCCGCAAAACCGTGTCGTCATGAGCGAACAGACCTATCGCGGCATGGGTCGCGAGGCGCTCGACAGGCAGTACAATGCCCGCGCCACGGTGCCCGACGTCACCGTCTATGTGCGCGGCTACAGGGCTCGCACAGAGGCCGCCAAGGCTGAACTCCCCTTTCACGACAGCGTCGTCTACGGCCCCGGCGCGAAGGAGCAGTGCGACATCTACCCTGTCGGGGAAGCGCCTGCCCCCACCTTTGTCTTCATCCACGGCGGTTACTGGCGGCTGTTGTCGAAGGACGATTCGGGCTTGATGGCCCCTGCCCTCAAAAGGGCGGGGATCGCAACGGTGGCAGTGGACTATGCCCTTGCTCCCGCCGTCTCGCTGGAAGACATCGTGCGCCAGTGCAGACTTTGCCTCAGCTTCCTCCACCGGGAAGGGCGGCGCTATGGTGTCGACCCCAAAAGGATTGTGGTGGGCGGCTCATCGGCAGGCGGCCACCTCACGGGAATGATGATGACGGGCAATTGGCACGCAGAGTTCGGTGTGCCTCACGATCTGGTGAAGGCCGCGCTCCCCATCTCTCCTTTGATGGACCTTGAGCCCATCCGCCTTTGCCATGTGAACGAATGGGCGAACCTCGATGCGGCCAGCGCCGCCGCACTCTCCCCCATGCACCACATCGGCGCGCCGCCACCTTCCATCCCGGTGTGCGCTGCCGTGGGGCAAAACGAGACGGACGAATTCCGCCGCCAATGCCATGACTTTGCAAACGCCTGGCAGGATGCCGGCCATCCCGCATCGAGCCTTGAGGTGGAAGGCCGCAACCACTTCGACGTGCTCTACGACCTCAACGACCCCGACACCGCACTCTTTGACGCACTCATGGGCCTGTTCAAGGCTTGAGGCGGGTGACGGCTCGGGCCCGGACATAGCGAGCTAGCGAAATAGGGCGTCCACATCGTCCTGGTTCACGACGCCGCGGTCTGTGTCGAGGGCAGGACCGTTGAGAAGAGCACGATCGGACTCGTCCTTGTCCTCGGGCTTGGCCAGCTCCATGGCGTTCCAAAGGTCCACCATGGTGGAGATGCGCTCTTCGATGAAGCGCAGCGAACTCACCACCTTGGTGATGCGCTGGCCGGTAATGTCCTGAAAGTTGCAAGCCTCATAGATCTGAAGCACCTGCTCGTTGATGGTCTCAAGACCCGACTTCTCTGGGCCCGTGAGCGACTCCGACAGCTCTTGCGCCACCGTGTCGATGGTTTCGGCCGCGGCGAGGATGGCGTCGGTGGCGCTTTCGGTGCCCGTCACCACCGCCTGAAGCTCATCGGCGGTTCGGCTCTTTTGCGGATCGGCCATGCCTTTGGAGTAAAGGGCGGCAATCTCGGTCTTGGTGGTTTCCACCCGGCGCTGAATGTCCTCAACGCTGCTCCACACGGCAATGGCGCTGTCCAACGGGGCGGACCGGCCGCTCGTCTGTCGCAAGTCCTGAAGCTCGCCCATGATGCGGTCGACCTGCCTCGATATGGCCGAAGGCTGGTCGCCCTTCTCCGTGCTTGCGACTTCAATGCGGAATCGTCTCACGGCCATACACTCCTACGGTGTTTTCAACCACCACTAGACTATCCAAAAGTTGTATGAGTGCAACGGTACGGGGTCGGGCACGGCAAGGCTGGCACAAGGCAAACAGCCCAGGTTGGGGCAAGTTTTGTCAGTTAGAACCGCCGTCGCCAAACAGACATCGTGCAACGACGCGCACAACCATGGAGCGTTTCATGTCCCTTGACCTGTCCATGCCGGTCCTCGTGGTCGACGATTACAAAACGATGGTGCGCATCATCAAAAACCTCCTAAAGCAAATCGGCTTCAAGGATGTGGACGATGCCGCCGACGGCACCGAAGCTTTGGAAAAGCTCAAAGAAAAATCCTACGGCCTCGTCATTTCCGACTGGAATATGGAGCCCATGACAGGGTTCGAGCTGCTCAAGACCGTGCGCGGGGATGAAAACTTGAAGGATATTCCCTTCATCATGGTCACCGCCGAGGCCAAGTCCGAAAACGTGGTGGCAGCGAAGAAGGCAGGCGTCAGCAACTACATCGTCAAGCCGTTCAACGCGCAGACGCTGAAGGGCAAGATCGAATCGGTCTTCCAACCCGCCTAAACACTAACGCCCCCGGCCGGCAAAGCGGTCGGGGGCGTGATCATGTGGGCCGGCTTGGCCGGCAAATCGGCCACCTGAGCGGCCGAGATATGGCGAGAGAATCCTGCGTCTTCTCAGACCCAGACAAGATGCTCTACGTCTTTGATTGAGTGCAGTTTTGTTCGGCCCAGACGTGTCCGTCTGGGCCGAAACTCCTCCAGCGATCGACCGATCTGGTTGGATCAACCTGATCGACGGCAAATCGCGCCAGATATGGACGCGAGCCCGCTATTGCCTGCTCAGTTCGATTCAAACCGAGCGGATCGTTCTCTAGCTGCCGACCCGCCTGACGGGCTGCGCGCTGTCTACTTCGGCTTCCGCTTCGGCCACCACCTTCTTGACGGCAACGAAGCTGTCTGGCGTGACCGACATGGAATCGATCCCCTCGGCAACCAAGAAGCGCGCAAATTCGGGATGGTCGCTGGGCGCCTGACCGCAAAGTCCGACGCTTGCACCCGCCTTATGGGCGCCTGCGATGACGGTGTGGATCATCCACTTCACCGCAGCATCGCCTTCGTCGAAGATCCCCGCCAGCGCTTCTGAATCCCTGTCAACACCCAGAGTGAGCTGCGTCAGGTCGTTGGAGCCAATGGAGAAGCCGTCGAACCGTTCTGCAAATGCTTCAGCAAGGACGACGTTGGACGGGACCTCGCACATGACGAAGACTTCCAGACCCTTGTCCCCGCGCTTGAGGCCGTGCTCGGCCATGACCCCAAGCACCTTATCCGCCTCAGAGACGGATCGGCAGAACGGGATCATCATCGCCACATTGTCAAAGCCAAGCGTGTTGCGCAGCCTTGCAATGGCCTCGCACTCCAGCGCAAATCCTTCGCGGTAGGCGGGCGAGTAGTAGCGAGAGGCACCACGAAAGCCGATCATCGGGTTTTCTTCGTGGGGCTCGAACGGGGCGCCGCCAAGAAGGCCTGCATACTCGTTGGTCTTAAAGTCGCTCATGCGCACAAGCATGCGCTTGGGGTAGACGGCTGCCGCAAGCCTTGCGAGACCGCGGGACAGACGGTCGACGAAATACTCCGTCTTGTCATCGTAACCGGCCGTCAGCTCCTCGATCTCCGCAATCTGCGCCGGGTCTTCCACGCGGTCGGGGTGAACGAGGGCCATCGGATGCACGCGGATCTGGTTCGCGACCACGAACTCCATGCGCGCAAGCCCGATCCCGTCGGCAGGAAGGCGCCACCAGCGGAAGGCGGCACCAGGGTTTGCCATGTTCAGCATCACCTTGGTGCGGGTCTGTTCAAGGCTTGAGAGCTCAACGGTGGAGCGGGTGATGGTCGCCGCACCGTCGTAGATCATGCCCACATCGCCGCCGGCACAGGACAGCGTCACCGATTGGCCCGAGTGGAGCCGCTCCGTGGCGTCGCCCGTGCCCACAATGGCAGGCAGCCCAAGCTCGCGGCTGACGATGGCGGCATGGGAAGTGCGCCCGCCATGGTCGGTGATGATGCCGGCCGCCCGCTTCATGATGGGCACCCAGTCAGGGTCGGTGATGCGGGTCACGAGGATCGACCCGTCCACGAAGCGCTCCAGGTCCGCCACATCCTCGATGAGGCAGACCTCACCGTTCACCGCAGCGGCGCCAACGGCAAGGCCTTCCACCAGAACCTTGCCTTCACCTTCAACGCTATACTGAGAGAGGACACCCTGGTCTTCGCGCGAACGCACCGTTTCAGGCCGCGCCTGGACGATGAACAAGGGGCCGTTCTCGCCATCGCGCGCCCACTCAATGTCCATGGGCGTTGCGTAGTGTTGCTCAATGCGCATGGCCCAGCGGGCAAGGAGCATGATCTCCTCATCGCTCAGCACGAACTGGCTGCGCTCACGCCGGCTGGTGGGCACGGTGCGCGTGCCCTTGCCGTCGGCGCCGTAGATCATCTTCACGCCCTTCTTGCCGCGCGCCTTTTCGACGATGGGCACCTTGCCATCGGTCTCCAACAGCGGCTTGAAGACGGCATATTCGTCAGGGTCGACGACCCCTTGCACCACCGTCTCGCCCAGGCCCCAGGCCGCATTGATGACCACCACCTCGTCGAACCCGCTCTCAGGATCGATGGAGAACATCACGCCGGACCCGCCGGTATCTGAGCGCACCATCACCTGGACGCCCACGGAGAGCGCCACCTTCTCGTGCTCAAAGCCTTTGGCTTCGCGGTAGCTGATGGCCCTGTCGGTGAATAGGGACGCGTAGCAAGCCCGCGCCGCATCCAGGAGCGCGCGATCGCCGACGACGTTGAGGTAGGTTTCCTGCTGGCCGGCAAAACTTGCGTCCGGCAAATCCTCAGCCGTTGCGCTGGAGCGCACGGCAACGGCAATGTCCTGCGTCCCCATGGTCCGGGCAAGGTCACGGTAGGCGGCAAGGATGGCGTCGGCCATCTCCTGCGGCCAACGGGCCTTCAGGATCAACTCGCGAATGGCAGCGCCGGTCTGGGCAAGGGTGGCCTCGCCATCAGCCAGCGCTTTGAGACGCTCTTTGATGGGCGCATCCAGCCCGTTGTCGGTCAAGAACTGGCGAAAGGCGTCCGCGGTGGTGGCAAAGCCGGGCGGGACGCGAATGCCCTCACCGGTCAACGCCTGCGTCATCTCCCCCAGGGACGCATTCTTCCCGCCCACGATCGCCACATCGCCACGCGAACAGTTTTGGAATGGCCGTACGAAGCGTCCATCTGACATGCTTAGCTCTCCCCCATGGTCAAGCGCACGCGCCCCGTCCAGCCCACCCGGCCAGTCGAGGCGTGCACCTCGTCATTTGTCGCCAATCCCGGGCGGCAACGGATTGACTTCGATCAACCAAGAGGTGCGGTTTCGGGCCTCAACCGGCGGATTTGATCGCTTTGGGCACCACAAAAGGTGGAAAGGGCGGACCAATACAACGGTGGCACGCCGCCAAAGGGCGACACCAGGCCCAACGTGCAAGACGCCCAGCACCCCTAATCGAGCGCGCAGACACCCCCGGAGTCGTCCTGCGCGCCTTGCGAAAGCGTTCTTGCGTGTCGTGCGGATGCGTGTCCGCCATTGGATCCACAACCACACGACCAACGTTCGCAACGCTTTCGCGCGGGTGCGCTGGGACTTGGCGGGGAACATGGCCACCATCCACGCCAACGGCTCAAAGCCTCCTCTTATTCAGCTTTAGACATTACAAATAATACTTCATTTTTTCCCATTGCTTATCTGACGGTTTCTATGTACTCAGGCATGAATACATAAGTATTCTATCTTGACTGTCTTTTTCTCACATTCAAGGCCGTGATCTTGGGAGCCAGTGCGGGCGGGCACAAGGTCGTGGAAGAGAGCACCCATGCGCCCTCCGAAACCACCAGGCCGCTTCCCAAAAAACCGCAGTCTACCTAGCGTTTTTGGCTCCGGCGCGCCCTTCCTGATTGCGCTGGAGAGGCACCGTTCCCATCTGTTCTCTCACAGACCTCACCAGCCCTGCGACGGGCAGGTGGGAATTTGCGACCAACTGGGACGTTGCGTTATGATTCCGTTCGATATTGGCATTAATCTATACTTAATTGCGGCCGCCGTTTTGGTGTTCGTGGTGATTTTGGCTGCCGTCAAGACCGTGCCTCAAGGATTTCATTACACGGCGGAGCGCTTTGGCCGCTTCACACGCACACTGAAACCTGGCCTCAACGTTCTCGTCCCCTTCATTGAACGTGTGGGTGACAAGGTGGACATGCGCGAGCAAGTTCTGGATGTGCCAAGCCAGGAGGTCATTACCAAGGACAACGCCACCGTCACCGCCAACGGCGTCACCTTCTTCCAGGTGCTGGATGCCCCCCGCGCCGCCTATGAGGTGAGCGACCTCAAGAACGGTATCTTGAACCTCACCATGACGAACATCCGTTCCGTCATGGGCTCCATGGATCTGGACGAGCTCCTGTCCAACCGTGACGAGATCAACGCCCGCGTCCTGCGTGTGGTGGATGCTGCGGTGGACCCTTGGGGCGTCAGGATCACCCGCATCGAGATCAAGGACATCAACCCGCCTGTGGACCTTGTGAATGCCATGGCGAGCCAGATGAAGGCCGAGCGCGAAAAGCGCGCCGTGGTGCTTGAGGCTGACGGGGAGCGCTCCGCCGCCATCGCAAGGGCGGAAGGGGAAAAGCAATCCCTCATTCTTGCCGCAGAGGGCCGGCGGGAGGCGGCCTACCTTGACGCCGAGGCGCGCGAGCGGTCGGCCGAAGCGGAGGCGAAAGCCACCACCTCCGTCTCCGCCGCCATCGAGTCCGGCAGCATGCAGGCCATCAACTATTTCGTTGCGGAGAAATATGTGGCGGCTCTGCGCGACCTTGCGTCCGCCCCCAACCAGCGCACCCTCATTTTGCCTGTGGACGCTGTTGCCACCCTCGGCTCCCTCGCAGGCATTGCCGAGATCGCCCGAGAAACCTTCGGGCGGGATGGGTCAGGCCCGGCAACGCCGCCATCTCCCAGCCCCACTCCGTTGCGAGAGGTGGCAGACAGTGTTGCCGCACGCGCGGTCCAAACCAGCGTGCCCGACACCACCAGTGAACCCTCCGGCAACACCACGGCCAGCGGGGACGACGATGCAAGCTCTTTGACGCGCGCCGAAAGGGCCCGCAAACTGAGCGCCGCCACCGAAGCCCTTGCCGCGCGCCTTGCCGGCGACGCACGCTGACGTTGGGAGCCCCGTGATGATGCTTTTCCTTTCCGTCCTCGGCAGCCTTGGCCCTTATGCCTGGTTCATCGTGGGCGCCATATTCTTGATCGCCGAGGTGATCTTGCCCGGGGTGTCGCTCATCTGGTTCGGCGCAGCAGCCTCCGCCACGGGCGCCCTGGTCCTTTTTTACCCGCTCGGGTGGGAGGCGCAGATGATTGCGTTCCTGGGCTTCGCCGCCGTTTCCGTGCTCGTGGGGCGGTGGATTGCTGCGCGGGCGGTGGGGGATGATGCCGACAGCGTCAACCGTGGCGTTGAAAGCATGATCGGACGCGAACTCAGCCTTGCCGAAGCCATCGAGCACGGCTACGGCCATGCTCGCTATGGCGACAGCCTCTGGCGGGTCGCAGGCCCCGATCTTCCCGCTGGCACCAAGGTCCGTGTTGTGGGCGTTGAGGCCTCCACCCTCCTCGTCACACCTTTGGGCGCGAGCGAAGCCAGCGTGGGTCCCGCCCGCACGCTTCCAGCCTAGGGATTTGCTGCGTCGCCTCCCCAAAAGCCCACTAAGCCGGAGCGCGTCTTAGATCATCCTCAGTCCAAGGGGACCCAGAATGCTCTCGACCGCAGTGTCGAGAACTGTGGGTGAGCCCCTCTCTTACCCTTTTGTCCAAAGCCACAGTCTGCGATTTTAGGATCATGACTGTGACCCTTCCCTTCGGCCCCCTCGTCCACGCCCATTGGATTGAGCGGCGCAAGCGCTTTATGCTCGATGTGCGCCTGGACGACGGCAGTATGACCACCGCCCACTGCCCCAACACAGGCGCCATGACGGGGGTGGGCGGCGAAGGCGTCCCCGTCCTCCTGTCACGCTCCGACAATCCCAAACGGCGTTACGCGCTAACCCTTGAAGCGGTGAAGAGCGGCGATGTGTGGGTGGGCGTCAACACCCAAAACCCCAACAGGGTCGGCGCCCTTCTTGCCAAAGAAGGCGCGCCCCCTTTCGATGCCGCAGGCACGATCCGACCTGAGGTCCGGTATGGGCGCGCTGAACGGATCGACCTTTTGATCACCCCGCCCGAGGGCCCGCGCACCTTCGTGGAGATCAAGAACGTTCACCTGGTGGAGCGCCCCGGTGAAGCCTCCTTCCCCGACTGTGTCACGGCCCGCGGCGCCAAGCATCTGGACGCCTTGGCCGAAGTGGTGGCTGAGGGCGAGCGGGCCTTGATGGTCTTCCTCATCCAGCGCGATGACGTCAAAACCTTTCATCTCGCGCGGGACATCGACGCCCACTATGGTGAACGGTTCGATGCAGCCCACAAGGCGGGCGTCCAGTTTGCTGCCCTTTCCTGTAAGGTGGACGAGACCGGCATCACCCCCTCCCACCTGGTGCCCATCCTCGACCTTCCGTCCTGCGACCGCCGGGCTGCCTGAACCGCCTCCCGGTCTCCTCGCCGCCTGTTGATTGCGTTGCGGCGAAACCATTGCCCTCAGCCTTGCCAGCGCCGCTGCGATCGCCGACATAGGTGTGATGAGGAGCAGCCATGGTTGAATTCATTGACGCGCTGGACGCACCGGCCCGCAACACCGGTCAGGTCCGCCTGCACGGGCCGGAAGCTTTTGTGGCCATGCGCAAGGCAGGGGCCCTTGCCGCCCAGTGCCTTGACGAACTGGAAGAGATTGTCGCCCCGGGGGTGACGACGCAGGAGATCGACGATCACGTCATGGCCTTTGCCAAAGCCCATGATGTCTTGCCCGCGACGCTCTTTTACCGCGGTTACCGCAAAGCCTGCTGTACCTCCATCAACCATGTGGTCTGCCACGGCATCCCCGCCCAAAAAGCGCTGAAGGATGGCGACGTGGTAAATGTCGACGTCACCTTCATCCGCGATGGTTGGCATGGCGATTCAAGCCGCATGTACCGTGTGGGCAATGTGCGCCGTGCCGCCGACAGGCTGCTGGCCGTCACGCTCAAAGCCCTTGAAATTGGCGTTGAGGCTGTCCGTCCCGGCAACACCACGGGCGACATTGGCGCTGCCATCCAAACCTATGTGGAAGGCGAGCGCTGCTCCGTGGTGCGTGACTTTTGCGGCCACGGCGTCGGACGGCTCTTCCACGACATGCCCAACATTCTCCATTACGGCCGCCCTGGGGATGGAATTCGCCTCCAGCCGGGGATGATTTTCACCATCGAGCCGATGGTCAATCTTGGCCGCCCTCACGTCAAAGTCCTGTCAGACGGTTGGACGGCTGTGACGCGGGATCGCTCTCTCTCGGCGCAATACGAGCATACCGTTGGCGTGACGGCGACGGGGTATGAGATCTTCACCGCCTCCCCCTTCATGGTCTCTAAGATCTAGCGCGGCCACTTGGGGTCTTGGGTCACCAAGGTTGCAGGGTCGCGTGCCACTGCGCCCAGTTTTTTGCCGCCCAAGGTTGTGCTACCCTAGATTTCTCGTTTAACGTGAATCCCATCCTTGCCGCAACCTGCGGCGTCGACGGGGTCTGTTGCCATGGCGAGCGAATCGCAAAGCAGTCATTCGATTGCAGAAAGCCCCCTTGCGGCGTTGCGTCACGCGGTGAGCGAACGGCGCATTGTCGGACACGAAGCGCCATCGACCCCTGTCCTCACGCCGCCTCAGGACGAGGTTCCTGCTGATCCTGCCAGCCTGTTCGACGGCGATGTGGAGGCAACCCAGCCCACACCGCGCAAACAGCGCTCTCAGGTGCCCACAATGGAGGGTCATCGCCAAAGGGTGCGGGCGCGGTTCGACCGTGGCGAGGCCATTGCCGACTACGAGCTTCTTGAACTCTTGCTGTTCCGCAGCGTCCCGCGGCGCGACACCAAACCCATTGCCCGGGCGTTGATCGGCCGGTTCGGTTCCTTCGCCAACGCCCTTGCTGCCCCACAGCACACGTTGATGGAGGTGGATGGCATTGGTGAAAAGGTGGCGACGGACTTTCGCCTCGTGCGGGCAGCGGCGGAGCGGTTTGCCCATGCACAGCTGACCCAGAGGGACCTTTTGTCCTCCACCGATGCGGTTGTGGACTACTACAAGGCCCGCCTTAGAACCGCGCTGCGGGAAGAGTTTCACATCCTCTTCCTGGACAAGCGCAACAAGTTCATCGCCAGTGAGTGCGCACACGTGGGAACGGTGGATCACACGCCCGTCTACCCTCGCGAAGTTCTGACGCGCGCCCTGGAGCACGCAGCAAGCGCGGTGGTGCTGGTCCACAATCACCCCTCAGGCGACCCCACCCCCTCTCGCGCCGACATCGCCATGACCCAGAAGATTGTGGAGGCCGCCACGCCCCTTGGTATTGCCGTCCACGACCATCTCATCATCGCCGGCGACAGCTACACCTCCCTTCGCGCCGAACGCCTCATGTGAAAGGGCCGAAGCGCACCGGCGCCAGGCAGCGCCGGGCCCATGTGCTAACAACGGCGCCATTCACGGCGGCCTGTAAGGTCATCGGCGCCACGACACCTTCAAGTTTCAGCGCGCAGACGAAGTTGACGGTCTGTCACCGTCCATGGAGGATCGCGGCGCGGTAGCGCTCACCAGGCAGATCCCGTCAGAAGATCCTCGCCGATTTCGGCACCGATCCCGATCTCATCCACGAAGAACAGACGTGAAGGGCCAACGCATCCTGTCTATGGATGGGCGCCTGCCCCGTAGCCTCGACGGTATCACGCTTCTGCTTGGTCGCGTCGCTGCCCTACGTTTGCGTGATGGCATGGTGCTCGAAGAGTGTGTGCATCACCGGCCGCGCCGAGCGGTCGCCGCGCCGAGCGGTCGCCGCGCGTCTCTGAAAGCCCCACCGGATCTCGGTCGTTATCAGAGGGGTTGGGTCTCGATCAGCACCAAGTTTGTGTGGCGGCGGTCGTCGATGCGATGGGGCGATGACAACTGCGCTTGCCGGCCGCCAGACTGCCTCGCACTCGCCGCCGCTTCACCCAGCGGCCCGCCCTGGATGCTGCCACGCCGCACCGCTCAGCCGCCGGGCGGCGCCAGGCGCCGTTCTCGACCACATCAACCGGGCTCACGCTGATCCATCGGCAGGGTCTTGGCCACAAAGGCCGCCCTCGTCAGCAACCCTTGTGGTGACTGAGAGGACCCGCAATCCAGCACCCTGATCCCTTCGCGAAAGGAGGCACCCTCATAGTTGGAATTATTTGGAATTTCTCAATTCAGACGATTGCGTATGAACCGGAGCCCCCCTGGCGGTTTGCGGCCGGATAGAACCATCACACCGCAAGAAGGCCGCTCAATTTCAGAAGAGTAGAGCCTTTCGTCTGCGTCCATATGGACCTGGGATGCGCTAGCGGTCTGCCTTCACGAGATCTTCGGGTAGGACACGAAAGGGGGCGATGGTCTCGCCATCGCCGTCCTCGGTAGACGGGGCTAGGGCCTGGGGCGGCGGGGTGGTCGGTTGCTGAAGCCCAGCGGGGTCGAGGCCAAGGCGGCGCATGAGGTCGTCGCGGGCAGCTTCCTGCTCGCGTTGGCGGCGGCCGAGCGCCAGGACGGCACGGTCTACATCCTCAAGATGCACCCGGAATTGTTCCGCCCGCGACGGCGATGGGCTCGCGCCGGTCACGATGGCGTCTTCGCCTTGCGTGCCTTCGGGCGCGGAGTCGCCGGCGGCAGCGGACTGGGTTCGGGATGGACCTGCAGCCGCCTCATCGGGGCGCGGGCGTGGTGTGGGGGCTGGCACGGTCTCGCTGCCTGCCTCGTCATCGGGCGCAAGCTCCCCACCAGCCGTTGGCGCATCGCCGGGCGGTGGATCGTCTCCGGAGCCCAACTCTTCGCCGGGAACCACCTCATCGCTCGGCGTCACATCCTCGCTGGGCGGCGCATCATCGCTGAGTGCTGGCTCATCCGTGTCCGCTGCCTGCGGTGGCGCCTGCTCTGGGTCAGCTCGGGTCACCGGCTCTGGGGCAGGTGCCTCCCCACCTGCATCAGGCGCGCGCGTCACTGTGCCAGGCGTGTCAGCGGCGGGCGCGTCATTGCGGGGTGTCAGGGCGGCGTCGATGGCATCGGCCTCGGCGGCGAGTGCATCGTTCTCCGCTTCGACGGCGCGGATTTGTTGCTCCAGACGTCTCAGGTTGATCCATGCGGTCAGGGGTGCAACGTCGATCCATCGGGCGGGCGCCCCAAGGGGGCCGCGAAAGACCAGACCCACGGCCAGTGCGTCGTCCTCTCCGGGCGCTGTCAGTGTCCAATTGCTCTCAAGCTGCCAGGCCTCGATGTCCATCAGTGCGGAGGCGCGCACGGTGGTGCCGTCCTCCTCCAAGGCCACCTCCTCCACCGTCAATCGGCCACCCTCGATGCTGAAGGGGATGGCAAGGCTCGCCACCGTCCAGTCCCCTGCGGCAAGGTGGGCGGCGAAGGCCGCGCGGGTGTCATCCTCCTCCACCTGCGCCGGCGCATCGCCCGCCTCGGTCGAAGGGGCCATCGGAAGGCTGGTGGAAGGGTCGAAAGGGGCTGGGTTGAGGCCGATGATGCGCGCGTCCATAACGCTTGCCACCCCCTCCCCCCTCATCTCGGCCACCAAGCCTGCAAGCGTGTGGCCTGAGGCTGCAAACTCAGCGTTGATATCGAGACGGCCGCGGGCGACAGGGCGCTGACCGTCGCGCCAGATGAGGTCGCCGAGGGCGGCGCCCTCCACCCCGAGTTCCCCGCGCACGTCCGCCCTTGTGCCTTCGCGCGCAACACGCAGCGCACCGGTGACGCGCCCGCCCGAAAGCCGCGCCGTCCCATCCGTGAGGGCAAGGGTATCAGGGGTGAGCGAGAGGCCGAAGGCAGCATCGCGCAGGACATGGCTCCCCACATCAAGCCGCCCCGTTTGCACCGACAGGTCGAGGACAACCGGCAAGGAAAGAGGCGCCAGGAAAGGCGTGGTCGGCCATCCAACACCCTGATCCGCAGGCGATGGGTCGGTGGACAGGACAAGGCTTGCAAGTCCCGCCAGGGAGATCGTGTCTGCCTCCACAAGGCCCGTCACCGTGTCGCCCACGAGGGCAAGGCTGCCTGAGACAGGGGCGCCACCGATCTCTCCGGTCAGCTCAGCCATGGAGAGGCGATCAGGGGCGGCGGAAACGGTGCCCCCAAGGCGCACATCCGTCCGCGGCGTACCTGCCTGGCCAAGGGCTGCGGCGACGGGGGCAATGTCAGTGGCGGTCAGATCCACCGATCCATCGAAGGACCACCCGCCAGCGTAGCGGGCCGTGCCCTCAACGGCGAAGGTGGCGCCTGCAACGTCCGCCGCGGCGGTAAGGATCAACCCTTCAGAAGGTGTTCCGTCAACGGCAACCCGCACCGCGCCTTCCCCTGAAACGGCGTCCGGCGAGACTGGCTCTCCGACACCCATTTGGCGCAACAGGGCGGCGGCACCATCGTTGCGGGCCGATAGCGTCAGGCTCACAGGCCGTTGGGACCATCCGGCGCTGGCAGGGATGCCATTGGCGGACACAGCGATCTGCGTTCCCGCCAACACGCCGTTTGCCGTCAGGCTGAGGCGGGAGCGGCCTGGCTCGTCCTCACCTGCAGGCTCCCCGGCCACCGCCACCTTCACCATGCCCGGTGCAAGGTGGCGGGCGATCTCCACCGCCGCATCGGTGCGTGGACCTTGGGGGAACAGCGTTTCGATGACATTGGCAAGGGCAGCGCCTGAACGCACCGACACCGTGCCCTCGATGCTTCCCACCGGATCGCCCGACAGTGCGGCAATGTCGCCGCTGGCAAACACTTCAGTCCCCCCGAAGTCCTCGACGATCAACGCGTCGACGGTGAGCCGGTCGTCGCGATAGTCGGCATTAAGGGTGACGGTCTCCCCCTCAACAGGTCCCGCGCGCAGCCGGTCGACGGCAATGTCGAGGCTGACGGCAACACCGGCAGCAGCATTCACCCCAAGGTTCGACGCAAAAGCCATTGCCGCTTGAAGATCGGCAATGTCCACAAAGGGTGCGCTCAAGGACAGGTCCGCCGAGGTGACGGCACCGGCCTCGGGCACAGCAATGCGCGCGTGACCGGCAAGGGTGGTCTCACCCATCCGCAATGAGAGATCAGGCATACTGACGACGCCGGGAAGAACGGCAATGTCGGCCCGCAAATGGACAGGGTTCATCACCACCACGGGCGTCGTCCCACCGGTCCACCACCGTGCCAACAGTGCCGGTTGAGGGGCCGACAGGGTGAGGCGCCCGTCAAAGCCGCCTCGTGCGAGCCGCCCGCGCAGGTCGACGGCAGCATCGCCCGGCAGGAGCGCTTCGCCATGCTCAAGGGTCAGACCGCTTGCGTCGGTGTTTGCGGCAAGGGTCACATCGTTCACAAGCGCGCCACCCACAACGAGGGTGCCCACATCCACCTGAAAGGTTGTGGGCACCCCCCATCCAACCAGCCGATCCAGCGCAGCATTGGCGGGGGCAAAGTGGGTGCGAAGGGCCTCCATCGTCTGGGAAGGGGGGCGCGCTGCCGCCGCCTCTTCCGTGGCAAGGCCCCTGTCCACACGGTCAAGGTCCAGCTGCTCGGCCTCAAGGCGAACCGACAAAGGGTCGGCGTCCGTAAAGGCGTAAAGCGCGTTGCCTGAGAGCGTGAGCGCCCTTTCCGTCTCGCCATAGCTGAGGATGAGCCCCGTCACCGCCGCGCCTTCAGCGGCGAGGGCAAGGTCGCCTTCCGCCAGCCATGGTGTTGGGTGCTCGGGCGCTGCCACCGTCAACCTGCCTGAAAGGCTGGGGGCTGCGATGGACGCGCTGAGCGCGCCCTCAAAGCCGATGGTGAGCGTCTCCCCTTCAGGCGCAAGACGAACCGAAAGGGCCATCTCCCCATCCTGATCCAGCGCGCCGCCGGCAATGCGTGCAGACGTTACACGCCCGCCGGCCCGAAATGAGCCTGTTGCCTGGAAGGGACCTCGCAAGGTGCGTGCGTTCCCTGTCAGCGCCACATCGCTGAGCTGGTGGCGCTTGCCGTCGCGCGCATCGTCCACCAACAGGCGCCCGTCGGTGACGGCAATGCTGTCCACTTCCATGTGCTCGGCATCGAAAAACCGCAGAAACGGTCCGTCACCGCCAAATTGGGGCAGGATCAGCCCACTGTTCTCGTTCACACGCACATAAAGGGTGGGCGCATCGAGCCTCAGATCGCGCACTTTGAACTCGCCGCGCACCAAAGGGGCAAGATCCACGTCCAGCTCGACACTGGCCGCCTCGAGGAGGGGTGCTTGGGGCGGGCCCAAACGCACATCGGTGACGCGAATGCGTGGGCTCGGCAAAAGGCGCACGTCCGCCTCACCGCCAATGGTGACGGTGGTGCCAAGAACACGCTCGGCATTGGCTTCAATGGTGGCGCGGTAGGTCGTCCAGTCCACGAAGTAAGGGCCGACCATTGCCGCTGAAAGGACCATCACGAGGACGACGCCGAGGGTGATGACGATCCAATTCACGCCGGACCTCCTGTCGGCGGGGCGGTGGGAGTGTGTCTCAGGGGATGATCTTCCCCGGATTGAGGATGTTGTGGGGGTCCAAAGCCGCCTTGATGGCGCCCATCACATCCACCGTCCCGCCCATCTCGCGGCGCAGGTACTTCATCTTGCCTTCGCCGATGCCGTGCTCGCCCGTACAAGTGCCTTCCATGGCAATGGCACGGTTTGCAAGCCTGTCGATAAACTCCGCCGCCCGCACCCTTTCGCCCTCATCGTCATTGTCGAGGAGGATGAGGGTGTGGAAGTTGCCGTCCCCCACATGGCCGACGATGGGGGCCAGCAGCTCAAGCTCCTCAAGGTCCGCGCGGGAGGCTTCGACGCACTCGGCGAGGCGGGATATGGGCACGCACGCATCGGTGGATATGCCTGAGCAACCTGGCCGCAAGGCAAGGGCGGCCCAGTAGGCGTCGTGCCGGGCCTGCCAGAGCTTGGTGCGATCCTCAGGCCGTGTGGAGAACGCAAACGGTCCACCCCCCAACTCCTCGGCGATGGCGCTGACGGCCTCGCTCTGCTCCTGCACGGAGGCCTCGGAGCCATGAAACTCCAGGAAAAGCGTCGGCTCTTCAGGCAAGGACAGCTTGGAGTAGGCATTGACCGCCTTGATCTGCAAGGCATCCAAAAGCTCAATCCGCGCCACGGGGATGCCTGACTGGATGGTCAGGATTGTGGCATCGCAGGCTGCCTTCACGCTGGGGAAGGGGCAGGTGGCGGCAGAAATCGACTCAGGAATGCCCGACAGCTTCAGTGTGATTTTGGTGATGATGCCGAGCGTGCCCTCAGAGCCCACCAGAAGCCGCGTGATGTCGTACCCCGCCGACGACTTCCTCGCACGGCTCCCTGTGTTGATGATGCTGCCGTCGGCCATCACAGCCTCAAGCGCAATCACATTGTCGCGCATGGTGCCGTAGCGCACCGCATTGGTGCCCGAGGCGCGGGTCGCCGCCATTCCGCCCATGGTGGCATCCGCGCCGGGATCGATGGGGAAGAACAGGCCGCGGTCGCGCAGATATTCATTCAGCTTGGTGCGGGTGACGCCTGGCTCCACGGTGCAGGTCAGGTCCTCGTCATGGACCGTCAGCACATGGTCCATGCGGCCAAAATCCACCGAAATGCCGCCTGCTGGGGCATTGACGTGGCCTTCAAGGGAGGTGCCGACGCCAAAGGGGATGACGGGCACCTTGTGGGTCAGGCAGATGCTGATGATCTCGGCCACATCTTCGGTGGAGGTCGGATAAACCACAGCATCAGGCGCTTCGTTGGCGAGCCATGTGGTGGTGTGGGCGTGCTGTTCGCGAATCGCTTTGCCGGTGTCGCAGCGATCACCGAAGCGCTGTTTGAGGATCGGCACGGCCAGTGCGATCCCGTCCTCGTTGCGCGGCACGCGTGTCAATGGCAATGCCATCCAGGCCGCCTTTCCCTTGTGTGGCTTTTCAAGCACACTACCAAATCACGCCGTGATCACAACTGGATCCATGGAATCGGCAGTGCTGAGGCAAAGGGCACAATGGCGCAGGACAGCGATGGGTTGGTGTGGTCAGATCCGTTTGCGATCGAGCCAGGGTGGCTTGACTATAACGGACATCTCAACATGGCCTACTACCACGTCATGTTCGATCGGACGGTGGATCTGGCCCTCGACACCCTCGATCTTGGCGCGGCCTATCGCCATCGCGAGGACGCAGGCATCTTCAATGTGGAGACGCATGTGGTCTACCGCCGCGAGGTGCGCGCCGACCACAATGTCAGGGTCAGCTTCCAGCTCCTGGGCCGTGACGCCAAACGCCTCCACGCTTTCCAGACCATGGTAATCGACGGGGACGACGGGCTTGCGGCAACGTCGGAAAGCCTTTTCGTCCACGTGGATCTTGGTGCTAGGCGCTCTGCCCCTTTCTCGGCGTCGGCAATGGCCCAGTGCGATGAAATGATCAAAGCCCAGGGGAAAGCCGGCATGCCGGAGATGGCGGGGCGCCGCATCGCCCCCTTGGCATCGTGACCGCCGCGCCGCCCGACACCGATCCCCCAAAGCCGACGCCGCGGTCGGCGAGCGAAGAGGCCCAAGCCAGAGACGCCGGTGCCGACATGCGCGAAGAGGCGCTGGCCGACCTTGTGGTGAGCGAAGAGGAGAGCGAGGACGACGAGCGCCACAGCCAGCGCTGGCGCCCCGGAAGGGTTGTCCTGAAAATGCTGCGCGCCACCAAATGGGTGCGCCGGGCCTATCTGCGCTCGGCGGAAAACGTCAGCGCCTTCTTGGCCCAGCGCAATCCGTCCCTTTGGCTTCTGGCGCTGATTGTCGGCGCAGGGGTGGGCATTGCCGCGGTGATCTTCCGCCACATGATCGGCGCCGTCCAATGGCTGTGGATCGGGATCACCACAGAGAGAATCATCGATGCTGTGGCGGCGCAGCCCTGGTGGCTTGTGGTGCTTGCCCCCACCCTCGGCGGGCTGATCGTGGGCTTGATGAACCAGTACGTCCTCGACAAGCGACGCCCCGGCGGTGTGGCCGACGTGATTGAGGCCTCTGCAAGGGGCGGGCGTGGGCTCGGCTTCCGCTATGGCCTGTGGTCGGCCCTTTCCACCGCCATATCGCTGGGGTCGGGCGCTAGTGCCGGCCGCGAAGGGCCCGTGGTGCACCTTGGCGCCACCATTGCGGCCGCCATGACGCTGATTGCCAAGCTGCCGCCGCAAGCCATGCGCATCATCCTGGGGTGCGGGGTGGCAAGCGCCATCTCCGCCTCCTTCAACGCGCCCATTGCCGGCGTCCTCTTCGCCCACGAGGTGGTGTTGCGCCACTATGCCATGAGCGCGTTCGTGCCCATTGTTATCGCCTCTGTGGCAGGCACCCTTGCAGGGCGCATTTTCATCGGCGATGTGGCCGCCTTCGAAATCCCCTCCTACACCATCGGCTCCTACTGGGAGATGCCAGCGTTCGCGCTTCTGGGTGTTGTGGCGGCGGGGGTGGCGATCACCTTCCACTTCACGCTCATCATCTTCGACCAGACGGCGCGCGAGATTATGATGCCTGCCTGGGCGCGCCCTGTTCTGGGTGGCGTCATGGTGGGGATTATCGGCTGTTTCCTACCCGAAATCATGGGCGTGGGGTACGAGGCGACGGACATTGCCCTTCATGGCGGGTTCACGCTCTCCACCATGGTCATCCTTCTGGCGGTGAAGATTGTTGCGACCGCCATCACCCTTGCCTCGCGCTTTGGTGGGGGGATTTTCACCCCGTCACTCTACCTAGGCGCGATGACTGGCGGCGCTTTCGGTGTGATTGCAGCCTCCGCCTTTCCCGATGTGGCATCGGACCCAGGGCTTTATGCGATTTTGGGCATGGGGGCGGTGGCCTCAGCCATGCTCGGCGCCCCCATCTCAACCACACTCATCGTGTTCGAGCTGACGGGCGGCTACGCGCTCTCCATCGCGCTATTGTTGACGGTGTCCATTGCCACCGGCCTTCACCTTGCCGTCCACGGCCGCTCGTTTTTCTTCTGGCAGCTGGAAAGCCGGGGCGTGGTTCTTGCCGACGGCCCCCACCGCTACTTCCTTAAGACGGTGACGGTCTCCTCCTTCATGAGCCCGCTGGATGGTCCTGCCAGCCTCACCGACCTTTCAGACCCCAGAAAAGTCCGCTCCAACGACTCATTGGAAACGGCTTTGCGCGTCTTCAACGACACTGGCGCCGATGCCCTTGCGGTCGTGGACCCCCGCGACAGACGCACGGTGGTCGGCACCGTCAGCCACGTCCAGGCCCTGCGCGCCTTCAACCGCCGCCTGGTGGAAACCAGCGAAGAGGAACACCGATAACCTTCTGTGCCCCCACAACTAGGCGGTGGCCTTACTCACACCACCTCACCAGAGGCAAGCGGACGGGTCCTTCGTTCAAGAAAGGCACGCTCGTCCTTGTTGAGGCTGCCTGACAGCGCCCCGCGCACTCTTGCATGATAGGCGTCGAGCCAGCCGATCTCTGCGGCGGTCAAAAGAGACGGCACCACAAGGCGGGTGTCGATGGGCACAAGGGTCAGATCCTCAAACCTGTGCATGGCCACCTCGCCGCCGGGGGGAACGGTGGCCGAGCGGATCAAGAGGCAATTCTCAATGCGTATGCCGTAAGCGTCGGTGCGGTAGTAGCCAGGCTCGTTGCTGACGATCATCCCTGCCGCAAGGGGCTCCTGGCTGCGCTTAGAAATCCCCTGCGGCCCTTCGTGGACGCTGAGATAGGCGCCGATGCCATGACCCGTCCCGTGGGCGAAGTCGAAGCCCGACTGCCACAATGCGGTGCGAGCAAGGGTGTCGAGCTGGGCGCCCACGGTGCGCTCGGGAAAACGTGCCATGGCGATGGCAATGTGCCCTTTGAGGACGCGGGTGAACTGGATGCAAAAGTCCTCGCTCGCCTCCCCCGCCACGACTGTGCGGGTGATGTCGGTGGTGCCGTCCTCATACTGGGCACCTGAATCGATGAGAACGGGATCGTTTGCCGCAACGGTGCGGTTGGTGGATTCGTCCACGCGGTAGTGGATGATGGCCCCGTTCGGCCCGGCGCCTGCAATGGTGGGGAAGCTGACGTCGACGGCCCCCTCCCCCCGGCGAAAGGCTTCGAGCCGGCGCACTAGGTCGATCTCGCTGGCACCGACGGCGTTGTTCTCGAACCATGCGAGGAAGCGCGTCACCGCACGGCCATCGCGCAGGTGCGCAGCGCGGGCCCCTGCCATCTCCGCCTCGGTCTTGATGGCTTTGAGGCGCAGGCTGGGGTCGGCCTTTTCCACCAGCGTGCCACCTGCCTCGATGGCGGCAAGAGCGGTATCGGAAGTGAGCTGAGGGTCGGCCTGGACCGAAAGGCCTGAGGAGAGCGCCGTCAACCGCTCAAGATAGGTGCTGGCCGCCGTGGTCTCGCCAAGGGGCTCAAGGGCGCTGACGACGGCGTTGGTGCGCTTCTCGTCATCCACGAAGACGGTGATCTTGCCTGTCTTGGGCACAAACGCGCGCGACAGTACGAGGGGCGTGTGGTCCACATCACCACCGCGCCAGTTGAGGAGCCATGAGACCGAATCGCTGGCGGCAATGAAGACGGCGTCCTCGGTCATCGCCTCGCGCAGGAGGGTGAGCTTTTCTGCCGCGGTGCGCCCGGCAAGGGCCTCGTCATGGAGGCGGATGGGCGCTTTGGGGGGCGATGGCCTGTCGGCCCACACATCATCGACCGGGTGGGAGGCAAGGCGCACCCATTCCACTCCAGGGGCCGCCGCTTTCAGCCGCTTGATGGCCGCGCGGCTGTGGAGCTGCGGGTCGATGCCAAGGCGTAGGCCTTTGCCAAGGTGAGCCTTCATCCAGTCCTTGGCCGTCTCGTCCTCCGATGAGATGGCAAAGATGTCGCCGGGCGCCTGGGAGGCGGCCTGAAGGGCATAGCGGCCATCGGTGGCCAGAAGCGCTGCGTCACTGAGGATAATCGCCCGCCCAGCCGACCCGGTGAAGCCGGTGATGAAGGCAAGGCGCTCCTCCGAGGGAGGCAGATACTCGCTCTGATAGGCGTCTTCGTGGGGCACCAGAACACCATCGATGTTCAACGCGTCGAAGGTGTCTCTAAGGGCTGCCACGCGGGCGGCGACATCGCCGGCGTTGGCTTTGGGCGGGTCGAACGTTTGAAAGGCCATGGCACTAACCTGACGCGAGCCGCGAGGGGGCACAAGGGCCTGGCAAGGGCGCGCCCTCGCCTGACGCCAATAGGAACGAACGTGACCCGAGCCTTGCATGTTGCATTGCACACGGAGGCGGCAGCCATGCATTGGCGTACATTGTGAGAATCGGCGCAGTGGCTACGTCTAGACACGAAGCGGACGGGCCCGACACTCCTGCCGAACCCCTTCGCACTGCACAATGCGAGGACCACCATGGCCACCATGACCGCCCATGATTATACACTCACAGGCTCACCCAAAGAGCGCGGCTTGTGGAGCCGCTTGGCTTCACGGTTGATCGAAGCGCGGATGCGCTCGGCCGATAGGGCCGTTGCCGCCTACCTTCTGAGCCTTGACGATGCCACCCTCACGCGCCTCGGCTACGACCGCAACGAGCTGACGAGCCGCGACCCCGCCGGTTACCCGTTCCTCTAAAGGGAACGACCGCGCGTGCAATGCGTCGAAACCCTCGCTGCCCACGCAGCGGGGGTTTTGCGTTTTTGGAGAGGTGGTTCAGGGGCGCCTTAGAACCAGCGTCAGCCAGTCCTCCACCACAATGGCACGCTCGCGCACAAAGCCGCGCGCCCTGTAGGCGGCAAATACGCGCCGCCCGTCGCGCGTTCGCATCCCTGATAGGACGAGGTGCTTGCGTGTGCAGGCGGCAATGTCAGGGGCCATTGCAATGAGCGGTCGGGCCAGGATGTTGGCAATCACCGTGTCGGCCGAAAAATGCGCACCATCGGCAAGGAACGTGGCGATGGGCTGTCGCGCGCGGTTGAGCTTGACGTTGTATGCCGCCACCGCCACCGCATCAGGGTCGATGTCGCTGGCCGCCACAGGCTCTGCCCCCAGACGATCGCCCGCAATGGCAAGGATGCCGCTGCCCGTCCCCACATCCAATAGCGCGCCGAGAGGGCCTTTTTTCGCCAGTCCATAAAGGGCGATGAGACAACCTTTTGTGGTGGCATGGTGGGCTGTGCCGAAGGCTCTGCCCGCATCGATCTGAAGGCGATAGGCGGACGGCGGCAAACGCTCTCTGTCATGGGAGCCATGCACCACGAAAGGACCGGCCCGCACGGGGTGAAGGGCCTTCTGGCTCTCAGCCACCCAATCACGCTCGGCCAGCGCATCGAACTGAATCTGTGGAAGCGTCGGACACACGTCGCGCGCCGCGTTCAGCCATCGGGCGCGGGCGTCTTCATCAAGGTCCATGAACAAGATGTCGAGAATCCAGGGGCCGTCATCGCCTGACTGATAAGTGGAGACGATGGGCTCGCCCTCGTCCACAAGCGCGTCCAGCTTCGCGAATGCATCGAAGGCCGGGGCAGCGAACTCATCTCCCGTCCCGAAGGTGGCAAAGGCGCGTGTGACCATGGAGATTGGCAGTATCCTGAAAAGGCGGGGCGCGCGAACGTGCCACAGCCCAACGGTGAGCGGAATGTCCGCCGACATGACGGGAGGAGACGATGTTTCTCGCTGTCCTCGTAAGACGCCTGAAGGGCAACGTATCTTTCGACGCATTCCTTGACGCTTGGCAGGCAGAGACCGACCACTTTGGCCAAGAGGTGAGCGTCACCCACGCCCGCAACATCGAAGACCCGCGTGAGGTCGTCTCCTACGCGTTTTTGGACACAGACCGCGACACCCTTGATGCCATTTTGCGCCGCACGGCGGCGGGAGAAGCCGCGCGCCATGAGCGCATTGCACCGCTCATCGAAAGCACGGTGGTCAAAGGCATCTACGAGGTCGCATCGACCCACACACTGACCTGACGACGGCCAGAGCCAAAAAAAGGCCGCGCAATGCGCGGCCCTTCGCAGTTGAGGCGATGGACTTCTTAGAAGTCCATGCCACCCGTTTGGCCGGCTTGACCGGCCAAACCATTCCAGATGATGGGCGGCTCTTGATGGACTTCTTAGAAGTCCATGCCACCCATGCCACCCATGCCGCCGCCAGGGGCTGCGGGCATCGGGGCGTCTTTCTTAGGCGCTTCGGCAACCATGGCTTCCGTGGTCACCAGGAGCGAGGCGATGGAGGCAGCGTCCTGAAGGGCGTGACGCACCACCTTGGTGGGGTCGATGATGCCCTTTTCGATCAGGTTGCCGTAGGTCTCGGTCTGGGCGTCGAAACCAAAGTCGCTGGTCCCGTTTTCCATGACCTTGCCGACGACGACCGAGCCTTCCATGCCAGCGTTCTCGGAGATCTGGCGGATCGGGGACTCAAGAGCGCGCAGGACGATCTTGATGCCAGCCTGAACGTCGGGGTTGTCGGAGGAGAGCTTGGAGACGGCGTCCTTGGCCCGCAGCAGCGCAACGCCACCACCGGGAACAATGCCTTCTTCCACCGCAGCGCGGGTGGCGTTGAGGGCATCGTCAACGCGGTCTTTCTTCTCTTTCACTTCCACTTCCGTGGCGCCGCCAACGCGGATCACGGCCACACCGCCGGCGAGCTTGGCCAGACGCTCCTGCAGCTTCTCGCGATCGTAATCGGAGGTGGTCTCCTCGATCTGCTGCTTGATCTGGGCCACACGCGCCTGGATGTCGGCAGATTCGCCAGCACCGTCCACGATGGTGGTCTCGTCCTTGTTGATGGTCACCTTCTTGGCGCGGCCGAGCATGTCGATGGCGACATTTTCCAGCTTGATGCCGAGATCTTCGGAGACGACCTGGCCGGCGGTCAGGATCGCAATGTCCTGGAGCATGGCCTTACGACGATCGCCGAAGCCGGGCGCCTTGACGGCTGCGACCTTGAGGCCACCGCGCAGCTTGTTGACCACGAGGGTGGCCAGCGCTTCGCCTTCCACGTCCTCAGCAATGATCATCAGCGGACGGCCGGACTGGACAACCGCTTCGAGGATCGGAAGCATCGCCTGAAGGTTGGACAGCTTCTTCTCGAAGATCAGGATGTAGGGATCTTCAAGTTCGACGGTCATCTTCTCGGCGTTGGTCACGAAATACGGCGAGATGTAGCCGCGGTCGAACTGCATGCCTTCGACGACTTCAAGCTCGGTCTCAAGGGACTTGGCTTCTTCGACGGTGATGACACCCTCGTTGCCGACCTTTTGCATGGCATGGGCGATCATCTTGCCCACATCCTCGTCACCGTTGGCGGAGATGGTGCCAACCTGGCCCACTTCGTCGGAGGTGGAGATGGTGCGCGAACGGGCTTCAAGGTCCTTGATGGCCTCGGTCACGGCAATGTCGATGCCGCGCTTTAGGTCCATGGGGTTCATGCCGGCCGCCACGGACTTGGCGCCTTCACGAACGATGGACTGCGCCAGAACGGTGGCGGTGGTGGTGCCGTCGCCAGCAAGATCGTTGGTCTTGGAGGCAACTTCACGGACCATCTGCGCGCCCATGTTCTCGAACTTGTCCTCAAGCTCGATTTCCTTGGCGACAGTGACACCGTCCTTCGTGATGCGCGGGGCACCGAAGGACTTTTCGATCACCACGTTGCGGCCCTTGGGACCGAGGGTGACCTTCACAGCATTGGCGAGGATGTCGACGCCGCGCAGCATCTTGT
Source organism: Devosia sp. (assembly GCA_051016205.1). Classification (GTDB taxonomy): domain Bacteria; phylum Pseudomonadota; class Alphaproteobacteria; order Rhizobiales; family Amorphaceae; genus Acuticoccus. The sequence goes on from CP136534.1 coordinate 3,993,403, forward strand.
CGCGCGCTTCGGTCGAAAACTTAACTTCTTTGGCTGCCATTGATGGCTCCTAAACAGACACGTTTCTTCAGATCGGGGCGGATAGCGGCGCGTTACGCGGCAGCGGCCAGCGAAGTGCCTTCGACGATGCCCATGATGTCGCTCTCCTTCATGATGAGGAGATCTTCACCATCGATCTTCACCTCGGTGCCGGACCACTTGCCGAACAGCACCCGATCGCCGGCCTTCACGTCGAGCGGGGTGATCTGACCCTGCTCGTTGCGGGCACCGGGACCCACGGCAACGACTTCACCTTCCTGCGGCTTTTCCTTCGCCGTGTCGGGAATGATGATGCCGCCGGCCGTCTTTTCCTCGGACTCAATGCGGCGCACGACAACGCGGTCGTGCAGCGGACGGAAGTTCATAGCGTGTCCTCGTGTTTGAGAAACCTGTTGGCACTCACCATCGAGGAGTGCCAACAATTTTCCGGGAGATAAAATCTGTCCCCCAGCCTGTCAACTGGGATTGAAGGTCTTCGGAGGGGATTTTTTACGTCGCGCCTTCATCCAACCGGATAAAACGCAGACGGGAAGGCACTATCAGGCGATGGAGCCCGCGGTGCGGCAGGGGATGCCGTTGCTCATCACTCACACGTGTTCCCACGCCCTGCACAATTCAAGGGGGTGGAGCACAAGTTTTTTGATGGAGTGGGCCAGACTCGATCAGGTGAAGATGAAGTCGTCCGCATTGAGATCGGAGAGGGACATGTCTTCGATCACCACCTTTTTGCCGCCGCCGAAGTTGATCAACACATCGTCACCGCCTCCGATAGTCTTCGCAGCGTCAAGCAGTTCGTCAAAATCGGCAAAACCTATGCCGCCTTCAACGCCGATCCTGTCGCCACTGCCAAAATCGTCGATGGTGTCGCGGCCCTTGCCGATGATGAAGGTGTCCGCGCCAGAACCGCCTGAGAGGTCATCGCGCCCTGCCCCGCCCTTCAGCGTGTCATTGCCGCCGCCGCCGTCCATGTCGTCCCGACCGCTGCCGCCGATGAGCTTGTCGTTGCCACCCTCACCGTCAAGGTCATCGCTTCCGGCGCCACCGATGAGTTTGTCGTTGCCTCTGCCGCCGTCGATGTCGTCTCGACCGCCGCGGCCGTCGATGGTGTCATTGCCACCGCCACCATCCAACTCGTCGGCCTTGTTGGTGCCTGTGATGGTTTCGTCGGCGCCCGAACCGTTGCCCGGTGGTGGTGGCGGAGGTGGTGGGGGCGGCGATGGCGCGAAGGAAAACTGCTCGGCGGTGAGCGCATTCAGCCGCACATCCTCCAGAAGGAGGCTGTTGCCACCGCCAAAGTTGATCAGCGTGTCGTCGCCACCGTCCACCGATCGTGCCGCGGACAGGAGCGCATCGAAACTGTCAACGCCGAGGCTGCCGTCTAGCTCCACCCTGTCATCGCCGCGAAGGTCCTCGATGGTGTCGGCGCCGGCGCCGTAGACGAAAATGTCAGTGCCCGAGCCGCCCGTCAGCTCGTCATTGCCGGCCCCGCCATCGAGGATGTCGTTGCCCGCCTTGCCGTAAAGCTCGTCATTGCCGGCAAGGCCGGACAGCGTGTCATCCCCAGCGCGCCCAATGATCTCATCGCGCCCTGAAGTGCCCGTCAGACGGTCCGCGCCGTTCGTCCCGTAGATGTCGTTCATTGCCCAAGACCTCGCTGTTCATGAGAGGCGGCGCGGCCGCATTGCCGGTGCCATCTCGGGTGGCAGATGTCCCTCCGGAGCGATCCAGCCAACGCAGAGAGAATTGAAATTTCAATCGGAAATTCCGATCATCGTGTGACGCAACAACGACCTTACGTGACCTTGGAGTGTGCGGCGGATGAATGCGCCTATCAGTTTGAAGCAATTGCGCTATCTGGTGGCACTGGCAGATGCGCGTCACTTCCGCAAAGCCGCTGAGAGCGCTGGCATCACCCAGCCATCTCTAAGTGCCCAAATCGCCAATCTCGAGGAGGCCTTGCGGCTGAAATTGGTGGAACGCGGCAGCGGCCCCACCACCTTCACCGTGGCCGGCCGGGAGATCGTGACACGGGCACGGCGCATCCTTGATGAAGTGCGCGGGCTGGAGGATCAGGCGCTCGCCCTTCGCTCTGGCAGCGGCGGCACCTTGCGGCTCGGCACCTCCTTTGCCATCGGCCCTTACCTGATGCCCCACGTGGTGGGGCAACTGCACAAAAACTTCCCCGGCATGGGCCTTTATGTGCGCGAAGGCGTGCCGTCGGACCTTGAGCAGGAGCTGCAGGACGGGCGGCATGATGCCATCCTCGCCCAGCTCCCCATCCGCAGCCCCGACCTTGTGGCTGAGCCCATGTTCAGCGAAGCGCTCTCGGTGGTGATGGCCGCCGACCACCCGTTGGCGCGCCGCCAGAACCTTCGCGACGGGGACCTTGCGGGCGTCCCCATCCTCACCCTGGGCGGCGCCTATGCCTTGAACGCTCAGGTGAGCGCCCTTTGCATCGAGGCCGGCGCCACCTTGCTGCAACGCTATGAGGGCACCAGCCTTGATGGCCTACGCCAAATGGCAGGCATGGGGATGGGGCTTGCCTTCCTGCCCGCCCTTTACATCCGCTCCGAAATCGAAGGGCGTGACGAGGCCATTTCCGTCGTCCCCTTCCGCGGCGGCAGTTTCCGGCGCTCCGTGGCGCTGGCGTGGCGCCGCTCGTCAGGACGCCTGCGCCTTATCGAAACCCTTGCCGAACAGGTGCGGGCCTGCATTCAACAGCTGAATGACCCGCGCCTGACCCTCGTCTAAGCCCCTGCCGCTAAAAACCGATCTGGCGAGGCAGGACGATCAGGGTCGGCATCTCCGGCAACGTGTTGAGGGAGACGGTGATGGTGGGGTCGTTTCGCATTTCCACAGCAAACCCATCCGCGCGGGTCTTCGTCACAAAGTCCGTCAGGGTGAAATCGCTCCACCAATGCATGGGGATGACGATGGAAGACCTGAGGCGCGAGACCACCTGCATCATGGCCGGCTGATCCATGGTGTAGGTGCCGTCGATGGGCACGAACACCACATCGAGCCTGCCGATCTCGGCATATTGCTGGTCGCTGGGCAGCTGGTGCAAATGCCCCAGATGGCCAATGCATAGCCCCGCGATTTCGAAGATGAAGATGGAGTTGCCGCTGTCCTCCACATTACCCCATCGGCGAATATCGGTGGGAACGTTGCGCACGATCACTTCGCCCACTTCAAGGTGGTGATCGGCCTGGCCGCCCGTCTCCCAACCGCGCAGAACGTGGGCGATCCCGGGGTCGGGCGTATGGGTAAAGTGGCTTGAATGGGCGTGGTTCATGGTGACCACGGTAGGGGTGCCGCCGGCCCCGGCGTGGCCGGTATAGTCGGTCGCGATGGAGGTGCCGTCGGGGGCGGTGATGCGGAAGGTCGCATGGCCCACATAGGAAATGGTCACATCATAAGCGCCGCCTGTTGCCGACGCCGTTGAGGAGACCGGCACCACCATGGACCCCGGCAGCCTTTGCGAAATGGCTTGGCAGTTAGAAAAGCCCTGCGCCCACGCTGGCGAGACCGCCATAAGGGATGCTGCGGCCAAGACGGCCCCTGCCGCCCAACGCCAAAGGACCGATCGCGCCGTCCGCGCCTGGCCCAAAAAAGTCCCTCCAGCCGATCCGTCCATGTCACCCTCCGTGGCATGCGGTGTTACGTTGCCGTCAGTCTACGCTATGTGATGGCCGCCGCTGCTCAACATTATGCAAGGTCCCTGCCCGCAGGTCCCCCACACGCCTGTTTCATAGGCCGGCCCTCCTGCGCCGGCACCACCGGAACATCAGCGGGATGCTTTAATTCTACTGAAAGTTCAGTGGCTTGACTGACGTCAGCCCGCTCGGCCACGCGCGGGGAGCGAGCGCACGGCCTTATTGCCGCACCGTCAGTTCGAGCGGCGGCGGGAATCGATGCGCTGGGTGGAGGCCGTCAGTGCCTTCAGACCGTGCACACGGTGGTAGGGCCGACTCAACAGATCGGAACGGATGATGAAATCGGCCGTCGCCTCGTTGGTGGCAACCGCGGTTTGGGCAAGGGTTGCAATGCGCAAAAGCGGGTGGGGGTCCACATCGTGGGGCTTGGGGGTCAAAGGGTCCACGAACATGAACAAGATGTCGATCCGGCCCTCGGCAATCATCGCCCCCAGTTCAAGGTCGCCGCCCAAGGGGCCTGAGCGAAGGCATGTCACATCAAGTCCCGTCTCCGACAGCAACAGCCGTCCGGTGTTGCCTGTGGCGTAGACCTGATGGTCCTTCAAGACGCGCTCGTTGGCGAATGCCCAGGCAGCCATGGTGGCCTTTGCCGCATCATGGGCCACGAGGGCGATGCGTTTGGCATCGTCCATCAGGGCTTTTTCCGAAACGCATCGAGGGAGACCACCTCGGCCCCCTCCGACGGCTTGTCGTCCGATGGCTCCGTCTCCGCATCGTCGGCCGAGTCGTTTTGCGACTTGGTCTCCTTGGCCATCAGCTCCGTGGGGAGGGTGTCCGTGGCCATGGGAAGCGCAGGCACGCTGGAGGTTTCGCTGGGCTGCTTTGCCCCTTCCTCAGGCGTTGCCGTTGCCCCTGCAGGCTCGAACTGAAGGCCAAATTGCACGGACGGATCGAAGAAGCCTTTAACGGCGGCAAACGGCACCAGCAACCGCTCAGGCACTCCGCTGAAGGACAACCCCACCTCGAAAGCATGGTCCGTCACCGCAAGGTCCCAGAACTGATGCTGGAGGACGACGGTCATCTCCTCAGGGTGCTGTTGGCGCAAACGTGACGACATGCGCACCCCGGGCGCCATCGTGTCGAAGGCGATGTAGAAGTGATGCTCGCCAGGCAACCCGCCGTCGGCCACTTCGCGCATCACCTTGCGCACCACGCCGCGCAGCGCGTCCTGGACCAGCACATCGTAACGGATGAGGTCGTCTGCCACGTTCACTTCTCCCCTGCCGCCCCAAACGCGGCGCCGGCTTGACCGCGAACGGCCCGTCACCTCGCACCGCGTGTCGATTCAAGGGGCGAACCGCACTCGTCGGCCCACTGACAAAAACGCGTCGGGCCGCAACCGCACTAGAGTTAGCGCGTCCGGATGGGCAATCCAATTGGCAATGGTGAGTTCCACCGCTGCGAACACGGCTTCGGGCATGCCGCAAGGCGCGCAAGACGGGCTTGGCGCAACGCTCGGGGTGGTTGTGGTGATGGGAATGGATGAGGGCTTCTGTTGCCAGGTGCCCCCAAACCCCGCCTTATCGTTGCAGCGATAAGGACTTAATTCGAGGTGTCAAACTGCGTTACGCAGCCAGACGAGCCTCAGCATAGTTGTCATTCGCAACTACAAAGTCGGCCCGATAACGGTGGTACCATACCGAGCGAAAAAGAAGCCTTTACACCCTCGTCGATCCTGGTTCGCCCCCGCCGAAGGGCCGCCACACCGCAGTGGTCTGCGGCACATCGGGCGGCCCTTGGGTGGAGGCGCCGGGTACTGCCCCCGGGTCCGAAGAGCTTATTACGCAACCCATTTATCGCCATAGCCAACCGTCGCTGGCACCAAGCAATATAGGCGATAATGGCCGCGCAGAGAAGGGGTGAGACTGTTCAAAGCCAGCTTCCTCACAGGCAGCCCCGTTCAGAAGGCGGAAATCTTTTGACAAGCCATAATGGGGATTGCTGCGAGGGCGCGCCAAGGCGACCTCATTGATACACTCGCCATCCGTTTTGAAGGGGACCCGCCCATGCAGGCCTATCACGCACTGCTCGAACGCATCCTTGACGAAGGCACCCGCCAGGCGGACCGCACGGGCGTTGGCACCTTGTCCGTGTTCGGCCACCAGAGCCGTTACGATCTGTCCAAGGGCTTGCCTATCGTCACCACCAAGAAAGTGCACCTGAAATCGGTGATCGCAGAATTGCTGTGGTTTATCGCAGGGGAGACCAACGCAAAGACCCTCAATGCCCGCGGCGCCAGCATTTGGGACGAGTGGGCGGACCCTGACGGCGAACTGGGACCCATCTACGGCCGGCAATGGCGGGCGTGGCAGACCAAGGACGGGCCCGTGGACCAGCTGGCAAGGGTGGTGCAATCCATCAAGAGCGACCCTGCCTCGCGCCGCCACATCGTCTCGGCCTGGAATGTGGCGGACCTTGAGGCGATGGCCCTTCCCCCCTGCCACCTCCTCTTCCAGTTCCATGTGGCGGCGGGGCGGCTGTCCTGCCAAGTCTACCAGCGTTCGGCGGATGCGTTCTTAGGCGTGCCCTTCAACATCGCCTCCTACGCCATTCTCACCCACATGATGGCCCACGCGACGGGGCTTGAGGCGGGCGACCTCGTCCACACCCTCGGCGACGCGCACCTTTATCTGAACCACCTGGAGCAGGCGAAGCTGCAGCTCACCCGCGACCACAGGCCCCTGCCAAGCCTAGATCTGACCGGCGCGCCAAGGGACCTTTTTGCGATGACGGCGGAGAATATCAAAATTCTCGGCTACGACCCGCACCCCACCATCCGCGCGCCCATAGCCGTCTGAGCGCCGGCGCCCTCAATGCCCGCTCACACGCCCCGGCTGACGCCATTTTCGGTCACCATCGTTGCCGCAGTTGCTGAAAATGGCGTGATCGGACGGGGCAACACCCTCCCCTGGCACCTTTCAAGCGATCTGAAACGCTTCAAAGCGCTGACGCTCGGAAAAACCCTTGTCATGGGACGGCGCACCTACCAATCCATCGGACGGACGCTGCCAGGACGGCGCACACTCATCGTCACGGGCACCCCCATTGAAGGGCTTCAGTGCACGGGAAGCCTCGAAAACGCGCTAAAAATGGCCGAAACGGACGTTTTTCTCGCCGGCGGCGCGGCAATTTATCGGGAAGGTCTCAGCGTCGCCGATGAACTGGACATCACCCGCGTCCACGCCAATCCTGAAGGGGATGTGTGCTTTCCCCCCATCCCTGATGAGATGTTTGAACACGTCTCAACCACGCCCGGCATCAAGGGTGAGCGGGACGATCACTCATTTTCGTACGAATCCTATCGCCGTAGGCGGTGACGCCGCATTGATTGTCATCCCCTAGCGCACCAGCCTATAGAGGGGAGTGCAAACGCGTTGTGTCGCGATTGCGGCGATTTCCTAAGAACCTATGTGCGGGACGAGGTCGGACGCGTCCCTACGTGACCGGCGATGGCAAGCGGCGAGGAGTGGGGCATGCCCTGGAACAACCAGTCGGGCGGCAAAAACGGCGGACCATGGGGCGGCGGTGACGGCCCCTGGGGTGGAGGGCCGAACCGGCCGAACCCTTGGGGCGGTGGGCCGCAGAAGGGTCCTGACCCTCAAAACTCCCCCGATCTTGAGGAGCTCTTGCGCAAGAGCCAGGACAAGTTGAAGCGCGTGTTTCCGCGCAAAGGCGGCCCTGGCGGGCCCGGCAACAACGGCACGGGCGGTGGTTTCCGCGGCATCGGTGGCCGTGGCCTTGCCCTTGGCCTTGTGGCCGCAGCAGTGGTTTACGGCCTCACGGGCTTTTACCGAGTCGGCCCTGGTGAGCTTGGCGTGGAGCTGGTGCTCGGCCAATATCAAGGCACCACGCAGCCGGGTCTGAATTACAACTGGCCCTACCCGTTCGGCGAAGTTTTCACCCCGGACGTTCTGATGGTCCGGGAAATCAACATCGGCAACCGCGGCGAAGGCCGTGACGTGCCTGAAGAAAGCCTGATGCTGACGGGCGACGAAAACATCGTCGACGTGGACTTCAAAGTGCAGTGGCGCATCTCCGACCCCGCCAATTTCCTCTTCAACGTGGAAAATCCCGAAGCCACCGTGAAGCAAGTGGCCGAAAGCGCCATGCGTGAGGTGGTGGGCGGCAAGGACATCCAGCCGATCCTGACCCAAGAGCGTGAGCAGATCGAACAGGACGTTCAGCTTCTCATGCAGACGACCCTCGATGAGTACGGCGCAGGCGTCCAGGTGAGCCAGGTGCAGATGCAGAAGGTGGACCCGCCTGAGGAGGTGATTGGCGCCTTCCGCGACGTGCAGGCCGCCCGCGCCGACCAGGAGCGCTTCCAGAACGAAGCGGACCGCTACGCCAATGAAGTGGTCCCCCAGGCCCGCGGTGAAGCGGCACAGATCGTGGAGCGCGCCAACGCTTACCGCGACCAGGTGGTGGCAGAGGCCACCGGTCAGGCCGACCGCTTCCTGTCGGTCTATGAGGAATATGCCAAAGCGCCCGAAGTCACTCGCCAGCGTATCTATCTTGAGACGTTGGAGCGGGTGATGGCCGGCACCGACAAGGTGATCATCGATCAGTCCGCCAACGGACAGGGCGTCATTCCGTTCCTGCCCCTCGACCGCATGATCAATCAGCCCGCACAAACCCAGGGGAATCGCTGATGCGTGCCAGTTTTTTCGTTGTCCTGACCATTGTCGTCGTCGGCCTGGTCACAGCGTTCTCCTCCATCTTCATCGTCAACCCGACGCAGCAGGCTCTGGTTCTACAGTTTGGTGAGGTCCGTCAGGCCATCCGCGAGCCTGGGATGAACTTCAAGATCCCCCTCGTTCAGGACGTTCAGTACCTGGACAAGCGCATCCTGGACCTCAACGTGCCAGCGCAGGAGATCATCGCGTCCGACCAGAAGCGCCTCGTGGTGGACGCGTTCATGCGCTACCGCATCGCCAACCCGGTGCGCTTCTATCAGACGGTGAACAACGTGCGCGTGGGTGCAAGCCGCCTCAACACGTTCGTTCAATCGACCCTGCGCGCCGTCCTCGCCGATGCCACCTTCCAGGACATCGTGCGTGACGACCGTCAGGCGTTGATGCGGCGCATCGGCCAGGACGTGTCGGCCCGTGCACGGGAACTGGGTGTGGAGGTGATCGACGTTAAAATCCGCCGCGCCGACCTTCCTGCCGCCAACAGTCAGGCGATTTTCCAAAGGATGGTCACCGAGCGTGAACAGGAAGCCGCCCAGATCCGCGCTGAGGGTGAGGAAGCGGGCCGGCGTATTCGCGCTGCCGCTGACCGCCAGGCAACGGTGCTTCGCGCCGAAGCCCAGCGTGAGTCAGAGCAGGTTCGCGGTCAGGGCGACGCGCAAAAGAGTGCCATTTTTGCGAACGCCTTTGAGCGTGACCCCCAGTTCTTTGCGTTCTATCGCGCCATGCAGGCCTATGAGACCGGCTTGCAGTCCCGCGACACGCGCCTGGTATTGAGCCCTGATGCGGAGTTCTTCCGCTTCTTCAACGACCCGATGGGCGCCGTGTTGCTGGATCCGGCTGAGCCTTCTCAGCCGACCCCTGCGGCAACCACACCGTTGGAGTTGCCGCAGGCAGGCCCGGGCGCCCCGGAAGCACCTGTGCTTGAGGCGCCGACCCTGCCTGGCGAAGGTGACAGCGAGGCCGAGGCCACCGACGATCAGGCCGCAGCAACACCTGAACCCGACGCGCCTGCAACGGACACGGCCGCAGCGCCGGCAGCCCCTGCCACACCCGCAGACGACGCAGAGCCTGCTGAAACCGATGCCGCAGCCGCCCCTGACACAGGCACCGAGGCTGCCGACGAAGACGCCACGACCGGCGATCGGGCACAGGCCCCTGCCACCGATGGCAATACCCCCGTCCTTGCCGCCGCAGACAGGGCGCCTGCCGCCAGCGACGATACTTCGGGTGATACACCCGCCGCGCCGGCGGCCAACTAAGGTTCTTTGGTTCCTATGGCCCCGTGCCCGCCTCAAAGGCGCTATGGGGCCGGCGTGTGAAGACAAGCATATAAAGGGCGGTCCAGACGGGCCGCCCTTTTCGCGTCACAAGCCCATCCTCGGGCATGTTGACGCATTTGAACGCCACGGCGCGCCTTGTGATCGCACCGGTGCCCTAGAACCTGGCATCTGTCCGCAAGCGTGCCATGATGATGGTGAGTACCGCCTTCTCGGTCCCAATCCTGCGCAACGTCGATAGAAGCATTGCGTGCGGACCTGCGGCGGGAGATGTAAAGCCCGTTTCATGGTTGTCGTGAAATTGGGCGTCGAAGGAGAATGCGATGATGGCCTTCAGCCAGATGAGGAGCCGCGTGCCGGGAGCGCCATGGGTCGCCGCGGCGTTGATTGCTGCCGGACTTGCCGCAGGGCCGTTGACGGTGCCCGTGGCCGCTCAAGAGGTGGGCCCGCGCTCCGTCGCCGACCTTGCCGAAGGGCTGCTGAACTCTGTGGTCAACATCTCCACCTCCCAAAGGGTGGACACCAACAGATCCGTGCCACCGCCCTCCCGCGACGACAACAATGAGGGTTCTGAAGAGGACGTCCCCTTCCAGGAGTTTTTTGACGAGTTCTTCGACAGGGACAACGGCAACCCCGACCCCCGCCGCGTTCAGTCGCTGGGTTCTGGTTTTGTGATTTCCGCCGACGGCATGGTCGTCACCAACAACCACGTCATCAAGGACGCTGACGAGGTGGTGGTGAACTTTGCCGACGGCACACGCCTTGATGCCACCATCGTCGGCCGCGACCCCAAGACCGACATTGCGCTGTTGAAGGTGGAGCCTGAATCTCCCCTGGAGCCCCTGGAATTTGCCGCGTCGGAGGATCTTCGCGTGGGCGACTGGGTGATGGCCATCGGCAACCCTTTCGGCCTTGGCGGCACCGTCACCGTGGGGATTGTCTCTGCCCGCAACCGCAACCTCCAGTCCGGCCCTTATGATGACTTCATCCAAACCGATGCGGCCATCAACCGGGGCAACTCGGGTGGTCCCCTGTTTGACATGCAGGGCAATGTGATCGGCATCAACACGGCAATCATTTCGCCGACGGGTGGCTCCATCGGCATTGGCTTTGCCATCCCTTCCGAGATCGCCACCTCCGTCATCACCCAGCTCTCCACCTACGGGGAGACGCGCCGGGGCTGGCTTGGTGTCAGAATCCAGAGCGTGTCGGACGACGTCGCCGACAGCCTTGGCATGGATGCGCCCCGCGGGGCCATGATCTCAGGCGTCATCGAGGACGGGCCTGCGGAAAAAGGCGGTATCAAATCAGGCGATGTGGTGATCCGCTTTGACGGCGAGGCGGTGGACACGGTGCGCGAGCTGCCGCGCATTGTGGCCGACACGCCCATCGGCAAGCGCGTTGAAGTGGTGGTCGTGCGTGAGGGGGAAGAGGTGCAGCTCGCCGTCGACCTCGGCCAGCTGGAAGAATCAGAGGCCCGCGCCGAACCCGAAGAAGAGCCTGCCGAAGAGAACGCGACCGAGGAGGACCCGACGGTGAGCGTCCTCGGGATGAGCCTTGCCGCCCTCACCGAGGCCCGTCGGGAGGAGTTCTCCATCGACGAGACCATCTCGGGCGTCATCGTGGTCGCCGTGGAGCCTGAGAGCCGCGCTGCAGAAAAGCGTGTTGCTGTGGGCGATGTGGTGCTTGAGGTGGGTCAGAGGACCGTGACGTTGCCCCAGGATGTTGCCGATCGCGTCACCGAACTGACGGAGGATGGCCGCAACACAGCCCTCCTCACCCTGTCCAACGCCAATGGCGAACTGCGCTTCACCGCCCTTCGCCTTACGGACTAACCCTTACTTAGGGAGCATTCTTCACGCCATTTGAGGCGTCGGCCACGGGTCCGGCGCCTCTTTTTCTTGAGTTGAGGAGCAAAAAAATGCGGCCTTTTTGCCGCACCATGGGGCCTCGGGATGCTCGATTCCGCCTATTCGCTTCCCGAATAAAGTGCATGCGCGTCATCGCACACCCCACAGACGCTTATTGCGCGCATAGGCTTTGCAATCGGTGCGTTAAAGCTTTCAGAAAGCAGAGACAGCTTCATTTGTACGCGATACCCCTCATGCCACGTGCAATTTCGGAAGGATGTCGGCGCAAAAGCATCAAATTCTCTTCTATATATCAGTGGGTTATCTCAAAAATCAAGATGGATTAAACCTATAAGTTGCGCTCAAGTTTTCCTCCTATATCTCCATCTGCTTTAAGTATTAAGTACGTCTCAGATGATGCACCAATTGGTGAATACGCAAATTTTAGGTCTAAAACAACCCGCATCTATGGCAGTCGCGCGGCATCACGTCGCCAAATTGTCGTCAAGTACGCGTCGTGCGCGTTCACATTGCAACTTGTGTGCGTATTTCACCTATGCTACCTCAAATCCAAAGCGGGGGACGTTTCAATGTACGAATGGACTGAAGACGATAACGGCCGGTCAGCCAATCATCTGGCAGGCAATTCGCAACAAGATATTCACCACCCTCAATTCGAACTGGGGGTAGATCAAGACCGCGCTGTGGATCGTGAGCTTGAAGCGGCTATCGAATACAAGATCGCCGTGTCAGGCGTCACAGGAGCCGCTGATATACTCGAACTCATCTCATCAGCTGTAAAACGTCATGCGGTATAAGCCATGTAATACATGAACACAATTATGCCATAATAAGGCGCGGACAACCGCGACCGTCGAAGAGTAGGACGAGACTGTTTTAAAGCGCGACGGACCCCATCGAGGCACTGCCCAAGTATAACGGCATCCGTCCTTTTACGAAGACCCTTGATCGCCGACGCCATCTCTGACTTTCGCGTCCGTCGATAGGAGGTAATCTCCAAAAAGCGGGAGTGCACTACCCGACTCTCGCAACCCCAGTCAACGCCTTGCCACAAAAAATGCGCGCCGCATAACCTGCGGCCGCGCCATCCCACCATGGTCGCGCTCACGCGGACACAATGACCGACCAGCGTCACACTGCACGCCTGGCCGGACCAGGCGAGGCAGGTGTTGTTGTGGTTGCGTGCACGAAAACAAACACAAGAACCGTCTCGCCGAAGAGCGAGCTGGCGCATGGTCCCGCCCGTCCGGATCAGATCGGGCGGCCAGATTGTGCGCCAGAACGGGAGACGCGCAGAGCTTCGCCCGCAAAGGTTGCAAAGCGCGGGGCGAGGCAGGTTTTAAGTTGCGGCAGCTTGCAGGCGCGCTGCGGTTTCTTCATGGCCGAGAAGGCGCATGAACGGGCCAAGCTCCGGTCCTGCGGCAAGGCCCGTGAGGGCAAGCCTGATGGGCATGAAAAGGCCTTTGCCTTTCGCCCCTGTCGCCTCACGCACAGCGCCCGTCCAGGCCTTGAACGTGCCCTCGTCCCAGGGCTCCGGCGGCAACAAAGACAGTGCTTGGGACAGGACCGACTTGTCCGAATCGCTCAGCGAATCAGCGGCAAGCCTCGGCCGCTGGGTCTGAACCGTGCGCCAATCCGCCACCTCGCGCACCAAGGTGAGGTTGCCGCGCACAGCCTCCCAGAGCGCGGGGTCGGCAGCGCCAAGGGCCGCCAGCCGATCTTCAACGGCAGCATAGGTGAGATTGTGCACCAGGATGGCGTTCAGCCGCTCAAGGTCCTTCGGATCGAATGTGGCCGGGCCCCGGGAGACAGCACGCAGCGACACGGCCGCCCCGAGGGCATCAAGGTCGGGCATGGCCTGGATGGGCGCGGACGTTCCCACCAGCGTTGCCAGTGACGCAACGGCCATGGGCTCGAACCCTGCCTCGCGAAGTGCACGCACCGACAAAGGGTTGTCGCGCTTGGACAACGGCTCGCCATCGGCCCGCACAAGAAGGTTGTGGTGGGCGAAGGTGGGGACCGGCGCCCCCAACGCCTCGAACAAGGCAATCTGCACGCCCGAGTTGGTGACGTGGTCCTCCCCTCGCACGACGGTGGTGATCCCAAAGTCCACATCATCCACCACAGAGGGGAGCGTATAAAGGTAGCTGCCGTCGCCGCGCACAAGCACAGGGTCAGACACCGAATCAAGGTGCACCGTCTGCGGACCGCGGCAGAGATCATCGAACGTGCGCTCGCCAGCTGGCAACTTGAAGCGCCAGTGGGGCCGCCGTCCCTGCGCCTCAAGGGCCGCGCGCTCCTCGTCCGACAGTTTTAGCGCTGCGCGGTCGTAGACAGGCGGCAGGCCGCGGCCACGCTGGCGGGCACGCTTGCGGTCAAGCTCCTCAGCGGTCTCGTAGCAAGGGTAGAGGCGCCCCTCCTCCCGCCAGGCGTTGGCAACGGCATCGTACCGGTCAAGGCGGGCGGACTGTTTCTCCCGCCTGTCGGGCACAATGCCGAGCCAGGCGAGGTCCTGCCCAATGAGGTCGGCGAAGTGGGCTTTCGAGCGCTCTTCGTCGGTGTCGTCCAGGCGCAGGACGAAGGTGCCCCCCGTCTCCTTCGCCAGGAGCCAGTTGAACAGCGCAGTGCGCATGTTTCCAAGGTGCAATTCCCCCGTTGGCGAGGGTGCGAAACGGACGACTTCAGCCCTTTGTGGCATCACGATACCGGTTGGTGATGGGATAACGGCGGTCGCGGCCGAAATTCTTGGACGAGACTTTGACGCCTGGTGCCGCTTGCCTGCGCTTATACTCGGCAATGTGGAGGAGATGCTCCACACGCTTGACCATGGCAAGCTCGAACCCCTCGGCCACGATGTCACTCACACTGGCCTCGTCCTCAATGAGGCGGCGCAAGATGCCGTCGAGCACAGGGTAAGGGGGTAGCGAATCCTCGTCCTTCTGGTCCTCGCGCAGCTCGGCCGTGGGCGGCTTGTCGATCACATTGTCGGGGATGACGATGCCGTCAGGCCCCAGCGCGCCATCAGGCTTTGCCCCATTGCGCCAGCGGCAAAGGCGGAACACGTCGGTCTTGTAAAGGTCTTTGATGGGATTGAAGCCGCCGTTCATGTCGCCATAAAGCGTCGCATACCCCACCGAGACTTCGGACTTGTTGCCCGTGGTCACCACCATCCCGCCGAACTTGTTGGAAACGGCCATCAGCGTCGTTCCGCGCACACGGCTTTGGATGTTTTCTTCCGTCACGTCCGCCTCGCGGCCGTCAAACAGGGGGCGCAACTGTTCGGCGAACCCTTCCACCGCAGGGGCGATGGGGATGGTGTCGTAGCGCACGCCCAAACGCTCGGCGACGTCGGCCGCGTCAGACAGGCTCTCGTTGGAGGTGTAGCGGTAGGGCAGCATGATGCAGTGAACCCGCTCGGTCCCCAAAGCATCCACCGACAGGGCCGCGCAAATGGCCGAATCAATGCCGCCCGACAGGCCGATCACCACGCCAGGAAAGCCGTTCTTGTTCACATAATCGCGCAGGCCCAGCATGGTGGCGGCCCACTCCGCCTCATCGGCGCTGGGGAGAGTTGCCTTCTCCCCCTCCTCCACCACCCAGCCGTCGGCCCCACGGGCCATGGTGATGGTGGTGGCGGAGGGACGAAAGGCAGGAAGCTGCACGGCCAGCGAACGGTCAGCGTTGAGGGCGAATGAGGCACCATCGAACACCAGTTCGTCCTGGCCGCCCACCTGATTGACGTAGATGAGGGGAAGTTCGGCCTCCACCACACGTGCAACGGCCACCTGCAGCCGCTCATCCCACTTGGTGCGCGTGAAGGGTGAGCCGTTGGGGACGATCAAAAACTCCGCCCCCGTCTCGGCAAGGCACTCCACCACCTCGTCGACCCAGATGTCCTCGCAGATGGGAAACCCCACGCGCACGCCCTTGATGTCGACGGGCCCGGGCATGGGGCCTGGCTCGAACACGCGCTTTTCGTCGAACACATCGTAGTTGGGCAGGATCACCTTGTGTCTGACGGTCTCCACCTTGCCGTCCTGCAAGATGGCGTAGGCATTGGTGAGGCGGCCGCCTTCAAGCCAAGGGGTGCCGATGGCAATGGCAGGCCCACCCTCGGTCAAAGGAGCAAGGGCCTTGACCTCGGCCATCGCCCGCTCGGTGAAGGAGCGTTTCAGCACAAGGTCTTCCGGCGGATAGCCCGTGATGAAAAGCTCGGAGAAAACAACCAGATCCGCAGCGCCGGCGCGCCGCACCGCCTCTTCGGCCATGGCGCGGTTGCCTGCAAGATCCCCCATGGTGGGGTTTTGCTGCTCGATGACGATGGTCAGCCGGTCGGCCATTGCCCCTCGACGGTTCAGTTGGCGCGCGCCCCTTCGGCAACGCGCGGGCAGTCAATCAAAAGGCTGCTTCGACGGCAAATGGGCGGAGGGCCGAAGCCGTCCGCCCAAGGCAGGAGATATCACGCTAAGGCGAGCCGATGGGCTCCCCGATCAGGCAGCGACCCTTGCACCGCGGTCGCGCTTTTCCGCCTGGAGGTTTTCCGCAAGCAGGAAAGCAAGTTCGATGGCCTGCTCGGCATTAAGGCGCGGGTCGCAATGGGTGTGGTAGCGATCGGAGAGCGTGTCGGCCGTCACCGCGCGCGCACCGCCGGTGCACTCGGTCACGTTTTTGCCGGTCATCTCCACGTGGATACCGCCTGCGTGGGTGCCCTCCGCACGGTGCACGGCAAAGAACGACTGCACCTCCTTCAGCACCCGCTCGAACGGCCGCGTCTTGTAGCCTGACATAGAGACCGTGTTGCCGTGCATGGGATCGCACGACCACACCACCTGGCGCCCTTCCCGCTCCACCGCACGGATCAGCGCTGGCAGATGATCCAACACCTTCTCAGCACCGAAACGGCAGATGAGGGTGAGGCGGCCAGGTTCGTTCTGCGGGTTTAAGATGTCGATCAGCTCAAGAAGCCCATCGGACGTCAGGGACGGACCGCACTTCAACCCGATGGGGTTTTGCACGCCGCGGCAGTATTCCACATGGGCATGGTCGGGCTGACGGGTCCTGTCGCCGATCCAGATCATGTGGCCCGAGGTGGAGTAGTGGTCCCCAGTTAAGGAATCCACCCGCGTGAACGCCTCCTCATAGCCAAGAAGAAGTGCCTCATGGCTCGTGTAGAGGTCAGTGGTTTGAAGCTGCGGGTTGGTGGAAGGCTCCACACCGCAGGCGCGCATGAAAGCGAGTGTCTCGGAGATCTTGTCTGCCAAGCTACGGTATCGATGACCCTGGGGACTGTCCTCCACAAATCCCAGCATCCAGGAATGCACGTTGTCGAGGTTGGCAAAACCGCCCTGGGCGAAGGCGCGCAAAAGGTTCAGCGTCGCGGCGGACTGGCGGTAGGCCATTTCCATGCGCTGCGGATCGGGCGTGCGGCTTTCCTCGGTGAAGGCAATGTCGTTGACAATGTCACCGCGGTAGCTGGGGTAGGCCTCCTCCCCCTTCTTCTCCATGGGTGAGGAGCGCGGCTTGGCGAACTGGCCGGCAATGCGCCCCACCTTCACCACCGGCGAGGCGGCAGCAAAGGTCAGCACCACCGCCATCTGCAGGAAGACGCGGAAAAAGTCGCGGATGGTGTCAGGGTGGTGCTCGGCAAACGCCTCAGCACAGTCGCCGCCCTGGAGCAGGAAAGCACGGCCAGCGGCCACCTCAGCCAAGTCGGCCTTGAGCGCCCGCGCCTCGCCGGCAAAAACCAACGGTGGATAGGACGCAAGCCGCGCTTCCACGGCGTCGAGCGCCGCTTTATCGGGGTAGTCGGGCATTTGCTGGGCTGGCTTGTCGCGCCAGCTCGATGGGCTCCAGGACATAACACTCACCGGCGAATTGAAAGCGAACCTTCTCCTGACGCCGGAATCACGGTCGCGTCAACACCCTTCAGCGCTTCGTCAACCAATTGGCGCTCAGCGTTGCTGAGAAGTTGCGCCCGCGGATAGCGCGGATTGGCCCTGTCATCCAGGATCGGCACGTGCCAGCCGTCGGTGCTGTCCATGAACCGAAACAGCCCCTCCTCGCCAAATTCGTGCAGGAAACCCTGCAAGGTGGTCTCAAGGTAGGTCATGGAGATGGGGTTGGAACTTGAACCGTAGCGGTCGATCTCTGCCTTGGCGCGGAACAGCGTCACATCGTCTCCGCCAATATCGACCGTCAACGGGTCATAGCGGTATTCGCGCTGGGCAATGGTGGGCCACTCGGTCTCTTCAAAACGCAGGACAAAGCCTTCGATGGCCCCCTCCCCCTCATGGACGGAAAGGGCGCACACACCACCGCGCGGCGTTCTGCTGGACGCCTTCCAGGCCCGCCGCCACCCTGTGACGGTGGCAGGCCAAGCATCAAGCACCGGGGGGAGCGTGGCGCGGTTGACCAGCGAGCCGTAGCCGAAGACGAGGAAGCTCAAGCGGCCTCGCGGCGCAGCCTTGCGGTGGGGCTCCGCATGGTGACGAGTTCTTCGGCGGCCGTGGGGTGCACGGCCATGGTGGCGTCGAAGTCGGCCTTCGTGGCGCCCATCTTCACGGCGATCCCCACCGTTTGGGCCAACTCGCCTGCGCCATGTCCCATAATGTGCACACCGAGCACCCTGTCGCTCGCCGCATCCACCAGGATCTTCATGAACATCAACTCGCCCCGCCCGGTCATGGTGTGGACCATGGGGCGGAAGGTGGCTGCGTAGACATCCACAGCGTCATAGCTTGCAACCGCCTCTTCCTGGGTGAGGCCGACGGTGCCAAGCTCGGGCTGGGTGAAGACGGCGGTGGGGATCAGCGCGTGGTCCACAACGCGGGGGGTGTTGCCGAAGACGGTATCGGCGAAGGCGTGCCCTTCGCGGATGGCAACGGGGGTGAGGTTCACCCTGTCCGTCACATCGCCCACAGCGTAGATGGACGGGACGGACGATTGCGAGGCCGCATCCACCCTCACCGCGCCATCATCGGTGAGGGCAACGCCTGCCTTTTCAAGGCCAAGGCCCTTGGTCATGGGCCGACGGCCGGCGGCAAACAGCACCTCGTCCGCCTCAAGGGTCTGGCCGTTGGTGAGGACGACGGAAAGGCCGCCGTCTTTCTTCTCCACCCTCTCGAACACGGTGTTGAAGACGAAGCGGATGCCTTTTTTCTCCATCTCCTCACGCACTTTCGTGCGCAAATCCATGTCGAAGCCGCGCAAGATCTCGTCACGGCGGTAGACCACCGTCACGTCCGCACCGAGGCCGTTGAAGATGCCGGCAAACTCCATGGCAATGTAGCCTGCCCCCGCAATGACCACCTTTGGCGGCAATCGCGTGAGATGAAACACCTCGTTGGAGCTGATGGTGTGCTCCATCCCTGGCACCGAGGTGTCGAACCAGGGCGTTCCGCCGGTGGCGATGAGGATGACCTTTGCGCTCACCGTCCTGTTTTCAGCCTCGATCACCACCTCATGGGGGCCGGCGACGGTGGCACGGCTCATGAAGAGCTCTGCCCCCGCATTGGTGAGATTGCGGATGTAGATGGCGTTCAGCCGATCGATCTCAGCGTCTTTGTTGGCAATCAGCGTGCCCCAGTCGAACCGGGGCGTGCCTGCCGTCCAGCCGTAGCCTTTGGCATCCTCAAAGTGCTCGGCGTACTGCGAGGCATAAACCATGAGCTTTTTCGGCACGCAGCCGCGGATCACGCAGGTGCCGCCGACGCGGTACTCCTCCGCCACGGCCACCTTGGCGCCGTAACCTGCGGCAATGCGTGCAGCACGCACACCACCGGACCCGCCGCCGATCACGAAAAGGTCATAGTCGTAGTCGCTCACCAAGGTCTCCCCTGTCTGGTCCGGCATGGGTGGGAGGCCCCATGTGGGGCTCCCTCCACACCAGCCATGATCACGTTGCCGCGACCGTTAAAGGGCGAAGCCTTGCTCGCGCAGTTTCGCACGGGTTTCGGAGACCATCTGTTCGGCCATCTGTTCTTCCCACTGCCGGGCCGCACCCACCGACAAGGTGGCAATGACAGGGCTCGCCTCCGTGAACTTGGCGCCCAGCGGGGAGCGGAAGAACTCGGCAAGGTCGAGCAGCTCCTGTTCGTTGAACCGGCGGGCCCAGATGAGCTGGATGGTGCGCGACAGCTCCAAACGGCGAGGGGCCATGGCGATCGCCACATCAAGCACCGTTGCTTCGATCTCGGCCGTGTAGGCAGGATTTGAGCGGGTGAAGATGGTGCGCGTCTGGTCGGCAAGGCGCGGCAGGATGTCATCGAACGGAAGGTCGGACCGTGTGAGGTTGACCACTTCCTGGGCGGCGCGAAGGTGCGAGGGAGTGAAATCCTCGTCAGCTGGCGGCGCCGGGGTTTGCGCTTGCGTCTGCGCGTGGCCCGTGGTCGCAAGCGGGGCGGAGAGCATGAGGAGCGCGGCGGCAACACTCGCGGCGAGAGCAAAGACACGCATGGTTGATTCCCAAAGTCTGACGTGACAACTCCCGTGGCTTAGGCAATTCGTGTCCCCTCACGCAAGGGCGCGTTTCGTGCTCGCTTTCCGAAAACCGCGCAAACACCCATCGTATGGGCAGGAGAATTGGTGATGGCACACGCGCTTGCGGTGTTTGATTTGGATGGAACGCTGATCGATACCGCGCCGGATTTGATCGAGACCTGCAATCACGTTCTGACCAGCCACGGCCTCCCTGCGCAGGGCCCGTCCGTGCTGGAGCCATGCATCGGCTATGGCGCCCGCGCAATGATCCACATGGCGCTGAAGACCATAGGCGCACCGGTGAGCGAGGCCGATCTGGACGCAATGCTCGACGAGTTTGTCGACCACTACAAAACGCGCATGACGAAGCTGAGCCGGCCGTTCCCTGAAATGTCGGCCGCCCTCGATGCGCTGGAGGCCGCAGGCGTTGCCATTGCCGTGTGCACCAACAAGCGCGAGGATTTGGCGCGGCCGTTGTTGGACGATCTGTCAATCCTCTCCCGGCTTGTGGCGCTGACGGGTGGCAACACGTTTTCTGTCAGCAAGCCCCACCCCGATCACCTGTTGAAGACCATCGCACTCGCCGACGGCACGCCGGAAAACACCGTCTTCGTTGGCGACAGCCGTGTGGACCGCGAGACCGCCCAGCGTGCAAAAGTCCCCTTCGTGGGCGTGACGTACGGCTATAGCGACACACCCATGGCCGATCTCTCTCCCGAGATATTGTGCGGCCCCGGGGAGGATGTGGCCGATGCCATCACCGCACTGATGGGCACACGCGTCTAGAGCACGCCGTCAAATCCAAAGCCTGAGACGGTCAGCGCTGTGCCTGCGCTTGCGGGCAGGGTGTCGCAGGCGCACAGTCCACGGTCCAATATTGCTGGCCGTTGGAGGGTGCCTTGCTGATCGACAGCCCCTTGCGCGATGCGCACATCGCAGAGTTTCGGCGACGCCTGCCGGAACACGTGGCGCGCCTGTCCTGGTCGAAGGCGCGTGTGGCCGAGGAGCGCCAAAAGGGCCTTGCCGCCACCCTTGCCTTTGCCAAGGCCAAGTCCCCCTGGCACCGGGCGCGCCTTCAAAGTATCGACCCGGCGACCTTTTCCGTTTCCGACCTCGGTGCGCTCCCGACCATGACCAAGGCGGACGTGATGGACCATTGGGACGCCATCGTCACCGACCCTCGGCTGACGTTGGCCAAAGGCAACGCCCACATCGTCCAAAAGCTACGGCATGAGGCAGAGAGCCTCTACTTCCTTGATGAGTATGAGATCTTCGCCACAGGCGGGTCGTCGGGCAAGCGCGGCGTCTTCATTTGGGATTGGCCTGAGTTCATCGAGATTGCGTGCGTGTCCTGCCGCTACCAGGCGCGCGACGAACCCAATGACGGCCTCACCGGTCGGCGCTGCCTTGCGGTGATTGAAGCCGGCGAGACCGTGCACGGCAGCCTCTTCCTCTTCACCGTCTCCCCGGACCCTGAGGCTGAGGTGATCTCCCTTCCCGCCGCCACCCAAAAGGATGCGTTGGTGGCAGCGCTCAACGACGCGCAGCCCACCCACATCAACGCTTTTGCCTCCGCCATCAACCTCCTGGCAGGTGAGGCGCTGGCGGGGCGGCTCGCCATCCGTCCGCGCCATATCGCCACCAACTCAGAGCCCTTGCTGCCCGAAACGCGGGATCAGGCGCGCAAGGCCTGGGGGGTTGAGATCAACAATGTGTGGGGCTGTGTGGAGGTGGGGCTGATCGGTGTGGAGTGCGATGCCCACAAGGGACTTCACCTCACCGACGATCTCATCATCACTGAGTTCGTGGACGGCGATGGCGCGCCCGTCAGCGATCCCGAGGCGGTGGAAAAGGTACTCGTCACCTCCCTTTTCAACAGGGCAATGCCGTTGATCCGCTACGAGGTGACAGACCTTGCCATCCCTTCCAGCGAGCCGTGCACCTGCGGCTCTCCCTTCCCGCTCCTGAAAGATGTGCGCGGGCGGGCCGACGATGGATTCCACTATGGAGATGCTGTGATCCATCCGCTGGTGTTCCGCACGCCCTTGGGGCAGCACCCGATGGTGGAGGAGTATCAGGTGCACCAGACCGAGAGCGGGGCCGACGTTGCCATCGTCACCCGCGGTGCGGTGGACCTTGACGGGCTCAAGGCCGACATTGTGGCGGACCTGTCGGCAGCAGGCCTTGCGGACCCGCAGATCACCCTTTCCGTCGTGGACGCTTTGAAGCGCCATGCCGAGACGGGCAAGCTGAAGCGCTTCATCCCCCTTCGCAGCTGACCCGCGCAAAAAAACCGGCGCGGCCATCAGCCACGCCGGTTGCTATTTCACGCCTGTTAAAGCTGAGACTAACTCGACAGGGGCACCTTGGGCACCACGGAAGAACCGCCTCCACCGCCGCCAGGACCCTTGTCCTCGTCGGGGCCTGGGCCATCACTCTCGTCCTGCTCGTCGTCGGAGTCTTCCTCTCGCGTCGCCTTGGAGGGGCGGACGGGATCGGCGATCACCTCAAGGCCGAGTTTGGTCTTGCCGTCGTCGTCCTCCTCAACGGTCACCTTCACGGTGCCGCCCTTCATCAAGGTGCCGAAGAGGACCTCGTCGGCCAGCGGCCGCTTAATGTGCTCCTGAATGACACGGCCGAGGGGGCGTGCGCCCATCTTCTCGTCGTAGCCTTCCTTGGCAAGCCACTCCACAGCCTCGTCGGAGAGTTCGAACGTCACGTTGCGGTCGGCAAGTTGCGCCTCAAGCTGCATGACGAACTTCTCGACAACGCGATGCACCACATCGGCAGGCAGCGCCTTGAAGGGGACGACAGCGTCCATCCTGTTGCGGAACTCGGGCGTGAACAGGCGGTTGATGGCCTCCGTATCCTCGCCCTCGCGCCGCACGCGGTTGAAGCCGACGGGGGCCTTGGCAAGGTCGGACGCGCCCGCATTGGTGGTCATGATCAAGATGACGTTGCGGAAATCCACCTGCTTGCCGTTGTGATCGGTCAGCTTGCCGTGGTCCATCACCTGCAGGAGGATGTTGAAAAGGTCCGGATGGGCCTTCTCGATCTCATCCAGCAAGAGGACGCAGTGGGGGTGCTGGTCGACGCCGTCGGTCAAAAGGCCGCCCTGGTCGAAGCCCACATAGCCTGGAGGCGCGCCGATCAGGCGGGAGACGGTGTGCCTTTCCATGTACTCAGACATGTCAAAGCGCAGGAGCTCCACGCCCATCAGTTCGGCAAGCTGCTTGGCGACCTCTGTCTTGCCGACGCCCGTGGGCCCTGAGAACAGGTACGAGCCGATGGGCTTGTTGGGCTCCCGCAGACCCGCCCGGGCCAGTTTGATGGCCGACGTCAGAACGTCGATGGCCGCTTCCTGGCCGTAAACCACCCGCTTCAGGTTGGTCTCAATGTTCTGCAGAACTTCAGCATCGTCCTTCGACACCGTCTTCGGCGGGATGCGGGCCATGGTGGCAATGGTGGCCTCGATCTCGCGCACACCCACCTGCTTGCGGCGCTTGGCCACCGGCAGGAGCATTTGCGAGGCCCCCGTCTCGTCAATCACGTCAATGGCTTTGTCGGGCAGCTTGCGGTCATTGATATAGCGGTGCGACAGCTCCACGGCCGACTTGATGGCATCGTTGGTGAAGCGGATGGAGTGGAAGTCCTCGTAGTGGGGCTTCAGCCCTTTGAGGATCTCGATGGCATCGTCCACGGTCGGCTCGGACACATCGATCTTCTGGAAACGCCGCACCAACGCACGGTCCTTCTCGAAGAACTGCCTGTACTCCTTATAGGTGGTGGAGCCGATGCACTTGATGGCGCCTGAGGACAGGGCAGGCTTCAGGAGGTTCGACGCGTCCATCGCCCCGCCGGATGTGGCGCCAGCGCCAATCACGGTGTGGATCTCATCGATGAACATGATGGCGCCGGGGTACTCCTCCACCTCCTTCACCACCTGCTTCAAGCGCTCCTCGAAGTCGCCGCGATAGCGCGTGCCGGCAAGGAGTGCGCCCATGTCGAGGGCAAAGATGGTGCATTCGGACAGGACCTCCGGCACCTCGCCGTCGACAATGCGCTTGGCAAGGCCTTCGGCAATGGCGGTCTTGCCGACGCCAGGATCGCCCACGAAAAGCGGGTTGTTCTTTTGCCTGCGGCACAGAACCTGGATGGTGCGCTTGACCTCGCTGTCGCGTCCGATGAGGGGGTCCACTTTCCCCTTCTTGGACTTTTCGTTGAGGTTGACGCAGTAGGCCTCCAGCGCATCGGTCTTGCGCTTGGGGCCGGCCTCCTCTGCGGCAGGTTCTTCCTCGCCGTCGCGGGGGCGCTGTTCGGCCATCCCCGCACGCTTGGCAATGCCGTGGCTGATATAATTGACCGCATCGTAGCGGGTCATGTCCTGCTCTTGCAGGAAGTAGGCGGCGTGGCTTTCCCGCTCGGCAAAGATGGCGACCAGCACGTTCGCGCCGGTCACCTCCTCGCGTCCTGAGGATTGCACGTGGATCACCGCGCGCTGGATCACCCTTTGGAAACTGGCAGTGGGTTTGGAATCGTCGTCCCCATCCACGACCAGATTGTCCAGCTCAGCATCGATGTAATCGGAGAGATCCCGTCGCAACCGGTCAAGGTCCACATTGCAGGCCTTCATGACGGCGCTTGCGTCCTGGTCGTCGACGAGGGCCAGGAGAAGGTGTTCGAGCGTCGCGTACTCTTGGCGGCGTTCATTGGCGGCGGCGAGCGCCTGGTGAAGTGCCTTTTCAAGGCTACGGGAGAATGACGGCACGGTCGCTCCTCACTTCTTCTCCATCACACACTGGAGAGGATGCTGATGCTTGCGGGCGAAGTCCATCACCTGGGTCACTTTCGTCTCCGCCACCTCGTAGGTGTAGACGCCGCATTCGCCGACGCCGTGGTGGTGGACGTGAAGCATGACCCGTGTGGCCTCCTCTCGCGTTTTCTGGAAAAAGCGTTCCAGCACGTGAACGACGAACTCCATGGGTGTGTAGTCGTCGTTCAGCAGAAGCACCCGGTACATGTTCGGGCGCTTGGTCTTCGGTTTTGGCCTTGTGATGACGAGCGTGCCGGCGTCGCTCCCGCCTTCGCCGCCATCATCTTGGCCATTGTCGTCCTTGCCGGGCCCATCCTCGTCAGCCAGCGTGGCACCACGTGTTGTGGTGATGAGCGAAAGCCATGCCGTCGCAAGGGCAGCAAAGGTCAGTGCCGGCTGATCCACAGGGCTCGTCATGGTCGCTATCCTGGGTCTTCCTCCACCCGCACGCAAGCGGCTATGGGCAATTGCGGCAACTGCGTGCGCTGGTGAATGTGGCGCCCTTCTTTGCAATGTTAATGGCTGTGCGCTGTGGCGCAATGGATGCATGGTAACCACACGCGGATCATGTTGCCCTTCCTGGCTTGATTCAGGCCTTGCCCCTGTGCGGCTGAGCGCCGCGCCATCGGCCCAGATCAGCGCACCATGTGCGCAGAGCGTCTACGAATGGGCGGGGGTCGTCAGGTGCGTCGGCCAGCTCGATGAGCCGTAAGACACCGTGCTCGTTGAAGATTCGGTCAAGGTCGAGCGGGCGTCCTGTCATCCCCACGTAGGCGCGTGCCACCCGCGCCACAAGGTCGGGCGAAATGAAGGCGGAATAGGACAAATCCCTGTGGAGGGGCCCGACACCGCTGTCGGCAAAATCAAACAGGCCGTTTAGCGCGAGGGCGTCTTCGTCGAACGCCATATTCCAGCCATGTGTGTCGAAATGTCCGAACACCTCAGCGTCTGGCCCATAGGCCGCCGCCGCCTTCAAGATGGCGTGTGCCGCCACCCAATCGTTTCCATCCAAGAGCGGCCTTACCCTGTCATGGAGCGCCTCCAACGAGGGCCGCGGCCTTTGGATGTTGCACCCAGCTGCGCGCGCTGTGTCCACAGGAATGGCGTTGAGGGCGGCGGTAAAGCCTGCCACATCGCCGGCAAGACGGTCGCGCACCGGCGTATCGAGAGTGGCGTAATACGCGCTGTCCACGGACCGGCCGGGGATTTTGCGGTGCTGTGAAAAGAGGACCGGTGTGTGGTGAAGGCGCATGTGCGGCACATCGAGCGTGGCGTGGACGGCCACAAGGGCGAGGGTCTTGGGCTCCTGAACTAGCCGTGTGGCTGCTGCCTCATGCCGCGGGAACTTGAAGACGAACCCTCCGCCCTCCACCGCCACACAGTCCCACCCGTCGGGATTGAGGGTGAGGGAGGCGTCCTGAAGGTCCGGCCGGGCGGACAAAATGGCGCGGCGAAACGGTGCCACATCGCAGCCGCCCAAGAACCGATCGTGGCCATTTTCGCGCGCCGACACCCAGCCTCCCCGGGCAAGCTTCAAAACAGGTCGGGGCCGTATACCAGTTTTCAACCATGGCGGTTCAGGCGGGGCTAACACGTTGGCGCGCCAATGGTGGGCAGGTGTGCCGCGTCCATGTCGGGCGCTGCCTGGTCATGGCAAACGATCCGAAGGGCCCGATGTTCAACGTGTCACAGTGGGTGGGGGCTGCCGCAGGCGGCGCATTGAAGGGACTGGCACTTTTTCTGTGTGTGATGGTCTGGACGGTGGGATTTGGGCCTCAGGCGCACGCCAATCCCAAATACGCCGCCATGGTCTATGACGTGAATTCGGGAAAGACGCTGTTTTCCCGCCACGCAGACGCCAAGCGCTTCCCCGCCTCACTCACCAAGATCATGACGCTCTACATCGTGTTCGAGGAGATCGAAGCAGGCCGCCTCACCCCCGACACGAAGATGTCGGTGTCGAAATATGCCGCGGCCCGTCCCCCGTCGAAGATCGGGGTGAAGGCCGGTGGCACCATCCGCGTCAAGCACGCCATCAAAGCGCTGGTCACCAAGTCGGCCAACGATGTGGCCACCGTCATTGCCGAACACATTTCTGGCTCTGAGGCGAAGTTCGCACGGCGCATGACCCGCACCGCCCGCCGCTTGGGGATGACGTCCACCACCTTCCGCAACCCGCACGGCCTGCCCAATGCCAAGCAAAGGACGACGGCCCGGGACATGGTGCGCCTTGGCGTTGCCGTGCAGCGGGATTTTCCCCAGCACTATGGGGTGTTTTCCACCAGGGTGTTCAAGTTCGGCAAGCGCAGGTTCGGCAACCACAACCGCCTGCTGGGAAGGGTGAAGGGCGTTGACGGGATCAAGACAGGCTATATCCGCGCATCGGGCTTCAACCTCGTCACCTCGGTCAATCGCGATGGCAGGCACCTTGTGGCCGTGGTCATGGGCGGCAGGAGCGGTGCTTCCCGCAACAAGCACATGACGACGCTGGTGGAGCGCTGGCTGCCCAAGGCCACCAAGGGTCCTGCCCTGCTTCTTGCTTCGACGCGCGTGGGCCCTGCGCCGATTCCCTCTGCCAAGCCTGTGCGCTCCGTCATGTTCGCAAAGCTCAAGAGTGGCGAGAGCGACCCCATCGCCGCACAGGTTCTGGCGTTTGCCGCCCAAACCCGCGAAGCTGTGGGCACGCCCTCCATCACCACACCAAGGCTTGCCACCACTGCCCTTTCGGCCGTCATCGCCCAGGCTGAAGACGGCTTTGCCGACACCGTCCCCGCCACCGCGACCGCAACGGTTGCACACCCCGCATCCGTGCCCCAAGATCGTGTGGGTGTGATCCTTGCTCGCGCGGCCCCGGCGGGCCGGGTATCGCCGGCGGACGCCAACCGAATCTCAGGCGCGTTCGACGCCATGGCAACGGCAGTCCCCTCCCCCACCACGCTGGACAGGCGGGCGCTAGAAGCGGCCATCATCCGCGCAGGCGTGACCGTGCGTTCGGCAACACCCGCCGCCGCGGCCAAAGTGCCAACCAAGCCGGTGGTACCGGCGCAAACGGCCACCATCGCCCCGCCCCCCCGCGTCATCGCGGCGGCCGAATCAGGCTGGCAGATTCAACTTGGCGCAGTGGATAGCCCCTCCGAAGCGGCCGAACTTCTGGATCAGGCGGCTGCAAAACTGCCAGCTTTGCGCCAGCGAGAGCGGGTAACAATGCCCGTCACCACAGGGTCAGGCACCCTGTTTCGGGCCCGCTTTGCAGGATTTGCCTCTCAGAAGGAGGCGAATGCGGCTTGCAAACGATTCGCTAACCACAACCGACCATGCTGGGCGGTGTCCATGTAACGCAGCGATGCGCAATGGCCGCGCAAAGGCGTCAGGTTGTGAGTGTCTTGATGAGTGTCCGTTCCGAATCAGATCCCCGGCGTGCGCGGTTACTTGCGCCCCAGAAGGAGGTCTTTCGCTTCGTTCAGCCGCGCCGCGAAGAACGTCGATCCCCCCTGGTCGGGGTGCATTTGCTTCATGAGGCGGCGATGCGCTGCGCGAATCTCGGCTTCAGAGGCCCCGCGCTCAAGACCCAGGATGTCGTAGGCCTCCTGTTCGGTCATGATGCCCGACCCGCCTCGGCTCGACTGGCCCGTGCCGTCGCCGCTGCCAGGGCCGCCCGCACCAGGTCCCCCAAAGTCACCGTCGTCCTCGACGTCTTGACGCCATTGGGGTGCCCTGCGGTCGAGGTAAGCTTCAACGATTGAGCGGCTCTCCTCATCGCCAGCGCAGTCTCGCCACACGGCAATCACCGTCTCCTCGTCCATCTGGCTGAACCGCTCGCCCGTGTGCATGCCTGCGAGCACCTCAACGTCCATGTCGCCAGTGTCATGGGCAAGGCTCGCCTCAAGGCGGGCCGTGCGAACCGTTGAGCGTTGACCGGCCGTGCGCCGTGCCCTGCCCATGGAATGGCGGCCGCCCCTCATCCCCATCAGCCACATCGCCACACCTGCGAGCAGGCCCGCAGGCACCAGCGCTCCGCCAATGGCAAGGGGAATGGCGACCAAAATCACAATCACCGCCGCCGTCGTGCGCATTCCCCGTACAAGGGCCGCGGGAGAGGCAGTGACGTACCATTGAATGAGCCTGCCCCCCACAAGGAGGAGCAAGACACCCGCAATCAGCGGCAAGAAAAGCAGCCACATTCTAGTCGAGCTTCTCCAATAGAAGCCGCGCGCCGCCGTCACCCGCGCGGCTGCGGTCCTCCAACGCGCGCCGGCCACCGGCAGCATAGACGGCAACGGCCCGCAACAGGCGTGACAGCTCGCCACCGGCACTGTCGTCGAAGGTGAGGTGCGCACCGCCCGAAAGCCGCGCCATCTCCCTAAAGGCAGAGGCCGCGGCAGGATCGCGTCGCTCCTGAAACAGGAACAAAGGCACCTTTAAAAGGCCCAGTTCGCCGGCCTTGTCGCACAGCCGGTCCACATCCTCCTCCATGGCATCGCCCACATAGACGACCGCCTGAACAGGGATTTTACGGGTCTCGTCGATGGCGCGGCGCAACACCTTGTTGATTTGCGTGAGGCCACCGCGACAGTCGATACGCGTCATCAAATCGCCCAGACGCGAGGCGTCGGAGACCCACTTGGAGGCGCGACATTCCCCAAAGCCGCGGAAGTAGACGAGCTGAATGTCGAGCCCACCCACGGCGCCCGCCTCATCGAACATCTCCGCCTGAATGGCGCAGGCCCTGTCCCAGGTGGGTTGTCGGCTCATGGTGGCATCAAGGGCAAACATCAGCCTGCCGCGGCGCCCATCCGTTGATGGCGCGGTGGCCTTGGCGCGGGCCAAGAAGGCGTCGATGGCACCTTTGGACGAGGTCTCCGTCGGCGCTTGATCCCTCACCTCCGGCGAGGGCGGGCGGTATGGGCGTTTGTGCGTCACGAGTGGTTAGATATGTCGCGCGGAAGGAACTGCCATTGCCCCTTCTCGCCGCGGTGCATCCCACAGGGGCACGCCGGTCAGATGAGGCAAAGCTCCATCAAATCCCGGCGCATTTCCTGGGGCATGGCTTCGTCGATGTCGGCCAGCGTCCAATCGGGCGGTGCGTCGTCCGCGCGCAGATACCGCCAGCCTTGGAAAGGACGGCACGGTCGCGGCCGCACTGCGGTCACCTCAGGACCCATGATGATGCGAATGCGCCCGATCCCATCGCCGTCCTTGAACGGCTCGAAGGCGAGGATCGGCTGACGCGCCGCCAAAACCCCTTTGATGACCCAGTAGAGGCTACCGCCGGCGGTGATCTCATCGGCGCGCTTGGGCTGGCTGCGCGTGGTGATGGAGACAGTGCGCCTGCCGGTCCGCTTTTCGTTGCTGTCGGCCTGACGTGCCGCCCACCCTTTGAGATGATCGAGGGAATCGGCACCAACGGCAAGTTTCAACAGATGCACAACCATGCCTCTTAGAGGGGACAGGCCGGCGAATTTGACAAGACCCGATGAGGCCTCCCAAAGCACCGTCCCCACAAATCCCGTTGTTCGACGCCGCCTCAAGTGTCGGCGGCAGGCGGCGAGGGTGCGGGCTCGCCGGCATCAGGCGCTGCGACCGCGGGGGTTTCAGTTGCAGCCTCCTCGGGCTGCGCGCCAGCGGCTCCGGCCGAGGCTGCGTCAGGCGCGGTCTCGTCGGCAGAGCCAAGGGCAATCACCTCAGCACCCTCCCCCACCTGCTCGCCCACCACGTAGTGAACCGCGCTGACGATGGCGGGCCCACCGGCCTTCACTGTGTGCTCCATCTTCATGGCTTCGACAGCAAAAAGGGGCGTGTCCTTCTCCACCACGTCCCCTTCCTTCACAAAAAGGTGGACGAGGCGGCCGTGCATGGGGGCAAGAGCGGCAGCCGCCTCGCCGGTATCCTCGACGGTGCGCTCCAACGGGTCATCGATACTGACCCCCACGGCGCGGCCAGCTTCCACCGCAAAGGCCTCGCCCTGCCGCACGATCACGCGCTCGCTTCCCAGCCGGCCTTTGAGACCGTCCACCATCACCGATTGTCCCGCACCCACAACGGCCTCACGCCTAACCCCATCCACATTGAGGTGAACGGTCTGTTCGGCGGTGCCTGTGAGGCGGAAGCCATCGTTCACCTTCCAGGGGTCCCAGGAGGGCGCTGCGTGAGCACCCGCCAGGAGCTCGGCGGCAGCGTCGGCAATGGTTTGGGGGGAGACCGAGCCGCCTGTCAGATCGTCAATGGCAGCGTCTACGATGCCTGTGTCGTGGGTGCCTGCAAGGATGGTCGGGTGGCCCGCGGCGGCGCGCAGGAACGCAAGGTTTGTCTTCGGGCCGATCACCACCGCCTCGTCCAGCGCGGCGCGAAGGGCGGCAAAGCTTGCCTCTCGGTCGGGCCCGTGGACGATGACCTTGGCGATCATCGGATCGTAGTGGGGGGAGACCACGTCGCCCTCTTCAACGCCTGCGTCCACCCGCGCGCCTTCAGGCAAACGCAACACCGCAAGGCGGCCCGATGAGGGGAGGAAACCGTTGTCGGGGTCTTCGGCATAAAGACGCGCTTCGACGGCGTGGCCTTTGGGACCGCGCAGGCCCGTGTCGGCCGGCAAAGCCTCCCCTGCGGCAACGCGCAACTGCCACTCCACCAGATCAAGGCCTGTCACCATCTCGGTCACAGGGTGTTCCACCTGAAGGCGGGTGTTCATCTCCATGAAATAGAAGCGATCCGCGTCCAGGTTGCCGCCGTCCTCACCGGCCTCGGCAATGAACTCCACTGTGCCTGCACCCACATAGCCGACGGCGTCGGCCGCCTTGACGGCCGCCTCGCCCATGGCCTGGCGCACACCGTCCGTCATGCCTGGCGCTGGGGATTCCTCGATGATTTTCTGGTGGCGGCGCTGGATGGAACAATCGCGTTCGAACAGCGAGAAGGTCCGGCCCTTCCCGTCGGAAAAAACCTGGATTTCCACGTGGCGCGGGCGGGTGATGTAGCGCTCCACCAAAACGCGGTCGTCGCCAAAGCTGGCCTCGGCCTCGCGCCGTGCGGCCGCAAGGGCCTCCTCGAACTGGAGCGCCTTGTCCACACGGCGCATCCCTTTGCCGCCACCGCCAGACACAGCCTTGATGAGCACGGGATAGCCGATCTCATAGGCCTTGCGCTTCAGGAACGGGCCGTCCTGCATCTCCCCATGGTAGCCAGGCACCACAGGCACCCCCGCCTGTTCCATGATGGCCTTTGCGCGAGATTTCGAGCCCATCGCCTCAATGGCTGACGCGGGCGGACCCACGAAGACGATGCCGGCCCCGGCGCAGGCCTCAGCGAATGCCGCGTTCTCCGACAGGAAGCCGTAGCCTGGGTGGATGGCGTCTGCCCCAGCGTCCCTTGCTGCGCGAATCACCCGTTCGATGGAAAGGTAGGAGTGGCGAGCGTCCGCAGGGCCGACGAAGACCGCCTCATCGGCAACGCGCACGTGCATGGCGTGCCTGTCGGCGTCGGAGTAGATGGCAACGGTGCCGATCCCCATACGCCGCGCCGTCTTCATGATGCGCACGGCGATTTCGCCACGATTGGCCACCAACAGTGTCTTGAACACGCCGCCCTCCTCCAGCGCAGCGCCGCCCGGCTTCAACGGGAGAATCGGGTAAGGCGCGCAAACCGCGACCAAGTGAAACCACGTTTGCCTTTAAGCGCCAACGCTTGGGCCAACTGTGCCGTCGCCTCTTCGACAGCATCGTCAGAGGCACCCCCCACCTCGTTGGACACGAAACCCGCCGGTGCAGGGTCGTCATAGACGCTGTCCCAAGGGGCATTCCAGACGCGCTCTGCAAGTCTGTCGCGCTCCCCCTTGGTTTGCGCGGCGATCGCTTCAGCCAGCGCAGGGGTGAGACCGCAAAATTTCGTGCTCCAGCCCTTGTCTTCAGCGACCTCCAATAGGCGCCGGCGGGCTTTGCGCCGCAGTGGCACCTGGCGCCCATCAAGGCCCAAAACGTGAAGCTGGCGTGCCACCTCCACCGCGCGCGGATCAAGGGCTTCGTTGCGCGCTGATTCGGCCCCTTCGGCGAAGACCTCGGGCAGACCCGCCGCCTCCAGCGCACGGATCAGCACCGGGCGCGGATCGTTTTTTGCCGCAAGGGGAATGGCGATGAAAGGGCACTCGGGCCGGGACAGAAAGGGCGCGAAGCCTTTGGCCCAAGACAGCGTGCCGCGGTGCGCTTGCGCCTTGGCAAAAGGAACGAACGTCTCCCCTTCCAGGAAGAGGCTGGTGCGGAAGGCATAGTGCGAGTTCAGCCATGTGGCGGGGTCGCGCAGGATCGCCAGGGTTTTGACGCGCAGACCGCGGCGCAAGGCATCGTCGAAAAACGCCTTGATGTGGGCCGCGGGGGATTGCCACACCGTCTCCCCGCTGAGGACGATGGTGCACGCCCCCTCCTCCTTCAACGCGCGGTCGATGGCCTCGAACACCGCCTCATAGGCCGTGCTCCTGGGGCCGTTGGAGAGTGCGGTCTTGAGGCCGCGCTGATCCTTCACACCGCCGCCACCCAGCACCGGAAATGCCACACCATGGGCGCCATGGTGGGGCCTTGAGCGCACAAGGGCAGCCTGAAACGTGGAGCTTGCCGCCTTGGGCAACCCCACATGCAAAATCAGGTGTTGATCCGGCATGCGAACTGACCCCTATAGAGCTTGTTAAACGGGTGGTGGACGGCCACTTTCAAACCATGGGCAACGTTGCGAAAGTGTGCTAGCCCGACCGCAATCTGAACGATGGACTTCGAGAGCCAATGTCGGACGCAGACGATGCGGAACTGGGAAACATCCGCAGGTTTCGCACCCTCTTCCTGTCGGACGTCCATCTGGGCACCCGCGGGTGCCAGGCCGACCTCCTGCTGGATTTCCTGCGCCATCACGATGCCGACACCTTCTACCTCGTCGGCGACATGGTGGACGGCTGGCGCCTGAAAAAGACCTGGTACTGGCCTCAGTCCCACAACGATGTGGTCCAGAAAATCCTGCGCAAGGGGCGCAAGGGCGCCAGAATCATCTACCTCCCCGGCAACCATGACGAGTTCTTGAGGAACTATCTTGGCAGCCATTTCGGCGGCGTGGAGGTGATCGATTCGATCATCCACGACACCGCCGACGGCAAGCGCATGCTCGTCATCCATGGCGACCAGTTCGACGTTGTGGTGCGTCACGCCAAATGGCTCGCGCTTCTGGGGGACTGGGCGTACGTGACCGCGCTTGCCATGAACACCTGGGTCAACATCGTTCGCCGCAGGCTCGGGCTCACCTACTGGTCCCTGTCGGCGTGGGCCAAGCTGAAGGTGAAGAACGCGGTCAATTTCATCGGCCAGTTCGAGCAGGCTTTGGCCAGCGAAGCCAAGCGGCGCGGCGCTGACGGCGTCATTTGCGGACATATTCATCACGCTGCCATCCACGACACCCATGGCGCACACTATGTGAACACTGGCGACTGGGTCGAAAGTTGTACCGCCGTGGGTGAAACGGAAACGGGAGAGTTCGTGCTGATCCGCTGGACCAAGGTGTTGGAGACGAAAGCCCCTGCGCCTGTTCCGACGGAGCGCGCAGCAGCGGCATGAAAAGAATCGCTTTGGTGACGGACGCCTGGCATCCGCAGGTGAACGGTGTCGTGCGCACGCTCGAGACCACCGGGAACGAGCTTGGAAAAATGGGGATCGACGTCACCATGGTGACCCCCCAGGGCTACCGCACGGTGCCGATGCCCACCTACCCGGAAATCAGGCTGACCATCGCCCGCCCAAAAACCATCCACCGCGTGATGGAGGCGGCACGGCCGGACTTCGTGCATATTGCAACGGAAGGGCCCATTGGGCTGATGGCGCGCACCTGGTGCCGGCGAAACAATTTTCGCTTCACCACCAGCTACCACACGCGCTTTCCCGAATATATCAGAGCCCGCGCGCCGGTTCCCCTCGGCATCTCCTATGCTGCGGTGCGCTGGTTCCACAATGGCGGCCGGGGCTGCATGATCTCCAACACCACGCTGGAGAAGGACCTACAGGACCGCGGGTTCAAGCGGCTGCTGAAGTGGATGCGCGGTGTGGACACCACCACGTTCAACCCCGATGAGCCACCCCAGCTCGCCGGCCTTCCGCGCCCCATCTTCCTGTATGTGGGCCGCGTGTCGGTGGAGAAAAACATCAACGCCTTCCTGGAGTTGGATCTTCCGGGCACCAAGGTGGTGGTGGGCGACGGACCGGCCCTTGCAAGCCTAAAGAGCAAGCACCCCGACGTTGTCTTCACGGGCACGAAGACAGGGCGCGATCTCACTGCCCAATACACCGCCGCCGACGTGTTCGTGTTCCCAAGCCTGACCGACACGTGGGGGCTCGTGCAGATGGAGGCTTTGGCTTGCGGGGTACCCGTTGCCGCCTTCCCGACCATGGGGCCCATCGACGTGATTGGCGATTCGGGCGTTGGCGTTCTGAGCGAAGACCTCCGGCAAGCGTCACTGGACGCACTGGACATTTCCCGCGAACGCTGCCGAGAATATGCCCTCAAGTTTTCCTGGGAGGAGAGCGCGCGGCAGTTCTGGGAGAACGTGGAGATCGCCAACAGCGATATCCCTGCCGGGGCGGCTGCCTGAACACAACTGCCCGTCACCCGATTTCCTCCCGTCAACCGGCAAGACCGAGGCCCCTGATGAGCGACCCCACGGCAGGCTTGGAAGCGGCCTATGACGCCCTCGACGGCTTTCACCTGCGCCGCGCCTTCGCCGAGGACCCCGACAGGACACGGCGCTTTTCCATCCGCGACGACGACCTGTTGTTCGACTACTCCAAGAACCTTGTCACCGACGAGATTGTGGCGCTCCTCATCGCGCGCGCCGAGGCCGCCGGCCTTCCCGAGTGGCGGGCGAAGATGTTTGACGGCGCGCCCATCAATGCCACCGAAGGCCGCGCAGTCCTGCACGTGGCGCTGCGCGGCAAAGGCCCGTTCCATGTGGACGGGCACAACGTGTCGGACGATGTGGCGGCCGTCCTCACCAAGATGCTGGCCTTCGCCGACGGCGTGCGCGATGGCGCCATCACCGCCGCCGACGGCAAACCCTTTACCGATGTGGTCAATATCGGCATCGGCGGGTCCGACCTTGGGCCGCGCATGGTGGCGCGCGCCCTTTCGCCCTACCGCGGCAAGGGTCCGCGGGTGCACTTCGTCGCCAACGTGGATGGGGCCGACATTGCCGATGTGACGGCAGGCCTTGACCTTGCGCACACCCTCTTCCTCGTCGCCTCCAAAACCTTCACCACCCAGGAAACCATGACGAATGCTGCCACCGCGCGCGCCATGGTGGTGGACCACCTTGGTGAGGCAGCGGTGGGCGCTCACTTTGCCGCCATCTCCACAGCGCTCGACAAGGTGGCCGCCTTCGGCATCGCCCAAGAGCGGATCTTCGGGTTCTGGGACTGGGTGGGCGGTCGCTACTCGGTCTGGTCCGCCATCGGGCTGCCCGTGGCCATTGCCGTCGGCGGCGAGAATTTTCGCGCCTTCCTGGCAGGGGGTGCTGCGGCGGACGCACACTTTCTTCAAAGGCCCCTTGCCGACAATATCCCGGTCATGATGGGGATGTTGCGAGACTGGTATCGCACCTTCTGCGGCCTTCGCGCCCACGCCGTCCTTCCCTACGACCAGCGCCTTGTGGAATTTGCCGCCCACCTTCAACAGGTGGACATGGAATCCAACGGCAAGCGCGTCACCCGCGACGGTGTGCCGGCCCACCACCCCACAGGTCCGGTGGTGTTCGGTGAGCCCGGCACCAACGGCCAGCACGCTTTCTATCAGCTGATCCATCAGGGCACGGACATCATCCCGTGCGACTTTCTGGTGGCGGCAGAGCCCCATGAGGCCCTCGGCGACCACCACCAAAAGCTCCTTGCCAACGTCCTTGCCCAGTCCCAGGCTTTGATGCGAGGGCGCACGCTGGACGAGGCGAAGACACAGCTTTTGGACAAGGGCCTGTCCGAGGCCGAGGCCGACCGCCTTGCGCCGCACCGGGTCTTCCCGGGCAACCGCCCGTCCTCGACGTTCGCCTATCGAAAGCTCGACCCGCATACGCTCGGCAAGCTTCTGGCGTTTTACGAGCATTCCGTCTTCGTCCAAGGCGTGGTGTGGAACATCAACTCCTTCGATCAGTGGGGGGTCGAGCTCGGCAAGGAGCTTGCCGGCGGCCTCCTTCCTGCCGTCAAAGGCGAACGGTCGGTGGATGCCGATGCTTCCACCGCCGCCTTGCTTGCCCACCTGACCGGGTCGGCGCAATAATCACCGAGCCAAGGCCGGCGGCCGCGTGGTCATGCCGCTGGCGCAAATGGCCACTTTCAATGAACCTGCGCTGGTCGATACCCGGTTGGCGCGTTAGCTTGCCCGCCAAGGACAGGCTGAGGGAGACGCTTCCATGAACGAGATGACAATGGCGAAGTTCGGGCTCGGAGCCTCAGCCTTGCGCCTGGAGGATCAGGCCTTTGTCACCGGCCATGGCCACTATCTGGACGACTATCAGCCCGAAGGGGCGCTGGCGGCCTTCTTCCTGCGCTCGCCCATCGGCAACGGCACCTTCAAGATCACCGGCGGGCTCGATGCCGCCCGCGCCCACCCGGGCGTCCACCTCATCCTCACCTATGAGGACATTGCCCACCTTGCCCCGATGCCCTGCAAAGGCGGGCAGGACCAGGAAGACGGCACCCCCACCCCCGTGCCGGATCGCCCTTGCCTTGCCAAGGACACGGTCAAGCACGTGGGCGATGCGGTCGCGATCATCGTTGCCGACACCATGGCCATCGCCATGGACGCATCAGAACTGATCGAGGTGGACTGGGACGGTGTCGACGCCGTCACTGACGCCGGCGATGCTCTAAAGGATGGTGCGCCTTTGGTGTGGCCCGACACAGGCACCAACCGCGCTTTCCGCTACACGCAAGGGGACAAGGACGCGACGGAGGCCGCCTTCGCCAAGGCCAAGACCGTCGCCAAGCTTGAGATCATCAACAACCGCCTCGTCACCAATTTCATGGAGCCGCGCGGCGCCGTCGGTGAGTTCGATGCCGGGACAGGCCGCTACACGCTGACGGCCGGCACCCAAGGCGGCCACATGATGCGCGACATTATCGCCGGCGACATCATGAAGATCGATGCCGACAAGCTGCGCGTGGTGACGCCCGATGTGGGCGGCGGCTTCGGCACCAAAATTTTCTGCTACCCAGAATATCCCGTGCTGCTGGTGGCGGCCGAAAAGCTGGGCAAACCGGTGAAGTGGGTGTGCGGGCGCACCGAAGCGTTCATGTCGGACACACAGGGGCGTGACAACATCACCGTCGCCGAACTGGCACTGGACGAGAACCACAAGTTCCTCGGCCTGCGCGTCGACCTGAAGGCCAACATGGGGGCGTACCTCTCCCAGTTTGCGCCGTTCATTCCTTTCATCGGCATCACCATGGCGCCTGGAGTCTACGACATTCCGGCAATGTTCGTGGTGATTGACGGCGTCTTCACCAACACCGTTCCCGTGGATGCCTATCGCGGTGCGGGACGGCCCGAGGCCGCCTACTGCATCGAGCGGCTTGTGAACGAGGCGGCGCGCCTTACCGGGATCAGCGCCATCGAGATGCGGCGCATCAACTTCATCAAGCCCGAGCAGATGCCCTATAAGACCGCCGCGGGCCGCACCTACGACACGGGCGAGTTCGACGGCCACATGACCCGCGCCCTCGACGTGATCGACTGGGACGGGTTCGAGGGCCGCGTGAAGGACAGCACTGACCGCGGGACCTATCGCGGCATCGGCCTTGCCACCTATATCGAGGCCTGCGCCTTTCCTGGCTCGGAGGCCGCCGAGGTGGAGCTGAACGCAGACGGCTCCGTGCTGTTGAAGATCGGCACGCAGTCCAACGGCCAGGGCCACGCCACCGCCTATGCGCAGGTGATCGCCGAGAAGCTGGGCCTGGACCTGTCGCAGATCACCATGATCCAGGGCGACACCGACCAGGTGAAGACCGGCGGCGGCACGGGCGGCTCGCGCTCCATTCCGCTGGGCATCCCCTCGGTGGACAAGGCGGCCGTTGAGCTTGGCGACAAACTGAAGTCCCTTGCCAGCGACAAGCTGGAAGCCTCCGCCCAGGACCTTGAGTTTTCCGGCGGCGCGGTGCGCATCGTCGGGACGGACCGGTCGATCTCCTTCGCCGACCTTGCCGCCGAGTCTAGCGAGACCCTGTCAGGCGGCGGCGAGGTGCAGCAGGCCGAGCCCACCTTCCCCAACGGCACCCACGCGTGCGAGTTGGAGATCGACCCCTCGACGGGCCGCGTTGCCATTCTGCGTTACGTGATTGTGGATGACTTCGGGGTGACGGTGAACCCGCTCCTCCTTGAAGGCCAGGTCCATGGCGGCGTCGTACAGGGGATCGGCCAGGCCCTTCACGAGCGCACGGTCTATGACGATGAGGGCCAGCTCATCTCCGCCTCTCTCTTGGACTATGCCATGCCCAGGGCGGACGACCTCCCCTTCTTCCACTTCGAGACGCGCAACGTCCCCTCCACCCACAACGCCATGGGCATCAAAGGGGCGGGCGAGGCCGGCTCCATCGGCTCCTGCGGCGCCGTCATGAACGCTTTGGTGGACGCCCTCATGCGCAATGTGGGCGTCACCCATGTGGATATGCCCGCTACGCCAGACGTTCTGTGGCGTGTGATCCATGAGGCGAAGGGGTAGGCCCGAGCCTTTCCAACGGGATTGGTGGTGGAGATCCTTCTCCGCCACCAATACCGGGTCATGACCATCAACCTTACTCCGACGCCAGCGCAGTCAGATACGTCGATAAGAAGCGCTCATCTCCAATGGCACCGAACCTATCCAAGCAATAGTCGGCGATCATTGCCGGCACCAAGGCGTTGATGGCCACAAACGCCTCACGGAGTTTGCTGACGAGGGCCGCCTCCGGTTCAAACCAGCACTCGTACCAGAAGTACTGAACGAACTCTCCCGCACGCTCGACCTTCAGAAACAAATGGTCTCCAACGCCGAAGACAACCGGATCCTTCTCCTGCGGACTGTATCGCAACGGCTCAACGCTAAGAATGAGTGGATGAACAGTATATGTCTCTGCGCGCGGGAAGATCTTTGAAAGGACAGGAATACAGTCTTCGACCTTAAGATTGTGGTCAGCGAATGTGGATTTGGGCGCTGCAACAACATGAATATTGTAAAACCCATATCGCCCATCGCCAGGTTCATTTGCGAGAGTGTCCTGGGCCTTTTGCATATCGCGACGCACAGCGAACATCTCGCCGACGGGGTAAATGACCCGCAAGCCTTCGGAGTCTTCGTGGCAGTCAATTGA
This sequence comes from Devosia sp., assembly GCA_051016205.1. Taxonomy (GTDB): domain Bacteria; phylum Pseudomonadota; class Alphaproteobacteria; order Rhizobiales; family Amorphaceae; genus Acuticoccus. Next base: position 4,033,641 of record CP136534.1, read on the forward strand.
AACCATGATCCGTCACCCCCCTTGCCCACGCGGCCTGGCCACTTGAGGCTAGCGGCTGAACGCTCTGACGCACTCCATTAATGGGCGACGCTGTCCAAGAATCAAAAACGGCGCCGCGGAGACCGCGGCGCCGTTGAATTTCGCCAACTAGGCCGTGCTGTTTAGCACTGGGGGACGTCGCGGGCGGGGCGACCGATGGCGTCGAAGTCTTCCTGGGACATGCCGAGGCGCTGGTCGATCCCGTCCACCTTGCTGACGAGCTTGGTGGCGAGGGTGCCGTCGTCCTGCTCGAACACCTCGATCACGAAGTTGGAGCCGATGGCCTGGCGGTTGTCGTCCAGCGTGATCTTGCCGTTGGGGGCATCAAGCTCCAGCGAAGACAGGCACGCGCGGAAGTCGGCCTGACCTTCGTTCAGGGTGCCGCCGCTTTCGTTCAGGCACTGCAGCGCCGCGTTGGTGGCGTTGTAGTAGGCGGTTGCCAGAAGCGAAGGGCTGGCAAAGCGCTGGTCGGGCGGGAACGCATCTTGGTACGCCTTCACAAAGCCCTGCCACTTGGGGTCGTCCCAGGTGTCGGCTTGGGGGCCTGAGGCGGGGGTGCCCACAAGCGCCTGCTTGGCGTTGCCTTTGGAGTTCAACACCGTGCCGTCCACCATGATGGTGCCGCCGATGAGGTTCGCGTCGCCGCCAGCCTGCTGATACTGGTTCAGGAAGTTGACAGCATCGCCGCCGCCCAGGCCGAGATAGATGGCGTCCACATCATCGGGGAGCGCTGCAATGACCGAGGCAAAGTCCTTGGTGCCGAGCGGCACCCAGAAGCGCTCGACAATTTCGCCGCCGGCGTTGCAGAACTCATGGGCAAAGCCCAGGAAGTTGGTGTAGGCGAACGAATAGTCCTCCGCCACGGCCGCAACGTACTTCCAGTCCTTCTCGTTGACGACGTAGTTGCCAAGGCCAACGCCCCACTGCGCGCCGTCCATATTGAAGCGGAAGAAGTTGTCGGCAGGGTCCACGTACGTGGCTTCCTGGGCGCCGGACGAGCCGTTGATGATGGTCACGTCAGGATAGTTCTTGGCCAGATCGCGGATGGCGATGCCTTCGGAGCCTGACAGTGGGCCGATAATGAAGTCCACCTCGTCCTGCTCGATCAACTTGCGTGCGGCGCGCACGGCCGAGTCAGGGGAGGCGTCGGTGGGCGCGATCACGTATTCGATGGGGCGCCCGCCAGCTTCTTCGTTGGCTTCCTTCAGCGCAAGGCGGAAGCCGCGCAGACCGTCTTCGCCAAGGACGGTGTAGGTGCCCTCAAGCGTTGCCATGAAACCAATCTTGATGGGGTCGCTGTCCTGCGCCAGGGCGGCGCCGGATGCGACCATTGCCACAGCCGCGACGGTGGTCATGAGTGTACGTTTCATGCTCTCTCCCTATTTATATCAGTGGGCGTTTCAATGCCGGGGCGTCGACGATAACCGCGGCGGGTGAAACGCCCAAGTCCCCAGCAGCGCCTCTGTAACCGCAAGTCTGTTTTTTTGAAGCAAAGGGCCGGTCTTTGCGCCCCAAGCCCTTCATTCAGCCGCATTCGCCACGATGTGAGCACGGATCGCCTCCATCCCGGCGGCATAGATACCGTTGGCGACGAGGTCGGTCAGCTCCCTCTCGCGCCCCTCAGGCGTGTCAAATCGGCTCTCCCACTGCCAGAACGTCATGTCCCCGTCGGTGACGGGCAGAAGGCGCACGTGCGCGACGTAGTTCAGAAGCGGCACGGGCGTGTCGATCAGGCAGTAGCTGAGCGCCATGTCGATGTCGGACAGGGTGAGGAGCTGTTCGCGCAGCTCCGACCCATCGGCTAGGTGAAAGCGCCGCACGCCGCCCACTTTGTCGGTGGCCGCGCCCCGCTCCATCTGGCTGTCGGCAACGGCAGGGTGCCAGCGGTCGTGGCCGTTGAAGTCGCGCAGGACCTCCCACACCGTCTCGACCGGCGCGTCGATGATCGTGCTGACCACCACCTTCACCACTGGGCCTACTCCGTGCCGCTCATCGGGTGAAGTGGCGCTTCAGGGCATCGAATCCTGCCTGGAAGACGTTGCCGCCGATACCGCCCACAAGGTCTTCTGCATCGCCAACAGCACACTCGAACTCTGCCGACCACTCCACGAAGGTGCGCTCGCCATCGGTGATGGGGGTAAGGCGCAAGGTGGCCACATAGTCGGTCAAGGGCATCGGGCTCTCCAAAATGGCATAGCTGCAGAACATGTCGTAGTCGGACAGGCCGAGCAGTTTTTCGCGGATTCTGTCGCCATTTTGCAGGCGAAAGTCGCGTACGCAGCCCACCTTGTCGGACGGCTCGCCATTTTCGATGCGGCTTTCGCGGATGCGCGGGTGCCAGCGCGGCAGAGCGTTGAAGTCGCGCACGCGCTCCCACACCTGCGCCGCGGGCGCTTCGATGACGCTGGAGATGTAGACCCGTGGCACCTAAGCCCCCTGACCGCCTGTGGGGCGATCCGTCGTCGGTGGAGGCGTTTCGGTGGACGGCGTCTCCTTGCCGCCACCGCCGCCGCTGCGGCCCGATTCCTTGGCGATCCTTTGCATGTCGCTTGCCTCGCGGATGAGGCCGCCCATCTTGGCAAGGTTGGAGCCTTCAATGCCCATATCGCTCAAAAGGCTGTCCACCAAAGGCGCCTGCACACGGTAGCGAAGGGCCGAGTTGATCACCTCGTCCGTTGCTGTACGCGTGGTGCCGTCGCCGTTGGAAAAGCCGCCGCCATTGCCGGCCCCATCCATCTGCACGATGCGGATGTCGGAGATCTTCTCCATGGGTTTGACGGAAGCGGCGACAATCCCCTCGATGCGCTGCAGGAGGCCGCGTTTGAAGAGGGACGCCCGGGCAGGCTCGGTGAGGACGTTTTCGGCTTCGTTGATAAGGCGCTGGGCCTCCGCCTCCACGGCCGTGCGCACTTTTTCCGCGTCCGCGGCAAGGCGGGCTTCCTCGGCGGCCTTTTCAGCCATCAACACATCGATGGACTTTTTGCGCTGGGCCTCTTCGGTCTCCCGCACGGTCTTGACGCGCTCTTCCACCTCGGCGGCGCGGGCACGGGCGGTGTCAGCCTCAATGCGCGCCGCGGTCTCCTCAAGGGACTTGGCGTAAAGGCTGATGGCCTTTTCCATGTTGGCCAGATCCACCTCGCGCTCGCGGGCGATCTCCCGCCGGCGCCGCTCCGTCTCATGGCCGATGCGCGCCTCGTCGAGGCCCCGCTCTGAGGCAATGCGCGCCCGCTCGATCTCCTCCGTCGAGCCGATTTCCGCCTCGCGAAGGGCCTGGACCCGGGCAATCTCCAGCTGCTCGATGGAGCGGCGACGCTCCAGCCGTGCCGCTTCGATGGCACGCTCGCGCTCCACCTCGGTGGTTTCCACCGTCTTGCCAGCTTCGATCTCGGCGCGGCGCACCTTGGCGTCCGCCTCGGCCCGCTCGGCCTTCTTTGCGGCAAGTTCGATAACGCGCTCCTCGTCGGCCTCTTCCACCACGCGCTTGGCGTCGATCCCGGTGACCTCGCGCTCCTTCTGGGAGGCGATGCGCTCCATCTCCAGGCCAAGCTCCACCTCGATGCGGCGGCGCTCGATGGCATCGCGCCTTCGCATATCGGCCGCTTCCACCATCCCATCGCGAGAAATCTCGCGCTCGCGGGTGTCCTGCTGGGCAGCAATACGCTCCGCATCGACGATCTTCTCTTTGGCGATGCGGGCCGCCTCCACCGCTTCGTCCGCCTTCACCTGCGCCTCGTCGAGGACGCGGTTGCGGGCGATCTCAAGCTGACGCACGGTTTCATCGCGCGTGATCCTGTCGCGGCTGGTCTCCACCTCCTTCTCGATTGAGATCTGGTCGATCAGCCTGCGGCTCGACACCTCGGCGCTGGCGATGGCCTCGTTGCGCTCGATTTCGCGGGAGCGTGTCTCGGCCTCAGCATTGATGCGCTCAGCATCGACGGCACGGCTCTGGGCGATCTTCGCGACCTCCGTGCGCTCGGAGGAATCGGTTTCGCGCAAGGTGGTTTTTTCGCGGGCGGCGATGCGCTCCTCGTCGATGGAGCGTTCCACCGCAATGCGCTGGCTTTCCACCGTCTGGCGGGCTTCGAGATCAGCTTCGTCCACGGCAAGGTTGCGGGCGATTTCGCGCTCGCGCACGTCCTTTTCGTAGGCGATGCGCTCTGCCGCAACGGCCTTCTCGCGGGCAATACGTGCCGCCTCGATGGCCTGGTCGGCGGCAATTTGCGCCGCTTCGATGGCCTCCTGCCGCTCAATCTCCAGCGCCCTGATGCGCTTGTCGGTGGAGATGCGCTCCTCGTTGGTGCCAGCGGCCTCCGCAATGCGCATCTTTTCAATGGATTCCCTGGCAAGGATCTCCGCCTCGTCCACGGCATGGTTGCGGGCGATCTCGCGGCGGCGGGTCTCTTCCTCGTTGGCAATGCGCGCGTCCACGACGGCACGGTCCTGGGCGATGCGGGCTTTCTCGGTGTCCTCGCGGGCGGCAATCTCGGCGGCTTCCAGGGCGCGCTGGCGTTCGATCTCACGGGCGCGGGTTTGCTGATCGTTGGAGATGCGCGCCTCAGCGACCGCGCGCTCCTGCTCGATACGGGCGCGGTCGGTCGCCTCGCGCGCAGCAATGTCGGTCTCTTCGATCAGGCGGCGCCTTGCGATCTCGCGCGCTTCCACCTCCTGCTCGTTGAGGATGCGGGCCTCTGAGACGGCGCGCTCCTGCTCGATGCGGGCGGTGTCGGTGTCGCGCCGGCTTGAAATCTCGGCCGTGTCCACAGCCTTTTGCCTGTCGATCTCGCGCTGGCGGATTTCCCGCTCAGACTGGATACGCACCTCTGCGATGGATTGATCGTTGGCGATCTTGGCAAGCTCGATGTTCTCGCGGGCGGTGATTTGCGCGCGCTCGGCTTCCGTCTCCCGTTCGGCCCTCTCCCGCGCGATTTCGGCGCGCTGCTGGGCCCTGCGGAACTCCACCTCCCGCTCCTGCTCAAGGCGGGCCTGCTCGGAGTCGCGCTCAATGTTGAGGGCTTCCTTTTCCGCTTCCAGGTTTCTGGCGCGGATGCGGATCATGGAATCCTGCTCGATCTCGTTGCGCAGGGTGCGGCGCGCTTCGATCTCGCGGATCAGTTCGGTCAGACCTTCTGCATCGAACCGGTTGGACGGGTTGAAGTATTCCAGCGCCGTCTGGTCGATGTCCTTGATGGCGACCGATTCCAGCTCAAGCCCGTTCTGCTCCAGCGCCTCTTGGGCCAGCGCTTTCACACGCAGCACATACGCGCCGCGCTGTTCGTGAATGTCGCCCATGGGCATTTCGGCAGCTGCAATCCTCAGCGCCGATTCGAACTTGCCGGCGAGCAGCGGTTGGAGCCGCTCGGTATCGGTGGTGCGCCGCCCCAGGGTGGATGCGGCGCGGGAAACGGCATCGCGGCTGGGACGGACACGGACGTAGAACTCCGCCTCCACGTCCACGCGCATCCTGTCCTTGGTGATGATGGCGTTTTCGCGGTTGCGGATCACCTCCAAAGGCAGCGTCATCATCGCAACGGGGGTAATGTCGTGGATGATGGGCCAGACGAAGGCGCCACCGTCGATCACCACCTTCTCGCCAAGGAAGCCGGTGCGCACGAACGCCGTTTCCTTGGTGGACCGGCGGTAGAGCCAGTTCATCACCCAATAGACCACGAAGATGACGATAACCGCCAGGATGAGCCATAAAACCAGCTCCCCGATGAACTCACCTGTCATGGTTGTGCCTCCCGCCTCGCGTAGCGATCACGACCCGATCGCCTTGAATTTCTTGGTTTGCTCTGTGAGCGCCACTTCCGTCGGCAGCCGCTCCATGGAGGAGGCGCCGTAAAAGCCGTGGCAGTTCTTTGTGTTCTTCAGGACGAAGGTTGCATCGTCCGGCATGGCCACGGGGCCGCCGTGGACGAGGACGATGGCATCAGGGTTCACCGCCAAGGCAGCGCCCCCCCAGCGGTCCACCATCGCGGGGCAATCTTCCAGAGAAAGCGCCGTTTGGGCACCGATGGAGCCGCCTGTGGTGAGCCCCAAATGCACCACGATGATGTCGGCGCCGGCCTTGGCCATGGCTTCGGCATCGGCCTCTGAGAACACGTAAGGGGTGGTCAAAAGGTCCTTCGCGACGGCCTTTTCGATCATGTCCACCTCAAGGGCGTAGGACATGCCGGTCTCTTCCAGATTGGCGCGGAACGTTCCGTCGATGAGGCCGACGGTGGGAAAGTTTTGCACCCCGGCAAAACCCACCCGCTTCACCTCATCCAGGAAGGTGTCCATGTTGCGGAACGGGTCGGTGCCGTTGACGCCAGCAAGGACGGGGGTCGACTTCACCACAGGCAAGACTTCCGACGCCATTTCCATGACGATGGCGTTGGCGTCGCCATAGGCCAACAGGCCAGCAAGGGAGCCGCGCCCCGCCATCCTGAACCGGCCGGAATTGTAGATGACGATGAGGTCGATCCCCCCCGCCTCCTCGCACTTGGCAGACAGGCCCGTGCCTGCGCCACCGCCCACGATGGGCTCGCCCCGCGCCTTCATGGCGTGAAAGCGGGCAAGGAGTTCGGCGCGGCTTGGTGTGGTCTTGTGGGTCACGGACGTTCGCTTGATTGAGGGTGTGTGGTGTTAAGGGTGGTGTTCATGGCGGCGTGTTGCCTCAATCGCCCGACGGCAGGGCTGAGGCGTAGACATCCTCGATCACCCCATCGTTGCCGATGATGGAGACGGACACGAAGTAGGCTGAGCGCAGGACAATCCCGTCCCAGTGCCATTGGGCGATGATGCTGTCGTAGGGCGCGCCGGTGCGCACGTTCACCTTGCCCTCCTCGGTGTGGACTTCGAACCCGTTGCAGCGCAACAGCCGCACCGCCTCGTCCATGGACGAGCCCACGGGGACTATGGGTGCGACGAGCTCGCTCAGCTCCGTCAGGCCTTGGGGGACGGGTGTCATTACGTCCGCAATGGCGGCGTTGAGACGGCCGTCCTCTGCCGTGCAGTCCGCATTTGCTGCCGCTCCCTGCCAAGGCAGCGCCAAGGCCAAGGCCAAGGCAAAGCACGCGCGCCACCTCAACCGACCCTCCGCTGACCATTGCCGCGCTCGCCATGAAGCGCACGGAAGGTCTTGACCACCTCTGCGGTAAAGTCGGGGTCGTTGATGGCCTGGGGCAGGCGAACAAGCTTGCGGTTGGCCGTCTGCCGCACCGTCCCCTCCAAGGCGTCGAACAGGGCCCGGTCGGTGGCGGGGTCGTGGAAGGGCTGGCCTGGCACATCCAGGAGCGACACGCCGCCTTCGGGGATAAAAAAGCGCACCGGCCCGTCCATTAAGTTCAGCCGCTCACCGATCCACCGGCCCATGCGCGTGTTTTCTTCGGCCGTGGTGCGCATCAGCGTGATTTGCGGGTTGTGGTGATAGAGATTGCGGCCGCGATAGTGTTCGGGCACCGTGTCAGGCGCTGCAAAGTTCACCATGTCGAGGGCTCCGCACGAGCCCACATAAGGGATCTTCTTGCGGATGATGGCGCCGAAACGGTCGTCCGTCGCGGGGAAGACGCCGCCCATCATCATGTCGCAGATTTCGGTGGTGGTGAGGTCGATCACCGCCTTCACCATGCCTGAATCCACGAGGGTTTCCATGGCTTGACCGCCGATGCCCGTGGCGTGGAACACAAGGCAGTCGTAGTCGCTTTTCAGCGCTGCGGAGATCTGCTGGACGGCCGGGGTGGTGACGCCGAACATCGTCACGCCAAGGGCGGGAAGGCCTGCAGGCGTTGCAGCTTCCTCGCGCTGGCCCTCCACCATGCCGGCAAGGGCGTGGGCGGCATTGGCAAGAACGCGCCGGGTGATGGTGTTGAGCCCGCTCACATCCGCCACCGAATGCATGATGGTGATGTCCGCCGCCCCCACGTACTGGCGCACATTGCCAGAGGCGATGGTGGAGACGAGGAATTTTGGCACCCCCACGGGAAGGGACCGCATGGCAGGCGCCACCATCGCCGTTCCGCCAGAACCGCCGGCCGCGATGATGCCGGCAACGCCCGACTGACGCGCCATCCAGCGCTCGAACGCCAGCGTCATGCCGGCAACGGACTCGCCACGGTCGCGGGTGAAGACGCCCGATGCGCCGCGGGGGTGGAAGGCGGCAATCTGGTGGGCGGGGATTTCCGCGCCCGAGTGCTGGCCTGAGGTCGACAGGTCCGCAAGGCGTACGGGAAGACCGTGGCCGCGGATGATGTCGCGCATGTAGCGCAGTTCAGGCCCCTTGGTGTCCAAGGTGCCTGCGACGATCACCACCTGCTCGCCAGGGCCTGCAAGGGGGCGCAGCTCCTCTTCCACCACACCGGCCCTCACCGTGCTTGAGGTGGGGGTGGAGACGGTCCGGGCGGACTGCTCAATCACCCGCACAGGCACAGGCTGTGACCAGCGCGTCGGAATGACGGGGTTGGAGATGTAGATCTTCAGCGGCCCGTCGGGGCGGGCCGTGTCGGCCGTCTCCTCAGGGGTTTCCACATCGGGCGTTTCGTCATGGGCATGGCGACCGACGCCAAGAAGGCGCTGTTGCAGGTCGCGGTCGGCGGAGAGCTGGCCCGAGTCCAGCACCCTGTCGATGCGCCCGTTGACCATGATGGCAACGCTGGGGGCCACCTCCGTCGCAACACCGATATTCTGTTCGATGACGAGGACGTGGATGCCGCCCGCCTCGCCAAGGCGCATCAGCATCTCTTCCACCTGCGCCACGATGACGGGGGCAAGCCCTTCCGTCGGCTCATCCATAACGAGGAGTTTTGGGTTGAGGAGAAGCGCGCGGGAAATGGCCAGCATCTGCTGCTCACCCCCGGAAAGCTGGCCGCCGCCATTGCCCTTGCGCTCGGCAAGGCGGGGGAAGGTGGCGTAGACGCGCTCCACCGACCAGGGACCGCTGTGGCCGGCACTGACCATGTTGAGGTGCTCGTCCACTGTGAGCGAGCGCCAAAGCCGCCGCCCCTGGGGCACGTAACCCACCCCCATACGGGCAATCTCGGTGGAGCTACGGCCCAGGATCTCTTGACCGTCGAGGCGGATGGAACCTGTGGCAGGCACCATCCCCATGACGGCTTTGCACAAGGTGGTCTTGCCCATCCCGTTGCGGCCCACGACGGACATGACGCCCGACGGCAACGTGAGGTCCACCCCCTGCAGCGCATGGGAGGCGCCGTAGAAGACGTTAAGGCCGCGGACTTCCAAAACCGGCTGGCCCGGGATGCGATCAGTGGTGGGCAAGACCGCCTCCCAGGTAAAGTTCCTGAACCTCTGGGTCTTCTTCGATCTCCTGGGGCGAGCCTTCTTTGAAGATGCGCCCGTTGTGCATCATCGTCACGCTTTCAGCGACCCGCAGCGCCACGTCCATGTCATGCTCGATGATCATGTAGCCGATGTGGTCGGGAAGGTTCGTGAGGATCTCGATCAGTTCGCGCCGCTCGGTGGGCGACAGGCCTGCGGCGGGCTCGTCGAACAGGACAAACCGCGGCGCCCCTGCAAGCGCCAGAGCGATCTCAAGCTGGCGCTGCTGGCCGTAGGACAAGGACGAGACCAGCGTATCGCGAGCCGGCGTCAGGTGCACGGCCTCCACAAGGTCGCGGGCAGACCCCATCAAGGCATCGTTGCGACGCGGGCGGATGAAGGAAAAGCGCCCTCGGCTCACCCCGCGGCAGGCCAGGTAGACGTTGTCGAGCACCGTCAGCCCGGTGAAGAGGAGCGAAATCTGGTAGGTGCGGCGCAGCCCCCGTCTGATGCGCTCATAGGGCGGAAAGTCCGTCACATCCTCGCCGAACAGGCGGATGGTGCCTGAGGAGGGCGGAAAATCCCCGGTGATGCAGTTGAAAAGCGTCGTCTTGCCGGCGCCGTTGGAGCCGAGCACTGCCCGCCTCTCACCAGGCTGGACGGTCATGGAAATGTCGGTGAGCGCCGCCAAAGCGCCGAACAGGCGGGAGACGCCGCGCAACTCTAGCGCATTGGCGGTGCCTGTGGCGGAAAGGCGTGCAGCAACGGTCTCAGCCATCAGCGCCTCTCCCCTGTGACGGGGTCGCGCCTTGCCCTTTCGCGAAACCGCTTCCAAAGGCCGAGGAGACCGTCGGAGGAGAAGAACACCACGGCAAGGAAGCCTATGCCGATCAGAAGCTGGAAACGCTCGCCCCCAAGCCCCAGCGCCACCAGCACATCAAGCGCAAAGGTGCGAAGGACGACGTAGAGGATGGCGCCAAGGAAGGGGCCGATGGGGTGGGCGATCCCCCCCACGACGGCGATGATCAAAATGTCGATGGCAGGGCCGACGCCGATGGTGCCCGGAGACACCTGCCCGTTCAGCCACACCAGAAGAACGCCGGCAGTCCCCGCAATGAGGCTGGCAAAGGCGTAGGCGGCAATCCTGTGGGCGGTGACGTTGAAACCGAGCGCATGCATGCGCCGCGCGTTGTCCCTCACGCCCTGTAGCGCAAGGCCGAAGGGCGAGCGCGCCACATAGACCACCGCCCAGTAGGACAGGACCGCGCAGAACAGTGTGACGTAGTAAAACGGTATGGGGTCGCGCCAGACGACGCCCCAGAACTCGGGCGCCCTAACCTGGTTGAGGCCCGAGAACCCGTTGAACAGCGTATAGTTCTGCCGCACCAGGTAGAACATGGCAGCCGCAATCGCGAGGGTGATCATGATCGTGTAGATCCCCTCCGTGCGCACTGCCAACGCGCCTGAAAGGGTGCCGAAAATCACCGCGACGAGGATGGCAAGGGGCGCTGCCACCCACCAGGGCCAGCCAAGGCTGATGGCGTCGATGGCGCTGGTGCCGAAGATGGCCGTCATGTAGGCGGCAACGCCCGCAACGGTCATCTGTACAAGGCTCACCATGTTGCCGTAGCCGGCGAGGAACATGAGCGAGAGCGCCACCATCCCCAGAATGAACGCCCAGGAAAGGATCTGCGAGAGGACGAAATCCCCCGCAATCAGAGGCATGATGAGGAGGATCAGCCCCACGGCCCAATAGACGAGGGGAATGCGGGAGACATCCCACCAAGGGGTCTCGAGCGTTGCGCCGGATGTGGCCTCAGGATCAAGGACGGCCATGGTCAGCGCCTCATGGCAATGAGGCCCTGCGGGCGAAAGGCAAGCACAACGACCATGATGAGGAAGGTCAGGACCACCGCATAGGTGGGCGCGTAGACCGAGCCGAACTGTTCGGCAAGCCCGATCAGAAGCGCCCCCAGGGCAGCGCCGGGGATGGACCCCATACCACCCACGATCACCACCACCAAGGAGGCAAGGAGAAAGCGAATGTCCTCCCCAGGCGCGACGGACTGGAAGGTGCCGCCGATGACGCCGGCAACGCCGGCAAGACCCGCCCCGAAGGCAAACACAAGCACGAACACGCGCTGGATGCGCACGCCTGTGGCCGACAGCATGTCGCGATCGTCAACCCCTGCGCGCACGAGCATCCCGATCCGTGTGCGGTTCAGCGCCAGCCACATACCAATGCCGATGGCAATGGCCGCCAGGAGGATGACGAGCCGCACGATGGGATAGGTGAGGTACAGATATTCGCCCGTGCGCCGGCTCACCCCGGTGACCAAAGGAAGCTCCACGGGGCCTGAGAGCCATTGAGGGGTCAGGATCTGATAGAAGTCGCCGCCCCAGATCCACAGCATGATGTCGGCAAGGACGATGGCGATCCCGATGGTGACGAGGGTCTGCTTGAGGTCCTGCCCTTCCATCCTGCGGAAGACGACGATCTGCAGGAGGACGCCGAGTGCGCCCACAACGATGAAAGCCACAATGAAGGAGAGGAGCCACCAGCCCGTGGCGTCTGCCACCTCGTAGCCAATGTAGCCGCCAAGCATGTAGAGCGAGCCGTGGGCAAGGTTGACGTTACGCATCAACCCGAAAATCAGCGTAAAGCCCGACGCCACAAGGAAATAGAGCGCGCCGAGGGTGATGCCGTTGAACAGCGCGTTCAAGAAGATCTTCTTGCGGCCGATCACATCCACCAGGCCTTCCGGCCATGGCGCGAAAATCAACCAGATCAGCACGGCCGCCGCCAGGACAATGACACCTGTCCAGATGGGCCGGCGCTCCGCGAACGCGATCATCCGTGCTTCATTCTCCCTTCGCGGGGCCAAGGGGGCCCGTTCCGCCCACGATAGTCACCGCAAGGCCTGCCAGCATACCCCCGCGTCTGGTCTTTTTGACCCTTCACCCAACAGCGCGCCCCAGCGCCAGGACCTCAAGCGGCCATCAGCGAGACTTTGCGAAAGTCCGTCGGCGACAGCCCCGCCTGATTGCAGAAAAACCGCGTGAAGCTCGCCTGGGAGGCAAAGCCGAGATCCAGCCCTATGGAGGTGATGGGATCGCCCGTTGTGGTGAGGCGCCCGATCGCCCTCTCCACCCGCAAAGTGTTGAGGTACATGTTCGGGGTAAGGCCCACATTCTCCCGGAACAGCTTGTAAAAGTGTGGCCGAGACAGGCCTGATTCCCGCGCAATGGTGTCGAGCGCACACACATCCGCCACACGGTCGTTCATCAGGCGGATGGCGTTGCGGATGCGAAAGTCCCGCAACGTGGGCCAGTTGCCATGCCCATCGGGTAAGCGATGGTTGGACTGCTCGAACGAGGCCATGGTGAGATCGTAAAGGTCGCGGCCGACGGTGGGGGCGGTCCCCTCGCCCATCATGGTCTCGGCGATCTTTTCCACCAGCGGGCCGACAACGCTGTCCAGCACGATGACCTCGCGCCCGAAGCGCATGCCGTGCCCCACGGTGCGCGACATCTCAACGAACCACATGGGCTTGATGTAAAGGGTCAGGAAAAGGGCCGGGTCGTCCGTTGCGCCCGGCTGAAAATGGTGCGGCTGCCAAGGGCTGACCGCAGCCCCAAGGCTTGAGGTGAGCGCGCGGGCGCGCCCGTCAACCTTGATGGAGGCGGGCGTGCCGTCCACCAGGAACACGAGATGTCCTTCCCTGTGCGCGTGGGGCGCAAGGGGTTTGTCCAAACGATAAAGGGAAGCCCGACCGAACCTCCCATGGACCACGGCAAGCGCCGTCCCCATGGCAATCCTCCCAAACGACGGCCATGATTGCTGTCTTGTTTTGTTCAGGATTAGGACACCTTGAAGCGGCCATGTCAAAGGCCGCTCCGTCGCGGCTAGCCGGGGCGTTGGGTCACAGTGCGGCTGACGGCATCGCGCCAGCCTGCCACAAGGCCCTCGCGCTCAGCCTCCTCCATGGTCGGCTCGAACCGCGTGTCCCGCGCCCAGGAGGCAGCAAATTCGCCCGGCCCCGGCCAAACACCGGCCTTATAGCCGGCAAGCCAGGCAGCCCCCAGCGCCGTGGTTTCGGCAATGACGGGGCGGTCCACGGGGGCGGCCAAAATGTCGGCAAGGCGCTGCATGGTCCAATCGGAGGCGACCATGCCGCCGTCGACGCGCAGCACAGTCTCACCGCTCGCCCCCCAGTCCTTGTGCATGGCCTCCACAAGGTCCAGCGTCTGGAAGGCAACGCTTTCAAGGGTCGCCTTGGCGATCTCCTCGGGCCCCGTGCTGCGGGTGATGCCGAAGAGTGCGCCCCTTGCATCAGCATCCCAGTGAGGCGCGCCAAGACCCACGAAGGCAGGCACAAGGTAGACGTCCTGGTTTGGGTCGGCCTTGGCGGCAAGGTCGCCCGATTGCGCAGCGTCCGACAAAATGCCGAGCCCATCGCGCAGCCACTGAACCGCGGCCCCTGCCACGAAGATCGCCCCCTCCAGGGCGTAAACCGTTTCCCCATCGAACCGGTAAGCGATGGTGGTCAACAGGCGGTTCTTGGACTGGACACGCTCTGTCCCGGTGTTGATGAGCGCAAAGCAGCCTGTGCCGTAGGTGGATTTCACCATGCCAGGCTCGAAGCACGCATTGCCGATGACAGCCGCCTGTTGGTCACCCGCAACGCCCAGAATGGGGATCGAAGCGCCGAACAGGGAGGGATCGGTGGTGCCGAAATCGTCCGCATTGTCCTTCACGTCCGCCAGCATGGCTCGCGGCACGGACAGCATTTTCAGAAGGTCCTCGTCCCACGTCTGGCTGTCGATGTTGAACAGGAGCGTGCGGGATGCGTTGGTGACGTCAGTGGCAAAGGTGCCCGACAGGCGGGCGATCAGGTAGCTGTCGATGGTGCCGAACACCACCTCGCCCGCTTCGGCGCGCGCGCGCAATCCCTCCACCGTATCGAGCAGCCAGGCCACCTTGGTGCCGGAAAAGTAAGGGTCCAGGAGAAGGCCTGTCTTCTCTGTCACCATCGGCTCAAGGCCCTCGGCCTTTAGAGCCTCGCAGCGGCTTGCGGTACGCCTGTCCTGCCAGACGATGGCCTTGTGGACGGGACGAAGGGTTTTTCGCTCCCAAAGGGCCACCGTCTCACGCTGGTTGGTGATGCCGATGGCGGCAATGTCCTTGCCCTCAAGCCCTGCCTCTTGAAGGGCTGTGCGCACGGTGGAAACGGTGGTGGACCAGATCTCTTCAAGATCGTGCTCCACCCAGCCAGAGCGCGGAAAATGCTGGGTGAACTCCTCCTGGCCGACGCCGATGATCTTTCGCTCGGCGTCAAAAACAATGGCGCGGGTGGAGGTGGTGCCCTGGTCGATGGCAAGGATTGGCATGGGGTCCGTCTTCGTGAGCGCCGCACAAGGCGCGGCAGGGTTGAGCCCTCAAGCTCGCCACGAGGGACCCGTCCCCGTCAACGTTTGATCTGAATGGTCTCCAAAAACGCAATGAAGGCGTCGATCTGTTTGGGCTCCATCACGAACTCTGGCATCTGAACCTCAGGGTGGTTGACGACGATGCCCTCCGCCAGCGCCTCCTCAAGGTGGGAGACGGGGTAGTTTTGCGACAATGTGGCAAAGGGCGGTGCATCGGCCACAGGGCTCGGCCCCTCCCCTTCCACGGCATGACACTTGGCGCAGAACACCTCGGCGAGCGCCTTGCCCTCCGCCACCGCCTCATCAGACACGTCCGGCGTTTCGGGCGAGTGGCCGGCGATCATGGTGGTGCCTTGAAGGCGCGCATCCCGCTCAACTGTTCGCAGCGACCTCAGATAAGCGGCAATGGCGGCAATATCCTCTCGCGTCACCGGAAAAGAGGGCATCACAGGGTGCGGCTGAAGAAGCGCGTAGGCGAGCGCGGCATCATCGATGGAAGGGTCTTGGGCGAGCTGCGGAAAGGATGGTGCCCCCGCAAGGGCCTGCGGCTGCGGGTCGTCGCCAATCACATGGCAGGCCGAACACCAGGTCTCGGCAATGACGCGGCCCCTTTCCACCTGATCGTCCTGAGCCCATGCGGCCCCTGCTGTCAGAACCAGCGCAACAGCCGCAATGATGGCGAATCGGGTCATAGGTCCTCACCTGTGCCATGATCGGTCAGGATTGAGCGTTTCATCGGCGCCGGTCCGTCGCCTTGATCTTCATCAATCACGCCGCCTGCCATGCCCCTTGTGATCCGCCCGGCCCACCCCGATGATGCCCTGGCCCTTGCCGACATCATGAACGCCATCGTGCGCGCGCCGCACATCACCTTCACCACGGTGGAAAAGTCCCCGGCCGATGTGGCCGCCATGATCGACGCCCGCCACCGGGACGGCTTTGCCATGCTGGTGGCCGATGAGGATGGCGCAGTGCTCGGCTTTGCGGCCACGGGACCGTTCCGGGCCGGCCCAGGCTATCGTCGCACCATGGAGGTGAGCTTCAATCTTGCCGAAGGGGCGCGGGGCAAGGGGGTCGGCACAAAACTCCTCACAGCCATTGAGGCGCACGGGCGCGACGCCGGCGCCCACGTGTTCGTGGCGGGGATCAGCGGGGCCAATCCCGCCGCCCTCGGCTTTTTCGGGGCGCGCGGGTTTGTGGAGGTGGGGCGGCTGGCTGAGACCGGATACAAAGGCGGACGGTATTTGGATCTTGTGTTCATGCAGAAGACCCTTACCGGGCTTTGATCGCTGGCACGGCCTTAAGGACCCGTGCAACGCCTCTCCCGCCTTGTTTCAATTCTCCCGCGGCGTGGGGCTCGCCTCAAGGCACGCTTCGCTCTTCGGCCTTGACCCGAGCCCCACGCCGCGGGTGTGCGTTTGTAGTCGGCTCCGAAGGAAGGTCGGTCTTCCATCTCACCAAAGGAAGATGATGGGAGGCGCGTTTAACGTCTGTGCCTTCCTCGCCAGGTCGTGGCGGGATCAGCGTTGGGTGAGTTTGAGTTCGATGCGTCTGTTGCGCTCGTAGGCTTCGGTGTTTTCTTCGTCGACGATGGGTTGAAATTCGCCAAAGCCTGCGGCGACAAGGCGCTCAGGCGGTACGCCAGCGTCGATCAGGAACTTGACCACCGAAATGGCGCGGGCGGCGGAAAGGTCCCAGTTGGAGCGGAAGCGGCCACGGGTGATGGGGCGGCTGTCCGTGTGGCCATCCACCCGCAACACCCAGTCGATGTCGTCGGGGATTTCGCCGTCGAGGGTGATGAGTTGCTCGGCGAGCTTGGCAAGCTCAGCCTGACCCTGGGCGTTGAGGGAGTCGGACCCTGACGGGAACAACACCTCGGACTGGAAGACGAAACGGTCGCCCACCACCTCAACGCCCGCGCGCTCGGCAAGAATGTCGCGCAGACGGCCGAAAAAGTCAGAGCGGAAGCGGTTCAGGATCTGAACGCGTTGGGCAAGGGCAACATTGAGACGTCGACCAAGATCGGCCAGCCGGGTCTGACTCTCCCTGTCGCGGGACTCCGAGGCCTCCAGAGCATCCTCCAGGGTTGCCATCTGACGCCGCAAGGCCCGCAGCTGCTGGTTTAAGAGCGAGACGCGCGACAGGGCATCGGCGCCCAGCGCCTGTTCGGCCTCAAGCTGTTCGCGCAGCGTGCTCACCTCATCGCTCACCTCGTCGGAGCTTTCCCTCTGCCCTGCCAGTAGGCCCTGGAGTTCGCTCCTTTGCTCCACCAACGCGTCGAGGTTGGCCGACAGTGCAACCACCTCGTCCGCCTGCTCGGACTTTGATGCCCGCTCCAACGCCAACAGCTCCGACAGTTCGGCAATTTGCTGGTTGAGCCGGGTGAGCGCAGTTTCCCGACCGGTCAGCTCCTGGCTGAGGAAAAACTGAGCGAGCATGAACAAGGACAACAGGAAGATGATGACAAGCAGCAGCGTTGCCATGGCATCCACGAAGCCAGGCCAATAGTCGGCACGGGCTTCCCTGCGGCGTGAGGAAAGGCGCATCGATCAGCCTCCCTCGGTGGGGCGCACCCTACGCACGCTCGTCCTGCTCAAGAGCGCTGTTGAGGCGCACCAGAAGCTCTTCGATGCGCTCGTTCTGCGCCCCTTGCGCCTCCGCCCAGTCGCGCATGATCTTCTGCTCGCGCCGCACGGTCTTGATGTAGCCGTGAATGCCCTCAGCCAAGCTCGCCATGATCTGCGCGGTCTGGCGATCATCAACGCTCTTGCCGCCGCCGCCCTTGGCGACAATGGCCGCAAGCCGCTCCACAGCCTCCTGAAGTTCCACCGTCGCTTGGGCAGCGCCCGCCACTTCAAGATCGTCGACAATGTCGGTGAGAGTGGAGAGCCAGTCTTCAAGCTCTGTGTAAAAGCGGTTCTGGGCCTGACCGGCCTGAAGGTCCAGAAAGCCCACGATCAGCGAGCCCGTGAGGCCAAACAGCGATGAGGAAAACGCTGTCCCCATCCCCACCAAAGGCGCTTCGAGCCCTGCCTTCAACTCCTGGAAGATGACGGCCGAATCGCCCGAGGAGACGTCGAGCGACTGGATGGTGGCGCCAACCGAGCTGACGGTCTGCAGGAGGCCGTAGAAGGTGCCCAGGAGGCCCAGAAACACCAAGAGGCCGATGAGGTAGCGCAAAATGTCGCGACTTTCGTCGAGCCTGGTGCCGATGGTGTCGAGGATGGAGCGCATGGTGACCGCGCTCATCACCGTCTCGTCCACACCATCGCGCAGCAGTGTGGCCATGGGCGCAAGGAGCACCGGTTGCCGCTGTTGCGTCGGCGCGCCGGTGCGGAAACGGTTGACCCAGCCGATCTCCCTAAAAAGGCGCACCACCTGCACGATGGACAGGCCGATCCCCAACACCCCGACGGCGATGATGAGCCCGTTCAGGATGGGGTTCGCCATGAAGGCGCCAATGATGGTGTTGATCTGAATGAACAGAAGGAACGCCACCAAAATGACGAACAGCACCATCCGCCACAGGTAAACCTGCGGATAGGTGAGCCGGTAGGGATCCTTCTGACGCGCCATAGGCGGGCTTTAGCTCATGTTTGAGGGCGAGGGAACGCTGCGGTTGTACCCTTGCCGACCTTTCTCACCACACAAGCCCATCCATGATGAACGTGGGATTATCGACCGAGCTTTTCCTTCGCCGCCTTGATGTTGGCCAGAAGCGCCCTGTGAACGGCTTCATTGCCCACAACAATGGATTTTGTGTGGTGGGGACGCTCGCCCCCCGTCACGTCGGTGGCAAAGCCGCCCGCTTCGCGCACGAGCACGATCCCTGCCGCCATGTCCCAGGCGTTGAGGTCATGCTCCCAGTAGCCGTCGTAGCGGCCTGCGGCGACCCAGGCAATGTCGATGGCCGCGGACCCTGCCCGGCGGATCCCCGCAACGCGCCCCATCAAGGGCTGGATTTCCGCCAGTGCCCGCGGGTGGTTGCCTTGGCCGAGAAAGGGCAGGCCCGTTGCGATTACACAGTCGGCAAGGTCGGTGCGGGCCGACACCCTCATGCGGCGGCGGTCGTTCACGTAGGCGCCGCGCCCGCGCTCTGCGGTAAAAAGTTCATCGGTAACAGGGTTGTAGATGACGCCCGCCACCAGCTCCCCCTGCCGCTCCAGGGCGATGGAGACGCAAAAGATCGGGATGCCGTGGAGGAAATTGGTGGTGCCGTCGAGGGGGTCGACGATCCAGCGATGCTGGCCGTCCTCGCCTTTGATCTCGCCGCCCTCTTCCATCAGGAAGCCGTAGCTGGGGCGGGCGCGCGACAATTCGGCGTGGACGATCTCCTCGGCGCGCATATCGGCCTTGGACACAAAGTCGGCAGGGCCTTTGCGGGAGACTTGGAGGTTCTCCACCTCGCCGAAATCGCGGGCAAGATTGCGGCCAGCCTTTTCGGCCGCGCCAACCATGACGTTGAGGAGGGCAGAACGGGCCATGCCGGGTCAGTCCGCGCGGCGGACGTAGGCCACCTCTTCCGTGTCGACCACGATCTTTTCGCCGGCGCCGATGAAGGGGGGCACCATCACCTTGACCCCGTTTTCAAGGACGGCGGGCTTGTAGCTTGAGGAGGCTGTCTGCCCCTTCACCACGGCGTCCGCCTCGGCAATCTCCAGGGTCACATGCTGGGGCAGGGAAATGCCGATGGGCTTTTCCTCGTACATTTCCACCGTGACGGTCATCCCGTCCTGCAGGAAGGAGGCGCGCTCGCCCACAAAGTCGGTGGACAGCTCCATCTGCTCGTAGGTGGTGTTGTCCATAAAGACGAGATCGTCGCCCTGGGCGTAGAGGAACTGAAAGTCCTTCTGCTCAAGGCGCACACGCTCCACGGTGTCGGCGGAGCGGAAGCGCTCATTCAGCTTGCGGCCGTCCAGGAGGTTTTTGAGCTCCACCTGGGCAAAAGCGCCGCCCTTGCCGGGTTTCACGTGCTGCACCTTCACAGCGGCCCACAAGGTGCCCTGGTGCTCCAACACGTTGCCGGGGCGGATTTCGTTGCCGTTGATCTTCATGGTCGTCCTTTGAATGGCGCGCGGCCCGGGCGGGTGGAAGCACAGTGAGGCCGTCGGCGCAAGCCGCTGGCGGCGCGGTTCTGCCGTGTGCGCGCACCATTTATCAGACTGTCCGTCATGGCGGGCGTTGACGCGGCATGAGGACTGGGGCCACCCTCACCGTTCGATCCACGGCGCAGCGTCGGCGCGACCGGCCGTCCGGCAATGCCGCCTGCCCCCGAAAACTGTGAGTGGGACGGCCGAGCCGATGCCTTTGACGGTGGAAACCTTTCAGACCCTTGCCGAGGCCGGCCGTGCCTTTGCCGCGGCCCGCTCGGCCCGCTTTCTTGCAGGCGGCACGGTGTTGATGCGCGCGGTGAACGAGGCGGACCCCGCCTTCGACACCCTCATCCGCACCACCGATCCCACTGCGCGGCAGATTGCGTCCGACGGCTCGGGCGTCTCCATCGGCGCCCTTGCCACCATGAATGACATTCTCGCCCACCGCGACTGCGGCTTTCTGGGCCCCGTCGCAAGGGTGATCGGCGGGCCGCAGGTGAGGAGCGCTGCCACCGTTGCCGGCAACCTCTTCGCCCCCGCCCCTTATGGCGACTTTGCAGGCGCCCTCCTTGCCCTTACCGCCACGGTGGAGACAACGGACGGCCGCCGCATTGCCGTCGACGAAATGCTTCGCCCTGGAGCAGCGCGGGCGCTGGTGGCGACCATCCACATCCCCCGCCCGAACGACTTTCGCTTCCGCAAGGTGACGCGGGTGCGGCCCAAAGGGGTCTCGCTCATGTCCATTGCGGTCCACATCCCCTCCCGCGGCGAGCCTCGCGTGGTCTTTAACGGGATGGGGGAGCGGCCGATGCGGGCTGTCGGCGCCGAGCGCGCCCTCAACGGCCAACGGCTCGACCCTGCAACCATCGACAGAGCCGCGGCCGCCGCCACGGAAGGACTGCAGCCGGTGGACGATTCCCTTGCCTCGGCCTGGTACAGGCGGGAGGTGGCGGGCCTCCATCTGAAGCGCCTTCTGACGGAGGCACAGCTCTGATGGCCAAGAAGCCCCTCACCTTCACCCACAACGGGGATGAAAAGGCCGTCTTCGTGGACGAGGGCCAAAACCTCCTCGACGTTTTGCGCCGCGGCCTTGGCGACCTCACGCCAAAGTACGGCTGCGGCCAAGGCACCTGCGGCGCCTGCACGGTGATTGTGGACGGATCGCCGCGCCTGTCCTGCCTCACACTTGCACAGAGCGTGGACGGGCAGGCGATCGAGACCGTGGCAGGACTTGCCGAAGGTGGACGATTGTCCCCGCTCCAGAACGCCTTCATGGAGCACTTTGCGGCCCAGTGCGGCTACTGCACCGACGGAATGCTGATGTCGGCCGCCGCACTCCTTCGCGCCAACCCCCGTCCCTCCCGGGAGGAGGTGGTGGAGGCGATTTCGGGCAATCTGTGCCGCTGTACCGGCTATGAGGCCATCATCAACGCCGTTCTCGCCGCCGCTGGCGGTGGGGCGCGTCACACGGGGTAGGCCATGCCCATCGAGTTCCGCAAAGAGTATTTCGCCGACGAGCGCGACGACGATCTGAACGAGATCGGCAAGCCCACACAGCGCCAGGACATGGTGGGCCACGTCACAGGCCGCTCGCCCTTCTATGACGACCACCTGTTCGACGGTCTGACCCACATCCGCTGCGTGCGCTCGCCCCACCACCACGCACGGATCCGCCGCATCGACACTTCGGCGGCCGAGACCATGCCAGGCGTGCGCAAGGTCATCACCGGCAAGGATGTGCCCAAAAACCTCAACACGCTCCTGTCGCTCTTGGACTTCGGCCTCGACGATGAGCCGCTGCTGTCTGAGACCCGCGTTGCCTACAAGGGCGAACCTGTGGCCGCGGTCGTGGCCGACACGGAGCGTCAGGCCCGTGAGGCGTGCCATGCGGTGCGGGTGGAGTACGAGGAACTCCCCCACGTCCTTGACGTTGAGGAGGCCATCAAGCCGGGCGCGCCTGTGGTGAACCTCCCCTACCCAGGCAACAAGTTCATCTATCACGGCAAGTACGACCATCAGAAGCTGCGCTATGGCGATGCGGATGCCGCCTTCCGCCAGGTCGACAGGGTGATCGAGGGGCGCTACCAGATGTCCCCCATAGAGCAGGCGCCCATGGAGACCTGCGGGGCCATCGCAGCGCCCGAAACCAACGACCGGTTCGTCTGCTACACCTCCACACAGGGGCTGTTCTTCTCCCTCGGCACGTCGGCGAAGCTTTTGGATGTGTCCTCGGCGCGGCTTCACTTCATTGGCGGTACGGTAGGCGGCGGGTTCGGCGGCAAGGTGGATTCCCTGCACGAGCCCCTCGCCATCCTCGGCACCATGCTGACGGGTCGGCCGTGCAAATACATGTTCGACCGTGAGGAGGAGATGCAGGTGGGCGCGCCGCGGGGGGCGGAGCGCTGGTACCTCACCGACGGTGTGATGAACGACGGGCGCATCGTTGCGCGCAAGTTCGTGGGCTACTTCGATTCAGGCGCCTACACGCGCCTGTCCTCCTACGCCATCATCAAGGGTGTGGGGCATTTGCCTGGGCCCTACACCATCCCCAACGTTTATGCGGACGTCTACTGCGTCTTCACCAACCGCACCCCTGCAACGGCCATGCGCGGGTTCGGCATCACAGGCGTAGACTTTGCCATTGAAAGCCACATGGACGTCGTGGCCCACGAGATGGGGATCGACCCCATAGAACTGCGCATCCTCAACGCCTACCGCGATGGGGACATGAAGGCCCACAGGCGCCTTGCAAAGAACTGCGCCCTCATCGAATGTTGCCAGGTGGCGGCTGAAAAGGCGGGGGTGAAACTCTCCCCCTCCGCGTTGGCAGCATCCTCACTCCATGGCGGCGGCGGGGAGCGCGGGCAGATCCCCAACTTCACTGCCACCGACGACCATGGCCGCGTGGAAGGCTTCAACACAGGCTCTTACGCCCAAGGCGGGCGCGGCGGCCAGCCTGTAGACATGGGCCGCGATGCGACCCCTTCCCGGTCCCAGCCTGCGCCGGCCGAACCTCAGCGGCCCGTCGCCCCCCCGCAGCGCACGCCAGAGCCTGCTGCGGCCGCCACCGCGACGCCGCCAGCACCGCCACCGCCAGTCCCTGCACGGCCGGAGCCGCGACGCGGTCCCACACGCTTCTCTTCCATCTCGGGCCTTCGCCGGCGATAAGCAGGGGAACCTTCGGGAGATGGCAATGGCCGTGGCCGGCAATCAGAGCGAGATCGACCGCGATGCCATCCGAGGCATGGCGTTGATGATCGGCGCGGCCATCATCATGCCCGGCCTCGACGCCATTGCAAAAGTTCTGGGCGAAACCCTGTCCCCTGCGCAGATCGGTTTCATGCGGTTTGTGATGCAAACGGCAATCCTGTGCACCGCCCATGCTCTGTTGCGGCGCACGATCATCACCGACCCCGTGCGCAAGGCGCTGCCAAAACTCATCCTTGCAGGCGGCTTCATGTCGATCGCGACGATTTCGTTGTTCTGGGCCTTACAGTTCCTCCCCCTTGCCAACACCATCGTGCTGTTGTTCGTGGCGCCGCTGTTCTTGACCGTGTTCGGCGCCATCATCTTGGGGGAAAAGGTGGGACCGCACAGGACCGGCGCCGTCATCGTGGGGCTGATCGGGGCGATGATTGTGGTGCGGCCCAACTTCATGCTGTTCGGCTGGGCCTCGGTGCTGCCTTTGTTGACTGCCGCAGCCTTTGCCGCGCTGATGACGACACTGCGCTCCATCTCTTTCGGGCTGGACGGCTTTCGCACCCAAACCGTCAGCGGCGCCTTTGCAGGCCTTTTCCTGGGAATCGCCATTTTGGTGGGCACCGGCACGGGCGTGACGATTTTGACACCGTCCGTGCCGTCAGCGGACATTGTGTGGCTCATTGTTCTTATGGGCATCGTCGGCACCATCGGCCAGGGGATGATGACCTTCGGCGCCAAGTTCGCCGAGGCGAGCCTCATTGCCCCATTCCAGTATCTGGAAATCGTGTCGGCGACGGTGCTCGGCTACATCCTGTTCAGAGAGTTTCCGGACGCGCTGACCTGGACAGGCACGGCCATCATCCTTGCCGCCGGCCTTTATACGATCCACCGCGAGCGGCGCCTCATGCGCACCCGCGCCAGAAACATTGCGCTCGGATGAGGCGGTGCATGTCGCCCCCTCGCCCCAGCCGCGTGAACCGATAGGAGAGCGTTGATGAGCATCCATAAAGGCCGCGGCTTTGCCTGCATCAACTATCCCATCGGCATGAACCTTGGGGGCGACCCGTCCCAGGCGCTGGTCCACTCCAACCCCGACGGCAAGTTCATGGTGGCGCTCTCCTCCATCGACCTTGGCCAGGGCATGAAGTCCGTCACACGGCAGATCGCGGCCGAAACCCTCGGCGTCCCTGTGGAGGACGTTTATGTGGACACGGCCGATTCCGACACGGGCCCCCACTGCATGGGCTCGTTCGCCTCCCGCGGCACCCACCGCGTGGGGAACGCCGTCATCCAGGCCGCCAAGGAAGCGCGCGCCGTCCTCCTGGAAGCGGCTGCGGAAGAGCTTGAGGTGAACGCGGCCGACCTTGTGACGGACGGCAAAGGCAACATCCACGTCAAAGGCGCGCCGAGCCGGTCCATCACCACCGCCGACGCCTCCTTGGCTGCACAGTTCAAGCAGGGGCGCACGGTGTCAGGCCGCGGCATCTTCCTCATCCCTTTGAGCGAGGTGAGCCCTGAGACAGGCGAGATGACCCCTGTCTCATGCTTTGCCCATGCCGCTCTCATCGTGGATGTGGAGGTGGACGACGAGACAGGCGAAGTCACCGTCATGGAGATGAACTCCGCCTACGAGGTGGGCCGTGCCCTCAACCCCAAGCTTGTGGAACAGCAGCTTGTGGGCGGCGCCTGGATGGGCATGAGCCACGCCCTTTATGAGACCACAGAGCCCTATTACCCCGACCGCCGCGACGGACCGGTGGACTTCAACGGCTACCTGATGCCAGGCCCCGGCGACATTGTCCCCCACAACATTGCCGTCTTGGAGCGCCCTGCCCCGGACGGCCCCTTCGGCGGCAAAGGTCCTGGCGAGATGTGCGCCAACCCTGTGCTGCCGGCCATCGCCAATGCCGTCTTCAACGCCGTTGGGGTGCGCATCACCGACCTTCCCATCACGCCCGAAAAGGTCTTGCGCGGGCTACAGAGCAATGGCGGCGCCCGCCCTGCCGGTGCGCAAGCCTAGATGCCTATCCGCCCCACAGTTGCGGGGATCGATGGGCCGGACAGGCTGGCGACGGCCTTGCGCGATGCCCAGTACCTTGCCGGCGAGGACCTTGCCACCGCCGCCTATCTAGCCCTTGCGCTCGGCAAACCCCTCCTCCTTGAGGGTGCGCCAGGGGTCGGCAAGACGGAGGCTGCAAAGGCCATCGCCAGCACCCTCGGCCGCGAGATGGTGCGCCTGCAATGCTATGAGGGGATCGACGCTGCCGCCGCCCTTTATGAGTGGAACTACCCGCGGCAGATCCTCGCCATCCGCCAGGCGGGCGACACCTACGTCAACATCTACGCCGACGACTTCTTGATCGCACGGCCCATGCTGGAGGCGCTGCGCCATCCCACCGACACCGTCCTCCTGATCGACGAGATCGACCGCGCCGACCACGAGTTCGAGGCGTTTTTGCTAGAATTCTTGTCGGACTTTTCCATCTCCATCCCTGAGCGCGGCACGGTGCGTGCGCACGAGCATCCCGTGGTGGTCCTCACCTCCAACCGCACGCGCGAGCTTCATGAGGCGCTGCGGCGCCGCTGCGTCTACCACTGGATCGACTATCCGGACGCTGCGCGCGAGGCGGACATTGTGATGATGCGCGCCTCCACCGTCACCCGCCAGACCGCCGACAGGGTGGTTGCCGCCGTGGGCGCCTTGCGCGCCGAGCCCCTCGCCAAGGCCCCTGGCATTGCCGAGACGGTGGAATGGGCGGAGGCGGCCACACTCCTCCACGCCCAGGGCAATCCCTGGCCTGCCGCCTTCCGCCGTGCCATCGGCGTTGCGCTGAAGGACCAGGACGACCTCACCTTCATGGAAGACCGGCTCGACGCCGTCCTCCACAACGCGGCGGCGTGAGCGAGACCGCCGCCCCACTGCACAGCGGGCCGATCCCGCCGTTGCCGCGGGCGGCGGTCCCGTTCGTCACCTTCGCGGCACTCCTGCGCGCCAACGGCTTTTCCGTCGCGCCCGAACAGACGGAGAGTTTCGTCACAGCTGTCGGTCTTCTGGGACCACGGCACATGAGCGACATTCACCGCGCTGCCGTTGCCACCCTCGCCCCACCCGTGGAACTAAAGGCAGAGTTCGACGCCCTTTTCCGCGCCCACTTCCTTGGCCAGACCCTCTCCGCGCCCGCCATGGGGGACGATAAGGACGAGCGCGTCTACGAGCCTGACGAAGGCGAGGCAGAAATCTTCGAGCCTGAGGAGGCCAACCGCTCAGGCACCGATGCCACCGGCACTGAGGTGCTGACCGCACGCAGTTTTGCCCCTGTGGCAGATGCGGAGGCCCTGCGTCGCTTTCGCCGCACGGCGCCAGAGCATCTTCCCCGCCGCCGCTCCCGTCGCTTTGCCGCAAAGTCTGGCGGCACACGCCCTGACCTTCGCCGCGCTCTGCGCGAGGCGGTCAAGCGCGATGGCGAGGTGGTGCGCCTACCGCAGCTCACACGGCGCACACGCCAGCGCCGTATCCTCCTCCTGATCGATGTGTCGGGCTCCATGAAGGGGGAGACGGACGCCTCCCTTCGCATCGCCCACACCCTCTACCAGGTTGCCGAGCGGGCCGAGGTTTTTACCATCGGCACGCGCCTGACGCGCATCACAAGGGCGCTGCGTCACCGCAACCGCGACCTTGCCCTCACTGCCGCGTCCCAAAGCGTTGCGGACTGGGATGGCGGCACGCGACTTGGGGATGCCCTTGCCGCGTTCCTGTCGGTGCCACGCTATGCAGGCTTTGCCCGCAGCGCCTACGTGGTGGTGCTCTCCGACGGTCTTGAGCGGGGCGACCCGTCGCGCCTGGTTGCCGCGACTGAACGCCTGTCGCGCCTTGCCCACCGCGTCCTTTGGCTGTCGCCTCTGGCAGGGTCGGACGGTTTCGTGCCGCAGACGGAGGCGTTGCAGGCCATCGCCCCATTCATCTCCCGCTTCGGCTCGGCGGCCTCCATTCACGCCATCACGGAGGAAATCTTGGATCGCGCCGACACCGCGCCAGGCCGCCACTTCCGGGAACATCGACCATGACCATCATCGATGCGCATCACCACGTTTGGCGGCGGGCGGACCTTCCCTGGCTCCTGGGTCCCACACAGCCGCGCATATTCGGCCCCTACGATGCCATCAAGCGCGACTATACCGTTGCCGAGTACACAGCCGACCTTGCGGGGACCGGCGTTGAAAAATCCGTCTATGTCCAAGCCAACTGGGCGCCCAACTGGTTTGTGGACGAGGCCCGTTTCGTCACCAAGCTCGCGGAGGAAACCGGCTGGCCCCACGCCATCGTTGCCTATTGCGATATGACGCAGGCCGATGCCCGGGGCGATCTGGACCGCCTTGCGGATTTTCCTCTTGTGCGCGGCATCCGCCACCAGATGCATTGGCATGAGGAGCCGCTTTATCGCTTCGCGAAGGGCCCCGATGTGGTGGGCTCGCCCGCGGTCCAGCACAACGTTGCCGCGCTCTCCGACTACGGTTTCGTCTTCGAGCTTCAAGTCTTTGCAGGGCAGATCACCCCGGCGCTGCGGCTGGTGGATGCGTGCCCCGAGGTCACCTTCGTTCTGCAACACGCCCTGATGCTGGTGGATACGTCCGAAGCCGGTTTGGCCGCATGGCAGGCGGCGATGAGCGATCTTGCCGCACGGGACAACGTGGTTTGCAAGCTCTCGGGCCTTGGCACTTTCCTGGGCCGCAACGACCCCGTGCACATCGCCGCGATTGCCACAGAGGCGGTGGACCTTTTCGGCGCAGATCGATGCCTGTTCGGCTCCAATTTCCCCATCGAGAAGCTGTGGAGCGCCTACCACCCCCTCCTCAAAGCCCATCAAGACGCCCACGCCAGTCGCAGCGAAGAAGAACAAGCCGCCATCTTCCAAACCACTGCCGAACGCACCTATCGCCTCGCGTAGGAGGGCTTGGTGCGGCGCCCGCGACCGCTGCCCATCACACAGCGCTCACGCAGATGCGCCAGCCGCCTGAGATGCGCGAGGGAACCTTCCCGCACCCCTTCCGGTTTTCCCTCCAGTATCCAAAAAGCGCCGCCGCCATGATGGCTCTTGCGGGCGCCTTTGTAACCAGTGGAGATGTCGTGTTGACCTTCAACCGTACCACAGCCCTCGCTGCCGGACTTGCCATTGCCCTTGGTGTTGCGGTGGCCCCTGCCAGCGCGCAGATCGAGATTCAGATCCTTCCCGACAATGACAGCGTGGCCGAGCAACGGGCCGAGCGTCAGGAACTCATCCGCGAACGCCGCGATGCGCGCCGCGATGCTATTGCCGAGCGACGCGCCGAGGAGCGTCAGGAAGAACGCGCCGAAAAGCGTCAGGAGCAGCGCGAGGAGATGGTCGAAGAGCGCAAGGAAAAGCGCGAAGAGGTGGTGGAGCAGCGCAAGGAAAAGCGTGAGGAATTGGCCGAACGCCGTCGGGACCGCCGCACCAACTGACCCTTCCTACGGCTACAGTATCAGAGCCTCTTTCGGTCAGATGAAACCAACTGGCCGAGGAAAAGCCGCCCCAATCAAACGGTGAAAGCGTAGAGGCTGCGCTCGACCGGGCGCAGACCGCTTTACCTCTCGGCCGCTGTGCCCGATGGCCCGCCGGGCAGGAAAATGTCCGCCGCCTCGAACGCGGCACGCATGTCAGCGATGCCGCGTTCGACGCTGTAGCGTTCCTTGACGAGACGGGTTGCGCTGTCGGCGATGACCGTCCAGCGCGCCTCGTCATCATACACGGAAAGGATGGCCTTCACGAAGGCCTCCCCATCACGGGCCACGAGACAGTCCACGTCGTAGCGCGCTTCAATTCCTTCCGCAGCCAAGGGGGTGAGCACAGTCGGGATTCCCGCCGCCATGGCCTGGAACACCTTGCCCTTTAGCCCCGCCCCGCTTTGCAACGGTGCCACGAACAGCCGATGGCTGTCGAACATCACCTGCAGGTCGGGCACGTATCCGCCGATCTCAACGCCCTCAACACCTTTGAGCGCCACATCCGCGTAGGACCCGTAGGCGAGAAAGCGGATGTCAGGCCGCTTGGCGTGCAGCGCCGGCATCACCTCCCGCGCAAACCACATGACGGCCTCGGCGTTGGGCGGATGGCGGTAGTTCCCGAGGAACGCCAGCCCTTCCCGCTCAGCAAAAGGCGCGGCCGTCTCACTCACCCTTTGCACCCAAGGCGCTTTGACGAGGTGGACGTCAGGGCCGGCGTGGGAGAACACCACCGAGGTTTCAACATCAGAGTAGCTGAGGGCAACGTCCGCGGCGCGCATGGCGGCAAGCTCGCGCGCTCTCACGGCTTTGGCGGCCTCCATGGCGGCGGTATCGCCTGCAGCCGTGGCGGCACGCATTTCGCGCAGGAACTGAAGGTCGGCAAGGTTGAGGAGAACCTTTGCCTGGGGCGCAAGGCGGCGGATGGCTGGAAGCAATGCTTCTGCCAACTGATAGCGGGTGATGTAGACCGCGTCGAACTCCCCGCCGCGGGCCTGAAGGAAGGCTTCCATGGACGGGAAGAAGGGCGCGTGCACCACCTCCACCCCCATCGCCTGCACAACTTCTGTGTAGCGGGGCAGATACTCCATGGAGCGGGGCAAAAGCGTCACCTTCGCGCCAAGCGCCTGGATGAGGCGGATTTCTTCAACGGCGACGAAACTGCCGGCATCCACATCCGTGCGCGGCACTTCGACGAGGACGAAGAGAACCCTCGCATTCACCCCCCTGTCGAGAGCCATCGGGGTGGGGATCTGGGGCGGCATCTTGTGGGCCCAGGTCCGCTTGAAGAGTGGCGCATTGAGGACCTGGTGGCGCTTGACGCCCGAAGCGGTGTCCGTGCCATGGGACTGGCCCTCGAAGTGGACCACCGTGGCGGACGGTTCGTAGACAACGGTGCGGCCGGCTTCGCGCACCTTGAAGGCAAGGTCCACGTCCTCGTAGTAGGCGGGGGCGAAGGCCTCTGAAAAGCCGCCGACCGTGCGCCACAGATCGGCCTCCACCATCAGCGCGGCACCGGAGATGTAGTCCACCTGCCTGGCGTAGGAAAAGCGCGGATCGTGCGCGTTGCCGCCGCGGCCGACCATGGTGGGCTCACCCCTGTGGTCGACAAGGCCTCCGGCGTCCTGCAGCCGCCCATCGGGGAAGACGATCTTCGGCCCCACAATCCCCGCTTCGGGGAAGAGGCGGAAGGCCTCGCGCAAGCCATCGAGCCAACCCTCCGTCACCTCGGTGTCGTTGTTGAGGATCAGAAGGTGGCGACCGTGAGCTGCCTCAGCGCCCCTGTTGACCGCCTTCAGGAAACCGATGGGCGTGTCGTTGCGAAGGACGGTGAGGCCCTGATGCTCACCAAGGCGGTGCTTGGTGTCATCGGTGCTGCCATCATCCACCACGATGATCTCAAAGGTCGTCTCGACGGGGGCGAAGGCGAGCGAGGCAAGGGCGATGAAGGTGGTCGGGTACCCGTTGTGTACGGGAATGATGATGGAAACGTGAGGCACCTCCACCGCTTGGAACGACAAGGCGAACGGCACCGCGCGCTGGGGTCCTGCCACCAGCGCATCATGGAGGCGGGCAAGGTTCTCGCGCAGCCACGGCGACTGCTTGCCTTCGGCGGCAAGGCGGGAGTGGGTGAGGAGCGCGCGGTATCGGTGCTCGGCCAAAGGCGCGCCTGTACCCGGGATGGGCGGCATCACATCATCAAGGATGCGCGACCAGGGCGTGGTGTGGCGGGGGGCGGACGCAAAACCGATGGCAATGCGCCCGGAGGCGTCCACCAGTTCCAGGCGATGGACGAGACCGTCGTTGAGACCGATGGGGATCGGCAGGCGATGGGTATCAAGGCCGACGCCAGGAGCGGCAACCACGGAGCCCACAGGTGCACCGTCAAGAAGGAGGCGGACGCGGCCTGTGGCGCGCCCCGTCTCCACCGTCACGCCGCCGTCGGTGATGGCGGCACGGGCGGTGCCGTCTCGCGAAACCCTTTCGCCCACGGTGTAGGCGATTCCGCCGGTGTCAATGTTGACGGCAACGGGCGGCGCGCCTGCCACGAGCGGGGCCAAAGGGGCTTCGGAGAGGATGAGGCGTCCCTCAGAAAGGCCCTCCATCACGGGGCCGAGAGAGCTCAAGGGGCGGGCCACAGGCCGGCGCTCGCCCGGGGCGCTGCCTGAAAGCTCCAGTAGGGAAAAAAAGACGTAGGCATCGTCCGCATCGGCAAGGGGTGTGAGGCGGATCTTAAAGCGCACGGCGGTCGCGCCAGGGGGGACGGCCACAGTCTCGCCAAGGCTTGCGTAGCCGTCGGGGTGGCGGCCGCCGAGGCGTTCGGGCGGGACGCGGGTGGATGCTTCCCCCACATAACGGTCACCGGGGTCGAAGAACTCAAGCCGCACATCCACCACCGCCCTGTGGGCGCCGAAAAGGCCGGCCCAACGCACATCAGGGGTGTCGATGGCTATGCGCTCGCCAAGGTCAGGATCGGTGAAGGTGAGGTCCACAGGGTCGAGCCTGCCGCGGGCCGCCACGAAGAGCTTCATGAAGCCTGTGTGGTCGCCACTCAGCTGCCAGTCGGGCGCAAGATCGACGCCGAGTTCGGCAAACCCGTCGTCGTGATAGGTGTTCCACGGCGGTTTGGGGGACGGCAGCGTTGCATCGGCAACGCGGTTGACGTCGGTCAGGCCGCGGCCTGTGGGGATGAAGGGGTGACCGGCAAGGGCTGCCACATGATCGCCAGGTGCGGCGATCATCAAACGGTCGTGCCACGCGGCCACAAGGTGGAAAGGGGCGTCTTTGGGCGCTGCCCACCAAGGGGCGGTGGTTTGCGCACCGTCGGTGCGTGCGTCTGCGGTGTCGGGAGAGCGCGCTGCCTCGCGTGATGCCTCGGCCGATCGAGCGGTCTCCTCGGCCGCGTCGA
This sequence comes from Devosia sp., assembly GCA_051016205.1. Lineage (GTDB taxonomy): Bacteria > Pseudomonadota > Alphaproteobacteria > Rhizobiales > Amorphaceae > Acuticoccus. The sequence goes on from CP136534.1 coordinate 4,065,589, forward strand.
CGGGCTTGGCGGGCTCGTCCGCAGGCGGGGTGTCGCTGCCATTGCGCGCGCGTTTTCTAAAAAGGTCAATCACACCGCGTCGGGGCCTCCCCGCCCGAAGAGCGCCGGCCTGGGTGATACCCACACAGGTGAGACCGACAAAGGACCGGCACGCAAGGCGATGGTGGAGCGTTGCGGCGCGCGGCAGAAAGCGGCCTGAACCGGACGCGCTGAGCGTTCCTTGTCTCACCCACGCCCCGTCTTGCCTCCCTTGATGTGTTGCCGACGCGGTCTTTCACGAATCGCCGTGGCAGGGCCGTTGCCATGTCCTTCATAGCGCACACGCCTTGCGCGAGCGAGGACGTCGTCTGACCGCTCGCGGTTGCGTCAAACCCACGAACACGGCCGAAGCGCTTGGCCGCGAAGCCATGATTTGTTCCGCGAAACGAATCAGGACCGCTGAAAGAGCGGCTACGAAATGCTGCTAATGTCAAGCGGCATTCATTCCACGCTCGGCGGCATGGCAAGGCCATTTGGAATGTGCCGGCTCAGCATCTGCTCGTAGTCAGGGTCTGCCGTCAGTTTTGCAAGGGCCTCGTTGATGGAGGCCAGAAGGTTCGTGTCCCCTTCGCGCACGGCAATGGACGCGCCTTTGCTGACCACCTTTGGGTCGCTCACCGCCTGGGTCGAAAAGTCGAACGCCTGGCCGATGGACTGTGACAAGAACTCTTCGCGCGCCGCGATGGCAGGGGCCAGGACCGAGTCCAAGCGTTCAAGGGCAAGGTCGATCCACATCTCGTCGGTGGTGGCGTAAAGGCGCACGGTGCTGGTCTTGCCGTAGGTTTCGGTCAGATACTGGGCTTGCGCTGTGCTGGCGAGCGCACCGAAGACGGCCGGTCCTTGGGCCTCAAGGTCGCCGGCAGCGTCGCGGGCCACCACGAAACGCACAGGGGTGCGCACGTAGGGGTCGGAGAAATCCACGAACTCGTCGAACTGCTCGGTGGTGGGAAGGGCGGCGACCACAATATCGATCCTTCGGTCGCGAAGGGCCGGCACCATCTCCACCGCGTCAAGGGGCACCTGCTCGCACACCACACCCATGATGTTGCACAGGCCGCGCGCCACATCCACGTCGAGCCCTGCGCGAATGCCGAAGCGGTTCACCATGCTGAACGGCGGCGCCTCGTCCAGGATGCCCACATTGAGGATGCGGCTGATGGATTCGTTCGCCACCTCTTCGCTGACAGAGGCCGCGCCGATCAGCTCGGAGACAGGGTCGTCGGTGGTCTCGTCCTCAGCCGCATCCTGCGCCCAAGCGATCCCCACGAGGCCGGTCAGAACCGTGGCGGCAAGGATGCCCCTCAAAGGCGCTTTCATGACCCATCCAATACATTGCGGCGGACCGCCCGGACAATCAGCGTGGCGGTGACATCCTCATTCGCCTCACCGCGCAGCATGGCCCTGACGGCTTCGGAGACGGTGTCGGCAACGTCCAAATACGCAGTGCGGAATTGCTTGACGGGCACCCCCACCAGCTGGGCAAGGCGCGCCGCCACAAGGTCAAACACGGGGCTTGCCGCCAGCACATCGGCGTCTTCGTAAAGGCTGGTGATGGTGGGGGCGAGCCCATACTCCATGGCAGCGTCGCGCTGCGCCTCTGTGGTCACAAGCGCTTTTGCCAAGGCGCGCGCACTCTCCTGGTTGGAGGAGGCGCGGGTGACGCCAACGTACCAGACCGAGGCAAGGGTCTGGACCTCCACCCCCTCTTCTACCTCGGTGGGCAGGATGGTGGCGGCCACCATTGCCTCCTCAGTGCCTTCCACGGAAATACCGTTGACGGTGGAGGGGGCAATCAGCGCTGCCGCCCGCCCCTCGGTAAAGGAGGTGACGGCTTGATCGGTGGTGGTGGCGGCAATGCCTGAGGACGTGACCGTTCCCACAGCCTCGTTCATGGCCTGTAGGGCAAAGCGCAGCGCCGACACATCGTCCAGCTCCTGCGTGCCGAAACTTTGCAACCAGTCCAGGATGAAGGGAAACAACACAGGGTCGCCGCCGCCGAAGGCAAGGCCAGACGGTTTGTCGTCGCCGATGGACAACAAGCTTTCGCGCAGCGCCAGCCAACGCTGAGGCAAATCGTCCAACAAGTCGGCACGCACATAAAGGACGTTGATGGCAAGGTGCTGAGGCCAACCCACTGTGCGCGAGCGCCAGACGCCGCCTTCAAGGGTGGCGGGGACGAACCGCTCAGGATCGTCGGGCGGCCCAAGGTCCTCAAGGTCGTTGGCGATGGCAGGCAGCCACGTCGCCGGGAACTGCACCACGTCAAGTCGCGGGCTGCCGACAGAGAAAAGGTTGGCGTACTGGGCAAGCCCTTCGCGGCCTGAGGGATTGGCCGAGACGACGCGAACCTCATGCTCAGTTGCCGCCGAGAAGGCAATGGCGGCCTCACGGCAGGCCTCCACGGCATCGCCCACATCAAGGCACACAAGCGTAAGGCGATCGGCGTGCACTGGCACGGCCCCGATCACAGCCAACACAAGGATCAACACTACACGGCGCACGCCACGACCCCTTCAACATCTGAACGCGACCGCAGCGCCTTGTTCAACCCGCGCCGCCCCCCTGGCGCGCCTGGCTGCAGTTGTGCGTTGTCGCGAACCGTCATAGACCCGCGCCGGCAGCGACCACAAGACGGAGTTTGCGGTCGCACGGTTCACCAGAAGGCCCGGCAGTGATGGTCCCCCTATTGTCCTACCCGAAAGAGCGCTCGCGGCGTCGATCCGCCAACGCTCTGCGGCGCGCGGTCGGCCGTATCGTCGCGCTCTGGACAGCCCTTGTGGTGGCTTCTTTGCTGGGATTGGCCGCTGCCAACGCCCAGTCACTGGATCTTGAACAGCTAAAGACGCGGGTGGACTCCCTCACCTCGGCCATCGGTGACCTCGACCTTGCCATCCAAAGCCGGCGACAGGAGAACGCTTTCATCGCGAACGGGCTTGCCTCGTTCGGCTCAAACGCTCCCGTCACCCTCGAGCGGCTTCGCCAGGCCCAGTTCGAGACCAACATTGCCCGCAGTCGCCTGTCCACGCTCGCCCTGAGGCGGGTGGAGCATCAAAACCGTCTTGCGGCCACCAACGCTGCCATTGTCGATGCATCGGCCAATCTGTCGCGGGCCGACCGCAACGTCTTGTCCTCGGTCGTCATCGAGGCGGCGGTGGACTGGTACGGCCAGATCCGCACCCGCCAGGCAGAGGTCATCCAAAGGCTGATCAGTTATGAGGCGCTGACCGCCGACTATCTCAGTCTGCGGCGCGAGCAGCTCGCCATTCTCCAAGGGATGATCGAGCTTGAGCATCTGGAAGGCATCGGTGACGGCCCGCAAATGGCCATTATCGACCGCCTGAGGGTGTTGGTGGACCGCCTCGCCGCAACTGGCGTTACCCTCTCCAATGAGGCCGATACCTTACAAGAGGAAGGGGACGCGGCCAGACAAAGGCGCAACCTCCTGCGGTTGCGGGCCGATGAAATCCTGCTTCGCTCCACAGCGCGCCTTGCCGATATTGTGATTGTGGAGGCAAAAGCCACCACCGCCGCCGTCCGCCGCCTTGTGGAGGAGCCGTCCATCCCCACAAGGCTGTTCGATGATGCTTTGGACGAGCTTGAGCGCCTGTCAGCCATCTTGTCGGCGCGCATTGCCACCATTGCCACCAACCGCGAGGCCATCGAATCGCTCTCCATGGTGCCTGGCGTCAACGCAGATGGCGGCGTTGCAGCATCGATCCTGCAGTCTCGCATTGGTGGGCTTGAGGTGCTGCTTGGCGTCCAGGAGCGTGAGATCGCCACCCTTCAGGAAGAGATTGCCTCTACAAGCTCGGCCCTTGCCGATGAGCGGGCGGTGCGCGTCACCACCACGCTGACACGGCGGGAGACCGCACGGCTTGACCGCGCCACCCGCAGGCGCATCGCAACGGAGCTTTGGGAGCTTCCGGGCGAACTGCGTAGCGTTTTCGAGCGGCGCATGACGGAGGTGGGCACCGCCGCAAAGGTGGCCGGCCCGCAGACCATTGCCTACTTCGCCTCCGCCATCCTCATCTTCCTCGCCCTGACCATCTACCTGCGGCAAATCCTCCTGAAGCGCTTCGTCGCCGCCCAAGCCACCAGAGCCACAGAGATCCCTGTGGAGGTCTTGAGGCGCAACCTTTTCTGGCTGTTCCCCGTGGGGTTCGTGTGGATCTTCACCCTTTTTGTGGGTGTCCCGCGCGACACCGCCGTTGCCTTCATGACCTTGTGCGTGGTGCCAGCGGCAGGCGCTTTCCTGCGCGACCTCACACAGGTGATCGTCTCGCGCCGCGCCCACGGCACCACCAACCGCATGGCCCGCATCACCACCCATGCGACAGAGATCGCTCTCGTCCTGGTTGCGGCGGTGGTACTCGTCTACCTCCTGCTTGGCGAGGTGCCTCTGCTTCCTTCCACGGAAGCTGCCATCAATCGCCTCGCCTACTCGGTGTTCGTGCTGGGCGGGCTGCCGATGCTTTTGTTCATCTTCGTGTTCGCCGATTCTGATGGCGGGCGGCGCAGCGCCTTGCGCCGTGGTGTGGCAGCACTTCTGTCCCTCGTCCCACCCGTTGCGTTGATTGCCACTGGCGCGGTGGGCCTTGCCGGCTACACCCAGCTTGCCGCCTTGCTGCTGGAAGATCTTGCGATCGCCATTGCCCTTGCGGCCTCCCTCGCCCTGGCGCTCGGCATCTTGCATGACGTTGTGGAAGGGGTGGCAACGCGCCTTCGCAACCGCGACCCTGCTCGCGCCTATTTTGTACGCCAGAACGTCCTGAAGCCGCTCTACCACATCGGTCAGGTGATCCTCGTCATCGTGGCGCTCGTGGTGGCCGCGGAGATTTTCGACTGGTCACGCCAGACGCCGGGCATCCGTCAGGTGCTTGAGGTCTGGAACATGACACTGTTCTCCGTCGGCACCGCCAACTACAGCATCGGCAGCGTGGTCCTTGCCGCAGCCGCGCTCGCCTTCGTGTTCTGGATTGCAGCCTGGTCGAGGCGCATTGCCTACTCCGTCGTTCTGCGCCGGCTGAAAGACATTGGCATCCGCCAGAGCCTTTCGGTGTTTGCCCAGTACGTGGTGATTGTTGTGGGTGTCCTGCTGACGCTCTCCATCATCGGATTTGATGTGACGACCCTCACCGTGTTTGCGGCCTCGCTGGGCGTTGGCATCGGCTTTGGCCTTCAGAACGTCGTCAACAACTTCATCTCGGGCCTCCTCCTCCTGGTGGAGCGGCCGTTGCGCCTCGGCGACATTGTGACGGTGGCAGGAAGCAGCGGCACCGTGGAGCAGATCGGCATTCGCTCTATGAGGATGCGCACATTCGATGAGTATGACCTCATCGTCCCGAACTCTGCCCTGGTGTCGGACACCTTCACGAACTGGACGCGCTCCAACTCCGTCATCAGAGTGCTGAAAACCATCGGAATTTCCTACGATGACGACCCCGACGAGGCGATCGCCATCATCTTGGACATCTTGCATGCGCACCCAGGCATCGTGCGCAACCCGGCCCCGATGGTGACGGCGGACGAGTTTGGCGATTCGTCCATCAACTTGCGCGTTTGCTGGTACTTTGACCTGAGGGGTCCCATCAGCGGGTTCGTCATCCGCAGCCAGGTGCTCGCAAGCGTTTGGCACGCCTTCCGTCAGGCCGGAATCAGCATCCCCTTCCCCCAGCGCGACATTCACATGGTGCCGGTCACCAAGGAGGAAGTGCTCGTGGGTCCGCCCCAGCCGCGCAAGACACCCACCATCGAACAAGGCCATGGGCCAGACGGCGACCATTCGGGCGATGCCATCGAGATGGCCGAAGGCGGCAAGGACGGCTAGAATTTCCTGCGGCCACACGGATGCAGAAGAGATGCTCTCGTTCTTTGTATGCGGGCGGTTTTCCGACGGCCCGATGGTTCTACCGGACCGCAAGCCGCTCCGGCACCACGTTCGGTCGATGTGCAACAAAAAAGCCGCCCCGAAAGGGCGGCTCTTGATGGGCGCTTTGCGCGCAATGGACGATGCGGTCTAGCCTGCAGGCGCCCAGATGGCGCACCAAGCCTGGGGCGCAATGTCACCTTTGACCATCTGGCACTTGCCCATGGCCTCAGCGGTTTCGCCAGGCACCCAGAAGCCGCAATTGTCGCAACGCTGATCGTCCTTGGGCTCTTCCTGATAGGCGACGGCCGACTTTTCCAGCGATTGCGCCTGCGCCCTGCCGGCAATGGCAACGCCGGCTGTCACAGCCACACCGGCACCGAGGAACTGGCGGCGCGACAGGCGATCAATGAGGGTCTTGGACATCAAGGTCTCCGTTGTCTCGGACGCGGCGCTGGAACGGCGCCGACTGTCATTAGAATAACTATAATAATGATTGGTTCCGAAGACCAGGCTTTTCCTGGGTGCCAAAAACTGTCGCAGGCCCAGACCAAGCCACGCGCATGCCCAGTTTCAAATGGCTCAAAAACGCATTTGCACCCTCCTTTTCCACGGCCAAGGCAAAACGTCTCTCGGTGCGAAAGGGGTCTCGACCACGGCAGTTCAACGGGTTAGGTTCAAGTGTCAGCCGGAGTTGACGCTTGTGAGTGTCTTGGATTCAGGACAAAGGGTCCCACGACCCGCTGTCGTTCTTGAACTGTTGAAGCCGATCACGTGGTTTGCCCCCATGTGGGCGTTTGCCTGCGGCGTGGTGTCGTCCGGCCAACCTGTGGATGTGACGCTCTTGCTGGTGGGCCTTGTGCTGACAGGCCCCTTGGTGTGCGCAGCAAGCCAGGCGGTAAACGACTGGTACGACCGCCATGTGGACGCCATCAACGAGCCCCACAGACCCATCCCCTCAGGCCGCCTCCCCGGTCGCTGGGGGCTTTATGTGGCCTTTGCGTGGACGGGCCTCTCGCTCGTGGTCGCAACACTGCTGGGAACGTGGGGGTTCATTGCCACCGTCATCGGGCTGATCCTTGCCTGGATCTACAGCATGCCGCCCATCCGCCTTAAGAAAGACGGCTGGTGGGGCAATGCCGCCGTCGGTGCCTGTTATGAGGGCCTCCCCTGGTTCACAGGGGCTGCGGTGATGCTGGGCACCCTCCCCGACCACCGCATCATCCTTCTGGCCGTCCTTTACAGTGTCGGCGCCCACGGAATCATGACCCTCAACGATTTCAAATCCATCGAAGGCGACCGCGCGCTCGGCCTGCGCTCCATCCCCGCGCGACTTGGGGCCCGTCCCGCGGCCATCCTCGCCTGTGTGGTGATGGCCGTCTCCCAAGCGGTGGTGATCGGGCTGCTGTTTTATTGGTCGATGCCCATCGTGGGGTCCATCGTGACGGCGCTTTTGGTGGCCCAGCTGGTCCTCATGCGTCCGCTCATCAAAACCCCTAAGGAGCGGGCGGCCTGGTACAACGCCACAGGCACCACCCTTTACGTGGCGGGGATGATGGTCTCTGCCGTCGGCCTCAACCTTTCCGCACCGGCAGCTGGCGCATGAGCGACAAGGGTGCCTTCCGCGAATGGGTGTCGATCATCCGTTTTGGGATCGTGCAGGCCTCGATCGTGTCCATCACGGTGCTTCCCATCAGCACCATTCCGCGGTTGATGATCAAGGAGTTGTCGCTTCTTGCCATCGCGCCGGGGATCTTGATTGGCGCCTACTACGTGGCGCAGGGCTCGCGCCTGCCCTTCGGCTATCGCGCCGACGTGCTGGGGCGTCGCACGCCTTGGATCATCGGCGGCCACATTGTCCTTGCCATTGCAGGCGTCCTCACCTGTCTGTCGGTCTGGCTGATGTCGCTGGACGTTGTGCTTGGCTATGTGGCGGCCATGCTCTCCTTTGCCCTTGTGGGCATTGGCGTCGGGGCGGCGGGCACCACGCTGTTTGCGCTCATCGCCACCACCGTCCACCCCGTGCGAAGGGCCCCTGCCGCAACGGTGGTGTGGCTATTGATGATCGCAGGACTTGCCTTCACCGCGGGGATGGCGGGCGCGGCACTGGAGCCGTTCTCCTATGCGCGGCTGGTGGAGGTTGCCATCACGGTGTCGCTCATCGCCGTCATCGTCAGCACCGTCGGCCTTTGGGGGATTGAGGCGAGACTTTCAGACCCCCACCCGCCAGAGGCGAAGGCCGACCGGTCCTGGGCTGCCATGCGGCGCGCCATCGACGAGATCTGGCACGAGCCTGCGGCGCGCACGCTGACCATCTTCATCTTCGCGTCGATGTTTGCCTTCAACATGCAGGAGTTGGTGCTGGAGCCCTTCAGCGCTGCCGTCTACGGCTACAGCGTTGCTGAATCCACCACGCTCGGCTCCTTCCACCGCTCAGGCATCTTGATCGGCCTCATCATCGCAGCCGTCAGCGGCAGCCTCCTCAAGAGCCGGCCGCAGACCGTGGTCGCTCTTGCCATTGGCGGGTGCGCATCCTCGGCGGCCCTCTTGATCGCCATTGCGTTGAGCGGCTTTGTGGCGCCGGCCTGGCCGTTGCAGCCCACCATTGCCGTCTACGGCATTTCCAATGGCGTGTTCGCAGGTGCTGCCGTTGCGTCCATCTTCTCCCTCGCCTCCGTCGGGCGCGAGCGGCGGGAGGGGACGCGCATGGGCCTTTTCGGCTTGGCCCAGGCGGCAGGATTTGGACTTGGCATGTTGTCGGGCGCCATCGGCCTAGACCTTGCCCGCGCCTCCCTCGGGGAGGTCAGCGCCTATGCCACCGTTTTCTTTGTCGAAGCGGCCGTCTTCCTTTTGGCGGCCACCCTTGCCCTGAAACTCTCCCGTGCGCCGGCGCTCAATGCCCCTGCGCCAATGACCGCGTGAGGCTTTAACATGACCGAGCAGTCGTTCGATGTGGTGGTTGTGGGCGGCGGCCCTGCTGGGGCCACCGCTGCCCACAAGCTGGCAACTGAAGGCCACAGCGTTCTGTTGTTGGACAAGGCGGGCCGGATCAAACCGTGCGGTGGCGCCATTCCGCCCCGCCTGATCAAGGACTTTGCCATTCCAGACAGTCTCCTGTGCGCCAAGGTGACCTGCGCGCGGATGATTTCCCCCACCGACCGCAAGGTGGACATCCCCATCGAGAATGGCTTCGTCGGCATGGTGAACCGGGAAGAGTTCGACGAGTTCTTGCGCGTCAGAGCCGCTGAGGCAGGCGCAACCCGCGAAACCGGCTCGTTCCTATCCGTCGACCGCGAAGACGGCATGCCCCTGGTGCGCTACCGCACAAAGGCCGGGGAAACGGCCGTCAAGGCACGCATGGTCATCGGCGCTGACGGCGCACGCTCCGCCGTTGCCAAACAGACCTTGAAGCGCGGCATGACCAAGTCCGTCTTCGCCTACCACGAGATCGTCAAGGCCCCCGAAGACGGCGCGAACTACGACGCCAAGCGCTGCGAGGTCTACTACAAGGGCCGCCTGTCGCCCGACTTTTATGCCTGGGTCTTCCCCCATGGCAAAACCGCAAGCATCGGCGTCGGCTCTGCCCACAAGGGCTTTTCGCTGCGCCAGGCGGTGCGCGAGCTTCGCGATGACCAACACCTTGGCGATGTGGAGACGGTGCGCACAGAAGGCGCTCCCATCCCTCTGAAGCCCTTGAAGAAGTGGGACAACGGCCAAGACGTCATCGTCGTGGGGGATGCAGCGGGCGTTGTCGCGCCTTGCTCAGGCGAGGGCATCTACTACGCCATGGCAAGCGCCGACATGGCAGCCGACTGCGTCAGCGAAGCCCTTGTCACGGGCAAGTCAAAAGCGCTCGCAACGGCCCGCAAGCGCTTCATGAAGGCCCACGGCAGGGTGTTCCTATCGCTCGGCGTGCTCCAGTGGTTCTGGTACCAGAACGACAAGCGCCGCGAGCGGTTCGTGACCATGTGCGCCGACAAGGACGTGCAGCAGCTCACCTTCGATGCATACATGAACAAGGAGCTGGTGCGCCGCAAGAAGGTGGCGCACATGAAGGTGGCCATGAAGGACTTGGCGCATCTCCTGCGCATCGTGCGCCCCGTCAAGCCGGGAACGGAAGCCACCAGCTAGAGCAGTTCCGCATCCACTTGGACGCAGAATTTTCACGGCGGGCGTCCCCTCGCGCCCTCCCCGCTTAGTCGGGGATGGCGGGAAGGTCCGTCGGGTAGGCTGTCACACCGTCGGGAAGGCCTGCGGTGAGGCCTGGAATGTCCACCTTGGCGGGGTCCCAACCCTTTGCCGCCAGTTCGTCTGGCATCCAGTAGCCGACGGTGTTGGACAACAGCTCGGTCTTTTCCACCAGCGAGTTTTGTAGCCGCTGCATGAAGGCGTCGATATCGTCCGCCTTCGTAACGCTGTAATCGCCGGGGATCTGCGGCGGATCGTACGGCTTGATGGGCTGCACGTTGGGGAAAGCGTTCTGGGCGATCTGCGTGCGATCGTAAATGGACCACCAGGCATTGGTGGAGTAAAAATCGTAGACATCCTTGTCGAGCGTTGCGGCGGTAAAGTCGTCCACTGAACATCCGGACCCTGCTGTCTCGCCAGGGCAAGGGGCGTTCGCGTAAGGGGCAATCAAGATGTTGTCGTTACCGACGGCGCCCCCGCTCAACACCTTGACGGCGTGGGCAAGTTGGTTCGTACGCATGGTAAGGCCGGCGCCGTAATTGGTGCCGATGGCCATGTGCACGAGGACGCGCGCGTTCTTCCAATCAAGGTTTGCGTTTGTCTCAAACAGGCCGCGCACCCCCACGGTGCTGTTGAGGTCCACCAGCATGAAGGTGGCGATCATGATGTTGCCGAAGGGGATTTTGTAGTCGGCGATACCGGCACTGTAAAAGTCGTTGCCGACGTCCGCCTGGGTGAAGCTCACCTTACCGTCACGCACCTTGACCAGGTAATCGCCTGCCATCCACAGGCCATAGTCGGTCATGGCGTTGATTTGGTCGGTGAAGCCGTTCCAGCCGGGCGCATCGAGCTTGGACTGCCAGTCAGGGTCCGCCTGAAGCGCCTTGCGTGTGGCCTTGATGCGCTCCAGGAGGTCGCCCAGCAGCGTCTTGTAATCGTCGTTCCCGTCCTGGGCGAGCGCTGCCAGATAGGCAACGGCCGGCCCCACATGGCTGAGCGCCGTCATCTGCACGAAGCCGCTGTCAGGATCGTTGCGGGTCAGAACATGGTCCACAAGGGTGTTGGGCGTATCGCCCGTCCCCGCATAGATGAAGACGCCGTAGCCGTTGACGACCACCAAGGGCCCGCCATCGCGAATGTCGCCCATACCGCCGGATTTTGCCACCTGATCGGCAAGCGCGCCGCCGATGGTGTTGGTCTCCGCACCGTGCGGGAAGATGTTGTAAAGACAGGAAAAGGTGTTGGCGACGTTTGCCGTTTCGGCACATGGGTTATCTGCCGCCCTGGCGGGCGCGCCTGGCACCAGGAAAGGCAAAAGGGCAATCAGCGCCGCTGCCGACACGAACCGGACCATGCGGCATCCTCCTGTGGTTCTTGATTGACATTAGACAGAATTAAACCGCCGTCAAAGAACGGCCCCTCAACGGCCGCTCCCCCTTGCCAGAGCGCGCTGGCATCGCGGCGGGGTGACGATGGCGCATGAGCGTCTGCCTGCCCCATGCTGAAGGGCCGCACAAAGCCGGTGCGGGTGCGCTCACCACGAGCGCCCCATCAAGGGGCGAGAACGGGCCGAAAAAGGGCCTGAAACCGGCCGAAATGCGTTGAATTAACCAAGCTGTGATGGACGTCACGGCCACCCCTTGCCAGCTGTGACCGGGGTCACGTGTGGCTCACCGGTCCGTGTCCATTTCCCTCGTGTCAGAAGACGAAACACAAGACCTAGAGGGAAACGAAACAATGCCTGCGAACCTGATTGTCCTTGCGACCGCCGTCATCATCGCCTTCGCCGCGATCCCGCAGAAGGCCCCGGCTCAAGACGGCCTGAAGCCGCCGACGCTCAAGCTTTTCTTCCAGACCGCGCACATCAAGCGCAACAACTACTGGAAATGAGATCGGCTGTGACTGACCAACGCATTTAGCGCCGGCCCTTGCGGCGACCCCATGATCGTGGGGTTCTCCCAAGGGCTGGCGCCCTACCCCATCGCCGCCGGAAAAGGCGTGCGCCTATTCGGCGGCCATCAAGCCAAGGTCGGCCTTTTGCCCGGTTCGCGGGTCCTTGTAGACCACGCCGTCCTTCATGATCATCGCCAGATTGTCCTGGGATTGGAGGAGCGACACGTCCTTGGTCGGGTCGCCCCGCACCAGCAAAAGGTCGGCAAGATAGCCTTCCTTGATGAGGCCGAGACGATCGTCCGTTCCCATCAACTGGTAGCCGACTGTGGTGGCGCAGCGCAGAGCCTCCACGGGCGAATAGCCGAAATAGTTGACGAAATGCTCGATGTCGCGAGCGTTCTGGCCCATGGGCGTGATGGCAAAGCCGTAGTCACCACCCACCACCACGCGAATGCCACGCTTGCGCACCTCATGATAGGTGGCACAGGTCGCCTCGAACTTACGGTAAAGGTGGAGCGCTTCGCACACCTCGGGCGTGATCCCGGCAATCTCCCCTTCCTTCGTGCAGTTGTGAACAAGGCCGAAGGCGGGTCCCACGAAGGACGTGTCCTTCACGCTCTCCAGCATGTCGAGGGCTTCCGCGTCGGCAAAGTCGCAGTGGTAGATGCAGTCGAGCCCGTGGCGCACCGCCATCTTCACGCTTTCCGATGAGCGGGCATGGCAGGCGGTCTTCTTGTGGAAGGTCCGCGCCACGCGCACGAAGGCGGCAAGCTCCTCGTCCTCCAAAGGGGTGATCTCGGCGCGGGCGTGGGAGACGAACTCATCGCCCGAAATGTTGATCTTCATGACGTCCACGCCGTCGCGCACGCACTCGCGCGCGACGCGGCGCATTTCGTCCGCCCCGTCCGCCACAAGGCCGAAGCTTTCCTGATGGATGTGGCGCTTGCGCTCGTCCCCAAGGCCTGCGGTGTTGGTGATCTCAGGGCTTGCGGCCATCATGCGCGGGCCTGCGATCATCCCGGCCTCGATGGCATTGCGTGCCGTCACCCCCAAGAGCGGCTTGGCAGAGGCCGCCTCGAAGACCGAGGTGAAGCCGTGGTCCAGCAAGAGGCGCAGGTTCTTTGCCGTCAGCAGCATATGTTCTTCGGGCGGAATGCGGCCAAGCTCGGGCGGCTCATTGATGCCTGTGAAGCTTGGGTGGCAGTGGCCCTCCACAAGGCCAGGCATGAGCGTCATGCCCGTGCCGTCGATCACATCCTCAGTGCGCGAATGGGGGTCGAGTGTCCCCTCCACCACCGTCTTGATGGCGTTCCCCTCAACGACGACGGCCCCCGTCACGGACCGATCGCGGCTGCCGTCCCAAATCGCAACGTTTTCAATGGTGATCGCGGCCATGGTCCCCTCCCTCTAAGCGTGTCAGGCGATGCTGTGCGCCTTTGGTGCATCATCACACCACCGCGTGGAATGCGCCAGTCGGACCAGTGCGCACCATGCCACGATCGGGTCAGGCCTGGCGCCACAAACGCAGCGCGGGCGGATCGGCTGACCGACCCGCCCGCGTTGGGAGTGCCTGAGACAGTGGCGATTGGGTTCGTCCCATCGCCGTTGGAGAATTCAGTCGTCCGCGTGCTCGGCGAGGCGGCGGGCGATGGCCTCGGAGCGATCGCTCGGCAGAAGCGGGTGAAGGTCCGACTCACGACCGGAAACGTGGGCGGCCAGAGGCGGCGGCGTTTTGGTGTCGTTGGGCCACCAGCGCTTCAGGAAAAGGGCGTCTGTCCAGCCGCGCGGGTTGAAAGAGGCCATTTTCAGGTAATAGCCGGCCGGCTTCAGGACATCGGCATAAAGGCTGTCGAAGCTGGCACCGCCTTCATAAAGGGGCTCTGACGCCACCTCCGCCACAATGCCCCAGACAGTGCCTGACGCCAGAAGCGCCTTTGCCCCCTCAAGGACACGGGCCTCCGCGCCGCCCGCATCGATCACCAGGAAGTCCACGGACGCCGGCACCGTCCCGGCGGCAACAAGGCCGTCGATGGTGTCCGTCGTCAACTCAATCGTCTCTCGCGGCTTGATGTTGGGGTAGGACGCCTGATGCCTGCCAAACGGCAACAAGGAGGACGCAGCCTCCTTCGTTGCCACGTGGAAGGTCACGGTCTGACCTGCGCTATCGTCCACACAGGCGTTGATGGCGGTCTGGTTGGTCAGCGACGCGCAGGTCGCTTCAAGGTCTGCGAAGGCGCTCGGAAGCGCCTCCACATGGTAGCCGGCGATGCCTTGATCACTGTAGTCGAGGGCGGCTTCACCGGTGTGCGCACCCACATGAAGGATCGCCGCAGGGGTGATCTCGGCTTCGCGAATCAGACGGGCAGCTCTCATCCCACGTTCCTTCCTTGCGCCTTGCAGGTCACCCGTGGGCGAGCACGGCCAACAGCAACAGCGCCACGATGTTGGTGATTTTGATCATCGGGTTCACGGCGGGGCCGGCGGTGTCCTTGTAGGGATCGCCGACGGTGTCGCCTGTGACGGAGGCCTTGTGGGCCTCAGAGCCTTTAAGGTGCTTGACCCCATCACGGTCCACAAAGCCGTCCTCGAAGGACTTTTTCGCGTTGTCCCAGGCACCGCCGCCTGCCGTCATGGAGATGGCGACGAAAAGGCCCGTGACGATCACGCCTAAGAGCATGGCGCCGGTCGCAGCAAACGCCTCGCCCTTGCCGGCGATGAAGTAGATGGAGAAGTAGACAAAAATGGGCGACAGGACCGGCAGGAGCGAGGGCACGATCATCTCGCGGATCGCAGCCTTCGTCAGCATGTCTACGGCGCGGCCATAGTCGGGCCGGTCGGTCCCTTCCATGATGCCTGGCTTTTCGCGGAACTGACGGCGCACCTCTTCCACCACCGAGCCAGCGGCACGGCCCACAGCGGTCATTGCAATGCCGCCGAACAGGAAGGGTAAGAGGCCGCCGAAGAACAGACCCACCACCACGTAGGGGTTGGCGAGGGAGAAGTTCAGCGTCTCAGCCGTCAGCCCTGCGAAGTAAGGGTACTGCTCGGAGTTTTCGATGAAAAAGCGCAGGTCTTCCGTGTACGCGGCAAACAGCACCAGCGCACCAAGGCCGGCCGAACCGATGGCGTAGCCCTTGGTGACGGCCTTCGTGGTGTTGCCGACGGCGTCCAGCGCATCCGTGGTGGAGCGCACCTCGGCAGGAAGGTCGGCCATTTCGGCAATGCCGCCGGCGTTGTCGGTGACGGGACCGAAGGCATCCAGCGCGACCACCATGCCGGCAAGGGCGAGCATTGTGGTCACCGCAATGGCAATCCCGAAGAGGCCTGCCAGCGAGTAGGTCACGAGAATGCCTGCAATGATGACGAGGGCAGGCAGTGCCGTCGCCTCCAGGGACACGGCAAGACCCTGGATGACGTTGGTGCCGTGGCCTGTGACGGAGGCCTGGCTGATGGAGCGCACAGGGCGGTAGCCGACGCCTGTATAATACTCAGTGATCCAGATGATGAGACCGGTGATCACAAGGCCCGCCACACCGCAAAGGTAAAGGTCGAGCGGGGTGAAGGCGGTGCCGCCCGAGGTGGTGATGACCTCGGTCAGGGAGCCGAACACCAGCCATGTGACCGGCAACAGGATGATGAGCGACAGGACCGCCGTCACCACGAATCCCTTATAGAGCGCGCCCATGATGTTCTGGCTGGCGCCGAGCTTGACGAAGAAGGTGCCGGCAATGGAGGTCAGAACGCACGCCCCGCCGATGGCGAGCGGATAGAGCATCGCCGCCCCAAGAACTTCGCTGGCGCCGAAATAGATGGCGCCCAGGACCATGGTGGCGACGACCGTCACCGCGTAGGTCTCGAACAAGTCAGCGGCCATGCCGGCGCAGTCGCCAACGTTGTCGCCCACATTGTCGGCGATGGTGGCGGGGTTGCGCGGATCGTCCTCAGGAATGCCGGCTTCCACCTTGCCCACAAGGTCGCCGCCAACGTCAGCGCCCTTGGTGAAGATACCGCCGCCAAGACGGGCGAAGATGGAGATCAGCGAGGCGCCGAAGCCGAGCGCCACAAGCGCGTCGATGACCGTGCGCGAGGTTTGCGCATTGCCCAAAATGGCAACCAGAACATAGTAGTAGACCGCAACACCCAGGAGGGCGAGGCCAGCCACAAGAAGGCCCGTGACGGCGCCAGACTTGAAGGCAATGTCCAGACCGCCTTGAAGGCTGGTGGAAGCGGCCTGTGCGGTGCGCACATTGGCGCGGACCGAGACCAGCATCCCGATGAAGCCTGCAATCCCCGAAAGCACGGCGCCAATGGCAAAGCCGACGGCCACAAGTGCGCCGAGCAGGTACCAGACGATGGCGAAGATCACCACGCCGACGATGGAGATCGTCAGGTACTGGCGGCTCAGATAGGCTTGGGCACCCTCTTGGATGGCGCCCGCGATTTCCTGCATCTTGTCCGAGCCCGCGGGCGCGGCGAGCAAGCTGCGTGTCGCCCATACGCCATAAATCAGGGACACAAGTCCGCAGGCGATGACGAGAAGCGTTGCTTGCATTGAAGACCTCCAGCGCCGGTTGGATCACGGCGCGACAGTGATAGGACGGTGCACAGATTTGTGCGGCGCGGCATTCCTGCCCTGGCGCCTAGCCCCTCGTCAAGCGAGGGAGTCGCGCTCCCTTCGCGCAATGCCCACCATGGCAAGGCCCAACAGGCCAAGCGGAACGGCAACGAGGGGCAGAAGTGTCCAGTTGATGCTTTCCCACCCGACGGTGTTGAACAAGATGCCTGAAGACAAAGACGTCACCGCCACGGACCCGAATACGATGAATTCGTTGGCCGCTTGCGTGCGTGCGCGCTCTTCGGGGCGCTGGGCATCGGTGAGCATGGTGGTGGCGCCGATGAACCCGAAGTTCCACCCGAGCCCCAGCAGGACGAGCGCCCCGTAAAAATGCCATAGGGTAATGCCGAACAGCGCCGTCACCCCTGCAGCGCACAACAACAACAATCCCGTCGCCGCCACAGGCTCGGCGCCGAAGCGGGCAATGAGGGAGCCAGTGACGAAGCTTGGGGCAAACATGGCAATCACGTGCCATTGGATTCCCATGGCAGCATCTGCGGTCGTGTAGCCGCAGGCAATCATTGCAAGGGGCGCCGCTGTCATCACAAGGCTCATGACGCCGTAGGAGACGACCGCACAAAGGATCGCGAGCGCGATCTTCGGCTCGGCAAGGATGACGTGGAGCGGACGTCCTTTTGCCGTTTGCGTGGTGCGCGGCGGCTCTGGCACAGAGCGGTACAAAAACAAAATCCCGCAGGCCAGCAGCGCAAGCACGGCCTGGGCAAGGTAGGCGCCTGCATAGGCGACAGGTGCGAAAAGGTCCTTCGTCGCAATCACCGTCTGCGGTCCGATGATGCCCGCCATGATCCCACCGGCAAGCACGAAGGAAATCGCCTTCGGCCGAAACGCTTTGGACGCCCCTTCAGCCGCTGCAAAGCGATACTGCTGGACAAACGCGAAGGAGAGCCCGCCCACGAACGTGCCCACGCAATAAAGCGGGAACGAGGTGTTCATGATTCCCGCAAATCCAAGGACACCGCCTGTGCCGGCAATGAGGGTGCCGAGCATGAAACCGCGGCGACGACCAAACTTTGCCAGGAGGAAAGCGGCGGGAATGGTGCCGACGGCCGTTCCCACCACCATCGCGGTGACGGGAAGCGTTGCAAGGGGCGTGTCGGCCGACAGGAGGTAGACACCCACAAGCCCGCCAAGGGCAATGGTCATGGACGTCAGAGCCCCGCCCACCGCCTGCGCTGCGGCGAGGACGAGCGCATTGCGCTTTGCAAGACCGTGGGAGGACTCCATGACGGTTCATAGACCGCCCAAACCGAGCCAACAAGGCCGTCGCACTGTTAACTCACTCTGGCGTTAAATCCTCGCAAGGGGGAGCAGAGCACGGCAGCCGAAAGCGGCCGCAAAGCGTCGCGACGTCAGATGGTTAGCTGTCGTCGTGCCCGTGGTAGCCTTTGCCGTGGAGGTTCGTCTGCATCAAGGCGCGGGCCTGCATGAGGGCGCGGCTTTGCATCAAGGCGCGCGACTGCATGAGCGCGCGCGACTGCATGAGGGCACGGCTTTGCATCAAAGCACGCGACTGCATCAGGGCACGGCTTTGCATCAAAGCGCGGGACTGGATGGCACCGCCCATCCCATCGTCGATAATTTCGCGCACGCGAAGGTCGTCCCTGTCCGTGCCGGAGGCAATCATCAGGGCGCCCTTTTCACCCTCATCCACCACCTCGTAACGGCCGAGGCCTTCCGGCACGTAGTAGAGCCGCCCGTCGGCACCGCGCAGGGTGAAGCCGCCACCGTCACCTTGCGGCATCGCAGCCTCGTCGGGGGCGGAGACCCCAAGGAGAACACCCACGTCCGTCTCTTCCATCTCCACGAAGAGGGCGACGTCGGAGACGTTGGCCGTCCAGCGCAGGTAACGGGAGGCGGGGAAGGCTGCCTCCCCAGGATCGTCCGCTACGTCGGGGGCAACTTTGGCCGGGAGCACCATTTTTACAGGCTCTGGGAGGCGGTGGACGGTGTCCTGATCGTCAAAACGGTAGCCGTAGACCACCACGAGGCCGCCGTGGAACACCTTGGTGGGTGTGCGCGTGTCGCCATCGGCCTTGGAATAGCTCGTCGCGTCGAACCCTGTCTCGGTGACGAAGCTTTCCGGCACTGAGCCTTCAAGGAAGAGGGCAGGAACGGTCTTCAGGTACAAGACGACGCGTTTTGACGGGGTGAGGCCGACTGTGGTCATCGCTTCATTCATTCCTAGAGCGTCGTTTCGGTCGAGACTACATCAATGGGCGGCGATGCGCCATCGACTGCGGCCTATCCGCCTCGGTCAGGATTTTGCGCCACCTGAAGCAGTCGAACACCATGTCCTGGTGGGTGGGGCCGGTCATCATCTGGTCGACGGCAAGGAAGGCGTTGGCGACGCCTTTGTAGGACAGGTGATGGGCCGACAGGCGGTGGAAGGTTTCAGCAAGGCGCAGGCCCGTCATGTCCCTTGCATCGCAAAGGGCTTGGGCAAAACCTTCAGGCTCGCGGTCGTAAGCGGCGCGGATGGGGCTGTCGTCCACGTCCATCACACCGTCATCGGTGACGGCCCGGCGCATGGTCTCGGCAAAGTCGTCCTCGATGAGGTGGAAGGCGACGAGGCGGGCGAGATAGAACTCGATGGTGATGTCGAAAATGGCGCCCATGATGGGAAGGCCGAGCTTGTGGGCCTCTTTGCCGCCCAGCTTGTTGGCGGGCGTGTCAAGGCTCGGCACGTCATCCATGGTCAAAGGGTTGGAGGCGGAGCGGATCTGGCGGGTGCGGGAGAGTTCGCCGATGCGGTTCATCTCATTGGCAAGGTAAAGGTTGCCGTGGCTCACCTTCAAAACGTGATCCACGAACGAATCGAAGTGAAGGGCGGAGATCATCGCCACGCAGTCCGACCCTGCCTCATGAAAACCGCGATAGGCGCTTGTGAGGGTTTCCGGCAAGGGCACACCAAGGGCTGAGAAGAGGACGCCGTGGCCGGTCTCATGGGCCAGCACATCAAAGTTGAGGGCAAAGGGGCGGTTGGCACCGGCATCGTCCGCGCCCTCACCGCACTCCATGAAGCCCCAGCCGAACTGGGCGTTGTTCCAGGCCACGTAGGGGATGATCTCCAGGCGCTTGTGGGTCAGCCCGAAGTGCCAGTGGATGGGCCCGCCGCTATAGGTCTCCCAAATGTCGAGCACCCGCCGCACAGCGCCGAACACGTGGGCGGCGCGAAAGCCGGGGTCCTCCACGTCCAAATGGTCGAAATGGCCATCGGGGCCGGGGGCTGTCGGCGCATCGGCGGGGCCAAGATAAGGGGGGAGTTCGCTGGCCCCGTACGGCGCCTTTTCGCGCGGATTTTGAGCATACATGCGCGGGTCTGACGGGCCTGGACCAAGGCTTCCACGGGGCGAGGAGACGTAGACCACTTCGGGTTCGCGAAAATCCTCCAAGACGG
The DNA here is from genome assembly GCA_051016205.1 of Devosia sp. Lineage (GTDB taxonomy): Bacteria > Pseudomonadota > Alphaproteobacteria > Rhizobiales > Amorphaceae > Acuticoccus. The sequence continues at coordinate 4,085,608 of CP136534.1, forward strand.
GCGTTTGGGGGAAAAGCCTGAAGCGGGTGCCTGTGGGGCGGAAGTAGCTGTTCAGCGAGAACGCCATGGCGCCTCCTCGTTCGGGCCATTCACGGCCTCCACATGGGTCTGCCACAACAAGGTGCGCTCGAACCGGAAGGGTTGGCGCTCGGTCTCATTGTCTTGGGCAAGGTGGGTGAGGAGCGCCACGGCATCGGCGCGCTTTTGCTCGACCCGGCCGGTGGGGAGAAAGGCGCGGAAGGCCGCAACGGCATGCGGCGACACACCCTTTTCAAGGGCGCGGGCCAGGACGGTGTCGTAAAGCCGTTCCTTGTAGAAGAGGGATTTGGCGGACACGGCAATGGCCTTGGCGTCGGTCAGGGTTAGCACCTCTTGCGCAACCGCCGCGGCGAGGGTTGCGCGGATGTCGACCATCGCATCGCTTGCCGCATAGCCGATCTCTGCGGGGCCGTGGACGACGGCGACTTCGTCATCGTCCTCAAAGGGCTCGTCCCAGGGGGCAAGGCGGCCTTGCCCATAGGCCTTTGCGACGACGCCGATGCCAACCATGCCGAAGGCGGACAGTTCTGCCGCCCGCAAGGCTCCCATACTGGCAGCACCATAGACTGCGACCCCTTCGGACAGGGCAAACAGGATTTCCTTGTGCCAGACCGACGGCGCGCCTTCGAAGTAACCGTCGATGAGGCCGATGGTGCGCGCGCCATCGCAAGCCACAGCGGCGTGGATATCGCCACGCTGGGCCGGCGGGCGATAGTCGGCAGACATGATGGCCTTTGCATCATCAAGGCTGAGTGTCGGGCCGAGGAAGACCACGCTCATGCCGCAGCCTCCATGGCCGACAAGACCGCCACTGCCCTTGGACCAGGGACAAGGCCGGCCTCCGGTCCCTCCCATGCTGCCTCAAGCCCTGGAACCACAACGCGCACCACGCTGAAAGGGAGGCCCTTGCGGCTCACATCAACGCGGATCACCTGACCCAGCCCCACCTGCTTCAGTGCGTCGACAGCATGGGCCACATCCTCCTCGACGGAGGCGGTCTCTGCCGAAGCGATGGCAGAAAAGTCGCGGGACGGCGTGAGGCCGTCGAGGACGCTGCGGGCAGCACGACGGCGGGCGGTGACGCGGTCTTCGCGGTAGTCTTCGGCGACAATGTCTTCCCTGGCACCGGCAATGAAGGTGGCGCGCGCCTGGGCGGCTTCGGTCAACGCGCGGGCAAGGGCGACGGCGGGCGATGGGTGGGTGCCCTGGCCAATCTCAGGTGCACCGCTCGTCCCCTCGCGGTCATCGATGAGGGCAAGGAAGGTGGGAAGGCCGATGTCGGAGGTGGCATCGAACACCGCCACATCGATTCCCGCCCCGGCAAACAGGGACAGGAGATGGCTGCAGGCGGGGTCGGTGACGCTGTGAAGGCGCACGGCGCTGGCACCGGACCAGGCGTGCGCGGAGAGCTTCCACAAGGTGACGGCATCGCGCTCAATCACCTCCATCAAGGCGTGAAGGGTTGCTTCTGCAAGGGTGTTGCCTGAGGCAAGGCCGTTGGTGGTGGCGTTGAAGGCGCCTGAGTGCTGGGGTTCCGGCAAGGCGTAGTGGGTGTGGATCAGCTCGAACGGGACGAACGCGGTGCCGCCGCCGGCAAGGTCCTCCCCCTCGATCCACAGGAAGGGGGTGGAAGGGTCAAAGCCCTCAGGATCGGCCAGGGGAAGGGTGCCGAGGTCGGCAATGGGGTGGGCGAAGGCCATGTCCTCCGCGCTTGCAAGGCGCAAGGGCGCGTCGATGCGCTCAGCACACCAGGTCTCATAGGCCTCCATCACGGCCGAAACCCGCGCGGCCATTGTGCTGACGCCCTTGCCCTGGAAGACCGACAGGGAGCGCCCGTTGGGCCGGCAGGCGGTGAAGACGGGAATGCCGATCCTGTCGAGCCCTGTGATGTTGGCCACCCGCGAAATGCCGAAGACCGCAAGCAAAGGCGAGAGCCTCTCCCACGTCACCTCAGGGGACACGGCGCGGCGGGCACCATCGCGAAGGTGTGTTGCGCCCCCGCTCATGCCGCGCCTGGGGTGCGCAGGAGATCGCGCGCGTCGGACAGGTCGCGCCCCTTCGCAGTGTCGGGGAAACGGTCAAGGACAGTGCAAAGCTCGGCATGGGCCTTGGAGAAGCCGCCCTCCCCGATGCGCTGGGCGGCATGAAGGGCGGTTGCGGCCGCCCGAAGGGTCAGCGCCGTGGCCCCCTGGCGTTCGGCAATCTGACGGGCTTCTGCAAGGCGTGCAGCGACCATCGCAGCGTCCGGGGCGGACCGGCACAGTTCCGCCGCCGCCTCTTCGCGCGCAATCTCAGCCGCCCAGTAGGCCACCCCCTGTTCCACGATTACGGCGCGGCCGCGGGACAGGGCATCGAGCGCCCCGTCCACATCGCCGAGCCCACGCAAGGCCTGGGCGCGCATGGACTGGTAGACGGGAAAGTCTTCGGGCGTACCCACCTCTTGCATGATGCGAAAGCCGCGATCGAGCCGATCGAGCCCGCTCTCAGCGCGCCCCTCGTCAATGTCGCACCAGCCAAGGAAGATGTCGCCCTTGGCGCGGTACTCCTCAAGGTCGTGATGTTCGGCAAGGGCTTTGAGGCGCCCTGCAATGGCCGCAACGCTGGACTGATCGCGCCGGTAATGGGCCAGCATCACCGCAATGTCGAGGGCGTGCATCAAGCTGCCCACGTGGCCGATTTTCTCAGCGTGGGCAAGGGCTTGTGCGGCAAGGTCGGCTGCTTTATCGCCAGCCCCCATCAGCCAGCGGGTCAGGCCGAGCTCCCCAAGGGCACAGACCATACAATCGTGGCCGCCATAAAGGGTGCGCTGATCTTCAAAATGGCCGCTGCGATAAAGGTCGAGCCCGTCTTCGGCGGTGATCTCAGAGACCGCAAGGTCACCCATGGCAAAGGCGTTCGCCCAGGCACAGTGAAGGGCCTGGAGCTTGAACTCGGCCCCTTTCATCTTCTGGGAGACATCCACCAGGCGCCGGGCGCGCTGGGCCATCATGGCAAAGCTGTCGGAGACCCGCCACCAGCCCCAATAGGCGGCAAGGTGCCAATCCGATTCGGGCGCCTGCTCGGCAAGGGTGAGCGCAACGTCATAGGCATCGCGGGTCTCTGGCGCACCTGGACCTCTGGCGGACAGGAGTGCACCGGCCAGGAGCACCTGTGCCTTCAGCCGCTCCACCGCCCGGCCCTCTTCGTCCTGAGGGGCGCGGGCGAAAAGGGTCTGGCTGCGCTCAAAATGGGCAGCGGCTTCAAGGCTGGCTGAGGCTTTGTTGGCGGCAAGCCCAGCGTCAAGATAGTGGCGCGCAGCGTCGGCAAACTCCTCACAGCCGGCAAGGTGGTGGCCCAAATGTTCGGGAAGGACGGTCGCCATGCGCACCGGATCGTCCCGCAGCCAGGCCACATAGCGCCTGTGGAAGCGCCTGCGGGAGCGACGCACAAGGCTCTCATAGGCAGCCTTCTGGAAAAGGGCGTGGCGAAACTGAACGCTGCGGCGCCGGCGCAGCACGATGCCGGCGCGCTCGAGGACGGCGATGGCATCGTCCACCGCCGCAGAAGAAGTGCGGCTCACAACCTCAAGCGCGTCGACATCGAAGGACCGGCCGAGGACGGAGGCCACCTGCGCATGGGTTTTCGCCTCGCCCAGGGTGTCGAGACGGGCGGTGATCAGGTCCAGCAACGAGGGCGGCGTGTCGACACTGGCGGCAAGCTGAGCCGGCCGCAAAATGCCGTGGCGGATCACCGCCCGCCCCTCTTCCATCAACGATTTGGTGAGCTCTTCCACATAAAGGGGCAAACCATCGGTGGCCGCCTCGATCTCGTCGGCGAGCTTGGCCTGAACGGGACAGGCAGCAACGCTTTCCACCAGCTGACGGCAGGCACGGCTGTCGAGGCGATCAAGCTCGATGCGCGCGTCATCGGGTGTGGACCATGCGGGAGCAGCTTCGCGGCGGGACAGCACGAGCGTCATGCGCGCCTTCCCTGCCCCCATGGTCTTGTCCAGCACCTCCAGCGAGGACGGGTCGATCCAGTGGGCATCCTCAAGGACGAGAAGCGAAGGGGCGGGCCGTGCAATAAGAAGGGCGGCCACAGCATCGACGATGGCCGCGCGCCCGTCGGCCCCTTCCGCAGCCTTGCCGCGCCAAAGGTCCACCAGAATTTCGGCATGACCGGCAGCGGCGGCCTCGTCAGCGGCGACGCCGAGCCAGGTCAAAATGGTGGCGTGGCCGGCTTCGTCGGTGTCGGCGCCAACGGCGGCAAGGGTCATCTCAAGGGTGCGCCTGATGGCAGAATAGGCCGAGTAGCGCCGGTCCACCTGACCGGTCACCTGGAGAACGGCGTCTTTGGTGGTGCCAAGCGCACCAATGAACGCGGCGGCGAGGGACGACTTGCCGCAGCCAGCCTCGGCAATGACGCTGGCACGGCCGGACCGGCCGGCAGAGGCCGCCTGCCAGACGCGGGTCAGGCGGGCAATCTCCTTTTGGCGGCCGACAATGCCGCGCTGGGCCGAGCCCACAAGCGAGGTCCCCTCCCGCGCCCGCACAAGGCGGTAGGCCTCCATCGCGCCATCGATGCCCTTAAGATCATGGCGGCCCATGCTCTCAAGCTCGAACGCGCGTTCGATGAGGGCGCAGGTGGTGTCGCTGACCACAACGCTGTTGGGGGCGGCAAGGCCTTCAAGGCGGGCGGCAACGTTGGGCACCATGCCGGTGATGGCATGGCGGTGGCGGGCCTCGCCCATGCCCATTTCGCTGACAAGAACGCGGCCTGTATGGAGGGCAATGCGGGCCGCCACCTTGCCTGTGGCGACAGGCGGCATCTCATCGCCGTCTGCAACACGGTTGACGATGGCAAGGGCGGCGGCAGCGGCCCTGGCCGGTGCATCCTCCAGCGCCACGGGAAAGCCGAAGTACGCCAGGATCCCATCGCCCATATAGTTGGCGACCATGCCGCCGCGGGCATCGATCTCCTCACCGCAGATGGTTTGGTAGGCGCGCAAGACCTCGCGCAGATCCTCAGAGTGGAGGATTGCGGCAAGGCGGGTGGAGTCCACAAGGTCGCTCACCATCACGGTGATCTGGCGATGCTCTTCCGTGGGGCGCGTGCGCGGATCGGGCGTCGGGGCCTGTTGCTCGGACAGGCGGGCGCCGCACGACGGGCAAAACCGCGCCGCCTCAGGCACCGGCTCACCGCAGGCGCTGCAACGATCCACGCCGGTCTGTCCGTTCACCCCGGCGTCCTTTCCTTCATTAAGCCCATGGACTTACACCTCAATGACCGGCTCGGGCGCGCACTTGGTCCCCCCGTCCAACCGGTGATTGAGGTTAGAGCCCAAAGGCTGCCCGGCGTATGACAACGCCTTTGTGCCTTACTACGCCAGGATAAAAAAAGTGGGAGATTTGTGCAAAAGGTGAGGCATGGGGTGGCAGGGGTTCGGTCAGTCCTCCGTGGTGGCAAGCAGGCGCGCGTTGCCCCCTGCTGCGGCCGTGTCGATGCAAAGGTGCCTTTCAATCACCGCCGCTTCGCCGGTGGACAGAACCGGGACGATGGGGCCCGAGCGCGCCGCCAGAGCGGTACGGATCGCCCCGCGCGGGCCTTCGGTGTAAACCGCCGCAATGCCTTGAAGGCGTGACAGGTCCGCCGGGGCGAGCACACCATCAACGGCCGCAATCATGCCGTCGCCATTGCGGGTGGCTCCTGGTGCGACAACCACGGCGCTGTTGCCGTTTTTGCGCGCCATGGCGGCCTGTGCCGTGGCGCGATCCAATGTCGGCCCAAGGCAAAGGGCGATGCCCCGTGGGTGGAGGGACAGGCGATTGGACTCCCCTGTCGGCCCGGGAAGATCCTCCGTCGAGAGGGGGTCGTCCTCCACCTTCAAAGTGTCGATGGCGTCCTGCACCATCTCGGGCGACGCGGCGCGGCCTTTGTCGATGGCCAACGCGTGAACGTCCTGGTGGGTCCAGGCGCCGACGGTGTGGGGACCGCCCGCCTTGGGGCCTGTGCCAGAGCGCCCCTCCCCGCCGAAGGGTTGGGAGCCCACGATGGCGCCGATCTGGTTGCGGTTGACGTAGATGTTGCCGACCCTGATGCGGCGAACCACCTGATCCACCCTGTCATCGATGCGGGTGTGAAGACCGAAGGTGAGGCCGTAGCCGGTGGCGTTGATGGCATCCACCACCGCGTCGATGTCCTCGGCCTTGTAGGTGGCCATATGGAGGACGGGGCCGAAGATCTCTTCGTGAAGATCTTCAATCCCGTCCACCTCAATCAGTGTGGGGGGCACGAAGAGCCCGTCCTCGCGACCGACCCGCTTGAGGAGGCGATTGTCGCCCGCCGCCCCGCGCACGTGGGCTTCGATCTTCTCCTTCGCCTGCGCATCGATGACAGGGCCCACATCGGTCTCAACCCGCCAGGGATCGCCGATGACAAGGGTGTCCATGGCACCTGTGAGCATCTCCAGGATGCGGCTCTTCACATCTTCCTGCACATAAAGGACGCGAAGGGCAGAGCAGCGCTGGCCTGCACTCTGGAAGGCGGACACCACAATGTCGCGGACCGCCTGTTCGGGCAGCGCTGTGGAATCCACCACCATGGCGTTGAGCCCGCCTGTCTCCGCCACGAGGCGCGCGTTGGGCGCGGTCTTTGCCAGCTGTTTGTCGATGCGTTGGGCGGTGGCGGTGGAGCCTGTGAACGCCACGCCCGCGATGGCGGGCTGGGCCACCAATGCTGCCCCCACAGGACCGCCGCCTGGGCACAGCTGCAAGGCTGCAACGGGCACGCCCGCCTGATGGAGGAGGCCTGTGGCGAAGGTGGCAATCAAAGGGGTTTGTTCGGCAGGCTTTGCGACGACGGCGTTGCCCGCCGCAAGGGCGGCGGCGATCTGGCCGGTGAAGATCGCCAAAGGAAAATTCCAAGGCGAGATGGCCACAACGACGCCGCGCGGGTCTGACGCCAGCCTTTCGGCCTCAGTGGCGTAGTAGCGCAGAAAGTCCACCGCCTCGCGCACCTCGCCCACAGCATCGAGCGGGGTTTTACCGGCTTCGCGCGCGGCAAGGGCAAACAGCGTTCCAGCCTCGGCCTCATAAAGGTCGGCGGCACAGCGCAGCGCTGCGGCGCGCTCTTGGGGCGCCGCCCAGCCGACCCCTTGGGCAGCATCGCGCACCACGGTGGCAGCGGCATCGGGGTCAAGGGCGCGCACGGTGCCCACCACATCGCCAGGGCGGGCGGGGTTGGCAACGTCGTGCGGCGCCTGTGCCGCCACCTCGCTGACGGTGATGGGGGCGGCGGCAAAGGTGCGGGCATAGTCCGGCGCACGGGCCTCGTCGAAGGCGGCAAAGCCCACCGGTTCGGCAAGGTCCCAACCTTTGGCATTGCGGCGGCCGGGGGCGAAGAGGTCAGGGGGTTGGCGCAGGCGCGCATTGACCGGCGGCGCGCCGGCAAGTGTGGCGAACGGGTCCGCCGCCACTTTGTGGGGCGGCACGGCTTGGTTGACGATCTGGTTGGCGAAGGAGGAGTTGGCACCGTTCTCCAACAGCCGCCGCACCAGGTAGGCCAAGAGGTCCTCATGGGCGCCGACGGGGGCGTAGATGCGGCACTTTACCGGCGTTTGCCCGCGCACAACCTCATAAAGGGCCTCGCCCATGCCATGGAGGCGCTGGAACTCAAAATCCTCGCCATTCGCCATTGCCATCACCGCTGCGACTGTGTGGGCGTTGTGGGTGGCAAACTGGGGGTAGAGGCGATCGGCCCGGTCAAGCAGTGCGCGGGCACAGGCGATGTAGGAGACATCGCTCCCGGCCTTGCGGGTAAAGACCGGAAAGGTCTCAGCCCCCAGCACCTGCGCGCGCTTGATCTCAGTGTCCCAGTAAGCGCCTTTGACGAGGCGCACCATGATGGTGCGGCCGATCTTCTGGGACAGCGCGTCCAGCCACTCGATCACCGGGAGGGCGCGCCTGCCATAGGCCTGGACCACCACGCCAAACCCCTGCCAGCCATCAAGGCTCGGGTCGCCTGCAACGGCCTCGATGATGTCCAGCGACAGGTCCAGCCTGTCCTGCTCCTCAGCGTCGATGTTGAGGCCGAGGCCACCGGCCTTCGCCTGGCGCGCCAGCGCCGTCACGATGGGCACGAGGGCGGCAACGCAGCGCGCCTTCTGGGCGCTCTCATAGCGCGGATGAAGGGCCGAGAGCTTGATGGAAATGCCGGGGTTGCGGCGCGGATCGTCACCCTTGGCATGGGTTGCGATGGCGGCAATGGCGCTCTCGTAGGCAAGGCGGTAACGCTGCGCATCGCCAAAGGTACGGGCCGCCTCCCCCAGCATATCGTAGGAGTAGGTGTAGCCCTTCGCCTCCATCCCTGACGCGCGCTTCAAGGCCGACTGAATGGTCTCTCCCAGGACAAACTGGCGGCCGAGCCTGCGCATGGCCTCAGCGACGGCGGTGCGGATGACAGGCTCGCCAAGCCGCTTCAATGCCCCGTTGAGGGCACCAGCCAGACCGCGGCCAGGCTCGTCCAGAACACGGCCCGTCACCAGAAGGGCCCAAGTGGAGGCGTTCACCAGCGAGGAGGACGAGCGGCCAAGGTGCTTGCCCCAATCGCTGGGAGCGATCTTGTCTTCGATGAGGGCGTCGATGGTCTCAGCATCGGGCACGCGAAGGAGCGCTTCGGCAAGGCACATCAGCGCGATGCCCTCGTCGGTGGAGAGGCCATACTCGGACAAAAAGGTTTCCATCAGCCCTGGCGAAGCAGCCGAGCGCACCTTGCGTACGAGATCGGCGGCCTTGCCGACGGCTGCCTGGCGCGCATCGACGCCGAATCGCGCCGCGTCGACAAGGTGTGACAGGCACTTGGCCTCATCGGCAAAGGTTGCGGCCCTGATCGCCGTGCGTGCCGCTTCCAACCCGCTTGCGTCTGAGCGCATATGCCCCTCCCTGGCACCACCCCGGCCAAGGGTGGCGCATCAGATCACATATCGGTCAATGGGTGTGTGCCGGCCAGGGGACAGGACGCGTCAAAGAAGCTCCATGCCGAACAGGCCCGGCCGGGAGGCGCGCGGCAGGTAGGTGGCAATCAGCTCTTCCATGCGCTGGTTGCGCGAGCGCCCGCTTTTGCCGCCGATCACCACAGCAATCACATGTCGTCCATTGCGTTTCACGGACGCGACGAGGTTGTAGCCGGAGGCGCGGATATAGCCCGTCTTGATGCCGTTGACGCCGTCCACCTTGCCCAGAAGCTTGTTGGTGTTGCGCCAGGTGCGGCCGTTGTAGGTGATCTGCCTTGTGGAGAAGTAGGCGAAATAGCGCGGGTGATTCTCTGCCAGCGCCTTGCCGAGGATTGCCATGTCCCGCGCCGTCGTCACCTGTTGACCGTCCGGAAGGCCCGAGGCGTTGACGAAGCGGGTGCGCGTCATCCCGAGCGAGCGGGCCTTGCGGGTCATCATCGCGGCAAATTCGGGCTCAGAGCCTGCAATGTTTTCGGCCACCACAACGGCCACATCGTTGGCCGAGCGCACGGCCAGCGCCCGGGCGGCCGTGTCCACGGTGATGGTGGTGCCTGCCTTGACACCGAGCTTTGCAGGGGGGCGGCTGGCAGCGCTCTCGCTCACCGTCAGTGCGCTTGCGGTGGTAAGGCGGCCTGCCTGCAGTTGGTCGAACAACAGGTAAAGCGTCATCATCTTGGTCAAAGACGCGGGGTAGCGCAGGCTTTGGGCACCGTCCTGGTGGAGGACCTTGCCGGTGCGCATGTCCACCACAATGGCGGCATAGGCCTTGGCGGAGACGGTGGGCGCCACCTCGGCAAGGGGTTGCGCGGGGGCAGCGGCAAGGCTTGGACCACGCTCGGGCGCAGACGAACAACCGGCCAAAACGGCAAGGGTGAGCACAACAACAAGGCGACGCATGACAGCTCCTTCAGCACGCGTCTTCCTTATGACGGTGCCGCGGCGCCTTTGCGAAGGAAAGTCTAGCCCGTGAGGCGGCTTTGCCGCACAATTTCCATGAAGTGTGGCGCAATTCTCGGAACAGGGTGCGACAAGTGGAACGCATGCTCCTGCACGCGCTTGGAAAGTTCCCGCACGGGGATCTTTTTCACATCCACCTGGCGCGATGACCCAAGCCGCCACACAAAGCCAACGCCAAGGCCGTGGGCGACGGCCTCCATCACACCATCGCGGGTGTCGAGCACCATGGCCGGCTTTGGCTTGATGTTGACGGAGGCAAAGGCCGCATCGACGGCGCGCTGGGTGGAGGACTCCTCCGTCCTGAAGATAAGCGGCCACTTGATGAGCTGTTGCAGGGTAACCTGCGCTGAATTGGCAAGGTCCGACCCGGGAGGCACCAAAGCCACCACATCGTGCTCGGCGCAAAGGACGCGGTGAAAGCGTTTCTCGTCAGGGACTTCGGGCAAAATCGCAACGTCGACGCGCTGCTCCACCACCGCGTCCACGATCTGCGTCCAGGAACCCATTTCCACCTGGACTTCGATGTTGGGGTAGTTGCGCTGAAAGTCGCCGATGAGGCGCATCCCCGGCATCGCATTGCCAAGGCCCACGCGCAGCTCTCCCCTGTCCAGCACCTCCTGACGGTTGAGGAGGCGCAGCGCTTCGTCTTCCAGTTCGCGGATCTCGCTGGTGAGCTTGTAAAGTTCCCGGCACAGCGCGGTGGGGATGAGGGTGCCACGCTTTCGCTCAAACAACATCACATCGAATTCGGCCTGAAGGTCGCGAATGTGCTGTGTGACGGCCGGCTGGGAGACGCCAAGACGGCGTGCTGCGGCGGAAATGCCCCCCTCCTCCACCACGGCGTTCAATGCACGCACTCTCGCGGAAGACAATCCCATTAAATAACCCCTACCGACCTGACTAACCTAGGTACGCTGAAATGATACTAGCTAAGAGATCAGACAAAACGCCTGTGTCAAATTAAACCAGTGCCAGCTTCACAGATTAATCAACAAACCTGAGGCCACTGTTGAAATATGTCCTCGAAGTCGACCAAATGACGCTTGGGATAAGGTCGGTGAGTGGCGCAACAATCTATTTTAGACTTGAACGAAACGAAAAGAGCGGGTCGAGACATGCGCCGGGCTGACACACCTTGATTAAGAATAGCTCATGTCTTCGGTCACGCCTGTACAGCAACCCGGCGAGTCGCGTAAGGAGGCGCGCTGCGCGCCGTGCTTTGCCTGCAATTCCAAAAGCCTTTGGGCGGTGGGGTCGGCCGTTGGGAGTTTGATGTGCGTTTGCCCCCAGGGACACGCGGGAGACAGGATCTTCCGGTCCGAGGGGTCTTTGAGGATGAGACATGGGCAAGCCTGCCACCTTCAACACCGAGCGATTCAACCGCAAAGACGGCTACATCGTCGAAGACATTTCCGATTCGGTGGACGACAAGGGTTTTGCCCAATATCTGAGAGGATTGCGCAGCGACCCTGAGGCGAAGATCGCCATTGGCCTGCCCCGCCCCATCGAGGCGGGCGACCTTTATGACCTTTTCATCCAGCTGCGCCAAAACCCTGTTCCGGGCGGCGTCAAGCAGGTGGATGTGCGCGAAGTGCGCGACACGGTCCGCTTCATCGAGCAGCGAGATGGGTTCCGCGACACCTGGGTCATCGACGACGAGACAGGCGGCAAGGTCAACGGCACCAAGCTTGACGATGTGATGTTCGGCGAGGACGGGCGCGACCGCATGTTCGGCCGCGCCGGCAACGACTTCATGGACGGGGGCGAGGCCAACGACACCCTGTTCGGTGGCGATGGGCGCGACAACCTTCGCGGCGATGACGGCAACGACAAGCTTCTGGGCGGCGCACAGAACGACATTTTGCGCGGCGGCATCGGCGACGACACCTTGAGCGGCGGCCAAGGCGCCGATGCCTTCATTTTCGACAAGGCGGACTTTACCGGCGACAGCCGCACGGTGATCACCGACTACAAGGCGGGCCAGTTCGACCAGATTGTCGACAATTCAGGCCAACTGAAGGTGATCGCCACGGGCAAGATCGCCATTTTTGGCGGCAAAGGCACCTTGTTGGAGCATGACAAGACGGGCGACTACGTCTTCGTCAAAGGGGCAAGGCTCGACCAGAAGGACATTCAGGACTCCTACACCAAGCCCCCCGCAGGCACCGGCAAGGACAAAGGCAAGAATGGCGAGGTGGAGGAGCGCCCCGTCATCGAACTCAGCTTGGAATCCACCGTCATCTTCGACGATGGCAACACCAAGACTGAGGTGTTTCGCGTGTCGGTGCAAAATCTCAGCGACGAAGCGCTCACCAACATTGACGATCTGCGCCTGAAATTTCGCGATGCCGGCAAACTGGACCTTGTGGAGGGCGAAACCTTCGGCGCCACCTACGCCGATGGTGTGTTCGACCTTTCAAGCGGCGGCGAAAAGGTGATCGGCGCTGGCGCGAAGATCGAAGCGTTCGGCTTCCTCGTCACCAACCGTCCAGCCGATGTGACCGTCACGACCAACGACTTCCGCCCCATCGACTTCACGCCTGAGGGCTTTGACGGACCCATCAAGAACGAGGTGGGCTTTCGTCTATCCGTGCGTGTGCTTGAGGAAGGGGACGGGTCCGGCGCGGTGGAGGTGTTCATCAGGAACGTGGGCGATGAGCGCCTGACCGACCTTGAGAACCTTGAATTCCGCTTCACCGAGAAGGCGGTCAAGGACGTGACGGCGGTGTGGGGGGCGGACTATTTCGACCGGACATTTGCCGTGGAGCCCTGGGAAGGCAATACCCGGCCGGACCTAGAGCCCGGCAAAGGCACCAAGCTGTTGGGCTTCTCCTTCACCGACCGGAAGGGACAGGACGCCACCATCGATCCTGAAGACTTTCGCCTCACCAGCAACTTCGACGACCTCTTATCGTAACCCTGTGAGCGCATTTGCGCCCCACAAACGACCAGATCCTACCGCTCCCATAAGGGTTTGAACGGTCTGGCCTTAGCGGCGCCTGACGGCCGGCTCAAAGGGCTGCCTGCGACGGGCGGTCCAATGGGCGAGGGCCGCTGACGCTCCACCTGGCGCAGGCAGGAGGGGCGATGCGCAATCCACTGAAACCAACGCGACAGGACGGCCTTGAAAGGCTTGCCCGCTTCGCCCCCCTCATGGGCCGCCAGTACGCTGCCACGCGCAACGAGGATCGGGGGCCGGGTGCGCACACCAACGTCTCCTGCCTCAGCCCCTACCATCGCCACCGTCTGGTGCTGGAGCGCGAAAGCGTTGCGACAGCCGTTGCCGCCCACGGCGCGCAGGCGGCGGACAAGTTCATCAGCGAGGTGTACTGGCGCACCTATTTCAAAGGCCATCTGGAGCGCAAACCCTCCATCTGGACCGCCTACACGCGCGACCTTGAGGGGTTGTGGGACCACAAGGGCAGTGCGATCGCCAACGACCTTGCCGCTGCCGAAGGCGGCAACACTGGCATTGACGCTTATGACCACTGGGTGCGCGAACTTCTGGGCACAGGGTACCTCCACAACCACGCGCGCATGTGGTTCGCGTCCATCTGGATTTTCACGCTGAGGCTGCCCTGGCAGCTGGGCGCGGACTTCATGCTGCGCCACCTTCTGGACGGCGACCCCGCCTCGAACACACTGTCCTGGCGCTGGGTGGGCGGGCTCCATACCAAGGGCAAGACCTACCTTGCACGGCCGGACAATATTGCCCGCTTCACCGCCGGACGCTTCTCCCCCACCGGCCTTGCAACCGCCGCCCCTCCCCTGACCGAGGAGGATCGCCACGCCATCCGCCCCGCGCCTGAGGGCGATCCCTCACCCGAAGGCCCTGTCTTGTGGCTGGTGACGGGTGAAGACTGTGCGCCCGAAGACCTTGTCGCCCACCACGACGTGAGCGGTTTTGCGCTCTCCACCACCCTTACCCGTTCCACCTTTGGGGAGAGCGATGCTGTGCTTGCCTTTGCCACAGGCGCGGTGGCCGATGCCGGCACCCGGCTCGATGCCAGCCACACAACTGTGGCGTTGACGGCTGACGCCTTGGCCGAGGCCGCGCGGCGGGCAGGGGCAAACGCCATCGCCACGGCGTATGCACCCGTGGGGCCGACGGCGGATGCTTTGGCGGCGGCGCGGCAGGGCTTGGCGAGGCAAGGCATTCGCCTTCACACCCTGTTGCGCGCAGAGGACGGTGCGGCGTGGCGTTATGCCAACGCAGGGTTCTTCAAGTTGAAAAAAGCGATTCCCTCGCTCCTTCCATCTTGAGGGATTGGACGCAAGCGTGCATCACGGCGCGATGGTACAGCGTTATTTAATCCTCACTTTGATGGCGGCCGTCCTTGCCGGGTGCGGCTTCATGGGGATCGGCGGCGACAAGCCTGCCACCACCGTTCCCAAGGTGGCGCGCGAGCGCACGGTGAACCCGGCTGAGGCAACGCGCCTCATCAATGCCTATCGCAAGAGCCGTGGCCGGCCCCAGTTGATCGCCGACCCGCGCCTGTCTGCCATTGCCGCTAAGACCGCGCGCGAGCTTGCCCGCCGCGACCGGCTGAAGACCGAGCTTCACACCTCCCAAGGCCTTGCGCGGCGGCTGAATGGCGCGCGTTATCCCGCAGAACGGGCCGCCGAAAACCTCGGCGCAGGCTACCCAACCCTGGTGCTTGCCATCGACGGCTGGAAAGGCTCCTCAAAGCACAACCGCAACCTCTTGCGACGGGACATGACCCATATGGGGATCGGCCTTGCGGTGACCGACAAGGGCATCTTCCAGTCCTACTGGGTCTTGCTGCTGGCAACGCCCGATGGTGAGGACGAGCCCGCATGAGGCCGTTCCCGCCGCGCGCCAAGGACGGCCCGCCCCTGATTGCCCCGTCTCTGCTTGCGGCCGATTATGCGCGCCTTGGGGAAGAGGTTCGTGCCGTTGAGGCGGCAGGCGCGGACATCTTGCACCTTGATGTGATGGACGGCCATTTTGTGCCCAACATCAGCTTCGGCCCCGCCCTCATCGGTGCCTTGAGGGAACACACCGACCTTCCCTTCGACATTCACCTGATGATCGCGCCGGCCGAACCTTACATCGATGAGTTCGTGAAGGTGGGCGCGGCCTCCATCACCATCCACGTTGAGGCGACCCATCACCTTGATCGCGCGCTGGATCAGATCCGCTCAAATGGTCCGCTCGCGGGGGTCGCCATCAACCCTGCAACACCCATCGCCGCTCTGGAGTCCGTTCTGCACAGGGTGGACATCATCAACGTCATGACGGTGAACCCCGGCTTCGGCGGCCAGGCCTTTTTGCCCAACGCCGCGGAGCGCCTTGCCGCCGTGCGTGCTCTTGTGGGCGAGCGCCCCATCCACGTGGAGGCCGATGGCGGGGTGTCGGCGAAGACCGCGGGCGATGCGGCGAGCGCTGGGGCGAGCGTCCTGATTGCAGGGTCGGCCGTGTTCGGCGCGCCCGACTACGCCAAGGCCATTCAGACCCTGCGTACGCACTGAAAACGGCCATCATCGGGGCTTTGGCGTGACCAAAGGGGCTTTGAGTGCCTCTTCAAGGGCCATGGTGGCTGAGCCCCGCTTGGCGGGCTTTTGCTGGCTGGCATCGGGCGCCCAGCCTGACAGGAACGCGAAGACGAAGGTTGCCCTCAGCCGGCCGTCGGGGTCGCTGTGCCTGTGGGCGTAAAGGGTCGCCGCCCTGTCGAAAAGCCGCCGGCTTCCGGGGCTGCGACTGGCAAGAACGCCCCTCACCCCCATCTTGCCCAGGTCGTCCAATAGGCCTTGAAGGTTCTGGTAGCGCACGGTGATCGCCATGGCGTCCGCCACAGGCAGTGCAAAGCCTGCCCGCGACACCGCATCCCCCCACCGGCGCACATCCGCGAAGGGGGCAACGCGCATGCCGGCCCCCTCCCCGGTCTGCGCGTCGGCCTCCAGGAGCACGTCGGCCAACTCCGCCAAACTGCCCGATGACAGCGCTGCGCCCAGGAAAAGGCCGTCTGGGCGCAAGGTGCCGCGCATCTCGGCCAGCATCTTCACGGGATCGTTGGACAGGTGCAGATGGTTGATGGAAACGGCAAGGCCAAACGACCGGAAGAACGGCATCATCACGTCCGCCACCGCCATGCCCGGCTGCCCGCCAGGCGGGGTGAGTGTGGTCCACCTGACCGGAGCCGCTGCCCATGCAGCCTGGATGGCTGGCGTCAGGGGCCCCACCACCAGGCCATCTTCGAAGGTGCGGCTGACAAGACCGAGCCTGTCCACAATCTCCTCGGCGGCGAAGGTGTGGAGGAAGTCGGCCTCGGCCAAGCGGCTGCGGCGTCCTATGCGACTGCGCTCGAACATCATCCCCGCCATATAGATCGCCGCTTCGCCCGGCGAAGACGTGGATGGCAAACCAAGCTACCGCTCTTGCGTGTGTTGATGTTTGATTACAACTTTTGGATGTGTTACGCCCTTGCGATGACGGTTTGGAATCGCAGCGCCTCCATAGGCTTTGCCGTGAGTGTGAAGCAGACGCTGGGCCGATGGGCTGGTGTGGGGCTTGACCTTGTGGTCCCGCCTTTGTGCATGGGCTGCCGGCGACCCCTTGCGGACCCGCGCACCCTTTGCGGCCGCTGCTGGCCTCAGCTGGAGCTGATTGCACCCCCCATTTGCGACATCATGGGTACGCCCTTGGCCTTCGACGCCGGCCCCGGCGCCCGCGCGCCCGAGCTGTCCTGGAACCATCCCCTTTACGACAAGGCGCGGGCAGCAACGGTGTTTGGCCCTTTGAGCCGCCGCCTCGTCCATCAGCTAAAATACTATGACGTGCCCGGCGTTGCCGCCCTGATGGCGCGCCTGATGGCCCCTGCCGTTGCCGATGTCACCGCCGGGGCCGACGTTTTGCTGCCTGTGCCCCTTCATCGCCGCCGCCTCATTGCCCGTCGCTTCAATCAGGCGGTGCACATTGCCGACGCCTTGTCCCGCCATACCGGACTTCCCGTGGCAAGCCATGCGCTGAAACGGGTGCGGCCGACGCCGCGGCAGGTGGGTCTCGACCGAGAACAGCGCAGCGACAACCTCTACAACGCCTTTCGCGTGGCTGACCGGAAGGCTGTCAGCGGCAAAAACGTGGTGATCGTGGACGATGTCTTGACGACGGGCGCCACTGCAGATGCCATTGCCATGTGTTTGCGCGGCGCCGGCGCACAATCGGTCCGTGTGGCCGTCTTTGCCCGCGTGGTGCCTGAGGATCGCGATCCCCGCTGAGGGCGGTTCGGGAGCGGCCCGCCTTCGTCTGCCACACGATTGCCGGTTTTGGACAAACCGGTCATACATGGGGTGGTGCTTGCCCTGGTTGCTTGCTCCATCCCCCCAACGCCCCATATGGGCAACCCCAGTGGTGTCTAATCGGGAGCAAGGCCATGGCAGCGGTGGAGATCTATACCCGTGATCTTTGCGGCTATTGTGTGCGCGCCAAAAAGCTCTTGGAGCGCAAAGGGGTCGCTTTCGTCGAATACAACGCCTCGCGCGATTCCACCTTTCGCAAGGAAATGATCCAGCGCAGCGGACGGACGACATTTCCGCAGATCTTCATTGGCACCTCCCATGTGGGCGGGTCGGACGAATTGGCGGCCTTGGATCGGGCCGGAAAGCTGGACGCTGCATTGGAGGCTGCCCAGTGACCTTGCGCGCCGCAGCCATCCAGCTGTGCTCAGGCTCTGACCCTGACGCCAATGCCGCAATGGTGGCTGACCTTGTGCGCAGGGCCGCCGATGAAGGCGCACAGTACATACAGACCCCCGAAGTGACGAACCTTGTCACCCTCGATCGCTCCCAAAGCCAGTCCCTTGCGCGCACCGAAGACGAGGATGCCACCCTTGCAGCGCTGCGTGCCGTTGCCATGGAAGCCGGCGTCACCGTGCACATCGGCTCCTTGTCCATCCGCGATGGGGAGCGCCTTGCCAACCGCTCCTTCGTCATCGCGCCCGATGGTGCCATCGCCGCCCGCTACGACAAGATCCACATGTTTGATGTGGATCTGCCGTCCGGCGAAACGTTTCGCGAAAGTGATACGTTCGCGCCGGGTCGCACCGCCCACCTCACCCCCATCGGTCCAATGATGCTGGGCCTCACCATTTGTTTTGATGTGCGCTTTGCAAAGCTTTACGCAGGGCTCGCCGAGGCAGGCGCCACGATGTTTTCCGTGCCCTCTGCCTTTACCGTTTCCACAGGACAGGCCCACTGGCACACGCTGTTGCGCGCCCGTGCCATCGAAAACGGGGCCTACGTCGTTGCTGCTGCCCAGGCCGGCACCCACGACTGCGGCCGCCAGACCTACGGCCACAGCCTAATCATCGACCCCTGGGGCAATATCCTCGCTGAAGGAGCGGACGTGCCTGACATCATCATGGCCGACCTTGACACTGCCGTGGTGGAAGCGGTGCGCCGGCAGGTGCCCATCATGAACGCGCGACGGGCCTTCTCGGTGGTGCCGGCAGGCACGCCCCAGCTTCGCAGCGCATCATGATCCACTACGCCCTGCGCTGCGTCACGGGCCACCGGTTCGACGGTTGGTTTCCCTCCTCCGCAGCCTTTGAGACGCAACAGGATCGCGGCATGCTCACCTGCCCCGAATGCGGCACCAACGAGGTGGAGAGGGCGCTGATGTCCCCCGCCCTCGGCCGCAACAAGAAGGCCGAGCCTGCCTTCGCCCCGCCCGCCAAGGACGGCGGCGAGGAGAGCGCACCTTCCCCCAAAGACGAGGGCGGATCGAACGTCCCTGCCTCCCCCGAAAGCCACATGGCCGCCAATGTCGCGCTCGGCAAACAGGCCGACCCGCGCCTGCGCGAGGCGCTGATTGCGCTTCGCAAAGCTGTGATGGCCAACGGCACCGACGTGGGCAAAGCCTTTCCCGATGAGGCGCGCCGCATCCACTACGGCGAAGCGGAGCCCCGTAGCATTTTCGGCCAGGCGGATCTGGACGAAGCCAAAGCCCTCATCGATGAGGGGATCGAGGTGCTGCCTCTGCCGGCGCTCCCTGAGGACCAGAACTAACGTCCCCGTCCGCGTTTGTGGAACGGCTGCAAGGGACAGCGCTCAAACCATCCTGAGCCTTCTCAAAACCCGATAGGGTGTCCTCGAGCATCCTGCGTCCATACCGACGCAGATAAGAGGCTCTACTCCTCTGACATAGCGCGATTTTCTTGCGGTCTGATGGCTCCATCTAGCCGCAAACCGCACTCTAGAGCCGTTCCGAGCTGACTGTACACAGTCCGGTGGGAGAAGACGGCTCGCTCCCAAGATGGAAGAGCCATTTGGTCCAGGATGGCTGCGCAACCTCATCCTGGATTGACGCTAGAGCAGTTTGAACCATTGTAGAGTCGGTAACGGCTCGCCAATTCCATTGTGATTCGGTCTTGCGAAGTTGATTCGCGAGGTGGGTCATGGGGCGAGCGTTGGGGCTGGATCTGCGGGTCCGGGTGGTGGAGGCGATCGATGCGGGGTTGTCTCACCGCGAAGCGGCACAGCGGTTTGCGATCGGTATTGCCACGGCGGGCGCGTGGCATCGGCTGTGGCGGCGCAGCGGCAGCGTGGAGCCGGCGCGCCAGGGTCATCCGGTTCGCTCCAAGCTCGACCCCCATAAGGGCTTTATCCTTGGTCTCGTCGAGGCCGCGCCCGACATCACGCTGGCCGAAATCGCCGCACGGCTCGGGGCCGAAAAGGGCGTGACGGTCTGCCCCTCGACGGTGTGGCACTTCTTTGCCAAGCGCGGCATCACACTGAAAAAAAGACCGCGCACGCGGCAGAACAGGATCGTCCCGACGTCGCCGAGCGCCGGCGCGCCTGGTTCGAGGGGCAGCCCGATCTCGATCCCGACCGGCTGATCTTCATCGACGAGACCGGTTTATCGACCAAGATGGCGCGGCTGCGAGGCCGGGCGCCGCGGGGCGAGCGCTGCCGCGCACCGGTCCCGCACGGCCATTGGAAGAGCACCACCTTCACGGCGGGGCTGCGCCGCGACGGCCTCGTGGCACCATGGCTGTTGGACGGGGCGATGGACGGTGAGGCCTTCTCCACCTACGTCACACGCGTTTTGGCGCCTGAGCTCACTCCCGGCGACACCGTCGTGATGGATAACCTGCCGGCGCACAAGGTCGCTACCGTGCGTGAGGCAATCGAAGCCGCCGGGGCTCACCTCCTCTACCTCCCGCCATATTCGCCTGATTTCAACCCGATCGAGCACGTCTTCGCAAAGCTCAAGGCCCTGCTGCGCAAGGCCGCGTGCCGCACAATCCCAGACCTATGGGATGCCGTGGCCGACGTCATCAAACCTCTCACGCCGGACGAGTGCCGCAATCTGTTCACCGCAGCCGGATACGACTGCGATTAGATTGAAAATGCTCTAGCACTCCGGGACATCGAAGACGGTGAGTTCGGCGAGGGTGCCTGACAGCGAAAACGCACCGTAGTTGAAGACCACATTGTAGCTGATGCCGCTTTTCAGCATCGAGAAGGCGATCTCGTAGTCCGGCGTGCGCTCGCCTGCCTGATCATTGGCGGCAAAGTAGCTGATGACGAGACGCCACACGTCCTCCTCAGCAGCGCCTGGCAGCACCTCAAGGGCGGCCGTCTCGCCATCCTTGGCGCCGGGAAGACCTGTCTTTGCGCTGCCGATGACCGTTGTGGTGTCGTAGACGGTGTCGGCACTGTCGCCACCATCGAAGACCGGGGCTTCCAACACCGTGTCGCCTGCAAGGGCGGCCTGCAGAATCAGCAGGGTGTGAGCGGTGGGGAACACGGCGCGGGTAAGGGTTGCCTCGCTCTCCTTAGGGGCCGTCAGCGAGATGTGGGTGCCGTCGGCAAGGGCTTCGGCCGAGCCTTTGGTCTCAGACTGGAGTGCCCCGTCCACATAGGTCTGGTTGAGGAAGGAAAAGTTGGCCGGCTCAAGCGCCTCGAACGTTGAGGAGCGAAGGTCGGTGGTGCGCGCGCCCCCCTCACGGTCCGTCACACGCGTTACAAAGCGCGAGTTGACCACGTAACCCTCGCACGATGCGCCCGTCACCTCGAACACGAGACGGCCTGAGGCGGTGATGACGCTGGCGCTTGGCTCGGCGGACCCGAGGGTCACATCATAGATGGCGCGGTGGGGCCGCAGCTCATTGGCAACGGCGTTTGTCGGCATCGCAGCAACGCCAATGCCAACGACCGACACCAAGACGGCTGCACTCCAGGCGGCCTCGATCCGCCCTCTCGTCCACACACACGGTGCCATCACGGCCCCCCTCGCAATCAGGCCTACGCTTTGCGCACGGTGCGGCGCGGCAAGTCAAGCCGTTGCCCCCGCGCTTGCCTTGAAACATGGGAGCTTCTAGACCGGACGCGCCCGGCACGAGGCGTCTTGCCCCGCGCCGATTCTGACATGCGCCGCGTCCCGAATGAGGGCCGATCCGCCGCCCATCCGCGGCCAAGGCGCGCAGCCACATCGTTTGGGGGAACGCCGTGACGAACACCGTGGAAGATCGACTGGCCGAGATGGGCCTTTCCTTGCCAGCTGCCAGCGCACCGGCGGGATCCTATGTGCCTGTGGTGCAGACCGGATCGCTCCTGTTCGTATCGGGTCAACTCCCCATGGGCGCTGGCGGGCTTGAGCATGTGGGCCGCTGCGGCGAGAACGTCTCCATGGAAATGGCCCAGGACGCGGCCCGTCTGTGCGCCCTCAACATCCTGGCGCAGGTGAAGGTGGTGGTGGGCGATCTTGAGAAGATCAACCGCATCGTGAAGGTAAACGGCTTCGTCAACTCTACCCCCGACTTTGGCGATCATCCCAAGGTCATCAACGGCGCGTCGGACCTCTTCGCCGCCGCCCTCGGGGACAAGGGCAAGCATGCGCGCGCGGCCGTGGGCGTTGCCAACCTTCCCTTCGGCGCTGCGGTGGAGGTGGAAGCCGTCGTCGAAATCGCGGGGGCCTAGCCATTACGGGCCTTGTCCCTGACTGGCTCCTGCGCACGCCCATTGCCCACCGCGGCCTGCACGACGATGAGGTTGCCGAAAACACCCTCGGTGCCGTCGAAGAGGCCATCGGCGCAGGCTATGGCGTGGAGGTGGACGTCAGGCTGACCGGCGATGGCGGCCTCATCGTCCACCACGATGCATCGCTCCAGCGGACCACCCATGCCGATGGCCCCGTTTCGGCGAAGACGCTTGAAGAGTTGCGCCAGGTCACCGTGCGCGGCAGCGATGAAACGCTTGCAAGCCTTGCCGACCTGTTCGCGCTGACGGCAGGACGCGCGCCTTTGTTCTTGGACCTTAAATCCCCCCACGGGATGGAGCGAAAGGCGCAGATGGCCGCCGCCGTCGGCAGGGCACTTGGCCAGTATGGCGGGGCGACGGCGCTGATGACCTTCGATCCCGATCTTCTGGATCTATTGCGTCGCACCGTCACCGCGACGCCGATCGGAATCTTGGCAGGGGGCGAAAGCAAAGGCCCCTCGCTGGTGACGCGATTTGGGCGAGATTTCCTCCTCCACACCCTGCGCACCAAGCCGGACTTTGTGGGCTACTATTCACCGGCCCTGCCTCACATCGCCCCGCAGCTGTCGCGGCGCAAACGCCCTGTCCTGGCCTGGACGGTGCGCTCTGCCATGGAAGCGGAGCGCCTTGCCCGCCATGTGGATCAGATCATTTTCGAGGGGTTTCGGCCCTGAGCGGTGAAGGCGGGCGGAATTGTCTCGACCGAACCCGCTGGCCTTGGGGGCAGGCAAAACGATACACTTTGGCCCTGGCGGCGCGACAGACGCGCCCTTCATCACCATTTGACGGCCTAGGAACGCAATCTTACCCACGGTGGCAAAAAGGCGCTTGATGAGCACAGTCAGCATCGAGGCCGTCAGCGGGCTTTCCGGCGTCGACCGGAAGGCTTGGGACGACCTTGCCAACCCGGGCTGGACCCTTGGGGACAATGGCGCCCTGTCGGGATGCGGCGCCGCGCCGTTCAACCCATTCGTCGCTCACGACTTTTTGCTGGCGCTGGAGGAGGCCGGCTGCGTCGGAGACCGCACGGGTTGGTACCCCCGCCACATCCTTGTGCGCAATGAAGATGAGCGCCTTCTTGCCGCCGCCCCCGCCTATCTGAAAACCCACAGCAAGGGTGAATACGTGTTCGACTATGGCTGGGCGGACGCGTTTGAGAGGGCGGGCGGGCGCTACTATCCCAAACTCCAGGTCTGCGTCCCCTTCACCCCTGCGCCAGGACCGCGCCTGCTGGTGGGGGCTGAGGACCCGCAAGGGCGGCGGGACATTTTGACAAAGGCGTTGGTGGCCGTTTCCGACAAGCTGGATGCCTCCTCCGTCCACGTCACCTTTGCGCTTGAGGACGATTTCGCCGCCCTCACCGACTTTGGCTATCTGGCCCGCCTCGACACGCAGTTTCACTGGACGAGCCGCGGCTACACCGAGCCTGAGGATTTTCTGGCCGCCCTTGCCTCGCGCAAGCGCAAGCAAATCAAGCGAGAGCGGCGCGAGGCGCTGTCCAACGGCATCACCATTTCCTGGTACACCGGCCGCGAGATTACCGAAGCGCACTGGGATGCCTTCTACGGCTTTTACATGGACACAGGCTCGCGCAAGTGGGGGCGGCCCTACCTCAACAGGCGCTTCTTCTCGCAGCTCGGAGAGAGGATGGGGGAGCGTGTGGCCCTCATCATGGCTGAGCGTGAGGGGCGGTTTATCGCGGGCGCGCTGAACCTCATCGGGTCAGAGACCCTTTACGGGCGCTATTGGGGGTGCGTTGAAGACCACCCGTTCCTGCACTTTGAGGTCTGCTACTACCAGGCCATCGATTACGCCATCGTCAACGGTCTCACCCGTGTGGAGGCCGGCGCCCAGGGCGAGCACAAGCTTGCGCGCGGCTACGAGGCATGCGAGACGCGCTCTGCCCATTTCGTGCGCCACCCTGGCCTGCGCGATGCGGTGGAAGACTATTTAAGAAGCGAGCGGCGCGCCGTGGCACACCAGAACAGCGTCCTCAACACCTACACCCCCTTCCGCAAGGCGGATGGGCCGGAACGGAATGAGTGAGGAGGGCGCCGGCCTCGTCATCTCGGTTCATGTGCCAAAGACGGCCGGGACGCGGTTCGGCTCCATCCTGAAGGCGCGCCATGGCAAGCGCGTTGCCTTTTACTACGGCAAGGACTCACCGCTCACCCACCCTTTGGCACGTCGCAGGCGTGGTGAGTTCGACGCTGAGATGATCGAGGCGCTGGAGGCCGACGGCGTCAGCATCCTGCACGGCCATGTGCGGGTGCAATCGCTGGTGAAGGCCGTGCCAGACCCTGCCCGCTACTGGGTTTGGCTGCGTGAGCCCATCGAGCAAACCATCTCCCACTACCATTTCTTGAAAAAGGCGACGGGCAACGGGGAGTATCTGGCCCGCACCATCCGCGACAACGATCTGTCGCTGGAGGCGTTCGCCGCCCTCGACAATGTGCGCAGCATTCAGACCCGCATGCTGTCCCCCTTTACTGTTGCGGACCTTGGCTTTGTGGGGGTGACGGAGTTGTTTGCGCCCATGCTGCCTCTCCTCGGCCTGAGGGACTGGGGCAAGCGGGCCAACACCAACCCGCATAAGCCGCTGGCCGATCAGGACGCAAGGCGCGCCCTCGCCCCCCTCCTGACGGAGGACATTGCCCTATATTCCGAAGCGATGGAGCGTGCCGTCAGGCGCCTCGGCCTCAGGCGAACGAGCGCACTGGCGCGCCTTTTGCCCGGGCGTCCTTAAACCGCAGCGGCGTCGCCAAGCGCCTGCCACAGCCATGACAGCAACGGAGCAAGCCCGATGACGGCCTACGACGACACCAACATCTTCGCCAAGATCCTGCGTGGCGAGATGCCGTCAGAAACGGTGTACGAGGACGAAAACACCTGCGTCATCATGGACATCATGCCCCGCACCACAGGCCACTCCCTTGTGCTGCCCAAAGCGCCGTCGCGCAACATCCTCGACATAGCGCCGGAGGATCTGTCGGCCTGCCTTGCCACCGTCCAGAAGGTGGCAAAGGCTGCGATGACGGCGTTCGAGGCCGATGGCATCACCGTCCAGCATTTCGTGGAAGGGGCCGGCGGGCAGATGGTCTTCCACACCCACTGGCACGTCCTGCCACGCTTCGAGGCGACGGCCCTGCGCCCCCATACCAGCGAGATCGCCCCTGCTGAAGAGGTGAAGGCCAACGGCGCCAAGCTGCGCGCCGCCCTCAACGGCTGAGCGAGACACACACCACAACCGGCGGCGAGAATGGTGGCGCACCCTTCGCCAGGAGGCGGCAACGCGTTGCGCCTTGAGGGGCTGGATGTGGCCCGCTTCCTCGCCCTTGTCGGCATGGTGATCGTCAATTTCAAGATCGTCATGGGCGTGGAGGAGACGACGGGGGTTGCCTCGGCCGTCACATCAGCCCTCGAGGGGCGTGCGGCCGCCCTTTTTGTGGTGCTTGCGGGCGTTGGGCTCGGCCTTGCTGCACGAAAGAGCGAGGCTGGGACGACCATCGTCACGCTGAAGCGGGCGGCGTTCCTCCTTGTGGTGGGGCTTGCGAACATGCTCGTGTTCGATGCCGACATCATCCACTATTACGCGTTCTACTTCCTGTTCGGCGCGCTCCTCCTGCCGCTCGGTTCGCGCACGCTTGCCGCCGCTATTCTCGCCCTCAACATAGCCTTCGTGGTGATGGTGCTCGGCCTTGACTACGAGGCAGGGTGGGACTTTTCGAACTTCAGCTACGAGGGGTTTTGGACGCCTGTGGGGTTTGTCCGCAACCTGTTCTTCAACGGCTGGCACCCGGTCATCCCGTGGCTGGGCTTTCTGCTGTTCGGGTTGATTTTGAGCCGCCTCAACCTTGCCGCCCGAGGCGTCCAGCTGGGTCTCATCGCCCTCGGCCTTCTCGCTTACATGGGTGCGCAATGGGTGAGCGCTGCCCTTACGTCCGAATTTGCCGCCAACAACGCAGCGCTCGCCGAACTCCTGACCACCAAGCCATTGCCGCCAATGCCGCTTTATTCGCTCGCAGGCATGGGGTTTGCCGCGGTCGTCATCGGCCTTTGTCTGGCTGGCGCCGGGACCTTACGACGCTCAGGCATCCTTGCAGCCGTCGCGCCTGCCGGTCGACAAACACTAACGCTCTACATTGCCCACATTCTCATCGGCATGGGCGCGCTTGAGGAACTGGGCCTCCTCGGCGGGCAGAGCCTGAACGCTGCCCTCCTCGCGTCGGCTGCCTTTTGCGCCGCCGCCACCCTTTATGCCTACCTGTGGTCCAAACGGTTCAAGCGCGGACCTGTGGAAGCGCTGATGCGGCGGGTCGCAGGCTGAAACCACGCTCAAACAAGAATGAACCAGGAAAGGATGAGCACCACCTCGGCCACCACCACCCCCACACCAAGGGACTTGCCTGAGGCAATGTAGGCGGCAAACCCCGCCGCCGCCGCCGCCAGCCTCGCGGGCACCGCAAGCCCCTCCAGCGGTCCCACGGGAAACAGGATCAGTCGCGCTATGACGGCCGCCACAAGCGCCGTTGCCACCGCCTTGACCCAAATGAAGAACTCAGAGCCTTCATCCAGCCGTCCGGCGAAAATCACCCCCAGCCAGCGCCAGATGTGGGTGGGAAGCGCGGCGGCCACCACGATGGTGAGGTAAGGCCCCAGCCCCGCCAGCGATTTGACCGCCTCCTCGCTCAACGGCCTGGCCGCCTGCGCCGCCAGCGCGATACTCCGTAAGCGAACGTGCCACCCACAACGCCCGCCACCAGAAGGTGCGCATGCTCAAGCACCATAGCGAACAGCGGCCCAAGAATGAGACCCGCGGCCATGGCCATCTTGTCGGCATCCATACGCGCAGCACCCCACAGGGCCATCAGAAAGTAGATGGGCGTCAAGAACACCAATGCGGCCGCCACAACGTCAGGCAATGTGCCGATAAGGGCGTAGGCAAGGCCCACCACAACAAGGTTCGACAGCGTCAGCCCAACGGCAAAGCCTGCAAAGAAGGGTGCGCGGGCCGGTCGCGGCAGGTCCGGCAGCTTTGCCATGGCAAACACCCAGGCGGTGATCGCCACAAACCAGGACAGGCCCAGGAGCATCCACCGCCGCGTGGTGGTGGTGCGCACGAGGGGCACCCAGGCCATCACCATCGGCATGAAGCGCACCGCCGACAGCCCCACGGCCAGCACCACGGCAAACAGCGAGGCGCCCGACCCCACAATCCCCACGAACACAACTTGGCTGGGAAGGGCCCACACCATGAAGGTCATGAAAACGGTCTGGGTGAGGGAAAAACCTGCCTCACGGGCGAGCGCAGCAAACCCCACCTGCGCGGCCATCAAGACAAGGGCCGGCAGGGAGAAAAGGTTCAGCGCCCCTTGCCCCACCCAATAGGCGGTGGAGCGGGCCTGTTGCGCGTCGGGTGCGCTCATACCCTCACGGCTTAAACGAGCCGCCGCGGTGCGGGAAGCATCCGGGCGCGGAGGCAGCTATGCTGGTATGCCTGACGGGCCGTGTCAGCCGCTTTTGGCCCACCAGCGATCTTTGACCGGGAAGTGGCCTGCCGCCTCCTCCAACGCGCGGGCAAGGGGCATCAACCCCGCCTCCTCGAAGGGCCTGCCGATGAGCTGAAGCCCGAGCGGCAGCC
This sequence comes from Devosia sp., assembly GCA_051016205.1. Taxonomy (GTDB): domain Bacteria; phylum Pseudomonadota; class Alphaproteobacteria; order Rhizobiales; family Amorphaceae; genus Acuticoccus. Next base: position 4,113,237 of record CP136534.1, read on the forward strand.
CCGTGTCCGACAGCCCCGCGGGGACGGAAATCCCAGGCAGTCCCGCCATGTTCACAGGCACGGTGAAGATGTCATTGAGATACATCTCCACAGGGTCGGGCTTGCCCCCGATGGTGAAGGCGGGACCAGGGGTGGTGGGCGTCAACAGCGCATCGATCCCATCATCGAACACGTTTTCAAAGTCGCGCTTGATGAGGGTGCGCACCTTCTGTGCGCGCAGATAGTAGGCGTCGTAGTAGCCGGCGGACAGGACGTAGGTGCCGATCAAGACGCGCCGCTTCACCTCATCGCCAAAGCCTGCCGCACGGGTGGCCTCGTAAAGGCCGACCATGTCGTCAGCCTCCACCCTCAGCCCGTAACGAACACCATCGTAACGGGCAAGGTTCGAGGAGGCTTCCGCAGGCGCCACAATATAGTAGGCCGGCAGCGCATATTGCGTGTGCGGCAAGGAAACGGGGACGATCTCGGCCCCAGCATCGCGCAGCCACGCCTCCCCCTTCTGCCAAAGGGCTTCAAGCTCAGGCGGCATCGGGTCCACACGGTATTCGCGTGGGATGCCGATGCGCTTGCCCTTCACGGACGTGTCGAGCGCGGCCTCATAGTCGGCAACCGGCCTGTCGACGGAGGTGGAATCTTTCAAATCCACAGACGCCATCACCGACAGCATGATGGCCGCATCCTTGACCGTGCGCGTGATGGGCCCTGCCTGATCCAGCGAAGAGGCAAAGGCCACAATCCCCCAGCGCGAGCAGCGCCCATAGGTGGGTTTGAGCCCCACCGTCCCCGTCAACGCCGCGGGCTGGCGGATGGAGCCGCCGGTATCGGTCCCCGTCGCTGCGGCACAAAGGTGGGCCGCCACAGCCGCTGCCGATCCCCCGGAAGAACCGCCGGGGACAAGGTCGCCCTCCCCTTCGGCCCGCCAAGGATTGACCACATTGCCGTAAGCGCTTGTCTCGTTGGAGGAACCCATGGCGAACTCATCCAGGTTGAGTTTGCCAAGGCACACCGCACCAGCACCCCACAGGTTGGCGGTGACGGTCGATTCGTATGCCGGCACGAACCCTTCCAAAATCTTCGAGCCTGCCGTGGTCGGCACCCCTTCGGTGCAAAAAAGGTCTTTGATCCCAAGGGGAACGCCTTCAAGGGCACCGCCGTCGCCTTTGGACAGGCGCACGTCGCTGGCATCGGCCATCGCCCGCGCCTTGTCGGGCGTCTTGCGGATAAAGGCATTGAGCGCACCGGCCGCCTCGATGGCATCGAGGTAAGCATCGGTCAACTCGCGCGCGCCGATCTCGCGGCCCCTCAGCTTGTCGCGCGCGTCAGCAACGGTGAGATCGATGAGGGAGGTTGGTGTGCCGGTCATTCCACCACCTTGGGAACCAGGAAGTAGCCGTCGTCCTTTTCAGGCGCGTTGGCGAGGATCGCGTCGGGCTTTTCGCCATCGGTGACGGTGTCGGGCCGACGGCGCAAGGTGGTGTCGAGGACGGCCGTCATCGGTTCAACGCCCTCAATGTCCACAGCGTCTAACTGCTCCACGAAGCCCAAAATCTCGTTCAGCTCGCCTTGCAGCCGTGCGGCCTCGTCTTCGCTCACCTTGATACGCGCAAGGTGCGCGACGCGATGCACGGTTTGTCGATCAACGGACATCAAACCACCTTGGGACAGAGCGTTGAGGGTGCCACGATTTGGCAGCGAGAGCGGCCGCACCGCACGAGAGGGAGCGCAAACGACCCCCACCGACGACCGACCCGGGCTCTAACACCGCCCACCGGCGCCGCGCAACACCTGAAGGATCGCCGCCCCGTCAGGCCCCCTGCAGAGAGTCGGCCCCCAAGCCTGTTCCCGTTTCTTGGTGAAGTTCGAGCCCCCAACGGCCGCGCCGCACGCACCACCTCAAGGGCTAGACCGGTTAGCGGTCAGGTGGAACCATCAGATCGTAAGAAAACCGCTCTACGTCAAAGGAGGTGAGCGCCTTATCGGCGTCCGTGTAGACGCAGGATGCTCTCGTGGGCGGATCCATTAGGACTTGTGGGGGTCAGCGGCATCCCTCAACCCATCCCCAAGGAAGTTGAAGGCCAACACCACGATGATGATGGGAATGACGGGCGCCATCAGCCAGGGATAGATGGTCACGACGGTGATGTTCTGGGCTTCGTTCAGCAACACCCCCCACGAAATGGCCGGTCTCTGGAGCCCCAGATTGAGAAAGGAGAGCGCCGTCTCGCCCAAAATCATCGTCGGGACGGAGAGGGTCGCCGACGCGATGATGTGGCTTGAAAACCCCGGCAGGAGGTGGCGGCGAATGATGCGTCCGGGTGGCGCCCCCATCAGCACGGCGGCCTTGGCGTAGTCCTCCTCCCGCAAGGAGAGGAGTTTGGATCTCACGGCTCTTGCCAGCCCCGGCCAATCGAGCAGCCCAAGGATGATGGTGATGCCGAAATAGATCCACAAAGGGCTCCAGGTGACAGGCAGAGCCGCGGACAAAGCCATCCAAAGGGGAAGTTCGGGTAGCGAGCGCAGGATCTCGATCAGCCGCATGATCATGCTGTCGACGAAGCCGCCCAGGTATCCGGCGATCCCGCCGAAAAACATGCCGAGGAGGATGGAAATGGCCACGCCGACCAAACCGACCGTGAGGGAAATGCGCGCCCCATAGATGAGGCCTGAGAACACATCACGCCCCAGCCGATCGGTGCCAAGCAGGAAAAAGCTCCCCCCTTCGGCAGGGCACACGAGGCGAAAGCGGGCCTCAAACAGCCCCCAGAAGTCGTAGGGCTCGCCATTGCAGAAGTAACGCAGAGGCTGCACCACGTCGGGGTCGCGCCTATACTCCCAACGCAAGGTCTCAATGTTGAGCTCTGCCGTCATCCCCTGGACGTACGGCCCCACAAAGCTGCCGTTGTGAAAGAGTTTTAGGGGTTGCGGTGGGGCATAAAGGTATTCGGCATGGCGTTCGTTGGGATTGTAGGGAGCGAACACCTCCGCAAACGGCACGCACAGATAAAACAAGAGCAGGATGACGCCTGACCAGACGGCGAGCTTGTGACGGCGGAAACGCCACCAAATGATGCGCCACTGCGAGGCCTGGTAGTACCGCTCCTGCTCAGGCGTCAGCCGCTCCGCCTCTGCGGGGTCGAAGACGGCCTGATCCACATAGCGTTCCTGATCCCCAGGAAGGTCAGGGGATCGTTCAGGGTCGACGCGCACGCCCTCTTTCATAGCGCCCTCCTCACCCTGACGCCGCCTGGCCGAGCCTGATCCGCGGATCCAGCACAGCGAGCAAGAGGTCCGACACAAGCATCCCGAAAAGCGTCAGGACGGCGACGAACAACAAGATGAAGCCGGCCAAATACTGATCCTGCGATTGGAGCGCGGACAGGAGGATGGGCCCCACCGTCGGAAGGTTGAGGACCACGGAGACAATCACAGACCCCGAAACAAGGGAGGGGATCAGATTGCCAATGTCTGCGATGAACGGGTTCAGCGCCATACGCAGCGGATATTTCAGCACAACCTTGCGTTCCGACAGCCCCTTGGCGCGGGCCGTGGTCACGTATTGGCGGTGGAGTTCGTCCAACAGGTTGGCGCGTAAGCGGCGGATCATGGCTGCCGTGCCGGCCGTGCCGATGACGATGGTGGGCACAATGAGGTGGGACAGGATCGACAAGAACTTGTCGATGCTCATGGGTTTATCGATGAATTCAGGCGCCATCAGCCCGCCGACGGACACCCCGAACCACTCGTTCATCAAGAACAGCAAGATGAGGCCGAGCAGGAAGTTGGGCACCGCCAGACCAAAGTACCCCAGGAACGTGAACCCGTAATCTCCCCATGAATACTGCCGAGTTGCAGAATAAATACCGATGGGAAAGGAGACGATGTAGACAAACAGGATGGTGGCAAAGTTCAACACCACCGTCAGGAGAAGCGTGCCTGACACCACATCGCCCACAGGCTTTTGGTACTCGAACGACCAACCCCAGTTGCCTTGGATGATCCCGTCGAACCCGTTCGGTCCAGGCCAGGCCCCAAGCCACACCGCGTAACGCTCGAAGAATGGCCGGTCGAGGGCGAACTCCTTGCGCATGAACTCCAGTTTGGCGATGGAGGCCGACTCGCCTTGGGAGCGCAACTGGTCGATCTGGTTGGACAGGTAGTCGCCGGGCGGCAGTTCGATGATGAGGAAGATCAGGAACGAGATGACGAGCAGCGTCGGGATCATCCCAAGGCTGCGGCGCACAACGTACCCGATCATGTTCGCTCCCCTGCTGCGCCGCCGCCCATCACATGCCCTTCAATCACACCAATTGCCTCGAAGAACCGCGCGGGTGCCGGTAGGCCAACGCCCGCCACCCCATACGACGCCTGGTCGGCGCACGCACAATCTCGCTGAAAGGTTCACCCCTTCTGGGGCGATTGGAAGAAGAACTCGTCCATCCTGTAAAGACCGAAGTGGGCGCCGGGGTCCCAACCATAGACCGCCTCGTCGGGGACATTCCTTAAGCTATCTTTCACCACGACGGGCTGGATGACGCCTTCCACCGTGCCGATGGTCAACACCTCCTCTGCGTGCAGCTTCAAGATGTCGTGCCAGGCGGCGGCGCGCTCACCCTCTGTCTGGGTGTTCAGCCAGGTGTCAAACAGCGACATCAGCTGAATGGCGGGCTCGTAATCGGGCTTTTCACCGCTCTCCCCGCCGCTCATGGCGTAAGCGCCCCAGGCAGGGCCGGCCAGGAACATGGTGGAGACAGGAACCCGCTCATCGGGTGGCATGTTGGCAGAGGCAAGGCCGTTGTCGAAGCCCGACCACACGCTCATGGCAAGCTCGCCCGAAAACGCGCGGTTGCGCATAACATCCCTCTGGGACGGGCGCGGATAAAGGTCGATCCCGATCTCACGCCAATTGTCTTTGATAAGCTCGAGCGCGTCGATCTCGATGGACTTCTCACCTGCCGTTTCCACGATCAGCTCAAGGGGCTTGCCGTCGGGACGAAGGCGAAAGCCTTCACGGTTGCGCTTCGTGAGGCCCATGTCATCCAACAAGGCGTTCGCTTTATCGGGATCGTAGGCCATGGCGGACTGAAGGTGCGGGTCGTAGAGCGGGCTTTCCTCAAGGACGGTGTTGGCCGAGGGCTCGCCAAGGCCGAAGTAAAGGACGCGATTGACGAGGTCGCGATCCACCGCCAGCGACAACGCCTGGCGGAACCTGCGGTCCCGGAACAGCTTGCGCAGCGCTGGATCGTTCACCGTCAGGTTCGGGTAAATTGCGATGGCCGAAGCATTGGCCTGGGGCCACAGGCGTGTTGTGTAGTGCTCGTCCTTTTCGCCCTGCTTCAGAACGGGAAGGTCGGCAAAGGCAAGGCCGCGAGCCTGAAGGTCGGCCTCGCCCGCCTGAACCTTGGTGGCAATGAGGCTGCCTTCAGCAACACTCATGATCACGCGGTCGATGTAGGGAAGCTGCTGTCCTGTGGACGTCACCCTATGGAAGAAGGGGTTGCGCACCATGATGAACCGCCTGTCGGTGGGGTTCTTGGTGGCCATCCAGGGCTGGAGGGTGGGAAGGGAGGCATTGCGCGCGCCGTACATATCGTCACGCAGATTGTGAAGCGGCGCCCAGGAGCGCACGCGCGCCTCCTCCACCAGCGCGTCAATGGCCGCCTGGTCTCCGTATTTGGGGCTGAACTCTTTCAGGTAGTGGGCCGGGCGGTAGATGAAGGGGGGGCGCGCCTGTGCCAATGTCGGCAGGAAGCGCGGGTTCGGCGAAGGCCACGTGTAGCGAACGGTCACATCGTCCACCACCTCGAACGTGGGCAACTCCCCTTCGGCCAGCATGAAGGGGGGTGGTGTCGGCGTCAGTTCGGCGTTGGAGAGGATGTCTTCGAAGTAGTAGCGGAAGTCTTCCGCCGTGAAAGGCGCGCCGTCGGACCATTTGTGGCCGCGGCGCAGGTGAAAGGTGAAGATGCGCCCTTCATCCACCGTCACATCGCGCAAGATGTCGGGATGAAGGGTCAGCTCTTTGGTATAGCCCACAAGGCGCGCATAGCCCCATACGTTGATGAGGCGCACATCTTTGGCGCGGCCGATGATGGTGTTGAGGTCACCCCCGTGGGTGCCTACCACACGGCCTTTGGCTTCAAGGTCCACCACCAATGGCTCAGCGGGCACGCGCTCAGCGATGGGTGGCAGACTTGCAGCATCGGCCGTGCGATCGAGGGTCGGTGTTTCCGTCAGATCAAGGGCTTGTGCCGATCCTCCCCCAAATGGGGCAAGAAACAACGCGCATAAGGCAAGGACAAGGGGTGCGCGGGTCAGCATTCAAGCAGCCTCCTCAAGAGTGGATGTCAGTCCGGGGGCGCACACGAAATGGGTGGGCGAACGCTCCACCATCACAGGAGCCTGGCCTGGCAAAAGTCGATAGGGTTCGGGCCAACTGGCCGGGTCGGACGCCCGGCCCGCGGACAGTTTTTGAAAGTCGAGCGTATCCTCAAGGCTCGCCTCCGGCACGGCGGCAAGGAGCGCCTGGGTGTAAGGGTGCTCAGCGTTGTCGATGACTTCACGCGTCGATCCCAGCTCCACGAGGCGGCCTTTGCACATGACCGCAATTCGGTCGCACAGGTAATCGATCACGGCAAGATTGTGGCTGACGAACACGTAGGTGAGGTTCAACCGTTCCTGCAAGTCGCGCAACAGGTTGAGGACCTGGGCCTGGACCGACACGTCAAGGGCGGACACAGGTTCGTCGCACACCAAAATGTCGGGTCGCAGGGCAAGGGCGCGGGCAATTCCCACCCTTTGCCTTTGCCCGCCTGACAGGGAGTGGGGGTAGCGGCGCAGCATTGTGGCATCGAGCCCCACAAGGGCCATCAGATCGCGCACCCTCTCATCGCGGCTTTCGGGCGTGCCGATATTGTGGATGACCAGCGGCTCGCGGATCACCTCGTTGATGGACATGCGCGGGTTGAGGGAAGAAAACGGGTCCTGGAAGACCAACTGGACCCTGCGGCGATAGGCCAGGAGGTCATCGCCGGAAAGGCCCGCCACATCCTGCCAGCCGTTCTCATCGCGCACAGTGACGTTGCCGCCTTCGGGCAGGTGCGCCCGCATGATGGCAAAGGCGACCGTGGATTTGCCTGAGCCCGATTCTCCCACGATTCCAAGGCACTCACCGGCGTTGACGGTGAAGCTCACCTGATCCACCGCCGTCAGTGTGGGCGCAGCACCAAACCATCCGCCCTTTTTCAGGCGGAAGCGTTTGACAAGGTTGTTCACCGTGATGATGGGTTCGCCCTTGGGGACGCTGTCGCAAGGTTCGCCAAACGCCTCAAGGCGAGGCGTGATGGGCCTGATGGGAGCAAGCCTGTCGTCCATATCGAAGGTGGGAACGGCTTTCAGAAGCGCCTTCAGGTAGGGGTGTTCAGGCGCGCCGAAAATGGTTTTCGAGGGGCCGCGCTCCATCACACGGCCCTGGTAGACCACCACCACCTGGTCGGCCATGTTGGCGACGACGCCGAAATCATGGGTGATGAGGAGGATGCTCATCCCCATCTCTTGTTGCACGTCCCTCAAAAGCTTCAGGATTTCTGCTTGAATGGTGACGTCGAGAGCAGTTGTCGGCTCGTCGGCGATGAGGAGCGCCGGGTTGCACATCATCGCCATGGCAATCATCGCGCGCTGACGCAGGCCGCCCGACAATTCAAAGGGATAGGAGTCCACCGCCCTGTCGGGATCGGGGAACTGGACGAGGCGCAGCATGTCGCGCGTGGCCTCGCGCGCACCGGCCTTGTCGAGACCGCTGTGAAGCTGCCCTGCCTCGCCAATCTGATCGCCAATGGTGTGGAGCGGGGACAGGCTCGTCATCGGCTCTTGGAAGATCATCGCGATGCGGTTGCCGCGAATGTCGCGCATCTGCGAGGAATCGCTCTTCAGCGCTGCAAGATCCACGGTCTCGCCGGGGGTCGCGGGGTCGTGGAACAGCATCTGCCCACCGGCAATGTGGGCCACAGGCGGCAAAAGCCCCATCACCGCCTGGGAAATGGTGGATTTGCCTGAGCCCGATTCGCCCACCACCGCGAGCGTACCCCCCGCGGGCACGCTGAACGACACACCGTCCACCGCCCGCGTTACGCCGTCAGCCCGGTATTCCACCACCAGGTCTCGGACGTCGAGGACACTCATGCCACGCTCCTGCTCAGCCTCTCAGGGCGGCCCCTTCGAACGGCATGGCCGCGAAAGAGCTCTTATATGTTTGATGGCACTTATCCATGACGCTGGCAACGCGCCCTCATCCGCCCGGCACCTTGGCGAAACACTGTGCCACATCGGTGACGTTGCCTGGCGGTTGCGCAAAGTTCGCTGCGGGCGTCTTAATTGTCACAGGCCCCTGCTCGGCCTACCCCTTGGCTATACGGGCCCGCCTTTGCCTTTGGAGATGTCATGAGCCTCATCCTTCTCGTCAACCCCAACTCCAACCAGGCGGTGACGGACACCATGTCGGACACTGTCGAGCCACTGCGCATCGATGGGGGGCCTGTGATTGAATGCATGACCATCGCCTCAGGCCCCTTCGGCATCCAGAGCCAGGCGGATGTGGAGGCGGTGACCTTGCCTCTGCGCGAGATTGTGGTGCGCCGCCAGGACGCGGATGCCTTCATCATCGGCTGCTTCTCTGACCCCGGCCTTGCAGTGTGCCGTGAAGCCACCACCAAACCCGTCCTCGGCATCCAGGAGTGCGCTGTCATGTCCGCGCTGATGCAAGGGGACAGATTTGGCGTCGTTGCCCTTGCGCCGGCCTCCATCAAGCGCCAGGCCCGCGCCTTCAGGCAGATGGGGGTCGCCGATCGCTGGGCAGGCTCCGAGCCGCTTCATTTGTCCGTGGAAGCCGCTGAAGAAGCCGCCGCATACCCAAAGGTCCATAAAGCCGCTGAGCGACTGTTGGAGCAGGGCGCCGACACCATCCTGCTTGGCTGCGCAGGCATGGTGCGCCACAGAGCGCCTTTGGCTGAAGCGTTCGGCGTGCCTGTGATCGACCCCACCCAGGCGGCCACCGCACAGGCCATGGGCCTTGTCCTGCTCAACGCCGCCGCTGCCGCTGAGACCGCCCCGCGTCGCGCCATCGCCTGACGGCAGGCAACGCCGACGACCCGTACGGCTCGCACTTGCTTCGTCTCATAATTGGGATAAACTCCCATAATGGAGACAGCCACTGACATCCCGCGCTTGGACGACAAGATCGCAAGGCGCCTCAATGCACTGAGGGTTGAGCGGGGCTGGTCGCTAAACGATCTCGCGGCGCGCTCAGGCGTCAGCCGCGCGACTTTGTCGCGGTTGGAGAACGCCGAGGTCAGCGCCACGGCCGCCACGCTCGGCAAACTGTGCAGCACCTACGGCATCACCATGTCTCGCCTCATGCTCCAGGTGGAAGGCACCACCCCGGCTCTCGTGCCAAGGGTCGCGCAAACCCTGTGGCGCGACCCCGACACGGGGTTTGAGCGCCGCGCCGTCTCGCCCCCTGCCCCGGCCTTCGCCGCTGAGGTGGTGGAATGCATCCTCCCCAAGGGCGCGCACGTCGCCTACGACCGCCCACCCCACACCGGCATGGAGCATCACCTGGTCCTCCTCAAAGGCACCCTGACGGTGATGGTCAACGAGACCACCCATCGCCTGGAACAAGGCGATTGCCTGCGCTACCACCTGGACGGGCCCAGCGCCTTCACCGCCGAGGAGGACACAAGCTACCTCCTCCTTCTTCTATGACGGGATCGAACGTGACGGTTTCGATTGCCCCCCTCGACCGCGACGGCCTCGTTGAAAGGCTCGACGCCTTTGCCGGGCTCCTTCACGCCGCCGTCCACGCTGGCGCCAGCATCAACTTCGTCCTGCCCTTCAGCATCAAGGAGAGCGCGGCCTTCTGGCGAACCAACGTGCTCCCCGCCGTCGCCTCCGGCGAGCGGATCCTGTTTGCTGCCACCAACGGCGAAGCTCTTGTGGGGACGGTCCAGCTGATCCTCGCCATGCCGCCCAACCAGCCCCACAGGGCGGAAGTAACGAAGCTGATTGTCCACCCCGAGGCGCGCCGGCGCGGAATTGCCCGCCGCCTGATGGCAGCCCTTGAAGACGCAGCGCAGGCAGACGGCCGAACCCTCATCACCCTCGACACCCGCACAGGCGATCACGCAGAACCGCTCTACCGGTCCCTCGGCTACATCACCGCAGGCACCATCCCCGGCTTTTGCAAAGACACGGCAACGGAGCGGCTCGACGCCACAACAATCATGTACAAGGCCCTTCCGGCATAGTGTTGTCGGTTGGCAGGCGTCCAAGGGGGACGTGCCAAGCCTCTCCCGCCTTGTTTCAAGTCTCCCGCGGAGGGAGCCTCGCCTCAACCCACGCGTTGCTTTTCAGGGTTGACCCAAGCCTCCCTCCGCGGGGGCTGAATTGTAGTCGGCTCCGAAGGAAGGTCGGTCTTCCATCTCACCAAAGGAAGATGATGGGGTGCACGTTAAACGGTGGGAAGCTTCTGGCGGGGTGATCGCTGGTCTTGATGGAGAGGATTGGAGCCTGTCGCTACTCTATGAGGACGGCGGCAGGCTCTGTCGATTTTGCGGCGCTGTCTAAGACGCGACGGCAACGGGGCGGGATTCGAAAAGGTCCCGGCCTTCCACAAGAGCGCGGATCTTGGCGTCAGCGATGGGTCGCTTCAACATCCAAAAGCCGCAGTCGGGGTGGATGTAGCGCACCCTTTCCGCGCCTAAGAGCTTGGTGGCACGGTCGAGCGCGCGGGCAATGTCGTCGGCGCTCTCCACCTCCGTGCGCTTCACATCCACAACGCCAAGACCAAGGCCGATGTCGGGGCGCAATCCACGGAAGACGGCAACCTCTTCGGCAGGTCTGTGGGCCATCTCCATAACGATGTGATCCACCTTCAATGCATTCAGAAAGTCGATCAGCTTGCCCCAAGTGCCCGCCTGGACGCTTTGGCCGCCATAGTTGCCGAAACACAGGTGAATGGCAGGCGTCGTCTTCACAGCGCCCAGGACGATGTTCGCCGCCTCGGCCGCCCAGGCCCACTCATCGGGGTGGCCTGGAAGGTTGGCCTCGTCGATCTGCACCACGTCGGCATCAAGCTGTGCCACCTGTTCGGCCATTGCCTCGGCAATGGCCATTGCAAGCTTCGGCGTGGAGCCGTAGTGGCGGTCCGACAGCGTTTTCGCCAGCATATGCGGCCCTGTCAGCGTGAACTTCAAAGGCCGTGTCGCAAGGCGTCTGGCACGGCTGCAGGCGGCCGGAAGGTCGAGCGTGCCACCCGACAACGGCCCCTCCACGATGCCCGCGGGCTTGACGCGAAACCCCATCCCCGCCTTCTCGCGAAACGACTGGATCTCCTTGAAGGTCAGTGCGGTGCGCACCCCTGCCATCGGCGAGATGAAGTACTCTATCATCCCGTTGGTCTCAGGGTGGTTCACGTCGAAGCGGTAGAGTTCGCCATCGCACACAAGGTCGATGCCCGCCGCCTCTTGCGTGGCGAGGACGACCCGGGTGGCATCCACCAGCGCCTGCTCGCTCGGCAAGGCGGCCAGCCAGTCGGGAATGGGATAAGAGCCGACCACAGTGGTCTGAATGCGCGGCCCTGTCATAGTGTGTCTCCTCAGGTGGCGGAGAGTCGGCTTGACCGCGTTCTCCCCGCATAAGATTATCTATTTGGTTAAAACTAGAGCCGAGACGTCGATGTCGCAACACAGCGCCGAGATAAACCCAGCCGCCGAGGCGAACCGGGGCCCGTCGAAAGCCTCCGTGGGGCCCCTCGGCAAGGTGGGGCGGTTCTTCAAACGCAACGCCATCGCCATCTGCGCCCACCTTGCGGTCGTTGCCGCATGGCAGCTCTGGGTCACCCTCGCGGACGTGCCAAGCTTTGTGATGCCAAGCGTTGTGGAAACCCTCGGCGCGCTCTCCAAGAGCTACGACTGGGTCTACAACACCGCCATCACAGCAGGGGAGATCGGCGCGGGCTATGCCATTGCCGTGGTGTTCGGCGTGGGCGTTGCGCTCTTGTCGTCCTGGTCGCGCCTTGTGGATCAGGCGGTCATGCCTTTGATGATCAGCCTCAACATGATCCCCAAGGTGGCGCTGGGGCCGCTCATTATCGTGTGGTTCTCCTACGGCTTTTCCACCAACGTGATGATTGTGTTTGCCATTTGCGTCCTGCCCATCCTCCTCACCACCGCGCGGGGACTGAAAGAGGTGGAGCCTGAACTCCTCGACCTTGTGAAGTCGCTCAAAGGGTCGCGCTGGCAGATCTTCACGAAGATCCAACTGCCCAGCGCGTTGCCCTACGTCTTCTCAGGCATGAAGGTGGCGACCGTCTTGGCCGTCGCCGGTGCAGTGGTGGGCGAGTTCATCGCATCGGAAGCCGGCCTCGGTTACCTCATGCTCCAAGTGCAAGTGACGTTGGATACAGCGGCCATGTTCATGGCCGTGCTCTTGATTACGCTGATTGGTGTGGTGCTTTATGGCGTCGTTCAACTGTTGGAGTATCTGACCGTGCCCCGCGACAGCCGCGTGCCCCAATAAGACCATGGTGGAAAAGGCCACACCGGTTGATCCCGACCGCAGACGTCAAACCCGCGACCCTGAGCGCACGCGCGGACTGATCCTCAAAGCAGCGCGGGAGCATTTTGCCGCCCATGGACTTGATGGTGCGCGGGTGGATGCCATTGCCGAGGCCGCAGGCGTAAACAAGCGGATGATCTACTACTACTTCACCGACAAGGACGGGCTTTTCGTCGCAACGCTTGAGATGATCTACGGTGAGTTGTCGGCCGCCAGCGATGCCCTCGTTCTCGACGCACCGCCCGAGACCGCCCTCAACCGCTATATCGACTACATGTGGGACTACTATCGCGCCCACCCCGAAACCATCGCCATCCTCAACAGCGAAAACCTTCACGCCGCACGCCACCTCAAACAGTCGGCCGAGGTGGAGCGGCTGCAGCGCCCGTTCGTGGCAACCCTTGAGACGGTGCTGGATCAAGGGGCTGAAAGGGGTGTGTTCAAGCCCGACCTCAACGCGGTCAACATCCACATCACGGTGATTGCGCTGGTCTACCTTTTCATCGGCAACAATGCGACGCTGTCGGTCTATTTCCGCAAGGACCTGTCGACGGCACAGGCGCAAGAGGCTTGGCTTGCCCACATCAAGGCAACGCTTTCGGCCCTTGTGGGGGCTTAGCCCGCCGGCCATCTCCACCGACCCTCTATTGACCCGACCCGACGTTTTTGTAACTGTCCAGTTAAAACGGAGGTCGTCATGCCGTCAGCTCAGCCGTCACAGCCGGTCAAAGACGCTTCGCGCGCGCCCGCAAACCCCATCCCCAGCGATTCGCTGGCCTCCATTGCACAGCGGTACGCTGCGGACGGTCATGTCACCGTTGCAGGCGTCTATGACCCCTCGCGCATGCAAAAAGCCATCCACGACGTGACCGATTGGAGTGCCGCGGCCCTTGCGGCCATGGACGCGGACAAAAGGGCTTGGTTCGTGGATGGCGGCGTGAAAGGCGCGCCCGTTTTGCGCAAGCTGGATAACCCGCACAAGGAGCGGCAGGTGTTCGAGGCGCTTGCCCGCGACCCTGCCATGGTCGCCGTCGTGGAGGCGTTGGTGGGAAAGGGCGTTGCCGTCTACTTCAGCCAGGTGTTCTTCAAACCGCCCCACGGGGGAGGCCCGAAGCCTGCCCACCAGGACAACTACTACTTCGGCCCCAGTGACCATGATGGCGTGGTCACCGCGTGGATTGCACTCGACGATGCCGATGAGGAGAACGGCTGCCTCAGCTATGGCCGTGCCACCCATCAAGGCCCGATCCTGCCCCACACGGCGCCGCCCGACAGGCCGTTCGATCTTCAAATTGCGCCCGAAGCGATGACGGATATGGACATGCGACCAGCCCCTGTCCCCAAAGGCGGCGTCTCCTTCCACCACGGAGGGACGGTGCATGTGTCGGCCGACAACAGGTCGGACCGCTGGCGTCGGGCCTGCGCCTTCCACTATGTGCGCAACGATGTGGTGTTCGCCACGCCCGCCTTGCCTTACGATTATTCCCTCGTCATGCGCGTCAGCTAGCGGACCCTTTATGGACGACACCCTCGGCGTTGCCCCGTTGCCAGCAGCGCTCACCAACGTCGATCACCTTGAAGAGGTGATGACGCTGCCCTACCCCGCCCTCACGCGCGACCTCCAAACCCTTGATGGCGACATCATCGTCCTTGGCGCGGGCGGCAAAATGGGGCCCACATTGTGCCGGCTTGCCAAGCGCGCTGCGCCCCACAAGCGGGTGATTGCGGTGGCCCGCTTCTCAAGCCCCGGCCTTGCCGAAGCGCTTCAGGCCCACGGGGTGGAGACCATTGCGTGCGATCTCCTGGACAAAGCGGCCCTTAAGGCGCTGCCGGACGTTGAGAACGTTGTCTATATGGCAGGCTTCAAATTTGGCGCGTCGTCGAAAGCCTCCCTCACCTGGGCCATGAATGCGCTGGTGCCTGCGATGGTGGCCGAGCGCTACTCCAACGCGCGGATCGTGGCGCTCTCCACAGGTTGCGTCTACCCGTTCATGACGGTGGACTCGGGCGGGCCGACGGAGGATGTCCCCCCCAACCCGCCGCCAGGGGAGTACGCCTGGTCGTGCGTGGCGCGCGAACGGCTGTTCGAGTACGGGTCGTCCGTCCACGGCACCGCGGGCCGCCTCATCAGGCTGAATTACGCCATCGATATGCGTTACGGCGTCCTTCACGATGTGGCGAGCCTCGTTCACCAGGGCGAAGCTGTGGACGTGACCATGGGCCATGCCAATGTCATCTGGCAGGGGGATGCGAATGCGCAGATCCTGCGCGCGCTCCTTCACACCACAACGCCCACATCGCCGCTCAACGTGACAGGGCCTCAGACCGTGTCGATCCGCGCCCTCGCCCACGCCTTTGGCAAGCGCTTCGGCAAGGAGGTGGCCATCGCTGGTGAGGAGGCAAAAACCGGCTGGCTCAACAATGCCTCTGCCGCAAAGGCCCTTTTCGGCCCGCCGGAAGTGGGGCTGGAGACGCTGATCCAATGGCAGGCGGATTGGATTGCAAGAGGCCTGCCCTCGCTGGGCAAGCCTACCGGATTTCAGGTGCGCGACGGCAAGTTTTGATGCCGCCGCGCAAGGCCGTTACGGCGTCGGTACGGTGATGGAGGTGTCGATGAACCTGTTGGTCACCACATCGGAAATGTCGAACGGCTCTTCCAGTTCGAAGTAAGTGGACGTCAGCGTGTAGTCGTCCGCCAAGCGCCCCTCATCGAAGTAGCCGAGACCTTTGGTGGTGGACGTTTCGTCCGTCATCAGCTCCACCACCAGCGCCCAGTTCTGGAGTTCGTTGTCTTTTTGAAGACCTGTGTTGGCCTCCACCAAAGCATCGATGCAGGGCTCGGGCGTCTCCACACAGTAATGGAAGGCGCGCTGGGTCACATCCACGAAGGCTTTCACCGTGTCTTCGTTTTCGGCCAGGAATTCGCCGTTGACGATGATGGAGTTGCCGTAAGGATTGATGCCGTGCTCCTTCCAGGCGAAGAAGCCCATGTCATCGCCAAGCTCGCGCTGGAAGATGTGGTGGATGTTGTAAAAGCTGGTCGTCACGTCGATGGCGCCTGACTTCAGACCCGCCAGCTTGGCGTTGGGCTGAACGTTCACCCAGCGCACCGAATCGGGGTCCATCTCAACGGCTTTGGCAAGGGCCGGCCACATGGCGCGGGCGGCATCCCAGGGGGGATTGCCGATCTTGCGGCCCTCAAAATCCTTCACCGTCTCGATGCCTGAGGATTTCAGCCAATACATTCCGTAGGGCGAGTTGGCGTAAATGTTCATCACGGCCACGAAATCGGCGCCCTTACCCTTGGCCACCAGCGCCGTCCCAAGGTCGGCAAGGCCGATCTCCGTCTGGCCGATGCCCGTGCGCTGGGCGGCAAGGGTGGAGCCTTTGCCCTGTTCGATGGTCAGATCGATGCCAGCGTCGTCGTACCACCCTTCCTGGAGCGCGTAGTAGTAAGGCGCGTGGTCGCCGCCGGCGATCCAGTTGAGGATGAAATTGACATCGGTCTTGTCCTCGGCGGCCGCACTCAACGGTGTGAGCGCGAGCGCCACGGCACCGGCCATCATCAAGGGTTTGCGCATCGTCGTCCTCCCCAATTGCGCCTGTCGCGCCGGATTGACGGGGCGCGTGGCATCGTCCATTGTAACCGTATGGTTACTCCACGGTGCGGCCAGCGGCTTTGGCTGTCAACGGCAAACAGACCTTCCAAGCCATGAGCGCCCACCGCAGCGATATTCCAGCGAGCGTGTCCGCCATTTTATCGCGCGGCGCGGTGATCCCGGCTCATCCCCTTGCCCTTAACGACATGCGCCGCCTGGATGAGCGCCGCCAAAGGGCACTCACCCGCTACTATATCGATGCAGGGTCCGGCGGTCTCGCCGTTGGCGTCCATACAACGCAATTTGCCATCCGCGAGGCCGGCCTTTACGCCCCGGTCCTCACCCTTGCGGCAGAAACCGCCGCCGCCTGGACCGACAGACCCCTCGTCATGATTGCAGGCCTTGCAGGCCCCACCGACCAGGCGCTGGGCGAGGCGCGGATTGCCACCGACCTTGGCTATCACGCAGGCCTCTTGTCGCTGGCAGCTTTGAGGGATGCTGACGAGGACGCGCTGATCACCCATTGCGAAAGGGTTGCCGAAGCCATCCCCCTCGTCGGCTTTTACCTGCAGACGGCTGTGGGCGGCCGCGCGCTATCGGCGGACTTCTGGGCGCGTTTTGCGGCCATCGACAATGTGGTTGCCATCAAGATGGCCCCGTTCGACCGCTACCGCACCATCGATGTGGTGCGCGGGGTGGCCGAAGCGGGCGCCGCGGACCGCATCACGCTTTATACGGGCAATGATGACCACATCCTCCTCGACCTTCTGACTCCTTATGTGATGGAAACGCCGTCGGGCCAACGCACCTTGCGCATCAAAGGCGGGCTCTTGGGCCAATGGTCGGTGTGGACGAAGGCGGCGGTCGACCTTCTGGAGCGCGCGCACAAGGCGGTGGAGAGCGGCACCGTCCCCCTCGACCTGATGGCGCTGGACGTGGCCCTCACCGATGCCAATGGCGCACTGTTTGACGTTCACAACGGTTTTCACGGCTGCATTGCGGGCTGTCATGAGGTGTTGCGACGCCAGGGGCTTCTGGACAACATGGTGCTTCTTGACCCGCAGGAAGGGCTGAGCCCCGGGCAGGCGGAGGCGATCACCCGGGTGAGCGCTGCCTATCCCGCACTGACGGACGATCGGTTCGTGGCAGACAACAGATCGCGCTGGCTGTCATGAACCCGCCGGCATCCTTCATCCGCCTCGCCAATGTGCGCAAGATCTACCGCAGCGGCGGGCAGGAGTTCGTGGCCGTCTCCGACGTGACCATGAATGTGGCCGAGGGCGAGCTTGTCTCCCTGGTCGGCCCGTCAGGCTGCGGCAAGACGACGGTCCTGAAGATCCTTGCCGACCTGCACGGCCACGACGGCGGTACTGTGGAGATCGGCGATCAGAACCAGCCCTTCACCCCTGGGCGGGATGTGGGGATGGTGTTTCAGCAGCCGCTCTTGTTGAAGTGGCGCAATGTCATGGACAACGTGCTGCTGCCGGCCGAAATCCTCGGCCTTCCCATGAAGGCGGCGCGCGAGCGGGCGCAGGACCTTTTACGCCTTGTGGGGCTTGAAGGGTTCGAGGCCAACCGACCCTACGAGTTGTCTGGCGGGATGCAGCAGCGTGCGGCCATCGCCCGTGCCCTCGTCCACGACCCCAAGGTGGTGTTGATGGACGAGCCCTTCGGCGCCCTCGACGCCCTCACACGGGAGCGCATGAACCTTGAGCTCCTGCGCATCTGGGAGGAGAGCCGCAAGACCATCCTTTTCGTCACCCACTCCATTCAGGAGGCGGTGTTGATGGGCTCGCACGTGGCGGTGCTGACGGCGGGGCCGGCGCGTATGGCCGACTATTTTGCCATCGACCTTCCCTATCCAAGGCGCCTCGACATGCGCCAATCTCCGGAGTTCGGCGCCTATACGCGCCGCGTTTACGACCTGCTGGGCGTCGACTAGGCCCGGCCAAACCATGCCCCGCCGCTCGAAAGGTCGGGGACGCATAAATTGGAGGACATCATGAAACGTTTGCTCATCACCGCCGCGGCGCTTGCGGTTGCGGTGCCTGCCTTTGCCGGCGACTATTCCTGGACGCCTGACAAACCCATCACCATCATCGTCCCCTGGGGCGCCGGCGGAGCCACCGACCAGGTGACGCGCGTGACGGCTGGCGTCCTTGAGGACGAGCTGGGCCAAAGGGTGGTCATCGTCAATCAGCCTGGCGCATCCGGCTCCATCGGCAAAAAGAACGCCTTTGAGGCTGCGCGCGATGGCTACACCTGGGCGGCTGGCGCGCCAAAGCAGCTCGGCACCTACAAGCTGCTCGGCCAGTGGGACACCTGGGTGGACGATTGGCGGCTCTATAACACCGTCACCAACGTGCCTCTCGTGGCCGTCAATCCTGACTCGCCCTATCAGACCATGGCCGACTTTGTGGCTGCCATGAAGGACGGCAGGGTGACCATTGCCACCGCTGGCGCAGGCTCTTCGGGCCACGCGGCGGCTGAAGCGCTGAAAGGTGTTGTGGGCGGCGACTACAAGCACGTCACTTACGATGGCGGCAATCCTGCGGTCGTGGCGACCGTTGCCGGTGAAGCGGAAGCCACCACACAGCTTGCCTCAGAGCAGGCCGAGATGGTGCGCGCAGGGCGCCTGCGGCCCCTCGCCGTCCTTGCCGATCAGCCCCTCGAAATCGACGGGTTCGGCTCCGTGCCGCCTGTGACGGAGTTCATCGACGGTGACCTGCCGATCCTTTCTACGGCATTCGGCATCTTCATCCCTGCCGAAGGCACCCCGCCTGAAGTGTTTGAAACGTTCGACAAGATCTGGGCCGAAGTGATCCCCAACGCGGCGCCCCTGCGGGACTATGCTTTGGAAAAAGGTGCCCTTTTCACCCCCGCTTCAGGGGATGGTGCGAAGGACAAGGTGTGGCCCGAGATCCAGGCCGATGCCTGGTCCTTCCACGCCGCGGGCCGCACGGCCATGTCCCCCGACGAACTGGGGATCCCCAAGCCGTAACGACGGCACACCCGGCCCGCGGCGACGCGGGCTGGGCGAGGGAAAGGGCCGGCGATGTCTGAAAGCCCCCACGCCGATCGATGGTTCGCGGTCCTCCTGACACTGTTCGGGGCGGCCGCGACCTTCGAGTCCTGGCGTATGCCTCGGCTCGACCATCTGGGCATCGACCCCATGAGTGCGCCTGGCCTGACACCGGGGCTCCTCGGCCTTGTC
Organism: Devosia sp.; assembly: GCA_051016205.1. Taxonomy (GTDB): domain Bacteria; phylum Pseudomonadota; class Alphaproteobacteria; order Rhizobiales; family Amorphaceae; genus Acuticoccus. The sequence goes on from CP136534.1 coordinate 4,132,656, forward strand.
CTCACCATCCTCGGCCTCATTCTTGCCGTGCGCAGCGCCAAGCCGATCCCCGATGGCGCAGGCACAGCGACGGTCGAGCGTGGATGGGGGCGCCTTGCGATCACGCTCGCCCTTTGCCTCATCTATGCTGTGGGGCTGTTGGGGCGCCTTCCCTTTCCCATCGCAACGGCGCTGTTCGTGGGTGCGTTTATCGCGGTGTTTTTGTATGGGCAGCGCTCGCTCCTCACCGTGGCGGCGCTTTCCATCGCCATGGCCGTCGGTGTGGCGGCGTCGGTGACGGTGTTGTTCGAGCGCGTTTTCCTGGTGCGTTTGCCGTGACGGGCCAGTGAGGCAACGATGGATGCGCTGACCGGCCTGGCACAGGCCGTGGTGACCCTTGCCACGCCCCAAAGCCTCTTCAACGTCGCCTGGGCCACCCTTCTTGGCATGACGGTGGGGATGCTGCCTGGCCTGACCGCCACGCTCGGCATCGCGTTGATGACCACGCTCACCTTCCGCATGGCCGCAGAGGACGCAATCCTCATCCTGATTGCCATGTATGTGGGCGCCATCTATGGCGGCAGCCGCACGGCGATCCTCCTCAACATTCCAGGCACCCCTGCGAACGCTGCCTCAAGTCTTGACGGCTTCCCCCTGGCGCGGGCCGGGCGGGCTGGCGAGGCCATGGGGCTTGCCACAGTCGCCTCCTTCTTCGGTGGATGTGTGGGCCTTGTGCTGCTGGCGTTGATTGCCCCGCAGCTTGCCGAGTTCGGCCTCAAGTTCCAGTCCTACGAGTTCTTCTGGCTTGCCGTCTTCGGTGTTGTCATCGCCGGGCGGCTGACCGCCATGAACGACCCTATCAAGGGGTGGATTTCGGGCTTTCTGGGCCTTCTCCTGGCGCAGGTGGGCCAGGAGGGGATCCACGCCTACCAGCGGTTTTCCTACGGATCGGTGGACCTTGCAGGCGGGCTCGACCTTTTGCCCGCGCTGGTGGGGGCGTTCGGGTTTGCCGAAATCTTATGTGTGATGAAGCAACCCGCCTACTCCACCGTGCGCCATGTGGGCTCGCGCATCGTCCCGCGCATCAAAGATGTGGCGCGGCGGTGGTGGACGATCCTGCGCTCGGGCGTCACGGGGACGGTGATGGGCATCATCCCAGGGGTCGGCGAGGACATGGGGGCCTGGGTCTCCTACGCTCTTGCAAGGCGCGCCAGCCGCGACAGGGAGACTTTCGGCAAAGGCAATGTGGATGGTTTGGTGGCGGCCGAGAGCGGCAACAACGCGGCCGTTCCCGGCGCCATCATCCCTGTTCTCACCCTTGCCATTCCGGGTTCAGCGCCGGCAGCGGTGCTTCTTGCCGCCATGTTCATCCATGGGGTGCGGCCAGGGCCCCTCATCATGATCGAAAACCCCACCTTCGTGTTCGAGGTGGCGGCGATGCTGTTTTGGGCGTCCATCGCCATCCTCGTCTTCGGACTGGCGCTGACGCGGCCGATGCTTTTCGTCCTGCGCGTCCCCCGCGAGGTGTTGATGCCCGTCATCTTCGTCCTGTGCGTTGTGGGGGCTTTCGCCATCGCAAGCCGCACGTTCGATGTGTGGGTGATGCTGGGCTTTGGCATCTTGGGGTTTGCGCTGCGGCAGATGCATTACCCCATCGCCCCCCTCGTCCTCGGCATCGTTCTGGGCGACATTTTGGACAAGAACTTTCGGCGCGGGATGGTGCTGTCGGATGGCTCGTTCGAGCCGTTCGTGACGCGGCCCATCTCTGCCGTCCTTGCGGTGCTAACGGTGCTCACCGTCCTTTGGGGGATCGGCCCCATTCGCCGCGCCCTGTCACACCTTGGGAGCAGCCCTTGAAACTGGCGCTATGCAATGAAGTGATCCGCGACCTCCCCTTCGACCGTCAGTGCGCCTTTGCCGCTGCGGTGGGGTTCGACGGGCTTGAGATCGCCCCCTTCACCCTCACCGAAAACCCCGAAACGCTTGGCGACACGCACGCCCGCACCGTCCGCACGGCCCTTGAAGCGGAAGGGCTTGAATGCTGCAGCCTCCACTGGCTCCTCGCAGCGCCCGAAGGTGTGTCCATCACCAGCTCGGACCCTGCCGTTCAGAGGCGCACGCGCGATCTGATGGCCCGCCTCATCGACTTTGCGGCCGCCGTCGGCGCTCCCGTGATGGTGCACGGCTCCCCCGCCCAGCGCATCCTTGAAGAGGGCGCCGAGGCGAAAGGCCGTGCAAAAGCGCGCGAGGCTTTTGCGGTGGCGGGTGAGCACGCGGCAAAGGCTGGCGTGGAATACCTGATCGAGCCCTTGGCGCGGCGCGAGACCTCCCACATCAACACCGTCGAGGAGGCGGTCGACATCGTGCGCGCCGTGGACAGCCCTGGCCTGAAAACGATGCTCGACACCTGCGCCACCGCCAGCAACGGCACCGATGTGGTGGCTGAACTCGACGCCTGGTGGGGCACCGGCCTCATCCGCCACATCCACGTCAACGATCCGAACAAGCGCGGGCCTGGGGAGGGTGAACTTGCCTTAGGGCCGATCCTCAAGGCGCTCCACCGGCTCGGCTACACCGGGTGGGTGTCGGCCGAACCCTTCATCTATCTGCCTGACGGGCCGGCCTGTGCGGCGCGGGCGGCAGGCACCCTCACCGCCCTCAGACAGGAGCTTGCCCCATGACCGCCCGCCCGACATTCACCCTGACGGATGTGGCGTTCTATGAGCGCGACGTGGTGTTCCGCATGCCGTTCAAGTTCGGCGTTGTGACACTAACGGCAGCGCCCCAAACCTTCGTCAGCGTGCAACTGACCTTTGCGGACGGGACCATCGCGCAGGGTCTAACTGCCGAGATCCTGGCACCAAAATGGTTCGACAAGTCGCCCGACCTTACCAATGAGGACAATTTCGACCAGCTGCGCCGCGCCGTCGCCATGGCCGCAAAGGCCTATGGCGCTGTGGGGACCGGAACTGCCTTCGGTCTTCATGCAGCGGCAGCGCCCGCCATAGAGGCCGCGGCAAAGGCGGCAGGCCTCCCACCGCTCGTTGCAAGCTTCGGCGCCGCGCAGATGGACAAAGCCATCCTCGATGCCCTGGCACGCCACCACGGCGTCAGTATTTTTGAGGCGGCCCGCACCAATCTTTTCGACCTGTCAGCTGCGCTGACCCCTGACCTTGACGGTTTCGACATCGACGCGTTTCTGGCAGGCCTCACGCCGCAGCCGATCATTGCCGCCCGCCACACGGTTGGCATGGTCGACCCCATCACCGCTGCCGACATCGAAGACGGCGCCCGCGTGGGCGACGGTCTGCCGGAGACCTTGGAGGAGGTGATTGCGGCAACAGGGATCGACCACTTCAAGCTGAAGGTGGGCGGCAATGTGGAAGCCGACATTGCGCGCCTATCCGCCATTGCCGGTGTGCTCGACGCTTTGCCCCAGTACCGCGCGACCCTCGACGGCAACGAGCAATACGCCACCGTCGATGGGATCGCGGCCCTGTGGGACGCCATGGAAGAGACCCCTGCCCTCGACAGGCTGCGCGACAGCATCTTGTTTATCGAACAGCCCATCGCCCGGTCGAAAGCCTTTAGCGAAGACGTTTCCTCCCTCTCAAGCCGCAAAGCCATCGAAATCGACGAGTCCGACGGCACCCTGGATGCCTTTCTCGAGGCCAAGGGGCTCGGCTACCAAGGCGTATCGTCGAAATCCTGCAAGGGCATCTACAAAGCGCTGTTGAACAGGGCGCGGTGTGAGACGTGGAACGCGGCTGAGGGCACAGACCGCTACTTCATGTCCGCAGAAGACCTCACCACCCAGGCGGGACTTGCGGTCCAGCAGGACCTTGCGCTCGCCACCCTCATCGGCTGCACCCATGTGGAGCGCAACGGCCACCACTACGTGAACGGCCTCTCCGCCGTCCCGCGCCATGAGCAGGAGGCGTTCCTATCCGCCCACGGCGACCTTTATGAGGACAGCCACGGCGCTGTGCGCGTCTCCATCAAAGATGGGCGGATTGGGATCGGCTCGCTGGATGGTCCTGGCTTTGCCACTGGCGCCACGCCCGATCTTCAGGCGATGCGCCGGTGTCACTACACCCCTTGACGGCGCCCAACACCATCACCCGTCGCCTGACGGTGGCGGACGGCCTTGCGTGTCTGGCCTTGTCCACCGAGGCGTCCTGGAACCAGACCGCCGACGACTGGGCGATGATCCTTGAAGGTGGCATCGTCAAAGGCACCTTTGTGGGGGGCACCCTTGCGGCCACCTGCGGGGTCCTGCGCTACGGCGAGGCGCTTGATTGGATCTGCATGGTCTTGGTGGCAAAGGCCCACCGACGGCAGGGCCACGCAACGCGTCTCATGACCGAAGCCCTTGCCATGGAACGCGCCGGAAGCACCGCTGTCGGCCTCGACGCCACACCCGACGGGCGCAAGGTCTACCGCAAGCTCGGCTTTGCCGACACTTTCACCATCACCCGCCACAAAACACCGTCCCTGGCTTTGCCCGCGACGGCCACCGGCCTTGCCATCCGTCAGGCAACGCCTGCCGACCTTGGTGCCATCACCGCCCTTGATGCCGCGCACCTTGGCGCCGGAAGGACGTCCATCCTCGCCGCATTGCTGGCGCGGGCGCCCAAGGCCGCCTTCGTGCTGATGGACCGGGGACAGGTGACGGGGTTTGTGCTTTCGCGCGATGGGCGAATGCAAGGCCAGATCGGGCCGGTGGTTGCGCCGGACGAGGGCGGCGCCAAGGCGCTGATCGGTGCTGCGCTCGCCAACTTGGAAGGCCCATTGATCATCGACCTGGTAGATGCGTGGGCGGGGCTTGCCTCCTGGTTGGAGGGCCTTGGCTTTGTGGCGCAAAGGCCGTTCACCAGGATGATGAAAGGGGCGACGTGCATGCCCCCGACACCGATCGTGGTTGCAGGGCCCGAGTTGGGGTAGCGGGCCGATGAACGGCCAATGCGGCGGCGGTCTTGCCACCACCGCTGATCCTTTCGACACTGACGCCGAGCGAGACACCCGAACGTCCGCCGAGGCAAAGGGGAGATCCACCATGGGGCCACAGGACACCGCGCAAGGCGAGAGAGCAGCTGGCGTAGCCGACCCTTTGGCCATCGCCAAGGAGGTGGCGGCCTCCATCGCCTCAAGGACGCAGATCGAGCCGTTCTCGAGCAGACCGGCAGGGCTTGATCTCAAAACCGCCTACCGCGCCCAAGGTCATCTGCGTGAGTTGCGGGGGGCGCCCGTTGTGGGCCGCAAGATCGGCTTCACCAACCGCACCATCTGGCCCCTTTACGGCATTGAAGCGCCCATGTGGGGGGACGTGATGGAAAACTCCCTCGCCCACCTGTCAGAGACCGACACCGTGCCCCTTGGCCCCTTTTGCGATCCGCGGCTTGAGCCAGAAGTGGCGCTGTGCCTGTCGGCAGCGCCCGACTCCGCCATGGACGAAGCCGACCTTGCGGACATCATCACGTGGATGGCACCAGCGTTCGAGATCGTCCACTCCATCTACCCTGGCTGGAAGTTCCAACTGGCCGACACGGTGGCCTCAGGTGGGCTGCACGGCCGGCTCCTTCTGGGCGAACCTGTCGCAGGTGTGGCAGGCTATGCAGGCGACCTTCCTGCCCTCACCCTTTGCTTGGAGCGCAACGGCGAGGTGGTGGAGACAGGCAGCGGCAGCAATGTCTTGGGCGGCCCCTTGTCGGCACTGAAACACTGCGTTGGCGAGCTTGCCAAGGACCCGGCGCAGACCCCCCTCAAGGCCGGCGACATTGTCACCACAGGGACGTTGACGGATGCCTGGTCCATCAAACCCGGCGAGACCTGGCGGGCCTACTATGACGGCACGCCCTTTGCTTCCACCACGGTGCGTTTCACCCGGTAGGCCAGTTTTGAGACAGCGTCTTGAATGGTGAGACGGTCTGCGTTAACCTTTTCCTCCATGGCAGGACAAAGGGGCGCGAGCAAAGCGCCGGACAAGGACACAAGCACCGTCCAAAGCATCTCAAGAGCCGCACAGGTCCTTGATGCTGTGGCAGAGCACAGTGTGTCAGGCGCGGGCCTGCCGACCCTTGTGGCGGCAACGGGCCTCAACCGCGCCACCTGTCACAGGATCCTGAAGAGTCTGGTGGAGACCGGCCTTGTGGATCAGGACCCCGCGACCACCCACTATTTTCCGGGCATCAAGCTGGTGGAGATTGCCGCCACGGCCTCCAACCGCTACGGCCTTGCCCGCCAGAGCCAGGACGGTCGCGCCCGCATTGCCGAGCGCACCGCCGACACCGTTTTTCTAACGTTGCGCGTCGGGCGCGAAGCCGTGTGTGTTGCGCGCACGGAAGGCGCCTTCCCCATCAAGACGCTGACGTTGAATGTGGGGGACACGCGCCCCTTGGGCGTTGGTGCAGGCAGCCTTGCCATCCTCGCCTTTCTTGGTGAGGAGGAGCGTAACGAACTCCTCCACGACGGGGTCGACGCCTTCACCCGCTACGGCGCCTCAAGGGACGAATTGGCTGAAGACGCAGCCCGCGCTGCGACCCTTGGCTATGCGCTGGATGAAGGGCGCATCATCCCAGGCATTACGGGCATTGGCGTGCCGTTGCGCGGCGGGCGGGGCGATGTGGTGGCAGCGCTCAGCGTTGCTGCCATCTCAAGCCGGCTCACAGGCGCGCGCCGCACCAATGTGGTGACATGGCTTTTGGAGGAGGCAGGGCGCCTTGAGCGGGAGCTTGCCCCCATCCTGTCCACCCGCGCTGCCGCGGGACGCACACTCATTCTTGGCGGGACGTCGTCGTGATGGCCACCCTGCCACAAGCCCTCAAGACCGCTGGCGGCACGCGCCGACGGTCGAACAAAAACGCAAGGAGGACGACACAATGCTAAAATCACTGATCGCCGCAGCCGGTGCAGCCACACTCCTGGTGGGCGCTGCCAATGCTGCCCAATGGGACATGTCCTACGCCTGGCCTGAGGGCAACTTCCATGTCCAGAATGGCATGAAGTTCGCCGACGCGGTGAAAGAGGCCACCGACGGCCGCGTTGAGATCATCATCCATCCTGGCGGTGCGCTCGGCCTGAAAGGTCCTGAAGCGATGGCGGCGGTGCGCGACGGGATTGTGCCCATTGCCGAATACTCCTTCGAACAGCAGAACGGCGAGGTGCCTTTCGCCAGCCTCGGCGCCATGCCGGGTCTTGCCATGGGCTACGACGAGACCAAGGTCCTGTCCGACATCATGCGTCCGCACATGGACGAGATCTTCGCCAACTACAATCAGAAGCTTCTTTATATGGTCCCCTGGCCCGGCCAGGCGGTCTACGCCAAGAAGCCCATCGAGTCGCTGGCCGATCTTGAAGGCTATAAGCTGCGCGGCGCCAATGCCCGTGCCGTGGAATTCTTCGAGGCGCTGGATGCTGCCCCGGTTCTTCTGCCGTGGGCGGAGGTCGTGCCGTCGCTGGCCTCGGGTGTGATCGACGGGGTCTCCACATCCTCCTCCTCAGGCGTTGACGGCAAGTTCTGGGAGTTCATGGGCCACATGAGCCGGTTCGACTGGGCCAATCCCCTCTCGGTGGTGACGGTGAACCTTGATGCGTGGAACGCCCTGTCGGCGGAAGATCAAGCGGCTATCGAAGCCCTTGCGGCAGAAATGGAGCCCCAGTTCTGGGATGTCTCCAAATCCGAGGACGAGAAAAACCTTGCCACCCTGCAAGAAAACGGGATGACCGTCACTGTGCCGAGCCCTGAGATGCGGGCCGAGATCGCCGCGGCATCGGAGAAGATCTGGAACGAGTTCTTGGAGACGGCCGGACCCGAAGCGGGCACCGTTGTGTCGACTTTCCGCGAGAAGACAGGCAAATAAGTCGCCCCATGGCCTGCCGTGCCCCCACGCGCGGCAGGCAGGCCGGGCCGGACGCACCAACGCGCCCGGCCCGGCTCATCGAAAGCGCGCCCTTTGACCGATCCCCGCCCGCCAGACGACCGCCCGCTTCCCCCCCTGGTGCGCGCCATTGAGGGTGTGAGCGGATTTGCCGGTGGTGCAGGGGCGATCCTGCTGGCCTGCCTGTTCTCGCTGATGCTGGCAGAGGTGGCCGCGCGCAACCTCTTCGGTCAGTCCCTTCACGTGACGTGGGAGCTTAGCGCCTATGCGATGGCCGGCACCTTCTTCCTCGCCGCCGCCGCCACCATGCGCGAGGGGGAGCATGTGCGCGTCGGCATCCTTCTGGAGTTGTTGCCGGGTAAGGCCGCGCGTGGTCTGGACCTCATCGTCACCATCTCGGCGATGGTCATTGTTGGCTATATCGCCTACGCCGTCGGCGGGCTGACGGCACGGTCCCTTGCAGGGGACGTGCGCTCCTGGAGCGGCTATCGCATTCCGCTCGCCATTCCTCAATCGGTGCTGGTTTTGGGGGCGGTGGTGCTTGCACTTCAGCTCCTGGCGCGGGTGTTGCGCCTTCTGGGCGGCTTTCCCGCCGACCGCAGGCCCTTGGGCACCATCACACCATGAGCATCCCTGCCCTCACCGTCATCGGCCTCGTCTTCGTGGTGCTTGCCTCCAGCCTTTGGGTGTCGGTGGGGCTCTTCGGTGTCTCCATCGCGGGCCTCAGTATTTTCCGCACGCTGCCCATCGACAAGGTGATGGCGCAGAACGTGTGGAACACGGTCACGAGTCCTGAACTGCTATCCCTACCGCTGTTCATCCTGATGGCGGAGATCTTGTTTCGCACCCGCCTGTCGGACCAGCTCCTACGCGGTCTCACCCCTTGGGCGACGATGCTTCCGGGCCGTCTCACCCACATCAACGTCTTGGCCTGTACGCTGTTTGCCACCGTGTCGGGCTCCTCTGCGGCCACCACGGCAACGGTGGGCCGCATTACCATGAGCGAGCTTCTGGCAAGGGGGTACAATCGCTCCCTCGTCATCGGCTCGCTGGCAGGGGCTGGCACGCTGGGCTTTTTGATCCCGCCTTCCATCGTGATGATCATCTATGCGGTGCTGGCGGACGTGTCGCTCCTGCGCCTCTTCCTGGCGGGGATCATCCCCGGCCTCATCATGGCCGGCGGTTTCATGGCCTATATTGCCGTGCGCGCGGCCCTCAACCCCGAGCTGATGCCTGAGGAGCGCACGCAGTATTCCTGGCGGGAGCGCATTGTGGCGCTGCGGCACCTTGCGCCTGTCGTGGGGCTGATGTCCCTTGTGCTCGGCTCCATGTACGGAGGCATTGCAAGCCCCACCGAGGCCGCGGCCATGGGGGTCTTCGGCGCCCTCCTCGTCAGCCTCTTGTCGGGGATGCTGACGGTCAAAACCCTTTCGGCCGCGTTTTTGAAGGCGGCGCGCACCTCAAGCATGATCGGCCTCATCGTTGCCGGTGCGAGCTTCCTGGCGCTGGGCATGGGTTACCTTGGCATTCCCCGGGCCATCGCTGGCGCCATTGCAGCGCTGGAGTTGTCGCCGTTCATGCTGATCGTGCTTCTGGTGGCGTTTTACGTGCTCCTCGGCTTTGTGCTTGAGGGGCTGGCAGCGCTGGTACTGACCCTTCCCATCACGCTCCCCCTTGTGACGGCGGCAGGGTTCGACCCCATCTGGTTCGGCGTCTTCGTGGTGGTGACCATCGAGACGGCGCAGATCACACCACCGGTGGGCTTCAACCTGTTCGTGATACAATCGCTCACAGGGGATGGGATCGGCAAAATCGCCAAAAACGCATTGCCCTTCCTTGCGGTGATGATTGCCGTTGCGTTCCTACTTGCGGTCTTCCCGCAACTGGCCCTTTGGCTACCCGACCAGATTTCCTTCCGCTGACTGGCGAAAGAGGACCCATGAGCGAACCCGTGCGCATCGGCATCGATATTGGCGGCACTTTTACCGACGTCGCCTTGGAGAAAGGGTCCGCGCGCTTCACCACCAAGACGCTGACCACCCACGCCGCGCCCGAAGACGGTGTGCTGACGGGACTGAAGACGGTCATTGAGGAGGCCGATGTTGCCCCGTCCGAGGTGGCCCTCGTCATCCATGGGACCACCCTTGCCACCAACGCGTTGATTGAGCGCAAAGGGGCAAAGACGGCGCTGTTGACCACAGAGGGGTTTCGCGACGTCCTGCAGATCCGCGCAGAAGATCGGTTCGAGCAGTATGATCTGACCATCGAGCCGCCCGAACCCCTCGTCACGCGCGCACTCAGAATTCCTGTGCCCGAACGGGTGGATGTGAACGGCACCATCCGCCGCCCTTTGGACGAAGCCGCCGTTGCCCGTGCCGCCGAACACATTGCCGAAGCGGGCGTTGAGGCCGTCGCGGTGGGGTTCCTGCACTCCTACGCGGCGCCCGCCCATGAGGAGCGCGCGCGCGAAATTCTTCAAAAGCACTTGCCAGGCGTGTCGATCACGCTTTCGGGCGAAGTGGCGCCTGAAATGCGCGAGTACGAACGCTTTTCCACCGCCGTTGCCAACGCCTACGTGCAGCCCTTAATGGCGGGCTATCTGGACCGTCTGGAGAGGCGGCTTGCCGAGGCCGGCGTCGCTGCTCCCCTTTTGTTGATGCTGTCGAGCGGGGGCCTCACGACGGTGGAGACGGCCAAGCGCTTCCCCGTGCGCCTTGTGGAATCAGGCCCTGCCGGGGGTGCCGCTTTTGCCGCCGACATTGCCCGCAGGCATGGGCTCGACACCGTGCTCTCCTTCGACATGGGCGGCACCACAGCGAAGCTGTGCCTTGTGGACCGCGCCACGCCGCGCACGAGCCGTGCGTTCGAGGTGGCGCGGGTCTGGCGATTCCGCAAAGGGTCGGGCCTACCCCTTCGCATCCCCGTCATCGAGATGGTGGAGATCGGCGCTGGCGGTGGCAGCCTTGCGGGGGTGGATGAGTTGGGACGCATCACCGTCGGCCCGCAGAGCGCAGGGTCCGAGCCAGGGCCTGCCGCCTATGGCCGTGGTGGAACAGGGGCGACGGTGACCGACGCTGACGTTGTGGTGGGCCGCATCGACCCCGCCACCTTCGCCGGCGGCACCATGCCCCTTGATGACGCCGCCGCAGGGACCGCGCTCGATACCGCCGTCGGCACCCCTCTCGGCCTTGGCACCATCCACGCCGCCCTTGGTGTGAGCGAGATGGTGGAGGAGACCATGGCCTCCGCCGCCCGCGCCCACGCGGTGGAGGAAGGCACCGAGGTGGAGGGCCGCGCCATGATCGCGTTCGGCGGCGCTGCCCCGCTTCACGCCCTTGCCATGGCCGACAAGTTGGGGATTGACCGCGTGCTTGTGCCCGAAGGGGCCGGCGTCGGCTCTGCCATCGGCTTTTTGCGCGCGCCGGTCGCCTACGAGGTGGTGCGCGGCGGGCGGGCCTCGCTGGCCGAGTTCGACGGCGCCCATGTGGAGGCGATCTTGTCGCGCGGTGAGGCTGAGGCGCGGGCCATCGTTGAAGGCGCTGCGCCCGATGCGCCCCTCACCGTCAGCCGCAAAGCCTCCATGCGCTACCAAGGCCAGGGCCACGAAATCGAGGTGATGCTGCCCGACGGGAGCGCACAGGACGAGGGTTTTCGCGAGCGCTTGCAAAACGCCTTCGAGACCGCCTATCGCGGCGTCTACGAGCGCCTTGTGCCGGACGGTGTGCCCGAATGCCTGACCTTCTCCGTCAACGTCGCGACCGCTGCCGACCGCGAGGACACGATGCTGGGTGCAACTGAGACAGCCGCAGAGGCAGCGCCCGTCGGCGAGCGCGCCATCGTCGACCCTGCCACGGGCGAAGCCATGAGCGTTCCCGTGTTCGACCGCACACGCCTTCAGACGGGCGCGCACATCAATGGCCCTGCGGTGATCGTTGAGGACGAGACCACCATCGTCCTTCCCGCCGCCTTTAGAGCGACGGTGTGCGCGGACGGCACCATCGACTGCCGGCGCAAGGAGAACTGAGATGAGCGCCATCGGACAGATCCGCCTTCAGGTGATGTGGAACCGCCTCATCGCCATTGTGGAAGAGCAGGCCCGCACGTTGGTGCGCGCCGCCTTCAGCCCTGCCGTGCGCGAAGGGGGCGACCTTTCTGCAGGGGTTTTCGACACCAAAGGGCGCATGCTCGCCCAGGCGATCACCGGCACGCCAGGCCACGTGAACACCATGGCAACGGCCGTCGTCCATTTCCTGGATCGGTTCCCCACCCAAACCATGTCGCCTGGCGATGTGTTCATCACCAACGACCCGTGGCTCGCCTCAGGCCACTTGCACGACGTGACCATCGTCTCCCCCGCCTTCCATGACGGGCGCGTGGTGGGGCTTTTTGCGGCCACAGTCCACATTGTGGATGTGGGCGGCCGTGGCATGGGCCCTGACGGACGTTCGCTGTTCGAAGAAGGGGTCTTGATCCCCATCATGCCGCTCGCAAGGGCGGGCGAACTGAATGAGGATCTCACCACAATCCTTTACGCCAACTCCCGCGAGCCCTTTCAGGTGCAAGGGGACCTCCTCGCCATCATGGCGGCGGGCAATGATGGCGCGCGGCGCCTCGGGACCATGCTGGAGGAGTTTGGCGCCGACGATCTCACGGACCTGTCGGACTTCATCGTGGACCGATCCCGTGCGGCAACCCTTGAGGCGCTCGGCAAGCTGCGCCGCGGCCGCTTCACCTCCACAATGACCGTCGATGGCTATGACGAGCCCGTCCACCTTCACGCCGCCCTCGACGTGACGGATGATGGGCTGACGGTGGATTTCGACGGCTCCTCGCCTGAGAGCAGCTTCGGCATCAACGTGGTGCTCGCCTACACGAAGGCCTACGCCACCTATGGGCTGATGTGCGGTGCAGCGCCCCGCATTCCCAACAATTTCGGCTCCATGGGCTGCTTTGAGATCAAGGCGCCTGAGGGGTCCATCCTCAACGCGCTGCGGCCTGCGCCCGTGTCGGCGCGCCACATCATCGGCCATGCGCTGCCCGATGTGGTGTTCGGCTGCCTTGACCAGGCGGTGGAAGGCGGCGTGTCGGCCGAAAGCGGGATGATGTGGAACCCTTACGTGCGCGGCCGACGCGACAGGGACGGCAATGCAAGGCCCTGGGAAATGTTCCTGTTCAACGCGGGCGGCATGGGCGCACGCCCCCGCCAGGACGGGCTGTCGGCCACAGGTTTTCCAAGCGGCATCAGCAGCATTCCCGTGGAGGCGGCGGAGGGCGTTGCCCCGATCCTGTTTCGCCGCAAGGAGCTGCGGCCCGATTCAGGCGGACCGGGCCGCTACCGCGGTGGGCTGGGCCAGATCATCGAGGTGGGCCCTGTGCGCGAGGGCGATACCATTGCCGTATCGGCCATGTTCGACAGGGTGGACAACCCTGCCTCAGGCCGTGGCGGGGCCTTGCCTGGTGCTGCAGGTGTGGTGCGCTTTTCAGGCGGCGGCAAGGGACGTGCGAAAGGTGCACAAACCGTGCCCACAGGCGAAACGCTGATCCTAGAGCTTCCCGGCGGCGGCGGCGTTGGCAACCCGCGCGAGCGCGATGAGAGCGCCATTATCGCCGACGTCGAGGCTGGCTTTGTCAGCGAAGAGGCCGCACGGGAGATTTACGGCCTGACCACCACGATCCCCTCAAAGCCCAAAGGCTGACGACGAACCGTCCAATTCCCCTCCTGCCGCAGTAGGGGGTTGTCCTCATCGGTCTATGCCTCAGTTGCAAGGGTTGCGTTCGGCGCGGCCCTTGCAAGGGCCCGCACGGACGCGCCTGACAGTCAGAGAGGATGTATGTGCGGGTTGTGCGGCGAAATTCGGTTCGACGGGTCTTTTGCCTCGGTGGACGCTGTGTCCAAGATGGCCGAGGCGATGGCCCCGAGGGGACCTGACGGCGCAGGACTACTGGCACGCGACAGGGTCGCCCTCGGCCACCGCAGGCTGACCATCATCGATCTTTCCACCCGCTCCGCTCAGCCCATGACGGACCCTCATCTGGGTCTGTCCATCGCCTTCAACGGCTGCATCTACAACTATCCGCAACTGCGTGAGGAGCTTGAGGGCAAGGGCTACACCTTCTTCTCCTCAGGCGACACGGAGGTGATCCTCAAGGCCTACCACGCCTGGGGACCGGGGTGCGTTGAGCGCTTCCACGGCATGTTCGCCTTTGCCATCCACGAGCGCGATTCTGGCCGCGTTGTGCTGGCAAGGGACCGTTTCGGCATCAAACCACTCTACCTTGCCGAAGGGCCCAAACGCCTGCGTTTTGCCTCCTCACTCCAGGCGCTTCTTGCCGCCGGCGATGTGGACACCAGCATCGATCCCGTCGCCCTTCACCACTATATGTCCTTCCACGCGGTGGTGCCGCCGCCCCGCACCATGGTCAACGGCGTCCGCAAGCTTCCCCCCGCCACCGTGCGCGTCATCGAGACCGACGGCACCTTCAAGGACACCGTCTACTGGCGGCTCGACTTCACCCGCACCGCTGATGACGTGGCGCGCTCTGCCGAAGAGTGGCGCGACAAGGTGCTTGCTGCCCTGCGCACGGCCGTGGACAGGCGCATGGTGGCGGACGTTCCCGTGGGCGTTCTTTTGTCGGGGGGCGTTGATTCCTCCGTCATCGTGGCGCTCCTGGCAGAGGCGGGCCAGAAGGACCTCAAGACCTTTTCCATCGGCTTTGAGGACGCGCACGGCGAGGTGGGGAACGAGTACCAGTATTCCGACCTGATCGCTGAGCGCTTTGCCACCGACCACCACAAGATCTTCATCCCCTCCTCTGAGATGATCGAGGCGATGCCCGCCACCGTCGCGGCCATGCCCGAGCCCATGGTCTCCTACGACAATGTGGGCTTCTTCCTGTTGTCGCGGGAGGTGGCCAAGCACATCAAGGTGGTGCAGTCAGGCCAAGGGGCGGACGAGATTTTCGGCGGCTATCACTGGTATCCGCCCATGGCCTCGGCCAACGATCCCCTCGCGTCCTATTCCAGCGCCTTCTTCGACAGGCCCCACGACAGGATGCTTTCAGAGGTCTCGCCCGCCTACCACGCCGACCATGATGCGGCGGGCGCATTCGTGCGCGATCACTTCGAGATGGCCGGCGCCGATGACCCCGTGGACAAGGCCCTGCGCATCGATTCCACGGTGATGCTGGTGGACGACCCAGTGAAACGGGTGGACGCCATGACCATGGCCTGGGGCCTTGAGGCGCGCGTGCCGTTCCTGGACCATGAGCTGTGCGAATTGGCCGCCACCATCCCGCCCGAGCACAAGCTTGCCCAAGGGGGCAAAGGGGTTCTGAAGGACGTTGCGCGCCTTCTTGTGCCCCATGAGGTGATCGATCGCAAAAAAGGGTACTTCCCGGTGCCGGCCCTCAAATACATATCAGGGCCCGTGTTCGACATGGTGCACGACGTTCTGACCGCCGCCCCTGCCCGCGACCGGGGTCTGTTTCAACAAGGCTACCTGGATAAGCTGTTTGACGACCCGCCGGCGCACATCACGCCGCTGCGTGGATCGGAACTGTGGCAGGTGGCGTTGCTAGAGATGTGGTTGCAGTCGCATCGAATCTGAGGGACCGACATGAGTAAGACGCCCCAAGCGCTTGCCGACCGTCTTCGGCGCAAGCGGGAGCGATCCGATCCGCCGGACTACCTTGAGCGCGACGAGCCGACGGCACAGAACGTTGCCTTGGATTGCGGTTGGGGAACGCTGCACTTCGGTCAGACCTACACCTCGCCCGAGGCCTTGGCAGACGCCATGCGCAAGGAAGGCCCCGGCCGGCGCGACATCGCGTTTTATGTGGCAGAGCCCCACGTGATGCTGTCGGCCGCGCCGCTGGAGCTGTTCCTGGACCCCTCACACGCCTACCGGCTGGACCTCAACACCTTCCGCCCCGCCACACGCCGCAAGCAGACCGGTTACACCGTGCGGCGGATGACCAACGAGGAAGACGCCGAGGCCGTCAACAGGATCTACGCCGCGCGGGGCATGGTGCCTGTGCGGCCTGACTTTTTCTGGCGCCGGCGCGACAGCCGCGCCTTCACGTATCTTGTCGTCGAGGACGATGCCACCGGCGCCATCATCGGCACAGTGACGGGGATCGACCACAAGCGCGCCTTCGGCGACCGCCAGCACGGCACGTCCCTTTGGTGCCTTGCGGTGGACCCGCAAACCCGCCACTCAGGCATTGGCGAGGCGCTGGTGCGCCGCTTGGCGGAGGTTTTTCAGGCACGCGGGTGCAGTGTTCTCGACTTGTCGGTGCTGCACGACAACGACCTTGCCATCCAGCTTTATGAAAAGCTTGGCTTCCGCCGCCTCCCCGTCTTTACGCTGAAGCGCAAAAATCCCATCAACGAGCGCCTCTTCGCAGGGCCCGAGCTGGACGAGGGGATGAACCCTTACGCGCGCATCATTGTGGACGAGGCGCGCCGCCGCGGCATCGATGTGGACCTGATTGACGGGCCCAACGGCTTCTTCCGCCTGACCTATGGGGGCCGTTCCATTCGCTGCCGCGAGTCTTTGACCGAGCTCACCAGCGCCGTTGCCATGTCCATCTGCGACGACAAGGCCGTCACCCGCGGCATTGTGGAGCGCGCAGGCATTGCCGTTCCCGACGAGGTGGAGGCAACCGATGAGGACGCCGCCCGCGCCATGCTGGACAGGCACGAGCGGATCGTCATCAAGCCCGCGCGTGGCGAACAGGGGCGCGGCATTTCCGTCGGTCTCGGGCCTGATGACGACGTTGCGACGGCCTTCGACATGGCGCGGCGGGAGTGCGACCGGGTTCTGGTGGAAGAGTTCGTGGAAGGGGACGACCTGCGCCTCGTCGTCATCGACCATCGCCTGGTGGCAGCGGCGGTGCGCAAAGCGGCACGGGTTTTCGGCGACGGCCAGTCCACCCTCGGCGCCCTGATCGACAAGCAAAGCCGGCGCAGAGCCGCAGCCACCGGTGGAGAGGCGACGATCCCTGTGGACAGCGAGACGCTGCGCTGCTTGAAGGCACAAGGATACACCCTTGAAAGTGTGGTGGAGGACGGTCAGGAAGTGCAGGTGCGACGGACAGCGAACCTTCACACCGGCGGCACCATTCACGATGTGACCGACCATGTGCACCCTGCCCTGGTGGATGCCGCCGTCAGGGTGTCGCGGGCCATCGATATTCCCGTGGTGGGCGTTGACCTGATGGTGCCCTCTCACCGCTCGCCCACCTACCGGTTCATCGAGGCGAACGAGCGCCCCGGCCTTGCCAACCACGAGCCGCAGCCGACGGCCGAACGCTTCATGGACCTTCTGTTTCCCTTGTCCGTGCCCCATGCGGCACGCCGGGCGGCGCAGATGCAGGAGGCGCCGTGTCCCGCCTGACGATCGACACCGTCTACTTGAAGGACATTCTGGCCGAGCTTTTGTCGATCGCCTCGCCGACGGGCTACACCGACACCATCGTGCGCGCCGCCGTTGCAGAGTTGCGCAGGCTTGGCATTTCTATGGAAATCACCCGGCGCGGCGCCATTCGCGCGCGCCTTCCCGGCAAGAGCCCCCATGGCGCCCGCGCGATGATTGCCCACCTCGACACCATCGGTGCACAGGTGAAGGGGCTGAAGCCCAACGGCCGGCTGGAGCTTGTGCCCGTCGGCACCTGGTCTTCCCGCTTTGCCGAAGGCGCACGCGCCACCGTTTTTAGTGCCAAGGGCGCCTATCGCGGCACCATTTTGCCGCTGAAAGCCTCGGGCCACACCTTCAACGAGGAGGTGGATACACAGCCCGTCGCCTGGAACAACGTTGAACTGCGGATCGACGCGTTGGTGACCAGCGCCAACGGGCTTGAGCGGCTCGGCTTTGATGTGGGCGACCTCGTCGCCATCGACCCTCAGCCCGAATTCATGGACAACGACTTCATCGTCTCGCGCCACCTGGACGACAAGGCGGGCGTTGCCATTCTGTTTGCCACCATGGAAGCGTTGAAGCGGGAGGAGGCGGAGCTTCCTGTCGACATCTTTTTCATATTTTCGGTCGCCGAAGAGGTTGGAATCGGCGGCGCGTCGGTGCTGACGGACGACATTGCCTCCCTCATCACCGTCGACAACGGGACCACCGCGCCCGGCCAGGCCTCCTCGGAGTTCGGCGTCACCATCGCCATGGCCGATCAGGCAGGACCGTTCGACTGGCACTTGACGCAAAAGCTCATCCGTCTGTGTGATGAGAACGACATTCGCTTCCAGAAGGACATTTTTCGCTACTACCGCTCCGACAGCGCTGCGGCCCTTCAGGCGGGCTATGATGTGCGCACCGCCCTCGTGGCGTTTGGCGTCGATTCCTCCCATGGGTATGAGCGCATCCACCTTCACGCCCTGCGCTCTATCGCCGAATTGTTGACCGCCTACGCCGTCAGCCCCGTTGAGATTGCCCGCGACAGGGAAATGATGGGCTCCATCGCAGGCTTCCCCTCACAGCCGATGGAAGATGCCGACGTCTTCCCCGGCACTGACAAGCCCACCCTTTGAGGGCCTCGTGCTACCTCTTACGGCCAGGAGGCTGCGGCATTTGACACGTTTGGAATTGATGGTGGCCAACCCGAGGCACCCGCGCTGATGCAGATGATCGACACCGACGAGGCCCTCACCGCCCTTTGCAAGCGCCTGGAGACGGAAGAGTTCATCACCGTCGACACAGAGTTCATGCGCGAGACGACGTTCTGGCCGAAACTGTGCCTTGTCCAGATCGCAAGCGCGGACGAGGCGGCCATCATCGACCCTCTCGCCAAGGGCCTGTCGCTGGACCCTTTGTGGGCGCTGATGAACGATGCGCCGTGCCTCAAGGTGTTTCACGCGGCGCGGCAAGACATTGAAATCGTGCACCATCTGTCAGGCCGTGTGCCGAGCCCCATCTTCGACACCCAGGTGGCGGCGATGGTGTGCGGGTTCGGCGACAGCGTTGCCTACGACCAGATCGTGCGCAAGGTGACAGGACACACGGTCGACAAGTCCTCTCGCTTCACCAACTGGGCCGAGCGCCCCTTGTCCGCGGCGCAGCTGGACTATGCGCTGGCCGACGTAACCCATCTTCGCGATGTCTACGCCCACCTTCGCGAACAGCTCGAAAACAAGGGTCGCACAGAGTGGGTGGCCGAGGAGATGGCCCTTCTCGCCTCCCCCGCCACCTACGATCTGCGCCCGGAGGATGCGTGGAAGCGCTTGAAGGCGCGCGCACGGCACCCGTCCGAACTTGCCGTCCTTCAGGAGCTTGCCGCCTTGCGTGAGCGTGAGGCGCGGGAAAGGGACGTGCCGCGCAACCGCGTTCTCAAGGACGATGCCATCTACGAGATCGCCCTTCAGCGGCCCAAGACCCCCGAGGCTCTCGCCCGGCTGCGCGCCGTGGGCAAAGGTTTTGAGCGCTCCCGTCTTGGCCAGGCGGCCATTGGCATTGTCAACGACGTGTTGGCGCGCTCGCCCGATCAGTGGCCGTCCATCGACCGCAAGAAGCCGTCCATTGAAGGGGCGAGCGCTGCGGTGGACCTTATGAAGGTGTTGTTGAAGCTTACCGCAGAGGCCCACGGCGTCGCCCCTAAGGTCATTGCCACCGTCGATGACCTTGAAGCCATCGTCTCGGGCCAGGAGACCGCGGCGCTCACAGGTTGGCGGCGCACCGTTTTCGGCGACACGGCCTTGAAGCTGCGCGAGGGCGACGTTGCCATCTGCTTCGACGGCCGCGGCCTTCGCACCATCGACTGCGAGCGTCCCGTGAACCCGCAGCCCGCCCCGTCGCGCCCGCGTCGCCGCCGCCGCAAATCCCGTAACGGGACGCCAGAGGCGGGCGATACGGCTGCCACGGCTGAGACCGCAGGCACCCGGACCGCTCAGCCGGAGGCTTCCCACGACACTTCAGCTGGTGAGACCTAGGGCATCCTGCGTCCCTACGGACGCAGGATAAGATCCTCTACTCCTCTGAGATCGAGCGGTTCTCTTGCGATCTGATGTCTCCATATGACGGCAAACCGCTCTTGCTTCTCTTCGCGCAAAAACACCGAAGTCAGCTTCGGTGAAGCGGGACAAATGAGCGGCTGCCCGACAGCCGCCCCAAGACCGTTTGATTAATCGAGGTTGTTGAGGATCGGCTCCATGATCGTAAAGATCTCCTCGATCTGCGCTTCGCTGACGATGAGAGGCGGAGCAAAGGCGATGATGTCGCCCGTGACACGCACCATCAGGCCGGCGTCGAAGGCGTGGGAGATCACCTCAAGCCCCCGAGCGCCGGGTTCGCCAAGCCGCGGTGCCAGCTCGACGGCGCCCACGAGCCCGAGGTTGCGAATGTCGATGACGTTCTTGCAATCGCGAAGGGCGTGGATGCGTTCCTCCCACAAAGGTGCAAGGGCCGCGGCACGTACGAACAGCTGCTCTTCCTCGTAGGTGTCGAGGGTCGCAAGGGCAGCCGCGCACGCCAGAGGGTGGCCTGAATAGGTGTAGCCATGGAAGAGCTCGATGGGCTGTTCGGCATTGTCGAGCACGGTCTGGTAAATGGCCTCCGAGACGATGGTGGCCCCCATGGGAACGGTGGCGTTGGTGAGCCCTTTGGCCACGGTCATGATGTCGGGAACCACACCGAAATAATCCGCCGCGCAGGTGGTCCCGAGGCGTCCGAAGGCGGTGATCACCTCATCGAAAATGAGGAGAATGCCATGGCGATCGCAGATGGCGCGCAGGCGATCCAGATAGCCGCTTGGCGGCAGGAGGACACCTGTGGAGCCTGCCATGGGCTCCACAATCACCGCTGCGATGGTGTCGCCATGGAGTTGAACGAGGCGCTCAAGGTCATCGGCAAGTTCACCGCCGTTGGGGGGACAGCCGCGGCTGAAGGCGTTTTCGGGAAGGTGGGTGTGGCGAATGTGGTCCACAGGCGAAAGGGCCGCCCCAAAGCTTGCCTTGTTTTTCATGATGCCGCCAACGGCCGTGCCGCCAAAACCGCAGCCGTGGTAGCCACGCTCGCGCCCCACCAGGCGGTTGCGGTGGCCGTGCCCGCGGGCGCGCTGGTAGGCGAGCGCGATCTTCAGCGCACTGTCCACAGCCTCAGAGCCGGAGTTGCTATAAAAGACGTGGTCGAGCCCGGCGGGAAATAGCTGCGTCAGGCGGCTTGCAAGGGCGAACGCCTTGGGGTGCGCATAGTGGAAGGTGGGTGCAAAATCGAGCTCGGCCACCTGGCGCTGGATGGCATCGACAATGCGGGGGCGGGCGTGGCCTGCGTTGACGCACCACAGGGCAGACGTGCCGTCCAAAATCTTGCGGCCGTCGTCGGTCGTATAGTGCATGTCCTTGGCCGAGACGAGCATGCGCGGCGCCGACTTGAAGGTTCTGTTCGGCGTGAACGGCAACCAGAAGCTTGAAAGATCGTTCGGGCGGTTCAGCGGCGCATCCATGGCGGGCTCCGTCGGCGTTTGGGAATGCCCCCGTTTCTACGGCAAGGTGTGGGTTGGTGTATACACTGTGTTGGGCATGGCAGACCCCTGCGTTGTGGTGTCCGCAGGTGACGCCTGACGCATCTTCGCTGGGAACGGCAGTCCAGCGCCGCGCGCGATATGGACACCCCGGCCGCTCATGCGACCCCATGATCCGCCTCCAAAGCCTTTTCGGCGCAGGCCTTGGCCGCTATGGACTGCCAAGATGCAGTATGGGCGGGCAAGGACCTGCCGGGAGAGTGACATGAACATGCGCTTGCGCAAGCTCATCGGCACGGTCGTCACCGTGGTGTTTTTGGTGATCTACGCGTTCATGGCAATGCTTCTGGCCGTGCGCCTTCTGCCTGGGACGAGCGGGTTGGTTCAGCTGGCCTACTATTCCGTGGCCGGCCTCATTTGGGTCGTTCCCGTGGGCGCGCTGATCTCATGGATGCAGCGCCCCTAAGGCGGTCGCGGTCAGACCGAACCGTCAGATCGCAAAAAAACGCCCTATTTCAAAGGAGAAGAGCAACTGATGTGCGTCCGTTTGGACGCAGGATGCTTGGGCTTGACCGGGCCAGGCGTGCCAAGCGTGAGACTTAGAATGGGCTAGGCTGGGACGGAGGGACCGGCAAGGCGCTTCGCGCTCCCCTTTCCAGTGCCCTGGGTGCGCATCACTGCCCACACCATGAAATGGCACAGGAGCGCGAGGGTGCCGAAGGCTGCCATCAGCCGGGCGAACAACAGGGCGAGCCCGCCTGATGCTTCGCTCATGATGCGCAGACGCTCGCGCATGCCATCACCAGCGAACCCTTGGCGCACGCTATCGGCAACACGGTGCGCTGCGGGCACGTCATGGGCGGCGACCGTGATGCGCACCCTGTTGGCGCCGATGGTCTCCACCGACACCGCTCTCAGGACAGCGCCTTCCGCGTGGCCTGCATGGGCCTCAAAGCCGAACAGGCGTGGTACCATGGCGTTGGCCCGGTCGGCGCCCAGCTCATCCACCGTTTTTGCAACGGCGTTGGCGACGGCCGGAGTGTCGAGGTCAGGCGTGAAGGGTGTTTGGACGAAAAGGTCCAGTTGGGCGAGAGGGCGCGCGCCGGGATGGAGCAGCGCAAGGCCTGCGGTGATATAGGCAAGGACGGCAACGGCCGGTGCAATCCGACGGGTCATGACGGCCACCTTGGAAAAAGCTGTCTTCTCACATGTGATGGTGAGCGCGCATGGTTAACTGGAGCTTACCTCCAGAGCGCTTGCGTCCTTTGTCCAAAGTGGGTAGTGAGCAGCGGATCGGAGTGTAGCGCAGCCTGGTAGCGCACTTGACTGGGGGTCAAGGGGTCGTAGGTTCGAATCCTGCCACTCCGACCAATCATCACAAAGATCCAAGGCCTGCGATGCCGTGCTGAAGGCGGTGCGGGATGACGTCTCGGGTCACCAATAAGCCTCCCCGCTTGCCTGAAATTGCGGTGCAAACCACCCGCTCGGAATGTGTCGGCGCCGGATCGCAGAGCCGTTGAGCCAGCGCACCCTGGGTCTTCTCAGACCAACGATGCGCGGGTTATCTCATCTAGCGCGGCTCTATTCGGTTCAGACGATGCGGTCTGGGCAGAGACTGCTGCGGCAGAACAAAAGGATGTGGGATGATGAAGGCGAACGCATATGACTCGGCAGAGGCCAGAGGTGCAGCCAAGACCCGGGGCACCACAAGGCGTGCGTCCACATGGGTTGCTTTTTCTGCAGCGTTCGTCCTTGCGGCCTGTGTGCAGAGTGGAGCCCCTGGCACCTCGACGGCTGCTGAGACTGTCGCGCAAACCAACGATGGCGACATCCCCGACCGGTTGCTTCTTGGAACGTGGAAGATGACCTACAAGAACGGGTCTAAGTGTGATGTGCAAATCAGCAACCGCAATCCCTCCGGGATCGGCCGCATGACGACGACCCGCTGTGAGGGCCTCCCGCTCGCGGTGCAGTGGCGGCGCAACGGCGATCGGATCAGATTGTTCGACAATCAAAGCGCCAAGGGCGAGCCCGTGGGACGGCTTACCATCATCGACTGCAACGAAATGGAGGGGTCGGTCCGAGGCGAAGGCCGAATAACGTTGCGGGCGTTCGGTCAGAAAACGCGATGTGAGTAGTCGCCATCGGCGGGGGGCCCGCCTCTGCCGGCGGAGGCTATCGTCGCCCACCCGCACAAACGTTTAGGTTGCGGACATAGCGGACCTCGGATGTTGCTGATTGAACGTCCGCTCTGACTCGCGTTCTATGTTCCGGTTGGGCGTAGACCGGCCAAAGTGAGCGTTTCGCAAGGTGTGTACCCAGCCGCGCGAAACACCTACGGTGTTTCGTCGGATCGGCCCCGTAGAGCCCTCCCCACCGAACCGCCTCGCGGAGGGTGATAGTGGCGAGTACGAGTGTCGCTCCACCGTCGCGAGGCTGCCATCTATGTCCAAGTCCATCGTTCCTGCCTCCCTCGACAACTGCATAAGAGACTGGCGAATGTCGCCGGGTCTCGAACACGATGGCTTTGTGTTCATGACCGGGTTCACGGGGGCGGGGCCGAACGGTGCCCTCTCGAATGAACCCCGCGAGCAAATCGAACATGCGTTCGCTAAAGTCGGCCCCGTTCTCGAAGTGGCCTGGCTCGACTGGCAGCATATCGTCGAGATGACGAGCTACCATGCCGGGCTGCACGATCACCTCGACATATTCAAGAACATTCGGACGCGGCATGTGCGCGACCCGTATCCCGCCTGGACCGCGGTCGAAGTCGCTGGCTTCGTACGAGAGGGCGCAATCGTGGAACTGCGCTGTATCGCGCGGCGGACGTGAGTACCGTGCCGCCCATCGTGTGCATTGCCGGTTTCGCCGACAACGGCGCGATGTTCGCCCCCTTGGTGGAGGCGCGGCTTCCGGACGACCCGTTGATCCTGCCACTGGACCTGCCTGGGTTCGGGAGGCCGCCTGCTGGGTCGACGTCGATCGCCGAACTCGCCATTTTCGTTCGGGATGCTGCGGGCGAAGCCGGGGCACGGACGTTGGTAGCGCATTCGGTCGCGTCAGTGATTGCGGCCGAAGCAGCGCATCTGCCTGGTGGGACGATCGACCGGATCGTCTCGCTCGAAGGCAACCTCACCGCCGAGGATGCCTACTTCTCGGGGACAGCCGCGGATCATGCCGACCCGCTCGCGTTCCGGGCGGCTTTCCTCGCCCGCCTGACGGAACTTGGCGCGGACGATCCGATCCTCCGGGGATATGGTGAGCGTGCCGCCGCGGCTGACGCAGACGCGATGTGGCGGCTCGGCTGCGATGCGCGCGCCTACTCGAATCGGCACCATCCCGGTGAGCGCCTGCAAGGTGCCGCCGTCGTGACGTACGTCCTGAACCGAGCGAACTGCGCAAGGCCCTCGCTTGAATGGCTCGATGGGTCCAATCTAGAAGTGTGTGAGCTGCCCGGTGCATCGCACTGGCCGACATTCGATCGGACCGACGACGTGATGGGCCTTCTGAGGACGAAGGTGCGTTCCGCCTAAAGTGTCCAACCGGCTATAGGCCACTATGACAAGCGGACATTCGAACGGCGGAGCAGAAGGACCACAAAGGGCTCATAGCTGGCCCCCGCCCCACCCATCCGTTTTGCCCGCTCCGCGGGCATTGTAGACCTTGCCGGCCATTGGGTCGCCAAATAAACTCCGGTGGACTGTTTATGTGCCGATGTCAGTCGTAGCATTGGAAGGCCCGGTGGGTGTTGGCAAGACGACCCTTGGTCGGGCGGTCTCGTTACGCTTGGGCATTGGTTTCGTCGACGGTGACGACCATTCCGCCCCTGGCCCTTGGCTCCGCTCAATTCTGCAGACCAGTCGCCGCATCGTCATTGCCTGCGAAGAGCAGCTCAACGACTATCCGGCGGTGATTATGGCCTATCCATTACGCTGCACGAATTGGCTGTTCTACAGAGAGACGTTTAAACGACGCGGGGTTGCATTCCATTGTATTAGTCTGTTTGCGGAAATCTCGCACATCGCTACTCGCGACAGGGTCCTGACGGCGGACCAGGTCACGCGAGCGTCCCAAATGATTGCACAGGGCTACGGTCAGCGCTCATTTAGCGACTCGATTGTCCGCACGGACAAGTACGATTTCGAAGTGACAGCCGATCATCTTGCCGATGAGGTGCGTTGCCTAACGTCGCGGCCGCTGCGTAGGTAGCCGATGCCGAATGGTAGCGTCCAGTGAGCGTTCCGAATTGGCGACAGATCCAAGACATGCAAATGCTGGGCTTGTCTTCGCAAATCATGTGGACGCCAGCGTCCCTTTGCAGAGGGCGTAGGCAAAGGTGGAATGAAGAGCACGCGACCGGGAAGTCAGCAATGACGCGTCACATCGGCATCGTTGGATGTTCCGCGGAAGGCGCATCTTTGTGCTACCGGACCATCTGTACCGAGGGCGCCGGTATTCTCGGACCGCATGCCCATCCCGAAGTTTCCATGCATACCCCGTCGCTGAGCGAGTACGTAACGTGCCTGGAAAAAGGCAACCTCGCCGGGGTTGCCGAACTCATGCTGACATCGGCCCGCAAGCTCGCCGCGGCGGGAGCAGACTTCTTGATCTGTCCCGACAACACCATCCACCAAGCGATGCCCCTGGTAATACCCCACTCCCCCTTGCCTTGGCTGCATATCGCCGAGGTGGTGGCCGACGAATGCGTCCGCAGACGTTTTCGGCGCGTCGGCCTCACGGGAACGAGGTGGCTCGTTGAAAGTGACGTGTACCCGAATGCGCTCTCCCGCCGAGGCGTGGCGCTCACCCGTCCGGAACATTCGGAGCGGAGTGAGGTAAACCGCATCATCATGGACGAGCTCGTTTACGGACGGTTCGAACCCCGGTCGATCGCCATGCTGCAACGCGTCATTGAGCGGATGAAAGGCAACGGCTGCGATGCGGTTGTGCTCGGCTGCACGGAGATACCGCTTGTGATCGACGACGAGAACGCACTCCTGCCGACGCTGGACTCCACCCGCCTGCTCGCGCGGGCAGCACTCCATCATGCCATTGAGAGCGCCACGCCAGCGTGGGGCTAGAGCCGCTCCTATCTGATTGTACATAGTCAGACAGGAGAGAACGGGTCGCATCCATAATCGACGAGCAATCATCTCCAGGAAGACTGTGTTCAGGCATCCTGGAATTGCCCGAGTTGTCCGATACCGGCGGGTCGACCTCAGCATTGCCTTATGCGGCTGGGATATTGCCGTCTATGTCATGGACGATAGCGTCAACATCAATCTCGACCATCATTCCCGGCCGCGAAAGGCCAGCCTCGACCCCCGTCATAACAGGCTCAATGCCTTTGAAGACTTCGCCATGGGCACGCACCACTTCGTCAGCCGCGGACATCTCCGCGATATACGCTCGGGTTCGCACCACATGGCGCAACTCTGAATCCACCGCTGCCATCGCCTTGCTGATTCGATCAAGGACAAACAGCGTCTGCTTGTATGCGTCTCCGGGCGCGTGGACTTCTCCAGTGGGTTCGACGGCCGTTGTACCTGCCACATAAACAAACGGCCCGACCCGCTTTGCCCTGACATAGCTGCCGACCTCTTCAAACCGTCCACCTGACGAGAATTTTCGAACTGTCATACCGCTGACCTTTTGGTTGTCGCCCGAGGCAAGCTGGGGCTTCGCGCACGCCTGTGTCCATAGGATACGCCGCGTATGGGCTTGGACGATACCAGCGCACGTTCAAGGCACACGCATGGATGACATTGGCTTGGAATGCGCTTTGATAAGGACCTTGGTTGGGCAAGGCCCGTATCGGATCAACCCTATTTCTTCAGTCCGCAGTCAGGCACGGCCGTGTCAACTCGCCCTCTCAATCTCTGGCTCAGTTTTACTCTGACATCACCAGACAGTTCCACGTCAAAGGTCGTCAGGATGGAGTTCGTTCAGTGCTGTACCTGCCATAACAGACAGAATGCAGCTGCGCTGCCAATCGAAATCTCGACCGGGTGGATTCATACACAGCAGCCGCAGAGCATAGGCGAACAAGTTGATCCGCAGTCTGCTGAAGAAGCCTTGATTTCTCTCCATGTCGGTCTGAGCCACAACTGCCTGGAGGACTGGGCGGCTGATCATCCAAGGGGTCTTTTCCCACATGAGGCGGCCCATCCTCAGTTCCGACTGCATGATCAGCATCGCAAAATCCAACGCCGGATCACCTGCGTGGTCCATGTAGAAATCAAGCGCAATCGCCCGCTGGCCATCATAGCAGAAATTGCTGCATGTCGCATCGCCATGAAGCATGGTCTTCGGAAAGGGCCCATCCCGATAGGCGTCGACCAACCCGGCCAATCGCTCGGTATAATTCTTGAGTCGCCGAGAATCTCGCCGGTCGAGATGCTCGCTCTTCTTTGGAATTCTGCTAGTAAGATTATTTAGGTAGAGATCCCGATCCGTTTCGACGCCTGGCCTCGGAAAGGTGTCGTGCAGTTTGGCAAGCCAGGCGGAAGCGGCGCGGACGGCATCGAGAGCATCGGGCGAGGGAACGCACGCCGCATACTCTTGGAGGTTTGGAGCATCGATCCAGTCCATGACAAGTGTGTTGAAATCCTGCGAAGTCGCGACAGGCCGTGGTACCGACAGCTTCATCTGCTGGGGATCCTCCCGATGCAACGCTGACAGTGCGCGGAACGCCGCCTCCGCCGTGTGATTGCGCGGTGACATCGGTCCGAAGATTTTCACCGCGTACGATTTGCCTTGGACGCTGCAACGGTAGATCGCCGACCGCCTGGTCCACGTCACGAGGCGTGCGGGACGTGTGGAAGCGCCATCATCGGCTCCATCGAGCAGAGACCGCAGGATTTTGTCGGCAAGCTGAGGGGAGATGATATCCCGCCGCCATTCGAAGTCGAAGTGACGATCCGGTGTGGCGGCGCTGGTGGACATCGTGGGCATTCTCCTTAGCCGGCTGCGCGAATGTTGCGTGAGTTATCAAGCCCTTACTTCGGCAAATTGGCGTGTCTTGGGCGAATGTATGGCCGCGGGATCGCGGTTTGCGCCAACGGAATGATGGTGGAGCGGGTAAGGCGCACCGACCGGCGTCAGCCTTAGTCGGCCACTTGCGAAGCGAGGTCACAAACCCGGCCGCGATCCCTGAGGTGCTGCGAGCGTTGGAAGGAGACTGGCAAGCTTGTCGACCGTTGCAAAGCGCTGCCGGCGGCCCGAGTGGGCTGCGAAGCGGAAGCGTCAGATGTGCTCCCTTCGGCGCGTGCTTACCCTACTCGATGTCCTACTTCCTCGGATCGGTAGAGGTCGCGATGACAATCGGCCGCTACAAGACCCGCGTTGGGCTCGCTACACGCGTTCCGCTGACGCCGCCTTTCAATTGTGAGGGATGGCTCGGTGGACAAAGCGGGCCTTGGGCATTTGGCATGTCTCTGCCCGAGTTGCATGTGACTCGCACGGGATCTGCGCGCCACCACAACGAAATCTACAAATCCATCAAAGTCCGCGCGCTCAACATCTCTTCGGCCTGCCGGAAGGCTGTCTGGGGGACGTGCTCGTGGGAGAAGATCCAGAACTGACCGCGTCTAATCCCCTCAATAACGCATGCCGCAGCAGCCTCGGCGTCCATGCCGTTGTTGATCGCCTCGTTCACGAGGCGGCCAAAAGACGCCGTCGCTGTCGACACCTCGACCGACCTCATCGCAGCTGCTGGCCGGTTGCGCGAGTTTTCGATGATCCTCGTGTGTACGGCACCGGGACAATAGACCGAAGCGGTCACCTTGGACCCAGAGGCGCGCAGATCGCGCGCGAGCGACTGCATCATCCCGACGATCGCGAACTTCGACGTGTTGTAGGCTGACAGGAATGGCGTACCGTAGAGACCGGACTCTGAGGCCGTGGAACAAATGTGGCCTTCGCCCTGTGCCTCAAACTGCGGCAAGAACACATGAAGACCGTGGATCACGCCCCAAAGATTGACATCAAGCACCCACTTCCATTCTTCAATGCTCGTCTCTGCCGTTGTCGCAAACGGCCCAACGCCGGCGTTGTTGCACAAGAGATGGACCGCACCGAATGTGCTGATAGCCTCTTCGGCCATACGCTGGACATCGATGAGCTTGGACACATCTGCAACAACGGTCGTTGAGTGGGCGCCCATGTCAGCAACCAACGAGGCAGTCTCGTCGAGCGATTCCTGACGGCGACCGACCAGAGCCACATTCATTCCCTGTCGAGCGAAGGCAATGGCGAGCCCTCGTCCGATCCCGGTCCCGGCACCGGTCACGACGGCCGTCTTTCCCCTAAGCTCCATGCATCCCTCGCTTGTCGACCGCCGAGTTGTTTGGCGAACGAAGGGCTTTTTCGCAGCGCAGTAGCACGCCTTTCGCTCGGCTTCACCGCAGCAACTCTACGCCATATCGCACTTGGATGTCGAAAAAGTGCAGCGTTCGCGGCATCGGCCGGAGCGCGATCATCATCCCGAAAGGGTGGTCACAATGAATGTCGGCAAAGGGCTTATAGCTGGCCTCCGCCCCACCGATCCGTTGTGCCCGTTCCGCGCACGGAGCGGACCTCCATGCTGCGGTCGCGTAAAGTCAGCCATGCTCGGCAACCAAGCCTTCGTCCACCCCGGTTTGGCGCCTTCCAACGTCCCAGGGGTTTGACAATCACTTGGCTCTGATAGGCCTCGCAGCCAATGCAAGCGAGTGGATATGAGGCTCAACTCCGGACTTAGGGCGGGCCAACTTCGCCCATGTCAGTTTCTTGAGACCTTGCGAGAGAGTGGCTGGGACAGTCAGTGGGGTGCATGCTCGGCAGGGGCCGGCCGCGGGTGCAATCGCGTCGCGAGCAAGACACCGCCGATGATTAAGACGGCACCTACGCCTTGGTAAAGATGCAGATCGCTCCCCAGGACTACGATCGACTCAATGGCCACAAAAATTGGCACCAGATACGAGAACAAAGATGCCGATGATGCCCCGACTTTTTCTGTACCGAAATTGATTAGGTGAAGATATATCGCACCCATTCCTACACCGATGAAAAGGATCGAACCCCAAACCCGCCATGAGTAGTCGAATAGCTGCGGCGTGGTGGCTTCGTAGACAAGGAACGGCGGCAGTAACATGAGAGTGCCCAATACAAATAGGACGAATAAGCCTTCTTCGGGCTTGGGGTGTATTTCCCATTTCTTCAAAAGAACCAAGTAAAGTCCCCGAAAGGAATTGGACGCTATCATCAAAAGAAAGGCAACATGTGGATCGAAGCGAATGAGATCTGAGAGATCGCCGCGGAAAGCGAAACCCAGGGCGCCGGCGAGTGCGATCGCTACACCTATATATTGCAACAGTCTCAGTCGTTCACCAAGCAGAACTGCCGAGAAAAGGATCGTGAGTAGCGGGACGCTGGTGTAGCCTGCACCGAGATCGATGAGGTCATCCGACCGTAACGCCAGATAGACCAACCAGGGGCAAGCAACCACCCCAACAAAGGCGAGCACCAACATGCGGAGCCAGTTCTGGCGGAGGTATCGGATGGGTTTGCCCCCACCCATCAGAACGAAGGGCAGGACACAGACGGTGGCGATCAGGCAACGCCAAAAAGCCAGCGCGACCGGGGGGATCTCATTGACCGCCAGGTTGCCAAACAAGAAGTTCCCAGCGCTGATCAGCATGGCTATGAGTAGGGCGCCGTACGCGATTGGCATTCTATTGTTGTCCATGGTCGGATGGATCACAGTCTGCCCCACCACAAAGGCGGCGTTTGGTTTCGTCCGCCTTAACGTCCGCTTAGGGACCGCATCCGGCTTTCGCCCCACGGATCGGCTCTCCCCGCTCCGCGACCACAGCGGATGCTGGGTCGCCATGCTGCGGGAGCGTTTTAAGACGCAATCCCTTGACTGCACGCGAGCAAGCGGGTTGGTGTTGGCCCAAGCGTTATAGGAAGACCGGATGTCTGGGATCGTTTGCGCCGCAGTACGCTTCGGACGACCGCCAGGCTCTCCACGCGCGAAGATGCACGAATGGTGGCCGCCTCCCGTCGCGTGATTGTGCCGAACCACACATCACACCAGCGACGGAGCGGAGCTATGCAACCTCGACTGACGACTCAGGCCACGGGCCTTACCATCCAATGGCCGGATGGGACCACGGGACGCTTCCCGTTCATCTGGCTGCGCGACACCGACCCTGCAGGCTTCCACCCAAAAACCGGCGAGCGGGCATTCGACCTGACCTCCATACCGCTCGACATCTCGGCGCAAAGTGCCACGATCGAGGGTGAGGACCTTGTGATCTGCTGGCTAGGGACGGATCGACCCAGCCGCTTCAACCTTGATTGGATCAGATCCCACAGACCGGGCCGGCCCAGGATCGATCCCGCTGACGTCCGCCGCGTCCACTGGCGCGGCGACATTGGTAAGGCCGGGATCCCCCATGTGGATGCCAGCGAAATCGCCACATCGAAGACCGCAATGCGCGATTGGCTCGTGGAGACCAAGCGGTATGGTCTCTCCCTCGTCACCGGCTTGGCGAACGATCCCGAGGCAGGTCTCAACATCGCGCGCCGGGTGGGACATCTGCGCGAAACGAATTTTGGAATCACCTTCGAGGTTGTTTCAAAGCCGGACCCGAACAACCTTGCCTATACGGCCGATGCACTTCCGTTGCACACTGACCTATCGAACCAGGAGCTTCCGCCTGGTTTTCAGTTCCTGCATTGCCTGGCAAATGACGCATCGGGCGGCGGATCGACCTTCTGCGACGGTGCAGCCGTTGCCGAAGATCTACGGCGACGGGACGCCGCCGCCTTCGATGTCCTGGCAACGGTGCCAATCCCATTTCGCTTCTTCGATGCGAACACCGACATTCGCAGCCGTAAGACCGTGATCGCGCTGGGCAAAGATGGAGATGGGTCGGAGATCTGTTTCAACGCTCACATCGCCGACATTCTCGATATTGAACCGGAGCAGATGTTGGCGTTCTACATCGCCTATCGCCTGTTGATGCAAATGACGCGGGATCCTAAAAACACGCTTTCACTCAAATTGTCCGCCGGGGAGATGGTTGTCTTCGACAACCGTCGCGTTCTTCACGGTAGAGAGGCGTTCGATCCCGCCACAGGCCGCCGGCATTTGCGCGGTTGCTACGTGGATCACGGCGAGTGGGACAGCCGAATTCGGGTATTGGCGAGCGCGCTCTCCTGAACGCGCAAAAACGCTTTGGCGCGTTTTGCCGCAAAGACCTGGGGTGCGGTGGGGAGACCGTAAGGCCTGTCGCGCACCCGGCTTTACGCGCGGTTCGGTTGCCGGCGCAGTCCCAGCCAAAGGACCACCATGCCAACGATCAGGACAGCATTCGTGAGGAATTGGATCGTGAGCTGAAATTCGGTGAGTTGCCCCAGGAACGCGAAGATATAAACCCCATAGGCGATCCCCAACAGCTGCTCCCCAACGGCAATCCAAATAAGACTCAAGTATCGCAACGGATCGATCAGCATGATGAGGTAGACTCCCGCAAGAAGGAACATGACCATTCCGTATTGCTTGCTCATGGCCCTTAACTCATCACCCCAAACGTCCGGTGTACTCCAGCCCACAATAGTAGCACCCAGCTCCGGTGCAAACGTTGCAAGATATGCAAAGCCCGCGTGCCACACGATCCAGATCACGAGGCCAGCCTTGAGGATCGTCAATCTTGTCAGCATGATCCGATTTTCCTTTATCGAAGCCGTATTGGGCGGCTGCGGACGGCCATCTTTGCGCATCCCAAAGGCCCGCGATCGGGCCTTTGTCAGCTCGATATTCCGTTGCCCAGATCGCAATCCAGTAAATGGCTGCCGTGTTGCGCAGAGGATATTCATGCATGGTTTACTGCAACAAACGCTCCATCCCTGTGGTCTATCCTGTTTGGTCGACAATCAATAGTGAAGGCACCTGGGTTGCTCAGTGTCGGCGTGTTAGCCTTGTCTAAGTGGAGAGTGTCTTTTACATCGTCCGCCACAAGCTGTTGCTGCTTTTGGACACCATACGCGCGCGCAACACGCCGAGAGACGAATCGCCTCTATAGATTTCCCCAGTCATCCTTGAAAGTTTATTCGATGAGCCGACCACATGTAGTGTTCACTCTACATTCGAAGCCATTTTCATTATTGATATTGATCAAAAGAGGTGCAATTTAGATGGGCAAATCAAAAAATCTCGCCTGTTTGGCTGGTTTTTGATTGCATTGAGGCGATGGTGCTGGCCGACGATCGATGCGGGGACAGCCGAGCCTCTTTGACGTTGAGGATCGCCAGTCAGCGCGACGTAACATTCGATAGCTCGTTGACGGCACAGCGTCCTGCGCACGCCGCACCCACCCAATCGTGATGAAGCGCGATTGGACGCTCACAAACCGTGCTCCTACCCTTTTCCAAGCCAACGAACACGGGGCGGATGATGGATCGCACGACTGAACAGGTTCCGGGTGCGGCCGAACCAAACACTGCCAAGTCTTGCGCGGGATGGCGTGGTTTGCGCTCCGTGAGGTTGGAGCGACGGCGCGTCGCCTGTGCTTTGCGCCGCACCGTTGCCGCCGCGTTGATGAGCGTTTTGGCGGCGTCTCCCACCTTCGCGCAACAAAGCGATGTGGCCAGCGAGGCGGAACCGCCCTCCCCTGAGGCGCCACCGGTTGAGACATTGGCCGGCGGGCGCATCGTAGACACGCCCATCAAGTCCTCGGCGATGGCGATGTTCTTCAACGCACGCGCCCCACAACAGGTGGACGCCGCGCTCGACATACTGAGGGCAGACTGGAATCAGGCCTACTACGCGCCCTTGATCGAGATTTCCGCCTACCTGCCGATCCGGCCACGGCAGATGATTTTCGCTTTTCTTGAGGAGCAGACGGGTCAAAGCTTTGGCCAAGACATCTCCGGCTGGTTCCGCTGGCTATGGAACCAGCCGGAGGTCATCACCTTAGACTATGCAGATTTCAAATCACGCCTTTACCAAGGCATCGATCCGCGCTTTGAGGTTTACTTTAAAGATCGCATCGCGCGCTCCCGCATCCGGCTTGACGAGATCCGCTGGGGTGGCGTGGCGCAAGATGGCATCCCCCCGCTACGCCAGCCGGAGATGATCACGCCTGACGATGCAACCTATCTCGACGATTCCAACATTGTCTTCGGCATCGAAATCAACGGCGATGCACGCGCCTATCCCAAGCGCATCCTTGCCTGGCATGAGATGTTCGTCGACACAGTGGGCGGGGTGGATATCGCCGGGGTCTATTGCACCTTATGCGGCACGGTGATCCCCTACATGACCAATGTTGACGGCACAAATCATGTGTTGGGCACATCGGGCTTTCTGTATCGGTCCAACAAGCTTATGTATGATGCTGCCACGCAATCGCTTTGGAGCACGATGCGCGGTGTACCCGTGGTCGGCCCACTTGTCCATCAAGGCATAGAACTGCCCAGGCTCTATGTGGTCACCACAAGCTGGGGAGAGTGGAAGCGGCGGCATCCCGACACCACCGTGCTGTCCCTCAACACTGGGCACAGCCGCGACTACGGCGAGGGCGTTGCCTATCGCGAATACTTTGCTACTGATGATTTGATGTTCAACACGCCCTTCCAGGATGAGCGGCTCGCCAACAAGCAAGAGGTGCTTGGCCTGAGATTTCCCGGTGCGCCGCAGGACCAACTTGCCATCGACACGGCATTTCTTGCGAACAACCCCGTGTTCACTGAAACCGTCGGCCTCCAGGAGATCGCGATTTTCACCGACCGGACAGGTGCAAGCCGTGTCTACGATCCTCAAGGGATCAGATTTGCAAGTTTCGATGGAGATCGCACTGTCGTTGACATCGATGGTGGAACATGGCTCCTCGACGAAGGTGGCCTGACCCACGAGGCAGACGGTCGACGACTGCCACGCCTGCCGGCGCACCGCTCGTTTTGGTTCGGCTGGCACGCAGCCTTTCCCGAAACACGGCTGATCAACTAGGCTGTAGCGTCCAATTAACGAAGTGATGTGCATTGTTGACGCTTGGGTAAGGAGGCGTTGATGCACGATCAGGATCTGACGGACAGGCAGTGGGAGCGGCTTCGTGATCTGGTGCCGGGCGGGCGCAAGGGTAAGCGCGGCCCGCGCTCTAATGGGCGTCAGTTCCTCAACGCGCTGCTTTGGATGGCCCGCTCCGGCGGGCGTTGGCGTGATCTTCCGGAACGATACGGCAATCTCCACACGGTGAAGACGCGCTACAATCGCTGGCTGCGAGCGGGTCACATCGACAGGCTGTTTCACGCCGTGATGGAGGAGCCCGACCTTGAGTGGGTCGCTGTCGATGCCACCATCATCCGGGCCAACGCCCAGGCCGCCGGGGCTCGGCGGAAAAAGGGGGGTGCAATGCCCAGGCTCTGGGCCGCTCACGCGGGGGTTTTGGCACCAAGCTCCATGCCGTGACAGACGCGCTGGGGCTGCCCATTCGCCTCAGCGTGGGCCCCGGTCAGCAAAACGAGATGGCCGCGGCTTACGCTTTGATCGAAGGCGTTCATGCCGGCGCGGTGCTCGCAGACCGCGCCTACGATGCCGACGGCTTCCACGACCTCATCCTCGAACAGGGCGGTCGCCCGGTCATCCCGCCTCGCCGCACGCGCAGGCACCGGCATCGCTATGACAAAGCCCTCTACGCGGCCCGCCACGGCATCGAATGCTTCTTCGGAAAGCTCAAACAGTTCCGCCGCGTGGCCACCCGATACGACAAGCTCGCCCAAACCTATCTCGGCTTCGTCAAGCTCGCCGCAATCCACATCTGGTTGCGATAGGTGAAATGGAATCCACAGCCTAGAGTATCCGTGTTGGTCAAGCGAGCTTTTCGTCCCAGGGCCGGTTGTCGCGCAGAAGGGCGTTGGCAAGGATGAGAAGCTTCCTCATCAGCGCGGTTAGCGCCACCTTGGGCGGCTTGCCCGCGCCGATGAGCCGGTCGTAGACATCCTTTAGGTCGGGGTTGAAGCGGGCCGCGACGAGGGCGGGCATGTAAAGGGCGTGGCGTAAGTTTGCCCGCCCACCGCGGATCATCGCACGACCGTTCCATTTGCCCGACTGCCGTGTGATGGGCGCGAGCCCGGCGAGGCTGGCGGCGGCCTTTCCCTCGATGGAGCCAAGCTCGGGCGCCTCGGCGAGAAGCGCGGCGGCCGTAACCGCCGAGACGCCTGGAATGCTGACGAGGATATCGCAGCGGTGGGCAAGATGCTGGTCGCAGGCGATGAGTGCGGCGATCTCGCCATCAAGGGCAGCGAGCTGGGCCTCCACATGGCGAAGACGCGCCGCGGTCTGGCGCTTCAGGAAGACGCACTCGTGGCTCTGAGCTCGGTTTTTCGCAGCAGTCCTGTCCTTGACGAGGCCCTGCCGGGCGATCTGCAACGCTTTGAGATCGCGAATGGTTTGGTCAAGCGGCGGCGTCGCGGGCAGATCGAGCTGCACGGCCATGGCCGCAATGAGGCGTGCATCGACGGCATCGGTCTTGGCGCGCGTCCCGACCGCCTCGGCGAACCGCCTGACTTGGAGCGGGTTGATCTTCACCGCGCTGATCCCGGCCGCGGCGAGGTGCCGTTCCAGGGCTCGGTGATAAGGGCCGCTCGGCTCGAAGGCGACATGGGCGCCACCGGCCCACCGGATGAGATTTTGCCGTCCCTGTTTGGTGTTGGGGAAGCGGCGGTCCGCGCCATCAGATCGGCGGTGAGCATCGAGCCAATCCTTAGAGACATCGACGCCGACAACGAAATGGGTCATCTTCAGTCCGCCTCTGCTTGTCATGCGGCGCCTGGCGCCACGTATCCGTTCAGGCCTTGGCTGAAGACGAGGGCGATCAAACTCTAGCTCGGCCCATTACGGCCAGCATTTTATCGGTCCGTCCCTCGCCGCTGCAGGGGAGCTGGTACCTTCCTCTGCAGCGCCTCTTCCCTGACCGGAAAAGGCGGAAACATCATGAGACAAGCATTTTATCAGGATCTGAAAAGATCCAGGATGCTCCAGGGTCGGAACGTATATCCAATCGCGGACGGCTGCGGCTCACTCGGCAACCTGCCCACCGGGCAAAACGGAGGCCACTGGCCAACATCGCTCACCGGTCACGACATCGATCTTGGCCGTCCTACCGCCGGCGGGTGTCCAATCGCCTGACGGCGCCCCCTTGTCTGTTGGCGAAGTGGTAGGTTCGGCGTTGCGGAAGAGAGCCGGTCCCACCGAGGGTCGCCGAACGCTTTAAAGAGCATGGGTCCTTTTCCGAGAGGACGACACCCCTGCCCCGAACAACTTTCTTGGGAGAATTTCGCGATAATACATTAGCGCTATCCCCTCGTTATAGGGTTGGAAGGCTACTAACATCTTTGCCATGAATCGGAATTGGCGCAAATGCAAGTTTCACATCACGTTTGGCTCACCCGCAATTCAAGAGAATTTTAATCAGGCGAAGCTATCGCTAGAATTGTAGGAATTGAGCCTAGCAATCGTCCTAAGCGGAAAGGGGTTCCTCCTCGGATTTCTTTTGGCCTACACAGCCACCTCGCGATGTCAGATTTTGCTCCACTCGAGGAGCACTTAGATTGGCTAAAGAACAAGATCGATGGCAAGCAATATTAAATAGGCGAATTTATTTCATAGAATCTTCGCAGCAGGCATATCAATCTACTTTTTTACAGAACAATACACTGGACGTTTCATCATAACTCGATGGTTTCTATCATTCGTAAGTGAATTTGGCTTGGGTATTGATGCCAGCTTCATAAGTTATTCTGACGAATCTGACCAGCGCCTGACTTTGTTCAATTGCAGAACACAAAAAGCGGCCCGCGCGAAGCGTGTAAGGGTGTGGGCGCGGCTGAGGGTCAGAGCAAGTGTGAGGTCATCCCCATTCATCCCCTGCGTTTTCGCAGTCCTTTAACGCCGGGCCATGTGCTTTTCTCCAGCATGTGATGCTGCAGCCTCGATGCGGCTCCTAAAGGCAATAACCGGCCCGACACAGGGACCGGTCATTTTGATGAGCTTCTGGAAGCGCGATTACGAAGCGGTGTCAGAGATGGACCGATGCAACGTCCGTTTCGGCTCGACCGACGAACACATCCAAGGCGATCGCAGCCTTCCCGACAACGTTCATCCGCAACCTGTGTATTTGTTGGATGTTCCCGATGTTGATCCATGCCTCTCGGCGTTTCCCTTCATCCTGAGCGGGTGCAGGTTTGGCCAGCCACGCGGCCAATCGGCCAACGGATTTCAGGGCTGCCGTGCTTTGGTTGCGATCCTGTGTCTCGCCAGACGAAGGGGCCTCCACCAAGTCTTGGAAGATCGGGTCGGCGCAGCCACGGATTAGGAAGTCCTGGCAGTCGTAGAGCAGGTGGGCGAACGCCGTCCCAATGAACTGCGTTGGTGTCTGCCGACGATGGGCGTCGACCCCCGCTTCCAGGGTGGCGCGATGGCCCCACCTTGTTGGATCAGCGTCTTCGGGCCTTCTGTCAAGACTGCCCTCGCGCCTATCTCGGATCCACCAATCTTACCGGCATTGCGTTCTATCAAAACGTCGGGTTCGAAGTTGTCGGCACGACCCAATCTGGAAATTCGCCGATGCCAACGCGCTTGCCCCGCGCACCTGCGAGGGGTGGCGCACCAATCTCAGCTCACCACGCGAGCGTTGCGCCACATGATTGACTGCGCCTGCCCGATGGAGGGGGGCGGGGTTTAGGCGACCCCTCCACCTTTGCCAGGACCTCTCCGTCGCCGCGGAGTGGCGGGGACAAGGTGTGAGCCACCGGGCGTCCGGGCGGGCTCTGCGAAACACTCACAAGACGATATCGCGCAGTGCAGCCTTCGGGATTTAGGTGAGATATTGGCGGTTCATCGCTCTTAGAAATGACTGAGCCACTGCCCCTTCCGCCGTCTGGATGGCAATTGGTCACCATCCTCACCACAACGATGCGTCTTGGCAGAGGCTGACCAACGTGACCGGTTCGGTGGCAGTCCTCCTCGGAGGCGGATACAAGGCTTGCCTGGAGCCTGGGAGACATGGGTCAGATTGAACCGCCGCGAACATTGGAATTGCCACAAGGTAGGACCCTCAAGCCCATTTGCAGGTTGTTTGCAGCACTTCCACGAAACGCGACAGCCCGTGATCTCAAATTAAAATATTGATTTTATTGATAATTCTCCACCACACACAGCCAGCTGACCTGACCCCTCTTATAAATTGGAATCATTCAAAGAAAGATTCTAAGAAGATGATTAGAAGGCTTTGAAAGTATTTGGTGATTGACAACTGG
Organism: Devosia sp.; assembly: GCA_051016205.1. GTDB lineage: Bacteria > Pseudomonadota > Alphaproteobacteria > Rhizobiales > Amorphaceae > Acuticoccus. The sequence goes on from CP136534.1 coordinate 4,172,276, forward strand.
GGCATCCGTCGGCATCTGTTTAGACAGTCTTCCACATGACCTTAACCGCCTGCGTGGGTGGGGCGTCGCCAAACAGGACTGCGGTGCACAGTGATCATCTGCCACTGTAACGTCATCCTCCGCCAGGAGATCGAGTCGGCGGTCTGCCGCATTCTCGCAGACGATCCTGCAGGTCGGCTGGAACCCCAGTTCGTGTATCGTGAGTTGGAGCGGCGTGGTCGCTGCTGCGGTTGCTTCCCCACAGTTGAGCGCATTGTGGATGAGGTGCTGACGTCGGCCCTCAGCGGCGTTGACGAAACGACCTTCTCCATCACCAGCCCCGAACCTGACCTTATCCCGAGGGACGCCTAACACCGTCGGACTTCCCGGGATCGCCCACCCTTATAACGGCACGCGCCTAAGGCGCCCATCTACCCCGTTTCGAATGGATCGAATTTGCGGGCCAAAATCTGTGGCCGCGGCTTACCGGCATGGGCGGTGTGCCATCGCGCACACACCAGTGATGACGGCTGGTTCAGTGTTCTCCCGAACGAGGCGGTTGTTCCGCGGAACAGCGTGAACGCGTCAGAAGCCGGGCATGCGCCAGACCTAAATGCCGGCGCCATCTCCTCCTCGTGGTCCAAACTCAGCGGATCGTGAGAGCACCCACCCGGCACGACCGCCACGATATGTCAGGGTTCCAGAGGTTCTCGTGGCAAGGCTTTTGGCGGTGGCTCGTATTCCATGTGACGCGCATGATGTCCGTCGCACAGAGCCTTTATGTCCGTCGCACGGAGCCTTTGCGATGCAGCCGCCTCGCACAGGTTATCGCCTCAAGTTGTCGGCGACGTTGCACCGATGCGATTTGACCTCTCAGGACGCAATGCCTGCGCTAAGGCCGCAGGAGGGGGCCTGCCTTACAGCGCGGCCGGTGCGCACAACCCACGAGAGGAGCTTGATGGCCAAGCGCTGTGGCGAAGTGCCATACCGCCTTCGGCCGATCCGGCATCGCCCACGCACAAGAGTGTGACGGCGCCAACGCTGAGTGGGCGCTTGTACGCGCAAAGGGCGCTACCGATTGGTGTTTGCCACCGACCTCAAAGGGCGGTTCCCGATCAGATGAAGCCAACTGATCGATGCAGGACCGCTCTCATTAAGGGGGAGAGCGGCTTGCGTGCGTCTGCTTGGTCGCAGAATGCACTAGCGACGGATGGTGATGGGTACCATGGGCGATGCGGGCGGGGGAGCAGAAGGGGTGGGGGCAACGCCCGCGTCATTGTCGGCTTGGACGAGGGTGAGCGCGGGATAAGCGGCGCGCGTGGCGGCGCTGGGTTCCACCTCGCAAGGCTGCCGGTCGGCGACGAAGGCGTAACCGGCGAAGCGCTTGGCATCGATCACATCATAGCCGAGACGCTGGCGAAGCTTTTTGCGGAGCTTGCTGATGTGCCCCTCGATGACCGTTTCATCCACGCTCTCGTTGAAGAGGCCATAAATGGCATTGAAGAGCTGGGATTTGGTGATGCGACGGCGGCGGTGGCGTACCAGGTATTCCAGGATCTGACGCTCGCGCCGTGGCAGCTCCAAGCTTTCGCCGTGGATGGTGGGGTCGCGGGAGTCGAAGAAGACCACGAGCGGACCGAAACGCGCCTCCTCCCGCGCATCGGACGCGCGGCGCCAGATGGCGTGGGCCCGTGCCACAAGTTCGCGCACGGGGGCGGGCTTTTTCACCACATCGTCGACGCCGACATTGAAGAGGGCGAGCGTTTCGTCCAACCCCCGCTCTTCCTTGAGGGCGATTATGGGGGTCTTGGCGCGGGTGCGGACCAAGGACGGGATTGTCAAACGCTCAGGCGTGTCGCCGATGATGATGGCCTGGATGGCCTTAAGATCGGCATCGGGGATGGACTTCAACCAATCGGGGAACTCGCCACCCACAAAAGTTGTGCAGGCAAGCCCTTCTCGCTCGAAACCGCCGCGGTATCCGCTTGCAACGACATCGCGGGAGTCGATAACGATAAACATGGGTCGTAACCTTTCAAACGGCAGGCAAAAGACCTGCGCCATTCCGATTGGCGGACCTTCGACGACTGGTTCGTGCTCTTGGCCTGGGTGCCGTGGATGACCACGAACTCCCTCCTGGCAACACAACCATTAAACGAATTTTAAGAACGTTACAAGCACGTAATGCCTATTATCGCGCGTATCAGGTTGTGTTTTCCTGCCTGGAGCAAGATTGCGACGCCCAGATCACACCGATAGAGGCTGTTTAGCTGTTTGTTTTTGCTTTGGATTTACGATGGCGTTGGAGACGCAAGCGGCCAACCAAAAAATGCAACCGGCCCACGCGACACCGAGAATCAGCGTCGCGCAGGCCGGAAAAACGCTCTCAGACGAGCCAGTGAGGCCGCTTTTTGTGCGCCCTCACTGCCCAATCAGTAGTCTGTGAGCAGGAAACGACGCCTCTCCAGGGTGTGCTCGCGGCGCAAACCCACATCCGCCAGTTCCCGGTCTGAGAGACTGACGATGGACGGTGGTGCTGGTTTGGCCAAACCGCCCAGCCAGGAGAACAAGGCTAGGATCGCGCGGGTCGCTGCCGCCACGACCACGGGACGAAGGGACTGCGTCGGGGCATCGGTCACAAGGTGAAATGGGGTCATGATCATATCGCTTTCTGACAATGGGTGGCGCACGCCCGACAAGGATAGAGGCCGACCCCGTCAACCCCCTTGCGCACCATGCGCGTGGGGTTTGGGGGTGACCTCTCGCCGGACGGATCGCACCGGGTTGAATGGTGAACCTGACATGGGATCCGCGCGATAAGGCGGTCGAGGACCGGGCGTGAATTTGGCGTGAAATCAGCACAGTGGACTGCGCACGCACAAAGCGTGAAACCGGGGACGGTTGTGATCTATCATTGTGGGGCGGTCGCCCTTGCGGCCGCGATGCCGCAGACGGCAGCGCCGCCCACACAGGATCGACCATGACCCTCATTTCCAAGAATGACATCCGCCACAAGCTCTACGATTCCACCTTCGCCGCCCGCGACCTTGCCAAGCCGCTGCCCAAATACGCCTTCCCCGGCGAAGAACAGAGCGCCCGCGACATCCTGCAATTGGTGGAGGACGAGTTGTTCCTGGACGGCAACCCCAGGCAAAATCTCGCCACCTTCTGCCAGACATGGGAGGAGGCTGAGGTCCACAAGCTCATGGACCTGTCCATCGACCGCAACATGATCGACAAGAGCGAATACCCTCAGACTGCCGAGCTTGAGGTGCGCTGCGCACACATGCTGGCCGACCTTTGGAACGCCCCCGAAAGCGCAAACCCCATCGGCACATCCACCATCGGCTCCTCAGAAGCGTGCATGTTGGGCGGTGTTGCGGCCAAGTGGCGTTGGAAGGCGCGTCAGGCAGCAGCGGGACGGCCCCTCGGCCAGCCCAACATTGTGTGCGGGCCGGTACAGGTCTGTTGGGAGAAGTTCTGCACCTATTTCGAGGTGGAACAGCGCCAGATCCCCATGGAGCCCGGCCGCTACGCCATGGACCCTGAGAGGATGCTGGAGGCGGTGGATGAGAACACCATCTGCGTGGTTCCCACATTCGGCGTCACCTACACAGGCCATTATGAGTTCGTGAAGCCCTTTGCCGACGCTCTGGACGACCTTGAAAAGCGTACAGGCCTTGATGTGGACATCCACGTGGATGCGGCTTCAGGCGGGTTTCTTGCCCCTTTCTGCGCCCCCGACATTGAGTGGGATTTCAGGCTCGACAGGGTGAAGTCCATCTCCACCTCGGGCCATAAATACGGGTTGGCGCCCTTGGGGGCAGGGTGGATCGTGTGGCGCGACAAGGCGGAATTATCGGACGACCTTGTGTTCTCCGTGCCTTATCTGGGTGGCTCCGTGGGTACGTTCGCCATCAACTTCTCACGACCTGCAGGCCAGGTGATCTCCCAGTACTACCTCTTCAACCGGCTGGGGCGGGAAGGCTACCAGCGCATCCAGGGCGCGTGTTACGAGACAGCGCAGTTCATCGCCGCTGAGGTGGCAAAGCTCGGGCCGTTCGACTTCATCAATGACGGCAATCCCGAACGAGGGATCCCGGCGGTCTGCTTCCGCATCGCTGAAGGGCAGGCCCCGCCCTACTCCCTTTACGACCTCTCCGCCAAGCTTCTGGAAAGGGGCTGGCAGGTGCCTGCCTTCCAGCTCATCGACAAAGCCTCCGACATTGCGGTGGTGCGCATCATGGTGCGCCAAGGAGTGACCATGGACATGGCCCGCCTCCTCCTTGACGATATCAAAAGGGCCATCGACCACTTCAGCGCCCATCCCCCCTCCCACCAAATGAGCGAGGCGGAGCGTGGCAGCTACTCCCACAACTGAGGCGACCTCGAGGGCCGTGTCGAACGGGTCAGCAAGGCATGGACTGGAAAGAGTTGCGCGAATGCACCTTGCACAAGAGGCTTTCTGATCGCAGTTCTCATCGATAAGACCCCGTTGGTTCGGCGGGGCGCCGGAGGTGGGCGACAGCACACGTGATGGGCGCAAGACTCCACATGGTATTGGACACTGCGGGCGATCCGCTCGCAGCGCTCGCCACGCAGGTGGACGGGTTTGCGAAAGCGCAAGGGCTCGGCACAAAGGCCCGCTTTACGCTGGACCTTGTGCTTGAGGAGTTGATCACAAACGTGGTCAACCATGGTGCGGGGCCTGAAGGGGCCGACGTGCAAGTGACGCTTTCGGGCCAGAACGGGACTGTTGTGGGAACTGTTTCGGACAATGCGATGGCTTTCGACCCGCTGGCCATGGCACCGCCCGACACGACATCCTCCCTGGAGGAGCGCGCGGTGGGTGGGCTCGGCGTCCACCTTGTGCGCACCCTTGCCAGTGAGATCAGCTACGCCCGCGAAGGGGACCGTAACGTTTTGCGGTTTACCCTCACCGACGAGGAAACAAAGGTCAGCCGATGAGCAATCTTGCCACCCAACAGGAAACGGTTGGCCCCGTGACGGTGCTTTCTGTGTCAGGGCGCGTGGACAGCGCCAACGCCAAGGCGCTGGAGACGGAGGTGTTGCAGGCAGTGGAGGCCGGCACCGCGCGCATGGTGTTCAACTTTTCCGACCTTGACTACATCTCAAGCGCCGGCTTGCGCGTGGTGCTCATTGCAGGCAAACGCTTGAAGGCTGCCGGTGGCGGCATGGCGCTTTACGGCCTCAACCCCACCATCAAGGACGTGTTCGAGATTTCGGGCTTCATGAGCCTGTTCGAGGTTAAGACCGACCGCGACGCCGCCATCGCCTCTGTGGGGTGAGTTTAGACGCGACCTCGCTCACATTCGCCACCCCCTTGCCAAAGGCCCCATCTCGCTCTTGGCAAGGTGCTCGCCACGTTCATGGCTGACCCCGACATTCTGACCTACAGGGCCATCGATGTGGTCCCCTACGACAGGCTGCTTGGCTCCGGCGAAGCGGGCTTTCATCGCGGCGGGCCGTTGTGGCCTGACTGGGAGGACAAACCCTTCTCGCGCCATTGGCGCAGTGACGGGCCTTACGATGCGCGTCCCCCTGAGCCGCACACAACGACGCATCTTGCCGGCGCGCACCTTTTTTGGGGCGGTGCTGTGTGCCGGCACTTTGGCCACCAGGTGATCGACTTTTCCATGCGCCTTGCCGCAAGCAAAGCGGCCGATCCCGACGCGCGGTTCTTGTTTTCCCGTCTCCCAGGAACCGATGTACCGCGCTGGTTCGGGTCACTGGTGGCGTGGTTCGGCATCGACCCCAAACGCGACGTCATCATGGTGGATCGACCGCTCAAGGCAGAATCCCTGTGCGTCGCGCCCCAGGCGGAGCGGCTGGCGGATGTGGGCCCCTCCCCCGCCCACCTTGATCTGATGGACCGTCTCGTTGCGCAAAAACGGCTCGCCTTGGAGCCTGTCGAACGGCCGGTCTACGTCTCCCGTGGCGGTCGACACATCGGGTTTGCGGCGGAGGGTTATCTGGAGGCGGCGATCACAGCGGCTGGCGGGCATGTGTTTCGGCCCGAAGACCACACCATCGAAGACCAGGTGCGCCTTTATCTCAGCGCCAAACGGATTGTCTTTGCCGAAGGGTCGGCGCTGCATCTGTGCTCCCTTGCGGGGCGCGGTTTCCCGCCCATCGACGTGCTTCTGCGGCGCAAGGGCTGGCGCGTTGGCGAGGCTTTCCTTGCGCCTCGGACCGAGAGCCTGCGCTACGTGGACACCGTGCACGGCAGCATCCACGGCACCAAGCGGGCCGGCGCGCCGTGGCTCACCCGCGGGATCACTGTGCTCGACCCTGACGCGACGGTGGAGCATTTTCGCGCCATCGGCCTCGACCTTCGCCCCCACTGGTCAGCCCCGACCTATGAGATGGCTTTGTGCGATGGTGTCATGGCGTGGCTCCGGCGGGAGCTGAAGCCGAACCGCCTTGCCATTGACGGCTACACGCAATCGGTGCGCCGCAGCCTCACAGCAACCCTTGCCCCTTGGCCAGCCGCCCTGCACCGCGCCCTTTGCGCATTCGAGGCCATTGCCGCGCGGGGTGGGCATAGCTAGAGCATCCTGCGTCCATTCGGACGCAGATGAGATGCTCTACTCCTTTAAAATAGAGCGGCTTTATCCGGACGTCGCCATCTGTCCCGCAGGCGTCAATCTTGGAACGAAAACAACCTGTTATCGACCCGCGATCTCACGGTCGTTTCAGGCACCGAAGCGGGTGATGGTGCCGGCGGCGATGGTGTGGACGAGGCGCCAGGGGCCTGTGCAGTCTATGACAACCGCGTCGGCGCGGTGGCCTGGTGCGATGGAGCCGCGATCGCTGAGGCCCATGGCGTTCGCCGGGTTTTGGGAGATGAGGCGCCAAGCCTCAGCCAGGGGTTTGATGCCGCGCGAGACGAGATGCTCGGCGGCATGAAAAAGGCTCGGATAGTAGTAGTCGGAAGCAAGCACCGTGCACACGCCATCGCGAATGGCGCTTTCGGCGGCCATCAAACCCTTGTGGCTGGCGCCGCGGATGGCGTTGGGGCCGCCCATCACCACAGGCTCGCCGTGGGCAATGGCTTCGGCGGCCACCTCGTGAGCCATGGGAAACTCGCAGACCGCCATGCCAAGGGCTCTGTGCTCTGTCCGCTCACTGACAGTGCGCTCATCGTGGGAGAGCATGACCGCGCCCTGAAGCCGGGCAAGGCGCGCCACCTCCGCCACCTTTGCCGGCACAGCGGGAGCGCAAGCTGCGACGGTGGACACGCGCGTAAGGTATTCGTCGAGGGTAACGCCGGCGCGGCGGGCCCATTGATCGAGCTTTGCTGTTTGGCCAGTCTCAATGGCCTTGAGCGTTGCGGTGGTGTGATCATTGAAGGCGATCGCGGGAGTGGGCGTTTCGCCGAGCCAGACAGCGATATCGTCGATGGCCTCGTGGGCAAACGTCTCCCAGCGCAGTTGCACGCGGTGATCGGCCATCAGACGTGGGCGGGCGCTCGCCAAGTCGGTCATGAAGCGGCGGGCGGCATCAAGGCCACGCGCGCCAGGCTCCCATGAAACGGTCAGACCATGGAAGGCGGTGGTGATCCCGTTCGACAGAAGCTGCTTGTCGATGGAACCGATGGCGATCGAAAAGGCGATGTCGACGCCAGGGCGCGGGTGAAGCTCCAACTCGAACGCATCGCCATGAACGTCAACGATCCCTGGCAGGACATGATAGCCGCTGCAATCGATGACCGCTCCATCGGCGCGCATCTCGGCGAAACGACCGTCCGCCATGTGCACGTCAGCCCGCTCCAGAGTGCCCTGGGGCGTGAGCACGGTTCCGCCAAGGAGACAGATCGGCAACGTCATCTCAATGGTGGCGCCGACGCGGGCGGGTGGCGCGTGTCACGAACCCCTCCCCAAAGCCCACGCCGCGCTCAGTTCTTGTGGGCAATGTCGGTGAAGGTGCCTGACAGCGCTGACGGGGCGACGACGCCGCGCTCTGTCACAAGGCCTGTGATGAGGTCGGCGGGAGTGACGTCGAAGGCAGGGTTGGAGGCGGGTGTCGTCGCAGGTGTGACGCGCACGGTTTCCACGCGTCCGTCCTCCGTGCGGCCCGTTACGTCCGTCACCTCGCTTTGGGCGCGCTCTTCGATGGGGACGGCATCGCCGGAGGCAAGGCTGAAATCGATGGTGGGGGACGGGAGGGCCACGTAGAACGGCACGTCATTGTGCTTTGCGGCAAGGGCCTTCAGGTACGTGCCGATCTTGTTGCACACGTCACCGTTTGCCGCGGTCCTGTCGGTGCCCACAATGCACAGATCCACCTTGCCGTGCTGCATCAGGTGGCCGCCTGCGTTGTCGGCGATCAGCGTGTGGGGCACGCCTGCGCGGCCCAGCTCCCACGCGGTCAACGCGGCGCCTTGGTTGCGCGGTCGCGTTTCGTCCACCCACACATGGATGGGGATGCCTGCGGCGTGGGCCTTGTAGATGGGCGCGGTGGCCGTGCCCCAGCCGACGGTGGCAAGCCAGCCGGCATTGCAGTGGGTCAAGATGTTGATGGTCTCGCCGGGCTTTGCGGCATTGGCCTTGCGGATCAGTTCAAGCCCGTGCTCGCCGATGGCCGCGTTGATGGCCACATCCTCTTGCGACACGGCGGCGGCCTCCTCCCACGCGGCCTCGGCACGGCGCTCGGGCGGCAGTGGCGTGAGGTGAGCCATCATGCGCATCAAAGCCCAGCGCAGGTTCACCGCTGTGGGACGCGTTGCGAGCAGCACGTCATGGGCCTGCTGCAGGGCGCCATCGCTGGGGTCGGCGCTGGCGGCAAGGGCGATGCCGTGGGCGGCCGTCGCACCGATGAGGGGGGCGCCCCGCACACGCATGACGGCGATGGCCTCGGCAGCATCCTCCATGGTGGAAAGGCGGACGGTCTTGAAGGTGTGGGGCAGAAGCGTCTGGTCGATGATCTCCACCGCACCGTCGCCGGTGGGCCAGATGGTGCGAAGGGGCGCCTCGCCGGCAGCACTCGGCTCGCCGTCGAACGGGTCTTTCGCCGCTTTGGCTTGGGGCTCGTCCATCATCCGTCCCGCTCCTTAAGCGTGTGCGCCGTCCTTTGCGGCAAGGGTGGTCTCAACCGCCTCTGCCATTGGGATGGGGGCAATGGCCCCATAACCGGTGACGGACAAGGCGGCCGCGCAGTTGGCGTAAATCGCCGCCTGATGGGCCGCGTCGCCACGGCAAAGCCGCGCCAGGAAGGCACCGTCAAAACAGTCCCCCGCACCGCTTGCATCCACAAGGCGCGTCGTCCTGGGCGGAACGTGGTGCACTGCGGCGCCATCGGCAACGAGGGCACCATTCTCACCAAGGGTGAGGGCGACGATGGAGGGGCCGAGCGCGCGATAGGTCCGCACGATCTCGGCAGGGTCGTCGAGACCTGTAAGGGCACGGGCATCGTCGAGCCCCGGCAAGGCAATATCCACATGCCGGAGCGTCTCGTGGATCACCGCGCGCGCTCTTGAAACGGGCCACAGACGCGTGCGCAGGTTGGTGTCGTAGGCCACCTTCACACTGTTCTCTCTCGCGTGGGCAATGGCCGCGAAACAGGCATCGGCCGCCGTCTCGGAGATCGCCTGGCTGATGGCCGAAAGGTGCAGGATCCGCGCCGAGGCGATGGTGTGGAGGGGGAGGTCCTGCGGGCGCATCAAGCTCGCCGCCGAACCTTTGCGGCGATAGGAGAAGACGTGCCCGTCAAGCCCATGGCGTACGAAATAGATGCCTGTGGGTGCATCCTCATCGCGGGTGATGGCGTCGGTCGCAACGCCCTCTTCGGCCCAAAGACGCATCAGACCGTCGCCGAAATCGTCCGCGCCGATGTGGGCGATCATGGCGCTTTCAACACCCTGGCGGCGCGCGGCAATGGCAACGTTGGAGGTGTCGCCACCGAACCCTTCAAGCCAGCGACCGTCCTCTTGCTGGTTGAACTCCACCAGAGGCTCGCCGAGACAGACAATCTCCATAAGCGCGCAAAACCCTCTCAGCCGACGGTTTCGTCAGCGGATGCGACCGCTCGGGGGCCTGCCAGACTTTCGCTCGGCCCGCCTTCGCCCTTTGCCAAGCCCTTGCCACCCGATGCGCGCCTTGCAGCATCGGCAAAACGCTGGGCATCGGCGGCAACGGCGGCAATCTCTTTGCCGGGCTTATAAAGCGCAGAGCCGATGCCGACGCCGTTGGCGCCGCCCGTCATCCAGTCGCCCAGATTGGCGGCGTCGACGCCGCCTGTGACGGCAAGGAGCGCATCTTTGGGGACGACGGCGCGAAGGGCCTTGACTACCTTCGGCGACAGGCCGTCGCCGGGAAACAGTTTTAGCGCATCGGCGCCAGCGTCGAGCGCCCTAAAGGCCTCCGACGGGGTGAAGACGCCTGGGACGGAGATCAGCCCGCAGCGCTTGGTGGCACGCACCACCTCCTCGTTGAGGTTGGGGGAGACGATGATCCTGCCTCCCGCGTCGGCCACCCTTGCCACCTGCTCGGGATAAAGGACTGTGCCTGCGCCCACCACGGCGTCGGCCCCGAAATTCTCGGCCTGGATGGCGATGGAGCGGTAGGGGTCGGGTGAGTTCAAGGGCACTTCCATGATGAGGATGCCTGCATCCATGAGGGCCTGACCCACGGACTCGGCCTCCTCCGGGGCGATGCCGCGCAGCACCGCGATGACGGGCATCCGCTCAAGCGCGTCCCGAAAGTCCATGGAGTTCCCTTTCATCATCCCGTGATGGTGCCGCCGAAATTGCCCCGCCGGCCGTCCCTGTGGTGCCGCGTCTGCGCCGTGGCGTCAACGGCTTCAGCCGCCGGCGCGCTGGCGGGCGATGAGGAATTGGCCCCTTGCGGTGCTCTCTTCAGGGGCGCGCTCGGTGGGAATGCCGAAGTGGGCCATCGCCTTCTCGTAGCGCTCCGTGAGGGCCGCGCCGCCGACAATGATGACGCTGTCGGCGCTCGCGGCAGCGCTCCTCACCTCAGCGCCAATCAAAAGGCCTGAGAGGAAACTTGCCGCCTCATCTGGCGGAAGGCGGTCGAACAGCCCCTCGCTGCGCACCGAAAAGAGCCTGGCAAGGAGATCTCCTGGAGCCTCCAGGCCTGCCGCAGCGTCAAGGCCGCGGGCAAAGGCACCGGGATTGCCGGTGTCCGTCCCCAGTGTTTTCGACAAGATGGTGTGGCCAGAAACGGCGGCATAAACGTCCCCCGTCATGAAGGTGCGAAAGGCTGTGATTGCCCCCTCGGCCGCGCGAACCCATTTGGCGTGAGTGCCTGGCAGCACAAGGGTTGCTGTCATCCGCTCCATGAGGTTGAGCGCGCCGAAGACCTGTGTCTCCTCACCGCGCATGACGTCGGCGAAGGCACCCGCTTCCATACCGACGGCAACGCCTGGAACAATGGCGACGTCCCTTTCCATTTCGGGAACGACGAGGGCCGCTGACGCAAGGTCGGCGAGGTGGCAGGGGCAGGCAGCGTAGGGCGCTTCGTGCCAGCCCTGGCGGCTCCCCACCATGCCTGACAGGAGGACGGGCGCCTCCTTTGCCCCGTCATGATCGAGAAAAGGGGCAAGGATGCGCGTCAGTGTGGCCGGGTACGCGCCATCGCCAACGCGCATCATCCCCTCATCGGAGCGCGTTTGCGCAACGATGGTGCCGTCCCCGTCCATCAGCCAGGCACGCACGTTGGTGGTGCCCCAATCGACCCCGATCAGCATCAGTGGCTGTGGCGTGGCACGAACGAGCGGGCGATCTTGCGGTACTTCACGGCAGGCTTCAGCACCATGCCGTTGGACAGCTGATCCACGCAGCCCCGCTGAAGTTCCTGCCAGGGTGTGTGGCTCTCGGGGTAGGTGTAGCCCCCTTCGGCTTCCAGGGCGGAACGGCGGGCCGCAAGCTCCTCATCGCTGATCTTGATGTCGGCGCGGCCCTTCTTGATGTCGATGCGCACCGTGTCGCCGTTCTTAAGGAGCGCGAGGCCACCGCCCGCTGCCGCCTCAGGGGAAGCGTTCAGGATCGACGGCGTGCCCGAGGTGCCCGACTGACGGCCATCTCCCACGCACGGCAGCTCCATGATGCCTTTGCGGATCAGGTAGTCCGGGGCGCGCATGTTCACCACTTCCGCAGCGCCGGGATAGCCGATGGGACCCGTACCGCGGATGAAGAGGATGCAGTCCCCATCGATCCCGAGGGATGGATCGTCGATCTTGTGGTGGTAGTCCTCAGGCCCGTCGAAGACGATGGCACGGCCCTCGAAGGCTTGGGGGTCGTCGGGGTTTGAAAGGTAGCGGCTGCGGAAGGTCTCATCGATCACCGAGAGCTTCATGACGGCAGAATCGAACAGGTTCCCCCGCATGACTTTAAAGCCTGCGGTGGGCTTCAGCGCAGTCTCGACGGTGCGGATCACATCGGTGTCGAGGATTTCCGCATCGCGGCAATTTTCGCCCATGGTCTTGCCGTTGACGGTGAGCGCATCCTCGTGAATGCGGTTGTGGCGCATGAGTTCGGCCACCACGGCAGGCACGCCGCCCGCGTGGTGGTAGTCTTCGCCCAGATACTCCCCCGCCGGCTGAAGGTTGACGAGGAGCGGCACGTCGAGCCCCACCGTCTCCCAATCGTCGATGGACAGATCCACCCCCATGTGGGCGGCAATGGCGTTGATGTGAATCGGCGCGTTGGACGATCCGCCGATGGCCGAGTTGACGACGATGGCGTTCTCGAAGGCCTCGCGGGTCAGAACGTCGGACGGGCGCAGATCCTCGCGCACCATGTCGACAATCCTAAGGCCCGTCAGGTAGGCGACCTTGGCGCGCTCCTTGTGGGGGGCGGGAATGGCAGCGCTCCCAGGCAGGCTCATCCCCAGCGCTTCGGCAAGGGAGTTCATGGTGGTGGCGGTGCCCATGGTGTTGCAGTAGCCGGGCGATGGGGAGGCTGAGGCCACGAGGTCGATGAAGCCCTCATAGTCGATCTCGCCTGCGGCAAGCTGCTTGCGCGCCTCCCACACGATGGTGCCTGCGCCCGTGCGCCTGCCGCGATACCAACCGTTCAGCATCGGCCCGCCGGACAGGGCAATGGCAGGAATGTCCACCGTTGCCGCCGCCATGACGCAGGCCGGCATGGTCTTGTCGCAACCTATGGTGAGGACGACGCCGTCGAGGGGGTAGCCGTGCAGGACCTCCACGAGGCTGAGATAGGCAAGGTTCCTGTCCACCGACGCTGTGGGGCGTTTGCCGGTCTCCTGGATGGGGTGGATGGGGAATTCCAATGCGATGCCGCCAGCCTCGCGGATCCCTTCGCGCACGCGCTTGGCAAGCTCCACCAAGGGGCGGTTGCAAGGCGACAGGTCAGAGCCTGTTTGGGCAATGCCGATGATGGGCTTGCCCGACTGCAGCTCTTCCCGCGATAGACCGAAATTGAGGTAGCGCTCAAGGTACAGCGCCGTCGCCGAGGGGTCCTCCTTGTCGTCGAACCAGGCCCTGCTGCGCAGCGTGACGTCTTTCTTCATCGATGGTTCCTCCCGCCTGGCTGGTGTGCCCCCATTCGGGCCTGTCGGCAAGCTGCGTTTTAGATCCGCTTTAAGGGCGTCAGGGATTGGGCGAGGCTGCTGGCTCCAGTCAGCCATACCTTTTGACAGAAATTTATTATTGCAAAACAATAACGATTGATGTTTTTGACCGCTAACGAAATCTGCGAGGCCGCTATGCTCCCCTTTCCCAGCCGCCGTTCGTCGGTTCATCCCTCAAGGCGCGATCGCGGGTTGCGACGCTTCAGCGTGTTCCTTGCGGTGGTGAGCCTTGGGGTCGCCGGCTTGCTGCCTGCCGCCTTGGTGTGGGCAGCCATCAGCGGCGACGTTGCGGCCCACCTGGCAGGACGGCTTCATGTGGACCCGAGCACGCTTCAACCCTGGCAGTGGGCATTGACGGGCTGCCTGGTCATGGCGCCGGTGGTGTGCATTGGTGCAGCGTTGGTGGCGGCCAGCCGGTGCTTTTTCGCCTTCGGTTCGGGCCAATATTTTGACGTGGGCGTGGTGACGGCCCTGCGCGCGTTCGGGGCACGGGTGGCGCTTGCCGCCATCATCGCGCTTGCAACGCCAACGCTCCTGGGCCTCGTGGCCCTCCCCTCCAGCACGGGCAGCCACTCTTTGGTGGTCGAGGTGGGCAGCACCCAGCTCCTGGGCCTTTTGTTCGGCGGCATTGTGTGGGCCATCGGCGGGGTGATGGCCCGCGCGGTGGAGATGGCGGACTACAACGCCCAGATCGTCTGATGGGGATTGTCGTCCACCTCGACGTGATGCTTGCCCTGCGCAAGGTCAAATCCAAGGACCTTGCCGCGGCGGTGGGCATCACCGAGGCCAACCTCTCCCTTTTAAAGCGCGGCAAGGTGAAGGGGGTGAGGTTCGAAACGCTGGAGGCCATCTGCCGGCACCTTCGATGCCAGCCTGGCGACCTCCTCACCTACCAGGCCGACGATCCCACCGACCACCAAGACGACTAATGCACCCTACCTAGGCCTGAGAAGACCCAGGGTTTTAGGACGAGCGGCGCACAACCGCCCCTTCGCGCTGTTCCAGCCCATCGTTCAGAACGATGCCGTGGCCCGGCGCATCGGTGAGCGTGATATGTCCGTCCTTCACGTGGGGGAGCCCTGTCACGAGGTCGTTGTACCAGCCTTTGTAGAAGGCCCTGACGCTCTCCATGATCAGCGCATTGGGGATGTGCATGGCCATATGACAGCCTGCGGCATAGCCGATGGGGCCTGTGCAATCGTGGGGCGCGCAGGGCACCTTGTGGGCCTCTGCAAGGGCGGCGATCTTGCGCCCATCGGTGATGCCGCCGCACCAGGCAAGGTCGAACATGGCCACACCGACGGCGCCTGTCGCCAACGCATCGCGGAACTGGTGGATGGACGACCACGTCTCCGACACGCAAATCCATGCCTTCGAGTGGGGGGCGTAGGCGGCAATGTCGGCGGGGTTGTCGAGGCGAAACGGGTCCTCGTGCCAATAGGTGTCGAAGGGCTCAAGGTGGCTGGCAAGGCGTCTTGCCATGGGCAGCGACCACAGGGAGTGAAACTCCACCATGATGTCCATCTTGTCGCCCACGGCGTTGCGGATCTTCTCGAACGGCTCAAGGGCGCGCTTTAACTCCTCAGCATTGATGTCGCGCCCGCCTGTGCGCTCGGCTGCAATGTCGAACGGCCAGATCTTCATGCCCGTGATCCCCTCCTCAAGGAGGGAGTGGGCAAGTTCGTCCGCCGTGTTCAGAAAGGCTGTGAGATCTTCGTACTGACCTTCGTTGGTGAGCGCCCAGTTGCTGCTCTTCTGGCCCTCGGCCTTGCGCATGTAGCCACTGCCGGCGCACGTGTTGTAGGTGCGAATGGTCTGGCGCGCTCGGCCGCCCAGAACCTCCACCACAGGGCGGTTCTGCGCCTTGCCCATCAAGTCCCAAAGGGCAATGTCGATGGCAGAGACCGCGCGCGTTTCAACCCCAGCACCGCCCCAACCGATGTAGGGCTCGAGTTCGGCGCGGCGGGCGGGAATATCCAGAGCGCGCTTGCCCACCAATAAAGGTGCGCACCACTCGTGGATGTAGGCCTCTACGGACGCGGCGGCCTTGCACGCTTCGCCGACCCCCACCAACCCCTCGTCCGTCTCCACCATCACCCACAGGAGATTGTCGTAAGGCGGCACCCTCAGTGTCTCGATAGCGCGGATCTTCATGGCTTTCTCCTGGGCGATGACGGCCCGTTAATCCGGCGATGATTGGTTGCAAAGTCAACGCGGGTGTCGTTGGAACAGAGCCGGCGTGTACGAAGGGAGATCGGCCGAATGGCGCAATCGCCACAATCGCGGCGGATCCTCCTGTTGCAGGGGCCGCCGACGGCGTTTTTTTCGGAACTGGGTCGGGCGTTTGCCGACGCGGGCGCGCCTGTGCACCGCGTGGTCTTCCATTCGGGCGACCAGTTGCGGGCGGGAAACAA
The DNA here is from genome assembly GCA_051016205.1 of Devosia sp. GTDB lineage: Bacteria > Pseudomonadota > Alphaproteobacteria > Rhizobiales > Amorphaceae > Acuticoccus. The sequence continues at coordinate 4,188,243 of CP136534.1, forward strand.
TGCCATCCCTTACCGCGGCAAGCTTGAGGATTTCGACCCATTCCTGGACGCGCTGATGGACACCCACGCCATCACCGACGTTTTGTACTTCGCCGATCGCGTTCCCTATCACCGCATTGCCGAACGGGTCGCGACCCGCCGCGGCGCGATCCCCTATGCGGTGGAAAACGGCTACCTGCGGCCCGACTGGCTGACGCTGGAGCCGGGCGGCATGGGCGCCTACTCGCGCTTTCCCGACAGTCCCGAAAGGATTGCCGCCATCGCTGAAGGCGCGCCGGAGGTGAACGATGACGGGCTCTATCGCCACTCATTTGCCAAGGAGGCCTACCAGGACGTCAGCTACCACCTGACACGAATCGCAGGACGATGGCGCTACCCCCACTACGAGGCCGACCGACCCAACAGCCCCGTGAAGGAGTACATCTCCTGGCTTCCGCAACTGGTGCGCAGACAGATCGCGCAGCAGAGGGCGCCGCGGCAGTTGCGACGTATTGTCGCTGATGAGCGACCCTACTTCCTGTTCCCCATGCAGCTTCAGGAGGATTACCAGATCCGCCACAACTCGCGCTATCAGCGCCTGGCGGATGTGGTGCACGAGGTGTTTTCCTCCTTCGGCAAGGATGCGCCGGAAGACACGCGGCTTCTCGTCAAAATCCACCCGCTCGACAACGGCCTTGAGAATTGGCAGCGCACATTGCAACGGGCCAAACGCGACCATGGACTGACCGGTCGCATCCGCCTGATGTCCGCTGGCCCCCTCCCCGACATGTTGAGCCGCTGCGAGGGCGTTGTCCTGGTGAACTCCACGGTGGGCATCCACGCCATACGCGCAGGCAAGCCTGTGAAGGCGCTGGGAACGGCCGTCTACAATATGCCCGGCCTCACCGACCCTCAGCCCCTTGATGGCTTCTGGACCCACCCCCAAGCACCGGACCCCGTCTTTTGTGACCAATTCCTAAGGGCGCTTGCAAAGGCGACACAGGTGCGCGGCAGCTTCTACCACCACGCGGGGATGAAGGTGGCCGCCAAAGAAATCGCCCGGCGCGTCCTTGGCGGGCTAGGCGAAAAGGACTGGTTCGTCACCCCTCCCCCGCGGATGAAAAAGGCCATCCAAGAGGGTGTGCCCGAAAACCCGCCCCTCACGCGCAAATAAGGCGAACCCTGCCAGTGATCGCCCTGCGGCAGCATGAACAGGCCGCGGAATGCGTGCATTTGTCGTTCATGTGGCAACTCTATGGTAAGCATAGCGCCGTCTTATTTCGGCACCATCGGTCTTATTAAAAGAAGCGGTCTTAATGGCGCAGGGCGCGGCACAAGAAAGAGGGTCGTTGACTGGCAAAGTGGTGCGCCGGGCGCGCACCGCACTGATCGGCATTGCGATTTTCTCCTGCCTGATCAACCTGTTGATGCTGACAGGCCCGATCTACATGCTGCAGATCTACGACAGGGTTCTGGCCTCGGGCAGCATCCCGACGCTGGTGGCGCTGTCGGCCATCGTGCTGGTGCTTTACGGCTTCATGGCGATTCTGGACCTTGTGCGCCAACGCATCTTGATCCGCGTCGGCCACCGCTTCGACGACGATATGGGCCAGACCGCATTCGCCTCGTACGTGGACGCGCCCATGAAGCTTGGGCCCGTGGCCGAGCAGACCCAGCCGATCCGCGATGTGGATCAGCTGCGCCAGTTCTTCTCCTCCCCCAGCGTGACGGCCCTGTTCGATATGCCGTGGCTGCCGATTTATCTGGCCGTGGTCTACCTCATCCACCCCTGGCTTGGGCTTCTTGCCACAGTCGGTGCGGTGGTCCTGCTGCTCATCGCCATTTTTACCGACAAGCGTGCACGGTCCGCCGTCTCCCAGTCGGGCGAGTTGGGGTCCAAGCGTTCCCTGTTTGCCGATGCCTCACGCCGCAATGCGGAAGTGGTGCGCGGGATGGGTATGCTGACCGGGGTCGGCGCGGTCTGGTCCGGCCTCAACAGGCAGTTCCTGAGGGCCAACGCCCGGGCGGCGGAGATCATCTCCACCTCCACCGTCGTCACCAAGGTGGTGCGGCTCTTCCTGCAGTCGGCCATTCTGGGGCTCGGCGCCTACCTTGCCGTCCTGCAGGTGATTTCGCCGGGCGCGATGATCGCCGCCTCCATCATCATGAGCCGCGCTTTGCAGCCTGTGGAAGCGGCCGTGTCCAACTGGCGGCAGTTCCTGTCGGCGCGCCAGTCCATGAAGCGCCTCAACGCCACCTTGACCGCAACGGCGGACGAGGAGCGCATGTCGCTCCCCCAGCCGGCCCGCGCCGTCGCCGCCGAAAAGGTGACGGTGGTGCCGCCCGGTGCGCGCACGCCGGTGATCGTGGACGTGTCGTTTCATATGGAGGCCGGCAATGCGCTCGGCGTTATCGGGCGGTCGGGGTCTGGTAAGTCCACCCTTGCGCGCGCGCTGGTGGGTGTGTGGCCCATTGCCCGCGGCGCCGTCACGCTGGACGGGGCGCCCATTGCCCAGTTTCCCGCCGACGCACTGGGTCGCCACATTGGCTACCTGCCACAGGATGTGGAGTTGTTTCAGGGCACCGTGGCGGACAACATTGCCCGCTTCGACCCTGACTTTGTGCCCGACGATGTGGTGAAGGCGGCAACGGCGGCGGATGTGCATCAGCTCATCCTCAGTTTCCCCCACGGCTACAACACCATGATCGGCGAAGGGGGTGCGGCCCTGTCGGGCGGCCAGCGCCAGCGCGTGGCATTGGCCCGCGCCCTTTATGGCGACCCCTTCCTCGTAGTGCTGGACGAGCCCAACTCCAACCTTGATGCGGACGGCGACAATGCGCTGCACGCCGCCATATCGGCCGTGCGGGCGCGGGGCGGGATTGCCATTGTCATCGCCCACCGCCCCTCCGCCGTCCAATCGGTCGACAAGCTGTTGATGATGGACCGCGGCCAGGTGCGAGAATTCGGCAATCGGGACGATGTGATGGGCAAGGTTACCCGCCCGCGGCCCGACATGCGCGTCGTGGGGTCAATGCCCAACGAGGCGGCCGAATGAGCCCTTTGGACGACGCGCCGATCTTCATGGTGTCCACCAAGCGCTACCTCACCATCGGCATCATCGCCTCTGTGGTGATGGTGTTTGGTCTCGGCGGGTGGGCCGCGCTCACCCCCATCTCGGGCGCTGTGGTGGCGCAGGGCTGGGTGGTGGTGAGCTCGCGCGTGAAGGACGTGCAGCACCGCGAAGGGGGCATTGTTGAAGCCATCTTCGTGGATGATGGCGACAGGGTGAAAAAAGGCGACCTTCTGGTGGAGCTGGATGACACGCAGACCCGCGCCGGGCGGGATCTTGTGGCAGGCCAGCTCCTTGCCCTTCGCGCACGACTGGACCGTTTGAGCGCCGAGCGGGACGGGCGCACCACCCTCGCCTTCCGCCCGGACATCGAAAGCCGCCGCGGCGAACCCCTTGTGGATGAGCTCTTGGAGATCCAGTCGGGGGTCTTTGCGGCGCGGCGTGCGACGCTTGAGGGGCAGACCGCGCAGCTGAACGAACAGATCGCCCAGCTTGAAGAGCAGATCGGCGGCCTCACGGCCCAGCGCGATGCCAAGGCAACGGAGATCGAGCTCGTGAACGCCGAGCTTGAGGATCTGCGTCAACTTCTGCGCCGCGACCTTGTGCCCCGCTCACGGGTGACGGCACGGGAACGTGAGGCTGTGCGCCTTGACGGCGAGGAAGGCGAACTGACCGCACGCATCGCCACCGCCCGCGGCAGAATCGCCGAAATCCGCATGCAGATTCTGCAGATCACGACGGAGTTTCAGCAAACGGTTCTGGATGAGATCGCGGGCGTTCAGACAGAAATCGTCACGCTGTCGGAGCGCACTGTCGCTGCGGACGATCAACTGTCGCGGGTGGACCTTCGCGCCCCCGAGGACGGTGTGGTGCACGAACTTGCCGTCACCACCGTGGGCGGCGTGGTCGCCCCAGGCGCAACGCTCATGAAGATCGTTCCCGACAGCGACAACCTCATTGTGGAGGCGCGCATTGCCCCCATCAATGTGGATGACATCGTCCCCGGCCAGGAGGCAGGCGTAATGCTCACCGGCCTGTCCATCCGCGATGCGCCGCGCCTTCAGGGCACCGTGGGGACGGTGTCAGCGGACCGCACCACCGACCCCAATACGGGGATGGATTACTTCACCGTACGCATCACCCTTTCCCAAGAGGAGCGCGACAGGCTGGGCGATCAGGAACTGTTACCGGGAATGCCTGCGGACGTTTTCATCCGCACCAACGATCGCACGGTTCTGGCCTACCTCATCAAACCGTTGATGGATGCGGCCAATCTGGCCTTTACCGAAGGCTGAGCCGGCACCGTTATCCTTCCATTAACCCTGTCCGTTCACCAATCGCACAGTAATTTGGTGAAGGCGTCTCCATGCGGGTTTGGGTTTTGTCTGCGGTCTGCCTGGCGCTTGCCTCTTGTGCGAGCGAAAAGATGACGCGCGGTGCCGATCTGACGGCAATGGCGCCCAACGGCGCTGTGGACCTTAAAAGCGCCGACGGTGTCCTCTTCCTGCAAAGCGCCCATACAGGGTTCCTGGAAGCCCCTTCGGTGGAACGCCAGCAGCCGGCGCGGCAGCGCACCGCCGCTTTCCGCGCCCGCGAAACCATCGATGGTCGCAGCCCCGTTCCAGCCGCTTCAGGGCGCGAAATCCCCCACATTACGGTGAGGCCACGACGTAAGCGGCCCGAACCCGTGGCACGCCAGCCCCGCCACCCGCGGCGCGAGAGGGTGGCCGTCGACGATGGATCGGCAAGAACGCTGAACGAGGCCTTCTCAGCCGCCTACGACACCAACCCTGCCGTCAACAGGGCCCGCTCTGATTTGAGGGCGGCTGACGAAGGGATTGCCATCGCCCGCTCGGGCAACAGGCCGACGGTGACGGCAGGGGTCTCCACAGGGCCGCGCTACACGCGCGATGTGAACACGCCGAGCCGCGGGGGCATCTCCACCAACCAGACCGAGACCCAAGCCCCCACCACAGCGTCCGTCAACCTGTCGCAGCCCTTGTTCCGTGGCTTTCGTACCCGCAACGCCACCCGCCAGGCCGAAGCCAACGTGCAGGCGGAACGGGAGCGTTTGCGCGCCACACGCCAGGACGTTCTGCTGGACACGGCCCTTGCAACGCTCGACATCGTGCGCTTCCGCCGTGGTGTGTCGCTGCGCCGCTCTGACGTGAACTTTCTGGGTGAGCAGGTGCGTGCGGCCGAGGCGCGAGTCCGGTTCGGCGAAGGCACCAGCACCGACATCAACCAGGCCGAGGCACGCCTTGAGGAGGCGCGCGCTGCCCTTGCGGAAGAACAGCGTGGCCTGAAACAATCCAGCACACGGTTCCGCCAGTTGACCGGCGTCGACCCTGATGGGTTGAAGGCGCCGCCTTCGTTGGCCTCACTTCTGCCGCGGTCCTTGGGTGAAGCGTTGCATAGGGGCCAGGGGGCAAGCCCTGACATTCGCCGTGCTCTCCACGAGGTGGACGAGGCGAACTTCAATGTCAAAACCATCCAGGGCGAATCGCTCCCCACCGTGACGGTCAACGGGGCCGTGCGCACCGACATCGACAGTGGCGCGTCGGACCGGACCGAATCGGCCGAGATCCGCCTCAATGTGGAAATCCCCATCTACCAGGGCGGGCGGGTGTCTGCCCAGGTGCGCCAGGCGAAGGAAACGCTGGGCAGCGCACGCATCAATGTGGACCTGACGCGCGACCAGGTGCGCGCCAACATTGCCGATGCCTGGGCCGACTACGAGGCGGGGATCGTTGCTGCCCGCGCCGCAGAGGCCTCGATCCGCGCCGCCCAACGTGCCCTTGACGGGACCATCGAGGAGCTGCGGGTGGGCCAGCGCACCACGCTCGATGTCTTGAATGCGCAAAGGGATGTTTTGACCGCACAGATCACCAAGGTGGCGGCGGAGCGGCAACGGGATGGGGCGGCCTTTACGATCCTGCGGGGGATGGGGGAATTGGACATCGGCCTCTTCGGCCTCAACGTGGATGTTTACGATCCACGCGAGCACTATGCCGCCGTGCGCGACAAGTGGTCGGGCTTTCGCACACCCGACGGGCGTTGACGCAGCCCAGCCATGGGCAGAGATGGCACGGACGCAACGATGCTGATTGGCACCTCCTGGAAGATGAACCACACACGGGCGAGTGCGACTGCCTATGTGGACCGTCTTGCCGCCCTTTGCCGCGAAAGCCCGCCCGACTGCACTTTATTCCTGTGCCCCCCTTTCACCGCCATCGAGACGGTGAGGGCGACCCTTGAAGCGCAAAAGCTTCCCGTCCTTCTCGGCGCCCAGAACTGCCATTTTGAGCCCGGCGGCGCGTTCACTGGCGAGGTATCGGCGAAAATGCTGAAGGACGCCGGCTGCACCCTCGTGGAGCTTGGCCACAGCGAGCGACGGCGGGATTTTTGCGAGAGCGATGAGATCATTGCCGCCAAAGTGAAGGCCGTCGCGGCTGAAGGAATGCGTCCCCTCTTGTGCGTCGGGGAGGACCAAGCCGACCGCGATGCTGGCGCGGCCACCGAGACGGTGGTGCGCCAAGCCAAACGCGCCCTTGACGGGTTGGATGGTGCAGCGCTTCAGAGCGCCATCATCGCTTATGAGCCTGTCTGGGCCATCGGCACCGGTGGGACGGCGGCAGAGCCGAGCGACATTGAAGGGGTGGTGGCGGCGTTGAAGGACGCCTTCCCCCTCCCCGTCCTCTACGGCGGCAGTGTTGATGAAGACAACGCCGCCGCCTTTGTCAAAGACGGTGGCGTCGATGGGTTGTTCGTGGGCCGCGCGGCACTGACAGCCGATGGGTTGATGGAGGTGGCGCGCAACGCCATCGCCGCGCGCTGAGAGTTAACCCTTGGCGCGGCGGGTGGTGCCTGCCGTACGACGCGCAGCCGCCCTTTTGCGCGGCGAGGGTTTGGCGGCTTTGGCAGGCTGTGCGGCCTTCGCCGGCTCTGCGGCCTTTGTGGGCTCCGCCACGGCCTCGTCCTTGCGGCGGGGGCCGTAGCTTTTGAACTTTTCGATCACCACGCCGATCTCTTTGTCCGAAAGGACCACAGGCTCGCCGGCGGACTTGGCGATGACATATTGCTGGGCGAGTGTCTCCATCTCAACCGCAAGCCATAGGGCTTTGGGAAGGCTGGGGCCGCAGGCGATCAGGCCGTGGTTGGCAAGCAGGCACGCGTTGCGGTCTTCGAGCGCGGCGAGGGCGTTCTTGGACAGCTCCTCAGTGCCGTAGGTGGCGTAAGGGGCGCAGCGCACCGTCGATCCGCCAGCGGCGGCAATCATGTAATGGACGGCAGGAATGTCCTCGTTGAGGATGGAGACACTCGTGCAGTAAGCCGGGTGAGCGTGGACGATGGCGTTGAGGTCCGGCCGCTCACGCAAAATGTCCCTGTGGAAGCGCCATTCTGAGGACGGGGCGTGGGGGCCGTGGGCGGTGCCATCCATCTCAAGATAGATGATGTCCTCAGGGGCCATGGTCTCGTAGGCGAGACCTGAGGGGGTGATCAACAAACCCTCCCCCCAGCGCACCGACACGTTGCCTGACGTGCCTTGGTTGATGCGCTTGTCGCCCATGGCAAGGCAGGTCCTGGCAATTTCGCCGCGCAGCGCGCGCTCGGCGTCGGTCATAGTGTCCTCATGGGTTTAGTGGGTGGCTGATAGCAGGGTGCGGGCAGTGGCCTGGTCGGTAACAAACTCGGTGATAAGACCTGCCGACAGGATCGCTCGCAAGGCGGGGACTTTGGTGGCGCCGCCAGACGTCATCACGCGGCGAGGGATGAGGCGCAGTTTGTCGGGCCGCATCCCAAGGACGCGCCTGTTGAGGGGGTGGTCGACGATCTCGGCGCGTTCATCGATATAGTGGCCGAGGAAGTTGCCGATGGCGCCGGCCTTGCGCACCGATTCGAACTCATCCTCGTTGATGAGCCCGACTTTGCGGATGGTACCGCTGTCGAGCCCGCCGACGCTGACAATGGCGATGTCGGCCTCAGCCGCCCTTTGGAGGGCCTCTGCCATCAACGGCTGGACGCTCAGCGTCCTACGGCTCGCCTCGCTGTCGCAAATGAGGGGGCCCGGCATGTAAAAGCACTCGGCGTTGAGGCGCTGGGCAAGGGTGGTCGCCGCTTCGAATGCATCGATGGACGAGCGCCGTGTGAGCGAGCCGAGCATGGCCACCACGGATACATCGCTCAAGGAGCGCTCCGGCATCGCATCGGCAAAGGCTTTGAGGGTGATCCCCCAGCCGACCCCCACCGTCCACCCGTCCTGAAGGATGCCTGCAAGGCTTTCGGCAGCAATGCTTCCAAGCAGCTGGGCGAGCACCTCCTCGTCCTCATGTGCAAGGACCACTTGTGCAGACGCAAGACCAAAGGCCGATTTCAGCCGCTCCTCCAGCTCGACATTTTCGGCAAGCTTTGAGGTGATCGAGATGCGTACGACGCCACGCCTGCGCGCTTCGGCCAGCAGGCGATTGACACGCACCCGCGTGATGCCGAGCCGCGCGGCGACATCCTGCTGCGTCAGGCCGAGCACGTAATAGCACCAAGCAATTCTGACGGCGAGCTGCTCGGGCCAGTCCTGGGCGTTGTCCTCGGCCGCGCTCTGATGGGTGTGGGCGGGGCTCATCGTTTGTTTTCTCCCTCCCTGACCATAGCGTGACCAGCGGCTGTGAACAAATGATCTTGCGAAAGAAAAAATGTCATGCGAGTTTTGCGGCAAGAATGAAGCGCTGCCACAAGAGCGGCGCAACCGGGATGGGAGAACGCGCTTGGCGGGTGAGGCCGCAACGGTTCGCAGTGCGACGGGGCGCGCCATGGCGCTCGGCGATGGACCGCGTCCGCGACAAGCGCCCAAGCGTCGCCGTCACCTCACCGACAGCCCTTGGCTTTGGTTGGCGCCGCTGATCGTCATCCTCCTGGTCTTCGCGCTCTACCCGCTGTTTTACAATATCTGGCTCAGCTTCCACGAGTTCGTGCCGCGCGAGCGCGGTCTTGAATATGTGGGGTTGGAGAATTGGCAAAAGCTTTTTGCCGACCCGCGCATGTGGGGGGCGCTTCAGGTCACCCTTGTCTACACGACGCTGTGCCTGATGATCCAACTTGTGCTCGGCATGTCCATCGCGTTGCTGCTCGACAGTGACGATCCAACATTCGGACTGTTGCGCGCCATCCTGACACTGACGCTCGTTATTCCGCCGGCCATCACGGGCATGATGTTCCTGTTGATGGAGGACGCGCAGTTCGGCCTCATCCCTTACGTCCTGCGCTGGATCGGCGCGATGGACACCACAGGCACCATCCTGTCCGACCCCGACAGAGCGCTGGCAGGGGTGATGCTGGCCGACATCTGGCAGTGGACGCCCTTCATGGTGCTGATCTTCGTTGCTGGATTGCGCGCACTCCCCCGCGACCCGTTCGAATCCGCCATGATCGATGGGGCAAGCCCGTTCCAAGTGTTCACGCGGCTGACGTTGCCGATGATGGGGAAGGTGATCGCCATTGCCGTCCTGATCCGCGGCATCGATCTTTATCGCATGTTCGACTACGTCTACGTCATGACGTCGGGCGGGCCTGGCACGGCCACCTACACCCTCTCCCTTTATGCCTGGGAGCAGACGTTCAGCTTCATCAAATGGGGGTATGGGGCGGCCATCAGCCTGTTTGCCCTCGTGATCATCGTGGTGGTGGCGAACATCTTCGTCGCCGTCACCAAGTTGCGTTGGTGAGGCCGGCCATATGGGAATGAGCCCCACGCAAAGGATCGTGCGCGCCGTCATCGCCTGGGCGGTGGTGGCGCTGTTTGCCTTCCCGATCTATTTCTGGGTGACGGTCGCCTTCAAACCTGAGCGGGACATCTTCGCCATCCCGCCGAAGCTGTTGAACTTCGACTGGGGGCTTCAGTCCTTCGAGAAGGTGTTCGGCATTTCGTTCGGATTTGAGCGCGGGCTGGAGGTGCTGCCCGGCGGCGGCAACTTCTACATGCTGCCGCGGCTCGGCGATTCCATCACCGTGGCGTTTTTCTCAACCATCCTTGCGGTGTTGATTGCAACGCTTGCGGCCTACGCCCTGTCGCGCATGCGCATCCGCGCCCAGCACCACTTCGTGTTCTTCGTCTTGTCGACGCGGATGATGCCGCCTGTGGCGGTCGCGATTCCCTTGTTCTTCATCTACAAGAATTTTGGGCTACTGGACACGTATACGGGCATCATCCTCGTCCATGCGTTGATGAACCTGCCGCTTGCTGTGCTTTTGCTCAAAAGCTTCTTCGACGACATTCCGACCGAGATCGATGAGGCGGCGCTGATCGACGGGGCCTCGCGCTTTACCATCTTCTGGAAGATTGTGGCGCCCATGGCCATCGGCGGGATCGCGGCGACGGCCGTCCTGTGCTTCATCTTCTCCTGGACGGAGTTCCTGTTCGTCCTCACCTTGACCCAAACAGGCCTTAAGACGGTGCCTGTGGTCTCCTCCACCTTCGTCACCTCCACAGGGACGGCGTGGGGCAACATGGCAGCGCTCGGCACAGCGGCCATCCTGCCGGCCTTCATCTTTATCCTGCTCGTGCAGCGCAATCTGGTGCGCGGGCTGACGCTCGGCTCCTTGAAGCAATGAGCCGATCCTTCCGGGCGGTGCCGTGCGCCGCCGTCACAAAGGTCCGCCAAGGACCGGATGCTTAGGGAGAATGCGACTATGAACCCTTCAGACCGCAAACTGTGGCTTGCCAATGTGGCGGACCGCTACGCACGCGGCCAGATGGACCGCCGCTCGTTCCTGCGATCGGCAGGCAAGCTTGGCCTCGGCGCCGGTGCGCTGGCGGCAGGCTCGCACCTTGCCGCACGCTCGGGCTTCGGCTTCGTCTCCCCCGCTGCTGCCCAGGGGGTAGAGTTTCAGGGCGACATGATGGCCTGGCTGAAAGAGGCGGCAAAACCTTTCGCCGGCCAGACAGTGCGCCTTGCCACCGAATCAACGCCCCCCTCCAACGCCATCAACTCGGCTTTGAAGCCGTTCTTTGAAGAGGCAACGGGCATCAAGGTGGAGATTGAGACCCTGCCGCTGGAGCAGGTGCTGCAAAAGCTCACCCTCGATGTGGCCTCCGGTCTTGGCACCTACGACCTTTACTATCTCGACCAGTCCTGGATGGCCGCCTTCTCAGGCGACGTTGTGGACCCGCGCGAGAAGTACGAGGCCAACAAAGACCTCGCCATGCCGAACTACAACTTCGACGACTTCCTGAAGGCGCTCGTCGACGGCATTTCCATGTATGACGGCGTGATGGTGGGTGTGCCTTACGACATTCCCATCTTCATCCAGATGTACCGCAGCGACCTGTTCCAGGAGCTGGGCCTTGCGCCGGCCAGCACCATGCAGGAGTTCCTGGAGAACGCCCAGAAAATCCAGGAAGCCAAGGGCCCGACGATCTACGGCACCACGGGGCAGATGAAGTCCGGCCACTACTCGCTGGAGTGTGACTGGACGGCGTGGCTTTGGGGCCATGGCGGGTCGATCTTCGGCACCGACGGCATGTTCGCCGGCAACGATGCGCAAGGCATCGAGGCCATGGAATACTGGGTGGAGCTGAAGAAGAACATGCCCCCCGGCGTTACCCAATGGACGTGGGATGGCCAGGGCCAGTCGGTGGCACAGGGAATTGCCGGCACAGTCCTCTCCTGGGGTGAGTTCTTCCCCTCCTGGGACAACCCCGATTCCAGCACCGTGTCGGGCCTGATGGAGGCCACCGTGCCGCCTGCGGCCAACGCGCTGCGCACCGTGGATCAGACCGGCTACGGCGAAATTCCGGGCGTCGGTCACCAGGGTGGGTCCTCGCTCGCCGTGTCCAAGTACGCCAAGAGCCAGGATGCGGCGTGGCTGTTTGCCCAGTGGGCCACTTCGCCTGAAACACAGGTGTGGATCACCGTTCTTGGCGGCGGCACGGGTCCCACCCGCGAGAGCGCCTACTCCGACCCCCGCGTGAAGGCGAACGCCAAGCCAGGCATTGCCGGCACCACCCGTCACCTGGACGCGGTGCGCGACACCATTGCCAACCACATGGGCTCCGAGCCGGACCTTCCCGAGTGGCCCGAGCTTGCCAACGACACCATCCCCGTGGAGCTCGGTCGCTTCTTTGCCGGCGAGTACGATTCGCCCAAGGCGGCGATGGACTCCATCAAGGAAAAGGTGGACGCCATCGTCAAAGGCTGATCGCCTTTCAAGACGATCCAACGAAGGGAGGCGGCCCCCCGCCGCCTCCCCCAACATCAGGACTGACCCATGCCCGACAAGCCTCTCGTGGTGATCACCGGCGCCTCGTCAGGGATCGGCGAGGCCGCCGCCCGCGCCTTCTCTAAGGCAGGGCATCCCATCCTCCTCCTGGCGCGCCGGCTCGACCGGATGGAAGCGCTCGGCCTTCCCGACACCATGTGCCGCAGTGTGGACGTGCGCGACCGCAATGGTATTGCCGCCGCCGTGAAGGAGGCGGAAGCCAAGTACGGTCCCACCGATTGCCTGTTCAACAACGCAGGCATTGCCCGCCTCGGCAACGTGTTCGAGCAGCCGCCTGAGGAGTGGGACGAAAGCATCGACATCAACGCCAAAGGCGTCATGAACGCGCTGTGGCCCGTGATGGCGGGCATGAAGGAGCGCGGCACAGGCACCATCGTGATGATGAGCTCCATCGCCGGCCGCAAAACCTACCCCGATCATACGGTCTATTGCGGCACCAAGTTCTTCGTGCACGCGGTGTCTGAATCCATTCGCGAGCAGCTGGCGCCCCACAATGTGCGCGTCATCGTGCTGTCGCCGGGGATCATCGACACGGAGGTCCTCGACCACGTCAACGATGCCAACACGCTGAAGGCCTACAAGGACAACAAGGTGCGCATCGGCGGCGGTATCTCGGCGGACCATGTGGCCGACATGATCATGTTTGCCTACCAGATGCCGCAGAACGTGCTCATCCAGGAAATGGTCGTCACGCCCACCCGGCAAGAGTACTGACGTGAGCGGAACGCCCCTCGTCATCGGTTTGGATTCCTCCACCACCGCCACCAAGGCGATCGCGTGGGACATGACGGGGACTGCGGTGGCCGAGGGTCGGGCGCCCGTGGCGATGACAAATCCCAAGCTCGGCCATTTCGAGCAGGATTCGCGCGATTGGTGGCACGCCGCAGCAACGGCTTTGACCGCGTGCACTGAGGGCATCGATCCATCGGCGGTGAAGGGCCTTGCCATCTCCAACCAGCGGGAGACGGTGGGGTTTTTGGATGCTGACGGCGAGCCTGTGCGCCCTGCCATGCTGTGGGTGGATGAGCGCAGCCGCAATGAGGTGCGCGAGCTGTCCGAAAGTTTTGGGGCCGAGCGCATCCACCAGATCACCGGTCGCCCGCCCGACCTGACGCCGTGCCTTTATCGCCTGTTGTGGTTCACCAAGAACGAGCCTGAGCTGGCGGCAAAGACCAAGGTCTACTGCGACGTTCAGACGTTTTTGGTGCAAAGGCTGTGCGGCGGAGCGTTCCGCACAAGCTGGTCCAGCGCCGATCCTTTGGGCATGTTCGACCTTCAGGCGCGCACCTGGTCGGCCCCTCTCCTGGAGGCCATCGCCATCGACGAGACGCAGCTTCCCGAAGCCCACCCTCCGGGGACCGAGCTTGGCACCGTCACCAAGGCGGCGGCCGAGGCGACGGGGCTTGTGGAAGGGACGCCCGTCTATGCCGGTGGCGGGGACGGGCAGCTGGCCGGCCTTGGCACCAACTGCACACGCTCCGACAGGGCCTACATCAACCTTGGGACGGCGGTCGTCTCCGGCGTGTGGTCGCCCGACTATCTTTACAACGCTGCCTGGCGCTCGCAGATCGCAGGCCAGGGCAAGGGCTATATTTTCGAGAACTGCCTGCGCTCAGGCACATTCCTCGTGAACTGGTTCGTGGACAATTTCGTCCCCGGCGGGCGGGATGATCCGATCATCTTCCAAAAGCTCGAGGAGGAGGCGCTGGCCTTTCCTGTCGGCTCCGACGGCGTGATGATCCAGCCCTACTGGTCAGGCGTCATGGACCCCCATTGGGATGTGGATGCGCGGGGCGTCATTCTCGGCCTGTCGGCAAGCCACCACCCGGCCCACGTCTATCGTGCGATTTTGGAAGGCATCACGCTGGACCAGGTGGGGCGCACACGTTCCATGGAACGGGCGATGGGTGCTTCGGTGGATCATTACCTTGCCATCGGCGGTGGGGCAGCGAGCCCATTGTGGCGCCAGATGCTGGCCGATGCATCGGGCAAAGAGGTGCGCTTGTCGGGCACGGTGGAAGCCTCGGCGCTGGGTGCAGGGATGCTTGCGGCAGCCGGTGCGGGGCTTTTCCCGTCCATCGAGGACGCTGCGGCGGCGATGTGCGGCGAGACCACGTCCATTGAACCCAATCCAGAGGCGGGCGAGCGCTATGCGGCCCTCCTGGACATCTACCAGACCCTTTTTGCGGCGACGCGGGATGTGAACCGCCGCCTGGTGGCCTTTGCCGCAGGAGATGCATGATGAGCGCGGCTCACCCCTTCCTCGGCATCGTCGAAGAGCTCGTGGCTGGCACCTGGCGCGACCCTGCAACGGGTGAGACCCACGGCATTCCTATCGAAGACATTGTCATCGAGCAGAGCCTGAAGGGCGAGGAGGCCGCCCTCGTGCGCGCCCGCCACAACGGCAAGAGGCTGATGGTGGTGCACGACCGCTTCACCCGCGATGCGCTGGGTGAACGGGTGCGCTCAGCGCTCGGTGCAGAAGAGCTTGTTTGGGAGAACCCCCGCTGCACCCGCGATGGTGTGGACGAGCTTTCGGCCCTGACGAAGGATGCCGAGGCGCTGATTGCGGTGGGTTCGGGCACCGTGTCCGATAGCGTGAAGTACGCAACGTTCCTGGATGGGCGCGAGTACTCCGTCTTCCCCACCTCACCCATGAACGCCTACACCACCCCGACGGCGTCCGTTGCCTACGATGGGTTCAAAAAGTCCATCACCTGCCATTCGGCCAAGGGCGTCTTCGTGGATCTGGACGTGTTGGCAAAGTGCCCGCCGCGACTTGTCTCGGCCGCCTTTGCGGACGTCATTTGCCGCACCACCGCCCAGGTCGATTGGCTGTTGTCCCACCTCCTGTTCGCCACCCCTTACGAGGAGATCGCCTACACGCTGCTTGCCCATGACGAGCCGCATCTCATCGCCAGCGCCGATGCGCTGCTATCGGGCGACCCTGACGCGCTCGCCACCTTGACGCGCATTGCCACCGTGATGGGTCTTTCCACCTCATTCACAGGCACCACCCATGTGGGATCCATGGCCGAGCATATGATCTCCCACTCCATCGACATGTTTGCCAAGGACCACAATCCGGGCGGTCACCCTGGCACCTCCCATGGGGAGCAGGTGGGGGTGGCAACGCTCATCATGTCGCGCCTCCACAACGCGGTCGTCGGGCGTGAGACGCCGCCTGTGGTGTCGGCCACCGTCATCCCCGAGGCGCGGTTGGTGCAAACCTATGGGGCCGAGACGGCGGCCACCATGGTGGAGGCCACCAAGGCCAAGGCGGTGGATGCGGCGGGGGCCGAGGCGCTCAACCAAAAGCTTGCCAAGGAGTGGGACACCATTCGCGAGCGTTTGTCGGCCGTGATGCTGCCCGAGCCTCAGATGGAGGCGGCCATGGTCACCGCTCACTGCCAGATCACCGGCGATGATCTTGGCCTGTCTGAAGACTTCACGCAGCAGTGTGTGCGCGACGCGCGGTTCATCCGCGACCGCTATTCCATGCTCGACCTTGCCGACGATGCGGGGCTTCTCGTCCCCTTTGTCGAGACCATCCGCTAGGAGGACCGATGGCCACCGTCGAATACGACCGGGTCGCCAAGAATTACGGCAGCGTGAAGGTGATGGAGGACATCTCCTTCACCATCAACGACCACCGTTTTGTGGTGCTGCTGGGGCCGTCGGGTTGCGGCAAGACCACGCTTTTGCGCATGACGGCGGGGCTTGAGACCATCACCAAGGGCGAAATCCGCATCGGTGGGGAGAGGATGAACGGTGTCCACCCCCGCGACCGGGATATTGCCATGGTGTTTCAGACCTACGCGCTCTACCCGCAGATGAAGGTGTTCGACAACATCGCCTTCAGCCTTCAGGTGCGCCGCCTGTCGAAAGCGGAGATCAAAAAGAAGGTGGAGTGGGCGGCAGAGCTGTTGGACCTCACTCCGCTCTTGGATCGCAAGCCCGCCGCGCTGTCGGGCGGTCAGCGCCAGCGCGTTGCCATGGGCCGGGCCCTTGTGCGCGACCCTCAGGTGTTCCTGTTCGACGAGCCTTTGTCCAACCTTGATGCCAAGCTGCGCGGCCAGATGCGCTACGAGATCCGCCGCATCCACGATCAACTGGAGGCCACCACAGTCTACGTCACCCACGACCAGGTGGAGGCGATGACCATGGCCGATGAGATCGTCGTCATGCGCGGTGGCGAGATCATGCAGATGGGAACGCCGGATGACGTTTATGACAGGCCGGCGAGCGTGTTCGTGGCTGACTTCATCGGCGCCCCGTCCATCAACCTTCTGCCGGGCGCGCTGGAGGCGGCGGACGGACCCAAGGTGCGCTTCCGCGGCGCGCTTCTGCCGGCGCCCGACACAGGGGCTGCCGCTGGCGCGGATGTGGTCTACGGCATTCGCCCTGTGGACATCGTCCTTGCCGAGGACGGGCCTTTGGCGGGCGAGGTGTTGCTTGCCGAAACCACAGGGGCTGAAACCCTCCTCCACGTGGATCTTGAGGGGGAGGAGCTGCGCGTCGTCATCCCCGAAAGGCGCCGTTTGAAGGTGGGCGAGAAGGTACAGATGACCATCGACCCCACCAAGGCGCACCTGTTCGACGCCAAGACAGAGATGCGGCTCGTCTGATGGCGACCATCCTCATTCTGGGCGCAGGCGTGATGGGCAGCGCCATCGCCGTCCCCGCTGCCGACAACGGCCACAGCGTTCGCCTCGCCGCAACGCCTTTGGATGGGGCGATTTTGACCGCACTGACCCGCTCACGGGATGATCACCCTCGCCTTGGTGCCCCCCTCCCCTCGGCGATTGAGCCCGTTGACGCAGCGGACCTGACAGCAGAGGACGCGGCGGCGGCCGATCTCATCATCCTGGGCGTCTCCTCCCCTGGCATTCCCTGGGCGGTGGACACGTTGGCCCGGCTTGAAGCGGGCGTTCCGGTTGCGCTTGTCACAAAGGGCCTTGTGGACAATGGCGAGGCGCGGCCACTCACCTATGCGCAGGCGCTGCCACAGCTTCTCGCCGAGCGCGGCATAACCTTGCCTGCGCTGGTGGGCATCGGCGGGCCGTGCATTGCGCGCGAACTTGCCGAGAGGCGCCCGACGGCGGTGGTCTATAGCGGTGCACCCATGGAGGCGGCGCACCAGGTGCGGCAGCTGTTTCAGACCCCCTACTACCAGATTGCCACCAGCGAAGATTTTGTGGGCATCGAAGCGTGTGCGGCCATGAAGAACTTCTTCACCATCGGCGTCAGCGCCATGCTCGGCCAGCACCAGCGCGATGGCGAGCCTATGAAAAACCCCGTGGCCGCCGCCTTCCAACAGGCGGTGGACGAGCTTGAGGCGTTGGCCGTGTGGATCGGTGGGCAGCCTGGCACGGCCTATGGGTTGTCCGGCGTCGGCGACCTTCATGTGACCGTTGGCGGCGGGCGCAACAGTCGCCTTGGCCAGATGCTCGGCGCGGGCCAGACCGTTGCCGGCGCCATGAATGGACCTTTACAGGGCGAAACCGTTGAAGGGGTGGACGTTGGCCGCGTCCTTGGCCCTGCCTTGCGCGCGGCCTTCACGGCGGGCGAGCTGGACGCGGGCGGCTTTCCCCTTGCCACAGCCATCATTGCGGCGGCTGAAAGCGGCGGCGCGCTCCACTATGACGTTGCTGCGGACCCCATCATCGACCAAAGGAGGCGGGCATGAGCGACATGAAGGTGAAATCGCTTGGGATCGGTTGCGATCACCTGGGCCTTGAGATGAAGAATGCCCTGCGCGACCACATTGCCTCCCAGGGCGTTGAGGTCATCGACATGGGCGTGGATTCAGACGACCCGGTGGACTATCCCGACATGGGTGCCGCCCTTGCCCGCAAACTTGCCGACGGCGCGTTCGAGCGCGGCATCCTTGTGTGCGGCACCGGCGCGGGGATGGCCATTGCCGCCAACAAGATTGCCGGTGTGAGGGCCGTGTGCGTCACGGACCCCTATACGGCCGAGCGGGCCATTGCCTCCAACGATGCCCATGTCATCACCTTTGGGGCGCAAATCACAGGCGTCTCCGTCGCCAAAATGCTGGCTGACATTTACTTGAAGAACGACTTTGGCGGCGGCCGATCCGCCCCCAAGGTCGCAAAACTTGCCGCCCTCGACGAAGGGCGCTCCTAGACGGCCCCAAAAGGCCTCTGGGTCGCGTTGACGGGGCCAACCACTTGTGCGTGTCTTTTCCCATCGCGCGCTCTCATCAGCGCGCGTCCATCACGGTGGAACGGGGAGAGACACCATGGCTCTGTCACGCTCGGGATTGAAGTTTTCAGCGGCACTTGTGGCGTTTGTCATCGCCGGCGCGGGTGCTGCGTCCGCGCAAACCTACGTTCGCGGCAATGACGGCGACCCTGAAACCCTTGACCAGCACAAGACCTCCACCGTCGTGGAGGCGCACATCCTGCGCGACCTTTACGAAGGCTTGGTGGTGGACAATGCCAAAGCTGAAGTGACGCCGGGCGTTGCCACCGAGTGGAGCATCGCCGACGACGGTGTCACCTACACCTTCACATTGCGTGACGATGCAAAGTGGTCCAACGGCGACCCGGTGACGGCAGGCGATTTTGTCTATTCCCTGCAGCGCATCATGGACCCTGCAACGGGCGCCAAGTACGCCAACATCCTCTACCCCATCCAAAACGCCGAGGCGGTCAACAAGGGCGAGATGGAGCCCAGCGAGCTGGCCGTTGAGGCGGTGGACGACCACACGCTTCAAATCACCCTCCACTCGCCCACGCCCTACTTCATTGAGCTGTTGACCCACCAGACCGGCCTTCCCGTCCATCCCGCCAGTGTGGAAGAGCACGGGACGGCGTTCGTACAGCCGGAAAACATGGTCACCAACGGGCCCTATCGCCTGGTCTCCTTCACCCCCAACGATCGTCTGGTGATGGAAAAGAGCGAGACCTTCCACGACGCCGACAACGTGGCGATCGAGAGGGTGGAGTATCTGCCGTTCGAGGAGCGTGCCACCTGTCTGCGCCGGTTCGAGGCGGGCGAGGTGCACTCTTGCTCTGAGGTTCCCAACGAGCAGATGGCCTCGGTGCGTGAGCGGCTCGGCGACCAGTTGCGCATCGCCCCTTACCTCGGCGTCTACTACTACGCCGTGAACACCGAGCGTGAGCCGTTTGACGATGCGCGGGTGCGCCAGGCGCTCTCCATGACCGTCGACAGGCAGTTTCTGGCGGAGGAGATTTTCGCAGGCACCATGCTGCCGGCCTATGGCTGGGTGCCGCCCGGCATTGCCAACTATGTGGACGCGCCGCCTTCGCTGGACTACGCGCAGACCTCCATGCTCGACAGGGAAGACAAAGCACTCGCCTTGATGGAAGAGGCGGGCTTTGGCCCCGACAATCCGATCACGGTGGAGATTTCCTACAACAACTCCGAAAACCACAGGAACGCGGCGACGGCCATTGCCGACATGTGGCGTCCTCTCGGCGTCAACGTCACTTACAATGTGCGCGATCTTTCCGCCCACTACGCCAACCTGCGGGACGAGAAAAACCATGATGTGGCCCGCGCCGGCTGGATCGGCGACTATTCCGATCCGCAGAACTTCCTGTTCCTGAACATCTCAGACAATACGGGCTTCAACTACGGCAACTACAAGAGCCCTGAGTTCGATGCGCTGATGGAAAAGGCCGCCTCGGAAAATGACCTTGAGGTGCGGGCCAAGATCCTTGCCGAGGCTGAGGCGCTGTTCTTGGCGGATCTGCCGCAAATCCCGCTCCTGTTTTACTCCTCCACCTCCCTCGTCTCGCCAAAACTTCAAGGGTGGGAGGACAATGTGCGCAACGTCCATCCCACGCGCTTCATGAGCCTCGCCGACTAGACGGCGAGCAGCGCCGACCCTTCGGCCGGCGCCGGCCTTCCGCCATGCTTGTCTACGCCCTGAGGCGCCTTGCCGGTGCGATCCCGACGCTGTTCGTGATCATCACCATCGCCTTCTTCCTCATGCGCGTTGCCCCGGGCGGCCCCTTCGACAGGGAGCGGACCTTGGAGGCGCAGGTGATGGAAAACCTCAACCGCGCTTTCCACCTCGATAAACCGGTGTGGGAGCAGTACGTCATCTATATCGGCAACCTGTTGCAGGGCGACCTGGGGCCGAGCTTCGTCTACCGCGACTTCACAGTGCAACAGCTCCTCGGAGCGGGGTTGCCCGTCTCCATCCAGCTGGGTGCGATGGCGCTTCTGCTGGCCTTGCTGGTGGGAGGGACGCTGGGGGTGATTGCGGCGCTGCGCCAAAACTCGCTATTGGATCACCTTGTCATCGCGGTTGCCACCTTCGGCATCACGGTGCCGAATTTTGTTGTGGCCCCCGTTCTGTCGCTGATCTTCGGGGTGTGGCTGAACGTGCTGCCGGCCGGCGGATGGGAGCGGGCAAGCCCCCAATACATGATCTTGCCGGTCATCACCCTTGCCCTCCCGCAGGTGGCGATCGTCGCCCGGCTGATCCGCGCGTCCATGCTGGAAGCACTGCGATCGGACCATGTGCGCACCGCACGAGCCTACGGATTGCCTGCCAGAATGGTGGTGCTGGGGCATGCGCTACGGGGGGCGGCGCTTCCCGTGGTCTCTTATCTGGGGCCTGCAACCGCCGCGCTCCTGACAGGGTCCGTGGTGGTGGAGACCATTTTCGGCATTCCGGGGATTGGACGGTATTTCGTCCAAGGCGCGCTCAACCGCGACTATACGCTGGTGATGGGGACGGTGGTGATCGTCGCGGTCTTCATCGTCGTCTTCAACCTTGTGGTCGATCTTATCTACGCAGCTCTCGACCCTCGGGTGCGCTATGACTGAGGTGGTGGGGTCCACACCTACAGCTGCCCCCAAAGGCCGGTCGCTCTGGGCGTCCGCCTGGCTGAGGCTACGTCGCAACAAAGCGGCGATGGTGAGCCTTTGCGTGGTGGTGCTGTACATCCTGGCCGGGATTTTCGGGCCGATGATCTGGCCCCACAACTACGCCACCGTGTACCCCGCCTACGTCAAAGTCCCCGCCAGCCTTGAAGCCTACCCGCGGGAAGAGACCATCATTCCCGGCGCGGAAAGGGCCCTGTCGCGCGCCCGCCTCACCATCGAAGAGGTGGACCTTGACGATGGAACAGTGCGGGTCAGCGTCACCTCCTCCCGCGAGATCGACCCGCGGGTGACGCGCTATCTGGATCGGTCGGATCTGTTCTCCAACGCGCGCTTGGCCGAAGCCGGGGCGGACGGGCAAAGCGCCGTCCTTGAGGCGGACGTTGAGCGCCTGTGGTTCCTCTTCGGCACGGACGCCAACGGGCGCGACCTTGCCTCGCGCATCCTCGTCTCCATCCGCATCTCGTTGATGATTGCGGCCCTTGCCACAAGCGTTGCCCTTGTCATCGGCGTTGTTTACGGGGCGACGGCAGGGTTCTTGGGCGGACGCATCGACAACTTGATGATGCGTGTGGTGGATGTCCTTTATTCGCTGCCGTTCATCTTTTTCGTCATCATCCTGGTGGTGTTTTTCGGGCGCAACGTCGTCTTGATGTTCATTGCCGTCGGCGCGGTGGAGTGGCTCGACATGGCACGCATTGTGCGCGGGCAAACCCTTTCGCTTCGCCGGCGGGAGTTTGTGGCGGCCGCTGAAGCCCTTGGGGTCCCCTCGCGGGACATTGTGCGCCGGCACATCATCCCCAACGTGTTGAGCCCTGTCATCGTCTTCGTCACCTTGTTGATTCCGAAGGTGATTTTGCTGGAGAGTTTCCTCTCCTTCCTCGGCCTTGGGGTGCAAGAGCCCCTCACCAGCCTTGGCGTCTTGATTGCCGAGGGCTCTCGCAACCTTCGCGATGCGCCTTCCATGCTGATCTTCCCCTCGGTTGCCCTCACCATCCTCCTGTTTGCCCTCAACTTCCTCGGCGATGGGTTGCGCGATGCCCTCGATCCCAAGGACCGCTAAGGTGAGCGCGCCGCCCCTCCTCAGCGTCAAAGACCTTGTGGTCACCTTCCGCACCGAGGACGGTCCTGTGGAGGCGGTGCGAGGGGTGAGCCTTGATGTTCACCCTGGCGAGTGCGTCGCTGTGGTGGGCGAATCGGGCTCCGGCAAAAGTCAGATCATGATGGCGACCATGGGCCTTCTTGCCAGCAACGGGCGGGCCAGCGGTTCGGTCCTTTTTGGCGAACAGGAGCTTCTCGGTCTCTCCCAGGGGCGGCTGAACCGTGTCCGCGGTGCCAAGGTCACCATGATTTTCCAAGAGCCGATGACCTCGCTGGATCCGCTCCAAACCATCGGCCGGCAGATTGCCGAGCCTTTGATGGTCCACAAGGGACTGTCGGAACGGGCCGCCCGCCGCCGCGTGGTGGAACTCCTTCACCTCGTCCAGCTGCCTGAGGCCGAGGAGCGGGTATCGGCCTATCCGCACGAGTTGTCCGGCGGTCAGCGACAGCGGGTGATGATTGCCATGGCCCTCGCCAACGACCCGGAAGTCTTGATCGCTGACGAGCCCACCACCGCCCTCGACGTCACCATACAGGCGGAAATCCTGGCGCTTCTGGCGGACCTTCAGACGCGGCTCGGCATGGCCATCGTCTTCATCACCCACGACCTTGGGATTGTCGAAGCGTTTTGCGACCGCGTCTATGTCTTGCGCGCAGGCGAAGTGGTGGAGAGCGGCCCGACGGCGCAGATCTTCAAGGCTCCGCAGGAGGGGTACACAAAGATGCTCCTGTCCGCCGAACCTGAGGGACGCAAGGATGCCGTCGACCCGGCCTCCCCCGTGCTCCTGACCGCCGAAGCCATTGACGTCGACTTCACCGTTCCAGGCAGCCTGTTCAAGCGCGCCGCCCACACCGTGCACGCTGTGCGCGATGTAAGCCTTTCCCTGCAAGAGGGACAGACCCTTGGGATTGTGGGCGAATCGGGCTCAGGCAAGTCCACCCTCGGACGGGTGCTCGTTCAGCTTCTGCCTGGCAAGGGGCGGGTCGTGTTCGACGGTACGGTGATCAGCGACCTGTCGCGGGGGGATCTGCAGCCCGTGCGGCGCACGCTCCAAATGGTGTTCCAGGACCCCTACGGCTCCCTCAGCCCGAGGATGACGGTGGGCGAGATCATTGCGGAGGGTCTGAGGGTTCACGAGCCGCAGCTCTCCGCCGCCGAGCGCTTGGTGCGCACCGATGCCGCCCTCACGGAAGTTGGCCTTGAGCCCCATTGGCGCAACCGCTTCCCCCACGAGTTCTCGGGTGGACAGAGGCAGAGGATCGCCATTGCCCGCTCGCTCATTCTTCGGCCGAAGGTGATTGTCCTTGACGAGCCCACCTCGGCGCTGGACCGTTCGGTGCAAAAGCAGATTGTGGCCTTGCTCCGCACCCTTCAGGCTGAGCGGGGCCTCAGCTACGTGTTCATCAGCCACGACCTTGCCGTGATCCGCGCCCTTGCCGACACGGTGATGGTGATGCGCGATGGAGCCATCGTCGAACAGGGCTCGACGGAGGCCATTTTCGAGAACCCCCGCACGGACTACACGCGCGCCCTCATGCGCGCCGCCTTCGCCCTGAAAGAGGTGTTGCTTGCCCGGACCGCGCCCGAAGACTCCCACGCCAGCGCCGGCTGAAAAAACGAGGGGCGGTCGGGGGAATTGGCTGGGGCGGCTGGATTCGAACCAGCGCATGGCGGTACCAAAAACCGCTGCCTTACCGCTTGGCTACGCCCCAATCTGTCGGTGTTCTAGACCATGTGAACGCCGAACGGAACCTGTCAAAACCGCCCCATCCCCCACCCCATGGACCGGTGTCACCCTGGCCACACACCGTGCCCGCAAGCTGGCCAATGGCGCTGTCAAAGACCTCCGCATCCTGTCGGTTGAGAGACGACGCCTGACGATTTGCGAAAGGCATGCTGTTGCGGGCTTTCCCATGCCAAAATGGCGAAGCTGGAAACACCGCAGTTCGGCGGTGCCGATTGAAGACCCCTCCGCGGGACAATTGGCCGTCAGCCGAAGGGCTCGGTAAGGCGCCCCTGCAATCGTTCCTCCAGACCATCGCCGGCCAACAGGTCAGGCGACCAACTGTCTTTCGCCTGCCATGTCAACGGCATCCTCAAAGCTCTCGCTGTAGCCTAGAAGCTCGAAGTCAGGCTTGGCTTTTTCACGAATCACCTCGACGGTCGCTTCATCGTAGTACTCGGGCAGGGAGATGGTCTTGATGCGCTTGTCGGTCTTGAAGGCGGGGATCGGCCCCAGCGTTTCAATGTCGACGTCGATGGCGGCGCAAAAGTCCGTCAGGTCCTCGCGCAGACGCTCGTAGCGGATCTGGCGGTCGAGGCAGGAGACATCGTCGATGACGATGACCTTGCTGGCGCGAAACCAGATGGCACGCTCGCTCGCAGCCCACTGGCGGAATTTGTCGATGATCTCGTCCTTGGTGAAGCGCCCGGCTGAGCGCTGAGAGAGGACGAAGTGGTTAAAGAGGGAAATGGCGCGGTCGTAAGGGTTGCGCACGGTGGCGACCTTCACATAGCCACTCCAAACGTCCTCGGGCAGGATCTCTTTCAGGTCCCGTGCCCATATGTGGTTATAGAATTTGTTGTTGCCCTCAGCGTTCGGCGCGCGGGCAGCGACGATGCCGTGTTCGGTCTCAAGGGCGTGCTTGATGATGTGGACCGGTTTGTGACCTTCAGGCGCGCACAACGGCTCCAGGAAGATCTCGACGGACGTTCCGGCCGTCTTTCCTGGTTTGAGAAGAATGAACTTGTGATCGTGACTGACCAGCACGACGCGATCCTCTCTGTGTGATGCGCAGGTTCGGGGGGTGCGCTTAACAGCCCCATTCGCGCAGTTCAACCAATGGCGGGTGCAACCGCGATGGCGCCCTCGGCCAACCCATCATGTGTGGCCTTCAAAGATTGCGTCCACCTTGCAGCGTCTGCCCCAAAGGGTCGTTAGGGCGATGGTGCCAGAGCCCCAACGCGGTCTTGAAACCGCTCAAGGGGCAGAGCCGGGCCGCGGGCATCGAACTCGGCGAGCGCCTGTTGGATTTGCGGCCAGTCCGCCGCCATCCGCCTGACCGCCTCGAGGAGCGCTGTGGGATCGTCAGGATCCACCGTTGCGTGGGGGTATTGGAGCTGGGCAAGCTCGGCGGCCATGGTGGAGCCTTCCGACACAATCAGATAGCGCAGCGCATAAACGGCCTCGTATAGAACGCCTGAACCGGACACCACATAGCGATCGGCGTACGGCAGGACGAACGCGTCGAGCTGGGATAGAGCGCTGTAGTACTGATCGCCATCCAAGAAGCCGTGGAGGAAGGTGACGTCCTCCCGCTCGCGCGTCAGCTCTTCATAGCGCTTGACGGCCCGCTCTCCGCACATTGCCAGGTGGTCAGGATTGATCTGAACGCGCCAATCCACGGGGCTTTGGGGCCCAGCGGTGGCCATCGCCTCGAGGAGCGTTGCAAAGCCCCTTTCCTTCCGGGTGGCGCCAAGGGTCCCGACGGTGAGACGCCGGTTGGGATCACCGAGGATGGCGCCACGATGCTCACGCGCGCGGCTGGCGGCAAGGTAGGGGTATTTGTCGATGGTGACGTCGGGGATGGAATCGGAGAGCCATTCCACCGCCTGATCGGTTTCTGCGTAGATCACAAGGCGGATGTCGCCGCGCTCTTTCAAGGCGGCGCTCCAGCGGGCCAAGGGCTCGAAATCAAGCCTTACGAGATCGGGCTTTTGCAGGTGATCGGCCTCGATCAGGCCGACGATGGCAACGCAGCCCCCCGCGGGCGTGGTGCGCGACAGCCACTCAAGGAAGCCTGCCAGCATGTTGAAGCGCATGGAGTGAATGAAGATCGCTGGCGGATACGCCGTCCCATAAAGGCGCGTACACTCGGCGCAGAACATGGCGTTGAGGCGGTTGATGTCGGCGTTGGCGAGCTCGAACTCGTTGTAGGTGTAGGGCTCGAAATGGAACGCGCGGGCCACATCGTGGCCAGCAAGGTGCTGGGTGTTGGCACGGGCACCGACGGCAAGGACGGGGGGCACCCTCCAGACGCTCTCCAACATGCCGGCGGCAAAGTCGCAATAGTTGGTGTGGTGGCCGGCGTTGTCGGTGTAGCCGGGGTCGATGACCGCCGGGCGCGCCAGGTCGAGGGTTACGGCAGGCTGAATGCGTTCGTACCAGGCAACGGCCTTCTCATAGTCGCCATAAAGCAAGAGGCCGCGTGCAAGGTTGATGGTGGCATCGGCCGGAAGCGTGGTGGGCCCAAGCTCATTGTCGGCCCGCTGGAAAAGGCGTTCTGCCGTGTCGCTGACCCCAAGACGGGCGAAACTGCGAGCAGCATCCACAATGGTGACGCCGCGCGGCTCTTCCATGTTCCAATAGTCGGCGATGGCAATGGCGTCCTCAAGCAGGCCCGCCTCGTGTGCCACCTGGATCGCTGTCATGCGGGCCCAGTGCTCGCCCGGTCGCAGATCGAGGACGCGGCGCGCCAGGGTCAGGGACTTGTCGAGGCGATCGTCGGCACGCCAATGCATGATCTGCTTGTGGATGGCCGAAACGATGGCGGGGTCGGCAAGGTCCGCCCTCAGGAGAAGGTCACCCCCGTCGTCTCTCTCGCTCTCATTCTTGAAGGCAAGGGCGAACATGGCTCGACGGATGCGGCTGTTGTGAAGGAGCGCCTGGGGACCGCAAAACTCTTCAAGAGGCAGGCCCACCGGGCTATCGCCGCGCAAGAGGCTGGAGAGGACAAAGGAGGCCTTCACCAAAGACACAGGACCGTCAGTGGTGGCAATGTCGCCCAGAAGGCCAGCCATGTGGGGCAGGATGGGCTCGGACGTATAAACGTCGAGGATGAACTCGGGATTGAGGCGGCCGGCCGTGGCAAGGCGGGCAATCTCACCGGCATTGGCCCTTCGCACGTCAGGCGCGGCGCGCGGGTCGGCGACCGCGATGTGATAGATGGGGTTGTTCTCGGCAAAGGTCGGGTTTTGCGCGGCCCCCTCCTCGCAGATGGCCTTGCGGCGCTCCAGCGCCTCGAAGTCGGCATTTTGGATGGCAATGCGCGCCCCAAGCACGGCAAGGTGCGGGCTGAGGCGGATGTCGTTTTCAATGGCCGCAAACGCCTCGCCCGCAGGGGCGAACATCCCTGTAAAGGAGAGTGCGTCGGTCCACCCCACGAACACATCAAGGTCCACGGATTGGCGGCCTGCGGCAATCTCGTGGATGGCCGTCAGATGGTCCGCCGCCGGCAGGAGGGGAACGATGGCCCCCCTGGCGTGAGGGGTGCCCACGAGCCGGGTCATGATTCGCACCATTGCGCTCGCCACAGCGCCAGCCCCTTCAGAGGCGCCCAGAACGCTGACGAAGGCGGACATGACAGGGCCGTAGCTCTGGGCCGTTTGCGGCGTGATGCAGCCATCCACCAGCGCCGCAAGGGCCTCGCTCTGGCGGCGGCGATGCCTGTGGTTGGCAAGGATAGCCTCAACAAGACCCATGTCCTCGGGGGCCGCGGCGTGCAGTTCGCGCAAGAGAAACGCTGCCCCTGACAAGGCCCCACGTTGGGCAAGCTCGTCGGCAAGGGCCTGGTTCGTGGACGCATCGCCCCCTGTGAAGGCGGGGTCGATGTCGTCGAAGCCGTCGTCTTCACCGTTGGGGGCGTGCTTGCGGACGCGATCCACCGCATCGGTGAGGTCGCGCCGGTCTAGGAGAAAGAAGAGATCGGCAATGAGCTTGCGCTGCCGCTCCGGCGTGTGCGCGAGGGCGAAGGCCTCCTCAAACAGCGCCACCGCCTGTTGGGGGGCAAGGTTGGGCTCGGCCCCGTCGTCCTCGTGTGCGGTCTTCATCGGTGAAAATCTTGGCTGGCGGGCACGGGCGACATCAAAGGCTGAGAACCTCGCGGTGGCGGATGCGAAGGGAAAGGTAGCGGTGGAGCAGCGACAGCGAGGCCATGGCATCGCGGATGGTCGCATCGGCAAACGCGATCTCATCCTTCAGCCCTCGGTTAAGGCGTTGGATGACGGCCGGCTCAAGCTCAGAGGCAAACCGGAACGCCTCGCCTTTGTGGAACTCCAGGATGGTGTGCTTGGGGCGCTTGGCGAAGGTGGCGATCAGTTGCCTTGTGTGTCGGTCGAGGCGGATATGCTCGGCAAGCCTGCCGATCACCCGCGCTTCGGCATAGGCGGTCGCCTCATGGGGGATCACCAGGATGCCGGGCTTCCTGACATAAGTGCGCAGGATCTTTGAGGCATGCCTTTGGGCGGCAAGGGTCTCGCGCTGATCCACGGTGACGAAGCGCTTGAAGAACTCGCGGCTGCTGTTGGCCTCAGCGTCGCGCACGCCCGTGTCCACCATGGAGAGGGCTGCATCCCGCGGATCGCGCACGGAGGTAAAGACAATGACCTTGCGCGCGGTGATGAGCGGCAGTGTTTCAGGGTCCAGCGCCGCATGGGTCTTGACGACGGCCACCTCATGCGGCGGCAAGACAGATAAAACGGAACGCAGGTAAGCGGCGTCCACGGTTTCTCTATAGTTCGCCCAGTCTCCATCAAGATTCTCACGCAACTGGGCGCGCAAAACGCCTGTTGGCTTGCCATTATTCAGTTCAGCTGCGTGTTGCGCCACCTGGAACAGAAAAGAACTTCCTGATTTCGGCTGCCCATGCGCGAGAATTACTGGCATTCGTCTCTCTTAATCTTAGGTTCTTTTGAACTTGCCATTGGTGATTTTTTTTGGCAACACCGATCTGACTGGACAAGGAAAGAAGAGATCGCCATGTCGGATGACCTTATTTACAAAATCTTCATCGAACTTGCCGTGTTGGAGGGCAAGCGCGAGCCGAACGGCAAGTGGAACATCTACGAGCCTGCGGAGATGAGCCGCCTTCTGAACCGCTCCTATAAGATGGTTCAGCGCGCGGTCCAAGCTGGCACGGAGCAGACCTGAACCATCCTCACACCACCCTCCTCGCCTCGGTGCCGAGGCCATCCCGGCGGCGCGCCCTCACCGAGAAGAGCGGAGCGGCCGGGGGATGGGCGTGATCGCGCAGGCCGTGACGACGGGCAGGCGGTCACCTTTCCACAGTTTTGCCCGGCGGGCGCGAATGGCTGTTATGCTTTAAGCATCGATGTCACTTTCAATGACCTTTTGTGACACCGCCATGGTGCTGACATGATTATCTGTCCTATATAAGGACGATCGGATCCGACAGCGGCAGCCGGAAGGAGGGGTGGAGGGCTTGCGCGCGTACGGTCAGCCCGATGGCATAATTCGAGCTTTTTTTAATCAATTGCTGGCTAAAAAAACTACACGCCAGACGAAAATAATTCCTTGTTTTCAACCCGTAATTGCCATTGCCTGAATCGAAGCGTGATAATTTGCAAACTGAAATTCGATTTTAGGAAACGCTGGCTGATTTTTTGTCGGTCTGCGTGTCTCATAAATTGACAAACCTTTTTGCATCTGCCTTCCTCCAGCCGCGGATGGCGCTCATTGAAGTCGCATCCGAGTGTTTTGGAATGGATGGAGATCTACAATGGTTCCAATGCCCATCATCGAGGGTACCCTTCTCGGTACGCCGAATCCCGATATCCTGACTGCTCCCACGAATCAGAACTGGGAAATCCTGGGTTTCCAGGGTGACGACATTCTCAATGGCGCGGCTGGTGACGACGTCATTAATGGCGGTCCCGGCGCTGACGTCATCAACGGTAACGGCGGCGACGACTTCCTGAACCCCGGCGCATCCGGCATTGGCGGCATCGCCGACCTCGGCACGCTCGTAATCGTTGCCGGTGGCAACGGCAACGACACGCTGGACCTGACCGGCAACGTCTCTGCTGCATTCGTCGGCATGAACGACGATGGTACCCTGTTTAGCCCGTTCTTCCCGTTCGGTTATGCGGGTGGTGATACCTTCGTTCAGGGCAGCAGCATCGAAAACCTCCAAGGCGGCAGCTTCGACGACACCTTCCTCGGCAACTCGGGTGACAACATCCTTGCCGGTGCCAACGGCGAAGATTTCATCGCCGGCGGCGGTGGCGACGACACCATCCACGGCGGCAACCAGTTCGACACCCTCGAAGGTGAAGACGGCGACGACCTTATGGAAGGTGGCCGCGGCAACGACGATATGGGCGGTGGTGCCGGCGACGACATGATGTTCGGTAACCAGGGCATCGACTTCATGGAAGGCGATGGCGGCGACGACATGATGTTCGGCGGCCAGAACCAGGACCGCATGTTCGGTGATTCCGGCGATGACCTCGTCGAAGGCCAGGCCGGCAACGACAACGTCAACGGCGGCAGCGGTGATGACGTTGTTTCGGGTGGTGACGGCAACGACCTCGTCCGTGGCCAGAGCGGCGATGACCTCCTTTTGGGCGATGACGGCAGCGACCGCCTGCGCGGTGGTTCCGGCGACGACACCATCAACGGTGGCGCTCAGAACGACATCTTGCGTGGTAACGGCGGCAACGACACCTTCGTGATCGATGCGAACACGACGGCGTTCTTCGAGACTGACACCATTCGCGACTTCAACGGTACCAACATCCCTGGTGCTGACGACCAGATCGATTTGTCAGCTTTCGCTGCGGATATCCCGAACTTCAACGAGTTGTTGAACTCTTCGAGCATCGTGAATGTTGGGGGTAATCCGTTCCTTTCTGATACCAGGATTGAGCTGAGCCAGAGCCAGGCCATCATCATCAGCGACTACAACATCTTCCTTCAGGGCGACGCAGCCGACTTCATCTTCTAAGATGTAGGCATCCCTGACGCCTTTAGAGGCTATGGAGACAGAAAGCGCCCGGTTCGCCGGGCGCTTTTTTTGTGACGGTTGGACGCAAGGAGGCTAGCGATTTCTCTCGTCCCTCCCAGCTGAATCCGAACCTCAATCCCCGAGGGACTTGGTGACGCTGGCCCACAAACCACTTCGCCGACCCGCTTCAGAAAGCTGAAGCGATCAACTGCGGCGGACCCATTCGCCAGCCCCCTACCCCGCAAAAATGTTGGGAAATGCCAGCTTCGGCAGGAGCAGCACAATGTCGGGGATGAACACCGACAGGACGGCCACCGCAACTGTCAGGAGCACGATGGGGATGACCGCCACCATCGCCTTGCCCAAAGGGACGTCGCCGATCTGCGAGGCAATCAACAGGCAGATGCCGTAAGGGGGCGTAATGAGCCCCACCGACAGGACGATGGTGGTCAACACGCCCATATGGACTGGGTTCATGCCCGCCGTATCGCCGAGCCCCTGGATGATGGGCAGGAAGATCAGCACCGCTGAGATGGGATTCAGCACCGTACCGATCAAAAGCAGAAAGACCACCAGCATCAGTATGATGCCGTAGGGGTTTTCCGTCTGCGTGGTGATGAAGCCCACCACAATATCCGCCGCCCCCAAGAACGCGATCAGCCAGCCGAAGATCCCCGCCCCTGCCACTGTGAAGAGCGGCACGGAGAACTCCAGCGTCGCCCGCGTCAGGTGGCCCGGGAGTTCGCGCAAAGGCACGTCGCGGTAGACCAGGAATGTGAGAATCAGCGCCCACGCCACGGCGGAAATGGCGGCCTCTGTGGGGGTGAAGACACCTGTGACGACGCCGCCGAGGACAAAGACGGGAATGAGCGCTGCCGCCGCGCCCCGCCAAGTGGCTTTGGCAAAGGCCCGCACGCCCGGGAAGGGGTTGGCGGGATAGCCTTCCCGCACGGCCATCACATAGGTGTAGCCCATCATGAAAACGCCGATGGTGAGCCCCGGCACGATCCCCCCCAGGAACAGCGCGCCAATGGAGACGTTCCCGAAAGCCCCATAAACAATGAGGATGATGGACGGCGGGATGATCACCCCAAGCGTGGAAGAAGCCGCCGTCAGCGCCACGGCAAAGGCCGGGCTGTAGCCGGCCCGCTTCATGGCGGGGATAAGGATGGAGCCGACGGAGGCCGTATCCGCTGCCGCAGAGCCCGAGAGGGACGCAAACACCATCGACACGAACACATTCACATGGCCGAGCCCGCCGCGGATGTGGCCGACGGAGACGTTCGCCACATCCAAAAGGCGCTGTGTGATGGAGCCCGCATTCAAGATGCGGCCCAAAAACATGAAGAAGGGGACGGCCAGCAGCGTGAAGCTGTCGATGTTGGAGTACATCTGATTGATGACGGACGTCAGCGGCAGATCCTCCACGAGAATCACCACGACGGACGCCAGAATCAGCGAAAAGCCGACATTCACCCTCAGAGCGATCAACAGGAAGAAGCTGCCCAGGAGCAGGACGAGAGGGTTCATTGGCGCCCCAGATCGGCCACCCTTTCCAATAGGAAGAAGCCCATCAGGGCGCCCCCTATGGGAATAGGCAGGAAGAACCAGAATTCGGAAATGCCGAGGGATGGGGACAGGCGGTTAAGGCCGATCTCGCTCATGATGACGCCGTGGCGCACAAGAACGTAGATCACCACCGCGGAAGCCACCAGCGGCACAAGGAGGGGGATCCACCGCAGCGGCCCGTGCGTTGGCCACAGGTCCACGTGGTAGTGCTCTCCCCGCCTGAAGGCGAAGGCAGCGCCCAGAAAGATGCACCAAGAGAACAGGAGTTGCGCCAGATCCAGCGTCCAGATGAGCGGGATCTCAAGGACGTTGCGGGCTGTCACCTGGGCAAAGACAACCAGGATCAGCCCTGCAAACAAAGCAGCCAGCAATGGGCCGAAGACACGCTCCAGCCCATTGTTGATGCGCCTCAGCACGCGGCGGGTGGCCTTTGGGTACCGGGCTTACTCGCCCTTTACCGCCTTCAGGGGCTCGGTCAGGCCAAGCTCTTCGGCAAGCTCGCCCTGAACGTCCGACAGTGCGGCCTGAAACTCGGCAACATCGGGCTCGGTCACCGTCACGTTGTGCGTTTCCTGAAGCTCTTTGACGAGGTCGGTCTCGTACTGGCGCGCCTTGTCGATGCCCAGCACAGAGGCTTCGGCCGCCACCTCGAGAATCATTTTCTGCTGCTCTTCGGTGAGGCGGTTCCAGGCGCGATCGCTCATGGAGATGTGGTTGGCCTGGATGGTGTGACCGGTGAGCGCAAGGTAAGGCGCCACCTCGTAAAGCTTGGAGCCGGCGTAACCGGGGATCGAGCTTTCAAGGGCGTCCGCGACGCCTGTCTGAACGGCGGCATAGAGTTCGCCCCAGGCAACCGTGACGGGCAGCGTGCCGAGCGCCTCCCACGTCTTTGAAATCATGGGCGAAGGGGGCGTGCGCATTTTATAGCCGTCAATGTCGGACAGTGCCGTCACCGGACCTTTGGCGTTGGAAAGGTTACGGGTGCCTGAGCCCCCCAGCGCCAGGAGCTGCATGTTGAGCGAGCGGTCCGCATAGACCTTTTGGAAGTAGGCCTCGGCGGGGGTGCCTGGGCCGACGCTTGCCATCAGATCGTCAAAGCCCTCGAACAGGTAGGGCATGGAGAAGACCTGATATTCCGGCACCTGTTTGACGGCATTGTTGGTGGTGGAAATCATCAGGTCGATGGTGCCAAGGCCCATTTCACCGATCACGGCAGGGTCGGCACCAAGCTGCCCGCTGTCGAACACTTTGATTTTCAGTTCGCCGCCTGAGCGTTTTTCCACCTCTTCGGCCATGAAGGCGGCCATGTCGTTGTAAGGGTGGGGAGATTTGACGAGGGTGTGGAGCCTTAAGGTGGTTTCAGCGTTGGCAGCGCCCGTCCATGCCACCATGCCCGCCACGAGCGCGGCGAACCCCGCAATGATTGGCGAGCGCAAGTGCGTCGTGTCGAACATCGTCACAGTCTCCTGAAATAGTCGGCGTGCGGGAGCCTCGCCAGATTGGCGCGCCCTGTCAAATGCCGCCGCGGCAGGGCGCGCCGTTGGACATGGCCTTGGCGCTCTTGCATGCTGGGTATCCGTCGCGAGGAAACCACCAATGCTCTCCGTCCTTCGCAACCCGGCCTACCGGCAGCTCTTTTCGGCGCAAGTCTTGTCGCTGCTGGGGACGGGGCTGACCACAGTGGCGCTGGCCCTTCTGGCGTTCGACCTTGCTGGCGCCGATGCTGGCATCGTTCTTGGGACGGCACTCGCGCTCAAGATGGTGGCCTATGTGTGCGTGGCGCCGTTCGCAGGCGCGCTTGCCGACCTTTTGCCGCGGCGCACCATGCTGGTGGCGCTGGACGTTGGGCGCGCAGGGTTCGTTCTGTTTCTGCCGTTCGTGGATGCGGTCTGGCAGATCTATGTGCTGGTGTTCGTGTTCCAGTCGTTCTCGGCGGCCTTCACGCCGACGTTTCAGGCCACCATCCCCGACATTTTGCCTGAGGAGGAGGAGTACACCAAAGCCCTCTCCCTCTCCCGCCTTGCCTACGATTTAGAGACGCTGGTGAGCCCCCTCCTTGCAGGGCTGTTGCTGGCGGTGATGAGCTTTCATCTCCTCTTTGTCGGGACGGCCCTCGGGTTTGTGGCCTCAGCAGCGCTCATCCTTGCAACGCGCCTGCCGAGCCCCGAGCCGTCGGGCGATGCGCGGTTCTTGGACCGTGTGACCCGCGGTGTGCGGATCTATTGGGCAACGCCGCGGCTGAGGGGGTTGTTCGCGCTCTCCTTCGCAACGGCTTCGGCGGGGTCCATGGTGTTGGTGAACACTGTCGTCTACGCCAAAGCCGCTTCCAGCGGCAGCGAGAAGGATATGGTTCTCCTGCTGGCAGCGTTCGGCATCGGATCCATCGTCGTCGCGCTGACCTTGCCGCGGCTCCTCCACACCATTCCCGCCCGCACCGCGATGGTGGGTGGTGCGGCCCTGTCCGCGGCGGTGCTTGTTGTGGCGCCGTTCTGGCTATCGGCGGCGCAGCCCATCGCAAGTGCGGTGCCTGTGTGGCTGCTGCTTGGTGTGGGCGCCTCTTTGGTGATGACGCCGTCAGCGCTGGTGCTGCGCCGCTCCTGCCATGCTGAGGATAGGCCGGCGCTGTTTGCCGCGCAGTTCGCCCTCTCCCATGCCTGCTGGCTTGTGGCCTACCCGGCTGCGGGTATTCTTGGGTCGCGGATTGGGCTCGATGGGACGTTTCTGGTTCTGTCGGCAGCAACGGCTTTGGGGGTGGTGGCCGCCCTACTCCTATGGCCGCGCCAGGACCCCGAAATCGTGGAACACACCCATGAGGAGATGGAGCACGCCCACGCGCACACTCATGATGCGCACCACAGGCACGCCCACGAGGGCCCGGCGACCGAGCCTCACAGCCACCGTCATCGCCATTCGCCGGTACGTCACGCCCATGTGTTTATCATCGACGACCACCACCGGCACTGGCCGCGCAACCGCGCCTAGCCGCTAGAGCGGTTTGCGGTCAGATGGAAACATCAGATCGCAAGAAAGCCGTTCTCATTCAGAGAAGTAGAGCATTTTGTCTGCGTCCGTATGGACGCAGGATGCTCTAGCCGCGCTGAGCGATGCGGATAACGTGGGGGTCGCGCACGATGATCCCGTCGTCGGCAATGGCTTTCAGCGCCCTGTTGAGGGCCGCCTCTGACGTTGGGTAGGTGACGAGGATGACCGTCTGCTCCTTCAATGGGGGCAGATGCTCCGGCCTGTGGGGGGTCTTCTGGACGATCTGCTCCAGCGAGATCCCCTCCCCCGCCATACGGCCGGCAAGGCCTGCGAAGGCACCGGCTTTGTCGGCGATGGGAAGGCGCACGTAAAACGCTCCGCTATGACCGCCAGCTTCCAACTTGCGGAAAGGTAGAAGGCTTGCGGCGGGCCGGCCGAAGGGGATGGGCGCAAGCCCGCGGGCCAGGTCGGTGAGGTCGGAGACGACGGCCGAGGCGGTGGCATCGCCCCCTGCGCCAGGGCCTGACAGCACCATCTCGCCGAAGGCAGGTCCGCGGACGGCAACGGCATTGGTGACGCTGGAAGTTTCCGCCAGCGCTGTCCCGCGGGGCACCATGGTGGGGTGGACACGCTGATCGACCCCATGCTCGGTCATGGTCGCAATGCCCAGGAGCTTGATGCGGTACCCAAGCTCCTCAGCTGCGAGAAGGTCGGCAGGCTCGATCCCGCGGATCCCTTCCACGAGCACCGCTTCAGCGTCCAGCTCCGTCGTGAAGGCGATGGAGGAAAGAATTGCGAGCTTGTGGGCGGTGTCGAGGCCATCCACATCGAAGGTGGGGTCGGCCTCCGCGTAGCCGAGGCGCTGGGCCTCTGCCAGGCATTCCTCGAAGGTCAGCCCCTCATCCTCCATGCGGGTGAGGATGTAGTTGCAGGTGCCGTTCAAGATGCCGAGGACGCTGGTGATGGGAATGCCCGCAAGACCGTCCCTGACGGTGCGGATGGCGGGAATGCCGCCTGCGACGGCCGCCTCGTAAAGGAGCGGGGCCTGGGCCTTCTCGGCCATGGACACAAGGCTCATGCCGTGGGCGGCAAGGAGGGCCTTGTTGGCCGTCACCACAGCCTTGCCGGCGCCGAGCGCTGCCTCAACACAGGCGCGGGCCGGGCCTTCGGATCCACCGATCAGCTCCACCAGAACGTCGATGTCGGAGGTCGCCATCGCCACAGGGTCGTCGAACCAGGTGGCGCCTTCAAGCGCAACGCCCCGGTCCTTGTTGCGGTCGCGGGCGGAGACGGCCACCACCTCCACATTGCGGCCGGAGCCGCCGTGGGTGGGCTCGGCCTCGATGAGGCGCACGGTGGCGGCGCCGACCGTCCCGAGGCCGGCGATGGCAATGCGAAGCGTCGTCACTTGGCAGCGCGCGCGGCAGACAGCGGCACGACGGTGGCGTTCTGGTCCATAAAGCGCTTGATGCTCCTGGCCGCCTGACGAATGCGCTGCTCGTTCTCCACAAGGGCAATGCGCACATGGCCGTCGCCATGTTCGCCAAAGCCGATGCCTGGGGCCACGGCCACCTGTGCCTCCTCAAGGAGCCGTTTGGAGAACTCCAGACTGCCCAGGTGCGCAAGCTCCGGCGGGATGGGTGCCCAGGCGAACATGGAGGCAGAAGGCGCAGGGATGGGCCAGCCGGCACGGGCAAAAGCATCCACAAGGGTGTCGCGGCGCTTGTGGTAGGTCTGGCGGATCTCAACGATGCACTCGTCCCCGCCGTTCAGCGCTGCGGCAGCGGCCACCTGAATGGGCGTGAAGGCACCATAGTCCAGATAGCTCTTCACCCGTGCAAGGGCCGCAATCAGCCGTTCGTTGCCCACCGCAAAGCCCATGCGCCAGCCTGGCATGGAGAAGGTCTTGGACATGGAGGTGAACTCCACGGCCACATCCATCGCCCCCTCCACCTGAAGGACGGACGGGGGCGGCGGACCCTCGAAATAGATTTCCGAGTAGGCAAGGTCGGACAGGACGAAAATGTCGTGCTTGCGGGCAAAGGCCACCACGTCGCGGAAAAACTCAAGGTCGGCCACATGGGCACCGGGGTTGGACGGGTAGCACAGCACCACGGCAATGGGCTTGGGGATGGAGTGGACCACCGCGCGCTCAAGCGCGCGGAAAAAGTCTGCCCCAGGTTCAGCGGGCAGAGAGCGGATCGACCCGCCGGCCATCAGGAAGCCGAAGGCGTGGATGGGGTAGGAAGGGTTCGGCGTCAGCACCACATCCCCGGGCGCGGTGATCGCCTGGGCCATGTTGGCAAAGCCTTCCTTGGAGCCGAGCGTTGCCACCACCTGCGTATCAGGGTCCAGCGACACGTCGAAGCGGCGGCCGTAGTAGGCGGCCTGGGCGCGGCGCAAGCCCACGATGCCTTTGGAGGCGGAGTAGCGGTGGGTGCGGGGCTTTGCCACCGTTTCCACCAGTTTATCGACAATGGGCTGTGGGGTGGGCAGATCAGGATTGCCCATGCCCAGATCCACAATGTCCGCGCCATTTGCCCGCGCGCCGGCCTTGAGGCGGTTCACCTCTTCGAACACGTAAGGGGGCAGTCGTCTGATCTTGTGAAAGTTGTTCATCGGCTCACACTCCGGGCACGCACTTGAGCGACTAAGGTTCGTTTTCGTCGGTGGCAACAGGGTTGCCGGAAAAAGGCGGCACGCCCACCGCACGGGGCAAGGGCGCATCGGGGTCGATGGGACGGCCAGGGTCCACCGCTGGCGCCGGCTGGGCGGGCTGCGGTTGCGCAGCGGCAGGGGTCAGCGGCGGGGGCGACACAAGCGCGGGGCGCCCGCTCGCCTCGATCTGCCGGCGCGTCTCAGCCACATGGTTGCGGCCCTGGCGGGCAAGGTTGCCGGCAAAGGAGCCCTGGGTCAGCCCGCGGGTTTCTGCTTCGGTGGCAGCGCCTTCAGCTTCAAGGGTCGCCTCCTCGGCTGCGATGGCCCCGGCGCTCCTTGGAAGGCCTGCAACGGTGGCGGGATCGGCCAAAATGTTGGGATAGCCGTCATCATCCACAGGACGGGCCTCAGACGGGAGGACGGTTGCGGACATGGCAGGGGTGGGAATCAAAGGCGCAGCAGGGTCCGTGCTGCAGCCTGAAAGGGCCAGCGCGGCGGCCGCACAGGCGGCTCCCAAACTCCATCGCGCACACGCCAACGCTCGCAATTCCCCTTCTCGTCACCAAATCGGGCGGAAAGGGCGTCGGCAACTGGCTGCCGTTGCCCTATTGTACCGCTGAGGGCGAGGGTGTCCTTCGTCCCATGACTGAGACCCAAAAGAAACAACAGGCGTTTAATGTGAACGCTGGGAGATCGCCAAAGATGGCCGCCAGTGGCACCCCCGACACACCACGTGACCCCATCCTCAACTACGTGGTGGAGAACCCGGAGGCGTTCGCGAAGAACATTGGGCATATGTTGGAGCACGCCTCTGCCGCCCTTGCCGCCTATGTGACGCCGGCTGAGCCCAACGCACCGAAGGCGGACTATTCGGCGGAGATTACCGAGTGGATGCGCACCCTGTCGCGCGTCGGCCACTATTGGCTT
The DNA here is from genome assembly GCA_051016205.1 of Devosia sp. GTDB lineage: Bacteria > Pseudomonadota > Alphaproteobacteria > Rhizobiales > Amorphaceae > Acuticoccus. The sequence continues at coordinate 4,227,434 of CP136534.1, forward strand.
GCCGATCCCAAGCGCGCCGTGGAGGCCCAGACACGCCTTGCGACGGAATGGATGCACCTTTACGCCCAGTCCATGCGCCGCCTTTCGGGCGAAGATGCACCCCCCGTCGCCGAGCCTGACCCTGCCGATAAGCGCTTTCGCGACGAGGACTGGTCCGCCGTTCAATTTTTCGACTTTCTCAAGCAGGGCTACCTCATCACCACCCGCTGGGCCGAAAATCTCGTGGAGGAAACCGCAGACCTTGATGAGCACACGCGGCAGAAGGCGGCCTTTTACGTCAGGCAGCTGAGCGCGGCGCTGTCGCCGTCAAACTTTGTCCTCACCAACCCTGAATTGTTGCGTGAGACGGCGGCCCAGAGCGGTGAGAACCTTGCCAAGGGCATGAAAATGCTGGCCGAGGACGTTGCCCGTGGCAAAGGCGAATTGCGCCTGCGCCAGACCGACCCCGAGCGCTTCGTGGTGGGTGAGAACCTTGCCATGACCCCAGGCAAGGTGATTGCGCAGAACGATGTCTGCCAGATCATCCAGTACACGCCGGCGACGGAGACGGTGGCGAAGGAGCCCCTCTTCATCGTGCCGCCGTGGATCAACAAGTTCTACATCCTCGACCTCAACCCCGAAAAGTCCATGATCCGCTGGCTGGTGGAACAGGGGCACACGGTGTTCATCCTCTCCTGGGTGAACCCTGATGAGCGGCACGCCCAGAAGGAGTTCACCCACTACATGGTGGAGGGGATCTTCTTCGGCGTGGACACGGCGTTGAAGGCTGCTGACGCGCAAACGCTGGACATTGTGGGCTATTGCGTTGGCGGCACGCTGCTTGCGATGACGCTCGCCTATATGAGCCGCGTTGGGGACGCGCGGATCAACACAGCGACCCTGTTGACCGCGCAGGTCGACTTCACCCATGCCGGCGATCTGAAGCTCTTCGTTGACAAGGATCAGCTTGAGACCCTTGAAGCGAAGATGCGCGCCAAAGGCTATCTTGACGGGGCGAAGATGGCCTCCGCCTTCAACATGCTGCGCGCCAACGATCTGATTTGGCCCTACGTGGTCAACAACTACATTCGCGGCAAAGACCCCTTCCCGTTCGACCTGTTGTACTGGAACTCAGATTCCACGCGCATGCCGGCGGCCAACCACGCGTTTTATCTGCGCAATTTCTACCTGGAGAACCAGTTTTCCGCGGGTGAGCTCTTGGTGAATGGCCTGGCACTGTCACCGGGGGACATCACGGTGCCCATCTTCAATGTCGCCACCAAGGAAGATCATATCGCCCCTGCCCTTTCGGTCTATGAGGGCAACAAGATGTTCGGCGGCGAGGCGCGGTTCATCCTGACGGGGTCGGGCCACATTGCAGGGATCGTCAATCCACCCTCGAAGAACAAGTACCAGGTGTGGAGCGACGGCGACGCGTCGGGCGATCTCGACAACTGGATCAAGACCGCCACGGAAACGCCAGGCTCCTGGTGGCCCCTTTGGCACGAGTGGCTGACCGCCCACCGGTCTGGCGACATGGTGCCTGGGCGTACGCCCGGCGGCACAGCGTTCGAGCCCATCGAGGATGCGCCGGGCGCCTACGTGCGCAAGCGTTACTGAAGGCGCGCCGCCGACGCTCGGTTCGGTGCGCCTGCGATGGCCTGTGCAAAGGCGGCCCTCTCCACGTTGCCACCGGACAGGACCGCAACCACCGTCATGCCTTCCACGTCCACCAGACCTTCAAGAATTGCTGCAAGCGCGATGGCCCCGCCCGGCTCAAGGACGATCTTCAACTCGTCAGCGGCAAAGGCCATGGCGCGCTTCAGGGCATCGTCCGAGACGGCGGCACCTTGGTGGACATGGCGAGAGATGATGGGGAAGGTCTTCTCCCCAGGCATTGGCGACAAGAGCGCATCGGCGATGGAGCCTTTGCGTATGGCGTTTTCCACCCTCGTGCCTGCGGCAATGGAGCGGGTCATGTCGTCGAAACCGGCAGGCTCTGCCGGGATGCAGACGGCGCCAGGCATACGTTCGGCAAGGGCAACGGCAATCCCCGACAAAAGGCCGCCGCCCGAGGTGGGGACGAGGACCCTGTCTGCCGCAATATCCATCGCCTGAAGGGCTGCCGCAATTTCAAGCCCCACAGTGCCCTGGCCGGCCATGACGCCGGCGTCGTCGTAGGGGTGGATGAATGTGGCGCCGTCCTTTTGTGCCACCTCATGGGCAATGGCGTAGCGGGCGTCCGAATCGCGCGGGCACAGCACCACTTTGGCCCCTGAGCGCGCGGTCCGCTCGCGCTTTACCGCAGGGGCATCGTCGGGCATGGCGATGGTGGCGGGGATGGCAAACAAGCGCGCAGCCTCAGCCACCCCTTGGGCGTGATTGCCTGAGGAGGCGGCCACAACGCCGCGCGCACGCACATCCTCAGGGATCATCGCGATCCTGTTGTAGGCGCCGCGGAATTTGAAAGAGCCTGTGCGCTGGAGCGATTCTGCCTTCAGGAAGACCCGCGCACCCACCTTTTCGTCCAAAGCCGTGGAGGACAACAAGGGCGTTTTGGCCGCAAGGCCGGCAAGCCGTGCCGCCGCCGCCTCAACATCCTCGAACGTGATCGCGAACCGTGTCACTGGCGTGGCGCCGCCGACGCTGCCCTTTCGGCAAAACTTGCAGGGGCGCCATAGTCGTTCACGTAGCCAACGTGGGAGGCGGCGCCTTCGGCGGTCACGTCGTGGATGGCGTAGGCTGGCGGCTCCATCACGAGGCGCGCGTCCCTTGAGCCGTCAAGAGCCATCATCACCTGATGGGCCACACCTGGAACGGCAATGGCAGGCACCTGGCCGACGCTGCCCACGATGGTCCTGTGGACGTGGCCGCAGACGATGCGCTTGACATTGTCATGTTTGGCAATGACCTCGGCAAACCCGTCCCGATCGGTGAGGCCAATGGCATCCATAAAGGCAATGCCTGCCGTAAAAGGCGGGTGGTGGAGGGCAACGAGCGTGGGGCCCGCGGCAGAAAGGGTCTCGTCAAGCCAAGTGAGTTGCGCAGCGCCAAGTTCCCCGTCGGGGCGACCGTCCACCAGTGTATCGAGGCACACCACGGTCACGCCTGAGAGAGTGATCGCATAACACAGCTTTCCGTCCACAACGCCAGCGCCGATCCCTGGCCAAGCCACGAACGCCTCACCCATGGCCGCCCTCAGGTCGTGGTTTCCCGGCACCACGAGGACAGGCACGGAGAACCGCGACAAGAGCATGGCGGCGCGGTTGTAGGCCTCCTCCTCGCCAAGGTCGGTCACGTCCCCTGTGACGAGAACACCGTCCACGTCGGGATGCTTGGCGATCAATGTATCGATAGCGCGGGCGGTGTAACCGTCAGCGTCGATGTTGCCGAGGGTCAAAACCCCAGGCGGGCGGAGATGTAGATCGGTGATTTGCGCAAAACGTGCCATGCCCCGCTGATAGCAGCCCCGCCGCACCGTGCAAGAGCGCACCGGTGAACCAAGACGCTCGCGAAGGGGCTGTTGCACATCAGCACCGGCCGCACCGGTTTCGGTGGACAAGCAGGCCACGGCGTCTTAGCGCACTGTCGCGCCGTTGTTCCGGCGTGCGGCTCGGATTCGGGCCGCTGGTCTTGGAGGGCGTTGATGGCAGTGGCAGGCAAAGCGGGTTCTGGGCAGGCGGGGCGGCTGTCCGCAGGGGCAGCGATCCTCCTGTTGCTGGCGGTCTTGTTGTCGCTGGCGCCCGGGATGACCACCGTCCCCCCCATCGACAGGGATGAGCCGCGCTACACCCAAGCCACCAAGCAGATGATGGAAACGGGCGACTATGTGCGCATCCGCTTCCAGGACGCGCCGCGCCACAAAAAGCCCATCGGCATCCACTGGCTCCAGGCTGCTGCCGCGCAAACGGTCGGCGATGGCGCGGCCTCCCCCTTGTGGGTCTACCGCATCCCCTCGCTGATGGGCGCGCTCGCCTCGGTGCTGTTGGCCGTTTGGGCCGCTCGCGCCTTCCTGCCTCTGGGGCCTGCGCTCGTGGTGGGGCTGATTTTGGGCACCACCATCATCCTTGGGGTGGAGGCCCGGCTTGCCAAAACCGATGCTGCGCTTTTGGCCAGCATCCTTGCCGCACAAGGGGCGCTCGCCAGGATCTGGCTGTCAGAGCGACGACAATGGGCCATGCCACTGGTGTTTTGGCTGGCTCTGTCGGCGGGGATCCTCATCAAAGGGCCTATCGCGCCGATGGTGATTGGCCTCACCCTTCTTGGTCTTGTGGGCTTGCAGAGGCAGAACTGGCGCGTCCTGTTGCGGCTGCGGCCGGTGACGGGTCTGGTGGTCACCGCAGCGCTGTGCCTGCCCTGGTACGTTGCGATCTATATTGCGACCGACGGGGCGTTTTACGCTGCCGCCGTGGGGCGCGATTTCCTGGGCAAGGCTGCCACAGGGCAAGAGGGCCACTGGGCGCCGCCGCTCACCCATTTGGCGGTGTTCTTCGCCGTGGCCTGGCCGCTTTCGGCGTTTGCGGTGGCGGCATTCTGGCGCATCTGGCGACGGCGGGAGCCGGTTTTCCTGTTCTGCCTTGCCTGGGTGGTGCCGGCGTGGATTGTGTTTGAGCTCGTCCCCACCAAGCTGCCCCATTACACTCTTCCCATGGTGCCAGGTGTTGCTATTGCCGTTGTGGCAGCCCTTGGCCTTGCCGCCCCACCGCGCCTCCTGAGGATCATTGCGGGGGCAATGATCCTTGTTGTACCGCTGGGCGTGATGGTGGCGATCCCTGTGGGGTTCGTGCTGTTTGGAACGCCGATCCCCTGGATGGCCGTGGCCGTTGTGGGGATTGCGGCTGTTGCAGGACTTGCGGGCGGCATTGCGCTGATCAAAGGGGCGCCGGCCCTTGCAGCAAGGGTGGTTGCGCCCGCCGTTGCTGCGGCGGCCATTGCCCAGAGCGCTGTGTGGGGGCTTGCAATTCCCACCCTTGATCCGGTGTGGGTGAGTCCCCGCCTCGTGGCGACCATCCAAGACCTCAGCCCTTGCGAGGACCCGCGTGTGGTCAGCATCGGCTTCAACGAGCCGAGCATGATTTTCCTGTCGGCCACCGACACCGCCCTTGAAGGGGCAGAGCCCGCCCTCACCATCGCCGCGCAGGAGTGCGCGGTCATCGCATCGCGGCAATATTGGGTGGAGGAGTTGGAGGCCGCTGCGAAGGCCCGCGGCCTCCCTCTTGTGCAGGTGGGAACGGTTGAGGGCTTCAACATCTCCAAAGGGCACTGGCTCAATCTCAACCTTTACACCGTTCAGAAGTGATCGCCCGGTCCGCCTTCAGCCGTGGACGGGGGCAGCGCAAGGCTTGAAGGTTGGGGCCAAAGGGATGTATCGGAGGCAGATTGGCCGCGCCTTTGCACCTCAAGCTGGCGGCCGCAGACAGGCAGCGCCCCTTCAACCACACCGGCGCGGCCCATCCCTGACGATGCGGCGATGCGTGGCCGCTGTGATCTGGATCGCACGATGCAAGCCCGCACCGAAAGCCGTCCCCTTTACTCCATCATCATCCCCGCGCGTGATGAAGCGGGCGCCATTGCCGCGCTGATCGAGGAGTTGTCGCAGTGCGCCCTCCCCCGCCCGTTCGAGATCATTGTGGTGGACGACGGCTCCGCCGATGGCACGGGCGATGTGGTGCGCGCCCTTGCAAACCCGTTGGTGCGTCTGGTGCGCCATGACAGGTCGGCCGGCAAGTCACGGGCGATCCGCACGGGGGCGGAGGTGGCCCTGGCGCCCATCCTCCTCACCGTCGACGGTGACGGGCAAAATGACCCCCAGTATTTGCCTGCTCTCGTGGCGCCTTTCGCCACGGAGCCGACCGTTGCCCTTGTGGCAGGGCAGCGCGCCGCACGGCACGATGGCTGGCGCAAGAAGGCCGTGTCGCGCATGGCCAACAAGATGCGCCGGGCGCTTCTCGCCGATGCCACACGTGACACCGCTTGCGGCCTGAAAGCCATGCGGCGGGAGGTGTTTCTGGCGCTCCCCTTCTTCGACAACAATCACCGCTTTTACCCCGCCCTTGTCCTGCGCGAGGGGTGGCAGGTGGCCCACGTCGATGTGGTGGATCGGCCCCGCACGGCGGGACAGTCGAAGTATGGGGTTCTCGACAGGGCGCTTGTGGGTTTGCCTGACATGTTGGGCGTGTGGTGGCTGCGCCGTCGCAACGCCGGCCGGCCAAAGGTGCACGAGGAGATGATCGTGGAGCCGCAGTACGATGAGTGAGGTCTTGACCGCGGCGTGGGATTGGTTTCACGCGGTCTTCATTGCGCAGTTCGATGTATGGATCGCCATCGGCTTTGCCGCGCAGGCGATGTTCTCGGCCCGTTTCTTGATTCAGTGGATCGCCTCTGAGAAGGCCGGGCGGTCGGTTGTGCCCATCGCGTTCTGGTTCTTTTCCATCGCTGGCGGATCGATCCTGTTTGTCTACGCGCTCTACAGGCAAGACCCTGTGTTCATTGCCGGCCAGGGGGCGGGGCTCTTCATATATGCCCGCAACCTTTACTTGATCTTCCGCGAACGCCGCTCGGCTCTCGCCAACACGGGCTAGAACAGTGCACCTTTGCCCGATAGGGTTTGGTGAACGGAGCGACCCGATCGGTGGCGAACACGAAGACACTGACCCCTCGGGGGATTTTCGCAGCGAGCAGCGGGAATGTCCTGGAGTGGTATGACTTTACCGTCTACGGGTTTCTCTCCCCCATCATCGGCAAGGTCTTCTTCCCGCAGAGCGATTTGGTTGCCACCACGTTGGCGGCCTTTGCGGTGCTTGCGGTTGGGTACCTTGCGCGGCCCATCGGCAGCATCATATTCGGCCACATCGGCGACAGGATGGGACGCAAGCCGGCGCTCTTGATTTCCGTCGTCTTGATGGGGCTCGGGTCCGTCGCCATCGGTGTGTTGCCCACCCATGAGCAAATCGGGATGGCAGCGCCCATCCTCCTTGTGCTGATCCGCGTTGTCCAAGGCATTGCTGTTGCTGGGGAATACACCTCCTCTGGCATACTCTTGGTGGAATCGGCGCCGCCGCGGCGGCGCAACCTCGTGGGCTCATGGATCGCCTTTGCCATGATGATCGGCTGCGTTCTTGGCGCGGCCGTCCCTGCCCTTGTGAGCAGCCAGATGTCGGAGGACACGTTGGCGGACTGGGGCTGGCGTCTGCCCTTCCTCCTGGGCGGCCTTGTGGCGCTGACGAGCCTCATCTTGCGCATTGGCCTCAACGAGTCCGCCTCGCTGGAGGAGCTGGAAGAGCTGCCTGTGGTGCGCGCACTGAAGGAGCATTGGCGGGAGATGATCTCGATGATCATCCTGATGATCCCCATCGCGGTGCTGTACTTCCTGGTCTTCACCTACGCTTCGTCGTTTCTGACCGAACAGATGCACGTGTCCACGGCCACGGCGCTCGATTTTTCCACAATCAATCTCTTGACGGTCGCGGCCCTCATCGTCCCCGTCGGCTATTTTGCCGACAAGATTGGCGCAAGGCCTTTGTTGTTGGCGGGCGCCGTCATCACGATTGTCGCGGTCTACCCGTTGTGGACGATGATGCACTCATCGGATTTGACGAACGTGTTCATCGGCCAGATGGGGTTTGCGGCCATCAATGCGGCAGGGTGGGCGCTTTCGATCAGCGTTCTGGCCGCGATGGTGCCGATGGCGGTCCGCTGCAGCGCGGTCAGCATCGGCTACAATCTGTGCATGGCTGTCTTCGGCGGAACGACGCCGTTTGTGGCGACCTATCTGGTGTCGCGCACAAGCGATGATTTTGCGCCTGTCTACTACCTTTTGGCGGCGACGCTGCTGTCGCTCATCGTGATCTGGCGCTTGCCGCGCCACGGCGCGGACCGGCCCGAGGAGCCCCAGACGGCTTCAGGCGAAACACGGTCCGCCTGACCCCTTGCCCCGTCGGACGCCGCCGGAGCACCTCATTCGGACCTCAGAAGACCCGAGATTGTTTAGGCGTCGAAGACGGACAACGCGTTCATCAGATCCTCGATGAGGTCGTCTGGGTCCTCAAGGCCGATGGACAGGCGCACGACCCGTTCGTCCTCGGGCCATTTCGACGCGGAGCGCCATTTGTCGATCATCGGCACTGTGGCAAGGCTCTCGTAGCCGCCCCAGGAGTAGCCGATCCCGAACAGGCGCAAGGTGTCCACGAAGCAGCCCACGGTCTCGTTGGTGGCGCCTTTGAAGGTGACGGCGAAAAGACCCGTCGCGCCTAAAAAATCGCGCTTCCAGAGGGCATGGCCAGGGGCATCTGGGAGCGCGGGGTGAAGGACGCGGTGAACGCGGCCGTCGCCGGCCAACCGCTCAGCCACCTTCAAAGCGTTGCGCTGGTGGCGGGCAAGGCGCACGTCCAGCGTGCGGATGCCCCGGGTGGTGGCGTAAACATCGTCAGGCGCCACATGTTCGCCCCACTCGTCCCACGTGCGGTGGACGCGCGACAGGGTCTCGGCATTGCAAGCGATGGTGCCGATCAAGAGATCGGAGTGGCCTGCGAAGTATTTTGTCCCCGCTTGGATCGAAATGTCGCAGCCATGATCCAGTGGGCGAAAATAAAGCGGCGTTGCCCAGGTATTGTCCATCAGTGTGACGGCGCCCGCGTCCTTCGCGAGCGCGGCCAACGCCGGAATGTCGCACACCTCGAAGGTGAGTGAGCCTGGCGCCTCCAGAAAAACCGCAGCGGTGGGCTCGTTGAGGAGGGCGCGATAGCCGTCCAGATCCGTGGGATCGAAGTAGACTGTGGTGACGCCGAAGCGGGTCAAAAAGCCATCGCAGAACTGGCGCGTCGGGTGGTAGACGTTGTCCACCACGAGGATCCTGTCGCCGGTTTTCAGCACGCCGGCGAGGGGAATGGTGCAGGCGGCAAGGCCTGTGCTGGCCAAAATCGTGCCAGCCGCCCCTTCCAGCTCGCTGACCAAATCGCACAAGGCGTCGTTGGTGGGGGTTTCGCGACGGCCGTAGGTGTAGCGTTGGGACTTGCGGGTCTGTGAAGCCTCGACGTTGGGAAATAATACCGTCGAGGCGTGGACGACCGGCGGGTTGACGAAGCCGTGAAAGTCCGCCGGGTCATGGCCGCCGCGGACCAGGACAGTGGCAGGCTTCAAGCCTGCCGTTCGACTGCGTGACCCCTTTGAGGTTTCTACAGAATTCCCGGCCGCCTCCGTTGGGCTGAGTTCTAAATCCCGGTCCATGCCACTCCTTCACAAAAACGTCGCAAAACACTGTTGGCGCATCGTGCAACCTTTTATAGGGTCACCGCCAGCGAATAGGGCCTATGCAAATTATCATGGCTTGGCCCTAGCTTTGCATTTGGACGACCAAATTGTCGGCGCACGGCCGCGGGGACGACTGGCCAGCGCCGACGTTCAAAATGGAGAGAGCACACAATGCGATCAGCTTCGATCTTGGCGGCTGCAGGCCTCATCGCCGCAGCAGGCGCGGTAAACGCGAGCACGTTGGAAGACGTGAAAGCACGCGGTCAGCTCCTTTGCGGCACCAACACAGGCCTCGTGGGCTTTGCCTTCACCGACGAAAACGGCAACTGGCAAGGCTTCGACATTTCCATCTGTAAGGCCGTGGCCGCCGCTGTTTTGGGCGACCCCGAAGCGGTGGAATACAAACCGCTGACAGGCAAGACGCGCTTCACCGCTCTTGCCTCCGGCGAAATCGACGTGTTGGCGCGCAACACCACGTGGACGTTCTCGCGCGATGCGGACCTGAAGTTCGAGTTCGTGGGCGTCAACTACTATGACGGTCAGGGCTTCATGATCCCCAAAAACATGGGTGTGACGTCCGCGCTTGAGCTGGATGGCGCCACGGTCTGCATTCAGACCGGCACCACCACCGAGCTGAACCTGGCCGACTATTTCCGCGCCAACAACATGACCTACGAGCCGGTTCCCATCGAGACCAACGCTGAGGCGCAGCAAAAATACCTGGCCGAAGCGTGCGATGTGTACACCACCGATGCGTCCGGCCTTGCGGCCACCCGCGCCTCGTTCGAAAACCCGTCCGACCACATCATTCTGCCTGAGGTGATCTCCAAGGAGCCCCTGGGCCCGCTGGTGCGCCATGGCGACAATGAGTGGGGCGACATCGTGCGCTGGGTGGTCAATGCCCTCATCATCGCCGAAGAAAAGGGCATCACCAAAGACAACGTCATGGATATGGCGGCTGAGCCTGGCAATGATCCTGAAACCAACCGTCTCCTCGGCACCGAGGGCGAGTATGGCGCCATGATCGGCCTTGACGCGGACTGGGCCGCCAAAGCCATTGCCGCCAACGGCAACTATGGCGAAATCTTCGACACGTACATCGGTCCCGACACGGCCATCGGGTTGGAGCGTGGCCTCAACGCCTCCTATACCGATGGCGGCATCCTCTACGCACCGCCGTTCCGCTAAGCCCGAAACGCTGACAGGGGCGCAGACCTTAAAGGGTCTGCGCCCCTTCCGCATGAGGAGGACGGCATGAGCGTTGCCACCAGCCCCGAGGGCGCGACTTTCCGCATATCAATGTTATGGACCGACGAGCGCTTCCGCTCAGGGTTCATCCAAGCCATTGCCATGATCCTGCTGATGTTGGGCGCGGCATGGCTGGTCAACAACACCATCCAAAATTTGTCCGACCTCGGCAAAGACTTCGATTTCGGCTTTTTGTGGCAACCCGCCAACTACGACATCAACCAGCGCCTCATCGACTACAACAGCCAGGACACCAATGCCCGTGCTGCGCTGGTGGGCATTTTGAACACCCTCCTCGTCGCCCTCATGGGGTGTATCACCGCAACGGTGGTGGGCATCACGGCGGGCGTTTTGCGGCTGTCGAAGAACTGGCTCATCGCCAAGTTGATGACGGTCTATGTGGAGGGCTTCCGCAACGTTCCGATCCTGATCTGGATCCTTCTGACGGTTGCGGTGGTCAACGAGTCGCTGCCTTCCCCGCGGGATTTCCGTGGCGTCGAAACGGGCGCCATCGTTGCCAGCAACCGCGGCATTTACGTGCCCGCCCCCATCATGGGAGACGGGGCGTGGATCGTTGTGGCGATCTTCGCACTGTCCGTTGCCGCCATCTTCATGGTGCGCTCCTGGGCGCGGCGAAGACAGGACGCGACCGGCCAGCAGGCCCCTGTCGTCTGGTACGCGCTCGGTCTTCTGATTGTGCCGTCCACTGTGGCCTACTTCGCCCTCGGCAGCCCCATCACGCTGGAGTACCCCGAACTGAGGGGCTTCAACTTCCAGGGCGGCATTTACATGCGCGACAGTTTGATCGCGCTGTGGCTCGCCTTGTCCCTCTACACGGGCGCCTTCGTGGCGGAGATTGTGCGGGCCGGCATCTTGTCGGTGAGCCACGGCCAGACCGAGGCAGCCTTCGCGGTGGGATTGCGGCCCAACAAGACGATGAACCTCGTCATCCTACCCCAGGCGCTGAGGGTCATCGTTCCGCCTCTCATCAGCCAGTATCTGAACCTCACCAAAAACTCGTCGCTTGCCATTGCCGTTGGCTACATGGATGCGACGGGCACCCTCGGCGGGATCACGCTCAATCAGACGGGGCGTGAGATGGAGTGCATCATCCTTTTGATGGCGTTCTACCTCATCGTGTCGCTGGCGATCTCTACGGTGATGAACTGGTACAATAGCCGCGTGAAACTGGTGGAGCGCTGAGATGTCGGGCACACACGCGCACACCGTTCATTACGTCGCCCCCACCCGCCTGCCGGAGCAGACGCCGCCGAAGGCCACCACAGGCGTCGTTGGCTGGCTGCGGGAGAACCTGTTCTCCTCCTGGAGCAACAGCCTCCTCACGCTGTTGTCCATCGCGTTCTTGCTGTGGCTTTTGCCGGACATTATCGACTGGGCTGTGTTCAAGTCGGTGTGGAACGCCTCCAGCCTTCGCGAATGCCGTGACATCATCGCCGATGCTTTCGGTGAGGGCACCACAGGGGCGTGCTGGGCCGTCATCAATGAACGGTTCAACCAGCTCCTCTACGGCTTTTACCCGCAAGAGCTTCAGTGGCGACCCAATGTTGCCTTCCTGTTGCTTGTGGCCGCCATGGTCCCGGTGCTGTTTCAGACCATGCGGCCGTTGGTGCTCGCCATGGGCGTCATCCTCGTGGCGAAGGTTGCCTGGGCGCTTTACCTGTTTGCCACCGGTCACCCTTTCGGCGCCATCTTCGGCCCCACCACCATAGCCGTCATCGCACTGGGCGGTCTTGGGGTGGTGTTCGGCGAAGCGCAGCACCGAAAGCGATGGTTCATTCTGACGGCGGTCTACCCCATCATCGCCTTCTTCTTGTTGTGGGGCGGGCTGGGGCTGGAGCAGGTGGAAACCTCCAAGTTCGGCGGCTTCCTCCTGACGATGGTCATCGGCGTGACGGGGATTGCAGGCTCGCTCCCGCTTGGCATCCTACTGGCGCTCGGCCGTCAGTCGAACCTGCCGATCCTGCGCATGATCTGCGTGACGTTCATCGAGTTCATCCGCGGTGTGCCGCTGATCACGCTGTTGTTTGTGGCCTCAACGCTGCTCAACTACTTCTTGCCGCCGGGGACCAACTTCGACCTCATCTTGCGCGTCCTCATCATGGTGACGCTGTTTGCGTCGGCCTACATGGCCGAGGTGATCCGCGGTGGTCTCGCCGCCCTCCCCCGCGGACAGTACGAAGCCGCTGACACGCTGGGGCTGACCTACTGGCAATCCATGCGGCTGATTGTTCTGCCGCAGGCGCTGAAAATCTCCATTCCGGGGATCGTCAACACCTTCATCGGCCTGTTCAAGGACACCACGCTGGTGGCCGTGATTGGCCTTCTGGACCCCTTGGGGCTCACCAACCCGATCCGCTCCGACAGCGATTGGAACGGCATCGTGTGGGAGCTTTACGGGTTCATCGCCCTTCTCTTCTTCATTTGCTGCTGGGGAATGTCGCAATATTCTCAACATCTTGAGCAGCGCCTCAGAGCCTCCGACAGGCGTTAGGAAGACCCTCATGGCAGACGTTGCAACTGTGGACACCGAAACCGTCACCCCCGATCAGATGGCGGTCTCTGACGAAGTCGCCATCGACATCAACAACATGAACAAGTGGTTCGGCGAGTTCCACGTCCTCAAAGACATCGACCTCAAAGTCTATAAAGGAGAGAGGATTGTGGTGTGCGGGCCGTCGGGCTCGGGCAAATCCACGCTGATCCGCTGCATCAACGCGTTGGAGAAGCACCAGAAGGGTTCCATCGTGGTGGATGGGATCGAGATCGGGTCGGACTTGAAGAAGATCGACGAGGTCCGCCGCGATGTGGGCATGGTGTTCCAGCACTTTAATCTCTTCCCCCATCTGACCATTCTGGAGAACTGCACGCTGGCGCCCATCTGGGTGCGCAAGATGCCCAAGCGTGAGGCGAACGAAGTGGCTATGCAGTACCTGACGCGGGTGAAGATCCCCGAGCAGGCCAACAAGTATCCTGGCCAGCTTTCGGGCGGGCAGCAGCAGCGCGTGGCCATTGCCAGAGCGCTGTGCATGAACCCCCATGTGATGCTGTTCGACGAGCCCACCTCCGCCCTTGACCCCGAAATGATCAAGGAAGTGCTGGACGTGATGGTGGATTTGGCCAAGAGCGGCATGACGATGATCTGCGTGACCCACGAGATGGGCTTTGCCAGACAGGTGGCGAACCGCGTGGTCTTCATGGACGAAGGGCAGATTGTGGAGAGCAATGCGCCAGAGCCCTTCTTCAACGACCCGCAGCACGAGCGCACAAAACTCTTCCTCAGCCAGATCCTGTCGCACTGACCCGTAAGGGGTCGGCGGGCACGTCCCGCCGATCCCCCCTGGCACAACGGCCTCAGGTGGCACACATCCCCTTCGTCCGGCGCGTTGATGCGCCACTGGCGAAAGGGCCGCGCGATGACCGTTCACGCCACCGATCCTGGCTTCCGGTTCGACAACAGCTACGCCCGGCTGCCGGAGCGTTTTGGCGCGCGTTTGCCGCCCACCCCCGTGGCGGCACCCAGACTGATCCGCCTCAACGACGCTTTGGCGCGCCATCTCGGCCTCGACCCTGAGGCGCTTGCCACGGCCGAAGGCGTGTCGATCCTTGCAGGCAACACCGTGCCCGATGGCGCACAGCCAATGGCGATGGCCTATGCAGGCCATCAGTTCGGCGGCTTCGTCCCCCAGCTTGGCGATGGGCGGGCGATCCTCCTTGGCGAGGTGATCGACGGGGACGGTGTGCGGCGGGACATCCAATTGAAGGGCGCCGGCAAGACGCCGTTTTCACGCATGGGCGATGGACGCGCGGGCCTTGGCCCTGTGTTGCGCGAGTACGTTGTTTCAGAAGCCATGTTTGCGCTCGGCATTCCCACCACGCGCGCCCTCGCGGCGGTGGAGACTGGCGAGCCTGTGGTGCGTGAACGTGTGCTCCCCGGCGCGATCCTGACGCGGGTGGCGCGCAGCCACATCCGTGTGGGCACCTTCGAGTATTTTGCAGCACGGCGCGATGACGAAGGCCTTGCGCTGCTGCTGCGCCATGTGATCGAGCGGCATGACCCTGAAGCGGAGGATGCCCCCCTTCCCGCCCGCGCGTTCCTTGATGGTGTGGTGGCGCGGCAGGCCCGCCTCGTGGCGCGCTGGCTCAGCGTCGGCTTCATCCACGGTGTCATGAACACCGACAACACATCCATCGCCGGCGAGACCATCGACTACGGCCCCTGCGCGTTCATGGACGACTACCATCCTGGCAGGGTTTATAGCTCCATCGACCAGGGTGGGCGGTATGCGTTCGGCAACCAGCCGCGCATCATGCACTGGAACCTTGCCGTTCTCGCCCAGACCCTCTTGCCGCTGATGGGCGAGGATGAAGAGACCGCCGTCAAGGAGGCGCAGGAAAGCATCGACGCCTTCCCCGACCACTTCGACGCCGCCTATCGGAAGGGTCTGGGCGAAAAGCTCGGCCTCACCAACATCGAGGAAGGGGATGCGGACCTTGCCGATGCCCTCCTGTCATTGATGGCCGACAACAAGGCCGACTTCACCCTTACCTTCCGCGGCCTCAGCGCCCTGTCAGCGACACCCGACGAGGCGGACGATGCCTTCCGCACCCTCTTCGACAACCGTGAAAGCGTTGATGATTGGCTGGCCCGTTGGCGCCAGCGCCTTGGTGCGCAAGATGCGAGTGATGGAGACAGGCAAGCGGCCATGAAGGCGGTGAACCCGGCTTTCATCCCCCGCAACCACCTTGTGGAAGAGGCCCTTGAAGCCGCCCAGCACGGCAACCTTGCGCCGTTTGATGAACTGACCGCCGTGCTTGCAAAACCCTTTGACGATCAGCCTGGAAAGGCCCGGTTCGCCGAGCCGCCGCGGCCTGAAGAGGTGGTGCGTCAGACGTTTTGCGGGACCTGATCTGGCGCGGCTGCACCGCAGCGCAGCGTTGACCTTTCTGGCTCGACCGGGCCATCTTTTGGCCGCACCCCCAGCGCGCGGCCCCACGGTCGTGCCGAACGATCGATGCCAGGAGAGATCATGAACACCAAAGACGCCCTTCCCGAAGCGGCGAACGCGATCCTGTTGGGGCGGGTCGAGCGTCCAGGCATCGGCCCTTCGGTGGTCACGATCCGCGATGGCGAGGTGGTGGACATCACCAGCCGCGACGCCGCCACGGTGCGCGATGTGTGCGAGAGGGACGACCCTGCCGCCTTCGTTGCCGCCGCGCAGGGCGAGACCATCGCCACCGTCGATGAGCTGCTTGCAAACGCAGACGAGGTGGCACGGGACAAGAGCCGCCCGTTTCCCCTGTCGCCGGTGGACCTTCAGGCAGTGAAGGCCTCCGGCGTCACCTTCGTGACGAGCCTTTTGGAGCGGGTGATCGAGGAGCAGGCGCGGGGTGACCCCTCACGGGCGGCAGCCCTACGCGGAGAGATCACCGAGGTGATTGGCGCGGACCTGTCCAAACTGACGCCTGGGTCGGACGAGGCCATGGCGTTGAAGGCGGTGCTTCAGGAGCGTGGGGTCTGGTCGCAATATCTTGAGGTGGGGATCGGGCCCGACGCGGAAATCTTCACCAAGGCACAGGTGATGTCGAGCGTGGGGCATGGGGCGTTCGTCGGTCTTCACCCCGTGTCCAAATGGAACAATCCTGAGCCTGAAGTTGTGCTTGTGGTGCGCTCCGACGGGGCCATCATCGGCGCCACCTTGGGCAATGATGTGAACCTGCGGGACGTGGAAGGCCGCTCCGCCCTCCTCCTCGGTAAGGCGAAGGACAACAATGCGTCCGCTGCCCTCGGCCCCTTCATCCGCCTTTATGATGGGCGGTTCGGGGACCATGACGTTGCCAATGCGGTCGTCTCGCTAAGCGTTGATGGGGAGGATGGATTTCGCCTCGACGGCGCATCGTCCATGGCCGAGATCAGCCGCTCGCCCCAAGACCTCGTCAAGGCGACCACCGGTGCGCACCACCAGTACCCTGATGGGTTCGTCCTTTACTGCGGCACCATGTTTGCCCCTGTGAAGGACCGCGGCGCGTCCGGCCAAGGCTTCACTCACCACGAGGGAGATGTGGTCGAGATCAAAACGCCTGCCATAGGCGCTTTGGCGAACCGCGTGACGCTCTCCACCAAGGCTGCGCCCTGGACGTTCGGCACCCGCGCCTTGATGGCAAACCTTGCCGGCCGCAACCTTCTTTGACGGCGGATGCGACATCCGGCACGACTTACCCGATGGTCTTATTTTTTGCCGTTGCGGTAGGCGGTTTCCGTGCGCCGGTGCTAGCCTCATGGGCAATGATGGCGGCCGCTGGGCTGCGAGGGATGAACGTGCGGGGAAACGACCATGGCGCTCGAAATCAAAGTGCTCGACTACGGCGACATTGAGCTGGAATCCAGCTTCCTTGTGCTGGGTCGCGATTGCGGGCGCACACGGCGCGTGCCCACCTACGGCTTCCTCATCATGGGCGGCCAGTATCCTGTGGTGGTGGACACTGGCTATCGCGACAATGCCATCATGGAAACGCTCGGCATGCGCGGGCTCCAATTCCATGAAAACATGATCGAAAATCAGCTCGCCCGCCATGGGGTTAAGCTGTCTGATGTGCGCTATGTGTGTCACACGCACCTTCACATCGACCACGCGGGTAAGGACGACCACTTCTCCATGAACACGACGGTGGTGTTGAACCGGCGCGAGCTTGAACACTCCGTCTCAGGGCTCATGCACCCGCAATATCCAAAGCCCGACGTTCAGCATCTGATCGAGCGCCTGCACACCCCTGGCGCCCTGCGCCTTGAGGACACCGAGCTGACGGGCGAGATCGAACTGATCCCAGGGGTGACGCTGGATTGGGCGGGCGCGCACACTGAAGGGTCCATGAACATCCACGTGGAGACGGCTGAGGGGCGGGCCACCATCTGCGGCGACGTGATCTATGACTTCAACGACCAGGTGGTGAACCCGCTCAACGAGATTCACGATCACGAGCCGCGGGTGACGGGCAACCACTCCGTCTCCAAGCGGGAGGAGAAGGCGGCCATCAAGAAGCTCCTCAACGGCTCGAAGTTCTTGCTGCCTGTGCACGACAAGCCTGCCAAGATCGAGGCTGACCAGGTGGTGGGCCGGCTCGACCTTCAGGTGCCAGGCCCCATTACCCAGAGCCTGCCCCAGCGCAACTGGTTCCCGGCCTGAGGCGACCATGGCGCACGAGGCCGTCCGTCCCGCGTTTCGCGAGCTGATCGACGAACACGCGCCGGTGCGCCAGTTGGGCACCGGGTTCACTTTCACCGAGGGGCCCATCTGGCACCCGACGGAGGGCCACTTGCTGTTCTCCGACATGCCTGCGGACGTGCGCCGGCGCTGGGACAGGCACGGCGTGCGCGAGGTGCTTTCGGGCACCAACAAGGGCAACGGCCTCACCTACGACGCGGACCACAATCTGATTGTTTGCGAGCACGCCACCTCCTCGCTGGTGCTGATCCGCCCCGATGGCACGCGCGAGGTGCTTGCGAGCCACTTCGAGGGGCGCGAGCTGAACAGCCCCAACGATGTGTGCGTGCGCTCCGACGGGTCCATCTACTTCACCGACCCCTGGTATGGGCGCATGCCTGTGTTCGGTGTGGAGCGGCCGCGGGAGCTTGGCTTTCAGGGCGTCTACCGTGTGGCGAAGGGGGCGCGGGGGCTTGAGCCGACGCTCCTGGTGGACCGCTACATGTTCTCCATGCCCAATGGTCTGTGTTTTTCGCCCGACGAGAGCCTCCTTTACGTCAACGACACCGAGCAGGCGAACATCCGCGTTTTCGATATCTCGGCTGACGGCTTTCTGTCGGGCGGGCGCGTCTTCGCCTCAGGCATCAAGGACAGTTTGAAGCCCGGTGTGCCTGATGGGATGAAGTGCGACCAGTACGGCAATGTCTGGGTGACGGCCCCTGGCGGTCTTTGGGTTTATGCGCCCGACGGTGGCCTGTTGGGCAAAGTCTCCGTGCCCGAACTTGCCGCCAACCTTCACTGGGGCGGGGAGGATTGGCGGACCCTTTTCGTGTGCGCCAGCACCTCCCTTTACGCCATTCCCACCAAGGTGGGCCCGCGCAACGAGCCGTTCATGCGCGCAGGACCGTCCGCCAGCGCGCCCCCTCCCCGCGCGGCTGCCGAGCCTGCCGGAAACGGGCTGTCGTTGGACCCCGCCCGCTGCGCCCTCATCATCCAAGACATGCAAAACGATGTGGTGATGGACGGTGGCGCGTTTGCCTCCACAGGCTCGCCCATCCACTGCCGCGAGCAGAACGCCATCGAAAACGCGCGCCGGCTTGCAGAGCGGTGCCGTGCGCTGGGGGTCCCCGTCATCCATGTGTGGTTCAAGGTGGAGCCAGGGGCGCCTGGGCTCACCCTCAACGCGCCTCTGTTCGAGGGATTGCTCGATGCCAACGCACTGGTGGAAGGCACGTGGGGGTCGGAGCCTGTGCCGGGGCTGGAAGCAAAGCCTGGTGACCACATCGTGCGCAAAATGCGCATGAGCGCGTGGGAAGGCACCAGCCTTGAGACCATTTTGAAGGCCGAGAACCGCGACACCATCATCGAGGCCGGCGCCTGGACCAATATGAGCGTTGAGCACACCGCCCGCACAGGCGCCGACAAGGGCTATCTGATGGTCATCCCCGAAGACGCCTGCTCCACCATGAACGCCGACTGGCACAGGGCATCCGTCGACTATGCGATGACAAACGTGGCGGCGGTCACCACCACGGACGCCGTTCTGGCCGCCCTGCGCTGAGGCGGCTCAGGCCTTTAGCGCGGCCAGAATGTCCTTCTGGGCGATGGTGCCCACGGGCTGACCGTTGCGCATAACGCAAAGGGCGGTGGGTGAGGTGGCAAGGGCGTCGATGCACTCCGCCAAAGGGGCATCGTCAGCCACCTTGGGGGCGTCCTCAGACATTTCACCCTCCACCATCACATCCTCGGCGCGCAAAACGCCGAGCGGGTTCATGTTGGCGACGAAATCGGCCACATACTCGTTGGCGGGGGAGCGGATGATGTCCTGCGGGGTGCCGCATTGAACAATCCTGCCGCCTTCCATGATGGCGATCCTGTCACCCAGCTTAAAGGCTTCGTCGAGATCGTGGCTGACGAAGACCATGGTGCGCTTCAGCCGCTGCTGAAGGTGGATGAGTTCGTCCTGAAGGCGCGTACGGATGAGGGGATCGAGGGCGGAAAACGGCTCATCCATCAACAAAATGGGGGCGTCCGTGGCGAACGCGCGGGCAAGGCCGACGCGCTGCTGCATTCCGCCTGACAGTTCGGCCACCTTGCGGTCCGCCCAGTCCGACAGGCCCACCAGCTCAAGCTGCTGTTTCACCAACGCATGGCGCTTGGAGGCGGACATGTGGCCAAGCTCAAGCCCGAGGGCGACGTTGTCGGCCACATTGCGCCAGGGCAAAAGACCGAACTGCTGGAAGACCATTGCCACCCGCGTCAGCCGCAGTCGCCTCAGCGTGGAAGCGTTGGCCTTGGTGACGTCCACCATCTCCTCGCCGCCATCGATGAGGACGGCGCCGCGCACCACCTCGTTCAGGCCGTTGACGGCGCGAAGGAGCGTCGACTTACCTGAGCCCGACAGACCCATGAGGACGACGATCTCCCCCGATTCCACCGTGAGAGAGCAGTTGTGAACGCCGAGCACCTGGCCGGTCGCCTCCTGGACTTCGGCGCGCGATTGCCCCTCGTCCATCAGCGGCAAGGCCTCTTGGGGCTTTTGCCCGAAGACGATGGAGACGTTGTCGAAGACGACGGCCGCACTCATGACTGACGCCCTCCGACGCGCAAGATCCTGTCCAGCATGATGGCGACCACCACGATGATGATGCCGCTTTCAAACCCGAGCGCCGTGTTGACCGAGTTGAGGGCACGCACCACCGGTACGCCAAGACCGTCCGCACCGACGAGGGCTGCAATCACCACCATGGATAAGGACAGCATGATGGTCTGGTTCAGACCCGCCATGATCTGCGGCAGCGCGTAGGGAAGCTCCACCTTGCGCAGGATCTGACTGCCTGTGGCGCCGAACGCCTCCGCCGCTTCAAGCAGCGGTTTGGGGGTGGAAGAGATACCAAGGTGGGTGAGGCGGATGGGCGCCGGCAACACGAAAATCACCGTTGCAATCAACCCTGGCACCATACCGATCCCGAAGAAGACGATGGCGGGGATCAGGTAGACGAAGGTGGGAAGCGTCTGCATGAGGTCCAGAACAGGACGCATCGCCTGATAGAGGCGAGGCCTGTGGGCAGCCGCAATGCCGATGGGCACGCCCACCGCCATACACACCGCACAGGCCGACAGGACCAGAGTGAGGCTTTCCGTCGTCTCCTCCCAGTAGCCCTGGTTGAGGATGAACAGGAAGCCGAGGAGGACGAAGAGCGGTGTCTTCCAGGAGCGGTGCAACAGCCAGGTGAGCGCCACGATCACCGCCACCACCACCAAGGGCGGCGGCGTTTGCAGGACCCACAGGAGCGCGTCGATCAGCCACTCCATGGCCGCAGCCAGACCGTCGAAGAACCAGGCGCCGTTGGTCTGAAGCCAGTCGAAAACGGCCTTTGCGCCCTTGCCGACCGGAATTTTGGTCTCTGTCAGAAAGTCCATCAGGTCGCCTCCGACGGACTTAAGTCATGGTCTGTGCGCGCTCCCACGGACCCGCCCCTTAAAGGCCGAGCGCCTTCTTCACCGCAGGCAATCCCTCCTCGCCAGACTGGGTGGTCACATTCGCAAGCCACGCATCCAGCACACCAGGATTGGCTTGAAGCCAGTCTTCGGCGGCATCGTCAGGGTTCTCGCCGTCATTGAGAATCGCACTCATGATCTCGTTTTCCATGGCGAGCGTGAACTCAAGGTTTTCAAGCAACGTCATGACGTTGGGGCACTCATCGCCGAAGCCGGCACGCACGTTGGTGTAGACCGTCGCACCGCCGAAGTTGGGGCCGAACACGTCATCACCGCCTGTGAGGTAGCTCATGTCGATGTTGGCGTTCATCGGGTGGGGCTCCCAGCCAAGGAACACCACGGGCTCATCGCGCTGGCTGGCGCGGGTCACCTGGGCAAGCATCCCTTGCTCTGAGCTTTCCGCCACTTCGAAGCCGCCCAGACCGAAGGTGTCGGCGCTGATCATGTCGAGAATCAGGCGGTTGCCGTCGTTGCCGGGCTCGATGCCATAGATGGTGCCATCAAGCGCGTCCTTGTGCTTGGCAATATCGGCAAAGTCCTTAATGCCAAGGTCGGCACCGGCCTTGTTGGTGGCAAGGGTGTACTTGGCGCCTTCAAGATTGGCGCGGACGGTCTCGACGCTGCCATCTTCCCGGTAAGGGGTGATGTCGGCTTCCATGGTGGGCATCCAGTTGCCCAGGAACACGTCGATGTCGCCATTCTTCATGGAGGCGTAGGTAACCGGCACGGACAGGACCTTTACGTCCACCTCGTAGCCAAGGCCCTCAAGGATCGTCTTCGCGGTGGACGTGGTGGCGGTGATGTCGGTCCACCCCACGTCGGAAAAGTTCAGTTCCTCGCAGGCGGCAAACGCAACGCTGGCGCTGGCGAGGAGGGCGGCAAGGCTCAAGGCGGACGTGCGGATCGGCATGGCTCACTCCTGGTCGGTCGGCGTTGTCGAGGCGGTGGCAACGACGCGCTTTTGATCTTGATTGACGCGTCAATAAAAAACGATAGGCTCCGAGACGCAACCGGGTCGTGCAATTTTTACGAGCGAGCGAGGGGAAATGCCGAGACAAGGCATGGCACCGATCCGACGGATGGCACTTGTAAACGCGGCCATTCGAGAAATCGGCCAGGCAGGAACGCTGGACGTAACGGTGGGTCAGATCGCAAGACGTGCCGGCGTGTCCTCAGCGCTCGCCCATCATTATTTCGGCTCAAAGGATGAGATCTTTCTGGCAGCCATGCGCCACATCCTGTCCCGTTTTGGGCAGAGCGTGCTTTCACGTCTCAAAAACGCGACGACCCCGCAGGAACGGCTTGAGGCCATCATCGATGCCTGCTTCGGGGACGACCAGTTCGAGCCCGACGTGATTGCCGCGTGGCTGACGTTTTACGTGCGCGCGCAAACCTCGCAAAGAACGGCCCGGCTCCTGCGGGTTTATCGCATGCGGCTTCACACCAACCTGATGCATGAGCTGGTCCAGCTTCTGCCGCGCGAAAAGGCCTATGATGTGGCGGTCACCATCGGCGCGCTGATCGATGGTGTGTATCTGCGCTGCGCCCTTCCCGGCAGTGTGCCTGACCGGGCAAGCACCATCGCCATCATCACAGACGATCTGGACCGTGCGCTGTCGGCGGCGGTCCCCAACCATCAACCCACGCGGAGTGCAATGTGAAGGCCGAGGCGGTCAGTGTCATCGACGGTGCGTATGTTCAAGGCTCAGGCGAGGCCATCGACCTCATCAACCCGGCAACAGGCAAGCACATCGCCACCTTCAATGCCGCCAGCGCTGAAGAGGTGGATAGCGCGGTCGCGTGTGCCGCCCGTGCACAGGCCGAGTGGGCGGCACTGACAGGCGTCGAGCGTGGCCGAGTTCTGATCAAAGCCTCGCAGATCATGCGCGAGAGAAACCGCGAACTCTCAGAGATCGAGACCCTCGACACAGGCAAGCCCTTGCAGGAAACCCTTGTGGCGGACGCGGCCTCCGGCGCTGAGGCGCTTGAATATTTCGGTGGACTGTGCAGTGGCCTGACGGGCCAGATGGTGGAGTTTGGCGGCGACTTTGCCTACACGCGCCGCAGTCCTTTGGGCGTGTGCGCGGGGATTGGCGCTTGGAACTACCCTATCCAAATTGCCTCCTGGAAGGCTGCGCCTGCGCTCGCGGCTGGCAACGCGATGGTCTTCAAGCCCTCCGAGATGACGCCCTTGTCGGCGGTCAAGCTCGCAGACATTCTGATCGAGGCTGGGGCGCCCAAGGGCCTCTACAACGTCGTCCAAGGCGCAGGCGCCGTGGGGGCGGCCCTTGCAGGGCATGAGGGCGTGGCGAAAGTCTCTCTCACAGGCTCGGTTCCTACAGGGCGCAAGGTCTATGAGGCCGCGGCGCAAGGTTTGCGTCAAGCCACCATGGAACTTGGGGGTAAATCGCCCCTCATCGTCTTCGACGATGCCTCGCTCGAAGATGCTGTGGGCGGGGCGATGCTGGGCAACTTCTACTCCACGGGGCAGATTTGCTCCAACGGGACCCGCGTTTTCGTGCAGGAGGGCATTCACGATCGCTTCGTTGCGCGGCTGGTGGAGCGAACCGAGGCGATCACCATTGGCGATCCGATGGACGAAAGTGTTCAGATGGGGCCCCTCATCAGCGCACGGCAGCGCGAAGGGGTATTTGCGGCCGTCACGAAGGGGACGGGCGAAGGCGCACGGCTGATGACGGGCGGAAGCGTTCCGCAGGTGGACGGGCACCCCGACGGGTTTTGGGTGACGCCAGCAGTCTTCACAGGCGTTACCGACCACATGGCGCTGGCGGGCGAGGAGATCTTTGGCCCCGTTCTCTCCGTCCTCTCCTTCGCCTCAGAGGAGGAGGTGGTGGCGCGGGCCAATGCCTCGCCATTCGGTCTGGCGGCGGGGGTGTTCACACAGGATTTGTCGCGCGGGCACAGGGTGGCGGCCGCCCTTGAGGCGGGCACCACATGGATCAACGCCTACAATCTGACACCTGCGGGAATGCCCTTCGGCGGCATCAAGGCGTCAGGCTTCGGGCGGGAGAATGCGGCAGCAGCGCTCGACGCCTACAGCGAAATCCGCAGTGTTTATGTGGGCCTTGGCCCTGTCGACAGCCCCTACTGAGCCATGGAAGCAGATTTCGTCATTGTCGGCGCAGGGTCGGCAGGGTGTGCGCTAGCCTATCGGCTGAGCGAGGACGGACAGCACTCCGTCGTCGTCATCGAAGAAGGGGGGACAGACGCGGGGCCCTTCATCCAGATGCCAGGCGCCCTCTCCTACCCCATGAACATGTCCCGCTATGACTGGGGTTATCAGAGCGAGCCCGAGCCTCACCTTGGCGGCCGGCGTCTTCAGTGTCCCCGCGGCAGGGTGATCGGCGGGTCGTCGTCCATCAACGGCATGGTCTATGTGCGCGGCCATGCCATGGACTTCGACACCTGGGCGGAGGAAGGCGCGGCGGGCTGGGGTTATGCCAGCGTGCTTCCCTACTTCAAGCGCATGGAGCACTGGCACGGCGGCGAATTTGGCGGCGAGCCTGAGTGGCGGGGCAGCGATGGTCCCCTCCACGTCACCCGCGGGCCGCGATCGAACCCCTTGTTCCACGCCTTCGTCAATGCCGGCGTTGAGGCCGGCTATGTGGAGACGGACGACTATAACGGGCGTCAGCAGGAGGGGTTTGGCCCCATGGAGCAGACGGTGTGGCGGGGCCGCCGCTGGTCCGCCGCCAACGCGTACCTGAAGCCCGCGCTGCGCCGGCCCAATTGTTCCCTTGTGCGCGGGTTTGCCCAGAAGATCATCATCGAAG
Source organism: Devosia sp. (assembly GCA_051016205.1). Taxonomy (GTDB): domain Bacteria; phylum Pseudomonadota; class Alphaproteobacteria; order Rhizobiales; family Amorphaceae; genus Acuticoccus. The sequence goes on from CP136534.1 coordinate 4,252,425, forward strand.
AGGGCCGTGCCACAGGCGTTGCCCTTGCTGGCGATAAGACGGTGACCGCGCGGCGTGAGGTGATCCTCGCGGCTTCCGCCATAAACTCACCAAAACTGTTGATGTTGTCCGGCATAGGGCCAGGCGAACACCTTGCCGAACACGGCATTGACGTAGTGGCAGACAGGCAAGGGGTTGGCGGCAACCTCCAAGACCACCTTGAGGTCTATGTACAACAGGCCTGCATCCAGCCCATTACGCTCTACAGGTATTGGAACTTGTTCGGAAAGGCGTGGGTGGGGGCGCAGTGGCTGTTCACCCGCACCGGGCCAGGCGCGTCCAACCAGTTTGAAAGCGCGGCCTTCGTGCGCTCGCGCAAAGGCATCCCCTACCCCGACATTCAGTTCCACTTCCTGCCCATTGCTGTGCGCTATGACGGGCAGGCGGCGGCGGAAGGCCATGGTTTTCAGGCCCATGTGGGGCCCATGCGCTCCCCCTCCCGCGGGGCGGTGACGCTGTCTTCCGCCGATCCCGCGGAAGCGCCCAAGATCGTTTTCAACTATATGTCCCACGAACAGGACTGGGTGGATTTTCGCCGCGCCATCGCCATCACCCGCGAAATCTTTGCGCAACCTGCGTTCGATGAGTTTCGGGGGGCCGAAATCCAGCCCGGCGAAGATGTGAAGGGCGATGAGGCAGTGGATGCCTTCGTGCGCGAACACGCAGAAAGCGCCTACCACCCCTGCGGCACCTGCAAGATGGGCCGTGCCGATGACTCCCTTGCGGTGGTGGATCCTCAATGCAGGGTGATCGGGGTTGAGGGTTTGCGGGTGGCCGACAGCTCAATCTTCCCGCAGATCACCAACGGCAACCTCAACGCCCCGTCCATCATGGTGGGGGAGAAGGCGTCGGACATGATCCTCGGCAAGCCGCCCTTGCCGGCCGACAATGCCGAGCCTTGGATCAATCCTGATTGGGCGGAGAGCGACCGCTGATGCGTTGAGGCGTCAGGCCTTGGCCTGGTGTAGCCAGTCGGCGAGTGCGGCGGCTTCGGCGTCACTCAGAAAGAGGCCGTGCTTGGTGCGGCGCAGCAGGATGTCGTCAGCGCTTTCGGCCCACTCGTTGGCACACAGGTGGCGCACCTCTCGTTCATACAAGAGGCCGCCGAAGTGGTGGCCAAGATCATCCCAAGACTGTGCGCCGGCAAGGATCGTATCCGCCTCGCTGCCGTAGCAAATGGCGTAGTGGTGGGCCAGCGGCTCGCTCAAGAAGCTGTAGCGGGCGGCAAGGGTGCGCTGAAGGTCCCCCACCTCACCGTGGATGTCGCCGCCTGGCAGGGGTGCTTTCGCCGTCCACGCCCCGCCCATGGTGGGAAAGGCAGGCACGAGTTTTTCCAGCGCATGTTCTGAGAGCTTGCGGTAGGTGGTGATTTTGCCGCCGAAAGCCGAAAGGATGGGCGCGCGGCCTCCTCCCCCGTTGGCCGACACATCGCCATCCACCTCGAACGTGTAGTCCCGGGTAACGGCGGAGGCGCCTTTTTCGGAATCGTCATCGAAGAGCGCTCTCACCCCTGAATAGGTGTCACACACGTCTTCCGGGGCGAGCGAAATCTTGAAGTAATCATTCAAAATCTCAAGAAGATAGGTGACTTCATCGTCATCGATGGCAACGTCTTCCGGGCGGTCGTGGTAGGGAATATCGGTGGTGCCGATGAGGGCAAGGTCGTCGAAGTAAGGGTTGACGAAGATGAGCCGCTTGTCGCGCGCCTGGAGGACATAGCCATGGTCCCCCTCCCACCAGCGCTTGGTGATGATGTGGCTGCCTTTGACGAGCCGCACGTGCTTTTGGGTGTTCACGCCAGCAACGTTGCCGAGCACCTCCTCCACCCAAGGGCCTGCGGTGTTGACGATGGCGCGGGCGTAGACGGTGCGATCCTCGCCGGTGCGGCTGTCGCGCAAGACGGCGCGCCAACGCCCATCCTCACGACGGGCCGAAACGCAGGCGGTACGGGTCAACACCTGTGCCCCGCGCCGTGCCGCATCGAGGGCATTGAGAATGACGAGGCGCGCATCATCCACCCACACGTCATAGTAGGCGAAGGCGTTGGTGAAGGTGTCGCGCACCATTGCCCCATCGGGTGAGCGCTTGAGATCCACCGCCTTGGTGGCGGGGATGCGCTTGCGGCCCCCCAGATTGTCGTAAAGGAGGAGGCCAAGGCGGATCAGCCAGCGCGGGCGTTGCTGAGGGCTGTGAATCAGGACAAGGCGCAAGGGTCGCGTCAGATGCGGGGCGACGGAGAGCACCACCTCCCGCTCGATCAGCGCTTCGCGGACGAGGCGAAACTCATAATACTCCAAGTAACGCAGGCCACCGTGGATGTATTTGCCTGAGCGTGACGAGGTGCCTTCGGCAAGATCCCCTTTTTCGCACAAGATGACGGACAAACCACGTCCAGCCGCATCACGGGCGCATCCGGCCCCGTTGATGCCGCCGCCTATGACCAGAAGATCCACCGAGTCACTCACCGCCGCTGCTCCTTTCCGACGAGCGCGCACCGCCGTGCGGCGGGGGAGCGGCGGATTGTCCGTCTCAACACGGATTGACCGGGGGCTCGCCGGCAAGAAAGCGGCGCACCTCCTCGGCGGCCATGTTGGCGGCAATGTCCACCGTTTTCACCGATGCGCCGGCAATGTGGGGGGTGAGGGTGACGTTGGGTAGCCTTAACAAAGGCCAGTCGGGGGGCACGGGTTCGACAGAAAACGTCTCCAGCATCGCGCCACGCAGACGGCCTTCGGCAAGGGCCTCCGTCAGCGCCTCATAGTCCACCAAAGGGCCGCGGGCGGTGTTGATGAGGGTGGCTGTGGGCTTCATGGCGGCGAGTGCGGCGGCATCGATCATCCCGCGGGTCTCGTCGGTGACGCGGGGGTGGAGGGTGATGATGTCGCTCTCGCGGTAGATGGTGGCCAGATCCACATGGGCAACGCCCGCGGTCCGGTCGGCCTCAGAGAGCTGGACGTAAGGGTCGCACACGAGGATGCGGCAGCCGAAGGCGCGAAGGAGCGGCACCACGCGCGATCCGATGGCGCCGTAGCCGATGACGCCCACGGTCATGTCCGACAGCTCTTGGCCGGTGACGTCGGCGCGGTAGAGGTCACCGCGATACTCCCCCCGCCGCAGCGCGTCGTGTCCCCTTGTGATGTTGCGCGTCTCGGCAATGATGGCACCGATGGTGAATTCGGCCACAGCCGATGCGTTGCGGCCGGGGGCATTCACCACCCGCACGCCGCGCGCCTTTGCCGCCGCCATGTCGATGTTGACGGGGCCGCCGCGGGAGACGGCGATCATCTTGAGGCCTGGCATCCTGTCGAGCATTGCCGCAGAGATCGGGGCAAGGTGGGTGATGAAGATGGGCGCGTCGGCGACGAAGGCGATCACGTCGTCGGGCTCGCCCATGTACTCCTTAAGGCCGTCCATGCCGGGGACCGCGTAGCCGTGCTCCATGGGGGCATCGGGCCAATCATAATCCATGGTCCGGCAGTGGATGGTGTGGGGGCAGGCCTTTGCCAAGGCTGCCTCGAAACGCTCTGACAGCATGAAGCGGTCGCCGATGATGGCCACCTCGCTCACGCCCCCTCCCCCATGGCCGCATGGATGGATTTGCGGGCGGCTGCGTGGTCCGACCATGTGGGCGCCAGTGCGGTGCGGGTTGCCACGTAGCGATCGTAAAGGGTGTCGTAGATGCCTGTCAGGGTTTCGTCGGGGGCCTCGGCCTGTTCGAGGAGAGGCGTGACCCAGGCATCGGCACAAGCGTCGATGGACGGATAAAGGCCTTGCTGGACGGCGGCAATCATGGCCGCACCGGCTGCGCCAGATTCGGCCTGTGCCACCGTGCGCAAGGGGCGGCCGAGGGTGGCAGCAAGGATGGCGCGCAGGGCTTTGGAGCGCGCCGCCCCGCCTGACAGGCGGACCTCTGAGGGGATCGGTCCCATGACGGCGTAACAGTCGCGCGCGGCAAGGGCGAGGCCTTCGAAGGTGGCGCGGACGAGGTCGAACCAGCCAGCGGACTGGTCAAGGCCCGTGAAGCTTGCCCGTGCGTCGGGCTCCACGAAAGGACCGCGCTCGCCTGCAAAGGAGATGTAGGGGTGGTAGAGGGCAGCACCCGGCCGCGCGGCGAGGACCTTGGCGTCAAGGCCGTTCAACAGATCGGCCCGCGTGCGGGCAACACCCTCAGAGGCCAGGATCTCGATGGCAATGTCGAGCATCCAGTCGATGTTGAGGGTGGCGGCCATGTTGGTTTGCATCTGCCCGTAGGCAGTGCCTGGGAAGGGCATGGTGTAGCCGTTGCGATCCTCGTTCAGGACAACGGCGTCGACGTTTGGGGCATAGCGCATGTGAACGCCCGTGGAGCCGAGAACCGACAAGCCGGGCTTTATGTCCGCGTCCATCAGCCCCGCCCCCATGGCAGAGCACATGATGTCCAGGTACCCGAGCGTGACAGGGAGACCCTCAGGCAGGCCCGAGACTTTGGCAGCCTCCGCCGTCAGTGGGTGGGCTGTAGTGGAGCCGTCGACGATGGGCGGCATCAGGTGCTTCAGGTCCGACAGGCCAAGGGCCTCAAACACCTCGTCACTATAGGCGCGGGTGCGGTAGTCGCCGAAGGTGTAGCCCCCTTCCGTGGGGTCGGTGGCACGCTCGCCGGTGAGGCGCAGGTAAAGCCAGTCCTTGCAGTGGAAAGCTGTGGCAGCGTTGGTCAAGAGCTCCGGCATCGCCTCCTTCATGAAGGCGAGTTGGGTGCGCATCTGGCACGGGTTCAGGCCCGTTGCGGTGTGGGCGTAGATGGTCTCCATCGCAGGCGACTGGGTGAGGCGGCGGGTGGGACCCACGGCGCGCGCATCAAGCCACAGCCAGCCATCGTGGACGGGGCGGTGGTCCTTGTCGATGAGCCAGCAGCCGTCGCCCTGCCCTGTGACGGACAGGACAATGATGCGTTGGTTCAACCGGTCGATCACCTCGCCAAGCTCTTTCAGCGCCGCGGCGGCGTCGACAAAGGTGCGGTCCATGTTCTGCTCAGCGCCACCGTCGGGGAGCGTGTTGAAGCTGTTGGGGCGGCTTGCAACGCCCAGTTGCCGGCCATTCACATCAAACGCCACCGCCTTGATGACGGATGTGCCTGCATCGAGGCCGACGATCACACCATCGCTTGTGCCACCCGTCATGCCAGCGACCCGCCGTGGCTGAGGGCCTCGCCCGTCTCGGTGTCGAAGATGTGCAGGTCGGCCGGGGCAATGGCGATGCCGATGGTCTCGCCGGATTTCGCGGGGCTGCGGTCATGCTCTACGGAGACGATGTTGGCGCCGGCGAACCGGGCGGCAATGTGGCTTTGATCGCCAAGCCACTGGTTGACGAAGACTTCTGCCGGCGCGCCGTCGGGGTCGATCTTCACAGCATGGGGCCGCACGCCGATGGTGACGTCGCCGCGGGTGGTGAGGAGGTCGCGCAAGGCAGGCTGGAAGGCATCGGCCGGGTAGGCAAGACGGGCGCCTTCGCCAAGAGCAAAGGTGAGCGTGCCCGCCTCAGCGCCCACCTTGGCATCGAACACATTCATGGGCGGCTCGCCCACGAAGGTGCCTGTGAAAAGGTTCGCCGGCCGTTCACGGATGTGCTCAGGCGTGTCGAACTGTTGCATGACGCCGCCTTCCATCACGGCGATCCTGTCAGCAAGGGCGTTCGCCTCTGTCTGATCGTGGGTGACGAGGATGGCCGTCAGCCCCCGCTCCTTGATGAAGTGTTTGATGCGGCCGCGCAGGAGGGCTCTGAGCTGCGGCTCCAACTGGCCCATGGGTTCATCCAGCAAATGGAGGTCGGCGTGCCGTACGAGCGCGCGGCCAAGGCTTGCCCTTTGCTGCTGGCCACCCGAAACGGAGCTGGGATAGCGGCCTAAAATATCCTCAAGTTCAAGGAGGTGCGCGATTTCGGCGACGCGCACGTCCACCTCCGCCTTGTCGAGCTTTTGGGCTTTGAGGGCGAAGGCAATGTTCTCCTGAAGCGTCAGCGGCGGGTAGAGGGAGTAGCCTTCGAAGGCCATGGCAACATTGCGCTTGGCGGGGGGGAGCTGGTGGATGGGGCGGCCTGCAAGGCGAATCTCGCCGTGGGAGACCGCTTCAAAGCCTGCGATCATCCGTAAGGTGGAGGTCTTGCCGCAGCCTGACGAGCCGAGGAGCGCGATGATCTCGCCCTCGTTCACCGAGAGGTCCACCTTCTTCACCGCATGGACGGCCCGCGCGGTGCCTTCGTTGTAGATCTTGTCCACGCCGATCAGTTCAAGAACGGCGCTCATGCGGCAGCATCCGCTGTGTCGTGGTGGAGGGCTGGGGCGATCCTACGCCCGGTCTCCTTGTCAAACAGGATGACACCTGAAGGGTCCACCGCAAGCCTGGCTGCGCCCTGGTGCGGGGCGTCGGTATCGGCAGGACGCGAGATGAGGATTTCACGGCCCCGCTTGGTGACCACCAGGGTGACGGCCTTTTCGTTCAAAGGGGTTTCAGCCTCAATGGTGACGGGGATCGCCGCCGCCTCGGTGCTGAAGCTGAACGCTTCGGGCCGCACGCCGAGGACACAGGGACGGCCGATGGCTTCGGCAAGGTGCGGGTCGAGGGGAACGCGTGTGTCTGACAGGTGCACGCATAGGCCTTCGCCATCCCGCTCAGGGGTCACGTCCAACAAGTTGATGGTGGGGTCGCCGAAAAGGCGCGCGATGTTGATGGTGGCAGGGCGGCGATAGATGTCCTCAGGGGTGCCGAGCTGGGCGATGTGGCCTTCGTCGAGAACGGCGATCCTGTCGCCCAGCGCCATCGCCTCTTTGTAGTCTTGGGTGACATAGATAACCGTTGCGCCCTGGTCGGCGAGAAGGCGCGGCAGTTCAAGGCGCATCTCAAAACGCAGCTTGGCATCGACGTTGCGCAAAGGGTCGTCCAGGAGGAGGAGTTTGGGTTCCGCAGCCAAGGCACGGGCAAGGGCGGTGCGCTGCTTTTGGCCGTTGGAAAGGGCGCGGGGGGCGTGGCCGAGAACGTGGTCGATTTTCAGGAGCGTTGCCACCTTTTCAACGCCTGCGGTGATGGCCTCGCGGGTGGAGCGGCGGGCGGTGAGAGGGCTCGCGATGTTGTCGAACGCGCTCATGTGGGGGAAAAGGGCAAAGTTCTGGAAGGCCATGCCGACGCCGCGGTGCTCCGGCGCCACCTCCGTCATGTCGTGGCCGCCGATCTCGATGGTGCCGCCATCAGCATCCACCGCCCCTGCGATGGCGCGCAACAGCACCGTCTTGCCGGCGCCTGACGGGCCGAAGAGGACGAGGGTTTCCCCTGATGCAACGTCGAGCGAAATCTTGTCCAGAACCGTTGCGCCTTTGAAGCGCTTGGTGAGGTCGATGAGGCGAAGTTGGGACATACTCACCCCTTCACCGCGCCAAGGGACAGGCCTTCCACGAGGTAGCGCTGGGCATACAAGGCAAGCGCCAATGTGGGGGTGATGGACAGGACAATGGCCGCCGCAATCTGCCCGTACTGAATGCCTGAGGCGGTGACGAAGGCGAGCGCCCCCACCGTGACCGGTTGCTTGTCGGCCGAGGCGAGCACCAGAGCAAAGATGAAGTTGTTCCACGCGAAGATGAACGCAAGGAGCCCTGCCGCCGCGATGCCCGGCCCCGCCAAGGGCAACGCAATGCGGCGGAAGGTGGCGAACCAGGAGTGGCCTGCGATACGGTAGGCGTGCTCCACATCCGGGTTGATGTCTTCAAAGTAGCCGCGCACGATCCACAAGATGAGCGGCAGGCAGATGAGCTGGTAGACCCAGATGAGGCCGAAGTAGGTGTTGGCAAGGCCGATCTGCTGGAAGTAGAGCGTCAGCGGCAACAGCACCAGCAAAGGCGGCGCGAAGCGGAAGGACAGGAGCGTGAAGGCAATGTCTTCCGAGCCGCGGAACTTGTGCCTTGCGAAGGCGTAGGCGGCAGGCACGCCCAGAAGGAGCGCCACGGCCACCGAGGAGACCGACAGAATGACCGAGTTCATGAGGTTTTGCATGAAGTCGATCTCAAGGGTGCCGGCCTGGGTCTCCAACCGGCCGGTGATCAGCGCCACATAGTTTTGCAAGGTCGGCGTGAAGACCATTGATGGCGGCGAGCGCAAGATGGTCTCGTTGGTCTGGACGCTCATCAAGAAGATCCAGAAGATCGGGAACATGAAGAAGACCACGACGACCAGAAGGGCCAGCCGTCGCAGCCAGGTTTCCAAGGCGGAGTGATGGGTCATCGCTATGCCTCGCCCCGGGCCCGCTCACGCAAGCGGAGCCAGTTTTTGATGAAGATGTTGGATAGGACGAACGTCACCGCCCACAGAATAATCAAGAGAGCCGCCGACCGACCCACATTGGTGGACTGGAAGAAGTTCAGGTACGCCTCCACCTGGAAGACCATCAGGCGGTCGCCGGGTCCCCCCTGTGTCATGGCGTAGATGATGTCGAATTGTTGGATGGATTCCAGCATCCTGAACAGCGTGGCGGTGAGGATGTGGGGCGTCAGCATCGGCAAGGTGATGCGCCAGAATTGCTGGAAGCGCGGCACACCATCAAGCGCTGCTGCCTCGAACGGCTGTGTGGGGAGCGAGCGCAGGCCCGCCAACAGCAAGATCATGATGAAAGGCGTATAGACCCAGATGTCCACAAGGACGACGGTCAACATGGCCGTATCGGGCGAGGACGCCCAGCGGAAATCTTCAAACCCCAACAGTTGTGCGAAGTAGCTAAGGATGCCGAAGTTGGGGTTGGTCATCAACTTCCACATGAGGGCGGCCAACGCGGGCGCCGTCATCAGCGGCAACAACAGCATAATGGAGACGAAGTTGTTGACCCACGTGCGCCGCTGCAAAAGAAGCGCAATGCCAAGCCCCAGCACCAGTTCGATCCCCACCGTGAGGAAAGCGTAGGTGAGGCTGACCTTCAGTGTGTTCCAGAAGCTGGGGTCGGTGAGGAAGGCCACATAGTTGTCGCCCCAGTTCATCCCCCTGTTCCAGGGTTGTGACAGGCGAAAACGTTGCAGTGAGTAGTAAACGGCCGTGAAGAAGGGGATCAGAATGCCGATGCACACAAGCAACGCCGGCAAGCTGAGGAGATAGGGCAGCATGCGCCGCGAGATCGCCGGCCTGCGGGGCGGTGCGTGATCGCTCGCAACCGTCATGAAGCTCCCTTCCTCAGTGGGTCAAGGCCCGCCGCGACGATGCCCTGAAGGCGTCGTCGCGGCGGGCGCAAGCCGGATCCGGAGCGGGGGTCCGGACCCGGTGTGGCTTAGCCGAGACCGGCGTCTTTGAGCTGACGGTCGACGCTGGCGGCCAATTGGTCGAGGCCTTCGTCCACAGGCACCTCGTTGGCGACCATCTTCTGCAAGGTGGACGCCCACTCGGTGGTGAGGTCGAAGAAGAGCGGCTGCGGGGTGAACTTGATGGACGCACCGGGGGCCGACACATCGTGCATCTTCACATAGCCGGGGTAGGACTTTTCAAGCCGCTCGCGGAAGGATTCGTCCTCCCAGACGGAGGCGCGCACAGGGTTCACGAAATCCATCTGCGAAGCGCCGAAGAGGCCGTGTTCGGGGCCGGACGCCCACTGCATGAAGTTCCACGCCGCGTCCTTGTTGCGCGAGAAGTTGGACATGGAGAGCGACCAGATCCAAATGTTCGGCGTCGGGGCGCTGGCGGCAGGGTTGGCGGCAAAGGGCGCGAAGGCCAGTTCCCCTTCCATGGCGTTGCCGCCGCCGTTCATAAAGTAACCGAGGATGTCGGCATCGTAGATCATCGCCGACTTCCCGGCGCCAAGGTCGGTGCCCACCTGATACCAGGTATGGGAGGACCAATCGCTGGCGCCCGACTCTTGGATCATCTTGACCCACTGGCGGTGGAAGTCTTTGGAGCCTTCCGTCGCCATGGCCGCAGACAGCTTGCCGTCGTCTGAGACGTTAAGGTCATGCTCGTTGAAGTTGGCGTAGCCTGACAGGAAGCCCGGGTGAATGGTCGCCCAAGAGCGCGAGCCACGCACGCCAATGCCATAGGCGCCGTCGATATCCTTTTGGGCCTTGGCGGCGACTTCCAAGAGGGCGGCCAGATCTTTGGGCGGTTCGGCACCGATCTGGTCGAACATCTTGGCGTTGTAGGTGATGTTGTTTTGCTCGTACCCCCAGGGAATGCACCACTGCTTGGCGTCGGCCGAACCCAGTTCGCCGCCAGGCACACCGTTCCACGCGCAGGAGGCGCGCACGCCAGGCAGCATGTCTTCCCAATTGTAGTTGGGGTTGGTCTTGGTGGGATCGTTGATCCACTCGTTGAGATCGGTGATCCACCCCGCAGGACCGTACGTCCACGTCATGTACGCGCCGGTCATGAAGGCATCGTATTCTGTGGAGCGGGAGGCGAGCGCGGCCGTCACCTTGTCGAAGTAAACGTCTTCGGGGAAAACATCGTAGGTGACGTCCATGCCCGACAAGGTTTTGAAGCTGTCGAGGTTGGCGATCATCGCATCGGTGTAGGGATGCTTGTTGAGAAGAAGCTTGATCCCCGTCCCGGCGTGCTTGGTCCAGTCGAAATCGGCGGCAAGGGCGCGGGTGGCCGCCGCATTCAGCATTGTGCCTGCCGCACCTGCCGTCAGGCCGAGGGCACCAAGCCCGCGCACTAGGCTCCGACGGCTCATCTGCCCCCTCAAGAAGGCGTCAATGAGATCCTTCTCTTTATCGTACATGGCGTTTCCTCTCTCCTGTCGCTCGTCTTTACTAGGCCGCGGTCGCCGGGCGGGCGCGGCGCCGTTCGACAAGACGGCGAGCGGTCGCCTCGTCGATGATCAGTCCTGTGAGAAGGCCACTCTTGAGGGCCGCCTCGATGGCCTCGGTCTTGGCCGCACCGCCAGCGATGGCAACGGCCTCGCGGCCAGCCAAAGCCTCCAGCGGCAGCGCCATCACGCGCCCGTCATGGGGCGCGGGGACAAGCCTGCCTTCGCCGTCCAAGAATTGACCCAGAATTTCCGCGCAGGCGCCACGGGCCCGCAAAGCATCCAATTCGCCTGTGGCATCCAGCATCTGTGCTGGAGCGGAGTTGGCGGCATCAAGGTTGCCAATCCCCAGCAGGACGAGCGATGCGTCCTTGATGAGGCCCATGGTGACGGCAAGGGCCGCCTGCCCCACCATCACCGCCTTGTCTGCGGCCGTGTCGGCAAACAAGGGCGTTGGCATCAGGTAGGCCTCAGCGCCCGTCTTCTGGGCAAGGCGATGGATCACGTCGTAAGGGTTTGCAGCGCCTGAACGGGTGAGGCCGCCGAGCAGCGAGACGAAGCGCACGTTCTCCGCGCTGGTGCGGCCCATGGCTTCCACCGAGGCGGCGATGGTGCGGCCGATCCCCACCCCGATCACACCGTGGGCGCGGGCGGCGATCACCTGCATCAGCCAGGTGGCGCCGACGGCGCTCAGCGTTCGCAGGGGCATGGGGCCGGCTTCGGGCACATCCATGGCGACGCGGCACATGTTGAGGCCGTAGGTGCCCATGAGTTCAGTTTCGAGGGCGACGCAGTCCGTCGTCTCCACATCCACGAAGATGCGCACGAGGCCTTCGCTTTGCGCGCGGGCGATGTAGCGGTGGGCGCGGGTGGTGGGCACTTCCAGGCGCTTTGCCACCTCGCTCTGGGTCAAACCGCCGACGAAATGCAGCCAAGCCGCTCGGGCCAGAAGGTCCGTATCGGACGTTCCGCGCTGCCGTTCCGCCACGCCTGCCTCCCACCGCCAGAGGTGAATTTTTTTTCTTTCGTGGAAATTTTTCCGAAGAATCGCTCTCTGTCAACCCGAGACAGCGCGTCGGGGCGCAGCCAAGCGGCCTCGCTGGTGGTGCAACAGGCCTCGTCCGATCAGGGGTCGCCAGCGGCCACTTCTACCGATGTGATGGTGGGAAGGTGGGCGGCGACGGGGGTCCAGCGCTCGCCGTCATCGTGGCTGGCAAACACGCTGCCCGAGGTGGTGCCGAAGTAAATGCCTGCGGGGTCAGCGGTGTCGGTGGCCATAGCTTGGCGAAGCACGGTGATGAAGGCGTTCTCCTGGGGCAGGCCCTCGCGCAGCGCGGACCAGGTGCGCCCACCATCGCGCGTGCGCCAGACGGCGGCCTTGGCATCGGGGGCGTAGCGGCCGTTGTCATCCCCATTGAGGGGAAACAGGTAGAGCGTTTCCGGGTCGTGGGGGTGGGCGGCCGCGGGGAAGCCGAAGCTGGAGGGCAACCCCTCTTCAATGCTTGTCCAGTGCTGACCGCTGTCGTCGCTGCGATACATTCCACAGTGGTTTTGCTGATAGAGGCGGTCGGGCGTTCCTGCGGCCATCACCAGAGAATGGACGCACTGGCCGAACTCGGGATAACGCTGCTCCGGCGGCGCATAGTCCATGCGGGTGCCGGCGTTGCGCGGCTCCCAACTCTTGCCGCCATCCTCACTGGCAAAGACGCCTGCTGCGGATATACCGATCCACATCCTGTCTGCATCGCGCGGGTGGACGAGGATGTGGTGGAGGATGAGGCCCGCACCTCCGGGGTACCAGTGTTCGCACGTTGGATGATTGCGCAGGCCCTCAAGGTGGGAGAAGGTGCGCCCGCCGTCCTCGCTCTGAAACAGGCCTGCGGGTTGGACGCCGGCGAGGAGCTTGCCGTTCGCGAAGGCCAGGCTCCACACACTGCGCACCCCGTCCGGGGCATCCTCGCCGTAGCTGAGGCCCTCGTGCGAATGGGTCCAAGATACCCCGCCATCCTCAGAACGCCAGACCACGGGGCCCGACCACTCTCCCCCGCCCCCGGCGTAGATGACGCCTGTGCCGGGGTCCATCACCGCGTGGTTGACAGGGGCCATCGCAAAGTGGGGACCGTCCACGGACCAGGCATCCGTGCCGCTTTTTTTGAGGATGAAGAGGCCCTTCTTGGTGCCGACCAAAAGCGTTGTGGATTTTGCCATCGTCTGTCCCCCGACGTTTCTGCGGCGTCTTCGCACAGACTGACGATCCATTATGTTGATGTCAACATAATGGCGTTGAGTGAGACCTCGTCCCACTTTTCGTTACAGCGCTACGCCCAGGCCTCAGCCGCGGGGACTGCTCATGGCTAATGCCGCTGAGCAGGCCCTCCCCGCCCCGCACGATGAATGTGGCGCCGCTTCGTGTCACACCGGCCTTGCGCAGGATGGCCCTCGCCTCGATTGATGGCGCGCTTTGCCCTGGTCGGTGCACCGCGGCGGACTGACCCTTGACAGTCCACGCCCTTGTCGGCCCTAACCAAAGGAAGGGCGGCGACACGACCGACCCAAAAATGGATTGGCGCAAAGGGAGGTCGATCATGACATTCACACGCAAGGCCGGCGGATGGCTTGCCACCGCCATCATCGCCGCGGCATTGGCGCTGCCTGCACAGGCGGCGGACGTGACGCTGCGCATCACGCTGCAATTGCCGCTAAAATCCCACCTCGGCCAGAACCTTGTTCTGTTCAAGGATGAGGTGGAAAAGCTGTCGGGCGGCGAGATCGCGGTGGAAATCTACGATTCCGCACAGCTTTACAAAGACAAGGAAGTGCCTGAAGCGGTCGGCTCCGGCCAGATCGAAATGGGCGTGGCTTCGCTGACCCGGTATGTGGGCGAGATTCCGGCCGTCGACGTCTTCTACATGCCCTTCCTCCTCAACACCGAAGAGAAGGTGCGGGCCGCCGTTGCCGCGGACAGCCCTGTGCGCAAAGCCATCGATGGCGCCATCGCCAAAACCGGCTCGAAGGTTTTGTGGTGGCAGGCCTATGGAACGGTGATCTTGCTGTCCAATGGCGAACCCATCGCAACGCCCGATGACATGAAGGGTAAAAAGGCCCGCGTGTTCGGCAAGACGCTTGGCACATGGGTGCAGACAGTCGGCGGCGTCCCAACGCTGATCTCGGGCTCTGAGCAGTTCCTCGCCTACCAGCGCGGCACGGTGGACATTGGCATGACGGGCGTGTCGGGCGTTCAATCCCGCTCGCTTTGGGATGTCATGGACACCATCACCAAGGTGAACGTTGCCGATATCGAGTTCATCGTCGTCGTCAACGAAGACTTCTGGGAAGGCCTGACAGAACAGCAGCAAATGTGGATCAACGAGGCCGCCACCCGCGCCGAAGCCGATGTGCGCGACCGCGTGTCCGACATTGAAGCCACCGCTTATCAGGAGGCCGAAGCCAACGGCATGACCGTCTACGAACTCACCCCTGAGGAAGTGGACAAGTGGCGCACAGCCTCGCGCCCGGTCATCGACCAGTGGCTGGAAGAAGCCGGCGACCTTGGCCAAAAGGTCTACGACGCGGCCAAGAAGCTCTAATCTGCCGTGGCCGCCAAAGGTTGGCCCCGCACGGTGGGCGTCTTGGGGGTAGTCACCCGGGCGCTCGCCCTTTGCGCGTCCATCCTGTTGCTGGCCATCGGTGTGATGCTCACTTACGAGGTGGTGGCGCGGTACTTCTTCAATGCTCCCACTGTTTGGGCTGAAGAACTGTCGCGCCTGTTTTTGATCTGGGCGGTGTTTCTGGCAAGCGCATGGCTCTTGCGCACCAACGAGCACATTCGCGTCACGGTTCTATTGGACCAAACGTCCCCTGCCATTCAGCGCTTTGCCAAGGCAGCGGGCCTTGTCTTCGTCGCCGCCATTGCAGGGTTTGTTGCTTGGAACGGTGTCCCCATCGCTGCGCAGAGCTTTGAGGTGGGGCGGACCACCGGCTCCATGCTCGACATTCCGTCCTGGTGGGCGCAGGCGTCCGTCCCCGTCGGTTTCGGCCTGATCGCCCTGCAGGCACTGGCTGGTGCCGCGGGCACCATCCTCGGCCACTATGACGAGTAAGGTGGCCGCGCCATCGGCGTTTCGGGGACAAGCCCCCTCAAGGCACGAATGGCATCACCTTGTGTGCCTTGCTCCAGAGCGGCTCGGCAGCAATGGCCTTGGCAAAGTCGAAAACGCTCTCGCTGTTGTCGAAGTGGCAGCTCTTACGGCCCGCACGCGGTTCGGCGCCAGCCAACTGTGCCCCCGCCGACAGCGCAGCCTGAAGCGTCGGCCCATCGCAGTCACCACTCACCTCAGCATGTCCGTCACGCACTTTCATGACGGCGAAGATGATGGCCGATGGTGTGTCTCGCCCCCAATCGCGCGGCCAGAATGCTGCAATGTAGAGCCCGTCATCCGTCACCGGCCACAGGCGGACAAGCACTTTGCGGTCGGACGGCGTCTGCGGGTTCATGATGGCGTAGGCGCGCCCCTCCGCCTCCAACTCCATAGGCTCGTCTCTGACAAGGACTGTGACGGCCTGTTGCGGCACAACCGACGCGCTCGGATCAAGAACGCCGGGCTCTGCGGTGTAACAGCCCGCCAGAAGCAGCGACATCAACGCCGCGCCAACACCTTTGACAGCCACCATCACACCCCCTCTACCAAAAAAGTATCGGCGCCTCGTATGGGATGCCCGCTGAGATCGAGCAAGCCGGCCGCACGATACGGTGAGGACAGGCGCAGATAACATGGAAACCCTCCTCATCCTCACCGCGCTGTTTGCGCTGCTTCTGTCGGGCGTGCCTGTCGCCTTCGCGCTTGGGGGCCTCGGTGTCCTCCTGTTGGCGCTGGGGGGCTTTTCGGACCTGATGGCGCCTGCAGGGCTGTTGTCGGCGATGGACAACTTCGTCCTCGTCGCCGTTCCCTTGTTCTTATTGATGGCAAACGTCATGTTGCGCGGCGGGGTCGGCAAGGACCTTTTTGCCGCGCTCCAGGCCTGGGTGGGCCATCTGCCCGGCGGGCTCGCGGTGGCGACCATATTGTCCTGCGGGGTGTTTGCAGCAATCTCCGGCTCGTCGGTGGCGACTGCCGCCACCATCGGCACCGTCGCCATCCCCGAGATGACCTCGCGCGGCTACCCCCGTGCCTTCACCTTTGGCGTTCTTGCCGCCGGGGGGACGTTGGGCATTTTGATTCCGCCTTCGCTCATCATGATCATCTACGGCGTGATCACCGAGGAATCGGTGCTCGCCCTCTTCATGGCAGGGGTTGGGCCTGGCCTGTTGATGATCTTGCTTTTCATCATCTTTTCCGTCCTTTACGCGAAAACGCAGCCCAACCTTGAAGCCGTCCCCAAAGCCTCCTGGCGCGAGCGGCGCACCACAGGGGTGCGCGCCCTTCCCACCCTGGTTCTCGCAGGCGCCGTCATCACAGGCATCTACCAGGGCTGGTACACGCCGACGGAGGCCGCGGCCGTCGGCTTTGCAGGCGCTTTGATTGTCACAGGCGTCATCCTGCGCACCCTCTCCTGGCGCGACCTTTGGGAGGCGACGGTGGATTCCATGCGCACAACGGTGGTGATCTTGCTGATCGTCGCCGGCGCGAAAGTCTTCGGCAAGGCCATTGCGCTTTACCGCATCCCCCAGGACGTCTCTACATTTATTTCCACAAACATCGAGACAGCGGGTCTCTTCATCTTCGTGGTGGCTTGCGTTCTTCTTGTGATGGGGCTGTTTCTGGAAGCGCTCTCCATGCTCCTTATCATGGTGCCGGTTTTGGCAGGATCGCTGATGGTGCTGGGCATCGATCCCATCTGGTTCGGTGTGTTCTTTGTGATCATGGTGGAATGCGCTTTGATCACACCGCCCGTTGGCCTCAACCTTTATGTGATCCAGGCGGTGGGGGGCGGCTCACTGATGGAGATCTCCCGTGGCGTCCTGCCGTTCCTGGCCTTGATGCTGCTGACGGTGCTGTTGATCACCCTATTCAAGGATATTGTCCTATGGATCCCCTTCAATCTGTGACGGTGGCGGTGTGAGCGAACCCGACTTTTCCAAAGGCGCAGCGTGGATCAGGGGCGAGATTGTCCCCATCAGCAAGGCATCCATCGGTGTGAACGATTGGGGCCTTACCCACTCCGACATCACCTACGATGTGGTGCCGTGCTGGGACGGCGCCTTCTTCCGTTTGCCTGACTATTTGGATCGTTTTTTTGCCTCGATGGCCGCTGCACGCATGTCCGTGCCCCAGGATCGTGCGGCGGTACGCGACATCCTCCACGCCATGGTGGCCCGTACGGGTTTGACATTTGCCTATGTGGCGATGGTGGTGAGCCGTGGGGTGCCGATGATCCCAGGAACGCGCGATCCACGCCATTGCGCCAACCACTTCTACGCCTGGTGCGTGCCCTACATCCACATTGTGCCCGAAGCCGAGGTGACCAAAGGCGTGAAAATGTGGGTGTCCGAAACGGTGGAGCGCATCCCCGACGAGAGCGTCGACCAGACCGTCAAGAATTATCACTGGGGTGATTTCACCCGCGGCCTCTTTGAGGGTTACGACCACGGCGCCAACACCACCTGCCTGCTTGACCGAGACGGTAACGTCACCGAGGGGCCGGGCTTCAACGTGTTCGCCGTGATGGGCAATACGGTCGTCACCCCAAGCCGGCACTGCCTGAAGGGAATGACGCGGCGCACCGTTCTGGAGCTTGCCGACGAGGCCGGCTACGTCACCGAGGAGCGTGACATGCCTGTGAGCGAGTTCTTGGAGGCCGATGAGGTCTTCATCACCTCCTCCGGCGGCGGTGTGATCCCCATTGTCAACGTGAAGGGGCGGATTTTCGGCAATGGAGTCCCCGGCCCGGTGACAATGGCGCTGCGTGAAGCGTACGTTCAGCGGCGCATGGCGCCCCAATACCGCGATGCAATCCACTATGGGTGAGCCCATCCCCCAACGCTCACCGCCCCGAACTGATCTTTGAAAGGAATGCGCCATGGACGTGCGTATCGAGGCCGGCCCCTTCCACTTTGCAGGCGTCCTTGAGACCGAGGCAGCGCCCAAGACCTGCGCTGCCTTCCGCGCGGCCATGCCTTTCGAGAGTCAAGTGGTGCATGTGCGCTGGAGCGGCGAAGGCGTGTGGATTCCCCTCGGCGACAGGGATTTCGGCGTCGGTTATGAGAACCACACCAGTTACCCCGCGCCGGGTCAGATCATCCTCTACCCCGGCGGCATTTCCGAAACCGAGATCCTGCTGGCCTATGGGGGCGTGCACTTTGCCTGCAAGATGGGCCAGCTCGCAGGCAACCACTTCCTGACGCTCACCGAAGGCCTTGAAAACCTTCACGCCCTTGGCACCCGTACCCTGTGGGAGGGCGCCCAACCCTTTCGCGTGTCTCTTGCCTGAACGCACCCCTGGCCCTGCTATCAGGCTGGGCCCACGGTTGGGCATTGCCGGGACAAGGCACAGGTTGGGGCGGATCGCCTGTTTGTCGCCGCCTGTCATGGGAAGGCTTGAATTGGTGGGCAAGTCCGGGCTATAGCCTCGCGCGCCGGAGTGTAGCGCAGCCTGGTAGCGCACCTCGTTCGGGACGAGGGGGTCGGAGGTTCGAATCCTCCCACTCCGACCAATGAAATCAATGACTTAGGAAATTGCCTTCAGAGGTGGGGAACCGCTTGGGGAACCGTTTCGTGCCGATATGGCCTTGTGAACGGACCTCTGATGGTCAGGCGCATGGTGTCCGTAGGTGTCTTCCAGCACCTGCATCGTCATGCCGAGGAAGCCGGCGACCTCCCACTTGTCGGCGCCCCCACGAAGGAGCCAAGTTGCGACCGTATGGCGGAAAGTGTGCGGCATGACTCCCGGGCCCAGTTCCGCGTCCTCCACCACGCTGCGGAATGCTTTGTTGATTTTTGTGACCGGCCGTCCGTACCACTCCACCACGTACTGCTGGCCGGCTGCCTGCCAGCGGCGCATGTGGGCAAGCAGGGGCCCTGGGACGCGAATGGTCGGCTTCCGTTTCTTGGTTTCGACCTCTCGGTCGGCAGCCCGGTAGAAGAGCCCGTTCTCAAGGTCGACCCAACCACGGCCTGGCACTTCGTCAAAAGAAGCCGAACATATCGCCCCTGCACGCGATCCCGTGTACCGCGCGACCAAGATCCAACGTGCGATGTGCCGGCGTGAACGGCGGCCGGTCTTGTGACCTTTCTGCACCTCACGATAGCGCCAAGCAGCCCACAGCAGCTTCGCCACTTCATCGCGGGTAAGCCAGCGCTCCCTCGGCCGCCCACGCGGCGGCAGAACAACCGGCACGACTGCGCTGATGACTCGCATTTTCGCAGCGTGGTGGATGGCGGCTCTCAGGTCTTCGAGCTCACGTCGGGCGGCCGCCTGGTATCCTCGATCCGTGACGTACTCGGCGATGAGGCTGGGATGAATCTCGCCCACTGCCTTGGCGCCCCACCATCGAGTGAGCTGAACAAGGCGTGCCTTCAGCTCTTCTGGCCTTGCGACAGAGGCACCACGGTCTCTCCAGTAGACGGTGAGAACGTCTGAGATGGGTGTTTCTTCTGCCGACCTTCGTCGTGGCTTTGCTGCTTCCCTGGCGTGCTTTTGCGCGATGTAGATGGCGAGGGCTCGCTCTGCGCCCCGAATATCGTCAGCGCCGCATCCCGTGCTTTCGACATGTCCGTCGTCTTTAATGAAGTAGACAGACCGCTTTCTGCCGTACGCTGGCTTGAGCCAGAGTCGGGCACCTTTACGTCGCTGCGGCAACGTTCCCTCCATCGCCGTATTTCCGCTGGCGTAACACAAACAGATCGGCCGAGCTTCTCCACCACGAGATCACCACGGCGCGCCGCATCCCGGAGGGATCGCTCCGTCACCAGTCCTCTGAGACACAGTTCGGCGGCCTCCTTGAGGGTCAGTGGCATGTCTTCTTCGACGTTAAGCCGGGCGACCATATCAACCCTCCCTCGGCCCAGGCAGCAAGGGCTGCATCGTGCCGGTCTCGTAGGCTATGGCAGCTGCCTCCTGGACTGCGATAACTCCAGTCCCGTCGCACACTTCACAAACCGGCGGGTCAGGCTCCAGGCAGCAGCACGTGTCTTCCATGCAGGTGCAATCGCCGTCGTGGTATCCTTCACCGCCGCAAGCCCAGCAAAAGTCGTCATCCAGATGGTACTGGTCAGATCCTCGACCCATTGTGGCCATCAGAACCATACCTCCACCAATTGAGATTCCGCCCAGGGCGAACGCATTGAGGGGACCTCCCTTTGCCGCTTCCACCGCGCTATTGGTCCCCTAAAGCAATATGTTCTCACACAGTTTAAGCGCCTGGTCTTCGGAGAAGCCCGCCTCAATGTGCGCGTCAAAACTAAGCTTCCGCGCCGCCGCTATTTGCTTGGATATCTCAGCCAGGATCGGCAGCCGCCGCTTCAACTCTTCGATTTCAGCGCGCAGTTCATCTTCGGCGCCTGGGATAACAGTCAACTTGTCGGTCATTTGTTCTGATCTCCGCTAGAGCATTTTCAATCTAATCGCAGTCGTATCCGGCTGCGGTGAACAGATTGCGGCACTCGTCCGGCGTGAGAGGTTTGATGACGTCGGCCACGGCATCCCATAGGTCTGGGATTGTGCGGCACGCGGCCTTGCGCAGCAGGGCCTTGAGCTTTGCGAAGACGTGCTCGATCGGGTTGAAATCAGGCGAATATGGCGGGAGGTAGAGGAGGTGAGCCCCGGCGGCTTCGATTGCCTCACGCACGGTAGCGACCTTGTGCGCCGGCAGGTTATCCATCACGACGGTGTCGCCGGGAGTGAGCTCAGGCGCCAAAACGCGTGTGACGTAGGTGGAGAAGGCCTCACCGTCCATCGCCCCGTCCAACAGCCATGGTGCCACGAGGCCGTCGCGGCGCAGCCCCGCCGTGAAGGTGGTGCTCTTCCAATGGCCGTGCGGGACCGGTGCGCGGCAGCGCTCGCCCCGCGGCGCCCGGCCTCGCAGCCGCGCCATCTTGGTCGATAAACCGGTCTCGTCGATGAAGATCAGCCGGTCGGGATCGAGATCGGGCTGCCCCTCGAACCAGGCGCGCCGGCGCTCGGCGACGTCGGGACGATCCTGTTCTGCCGCGTGCGCGGTCTTTTTTTCAGTGTGATGCCGCGCTTGGCAAAGAAGTGCCACACCGTCGAGGGGCAGACCGTCACGCCCTTTTCGGCCCCGAGCCGTGCGGCGATTTCGGCCAGCGTGATGTCGGGCGCGGCCTCGACGAGACCAAGGATAAAGCCCTTATGGGGGTCGAGCTTGGAGCGAACCGGATGACCCTGGCGCGCCGGCTCCACGCTGCCGCTGCGCCGCCACAGCCGATGCCACGCGCCCGCCGTGGCAATACCGATCGCAAACCGCTGTGCCGCTTCGCGGTGAGACAACCCCGCATCGATCGCCTCCACCACCCGGACCCGCAGATCCAGCCCCAACGCTCGCCCCATGACCCACCTCGCGAATCAACTTCGCAAGACCGAATCACAATGGAATTGGCGAGCCGTTACCGACTCTACAATGGTTCAAACTGCTCTAGTGCGTTGCCGAGCTCCTCGCGCACGACCACTCTTGTTGTTGTGGGCGATAAAGCCGCCACTCTCGCCTATGCGGCTTCTGCCGTTGACGGTGAGCCGAGCTGCTGCAAAACCTCATCCAAACTGATGCAGATGTCGGTCGCGAGGAGTGCCATGAGCTCGGGCTCCTCCCCGTCCTTGGTCAACACGATGCATCGTTTACCCCGACCGCAGAACCATCCGGCCTCAAGGTGAGCGCTTCGCCCACATGGGAGGAGAAGCACGCAGGTGTCTGCCCATTCCATGCCCCTCAAGTCGTTGGTGTACCCAAGCGCAGCGATCGGGTGGGTGGTCAGCAGCTTTCGATAGGCGGCCGCGCTCCAGCTCTGCCAATCCGGGTCAATCTCCGACCAAGCGAAGCCCTTCACACCGCTGGGCGGATTGCGGAAATCATAGACCTCGTGGCCAGCTTCGCGCAGTGCTGCGACAGCCGCGGGTTGGTCTTTTTTGCGCAACGATGATGCGAGATAGATCCTTGCCAAGGTGTCATCCTCCGGTGGAGATTAGTTGGGTGGTCATGATGTCTTCGAGGGGTTCGTCAGTCTGATCGAAGAACCCCTCGGACACGTCGTTCCAGTATTGTCGGCAGTACCAGCAGTAGCGTTCGTCTTCTTCAGCCAAGCCGGTACAAGTCGCGCACTGACCGATGTCATCGCGCTCTGCGATCTCAAGGGCTTCGGTGATCCTCAAGGCCTTCCTCATGGCACTACCAATCCTGCTCGGGCAGTACGTTCCCGAACTCCACGAACCCGTCATCATGGATGGCGGCTTGTACGTAGATTTTCTCAAGTGGGTTTAGGTCAAAACCGTCGCGAATCTGTTCGACGACTGATGGGTTGTCTGTTTCACCGAGAACCGAGCGATCTTCGTTGTAGATCAAGATCGACGTGCCGGTCTGATCGACCTGAACCTTACAAGGCGTCATGTTTTCCGCTTGAGGTTTTTCTGTCATTCGCACCAATCTCCCTCTAGGCGAACAGTTCATCAGACTCGGGTGACGGGTAGCCATCGTGCACAACACCATCAAGCGCCCGTCCTTTCGCCTTGATCTCGCGTTGCGATCGCCCTTCCCACTGCTTGAAAAGGAACGGGATCCCGGCAGTCGCGCACTGGTCACGAAGACCGCGAAACCACTCGGGATCGGCCGGGCGGTACAAAGCTCCGCTCTCTCCCCCCGTGATCACCCAATCCAAGCGACTGAGCGCCGTTGCGTGACCGATCTTCACCGCACGGAGATCGATCGGCCCCAACAGCGGCTCCGCTGAGATGAACCGCACAGCAGCTGGAAATGAGCATAGGTGAGGAAGTCGGCGCTCTGCCTCAGCTTGGTTTTCAACCGTCGTTCCAAGCCATACGTTTGGCCAGCCATTTCCCCATGCTGGCAATGGTCCATACTCCTCCGGGCGAAGAAAGCGCGGGATGTTCTGTGGTCGCTTTGTTAGTAGGAGCCAATCAAGTTGAGGGGTGCGGTGAATCAAGTGCCACAAATCACCACGCCAACCAGATGTAATGCTCCTATCGTTGTCAAAGACGTCCGCAAGCGACGCGCAGAAGACGCGGAAACGGCGCCCCTCGGCTTCGGCTTGCCGGTTCCACTTGACGGGGTTGCCCCACGTCTTCGTTCTCTTGCGGGGAGCATGAGGACCCCACCTTTGCCCACCGAAGCGCTTGTCCCAAGCTTCGGCGTAGCAGTGGTCACAGGCTGCCGAAACCTTCGTGCACCCGATCCATGGGTTGAAGGTATGGTGGGTCCACTCGATGCCACTATTCTCGGCCATCAGCACCAAGCCTCCCTCTTCCCCGTCCACTCCCTCACCACACCGGTGCGGACCAAGGCCCGGCCCACGTCCTGCCCATCCACCAACACGTCGGCGATGATCCGGCCGTAGCGGCCGCGCCCCTGTTCGGCGATGCGGATCTTGTCGGGTGCCAGCAGGAGCGCCGCGGAGAGCCCAGCGCGTCCCAGAGCGGCCATGCGGGCCTCGTGGGCGCACCGTGACCGCAGCTCGGCGGCATCAATGCCCGCAATGCGAACCCGCTCTGTGCGGCCGTCCCTGAGGCGCACAACGAGCGTGTCGCCATCCACGACCCTGGCCATGGTGACCAGCTGGGGCTTTGTGGGTGGCGTGGGGGTGGTGGCCGTCGCTGGGGCGGCCATGAGGGCTGCTCCCAACCAACCGATGTGTTTGATGATCCCCATGGCGTCAGAACTTGATGGAGACGTGAGGGATCTTGCCAGCGTCGATAGCTTTGACGATCAATCCTGCGCGGCTGTGGCCAATCTTGCCGTTTTCTATTATCGCCAAGCTGGCTGCACTCATGACTGCGTCGCGATGGGCCTTGTCTTCGGCGCGCTTTTTCTCCTCTTCCAAGACCCGCTGGGCGTCCGCCTTGCGCTTCTCCTCGGCGTCACGCTGTAGCTGGATGAGATGATTGCGCTCGGCCTCCGCCTTCGCTTCCATCTCCCTGCGGGCCTTGTCAGCGGCAGCCTTCACCATCGCTTCGATCTCAGCGTCGTGTTGGCGTTGCGCTTCGGCTTCTCGTTCCTTGCGGGCTTGCAGCTTCCGTTGTCGTTCTTCTTCCCGCTCCTTCGCTTCGCGGGCATCCCGCTCCTTGCGGGCCTCCTCGTCCCGCTTGGCTAACTCCTGGCGCATGCGCTCAAGTTCAGCCCGCTCAGCCTCAGCCGTCACCGTTCTGGCGTAGGCATCCGTAAGAACGCCGAGGGTCGCTTCGCGGCACGCCTCGGCGCGCTTTGAGAATTCGTTCATCTCGGTGGGCGATAGGTCCATGCCCTTCAGCTTGACCATGCGCGCCTGAATGTCGGCGGCCGTGTCCGTTGTGGGGACGTGGGCCGCAGCCTCAATGTCGGCGATCACCTGGCGGTGGGAGTCCAAGCGGGCCTCTTCCTGGACCTCCCACCTGTCGACCGGCGCGCGCACCCAATCTTTGAGCTTGTCGAGTTCCTCGCGGACACGGCGGCGCAAAGCGTCGACCGCATTGATCTCTTTGCGTAAGTCTTCGTTCTGAGCCTTACCGGCATTGTCGATCGCGGACTTTGTCTGCGCCACCCGATAGGCCATGGACTTGATCTTCTTGCGCGCAGCCTCCGTAGAGACATCGCACCCAACGGTCTCAGCTTCCTTCTCGACGGCCTTGAGCATGGCCTCCAAGTCGAAACTGCCATCGAATACCTTCGCTGGATCGCCTTGGATGGCCTCCATACTCAGATCGACAGCTTTCTCGTCCTCAGGGGCGGTGGCTTCAGCAACACTCATATCGGTCGCCTTTTTGTCTTCCGCCTGGATTGTTCCAACCTCAGTCATCGGCGAAGCCCTCGTCTGGAAGGGCGGTTGGGCCTGCGCTTGGGCCTCGGCGGGCCCTTGTAGAACTCGCGGTAGGCAACCCGATTGACCTCAGTGCAGTGCCGCAGCAACGCCATTTCCAAATCGGATCGGCTGTTGGCGACCGTCGCCATGAGGCGGCCCGCCACCTCTGTCAGCTCAGCGACCGACACACGCGAGATTTCAGCTTCGCTGTTGCCCTCGGCCCGCAAGATGGCAGCGACATCCAAGATGGCATCAGCCAGCACGGCGTGGGGCCTGACCCTGGCCATGACCGCGCTCATGCGAAGTCCTCGTACACAGAGTCCAGATCCTCGGTGGATTGCTGGACGGACGAGAAAGAGGGCTGCTCTTTCGGTGGTGCCGGTTTGACCATGTTGATTTCTTCGAGCTTGCCGTAGAACGCGTCTTTGGCGCGTTGCAGCCCGCCCTCAGCGATCTTCACCTCATGGTCGTAAGGTGCCAGCGCATTGATGCACATTTGGCGGTAGGAGCGCATCGCCGACGCGCTGCCTACGGCTCGAATGATAGAGGTGTTGGCAAGGTTGATGGGGTGGCCACAGACAGGGTGATGGTCGACCCGCTGCGTCGTGATGGTGGTCCCATCCTTCCCGTCGACCAGCAATATCGCCCACTCTTGTGGATGACCACTAAACCCTGATCCAATCAGGATGTGATCTCCAACCATGACGTCTTGACCCTTTGTGTATTGTTTCATCGGTTGCCCTCCACAACTTGGGTGGTGTTGGTCACGCGATCCAAAAAATCTCTTGCTTTAGGCGCCAGCGGCGGTGGTCATTTCGATGACTTTGGCCATATCCTTAGCGCCAGCGCAGTAGGCGCGCGCCTCGGTGAATGCCTGGGCCCGGGAGTTACTGCCTATGTACTCCCACTCCTTGCGGCGGATCGAATTGATGGCGACAAACACGATGCGCTCTTCGTCGTGCTCGATGACTTTGATGGTGGGCTTCACGCTGCCGCCCTCCGCACCCACCGACCGTCAGGGTCGCTTCCCCCGCGGCCCAGATAAGTAAAACCCGCGCTGGCAATCGCCTCCTCGACGATGCGCGCGTCCTCTTCGGCAACCTTCTTGACCTTGCCGCCAATCAAGGCCGCGAGAAGATCCTGATGCTTGAGAAGCTCGACCCGGCCCAAGCTAAACGGCGGCCCGTCGACGCGGCTGCGGAAGGTCTCCGCCCACACCGCAACGATGCGAACGTTGACACCACCATACCCGTCCGGCTCAGCCACAGCTTCCACCTGGCATTCAAAGTCTTCGATCAGAATGCCCTCGGCGATGGTGATGTGGGCGCTGAATGGATGACTGCTCATGCTGCCACCTCTTGGCGACCGGGGAGCGGATAGGGCTCGGGTTCGTTTTCCGACAACCAGACGATGAGGCGCTCCATCTGCCATTCCCTCTCCGCTTTGTAAGCGGCCTGTAGGGCTTCGTCAGTCTCGGCACCAGTCTCGGCGCCAGTCTCGATGTCCACGGCTACGGCCCTGGCAGCGTCCCTGCTGGTCCAGTTGGCGTCATTGCCCGCGCACCAGGCGGCCAATGCGGCATCCCGAGCTGCACCCCATGAGGCTTTGGCAGCGCAGTCAGCCCCAAAGGCAAAACTGGTGGTGTCGTCAATCTCACCATTGGCGAAGCGCCTCGCTCCAACAATCGCATCCCGTGGGCGCATGTCCCCTGGATGCTGCCTCTCATAGAGGTGCAGTATCCGGGCAGCACAATCAGCCATCCACATGCGCAGGCGGCGATCTACGCCCTCGTCTGAATTGGCCGCTGCTGTTGCTCCCCATATGAGATCATCAAGTGTTGCCCCGGCATTGCGCGCCATCCGCGCAGTGATTTTGCCTCGCTTTGGCAAGTGGTCGGAAAGTCGATTCCAACCGTCCCAGCAGGGGTTCAACGCCTTGATTTCTCGAAACGTCAAACCCGGAGCCACCGAAGCACCCACTCGCTGAGCCCCTCCAAGCGGATAAGCCCATGCCCAGATTCGCTTCGCCGGATTAATGATCTGCACGACATCTCCTTACTATTTGTATCTTTTTATGTTACATATACATTGTCGTCAAGAAGATATTTTCACTCAGAACGGAATATCGTCATCGAACGGCGGATCGTAGGATTCGTGGTTGGACCGGCCGCGATCCTGGGACCCCTCACCCCGATCCCTTGCGCTTTCAGGGCCATTGACGCCGTCCTGGCGATGGCCATTGCCATGGTCGCCGTTTTGTCGATCCCGTCGGTCCCCAAGAAGCACGATGCGCCCACTGAAGTTATCGAGAATGATCTCAGTGACGTACTTCTTGACGCCCTCTTGATCTTCCCACTCTCGTGTGGCGATCTTTCCCTCGACGTAGATCTTCGAGCCTTTGTGGACGTACTTCTCAACGACTTTCGCCATCCCCTCTGAGAAGACCACGAGCCGATGCCATTCCGTGCGAGACCGCTTCTCGCCGGTGTGCTTGTCCTTCCAGTTCTCGGTGGTGGCCAAGCTCAGGTTGGCAATGGGCTTGCCGTCTTGGTTGTGGCGGATATCAGGGTCGCGGCCGACATTGCCGATCAACGTTGCACGGTTGAGCATCGTCAGGTCCTTGTGGTGAGGGCGTCGCTACGGACGCCGCGCATTTTCAGAATGTCGCGGGCCGACTCCTCGTCGCCCGTGTACGCGTGGAGTGCGGCGGCAACGACGACAGCGTCGATCCCCTGCTCGCGCCACCAGGCGGCTTCGTTGGCCCTGTGCTGCGCGTCAGGCCCTTCGCGATGGCACATGCTGCACAAAGGGACGGCCCAGCGATCATCAGGCCTCTCGGCCATGCCAGTGGCGCGCTTCGCAAAGCGCCGGTCCGCCATGCGAATGTGCGCCGCCTCCGATGGCGGGCGTGCATGGCAGCACAGGCACGGCAATCCCCTGATGAATGCGAGGTGGTCCACCTCATGGGCTCGTGGCCGTTTGTTGCGCCGCCCTGTGTCGGCGAAGGCGGTGTCAGGGCGGACGATGCGCAGCGACACTATTCGGTTGCCTCGAACTCAGCCTCGACCGCCTCTGCCTTGAGCGGGAACTCATCCACCAGCGGGTTTACCAGTTGCGGCTGTGTGGGCGTCTTAGCTTCGGGCTCGGCGGTGTCGGTGGGCTCCACTTCGGGATCGTCCACGACATCCCGCTGCTCCATGCCCGCCAGGACATCGGAAAAGGCATCCGCCAGGGCATAGCCGCGGGCACGGGCGGCCAACATGCGCTTCGGATACCGGCGCCATGGGGCTTTGTTCGGCTTGCCGTAGCTGTCGCGGTCGCGGGTGTCCCACAAACCCGCCACCTTGGCGTCGCTCACGGAAAACGACCGCTTGGTCGTGACGTCCGGCGGATCGCCAACGCGGTGCACTTCGCAGTGGGCGACCAACTCGTCGCCGTCGCCGTCCACCCATTCCTTTTTCCAGGATAGAAGGCCGGACCGGTGGATGAGCATCATGGGCCCTTCGCCGTACAGGCGGATCTTGCCGTTGATCACGGCAATGACCCCCAGGGCCGTCATGGGCGGGATGCCCTTTTCGAGTCCCGCCGCGATGATCCAGGTCGCCTCCATGACGGGATCGACCTTGGGATTGCTTGGCTTGAAACCGGCCGCAGTCGCCATCTTGGCCATCCGCACAATCTCTTCTGTGTCCTTCGGGACGATGGGCGAAAAGCCGGCATTGGTCGTGACGAGGGCGGCCTTCTTCGGCCGAGGCGTGTCGGTCATGTCAGTAGCCCATCCATTGGGGGAGGTCCTGCAGGGTGACGCTGGTGAGCGGCACGGTCGGCGTCCAATCGCGGTCGGGGCCAAACTCGTTCATCTTGGCGACGTAGTTGTCGATCCCCTGACGCACGGTCCACATGGCATGCTCAAGCACGTCGGCCTCGCAGATCTTGCCGAAGCACAAGGGTGCGCCCATCGCCTTGTAGAAGATCCAGACCCAGCTCCACTGGGGCACGTCGAGGGGCGGCTCCTCCCCCTTGGCGCGCATTCGCAACACCTCCAACGGGCTGAGCGAAATCGCGAACACATCCAGCCACTCCGCACCGAGTGGGCACGTGCCATAAACCTTCCCCTGTGAGATGAGATCGCGCGCAAGCATTCGCAGCTCGGTATAGGCAGCGGCCTGCACATCGTACCGGTACTTGGCGATTGATTGCCGCGCGCCGACATCTGGATCGACGCTGCTCCACGGGCGGTAGGATTTCAGATCGGCGGTGGCGCCGATCTTGGCGCGGTCAAACCGACCCTTGCGACGCACCCCCGTTTCGGCATCCGTCACGAAGATCGACATCTCCGATACGCCCGCTGAGAATGCCGGCGCCACATCGGGATGTTTCAGGAGTGCATTTTCAGCAAAGTCGATCTGCCGCTGGTCTTCGGCGGTCAGTTTGGCCTTGCGCTTCTTGGGGTCAGGATTGTTGATCGCATCAACGTGCGCTTTAGTGATCTCGTCCCAAAGCTCAACATCGGTGTCGATTTCACGGATCAGCTCAACCAACTCCGCCTTGGTCAAGCTCGCCGGCACGCTACGGTTCGGCGCAAGTTTCTTCAGATGGTCCGTGAGGTCCTTCTTTGTAACGAGTGCGTTCGGGTAGGCCTTGCGATCGGGCTCAACCGAATACTTCTCGTCGAAGGCAGCACGGCCGTAAAGGAGGGCTGTGTGCAGGGCGTCGCCCCAGATAAGGGCTTTGGATTCGACCCTTTCGCCGTGCAGGCGCGCCCACTGCCATTCTTCAGGCGCGAGGGCGAGGCTCTTTATGTCGGTTGAGCCAAGGGCGGGGTCGGCATGATAACGGTCGACGTCCAGATCGAAATAGACGCCGTCGGCAAATGAAGACGTGGTCATGGGTCACCGCAATTGTGATGCGGTGATATGTATCGCCTAAAGACAAGTTCGTCAATATCTGTATGTTAAAAAGAAATTCAGTCGGCGTATTCTGGGAACGTCGCTGTGAGGATGGCATAGGCCTTTTCGCGCTCTTCGTCGGTGAGCTTGTCGATCAAGCGATCCAAATTGCTCTCGACGTCGTCCGGCGAAACAAACAGGTCCGCTTTTGACACGTCGAGCGCCTTAGCGAGGATCTCCAGGTCCTCATCGGTGAACGACTGGCTGGCATTTTCCAGTCGACCGATCTTCACGAACGTCATGACCCGCGCGCCGTAGACCTCTGCGATCCTCTCCTCCAGGGACCGGAGGGTGTAGCCACGCTTACGACGCCAAGCCCGAATCGAGTTCCCCTGCATTATTTTCCTCCTCCCTCTTGACTCGTATAGGAATAAGATACATAATCGTTGTAATGTGTGGATAGGAAGTACAGCATGGATCATCCCCTCCGAGCATATATCAAAAACCACGGCGAGAGCGTGAGAGCCTTTTCCAAGCGGATTGGATACTCCTTCCCGCATGTGTACTGCATCATCGGTTGTCGTCGACCCCCATCATGGGCATTTGTCGTGGCTTGTAACAAGATCACCGACGGGCATGTCACTCCCATGGGCTTCCTGAGGGTCGAGTTCGCGCAGGAAGCCAATGGAAGAGAATGCCCCTCGGAGGCGGATAGTGCGTTAGACATAGCCGCTTAGCGCGCTTCTGTCGAGACCATCATCAAGAGGAAAATGTGATGACCAGTTCCGCCGACCTCGTCGAGCGGCAAGGTGCACCTGTGCCCGCCGTCGATCGCCCCGTGTCGTTTCGAGAAACGCACCGTCACTTCGTCGTCTACGTGGAGCATGCCCTCGCAGTGACCGACGTGGACATCATCAACGGCCTGTTGGCCGAGATGCGCATGGCCGGTGGTTACATTCCCTACTCGGAAGAGCGGCTGCTCCAACTCACCGGGCACAAAGAGGATGATATGCTCTGGTCTCTCTTCATGTACAATTTCAGACTAATCTTCCGCGTTGCGGACGGCTGGATGACCTCCGATCTCGTCGATAGCCCCATGTCGGGGGTGTACCAATGAGCGCCGGGTGGATCGCGATCCAGCGGGGGATCTTCAATCACAGCATCCTTGGGGGCCATCAGCTCTGCCCCACGGCCGCCTTTGTCTGGCTGGTCGAGAAGGCCGCCTACAAGCCCTATCAACGCGACATTATGGGCAAGCTCGTCACGCTTAAACGCGGCCAACTGACCATCTCGATCCGCGCCCTGATGAAGGCTTGGAAATGGAAAAAGGGGGCCGTCGAGCGGTGGATCAAAACGCTCAAGAATGAGGACATGATCCGGACAGAGGCCGGGACAGGACAGATGGTCATAACCATCTGTAATTACGACAAGTATCAGCTTGGCGATGCGGAGACCGGGACAGCAGACGGGACAGTTTCCGAACAACGGGCGGAGGCACCCCCCAACCAAAATGGAGAGGGAGAAGGGAAGCACAAAGCACGATCTTCCCCACCGTCGCAGGCTGCGGCCTCGCACGCGAGCGCGCACGAGGTAGAAGGGAAGGCCCCACCTGATGGCGAGGTGGCTACGAGGCCCGTGCCTCCCCCTGGCGATCACCTGGCGGAAACGCGTACGGCCGAGCCTGAGGCCAAGCCTCCGCGCTCATCCCCACCACCCTCGGCGGACCTCTTTCCTGATGCGCCCGAGCAGAAGCGCGAGCCCTTCGTGTACGAGAAAGGCATCATCAAGCTGACCAAGACGGAGTATGCCCAGCTGGAGGACGACTTCCCATACATCGAGCTGCGCGGCGCCTTGAACGGCATGGCGGACTGGATCAAGGACAATGCCAGAGGACCATGGCAGCACGTGGTCAAATCCTCACTCTCCACAAGAAACCAGAAGGCTTGGGAGCGAAAGCAGGGGGAAAAGGAGGAGAAGGACAAAGTCGCGTACGCGGAGGAGAAGATACCCGCGAAGGTGAAGAACAGGGACGGCACCTATTCGATCGAGATGTTGCCGCGCTGGGCGGTCGACAAGAACGTCGAGTGCCCCCACAAGGGCCCAATATGCTGAAGTCGGCGTCAGAGATTCTTTCCGACCATCAGATCGACCTGCGGCGCCAAGGCGTCGGCAACCACAAAACTGTTTGCCCCACCTGCTCGCACACGCGCCGCAACAAGCGGGACCCCTGCTTGTCTGTGGAGATCGACCAGGTGGGTGTTCGCTGGAATTGCCATCACTGTGGATGGCAAGGGGGTGAGTTTTACGATGGCACAGCACAGCCGCGTTTTGGGTCCGCACGCCGTCAAGTTCCTCGACAGTCGGGGCCTCGATCCCGATCTCGCGGTAAGAGCTTTCGGGACCTATACGGCTGATCTGCAGTTCAAGCCGGACTGGCAATGCGAGCCTTCTGAGCGCGGCAAGTGGCTGGCGTTCCCGTTCATTGACGGCGGCAAGGAGGTCAACACCAAGTTTCGCGGCCGTAGTCCCAACGGCGACAAACGCTTCGTGCAGACTCCCGAAGGTCGCCCAACATTCTTCAACGCCGATGTGCTCGACGATCCTGCCGTCACCAAGGACGGCTGCCCCGTGGTGGTCGTGGAAGGTGAGCTGGACTGCATGACGGCCGTGCAGGCGGGCTTCGTGTTTGCCGTCTCAGTGCCTTCTGGAGCCCCATCCCTGCGCAAGGGTGAGGACCCTGAGGCGGTGGACCCCAATGCGGCGCCAGAGGACGACGCAGAGGGTTACTGGCGGTTCTTCTGGAACAACCGCAAGCGCTTGAAGGCGGTGCGCCGGTTCATCATTGCGGTGGATGGTGACGACAAGGGCAAGCGCCTTGAAGCAGAACTGGTGCGCCGGTTGGGCGCGGCGCGGTGCGATCGTGTGATCTACCCAGAGGGGACCAAAGACCTCAACGATGTGCTGATGGCCCAAGGTGTGGAGGGGGTCCGGAGTGTCCTCACCAACACCATCAGCCTTCCCACCCGCGGCCTTTACGTCATCGATGACTACCCCGATGTGGGGCCGCTGCGCACCTATTCGCTGGGATGGGGAGAGTTGGACGATCTGGTCCGCTTGTTCCCCGGCAGCTTCACGGTGGTGACCGGCACACCAGGCTCGGGCAAGTCGCGATTCATCGAGCGTACCAGCGTGCAGATGGCAAGGGCCCATGGCTGGAAGACCACCATCATCTCACCGGAGATGCCGGTCAAACCCCACCTTGCCGACGACCTCCGGCGCATGGCTATCGATAAAGCCACAGCCGATATGACGGCCGGCGATAAGGACGAGGCGCTGGCCTTCATTCGCCGGTACTACTCGTTCATCGATGCCGACCTGGCGGGCATCCTGGATGAGGACGACGACCCCACCGTCGACTGGGTGATCGAGCGCGCCGAGGACGCCGTCTATCGGTATGGCGCCAACATCCTGATCATTGATCCTTGGAACGAGCTGGAGCACCAGCGCGACCGCACCCAAACCCTCCCCGAATACATTTCCGCGAGCGTTCGCAAGCTGAAGCGCTTTGCCAGACGACATGAGGTGGCACTGATCGTCATCGCGCACCCCACCAAGGAAGGCGGGGGCAAGGGCGCGGACGTCTCGCTGTACGACATCGACGGCGGCGCTGTGTGGGTCAACAAGGCCGACTTCGGCATCATCCTCCACCGGCCCAATCCCGAGGGGATGATGACCGACATCTACGTCAAGAAGGTGCGCCACCACACCACCGGACGGATCGGCAAGCGCTCGTTCATGTTCAACACCGAGACCCTGGACTACCGGTCAGTGGGAGACGAATGATGCTCAAGGGATCACTGGCCACGGCAATTCGCGATGCGGTTCGGGTTCTCGACCGCGAGCGGCTCCCCTCCCCTTGCCTGAAACAATCGGGCATGTGGGCGATGACAACCGACAGTCCAACGGCCTATGCGTACAACGAGACGGTCGTGCGCTATCGGCCGACGGCCCATGACATTTCCAAGGCCCAAGTGGTGGAGACTTGGCTTGTCTGGGTGCGCCAAGAGCTGGGCGACGAGGCGCTTCGCCTGATCTTTTTGTGGGCCCGCGCTGAACCAATCTGGCGCATAGCCGACAGATTTAACGTGACAGATCGAACAATTCGCAATCGTTTGGAGCGTCTTTTTGCAAGAATCGCAAACGAGTTCGTCTGCGATGTGGACGTGCCTGAGGCGATCGAGGAGAGCGCAACGACCCAACGGATGGTGGCGGAGGTGGGCGAACGCCCGAAGTGGACGGACGGCGCTGTGGCGCCTGGGAAGGTATGGGTAGATGGCGTTGGATGGATGCGACAGGGAGAACCCCTCAGAAACGGCTACTGGCGAGCCGAGCGGTATCTCTAAGATCTCGGGGATCGCCTACCACCCACCCTGGCGTCGGTGGCTCGAGGATCGCAGCTGGTGCGCCATCTACGTGGCGGCCGAGCACGAACGGGGGCCGTGCAAGGTGGGGCTGGCGAGCAACCCCGTGGACCTCACCCGGCGGCTCCGCTCGGAAGGGCTCGCGCTCTTCGAGCTGATCTGGTTTCCCGGCGGCGCAGCGGCGCACACGGTGTTGGATGACCTGAGGGTCATCGCGAAAAAGGCGAAAGGCCTCAGAGATGGGCGCTTCGTCATGACGGTGCCGTTCGTGGTGAACGCCATCAAAGGCCGTTCGGCCGCGATTTTTCCAAGCCTTAACATTCTTGATCATGATGGATGCGTGAAGATGCTCGGCAGGTTGAATCTTGTTCGACGGCGCCGGCGTTAAGTTCATCAGCTGTTGAGAATTGCCCATGTCGACCCTCGATGCCGCCCCGACCATGCAAAAGCGTGGTTCCCGGCACTTTGTCTGCCCGTCCCGCCGCTTGATCGTGTTCCTGTTCCACGCCACCCTCGGCAACAGGATCGGAGAGTTCTTGATGGACGCCGTCGACCGGCAGGCGTTCTTTATGACCTCGATGGAGATCGAAGCGGCCTATGCCGACTATGACCGGTGTGTCTTTGTCCGCAATCCCTACAGCCGCGTCGTGTCGCTTTACGAACGCATCCAGGAAGGCATGGCGGACCGCTACCACACCCTCGCCGAGGTGGGCATCAGCCGCGAGTCGACTTTCGAGGACCTCGTGGAGGCCATTGTGCGCAACCCCATGCGCATTTCCGCGTTCTGGCCCTTCATCTCACAGGTGAAGGCCGAGCCGGCTTTCGTGGGGCGCTTCGAGCTGCTGGGTTCGGAGTGGAGGCGCTTCCAGGATGTGACCGGCCTCGACCTTCCTGAGATGTACTCGCCACGCGAGCACGAGTATCGCCATTTTTATTCTGCTACGACACGCGAGCTGATCAGCGAGGCCTACCGCGAAGACCTTGAGGTGTGGGGATACGCCTTTTAGGCGTACCCTGGCACCGGCGGAAAAGTGGCCAACCTCTCATTGAAGAAGGCCTGGACGGCGTCCCGGATGGTGGCTTCGGACAGGGTAGGGTTTTCGTCGCGCACGATGGAGTAGACCGTCTCCCCCTTAACGGTGTGGCCCCTCAAGAGGGCGTGGATGGCAAACTGAATATCTTCGATCAAGTCTTCGCTGCACTTGCGCGCATCCGAACTTTGTGGCATTGAACAGCCTCCTTCAGGTCGCGCTGGTCATCCGCGGCCTTGGTGGGCGGGGAAAGGGTCCAGTCACTTGCAGTGGCTGGGCCCTTTTGCATAAAATTATCTTCTAGCAATACAACTGGCGCGTCAACACGAAAATCGTGTCGAACGACGAAACACAGTCGTTTTTACGTCATTGCCGCCATGAGACTGACCGGAACGACGCGCAGGATCGGCCTGGGCGGCAAACTCAACCGCGTTGCTTCCACATAGATGCTCAACGCGCGATTGGCCTCAGATCGTGAGGTGAAGAGATCGGGGTGAAGCGATTGTTGCCCATCGCCTCGGATGTAGAAGTTGTCGCTGTCCTGAACCACATAGAAAGTTCTCGCCTCAGAAAACTGATCCGCTTGACAAAATTCGCGTTTTTTGGTCAAGTTTCCAGGCAAGCTGGGGAGACGTGGGGCTCGTCTTTTACGTGTCATGTCAGGTCAACATCCCTTGATCGCTTGAAAAGTATCGTTTCAAGATATCTTGGCTTACCGAAACCTCCCGACCTGAGGCGTTCCGAATGAGAGCCTGGCCAGGGGCATGCTCAGAGACCCCCACGACGGTCCACACCTCCTCGCGCACCGTAGCGAAGCGACCCACGTAGGGGGTAATGTCGGCAGGGTCAGGGCCCGCGGGCTTGCCATCCACGTAGCGCGGCACACAGGCGCCCACTTTGCGGTGGAAGACCCAGGGGTCGAGATCGGGATAGCCGTACTCGGACACGCACTCGTCCAAGGCGCTGTTGATCCAGGCGGCCACGTGGTGGCGATGGCACCAGTCTTTTCCCGCGGCGATCGACTTGGGGCGCTCATAGCACAAGAGGGCCACGTCGCGGCCGGCGGCCACCTGGACGATGCGGTTCACGATATCGATGGGATCAAGCTCGGCAAGCTGCTTGTTGAACAAGTTGAGATAGGTGTCCTCATCGACCGTCCTGAACCACGGGCCAGGAGCGAGTTCGGGCATCTTCTTGAAGCCTGCGGCAGCGTTGCGCGGGGTGCCGCGCGAGATGCTGATGCGAAGGAATTGGTCGGGGGGTGGGAACTTTTCAAACCAGCAAGACGTGTAGATTTGCATGGTGCCTCCTCTATTCCCTCATCCTAGCAATTATCTTTTTCAGATACAATATGAAATCTTCGTATCGGATTTTGTTTTTCCGTGCGAAGTTCTGTAACACAAGAGCGCCACGCGGTGAGCCTTGGGGCGCTCTCGGTGTCCAGCCGAGGGACGGGTTCGAATCCCGCAGCCGCTCCGTGGTAAGTGCTCACACCTCGCCTTGGGCGCATTGCTGGCAACGGTGATGCGCCTTTTTTCTACGCAGCTTCCACCTGGCGGGCACCGTGAGCACGTTGCAGCGATTTTTCCATGTGGAGGATGTGGCGGCGGATCAATGCCAGCTCGTCAGCCATCTTCCCGGCCTTATCCGGATTGACCTGGGAAGCGATGGTGCACTCGCCATCCGTCCACCCTGCGGCCACCAGCGATGACAGCTGAGACACACGGCGCTCCATGGCGGAGACGACGGCAAGATCCTTCTTGCTGGCCGGCTTGGCGGTATCCACCCACTGACCAGGGGTATTGGCCAGGCGATCCACAGCGGCTTTGACTGCGTCGGCGCTCTTGAGCTGGCCGGAGGAGATCATGCGCACGATGGCGGCCTGGTCAGCCTCGCGTTCCAGGAAGCTGATGTGCCAGGCCATGAGGGGCGGCAGGTGCCCACCCTTCACGAGGATCTGCACCTCAGGCGAAAGCCTCAACAACTGAAGGCGCTCCTGAAGCCGGAAAACCGGCCGGCCAAGGCGCTTGGCAAGATCTTCGATGGCCACCCCCGTCTGCAACACACGGTCAAAGGCCTGGGCCTCTTCCATGGGGGAGATATCGACCCGCTGGAGGTTTTCGAGGATGGCGTTCACGGCCATGGTCTCGTCGTCCATCCGGCGCACCTGGGCGAGGATGGTGCCTTCGGGCAAACGGCCGGTCTCGGCGAGATGGCAGTGGGCACGCCAACGGCGCTCACCAGCCACGATCATGTAGGCCCCGTCCATCGGCCTTACCGTGATTGGCTGCATCAGCCCCATGGCCTCGATGGATGCCGCAAGCTCCTCGATCGCCTGAGGATCGAACGTCTTCCGCGGCTGATCAGGGTTCGGTTTGACTTGAGACAGCGGGATGCGCTTGAGCATTGATATAGAACCTGTTGAGGGAATACATCCATTCTACATGTATACCAATCCGATACAAGAGTAAATCAGCACGGACATCTCGAATATGTTCCAAAGCCGCGAGGTATTCCTCGGCGCACTTCCTCCTGTCGCCATGATGCAAATCTTGAGGGTGATCGACTTCTCCACGTGGAAGAAGGCCTACGTGGCATGCTCCGGCACCTTCACTTTCGAGCGGGCCATCGGCCAGGTGTATCCAGGCCTGGAGTTCCACGGCAACGACGTGTCGCTGCTGTCGGGAGCCCTGGCGGGTCTCGCCCTCGGCGAAGCGGTGCCCTTCCACTTCAAGGGTCGGCTGGCCCACTGGGAGGAATGGCTTGAGGGCCGGCCGTACATCGACCGCGTCGGGGCGATGATCCTCGGTCTCTACCTCGGCCGGCAGTATGGCGGGCAATCCGAGTACGCCCAGCGCCATTTCAGGCACTATGAGGCCGATTGGGACACACGCGTGCAGGCGGCAGCAGAGTCGGCAGCCACGCTGGCGAGGGACATCCCCATCAAGTCCTACTTCGCCGGCGACCTGCGGGAGCACCTGCGCAAGGGCATCGAGGCCGACGCCGGCGTAATCATCTCGGCCCCCTTCAATGAGGGCTGGTTCGAAAAGTGGTTCCGCTTCATCACCGAAAACATCGAGTGGGACCCACCGTCCTACGACATGTGGTCGCCCGACATGTTCCCGGCCCTCCTGGAGGAGATCGACGCCAGCGGCGCTCCATACGTGGCGGTCTATCGCGACCTGATCGACGGCCGCACGCCCACCTGCATCTGCAAGATCGGCATGAAGCCCACCTACTTCGTGTATGCCAGGGAAGAGCGTGGGTCACTGGTGAACAAGGCCTCCAACACTGGCGGCAAGCCCTTCCGCTTCACCCCGGTGGATATCGACAAGATCCACGCCGGCTCCCAGGTGGAGGTGGTGCTCACCAAGGCGGCCTACGCCGATTACATCAAGGGCCTGTACCTCCAGGAGACCATTGCGTTCACCAGCGCCCCGCTGAACTTCCTCGTCTACATCGACGACATGCTCGCCGGCATCCTGTCGTTTAGCGGGCCCAAGTTCGCCTCCAAGGAATGGGGCTCAGAATACCTCTACCTTCTCAGCGACACCTGCACGACGCGCTATGGCCGTGTAGCCAAGCTCATCGCCATGCTCGCCCGCTGCGAGGCTATCGCGCGTGTTGCCGGCAGGAAGCTCGTCAAGCGCGGCGTCGCCAAGGGCATTCTGACCACCGTGCGCTCCAACCGGCCCGCATCCATGAAATACCGCGGGCCCTACAAGTCCATGGCGCGCCGCGAAGCCGGCCCTGGCGACCCACCGGGCGGCAAATACATCATCAACTACGGAGCCGATGTTCGTGACCAAACCCCGCAGGACGTCTTCGACGAATGGTTCAAACGCCACTTCAAAGACGACCGAGACCGGCGCATCACCAACAGCTACGACAAACCAGCTGAAGACAGTCACAAGGACCCTGAACCCGCGTGACCTCAAGCTCCTGGACAAGAACGCAAGGAGGATGCCCGAACGCCAGTTCAAGCAGCTGGTGGAGAACGTGCAGCGTGACGGGTGCCTGACCAGCGCGCCCCTCGTCTATCCCAAAGGGAAAGACCTCGTCGTCCTGTCAGGCAACCACCGTGTGAAAGCCGCTGTCGCCGCAGGCCTGGCGGAAATCAGCGTCATCGAGATCCAGGGCGAGCTGACTAAGAACCGTCAGACGGCCATCCAGCTGTCCCACAACGCCATCGTGGGGGAGGATGACCAAAACCTCCTCCGCGAGCTCTACGAGAGCCTGGACGTGATGGAGCAGCTGTACAGCGGCATCACCGACAACGACCTCCAGATCCTCGAAGACCCCGAGTTCTCCAAGCTGAGAATCGGCCCACCCGTCTACGAGGAGCTGATCCTCGCCTTCCTCCCCGAAGACCGCGTCGAATTTGAAAAGGAACTCGCCAGCTTGGCGGAACGCGCCAAGAAGACCCCCGTCCTCGCAACAACGTTCGAGGATTACCACGATTTCTACGATGCCTTGTCGCGCACGCAAGCCGTGCTGAACATCACCAACGTCGCCGTGGCCATCCGAGCGATGACCGAGTTGGCGACACGAGAACTGGATCGACTGGACAATGCCCAGGAAGAATCAGACGGGCGAGACGCCCAAGACTGACCAGCCCCAAAAACCCACCCGGAAAAAGAGACTGCCGGGACAGAAGGCAAAGCTGACGCTGAGCAAGGTTGAATTGGCCCTCCGCAACGCGGCGGGGATTCAATCCACGGCGGCAGCAATGCTCGGCGTTGACCCGACAACCATCCGGGATTGGGTGAAACGATACCCGAAGCTCAATGACCTCCTGGCTGACACCAAGGAGGATGTCCTCGACCTCGCGGAGGCCAAGCTCTTCAAGCAAATCAAAGACGGTGTGCTAACGGCTATCATTTTTTACCTCAAGTGCCACGGCAAGGGCCGCGGCTATTTGGAACGTGCTGAGATCACCACACCGAAGGGCCAGCCGCTGGAAGTGCAACACGAGATCGACACCTCGAAGCTGACGCCGGACGAGGCGGAAACGATCCTCAAGTTGGTGGGTAAGGCTGTAGAAGGCTTGGCTTAGTCGACACCATTCGAATAACGCGAGGCAATCCTGCGCATTCGCAGTTACCAGATAAAGGTGGGACAAAATCCCATCTTACTCTTCCGATCCATCACATTACAGAGACATCCAAGAACACCAACACAGTATATTCACTAAATACCTCGCGTAACGTCAAATTAGACTGAGCGCCCGACCAATTAGTGCAAGCGCACCTGCGCCGACAACATTTCCTGCGGCGCCTGAGAGAATTGTCTTCATCTCCTCCAAAATTTTCTTGATAGCCTTTTTGCTCGGATCCTTATTGGACAACTCAGCATGAGCTGACTTCAGCAAAGCACTTAGTGATGCATCATTGACTCCTACTTCCTTAAGATGAACTACTGCATCTGAAATATTTTCAAAAATCTGAGTTAACTCACCAACATCACTCCTAGAGAAATGAATGTCGCCAGATTGATTGCCATAACCAATATTACCCGCCATATTCTCAATGTTATTGATATGAATATTCTGCATGGCATGCTGCGCCTTTGATATCTCACCGCCAGCAAATGACAAACCATCTCCAACTACACCCTTCGCCTCCATCTTGATTGCCCAGTCTAAAACTAGATCACGAACTTTATCCAATATCTGAGCAACGTTCCCGCTTGTTATTCTGACACCTGATCTAGTTGGGGGAAAATCCAACCGCTTGAATAGCCAAGCGGCAAACAGTGGACCATACGGGATGAATGGTGTACTATTTTCCTTATCCGCCAGCACAGTTCGCAGACTTGATACTGATTCTCTTACATGTATACGACAAATCCTATCGGCAGTCTCACGATCCCTCGTTAAAATTGGGATCCAAAGCCCATTTACCGGATTGAGCATTATCGGCTCGCCAGTAACTTCTCTGTACGACGGAACATCATCGGAGTAACCGCTGAGTTCTGCATTTATCCAGGATTCAATCTCTCCCAATTGAAGCTTGGCTGCGGCAAGTTTAACGCGCTTGAGTAACGCCTCAATCGGAACTGCGACATCCAGCGCATCTCTCTGTATCTCCTCGATAAGCCCGCTCATGACGCCCCTGTTCCTCCGAGTCATATATGGAGGGAGCCGCTTAGAACGTCTTCCGCTAAGTGCGAAACCAGTAGCGCTTGTCGAACGTCAAATGGCATTGTCCCATCCACTTGATTGAATTTACCGCAGCTGTGGAGCTACAACCATCACTTAGATTTGCTATTCACAATAATTTAGAATTGAATCTCAGACACGGAATTTGAAGGGCATGCAGCTTGGACAGGTTTGGCCTGCTAGTCCTAGATAGTTGACGAAACAACTGTTTGCCGAAGCGCCCCATCGGCGATCATCATGACTCGACCGAGGCTGCCCGTCGGGATGTGCATGTTTTCTTTGGCGATGTGATAAATCTCGGTGAGCGAGCGGCGGTATCGGTCAGCCAAGGCCTCGTCTTGGTTTTCGCCCTCATCCAAATACCAAAAGCTGGTGGCTTCATCGACGCTGCGCTGATCGCTTAAGTTCGTAAGCTCAACGATGGCGCGATCGCCTTGAATGCAATCAGGCTGGAGGCCTGACACAGCGTTTGTGCCTGGCTCCATCTCCTCAATCACCTTTAGCGCAGCCTGCACCGCCTCAAGCTTCGAGTCGGCCTCAAAGCGGACGGTCTTGTAGCACCGCACGTCGGCGGCGACGGTCAGTCGATACATTTTCATGGCTGATCCATTCTCAATAGTAGATTGTGCGGCCGTCGGCGTTCACCCGAACGATGACGGTGTTGACGTTGGTGCCGACGAGTTGGGAGCGGTGGTGCAAGAAACTACCCACGCATGGGTAGTTTCTGCCGCACTTCTCGCGAGCCCTAACCGGCCGCTACGTCACCTCCCGCCTGATGGCCTTGGCCATTTCCTTCGCTGGCAGTCGGTCAAGCCATGAGGCCAAGGCAAGTGCGTCTTCGCTTGCCATCCGTTCTGCCACCCACCGAGCACAATCCGATGCGTCGGCGGTCCGGCGAACCTTGTCGGCCGCGGCGTTGGCCTTGGTGGTTTCCGCGGCTTCGTCGGTCTTGGCTTTCGCTTTGTCACGGGATTGCAATTCTCGATTGATCATGGAGACTTGTTCCTCTGGTGAAAGCTTCTTGAGGCGGTCCAGGTAGGCGCCCGTGTCCAAGGGGGTGCCCTTGATCAGAGCCTTGGCCTCCTCGCACACCTTGGCGCCACGCTCAGCGTCGCGGCGCACCTTGCGTTCGGACTGGCCGGTGACCTTGGCGGTTTCCTGGGTGAACCGGTCCGCAGAGGGTTGGCCAAGTTGGCCAACCCTCGTGTATTGGTTTGATCCGTTTACTGTTTCAGGATGCAACTCCTCATAGATCGCCTTGCGACGCGCTGTGAGGTCTGCCCGCTCGGTGGGCGTTAGCTCCGAGCGGCACAGGTTTTCGTCAATCTCCCAGAGACGATGGTCTACGTGATCTGGAAGGATTGGAAGCATGGCTGTCTCCCAGCCAAGCAGTTTCATGGCGGCCAGACGGTGTGCTCCGGCAACCAACACAATGCGCTCACCGTCACCGACTATGCGAACAGTTGGTGGCGTTTGGAGGCCGATCTGCTTGATGCTCTCGGCGATGGCCTCTACCTTCGACTGGTCGACCTGGCGACGGCCATCTTCAACATCGATGTTGTTGAGGGTGATGTTATATGTTT
This sequence comes from Devosia sp., assembly GCA_051016205.1. GTDB lineage: Bacteria > Pseudomonadota > Alphaproteobacteria > Rhizobiales > Amorphaceae > Acuticoccus. The sequence goes on from CP136534.1 coordinate 4,295,245, forward strand.
CTCCCATCAACGGGGCCTCGGAAAAGCTTCACCCTCACGCCACACCATTTGACGGACAAGGCGACCTTTCCTTAGCGCATTGAACGCTTTGATGAAGAAAGCTGCTTGCGCTGGTATTGAGATCCTCTTCTTTCCAGTCCCGTGATCGAGGTAGCTCTTCCGAAGCTCTACCGCGGGGTGTTGATGGTGATCGATCCCAACACTGTTTATGATCGCGTCGATAAGTCCGTCTGTCGTTGTGTGGTCGACTCTACGACAAAGGTGAATCGCTGAGATAATGCCCGATGGTGCGAGCCTGTATGAGCTTATCAGTGGCCCGCCTGCTAAGACTGCGTCTGGGAGGCCTGGATTTTGCTCTACTGTTTCGATGATCTCACTTGTTCTAGGGCGATTGTTGAACGATTTTGCACCCCTCTCAACCGTGTAGATGAAAGATGCGGCCGACGCTAAGCGAATTGCGCTTTTATGCCCTCGCATCTTGAGGACATCTCCTGGAGACCGTTTGCTGCCTTGGTCAAGCGTGTCCCTTGATACCCTTTCCACGCCAAACTTCATCCCCATCGGAACTGCCATGTTCGCCTTGACCACGGCGGAAAGGCGATGCTGTCCGTCGTTCAACTCACCTGTTTTGGCAACGATGATGTCTTGGCCGTTCAGCTCCCATTCGCCATTTCGCATGGCCTCCGCGAACATGCCTACGCTTTGTCTTCCGTTCATGCGCAGGTTTCGGTTTGATGGATTGTTTGCAAGTAGTCGCTTAGCCATCTCGGGCGTCACCCATTCGGTGGTGTAGAACACCTCCGATTCTCCTCGCTTCAGCAAAGCTTCCAGCTTTTGGACTGAGCTATCATACGGCATTTGCATTGCAATTGACCTTTGGTGTGGTGGGGTCAGCGTGCCTGGCTGAGGCACTGGGGCGAGCATCCAATCAGGTGGGATGCCTGGTAGGTTGAGAGGCGGCGGGGATAGTCCTCGCGGTCCTCTTCCTTGTCCCTCACGATGGTGATGAGGGTGTCATCAATCATCGCCGGCAATGGCGGCGCGGCGGACGAGGGTGTCGTGGTCATAGTCGGTGTCCATACATTCTGTTGAGAACGGCAACGCCGTCGCGGAAGGTCTGCTCGGCATCGCGGCCAAGGCCCTCATAGAAACGGCGGTGATGGTGGGCTTCGTGGGCGCGTCGGAGCTTGACTTGCTCGTCGGCGGTTAGACCAAAGCGGAAGCTTTTTGCGATCGACAGGGCGCGAACCCAGTCTTCACTGCGCATATACTGGATGACCTGATCCGTTTTGCGGATGAGGTCGCCTGTAATAGGATCGACCAGCAATGGCCTCATGCTCACATCCATTTTGTATCTTTGATACGTACGAAATCACATGATCCGTAGCGCGTCAAGAAAGTTTTTGAGCATCTGATGGATGTTCCTGGCCTGCCGCCCGGTCTCAACCTCTCCGACCCGGCCACGCTCCTGAAGCTTCAGGGGCGCGTCCTGGAGAGGGACTTGCGCGGGTTCGTCAGGGAGGCGTGGCCGCACGTTGACCCGGCCAAGTTCATGGGCAACTGGCACATCGATGCCATCTGCGATCACCTGCAGGCGGTGTCGAACCGGGAGATCCACAGGCTGATCATCAACATCCCGCCACGGCGCGGAAAGTCGCTCCTGGTGTCGGTCCTTTGGCCCGCCTACACCTGGGCCCATACCCCTGTTGAGGGGACCTGGCTGGGGCCATCCACCAAGTTCCTCTTTGCCTCCTACGCCGGGCAATTGGCGGTGCGCGATAGCGTCAAATCACGCCGGCTGATGGAATCGCGTTGGTATCGCGAACGGTGGGGCCACAGGGTCCAGTTTGCCGCCGATCAGAACCAGAAAAGCCGGTTCCTCAACCTCGCGGGCGGGGAGCGGATCGCCACGTCGGTGGGCGGCCAACTGACTGGTGAAGGTGGCGATATCATCGGCATCGACGATCCGCACAACGCCGTGGACATCCACAGCGACACGGAGCGCCAAGGTGTCTTGGACTGGTGGTCGGAGAGCATGTCCAGCCGCCTCAATGACGTGCGCACAGGCTGCATCGTCATGATCATGCAGCGCCTGCACGAGCGCGACCTCGTCGGGCACATCCTGTCCCGCGAGCTCGGCTGGGACCACCTGTGCATCCCGGAAAAGTGGGAGCCGGACCACCCCTACCCCATCCGCACCAAGCTATCCGAAAAGGACCCGGAACGTTGGCGCGATCCTCGCCCGGACAACGGTGAGACGCTCCTGTGGTCGGAGCGCTTTCCGGCCACGGCCTATCGCGACCTTGCCCTCTCTATGGGCCCTTACGCCGAGGCGGGTCAGCTTCAGCAGCGGCCGGCGCCACGGGAAGGCGGCCTGTTCAAGCGGGCATGGTTTGAGGTGGTCGATGCGGCACCGGCGAAAGCGCGGCGGGTGCGCGGCTGGGATCTTGCTGCCACTGACACCGGCCTTGGCGATCCCGACTGGACGGCCGGCGTGCTGATCTCCCGCGACAGCAACGGCATCTTCTACATCGAGCATGTGGAGCACATGCAGGGCACGCCGTTGGCCGTGGAGCAGACCATCCTCAACTTTGCCAGCCAGGACGGCAAGAAGACCCGCATTCGCGGCCAACAGGACCCTGGCCAAGCCGGAAAGTCTCAAGCGCAGCACCTGGCCCGGAAGCTGGCCGGCTACAATGTGCGCTTCAAGCCGATGACGGGCAGCAAGGTGACACGGGCCGAGCCGATGGCCGCCCAGGCCGAGGCGGGCAACATCAAACTCGTGCGTGGACCTTGGAACGATGTCTTCCTGCAAGAGATGGGCATGTTCCCCAACGCTGCCCACGACGACCAGGTCGACGCTGCAGCGACGGCTTTTGACGCTTTGGTCAATGAGCCGACGGGCAGCATCCGATGGGGCGGCATTCGCGGCGCGCACTGATTGGCGGAGGGCTTCGTGCCCCCTCAACCGGCTGCCTCGTGGACACCTGGCCGTGCGAAATTGGGGCTGGCGCAGCGTCAAAAATGGCCCCGAAAGACCGGGACAGAAACCGGACAGCAACCGGGACAGTTTCCGGACAGAAATTTGCACAGCCCCGCCATCTATAACCAATTGATAATACGTAGATTTCTGGCTTGATGCTGACTTGACCGGGACAGCAAGTGAGACAAATCCCGGACAGCAACCGGGACGAATCCCGGACACATAAAAAGAAGAAAACAAAAAAACAAATAACAATTACCCTTCCCAGAGTCAGAGACTCAGGCCGCGCGCGCGAGCGCGCACGGTGGAAGGGAGTGGCTCCGCCTGTTTGATGAGCGCTTGACAAATGTCTTGTTCCGATACAGATTGCCGTTGTGTGTTTCTTCGTAACGCAGGCGTTTACATGCTTCATCCTTGCCCAGTGTGTGGCGGCCACCTTTCCGATCGGGTGCACCTCGCGTCCATCGCACCGTTTCTGCCGGACAACATGACCGGCCAAATCATCAGGGCTTTGTTGAACCGGCCGAGCTTGGGCATGTCGGCAGACCAGTTGGTCGAGCACCTCTACGGACACCGCCCCGATGGCGGCCCTCACAACGCCCGGCGGTGCGTTCATGTCTATCTCCACAAAGCGCGGAATATCTTGAGGGGATACAACGCCGAGATTATCGCAAGCGGCGGCCATCGGTCTCGATACATCATCAAGCACAGTCCGCCCTCCCAGGCCCAAGCGGCTTAGGCGGGCCTTCCGCCGCATAATCCAAGCCTCCAAGGGTCAGGCAATGAGCGAGGAACGAGCCGCATGGACAGCGGAGATGGACGCGCAGCTGAAGAAGCTCATCGCGAGAGGGTCCCCGGCGTCGGTGGCGGCGCAGGTCTTGGGACGCTCGCGCGGTTCGGTGATCGGGCGGGCGCGTCGGAAAGGGCTGGGGAACTTTCACAGCAGGGCGAAACCGAGCCCCTCAACGGCCAGCAAGCCGAAGCCCAAGGCGGAATCGACGCCCAAGGCGGAACCAAAGCCCAAGGCGAAGGCCAAACCTGTGAAGCCTGCGGCCAAGCCCGCGGAGCCACCGAAGGCCCCTCAGAAGCCGAAGCGAAGCTCGCGTCGGGCTCCGACCAAGCCGAAGGCAACACCCACCCTGAAGCCGTCGATGATCCCACCGGGAGCGGTGAGGTTGAGCCAGGTGCGGCCGGGTCAGTGCTCGTGGCTTTTGGAGGTCGGGCCCGAGGACCCGGCGATGTGCGGAGCGGCGACGGGGAGTCTCGATTCTCCCTGGTGCAAGGAACATCGGGCGAGGGTGTTCTACCGGCCGCCGGTGAAGTTGTCAGCTTAGCCGACGCCAAGGCAGCACTTGAGGCTGAGGATGAGGGCGACGAGCGCCACATCAACGGCGAGGCCCATTGCCATAGCTGCGGCCACACATGGGAGGCTGTGGCCCCAGTCGGCTCTGTTGAGCTTCAGTGCCCCGAATGCAACCGCATGTGGGGCCTCTTCAGCACCCCGATCAGCCCCGGCATTCATTGGACCTGCCATTGTGGTGAGGGGCTTTTCTACTTGCGCCCGGAAGGCGCCATGTGCCGCGCTTGCGGCACCTACGCGCACGGTTGGGAATGACTAAGTTCTACGTCCCAGGCAGGCCTGTGCCCTGGGCGCGACCGCGAAAGCGCGGTGGGAAGCCGCTCAAGAAGCGTTTCTTCAACACGCCCGAGCACGAGAACCACATGACGCTGGTTCAGGTGTGCGCCCGCAACGCCATGCGCGGGCGGCCGCTGATCGATCGCCCTGTCTTGCTGTCATGCCTGTTCTTCTTCCCGTGGCCAAAGGGGACGTCGGAAAAGGCGAAAGCGGAGTCGCGCGGCATCATGATGGTGGCGCGGCCGGACACCAGCAATCTCGTTAAGCTGGTCGAGGACGCTTGCAACAACGTCGTGTGGCGGGATGACAGCCTCGTCCACTACGCCGCCATCCTCAAGGTCCGAACCGATCTCCCGCCCATGACCAAGGTGACTGTCATGCTCGTCGATGACGAGGCGGCGGTGGTCGATGGCGCCCTGGCCTCAGACCCATCCATTCATGAGGTAACCTGTGTCCAATAATGAGCAGAACACCCGCACGAACAGCGTGAACGGTGAGCAGCTTCGACAGTATGTCGAACGGATCGAGCGCGTCCGTGCTGAGATCGACGAGTACAAGGACGACGAAACGAGCATCTTCGCCGAGGCCAAGGCGAATGGGTACGACACCCGCTACATGCGCCACGTCCTGAAGCTTCGGAAGCTGTCGCCCTCCGAGCGCGAAAACAACGAAGCGATGATGGATCTGTACCTCCACGCCCTCGGCATGGTGCGTGAGGCGCCGTTGTTCCGGCATGTGGAGCAGATGGGTGTCGACGTGGCGGCCCGCGAAAAGGTGATCGAGGCCCTGATGCTCCTCGCCCCCGAAAAGGGCGACATCACGGTGCGTTGCGGCGCCGGCCCGCGTATTCGGATTTGGCGCGACAAGGAAGGTGTTCGCACCGAGGAAATGCCGGATGAGCCGGCGCCGCGGAAGCAGTCCAGGGAGGATGAGGACGACGCTCCTCCCCCGGAGCCCATGAGCGAAGTCCCAGACGTCGACGACTTGGGTGCCTTCGAGCTCGGCAACGAAGCCCGGCTGAACGATGTGCCCATCGTCAAGAACCCCTTTCCCTGGCACGACGGCCGCCGCCGGCGATGGGATGAAGGTTGGCGGGAGCAGGACGGTGGCGACGGGATGGGGTCATAATGGCCCTTTCCAACTTCGGGGTCCTTCACAAGCCTCAAGACGCCGCCGAGCCAATCCTGGGTCGCCCAGTGCGCACAGCCCTCATGGCGTGGCTCACAGAGATCTGGGCGGTTGACGAGCTTAAGGAAGTGGGCTTGGCGCCGCGGCAGCGCGCGCTGTTCTATGGCCCTCCAGGCGTCGGCAAAACCACGCTTTCCCACCACCTCAGCGCTCGCCTTGGGCTGACGATGTTGTCGGTCAATCCTGACAGTGTGGTCAGCAAGTACCTTGGCGAAACAGCGCAGCGGATCGGCCAGCTTTCTCAGGAAGTGAAGATCCACAGCAAGACCCAACCGATCGTTCTGCTTTTCGATGAGTTCGACGCCATCGCCCACAAACGAACTGATGGGGATTCCTCTGCCAGCCAGGAGCGCAACCACACCGTCAACACGTTGCTTCAGCGCATCGAGCGGCACGACGGCATTGTGATTGCGGCCACCAACCATCCCGACCGGATCGACCCCGCCATCTGGCGCCGGTTTGACATGCACATCCCACTGGAAATGCCGGGGCAGGATGAGCGAGAGCGGATCCTGCAGCGGTATCTTGCGCCGTTCGGCTTGCCTTCCAAAGCCCTCGCAGCCCTGGCGGAAAGCTGTGACATCGCCTCGCCGGCGCTGCTGCGGCAGTTCTGCGAGGGCATCAAGCGCAACATCGTGCTGGGCCCGCGGCTGAAGTGGGACATGGCCAAAGGTCCCACCATCGAGCGCATCATATCGAGCGTCACGCCGCACCCCGACGTGGGCAAGCCGGGTTTGTGGTCGCGTGGTGTTGAGGATCGCGCCATCGGCCTCATGCCATGGCCCCTGCAGCACGCGTCCGACATCGTCGACGAGGAGCCTGAACAGGCAGCCCCTTCGGACACCACCAACGTTCTTTCATTTCGGCAGAACCCGTAACCTCTGACTGGACCGCGTCATGGCTGACAACACCCCCGACAAGCTTCATCCCGAGTATCGCGAGCACCAGCAGGACTGGGAGCTGATGCGCGACACGCTCAAAGGCGAGCGGGCCATCAAACATTCCATCAAGAGCCTGGACTACCTGCCCAAGCCCGACGGCATGCGCACGCTCGAAGAGAGCAGTAGCGAGGCTGAACGCAAGCTCGGTGTTAGCATGTACGCCAGCTACAAGCAGCGGGCTCAGTTCCCCGACTTTGTCGCCCCGGCCGTGCATGAGATGCTCGGCACAATGCACCGCGTGGAGGCGACCATCGAGTTGCCACCGCAGCTTGAGTCGCTCATCGACAATGCCACCTTGGACGGCGCCACCCTCAGGAGCTTCCACAAGCGCATTACGCGCGAACTGCTGACCGTTGGTCGATTTGGCGTCTATTGCGACTGGCGGGAGCTAAACGGCGACGTGGTGCCCTACCTGGCGGGCTACGTCGCCGAGAGCATCATCAACTGGTCGGAAGACTCGACATTCTATGTCCTCGTCGAAAACGAGCTGAGGCGCGACGGGTTCGAATGGGATGAGGTGCGGCGCTGGCGGGCCCTCGAAAGCGATGAAGAGACCGGCGCCACCACGGTACGGATCTTTGAGGATTTTGAAGGCGAGATCATCGAGGTCGACAGCGATGTCGCCCCAGCCGATCGCCGAGGCAGGCCCATCGACTTCATGCCGATCACTGTGGCAACCGCAACCGACATCACAAACGAACCCGCCAGCCCTCCCCTCATCGGCATGGCCCGCGCCGCCCTCGCCATTTACCGCCTGGACGCCGACTATCGCCACCAGCTGTTCTGGACCGGCCAGGAGACCCTTGTCATCTCAGGTATTCCCGATGCTGAGGGGGATGCCAGCAATCTTCCAACGGCCGTGGGCTCGGGCGTGATGCTGGTGTTGCCCGTTGACGCCCGCGCCGAGTACGTCTCGCCCAGCGGGACCGGCATCGAGGCGCACAGGCTTGCCAAAATGGACGAGTTCGACCGTGCCCGCGAAATCCAGGCGCTCACCTACGAGACCTCATCCAGCGGAGCGGAATCGGGCGAAAGCCGGCGTGTGCGGATGCGCCAGCGCACGGTGCGCTTGGTGGATGTTGCCCTGACCAGTGCGGAGGTGCTCCAACGCTCCCTTCGCTCCCTAGCGCGATGGTCGAACCTGAAAGAGGACGGCATCGTGGTGATCCCGTCGCTCGACTTCATCGACAGCAAGCTGGAGGCCCAGGAGATCGATGCCCTGCTGCGCGCGTGGCAGGTTGGGGGCATCTCTCGGCAGACCCTCTACCACCGCCTACAAGAGGGTGAGATCGCCCGGCAAGATGTAACCTTTGAGGAGGAGTTGGCCGACATCGTCGAAGGGGCTGTTGATGCACCTGACGACGAGGTTGACGAGGTGAACTACAACACCGAAAAATCCAGCGGAGAAGAATCCGTTGATGTCGCGCGTTCATAATAGAACCATTTTGACTTGACAGAATCCTCAGCCTCAGTGTTGAGTTTCTATTCAAGTTTGTATTGTCCTCATGTATTATACTTGAGCATAATTATTACTTCAGAGGAGTCCTCGTTGCGATATACTAAAGATCAATCTAATTGTGGACAATTGAAAATCACCCTGATTCTGACTCCACAAAAACGCTCTCTCATGATCGAATCCAGCGCATGCTTGGATTCCGGTCAATTCTCACATGGCTCGCGACAGTGGTCGCCGTATGCTTTATCACCCCCCTCATTGAGCCTGTGGTGGAGGCATGGCTTACCTCTTCCGGTTACTATGAAGAAAACTGGCTGCGTGTAATCGTGAGCTGGGTCGCTGAGGTTTTTGGGGAAACGGCGGCACCTTACCTTGCGGGAGGGGCAGCCGGCTTGGCGGTTGGCATGTGGTTGAGTTGGGGTATTCAAAAACTGGAAGGCTCCTCTACGGGCAAACCCAGGTCGAGTGTAGAGTCCCAAAGGGCCAAGAGGCTTGATTTGCTGGATACCGCCGCAAGCAAACGAATCTCAGACAAGTTATCGCCGTTCCGTGACACACCAAGGGTTCTACATATGATATTTGCACAAAACTGTGAAGAGTGTGTCCTTTTCGCTTCCGCACTTTCGAGATCACTCCAAGCGGCTGGAATTGAATGCAACGCCCACAGCGGAAATGTCTATCGCCATGATATAAACATACGGGGAATCAAGATATACTACGAGGACGATCCTAGACTGAATAAATTTACATCCTTCTTTTCTGCATTACTTTCTGAAGTCGGCATTACCGTGGAATGCATACCAAGTAATGAAAAGAAAAATGAATACCCCCTAATTTACATCGCGCGCGAGCAAGAGTGAGTTGGAGTTTCTCGAAAGGAATACCGCGCACATACATCTACCACATACTCAGTAACGCGGTAATTTATATCAAGGATCAATTTCTTCCGGTATTAGATAAAGCGCTTTCAAGCCAGAAAGCTTGTATGCGTCGAATTCCATGTACTCAGAATACTCTTTGTTATTCACGTATTCGTACCTCCTGAAAACAGGTTCCTCCCCTGCTTTCTCAAGAACAGTATAGAATGCGCAATTGTCATCACTATCAGATTTATCTGCGAATCCTTCTGCAAAATGCTTTCTGTATAAATCCCTGACTTCAATTGGCGCCTTCGATAAGAGCCTATCATCTTGAAACGAGTCCGCTATGAATACTTGAATGTATCGAATATCTCTTTGAACATGAGTATAGCATTTGCTTTCACCTGCTATCTCGAATTCTAGCCTGATAGAGAGAATAATATTGATTTCTCCATTCAATCTATAGGCGATTTGTGTAGTTTCAAATCCACCGCCATCCACTATTGATCCAATTCCAACAATTCCTTCGCAACCACCTTTGTTGTCAGGCTTTAAGCAAAATACGGGATACTCAGCGAATAATTCATCAAGTGATTTTCGCTTGAGCTCATATTCACTTGCAGCTCCCGTAGAAATACTTCCGACTATGACTGACGCCACAATTGCCACCATTGGCCCCTTGGAATGCCCTTTTGCCAACAGCTTCATCCTCCATTCGCCCAGCTGGATGAGTCATCAAAGCTTCAGGGCCGATTAACCATCCATTTGCAGGCTCGTGCAACGCCACAGTCATCCCCCTAGGTAGGTGACACCATGGCAAACGCTGTTGAGATTTCGCAAGAGGTCTATGATCGTACGGTTATCCACGAGATCGACGTTCGGCGCTATGCGTCGCGCGTTGTCAATGAGATGCTCGATCTACTAAATGAGGCGGACAAGAAGCTAACTCGTCAACTCTACGAGATGCTCGGCAACGAACCGCAGAAGACCAGGATCGAGCAACGGCTGGCAGCAATCAGAAAAACAGGTAAGGAGGTCGATCGACAGAGCCGCGAGCTTCTTGAGGCGGCCATGACCGACTTGGCTGGCGTGGAGGGTGAATGGAATGCCCGAGTCCTTCGTGACGCGGGAGCGCGCCTTGGCCTTCGCGCCGTTTTCGACGCACCGACCACAGAAACATTGGCCGGGGCTGTGCTCTCAAAGCCTTTTCAGGGGCGCTTCCTGAAGGATTGGGCAAAGGGCATCGGTGATGGGCGAACAAGGCGCATTCAGGAGGTGCTGAGGCGCTCTTATGTTGAAGGGATGAGTGTCGACGAAACCATCAAAGCCATCAGGGGTACGCGGTGGCTGAACTACAAAGATGGCATTCTTGAAATCAGCCGTCGTGGAGCCGCAATGGTGGTCCGCACTGCGCTTACCCACACTACCAACACCGTCGTCACCGAGGTTGCGAAGAAAGCCGCAGAGGATGGCATTGTGCGCGCCTTGCGGTGGTCCTCCATTTTGGACGGTCGCACATCCCCTGTCTGTCGTGGGCGTGACGGCAAGGTCTATCCATTGGACAAGGGTCCACGGCCGCCGGCTCATCCCAGTTGCCGCAGTCGCATGGCATACGTCTTCACGGGAGAGCCCGATGAGCCCAGGCGGGAAACGTACCAAAGCTGGCTGAAGCGGCAGCCCGCTGAGGCGCAGGATCAAATCCTCGGGAAACGTCGCGGCCAATTGTTCAGGAAGGGTGAGCACGATGTGACTACATTCGTCGATCTTGATGGCCGACAAATCCCCCTTGAGGAGTTGAAGCGGAGATCTACGAGGTAGCCCCTCACCGCCTGAAGGTTGGCGTCGGGTGGCTGGTGCGCTATCCTGTCCAAGCATGGGTTTGCGGTCGGGAGGCGGTCCGCTTTGGGTGATGAAGAAGAGCCAAAGCTCTCCGTTATAGAAGGTGGCGGTGAAGGCCCCAAACCGTGGGCACGACGGTCTTTGGATGAATGGGAGCAAGTAAGCTGTTGGCGTTGCGAAAAAGCTGGCCGCGGACCGCAAAGTACCTTTCTTCCGTTTGCTACATCCCCGCGCCGTGATACACAGGGAAACGTTTTTGTAAATGAACAACTGATATGTATGCACTGCTTTCTTCGCGATGGCGAAGTGGTCACACTCAAAGGTAAAGCATTGCGTATAAAATTGTTTATGTATCCGAATCATTCTCATGATTGAGCAAGACAATAGAATTGACCCGAGAATCGATGAACCTTCAGGTGAGCCCCTCACATGTTGGCGCTGCGATCAGCTCGAACGCGGAGATAACGCACTAATACTACTTACCACATCCACACCTCGCAGAGATGTGAGGGGAAATCTATTTTTTTGGGACGGCTTGGAGTGCTTGACTTGCTACCAGCAAGAGCGTGCCCTTGTTTCTTTTGGTGACTCCGTCGTTCGCCGATTGCCTCATGGATACATTCCAGTCGCTGGTGTTGATAAACCTGATGACGTCGTTGTGGATGCACCACCCGATAGCGAAGCCATTACCTGTTCGCGCTGTGAGGAAGTGGGGAGAGGGGCGACGAGTTCCTTCATCCTTGTGCCGACCGCCCTTCGGCACGAGCTCCATGATCTGCACGAGACCGTTCACTTCAAAGAAGCGCTGATGTGCGCCCTCTGCTTTCGGATTGATCGAGAGGAAGTTATCGTAGAAGGAAACATAATTCGCTCCGCTTGACTTTCCACTTTTTGCGTGTCAAACGGCTTTTACACGATACGATACCGAAGTCGTGCCCAGCCGAAAATTGCACCCTCTCTCCGCGCCGATCAGGCGAGTGGTAATCCCTTGACAATTTGAGCTTGTGCGCTCCTTCAAGGCCTTATAGCATTTCGTTAAGTCTCAAAATCCTGATCATCAACCCACGGCGCGGGAGGGCTGTACGTGGCAGATACATTTGGGCTACGGAAGTATGAAGACCTCGCACGACCAACTCAACTCAGCACATTGGACCTTTGGCGTCTTGCCACGGATGTAGGTCCGGATGACTATGTGGTGGACGCAAACATCGATGATGGCGTCTATACTCAAGTTTGCATCGACTTACGCGCGAAAATTATCGCATTCGATGCCATAGGGCAGCATCAGTATTTGAAATACCAGGTGGAAGAGCTTGGCGGTGAGTTCGTTTCGGCCGTGGCCGGTGGTCCGCTTAGCTCTGTCGCCGCCGATGGCACCCTGCACCTCTCCATCGACGATGTGGTTGGTGATCGTGTTGTCAGCGCCATTAGAATCGCCCCCGAGCATTCCGAAATCTCGATCCTGGCAGGGGCCCTTGGCACTATACGATCACACCTGCCGGTGATCTTCATCAATGCGCCGGATAAGCGCTCCTTGATCGCGCAGGAGGCGCTGCTGGAGCCGCTTGGGTACTTCGAGGCCATTGTTGAGGATGGCACCTGCGTCTGGCAGGTCCTCTAACCAAAGTCGACGTCAACCTCGCCGAGCCGACTTAGGCGCGATGCGGTGCTCCTTGTTCTTCATGAGCCGCGTCCGCCCCTTCATGGATGGGCGCATCCCCTTCGATTGAACCGATCTGCAAACTGCCGATCGGGCGATGGACAACGTCCAGAGGCCATCCATGCCATTGAAAGCTATCGTGAACTCCCTCGACAACGTCGAGGAGAGCCTCCGCGACTTTTATGAAGAGACCCAGGAAGACGGGAACACCGTCTATGTCTTGGACATCGACGCGGAGTCGATCCGATCCCATCCTCACGTGCTCGCCCTTAAAAGGGCGCACAATGCTGAGAAGGAGCGTCGCGCACAGGCGCGCCAGGAGATCACCGACTTGACCGAGCGCCTCAACGCGTTCCCCGAGGAGTTCGATCCCGACGAGTACGCCCGCCTTCAGCAACTCGACGAAGAGGTCAAGGACGGCGGCGACAAGTCCAAGGCGGAGCGTGAGTCCATCACGCGCATGTACGAGGAGAAAGTCGAGCGCATCCGCGCCGATGGCGAGCGCAAGCTCAAGGAGCGCGACGAGGCCATCGCGGAACTGCGCGAGACCAACCACAACCTCGTGAAGGACCGCGCGCTTGACGACCTCCTGGCCGAGGTGAGCGTGGCGCCGGAGCATCGCCGCATCGTGCGCAGCCACATCGGCATGCAGGTGTCGGTGATCGAAAACGAGGATGGCGAGCCCGTCCCTGTCATCAAGACCGACCTTTCTGACGAGTACCCGCTTGCGGATTACGTCCGCGAGTGGGCCGACAGTGATGAGGGGCGCCGCTACATCCAAAAGCCCGCCGGCTCCCTCTCTAATGGCGGCCGCAACGGCCAAGGCAAGACCACCAACAACCCGTGGGCCAAAGAGACCTACAACCGCACGGAGCAGTACCGCATCATCGGGCAGGATCCCGAAGAGGCGAAACGCTTGAAGCGGGAAGCGGGCGTCAGCGCCCGCAGGTAACGACCCTGGTTTCGCAGGCCGAAACCAGACCGAGCGCGCGACAGTCAGCGACGAGCGCAGAATTTCCAAACATCTGAAACCAATGGAGAATCATGATGCCCTTCCCGGACATCACGACGCTCGCTGATCTGATCATCCCGGACGAGTTCCAGGCCACCACGCTTCTGCGTGCGCTGGAGCTGAACGCGTTCTATCAGTCGGGCGTGTTTGCCGTTGACCCCGATATCGACATCGGCACCGGCACCACCATCAACCTGCCCTTCTACAACCCACTGGGTGGTGAAGAGCAGATCTACACGGACGTTGACGACGTTGCGCTCGACAACGTGACCGAAGCGACCGACACCGCCGTCGTGCTCGCCCGCATGAAAGGTTGGGGTCGTGCCGGTCTCACCCGCGCACTTCGTTCAGACGATCCGCTCGACGCCATTGAAACGATGGTGGCAGAGTATTGGGCTGCTCGCATGCAGGCCGTCGCGCTGTCCCTTTGCCGCGGTGTGTCCGCGTCGAAGGCGGGTGAAGCAACTCCCGTCAACTTCCTCGACATCTCCGCGTTGCTTGGAGCGTCCGCGTACCTGGACGGGGAGTCGTTCATCGACGCCACGTCGTTGTTTGGTGATCGCTCGACCAGCCTGAGCGTCATGGCCATGCATAGTGCCACTGAGGGCTGGCTGCGCAAGAATGACCTTCTTGAGGACATTCGCGACAGTGAAGGCCGATTGGTCATGACCGTCTTCCAGAGCCGCCGGCTCATCGTGGACGATGCCATGCCGTTCTCCGGCACTGGTGCTGATCGTGTCTTTGACACCTACCTAACGGCGCCTGGTGCCATCTCCTACGTGGAAGACAGCCTTCCCGATGGTGTGGAGTTCGGCCGCGACGCCCTGAAGAACGGCGGCACGGACTACCTCGTCACGCGCCGCAAGTTCTGCATGCATCTTCGTGGCATGCAGTGGACACCTGGTGCTGGCGTCCCCGCCAATGTCATGCCGTCGAACACCGAATTGGCTGCCGCCGCCAACTGGTCGCGTGTCTGGGATCCCAGGCGGATGCCCTTCGTCACGCTGCGCCACAAGATCGGCTAAGCGGAAGCCAGTAGCACACCAAGCACTCTTTCACCTGTGCCCTTGGGCGGCGGGCAGGTCACACGGGGACGATGTGTGGGTCCTGCTTGGTGTGTGGGGAAGCCCGAAATAGGAGGGGCTCAATCGTCCTTAGCCGCCCAATTCATTTTCAGACGCACCGATCCCGAGAAGCCTTTGCTGAGGCTCGGGGGGAAGCGGCGAGGTGCGTGCTGGCAGTTCGTCCTCGCCGCTTCCGAAGAGATGCCGGTGCGCATTCCGGCATCACCATCACCAACGGCCGTAGGAGGGCCGAGATGACACACGAAGATATCCACGAAACATTCGCCTCATGCAACACTGGTGGTGATGGTCGTCAACAGGCGAACGTTCATCCCGTGCCCTTCGAGTTTGAGGGCCGAGAGGTTAGGGTAACCGACCAATGGGGTGAACCCTGGTTTGTTCTGGCTGATGTTTGTCGAACCCTGGAAATCACAAACACGCGGAACGCAACAGCGCGTTTGGATGAAGATGAAAAGGGTGTCCAGATTATGGACACCCCTGGTGGGCCCCAACCTCTGACGATCATCAACGAGTCCGGCCTGTACTCCCTCATCCTTACGAGCCGCAAGCCGGAGGCCAAGCGGTTCAAGAAGTGGGTAACGTCGGTGGTCCTACCCTCCATCCGAAAGACCGGCCAGTACGGCAGTGCGAAGATTGACATCGACAAGATCGTCGAGATTGTTGAGCGGGTCGTGGACGCCAAGATCGCAGCCCTGTTGCCCGAGATTGCAAAGACCTTCGCGCACGAGTTCGCAAAGCTCCAGGTGGCGGAATCCCGCTTTGCCATCGGTGATGGCTTCACAGCCGGTGAAGTGATCGAGCTGGCCGGCATCACCAACCGTCGTGGGTTGCGGGGTCTTGCCCGCGCCGTCACATCACGGCTTGAGCGCATCCACAAGCGCAGGGGCGTGCCCATGCGCGAGGGTCGGCTCGGGTTTGCCACCGCAACGGTCTACGACCCCAAGCTGTGCAAAGAGTGGCTGCGCGAGGGCGGTAAAGCGTTCATTGAACGGTTCGTTGCTGAGAGGCGCGGCCAGGGCGTCCTTCATCTCGCCGGTGGCCGCGGATAGCCAGCTCCAGAGAATTGAAGCCAGAACACTGATCCAGGTCCTTTAGCAGGGCTTTGGGGAAGCGGCGAGGCCGTGTTGCCTCACCACCCTCGCCGCTTCCGAGAACACCGCCGGGATGGCGCCCAGCGGTATTTGCCAAACCGGTTGGATGGGAACCGATATGACTGACATGAAGAGTATCATGCCCGCCCCTGGCGGCGCAAAGCCTTTGACTATGTCTAGTTTGGAGATTGCCGTACTGACTGGTAAGCGGCACGCTCATGTTGTTCGCGATATCAGGCTGATGCTTATCGAACTGTACGGTTGCGACCACGTCGAAAAGGTCGTGCCGGAACGTTATCGAAATCGGTCTTCCGAGTACATCCGGGAGAACGCAGACGCGATTTTCTCAGCCATTTCCGGGCATGAACCCAATCGGGTTCATCCGTTTCGTGGTTACAGTTGGCGCAGGGACAAGCGCGGTTACATCGAACGCTTCGATCTCGATCGCTCTCATTCCATCACGGTCGTCACAGGCTACAACGTGAAGGCGCGGAAGGCGATCATTGATCGATGGGAAGAGCTGGAGAAGGTTGTGGCGAGCCCGGCCGCACTTTTGTCCGAAGCCCTTCACGACCCGGAGCAGGCTCGACTGCTTCTACTGGAGCAGGTTGAGCGGGCAATAGAGCTCCAGGCGACTGTCACCGCGCAGCGTGAAGAAATCGGCGAAATGGCGCCACAGGCAAAGGCTTATGCCCACATCGCTGAATGCGAGGGCAGCTACACCGTTCGTCAGGCCGCCAAGGTGCTGAAAGTGCCAGAGCGTAGGTTTGTGGCATGGTTGGTGGAAAACGGTTGGGCTTTCCGCAACAGAAGCACGGGTGCTACCGGACGGCTATTGGGCTATGCATCCAGGGAAGCCCAGGGCCACGTCACTCATCGCCATCACACCTACATTAACAGCCACGGTGAGGATGCGGTCGCGGCTCAAGTCGTCATCACGCCGAAGGGTATGCAGGTCCTTGCCAAGTATTTTGGTGGGGGTGAGCAAGAGGGGCTTCTCCTATCATAACCCATTCCAGCGAGGAGCGCCGCGAGCGGAGGTAGGCCTGCACCGTAGGCCAAGCCCTCCCGAAGCCTCACCGCCCGACGACTGACGGCGGGAACAGCGGCATTGGCATAGATTGGGAATGGGAGCGGCGAGGCGGGTGTCGGACAATTCACCTCGCCGCTCCCACCGCACCGCTACTGTCCGGCCAAACGGTGCTTGTGTCTTTCCAAATCGTTGGATTTCGGAAAGGCACATTGAAGAATTGCGCAGCTTCAAGGTCATGGCAATACGGGCGTTGCCTGACATCATTGTGTGGCGCACTGCACGGGGCAATCGCTGTTGCGGGGCCATTACAGGATAAGCGTAGACCGGCCGTTGCCGTGATCGATGCACGGACCCGGGGGCAGTACCCGGCACCTCCACCATGCGGGGGTGAAACAGGATCGACGTGATCGGGAAAGCACGGACGCGCTTGGGCATGGCACCACCCTTATCGGGCCATCTTGGAACTGTCGCAAACGACAACGTTCCTTCGGGCCACGCTATCGCAGCGTGAGCCCACGCGTCGCCGTCCACGTTGGAACAGAAGGGCGGCACTCATTCTTGCAGGGTAGCGCAGTGGTAGCGTGCGGAGGTTCAGATGGAAAACACGAAGACCATTGGTGAGCGCTCAGAGGCAATGGTTCTCGCAACGCTGCTGCGCCTCGGCCGTGTCGTCCTGATGCCGTTTGGCGACAACCAGCGCTATGACATGGCGATTGATGTTGGTGACGGCAAAATCATTCGGGGACAATGCAAAACGGCCAGGCGTGAGAAAGGATGCCTGACGTTCAGCTGCAGTAGCGTGAACGGTTTCACTGGCGAGAGGCGTGACTACAGAGGTCAATGTGAAGTATTTTGGGTATACGACCCACACGGTGATAGTGTCTACGAGGTTCCAGTGGATCTAGCGGGTCGTAGCACATGCTCCTTGCGGACTGAGCCAACTCGTGGCGGCTCGAAGAGCAACACTCGTTGGGCTTCTGATCACCTCATTTCATAAACCGAAAGTCGTCGGTTCGATTCCGCCCCCCGCAACCAAACCATCCAGAGGTCGAAGATGCCAAAGATCAAAGGTACGCGTGCTGCACGTGAGGAGGCCGCCCTTGAGCGAGCGGAAATCCGTGAAATCCGCAGGAATGCTTACGATGTACTTCGCGGCGATCCTGGATTTGCTGACGACAGCGTTCCCGATGCCGACGATGACACTCGCACTCCCGAGGGACAAGGCGACGGCCCGCCACCTCAGGGTGACCAAACGGTCACCACTCAAGGGTCAGAGGCAAACGCGCCTGCCGACGGCGGGGCCGAGCAGAACGCAGAAACTTCGCAAGAAGGCGCGGTGGTAGAGCCGGACTACGAGGTCGTGAAGGTTTCGACTGGCTGGTATGACGTTGTGCACGTCGCCACAGAAGAGGTGATGAACCACAAGCATCTGCGGGAGGCGGTTGCCGAAGAGTTCATCAAGGAACTTATGGCCGGGGAATACAGCGGCGCCGAAGCGCTTGAGGTTGCCGAAAAGCGGCTTGAGGAAGCGGCCGCCGCCAAAGAGGCGTCTGAAGAGGGCGCATAGGTATGGCCTACGCCACTGAGGTGGATCTCACCAATCTGTGGGGTGAGCCACTTCTCTTGCGCCTGACCGACAAGGACAGGGACAACGTCGTCGACAGTGCGCTGGTTTCCGACGTGTTGGACCGTGCTTCGGCAATGATCGACAGCTACGTGTCCAGTCGCTACACGCTGCCGCTGCCGGTCAATCCCAAGGTACTCACGCAGCACTGCTGCAACATCGGGATCTACTATCTCGCCAACGATGCCGGCCTAGTCACTGAGGACATGCGCCGGCGGTACGAGGACGCCATCAAGTGGCTCCTTGATCTGGCGAAGGGCAACGTGAACATCGTTGAGATCGACACCGACACGGGTGACGATGTCACTGGCGGGCAGGACCGCGGCACCTTCGGCTTTCGGGTTTTAAGGCGGTTCTGATGCCTGCCTACCTGGAGATCCTGAACGAGGCGGAAGTCGAGGCCTTCTTCGCCAAGGCAGCGATCTTGCCGCCGCGCCTTGCGAAGATGATCGGCCTCCAGGTCGAAAACCAGACCAGGGATCGCTTCAACACCAAAGAGGGTCCCGATGGGCCTTGGGCGGCATGGAAGCCATCCACCGCGAAGAGCAAGAAGGCCGGCTTTTCACTGATGGTCGATAGCGGGCGGCTCGCCCAATCCATCCAAAGCTCGGTGTCGGGTCTTGAGGCCAAGGTGGGCACCAACGTGCACTATGCGCGCTATCACCAGGAGGGCACCCGCCACATGGTCGCGAGGCCCATTGTAGGCCTCTCAGACGCCAACAAGCGGGACCTTGAGGATCGGGTCAAATCCTATGTTGCGAGGGCGCTCCGGTGAGCATCGATGTGGTCTACGACGCGATCGTCACCAAGCTGAAGGCTGATCTACCCGATGTGGATGTGGTCAAGGCGCTGGAGGCGGAAGTCACCGTCGACAGCCTGAAGGCCAACAGTGTGCGAGTGCCCGCTGTGCTGGTGACGCCGATTGGCGCCAAACTGGCGCAGATCGGCCCAAACGGCAAAGTGGAGATCCCCTTTCGATGGGCCGTGTTTTGTGTGGCCCACGCCAACCAGCCGTTGCGGAGTGCGTTGGATCTGACGGCCGCGGTATCGGTGTCGCTCTGTAACGAGCGCTTCGGCCCCAACTATCCGGCCGGCCCCATGGTGGGCCTTGCGACAATCGAGCGGATTGAGAACTTCACCTCCGACGAGTCCATCAAAAACCTCGGCCACCACATCTGGGGCATCACCGTTGAGACCAACGTCCTCCTCGGAAGTGAGGCGTGGACTGAGGACTCGACGAATGGTGGATCGTTCACAGAGATCACCATTGAGAAAGTATGAGCCAGCAAGGGTATGAGGCCGACAGGCTGGCGGCCAAGATCGCCAAGCTTGAGGCAACGATCGAGCAGCTGGATCGCCGGGTTAACAATATGTTCCGCGAGGCCAGGGTGATCGACACTGACCACCCCAAGGGCCTCGTGAAGGTTGAGGCGGCTGGCCTGGTATCGGACTGGCAGCCTTGGCTTGAAGTCGCTGGCGGCATCCTCAAGTGGGACCCGCCCGTCAATAATCAGCGTGTGATTCAGATCAACCCAACCGGCGAGCCGGGCCAGGGGATGATCCTGGCAGGCGGCTTCTCGAACCACTTCAAGCAGCCCAGCCAGTCAGGCGACGAGTCCGTCTATGTGCGCGGCGACAGCAGCATGACGATCCGCGACGATTCGATCTTGTTCCACACCGGCGTGTTCCAGGTCACCGCGCAGCAGGTTGACTTCATCAAGGGTTGAGCATGGCACTCGCACACCGGCAGACCGACGTGAACAGCGGCGGCGGCGCCATCACGGATGTCCCTCAGGACTTTGTCTTTGACCAAGGTCTTTTGGTGTCGGTGGACGGTTCCATCGGCACGTCGCATCCGCCCTGCCCCCTCGATCCTGTCCATTGCCAGGGCAACTGGGTGACCGCCAACGGCGCCGACTGGGTGAGGATCAACGGCATCCCAGTCAATCGCACTGGTGATGCCGATACCTGCGGCCACGTTCGTGCCGGCACTGATTCAATCATTGACATCATCGGGTGAGATATGGCCAACGAAAAACTTGAGCACACGGTGCTTGTCGCCGGCTTCATCGAAGGCGATTACTACGCTGTAGGTCAGTTGATCTACAAGACCAAGGAGGAGGCGAAGTACCTTGTCCTTAACGGTCAGATCGCGCTGACGGCAAAGCTGCCAAAGCCCAAGCAGGCTACGGCCAAGCCCGTGAAGCCGGCCAAGGGCGAGCCGGCTGAGTAGGGCCCGTGCAGGGCGTCGACGCGAACACCTTGCAGCCGCTTGATGGCTGGGCTCACGTCGAGCAATCCATCGTCGACATCGTCCGCACCGTCATCGGCACCAGCGTCTCCCCAGGGGACACTGAAACCGCCATCGGCACCACCGTTTCGATCCGCGAGTACGGGTCGAACGCGAGCCGATTGGTCGATGAGCCGCTGAACGATGAGACCATTCTGGACGCCATCATCTGGCTTCACGATGCGCTCCTGCTTTGGGAGCCACGTGTCGAAGTGGATGGCGTCTATCCCGTCGACGTCTCCGCAGGAAAGCTTGTGCTGAGGATCTCAGTGCTTTGGCTCGAAGAGCCCACCGAGCTGCGCGTGATCCACATCTTTTTCTAAGGACCCGTGATGACCCGCTTCACGTCGATTGACCTGACGGCGATCGAACCGCCGGACATTATCGAAACAATCAGCGCGACGGCCATCCGGCAGGAGATCATCGACGATTTCGTGAGCCGCTATCCGCAGCACACTGCGGTCTTGCAAAGCGACCCGGTGATCCAGCTGATCAACACTGTGGCTCATCGTGAGGTGTTTCTCAGGGAAAGAGTAAACGACGCGGCCCGAGCGGTGATGATGCCGCTGGCCAAAGGTAACGACCTCAACAATCTGGCGGCCCTCTACAAGATTGCGCGGAAAGAGGGTGAGGGCGACGCCGACTTCCGCCAGCGCATTCACCTGCACATCGAGGCCTTTGCCACCGCGGGCCCTCGTGGCGCCTACATCTACCACGCGCTCGACGCTGCCCCGACGCTCCTTGACGCCAACGCTGTGGCCACCGAGCCCGGATATGTCCGTGTTGTCCTCTTGGGAGCCGTCGACGGTGTGCCGACCTCCGAAGAACTGGCGGCGGTCCGCGAGCGTCTTCTGCGAGACGACATTCGTCCTTTGACCGACGTGGTGTCCGTGGAGGCGGTCGACCTTGTGCCCGTGGACGTGGAGGCAACGCTGGTGCTCCTGCCGGGGCCTGACGCTTCCCTCGTGCTGCAGCAGGCCACCGCCGCTGTCACGGCGCTTCTGAACACCCGCAAGAAGGTGGGCCGCAACCTCAGCCGCTCGGCCATTCTGGCGGCCCTTCATGTGGAAAGTGTGGAGCGCGTGCTCCTCGCTTCACCGTTGGAGGACGTCATTGTGGGCGAAACCGAAGCCGTTCGCGCTGGCGCCGTGGCCATCACCGTCGACGGGACGAGGGACGAATGATCACAAGTCTTCTGACCTCCCACAAAACGGCGCTGGAAAAAGCCATTGAAGACGTCATTGGCAAGACGATCGAGGAGATCGTCGCGCCACTGCGCAAGCTTTATCTGCCGGAAGAAATCCCGGAAGAATTTCTTCCATGGCTTGCTTGGGCCGTTTCCACCGATCTCTGGGACGACAATTGGGATGACGATCACAAGCGTCATGTCATCTCCGAGATGTTGTCCCTTCATCGCATCAAGGGAGTGAAGGCGGCGATTGCTGGCTACCTTGAGCTTGTTGGCGCAGAGTTGGTCGACACGCTCACACCCATGGATCGTCCGTGGGCGCTGCCGGACCGCGCGGAGGCGGTGACAGAGGCTTGGAAAGCGTCCCTGCGGCAGCTGCGCGTCTACACCCGCAAGATCGAACGTGATGCGCTGCCGGTCGAGCACTTCGCCGATCATGCCTATGCCGACCACGCTTATACCTGGCCTGACACGCCCGAGACCGTGCATGGCCGGCGCAGCTTCATCTACGACCCCAAGACGGGCGTCGAAGAACCCATGCAGCGGCTCACCTACGATGAGACCCGCCGCACGGTGGAGGAGGATCGCACCGAGCGCTCAGTGATCCCCGCCCGGGCCGGGCCGCACACACCATTCACCGATGTGCGGTTCGCCGATTATGCGTTTCTCGTGGATCAGCTGGAGCCCGAGGTCCTGACGACCACGGTCAGGGAGTCGGGCGAGACCTCCACCGTCGAGTTGATCGTGGAGACGCTGACACCGTCCCTGGAGACCACGGAAATTTGGCCGGACCGGATCACCGTCACCATCGAGAAGCTGCACTTCTATGCGGCCGACCACGCCTATGCAGACCACGCCTTCGCCATCGATGATGAGGCAGAGCTGGCATACTACGACCGCTGGTACTTGATCAGCCGTGACACGCCGCCCATCGATGCCCGGCCCGTGGGGGCCTATGCGGACTTCACCTACACCCAGCCCGAGCCCCACACGGCCTATCTTTACATCCGGCAATACAGCAAAGCGCACAAAGGCGCTGGCTTTGCCGATCATGCCATCGTCGATCATGTGTTTGCTCTCGACGACGATCTGAAGAACTACAACCTCGCCTGGGACGCGGTGCGGGCCTCAAAAGCCCTGACCGATGACATCTCGGCGACGTTCACGTCCACACTTCCACTTGATTTGCGAAGCCCGATCCCCCTCGACGGATCGGTGTTGTTCGGTTCGCGTCGCGAACGCAGGAGACTCTAAATGGACCGCATCGCCACGATTTCCTCGGCGCAGAAGATCTCGACGCAGTTCCTCAACAACATCGGTGTGTACGGCCGCCAAAGCCTGGATCGCGTGAGTGAGCAGGCCATCGGCCGGGGGCTCTACTGGGCAGACTTCACCATCAACCGTGTGAACTCCGTCCAGGTGACCCTTGGCACTGGTTCGTTCTGGTCCGGCGGTAAAGCCCATCCGTTTCGCCTTGAGCAAACTTTCGACTTCACCACGGACCTGCCTCAAGCGGCCGGTGATCGTCGGATCGTTTCGATTATCGTGAGCGCCAGCCAGGACCCGGCAGGAACCGGTCCGCGGGAGTTCTTGAAAGATCCCACCGTCGATCTGATCAACACAGAAAGCCGTAGCACATCGACCACCCACGAGCGGTTTGCCGGCGCAAACGCCTACTTCTCCGACCCCTCCCCGGCGCCGACAGCACCTGCGGCTCCTGGCGGCCAGCTTGTGGTCGGGTGGGTGACGCTGTCCACGGCGGGTGTGGAAGACGAGACCTTCATCACCCTCAACACCGCAGCGCGGCTGCCCAGCAACGAATCCAATGCCGCGCAGCTGGCAGCCCTCAAAAGCCGCCAGGATGCCTTTGCAGGCCGCGTGGAGACCATCGAGACCGATCTGGCCAGTGCTGTCGGCCAAATTGATGCCCTGCCCTCGGCCGTCACCTTCCGCCAGCTCTTCGGGGACATGGCGGAGGTGAAGGATGTGGTGGATGTCCCGCAGAATGCGGTCTCCTACCGGGTCGAGAACTTCGTAGACGACACGGGATCCAAGACGGATCACGTCGACTACAACGCCCGCCTCGATGACGGGCTGACATTCCCCCATGTGGCCAATGCCACGGGGGCACTCTCCCTGTTCGCTGCCAACGACCCGCTCATGAAGACGGTCGACGGGGTGACCCTGCCAGCCTGGAACGACGCTCTGCGCATCGATGTGGTGGGTCGCAGCGGCTCTGTGTCTTTCTCTGACAAGCAGAGCCATTCCATCAGCTTCAGGCGCCTTCGTCGCGGGCGCATTCGCTGGCGCTTTGGTCGGTGCTATCGCTGGATCAACCGGCGTCTGCTTTATGCACGGCAATCGCGCCGTGATTACCACATGCTGTGGGCCAAGCCGGGCGAAGACGCCGTCTACATCGCGGCCTATGAGATCGATGATGTCCGTGGTTTCGAGCGCCGCCTCATCCCTTACAATGCCCGCCGCCGTCGCTGGTGGAAGGATTGGGCGCGGCTCTTCTACCACCCCTGGCACTATGTGACGACCAGCGTGGCTGGCCGATACATCGCCCAGACCTTCCTGTCCTCGTCCACCGCCTACCTGACGAAGATCGACCTTTTCTTCGACAAGAAGGGGGCCGGGGACGTCACCATCCAGATCTGCGAGACCATCAATGGTGAGCCGAACATCGATGCGGTGATCGCCACCACGACGCTGGCGAGCGCTGACATCAACCTGTGGCCCCAGGCGACACCGGTGGCTTTGACACCCACCCTGCTGGAAGCCGGTGTTCGCTACGCCGCTGTCATGAGCACAGACGGCGCACACGCCCTCGCGACCGTGTCCGGCAACCGCTACCTGCAAGGCTCGCTTCAGACGGCCACCGACGGGGTGTGGAACGACCTCAACCTTGGCCTCGACCTATCGATCCGCATGTACTTTGCGAAGTTCGACGCGGCCCGCACGGTGGTCCAGCTGGCGCCCTTGTCCCTGACGGGTGGCATTCTCGGCGTGGACGTGAACAACGCTGGCTTGGAGCCCGAAGGCACCCAGCTCTCGCTGGAGTATCAGAAGAATGGCTCTGGCGCGTGGTTCCCCATCGACAACACGGCGAGCGTGGACCCACTGGAAAGCCTGCCGACCCTCCTCAACATGCGAGCGGTCTATTCTGGCACCACCGACCTGATGCCGGCCATCGACTTCACAGATTCCGACTATGAGGTGTGGCGACCCGATACCAGCTACACCTGGATCGGCCGGCAGGACGACGGCGGCCAGGTGGACTTTGGCCAGACGGTGACCACGGTGGTGGTCGAGGTGTCCGTGGCCAACTACGACGCCGCCCACCACACCGTCACCGCCTCGCTCATCGAGGTGGACGGCGGCGTGGGCACTGAAGCCCACGATGGTGTGTCGTCCGACATCGATCCTGATGATCCTCTCCGCCGCGTCGTCACGTTCACCTTCACCGGCGTGAGCCTCAACACCTGCTACCTCAAGGTGGAAGGCGCCACCACCGATGCGGTGGATATCTACGTGGTCGAAAAAGTCTTCGCGTTTGGGAGCGCCTGATGACGATACCCAAGAAGTTTGAGCCCGAGACCTTCTACCAGGTCCGGATGAAACGCGCCGCCGAAATGCTCGGCGTGACTTGGAAGCCCTGTGACCGCCACGGCCGCCCGAAGACCTACGAGATGAAGGGTAAGGTGGCGGAGCAGCTGCGCGAGCACATCGCCAGTGTCGGATAATCTTTACCGCCGCCAGGCAACGGACCCGATTAACGACACCTACTTCAACCTGCTCCTGGCCGACATCCGGGCGCGCTTGGAGCGCTTGGAGAAGTTCGAGCCGGACTGGGAAGAGCAGGTGGCCGCGCTGGTCAACATCGGCGTTCAGAGGATCGACACGTTCCTCACGCCAGCTGTTGAGCAGGTGCAGGAATTGTCGGGCCTGGGCTTCCTGGTGGCCGATTCCTCCACGTCCACCACGTTTGTCGTCGGGCAAGAGGTGACGCTGGTCGTTGACGAGGGCACGAAGCGGGACCTGTTCGCACCCTCGCCCAACGTCTCCATCACCAGCGCGTCGGTGCAGGGCTTGGTTGTCCTCGCTGAGCGTGTGGGTGAGTACAACGCCGAGACCGGCGAGCTGGTGGTAAACCCCTGGTACATTAGCGGCCCCAACGGCGCTCTTGATGACTGGGTGATCACCTCCGAGCCCGGCATCGCCAAGGCGGTGTTCGAGATCTACGCCCTGGTCGTGGCGGCGGAAGCTCTGGCGGTAGCGAGCGCGAGTGCGGCCGGTGACAGCGCATCTGCGGCGGCGACCAGTGAGGGCGCTGCGGCGGCCTCTGCCACGGCAGCCCAGGGCCATGCCGGCGGTGCCAGCACCTTCAGGGGCCAGGCGTCCAGCTTTGCCGACACCGCGCAGACCCACGCCAACACGGCATCCGGCCACGCCGACGCTGCTGCGGCCTCAGCGGCCACGGCCGGTAGCGCGGCTGCGGCAGCCGTCGCGGATCGACCGACCTTTGAAGAAACCTACTTTCTGGCGGTGACGCTGTGACCGGTGATTCAGAACCTCTCGCTCTGACGACAAGCCTTCAGACCGTGTTCACCTGCCCAGCAAACAAGGCTGTGCATCTTACGATCTGCCAGGTCGCCAATGTCCACGCATCCAACGAGGTGGACATCACAGTTCAGTGGACCGATGCCAGCAACGGCAACGTTGCCACGCACTTCGTGAAGAATGGGACCCTTGCCGTCGGAGACGCGATCAACGTTGTGGCCGGTGGCATGAATTTGGCTGCCGGCGACACCGTTCGCGCGTCGGCGTCGGCCAACCTTTCGGCAGAGCTCACGCTCAGCTACATCATCAAAGACGCCGTCTAATGTCCCGCTTCAAGCGCCTTCGTTCGGCGCTGCTGTCGACCACATCGAGCGGCCTGCGGTCCCTGTCGCGGTTCTCTGACGTTCCTGGTGGGATCTCCAAAGCTGTTGGCCAGCAGGAATGGCGCACGCCAGGCACTTTTCTGTTTGTCGTCCCCGCGGGGGTCACATCCATTTCGTGGGTCGGCGTTGGGGCAGGCGGCGCAGCGACACCGCGCAACTACAGCAGCGGCGGGTTGGATGACATTGATGGTGGCATCACCAAGATCACGCGCCAAAGCGATATGGCGGTGTTGGCCTCCGCAAATGGCGGCGAGGGCGGCCACGGCGGTCTGGGTGGCAACGGCGGCATCAAGCAGGGCGGTGGCCGCGGCGGCAACGCTGGCCCGGATCGGTCTGGCGGCGGTGCGGCTGGCTATACTGGTGACGGCGGTGACGGGACAACGGCCTCATTCACCGATGCTGATGGCGAAGCGGGCACAGGTGGCGGCGCGGGGTCGGGTTTCTATGACTTCAATCAGGCGCTCGGCCCTGGCGGCGGTGTCGACCTCTACGGCGAGGGGCCATCAGGGAACGGTGGCACATCCGGCAGCAAGGCTGGCAAAGGCGGGTCGGATGGCGCTGATGGCGACATAAACCTATACGGCGGCGCCGGTGGTCTGTTGGGTGGCGGCGCAGGTTCTGCCGACGTTTCGTCACCCCGCAGCGGCGCAGGTGGCGAGTTGTCTTGGTCCAACGATATCGCAGTGACACCTGGTGAGACGCTGATAATCGAAGTCGGTGGTGGTGGCATCTATTCATCTGGATCGAACACCGGCCAAACTGTCGGCGGCAATGGTGGTGCTCGTGTCATCTGGCCCGGCCAACTTCGCCAGTTCCCGTCCGAACGAACCGCAGATGAACCAACGGTGTTGGCCTGATGACGCTTTTCAGCAAGGACGGCGCAGAGCCGGCCCCCCTACCCTTTCGCATCGTGTTGTCAGACGGCCGGACCCGAACAAGCCCTGACACCTTCACGCCCGCAGAGATCGCCGATGCGGGCTACGTCGAGGCACCCGACGTGCCGGCCTACGACCCGGTCACCCAGCACGCCCCGGTGTGGAACGGCACCGGCTATGACGTGGTGGACAAGACCGCGCAAGAGATCGCCGACGAGGCGGCAGTCGCACTGGCTGAGGCCAAGGCGTCGCGGAAGGAGGCCGTGCAGGAGCTGTCCGACCGTAAGTCGGCGGAAGGCTATGAGCACGACTTCGGCCCTGACGGCGTCCATGTGCTCCAGACAAGAACTTCGGACCGGGCCAACTGGAACGCTCTGGCCACCCTCTGCCACGCCATGATGATCGGCGGGCAGCCGACGGCGCCCGTGGGCACGATCCGCACCGAGGGGAATGTCAACATTCCGGTGACCGCCCAGACAGCGCATGACGCCATGGTGGCCATGCAGGCGCACCTTGCCGACGTCATCCGGCACGGCTGGGCACTGAAGGATCAGATCAACGCGGCCATCGACGTGGCGGCCGTGAACGCCATCAACATCGAGGCAGGCTGGCCGGCAACCCCGGCGGACTGACCCCACCCCACAATTTGAAAAGAGGCCGTCATGGCTGTCACCCTCGCGTTCTATCGCGGGCGGGGGACGGTGCTCGACCGTGTCGTGCGCGCCATCACCCGTTCCAGGTTTTCGCATGTCGAGGTGGTCATCCAGATCCATCCCGACGGCTCATGGACGATGATCGGCTCGTCACCCCGAGACGGCGGTGTAAGGGCGGTCACCATCCAACCCAAGCCGAGGCACTGGGAGCTCGTCGACGCTCCTGGAGATGCCCAGGAAGCTGAGGCATTCGCGCGATCAAAGATCGGCGCCAAGTACGACTTCTTCGCCATCCTGTTCACCTTCGTCATTCCGATCCGCCGACAGAATCCGCGCAAGTGGCTCTGCACTGAACTCGTGGCTCACGCCGTCGGTGCTCCGTTCCTTGCGCACCTGTCGCCGGGTGATCTCGCCGAAATCCTGCCCCGCCTCTCCGGCGCGCGCTGACTTCGGCTTCGCGGCCACGCCGCGCTTCCCAAATCTTGGAGAACTGTGATGGTCGATAGCCGCTTTCACGGCATCACAACGCGCGAGTACACCGAAGTCCCTCGCGCGGTTGAGCTTATTGACATCAGCCAGATCGGGCTCGTTGGCACCGCGCCAGATGCCGACGCTGAGAACTGGCCGCTGGACAAGCCGATCCTCATCACCGGCGAGCGCAGCCTTCCCGCCGGCCTTGGCCTCAACGGCACCATTCCCGATGCCCTTGATGACATCTGGGACCAGGCGAACGCGACCATTGTCGCGGTCCGCATCGCTGAAGAGCAGCTGGCCGGCGACGCGGGTGTCGATGTCTTCGCCACCATGGCCAATATGCTGGGCGACCGCCTGCAGATGACAGGTGTTCATGCGCTGCGAAAAGCCGAAGCCGAACTGGGTATCCGCCCTGGCCTCCTCTGCGCCCCCGGCTACACCTCCCAGCGACCGACTGATGGCGTCGGAAGCGTCACCATCGATGCGGGTGGCACAGGCTATATCGCGCCACCTCTCGTCTCGGCCACCGGCACAGGTACAGGCTTTGTCGCCCGCGCCGTTGTCTCAGGCGGGGCCGTCATCGAGGTGATCATCGACAACCCCGGTGTAGGCTTCGATCTGGCGCCGACCATTGTCTTCACCCCGGTGGATGGTGGCAGTGGTGCCGCGGGCACGGCAGTCCTTGCAACGGTCGCCAACCCCATCGGCAAAGAGCTGGAGTCAATCGCCGCCCGCATGCGCGCCATGGTGGTGGTCGACGGCCCGAACACCACCAACGAGGCGGCGGTGCTGGCCCGCCAGGATTATGGCACCGACCGCGTGAAGATTGTGGACCCCTGGGTCAAGGTGGCCAAAGGCGGCGCCATTATCACGCGGCCGCCGTCTGCCCGCGTCTGCGGCCTTCAGGTCAAGGTCGATGTCGAGCGTGGCTTCTGGCACTCGCCGTCCAACAAGGACATGGCCGGCATTCTTGGCCTGTCACGTCCGATCACATGGGCCCTGAGCGACCCGTCTACCGACGCCGAGTACCTCAACGACAACGATGTCACGACCATCATCCGCAACACCAATGCGGGTGGTTTTAAGCTCTGGGGCAACCGGACCACGTCGGGCGACAGCATTCGCGCGTTCTGGAACGTGCGCCGCACTTCCGACGTCATCATCGAGAGCATCGAGCTGGCGTGCCAACCGTTCGTCGATGAACCCTTCTCGGTCGAGCTGATCGCCAACATCGGTGAAACGGCTTCGGCGGGTCTGCGAAAGCTCGTGGCGCGAGGGGCGACGCTCGGCTCTCGGGTCTGGCTTGATCCCGCGCTGAACACCAAGGAAACCTTCGTCGAAGGCAAGCTTTACATCAGCTACGATGCGGAGCCGGTCGGCCCCGCCGAGCACATCATCTTCGAATACCACCGTAACACTGGCTACTACGAGCAACTCGCTGCCGATGCAGCGCGTGAGCTTGAGCGCCGCGGTCTTTAAAGCCTCGTGAGGTCAAGTAATGCGTAACATCATTCGAGCCTTCACGGGCTCCATTGCATCCGTGGTGTCGGCGAAGACGATGGCACTGGAGATCGAAACGATCACACCCCCCATGATCGGTGACCTGACCGACGATTTCCACGCAGGCGGTGCCCCGGCTTCGGTCGCGATCCCGTTGGGCACCACCCTCTCGGACGCGTCCTTCAAGATCGCCTCGTGGAACCCCGATGTGATCCGTCGCGCAGGCCTTGCTGAAGGCGTGCGTGATACCATCACGTTCCGCGGCGCGGCCAAGTCGGAAACTGATGGGCAGGCCCAACCCATCGAGCTGGTTCTTGAAGGGCGTCTTTCTGAAGCCGAAGCCGACACTTGGGAACGTGGGTCCCGGTCCGGCCTCACATACAACGTGAGAACCATCGTCTTCTACAAACTAAAGATCGGCGACAAACTCATTCACGAACTCGATATCTTCGGCAACAAGAAAATCGTGGATGGCGTCGATCAACTTGCCGACATCAACAGGGCGCTTGGTATCGCCTGAGGGTAATAATTCATGAAAATGACTGTTCCGCTGAAGTATCCCTTCGAGCACGATGGGGTGACGTATTCAGAGCTGACCGTGCGCCGCGCCAAACTGAAGGATTTCGAATGGATAGAGAATCTCAGCAGGCTTGCGGCTGAGGTGGACGACAACGCGTCGTTCGAAATCATTGCCGTCACCAAGGCGATCGCGCATCTCTGTGATATCCCCGAAGAGGCAGCCGGTGAGATCGATGCGATCGATTTCTTCCCGGTGCGTGACGCCACGGGTTTTGTGGAGGCTCTGAGCGCCATCTCGGCTGGCGGTCCAGAGTCGCCATCTGCGCCCACGTCTTAAACACGCCCGTCACCGAGATCATCGACCGCTGGAGCATCGATGATCTGGACGCCTGGTACGACCAGGCAGCCTCAATCATAAAACACCTAGGGCTCGCAGGAGGACGGCGTGGCTGACGTCGACGTTTCCGTTCTCCTACGCGTGATCGACCGGTACTCCGGTCCCATGCGCAGGGCTCAGCAGCAGCTGCGTGGGTTCCAGGGGCCGCTTGGCGCCCGTGGGGCCCAGCAGCCGCGCTCCACTGCGACTCCGGTTGCCGCCGGTCGCACGCCCAAGGCGCCCAAGACGCCTGTCGCATCTCCCTTCGCCGGCGGAATGCTCATGCCGAGCCTTGCCATCACTGGCGGGGTGTTGGGCTTCGGCGCAGCTCTGAGGGGAACTGTCGGCCAGGCGCGCTCGTTCGAAGTCGTTATGGCTGAGATCGAGAAGAAATCGAGCCTCAGCGCCGCCGGCCTTGAGAACATGTCGCGTCGGATCATCGCGTTGTCCAACGCGATGCCTATTGCGCGGGATGAGTTGGGGCGGCTTGTTGCAGCGGCCGGCCAGTATGGCATTGCCAACGAGGACATGGAGCGGTTCGCCCTCCTTGGCGCCAAATCGGCCATTGCTTTTGATATGACCGGCGAGGCCGCCGGCCGCAGCCTGTCCGAGATCAAAAACGCCTTTGATCTGGACATGAAGGGCCTTTCCGTTGTCGCGGATGCGATCAACGCCACGGCCGACAGCGCCGGCGCCTCTGAGCAGAACCTTATCCAGTTTCTGAATCTCGTCGGTGCGGCGGGCAACGCTCAAGGCATCTCGGCGCAGGAGCTCATCGCCTTCGGCGCCAGTGTTCGTGAAATCGGTGTTTCGGCAC
Organism: Devosia sp.; assembly: GCA_051016205.1. Classification (GTDB taxonomy): domain Bacteria; phylum Pseudomonadota; class Alphaproteobacteria; order Rhizobiales; family Amorphaceae; genus Acuticoccus. The sequence goes on from CP136534.1 coordinate 4,327,292, forward strand.
CGCGCGCGGCCACTGCGATGAATGGCATCCTGGTCAAAGCGTCCGGGATTATGAAGAACCCGAAGGCGCGCAAGGCCTTCGACGCTGTTGCCGGCAAGGGCTATTCTCAGCGCATCCAGCAAAAGTTCTACGAGACGCCGGTCGAGGCGCTGACCGAAATCTTCGAGATGGCCAAAGGTCTCTCGAAAGAGCAGCGCACAGGCCTTTTTGTCGACTGGCTGGGCCTGGAGTATGTGGACGACGCCGAGGCCCTGTCAGCCAACATCGAGACGATCCAGCGGCGCCTTGAGGGGCTTCGCGATCCCTCCACCTACGTGGGTTCGGTTTCTCGCGCCTATGAGATCCAGGCCGCGACGACCGATGCGGCGATCAAACGGCTGCAGAACAACTGGGCCAACATTGGCGCCCAGATGGGCGCCGCGGTCCTCCCCTCCATCGCTGACTTCGCCAACGGCTTCTCTGACCGTCTGACCCGGCTTCAAGAAAGCTCCGACAGCGTCTTCCACGGCATCTCGACGGCCTGGAGCGAGATGCTGGCGGGGATGACGGAGAACAGCGATGGTGCGTTCGACGGTCTTCAGAGTGCCCTTGCGACGCTGGATGGCATCATCTTCGGCACGGGCGAAGACGCCAAGAACATCGAGAACATCAAGGCGGTCGGCGCGGCGTTCCGCGAGCTTGGTGAAGGGATGCGCGCCCTTGCCGACGGCAGTATTGTCACGGGCCTCGACAAGCTCACAGGCGTCATGGGGTCCTTCCTTGATGGCGTTCAGGCCCTTGGTCCTCTGGGTGGCGGCGTCGCCCTCCTCGCCGCGGCCGGCGGCTTCACCCTGCTTGCGGGTTCGCTTCGACTGATCGCCCGTTCCGGGTTTGCCCGCATCTTCCTTGTTGCCGGTGCGATTGCGACGCTGGTCGGCGCGTTGCGCGACGTGTCCTCGATCGGCGAGGCCGTGGACGCGCTTGGTGAGCTGAGCGTCATCGACTGGGCGATGATCGCTGGTGGCGTCGGGCTTGTCGCGGCGAAGTTCGGCCTCATCGGGAGAACCGTCAGAGGCGCCACATCGGCGATCAAGAAGTTTCGGGGTCTTTTTGGTGCTGGGGCCGTGGTGGCCGCCGGTGCGGCGACGGCTGCGGCAACCGCCGGCAGCACTCAGGATGCGCCGGATGGTGAGACTGGTCAGAAGGCGAAAGGAAAAACAAACCCTGTCTGGGATCGCCTCACAAAGATCGCCAAGGTTGGCGGAAATTTAGCACTAAACATTACCGCTTTGTCTTCGATATTTGATCTTGCTAAGGCATTTGCATCAAAACAGTCTTATTTGGAACACGACCCAAAATTTGAAGAACTCGGAAGCTTTTTTCAAAATCTCACAGATAAGGCGCACGCATCAAGGGAAATAAAACAACAGCAGATTACTCCACTTGGTTTTAGTGTTGAACAACTTCGTGCGGCGGTTCTGCCGAACATGATCCCCGCCGAGGCCACGTCGACAGTGCCTCCACCATTGGAGCATGGGCCACCACTTCCTCCGCGAACACCTGTCCCAGCATCGAAGCCATCGGTTCAATCTGAAGCATCGATCCCGGCAGCGCGCCCTGGTGTAACAGCTGACCCCATCGACACCACGGCGGCCAGGCAGGCTGCTGAGGAGGTCGAGCAGACCCTGACGGAGGCAGGCCGCCAAGGCGGTGAGAATCTGCGTCAGGGCGTCTCTCAGGGCGTGCAGGGGGCAGCCACAGAAGCAAGCACGGCGTCGGAACGGGTGGCGCAGGCTTTTGATACACTTGGCCCGCGCCTGTTCCAGTCAGGGGCAACGGCTGGCTCACAGTTTGCTGCGGGCATTCGCTCCAAGCAGGGTGAGGTCAGTGCCGCGGCGAATGCACTCGCCGAGGCATTGGCGAGGAAGTTCCCGCAGTCGCCCGCCAAAGAGGGTCCGCTGCGTCTTCTCCCCGAAATGGGCGCGAAGATTGTCAGCCAGCTCATCAGTGGCATGCGTGTCGGACCTGCAGGAGAGGCGGCGGCCAACATCGCCTCAGCGATGTCAAACGCATTGTCGTTCATCCCCCCGGTGGTGGGCAGCCCCTCCAGTGACATCGCGTTCGCCTTTGCCGACCGCGGCGTCCAGGCCCCTCAAGCACAATCTCAGCAGGGGTCGGTGACGAACTACGTCACCAACAACTTCTACATCGACAGCACCGATCCCCGCGGTGCCGCCGATGAAATCATGCTGGCCCTCGACGCGCGTACCTACTCGGCGCTGGACGATATCGGAGACGCCTCATGACCATGATGGCCCTGGGGGACTTTCGGTTCGATGTCCGCAACATCCCCATGCATCGCATGGAGCGGACCCTGCCCATTCGCCATGGGCCTGTGAAGGTGCAGGGGCGTCGCCCAAGCCTCCACCACATGGGAACCGATGTGGAAGAGGTGACCATCAGGGCGACCCTCTATCCGCATTTCCTCGGCGGACAGGGTCTGGAACAGTATGAGGGCATGAGGCGAGCGGCCATGCTCGGCAATCCCCTCACCCTCGCCGTCGTGAGTGGCAAGGTGGAGGGCCGCTTTGTCATTCGTGAGCTGCGGGATCGCAGCGAATACTTCAAACCCGACGGCTCAGCCCAAAAGATCGAGGTGACAATCCGCCTGGCGGCTGTTCCACGCCAGATGGGCGCCTCTGACTTCCTCAGTGCCGTTGGCAGGCTGTTCTGATGCGCACCTACACAACCCTGGACGGCGACATGCTCGATGCGATCGTCTGGAAGGCCTACGGCCGCTGCGACCGCTATCTTGAAGCGGTGTTGGAGGCTAACCCGCACCTCCTCGACCGGTATGTTTTGCCCGCCGGCTTGACCGTCAATCTGCCGGACGTTGAGCCGGAACCAGACAGCGGCTCGATCCGCTTGTGGGGCAACACCCGGTGAAGCCACGCTTCAAGGTGACGGCCGGTGGGGTCGACATCACCTCGATGCTCAGATCGTACAACGTCGAGCTGGTCGTTGTTGACGCGGCGGGACTTGAGTCAGACCGCGTCGACTTCACCATCGACGATCCGAACGGCAGCGCTTCGCCCCCCGAGCCGGGTGCGGTCCTTATGGTCTGGTTGGGCTACGGGACATCCCTCGCCTTCATGGGTCAGTTCGTCGTCGACACGGTCAAGTTCAGCGGCTGGCCCCAGACCATTCGAGTTTTGGCGCGCAGCGCCGATCAACGGGGGTCGTTGAAGGAGCGCCGGACAGAGTCCTACGAAAACAAAACCTTGGGCCAGATCCTATCAGAGGTGGCCGGGCGAAATGGCCTGACCGCCAATGTCGCCTCAGAGGTGGCGGGTTTCTTCTACCCTTACAAGGCGCAGGAAGAGGAGAGCGACGAGGCCTTCGCCAGTCGCCTCGGTCGGCTGCATGGCTGCACGGTCAGCGTCAAGAATGGACAGCTCATCGTTCTCAAGCGTGGCCGCGGTGGTCTTGGTCCTCTCACGGTGTCTCCAGGCACGAACCTGATCAGCTACGAAGTGACCAACAGCGACCGCTACCAGCATGAAAAGGTGGAGGGTTACACCTTCGACCGCGATGAGGTGGTGCTTGAGAAGGTCGAGGCGCCCGCATCCAGCAGAGGCCCGACCTTCCGTATTCGCAACCCCTTTCCAAGGCGGGAGCAAGCTGAGGAGGCCGCGAAGGCCAAGGCGGACGAGCTCAAGCAAAATGAGCGGACGGCGTCCTTTGAAATCGAGGGTGACCCCGCGGCCGTGGCGGAGATGGACGTGATCTGCTCGGGCGCACGCGGCTTTGTGGATGGCCCGTGGGTCACCGATAGGGTTCAGCACCGCTGGGGCGTCGACATCGCGACGTCCACCCTATCATGTAAGACGAAGATTTGATCGACGCCAAAGCTTCCGCCACATGGCATTGGGCATCGTCTTGATGAACTGTTCGTGGCGTTTGATGTCCTCTGCGGTGAGCCGTGGTGGGAGAGGTTCTGGCCGTTGCCTTGGCCGCTCGTGCGGACAGCTGTGGTTTTTCGCACCGCCGCCCTCAAGCTCAAGACTTCCCTGACGGCTGACCGTCAGCTCGATGTAGACCTCTGATAGGAGCTGTGCATCCAGCAAGGCGCCATGGTGGACGCGCTTGGAGGTGTCGACCTTGTATCGCTTGCACAGGGCATCGAGGCTGTTGGGGCTCCCCGGAAAAACCTTCCGGGCAATAGCCAGGGTGTCGACCACATTCTCCACATCCAGTGGTGGCTTCTTGCAGCGGGCGAGTTCCTTGTTGAGGAAGCGAATGTCGAAGAAGGCGTTGTGCGCGACGATGGGATCTTTGCCCAGAAACCCCAATAGGTCGTCGGCCACCGCTGCGAACTTCGGCTTGTTGAACACCATCTGATCGGTGATCCCGTGGATGCGTGTCGCGCTTCTGGGGATCGGGCGCTCGGGGAAGATGAAGTGGTGGAACGTCTCCCCCGTGGTTTTGCCGTCGATCATCTCGACAATGCCAATTTCGATGATGCGGTCCCGCGATTGATCTAAGCCGGTTGTTTCAGTATCAAGGACAAGTTCGCGCAATAGATCGCTCCAAACATGAAACTGTATCATAATCTTATACAGCACATTCTGGACACAGGTGTCGAGAGGCCAGACCGAACTGGGGTTGGCACCCTGTCCGTGTTCGGCCACCAGGCGCGCTACGATCTTCGCGCGGGGCTGCCCGTCGTCACCACCAAGCGGGTTCATCTGAAGTCGGTGATTGCCGAGCTGCTGTGGTTCATCGCCGGGGAGACGAACTCCCGTCAGCTGAACGCCCGCGGCGCCAGGATTTGGGACCAGTGGGCGGACCCTGACGGCGAACTGGGCCCCATCTACGGCCACCAGTGGCGCTCTTGGGGCACTCCCGACGGGGAGATCGATCAGTTGTCGGATGTCCTCCACATGATCGAGAGAGACCCTACATCGCGCCGGCATGTGGTCTCAGCGTGGAACGTGGCGGACCTCAATGACATGGCGCTCGCGCCCTGCCACGTCCTGTTTCAGTTTCACGTCACCGAAGGTCGTCTGTCATGTCAGGTCTACCAGCGGTCGGCGGATGTCTTCTTGGGCGTTCCGTTCAACATCGCCTCCTACGCGATCCTGACGCACATGGTGGCGCACGTGACCAACCTGCAGGTGGGCGACTTGGTCCACACGCTGGGTGACGCGCACCTCTACCTCAATCACCTGGAGCAGGCCCGCCTGCTTCTCACACGAGACCCTCGGCCGCTGCCGACAATCGACCTGTCCGCGGCGCCGAAGTCGCTTTTCGACATCCAAGCCGACCACATCAAAATCGATGGTTACGACCCCCATCCCAGTATCAAGGCTCCTGTAGCGGTGTAGGTGAACGCAGCCGCACAGCAAAGCCGTACTGCGCCAGACGAGGAGTTCAGTGATGTCGACAGCGCAGGCTAAGCTTGACCAACACGAAAACGAAATCTGGAAGCGCGTTTCAGACAGCGAACGAAAGCGCATCGAAGATTGCCCTTGGCCGCATCTGGAATACTTACGCGCCCATATTGGCATCAAAGAGATCCCCGGTCGGAAGCACCACCCATGGATCGTGATGCTGGGCCAAATCATCGGTCTGACCTGGAAATGGACCAACGACGAAGATCCGTGGTGCATGGTCGCGGTTAATGGTGCGATCGTGATCGCCGGCGGCGTGAGCACCGGGAGCGCACTGGCCCGTTCGGCCACGTGGAACGGCTACGGCACCCAATTGGCCTGGCCGGTGAAAGGTGCCATCGGGGTCATTGCCCGAGGTAGCAACACGACCTTTGGCCACATCTTCTTCATCGATCACAGGTCGTCCAGTGGGATGCTCACCGTGATCGAAGGCAACGCCGACGACCGGGTGAAGTACGGCAAACTGCACGAGAGCCAGCTTCTTCCCAAAGGCATCGTGTGGCCAGAGGGTATTCCCCTCACCGAAGAGGCTCAGGCGGCCGCGGATGCCTACAAGAACGGCCATCGTCGGTCGTTCGCCGAAGCGAACCTTCTGCGCGTCGGCGACTCTGGTGCCGAGGTGGAATCTCTCCAGAAATCCCTACGGACCCTCGGTATCAAACCCAAGCTTTCGGGCAGCGGCTACTTCGGGCCCAAGACCGAGGCGGCTGTGAAAGCCTTCCAGAGCGCCAAGGGCCTCGATGTGGACGGCATCGTCGGCCCCAAGACCATGAGCTCCCTCACAGTCGCCATGAAGGCCCGCAAGGCGAAGGCTCAGGCGCAGAAGGCCGGCGCGAAGGCGGCTGCAACGACCGCAACCGGTGCAGCGGGCGCGATTGCGGTCGGCAACGAGGTGATCAAAGAGGTGACCGGCGGCATTAAGGAGGCAACCGGCGCCGCGATCGAGGCCGGTAACGCGGCCAAGTCCAGTATCACCAGCATGACGGGCCTGCTCGGTTGGGTGGCAGAGAATCCTGCCATCCTCGTTGCCCTCCTGGTGCTCATCATCGCGGGCATCGGCTTCGGCATCTGGTATCTGACCGGCCGCAAGCTCGCCGATGAGACCATCGAAATCGCCGGGGTGGTCGAATGATCGGCACCGTCATATCGGCCATCGCGGCACGGCTTCTGACCCCCAATGTGCTTATCGGCCTGGGGACTATTGCCGGCGTAGGGGTGCTCCTCACGTACGTCTACTTCGCCGGCTACGGCGACGGTGTTGAGGCTGAACGCGCCCGGAACGCCGCCCAAGATGCTCTGACGGACACCTCGCACAGGCGGCTGATCTTGGACGTCGACGATTGCGAAAATGCTGGAGGGGAGTGGAATGTCTCGATTGGCATTTGCCGCTAGCATCACCCTGGTTGCCGGAGTTGTCGCCGGCTGCGCTCATGATACTCGCCCGGCAACTGTCGCCGGTGAGTGCCGCCTCCTGACGCCAGCGCCACACGCTGTGAAAGCGCGATCTCGCGTTGGTCAGAGGTGGGTCAACATCACAATCGAGACCGGTGTCCGCAACTGTGGCCACCGGCGCCCTCCTCCCTTCCCAAACTAGCGGGCGCTTATGACCGATGAGCAAGTCAATGACATTCGGAATGAGGTCGCTCACTTGCGGGAGGACTTTGAGAAGTTCGCCGCCTCTCGTCTGGAGCGGGACAAGACCACCAACACTCGGATTTGGCAGATGATCCTGACCTTCGGAATATTCGTTGCTTCTGGGCTCATTGGCGCCGGCGCCATTCAAAACCAGATCGGCCAACATGAGACCGCCATCGTCGAGCTTCAGAAGCAAGACGATGTCCACACCGATCGGTCCGCGCAGCGTGAAACGACAATCGCCAGAGACGTGGCGACCATCCGGGAATTGCTGGCCAGGCTGACGGCGGAAAAAGAATCGGATGATCGTAGGCTCCAGCGCCTTGAGAGCCGTATCGACCGGCTCCTCTCCCTTTCGAGCCCCCAGTCATCTCAGCGAACACCATGACGCGCAGCGCGACCACCCGCACGCAATAGCTGTTCAGTGAGGCCCTATGTCCTTCTCTCCACTAAGATCAAAGGTTATCGCCCGCGGCCAGCCAGGCTTGCACATGTATGAAGTGACGCCCGACGACAGCAATGCCCTGCCCTATGGTGGGGCCAGGGCGGTGCGCATCAATGTGGGCGGCGCGTTGCGCTTTTTGTCGGTCTTCGGCGAAACAGAGACGGTGACGGTCTACGATGGCGAGACGATCCACTGCGGCATCCTTCAGATCTTCGCCACCGGAACCACCGCAACGGGCATCAGGGCCTACGTTTGATGACTGCTCGGTTCGGCATCGGACTGAGCCTCAATCAAGCCTGGGAGCTTGGCCCGCTTGCTCCAAAGAGTCCTGAAGCCGCAGTTGCCGCCCTTGGCCCAAGGGCGATCTTGGATCCCTCCGACACCACCTCCATGAGAGTGGGGCGCGACGGTGGCGGTGGGGTGCCAACAGCCAACGTCAATGTGGGCCTCATTCTCGACAAGGCAGAGATGGCCGGCGCCACCGCGGCAGATTTCATCGCAGAGCAGACCGAGGGTGTGCCCAGCACGATCTTTGCCGATTGGTCGGACCCAAGCGAGCCGGATGGCTGGGCCAAGACAGGGACCCACAACGCACAGAACTTTGTCGAGCAGAGCGGCGGTCTTCGCCTGGTCGGCGACGGCGCGACTGTGGGGTTGCGGCTGCCGGCGTCCCTGTCGGCCGGCGCCTGGTATCGGTACGAGATCGACGTGACGATCACCTCTGGCAGCGTCGAGGTGGAACAACGAAGCGACGCCGCCAGCCTGACCACGGAGCGCACCATCAGCGCGACGGGAACCGTGGAGGGTTTTATCTACGGCGCCGGCACCGCCACCAGCCTGGGTCTATCGCTTTCGGTCGCAAGCGACGTGACCGTCAACTCACTGTCCCTGAAGGACGTCCCTGGTCGCCACTTCGTCGCGTTGAGCGACGCCCTTCGCCCTGTTCTCAAGGATTCCTCTGGCCTTCAGTACCTGGAGATCGCGACGGACGCCGGCATGGTGACCGAGGGCGATGAGACAGTCGACGCGGGATTCTTCGCCTGTGCCGAGTTGCGCTATCCGGTTTACGACGGCCCGAGCAGCCCAGAGAGGGTCTTCGGCATATCCAACTCGGTGAAGTCGCACCGCCAGTACGTCAGCATGAGGACCACCGGATCGAACCGCATTCAGACCGATGGCAGGATCGGTGGCGGCACCATCTACAACGTCAACTCCGGTTTCACCATCAACTCGCCTGGGGAGATCTTCACACTTTCTGGCGGCCACGACGGATCGACCACGCTCTTTGTCAGGAAGAATTCGGAGAGTCGGTTTGAGGATGTGTATGACCTCGCCGGGGACAGCACCGCGGCGCCCATGTACCTTGCCGGTTCGCCCATGGCGTTGTGCCACTTCTTTGGAGGGGCCTTTTTCGACAAGAGCTTGTCAGATGTTGACCAGTTGTCGGTGATCGACTGGGCAACAGGCCTCGCGGACGTTTAACCGATGGGCACTCTCGGCATGGGTTTAGGGATAGGCAACCTGTCCCTAAACTTCATCCAGAACTTGTTGGCCAACGTTCGCGTGTTGGATGATGTCGTTGCCGTGCTGGCGGCAACGGAAGAGTGGGCACCCGGCGAATATGTCGCCACCATCGTCGGCGGTTACCTCTACCGCGTCGCCTCGCCTGCCGCGGAGGATCACCACGTCACGACTGCTGGCGGCGTGAAGCTCTACGTGTTGCCGTCCACCGATGGCTCATACCACTCGGCCGCCTTCGGCATCGTGCCGGGTGTCGACCAGACGGCGGCGTTCAACGCGTTCTTCACCGTAGTGGCCGGCAGGCGGGCGACGATCAACCGGGCGGCCACGACCTATGTCGGCAACAACCTGCTCGTTCAGAGCGGCACCCATCTGTTGCTCGAGGCCGGAGTCGAGCTGACCGGCAAAGGCGACGGCTCTGCACGCCTCATCAGCGTCAACAGCGTCAGCAACGTCAGCATCGTGGGGTATGGCGCCAAGCTGTCCCTGCCTGCCGAGGACCGCTCACACGTGGTGTACGTCAACCGCGCGAAGAAGGTCCATCTTGAGGGATTCGAGGTGGAGGGGCCTGGCCTGCCGGACATCCACGAGAGCGATTGCATATACATCGGCGGCGACCCAAACGCGAACAACGTCTGTGAGGACGTTACGCTGTGGAACATCCTGGCCTACGGCGCGCGCCGCAACATCCTGTCGATCGCCGGTGGCCACCGCGTGCACATCGGCTGGTGCGAGTTCCACACCACGCTCGACGGGACGTTCAAGAAGGGCATCGACCTGGAGGCCAACAAGTGGATGGCGGACGGCCGCTCTCCGGTCCAGGACATCACGATCGACAAGTGCTACATCCACGACACCCTCTCGGATGGCATCGCCATCATCTGGGCTGACGGCGTGACCATCAGGGACACGGTCATCGAGCGTAGCGGCGATAACGGACTCAACGTCACCACCGGTCCGCACTTCCACAGCGATGACCGAAACCCCAGGGTCGGTGACAGCCTCGGCGTCTCCGTGATCGACGACGTCACGGGGTGGGTCACTGTGTCCACCGACCCCGCCGGCCGGGTCATGGCGGATCACGGAATCTTGCCGGGCGACCTGGTCGTTTTCTCAGTGAACGGTGCCGGGGCGATCCCACCGGAGCTGTCGGGCTACCTGTTCGTGGCCGAGATCTCGTCAGATCAGACCCAGATCCGCGTGACCGACAACTCTGACGCCGGATTGATCACTTCGCTCTCGAACGCCGGGTCTGGGACGCTGAACGACGACCCATCGGTCTCTGAGGTCGTCGCCAAAGTGTACCGCGACGGTGCGGCGTCTAACATCTTGATCGACAACCTCAAGGTGTCGGACAGCGAGGAGCACGACATGCGCTTCTCGGTTGCCCGAAAGATCAGGGTTTTCAACTCCGAGACAAACCCCAGTGGATCCTCGTCGAACGGAATCACGGCACAACTCTGCTCAGACGTAACGATCGCGAACAACCGATCGTACGGCCAAGGTGTGGGCAACAAGGGGATCAACTTCGACAGGGTGTGGGCGGCACGCACGAGGGACAACACCGTGACGGGCTTTCTCCGCGAGGGCGTGTCAGCCATCTCCGCGAACGGCGCCGAGCTTCACGGCGACCACTGCTATGCGTGCGGTGAGAACTCGTCCTACAACGCTGCATTCATCGTGGACAAGTCGCGTGGGGCGAAGATGTCGCCGACCATCCGAAACGGGCCAAACCCGTCGGCGCGCGGCATCCATCTCCACACCAACGCTGAGGCATGCCTTGTCACCGGTGCGACCTGCGAAAATGCCGGTGCAGACAACGCGTCGTCGATATCGGACAGCGGGACAGGCAACCGCGTGACCGACAGCACGCTGTTCGACGGCTCGTTTAGCGCGTAGGGGCAAACTCTCGTACCTCGCGGCCTAGTTCGCGAATCCCGCCACTTCCCCACACCTGGGGCATTCTACGATCTGGCCAGTCTTGCGGCGGCCCTTCCAGCCGCATGCGCCACACTCCACAGGCGCCATCACTTCCTTCCCCACGGCCATCTCTCAATCCTTCCCGTCCATGGAACCGTCCGCCTTCCCGCCCAAGCGGGCCAGCCTGAGCTTGTCGTTCGGCAACGGCCGCTGGAGCGCCATCGCCTCCTCCGTGCTGCCGGTTAGCCACTGCTCATAGTCGGCTGGGTCCAGGATCACCGGCATCGCCTTTGGGTGGATCGGCTTCACGACGTCGTTCGCGTCTGTCGTGCAGAATGCCGCCAGCTCAAACTCCCCCTCCTCGCCCTTCTTCCGCTCCCCCGACCATGGTCGCCACAGGCCCGCAAACGCGAAGAGTGGCCGGTCCTCGTCGTTATCCGCCGTCAGCGCAAACCAAGCCACCGCCTTGTGGCCCTTCTCATTCTTCTCGGTGGGGTGGTACTCGGCAAAGCTTGTGGCGGGCACCAGGCAACGAAACTCCGGCTTGCCGACCCAGCCGGCCCAATAGCGGCTTTCAAGGTTGCGGATGTTGGTGACCGGCCGGCCGCTGCGCACGGCTGGGAAACCCCACTGACAACGCGCAGCGCCCTCAGTCTATGGGCGACATCCTGGCGGCCATGAATGAATGCACTCTCAATTATAACAACCCGCCACCGCGCAAAATCTTCCCGCTGCGCCTTTCCAGAACTCCACACTCTAAAAGCAGCAATGCTATTTCTTCCACAATCTTTATATAACCAGAACACTTCAAACTAAAATATATTTATGTGTAGCCGACTCTTCAAATACTGCATTTCAAATAATTAAGGCAACTCACACAAAATCTATAGATGGCAACAAATAATTCTCTAGCACCCTATTGTAATTGTAGTTTTCCGAATCCTTTGGTAAATCCCTCGCATAATTCTCAGCAAAAAAGCGATTCCACTCTGGCGGAGGCGGGCAACATTTTGATAGATCAAAAACCTCCTTTGTGCAACTAAAGAAACTATACTCTAGGTCATAGTCAAATACAAAACATGCCGAAAAATTACTGTTAGAAATAAAGAAGGGTGTAGTCCAGTTTCCAGTATAAAGAAATTCGATTAACCTATAATCAAACACTGGCAATTCGATAAACAAATACCTATTAGGATGAGCTGATGAAAGAATGACCTTATCAAATATTGGACAAGTTATCCGCTTTTGAAGGAAATGACTTGCAGTCACACCACCCACAAAAACCTCATCGTGCTCATAGGGCGCACGCGGAAAAAATATTGTATTATTTCTAATTTGCGGAATTACAATAATACCTCCGTTAACATGAACGCGACTGAACAATTCTGGGATTTTGTTTTCATACTCAGATTTCATTGATTCAAAAGAAAGACTCCTTGCATTCAGTTCCATTAGATGTGTCTGTAGCTCCACGCCTACGACCGCCACCTCGCTATACTCTTCATCGAACAACTCCACGACTCGCATCCTTTTTGCAAATATGTTGATGTCACTCACCCACCAGCGATCCCTTTCCGCCACTACCGGGTCGCCCACCGGGACGAGTAACTGACCAACCAGGATACCTGGTACTGGTACGCCTACCATAAACGTCGACTTTAGTTCCATCAACGGTTGTAGAGCTACCGCCTGGGAATTTCGTTTGCTCTGCACCAGGAATTGCTTCAAGTTCTCGCTCAACCTCTGCCTGCCCTTTTGGCGTTTCCCACGCTTTATCGCCACCCGTACTCGTTGACCCCGCAAAAACTTTGTCTACGTCGGGATTCCCTGTACTAGGACCACTTTCAACAGGCTCTTCGGGGGCATCTGGTGTCTTTGATGTAAGTATAGATCCAATTATTGCCGTCGCCGGTATCGGTCCCAGCATAGCCAGATCTGCAGGTGAAATTGATATTACTAGCTTACCTCTCTCGTCGAAACTAAAATCTAAAGCGTAACGAGTCGACAAGAATGGAGTAGAGATCTCCATATTCACGTTGCGTCCTGGCGTCAGGTCTCCGGTTTGATATACCGTGTCTCCAATACCAATCTCACTACTACCATAATCAAAGGAGAAGTTTTCCCCAAGCGAGCCAGTATCTCTGACATTACCAGTAGCTGTTTGACCAGTCGGATCGCTCAAGTTAACTGGCTCGTTCAATGCGTAGGCATAACGGTTCACGCCCACCCCTGACACGATGGGATCTAAGTGATCAGGTTGAACGAAGCGCGCAATGATCGGGTCGTAGTACCGAGCATTTAGGTACATCAGCCCCGCCGCCTCATCGAATCGCTCGGACAGGAAGCTCTTCGATTCCTCCGCAGGCGTGGGCGTTTGGTTGACCCGGGTCTGCTCACCATAAGGCGCGTAGCTGATCCGTGTAACCCGGGTCCCACCAGGGTTGGTCACCGCCCGCACCGAGTTGTCGTAGTCCAGATGCACGCCGTAGGTCTGCAGCGCGATGCGTTTGGCGTCTGGCAGTGGGTACTTCGTCAGAACACCCGTCGGGCTCAGCTCCATGTCGTGGAAGAAAGCGGTGATCGACGGTGGCCCGCCTTGGGGGACGACCCTCCGTTTGATCCGGCTCTCATCAGGCCCGTAGAGCGAATAGGTGTCTGTCCCTCTTGAGACGGACTCGACGCGATTCAAGCCATCATAGGCGATGGTTTTCGCGATGCGCGCGAGCCCTTGGACGTTGAGCAGATTGCCATTGTCGTCGTAGGTCAGGGTGGCCTGGCCGATGGAGGTCGGCGCGTGAGGACGTGGCTGTCCCGGGTTGGGGTAACCGTACTGACCAATGTCAGATTTTCGCGTGAGGTTGTCTACGCCATCGTACTCGTAGACGAGCACTTGGGTTTGCGGATTGCCACCATCGTCCACGTAGTTGCGCACGGCTCGCGTGAGGCGACCGGCCGCATCGTAGGTGTAGGTCCAGTTTGACTGATTGATGGACCCTGAACTGGACGCAATCCTCCCTTTATCGTCGCGCACGAACGTGCGCTGGAACCAGACCGCAGCGCCACGCTCCTGAGCGGCCCCCGCGAGGTGGTCCAGTTGCAATGTTAGTGGAGGGTCGGTCTTTTCACCAGCGGTAGCCTGGTGGGCGGAGCCGCTCCTACGAGCGGAGCCGGCCAGGCGGGTGGCCGGAACACCGTCGTCTCTGGGGCCGGAGCCTGGTAGCCAAGAGCACTGTGCGGGCGGACACCATTGTAGTGGCGACGCCAGCTTTCGATCACGGTGCGGGCCTCGCGGAGCGTGTAGAAGATCTCACCGTCGAGGAGCTCGTCGCGCATTCGGGCGTTGAAGCTCTCGATGTAGCCGTTCTCCCACGGGCTCCCCGGCGCGATGTATGCGGTGCTGGCCCCCACCCCATGGATCCACCTCTGAACCGCCTTGGCGACGAATTCTGGGCCATTGTCGGAGCGGATATGGCTCGGCACGCCGCGCAGGATGAACAGGTCCGAAAGGACGTCGATCACGTCGGTACTTTTCAAGCGCCGTTCCACCCGGATCGCGAGGCACTCGTGGGTGAACTCGTCAACCACGTTCAACATGCGATACTTGCGCCCGTCATGGGTGCGATCCTCCATGAAATCGTACGACCACACGTGGTTCGGCCGCTCTGCCCGCAGCCGCACGCACGACCCATCATTCAGCCACAGCCGGCCCCGCTTGGGCTGCCGGGCTGGCACTTTCAGCCCTTCGCGTCGCCAGATCCGCTCGACCCGCTTGTCATTCACCAACCATCCGGCCCTGCGCAACAACTCGGCGATCCGGCGATAGCCATATCGCCCGTACTGTCGGGCCAACTCGATGATGTCTCCAGTGAGCCGCGCATCGTCTTCCCGACCGTGCGGGATCTTGCGCTGCGTGGAGCGATGCTGCCCGAGCACGCGGCACACGCGCCGCTCGGGCAGATCCAGAACGCGGCGGACGTGCTCAACACACGAGCGCCGACGCGAAGGGCTCAGTAGTTTCCCCGCGCCGCCTCCTTTAAAATCAGCTTGTCTAGCGTGAGATCAGACACCGCCCGCCGCAGCCGCGCGTTCTCCTGTTCGAGATCCTTGATCCGGCGAACCTGATCGCTCTTCAGCCCGCCGTACTCCTTGCGCCACCGATAGTAGGTCACCTCCGTCACGCCGATCTGCCGGATCGCGTCAGCGACCGGTGTGCCCTGCGCCGTCAGCACATCCACCTGGCGTAACTTCGCAACGATCTCTTCAGCCTTGTGCCTCTTCCTCGGCATCGTGGTCCTCCTCGTTCGGCTCCTCAAAGCCATACCTCAGGATGGACCACTTCACTGGGGGAGGCTCACACGGTAAGTGACCCTCGTTACGCCGATCTGACGGATCGTATCAGCCACTGACATGCCCTGCGCCGTCAGCACGTTAACCTGCGGCAGCTTCGCGCCAGTTTCTTCAGGGTTGTGCCTCCTCGGGCATCATGGTCTTCCTACTTCGGCTACTCAGAGTCATATCTCAGCGTGGAGCAATTAGGTGAGGAAGCTCAATACACAACTGCTCTTCGCTACGAGATACTCAAGCAGGTCAATCTCAATCATCCGGAATTTTTGACACGACCCACACGCCATCATCGCCCTCTTCCGCTTGATAACCCGGATGCAGCACAGGCAACTCTTCTAAACCTGGAAGTAAATCTACAACATGCCCAAACCCCACAATCTTGAAATCACTCGATTTTGTATGATCTCTCCCACAGACAACTTGGAATGTACCATCCACCTCATGAGCCACAGCTCTTGGCGCAGCGCTGCCGTCAAAAACGTGAACACACAATAGGCAAAGTTTATTTGCTACTATCTTGTATCCTGCAAATGTCACCGTCTTCATGATAGGCCACTACCTCTCTAATGGCGGCACCCACTCCTCACCGAGACGCTTAGGGCCTTTTGACAAATTGCACGTCCTACATGTGACTTTAAGGTTTTCTGTTGTGGTTAATCCGCCTTTCGAATACGGCTCAACATGGTCAACTCTCAGCGAATCCGGCTCGTTAATGGCCTTTTCGTTTATCCTCACGCCACAGTAAGCGCAATCAATGGTACCATCCGGTTTCCGCTGAGCTTCAATTACTTCTCTACGGAGCTTACCTCTGGCGAGGCGAGACGAGCTTTCAACAGCCTCCCGTACGACCTTCCCTTTTCCTCCAGCTGCACCGGCAACGACACTAGCGGCCCCCAGGATGACACCTTCTGCATCGCGCGCCTGGATCGCATCGGCAGTGGCTATCACTCCCTCACGCATCTCGGCGTAGTCAGGCAAAACAAAATCGTAAGCCGGTCCAACAACCGGCGCATCGGCAAATATTTGCCTCGCGCGGTCGTAGTCTGCGCCTACACTGTCAACACTGGCAACCGTCGCTGCTGCTATCGTATCAGAGCGGCCAATTGCTGTCTGGTCCCAAGATCCCTCTCCAAAAACGCTATCCCAAGTCCGGCTAAAGGATGTGTCATTGAACAATCTGCCGCTTGGATCAGCGAAATTGACGGGGTCGTTCCCAGCATAGGCATACCGGTTGATACCAACGCCCCGCTCCGTAGGATCCAATGTGTCCGGTTGCACGAACCGCGCGATGATCGGATCATAGTACCGAGCATTGAGGTACATGAGCCCAGCCGCCTCATCGAACCGCTCCGACAGGAAGCTCTTGGTTTCCTCAGCTGGCGTGGGCGTTTGATTGACCCGGGTCTGCTCCCCATAAGGAGCGTAGCTGATCCTGGTGACCCGGGTCCCTCCAGGGTTGGTCACCGCGCGTACCGAGTTGTCGTAGTCCAGATGCACGCCGTAGGTCTGCAGCGCGATGCGTTTGGCATCAGGCAGAGGGTACTTCGTCAGAACGCCCGTAGGGCTCAGCTCCATGTCATGGAAGAACGTGGTTGTCGACGGTGGCCCGCCTTGAGGGACAACCCTTCGCTTGATCCGGCTCTCATCGGGCCCATAAAGCGAATAGGTGTCCGTCCCCCTTGAGACCGCCTCTACACGGTTTAGTCCATCATAGCCGATGCTCTTGGCGATAAACGGGTGCCTTGCACCGACGTTGTGCCAGTTTTGGGTCCACATTCTAATACAGAAAAATAGTTGTTCTTCGGACTATCATCTTATAAACTGGCTTAGTGGACATTTCCCATATGCCGTCGGCACCATCCAAGATTCAGGATTTAGGTACGCCTTTGATGATTTCTTAATAAAAAAGTACGTAGATATGGTAATGAAATTCTTTGTCTCAGATTGAACAAGCATTGGCTTTATGCGCTTTGTATTAATTTTAAGACAGCTGTTCAGTGCTTCTAGTTTTCGATCGAATTCTGACCGATCAATAAATTGACTCTTGTTGGATGGATCTAAGTAACCATCACTATCAGAAATATAGAACACACTTAAAAGATCGGAATAGTCCTCCACACCAATAAGATTTCGTATTACCCGGAGATTGATTGTTGGACCGCCAATTCCCTCTTGTAAAGAGTAAACAATCCTGCCATAGTTCGTTTTATGCTCATGTACACCAAGCGGTGTAAAGTTGATGCTTGAATTATAACATAAAAGCCTCTTATTCAGAACGCTACATTCTTTATGGAAATTAGCTAGGTCTTTCGATTGAAAATCGGGGGTTGAGCTTCGCTCACGCAGATAACCACGCCAACCGAGCTCAGTCATTGTGGCTAGAAGCTCAGGAATATCTTCGATCGTGCAATAGAATGCTGTGAGCATGCCTAATTTGACCTAGTTGGATCAACAACTACCCCACTACCATCCCTCACTTCTCCTCCTCAACCCCCGCATCCGTCTTGCCGCCCACCTTCGCCAGCCTGAGCTTGTCGTTTGGCAACGGGCGTTGGAGCGCCATCGCTTCCTCTTTGCTGCCGGTCAGCCACTGCTCATAGTCGGCTGGGTCCAGGATCACCGGCATCGCCTTCGGGTGGATCGGCTTCACGACATCGTTCGCGTCCGTCGTGCAGAACGCTGCCAGTTGAAACTCCCCCTCCTCTCCCTTCTTCCGCTCGCCCGACCATGGCCGCCACAGGCCCGCAAACGCGAACAGCGGCCGATCCTCGTCGTTGTCAGCCTCCAGCGCAAACCACGCCACGGCCTTGTGGCCCTTCTCGTTCTTCTCGGTGGGGTGGTATTCGGCAAAGCTTGTGGCGGGCACCAGGCAACGAAACTCTGGCTTGCCGAGCCAGCCAGCCCAATAGCGGCTTTCAAGGTTGCGGATGTTGGTGACCGGCCGGCCGCTCCGTACGGCCGGAAACCCCCAGCGGCACGTCACCAGCTCACGGCCGCCTTCCTTGGATTCTCGCACGACAGGGATCTCGCCATCCGGGAAGAGTGCTGGCTGGCCGCCGAAGTTCCCGAGGCGGTCCTGCTTGACATCAAACAGTCGGCGCATCGCCTCCTGGGTGGTGGTGAGGGAGTGTAAATTGCACATGCTGCCTACCTGCCCCGCTTCCGTGTTGCGGCCGCTCGTGGCGGGCAAATCAGCAACTTGGCGCTGGAGGCACAAGTCCGGGAGATACCGCCCCATCGCGCCCACTGGAGTCGTCATCTGCTCAGCTGCACTGGACCTGGCTTCGTCATTGGTCGGTTGTCCGGTTCAAACACTTTATGGCCACTCCGATTTCCGAACGTTTCTTCTGGCTTCGCTCGCTAGGAAACGGACGAAGAGGGTCGTCAGGCTCTCCCGTTGTATTTGGTTGGGCCAGACCGCGTAGAGGCCGAGCGGGCGCAGGTGCCAGTCTGGCAGAAGCTCGACCAGTTCGCCGCGGCCAATCCCGCTTAAGGCTAAGTGCTCGGGGATTGCGGTGACCCCGAGACCGCGGACCGCGAACTCGTAGAGTGCGCTCGCCGCGTTCACTTTGATCATGGAGCGGCCGGTCACCCCCACTGTCTCGCCTTTGGCGGATGTGAGTTCGGTCCGGTCCGGTCGCATGGCAAAGCCGATCCAGTCCCAGGTCTCCAGATCGCGCGGATGGTTAGGCGCGAGACGACCGGCGCAGTAGGATGGGCTTGCGACAAGCTGCCTTCCGGCGGTTCCGATGGATCGGGCGCGATGTGCGCTGTCCTCCAACCAACCCGCCCGGATAGACACGTCGAACCCCTCGCGGATCAGGTCGCGTAGGCGATCGCTGAAGTCGAAGATAAGCTCCACGTTCGGGTGCGCTTTGGCAAAGTCGGCGAAGCGGTCCATCAGACCAGTTTGGGTCACAAAGGCCGGGGCGGTGATGCGTAAGCTGCCACTCGCCGCCCCGCCAGAGGGGTTAACCGCATCGAGTCCCCGCTGCACTGCACCGAGCATAACTTGAGCCTCCGCGTGCAGTGCGCGGCCCTCGTTCGTCAGCGAAAGCTGGCGCGTAGAGCGGTATAGCAAGGCGACGCCAAGAGTGGCTTCGAGCTTGGACACCGTCTCACTTATCCGCGACGGCGCAAGGCCCAGATGTTTAGCGGCCGAACGAAACGAGCCCTGTTCGACCACGGCAGAGAAGATGGCGATGGCGCGAAGGTTGTCGATCATTGTTCCGTTTTACAGACTTATCAGTTCCATATCGATGCTGTTGTCCGGAACATTTTGGCGACTTAAGTGGCGCCCAGCGTAATTCGTTTCCCGTCCGGCCAGAAAGGTCCAACCATGACGTTTTCCGACTTGATCCCCAAAGCCGCTCCCGCGGCCCGTCCCGGCGCGCCTTACGCCGAAGCGGTCAAGTCCTAATGGCCCGCGTTACGGTCTTCAGCCGCCGCGGCCTCATGGCAACGACCTTAGGCGCGGCGGTAGCGGCGACGCTCGCCCGCACCGCAGGAGCCCAAGACATGGACCCGACCAGTCAAGCGTCCTTCGACACAGTCATGGCCTTCATGACCGCCATGGGCGGTGGGGACATGGATGCCATGGGTGCGCTGATGTCCGACGACATGATTTGGCACAACGAGGGCGACACGACCCTTCCCTGGATTGGAGAGACGCGCGGCAAGGCCGCCATCTTCGGGTTCCTCGGCGTTTTCTCTTCAAACCTACGAACAAAGATGTGGGAGAACACGGACGCCTTCGCCTCCGGCGACACTGTCGCCGTGTTCGGCCGGATGAACGCGATCGCTACGAAGAGCAGTCAGGAAACGGGTGTCTTTTCTTTCGCCCTGCGGGCCAAGGTCCACGATGGCCAAGTCGTCCTTTGGCACTGGTATGAGGACAGCTTTGCCGTCGCCCAAGCCTACCACGGCCGCTAAGGGGTCGCTGTGGGACAGGGACTGGACAATGTCCGCCGCATCTACCTAGAAGGCATTGCAGGCGGCGACGCGCGCGAGGCGGTCCACAAGTACACTGGCCACCGCTACACCCAGCATTCGACGGGTGTGGCGAACGGAGTGGACGGTTTCCTTGCTTTTTTCGAACCCTTCGTGGCACGCAACCCCAAGCGCGACATCAAGATCGTCCGCATGCTGGAGGATGGGCCCTGGGTGTTTTGCAACGCCTATCAGTCGCTGAACGACGGCGCGGCGCGCTGGGTCACGATGGACCTCTTCTTCACCGACGCGGGCGGCCTGATACTGGAGCACTGGGACACCATCGCGCCCTATGAGCCACAAACGGTCTCAGGCGCCGACATGGTGGCCGGCACCGCCGAGATTGACCCCGACGTCGACACTGAGGCCAGCAAGGCGCTGGTACTGGAATTCACCAAACAGGTGCTCCAAGAGGGCAACTTCGACCGCATCGACCGATTCGTCTCTCCCCACATCATCCAGCATGCTGTGCCGATCGCGGCGGGCTTGTCAGGCTATGCTGACTGGCTGCAGTCGGACACGACGGGCGCCTACGAGATGCTGTTTCGCCTCATCGGGCAGGGCAACATGGTCATGACCTACGGAAAGCGGCACGCTGCCGGGACCGACATCGCGGTCTTCGATCTCTACTGTGTCGCTGACGGTCTGATCGTCGAGCATTGGATGAACGCCGAGACCATCGGACTGCGGGAAAGCTGGGGCAATTCCGGCAAGTTCTGACGCAACGAGGCTACAGGGCTATGACGTCCTTCTTCCAGGCGATCTCGGCCTACTGGCTCTGGGCGCGGATTGGCTCCCAGAAGGCGAACCCTTCGTAGAAGAGGCTGCGCGGCTTGGGTGGTGCGGCTTGATCGACACTTGTGCCGATCGGTGCGCTTGATCGACACTACCGCCGATCACCATCAACCGCCAGGGGGCCGTAGTGGCCTATCTGTGCTCAGGCGCCCTCGTTATCGAAACCATCAGCGACCTCATCGACCACGGCTACAGCCCTCACTGGCCACTGTCTGGCCTGCTCTCGATCCGCCAAAGTGGACCTTGAGGCCATGGCAGTAAAGCTCGGCCGTGATCGTACCTACATTGGCGGCCTGCCCCTACGGTGCCGGGTGTGCGGCACCCGCGACGTCAAGCGCACGATCGATCCAAACATGGGGATGCGGCGGCGGTCCTAGGGGGCTTGACCGTGGACCAATGCAGAACCCCTCGCGTTGGGGAACCGTTTGGGAACCGTTTCGCGGGTCTATAAGGGGAACGTGGCGTCTTCTGGCGTCACAAAACGCCGCAGAAACCCTGAATTTCTGCGAAGTCGACCTCGTTCGGGACGAGGGGGTCGGAGGTTCGAATCCTCCCACTCCGACCAATGAAATCAATCACTTAGACTGCGTTTACGAGGTGCTCCCCCGGTTCATTTGAACACGCACCAGCCCAATCTGGAGGTGCGAGGCCGCATCTGCCAGGTGATCAGGCTGGAATCGCGCATAAACACGCTCCGTCAATCGGGAGTCTGTGTGCCCTAAAAACTGAGCAATCTGAGCCATTGAAACCCCTCCCTCTGCCATCCAAACCGCAGCGGTGTGGCGCAGGCTGTGGGCAGTCACATCCTCCAACTTTGCGCGCCTCACCGCAGCATTGTAGCCTGTCTTGATGCTCTTCACGCGCTGGCCGCCGTGCTCGATCACATGGTCGCAGGTGCGCCCGGCAAATGCCTCAGAAAGCGCCGCTCGCAGCTCATCGTTCATCGGAACGGTGGCCCGGCCTTTTCGGCGCTCATGGCCAGGCGTGGCAAGTTTGATCTGACCTCGAAAGAAGTCCACCCGATCCCACGTCAAATCTAAAATGGCCGCGGATCGAGCGCCGGTGCCGACGAGGAGGATCACATACAAGCGCACGTGCGGCATAACGCAAGAATCGATCAGCGCACGAACCTCTTCACGGCTCAGATGTCGTTCCCGGGGTGCTGGCTTAGACGGCCGCGGAATGAACGGCGCACGGTCAATCAGCTCCCGCTTTACCGCCCACGAGAGGACGCCACGAAGATGGCCCAGCTCTGTCCACAGGGTGCCGTCATTTACACCCTTGGTACGGCGTTTCTTGATGTGCCCTTCGACGACCTTCAGGGTTATCTGCGACGGGTAGAGGTGACCGAAGGAGTCCGCCATCACAGCCCATTCCCACCGCATGGCTTTGGCAATCGGTCGTCCGTCGTAGTCTTCGCAGTAGGCGGCCCAGAGCGCCTCGATCGTGGTGTCAGCGGGCAGTCTCTCCTGCCACCGCAAGACCTCTAGCTGTTGCTGTGCCTCAGCTTTGTCGGTGGTGCGCAGAGCCTTACGTCGCGGACGACCGTCCTCTCGCCAGTAGGCGCACCATCTCCCGCGGTAGAGCTTGAGTTGATAGTCGGGCACTCGTATGCTTCCACGGCCTGCAGGGTGATCCGCCATAGCTTGCCGCCGGTCTTGAAGCCCTGCAACTCCCCAGACTTGAGCATGCGGCGAACGGTGTCCTCAGACACCTGCCATCGGCGCGCAACGTCACCCGGGCGGAGAACGGGTGGCATCGCATTTAGTCCATTCATCAGCGCAACCTATCCAACGCCTACCAGCGCCACCCGCATTGGCGCCTTCTTGATGCGCGCCAGGTGAACACCATCACTCGGCCGGGCTCCTGAAACAGTCGAGCCGAGACAAATGCCGACGTCCGCGCTGCACTTTTCACCGTGCGGTGCGTGGCAGACTGGGCACTCGCCCCATGTTGATCGCTCTTCCCAGGTGGCGTCGCGAGCTTGCTCTTTTTCCATCAGCGCCAATCCTCTTCTAAAGCGACATGCTCTTGCAGAGTTCAAGCGCTTGCTCTTCTGAGAATCCGGCTTCCACATGCGCGTCAAAGCTCGCCTTCCGGACTGCGGCGACTTGCTCGGATAACTCGGCGAACATCGGAAGTTGACGTTTCACCTGCTCAATGTTGGCACGAAGATCATCCTCAGCACCTGGAATAACAGTGAACTCTTTAGGCATTCGAATTTGCTCCTTCTTCATAATTCGACGCACCTGCCTCGTTAGACCTGGATGTCTCTCATACGTCATCGCTTCTCCTCACTATTGTCTGCCCGCATGTCGTCAACGTAGACGGCCATCAGCACCAAGCCTCCCTCTTCCCCTTCCACTCCCTCACCACACCGGCGCGGACCAAGGCCCGACCCACGTCCTGCCCATCCACCAACACATCGGCGATGATCCGGCCGTAGTCGAGGCGATCGCCGAGTAGATCGCGGCTGTAGTGGGTCTCGTGGTGGCGGAACCATTCCGGGCCTGGTGAGAAAGCGGCACGGCGTTCTGCACGGCGTTCCTTCCGCGCTCGCTTCAGCTCGTTGAACATCTCGCCCATGTCAGAAGTCACAGCTGTTCCTCCGCTCCACCCCTCCACCAACCTTCGCTTTGAAGGGGCCGTCCCTGGAGGTCGGAAACCTCGACCGTTTGTGCCGCAAACCAAGACGCTTCTCCCGCACCCTGGTGGTCTTCGCGACCATCGGTTTGTCGTACTTGTCGGTCTTCCAGTCGTGGCACTTGATGCAGACGGCCGCGCCGTTCTCCAGCGTCGGAGGGCCACCGCACCCATCTGGATTCAGGCGCTCAAAGCGCACGCCATAGGCCAAACTGGTCTGGCAACGCTTCCCTTTGCGCAGGCCAAACAGTGGACCTTCGCCACGTTGTTGAACGTCAGCCTGCCAACTGGTCGGCGATGACCGACGAGAAGCTGCTGGCCATCTTGGGAAACGCGCTGTCGGAGGATGGCGAGACATCGCCATCACCCTCTGCATCCTCACCGGATGGTCCCGAGACGACGTCTGGCGACTGACGCCTGAAGACGCACTGGCCGACCTCGAAGCGGCCACGAAAATCCGCGCAGATATGAACCGAGGCTGACATGGCGACTTTGCAGTCCAAACTTGTCATGTCGGTCAGCGACAAGATGACCGGCCGCCTCGCCAAGATGTCGGGGGCACTGTCGCGGTTCCAGGCGAAGAACCGGGCCATCGCGGGATCGTTCTTCCCAGGGGGCAATCTGCGCACCCTGGTGGGCGCTGTGGCCAGCTATCAGGCCATCACCGGATCGATCCGCGGGACCGTCGGTGCGGCCATGGGCTTTGAGTCCGCCATGGCCGACGTCAAGAAGGTGGTTTCCGCCTCGCCGCGGGAGTTCAAAGGTCTGGAAAGGTCCGTCCTCGGCCTCTCCAAGCGCCTTCCTGTTGCGGCATCTGGTCTTGCCGACATCATGGCCAATGCCGGTCAGTCGGGCATCGCCACAAAGAACCTGACGGCCTTCACCGAGTTGACGGCCAAGTCGGCTGTCGCCTTCGGGATGTCTACCGCGCAGATCGCAGATATCTTCCCCAAACTGAAGAACGTCTTCGAGCTCGACATTGCCGGCCTGCGCGGTTTACCTCTTACCTCAACATCACCGAAGACGTGACCGTTTACGACGGCGAGGTGATCCCCTGTGCCGTAAAGCGCGTCTTCGCCACCGGCACCACCGCCACAGGAATCAGGGCCTACGTTTGATGGTAGCTTGGCTCGGCATTGGACTGGGCCTTGACCAAGCCTGGGGGCTTGGTCCGCTTGTCCCAAAGAGTCCTGAAGCCGCCGTTGCCGCCCTCGGCCCAAGGGCGATCTTGGACCCATCCGACACCACCTCGATGAGAGTGGGGCGCGACGGCACCGGCAATGCGCCAGCGGCGGATGCCAATGTGGGCCTCATTCTTGACAAGTCAGAGATGGCCGGCGCCACCGCGGCAGATTTCATCGCAGAGCAGACTGAGGGTGTGCCCAGCACGGTCTTTACCTATTGGTCGGACCCAACCGAGCCGGATGGCTGGGCCAAGACAGGGACCCACAACGCACAGAACTTTGTTGAGCAGAGTGGCGGTCTTCGCCTGGTCGGTGACGGCACGGCTGTGGGGTTGCGGCTGCCGGCGTCGCTGTCGGCCGGTGCCTGGTATCGGTACGAGATCGACGTGACGATCACCTCTGGCAGCGTCGAGGTGGAACAACGAAGCGACGTCGCCAGCCTGACCACGGAGCGCACCATCAGCGCGACGGGAACCGTGGAGGGTTTTATCTACGGCGCCGGCACCGCCACCAGCCTGGGTCTATCGCTTTCGGTCGCAAGCGACGTGACCGTCAACTCACTGTCCCTGAAGGCCGTCCCTGGTCGCCACTTCGTCGCGTTGAGCGACGCCCTTCGCCCCACACTCCGGACGGGCGCCGGCCTCCAGTACCTGGAGATCGCAACCGACCATGGCATGGCGACCGAGGGTGATGAGACAGTCGACGCGGGGTTCTTCACCTGCGTCGAGCTACGCTATCCGGTTTACGACGGCCCAGGCAGCCCAGAGAGGGTGTTCGGCATATCCAACTCGGTGAAGTCACATCGCCAGTATGAACCGCACCGGGTCTGCCGGAGGCTCCAACTCCTGAGTAGGATGGAGCCTTATGAGCAAGACGACGAACAAATATTCGCCTGAGGTGCGCGAGCGCGCGGTGCGGCTGGTTTTGGACAATGAGCACCAGCACGTGTCCCGCTGGGCGGCGATCTTGTCGATCTCCTCGAAGGTCGGCTGCGCGGCGCAGACGCTGAACGAGTGGGTCAAGAAGGCCGAGATCAACAGCGGCAGGCGGCCCGGTGTGCCGAACGAGATGGCCGAGAAGATGAAGGCGCTGGAGCGGGAGAACCGCGAGTTGCGCCAGGCGAACGAGATCCTGCGCAAAGCATCGGCGTATTTCGCCCAGGCGGAGCTCGACCGCCGGTCGAAGACATGATCGCCTTCATCGACGATCACCGGGCCGAGCACGGGGTCGAGCCGATCTGCAAGGTGCTGCCGATCGCCCCGTCCACCTACCACGATCATGTGATGAAGCGGGCCGATCCGACGCGCCGCTCACCGCGGGCGCGCCGCGATGCCGAACTGCGGCCTAAGATCAGGCGCGTGTTCGACGCCAACTTCCAAGTCTACGGGGTGCGCAAAGTCTGGCGGCAGATGCGTCGAGAAGGCTTCCAAGTCGCGCGCTGCACCGTCGCCAGGCTGATGAAGGAGATGGGGATCGAAGGCATTGTCCGGGGTAAACGGGTTCGAACGACGATTCCCAACAAGGCCGCGCCATGCCCGCTCGACCGGGTCAACCGCCAGTTCCGGGTGCCCGCTCCGAACATGCTTTGGGTGAGCGACTTCACCTACGTCGCGACGTGGCAGGGCTTCGTCTATGTCGCGTTCGTCATCGACGCATACGCCCGCCGCATCGTCGGCTGGCGGGCCAGTCGGACCGCCCATGCCGGCTTCGTCCTCGATGCCCTGGAGCAGGCCGTTCACCAGCGTCGGCCGGCAAAAGGAAAAGGCCTGGTGCATCATTCCGACAGGGGGTCGCAATATCTTGCGATTCGCTACACTGAGCGCTTGGCCGAGGCAGGCATCGAGCCTTCAGTCGGCAGCGTCGGCGACAGCTACGACAACGCACTGGCGGAGACGATCAACGGCCTCTTCAAAGCGGAGGTCGTCCACCGGCGCGGACCATGGCGCAGCTTCGAGGCCATTGAGTACGCCACCCTCGAATGGGTCGACTGGTTCAACAACCGTCGCATTCTCGAGCCCATCGGGAGCATCCCGCCTGCCGAGGCGGAAGCCAACTACTACGCAGCTCTGGAAATGCATCGGGTGGCCGCGTAGCTAAGACAAATCGGCCTCCGGGATTTCCGGTACAGTTCAGTACGTCAGCATGAGGACCACTGGATCGAACCGTATTCAGACCGACGGCAGAATCGGCGGCGGTACCATCTACAATGTCAACTCCGGCTTTACCATCAACTCGCCTGGGGAGATCTTCACGCTTTCAGGCGGTCACGACGGATCGACCACGCTCTTTGTGCGAAAGAACTCGGAGAGTCGATTCGAGGAGTGGCGCGCAATGCGGACGATATCAAAGACCCGCCAACCACCTTCCAATACCAGGGGCGTACCATCGCGCTGTTCGAGCGGGGCCGCTCGTCCTTCGTGCTCTTCGACGACTCAGGTCATCTCGAGCAGCTAGCGCTCGGCGCCGGCATGTGGCTGGCGCCGAGCAACTGACGCACTCTTCGTAGCGGATGGTTCAAACATCTCTTGGTTTGAGGGCTAACTCTCGGCCGACAATCTTGCCTATGGTCCACTGTACTCGCGTTTGCTTGGAGTCGATGCCATCTTCTGACTCACGGTCCGCTTCCGTGAGCCAACCCTCCCGCCGCAGCCCCAACTGTTGGGCGAGGAGTTTACATGGCGACACCCGCGGCGCGGCCGTCCCCTTGGTCAAACTTCTCCGTGTCCGGGTGCCATCGGGATCGGGCCGCGAATAGCACGCGACAGGATAACCGCCACAGTCTCACCGGCCGCCTTGGATTTGGGCGATTGAGTATGCATCGCGCGCTCGGCGGCGCGTTGACAACCGCGGTGGACGTGCCATCACATCGGATATGCAATCCTTACCTTGATAGTGAGTTGAACACTGAAGATTTCATGAAAGAGGGTCGGATATTCATCTCCTTCAAGAAAATGCCCTGTCTGATCTGCTATCGCGGCGATTGGCCAACGGTTGGCGATAGGATACCTCGATCCACAGTTAAGGAGATGGTGGCAAGGGTCGTTGAGAAGACCCCTGACCGGCACGGGCATCCCGGAAGGCCCGCTACTGACACGATAGCGGATGAAGCCACCGATGACCTCCGACACGTGATGATACCTCCGGGCCATCGCGAACGCAGGGAGCCAAGCCGTGGATCAGGCGACGCAAAAGATGGTCTTAGAGGCAATTTGCTTTGCTCACTGGGCCGCCGGTGAGGGAATCTTTCCAGTCGAGGGCAAACCCGCTATGGCGCTAGGCAGTGTGGACGGATTTCGCGAGGATGATGAAGAGGGCGAATGCTGTTAAAGCGCGATAGTCTTGCGCGGTTTTTTCACAGCGCGGGGCGATGCGTTTGAAGCGCTTGAGGTTTCCGACGGCTTGTTCGATCCGGGCGCGTGCGCGGTAGAGAGCGTTGGGAAAGTTGCTCTGAGGGGTTTTCGCGGTGCGTTTTTGCGGGATGACGGGGGCGATACCGTGGTCGCGGGCGAACTGACGGTTGGCCTTGCGATCGTCGCCTTTGTCGCAGATTACCGCCTGGGGCGCGATGTCCGGCCCAATGCTCAGAAGGATCGGAAAGTGGCGGGGATCGCTGGCCTCGCCGCCGGTGAGATCGAAGGCGATGGGATAGCCGTCAAGGTCGGTCTTCAGGTGGATCTTGGTGGAGAAGCCGCCACGGGAGCGGCCGAGCGCCTCGCCGTCTTACCCCCTTTGGCGCCGGCGGCCGACACGTGGGCCCGCGCGATGGTGCTGTCCAGCATTTGGACCAGATGAGCCCGTCCGCTGGTCGCGGCGAGATGATCGAACATGGCCTCGAACACGCCGGCCTTGCCAAAGCGTGAAAAGCGTGTCCACACGGTATTCCACGGGCCGAATTCGGCCGGCAAGGCCCGCCAAGAGATGTTATTCACCGTGAAATAGAGCACCGCTTCAAGGAACTTGCGGTCGTCGCGTCCTTTGTCGCCGCGTCTGGACCGTGCGGCCCGAAACGCCGTCACCAGCACGTCCCAATCCGCTTCGCTCATGCGTGTCAGCATCGTCGACCCTCCAAATCGACGTCACTGCTTCCAGCCAAATCCCTAAAATTCGATCAATCCGTCCACACTGCCTAGAGGTGTTTTTGTTCCGATGGGGCCAGCAGACGGGCTTCGATGGCACATCTACGTGCAGCACTTCCTCAACAAGGCGGAGCCCCCCCTCGGCGGTAGAGTGCAACCGAGGCGGGAGCGAACGCGCACCACCAGCGTTCGCCGCACCAACACAAACGCAGTTTGGCCGAATGCCGAACTCAGTCCTCCAGCAAATGCCCCTGGCGAAATTGGCTGCCGGTCGTCACACTGACCCGGCCATGGGGACGGGATGATCAAATGGAAGGACGTGCGATTGTTGTCGGGGGCAGCATCGGCGGCCTGTTCACCGCCGCCCTCCTCCTTAAAAGAGGTTGGGATGTTGAGGTTTATGAGCGTTCCGATACCGAGCTTGCCGGCCTCGGCACGGGGATCGTGACCCACCAACCTTTGCTGGATGCGCTCGCAGCCATAGGCGCCGATACAAGCCATGTTGGCGTGCCGATCCAAGAGCGGGTGGCGTATGACCAAGCCGGCAACGTCACCCACACGGTGGACTTGCCGCAAATCGTCACGTCCTGGGACCACCTACTGTCCCTCACCAGAGCCACGATCCCCGGCAGGCGCTATCATATCGGCCACCGGCTCGACCATTTTGCGCTGACATCGGGCGGGATACGCGCCGTCTTCGACAATGCTTATACCGCCGAGGCGGACGTAATTGTCGGCGCCGACGGATTTCGCTCCGCCGTCCGCGGCCAGGTTTTCCCCACCGTGCAGCCGAAGTACGCCGGCTACGTTGCCTGGCGTGCGGTTGTGGCCGATGCAGACTTACCTCAAGAGATTGCCGACACAGTCGTCAACCACTTCAGCTTCTGCCTACCCGTCGATGACGGCGAAATGCTCGGCTATCCCATCGCTGGGGCCGACTACGACTGTCGTCCGGGCCACAGGCGTTACTTCCTCGGCTGGTAT
Source organism: Devosia sp. (assembly GCA_051016205.1). GTDB lineage: Bacteria > Pseudomonadota > Alphaproteobacteria > Rhizobiales > Amorphaceae > Acuticoccus. The sequence goes on from CP136534.1 coordinate 4,357,260, forward strand.
CGCGCCGCCGACCGTGTCGCCCTCGCCGATATGCTGACCGATGACACCGGCCGCACCCATGACCTGTCGATCCCACCGGATCGCATTCGCCGGCGGGTGGTCGACCAGTTTCGAGACGCCGCACGCCTTTCGCTCGCCCCGCCGTTCGCAGCTATTCTCGATCGTGCCAAAACCCCGTTTTTCACCCCGGTCTACGATCACGCATCGCCGTCCATGACGTCGGAAAGAGTTGCACTGGTCGGCGATGCGCCCTTTCTTGCCCGCCCGCACATCGGTGCCGGCGTGACCAAAGCCGCCGCGGACGCCGTTGCGCTCGCCAACTCGCTGTCCGCGGCATCTTCCTTGGAGCAAGGTCTCAGCGCCTACAACGCCGAACGCTACAAGCCCAACATGGTCGCATACGAACGCGCCAAAGCGCTTGGCCGCTATGTCACCGCCAGCTACGCCCACGGCGCCGACGAGCCCGACGCAGTAGCCTGGAAACGCGACCACACGATTGAGACCCTCATGCGCGATACAGCTGTTCTGAACTTTTACTAGCGAGTGTCGGCCGAGGGGGACTGTGAATACAATTGAGGTATTGCCACCTGCGGTCTCGGCCCTCTCCGAACGCGAGCGTGAGTCGGTCCGTGAGGTTATGGCACTTGCTGAGGAGCTGGCCATGCAAGGGGACACCGCAAGTGCCGTCGTTCTCACGTAGGCTAACCAACTGCTCGCGAAAAGGGAGTAAAGGCAGCCCCGTATGCGCGAGACCGACAACGGTTTTTGAGATGGGGTGCGGCAGAGGGACCGCCAACTTGAAGCGGCCTCATACCTAGAGCACTTTCGACCTACTCGTACGCATAGCCACAGTTGGCGAGGTAGTTGCGGCATTCTTCAGGTGTGAAAGCATCGAGGAGGCGTCCGATGGTATCCCACAGGTCGTCGCGGGTTCGGGCGGCGGCCTTTCGCAGAAGCGCCTTGAGCTTGGCGAAAGCCTGCTCAATGGGGTTGAAGTCCGGGCTGTAGGGCGGGAGATAGACGAGGCTGGCGCCGGCCCCCTCGATGGCCTCGCGCACGCCAGCGGCCTTATGGGCGGGCAGATTGTCCATGACCACCACATCGCCAGGCGACAGCACCGGTACCAGGAACTGCTCCACGTAAGCCTTGAATACGCGACCCTTTATCGGCCCGGACAGAACCAGCGGTGCGGCGATGCCGTCGGCACGCAGGCCGGCGAGGAACGTCGTGGTCTGCCAATGGCCGAACGGGGCCGCATCCACCAGGCGATCGCCCTTCAAGGCCCAGCCGCGGGTGCGCACCATCTTGGTCGACACCCCCGTCTCGTCCAGAAACACGAACCGCCCGGCATCCATGAATGGCAGCACGGTGCGCCATCGACCCCGCGCCTTGGCGACGTCGGGTCGGTCCTGCTCGGCCGCCCTCAGCGACTTTTTTTGTGTGACAAGCCGAGCCGGCGCAGCATCTGCCACATCGTCGAAAGATGCACCTTCGGTCCACCAATCTTGGCAATCGCCTCGGTGAGTTCGACGAGCGTGATGCCCTTGTTAGCCTCGACCAGCTCGGCGATTGCGGCCTCGTAGCCGATCAGGACCGGCTTGCGGTAACCACCGACTTTGGCAGGTTCGACGGACCCGGTCGCACGAACGCGTTGCATCAGCTTGATGACGGCCGATGGGCTCACGTCAAACCGCGCCGCTACCTCGCGCCTCGATCCACCGGCCTCCACCGCCTTTACCAAACGCACCCGCAGATCATTCGAAAACGCTACCATCGAAGCCGCCTGCACTCACCAAAACAGCTCTCATGGAACCTGATTTGCCCGAGTCCTGGCAACCCCGAAATGCTTGTCTCATGATGTTTCCGCCTTTTCCGGTCAGGGAAGAGGCGCTGCAGAGGAAGGTACCAGCTCCCCTGCAGCGGCGAGGGACGGACCGATAAAATGCTGGCCGTAATGGGCCGAGCTAGAGTTTGATCGCCCTCGTCTTCAGCCAAGGCCTGAACGGATACGTGGCGCCAGGCGCCGCATGACAAGCAGAGGCGGACTGAAGATGACCCATTTCGTTGTCGGCGTCGATGTCTCTAAGGATTGGCTCGATGCTCACCGCCGATCTGATGGCGCGGACCGCCGCTTCCCCAACACCAAACAGGGACGGCAAAATCTCATCCGGTGGGCCGGTGGCGCCCATGTCGCCTTCGAGCCGAGCGGCCCTTATCACCGAGCCCTGGAACGGCACCTCGCCGCGGCCGGGATCAGCGCGGTGAAGATCAACCCGCTCCAAGTCAGGCGGTTCGCCGAGGCGGTCGGGACGCGCGCCAAGACCGATGCCGTCGATGCACGCCTCATTGCGGCCATGGCCGTGCAGCTCGATCTGCCCGCGACGCCGCCGCTTGACCAAACCATTCGCGATCTCAAAGCGTTGCAGATCGCCCGGCAGGGCCTCGTCAAGGACAGGACTGCTGCGAAAAACCGAGCTCAGAGCCACGAGTGCGTCTTCCTGAAGCGCCAGACCGCGGCGCGTCTTCGCCATGTGGAGGCCCAGCTCGCTGCCCTTGATGGCGAGATCGCCGCACTCATCGCCTGCGACCAGCATCTTGCCCACCGCTGCGATATCCTCGTCAGCATTCCAGGCGTCTCGGCGGTTACGGCCGCCGCGCTTCTCGCCGAGGCGCCCGAGCTTGGCTCCATCGAGGGAAAGGCCGCCGCCAGCCTCGCCGGGCTCGCGCCCATCACACGGCAGTCGGGCAAATGGAACGGTCGTGCGATGATCCGCGGTGGGCGGGCAAACTTACGCCACGCCCTTTACATGCCCGCCCTCGTCGCGGCCCGCTTCAACCCCGACCTAAAGGATGTCTACGACCGGCTCATCGGCGCGGGCAAGCCGCCCAAGGTGGCGCTAACCGCGCTGATGAGGAAGCTTCTCATCCTTGCCAACGCCCTTCTGCGCGACAACCGGCCCTGGGACGAAAAGCTCGCTTGACCAACACGGATACTCTAGCGAGTGGGAATTAGAGTGGCGGCACAAGCCGACGGTCATTGGGACCATCGGCGATCTCATCGGCCACGGCTACAACCTACTGGGCCATTGCCTGGCGTGCGCTCGATCGTCTGAGGTAGACTTGGAATCCCTCGCCGCGAAACTCGGCCGTCACCGCTCCTACGTTGGCGGCCCGCCCCTACGGTGCTAGGTGTGCGGTGACGTTGCGCCCGAAGTGTCCCCGCTCATCGATGGATTCTGTTTGTATTTGGTCCCGTAGTCGCGGACCACCATCAGCGGCTTTCTGCGTTGGGCGATGAGGCGGTCGAGCTCGCGCGCCACCCGAGCGCCCGATAGCGACGTATCGACGACCAGCACACGGAAGCGGCGTCCGTCGCTCAGCTGATCGGAGACGACGTCGACGCCGGCTTGGTCCCTGCGAAAGCGTCAACGGCGCACGCGTTCCCATGGCGCGTCTGCGACCGCCACGGCGGCACACGGTCAGCCGTTCCTCCCGGTAGAGGCGGAACAGCTTCTTGTGGCTCACCTCAATTCCCTCGGGGCGCAGCAGGATGTGAAGGCGTCGGTAACCGAACCGGCGCCGCTCGTTCGCCAGCGCCTTCAGCCGCTTGGCGTTTGACACCTCCATCCCACCGTAGCGCTTGCGCCAAGTGTAGAACGTCGCGTCGCTGATCCCATGCTTGCGGCACAGCTCCGCCATGCCGATCCGCGCCGCATGCTCCTTCAGCACCGCGATGATCTGCCCCTCCTTGAAGCGGTTCTTATTCATCTCCGTCTCCTTCCGACGGAGTCCAGTTCAGACCGAGGACACTCCTGGGGCAACGTCAAATGGCCTCCGGAATTCCCGGTGCGGTTCACAAAGCCAACAAGGTCAAGTTTGTGGAGACCGAGATGGCGACACCAATTGAAAGTCGCTCAAACCTTCGATGACTTGATCGACCATTGTTGTTGCCAGCGGTGCAGAGGCAACGACATTCTGGCTTGCCGAGCCGGCCTACCCACTGGCGGCTGATGAGATTGCGGACGTTGGTAACGGCCGGCCGCTTCGCACGACCGGCAACCCCCATCAGCAATTTACCAGCTCGCAGCCGCCTTCTTTGGCTTCGTGCAAGATCGTTATCTCAGCATCAGAATAAGGCGCGGGCTGACTACCGAAGTTCCCCAGGTGGTGCTGCTTGATGCTGAACAGTCGGCGCATCGCCTCCTGGTTGGTGGTGATCGAGAGGCTGCACATGCTTCTCACCTGCCCGCTTCCAAAATGCAGCCGCTCTTTCCGGGGACACCAGCAACTTCATGTTAGAGACACGGTACCAGCACGTCCCGCTGGGCGAGTTTCCCTTTGATACAACTACTTTCGCCCCTCGCCAGCCGTTCTTTCCGCTGCGAAATCAAGGCGCGCACGTCAGCTGACATTTCATGCCTTAGGATGGGATGATCGTCGATGTTCGCTCGGAAGCGCTTGATCTCTCTGGTGAGAGCTTTAATCGTCCACGCTGGGAGTGCAAACAGGTCTATCCCAGCCATTCTGCGTTTCTTAGGCATCAGCGAGAGCGGGGTCACCGGAGTTGTCCGAGCGCCACAATCAAGTGTCGAACCTCGACGCCCTACGTGAAATCGGTTCAGTCGACGCGGCCCTGGAGTTTCTCCGACCAAAGCCGTGTCCGTTCCCGCTCGTGAGGCTCGGTGGGAATCGCGATGGCTCCTACTTGCTCCCCCAGGACCTTGAGGGCGTTGCCGCGTGTATGTCGCCCGGGGTAAACAACCGCAAGGACTTCGAGGATGAGATCGCCGAGCGCTTTGGGATCGCCTCCCACATGTGTGACCGGTCCAGCGACGTCAACAAGCTCGCAACGCCGCTCAAGCCCGGGCTTCAGACATTTGACAAGCTGTGGCTCGACACAACCGGCGCCGAGGACACTGTTTCCATTGCGCGGTGGATTGATCAGTATCGGCCAAACCCTGAAGAAGACCTCATCCTCCAGATGGACATCGAGGGTGCCGAATACCGCAACATCATTGCGACGCCTGACGTTGTGCTGCGGCGCTTTCGCATCATTGTCATAGAGCTACATGCACTCAGCACCCTCAATAGTCCGTCACGATTTGATGAGATCTTAAGACCATTCCTTGAAAAACTGGCTTCATCCTTCGTCAGCGTCCACGTTCACCCCAACAACGCTGGGGCGTGGTTCTTTACACAAGAGAAACGGATCCTCGTTCCGCAAATCCTGGAAGTGACTTTCCTACGAGAAGATCGTTTTGCCGGACCGGATGACAGCGTCTTCCCAGTCTACATCCCGCACCCTCTGGATATACCTTTCAACGTTCGAAATAGAGAACCTTTGTTTCTCGACGAGTATTGGCGTGGCCGCCCTCCAAATTCTGACGAATTGTCCAAGATGGTTAAAGAGATACTCGAATACACCGCAGTCAAATTGGACAGTGTGGGTGGAAAAGCAACATCGCCGCTCGTGGCCGATGTCAAAGCCCTTCAGGACCGCTGGCTCAATGCCCGCAGCGCCCCAGCTTGAACGGGTCTCACCCCAGGGGGCGAGCCGCTCGCAGGCCCTGCGAACCCTTGGCCAAGGCTAACATCTTCAGCTTCAGGGCCATTGCTTCGCTTGCGGGTGACCATAGAGGTATAACTTGGAAAACCTTGCCGCGATACTCGGCCGCGACCACTCATACATCGGGGACTTGCCCCTACGCTGCCAGGTGCGGGGCACCAGCGATGTCAGCATGACGATCAATCCGAGCACGTGCGGTCGGTGGGACCAGCTCAAGACCGATTCAGTGCGCCGAATGTCGACCATGGGTGCCACAGGCCACTGAAAAGACGACAGGACTTCCTATGGCTGGGAATCAGGGGCTGACTTGAAGTCTGGAGGGTTGTGCCGGTGCGGGTTGGTGTCCCCCGTCTGCAACACCTTGATTTCCCGGTGACGACCAGTGGTCAAATCGCGCGGCGAGCCGGTGCGCCAGGCGTGGTGAACGCGCTCTATGACACCTCGCGGACGAGGATGAGAAACCAGTCAGTGCTCTTCAATTGCGTGCCGAGAACGGCATGGCCGTCGACCGAGAAATCGCGAACGGTGTCGCTCACCCCGGGCGCGGTCTTGAGCATGTGTTCCACGATCGTGTTGGCCCAGCCGTGCGTTGACGCCTGATTTGCCGCGTCGCCCAGCGACGCCAACCCGTCCGGCGATCGGAAAAACAAATTGGCGGCACCGGCCTTCTGGTTCACGCTGTCGATCTCGGCCTGGATCGCATCGTCCGACGCGCCAATGGCAAGCCCACGGCCGTCCACGAGAAGCGCCGTCGCACCGGCGGACTGTGCCAATTCGTCCAAGACAGAGCGGGACAGCTCCTTCAGCGTGATGTCGCGCGAGGCCACGCCGAGGAACTCATCCCCTCGGAAAACCGGCGAGGAGGCCGTGACCATCATGCCCGCCCCGACACGGTCGAAATAGGGCGGCGTCCAACTGACCTTGCGCGCGTCTGTGTCGGCCACGGTATAGTAAATCTGCTGCAACGGCGGGTCGTTGTGGATTGCTTCTGAGATCGGGACGTAAGGGTAGATGAGCATCAACTCATCCGGTGTGGTGATGTAGACCCACGAGAAGTCAAAGCTTGCATGCGCTGACCTCACAACCGGGATCAAAGCGCTGAGATCGTTGAGCGACTTGACCATGGCGGGCGTTAGGCTTGCGGTGCCGTACCGGTAGATGGACGGGTAAGCGGCTTCGGCGGCCGGCGCTTCTCCTTCACCCCAGGTGCGAAATCCGGTGGTGTCCTCGCGGGTTGTGGCACGGGCCATCCATGCCTCCTCATCCGGCGCGTCGTGCGCAGGTCCCCCGGCTGCAAGGCGCGCGTACTCCGCCCCCACAGCCACAGCGCTTTGTGCGACATCGGCGAACACGGTGTCGAGCCAACCGGCGGCAAGGCGCATCATGCCGGCGTCAGCCTCGCTGCGGGGAGAGGCTGCCGCGGCGTGTCCTGCAAGCAGCGTCAGAACGAGCGCAAGAGACGGCAGCGCCACCAAGGTGCGCCACTGAAAGCGGCCTCCACGAGGGACAGCCCCTGCGGCGCCGAAGACGCAGGTTTTAGTGGAAGAACGAGACATCTTTGGACGCATTCCTTTTGCTTTCCCCAGATCGAATGGTGCGCCGAGACTTATTGGACCGCACCCATGTCGCGCAGCGCCGTGGTGCACGACGGGTCGAGTTCGCCATGGTGCGCCCGCAGGCATTGCGCGATGTTGCCATGTCCGATCGGAACGTCGTGGCAGAAACGGCGGAAGTCGGGCAGGCACGATCTCGCAGCGACCCTCAGCTCCTGGCGGAACGTCAACCGAGGCGCTGCGACAGAGGTCTGATCCTGCGAAGACGCCGGGGCAGCATCGGCGGCCCGCGGGACCGCAGGCTTCGGCGCCGGAGCGGTCGTCGCCTCGCCCTCTGGCTTCGGCGTGGCAGCCTTGCCCGCGCTCTCAGTGGGCTTGGCGGTTGGGGTGGCAGTTGCGCTTGGGGGGCCTTTCACCGCCTCAACGGCGCTTCGGCAGCTTGCCGACAATTGTGCTTCGTGCTGCTCAAGGCAGACCAGCGAGGCCATGCCCCCTGGCGGAATGCTGGAGCAGTTCGCCCGATAGTCCGCCACGCAGTTTGATCGGATCGCTTCACGCTGCGCTTCCGTCGGCGCCTGTGCGCTTGCAACGCTCGCCATCAAAGCGAGAACGCCCGTCGCAGCATACGCTCTCAGGCCGATGACCATCGTCTTCATAACCCCATCCTCCTGCGCGCTCTGGAGCGCGTTGGCGCGGCGCGGCGGCACCGCACAGATCTTTAACGACCACGGGCCGCAGGCGCGAGCGAACAATTGAACGCTCCAAAAGTGGCGTCTTGCAGGCAACATCCCGTTGTCGCTGTGGCTGCCTGGCGCTGCCGCGGCCCGTACATCGCCGCTGCTGTAACCGTGTTCTCGGTCATCATGGGCCGCCACCATCCATCGGCCAAGCGATGCGATCCGGGCAAGAGCGAAGCGCTCCTCGCCGGTCTCCTTGCGCGAATGCAACCAGGAATTTCCATTCGCCTCGCGTTTCGCTACCGTGCCGAATGCCTTGGCGCTGATCAGGTTCGGCTGTCTGGGCAGCAGAGTTGGTTGACGACGTCAAGGCTGCAAGCTAGGCGACCCAAAAAAAAGGATGTGGACGGGCTGCGCCTCGCGGCAGGACTTTGCCGGCCGACGGTCCACGTCTTGGACAGCGAAAGGAGATCGAATCATGATTGCGAAAGCGGCGTCGATCCTCGTGGTTGGGACCCTTGCAGGCGCCTGTACCACCGAGGCATTCGCCTACGAAAAATGCGAGCCCTTCACCGTCGTAACCACCAACGACAGTCACGAGATGACCTATGTCGATCTCAACGAAGAAGGGCCGAGCGTCGGTGATCGCCGCGTGTTTCGCGCCATCCTGCAGGACAAAGGCGGCCAGGTCGTCGGCCGCACCGACGGCCATACGACGGTCCTCTACAGCGACGCGGAAGGCAATGCCCGCGTGGTGGTCGACTTGATGCTGCAGTTTCCCACTGGCGTGATTTTCTACAAGATTACGCCGGCGGTCACAGAAGCTGATCTTGCCGATGCCACGCAACTCCTCTTCCCGTCGACGGCATCGGATCGGATAATCGTTGGTGGATCGGGCGTTTTCGCCGGCGCGTGGGGGACGGTCGACGTGGTGCGGGGCGACGGGGCAAGCGACCTCATCATCAACGTGTCCTGTCCTTAGGGGGCGGAACCACAGATGGCGCGCGCTGTGTTGGTCAGAGCCGGTTCACCGGGCCGTGGGGTCTGCTGGGAAGGGGCGCCCAGTGTATGATCGGCTCAGCCCAAATCCAACTGAGCGTATGAAGGCGTGCTCGCGCTAAAGTCGGGCCCATGCGCCTCAGTGGACCGACGAAGCGTAGTCGGCCGAACGTTGCCGCTTCGGTATCCCTCGGCCGCTGACATTGAAGGACTGAAGTCATGAGACGGTCTCTATGCTTTCTTCTGACCTGCGCACTTGCCGCATCCACCGTGCCCGCATTGGCGCAAGAGGATGACTTTATCGGCTTCTATCGCGGCATCTTCGAGCAAGCGGGCTCGCTCGATTCGCTGTCAATCGTCCCGAATCCATCGGGCGGATATCGGATCATACTCCATGCCACGCGCTACGAGCGCTGCGAAGGCGACGACCCGTCGGCCATCGCAACGGCTGACGGCGTGGTCCGCAACGGCGTCCTGCACCGCAGCAACGCCTCAGGGGTGTGCAATGGTGACGGCTCGGCCGTGAATTGGGGCGACGGCGAGATGACCCTCAGCCATGATGACGAGTTGCTCACCTGGAAGACCCCAGCGGGGCGGCTGACCTACTATCATCGCGTCAGCGATTGAGGCCGTCGCCGTCAAGCTAAGCCATGACGGCTCCTTCGTTGGCGGCTTACCCCTGCGGTGCCAGGGTTGCTGCACCCGCTATGTTGGCACGATCGGCAATGCTGGTGACGGACCTCCACCAGCGCACACGCAAGCGCCAGTCCTCTGAGGGGAGGATCCGCATCGTCCTCAAAGGGCCACTTGGCGCGGACAGCAGCGCTTAAGCTCTGCCCACGAGCAGGCATCGCGATGAGCCCCGTGAAGTAGCTGCCTACTGCGGCAAGCGCCGCAAGACGCCCTTGCCGACGCCACCCTTGACAACCGGCTCCCGCTAGAACGCCTCAGGGAAAATGCGCCATCGTCCCTCGCTCATTGGACACTTTGTATTTGGCTCGAAAGCCTATTACCGGTGTCCACTCAATCGAGGTAGGATCACGGACGATCAAGACAGACATCATCTGCCAGCGCCGCTTGCTTAACCACTGCCAAGCGCCCGAGGCCACCCGACCGGAGCCAAACCCTCCAGACCGTCATGACGTCGGGTACCCCAAGACATACGAAGACGGACAAGGCCACAGTGCCGGATGCTGCGCAAAACTAGTGTCTGCCTTAGAGTTAGTGGATGCTCCTACGCGGATTGTGTTGGTAGAACACCTTCAAAGGCGCAGCGAATGCGAAAAAACCCTTGAACAATCTCATGCTCGTTGGATACGTCCATTGTTCTTAAGCGTCTTTTTCCGAGCCGCTTGTCAAACATTCCAAGAGCCCTCACTATTATTTGGTCAGAGTTCAATATTTGTTCCAGCGGCGAATTTATGTATTTGGAAAGGGCGTCATTGAATTCCCAAAGCGGTATGATACCCTCGCTCTTCAACGTGCGTTTGACGTCGTCGTGAATTGCTCGATAAGCCTCAATTTGCACACCGTCACGCCAATCCAAACAATCACGCTCTCGCTGTAGCTGGCTGCTGCGTTCATAGAGCGCGACGAGGTAAGTCAGAGTGCCCATGCTGTGGACAAGTGTCTTATCAATTGTGATCCAGGCTTCGCCTTCTTGATCGTGTGCATTGCGGTACCGAGTGCTCCAAACTTCCACGCGGCCTCTGGCAGAATCCGCAAAACACTCCTCTAGGCGTTGTTTGAGTTTTGACCATCGCATCAAGAGACTATGCAACCACCGACCCAGAAACTCAATAACACCAAATCACTAAGCCAACTTTCAGCTGATCGAATGAAATACCAGCCTACTCCACGTGGGGTGGCAGCGGCATGGTACAATTGAAAGTCGCTTCGTGCTCAATTTGAGCCACTTTCAAGTGCAAAGCGGTACATAACTCAGGATACACTCGCCCTGCCCTGAAGATGATCGGCTATACTGCCGGATCAACTGCACATTTGGACAGCGCTGTGTGGCATCGAGAAGCGAACCAGTGGGATCTCAGCCGTGGCCGTTATCTCGACAAGAAGACGTGGATCGTACAGCGACGACACTTCCACCGTGGTGGTCACCGGATATGACTCAACGAAGAAAGACCCACGGACCTCCCCGCATCCCATGAATGACTGAATGTCTGTGGTGAACTGGTTCAGCGAGACAACATCCGTCATTCGACCTCCAATCGAGGCGAGGATGTCCGAGATGTTCTGCAACACCTGTTTGACTTGCGCGGCCATGTCTCCCGCGCCAACAACTTGACCACCCGCATCCAAGGCGACTTGTCCTTTGAGAAAAACGAGGCGGCCACTGCCTGTGATGACAGACTGCGAGAAGGTACCGAAAGGGCTCCAAACGCCGGGAGGATTGAAGCTATGGGCCATGCCGCCCTCCATACTTGATCCCTTTGCAGCACATCGATCGCAATCCCCAAAACCGGGTCGGGGGATCCTGGTCGGCAAGAGCCATCGTGTTCCATGGCTCATAGGCCAAAGCAGGCCCGGCGTCACGGCTTGATAGAGGTTTTTGAGACACCTTTTACGGACCTTTGGCATTCTAGACACCGGGGAGTTCATGACTGCGCGATCGCGAGTCCTTCCCTGTGGAACACCACCGCAAAGTCGCGTGACCCGGGGTACTCGGCGCCCAAACATTGTCGCGATCCGCCGCCATGGCTGAAGAGCCAGTTGGCGCACGAACCCTTGGTCGCCGTCTCGCACTCAGCGATCGCTCAACAACGGAACGGGCACACCGGAACATTGTCGAGAGGTCGCAACCCGGCAGGTATTTCGTCTCCGAGTGCGTCCCGCCATACGCCGACGCATTCTTGAGACGGCCGCCGAACCCTCGCCAAACAATAGCGAGGACCTGAGGCTGGCTGAGGAGCGCGCCATGCCGGCCGTTCAACAGCGCAAGGCACAGGTGCTCAAGAACCCGGTGAGGTGACAGAAGGCCCTCCCCCGCAAGGCGGTCTTGACCCGTTGGCCACCATCTTGCGTAACACTCAGTGCGCGGCTGATATCCGATCCGTTGTGTGAAGAAAGACTACCCGACGTCTCTAACAATGATGTCGAGCCCATGGATCGTGAGATCCGCGATGCTCTCACCTAGCCGGCGGCTGTCGCCAACGGTTGCCGAGGTCACGACCAAGGAGGTGCTTAGACGGTCCTCCGCAAGCAACGCAAAACCGAAGAACAGCATCCAATCTCGCCGCGCACTCAACCAGTCGTGTACCGCTTAACTTCAATTGTGAAGCGTGGGCCTTCCAAATTGTCTCTACATCCGATGTCCCAATTCATCTGGCGTCGGACAAAATTGGGTCACCGCCGCGGCTTGCTCGGTGTTGCAGAAACCCCTCATATGGACACCTCCGATCACCCAGTCTGGCGCGGGTAGCAGGCGGCGGTGGGGTCTGTCTGACGCTGCGGACGGCTCGGGGGTGGGTTCGTCATCGGAAAATATTGGATGGGCGGTGCTCGACGCCGTCAGGCAGGCGCAGTTCGCCGTTCGAGCCAGCACCATCGCTTCTTGTTGAACGCGATGTTGGTGTGCGTGACGGCGGCGGTGGCACGGGCCAGAGCGATGGTGCGGATCACAAGGCCCATCGGCCCCTTCTGGTGTGCGAAGGGGTGCTCGACATGGGCACGGACGGCCGACTTCTTCGCGTTTGCCCGAGCGTGGCGTCGCTGCATGGGCTTGCCGCGAGGCTTTCTGCGGCGGATCCGGCTGACGTGTGGCGGACCCATCGACGCGTGAACTCCGGCACGTGGCCCGGTTCTAACCGACCGCTCGCCCTAATCTCGATCCGACAGTCGGTTACAGGGCCGCATGCACCGCGCGCAAGACATCGTCGCTCGGCCTGTCCTCTGGCGACGACTCGGGACCGAATGTGGTCACGACGGCAATGGTTGCGCCGGACGTCCTGTCATAACTCACGAGCCCTTCGTAGCCACCGTAGGAGAAGCGGGCTTCGAGCGCGTCGCGGCTGACGATAATGCCGAACCCGAAATGCATGCCGTTGCCAACCGCGCTTGGCGCAGTCTTGTCCTGTGCGATCAGTTCACTCAGTCCTTCCGGAGAAAGTGTCGCCCCGGTGGCCAGCGCTTCAAACAGCACCGTCAGATCTTCAATATTGCCGTTGAAGAGGCCCGTGTAGGACGTCCATGACGGGCTCCATGCGGTTGAATTCTCATAGACGCCGCGTTCGGTGGCGTAGGCCTCCAGCGCCGGTTCGGCCAAACGCGCGCCTTTGGCGACCGCCACGCTCGGCACATCGAGTTTTGCCAGCACGCGCGTGTTGGCCAGCGCCTCCATGGTCTGCCCTGTGGCCACCTGGAGTGCCTCGCCAAGCACAATGTAGTTGGCGTGGCTGTAGTGAAACTCAGTGCCAGGATCGAACAGAAGTCCCCGCGCAAAAGCGATGGACAGCACCTCGTCTCTGGGGAAGACGTAAAACGGATTGGCGTAGAACGTCGCCACAAAGCCCTCGTCGTCTACAAAGTCGGCGTATCCTGATGTGCTGTCGGCCAACATGCGCAGTGTAATTGTATCGGCCGCTGGATAGTCCGGCAGGGTGTCGGCAAGGGGATCGTCCAGCCCGACGACACCCTCATCCACAAGCTGCAATAAAATCGTGGTCATGGCGGTGATCGACGGAAAGCCGTAGCGAAAACGCATGTCCGTACTTGCCGCCTCACCCGGCAGTGAGGTCCCGGCCGCGGCGCTCTCGATTGTTCCTGAAGGATCGCGCACGGCCACGAGGATGGCCGTTGCACCGCTCTCGGACCGGATGCGCTCCGTCAGGGCGGTCAAGGTCTCGCTCTGGACGGCCGTCGCAGCGATGGTAATCAGGGCGGCAAGCAGAATCCTCATGGGTGAAAGTCCTTGGTTGATGCAGCGAGGTCGCCGGGTCCGCCTTGCCGTTTCACGAGAGCCTGTAATATTCTCCACCAGCGGCTAAACGTGCAAGTTTGCGACGGTCGGCTCTGCGTATGCCGTTTACCGGTTGGCCGGCACCCGCTCCAGCGTTCCATGGCCGCCATCGGCAAGCTCATCGATCTGTATGGCGGTCGCGCCACCCTCGGGGCCGATGCGAAAGCTCACGCCGGACGGTGTGTCGGGTGTTTCGGGGTAGAGGACGATCGTGAACTGATCGCGATCGAAGTGTGTGAGCGGGAGTTTCCGGTTGCCGTCAGGACCCAGCGCAAGCACGAGACCGCTGCCATCGCCGCTCGCGGTCACCACTGCAGTGCCGAGATAGGCGTTCTCATAGGTGCCTGTGTAAGCCTCTGGTGCGAGGGCGGGCTGGGGTGCCTCTGGGGGTATTCTGTAAAGGTCGGCGGCCGGCGGGGTTTCGGCGATCGATGCGTAGAGGCTATTCCACGCGTCCAGCGTGTCGGGTCCGTCCTCACCGGTGAAGATGAGATTGGCAAGCCTGTCGGCCACCGCCTCAGGCACACCTGTCGGAAACGCGTTGGACAGGACCGCAACCCCAAAGCCATGCTCCGGGTAGAAGGTGGCGACCGTGCGCGCACCAGCGCTGAAAGCGCCCGCGTGTGTCCAGATCCACCCGTTGGGGCCGTACGACAAACCCCATCCAAGGCCTGAAAAGGATGGCAGCCCACGGACGGGATGCACCCCGCTCCAAGCCACAGGAGTGTGGCTTTGCGCCAACGCCTCCTGTGACACCACACGCCTACCCTCGAACATGCCATTGCCCAGGATCAGCTTCATCCACTGGGCAATGTCGCGCGCATTGGTACTGACCCCGCCTGCGGGGGCCTGCGGCTCGGGGTTGCGTTTGGCAAGGGGTTGCCAGCGCCCCTGGTAGGGCACGTGAAGCTCGGTACGGTTCTCACGTGCCAGAAAGTCATTGTGGAGCGTGCTGGTGGCGGTCATGCCAAGCGGTGCGAAAAGCCTCTGCTCCGCAGCCTCTTGCCACGTCAGTCCCGCCGCGCGCGCAGCCGCAACAGCGCCGGCCGTGAAGCCGAAATTGCTGTAGGAGTAGCCACCGCGAAGGCTGTTCAACGGCTGAACGAGCCGCAACCGGTGGAGGATTGTGGCGCGATCATAACCAATGGCTTCCAACTCATTCCCGGCAAGGCCCGGCAGACCGCTTCGGTGGGACAGCAGGTCCGCCACGGTCACATACGCGGTGGGATAGGCCTGAAAGAGCTGGAAGGTCGGGTCGATTTGGGACACGCGCGTGTCCCACGTGAGGGCGCCATCGGTGATGAGCGCAGAGACGATGGTCGATGTGATGGGCTTTGACAGCGATGCAATTTGAAACACCGTGTCAGCGTCCACGCGGCCGGGCTTGCCCACTTCTCTCACACCAAAGCCTTTGACGTAGACCTCCTCGCCACTGACGATGGCGATGGAAAGACCCGGCACAGCGTCGGCCGCGATCAACTCCTCGATGAAGGCCTCCACCTTGGGGATGGCGGCGCGGACCTCGTCGGCAGACACTGCGCCAGCAACCGACGGTATGAGCAGCGCGAGGGCCATTGCACACGCTCTGGCGGCAGATTTGAGTGTATGGACCATCATGTCTCGCCCTCGTTTCGCTCTCGCGTCAGGTTCAATGGTAAGCCAAAGCACATCGCTCGCCCTTGGAGACTATCAAGAACGTTGCGACGCGCTACCGGCAGGCGACGGTACGCTCACCGCGGGGCGAGCGTACCGATGAGATCGTTCACGAGGTGCGCCATCTCCATGGCCGCAGAAAAGTTGAACTGATTGATGGAGATGAACACGCCGACACCGCGATGCGGTGCGAACGCGATGTAACTGAATACGCCGTCGGTGCCACCTGCCTTTTGAATGATGAGCGGCTGGTCGTCCTTTGGCATCATGATGACCCAACCGAGCCCCATGGCGTCCATCTGGCCCGATTCGTCCATGCCATAAACAGGCTCCAGACCATCGCGGATCAGGTGGGCGGCATGGCTGAGCGCGCGTGCCTCAGCGTCGGTATCGCCGAAGCGATCCAGGTTCCACTTCAAGTACGCAATCATATCGCCGGCCGTGGTGTAGAGCGAGGAGGCGCCGAAGCGATTGGCAATGGGATCGCCAGGGTCCATTGCGTTGCCATTCCAATCGTGGCCCGCGAAAACGTTAGCGCCACTGGGTTTGGCATAGCCCGTCGCGGTCAGACCCAGAGGATCCAGTACCTTCTCCTGCAAAATGTCAGCATACGGTTTGCCTTCGACACCCGCCACGGCCATCGCCAGAACATCGAAGCCGATATTGGAGTAGAGGATGCCTGTTCCCGGCGCGAACAGGAGCGGGTCCCCTTCAAGATTTCCTGCGAACGATGCGGCGCTATACTTCTCAGCGCCGTCGATCGGGCGGAGCTCTCGGCCAAATCCGCTTGCGTGGGTCGCAAGGTCGACCATGCGGATGGCGTGCCCCTCCCGCTCCGGCAGTGTGTCGACCACGCCCACATGCGGTCCGGCAAGGTCAGTCAACCCAACCGCCCCATCGGCAACAACATGGGCAAGGGTAAGTCCCGTGAACGTCTTGGTGATGGACCCCACGCCGATCTGGGTGTCCTCGTCAGGTACTTGTCCACCCGCCTTCGCGGTTTCACCGAAACCGAACACGACACTTTCGTCACCCTTCACCGCGGCAATGACAAGGCCCGGAACGCCGCTGCTCAGATGGAAAATCTGGCCTGTGAACTCCACGGCCTCGCCCAACAACGGATCCTCAGCATGCGCTGGCACAACGAGTGTGCAAAGGGCCAAGACGGCAGCGGAAAACTTCATCGCGACATTCCTCTTTGAGGCACGGGTCAATTGATGAGAGGCTCATCAATACATCTGCACGAGCGTCGTGACCACAATCCGACCCAACAAATTCCGTGGACCGCAACCGAATTTACGGCAAAATCTTCACGGGCTGGAGTGACGACTGGTCATGAGCGCGCATCAATCATGGGGAAATGGCCTGAGACTTAAGGGCATCTCCCCTCTGACGGGGGCTGCCCGAATCTGGCCACATCTCATACTCACCGCCATGGCTGAGGACCCGTTGGCACACGGACCCTTGATCGTTTTCTTGCACTTGGCGATAGGCTCATCAGAGATCTGGCTGAACAAAAGCGATTTCGAAGACGACAGGCTGGCCAGTGTGCGGGATGGTTCATCGATGAGATGGGGTTGAACATCCAGCGGCTGGCACTGCGCCTCCCGTGTCGCCACCCCATAGGGCAGGCGCCCACAGGCAGGCCTCGCGCATAAATCCGGTCACGACGCGGCCGTCGCCACAGACCGCTGGCGATTCAATTGTCTGATTCCGGTTCTTTGAGTCTGCCGATGTGGATCGTGCACAGTGGCGGGCCCTATGGGGAACCGCCGGCAGGTGCACAAAGGCGCTGGGCCTGATCTCAACCAACCCGCAGCACCTTATCCATGCCCGGAAAAGGCGGTCACATCGTGAGACAAGCCGTTCCAGCCTGACTGTACACAGTCCGGTCGGAGAACACGGCTCGCTCCTAAGATCGACGAGCAATGTGTTCCCGGATGGCTGTGTACAGTCATCCTGGATTTGCTCTAGAGATTGGAAGGTGGCGACCCCATCGAGATGCGCACGTTCTTGGAACACCATGGCGTGGCGCTCACCGAGACATGGTTACGGCAGGAGAGCGCGCTGCGCGGGCGCGCCAAAAAAACAGTGAAGCCACAGACCCGACCGTTCACGATCCACACGCTAGAGGGTTCGGCCGGCCCCATGACCCTCAGCGAGTACCGGCCCGAAGGCGTGCTGGCGGGCGTGGCCGTCGTGGCGCATGGACGCAACGGCGCAACCGATCAGCCGCAGATCCGATGCATGATAGAGGCTTGCCTGCGCCGCCGGTGGCAGGTCTTCGCGCCGGATTTGTGCCACTCCGCCGGGAACGAGAGCGCAGGTGCGGCCGACGCATTCACCATGTCCGGGCACACCGCCGACGTTGCGGCGGTGATGATATGGCTCAAACAACACCGCGCGGGACATGCAGCGAAAGCCGTCGTGATGTTGGGTCATTCGATGGGAGCCTATGCTGCGGTCCGCGCGGCGGCGGATGCCGAACCAGGCGAGGTCGGCGGCTTGATCGCCGTCTCGCCCGTCATCTCCGGCACGGCACTCCTCAAAGCGCGCCGTGCCATGGGCGAGGCGGCCATCCAAGCATTGCGAAATGAACTGCCTCACGCGTTCAATGAATGGCCGCAGCATGACCTTGCCGCCGTCGCGCCCAAGGTCAGCGTTCCTGTTGCCGTGATCGTTGGCGCCGATGACACGATCACGCCACCGGCTGATGCGAAGATGATGGCTGGTTGGCTCCCAATGTGCGTGGGGTGCGACGTGATCCAGGACGAACATCACTGCCCGACCGGCATCGGCTTTTCGCGCAGCCTCGATGCGGCGTTGAACCGGATCGCGCCCGGCTGAGCGATGGTGGGCACGCTGGACGAATGGCTTGCAGCGCAGGAACGCTACTCCGCCAGCGCCCTCTTGGCCGCAGTATCGGCGGTTCATCTATCGCACCATCGGCCGGCGTTCGGACAAACCGTCCGGCCAGCACGAGGCAGCATCCTCGCCTCGCCCCTGCCGGCGTTGTGGGATCCGGAGCCGGACTACTTCTACCACTGGCTGCGCGATGCCGCGGTGGTCATGCTGGCGGCGAGTGTGTTGCCCGACGCGCAGTCGCAATCCTGGCGCACTCACTTTGCCGACTATGTTGCGTTCAGCCATCGGACCGCAACGCGCAACGGGCCCACCACCAACCCCTGGCGCCCCACAACAACCCCCGCAGCGCGGAAATACCTGCGCGATGATGCTGAACTTTCCATGCTGACGGGTGATAGGCTCTTGAGCGAACCGCGCGTGAACGCCGACGGGTCTGCGGACTTTGAAGCGTGGGGCCGCCCGCAGTTCGACGGCCCTGCCCTGCGCGCCATCTCATGCCTTGCCTGGCAGGACGCCAGAGGCGACGGCCGTCAGCCGGTCGCACTGGCAGAGCTTCTACGCCTCGACCTTGCCCATGTGGCCCGGCACGCAGCGATGCCATGCATCGGTCCGTGGGAAGATGCGCCCGCCGCTGTCCATTCTTTCGTGCTTCTAGCGCAAATGGCGGCACTCAGCGTAGGCGCCGCGTTCGTAGATTCAGGCGAGGCCACACGCGCCCACAGCGCCATCGTGGGCGCGCTGGACGGGCTATGCGTTCCAGGCGGCGGATGGCTACGCGCATCGTCCCTTGCCGGCGCGAACGACACCGACGCCAGCACCATTCTCGGCGCCCTCCTCATCGCCCCGTCAGACGCGCCGTTCGGTGTCACTGACCCGAGGATCGCCGCGACCGCAGAGCACATCGAAGCGTGGTCGTGCCGCGTGTTTCCCATTGCGACTGAGGCACGGCCGCTGGTGGGCCGCTGGCTTGGCGATGACTATTTTGGCGGCCACCCCTGGCTTCCCACCAGCCTTGGCTTTGCGGAGTTCTATCTTCGGCGCGCCGCAACGGACCCGGACGCAACCTCAGAGCAAGCGGTCGCATGCCTTGCCCGCGGAACCGCCTTCCTTGAGGCTGTGCGCCACCTCTTGCCCGACGCCGGGCCGCTGCCGGAGCAGATCGATCGGAACACGGGCCGACCCGTCTCCTGCCGCGATTTGTCCTGGAGCCATGCAGCGCTCATCATGGCCGCGCACGCCCGCCGTACCGCACTCAAACGAGTGGAAGGCGCGGACTGGTAAACCCCAATCGCGAGAGGCCCCGCTGCACCTGCGGCACCGACATCGTCAGCTCCCACAATAGGCCGCTGCGGTGGTTTTCGATCATTACCGCAATGGGTGCTTGGTCGATGGCCAGGGTCCCTGGTGCCACCCAGTCACCGCCGGGTGTGAAAGCGTCTGCGAGGCCAAAAGGACCCCACAGCGCCGCGCCCCGATCGTCCACAAAGTGCCGCAGTGCGGCAAGCGCGGCGTCCGGCACGTAGGGGATGGACGCCACCGCTGCGGTCGGCGTGATGACGCCCAGATCGTTGGTGGGCGAGTGTGCGGCGTATCCGGACGGGCTGTCGCTGGCACTGAGCCCCCAACAAACGTCGCCATATCCTTGATACCCGTGGGGATTGTCGATGCAGTGCGCGCGGTTGATGGCAGCGTGGGCATGCACCTGCTCGCCATAGTCCGCATACCGGTCGGAAAGGCCGGCTGGATCGATGCCAAGAAACGAATAGTGCGACAAGAACATCGGTCCGCCGCCGTCAGGCCCCAACGGCAACCGGATCCCATAGTAGTTGCGGCCATTTTGAAATGCGTCAGCCGTCGCCCAGCAGTGGTGGTATACCTGCGGCGAGATTTCATGGTCGAATGCGCCCGCCGCCAGGACGTAGACGATGAGGCATTCGTTCCAACCGCGGATCGGAAGGCTCTTGTCGGTCCAGGGATGGCGCGGGCTCCGGTGCCACATGAGCGCGTTGTCCGCCTCTCTCACATGGGCGTCCCATTCCACCGACCCGGCGATCGCATCGACGGCACCGCAAAGATCCGCACGGTCCAAAAACGCTTGGCGGGCAGCAAGAAGACCTGCGATCAAAAACGCAGTCTCCACCAGATCGCCACCGTCATCTGTGGGCATGAAGGGGATTGTGGCCCCTGTCTCACCATTCATGAAGTGGGGAAACACGCCGCGATGGCGCTCAGCGTTGCCGAGGAAATGCCCGATCTTCACCACGCGGTCGGCAACGTCATTGGGGGGCAGCCACCCGCGCGCGGCACCGGAGAGCAGCGCCATAATGCCAAAGCCGGTGCCGCCAGTGGTCACGACACGGCGTGTGTCGTAGCCAAAATCCCCGGCACTGCGCTCGCGCACCATCCCGCTCGAAGGATGGGCAAAGTCCCAAACATAAGAGAGCGCCGCCCGCGCCACCGCATCCAAGAGCGCATCGTCGCTGAGCCGCACCGGGGGCCGCCCAGGGTTCAGAGCGCCCATACAATCTCCACGCTTTCAAGGCAGCCAGAGTGCGGACCAACGCTCAGGACCAAGGTTCCTGGGTCCACCACCCACTCCACGGTGTCCAGCGAGCCACCAATCGGATAGGCGAAGTCGGACGCGCGACGCGTGAAGCTCACCTCGCGCACCTCGCCAGGCTCCAGCGACACCTTCTCAAAGCCGCAAAGGCGCCGCTGGGGCTGGGTGATCCGCGCCACTGGATCGCTGACATAAAGCTGCACCACATCACACCCGAACCGCGGGCCGACATTTTCAACGCGCACGCGCACTGTGACCGTGTCGTCCATGCCTTTCAGCGCGCGGCGCTCCACCCTCGGCGGACCGTACTGGAAGCGTGTGTAGGATAGGCCGTAGCCGAACGGAAACTGCCCGGTCGCACTGGCGATATCATCAGGCAGGTCGAGATAGCCTGTCTTGAACTTTGCAAAGTGCCCTGGGTTCGGACGGCCCGTGGGCTCGGCAGCATGGAACACTGGCACCTGCCCCGTTCGCGCCGGAAACGCTGCCGCTAGCCTGCCGGAGGGCTCCGCGCCGCCGGTCAGCACATCGGCAAGGCCGTTACCGGTCTCGGTTCCGGCAAACCAGGCAAAGAGCACGGCCTCGGCGGAGCGCACCTCGTCTTCAAGCGCGAGAGGCCGACCCGCCAGCACCAACAGCACCACCGGCGTACCGCAGTGTCCAAGTGCGTCCACCAGCCGCCGCTGGGGCGCGCTCAGTTCCAGCCGGGTGCTGGAGGAAGATTCGCCAGAATGCTCCTTCGCCTCGCCCACCACCACAATGGCCACATCGGCCGCTGTGGCCGCCTCGACAGCCTCTTTGATCATCGCCTCGGCGGGGCGCGTGTCCAAAAAGACGGTCTGGCCGTGCACATTGAGCCGGTCGGCAAGCACCGTGTCGTCCACAAGGTCTGCGCCCTTGCAGCAGGTGACCTTGCCGTTGTGGAGGCCCGATAAACCATCGTAGAGCGTGACGGCCTCGCCCGGATCGCCAGAGACCGCCCAGGTACCAAGGAGGTTTGTTCGGTCATCGGCCATGGCGCCGATTATGGCAACGCTGGTGCCTGGCGCGAGGGGGAGCACCCCGTCATTCTTGAGGAGCACGCAGCTCTCAGCAATCGCCTGACGGGCGACGCGTCGATGCTGCGGGGCCAGTGCCATCGTCGAGGCCCGCACCTCGTCACAGTAGCGATAGGGATTGTCGAACAGCCCAAGCCGGTGCTTTAGCGCCAACACCCTTGCACAGGCCGCCTCAATGGAGGCGCTGATCACTTCGGCACCAAGCGCCAGGCCAGCCTCGGGACAATCAAGGCCGGTCACAGCAAGGTCGGGCAGATGGCGGACGTAAAGTTCGCTCATCATGTCCATGTCGATTCCAGCGGTGAGAGCGAGCGCCGTTGCCGCGCGCTCATCGCCGACGCCGTGGCACGCGATCTCCGCCACGCCTGTATAGTCGGCCACCATCAGACCGGCAAAACCTGAGCGTTCACGCAGCCAGCCCTTGATCAGCTCAGCGTGCGCGTGCATCGGCCGCTTATTGAGGGCGTTGAAAGCGGCCATAACGCTCCCTGCCCCCGCCGCAATCCCTGCCTGGAACGGTGGTGCGTAAACCCCGAAGACGTCCTCCGGCGCGAGACTGACATTGTCATAGTCCCGGCCGCCAATGGCCGCGCCATAGGCAATGAAGTGTTTGAGGCAGGCGATCACGGTGTCGGTGGCGCGCGGATCGTCGCCTTGGAACCCTTGCACCATGGCCTCGGCATAACGAGAGGCCACAAACGGGTCCTCGCCAGGGCTTTCTGCAATTCGCCCCCAACGCGGGTCGCGCGCGATGTCGATCATCGGGGCGTAGACGTGGTTGATCCCCTCCGCGGCGGCCTCAGTGGCTGCAACCCGCGCCACTTTTCGCCATAGGTCGGCGTTGAAAGCGCAGGCAAGAGCGATGGGCAGCGGAAAGATGGTCCTGTGGCCGTGGATGACATCCTCGGCGAAGAACAGGGGGATGCCGTGGCGCGAGCCGGCGACGCCAAGCTCTTGCCACGCCCTGACTGAGCGGACCGATTTTGTCCCGAATATCGCGCCGAGTTGGCCTGTTTCGAGCCGCCCTTTGAGGTTGCGGACGGCTGCGCTGCCAGTCTCAGGCCCTTCGCCGGCACTTAGGAGATTGAGCTGGCCAATCTTCTCCGCGAGGGACATTTTCGCCATCAGACCGGCGACGAAGGCGTGTTCATCCATTGGCTCGCCCCGCTCAACGGCGGCGAGGCTCACCTAACTCCGCCGCAAATTTCCGCCGCGCGTCGATCACGATGTCTTCGCTGCGAAGCGCTGCACGACCATCTTCGATCTGCAGGATCATATTGTAGTAGCGTCGGCCACTGGGATCCATCGGCGGCTCAGGCTCGTGCATGATGGAGACCACGATGGCGTCCGGGCAATGCTTGCGAATGAGGCGATGGAATTCGGCCACCGCGGTGCGGTCCAGCGCCGAGCAAGCCTCATCCAGCAGCAATATGTCGGGCCGCTGCAGCAAGATCCGTGCAAGCACCAATCGCTGGCGCTGGCCGCCACTCATCACACTGTGCCACGTCTTTCCGTGGTGCAGCTCCTCGTCGAGGTCGCGCAGAAAGCGGCCAAGTCCGACATCGGACAGGGCGGCGCACACCTCAATATCGCTGTAGGCGTCCCCAAAGTGCGGGTAGGTCACAAGTTGTTTCAGCGTCAGTCGGGCCGGCACGTCCGGATCTTGACCGGCGAAGAACATCACCGCGCCATGCGGGCGCACCACGTCGCCGGACCCATAAGGCCACAACCCGGCAATGGCCTTCAGAAGGCTCGATTTCCCGCTGCCGTTAGCGCCGCGAACGTAAACCCAGTCGCCCGGGCGCATGTTTGCGTGGTGCAGTCGGAGGAAGGGTTCCGTGTCGTGCCCGCGATGGCACAAGTTCACGTCCTGGAGTGTCAACCCGAATTTGGCGTCCTGCGTGACGTGCCGGAACGCGTGAAGGCCCGTGCGGCCATAAAACTCCTCCCGGTCATGCGCACTCTCAATAGCCTCTGCCACCTCGTTCAATCGGAAGGCGTTTGCCCGGAGCGTTGCGATGGCCGGCATCACCTGGAGAAAGAAGGAACAGTCGTTGATAAGTTCGGCGGCAAGCTCCGATGTTGCCGAATAGGAGCGGAACGTCATCGTGCCGCTCATGAACGCGGGCAGCGCCGGCAGATAGGCAACCAGCCGCTTCGATAAGAAATTGTATCCGTCGGTGAACACCAGGATCGCCGATGTGGTGATGTTCATGCGATGCCAGATGTGGTCGACGGCGCGGTAGAGGATGTTGTTCGTGCGCGCTTGGACGCGTTGCCCGTGGGAAATGGCAAGCTGACCGGAGCGGCCCAGCATGTCGTTGAGTTCGCCGCGCCAGCTGCCTGACCGGGCCTGCTTCTTCAGGGTCTGGCGTTCCAAAACGCGCCCCAGGCACCATGCGCAGAACGTGCCGGCGGGCACGTAAACGGCGATGAGAACGGCAACCAGGACCGCTGTGCCGTATTCGCCAGGTGAAACGGCGAGCATCTCGCCCACCTCAGGCCCAAACACCTGTTTGCCCCAGGCGGCGAAGTTGGCGAACCAGCGCTCCAGAAACGCCACCTCCACCGAGCGCTCCAAAATCGCAACGCTGATGAAGTAGATAGACGCCACCGCACCCCATACGCCCATGGCAAGCCCGATGATCCCGGCGAAAAGGTTCTCGGTGCACTCGTCCACCCGCTGGTCGATGTTGTCGGGCATGCGCACCTTTCCCGACGGTCCGCCATCGCGGTTGCTCGTCAGGCTCATGGCCACGTGATTGTTCGCCAAGAGGCCGGCGGAAAACTGCCCCTGTGTCCAACCGCGCGCCCGGCGATGAAGTGTGGTGGACACGAAATGGCGCAGGCCCACCCCCGCCACACGGCCAAGGTGGATCGCTGCGAAAGCGCCGACCGATGTGATCAGCAGCACCAAGGGATCGACACCGGCGCTGGGCGAGTGAAACCGCACGATGGAGTTCAGGAAGTCGGCACTGGCCGTGGCGGCCCAGACGCTGCTCTTGCTCAGAATGGTGGTGATCACGATGACGGCCAAAGTCAGCGACCAGGCTTCCACCCACCGATCCGACAGCCAGTAGGATGAAAGGAGCCCCCAGAAACTGCGCATGCGCGAAACGGGTGTCGTCCCCGCCCGGGTCAATGGCAGACGGAGCGCCGGGTGGCGCCAGGCGGCGGCAATTGCGGTAGACGTGTTCGGTGCACCCTCGATCACAAGGAATGACAGAACGAGAGCGGCGGCACCGGCCAGCATCGGGGCGTATGCGGCGAGCACATCATACGCCTCATGGTGAAGTCGAAGCGGAATCGCGGTTGAGACGACCGCGAATACAAAAATCGCCAGGGCGATCGCTTTCGCGCCCTGCCAACTTCGCAATTGTGTCGCTTCAGCCGGAAAGTTCATGCCTTTCAAGACATCCTAAATTAATGCGGTTTGGTAATTGCGGAGAAACTCTTCCGTTTGCTTCAGTCGCATTGCCACATCGCCGCCATGTTTATGGAAATTAGCTGACAAAGTCCCCTAAAAAGGCCTTAATTCGTTCAATTTCACGAAATCACCAGGCGTTTTTCACACGCACTGATGCACGGCGGTCGCGCCTATTGCGTCCGGTGGCCAGGCCAAAGGCCATCTTTCGCCGCAAAGACATGGTGATGGCGCTCCGCGCGCAGTCGCGATCTAGATCACAAAATTCGCGATTGACGCCTCACATGTGGCCGTAAATGGGTCGGCATGGCCCACCAGAGCACGATCCGCTCGGTTTGATTCAACCTGAGCGTATGAAAACGTGCTCGCATCCAAATGTGGTGGGTGGCTCAGCGCACCAGCCTCGACCGGCACGCCTGGTTCACATTCACCATCCAGCGGGTGGTCAACGGGTGGCCCAACGGTCAGATCCTCGACCTCACGCGCTGTCACTCGCGCCATTGATGACGGTGCCGGCCTACCAAGCACGGCGCCCCCCTTGGCGCTTCGATGAGAACGCTCGCTGGGGTCGGATGGAAGTTGCCATCCAGGTGGCGCAAAATCGGGCACTCTGCTCCTTGCCAAGCTCGCCAGCATACCCTAGGGGTGTATACTAAGAAGGCTGCGCCACGTTGGCTTCACTGCTCAAGAGCGCGATCGGCTCAGTTTGCTCCAGACGGAGCGATTGAGGGTGTGCTCGCATTCAAACCTGACGCAGTGAGACCGGGGACGTCCCGCTGTTTGCCAGCATCCGCGGCCACGCAAACGCAACGCTTCCTCGACGGTAGGCCAATTTATGGCGGATGAAAAAGACCCGGAAAAGACGCCTGGTGAACGCGATAGAACCGGTCGAAAGCCGTGGTCTCGCCCGACCCTCACGCAGCATGCGCCGATTACCTGCTGGCGTTGCGAGCAAGTTGGCCGCGGCGCGACGCGTAATTTTGTATTGGCGGCTCTTGCACCGTCTCAAGACACGAAGGGCAATATCTTCATAAAGGAATCACTAGTTTGCATCAGCTGCTTACTGCTCGATAATCAAGTGACGTCTTTCGAAGGTAATATTGTTCGTGTCTCCTGACGTGATTAAGCAATCCACTAAAGCGCAGAGGCGCAATTTGGATTAAACTAAACCATCAAGGCATCCACACCAGGGTACATCCCTAAGGTAATCGCGGGTGGTACTACGCTTCTCTGACTGTTTCTATGCCTTAGTTGGCGGCCCTTTCTGGCCAACGCGCGTCTTTTCTAAGAGTGCCATTTCGAAATCGCACAACAAGGACAAAAACACACTGGCGACCCGACAGCATGTATACGAATTTGGAAAAGACCAGTCAAATGCTTTGTCAAATGTGAACATTCCATCATTAATACAATAACGCTGGACGGCGAGAACATTTTTTTAGTATCACCATCTGGGATGCGGCCATCTGCGAGACTATCATGCTCGACAAGTAATCATTTTTACGACCTGTCAGCGTCGATGAATTCGAATCCAGCCCACCGTCGATCTTACCTATCCCGCTTCGGAGATCGAATACAGCCGAGGCGTTCGCTCCGGCAACATGGCTTATATTGGCGTTTTCTTTTCCGCCGCACCAAATCTGGATAAGACTTGATCATCCCCAGAGCCATTCGTAATACTTGAAATCAAGACACCATTGACGCCCTCGATGGTCGCATCAACGACCCCATTCACGCTGACCTTCGCCAGTGACGGCGGTGATACAAATGATAGCTGGTGAGATCGCCCCAGAAAGAGGCGCTGGCAGAAGAGGCCGTTCTCAACCACAGCAACCTGCGTCCATAAGGACGCAGACAAAATGCTCTACTCCTCTGAAAAAGAGAGGTTTTCTTGCTGTCTGACGGTTCCATCTGACGGCAAACCGCCCTAGCATTTGAGGGATCAGGGTCAGGGTCCTTTATGTTCCGCAATCGCTTTCGCTGGGTGATCGTCACCCTCCTCTTCGCCATCACCGTCATCAACTACATCGACCGATCGGCAATCTCTTACGCCGCACCGGACATTACGGCAGAGTTTGGCCTTACCGCGGCTCAGATGGGGCTCATCCTGGGCGCTTTCGGGGTCGGCTACTTCGTGACCACCCTGGTGGGCGGCATAGCGACGGATCGGTTCGGTGCAAAGATCGTGATGGGCCTTGCGGCCCTTGCATGGACGCTGTCCATCGGGCTCACAGGGCTCGCCATCGGGTTCCTGATGCTTTATGTGGCGCGGGTCGGCCTGGGGCTTGCCGAGGGCCCGAGCTTCCCTGCCCTCACGGGTGCCATTAGCCGCTGGCTTCCAAGCAGCGAGCGGGCAACGGCCCTTGCGGGCTCTCTGGTTGCAGTGCCTGTGTCGCTTGCCATCGGGGCACCGCTCGTCTCATGGCTGATCACCTTCGCAGGGTGGCGCGCCACGTTTTTCGTGCTGACGGCGCTGGGGCTTTTGTGGGTCCCGCTGTGGCTGTGGCTGTTCAAGGACGACCCTGCCCGCTCCCCTTTCGTCAGCAAGACAGAGAGGGAAACCATTGCCGCAGGCCGCGTTGAGGAGCCTGGACTGGGAGCATCGGCACCCTCAATGAAGCGGGTGGTGTTCACCACGCCAACCCTGCTTGCCAACTACTGGGCGTTCTTCGTCTTCGGCTACTTTCTGTTCTTCTTCCTCACCTGGATGCCGAGCTATTTGCACGACCGGTTTGGACTTCAGATCATCACCGTGGGGTTCCTGGCAGCCATTCCGTGGCTGGCTTCCGCACTCGCCATGTTGGTGGTCGCCCACCTGTCAGACAAAGTCTACGCGCGCACACAAAGTCTTCGCAAGGCGCGCAGCTATCAGATTGCGGCAACACAGGTGGTGGCGGCGCTTGCGGTCATCCCCGTGGCGTTGATCGACAACTTGGTGGTGGCAATGGCCGGGCTCACCTTTGCCGTTGCTGCGACCATGGCCGCCAATGCGGCCTACTTTGCTATCAACATTGACCTTTTGCCACGCCGTCCTGCCCCTGCCTTAGGGGTGATGGATGCCTGCTTTGCGGCCGCGGGGTTCGCTGCCCCGGTCATTACGGGATACGTCTTTCACGCCAGCGGCTCCTTCACCGCGGCGTTTTTGCTGATGGCCGTTTTGGCGGGCTCCTCTGTCCTTGTGGTGCTCCTTGCCCACCATCCCGATCGCGATCGTGACCGGCTCGCCGGTGGTACAGTGCCAGCCGCGTCGGCATAGAGCATCCTGGCCGGTCCTGGAGGTGCCTTCCGCCCCCATGTACATCGCATCATCGGACTTTGAACAAATGTCGGAGAGCCGCTTCGGATCGCCGTTCAGCAGGGCGTTCGACACAACGATCCACTGACCTACCGCCGCATGCACGTCCTGCTTGGCAGCTCTCGTGGTTTGCGCGGCCGCTCTCCCAACCGTGACCGCCGCCAGTCGCAAAAGGAGCGCTGCCAGCGCCAAAACGACCGGCATAGTGGCTATGTTGGGACGCACCGGATGCATCCTTCTTGACCTGACATGTCTCACGGTCCTGGCGGACTGTGGGGATCCCAAGGTTGATGGCGCGCAATTGCCCAGACACAAACAAAAAAGGCCGGCATGACTGCCGGCCTTCGTTTCAAGTCTCAGCGGGTTATTACTGCCAGCGCTGGATGATGTCTTCGTAGGCGACGGTTTGGCCCTGGGGCTTTTCGTCAACTTTGGCCTTGGGGGAGCCGGGCTGGTCGAGCCAGTAGCTTGCCTCACGCTCCTCGTTGAGGCGCGGACCGCAACCGCCGTAAACATTGGCGCGCTCGTCGGCCACCTGCATGCGGGCCATCACCTGGTCCATCTCGCCGGCCAGACGATCCATGGCCTGCTGCGGGGTGAAGGCACCAGAGTTCACGTCACCAATCTGCTGCCACCAGAGCTGGGCGAGCTTGGGATAATCGGGGACGTTGATGCCTGTGGGCGTCCACATCACACGGTCGGGCGAACGGTAGAACTCCACAAGGCCGCCGAGTTTGGGGGCCCGTTCCGTAAAGCTCTCGTGGTTCACCGTTGAGTCGCGGATGAACGTCAGACCCACATGGCTCTTCTTGGTATCCACAGTCTTGGAGGTCACGAACTGAGCATAAAGCCAGGCCGCCTTGCGACGATCCATCGGTGTGGAGTTGAAGAACGTCCATGAACCGGCATCCTGGTAGCCGAGCTTCATGCCCTCTTCCCAGTAAGGACCTTTGGGCGAGGGTGCCATGCGCCACAGAGGCATCCCGTCGTCATCGACGGTGTTGTTACCCTCAGACTTGGGCTTGACCATGTCGGCGGTGAAGGCGGTGTACCAGAAGATCTGCTGGGCCACGTTGCCTTGGGAAAGCGCCGGCAGTGACTGGTAGAAGTCATAGCTGGCGGCCGCCGGTGGAGCATAGGCGCGCAGCCACTCGTCCCACTTGCGGATGGCATAGACGGAGGCCGGGGCATTGGTGGCACCGCCGCGGGTCATGGACGCACCGACGGGGTTGCAGGTCCCATCCTCCATGCGGATGCCCCACTCGTCCACGGGACGACCGTTGGGCAGACCCTTGGAGCCGGCACCGGCCATGGACAGCCACGCATCGGTCATGCGCCAGCCAAGGTCAGGGGCGCGCTTGCCATAATCCATGTGGCCGAAGATCTCGACACCATCGATCTCTTTGACATCTTCGGAGAAGAACTGTGCAATGTCTTCGTACGCTGACCAGTTGACGGGCACACCGAGATCGTAGCCGTATTTTTCCTTGAACTGCGCCTGCAGGTCCGGATTGTCGAACCAGTCCTTGCGGAACCAGTAAAGGTTAGCGAATTGCTGGTCGGGGAGCTGCCAGACCTTACCATCGGGACCGGTGGTGAACGAGATCCCCATGAAGTCCTCAAGGTCGAGGGTGGGGCTTGTCACGTCGGCACCGTCCCCTTCCATGAAGTCGGTCAGGTTGACGGCCGACTGCAGGCGGGAGTGGGTGCCGATGAGATCGGAGTCGTTGACGTAGGCGTCGTAAAGGTTCCGATTCGTCTGCATTTGCGTCTGAACGGCTTGAACCACCTCACCTTCCCCGAGGAGCTGGTGGTTCACCTTGATGCCGGTGATCTCCTCAAATGCCTTGGTGAGGACTTCCGACTCGTAGGTGTGGGTCGGGATCGTCTCGGACAGGACGTTGATTTCCATGCCTTGGAATGGCTCGGCAGCGTTGATGAACCACTGCATCTCCGCCATCTGCTCGTCCTTCGTCAGGACAGAGGGCTGGAACTCTTCGTCGATCCACCGCTCGGCTGCGGCCATATCGGCCTGAGCGGGTGCGGCAACCGCAAGCGCGAATGCGCACGTGGATGCCAACAATAGGCGTTTCATAACAAAACCTCCCGGTTGTGTTCGTGTTGGACGTTTCTATGCCCCAAGGGCGCGTGGCTCTTGCGGCGGTGGGCAACTCTCCCGATACCATCGGGGCGAGCCGATAGGGGACCGGCCAGAGATGAGGGCGGCCGGGGTGGGTGTTGGAGGGCGCAAGGTCCCTGCGAGCTGTGGGCGAGACTCAAAACTCAATGCCCTCCCGCTCGCAAATCTGCCTGGCGAAGGAGCCCTTTGGCGGCGGCGCGCCTTTGGCGTCCTGGAGCACGCCATTGTAAAGGTGCACGCAAACGGTCCGCTCTGTCAGAAGGCTCCAGATGTCTGCGGCCGGATCTAAAGCCATGCGGGCGTGCTTTCCGCGGTAGGGGGAAAACACGTCCACAGGCATCACCTCGGACGTCCGGCCCAACTCGTCGGCGGTGAGCGTCATGACCTGCGGGCCGGTGAGGCCCCAGATGTGACGCTCCAAGGGCACAGGCTTCAGATCCAGCGCCTTGCGAATACGATAAGGGAGCTTTTTCCACTCGGGCAGCCACCAGGGCACAATGTGTTTTTGCCCCAGATGCGCCTCAAGGCGATCCAGAAAGGGGTCGTCCGCAGGAAAATATAGCACGGAGTTTGTGACAAGGCCGGGCTTTGACAGCCCGCACAACATCCTCCGCGGATCGTAGACCAAGGGGCGGACAAAATAGCAATCGGCGTCCACCCAAGGGCCCTTACCAAGACGTTGCAATCGGTAACGGAAAAGATCGGCGCCGACGCCCCAGTTGTTTTTCTTCTTGTGCTTGACGAGGGATGTGGCCGGCATCACCGTCGCCGCATCCTCAACATCGACCCCCTCCGGCACACCGGTCACGGAGCCGTAAGTCCACAACACCACACGATGGCCCATGCGCCTGGCAGAGGATAGGCACGCCTGCTCCAGCCAGCTCAGCGCGCCGTCCACCCAAAGCGTGTTCAACACGGGCGCGACCTGTGCGCCCGGCCCGTAAAGGGCAGTGTCCAGTGACGCTTGAGCGCACATGTGGGAGACGCAATCAGCCATGGACCCTAACGGACCGTGTCAAACCAAAGCGAAGATGAGCAGTGCGATGCCCACTGCGATGATGGACGCCCACCACAGGGGACCTGTGGCAAAGGCGAGCCAGGCCAGGTGTACATAGGCCCCTGAAAGGAGCGAGATGAAGAGCCTGTCGCCCCGCGTTGTCAGAAGGCCCAGTGCCCCGATGCGCGGTGTGCCGCCAGGTTTGGCGTACTCCCACACACTCATGGCCATCAACGCGCCGGCAATGGCGGCGAAGAACACCGCCGTCTGCCAGGTCCATGCCATCCATGACAGGCCCATTACACCCTCCCCAGGGCAAAGCCCTTGGCGATATAGTTGCGCACGAAATAGATGACCACTGCACCGGGTATGATGGTCAAGACACCTGCCGCGGCCAGAAGTCCCAATTCGTAACCTGAGGTGGACGCAGTGCGTGTCATCACCGCGGCAATGGGTTTGGCATCCACAGAGGTCAGCGTTTTGGCAAGCAGCATCTCCACCCAGGAAAACATGAAGCAGAAGAAGGCCGTCACACCGATTCCACTGGCGATCAAGGGCATGAAGATCTTCACGAAGAATTTGGGGAACGAGTAGCCGTCAATATAGGCGGTTTCGTCGATCTCTTTGGGCACGCCGGACATGAAGCCTTCCAAGATCCACACCGCAAGGGGGATGTTGAAAAGGCAATGGGCAAGCGCCACGGCAAAGTGCGTGTCAAACAGCCCCATGGACGAGTAAAGCTGCAGGAACGGCAGCGCGAAAACAGCGGGCGGCGCCATCCTGTTGGTCAAGAGCCAGAAGAAGAGGTGCTTGTCGCCCAGGAAGCGGTAGCGCGAGAAAGCGTAGGCGGCCGGCAGCGCCACAGCCACGGACAGCACCGTGTTGATGACCACATAGATGATGGAATTAACGTAACCCATGTACCATGTGGGGTCGGTGAGGATCGTCACGTAGCTGTCGATGGTGAAATTCTGCGGATAGGGGCTGAACCCACCCAGAATCTCGTTGGTCGTCTTGAACGACATGTTGATGAGCCAATAAATCGGCAGCATCAAAAAGATGATGTAGACCGTCGGAACCAGCCACTTCAGCCTCATGACTGATGCTCCTTGCTATATTCGGCTTTGGCGTCGCTCTGGGTCATCAGGGTATAGAAGAGCCAGCAGACCAGCAGCGTCATGAGGAAGTAGATGATGCTCATGGCCGCAGCGATGCCGAGGTTGAACTCACCCAACGCCGCTTTGACAAGGTCGATGGACAGGAACGTCGTGGCGTTCCCGGGCCCGCCGCCGGTGAGAACGAACGGCTCGGTGTAAATCATGAAGCTGTCGATGAAGCGCAGAAGAAACGCGATGATCAGAACCTGACGCATCTTCGGCAACTGGATGTACCAGAACACCGCCCAACGGGACGCCCCGTCGATCTTGGCGGCGCGATAGTAGGCCTGGTCGATGGACATCAGCCCGGCATAGGCCAGAAGCACCACCAAGGATGTCCAGTGCCACACATCCATCAGGATGACCACGAACCAGGCGGACAAGGTTTGGTTTGTATAGTTGAAGTCGACTCCGAGTGCGTTGAGCCCCCAGCCCAGCAAACCGATGTCGGGCAGCGCGAAGATGTTCCACATGGCGCCCACCACATTCCACGGAATGAGGAGGGGCAGCGCCATCAACACCAGACACAGCGAGGCCCAAGCACCCGCACGGGGCATGGCAAGGGCAATGGCCACCCCGAGAGGGATCTCGATGGCAAGGATGATGGCGGTGAAGGCAAACTGGCGCAAAAGCGCCATGTGAAACCGCTCCGACGTGAGCACGGCCTCGTAGTTTGCCGTCCCCACCCAGAAGAAGAGGTTGTCGCCAAACGTTTCCTGGAGCGAATAGTTGACCACCGTCATCAAGGGGATGATGGCGTTGAGAGCAACGATGAATAGGACTGGAAGAACCAGAAACCAGGCGCGGTTGTTTTCTGTTTTTGTCACGCCGCTGTGTCCATCTCGATGCGCCAGTCGTCGGCGTAAATGTTGATGCCCTCAGGATCGAAGTGGGCGTGGGGGGTGTCGGGCAACGGCACGCCCTCGGCGAGAATGGCCGACATCTTGTGGCCCTCGATGGTGCCGTGGACAATCCTTTGCCGGCCCACATCGTCCACTTTGGTGACGGTGAAGGGCAGACCCTCCTCGCCAAGGCGCACGTACTCCGGACGCACACCCAGCGCGGTCTTGGCGCCCTGAGGCGGGGCAACGGCACCTGGCAGCGCAATGGTGTTGGCACCAAGGTGGGCCGTGGCACCGGAGACGGCGATAGGAACCACGTTCATGCCTGGCGAGCCGATGAAGTAGCCGACGAATGTGTGGCTCGGCCGCGCAAAGAGTTCTTCAGGCGTCCCGGCTTGGACCACCTCGCCCTCGTACATCACCACCACCTTGTCGGCGAAGGTGAGGGCCTCTGTCTGGTCGTGGGTGACGTAGACCATGGTGTGGGCGAAGTCGTGGTGGAGGCGTTTGAGCTGCGAGCGCAGTTGCCATTTCAGATGCGGGTCGATGACGGTCAAAGGCTCGTCGAACAAGATGGCTGCAACGTCAGAGCGGACCATGCCACGGCCGAGTGAGATTTTTTGCTTCAAATCCGCCGTCAAGCTTTGGGCCTTGCGCT
The DNA here is from genome assembly GCA_051016205.1 of Devosia sp. Taxonomy (GTDB): domain Bacteria; phylum Pseudomonadota; class Alphaproteobacteria; order Rhizobiales; family Amorphaceae; genus Acuticoccus. Next base: position 4,391,676 of record CP136534.1, read on the forward strand.
GGGCGTGATCACCAAGGTCGAGCATCTCGATGACTTCGGCGACGCGGCGCTTGATCTCGGCTGATGGCACCCGGCGGTTGCGCAAGGGAAAGGCAAGGTTTTCCGTCACCGTCATGGTGTCGTAGACCACAGGGAACTGGAACACCTGCGCAATATTGCGCGCCTCGGGTGCGGCCGTTGTGACATCAGTATCGTCAAACAGGATGCGGCCTTCGGACGGCGTCAACAGGCCGGAGATGACATTGAGGAGGGTGGATTTTCCGCACCCTGACGGACCGAGCAGAGCAAACGCGCCGCCATCGTCCCACACAAGGTTCAGCTCTTTCAGCGCGTAGTCCGATGGGCTTGAAGGATTGGGGCCATAGGCGTGGCGGATGTGGTCCAGCGTGATCTTTGCCATTGCCTTAGGCCGCCAGTTCATGCGGGGCAACGGCAACGGCGCGGCCGTCACTGTCAAACAGCATCATCCGCTCAAGGTCGAGGTGCACGTTGATGATGCTGTCCTGCTCGGGGTCGTGGATGCCGTGGGTCAGCACCACCCAGGGGATGCCCGCACAATCCACGTGGACAAAGCTCTCAGAGCCGGTGATCTCCGTCACGTTGACCCGCGCGGGGAGGCTGGCGCGGCCCTCCCCCGTGTCGGAGAGAGACAGGTGGTGGGGCCTAACGGCGAGAACGTACTGGGTGTCGGGGAGACTTGCATAGCGTTGAGGCACCGGCACTTCGGCCCCGTCTTGGTGGCGGAAGGTGCTGCCGGCCTTCGTCACCTGCAACGTGTTCAAAGGCGGGTCGGAGAACGTGCGGGCAGTCAGAAGGTCTTCAGGGCGACGGTAGACGTCCACAGTGTCGCCAAATTGTGTGACGCGGCCTTCGCTGAGCGTTGCCGTCTTGCCGCCAAGCAGCAATGCCTCCGACGGTTCCGCGGTGGCATAGACGAAGATGGCGCCGGACTCGGCAAAGATTCTTGGCAGTTCGTCACGCAGTTCTTCACGCAGCTTGTAGTCAAGGTTGGCGAGGGGTTCGTCCAGCAAGACGAGCTTGGCATCTTTGGCAAGGGCCCGTCCCATGGCGGTGCGCTGCTGTTGACCGCCAGAGAGGGAGAGCGGAAGTCTGTCGAGATAAGGCTCCAGCTTCAAGATGGCGGCAATGCGGTTGACGGCCTGGTCGATATCGTTGCGACTCTTGCCCGCAATACGCATGGGCGAAGCGATATTTTCATACACCGACAAGGCCGGGTAGTTGATGAACTGCTGGTAGACCATGGCAATGTCGCGCTTTTGCACGGGCCGACCCGTCACGTCCTCCCCGTCCACATGGATGGTACCGTGGGTGGGACGGTCGAGGCCGGCCATGAGGCGCATCAGGCTGGTCTTGCCCGACAGCGTTGGGCCGAGCAGAACGTTCAACGAGCCAGGCGACAGCTGCATGGACACGTCCTCAACGTGCACCACACCGCTGACCACCTTGGTAACGCCTCTCAACTCCAGCATCGGTCCTCCCAACGTCGCGGGCTCATCCCGCTGTTTGCGCCGGTTTGCCCGGCTCTTCCGCCGACGGGTAGGTCGGCGTTTGCAGGCCCTGCCGCAGACAACGGGCCCGGATAGTGTCTGATGCGCCGCAGTTACTCCGCAGCAGCCTCCACAGCGCGGCCATCTCCCATAAAGCGGTCCAAAGCGGCCGCCTCGTCTTTGGAAAGTCTAAGGCCCAGCTTGGTCCGGCGCCACAACACATCGTCGGCCGTCCTCGCCCACTCGTGGGCCGCAAGGTAGCGGACCTCCGCTGCGGTGAGATGGGCACCGAAAGTCTCTCCAAGGTCGTCCATGGATGTGGCCTCGCCCAGAAGAATGCGCGCCTTCGTTCCATAAAGTCGCGCATAGCGGCGCGCCAATGTGGCCGGCAAGAAAGGATAGTCGCGGGTCAATTGGTCGGCGAGTTTGGGCGCTTCGGAAAGGCTCATGTCACCGCCTGGCAGGACGGATGTGCCTGTCCAAGGCTTGCCCTTTTGACCAATCAACTCGCCCACCTTCTCGACCGTTGCCTCGGCAAGCTTGCGGTAGGTGGTGAGTTTTCCGCCGAAAATGTTGATGATGGGCGCGCGCTCTCCGGCTGCTTCTGCCTTCAATACGTAATCGCGGGTGGCTTCCTGCGCACTGGAGGCACCGTCATCGTAAAGCGGGCGCACGCCTGAGTAGGTCCACACGATGTCGTCCGGCGTGACCGGCGCTTTGAAATACGCGCTGGCGTTCTTGCAAAGGTAAGCCACCTCTTCGGGCGTGATGGCTGCGTCCTTGGGGTCGCCCTCATAGTCACGGTCGGTGGTGCCTACGAGGGTGAAGTCGTCCTCGTAGGGGATCGCAAAGATGATCCGCTTGTCGGTGTTCTGGAAAATATAGGCCTTGGGATGGTCGAATTTCTTGGCAATCACGATGTGGCTGCCTTGGACAAGGCGCACATTGTGCGCATCATTGCGACCAAGGGCTTGGCCCAGAACCTTGTCCACCCAGGGTCCTGCAGCGTTCACCACCATCTTTGCGGTGACGGTTTGTGTGGTGCCGTCGGCGCTGCGAAGGTCGATATGCCAAAGATTCGGCGTGGGGCGGGCAGCCACGACGGCCGTGCGCGCCATGATGTCAGCACCCTTGTCGGCAGCATCACGCGCGTTGAGGACCACCAGGCGCGCATCGTCCACCCAGCAGTCGGAATACTCAAAACCGCGCTTGTAATCGTCCCGGAGCGGGGCGCCTACCGGGTCGGTGGTGAGGTTCAGCGAGCGGGTGGCCGGGAGACGCTTGCGGCCGCCTAGATGGTCGTAAACGAACAGGCCGAGGCGCAGAAACCAACGGGGACGCAGGCCTTTGTGGTGGGGCAGGACGAACCGAAGAGGCCAGATGATGTGCGGGGCCATCGCCCACAACACTTCGCGCTCCAACAGTGCCTCGCGCACCAAACGAAACTCATAATGCTCAAGATAGCGCAGGCCGCCATGGATGAGTTTGGTGGACCATGAGGACGTGCCTGACGCAAAATCGTTCTTTTCCGCCAGCGCAACACGATAGCCGCGGCCCACAAGGTCCCTGGCAATGCCGGTCCCGTTGATGCCGCCACCGATCACAAAAACGTCGTATTGCGCGTCTTCGTCCATGGGCTCCCTAGCGTCTCTTTATTGACGACGAGCTTAGACGAAAGAAAGCGAATGTCAAACGCGCCTCAACGCGAATAAACCGAAACTTCGCGCGCGTCAGTTTTTGGCGTTGCCGTCGGCCGTTTCGATCAGGCGCAGGCCGTGCTCATGGCAGATGATGCGGATATCGCTCGAACAGCGGTCGGTGACGAAGGTATCCACCTGAGAAAGGTCGGCAATGCGCACAGGGGCGCCGCGGGTAAACTTCGTGGAATCGGCCACAAGCACCACGTGGCGGGCGTTCTCGATGATGGCCTGGGCCACTTTCACCTCACGCAAATCAAAGTCCAGAAGCGCACCGTCACGGTCGATGGCCGACGCACCGATCACCGCATAGTCCACCCGGAACTGGCGGATAAAGTCCCCCGCCGTCTGGCCCACAATGCCGCCATCGGCCCCGCGCACGACGCCGCCGGCGATCACCACCTCGAACCCTTCATAAAGGCGCATCCTATTGGCAACGTTAATGTTATTGGTGATGACCATCAATGCATCATGCCCCAGCAACGCCTCACTCACCGCCTCCGTTGTGGTTCCGATGTTGATGAACAGGGACGCATCATCGGGAATCAGTTGCGCAGCGGCACGCCCGATCGCCACCTTCTCGTCGGAGGCGATCTGGCGGCGCTTTTCATACTCCATATTCGCCGTGCCTGAGGGGCTGACGGCACCGCCATGGATACGCGTCAAAAGGCGCCGTCCTGCCAGCTCGTTCAGGTCCTTGCGGATGGTTTGGGGGGAGACCGTGAAGCGCGCGGCAAGGTCTTCCACCATGACCTTCCCCTCGCGCTTGGCAAGCTCCACAATGGCTGAGTGTCGCGGGATCATGGGCGCAAGAACGGATGCCTCAAAGGCATCGCAGGCTTTCGTTTGGTTTCGTCATGATCGCCATGGTGCAAGAAACGAAACGAAAAGGCCAGCCCCCGACCACGCCTCGGGAGGGGCACGTGCGATCACGGCAATTGGCATTTGTACATCGCCCTGTTGCGAGCTACATGGCGTTTATGACCGAGAGTGCAGCATCGGCAGAACGGTTGGAGCAGGCGCTGCGCGCGGACGGCGTGCGCATCACGCGCCAGCGTGCGGCCATTCTGAAGGTTTTGTCGGAAGCGCAGGACCACCCCGACGCCACAGAGCTGCATCGCCGTGCCCGCGACATCGACGAATCGGTGTCGCTTGCCACCGTCTACCGGACGCTCGCCGCCTTGGAAGAGCAAGGCATTGTTCACCGCCACTCCTTCGACGGCACGCCCGCGCGGTTTGAAACCACCGACCTTCCCCACCACGACCACATCATCGACCTTGATACCGGCGCCGTGGTGGAGTTTCGCTCCGACAAGATCGAGAAGCTTCAGGCGGAAATTGCCGAGGCCCTGGGCTACGAGGTGGTGCGCCACCGCCTCGAACTCTACTGCCGAAAGCGCTGAGACGGTCCGGCGCATTTATGGCGGTTGAGACAGAGCATGGCGACCTGAAGGTCTCCGAAATCCTCACAATCTACGAGAAAGCCAGCACAAAGCCGTGCCTCGTGCGCGCCGAAGACGGCTCCTGTTGGGTGATGAAGCTGGCGGGCGCGGGACAAGGGCCTGCGGGACTGTTGTGGGAGTTCATCGGTCTTGGCGTGGCGCGCGCCTTTAGCGTTCCCGTGCCCGAGGCGCGCATCATCCATCTTCCCGAAGGCTTTCCCTGGCAGGTGGGGACGGACGAGTACGACGAGATGCTGCAACGCTCGTTCGGGCCCAACCTTGCCATTGCCTTTGTGGAGGATGCCCAAGGGCTCACCGCGGCCGAAGCACTGGAATTGCCGCAAACCCTTGTGGACCACATTGCCGCAGCCGATGCGTGGCTGTGCAATGTGGACCGCACCCATCGCAACACGAACCTTTTGCGCGGGCCTGACGGAACAATCCATGTGATTGACTATGGGGCGTGCCTGTTCGGCCCGCGGGCGTTGGCAAGGCGGTATGCCGCCCCTTCCCTGCCGGCCCATCACCTGTTCCAGGCGCGCGCCCAAAACCCCGTCAGGCGGCCTGCCCTTGATTGGGAAGAGATGATTGCCCCCCTGCCCGCCACGTGGCTGGCCGCCATCGGGCTTGATCATCACAGCCTCTTGGAGCGTTTGAGGGCGGCCGAGGAGGCTGTCGGCGCCATGGCCGCCCGGCACTAGACAGCCTGTTCTGAGCCGCCTCGCCGCTCCTTGCCTCCCTGGCGATCGCCCAAACAATGCGCAGTCAATGCGCGCCGGGCGGCTTTTGGCCGACCCCTGGCTGTGCTACCGCAGTCTTGCCTCAATTGGCCAAGAATCGTTTTGGAGGAAGCCCATGATTATCCGTTCCGTCGCCATGGCTGCGGCGCTTCTCACCGCCACAGCGTTGACGCCCGCCACCGCTGACACGTCCGAAAAGTCCATCGCCCTGTCCAACAACTATGCCGGCAACTCCTGGCGCCAGGCGATGCTGCGCTCCTGGGAGAAGGTGACGAGCCAGGCTGTGGCCGATGGTGTCGTGACCGCTGCCGACGCCTTCACCACCGCGGAAAACCAGGTGACGGAGCAAGCCGCACAGATCCAGAACCTGATCCTTCAAGGCTATGACGCCATCGTCATCAACGCTGCCTCCCCCGAAGGCCTCAATGGTGCCGTGCGCGAGGCGTGCGATGCTGGCATCATCGTGGTCTCCTTCGATGGCGTCGTCACCGAGCCGTGCGCCTGGCGCATTGCTGTGGACTTCCAGAAAATGGGCAAGGACCAGGTGGAATACCTTGCGGGTCGTCTTCCCGACGGTGGCGACCTTCTTGAAATCCGCGGCCTTGCAGGCGTGTTCGTGGACGACGAGATTTCCGCCGGCATTCACTCCGGCGTGGAAGCGCATCCGAATTTCAACATCGCAGGCTCGGTCCACGGCGACTGGGCGCAGGATGTGGCCCAGCGCGCCGTTGCTGGCATTTTGCCGAGCCTGCCCCCAGTGGTGGGCGTCGTCACCCAAGGGGGTGATGGCTATGGCGCGGCCCAGGCCTTCAAGGCTGCCGGGCGGGACATGCCCATCATCGTCATGGGCAACCGCCACGACGAGCTGACCTGGTGGAAAGAGCAAAAGGACGCCAACGGCTATGAGACCATGTCGGTCTCCATTGCGCCCGGTGTGTCCACCCTCGCTTTCTGGGTCGCCCAGCAGATCCTGAACGGTGAAGAGGTGCCCAAGGACCTGGTGGTGCCGTTCCTGCGGATCGACCAGGACAATCTTGAGGCCAACCTTGCCGCCACGGAAGAAGGCGGGGTCGCCAACGTGGAGTATTCGCTCGACGACGCGCGCGAGGTGATTGCTCAAGCGCGCTGACCCTGTCCTTGCAGGGCGCCGACCTTCACACCCCGGCCGGGCCCACCGCAACGCCCCCTACGGCAGACGCGGTGGTCCGGCTGGACCATGTGGCCAAGCGCTTCGGCGCTGTGGTGGCCCTTGATGATGTGGCCATCACCGTGCTCCCAGGCGCTTGCCTGGGGCTTGTGGGACACAACGGGGCCGGCAAATCCACGCTCATGAATGTCCTTGCGGGCACCATGCGGCCCGACCAGGGCGAGATCATTGTGGGCGGCAAGGATCTGACGGAGGGCTACACTGTGGAGAGCGCCCGCGCCGCTGGCGTCAGGTGCATCTTCCAGGAAGGTTCGCTGTGCCCCAACCTCACCGTTGCTGAAAACGCGCGGATCGAGCACGCGAGCCTGACAGGGTTTTCCTGGCGCACCGATGCAGGCCGGCTCATTGAATCAAAGCTCGATGAGGTGTTTCCCGGCCACGGTGTGCGCCCAGGCCAGATGATTGCCGACCTCTCCATTGCCAAGCGACAGATGGTGGAGATCGCGCGGGCCTTTTGCGTCACCGACACGCCTGTGCGTTGCGTGATCTTGGATGAACCCACCTCCTCCCTCGACACGGCCATTGCCGACCAGCTCCTTGCCCACATCCGCCGCTTTGTGAACGCCGGCGGCAGCGCCATTTTCATCTCCCACCTTTTGGGCGAGGTGCTTGCCATCTCAGACCGTGTGGTGGTGATGCGCGACGGCAAGGTCGTGGCCGACCGCAAGGCCGAAGCGTTCGACAGGGACGGCCTCGTGGCTGCCATGGGGAGTGTTGCGCCCGCAGCTGCACGGGAGGCCCGTTCGGGTTTGGAAGCCCGTGGTGACCGGGTGCCCACAGTGGACCTTGCACCCCAAGCCCGCACAGGTGGTCGCCTTCGTGCCTATAAAGGGGAAATCGTTGGGCTTGCCGGCCTTGCCGGTCATGGCCAGACCGATGCCCTAGTGGCCGTATTCGACGGTCAGGGCCGCAAAGCCGGCGAGGCGAGCGTTGCCTTCGTTGCAGGCGACCGCCAAAGCGACGGCACCTTCCCCCTTTGGTCCATTGCCGAAAACCTTGCGATCCGCTCCATCCGCGCCCTTCGCAAAGGTGCTTTGGTGGATAACGAAGCGCAGATGGCGCTGGCCGAGCGGTGGAAGGGCCGTATCGACATCAAGACCCCCGACATGACCAACCCCATCCTGTCACTGTCGGGCGGCAACCAGCAAAAGGTCCTGTTTGCGAGGGCACTCGCCTCCGACGCCGACATCATCTTGATGGACGATCCTATGCGCGGCGTCGACGTGGGCACAAAGCGCGAAGTCTACGAGATCTTGCGCGAGGAAGCGGACGCCGGCCGGACCTTCCTCTGGTACACCACCGAGATGGATGAGCTGTTGATTGCCGATCACGTCTACGTCTTCCGCGATGGGGCGATCGTTGCCGACCTGACGGGCGCTGATGTGACAGAAGAGGCCATTCTCGACGCCTCCTTCAAGAAAACTGCATGATGCAAGGACGCGCCCGTTGATGACCGCCTCGTCCACCCGGCGGTTTTTGAGGGCCGCGCTGCCGGCCTTGTCGCTCGCCCTTCTCCTCGGTGCGATCTTCTACCTTCAGCCCCGCACCATGAGCTATTTCGGCCTCAATCTTCTGTTGAATCTGGCCGTTCCCATAGCGCTCGCCACGCTGGCGCAGATGTTCATCCTGTGTGTGAACGACCTGGATCTGTCCATCGGCAGCTTTGTTAGTCTGACAGCGTGCATTGCCGCCACCTGGCTGAATGATACGCCCCTCTTGGGTGTTCTTGCGCTTTTGGGCTGCATCCTCGCCTACGGGGCGCTGGGGGCCTTGATCCACCTTAGAAACCTTCCCTCCATCGTCGTCACCCTTGGCATGTCGTTCGTTTGGCTGGGGCTTGCGATCCTCGTCTTGCCCACCCCCGGTGGAAAGGCGCCAGGGTGGATCCGTGATCTGATGACGCTGAAGCCGCCCTTCATCCCCTTCCCCATCATCGCGTGTGTGGTGATTGGTCTGGTGGTGCATGTGGCCATCATGCGCTCGCCCTATGGGGTGGTGCTGCGCGGGGTGGGCGGCAATTCCCAGGCTGTGGCGCGGGCGGGTTGGTCGCTCCTGCGCGCGAAGGTGACGATGTATATGCTGGCCGGCCTCTTCGGCGTGCTGGCGGGCATGGCTCTTGTGGGCCTCACCACATCGGCCGACGCCAACATCGCGCTGCGCTACACGCTGCTGTCCATCGCAGGCGCGATCCTTGGTGGCTGCGAGTTTGTGGGCGGGCGCATTTCTCCCGTGGGCGCTGTTATCGGGGCGGTGACGCTGACGCTGGCGGCCTCGTTCCTGTCGTTCCTCCGCCTCAACCCCGACTGGCAGATCGGCGCGCAAGGCGCGATCCTGATCCTCGTTCTGGCGCTCAGAGCCCTTATCGACAGGCGCGAAGGGGCTGGGCGATGAACGCCGTATCGGCCCTTTTGCGCAAGCCCTGGATCTGGGCGTTCGTGGCCGCCTTCGCAGTATGGCTCGCAACAGCCATCTTTACGCAAGGCCAGGGGTCGGGCGAGGTCCTTTCCGTCGCCTTCACCTTCGCCACCTTCTTTGTCATCGTTGCCATTGGGCAGATGTTCGTCGTCACCCTGGGGCCGGGGAATGTGGACCTTTCTATCCCGGCCACCATGACCCTTGCCGGCACCGTCTCCATGAAGGTGATGGACGGCTCGAACCTGATGATTGCGCCCGGCTATGTCATTGCCGTCGTGGTGGGGATCGGCGTTGGCCTCTTCAACTATGCGCTGATCCGCCTTTTGCGCATCCCGCCCATCATCGCGACGCTGTCGTCCAGCTTCGTCATCCAGTCGGCGGCGATCTGGTACAACCGCGGCCTGCGCGTCAAACCGCCGGAATTGCTGGCAGATTTCACCACGGCAAAGGTCGTGGGGATGCCTGTGCTCGCTCTTGCCGTGATTGCCCTTGCAGCGGTGATGCACGTTGTCTTGAACCGCACACTTTACGGGCGCACCGTCATCGCCATTGGCCAGAATGCGCGGGCGGCGCGCCTGGCAGGGCTCGACGTGGCGCGGGTGCGTTTTGCCACCTACGTCATGTGCGCCGTGTTCGCCGCTTCCTGCGGCTACTTCCTTGCCGCCTTCTCCGGCGGTGCGGCGCTCAACATGGGTCAGGAGTACCTGTTGAACTCCATTGCCGTGGTGGTGATCGGCGGCACCTCCGTCGCGGGCGGCTTTGCCAATGTGCCTGGACTATGGGGCGCTGCGCTCTTCCTGTTCCTTCTGGTGACGATGCTGAACACCTTCGGCCTCGGCGCTGGTGTGCGCCTTGTCTTAACGGGGCTCATCATTATCGCGGTGATCGTTGTGGCTGGCGGCAACAAGAACGCCTCACGCTAGCGTTTGCGATTCCAGGCACGGGAAAGGTCCATCAGGCAGACATGGGCTGTCATGCGATGGAGTAGACCGTGCCCGATTCCAATCATCCTGCCACAGGAGCGATGCCTTCCGACGAGGGCGGTGCCAATGCATCAGGCCTGCTCGCCAGCATCAAGACCAAGACGAAGGTGATCTTGAGCGTTGTGCCCCCTTTGATCCTTCTGATCGCGGTGGGTGGTGTAGCACTCTACAACATCAGCCAGATCGTGTACCGCAGCACCCTTGTGGATGCCACGCACGAGACCAAGTCGCTCGCCGCATCCGTCGCCACCTCCGCCATCGATATGGAAAGCGGACTGCGGGGCTACCTCCTCTCCGGGCGGGACGAGTTCCTCCAGCCCTACCGAGAGGGCGAAGCCCGAACGTTCGACCTTCTGGATGATCTTGCAAAGGCCGTGCAAGACGAACCTGAGCAATTGGCGCGTGTGGAAGAGGCCCGGCGCGTGCTTGAAGATTGGAAGCGCGACGTTGCCGAAAACAAGATCGCGCTGAGGGCCGAGATTGGCGATTCAGAAACCATGAATGACATGGCGCGGCGTGTGGCAGCCGCACCGGGCCGCGCCTACTTTGATCGCATTCGCGAGATGGTCGCCACGTTCATCGGGCGCGAAGACGCTTTGCTGGACGAACGGCGGGAGGACTTCGAGCGGAGCCTTGCCAGCGGCACCGTGTCCGGCGAGGAGGTCAGGGAAAGCAACCGCCTGGTCGTTTTCGTCTACGAAAACAAGCAGCTCGCCAAGGATCTTTTGGCTGCCGCCATCGACATGCAGACCGGCATGCGAGGCTATCTTCTTTCCGGCCGGGACGAGTTTTTGGCCCCTTATGAAGGCGGCGACGCGCGCCTGGAAGGCCTGATCCAGACCCTCCAACAAAGAGTGAACGAGAACCCTGCCCAGGTTTCCATCCTGGACGAAATGGACCAGACCATCGACACCTGGCAGCAGGAGGTGGCCAGCCCCTTCATCGCCCTGCGCCGAGAGATTGGCGATGCTGAAACCATGGACGACATGGCACGCCTTGTTGCCCAGGCCACGGGCAAACAGGCGTTCTCGAGGGTGCGCGCGATCCTCAGCACCATTCAGGCCGAAGAGAACGAGGTTCTCAATGCCCGGATGGCGGACAATCAGGAGCAGGTGAGTGCCACCTTCGTGATTGTCATTGCAACGATGATTGTTGCCGTCATCGTCGCCCTTGCCCTTGCCTATCTCACGGGCAACAGCATCGCGCGGCCCATCCAAAACACCGTCGCTGCCATGCGACGCCTTGCCGAGGGTGACACTGGGATTGACGTGCCAGGCCTCACCCGCGGCGACGAGGTGGGCGAGATTGCCCGCGCCACCCAGGTCTTCAAAGAAAACGCCATCGAAGCCAACCGTCTGCGCGACGTAAACGCTGCCAAAGAACAAGAGCTGTCGAAGGAAAAACAGGAGGCGATGCGCACCCTTGCCAAGTCCTTCGAGACCAGCGTCGGCGCCATCATCAACGCCGTTGCCACCTCGTCGGAAGAGTTGCGGGAGACGGCACAGACCATGGCCTCCACGGCCGAACAGACCAGTGGCCAGGCTGCATCGGTTGCCACGGCCTCAGAGCAGACCTCTGCCAATGTGCAAACAGTCGCCTCTGCGGCCGAGCAACTCACCAGCTCCATCTCCGAAATCAGCCATCAGGTGGCCCAGTCCAGCGCCAGCTCTCAAAAAGCGTCGGAGGACGCTGAAACCACCAATAAGGCCGTCAAGAATCTTGCGGTGGACGCCCAAAAGATCGGCGATATCGTCGACCTCATCAGCGACATTGCCGAGCAAACGAACCTTTTGGCCCTCAACGCCACCATCGAGGCCGCCCGCGCCGGTGAGGCTGGAAAAGGATTTGCCGTCGTGGCAGCGGAGGTCAAATCCCTTGCCAATCAGACCGCTAAGGCCACCGAAGAGATCGCCGGCCAAGTGAAGACCATGCAAAAGGCGACCTCCGATACGGTGTCGGCCATTGAGCGCATCACCGAGGCCATCCGCGAGAACAGCACGACCGCTGCCAGCATCGCCTCAGGCGTTGAGGAGCAGAACGCTTCCACGCAGGAAATCTCCCGCAATGTTCAGGACGCGGCCTCAGGCACACAGGACGTCACCTCCACCATCGGAGAGGTGCGCTCCGCCGCCGACGCCACAGGCGCTGCCGCCTCCGAAGTTCTGGCCCGGGCGGAGGACATGCTTGAAAAGTCCGAGACGTTGCGCGGCGAGGTGGACGGCTTCCTCAGCCGCCTCGAAGCGGCATGAGGGTAGCGGTTACGCGGCGAGCCTGTCTCCCGACGTCTTGTCGAACAGGTGGATCGCATCCGCCCGCGGCACGAGGGAGACCGCCTCGCCTCGGGTGAGGGAGACGCGATCGGCGGTCAACACGCTGATCTGCTGCGTTCCCACGTGGACAATCACCTCCGTCACCGCCCCGCGCGGCTCCACAAGGTCGACCTTGGCGGGGACACCCCCCTCCCCGAAGTCGATGTGTTCGGGGCGGACGCCGTAGGTGATGGGCGCGCCCGCTCCGCCACCTTGGGCCCCTGCGGTGGGCCAGCGGGTGCCGTCCGTGGTCACCATTTCGGCCGCACCGCCATCATCCATGGTGCCTTCAAGAAAATTCATGGCGGGCGAGCCGATAAACCCTGCCACGAAGGTGTTGGCAGGATGGTCATAAAGGTCCAGCGGCCGGCCGATCTGCTCCACACGGCCGTCCTTCAACACAACGATGCGGTCTGCCATCGTCATGGCTTCGTCCTGGTCGTGGGTGACGTAGATGGACGTGGTCCTCAGCTCTTGATGCAGCTCTTTGATTTCCGTGCGCATTTGTGCGCGCAGCTTCGCGTCGAGGTTGGACAGCGGCTCGTCGAACAAGAACACCCGCGGATCGCGCACAATCGCCCGCCCCATGGCAACACGCTGGCGCTGTCCGCCTGACAGTTGTCGCGGGTAGCGGTCCAAATAGTCTGTCAGGCCGAGGATCTCGGCGGCCCTTTCCACCTGCGCGCCGATCTTGTCCTTTGCGGTGCCACGAAGCCTCAGGCTGAAGGCCATATTCTGCCGCACCGTCTTGTGGGGGTAGAGTGCGTAGTTCTGAAACACCATCGCAACGTCACGGTCTTTCGGCGCCATGTCGTTGACCTTGTCGCCACCGATCAGGATTTCGCCGCCGGTGATGACCTCGAGCCCTGCCACCATCCGCAACAGCGTTGACTTGCCGCACCCTGACGGGCCGACGAGGACCACAAATTCTTCGTCCGCAACGTCGAGATCGACCCCGTGCACCACCTTGGTCTTGTCGTAGACTTTCTCCACTTGGCGCATCGTCACAGACGCCATGGGCCGCCCTCCTGTCCTCGTCTGCCGCGCGCACCGCCTTCTCGTGGGCCTTACGCAGCGCTTCCCCCGACCGACCTGTGAGCGGCCCGTCTTGAGGGTGAGTGTGCGCATCAGGCGCGCCGTTGGCAAACCCTTCCGTTGCAAGGGGTGTTCGCCAGCCCATTCCCGGGCCTCGCTTGACAGTCGCTTCCGCGCTCACCTAGCGTTTCATCCACGGATCGACGGAGAATGATCGACCGACATCAACGCTGCGTTGGGGACTTTGCACACGCAAGGGTCGCCGCAACGCCATTTGGGAGGTGATCTATGCGCTTTGCACGGGCCAGCGTCGGGCTGGCATCGGCCCTTTGCCTGTTGGCAGGCACGGCCGTGGCTGAGGATTCAGAGCACGTAACCTGGAACGACGACGGCACGGTCACGCTGAAGACACCGGCCGAATACGAGGGCGAATTCACCGTCCCGCAGGAAATGCTGGGCGGCCTGTTCGGCCCTGGCGAAAAACCCTTCGAGGGCGAAGAAGTCACCATCCTCACCCTCGATTCAGGCCCCAAAGGCGGCATATCTGGCCCCCTTTACGCCTTCCGCCCCATGTTCGAGGAGCTGACGGGCGCAAAGCTCAACATCGCGCTGACGCCCATCTCCGAGCTCTACACCAAGACCTTCCTGGACCTTAGAAACGGTACGGGCGAGTATGACGGCATCCTTGTGGGCGCCTTCTTCTACGGCGACCTGATCGACGGCAATTACATCCTTTCCGTCGACGATTGGCGCGAGTCCGGCGACTTCCCTCAATGGTCCTACGACCCGATGCCGGAGAGTCTGAAGGCCATCCACACCTGGGAGGGTGAAGGCTACGGTGTTCTCAACGATGCCGACGGCCAGGTCCTTTACTACCGCCGCGACCTCCTCAACGATCCTGAGCATCAGGCCGCCTTCCAAGCGCAGTTCGATTACGAGTATTCCGTGCCGCCCGCCAGCCTTCAGGAGCTGAAGGACGTGGCAGAATACTTCAACGGCAAGCCGCTGGGTGAAGACGGTGCCCCCATCTCCGGCGTCGTCCTGCATCTGAAGGTGCGCGAGCAGGGCCTTTACCACTTCATGACGCTCGCCACCTCCTTCGCCATGACCCCTGGCGACCTGTCGGAGTGCCGCGGGGTCTACTGGTTCAACCCCACCGACATGACGCCGCTGATCGACAGCCCAGGCCATGTGGCAGCGCTGGACTACCTGCAGGAACTTGCCCAGTACGGGCCGGACGCGCAGATCTCCTGGTCGCTGGGCGAAGCGTGGGACTACTTCCTGCGTGGCAATGCGGTCTTCAACTTCTCCTACGGCGACGTGGCCCCCCTTGCCCAGGACACCGACCGCTCCAAGATCCGCGGCAAGATCGGCTCGGCCGTTCTGCCCGCCTCCAAAACCTATTGGGATATGTGCGAGGAAGAGTTCGTCACCACCGACGAGCCGCGCACGGTGGGCAACGTGACGGGCGGCTCCTGGCACGGCGTCGTGTCGTCCCTTGGCGACGCGCCCGAGGCGGCCTACTCGCTGTTGTCTCTGATGGCCATGAAGCCCGTCTCCAAATGGCTGGCCACCTACGGCTGGAACGGTGTTGACCCGGGCTACGACTACCAATTCCTGGAACCGGTGGGTGAAGCCAAGCTCGAAGACTACACGGCTGCCGGCTGGGACGCGGAAGACGTCAAACTCTACCTTGACGCCTACCACAAGAACTTCAATGCCGACGTGATGCTCCCGTACCTGCGGATCACAGGCACCCAGGAATATTACGATGTCCTGGACAGCAACCTGTCGGCCGCCATGTCAGGCGCGAAATCGTCTGAAGAGGCGTTGAAGGACACCGCCGAAGCCTGGGAAGGCGTCACGGACCGCCTTGGCCGTGACCGCCAGCTCAGCGCCTATCAGTCCGCCATCGGCTGGTCCAACTGACCATGCATTCGGCGCCGGGACCCAAGGCGGCCCCGGCGCCACACCATCATCTGAGCGGAGCTTCGTCGACCGCCATGAGCATAGCCTGAGATGCGTTGGACCCACCGGATCCGCTCCGCGTTTTTGCTGCCGGCCGTGATCTGGGTGATGGTGTTCACCATCTTTCCTCTCGGCTACTCCCTCTACGCCGCCTTCCACAAGATCGAGAGTAAGACCGAGGTGGAGCGCATCCAGGTGCCACGCCTCAACCAGGACGGCACCCCCTCGCTTCGCGCCGACGGCACACCGCGTATGCGCACCGAGGTGCAGCGCAACTCCGTCACCACGTGGACCTATGTGGGGTTTGAGAATTTCAGCCGCATCTTCCGCGACAAGCAGGTGGGCGAGGCGGTGCGTGTGACGCTGATCTTCGTGGTCTCAGCGGTGAGTGTGGAGGTGGTTCTGGGGCTCGCCCTCGCCTTCCTCTTCCACCAAAAGGTGCCGGCCCGATCGTTCCTGCGAACGGTGATGATCTTGCCCATCTTCGCCACACCCGTGGCGGCCGGCTACCTGTTCTTCACGATCTTTTACGAGGAAGGCGGCCCGCTAGGCTGGACCGGCATTCCCTTCCTCAGCGACCCTGGATGGGCCCTTGCCAGTGTGATCATCGTGGACATCTGGCAGTGGACGCCGTTCTGCTTCCTTGTCTTCCTCGCCGCCCTCCAAAGCGTGCCTGAAGACCAGGTGGAGGCGGCTTACTTGGACACCAACTCCGCCTGGGCCATCTGGCGCGAGGTGATCTTGCCGGCGTTGATGCCGGTGATCGTCATCGTCACCCTCCTGCGCCTTGTGGAGGCCTTCAAGGTGTTTGACGTGGTCGCCTCGCTCACCGTCGGGGGGCCGGGGAATGCCACACAATCGGTCAGTTACCTTGCCTTCCGAACGGGCCTGCGCTTCTTCGACGTGGGGTATGCGTCGGTGATGGCGTACATGCTCCTGGCGTTCGTGATGGTCATCGTGACGATCTTCTTCAAGCGTGTGAGGCAGGTCTATGCGTGACGACACCGCCCGCGCCAAACCCGTCGCCCCGGGGCGCGCCAGCAACCCCATGACCCGCGCCATTGTGGCGGTCTTGGCCATCCTGGCCGCCATCGTGTTCTTCTTCCCGCTCTACTGGGCGATCTCTACCTCGCTCAGAAGCCCTGCCGACACCTTCACGGTGACAGGCGTCGGCATCCCGTTCCTTCAATTTCAGCCGACGCTGGAAAACTTCATCACCGAGCTGTCGACGCCCGAAGGTCTGCGTGCCCTTTGGACCAGCATCGTCGTGTCCTCGGTGGCAACGGTCCTCGCCTTGGCGCTGGGGGTGCCTGCGGCGTATGCGCTGGCCAGATTCCGCTTCTTCTCCAACTCCGACATTACGATCTGGTTCTTGTCCCAAAGGGCGCTGCCGCCTGTGGCAACGCTCCTGCCCTTCTACCTGATCTTCAGGGAATTTGGGCTCCTGGACACCAAGACAGCGCTGATCCTGGTCAACGCCACCTTCATCCTGCCGTTCGTGGTGGTGATTGTCCGGCAGACCTTCCTGGACCTGCCGCGGGAGTTGGAGGAGGCAGCGTTGGTGGACGGGGCCGGTCACTTCAAGGCGTTCTGGCTGGTGGCCCTCCCCCTTGCCATGCCGGCCATTGCGGCGACGGGGCTCATCATCTTCTCGTTCGCCTGGAACGAGTTCTTGTTTGCCATCTCCTTCGGCATCACCGAGACGAAGACCATGCCGGCCCATATGGCAGGGGCTGTGGACACCCGTGGCGTCCAGTTCTGGTTCATGGCCACACGGGCGCTGATTGCCATGGTGCCACCTGTGATCCTCGCCCTCTTCGCCCAGCGCTATATCGTCCAAGGCCTCACCCTTGGTGCGGTCAAGGGTTAAGGCCACCCACCGTTTCGCCTGTTTCACGCCCAAACCCCGGCAACCCGCGGGCGCCAGTCAATAAACCGACATGAATTGTTCGTGGGTGCGGCATGCGCGGGGTGGCTTTTTGTGACGTGTGAAGCATGTCTTTCATCACGCGTGCGGTCTCGTCTGCGCTCGGCGGGCCGCAAAAACACTGAGCGAGGAGGATTTGCCCATGTTGGATCGCGCTGCTGCTGCCTTATTGGCTTTTGCACTGGTCACGCCTGCGCTTGCGCAAGATGATCGGTCGGATTGGCCTGAGTCATTCTCTGTGGGAACCGCAAGCCAAGGCGGCACCTACTTCGTCTATGGTTCTGGCTGGACCAACATGGTGTCAGAGCTTCTGGGGTTGCCTGGCAATGCGGAAGTGACCGGCGGCCCGGTCCAGAACGCAAGCCTTGTGCAGACGGGCGACCTTGATATGGCCCAGCTCACCCTCGGCCCTGCGGCTGAGGCCATTGCCGGCGAAAGCGCGCTGGCGCCTGGCCTGAAGCACGACAAGCTGCGCGCCATTTTCCCCATGTACCAGACAGCGTTCCACGTTCTGGTCCCGGCCGATTCCGGCTGGACAGTGGTCAGTGACATTCCTGATGGCACCACCGTCGGCGTCGGCCCCCAGGGCGGTACCCCGGGCACCTATTGGCCGCGCATGTTCAACACCCTCGGCATGGACGTGCGCATCCAGCATGGCGGCGCGGCCGACCTTGCCTCCCAGATGCAGGACGGGCTGATCGACGCCTACGCCTGGGCCGCTGGCATGCCGTTCCCCAACTTCAGCCAAGTGGAAGCGCAGATGGACGTGGACTATCTCGGCTTCACGCCCGAGAACGTTGAGAAGATTGTGGCCGAACATCCGGTCAGCGCGTTCGAAATTCCAGCCGGCACCTATTCCAGCATGGAAGAGCCGGACAACTCGGTGGTGATGTGGAACGTTGCCGTTGCAAGCGCCGACCTGCCCGAAAGCTTCGTCTACGCCGTGGTGGATGCCGTCATGACCAACCACGACAGGATGATGGGGATCCACAAGTCCGCCGCCGAGACGCTGCCTGAGAACGTGATCAAGAACTCCGTCGTGCCGTGGCACCCCGGTGCAGTGCGCTGGTTCGAGGAGAACGGCTATGAGATCCCCGACGACATGAAGGGCTAAGCAATTCTCGACTGACATTGGTCAATCGAACACGGTATTGCTGGTCGCTTGGGATCTGGAGCGATGTCTGATCCGATGGCCGTTGACGGTCGTCGGATCAACCCTCTGGGCATCAAAGACGATCTAACGCCAGAGGGGACGACCGGTGGCAGAGACTAAAGCACCCGAACCAGGGATCCCGGTCGGGGGTGACGCTGGTCCCCCCTCACGCGCGTTGGGCGCCCTGCCTCCCCAGCAGCTCCTGCGCGGGCCGCTGGGCCTCTTGCTTGCTGCCGCCTGCGGGCTGTTTGCTGCCTGGCACCTTTACGTCCTCAACATTGCCCCGATGGAGACCTGGGCCTTCCGTATCAGCCATGTTGCGGGAGCTTTGGCGCTGGGCTTCGTGCTGTCGGGCCCATCGATGGCGCCTGAGGACGCAAGCTGGGAGCGCTGGCCCACCCGTCTCCTCGGGCTTGTTGGCCTGGCGCTCGTTGCCGCGGCTGGCGGGCTTCTCGTCTACGCCGTCGTGCTCCTGCGTGGCGGAACGTCCGCGGCGGAACTTCCTGGCTGGATCCTGTCGAACTTCGGTCCGCTCCTTGCGGCGGGCACGCTGGTTGCGATGGTGTCGTCCTGGATCGCCCCCATACATCAACAGATGATCCGCGCGTCCGACTGGGCCCTGGCGCTGTCTTCCATCATCGTGGCGGCGTTCTTCCTCATTGCCCTCGACACCCTCGGGCTGCGGCTTCGCGCAGGCACACCTTTTGCTGATCCCAGCAACAGCTGGGCTGCGCTTGTGGGTGTGGCGCTGATTTTGGAATTGACGCGCCGCCTTGCCGGCCCTCCCCTTGTGGTGATTGCGGCGGTCTTTGTCGCCTACGCGTTCCTAGGCCCCTATCTGCCAGGCTTCCTGAGCCACGCCGGCTACACCTGGGGCCGTTTCTTCTCCTACATCTATACCGACAACGGCATTCTCGGCCCGACGACGGCCGTTTCGTCCACCTACCTAATGCTGTTCATCACCTTCGCCGCCTTCCTGCAGGTGACGAAGGTGGGCGAATATTTCGTCGACTTCTCGTTCGCGCTGGCTGGCCGCGCGCGCGGTGGGCCGGCGAAGGTCGCCGTCTTCGCTTCGGGTCTGATGGGCACCATCAACGGCACCTCGGCAGGCAATGTCGTTGCCACGGGTTCGATCACCATCCCTTTGATGAAGAAGGTGGGCTACCGGCCCCAAACCGCTGCGGCCATCGAAGCGACCGCCTCCACCGGCGGGCAGATCATGCCGCCGATCATGGGCGCCGGCGCGTTCATCATGGCCGAGATCACGGGCATTCAGTATACTGAGATCGTCATCGCCGCGATCATTCCGGCAATGCTCTACTTCCTCGCGGTCTATCTGAAGATCGACCTGGAAGCGGTGCGCACGGGAATGAAGGGGCTGCCGCAGGACCAATTGCCGACCCTTGCCCGCCTCCTGCGTCAGGCGTACCTGTTTGCACCGATCCTCATTTTGATTGTGGCGCTCTACTCAGGCTACTCGGTCATCCGCGCAGGCACCCTCGCCATCGCCGCGGCAGCGGTGGTCAGTTGGCTGACGCCCAATCGCATGGGGCCGAAGAGCCTTGCCAACGCGTTGTCCATCTCAACGGCGATGGCGCTGCAGATCATTGCCGTGTGTGCAGCGGCAGGCATCATTGTGGGGGTGATTGCGCTGACCGGCGTTGGCGCGCGCTTCTCCTCCCTCCTCCTCGGCCTTGCGGAGGCAAGCACGCTCCTGGCGCTCTTTTTCGCGATGATCATCTCCATCATCCTGGGGATGGGGATGCCCACGACCGCCGCCTATGCGGTGGCTGCGTCCGTGGTGGCGCCTGGTCTGACACAGCTCGGCGTGGAGCCGCTGGTGGCCCACTTCTTCGTGTTCTACTTTTCAGTGCTGTCCGCCGTGACGCCGCCTGTGGCGCTTGCCGCCTACGCTGGCAGTGCCATCGCCGGGAGCGACCCGATGCGCACCTCGGTGGAAAGTTTCCGCTTTGCGCTGACGGCGTTCATCGTCCCGTTCATGTTCTTCTACAACGCCGCGCTTTTGGGCGAAGGGTCGGTCCTTGTCATCGTCTGGACCATCATTGCGGCAACGCTTGGCGTATGGGCCCTTTCCCACGGTGTCCAAGGCTGGCTTTACGGCCGCATCAACTGGGTCCTGCGCATTGCGCTTCTTGCAGCGGCGCTCTTGATGATTTCCGGTGGGGAGTTTGAGGGACCCATCGGGATCGCGCTGTTCTTCGCCATCAGAGCCTATTGCTGGTGGATTCAGCGATCGGCGAAAACCGACCACGCCATCGATGCGGAAAGTCAGCCCCGCTAGTGCGGTTCCGACCGGACTGTACACAGTCCGGTCGAAGAACACGGCTCGCTCCTATGATCGACGCGCAACGTGTTCCAGGATGGCTGTGTACAGTCATCCTGGAATTGCTGTAGAGCCCCTTGCGTCCATGCGGACGCAGACAAGATGCTCTACTCTTTTGATTTAGAGCAGTTTTTGTCCCGGTCAGATGAGGCTTTTGGAGCGGAACCCGCTCTAACGCATGTCCCGCTCCAACGGAATCAGACAGAGCGGGACGGCCATGCGCCAGTTGTGGAGGCGAGCACGACTTCGGGTCAGACGAACCGACCTGACCCGAGGCGGCGTCAGGTCAGGCATGCCTTGGCAACGGCGCCGACGTGGCGATGGTCCGTGCCGCAACAGCCACCGAAGATGGACAGTTTCGGTAACAGGTCGCGCAAGGCAGCATAGTCTTGCGCCAGCTCGTGCGGGTTGCCGTCGTCAAGGTCTTCGGCCGCATCAAGCTCAGCATGGCTGAGACGGGACGCGTTGGCGCGCAGCACCCAAACGCGGTCCCGCCACGCCCCACCTTCGGCAATCTGATCGCGAAAATGGTCCGGGTGGGCGCAGTTCAGGCCATAGTAGACTGGCACCGCATCCGTCAGCCTGTCGGTCTCCTCGACGGCTTCACCGAAAGGCTGGCCTGAAGGAAGGCGCCCGTCCGTCTCCACCGTGAACGACAGGGCGACCGGTACACCAAGGGCTTCTGCCGCACGGGCGATGCCAGCCGCCTCGCCCACATGGGTCATTGTCATGGCGTGGACCATGTCGGCGCCGGCCTCTGCGAACGCGCCCACTTGATGGGCGTGGTAGGCGCGCGCCTCCTCCATCGTCATCATCGTCTCAGGTTGATAGCCATCGCCCCGAGGGCCGATATTGCCTGACACCACAACGGGTCCCTTGCCGGCAAAATCGGCCTTGAGGCCTTGCATGAAGCCAATAGCATCCCTGTTGATGCGGTCGATGTCGTGGGACGCATAGCCAAGTTGTTCGCCCCAATCGCGCGAGGCGCGCCAGGTGGGTGTTTCGAGGATGAAGCCGACGCCTGAGTCTGCTGCGATGTTCAGATACGGCCGGTAGTAGTCGGCAATCGCCTTGCGGCCGTCTTCACTGTCGAGCAGGACAAAGGCGGCAAACAGCGGCAATTCAACATTTTTGTGGAAGATGAGCGATGTTTCGAACCCACCGTCGGTAAGAAACGGTGCACCCGAAAGTTGTGGTAGTTCCCCTCGGCGCGAAGGATTTCGATGAGATGTCATGACGATTGCCTTCAGAAAATGAGATTCAACGGGGGCGATGTTGGTTGCCCCCGCTGCTCCGGCAGATCGCTCAGCGTGAATGTTGCGTGAATTCGCCAATCAGGCCGTTATTAGGCCAGGATCGTCTGCCGTAAAACAACTCCAAGATAACTGTGTACAGTCAGATGGGAACGGCTCTAGGCGGAAATGGGCATGGGCGTTGCGTGGGGAAAGGCGATCCTGAGGGCGGTGAGGGAATCCTTAAGCAGGGCCGCCTCAAGATCAGCCATCAGCGCAGATGCCTCGGCAGCATCCGCTTCACACGTGTCGCCGCGACCATGGCGGGCCAACAGGCGGATGCGGCGGATCACCATATCGCTCCACGCAAGAGGCTCCTCGCTGGTGTAGGCGGCCAGTTCGTCCCCGTGGTGGTCGGCCCCGTCATAGTCACCCTCGCGCAGTAGCGCTTCGGCGGCGAGCTGGCGAAACCACAGGTGGCTGTGACCAAGGCTCCCCACCGCAAGGCATGCCTCGCCCTTCGCAATGGCGTTACGCCGCTCGACGGGGTCGCGCGTGTTGCGGGCAAGTTGTGCGTGGACGGCGGCTGCCGTGGCGCTGGGGGGCCGGCCTTCAGCCGTCTTCAGCGTGTCGCGGATCAGCGCATAGCTGGCCGCCTCGTCCCCAGACAGGCTGATGAGTTCGGCGCGCATGAACCCCACCTCGGTGAGGAACTGGCGCGCGCCAATCCGCACGATAATGGCCTCAGCAGCATCAAGATCGGCGCCGGCATCCTCCAGCATTCCAGCGTGGAGGAGGATTTCCGCCCGCGCTTGTCGAGCGATTAATTCGCCCCTCGCATTGCCGGCTGCCGCCGATCGCTCCACAGCAACGTTGGCGAGCGCCAGCGCCTCGGGGCCAGGGTCGGACAGACCAAGACTTGCTGCGACAATGCCAAGGTGGGCCATCTCCACAAGGCCAAGACCGTTGGCGCGGGCAAGGTCGATGGCGGCGCGGTAGCTCTCGTGGGCGGATCGCATGCGCCCTGAGGCATAGTGGGCATCGCCCATGCCGCCCAGCGCCCGGCTGCGGTAGAGCGGCGCCTCGGCAAGCTCCAATGCGCGCTTGTTGTGGGCAAGGCAGCCTTCGTGGTCGCCCCGGGCAAAGGCCTGCGCGCCCTTTTGATTCTCCAACTCAGACAAACTGTCTGGCCCAAGCTTTTCGGCAGGGACGGCGGCGGCGCTGGCAAGGGCATCATCGCCAAGGTGAAGATCACCCCTCAAGCGGTGCACCCAGGCTTGTCGCGCAAGGGTTTGGGCGCGGATGGTATCAGACTGCGCCGCTCGCGACGCCGCGCGGTAGTCTTCCAGTGCACCATTAAGGTCACCACGCTCGCGCTTCAGGCCGGCGCGGCTGTGGAGGAGGACCGCGCGGGCATCGGCGCTCCCCTCCAGCGCAAGCCCGGCTTCGATGAACCGATCACTTGCCGCCAGCTGATCGCGCGGCAACAAGGCGTCGGCGGCCGCCGCGCAGGCCTGGGCGGCATCCTCCGTCTGCCCGGCAATGGCGTGCTCCGCCCACTTGACCGGGTCGTGCTCGCGGAAGGCGGCCGCCACCAGCGTATGAAGGCGCATCCTGTCTGCTTTGGTGATGGCGCTGTAGACCGCCTCGTGCACAAGGGCGTGGGTGAAGGCAATGCCGCTCCCTTCCCTTGCCAAAAAACCCGTGAATAGCGCAGACCCGAAATCCGCCGCGCCGAAGCAAAGCCCGTAGTCCGACGGCTCGAACACAGGCCCAAGAATTGCCGCCTGGCGGATGGCCTGGCGCTCGGACTGCGGCAGCCCGTCGATCTGCTCTTGCACCAGGGAAACCACCGACGGCGGCATCCCCTCGCTATCGCGCCCGTCCTGCAGGAGGCGCAGGAGAAACAAAGGGTTGCCTGCGGCGCGGCAGATGGCGGCCTCGGGGTCCTCGGTGTGTTGAAGGGCCGCGGCAAGGGCTTGTGCATCGCTTTCAGCAAGGGGACGAAGGGTGATCTCCACCGTCTCGGCCCGACGCACTTTGCGGGCAAGGTGCGGACCGAACCGGGCCTGGCCGAGCCGTTCCGTCACAAGCATCACCGTCGGCGTTGCGGCGATGGCATCCGCAAGAGCGCACAGGAATGAGAGTTCGGTCTCGTCCGCCCAGTGCGCGTCCTCAACGCGGATCAAGGAGGGGCCTGGCGCGGCCCGCAACAGCTCCACGGTGACCTCAGCGGCAAGGCTTGCGAAATGATCCTTCGGCATTGCTGCAAGCAAGGCCTCTCCACCCGGCGGCTGGGCTGTGCCAAGGGCACGGGCGCGCATGGCCGCGCGGGCAGGGTCTGCCGGCGGCAGCTCTTCAGAAAAGTCGCAGAGCTGGCGGCCGGCCCGCTGCACGGCGGGCTCTGCCTGCCCGAAGGATTGGAACGACAGCGACAAGATAGTGCCGCCTTCGTCATAAAAGTGCGCACTCACCTCCGCACCAAGACGGGACTTGCCGATCCCAGGCTCGCCGGTGACAATCACCACCGTCCCCGTTCCACTGACAGCGCTGTGGTGGGCAGCGGCGCGCAGCTGGGCAAGCTCAAGCCGGCGCCCGATAAAGGGCGCGCTCGGCCTTGAAGCGGTTTCCTCCAGCACCGCGTCAAACTCTGACGCCAGGGTCGGCCCGGCGTGGTGCGGTGCACCGTCTTCGATGGCGCCGTTGTTGGCGCCGGCCGCACGCCCGATGGCAACACGCCGTGCCTCCCCCGTGATTTGCGGCGGCGGACCAGGGGCAAAGACCACGCGGCCAGAGGCAATGCCAAAGCGTGCCGACGGCAGTTGCGCCAAAATCTCCACAGCCGCCTGCCGGGCACGGGCGCGGTCGCTCTCCTGACCCGCCTTAAGGCCGAAGACCAGCAGGAGGTCCGCATCTTCGCTGTGAAGGGCGATGGCGTTGTGGTGCGCCACCACCGTCTCTCCGAGGGTGGCCAGGTGCGTTGCGGTTTCGGCCATCTCTTCAGGATCGTCTGAGCGCGGAGGCAGCGCTGCAAGGACGCTCACCTCACGGATTTCCCGGCTCATGGCGACCATGACAGGGGTCGCCGCCGATGGCCCGGACATGGCGGGCATCGAAGGGTCGCCCACAGGGTCGATGGGCGCGTTGCGGCTTGCCCTGATTTTCTCGTAGAGCGCGGTTGTCTCAGGCTCCGGCCGCACACCAAGCTCGCGCGACAACAACGAGGCGCATTGGCGATACTGGCGGATGGCTGCCGTCGGCTCGCCCTGCGCGGCGTGGATGCGCATGGCCGTCCTGTGGAGGGATTCGCGCAACCGGTCACGCTCAAGGGCGCGCATCGTTAAATGGAGGGCCGAGGCAAGGGCGTTGGCGGCCAAAAGGTTTTCGGCCTTTTGCTGCAGCACCTCCACCGTCAAGACGTGAGCGCGCTGGCGCTGTGCGGCAAGCCAATCGCCGATGGCAGGCTCGCGCCAGGCAAGACCTTCCAAGAACTCACCCCGCAGAAGGGGGGTGGGATCGGACCCATCCGGCGCCTCCCGCCAGCGCTCCAACGTCAAAATGTCCACCTCAGCATGGGTGGTGTCGAGCGCCACCCGCTCGGGCCCGGCCTCCAGCGCAGCTGCAGCAGGGCCAAGGGCGCGGCGGGCGTGGGCAAGGGCCTGGCGCAGGCTGGTACGGGCCTGCGCATCGCCGGACTCCTCCCACAACAGTGCACAAAGCGCATCGCGTCCCACGCCCATAGGCCCGGCAAGGGCAAGGCGGGCGAGCAGCACCTGTGCCTTGCGCATGGCAAGGCTCTGATCGGCACCGTCAACGGTGAGCTTGAGCCCACCCAGCAGCGCAAGGCTGAACGACACGGTCGGATCGGGCATGACGCAGCTGCGATTCTTTCACCCGTGAGCGACCCGCCACCGTCAGCACCAAAACAGGTCGCATCGGGACCGCGCCGCGTGATCCGCGCCGCATCAAGCGGGTCAAACGTCTTCTGGAACACCTCACAGCTTCAACCGTCAAGTCGGTCGTGCCATGGCTGGTATGCCCGATGGCGTTAGAAACCTCCTGCGCGCGAAGCCCATTGACGGACCACCGGATCGCCATGGCATGAGTGTGGGGTGATGATCCGCCCACCTCTCCCAAACCCATTCCGGCCGTTGCCGATGGCGCCCGCGCCCCAGAGCTGATGGTCTGGTTCAGCCTTTTCGGCATCCTCGCACCTGCGGTCTTCTCAGGCGCCGTTCTTGGGGCAGCTCTGGGGCTGACGGGCTTTTTGATCCTGGAGATCTTTGCTGGCGGGGCGACGCAGCTTGGCGTGCAGGCGGTGTGGAATACGCTGAATTCCTTCACGCTGACGGCCATACCCCTCTTCATTTTGTTGGGGGAGATTTTGGTGGCGAGCGGCCTTGCCACGAAGGTCTACAGGGCGATGGCCCCTGCGTTCGACAGGCTGCGCGGGGGGCTCCTTCACACCAACATTGCCGTATGCGCCCTTTTTGGCGCGGTGTCGGGGTCATCCCTGTCCGTTGCAGCGGCGGTGGGGAGCGTTGCCTATCCGGAGCTGACCGCAAGGGGGTACGACAGGACGGCGGTGCTCGGCTCCCTTGCCGGTGGTGGCACTTTGGGGCTCTTGATCCCGCCCAGTCTCTCGCTCCTCATCTTCGGCGCGCTGACGGAGACCTCTATCGGCCAGTTGTTCCTGGCAGGGGTGATCCCGGGGTTGATGATGGCAGGTCTGTTCATGGCCTACATCTCCTTTGCCGCTTGGCGGCGCCCGCACATTGCTCCGCAAGGCGACCTGAGGCTTCCTTTGGGACAAACGCTCAAAGCCCTCGCCTCGGTCTGGCCCATCCTCCTTCTCGTGGCAGCGGTGTTGGGGAGCCTTTTTGCAGGGCTCGCGACACCCACCGAATCGGCCGCTGTGGGCGTGTTCGCGGCCATCATACTCGGCGCGGTGATGGGCGATCTCACCATCAAACGTCTGGCCGCGGCGCTCTACACGACCGCGGTAACGTTCACGGTGATTGGCGTTGTGTTCATGGGGGCGGTGGTGCTGGCCCAATCCATTTCCATCCTGCAACTCCCGCAGTTGCTGCTGGAGGAGATCACGGCGCTCGGCATCACGCCCCATGTGATGCTTTTGGTGGTGGTGTTGGTCTACCTTGTGCTTGGCCTGTTCTTCGACGGCCTGTCGATGATGATCATGACCTTACCCATCGTCTTCCCGTTGCTGACGGGGCTTGGCTTCGACCCCGTTTGGGTGGGCGTCATGGTCACGCTGATGATCGAGGTGGGAATGTTGACGCCGCCCGTCGGTATGAACCTTTTCGTCCTTGTGGGAATCACGCGGGGTGAGGTGAGGATTGGCGAGGCCGCCAAAGGTGCGCTGCCCTACTGGGGGCTTTTGTTGGTCGGGCTATTGGCCATCACCGTTTTTCCTATCCTCGCAACCGGCCTTCCAGGATTGATGCGATGACGGTGGACAGGGAAAGGGCCGCAAGGCTGATGGATGCTGCAGACCTCGACGCGCTGGTGGTCGCCGCGCCCGAAGCCTTTCGCTACGTCACAGGTACAAAGCCTGGTGTCCCCGCGCTGTTCAGGCGCGCAGGGGCTGCCCTCGCTCTCCTTCCAGCCGATCCGTCCCTCTCGATTGTCGCCATCGTCACCGACTTTGCCGCCCCCGGCGTGCGGAGCGCTATCGCCGACACGCGCATCCATCCGAGCTGGGTGGAAACGGCGCACCTGCCGGCCGCAGCCTCCGAACCGCTGACCCTTGCCGCGATCTCACCCGACACCGACACCCGCAACCGCCCTGCAACGTTCGACCCGACCGCCGCCTACCGGCACCTTGGCGAGGCCTTGTCCGAAAGAGGTCTTCGCCATGGACGGATCGGCTTAGATCTCACCTTCTGGCCTGCCGCGGACCTTGCCCACCTCAAGGGCATCCTTGGCGATCTGGCGCTAGAGGACGGCTCTTCCATTCTGGAAGCGCTCGCAGCCGTGAAAACGGCGCACCAAAGGGCAGCACTTGACGAGGCCGGCTTGCTGGCTGAGGCAGGCGTCATCGCCGCGCTGAAGACAATCGGCGAAGGGGCGACGCGCGATGACCTTGCCGCCGCCTGGCAAGATGGTGTCACCGCCGCCGCCCTTCAGAGGGGCACGAAGGGCCTTGAGGGACGGTGGGAGTACATCGCGTTCGGCAAAGACCCCTGGCGCCCTTCGTGTGGCCTGAAAAGGGGTGACATCGTCAAGTTCGATGTGGGGACCGTGGTGGACGGCCACTCCTCCGACAGTGCGCGCACCTTCGTTTTCGGCCCGCCAAGCGATCTCCAACAACGGGTTCACGATGCGCTCCGGAAAGGGTTTGATGCTGGCCTTGCCGCCCTCACACCCGGTGCGCCCCTCAGCAAGGTTCATGCGGCCGCGACCGCTGCCGTTCGTGACGCTGGCTTGCCTTGGTACAGCCGCGGCCATTTCGGCCATGGTGTGGGCGTCGGCGTCTTCGGCGAGATCCCGCCCTTCATTGCCGCAGACAGCCCTGCCATTGCCGAGCCCGGCATGGTGCTCGCCTTCGAGACGCCGCTCTATGTGGACGGTTTGGGCGGCTTCATCATCGAAGATCAGGTGACCATCACCGACACGGGCGCCACCTTGTTATGGTCCCTCTCCCACGACCTCGTGCAAATCTCGTTGAGAGGGTAAGCACAAACGCGCCGCAAGCCTCCCATCACAATTCCTTTGGAGAGATGGAAGCCTGACGTGCCACGAAAGCCCGCTGCAGCAGGCTTTCGCATCCTTTGACGCCGAATTGCGGAACACGGCAGTTCGGTGGAGCCGACAACGTCTGAACCTGCCGCGGGTCAATTGTGCATCGGCGGGACGGCCTAAAGCACGATCCGTTCAGTTCGGATCAGACTGAACGGATGAAAACCCGCTCGCTGCCCGCAACGGTCCTTATGAGATTTCGACCTCACCGAGCGTCTTCAAGTAACTGCCCACATCGCTCGCCGAAGGCACCGCACGAACCTCTTGCAACAAACGTGGCGCCAGCGCCGGCGCGACTGGGTCGACGCAAGCCGTGAACTTCTCCTCCAAGTCGGCCTCCGACAGGGGCATCAATGGCCCGCCACGGTAGCGCTCATCGGCGTTGGCGCGGACGGTTCGGCCGCCGGAGAGGTGGAAGACGGCGCGGGAGCGGATGCGATCGAACCCCATCCCTTCAATCTCAGGATCGAGGGTGACGGTGATTTTGCGCTGCATCTGTTGGAAGCTCTCGTCCGCCACCACCGCGTCGGCGAACTGTGCAATCCCAGCCCGGCGGAAGAGGACGAGCATGGAAATCAGCGCTGCCATGGAAAACTTGGCCTGCAGCCCGTTGGCGGCGATGGGATAGCGGATGGGGTTTAAGATGTTGGAGCCTGCGAAGAACTCGATCCGCTCCACCTCACCGGGCTTGATGTCGTTGCCACGCACACAATCGCGGATCATGTCCATGGCCTGGTGGGTGAGGATGCCCGACGGGTAGGGTTTGATGCTTACTCCTGGGTCCAGAATGGACCAGGTGTTGCCAAACCCCTCAGCGGTCTTGTGCTCATCGAACCCGCCGGCGAGGACCGATGCGAACCCCCAACGACCGTCGAGCGCATGGGGATCGCCCGTGAAACCGCGGGCGGCGAGGAGCGCTGCGGTAACCCCGTTTTCGGCCGCCCGTCCCACATGGAGCGGCTTTGACATGGTCCCGAAGCTGGCGCGAATGCCGCTCGCCATTGCCGCTGCGACGCCCAACGCGTTGGCGATTTCCTTATCGGTCAGCCCCATCAGAACCGCGGCCGTCGCCGCAGCGCCGAATGTGGCAACGGTGCCTGAGGAGTGGTGGCCGCGCAGGTAGTGGTCCGGCTTCAGCCACTCGGAAATCTTGCAGGACACCTCAAAGCCGATGGCGAAGGCCGCCATAAAGCGCGCACCATCCACATTGCCGAGACGGTCGGAGAGCACGATGGCCGCTGTGAGGGGCGCCGTGGAGGGGTGAGTCAGGAGCCCATAGACGTGGTTCGGGTCGTTGCTCACCTGCGTGTCGTCGAAATCGTGGGCGTGGGCGGACAAGGCGAGCACACGGGCCGCCGCCGCCACAGGCACTTTCATGCCGCCTGAGCCAAGCAGAAGCGCCTCCTCGCAGCCGCCATCGTGACGCGCTTGATCCATGACGATGCGTGCGGACGGCTCCAAGAGACCCGCGACAAAAAGGCCCGTGGTGTCGACCATGCAGCGCACCGCCATGGCGGTGACATCGGCAGGCACATCCTGCGGCGTGGTCCCGGCGATGAAGCGCACCGCCGCCCCTGTCACATCGGTGGTGTAGGCCGCGGCGGCGGCTTTTGGGGGGGCGGTCACGGGCATTTTGCCGTCGGCAAGGGACATGGCGGGCTCCTGGGCGTCGGGGGAAGCGTTACACGGTCTACTGAGAACTGACAACTGTTGACAGTTTGCAATGACGACCGTAGCGTCCCTTCCGTCATCAGCCGCGGGAAGGCCCCATGAACGCCTCAGGCGAGTCCGATCCCCTTGCCCTTCGCAAGGCCAACACCCTGTCGACGCTGGTCGCCGACAAGATCGAACAGTCCATCCTCACAGGCGACCTTGGCGCAGGCGAGCGCATCAACGAGGTGACCCTGGCGCGCGAACTTGGGGTCAGCCGCGGTCCCATCCGCGAGGCGGCACGGCTGTTGTCCAACCAGGGACTGGTTGAGTTCGTGGCCAACAAGGGCGCGTTCGTGCGGCAGGTGAGCCGCGCGGACATGCTCGAAATTTATGACCTTCGCGCCGTTCTGACGGGCCATGCGTGCGAGCTCGCCGCCACCAACAGCGATTGCGACGTCATGGCCCTACGCACCCTGTTGGACAATATGGACGCCGCCTCAAGAGACGATGATGCGAACGCCTACTACGCCCTCAACCTCACCTTTCACGACCGTTTGGTGGAGAGTTCCGGCAGCAAGCGCCTGTCCACCATGACGGCGAGCCTCGTCAAAGAGGCGCACCTTTTCCGCAAGCTGTCGCTGAGTTCGCTGCAGGACATGCGCACCTCCAACGCCGAGCACGTCGAGATTGTCGAGGCTATTGCCGCGCGCGATCCGGAACGGGCGCGCGCGCTTGGCGAACGACACGTGCGCGCGGGCAAAGCGCGCTTTGAGGCCGCCGCGGAAACCTAAAAGCCGACCCCTTTTCAGCCGGCCGCAAGAGACCGGCGCCCAAACCAACCGGGAGGACACCCATGAGCCTAACAGGACGGATCAGGCGAGCCGCACTCGCCCTTCCCCTCGTGCTTGCGCCCGTTGCAGCGTTCGCGGCCGATGCCACCATCGGCATCCGCACAGAGCCCTCGTCCGTGGACCCGCACTTTTCCTACGTTGCCACCAGCAAAGCCGCTGTCACCAACATTTTCGACACGCTGATCATGCGCAACAAGGACCTTGAGCTCACCCCATCGCTTGCGACGGAGTGGACCTATCTTGGCGACAACACCTGGGAATTCAAACTGCGCGAGGGCGTCACCTGGCACGACGGCGAGCCGTTTACGGCGGACGATGTCCTCTTCACCTTCGAGCGGGCGCCTGATGTTCCGAACAGCCCAGCCCCGTTCAAGCAGTTCCTGTCGCAGATCAAGTCGGCCGAAAAGGTGGATGATCTGACGCTGCGCATCACCACGCCGAGCCCCTCGCCGCAGGTGCTGTTCGACCTTGCAGAAGTGCCCATCGTCTCAGAACATGCCGGCAGAGGCGCCACCACAGCGGACTATAATGACGGGACGGCCGCCATCGGCACAGGGCCTTTCAAGTTCGTCAGCTGGTCGCCGGGTGGTGCGCTGGAGCTTGTGCGCAATGACGACTACTGGGCAGGCGCCTCACCGTTCGAGACGGTGGAGATCGTGCCGATGCCCAACGATGCGGCGCGTGTGGCAGCGCTTCTGTCGGGGGACGTGGATCTGATCGATGCCGTACCGCCTGAAAGCTACGCGCGGCTGTCAGGCGATGAGGATATTGCGATCTGGCAGACGCCCGACGTCTACACAGCCTACCTCCACATGGACACCAACCGTGAGGACACCCCCCACATCACCGCCAAAGACGGCTCGCCCATAAAGAATCCTTTGCTGGACAAAAGGGTCCGAGAGGCGCTGGCCCTTGCCATCGACCGTGAGGCGATCATCTCGCGCCTCCTCCAGGGCCTTGGCAAACCTGCCGGCCAGTTGGCGGGCGAAACCATGGTGGGCTTCAACCCCGACCTGAAGCCGGCCCCGTACGACCCTAAGCGCGCCAAGGAACTTCTGGCCGAGGCAGGCTTTGCCGACGGCTTCAAAATGACTGTGCAAGGCCCCAACAACCGCTACGTGGCCGATGCGCAGATCGTCCAGGCCATTGCGCAAATGTTCAGCCGGATCGGGATTGAGACGGAGGTGCAGACCATGCCCGCCAACGTCTTCTTCCCGAGCGCCAGCGGGCGGGAGTTTTCCATCTTCTTCCTCGCCTGGGGGTCGGCGCAGGGAACGGCTTGGCACGGTCTCCGCGGTGTGTTGATGACCTACGACAAAGACGCAGGTACGGGCCCGTCGAACCGCGGCCGCTACTCCAACGCTGAGGTGGACAGACTTGCCAACGCTGCCCTTTCCACCGCCGATCTGGATGAAGCGGCCAAGTTGTCGGCCGAGGCGGCGGCGGTCGCCTTCGGTGATTATGCCATCATTCCGCTGCACTATCAGATGAACGTTTGGGCCTCGGGCAAGGACTTTGCCTACAGCCCAAGGCAGGACCAGATGACCCTCGCCTACGGTCTGAGCAAGAGCGAATGATCAACGCCGGCCCCGCCTCTCCCCCCACCGCGACGCGGCCGCGGGGCCGGACGACACGTGAGGCCGGACCGCCCCAAGCGGCCCGGCAATCCACCCCCTCCCCCGAGACGTTCCGCGTTAAGATGCGCGACGGCGTTATCCTTGCAACCGACGTTTACGTGGCCGAGGGCGAAGGCCCCTTCCCCACGCTCCTTGAGCGCACCCCTTACGGCCGCCGCCGGTGCGACCAGTCGGAGCAGTCGACCGGCGCGACCGCCCCGCCGCAGCGTGCCGAGGTGGTCGCGCGGTATCTGGAGGAAGGGTTTGCGGTCATCGTCCAGGACTGTCGGGGGTGCGGTGAATCCGGCGGACGGTTTGAAAAGTACATCCAAGAGCCTGAGGATAGCGCCGACACAATCGCCTGGGCCAAAGCCCAACCCTGGTGCGGCCCTTTGCGCACCACAGGATTTTCATACGGGGCCATGTGGCAGCTGTGCGCCCTCTCCCAAGACAATCACCAGGTTGACGCCGCCTTCATCGACTGCGGCGGATTTTATGACGCGTTCGCAAGTGCCCTGCGCGAGGGCGGCGCGCTGGACTTGAAGCAGGCCACATGGGCGATGGCCCAGGACGCGCGGGAGGCCGAGGCAGTGCGACCGGACGCCGACACCGTCCTCTCCTGGCTGAAACGTGGCCCCTTTGTGCCAGGCAACGCCCCTTTTGCCGATGACAGCCCTTACCTTCAGGCGCTGATGGCCTTTTGGCAGAACGCCAAGCGCAGTCCGTTCTGGCACCGCCCAGCGTTCTGCGCCGCCGACACCATCGCAGCGTCCCTCGGCACGCCCACGCTCTTCGTCACAAGCTGGCACGATACGTCCCTGGTCAACGTGGTGAGCGCGTTCAATGCCCGCGCCCACCTTGGCGAGCGCGCACAAAGGCTCATCATCGGCCCCTGGAGCCATGGCGACAGGCACCTGACCTATGCCGGCGAGGCCGACTTTGGTGAAGACGCATTGCCGGAGGTGGGGCTCGGCGCCACCGTCCAGGACCTGCGCCTTGGCTTCCTCACCCGCCCTCACGCAACCGGCGGACCGCCCGTGCGCTACTTCGTGATGGGCGGCGGTACGGGGAAGCGCCATGACGATGGGCGCATCGACCATGGCGGAGGCTGGCAGAGCGCCATCGCCTGGCCACCGGCGCACACATCGCACACCCTTCAGCTTAGTCCGGCGGGGTTGTCGGACGGGGCACCGACAGACCGCTTCGCCTGCGCCTTTGTCAGCGATCCTGAAAGGCCGGTGCCGACATTGGGCGGGGCCATCAACTCGGGCGAGCCGGTGATGGCGGGGGGCATGTTCGACCAGACGGCCCTCTTTCGCGTGGTCGGGGGAAAGAGCGTACGCGAGGACGTCCTGTCGTTTCTGACAGCGCCTTTGACGGAGGACGTGGTCATCGCAGGGCCAGTGAGTGCTGAGCTTTGGCTATCGGCGGATGTGACGGACGCCGATGTCACCATCAAGCTGATCGACGTTTACGCCGACGATGGACCGGCGCTGAACCTTTGCGAGGGCATCTTGCGGCTGCGTTTTCGGGACGGTTTCGACCGTGAAGTGCACTTGCCCCGGGGCGAACCTGTGAAGGCTGTGGTGGAAGCGTTTCCCACAGCCAACCGGTTTGCCAAGGGGCACAGGATCCGCCTCGATATTGCCGGCAGCAACTTCCCCCATTTCGACATCAATCCGCAGACTGGCGGACCTCTCGGTCTGCCAGGCGAGCGGCGGAAGGGGACCATTACCATCCACGGTGGGCCGGACACGCCCTCAACGCTCACGCTTCCCGTGGTGGAGGGGGCGGCATGATTGCCTTCGTCCTCCAGCGCGTCTTTCAGGGCGCCGTCGTTGTTTGGTTGATGTCGCTGATTGTCTTCGTGGGCGTCTACGCCATCGGCGATCCTGTGGAGATCCTCATCAACCCCGATGCGGACCAGGCAACGCGCGCGGCTGTGGCCCGAGCCTTCGGCCTCGACCAACCCCTTTACATTCAATACCTGCGCTTCGTGGGCCAGGCGCTGCAGGGCAATCTGGGCACCTCCTTCGCCTTCAACATCCCGGCAATAGAACTCATCCTCATGAGGATGCCGGCAACGCTCGAGCTTGCGTTCGTGGCGACCTTGATGGCCATCGTCATCGGCATCCCGCTGGGGCTTATCGCGGGGCTAAGGGGGAACACCTGGTACGGCCGGCTCATCATGTCGGGGTCGATCCTGTGCTTCTCCCTGCCCTCGTTCTGGGTGGGACTTTTGTTGATCCTCACCTTCGGCGTCACCTTATCCTGGTTCCCTGTCTATGGGCGGGGGGAGACGGTGAATGTCCTTGGGATGGAGCTCAGCATCTTCACCCTCGACGGGCTGCGGCACATCTTTCTGCCAGCGCTCAACCTTGCGCTCTTCAAGGTGGCGCTGTTCATCCGCCTCACCCGGGCCGGTGTGCGCGAGGTGCTGCCCCAGGACTATGTGCGCTATGCCCGCGCCATGGGGGTGCGCCCCCGCCGGGTTCTGACGCGCCATGTCTTAAAGAACATCATGATCCCCATCGTGACGGTGATTGGGATCGAGTTCGGCTCCGTCATCGCCTTTGCGGTCGTGACGGAAACCATCTTCAACTGGCCCGGCATGGGCAAACTCATCATAGAGTCCATCTCAAGGCTCGATCGGCCCGTGATCGTCGCCTACCTGATGGTGATCGTCACGATGTTCGTGATCATCAACCTCATCGTCGATCTCACATATGCCGCCCTCGACCCGCGCGTGCGCCTTGGAGGCGGGTCGAAATGACCGACGCCACCGACACCTCCGAATCCGCCGCCCGCAAAGGCCCCGGCTCATTCTCGCGCTTCGTGAAGGAGTTTTGCGCAAGCCCCGTCGCCGTGGTGGGGTTCGTGGTTCTCCTCGGCATCATCGTGTGTGCGGTCTTTGCGCCCTGGATTGCCCCGCAGGACCCTTACGACCTTGCCAAGGTCTCGATCCTGGACTCGCGCCTGCCGCCCGGCACGCCCAGCATGGATGGCTATACCTTCTGGCTGGGGACCGACGGGCTCGGCAGGGACATGCTGAGCGCCATCCTCTACGGGCTGCGCATCTCACTGATGGTGGGCGCCATGAGTGCCGTGGTCGCCCTTGCCATCGGTGCGCTGGTGGGGCTGACGGCGGCCTATGTGGGCGGGCGGGTCGACACCATCATCATGCGCATCGTCGACCTTCAGATGAGCTTTCCTGCGATCCTCGTTGCCCTCATGCTTCTTGCCGTGGTCGGGCGCGGGGTGGACAAGACCATGATCGCCCTCGTCATCGTCCAGTGGGCCTATTATGCGCGCACGGTGCGCAGCTCTGCCCTTGTGGAGCGCGAGAGGGAGTACATCGAAGCCGCACGAGGCTTGCGGCTTGGTCACTGGCGCATCCTGACTCGCCATCTTCTTCCCAACTGCTTGGCACCGCTCCTTGTGGTGGGAACCATCCAGGTGGCCGCCGCCATCACGCTGGAGGCAACGCTGAGCTTCCTTGGCATCGGCCTGCCTGAGACGGAGCCGTCCCTCGGCCTTTTGATTGCCAACGGCTACCAGTACCTTCTGAGCGGGCTCTACTGGATTTCCATCTTCCCAGGCCTTGCGCTCCTTGCCACCGTCCTTGCCATCAACCTCGTCGGCGACAGGCTGCGGGACGTCCTCAATCCTGGCGAACGGCGATGACGGCGGCAATGGAGACGGCGCCACCCCCAACCACCGCTGTCACCCCCATCTTGTCGGTGGAGGACCTGACCACGGTCTTTTCGCTGCACACAGGGCGGGCGGTCTCCGTCAACGGTGTGAGCTTTGACGTGGCGCCAGGGGAGATCCTCGCCATTGTCGGGGAATCGGGGTCGGGCAAGACGGTGACGGGGCTGTCGCTGATGGGCCTCGTCGACCCGCCAGGGCGCGTGGAAAAGGGCTCGGTACGCCTCAGAGGCCGTGAACTGGTGGGCCTTGACGAGGAGGACATGCGGGCCCTTCGCGGCCGCGAGGTGGCGATGATCTTCCAAGATCCCATGACCACCCTCAACCCGGTCCTCACCATCGGCAGACAGTTCTACGAGGTGATGCGCGCCCACAAACGCCTCACCTGGAAAGAGGCGATGGCCCGCGCCGAACAGGCGCTCGTGGAGGTGGGGATGCCCGCTCCCGCCGCGCGCCTTGCCACCTACCCGCACGAACTCTCCGGCGGCATGCGCCAAAGGGTGTGCATTGCGCTGTCCCTGGTGAACGCCCCCTCCCTCGTCATCGCCGACGAGCCGACGACAGCGCTCGACGTGACCATCCAGGCGCAGATCCTGGCGTTGATGCACCACCTTGTGCGCAAGACCGGCGTGGCGTTGATCTGGATTACCCATGACCTCAGCATTGCGGCGGGCTTTTGCGACAGGATCGCCGTTATGTACGCAGGGCGCATTGTCGAAGAAGGCCCTGTGGACGGGGTGCTGAACCACCCCACACACCCCTATACGGTGGGCCTCCTGCGCTCGATTCCTGGCGAGGTGCCCCCAGGCGGCAAGCTGGAGCAAATCGGCGGGATGCCGCCCTCCCCCCTCGCCCTGCCGAAAGGGTGCGCTTTCCGTCCCCGGTGCTTCAGGGCCAGCAAGGCCTGCCTTTCAGAGCCGCCGGTCACGCCGGTTGCACAGGGGCGCAAGGTGCGGTGCTTTCACCCCACGGGCGCTGCCTGATGCAGCATCGCCCCTTTGCCATGACCTCTGCCGGCACGGCGCCCTTCTTGTCCATCGACGGGGTGTCGCGCCGCTTCACCCGCAAGATGACCACCACGCAGAGGCTGTTGTCGCGCGTCGGCGCGGACTATCGGGACGAGACGGTCCATGCGGTGGACCATGTGGATCTTGCCGTGCCGGGCGGCTCGGTCATGGGGCTTGTGGGGGAAAGCGGGTGCGGCAAGTCCACCTTGGGGCGGATTGTTGCAGCGCTTCTCACACCCAGCGAAGGCCGCGTTCGCCTTGATGGGAAGGACCTGAAGGATCTTCCCCAAAGGGCGCTCCTTCGGGTGCAGATGATCTTTCAGAACCCCATGGCCTCGCTCAACCCGCGGCGCAGCGTCATCGACACCATCACCGAAGGGCCCCTGCGGCACGGGATGATCAAACCGCGGGAGCGTCAGCGTTTCGCCGCGGCCCTGATGGACGAGGTGGGCCTTCCCCGTGATGCGCTCGACCGCCTGCCCCACCAGTTTTCCGGCGGCCAGCGCCAGAGGATCGGCATTGCGCGCGCCCTGTCGGTCTCTCCCGATGTGTTGATTTGCGATGAGCCTGTGGCGGCCCTCGACGTGTCCGTCCAGGCGCAAATCCTGAACCTCCTGGCCGACCTGAAACAAAGGCGCGGGTTGACGGCCCTTTTCATCAGCCACGACCTTGGTGTGGTGCGCCACCTGTGCGACCGGGTGGCTGTGATGTACTTGGGGAGGATCGTGGAGGAGGCCCCCACTGAGACCCTTTTCACCGCCCCGCGCCACCCCTACACCGCTGCCCTGTTGGCGGGAATGCCGCGGATCAGGGCCGGCCAGCAGACGTATGCGGCAGTGACAGGCGAACTCCCCTCGCCGCTCGATCCACCGGGCGGCTGCCACTTCCACCCCCGCTGCGCCCATCTGGAGGACCGCTGCCGGACGGACGTGCCCGCCAACGAGCCCGTGTCGGCCGAGCACATGGTGCGCTGCTGGCGGTGGCGGGACATGGGCGAGCTTCTGACGGCAGCCTCATGATCGGCCTAGCGGTCCATATGATCAGCCTAACGGCCCATGATGAAGTCGGCGCAGCGCCGGCCCAGCATCATCGCCGTGGCGTTGGTGTTGCCGGCCACAATGTCGGGGACGGCAGACATATCGCACACCCTCAGGCCCTCAACACCACGCACCTTGAGGGTGGCATCGAGGACGGCTGATGCGTCGCCATCGGCGCCCATCTTCATGGTGCTCGCGGGATGGTAGTTGGTCTTTACGAAGCGTTTGCAGTGGCGGCGCAAGGTCTCGTCGTCCCGCGCACCCGCTTCGGGGATGGCAATACGGCTCACTTTGCCTGCAAGAGGTGGCGCTGAGAAGGCGTCCAGGAAGAAGCGCTGGCCTTCCACCATCTGGCGCATGTCCTCCTCCTCCATCAAAAGGTTGGGGGAGACGATGGGCATGGCATTGGGATCGGCGGAGCGCAACGTCACCGTCCCGCGGGACTTCGGCTTGACGACAACGGTGGTGATGGTGATGCCGTAGTCATCGTCCACAAGGCCAAGCGTGTCCCTGTCGAGGTAGACGATGGGCACGCAAAAGGCCTGAATGGTGGGCGGTGCATCCCGGTCGCGCGGGTTGACGAAGGCGCCCGCCTCCACCCCTGCGGACGTGATACGCCCCGTGCCGAACAGTTTGAACTGAAGCCCGTTGCGCAGCATCCGCCAGCCGTTGCCTTGGCGATAATAGCCGTAGGGGCCGTTGGCGATGGCCGTCATCGGGACCTCAGGATGGTCGATGAGGTTCTGGCCGACGCCCTGATGATCCACTTCCGCAAAAATGCCGTTGTGCCTGATGTGATCGGCAGGGCCAATCCCCGACAACATCGCAAGTTGTGGCGAGACCAGAGCGCCCGCGGCAAGGATCACCTCACCGTCGGCGCGGATGGTGGTCTCGCGCCCTTGCCCGTCAGGCACCACCACGCCCACGGCACGGCCTTTCTCCAAGACGATCTGCCTCACGGGCGTTTTGAGACGCACGGTGAGGTTCGGGTTGTTCTCCTGGGGCGCAATGTAGGCGTAGGCGGCAGAGCTTCTGCGGCCATGGCGGTTCATGAACTGATAGAAGCCGACACCGCGCTGTGTGGGGCCGTTGAAATCGCTGGTGAAGGGTTCGCCAAGGGCCTGCACCGCCTGCACGAACCAGCGCGACAAGTCGTCGATATGGCCCGGATCCGAGACAAGCATCGGCCCGTCGGTGCCGTGAAGGTCGTTGTTGAGGCGGTTGTTGGCCTCCATGGCGGTAAAGTGGGGGAGCACAGCCTCCCACCCCCAATTCACACCCTGGTTGTTGCCGCGAAGCGCCTCGTCCCATGCATCGAAATCCGACGGCCGCCCGCGCATATAGACCTGGGCATTGACCGAGGAGCCGCCGCCCAGGACGTGCGCTTGGGGAATGTCGTGACTGCGCCCGTCAAGATGATCCTGCGGCGGGGTCTTGTGGTAGCGCATGAACTTGGAGCCGTTGATCATCTTGAAGATGCCGGGCGGCATGTCGAGTAGCGGATGACGGTGGGAGTGGCCGGCCTCAAGCAGAAGCACCCGCGCCCCGCCCTCCGAGGCAAGGGTGGCGGCGGCAACGCACCCTGAAGAGCCGCCGCCAATCACGATATGGTCGTAGGTCTCTCCTGCCATCTCATGCGCTCCTGCGCCTTCGCTCCGACGGTGGGCCCACAGAGTCGCGCTCCACAAGCTCGCAGGCAAGCTTTGTGAGGCGGTAGCGGCCCGCGGTGCCAGGCACACCGTCAAGATACTGTTCCACGACGAAGCGGCCCATGGCCCTGTGGGGCAACACCAGCGTCGTCAATGGTGGGAAGAGGTGGCGGGAGATTTCATCGTCGTCATAGCCCACCACCGAGACATCGTCGGGGATGCGAAGACCCGCCTCCTTCAACGCCTCATAGCAGCCGACGGCCATACGGTCGTTCTGGCAGTAGATGGCGGTGGGCGGGTCGTCCAGCCCCAACAGTTGCTGGGTGCTGTAAAAGCCGGTGCTTGCCGACCAGTCGCCAGGCATCACGAGCGCATCGTCGAAGGGAATGTCGGCCGAGGCGAGCGCCCTTTTGTAGCCTGTCAGCCTGTCGCTGGCGGCCTCCATATACGTCTCGCCCGTGATGGTGGCGATGCGCCTGTGGCCGGCATCGATCAAGGCCGTCGTGGCCGTCTGCCCGCCGACGATTTCACTCGGCACCACGGCCGGGCGGTCCCCGTCCTCGGTGTAGCAATTGAGGAGGAAGACGGGGATTTGCGCCGTCAGCAACTGGTCCGGCAGGCGCACGCGGCGGGTGTGGACACAGGCGTAGATCAACGCGTCCACGCCGCTGGCCATGAAGTAATCCAGCGTCTTCGGCTCAAGGTCCGCATCGTTTTCCGTCTCTGCGGCAAGGACGAGGGCGCCGGCGGCATTGCCCGCCTGGCGAACACCCTCAAGGAGGGCTGGGCCGCCTTCCCAGCCCACCGAAAGACGGTCGGCCA
Organism: Devosia sp.; assembly: GCA_051016205.1. Classification (GTDB taxonomy): domain Bacteria; phylum Pseudomonadota; class Alphaproteobacteria; order Rhizobiales; family Amorphaceae; genus Acuticoccus. Next base: position 4,432,738 of record CP136534.1, read on the forward strand.
CGAACCCGATCACCCGCGAGGCTGAGCGGCCTGCAGTACCGCCGCCGGGGCGCTGCGCACCCTCGTAGCCAAGCTCGCGGGCGATCTTGTGCACACGCTCGCGCGTCGCATCGGAAATCTGCACGGCCATGTTGTTGTTGAGGACGAACGAGACGGTGCTTTGGGAACAGTTGGCGGCACGCGCCACGTCCGTCATCGTCACCCTGCGCCGTCCACGCACCCGGCCCACACCGATCCGCCGCTCAACGTCCTGGTCCATGCCCCTTCCCATTGGCCCGCTGCCGCGGCCCAGTATTTGTTGCGCCGATGTGGCGATGATTCCCGGCGGTGTCGCCAGAAATAAATATTAATTGACTTATTAGGTGCCAGTTGTACGCTTCCCGTCAAGGTGTATTGGCACCGGTTAAGGCGGGCTCACCGTCAGCATTGGAGAGGAACCATGAAGGGCATAGTCTCAACGATTCTGGCGGCCAGCGTTGCCGCCGCACTGGGCGTCACAAGCGCCACGGCGTCAGGCCTTCCGCCCCTTGAACAAAAGGAGCGCTACAAGGTCGGCTTCCCCCAGATGGAAAGTAACAACCCCTGGCGCATCGCCGAAACCAAGAGCTTTCAGGACACCGCCGACGCCTGCAATTGGGACCTCATCACCACCGATGCGGCAGGCTCTGCCGCCAAGCAGGTGGCTGACGTTGATTCCATGATCGCCCAGGGCATCGACGTTCTGTTCCTGCCCCCGCGTGAGGAAAAACCCCTCATCCCCGCTGTGATGCGTGCGCGCGCTGCCGGCATTCCCACCTTCCTGGTGGATCGCTCGGTGGACCCCAACGTTGCCAAAGCTGGCGAACACTATGTGTCTTTCCTGGGGTCTGACTTTGTGGACCAGGGCCGGCGCGTTGCTGAGTGGACGCTTGAGAATTTCGACGGCGACACAGGCACCATCATCCAGCTTGAAGGCACCACCGGCTCCTCCCCCGCCAACGACCGCAAGAAGGGTTTTGACGATGTCATGGCCCAGCACGACAACATGACCATCGTCGCCTCCCAGTCGGGCGACTTTGCCCGCGACCTTGGCCGGCAGGTGATGGAAACGCTGCTTCAGGCCCACCCGGACGTGAACATTGTCTACGCTCACAACGATGAGATGGCGATCGGCGCGATCCAGGCGCTGGAGCTTGCCGGCCGCAAACCTGGCGAAGACGTTCTCGTCGTCTCCATCGACGGCACGCGCGATGCGCTGCAGGCCATCATTGACGGCAAGATGGGTGTGACGGTGGAATCCTCCCCCTTCTTCGGCCCCCTCGCCTGCGATGTGATGAAGCGCTACGCCGCCGGTGAAACCATCGAGCCCTGGGTGAAGGTGGAGGACCGTATCTTCACCAAAGCGAACGCCGCCGACCACGTGGACGAAGCGTACTGATTGCTGAGCGGAGGGGCGGCGTCCCCTCCAAGGCCCCTTAGATGTCAGAGCCGTTGATTGGGATGAGCGGGATCGACAAGGCGTTTGCCGGTGTGGCAGCGCTCCGGTCCGCACGGCTCGACATCGTGTCAGGGGAGGTGCACGGGCTGATCGGCCAGAACGGGGCCGGCAAGTCCACCCTCATCAAGATCTTGACCGGCGTCTATCAACGCGATGCCGGTCAGATCGACTACCAGGGCAATCCCCTGTCCCTCTCCGGCCCGCGCGAGGCGCAGGACGTTGGCATCTCCACCATCTATCAGGAGATCAACCTCGTTCCCCTGCGCTCGGTGACGGAAAACGTCACCCTCGGCTACGAGCCGCGGCGCTTGGGCCTCTTCGTCAAATGGAAAGAGGCACACGCAAGAACCCGCGAAATCTTGCGCCGCTTCTCCATCGACATCGACGTCACCCAGCCGCTGGGCCGCTATTCCACCGCCATCCAACAATTGGTGGCCATTGCCCGCGCCGTCTCCCTCAACGCCAAGCTCGTCATCATGGACGAGCCCACCTCTTCGCTGGATGACCGCGAGGTGGAAGTGCTGTTCGAGGTGATCCGCGGGCTCAGCCAGTCAGGCGTTGCGGTCCTTTACGTGTCCCACTTCCTGGATGAGCTGTTTCGCATTTGCGACCGCGTGACGGTGATGCGCGACGGCCAGACCATTGCCACCAAGGGGATCGGCGAGACCAGCAAGCTCGACCTCATCGCCGACATGCTGGGCCGGCGCATCGAAGATATCGAGGCCGCCGGCATGACCGACCTTGGCGGCGGTGTGAAAGGGGGCGAAACGCTTCTGACCGCCAAGGGCGTTGCGACGGGCAAGCAACTCCAAAACTTCGACATCACCGTCCACAAGGCCGAGATTGTCGGCCTTGGCGGGCTCCTCGGCTCTGGGCGCACTGAAGCGGCGCGGGCCCTCTTCGCCGCCGACCCCTTGACGGAGGGTGCCATAACGCTGGCGGACGGCAAGGCGACGCCCACCACACCGTCAGAGGCCATCAAATGCGGCATGGCCTTCTTGTCGGAGGACAGGAAGGCAGAAGGCATCATCCCCGACATGTCGGTGCGCGAGAACCTGACGCTGGCGCTCTTGCCGCGGCTTCAAAAGTCCGGCCAGATCAAGCGGGAGGATGAGCGGGCACTCGTGGCCAAGTTCATCGACGCGCTCGGCATCAAGCTTGCCAGCATGGAGCAGCCTATCCGCGAGCTGTCGGGCGGCAACCAGCAAAAGGTGCTGATTGCCCGCTGGCTGGCCACAGAGCCCCAGCTTCTGATCCTCGATGAGCCGACGCGGGGCGTGGATGTGGGCGCCAAGCTCGATATCCAGAAGATCATCAGCGAAAATGTGCAGCGCGGCATCGGCGTCGTCCTCATCTCCTCAGAGTTCGAGGAGCTGGTGGAAGGGGCCGACAGGATTGTGGTGATGCAGGACGGCCGCTCCGTTACCGTCCTCAGCAATCCTGGGCTGACGGAGGATGTGCTCCTCAACGCCATCGCCCACCACCGCGATGCGGACGCTGCGGCATGAGCACAGACAGCGCCCTTGGCCCAAGCCCTCAGCGTACGCAAGGGCCCCGGTGGGGCGTGCTTGCCCGCCGTCATGGGGGACTGGTGGCGTTCGCGATTCTAATCCTCCTCAACATTGCGATCACCCCCAACTTCCTGCAATTGCAGACGCTTTTTGTGAACATCAGCCAGGTGGCGACCATTGCTATTGTGGCCGTGGGCATGACGCTGGTGATTGCCACCAAGGGCATCGACCTGTCCGTCGGGGCGGTGATGGCGCTGTCCGGGGCGCTGGCACCGCTCATCTTCGGCTCGCCCTTTGGTGTGGCCTATCCAACGTTGGGGCTGATTGCGGCGTTCACCTTGCCTTTGGTGGCGGCGGCAGCGTGCGGGCTGTTCAACGGTGTGCTCGTCACCTTCTTCAAGGTTCAGCCCATCATCGCGACGCTGATCTTGTTCATCTCAGGGCGCGGCATTGCGCAGGTTTTGACCAACGGCAACCTTCAAACCTTCTCCAATCCCGACTTTAGCTATCTCGGCACAGGGCGGATTTTGGGATTGCCGTTTCAAGGCTGGCTCACGCTGGTGATTGCGGTCTTGATCTTCTTTCTGATCCGCCGCACCGTCTTCGGCCGCTACGTCCTCGCCATTGGCGGGAACGAGAGGGCCGCACGGCTCGCGGGCGCCCCGGTCCGCGGCGTGAAGATTGCCGTCTACATCATCTGCGCCACCCTCGCCGGCGTTGCGGGGATGATTGTGGTGGCCATCAACTCGGCCTCCGATGCGGCGCGCAACGGCAACCTGATGGAGCTTGACGCCATTGCCGCAGCCGTCGTGGGCGGGGCGCTGCTCCAGGGCGGCCGGGCGCCCATCTTCGGGGCAATCCTCGGCGCAATGATCATCCAGCTCGTCAAATACACCCTCCTTGCCAACGGGGTGGAGGACGAGGTGGCGCTCATTGCCAAGGCAGGCATCATCGTCCTTGCCGTCTACCTTCAACAAATTCGCTCGGAGTGAATGGATGGACGCAGCCACCTTCGACCTTCGGCGCTACCTGACAGGTTCCTCCCACACGTTCGGTGTGTGGATTGCTTTGGCCGCCCTCATCCTCTTTGGCGTGTGGCGTTACGAGAACTTTGACAGCGCCTACAACATCTCCTCGTTCCTGAACTACAACTCCATGTTCATCGTGATCGCCATCGGCATGTGCTTTGTCATCATGACCGGGGGGATCGACCTGTCCGTGGGCTCCGTCGCCGCCTTTACCTCCGTGTGTGCAGCCTACCTCAGCCCCTATGGGATCGAGGTGGCGCTGCCTGGCGGGGTGCTGGCGGGCGTTGCCATCGGCGGGCTCAACGCGTTCTTCATCATCGCCATGCGCATTCCGCCGTTCATCGCGACACTTGCCACCTTGCTGGGGGCCAAAGGGGGTGCTTTGGTGCTGAGTGGCGCGCAGACCATCTCGGTGGATTGGGGCAGCAACTTCACCAAGCTCGGCATGGAAAAGGCGTTCGACCTTTTGCCGTGGACCATCATCATCACCGCCATCGTGGCTGTGGCGGCTTGGGTGGTGCTTGAAAAAACCTCCCTTGGGCGCACCGTCCTTGCCATTGGCGGGGGCGAGGACGCCTCGAAGCTGATGGGGCTGAAAGTGAACCGCGCCAAGGCCTTCGTCTACATGTTCAGCGGCGGGTGCGCTGGGCTTGCCGGCGTTTTCCTCGCCTCTGGTTTCGGCGCGGGCCAGCCCCTTGAAGGACTGGGGTGGGAGCTTTCGGCCATCGCCTCCGTCGTTGTGGGCGGCACGCTATTGACGGGGGGCATGGGGTCGGTCCCCGCAACGGTGGCCGGCGCGCTGCTCCTGGGGCTTGTCTTCAACATCCTCAATTTTGAGAACGGACGGGGGACCATCAGCTTGTCGGCCTACTGGCAGCTTGTGGTGCGCGGGGCGTTCCTGTTCCTAGTCATTGCGCTCCAAACGCGGATCGCAGCGCCCGACAAAACCGGTGAGCGACACCCATGAGCGTCATCAAGGCTGTCGAAGTCCGCCGTTTCGCGGTGCCCCTCGCCGAGGCATTGAGCGATGCCAAGCACGGCGTTCACACACATTTCGAATTGATCACCGCCACCGTCCGCCTTGCCGATGGCAGCGAGGGGACCGGCTACACCTATACCGGCGGGCGGGGCGGTCATGCCGTCGCCGCCATGGTCGAGCACGACCTTGCCCCCTTCCTCATCGGCCAGGACGCCACCGAGGTTGAAGCCCTTTACGAGGCGATGACCTGGCACATCCACTATGTGGGCCGCGGGGGGATTGCAGCCTTTGCCATCTCCGCCGTCGATATTGCGTTGTGGGACCTTCGCGGTCACAGGGAGAGCCGCTCGCTGGTACAAATGGCCGGCGGGGCAGGCACCCGCTGTAAGGCCTATCGCGGCGGGATCGATCTTGATTACTCGCAGGAGAAGCTGGTCGCGAGCGTGACGCAAAGCGTTGCGGCAGGCTTCAACGGCATTAAGATCAAGGTGGGCAAGCCGTCACTTTCTGAGGATGTGGCGCGGGTGCAGGCCGTGCGCGAGGCACTGGGACCGGACGTTGCCTTCATGGTGGACGCCAATTATGCGCTCACCGTCGATCAGGCCATCGAAGCTGCTTGCGCCTTCAAGCCCTTCGACATCTTGTGGTTCGAGGAGCCCACAATTCCCGACGACTTCGAGGGCTATGCCACCATCGCCAAGGTCACAGGTGTGCCCCTTGCCATGGGCGAGAACCTTCACACCATGGAGGAGTTCGACCATGCCTTCCGCCACTCACAGCTGTCCTACATCCAACCGGACGCTTCCAACTGTGGCGGCATCACGGGCTGGTTGAAGGTGGCGGAAATGTCCCGCCGCTACGGCCTGCCGGTCTGCAGCCACGGCATGCAGGAGCTTCACGTCAGCCTCATGAGCGGACAACAGAACGCCGGCTGGCTCGAGGTGCACTCTTTTCCCATCGACGCCTACACCACCCGTCCCCTGGTCGTGGAGAACCACCTTGCCGTCGCGCCGGATGTGCCTGGCACCGGCGTGACGTTCGATTGGGATAGGCTGGAAGCGGCGTGTGGCTGACGTTCAGGTGGTGAGCGGTCTTATGGTGCGTCGGCGCGCCTGACGCAGGCGGAGCACGCGGATGCTGTCGATCAACACGGCAAGGAAGATCACCGACCCCAGCACGATGGGCTGGAGGTAAAGGTTCACGTTGGTGAAGACGAGGCCAAGCTTCACGGTCTGGATGAGGATTGCCCCCACAGCGGCGCCAACGGCCGTTCCGATCCCGCCGAAAAGGCTCGCCCCGCCAAGAACCGCTGCAGCGATGACATCGAACTCGCGTCCTTCGCCGAAGGCGACGTCGAGCCTGCCGATCTGCGCAATCAATATGAAGCCGGCGAGCGACGCGCACGCGGACGAGATCATATAAACGCGGAAGGTTACGTGGCCGCGCCTGATCCCGGCTTTTCGCGCCACTTCAGGGTCTGCGCCAACCGCATAGACCTGCCGCCCGAACGCGGTGCGCGACAGGACGATGTGCGCGGCAAGCACCACAAGCGCGAACACGATGACGGGGAGAGGGATGCCGGCAATGTGGGTCAGACCGAAGTCCAGCATGGAGCGGTCGAAATCGAACTGGCGGGAGCTTGTCATCCACGTGCCGGCACCGCGGAAGAAGAACAGCGTCGACAAGGTGACGATGAAAGGGGCGATGTTGAAACGCACGATGAAGAGCGCGTTGAGCGCCCCCATGGCAAGGCCTGCCAGAACCGCCGTTGCGAGCCCACCGGCGACACCCACACCAAGGTCGCGCATGGCAAAGCCTGCAATAAGCGGGCCCAGATACATCACCGAGCCCACCGAAAGGTCTATGCCCCGCGTCAGAAGGACGAAGGTGATGCCCACCGCCGCAATGCCAATGAAGGAGGCTTGCTTGACGATGTTGCCGAGGGATTCGACGGTGAGAAAGTCAGGCGATTGAAGCCCGAACAGCAGCAAGATGGCCGCGAAGATGAGGACCGTTGCGTTGGTGAGGATCAGCCGGTTCAGCGCGCGCACAAAACAGTCCGGTGGGCGGCGGGCCCGTTGGAGACGATCGTATCTGAGCTGGTGGAGGCCATAACCGTGGCGGCGCCGCTTTCGTTATCCTTCTCTTGGCTACCGCGTCGGGCGCCCTCAGGCAAGCCGATCTGCGCGCGCCCACAAGGCCCTGCGTGACGCCGCTGGACGAAAACGACCCGTTTGTTGAGCGCGCGGCCGGTACTGGTGATGGCGAAGGCCTGCGCGTGGCGGTCAAGGACATGATTGCGGTGAACGGCCTGTCGCTGACCGCAGGATTTGCTTACCGTCGCCATGTCCGTGCGAGGACAGATGCGGCTGCGGTTGAACGGCTGAAGGCGGCGGGCCACAGGGTTGTCGGCGTCACCCACACCGATGCGGGCGGGCTCGGTACCATGACCGATCGCCTTGCCAACCCGCGCCATCGCGGCCGTGCCGTTGGGGGCTCCAGCGGCGGATCTGCCGTCGCCGTGGCTGCCGGCCTTGCCCATGTGGGGTTGGGGACCGACACCGGTGGCAGCGTGCGCATCCCCGCCGCCTATTGCGATCTCTTCGCCTATAAGCCCACCCACGGGCGGGTGCCTTTGGATGGCGTCATCCCCCTCAGCCCCGCCTTCGATCATCTCGGCCTCATCGCCGCCGATCTTGCCACCCTGGCAGCCCCCCTCCCCGCCCTCGTGACCGATTGGCGCGAGGCAGAAGTGGACCTGCGTCCCCTCGCCGTCCTCAAGGACGCGGTGGCTGCCTGCAACGATGATGTGGCCGCCGCCTTCACCCGTGTGTGCCAGCGGCTCGATGCAACGATCTCCCTTCCCGATCCGGCGCCATACGCGTTGGTGTCCATCGCCCACGGCACCGTCGTGTGCCGCGATTTGTGGCACCAGTGGGCGGAAGACTACCTGAATGACCCCGGAGGCTTCCCACTCTCGGCAGCGCGCGCCATCGTGGCGGGCCGGCAGATCCGCGCTCGTGAGGTGTCGGGCGCGCTGAAGATCGCGGAGGAGGCGGCAGTGGCGTGGCGAGAGGCGGTGAGCGGGTTTTCCGCCGTCCTGTCGCCGACGCTGCCGTGCCGCCCGTTGCCGCGCTTTGCCGACACGGTCCGGCTGAGGGGCGTGGAGGAGGATGCCACCAACGCCAACATCCGCCTCACCCTTGCCCACAACGTGTCTGGCCTTCCTGTGGTGGTGGTGCCGTGTGAGGAAGTCTCGGTGCAGCTCATCGGCCGCTTTGGGGAAGATGAGACGCTGCTTGCGCTGGCTGCCGATGTTGTGGATCGGTTGGGGACGCATCGGCCGCGCTGAGGTCAACGTCAGCGAATCGCATTGGCGAAGCCTCCACCGCCATGCCAGTAAGGCGGCATGGATGGTCCACGCCCTTTGCCTCATCGATGACCAAGCCGATCGCCACCATCGGCGCAACGCGGGCACGGCGCACTTTCCTTGCCCGCCAAGGTCTTGGGGAGGATCCCCACCGGCGCCAGACGCCGCAGGCGCTGCTGTCGCGCATCGATGGCTTGGGGTTCGTCCAGCTCGATTCCATCGCCACCGTCGCGCGCGCCCACCACATGATCCTGTTTGCCCGCAATGCCACCTATCGCGAGAAGGATCTGACGCGCCTTATCGAGCGCGAGCGCACGCTGTTTGAGAACTGGACCCACGATGCCGCCGTCATCCCGGTGCGGTTCTACCCCGTCTGGCAGCGCCGCTTTGCGCGGGAGGCTGAACGCTTGCGCAAGCGCTGGAGTCAGACCCGCCGAGGCGACTTCACTGTGGAGATGGACGCCGTCTTGAGCAGGATCGCCCGCGAAGGCCCCAAGCGCGCACGCGACCTGCTTGAAGAGCCGGCCCAGCAAAACGGCGGCTGGTGGGACTGGCACCCTGGCAAGACCGCCCTTGAATATCTATGGCGCACGGGGGCGCTTGCCGTTTCCAAACGGGTGGGCTTTGAAAAGGTTTACGACCTTTCCCACAACGTGATCCCCCAGGAGCACCGCCAAGGCCCGATCGATCATGATGCCTATGTGGACTTTGCCTGCAGGAGCGCGCTCGAGCGGCTCGGCCTTGCCACCCATGGCGAGCTTGCCGCCTTCTGGGGGCTCATCACGGCCGAAGAGGCCAAAACCTGGGCCGCCACCGAAGGGCGAGACCTTCCAAGGGTGCAGGTGGAGGGCGTGTGCGGACCCCAAAGGGTTGCCATCGCCGACCCCGCCACGCTGGACGGCCATGAGGACGACTTCGCCTTTCCTTCGCGCCTGCGGGTGGTGAGCCCGTTCGACCCCATTGTGCGCGACAGGATCCGCTGTCAGCGGCTGTTCGGGTTCGACTATCGCATCGAGGTGTTCGTGCCCGCCCATAAGAGGCGCTACGGCTACTATGTGTTCCCGCTTCTGGAAGGGGATCGCCTTGTGGGGCGTATCGACATGAAGAAGGACAAAGGCGCCCTCACCGTGCGCAAGGTGTGGTGGGAGGACGGCGTGCGGCCAGGGAAGGCGCGGGTCGACCGGCTCGACGCAGAACTCGCCCGAGTGGCACGCCTTTGCGGCGTCACCCACGACGGCCCGCCCACCGGTGAAGACACCGCACGCCACTGAGGAGCACACGTTATGGATATGGGGATCAAAGGCAGGCGCGCGCTTTTGACCGGTGCCAGCAAAGGCATGGGCAAAGCCTGTGCTGAAGCGCTTGGCAGGGAGGGCGTTGCCCTCACCCTTGTGGCGCGCGGGGCGGAGGCGCTGGAGGCAACCGCACAAGCGATCCGCACTGAGACAGGCGCTGACGTCGTCACGGTTGCGGCCGATATCACCACGCCGGAGGGGCGCAGTGCCGCCCTTGCCGCCTGCCCCGAGCCCGACATCCTCCTCAACAATGCCGCTGGCAAGAAGCCTGGCGACTTTCGCGACTGGGACAGGGACGAGTGGATCAGCGCCCTCGACCTGATGATGCTGAGCCCCATCGAAATGATCCGCCTCACCTTCGACGGGATGACTGCGCGCGGTTTCGGGCGGATCGTCAACATCACCGCAAGGGGGGTCAAAATCCCGCAGTCGGAACTGGGCCTGTCCAACGGCGCGCGCACAGGGCTTGTGGGGTTTTGTGCAGGGATCGCAAGGCAGGGGATCGCCCGGAACGTGACCATCAACAACATCCTGCCGGGCATTGTGGCGAGCGATGCGCAGCGCGAACATGTGGAAGGTCTGGTGCAACCTGGCGGCCCCTCATTTGACGAGATCTGGGCCGCGCGTGCTGCAAAAAGCCCAGCAAAACGCTACGGCACGCCTGAAGAAATCGGCGCGCTCTTTTGCTTCCTGGCATCGACCCATTCAGGCCTGATGACGGGCCAGTCCATCCTCATGGATGGGGGCGACTACCCTGGGACGCTCTGAGCGGCGCCCGTCCTTGCCGAGATTTTCTCGTCAAACGGGCGGAAAATCATTGGCAGGTTCATGAAACGACCCAATAACTAAATGAATGCAGAGGCCCGCCGAGCTCAAAATCCGTGCGGAAGGAGGAGTGCTGCCATGCCCCATAGCCAGCCCAAAGGCTCGTTTGTCGCGCTGATCACCCCCATGAACGGGGACGGCTCCGTGGACTATGAGGGCTTTCGCACCCTCATCGACTGGCATGCTGAAAACGGCACGTCGGCGCTTTTGATCATGGGCTCCACCGGCGAAGTGTCGATGCTGAGCCCTGACGAGCGGCGCGAGATTGTCCGCCGTACCGTCGCCATGCGCCGACCGGGGATGACCATGTGGTACGGCTCCACAGGCAACAATACCGACACCACCATCGACTATGTGCGCTTTGCCAAGGACGAGGGTGCGGACGGCGCCATCATTGCAGCGCCCGCCTACATCTGTGGCGACAATGATGCCATCACCGACTACGCCAAGGAGGTGCTGGACAGCACCGACTTTGCCATGGGCTTTTACAACAATCCGCCGCGGGTGAAGACGGACCTTCACTGGTCCAACCTTCTGGAGCTTGCCAAGCATCCGAACATGGTGGTGCTGAAGGAAAGCACGACGCGGGTGGGCCAGGTGGCTCAGGTGTGCGCGGCAAAGCCGGACATGGCCATCATGTGCTGCTGCTCGCCCAATCTGGGGCTTGTGATTCCCACCATGGCCCTTGGTGGCCACGGCACCGCGAACATGACCGGCAACATCATCCCGCGGGAGATGGCGGTCATCTCCAAGCCTTGGGAAACGGGGGAGGATGCGTTTGCGTGCCGGCAGGCGTGGCTTGAGTACCTGCCGGTGCTCCACTTTGCCTATTCGGCCATCAACCCTGTGGCGGTCAAAACGCTGCTGCGGGCGGTGGGCCTTCCTGCAGGGCCTTTGCGCCGGCCGCTGAAAGCCTTGCCTCAGCCGGCGCTGAACGACGCGCTTCAGATGCTGTCGCGCCTTGGTGTGGACAAGACCTATGGCTGGCGGACAAGCACGACATTGGTGGCGGCGGAGTAGCGCCCACCCGCCTGTCATGGGCCAGCGCCGGAGATGGGATGGGGTCAGGCGGTGCTGACCCCATTTTAACGTGTTAGCTGGAGATGAACCTCATCGCCTGCTTGGTTTCGGCGATGGCCTGTTCGGTGGCACGCATGGCCTTGCCGCGATGGCCGCCGAGGCCAGAACCCGCCGCATCCAGCTGCTTATGGGCTTTTTGCAGCTGATCCAGAGCCGCTTGCAGGTGGCCTTTCTGATCAGCCTGGGCAGCAGTTGCAACAGTGGCGGCCACAGCAACTGTTGCTGCACCCAGCACGGCGTCGCGGCGCGAAATGGTTGAAGTCATCCTTGGCACTCCTCACGTTGAAATTGAAACGGGCGCGCTGCCCTTTCCGCCGCCAGACGGCGAACGTGCCGGTAAAATGCCGCCCCCTCGCCATAATCGCAAGACGTATCGACGCAAATCCCGCCCAACCCGAGAAGGCCAGACGGTCCGCGCGGTCGGATCAAGCGAGCGCAACCTCCGGTGAAGAAAAGCGCTTCTCGGCAATGGCGTCCGCGGCCGTGTTGGTGGCAACACCGTCAGCGTCCGCGCGGGCGAAGATGCGGCCGAGCGTGTCGGCGATGGCGGCCACCCTGCGGTCCACCTCCGTTCGTGACCAGCCCATCAACTCGCCGCCCATTTGGATGAGGCCGCCGGCGTTCACGACATAGTCGGGTGCGTAGAGGATCCCGCGGCGCCGCAGCGCCTCACCATCGCTGTCGTCGTGGAGCTGGTTGTTGGCCGCACCCACAACGCACGCCACCTTCAAGCGGGGAATGCTTGTGGGGTTCAGCACCGCGCCAAGAGCGTTGGGGGAAAAAATGTCCGCCTCCACCGTTGCAATCTCGTCAGGGGCGGCGGCGGTTGCGCCAAGTTCGACCTGTGCCCTTTCCACTGCAGCGGCATTGATGTCGCTGACGGTGAGCCGTGCGCCTGCCTTTGCAAGGTAGCGGGCAAGACCGTAGCCAACACTGCCAAGACCTTGGACGGCCACGTGCACCCCTTTCAGACTGGTGCGGCCGAGCGCCACTTCAGCGGTGCGCATCAGGCCCACGAACACGCCGTAGGAGGTTGTGGGGGATGGGTCTCCCGTCCCGCCGGTCTCGATGGGAGTGCCTGCCACGTGGCGGGTCTCGCGCCGCACAAAAGTCATGTCTTCCGGGGCGGAGCCAACGTCCTCGGCAACGATGTATTGGCCCGACAGCCTGTCGATGACGCGGCCGAGGGCGGCAAAGCGCTCCGGCGTCTTGGTCTCGCCCGGCGACAGCATCATGACGCTCTTGCCGCCGCCAAGGGGCAGGTCGGCAATGGCGGCCTTATAGGTCATCCCCCGCGACAGGCGCAGGGCATCGGTGAGCGCTTCGTCGGCGGTGTTGTAGGTCCACACACGGCAGCCCCCAAGGGCAGGACCGCGGTGGGTGTTGTGGACGGCGACAATGGCTTTCAGGCCGCTCGTTTCGTCAAAAGCGAACACGACCTCTTCGTGAGCGTCGAATGAGGGGTGATCGAACATGGCGTCTCTCCCACAGGCACAAACTGGCGCACGGGACGGAAATAAGGCACCTAAGACAGATCCGCCGTGACACATGTCACAGTCTTAGACGCTGAAAGGCCCCGCTTGGACGCTTCGGCAAAGCCCGCCGCCACCCCTCGCCCCGTTCGCGAACGCGATGCGGAGCGCACCCGCGCCGCCATCCTCGCCGCGGCAACGAAAGAGTTCACGGCGAATGGCTTTGGCGGCGCCAGCGTGAATGAGGTCGCAGCGCGCGCGTCCATCAACAAGCGGATGATTTATCACTATTTCGGCAACAAGGAGGGACTTTTCCTGGCCGTCCTTGAGGCTGCCTACGCCCACATCCGCGCCTCAGAGACCGCACTCGACCTTGCTCACCTGGATCCGCCGGAGGCGGTCCGTCGTCTCGTCCGCTTCACCTTTGACTACTTCGTCGCGCACCCGGAGTTCTTGAGCCTTCTCAACACGGAGAACATGCACGGCGCGCGGCACCTCAAAACCTCCGACAAGATCAAACAAATGCACTCCCCGTTTGTGGGGACGCTGGCCGAATTGTTGCGGCGTGGCGCCAAGCGGGGGGAGTTTCGCGGCGATGTGGATGCGATCCAGATCTACATTTCCATCGCAGGTCTGTGCTGGTTTTACCTTGCCAACCAGCACACCCTGTCCACCGTGTTCGACCGCGATCTGGGGGCCGAGGCGGCCCTTTCCACCCGCGTCGGCCACGTTGAAGACGTGATCCTTGGTTACTTGAGACCAAACGAGGCGCTTGACTCGGTGCCGGGCCCGGACCTAACGTAACCAGGTGGTTACTTGGAGCCGGCGCAAGATCGGCTGCGCGACCGACCGGGAGGATTGCATGAACGAGCAGGCACGCGTGGATCGAGCGCAAGGGGCGCCCTCTGCCAAACGCCTCGGCATCATCATGCATGGCGTGACCGGCCGCATGGGGATGAACCAGCACCTCATCCGCTCCATCGCCGCCATCCGCCACGACGGCGGGGTTGTGCTCTCCGACGGCTCGCGGGTGATGCCGGACCCGATCCTCGTGGGCCGTAACGCCGACAAGCTTGCCCGCCTTGCCGCCGACAACGGGATCGAGCGCTGGTCCACCGACCTCGATAGCGCCATGGCCAACGCCGAAGACACGGTGTTTTTCGACGCCGGCACCACCTTGATGCGCATGGACCTCTTGGAAAAGGCGATCCGCGCCGGCAAGGACGTTTACTGCGAAAAACCCATTGCCGATGACATGGACGCGGCCTTGCGTGTGGCCAAACTTGCACGCGAGGCTGGCGTTAAGAATGGCGTCGTGCAGGACAAACTCTACCTGCCGGGTTTGCGCAAACTCCAAAGGCTCATCGACGCCGGCTTCTTCGGGCGCATTTTGTCGGTGCGGGGGGAGTTCGGTTACTGGGTGTTCGAGGGGGATTGGCTGCCCGCCCAGCGCCCATCCTGGAACTATCGCACCAAGGACGGCGGCGGCATCATGCTCGATATGCTGTGCCACTGGCGGTATGTGTTGGACAACCTGTTCGGCAGCGTCAAAGCCGTCTCCTGCCTTGGCGCGGTCCACATTCCCGAGCGCTGGGACGAGAATGGCGAGCCCTACAAGGCCGATGCGGACGATGCCGCCTACGCAACGTTCGAACTCGAGGGCGGCGTGATTGCCCACATCAACTCGTCCTGGACCGTCAGGGTGCGGCGGGACGACCTTGTGACCTTCCAGGTGGATGGCACCGAAGGCTCGGCCGTTGCGGGTCTGACCGAGTGTTGGACCCAGCACAGGGTGAACACGCCAAAACCCGTCTGGAATCCGGACGTGCCCCAGACCATCGACTTTTACAACACCTGGTCGAAGGTGCCCGACAACGAGCCCTACCCCAACGGATTCCGTGCCCAGTGGGAGGATTTCATCCGCCATGTGGTGGAGGATGCGCCTTGGCGGTTCGACCTGATGGAAGGCGTCAAAGGGGTCCAGCTTGCCCAGCTTGGCCTACAGAGCTGGCGGGAGCGGCGCTGGCTCGACGTGCCGCCCATTGCTGCCTGACGAGACCGCCCACACCGTCGCCCCGCCCTGTTGCGAGAGACCTGATGGCCACACTGACGCTCCCCACCAAAGACCGGACCATGGCGCCCTACACCACAGGCGCCCCTTTGGACTTTGCCGCTTTGGTGTCCGCCGACAGGCCGGCGTTCAACCGCGTTGCCTTCGCAGCCGCCCACGTGGTGGCCGACCCATTGGCCGACAACGACCCCTGGCTCACCCCCGCCATCGATTGGGACCGAACCATCGCCTTCCGCGAGCACCTTTGGGACCTTGGCCTTGGTGTGGCCGAGGCCATGGACACGGCCCAGCGCGGCATGGGCCTTGGCTGGCCTGAGGCGCAGGAGTTGATCCGCCGGTCGCTGGCCGCCGCCAAAGCACGGGGCGGCGCATTGGTGGCCTGCGGGGCGGGCACGGACCATCTGGCGCCCTCCCCCTCGGTCACGCTCGATGATGTGATCCACGCCTACCGCGAGCAGATCGCGTTCGTGGAAGGGGAAGGGGGGCGCATCATCTTGATGGCAAGCCGGGCGCTCGCCAATGCCGCCAACGGGCCTGAGGACTACGCCACCGTCTACGACACCATCCTGTCGGAAGTGAGCGAGCCTGTGATTCTTCATTGGCTGGGGGAGATGTTCGACCCCGCGCTCGACGGCTACTGGGGCCATCACGACCATTGGGCGGCCATGGACACCTGCCTTGAGGTGCTCTCCCGCCATGCGGCCAAGGTGGATGGCATCAAGATTTCGCTGTTGTCCAAGGACAAGGAAGTGGCCATGCGTCGGCGCCTTCCGAGCGGCGTGCGTATGTATACGGGCGATGACTTCAACTATGCCGAGCTGATCGCTGGCGACGATGAAGGTTATTCGGACGCGCTTTTGGGCATTTTCGATGCCATTGCGCCCGCCGCCTCAGCTTCCCTCGCCGCGCTGGCCGAGGGGTCCGACAACCGCTTCTTCGACATTTTGGAGCCGACGGTGCCGTTGTCGCGGCACATCTTTGCCGCGCCGACGCGGTTCTACAAAACCGGGGTGGTGTTCGTGGCCTACCTCAACGGGCTGCAAGATCACTTTACAATGGTGGGCGGGCAGCAGAGCGCACGCTCGGCCGTTCACCTTGCCGAACTCTTCCGCCTTGCCGATGGGGCGCGCATCCTTCGCGACCCTGACGAGGCGGCATCACGCATGACAAAGGTTTTGGCCGTGCACGGCCTGGCCTGAGACCGACAATTACTCGCGGAGACGGCGGAAAGACTGTCCCGCACGACACAGGAGAGGACGCCCATCATGAAGTTCACATCAGCCCTTGTGGCGGCTTGCTTTGCCGTCACCCCCGCCCTTGCGGCGGACTGGCAGCCCGACAGGCCCATCAACATCATCGTGCCCTGGTCAGCGGGCGGCTCCACCGACCAGGTGACCCGCGTCGTCGCCCCGCTTCTGGAAGAGGCGCTCGGCACCACCATCGTCATCGTCAACCAGCCTGGCGCGTCAGGCTCCATTGGCACCAAGGCCGCCCTCGACGCCCCGCGCGACGGCTACACGTGGACCGCCAACGCCATTGCCAACAACGCCACCTATGCAGTGACGGGGCTGATCGACGACACCTCCATCGACGACTACAGGATCTACCTGCACATCGCGAACGTGCCTGTGGTGAGCGTCAACAACGATGCGCCCTACCAGACGTTCGATGAGCTTTTGGCAGCCATGAAGGCGGGCGAGAACATCACCGTGGCCACAGCCGGCGTGAACTCTTCGGGCGGTATGGCGCTGGCTGCCATCAAGGAAGCGGCGGGCGAGGGCGCCGACGCGCGCATGGTCGCCTACGATGGCGGCAACCCTGCCGTGCTCGCCGCTGCCTCAGGCGAGGCGATGGTGACGACGCAGCTTGCCTCGGAGCAGGCCGAGTTGATCCGCGCCGGCCGCCTTCGCCCCCTCGCCGCCCTTGCTGACACGCCTTTGGAGATTGAGGGGATCGACCCCATCCCCGCCATCACCGACACCATGGAGATGCACGTGGCGCCTGACTATTTCGGCGTCTTCATCCCCGTCGGCGCACCGCAGGAGGTCTACGACACCGTCGACAAGGTGTGGCAGGAGGCCGTCATGGGTGCGCAGGAGTTGAAGGACTACGCCAAGAACCGTGGCGCCACCTACGACCCCGCCTTCGGCGATGCCGCGCGCGACAAAGCCATGCCGGTGGTGGTGGCAGAAGCCTGCGCCAGGGTGACGCGCAACGAGGCGGTGCTGGACCCAAGCGAGATCGGCATCGACTGCTCAGGCTCTTAACGTAGACTGGGGGCCGGCCCGCCCGGCCCCTCGTCTTTTGCGGCGGCTGCCGAAGACTTTGCCTGAGGAGAACGGTCCATGACGTCCCTTAACTCCACTTTTTCGATTGCCGCCCTTGCGCTGTCGGTCACCCTCGCCACGCCCGCCATCGCTGCGGACAGTGCGTGGCAGCCGGACAGACCCATCAACATCATCGTGCCCTGGTCGGCAGGGGGCTCCACCGATCAGATCACGCGCCTCGTGGCACCGATGCTTGAAGAAGAGCTTGGCGTGCCGGTGGTGGTGGTGAACCAAACGGGGGCGTCAGGCTCCATCGGCACAAAGGCGGCGCTGGATGCCCCGCGCGACGGCTACACGTGGACCGCCAACGCCATTGCCGACACAGGCGTTTATGCGGTGACAGGGCTTATCGAAGACACGTCCATGGACGATTATCGGCTCTATCTGTCCGTGGCGAACGTCCCTGTCCTCTCGGTCAACCACGAGACCGCCTACGAGACCTTTGCCGACGCCCTCCACGCCATGGGCGGGTCGGAGCCGTTCACCATCGCAACAGCGGGGGTCAACTCCTCAGGCGGGATGGCGCTTGCGGCTCTTCAGGCAGCGACGGAGAATGAACTTAACGCCCGCCAGATCGCCTATGATGGCGGCAACCCTGCCGTTCTCGCCGCAGCCTCGGGAGAAGCCATTGCCACCACGCAGCTTGCCGCCGACCAGTCGCAGATGATCAAAGGCGGCAAGCTTCGCCCCTTGGTCGCCTTTGCCGCACAGGCTGTGGAGATGGACGGTGTCCCGCCAATCCCACCCATCACCGACACGCTGCCGGAGATGACGGTTGCGCCAAAACACTTCGGCATCTTCATTCCCAAAGGGGCGCCGCAGGAGGTCTACGACACCATGGATGCGCTGTGGCAAAAAGTGGTGATGGACAATGATGCCATCCGCGCCTACGCCCGGGACCGCGGTGCCATCTACGACCCCGCTTTTGGTGATGAGGCCCGCACCAAAGCTGCCCCTTCGGTGATTGCTGAGGCTTGTGCCAAGGTGGATGCAGGCATTGCCGCCATCGACCCCGCGACAATCGGGATCGACTGCAAAACCCGCACCCTCACCAAGTAAGCTGAACGGTTTGGTGCACACTAAGGGGATAGGGATTTGAGCGAGGCCGCTGGACCTCGTAACGCACAGGATGCGCAGGCGGCTCGCCGGATGGCCTCTGCCGATGTTTTGACGGCGGTCATGCTCCTGGCCATAGGGCTTGCCATGGCCTATGGCGGCTTGACCATGGACCGGCTGGAGGTGCGTCGCATCCACCCCATGAGCATCCCTGGCCTGGTGCCGATCCTGCTGGGTGCCGCGCTCACCGTGTGCAGCCTTGTTCTGCTGGCCAATGGTTTGCGGGCAAGGCGCGCTTCAGGAAGCAGCGGCACCTTTGACGGGTTTGAATGGGGCGGGATCGCAAGGCTCGGCCTTTGCCTTGCGATCACACTCGCCTATCCCCTCGGCCTGATCGGAGCGATGCCGTTCTGGCTGGCGACGAGCCTTTTCGTGACCGTCTTCATCGCCGTGTTCGAGTGGCGACCCCGTGCACCTGCGGGCCATGCCATCGCGCTCCTCACGGCAGTGCTGCAAGGGGCCCTTGTGGGGGTGGTGACGGCCTACGTGTTCCAGGAGCTGTTCCTGGTAAGGCTCCCGTGAGCAGGTGATGGAAGGGCTTCAGCTGCTCCTTTCGGGCCTTGTGGGACTGTTGACGGTGGGCTCGCTCTTCAACGTGGCGTGGGCGACGGTGCTCGGCATCGTGGTGGGGAGTTTGCCTGGGCTGACGGCCACTATGGGCGTGGCGCTCCTCACCACGCTCACCTACAAGCTGCCGGCGGACCAGGCGATCCTCATCCTCCTTTGCATGTATGTGGGGGCGATCTATGGGGGGTCGCGCTCGGCAATCCTCCTCAACATTCCTGGCACGCCGGCCAATGCGGCAACCTCCCTCGACGGCTATCCTTTGGCGCGACAGGGACGTGCCGGTTACGCCATGGGAGTGGCGACGGCATCGTCGGCTGTCGGCACGTTCATCGGCATCATCGCGCTCGCCATCGTTGCGCCTTTGCTGGCGGAGGTTGCGCTCGACTTCGGCTCCTACGAGTTCTTTTGGCTCGCTTTGTTCGGCGTCGTCATCTCAGGTCAGCTCACGGCCGCCGGCGCCCCCGTGAAGGGCTACATTGCCGGGATCTTGGGCCTGATGGTGGCCATGGTCGGCATGGAAGGCCTTCACGCCCATGTCCGCTTCACCTTCGGGATCGATGCGCTGAACGGGGGGATCGGCCTGATCCCTGCCATGGTGGGCGCCTTCGGTTTCGCCGAGATCTTGACGGTGATGTACGAAAAGCGCGCCAAGCTCGTCTCCACCACTGTGGACCGTGTGCTGCCGCGCCTGTCGGACCTGTGGCGCTACAAGTTCACCTCCATCCGCTCAGGCATTGTGGGCACGTTCGTGGGCGTCATCCCTGGGGTCGGGGAGGACATTGGCGCTTGGGCCTCCTACGCCCTTGCGCGGCGCACCTCCAAGGAGCGCAACGACTTCGGCAAAGGCTCCGTGGAGGGGCTGACGGCGGCCGAGACAGGCAACAGTGCCGTTGTGCCCGGCGCGCTGATCCCCGCCCTCACCCTTGCCGTACCCGGTAGCGCACCTGCCGCGGTGTTGATTGCCGCCCTCTTCATCCATGGCGTGCGGCCAGGGCCGATGATCATGATCGAGCAGCCGGCCTTCGTTTACCAGGTGGTGGCGATGATGCTGCTTGCGACCATCGCCATCACCATTGCCGGCCTATTGATGGCGCGGCCACTGTTGATGGTCCTGCGTATCTCGCGCGAGCGGCTGATGCCGGTGGTCTTCGTCCTGTGCGTCATTGGGCCGTTTGCCATCACGCAGCGCCTCTTCGACGTTTATGTGATGCTGTTCTTCGGGATTGTCGGTTTCTTGCTGCGGCGGATGGGGTATCCGATGGCGCCGCTGGTGCTCGGCATCATCCTTGGCGATCTTTTGGACAAGAACCTTCGCCGCGGGCTCACCTTGTCTGATGGGGACCCCTCGCCGTTCTTCACACGGCCCATCA
This sequence comes from Devosia sp., assembly GCA_051016205.1. Classification (GTDB taxonomy): domain Bacteria; phylum Pseudomonadota; class Alphaproteobacteria; order Rhizobiales; family Amorphaceae; genus Acuticoccus. Next base: position 4,453,226 of record CP136534.1, read on the forward strand.
GCTTCACCTTCTTCGTCTTGATCGCCCTGACGATCCTTCTTTCCATCCCGCCGCTGCGCCGCGCCGTCGTTGCGCCGTTCCGCCGCCGCACCACGGAGACCACGCCATGAGCGTTGAGGGACTGTCCATCAACCTCGCCACCATTCGCGAACAGTGCGATTTACCCCAAGCGGTAGACGCGTGCCTGAAGCACGGCATTACCGCCATCGCCCCCTGGCGCGATCAGATCGCCAAGGTGGGCCTGAAAGAGGCAACGCGCCTTGTGAAGGATCATGGCCTTGCCGTAACGGGGGTGTGCCGTGGAGGCCTTTTCACCGACCCCGCCGCCGTCGGCCGAGACAAGGTGATGGACGACAACAGGACCGCCGTGGATGAGGCGGCCGCCCTCGGGGCGGACTGCTTGGTGCTTGTGGCAGGTGGCCTCGTGCCTGAGAGCAAGGACCTTGATACTGCCCGCGCCATTGTCGCCGATTGTGTGGCAGAGCTTGCCATCCACGCCCGCGCTGCCGGGGTGGCTCTGGCGGTGGAGCCCCTCCACCCTATGTACGCTGCCGACAGAGCGTGCGTGAACACCCTTGGCCACGCCCTCGACATCTGCGACCATGCTGGCGAGGGCGTCGGCGTTGCCGTCGACGTCTACCACGTGTGGTGGGACCCCGACCTTGCCCGGCAGATTGCGCGGGCGGGAACACGCATTCTCGCCCACCACATCTGCGATTGGCTGGTGCCGACCAAAGATCTTCTACTCGACAGAGGCATGATGGGCGACGGCGTCATCGACCTCAAAAGGATCCGTGCCCTCGTCGAAGCTGCAGGCTTTACAGGGCATCAGGAGGTGGAGATTTTCTCGAAGGACAATTGGTGGAAGCGCCCTGCAGACGAGGTGCTTTCCACCTGTGTCGCCCGCTTCCACGAGGTGTGCTGACCCTCAGCGCGGTCGACGCAGGGCAAGATGCGCTGCGCGTCCCTTGTGCCGCCCTCGCGCCATGATAGCCTCAAGAGGCCTTCAGCCCCCGCCCGTCTTCACACTTTCCGTTTTCCTGCGGATCATCTCCATCGCCGTCAGGAGCGCGATGGACAGGACCACCAGGATGGACGCCAGCGCCAAAATCGTCGGGCTGATCTCTTCTCTGAGGCCAGAAAACATTCGTACGGTCATGGGCGTTTGTTCGGGCCCCGCCAGGAAGAGGGCGACCACCACCTCATCCAAAGAGGTGATGAAGGCAAACAGCGCCCCGGCGATGATCCCCGGCAACAGCAACGGCATAATCACCTTGAAGAAGGTGGTGACCTGGTTCGCGCCGAGGGATTGGGAGGCGCGGATCAACTGGTTGTCGAAGCCTGCGAGCGCTGCCGTCACGGTGATCACCACGAACGGAGCGCCGAGCACCACGTGGGCCATGATGACGGAGAAAAACGTCTGGGACAGGTTGATGCGCGCGTAAAAAGAGAACAGGGCCGCAGCGGTGATGATCAAAGGCACGATCATCGGAGAGATGAGAAACGCCGTGATGAGGGCCCGGCCAGGCATTTCCCGGCGGGACAGGCCAAGGGCTGCCAGCGTCCCGAGGGTCGTGGCAAGGAGCGTTGCGCAAATGGCGATGAAGAAAGAGTTGCCGATGGACGACATCCATTCATCGCTGCCCAGCAACGCCTCGTACCAGCGTAGTGAATAGCCTTCAGACTCGAACCGCAGCATCTCCGGCGTGAAGGTGAAGTACGGCTCAGCATTGAACGACAGCGGGATGATGACGATGATCGGGGCGATCAGGAAGAAGAAGATCAGCCCACAAATCACCAGGTAGGTGAGGTGCCACGTCTTCTCCAGGCGGGACGCGTGTGCAGGTAAGGCCATGGATTTATCCGAACTTCAGGCGTTCCACGCCGACGAGTTTGTTGAAGAGCCAGTAGAAGATTAGCACTCCAATCAACAACAGCGTCGACAATGCCAGCGCCAGGCGCAGCTGTGACAGCGACCCCGTCATCCTGTCGGCGATGAGGTTGGAAATGAAGACACCCGACTCGCCACCCACCAAAGCCGGCGTGATATAGTAACCAATGGCGAGGATGAAGACGAGGAGCACACCCGCCGCAAGTCCTGGAACGGTGAGCGGAAAGTACACCGTCAGGTGTGCACGCAAGGGCGTGGCGCCCATGGAGCGGGCAGCGCGGGTGAGGCTTGGCGGAATGGTCTTCATTACCGAATAGAGCGGCAGGATCATAAACGGCAGCAGGATATGCACCATCGCGATGATGGTCCCGATCCGGTTGTAGATGAGCCGCACACGTCCATCGTCATCGACAATACTGAGGAAGACCAGCGTGTCGTTCACCACCCCCTCTTGCTGGAGAAGGACGATCCAGGCCGACGTTCGCACAAGGAGCGATGTCCAGAACGGTAACAGCACCAGGATCATCAAAAGGTTGGCACGCTTGAGCGGGAGCGTTGCCAGCAAATGGGCGATGGGATAGCCGAGGATGATGGTGAGGACGGTGATGAGAACGCTCATCCACGCCGTCTGCCAGAAGATGGATCGGTACACCCGCAAGTCCTCAGAGCGCGGGACCACCTCGTTAAACTCGTTATACTCGTAGTCGAGCGCACGCAGGTAGTAAGCGGGCGTGATGGTGCGTGTTTCGCGCTGGATCATCCGCCAGATGCGTGGGTCGGCCCAGTCTTCATCCTTTTCGATGAGCGCAGCTTTGTAGGGGCCTGTCAGTTCGTCCGCCCCGCGCATGGAGCGCATCATGGTGGAGCGTGCGCCGGGAAGCTCTGCGTTGAGGCGTGCGGCGGCGCGGCCGATGGTAGCGCGCCCGCCGGCCTTCAGGTCCTCCACCATGGCAGCGAAGACCTCTTCGCTGGGAAGGTCTTGCCCGTCCCAGTCGACAATGGCGGTGGAGGTGTTGGGGAGGTATTGCGAGACCTCCGGATTCATCACCGAGCGCGTCATCATCTGCGCGATGGGGACGGTGTAGGTGATGAGGAGGAAGAGAAGGAGGGGCAGAACCAGAAGGAAGGCGTTGCGTCTGGCCTTGGCGTTTGCCGAGCGAAGCGCGGCCTTGAGGGGTTGGCCGTCAGAGGTGGTCAGTGGCTGGTGCTGGGCCTGACTTGCCCCGGAGTGTTTTGCGCCAGGCGCGTCTGCCGCAACATCCGTCATCGGGCCACCTTGTCAGTCTTGCGCGCGGTGCCCACTGCGCCGAAGGATCGGCGGTTTCGTAAAGGTCTGGCGCGTCGGGTCATCGTGGCAGTGAGGGCGGCACGGGGCCGCCCTCGCTCGTCGCTGTTACGAAGACAGCCAAGCGTTGAAGCGCTCTTCCAGGGAGTCGCCATAGTCCGCCCAGAATTCCACGTCGAAGCGGATGGCGTCTTCGAAGTTTTCCGGGTTGGTTGGCATGTGGGTGGACATGTCTACCCCAGTGGCCTCATGGGTAGAAACCAAAGGACCGGAAGATTTGCGGGCCGGGGCGTAGGCGATGTACTTTGCCTGATCGGCCAGACGTTGAGTATCGGTGGAGAACTTCAGGTATTCTTTGGCAAGGTCGAGGTCGGCATTGTCGACAGGGATGACCCAGCCGTCGGCCTCGAACATCTGACCGTTCCATATGATCTCGAACGGCTGATTCTCATTCACCTGCGCGTTGAAGATACGCCCGTTATAGGCACTGGCGATGGTGGCTTCACCGTCGGCCAGAAGCTGCGGCGGCTGCGCACCGGCCTCCCACCAGATGATGCTGCCCTTCAACTCATCGAGCTTGGCGAAGGCACGGTCCTGGCCCTCTTCGGTGGCCAGCACATCATAGACTTCATCGTGCGACACCCCGTCGGCAATCAAAGCCCACTCGAGATTCTTCTGAGGAATCTTTTCAAAGGCGCGGGTGCCTGGGAAATTTTCAGTGTCCCACACGTCGGCAATGGTCGTTGGGCCGCCCTCGGGGAACGCTTCTTTGTTGTAGGCGAACATGGTCGCATACAAGATCGTCGGCACGAAGCAGTCACCGAGCGTGTTTTCGATGAAGTCTTCGGTGGCGGGGCTGCCGTCGGGCGCAGGTGACAGCCACTCATCGTGAGGAATCTCCACCACGAGGCCCTCATCGCACGCCCGCTGGGCGTCGGCCTGCAGCATGTCCACGATGTCCCAGGTCACGTTGCCTGCTTCTACCTGCGAGCGGATGCCGGCAAGGGCCTGATTGGACTTGTCTTCGTTGAGGATTTCAACGCCCGTTTTTTCGGTGAACGGCTCGCTGTAGGCCTTCACCTGGGACTCCGTATACGCACCGCCCCAGGACACAACTGTCAACGAATCGTCCGCCATGGCCGTGCCCAACGCCAGGACCGACGCCATCGCTCCCAAAACGATCGGATTCTTCACTCTACGCTCCCACATTTGATGCTTACGCATTGTTTGATTGGTCGATGCGCCAGCCCCTTGGGCGGACGCCGTCACACGGGGTGCGACGGACACGATCAAGACGAAATAGGGTCCAACGCATGGCAATCGACGTGGCGCCAACCGACTTTCACGTCCACCCCCTCGTCCAAGACCGACCCATCACCATGGTTAGGAACTTTGACAATGAACTGATCGTTCCCTGCCACACTCAGGCGCGCCCGAATGGTCTCGCCAAGATAGATCAACTCTTCGATGGTTCCGTCCAGCACGTTGTCGGCCTCTTTGGGGTTTATCACCACCCTCTCGGGCCGCAACGACAGTGTAGTTCTATGCCCCACCCCATCAATGTTGACGGGTTGTGCATGAACCGTGGCACCATTGTCCAGCACAACATCGCAGGTCTGACCATTGACGGATGAAACCTTGCCGTTAAGCTTGTTGTTTTCACCGATAAATTGAGCAACGAATGAATTTTCGGGATGTTCATAAAGGGTGGACGGGCTCGACAGCTGCTGGATCACACCGTCATTGAAGACCGCCACCCTGTCGGACATGGTGAGCGCCTCGGTCTGGTCGTGGGTGACGTAGACCACCGTGACGCCGAGATTCTCGTGAATGTCCTTGATTTCGTACTGCATTTGCTCGCGCAACTGCTTGTCGAGGGCGCCGAGAGGCTCATCCATCAGCACAAGATTGGGCTCGAAGACCAATGCACGGGCGACGGCCACGCGCTGCTGCTGCCCGCCTGAAAGCTGTGCGGGACGACGGTTGCCGAACTCGGGCAGTTCCACCATCGACAAGGCGCGGTCCACCCTGTGGCGGATCTCCTCCTTGCTCATGCCGCGGACCTTCAAGGGATAGGCAAGGTTCTCCCCCACCGTCATGTGCGGGAACAGCGCATAGTTCTGGAACACCATGCCGATGCCGCGCTTGTGGGGCGGCAACAGGCTGATCTCCTTGTCATCGAGGTAGATGGCACCGTGGGTGGTGGGCTCGAAGCCCGCGAGCATCATCAGACAGGTGGTTTTGCCCGAACCGGACGGCCCAAGCATTGTCAAAAACTCGCCCCGCTCGATCTTCAGATTGAGATCTTTGACGACAAGACTTTCGCCGTCATAGCTCTTCTGAACGCCATCGAAAGTGACGGTGGCTCCGGTTGTATTGCGCTCTTGGTCAGCCAGGAAGCCTCTCCCCTTGCCCGCATCTGGGCCACGCTCGCAGAATAGCTGCAACAATCTTATTGGCTGTCAAGCGGCGCCCGCCGCATTCTGTCCTCACTCGGCCGATCATTTGACGCAGCTGCGCCATCAGTGGGCAATGGCATCCACCGGAACGTTGACGCTGGGTCCTGAGTTGACGGCCGCTCCTGCCAGGAAGGTGACAGAGGCCACCTGGCTGGAGCAAAAGAAGCGGGCGAGGTTGGCGCGATCGCCGATCTCACCGTTTGCCGCAGCAAGCGCCGCTTTGCACAAATAGGCGCCACCTGCGGTAAGGCCCATGGCTCGCATAAAGGCCGTGGCACCGGCGAGCGCGGTATCGCTCTCCCCATCGGCCAACATTCGTGTCAGGCGCGATGCGGCCCCCTCCACAGCGGCCACGGCCTCGGTCAAAATGTGGCCTGCGTCGGACAGGGCAATGGCATTGCTGCCGCGGGCATCTTCGGCGATATCGGCCAGTTCCTTCAGGTACGCGGCGAGAACGGCGCCGTCTTGCGCGGTGAGCTTGCGGCGCAAGAGATCGATGGACTGAATGCCGTTGGTGCCTTCGTAGATTTGGAAGATCCGCGCGTCGCGATAGTGCTGGGCTGCGCCGGTTTCTTCGATATAGCCCATACCGCCGTGGACCTGGACGCCGATGGAGGCAACCTCCGTTCCCGTGTCCGTGGCAAAAGCCTTGGCGATGGGGGTCAAAAGGTCCGCACGCCCGTGCCAGAAGGCCGCGTCGGGCCCCTCCCCGTGACTTCTGTCGATGGCGACGGCACAGGCATAGCAGATGGCCCGCGCGGCCTCCGTGAAAGCCTTCATGGTCAACAGCATGCGCTTTACGTCAGGGTGGTGGACGATGGGGGCCATGCCCGCCTCCTGCCACCCCGACGCGCGGCCCTGACGGCGCTCGAGGGCATAGGAGAGGGCATGCTGGAAGGCCCTTTCGGCAATGGCCGCGCCCTGAATGCCCACCTGTACGCGGGCGTTGTTCATCATGGTGAACATGGTCGAAAGGCCTTGGTGGGGGGCGCCCACAAGATAGCCCAAAGCCCCCTCGCCCTTGGCGCCATAGACCATGGTGCAGGTGGGGGAGCCGTGAAGGCCGAGCTTTTTCTCAACCCCGACGCACTGAAGGTCATTGGGTTCGCCCAGCTCACCATCCTCCCCCACGAGGATTTTCGGCACCAGGAAGAGGGACAGGCCGTGCGTACCCTCAGGTGCACCTGCCATACGGGCAAGCACCATGTGGATGATGTTCGCGGTCAGGTCATGCTCGCCATAGGTGATGTAGATTTTCTGGCCGAAGAGGCGGAAGTGTTCGCCATCCGGCTCGGCACGGGTCTTCAGGGTGCTGAGGTCAGACCCCGCATGGGGTTCTGTCAGGTTCATGGTGCCCGACCACTCCCCCGAGATGAGCTTTGGCAGGTACGTCGATTTCTGCGCTTCGGTCCCGTAGATCTGCAGCACCTCAACGGCACTGACGGTCAAAATGGGGTTGATGGCAAAGCTGGCATTGGCCTGGTTCCAGACGTCTGCCGCTGCCACCTGAAGGGCCATGGGAAGACCCTGACCGCCATATTCAGGGTCGCCCGTGAGAGAGCCCCAGCCGGCCTCCACCCAAGCCCCGTACGCCTCTTTCCACCCTGTTGGGGTGGTGACGTGCCCGTTTTCGAGCCGCGCATGCTCGTGATCGCCGACGGCGTTGAGGGGGGCGAGCTTGTCTTCGGCAAAACGACCCACTTCGGTGAGGATGGCGCGGGTGTCGTCCGCGCTGAAATGGGCCCCCACACCGGCCTCGCGAGCCTTTGCGAGACCTGCCACCGTCTCCAGTGCGAAGACCATTTCGTCCACACGCGCGCGATAGGTCATGTGGGATCCTCCCTGTGGCGGTTGGCACAATCGGTTTCGTTCGGCCATATCTAGACCGTGAAGGAACGCGATGTCACACATGCCACCACCCGATGCCAACTTGGACGAAACGCCGCGCATCAACGCTGAGCCACTCGAGGTTGCCGCCGCGCGCGTCAGCGCTGTGCTCTCACGCGATGGTCTTGCCGCTGTGCCCACAGAAACCGTCTACGGTCTGTGCGGGCGGGCGGGATCGCCAACAGCTGTGGGCAAGGTGTTTGCGGCGAAGGGCCGGCCCTCCATCAACCCACTCATAGTCCATGTAGCGGACCTTCAAGCGGCGCGCCTTTACGGCACGTTGGGTGAGGCGGCAGAGGCGCTTGCGGCCCAATTCTGGCCGGGCCCTTTGACCCTCGTGGTGCCCTTGGCGGACGGGGCTGTTGTGGCACCCTCGGCCCTTGCAGGGGGCACCACCATTGCGCTGCGCGTCCCTGACGCTCCTGTGCTGCGCCTTGCTGCGGCAAACATTGGGGCCATCGTCGCCCCCAGCGCCAATCGGTCCGGCAGGGTCAGCCCCACCTCAGCCGATGCGGTGGCTGGAGAGCTTGGCGGGCGTGTGGACCTCATCGTGGACGGCGGCCCCTCACCGATTGGCGTTGAATCCACCGTTCTTGATATGACGGGCCCGCCGCGCCTCCTACGCCCAGGCGGACTTGATGCGGCTGCGGTAGAGGCGGTGATCGGCCCCCTTGCAGACGGCCCCCATACAGCGACGGGGCCATTGCGCTCACCGGGCCTTATGTCCTCCCACTATGCGCCGCGGGCACGGTTGCGGCTTGATGTGGAGGCCGATGGGGTGCGCCCCGGCGAGGCCTGGCTTGCCTTTGGCGCCGAAGATGGGCCTGCCGAACCCTCCCGCACGGTGCGCCTTTCCAGAACGCGCGACCTTCACGAGGCGGCACGCAATCTATATGCGGGCTTGCGTACCTTGGATTTAACGGGCGCGGCCACCATTGCCGTGTCGCCCATTCCCACCCACGGGTTGGGGGCTGCCATCCGCGACCGTCTCGCCCGTGCCGCTGCGCCACGGCAAGAGGACACGTCGTGAGAAAACGCGCCCGACCCCAACAGAAAAGCCGAACCGATGGCCACACGCATCTACACCGACCCCGTCTACGCCAAGCACGAGATGCCGCGCGGGCATCCCGAAAGTGCCTTGCGCATGGGGGCGGTGGACGCGGCCCTCAAAGGCTTGCCTGAGGGGATGGCCGAGCACCACACTGCAGATCCCATTTCGTTCGAGGCGATCGCACGGGCCCACCCCTCCGCCTACATCGAGCGCTTGGACGCAGCGGTGCCCGAGACGGGGATGATCGCCTTCGACCCCGACACCCACGCAGGCCCCCACACCTTGACTGCGGCGCGCACGGCAAGCGGTGCGCTGGCAGAGGCCATCGATGCGGTCATCGCCAAGGAGGCAACCAACGCGTTTGTTGCCTCCCGTCCGCCCGGTCACCACGCAGAACGTACGCGGGCCATGGGCTTTTGCCTTATCAACCATGTGGCGATCGGGGCACGCCATGCAGCCGCCATCCACGGGGTGGAGCGGGTGGCGATCGTCGACTTCGACGTCCACCACGGCAACGGGACGCAGGACATTTTCTGGGACGATCCGAATGTCCTTTATGTCTCCACCCATCAGAGCCCTCACTATCCTGGCACAGGCGCGGCATCGGAAACGGGAGCAGGCAACATCCTCAACATTCCCCTGTCGGCGGGGACGGACGGGGCCCGCTACCGCCCCCTCTTCAAAGACCATGTGGTGCCGGCTGTGGATGCGTTCGCCCCCGACCTTTTGATCCTTTCGGCGGGGTTTGATGCGCACAGGGACGATCCCTTGGGTGACATTCGCCTGACGGAGGACGACTTTGTGTGGATCACGCGGGAAATGATGGCCTGTGCGGACCGCACCTGTGGCGGGCGCCTCGTCTCGCTGTTGGAAGGAGGGTACGATTTGGCAGCGCTCGGCCAAAGTGTTGCCGCCCACGTCAACACCCTTGCCAGCGCCAACAGTTGAGGACACGGCCATGAAGGATGCCCCCATGGAAGACGCCCGCCCCGTGGACGAGTTGAGCTTTGAGGCCGCCATGGGTGAACTGGAAGGCATTGTCGACAAACTTGAGAAAGGCGATGTGCCGCTTGAGCAGTCCATCGCCTTCTACGAACGGGGCGAGGCCCTCAAGTCCCGTTGCGACACGTTGCTGAAGGACGCTGAGATGCGTGTTGAGAAAGTGCGCCTCAAAGCAGGGGACACGCCCGACGGCACCGCGCCTTTGGATGAAGACGGTGACATCCCTTTCTAAAGGAACGTTCATGAAAGGCTGTCCTGTGTCCCTGCTTGGCGTTGAAACAGGTTAACGGCCTTCAAAACGTCACATCCGCGTAAAGGTTGCGGCAAGGCACACCAAACAATATTTAATTTGCTATGTTTGGTGGAGGGTGTCAGGCTTTGCGTGTTATCGGAAGGCCTTTGAAAGAAAGCATCGCACCAGCAAACGTTTCGATGATGGGCGTTCTACGACTTTTAATTGTATCATAACGGCGGACTGCGCGGCGTATGACCCCCAAGGACTTCCAGAAAGAACTGTCGCTCTTGATTGGTCGTGCCGATGAGGCGGGAATTCATCCTCGCGTGGTGGCGCGGGAGCTGGAGTGGTATGCGCAGATCCTGCGGTCACTCCCCGCGGACGACAAGAACAAGCCCATGCGCCCTGCCGGAAACAAGGCCTGAGGAGAGGCCCTGCGCCTTCCCTCAAAGGGCAATGCAGATGTTTTTGGTCTCAGTGTAAAAGTCCAGAGAGTACGCGCCCCCTTCCCGACCGATGCCAGACTGTTTGACCCCGCCGAACGGGGTGCGCAGGTCCCGCAAGTTCCAGGTGTTCACCCACACGATGCCAGCCTCGAGCTCGGGCCCTATACGGTGGGCACGGCTGAGGTTTTCCGTCCATAGCGTAGCGGCAAGGCCGTAAGGGGTGTCGTTGGCAAGGGCGAGCGCTTCGTCCTCATCGTCGAACGGGGCAATGTGGACGACGGGGCCGAACACCTCCTCTCGGACCGCACGGCTCGTCTCCTTCAACCCCGTCCAGATGGTCGGCTCCACGAAGTGGCCGCCTGCCAAGGCGCCGTGCATCTGGGGCGCTTTGCCGCCTGTGATCACCTGTGCGCCGTCTTCGCGGGCGGCCTCGAAATAGGCGGTCACCTTGTCTTTGTGTTCAGCGCTGATCAAGGGGCCGATGCCGGTAGTGTCCTCGTAGGGCGCGCCGGGCTTGATGGCTAGTGCGGCGGTTTTCATGCGAGCCACGAACGTGTCGAAAATAGGCCGCTCCACATAAAGGCGCTCGGTGCAAAGGCACACCTGGCCGCAGTTGGTGAAGCTTGAGCGGATAGAGCCTGCCACCGCCTTGTCCAGATCGCAGTCGGCAAAGACGAGGCCCGCATTCTTGCCGCCAAGCTCTGAGGAGATGTCGCGGGTGCCTGCGGCAGCCGCCTTCATGATGGCCTCACCGGTGCGGGTTTCGCCCGTGAAGGTGATGGCGTCGACCCCAGGGTGAGTGGTGAGCGCTTCGCCCGCGCTGCCGGGGCCAAAACCGTGCACCACGTTGAAGACGCCTGGTGGCACGCCCACCGCTGCCATGGCCTCGGCAAGGAGGGTGCAGGTGGCAGGCGTTTCTTCGCTGGGCTTGGCGACAACGGTGTTGCCGCACGCGAGCGCCGGGGCGACCTTCCACGTCATCAACAAGAGGGGAAGGTTCCAGGGGCTGATGACGGCAATCACCCCTTTGGGTCTGCGCACAGCGTAGTTGACGGCGCGTCCGCCGCCAGGAAGGTCGGTCTCAAAAAGGTCCGATCCGCGCGAGGTCATCAACTCGGCGAAGATACGGAAATTCGCCGCCCCTCGCGGGATGTCGATGGCGCGGGCAAGGGAGGCGGGTTTGCCTGTGTCGGCAATCTCCGCGGCGAGGAAGTCGTCGAAACGCCTGTCGATCTCCTCTGCGACGGCGCGTAGGAGGCGGGCTCGCTCTTGAAGGCTTGCCTTGCCCCAGGGGCCTTTCAGGGCGCGGCGCGCGGCTGTGACGGCGCGATCCACATCGTCCGCGGAAGCTTCCGAAACACGGGCATGGATGGTGCCTGTGGCAGGGTCGATGTCGTCGAACCAACCGGCTTTGCCCTCCACGAAGGTGCCGTCGATGTGGTTCAGGATGCGCTCTGTCATCGTTGGCCTCCGGGCGGGGCGAGACGAAGGGTGAGAACGGCAGCGCCTGTGCCACCGCTTGCGCCATAGGCAAGGATGTCGGCGCCCTCAAAGCGTTCGCCCACAGCGCCCATCAGCACAGCGCCGTGGAAGAAGCTTGCGTCCACCCTCACCCCCTCTCCGCCATTTTCGGCAAGGGGCACAGTTTCAGCGCCCTTCCCGGCCGACAGGAGGCCGAGCATGCGGCGGTTCCAGGTGTCATCTTCAGGGCTGATCGCCCCTATGGCGCTGTGGGAGAGGCCACCAACGGCAACCACCGCCACACGCGTCCCGCTGGCGCGCGCTGCCGCGTCCACAGCCCTGCCAAGGCGCGCTGCCGCATGGCCGCCGAGTGCAGGGTTCACGCCCATCACCACCCACCTCACGCCTTGTGCGGGTCGCAGGGTCGTGATGGCTGCGGCGCCTTGGTCGAAGGGCACGGCCCCTTCGGTGATGACTTGTGCGCCGGCCGCTTTCCCCTCCGGTGAGGCGGCGATGCGGTCCGTCAGGTCGCGGTTGATGGCAAAGCCTTCGGGGCCCATGCCGGCGCGCCCCTCCAGCGGCACGCCGATGGCGCTCGGCCACGTGGCGCTGACGAGGACGATGGTATCGGGCCGTGCGGCCAAGAGCCTGTCCATGGCATTGAGGCCGGCATCCTCAAGGCGCGTGGCATCGGGGCCTGCGGCGGCAAGGGATGGGGCCGACAAGGGCGGCAGCAGCGCACCCGCCACCACCCCGCCCTCGGGTTGCGGCGATGGGCGGCGTGGCTTGCCAAGGCCCTGCCCCCAAAGCACGGGATCCACCGCGGTTTCTTGCCGCTTGGGGGCAGCGGGCTCAGCGGCATTTGTGGTGTCCGTTGTAGGGCGCGCGCGGGCGTGGGCGCGCACGTCGGATATCAAGCCTGCAATGCCCCGGGGAAGGATCAGGATGAGGAGAACGGCCGCAATGCCGAGCGTCAACTCGCCGCCGCCCCAATAGCCCACCAGGATGCGCTGGACGATGACGAAGAGCACAGCACCGATCAGCGGCCCCGCCAGCGTTCCCATCCCGCCCGCCACGACGATGAACACCACATAGGCCGACCAGGTGATGTGGAAGGCATCAGGCGGCGTGATGGTCACCGTGTCGATGTAGTAGAGCCCCGCCGCGAGCCCGGCCATGGGCGCGGAAATGACGAACACCATGGTCTTGACGCGCTTGATGTCGATGCCGATGGAGGCTGCCGCCTCGTCGTCATCGCGCACCGCCGTCAGGGCAAGACCGTAGCGGGAGTTCAGGAGCCACCACACCACGAATGTGGCTGCCACCACCAGGATCAGCCCTGCATAGTATCGCTGGGTGATGGTGGTGTCGGAGGCGATGGTCATCCCGCCGCCTGCGCCCACAACGCGCCACTCGTTGAAGATGGACGCAACGGCCGCCGCCACCAGCCAGGTGGCCACGGCGAAGTAAGCCCCTTGCAGCTTCAACAGCGGCAGTGCGCCGAGAAACAGGAGAAGAAGAATGATGACGCGGCGGATGTAGGCGCCGCCGAAGATGTCCGCCTCAGGCGCGTAGAGGATGACGATCTCATAGGCGATCCAGAGCGCAACGCCGACGACGACGCCGATCCACGTGTTGCGCTTGGCGTGCCGGTCGGAGATGGGCACGGCCAGAAGCCAGGCAAAAAGACCCGCCACCACACCGCCAAACACCATCCCCCACCACACAGGCGTGTTGAAGTAGTAGGAGAAGATCGCCACCGTGAAGCCCGCCAGCCCCACATAGACCTGCGTGCCGAACGACAAGAGGCCGCAAAAGCCCGCCAACAGGTTCCAGGCGTGGCCGAGGACGGCGAAGATGAACACCGTCATCAACAGGACCGTGTAGTACTGACCCCCTTCCCCCGCGATCCACGGGAAGGCGATGAGGATGATGATGAGCGCGCCCGTCAGCCAGCGCGCCGGCATCGGCTGCAGGACGGCATCGATCCAGCGCGCCACCATCATCGCGAAAACAAGCCCTCACGGAAGAAGGCAAGGACCGCAAGGACCAGCATGTAGCCCCCCACAAGCTGCGCGGAAGGGCCGAAATACGTCCCCGCCAGCACCTGTGTGATGCCAAGGAGAATGCCGCCGACAATGGTTCCGACGAGGGAGTTCATGCCACCGATGATGACGACACCAAAAGCAATCAAGATGAATTGTGGCCCGTCGAAGGGCTGAAAGGTGCGCGTCATGCCGATCATGAAGCCGGCAAGGCCCGAGATGGCGAGGGACACGCCGAGCGCCACGGCAAAGATGTGGTCGGTGCGGATCCCCATCAAAGCGGCGTATTCGGGGTTGTCGGCGGCCGCGCGGATCGCCCGCCCCGTCACCGTGCGGCGCAGGAAAATGGTGAGAAGGATGAGGACCGCCACCGCCACCAGAAAGAAGATGAACCTCAGGGTGGAAATGGACAGGTCCTGGCTCAGCCTGATGGCGGAGAAGGCGAGCGAGTTGCGGATCGACATGGCATCGGACGCAAAGATCGCCAACAGCAGGTGCGAGATGAAGATACCGAGCCCGAAGGTGACCAGGATCGGCGCCATCAGCCCGAAATTGGCCGACATGCCCCGCCGCTCCATGGCCTGCACCGACACGCGGTTCAAAAGGAAGCGTTGCAGGGCATATCCGATGATGAACATCACAGGCACCACCACCACGAGGACGAGCGCCGGCGGCATGGGCACGACGTCCAAAATGACGGCGGACAGGTATGCGCCCACAATCAAGAACTCGCCATGGGCCAAGTTGACGAGGCGCATGACGCCGAAGGAGAGGGCAAGGCCGATGGCGACCATGGCGTAGTAGCCGCCGATAAAGGTGCCCGTGAGGAGGGCGTTGGCGATATCGATGAGCGTCCAGTAGACCATCTCGTCGAAGGGGAGCGGGTCCATCACAGCGCCTCTTCGGTACCGAAATAGGCCGCGACGATGGCTTCTTCGCTCAACTGACCGGGCGCGCCGTCAAGCACCACCTCCCCCTCGCGCATGACAAGGACGTGGTTGGCAACGGCAAGGGCGCGTTTCATGTCCTGCTCGATGACCACGCAGGTGACGCCCATGGTGTTGATCTCACGCACCTTGACGTAGATGTCGTCGACGATGATGGGGGCGAGGCCGAGGGAGAGTTCATCAAACAGGACGAGGCTTGGCGAGGACATCAGCGCCCTTGCGATCGCCACCATCTGCTGCTCACCGCCCGACATTTGGGAAACCGGCTGGTCGCGCCGCTCGGCAAGGCGGGGGAAGAAGGCAAACATCTCCTCAAGGCGCTGGCGGGCGGTCTGGCGGGCGCGGGGCAGATACGCACCCACCATCAAGTTGTCCGCAACGCTCATGCGTTGGAAGAGCATGCGGCCCTCGGGCACCATGGTGACGCCTGCGTGCACGATGGTCTCCGTGCGCAGTTTGTCGAGGCGGCGGCCCTGAAACTCGATCCGCCCCTCAATGTGAGCGGTTTTCCCGCGATTCATCATGCCCGAGATGGCGCGCAGGAGGGTGGACTTGCCGGCGCCGTTGGCACCGATGATGGCAAGCACTTCGCCCGGGCTGACGCTGAAGGAGATGTCGTCCAACGCGCACAGTTCGCCGTACCAGGCCGACAGGTTTTCAACGCTCAAGATGGGCGTGCGGCCGTCACGGCCAGGCCGGGCGAAAAGGCCGCCTTTACGCGCCGAGATAGACACGGCGGACCTCCGCGCTCTCAATCACCTCCGACGGCGTGCCTTCGGCGATGATGGACCCGCCGGCAAGGGCAATCAGACGGTCCGTGGCGCGCAGCATGGTCTTCATCACATGCTCGATCCACACGACGGTGATCCCGGCGTCTTTGATGGAGGCGACAAGGGCGATGAAGTCCTCCACCTCAGCGTCGGTGAGGCCGGCCGCCACCTCGTCGATCAACAACAGGCTGGGACGGGTGGCAAGGGCGCGGGCAAGCTCGTGGCGCTTGCGGTCAAGGAGGGCAAGGCGGCCGGCGAGCTGATCGTGACGGTGGGAGAGCCCTGTGAAGACCAGCACCTCCTCCACCCAGTCGTCGCACTCGGCCTCTTCAAGGTCGCCGCCGAAAAGGGCCGCAACGCGCAGGTTTTCAGCCACACTCATGTGGGTGAAGGGGCGCGGGACCTGGTATGTGCGGGCAATGCCCGCGCGCGCCCTTGCGTAGGTGGGAAAGTCCGTAACGTCGGAGCCGGCGAAGCGGATGGTGCCACTGTCGAGCGCAACATTGCCTGACAGAAGGCCGAACAGCGTTGTCTTGCCGGCGCCGTTGGGGCCGATGATCCCCACCACCTCCCCTTCCTGGACGGAAAACGAGATGTTGGTGGCTATGCGCACGGCACCGAAGGCTTTGTTGAGCCCCTCGGCTTGCAGGAGCGCTGCCATCAGCCGGCCCATACCGCTGTGAGGTCGGCCACCGATGGGATCGCGGACAGCCGCTTGCGGGTCGCGCGGCGAGGTGTGTGGCCCATGAGATCGAAGATCGCCTGGCACAGTGCACTGTCCGCCACCGCAAGGTCGGTGATGGCGGTAAAGTGGTTGCGACCCACCTGCGGCAGGAAGGTCCCGCGGTTGCCGGCTTTTTTCCAGCCCGCCAGAAATTCGTCGGACTGGCGCAGAAACTCCGACGGCTCCTCTGACCCATAGGTGAGGAGGATCGGCGCCGGCACGCGCTTGATGTGGGCGGCAGGGCTGTGGGCGGCGACCTCGGCGTCGGTGAGGCGAAGATCGGGCTGCACGAAGCTCAGAAGCTTGATGGGCTCAAGATCGAAGAGGCCGGAGATGGGAATGCCGCCCTTCACCACCGTTTTGGGCAAGCCGTAGTCACCCGCCCAGTCGGCAAGAAGGCAAGAGGCCGTCAGATGACCGCCTGCGGAGTGGCCGCACACGAAAATCTCTTCCCTGTCGCCGCCGATGGCATCGGCGTTCTCCCAGACCCAGGCGATCAGGGAACGCATCTGGCGCACGATCTCGCCGATGCTCGCCTTGGGGGCCAGGGTGTAGTTGGCGACCACGACATTGACGCCGGCCGTCTGAGGGCCTTCGGCCACGAAGGAAAAGTCGCTTGCGGCAAGCATGCGCCAGAAGCCGCCATGGATGAAGATGAGGATGGGACCGCCAGGCCGTGCGGCGGGGAAGATGTCGGCGTGCTCGTCCACCGTCGGGCCATAACGCACGCCGGCGGTGTGGGTGGCGCGGGCGCGATAGTCGGCCGACCCCTCAACGTACTGCCTGGCGTAGGCCATGAAGTCTGGTACCGCCGCCTCCACATCGTAGGCGGCATCGAGTTCGGCTTGGGTCTTGAACTGGCGATAGATCACGGGTGGCCGTGGGCGATGACGGGCGAAACAAGATCGCCCGCCACGAACCGCTACTGCTGGTAAAGGCGCATTTCGCCGGTCAACTCCACTTCGGGAAAGACTTCGTTGAAGACGTTTTCCTTGCGCAGGTCGCCGTTTTCGTCGCGCTGCCATTGGGCACCGCCCAGCGGAGACACCGAATAGTTCATGTCGTTGAACTTGATGTTGCCCACCACCGTCTCAAGGTCGGTTTCGTCGATGGCTTTGAGGAGCGCATCGCGATCGGTGGTGCCGGCCCTTTCGAGCGCATCGAACAGAACATCCCACGTGGCATCGGACCAGGCGAGCGGCGGAGAATACATCTTGCCGGGGTTTTGCTCATGGTAGCGGTCCACAAGCTCTTGCCCGTCATAGTCGCCATACTTGGAGCGGCCGGGGAAGGCGGGGGACCAGAAGTTCACGCTCAAGATGTCGATGCCAAAATCGCCGAGCGCCCGCATGGGCTCAGGATAGCCGGTGCCTTTGTCGATGATGTACATCTTCGGCTTGAACCCGGCCTGGGCGGCCTGTTGCAGGTAGTTCTGCAGGTCGGGCGGGGCGAGGACGCCTGTCACCACCTCAACCCGGTTGCGCTTGAACTGGTTGATGATGGCGGAAAAGTCCGGCAGGCCCTGCTCGAACCGGCCAGGATCCACAGGCTCCCAACCCTCGCCCTTGTAGGCAGGGTCGAAGAGGGACTGGAAGACCACCCCATCAGGATCGTTGGGGTAAAGGTAGCCGATACGCCCGTTGAAGCCGCCTGGGAGGGCTTTGATCATCCCCACATGGTTCTTCACAAGATCGGGGACGGAAAAGAAGAAATGGTGCGTCCACTTGAACTCTTTCGGCTTGCCGTCGGGGCCGAGGAGCCAGGCTTCGATGGGCGTGTCTGAGGTGATGCAAGGCACCTCGTAGCGCTCGCAAAGGTCGGACGGGGGGTTGGTGGTGTCTGGCGTGCCTTGCGCCATCACCACATCCACCTTGTCGTCAAGGATCGCCCTTTGCGCGGCCTCGGCAGCCCCTGCCGCGGTGCCTTTGGAATCGTAGATGATGTACTCGAACGTGCACATCTGGTCGCCCACTTTGAGCCCGCCGGCCTCATTGATGGGGTCCACCTTGTTTTCGTCCAGCCAAGGCGTTTCGCGGCCCATGTCGAGGAGCGGACCTGTGATGGGCACAACGCGCCCCACTTTCACAACGCACGCCTCTTGGGCGTCCGCAGGCGTCGGTGCGCCAAATGTTGCAAGCATCGCGGTCGCCGCAGCGCCCAGCAGAAGCTTCTTCATGGTCGCTCTCCCTTGTTCTTGATGTCTCACACGCGAAATTCCACCACAGCGGCGCCCGACCCGTAGGTGGCGCCGTAGACGTGCACCCGCCCGCCCGCAACGCGCCGCTTCAGGGCGCCGAAGATCCAGGCGAAGTGCTTTAGTCCCATGTCGGCCTTGGCGGCCTTGGCATACTCTTGGGCAAAGGCGGCGAGGTCCTCACCGCCGCCGCGCTCAAGGGCGGCCAGCATTTTGCGGTTCCACTCATCATCGGAGGCCGTGGCGATGCCGTCGGTGCGAATGTCGATCTCGTGCCGAAAGATGGAGCCTGACAGACCGCCAACGCCCACAACGGCAATGCGCCGGCCAAGCTTTGCCGCGCACTCCGCCGCCATCTCGCCAAGCCGCACCGTGTCGTCGAAGGAGTGGTACAAGTTGTTCGCGCCGATGGTCAGCGGAATGCGCGAGCCGGGGTTCAAAAAACCGTTGGCGACGATGGTGCCGGTGTCGATGGGGAACTTGTCATAGTCGACACCTTTGGAGGAGATGCCGATCCTCTTGGAGCCTTCGATACACGCGGCGGCAAGCTCCACATCGCAGGTGAGCTGGTAGGGCAAGTCGCCGAATTCGTACCAGTTCTCGTCCACGTGGACATCGTCGAAGCTGCGGCGCATCTGCCAAAGCTCGTCCAAGACCGCCATCCACTGGGTGGAGTAGACGAGGATGGTGTCGGGCCGTGAGGCTGCAAGCGCCCTTCCGGCTGCGCGGTAGGCCGTGGCAATGCCGCTCCAGGGCGGGTTCTCCGGCTTCAGGTAAGGCAGAGGATTGCCAGGCACGAGGAAGGCGGAGACGACCGTCATACCGAACGCCCTCTCAGAGGGGCCGGGCTCCGACGGCAGGACCGTCGCCGCGGTAGAACGGTTCCTCGCCAACGCCGGACGATGATGGCGCGCTCCACCGCTCGGCGCCAGCGGACGCGCCGTTGCCGTTCCAGCGGTCGGCGGGGGTGGCAAGGCCGTGCTTGGTCAGATCCCACTTGAAGATGGCATTGCCGGTGCCGATGACATTGCCGAAGGCCAGGAGTTCGCCCGGAAGTTCGGGATAGTCCATGGCCGAGAACATCCAGGTGAAGGAGCCTGCCTTGAACTCGGCAAAGGCGATCTCCACGAACTCGGGCAACAGGCGGTGCACTTCGCTAAGCTTTCCCGCGCGCATCAGGTCAATGAGGCGCATGTCCCACTGGTACATTTCCATGGAGTACGGGTGCTCGCAGCTCATGTCCTCCGGCACTTCGGGCTCTTCTTGGAAATGCCGGTGGCTCATGGTGGCCGAGCACAACAGCACCGCTCGCCGGCCGGTTTCTTCGATGGCGCGGCGCGTTGCCTTGCCGAGGAGGTCCATCTCCTCAAACCCTTCCTCGGTGGTGAGGTAGTAGGGTGAATTGTTGGCCGACAAGCCGACGATGGGAATGTCCCACTGGGGGCGCGCCAGGTGGAGGGAGGTGATGGTGCCGTAGTCCACCCGAAACTTCGGGTTGGTCATCAGCTTGGAGACCAGCCCCTGCTCTTTTGCGTACTTGCAGGCGACTTCGGCAAGCTCGGTGTCCACCTTCAAGTCGTAACTGTAGCGGAAGAGGTTGGGGAAGATCGGGTCCACGGATTTGCCCGTCAGGTGCGGCACGCCGAGGAAGTGATGACCAAGCTGCGTCACCCAATGGGGCGAGTGCACAAGCAGGACATCTGGCTTCAGTTCCTCGATGCTGGCGCGGACTTTCTCATAACCCCAGCGCAGTTGCTCCCACCCGCCTTTGGAGCGGGGCTCGTTCTGGGGCGGGTTCTCGCCGTAGACAAGATGAGGGGGATGGGGCGCGATGAAGCCGGCAACAATTTCACCCTTGGCCATGTCAATCTCCACTCAAAGCGTGCTGTTCCACGATGTACGCGGTGCCACGGATTTCGATCAAAAGATGGGGGTGGGGAAGCTGGTGGACGGCGACCGTGGTGCGGGCCGGGCCGTCTTCGGAGAAATACTTGGCATAGACTTCGTTGTAGCCGCCAAAGTCGTTCATGCTGACGAGGAAGACGGAAACCTCTACAAGGTTTTCCAGGCCACCGCCTGCCTCTTCCAAGATGGTGCGCATGTTTTCAATGCAGGCGGCCGTCTGGGCGCGAATGTCGAGTGTGGCGGTGCCAAGCTCGTCGCTGGAGGCGCCTTTGATGGTGTTGTCGGCCTGGCGCGCGCTGGTGCCTGAGACAAACACCAAAGGACCGGCGCGGCGGAAGTGAGGATAGGCGCCCCGCGGTCGCGGCCCGGCGCGCACCACGCCAGCCGCCTTCGCAGCACTCGCCTTGTCGCTACGCATCGTCCTCACCTCGTCGTTGTGTCTCGTGTCGCGCGATGAGGAAATCTGCCTCCACCGCAGCGCCGATGGGAAGGGCCGACACGCCCACCGATGTGCGCGCAGGCAAAGCCTCGTCATCGGTAAAGTGGGCGTCCCAGACATGGTTGATGGCACCGAAGGCGGCAAAGTCCGTCACGTAGACGGTGGCGGCAACCACGTCGGCGCGGGTCAGGGCATTGTCGGCAAGGAAGCGGTCAAGATTGCGCAGGATCTGGCCGAACTCCTCCCCCGCGCCACCGCCCGCGAGAGTGCCTGTGGACGGGTCGAGCCCCACCATACCGGCGGTCTGAATATAAGCGCCGAAAGCGCGGGCGGGCGAATAGCGGAATTTTGGCGCCGGCAGGCTGTCCAGCTTCGGTTGCACGGCGCGCCACCTCCCTGTGCCATCCTCGACGTCCGATCACGCCCGTTGAGGATACGATACCTCATTATATAAGACTGTAAACCGCATATTGAGAAGCGCGCAATGGCGTGCCATCATTCTGCCCGGCCCGCTTTTCAACGGCGCCGTCCTGGTCTTCGATTGCGCCGTGGCCGGGCCAACGGGCAAGGGAGCGCACGCGATGGGCATTCTAGCCAGCCTCATCGTCACCGCGATCGCGGTGATTGTCATCATCGTGATCCTTTGGGTGATCTTTTGGTGGCTCTATCAACGCGCGACGAAGGAGGTGGCGTTCGTACGAACGGGCTTCGGCGGCCAGCGCGTTGTGCAAAACGGCGGCGCCTTCGTCATCCCCGTGCTGCACGATCTGACGCGGGTCTCCATGGGCACCAACCGCCTGGAAGTGAGCCGCCGGGAGGGCGCTTCACTCATCACCCGAGACCGAATGCGGGTGGACGTGACGGCGGAGTTTTACGTGCGCGTCGGTGGCAACCAAAGCGCCATCTCACTTGCCGCACAGTCGCTGGGGAGCAAGACCGCGCGGCCCGAAGCCATGCGCGACTTGCTGGAAGGGCGCTTCGTGGATGCCCTGCGCACCGTTGCCGCTGAGATGACCCTTGAGGAACTGCACGAGCAGCGCGCCGAATATGTGCGCCGTGTGCGCGAGCATGTGGCCCAGGCCATCGAGCAGACCGGGCTTGAGTTGGAATCGGCCTCCCTCACCCAGCTGGACCAGACCAACCGCGAGTACTTCGACCCCAACAACACCTTCGATGCTGAGGGCCTGACGCGCCTCACTGCCGACACCGAAGAGCGGCGGCTGAAGCGCAACGCCATCGAGCAGGACAGCGCCGTCAACATCCAGAAAAAGCGCATCGAGACCGAAACGCGCAAGCTGGAGCTTGAGAAAGAGGAAGAGTACGCGCGCCTGTCCCAACAAGAAGAGATTGCTGTGCGCAGGGCCACCCAGTCCGCCGCCATCTCCACCGAGGAGGCTGGCCGCAGGCGGGAGGCCGAGGAGGCACGGGTGGCGGCGGAACTGTCCATCGACCTTGCCACCGTAAGGGCCAATCAGGAGCGCGAGGTGGAGCGTCTGACCGCCCAAAAGATGGTGGAGCAGGAGAACGCGCGCACCCGCCAGGACATTGAGGCCATCAAGATCGAGACCGATCAGGCGCTGGAATTGCGGCGGATCGAGCGGGAGAAGACCATTGCGCTGGGAGAGGCGGGCAAGGAGGCCGACGTTGCCGAAAGCACAGCCCAGGCCTCCCGTGTTGCCGAAGCCGCGCGCATTGCCGCCGAGCTTGAGGTTCGCATTGCCAACCTCAAGGCCGAAGAGCGGCGCGAGATGGAGCGCCTGACGACCGAAGCTGCCGTCGGACAGGAGAAAGCGCGCACCCGCCAGGCAGTGGAGGACGTCGTGATCCAGACCGACGCCGCCCTCAGGATCCGCCAGCTCGGCAAAGACAAAGAGGTGGCCGCCGAGAAGGCCGCCAAGGACGCCGAAGTGGCTGCCATCGAAGCCGAGCACAGGCGCGAGGCGGAAGAGGCGCGCGTTGCCGCCGACCTTCAAATCAGGATCGCTGGCATCAAGGCTGATGAGGAGGGTGAGAAGGAGCGGCTTTCCGCTGAATCCGTCATCGAGGCGGAAAAGCAGGCGACCCGCCGCACGGTGGAAAACGCTGCCCTGGATGTAGACACCGCCATACGCCTCAACAGGATCGAGAGAGAGAAAGCCGTCGCGCTGGATCAGGCTGCCAAGCTCTCCGAGGTGGCTCAGGAAGAGGCGCGCCACAAGCGCGAGGCTGACGAGGCGACGCTGAAGACCAACCACGAAGTGGACAAGGTTCGCGTTGCCACCGACAAGGCGCTGGAACTTGAGAAAGTGGCGGCTGAGCGGGACGTTGAAGTCTTCCGCTCTGAGCGCACCGAGGCCGTCTCCAAGGCGGAGATGGATGCGCGGCTTGCCATCGACACCCTCTCCATCCACCAACAGCAGGCGTTGACGGCGCGCGAGCACGAGAAGGACATTGCCCTTGCCGAGAGCGCGCAGGCCCAGATTGCCGCGCTGTCTGAGGTGGAAGGGGCACGCAAGGCGCTTGTGGCGGCTGAGGAAGACCTTGCGCTCTTGCGTGCCCGTGAGGCGGAGGAGCGGGCCAAGGTGGTCGCCCTCATCAAGGCAAGCAGTGCTGCGGAGAGCGACACGGTGGCCATGCTGGTCGCCGCTGAGGCGCGCTTTCGCGAGGCGGAAAACCTTGCCTCCGCCGCAGAGGTGGACACCACGGCGAAGGCAGCGCGCATCAAGGCGCTTGCCGAGGCCGAAGCCGTTGCCGAGCGCGCACGCATCGAGACCGAAGCCCTCCACCGCGATGTGGATGCCAATGCCGTCAAGGCGCTGACGGCGGCAGAAAACACCATGTCCGCCGAGTTGATGGATCTGAAGGTGCGCTTGTCGGTGATCGACCACTTGAAGGAGATCATCAGGGAGAGCGCCAAGCCCATGGAGCAGATCGACGACATCCGCATTGTGGAGGTGAACGGCCTAATGGGTGCGTCTGGCGGTGGCGGCACTGGCGAGGGCGACGGCGCTGGCACGGGCCCCTCCCCCAACCTTTCCGACCAGGTGGTCAACAGTGCCCTTCGCTACCGCGTCCAGGCCCCTGTGGTTGACACGCTCCTGTCGGAGATTGGCCTCAGCGGACCCGATGCTGAAGGGGTCGCCCAATACCTAGCCAAGTCCGTCGGCAAAGGGACGCCGCCCGCGGAAGAGAGTTCCGAAGAGGCGACGCCGCCGAAGCCCTCATGAGGCGGCAAACGGCGACGGCCGCCCCTTCTTCCGGCAAACCCTGCTAGGGCGGCGCCATGGCAACGCCCAAGAACAACTCGGTCCTGAAGGCGTTCGATATCTTGAAGCTGCTGGCACGCCAGCCACGGCCGCTGTCGCCCCAGGAGATCGCCGCGCAGACGGGCCAATCGCTCCCCACGACGCACCGCTTCCTGCTGACGTTGGAGGAGATTGGCGCCGTCACCCGTCGGCAGGGCAACCGCTATCACCTCGGGATGCTGATCCCCGATATCGCAAGTGGCGCCGTACAAAGGGATCTTTTGGCAGAGCGCGCACAGGCGGCCGTGGATACCCTTTCCAACAACATTGGCGAGACCGTCTATTTCTCCGTCTTCCTTGGTCAGAGGCCACGGCCGTTGGTGTGGCGTGAAGCCAAGCGCCCCCTCGCCCTTCGCATGGGAAGCGACACGGATCGCCCGCTCCATGCCTCCGCCACAGGCAAATTGCTGCTTGCAAGTCTTCCTGCGTTGAAGCGGGAAGAGGCGCTTGCGGTCTTGCCGTTGAGGCGGCTGACGGCGAACACCCTCACCGACATCAACGACCTTCGCGCAGACCTTCGCGCCATCGCAAAGGCGGAGCTTGCCGAGGACCATGCCGAGAGCGAGGAGGGGCTTGATTGTCTTGCCGCTCTCGTCAAAGGCGCGCGGGGCGAGGCGGTGGGCGCCCTCACGGTCAGCGGACCATCCTCGCGGCTTGAAGGGGCAACGCGCGATGCCTTTCGTGCAGCCCTCCAAAGTGCCGCCCGCACCATTTCCGACGACCTTCGTGTGGAAACCAAAGTGTTGGTGCACAAGGCCCGGCCGCGCGGCAGTTTCCCCCATGTGAAGCGGGCCGGCACGTTGGCGTTTGTCTCAGGCACCAGTTCGCGCAGGCCAGACGATACCTTCGTGGGCGCCAAGGTGGGCAAGGATGGTGTTGTGGACCTTGATATGCGCGCTCAAACCGCTGCCACCTTGCGCAATATCGGCGATATCCTGACCTCCGTTCAGTCGGGGCTCGACGCTGTGGTGCAGATGGAGGCCTACATCACCCGGCCAGACGCGCGGCACGAGGTGACGGACGCCTTCGACGAGGTGTTCAGAGGCGCTGCGCCAAAGGTCACCACCATTGCGGCAAAAGCCCTGCCTCACCCCCATCAGCTCATTATGATCAGCGCCATTGCCACCGTGCCACGCCAGATCTGAGCGCCCTCACACCTATGCCGCAAGAAGGCGGCCGAGGGCGGGGTGAGGAAAGCGCCTGGCGCGGGTGACGGCGTAAAACGTCTCGCTGATCCCCTGCAGGCGGTGAGCCTCGATCAACAGGCCGCTTGCAAGCTCATCCTGGACGACGATGGGGGGAATGACGGCAAGGCCTACACCTTCGCGGGCAAGGAGGCGCACCATGGCCATGTCGTCCACTTCAGCAGCAATGCGCGGGGCAATGCCGCTTCGTGCGGCCATGGCATCGAACCCCACCCGCACACCGCTTTCGGATGAGGGCAGGATAACGGGGCGCGTCGCCAAAAGATCCACCACCGGGGTCCCTTCACCGGCCAAGGCGGGAGTGCCCACAAGGCTCACCTGTTGATCATCGAGGCGGTGGGAGACGAAGGCCTCTCCGGCAGTGGAGACCGGCGGCTGGTTGAGGAGGACAATGTCGAGGCGAAGCGCATCAAGGTCTTCCAACAACTGGGCGGTGGTGCCTGAGCGCAGGACGATTTCCAGATCAGCTTCGAGGATCGGCCGCAAAAAACTGATCTGAAAGTTGCGCGACAGAGTGGCGAGCGCGCCGACCCGCACCGTGTTGCGTTGGGGACCTGCCTGGCGAAGCGTTCCCACAAGCTCGCGCCCTGCCGCGAAGATGGCATCGGCGTGGTCCAGCGCCACGCGGCCGGCCTCCGTCAGGCGCAGTTGCCGGCCGTGCCTCTCGAAAAGGGCGTGGCCGAGCCGCTCCTCCAACCGCTTGATCTGCACCGACAGGGCGGACTGGGAAACGTTCAACCGTTCGGCGGTGCGCGTGAGGTTCCCCTCATGGGCAACGGCCCAGAAATAGCGCAGGTGTCGGTAGTTGAGATCATCCATCGTTCGTTTTTATAGAACGAAACGAAGCAATCAATGTATTTTCCTTGGGCACGCTTGGGCGCTAAATGCCGCGGCCTGAGCCGATTGCACTGCCGGAGGGTTCGCCTTGACGTCATTTCTACCGATGATCGGACCGATCATCCTCGCCATTGCCGCCATTGTGGCGTTTTCGGGCCCCGGCCGCCGCCCCAAGATAACGCTCGCCGTGGCCGAGATCGCCACCCTTTCCACGATTTTGTCGACCCTTGCGGCTGCCGTCGCGCTCTACACCGGCGGCGCGGAAACCTCCCCCGCCATCGGCATTGGCTACATTGCGTTCGCCTCGCGGGTCGACATGGTGAGTGTTGTGCTCCTCATCCTCGTCGCGGTCGTGGGGTGGGTGGTGGTTCGCTACTCCGCCACGTACCTTGATGGAGAAGACAGGCAAGGCGACTTCACCGGCTGGATGTGCCTGACCCTCGCCGCCGTTCTCGTCTTCGTCCAGGCGGGCAGTCTGTTCCAGCTCGTGGTGGGCTGGGTCGCCATGAGCCTTTTTCTCCACAAGCTTCTCCTGTTCTACAAGGACAGGCCTCGGGCCATCCCCGCCGCGCGCAAGAAATTCGTCAGCGCGCGGGCGGGCGATGCGGCGCTGATCCTCGCGGCGATCCTCCTGGCCTGGAACTATGGGACAGGCGATATCGGCGCCATCTTGGCAGCGGCCGAAGTGCAGCCAGCCTCCTGGGGTGTTGTCCTTGCTGCGGGCCTCATTGCCATTGCAGCGCTGTTGAAGTCCGCGCAGTTTCCCACCCACGGCTGGCTGACGGAGGTGATGGAAACACCGACGCCCGTCTCAGCCCTCCTTCATGCGGGGGTGATCAACGCTGGCGGCTTCCTGATCATCCGCTTCGCGGATGTGATGCTGCTGGCGCCAGGCGTCCTTGCCCTCCTGGTGATGGTGGGCGGGTTTACGGCGCTTTTCGGCGGGCTTGTGATGCTGACCCAGCCTGCGGTGAAGACGTCCCTTGCATGGTCCACCGTGGCGCAAATGGGTTTCATGATCTTGCAGTGCGGTCTGGCGCTGTTTCCCCTGGCGCTCCTGCACATTGTCGCCCACTCGCTCTACAAGGCGCACGCGTTCCTGTCCTCAGGGATGGCGGTGGAAAATGTTGCCAAGATCAAACGGCCTGGGCCCATTGCGGTGCCCAATGCTGCTGCTGTGGGGCGCGCGTTCTTGGTGGCGATCGCGATATATTTGGTGGTGGCCTTTTCGTTCGGCGTTGAGACCAAGTCGCCCCAGTCCATCGCCCTCGGGGCCATTTTGATCTTCGGTGTGGCGTACCTGGTGGCGCAGGGATTGGCCGATGCTGCGCCGAGAGCGCTGACCTTGCGCACCTCCATCTACTCGGCGGCTGCGGCGGTTGCCTACTTCGCGCTGCAGACCGGCGCGGAGTGGCTGACGGTTGGCACTCTCCCGGCCACCCCCTCGCCGGGGCCGTTGGAGTGGGCGTTGATGGTGCTGGCGCTCGTCACCTTCTGTGCGGTGGCTGTGGCCCAGGCAATGTTCCCTCTGTGGGCCTACCACCCTGCCATGGCCGGGTTGCGGGTCCACCTTGCCAACGGGCTTTACGCGAACGCTGTGACGGACAGGCTCCTGGGCAGCTGGTCGAACAAGACCAACGCGGCGGCGGCAGAGCGATGAGGCGAAGTCCCCTCTCCCATCCGCCCCTTGGCCCCACTAAAGCGCACCTGGATCGCTGACCATGACCGAACTCACCAAACTGCCCAACAGCGCCGCTGTGGACGCTGCCGAAGCCGCCGTGAAGGCCATCCCCCCGCTCTTTCCCCTGTCCACCAGCGTGGCGGTGAACCCGTTCTTGGGACAGGCGGCGGACTCGCTCGCCGAAACGGCAGCGCGGCTTGAACGGGTCGGCGGCATCCGCGTGACCATGAAGCGGGAGTGGTTTGCCGACAAAATCGCCCGCGACACCATCACCGACGACGACCTTGTGGCTGCCCTTGCGCAGGCCCCTGAGGCAAGCCGGCCCGACTCCCTCGTAGCGCTCAAGAAAGCTGCCACTGAGGAGACCGTCGCGCCCGTCAAGGTGCCCGATGTTGCCGACCTTGCTGCGGCCGCTACGGGCACGGACTGGCCTGCGGTGATCGCCGAGAGGATCGGCATCTGGGCGGCGGGCTTTTTCGACGAGGGCCAGGCGTTGTGGGCAGCGCCCACCAGCGGCGGCGTCTACGCCACGTGGCGGGAAGCGGCGATCCACGATCTGACGCCGGAGATTCTGGGCCTTGAAGGGTTTGCGCGCCACGTGGCCGCAACGCCCCAGAACGCCCATGAGGCCATTGCGCAGATCGCCCACCGGCTCGGCCTCGGCCAGGAGGCGATGGAAAGCTATTTTCACGCACTCCTCACCTCGCTTGGCGGATGGGCGCAGCTTGCCCGCTATCGCGGTTGGGAGGCGGAGCTTGTGGGCAAGACCGACCACACGGCCATCGAGCTTCTGGCGATCCGCCTGGTGTGGGAGGACGCCATTTACGGCCATGCTGAGGAGGCCATTGCCGATCACTGGGCAAAGAGCGTTGAGGCCCACGGCAAACCGGTTTCAGCGGACGACAATCACATCATCGATGCCATTCTCCAGGAGGCCAACGAGCGGGCGGCCCAGCGCACGCTGATGGCGCTCCTGCGTGGAGATGGCACGCCAAAGCCCGCCAACGACGACAGGCCGGCGCTCCAAGCAGCGTTTTGCATCGATGTGCGCTCTGAAGTGTTCAGGCGGTCGTTGGAGACCGTGGATCCGTCCATCCAAACGCTTGGGTTTGCAGGCTTCTTCGGCGTTGCAACGGCGCACAGGCGGTTTGCCTCCGATGTGGTGGAAAAGCGCCTTCCTGTGCTCCTCAACCCCGATGTTCACACCCATTCGGGCACGGATCGGGACGCTGAGGAAGATCAATCGGCCCGTTACCTGGCGCGGGCGAAACGGGCGTGGGGGCGGTTTAAGCTTGCCGCTGTGTCCTCTTTCGCGTTCGTCGAGGCGATGGGACCGGTCTACCTGACCCGCCTGGTGCGCGACGGACTGAACCTGAAAGGCAAAAGCTACCCCGACGACCCTGCGCCAACGTTCGACACCCCGCTGACCCTTGAGCAAAGGATCGATGCGGCCAACACGGTGCTGCGCGCCATGTCCCTCACGGAAGGATTTGCGCGGCTTGTGGTGATTGCCGGGCACGGTGCCAACGTCGTCAACAATCCGCACGAAAGTGCACTTCATTGCGGGGCCTGCGGGGGCTTTTCGGGCGAGGTGAATGCACGCCTTCTGGCAGGCCTCCTCAACGACGCCGACGTGCGCAAGGGCCTGGTGGAGAAGGGCCTGTCCGTGCCTGAGGACACCTTGTTCGTAGCCGCGCTGCATGACACCACCACCGACCGCATCCACCTTTATGTGGCTGACAAGCCGTCCGGTGCCCATGCGGCCGACGTTGCCCATGCGCGCGATTGGTTTGCCGCCGCAGGCAAGCTGAGCCGTACGGAGCGGGCCTTGCGGCTTCCCCGGGCGGACGATGGCGGCGATCTTCCACGGCGCAGCAGGGACTGGGCGGAGACGCGGCCTGAGTGGGCGCTCGCGGGCTGCCAAGCCTTCATCGCCGCGCCGCGCTCCCGCACCATGGGGCGGGACCTTGCCGGCCGTGCCTTCCTGCATGACTACGCGTGGCGGGAGGATGAGGGTTTTGGCATCCTTGAGCTGATCATGACCGCGCCTGTGGTGGTGGCGAGCTGGATCAGCCTTCAATACTACGGATCGACTGTGGCGCCCGAAACCTTCGGCAGCGGCAACAAGTTGGTGCACAACGTCACTGGCGGTGTGGGCGTGGTGGAGGGCAATGGCGGGCTCATGCGGGCCGGCCTCCCTCTCCAGTCGGTGAACGATGGGGACACACTGGTCCACGAGCCGCTGCGCCTTGCTGTGATGATCGAAGCGCCGCGCGAGGCGATGAGCGATATTCTGGACAAGCATCCTGGCGTGCGCGCGCTGTTCGACAATCGCTGGCTTCACCTGTTTGCTCTCAACGACACCGGCCAGGTGGCCTGGCGCTATGCGGGCGACCTTGAATGGACAGCGGTTGAGGAAGCAGACCCACCAGAAGAGAAGGCGCGCAAGGCTTCCTGAGGCCAGCGGCTGGCAAAGGGCTGGCCTCGGCATAGTCGGCGCCAAGCTCACTCCACAACACCGCAGGTCAACCCTTGCGCTGGTCAAACCTCACCGGCTCGGTTACCCAACCATTTGGGACCGAGATGGCAACGGCCCCTCCCCGGCTCGCGGGTGCGCCACGAGGAGACCGTGACAATGCTCGACAAGCATTCCAAAGACCCGTTCGCCAAAGACCGGGACGATCGTCTGAAGGGTGAAGATGCCCTTGCCCTCTCCCAAGAGCGGATCCGCGCCAACTACAAGGACGTGGTGCTTCTTCTACAAGGTGGCGGGGCGCTCGGCGCCTATCAGGCAGGCGTCCTTGAGATGCTTGAAGAGGCGGCCATTGACATCAACTGGGTGGCGGGCATCTCCATCGGCGCCATCAACTCCGCCATCATTGCTGGCAACCCGCCGGGGGAGCGGCTGGAAAAACTGCGCGGGTTTTGGACGCGCATCACAGGCAACGTGCAGTGGCCGTTTATTCCGCCCGGCGATGACATGCGCTCAGCGTTCAACCAGATGTCCTCCTGGGCGGCGTTGACCATGGGTGCGCCTGGCTTCTTCACCCCGCGTGTGCCGCCACCTCAGTTTCAGATGTCGGGCTCGCGGGAGGCGCTCAGCTACTACGAGACCCGTGAGTTGCGGCACACGCTGGAAGAATTCGTAGACTTCGACCTTTTGAACAACGGCTCCGTGCGCCTGTCCGTCGGCGCGGTGAATGTGTTGAGCGGGAACTTCATCTACTTTGACACTGAAGACCGCTTCATCGGGCCCGATCACATCATGGCGTCGGGCGCGCTACCGCCTGGTTTCCCGCCTGTGGAAGTGGAAGGGGAGCTATACTGGGACGGCGGCCTCGTCTCAAACACACCATTGCAGCACGTCTTCAACAACATGCCCGATGTGGACACCTTGATGTTCCAGGTGGACTTGTTCTCCGCCTCAGGCCCCCTCCCCCGGACCATCCAGGAGGTGGACGAGCGCGAGAAGGACATCCGCTTTTCGAGCCGCACGCGACTCAACTCAACAGTCCTGTCAGACTTTTTGAAGTATCGGCGGATGGTGGGGCGGCTCGTCTCCATGCTACCAGCAGAGTTTGCCGGCCGTGAGGATGTACAGGAGATCGCGGCTGAATCCAAAGTACCGGACCTCAACCTTGTCCACCTCATCTATCGCCGCAAGACCTATGATGCGGCCTATAAAGACTATGAGTTTTCCTACAACACCATGCTGGACCACTGGAAGGCCGGCTACAACGTGATGCGCCGCACCCTGCGCAACCCCGACTGGTTCCTTTCGTGCGATCCGGAAACGGGGTTCCAGCGCCACGACGTTCACGCCGATTCCCAAGACTGACGTGCCGCGCTGCCAGCGAGCGGTGGACGCCGTTTGAGTGAACAGGGCGGGCCTATCTCCATGCCCGGCACATGGGTTGAGCCTGACGCCTTGCCGCGCGAGAATGGGGCGGTTTCGGGCCACAGGAGCCCCTGCGTGAGCGCACACAGCGCTGCCAAATCTCCGCCCCTTGGCCGGCTCACCTGATGGTCAGCCGAGAGGACCGTGCGCGCGAGCAAGCCATTCTATTACCTATCATCGCCGATGTGGGGATAATCTTGATGCTTTCAGCCGGGGGGATCGCCACCGGCTCCCTCACCCTTGTGAGCGAGGCGGTGCGCGGGGTCTTCATGCTCGGCGCATCGGCCTATTCCTTTTGGGTGATGTGGGCGATCGTGCGGGGGCGGCTCGCCCACTACCAGTTTGGCGTGGGCAAGCTTGAGCAGTTCGTCACCACCCTTGTGGGGATCGGCCTGTTGGTGTCTGCCGGGTTGATCGGCCAGAGCGTTTTGGAAGCGCTGACCAGTGAGGGCCCTCCGGCCTCTCCCAGAGGTCTTGCCATTGCGGCCGTGTTGAATGCCGTGAACACGCTCATCAATACCATGGCCTGGTTTGCGATGATGGCCCAAAGGCGCGGTGGATCGGCCGTCTATAAGGCCCAGCTGGCCGCCCGCACGACCATGATGGTGTCCTCCCTCACCCTTCAGGTCACACTCACCGTTGCGGCGCTGGCCCAAGATGCTGAGGTGGCGCTGCTTATGGATACAGCGGGCGCGACGTTCGTTGTGGTCATCATGTGTCTGAACGGATTTGCGATGGTCGCCCGCGCCCTTCCAGACCTCTTGGATGCCCCCGCCCACAGGACTGCCGAAGCCTTGGTGAAGGCTGCCGTTGGCAATGCGTTCGCCGATGGGGACGTTGCGGCCATCAAGACGCGGCGCGTCGCCAGCGCCACCTATGCGGAGATTTTGCTCTCCCACCAGGCGCTCAACGTCCATGGCCGCTTTGTCGAAGCGGTCGGAACGCTGCAAGCCCAGTTGGCGGAGGACGACGCGGACGTGCGCATCTCATTTGCCGTCAACCCGCCCGACGCAGGCAAGGGCCACACCAGCGCGGTCACAGCCGCAGTCGCGCCCTGATGATATCGATGGCACCGACACCTGGAAAGTCCACATAAGCCGCGCGGCCCACGGGGCAGTTCGCAGTGTCGGCCTCAAGCGATGGCAGGCTTAAAAGCACCTGCGCCACCCCGTCAGTTCGCCCTTTGGCAGTGGCAATAAGATCCCCTCGACCGAGGGGCGCTGCAGAACCTCTGGTCAACAACGCCGTTGCTTTGCGCTCCACCGCCTCCCCTTCCAAAATGACCGTAGCCTCCATGCCGTGGGTGATCAGCGGCACCTCGGCGTCAGACACGGGAACGTCGACCATCAAGACGGTGCAGTCCACCCATTCCAGAAGACGCTCCCCTTGAGCGACCGTCGACCCTGGCGCGGCGGCCAGGGCAAAGACCAGACTGCCCGGCGGGGCGGTGACCACGCTCTCACTCAGACGCTTGAAGGCTTCCTGCGCGTCGGCAAGGTCGGACTGGGCTTCCTCCAGGGCAGTCTTGGCGGCATCGCGCCGATGACGCGCACGTTCGGCCTCAAGCTCCATCTCCAACGTGGCGTAGTAGACCCATGCCGGTGTCTCCCCGGTCTCGGTGAGGAAGGTGCCCGCATCGGCCAGCTGCTTACGCAGCTCGACGGAGGCGAGTTCGCTGCGCAAATCCGCCTGACGGATGTTGAGTTCAGCGAGGCGAAGCTGTGCCTCGTCCAACGCCGCTGCTGTGCCCGATCCGCGGCCCAACAGGGTGCGCTGGCGTTCCACCACCCTTGTGAGCACAGCAATGGCCTCATCCTGCACGCCAATCTGCGCTGTGAGGTTGGCTTGCGCGTCAGCCAACTGGGCTCGGAATGCCTCGGCACTGGCGGCATATCCCTCTTGGCGGCGGGCCTCCATGGCAAGAAGATCAGACAGATAGTGCTGGGCCTCGTCGAAGCGGCTTTGGGCTTCGACGGCACGGTCGCGGATTGCTTCGGTCTGCCGCGCCTCCTGCGTCAGAAGTTCGTTGCGGATGAGGGTAACGCGACCGTCTTGTCCGATCACAGCGCCGGGGTCAGGGAGCGGTTCGATCAGGCAACCTGCTATGGGGGCGACGACGTGCCTCGACCAGGTGGTGACGGCAGCATCGCGCACCAAGGTGGCGCGCATATAAGGGGCAAGCATCCAGCCCACGTAGACAAGGAAGGCCACAATCAGCCCAAGCGACACGATCCGGCGCATGACCCCGGTCTAGCTCGGATGATGCCTTATGTCAGCCACAAGATGATTGACCCCGCGCCACATGGCGTTGGCAGATTTGTGCGGGCGCGCACCGCTGCCCGGTGTTTGAGACGCAGCCGACTAAGCGGCCGTTTCGTCCGTCTTGCGCAGATAGCAGCCTGTGATCCGCCATGACCCGTCAGGCTGTTGTGCCAGCGTGTAAAGGGCGGTCCAGGATTGTCCTTTGCGGTCCACCAGGCCCACCTCCTGAGCGTAGGAAGTAGAATCGATGGCCCGAGAGCGCAGGAAAACCGGCGACCGGTTGTAGTAGACGGGCGCATACCCTTTGCGCACCATTGTGATGAAACGCTCAGGCGTCTTGAACATGCGCTTGATGGAAGGTGCTGCGAGGGCGTAGGCGGCGTCGGCATCGCCTGCGCGAAAAGCGCTGAGTTGCTGGGTGATGACTGACTGAACAGCCTTGGGATCCGCCGCAGCGGGTTGGGTCAACCAGACGAATGCCGCCAATGCGGCCGCCACAATGCGCGTCATTTCAGCCCCCATTATCGCGAACGCCGCAGACGATAATCACAATCCATGCCAACCTGAGAGCAATTTGAGATAGACGCCCAGTCATTCCCGCCAAGGCCGGCTGCCAGTTGGTCGCAGCACGGCACGCTCGGCTTAGGGGCACGTGGTTTGACGAGCGAGGCTTGCCTGGTCTGCTGCACAGACCTGCGCGTGGCACGCAACGATTGACGTGACCGCCCATCGCGTTTACATGGCGCACCTCAGGGCGCATAGCTCAGTTGGCAGAGCAGCTGACTCTTAATCAGCGGGTCCTAGGTTCGAGCCCTAGTGCGCCCACCAATGAAATCAAAGACTTAGAGCCTCTTTTTCTCACCCCGACTTTCTTACGGAACCGCTTACGGAACCGCTTCAGCGGTCTGAGTGGACCAGTCGTGGCGTCGGACGGTCCATCGCGACGGGCTTCGCCATCAGAGCTCGGTGGGCCGAGGCTTGGTGGTTCGGGCTCATGTGGCCGTAGACGCTTTCGAGCGTTTGCATGGTCATGCCGAGGAAGCCGGCCGCTTCCCACTTGTCCGCTCCGGCCATCATCATCCATGTCGCGCAGGTGTGGCGGAGCACGTGTGGCGTGACATCTGATCCAAGCCCCGCGGCCTTCACAGTGGCGGCCCACCCCTTCTTTACGCTGGCGACGGCAGACCCATTCCACTCGACGACGTGTACTTGCGGCTTGCCATCGAGCTCTGAGCGCATCCGCCTTCTTCTGAGGTGGGCCAGCAGCGGTGCTGGCAGCCGAATGGGCGGGCGTCGTTTGTTGGTCTCATGAGCTCCGTCAGGGGCTCGATGATAGACACCAGCGTCCAGGTCGACCCATCCACGGCCAGGCAAGGGCTCGAAGGATGCGTTCAGGATGACGCCGGATCGACTTCCGGTGTAGCGCCCCATGAGGATGAACCACGCAATGTGGCGGCGGGTATAGCGGCCGGGCGAACCCTTCTGAATCTCTCGGTAGCGCCAGGCTTGCCACAGGAGGCGAGCCATCTCCGATCTGGTGATCCACCGTTCCCTCGGCCGACCCTTGGGAGGCATCCAAACCGGGACCGAATAGAGAATCCGGCGATCCTTTGCGGCATGGTTGATCGCAGCCTTCAGATAGGCCAGTTCGATGGCGGCTGCGCGCTGCCCGCCACGCTCGGCGACAAACTTCTGGCAAAGTGCGCGTGAGACGTCCCCAACCATCAGCCCGCCCCACCAACTGTTCAAGGAATCCATTTGGGCCTTGAGCAGGCGCGGGCGCTTCACCTGATCTTTCTTCACCTCATTGTAAGCCATGAGAACCGCAGAGATTGGGACGTTGCTTGGGTCACGGTCCCGCATCTCTGATGCGGCTCTTGCCGCCTTCGTGGCGATGTAGAGTGCTAGTGCGTTTTCTGCGCCTTCAAGATCGTCCTGAAAGCATCCTGTGCTGATACGGCGGCTTCCCTCTTTGATGAGCCAGACCGCGGCACCGTCATGTCGCGCAGGTCGGAGCCAGAGTCTGGGCGGCTTCTTTCGAGTCGGCACTTGGCTCTCCATGCACGGATTTCTGCGGGGGTCACGAAGAGCTTACCTCCCAATTTTTCCGCGACAAGCTCGCCTCGACTGATGGCGGTACGGAGGGCGCTGACCGACAGGTTCCCGCGAAAGATCTGTTTGGACGCCTCGGCCAACGTCAGGGGGTCGTCATCCTCCATTTGAATCCTCCTTCGGCCCAGGCAGCAAGGGCAGCATCGTGCCGGTCTCGTATGCCGTGGCGAGGCGCGGAGCGACGTGCTGGCCAAGCGTCTGGCCGTCGGGCATCACGACGTGGGCCAGGAACGCCTGCTCGAACGTCTCCACCCCCTCCTCCACCGAGATGAGCTTCGCCTTGATGGCTATGAACAGGGCGCGCCACCGCCGCCGGCATTCCGCGTCGTAGGCCCGTTCTGACTGTCCCTGCTTCCGCGGCCGGCCGGTGGGTGTGGTGTGGAATGCCTTGTCGTCAGGGTCCGGCATCTCCAGCTGGAACACTACACGGCGGTCACGTGCCTCAAAGGCGATCATCGCCATACGACCGTCGTTGCCGGAGATAAACGACCTGGCACCAAAGCGGGTGATGGTGTCCTCCAGCTCGGCGCGGGTCTTGGAGACTGCCACCTCGGTGCCGCGGGCGTACTTTCCGGTCATTCGCACCAAGCCTCCCTCTTCCCCGTCCACTCCCTCACCACACCCGTGCGCACCAGGGCGCGGCCAACGTCCTGCCCGTCCACCAACACGTCGGCGATGATCCGGCCGTAGTCGAGCCAAAGTCAGCAACGGCGGACTTCCCATAACCGGGAGGGGTTTTCATGCAATCACCTCGGTTATCGGCGACAAGATCGGCATCTTTCACACAACAAAGGCCGGACCTCATTCAGAACTGTCGAGGCCTATAGATGGGCTTTTGCCCATCTTGTCAATACCCATTGGTGGACCCCTGCCTATGAAGTGCACTCAATTGTTGGCGTAAGCGGATTCTTCTCACTCTTCGCCGCTCGAAGAAGGCCGCCAAATGACGGTATCAGCCTCTGGGGCGCACGGCTGAGCTATACAACTAGATTGCCTCTAGAGGACAATCTCCGGGAAACGATGAATGTAACCGACAACACGAGCAATAATGGCTAAGGAGTGCTCGCCGTCAGCGTTTCCATCTTTATCGATACTGATGGTGGCTCGATGATTTGGATTGGTAGATGCGAAGGAAAGCGTTACTCGCTGACCATCAACTCTCATGCGCCTCGCTGTGAGTTCAGACACATCTCCAGCCCGCTTGGTCCGCTGGACGATCACAATTTGGCCGTTGAGCTTCGCTGCATCCTCAATCGAGACTGGTCGGCAGAGAAGGATGTCGCCGGGCCCTGCCACCTCATCGATTGAGTCATCCACGACAGTGAGCCCGTATTCGTAGTCGATTGTCTCCAAGTTCTCAGATAAAACATAAGCCATTTCACCCCCCTGAACCTGAGGGTGAAACTGTGGACCATACCACACATCGTGAGCAACCTTACCGAGTATTGGCGGTATTAATTGCGACGAGACGGTTAATCCTCTGCTATTTTTGTCAACAACCGACGTTTCTCCAAGAAGCCAAGCAGCTGATGTTTGAAGTCGGTCAGCAATAATCTCGAAGCGTTCAATACTCGGCTTCCGACCTCGAAACAACGTGTCACGAATAAACGTTTCTCCGAAGTCGCACGCTTTTGACAGGCTCTTCATGTTGAAGCCTTGCTGCTTCATCCGCGCGTAGAGGCGACGCTCCCATTCAGACTCCAACGGTGGCTGTTTCTCGGCGCGAGGCATGAGTGGGATTATGCCCATACGGCAGGAAATGTCATTTGGGTTAAAGCCCATTGACAAAGAGGGCTAAAGCCCACTATGTGGGTCGCTATGTCCACGACCTTGGCCCTCTTAGAACGCATCGAATCGCACTGCCACAGGCGTGGTATGTCCGTAAGCACTTTCGGTAAGCTTGCGGTCAATGACGGCAAGCTTGTCTCCCGTCTGCGGATGGGGGCAAGCATCACGCTCAAGACGCTCGAGAAAATCGAGCTGGTCCTCAACCAGTCAGCGTCCGACGAACCCCAGACCTCCCAAGAGGCCGCAGCATGATGGCGCCGGGCCTGGCGGCTACCAGCACCCTTAGCGCGCGTCATGCCGTTCGGATCGCCTTGTCCAAGGTTCTCCCTCCACTGGGACCTCCATCGCCTTTGCCCTGTGGACCTGCGGGACGGTCTTTAACCGACCGCCCTGCCTTTTCCATTCTCCTTTCCTGCACAGTGGCGTCTCGTGTGCCCGTCGCCTCCCTCGCCATCAGACATAGCGAGGGAGCATTTCCGCATGCGGGAAAAATCGTTTCCGGAATCGAGAAATCTTGTGGCTGAAGTGGACGCCATCAGAGACGAGATGGCCGCCGGTGTGCGCCTTCTTGGTGGTGGCCCTGAGGTCATTGCCAAGCACGCGAACCAGCGTGCCGCCCGTGTGACGGGACTTCCCATTCAGACCATCGAGCGCCTGAGATGGCGCAAGATAAAACGCATCCCGGCCGATGTGTACCTGGCCGTGACATCCGCCATGGAGCGCCACGCCCAGCGGATCGAGCAGAAAGCCCGACATGACGCAGCCGTCCTCGATGCGCTCCTGGCGCACGCTCCGAACGTGGATCTCGTGGCGCTTGATGAGGGCAGCGATCAGCCTCCGACACCTCGCTGAGAAGGTGGCGCCGTGGCTATGGGACGAGCCAGGAAAACCCAAGAGTAGGAGGTAGTGCGATGACCTATGTGAGCACCCTGGCACGAGAGGCCCACGAAGCTCGCAAAGCACGACACCAGAAATGGGCCCGGCACGCTGTCCACGATGTTGAGAGCAACACTGGGCCAACGGATGGCCAGAGGCGCGCCCTCCTGCGCAGAGGCGGATTTCGCGAACAGACCGTTGTCCTTGCCCACCGGGAAGCCGAGGCCCGCAAAACGATGGTGGCCAGACAAATCGCGGCTTCTGTTGAGAAGCAACGGCGTGACGCCGAAGGCGACGGGCCACAGGCTGGCAATCTGCCACCTTTGCCGCGCCGCATCATCGTGTTGACGGCCAAACACTTCAGGATGTCGCCCAAATCTCTTATCGGGCCTCGGCGCAAAGAAGAGATTGTTTTGGCGCGCCAAACCAGCATGTACTTGATGGCTGAGCTGACGGCACTTTCTTTGACTGGCATCGGTCGGCGCTTCGGCAATCGGGACCACACCACGGTTAGACACGCCGTTCTGAAGATCCGTCGCTTGCTCACCGAAGATGAGTCACTCCGCGGTGTTGTCGACACCATTGCACGAAACGTCGGATGACTGAGCCCGACGGCCCTGCCTCCTACACGCTTGCCGTCGCTGCCAGGCGCGAGGCCGGCGTACGCGGCGGACGTTTCGTTCCGCGCAACGATCGTGAGCGCCGACAGGCCCGAGAAGGCGAACGTCATTGGTCTGCCTATGACTGCGTTCGCGCTTGGACCTCCGAACACCAAGATCCATCCACCCGCGCCGACGCAGGTATGCTGCTTGGGGAAGCTGCATCCTCCAACGAGGCGCCAAGCCATGCAGGAGGTGCCGACCGCCGATGATCGATCACATCCCATCGAGCACGACGAACGAGGACCTGATCAAGACGTACCGCGTCTGCGGAGATCCGGTGATCGAAGAGTTGTGTGCCCGTTTGGAAGAACAGGACGAGCGGATCGCTTTGCTTGAACACGAAATCGAAGAGCTGGAA
This sequence comes from Devosia sp., assembly GCA_051016205.1. Classification (GTDB taxonomy): domain Bacteria; phylum Pseudomonadota; class Alphaproteobacteria; order Rhizobiales; family Amorphaceae; genus Acuticoccus. The sequence continues at coordinate 4,492,930 of CP136534.1, forward strand.
CGGGAGAACGGACAGGATGATTGAACAACAAATCGCTGAACTCAACAAAGAAATCCGATCACTCAACCAGGGCATCTCGGTATTCGCAAAGAGGTTCGAGGACGCAGTCGCAAAAATGACGGCGGGAATGCAGCCACCGGCCGAGGCGACCTCGATGGAGCCCGTAGAAGACGCCCCAAATCCGCCAATGGAGGCCGACCCCAAGGAGACCTCGGCATCGCTGAACGACGTGCGCCAGGCCCTGATCGACCACAAGACGGCCCACGGCCGTGAAGCGACCCTGGGTCTCCTGAAGCGCTATGTGCCCGAAGGCGCCCAGCTCATCGTCGGCAACGTCGCCAAGGACAAGTACGCAGCGCTCATCGCCGACGTCCGGGGCGCCTAATGGGGGCCGCCCACGCCAAGCTGTCGGCCAGCGGGGCGCACCGTTGGCTCGCCTGTCCTGGCTCCATCCGCATGAGCGAAGGTATTGAGTCACCACAGTCGGAGTACGCCGCCGAGGGCACCGCCGCCCACGCGCTGGCCGAACGCTGCTTGCGCGATGGCGTGGACGCTAAGAGTTTCATCGACACCTCCATCGATGACTTCGTGGTCGACGAGGAGATGGCGGACGCTGTCCAGATCTACCTGGACTTCGTCCGCAGCCTTCCGGGTCAGCGGTTCGTCGAGCAGCGTGTCGCCTTCGACGACCATGTGCCGGACGGCTTCGGCACGGTGGACGCCCTTGTCCTCGATGCTGACACACAGACCCTTCACGTGGTCGACCTCAAGTACGGCCAAGGCGTCCAGGTGAACGCCGAGGAGAACCCGCAGGGGGCGTGCTACGCCCTGGGCGCCTTCCAGGAGTACGGCTGGCTGGAGGCGTTCGAGCGCGTCCACATCGTCATTGTGCAGCCGCGCCTGGACCACATCAGCGAATGGGACACCACCGTTGAGGTGCTGCAGAACTGGGCGAATGGGACGCTAGCCCCCGCGGCCGAGGCTGCTCTCAAGGATGATGCGCCGCTCGTTCCAGGCGAGACGCAGTGTCGGTTCTGTCCTGCCAAGGGGACATGTCGGGCCCTGGCAGACCATGCGATGGCCGCCGCTTCCGACGGCTTCAGCTCCACGGGCGAGCCCAAAGATGTCGAGCCTCTGGCACCCGATGAGGTGGGCGCCCTGTTGGATCGCGTCCCTTTGGTGGAGCTCTGGCTAAAGGCCATCCGCTCCAAGGGCACCGCGCTCCTCAACGCCGGCAAGACCGTCCCTGGGTGGAAGCTGGTGCGTGGGCGTAGCCAGCGGCATTGGGACGACGAGACCGTCGTCGACAAGGCACTGGCCCGCGCGAAGATCAAGGCCGCCGACCGGTACACCAAAAAGCTCATCTCGCCCGCGCAAGCGGAGAAGCGGCTGGGGAAGGACCATCCTCTTCTTTCCCGCCATGTGGTGCGCCCGGACGGAGCTCCGACCCTCGCGCCCGAGTCCGACAAACGGCCGGCTATCAAAGTCGATCCGGCGGCCGGCTTCGCCTCCCAAAACCCGTCAACCGAACTGGAGAAAGCCGATGGCTGACCCCGATTTCATCATGCTCAAAGATGTCCGTGTGTCGTTCCCTCACCTGTTCGCCCGCCCTGTCATCAACGGCGAAGAGGGCAAGTGCGGTGCTGTCCTCATGCTGGAGAACGACCGCCACGCCAAGCAAATCGCCGATGTCAAAGCCCGCATGGACGAGCTCGCCAAGGAGAAGTTCAAGGGCCGCACGCTGCCCGGCGACAAGATGTGCCTTCGAGCGGGCGAAGATCGTGGCCGGCCCGAGTATGAGGGCTACCAGGTGCTCTCGGCCAACAGCCGCGGCAAACCGTTCGTCATCGGGACCGATGGCCGGTCTATGGTCACGGCGGCCGAGGACTGCGCCATCTACGCGGGCTGCTACGTGAATGCCAAGGTCCGGATCTGGGCGCAGGACAACAACTACGGCAAACGGATCAACTGCGAGCTCGTGGCCATCCAGTTCTCACGCGACGGCGAGCCTCTCGATGGCTCTTACGTCTCCGCTGAAGACGCCGTGTCCGGCTTCGGCGAAGGCGACGACGAGGACAGCTTCCTCGCGGCCTGACCCACACCATCGGCGGCGTCCTGGGCGCCGCCGCGCCGGGAGGGACGGCCGTGCTCTATCTGGACTTCGAGGCTTTCAATGGTGAGAAGGACATCTCTGTCGGCACGTACGAGTACGCGCGCACGGCCGAGATCCTTCTTGCCGCCTACGCCATCGATGACAGCCCCACCGCGCTCTGGGATCTGACGGCGACGCCAAAAGCGCCTGCCCTCCTGGTGGACGCCCTTCGGGATCCGGACCAACCCATCACCGCCCACAATGCCAATTTTGACCGCACGCTGCTGCGCGCGCAGCTGGCGCCCCGTCTCGGCCTGCCCGCCCATGTCGGCGAGCCGGAGCGTTGGCGGTGCACCATGGTCAAGGCGATGACGCTCGGCTTTCCTGGCGCGCTCGACGCCTGCGGGCGCATCCTCGGCCTGCCGAACGACACCCAGAAGCTCACCGACGGCAAGCGGCTCATCCATCGGTTCTGCAAGCCGGCGCCGCGCAACCACAAGGCCGATCGCTACGACCGGCACTCCCATCCGGAAGAATGGGAACGCTTCTGCGCCTACGCCGTCCGCGACATCGACGCCATGCGCGAAATCGATCGCCGTTTGCCGGACTGGAACTATCGCGGCGAGGAGTTGGCCCTCTATCATCTGGATCAGCGCATCAACGATCGTGGCGCGTCCATCGATAAGGATCTGGTGGCGGCCGGCGCGCGAGCCGCCGCCACCGAGAAGGACCGGATCGCCGAACGGTGCGCCCAGCTGACGAACGGTCTGGTACCGCGACCGACCATGCGCGAGGCGCTGCGCCTGTATCTCAACGATGTGTTCGGTCTCGGCCTCTCCAACACCCAGGCGGCGACGCTGCGGCAGGTCCTCGCTGAACGCGGCGACGCGTTGCCCAGCAACGCGCGGGAGCTGATCCATGCCGCGCTGGCGGCCAACAAGACCAGTACGGCCAAGTACAAGGCTCTCGCGCCAGCCGTCTCTCCCGATGGGCGGTTCCGCGGCAGCCTCCAGTTCGCTGGCGCGGCCAGGACCCGCCGTTGGAGCGGCAGAACTTTGCAAATTCAGAACCTGGCCTCACGCGGTCTCCCGCCACAAGATGACATTGATCTCTACATCGACGCCCTTAAGAACGACGTGCACGACCTCCTGTTCGAGGATCAGATGCTGTTCGCGTCCGCGGCGTTGCGAGGGGTCATCGTCGCGCCGCCTTCGCGCAAGCTGGTGGTGGCGGATCTGTCGAACATCGAAGGGCGCGCCAACGCCTGGCTCGCCGGCGAAACCTGGAAGCTGAAAGCCTTCGAGGCCTTCGACCGCGGTGAAGGGCCCGATCTTTACAACATCACCGCTGGGATGATTCTCGGCAAAAACCCTTCGGACATCACGAAGTCTGAGAGAAACGCGTTCGGGAAGGTCCCGGAATTGGCGTGTGGTTATGCCTCTGGCGTCAACGGTATTCAAACCTTTGCACGTGCGTACGGCATCACGATGGTGGATCACTGGCCCACCATCAAGCACACCATGGGTGCTTACGCCGACGCGGCCGCGGACAACTACGCTGTGTGGGGACGCGAGCGCGCGCCCGAGATGGCGGAGCTGGAGTGGATCGCGTCGGAGACGATCAAGCTCGCCTGGCGCGATCGCCATCCCGCCATCACGCGCCTCTGGCACGCCTGTGAGACCGCCGCCCGTAGAGCGCTGGCCGAACCGGGCCGCACGTTCATCGCGGGACCAAAGTTGCGGTTCAAGCTGGTCCGGTTCGCGGGACACCGCTACCTCGCGGTGCGGCTCCCGTCAGGACAGTTCCTCACCTACTTCGCGCCACGCGTAGAGCCTGACGACACTCTTACGTACATGGGCCTCAACACTCTCACCCGGCAGTGGGAGCGTATTGCCACCTACGGGGGCAAGTTCTGCGAGAACTTCTGTCAGAGCGTGAGCCGGGACGCCATGGCCGCGTCCATACCCGCCATCGAGGCGGACGGCTTCGAGATCCTGTTCACTGTCCACGATGAGATCGTCACCGAGGTGCCTGACGGCCCCGGGTTCAGTGCGGATCGCCTCGCAGCGCTGATGGCAACGCCTCCGGCCTGGGCGGCGGGCTTCCCCCTCGCGGCGGCAGGGTTTGAAGCCCCCCGCTATCGGAAAGACGCATGATGCGCGAACGGGACATCGAGCGCCGTGTCTGTGCTCTCGCGCGTGCGAAGGGGTGGAGCGTCTTCAAGTGGGTCAGCCCCAGCCGTCGTGGTGTCCCGGACCGCATCTTCGTCCGCGATGGCCGTGTGGTGTTCGTTGAGTTCAAGGCGCCAGGCGGACGCGCACGCCCTCTCCAGGACCACGTGCGGACCGAGCTCCTGAGGCAGCGAGCCGTCTGCCACGTGGTCGATAGCGTCGAAGGAGGCTGCGTTGCGCTCGCGCTCTGACCTGCATGGCTACCAGGAGAAGGCGGTTGGCTTCGTCGTCGATCGGCCGTCGTGCGCTCTGTGGCTGTCCATGGGCATCGGCAAGACGGTCATCACGTTGACGGCGCTCGCGGACCTCCTCGACAGCTTCGATACCCACCGTGTGCTGATCGTTGCGCCGTTGCGCGTTGCACGGGCGACCTGGCCGCAAGAGCTGCGCGCATGGACGCACGTGCAGCACATGAGGGCCACGGTGCTGGCGGGCCGCACGCCGAAGGCGCGGGCTCGGTTGGCGCTGCGCGACACCAACGACATCCACGTCATCAACCGCGAGCTCGTGCCCTGGCTGGTGGACCTGTTTCGAGAAACCAAGACGCCTTGGCCCTACGACACCGTCGTGCTTGACGAGGCGTCAGGCTTCAAGTCCCACCGCGCGGCCCGGTTCAAGGCGCTGCGCAAGGTACGGCCGCGGATCGCGCGCATGATCCAATTGACCGGCACGCCGACCAGCGGCGGCCTGCTCGACCTGTGGGCCCAGGCATTCCTCCTGGATGGCGGCGAGCGCTTGGGGCGCGCCTATACGAGCTTCAGGGACCGCTACTTCGTCGGCGACTACATGGGCTACAACTTCGAGCCCCGCGCCAACGCCGAAGAGCAAATCCACGGTGCCTTGCGCGATGTGGTGCTCTCGCTGTCGGCGGACGATTACCTGGACGTCCCGCCGATGCTGTTCAACGATGTGCGTGTGGAACTGCCCGCCAATGCCCGGAAGGCCTACGGAACGCTGGAGCGCGACTTCCTCGTCACGATCGAGGATGAGACGGTTGCCGCTGTGACGGCGGGCGTCTTAGCCGGCAAGCTCCTTCAGTGCGCCAACGGCGCCTTCTACACGGACCCCGACGGCACCTGGGTCGGCGTCCACGATGCGAAGCTGGCGGCCCTCGACGAGATCGTGGAGGGCACGTGCGGTGCCCCTCTCTTGGTGGCGTACCAATTCAAGAGCGATGTGGCGCGCATCAAGACCCGGTACCCGTCGGCCGAGTTGCTGGGCAAGGACCCGCGGCAGATCGAGCGGTGGAACCGCGGCGAGATCGCCATGCTGCTCGCCCACCCGGCCAGCGCAGGCCATGGCCTCAACCTGCAGCACGGCGGCCGTCATGCGGTTTGGTTCGGTCTCAACTGGTCGCTGGAGCTCTATCAGCAGTTCAACGCCCGCCTGCACAGGCAGGGACAGGCGGAACCGGTCATCATCCACCGCATCGTTGCGGACGACACCATCGACGACGCCGTCATCGGGGCCTTGTCGGCCAAGGGATCGACCCAGCGCACGTTGCTGGAGGCGTTGAAGCACGAGGCATCCTCTCGGGCTGCTGAAGCGTGCGCAGCATGACGGAACCCTTGGATCACCTGAAGGTGTATGGGGCCCACCTCATCGAGCTGGGCTATCCCATCGTCCCCATCAAACCGGGCACGAAGTACCCGCAGGGATTGCCGCGGTGGCAGGACACGGCGGCGACGGTGGAGAGCCTGTCTCGGTGGAGCGCCAACGGCTTCGCCGGCGGCGGTGTCGGAATTCTCACCAAGAATTATCCGGCCGTCGATATCGACATCATGGATCACGAGCTTGTGGGACAGATGATCGATTGGTGCACTCGCAACATCGGTCCTGCGCCCCAGCGCGTCGGCATGGCGCCCAAGGTGCTCCTCCCCTACCGCACCGACGCGCCGTTCACGAAGATCGCCAGTAGGACCTACCAGGACGAGCTTGGCTTCCAGAACCGCATCGAGGTGCTCGGCGACGGGCAGCAGTACGTGGCCTATGCCCAGCATCCCGACACCGGCAACCCTTACCAATGGGTGGATGACAAGGGCCTCGCTGCCACACCTTCAGAAGAGCTGACCACCATCACGGCAGACCAGGCCCGCGCTCTGGTCGCGTTCTTCGAGGAGAACGTCCCAACGGAATGGACGCCCATCAACGACGGCGTTGACGGCGGCGAGCGCACAATCCCACCAAGCGGTGACGGGGCTCTCGCGAACGCGAAGGCACCCCTCGCGCTGTCTGACGACCAGGTGGACGAGGCCCTCAAAGCGGTCGCCAACAAGGACCTGCCGTACGACCAGTGGGTCGCCGTCGGTATGGCGTTGCACCACCAGTTCGATGGCGCCGACACAGGGTTCCAGCTGTGGGACGAATGGAGTGCCACCAGCACGAAGTACCATGCCGGCGAGACCGCCAAACGCTGGCGCTCGTTCGCCGCCGATCTGACCCGCACCAAGCCCACCACCTTCGCCACGGTGCTCAAGTGGGCAGCCGACGCTGGTGTGCACATCGGTGGCAGTCCTGCGCCTGAGGGATCGGTGCTGCAACGGTTTCTGACGCGCTACGTGTTCGTTGAGCAGGGCAACCTCGTCTGCGATCTGGACAAGCCCCCCAACTGCGCCACCAGCCGGATCGAGGAGTTCCGCAACGCCACGGCCAACGTCCGCCACCCGGTGCGCGTCCCAACGCGGAAAGGACCCCCGATCCCGAAGCTCGTGCCTGTGCATCAGTCTTGGCTTGTGCACCCTGACCGCAAGACGGCCCAGGGCGTGCTTTACGAGCCCGACCAGCCGGCCCACTTCGAGCGAGATGGTCTGTGGTGGATCAACGCGTTTCACCTGCCGGTGTTCGCGCCCAGCGACGCGTCAACCGCCGTGTTCCACGAGCACATGGCCTACCTGTTCCCGATCCCCGAGGAACGGGAGTGGTTCGTTGACTGGATGGCCTTCAACCTCCAGCGGCCAGCGACGCGCTGCAAGGTGACACCGCTCCACGTCGCCCGCGCGCACGGCACCGGTCGCGGCTGGGTCGTGGAGCTCATGCAGAAGCTTCTGGGAGCATGGAACTGCACGAAGACGAAGATGAGCGTCCTGTGTGGCGATGGCCCCGGCGGCGCCTTCCACGACTACCTCCACCGCACCCTCTTCTGTGCCATCGAGGAGGTGCGCGAGGGAACGCAGCGCTACAGCGTGTCAGATCGCATCCGCGACGTGCTGACCGAAGGCACGCTCGAGGTGAACCTCAAGTACGGGGCCAAGCGTACGCAGTCGGTCCACACCAACTTCTTCTTCATGACCAACCATCCCGACGCCCTGGTCCTCACGACCAGAGACCGACGGGTGAACGTCTTCAGTGGACCCGACGCCCCCCAGGACAGTGCCTACTACGATCGGCTCTATGGATGGGCGAAGGGGCCTGGTGTGGCCGCCCTCCACAAGGAGCTCCTCGGCCGGGATCTGTCGGCATTCGAGTGGCGAAGGTCCATGGAGACGCCTGGCCGCGAGGCGATGATCGCGAACAACCAAACGGAAACCGAGGTTCTGTTCCACGAGTTCATCGCCGCGCCACCCCATCCCGCCATGACGTTCCGACAGGTGGTGGCGACGCTGGTGGCGATGTCGGGTGACGGCCCCATGGGTGTGGATGTCGATGAGCGGCAGGTGACGAAGCTGCTGCAGCACCATGCGGTGCAAGGTCCGCGTCTTCGGGTTGAGGGTAAGAAAGTCCGACCTTGGGTGCTTGACGAGGTGCTGCTGAGCGACCCGAAGCAACAGCGAGAGTCGATCTTGGCTGGTCCCGCGGACCGCTAACCTGACGCGACCGAACGCCTCGGGGAAGCCCCGACCCAACCAAACAAACCAATGACGACCTACTGCCGGATGATGCACGTCCGTTCGCAACGTTGATCGTGAACTCTAGTCGACCTAAGCCACCCTGATTTTCTCGGTGAAATGTGGCTTCAAGGTAGGCATTCTTGCAAGAAGCCCTCGACATGCTATTCAAGAAAAGCGACAAGACGGCACAATATTATACCGCACCACCATTAGCCTGTTTTTTATTGCAATTCGATCACAGCTTTACGCCCATAAATCGAAAAAACTCTTTCCGCGAGCAATTTTTGACTCCGCAAAAGGCTGACGAGACCCCGAGATGATCAACGAAGTGCTCGATGTCATGGTCGAGCTGACCCGCGAAGGCATGACCACGATGGTGGCAACCCATGATACGCGGTCTGCCAGCAAGGTGACCGATCGTGTGGTGTTCATGGACGAAGCCGACATTGTCGAAGATCGACTGACCGACGCTTTTTTGGCAATCCGGACAGCGAGCGGGCCAACGACTTCCTATCGAAAATCCTGCACCACTGACGCAAACCGCTGCTTGACCGCGTTAACGGTCTGGACACCCGAGTGCGATCGCCACTAGACCTGCGCGCAGCAGGGTTGGTAGGCGGGCTTGAACGCGCCGTCACGACCGACGTTATGGGGATGGAGACTGGCTGTGCAGACGACGCCTTTTAATCTGGAAGATTTCGATTTCACGTTCCGCAGCGATACCGTCACGGCCGTCGGTCTTTTGAACGAACCAGGCCCGCTCGATGTGGCCCTAGGCATTTTCAACAACGGTTTCGTGAATACGCTCACGGGCAACGACACCGTGGAAGCCTTTTTGGAAGGCACCGCAGGGTTGGACCAAACCGCCATTGCCTTTCTCAATGACGGGTTCCTGTTCACATCTTTCGGGGACGATATGGTGAGCGGCAGTATGCAACTCACCCAAAACGTCTCCGGGTCGACGATTGGTGAGTTTGTGGGCTTGGTCGGACTGGGCCGCGGCCTAATCAGCACCGGGTTCGGCGACGATGTGGTCAGTGGCAATGTCACCCTTGTCGACGTCGGCGGCAGCAACAACCTGTCCGGCTTCGGACTGACCGGTCTCACAATCTTCCTGGGTTTCGGCGACGATGAGGTGTTCGGTAGTGTCGACTTTACGGCTGCCGATGGATCGACCCTGAATGGGCGCGGCATTAACGCTGCCACCATTTACGCCGGCCCCGGCAACGATGTCATCGAAGGCAGCTACGCCGCCGGCGGCGAGGGCGTTTCCCTAACTGTTGCGGCCGATGGCATCTCCGGGCTGCGTGCCAGCACCGTCAAGGGCGGCTTCGGCGACGATGAGGTCAAAGGCAACATCATCGTCAGCGGCGACCTGACCGGCGAGGGCGGCAATCCCGTCGAGATCAATGGGATCCGGTCGAGCGAAATCTTTCTCGGTCGAGGGTTCGACCGGGTGTTGGCCAGTGCCGAAGTGGTGGGCGAAGACGCCGGCGGCAGCAACGATGCTGGCGAAGTCGACGCCATCCGGTCCAGCGAATTCCGCGGGACGGAAATCATCGCCGGCGAGGCCAGAGCCAACCATGTCGAAACCGCTTCGGTGATCGGGATCCGGTCCAGCACGATTTTCGCGCCGGCCTTATCGCCGGTCCAAGTGTCCGGGCTGGCCGAAGTGTCCATAAAGTCAAGCGACCCTTTAAACCCGGTCAGCGCCACCGGTATCCTGTTTACGACTTTCCAGCTTGACGCAGGCGATGACGCCATCAACGCTGATGCATTGGCGGTGGGCCTGACCGAAAACGCCAACGTTGTCGCCAACGGCATGTTCAACAACACCATTAAAAGCCGCGGGGGCGATGACGAGATCGTGTCAACAGCCGTGACCCAAGGCGGGGGCACCGGCTCGGCCATCGGGATTCGCGACAGTCAGATTCAGACCGGTTCGGCATTGCCGCCCAAGACACCGGTTGTTGGGGCGAGCGATAATGACACCGTGCTGGGCATCGCCGAGGCGATCTCCGACGGCATAGCCACCGCCATTGGCATCGGCGGCAGTTCAATCACCACAGGTTTCGGCAACGACACGGTCATTGGCAAGGCAGAGGCGATCAGCGAAGGCGCCATCGCCATTGCCACCGCGACCGGGATTGACTTGGACGACGACCAAAAAGGGATCATCAAGACCGGAAGGGGTAATGACATTGTGCGCGGCGAGGCCGAAGCAGGTTCCGAGCTACCGGATGGGTTTTTGTCCGCTGCCGGAATCGTTGGTGTCCTTGATGACACGAACAACGACACATCCATATTCGCGGGTCGCGGCCACGACACCATCACAGGGATCGCGGCTATATCGGCCGGTGTCGATGATGGCGCGTTTTTGAGCGCGGTTGGTATCCTCGCAGCGCGGATCAACGCCGGCCAGGGCGACGACACGATCATGGCCCGAGGGCAGACCGCTGACGTTGAAGATGTGATCCTGGAAGGGTCCAAGGGCAACGATACCTTCGACATGACCACCGGGACCGCGGATATTGACGGCGGGAAGGACTTCGACACCCTCATCCTCGACGGCAAGCGTGAGGACTTCGACATCGTCCAAACCGGGCCATCCTCGTTCAGAGTCACCAACTCGGCTATCAACAGCGAGACTACCGACTTCGATGTGCGCCGGGTCGAACTGGTTACGTTCAGCGATGGCGACGTGGCGTTCGCCGATTTGTTTGTGGTCTGACCGCGAACCAATGGGCGATTAACCTGCCCGATGGCTCGCCACGTGCGCGTAGTCGTAGGTGGTGATCTCAATCGGGTTTCCGTCTGGATCGGCGAAATAGACGGACCAAGCGAGCTGGTGGTCCACCAGGGGTGATCGGGACAGAGCCGAGCCGGCGCGGTCGCGCACCCCTAGCGCCCCTAACTTGTCGACGAGGCCCAAGAACGCTTCGCCGTCGACACTAAATGCGATGGTGGTGTCGCGGGTATGGGGCGCCACCGACCCTCCACTAACATCGCTATTGGACCACCCCGTGGGGGCCGCTCACTAGGCCCCCCTATCGCTCAAGCGTAGCCGAAAAACTCTCACTCTCACCGTTCCGAGAAACTGAGAGGAGACTAATTCCTATGCCGGCGAAAAAGATCTAGGATCAATTCGACGCTGGCAAACAGGCGTCAACGGGTATCGGAGTGATGAGCAGATCGCTCATTGGTGTATAGCGAAACGGCGTCTGGGCGCCATCGAGCTTCCTTAACAACTCATCGGCGATATCATGGGCGAAAAAACTACTACCGGGGTCTGGCCTGCTGCGAAGTACATCTGTGAGAACGGCCGAAAAGACGCCTCGTGGTTCAGGAATCTCGCACGCGAGTGCATCTCTCGGCCAACTGTCGATTTCGCGAGCCGGATCACCATCGAAGACTGCGACATACACCGCGCCGCGGCGCTCCGGGAACCAGCGTCGCATCCATTTGTCGCCGGAGCTTTTGAGCGTTGCGTGGGTCGCATTCACATCGCGAAGCCGGCAAGCATCGATGAAGACTACGACATTGCCACCTTGTAAGTCCGCTGGCGCGGAGAGATCCTCGAGGATGCGATTGAGACCAACGTAGCCATCACCTTTCTTCTCCGGGCTGCAATCTGACATCTCTTTGATCTTGATGTCAAATTCCTCGCCGCGCCCATGACCGGCGATATAGATGTAAACGTAGTCGTCTTTCGCCACACGACGTTTCATGAGCCTACCAAACCAATCATGTGCATCGTCTGGGCACAAGTCCCACTGCTCGGTCTTTACTTTGTCGATAGGGCACTCGGCGGAGATTTCGCTCGTCTTAACGATGACGATCTCCTCCCAGAAGCCAGCTCGCACCTGGTCGCAGACTAGCCGGACGACAGCATTCCCGTCGTTCACAGCGCCCTTCAAAGCCAATGCGCCCTCATAGTTGGAAGCAGCAACAAAAAGCCAAAGACGCTTGAAAGACGCGCAATTCTTGCCCTTTCCCGCGCCACTATAGGTGAACGTACTCGAAGTTACATTCCCGCGCCCAACGTCGATTTCGTCATCTCCGGAGAATGCTACGGGAGTGATCGTGACAGTCCCATTGCATGGCATCCTGTGCGGGATACGCACTTCGACCGTTTGGTTGCCGAAGGCATCGATATCTTCTCGCCTGATTGTCGCGAGCGGCGGAGAGCTGTTGGCGTGGCGAAACTCGATCCGCGTGACCCGCGCGCCGCCCTCCGGATCGACGAATTTGAACTCTCCGCGCACCGTCGCGTGCGTCGTTGTCATCCCGTCGACATCGAGCTTGAGACGCAGTGTGGGAGCCCCGTTCCGAGTGGGCGGATTGGGGGAGACGAGCGGGCGGCAGCGGCCAGGAGCAGCGACTGCGCGCGCGGCTTGACGGGCCGACTCTACGTCGCCAAGCCGTAGCGTCTCGGAAATGATATCAGGGCAATAGAGCGTTCGGTACCAATCTTCCAGGGAGGATGTCGCGTCGAGTACGTCTGCGCGCCGACGCAAAACTACGTTGTCGGGGTTCTCCTCACCACGATAGTCAAAGTATCCATCAGGTGTCCACGCCGCCCACGAGCGGAGCGACGGCTCTTGCTTTTCCTCGTCAAGATCGGGAAAGGCGAAAAAGTTCAGAATGTTCTCGATCACGCCTGCAGATGGGTCGTAGCGCCACCAGCGCATCACCCCGTCGTCATGCATTGTTGTGAATATGATATCGCCGTATAGCGACTCGACGGCCATGACCCCGAAAGGTACAGCCGACACCGGCATCCTTATAGGAGTGTCGCCCACGCGCAGCACGCTAACATAGTTGGACGAACCGACGACCACTTGATCGCTAAACCCCGGAATCGGGGCGACGGCAAATATCTTGTCGGATCGCTCCGCGGGAGAGTCGCAGGTAAGTGTCGCAGCTTGTCCACCCGGGGTTGGGATCACCACTGGATCGCCGAGGTGGAGGCAAGGGATACTGCCTAACTGCACTCCCCAGCCTTCCGGCACACTAGGTCGGTTCCTGATACTGTAGGCCGCGGCTGCAGACACGTCGTCGAGTCGAGCCGCGAGTCTCGGGCCGCCACTCGTGACGGTGTTCGGTGTAACGACAAGAAATCTATAGGGAGCCCAAGTAGTTGCGAGCGCGGCAAAGCTCGGCGTCTCATCCGAAGTGCGGTGGCCAAGAAAGCCGTAGCGATAGTCGAAGCGTAGCGGAGCAATAGCCTTGACTTCCGGCACGCCATCTTCAACTGACAACGTTCCCATCGCGCGATCACGGGTGGCGAAAACGATCTTGCCAGACGACGTTGGCACCATAGTCACCAGACGGTCGCGCCCAACAACACGCTGTGCCGCCGGCTCTTCGGTCGCCCCCTTGTGCCAGGTGGTCACAATGGTGAAGCGTTCGTGATCGATAGCCGCGTACCGTGCCTCGAAAAACGGATCCTCCGCGGCCGCATCGTCCATAACGCGAAGCGAGCCGGCTGCGACAATAGTCTCGCCGTCCTCGGCCCATGCGACCTCAGCGAGATCGATCTCATTCTGCCGATCCTCCCCAGCTGTCCGCAAGCGCAGGTAGCGCGTGAGACCGCTGTCCCACTTTTCGGGGAGGCGTCCGTCCTTGAGTGCGACGACGTCGACAAAAAGCGGGTCGTCTACCGTCACCGGCGTTCCCGACGCTTGATAACCAAGGAGGAGTGCATTCCCGTCTGGACTAAAGGCAAGGCTCTGAATCGGTTGGCCGACATTCGACCGTAGCGTACCGAGCCATTCGATCGACGCATCGTGTTCGCTCGCCGTACGGACGGTCCGAGCTAGGTACAGGATGCCGTCGGTAGAACCGGCGGCAATGAGGGTTTCGTCACCGTCGGGCCGCAATGCAAGTGCGCGGAGGGAGGGGCACGGCGCGCCGGTTGGGCCTACTATCGCCGGGGTATCCCTCCACGACCGATAGTTCAGATCGAAGAGTCCGAGCCCGCGTCCACTGCTCAGAGCTGCGAGGAAATAGCGTTCGCCGATTGACGCAAGCGCAGTGATCTCGCCCCCGATTGGCGTCGTCCACCGCTCATCGGCGCTGCGCGGAATGCCCTCGTCGACCGCCACGGTGAATGTCGTGACCCGCGAGGATGTATCGGTAGGGCAAGCCCCTTCACTTGGCAGCGCCTGCACCATCGAGAGGCCTAAAACCTCACCGGCAAAGGCGACCGTGTGGCCGCGCCGCGCCGCGTCGTTAATGCTTGAGCCGTATACGATCGTCGCTTTCTCGATGTCACCCGATGAGAGCGCAGCGAGGGGCCATAGAAGTAGGCTGCCGTCCTCGCGGGCGATCGCCGCCAGCCCATTGTGAGTCGCGGCGTCGGACGGCGTTCCTACAAGGGGATGGCGGATCGTAATACTAGCGTCCTGCGCGAGCGCAGCGACTGCCGCGGTACCGAGTACTGTGAGAACGATAATGATCCGAACGATAGCGCCGGTCGTCACAATACGTGTCGTCATAAGCTTGCAAAGATCGCCAATATTTGGTAGCGTTGGTATAATAGCATATTTGATGGGATTTAAAAAGCGATGTTTCGCGACCGAAGTATTTTTCATCTCGCCCGTCGGGATTCTTGCTTTGGCAAAGAAGATGCTGGATCCGTCAAGACCGCCGCGCTGGCGCTAGCCCTTACAACCTTCCTGACCCAACCTGCCGTGGGCCAAAGCGCAGGCGAGAATGAGCCCCGAACCAACCTTCTCCGGCTTTGCGAACCTGGAAGCGCATTGTCAACCGACGCACATGTTCCGAGGGAGCATCCGTCACACCCACTGCCACTGAGGCGGCTACCACCGATCGACTTACCGCCAACTGGACCGTATTCGTCTGCGATCCCGCAGACAAGTACACCGGGTCCGCCGTTTGGGCCAATTCCTGGCAGTCCTCCAGTCGGTCCGGTTCCGGACGGTCGCTCCGACGACCTTCGTCTATAGCATCTCGATGTCTTCTCACGAGCGTTTGGCATTCAATCAGGCGAGCTCCGTGTCTGTTTGCGAACTGTGGAAGGGGGCCCGTCCCCCCGAGAGTCGCCGCGGAAGTTCGTTGCTGAAATGCAACTCATCCGTTTGCCGAACCTGGCTGCGAACAGCCGAAAAACGCTTCGTGCGTCTAACCCCATGCTTTGCTATTGACGGCAGTCATCAGGGCGCGGTTGCGCCGCTGTGAGACTTTCGATGCAAGGATAGACCCAGGTGCGCGCCCTTTGGTTGGCAAACGAAACGTAGTTGTGGCCTAGGCCGCATTCTGTTGCGTCGACTGTGCGGCAGGTCTTTACGGCGACGCTGCGTGATACGAGGCCAATGACCAGCGGCCGCGCGTCCGGCTTGGTTGGGATCGGACCAGCAAACAGAGGTCCACCGCTGTCGCCGCGACACGCATCGGGAGGACGCGGAGAGGGTTCTCCACGCGCTACGAGCTCAACACCGGGCACGCAACCGTAGAACGCTTCCTTCGAATACGTGTTGGCGGCGAGATCACCGCGCTCGCCCTCGCAGAGCGCCTCCGTCGGCTCGACGGTGCCCATGCAGTCGAGCGAAACCACGACCTGGCTAGCGACTTGCCGGACGTTGCGGCTAACCTCGCGTTGATTGGTCAATCCGTAACCCACGACAAAGCTGTCGAAGGAGTCGGCAAGCTTGCGCGTGATCTGGCTCGGTCGTGCGTACCAAGGTGCGTCCTGCTTCAAGGTTAGGATTGCGATATCGCCGGACGCTGCGCGCTGCCTTTGCTCCATCGCGCTCCAACGCACGCAAAACTCGCTGACGGCCTCTCCTTTCTGCATGGGGAGCGCCACGACAAGCGTGCTTGCGATAGCGCGTCTGTCAGCGAGTGCGTCTGATGTTCCGATGGCAAAAAAAGCCTCCGTCGGCGGCTGCTGGCAAAGGCAGTGCGCGGCCGTCAGCAGTGTGCGACTGGAACCGATGAGAACGGCACTGCAGCGGAACACGCCATCGCGCTCGACCCACGCAACATTCGGAAAAAGCGCAGTGGTCTTGCCGTGGTACACCCGTTCGCGCCCGTTCTCGGGCCCGGCCAACCCCTCACGAAGTCGACTGTTGAAGGTCGGGTCTGACAAGTGAAATTTAACACTCGCCTGGACATCGACATCGTCAAACACATCGTTGCGATAGCGGCTCGCAGAGGCCGCGCCCGATTCGCGCGCGCGAAGGCGCTCGAAGAAGCGGGCGGCGAAGCCAGACGCAGAACGATCCTCCTCGGACATCCCTTCGAAGACTTCGCGGGCAATACCGCCGGAGCTCTCAAGTTCGCTGGTATCGACTGATTGCCCCTGAGCGGCGCCGCTGGAAAGCCATAGTCCGACTGCCAGGCCGAAAACGCCGATCGCGATGCTAACGCCAGTTCCCATCCGCGAGGATGCTCGAGACGCAGTATCAATCATGTTGGGCGGCAGCGGTGGCTGCGGCTCCGGCGAGCGCCACTTCGTCTGTCTCAGGGAAGGCTGGGTCCAGACCCTTACTGAGCGCATAACTGCGCGCGGCTCGAACCGCCTCCAGCGCGCTTTGCGCCGCCGATTCGCGGTCAATTGCTAGCGCTTTGTGCAACGCTTTCATCTTCTCCCTGGCAAGCGCATTCAGACGATTGTACTCAGGATCGGTTTCACCTTGCGCCGATGCTGGCGGGCCCACCGTGCTCGTCGCAGCCTCATTTGCTGCGGCAGGTTCGGAGGTTGTGACCTCCGAGTGTGTAGTCGGAGCGGAACGGGCCGCCGTGAGACGGTCGATGGCCGACTGCGCCACGTCGATGGCCGCCCTCTGAACTTCGGGCTGGGCAGCAGAAAAAAGCTCGGAGAGCGCCGTCAAGATCTGCGAAGCATCGCGTGTCTCCGTGAGGCTTACTGCAAAGCTTTGATGCCCTTGCGCATACCCAGCTGGCATCTGTTGCGCCTTCGTCGCGAACGGCGCGGAAGGCGAGAAAATAGTTGTCGACCCCTTAGGCACGTCGCGGAAGGTCAATGTAAAGGGGTAGCCAGTGTCGCCAACACCCTGGCCGATCGTGACGGTCAGGACGAGGTCGCGCGATTTCTTGGAGCGCCAACCGCCTTCTTTACCCAGACGGCGCCCATAGGAAAGGATCGTCGGCTCGATCCAAAGCCTGTATGGGCGCGCGGCGTTCCGGTCGGAGTCATTCTTAGGGTCAACCACCCTTCGCACTACACGTAGCTCGATAAACATCATGTCGTCACAGCAGGGGAGGAGATATGCTTCGCGCAGCACTCCCTCAAGGCCGGCCGCAGTGCCCACTCGGGCGGCGAAGTTGACGCCGGAGCCGACGGCGTCAAGACGCTCCTTTAGACTGTTTGAAGCTTTGCTCACGCCTGCTCCCGCCGTGGAAAACGTGCCAACTACAATGTGGAGGCACTTCGGCATCGTCTTGTCACCGCTCCTCTCCACCACCGCCGACAGAGTGAGAGAACTCTCTTTAGCGGCATCCGCGAGTCGCGTTGCAACCGCCGAAAGTGCGAGTTCAACGCTCTTAGTGGCCACGGCCATCGCGATCACGTCGAGCGCTGATTCCTCGGCCGGCGTCTGGACTATGCAGACCTCGGACGGCGCGACGCGGAGTTGCTCGACCTGGCCAACGCCGATGAAGGTTACATCAGTGGCATGACCCCAACTCGGCATCGTGGCGATTGCCAGCGCTACCACCAACGCAGCCAACTCCTGCCAGCGTGACATTAATGCATGCATTGCTCACACTCTAAGTCGATAATCTTTGATATTCTGAAAATCATAAATAATACCGATTAAAAGCGCAGACATATAGTCGTCTCTCTATATTCTGTATATTCTATGGGAGAATTCCCCCTCATTTTGATCGTAAAGCAGAAGTAGCAGCGCATCGTTGATACTGAGGCTCGTCGGAGACCTAACAAAATTTCAGCTGTAAAACGAGGGACTGATTGCTGGTGGGCTGACTCATGCCCAGCCTCATATTTACTATCGAACCCACCTCACTGTTGCGCAGATTACAGACGAGATCACCGACACGCGCGAACACTTTGTCGGCCGCCGGGTTATGAAGGGTAAGTTGACTACAAGTTATCTCGTGCGCCCGAGCCTCACGCAATTGCGCCAACCAATTCTCGCTCGCCAAGCAAAGCAACCTCGAGAACGTTAGTGACAACATTTTACAGTACAGCATAGTCATAGACTTTAAATGCGATTCTAGAGCGCATAAACCTATACGATATCAAATTTAAGTCAAGCATTGGCCAAGTACTTGTTAGACAAACCTTTCTGGATAGGTACACTTTTCGCATCTCGCCGGGCCCACCAACATCAGCCTTGATTAAAAACAAAAGAGTGAATTAGAGTATAAGAGTAGGCATCGTCAATAAAAAGACAAGCCCAACAAAAAATACTTTATTGCATGGCGAATCCTATGAAGTGGTCCGCTTGGAATCCGCATGAAGGATTAGTCTGGAACTGCCCAGGCGTTCGTCTCGTGAATCGGAACGTAGCCAGCGCTTTAACAGAAACCCACCTCGCTAGTGAAAAGCGCGGACACCCGGCCAATGGATTATCATCACTCTAAATCTAATGCACACCGCATGTTAGCTCAGTTTGTACCATACTATCGTATCGGGTCCAAGCCCAAAGGCAAGCCGCAGGCTAACACCGATACGATCTTCTCCCATCTAACTCTTACCTTCGCTCCAGCTGTGGTCACGTCACCGACTGCTCAAACTCACTACCCGCCCCATTTTGCAAGTAGTTGGCTTCTGGCGCCATTGGGTCGTGCGTGCGTAAACGTATCCGGCGTAGCGGCTTTTTCCGCCGCCAAGATCTTGATCCGCGCGCAACGGTCCAAAAATGGGCCCCGCGTCGACGCCCGCCGTATTCAAATAGCGGAGCAGCCCGGCGCCATAGGTTCCCGTCGCTTCGACGCCAATCCGCTGTACCATGCCGAAGGAGCGCATCCACTCCAGCATCAAACGATATCCCGGCCTGGTGGTCGCAAAGCTCTCACTTGCCAAGAGCCTGCCCCGCGTATCAACAATGGCGGCAACATGGAGGTCCTTGTGGGTATCGACGCCACCCACGATGTGGCGCTCTTCGTTCTCTGGCTGGTCCATCCCGATCCCTTCGCGGTAGCAGCGCTCTTTTGCTCCGCTTCGACCGGATGCGAGGACAGGACAGTCACGAGACCAATGTGGTCAGGCCCTTCTCGGGTCACATGCATCGGCGAGGCGAAGCCTCACCGCAGTGCGTTTCCGGGTGGTCGACAGGTCCAGGGAAAGACACGGCTGTCGATCAGAGTGTGGGCCAGACCACACCAGGACGCCCTACGGCGCCAACCTACCAGACGGTCGATCTGTGTTCAGGTCACACCGCCCGGGAACTGGCGATCATTCTTTGACTGTCGGTGTTCATGATCGACGGCGGGCCGAAGCGGGCAAGGGCCTCGTCGAGCGCCTCCACGCAGGGGTCTGCTTCCATCGTGTTGCTAAGACGCCAGGCCAGCACCTTTCGGCTCGCCCAGTCCATGATCGCGACGAGATAGAGGAAGCCGCGGGCCATTGGAATGTGCGTGACGTCAGCGCACCAGACCTCGCCCGGTCGGTCGATCGTTCGACCGCGCAGGAGGAAGGGCCACACCTTGTGCCCCTTGGCAGGAACGCTCGTGTTCGGCCGCTGATAGATCGGCATCAACCCCATCAGCCGCATCAAACGCCAGATCCGTTTGGGGTTCACCGTCTCGCCTTCGGCGCGCAGGTGCCACGTCATTTGCCGCACGCCGTAGAACGGCGTCTCAAGAAACTGCTCGTCGATCCGGCGCATCAGCGCCAGGTTCTCAGCCGTCTCGCCACGAGGGGAATGGTAAAAGGTCGACCGTGGGATCGACAGCAGCCGGCACTGCGTGGTGACCGACAATGCGGGATGATCATTCTCGACCATCGCACGTCTCACGTTCCGCTCACTCCCTGATCATTGGTGGTTTGAGCTTTCGAGACAAAAAATCGTTCGCCACCGCCAGCTCGCCGATCTTCGCGTGAAGCTCGCGCACCTTCTCCGCGTCCACCTCAGGCGCGCTCCCTTTGCGGCCGCGCTCGAAAACGTCCGAAGCGCCTTCAAGCAGTTGCTTCTTCCATTGGTGGATCATCGTCGGGTGCACGCCAAAACGGGCGGCGAGCTCGGCCACCGTCTCTTCACCCTTCAACGCCTCCAGAGCCACCTTCGCTTTGAACGCCGCCTTGTGCTGCTTCCGTGTCGTCATTCGCTGATCTCCTTCCTCGAAAACCAGCAGGCCCCTTTCGTAGCTTACGCCGCTGTCCAATCTTCGGGGAGCACCTCAGGGAATGCCGCTGTATTCGTAGTTCCACTCAAATGGCTTTGACAGTCCATCATTTGTCCGATGGGCTTTGGCGCTTGCTGGTGTAAAGAAATATTTCGGGATACTGTCCTAGGGCTCGAGTGTATTCGTGACATCTTACGCACTATTGGTGACGAACTGGGAGAAGAAATCGTACTGAAGAGACTTTGGGGTCTCTGCCGGTGGTTTGCGGGCGGGGAGTTTCTTGGCGCTCATAGGACCGGTTTTCTGCCGGAACCGTCCCGGGCGGCGATAAAGAAGGCGGGCTGCCGCATACGCGGAGCCATCAGCCGGTTTTGATCATGTGGAATGAAGACCATGCATAAACGACAGCGAAAAAGAACGGAGTTGCCTAGCAAATCCTAATAGAAATAAAGCAACACTGACCTGAAGGAGCAGGGGTATTTCACGACCTACGCCAACATTTGTACTGCGAACTCCTGCTTCTCGGCGCCGAGAACATTGAGATGAATCTGACTCGTCTCGAGCTTGGCATGCCCCTTCGATTTTGCAAGGTGGTAACTGTTTCAGGGATGTTACTCTGCAAGCTCATATCCCTGAAACAGTCAGATAAGCTCTCGGGGGTGTTATGCGGACGCTCGTCGATGCCAACCCGACCCCACCACGGTTAACTCACCATAAACGACGTTGACCTTTTTCACATGTCAGCCGTTTCGGGGAGCTCTAGATGTCGTTTCCAAGAAGGTTGTTCAGCCGGAGCCATGGTGTTTGATCGGCAAGGGCTGAGTGAGGTCTTGCGGTATTGTAGGTCTTCAGGAATGGCTGCATGGCGCAGGTTCGCTCTGCCGATGAGGTGTAGGCGTTCGCGTAGGCCCACTCGCGCAGCGACGTCTGGATGAAGCGCTCGGCCTTTCCGTTGGTGCGCGGCGTATAGGGCCGGGTGCGGATGTGCTTGAGCCCGGCGTCCTTCAAGACGGCTCGGAAGGCGTGGCTGCGATAGGCCGAACCGTTGTCGGTCATGACACGCTCCACCACGACACCGTGACGGGCGAAGAAGGCCAAGGAGCGCGTGAGGAAGGCAATACAGTCCTCGCGCTTTTCGCTCGCCAGCACCTCGGTGTAGGCAAGGCGCGAGGCATCGTCGATGGCCACGTGCAGCACCTCCCACCCGGTGCCGCGTTTGTTCGACTGGCCCCTGCGGTCGCCGGTGATTCGGTGGCCAATACCGTCGATGCGGCCAAGTTTCTTCGTATCGATGTGGATCAGCTCACCGGGCCGCTCGCGCTCGTAGCGGCGCACGGGAGGCTTCTCGTCGAGCGCGGAAAGCTTGCCGAGCCCGAGCCTGCGAAGGATGGCACCAACGGTGGAGCGCGGCATGGCAAGGCGTCGCGCAATGGCGGGTCCACTCATGCGCTGACGCCGCAGGCGCTCGATCTCAGCGACCCGCTCGTGCGCGATGGCGTGCCTGCGGCGGGCGGGGGCCGAGCTCCTGTCGTGAAGCATCCACTCGCCCCCCGCCCGATGCCGTGCCAGCCATTTGTATGCGGTGCGGGCGGACACGCCGGCGGCCTCGGCCGCATCGGCGACGCGCCACCCTTCCTGGCGGACGCGCCGGACGAGAAGGACTCGACCGTGGTGGGTCATGCGGGCATTCTTGTGCACGTTCATCCGGGTCTCCCGGTCAGGGCTCGTGAGTGTGGCAACCACAGCCTCACATCCCGGCCCCGGATGAACAACCTTCATAGCTTCCACATCTAGAGCGTATTCGGCGATCTCGGAGTCGTAACGATCTTTCAGGAGTGGCGTGATTCGCTGTCCGTCCAACGTTGATTCGGGCGGGTGAGATGGCGCGAGCTTTGGGGATTGATCTGCGGCGACGAGTGGTCGAGGCCATCGATGGGGGCCTATCCACCCGCGAAGCGGCGCGGCGGTTTTGCGTCGGGATCGCGACGGCAGGGGCTTGGCACCGGCTGTGGCGGACGACCGGCGACGTCAGGCCTCGTCGCCAAGGGCACCCCGGCCATAGCAAGCTCGATCCGCATGAGGCTTTCATTCTCGCTCTCATCGAGGAAAGGAAGGACATCACGCTGAAAGAGATCGCAGAACGCCTCAGATCTGAGCGCGACGTCCATGCCTGGCCCTCGACCATCTGGCAGTTCCTCGATCGGCGCGGCATCACGTTCAAAAAAAGACCGCTCACGCGGCCGAACAGAACCGCATCGATGTGCTGGCAAGCCGAAGAGCCTGGTTCCAGGATCAACTCGACCTCGATCCGGCGCGGCTGATCTTCATCGACGAGACGGGCCTGTCGACGAAGATGGCCCGCCTGCGCGGCCGGGCGCCGCGGGGCGAACGGTGCGTCGCCGCCGTCCCGCATGGGCATTGGAAGACGACCACGTTCACCGCCGGCCTCAGAAGCGACGGGCTCGTCGCGCCCTGGCTTCTGGACGGTGCGATGGATGGCGACGCCTTCCGAACCTATGTGGCGAGCGTTCTGGTCCCAGAGCTGTCCCCGGGCGATGTCGTGATCATGGACAACTTGCCGGCCCACAAGGTGAGTGGCGTTCGCAGCGCCATTGAGGACGTCGGCGCGATGCTCCTCTACCTCCCGCCCTACTCACCCGACTTCAACCCCATCGAACATGCGTTCGCCAAGCTGAAGGCACTCCTGCGAAAGGCCGCGTGCAGGACCATCCCTGCGTTATGGGACGAAGTTGCCGACGCCCTCCACGCCTTCACTCCACCCGAATGCCGCAACCTCTTCCAAAGCGCCGGCTATGACTGCGAATAGATCGAATCTGCCCTAGCTTCCTTTTTTGCACCCGCTTCCGCTGCTGCAGCGACGTCAGGCTTTCCTCTACCAATTTGCTCTGCGCTTTCGTCCAAACCATATATTCTATGCTTAGCTGCAAAGCTACCCAGTACGTAGCCAGCGATAGTTCCAAGCAATGCGCTTAAAGCTTCCCCATTTAAAGCGTTTGACAACGTCACAATCGCGACGACCGGAAGAAATACCAATAGAACAACTAACTGCACAA
Organism: Devosia sp.; assembly: GCA_051016205.1. Classification (GTDB taxonomy): domain Bacteria; phylum Pseudomonadota; class Alphaproteobacteria; order Rhizobiales; family Amorphaceae; genus Acuticoccus. Next base: position 4,516,451 of record CP136534.1, read on the forward strand.
AGCCTGTGCTGATCTCTTGATTGTTTTTTATTCGATAGAACACGATGTAAGCACCGATGATAAGTGTGACGATTGCACCCGAGTTGGCAATGACCTTTAGAATAAATACCGCATCTAATGGCTGACCTTGATTTGCCACCGACGGCCCCTCTGCCATTGATGGTACACTTACAATCGTTGTGCCGAAAAATACTAAAGCTTGCACTAATAAGTAACGCCTATTCATACTATTATCTTTCCGCATGAGTAAGATTTCTGGTACCACTCGCCCTGTGGTGGGTCACTCTTACCAGTCGCCCCCTATACCCGACAAGAGCCATAGTGACACTTCCGTGTGTGGCATCCAATGAGCATGCTGATCTCCGCCTGACACGTGCGCCGGCAGACTACCTGCCAATCGTTCCCTTCGACAACAGCCGACCCGACAGTCGCTTGATGTCTCGATCGGTGGTGCGAACCGCAACGCCGGCATATGTCGATCACCTGTGAGGGTGCGTCCATCTCGGAACCGGGTCCGCGCAACATGAGCCAGTCGGGACGCACCGCCTTGTGCGATATGGAGACCGACGTGTCGCCCGAGCAGGTGACATGGTCGCCGCATCGCCTCCCTTGCCGGCCCGCGCCGCACGCCACGGAGAACGGGACCTGGCGCGGCATATGCCGGATCTCGAGTGGCCGCCGCAAGGTCCGCGAGGCGCGGTAGAGTGCTTTTGGGAAGTGGCGTTGTGCTGTTTTGGCAGTGCGCTTCTGTGGGATCGCCGAGCAGACCCCACTCTTGCGGGCAGACCTCCTGTTCTCGATCTTGTCGTAGCCCTTGTCGCAGACGACGGCATGTAGGGCTATGTCGGGGCCGATGTGGAGCAGGACCGGAACGTGACGGCTGTCGCTTCCCTCGCCGCCGGTCAAGTTGAAGCCGATCGGCCGGCCATCGAGATCTGTGCTCAGATGGATGTTGGTGGATAAGCCGCCCGCGAGCGGCCGAGAGTCTGGCTGTCCTGCTCCCTTTTGGCGCCGGCAGCCGATACATGGTCCCGGGCGATGATACTGTCGAACAACTGAACGAGATGGGCACTCTCGCAGGTGGCGGCGAGCTGGTCGGACATGGCTTCGACAACGCCGGCTTTGCTGAGCCTCCAGAAGCGCTTCCATACTGTGTTCCAGGGGCCCAACTCCTTCGGCAGTGCCCGCCACGAGATGCTATGGACAGTGAAATAGTGTACGGCCTCACTGCCCATATTCCTTCGTCTAATAGTCCTACTTGAAACTCATCGCGGTCGGGTGAGGCGGCCAGAACAGGTCCGCCGCCATCGCGATCCTGAATGTCGGCCCGGTGTGGTTTCGGCAGCAAGGCTCGGCGGGAAGCTGTGCGGCGGCATTCGTCACGCGCAACCCGAGCGCAGCACATAGAAGACCGCGTTGATGATCTCCCACCGCGGCCACGCGCTCGGTCGGCTATTGGGTGCAGGGGTGGTAGCAGCGGTTCGATGAGACCCTACTCTGCGTACGTTAGATCGTTTCCGCAGCGCAGGCCTTCGCGGCTTTGCTGCCGGCGGGTAGCCGGCCTCCGCATGAGGCTCTCCAGGTTGGCTTCGACAACCGCCTGGGTCACACCTCCGCTTGCCCATCCACCCCTTTCTCGAGTTTCGAGGCAGCCTCTAGAACAGCCAGGAATTCTACAGGCGCATTATCCATCGAACCTATCGTTTTCGACAGCTATTTGATATTTTCGGCGGGCATTCATTCAAGTTCTTCTGCCACTGTAGACAGCCCCCCTGTTTCGACCGGACAGCTAGCGTAAGCAGGACGGCTCAAGGATATCCTTGAGGACAGGCTTATGTCGGAGGATTGTCAGCGGATCGAGCTGATCACTGGGACGCGGCGTCGGCGGTACTGGTCGACGGACGAGAAGTTGCGGATCCTCGAGGAGAGCCTGGAGCCGGGCGAGACGGTCTCCTCTGTGGCCAGGCGCAACGGTGTTGCCCCGAACCTTCTTGACCACTGGCGACGCCTGATGAATGTGGGAGGCGTCGCAGCCGTGGGATCGGACGAGCCGGTTGCCGGCAGCTCCGAGGTGAAGAAGCTTGAGGCCAAGGTCTGCAGATGCACGCGATGGCGGCCTGCAGCCTGGACTTAGGGCCGTGACCGGTTCTCAAGCGTTCCGAGGCGGCCCACAAACGCCGGTTGGCGAGTTTTACCGACGCTTTATTCGAAACACTCATTGAAATCATCTTGCCTAAAATTCGCCTACATCAATATAACACTCGCGAATCATTAGATATAGGGTGTAAAGGTATACTTCGGCCCGTAGTACCTCTCCACACAATGGCTATAACCCAATCAAATGTGGGCGCCGAACACATGCAAGACGGCATGTCCTTCGACGGTAGGGGGCTAATGTGTTTTGCCATGCTTCTTCCTCGGCATCCCGGTCGTCCTCACCCAGCTCCTCAGAGCCATACCACAAGGTGGATCACTTCAGTGAAAGGTGCTCAGTCGAACATCTGCCTCCTGTGGGACTTGCGTAGGACATCTGAGGTCAAAATGTGTTGCATATGGGCGCTCTAAACGGCTTACTGACTCTCAGATACACGCACTTCAAAACGTCTCGTTTAACCAGATTGGTATTCCATATGTCACAAGTGATTGAGAACCTAGGCGGTAAAATCCGAAATCAACCAATCGAAAGCCGATTAAGGCGCATATTGGCGGAAGCTGGGGATATGGCGGGCATCGATCTCGTCGAAGTCACTTCAGGCGGACAGATGTCGGTCTCCGCCGCCATTGCGGCGGGCGGGGTTTTGGTCGACGCGCGGAGGCGGCGGTACCGGGTTAATGGCCGGATCGTCCGCACTGGATCGAACCGTCATGATGATGGCAGGGCTGCGGACCTCAATCTTCAGATTGACGGTCGAAAGCTGAACTTCACCACCACGTCCGGGCGCCGGGTCGTCGAGAAATTTCTGGAGTACTGTACATCATTTGGAGCCAACGGGATCGGAGCGGCCGACAACTATATGGGCCCTGTAACGATGCACGTTGGTTTCGGCGGTGCAGCGGCATGGGGCGCAGGGGGCAATTCGGCCAACGCACCCGCCTGGCTGCGTCAAGCCTGGAACCGCGGGATGAACACTCCGCAAACGCTTCCACCGCAGTCCACCCCCGACATGATGGGTTCAGGGCGGTTTATGGTCACCGCGCGGAACGGGCTGAACCTCCGGGGCGGGCCGAGTACAAACTTCCCGGTTATAGGCGGACTGCCTTTTGATCAGGAGGTTGAAGTACTGTCACGCAGCGGAGACTGGGCCAAGATCGATATCCTGTTCGATGGAATCGCCGATGGCTACGTCCACGGCGCGTTCCTGAAAAAAGCGTTTTGAAGTCGGAGGGTAACGATGAACGTCATTGAACGTATCACCTGGTTTAAGCACAATTTTGGCGAGAAAATCGCTGCTGCGACCCAGGGCACACCAATTTCCGTCGACCTGGTCACTGCAATCGCGGTACAGGAGACCGGCTATATCTGGCCCGCCCTCATCCGACACCACCAGGGCGACGTGGTTGCCGTATTGGAGGGTTGCGTAGGCGACACGCTGGATACTCCAAACCGCCGCGCCTTTCCCGTCAACCGAACGGCATTGGAGGCCGAGCCATACGGAGAGCAGATGTTCGACATTGGTCGCGCGGCGCTGGCAGGATTAGCGGAGCTAAACGTCGACTACCGCCGGGTCTATGAGCGTGACCCGGATAAGTTCTGTCGGGGCTACGGCATCCTGCAATACGACCTGCAACACATCCGCAGCGACCCCGACTACTTCCTCGGACGTCAATGGGGCAACTTCGAAATCTGCCTCCAGAAGTGCCTGAACGAGCTTGAGTACGGGCTGCGAGTGCGTGGGTTCGAGAACCAGAGGTCCCTGAGCAACTTCGATGCAGCAACGGTGGCAATCGTCTATAACACAGGCCGCTATCGGGCTTCTGATGGTCTGGAACAGGGGCACTACTCCGCCGGCAAACACTACGGCGAATGGGTGTTCGAGTACATCGGGCTGTCCCAAGGCGTGGCGATCGGGACCGACATTGCGATTGACACGCCGACCCGCTACCGCGTGACCGCCCGCAGCGGGCTGCGCCTGCGCGGTGGGCCCGGTACGGAATACAGAATCCTTGACACGACGGACTACGGAGTCGAGATCGATGTCCTGCGCTTCGCGGGTCCGGCGGACGACTGGGCTTTGGTCGATCTGGAAGGGGACGGGGGCCTCGATGGCTTCATGTTCGCCGACTTTCTCGAGCCTGTCTGGATCGCACCGGGGAGCAATGTCGAAGATTCGCTGCGGCTCGAGATGGCGTTGGAGTCCGCTCCAGGTTTTGCAGGACTTGGCAGCGAGGACGCAACCGAACCGGACCGCTGAACTCCGTATTGTCTGTTGATGACGTGATCGGTTCGAAGTTACGGAAGAGGGCCCGTCCTCCGAGGGCGGCCGAGTACGTAGAGGAGCATGGGCCCCTTTCCTTACCGCCTTTGAGCCCTGAACAGTGTTTTTTTGGATATAGTATCCTGCACGACATTGACAGGACTTTCACCATGTCACAGCAGTCATCCACCGCGGCCTCTCCAGCTCATCCCGACAATGCGGAACCACACGCTTTATTACCCACACTCCAGACTTTCAAGGTTGGAGACGCACTCGACACCTATAATCGACCCGATAGGTTGTCAAAATCGCGCTCGGCTCTTTCCCAGTATCAAAGAAGATATGGCAGAGACTCGTGGAATTGATTGCCCTAATGATATACACCTTCCTCGAAACTACTGATAGAACCTGCACGCCGCGTTTGTTCGTCCCTGACGTGTCCGGCAATCAATAGCATCAATATTACTCGGGATTAACGCTAAACATTCTGGGCGCACAGCAGCGTTATCTTGACGCAAAACGATTTCGTCGTCGTTTTGACTCTTCTCAAAATCTATACACTCTCCCAATACTGACATTCGAAGTCCTGCATTCGTTTCTTTGCCCGTCAAGCGACCGTCACCTTGATTTGTATGAATACCTATCACCGTACATGCTCGCTCGCCAGTCAAAGACATGATCGGAGCACCGGAACTTCCTCCGCAAGTATCGCATCTATGCATAATGGAATGAGGTGGCCCAAAATATGTCCCCGTGGTAAGATAGTAGCCGCAGACAGAACGGTCTCCCGGATACGGAGATCGGCCTGTTGACCACCTCACCCCGCCGGTTCGGTTAGGGACGATACGACAAAATGGATCAGCAGTCTGGCCAAATAAACTCAATTGCTGAGCAGATTGGTAATCCCCATACTTCCTAAACGCGGGCGTCGAACGCGCTGCACACCCGACATCTCCGGGCGCAGGAAATTGTATTATCAACAATTTTTCCGAAGGGGAAGGAAAACTCGTCGTTAGTGGCATTATAGGCAAAACTGGGCCATCACCCCAATAACTGTATCTCGAGTTTGTCACGCGAAAAATTACAACATCTAATATGGCGTTGGCGTACACTATATCTGTACATTCCTCTCGCACATTTGACCACGCTCTAGACGCTCGTGAGGATGGAGCTTCTAAGCCCCAGCTCTTTATGTCTTCTAAACTTGGAACGTAATCGAAGTGCAGCTCGACAGCATCACATGAGAATTTCCCATCAGGCATACAATGCCAAGCTGTCGCGAAAAGCGTATCCGAGAACCGCCAAGCTGTACAGCCATAGCTGTCCATATACAGATCTTCTTGTTTCATCAAATCTTGATCGCTCATTTGACCAAACTCACGGTCTGAAAAATAGTCTTTAAGCTCGCATTTTGCCAGAACAGGGGTATGAAGCCGTACGACGGATCGGCCGTAATTCTGAATTGTTCTTGCGGCGCACACCTCAAGATTTCTCTCCCATCGCGATGCTTGAGGGCAGTTCCTTGAGATGCACGCTGTCGGAAGCCATGACAGATTGCTAATTATCCTTTGTGCACCCGGCGCTTGACTCAATTCTTCAACTATCTCTGCGAAATTTTGGATTGCCCGCGAGTCTTGTTCGGCACCGTGAACCGTCGACAATAACGCAGTTCCGTAGCACAAAAGCCACAATCCAATCCAAATGTTACGGGTTTTAATCATTCTCGTTGAGCCTAAACGGATTTCCTGACAGCCTTAAGGTTGTGAGGTTAGCACAGATCCAAGGTGGCGACATGAAAAAACTTATACTCGTTTCTGCCCTTTCCCTCGGCCTTTCAGGCTGCATTACGGCCGCCGATTTCGTCAGTGATTACGATAAAATTGCCGCCGGATTGAAGAAAAATTGCCGCTTTGTTGCGACGGCCACCTCCATTCTCGCGATCCTTAACCTACCGGGAGCGCCTCTGGCCGATGAGATCGTTGAAGGCCTTTGCAAAGAACTAGAGAAATTGCCCGCTGCAGAACGGAGCCGGCGAGGACAGACCGTTGAGTTTGAGGCGTTCGACGTCATGGTGACTGGGTCACGGATTTAAGTGGTTCCGCCCGCGGAATCACTCATTGGTTGGAGCAACGGTAGGCCATCACCGTTTTGAACCACGAGTTCGAGGTCGGTGTGAGGTGGAAGGTCCAAGGCAGATGGTGGTGGAGCTGTGGTATCTTTTCTCAGAACAGGACCTCTACGCCGTCTTCGGCAAAGCCCTGCGACCAGCGTCGTAGTCTTCCAGTGGCCGTGGGTACGGGGCGTCATGATGGCCGCTCAGGCCTCATCGACGAAGATCGCCAGTCGGGGTTGAGCTCGCGTTGGCCGTGCAACCACGTGTGCCGCTTAGCGCCGACACCGATTCAGATCCAGCGCAAACCGCTCTAGTTTGTGAAGAAAGTCGTCACGCGCTGCATTGAGTCAAACATCGGGTGGAGATCAAAACCGTGGCAGTGGGGCACGCTGGATAGCTGGCACGAGTAGCTTACAAGCTCCACGTCAACACCTAAAGACCGTAGCTGACCTTCCATCCAAACGGACTCACTGTATTCCACGACCTCGTCACTCTGATCATGAAAGATCTTCGTCTCTGGGAACGACGCGGTTAGCGCGGGAGCCACTTTTTGAACCGGGCCGTAGAAGTCGACAAATTTGCCAAAACGAGTCGTACCACTAGGGGAGGCTGCCGCAAGTACTCCAACCGCCGCGCCCATGGAAATCCCGAACAAGCCGCGCTCGCCAATGGAGTCACCCATCAACGAATCAAGCTCATCGGCCGCCGCCACGGCGGTCATCGTCCACACCGGCAGATTCTGTAGCGCACTACTGGCCATGAACTTCACGAACTGTTGGCGGTCGGTGACCGGCGCTGTTCCGGTGGCGTCAAGATATTGAACTATCAACGCTGCCACACCGCTATCGGCGAGATCATTGGCGTAGCTCCGGATGTGCTCGTCGAAAGGCGGCTCCATACCACCGATGCCTGGCAGTATTACCACGCCGCGGTCTGCCGTTTGTATCGGTGAAAAATACTCGAACCTTACTGAATTACCATTGCTGATGAAGTGTCCGGATGTTCCAGGATTCGTGTTATAGGCCGGCTGCCCAAACGCGGAGGCACTCAGCAGCACAAAAAAGGCAGAAATCAGCCCTTTAATTGCAATTCTCACAGATGTCGTCGTCATGTCTACCTCACATTCTTGCTGCCCCGGGCGGATGTAACAATCCGCACTATGACTTATAGAGGCTGGCCCTACAGCGGTTTGGTATCCCTGTCACTGACCCGCTACACAAGCTCTTGCTATTCATTCAAGATCGAGTAGTGAGTCATGAATCCAAAGATCTTCAACAATTCTGTGCCATTGCCCAGCTTGAGTGTGAACAAAGACTTTGTCGCCTGATTGGAATACGCGCTCGACGTCATGCCCCATTCCGGGGCCAATACGTGCGTTGGTGTCATTAGTGTTCACGGTGGCGCGCCGGACGGGATCTGTATAGCGACCCGAAATCCATCGCTGCCGTGTTTGGGAAACTCGAAACCAGTTATTCGCGGAAACTTCGTACACTCTGACCACTGCACCAAACGATAGTGGACCCTGCTCATTGGAAAGAGGTGCAGACCCTGATGGCTGGGTTCGGACATTAAGATTATCGGCGGTGACAACCGCCCATTGCTCGAGGTCGATCGGCGGCTGGCCGCCAGCACCCATTGCACTTCGCAATCGAGGTAGGAAGTTTACTTCGAAGTCGTTGAGTTTGTTGCCGCCAAAAAAATCTGTTCCAGGGCAAGATTTTTGCCCACTATTATCGTATACTAGATTGCCTGATCCATCGTACCAGTGATGGTAGACAACATTTGTCTTCGTTGGTGTCGATATTCCGATCTTTGAAAGAAGCAATGCTGTAACCAGAAACATCGAGTCGGCCTGTTCTGCTGCCATCACATCGCCCCCAAGGTCAAAATTACCTACGTTTTCTATACAAATACCTGCACTGTTGGCATTGAAGATGCATGCTGGGCTTCTGTTCAAGGGGCGACCGGTAACGATAGCGCCATCAGGAAAAATTGAAAAATGCTGACCGATATCACTCCAACCGTTATTATTCACATGGTGGTGGCGCATACTTCTTTGCATCTCAAAGTGATTGCTACCAGTAAAATTCGAGTATCTAGGTTTCCAGGTGTGATGCTCTTGGACGCGAAGACAGGTTCGACTAATTGATTGTTGGTTCAACCAGGTGCTGAATTCACTCGACGCAAGCTTCACAAATCCGTACTTCGTTTCCATATGATAACATCCGTCAAAATTCGATGGGGCAATTTTTGATGCACAATGGCAATGTGTCCAGTAGTCTTTTTCATTGCCGCCGTCATATCCCTATCACTTGCTCACTATTCGCCGAATCATCCTTCGTTTCAAGCGAATTTTGTCGTTTTCTTTGTATTTTGAATCAAAGATTTCTCCCGTGATACTTTCCCCAGAACGACGCAAACCCTATGTGGCCACGTCCTCGTAATCACACCATACCCACATGGTAGTGGTTTTGACCCCTGAAGTTGGTCCAGATCAAAAGCGAAAATTTGGAACTTCGCTCTATCCTGATTGAAGGGAGTGTGCAGAGATGCTGAAGAAGCGGTTCACTGACGGGCAGATCTCGTTTGCACTGCGGCACGCTGGGGCGGGCAGTTCGCTGAATGAGGTCTGCCAACAGATGGGCGTTGCGGGGCGACGTATTACTTCTATGGACGGCTCTCCCGTTGAAGGTTGACGTGAAGGGGCTGCTCATATCCTTTGCAAACATCTATCCGGCATCACTCGATATGATCGGGACGTCCAAATAGGTAAGTCGCTCATGCATACCTCTACACCGGGTAGGCCTCGATAGAAATCAGGTTCTTAGCGCGTGGGTTCGACCTGAGCGTCTGACTTCTCCTTCGCCTCTCAATTCCTGGCCGGGTCTTCAAGAATCGGCGCAATACGGTTCGCCGCTTCAAAGCACGGTCCAGATTAGCCGTGTGTTTTTATTCGTAACAGCCACCGTGGCGTGGCTGAAGTAGCACCATTCTTGACGCAGATTGACCAACTAATTGTTGGGGTCGGTCTTGCCCGGCGCTCGGTCCGAAGTTCAGCTACCCCTGCGAGGACGTGGTCGCGACGCTAGAACGGATCTGCAGGACGATCGACAAGCCGAAGGTACCGGTTGAATAACGGGGCATGATAGAAGAACGCAATGCGCTGCACGCAATAAACGGGGGCGAGCTGGATACGGATCACATTTTGATAGCATGTATGGCCAGATAATGTTTACCTGGATAGCCTTTGTCCAAGCTAATAAAAAGGTTCGGCATCGGCTTTCAAATGGCTGAGTTCGCCTTTTTACCAAAACGCGGTTTGTAACCAGTGCATAAGGGAAAAACATGACCGATAAATATTACTATACCCTCCGTCGCGGCCATATCGGCACCGATGTCTTGCGCCTGCAGACATTTTTGATCGACCAAGGGATTCCCCTTCAATTTGGGGCGGACGGAGACTTTGGCCCGGCTACCCTGCAAGCGGTCCGCACCTTCCAGGGAAACAACGGACTGACCGTCGATGGCGTCTTCGGTCGGGGCAGCGTTACTGCCGCCTTGCCGTTCGGCTATGCCAACACCGGCTTTTCGGAGCCTATCCCCCGTACTCAGGCCGAGATCCAGGATGCCTTGCGCTGGCCAGACAAACCGGACGACCTGCAGCGCCCGAACCACGAGGTCTCCGACAACCTCTTCGGGAAGTTCCGCTACCAACCCGCTGGGACAGCGTCAAGCCCGGGGCGGATCAGGATCCTTGATGGCTGGGTCCGCGACAACATCGAAACCGCCGTCATCCCGCAACTGGTCAACATGGTCGACCGCCAATCCAGCAGCCCAAGCCTGATGACGAACGGTGAGATAGCCTGCCACCGGTTGGCAACCCCTCGCATTCAGGCGCTGTTTGCGGCTTGGGAGACTACGGGGCTCCTCGACCGCGTGCTCTACTACGTGGGCTGCTTTAACCCGCGGCTCAAGCGCGGCGCGACCTCTCCTGTGCGCGCAAACCTGTCCAACCATTCCTGGGGGTCGGCTTTCGACATCAACTCTCAGGAAAACTGGCTGTGGGAGCCTGACGCCATCATTGGCGCGCGGGGTTGCGTGCGCGAGCTCGTCCATGTCGCCAACGAAGAAGGGTTCTACTGGGGAGGCCACTTCGGCAACAAAGACGGCATGCATTTCGAAATTGCGGAGCTTTAAGGGAGAGACAGATGTTTGATCCGATTACCCTCAACGACATCTCAACCGGTACTAACATCAACGATCTTAGTAAATCGCAACTGAAAAACCTGCAACGCGCCCTGTCGTGGATGACCTATCCGATTTCCAAGGTGGACGGGCTCATCGGCCCGAACACGCGCGGGGCCTACGGCGAATTCATCGCCGATCTAGGGGAGCCGGCACCGAACTTGGTTACCGATCACGCTAAAACCCATGCAATCAACCATATTGAGGCGACGAAAAACCTTATGCGTTCCGATGTGTCGGGCCGGAGAAAGACGGAAGCCGCCATCGCCGCCATGTGCATCCATCTAGGGATCGGTTTGAGAGACCAAATCGCAAACGTTCTGGCCACAGCAAAGTGGGAATCCTGGCACACGTTCGAGCCGATCAGAGAGGCCCCCAAGAAGAGTGAAGTCTGGCGGAAAAAGAACTTCAGCTACTACCCCTACTACGGGCGCGGCTATGTGCAGCTGACCTGGAAAAGTAACTACACGAAATACTACCACATCATGCGGGAACCGCTAGTGGCGCAGCCGGATTTGGCGCTTGGGTCTGATATCGCGCTCTTTGTGTTGGTGCACGGCTGCAAGATGGGCACCTTCACGGGGCGCAAGATCGAAGACTACATCAACGCCAGCGGCACCGATTTCAAGAACGCACGGCGGGTGATCAACGGGCTAGACAAATGGGCAGAGATCAAGGCGATTGCCGAGGATTATGTAGACGCCTTGCCTTGAAGCGCCGCGGCGCGTTTGGTTGCCGTTCTTATGCAGGCCCAATCCCCGGCGGCCTCGGTTGCTGTGTTCCCGAAGGTCAGGCCAGCGGATGCTGGAAATCCCGGGTTGTTTCACAGCGGCGGGCCGGATGCGCCGCGGTGTTCGGTGAGCGATATCGGGACTTTGTACCCAATCGCGCTATGGGGTCGATCTTCGTTGTAGAACCTGCGCCAAGTCTCCATCTTTTCGCGCGCGTCGGCAAGGCTCAGGAACCAGTAAGCGTACAAGCACCCCACCCAAAGTCGGGCACTAAGCGAATCGATGAAGGTGTTACCCTGCACAGAGTATTCGGTGCCTGGCCTCGACTACGCTGCAGCAGTCCGGGTCTGGGGGAACCGAATGCACGTAAGTGTCGGCGGGTCGTCGTGATGACATGAACTGAGAGCGCTGGTTGTCTGGCCGCCTCTGAGACTAGCCCGGATACGTAGCTGTCGTGACGCCCGCCTGCTCCCTCGACTACTGCCAACCAGGGACCCACGCGCCCCGCGTAGGGGGCGACACGGTGCGGCCGGGCACGTCGGGCCCCCAGTATGTTTCGATCCACGCCCCCGCGTAGGGGGCGACGTCTCGGTCGTCGCGAAAGGCAAAGGACTCGTCGTTTCGATCCACGCCCCCGCGTAGGGGGCGACCTTCAGTCCAGCGCATGAGCTTCTGGGCTGTCGAGTTTCGATCCACGCCCCCGCGTAGGGGGCGACATAACCAATCTGGCGAATCTTCATCCGACGCCAGTTTCGATCCACGCCCCCGCGTAGGGGGCGACGCCACGCTCGGTCTCACTGAGCGAGAGGCTGGAGTTTCGATCCACGCCCCCGCGTAGGGGGCGACGCATCCACACCGTCAAATCCATCAGGGCGTCTGAGTTTCGATCCACGCCCCCGCGTAGGGGGCGACGCGTACACCGGCAAGGCGGCGTCGGTCCTCGCGTCGTTTCGATCCACGCCCCCGCGTAGGGGGCGACCTGGGCACCGGGTGGCCGCAAGGTCATCGTCACTGTTTCGATCCACGCCCCCGCGTAGGGGGCGACAGTACCCCTTCATCGTCTTAGACGAGACGGGCAAGTTTCGATCCACGCCCCCGCGTAGGGGGCGACCACACACAGGAGCGGAGAGATGAAAGGATCAATGTTTCGATCCACGCCACCGCGTAGGGGGCGACTCGGCGTGGTTCATCAGAGCCATGATCGCCTGAGTTTCGATCCACGCCCCCGCGTAGGGGGCGACGCTCGTCGACCTCAGTCATGGCCGACCCGACGCCGTTTCGATCCACGCCCCCGCGTAGGGGGCGACGTTCGGTTACGAGGCGACGAAGTGCATGTTCAAAGTTTCGATCCACGCCCCCGCGTAGGGGGCGACCGCGCCGATGGGGAAGAACGTCAAGGAGCATAAGGTTTCGATCCACGCCCCCGCGTAGGGGGCGACGGCCCTAGCGGTAACCTATTTCGACGGCTCCACGAATAGCTCCAGCTGCGCGAACGTGATCTGAACCAGCGGCAGGAGCCGGAGAACTTAATGGGGCGGACGCGAACATCGAGGAGTTTCGGACGATTGGCATTGCGCGAACCTGCCCGACAAAGTCGGCATGCTTGCGGTCCGCGCCAGGCTATACGATCAGCGGACCACCGAAATCGACGGCCGGTTTGGCGCCGACTTGCTCGACCCTAGATCGCCAGTTTGCCCCCAAATAGTAGTAGCGGAGGCTATCCGTCGCTGGGTCGATAATCGCTTCAAGCCTTGCCTTCAGGAGTGTCCATCCGGCAGGCTCCACCTCAATCTCGAAGACGGAGAGTTGCACCCGCTGGCCGTAGTCTCTGCAGGCCTTCGCGATGTGGCGTAGCCGCCGCGCACCATCAGGTGCCGTCGTGCTGACGTCGTAGGTGACCAGGACCATCATAGCTATTTCCAGAACCAGGGTGGGTAGGCGTCAAGGTCGCCGCGAAGGTGGCGCGACAACAGTTGTGCCTGCAGGTAGGGCACCAACCCGAGCGGAGCGGTCTCACCCAGGAAGGGATGTACCCGCTCGTGACGCTTGCGCTCCTGCCAGAGCGAGATCGCGGTGCGGCGCCCCTCATCGGTAAGGCTCACCGCGCCGTTTTCCGCAGTCACGAAATCGCGTGCCGAAAGCTGCCTGCGGTTGATCAACGAGAGCACGAGGCGGTCAGCGAGCACCGGGCGCATTTCTTCCATGAGGTCGAGAGCAAGACTCGGCCGGCCCGGCCTGTCGCGATGCAAGAAGCCGACCTGCGGGTCGAGGCCAATACTCTCGGCCGCGCTGCGGCAGTCATGGGTGAGGAGCGTGTAGAAGAGCGACAACAGCGCATTCACCGGGTCGAGGGGCGGTCTGCGCGAACGGCCTTTCCAGGCGAACGCAGGGTCGTTGTGTCGTATCATGTGGCCGAAGCGCGAGAAGTAGAGCGCAGCCGCCTCGCCTTCGCTGCCACGGATCTGGTCGGCGGAAACATCGGATCTGTCGACGCGCCGGACGATCGTCGCGAGCCGTTCGATCGCCACCGCCACGTTCGCCCTTTCATCCGGCGCGATCCCATCGCCGTGGTCGCGCAGCGCTCGCATTAGCACAGAACGCTGGTTGGCGATCTTGCCGAGGACGATGGACCGCACGATCCCGGTGGGCTCCTGGGAGGCGCGATACTGTGCCCGCCGCAGGAGAACGTTGCCCGTGACCGGCCCCTCGACGCGGGCTTCGAAACGGCCGACCCTGTCAAGGAGGCTCACGGTGATCCCGGCCCGCGCCGCAGCACCAAGAAACGCCGGCGACAGCGAGATCGGGCCGAACGCCACCACCGCGGAAAGCATATGGAGCGGCACGCGCGAGCGCTCCTCACCGTCGATCAGAACGACCGCGTTCTGCCCGTCCTTGCGCACACTGGCACCCTCGGTGCTGACATACAGCGTATTGAGGAGTTTCTTCACACCGGATCATCGCCCGACAGCACAGCCTCGATCGCCGCGCTCCTCCACTTTGCGGCCGAGCGTACCACCGCGCGCGGGCGGCAGAGTTCGACGAGTGAGCAGGCCCTGCAGCGGCTCGTTAGTTTTGTCGGGGGCGGGGTGATACCGCGCGCAAACATTTCCGCGAGCTGATTCGCTACGCTTTCGGTGAGGGCACGCAAGTCCTCGTCGAAGACGACGACAGTGCGCCGCTTCGGCGTGGCATAGAACAGCGCCCCTTCGGGAACGGTGGCACCGGTCATCTCTTCGAGGCAGAGCCCCTGCGCGCACAATTGCACCTGGTCAGCTCTGTGCGCCTTTGGCTTACCGCGCTTGTATTCAACCGGGAACGGCCGTTCGCTGTCGTCAGTCTGGTGGAACTCCACCAGATCGGCGACGCCCACGAGGCCCAACCGTTTTGATGCAAGCGGCAACGCGTTGACGCGGCGTACGCCCTTCACGCTGCGCCGCTCGCCGCGGTTCGTGGCGAGGTGCAGTACCTGCCCTTCTGCGGTTTTGACGTTCTCCGCCCACATCCGCTCCACGTGGATGAGGGCGGCCTGCCGCATACAGTAGACAGCGTGCTGAAGCGCCGAGATCGGTATCGGTTCGGCGTCCCGATCCTCGCCAAAGGGCTGCGGCGGTGCGACCATCAGAGCCGCTCGATGATCTCGACACCCGAGGGGAGCGCGTCACGGTCGATCCTAACGGCGTAGTCGCTATAGGACCTAGCAGGCGGGAAGTTATCAAGCCGGCGGTCGATGTCATGGAACTCGCCGTCAATGTTGCGACCGACGGCGACGCAGTCGAAGAGGGCGTGGGCTGGCGCGTTGCCAAGCGCGCTTTGGTGGCGGAAGACAATGAGCTTGCGGCTTGCCATCTCGCCACGCGCAGCGGAGCGGTCATGCTCGAACATGGTCTCCAGCGCCTCCATCAGGAGGTCGAGATCGCCGTTGCCGAACCCCGTGCGCTCGGCGAGCTTCGCCGAGATGAAGCCATGCGCGCGGTAGAGGCCATAGGGAATGACATGCTTTCTGCCCATAGTCCTGAGGTCGCCGCGCTTACCCTTTTCGTCGTCGCCCTCGGTGCGCTCTTTCTTCTCGGCCTCATTGGTGGCAGCCATACGCGTGATGGAGACTTCTAGCGGCAGAACGGGCTCGACAGAGCGGGCAAAAGCGAACTGGACCGGGCCGCGCACCTGCCCGGCGTTGATCCCGGTCGACATCACTGCACCGAACGTTCTGACGTCAAAGAAGTTGTCGCACATGAACTGTCTAATGCGTTTCGCCTCTTCGTCGGAACTAGCGTTCAGCTTTTTCGCCGACTTGACCTTCGCGTCGCCCGGATGCTCCGCGACATAAGCTTCGCGGTGCTTCTCGTTGAGGACAGACCCTTCGGTGACGTAGATGTGCGTGCCCGGACCGCCGCGCGTCAGCTCGACGTAGTTGCGGACCTTACGCTTCAGGCACACATCGCTGACGAGGCCGTGGCCCGTCTCTGGATCCATTCGCGGCATGTTGCCGGCGTCGGGATCGCCATTTGGGTTGCCATTCGAGACATCGAACAGAAGTACGAAGTCAATTCGGTTCGTCAGGGGCTCTTGACCGTTCGTTGTCATTGTTGGGCCTCCTCGGCGTCGGCGGGCTTATCTGGGCGCCAAGCCTTCTCGTGATAGTAGCCGACCGCGAAGCGGCCCTGATCCTCGAGCTTCAGAGTCTTCGGAAGATCGGGCGGAAGCTTTGCCATGATTTCTCCGATGCGCGGCTCAATCCAGCCACCTTGCCCACGCTTGCGCGCGTCCGAGACATGAGTTCTGAGCCCCCTCAGAAGCGTGCCGAAGACGCGTGCAGGGGTCGCCGAAGCGGCGGCATAGTAGCGGTCGGCTATGGAGGCGTTCACGCGCCCGAGCGCCGCGTACTGCGCCGCCTCCATGACGGCGAAGAGGCGCCCGAGATTGTACGCCTCGTTGTCGCTATTGGGATTGCGGCCCATCAGATTCGTGACCCCATAGTTCCGTTGCAGGACTGCCTTGATGATGGCGGCGCGCAGCGCGTTGACTTGGTTGTCCGAGCGCACCCGCATCAGCGCCGTGGAAAACAGCGTCTGAGGGTAGCGCGTGCCGGACAGGATCGAGCGTATCCACTCGCCGGCTAGGTTGGGCGGCACGTTCTCGCCCTTTCCTTGAGCGGCGGTCTCGCGCAGGAGGCGCCATAGAGGCGGATAGTTCTCGCGCGGTGGCGGGTCGATGGCGATGTCATCAACGAAGCGGGCGTAGTGCCTCACGAGGCTACCGAAGCTGTCTGTGTACCAGAATCGGATCGCGATGCGCGCTGCGTTGGGCGCAAGCCCCAAGACGTTGAATGTGACACCTGCCGCAAGGTCCGGCTCAAGGACGTCGAGAGGCTGACCTTCGCGGATCGCCTTCAGGATCGCGCCGACCTTCCTCGCTTCGATGGACTCGTCGACATCCGGTACGCCGCCTTCGATAAACTGAGCAAAGATATTCTCGGCAAGGCCTGCGGTCTCGGCGTTGCTCGCGTCCGCCCAAAACACCGTGGAGGCGTCGCCGATCTGGATTCGATTGGCGCTCCCCTTCGCGAGAAAGGCGTTAAGCGCGCTGGTGTAGGCGAAGGCGGCGGCTTCCGAGACAGGCGCATTGTCGCCCTGGGCGTGGCCATAAGACTCGGACGCGTCGAGGTTGAACGACACGATGGAGGCGCCCGAACTCTGGGCCCCCCAGACGCCTTTGACAGATGGATGCAGCCGGGCAGGCGGCGCACTCGCCCCCGTTATCAGGCAGCGCTGTCTCTCGCCCTCGCCACCACGAAGTCTCGCCCAGATGGCATGCGCAGCCGACCGGTCGTGCATGAAGACCTCGTCGTGGCGCTCGTCCTCGAGAGCAAACACGACGTTCTGGTCCAACACGTCGCTGGGTAGGCCCATCTCCTCGTATGTCTGTGGCGTCCACGCGCCGAGAAAGGCGCGGAGAGCCGAAAGGCCCGCGTCGTCGGTTTCGGCGAGCCATTCGAAGTGCCGATCCACGAACGCAGCGTGCTCCTTCGCGGTTCGTTTGCCCTCGCCGCCCGTGACGCCGAGTACGTACGCGGTCTTGTCCCAGAGAAAGTTGGGCGCGATGCCGGCAGTGCGCTTCACCGGTTGCGGCACCATGAGGACGCGCGGCGAAGGCTTCTTGCCGTCTGTCATCCTCAGGTCAACCATATGTGCGAGCGAGCCGTCGCGATTGAGTGAGATAACGGCGGCAATCTGCTGCGGTGAGTAGCCCGGCGGCGCCTTATCAGGCAGCCGCTCATAGGCGCGGGCGAGCGAAGCGAGGATCACCGCAACACCTCTGGCGAGCCGGGCGCGGGCACCGTCATCACGCCGTCTTCAAGGCCGGCACGGAAGAACATCGAGGGCTTACCAGGTGCGGCGTGGTCGATATCCCACAGCATGATGCCTAGGTCGCGCGGGTGGCCAAAGCCAAGCCCCGGGGTACGCTCGGCGGGCTCGGGCAGTGGCGCATTGGCAGGAAGGAAGGAGAAGCGGGCGTCGAACTCGCGGGTGCCAAGACACGGTTGATGGAACGTCTGCCCCCGCGTGGCGCGGCGCTCGAACATGGCAAGGTGCTTTCCGATGGTGTCTTCCGCACCGGCCCTGTCGGTCAGCTCGAGGTGCGCGGAGATCACGTAGTCGACGTCAACGAGCACCATGGCGGCGCGCTGCCGGCGGTTCTGATCCACCTTGAGCGAAGGACCGGATAGGTCGCCGCGATTCATCGCTACCTTGGCGTTGCGCGCGGATGCCTTGTGACCGACCTCATTGCGGCGCAGTGACTGGAACCTGATCGGCTTCAGAACGTGCACGGCGTCGATCACCCACCGGATTGCCGGTTTCCAGTGGATCGCTTCCAGAATTCCGCGCGCCGCCGAAGGTGTCATCACGTCATAGGAGACGCGCTCCACCTTCATCTCCGGGCGCGTGAAGCAAGCGAAAGGGCCGCCGACACGCAGACGAACGCCGTAGCTCATGGGCTGACTAACTGGGCTTCGTTCATTGACAATACGCAATCAATAAATGGTCCTGTATAGTAACAGAGATGCTAACTCCCGCCACCTAAAATAGCAGTTGCTCCTCACTGAGATAGTCCGCGTCCTCCCACAGGAGTCCCATCTCCTCACGGTAGAGCCCGTCTGTCAGGAGCACAGCGAACTGGTCCATCCGCAACTCCGGCGCTTCGAACTGCACGTGTCGGTTTGCGATCAGCCGCGCGCGCGCCTTTAGGGGGACCTGCACGATGTAAGGCTGGAGCACCGCGGCTAGCCTTCCCGACCGGAGCTCGGAAATGCCGAGCTTGCTGACAGCATCACGGGCTGGATCGTCTTTCGCCACTATCACCGGCGACATGCCACTCTCGATCATTCGGTACTTATTTGCGACCGTGCGGTAGTTAAAGTGCGTCTCCCGATCGACGCGGAAGTCTGCGAGGATCATTTCACGGTCGAGCGCGTCGCCGGCGCGCCAGAATACTTCACGAAAATAGTGCTCCATCGCCGCGGGCGAGAAGAGGTCGTCGTACAAATGCTGCATCCGCTCGCGATCCCCGATGAGTCCCCTAATTTCGCTTGGCGGGGGGTGTCCGGGCGCGGTAAACACCGTAACCACGCTGTCCGCCACGGGCCGCGTGAATTCTCGATTGCAGCGCCCGGCGGCCTGCGCGATTTGATCGAGCCCTGCTTCCGCCCGCCACACCCGAGGGAAGTCAAGGTCTACTCCTGCCTCCACCAACGAGGTGGCAATGACGCGGCAGGGCGCACCGGCCTTAAGCCGCGCTCTGATGTCGTCGAGGATCTGCCTGCGGTGCGCCGCATACTGACGCGTCGTGAGGTGGATGAGGCCGTCGAGCCCCCGCGCGCATCCTGCGCGAAAAAGATCGAGCGCGTGGCCGCGGCTGTTGACAATGACGAGTCCTTGATCGACGCCTCCGAACTCGTCGAGCAACGCGTCGTCGCATATCTCGCCAGCGAGGCGTAAAGTGGTTCGGCGCAATTCCCCCGCGAGGCGCGACGGATCGGGCGCTAGCTCACGATCCTCGAGCGTCAGCCCGAGTCGGTGCCCTTCGCTCAGTTGCCGTCTATCAAAGGCGGGCTGCGTCGCAGTACACAGAATCACTGTCGCGCCGTAGTTACGGGCAAGCTCGTCGATTGCCCAAACTGTCGGCACGAGGAGATGGCGTGGCAACGTCTGTGCTTCGTCGAGCACAATGACGCTCCCCGCAAGGTTGTGCAGTTTGCGGCAACGCGAGGGCCGCGCGGCGAAAAGGCTCTCGAATAACTGCACGTTGGTGGTGACGATGACCGGCGCTGCCCAGTCCTCCATTGCGAGTTTGAGCTTCTCCTTCTGCCCTTTCGCACCATCGGCTCGCTCCGCGTTCACCTCGAACCGGTCGTCCTCGATGGCGCTGTGGTGCTCCAGCACGACATCGTCCCCGAGAACATCGCGGAAAGTCTTCGCAGTCTGGTCGATGATCGCCGTGAACGGCAGAGCATAGACGATGCGGCCGAGGCCGTGCGCGGCGGCGTGGTCGAGCGCAAATCCGAGCGAAGCGAGCGTCTTGCCACCCCCCGTTGGCACCGTGAGTGTGAAGAGGCCCGGACTCTCGCGCGCCTTGCCCCGCACGTGAGCGAGGATCTCGTGGCGCAGCACGTCAATCCTGGTCGCTGGCTCACCGAATGCTGCTATGTGCGCTTCGTAGCCGGCTTGGAGCTTTGGCAGCACTGCGGACAGTGTCGGCCACGCACGCATCGCGCCTCGGTCAGGACGATAGAAGTGCTCCGTATCCTCAAAATCGGCATCGACGAGGCACGAGAACAACATCCGGCCGAGAAAGGCGAACCGAAACGCAAGCGTTTCCCGCGTGCTGCCGAACTCAAAAGCTGGGGCCGGCGCGAGGCCCGTTACGTCAGCGGTAATCTCGTTGCGCCAGAGCCCGTCAAGCTTGGCGTCGTCGAACTGCGCCAGACGACCTTCGAGTGTCGCACGATCGGTCGGCGCGCCTTTGTCCGGAAGTCCAGCATGGTGACCCGCAATCGCATAGGCAATGAGCTCTGCGATGGCGCGGTCAGACCCACTGGCGAGAGCAAGAGCGGTCGCGGCCCCCGCTGTGGAATGATCGACGGTTTCGCTCGCGCCTTCCAGGCGTCTCTGGAACGCACCGGTGTACTTGCCGAGGTCGTGCAGGAGGCCGGTGACATGCGCCGCCCTGGCCGCTCCAAATCGTACTGCGCGCCGCTGACTAAGGTTTGCTACGTTGTGCAGATGGCACGCCAGCGGCTGCCAGGCGTCTCTGTTCGACGACTCGCGAGAATGCGCATAATACATCGCTTCGGCTCCGCCTTCCGCCAGCAATACACTCCGGCCACAAACATCAGCTCAATTAACTACGTCATCTTTAGTATAAATCGCTAGATACTTATAGCGACTTTGTGAAAACTTCCTGCAGCACACAGTACGAGTTTTCCGGCGTCCCGATCATGTGACATCTGTCGAAAGACGCGCGGTTGGGCTCGCTCGGTGCCCGCCTTGTCGAGGTCTGCTCTGTATCGCCACATCGGCTATGGATCAAACATCGACGCCCCCAACCCTTCAGGCAACGGTCAGACTGAAGCTGGCGAGCGGCTGTTCTGGTGATGTGAAAGCGCTTCCGTCGTCTCCCTTTCGTAGATCATCCCACTTCTCGACACACGACCTGTCCCACCGCTCAGGCCACTTCGCTGGCGTGAGAGGTTCGAGGAGTGCACTGCTGTGTCTGGCGAGCGAACGCCTTCACTCCGTCGACCCACGATCCCCATGGAGCAGCTCACTTGAGGACAGTCAGAGCATTTTTTGCCGCGATCAGAGACGGATTCGGCGTGAGTTATCCACGACAGTTCGGTGGCCCGTTTTAGAGATCCGGTGGCCCGCTTTCGCCAAAAAACATTACATTTCTGTAATGAAAAGCGGGCCACCGCGGGCCACCGATTTCAACCGGTGGCCCGGGCAAAAACTCCGTCATTTCATGGAATAACGCTACAGCGGGCCACCGGGCCACCAAATAAAGACTTTAAGGATAGATGATGATTTATGGGTACAGCTTGCAGCATATTATGCTGTTTTTGTGCACATTCTCTAGGGCTCTATGGGGCGGTGGCCCGGTGGCCCGCTCCACGATTTTTGACGACGTCCTTGCCGCTGGCCGCCGGCGGCGCTAGCGTCCTAATCGGCTTCCCCAAGCGACATCCCTGCGTCGGCGCACCGAGCACGAGGTGCACATGCCAGACGCCCGAAACCGAACCGCGCCGACTGAGGCGCGTGTCCAGATCGATGATGGAATCCCCGTGCCGGAGGTCATGCGGGGCGCGAAGTCCAGATACCCGCTTGCCGAGCTCGACGTCGGTCAGTCGTTTTTCGTGGCGAGTGACCCGCCCGAGATGCAGGGCCAGCACCAGCGCCGGATGAGCGCGCTCGTGGTCGGACACAGCCGCCGTAATGGCGGGAAGTTCGCCACCCGCCGTGTGACCGAAGACGGTGTCCCGGGCGTCCGCGTCTGGAGGGTCGCGTGATGGGCCCGAGGCGGTGCGACGAGCCCTGTGAGCTCTCGTCGGGTGCCGGTTGATGGGCAAGGGTGATCCGCGCCGCCGGGCCAAGAAACCGGCGCGAGCGTCAGCGGGAACCGCAAGGGCTGGCCGACCGCGTCGTTTGGATGTTGAGCGCCATCCATCCGGCCAGATCAAGCGGGAAACCGTGCCACCGCCCGTGGTGCGATATCGGATGCGGACCTACGGCTTGTCGGAAGCCGATGCGTCCAAGGATATCGCTGGCACCGAGATCGGGCGCATGTTGCTCGCCGGACCGCGGAACGGCGGAATCGCCGAGGAGCAGTTCGAGGCCTGCGTGCTGTTCTTCGTCACACGACGCCAGTGGACGATTGCGCTGAATGGTCCATCCGAAGCGACAGCCATCGATCTGGATCGCATTGCTGGCCGCTTGCACGCCGATACCTCCGAACGCGACATGGATGCTGCCTATCAGTGGGATCGGGTGCTGGGTGCGCTACACACCGTCCATCCAACAGCACGAAGAACAATCGAGCGTGTGGTCCTGGGAGACCAACCTGTTCGCCCGTCAGAGCGTCAGATGTTCTTCGCCGGATGCAACGCGCTCGTGAAGTTATGGAAACTCGGACGAGCCGATATTGACATCCGAGATTCCATGGACTACCGATATTCGAGCGTGACGACTTGCGCCAGAAAAACATCCCAAAATCGAAGATCTGAGAAGCTGTGATGGCCACGCGCCGTTGTGGTGTTGCTAGTCGCTTGACAGAGGCTGGTTGGCGATGTCCGTCGTACAGATCCGTCTTGAAGGCGAGGGCATCAACCGCATGCTCTATGCGGCAGAAGCCCTTGGTGAGCGCGGGAGGCGTGAGTTCTCCCGCGGCCTTCAGGCCGGAGGCAAGAAGACCACCACCGAGATCAAGAAGGCCCTGGTGTTCCAGACCGCCGTCAAGAAGCGCCCTATCGATCGCGCCATCAATGGACGTTCTCAGGGCCTCCTGACGTACATCATCCACGCTGATGGCAAGGGCGTCCCGATCAAGGACATGCGCAAGGTGGCCGGCGGGAAGCACAGTAAGCGAGATCGCAAGCGCCTCCGACAGCATTATGGCAAGAACCAGCCCAGGGATGCCCGCGGTCGCTTTGCCGACTGGCCCATCGAGGACCGCAGGAAGTTTGAGAAGCTCACTCGCGGCATTGTGGGCGACAACGTTACCGCCACCGTCTGGAAAGACAACAGGACGTTCTTCCAGTCCTTCAGGGCAGGCAAGGACAAGTTCGTTGCCATCCGCAGTGACGGGACCCAACAGAGGCTCTACGGCCCCTCACCGGCCAAGGAGGCAGTCAAGGACGAAAGCGCTGCTGCCTTCCATGCTGGACTGCCCCTGGTCCAGGCGCGCATCCACAAGCGGATCGTGAAGATCACCAAGGGTGCGGTGTCGTGACGGGTGGATGCGACGACCGCTGGCTATGAGCCCGTTGCGGGCCCCAAACACAACGCGAGGCTTGATTGAGCGGTCGATGCATCCCAACCTCCGCGGATCACCGAAGCGAGTACACTAGAAGGAGGTTCGTTCAATGGCGTATGGCTTTGAGACATCCGCATTCGCCCGGCTGAGTGACAGGCTTCAAGACTACCAAGACCCGGAAGGCATTCCGGAAAATCAGGACGCCCTTTTCGAGCTCGCGGAACTCTACTTAGCCGCTGCCGCGGCGCTATTCCATCTTATGTTTCTGATAATGCAAGCACGTTTGACTGCTTCTGATCATGGCGCTCGTTTCGAAGGGTTTCTGCCCATCTACCATAATAGAGTTTCGGCGTTAATGGAGGAACTCAGAGAGTTCTTAGTTGGTGGTTTGAGCCAAGGTGACGTCGCTACAGCGCATGACTTCCTCGAAGGGCTACGTCGCAGCTCTCTTGCGGACGAATTGAAGGCGCTGCACCATGCTATCGACCGGTCCAGTGGCGAAGGCGAGGCGGCGCTTGCAGATGCGAATGCTGGAGAAACCGCCACTAACTCTCTGAAAGAACAGATAGAACGGCGGGTGAAGAGAAAATGGATTAAGGATATCTTACACGCGATAAACGAGATTATTTCAATAGTGAAGGGTGTTACCTAGCGACGCGGCAATTTGCAGTGTGCGAAAGCCCGCATTGTCCGCCGATCACGCCTTCTTACGTCGAGGCCCGCCGACGCGCGGTACGAACTTGGGGCCCAGAGTGACAGATCGTGCGCGGTGATCGAAGGTCGGGGTTCTTTGACCAGCGTAGACATTCATTGATGGTGGTCACACGCAGTGTTCCGCGTGAACCGACATACAAGTTGGGTGGCTTTGTCAGCTTCAATCCTGACAACACGCGCTGCCAACGGGATACGTATAGATCGCTATCATCGTTCCACCGACGCCCGAGACTGAAACGTCAACCTCGACGTACCATATGAGGTTGAAGACGGAAACGACTCTCTTACCGTTCGCGGTTGGAGTAGTTGGTAAATCGAGCAAAGTCGGGACTCCTCAAAATCCACCACCATCGACTTCCAGGCGCATGGCCGCTTCAATACATGCAGCTTGGTATTCTCGAACGCGATCTTGAACGTCCTCGATAAACCCGAAGGTGCAGCCCTCGAGACGTGACGTAATCCGTCTGAGCTCAACAAAAAATCTGGCTTCTCCAAATGCGAACGATACCTTGGTAAGCCTTTTCAGCGAGCCGATTTTTCCGACGATCGTTTTCTCTGATAGGGACTTGCAAACCAGCGGCGCTCAGAACACGAGCGTCAAAACAGGTCGACGAGAGTTCAAGATATCCCGCACACTTGTTTGTGCTGATGAACTTAAGACCAACCGAATGGCCATCGTCTGAACAGCGTTTTCAACGTGCAGACCGCCTCCGAATTCCATAACGCCGCCGAACGGAACGGGATCCGTTGTTACAGTTGCCATTGCCCTATCCCTCCCAGGTGACAACACTAGGGTAATCATACCAGACGGACCGTACGAGCTTAAGTCGTCAAGCTTGTTGAGGCAGCGCGCCGACACTATTCGGTTAGTCGTTTTGCACTTAAGGCTTGTATCTGCCTTGCTGGCTTGAGCGGGCTCACTCTAGACGTATAGCACACGCCGGCAAGGTGGCGGCCGATTTGGGCTATGAACCCAAAGCGTTCGTTCATGTTGCCATTGTCAATAGTCCGGCATGATCCTTTTCATGAAGCCATCGAACAATGGGACCGTAAATGCGGTATCGCCATGGGCAGGGCTGTAGATCATTCCTTTCTTGATTAGCGAGTTGCGCGTTGGCGCAACGCTTTCGACTTTCCGTTCCATTATGTTTGCGATATCGCCGGAGCGGTGCGGGCCAGAGCCAAGTTCGGCCATGGCCCGCATGTATCGCTTCTCCGCCGGTGTAAGCTGGTCGAAACGTACCTTGAAGAAGCTGTCGTCCAGCTGTGTAAGAGCGGCGGCTGTGGCAGATCGCGCGTCGCTACCCTTAATCGGGCTGGTCACAGCGATGCTCCAGGCGTTCTGTCCCCACTCTTGGATAAAGTACGGATATCCCATCGTGTCTTCGAGGATGCTCTCCACAGCGTCATCATCGTAGGCAACCCCTTGCGAGGCAGCCGGCGCGACTAGAGCTTCTCGTGCGTGCATCTCCGAAAGCTGACCAATCTCTTGAAAGCGAAGCAGGCGCTCGGCATAGGTCTTCGCCTTGCCAGACAGTGATAGGATTTGCGGAAGTCCTGCCGCAAAAAGTAGTATTGGAAGTTCCTCTTGAGTAACCTGGTGAATAGCCGCTAGCAGATTGCCGAGTTCGTCGTGATCAGTGTACTGGACTTCATCGATGAAGATCACCACACACGTGTTGCTGCCGCGAGCGGCGCGCCCAAGCTCGCACAGCATGTCACCAAGGTCGGTCTCCAAATCCCCGGTAACGTCCAGGGCACCGGCCTCTAAGTCGACTGACACCTCGACGTCCTCGTATCGCACTTTTACAGCATTAATCAGCCCGTTCAGATACCTCCGCGCGCGCATGTAACGATCTCGTACCGCCTCAACTGTGCTGAGACGTATCAGTGTCTTTCGAATTGCTGGCAGCAGTGCGGAGAGGAATGAGCGGCGCTCAGGAACCTCAAAGGCGATCACCGCATAGCCGGCATTGTCCGCACGCTTCTTAATGGTGTTTAGGAGGACAGTCTTGCCTACACCACGCAGGCCGTAGAAGACGATTCCTTTGGCAAAGCGTCCGGCTTTGGCGCGTTGCATTTCGGTCTCAGCAAGCGCGATAGCGTCGTCACGACCTGCAAGCTCAGTGGGTGGGGACCCAGCGCCGGGTGTATATGGGTTGGTGAGCGCATCCATTTTGACTAAGCTTATCCATCTTATTAGATTTTAGTAAGATAGATAAGATTGCTATGGACGCAAGGCCGCGGACCGATCTGGCAATCGTCATGTTCGTGCGCATCAAGTCCCGCTTCGTCCGCATCACAGACCTCAACCGCGGAGCCGCTGCCTAGACCCTGAGCACGCCACCACGGGTCCTTCCTGGCGGAAGGCCACCGCAGGGTTGCGCCACCCCGGGATTTCGCGCGTTGAAAGCTCCATAGGGGGTTCCGCCGCCATGGCCGAAAAACCAGTTGGCGCACGGACCCTTGGTCGCCTCCTCGCACTCAGCGACCGCTCAGTCAGGGACCTGGCAGAACGAGGGATCATCGAGCGATCGGAGCCTGGCCGGTATCTCGTGTCGCAGGCCGTTCCAGCCTACGTCCGGCACCTCCGGCAGGTGGCTGCAGGGCGTTCGGCAGACGATACTGAAGACCTGAACCTTGCCAAAGAACGCGCGCTGTTGGCCCGCGAGCAGAGAGAGGCGCAAGCGCTCAAGAACCAGGTCACCCGGCAGGAGGTGCTGCCGCGCAAAGAGGTTTTTGACCGATGGGCCGCGATCTTGCGGAACGTCAGTGCGCGCCTGAGGTCAGTGCCGTCGCGGGTGCGGCAGCAACGTCCTCACTTCACGGTGGACGACGTGGAGCTCATCGATCGCGAGATCCGCGACGCGCTCACCGAGGCGGCCGATGTCGCCTGACCTTGTCGAGGCCACGGCTAGGGAGGCGCTTAAGGCGCTCATTCCTCCGCCAAGGCTGCGTATGTCGGAGTGGATCGAGCGCTCGATGGTCTTGCCGGAAGGGGTATCCGCCCTCCCCGGCCCTGTGCGCCTGTGGCCGTTTCAAAGGGAGATCGCCGACGCCATCGGGGACCCGCGCATTGAGCGGGTCACGTTGGTCAAGCCCGTGCGTGTGGGGTTCACCACGCTGCTGACGAGCGCGATCGGATCCTACGTCTCCAACGACCCTTCGCCCATCATGGCGTTGCTGCCCACTGAGGACGATTGCCGAGACTACATGGTCTCGGACATCGAGCCGATCTTCGATGCCTCGCCCGTATTGGAAGGACGGTTGTCGGCAGAGGCGGACGAGACGGGTCGCAACACGCTGTTCCATCGTCGGTTTCCAGGTGGGTTCTTGAAGATGATCCCGGCCAAGGCGCCGCGGAACCTGCGCCGGCACAACATCCGCATTCTCCTCATTGACGAGGCGGATGGCATGGAAGTCACCAAAGAAGGGTCGCCGATCCGGCTGGCCGAACGCCGGACCATCCAGTTCCCGGACCGCAAGATCATCATTGGCTCCACGCCGACGTTCGAGGAGACCTCGGCGGTCCTGCGCTCCTATCGGGAATCGGATCGCCGGATCTACGAGGTGCCGTGTGCCTCCTGTGGCACCTTCGAGCGAATCGAATGGAAGCACATCGAGTGGGAGAAAGGGCAGCCTGAGACAGCCGCGTTTCGGTGCCCGCACTGCGAAGACCTCATCGAAGAGCGCTTCAAACCAGGAATGGTGGAGGCGGGCCGCTGGCGCGCAACAGCGCCAGACGTCAAACGCCATGCAGGCTTCCAGTTCAACGCCTTGGTCTCCTTGGCGCCGAACGCATCGTGGGGACAGCTGGCAAAGGAGTTTCTCACCGCAAAGGATGAGCCAGCCGAGTTGCAGGTGTTCACCAACACCATCCTCGGCCAAGGTTGGCGAGGAGCCGGTGAGGAGATTGACGAGGCGGAACTGGAAGCCAGTGCAGAGCCGTTCGGCCTGAACGACCAGGTAGACGGTGAGCCACTCCCCTTCCCCGAGGCGGTCCTCAGCGTCACCGCAGGCGTGGATGTTCAGGATGACCGCCTGGAGGTCACCCTTTTGGGCCACAGTGCCGATGGTGACCTGTTCGTTCTGGGGCACTTCGTGATCTGGGGAGCCCACACCGATGACGGGACCTGGCAGGAGCTGGATGAACTGCTCAAGACGCGCTGGATGCATCCCCTTGGAGGCAGGATCGGCGTCGAAGCGGCGCTGATCGATTCCTCGGCGGGCCACCACACAGAGCATGTGTACGGTTTTGCGTTCCCGCGCATGCGTCGCAAGGTGTTTGCCCACAAAGGCGCCGATGGCTTCAAGCGACCGCCGATCGAGTTCTCGAGGACGAAAAAGGGGCGTGGCGGACGGCTCGTGATTGTCGGTGTGGACACCGTCAAAGACATGCTGATGCGGCGGCTGACCGGGCGGCGGAGGCTTCGCTTCTCGAAAAACCTTCCCTCGTCTTGGTACGAGCAACTGACCGCAGAGCGTGCGGTGATCCGATACAGCCGCGGCCAACCGACCCGGCGCTACGAGCGGGTCAAGGGCCGCAGGGCCGAAGCACTCGACTGCACGGTTTACGCGATGGCGGCCTTCTCGCTGGTCCGGCTGAACCCTGATCAGAGGCGTGCAGACCTGGCGCGCTCCGATGAGGTCAATGCCGCGATCCACGCGCCCAAGCCCGAGGCGCCGAAGTCGGACTGGTTGGGCGAAGCGGCAAGAGGATGGTGGGACCGCTGATGGCGTGGACGCAAACCGACATCGACACGCTGAAAAACGCGATGAAAACCGGTGCGTACAAGGTCAAGTACGCCGACGGTCGAGAGGCCACCTATCGCACCCTTGAAGAAATGCGCTCATTGCTCGCAGAGATGAAAGACGAGGTTTACGGGCGTCAGCGCCAGGGGGTCTCATTCACCCAGCACTCGTCTGGCTTCTGACCGCATGTCCGCCCTGTTGAAGGCATTGGCGTGGGTGTCCCCCACGGCGGCGGTGAAGCGTGCCCAGGCCTTTCGCGCCCTTGATCTCAGCCAGCGCTATGCTGGGGCCACAGTGGGCCGTCGAGGGGCCGGGTGGCGCAACGCCAACACCGGGGCCAACAACGCCATCGGCCAGACGCTGACGCGGCTGCGCGCACGGTCCCACGAGATGGTGCGGGACCACTGGGCCTTCTCGCGCATCCTTGATGTGATGGTCAGCCACGCCATCGGACACGGCATCCAAGTCTTGCCTGACAATGGCTCGGATCCAATCGACCGCCGGGTAAAAGAGCTGTTCAGTGAGTGGGCTGACACCGCCGACGTCACCGGCGAAGGCGACTTGCATGGACTGACAGCTTTGCAGGTACGCGCCATGCTGGAGGGAGGCTCCAGCCTCATCCGCTTCGTGCCCCGTCGCCTCGGCGACGGCGAGCGGAAGGTGCCCCTCGCCCTCGCTGGGCTCGAGGGAGAGCACATCGACCACGCGCAGGATGGTGAGATCGACGGTCGCAGGGTGCGGCTGGGGACCGCTCTGGGGCCGATGGACGAGCGCCAGGGCTATTACCTGTTCCGCGACCATCCGACGGATGCCGGCGCATCGCGGCTGAAGGAGGCCACGCAGAGCACGTTCTTTGGCCGTGACGATGTGGTCCACCTCTTCCGGGCTCTTCGCCCCAACCAACTGATCGGGGTGCCCATCTTCGCGCCCATTCTGATGACGGCGCGGGACCTGGCGGACCTGCTGGACGCCACCATCATCCAGTCGAAGACGGCGGCGTGTTTCGGGGCGTTCGTTCTGACCCAGGACGACGGTGTTGATCCCTTGGCCGGACAGACGGCAGCGGAGAACGGCCAGCAGATCACCCGAATGGAGCCAGGCATGGTGGCCCGCCTGCGTCATGGTGAGGACGTCAAGTTTGCGTCGCCGCCTGACAGCAAGGTGTTTGAGCCCGCCTACACCGCCGGCCTCTACGCCATGGCGGCCGGTGCTGGGGTCACTCACGATCAGCTGACTGGCGATCTTCGAGGGGCAAATTACTCATCTCTGCGGGCCGGCAAGATCGAGTTCCGCCGTCTGATCGAACAGCTTCAGTGGCTGACGATCATCCCGAAGATGCACGCACGCATTGCGAGGCGCTGGGCTGAGACCGCTGTGATGGCAGGTGTGCTGAGAACTCGTCGGGAGGGTTACCGATGGAGGTACGTTGTGCCAGCCAACGAGCCCATCGACCCCAAGAAGGATATCGAAGCGGACATCCTGGCCGTTCAGTCAGGTCGCATGAGCCCGCAGGAATTTATCGCGGGCTATGGCCGAGATTGGCAAGAAGTCGTCAGCGATTTCGGATCCTTTATGGCCGAGATCGACAAAGCTGGCATCACGTTGAAAATTGATCCTCGCGTTGATGAGGCGGATGGGAATCAAGTGGTCTGAAAACGTTGCGTTGTGTCGTGGTGCGCAGTGGGGCGGAGCGGCGCGATGCGATGCGATGTGCTGCGTTGCGACGCGGAGATAGTCAGCGTAGATCACCTGTAAGGGGGCAAGCCGTAGGCGACGGCGCCCACCGCCATAGCCAACCACTTGGGGGTCTCTTTGTCGGGGTTTCGCTCCCACTCTTGAATGGCGCGGCGAGAGCAGCCTATTGCCTCAGCGGCTTCGCCCTGGGTCAAATGCATGCGCTCTCTCCATTCCCGCAAGTCGCGCCCGTTCATGATCTCGCTCGGCTGAGAATTCGGTTCGGGCATTGGGTATCCTAGTTTGGTCGAGGTTGGGTAGTCGCTGCGTTGTGTTGCGTTGCGAAGAGAAGCGGCGTGATGCGGGACGATGTGACACGCGGCGCAGCGTCGTGACGCTCTACTCTCTAAACAACTGAAGGACTCTACCTGCGGGGATTGTGCTGCCTGTGCGCTCGGCTTCGTGAGCCACGGTGGCAGATTTCCGACCATCCGCCACCAGCGATATCGCACCCAGTTGGGATCGATGGGCAATGATCTTGTTCGCTGTCTCGCGGTCGAGATCATTGACGCGGACCTTCGATAGCCGCTCGACCCCGCGCCGTGCTGCGCGGCGAACCTTGCGGATCACCCCGAGGCCTACGGTGTGGGTTTCCTCGCTCCTGAGGCGGCGGATGCCGATGCCACGAAGGGTCTCGAAGAGGCTACCTGTCTCGGATTCCACTTTCTTACGGGCATGGTCCAGCAAGTGGCGATGAGATCGGATGTCACGGCCGATGGCGGCGGATATCGCGGTGTATGACACGAGGCCACCAATGGAAGCCTCGCGGAGTTTGTTGGCGATAGCCTCAACGTCAGCGGCGTTCTCTGGGGATGTTCTGAAGAGTGTCATGTTGACCTGTAGATCGTTGCGTTGTGTTGCGGAGCGTAGAGTTGCGGCGCGTGATGCGGTGAAGCGTCGAGCCGCGATGCGATGCGCAGATGTGACCTATGACGACCAGGAAAGATCCTTGGCCTCAAACCGACCGTAGTAACCACCATTTTTCGGTCGGAACCGTCCAACGCCAACGAATGCCCCAGCTTGCCGAATGGTTTCGCTGAACACTTCTGGGGTGATCTCATTGGCAAGAACGTGAAACTGTACGTCGACTTCCCACTCATCAATCCGTGGGAAAATCCGCCAGACGCGCTTGCCGGAGCCGCGCACACCGTCTGCGTTGGCATGGATGCGGTCAAAAGGAACGGTGTCTTTGTTTGACTCTGTGCTTGGTGCATCAAGGACTAAGACGCCACTCTCAAAGAACTTAGTGTAAGTGGCTTTCCCCTTACCAGGGATTTGCATCCCCATCATTTTGGCCGCGGTGTCGAGTGCCATTTTGAATGCCATCTGCGGAATAAAGATGGTGCCATCTTTGTAGTAGTGACACTTCTCACGCCATGTCCGCTTTTCGTAAGCATCTGGCGCTTCTCTATCGAGCTTAGGTGTTTCGTGCGCCCTTGACTGAGAATATGGGGCGACAGAACTAAGTTTTACATTCGCGATACGCATAGATGATCTCCTGCTTTGCTTAAGAAATAGCGTTGTGTTGCGACGCGGCGCCTCGCGGCGCGATGCGGAGCGGGGCGTCGCATCTCTAAAATGCGCATTTATGCGCCTATATTAACCTATGACGCGCATTTTTGTGTTTTTTTGTCGGAGGCACCTGTGGAAAGTACCATCAACCTGCCGACCATGTTTCGGCAGGCAGAGCTTCGTGCTGCCTCCTTCGATGAGGGCGCCAACACCATTGACGTCATCTGGACCGCCGGTGCTGTGGTGCGCCGCGTGTCATGGGTCGATGGCGAGTTCGATGAGGAATTGGCCGTCGACACGAAGTCCGTCCGGCTCGATCGCCTGAACGCAGGGGCGCCGTTCCTGAACTCTCACGACTCCTACGACCTTCGGAGCGTGATCGGGTCTGTGGTTCCTGGCACGGCCGTTGTCCGCGGCGGCAAGGGCTACGCCACAGTGCAGATGTCGCGCCGTGACGATGCCGCCGGCATCGTCCAAGACATTCGCGATGGGGTCATCCGCAACGTTTCGGTGGGATACAGAACGCACGCCGTCGAGCGCCGTGAGCGCAAGGACAAGGTGCCGCTGCACCGTGCCATCGATTGGGAGCCGCTGGAGATCTCCGCGGTTGCGGTTCCTGCCGATGCGGCCGCGCAAATCCGCACATCGTCTGACGCCGGTGACGTTCACCGTTGCCTCGTGCGCCGCGATCCGCGCGAAGAGATCGACCTTCGACGCATCCGCATGACCATGCGCCAGCGTCGTCTTCAGGTGGCTGAGTAGCACGCCTCGCGCCGGTCATCAGCCTTCGTCGCCCTTGGGCAAGGCTCCTTCATTGAAAAAGGAAAACCAATGAAGACTCTGGAAGAGTTGCGCGAGGACGAGGCTCTGCTCGTGGCGCGCGCCGAGAAGAAGCTCGCTGAGTTGACCGATGACACCAGCACCGATCAGGCGCGGTCCATCGAGGCGGAGCATGATGAGATCCTGAAGGAGCTGGAAGCGGTGCGCGCGGAGATCGCCAAACGTGAAGCGGAACAACGCAACGCTCCGACGCTTCCGAGCGCTGACCTTCAGCCGTCCGCCGATGAGCGCACTGCAACCGACGAAGAGATCGCAACGAAGGTTGCCTTGGCCATCGCCCAGGACAGCAAGCGCCGCAACGAAATCATCGCCATCGCACGCCAGGCGAAGATCGAAGGCGAACCGCTGGACACCGCGCTCAACGAGCGCATGAGTGCGGATGCCTTTCGGAAGGTGGCTTTCGAGAAGATGGCAGCGGAGGCGGAGGCTCGTCCGACGTCCAACGCCCGCTCTCAGGTGGAGGTTGTTCGCGGCGGGCTTGAAGAGACGGAGACGCGCCGCAACGCCGTCATCAACTCGCTGCTCAACCGCTACAGCGCCACCCTCTTTCCGCTTGAGGACGCAGCTCGGGAGTATCGCGGGCTGACGTTGGTCGATCTTGCAAGGGAAATGCTTGAGGACATTGGTGAGCGAACGCGCGGTTACTCGCGCGGTCAGATTGCCGAGCGTGCCTTGCATTCGACGTCCGACTTTCCCGAGATCTTGGCGGCGGTCACCAACAAAACGCTGCGCCAGGCCTATGATGCCTACCCGCGAACCTTCCCGGTGTTCTGCCGCCAGGTGCTTGCGACCGACTTTAAGTCGATGCGTCGCATTCAGCTTGGCGAAGCGCCTCAGCTCCTCGAGGTCAATGAGAGCGGCGAGTTCAAGCGTGGCACCCTCGGTGAGGCGAAGGAGAGCTACCGCATCAAGACCTATGGTCGCGTTGTCTCCATCACCCGCCAGACTCTCGTCAACGACGACTTGGACGCATTCACCCGGATGCCTGCGATGTACGGGAACTCCATTGCGCAGCTGGAAAGCGACATCGTCTGGGGCGTGATCACCGACAACGCCGCGATGGGCGATGGCACGGCCCTGTTTCATGCAAGCCACAAGAACCTCGCGAACCCCGCCAGCGCACTGGATGCAGGACCCATCGCTGAGGGTCGGGCGAAGATGCGCACACAGACCGGCATCGACAAGAAGACGGTCCTCAACATCCGGCCAACGTTTTTGATCGTTCCCGCCGCGTTGGAGAACAAGGCCGATCAAATCCTTGCCCAAAACATGGTCCCGACCGAGACTGGCAAGGTGGTCTCCCAGTCCATTCGTTCGCTGACACCGATTGTTGAGCCTCGTTTGGACGCCGCGAGCGAGACAGCCTGGTACCTGGCCGCGAGCCCGCAGCAGATCGATACGATCGAATACGCGTACCTTGAAGGTCAGCAAGGCGCCTACATCGAAACCCGACAAGGGTTCGATGTCGACGGCGTCGACATCAAGTGCCGCCTCGACTTCGGCGCCAAGGCGATCGACTGGCGCGGTTTCTACAAGAACGCCGGTTCAGGATCCTAGACCGTCCATCCATCCATCGCGGCTGCGCGGGCGTTCGATCCGCGCGGCAGCATCGACATTGCGAGGACTTCTGACATGAAGAACTATGTCCAGCCCGGGAACACTGTCACCTTGCCCGCGCCCTACGACGTCTTGTCCGGTGGTGGCCTACTCGTCGACGCGATCTTTGGCATCGCGTCGGGGGACGCTGTGACCGGACAGAGCGTGGAGACATCGGTGGTCGGTGTCTACGACATGGCGGCCGAGACCGGCGCCTCAACGGCCATCACCGCCGGCGCTCTCATCTATTGGGACGACACCGCCAAGGTCGTGACCAAGACTGCCACCAACAACACCCTCATCGGCGTTGCCCTCGGGGCCAAGGCGGATGGCGAAGCGGTGGTGCGTGTGCGCCTCAACGGGTCTGCCGGCTGATGCTGACAAAGGGCATGTACCTTGTGCGCGATGAGGCTGGTCCCCAGGGCCGCCGCATCGCCGGCCGCCACCGTCTGCCGGGCCAGGTGATCCGGTTGACGGAAGAGGCGGCTAGGCCGGAGATCGAACGCGATCTCATTGAGCCCCTTCACCATGATGACGATGATGATGGTGGCGACGACAAGCCCAAGCGCACCCGTCGCCGCCATCGCAAGGCCGAGTCGGACGACTGATGCCGTCGCCCTGGAACGCCATCGCTGACGCCACCACTAGCACCATTGATGGCGTCTTCCATGAAGAGGCGTTGATCACGCCGATGGCCTCCCCGTCGGAGTACGTTAGCGGCTCACCGGATCCTCAGCGCCCAGCCTTTTCGGCGATGGTCGGCGTGGAGATCGACGATCGCGGCCACGACGATGTCCGCCTGTCTGGCAATGGCGGCAGTGGCTGGAACGCCGGTGTGAGCCTCTACGCCGTCAGGGCATGGGTGGACACAGCCACCTACCCGGCGGCGTCAGACCTTGTCGAAGGGGATCGGGTGACTTTGAAGGAGCGTGGTGGCGCCACCTACACGGTCGCCAATGCCCTTCCGTGGGACCTGAATCGCATCATGCTGGAGCTGAACCGGGTATGAGCCTGCCCCGTCTTGCGACCCGCTTGGCCACGGTGCATGCCCTCAGAGGCGCAACCCTTGTGGGCGACGCTGTCCACGACAGTGCCATCGGTAGCATCGACGTGCTGGCCAAGCAGCAGCGCCGCCCCTTCATTGTGGTCTACACCGACGATGGCGAGAGCGAGCCGCGGCATGGCGACCCGGCGAGTGGCCGAGCCTCGTTCACGCTGATCATCGAGTTTGCCATCGGGAGCCTTGAGCAGCCTGACCCAGAGAATCCCGGTCAGATGGCGGTGCCCCTGACTGACGCTGGCTTAGAGCTGCAGCTCGACATCATCGAGCGGCAGATCAGGCTGGCCCTCAAGAACCCCAACCAAGCCTGGGCCAAGCTGTGGCGAAAGCTGGTGACCAGCGTTTCGGTGATCCGTGCCATCCGCGGCGCTTCCGAAGACAAGTCCCTGCGGTTTGCCGCCCGCCAGCTGCAGATGGATGTGGGGTCGCTTGGCGACCCGCGCCCTGATGAGGCGGCACAGGAAGTGTGGGCGATGTTCTTGGCGGCCGTGGAAGGCGACCCGCATACCGCTCCGCTATCGCAGAAGCTGAGGGCGATCATCGAGGGCGACGGCTCCGGCTCTCCTGGGCGCCATCTCCAGCGTCACTATGCGGAGGCGGACTGGGCAGCTATGGGTTACCCGTCGACCGACGTGCCGACCCCCATCGGGGCCACCACCCGCATCGTCTATCAGCACCCGGTCTTCGGGAGCGACGACGCGTGAACTGGGAAGACATCTCGGCAGTGAAGCAGCGGTTCCGCGAGTTGGAACAGCAGGTGGAGTGGCTGACGAACCTAGTTGCCAACCTCGTGCGCGAAGGTGTGGTGACGGACAAGGTGGACTACGACAAGGGCCTTGCTGAAGTGAAGATGGACGGTTTCGAGGAAGGCCTCGTCAGCGTCATGGCACCGTGGGCGCAACGCGCCGGGGGCGTGAAGGATTGGGACCCACCCAGCTCTGGCGAACGCGTTCTGATGCTGTCGCCCAACGGCAACCCCAAGCGGGGCATCATCATACCCGGTGGCTGGTCGAACAAAAACCCTGCCCCCGACAATCAGGGCGGCAACCGCACCATCGTTGTGACCGGTGACGTCAACATCAAGGCTGGCGGATCCATCAATCTTGAGGCTGGCGACGCTCTCAACATCAAGGCGCCGCTGGTGTCCATCGAGGGCGACCGCATCCAGCACAACGAGAAGAACATCGGCCACACGCACATCCACTCGGGTGTCGTTCCTGGCGGTGGCACGACTGGACCTCCCGTACCATAGGAGCTGCCAATGGCAGACTATCGCGTCATGGTGTCCTGCTGGATGGAAGACTCCAGCGGGCTCAGCAAACTGCGCGCCGAGGGCGACGTGATCGACCTCACGGACGCCCAGGCCAACTATCTGAAGCTGACCGGCCAGGTGGAGCCTGTGTCCAAGCGCGCCGCCGCCAAACCTGCGGCCAAGGAAGCGGACGCCCCCTCGCGCCGCCGTAGCAAGTCCAGCGACGAGGACTAAGCACCCCCGTGGCCGCCGTCGACCGTCACACCTTCGCGCCGATCTCAGGTTGGCCGGAGGTGGTGCAAGGGCTGGAGATGTGCCTCACCACGCCACGGATGTCGCGGGTGATGCGCAGGCTCTTCGGCACCGACGACACGGAGCTCTTGGACCGGCCCATGAACGTGCCCACCATCTCCGGGGCGTTCGTCGCCATTGCCGAGGCCATCGAGCCTCGGGAGATCAACGGCTTTCAGTACGGCGAGCCCCGCTTCGATCTGGTGCAGATCGTGCCCACACAAGGCGATGAGAGCGGGCATCTGTCGTTCACACTGACAGGCCTCTACTACCCCCGCGGTCACCTGGGGGACTTTTCGGCATTCGAGATGGCTGAGGCCAGCTTCGTGGTGGGAGTCGTGGCATGACGCGCTTCGTCAGTGTCGACTTTACCAACATCGCGCCGCCCGACATCATCGAGACGCTCGATTTTGAGGTCATCCGGGCGCAGATCATCGCCGACTTTCAGGGGCGCTATCCCGAGTTCGACGTGCCCCTCATGGAGAACAACGCCATCTCCATGCTGTTGGAGACGGTGGCCTATCGTGAGCTGCAGCTCCGGGCGCGAGTGAACGACGCGGCCCGAGCGGTGATGATGCCGCTCGCCACGGGCAACGACCTGAATAACTTGGCGGCGCTCTACAAGATCGCGCGTAAAGACGGCGAGGAAGACGCCGACTTCCGCCAGCGCATCCACCTGCACATCGAGGCATTTGCGACGGCCGGGCCGCGGGGCGCCTACATCTACCACGCGCTGGATGCGGCCCCGACGCTCCTGGACGCCAACGCGGTGGCGACAGAGCCTGGCTATGTCCGCGTTGTCCTTCTGGGGGCGGCCGACGGCGTGCCAACGAGTGAAGAGCTGGTGGCCATCCGCGAACGCCTCCTGAGGGACGACATCCGCCCGTTGACCGATGTGGTCTCCGTAGAGGCGGTCACCCTCGTGCCTGTGGATGTGGAGGCGACACTGGTGCTGCTTCCGGGGCCTGACGCCTCTCTCGTCCTGCAACAAGCCACCGCCGCCGTCACGACGCTTTTGAACACCCGCAAGAAGGTGGGCCGCAACCTTAGCCGCTCCGCCATCCTGTCGGCCCTGCATGTGGAAGGTGTGGAGCGGGTGCTCCTCACTTCGCCGGCGGCCGACGTCATCATCGAAGAGACCGAGGCCGTGCGCGCCGGCAATGTGGTCATCACCGTCGACGGCACGAGGGACGAATGACCACCAGCCTTCTGCCGCCCAATGCGACGGCGTTGGAGAAAGCCCTCGAAGACGTCACTGGCAAGACGATTGAGGAGATCGTCGCGCCACTGCGCAAGCTCTATCTTCCGGAGGAGATCCCGGAGGACTTCCTGCCCTGGCTCGCCTGGGCTGTCTCCACGGACCTTTGGGACCCTGCCTGGCCCCCAGAACAAATGCGCACGGTCATCTCCGAGATGTTGTCCCTTCATCGCATCAAGGGGGTGGAGGCAGCGATTGCTGGCTACCTTGAGCTTGTTGGCGCGGAGCTGGTGGACACGCTCACGCCCATGGATCGGCCGTGGGCGCTGCCGGACCGCGCCGAGGCTGTCACGGAGGCGTGGAAGGCCTCCTTGCGGCAGTTGCGGGTCTACACCCGCAAGATCGAACGCGACGCGCTGCCGGTGGAGCACTTCGCCGATCATGCCTATGCGGACCACGCCTACGCCTGGCCCGACACGCCTGAGACGGTGCATGGCCGGCGCAGCTTCATCTACGACCCCAAGACGGGCGTCGAAGAGCCCATGCAGCGTCTCACCTATGATGAGACTCGCCGTACGGTGGAGGAGGACCGCACAGAGCGCTCGGTGATCCCCGCCAGGGCCGGGCCGCACACACCGTTCACCGATGTGCGGTTTGCCGACTATGCGTTCCTGGTGGACCAGCTGGAGCCCGAAGTTCTGACGACCACCGTCAGGGAATCGGGCGAGATTTCCACGGTTGATTTGATCGTGGAGACGCTGACACCGTCGCTGGAAACCACGGAGATTTGGCCGGACCGGATCACCGTCACCATAGAGAAGCTGCACTTCTACGCAGCCGACCATGCCTATGCGGATCACGCCTTCGCCATCGATGATGAGGCGGAGCTCGCCTACTACGACCGCTGGTATCTGATCAGCCGTGACACGCCGCCCATCGATGCCCGGCCCGTCGGGGCCTACACGGACTTCACCTACACTCAGCCAGATCACCACACGGCTTACTTGTACATTCGGCAGTACAGCAGAGCGCACAAGGGGGCCGGCTTTGCTGACAACGCCATCGTCGACCACGCGTTTGCTCTCGACGACGATCTGAAGAACTACAATCTCGCGTGGGATGCGGTGCGGGCCTCTATAGGCCTTAGCGATGAGCCGGGCATCTACGCCACATTCACGTCCACACTTCCACTCGATTTGCGCAGCCCGATCCCCCTCGATGGATCGGTGTTGTTCGGTTCGCGTCGCGAGCGCAGGAGACTCTAAATGGACCGTATCGCCACGATTGCCTCGGCGCAGAAGATCTCGACGCAGTTCCTCAACAACATCGGCGTTTACGGTCGCGAGGGCCTTGATCGCGTAGGGGAGCAAGCGATCGGCCGTGGTCTTTTCTGGGCCGATTTCACCATCACGCGCGTGAACTCCGTGCAGGTGACCCTGGAGACGGGCGCATTCTGGTCAGGCGGCAAGCCCCATCCCTTCCGCACCGAGCAGACCTTCGACTTCACCACGGACCTCCCCCAGGCCGCCGGTGATCGCCGTATCGTTTCAATCGTCGTGAGCGCTGGCCAGGACCCGGCGGGCGTTGGCCCGCGCGAATTCTTGAGAGACCCCACGGTCGACCTCATCACCACGGAAAGCCGCAGCACATCGACCACCCATGAGCGCTTCGCCGCCGCAAACGCCCTCTTCTCCGACCCCTCCCCGGCCCCGACGGCACCGGCGGCTCCAGGTGGCCAACTCGTCGTCGGATGGGTGACGTTGTCCACAGCCGGTGTGGAGGACGAGACGTTCATCACCCTTAACACCGAAGCGCGGCTACCCAGCAACGAATCCAATGCCGCGCAGCTGGCGGCCCTCAAGAGCCGCCAGGATGCCTTTGCGGGACGCGTGGAGACCATCGAGACCGATCTGGCGAGCGCCGTGGGCCAGATCGATGCCCTGCCCTCGGCAGTCACCTTCCGCCAGCTCTTCGGCGATATGGCGGAGGTGAAGGATGCAGTTGACGTTCCGCAGAATGCGGTCTCCTACCGCGTCGAGAACTTCGTGGACGACACGGGATCCAAGACCGATCACGTGGACTACAACGCCCGCCTCGATGACGGGCTGACATTCCCCCATGTGGCCAATGCCACGGGGGCACTCTCCCTGTTCGCTGCCAACGACCCGCTCATGAAGACGGTAGACGGGGTGACGCTGCCGGCGTGGTCTGACGCCCTGCGCATCGACGTGGTGGGCCGCAGCGGGTCTGTGTCGTTCTCCGACAAGCAGAGCCATTCCATCAGCTTCAGGCGCCTCCGTCGCGGGCGCATTCGTTGGCGCTTTGGTCGGTGCTATCGCTGGATCAACAGGCGCCTGCTCTATGCCCGGCAGTCGCGCCGGGATTACCACATGCTGTGGGCCAAACCGGGCGAAGATGCCGTCTACATCGCAGCCTATGAGATCGATGAGGAGCGCGGTTTTGAGCGTCGCCTCATCCCTTACAACGCCCGTCGTCGTCGCTGGTGGAAGGATTGGGCGCGGCTCTTCTACCATCCCTGGCACTATGTCACGACAAGCGTGGCTGGCCGCTACATCGCACAGACCTTCCTGTCCTCGTCCACTGCATACCTGACGAAGATCGACCTCTTCTTCGACAAGAAGGGGTCCGGAGACGTCACCATCCAGATCTGCGAGACCATCAATGGTGAGCCGAACATCGATGCGGTGATCGCCACGACGACGCTGGCAAGCGCCGACATCAACCTTTGGCCCCAGGCAACCCCGGTGGCGCTGACGCCCACGCTGCTGGAAGCTGGTGTTCGCTATGCCGCGGTAATGAGCACGGACGGTGCCCACGCCCTCGCGACCGTGTCGGGCAACCGCTACCTGCAAGGCTCGCTCCAGACGGCCACCGACGGGGTGTGGAACGACCTCAACCTTGGCCTAGACCTGTCCATCCGCATGTACTTTGCGAAGTTCGACTCGGCCCGCACGGTGGTCCAGCTGGCACCTTTGTCCCTGACAGGCGGCATTCTCGGTGTGGACGTGAACAATGCCGGCATGGAGCCCGAAGGCACCCAGCTCTCGCTGGAGTATCAGAAGAACGGCTCTGGCGCGTGGTTCCCCATCGACAACACGGCGAGCGTAGACCCTCTGGAAAGCCTGCCGACCCTCCTCAACATGCGAGCGGTTTTTTCTGGCACCACGGACCTGATGCCGGCCATCGACTTCACCGATTCCGACTATGAGGTGTGGCGACCCGACACCAGCTACACCTGGATCGGCCGGCAGGACGATGGCGGCCAGGTGGACTTCGGCCAGACGGTCACCACGGTGGTGGTTGAGGTGTCGGTGGCAAACTACGACGCCGCCCACCACACCGTGACCGCCTCGCTCATCGAGGTGAACGGCGGTGGAGGGACAGAGGCCCATGATGGCGTGTCGTCCGACATCGATCCCGATGACCCTCTCCGCCGCGTCGTCACGTTCACCTTCACCGGCGTGAGCCTCAACACCTGCTACCTCAAGGTGGAAGGCGGCACCACCGATGCGGTGGACATCTACGTGGTCGAAAAAGTCTTCGCGTT
Source organism: Devosia sp. (assembly GCA_051016205.1). Lineage (GTDB taxonomy): Bacteria > Pseudomonadota > Alphaproteobacteria > Rhizobiales > Amorphaceae > Acuticoccus. The sequence goes on from CP136534.1 coordinate 4,558,499, forward strand.
TGGGAGCGCCTGATGACGATACCCAAGAAGTTTGACCCCGAGACCTTCTATGGGGTCCGGATGAAGCGCGCCGTCGAACTGCTCGGCGTGACCTGGAAGCCCTGTGACCGCCACGGCCGCCCGAAGACCTATGAGATGAAGGGCAAGGTGGCGGAGCAGCTGCGCGAGCACATCGCCAGTGTCGACTGACCTCTATCGCCGCCTGGCGACCGACAGCATTAACACGACCTACTTTAACTCCCTTCTGGCCGACGTTCGCGCGCGTTTGGAGCGCTTGGAGAAGTTCGAGCCGGATTGGGAAGAGCAGGTCGCCGCGCTGGTCAACATCGGCGTTCAGAGGATCGACACGTTCCTGACACCAGCGGTTGAGCAGGTGCAGGAGCTGTCGGGCCTTGGCTTCCTGGTGGCCGATTCCTCTACATCCACCACGTTTGTGGTCGGGCAAGAGGTGACGCTTGTCGTGGACGAGGGCACGAAGCGGGACCTGTTCGCACCCTCGCCCAACGTCTCCATCACCAGCGCATCCGTCCAGGGTCTGGTGATCCTTGCTGAGCGTGTGGGTGCGTACAACGCCGAGACCGGCGAGCTTGTGGTCAATCCCTGGTACATCAGCGGCCCCAACGGCGCTCTTGATGATTGGGTGATCACCTCAGAGCCCGGCATCGCCAAGGCGGTGTTCGAGATCTACGCCCTGGTCATTGCGGCTGAGGCTTTGGCGGCGGCGAGTGCGAGTGCGGCCGACGCCAGTGCCACTGCGGCTGCGGCCAGCGAAGGCAATGCGGCCACGTCTGAAGGCAATGCGCTGACCCACGCGGGCAACGCTCAGACGCACGCCGATGCGGCCGACACCTCAAGGGGCCAGGCGGCCGGCTTTGCCAGCGATGCGCAGGCCCACGCCGACAATGCTGCGGCCTCGGCAGCGACAGCCGGCAGCGCTGCGGCTGCCGCTGTGGCGGATCGGACAACGATTGATGACGTTCTCTTCTTCGCGGGGGCAGTTTAAACGTGGAACCGTTCGGCGAACCTCTGACGACGTCAGCTCAGACCATCTACACATGCCCCGTCGGCAAGACGGCGCGGATCCTCGGGTGCCAGGTTGCCAGTGTGCATGCATCCAATGATGTGGACGTAACCGTCCAGTGGACGGATGCCAGCGAGGCCGGCCAAGTCACTCGACTTGCCCACAACGTCACGATCTCACCGCGTGATGCTGTTGATCCTATCGCGAGTGTTCAGGGCCTAGCCGCGGGCGATTCCCTTCAAGCCCTCGCCTCTGCAAACGGTCATGCAGAGATTTCAATCACAGTGGTTGAAGTCGACGTCTGATGTCGAGATTTAAGCGCCTGACAACAGCGCTTAAGTACACGAGCGCATCGGTTATTCTCTCGCTGTCCTTCCTGTCCGACACTGGCATCTCCAAAGCTGTCGGCCAGCAAGAATGGCGCACACCTGGCGTGCACTTCTTCGTGGTGCCCGCGGGCGTCACCTCCATCTCGTTCGTCGGGGTTGGCGCCGGCGGTGCAGCCACACCGCGCAACTACAGCAGCGGCGGCACATCCACCATTGACGGCGGGATTACCAAGATCACCCGCCAAAGCGACGGCACTGTCCTGGCGTCCGCGAATGGCGGCGAAGGTGGCCACGGCGGACTGGGCGGCAACGGCGGCATCAAACAGGGCGGTGGCCGCGGCGGTAATGCCGGGTCAAACAGATCCGGCGGCGGTGCGGCCGGCTACTCTGGCGACGGTGGTGACGGCACAACCGCGTCGTTTTCCGATGCGAATGGTGAAGCGGGCACAGGCGGCGGCGCCGGCTCGGGTTTCTACGACTGGAACAATGCTCTCGGCCCCGGCGGCGGTGTCGACCTTTATGGCGAAGGTCCTTCGGGAAACGGAGGCACCTCAGGCAGCAAAGCCGGCAAAGGCGGGTCTGACGGCGCCAATGGAACGATCAACACCTACGGTGGCGAGGGCGGACTGCTGGGTGGTGGCGCTGGCTCAGCCGACGTTTCGTCGCCTCCCAGCGGCGCTGGTGCTGAACTGTCTTGGTTCAACAACATCCCCGTGACGCCGGGTGAGACTCTCGTGATCGAGGTTGGCGAGGGCGGGATCTACTCGACTGGATCAAACACCGGCCAAACCGTCGGGGGCGATGGCGGCGCTCGCGTCATCTGGCCGGGCCAACTTCGCCAGTTCCCGTCCGAACGTACCGCAGATGAACCAACGGTGTTGGCCTGATGATCCTCTACAGCAAGGACGGCGCAGAGCCGGCCCCCCTACCCTTTCGCATCGTGCTGCCGGACGGCCGCACGCGCACCGACCCGACGACGTTCACACCGGCAGAGATTGCCGACGCGGGCTTCGTGGAGACGCCTGGCGTCCCCGCGCATGACTCGGCCACCCAACATGTCCCGGTGTGGAATGGCACCGGCTACGATGTGACCGACAAGACCGCTCAGGAGATCACCGATGAGGCTTCGGCAGCCCTGGCTGAGGCCAAAGCGAACCTGAAAGAGGCCGTGCAAGAACTGTCCGACCGGAAGTCTTCGGAGGGCTACGAGCACGACTTCGGCGCGGACGGCGTCCACGTCCTGCAAACCCGCCTGTCGGATCGGGCCAACTGGACGGCCCTGGCCACCCTCTGCCACGCCATGATGCTTGGTGGGCAGCCGACGGCCCCTGTGGGCACCATCCGCACCGAAGGCAACGTCAACATCCCTGTGACGGCCGAGACCGCCCACACGGCCATGGTGGCCATGCAGGCGCACCTTGCCGCCGTCATCCGGCACGGATGGGCACTGAAAGACCAGGTGAACGCGGCCGTCGACGTTGCGGCAGTTGAAGCCATCGACTTTGAGGCAGGCTGGCCGGCAACCCCGGCGGACTGACCCCACCCCACACTTTGAAAACGAGGCCGCCATGGCTGTCACCCTCGCGTTCTACCGCGGGCGGGGGACGGTGCTCGACCGTCTCATCCGCTGGGCCACCAGGTCCCGCTACTCACACGTGGAGATGGTGCTCACCCGCAATCCCGGTGTCTGGGACATGGTGGGCGCCTCCCCGCGCGATGGCGGTGTCCGCCGGCACACCCTGCGGCCGAAGATGGGCCACTGGGACCTGGTCGAGGTCCGGCACCACGACCCCAAGGCCGTCCAGGAGTTCGCCCTCGGCAAGGTGGGCGAGCGCTACGACTGGCTGGCCATCGCCCTGACCCACATCCTCGCGCTTCGCCGCGAACGTCGCAATCGCTGGCTCTGCACGGAGCTGGTCGCCCATGCGCTCGGCGAGCCCGAGCTGGCGCACCTCTCACCCGGCGACCTTCACACCATTCTGCCGCGCCTCATGCCGCGCGACTGACTCTAGGGAGCATCCTATGGACATCTTTCTCCACGGCATCGAGACGCTGGAACTAACCGACGGCAACCCGCGCTACGTCGCCACCATCGACAGCGCCATCATGTTCCTGGTGGGCACGGCACCCAACGCATCGGACGCGCTGTTCCCCTATGAACATCCCCAGGTGATCCGCGGCTACAACGACATGCCTCTTGGCTTGGGCGATAGCGGCACCCTTCCGCTCCAGCTCGAGTATGCCATTGCCCAGTCCGGCCGCGCGTCTCCGACCATCTACTACACCCGTGTGGAAGAAGGTGCGTCCGCGGCTGAGACGATGGCCAACGTCCTGGGTGATCGGGCGGCCAAGACAGGCATGCACTCCATCTCCCGCATCCAGCCTGAGTTCGGTGACCGGCCGAAGCTGTTGGGCGCGCCGGGATTTACGTCCACCCGCCCCACCGATGGTGTGGCCAGTCTGACGCTCACCGATAATGGCCAGGATTACACCGAGGCGCCGACGGTCGCCATCGTCCGCGGCGCCGGCGACACCACCGGCTTTGGTGCCGCCGCGCTTGCGGCGGTCAACTCGGACGGCACCATCACCCTGGTGCTGACAAACCCAGGCCAAGGCTACACAGAGACGCCGACGGTGGCGTTCAGCGGTGGTGACGGCACAGGCGCTGCGGCAACGGCAACCCTCGGCCAGGTGGCCAACCCCGCGGCGATGGAACTGCAAGCCCTGTGCGGCCGCTACCGTGCCTGCTCCATGATCTCCGGCCCGAACACCACAGACGAGGCGGCCGTCACCTACCGCGGTGACTTCGACACCGGCCGGATGATGCTGATCGACCCCTTCGTGAAAGTGGAGCAAGGCGGCGCGCCCGTCTCCATCCCCGCCGATGGACTTGGCCTCGCCCTCCAGGCCCGCCTCGACTACGAGAAGGGGTTTTGGCACTCGCCGTCCAACAAGGTCTTGCAAGGCGTTCTGGGCACCCACCGGGGTGTGGAGCACTCGATGAGTGACCGCTCGGCGGCGTCCCAGTACCTCAACAAGAACCACGTCTCCACGATTGTCCGTTCTCCCCAGGGTGGCTGGAAGTTCTACGGCAACCGCGTGATGACCGCGGACCCCCTGCAAGTCTTCTGGAGCGTCCGCCGCGCCCATGACGTCATCATCGAGTCCGTGGAGATCGCCAACGAATACTACATCGACGAGCCGTACAGCGTTCAGAAGCTGGTCGACATTGCCCAAACGGTGAACCGCGCTCTGCGTCGCTGGCAGGCCTTTGGCGCGACCCTCGGTGGTGAGGTGTGGCTCGACCCCACCATCAACACCGCAGAGAGCATGTCTAACGGCATCCTGTACGTGGACTATGACGGCGAAGCCCCGGCGCCCATCGAGCGCATTACGTTCCGCTTCAACCGGAACACGGGCTACTACGACACGATGCTCCAAAGCGCCGCGCGCGAGATCGCTCGCCTCTCCAGCCTCGCCGCGTAACGGCTGGCGACGCTATCTGAGGCGGTCCGTGTGGCCGCCTCCCCCTGACTTCCTGAACATCTTCGGAGGACGCTATGCGTCACATTCTGCGCGCGTACACCATGTGGGTCGATGGCGTCGACTACGGCTACGAGATCGAGGAGCTGCAGTGCGCCCTGCCAAACGAGGTCTACGTCGACCACATGTACGGCGGGGCTGTCATGACGGCCCAGGTTCCTATGGTGAAGATCGAGGCCCTGGAGCCGACCATCAAGTTCGCGAGCCACAACCCCGACATCAGCGGGCTCTTGATGCGGCCCCCTGGTACCGTCGACACCTTCACCTTCCGCAGTGCGCTCATTGATGAGACCGACGGCACGACCCGTGCGAACGTCATCATCTACGAGGGCCGCCTGGCCGCACCTGAGCCTGATCCATGGGCACGCGAGGACAAAGCCGGCCTCGGCTACGGCATCAAAAGCGTGCGCTACTACAGCTACGAAGTCGGTGGAGCTCGCATTCACGAAGTTGGCTTGAACCCGCGCAAGCTGATGATCAATCGCGTGGACCTGCTTGCAGGCATCAATGAGGCGCTGGGCGGGTAATGAAAGTCGATCTGAAGAAGCCCGTTGAGCACAACGGCAAGACCATCACATCGATCGATGTTCGCGAAGAGGTTCTGGTGAAAGACCTCATCGCGATCGGCGATGCCACCAATGATGTGGAGCGAGGGTTCTGGCTCATCGCTTCCCTTGCTGATGTGCCTCGCCACGTTGTCGAACGTCAGCCTGCCAACTGGTCGGCGATGACCGACGAGAAGCTGCTGGCCATCCTGGGAAACGCGCTGTCGGAGGATGGCGAGACATCGCCATCACCCTCTGCATCCTCACCGGATGGTCCCGAGACGACGTCTGGCGACTGACGCCTGAAGACGCCCTGGCCGAGCTCGAAGCGGCCACGAAGATCCGCGCAGATATGAACCGAGGCTGACATGGCAGTTTTGCAGTCCAAACTTGTCATGTCGGTCAGCGACAAGATGACCGGCCGCCTCGCCAAGATGTCGGGGGCACTGTCGCGGTTCCAGGCAAAGAACCGGGCCATCGCGGGGTCGTTCATCCCTGGGGGCAATCTCCGCACCCTTGTTGGGGCCGTTGCCAGCTATCAGGCGATCACAGGGTCGATCCGCGGCACGGTCGGTGCGGCCATGGGCTTCGAATCCGCGATGGCCGACGTTAAAAAGGTGGTCACCGCGTCGCCGCGGGAGTTCAAGGGCCTGGAGCGGTCCGTTCTCGGTCTCTCGAAGCGTCTTCCCGTCGCCGCAGCGGGCCTCGCTGACATCATGGCCAATGCCGGTCAGTCCGGCATCGCCACAAAGAACCTGACCGCCTTCACCGATCTGACGGCCAAGTCGGCTGTGGCCTTCGGGATGTCCACGGCGCAGATCGCCGATATCTTCCCGAAGCTGAAGAACGTCTTCGATCTGGACATTGCCGGGCTGCGCGACTTTGCCGACACCGCCAACCACCTGTCCAACAACATGGCGGCCAATGCGGCCCAGATCCTGAACTTCACCAACCGTGCGGCCGGCGCTGCACGAACCCTCAGCCTGTCCTACGCCGAGCTTGAAGCGGCCGGTGCGGGCATGATCTCGTCGGGTGTCATTCCCGAAACCGCCGCCCGGGGCTTGACGGCCATGGCCAACCGCCTTGCCAGCGGTGGCCCAAAGATCACCAAGGCCTTCAGCACCATGGGGTGGTCGTTCAAGGAGTGGAGGAAGCTCCGCGACGACAATGGCCCTGAGGCCATGACCACCCTCTTCGAGAAGGTCGCTTCGCTCGACAAGGACGAGGCGGCGCAGGTGTGGAAGGCCCTTGCCGGCCAGGACTTTGCCGACGACTTTTCCAAGGTTCGACCGGAAGTGATCGCCAAGGCGTTTGAGCTTGTGGCGGACAAGCAAGATCGCGCCGGCTCGGTGATGCGGGAGTATGCCGCGAGAGCGGCGACCGCGGGGAACGCCCTCGCCAGGCTGAGGAACAACATCACGGCTGTCGGCATTGAGATTGGCAGCACGTTCCTGCCATCCATCGCATCGTTCTCAAATCGCCTCGCAGACAACATCGGGCGGTTGTCGTCTACGACCGACGATATCTTCGACAAGATCGGCGCAGCCTTCAACGGACTGAAGGAAGGGCTTGGGTTCGATGGTGACATCTTCGCCGGCCTCAAGGACCAGTTTCTGTCCTTCGAGCGCTTCATCTTCGGCACCGATCTCTCTGGCCTCGATGTGGCGGGCAAGCTCAACGCCGTCGCCACCCGATCCCAAGGGGTCGTGGATCGGATCACGGAGCGGTTTCGCGCCTTTGGTGAGGCGCTGCGCGGTCTGATCTCAGGCGACTTCTCAAAGCTCAGTGATCTGTCCAAGCATCTCGGCGACCTGATGAATGCATTTGGTGCAGTGAACGGGGCAGCCGTTGCTGCGGGGACGGCCGCCATCGCGGGAATCAGCCGCGTACTCATCGGTTTGGGCTTCGCCCTCTTGTTCTCTCGGACTGCCCAGATCGCCGCTATGGCAACGGCCATCTCACAGCTTGTCGAGGCGGTGGGGAAAGCCGAGGGTTTGGGTGATGTGGTCGCCCACTTCCAAGGCATGAGCACCGCCATGCAGGCACTCGTTGGCTTTGGCGGTGCGCTGCTGGCCTGGAAAGGCATGAAGGGTCTCTGGAGCATCGGGAAAAGCGCCAGGAACGCCGGCAAGTGGCTCTTCGGCTTCAACAAGACTGCCGCCGAAACGACAAAGGTCGTAAAGGCCGTGGGCGACGCCACGAAGGCCACCAAGGGCGGTTGGATCTCGCGGTTCTTCAGTTCCTCGGGCGGAAAGAACCTTAAGGGTGCCCTAATCGGCGGCACCCTTGGTGCGCTACTCTTCTCCTCCACCAAGTCGGAGGCGGGCCAGTCGCCGAAAGCAGCCGCGGCAGCATCACCTTTGCGCCGTTACACGGCTGGAGGGCACGCCCCAAAGTCTGGCATCATTCCACATCCTTTCGACTTGATGAGAGCGGGTCACCTCTACACCAACCCGATCGACCGGTCGAAGCCGACCTTGATGCAGGCGGTGGACTGGATGCGCGGCATGGGCTTTCAGCCGCAGCGCGAAGGCGAAAGCGACTTTGGGTTCGCCCTCCGCCGGACAGGCCGAGAGACCATGTCGGCGGCCTATCAGCTCTTCAACTGGCTTGGACCTGGCAAGCTCGGCTACGGCGCCACCATCGGCGCCTACCTCAGCGACTACTGGAAGCATCTGCCCAGCGCCGACGCATTCGCGATGAGCCGTAAGACGCTGTCCGGCCCACTTCAACGTCTGACGACCAAAGCACACACGCCTGGCGGGATCCTCGGCACCAAGGGCGGCGTCGCTGATCCCGACGCCCTGGCCCGTTCCGTCGCCCAGTATGAGCGGATCATCGACCTTGCCAACCAGCTGGCCGCCCTGCGCGAGAAGGGTCAGACGGCACGGGGCTTCAAGAAGGACCGCCTCGGCACCGGCGACCAATCGCTGTTTGACCGTCGCACAGCCAACCTGGACGCCGTTCTGGGCGGCACGGACGCCGACATCAAGGGCAAGGTGGACCGCTACATCCTCGCCTTGTCGGAGGGCACTGAGAGGGCTCGTGAGGCGGCCAAGGGGCTGGCGGAGGAGATCCGCAATGCCCTGACAGCGGCGAACGATGCCATGGTAGGGTCGCAAGGTACGTCAGCCCTCGAGGGTGGCGCGCTCTTCGACCAGCTGAACGGTGTCCGCGACGCTGCCGTCACCGCTGGTCAGGAAGGCGGTCAGGGCCTCGGTCAGGGCATCGCCTCCGGCATGTCCACCGCCATTGCGGCCGCACAGTCTGGTGTCGCTCAGATCATGGCAGCCTTCACCGGCCTGGCGCAGCGTCTCTACGCGGCCGGGTCCAATGCTGCCCAGCAGCTCGCCGCCGGCCTTCGTTCCCAGATGGCGGCGGTGTCGGCAGCCTCAAACGCCCTCGCTCAGACGGTTGCCAACAAGTTCCCGCAGTCTCCGGCCAAAGAGGGACCGCTGCGGCATCTGCCACAGATGGGTCAGGAGATCGTGCGGCAGCTGGCCGACGGCATGAAGCCCGGGCCAGCCTCAGCGGCAGCCTCTGTCCTTGCCGCGGCCATTGCGGGGGCGGGCAGCACCCTCCCCGCGACGGCCGGCAATGCTGCGGTTAGTTCGCAGGTGGTGGCCGGCCCTCTCAACGCCGGTGGGCCAGTGGTCCACATCCACAACCACTTCCAGATCACGGTGACCGGCGCCGACGATCCGCAGGCCCTCGCCAATCGTGTGGTGGGCCTGGTCACGGAAAGCATGGAGAAGGCCACGTCGCGGTCATCGGGCTTGGCCAGTGAACTGGCCCGCTCCCGTGCCACCAACATGCAGGACAGGCCCTATCGATGAGCAGCGTCCTGATGGAGTATGGGCCGCACCGGTTCTCGATCGACACGTTTGGCTATGAGAAGATCAAGCGCGCCTTCGAGGCCCGGATTGCCAGCCAGAACATCATCGGTGCCCGCCCCTCCCTTCACAAGATGGGGTATGGGGACGAGACCATCCGCATCACCGCTAAGTTCTTCCCCTTCCATTTGCCGGGGAACCGGGGCCTGTCCCAGCTGTCGCGCATGCGGCAGGACGTGGGCTCGTCCCACCAGTTGGTGGGCAACCGCATTGTTGTCGGCGACGCGTTCGGGCGATGGGCCTTGAAGAAGGTGGGTGACACCGGGGAGCACATTGCCCCCAACGGTGTGCCGCAGGAGATCTCCGTGGACATCGAACTTCTGTATGACGGTCGCGGGCGGTCGACGGCGGCATCCCAGGCCATCGCGGCGTTGTTCGGCGGATGATGAGTGTTTGACATGGGCATCACGGCTCCTCCGCCACCCGGACGAACGGTAGAAGAAGAACTGCTTGCCATAGACAAACTGCGGCAAGAGGTTCAGTTCTATCAGCTGTTGCGCCACATCGCCTTGTGCGCCGCGGGCATCGGCTTGGCTATCTTCGTTGCGGTTGCCGCATGAGAGAGCCCTTCGTCACCCTCTCCTCCGGCGGCTCCAGCCTCATGGGCACCTGGGGGCCGTTGATCCTCGAGGTGCGCATTGTCGACGAGCGAGGCACCGAAGGCGACAAGCTGACAGTGGTTCTCGATGACCGGGACGGGCAGATCTCCTATCCGCCCACCGGCTCTATCATCACGGTGACGGGCGGCTACAGGGACACTGGCGCCCTTGTTGTCGGCCAGTTCGTGGTGGACGGCATTGACCTCGAGGGGTGGCCCCAGAAGGTCACGATCCACGGCTCCTCGGTGGACGCGAAGTCGGCTGCCAAGGAGCGGAAGACCGAGACCCACAAGGAGCAAGACGTCCCGACGCTGGGTGATTTGATCAACAAGATCGCCGGTCGCAATGGTTGGTCAGCCGCCATTGCCGACGAGCTGAAGTCGATCCCCATTAAGGAAGCCGAGCACCAAACCGAGCAGTCGGACGTGGGCTTCCTCGATGATCTTGTGCAACGCCACGATGGCACGCTGTCGGTGAAGCAAGGCCGCTTGGTGGCGCTCATGAAGGCGGGGCTGACATCGGCTTCGGGCTCCAGCCTCGCGCCTATTGTCATCAGCCCTGGCGTGAACCTTCTGAAGTATCAGGTGCGATGGTCAGACAAACCTGTCCACGGCAAGGTGGAGGCCCGCTACTTCGACCGCCTTCTGGTGGAGACCATCAAGGTGGAGGAGTCCGTGGGTGACGGTGGCGAGGATGTGGTCTCCCGCATCCGTGAGGCCTTCCCGTCCAAGGAAGAAGCCCAGCGTGCCGCCAAAGCCCGTGCCCGTGAGCTGACCCGCGGCGACGGCACAGCCACCTTTGAGATCGAGGGCGATCCTTCTGTGGGGGCGGAAATCCCTGTCGTGGCTCGCGGTATTCGCTCTGGCGTGGATGGCACCTGGGCACCTGTGCGGGTGGAGCATGTCTGGAACGACAACGGCTACACCAACCGCATCGAGACCGAGACGCCAGGCAGCGGCGATAGCCGAGGAGACGGATGATGTTGACCAAGATCCCCGTTACCCCAGGGCCGGACGGATCGTCCATCTACAGCACCCTTGATGGCGACATGATCGACCACATCGCCTTCCGCTTCTACGGCCGTGAGTACGGCACCACCGAGGCTGTGCTGGAGGCCAATCCGCATGTGTTGGCGATGCCAGCCGTGCTGGAGGCCGGGGTGAAGATCACCCTGCCTGTCATCGACACCACGACCGTGCGGACGTTCACCAGGATCCGCCTGTTCGACTGAGCCGCCGCACCAACGCCGGTCGACAGCCGCACGACGGTCTGACTGTCACCGCACCTTCGCCGCAAACACACGCCGCCTCCGGGCGGTTTTTTGATTCCCGCATCACTGGAGGCCAGCATGGCTGCCACTGCGAACGACCCCATGGACCGCTACGAGAAGGAGATGTGGAAGCGCATCACCGACGCGGAGAAGGAGCGCATCCTCAAGTCACCTTGGCCGCACCTGGAGTATCTTCGCGCGCACGTGGGTATCGAAGAGATCCGTGGACCGAAGCACCACCCGTGGATTGTGGCGGCTGGCAGGATTGCTGGCATCGACTGGTGGAACAACGACGAAGACCCCTGGTGCGCCGTCGCCACCAACGGGTCCATCGTTGCCGTCGGTGGCACGGGCACCAAGAGCGCTCTGGCGCGGTCGGCCACATGGTCGGGCTACGGCACCAAGCTCGCCTACCCCGTCAAAGGTGCCATCGGCGTCATTCCGCGCGGCAACAACCCAACCTTCGGGCACATCTTCTTCATCGACCACGTGTCCTCCAACGGCATGCTCACCGTCATCGAGGGCAACGCGAAGGACCGGGTCAAGTACGGCAAGCTCCACAAGAGCCAGCTGCTTCCCAACGGCATTGTGTGGCCTGAGGGCATCCCCCTGACTGCACAGGCCCGCGCAGCGGCCGAGGCCTACAAGCGGGGCCACCGCCGCTCGTTCTCTGAGGCTCGCCTTCTTCGCCTCGGCGACTCCGGTGCCGAAGTGGAAAGCCTCCAGAGGTCCCTGCGCACTCTGGGTATCAAGCCCACACTGTCCGGCAGCGGCTACTTCGGCCCCAAGACGGATGCGGCCGTGCGGGCCTTCCAAGGATCCAAGGGTCTGGACGTGGATGGCATCGTCGGTCCCAAGACCATGAGCGCTCTGACGGTCGCCATGAAGGCTCGCAAGGCGAAGGCCCAGGCGGAGAAGGTGGGCGCCAAAGCGGCGGCCACTGGCGCCACGGGCGTCGCTGGTGCCGTGGTGGTGGTCAACGAGGCGGTCAAAGAGGTGACCACCGGCGTCAAGCAGGCAGCTGGCGCGGCCGTGGACGCAGGCAATGCCGCCACCTCCAGCATCTCCAGCTTGAAAGGCATGCTCGGCTGGGTGGTGGCGAACCCCGTCATCCTCACCGCCCTCCTGGTGCTTGTCATCGCCGGCATCGGCTTCGGCATCTGGTATCTGACCGGCCGCAAGCGCGCCGATGAGACCATCGAAATCGCCGAGGTGGTCGAATGATCGGCACCCTTCTCTCGGCCATCGCAACACGGGTGCTGACCCCCAATGTCCTTATCGGACTGGGCATCCTCGCCGGTGTCGGGGTGGTGCTCGTGTGCGTCTACTTCGCCGGCTATGGTGATGGCGCTGAGGCCGAGCGTGCCCGCTACGCCGCCCAAGATGCCCGTGCCCATGATGTGGCCCGCGATGCCATCAGGGACGTCCACGCATGCCATGACGCGGGAGGCGACTGGAATGTCAGCACCGGCACTTGTCGCTAGCGCAGCCCTTGTCGCGGTGATCGTGGCGGGCTGCTCCCACAGCCCCCGCCCGGCCACCGTCGCAGGGGAGTGCCGCATCTTCACACCGGCACCCCATGCGGTGCGCGCCCAAACGCGCGTCGGCCAACGCTGGGTCGACACCACCATCGAGACCGGTGTCCGCAACTGTGGCCACCGGCGCCCTCCCCCCTTCCCAGACTAGCGGGCGCTTATGACCGATGAGCAAGTCAATGACATCCGAAACGAGGTCGCCCACCTTCGGGAGGATTTTGAGAAGTTCGCCGCCTCGCGCCTGGAGAGGGACAAGACCACCAACACACGGATTTGGCAGATGATCATGACTTTTGGCGGCATCATCGCCTTTGGGCTCATCGGTGCCGGTGCCATTCAAAACCAGATCAGCCAACACGACACCGCCATCGTCGAGCTGCAGAAGCAGGACGATGTCCACACCGACCGGTCCGCCCAGCGCGAAACGACCATCGCCCGTGACGTGGCAACCATCCGGGAGTTGTTGGCCCGTCTGACCGCCGAGAAAGAGGCTGACAACCGTCGCCTCCAGCGCCTTGAGAGCCGCATCGATCGGCTCCTGTCCCTCTCAAGCCCGCAGTCCCCTCACGGACCCCAATAGCGCGTCAGCCCAGCCATCCCGCGAGGTCCCATGACCACAACCCCCATGCACACCCACCTCGGCGACCGCAGCCAGCCCGCGCTGCACATGTACGAGGTCACACCGAACGACTCAGAAGACCTGCCCTATGGCGGTGCACGAGGTCTCTGGATCAACACCGGCGGCACCCTTCGCGTCACCACGTGGATTGACGTGGTGAGTGACATAACCGTCTACGACGGCGAGGAGATCCCCTGCGCCGTGAAGCGGGTCCACGCCACCGGCACCACGGCCACCGGCACCACGGCCACCGGAATCAGGGCTTACGTCTGATGTCTATTGGGCTTGGCATGGCAGCAAAGTCTGGGCGCCGCCGTCGGCGGAACCGTCGATCAGCCCCCGTTGTCTTGCCAGAGAACACCCTTGCCGACTTTCACTTCGACGACCCGTCGACAATGTCTGTGGCGACAAACGGCATAGGACCGGCGCCAGCAAACGGGGACTTCGCAGGATACGTCCGAGACCAGTCCGGCAATGGCTTCGACCTTGTCGCCCCCGTGGACCACGGCCGCGCCATCTATAACAGTGGCGGTTACGTCGTCTTTGACGTGGTGGATGATAACTATTCTCTCACCGTCCCCGCTGGTGGTTGGTCCGGGACGCTGATTATTCAAACCACCTTGGGAGTTGGAGCCTACGGCTTCAGCTTAACCGATGGGCCTTACAACATTCATCAGCGCGCTGACAGGATGCCGGGGAATGAATGGCGTCGATTGATCATTACGGACAATGTTGTCACACAATCCCAGGCTAAATCTTTCCTGAATGACAACAACGACTATGGAACCGTTACGAACTTCGACAACTATTGGTCAAACCGGACAGAACTTACAAAGCTACCTGCTGTCAATACATCGGCTGCAACGCGGATAGCCGCAGCATGCTTCGCGTGTGGAAACATGAGGTCTTACGACCCCATGGACTTCGGCAATATGCAGATCATCGCCAACACGTGGAACAGCTGCGCCCTGGAGGCGATCCCCTTCATGACGTTCCCCGCGGCGACGAACATGAATGGGACGTGGCGGGGCAATCAGTTCCTCGTAGATGTTCCAGCGGGCATGTTTGACGACTGCCCTTGCACCAATTGCCCGAATATCTTCGCAAACTGTGCCCTTAGCCAACAGTCAGTCGACAACGTCCTCATCAGCTTCAACAACGCCGGCACGTCTGGCGGTACGTTAGGTCTCCACGGCGGGACGAACTCTCCACCTTCGGCTGCCGGGCTTGCCGCCAAGGCCGCCCTTGAAAGCAGGGGCTGGACGGTATTGGTGAACTCATGACCGCGTACCCCCACACGATGGTTGTGATCGTTCCAGCGGCTTTGAAGCCTGCATCAATCGCCATGTCTGCGGCAATGAACTGGGATGCCGATCCGAGTGTTCCCCTCTCCCCCACGGGTACCGAGCCGGCCACCCACTACGGGCTCCACACCTGGGCTGGAGCGGATTTCGTTGCTATCCTAACGGGACAGGTGACACCGCCGATTGAAGGCTACACTGCCCAACAGGTGGAAGACTTCCGCAACGCCATCATCGTGTCCGTCGATCCCCCCACTGGCGAGGAAGCGCGGGCACACTTCGATCTGGCAACGGCCGCCGCAGGCCTTCAGATGATTGACGACCATGCCTCCTAGGATCGAGAAGCCTATCCAAAAAGTTTACAATCACAATCAGACTGACAGCCACGAGCAAACTGGAAGCCAAACGACCGTAGAGAGTCACGATCCGGCGAAACTCCTCAAGACAGCGGAATGTACGCTCAATGGCACTACGGTCGCGTTGGCAGAATGGCAAGCAACAACTGTTCCAGGACTTGCTACGTTCGTCTGCACGTTGAACATACCACCATATTCTCAATCTGGCGCTATATGGCGTTTGTTTCGTAGTGCATTTTACCGTGCGAGATGTCCTGTCCGGCATATCCTCCAAGAGGGCTCTCACGACGATTGGCCGATCGAATACCCAATTCATACCAATATAGAGTCTCTAAATCGATCTTTGAGGTACTCTCTGGATAAATGGGCCGAAGTACGAATTCAACTATGAGCCCCCAGAAGCAAGCTCGCTCGAGAACATTTCTAATTGTTCGTCGAGCCCATAACGTTCCATAGAAGCCTTCGCTTTCCTTAGAATGACAGGCGCCACAGCTGCATCCGATAAGAACCACCTTAGCTTCTTCTGGAGATCTTCTTGCCTATCTGGCCACCTTTCGATTTTCAGGCCGACCATCGCATTGACTATGAAAAACAGATCCCCCAGCTTTGAAAAAATACAAGGAGACCTTGAGATATATTCATCAATGACCTTATAGAAATCGTCATGTGTATCAATTTTCTCAAGAATCGGCAATACATGGTCAATTATTATTCCGTAAAAGGCAAGTTCAACTGATCCATAATTTGCCTCAGTAACCAGCATTATTTGAGGAAAATTACTATTTACATAGGAGAAATCAGAGATAAAGGTCATTCCTTCTTTAGGATTCGGTGGTCGTTGACCCTGCGGCGTGAGCTTCTCGTACTTGTACCGCGCGATCCCCACATCATGTATTCCAAAGTTTGTAATATAGTTTACACCGTCCGGCCAGATTGATTCGGAGAAGTCTATTCCTCTCGTACCAAAAGTCGTGGTCCGTATGAAAGCAAAAGGATCTCGTTTCACCCTTTTGTAGCCGAGCGCTTCTAAATCAGGCGCCAACTTGGTCGCAAGCGCTTCATTCAGCTGATTGCCGGATTTCATGGTCGCAACTCTCACTGATTGGGGTCAAGGGTCAGGCAGGCTGTCGATGGTCACGTCCCCCTCATTGTCGACAGTACCCTGGATCAGTGACCTGTTGTCAAACTGCACTGTTTCACCTTGGATACCGCGGCGCCTCGCCCGCCTCCCGCCCAGGACTGCCTCGTTCTCGTCTTTGCGAACTTGGCTTTCGGATCTTGTGGCACTATTGGTTTTTACTTCGAATACTTGAAGTTCTCCGTTACGATCCCGAGCCACGATATCATAGACGCGTACTCCTTCTTTGGTTACGCTTCTCGGTTGAAACGTTAGGATGGCCCATCCTCGCTCTTGGAGCTGCCTCGCGGCTTCGTACTCGCCAAGCGCGCCTTGCGCTTCATTAATCCGAATCTGCGCTTCGTTGTTCTCTCGCCTTCTGTTAAGTTCCTGTCTAGCAGTGTCCACTGCCAATTCAAGCTCTGCTGACGTGAGCCCATCTCGAGGTGGAGGAGTTGGCCCTTCGCCTGTAGGTGAAGGCTGCCGAGCGTCAGGAGTCGCGGACTTGCGATCCGGTTTTTCTTGCTCGGAAACAATAGGGGGGTTTGGCACAGGAAGAAGAACCGGGGGCGGTCGCCGGAACACAGCCTGAATCAATGGCCTGACTAGGAAGAAGATATTGCCGTCGGGATCGCTGAAATTGACCGGGTCATTTCCAGCGTACGCGTATCGGTTTACGCCAACTCCGGGAAACGTCGGATCAAGTGTATCCGGCTGCACGAAACGCGCGATGATCGGATCATAGTACCGAGCATTGAGGTACATGAGCCCCGCCGCCTCATCGAACCGCTCCGACAGGAAGCTCTTGGTTTCCTCAGCTGGCGTGGGCGTTTGATTGACCCGGGTCTGCTCCCCATAAGGAGCGTAGCTGATCCTGGTGACCCGGGTCCCTCCAGGGTTGGTCACCGCGCGTACCGAGTTGTCGTAGTCCAGGTGCACGCCGTAGGTCTGCAGCGCGATGCGCTTGGCGTCTGGCAGCGGGTACTTTGTCAGGACACCTGTGGGGCTCAGCTCCATGTCGTGGAAGAACGTGGTTGTCGCCGGCGTGCCTCCTTGGGGCACCACGGTGCGCTTGATCCGACTCTCGTCAGGTCCGTAGGCGGATAGGGTATTCGTCCCCTTTGAAACCGCTCTCACACGGTTCAGCCCGTCATAGCCAATGCTCTTGGCGATCAGCGCGATGCCTTGCACCGACGTGAGGTTGCCATTGTCGTCATAGTCCAGCGTTGCGACGCCGGATCCTGTATCGATTGAGACAGGCGCATGGGGCTGAGGTTGGCCAGCGTTGGGGTAGGTGTACTCCCCGAGATCAGACTTGTCGGTGAGATTGTCGATGCCGTCGTACTCGTAGGTGATGGTCTCCGTTTGTGGACTACCGCCATCATCCACGTAGTTCCGAACGGCTTGGGTGAGGCGACTGGCCGCGTCGTAGGTGTAGGTCCAGTTCGACTGATTGATGGACCCTGAACTGGACGCAATCCTCCCCTTGTCGTCGCGTACGAACGTGCGCTGGAACCAGACCGTGCCGGCACGTTCCACACGGATCCGCTGAAGCCAGCCGCGGTCATCCTCGTACGTCCATGTGGTTTTGACGCCGTTGGCATAATCTCGCTCGGTCAACTGACCGCGGGCGTTGAAGGTGGTGTTCGTCACCATGCCCGGCACCGAGATGGGCGTGCCGTCGGCGTTGTGTGTCCACTCCGTCGTTGTCGGTCCCCCAATCTGATCGCCGTCAGGATAGAAGATCCAACGGATCATCCGGGCCGTGTTGAACACCTCCGTGCGGAATCGGTTCACGCCGTCGATGACGAACTCTCGAAGGCCCGGTAGACCGAGAGTGTCGTAGTTGTATCGGTAGATGCCTTCGGGGTTGGTGGCCGTCGTGAGGAAGCCAACATTGCGGAAGGGGACGCCCTGCGAACTGCGCGCCTCGTCGTACGTCATCGTCAACGTTTGAGCCGACGGCGTGCCCGCAAGCATTGTCCGCGATGTCATGCGGGCAAGGCTGTCGTAGGCATAGTCGGTACGTTTGGCCATAGCGTCGACCCGCCGGGTCATACGGCCATCGTTGTCGTAGGTGTACGTCCAACGACCGGCATTGGGATCATCGGACACAACCCGTCGCCCTGCCGAATCGTAGGTGTACGTGGCCGTGTTCCCCGCCCCGTCAGCCACTGTCCGGAGCTGATCGAAAATGTCGTAGGTCATCGACATGCGGATCGCGAGCCCGCCTGGATCGCGGATGTTGAGCGTTTCTCTGGCAAAGCCGTCAATGAAACTGCTCACCACATCGCCCACCTCGTCCGTCACCTCGGTGGCGAGCGCAAAGTCGGTGTTGGACGGAACGGTGTAGCTCGTCGTCATGGTGGACTGGTCGGGAAACGTGCGCGTGATCTCGCGGTTCAGCGCATCGTAGTCCATGACGGTGTTGTAGATGGTCCCACCGCCTTCGAAGAAAGGTGCTGACTGCCGGCGGACGTTTCCGCGCGCGTCGAACGCCGTATTGACGCGCCGAATGTCGGTGCCGACAAGCGGGCTGCGGGTCGCGTAGACCCTGGAAAAGCCGTCGAACAGGTACTCTGTGAACTGTTGCGTGCCAGACACGCTTGGTCCTGTCACCTTGATCCGTTGCCCGTTCACCGGATTGCCGAAATCGATGTAGTCCGTGTCGGTGAACTCGCCTGACGTGTGATCCACCCGTGTCTCTCGGCAGAGCGCGTCGTAGGTGTAGGTGCTCACAAGGTCGTTGACGTCCGTCATCGTCGCGGGCGTCCCGCACACATCGTTCCAAGTGGTTTCTTCCTCCCACCGTGTGTCGCCGGTGTAGTAAGGCGGGTATCGCTTGCGGATGACGAACTGGTTGAACGTAGAATCGTAGACGTAACCTGTCCTGAAGTTGAGCGGGGTGTACTCGCTCAGGACATTGCCACGTCCATCATACTCAAAGCGGGAGATCAGCCAGGCGGTGACCGTCGATCCACTGATGTCGCGGGAGACCTGACGCCGTGTCAGGTTTCCGCGGGTCGGCGGATTGGCGTAAGTGGTTTGCCCATCATAGTAGTGGTTGATCCGGCGCAGGAAGTTGGGGCCCGGTTGGCCGCCGCCAAAGTAGGTGACGACAGCGACCCGATCCACAAGGTAGTCGTCGAGATTGCGATGGTAGGTGCGGGTGAGCGAACGCACCCCGCCGGCAGACAAGGGAACGGCCCTTTCCCTCTCTTGAGTGATGCTGCCGTAAAGGTCGTAGTCGTAGTCCGTCTGCAGACCGGCCTCCCTGGCGCCGGTGACAAGGACCTCGCGAACGTTCGTTGGAAGTGCCGTGTAGGGCACCTGACCGTTCCGGCCGGAGTATGTTGTTTCGGTGCGCGCCATAAGCACATCGTTGCTGTCGTAGCGGCGCACAGCCTCTGGCCGCCCAATGGCCGCGTAGTCCTGGGAGAACTCCACCTGGGCTTCCGGCCTGTTGGTTTCGCCGGTGATCGCGGGCAAGCGCATGGTCATCGTCCGGAAGCCGAGGAACATGCGCTCGTCCCAGCTCCACGCACCACCCCCATAGATGAAACTCATTTGCGACACAGTGCCTCGACCGTCGTCTGTGACGGTCTGCTGCACAGTCTGCAAGATAGAGGGGAGAGGGTCGTTGTCCCACCGTGACGATGGATCGTAGGTGATCGTTGTCGTTGCACCGTACGGCAACTGGAGCTCGTTCAGGAGGTTCTGTGGTTGGGTGTCGCTGATCGCCACCTCAATGTCGCGGTTGGAGGCACTTCCGACCTCGCCGTAGAAGTCGGAAACCCCGTCGCCGTTGAAATCTGCCGTGCCTCCCGCCTGTGAGAAGCCCCGGACAATCATGTCCGCATCTTGAATGAGGGCAAAGCCGCTGCCGGTCGACAAGAGGGTTCTGGCGGGCGTGGGCTGCCCGGTGGTAAACCATTCAGCGGCCACGGCGCCGAGATCGGTGCGGCCATCGCCGTTGAAATCTCCGACGACCCAACGCAGCCCCCCTGCGAACCCATTGAACGTGTTGGCGTTCGCCCCTTCGATCGCCCACTGCTGGGCGACAAAGCCCAGTCCCGTGTTCACATAGACACGAACTTCGGGGTCGTTCGTTCCGATGCCGACAAAGTTCTCGATGTAGTCGTCGAGACCGTCGCCGTTAATGTCGGCAATGGATGCTGGACGGGGAGCAAGGCCAGCGAGAGGGACAAATGGTGGAAGAGTGGCATTGTTGCCATTCAAGACTTCAACGAACTTGTTCGTTGAACTGTTCCACTGATAGAGGCGTGTCACTTGCCCTTGTTCGATGCGAAGAATGTCCGCCTTACCGACGCCGAAGGCATCGAGGCTCAAGATACTGCAGTTGTTGGGGAGTTCGTTGGCGCACTGCGCCGTGTCGAAGTCTTCCTCACGCGGCATGAAACTCGCTCGCCCGAGAAAGACCTTGTTGACGTTCGGGACGACCACATCGGCGTCTCCGTCACCGTCAATATCGGCGACGGTTACATAAGCCAGCGAGAAAAGGCCCGGATCATCGCACGCCCGCGCTTCCAGCTGCCCAGACTGCTCAGCGTAGAATCGGACAGAGTCTATGATCCCATTGTCATCGAAGTAATAGGCGTCAAGGGCAAACTCGGTGCCGCTGGTACCGTTCGGTCCTTCCTGACGGCAGTAGGTGGCCCGAATGAGGTCGCTGTAACCATCCCCGTTGAGATCCCCCATTCGGAAGGCGACGAGGGATCCATCGTAGCGAATGCAGTAGGGTTCACCGTTTCCGCCCGGTAAGAGATTGTAGGTCGCGCTGTTGCCGAGCGCTTCTCTGACGCGCGTGATATTGCAAAGGCCCGATGCACCGCCGTTCGGGTCAGGCACCTGCTCGATCTTCGGTAGGACGAGGTCGTCTTTCTCATCCCCTGTGACATCACCAACCACATACGGCTCGGTGGCATCACGGTCCGTGTCCGTCCGCGTAAACGCCGGTATCTGTCGGCCTTGGATCAAGACGGTGGAAGGCAAGCGTGTGCCGCTGACCACCTGGCCGTCCGTGATCACAACATTCGTCCCGAAGCGCTGAATACGGCGCAGCTGCGACACACCATCGGGCGCGTTGTCGTTGTAGATCATCTGGTAGGCGGCACGAGTAACGCCATTCGCGCGGGTTTCGATGGTTTGCAGCCGCTGGGCCACACGGAGCGTGCCAGCCCCAGTCGCATAGGTGAACGGATCTGGGCGGCTCTGGTAGTAGAAGCGAACAAGGTAGCCGTTGTAAGAAATCCGAGTCGGCCGGCAGTATGCCACCTGGCTACAGCCATAGTCGTAAGTGACCTGGTTGCCGTTGGGATCGCGCACTGTCGCCAAAAGCCAGCGATAGTCGTTGGCGAGCTGGCGCTCCTCAGGGTCGTTGTTGTTGTACGTGGTGTAGTCCGCAACGGGGCGGAACGTGTACTTCACGCCATCCTTACGGGTCACGATCCATTCGTTGTTCCCGCCCGCATAGCGAATGCGCTGATAGCTCTCGATCCGCGTCGTCCAATTGCCCCCCGGAACTTCGCAGCTCGGCGACCTCGCGGCATCACTGCATCGCACCATCTCCTGACCGGAGAGGAGGTAGACGTCGTTACTATCGAAGGCGGGCACACCCCGATTGCGACGCGCCCGTTCGATGACCGGGATGCCGTCAAGGCGGAACCCAACACCGGTGAGCCCCTGAACAAGGCCACTATACCGAAGGCGCTGGTTTGAGCTGTAGACCAGCGAGAGGTTGGGCTCGATGTCGTAGAAGTTGGGCGTCTCGATGGGGATGCGGTGAACGAAGGCGCCGTTGGAGAAGGTCTGCGGCTCAGGCAGGACTGACCCGGGTTCCTTCAACTGAGCCGGAAGTCCAGTGGTTGCAGCGGCCGCCGTTGTTGCCGGTGCTTCTTCTGCCGCCGTGGCCTCGGCCTGCTCCTCGCTCCCTGGCGTCGCCTCAGGTGTTTGCGCTGGCGTGGCCTCTGACGGCTCTTGAGCGGTCTCGGCATCTCCTGTCGCTGACGCCTCCGCCGGCGGTGGAGCGGCATCTGTCTCGGCGGCTTGCGCCTGCTCTGGTGC
This sequence comes from Devosia sp., assembly GCA_051016205.1. Classification (GTDB taxonomy): domain Bacteria; phylum Pseudomonadota; class Alphaproteobacteria; order Rhizobiales; family Amorphaceae; genus Acuticoccus. The sequence goes on from CP136534.1 coordinate 4,580,711, forward strand.
GTCAGTTTGGGAGTAAGCTGGCGGGGCAGTCCCCGAAATCAAAATGGCGGTCAGGAGCGGCAAACACCAAGCCATCAAGCGCATGAAAACACCCATCTAGAAAGCAGCTAGGAACGAATTCGTCACAATCTTTGGGCGATCGCATCACAACGCTCAGTCACGATCAAGTTAATTCTCTACGTAGGGAATAGTCCTTAGTCAGAGGCCTTGGGTTCCGCGCTCATCTGCGCCACCTCTCCAATCAGAGACTACCCGCCTAGTTCGCGAATCCGCCACTTCCGCACAGCTGGGGCATTCCGCGACCTGCCCGGTCTTACGGCGACCCTTCCAGCCAGAGTCTTGATTCCTGCCACGCACTACGGCCTGCACACATGGGCGGGCGCTGCGTTTGTCGCCATCATGACGGGGCAGGTCACGCCGACCATGGACGGCTTCACCGCACAAGAGGTGGAGGACTTCCGCAACGCGATCATCGTGTCCGTCGATCCACCCACTGGCGAGGAAGCGCGGGCGAACTTCGATCTGGCAACGGCCGCCGCAAGCCTCCAGATGGTCGATGCTACTTCTTCCTAGTTCACAAATCCCGCGCCCCACCGGACTGAGCCCAGGCTGCGTGCGCCATGCAGGCCTCCCAGATGACGGTTTTGCGGACCAAGCGACCCTTCAGAAGCGCCCCCTGCTTTCGCGGGGGCGGGAGGGAATGCAGACTTTGGCGAGCCTCGATCACGAACGTCGGAAGGGGCAAGTCTGTGGTACGACGCTGCATGATAAAGAATATTATCATATATTCATGAGGCGAATATGGAGGCAATCCGAGTGTCGCTTTCCAAATTATCTGGCGCAGAATTCGACACGCTATTTGGCATGCCCAGTGACGCCCCCGCAGGCGCTGAGCCGCGCGGCGAGAACGCACGGCCGGCGCATGTGCCAAATAATTTGTCAAAAAGTGCGCCAGATAGCACGTTAAATGACACCCTGAAAGCAACCTCGGCCAGCTATCTGGCGGAAGAAATCTGCCTGCAACCTAATGTTATCTACGTAACCATCACTCACGGCTCACTATTGCACTAAGGATCTCTAAATCGGCTATACATTTAAACAGTAGATCCTACTTTAGATATTTCATAATATCTTCTGGTATTGACCGCTCAAACTCCAGAGATCGATACCTGGATAGTGTGTCCATCACAGTCCTGTCCAGCTCTCTTACTGACGTTAGTACATAATTACTATTTACTCCATATCGTGTTATGATGCGATCATAGTTGCGCACGTCACCATCAGGCCAAGTCACCGAATACCTCCGGGCGCCGTCTGCTCCAATTTCTTCTTCAACCATTGATTCTTCCATCTTGCCGGATCTAAATGATATGAATTCAGCCCTGAATAAAAGATATGTCAGAATTCTATTGATAGGACTTGACCCTACAGTAAAAATCCCTCTATTACTGGTGTTAAGCGTTACAATCGCCCCCGGCTCAACACATGCATCGACATTTGGTCGCAAGGAAGGCATATGCGTGGTAAATAATTCATCATAACTTCTCAGTATATCAATCGGTTCCCCTTGACGATGGCGCTCTGAGATTTGAGCTTCATTGTCTTTAACCGAGATCATCAGTTCATCAGGCATCCAGCTGCTTACCATCTCAATTAACTTGGCGTGATCTGATTCTTTGAACATGGCCTCAATAATGGATATCAAGCTTCCATCCCCGGAGCCAGATACCAATAATCTTACAGGTCTATCTTGAGTTCCGTTAATATTGATTAGACCAGAGCCTTCCCAATATCCAGATACCTTATCACCAAAAGTCACATGAGTCTCTGTACCAAAACCAACAGCTAAAATCACGTAGTCATATAGACCGTGCGTGTATCTCTTACTGTCAGTAATTTCATACTTCTCAATAGCATTTTCGTTTACGGTATGGATCCCATCGATATGCGTAGATAAGTACTCTGAGTACATGTTGGATTGCTTTGATCGAATTTTTTCGAAAGAACTTAGCACTTGGCCGCAGACTTGATCTGCAAAACCAGCGCTCCAATACACCCCAGCCAATTTATAGGTATTGTCCAATTCGGCGAGAGGCCATTCGTAGCTGCTAGGGTGAATGTATCGATCGTAACATCGTATTTGAAGCGGGAGAAGCAAACGGTTGCGTTCAAACAGAGTGACATTGAAACCAAGCTTGAGAAGCACCGAGGCTGCCATAAGGCCTGCAAAACCTCCACCAACAATTGCGACTCGCTTGTTGGCATCTTCAGTGCACCTTTGATTGATACCTAAGCTCAGCACAGCAGCACGGTCCATTTGTGTTCTGACAGTTTTCTTGTAATCAAATGAGCCTAGAACAAAGCAGTTGCGTTTGCTGGGCAAAGCGCATGAACGCAAAAACATTCCTAGAAATTCCCGGCTTGAAGCCGATATCGGGCGCTGGTGCATGATTTTGTAACTCAGCCAAATTCCCGGCGATCGCGGTCACTGGGATTCGCGCCATACGGATAGACCGGAAGGTAGTCGTCTGGCAGGTTACTTCGATCCAAAACGCGATATGCCTCTGTAAAGCATGGGTGTATGCATAGCAAATCATCTTCGTTAAAAAGCAGGCGAAACGGCTCTGAGTACTCATACATTGCAACAACGAATCTGTCAGTCCGATCAATAAATCGACCAATCACGCCGAGCTCCGTCAACATACGTAAATAGTCACTAAAATCGTAGATATTTCCATATCCACGCACAGGGGATCGAGAAAAAATTCTCTTCAAGTCCCCGACACGGATAACGTTGTGTCCGAGCTCTTTTAAGATAGGGCTTATTTGTTTGTCCGCATCCGGCCAGATAAACTTATGCGCTGTAACAATCTGCTGTGCGATTTGACCTTCAGTTCTTCGCACTACATGGGACACGAGCTCCGAAGAAACACGCTGTTCTGGAGTGTGACCTGCGGAAAAGTGTGCAGATAGGCACCGATTTAAAAGCAAAATCATCTGGCGGGGCAATAGTTGAGTATGCCTCATAAGATAAGGTATGGTATCTTCGCGTATATCCTTTTTCAAATTTTGAGTTTTTTCAGGCAATACTCTCATCCAAAAGCTACGTGTTCCATCTCTTGACTCAAGATCGAAGGCCGAAAAATGTTCAAGAAATACTCGAGGATGATGTATCTCAAGAAAGTTAGAGTATCTGCGGGAGCAGACTTGCAAAATTTCCATTGCGGACCAATGTAAGACAATCTGTCTCTGAAAGTCTTTAAGAACATTTGAAGATATCTCTGTTATATAGAAATACGCCTCAGCAGGAATGCAGCACCTAATCTCTAATGGCTCACCGGGGTCGTGCATTCTGGAGACAGATCGAAGAAGGCCAGAGATGGTGAGCGCGTCTTCGTCCCGAGAAACGCTCACTTCCTCAAAAGAATCGAGCAATATAATGCCAGTCCGACCAGTAGATGTAAGATACGTTTTAGCCTCGTGCTGCACCTCTTTAAAAGAGACTTCATTGAATTTAATAGATTCGAAACGAGAGAAAAAGCCAAGTTGACGCTCTTCTTCGCTTAATTTATTAAATCGTGTATTAAGCTGGATAATCGTCTCTGATGCGACGTCGTATGGGGTTGAAAGGCTTTTTGAGAGTCCCAACCCGACGATAAATCGATCTATGATGCCGTCTTTATACGAGATTTCTTCGGATTTATAGATTTCGAAAATTATTGTGACCCAGAATATGTAACTCCATAGTGTGGATACCATCTCCACCATTGGTTTTGGCACATCACGACGGATCTGCTGATTGATAAGGGTGAGAATGTTTTGAAATAAAAGCGCTGAATTGTCAGCATCGAAGTAAACAACCGGAGAGAAGTGCCCAATAGGCTGAGGCATAAATGAATGCCAAAGCAGAGCGTCGGTCTTTCCGGATCCGCGCCGCCCAACAATCATTGTTGGACTTTGGCTTCGTATCTGCGATATCGGCTGGTTCAGTTCATGGAAGTATGATCGGAACACCGATTGATCGGTCTCAGAGAGATGGTGAACCGCTTCGTCACTACCGAGTGGCCGGTCGTTCGAAAAGAATTGCGCGAGCTTCTGCGCGTTAGTTGTCAAGGTGCTGATCTCCACGCTAAAAAAACAGCGGCCACGTTCACCGATAGCCTGCAAACGGAGGTTGACCAGGCGTCGCGGACGCCACGTTTAGACTTATAGTGAAATGCTGCGTTTTGTACAGCGTTTTTGGGAATGCCATAGGGTGAGTCGCTCTAACAAAGAAGTATCATCTGAAGTTCGTGTTCCATAACACCCCGTTATGCAACAAACATGCCAACGCCCGGTTCGCGCTTGGGATCGATTCCGTAGCGGGATCGGGACCATAAGGCGGGAGGTGCGCAAAGGGCTCGAAGCCACTACTTAACGCAAGCACTCGAACGGCCCACCCACCAATCCGCCCGCTACCCAGCCGTCTGCGCCCAACATCACCGGCGCCATCACTTCCTTCCACACTGACATCCCTCACCTCTTCTCTTCCATGGTACCATCCGCCTTGCCGCCCACGCGGGCCAGCCTGAGCCTCTCGCTCGGCAGCGGCCGCTGGAGCGCCATGGCTTCCTCCTTGCTGCCGGTTAGCCACTGCTCATAGTCGGCAGGGTCCAAGATCACCGGCATCGCCTTCGGGTGGATCGGCTTCACAACGTCGTTCGCGTCCTTCGTGCAGAACGCTGCCAGCTGAAACTCCCCCTCCTCACCTTTCTTCCTCTCTCCCGACCACGGCCGCCACAGGCCTGCAAACGCGAACAGCGGCCGGTCCTCGTCGTTGTCAGCCTCCAGCGCAAACCACGCCACCGCCTTGTGGCCCTTCCCGTTCTTCTCGGTGGGGTGGTACTCGGCGAAGCTTGTGGCAGGCACCAGGCAGCGAAACTCTGGCTTGCCGAGCCATCCTGCCCAGTAGCGGCTTTCAAGGTTGCGGATGTTGGTGACGGGCCGGCCGCTTCGCACGGCTGGGAAACCCCAGCGGCACTTCACCAGCTCACGGCCGCCCTCCTTGGATTCTCGCACGACCGGGATCTCGCCATCCGGGAAGAGCGCGGGCTGGCCGCCGAGGTTCCCAAGGCGGTCCTGCTTGACGTCAAACAGTCTGCGCATCGCCTCCTGGGTGGTGGTGAGGGAGTATAAATTGCACATGCTGCCGACCTGCCCGCTTCCGTATTGCGGTCGCTCGTGGTGGACAGTTCAGCAACTTGGAGCAGGGGGCACAACACTCGTGCTTAAGCTGGGCCCGGATGGACCGTCGGGTCGTCACGATCTTCGTCTTGTAAGCAGCAGCTCGGCCGACGCGCAGGCCGACTTCCGACGCCAGACCTTCGGCGTCCGCATCTGCCGCCTCTCAGACTCGGCTGACTTTGATCTAGGATCTGCCATCCTGCATCGCTACTAGGATCTGGATCTGGCGTTTGCTACGCATCTCGGTGGCATTGCGCTTGCAAATGGGAGGGATCGCTGACGCCGAATGAGTTCATAGCTAGGTGGGCACCTTCAGGAGGCGCCGAGAACGCCAACGCTCAGTCGTTCTTGAGTGAGCTATGCGATCTCCTCAACGTCTCTCGCCCTCACCCAACTAAGGAAGGCGACCACGTCAACGACTACGTTTTCGAGAAATCCGTCACCCACGTCGAGCGCGGCATCACGAGTACCAAGCGTATCGATTGCTACAAGCGTGACTGCTTCATTCTCGAGTCAAAGCAGTCTTCAAATCGGTGGGCAAGGAAGGCGCAGCACCAAGACCAACGCGAGCTTCTTCCGGAGCATACCGCTGCCGTAAAAGGTGGGACAGCGAAGCGTGGAACGCCGAACTGGACCCGGGCAATGGCGAGGGCTTTTGGCCAAGCTCGCGACTATGTTGGCGATCTACCTGTTCACCACAACGCGCCTGTATTCTTGGTGGTTGTAGACGTAGGCTACGTCATCGAGCTCTACGCCGACTTCTCGGGTCGCGGCCGCAACTACACACAGTTCCCGAACCGTACCGAGTTTACGATACCGCTCCAAAGCCTCGCCGACGGAGCCATCCGGGACCGCCTGCGCCGCGTCTGGACCGACCCCAAGAGCCTCGATCCCGCGATCCGCTCCGCCGAGGTTACGCGTGACGTCGCCGAGCGGCTCGGCATCGTCGCCGCGCGGCTGGAGAAAGAGCACGATCCGGCGGACGTCGCGCACTTCCTCATGCGCTGCCTGTTCACGATGTTCGCCGAGGACGTTGGCCTTCTGCCGAACAAGTCGTTCGAGATGCTCCTTCTGGAGTTGCGGGACGCTCCGGAACGCTTCGTGCCGGAGCTTGAGGCGCTGTGGTCGACCATGGACGAAGGCGGCTACTCCCCCGCCCTCAAAAGCGCTGTCAAACGCTTCAACGGCTCGCTGTTCAAGGACTGCAGCGCGCTGCCGCTCGACCGTGAGGGCATCCACGAGCTTGCCGTTGCCGCGGGGCGCGAGTGGAAGGACGTGGAGCCCGCGATCTTCGGCACCATGCTGGAGAAAGCGTTGAAGCCGAAGGAACGGGCCTCGCTCGGCGCGCACTACACGCCGCGCGCCTATGTGGAGCGCCTGGTGGTGCCGACGATCATCGAGCCGCTGCGCGCCGACTGGGACACCGCGAAGGCCGCCATGGAGGACGCGCTAGCCAAGGGCGACGAGGCGGCGGCGCTCGCCGAGGCGCGCGCCTTCCACCACAAGCTTTCCACCACACGCGTTCTCGATCCCGCGTGCGGCACCGGCAACTTTCTCTACGTCGCATTGGAGCTGATGAAGCGGCTGGAGGGCGAGGTGCTGGAGGCGATCGCCGCGCTGACGCCGCAGGGGCGGCTCGAGATGGCCGGCGAGACGGTGGACCCCTCGCAGTTCTACGGGCTGGAGCTGAACCCGCGGGCGGTGGCCATCGCCGACCTCGTCCTGTGGCTCGGCTTCCTCAAGTGGCAGCTCCAGAACGTGCCGGCCGAGCGGATCCCCGAACCGGTGCTGCACGCCTACGGTACGATCCGCGAAGCCGACGCGGTGCTCGCCTACGACGAGCGCCGCCCGCGCCTCGCCGACGACGGCGCACCGCTCACGCGCTGGGACGGCGAGACGATGAAGGTCTCACCGGTGACGGGTCGCGAGGTTCCGGACGAGACGGCGCGCATGCCCGTTTTCGACTATGTGAACCCGCGCCGCGCGACGTGGCCGGAGGCGGAGTTCATCGTCGGCAACCCGCCGTTCATCGGCGGAAAGGACCTGCGCGAGCGGCTCGGCGACGGTTACGCTGAGGCGCTGTGGAAGGCGCGGCCGGAGGTGCCAGGCGGTGCGGATTTCGTAATGCAGTGGTGGGATGAGGCGGCACGATACCTTGCTCAAGGGTGGCCGGATAGGGCGCATCCAAAGGCAATGTTCCTGGGGCACTCCTTCGTTGGAGATGCAGTGTCAGGCGCACCGAGTATCCCAGGCGCTCGATTGCGCCGGTTCGGTTTCATCACCACCAACTCGATCACACAGACCTTTTCACGCCGGGTGGTGGCGCGCCACTTGTCGGGGAAGGTGCCAGTGGCGCTCACCTTTGCGGTGGCCGATCATCCTTGGGTGAAGGGCGTGGACCGGGCTGCGGTCCGCATTGCCATGACGGTAGCGACACTCGGAAATCGCGATGGTGTCCTTGGCCGTATCGTTCAAGAATCGGGTCTTAACAGCGATGCTCCGAGCGTCGAGCTTGCCCTAATCTCAGGCCGGTTAACGCCACGGCTTGTTGTGGGGGCCGACCTGAGCACAACGCAATCGCTGCTCGGAAACGCGCTGGTCGCCAACCGTGGCGTGTTCCTCGGGGGAAACGGCTTCTTCGTGAAGCGAAACAACTTCGCGTGCTTGCCGCGGGAAGCGCAGCGACTCATTAAGCCCTATGTAGGCGGCACCGATCTCGCCAATCGCGTCCGCGGATTGACCGTGATCGACGCATTCGGGCTTCAGCATGATGAACTGAGAGACTGCGCGCCTGCATTGTACAACCATCTGCTAGAGAATGTGAAGCCTGGTCGTGACCTCAACCCAAGGAAAGGCCGACGCGAAAGATGGTGGTTATTTGCCGAGACTGGTTCTACGTGGCGAGAATTATTGTCCTCCCTGCCAAGATTTATTGCAACTGGTCGAACAGGAAAGCATCGTGTGTTCACTATGCTCGACAGTGAAACGTTGCCTGAGAGCGAAGTCGTAGCCATCGGGTTGCACTCACTCGCCTAATTGTCAGTTCTTAGTTCGAGATGGCACGCTTGCTGGGCAATCGCCGCTGGTGGGCGTATCGGCGTTGGAAATGACCCTCGATATAACAACTCGCATACCTTCGACCCCTTCCCCTTCCCAGCTCTTCTAACCGACGCCGAGGCGGAGCCGCACGCTCGCGCGCTGAAGGACCGGCTCGGCGACCTTGGCGCGCGGCTCGATGCATTCCGCAAGGAGCGGCTCGCAGCGCACGATGACCTCACAATGACTGGGCTCTACAACCGCCTGGAGCGCCGCCGCGAGGCGGTGATCGGCGGCGACCCTCTCACCGAGGCCGAGCGCGAGGACCACGCGCGAGCCCAGACCGCGCTGCTCGCCGAGCTGCACGACGACATAGACCGCGCGACGCTGGCCGCCTACGGCTGGGACGATCTCGGCGACGCCCTGATCGGCAAGCCCGGCGGCACCACGCCGTCGACGCACAAGAATGAGGCCCAGGAGGCCGCCGAGAAGGAAATGCTGTCCCGCTTCGTCGCGCTTAACGCCGAGCGCGCCCGCGAGGAGGCGCGTGGCCACGTCCGTTGGCTGCGGCCGGACTACCAGATCCCAAAACTCGGCCACAAAGTGAAGACGCCCGAAGGCGAGCAGGTGGAGGCGGAGATCGCACTCGCCACAGCCACGTCAGCGCTCAATGCGGCGCGCCCATGGCCGGACGACGCGCGCGGCCAGTTCGCTGCCGTGCGCACCCTCCTGGACACCGCCCCCGAGCCGATGCCGCCCGAAGCCGTCGCCCGCGCCTTCAAGGGCCGCCTTTCCCAAAAGCGCCGCGAGCGTGTCGGCGAAGTCCTTGCTATTCTGTTCGGCCTCGTCCGCTCAGGCGAGCGCGGCGGCCATACCCTATACTTCACTCGCCGCTAGAGTCCGATGCGAACTTGGCCTATGGGACAAGCTAGGCGCCTGGTGTCATAGCCGATGCACAGCCACATGCGAAAGTGAAGTGCAAGGTGCAGCCGAGCGGCTTATTGGCCAGTGAATTCGAAGAGGTCATGCAGCAATGCCGATGACCCACAATGCTAACAAAAAAAGGTTACTTTGGCGTTGGTCGTGGTGCGTTCTTGTTGGCTATGCTTCGCTGTGATTTTGGCGGCGATCGTCTATACCGTGAGTGTCCGTACGGGCTGGCATTGAGACATCGCTTGACACATAGGGCCAATGGCCCTATTCTATGGTCATCGCAAGGGCAATGAAGTCCGCCTATATGGAAAGTGATATGACTGACCAAGCCACCCACGAGTTCGATGCCAAGGAAGGCCGGAAGATCGACGCGGAGATCGCGAAGCTGATCGCCGAGACGGCCAAAATCAATGCTGAGGCTCGCTTCTACCCCTACATCGTGGTGTTGACCGCCGTGGGCGCCTTCGCAGCCCTGGTCAAGATTTTCGCATGACACCGAATGAGTTCAGGGAGGCCCGGCGCAAGCTGGGTCTCACCCAGTCCCAACTTGGGCACATTCTCCAGACAGATCCGCGGACGGTTCGACGGTGGGAGGAGGATGGCGGGAGCCGTCCACCCAACCCCATTGCGTGCCGCGTGCTGGAGTGGCTGCACACCGGCTTTCGACCGCCTGAGTGGCCGTCCAAGTAGGTGGCACACCTGCGCTCCGGCGCTCTCGTCATCGAAACCATCGGCGACCTCATCGACCACGGCTACAGCCTTCACGGCCACTGCTTGGCCTGCAAACGGTCCGCTGAAGTGGACCTGGAAGCCATGGCCACCAAGCTCGGCCGCGACCGCTCCTACATCGGCAACTTGCCCCTACGGTGCCAGGTGTGCGGCAACCGCGACGTCAAGTGCACGATTGATCCGAACATGGGGATGCGGCGGCGGTCCTGATTGTGGAACGGATCGGATCTACGGAACCGCTTCGGAACCGCTTCGCGGTGACAAATCGGGAACACTGAGAAAAACTGGTTCCAAAAAGCCGCAGAAACCCTGAAGTTTGCACTTTGGAAGCTGACTCTTAATCAGCGGGTCCTAGGTTCGAGCCCTAGTGCGCCCACCAAACAAATCAAAGACTTAGAGAGCTTGAAGCTTTCCCCGAAACCCTTGGGGTAACAATTGGGGTAACACCGCGAAATCCCGTTCATCTACGGGGTGTTGGCAGACTCTGATCGACCGTTCGATCTCAGTGCGGCACTGGCCGTCAGGCATCCTTACCTGGCCAGTGCCGACACCGTGAGCTGTCTAACCCAACGACGGCGCCTTCGCGCTCTCCCTCGCGGCTTCAAGCTTACCTTCGACCGCCTCCATGCGCTCGAAGACCATGTCCAGGGTCAGGGTGATGGCCTCACCGCTTTCGAGGTCACTCGCCAACAATGGCGCTGCACCCCACACGCACCTGAGGATCCTCTGCACGTCGTAGAGATCGTCGAGTGCGTCGCCGATGTCGCTTTCCACCTTGTTCATGTCAGCTCTCCACGATGATGCCGATGCTGGACAGCTGCTCCTCCAACCGTTCCCAAGGGTCACGGTGGAAGTTGCGGATGCTGGACAGCCTCCAGTCTGCAAACGCCACAGTGGATTGGGTTTCCAGATAGTTGCGGATGCTGGCAAGGAGCCTTGTCATCTTCCGCTCGGTATTGGCCACTGTGGTAGGGACGGACGCGTTGGCGTCGAGCCTTGTCAGGATGTCGATGGCCTCGAAGGCGACGGCCGCCTGGAGCATAGCGCCCTTGGCATCACGTGCGGGAAAGCAGCTGATCGCCTCGTTGATGTGCAAGCGGCGAAAGACGAGGTCGGCCATTGCGTCTTTGCGGTAGCTGTCGAGGGTGCCACTGCGGTCGTGGTTTGGGGCCTTGAGCCTCTCGTACTGGTTCTCCAGGACGAAGATGGCCCCCAGCTCGTCGCCGAGGATGTGGAGGGGGTCGATGGAATCCGCGGTGATTCCCGCAGGGTCTTGGTGCTGGTTCATGGGTCTTCTCTTTGATTTGGCTTGCTAAGGCCGCGCCAGTGATCAGCACTGGCAGCCGGGGGTTAGCAACCTGCAAAGAGACAGGCCGACGGCTTTTAAGGCTTTCGCCTCTGGACATGGCACGTCGCCCCCGGCCATAGTGGTCGGGTTCGATGCACCGCCAAGTGCACCGATCTATTCGGCGAAGGAACCGTGCCACCGGTTTTTCAGCCTTATCTTTGTCCGGGTTGCTAAGCCCACGAACACGTTGCCCCAAACACCCGCAGCAGCGCAAGTGAGATCGTTCGTTACGGACGATCGCGCGCGCATGGGCGGGGGCTCAGTGCTCTCGCCTTGACGGGTCGTAGCGGACCACCTTGTCGCGGCCGTCGGTTGGATCCGGGATAACCAGGCGCTCTCCAGGATGAAGATCCAGTCCGTAAATCCAGTTCAGCAGGACCCTGCGCCCCAAACGCTTGTCCGTCTCATCAGCCGATGAACAGAGTTCAAAGGCCTGATCAGGTGCGCGCCGCAGCTCATCGGGTCTTCGTCCATACATTCCCTCCTCCCAAAGTACCGTAGCCTGTTCCCAGGTCTTCTGAGGCCCAGTCTGGCACACAGGTGGTAGGGCCCTGAAGCCCAAGCGGTTTGCCGAACTGGCGACGGGTCTGGTAAACGCGGGGAGCCATAAGAGCGAGAGATGCTATGCGCGGCAATGGTCTCTTTGGCGAAACCGGCGCTGTGATCAGCCGTGTCAATTCCGATAGACAGCCCCTTCCTTCTATGCGACCGTCAAGCCGATGGTGCCTGGCGTCCTGAGGAGGCCGGGTGAAAAGGGAATGCGGTGCGAGTGACCCAAACCGGGGCTCAAATCCGCGGCTGCCCCCGCAACTGTGAGCGGCGAGCGACCCCCGAACGTGCCACTGATCCAGTCGGATCGGGAAGGCGGGGGGTGAGCGACGACCCGCGAGCCAGGAGACCTGCCATCGCCTTGAAACAGACCCGGGCGGGGTGCCCCGGACGGAGGTGACGATGGTTCAGACAGCCTGCGCCGTGATCGTTGCGGTATCCGGCATTACCTCGCCTCGATGGAGGCGGCGATGCAGCGGACCCCATTTTTACAGGCCGAACATCATAGCGGTATCGCAAATTGGCAAACCGATGGGTTGACCCGCCCGCCTGAGGCGGCAGTCAAGTACCGCGTGTGTGGCCCGTGATGGGTCAGTCAGAGCCCGTATCCTCGCCGTCGGGCGAGGCAAGCGGACCCGTTTCTACCCCACAGTCAGTCGAGAACCACACACGCTGTCTGACCGAGTTCAGCGTCGTGTGGTTGGCGGGTGGTGCGATCGGCCTTTCGGCGGTTTTGTGGCTCGCCATCATCGCAGTGCTGTGATGGACGATGCCATCTTTCAGACGCGAAACCTGGAGCTCGGTTATCCGTCGCTCACGCTCGTCCGCCGCCTGTCCTTCACAGTTGGCGGCGGAATGACGCTTGCGGTCCTCGGCGCCAACGGTTCGGGCAAAAGCACCTTCGTCAAGGTGCTCCTCGGCCTGCTAGCGCCACTTTCCGGGCAACTGATTTGGCCAAGGGGTCGACCGCAGGAAGTCGGGTACCTCGCGCAGATGAGCGAGTTCGATCGCAGGTTTCCGATCCGCGTGCGCGATTTGGTGGCGATGGGCGCGTGGCGTGGTTTTGGATTTCGTATAGGTCTCGACCGTGCCGGCCAAACCCGCGTGGCGACAGCCATGGACGCAGCGGGGGTTCTGTCCATTGAAAACCAGCCGCTCCATACCCTATCCGGCGGCCAGTTGCAGCGTGCGCTCTTTGCACGCGTCATCGTTCAGGACGCGCCGCTCATCCTTCTCGACGAACCGTTCGCAGCAGTCGATCAAAGTACCGAGGCGCACCTTCTGAAAATCATCGCGCGTTGGCGCTCGGAGGGGCGCGCGGTCGTTCTTGTGGTTCACGACCTCTCCTCGGTGCTCGATCACTGCAGCCATGCCCTGCTTCTTGGCGCCGGCATGGCCACCCACGGAAACGTGGAGGACGTGCTTACGCCTGAGCGCTTGATCGACCAGGGATACATGTCGCAAAGCCAGGCCGATTGGATGTTCCGAGCCCGCAACAACGTCTCAGACCGAGAGCCGGCGCATGATTGATCTCATTGCCGAGATGTGGAGCTTTGCGTTCATGCGCCGCGCCTTCGTGGTGACCGCGGTGTTATCCGCCTCGGTCGCACCGGTGGGTGCCTTTCTCGTGTTGCGGCGCCTCTCGCTTGCCGGCGAGGCGATGGCCCACGCCATCACCCCGGGCGTCGTCATCGGATTCGTGGTGGCGGGGCTTTCGGTGGTCTCGCTTCTAGTGGGCGGGCTCATTGCCGGCATCGGCGTTGCGCTTCTGACGTCCATCCTCGCGCGGCAAACCATCCTGCGTAGCGATGCGAGCCTCGCCTCGCTTTACTTAATCGCGCTTGCGCTGGGCATATTCATCCTATCAGCGGCTGGGTCTGCTGTGCCGCTCAAGAGTTTCTTGTTCGGTTCCATCCTCGGCATCGGCGACCCCGCGCTCATTCTGGTCGGCGGCGTGGCGACGGTTACTTTGGTGAGCTTTGCCTTCCTGTTGCGGCCCCTCATCGTCTCGACGTGCGACCCGGTCTTCTTCGAGGCGCAGGCGCGCCGCCCGATGCTCGTGGAGCAAGGCTTCATGCTCCTTGTGGTGCTAAACCTCCTCGCTGCGTTCAAAACCCTCGGCACGCTGATGGCCGTTGGCCTCATGATCTTGCCGGCGACATCAGCCCGCTACTGGTCAGCCACCATCACCGGTCAACTCGTCCTCGGGTTCGCCTTCGCTCTTGCGAGCTGCTGGATCGGTCTCACGCTGTCTTACGTGTTCCCTGAAACACCGTCGGGTCCGGCCATCGTTCTCGTGGCCGGCATCTTTTTCGCAATGAGCGTGCTTTTCGCACCGCTGGGCTTTGCACCGCGGATGCGCAAGGCGTTCAACGCGCGGCGCAACCGGGGTGCTGGCGCGCTGCCCTCTGACCCCATTCCCACAAAACGGAGACCACTATGACGCTTCGAAATACCCTTGCTACAGGTTTTGCCGTCGCGGCCATGACCCTGTTTGCTGCGCCTGCATATGCGCACGATGTGCCCGTGCGGGTCGTCGCGAGCTTCTCCATCCTTGGGGACATGGTGGAAGAGGTGGTCGGCGACACAGCGACGGTCACCACCATCGTTGGACCAGATGCCGACGCCCACGTCTACCAGCCGTCTGTCGCCGATGCCCGTGCTGTAGCGAAAGCGGACGTGATCTTCGTCAACGGGCTGGGGTTCGAAACCTGGTCCGATACACTCATTGCCGAGTCCGGAACTGATGCGGTCATCCATGTGGCGACCGAGGGGATCGATCCGCTCCGGGTTGATGGTGAGATTGACCCGCATGCGTGGAATTCGCTGCCCAACGGCATCGTCTATGTGCGCAACATCGCGGCTGCCATGGCCGAGGCGATGCCAGATCACGCCGCCGATATCGAAGCGAACGCGAACGCCTACATCGCCAAACTCGAGGCCTTGGACGCCGCGACGCGCGAAAAACTCGCCGCTTTGCCGGACAACCGCCGCACGGTGGTCACCGCCCACGACGCTTTCGGATACGTCGCCGACGCCTATGGGATGACGTTTCTCGCTCCCGTCGGGATCGACACCGACGCCGAGCCGTCCGCGAGGGAACTTGCCGCTCTCATCGAACAGTTGAAGGCCGAGGGCGCCGCGGCGCTTTTCGTGGAGAACATCACCAGCCCCGCGCTCGTCGAACAGATTTCTGAAGAGACTGGTCTTGCCATCGGCGGACGCCTCTTTTCCGATGCGCTATCAGAGCGCGGCGGTCCGGCGACGAGCTACCTTGCGATGTTCGAGCATAACCTCAGCGCCATTCTCGAAGCCCTCAATGCACAAACCTCGGGCTGATCCTGCTGGCGCGGCTGCTCTCAGTCGCGCCCCCGCTCCAATGTGTGTACGCTAGTTTCCGCAAAGGCCGCGTCCAGCTCCTCAAACAACATTGCCGCGCTGCTGTCCTTGGGCTCGGCCGCCTGCCTGTTGCGCTTCACACGCTCGTGGAGGGCGATGAGGTCGGTTCTGTCGAACACCGACAGCCAGGTGGTGGCGTCTCGCTCATACCACTGTGGGTGGGCTAGGAGGAGGCTGGAGACGGCCTTGATGACAGGTGCGGTCAGTGCACGGGCGTTCCGCTCACATGACGGTTCCACGATGCAGGAGAGCACGGCGCGCATGTGGCCGGCACCGTGGTCGGCGAACAGCTTCTTGAGGGTCTGACCAGCCTGGGTCTCATAGGCCTTCCGCCCCTTGTGAACTGGCACGATCCTCACACCGTACTCTGCCAGGACGCTTTTGAGGGTTACACGTTGGCGGGGGCGGTCGGCAGGCTGGTCAGCGGTGGCAATGCTCATGGCGTCTGCTCCGGTGCGTTTGCCATGATGTAGCGGAAAGGGCGGTGGATTTCACCGTGACCGTTTTGGGTCAAGGGCGAACCGAGGTCCGTTCCAAATCGGAACGCTGCTTCGGCCACCGACCTCGCCCTCACCCGCAAACAGATCCACGATGCCCACCAGGTCCGCGATGCGAAGGCTGCATTCTCCGGAACGGAAAAAGCTGAGGGAGGATGCCCCCCATCTTAGCAATCCGCACTTAGCTACTGATATCGCAGCCGGAATCCTTTTCCCCGATTCTGGGGAAAATCCCATCGGCCATCAAAGGCACCGCTATCGTAGTCGGACCTTCAAACTTTCAAACTGGAAGTTTGCTCTCAGCGACTTCGGGCTGACGCTGTTGTCGTAGGCGGCCATAGATGGATAGTGTTTACATCCATCTGCCTGGAGCTGAGGTGCTGGGCGGGCAAAGCTGGATGGCAACCCCATGCACCTTCCAGGAGCCCGCCAGAAGCCTCACAGCCCCCCTGCATGAGGTTTTCGTCAAAATTGGCGAAAATCCTTCAGGCAGCATCGAGCCGGCGCCTGCTTAGCTCTTGATATCAATGCCAGATTCTTTTTCGCTAATATTGGCGAGAAATTCGCCGGCAGCCTGAATGAACCAAATTGGGTTCATCTCCCTCTAGGGAATGACCGTCCGCACTCTGGACAGTCAGCATCGCTCCACGCAGCGCAAGATCCCGCACGGTCGGGAAGACGATGCGCGGCTCACTGGAGACATCATCGAGTTGGCCCGACAGTACGGGCGATATGGCTATCGCCGGATCGCCGAGTTGTTGCGCAGGGCCGGATGGTTGGTGAATGACAAGCGGGTCGAGCGGATCTGGCGACGCGAAGGGCTGAAAGTGCCAGCCCGGCAGCCCAAGCGGGGCCGGCTGTGGCTGAATGATGGGTCGTGCGTGCGGCTGCGGGCAGAGCGGCCGAACCACGTGTGGTCGTACGATTTCATGGAGGATCGCACCCATGACGGGCGCAAGTATCGCATGTTGAACGTGGTTGACGAGTTCACCCACGAGTGCCTCGCGATCCGGGTGGAACGGCGCTTGAAAAGTACCGACGTGATCGACGTCCTTTCGGACCTGTTCATCCTGCGCGGCGTGCCGAGCCATACCCGCCTGGCCGGCTCCGCTCGTAGGAGCGGCTCCGCCCACCAGGCTACCGCTGGTGAAAAGACCGACCCTCCACTAACATTGCAACTGGACCACCTCGCGGGGGCCGCTCACCGAAGGTGCGGAAAGGGTGTTCACAGTATGAGCCCCCTTTGAAAACCCTCAGGATTTGACCTCCCCAATTTCGGGTAGCTCAAAATGGCCAAGGCGGAGCCGGCCGCACGCTTCGCCACCGCGCTGAAGTTGCAAGGGGTTTGACCTCGCCGAATTTGGCGAGCTCAAATCAGCCGACGGTCCCTCGGTCGGCGGAAGGGCACGCATAATGTGGGTCCCTTGTGAACGAGGCGGCTTCGGGAGTTAGTGCTTAGACACCACTACGCAAAGGAGGTGCCTATGGCCGTTGTCATCCACCACAACCCAGATTGCGGAACCTCGAGAAACACCCTTCTCATCATTCGCGCCGCGGAAGTGGAGCCGACGGTGATCAACTACCAAGAGACAGGCTGGACGAAACCCCAACTGATCGGCCTGTTCGCCGCCGCGAGCCTTACTCCAAGGGACGCGCTGCGGATTTCAAAGACTCCCGCCAAAGAACTAGGCCTCACAGGTGATGATGTGGCCGACGCTGCTCTGTTGGAGGCGATGGTCGCGCACCCCATCCTCGTCAACAGGCCTATCGTGTGCTCTCCGAGGGGCGTGCGATTGTGCCGACCCAGCGAGGTTGTGCTCGATCTCCTGGACAGGCTTCCGGATGGGCCCTTCCGAAAGGAAGATGGGGAGTTGATCATCGACGCAAATGGACAGCGTGTCTCATGACGGTGCCGCCCAATCCAAACCCGGCGCTTCGCCGGGTTTAAGGGTTTTTGTGGATTCGGCCATGGAGCGGCCGCCGGCCATTCCGATGGCAGCGCAGGGCCGGTCCAACAGATCAGCGGTCCGAATTCGGGCACCTCATTGGCCACTGGTGATAGCCCCCTCGGACCAAGGGTACGAATTTCGTGCCGCTGGTTTCCGACAGTTAAATGGCGGTGGGGGAACCTATGCGTCCGGAATTCGGACGGCTGGTGCAGAGGCCAAGACGTGGCGGTCTTGTCGAGGATGGTGATAACCCCCTAAGACTTCGCTGCAAATTCTGGTCCGCCGAATTTCGGCGGACCAAATCACAAGGGAACGTCCGACCTGACATCCGACGAATTTCGTCGGGAGTGGCCGGGTGGCGCCTACTGGCTGACATATGGTTCCGAATTCAGGAACCATTTTTCTTTGGTTAGCCCTTGAGCGACTTGGTCCGGATTCCGGACCGAGTGGAAAGTGTGACATCGCCTGCAACGCCGCAGCCATCATCTCGCAATCTTCGTCCGACGAAATTCGTCGAACCACAATCACCCGGGCTGACATCGTCCTGATATCAGTGGACATTGCCCGGTGGCCACATCTGAGCTCTGATGGCCAACGAAAGCGACGAGTTTAGAGAAGACGTGATTGCTTACATCGAGATGCGAAAAAGCCGAAAGCGCTTGAAGTGTTTAGCGTGCGCGCAGAGAGCGACGTTGGGGGTAGTGCTAAGGAAGTAAGTAGTTCAAGGGGTGCGGGAAAGGTTGCGGTGTGGCATCTAGCACTTGAACGCGCCATGAAAGCAACGCGGGCTGTGTGGCGCTACCCGCATAGATTGGCGCTGGCACAGAAACGCAGAAGCGCTGGGATGAATCCCACTTTACAGGGTCAAGTATTAGTCTGTATGGGTCCGACCTTTCGGTTGTTTGCGTGATTAAGGAGCGCCCTGATAGGTCATACTCAATAGAAAACGTGGTGAAATTCGATTTATTTGTTATTGTTAGTAGTATAGGATGCTCGAGAGCGCATGCGGCTGTGTTATAATATGCGCTGATAGAAATCTTATCAGGTACACTGGATTTCTGATACCAAACATAAGCGTAAATTCCACCAACAACAATTAGTACCGGTGAAATCACTACCAGTAGCAATGGAAGCGCAGCGACTATCAGAACAATGATAGGAAAAAAGATTATCCCAGCAATTACCAAACCAGCGACCATCCACCACTCCATAGCATTCTCCCTTATTTGAACCGGCATTTCCCATTTAGAGACCGTTCGGGAATAAAGGGTTGAGCGAAAGGGGCGGCAGTGATTCACCGTTTGTTGTCGGACAATCTGAGACTCACGATGGCCTGGACCCCTTTCACTTGCGCCGATCATGACAGGCGCGGGTTGCGTTACACAAGTGACATGGCGGAAGCGGAGTTCGCGTTGATCGCGCCACGGCTGCCGGACCAACCGCGGCGGGGCCGCAAGCGGCGCACGGATTTGCGCGCGGTCGTCAACGCGATCTTCTACGCGCTGCAGAACGGTTGCGCCTGGGCGAACCTTCCCAAGGACTTCCCGCCACCGAGCACGGTCAACGGCTGTTTCCGCCGGTTCGACGAACAAGAGATCTGGGCAAAACTCCAGGATGCGCTCTATGTCGCCAGCCGCGAATTGGAAAGCCGCGAGAAGATCGACTGGCGAAGGAGCCCGGCGAGATGGTGACGACCGTTCCGGCCGGTGCGCGGATCGGCGATGAGATCAGCCGCAATGTCGGTCAGGCAGAGTGCGTCGTCGAGTTCGCGATGCAGGAGCAGGCCGCCATCCGAACTGATCGACGACCCTTGAAATGCCAGCTCGACGGAACGGTCGAACTGGAGCCGCAGAGGGTCGGATTCCGCTTCACCCGTCGCGTTCGTTGTCAAAGACCTGCTCCCGAAGCCCCAACCTGTTGAATCCGCTACAAATCAGTGATTCGGGATGCCCTCGGGGCGCCAATGATCTGGGAAATCCGGGATCAGACGATGTGCCCCGTCCACCCGACTTGCAAGCCGAGGTCTCGCCGGATTTCGGCGGAACCTAGTGGATAATTCGGATCGAAAGAGTCCCGGTCCAGGATTCCCCTGAGACGAGTTTGGTGCGAGTCTGTGGCATGCGCACCGGGATCACATTCACGCTGTCGGCCAGCGACGCCAAACGGCTCAAGGCCATCATCGCCGATCCGAAGAGCCCTCAGAAGCATGTCTGGCGAGCCCGAATCGTGCTCCTCAGCGGCGACGGCGTTGGTACCAATGCCATTATGGCCGAGACGCAGAAGTCCAAAACCTGTGTCTGGCGCTGGCAGGAGCGGTTCATGCACGAGGGAGTCGAGGGGCTCCTCCATGACAAGTCCCGCCCGCCGGGCATCGCACGGACCGCTGAGGATAAGGTGGCCGAGATCGTTCGCCTGACGCACGAGGCGCCGCCACACGAGGCCACCCACTGGACGCTGAGGGCGATGGCGAAGATCACCGGCGTGGCGCCCTCCACGGTGCAGGGTATCTGGAAAGCACATGGTCTGGCCCCGCATCGCTGGCGCGCCTTCAAGCTCTCCAACGATCCTGCCTTCGCGCAGAAGCTGACCGACATCGTCGGGCTCTATGTCGATCCGCCGGCGCACGCCGTTGTGCTCTCGGTCGACGAGAAGAGCCAGATCCAATCTCTCGACCGGACCCAGCCGGGGCTTCCCATGAAAAAGGGCCGCGCCGGCACCATGACGCACGACTACAAGCGTCACGGCACCACCACGCTGTTCGCGGCGCTCAACGTCCTCGATGGCACGGTGACGGGGATGAACATGCAGCGCCATCGCCATCAGGAGTTCATTCGCTTCCTGAACCGCCTCGAGCGCGAGATCCCGGCCGGCAAGGCCGTCCACGTGATCCTCGACAACTACGCCGCCCACAAGAAGGACAAGGTCCGCGAGTGGCTCGCGCGCCATCCCCGCTGGACGTTCCACTTCACGCCGACATCATCCTCGTGGCTGAACGCCGTGGAAGGCTTCTTCGCCAAACTCACCCGGCAACGTCTCGAGCACGGCGTCTTCCACTCGGTCTGCGACCTTCAAGCGGCCATCAACCGCTTCGTTGCCGAGCACAACCAGGGCCATGCGAAGCCGTTCGTCTGGCGTGCCGATCCCGACGCCATTATCGCCGCTCGAACCCGAGGGTTCCAAACGTTGGAATCAATCCACTAGAGCACTTTGGAGTTGCCAGGAATCGGGCAAATCAGGTTCCATGAGGGCTGTTTTGGTGAGTGCAGGCGGCTTCGATGGTAGCGTTTTCGAATGATCTGCGGGTGCGTTTGGTGAGGGCGGTGGGGGCCGGCGCATCGAGGCGCGAGGTGGCGGCGCGGTTTGACGTGAGCCCATCGGCCGTCATCAAGCTGATGCAACGCGTTCGTACGACCGGCTCCGTCGAACCTGCCAAAGTCGGTGGCTACCGCAAGCCGATCCTGACCGGCTACGAGGCCGCAATTGCCGAGATGGTCGAGGCGAACAAGGGCATCACGCTTGCCGAACTCACCGAGGCGATTGCCAAGTGAGCGGCCCCCGCGAGGTGGTCCAGTTGCAATGTTAGTGGAGGGTCGGTCTTTTCACCAGCGGTAGCCTGGTGGGCGGAGCCGCTCCTACGAGCGGAGCCGGCCTGGCGGGTGGCCGGAACACCGTCGTCTCTGGGGCCGGAGCCTGGTAGCCAAGAGCACTGTGCGGGCGGACACCATTGTAGTGGCGACGCCAGCTTTCGATCACGGTGCGGGCCTCGCGGAGCGTGTAGAAGATCTCACCGTCGAGGAGCTCGTCGCGCATTCGGGCGTTGAAGCTCTCGATGTAGCCGTTCTCCCACGGGCTCCCCGGCGCGATGTATGCGGTGCTGGCCCCCACCCCATGGATCCACCTCTGAACCGCCTTGGCGACGAATTCTGGGCCATTGTCGGAGCGGATATGGCTCGGCACGCCGCGCAGGATGAACAGGTCCGAAAGGACGTCGATCACGTCGGTACTTTTCAAGCGCCGTTCGACCCGGATCGCGAGACACTCGTGGGTGAACTCGTCGACCACGTTCAGCATGCGGTACTTCCTTCCGTCATGGGTGCGATCCTCCATGAAATCGTACGACCACACGTGGTTCGGCCTCTCTGCGCGCAGCCGCTCGCACGACCCATCGTTCAGCCACAACCGACCGCGCTTGGGTTGCCGGGCCGGCACCTTCAGCCCTTCGCGTCGCCAGATCCGCTCCACCCGCTTGTCGTTCACCAGCCAACCAGCTCGACGCAGGAGCTCGGTGATCCGGCGATAACCGTAGCGCCCGTACTGCCGTGCGAGCTCGATGATGTCTTCGGTGAGCCGCGCCTCGTCTTCCCGACCGTGCGGGATCTTGCGCTGGGTGGAGCGATGCTGCCCGAGCACGCGGCACACGCGCCGCTCGGGTAGATCCAGAACCTGGCGGACGTGCTCAACACACGCCCGCCGACGCGAAGGGCTCAGAAGTTTCCCTGTGCCGCTTCCTTCAAGATCAGCTTGTCGAGCGTGAGATCAGACACCGCCCGCCGCAGCCGCGCGTTCTCCTGTTCGAGATCCTTAATCCGGCGAACCTGATCGCTCTTCAGCCCGCCGTACTCCTTGCGCCACCGATAGTAGGTCACCTCCGTCACGCCGATCTGCCGGATCGCGTCAGCGACCGGTGTGCCCTGCGCCGTCAGCACATCCACCTGGCGTAACTTCGCAACGATCTCTTCAGCCTTGTGCCTCTTCCTCGGCATCGTGGTCCTCCTCGTTCGGCTCCTCAAAGCCATACCTCAGGATGGACCACTTCACTGGGGGAGGCTCAATCACCTTAAGCTTTACGATACTTAGGTCGTTTACCTGTGCATCTGTCACAACGCAACCGATTTGCGGATAGTTTGAGAGATACAATGCCTTGTTGTTTGCAGGATTCTGCCCCCTGCACTCGTTGCCGAATCCCTAAACCGGAGCGTCACGGCGCAGATTGCTAACGCCAAGGTGCCGAATTGCCCCACGGTGTGAGAAGGCGTTGACCTTCTCCCATTTATCCGGATGCCGGCCGCTTGATAGAAAAAGAAAAGAATGTGCGTCAGTCCGTAATTCATGTTGTGAGTTCTCACCGTATATAGCGGCGCTCAGCCTACTAAACTACAGTCTGTTTGCGATCGACGCCGCCCCGACTGACAGGGTGAACCTCGCTGCGCACGCTTCAGAGCGGTGGGCGCCGTTCGTGCCAGTCGGTTAGCTTTTGAAACTGTATCGCCAGGTCAAGCAAGGCAGCCTCCATGAAGTGGCGGCTGACGATCTGCAAGCCGATGGGAAGGCCGTCGCTAGTGTAACCACATGGTACACTGATGGCAGGATTTCCAGTTAGATTGAATCCGCACGTAAAAGGTATAAAGGTTACCAGATCTTCTGCTGGATTAAGCTTCTCCAGTGGAATTGAGGGACGTGGTGTCGTCGGCGTTAGCAAAAAATTCGTATCAGCTAGCGCGAAAGCATCAGCTAATTCTTGCCGCAGCTGACAGCGAAGATCGATAGCTTGCAACAAAAGCTCCGTAGGCATTGCGAACCCAGCCTCGATCATGTCAGCAACCGAAGGTGTATAGTCTGATTTGCGTTCCACGAGCCTTTTCATGTTGGGAGGTGCCAGCTCTGCAGAAAAGAACGTCACGATTGCTTCAACTGCCTTTGAAAATGTTGGCAGCTCAAACGTCGTGATCTCGACGCCAGATTTATGTAAAACCGCACAAGCATCCGAAAATGCAGTTCTCACCTCTGGATCGAGGGGATAGATTTTGGACAACGCTTTAAAAGTTGCATCGCCAAGAATGGCAGCCCGTTGTATGTTCGGCACAACGTCGTCCAGGGCAGGTCGGGCTTGCAGTGTGGCCGGGTCCCATGGATCGGGGCCGGCAATCACTGGAAGAATCTGGGAGATGTCTTCGGCTGATCTTGCGATGATCCCGACATGATCAATCGATGGTGCCGATGCCTCACGCATTACACCATGGGCACTTATGAGTCCCCAAGTTGGCTTTAAGCCCGTCGTTCCTGTCATCGCTGCCGGGATGCGCACTGACCCCGCAGCATCAGTGCCCAATGCAAATCGGGCCGATCCGACGGCAACCGATACACCGGCTCCGGCGCTTGAGCCACCGGGGTAGCAGGCGATATTCCACGGATTGCGCGTCGGCGGTTGATCGAACCCGCATGTCAGCTCATGAGCAATGTGCGTTCCCACCAGCACACCACCGGCGGACTTCAGCCGCTTTACCGCTGTAGCATCGGTGGCTGGGATGCGGTCTGCATAGGCTTGCGACCCTCCGGCTGTCACGACACCCGCGACGTCAAGCACCTCCTTCACCGCAAAGGGCCATCCCTGAACGGGCGAAGACGTCGGATTTGCATCGGCATAGGTTGCTGCTTCAAGCGCCGTCTGTCTCAAAAGGTGCTTGTAGGCGCGAACTTCACTTTCGGTCCGCGCAGCGGCCTCCAGGGCAAAATTAAGCTGACAAGTGGCGAACTGCGACATGTCTTCGTCCTAACTCCTCTATCGGGTGTTGGGTCATCGCCCGCAATCCTACGCCACCGACATTTCAAATTTATACAATCAACGAAAGCCACCGTTTGTTTTTTCTCTTCCACTGGTCACCTACAGCGGCTGGACAGCCAACCTTTCCGTATCGCTTGGGTCGTACCGGTCCATCCCGATCATGGTAGTATTGCCGCGACGCTGGAGTGGATTGAGACGCAGGTCCACCATCCCCTGACAGTGGCTCGGATGGCTGCCTATGCCGGCATGAGCAAGCGCACTTGCTCCCGCCGCTTCGTAGAGGAGACGGGCACCACCCCGGCCAGTGGCTGATTGAAGCGCGGACGCGCCACGCGCGTTTGCTCCTTGAGACGACCTTGCTTTCCATCGATGAGGTCGCTTCGCGCAGCGGGTTCGCCGACGCGTCTGGCCTGCGCGACCGCTTCCGGCGTGTGTTTGGCGTCAACCCAAAGCGCTATCGCGCGAGTTTCGGCACGGGACGACAGGCGCAGGCGCCACCCATCGATCCCCAAAACGCCTCGCAGCGCCTTATCCGGTAAGTCAGTCCGGAAAGATCGGCGAGGAGCCCAGAGCCGACCTTTGCCAGTCCATGAACAAAATTCGATCGCGGGCCCTGTGAGGCGCTCCCCATCGTCAGGACAGTTCAGACGCTGGTCCAAGCGACTGTTGGGCACCGCTGTCTGGGTTGCTCTGGGTTGATTGTGTGATGGAACACTGCGTTTGGTGTCCCCCCGCTGAGGGCGGCAGGCGGGCGGCGCTAAAGCGCTATCGCTTTCGACGCGCCACGCGACCAGCTCTTAAGCTCAGGGCTTGTATTCGTGATCCACGTCACTGCAATTCACATCCTCCCTAGCAATATCCTTTAGTGGACGTATACACTGCCAGTGCACATCACATATAGGACGACAACGCCATGTCATTTGATGCATACTTTAACCTCCCGACGCCGCTCACCGGTCTGGAAACAGTAGCGACGCAGGATACGTTTGCTTCAGTCATACCGGCTGACAACACCGCGGGCCGTGAAGACACCATACCAGTTTTGGCTGTCAGTCATGAGATCACCGCGCCGCGCGATACGAGTTCGCCAAATTACGAGAAGCCAAACAGCTTGCTGCCTGGCGCCGACGTCGGCTTCATCGATGGAATGCACGCTCAGGAGGGAGACTACCTGGCGATTATCTAGCCCCGGCTCGGCCCCTCAGTCTGGATAGAGCGAAGCGTTCACGCAGAGGTATCCGACCCAGGAGACCCCGTAGGCTATGTAGCTCGGCAATCGTGGGGCGCGTTCGCTACCATGGCCGACCAGCGCCCCCTCCGAAAGGGTCGACATAGGTGAAGCGCCAATACGTCCGCAACGCGGACCGTGCACCACGCTGTCGGACTCAGCGGACGTAATGAGGCCCTTGATAAGGGCTATGCAGTAGTGTCAGGCGGGCACTGGATGTCGCAAGGAGAGAGTTGTTCGCTAAGGTCGCTCACGCTCTATCACGTACCGGCCTGCAAGTGCGTGGGGGCCAGCCTCCCACGCCGTGCATTCCATCCGGTCCGTAGCGACGAGATTGCACCTTTGCGTAGTCGTGTCGTCGACATCCGCAAGAATGACGGAACGGCCGTCCCAGTCCACCGTGCCCAGAATTGGGTGGCCGTCTCCGCTAATCGGTTCATTGCCGTGCCGTCCGGTATGGCCGTCTGCGCCCGGAACGGTCATCTGAGTTGCCTTAAAGACCGGGCCCACCTGGTCGTGGATGACAATGATTGCCTGGTCGTATTGGTGGGGGAATTGGTTCACCTCTCCGTTCCAGTACATTATGTGACCAGCCGTTTTCACCCAGGTTCCGGTAAGGTCCGGTGCTTCCTCGGCCATCGCCCCCGAACCGATGATGAAGAAACTGGCAGCAACAATGTGGTTCCGCATCGGAAAGGCCTCCTTAAGCTCGGCGCGCTTGGGCGGATCGCCAGTGTTGCGGCGCCGGACAAAGTCTTTACCACGGCGATGCATGATCGCTGGTACGCTATTGAAGTTGCCATGCGAAAGTGGCCAGATCCACGGTCGCCCGCACGTACGCCGCAGTGGTTTCCGGGCGGCCGAACCAATCCGGCAGAGCGCTAACCACGCCTCCAGATCGTCTATCTCCCCGCGATGTCCGACTTGATCGCCAAGCTTTCCATCACCTTCAGCCCGGCGGCAGTCGTTCCGGCATACGCCTGTGCGCGCTCGCTGGCTTGGAGTATGATGCCACGGACGACGAGACGCAAATGGGTGCCAACGACGATGCGATATGAAATCAGATGTCTTGTTGAGAGCCAAAATGGCCTCGGAGAGGCCCCGCTTTGGGTCGAGGAAGAACAAGCGCTCTACTGGTCGGACCACGTGAAGTATCGCATGGAACGGTGGGATGTAGCGAGCGGACAAGTGGATGCCTGGGACACACCTGGGCCGATCGGCTCATTCGCAATGCGATGTGAGGGCGGCATGGTCGGCGCGTCCGATCGTGGCTTTCTCGCTTTCGATCTCACGACCGAGACGTTTACGACCCGGGTCGATCCAGAATCGGATCGGCCGGAAAACCGCTTCAACGACGGCAAATGCGATCGCCAGGGACGCTTCTGGTGCGGCACCATGAACGAAAAGATAGCGGCGAAAAGCGCCGCAATCTATTGCCTTGCGCCCGATTGGACGGTTTCGCGTCATGCGTCCGATTTCGAGTTTAAGGTCAGCAACGGAACGGCATTTAGTCTGGACGGTCGGACGATGTACTTCTCCGACACGCTTGGTGATCAGGTTTGGTGTTTTGATGTCGATCCAGATGAGGGACGCCTTTCGAATCGTCGCCCATTTTTCTCAACTGCTGACCGCCCGGGCATGGTGGATGGCGGCACAGTCGATTCGGAAGGTTGCTATTGGTGCGCCTTGGTAGCCGGCGGGAAGGTTCTTCGCCTCGATCAGAAAGGCAGGGTGATGCTTGAGATCGACATGCCGGTGCCTCGCCCGACCTGCCCAACGTTCGGGGGGCCCAATCACGACCGCCTGTTCATCACCTCGCAGCGCCTCTTCATGACGGACAAGGAATTGGAGACCAATCCTCAGTCGGGCAACGTTTTCGTTATCGACGGCCTTGGCATAAGGGGCGTGCCGGAAGAACGATTTGCCGGGTAGGGAGACCTCAAATCGGGTTCGGGATGCTGGATGAGGCGGCGGTGCCGAGAGGCTCGGCGTTGACGGCCAACGTGAATTGTTGGGGGCCGGCAGCCGCTGGCGGTAGGCGCTACGCACTCATTCAGGGATGGAGCGCGAAGCGCACCGGATTGGGTAGCGGTATGGCCGTTGGCCGTCCAAGAGAGACCCTTTGCAACAGAACGGCAAAGGTTCTCTAGTTGCGGCTTTTCTCGCAAGGCCGATTTTGCGTCTCACCGGGCTCATGGTTCTCTCCGGGGTCGGGATCGTTCGGAACCCCGCCCCATGATGGCGTCGGGGACTGGATGTCTCCAATGTCCGCTGCGAGGTCCTGGCCGAAGATGGGCTGGCCTCGACCTTCGAAACGAGATCATCCGGCCTCCGTCCCGGTGGGACAGCTTTCCGTTCCGGCGGAACGGATCTCACTGCCTCGTCGTCAGGAGGGCATCTCCTTCTTGGTCCAGGCAAAGGTGGTGCCGTCGCGCCAGAGGCGGATCATGACAACAGCGATCTTGCGAGCGGCAGCGACGGTTGCTTTCTTCATCCCTTTGCGGGCGGCAAGACGCACTGCCCAACTCTTCAAAGGTGAGAACCGGCGCACCCTGGTGATCATGACGTTTGCGGCTTCAAAGAGCAGCGCGCGCATCCTGGCATCACCACTCTTGGAGATCCGACCGGAATAGTCGACCTCGCCGGACTGATGTCGTCGCGGTGTCAGCCCGAGGTAGGCACCGACATCGACAGCCTTGGCGAAGCGGCCGACATCGTCCACTGCGGCGACGAAGCTCAGCGCCACGATGTGGCCCACACCCGGGACGGTCATCAGACGGCGCACGAGATCGCTCTCACGGGCGATCGCCATGAGTTCGTCGTCGATGGCCGTCGTTTCCGCGCAGACCACTTCATGGACCGCGATCAGCGAGGCGGCGACCGACTCCAGGATGGGATCGCCGGCCGCGGCTGCTTGCAGCTGCTCACGGAAACTTGCGCGGTTCCGGCTTGCCCCCACAGTTCCAAGCCGGATGCCGTAACTCTTCAGGACACCGCGCGCCTGTGCCTCGATGTCCTGGCGGATCCTGATCATCCGCTCGCGCGCTCCCAGAAGCAGGCGCAGTCGATCGCTGGCCTCGCTCTTGATGTGTACCTTTCGGTACCAGCCCGTGCGCGCCAGCTGAGCCAGCGCTTCCGCATCGGCTCGGTCGGATTTGTTCATGCGCGCGGAGAGTGCCTTGTGCGCCGCCCGGGCGTCGATGCACACCACCGGCGCTCCGAGGCGGGCGAGCTCTCGCGTCAGCCAGATCGAGAGCGGCCCGCTCTCGTGGACGATGCGTTCGACCGCGCCGACCCGGTTCGCAAGCCATCCCAAGATCGCTTCCGGCTCCGTGGCGACCTTGCCTTCCACGACAGTCTCGCCATCGGCGTCGACCACGCAGATCGAGATCTCATTTAACGACACATCAAGACCGACATAGTGCTTCATCTTCGTTCTCCTCAGTGGCTCGGTGGCGAGAGGTCGAGCCTAGTCGACCTCTCGAGCCCTTGCTGAAGCCCCGCCGCAACTACGCCATGTCCGCTTGCGCGGCTGAAGCAGGTGTCGGATGCATTGCATAGAACACCCGCAAAGGGCTCAAAGCTACCGTTACTCTCGGTATATAGGAGCGCTCGGGGCGAGAGCGTTTTCCGATCCTATGACACGCTCGTCGGCTTCCTTGAAGGCTGCGTCCAGCGCCTCAAACAACATGGCCCCAATGCTGTCCTTGGGCTCGGCCGCCTGCCTGTTGCGCTTCACACGCTCGTGGAGGGCGATAAGGTTGATTGGGCGATGAAAGTGTCCGCTTGGCGGACACTTTGCCCTTGGAGTTCCGACGGCGGGAACAACAACGCCAAGGGCAGTATTTCGGTTGATTGAACTGTACCGGAAATCCCGGAGGCCGATTTGTCTTAGCTACGCGGCCACCCGATGCATTTCCAGAGCTGCGTAGTAGTTGGCTTCCGCCTCGGCAGGCGGGATGCTCCCGATGGGCTCGAGAATGCGACGGTTGTTGAACCAGTCGACCCATTCGAGGGTGGCGTACTCAATGGCCTCGAAGCTGCGCCATGGTCCGCGCCGGTGGACGACCCCCGCTTTGAAGAGGCCGTTGATCGTCTCCGCCAGTGCGTTGTCGTAGCTGTCGCCGACGCTGCCGACCGACGGCTCGATGCCTGCTTCGGCCAGGCGCTCGGTGTAGCGGATTGCCAGATACTGCGATCCCCTGTCTGAATGATGCACCAGGCCCTTTCCCCTTACCGGCCGACGCTGGTGAACGGCCTGCTCCAGGGCATCGAGGACGAAGCCGGCATGGGCGGTTCTGCTGACCCGCCAGCCGACGATGTGGCGGGCATATGCGTCGATGACGAACGCGACAAAGACGAAGCCCTGCCACGTCGCGACGTAGGTGAAGTCGCTCACCCAAAGCATGTTCGGAGCGGGCACCCGGAACTGGCGGTTGACCCGGTCGAGCGGGCATGGCGCAGCCTTGTTGGGAATCGTCGTTCGAACCCGTTTACCCCGGACAATGCCTTCGATCCCCATCTCCTTCATCAGCCTGGCGACGGTGCAGCGCGCGACTTGGAAGCCTTCTCGACGCATCTGCCGCCAGACCTTGCGCACCCCGTAGACTTGGAAGTTGGCGTCGAACACGCGCCTGATCTTAGGCCGCAGTTCGGCATCGCGGCGCGCCCGCGGTGAGCGGCGCGTCGGATCGGCCCGCTTCATCACATGATCGTGGTAGGTGGACGGGGCGATCGGCAGCACCTTGCAGATCGGCTCGACCCCGTGCTCGGCCCGGTGATCGTCGATGAAGGCGATCATGTCTTCGACCGGCGGTCGAGCTCCGCCTGGGCAAAATAGGCCGACGCTTTGCGCAGAATCTCGTTGGCCTGACGCAACTCGCGGTTCTCCCGCTCCAGCGCCTTCATCTTCTCAGCCATCTCGCTCGGCACTCCGGCCCGCCTGCCGCCGTCGACCTCGGCCTTCTTGACCCACTCGTTCAGCGTCTGCGCCGCGCAGCCGACCTTCGAGGAGATCGACAAGATCGCCGCCCAGCGGGACACGTGCTGGTGCTCATTGTCCAAAACCAGCCGCACCGCGCGCTCGCGCACCTCAGGCGAATATTTGTTCGTCGTCTTGCTTATAAGGCTCCATCCTACTCAGGAGTTGGAGCCTCCGGCAGACCCGGTGCGGTTCAGACGACCTCTGGGACACCATCGGACGCCTCCTCGATGCTTTCACACCTGAAGAATGCCGCAACTACCTCGCCAACTGTGGCTATGCGTACGAGTAGGTCGAAAGTGCTCTAACCCCAGCCACCGCAGGCCGGTCCTGACGGGCCAGAGCGCTTTGGCGCACGCCTGTAGCAGCCGTCCAATACCAAAACCAAAGCGGCTGGGTTTTGCGCGGCCCTCCTGGCCGGAGTTCGCACCATCATTGACAGCTTCACCACTCTATTCGCAGAGCATCCTGCAACATGGTCCGATCCAACGTCAGATCCGCCACCAGACGCGTCGGCTTTGCGTTCTCGTCTTCGAGTTGCTTCAGCCTTCGGATCTCCGACACGCCCATGCCGGCGTACACCTTATCCCACCGGTAGAACGTCGCCTCCGCAACGCCCATAATTCGGCAGATCTCATCCACCGAGCTACCCGCCTCAGCTTGCCGTAGCGCAAACGCAATCTGCTCGTCCGTGAAGCGCTGCTTCGGCATTGCAGCACGCTCCTTTCAATCAGGATTATGCCCCAACCATAGCATCGGATCTGGACCAATCTCACGGGTCAAGACCACGTGCGATGGCAAGAACGCACTGGCCCTCAACCAGTCCAAGCCCGTTAAGCGGCCGTTGCTTCCTCTGCGTCGTCGTTACGTGCAGCCTTGAACTCTCTTCTGAAGCGCTCTCGCAGCGCCTTCGGGTCGATCGTTTCCAGTGTCCCGCCATTGGCGAAGTGCCAGCCAAACGTCCGCCCAAGGGCATAGGTGACTGCGCTGTAGAGGGCTGGCAGCGTCGCAAGCCCGAGTACTGGGCCAACGACGGGCACTGCCCGAGCGAGGCTCGTTGCAGCGGCGCCTGCCCCTGTGATCGGAAGAGCAGACGCCGCAACGGAGGAAATCGTGCTCTTTGCAACTTGTTTGTGGAATGGGATTCCGTAAAGCTCAGCCAGTTGAGCGATCATCCGAAGCTGGATCGTGCTGGCGACGGTCAGATCGACAAGCGGGATTGGGATAACGCCGCTGGCGAGGCCGTAGGCTGAGTGGCGGTTAACAATCTCCAAGGCCTCAGGCTTCAAATTCTTGGTTGTGACGCCTGCTTCATCCTTTGTTTCCGCAGGGTCCGGCCCGACCACCTGTGGATCCTCAGGTGGCGGCTCTGCACGCGAACCATCGGTATCAGCCATGTTGCCCTCGCATGTCTGTTTCGCCCCAGGAGGCACACAATCGCCTCAGTTTTGCAAGCTCTCATGTACGGCGAGAGCTCCGCGGCAGCCTCGTCAAGCCGATCACGAGAACGAATGAGACCAAGGGTGTGACGACCAATGACAACAGGAACGCTCCGAACCACCCCATTCTCGTGCGACGCGCTAAGAACCCCACGCCGGCAGCACACAAAATGTAAAGCACAAAGTAGAGATAGGGGAACATCACACACTTCCCTCGAAGGTCGCTCGGACCAAGCCGCAACCGAACACCTCAGATCGTTCTATGGACAGCGGTTCCACCGGCCACCTACGGGACACGTGTCGCTGAGAAACAGCTCTAATTCTGGACATTGGTGTTTGCCGGTGTCTGATCAGCGGGGCCTTGGTTAACAGTTGGACTGCTTGACGGAGCCCGCTCTGTTCGAGGAAGGAGTATAGAGTCATCGAAGATACTGGGCAAACTGCCAAAGTCTGGAAGCTGTTCAAACGAATCCGGATCGACTTGGAACGAGTCTGGATCGGTGTCGAATGTATCCTGCCCTTCCGCCGGCATCGCCCCTTGCTCGACCACACGTGTTTCGCTGCGGGTCAGATCGCTTCCAAGGATGATTGGAAGCTGATCTTTACCACTGCCGATCACGATGACCTTTGAGTTGAATGAGCGCGCGAGTTGCACCGTAGCCTCAATCCCGCGCCATTGCAGTAGGTCAGGTGTCAGAGCGCCACGGACGATATTGTAAAAGACACGGATGCCAATGGCCTCGATACGGCGACGCTCTGCCTCCTGAATCTGAGTTCTCAGACGGTATTGAAAAGACTCGTACAATTGCTCTTGAGAGAGTTTATCTTCAATCGCCTCCGTAAGCTTCTCAGGGAGCTTTACCTTGGTGATCGCAATATCTTCAAAATCAATGTATTGCGAGACGGGGTGTGCCCTGAGTTGCATCATAGCTTGGTTCTTGAAGTCGCCAAAACTCTCAGAATAGAGGGTGAAAGCAACCTGTCCGGCGGCCGCCTCACGGACACCTGCCGTGGCGACAGGAGCGACCACCCGATCGACATACTCGGGTCCGATGGCCTCGTGAAGATACGGAACCTGACCGGGCTTGGGCCGGAACAGGACCGCAGCACTGATTTGGAGCTGCATGTCGTCCTGCGACAGTGCATCAAGAACAAACGACGTTCTTTGCGTCCTCACCTCATACCGGTAGACAAGGTCCCACGGCAGCTTGAGAGCGAACCCCGGTGGGATTTCTCGATCAAGCACGGTACCGCCAAACAGGAGGCTATAGCGGACGCCCACTTCGCCGGGGAGGATTCGCACCGCGACCGTGCCATAGAGCAGCACCGTCGCCAGAGTGACGACAATCAAACCGCCAACAAGGAAAGCGATCACCTTTTCGAGGCGCGTGAAACCGGGCTCGTCATCCAAGCCGCCCGAGGCGTCTGCCGCCTTATCGGCCATCATCGGCTCCTTGGTGTTGGACCGCTACGCCGCCATCTTCAAACATAACGAGCGTATCGGCAAAGCCGAAGAAACGATCGTCGTGGCTGACGACAACCAGTGTTTTCCCGCCGCGTTTCCAGGCGGGAAGGAGCTCAGTGTAAATGCGCTGCCGAAACAAGGGATCTTGGTCTGCGGCAATCTCGTCGAGGACCAGGATTGGCCTGTCTTCAAGGAGCGCGACAGCCAAAGCAAGACGTTGGCGCTGCCCGCTTGAAAGATCGGTGCTTGAAAAGCGCCCATGACTCACATGGACCACGTGGGAGAGCCCAAGGTCGGCCAGTAAGGCATTGGCGTCGGCATCTTGCACGCCTTGGAGGCCATAGAGTCGATCGAAGATGTGAAAGTCGGTGAAAACGCTCGCAAAGAGGGCTCGATATCCCCCCGTCCTCTCACGGGTAACAGGAACGCCGTCCACCAGAATTTGCCCGCTCTGTGGTTCGTAGAGGCGGGTCAACACCCGAAGGAAGGTGGACTTTCCCGCTCCGTTGGAGCCGACAATGAACACCGTCTCACCGCGGTCGATTGTCAATGATAGTGGCCCGATGGAAAAGCCCGCCTCGCCAGATTGGCCAGAGTAGGCGAATTCGGCCTCACGAATTTCGATCTTCGAGAAGTCGCGGTCCCACTCGTCGGCATCCGCCACCTCGCGCGGCGCTGCTTTGAGGTCTCGCTCAAGCGCATCGATCCGCTCCAACGCCACGTTCAGCGCATTCCAGAGCGGCACATCCAAAGCGAACGCAAACAAATACGTGCGAACGAAAATCCCCACGTAGAGACCCTGAATGACGACGGCCAAATCATCCACATAAATCGGAAGAAGCGCAACAATCAAAAACAAGGTGAGCCACGAGATGGCGTTGAAGATGAGCACCATCCTGGCTGTGCCAGACGTCTCAAAGATACGGGCCGATCGAACGTCGTTCGCGCTCGGCTGAATGTAGTTTGAAAAAAGATCCGTTCGCCTTGCTTCGTTGAGGCGGATTTCCTTCGCGCCGTCGATGGATTGGCGAAACGCGCCGAGGTGGGTCGAATCGACGGTTTTAACCCGTCTAATGGCTCTGACGGCTCTTTTCTGGAACGCGATGATGACGAGCATCGAGATCGTAAAGATCGCGACGAACAACACTAAGACACGTGGCGCGAAGAGCAGGATCACCAGGCAGGAGAGCACGAGGTTCGACGCACTCACCCCAAGGTTTGGCAGACGCGTGGATGCCGACGATGCGGCTTGAAACTCCCGTGAGACGACCTCGAAGATCCGCTCGCGTCCGACCCGGTCGAGTGCGTATAGGTCGACGGACGCGGCCGTGTTTTCGAGGGCAACGCGCTTGCGATTGAGATAGGTTTCAAAGATGACGCCGCACTGGTTCACAGCGAGGTAGAGACCGCTGACGGACAAGCTGGCCGCAACGAGAAACAGCCAGAGCGTGCCATAGTCCACACTGTCGTTTGCCAAGCCCTTGATCACGATGGTCAGAAGCACGAGGCATGCGCTTGGACCGACCGCGGCCACAAGGAAGGACAGTAGGAAGACAGCCCGGCGCTTGCGGCTGGCAAGGAAGACCCGAAGTATTCGTTTCAACGGTTGATCCTATGCTGAGGCTCTAGACGCTTGATATGCGCCAAAACGCGCACCAATCCTTCAAGGGCCCGGACAGAGTTGCGTGCGTGAACAACCACATCGGATCATCGCTTGTCAGAGGGACAGTGCCCGCTCGATAAGCGCCCACTTCCGCGACGCGCGGGCGACCGCCTCACCCTATTGGTTGCCCTCCCGCTTGGCTTTTGCTTCGGCAAGGGCCTTTCGGACTGAAAGCGGCGTGATGTCGGGCCAAGCCTCCTCAACGTAGGCGAGGCACTCTTGTTTTGACCCCACCGGGCCAACCTGGCGCCAACCCGGCGGAATCTCTTTGAACGTCGGCCAAAGCGAGTGTTGCTCTTCATGATTGACGAGGACCATGAACTCATAGCGTTCGTCATCCACAGTCGCTCTCCTTTTTGTCACGGCAGCATGGTGCGCCGAGAACTGTTTGGACTTCAAGGACAGTCTGCATGGGTCACTCCACCATGCCCGCTCCCGTGCGTCCGCGGATGAGACGAGTCTCGATCCAGTCGGCGACAGCGCCGATGACCGTTGGGACAGCTTCGCTGTTGAGAAGGTCATCGTGGAGGTGGGGCACGTCGAGGGTCTCTAAGGGGCTGCAGGAGTATGCCCAGCCAAGCGCTGGATCATCGATGGTCTGGGCGGTGTCCGCCGCTCGTAAGATGAGAGCCGGTCCATGGTAGTTTCGGCTGCTTGACCGCTCTTTCAGGAGCTCAATATGCCACAGCCGAAGCGCTCTGGAGCGTTCCACGAGGTCGGCGCCGCTTACCCGAGGTCCTGACGGCGCTCGCTTTGTCGTGGAGGCGTTTAGCGTGGCTGCCGAGCCTTGTTCGCCTGCCGCCCTAATCATGGTGTGACCGGAGGCGGTGGGCGCCGCAGGTTGGCCGCTGCCGTTTTGGGGATGCGAGATCACTCCCCTGTCGATGCCGTCGAGGATGGCCAGTCCGACCACTTCGCGGCCTCGGTCGGCGAGGCGGGAGGCGACGTCGTAGGCGACGATCCCTCCCATTGACCAACCCACGAATACGAACGGTCGCACATCTTCAAGCGCGGCAATCGCCTCGGTGTAGGAGTGGAGCATGTCTTCGTAGGTCGCAAAGGGGGGTTCCTCAAGCTCGAGCCCCCGCGCCTGCACGCCAAGCACAAGTCCGAACTGCGACAAGCGCTCCACCACGGCCGGTTGCGCATAGGGCACAACGTTGCCTGCCACTGGGTGGAAGCAGACGATGGAGTAGGGTCGCGGGCCAGTGTGTGACTGCCCAGGTTTCGGCTCCGACAACGCAACGAGGGGTCGGTAGCGCTGCGGCTCGTGGTCGATCGCCGCGGCGATGGATGCAACCGTCTTTGCCTCAAACACGGTGCGCAGTGCGAGAGACTTGCCGGTCTCCTCGGTAAGGCGCGACACGAGCTTGACTGCCATCAGTGAGTGACCGCCGAGGTCGAAAAACCCGTCCCCACGACCCACGCCCGTGACGCCAAGAAGGTCTTGAAAGGTCGCCGCAACCCGTCTTTCGGTCTCTGTCGCAGGGGCATTGTCGGTCGTGCGGGGTTGGGCGGACTGCCCTGGGTCGGGCAGCTCCAACCGGGCCACTTTGCCACTCGCGGTTTTGGGAAGTTCGGGAAGGACCGTGATCGTTGAAGGGCGCATGTGCTCGGGCAGGTAGCGCTCGAGGTGCTGATCGATCGCACGCAGGTCCACCGTTCCCGGCAGAGCCATCGGGGTGCGGGGTCTATCGGTGTTGGCGACCGCCGGCACGATATACGCGTCCAATTGAACACTATCCCCACTGTCGAAGCGGCCAACGACGGCGGCGGCCCCGACACTCTCATGGTCGGCCAGCACGGCTTCAACTTCGCCGGGCTCCACACGCATCCCGCGGATCTGCACCTGAAAGTCGAGGCGGCCCAAGTGTTCGATGGTGCCGTCTGGCCGCCAACGCCCGAGGTCACCGGTGCGGAAGAGACGCGCACCAGGCTCACTGGAAAATGGGTCGGCAACGAAGCGCTCTACCGTCAGCCCCGGCCGGGCAAGGTAACCGCGGGCCACTTGGCGGCCACCCACGTAAATCTCGCCTGGCACACCGATGGGAACGGGCTCGAGTCGGGGGTCCAAGATGGTGACGGTCGAATTTGTAAGCGGCTCACCGATGTGAGGGGGGACGCTGTCGCCGGTTGGCACTCGGCCCGTGACGATGCCCGCCGTTTCGGTTGCACCGTACTCGTTGACGAGGGTCGGCCCTTGAGGGAAACGGCTTGCGGCAGATGCGGGCAATGCTTCCCCTGCGACCACGATCGTCCGAAGGGTGGGGCAAGGTCGGGCGGGCAAGAGCTGCAGCGCGCTCGGAACCATGCACGCATGGGTGATTTGGTGTTCATGGATGAATGCGCCCAGCGCTGAGCCATCCACTGGGCCGTTCCTTGGAAAAAGGTGGAGCGATGCGCCAGAGCAGAACGCCCAGACATACTCTTCGAGCGCCCGAACGAAGCTCGGCAAACAAAACTGCAAGATTCGATCAGCAGGACCGGCCGGATACTGACGTGCCATCACCTCTGCGAGATTTCTGAGCGCGCCAAACGTGTTAACCACCCCCTTCGGCGTTCCGGTCGAGCCTGATGTATAGAGGACGTAGGCGGCGCTCATTTCATGGAGACGATCGCTCTTGTCGTGCCGGCCAGTCCCAGGAGATGCGGTCGGCGGCGCTTTGATGGCATCCTCCAAATCGAGGAGAACCGGCGTCGCGCAGTCTGAGCCGGCGCGATCCGAAGCAAGGCTGGAAAGAAGCGGCGAGGCCTTGAGCGAAACTCCTGCGTGAAGGACGACTGGGGGGCGGCATTCGCTGAGGATGAAGCGCAAACGCTCGGGTGGCGTTCCTGGATCAAGCGCAAGATATGCCCCGCCTGCCATCCATATCGCCCACAACGCGACGAAGAATTCGAGCTTCGGGTCAGCCACAAGCCCGACAGGCTGTTCAGGCCCGATCCCCTCCGCCTTGAGGCGTGCGGAGAGGCTTGCAGCTTGCGCAAACAGCTCGCCATAGGTGAGCGCGACGGTTTCGCTCACCACTGCGGTCGCGTCTGGCTGCTTTCGGGCTTGGACTTCGAAGAGATCGACGATGCTTTGGCCCGCCGGTAACGGCACCGCCGCGTTGTTGAAGGTCTTGATCAGCTCGGCCCGTTCTGCTTGGTCGATGAGCGGCAGGGCCTCAATCGTTGAATCAGGGTTTTCGACAATACCGGCAAGCAGCACCTGGTAGTGACGAAGAAGGCGCTGCATCCGAGCCGGTTCGAAAAGCTCTGCCATATACTCCAGTGTTCCGGCCAGCGATCCATCGGGCTTCTCGTAAAGATCGAGGCTCAGATCGTGGCGCGCGACCTGTCGCGTTTTGCTTCTGGCGGTGACGGCCAAACCACCAAGGTCGAGCGGTTCGGACGGATCGGCCCTCGCCTCGGTGTGAAGCTGGAACATCACCTGGAACAGCGGGGCGTGCGCGTGACTGGCCAAGCGGCGTTCTACCACCGCATCGATCACCGCTTCGAAGGGTACCAATTGGTGATCGAACGCGTTCAGGGCGCTCGTCCGGGTGTCTGCGAGCAGCGCGCGAAAGGACATATCCCGCTTAAACCGGTGGCGGAGCGCGACGATGTTGAAGCACGGCCCAACCACGGTCTCCAGATCCGGATGAGCCCGACCGGCAACCGCCGTTCCCACAATGAGATCGCGCGCGCCGCTATATCGCGAAAGAAGAACAGCCAGCGCGCTCTCCAGCACCATGAAGAGTGTCGCGCCTTGCTGGTCCGCGAGTGCTTGAAGCTTAACCACGAGGTCGCTCGGCAGCTCAGCGGCAATGGTACTGCCAGCAAAACTCAGGCGCAGAGGGCGTTGATGGTCAGCTGGCAAACTGAGTGGCGCTGGCGGGTTCTTCAGCGTTTCGCGGAAGTAGTTGAGGCCTTTTCCGAGAGCGCTGTTGGCTCGCTCTCGCTCT
This sequence comes from Devosia sp., assembly GCA_051016205.1. Taxonomy (GTDB): domain Bacteria; phylum Pseudomonadota; class Alphaproteobacteria; order Rhizobiales; family Amorphaceae; genus Acuticoccus. The sequence continues at coordinate 4,619,656 of CP136534.1, forward strand.
GCAAGTTCCCGTCGTTGCCAGGCCGCGAAATCGGCGTACTGGATGGGGAGCGCCGGAAGCGGCGCTGTGGGATCGCGCCACAAAGCCTCAATCTCGCGGAGCAAGATTGCGAAGGAGACTCCGTCGTGGGCGACGTGGTGAATCGATATGAGCAGGCGATGTGCGTTTGGCGCGATTCGAACAAGCTGGGCGCGAAAGACCCCGTGTTTGAGATCGAGCCGATGATCCTTTGCTTTTTCAAGAACAGTCGCCTGGCGCTCGGTCGCCATATCGACCACGTCGACGGTCGTGAGCGGGACCTCGGAGGGATCGCGAAAGCGGACGACAGGCACGCCGCTCTGTTCGCCGATCCGAAGCCGCAGGACTTCGTGGCGGGCATAGAGCACACCGATCACTTCACGCAGGCGCGCCTCATCCACGTGCCCGGAAAGCGCAAGATCGAAAGTGTTTGTGAAAGCGCCGCCATAGCCCTCAAGTTTTTCAAGAAACCAAAGGCGCTCCTGACTATGGGATAGACAGCCAGCTTGCGATCGATCGATCGGATCGATCGGTTCGAACCTCGCGCCGCTTTCCAGCGCATCGAGAGCGGCGGCAATCCCGGCGACCGTTGGCGCCTCGAAGAGAGCACGCAAGGGCAAGGCGTTCCCGGTGGCAGCCTCCAAACGCACCGTCAGGCGCACCGCAATGAGCGAATGCCCCCCCAGAGCAAAAAAGTCGTCAAGGCGACCGACGCGCTCAAGCCCAAGAAGGCCCTTGAAGGCTTCTGCAACGATGACTTCGGTATCGCCCGCGGGAGGCGCGTAAGACGCGCGCGCGAGCGACACTTGCCCGTCGGGCAGTTGCTGTCGGTCGACCTTGCCAGTGGTGGTCAGCGGAAGGTGCGAGACCCCGGAAAAGGCCGAGGGCACCATGTATTCCGGTAGTGTTTGCTTGAGCTTGTTGCGGATTGCTTCGAGGTCGACGACGCCACGAAGATCGACCTCAAGCACTTTCGATTTTTCATGAGCCATCAGGTGAGACACCGCCCGGCCGCCGGCTCGCGCTTCCTTTTTGGCCAGTTCGTTCAGTTCAAAGAGGTAATCGAGACCATCAAGAATGGTATCGTTCGGCAAGCCGAAGTCGACAAGACAAGCAATTTCATCGACGCCCAGGGCACGCAACTGGCGCAACCGTTCCAAAACATCGCTCGGCGCTCCGAATAGTCCGCGGCTTGAGAGCGCCTGGGTAAGCGCAAAGTCCACCGCCACATCGGGGAGAGCGTCCGTCTCGGCAGCGAATTTCGAAGTGCGCACAAGGTCTGACGCTTTGCTCAGGTAGGCCCGCATGGGATCGGCGACCACTTCCAAAGCCGCCTCGCGGGTCCCCGCGAGGAAGGTGTGCATCATGAGCGTCGTGTGGCCTGTATCGCCGCCTGAGGTGGCGCCGAACGCCTCTCGGTAGAGTGCGATGTTGCGCGCCAGAACGTCCGGCTGGGATCGTGCCACCGTCGTCAGAAGATTCGCTTCGAGCCGGCCGGCTTCAATAAAAGTCTCGGGGTTGCCTGCCGAGGTGAGCCAGATCGGGATATCCGGTTGAACCGCCCGCGGGCGGATGGCGATCGGGACGGTCTCTTCGCCGTTCCAGAACCCGACCTCTTCCCCACTCCAAAGCTTTCGCACTGTGGCGATCAAGGCGGCCATGTCCCCCTTGCGGGTGTCATAGCCGCCTGGGTTGAGCACGAAGTCGCGACGATGCCACCCCGAGGCGAACGAAACGCCAGCGCGGCCAGCTGAGAGATTGTCGATCACCGCCCAGTCTTCGGCGACGCGGATGGGATGGTTGAGAGGCAGAACGACACTGCCCGCGCGAATGGCAAGGTTGCGGGTCCGTGCGGCAAGGGCTGCACCCATGACAGCGGGGCTGGGATACTGGCCGCCGAACTCGTGAAAGTGGCGCTCTGGTGTCCACACCGCGCGTAAACCCGCCCCATCAGCGCGTTCGGCGGCCTCAAGGATGAGGTCGTAGCGCCCCGCGCTTGCGGTCTCGTCCGCAAGTCCATCGCTTCCGAAGAAAAAGAGCCCTAGCTCAACTGGTTTGGGCAAACGACCGTTCCGGCCGGCAATGCTCTTCGACAGAAGGTCAGGCACCAGATGCGCGACAAGTGTCGTGGTCCCGGTCTCGTCTGTCCGCGCGACCACCGCGGCCTGAGCGACCCCGTCGGAAGCGGTGAGCGCTGCCTCGATCTCACCGAGTTCGACACGCATGCCGCGGACTTTCACCTGGGTATCGATGCGGCCACGAAACTCGAGCGTGCCGTCGGACCGCCACCTTCCATAGTCGCCCGTCCGGTAGAGCCGCGCACCCGGTTCACTGGAGAAGGGGTCGGCCACAAAACGCTCGGCGGTGAGACCCGAGCGGCCGACATAGCCGCGACTGACCTGAGTCCCCCCGACAAGTATCTCACCCCACACGCCAACGGGAACCGGCTCGAGTTGGCCGTCGACCACATAGACGGTGGTATTGCCGATGGGGGCACCGATCCCGCGCAAACAATCCCCTGGAGGCGGGCCAACCAAGGTCCAGGTGGTGTTCATGGTCGTCTCAGACGGACCATATCCGTTGATCATCGTGAGGTCGTCTCGGCGCTCCAACACCGATCTCACGAGGTCTGGGTCGAGGTGGTCGCCGCTGCTGTAAATGGCGCAGCCCTGCGGAACCGCGTTCAGGAAGTCTTCTGTGACAAGAGTTTCGAGGATCGCTGGGGTGAGATTCAAGAAACGCGTTGAGGATCTTCTCAGACCAGAGACGATCGACGTCACGTCACGACCATCGCCTTTGTGCACAGCGATGGTACCGCCTTTGGTGAGCGGTAGCCAAATCTCGCGGTTGACGGCGTCAAAGCTCGGCGATGTGCGCAGGAACGTTGTGGTGTTTGGTCCGGCCCCGATCGTTGCGGCGAGCTGGCCAATGAAGTTGCACACAGCGCCATGGCTCGCGGCAATACCCTTCGGCGTCCCGGTAGAACCGGACGTATACGTAATGTAGGCGAGGTTGGCGGAGGATGCGTCGCGACGCTCCTCGTCCCTCAGCGTCGTGTCCGGCACCGCGTCGATGGCCGCAGTGGTCTCTAGATCATCGAGGAGGACCATGGGCAGCGGCGACGACGGCGCGATTGGCCGGTCGGAGGTTGCACCCGCGACGTGCTTATGGGTCGTCAACAGAAGCGTTGCGCCGGCGTCTTCAAGGATGGCTGTGTGACGATCGGCTGGGTGATCAGGTTCAAGCGCCAAGTAAGCGCCGCCCGCTTTCCAGATCCCGAGCAACGCCACGATGAGTGCCTGTGAGCGGTTGAGGCACACGGCGACAACGGTTTCCCGCTCGACGCCAAGACCGACGAGATAGCGCGCCAACCGGTTCGACGCGCGATCGAGGTCGGCGTAGGTCAGCTCCTGATCACCCTCGATGATCGCGGTGGTGTTGGGATGCTCGCGCGCGGCGTGGGAGAAGAGCGCTGAGAGCGTTTCGCGGGCGTCAAGCTTTTCAGGAGCGGGGTTGAACCCCGCGACCACGGCATCGCGCTCCGCCCCATCCATCAACGGCAGGTCGGCGAGTTTTGTAGAGGGCGAGTTCGCCGCCGCAGTTAGGATGTGGCCGAACATCCTGGCGATGCGCTCGGCGGTGTCGTGGTCGAAAAGCTGCGCCGCGTAGGTCAGGCTGCCCACCAAGCCATCGTCAGTCTCGGCGAGATTGATGGTAAGGTCGACCGGCGCACCGTGGGCCTCGGTGACAAAGGGTGTCGCTTCCACGTCCGGCAACAACAGCGAGCCCGTCTCGGGATTGTTTTGGAGGACCAGCATGATTTGGACGACGGGCGCGTGGCTTAATGCTCGTGCCGGTGCGATCGCCTCGACCACATGGCTGAACGGCACGTCCTTATGCGCCAGAGCTTCCAAAACGGCTGTCTTCGCGACCCCCAGCTGATCTTTGAAGGAAGCGTGAGGATCAAGGCGCTGCCGGATGGCGAGTGTGTTAGCGAAGAACCCGACAAGGGGCTCGATCTCGCGGCGTGGCCTGCCTGCCTCGGACGTGCCGATGACAATGTCTTCTCCCGCACCAAGGCGCATGAAGAGCGTGGCGAGCGCCGCCTGAAGCGCCATGAACAAGGTGGTACCTTCGTGCTCTCCCAGAGCCTTAAGAGCGGCCACAGCGCTCGGCGGGAGCCGGATCGGCACAATACCGCCGCGATAATCCATCGCTTTGGGGCGCGGCTGATCGAACGGGAGCGTGATCGCGTCGGGAATGCCAGAAAGGTGTTCACGCCACCAGGCAGTCTCCGCGGCAAGCCTTTCACCGGACAAGAGACTTCGTTGCCAGGATGCGTAGTCTGCGTACTGCACGGGGAGCGCTGGGAGCGCCGCTCGCTGCGATGCACGATGTGACCTGTAGAGCGATGAGACTTCACCTAGGAGAAGACGGACCGACCAACCATCCAGAACCGCGTGATGACCGCCCACGACAAGGACATGCTCAGCGGGTGACACCACAAGAAGCCACGCCCGGAAGAGTGGTCCCCGCGCAAGGTCAAACGGTTCTGCCCGGAGCTGAGACACGCGCTGTCTCAGCTCCTCTTGGCAGTAGGCGGACGCGTCTTCAACGTGGAGCGAGAACCCGTTGTACCTCGGCTCCCTCACGACGAGGACCGGCTGTCCATCGCCGCCCTTTCCAAACGTTGTCCTCAAGCTTTCGTGGCGAGCGACAACGCTTTGAAGCGCCTCAGCGAGAGCCTCCACGTTGAGCGGGCCGCGCAGCCAGATCGCGCCTTCAACGTGGTAGGCCGCACCGGCGCCGCGTTCCAGCTGATCAAGAAACCAGAGCCGTTCCTGCTGGTAGGAGACAGGCAGGCAACCCCCGCGATCAACTTCCTCAATGGGCGCCCTGCGGATCAGCTCGGGGATGGACCGCCGCTTCCAGAACGGGTTCTCGTTCATTGAGGTCCGCCACCTTTCAGTACGCGATCTGCTGTGCCTTTGCCGAAGAGGGCGTCGAAGTCGGCCGCCAACGATGGGTCTTGGCGCAACATCCGGATGTCATCCTCGTCAGGCTGTAGAGGCGCTTCCTCACCCACTGCTTGTGCAAGCCCCGCAACCGTCGGCGCTTCAAACACGCTGCGGAGGGGAAGAGCGCGGCCGGTTTGCGCTTCAAGCTCGGCAACCAATCGCGCGGCGAGCAACGAATGGCCGCCAAGATCGAAGAATGTATCGTTGCGGCCGACACGCTCGATGCCGAGCACACGCCCCACGGTTTCCGCAACGAGCGTCTCGAGCTCCCCGACCGGTGCAACGTAACGCGTTCTGACGACTTGGAGTTCGACCGCTGGCAAAGCCTGGCGATCCACCTTGCCCGACGGCGTGCGCGGTACCTTAGAGAGCACCGCGTAGGCCGCGGGGACCATGTGTTCAGGCAACGTCTGGCGCAGTGCCAGCCGCACCGCTTCAAGGTCGACATGGTCGGCCGCTTCGCAGGAAACCACGTAAGCCGCAAGCCGCGTGTCGCCGTCGGGACCGGGCACGCCAATGACGACGGCTGCGTCGATGCCGCCATGTTCCATCAGCGCCGCTTCCACCTCATCGGGTTCCACCCGCATCCCGCGGATTTTGAGCTGATTTCCGAGCCGACCCATCAGTTCCAGAGTGCCGTCCGTTCGCCAGCGGGCAATATCCCCTGTCCGGTACAGCCTCGCGCCCGGGTCGCCCGAGAAAGGGTCGGCGATAAACGTTGAGGCCGTGAGGCCGGGGCGGTTGATGTAACCGAGTGCCATAAGCGCGCCCGAAACAAGAAGCTCGCCCGGGACGCCCGCTGGACAGAGTTCAAGCCTCGGATCCACCACATAGATCGCGGCATCCGGCAGTGGGTGGAACCTGAACAGATCGTCTTCGTTCTTAACTTTGCCGCTGAAGAGAACGGACGCGAATTCAGTCGCGCCATAGTTGTTTTTAAGGTGAGCCACTTCGCAGACCGCTGCGATGTCGCTCATGCGAGGACGACTGCCGGCGACGATCACGTTTGCATCGCGCAGTGCCAGCGGTTCTTCGGCAAATCCCACGAGCTGAGGCACGCAGATTATGTGAGAGACGTCCTCGCCGCTCATTGCCCGCCAGAGGCCGGCTGGATCAGCTCGGTCGGATGTCGACACGACGATCGACCCGCCATTGACGAGCGCTGCGAGCATTTCGTCCAGCGAGGTGACCCAACCGACGGCGGCCTGCAGCAACACCCGGCTCCGGGCGTCGATCCCATACTCTTTGCCATGGGCCGCGGCATTGGCAGTAAGCGCGGCATACGGCAGGACGACGCCCTTCGGGCCGGCCATCGAGCCGGAGGTGAACAAGACCACAGCCGGCGTATCGGGGCTGACGCGGTCCAAAAGTTCGTCCGCTCGGATGGCTTCCTCGCTCGTGTCGAAGCTCCCGGTGGGCGGGTCGAGCGCAATCGTCAGAGTTGGGAGCCGCACACGCTGGTTGAGCGATGCTGACGTGATGACAACGCTGGCGTCCGCTTCTGCGGCAATGAGGGCGAGACGATCCGCAGGGTCATTCGGGTCTAGGGGCAAGTAGGTGCCCCCGGCCTTCCAGATTGCGAGGCGTGCGACAACCAGCTCGGCCGAGTGCTCTAGGCTGACGGCGACGACGCTTGTAGGCCCGACACCGAGCTTGATCAGTTGTCGCGCGGCACGGTTCGAGGCGGAGTCCAGCTCCTGGTAGGTGAGCGTGCGGTCGCCGTCGCGCACAGCAACCGCCGTTGGTTGAACCGCGGCACGCGCCGATATCAGATCGGTGATCGTGTATTCCCCGGCATCTGCCACAGAACCGCGTGACGTTTGCGTGAGCCGCTTTCGCTCGCCCTCCCCCACAAGGGGAAGGTCGCCCAACAACGCATCTGGGGTGTTTGCGACCGCGCCGAGGAGCGCAACGAACATCCCTGCCAATCGCTCGGCCGTCGCCTTGTCGAAAAGCTGCGTGGCGTAGGTGAGATGCCCCTTCAGACCGTCAGCAGTTTCTGTCAGCATGAATGACAGTTCGAACTGCGCCGCGCCGCCACCCGTCCGGAACGGCGAAGCTTCGATCCCGGTGAGCGTCGGTGCGATCAGGTCCGGTGTGTTCTGGAGGATCAGCATGATCTGGACCACCGGCGGATGGGACAATGACCGTGCCGGCGAAACGGCTTCCACCACCTTGTCGAAGGGCAGCCAATGGTGGGCGGTTGCTTGCAGGACGATGGCTTTTGTTGCGCCCAAGTGTTCGCGGAATGGCGATAGGTCATCGACAGAATGACGCAGCGCGAGCGCGTTGAGGAAGAAGCCTGCGAGCGGCTCGAGGACCGGTTGCGGCCTGCCGGCGACCACGGTTCCAATGACAACATCTTCACCCGCACCCAACCGTGACAGAAGCGTCGAGAGCCCGGCTGAGAGCACCATGAAGAGTGTCGCGCGCTCTTTGCGGGCCAGCGCGTTGAGCTTTGCCGTGACATCCGGCGAGACGGAGATCGGGACCGTGCTGCCCGCAAAGTCCCGCCTTTGCGGCCGCGGCCGATCGGTTGGGAGCGTGATCGCCTCGGGTATGCCGGACAGGGTTGACCGCCACCAGGCCGCCTCGGCTTCGAGCTTCTCAGGCGAAAGGACCTTGCGGTGCCAAGCCGCATAGTCCGCGTACTGGACCGTCAGCTCGGGCAACCTCGCGGGCTCAGCAGTCACCGCCTGCGCATAGAGCGCCGACAACTCTTTCAGAAGAAGCGACACCGACCATCCATCGAGCACCGCGTGATGCCCACCCACGACGAGCACGTGCTCTTCGGCAGACAGCTTGAGAAGCCGTGCTCGAAAGAGCGGGCCCTCGGCAAGGTCGAACGGCTCCGCCAAGAGCGATCCGACATGTACGCTGACCTCAGCCTCCGAACAATCGGACATGTCTTGCCGGTCAAGCGCAAAACCGGAGGCACTTTTTGGCTTGATGACGAGAACGGGTTGACCATCGCGACCGTCCGCAAAGGTCGTGCGCAGACTCTCGTGGCGTTCCACGATGGTCGCAAGCGCGCTCTCCAGCGCCACGACGTTCAGCGGTCCGACCAGACGGAGAGCGCTTTCAATGTGGTAAGCCGCGCTCGCCGATGGGTCGAGGCGGCTCAGGAACCAGAGCTGTTCCTGTTGGTGAGAGGCTGGCAGCGGTCCATCGCGCCCAACCGGGACAATCGGGGCAGATGACCACTCGGCGGCGGCGTCATCGAGCATTGCGGCAAGGCTTGCCACTGTCGGTGCCTCGAACACCGTCCGAAGCGGGAGTGCCTTGCCCCTCTCCGCTTCAAGGCGTGCCAGAAGGCGTGCTGCCATAAGCGAGTGACCGCCAAGATCGAAGAACCCATCATCGCGGCCAACGCCCGTCAGACCGAGGAGTTCAGCAAACACACTTGCAACGAGGGTCTCGGCCGGGCCCTCCGGCGCGGTGTAGGTTGCCTGGGCCACGACCGCATCGGCGGCAGGCAACGACTTGCGATCGACCTTGCCGGCTGTCGTCAGCGGCAAGCGCGACAAGATCACATAGCCCGCGGGGACCATGTAGTCCGGAAGCCTGCGCTTAAGCTCGTCGCGGATTAGTTGGAGCTCAAGACCCGCCTCCGCGCCCAGGACTTGGATGGCGGCGCGATGGTCGTCCGTCAACGCATCCCGCTCGATGCCCAACGCGATTGCACGGACCTCGTCGGACACTGACGTCGGAACGACGTAAGCGATGAGGCGTATGTCACCGCCGTTCCGGTGGGCAACAACAGAGGCTTGCGCGATCCCATCGAGGGTGAGGAGCACCGCCTCGATTTCCCCCGGCTCCACGCGCATGCCACGGATTTGGATCTGGGCGTCATTGCGCTGGAAGAATTCAAGGACCCCGTCGGGGCGGAACCGGGCGAGGTCGCCGGTGCGGTACATCCGCTCGCCCGGTAAGCCGAACGGGCAGGCCATGAACCGCTCCGCCGTGAGGTCCGGCCGGCCGTGGTAGCCGCGCGCCAGTCCCACTCCAGCGAGCCATAGCTCCCCGATTACGCCGACTGGCGCAGGCTTCAGCCGGTCGTCAAGCACATAGGCGCGCATGTTTGCGATGGGCTTGCCGATGGGTGGCGGCGCCCCGGAAGGATCGTCCCGGCACACCCAGGCCGTGGCATCAATGGCGGCTTCGGTGGGGCCATAAAGGTTCCAGAGGGCGCCAGGGAGGAGGTTGAGTGTGGTGCTCGCGGTACCGGCGTTGAGAGCTTCACCGCTCGCAATGGTGTGGCGCATCGATCGGCACTGATCGGCGCGCGCGCTCACCAAAAACGCGTCGAGCATGGCTGGGACAAAGTGGGTGATGCTGATCCGTTCGCGCTCGATCAACTCGGCGAGATAAGGGGCGTCCGCTTGGTTCCCGGCCGCAGCGATGACCAGCGTCCCGCCGCTGATCAAACCCAGGAAGAGTTCGCACAAAGAATCATCGAAGGTGACGGTGGTCTTGTGGAGGACCCTATCTTGCGGACCGGCACCCATGGCTTCGCGCATCCAGACCAAGCGGTTGGCGACCGAGCCATGGCTCATCGCCACTCCTTTCGGTCGGCCTGTCGAGCCAGAGGTGTAGATGATGTAGGCGAGTTGCTCAGGCGCGGGCCGCCGCGTTGTGAGAGCGGGCGTAGAGCTGGCAGCCGCCAGTTCCGTTTGTGGAGTGTCGAGCGCGATCACCGCGGGGGCGCCGAGGCCACCCGAAGCTCGGAACGCCTCGGCGAACGCCGATGTGGTGATGACGACGGACGCACTCGCATCCTCCACCATCATAGCGCGGCGTTCCGCGGGATGATCGGGCTCAAGCGGCAAGTAGGCAGCGCCCGCCTTCCAAATGGCCAGGATCGACACAGGCACCTCGGCCGCCCGAGGCAGACACACGGCGACGACCTTTTCAGGGCCCGCATTCAGTTCGATCAAGCGCTCCGCGAGGCGGTCCGACTCGTCTGCGAGGTCCTGGTACGTCAACTCGCGGGTTGCGTCGATGACCGCCGGCGTACCCGGCCGCAATGCCGTCTGTGCGTCAACGAACTCCATCAATGTCTTTGACAGATGATCATCCCGCGCGGTGTCGTTGAAGCCGGCAAGGACAAGTTTTCTTTCAGTCTCGTTGATGAGTGGAAGGTCGGCCAGTGGAACCTGCGGTGAGGTCACGGCTTGCGCGAGAAGTCGGCTGAACATATGGCAAAAGCGCACCGCCGTCGGCTGGTCAAAGAGCTGCGCGGCGTAGGTCAAAGTGCCGACAAGACCTTCGGGGGTTTCCGAGAGGACGAGCGACAGCTCGAACTGGGCGGTGCCGTCTTCGCCAACAACCGGTGTGGCATCGATACCCGGGAGGCTCAACGCCATCTCGCGATCCGGCGTGTTCTGGAGCACCAACATGACCTGGACGAGGGGTGGCCACGACAGCGAACGCACCGGCGCTAGCGCTTCCACCACGCGATCGAATGGCACGTCCTGGTGGGCAAATGCGTCGAGAACATCGGATTTGGTTGCTAAGAAGTGTTCGCGGAATGACGTCAACGGATCGACCGATGAACGAAGCGCCACCGTGTTGACGAAGAACCCGGCAAGTGGCTCGAATTCGGGGCGAGCACGACCGGCGACCGCCGTTCCGATCACCACATCGCTGCCTGCACCGAGCCGGGAAAGGAGCGCCGAGAGCGCGGCAGACAGGGCCATGAAGAGTGTCCCGCCCTCGCTCTCCGCAAGGCTTGCCAACGCGGTCGCGACGCCGGCAGGAATGTTCATAGGGACGGTACGGCCACGATAGTCCATTGCCGTCGGGCGTGGCCGGTCGAATGGCAGGTTGATCGCCTCGGGGATCCCTTCCAACCGGTCTAGCCACCACGCCGTCTCGGTTTCGAGCTCTTCGCCGCTGAGGACGTGCCGCTGCCAAGCCGCATAGTCGGCGTATTGGACCAAAAGGTGTGGGAGCGACGTTGGCTGAGACGTGACCGCCTCGCGGTAGTAGGCGGACACGTCCTTGAGAAGGATGCCGACCGACCAGCCGTCGAGGACAGTGTGGTGTCCGCCCACAACGAGAATGTGTTCGTCGTGTCCGACCTTGAGGAAATGCGCTCGGAAGAGTGGGCCGACTTCAAGGTCGAACGGGCGAGCCAAGAGGGTTCTGACGCGATCGCAGACGGCGTCCTCCGGTTGGCCAGTGAGTTCTTCATCTTCAATCGCGAGCGTGGATGACTCCGCAGGCCCGACCAACAAGATGGGCTGTCCGCTCTCATCGGTGCCGAACCGTGTCCTAAGGCTCTCATGCCGGGCAACTACCCGCCTCAGTGATGCCCGCAGCGCCCCGACGTCGAGCGCCCCGACAAGCCTGATCGCTCCTTCGATCTGATAGGCCGCGCCAGCACCCTGATCGAGGCGGTCCAGGAACCACAAACGTTCCTGCTGGTAGGACGGCCGCAGCGTGCCCGACCGATCAACGAGCGTGATGGGCTTCGTCGTCCAGTCCGGCTTCATCCCGTCCAGCGCTGAGGCAAGCCCCGCCACCGTCGGATCTTCGAAGACGGTGCGCAATGGCAAAGACTTCCCCGTCTCCGCAGCAAGATGGGCGGTCAGCCGAACCACAAACAGCGAGTGGCCGCCCAGATCGAAGAAGTTGTCGTCCCGCCCCACGCGCTCAACCCCGAGCAGCGCTTCGAATTTTTGCGCAATCAGCCGTTCGGTGTCTGTCTCCGGCGCCGCGTAAGGGGTTTGGGCAACGGCAGCGTCCGCATCGTCCAAGGCTTTCCGATCAACCTTGCCGGACGATGTGCGCGGTAGTCGGGACAAGAAGACATAACCCGACGGGATCATGTGGTCCGGCAGCGTGCGCGAAAGGTCTGTTCGGATCGATGCGATCGCGCCCGGGTCGGCTGTCAGGACGAGCGAGGGGTCATTGCTCAGCTTAGCGGAAACAGGGAGCGGCGTTTCCTCATAGTTCCCCGCATCGTCCATCTCGTCCTGCTTCAGATAGATCACCGACACGATCCCTGGCTCGGCGGTCAGTCGGACGCTCAGGGTGCGGCCGAGATCAGCGGCGAGATCGAAGTGCTCGGAGAGGTCGAGACCGCGTTGGGCATCGTCAGTCCGCCAGACGCTCCCGAGCGTTCTGCCGAAGACCATTTGGTGGTTGCCGAGTGCGCGGGCGAGCCTCTTGTCGCGAACCCGCTCGACGCCGACGGCGATATCGGAATTAGTCGTCACAATGGTCTTGAGTTGGCCGGTGTTTTCCGGAACGCTCTCGACCCATTCTACCGCCGAGTGACCGCGTTCACCATTGCTATGGCGCAAGAACGCGTCGTAGCGGAACATCGACATCTCGGTGACCTGCTTTTCGAACCGGGGGCTCAGAAGGGCCGTGTCTAAGTTGGGGTCCTTTCGCGCGAAATCTTCAAACCATGCGGGATGGAGAACGAGTTCGTTTTCGCGCGAGACCGAGCGGAGCACTCGATTTTTGCGCGCAACCGCCCCCGGCTTCGTCGCGATGTCCGCGTAAAAATGTTCGAGCGTTCGGAAATCGCGGACATCCCCCACGAAGAGACACCCGCCCGGGGCGAGTTTTTCAGTGAGACCGCTCAACACCCTTTCAAGGTGTTGAGCGTTGGGAAAGTATTGTACGACCGAATTCAAAAAGATGAGGTCGAATGTCCCTTCAACCCTCGCGACATCTTCGCCAGCGGGCACGGTGTGGAGTTCCACATGGCGAAGATCTTGTCTTGCGGCCCTGCGGCGCGCGCACATGGCAATTGCCGCAGCACTGACGTCGGTCCCCACATAGCGCTCTGCATAGGGGGCAAGGCCTGCGAGGATGACCCCAATCCCGCAGCCGACTTCCAGCACGCGTTTGTGGGGGAGCCGCATGAGCTTGTCGAGCGTTTCTTGGCGCCACTCAAGCATTGCCTCGCGCGGATAGGGCTCGCCTGTATAGCTGCTGACCCACGTGGAAAAATCGAAGTCATCCGGGTCGTCACTGAGGGCAGAGTAAGACTGGTTAAAGACGCGTTGCCAGTCGTCGACGACTGCGCTCGATGTTTTGTCTGGGGCGGCGGATGACCGCGCAATGTAAGCGACAAGCCGCGTGTCGCCATCTTCGCTTTGGCGCGGGACCACAGCAGCTTGCAATACGTCGTCGAGCCGCATGAGGGCGGCTTCGATCTCGCCGGGCTCGACCCTCATCCCTCGGAGTTTAACTTGCGCGTCGGCCCGGCCCAGGAACTCGATGGTTCCGTTGGCACGCCAGCGGGCGAGATCGCCGGTGCGGTAGAGCCGTGCGCCAGGCTCGCCCGAAAACGGATCGGCGATGAATCTTTCGGCCGTCAGACCCGGGCGACCGAGATAGCCGCGGCTGACTTGTGCACCGCCGACAAAAAGCTCGCCGGCAACGCCGATGGGGCAAGGCGCGAGCCTTCCATCAAGAATGTGGACTCTTGTGTTCCACACGGGTGCCCCGATGGAGATGCCGGGCTTGCCAATGCTGTCGGTAAAACTCTCCGCGGTCATGTTGCCCGTGGCTTCGGTCGGTCCGTAGCCATGAACAAGTCTTGCATTCTTCATCAGCGCGGCGGTTCGCTCTCGCACGGGTGGCGTCAGGACATCTCCGCCACAATACAGGTAGCGCAAACCTTCCAGCCAAGATGGCCGACATTCGGCAAGGACCGCTTCGGTGAAGCCTGGAACAGCATTGATGGAGTCAATACCAAGCTGTTCGATCTGCGCGACGTCTGTGCGAAGGACTTCGGCGTTGATTGCGTGCAGAGACCCGCCGAGCGTGATTGGAAGCAGCAGTTCGCGGAACGTGCTGTCAAAGCCGATGGGTGTGCGCATCAGCATCCGCGGCTTGTGATCGGTGGCCGGCGTGCTTCCCGCCCAGCTCACAAAGGCCGTCAGCTCCGCATGGGAGACCATCACACCCTTCGGCTCGCCGGTGGAGCCGGAAGTGTAGATGACGTAGGCGAGCCGTTTCGGGTCAAGCGCAACCGCGTGCTCGTCCCTGCGGACTGGTGAGCTGGAGTAATCGGCAAGGCTTGTATCCGTGCCCGGGTGGTCGAGAAGGACCAGTCGCGTGTCCACGCCTAGCGCTGGCTTCTCGTCGGCGAGCGCCTGGCTGGTCAGAACGACGCCCGCCCCGGTGTCGGCCAGCATGAACTTCAGCCGCTCCTCAGGATAGGTCGGGTCAAGTGGGAGGTACGCCCCGCCCGCCTTCCAGATCGCCAGTAGCGCGATGATGAGGTCGACTGAATGGACAAGCGAGACACCGACGGCTTCTTCCGGCCCGACGCCCAGATCAATGAGATGGCGGGCGAGCCGGTTGGCAGCCGCCTCCAGCGCCGCGTAGGAGAGCCTCCGCTCGCCATCGGCGACCGCCAACGCGTCTGGCTGGGCGGTAACTTGGAGATCGATGAGATCAAGGACTGTCTTCTGGCGCGGATAGCTTTGCTCGGTGTTGTTGAACGCCTCCGCGCGCGCACGCGCGGCAGCGTCCATCAGCGGAAGATCGGCGAGCGTCTGTTCCGGCGCCTCCACCGCCGCCGTCAGAAACGTCACGAACATCTTAGCAATCCGCTCAGCCGTCTCACGGTCGAAGAGCTGCGCCGCGTAGGTGAGTGAACCATCAAGTCCATCAGCCGTATCGGTGAGGCTAAGGGAGAGTTCCCACGGCGCCATCTGCGCCACATCGCCAAAGACCGAGGCCTCGACGGATGGGAAGGTTACGGTGGTGGCTGCATCTGGCGTGTTTTGAAGCGTCAGCGTCGTCTGGACGACCGGGGGGTGAGACAAAGGGCGCGCCGGGGAGACCGCCTCCACAACACGCTCAAACGGCACCGCTTGATGTGCAAACGCTGAAAGAACAGTGTCTTTGACCGTTTTGAGATGGCCCGAGAACGATGTCGCGATGTCGACCGTATGGCGCAACGCGATGGTGTTTACGAAGAAGCCCACATGCGGCTCGAACTCGACACGCGGGCGACCGGCAACCGCGCTTCCAACCACAACATCATCGCCAGCGCCGAGCCTTGAAAGAAGCGCCGAGTAGGCGGCGTGAAGACCTATGAAGAGCGTCGCCCCCTGCGACGCGACGACATCCTTCAGCCTCCTCGTCACCGCCGCTGACACGCGAACTCGGATCGACCCGCCACGGTAACTCATCACCGCTGGGCGAGGTCGGTCCGTCGGCAGCGCGATCGCCTCCGGGATACCGGCAAGCTCTGACTGCCACCACGCCGTTTCCTTTTGTAGGCGTTCTCGCGAGAGCACGGTCCGCTGCCAGGCCGCGTAGTCGGCATACCCTATGGCGAGTTCGGGAAGGTTTGCCGGCTCGCCCGTTACGCCTTGCCGGTATAGCGCTGATAGTTCTTTGAGGAGAAGCCAGACCGACCAGCCATCGAGCACCGTGTGGTGGCCGCCAATGACCAGGATGTGCGCACTGGGAGAGATTTTGAGAAGGCGCGCACGGAAGAGCGGCCCGGCTTCAAGGTTAAAAGGTCTTCTCAAAAGTGCGGCGACACGCTGTGACACCGCATCGCCTGGGAGGTGGGTGGCGTCCTCTTCTTCGAGCGCAAAGCCCGTGGAATCGGCCGGCCGGACCCTGAGAAGGGGGCGGCCATCGGCCGTGGCGTTAAAAGTCGTGCGCAGGCTTTCATGACGCGCGACGACGGCGTTCAGCGCTTCTTCGAGCGCGAGGCGGTTGAGCTCGCCCTCAAGGCGCATCGCGAACTCGATGTGGTAGGCCGCGCCAGCTGCCTGGTCGAGGCGATCGAGGAACCAGAGCCGCTCCTGTTGGTGAGAGGCAAGAAGCGGCTCCGAGCGGTCGGCCTCTACAAGCGGGACGGCGGCCCAGTCCGGTTTCGCCACATCGAGCGCTGCGCCGAGTTCTGCGACGGTGGATGCATCAAACACAGTCCTCAGTGGGAGCGTCTTACCTGTCTCGGCGGCGAGCCTTGCAATGAGCCGGACCGCCATGAGCGAGTGGCCACCGAGGTCGAAGAAGCCGTCGTCGCGGCCGACCCCATCGACTCCGAGAAGTTCTGAGAACGCGGCGGCAACAACGGTCTCCGAAGTGCCTTCCGGGGCGGCGTATGGCGCCTTTGCCACTTCAACGTCGGCATCGGGGAGCGCATGCCGGTCAAGCTTTCCGGATGCGTTGAGGGGCAATACTGGAGTGAGCACGTAGCCGGATGGCACCATGTGCTCGGGCAGCGTTTCTTTGAGCCTTGCGCGCACACTGGCAAGGTCTACAGCGTCTATGCGGCCGGCCTCCGGCACAAGGTAGGCGAGGAGGCGGGCGGCACCGTCGCAGTCTTGACGGGCGACCACCGCGGCGTGGGAAACGCCCGCGCATGTGGCAAGCGCCGCTTCGATCTCACCTGGTTCCACGCGCATGCCGCGGATCTTTGCTTGATCGTCGATGCGACCAAGAAACTGGAGCGTGCCATCCTCCCGCCAGCGTGCAAGGTCGCCAGTGCGGTAGAGTCGCGAGCCAGCCTCGCCCGACAGCGGGTCGGCGACAAATTTCTCCGCTGTGAGGCTGGCCCGGCCGAGGTAGCCGCGGGAGAGCCCTGCACCACCGACATAAATCTCGCCCGCAACACCAATGGGTTGGGGCTCCAGGCGCTCATCAAGAACGTAAATCTTGAGGTCGGGGATTGCGGCGCCGATCTCGCTCGAGCCACCCAACGCCGTCTCAGCGGTGATCGGGAGACAGGTGACGTGGACGGTCGTCTCGGTGATGCCGTACATGTTGACGAGCTGCGGTTTGTCGTGACCGTAACGCTCGAACCAGGGCGCAAGGTCGCGCATCTCAAGTCGCTCTCCGCCGAAAATGACGGTCTGGAGCGACGGCAAACGGGCGCCGTCCCGTAGCGCACTGTGCATCAGTCCCGAAAATGCCGTTGGCGTCTGGTTGAGCACGGTGATTTCTTCGCGCCCAAGCAACGCCAAGAACGCATCGGGCGACTTCGCCGTCCTTTGATCCACGATGACGAGGCGCCCACCCGTCGACAGTGCCCCCCAGATTTCCCAGACGGAGAAGTCAAACGAAATTGAGTGAAAGAGCGTCCAGCTGTCGGTCGGGCCAAAGCGAAACGTTGGCTCCGTTTGGGACATCAGCCGGGCGACGTTCTCGTGGGAGACGAGGCTCCCCTTTGGGGTTCCCGTCGAGCCGGACGTGTAGATGATGTAGGCAAGATTTGCAGACGCGAGGGGTGCCAGGCGTTCCCCATCGCTCACCGATTGGGCGGGAAGCCCAGCAATTGCGGCTGCAGTGCCCGGTTCGTCAAGGTCGACAATGGGCGTGCAGGCGTGATCGGCCCGCGCCTCACCGCCGCCGGTCACCACCAACACGGCGTTGGTGTCAGCGAGAATGAAGTTCTGACGGTCGATGGGGTTCTCAGCGTCCAGCGGGACGTACGCGGCGCCCGCTTTCCAGATGGCAAGGAGAGCCATCACCAGCCTCGATGAGCGCTCAAGCCGCACCGCGACCGCCGTTTCAGGGCCAGCCCCCAATCCCATAAGATGACGGGCCAAGCGCGAAGACTCCGCGTCGAGTTCACCGTAGGTTAGCGTTGTGTCGCCATCGCTAATCGCAATTGCATCAGGCCGCGCGAGCGCCTGAGCCGCCACGCGGTGAATCAGAGTATCGTCGCTCGTTGGCACCGTCGGGCTCGGATTGAAGCCCATCATCACCCGCTCACGCTCTGCCGCATCGATCAACGCCAGATCGAGGAGTTTCTTGGCCGGCGACATCGCAGCATCGCGCAGGCCCCGCACGAACATCTGCGTGAGGCGCTCCGCCGTCTGCCAATCGAAGAGCTGGGTTGCGAACGAGAGCGAACCCTCGAGGCCGTTGGGTGTCTCTTTGAGGTCGAGCAGGAGGTCCCACTGCGCTGTATTTGTACGGCCTTCAAACGGGGATGCCTCGATGCCCACCAGATCAAGGCCGTCAGAACCGTCGGGCGCATTCTGAAGTACAAAGACGACCTGAGCGATGGGCGCATAGCTCATTGTCCGCGCCGGTGACACGGCCCGCACCACCCGGTCGAACGGCACATCTTGATGGGCAATGGCATCAAGCACGATGGCCTTGGTGGCGGAGAGGTGGTCATGGAACGACGCAAGCCCTTCAACCGGGTGACGCAGCGCCACAGTGTTGACGAAGTAACCGGCGAGCCCTTCGAGCTCTGGCCGTGCGCGGCCGGCAACGGCGGTCCCGATGATAACATCGTTGCCCGCCCCAACGCGCATCAGGAACGCTGAGAAGAAAGCGGAGAGCACCATGAAGAGGGTTGCTCCCTCCTCCGTTGCCAGTTGCTTCAGCGCGGCGACGAGATCGGACGGCACCAAGATGGGCACGGCACCGCCGGCGTAGTCCGCTACAACCGGCCTTGGACGATCGAACGGGAGATCGATGACTTCCGGCGCTCCTGAAAGTGCTTGGCGCCACCAAGCGATGCCCTCGTTGAGGCGCTCGTTCGATAAGTTGGAGCGCTGCCAGGCAGCATAGTCGGCATATTGAACGGAAAGCTCTGCGAGGTCAGCGCGCTCGCCAGCAGTCAACTCCCGGTAAAGCGCCGCCGCCTCCTTCATCAGAAGGCCCACGGACCAGCCATCGAGGACGGCATGGTGACCGCCCGCAACAAGAACATGCTCATCGGTCGAGAGCTTGAGAAGACGCGCACGAAAGAGCGGCCCCTCGGCAAAATCGAACGGCTTATCGAGGCATTCGCGCACACGTTCTGCCAACTCGTCTGGCGAAAGGCCGACCGCATCGTCAACTGCGAGGGAGAACCCGACCCCCACCGCCGGTCGCACAGTAAGAACAGGCTGCCCGTCTTCCGTGGTCGTGAATGTGGTTCGAAGGCTTTCGTGCCGCTCGACAAGCTGGGAGATGGCCGCCTCGAGCGCGCCAACGTCGAGCGCGCCAGTGAGACGGGCTGCCGCTTCAAGGTGGTAGGCGGCGCTCGCTCGCGGATCGAGCCGATCCAAGAAGTAAAGGCGCTCCTGCTGGAACGACGGTGCGATCGGTGAGGATCGGTCGACCACCGCGATGGGACCCGCCGCCTTGTCCGACACGCTCTCGTCGATCGTCGCGGCAAGTCTCGCCACGGTCGGCGTCTCGAAGATCGCGCGCACTGTGACCATTTTTCGCGTGTCGGCCTGAAGGCGCGCGGCAAGGCGCACGGCTGTCAACGAGTGGCCGCCAAGTGCAAAGAAATCATCCTCGCGGCCTACTTTTTCGACCTCCAAGAGTTCCGCAATTGTCGCGGCCACAAGGGTCTCGGTTTCCCCTTTGGGCGCGGTGTAGCGCGCCCTTGCTACTGCGGCATCCGAATCGGGAAGTGCTTTGCGGTCGATCTTGCCCGATGCGGTCATCGGAAGGCGCGAGAGGACCACGAAGCCCGACGGCACCATGTGTTCCGGCAGAGCTCGTTGCAGCGCTTCCCGCACAGCACTCAGATCAACTGCACCATCAGCCAGGATGTGGACGCCGCAGCGCTCCGTCTCTGTCAGGCCGTCGTGAGGAACGCTGCCGGCGGCGGTGAGGACATCCTCGGGCACGGTGGATGGAACGATATGGGCGATAAGACTTGTCTCGCCAGACGCTCCACGCCTTGCCACGACCGCCGCCTGGGCGATTCCCTCGCAGGTGGTAAGCGCCGCTTCGATCTCACCGGGCTCGACGCGCATGCCGCGGACTTTGACCTGGTCATCGATCCGGCCGAGGAACTCCAAAGTCCCGTCGTTGCGCCAACGGGCGAGATCTCCGGTCCGGTAAAGCCGCGCACCGCGCCGGCCCGAAAATGGATCGGCAACAAAACGTTCAGCGGTCAGGGGCGAACGGCCGAGATACCCGCGGCTCACCTGGACGCCGCCGATCAGTAGCTCGCCAATGCCGCCGACGGGCACCGGCTCCAGTCTGTCATCGACGACATAGACCTCTGTGTTTGCCACAGGGCCACCGATGGGTACGCTGGGCGCACCGGGATCGGGGGTATGCGCCGTGACATCGACAGTCGCCTCGGTGGGACCATAAAGATTGGTTAGCTGTATGCGCCCGCGGGTCTGCGCGTGGAACGCGGTTACCATACGCGTCGTCAGCGCTTCGCCCGACGTGAAGCATCGGCAAATACTTTGGCGGTCGAACCATCCGCCCTGCTGTTCAGTGTGCGTGAGGAAAGCTTCGAACATGCTGGGGACGAAGTGGACTGTGGTGACGCCGTAACGCTCGATGGCTTCTGCGACGGCTGCCGGTTCGCGGTGTTTGCCCGGGGCCAAGATCGCAACCCTCGCTCCGGCGATCGCCCACCAGAAAAACTCCCACACCGACACGTCGAACGTCGATGGCGTTTTTTGTAAGATGACATCGTCTGGGCTGAGCCGTGTGTTGCTCTGCATCCAAGCGAGGCGGTTCATGAGTTCGCCATGGCCGACCATCACCCCCTTCGGTTGGCCAGTGGACCCGGAGGTGTAGATCACATAGGCAAGGTTCTCCGCTGTGAGTGTTCCGAGCCGGTCATGATCGCGAACGGGAGCCTCCGACAGGCGTTCGATGAATGCCGCCGCCTGCTCGTCATTCACCCGGACAACCACCGCACCGCCGAGATCGTTCAAGGACCCAAACAACGTGTTTGCTGTCGTGAGAACGACAGAAGCGCCCGCATCCTCCAGTAAGAACGCAAGACGATCTCGCGGATGCTCCGGGTCGAGCGGCAAGTACCCCGCGCCTGCCTTTAGAATGGCGAAGAGGGAGACGACGAGGTCGGCCGACCGTTCAAGGCAAACCCCGACCACCTGCTCCGGGCCGACCCCGAGCGCGATAAGGTGCCGGGCAAGGCGATTCGACGCCTTGTCGAGGTCCGCGTAGGACAGCGCGCGATCCTCGTCGACGATCGCCACCGCGGCGGGGCTCTTCTCCAACTGCTCTGCGAAGAGATCAAGGATCGTGCGGTCTTGTGGGATCGGGGCTGCGGTGTCGTTGAAGGCGCTGATGAGTTGCTGACGCTCACCGGCACCGATCAGCGCGAGGTCGGCGATGGGTGTGTGCGGCGCGCGAGCGGCGTGGGCGAGAAGCCGAGCGAACATGTCAGCAAGCCGAGCGGCTGTCTCCCGGTCAAAAACTTGCGTTGCGAAAGTCAGCGCCCCTACAAGACCTGACGCGCTCTCTCTGAACTCAAGGGAAAGCTCAAACTTTGCCGTGCCGCCCGCCGCTTCAAACTCTGACGCAGACACACCCTCAAGCTGAAGCGTCGCCACATCGTCAGGCGTGTTTTGCAGCACCAGCATCACCTGGACGAGTGGCGGGTGCGACAACGATCGCTTTGGCGTCACAGCGTCCACCACATGGTCGAACGGCGCGACATCGTGCTCGAATGCGGACAGGACGACAGTCTTCGCTGAAGCGACCTGTTCGCGGAACGACGCAAGGGGGTCGACGCGGTGCCGGAGTGCTACAGTATTTACAAAGAACCCAGCGATCTGCTCAAGCTCGGGTCGTGGTCGCCCGGCGACGGCCGTGCCCAGCACAATAGACTCGCCGGCACCAAGTCTCGAAAGGAGCGCCGCAAGCCCAGCCTGAAGCAGCATGAAAAGGGTTGCCCCCTCGCCCTCCGCGAGCGCCTTCAGGGCGGCCGTCACATCTGCTGGAATGGTGAGGGGAACGCTGTCCCCCCGATAGTCCATGGCCGTCGGTCTCGGCCGATCGGTGGGAAGTGCGGTTGCGTCTGGAACCCCTTCGAGCTGCGCGGCCCACCAGGCAATCTCGCTCTGGAGCCGATCTACCGAAAGGCTCGTCCGCTGCCAGGATGCGTAGTCGGCGTGGGTGACGGGAAGTGGTGCGATGTCGGCCTCAGCCCCCCCCACCGCCTCCCGGTAGAATGCACTGAGGTCGCGTAAGAGCAGACCGACAGACCAACCATCCAAGACAGCATGATGCCCGCCGACGATGAGGACGTGCTCCTCGGCCGACTTCCTCAACAAACGCGCGCGAAAGAGCGGGCCTGCTTCAAAGTCGAAAGGTTCTGCAAAGAGGACTTCGACCCGCTCGGCCAACGACGCGGCAGATCGGGCCGAAACGTGCTCGACGGTGAGCACGCTTGTTGTTTCGGCCGGCGGCTGAACACTCAGGACGGGACGCCCGTCGCCCGACTGCGCGAACGTGGTTCTAAGGGTGTCATGGCGCGCGACGACTGCCTGAAACGCGCGGTGTAGCGCATCCACGTTGAGCCGGCCGGTTAGCCGAACGACCCGCTCCATGTGATAGGCCGCTCCGGCAGTCTCATCGAACTGGCTGAGGAACCAGAGACGCTCTTGCTGATAAGACGCAGGCAGCGGGCGCGAGCGATCGGCAAAGGGAATGATGAATGTCGTTCGCGAAAGGATCGGGTCGGCGCTTAGATTCTTCGGGCCCCTTGGCGCCTGATCCAGCGATCGCTCACTTAGCTGACGTTCTGATGGCCCGCTCGTCTCGGCGTCGATTTCTTGAACCAGGCTTTGGATTGACGGATTGAGCGCGCGCCCAAATGCTTCGAGCAGCGTGCAAAACTGCGCCGCAATCTTTTCCACGCCTGCCCGGTGGTGGTGGTGCTCAGGATACTCGAGTGTGCCGCTCAGGGAGCCGTCAGGTTGCTCGAACAAATCCATTGTTAGGTCGCCGCGCATGGCTCGGCGAGGCCGGGGCTGGATCCGGGTCTTCAAGCCCTCCAACGCGATCTCGTCCGGCCGGCCGCGGCGGAACGCACCGTGGAGGACGAACTGCACCTGAAGCGGGGCAAATGCCGCCTCTTCTTCCGTTCGCCGTTTTTGAATGGCGCCAGCGATGACATCGAACGGCACATTGACGTGGTCAAGCGCACCCACAATCGCCGCCCGTGATTGCTGCAGCACCTGCGACAGCGATTGGGATGGATCGAAGCGGTGGCGTATCGGCAGGCTGACGCCAAACAATCCGGCGGTCGCTTCGAACTGCGCGCTCGGCCGTGCTGCAGGGTTTGTGGCGATCATCTGCTCGGCCGAACCGCTCGCCGCATAAAGCGTGATCGCAAGCGCCGTTTCGAGGACCGCAAACAGCGTCACCTGTTCTTTCGCGGCAAGGATCTTAAGGAAGCCCACCGTCGCGACAGGGACATCGACTTCGATTGACGCCACCCCAAAGCCAGCCCCCACCGGCGCGGTCCGCCTTGACGGCAACAGGAGGGCGGGAACCCGGTCTGAGAGTACGCTTTGCCAGTAAGCAATGTCATCGCCAAACGCGCCCGCGGCAAGCTGGTGGGACTGCCAAGCTGCGTAGTCGCCGTACTGTCGCGCAGGTGAAGGGAGCGGATCAGGCGCGTTCTCGACGGCCGCGTTGTAGAGCGCTTCAAGGTCTGAAAGGAGAACTGCCCACGTCGATGCGTCCGTTGCAAGGTGGTGGACGGCCAACACCAAGACGACGTGATCGGGCGCGAACCGCAGAGCGTCGAAACGAAACAGCCTCTTCGCAACATTCAGCACCTGCGTCTTCAACTCGCCAATCCGCTCAGCCTTTTCTTTGTCGCTGGCGTTGCAAATGTCTTCGCGCCCCAGATCAATTGGGAACGGGGGTCGATAGACCTGGTAAGGCTCATCACCGTGCAACTCGACCCGCAGGCGAAGCGCATCATGGCGATCAACAAGGTCTTGAAGCGCCTTCTCCAAGGCATCGAGATCGACCTCGCCCCAAAGATCGATGACCGTGACGTCGGTAAATGCACCGCGAAAAGCATCGCGCTTCTCAAGTGCCCAGAAGCGCCTTTGTTGATGGGTGAGCGGCGTCGCGAGGGATTTGTCCGCAACCCGGATGGTCGCCGCGTCTAGATGATCAGCTTCATCAAGGAAACGTGCGAGGCCGCCCACAGTCGCAGCGTCGAAAAAGGCGCTGAGATCCAATTCGCGACCTGTTGCACTCGCGACCCGACCGACGAATTGGACGGCCTGCAGCGAGTCGATGCCAAGCGCCATCAGATCGCTTTCGGCCCGTATATTCTCGAGCGGGATCTTGGTGACATCGGCAAGGATCTCGCGCACCAGAGAGAGCGATGCTGGTGTAGCCGCCTCGCTCTCGTCGGAGCCGTGGACAACGACCGTCTCGGGAACAGCGTTGTGCTGGAGCGACAGAAACGCGTCCGGGTCGCGCCGGAGGTAAGGGTCCAGCTCCACGCCGCCCTGTTGCTCTAAATCGCCGATCGCCTTGCTGAGAGAAGCGACCCTTGCGCTCAGGTATTGCGATGGCGCCACCTCGCGCGCGAGTGCGCTCTCGGTTGCTTCGGCTGTTGCGTTGAGGATCCGCTTCAGTTCGCCAAGTGACCGCTCACGATCGGCGTCGTCCAACGGCCCATGTCGGGTCAGGGCACTCGCAAAAGTTGCGAGCGTTGCGACCTCTCCAAGCCGCATTGCGTGGGCGCCGTGTGCGGGCGCCGCGGCATCCACGCCCACTGCGCGGAGGCGCTCGACGAACGCGGTCAGCCAAGTGGATCCGGTCTCATCAAGGAGTGCGTCGCGGATATGGTCGGTGAGCTCGCTCGTCCCGTGGAGAAGGCGAAGACCCAAAAACATCGCATGGGTTTCGCTGGGCCCCTCTCCGATGCGCCCCACCCGAGCGTCCCGCAGAATCTGGGCTGCAAGATTGCGCTCATCGTAACCGCGCGCCCCCAGCAGCTGAACCAGGACATCTGCCGCCTGCCAGTGAAACTCCAAACACAATTTCAGGACCGCATAGAGATCGGCCGGAACGTCTTGCGCACCATCAAGGCGATCTGCGACGTGTTCGACCAATGCTTGCAGCCCATCGGCTTTTGCAAAGAGCTCGCCGATCCGCTCGCCGGTGACGGGATTGTCGAGCAGGCGACCTGTCCCGACCAAGCGTCGCTCGGCGTAGCGGTGCATGAGCTGAAGGCACCGCTTGATGCCGCCGACAGCGCCCATGGCAAGGACAAGACGGCCGTGGGACATGGCGTCGATGGCAATTGCAAGACCTTCGCCAGGGCGGCCAAGAAGCCGATCCTCGCCGACCACGACGTCTTCCAAACGCACGGTGCTTTGGGTCATGGCCCGCATGCCCATACTGAGCGCTGCCTCGCCGTGAACAACTCCTTCAGCATTCCCGTCAATCACGAACGCCGCTGGGCCGAGTGAACGCCCAGACTCATCCACCATTGTACAGAAGACGGTGATCCATCGCGCGTAAGATGCGCTGCCGCCCCACCATTTCTCGCCGTTGATCTTCCATCGTCCCGCACCATCGGGGACCGCCAAGGTTTGGATCGCCCGTGGGTTGGAGCCCGCGGCAGGCTCAGTCAGCGCGAAGGACAAAAGCGCCTTCCCAGAAGCAACCTCAGGCAGGATACTCTTGCGCAGTTCCGGCGACGCCGATTTCAGAAGCGGACGGCTCGCGAGCGATGCCACGCCCCAGACGTAAACAGCGAGCGTCGTGTCAATGGCGGCAAGCTGCTCAGTCACGCGTGCAAGATCGCGATGGGTGAGCCCGACGCCGCCCAACTCCGGCGGGATCTCAAGCCCGAACAAACCCGCGGTCGCCAGTGCCTTTGTGACGCTTGCCGGGATCTCCCGTGCCTCGTCCATGGCCCGTGAATGAAGTTCTGTTTCCGCCAGTTCTCTGAGCCGCGAGATTATCTGATCCGCAACATTTTCTGACTGCGAAACGAAAGCGGCTGGATCGATGTCGCGCACGCGGGCCACCACAATCGGATCAAGTGCACCGTTCTCGTAAGCCTCGCGGATCTCGCTGCGTTGCAGTTTCCCCGATGTGGTGCGTGGCAGTCGCGCTGGGCGCAAGAACATGACTTCCGCAACACCAATCCCATGCGTTGCAAATACTGCGCGGCGGATGTTCATCGCAAGCTGCTCTGGCTCGGCCACTTTCATCGAACTTCGCGTCAGTTCGTGGGCGATGACAACTGCTTCGGAACCCTCTGCCGCGACACCAAAAGCGACGGTTCGATCGTGCCCGAGAACGCGGTTGGCCGCCTGCGCCGTCGCCTCAAGATCCTCGGCGTAGTGGTTTCGGCCACGGACAATGATCGCGTCCTTGAGGCGGCCCAAGATGTAGATTTCGCCTTCGTGGATCGTTCCGAAATCACCTGTCCGAAGCCATGAGCCCGCGTCCGGTTGATGGGCGATCTGCGCGTGGAAAATCTTCGCAGTCTCTTCATCACGGTTCCAGTAACCAGCAGCAACGGATGGGCCTTTGAGCCAGATCTCGCCAACTCTGTTCTCTGCCAGTTGTTCACGGCTTGTCGGATCGACAATCGCCATCTCGTGTCCGGCGAGCGCAGGACCGCACGAAGTTGCTTCGAAGTGGCCCGTTTTCGTAAGAGGCGCGATAGCGAGGCTGGGTGCCGCGACTTGGTCGTCACGGACGAGCGCGGCACGATCAAAGACATGTGTCTTGGGCGAAGCGGGAGCCGGACACCCTGATGAAAGCGCAACAGTTTCCGCCATGCCGTAAACGGGCGCGAAACAACGCTTGTCAAAACCGCAGCGTTCGAAATGCGCAGAGAACGCCTCAAGAGTCTGCGGCCGGACGGTTTCCGCCCCGGAAAGCGCATGACGCAACGACGACAGATCGAGACTGCTGAGCGCGCAATCATCGATCCCGCAGCACAGCTGCCAGGCAAAGTTTGGCGCTGCGGTTATGGTCGCCTTAAACGATGATATGGCCTCCAACCAACGAACAGGGCGCTGAAGAAACGCTGCGGGCGTCATCAGGATCGACCATCGACCCAAAACAACGGGTATGATCAACGCACCGACCAGACCCATGTCGTGGTAGGGCGGCAACCAGAAAACGCCGACCTCATCCTCGCCTAGGCCTCGCAACGAGATCGTCGCAAGAGCATTCGCCATAAGGGTTTTGTGGTCCACCATGACGCCCTTGGGCGTGCCGGTTGTGCCCGAGGTGTACTGCAAGAAGGCAAGATCGTCGGACGACTGAACCGGCTTGCGCCAGTCTGCGGCGCGATCGCGATCAATCGTGTCCACGAAGAGAAGCGGCGGAAAACTGCGACCACCGAGAGACATCGACGCCATTTTTTCGGCGAGCTTTGATGTCGTGATGACAATGGCCGCGTCGGCGTCATCAACGATCGCCTGAAGGCGAGCGATGTTGCGTGCGTTTCCTGGTGGGTATGCTGGAACGGCAACCATCCCCGCGAGCTGGCACCCAAAGAACGCATGGATGTATTCAAGCCCTGGAGCACACAGGATGAGGACCCGATCTCCCTCGCGGCAACGAGACTGAAGTGCCGCCGCGACCGCTTTTGAGGTTTGAGCGAGTTCCGCAAACGTAACAGCGGCGATATCGGGCGTTTCGTTGTCCCGATAGGTGAAAAAGGAGAAGGCGGTTTGCTGCGATTTTTTGGAACCTTGCTGGATCAAGGTCTCGCCGAGCGTTCCTAAAGCGTATACGCGCTCACGCGCAGGCAACGCAGCGGATTGATGTGCGATCGCCGTGTCGCTCCCGGAAACATCGGTCTTTGATGACCTGGCAGGTTCACTTCGTTCGTTCAACGCACGCCTCCAGACTTAAAATGCCTGAGGAGCGGCCGACAGCCGTTCCGACGGACGATCCTATGGCGGTTTTCGATGTTAGGAAATCCGCCGGAAACGATTATGACGGCAGCGTCACTTGGCACGGTGGCTCGGTTCGCCGGTTCTTGCCAAACCCTTGCACCGGCCAGCAAAAGATCACGCCCGTGCCTGGCTTAGGCCCCACACGCCGCACCCGGAACCGGTCAACCAGGTGGCGATCGCTCAGCTCCGGGTTATCGTGCAATGTCCCGTTTTGGGCAACGACCACGCTATGCCAGCCTTGATCCGCCTGCCGCCGCTTGTAGCCACGGGACATCTAAGGTGATTTCGCAACGGAAGGTCTCCGGCTCATCGTCGCCACCTAGGACAGAATCGATCTACTCACAGTCATAGCCGGTGCTTCGGATGAGCTTGCGGTGTTTAGCCGGCGTGAAGGCGTGGAGGGCATCGGCAACTTCGTCCCGTAGCGCCGGGATGGTTCTTACCGCGGCCTTTCGTGAGAGTGTCTTCAGCTTGGCGAATGCATTTTCGATGGGGTTGAACTTGGGTGAGTAGGGCGGACGGTAGACGAGCGTTGCGCCGACGTCCTCAATGGCGCTGCGAACGCCGCTCACCTTGTGAGCTGGCAAGTTGTCCATGATCACGACGTCGCCCGGCGACAGCTCACCATCTTGGCGACGGCCACGAGCCGCTATGCCGGATACGTTTGTGCACGACCCAACCGCGCCAAGAACCAACTCCTTGCAAACAGGGCGGGCCCTACGTTTTTGAACGTGATGCCGTGCCTGTCGAGGAATTGCCAATTGGTTGGAGGCCAGGCATGGAAGTCGCTATCGGCTCTGTGGCGTTCTGCGATCTCCTTCAACGTGATGTTCTTCGCCTCCTCGAGGAGAGCGAGAATGAAGGCCTCATGCGGATCGAGCTTGCTATGGACGGGGTGCCCTTGGCGACGAGGTCTGACGTCGCCGGTTGCGGCGCCGCCCCATCGAGGAGGCGGTCAACGTCGTCGGCGTTGGTGCTGTCACCACTCAGCAGGCGGTGGTCCCCACAGATCCACAGATCGGCCGGCTTCGTCACAGGCGCGTCTGGAGGCTCGGTGGCATCGGCGTCGGGATCAAGGTCCCCACGCTTCACCCGTAGGGCCTCAGCCAACTCATCCTCATCAAAGCCGATGACCGAAAGGTCGATGGCGCCCGTCTTGTTCAGCGCCCGTAGTTCGCTCCCGAGAAGCTCCATGTCCCAGTCGGCGTTCAGCGCCAGCTGGTTGTCGGCCAGCACATAGGCCCGCCGCTGCTCCTCCGACCAACCGGTGCAGTCAATGACCGGCACAGTGCCTTCGGGAAGCACCTCGCCACCAACACCGGGAAACCGGATGACCTCGCCGCGATCATAGAGAACACGCGCCGCCATACAGCGCCCGTGGCCGGCAACAATACCGCCGTCACCATCGGCCAGCACGGGATTGGTCCACCCGAACTCCAGCACCGACGCAACGATCTGCTCCACCTGCTCATCACTGTGGGTGCGGGCATTGCGATCGTACGGTTTCAGGTCCTCCAGGGGCCAGAACAGCACCTCAGCACCCTTTCGATTTCGGGCTCTCGCCATTTGGCCTCACACCATTCAAAACGAAACGAAATGGAGTTTTCGAGATTTGAAAAACATCAAAACCCTGGGGTGGCGCGACCCGGCGGCAGGCCCTGCCTAGGAAGGACCCGCGCCCCAGCCGCATTGATTGCGCACACCGTGCCCGTTTCGCATCATATCCTGTGCGTTGACGCCCTCTGGATGTGGCGAGAACACAGAAAACTGAGTACCAGCCCGGGGAAACTCACAGTTCTTGTGATCCGGAGGTCGTGCGTGGACGCTTCATCCTTCCGCTCTTGGCAGGATGCCATGGGCCTGAACAACCGGGCTGCCGCCGAAGCGCTGGGCGTACATCCCAACACGGTGGCGAAGTTTAGGAGAGAGGGCGGCGCGCAGATACTGCGGCTGGCCTGCGCTGCCCTCTACCACCGCCTAGAGGCGCCCTTCCTGTAGGGCTGGCCCTAGGACACAGCCCCCTTGGTGATCTTCACAATGCGCTTGTGGATGCGCTTCTGGACGAGAGGGAGGCCCAGGTCGAATGCCTGCTTGCTCTCGTCCTTGACGGCTTCCTTGGCCGGTGAGGGGCCGTAGAGGTTCTGGAAGCGGCCATTGCGGCGGATCGCGACGAACGTGTCCTTGCCTGACCTGAAGGACTGGAAGAATGTCCGGTCGTCTTTCCACACCGTAGTGGTGACATTGTTGCCCACAAAGCCGCGGGCTTCCTCCTGGGCACGCAAACGGTCTGCCTTGGACCACTTGGCGAAGCGCCCGATGTCATCCCTTGGCTGGCGGCCAGCGATGTGCTTGCGGAGCTTCTTGCGATCCCGACCACTTCCCCTGCCGCCCTTGACGCTGCGGACATCCTTGATCGGCACACCCTTGCCACTTGCTGTGATGACGTAGGTGAGCATGTCCTGGACGCGCCCTTTGACCCTGTTGTCGATGGGGCGCCGCTTGATGGCGGTCTGGGACACCAGGGCCTTCTTGACCTCTGTGTTGGTCTTCTTGCCACCAGCATGGAGGCCGCGAGAGAACTCGCGCCTGCCGCGCTTTCCAAGGGCTTCAGCGGCATAGACCATGCGGTTGATGCCATCGCCCTGAAGACGGATCTGCACAACGGACATACGTATCAGCAACCTCATGAGGGCCGCGAGAGATGCCCAGACGAACACGGCCAGGATCTCGGGTTTGGACCAAGGTGCTCAATTGAAATGAGCCCTGCCGGCTCAACCAACTGGGTAACGAACTTGTAAAATGAGCGATTTCTCGACTGTGTGAGGAACGTATTTGCCAGCTGACGGAGCGCTTCTACCGCATTGGTACCGATCCGCCTGACGATCCTGGATTGGCGTCGCAAAAGTTTCACAAAACGGGCATGGCGCGTTCATACGGGTCTGTTTCACGATTAACGGCTAAGTGAACGGCATATCCGAAAGCGCTGCGAGAGACGCGCTTGTCTCACCCGAGAGACTAAACCGTTGCAGCCACCTGGCCCTTAGCAGAGACAAAGTGCACCGCGCCCCATGCGCTCGGTCGGGGAAACTGCATGCACGAAATCGACGCGAAGGGGATTGGGCCCCCTCCACGCCGAAATCTAAGTCTCAGAAAGGAGGTGAAGTGATGAAGATTGCCATACTCTTGATCACGGTTGTGTCTTGTATCGCAGCTGTTATCAGCGCCATGGCGGCCGTCCTGCCATTGCTGGTTTGACGGTTCCATAGCACTCACTACACCCAAGCCTCCCAGCTTTCGTCGAGCCGAACCTGGGAGGCCCACCTGCGCAAACGAGCGCTAGTGACTCCAGCGCAGAGTCATTCATCGATCCGCACGAACAGCCACTAACAATTTACGCAGGAGTTCGTTGCTAGCACCGCTCACACCAAATCTGCAATACGGAACCATCATGGACATTGAAGTTTTCGAACGCGCAACGTCTCTATCAATCTGTCATTTGGCGTTCTCGATTTGCCGCCCGGCATCGTCTTCGGAAGCGGCGGGGTCGAGTTACCAGCCTGGCCCTCGCCGCTTCCCCCTAGACCTCGGAATGAGGCCCTTCTAGGAATGCGTGTGCCGTGCGAGGTAGGAACGAATCAAGCTCGAATCCGAGAATTCCCCATGCTGTTCCCATGGAATCTCGCAATTATCCCAACTTGTTTGCATCCTGACGCCTGCTATACGGCATCCTCACACTCAAGCTTCCGCCGGCGAGCACGCTCGCGCATCCGCTTGTTGTGATCTTCGATGTTCTGCTGTGTCTGCTGGGCCTGTTCGGGGTCCTGAAGGTCCGGCATTTCCGGCCGCGCATCAGGTGCCAGCCAGGACTTGATCTTGCCGTCCGTGGCTGTCCCCAGCGTGCCAAAATCAATACCGATTTCCGGGGTCGGCGTCACCATAGTGAAATCCCGTTCTGGCACACAGAACACAGGAACATTGGTGAGTTGGCCTGAAATCTGCTCAATAGCCGCGTCAGACCACCGTTTTGCGGTGTTGATCCCGATGTGATTTTTGCGGCACCGGCGCCTTAGGCTGAGGCCACCTGCCTTCATCCTCGCCCATGCGAACACCTCTCGCCTGTATTCGGACCTGGTGACGAAGCCCCAACCTAGCCCAAAGGTCATCGCGTAGATCGCGAGGTCGTGTCCAAGTGGCACCGCAGGGCGCGCTGATGGCTTTTCTTTTTGGTGTGGGGTTGAAGAGACGCTTGGCTTTGCCGAGACAAGTGAGCGTCCCTTCAATGTGACGTGTCACGAAGAGCGCCATCACCCAACTTCCGCCGCATCATCACGGTCAATGAACGATTGGACGAGGCCGGCAAAACTCTCCAGCTCGGCTTCGGCACGGCGCTCTGACACACCCGCACCAACAAAGTGGCCAAACAGCCGATCCGTCACACGACGCCAGTGGGCATCCGCAGCGGCTCCACGCAAGACAACCAATCGTTGGGCCGTCTGCCTCGCTAGCCCCTGGCTCCGCCCCAGTGGAAAAGGGACCACCCGCGCGGTCGGCTCCGTCAGATTGAGCTCAAGCTGCATCTCGGTCTCCTCCGGGTGAGGTGTCAGTGTTGGCAGCTGGGTCTGAGCCGAGGTCGAGTGTCAGCTGTTCGGCCACCTCGTCTGGCGGTGCCGCACCCGACCGCTTGCGGGGCCGTTTGACACCCGTCCCAAGGGTTAGTTCTGGTCGAGGTTTTTTCGTGTGGTCTCTCGCATCGCCCTTATCTAAGCTTCG
Source organism: Devosia sp. (assembly GCA_051016205.1). Taxonomy (GTDB): domain Bacteria; phylum Pseudomonadota; class Alphaproteobacteria; order Rhizobiales; family Amorphaceae; genus Acuticoccus. The sequence goes on from CP136534.1 coordinate 4,652,081, forward strand.
CCCTGCAATTTCGTCTGAAGTTTTGCAGACCTTAGACCTCTGCAAATTTGCAGACCTCGGTCGCCCGTTTTTGGGCTTCGGGCCAACCCCGTAGTTGGCTGCCTGAGAGGCGTACCAAAGCGCATTCGCATCGAAACTGTAGGCGGTCGCACGTCCACTACGGGCATCGGATTCATCGACGCGGACCAGCACGCCAATGCCTTCAAGGTAGCGCAAGGTCGTGTGCACTGTGCGGTCACAACAGCTCGCCTTCTTCGCTAGATTGGAAATACCCGGATGAATGACGCCCCCTTTTGACCGATAGTATTTCAACCAATGGTTTACTACGGCATGCGCCACTGCCAGCTGCGCGCGGGGCAACCGAAGGGCCTTCAGGAGACCCTTGAACTGGGCATGCGTTTTCTTAGCCTTGCGCGCACGCTCTGCCTCGCGCTCCTTATCCTTCACACTATGGAGCCAAGGGGCGCGACGCATACGTATGTCATCGTTCATGTGCCACTCCTAACGACTACAGCACCAACAGCATTCAGGCTCTTCTTGGCAGTTGCGATGCATTTTGTTGTTGGGCTCGGGTGGCCTACCTACCCCCGAGCCCTAGGACGATGAAAAACCCTTGCCTCATCAAATTGTGGATGTGACCCGGGGATGCCGGCACTGTTCCGGAAGGCAGCGACCGAAAGGTGCACTCTGTCGAGGTCGGACAAGCCATCTCCGAGGTTCCGCAGCGCCGCGGTCCCGCCCGCGGCGTAGTCGCTCTCGATCCGCTGAGAGATTGTCCCGTACGCAACCAGGGCTTCAATGAAACCCTGCGCCGTGTAATGTGGGGCGATGACAATCTTGCCCGTGTCGGTGACGATGGTCCGCACTTCAGAGCCATAGTCCTGTGGAAGCCGGGCGCGATGATGTCGGCGAAGCTTCCGGCCCAAGACCATGCACTTCATGAGGTCGTCGACGGAATGCCACGGCATCTTCGGGACATTGGACTGCGCCTTGAAGAAGCGAAGGTTGCCCGGCCCAACAGCTGCAGTGTGCAGGGGCACCCAAACGTCGCTGGCGACACTCATGACTGCCGCCTTACGATGCTCGCCCTGCCGATCGCCTCGCAGGCTTCCTGAACACTGAGCCCGAAGCGCTTCTGCAACTGCGGCAGGATGGGCCGAGCCTTCGCCGTCGGCGTCAGAAGCCACTCAACGGCCTCTGCAATGCTCTCGTTGGTGGAGGGGGTGGGCATCAGGCGGCCCTCCCCGCACGCTGACGCTCCCAGTCAACAAGCTGAGTCTCGGCAAAGTACCGGCGGCGATTAATGTATGTCGGTTGCGGAAACCCAAGGTCAGGGTTCTTCAGCCACCGGTGCAACGTCATCTCGGAGATGTTGTAGCGCGCCCGGACTTGGGGGCCGGTAAGGAACCTGTCGGTTTGATCCATCGTCCTGAATACCCGTGTGATTAACAACGGGCACCTAAATGGACCGCAAAGCTACGCCTCTGCAAATGGTGAAAAAGAGAAATCTCGGGAAAGCTTTTTATCAGCCCAGCCGTTTCTCTTGCTCGAAGAGCTTGCGCCGGTACTGCTTAACAAATGCTGCAGCGGCTTGATGGGTGGGCACAGGTTTAACATAGGACCTTGAGCAAGCCACAATAAACTGCGAGAGGCGACCTCGATTCGTAGGATCAGCATCCGAGTACGTTGTGGTGAGCGGCTTACCGAGAGCGAGGTGCCAAAACTCGATCAGTCGATTCCAGAATACGGTCCGGCTAGTCAGTGGACGTCTACCTCGGAAGTTGGGGAGGGAAGGCTCTCTTCGTGTTTCAGTATTTGATACAATATCTAAACTCTTGATAAGCCTACTCATACTCCCAAATGAATCATCTTTAGGGTTAGACCAATCAACCTTATCTCCAAGAGCATTTCTCCAAAACTCTTTCTGAGAAATAATTTTCTTTTTCAGCTCTTTAGCCATACTAACGACTTCATCCCTCTGAGATTTGAGTATCCTTGAATCTTCATCCATGAATTTCTCCATCATCATAGCCCCCTCACCAAAAACAGAAATGTACTCGATGAACTCCTTTAGATCTGAAAAATCGGCGGAACGAGAATGCCAATCGAGACCATCAAGATCAGAAAGGTCAAATTTTTGAAAAGCTCCATCGCCAATAATCGATATACTAAGGTCATTTCCTTCGGGAGTTAGGAATAATCCTTGACCTCCCGGAATTTCGATAATATCCACATTCGAGTAATCACCAATCGCACTTCGAATTTCTTTCCAATCAGACTCGGAGTATAGGCGTCCCGCGTGAGTAGTCACCGCATTCTCCTTACTTGAACAACGTGCGTCGCCCAGTCCTCTAGCGCAGCCCGCTTCTCCTCGGTGTACCGATGCCGGTTGTAGACGCCTGCGACGCCGGAGCGGGTGCCGGACAGATGATTGAGCACCGCCTCCACCACGTGCACAGGGTGGCCAAGCCTTGCCATCCCGCTTGCTGCGGTACGGCGCAGGTCGTGGAGCACCCAAGGCTCACCATCGGGCGTAACGGCGCGGAGTTGGGTCTGGAGCTTGGAGAAGCCGCTGATTGGTGAATGACCAGTGGTCGTGAAGACCAACGGCCCCATCCGCGGCATGCTCGCCAAAACGTCGATGGCAGGCTGCGCCAACGGTACCTCGTGAGGCACGGCGTTTTTCACCCGGTCTCCCGACAGCGTCCACATGCCATGTTCGAGGTCCAACTCCGACCAGGCCATACCGGCCACCTCGCCGCGCCTCTGACCAGTCAGGATGAGAAGGCGGATGAAGCCTGCCATGGTTGGCGAAAGGCCATCACAGGCGCTCCAGACCGCCGCCAGCTCATCATCATCAATCACCCGGTCTCGAGACCGTTCCTTGGTCGGCGGACGTACGCCCGCGCAGGGTGACACCTCGATGAGGTCTCGCTCCAGGCACCAGGAGAAAAAGCGGCGGACGTTGGCGAAGATCCGGTTGGCGCGAACTGGCGCTCCGCGATCAACGATGTGATCGACAAGTGCGATAACGTCGCGACGACTGATTTCATCTACGCTACGGTCCTGCCATCGTGGCGTCACGTCGGCCGCGAACATCTGTCGGGTTTGCTCGCCTGTACGGTTTTTGTCCGAATGCCGTCGGTGAAACTCTTCGACTACCGCCGCAAAGTCTGGCGCTCTCTTTTCGCTTCGTACTACTGCTTTTTCGCCAGCTGGATCTTGGCCCGTATCAACAGCCACCAGTGCTTCGCGAGCGAGAGAGCGAGCAGCGGCTAGCGATATGGCTGGATAGCGCCCTAACGTGAGCTTTCGCGGCCGCCCTCGGTGCCGATACCGGAGCGCCCACGACTTTACTCCGCTTTGTTGGACCACCAAATATAGCCCACTCACGAGCCCATCTGGTACTTCACGCCGGCTACCTGCACCAGCGAGACTTTGCACTTTCCGATCCGTCAACCGCGTCGACATGTTACCCCAGTGCCCATGGGGGTAACACAAACACTGCGTTAAAGCGTGTTACCCTGATAGAATCACACTACATAACACTCCAGCTAACGCAATGAAAACTCGCCGCTTTATCCACAGTGGATGTGATGATGTGGTATGCACTGTTACGCAGTCTGATGGGACTCTTAATCAGCGGGTCCTAGGTTCGAGCCCTAGTGCGCCCACCAATGAAATCAAAGACTTAGAGCCTCTTTTTCTCACCCCGGCTTTGCTACGGCGTTGTCCACGGCGATCTTGGTGGGGTTTTGGTGCTGGTTCATTGGTAGGCTCTTCGGTTTGGCCTGCTAAGCCCACGCCAGTGGTCACCACTGGCAGCCGGGGGTTAGCAGCCTGCGAAGAGACAGGCCGACGGCTCTTAAGGCTTTCCAACCTGGACAAGGCACGTCGCCCCCCGGCCATAGCGGTCGGGTGGATGCGCCGCCAAGCGCATCGACGGCGCCAACGGTTTGTTCAGCCTATCTTCGTCCGGGTTGCTAGGCCCACGGACACGTTCCCCCAAACACCCGCAGCAGCGTGAGTGGGATCGTTCATAACGGACGATCGCGCTGAGCTGGTCGGCCGCCGAAGGAGGTGTACCCAAACTTGACCATGCACCTGGACCGAGAAGATGCCCTGAAATCTCAGGGCATCTGCCGCCGCCCGAAAGATGGCCCCAGCCTTGGGGGCATGTGCCGAGCACCAGCGCTGGTGCAGAATTGCCCAGCGTCGCCGGCTCGAATTTCCTTACCAAACTGAGGATAGTTGCGAGGAGAAGAACATCAAAACCCTGCGGTGGCGCGACCCTGCGGTGGCAAGATTCCAGGAAGGACCCATCTCAAATGGTCTTGACGGCCGCGCGTGCGACACGATGCGTTTTTTGGGATACGGCAGAATCTGAAAGCAGGCGCAAGTCGGCTCTAAGCTCAATGCCGACTATTTGTGTGACCGGGACGGTGACCGCTTTGAGTGCGCAGCGTCTGGGCGAGGGGCCACTGAACGGGCAGGTGTCCATGTGCGAAGTCGCGGAAGCGCGCACCTCGCCGGTTCAGTTCAGCTGGGTCGGTCTGCGGTGGTGGAGACGCGCGCTGCGAGCGCCATCCCTGCAAGGCCCAGGATGAGGCCGCTCACGGCCGCACCGGGGAGGCCGGCAACGGCGAAGCCGAGACCCCCCAGCGCGATGCCGATGCCTTGACCAAGAAATACTGTGGCCCCGTTGAGCGCGAACGCAAGGGTCGCCGACGGGCCGGCAATGCGCGCTACGCTGGCCGCAATCACAGGGAAACACGCGAACAGCGCGGCCGCGCCTGGAACCGTCGCCAAAGCAAAGAGTGTCAGGCCGAGCGGGCCGGTCGCCCCTAATGCAAGGCCCGTCACGTAAACACCTCTCGTGGCCGCTATGATCGCAAACAGCGGCAGCAGCACCCGGATGCCTGGGCCATCAGCGAGCCGCGCACCGATCACCAGCCCCAACAAGCTTCCGATACCGACCAAGATCTGCATGGAGCCCACAGAACCGCCGGTGAGGCCGGTCATCGCCGTGATGATCGGGCCGATCAGACCGATCGGTGCGAATGTGGCCGAGAAGGCCAAAAACGTTACGGCATATAGTCCGGTCAACGGCCAGCGGATCACCGACGCAGCGGCGCTTCTGGGCGGTCGTTCCGTCACCGCTCCGGTGGGTGGTGGCACTAGAAATGCGATCAGGCCGGCCACGACCGCGCTGAGAAGCGCAGTGTACCAAAGGGACGCCTGCCAACCAAGGAGCCCGCCCACCATGCTCCCGGTCGGAATCCCTACGAGCAAAGCGAGTGCCGTCCCGCCAAAGACCATCGCCAGTGCGCGACCGCGCTGCTCCGGCGGAACCAGCGCCACCGCAAGGGTTGAAGCAAGAGGCACTGTGAGAGCCCCGATGAACCCGCCAAGAATGCGCAGAAACAAGAGGCCGCCGAATGAGGGCACCAGCGCCGAGGCCATGTGGATCAATGCAAGGACCAGGGCCACGGAAATTAAGGTTCGCCGCCGATCGACGCGGCGCAACACTAGCGCCAGAGTGGGCCCGCCCACGGCACAAGAGATGGCGAACGCGGTCTGCAACTGTGCGACTGTGTTCACGGACACGCCAAGGTCCGCTGCCATCGGCTCCAGCAATCCGCCAAACACGAATGCACCCGTGCTGAATGCAAATGGTCCGAGGAGAAGCGCAATAAGCGCTAGCCAAGGCATCGCCGGCGAAGCTTTGTTTTGGCTTGCTGTGCGTGTAGGGATTGGTTGAGGGGTTTGTCGGGGCATCTGCGATGGCAGCTCTGTGTGAACGTGACGATGCGGCCCATTGTCCTTCACGGGCCGCTGGACGCGATGCGGAACTTGACTGCGTGAGGCTCCCGACGCAACGGACACTGACCCGAACCGCCCCATAGGCACGGCTGAAGAACTTGGTTAAGGTCCAATCGTCGATTGTTCCTCAGAGCTGCCCAACACACGCGCCAGCAACATCATGACTACGTTTCAAGCGATCGACCTGCCCGTGCACATTTTGGCAGCGATGGCTGCGCCGGCCTTTGGCGTCCTTGCGGTTGTGTTCGTCAACAGGCATATCCACCGCATCTTCGGCGGGATCAGCGCGGCTGCAGTGTTGCTTCTGGTGGCCTCGGGCGCCCTGATGTTCCTCGATGCAGAGTTTCGGGCCGCCCTCACCCAGATGATCAGTCGTCCGGGCACAGCACACGACATCTTCCAAGACGAGCTGTTCCTCGACCTGTCGTTCGTTGTGGGCTCACTGATGCCCGCCAACATGACGATCACAGGTCTTCGGCTTTGGACGCGTGTTCGTCGCTCGCGGGGAGGCCGGCTTTTCAGCAACTGGTTCGACTGGACGGTCACGTTCGTGACGATCCCCATTTATGGTGTGTTCGTCATCGTGGCTCTGCAGCACGTGCTTCATGGCAGTCCGGCAGCGATTCTGCTGGCGAGCATCGGCGTGACAGGCCTTGTGTTCCAGATCAACGATCTTTCCCTGCTTCTTCGCCCGCCGATGGTGAGCGAGAAAAAGTGGTGGATGATCCACATGGGCAAGATGCTCGGCGCAATCACCGCGATCATCCAGGCTCAGGCCGTCCTTCATGCTGCAAATCTACCGCTCCTGCTGGTTATCCTCATCGCAGTTGGGACGCTGCCGGCGCTTATGGTGATCGGGCAATGGAACTACCACTGTCAGCGAACCGCCCGTCAGCGTCCGCGAGCGCCGTCCGCAGTCGGTCAGGATCCGTCATCCTGTGTTGAAAGACCGACCCAACAAGTGAGAGAACAATGACAAGGCGCTTCCGTTTTGCGCGCGCGAACAACGCGGCGCTGGTGGACAACGACGCCCACCAGCTTGCGGCAAGGCACGCTCTTTCGATTTACAGCTCGAACGCGATCTACAGTTTTATCCCGAAGAACGGCTGCACGACGCTGCGTCTGTCACTAGCGCTCGCCAATGGGTGTGTCGCGTCCACCGATGAAATCGACTGGATCCACCGCAACAATGAGACATTTACGGCGACCCTCGGCGAGCTCCAGCGGGCGGCCTATAGCTTTGTGGTGTTGCGATGTCCGTTCCGCCGGCTTGTGAGCTGCTACCTCGACAAAATTGTTGGACGCCACTGGCATTTCTGGATCCTGCAGTCAGCCGTTGGAGCCGCCATCGAGCCTGAGAGTTATACCTTCCGCACCTTCATCAACTTGATGCGCAATGAGCGAATTCGCAAGCTCGACCCGCATTGGGGGCCCCAGCGAAACCTCCTCGTCTATGAGACGTATGACGATGTCTTCGACATGGCCAATTTCGACGATGTGGGTGAAACGCTGAAGCGGAAAATCGGCTTCGACGTGGTCGACGCTCGAAAGCTGTCCCGCCACGGGATCGACAGCCTTCGAAAGGTCGACGAACTAGGGCCTGATACTTTGCCGCTTGAGATCCTTGTGCGGCGGTCTAAGGGAGAAGTCCCCCGCCCGCGCTCCCTCTATGATCCGGAACTCGTTGAGATCGTGCGCGAGTGCTACGCCGACGACATCGCGCTGTTCGGCGAGCACTTCCCCGCCAGCCTCATGTTCTAGGGCGTTTCCGCCGGCATCGGAATCATGGAGGTAAGGAGCCCCCACGAGGCGGTCCAGTCGCAATGTTAGCGGAGGGTCGGTCTTTCCGCCGGCGATAGCCTGGCGGGCAGAGCTGGCCCTGCCGAGACGTCTTGTCGTGGAACTGGTCGGCGGCCTTGATCACCACGAACGCCGGGCTGGTGATGAGGTCGTGGGCTTTGAGGATGCGGCACACAACAAGCCTCTGACACAAAATGCCTTCTCGTGTCGGTGAACCGCACGGCCAGTTCCCGCGGAGAGAGCTCCGGCTCGTCCAGGGCAAGGTCCACGACGGCCTGTCGGATGTCGTCCGGGATTCCGGTTCCAGACGCGGCCCGGTTGCGGCTTTCGATCTTCCAGCCCGGCCTCGCCGAACGCTCAGATGCGATCGTACCACCGGTGGAACGTGCGTCTCGGGATGCCGAGTTTTTCGAGCGTGCGCTTGATCGGCAGGTGCGAGCCCTCGACGAGGCGGATGATCTCCAGCTTCTGCGATGCGGCCTTCTCGCGCGCTCGCACCACAACGTTGCCGTCGTGGCGCTGGCGGCCAAGCTCGCTCGGATCGCCTGGGCAATCTTGCGAAGAGGCACGAGCTTTGAACAGACGAGGCAGAGTAACACTTGAAGATCGGATCCGGGAGCCTGGCAACAGACGCCGTGTGATCCAAGTCCATTCTGCGGGAGGGAATTGAGATGGCCTGACGGTCGACCGGCGTTCCGCAATCCTGGTCGAAAAATGCGGCTCCATCGAAGTCGACATGCTTATGAGGAGCGGTACGCGCGGATCTCCATCTTGGCGGCGGCCACTCGGTCGACATGCCGGATACGTTTTTGCAGATCGTTATCAGGACCATCAAAACTCTTGCAGACGGGGCGGGCCATACGTTTTTTCAGCAGCCGGTTCTCAAGTGTGGCTTCGGCAAGGACCTCCTTGAGCGCGACCGCGGCGCGCAACTCCTTCACGGGGCTCGTCGCCTGCCGCGCTGTGTCGCCGGCCAGGCGCTTCTTGCCCGCTTCAAGGAACTCCTTGGACCAAATGTAGTCGAGGCTCGTTGCGATACCTTCTCGTCGGCAAAGCTCAGCGATGCTGTCCGCGCCGCGCAGCCCCTCCAGGACGATGCGGATCTTCTCCTGCGATGAATGGTGCTTGCGTGTCCGTCGGCGAATATATTTCACGACCAGCGTCGCCGATCGTGCCTGTGGTTCGGGTTTGTGTCTCATCTCCGCTCCTTGGCGGTGACGATGAGCCAGAAACCCTCCGTTGCGATATCACCTCACATGTCCCATAGGCGCTGACGGGACCATATTTATCAACTTGGACTCAGAGATCGATCTGGTGCAGCAGTGAGTCGCCAAAGCATACTTGACCATGACGTGTCCTGGTCCGTCTATTTTGTGGATCCTTACGGACATCGGCTCGAAGTGACGACTTACGAGTACGAGCTTGTCAGGAAAGCGCTTTGCTTGAAGGATCGCTTTTCCGCTGAGCGGACACAGCCAATGGGTAGGCACGCAAGCTGACAATGATCCCAAAGCGGACTGGTCGAAACTTTTGCCGATCCATGCGTTTGACCGAAATTGCCGTCGATCACCTTCAACAGCCGGGTTGCCGCCATAATCTACCACCGTTCAGGCGCCCTCGCGATCTCCACCATTGGCGACCTGCTCGACCACAGCCATTGTCCGGGTTGCACTCGATCGTCTGAAGTTGACCTGGAGGCTTTCGGCGCGAGGCTCGGCCGAGACCGCTCGAACATTAGCGGCCTTCCCCTATGGTGCCAGGTGCGCGGCACCCGCGACGTTCGCTTAACGATCCATGCCAATACTGGGACGTGCCACCAGCGTTGTCGGTGGACCGATGAGACTCCCCGGGCCGGTTCGACGCGACAGGCCGCATGCAACGGTCGTTCTACCAATCCACACCGTCGCTCAAGTACCAGCCAAAGTGCGTTCGCAGAAAAGCGCTCACGATCACTACCCGAATAGATCGCCCTCCGTAAAGGACCTCCCTCTTTCAAAGTCAAAAAATTCAACATTTGTCACAAGGATGTCGGTCCCGTCATCACTGGTGATCCTGCCCGAATCTGGACTTTCCCTGATGAACGTATAGTCGCGAAATCGACCTTGTAGCATGAGTGTGTCGACATCACGTCCGCCGTTCAAATCACCTATGCCGTTTTGCAGATTAAACGTATCGTTTCCTGCACCACCGGCGATAATTGTCTCGGAGATGCCGAACTTTCCACCTGTTGACTTGACCAAATCGTGACCCGCTCCTGTATTCACCTCAACACCTTCGAGCCCGATAGACTGAGAGCTGTTTGAAACACCGAAAATATCTACATCCGCACCTATGCCCACGACCTGATCATTGCCTCTGCCAGTGAAGACCTGACCACCGACGATACCGGAACCGAAGGCGAGGTCTGGATCAATATCTTCATACCTCACAAATCCGACCACGCGATCATTCCCGGGCCCTGTATCAATGATGAAATCCTCCCCGCCGTCTGGAGCATCCAGTCGAATTCCAGCCGACGTTGAGGTTATACTCTCATCGCGCGCACTAATCGCGACCCGTCCCACAATGAGCTCATTGCCAATTGTTGTTGTTAGCGATGATCGTATACCACTCACTTGATCGACCACGCTATCCGCGCCGGCAGAGATTTTCACCAGTCCAACAATCGTGTTCTCCCCTCTTCCGATTTTGATGTCAGAGTCCAAAAATCCATTTACATGAGATACTTCTGAGTTATCACCAGCTCCAATCGAAATATTGCTGAATATTGAACCGCACCGGGTCTGCCGGAGGCTCCAACTCCTGAGTAGGATGGAGCCTTATGAGCAAGACGACGAACAAATATTCGCCTGAGGTGCGCGAGCGCGCGGTGCGGCTGGTTTTGGACAATGAGCACCAGCACGTGTCCCGCTGGGCGGCGATCTTGTCGATCTCCTCGAAGGTCGGCTGCGCGGCGCAGACGCTGAACGAGTGGGTCAAGAAGGCCGAGATCAACAGCGGCAGGCGGCCCGGTGTGCCGAACGAGATGGCCGAGAAGATGAAGGCGCTGGAGCGGGAGAACCGCGAGTTGCGCCAGGCGAACGAGATCCTGCGCAAAGCATCGGCGTATTTCGCCCAGGCGGAGCTCGACCGCCGGTCGAAGACATGATCGCCTTCATCGACGATCACCGGGCCGAGCACGGGGTCGAGCCGATCTGCAAGGTGCTGCCGATCGCCCCGTCCACCTACCACGATCATGTGATGAAGCGGGCCGATCCGACGCGCCGCTCACCGCGGGCGCGCCGCGATGCCGAACTGCGGCCTAAGATCAGGCGCGTGTTCGACGCCAACTTCCAAGTCTACGGGGTGCGCAAAGTCTGGCGGCAGATGCGTCGAGAAGGCTTCCAAGTCGCGCGCTGCACCGTCGCCAGGCTGATGAAGGAGATGGGGATCGAAGGCATTGTCCGGGGTAAACGGGTTCGAACGACGATTCCCAACAAGGCCGCGCCATGCCCGCTCGACCGGGTCAACCGCCAGTTCCGGGTGCCCGCTCCGAACATGCTTTGGGTGAGCGACTTCACCTACGTCGCGACGTGGCAGGGCTTCGTCTATGTCGCGTTCGTCATCGACGCATACGCCCGCCGCATCGTCGGCTGGCGGGCCAGTCGGACCGCCCATGCCGGCTTCGTCCTCGATGCCCTGGAGCAGGCCGTTCACCAGCGTCGGCCGGCAAAAGGAAAAGGCCTGGTGCATCATTCCGACAGGGGGTCGCAATATCTTGCGATTCGCTACACTGAGCGCTTGGCCGAGGCAGGCATCGAGCCTTCAGTCGGCAGCGTCGGCGACAGCTACGACAACGCACTGGCGGAGACGATCAACGGCCTCTTCAAAGCGGAGGTCGTCCACCGGCGCGGACCATGGCGCAGCTTCGAGGCCATTGAGTACGCCACCCTCGAATGGGTCGACTGGTTCAACAACCGTCGCATTCTCGAGCCCATCGGGAGCATCCCGCCTGCCGAGGCGGAAGCCAACTACTACGCAGCTCTGGAAATGCATCGGGTGGCCGCGTAGCTAAGACAAATCGGCCTCCGGGATTTCCGGTACAGTTCAGTGTGGACAGATTTCGCGAGGATGATGAGGAGGGCGAATGCTGTTAATGCGCGATAGTTTTGCGCGGTTTTTTCACAGCGTAGGGCGATGCGTTTGAAGCGCTTGAGCTTTCCGACGGCTTGATCGATCCGGGCGCGTGCGCGGTAGAGCGCTTTGGGAAAGTCGCTCTGAGGGGTTTTCGCGGTGCGTTTTTGCGGGATGACGGGGGCGATACCGTGGTCGCGGGCGAACTGACGGTTGGCCTTGCGATCGTCGCCTTTGTCGAAGATTACCGCCTGGGGCGCGATGTCCGGCCCGATGCTCAGAAGGATCGGAAAGTGGCGGGGATCGCTGGCCTCGCCGCCGGTGAGATCGAAGGCGATGGGATAGCCGTCAAGGTCGGTCTTCAGGTGGATCTTGGTGGAGAAGCCGCCACGGGAGCGGCCGAGCGCCTCGCCGTCTTGCCCCCTTTGGCGCCGGCGGCCGACACGTGGGCCCGCGCGATGATGCTGTCCAGCATTTGGACCAGATGAGCCCGTCCGCTGGTCGCGGCGAGATGATCGAACATGGCCTCGAACACGCCGGCCTTGCTAAAGCGTGAAAAGCGTGTCCACACGGTATTCCACGGGCCGAATTCGGCCGGCAAGGCCCGCCAAGAGATGTTATTCACCGTGAAATAGAGCACTGCTTCAAGGAAATTGCGGTCGTCGCGTCCTTTGTCGCCGCGTCTGGACCGTGCGGCCCGAAACGCCGTCACCAGCACGTCCCAATCCGCTTCGCTCATGCGTGTCAGCATCGTCGCCCCTCCGAATCGACGTCACTGCTTCCAGCCAAATCCCTAAAATTCGATCAATCCGTCCACGCTGCCTAGAGCAGGGACGGCTCGGAACACGGACAAAGGTGCTGTTGCTCCTTGGTGGGAGGGATGTCTGCTATGAGGGCTTCCCAGCTCAGTTGCGAGTCTTAGCCTGCCATGTGGTGACAAAACCGCGAAGCCTATTGTCCCTGCTGCAGAGTCCTCGCAAGGCAGGTCACGAGTTCGCTGACAAGGCGATCGCCACTGTCAGCCGCGGCCGCGTGGCCGCAGCGCGTTGGATGGCAAGTGGTTGCCCAGCGATCGGCTTGCGTCAGTTGAGCGTCGAACGATAGCGGTAGCGTGAACGTGGTTAAGTGCACCGTATGTGTATGATCGGGTTTTGCAACCGAAAATCGCGGAATGCGTAGTTGCCCTGACACGTCCGCGGCGCGGCGGAAAGGTTTGCATCTACGGGACTGGTCTGGAAGCGCTTCAGGGTGACAAAAAGGGAAACGTCGACGGCAGCGCTAGAGCGTCCTGCGTCCATACGGACGCAGGTAAGGTGCTCTACTCGTCTGAAATAGTGCGGTTTTCTTGCGATCTGATGTTTCTATCTACCCGCAGATCGCTCTAGCAAAACACCCCAGAATCCCGAAGCCTGCACGTTGGAACCTTACCCTTAATCAGCGGGTCCTAGGGTCGAGCCCTAGATCCCGAACCGCTTGAGCGCTTTGATTGGGCCAAGCGAGGGCGAGTGACTTATCATGCACGAGCATCTGTCCAAACCGTTCGACATCCAGAACGGCATCGCTTGGCTCGCTCTCGTGCCCTGACAGATGGCGTCCTCGCCGAGCGGGTTCGACGGATCGTGCGCTCGGTCGGATCGGTGCCAGATGCTCGACGACCCGTGACCACGAGAAGGAGCAAGATAGTGGCCAAAGCAAGAGAGAGACATCGCGGCGATCACCAACGGGTGGGCTGACGCTGACGCGGTCGCCCCGCGGCGTAGTCACGGGACAACATACCTCAGACATCTTTGGTGATCGACGTCCCGAATATAGCTTCGAAGATCGAGGCCTATTCGAAAACGTGGGATTTCTCGACGAGAGCGACCGCGCAGCGGTCACCTTCGCGCCGCGCGACCCTAGAGCGGTTTGCGATCAGATGGAAACATACGATCGCAAGAAAACTGCTCTATTTCAAAGGAATAGGGCATCTTATCTGCGTCCGTATGGACGCAGGATGCTCTAGTAAAACCGATTAAGTAAACGTCACCTTCGCGCATTGCGATATCCACTGCGACAGGACCACCGGCCGCCCCATCGACCTTCCCTTGATGGTCAGGCTTGTCCTGCGCGAGAACGCAGGCGCCATCGCGAGGACGAGAAGCGCGCCAATGAGAACCAGAGCGTGGGACATGGAATACCAGCGAGGCGACGGGCGATGGCAAGCACGCGCGCGAGGCCGAGGATCGTGTTCACATCGCGTCCCCTTTCTGTCTGGTGAGGTGGAGGAGGTGATTGATCTTCGGCGACACGTCCCCTTGATGCAGGGCAATGACCGCATCTTGGATATCCTTGTCTTCGCCGGAGACCGCTCATGGTGGCGCAGGTGTTCAGTCCACGACGCTTCAAACTACATCTCGACGAAACGCTCCGGTGTCTGCGCGTCTTGCATCAACCTCCACCCGTAGGCTCCGTCTCGCCGACGGGCACGGCAGAGGACTTCCATCGCCGTGCGGAATGCGCCCTCGTTGGCGGACGCGACCTGGTAGGCGACCTGGATCGTCACTGGACCCCGGTCGTTGGCATCGTGAACGTTGACGATGGGCTCGGGCTAATGCCCCGACGGCGCGAGCTCAAGGTTTTCCCCTTGGCCGAGCTTCGCACGCCAGGTCAGCGGATTCTGCAGCAATGCTCCGGCAGTGGCGACCAGAAGCGCAGCGGGGATGCCCGCGACGCTCGCGCCCTGGTCCCAGACTAGGCTGCTTCCCGACATTGCGTCGAAGACGACGGTGAGGAAGATGGAAGGGCCTCGCGCCCGCACCCAGTCCGGTAGTGCCGTCTGGGCCGAGACGTCTAGCGAAGAGAGCACCGCGATCCAGCTCACACCAGCAAGCGCGGACGCGAGCGCTGCTATGACCGGGTTCGGGACAACTGCAAAGGCCGCGAGGACAATAGCGGTCCCAATGGTCCCGGCCGCCACGGTCCGGTCGGCGCCCAGCGCCTTGCGAAAACGCGGCAGTTTCAGCGCGACGCCGACTGCACCAGCCGACTGAGGCGAGCAGAATGCCGTAGAGCGTGGGTCCGCCGTCGAGCACCTGCCGCGCGATCAGCGGAAGCATTGCCCAGTAGGCGCTGGCAAACGCAAAGAACGCACCACCGCGCACGAGTGTCGCCGAGAGCGGCGCGCCGTTCATGGCATAGCGCAGGCACCCGGCGCAACTAATGGTCGGCTGCTCTGTCCGCCGAAAGGAGTTTCGATAAAGGCGCTATCGCGGTCGAGCTCGGCGGCCAAGGCGGACGCGGCCCGCCAAGCGGCTTCGGCAAGGCTCGCTGCAAGGTGGGCCCAGCGCGCGACCGCAGATTCGTAGCTCCTCGCGTCGATTGCGACGATTGTCTCACCCTCGGCGACCATCTCTCCGCCGAAGAACCGGACCTCTTCGACGATCTCATCCATTTGGTTCGCGGCGACGACCTTGTGTAATGGTTCGACTGCGCCATCGATCCGGACGACCGGCGTGCCCTGCGCCTAGCCCGGGGCGACCGGGGCCAGTTTGCGCTGCAAAGCTATCGGCACGATCATAGGGATCACGGTGGCGCTCCCCGCTTCAGGCAGCGAAGAAGGAGCAGCCCAGCGCGCCCCCAGAAAGATGTCAGGTCCTTGACCGGGTTCGGATTGTTCCACGAGATGCCGTGATCGTGCCCGTGGAGGTCGCAGCCATTACCGCAGCCGTCATGACATGCCAGGACGAACTGCCCGGCTGGGACCGCGGCACCGACACCGGCCAGACGCTGGCCCGGGCTCGGCAGGTCGAGAACTGGGCTCCAGAACGGCGAGGCTGGTGGTAGAGGCGATGCAAGGTCGGAGAAATCGCCTTCGCCGTAGACCACGCGGCCGCCGACCAGGTGAGGTGCTCCCGTGCTCCGTTCAGACGGAGCATGTCTGAGCCTGCGCCCGGCGCCGTCATCGCGACCCATCGCTCGTAGTCGCTGAGCTCCTCCCCCGGCGTCTGAGCGAACAGATTGTACCCGATGCCCACGGTGAGCTGGTTCTCGTCGTGCAGCCTCTGGATGACTTCGTAGCCGTCGGGAAAGTTCTGCCCGCCGCCGGCGTCGATGACGGAGGTTATGCCGAGCCGGTTCGTCTCGCACATGTGGTGGCGGGTGGAGTTGATCTGATCCTCCACCGGCAGGGTCCGTCCTTGGGCGAGCGTCGAACAAAGGCTCAGCGCCGAGGGCGTTGCGAACTGCATACCGGTAGGCTGGCTGATCGCATCCTTCTCGATGACGCCGCCCGGTGGATTCGGCGTGTCGGCCGGGATGCCGAGTGCGTGGAGGGCCGCCTTTGCTTGGAGCGGCCCCAGAATAGGTCGCAACGAGCATCGGCGGGCTGCGCGCATCGTACCAGCGGGCAAGTTCCCCATCGCAAATGCCGAGGGCAGCAGCGGGGGCAGGCAGAACAGAGCCCGGCGGATCATCGCTGCGGGCGCGCATCATCATTGTCTCTACGAAGCCTTAGCATCTGAAAATAGATATACTTTGCCGTGGTAACAAGCCATCGAGGATGACCCGCGCCTACAACCGGTCGGACTCCCGCGCTGCGGCCACGGCAGCAGGAACCGCGTCGTAGCTGTCTGACCACCACGATGTCTGTCACAGCCTCGTCAACCATGGCCTTGCCCATCGCGAGCCGGTTCAAATGTCGCTGGCGCATCGTGATGAGGCGGCTTCGGTCCATTCGGTCCAAGGAGCGTCCTTGGTTGGAACCGGCCACGGCACAGCCAAGAGCAACGACTTGGGCTGGCAATCTCCATGGCAGTCGATGCGCTGTTCTGGAGTTGGCCCCTAAAATGACGGCAACGTTGGCCGCGAGGCTTCGTCAATGCGAGCCTTTGCATCGACGCAGCCGCCCAACCTGGCGGAGGTCAGGGGATTGCTGTGTTGATCAACCCGACGATGTGCCCCCGCGAACAAAGAGACCTCAGTCCTCCCGAGAAGGTCAGCTTTTCCGTGTTCGGCAAACGGGCCCGTATGCGCGCGTAATGCCCAGTTTTGGCGCATCCCGAACCGGGGCTCGCGGTCCGCCTGAATGTGGCTGGGACGGCAACTTTCGCCACAGGCAGAGCATGTGGACCATCCTGTCAGACGAGAGCAATTCCAAGATGACGGTACACAGTCTTCCTGGAGACGATTGCTCGTCGATAACAGATGCGAGCCGTTTTCTCCTATCTGACTGTGTACAGTCAGATAGGAGCGGCTCTAGCGCTCTTCTTCTTCCAGTACGGACAAGATGGATGCAAGCTTTGCCATCATATGGTCGTTCAGGAGCGTTCCGAGCCGCGCCCCGTCTCTATCCTTGAGTGCCAGGGCGATGCGTTCGTGCTCCCCCAGAGCGGCCTCCCATCGCGTCCTGGCGAGGTTGGCCTGATAACGGGCGCGGTGAACCCGCGTGGCGATGGCGGCATGGTTTCGGATGAGCGCTTCATTGCCGGATGCTGACAGTATCGCGTTATGGATCGCTTGGTTGACCTTGAAGTAGCTGGGTCGATTGTTCTCTTCGACAGTCTCTTTCAGGTCTGCCGTCAATGAGATCACATGTGCGATGTCTTCATCCGTAGCGCGTTCCGCCGCCAACTCACCGGCAAGCCGCTCAAGCGCTGCCAGAAGTGGAAAAACCTCAGCCAGTTCCTTGGTTGAGCACTGGGTTACGATGGCGCCGCGGTTTGGAATGAGCTCGATGAGCCCCTCCGCTGCCAAGACCTTCATTGCTTCGCGCAGCGGTGTGCGCGAGACGCCGAACCTTAGTGTAAGTTCTTTTTCTTTGACTTTCTCGCCGCCCGGAAGCTCGCCTTCTAAGATCATCTCACGCAGTGCGTCCGCCAGCTGCACCGCCAACACCGGCCTCACCAGACCCACACTGGAGGCAACGCCGTTTTGTTTGACCGCGCCCCGCATCGTTCTCACCGGACTTCCCCGTTGCTATGCATGGCAGCATCCAGGACCTGCGCCACATGAAGCGCCTTCCGTCCGGTCCCATCGGCGATCTGGTGCCGGCATGATGTTCCGTTCGCAACGATCAGGTCATGATCATCGGCTGCACGCACGGCCGGAAGCACCGACAACTCTCCCATGGCGAGCGACACATCGATGGTTTCGGCGTCGTAACCAAACGCACCCGCCATGCCACAACACGAGGATTCGATCATGTTGGCATTGAGCCCGGCCACGCTGCCTAGCGCGTCGGCCATGTTGCCCATCACGCCTGCCGCCTTTTGATGACAATGGCCATGGACGTAGGCCCTCGACACGCCTTTCTGCGCTGGAACGGACAGGCGTCCCGCCTTCGTCTCGCGCGCGACGAACTCCTCGAACAACAGTGCGTTCGCGGCCAGCGCCTCGCTGTCCGCGCCTGGTAACAGGGCCTTGAATTCATCCCGCATCGTCAACAGGCATGAGGGCTCCAACCCCACCACGGGTCGTCCCGCCTTGATGTGGGGGAGCAGCGTCTCAAGCGTGCGCCGCGCCTCTGCGCGTGCCTTGTCGATCATGCCGGCCGAGAGGTACGTGCGCCCGCAGCACAGCGGCCGACCGCGCAACGGGCTGGCGGCGTGCACGGTGTAGCCTGCACTCTTGAGAACGCGCAGTGCGGAGCGTGGAATTTCTGGGTCCATCCAGCGGTTGAAGGTGTCTGTGAAGAGGACGACCCCTTTGCCATCGTCCGCCCCTGTCGGGCCGCCAATCTCGCCCTCGCGGAAAAAGTCGCCCCGCATGACAGGCAAGGAGCGGCGGCTGGAGATACCGGTCACCCGTTCGGCGAGTTTTGCCACCAACGGAACCTTGTTACGCAGAACGAACAATGCCCGCAGCGACACCGCGAGGCGCGCGTAGCGCGGCAACTCTGCGATGAGACGGTCTTTCAGAGTGAACCCAAGCTTTTGGCCGCGCTGGTAAAGCACCTCGGTCTTCATCTTCGCCATATCGACGCCGGTGGGGCATTCGCGCTGGCAGGCCTTGCAACCCACGCACAGCTTCATGGTCTCGGCCATCTCCGGGCGCAGCAAGGCGTCCTTGCCCAGCTTGCCCGACATTGCCAATCTCAGTGTGTTGGCGCGCCCGCGCGTGACGTCCTTTTCGTTCCGCGTCACCCGGTAGGACGGGCACATGGCGCCGCCCTTCAGTTTACGACAGGCACCGTTGTTGTTGCACATCTCGATGGCGCCTTGGAAACCGCCAGAAGCGCCGGACCAGGCCGACCAGTCGAACCCTGTTTCGATGTCGTCGAACCGGTAATCCGCCGGATAGCGCAGAAGCGTGCGGTCATCCATTTTCGGCGGGTTCACGATCTTGCCGGGGTTAAGCCGGCCTTGCGGATCGAACGTGTCTTTCACCTCGCCGAAGGCATCGACCAGACGCTTGCCGAACATCTTTTCATGAAACTCTGAGCGCACGATCCCGTCGCCGTGTTCGCCCGAATGCGAGCCTTTGTATTCCTGTACGAATGAGAACGCCTCTTCGGCGATGGCGCGCATCGCCTTCACGTCCTTTTCAAGACGCAGGTTCAAGACCGGGCGCACATGCAGGCAGCCTTCCGAGGCATGCGCGTACCAGGTGCCTTCTGTGTCGTGCTTGTGGAAGACGTCGGTCAGTCGATCCGTGTAGTCTGCAAGATGTTCCAGCGGAACCGCAGCGTCCTCGACGAAGGAGATCGGTTTGCCCGCGTCCTTCATGGACATCATGATGTTGAGGCCAGACTTGCGCAGTTCGCCGATGTCCGTGATGAGGTCCGCGTCCCACACCTCCACGACGCCGCCCTCTTTGTCTCCACCCTTGCCAAAGCCGTAGCCGAGGTCGGCCATGGTGTCGTGCAGGTTGCGGATGCTTCGGGCGTTCTCATCCGGGCTGTCGGCAAACTCCACGAAGAGCAGCGCCGCCGGGTCACCCTTCAAGAAGGCGTCGAGCGTCGGGACGAAGATGGGGATCTCCCGCGCAAGGTTCAGCATGGTGCGGTCCACCAGCTCCACCTGCGTGGGCTTCAGCTTGACCAAATGCTGCGCCGCTTCCATCGCCGCGCGGAAGGTGGGGAAGTGGCATACCCCCTGCCCTTTGTTCTTTGGCGGCAGCGGGGACAGCTTGATCTCGATCGCAGTGGAAACCGCCAGCGTGCCTTCAGAGCCCACCAAGAGGTGCGCGAGATTGACGGGCGTGTGCCCGGGAACGAGGGCGTCGAGGTTGTAACCACCAACCCGCCGCTGCACCTTCGGATAGACCCGCGCCACCTCTTCGGCCTCGCGCGTGCCGATGTCGGTCAGCCGCTTCAGCATTTCTTCGGGTACCTGGTTGCCGGAGCCCGGCCCAAAGTCGAAGGGACTGCCGTCCGCCAGAAATCCCTGGATCGCAATGACGTTGTCGCGCGTGGTGCCGTAGCGCAGCGAGCGCGCGCCACAAGAGTTATTTGCGGCCATGCCGCCGATGGTGGCGCGCGAGGCGGTCGAGACATCGACCGGAAACCACAATCCGTGGGGCTTTAACTGACGGTTCAGCTCGTCGAGCACGATGCCGGGCTCCACCAAAGCCCGGCGGCCTTCCACATCAAGCTCCAGAATCCCGTTCAGGTATTTAGAACAGTCCAGAATGAGGCCGGAATTGATGGTCTGGCCGCATTGCGAAGTCCCACCGCCACGCATGGTGACAGGCACGCCGTCCTCGCGCGCAGCATCAAGCGCGCGGGCCACATCCTCGCGCGAGCGCGGTGCCGCCACGGCGGCCGGTAGGATCTGGTAGTGCGACGCATCCGTTGCATAGCGAGCGCGGGAGAAATCGTCGAACAAAAGATCCCCGTCGAAGGATGCTGCCAAACGCGTCCGAAGCCCTTCGCGCAGCATGTCTTTTCCCTTTTCAGGCCTTCGCCGAACTTTTGCATTGACATGAATAATGAATTCATAATTCAATTACTGTCAACACGCGTCGAGCGATGCTAAGACCGGCACGCGCGAAGGCGCGAGACAAGATGGTGGAGGACGCCGATGCCAGCTGGTCGCCATTTCCTGCAGATCCCGGGCCCTTCGAACGTGCCCGATCGCATCCTGCGCGCGATGGACAATCCGGTGATGGATCACCGCGGTCCTGCCTTTGGCGATGTGGGCAAGGCCGCACTCGACGGAATGAAGTGGGTTTTCGGCACCGAGAGCCACGTGGTGATCTACCCCTCGTCCGGCACAGGCGCGTGGGAGGCGGCGCTGGTCAACACGCTCTCCCCCGGCGACACGGTTTTGATGTACGAGACCGGCCATTTCGCGACGCTATGGAAGAAGCTGGCGACGCGGCTTGGCCTCAAACCGGTCTTCATCGAAGGCGACTGGCGGGGCGGGGCTGACCCGGACGCTATCGAGGCGCGGCTTCGTGCAGACAGTGCCCACGACATCAAGGCCGTCTGCGTGGTCCACAACGAGACCTCGACAGGGGCCGTGTCGCCCATTGCCGACATACGCAAGGCCATCGACGCTGCGGGGCACCCTGCCCTCTTTATGGTCGATACGATCTCCGGCCTCGCCTCACTGCCCTACCAGCACGATGACTGGGGCGTAGATGTCACCGTATCGGGCTCACAAAAGGGTCTGATGCTGCCGCCGGGCCTGTCCTTCAACGCGATCAGCGCAAAGGCACTGGACGCGTCGAGGACTGCTGACTTGCAAAAATCCTACTGGGCCTGGGATGAGATGATCGGCCCGAACGAAAACGGTTACTTCCCCTACACGCCGGCGACCAACATTTTGTACGGCCTCAACGAAGCGGTCGCGATGCTGCGCGAAGAGGGTCTGGACAACGTCTTTGCACGTCACGCGCGCCACGGGGAAGCGACCCGTACCGCGGTTCGCGCCTGGGGACTTGAGGTCCTGTGCGCCAACCCTGAGCACTGCTCGGGCGTCTTGACTGCGGTGCTGATGCCCGACGGTCATTCGGCCGACCGCTTCCGCAGCATCACGCTGCAAAACTACGACATGTCTTTGGGCAACGGGCTGTCAAAGGTGGCCGACCGGGTGTTCCGCATCGGTCATCTTGGCGACTTCAACGATCTCATGCTGTGCGGCACCCTCGCCGGGGTGGAAATGGGGCTCAGGGATGCTGGCGTGCCGCACCACAAAGGGGGCGTGCAGGCGGCCATGGAAATTCTGGGCCCCATCAGCGCGCAGTTCAGCGAAGCAGCGGAGTAGTCATAAGCCCTGGCATGGGGCCAGTTGCAACAACTTAACGTGCGACAACTGACGGCAGAAATCAGTGCGCAATTCCTCACAAAGTCTTGGGAAGGACAACACATGAAGAAACTTGCACTTCTGGCGGTCTTGGCCGCGGGAACAGCCCTTGCAACGCCCGCAGCGGCACAGGACACGCTTCGCTTCGGGCACGTGGGCAACCCCGGCTCGCTGTTTGAGGCGTCGGTCAACCATTTCGCAGCCTGCGTGAATGATGCCACGGACGCGGTGAATGTGGAGACGTTCGGCTCGTCCCAGCTTGGCCGCGATCAAGAGCTTTTGCAGAAGCTGAAGCTCAACCAGGTCAATTTCGCGCTGCCGTCGTCGGTGATGTCGTCGGTGGATGACACCTTCGGTATTTTTGAGATGCCCTACATCATCAAGGATCGCGACCACATGCGCCGTGTCCAGGGCGAGATGATGGACACGTTCCAAAAAGCCGCCAACGACAACGGCTATCACATCGTGGGTCTCGCCGAGAACGGCTTTCGCAACATCACCAACAACGTGCGTCCGATCAACGTGCCGGCGGACTTGGAAGGCGTGAAGCTGCGTACGCCTAATGGCGCGTGGCGTGTAAAAATGTTCCAGCAATACGGCGCCAACCCGACGCCGATGTCCTTCTCGGACGTTTTCACCGCGCTCCAGACCGGTGTGATCGACGGGCAGGAAAACCCTTACGCCCAGATCGCATCGGCCAAGTTCCAGGAGGTGCAGAAGTACCTCTCCGTCACCGGCCACGTTTATACGCCCGCCTACATCATGACGTCGAAGCGTCAGTGGGACGGGTGGCCCGATGACATCAAGGCCGTGCTGACGGACTGCGCGAACAACACGCAAGACTTCACCTACGAAAAGGCCGCCGAGCTTGAGACCGAGCTCTTGCAGGTGATCAAGGACGCGGGTGTAGAGGTGAACGAAGCCGACAAGGACGCGTTCATCGAAGCCTCCAAGCCGATCTACGACGCCTTCGCGACCGAGGTCGACGGCGGTGGTGAGATGATCGAGGTTGTGCTCGGCCTCGGCTCTTCGAGCTGATCCAGAAGTCCGGGCGCGGCGCTGCCGGTCCCGCCGGTGGACGCCACGCCCGTCTCTGAAAGGGCGCGGCTCTCGCGCCCGCCGTGCTCCGGCCGGCTTTGACTGCCGGACCTGTCTGGACAAGTGGCATGAACGCACTCAACCGCCTCGCGGCCATCGTGGATTTCCTGTTGGAGACCTTTACGGTCCTCCTGATGGTGGTCCTCACAATCGTCGTCATCGTGGCCGTTCTGGCACGGCTCGCCGGGGAGAGCTTTTCTTGGTACGACGAGGTCGCGGCAATCATGCTGGCGTGGATCACCTACTACGGCTCCGCTCTTGCCGCGCTGAGGCGCCGGCATATCGGCTTTGACAGCGTCTTGCTCTCCATCCCGGTGAAGTTCCGCATGTTGGCGGTCCTCCTGGGCGAAGCCATCGTCCTGACCTTCTTCGTTCTGATGGCCTACACCGGGTTTCAGGTGCTTGCGGTGCTGGAGGGCAGCTACCTGGTGTCGCTGACCTGGGTGCCGATCCAGTTCACACAGTCCGTCATCCCGATCGGCGCCATTCTCTTTATTCTTTGCCAACTGCTCAGCCTGCCGAACTATTGGCAGAAGACTCGCGCTGGCATTTCGCTCGAACATGCAGAGATCGAAGAAGAGGTCGATGCTGAGCTTGCCAAGAACGCGCCCCGGCCCTGAGGTCCACCCATGTTGATGCTTCTGATTTTCATCGCGCTGGTCGCGCTCATCTGCATCAACGTGCCGATTGCGATCGCGTTAGCGATGGCGGCGATCCTGGGGCTCTTGGTCACCGAGGGCGTGTCATCGCTGGTCTCCATCGCCCTCGACATGTATTCGGGCTCGACCAAGTTTTCGCTCATCGCCATCCCGATGTTCGTTCTGGCCGGCGCGATCATGAATGCGGGCGGGATCACCGACAGACTGATCAACTTCGTCTCTGCCGTCATCGGCTTCGTGCGCGGTGGCCTCGCCATGGTGAACATCGGCGTATCGCTGTTCTTTGCCGAGATTTCGGGCTCGGCCGTCGCCGACGTGGCGGCCATGGGCTCCATCCTCATCCCGCAGATGAAAAAGCGCGGCTACTCGGCGCCCTTCTCAGCGGCGGTGACATCGTCCTCGGCTTCGCTCGCGATCATCATCCCGCCATCGATCCCGATGATCCTTTATGCATCCTCGTCCAACACATCGGTGGAGCAACTCTTTGTGGCGGGCGTCGTCCCGGGACTTTTGGGCGCCGCGGGTCTGATGTTCGTCGCTTACCTTTTTGCGCGGCGCTACAATCTGCCCACCGAAGAAGCGTTCAACTTGAAACGTCTGCGCGAGACATTCGTCGATGCGCTGCCGGCCTTCGCGCTGCCGATCATCATTCTTGGCGGCATCTTCGGCGGCTTCGTCACCGCCACGGAAGCGGCTGGGCTTGCCGTTGTGGCCGCGCTCGTGGTGTCCGGCTGGTACCGCAATCTCAACTTGCGCCACCTCCGCCGCGCGATGCTCGACGGTGGCATCCAGACGGCAGTGGTGATGTTGCTCGTCGCCGCATCGGTCTTGATGGGCGGTTTCCTGACCCGGGCGCAGGTGCCCCAGGAGATTGCCAGTGGCATCCTCAACCTCACAAGCCAGCAGTGGGTGATTCTGCTGATCCTCAACTTTTTCTTCCTGATCGTGGGGTTTTTTCTTCACTCGGCCGCAGCGATCATTCTGGTGGTGCCGATCGTGATGCCGCTGATTGCCGCGGCGGGGATTGATCCGGTCCACTTCGGCCTTGTGGTGACGCTTAACCTTGCCATCGGCCAGCAGACGCCGCCGGTGGCCTCGGTGCTGATCACAGCCTGCGCGGTGGCGCGGGCCAACATTTGGGATGTGTCCAAGGTCAATATCTGGTTCGTGCTCGTGTTGCTCACCGTCTTGATGGTGTGCACCTACGTCCCGGCCGTTCCCATGTTCCTCGTCGAGTATTTCTACAGATGACCAGCGAACTCCTGTCTGAACTGCGAGCCAGCACGCTCTGGATCACGTTCAACCGGCCAGAGGCACGCAACGCGCTAACGTTCGCCATGTACCAACAGCTGGCTGACGTGTGTGCCAAGGTGCCAACGGACGGGTCGGTTCGAGCCATCGTCATTGCGGGCGCAGGCGGCAAGGCGTTCGCCGCCGGCACCGACATGACCCAATTCCGTGCCTTCAAGACGCCGCAGGATGCGCTTGACTATGAAGACGAAATCACGCGTGTCCTGACAGCGGTCGAGACGTGTCCCGTGCCCACCATTGCCGCCGTGCACGGCGCTTGCACAGGCGGCGGAGCTTCCATTGCCGTCGCCTGCGACATCCGCATCGCCAGCGCCCAGCTCAAATTCGGCTTCCCCATCGCCCGCACGCTTGGAAACTGCCTGAACGCCGGTAATCTTGCGCGTCTCAGCGAGCTGTTGGGCGCGGGCCGGGTCCGCGAGATGATTTTCACCGCAAGACTGATGGGCGTCGAGGAAGCCTTGGCAGCCGGCCTAATCTCCGAAGTCCTCTCCGACGAAGACGCGCTTCTGGCGCGCGCCGACGCCTTGGCCCAGAATCTGTCGGGGATGGCGCCCCTCACGCTGCGCGCCACCAAGGAGGCGATGCGGCGCAACCGTGCGGCGCTTGCCGTCGAGGACACCGACCTCATCACCATGTGCTACATGAGCGAGGATTTCCGCCACGGGATCGAGGCGTTTTTCAATAAGTCCAAGCCGGAGTGGAGCGGCAGATGAGCGGCCACGGTCCGCTGGCGGGCATGAAGGTGATCGAGCTGGCGCACATCATGGCCGGGCCGGCCTGCGGTATGATGCTCGCCGACATGGGCGCAGACGTCATCAAGGTGGAAAAGCCGGACGGCGACGACAGCCGCCGCTTCGTGCCGCCGGACATCAACGGCGAAAGCGCCGCATACATGATGATGAACCGCAACAAGCGGGGCATGGCGCTGGACCTTAAGAAGGCCGATGCCATTGCGGTGCTGCGAGATCTGTTGAGCGACGCGGACGTTGTGATCGAGAACTATCGCATCGACACCATGGAGCGGCTTGGGCTCAGCTACGAAATGCTGCGTGAGACCAACCCCAAACTCGTCTATTGCGCCATCTCCGGCTTCGGGCGCACCGGTCCCTACGCCGAACGGGGCGGTTTCGACTTGATCGCCCAGGGCATGTCGGGGCTGATGTCCATCACCGGCGAGGCCCCCGGTCGCCCACCCGTGAAGCCCGGCGCCCCCATCTCGGACATTACAGCGGGCATTCTTGCCGCCATGGGGTGCGTGGCAGCCTTTGCGCGGGCGCAGACCACCGGAGAAGGCCAAGTGGTCGAGACATCGCTGTTCGAGGCTGGGATCACGCTGACATACTGGCAATCGGCAATTGCCTTTGCGACCGGTCTTGCCCCCGGGCCGCTCGGGTCGGCTCATCCGCTCAATGCCCCCTATCAGTCGTTTCGCACAGCCGACGGTTGGATCAACATCGGCGCTGCCAACCAACGCAACTGGCAACGCCTGCTCAAGGTGATCGGGGCCGCCGAACTGGAGACCGATCCGCGCTTTGCAAGCAATCACGACCGGATGGAGAACCTGCCCGCGCTGGTGTCGGTGCTTGAAGGCCACTTCAAGGAGCGCACGACAGCGCAGTGGCTTGACCTTATGGAAGACGGGGGCCTACCCGCGGGACCGGTCCTCAGCATCACCGACATGCACCGCGATCCTCAAGCGATTGCCCGCGATATGATTGTCGAAACCGAGCACCCGATCGCGGGCACGGTCAAGGCGATCGGCACCCCGGTCAAATTCGGGACGACGCCAGGGGGTGTCCATCGGTCAGCCCCCACGCTAGGTCAACATGGCCGCGAGATCCTGTCGGAGCACGGCTACTCGAACGATCGGATCGAGGCGCTGATAAAGGAAAAGGCGCTTATCGTCGCCTGACGCCTGGTCTGAGTGCGCCATGCGCCATCGCCGCGTCGCCAAAACCGCCAACCAAGGTCGCCTGATGCGAAATCTCTCTTCCTTTATCGATCCGCTGATCGCTGCCTACCGCGATAAGAGCGCCTTCCAGCCCGCGTCCATCGTTCCCACAACCGAGGAGGAAGCCTACGCGGTTCAAGCGGCGTTGATGGACACCATCGGCCCAGTGGGCGGCTTCAAGGTGTCCCAAAGACCGGGTCACCCGGCCACGATGGCACCCATTCCTGCCAGCCGCTGCCACATGGCCGGCGAGACGGTGAATGTGCCGGCCAAGGTGGGCATTGAGCTGGAGGTGGGGTTTGTCATTACCGGTCCGCTGCCCCATCCGGGCGATCCTGACTTCCGGGAAAGGCTGATCGCCGCCGTACGTCCCGCGCCAATGATCGAGCTTGTGGCCACGCGCTTGACGGGGCCGACCGCAGAAGACCCGATGCCAAAGCTGTCCGACCTGCAGGCCAACGAAGCCCTCGTGCAAGGGCAGCCTCTGGCGGACTGGGATGGCAGCGACTTCGGCGCACTGAAAATATCCGTGGCCTCGGACACGGATGAGATTGCCGAGGGTCCGGGAATGGTGCCTGGCGGCTCGGCGCTCTCTGCGCTGGAAACGCTGGTGAGGATAGTGGGGGCGCACAGTGGAGGACTCGCAGCCGGTCACCGCGTTCTCACAGGCTCGCTCCACCCCATAGCATGGATCGACACAGGGCAACGGGTCCTGGGAAGCATCGATGGCCTCGGCGCGGTCTCCGTGGAACTTGCTTAGCGCGATTGCAAACCTCATCGTACCCCGCTTGAGTAGAGGCTGAGTGCCGCAGTCACTCAGTCCCACTGCGAGGTGACGCTGGGGCCAGATCACCGGTTTGAAGTCGGTCGCAAAGATGAGGTCACCCTCGTCTGCGTGCCATCCAGAGCTGCCTCGATCGCAATGTCTTGGCTATGGAAGACATCGGCGATGTCGAAGAATTGTTGTATAAAGACAAAGTAGAATGGGACTGGTGCAGCCGAACTTAAGCGCCGCCCATGTCAATCGTTGATGCGTTGCTGTGGGTGATCGCTCGTGCGACGGCCGAACTGGCGCCCCGGTGATTGGCCGCATCATCACGTTTTGGGGTCAACGGTTCACATGCCGGGGTGCGCAACGTCGAGGATGTGTCCCTCGTCGGTCACTGATTTACTCCCGAGGATCTTTGGTTCGCGGGCGTATCGCCGTGTCCCCGATGCCATCTCCCGCTCCCACGGCCACTAGAGCAATTCCACGATGACTGTACACAGCCATCCTGGACCACATTGCTCGTCGATCTTAGGAGCGAGCCGCCTTCTCTGACCGGACTGTGTAAAGTCAGGTCAGAACGGCTCTAGGGCGGTTTGCGGTCAGATGGAAACATGAGATCTCAAGAAAATCGCTCAATGTCAGAGGAATAGAGCATCCCGCGTCCGTATGGACGCAGGATGCTCTGGGCATGATGACCTTGACTGATCGATCAGTCAGGGACACCATCGCTTATGACCACGAGCGCTCAGGGCGCCCAGCCCCTCAGCCGTGCGAATGCGCGGAAAGACATTCTGAACGCTGCGGAGATCGCGTTCTCCGAGGCCGGTTTCGCCGGAGCGGGCATGAAGGCGATCGCGCTGCGGGCAGGCGTCGCGCAGGGTCTCATCCACTATCACTTCCAGTCGAAGGACGGTCTGTATGCAGCCGTCATCGAGCGGCGTGCGGTCTGGATCACCACCGCCCGGCAGGCGCTCCTCGACGCGGTCGACCTCACGCACCCAGACGCCCTGTGGCACATTTTCGACGCCTTTTTTCGTCCGCCGTTCGAGCCCGAAGGCGGCGGTGCCGTCTTCGCCCGAATTTTTGCGCTCCTCGCGGCCGGGGACACGCGCGAACAAGCTTTGGTGGAACGGCTCTACGACCCGTCGGCCCGGCGTTTCATCGACGCCCTTGCCATCGTCCGTCCGGGCGCCTCGCGCGAGACCTGCGCGTGGGGCTACTCCATGGCGCTCGGCCTTCTTGTCGGCGCAGTCGGCCGGTCGGATCGGACCGCCCGCCTTGCCGGTGTGCCCAAGCGAAACGACGACACTGAGGCGCTGGTCCGGCGGCTCACACTGCATGCCACGGGCGGCTTCACGGCCCTTTGCGAAAGGGGTTTCTAAGCACCGCGCAAGACCCCCGAAGAGGGCAGCGCATCGATTGGAGGGAAAGACCATGAGAGGACTACCACTACTGGCAGCCGTGGCCATCGCGGCCGTGCCAATACCGGCCATCGCCGAAACCTACTCGGTCACGGTGGTTGCCGGGCATCCGCCCGTCTTCCGCTGGGTGCGGATGTTGGACGAGGCGTTTTACCCGGCGGTCAAAGCGGCGCTCGCCGAGCACGGGCATGAGATGGTTTTCGACGGCCAGTACGGCGGCACCATCGCCGCCGTGGGCGAGGAGCTTGAGACAATCGAATCTGGGCTCGCGGAGCTGGGAACCTGCGAGTCGCTCTTCGATCCGGCCAAGCTGGGGCCTCAAAATGTCACCTACTACACGCCCTTCGTGAGCTCCGACGCGCGCCAAGTGGGCGAGCTTATGGACCGGCTCCATCGCGATGATCCGCGGATGCGTCAGGCTTATCTCGATAACGGGAACACTTATCTCGGCGGGCCCATCGTCATCGACGACTACCTTCTTATGACCAACTTTCCGGTCGAGACTCTCGCCGATCTGGAAGGCCGCAAAATCGCCGCTCCCGGTGCTGCCACCAACTGGTTGTCCGGGACCGGCGCGGTCGGCGTGTCTGGCAACCTCACCACCTACTATAACGAGCTGCGCACGGGGGTGTACGACGGTGTGATCGTCTTCGCCTCCGCCGCCTTGCCGGGCAAGCTACACGAGGTCGCGCCCCACATCACGCGGGCAGGCCTGGGCGCTCAGTTCGCGGCCGGAATCTGTGCCAACACGGACTGGTACGAGGGCCTGCCGCCGGAGGTTCAGGGGGCGCTGGTAGCGGGCGCAGACGCCGCAAGGGACTGGTATCTTGCCGAGTTGGAGAGCGCCGTCGAGGCAGCATTCGCCGCAATGGAAAAGGCGGGGGCGACCATCTTCGACGCTCCGGATGCGATGCGTCAGGCGTGGGCGGACGGCATGGAGAACGCCGCGGCAGTCTGGGCCGCCGAACTTGATGCGCGCGGCGAGCCGGGGACGGAGATCCTCACAACCTACATGGACGCCATGCGCGCCGCCGGCGCCACGCCGTTGCGCGACTGGGACCGGGAGTGAGCGAACGCAGCGGGTCCCAGCACGACCCGCTGCCGCTGCGCATCCTAGACGTCGCGGCGATGGCCACGAACGTCGCCGGGTCAGCGCTGATCCTGGGGCTGATGATCATCATCGGCCTCGACGTTGCCGGCCGCAACGTCTTGGGGGCGCCGCTGCCGGGCGTCCCTGAGATGGTGTCGCTCTCGATCGTGGCCATCGTGTTCTTGCAGGCGCCACAGACGCTGGGAGCCGGCCGGATGCCGCGCTCCACCGCGCTGCCCGACACACTGGCAAGTCGTAGGCCCGCGGCGGCTCGGCTGCTCGAGGATGTTTGGGATCTCGTCGGGGCTCTCGTGCTCGCCGT
The DNA here is from genome assembly GCA_051016205.1 of Devosia sp. Classification (GTDB taxonomy): domain Bacteria; phylum Pseudomonadota; class Alphaproteobacteria; order Rhizobiales; family Amorphaceae; genus Acuticoccus. The sequence continues at coordinate 4,682,661 of CP136534.1, forward strand.
GCTCGCGTGGTCGACCTGGCCGAACCTCGTGCGCGACTGGGAGCGCAGCACCTTCGTCGGCGCCGTCGGCGACTTCACAGCACCGACGTGGCCAGTGAAGGCCACCATTGTGGTGGGCAGCGGGCTTCTCGTTTTGCAGTTTCTCGCGCGGATCTGGCGCCGGCACCGTCGCGCAAGGGAATGCGTCGAATGACCCCTTTCGATATCGGCCTGATTGCGCTTCTCGTCCTCGTCCTCTCGGTGATGTCCGGACTGCTCGTCCCGGTCGCGCTGATGGCCTGCTCCTTTGGAGGCGTCTGGGCGATCAAGGGCTCGCCGGTCCTGGCGGCCAAACTGATGGCGCTTGCCGCCTCCGACACCATCGCGAGCTACTTCTTCGGTGTTGTTCCCCTCTTCGTGCTGATGGGCTTCCTCGTCTCCGAATCTGGAATGGGACGCGACGCCTTCGACGTTGCAAACCATGCATTCCGGCGGATCAAAGGCGGGCTCGGCGTGGGGACGGTTGGCGCGAACGCGATCTTTGCAGCCATCACTGGCGTCTCCATCGCTTCGGCCGCGGTCTTCACCAAAATCGCAGTGCCGCAGATGGTCCGCAACGGTTATACGCCGCGCTTTGCCACCGGTGTGGTTGCAGGCTCTTCGGTTCTGGGAATGCTGATCCCGCCCTCGCTTCTCCTCATCCTCTACGGAATCCTCACTGAGCAGAGCATTGGGGACCTCTTCATCGCCGGGATCGGCCCCGGCCTCCTGCTCTCGTTCGTCTTCGGCGTCGGCATCGTGGCCGCGGCCGCCTTCGCACCGAAAACACTGGGCTCGCCGACCGTGCCGGAGGAAGGCGGGCTCACGCAGGGGGAGATCCTTGCCAAAGGATTGCCCATAGTCTCGCTGATCGTCCTCGTTCTGGGCGGGATCTATGGCGGCATTTTTACGCCCGTGGAGGCGGGCGCGATGGGGGCGATCGGTGCGCTTGGCCTTGGCATTGCCAAGCGCGCGCTCAGCGTTCGCGCCATCGGCAGGGTCCTCATCGAGACCGGCCTCGTGACGGCCTCCATTTGCTTCCTCATCATCGCGGCGCAAATGTATTCGCGGATGCTGTCCTTTTCGGGTCTGCCCGCCGGCTTCGGCAGCCTCGTCTCAGATGCCGAATTCGGGCTGACAGTGGTGCTTGTCCTGTATGTCGCGGTGGTGATCGCGATGGGGATGATCCTGGACAGCTCTTCCATCATGCTGATCCTCGTGCCGCTCATGCTGCCGGTGATGACCGGCTTCGGCGTCGATCTCGTGTGGTTCGGGATCGTGACCGTGATTGCCGTCGAAATCGGCCTTCTGACGCCACCCTTCGGGATCTCGGTCTACGTGATCAAATCGACCCTTGACGATCCCACCATCGGGCTCACGGACCTCTTCATCGGAGCGGCCCCGTTCGCTCTTGCCATGCTCGGCGTCCTCATCCTCGTCATCGCCTTCCCCGTCATCGCAACCGGCCTCGTGCCTTGAGAGGAGGCGCCATGCCCCGCAAACTCATCGATATCTCCGTGGCTTTGGAGGCCGGCATCGCGTCCGATCCGCCGATGATGCTGCCGCGGATCGACTACCACTCGCACGCCGAGACCGCGGCGCAGGTGGCATCCTTCTTTCCCGGCCTGACCGAGGCGGACCTCCCTGGCGGCGAGGGTTGGGCCGTGGAGACGCTCACCGTCTCCACGCACAACGGCACGCACCTCGATGCGCCCTACCACCACCATTCGACCATGAACGGCGGCCAGCCGTCCGCCACCATCGACGAGATCCCGCTCGACTGGTGTCTTCGCCCGGGCGTGAAGCTCGACTTTCGCCATCTGCCGGACGGCCACATCGTGCAACCCAAACAGGTGGAGCAAGAACTCGCCCGCATCGGCCATGACCTTAAACCCCTCGACATCGTCGTGGTGAACACATCGGCCGGCGCCCGCTACGGACACGACGACTATTTGGTCTCTGGCTGCGGCATGGGGCGGGACGCGACGCTCTGGTTGCTGGAGCGCGGCGTGCGCGTCACGGGCACAGACGCCTGGTCCTGGGACGCACCGTTCGCGCTGACCGCCAAGCGCTGGGCCCAGACCCGCGACCCATCGATCATCTGGGAGGGGCATCGGGCGTCCATGGTGACCGGCTACTGTCACATGGAAAAGCTTTCAAACCTCGACACCCTCCCGTCCACGGGCTTCGAGATTTCGTGCTTCCCCGTCAAAATCAAGCGTGCGTCGGCAGGGTTCACCCGCGCCGTCGCCATTGTGGAGGAGGCGGCATGAAATTCGGCACCGTCGCTTACCGGGACCGTCTGGTGTTCGAACAGCACCTCCTCAACAGCTTCGCGCAGGCACAGAAGCTGACAGGCCGGCAGTTCGCCATTCCGCCCGTCTGGTATGAGCGGCCGATCTACGACAAGGGCAACCGGATGTCCTTCGTCGGACACGAGCAAACGGTCCGCTGGCCACGATACGCCGAACATCTGGACCTTGAGCTGGAGCTTGCCATCGTGATCGGCAAAGCCGGCGTCGACATATCGCCAGAGGCCGCACCCGACCACATTTTCGGCTACACCATTTTGAATGACGTCTCAGCCCGCGACGCGCAAATGCGCGAGATGACCGGCCAGCTCGGCCCCCGCGAAGGGGAAGGATTTCGACACCGGCAACATCCTCGGCCCCTGGATGGTCACCGCCGACGAAGTCGCCCATCCCGCTGCCCTCGATATGAAGGTGTACGTCAACGGTGCCCGCTGGGGAGGCGGGAACTCGCGGCAAATGCACCACGATTACGCGACAATCATCGCCCACATCTCCGCCTCCGAGGCAATCTATCCGGGCGAGGTGATCGGATCGGGCACGGTCGGCACGGGCTGGGGCCTGGAGATCGGCAAGCGCCTGTCGGACGGCGACCAGATGGCGCTCACCATCGAAGCAATCGGCACACTCAAGAACACGATCCGCAAGGGGGCATGAGATGACAACGACGCCCGAACAGATGCCGGACCGCGCCGAGGTTGCCTTCACCTGCCGCGGCACCGCGACCGGGAAGATGCGCAATGAACTCGACGTCGTGATGGAAAAACCCTTCGAGGAGCGCTTTACCCTCGCCTCCGACGAGGGCACTTTCCATGGCGGCGACGCATCGGCGCCCCCGCCGCTGGCGCTGTTCGTGGCCGGCCTGACGGGCTGCCTCATGACGCAGATCCGCGCGTTTGCCAAACGGCTCGGCGTCACTGTCAACGCGCTGGATGTGGAGTGCCGCGTGGTTTGGGACTGGGCAAAGGCCGGCCGCGTTTATGAAACCGGCCCCAAAAGCTTCGAGATCGATGTTCTCCTGGAAAGCCCGGACCCTTTGGACGATCAGCTTGCTCTGATCGCGGCGGCCAAAAAGGGCTGCTTTCTGGAGCAGACGCTTGGGCGGGCCAACACCATCCAGCATCGTCTCAAGGTCGGAGGCGGCTTTATCGATGCCTAATCACCGCACCGTGAACAACCTCGGCCGCAACCCCTCCAGCAACCAGCGCCCCGCAGGGCCCAGCACGCGGTCTCGGCGATATGCGACGTAGATGGTCAGGCCTTCAGGAGGCGCTGTGTCTTGCTCGATTTCCAGGGCAACCAGCCTGCCGTCAGTGAGGGGACCAGCGGCAAGATGCGCGGGCATGTGGCACCAACCGAACCCGGCCAGCAGGAAGTCGAGCCGGCGTCCAAGATCGACAAAGCGCCAGAGCCGGGCGCTCGCAAGCCCGTAGTTCGAGCCGCCCGGCTCGACCGGATCGGCAAGGACGAGTTGCACGTGAGGCTCGAGGTCGGCGCGTGCGGCAGGTCGCGCCAGCGCCGCCAGCGGATGCCCGGGCGCAACCACAGGCCACATGGCAACGCGCTTGAGCGGATAGGCGACAATGTCGTCCGGCACCGCCGGCAAAAGAAGACAGATGGCAAGCGAAAGTGACCCGCTCCTCAGCCGTCGGAGCGATCCGCCAAGTCCCTCGGTGGAGAAGCTTATCGGCAAGTTCGGGGAGGCCACGCTGAGGGCCTGAAGTTCGTCGATGAGGGCAGCGCTTGGCACCAGCGGGTCAATGGCAATTGTCAGTTCCGCCTCCACGCCCGTGCGCGTTGCCGCAGCGACCGCCTCGAACCGCGTCGCGCTGGCAAGCACCAACCGCGCCTGATCAACAAGGACACGCCCCGTTGCAGTCAGCTCCGGGCGATAGCCTGCGCGGTCGAAGAGGGTAACGCCCTGCGTGGCTTCGAGGGTTGCCACCGATTGGCTGATCGCTGACTGCGCGCGCCCCAGCCGCTGCCCGGCCGCCGATAAACTTCCTTCATCCGCGATGGTGACGAGAATGCGCAACTGATCGAGGGTGAGCATGCCATTCATGATCCATCATCTCAATCGATAGAGATGATCACAATTTTATCGCTCCAGTGGGAGGAGGCGCTGGCCCAATTTCGAGACTGCACGCGATCGGACATGCCATCCGAAGGAAAATCGAATTGCCCAGCCTCCTTGTCGTCGAGACGAGCCCCCGTGGTGACGCTTCGATTTCACGCACCATGACCCGCCGCTTCGTCTAAGAGTGACGGGCCGCTCATCCGGGCGGCGTGGTGATCGGGCGCGACCTCATGGAAACCGATCTCGAATTCGTCACCGCGCCCTGGCTCCAGGTCTACTTCACCCCGCCGGACCAGCACACGCCGCAGATGCAGTCTGCGCTTGCGCTCTCTGACGCGCTGGTGGCGGAAGTCCTTGCGGCCGACGAGATCGTCATCGCCACACCCGTCTACAACTACAATGTACCGTCGGTTCTGAAAGCCTGGATCGACCACATTGTTCGCAAGGGCAAGACCCTCGGCTTCGACGGCCGCGGCCTCGTCACCGGTAAGTCGGCGACGGTGCTGATCGCCTCGGGCGGTGTCTACACCGAGGGTTCCCCGATCCGTCACCGGGACATCGCGCCGAGACATCTGAGGCTCATCCTCAACGTCATCGGGATTGAGGACGTCACGGTCGTGGCCGCCGGCAACGCAAAAGCCGTCGACCTGGGCGAGCAGACCATGGCCGGCTTCATCGAGACGCTCAACCCCCAGATCAAGGACGCAGCAGCTGCGTGATCTGCGCCGCATCCGTGCGTTTTCTCCCGCGGTCGAAGGCCACCGGCTTGAGCGATCCGTTCGAACCGCGAAGGTCTGGTTCTGCGATCTTGACCAACAGCAATCGCACGGATGAGAGCCCGGTTTGGCGCGGTGCGCCGAACGCTTGATCTGGAGCACCCTGGGTCATCCCAGACCCGTACGAGACGCCCCAGTGCGGCGCCGATTCCGGCCGCATGACCTGCTCTCCTGGTCGAAACACGTTGCACTCGGGCCATGGGACGCGTGCCCGCGCTGCGTCTGATCCACTTGACGAGCTTGGCCCGCGCGAGCCAGAAGTCTGGTATCTCGGATGGAGCATGCGGCAAAGCACAGACCAGTCGGCTTCGTTCCGAGGGCGTGCAGATGCCATCGCGTCCAACCCTACACTTCGTTTGGTCTGCTTGCGGGCGATGCAGCTGGGCGATGCCATTGCAACCGAACCACAAACGGCGTTCCGCCGTGCCGACGGATGATGCCGTTCAATGCTGCGTAACTTCTTTTCATACTATGCATCCTGGCGCGGCCTGTTCGCGCTCGACTTCGGCTCGGCCGTCGCGGCGGGGCTGCTCGAACTTGCATTTCCCATCGCAATCAAGCTCTTCGTCGACCGGCTGATGCCGTCAGGAGACTGGTCGCTGATTGCGCTGGCGACCCTCGCTCTCCTTGCCGTCTACGCCCTCAACACCGCTCTGATGGCGGTCGTGACGTACTTTGGGCACATGCTCGGCATCAACATCGAGACCGAGATGCGGCGGCGCGCCTTCGAGCATCTGCAAAAACTCTCCTTCGGCTACTTCGACAACGTCAAGACCGGCCATCTCGTCGGCCGCCTGACCAAGGACCTCGAAGAAATCGGCGAGATTGCCCACCATGGGCCGGAGGATGCCTTCATCGCCGTCATGACGTTCATCGGCGCATTCATTCTCATGCTGTTCGTGCATGTGGAGCTTGCCCTCATCACCGGCGTCGTGGTGCCGTTCGGTGCCTGGGTGACGATCCGCTACGGCGCCAAGATGACCGACACGTGGCGACAGATCTTCGCCAGCGTTGGCGACTTCAACGCGCGCATTGAAGAAAACGTCGGTGGCATCCGCGTGGTGCAGGCGTTCACCAACGAAGACCACGAGAAAGCGCTCTTTGCCGAGAACAACGCTGAGTATCGCAAGCGTAAGCTTTCGGCCTACTGGATCATGGCGGCAAGCCAGGCACTCAACTACATGACGATGCGGCTCACGCAGATCGTCGTGATGGTCGCCGGCACGTACTTTGTGGTGGAGGGTGACCTTTCCATTGGAGGCTTCGTCGGCTTCCTTCTCCTGGTCGGCGTCTTTTTCCGCCCGATCGAGAAGATCGCGGCAGTGCTCGAGACATATCCGAAGGGCATCGCAGGCTTCCGCCGCTACAGCGAGTTCCTGAACACCCGGCCAGACGTTGCCGATCGGCCCACGGCACGCCGGCATGCGCTGACCGGCGCCATCGCGTTCAACGATGTTCGCTTCTCCTATGGAGACGGCAAGGACGTGCTGCGCGGGGTCTCTTTCGACGTGCGGGCTGGCGAGACCGTGGCGTTCGTCGGCCCGTCGGGCGCGGGCAAGACGACAATCTGTTCGCTCGTGCCGCGCTTCTATGATGTGAGTTCGGGTGCGATTGAAGTTGACGGCGTTGATGTGCGCGACGTTGCGCTTGCCTCGCTACGCCGGCAGGTCGGTGTTGTGCAGCAGGACGTGTTCCTTTTCGGCGGAACGGTCCGCGAGAACATTGCCTACGGACGGCTCGGTGCGTCGGAGGCGGAGATCGTCGCAGCGATGGAGAAAGCGAGCCTTGAAGAGACAGTCGCGGGGCTTCCAAACGGTCTCGACACCGTCATCGGCGAGCGCGGCGTCAAGCTATCGGGCGGACAAAAGCAGCGCCTGTCAATCGCGCGCATGTTTTTGAAGGACCCTGCGATCTTGATCCTTGATGAGGCGACCTCAGCGCTTGACACGCGCACAGAAGCGCTTGTTCAGGGCGCGCTCTTCGAGCTTGCAAAGGGTCGCACCACACTGATCATCGCCCACCGGCTGACCACCGTGCGGGGCGCAGACCGCATCCTTGTTGTGGAGAACGGACAGATCGCTGAAGACGGGACGCACGACAACCTTGTCGAGCGTCGCGGCGCCTACCACGCCCTCGTGGCCGTCGGGGAGCTGGAGCCGACTGTTAAGGGGCCTGTGTCGGTCGATTGATCGTCACCACATCGCGCTGAGCGTGAGACGACGCCTCAGTTTGTGCGACCGCTGCTGATCCTTAGAGCGCGGTTGGGGTCAGATGGGACCATCAGACGGAAAGAAAACCGGTCAAATTCGCAGGAATAGAGCGTGAATGAAGCCAAGCGGGCAGCCGGGTTTAGAGGTAGAGGAAGCCATGACAATCCAGGACGCGGCGCGGACTCGCCTGGTCAATGAGATGGACGCCCTGATCGACGCCCATTCTTGGCAGGAGGCAGCCCGGTCTTTCTCACGAACCATTGCGAATATCGCCGGCCGCCTCCCGGCCCGCGTGGGAATTGCGGGCATCCCACATCTTATGAAGGCGCAAGCGAGCGACGTGGCGTGTACCGGCCACGCGCCGCAACTGGCTGTGGAGGCCGGCGAAACCGGCGTTACCAAGGCGGGCCGCCACTTCCCCCGGATCGATCATGGCGTTGGTAATGTGCTGCCTTGCGCCGACGTCTACTGGTTCGACGGCGACGGCATCCCGGAGTGGAGGGTCTACTCGCACGTCCAGGCCATCGGTTCTTAGGCTTCGATATGGCCCTCGCCCGCGATCTTGTCCGATGTCGGATCATCGCGCAGCCCCCGGGCCGCTTTGCCCGCTCCGGGGTTCTGGATGTCCATCTCATTCATGTGAACCTCATGCCGACGCAGACGCGCTGGTCCATGGACGCAAATTCGGCGGTCACTGAGAGGTTCCCTGCGAACTCCATCTGCTGGGCGCCTGCAGGGCGACGCTTGACCGTCGAGATGGACTGCCCGACCTGGACGCTGTTCGTGGAAATCGAACCGGAAGCTGCGACCGATCTCTTTACCCAGAGCGGCGCCGTCTATCGCGTCCCCCAAGAAACGATCACCTACGTCACCGACGCCGATGCAGCAGCAATTGCGACCATCGCCTCGGATCGTCTGCGCGCGGGCGCGATGGATGCTGACGATGCCGTCCTGGGAGCGCTCGCGGAGGCGCTGGTTCTGCGCGCCGGCCGCCTCGCGGACGGTGGAACTGACGGCCGCGATCGACGGATCGATGCGCGCATTGCCCGTGTGCTCACCCATGTCGACGCAAACCTCGACGGCGATCTCTCTGCCAACGCCCTCGCTCGTACCGCCGGGATGAGCCGGAGCCACTTTGCCCGCTCATTTCGTGATGCGTTGGGGACGGCATCGGCAGAGTTCGTCCGTCGCCGGCGCCTCGACCGTGCCGTGACGATGCTGCGACACAGCGAGGCCTCGATCGCCGAGGTCGCCCGCGTATGCGGCTTTCGCGATCAGTCCGCGATGACGGCCGCGTTCCGACGTGAGCGTCGGACGACACCGGCCGCGGTGCGTCGCGGTGAACGCACGCTGCAAAGCAATGAGGCGTACGACGAATGAGCGGAAATCACTAAACTTCGGGCCGAAGCCGAAAGATAGACGGAAGGGACATTGCCACATCCGCTGGGCCACGAAAACAAGGAGCCCATGCCGTGACCCTTCCAACCTCCGAGCTGACTTCGGACGACTGCGTCTTCTTGATGATCGATCATCAGGTGGGCTTGATGCAGTTTCTGACATCCATCGATCCGCTGCGCCTGAAGAACAACATTCTCGGCCATGCCCGCACAGCCAAAGCTTTCAGCATCCCCGTCATCATGGGGACAAGCTGGCCCGACGGCCCGAATGGCCCGACGATGCCAGAGTTAAAAGCGCTGTTCCCAGAGGTCGATGTCATCGATCGTCCGTTCGTGAACTTTTGGAACGATGAGACGTCCCGGCGGGCGGTGGAAGCCACGGGGCGGAAGAAGCTTGTCATCTCGGGACTTGCCACCGAGGTTTGTGCAGCGTTTCCGGCTCTCTCGGCGCTCCGTGAAGGCTACGAGGTCTACGTCGTGGTGGATTGCTGCGCAGACTTCAACCGTGAGATCACCGACATCACGGTCCATCGGCTGGCGAGCGCCGGCGCGATTGTGACGACCTGGGTGGCTGTCCTGGCGGAGCTATCGTCGAACACTCAAGAGAACGGTCGTCCGATCGGTGAGCTTCTGAGCGACCACGTCGGCCAATACTACGCGGCGATGAACAACTTTCTGGGTTCCGCCGATAGCGCGAAGGTGACGCCAGTGCGTGCAGGACTCGGATTGACCGGGACGCCACCCATCTCAATGCCGGGCCTCTAGCGCCACTGTGCAAGCAATTGCAATCAGAGGAGTGACACCATGCAGTCAAGACCCTGCTTTCCCTTCGGCACGATGGACAACCCGCGCGGTTCAGCGCACACGCGCAGCGGCCGTCTCGGTTTTTGGCAGGCGTCGCGGATGATGTTTTCCGTGATGGCAGAGCTTTTCCGTGGCAGCGACCCGCGTCGCGAAAACGCTGACTCGAGCGCGCGGTCCCGGTGGCGGGACACGTTTGCGCAACGGCCCAGGCCCTCCGGCAACGTGGCGTTCGACGATTGGCGTCAGTTGGAGCTTGACGAGCTGGATCGCCGCCGCGTGGAACTCGACCGAATGTTGGACGAGTTTGACACCTACGCCGCCGACCTGCGTCGCGCGAAAGACCGTGAGGAATTCGATGGCTTCATGAGCCAGCGGGAGCGTGGCGACGGCAGAGACACTCCGGTGTAGAGACCCACCTGACGCTGATCGCCGATACTGGCCGTCGACGGCCCGCACCTTGCGCGCGCCGCTGAATAGGCTGCCTCAGGGCCGCTTGAGCACGATCCTCTCGGTGCTAAACCCACCGAGAGGATGAATACATGGCCGCTTCTCGGTCTGGCGCTTGTCGAGATAAGGCAACGGCGCTGCCATGGAGTTCGCGATGACAATGAAAGCCTTGATTACCGGCGGGTCGGGAACGGGCCAATCCATCATCGTCGCCGCACTCACAAAGCGGGTGATAGGCCGATCGATCTCGACATCGATGGCTCGTCCGCCCGGGTACTTTGTGAAGGCGGACCCAAGCGGGCCAAAGCCGGAGCAAGATTGGGTGCGGAACGAGACGACGCTCGCTCAACTCTTCGCCGAGGACGTGCTGGAACACCTGTTCGTAGCCAGCTGTGTGCCACAGCCACTGCGGTTGGGCCCACCGTCTTTATCGGTCGCCAGAAATCCTCCTCTACCAAATCACCTCATATGACCCCTGGGCGCTGACGGATTACAGGGCTCTGCTACCGTCGAGAAGCTGGAGGCAGCCGTTCCCAATGCAAAGGTCGTCGACGCGCTAGCCATCATCGCGACGGAGAGCATCGGCTCCCATGCGGCCACATTCGCGGACCGTTCGGCACGGCGCGTTACTGCGCAAGAGCGCCATAGAGGTGGCAGCGTGCGGTGACGGCTCCGTCGAGGGCAATGAGGTCGGGCTCGCTCGTGCGGCACAGCGGCTCCACCTGCGGACAGCGCGCCGCGAACCGACAGCCTGGCGGCGTATCGATGGGGGAAGGAACGTCGCCGGCAAGGGCGACACGCTCGCGTTCAATGAGCGGGTTGGTGTTGGGGATCGCCCGCATCAAGTGTTGCGAATAGGGGTGCTTGGGCCGGCGAAGAACATCGCGAACCGGGCCTTCCTCCACCACGCGGCCAAGATACATCACCGCCACGCGGTCACATATGTAGCCCACCGTCGCGATGTCGTGGGAGATGTAGAGAACGCCAAGCCCGAAATCGCGCGACAACGCGTCGATGAGTTTCAACACCCCCGCCTGGACGGACACGTCGAGCATCGAAACCGGCTCGTCCGCCACGATGAAGGCGGGGTTCAGCACAAGCGCGCGGGCGATGGCGACCCTCTGGCGCTGGCCGCCGGAAAGGTCCGACGGATAACGCGCGGCGAACTCTTCCGGCGGCAAACGCACATGTCGAAGCCCTTCGCGCACCTTTTCGATCCGGCTCGCAGCATCGCCGATATGGTGGATCTGCAGCGGCTCGGCGACGATTTCGCCGATGGTCATGCGTGGGTTGAGGGAGCTGTAAGGGTCCTGAAAAATAATCTGCGCCTCGGCGCGGTAGCCCTTCAGCGCCGTACCGCCGATCTTCGTGATGTCGCGTCCGCGATAGCGGATCGTGCCGCTGGTGGGCTCATGCATCCGCACCAGCGTCATCCCGAGTGTGGACTTGCCGCAGCCGCTCTCGCCAACAAGGCCCACCACCTCCCCGGCGCGAACGGTGATGTCGACACCGTCAAGGGCTTTGGCGACCCGTGCAGGCCGTCCTGCCAGTGACGCCAAGATGCCGCCGCCGAGCTTGAAATGGGTTTTGAGGTGGGAGGCCTCGACGACCGCCTCTCCGATCGCCCGCCTCATAAGGCCGACTCGGAGGCGCTCGCCCAGCTTTGCGGCTGTGACCCTTCGGCTCGGAACGTCGCGGCTTTCTCAGCGTAATGGCAGGCGACGGCCCGTCCCGGGTCGGTCTGGCGCAAGGCAGGCGCTTCGGTCATGCAGCGCTCGGCAACGAACGGGCAGCGTGGTGCGAAGCGGCACCCTTTCGGCGGGTCCAGAAGGTCCGGGAGGCCGCCCGCGATGGAGATGAGCGGCGGACGATCCTCATCATCGTCGAGCATGCGCGGGAAAGCGTTGTGAAGGCCGATGGTGTAGGGGTGTTGCGGCTTGACCAGAACCTCCCGAACGGGTCCGGTCTCTACGATCTTGCCGGCGTACATCACCGCCACCGTATCGCAGTTTTCGGCCACGAGCCCGATATCGTGGGTCACAAGGATCATCGAGCGGTGGAGGAGTTCGTGGATCTGCCGGATGCGCGACATGATCTGATCCTGCATGATCGGGTCTAGCGCCGTGGTCGGCTCGTCGGCGAGCAAAAGCCCCGCATTGAGGCTGAGAGCCATCGCGATCACTGCGCGCTGACGCATGCCGCCAGAGAACTGATGAGGAAACTCTTTCAGGCGCCGTTCGGGAAGACCCACGAGCACAAAGAGCGACTCGGCCCGTTGCCAGGCCACTTTGCGATCGACATCCTCGTGCGCCCTGATCGATTCAACGATCTGATCACCGATGGAGATCACCGGGTCGAGCGCGTTCATGGCGCTTTGCGTGATGAGCGCGATCTTGTTCCAGCGGATTGAGCGAAGCTGCGACTTGCCCATCCTGAGGACGTCCTCGCCGTCGAGGATGACCTCTCCTGTGACCTCCGTGCCGTCGGGAAGGAGCCTGAGGAGCGCCTTCACCACTGTGCTCTTGCCGCAGCCTGACTCTCCGACGAGGCCGAGGACCCGGCCCGGTGCCACGTCGAACGAGACGCCGTCCACCGCACGGAACGGTCCGCGGCTCGTCCTATAGGCAACAGTCAGGTCGCGGACAGAAAGCTCCGTCGGCGGCTTCGCATCGAGCCGCTTGTCGAGGTGGCGCTGTTCGGTGTCCCCCATCACCGTGCCCGCAGGCGCGGGTTGGCCTGCTCCTCGAAGGCCCTGCCGATGAGGTAGAGCGCAGAGATCAGCGTCACGAGCGCCAACGACGGCGGCACCACCCACCACCAGGCACTGCGCAGGTTGCCGCTCGCAAAGGCGGTATTGAGCATCTGGCCCCAACTCACCACGGACGGATCGCCGAGGCCGATGAAGCTGAGGCTGGCTTCCGTGAGGATGGCGAAAGCGACCGACATTGTGACCCAAAGAAAAATCACGCGGAAGACGTTGGGCAGGATGTGCCGGACGATCACGTGGCCGTGCGAAGCGCCGGCCGCACGGGCCCATTTCACATAGACCCGCTCACGCTCGGTCAGAACGGCCGAGCGAATGATGCGCGCCCCGTTCCGCCAGAAGAGGAGCGCGATGACGAGAATGATGTTGTTAACGCTTGGTCCGAGGAGCCCCACCGCGACGATGGCAAATGGAAGGGTGGGGATCGACAAGGCGACGTCGGTGATGCGCATCAGGACGTCGTCGATGAGGCCGCCGAAGTAGCCTGACAAGACGCCGAAGAGGGTTGATAGGACACCGACCGCAAGCGCCCCCAGAATACCAACCAGGAAGGCGATGCGAAAACCCAGCACGAACTGCGAGAAGACATCCTGCCCGAACGTCGTCGTTCCGAGCCAATGCTCGGCCGACGGTGGGCGCAGGCGCATCAGGCGTCCTTCTGGAGAAATCGCCGCCTCGAACGGGGGATGGGTCGCAATCAAAGGCGCGAAGAGCGCGACCAGAACGAAGATAACGAGGATCGAAAAGCCCGCCAGGGCGAACGAGTCGCGCCGGATCACCCCCATCGTATCGACGAGCCACGCGAGCCTCCGCCGGCCGCCTTGGGGCCGAGCTTCTAAGGTGACGCTCATGAGCCGCTCACTTGTAGACCACCCTGGGATCGAGCTTGCCGTAGGTGAGGTCGGCCGCAAGATTTGCCAGCACGATCATCACGGCAAGGAGGAAGAAGGCGGCTTGCGCAAGCGGATAGTCCTGCCGGGTGACCGCAAGGACCAGTTCGCGTCCGATCCCCGGCCAGCTGAAAACGATCTCAATGACAACGATGCCTGCGATCGTCTCTGCCAGGGCGGGAAAAAGCCACGTGATGAGCGGCAGCAGCGAATTGCGTCCCGCGTGCCAAGCAACGCGCGCGTCCGAGACGCCCTTGGCGCGCACCAGCTCAATATAATCCTCGGTCCTATTCTCAACGACGCCGCTGCGCATGAGGAGGAGGTTTTCCGGCACGAAGTAGATAATCACCGCGGTGACGGGCAAGATCAGATGGATCAAGAACTCGGGGTGGAGGTAGCGCGCCAGCCCGGTGCGGTCGCCCGCCTCCCCCATTCCGAAACCGGGTAGCCAGCCGAGCCAGCTAGAAAAGATCGCCAGGAGCGCGATGCCGATAATGAAGCTTGGCGTTCCGCGGATGACGGTGGCTGCGAGGATACCGCCCCGCTCGACCGCGCCGCCACGACGCGACCAGCCCACCGCCATGCCAAGCGCCGCGCCGATCAGCGCGCCAAGGAGCAGGCCGGGCAGAGCAATCCACAAGGTGTTCACGATGCGCGGCAGAAGGACGTCCCAGACCGGCTGGCGGTAGAAGAACGAATTGCCGAAGTCGCCCACCAGGAGGTTGCCGATATAACGTACGTACTGCTCCCATAAGGAACCTGTCAGTCCCCATCGCTCGAGCAGCGCCTGGCGGGCCTCCTCCGAGATCCCCCGCTCGACCATCATGGCGGTCGGATCCGTCGGCACCACGCGAAACAAAAAGAACATGATGGTCGTGACGGCGAACACGACGAGGACCGACTGGGCAAGCCGCCTCAGTATGTAGGCGCGCATAACGCTTCCTTGCTCGGACTGCGCGGTGTGGTGGGGACGGCCGAACCGTTCGTCATTCGGCCGCCCCCGTAGAGCGCAGAGCGATCAGTTCGCGGGCATGTGGAGGCGCCCGCTGGAATCCCAGCCGTAGCCGGCATCCTCCAGGATCTGACGCGCCGCATCCACATCGAAGTCGATCTGCTCAAGGTCCGAATTGTACCAGCGGCCAAGAACCCGCGGCACGGGCCCCTCAGCGGCGGGCGCGCCGAAACCTTGCCAACCCTCTATCACCACACGCATCTTGTTGCTCGCCGTCCGCAAGGCCAATCGGAACGCCCTGTCATCGAACGGCGCCTTCTCGTTGTTCACCCAGACGAACATCGTGGAGTGCGAGGGCACCTCGATGAACTCAAGAAAGTCGTTCTGGCGGGCAAGGTCGTCCATCGTCGCGACCGGAAGCACGGTGGTCGCAATGTCGCCCTGGCCGCCCAGCATCGCAGCGCGGATCGCGTCAGCCTGGCCAAGGGCAAGCCGGCGCAAGCCGTCATACTGCGGTGCCTGAAAGTGGTCGGCAAAGGCCTCCAACTCGTGCACTTCGTTGACGCGCCAGGTCTTGAAGCGGAACGGTCCGCTTCCGATCACCTTGTCGGCCGCAACGATGTCCCACTCCAAGATGTTCTCCGGCGCCTCCGACCAGACGTGCTCGGGCAGAAGGAAAAGGTAGGTGAGAACGGTGATCTCGAACGCGGCGTCCGGCCCTTCGAGCATGATGCGGAAGGTGTGATCGTCCACCTTCTCGGCGCCTTTGATGTTCGCGGTGCGCGAAGACATCGCCGGCGGGTCGACCTCGACGATCTTCTGGATGGTGAAGACCGCGTCGTCCGCCGTCACAGGCTCGCCGTCGTGGAACGTCATGCCCTCGCGCAGCTTGATCTCGACGGTGGTGTCGTCGATCCAGCGCCACTGTTCGGCTGCCCACGGGACCGTTTCGCCGTTGGAGTTGTTCTTGGCGAACGTGTCGAAGATGAAGCGGACCCAGCCGACCGCCCCCTCTTCGGCAAGCGGGTTGTAGGTGCTGACATCCTCAAAATAAGCCCAGTCGAGCCACCGGTCGTCGGTAAGGGGGCGCGCGGCGAGCCAGGGGTTCACAAGTTCCTCGTGGGCGGCCACTGGCTCGGGGCTCGTGACGTTTTCCCACTTATCGCTGTTGTAGATCATGCCGTACGTCCGGTTGATCACCGGGAAAAACGGCATCGCCTCTACGAAGTCCTCTTGCAGCGCGTGGACGGCGTCGAGCCGGGCGTCCACATCGACCAGTGCGCGCTGCGCGGTCGCCTTTTGGGTATAACTCTCATCACACCACTTGGAGCCGTTGCGGCGCTGTCCACAGGCGGCAACGTCAAAGATCCAGTAGGCTGGATCGACACGGTCAGGGTCGGCGCCAACGGTGAAGACACCGATGTCTTCAAGCTGTCCGCCGACGATAAATTGCGAGACGAACGTGGAGAACTGCACCGGGACAAGTTGCAATTCGAGGCCAAGCTTGGACCAATCGTCGGCCAGTGCCCTTGCGGACTGCTCGAACTCAGGGCCCATGTCGGAGGCGTAATAGACGACCTCCAGTTCAGGCACAGGTTCCCCGAGATCCTGCCCAGCGGCGGTCCCGCCAACTGTCAGGGCCGCAACGAGCGTAGGGACCAACACCCATTGCCGGCGACGCGAAACGACGCATTTCACCTTGGTCTTCCTCCCATTGTTTGTGGCCGCCTCGCGCCCACCGAACCAGAGGGACGAACACCGAGACAGCAGCGCATGGTTATCCACAAGGTGGGAAGTGTCAACGCTGATACGCCGTGAGAGGTGACCCGCCGAGGTCGCTCTAAATAATTCTTTAAGTCACCTCCTAGGAAACGTTGATAAATGTCAATAAAAAATAGTGGGTCGACCTTTTTTCCTGAGACCAACCGCACAGTACTACTGAATCCGACGACCCATTCCCTGCTATCGACTATAACCGACCTATGAGATTCAAATGCACAGGCGGTTTCTATTTTCGTCTCTACGCCAGCTGGTCGACGGAGTGCCCGGAGGCAGCTAAGAAGCGTTCGGCAGGCGACGCGGCGCGGCAGGTGACCAGCCTCTAGTGGATCGGCCTTGACATTTGAGTCCCTGCGCTCGAGCGGAGCATTTTGCGCTAAGACACTCAAATGACTGAATAAGTTGATCCACCAAACGAAGGGGCTGGGGTTCGATCCGTTAGGATCGGACCACTGGGTGTAGGTACTGCGCGACGCCGTTGCGCTCAAGGAGGCCCTCGCCGAGGCCACCCTCGAGAACAGGCTGCTGTTGAAATTAGCAAGGGGCGGTTGGGGGGCGACGGGTGACAGACCGGGCGGAAACGGGGCATCTTCGGTCTTGGCGTACGCGCAACTCCATTGGGTCGCGATCGTTCGCATCAGCAACTCTGTCGTACATGATCTCAACGGTTTATGCTGCGCTCGCCAACCTCCATCACCACCTTGGCGGACCATCCGTGCTAGGGATGTGCGATCACGCCGAGAAAGCAGAACAACACCCATGTTCTACACATTTATGGAAAGTCCCGTAGGTACCCTCTTACTGGCTGGAGGTGAGGATTCGCTGCACTTTCTCAGTTTCCCGGCAGGTCATAAGGCGTTCGGCCCGCAATCAGACTGGCTGCCCAATGAGACTCCGTTTCAAGAAGTCCAGCGACAGCTCAACGCCTACTTTGCCGGTGACTTGGACGAGTTTACCGTGCCGGTGCAACTCTCCGGCACTGCGTTTCAAAACAGCGTCTGGACCTACCTTGCGAGCATACCATTTGGCGAAACCAGAACTTACGGTCAGGTCGCCGCAGACCTTGGTCGCCCTAAAGCCAGCCGCGCCGTTGGGGCGGCCAATGGCAACAATCCGATACCGATCATTTTGCCTTGCCACAGGGTTATCGGTGCGAACGGCGCGCTGACAGGTTTTGGCGGAGGCTTGGACACAAAGCAGCACCTCCTGAAGCATGAAGGCGCGCTTTGGCAGGAGACACGCCAAATTCCGCTGTTTGGCGAGTAACGGCCCCCACGCCGCAGCTTTCACAGTCGGGTGGCGGATTGTTTAGAGCACCCTGTCAAAGGTGACGAATGACGGCCATGATGTACCGCTTGCTTGAAAGGAGACGGCGTCCATGAATTCGACGATATCGACCAAGCCCATGGCCATACTGCAGCCCCCAGGCAGGCGCGCTGCATTCTTCCTGTCGATGGTCGTCTTTGCCTTGTACTGTTGGTACATCTACTCGGGTCTGGGGGAGCAGCTCTACGAGTGGTCAAAAACGCGTGCGCCTTATGCGGTCCGCGAATACCTGGGAATGAGCAAGCGTTTTCTTTGGCAATACGGTCATATCCTATTTCTTTTTGGCCTTTTGGTGCTGTCGCGCTATGTTTTTACATCGGACCGTCGACTGCCCCTCTCCGGCCGAGTCATGGACTTTGTGATCCTCTACGCAACGCCCATATTCCTTTTTCATTTTCCGATTTTGTTTTTTCTCGCCGCTGTGACTGACTATGATCATAGCAGCGCCATCCAGCAGCTTGCCTTACTATTCAGCACATTACTATTCGCCGTGTTGTTGGGGCGATTTTGTTTTGCCATTAAGCCGGCATTTGATCGATGGCAGAAAGCCATCTTGGCGAAAACAGACGTCAAATTCCCGCGGCCCACGAGCCTGAAGCCCATTGACGGCGCCTTGACAATCACCCGCTCTCACAGTGAATTTCTGAACTATGTCAAAGCGCTGGCAATGATTTGCGTGGTGCTTGGACACTTCAGCTTTCATCGGCTTACGACACTGCATATTCCAGGTTTCGATGGTGCGGCACCGCGGTTTGCCGTCCCCGCGTTCTTTATGATCTCAGGCTACTTCTTGATGATGTCCATCGACCGAAGTCGCTTCGGCGCGATGGCGATGATCGGTAAGCGCGCACTCAGCCTGTACTACATCATCATTCCAATGCTGGTGGTCACCGTCATTTTGGACTCGTACGGAATTCCCGCCGACCCTCAAATATACGACTTTCAGGACTACTACACGCTCGATCACCTTCGAGAACCATACGCACCTTGGGAAATTGTCGCCGCCTCGGTAAGCAGCCTCCTTTACCTCAACAGTTCTTGGTGGTTCGCGTTCCTGGACGTACACAGCACCCATGGCGGCATGCGCGCGTTCTCCAACGACCCCTATTGGTTCATGTGCTATCTGATCCCGTTCTCCATTATGCTGATCGTGGTACGATTGGTTGCCGCGCCGCAACGCTGGGCAATCCTGCTGCTCTGGCTCGTCGTGTTTGGATTACCAATTCTTATGCTGGCACCACTGTTTTTGTCTGGTAGCCTCGCGTACTTCATCCACAAACACTGGGGAACGCAGGATGCACCTCGCCGCTGAACGCCACACACGCCGAGCGAAACGGTCGGTCGGAATTGGATTGTGCGTCCTGATGGTCGTTGTGTTGGCGACGTGGTTGTCCACGGCGGGAGCGGTGAAAGCGAAGGACGTTGAATTTGGCAGTTTTCGTGAGTTCACGGTATACAGCAAAGACGGCCAGGAGCTGAAGGACGATATTCTGCTGGTCTTTCACGGCTTCGGGTCAGCGATGCCGAATGGAGCGTATAAGCGGCTGCACAAAGCACTTTCGGACGACTACTCCGTTATCGGTTTTAACTATGACTATTTCGATATTGCAGGGAATTCTGCCGCGATGGATCGGGTCTGGGACACGCTGTTGGAGGGGCGCAACGTCGTCTTTGCCGGAACGTCCCTGGGCGGATTTTGGGCGAACCATTTTGCCGAGAAGTACGGAATTGAGAAAGCGATACTCGTCAATCCAGTCGTCCGCCCTACCGATCAATTGCTACAATTTGTCGGCGATCATTTTGTAGAAAAACGCAACGCCGAATTGACTGTCACGATCGACGATATTGCGCGCTACTCTTCCGTGACCCAAGACCCGCACCCTGATCTGTCCCGCTTGGTTATCTTATCGCGTAACGACAGCATATTAGACTTTGCACTGGCGGAAGTGGTATTCTCTGGCCCGAAAAACAAAATCGTCATCTTTGACGATGGTGGCCACACCGTTAACTTGAAAGAGGAACGCTACCTCGATGTAATCCAAACTTTCCTCGATCAAAAAGACATCAGTAGCCATTGATCGGGGCCACAGAGCGAGCCCGAATGATTCATGAGGCTTGGGCAACGCCTGCGCTCGGCACCACCTTGCGGTGCCAACAGCGAATGGTCCTATCGCCAGTCCACGTTGCCAAGCTCACGGACACCTTACCTTAAACACCCGCAGCAGCGCATGTGAGGTCATTCGCCATGGACGATCGCGCGCCTGTCGATCTCTCGATTGCGGATAGGGTGGATTGAGCGACCGAGTCTTGTGTTGCGTATAGTCGGCTACGCACCGTCCGCGGACTAAGTCTTCCGGTTTCTCGGAAAAACCACTCGCCGACGACTGCCCACACGCTGGGGACGACAAGTCTGGACCCTAGGATTGCAGCCACGGATGCGGTATCTCGCTGTTGTGTCGTAATAACACTGTATGAGAGCTGCAGGATGGCCTTAGTTGTAATTTTGAGCGCAGCTGTCGTTGGAGCACTTGGTGCATTGGTGGGTGCACTATTGGCGTGTTACCTGCCCAGAACCGTTCTGCACATTGTTTGGGGAGCCTTGGTTGCGAGTGGTGTTTACATTTTTCTGCGAGGCAGTACGACTGATGAATTCGACCGTGTTGGTGCCCACATGCTTGTATTCGCTGTTCTTCTGCCGTTCTTCGTTGGAAGTTTGATCACGGGCAACATTGTGCGACAGAGGCGACGACAACACCCCGATTGAGTGCGCTTCAATCTGTGCCCTGCGAAGGAGATCAGAAAACGTGTCGGTTGTGCTGGACAGGGTGCGAAAGTCTGGGGGCGTGCTGAGATTGGCGGGCATCTTCATAGGCCCAAAGATGCCCGCCAATCTCTTGGTTGTGTCCCGCGCGTGCAGCAGCAGCCATGACCGGTTGTTGTTCCAGCGCTTGCCGATCTTGTCGTACACCCGCTCGGTGATGATGATGGCTTTGGGTGCGAACTTCCCCATCACATCTTCTGGTGAGTTGGCATGAGATTCGCGCCGATCTGCCTCGACGCAGTCGCGCCCTTCCTCAAACCAGATCCAGTACTCTGCAAGCTGACGCGTTACGTTGCAAGCTGGCCGCTCATGGAGCGTATCTATATTCCGCAGGGTCACCCGTTGGCCCCGTTGTTGGGCCACGCCAACGTCATGGTCAGCCACCACCTGCATACCTGTGCTATCGGACATCGCTGCCTGTTCCTGATAGGATACGGGGAGCGGGGTCGGTGCGATGTCGGCCCAAGTCAACGGGCCACATGCTGAATTCGTCGATTTTATCGAGCATCTGCCGAACCCACGGCTTGGGCGGTGTGGACGGATTGATCGAATTTTGGGGGTCGGGCGGAAGCAGCAGTGCCATCGATCCTAAGGGTCGACGACGCTGACACGAATGGGCGAAGCGGATTGGGTATTGCTGTCGACGGTGTTTCGCACTGCCCGATCATGACCCGGCGCCAAAGGGGAAAGACGGCCAGCGCTCGGCAGCTACCGCAGTGGCTTCTCCACCAAGATCCTTCGACAAACCGACGTCGGTGGATGTCCCTCAGCACCTGCGTCTCCGATTGTGCTTGCGACCCGGGATTCTGTCTCCTCTCCACGCTTTGGCGGTTACAATGAATCACGATCCCTCCAAAAAAAATCGCCTCAGATGTCCCGTGGGTGCTGACGCTGGCCCCCTTCGGCCCGGTCAAATCCAAAAAGGGGGGTGGAGCTTTGGGGGTGGTGACCATAGGCTATGCGACTCGACCCCGCCCGATCGCTCAATAGAATAGGAACTTCGCTCATGGCAGATCAGACAAAGCCACCCGACTTGGTGGCCGAGCGAGGTCCCATGAAGGGACTACACGCAGGAATGGGCGTTGCCGCAAAAGGTATGGTCCTCGCTTTCGTCGTCTTCACTGTCCTAAATGTCGACTTCGCCAACAGCATATACTCAACGATTCGCGGGTGGATCGAGGCAACTCTGAGCTGGTACTACATTCTCGTCACGATCATCATGCTGTTCGTCTGTCTTGGTCTGATGGTGTCCAAGTACGGTTCCATCCGCCTCGGTGACGACGATTCTCGGCCGGAGTTTAGCAATTTCTCCTGGTTCTCGATGCTGTTCTCCGCCGGCGTCGGCATCGGCATCCTGTTCTTCGGTGTGGCGGAGCCGCTGTTTTATTTCGACAATTCGGGCGCCTTTGGATACCCGAACAACCCCCATGCGGACATCGACGGCGCGACCGCCATGGGGATGGATCGCGCGATCCATGCCATGCGAGTCACCTACTTCCACTGGGGTTTCCACGGCTGGGCCATCTACGTGATGATCGGCCTGTGCCTCGCCTATTTCGGCTTCCGCAAGAAACTGCCTCTGACCATGCGCTCATCGCTCTATCCGGTCATCGGCGATCGAATCTACGGCCCGATCGGGCATGGCGTCGACCTTCTCGCCGTCTTCGGCACGGTGTTTGGTGTGGCAACCTCACTGGGGCTTGGCGTGACGCAGATGGCGACCGGGCTCAACGTGCTCTTCGGCGTGGATCCGGGGATCACGACACAGCTTGTTTTGATCGCCGTCATCTCCGTCATCGCCACGTTCTCTGCCGTCTCAGGCGTCGGCAATGGCATCCGCATCATTTCCGAATGGAACATCTGGCTTTCGGTCGCGCTGCTTGCATTCTTCCTATTTGCGGGTCCGACAAAGTGGCTGCTGGGCTACTTTGTCACCTCCATCGGGGACTACCTGTGGAACGTCATACCCATGGGCTTCTGGACCGCCGGCACAGATGAGAACGCGGCCTGGCAGGGCGGCTGGACCATCTTTTATTGGGGTTGGTGGATCTCATGGGCACCCTTCGTCGGCATGTTCATCGCGCGCATCAGCCGGGGGCGGACGATCCGGGAGTTCATGGTCGGCGTCCTGTTTGTCCCCACCGCAATCGCCTTCTTCTGGCTGTGCATGTTCGGCGGCAACGCGATCTTCATGGAGCTCAACGCGGACGGCGGCGCCGGAACTGCAGGGCTCGTGGACCTGGTGCGCTCTTGGAACCTGCCGGCAGCTCTTTATGGGACGATTGAACGACTGACCGACATCTCCACGCTGCAGTGGGCCATGTCCGCGCTCGCGACATTCTTGCTGGCGTCTTGGTTCATCACGTCGTCCGATTCCGGCACACTCGTCATCACAACAATGCTGTCGATGGGTGACGATGATCCGCCCAAGCGCTTCCGCATCATCTGGGGAATGGGCGAAGGCTTCGTGGCCGGTGTGTTGCTGCTGGCCGGTGGCCTACAGGCACTCCAGACCGCGTCAATCGCGGCAGCCTTGCCCATTTCGATCATCATGCTCTTGATGACATACGGGATCTTGAAGTCATTGCGGGAGGATCCGAGCGCCGTGACGATCGGTACCGAGCGGCAAGCGCCCGATGGAACGTCCCTGGCTGGCGACCTGCGCGCCTAGGGGCGATAGACATCCTGGGACCCGGCAAGCAACGCCGGGTCCATATCCGGCATAATGGAGACAGTACCGATGCGGCTTGTACACGCAATCGCTCTTTCGGGCGCCCTAACGCTACCGCTGACCTCAGTGTCTGCGCCAGCGCAAACCGTGTCGAAGGACCTTGTCATCGTGTCTTGGGGAGACAGCTACACGCGAAGCCAGATGCTCGCCTTCGTCAATCCCTACCGCGAAAAGATCGGCGAGTGGGTCGATATGGAGACCTACAGCGGCGGCCTTGAGGAGATCCGCAAGCAGGTCCGCTCAGCAAACGTCGAGTGGGACGTCGTGGATTTCGAGCAGTCGGACCTTCTGCGGGGGTGCCGAGAGGGTCTTCTTGCCAAGATCGACCACGGCTTTTTGGCTCCGGGCGCCGATGGCACGCCAGTCGCTGAGGACTTCATTGACGGTGCGCTCACCGAATGCGGGATCGGCCAGGCTGTCTGGGCTACGGTTGTGGCCTACGACACCGAGCGCTTCGGCGATAAGGCGCCCTCCACGCTTGCCGATTTCTTCGATCCCCGAACCTATCCTGGAAAACGCGGATTGCGGCGCGATCCGCGCGTGAGCATGGAGTGGGCCCTTTTGGCCGACGGTGTCGCGCCAGCGGACGTCTACACCACGCTGGACACGGACGAGGGCCGCGAGCGCGCGTTCCGCATGTTGGACAAGATCAAGAATCAGATCGTCTGGTGGAGCAATGGCGCAGACCCTGTGCGCCTTCTGGAGAACGATGACGTCGCCATGACCTCTGTCTGGAATGGCCGCACCTATGGCCCCATTGTCGAAGAGGGCAAACCCATTGCACTGGTGTGGGACGGTCAGGTCTGGGATATCGATTCCTGGGGTATTCCGGCCGGCAGCTATAACCTTGAGAAGGCGAAAGACTTTATCAAGTTCTCGACGGCGAGCCAGCGTTTGGCGAACCAGACAAAATACATCTCCTACGGGCCTGCGCGAAAATCATCTATGGCGTTTGTCTCGGCTGACGTCCTGCCACACCTGCCGACCTCAGAGGAGAACCTGGCGACCGCGCTCCAGATCGACGCAGGCTGGTGGGCTGATAACCTCGACACGATGTCAACCGCTTTCGAGGCATGGGCTGTGCAGGGCGCGCGTGGCCTTGCCGGTTCTGCGCGGTAGGCTGGCGGTCGGTTGCTGCCTGGAACGGTTTGCGGTCACATGGAAACATCAGACCGCAAGAAGGCCACACAATTTGTGAGGAGTAGACCACCCTAAATGCGTGCTTGTGGACGCAGGGTGCTTGAGAGCGGCTCCGCCCGCCAGGCTACCGCTGGCGCAAAGACCAACACTTCGCTAACATTGGGACTGGACCACATGGTGGGGGCCGCTCACACGTGATGCGTGGCAAACCGCTCCATTTCGGAAGAGGCGGCATCTGATCGGCGTCCGTATGGATATAGGATGCTGTAGCTGTGCTCTGGAGATTGACCCCTTGCGGCTTACCTTTGTGGAATGTCGTTCGCAGATCCGAACCGAGACGGCCAAAAAACCCACCGTCCATTGGGGAAGACCGTCAGGGTCGACTTGAGCCTGCCCCGGGGACATGGACCGGACTATTCAGCTCTTCGCGGGGCGTCGGCTGCTGCTCTGTCATGGTCGACTGTGTTTGGATTTAAAACCGACAGTTGACGAGGCTTACGCCGACGTTACTCGGCGGTCACGACCCCAAACACCGCAGAGTTCGACCGTGTGACAAATCTGAAAGTCCAGACCTCCCAGGACTTGGATTGGCACACAACCGCGCCGCACGGAGCCCTCGTAACGCGGGTCCGTTGCATCTGTCCTACAGCGATGCGCACATGGAAAATCCGCCTCCGAAGATCAGGTCCATGGTCTGTTGTCGAAGATCCGAATAAGGCCGATGGCGCCCATGACACCGAGGTAGACGGTGGCGACGAAGAGTATCGCAAAGCCGATGAAGATGATCGCGAGTATAAGGCCGATGACGTACATCACGGCAAACCACCAGAAGACACGAATC
Organism: Devosia sp.; assembly: GCA_051016205.1. Lineage (GTDB taxonomy): Bacteria > Pseudomonadota > Alphaproteobacteria > Rhizobiales > Amorphaceae > Acuticoccus. The sequence goes on from CP136534.1 coordinate 4,707,943, forward strand.
GCGCCTTCGAAGTGCGATTGAAGGGGGTCGGTGGAGCGCCTGTCACGCCAGACGTAAGCGAGAATCACGCCAACAATGGCTGGGAATTGGAAAAGCGCGGTAACAAGATAAAGACCCCAGACGATCTTGATGCGTGTATCGATGCTCGTGCCTTCTCTGACTGTCAAAGCCCTACCTCCTTCTCGCCTCGCACGACAATAGCGCGCTGACCACCGGTAGCAATGTCAGCCTTCAGGCGGCGGGTTGACTGCTCCTTCGCCGTTGAGCGGCGCGTTGGGGCCGACGGGCTCACGGTTGACTGTCTGGGCCAGAGGCTCGAACAGGTCGGCCAGGCTGTGGTGGCGATTGAAGGTCCGTTCTGAACCTTTGATCCCATGCACTCAGCAGCTATGAAAGCTCGATTTTGGCGCCTCCCGCAGCACAACGACAAGCGTTTCTCGACGACTTCGATTCGATGACGTCCAGCCGCGTGAACGGGTCTTTGGAGGCCTCAGCGGACCGTGCGCGGCACAATCGTAATCGGTTCGTGCGTGAATGGCTTTTTCCACATCGTAGCACGCCAGACTTACGTCGATTGCTTCCGACTCTCACATTTTCAAAAAACTGTCATGACGTAGCGACCAAACATGACGCATCGTTTTACTGCAAGATTTGCCGCACCCAAAAACTCACTTGACCGTCATCCTGACAAATATGGTCTCGATGGCTGACCCGTACTGTTCATTCAATGGTAGGTATGAATAAGGGCCTGTCATTGAAACCTCCTCAACAACATCTCTCATGCCGTCAAGCAAACCCTCATAGTTTCGCGCGCTGTATAGATCGGTCCTTTGCGTTATTACAATTGTTCCACGCCCCCGTACGACACGGGCAAATTCGCGCAAGACCTCGGCATCATTTGAGATATAGGTGAGTACGCCGACGCACAGTAGCGCATCGTATACACCGTCGTCGATTGGAAGCGGGAGTGACTGCAAGTTGACCTCGGCCAACGAGTCGTAGTGGCCTTTGCTCTTTGCCTCGGCCAGCGACGCTGGGGAAACGTCGATACCATCGATCCGACCGGAAAGCCCGACACTTCGCAGGGCTTCTCCCGTCAAGCCAGTGCCGCACCCGACGTCCAAGACACTTGCACCCTCAAGCACTTCGCCACGGAGGATTTTTGCAGCTTGCGCCGGCGCTTTGTAGCCCCAGGCACTGAGCGTCTCATCGTATGTCGATGCCCATTTGTCGTAGATGTCCTTTACCTGGTTAGAATCAGTGCTCGCTTGTCGAAGCCAGCTATGGTCGATTTTTTCTTCCATGATCGTGTCCTCGTTGTCCGGTGGCATCCGCCGCATCTTCGCGCATCATCGGCTCGCTCAATCGCGCCAAAGATTCCTCCCGTCTGGGGGAAAAGCGGGGACCAACGCGCCGCAGGAACGGATCCCTCCTCAGAAGGATACACCGTACCGCCGATGGATCGCTTGAAAAAACGTCAGCGGTATATTTGTCACCGCCCTGATGCTCATGGCGTTGACGACCGATCATCGTCGACGGAAACACAAAGCGTTGTTCGTGTCCGCATTGAATCCAACATGGCTATACGAACGTTCTCGCTCGGCAGTCAAACGGTGCACCTCGCTATCGATTTTGTCGGCTGAACCAGTATTGATACGGTCATCGATGCGTCCCATTTCGAGCCGTCACGATGGCCAAGCGAACCCGCCTCGCAGGGTCTAATATTGGGGTGAGCACGCTTCGATAGGTTGGCACTGCATGTGCGGCAGGAGGAGACGGCATCATGGCGGACGCGACCATCCCACGAAAAGCGTGCGCAGCGGCAGCGCGCGTTGCCGTAAGCATCTTGCCGTTGATGCTTGTGCTGCCGGTCTCCGCCTGGGCGGATTGGCGCGGCGCCTGTCAATCCGCGCCGCCGCTACACCTGCCAGCTGCAGAGCGGACCGTTACCATTGACACGCCAGATGGCCAGATTGCCGGAACTCTAGCAGCACCCGCGGACGAAACACCTGATGCCCTTGTGCTGATGCTCCACGGGTACACAGGAGCGCGCAACGAAATCCCGGTCGCCGGCGGCGAGGGCATGTTCGCGCGCGCAGCCCGTGCATTCGCCGAGCGTGGCATCGCATCGCTACGGATTGACTTCATCGGCTCGGGGCAAAGCGACGGCTCCTGGGCAGACACACGGTTCTCTGGGCAAGCACGAGACGCGAACCGGGCGGCTGTCTGGCTTCAATCCGAATACGGCTCGCATGGTCGTCCGCTGGGCGTGCTGGGCTACAGCCAAGGTGGGCTCGTTGCACTCCGCGCAGCGGCCTCGAATGACCCGTTTGATCGCATCGCACTTTGGAACCCAGTTATGGATCCGATGGCAACTTACGGGATCATTTTCGGCCGAAAGACCATCTTCCGCGGAGTAAGTCGAAACCGAGAGGGCGCGTCGGATGGTCTTGTCGAGGGAACCGCGCTGCGGCCAGGCTTCTTCGCCGAGCTCGTCGACGCGGACCCCATCGCAGACGCCGCGCAGGCGAAAGCTCCGGTTCTGGTCATCACTGGGCGCCAAGACCCGCTCGTTGCTGGCGGCGCAGCACTTGCGCAGCGGATCGCCATAGCTCGAACCCCTGAGACAGTCATCGTTGATCTCGACGCCGGCCATGATCTAGGCGCGGTCAACGATCCTTCGCTTCTGGATGACGTGATCGGCTGCACCGCCAGATTCTTGCTCGAAGGATCCGTAGAATAGTGGGTCCGATGATCCTTGTCGGGGTGACGGAGAGCTGACGTTCGCATGGCATCCAGTGTTGGCGTTCGCGTCGGTACCACAGAATGCCAATTGGCGGGCCTGGAGGGAAATTGGCTTGAGCTTAGAACATACCGTTACATGCCCGCCGCCGCAGCGTTCCAGCTGCATGTCCGGCAAGTGCGCTGTGCCGCGCGGTTTGGCGGCGACCATATAGTCCACAAGTGGCGCTGCTTGCTTACGCGCCGGCGCCACGCGGCATGACAAGGATCTGAACAACGATCTCGCCGCGGTCAAACGCGCTTCCATCCGCATCTGGATCCGAAGTTAAAGAGACCGCGGCCTTATGATTATGAGATGAGACGTTCGAGACATCCTCGGAGCCATCTCTCCCATCATCTGCGCATCGGCGATCGGATCATCCACGTAGGGCAGAACACGGGTGGCACAGTCGCGGGTACGCAGGGCGACGGTGTACCGGCTGAAGCGACTGCGCACCCTCGCGGACCGCGCCCCTCGCTAACCGCCTTCGATGGCGCGATGAAGGTTCAACGCTGCGGTAATCAGCCCAAGGTGGGTGAACGCCTGGGGAAAATTGCCAAGGCCCTGGCCGCTGGGCCCGGTCTCCTCCGCGTAAAGGCCGACATGATTTGAGAAACCAAGCATCCGCTCGAAGATAAGGCGGGCCTGGTCGCGCCGCTCTGCGTTATGCCAGCCGGCTCGCGCGAGCGCGTTGACCAGCCAGAAGGTGCACAGATTGAACGTGCCTTCCTCACCGTCGAGCCCGTCCGCCGTCTCGTGGACGTTGTAGCGGTAGACGAGGGAGTTGGACAGGAGCCCACCCTGCGCCGGCGGTTTCATGATCGCGTCGAGCATCTCTTCCGTCATCGGCTCGTTCGGTGACAAAAATCCGGTGATGATCATCATCAGGTTCGACGCGTCGAGGGTTTGTGAGCCGTAGTGCTGAACGAAGAATTTGCCATCCTCGCTCCAACCCATGTCCATGATCTCCCGGTAGATGGTGTCGCGCGTCACGGTCCAAGCCACCCTGTCGCACGGGAGCGATCGATCGTCGGCAATCTTCAGCGCCCGGTCGATGGCCACCCAGCACATCAGCTTTGAATAGACGAAATGCTGGCGGCCGCCACGGGTCTCCCAGATGCCCTCGTCGGCGTGCTGCCAATTGCCGATCACGAAAGCGATGATGCGCTCGATGGTCTGCCACAACCTGAAGCCGACAGGCCGCACCTCGCGGTTGATCAGATAGATCGCGTCCATAAGCTCGCCATAGATATCGAGCTGCAGCTGATTGTAGGCACCATTGCCGATGCGCACCGGCTTGGAACCCATGTAGCCATCCAGATGGTCGAGCGTCTCTTCGGTAAGGTCGTGACGACCGTCGATGCCATACATGATCTGCAACGAACCGTCGTGGTTGGGATGGCTTGCGACGTTCTCCAGGAAGTGGGCGAAGCTCTCGCTCTCCTCGTAGAAGCCGAGGCGCGCAAGAGCGAAGACTGTGAAGGCCGAATCGCGCAGCCACGTATACCGGTAGTCCCAATTGCGCTCGCCGCCGATGCCTTCAGGCAGGCTGCACGTGGGCGCTGCGACGATGGCGCCCGTCGGCGCGTATGTCATCAGCTTCAAGGCAAGGGCGGAGCGATCAACGGTCTCGCGCCACCTCCCGCGATAGGTGCTTTGCGACAGCCACTTGCGCCAATAGTCCACGGTCGCCTGGAATTGCGCGTCGCAATCCGTGGCGTGAAGATGGTGCTCGACGTTGTCGGGCTCGGTCTCGCGCAGAACGAACGTCGCAGTCTCACCGTCCTTCAAGGTAAAGCTTGCCCGCGCCGCATCCTCGTCGATGTTGAGGGGGACGGATGAGACGAGGGTGAGCGCAACCGAAGCACTCTTGAAGGACGCGCCGGCGTCTTCACGGTGCACGGTGTGGGAGGCTCTGGCGTAGTCGAACGCCGGCCGGCAGACGAGCTGGAACTCCAACGTCCCGCGGTCCACAGTCAATCGCCGGATCACTTGCCGTTGGGTGTGCTTGAAGTCCGACTCCTCGCCCACCGGCATGAAGTCGACAAGTTCGGCGGCGGCATCTGGCAACAGGAAACGGGTGACGAGGACGTTGGTGTCTGGCCAATAGAGCTGCTTGGAGTTGGTCGCCTCTTCGTCGGCCGGGTGGATCCTGAAGTGACCGCCCTTCTTGTCATCGAGGATCCTTGCAAAGACAGACGGGGAATCGAAACGCGGCAGGCACAGCCAGTCGATGGAGCCGTCCAGGCCGACGAGCGCGGCCGAATGCATGTCGCCGATGATCGCGTAGTTGTCGATCGGTTGATAGGCCACGTCGATCTCCGATCATTTTTCTGGGGGCGGTTGTTCAATGTCGACAAAGTGTACAACGATGTTGGCACCGACGGTCAATCGTAGGGCGGGTCGGCGCAGATGAGAAGGAAACGGGCGATGAGCGATGCGGATGAGGCCGGGTTCAACAAGACTCTGCCGAACTATCGGGCCACCCCAAACCTCCTCGCCGGCCAGGTCGCGCTCATTACCGGCGCGAATTCGGGCATCGGCAAGGCGGTCGCGATCGGGCTGGCGCGCGCGGGCGCTTCGGTTGCGGTCAACTATGTGGTGGACGAGCCGGCCGCCCATGCGGTGGTTGAGACCATCGCCGGTGAAGGGGGCAAGGCCATCGCCCTCCACGCCGATGTTTCGGACGAGGATGCCGTTTGTGCCATGATGGGCACCGTGATCGACCGGTTCGGCACGGTTGATATCGCGGTGCCGAACGCCGGGCTCCAACGCGATGCGCCGGTGACAGAAATGTCTCTGGGAGAGTGGCGCAAGGTCCTCGACGTGAACCTCACCGGGCAATTCCTTGTCATCCGTGAGGCTGTGAAGGAGTTCGAGCGTCGTGGCGTGCGTCCTGAGGTGTCGGCGGCGGCCGGGAAGATCGTGTGTATGAGCTCGGTTCACGAGGTGATCCCCTGGGCGGGCCACGTGAATTATGCCGCATCGAAAGGCGGCATTCAGATGATGATGAAGAGTATGGCGCAGGAGCTTGCGCCAAAACGGATCCGAATCAATGCCATCGGACCGGGCGCCATCCGTACGCCAATCAATACGGCGGCGTGGTCGACGCCCGAGGCTTACGAGAGCTTGATGACGCTGGTGCCCTACAAGCGCATCGGCGAGCCAGAGGACATTGCGCAGGCCGCCATCTTCCTCGCCTCGGATATGGCCGACTACATCAACGGGACGACGCTCTTCGTCGACGGCGGCATGACATGCTACCCGGGTTTTGCGACCGGCGGCTGACTGTCAGCAGCGCGCCGACTGGCCTTGGCATGAACGCCACACCCATGCGGGCGGGTCCCAGAGCCGATCAGCGGGGGGCAGCCAAGACGAGGCTGAGGTCCTGCCATGGATAATGCCAAGGTGATCGGAGGAGGACTCTCGTTTCCACAGCGCATCCCCTCAATGACGATGCTCGCGGCACAGCCATGCCCGTTTCTTTCGGGCGGCATCACCGCAAGCCGTACGCTCACGGTATTGCGATTGGACTGACATAAAAATGAGAAGTATTTGTATGGAGGTGGATGTATTTGCTCAACGGGGAGCCCCCAATGACAAAGTCAGCGGGCGAAACTGCTGACACGATTGAGCCCTCAAATTTAGCAGTGATCGGAGACTGCCTTAGTGCGGGCTGGGCCGATTTCAAAGCAAGACCGACGGTCGGGTTCGTTCTGGTGTTCATCTATCCGATCATCGGTCTTGTGCTTTTCGGGGTCACATACTCACAGGAGGTGTTCGCCCTCCTTTTCCCGCTCGCATCCGCCTTCATGTTGGTGGGGCCGATTGCCCTCATTGGGTTTCACGAGATTAGCCGTCGACGCGAGTACGGAGAGCCGCTCGATCGCGATATCCTCTACCGGCGTTTGACGCTACAAGACTCAGGCTCAGCTGCCGTTGTCGGCCTTGTTCTTGCAGCAATGGGTCTTGCGTGGATCGCCGCGGCAATGCTGCTTCACCATGCAATCATGCCGCCTGCCAATTACGCAAGCTACCGCGAATTCTTCGATGCCGTTCTGACCACTCCCGAGGGCTTGACGCTGGTCGCCATCGGATGCGGCGTTGGTTTACTGTTTGCACTCGCCACACTCGCCGTAGGCACGCTATCCCTACCAGCGATCATCGACAAGGGCATTGGTCCTGTCAGAGGGATGGCCCTGTCGTCAAAGATCTTCCGAAGACGGCCGGGACTCTTTATCACTTGGGGTGGGGTCGTTGGCCTCGGTTTCATGCTAGGATCACTTCCCGGCTTTTTGGGCCTTCTCGTGGTCCTTCCTGTCCTTGGCCACGCGACGTGGCACTTTTATCGTCACCTTTGTCCAAGGACAGTTAAAACAGAACCAAAGTAATACCATGATCTTTGAGCTTCGGAGGTCGTGTACAATCGCCGTCGCATTTCACCACGTGGGCCGGTCATGTTGGCCGTGTGCGATCTGCTTACAGCGCGACATACTATTCCCGGGATCAATCATGTCTTGCGGTTGAAAAAATCGCGCAAGCTGTCCGGTCGAAATGGGGGGCAGTTCATGTGCGCTATTGCAAATTATCAATGGACTAGGCAGCGTGGACGGATTGATCGAATTTTGGGATTTGGCTGGAAGCAGTGACGTCGATTCGGAGGGGCGACGATGCTGACACGCATGAGCGAAGCGGATTGGGACGTGCTGGTGACGGCGTTTCGGGCCGCACAGTCCAGACGCGGCGACAAAGGACGCAACGACCGCAAGTTCCTTGAAGCAGTGCTCTATTTCACGGTGAATAACATCTCTTGGCGGGCCTTGCCGGCCGAATTCGGCCCGTGGAATACCGTGTGGAAACGCTTTTCACGCCTTAGCAAGGCCGGCGTGTTCGAGGCCATGTTCGATCATCTCGCCGCGACCAGCGGGCGGGCCCATCTGGTCCAAATGCTGGACAGCACCATCGCGCGGGCCCACGTGTCGGCCGCCGGCGCCAAAGGGGGCAAGACGGCGAGGCGCTCGGCCGCTCCCGTGGCGGCTTCTCCACCAAGATCCACCTGAAGACCGACCTTGACGGCTATCCCATCGCCTTCGATCTCACCGGCGGCGAGGCCAGCGATACCCGCCACTTTCCGATCCTTCTGAGCATCGGGCCGGACATCGCGCCCCGGGCGGTAATCTGCGACAAAGGCTACGATCGCAAGGCCAACCGTCAATTCGCCCGCGACCACGGTATCGCCCCCGTCATCCCGCAAAAACGCACCGCCCCCCCCCCCCCCCCCAGAGCAACTTTCCCAAAACTCTCTACCGCGCACGCGCCCGGATCGAACACACCGTCGGAAAGCTCAAGCGCTTCAAACGCATCGCCCTACGCTGTGAAAAAACTACGCAATACTATCGCGCTTTAACAGCATTCGCCCTCTTCATCATCCTCGCGAAATCCGTCCACACTGCCTAGTCAGAACCTGATTGGCGCAGGCCTGCACGCAGGAGACCTTCGAGGAAGAGGGTACTGTGCGCCGGGTCTTTGAAGGGATAGGAGGCGGCAATGGCGTCGGCATCAAGGGGCAAGCCGAGGCTGCGCAGTTTGGCCGTTGCAACGCTCGCTGCATCCAGATCCCCATTCAGCCCTGCCAAGGCGATCTTCCGTTGAAGCGCGCGGCCGTAGCGCGGATCCCAGCGGTGGGAGCGCTCCAGTCGCTCGGATGCTTTGACAAACTCATTGTCGAGCATGTGCCAAAGGCCGAGGTCGGCCTCAATCACCGCGGTATAAGGGTAGACGGGGTCGAGGCGAAAGAGGCGTTCCTGATAGGCCCGTGCAGTCTCCGGATCGCCGGAAAAGCCGGTAATGCATCCGCCAAAATGGTAGTTTGTCGGCGCACTGGGATTGAGATCAATGGCGCGCCTAACATGAAGGAGCGCGCGTTCATGGTTCTTGTTGGTCCACAGTTCACCGACGGCTGTGAGCGCATGGGCAATCCACGACCCGTGATCGATCTCCAGCGCCTTCTTGGCGGCCACCAGCGTTTCGCTGAACGCGGCCGATGTGTCCGCGCCGGAAAAACCGAGCATTGCCTGCTGAAACTTTGCAACGGCGATGAGGGTATAGGGAAGCGTCCAGTCAGGCGCGCGCTCGATCGCCTCAGAGGCAAGGCGTTCGGCAAGCGCGAAATCGGCCTGGGCACCCTGATCCATTACCCAAGACGCCCGCATGGCAAGCTCCCAAGCGGTCAAGTCGCTGGCAGGGCGGCGCATGACCCGGCGGGCCTCCGCCCCATTCAATTCCGGCGCGACCAGGGTTGCAATGTGCGCGGCGATCTCCTCCTCAAGATCGATCAGCTCTTCCAAATCGCGGTTGATGCGCTGCGACCAGATTTGCTGGTCTGTCTGCGTATCCGTCACCGCGAGGAGGACCTTGATGCGCGTGCCTGACTTGCGGAAAGCACCGCTCAGCACGTAACGCGCGCCTGTGAGAGAGGCGATGGTCTCCTCACCCCCCTCCTCACGGCAGCGGAAGGTCGTCGTGCGCGAGATGACGGGAAAGTAGCGCCAGGCGCTGAGAGCGGCGACAATCTCGTCGGTCAGTCCGTCAGCCAAGAAACGATCCTGCGGGTCGTCTGATTGGCAGGTAAAGGGCAAGACCGCCACTGCAGGGCGCTCAAGAACGTCGGCATGGTGGGTGGGCGCGCCTCCGGCATGAGCCGTCGCCTCTGCGACAGGGCGCTCAGGCTGACGCTCGGTCACAGTGCCCACAAAGCGCAAGCCCCGCCGCTGCACGGTCTTGATCAGGCGCTGGGCTGCGCCGCTGTCGCCGACAGCCTTGCGTGCATCCCTGATGCGGCTCGACAGGGCGGCGTCGGACACAATCCGCTCGCCCCAGATGGCCTCAAAGATCTCTTGACGCGTGACGACACGCCCCCGCTCCGCAACCAAGAGCTTCAGAAGGTCAAAGACCTGCGGCTCTATGGGGACGGGGGTTCGATCACGCCGCAATTCGGCTCTGACCGGATCCAACTCGTAGTTCTCAAACGAATACGTCATCACTCAGGCGACCATTTTGGTATCGCTTAAGGAGACTATCAGAAAACGGCGCGCGTATGAAATCAGACGGTTTTGCAATCACCTCACAATCTCCAAGCTTTCTCCAAACCGTCTCCAAGCGAGCGTGACCAGCCACGCTTAGGTGTTTGCCATGGACGGGGCGCGGCCAAGGAAACCGCGCCACCGGGCGGGCCACCGCGGGCCCATAAACCTTACGAAAGGAACCACCCATGAGCATCCAAGACGCTGGCATGGCCGGCACGCCGATGGCCCCGCCGACGCCCGATCTAAAGGCTGTTAAACAGCGCCAGCAAGCCACCTGGTCGGCTGGTGACTACTCTGCCGTTGGTGTGACGCTGCAGATCGTGGGCGAGGATCTTGCCGAAGCGCTCGACCTTGTCCCAGGCGAGCGTGTGCTCGACGTTGCGGCAGGCAATGGCAACATGACCCTCGCGGCGGCGCGACGCTTCTGCAATGTGAGCTCGACCGACTATGTGGGTGCTTGGCTGAAGGACGGCATGGCCCGTGCTCAGGCAGAAGGCTTGTCCGTTGCCTTCCGCGATGCCGATGCCGAAAACCTCCCCTTTGACACCGCCTCGTTTGACGTTGCCACCTCAACCTTCGGCGTCATGTTCACCGCCGACCAAAAGCGGGCGGCGGAAGAGCTCTTGCGCGTCACCCGCCCAGGCGGACGGATCGGCCTTGCCAACTGGACGCCGGACGGCTTCATCGGCACCCTTTTCAAGACCATCGGCCGCCATGTGCCCCCCCCGGCGGGCGTGCGCTCGCCCTTGGAATGGGGCACCGAGGGACGGCTTGACGACCTTTTCGGCGAGGCGGCGCGGTCCATCACCGTCAGGCGCAAGTCATTCGTCTTCCGCTACCCCTCCCCTTCCGCCTGGGTCGACGCCTTCCGCACCACCTATGGGCCAATGCTGAAGGCGTTTCAGGCCGTCGGCGATGGGGCGGGTGCCCTTGAGACCGATCTCATCAAGCTGGCGAGCGAGGCCTCGCAGCGCAGCGACGTCATGGTCGTTCCGAGCGAATACATCGAAGTCGTCATTTCCCGGGCCTGACGGCGGCGGGCCGGCGAGGCGTCCTTGCCCCCGGCCCGTGCGGACCACAGACGAACCTGGAGGACGGAACAATGATGGTTTCTGCAACGGCGCCCCATGGCGGCGCCGATACACTGTTCGTGCGCTATGGCGGCTTTGCGAAGATCCGCGCTGTGGTGATGGATTTTTACGATCGCGTGCTCGACAACGACCTTGTGGGTTGGCATTTCGACGGCATCGATATGGCGCGCCTTATCGATCACCAGACGAAGTTCATCGCCGCGCTCACAGGGGGGCCGGCCGAGATCAGCGATGAGCGGTTGAAGCGTGCCCACCGTCATCTCCGCGTCCGGCACGACGAGTTCGACGAGCTTGTCTCTGTGTTGTCGGCAACCCTTGAAGCCGCTGGTTTTACGCCAGCCGACCGCGCAGGCGTTCTCAGCGCCATCGAGGCGCGGCGCAACCTGATTGTTGACGATGGAGCGGACGGTTGAACGCCATCATCAGCACCGAGCTGCTGAAGGCCATCGGCTCCGGTGTTGCCTTGATTGAGCCGGAAAGTGGGACGATCAGCTTCGCCAACCCTGCCTTCGCCGAATGGTTCGAGGGCGCCGTTCCCGGCGTCATGGCTGTGGATGTGATTCCGGGCCTTGACGCCGTTGCGGCCAACGATGGAGGCACCGTTGCCTTTGAGACCACCCTCAAACGCAAGCGTCGCGAACTGGTAATTGCGGTTTCGATTCGCACCGTGACCCATGACGGCGTTCCGGTTCAGATCGTTGAATGCCAGAACATCTCGCGGCTCAAACAGACCGAGGCGATGATCGACGCCTATTCGGCCATGGTGGAGCGTAAGGCCAGAGCGTTGGAACTTGAGAAGTCACAAGTGGAGAAATTACTCCTCAATATCATGCCGCGGTCGGTTTACGAAGAATACAAGACCTTTGGCTTTGTGGCGCCAAAGCTATTTGAGCCCGTATCGGTGATTATGCTGGATTTTGTCGGCTTCACAGAGATGGCGGCGGCAGCCGACCCGACGGTGACGGTGGCCGAGTTGAACGACATTTTTACCGCCTTCGACAGGATTGCAGAGCTGGAAGGGTGCGAGCGCATCAAGACCATCGGCGACGCTTACCTTGCGGTTGCAGGGTTACCCAACCCCAACCCTGACCACGCACGTGCCGCCGCCAAATGCGCAGTCAAGATGATGCGTTACTTGGAGCGGCGCAACCAAACCCATCAGCATGTTTGGAAGGCGCGGATCGGGATTGCGTCAGGGGCCGTTGTCGGTTCCGTCGTTGGCGTGCAAAAGTATGTCTATGACATCTTCGGCCCTGCGGTGAACCGTGCAGCGCGCCTGCAAGCTCTGAGCGAGCCGATGGAGATTACCGTTGGCGAGGAACTGTTCGGCGATGTTGTGGACGACTTCCAAGTGTCGTCCACACGCGTAGAAAACGTTCGGGGGTTCGGCGACATCCGTCTGGCCACATTGTCCCAGACGGACAGACGCCGAAGGACGACGATCGATCCGATCGCGTACTGCTGACCAGAGCGGTAGAGCATCTTTTCTGGGTCTGAGAAGACCCAGAATGATCTAGCCGACGGGTTCGGCGGCCCACGCATGATTTGCAGCTGCATCGCGCGCGAATGTAGCGAAGTCCCGCGGAGGACGGCCGATCGCCCGTTGCACCCCGTCGGTGAGGTGCGCATTGCGTCCATCCAGCGTCTCACGGGCAATGGCGGTGAAGACATCGGCAACGAAGTCGCCTGCGATGTCAGAAAGGCCGGCGTGAAAAGCCTCGAAGGTGATGGGCTGATAGTGCACCGGCCGCCCGATCGCTTTGCCAAGGGCGTCGGCCATCTGAGCAAACGTCATAAGGCGCGGGCCAGTCACCTCATAAAGCTGGCCTTCGTGGCCCTCTTCGGTCAGCGCGGCCGTTGCAACGTCGGCAATGTCATCAACGTCGATGATCGGCTCGCCCACATCACCGCCCGGCATGGGGAGAACGCCGGCAAGCACGGGGTCGCGGAGATAGCCCTCCGAAAAGTTCTGCGCGAACCATGCGGCCCGGACGAGGGTGAAGGGCACACCTGAGGCCCGCACGGCTTCTTCGCCCAGCCTGGCATGATGCTCACCGCGACCCGACAACAGGACAAGCCGCTCCACGCCCGCACCCTTGGCGGCCGCACAAAGCGCCGCCACCTTTTCCACCGCACCCGGAAAGGCAAGGTCGGGGAAATAGGAAATGTAGGCGGCACAAACGCCTTGAAGGGCCGGGCCCCAACTCGTCTCATCGTCCCAGTCGAAAGGGATCGGTGTCTGGCGCGAACCGTGGCGCACGGGCACGCCCTTTGCCTCCAGGCGGCGGGCGATGCGCGAGCCTGTTTTGCCGGTGGCGCCAATGACGAGAGTGGGACGGGAGGGTGTGTGCTGCATGAACATTGAAGATCTCCGAGTTGATAAGGAACGCGGAAGACCCATCGCCTAGAAGTCGACTGTGTGGATTGACCGGTGACGCCAGTGCGTTGGCCAAGGACGCCAGCACCTCAGTCCCATTCATCTGGTGCCATGCGCTGCGCGATAGGCAGCAGGTGTCGTGGCGCACCAGCGCTTAAAGGCACGTGTGAAGGCGCTTTGCTCTGAAAAACCTGTCAGAAACGCCACCTCTGCCAAAGCGTAGTCACTGTGCACCAGAAGGCCTTCTGCCAGTGCGCGACGCGCCCCTTCTACGATGTCTTGGAAAGACAGGCCCTCCTCCCCCAAACGGCGCTGGAGTGTGCGCTCACTCAATCCAAGGCGCCGCGCCACCACGGCCATCCGCGGCACACCATCACTAAGCGAGGCGGCGACGGCATCTCGCACACGGTCGTGCAAAGCGACCGTTGCTTCGACGCGGGCCAGTGCCTCATCAAGATGGCGCATCAAAAAACGCGTCAGGCCTTCGTCCGCCAGCCGGTTGGCACGGATGAGGGCATCCCCAGGCACCAGGATGGCATCGAGTTCGGAGCCAAAGCGCACCGGGCAGCCGAACCATGCCTCGTGCGCCGCGGTGGAGCCCGGCGCACGGTGACGGCAATGCACCTCGACAGGTGAGAGCGGTCCCGTTGCCACTTCGCGCATAATGGTCATGACGCTTGCAAGCGTTGCCTCATTGGACAGGCGCAGGCCAAGCCGACGCTCGCCCGACCGATGCAGAATGAACCACGCATCGGGCCCATCCGCCCGCACCTCGTACTCAGAGACGCTTGTCAACAACCGCCAGTAACGCGTTGCCCGCAAGAAAGAGTCGCGCAATGTGGGCGCCGTCTTCCAGGCAAGGCCGAACGCACCATAGTCATCGCAGCGCATAGAGCCGCCGACGCGCAAGGGAAACTCGGTCGCATCGATGAGGTCTCGCGCGATGCGCTCGATCAGACCGTAGTAGGCGGTGTCGGCGACCATCTGACCGACATCGGCCTCGACCGCCGGATCAAGACCGACCGAGCTTAGCAAAGCGTTGCGGTCAAACCCATCCGCGGCCGCCACCACCTTGCGTACGAAAAGGGAAGTTACCGCGCCGATATCGCCCTCCTACGCAATGGCGCTCGTTCCTGCCGAACGCAGATTCATTGTCCCCCCGTCCACTTGTCCAGGCTTTCGCACGTTGCGTCATTCGCGATCTGCGGGCGTAACTCGCCACAACGATAGTACAGGCAGAGCATTCACTCACCAAAACCGGACGTCACACTCTGATATTCAATGAGGGCGAGGCCGAGCGTTGATATGCTGCATCCCCACGGCCACACGCTTTGGCTGCAACCCATCATCGAGGAGAGCAACCGTATCGGCATTGGCAACCTGCGCCCTATGCGCAAACGACGACGCCGACACATGAACAAGTCCAAGTAAAACCGCTCATAGCCGTAACCAAAGCTCAACCGTCATGTCATCCCCGACATCTTTTCACGCAGGGTACCACGGGCTCACAATGTACCCCGACGTCGGCCGTCGCCCGCTCCATCGGCGCTGCCGACCACGCACCGCACGACAGGTGGCAGACGCAATCAGGTTCCGCAGACGATTGTCGCATAACAAGGATGCTCGGACTTCGTGGCGCAAGATCTATCCTGTCGCCTCGTCAGGACTGTAGGTAGCCAGTAACGGCGCGGTTCAGCCTGGCTGAGAGGGCATGAAAATCTCTCTCACCGGCCTCAAGCGCTGCTTCGACAATGCCGCGGCACATGGCGAAAACATCCTTCGTCGTCTGCTCTGGGTTTTCGATACCATGGCGTGCCAGGACGTCGACAATCAAAGCGACCTTGTTTGACTTCAGTGCCCGCGTTTCCGCGTCCAAAGGAAGGTCTTTCTCAGCATGCTCCAACGCGTCTGTCAGCACGGGATTGAGGAGGTGGTGACGCAGGCTAGCCTCGATAAGAAGGCCCATCGCATCACCAAGGTCTTTGTCTCGTCCGCGCTCGGCCGCTGACAGGATATCGGCGAGCATATCGCGGCGCATCTCTCGGATGAGCGCCACAAGGATCGCCTCCTTATCTGGAAAGTATTGATAGAGCGAGCCAATGGACACGCCAGCACGCTCGGCCGCCCGGTTGGTGGTCAGCGCCGCAAGCCCCTTCGTCTCGATGACGTTGGCTGCGGCAGTCAAGATGACAGCGCATGTCTGCCGGCTGCGTTCCTGCCGCGGCCGCTTACGAAGGTTCAAAGAGGCAGCGGTCTCAGCCACACTCGGTCCCTCCCATAGCACAGAGCGGACTATGAACGCTCACGCACATTGTGTGGAGTCTCCCCCGTGTCATCGTCTCCCAAAAAGGCGAGCAGGATTGCCCACCTCATGCCGTACCGCACAGAAAACGGCCGGAAATTCTGGCGACCAGATCGTGCCAAGCGTGACGCTAACGCGAGTACGAAACATGAGCAAAAACTCATATCTTTTGCTTGTGAATGCCGCAACCGAACGCGATGAAAGGACAGGGCTTGTGACACACGAGGAGCAAGAGCCAGCCGCAAGTTCGCGGTCAGTACGACGCATTTTCTGGGCCAGCGCGGCGTTCTACGTACTCATCGCGTTTGAGTTCTTTTACATGGCAAGTCCTTTCGCCACGTACTTTTACGCCGTCTATGGACCGGGGCTTGATTGGCTTCAAAACATCGGTGTTGCGGAGTGGATGCTATGGTTCTTCCTGCCGCACCTTGTGGAGGAGACCCGCTCTGTCGTCATCGACCATGCCGAGACCGTCGGCTTGGTGCTGTTCTTTGGAGGTCTGTTGGTTTTTGCCGTCGGCGCCTTTCAGGTTTATCTTGCGAAAATCCGGAAGACGGGCGCGGTCGAAGGTGGACTCTACCGCACCATTCGGCACCCGCAATACACAGCATTGATTCTAGCGAGCCTTGGCATGTTGTTGATCTGGCCACGATTTCTTGTGCTTTTCAGCACCATTGCTGTCATCTTTGCTTATATCTTGCTGGCGCGCGCGGAAGAATCCCTCTGCCTCCGCCAATTTCCGGGCTATCGCAAGTACTCACGGCGGACAGGCATGTTCTTCCCACGGAGGTGGTGGCCCTTGCCACGCCTCACCGTGCCCAACCGCTGGGTCAGAACGGCTCTCTGGCTCGGGGCACTCATTGTCGTTGTGAGCCTTGCCACGTCGGCAGCATTTGGGCTTCGAACGCTCACCATCGCGTCTCTTTACACTCACAAGACCCAAGAGGGGCTCTACCTATCGGTGGTGCGGATGTCCGAAGAAGACCTGCAAAGGACGGCCACGATTGCCAGGAATGCTCCAGGGGCAGCACAGGTCTTGGACAGGCTCGGCGAGACCAAAGCGCTCCTGGCGTATGTTCTGCCGACAAACATGTACGTATCAGAAATCCCCATGCATGTACCTCCCGGTGAAACCTTTGGCCATTCGGTACCGCGCGATCGAGACCCGGAGCGCTATAAGGTCATTTTCACGGAAGCGACTTTCGGAGCACAGGCATTACCTGATGGGGCTAGTATTTTGGCCTATGCGGTCAACAAGCGCCCCGTGATTGAAATTCATATCGACCTAGGGAGTAATCGCGCGGACGAAATCTATCCTCCACCTGCGCACACCTACTATGACGGTCATCAAGTTCCTGTATTCTAGAGTAGTTTCGGCTCAGACGGGTCGTTTGAGCCGAATAAAACAGCTATCATTCAAAGAACTCGAGCATCCTGTTGCTCATCGTTGCATTCCTCCGCGCACGTGGAACAGCGCCACACTCGTGCCGGAGACCCTCGGCTTTTCCATAACGTCTCCGAACGTCCGTGGCAGAGAGTGTGTGGCGAGGGCCGCACCGGCTTGGCGATACACCTGAGGTCTACAGAACGGCCACACACTCGCCGGCGGACTTTAGGGCAATGCTCAACAAGCCTACAGGCACTTCCTGTGTAGACACGAAACACCCAAAATTATTCGCGCTCGACAAACTCAACACTCCGCCCTGTTTTCAACGTAGGCAATGTGTTCGCTCCAGAAAACACTGAGACGTTCATTTGAGAATTGTCAATTACATCAACAGCGCCCTCGAGAATTGTCCCGTGACGATCACAGCGCCCCCTCGTCGTCGATCAAATCTGTCCTATTCATAAACAGGCACAACAACGCGAATGAAGCGGCCGATGCGGTCCGGGCCTTTGGTCAACCCGCCGAGGAAGACCGCATCGATCAGGCCGCCATAAGGAGGGATTATGCGCACCATCTGCCTCGCGCTCGCGCTCGCAGCCGCCACGGGTCTTGCCCACACCAAGGCGGTGGCGCAAGACGAACCCATCACCATCACATTCAGCCACTTTTTGGGGCCGAGCAGCTTCTTCCAGGAAGACGTTGTGGAGCCGTTCGCCCGCGAACTGGAGGAGCGCGCCGGGGGCAAGGTAAAGGTTGTCACCTACGCCAACGATTCTGAGTGGGGTGGTGTGCGCGACCAAGCGACCAACGTCGCGAATGGTGACGTTGACATCGCACTTGGCCTGCGCGGCGCCGAAGGCGACCGCTTTCCGGGCACCTCGGTGATTGAATTGCCGTTCCTTGTGCCCGATGCAAAGGCTGGCTCCCTCGCCCTTTGGGATCTTTATGCCTCTGGTGGTCTTGGCGAGGAGTATGGCGACTTCAAAGTTCTTGCGCTGTTTGTCCATGACCCCGGTCTGGTGCACACCACCGAGCGGGTTGTGCGCACGCCCGAGGACATGACCGGACTGTCCCTTCGATCGCCGAACCGAACGGTCTCGGCCGCGTTGGAGCATCTTGGCGCCATCCCGGTCGTCCTGCAGGTGGATGAGGTGATGAATGCCGTGTCGGACGGGCGGATCGAGGGGATCGTGACGAACTGGGGCAACCCGCTCCAGGGTTTCACGGACGTGATGAAGACTCACGCGGACCTGAAGTTTTATACATCAGCCTTCTTCATCGTCATGAACAAAGATCGCTACGAAAGCTTGCCTGACGACATCAAAGTCCACATCGATGCCATAAGCGGTGAGGTGCTGACGGCGCAATTGGGGGATCTCTGGGCAGAGTGGGCGGCCCCCGTGCGCGCTGGTGCCGACGGGCCGGACAACACCGTCGTCACCCCTGATGAGGCCACGATGGCGGCATGGCGCGAAGCCCTTGCCCCGGTGACGGACGCTTACCTTGAGGAGCTGTCTGGTCAGTTCCCCAACGCTCGCGAGGCCTACGCCACCGTGCAGGACAAGCTCACCCCATAGGCCAACTCTCCTCGAGGATCGGCCCAGACATTTGTGTCCTGTGCTTGGGCGGAGTGCATTGCGCCGAAACACTCACATGATTGGGTAGGTTGATCTATCAAACGAATGGGCGAGGGGTTCGATCCGTTTAGATCGGACCCCTAGAGAAGGAGAACGCCGCTGGAGGCCGGGCCCGTCAGCGTCCTCTCCTTTGACCCCTACGAACCCATAGGGGCCAGTTCAAGCGTGCCAGCGGGAGCCCGTATGGGTTTCGTTGGGAGCGAGGAAGATGTCATACGCTTTGGCGCGGTTGCCGATCGGTGAGCGGCGCGCGGAAGGAGCGGGCGTATGTCACATGTGGCAAGATTGGCGGTGGTTGGCCTCGGGCTCATCGGTCGACGGCATGTTTCGGCCATTGCGCAGTCAGCATCCGCCGCCCTGTGCGCCGTGGTCGACCCCTTGCCCGAGGCGAACGCGGAGGCGGGCAACCTTGGCTGCCAGGTGTTTCAGACACTCGAAGAGATGTTTGAAACCGTCCGTCCTGACGGCGTGATCATCTCCTCCCCCACACCGTTTCACGTGGTGCAGGGCCTTTATTGCATCGATCGTCGGTGCCCTGTCTTGATCGAAAAGCCCCTTGCCGTCACCGCCGTGGACGGCGCGCGGATTGCCGCTGCCGCGTCCGACGCCAATGTACCCGTGCTGGTGGGTCATCACAGGCGCCACAACCCTTTGATCGCCAAAGCCCACGCGGTGATTGCCGATGGCCTGCTAGGCGACATCCGCGCCATCCACGCCCAATGCTGGTTTTACAAACCCGACGCCTACTTCGACGCTGCGCCATGGCGTAAACAGGTTGGGGCCGGTCCCATTTCAGTCAATCTGGTGCACGATGTGGATCTCATGCGCCATCTGTGCGGGGGGATCGCCCAAGTCCAAGCAGAGGCTGCACCCTCCCGGCGCGGCTATGACAACGAAGACGTTGCAGCCGCCCTTTTACGCTTTGCCAATGGCGCACTCGGCACCATGACCCTTTCCGACGCGGTGGTATCCCCGTGGAGCTGGGAATTGACGTCCGCCGAAAACCCCATTTACCCGCCGACATCGCAGTCCTGCTACTTTATCGGGGGCTCCCGCGCATCCCTGTCCGTGCCGGACCTGCGCCTATGGTCCCACGGCGAGGTGCCAGACTGGTGGTCCCCCATCTCGGCCACCACCCTCGTGCGTGACAGCGCCGACCCGCTCGTCAGACAGATCAACCACTTTGCGCAGGTGATTGCCCGTCGGGTGTCCCCGCTGGTCTCCGCCGAAGAAGGCGCGAAGACTTTGCGCGTGATCGAGGCCATCCAGCAGTCGGCAGCCACCGGACGGACGATTGACCTGACACAGTCCGCCGATGGCACTGACCACGCCAAGGCCTCCTAGCATGGTGTTGTTGCCGAGCTCTCGCCCCCTTCAGCTGGTAATGTGGATTCCACTTGCGACGCTGTGAACCCTACATGACATACGCCAATCAATTGGCAGTTTGCGCATCTCGAAATCTGTTCGTCCAGTCCAGGCAGGAATGTAACAGTTGTAGGTAAAGTTTTGGCGGGTAGTATTCATGGTCGGAACCAGGATAGCCCACAAGCCGAGTTTCTACACCGGCCCGCTTGAGCGCTCGGTGAAATTCCTCCACCTGGCCATAAGGCACGTTGTCGTCCAGCAACCCGCCTTGTAGGAGGATGGGCGTCTTGGCCTTCGCCACATGGAAGATGGGGGAGCGGTCAAGGAACATTTGCAGATGCTCGATAAAGCTTCCGCCCATGTACCAACTGGTTTGAAAGTATCCGTTGGTCCCCTCCAGGCTGATATAATCTGTCTCCCCCGCAATCGAGCAGGCAGACTTAAATCGGTCAGTCTGTGTGATCGTCCACCCCGTCAATGTACCCCCATTGCTTTGGCCAGCGACAAACAGCTGGTCGGGGTCCACGAGCCCCTGGTTGATCAGATGATTCACGCCCGACATCAGATCTTGATAGTCAAGCACGCCAAAATTGCCGACCAACTCTTCTCGAAACGGACGCCCATACCCGAGACTTCCACGATAATTCACCCGAAAAACAAAGTACGCCTGCGACGGATAAGCCGCGGTCGCAAAGTATTTCATCAGTGGCAGGTATTCATTGAAATCAACCCCGTTGGGTCCGCCATGGATCTGTAACAGCAGGGGGTAGCGCTGCGACGGGTCGTGGTCTTGAGGGTAGGTGAGCAAGCCCTCCACGGGCGTGTTGTCCAGGGAGGTCCATGTCACCAGCTCGGTCTTGGCCACAGGCCGGTCAGCAAAGGCTGCGTTGACGGATGTGATCGCTTCCGGTTCGAACGTATCCACATCGCTGATGTAGACCTCAGGCGCTTTGTTATAGGTTTGGCCCATATAGATCAGCTTGGTGCCATCGGGGCTGACGTCGACCAACGACGACACGAGGTAGGTGTTGAGACCGGGCACATCCAAATCATCCGGTGTGCCGAATATTTTCGTGGGTGCACCACCGTCGATTGGCAGCGTGAAGAAAGCGTACGTCGCCCTGTCATTCTCCACATAGTAAAGACCTTTGGAATCCGCGCGCCACTGCCACAACAGCGGGGATTGATTGTTTGTCTCCGCAAGCGCGGTGACTTCGCCCCCCGCGGCGGGGACTATCTTGACGCCCCACAGGAAGGACCACTTGAACGCTCCGGGTGCATTCAAGAACGCCAACCAGTGGCCGTCCGGCGAGTATCGGGGGAAGTAGGCCCAGTTGGTGTTGCCGATCGCAAGATCTTCCACCTGTCCCGTGTCGATGGTGGCGATGGCAATCTTGGCGTGGGTCCAAGCATCGAGGCCGGGCTTTTCCTGTGCGGCGAAAGCAATGGTCGTGCTGTCAGGCGACCAGTCGTACGCCAAACTGCCCGACCAGGCGCTGACGGAGAAGTCATAGTCCGCCGTCAGGTTCGTCAGGCCGCTCGGTTCGCCGTTCTCAAGAGTGAGACGCCACAAATCGTTGGTGGGATGCTGGTCAGAATCTTGCACTGCCGGATCCACCCCTTCCGTGCTTGTCATCACGAAAGCGATGGATTGTCCGTCAGGCGCCCACCGAAAACTCAAAAGGTCATCGTCCACATCCGTCAGTTGCTTGTGTGCGCCGCCATCAAGATTGACCATCCAGATGTTCGTCTTGCCTGATGATGACGACAAGAATGCTATCGCTGTCCCATCGGGAGACCATTGGGCGCCGGAGACATGCTCCGAAGGGCCGAGGACAGTCCGGCTGTCGCCCGAGGCAAGATCAATCACCGCAAAGGCAACCGGGTAGGTATTGTTCTGAAGATCAACACTCGAGATACTGTAAAGCACTTCTTGACCCTCAGGTGAAAAGGCCAGATCACCGATCCTCTTCACCTCTAAGCTAAGCTCAGGCGTCCATGCCTCTTGCGCCTGAGATGGCGTTGGCAACGCAATCATCAGCGCCAACGCAGCCAGCCCCATTGCACGAACGGAAATCCACACGCCGTCGATCATCAAACTCTCCCCTCATCTTGTGACCCACACCACGACCATACCCGATCAGCCAAGAGGTTCGGCAGATTCGGCCCATTTTTCTACCGCGCCTAAGGCTGTCGCCGCCGGAAAACACGTAAAAGTCGAAATGACCGCTGGCTTCCCGCACACTTCGCCACCAAAGAAACACGCCGTACACTTTCGCCCGCCCCTTCGCGCGACTAGCATGGCGCCAATTGATGACAAGCGGATCGCGATGCAGACCTTTTCCAATGCCAGGACGGCCAAACTCGGCGATGCGGCACGGGCCGCCTGGCTTTACTACATGGCGCGCAAGACCCAGGACGAGATCGCCGACATCATGGGGATCTCGCGGCAGGCCGTGCAGCGCCTGGTCTCACGCGCCGTGTCCGAGGGCCTTGTGCGGGTGCGCATCGACCACCCCATCGCCGAGTGCCTTGATGTGGGCCATCAACTGGAACAGGCATTTGGGCTCGATCGTGCCATCATCGTCCCGAGCGATCCTGACTCCGATTCCATGACCCTTGGTCTAGCCGACGAAGGCGCCGCTGAGGTGGAGCGTTGGCTGAGCCGGCCTGAGCCTCTCGTCATCGGCCTTGGCACAGGGCGCACTTTGAAGGGCGTGGTGGAGCACTTGCCGTCCATGGACTGTCCCCAGCATCGCATCGTCGCACTGGCAGGGTCCGTCGCCCCTGACGGATCGGCAGCATACTACAACGTCATCTTTTCCATGGCCGACCGTGTCCAAGCACCGCACTTTCCTTTGCCCATTCCTGTGTTTGCGCGGCACAAGAAAGAGCGCGATTTACTTCAGGCTCAGCCATCCATCCGGATCTCCCTCGACCTTGCTGCCCAGGCGGACATTGCCTTTGTCGGCCTTGCCGATATCCAGGATGGTGCCCCCCTCGCCGAAGACGGTTTTCTGACCGTCGCTAAGCTGCGTGAACTGCGCGAAAGGGGTGGTGTTGGCGAGGTATGCGGCTGGGTGTTCGACGCCGACGGTGCGCTCCTGCCCTCGCCGTCAAACCAACGCCATGCGGGCCCGCCTCTGCCCGATCCGCACCAAACCACGGTGGTGGGGATTGCCATGGGGGAGCGCAAACGCACCGCCATCAGGGCCGGACTGAGGGGCAAGCTTTTTTCCATATTCATGACCGATGAGCGCACCGCTCGCTGGCTGGTCAACCACCCCTGACCGGCCCTGCCGCTTCATCTGCCAACTTGACGTTTGTCATAAGCCGTGAGTAACTGCTCAACAAACGAGCATTTGCCCAATCACGGCACGCCACATGTCTGGGAGGACATCGATGAATAAGCTTCTTGCCTTGACGGCCGTCTCAACGCTTGCGCTCACGGGCGTCGCGTTGGCCGAAACGGTCACCATTGCCACCGTGAACAACGGTGACATGATCCGCATGCAGAAGCTGACGGACGACTTCACAGCCAAGAATCCTGACATAGAACTGGAATGGGTCACGCTGGAGGAGAACATCCTGCGCCAGCGCGTCACCCAGGACATTGCGACCCGCGGCGGTCAGTTCGATGTGATGACCATCGGCACCTACGAAGTGCCGATCTGGGCGAATGCCGGTTGGTTAAAGGCACTCGACGGTCTCGGCGAAGAATACGACGTCGATGACATCCTCGATCCGATCCGCGCTGGTCTTTCCGTCGACGGCACACTCTACGCCGCGCCGTTCTACGGCGAAAGCTCGATGGTGATGTACCGCACCGACCTCTTCGAAGCGGCCGGCATCGAGATGCCGGAGGAGCCCACCTGGGAATTCATCGGCGAGGCCGCGCGCCAACTCACCGACAAGGACAACGAAAACTACGGCGTCTGCCTGCGCGGCAAGGCCGGCTGGGGCGAGAACACCGCGTTCATTACGACGATGGCCAACTCCTTCGGCGCCCGCTGGTTCGACGAGGAGTGGAACCCGCAGCTCGACAGCCCCGAGTGGAAAGCGGCGCTCGACTTTTACGTCAGCCTGCTCGAAGACGCCGGTCCTCCGGGTGCATCGTCGAACGGCTTCAACGAGAACCTCGCGCTCTTCCAGCAGGGCAAGTGCGCCATGTGGATCGACGCGACGGTGGCCGCCTCCTTCGTGACGAACCCTAACGACTCGCAGGTCGCCGACAGCGTCGGCTTCGCCCTCGCACCCGATACGGGCAAGGGCAAGCGCGCCAACTGGCTGTGGGCCTGGTCGCTGGCAATCCCCGACAGCACCGACGCTCCTGAGGCGGCCGAGAAGTTCATCGCCTGGGCCACATCCAAGGAGTACACCAAACTGGTCGCCGAGAATGAAGGTTGGGCGAACGTCCCGCCTGGTACGCGCAAGTCGCTCTATGAGAACCCGGAGTACCAGGCCGTGCCGTTCTCTGAGATGACGCTGAAGTCCATCAACCTCGCCGATCCAAACAATCCGACGGTCGACCCCGTCCCTTACACCGGCGTCCAGTTCGTCGCGATCCCCGAGTGGCAGGGGCTCGGCACCGCCGTCGGCCAGCAATTCTCGGCAGCGGTGGCAGGCCAGGTTTCGGTCGATGAGGCCCTCTCCAACGCCCAGCAGATCACTTCACGCGAGATGCGCAGGGCCGGCTACCCCAAGTAACACTTCGGCCGGGCGCCCGGCGCCCGCCTCGCCTTCGTTGCATGGTTTGCGGTCGAGCCTAACGCCCGGCCGCCCCTCTCGGAGCCGCCCCAGGAGCCGTCGATGGCCACCCAACAGACCCGCAACACCGCCCGTGCCATGATGGCACCGTCGGTCATCCTCCTCCTCGTCTGGATGATCGTGCCACTGGCGATGACGCTTTACTTCTCGACTTTGCGCTACAACCTCTTGTCGCCAGGCACAGGCTTCATCGGTTTTACGAACTACGAATTCTTCCTCACCGATCCTGCGTTCTTCGACGCACTTTTCAACACGCTTTACCTGGTTGTGGGTGTTTTGTTGATTTCCGTGATCGGCGGAATCTTGATGGCGCTGCTGTTGGATCAACCGTTCTGGGGCCGTGGTATTGTCAGGTTGCTGGCCATTGCACCCTTCTTCGTCATGCCCACCGTGTCGGCGCTGGTGTGGAAGAACATGTTCATGAACCCCGTCTCAGGGCTCTTCGCCGACATTGCCAAACTCTTCGGGATGCAACCCATAGACTTTCTGGCGGAAATCCCTTTGACGTCCATCACCTTCATCGTCGGCTGGCAATGGTTGCCCTTCGCCACGCTGATTTTGCTGACGTCACTTCAATCGCTGGACTCCGAGCAGAACGAGGCGGCGGAAATGGACGGCGCGAACTTCATCTCGCGCTTCTTCTACATCATCCTGCCGCACATGGCGCGGGCCATCACCGTTGTCATCTTGATACAGACGATTTTCCTTCTGTCGATTTTCGCAGAGATCCTCGTCACCACCAATGGCGGACCCGGCACAGCGTCCACCAACTTGACCTACCTCGTCTACGTCCAAGCCCTCCTACAGTTCGACGTGGGCGGCGCATCGGCGGGGGGCATCGTCGCGGTGGTCTTGGCGAACATCGTCGCGATCTTCCTCATCCGTATCGTCGGCAAAAACATCGAGGCCTGACATGGCACGCGCGATCAGCACCCGGAGGAAGATCGGCTTCACCATTCTTGCGTGGACCGTGGGCTTCCTGATCTTCTTCCCGATCCTTTGGACGATCCTCACGTCGTTCAAGACAGAGGCGGAGGCCATCGCCTCCCCACCCTCTTTCCTGTTCTTTGAGTGGACGACGGAAAACTACATCGAAGTGCAGGAGCGGTCCGGTTACTTCCGCTTCTTCATCAACTCGGTGATCATCTCGGTGGGCTCCACCATCCTTGGCCTCATCGTCGCCGTGCCCGCGGCTTGGGCGATGGCGTTCTCTCCGACGCCGCAGACCAAGAACATCTTGATGTGGATGCTCTCCACGAAGATGCTGCCTGCGGTGGGTGTGTTGGTGCCCATCTACCTCATTTTCCGGGACTGGGGTTTGTTGGACACCCGTCTTGGTCTGACGCTTGTGTTGATGATGGTGAACCTTCCCATCATCATCTGGATGCTGTTCACCTACTTCAAAGAAATCCCCGGAGAGATCTTGGAAGCCAGCCGGATGGACGGGGCGACACTGCGCAACGAGATCATCTATGTGCTTGTCCCCATGGCCGTGCCGGGCATTGCGTCCACACTCCTGCTCAACATCATCCTGGCGTGGAACGAGGCGTTCTGGACGCTGAACCTGACGGCGGCGAAGGCCGCCCCGCTCACCGCGTTCATTGCGTCTTACTCGTCGCCGGAAGGCCTGTTCTACGCCAAGCTTTCCGCTGCCTCCACGCTCGCCATCGCGCCGATCCTGATCCTCGGCTGGTTGTCTCAGCGCCAGCTTGTGCGGGGCCTCACATTCGGAGCTGTCAAATGATCGCGTCTCACACGATATCGGGAGCTGCGCAGTAAAATGGGCAAGATTACACTCACCAACGTTCACAAAGCGTTCGGCAGCACCGTCATCATCCCGGACATCGACCTCACCATCGAGGACGGCGAGTTTTGCGTGTTCGTCGGCCCCTCAGGCTGCGGCAAGTCCACCCTCTTGCGGTTGATCGCGGGGCTTGAGGACACCACGTCCGGCCATATCGAGATCGACGGGCGGGACGTGACGCGGGAATCGCCTGCCAAACGCGGTCTTGCGATGGTGTTTCAGTCCTACGCCCTTTACCCGCACATGAGCGTTGCAAAGAACATCGCCTTCCCCCTCAAGATGGCGGGATTGGATAAGAGCGAGGCTGACAAGCGCGTCAAGCAGGCAGCCGAGATCCTCGATCTTACGCCTTATCTCGACCGACGCCCCGGCCAGCTCTCAGGCGGTCAGCGCCAACGCGTTGCCATCGGGCGCGCCATTGTGCGCGAGCCCGCCGCCTTCCTTTTCGATGAGCCCTTGTCGAACCTTGATGCGGCCTTGCGCGTGGGCATGCGCACCGAACTCACCGAGCTTCACCAACATCTTGCTACCACCATGATCTACGTCACCCACGACCAGGTGGAAGCCATGACCATGGCCGATAAAATTGTCGTCCTGCGCGCTGGCAACGTGGAGCAGGTGGGCTCACCACTCGACCTTTACCGCAGTCCCGCCAACGAATTTGTGGCAGGTTTCATCGGCAGCCCACGCATGAACATCTTGCCGGGGTCGACCCTTGGTGCAGACTGCGCAAAGGCCGGCATCCGCCCCGAGCACCTCAACATCTCCCGTGAGCCTGTAGACGGGCCGAACGTTCTGAAAGGTGTTGCAGGTGTGACGGAGCATCTTGGCTCGGACACCTTCGTGCGAGTGAACCTTAACTCCGATACGCAAATCATGGCCCGCGCCACTGGTGAGTTCCCCGTCAGCGCAGGCGATGAGGTCTGGCTGCAGCCCCAGGCTGACAAACTGCACCGCTTTGGCACCGACGGACTGGCAATGTAGCCGCCCCAGTGTCCGACCCCACACGGCTATCGCTCGCCCACCTGGAGAGCCTTCCCAAAGGCGTCGGGACGCCGACGTACCGGCGCGAGGACCTTTCACCGGGCATTGTCCACTTCGGCGTCGGTAACTTCCACCGCGCGCACCAGGCGGTCTACCTGGACCGCCTTATGAACAAAGGTCTTGCCCACGATTACGCCATCATCGGCGTCGGGACGCGACCGGGCGATGCTGCCGTTGCAGACGCGCTGACCCCGCAAGACTGTCTGACCACCGTCGTTGAGCAAAGCGCGCACGCCTCATCAGCGCGCATCACCGGCGTGATGACGCAGATGGTCGGCCCCGGCCGAAGCAAAGCGGTCATCAACGCGCTCGCAGACCCGCGCACCCGCATCGTCTCCCTCACCATCACCGAAGGCGGCTACTTCATCGACCCCGCAACCGGTGCATTCGATGCCAACCACCCCGAGATGGTCGCCGATGCGGCTCCGTCAGCGACGCCGCAAACGGTGTTCGGCCTCATCCTTGAAGGTCTTGCTCGGCGCTGGCAGGAGGGAACATCCCCTTTCGCCATCGCCTCTTGCGACAACATCCCCCACAACGGGCATGTGGCGCGGGCGACCGTGTCAGGCCTTGCAGCGCTGCGCGACCCCAGCCTTGCCGAGCGCGTCAAGTCCGAGGTCGCCTTTCCCAGCAGCATGGTGGATAGGATCACCCCCGCCACCTCCGACCGGGAGCGCGCCCTCGTGCGCAGCGCCTTCGGTGTCGCCGACAACTGGCCCGTTTTTTGTGAAGACTACATCCAGTGGGTGATGGAGGATATCTTCCCGGCAGGCAGGCCACCGCTGGAAGACGCCGGTGTCACCTTCGTTGCGGATGTGACCGCCCACGAGGCCATGAAGATCCGCATTTTGAATGGCGGGCACGCCGTCCTCGCCTACCCTGCCGCGTTGATGGACATCGACTACGCCCACGAGGCGATGGCCGACCCTCTCGTCTGTGCCTTTTTGGACGCCGTCGAGCGGCGCGAGATCATTCCCCACGTGCCCGATGTGCCCGGTACGGACCTTAGCGCCTACCTGGCCAAGACCACATCACGCTTTGCCAACCCAAAGGTGGCCGACACGATTAGGCGGCTGTGTTTTGATGGGTCGAACCGCCAGCCGAAGTTCATCGTCTCCAGCTTGCGCGACCGCCTACAGGCAGGCGGCACCGTCGACGGCCTTGCCCTTGTGTGCGCCCTTTGGTGCCGCTACTGCGCGGGCACCACCGACAGCGGCAAGGAGGTCGCGCCCAACGACCCTGACTGGGCGCGCCTGACAGCCCTTGCGAAAGCCGCCCGCGACAGCCCCAACGTGTGGCTCGAGCAGGGCAGCATCTACGGCGACCTTGCGGCGAACAAGGCCTTTGCGGATGTTTTCGCTGCGCACCTTGGCAAACTGTGGCAAGAGGGAACGGCAGCAACGTTGGACCATTTCCTCCGCCGATGACCAAACCCCCGTTCGGGCTCATCATCTTCGACTGTGATGGTGTCCTGATCGACAGTGAGAGCATCGCCCTTCAGGTGCTTCGCGAAGCCTTGGCCCTCGCCGGCTTGACGCTCGATCACGACACCGCCCAGCAACGCTTCCAAGGCCGCAGCCTAGAGAGCATGGTGACATCCGTTGCCGGCGACGGGGTGGATTTTCACGCCGAGCGACGCGCGGCGATGGCGGCCCGGCTCAAAGAGCGCTTTGCTGCTGACCTCGTGCCGGTGGAAGGGATCAGCGCGCTGATCGACGATCTCACCGGCCTTGGCATCCCCATCTGTGTTGCGTCCTCGTCAGGCACCCAAAGGCTGAACCACTCCCTTAAAGTGGCAGGGCTGTTGGACCGATTGGCCCCGCACGTTTTCAGCGCAGATCGTGTCGCCAACGGCAAGCCCGCCCCCGACCTCTTTCTGTTTACGGCCGAGACCATGGGCGTAGCGCCAGACCGATGCGTGGTGGTGGAGGACAGTTTGCCCGGCATCAAAGCCGGCCTTGCCGCAGGCATACAAACCATTGGCTTTGCCGCCGCCTCCCACGCCACCGGGAAGGTGTACCGCCAGACCCTCGCCGACACCGGTGTCCCTGTCGTCACCAGCGTTGCCGCCTTACGCCCGCTGGTACTGCCGGGCAGCACTGTCTGATCGCACCCAAAATCGACGAGCAACAGGGCATTCCAATGACCGTCACGGTTATTGGAACACTGCGTCCGGCAGTGGCAGGTCAGTTCGTGGCAAAGCAGTAGAACAAGCCATCGCCGCCCGTTCCCCGCAGCGCGTCAAGGCTGCACCCGCGTGAGGGGTGGGCAGAGTTCCACGATGTGGGCTGCGCGCCGCCGCCTGTGCGGTCATGGTGGCCGACCATTGCAGAGCCATCATCGCTGCTCGTCCAGTCCGCGCATGCGTCCCCTTCCAAAGTGCCCTCAAGGCTGGAGCCGGTTAGGATGTCGTGCCTGTTGGGAGTGTCGCCACGGCCGTTGATCACCGCCCCCGTCTCAGACAGTGCGGTTTCCTTGTTGACGTTGTTGGCATTGCCATGAAGCTCTTCAACGCTGGTGGCAACGACCACGCCGTTGGCATTCGCCCAGGGGCCAGCACCGATCCGATCGCGCGCATTTTCCTCGCTGGATGACAGGTACGCCCGCCACGTCTTGCCTGTGACGCCGGCAGCCTCCGCCAGGGAGGTGCAGTAGGCGTCGGCCCCCGCAAGACCGCCCAAATCGGCACCATTGCCAGGGTTTTCGCTGGTGATGAAGAAGCTCATCTGTGCGTCCTGCGCAAGGGCGGGAGATAGACCCGCGACGGCTGCGGCCAGAACGGCGGTGGTGAGGATACGCATCATGATCAAGCCTCTCAGGTGGGGTGTGTGCGAGCTGGCGCGTCTGCCGAGACTTCGCCCGCGTCCATGCGACCTTAGCATGACAGGAAACCGATTTTCATATACAAGATTGAAAAAAATCGATTTCATAGACGCCCAACGTGGAGGACGCCGTGCTGTCGACCCTTTACCGGTGTGCAGTTGCCACCCCCATTACCCTCGCCTTTCTGTCAGGCGCTGCAATGGCCCAAGCCTGCATGGACGTGACGTTGACAGGCACCCAAGGCGGGCCACCGGTTTTCCAAGGCCAGGCGGGGTCCGGAACGCTTGTGCGCTACGGAACGGTGGAGAACGGGTGCAGCGACATTCTTCTGCAGTTCGACACAGGCCGTGGGACGACGCAGCAGCTGTCAAAACTGGGCATTCCTGTGGGCCTTTTGGATGCGGTGTTCTTCACCCACATGCACTCCGACCACACGGAGGGCCTGGTGGACCTTGCGCAGCTCAGGTGGCACTTCAACTCAGCCGGGCCGAAGCTCGATCTGGTGTGCAGCGAGGACACGCCCTCCCCCGCCGGCCACACCATGAGTTGCCGGGGTTTTGCCACCCACATCGGCGATGCCATGATCCAAAGCGGTGAGATGGCCCAGCGCCTTGCCGAAAATCCAAAACGCCTGCCTGGCGGCCCTGCCGATCTCCTCAACGTGTCCCAATTCTCCCCCTCCGACACGACCGTCGAAGTGTGGCGGCAGGGCGATGTGGCGGTGAGCGCCATCGGCTCCCGCCACGTCCCCGGTCATGCCTCCTACAGGGTCGACACGCCGGCGGGCAGCGTGGTGATCGGCGGAGATGCCGGCAACGACACTCCCGCACCGCCGCGCCAGACCTCAACCTCGGCGCAGGTGGAAGGGTTGGCGGAAGGGGCGGACATCATCGTCCACTCCGTGATCCACCCCGTCATGGGGCCGGAGGGGACGACGCGCTTCCCTCCGCCCATCTACCATCGCCAAAGCACGGCAACCGACCTTGGCGCCATGGCGGAGCGTGTGGGCGCGGGGCATCTGATGCTTACCCACCTCATCCCGCCGCTGGGCGCCGCACGGCAGGGGCCCTACTTCCTTCCTGCACCCCTCACCGAAGGCGACTATGAAAACGCCGTGCGCGAGGGCGGCTTTGAGGGCAACCTTGTGGTGGGAACGGACCTTGCCACACTCCGCTTGACGGCGCCCTAAATGAAAATTCGGGCATTCGCTGCGGTGACAAGCGTCTCGTATCGCTTGCGCCCGTCATCGCGTTCATGGAAAAAACCGACGCTCTGACAAGCGCGGCAAGTTTGGAGATTTGATCGGGTGGCGACGCAACGTGGATAAAGTGACCCCTCCCGATCCCGGCGTGTCAGCAACGCAAAAGGTCGTCGATGCCCTGCGCAAGATGATTGTGACGGGCGAAATCGCCCCAGGTGCCAAGCTTAAGATCGAGGACTTGAAAGCGACGCTGGAGACAGGCGCCTCTCCCATCAGGGAAGCGTTGAGCCTGCTCACATCCGACCAGCTGGTGGAGAGGATCGACCAGCGCGGCTTTCGCGCCGCGCCGGCAAGCCGCGCCCACTTTGAAGAGATTCTCGTCCTTCGCTGCCATCTGGAGGGGCTTGCCCTGCGCCGCAGCCTAGAGCGGGCTGGCCGTGCTTGGGAAGAAACAGTGGTGCTGCGCCATCACGACCTGTCACGAACCCCGCGCAAGGATACCGAAGCCTTCGAGGCCCGCCACAAAGCGTTCCATATGGCGCTGATTGCTGCGTGCGAGGCCCCCATTCTCTTGGGCTTTTGCAACAAACTCTACGACCTCAACATCCGCTACCGCTATCTCGCCGGCCGGTCCATCTCCTACGGCCGCCGCGACATTGCCCGCGAACACGCAGAAATCATGACTGCGGCAGTGGACAGGGATGTGGACACCGCGGTGAGCCGCCTCCTTCATCACTATGAGCGCACGGGAAGTTTCCTCGCCGAGGCGCTGGATTAGCGCGACACCGCGTTTACCGCAGATGGGCATCGGAGACCTAGTCTAGCCAGCGACCTCCGACCCCGCCCCCTTCAACACCAGATCGAACTCCACCCGTGCGTAGGGTCCGTCCACCGTCCCGGACAGCGCAAACCCTTTGGGGAACGAACCTGCCGGCTGCGGCTGATACCGCATCACAAGGTCGGAGCGGACGCCAAACACGGTGTCTTCGTCGAGATAAGGGTCGTCCTCGGGAAACACCTCTGTGACCAGCGGCTCGAATCCGTCTGCCTCAGCGATGAAGTGAAGGTGTGAGGGACGCCATGGGTGCCGTCCCGCAGCATTCAATAGCAACCCCACAGGCCCGTCCGTTGGCACCGTGTAGGGCACGGGCCGCACGGTGGTGAATGCATAGCGCCCGTCGGGCCCTGTGGTGATCAGGGCATGGAAGGAGTGAATGTCCTGATTTTCGTCCTGGCTGGAGTAAAGGCCGTTGGGCGCAGTCTGCCAAATGTCCACCGTTGCCCCTTCAATGGGCTGCCCATCGGTGCCGCGCACCACACCCTCTACCAGCACCAACTCGCCATCCCAATTGCCCTTCATGTCCCCGCCGACGGGAAGCGGCGGTGCGCCGGACACGTGGAAAGGTCCGAGCACGCTGGAGCTTGTGGCCTCGGGGTTGGAGTGCAGCATATCCACCAACGAGGACAGGCCCAAAACGTCCGACAGAAGTACGAATTCATCGCGCTCGGGCGTGGTGATCTCCGCTGCCCAGCGCAAAAACTTCAACGCCTCGCGCCACTCCTCATGGGTGAGGCGGGTTTCCCTGGCAAAGGCATGGAGATGTTCGGCCAGCTTGCCCATGACCTCGCGCAGCCGCGGGTCCGTGTCGGGGCCGAAGTAGCCG
Source organism: Devosia sp. (assembly GCA_051016205.1). Lineage (GTDB taxonomy): Bacteria > Pseudomonadota > Alphaproteobacteria > Rhizobiales > Amorphaceae > Acuticoccus. The sequence continues at coordinate 4,741,272 of CP136534.1, forward strand.
ACGAACACATCCGTAATGTTGTCCGCAGTCACGGTACGCATGGCAAGCTCCTAGGGCACGAGCGCAAGGCTCAATTCTGGGAAGCGGATGAGGATGATGAGAACCACCAGCATCACCACAGCAAACGGAAAGGCACCAAAAAAGATGTCTTTCAAGCTGATCCGTTTGTCATCAAGCGTTGCTTTGATCACGAAACACGAGATCCCAAGGGGCGGCGTCAAAAGGCCGATCTCCGCCCCCACCACGGTGATGATCCCGAACCACACGAGCGACAGTCCGAGCGGTTCCACAAGCGGTAAGAAGAGCGGCACCACAATCAAAATGATGGAAGCGGTGTCGAGTAGCGTCCCCAGAAAAATCATGAGCGCCACGTAGATTGCCATCATCCAGAAGAAGCCGAGCTGGTTTTCAACCAGGATCCGTTCCAGCTCGTTCGGAAGCCCCGCCAGCCCCAACATGCGGCTATACATGGACGCTGCGGTGATGAGGAAGAGGATCGCTGCGGTGATGTGCCCCGTCTCGATCAACGCCTGCCAAAACAGCTTCAGTGTCATCCTGCGCCGGGCGATGGCAATGAGAAGTCCTGCTGCCGATCCTGCCGCGCCCGCCTCCACAGGTGTCAGCCACCCCGTATAGATGCCACCAAGAACAATGGCGATGAGACCCACCAGAGGCAGCGTCTTTTGCGCAATTTCAGCGCTCGACAAAGGTTCGAAGTCACTGGCCGGTTTGCCGCCCACGAAACGGGGCGTCAGCCGGCCCATCAAGAAAATCGCGCCGATATAGGCAACGGCCAGCAAGATCCCTGGAATGACCCCGGCAAGGAACATGTGACCCACCGACTGCTCGGCCACAAACGAATAGATGATGAGCATCGCCGACGGCGGAATGATCATCCCAAGCACGGACGATCCTGCCACCACCCCCACCGCAAACCGCGGATTGTAACCGTAGCGCAGCATTTGCGGCACGGACACCTTGGAGAACACCGAAGCGGAGGCGATGGACGATCCTGTCACCGCCGCAAAGCCGGCATTGGCACCGACGGTTGCCATACCGATCCCGCCTTTGACCCTGCGGAAGCCGGCGTTCATCACCTCATAGATGTCAGAGCCAAGATTGGCCTTGGCCACCACCAATCCCATGAACGTAAACAATGGGACTGTGGCAAAGGTATACTCCATCACGCTGTCGCCGATGGCCACCTTCAAGAGGTTCATGGCGAGGGTGAAGTTGTCGCGCATCAGCCAGATGGCGACAAACGAAACCGCACCCAGCGCGATGGGGATGTACATCCCCAAATAGATCAGCACCACGATGGCGATGACCGACAACAGTCCGATTTCGAGCGGTCCCACAATCAGGCTCCCGGCTCGGCCATCTCAGCATTGCGGCTGGGCTTGGGCCTGAACACTTTGAAGACGAACAGACACGCGCACAGGGCAGCGCTCAAGAAGATGATGAGCTTGATGGGCCACCACGGTGCCGTAAAGATGCCGGGGACGCCAAAGTAATCTTGCGTGGCATACATCTTGACGAAGTCCGGATAGACCGCAATCGCCACCAAAGCCATCAACACGGCAGAGACGAGATCGATGGCCCCGTGCAAAACCCGCCCAAAGATCGGATTCTTGGAGCCAAGGACAATCAACAAGCCGTCCGATCGCGTCAGCCTGTTCACCCGAACCACATCGGGCAACTGCAGGAAGACGATCAGCACCATGGAAAACTGCACCACCTCGTAAGCGCCCAGGAAGGGGGCGTGGAACACCCCCCTGGCCACCACGTCAAAGTTGACGATGGCGACGAGGCCGAGCACCACAAGCGTGCCGACCGCATTGGCAGCGGTCGCCACGCCCTCCAGCACCTTGCCGAAAGCGCCCATGACACCTCCGGCCAGTGGAGCCATGGCCCTGCCGCCTTTCCGGCTCAGTTGGACGGCAGCTCAGCGGACCAGTCGCGCAGTGGCGTGTGGCCAGCGTCCACAAGCTTGTTCACATACGCCCGCAGCATCTGCGAGCCGGGCTTGCCTTTGCCATCGAGGTCAGCGGCCCACTCCACCGCTATATTGGGCATTGCATTCGCCCACGCGGTGCGGTCCTCGACGGACATGGGGACGATGGTGCCGCCGTCTGCCACATACCCGTCGCGGCTTTCTTGCGCCCGCGCCATCGCCACTTCGGCCACACGGTCACGATAAAGCACCGCCACCTCGTTCAGAACATCTTTGACCTCGTCGGGAAGACTGGCCCAATAGTCCGCGTTGACGGTGACGGTCTTGGAGTTCACCGCACCCAAGTTGGCGTCCAACATGTAAGGGGCGACCTCGGCGATCTTGAAGGTCTTTGCCGCCTCAGGCCACAACAAGGCATGTTCCGTCACGCCCGTCTGCAGCATGTTGTAGAAATCGGTCAGGCCGCCGCGCACACCGGCCGCCCCATCGATCCCTTCAAGGTAGCGAAGGTTCAGGCCGGCGCCGGCCACTTTGTCTCCCTCAAGGTCTTGCAGTCCGGCCACCTCCTCAGTGCTGAACACCTCGTAGGTATCCAACACCACGCCCGTGGCAAGGTAGACTTGGTTTTGCGCCGCAAACTCCTCTTTCATGGTCGGAAACTCTTGCGCAATCTCATCCACCGCTTTGGCAACGTCGCGCGCATCGGCGGAGATGAATGGCGTGACGGCCGCGAGCGCCTGGCTGGGCAGTTTGGAGGAGTGGAAGATGGTCGTCACAATCCCAATGTCGCCAAGACCAAGTTCGATCCCCTCAAGGACGCCCTTCGGTTTGACGATGGTGCCGCCGTAATTTTCCTGCCACTCCATCTTGTAGTTGCCGGTCTCGGCCAGGCGCTTGTCCACTTCGGGGATGAAGAAGTTCGAAAACTCCTGCACCCACATGGAGCGCTCCGGATAGCCGTCGATCACCACGGCGCGGATGGATTCGGTCGCCAACGCTGGCGCGGCGAGCGCGCTGGTCAGCGTGATGGCGAGTGCGGCGCGGGTCAGATGTTTTGCCTGCATGGTTGCCTCCCAGGGCTGTTTCAGACCTTTGGCGTTTCTTGACTTTGGCCGATCGTCCCTTGCCGGCCTGTAGAGATCGTCAGTGTCGTTATGGTGTCTCACGCATATGAACACACATCCTCGAAGGAAAAGCGCGGCAACCGTTGAAAGAGCGCCGTCTCGTCCCCGTAACCAAGGTTGCAAAGAAAGTTTGAACGCAGCGTCGTCCCGGCAAAGAACGCTTCATCCACCACCGCGTTGGAAAAGCCGGACATCGCCCCCACGTCGAGCCCAACAGCCCGCGCCGCGATCATAAAATACGCCCCTTGCAGGGTGGCATTTCTGAATGCTGTTTCTTCGCTGTGCGCAGCTTTACCCTCAAAGAAATGGCGGCGATCCTCGTGCGGAAACAAGAAGGGCAGCCTACGCCAGAATTCAAGGTCGTGGGCAATGATGGCCGTCACAGGCGCTGCCATCATCTTATCAACATTCTTGGGCTTGAGGGATTTGGCAAGTTTCGCCTTCCCCTCTTCGGACGTGACGAAGACAAAACGCGCAGGGCAGCAGTTCATGCTGGTCGGCCCGCTGGAGGCAATGTGGTAAATGCGCCGCAATAGCGCTTCGGGGACCGGTTCATCGCGCCACGCATAATGGGAGCGTGCCCGAGACAGGATCAGGTCGATGGCCGCCTCGTCCAGAGTGGCAAGCTCTTGGCGAAGCGCGCGCACATCCTCCTGCGCGCCGACCCGGGGGTCCACTCCGTCCAAGGCGGCGGCGCTCACGCAGCCTCGCTCTTGGTGTGCGGCTCTGCTTCGGCGACAATCGGGTTGGCGCACACGCCAATCCCTTCGATCTCCACCTCTACGGTTTCGCCCGGCCGTAGCCAGCGCGGCGGAGTGCGCGCGTGACCAACACCCGGCGGTGTCCCCATGGCGATGAAGTCGCCCGGTTCAAGCGTTGTGTATTGCGACAGGATCGAAAGGGTCCGCGCCACAGGCCACATCATGTCCGACGTGCTGGCGCTTTGAAGAACCTCATCGCCCACACGCGTGCCGATTTTGAGGCCAGCCGCTCCAGCCGGCAGTTCATCGGGCGTGACCACGACGGGGCCCACTGCACCCGTGGCGTCGAAGTTCTTGCCAGCTGTCCACTGGTGGGTCTTGCGTTGATAGTCCCGCACGGACCCGTCGTTAAAGATTGTGTAGCCGAAGACATGGTCGAGAGCATTGTCTTCGGCAATGTGTTTGCCGCCACGCCCGATGATCACCATCAACTCGGCTTCATAGTCAAGCCGTTCAGAGATGCTGGGGCGGACCATCGGCGCGCCTGCAGGCATCAATGAGGTGCGGCTGCGCATGAAGAGCGCCGGATACTCAGGAATGTCGTACCCGCCCTCCTTCACGTGGTCCACGTAGTTGAGGCCGAGGCAGACAATCTTGCCAGGGCGCTCCACAGGCAGTTCCGGTGTGATCGCCGCAAGGGAGATCGCAGCATCCTCGTCCCATCCGAACACCACCGATCGACCCGCCGCCGCGTGAGCGATGAGGGCGCCAAGGTCCTCGCCGATGGAAGGATCGCGGGCCGACAGGTTGAGTGCCTTGTCGCCGCGAACCGCAAACACCGCTCTCTCGCCCTGATACATTCCGACCAAAAAGCGCATTGATCTCTCCTGCTCGCACCAATCATCGTCGACTGTCGGTTCACTTGTCAACAAAATATCGATATTATGCCTCTACGAGTTGGAAAATCGGAGAATGCGTCATGGAGTGGGACACATATCGCGCAGAGGTGCGCGCACGCGGCGCACTGGGGCTGGAGATGTTTGTTGTGGAGAGCCGGCCTGCGGGCGACCTTGCCGCTGTGAAAGCCTCGCTCCCCGATCATCTTGGCTACCAAAAGACCTGCGAGAGCAACGGCAGCCTCTTCCTCGCAGGCCCCCTGTCCGACGAGAGCGGAACCGAGGCCGCAGGCGCGGGGATGATCATCTACCGCGCATCCTCGCTCGAGGCGGCACGGGCGCTTGCCGACGGCGATCCCATGCACCGCTCAGGCGCACGCACCTTTACCATAAGGCGCTGGCTGGTGAACGAGGGGCGTGTGTCGCTGGACCTTCACCTCTCCTCCCAGTCCCTGTCTTTGACCTGACGCGGCTGCCCGGGCGGCACGTGTGACCAGTTCATTCCTCCAAGACCTGTTGTGGAGCGTGGCGGAGCGCGGCCGGCACCTCATCGACATGGGCCGCGACCGCAGCGCCATCGGCACACAGCCCCTCGACGCGTTGTCGGAGGCCTTGGTGTCGGCCCGTGGCGAAGCCTCCGGCATGGCCATCGCCCAAGAGATCTTACTGCGATACAATGCACTGAGCGCGGAACAGCGCACGGCGTATCTCACCACCCTTGCCAAGGATTTCGGCCCCGACCGGGAACGGCTCGACCAGGCGATCAGCGCTTACCGGGCCGACCCCGACGATGCCAAAGCGCGCGCCATCCACGATGCCGCGGAGCCGCGCCGCCAGGACCTCCTCCGCCGCCTCAATATGGCACCGCAGGGCACCGAGATGCTGGTGAAGATGCGCACCGATCTCCTGGCCGTCCTCACCGACGCCCCGTGGCTGGGTGAGGTGGACGAAGACTTCCGCCACCTCTTCTCATCCTGGTTCAACCGCGGCTTTTTGGTGATGCGGCGGGTGGACTGGCAGACACCCGCGGCCATTTTGGAAAAGATCATCCACTACGAAGCCGTCCACGAAATCGCGGACTGGAACGACTTGCGCCGTCGCATCGATCCGCCTGACCGCAGGCTCTACGCCTTTTTTCATCCAGCGTTGGCGGACGAGCCACTCATCTTCGTGGAGGTGGCGCTGTGCATCGGAACACCGGCGGCCATCGGCCCCCTTCTGTCCGCCTCCCCACCCGCAGATGCCGACAAGGTGGACACCGCGGTCTTCTATTCGATCTCCAATTGTCAGGCAGGCCTTTCAGGCATCTCTTTCGGCAGTTTCCTCATCAAGCAGGTGGCCGAAGAATTGGCCCGCGAGAATCCCAAACTGACCACCTTCGTGACCTTGAGCCCTCTGCCGGGCTTCCGCGCCTGGCTGTCAGAGGAAGGTCGCGACTTCCTCACCGGGGACGAGCAGGACCGCCTCAGCGTGCTCGACGCACCCGATTGGCCGGTTGATGAGACACGCGCCACCGCGCTCAAAGACCTCTTGCTGCCCCTTGCAGCGCACTACCTGCTCTTCGCCAAGACCGCGCGGGGCCGCCCACCGGACCCGGTCGCGCGCTTTCACCTTGGCAACGGCGCAAGCCTTGAACGCATCAACTGGCTGGGCGATCCCGGGAGTAAGGGTCTGCGTCAAGCCGCAGGTCTGATGGTCAACTACCGTTACGTCCTGAAGGACATTGAGCGAAATCACGAGGCCTATGCCCTGCGCAAGGAGGTCGTGTCCGCCCAAGGTCCTCAGCGCCTGCTGCGCACCGACCTCCAACACAAGACCCTTGTGCCTGCACAAACCTGAAGACGGAGAGTGGCGCTTTGGAGGCAATCACCACAACGGGTAACTGGCTCTTCGATGCGCTGGCCACGGGTTTCCCGAGCGATCTCATGCAGCCCTTCGCGTCTGTGGATGGCGTTGAGGTCAGCTACCAAAGCCTCATCGGACAGTCGGCACAGGTTGCTGCAACACTGGTATGGCTTGGCGTCAAACCCGGCGACAGGGTGGCGGCACAGGTGGATAAGTCCCTCAGTGCCCTTTCACTCTACCTCGGCACGGTTCGCGCCGGCGCGATCTTTTTGCCCATGAACACTGCCTACACGAAAGACGAGGTGGCCTACCTCCTCGGCGATGCTGCGCCGACCCTTTTCGTCTGCGACCCCGCGCGCGCTGGTCACCTGCGCGAGGCCACATCAGCGGCGGGCGCATCCATGATGACGATGGACGCCAACGGCAAGGGCGACCTCATCACCTTGGCCATGGCGCGCAAGGACGACTTTATCGCCGTGCCGCGCGCTGCGGACGATGTTGCCGCCATGCTCTACACCTCAGGCACCACCGGACGGCCGAAGGGCGCCATGCTGACCCACAACAACCTTGCCTCCAACGCCAAGGCCCTTGTGAAAACCTGGCGTTTTACCTCAAGCGATGTCTTGATCCATGCCCTTCCGATTTTCCACACCCATGGCCTGTTCGTCGCCACGCACTGTGTTTTGATGTCGGGCAGCACCATGCACTTTCTGCCAAAATTCGACGCCAAGGCCATCGTGTCTCTGATGCCGCAATCGACCGTGCTGATGGGTGTGCCAACCTTCTACACCCGCCTTCTTGCTGAGCCCTCCTTGCCCGAGGCATGCAAAACAATGCGCCTGTTCGTTTCCGGCTCGGCGCCGCTTCTTGCCGACACGCACCAGCAATTCTGCGCGGCGACAGGCCACGCCATCCTGGAGCGGTACGGCATGACGGAAACAAACATGAACACGTCCAACCCCTATGACGGTGCACGGCGACCTGGCACCGTCGGCCTGCCGTTGCCGGGCGTTGAGGTGCGCATCACCGACCCCGACGCAGAGGCCGGCACCGTTCGCGTTTTTGACCAAGGCACCGTGGGGATGATTGAGGTGCGCGGCCCCAACGTCTTCAAAGGCTATTGGCAAATGCCTGAGAAGACCGCGGCGGAGAAGCGGGACGACGGCTTCTTCATCACAGGCGACCTCGGCCTTATCGACGATCAAGGCTACGTTCAAATCGTCGGGCGTGGGAAAGATCTTATCGTTTCAGGAGGCTTCAACGTCTACCCGAAAGAGGTGGAAACGGTGATCGACGAGATCGAAACGGTCTTTGAATCTGCCGTCGTTGGCGTCCCCCATGCCGAGTTCGGCGAGGCCGTTGTGGCTGTGGTGGTCCCCCGGGAGGGTGCCAGCGTGGGTGCGGGCGATGTCCTCGACGCGGTGAAGCACAAACTCGCGCGCTATAAGCAACCTAAGCAAGTTGTGATTGTCGACGCCCTCCCCCGCAACACCATGGGCAAGGTGCAAAAAGCTCTACTTCGCGACGGCTTCAAAGACATCTTCTCCGCCCAATAGTAAGGCGACCTGGCCTGTTCGCAACTCCATCAGCACAATCGCACCAAGACCCTCCCCCATCATTTCCCTTGGAGAGAGGAAGCTTGATCTTCCACGAGTGTCGGTTGTTGCGGGCTTTCCCGTTCTTGACGGCGTGGGTTGAGGCGAGGACCACACCGCGGGACTATCGCGACGCGGTTGGAGGGGTTCGCCAGGCCCTCTGAAGGCTTCGAGCGGTTCCCCGCCCACAGCCTATTCGGCAGGCTCGGCCGTCTTGCCCAACCCAGCGCCCAACTCTCGCTCCATCGCCTTTTTCACGGCCGAGCGGGGCTTGGTGAATCCTGCAAGCAAGGTGTAGAGGACCGGCGTCAGGAAGAGCGTGAGAATGCCCGAGACCACAAGTCCACCAATGATGACGGTGCCGATGGCAACGCGGCTTTCCGCCCCTGCGCCAGAGGCAATCACCAGCGGGACCGCGCCGAGAATGGTAGAGATCACCGTCATCACGATCGGCCGCAGGCGCAACACCGTGGCATCGACGGCGGCCTCCACGACGCTCTTGCCAGCATCGCGCAGTTGATTGGCGAACTCGACAATCAAGATGCCGTTCTTCGCCATCAGGCCGATCAACAGTATGATCCCGATCTGGCTATAGATGTTGAGCGTAATCCCGGACGCTGCCAATGAAAACAGTGCACCGGCCACCCCCAAAGGCACTGTCAGCATGATGATGAGGGGGTGCACGAAGCTCTCAAACTGCGCAGCGAGCACCAGGAAGACGATGACGAGCGCCAGCGCAAAGGTGATCATCGCCCCGCTGGAGGTTTCCTTGAACTGGAGGGACTGGCCGGCAAGACCGATCCGCGCTTCAGGGGGGAGCGCTTCGGCGGCCGCGGCTTCCATGAAGGCGATGGCTTCACCCAGGGCATAGCCGTCCGCCAGCGAGCCTTCCACGCGGATGGATGGCAAGCGGTTGTAGCGTCGCAGCTCCGCGGCGGCGGCCACCGTCTCCACGTCCACAAGGGCGCTCAGGGGCACCAAGGACGTGCCATCGCCAGCACGCACGAAGATGAAGTCGATGTCTGACGGCGATGTGCGGTCGGCTTCGTCAGCTTGCAGGAGCACAGGGTATTCCCGCCCCCGGTCAACGAAGCGGGTCACCTCGCTGGAGGCCAGCAGCGTCTGCAAAGTGGTGGCGATGGTCTCAACGCTGATGCCCAGATCATCGGCGCGCGCACGGTCCACATGGATGTCCAATTGAGGCAGGTTCTCCTCATAGTCCATCTCCATGTTTTGAAGGTTCGGATTCTCCTGGGCGATGGCAAGAAGGGTGGCCGCCCAGGCCTTTACAAGGTCGAAGTCCGGTCCACTCACCACCACGCGCAAAGGCGTGCGGCTGCCGCGCAGCCCAAGACCCGCAGGCGTGATGGGCCGGCCCCGGGCCGCCGTGATGTGGCGCATCTTCGGCGCCATCTCACCTGCAATCTGCCTGTGGGATTTCTCGCGGTCAGCCCAATCGGCCAGACGCAACACGACGAACGCGCGGTTTTGACGTCCAAAACTGCCACTGAAGGTGAAGATGGATGCCACGTCCCCCGCCTCAAGCAGGGGCTGCGCCACAGCCTCCACCTGGCGCGCGGCCGTGTCCGTAAAGGCAACGGTTGCATCCTGCGGCGCCGTCAAAGGAACGAACACCACCCCCCGATCCTCACCGGGGCTCAGCTCTTGGGGAATGGTCCCATACACATGATAGCCGAGCCCTGCGACAGCGAACGCCAGCGCGATCACAACCACAGGCACCGTCACAGCAAACCCAACCACAGCGCGGAAGGCCCGCAACGCGAGGGTTTCCCGCGGCGGGCTCACAAGGCCCCCGGCGCCTGCCGCCAAGTTCGGCCGCAAGATCTTGGAGGCCAAGGCGGGGCAGGCCGTCAGCGCCACGAAGGTGGAGATCAGCACAGCGCTCGCCATCACAAAACCGAACTCGGTGAAAAGCCGCCCTACCTGCCCTTGCAGGAAGGACAAAGGCACGAACACGGCAATCAGCGTCAGCGAGGTGGCAATGACCGCAAACGTCACCTGCCGCGCCCCAAGAACAGACGCACGCAAAACGCTCTCGCCAGCATCAATGCGACGCTGAATGTTCTCCAGCATCACAATGGCGTCGTCGACCACGAGACCGATGGCAAGGAGGAGCGCGAGCAGCGTCAACACGTTGATGGAAAAGCCCATCGCGCCAACAAGGATAAAGGTGCCCACCAGCGCCACAGGGATGGTGATCGCCGGTATCAGCGTTGCACGCCACGAGCGCAGGAACACCAAGATGACACTCACCACCAGCGCCAGAGAAATGCAAAGGGCAATGACCACCTCGCGGATGGAGGCGGCAACGAAAATGGCATCGTCAGAGCCGATCTCGATGGCCATGCCGGGCGGCAGACCGTCGGCCATGGCGTCGATCTCTGCCCGCACCCCTTCTGAGATGGCGATGGTGTTGGACTGGCTCTGTCGCACCACCGCAAGCCCAACGGCGGTGACGCCGTTGCTGCGCACGATGGTGTTGTCGGTCTCCACGCCAGCCACCACCCGCGCAACGTCGCTGAGGCGGATCGGGTGGCCCGCAACCCGGTCCACCACGACGTTCGCAAAGGCATCGACGGTCGGAATGCGGCTGTTGAGGCGCACGGTGATCTGCCGGGCGGCCGTCTCCACCTCGCCAGCGGGCAGTTCAAGGTTTGCGCGCCTCAGAGCCGCTTCAATGTCGGCGACGGTGAGGTTGCGCGCCGCCATCGCTCGGCGGTCCAGCCAAATACGCACCGCCATCGGCCTGTCGCCATAAAGGTCAATGCTTGCAACCCCTGGAACGGTGGCAAGCCTGTCGACCACGTAGCGGTCCACAAAGTCGGTAATGTCCGCCGCGGTCATGTTGGGGTTGACCACCGCAAGGCGCATCACTGGGTCGGCGTCAGCATCGTTTTTGAGGACCTGCGGTTCGTCCACATCGTCAGGCAGATCTGCCCTCACGCGGGCGACAGCGTCGCGCACATCGTTGGCCGCTTCATCAATGTTGCGGCCCACATCGAACTCCACCGTAACGGTGCTGCGCCCCCTGCGGCTCTGCGAGCTGATGGTCTTCACGCCCGAAATGCCGGCGATGGAGCCTTCGATGATCTCAGAGATATCGGTGTCGACAATCTCTGGCGCTGCGCCGGTATAGGTGGTGCGCACGGAGACCACCGCAGCGTCCACATCCGGCAACTCGCGAATGGAGAGCTGTGATAGCGCGCCAAGACCGAAGACGATGATGAGAAGGCTCGCGACCGCCGCAAGGACGGGCCTGCGGATGGCAAGATCAGACAGCATCTAGGAACGCCTCATGGCGTCGGTGCGTGCCGCCGAGGGCGCTTCGCGTTCGCGCGGCGCCTCATCCGATGCAGCAGCCGGCAGAATGTCAGCGTTCAAGACATCGATGCGGCTGCCATCTTGCAGGGACTGGACGCCGCGCACGATCACCGCCTCCCCCGCATCCACACCGTTCACCACTTCGACCATGCTCTCCCGCCGCGTGCCCGTTTCAATGGGCCTGCGGGCAGCAGTGCCTTCTTTGGCCACGAACACGATGGGCTGGCCCGCCTGCAGAACGATCGCCTCCTCGCTCACCACCACAGCGTCCCTGTCGCCGAGCGTCAGAGAAAGGCGCATGAACATGCCTGCCGGTAGCGACCTGTCTTCATTGGGAAGGCGGGCGCGCACCTTGAAGGCGCGCGATGTGGGGTCGACCCGGCTGTCCACGGCGACGACGCTGCCTTCAAACGTGCGCCCTTCGTAGGCGGCTGTGGTGGCGTTCACCGGCTGGCCTGGCGAGATCTGTCCATAAAGGGTTTCAGGGACGGTGAATTCGATCTCCACCGCTGACAAATCGTCCAGGCTTGCCAGCACCGTGTCGGTGTCCACCCTTGCCCCCACGTGGACCGAGGTGATGCCGAGGACCCCGCCGAAAGGCGCGCGCACAATCCTGTCGGCAACGTTGGCGCGGGCGCGATTGAGCACCGCCTGCGCCACCAGCCGCTCAGAGCGCGCCACATCCACCGCCGATTCGCTCACATTGTTGCTGCCCAGGAGCCTTTCAAACCGCGCCAAAGCGCGGTCTTTCTGGTCGAGGTTGGCTTCGGCTTCAGCAAGGGTCGCCCGTTCGATGGCATCATCGAGGCGGGCAATGACGGTGCCTGCATTCACACGGCGACCGGCTTCAATGTCGATCTCTGCGATCTGCCCTTCCGCCTGCGGTACGATCTCGATGGAGCGCAGCGCCCGTGTGGTCCCCACCGCTTCCACCAGGCGCGCGAGGGAGCGGGACTGCGCCAATGCCACCTCCACGGTGACGGCCCGTGGGGCGCGCTGACGGGCTTCGGCGGCAGGTGCGTCGGGCGCACGCACCACCTCCTCGTAATAGATGTACCCGCCGACAAGAAGGGCGCCCAGAAACGCGAGCGAAAGGAGTTGGCGAAGGGGCATGGTCACCGATCCGCCGGTGCGCGCCCACCAAGGGCATTGCGCAACTCAAAGGTCAGTCCACCGAGGGCAAGCGCATCGTCCTTGCCAATGGCCTCGTCGATCACCCCATCGACCTCATCCCAGACCGCATAGATGGCATCCATCATCGTGCGCCCCTTTTCGGTCAATCTGAGGACGTTGCAGCGCGCTTCGTCCTCGTTGGGCTCGCGGGAAATGAGACCGGCCTTTAAGAGTCGGCCCGTCATGGTGCTCATACTCGCAGGCGTCACGTCGAAGCGACGCGCAAGATCCACCTGCGAGGTTTGGCCGAGCTGATTGAGCACGTTCAAGATCCTCGCTTGCCGCGGCTGAACGCCAAGGGGTGCCAGCTTCACCCGCAGCCGCTCCTCGATGAGGTGAGCGGAGTGGAGCAGCAAATGAAATCGATACCGTCGTCTTTGCATTCCAACAGTTAGAATACTAACCGTATAGGGGCGTCAAGAACGGCCGACACGCCGCTGGTCACGTTTGCGCGACGGGCATTTGGACGGTGGTGCGACGCTTTTTGAGGGTGCCGTCGATCCAATTCGTGATCGACCATTAGGTGCGCTAAGCGCTGGATGACGAGAGGTCAGGCGTGGCATAATCCAGGAGACAGCGTGTCGCAACGCTGCCGTCTATCGCCCACTTTTTTCAAGTGATGAGGTCGACCGGCAAATGCCCTTTTACTACGATGTCTTGAATGACGACGAAATAGACGCTCACATCTCGAAATGCCTGAACGAAACCGACGCCCAAGGTAAGAAATTTTCTCTGATTGATGCAGTGAGGAGCGCTCCCAAGAAAAAACTCAGTATTCCAGCATTCACACCGATTGATGCCCATAAGATCAATGTAGAGCCACCCGAATTTGCAGACCCAAAGACTGGATTGATCTTGCAAAGGATAAAAAGGCGCTTGGACCAAGCTAGCCCGATTGGGCTCGGCAACGAATCTGACATATTCCAGGTGTTTCTACAAATCTGTCGCTCGGCTGGTGTAAACTCTATCCGCCTCACCTACAATGGCGGCAGCGATGAAGGTTACGCGAAGCTGGATTCGATTGAAATGCCCGACAGGACGCCCTATACCGCGAAGGAATTCGCAAGTCTTCTAATTAGTCAGTCATCACACAAATATTTACTAGATCTTGTTCGTGATAAGAGTCTCCGACCTGATCCATTTGAATTCATTAACTCAAAACGAAATACGAAGAAACAAAACAAATTGACACCGCTGGAGAAACTTAGCATTCTAATACTGGATGAAATACCTTATTACTTCATGTGCATTCTTTGGGAAAAAGGTTTTGGAACAGGGACCGATTCGTCATTTTATGGAGCGGCTTTGGTGGATTTGCCTGCATGTACAATCGTAGAATTTGAAGCGATCGATCCCCCTTGGGCGGGTGATGACGCAGGGTGACACCAACGCACTGCATCACGCGCAAAGGACGAAGGCGACATGACCCATCAGCCCATCTCACCGTCACCCACCCATCGGCACAGCCACAGACCATCACGGTCGAGCCGCAGCGACGCCCTTGCCAAAGGGCGCCTCTGATGGCCCATCCCTACCAACATGCGGTCCGGTCGGCGCGGCTGTTTGGCGGCAAGGCGGAAGACTATCAGGCCATTCACGACTGGTTCGATGAGACCAAAGCGCACCTGGGCGACATTCGCCATCGTGCCCTTCGCCACCACAGCGAAGGGATTTTTCTGTGCGAGTCCATTTTCGGCACGGTCATCACCAACTCTGACGGCAAGCCCGTCCCCGTCCGCACCATCGGTGAACAACACGTTCAAGATGATCTCGGCTGGATCCCCTCTGTGAAAGACTGGCTCCAGCACATCAACTTCCAGCCCTGGATGGGCCGCACCGTGTTCCGTCCTTCCGTCCACGGCGACCAGGGCACCGACGCACCCGCAGAGCGGGCCAGCCCCTCGCCGCCCTGACTGTCGCAACATCGACGTCAAACGCACCGCCGCTCGCTCACAATTGTCCCCGGCTTCCTACACCGTTACGCTGAGGGACTGGGAGGCGCATCGCAAAGGCGCGATGGGCACGTCTCGCCAACCGCCCCTAAAGAGATAAAGCTTGAACGGGAGGGATCTGATGGACGCTCGCACCGATACACCACACCGCGGGCAGGAGAGCCAGACGCGCACCGTTCTCCTCGCAACCGTCAAAGGCAACCAAACGGTCGCCTTCATGGACGAGGGGACGGGAGAGTGCCTTGGCGCCCCCGTGGTGGGCACACCCGACGCCAAGCCCCACGAGATCATCCTCTCCGCCGATGGTGCGAGGGCCTTTGTCTCCCTTTATGGCGACAAGGGCTACGGCGATAACACACCCGCCAACCGCATTGCCGTCCTTGATGTTCAGGCGATGGCGCTGGAGCGTGTCATCGACCTAGACCTATACCTCGGCCCCCACGGTCTGGCGCGCGATTGCCATGGCCGCATCTGGGTGTCCGTGGAAGTCAACCGCTGCCTCCTCGTCATCGATCCTGACCGATGCGAGATTGTCCAAAGCGTCTACAGCGAAGCCGGCTGCCATTTTCTTGCCGCCTCGCCGGATGGGCGGCTGATGTACTCGGCCCACAAGGAAGTGCCCTTCATCGGCGTTCATGATGTCGAGACCTGCCAAATGGTGGGGCGGGTCGATCTTCCTATCGGCAGCCAGGCCATTTGGCATGCGCCGCGAGGGGATACGCTCTATGTGGGCGACTACTGCCGCCCCCTCTTCCACGTGGTGGACACAAAGGCGCGCGAAGTGGTCCGCACCATCCCGCTCACGGGCGTGCCGGGTTGGCCCTACGCGACGCCCGATGGCCGGCACATCGTCGTCTCCACCTACCTGGAAGACGAGAACCGAGGATTCGCCGAAGTGTTTGACGCGGCGACCCTTTCTCCCGTCTCAAAGGCGGAACTCCCGGCTGAACCTTTCCACGTCCTGGACGGCAATGATGGGCGGACCGTCCTCATCGTCGTGGGCGACGGCAGGCTTGTGCGACTGGACAAGACAACAGCCACCATCGAAAACACCGAATACCCCCTCGGCGCCGTCATGCCCGAGCAGGTGGTGCGCACCACCCGCGCCCTTTAGCCGGCGTCACGGGAGCGATCCGCCGTTCGGCCTCACCCCTCGGATCGCTTGGCGTTGAGCGCGTCGCTCGGAATAAGCGCCAGGACGCGCAAAGGGCTGCCGCTGCCACGGCGTATCTTTAACGGTGCGGCCAGGATCACCGCGCCAACGGCGGGCAACTGATCAAGATTGGCAAGGCACTGGAGGCCGTAGCGGTTCGCCCCGTGCAGTGTGTAGTGGGCGGGGTAAGGGGGCGACAGATGTGCCGCCTGCCCTGCATCGGTGCCAATGGTTTCGGTGCCAAACCCCAAAATATCCCGCTCCTTCACCAGAAACTCAACGCACAAAGGGTCGGGCCCCGGCGTGTGCTGCCCATCCTCGGCAAAGTTCTGGTAGGCCACAGGATCGTGGGCCCGCGCGGCCCAGCCGGTGTGCATCAACACCCAAGACCGCGGAGCGATTGCCCCGTGGACCTCCTCGAAGGCGAGGATGTGGTCGACGGTAAGCAGAAAGTCGGCATCGGCGCTCGCCTCAGCCACGCAATCAATCACGCAGGCGCCCGCCAAGAAGTTGGCCGGCGCAATTGTATCGGTGGTGTTGTCAGGCAGGTGTCGGCCAGAAATCCAGTGGGCGGGCGCGTCGAAGTGGGTGCCCGTGTGCTCACCGCAGGAGATGTTGTTCCAGTACCAGCTCGGCCCGCGCGCATCGTAGTGGGACACCTCCTCGATGCGAAAGGGTGCCGACGGGGCCGTTTCGGCAGGCAGCGTGATGTTTGGGAAGTCGGGCGAAAGGGGGTGCGTCAGGTCCACCACTGTGATGGCGCCCGTTGCAATCTCAGCGACAAGGGCGGCCAAGGTGGCGCTCATGGCGCAGCCTCTGCCAGTTCGCGCTGAAGCACGGCAGGGTCGGCCCGCCACTTGGCATAAAACGCGCGCGCCACAGCATCGGGGAAGACATCCTCCACACCGTTTTCCAGCGCGCCGACAATGGCCTTGGCAAGGGACGAAGGGGCGATCTTGGGCGGCAAAACGCGCTGGTTCCATCCCTCATCCACCGGCCCTGGAAAGATGTTGACCACCCGCAGGCCGCTGCCGCGAAAGTCCGCCCGCATCCCTTCCGCAAAGGAAAGGGCGGCGCTGAGCGAGGCACAAAAGCTTGCCTCCATCGGCGCATTCACCAACGCATACACCGACGAGATGTTGACGAACGCCACCGCATGATCCGGCCCCTGTGCCCCGCGCGCAGCAAGGCCTGGTGCGAAAGCCTGGGCAAGGCGCATCAGGCCCAGATAGTTCACCTCCATCTCCGCCCGTGCCGTCGCAATCCCAGACGGCGCTGTGGCGCTGTTGGACCGGTGGTACTGCGCGGTGTTGACCACAATGTCCGTGCGCCCGCCGATCCGCCCGGCGCAATTGCGCACACTGTCCTCGTCGGTAACATCAAGGGGAATGACGGTGACGCCGTCCTTCTCGGCAAGATCGGCAAAGCCAGGCACCACACCCCAGGGCTCAACGCGCCCAGCCCACACGGTTCGTGCGCCCGCTTGCAGCAAAGCCTCTACCACCGCTTGGCCGACCGGGGAGGCAGCATCGCTCACCAACACCTCCCGTCCCTTGGGCGAGGCTGAAAATTCGCGCATGGGAAAACCTTTATCTTTGGCAGGGTCAGAGGCTCGGTCGTGGGCAACGAGGGCGGCCTGACCGGCAGGGTCGAGCCGCGCCACAACCTTCACCCGCATCCCCGTCTGCCGTGCCGATGGGCTGAGAAAGGCCACCACCCGCACACCACTGTCGAGCGCCACGAGACCGGTCCGCCAGGGCGCCCTTTCGCGAAAATAGAGCTCATAGGGATGATGAAGTGTCGTGGTGGCAAGGAGGGTGCCCGTTCCTTCCTCGGGACGCCACACAAGCCGGCCGGACAGGCAGCTGCGGCACACATCACGCGGGGGATACTGCACCGCGCCGCAATCCTCGCAGCTTTGTAGGGCAAACGTGCCTGCAGCCGCCCAAGCGGTCATCCCAAGGGCGGCACGGCTGCGGCGGCGCGTGGGAATGGTGGGGAGCGTCGGTGCAAGGACGGGGTTGCGCCGCACAGGGGGCGGCGCATCGTCAGCCCCAGTCATGAGGCGGCTAGGATGGCGGCACCGGCGGACAGCCCACGGTCGTAGTTGATCATCCCAAAGCCAGTGACGAGGCCAATCTCAGGCGGCGTCCGCGGAGCGCTTGCCGCCGTCCCCGTCAATTGGCGTAGCGCTTCGACAATGCCCAAGAACCCGCCGGCCGCCCCCGCCTGCCCGGCCGAAAGCTGCCCCCCGCAGGTGTTGATGGGAAATGATCCATCCGTGGTGAGGTCGTGCCCCGCCACAAAGGCTGCCGCCCCGCCTTTTTCACAAAAGCCAAGGTCTTCCAGCTGCATGAACACGATGACAGGGTAGTCATCGTAAAGCTCAGCCACATCCACAGCATCGGGCCCGACGCCCGCCTGGGCATAAAGCTCGGCCTGACAGTCGGCCCACCCGGCGCGGAGCTGGATGGGGTCGTCCAAGAACGCATTGTGCCGTTCGGCCACCGCCAGGAGGTGCGCGTAGGCAAGACCCCCATCCTCGGCAATCTCCTTGCGGGTGACGAGAAATCCCTCAGCCCCCGCACACGGCATCACACAGTCGTAAAGGCGCAGGGGCTCTGCCACGGGGCGCGCAGCCAAGTAGTCATCCAACGTCAAAGGCGTGCGAAGGAGCGCGCCGGGATAAGAGGCCGCGTTGGTGCGCTGAGCAACACAAAGGCGGCCGAAGTCTTCCCCCCGCGCACCGTAGGTCGCCATGTAGTGGTCGGTCAGAAACGCCACTTGCGCGTTGGTGCCTGATGCGCCGTAGGGATAGGCAGCATCTTGCCCAAAACGGCTGAAGGCGGCTGTGTTGCGGCGGAACGCATCAGGATCGTTGGTGTCGCCGGCAAGACAGGCGACAATGTCTGCATCGCCCGCCTGCACTGCCCGCGCCGCCCTGTGGAGCGCGAGGATGCCACTGGCACCACCGAAGGGCAGGTGATCCACCCACCGCGTTGCCATGGCAAAATGCTCGGTCAACGCCACGGCGGTGTCCGGGGCGAGAGAAAAGCTCGACACGCACAAACCGTCGATGCGGCGTTTGTCCAGGTCGCTCCCTTCCAAAATCCCCCGCAAAAGCTGTCCCAAATACCAATGGGCGGAGCGATCCGAGAAGCGCGCATAAGGGACGCTCGTGGGCGCTGCGAGGACGATGCCGTCGTAACCCAAGGGCGGGCTCACGGCGCGGCACCGCGAAGGGCCTGCTTGTCGTCCCTCAGGTCATGGCAGCCAGGGTGACCGGCGGGGTCTTCGGCAAGGGGGCCAAGGTCGGCCTTTCGCACCTTCTGTGTTGCCGTCGTGGGCAGCCCATCCACAAACGCCACGTAGCCCGGAAGCTTGAAGTAGGCGAGCGTCCCGGCGGCGTGGCTCAAAATGGCCTGTGCAAGGGCGCGGTCGGCATGGGTGCCATCCTCTGGCACGATGGCCGCCAGCACCTCCTCACCGCGGATGGTGTCTAGCACGGCCACCACGGCCACCTGGCGCACTGCAGGGTGGCTGATCAACGCCCCTTCCACCTCCATGGCGGCAATGTTTTCGCCCGAGCGTCGGATGATGTTCTTTTTGCGGTCGACGAAGTGGAGCGCCCCGTCAGGCCCCTCGCGCATAATATCGCCGGTGTGCATGAAGCCGCCGGCCCAGATGGCCTCGGTCGCCGCCTCATCCTTGTAATAGCCTGAGAAGAAGCGCGCCCGCGGGTCGTCTCCCCTGGCGCGGATCAAAAGTTCGCCTGGAGTGCCGGGGGGCACAGGCGCGCCGTCATCGTCCACAAGGCGTGTTTCAAGGGGCGGGCCCGCGCGGTCCGGCCGGCCAAGACAACGCTCGCCCACATGCCGCGGCTCCTCCATGGCGCACAAGATCCCCGCCGCGCCGCACTCCGTCATCGCCCAGCCCTCAAGCAGGGGCACGCCGAACCGCGCCTCAAAGGCTGCGTGGTGATCGGGATGGACGCCGCCCCCCATGCCGAACCGCAAGCCGTGCTGCCGCTCTTGGGGCGACTCTGGCAGCGCCAGGAGGATTGCCGGCATCACACCCAGATAGTGGAAGCAGGTGGCGCCCGTTTCGATGGCCATGTCCCACCAGGAGCGGGGGTGGAAACGGTCGATGATGATTTGCGTGCCGCCCGTCATCAACATGCCCATGAACGAGTTGCCCATGGCGTTGACATGGAAGGTGGGGAGCGGCGTCATCAGCCTGTCCCGGCCCTCCTGAAGGGCAATCAGCCCCCCCTGCGCGCTATACCACGCCCCCCAACCATGGAAGTAAGCGTTTGAAAGGAGGCAGCCTTTCGGCGTTCCCGTGGTGCCTGACGTATAAAGCAGCGCACACTCTTGTGTGACGGTGTCGAAAGGCTGGTCCTTGGCTGCCGAGCGGGGTCGCGGTGGCGGATCGTCGGGGCCCACCACCTTAAGCCCGAGGGCCTTCGCAACACCTTCAAGGGTGGGGATGCGCGCCGGCAGAGCCACAACGAGCGAACATTCGCTGTGTGCCAACACGTACTCAAGCTCACTCTCGCGATAGTCCGGATTGAGGGGGACGATGCTGGCACCGACCGCATTGAGGGCAAGCCAGTGGAAGTAGTGGGACGGCCGGTTCTCCAACAACACTGCCACACGGTGATCCGGGCCATAGCCTGCATGCCCATAGCGCTCGGCAAGGCGCTCCACCTCACCCAGCGCCTCGCCATAGGTCCAGGCAGTCTGCGCCTCGTTCCAGAGCGAGGCCACCGCGTCAGGCAGGCACAACAGCTCAGTGTCAGCGAACCGAGCCGCCTGCCGGGCAAGGGTTTGGAACACCGACCCATCCGCAAGGCCTTGACCGTGGCGATAGAGTGCCCCTTCCTTCGCCGCGCTCATGATGCGGCCTGCCCCCGCCGGAGGACACCAGTGACGATTGTGCCATGACGAAACGCAAAAAGGCCGCCACCGAGGAGAGCGAGGGTTCCGACGAGAGCGTCTATGAGACCCGCCTTGCCGAGTTCGAGTATGCCCTTTGGCACGTCGGCGCCGCGTTTGCTCGCTGGCGACGCGACTGTCTTGCCAATGTCTCCGACCTCAACCTGACGAACACTGAGGCCGCCATCCTCCACGCCGTTCACATGTCCGGCGCGCCCAAAGGGCTGATGGAGGTGAGCCGGCTTCTGCACCGCGATGACATTGCAAATCTTCAATACGGCTTGAAGAAGCTGACCAAGCTTGGGTTGATCGAGCGGCAGGGACGCTCGCGCAAGGCCACTGTCTACGCCGCAAGCCCTGAAGGGGCTGCATTGGTGGAGGCCTATCTCGCTCGGCGGCGTGAGGTGCTGTTGCGCCTGTTCATGCAGGCCGCGCCCTCCCCTGACAAACTGGAAGACATCATCATGCGCCTTCACGTGATGATCGGCCTTTACGATCAGTCCAGCGATCTGCTCTTGACCCGTCAACCTTGATCGCCCCTCACGTTGCTTGCCGCCGCCCTGTGTTAGCGGCGCGCTGACGGCGATGCGCCGCATCGTTTCTTCAGAGCACGCAGCGAACGCATTTCTAAGCCTGTTTTCTGCTCCCAAGGCTCCCGGCTTGGGCGCAGAACCAACCTTTGTCTGGACCGCGCCACAGGCGGCCGCGCGCACCGTCACGCGCTGCCAATGTGGTTTTGAAGGAATGTGCCGAACAAAACAAGCTGACAAAACGATAAATTACGTTATAAAAGTGCGACGCCGCGCCGTCGGCGATCCGGCGCGCCGACACACGAAGACCGCAGCACAGCACGGCAAAACGAACGCACAAGGAGAAGCGCGATGGTGATGAGCAACAAGGTCCGTGACCGCAAATCAGGGTCGAAGCGAACGCGTGCCCTCTTCGCCGCGGCCGCCTTTGCCACAATGGCAGGCATCACTGGTCCCGCCGGTGCAGATGACGTGTCGCTGACCGTGCAAAGCGCCTGGCCGTTGACCCTTCCCGCCTCCGGCCGTGATGCGGCCCACTTCGCCGAAGTGGTGAATGCAGCCTCAGGCGGCAGCATTGAGGTGGACCTTCATTCCGCCGGCCGCCTGGTGCCCTCCCTTGAGATCTTTGATGCGGTCCAGCGCGGCACCCTCGACGCAGGCTACACAAGCCCCCTTTACGTGGCCGGCAAGTTCCCTGCCCTCCAGCTTTTCGGCGGCATACCGTTCGGCCCCGACGCCCTTGAGTTTCTGGGCTGGATCTACAATGGTGGCGGGCTCGACATCTGGCGCGAAATCTACGCCGCCCAAGGTGTCGTCACCGTCCCCTGCGGACTTATGGAGGCCGAATCCGGCGGCTGGTACAACAAGCCCATCGAAAGCGCTGCCGACCTTGATGGCATGAAGATCCGCTTTGCCGGTCTTGCCGGCGAGGTGATGAAGAAAATGGGCGCATCAGTGGTGCTCCTCGCTGGCGGCGAAATCTTCCCCAACCTTGAGCGCGGTGTGATCGACGGCAGCGAGTTCTCCATGCCCACCATCGATCAGTTCATCGGCTTCGACAAGATCGTCAAAAACTACTACCTGCCCGGCTGGCATCAGCATGCGGCCATCAACGAACTCATCATCAACAAGGCCAAGTGGGATGGCATGAGCGAAGGCCAGCAAACGCTGATCGAGCTGGCGTGCCGGGAAACCATGTTGTGGGGCGTCACCTCCACTTTGACCGAGAACGCCGAGGCCATCGCAGCGTTCAAGGAAAACGGCGTTGAGATCCGCCAGTTCCCCGACGCTCTTCTCGAAGAGTTTCGCACCGCCACCGCCGAGGTGATGGCCGAACAGTCCGCAAACAACCCTGATTTTAAGCGCGTGTGGGACTCCTACAAAGCCTACCGCGACAGCGCACAGGCCTGGACCGCCGCAGGCGAGTGAAAAAGGAAGGCACGTGGACGCGTGCCTTCACCACCGGGGCGAGGGCGCCCGCCACGGCCAAAGGCCGCTCGCGCCCCGCCATCTTGATCTGATGCGGTCGACCCTGCGGCCCAAGACCCCCTCGCCTCCGGCGTGACACGGCGCCATGACGACCGTAAAGGCCCCCATGGACAACGCTCTTCTTGGCTTCTTGCGCGCCATCAATGGCCTCAGCACGCGCGTGGGTCGCCTCACCTCTTTGGTCCTGCCGGTGATTGTCGGGGTGATCGTCTTCAACGTGGTCCTGCGCTACGGCTTTGGCATCGGCATGATTGAACTTGAGGAGCTCCAGTGGCACCTCAACGCCTTGGTGGTGATGGGCTGTCTTGCCTACGCTTACCGTGACGATGCCCATGTGCGTGTGGACGTTCTGCACAGCCGCTTGGGCCCACGCGGGAAGGCGGTGATCGAACTCTTGGGCGGCGTCATTCTCTTGATGCCCTTTATTATCGGCGTCACCTGGTTTGCCTGGCAGAGCTTTGCCTACTCCTGGTCGC
This sequence comes from Devosia sp., assembly GCA_051016205.1. Taxonomy (GTDB): domain Bacteria; phylum Pseudomonadota; class Alphaproteobacteria; order Rhizobiales; family Amorphaceae; genus Acuticoccus. The sequence goes on from CP136534.1 coordinate 4,764,438, forward strand.
TTGGCGAAGGCTCGCCCATGCCAAGCGGCCTGCCGGCCCGCTACATCATCAAGTTCGTGTTCTTCGCGGGGTTTGCGCTGCTGGGCCTGCAGGGCCTTGCCGCCATCGCGCGCGCGTTGCTCACCTTGCGCGGGCATGATGGCGCCCGCACCAGGGCAGAGGCGGGGCGATGAACCAGGAAATCGTCTTCGTCATCTTGCTGTTCGGCACCTTCGCCGTCTTCCTGTTTTCCGGCTATCCGGTCGCCTTCGTCTTGGGTGGTGTCGGCGTTCTCTTCGCGCTGTTGGGCGAGGTCTTGCCCCACTTCGGCATCAAGGTCCTCGCGGGGACAAACTTCATCGGCTTTGCCACCGACAGAATGTTCGCGGCCATCTCCAACTACAGCCTTGTGCCGATGGCCATGTTCGTCTTCATGGGCTTCATGCTGGAGCGTTCGGGGGTGGCCGAGCGGCTACTCCAGGCGCTGACGTCGGCGCTGCGCCAGGTGCCTGGCGGCCTTGCCCTTGCGGTGGTGTTGATCGGCGTGGTTCTGGCCGCCTCCACAGGCATCATCGGCGCGTCCGTCGTGCTCCTTGCCACCGTCGCACTCCCGGCGCTGGCGGGTGCGCGCTACCACCCGCCTCTGGCGCTCGGCACGGTCGCTGCATCGGGCACGCTCGGCATCCTCATCCCCCCGTCCATCATGTTGATTGTGATGGCCGATCAGCTCCGCCTGTCGGTGGGCGACCTTTTCATGGCCGCCGTCATCCCGGGCCTTCTCCTTGCCAGCCTCTACGCCGTCTACATTGTCGGCGTTGCGATGATGCGCCCCGAGGTGGCCCCCCGACCATCCGATGACAACCCGCGCGTTTCCATCGGCGCCCTCATCCGCGCGCTCGCCCCTCCCTTGGCGCTGATGGTCGCCGTGCTGGGCTCCATCTTCCTCGGCATCGCCTCGCCGACAGAAGCCTCAGGCGTCGGTGCACTCGGCGCAACACTCCTTGCCGCCGCCGACCGACGCCTCACCTGGGCAACGCTGCGGGAGGTGTGCGAGGCGACAGGCAAAACCACGGCTTTCCTCTTTGCCCTCATTTTCGGCGCCAGCTGCTTTTCCGTGGTCCTTCGTGGCTACGGCGGTGACCAGGTCATCGAAGGCGCGATGGCGTCCATCCCCCTGCCGCCCGAAGGCGTGCTGGCGCTCTTGTTGTTGATGGTCTTCCTCCTCGGCTTCGTGCTGGACTGGATCGAGATCGTCCTCATTGTCGCGCCGCTCACCGTGCCGGCCGTGGTGGCCCTTGGGTTCGATCCCATCTGGGTGGCGATGCTGATTGCCATCTGCCTGCAAACGTCCTTCCTCACCCCGCCGGTGGGCATGGCCCTTTTTTATGTAAAGAGCAGCGCACCGCCCGATGTGACCGTGCTGCAGATCTATCGCGGCATCATCCCGTTCGTGATCCTCCAGTTGGTGGGGCTCGCGATGGTATTCCTTTTGCCCCAATTGGTTCTGTGGTTGCCGCGCATCGCCTACTGACCGCGTTTGAGGACCAACAGATGCGCATTATAGACGACATGACCGTCCCCGCCCGCCACGCGAGGGCCTGTGTGGTCGACAAGGGTCAGATCCTGCGTATCCACCAGGTGGAGGGCGAGCAGGTGGGGGACTGCGCCTTCTTCAACGCCGACAATGTGAAGGAGCAATTTCATGTGGGCCAGTCCTGGGCCCTCAATGTCATGCTCGGCACCGGAACGGCGAAAGCCTTCACCCACTTCTACTCAAATCCGCCCTACGAGAACGTCATGCTCACCGTTGTTGATGACACGGTGCGCACCCATTTCGGCAATTGCGCCGGCCGCTGTAGCACCAAACTCCTCCAAATGCGCGACGACGTGCAGGGCGGGCGCAGCTGTCAGGAAAACTTGGCAGAAGCCCTCGCGCCCTATGGCCTTCTCGGCGAAGACATCCACGATGTCTTCAACGTCTTCATGAATGTGGATCTGTTTGTCGACGGCGGCTTCCGCGTGAAACCACCCTTGGCCCGCAAAGGCGACTATATTGACCTCAAAGCCGAGATGACCATCCTCGCTGCCGTTTCCGCCTGTCCCAATACAAGCAATCCCGTCAACAATTACAATGCCAAACCTTTGGGCCTCACCGTCTACGAACCGACCACATGACGCGTCCACAAAGCGCTTGCCGGACGCCCGCGTAGCTCTAACCGGGCGAACCGGGCGCGCTGCCACCGCCATCCTCGCGGACCAGCTTGATGTCCTCCCTCGCCGCCCAGGCCGCAATGTCCTCGCGCCGGAGCGCGGTCGCCATCAGGTCGGGAAACTGGTCAGGCGTGCAGGCAAAGACCGGCGCGCCAACGGCAGCAACGGTCGCCGCAAGCCCTGAATCGTAAGACGGGTGGCCGGCATCGGACAGTGCCAACAAGACGATGACGTTGACGCCAAGCCCCATCAACCGCCCAATCCTTGCCACCAGTTCATCCTGGTCACCGCCCTCATAAAGGTCGGTGATCAAGACCAGATGCGCCTTGGTGGGCCGTTCGATCCGCGCCTCGCAATAGGCCACCGCCTGGTTGATGTCCGTCCCGCCCCCAAGCTGCACGCCGAACAGCACCTCCACAGGGTCGGCCAGTTGATCGGTCAGATCCAGAACCGCCGTGTCGAAGCACACCAACTTGGTCTTCACCACCGGCAACGACGCCATGACCGCAGAGAAGATGGACGCATAGACCACCGAGGTTGCCATGGAGCCAGACTGGTCCACGCACAAAATCACCTCGTCAAGGTCCACAAGCCGCCGTTGCTTGCGTTGAAAGCCCACGAGCCGTTCCGGGATCACCGTCTTGTGGCTCTCCTGCCAGGTGTGAAGGTTTTTCTGGATCGTACGCGCCCAGTCGATGTCGGCAAATCTTGGCCTGCGGGTGCGTGTGGACGGGTCGCGGGCCCCGCGAAGGGCTTCTGCCGTCTTGCGCGCCAGCCGTTCCATCAATTCTGCTACCACCTTGGCGATGACTTGGCGGGCCGTGTCTTTCGTCTTCTGGGGCATGGCGCCGCTTAACGACATAAGGTCAGCCACAAGATTTATGTCCGCCTCTACAGCCGACAAAAACTCAGGCTCCAGCAACATCTGGCTGAGCCCAAGCCGCTCGAACGCATCCTTTTGCACCACACGGACCACGGATGAGGGGAAGAAAGTGCGAATGTCCCCCATCCACCGCGCGACCGCCGGGGCGGAGGACCCAAGACCGCCCTTACGGTTCGACCGCCCCTTCCCCTCCTCTTCAGGCTCCTTGTAGAGGGCCGAAAGGGCCGCTGACAGGCGCCTATCGCCGGCCGGCAACGCCTCATCGTCTCCGCCGACGGCAAGGCGCCAGCGTCGACCACGCTCGTTTGCGTCCATCGGGCCATCAGTCATGGCTTGCCCCGCCGGCCAAGATCTTCGTCAAGGCCGCAAAGTGGTCGGGCCAGATGGCCTCGGCCTCAGGCACCAGGACGCGGGTGCTGGATCGATGGGTGCCACGCAGCAGTGCGTCCAACAGCCGTGTCTTCTCGGTCTTGTCGAGGGCGGAAAAGACACGGCGGAACACGGGTAAGTATTCCACAAACACATCACCATCGAGCGATGTCATCCACCTGTCGACACTCTCGCGCAGTCCTGCATCGTAAAGGAGACGCTGCCCGGCCCCCTCGAAGAAGCCTTCGAAGAAGGCCGCGGCATCGGCGGGCGCTGTGCCGGGTGACAGCATCCGACCCAGCAACGCCACTGCCTCGTCAGGCGTCATCCCATCGGCCTCATGAAGGAGGCGGGCCGCACCACCCATCACTAGGCGTGCGGCCTTTCCATCGGTCACCATCGCTTCGAGGGCGCTCATCCATGTGTCGGTGAGGTCGTCGGCCTCGGCAAGGCGAATGGCACTGTCGGCCTGTTGCAGCGCTGTGCGAAAGGCGCGGGCGGCCTCCTCATCAAGGTTGCGGGACGCATAGCGGGTGGAGAGCGCGCCTTGGATGCCGATGCGCACGAACAGGTCCGCAATCTGGCCGGCGTTCATCCGCCTCGCCTTGCCATAGCGCATGACATCGGCAAGACCTGGAAGCGCGCCCAACAGCTCAAGGCAGTCACTGGTTTCGCCAGCACGATCGGCAAGACGATCAATCCCGCGCTGCGCCGCCTCAGGAAGTTGCGAGGTCATCGCCGAAAACGTCAGGTCCGCAAGCTGGCCCAGCGCGTCCGCCCCCTTCATCAGCGCCATCAAACGGCCGGAGGCAGCCCTTTGGATGGTGGTGCCATAGATAAGGTTTTCCACCAGCTGGACCGCGTATTCAGGGTCCCATTCCAGCACCCAGCGCTCGCGGAACGTGCCACGGCTTCGGCCAGCGTCCGTCAGCTGACCCCACCGAACGCCAAGGGCATTGAGGCGATGGAGGAGTGTGGAGCGAAACAACCCCGCCTGCGAACGAAGATCGAGGGACAAGACCTTCTCCAGCGCCTCAGGCTTTAGCCTGGCCTGCTTTTGCTGACGCTGAAGGTCTTCCAGCAAAGGCGCGGCCGTCACGGTATCGGGGATGGCGCCCACCGCGTTGCCCAGGAGGATCCGCCGCTCAACAACGCGCCAAAGGAGAGGATCGCCGAACAACAGCGTCGCGATCACCGCCTCGCGGAACTCTTCAAATCCCGGCTGCGGGCGGCCCCGCACAGCGGCAAGGCCCACAGCAAGGCGCTCGGTCTCAATGAGCGAGGCAGTGGAGACCATCTGCCCTTCTGCGCGAAGGGCCCGTGCAATCTTGCCGATCCAAACCGTGCCCTGGTCCTTACCGCGAGCCTGCCACAGATGCTTGCACCAGCCGGGTGCAGCAACGCCAGCACCATAGCCGCTGGCAAAAGCCAACCGCGGTGAAGTCCAAGGCGCCCACGTGGCGACAATTCTTGCTTTGGGCGGGTTCTTCAAAAGGGCCTTGTCGGCGGCCGCAGCGTGTTTGGTTTTGAGAGCGGGCACGTGCCAAGCCCCGCAGACCACAGCCACTGGCCCCTGCGCGGACTTCGCTGACTTTGCGATCTCAAGGCGCATGTGTGCCTCCCGCGCCGCCTCCAGCTGCGGCACGTCCGCCTCGCTTTCGCGCAACGCGGCCATCGCGTCGGCCACGGCGGCGAAGATGGGGCCGGTGTCGGGGTTCTCCTCGATCACATCGCGCCACCAACTCTCCCCGTCTTCGTAGCCGGCGGCATCGGCAAGAACGCCGATGGGATCACGCGCAATCCTTTGGCTGAAGGAAAGGCCGCCTCCTTGCGAGGGAGAGCGTACAACCTCGTCAGCGTTGGCCCCCTCGCTCGCGTCCTCCTCCGGCGGGAAGCGCCAGGCGACGGGAAGGTCGATAAACCGCACAGGCACACTGTGTTCCACCGCCCACGCCACCGCCTGATACTCTGGCGAGAACACGGCGAACGGCCAGAAAGAGGCCCGCTCAGGTGCGTCTTTGGCATAGGCAAGGAGCGCCACGGGCGGCACCATCCCCTCGTCCACCAAAAAAGGGAGTTGGTCCGACAGGTCCGCAGGCCCCTCCACCAACACGTCGGTGGGCTTCAACGCGTCGAGCGCCTCCACCAGACGGCGTGCCGAGCCCGGGCCGTGGTGGCGAATGCCAAAGTATTCGACCCGTACCGCCATTAGATGAGGTCGGTGAGCGCGCTGTAGTAGTCCGAATAGTTTCGCCGGCTCTTCAGCACCGTCTCAAGATACTCTTCCAGCACCGCCTTATCCTGCACGGGGTCTTTCACGATCGCCCCCAACACGGGCGCGGCAAGACCGTCGGCGGAGAGTTCGCCGCCATTGAAGAAAGCGGCGTGGGACAGACCGCCCACCATCACCGCAATGGCCTCCGCTGTGGAAAGGGACCCGGAAGGTGACTTCAGCGTCGCCTTGCCATCCAGCGTCTCGCCGCCGCGCAACTCGCGGAAGATGGCAAGGACGCGCGCCACCTCCTCGCCCACATTTTTTGGCGCCGGAAGTTCAAGGGCGGCGGCCATCTCCCCCACCCTTTTGGAGACGATGGCAATCTCTTCGTCCATGTCCTCAGGCAGCGGCAGGACGACGACGTTGAATCGGCGCTTCAAGGCAGCCGACAACTCGTTGACGCCCTTGTCGCGATCGTTGGCCGTTGCAATCACGTTGAAGCCGCGTGTCGCATAGACAGCATCGTTCAACTCAGGGATCGGCAGCATCTTTTCCGACAGAACGGTGATCAATGTGTCCTGCACGTCGGACCCCATGCGGGTCAGTTCCTCAAGCCGGCAGATCTTGCCCTCTTCCATGGAGCGAAACAGCGGTGTGGGCACAAGCGCCTCGCGAGATGGCCCTTTGGCCAAGAGCTGCGCATAGTTCCAAGAGTAGCGGACCTGGTTCTCATCCGTCCCCGCCGTGCATTGGATCACCCGGGTGGAATCGCCCGACACGGCGGCCGCAATGTGCTCCGACACCCACGACTTTGCCGTCCCAGGCACCCCCAGCAGAAGCAGTGCCCTATCGGTGGCAAGGGTCGCGATGGCCGTTTCGATCAGGCGGCGATTGCCCACGTATTTCGGGGTGATGTTGGTCTTCCCCGCCTTGCCGCCCATCAAGTAGGTGACGGCGGCCTGGGGAGACATGGCCCAGCCCTTGGGCTTGCGGGCCTTGTCGGTTGCCATCAGCGCCTTCAGTTCGGCGCCGTAGATCTCCTCGGCGGGGAGGCGAAGCTTGTCGGTCACGGCCACCTGTCCTGTCAAAGGGCTGCGTTGAGGCGAAGGAAGGTCAGCCGTGGGTCGGCCGACATCATCCCAAGGTCCATCAATCGAGTGATGATCCGTTCTGCGGCATCGCGATCGACGATGAAGGCGAGACTGCGCAGGCCCGAGTCCAGAAATTGCTCCAACGCCGCGTTGTCGTCGGCCAGAATATCGCACAGCTGAGCAAAGGGCGGCGCTGTCTCGATCACCTCGAACGGCAGCGTGCCCGGAACGGGGCCCAGAAGCCTACTGGTGGTGACGAGCGCCATGTCATCAATGTCGATCACCGCCTTGGCAAATACCAAACGTCGCTCCGCTGGCAGACGATCGATCAACCCAGCTTGGCCAATGTGGTTCTTCGAGGTCTGGAGCCTGCGCGCCAGAAACATCTGCGCATCCTCATCAGTGGCGGAGGCCGCGACCATCTCCGCGATGTCCAACACATCCTCGCCTAAATCCCAGCCGTTCACGAACTCACCGGTGGTGATGGTCAGGGCCTTTGCCAGCGCGTGAAGAGAGAAGGACTTGATAAGCTCAGATCGGCGGCGGACCTGTGCATCGTTCTTGAGGGGAGTGGCGGTCACGACAACGTTTGTCTTTTGCCGCCCCTTACGCCTCACCTTGAAGAAGGCGGCCAACTCAGCAGCCCGGTCAGGATTGTCCTCGCCAGTGTCCGCATTTTCATCCGACCCAAGGCGCGACAACAACATCCGCGCGTTGCCAACGGCAAGGTCATGCCCGGTGGCGAGCTTGGACAGAAGTGGCTTGTCGGCGTCAGAAAGCCCTGTGGCAAGGATCGTGACAAGCTTGAGCCTCTCCTTCGGCGGCACGGAAAACACGACAGCCTCCAAGATCTCGCGTGCCGCGTCGGGATCGGTTTTTCGCATCGCCAACAAGGCGCGCTGTCGTTCGCTCGGCCGCCATGCCTTCCAATTGTCGGCGGTGATGGCGTGGATGCTTCCGGCAGCCCCGACCGTCGACACCCATTCGCCCCAGGGCGCGTAGGCGGCGGGGATCTGGTCATCGCCGGGCGTGGGCATCCAGTCGACGGGGGAGACCACGAACCCGCGTGCAGCCACCAGCTCTATGATGGCGGTCTCGACGATGTCCTTGATTGCCAAAGCACGCCGCAAGAAAGGGCGTGCTTCGTCCGGGATCAGCGGCAAAGACAGGGTCGGCAGGACGGGCCGTGCGGCCAGCTCCCCGCTCGGGTAAGGGCGCGTTGCAAGGCGTGTGAATTGCCCTGTCAGCGCGAGGAGCGAGAGATCAGGCGCCTCGCCCAGCGACCCCCGCCACGCCTTAGGAGAAGCGGAGACGGCGCTACCACCGGTCATCCAGCACGCCTTCACGGCGTCGATCTCATGGTCAAGCTCACGCATCATGCGCCACCGTCCCCCAAGAGCTGGTGGACGACAGAATGGACAGGCGCATCCCGTCCCAAAGGGCGGCGGAGCGCTCAAGGACAATGCCGAGGACAGCCTCGGACGGCACCTGGGCCAGGGGCAATGTCAGTCCGCCAACGCTGGCGCGCCACCAAGCCCGCCTTTTGGACGACATCACCACACGCCCCTCGGGGAGCAAAATGGGGGTCACTGTTTCCCAGGGCGCAAGAGTCTCCAACCGTGCCACAGGGGCCAAAGGGTCGGCAGACGGCATTGGCCAAGCCGCAGGGTCGGCAAGGGCGCTCCGCTCAGCGATGACCGCCCTCAGTGGCGCAGCTGCCGGGTAGTATGCCAGTTCACCCTGAAACTGCTCGCCCACAGCAAATGCAGCACCACGGCTGCCCGCACTGGCTGGAAAAAAGTCCAACAAAAGCGCGAACGACTGCGCTCCCCCATCAAGATTCAAAAGCCATGTGGCCTGGCTGACGAGCCCGTCGCGCCGGGTCTTGGTCCGTTCGCCCACCACTTCCCAGCGCGCCTTCACCCGCAACGCTTGGGGTGAGGCGAGCACGCTCTCGCGCGCCTCGGCGCTGGCGATGGAGCGGTAAAGCGCAGGGTCCTTGGGGTTGGCCCGGAAGGCCTTGGCCAACAGCACCAGCTTGCCGAGGTGGGAGATCAAACCGTCCACCCGCTCTTGACTGGGAAGGACGGACACCTCCGCAGAGATCTCGTCGAGCCGGCCAGCAAGCGCAGTTGCCTTGCCATCGACCATGCGCGCGGCAATGGCCCTCAAGCGCGGCGTGAGATCGGCCAAGAGCCCCGACAGACCTGTGCGCAGCTGGTCGGCGATCCACGTCTCCAGGTCGTCCATCGCGCCCATCAGCGCCGCCTCGGTTTCCTCAGCACGCTTTTTTGCAGCGGCCTGCGCGCGCGCTTCAGCTTTGGGGTCTTTGGCCTTTGGCGCCTCAGGGATCTTGGCCGCCGACAATGACTTACCTGCCGCAGAAGGCGCCGCTCTTGCAGCGCTGCCGGAAGGCTTGCGGCGGCGCCCGATCCAATCGTTCACCCAATCAGGCGTCTCGCCAGGTGCAAAGGCGTCCGCACCATCGGCAAACATCCACATGAGTGCCAAGACGTGTTTGCAGGGGAATTTGCGGGACGGGCAGGTGCACATATAGCCATGGTCGTTGCTGTCGAAGACCACGCGGTAAGGGTTTGCGCCGGAGCCCTGACACGCCCCCACACAAGCCCCGCTGCCTCCGCCACCTGTCTCAGCGGCCACTTGGTGGGCTTCATCAAGGCGTTTGCAGCCCTCAGCGAGGCTTGATCAGGCGCGATGGACGCCACCGTCTCCTGACTCAACGCCATGGCAAAAACTTCACGAACAGACCCAGACGACGTGCACCCATGAGGGGTAAGTGAGGGCTCCCCAATGATCGTCAACCGCCCCCGTCACACCACCGGAAAACGCGCCTCGTCGCCCGGCAAAGGTGCCCCAACACACCCATCCTGCCGCGCACGCATGGACAGAGCAGAGGCCCGCACGACTTCGGAGAACTCGATCAAACGTTCCGAAAGCGGGCTCGTTTCACGCCACACCAAACCGATGGTGCGCTTTGGTCCAGGCTCGCCGAACCGGGCAAGGCAAACCTCGGCCGAGCGTGTTTCCACAGGGACCGCCATTTCCGGGATGAGGGTAATGCCAAGCCCCGCACTCACCATCTGCACAAGGGTGGACAAAGAGCTTGCGTCAAGCACATCGCGCGGCCGGGCGGCAGGCTTGCAGAACGCCAGCGCCTGATCGCGAAAACAGTGCCCCTCCTCTAGCAGGAGAAGGCGCATTTGCGGCAAGGTCTCCACCGACGGCACAGGCGCTTGCGCCTGATCGCTCGGGCGCACCAACAAAAAATCCTCCTCAAACAGCGCCCGTTCGGCAAGGGAAGGCTCTGAAATGGGAAGGGCCAGGATTGCCGCATCAAGCGCGCCGTCGGCAAGCTCCTTCACCAGACGCTCCGTGGTGGTCTCGCGCACCCGAAGATCGAGCGCCGGTTGCGAAACTGCCAGATCGCCCATGATTGCCGGCAGCAGATAAGGGCCGATGGTGGGGATGATGCCAAGACGCAGCCTTTCAAGCTGCCCTTCGCGAGAGACACGGGCAAGGTCGGTCAACTCATCCACAGCCTGTAGGATCGGCTCCACCCGCCCGGCAAACGCCTCCCCAAACGCGGTCAGGTGCACCTGGCGCGTGCTGCGCTCGAACAAAGGCACACCAAGGCCGTCTTCAAGCTCGCGGATCTGCATGGACAGGGCTGGCTGGCTGATGGCGCAATCCTCAGCGGCACGGCCGAAATGGCCCTGCTCTGCCAAGGCTTTGAAGTAGCGCAGCTGTTTGAGAGTGAGGTTATTCATAAGTTCAGTTTATCGGAAAGATCACGAGAGACAATTTCCCCTAATCGGTTGCGGCTGATAATCATTCTAAATCGGTTCTGCGGAGCGGCGTTTTGAGCCCCCAGACCAAAACGCCACAACACCGCAACGCCACAAAGAGATGGCCCCTAGGGGCTGAGAACGGAGGAGATGATGAACGAAGCCGTCTCACCAGAGGGCCTTTGCCCCGTCATGCACACACGGTTCGGCGCGCGCTCGAACCGAGACTGGTGGCCCAATCAGCTCAACGTGCGGATTCTGCACCAGAATTCGCCGGCCGCCGATCCCATGGGTCCGGACTTTGACTATGCCGAGGCCTTCAACAAGGTCGACTACAAGGCACTGAAGGAAGACCTTTACGCCCTGATGACCGACAGCCAGGAATGGTGGCCTGCCGACTACGGTCACTATGGCGGCTTCTTCATCCGCATGGCCTGGCACAGCGCTGGCACCTACCGCACCGCTGACGGCCGCGGCGGCGCTACCTCAGGCACCCAACGCTTCGCGCCCCTCAACAGCTGGCCCGACAACGGCAACCTCGACAAGGCGCGCCGCCTCCTGTGGCCCATCAAGCAGAAATACGGCGACGGCATTTCCTGGGCCGACCTCATGATCCTCGCCGGCAACGCGGCGCTGGAATCCATGGGCTTCAAGACCTTCGGCTTCGGCGGCGGCCGCGTCGACGTGTTCGAGCCCGAGGAAGACATCTACTGGGGCTCTGAGACGGAGTGGCTTGCCACCAGCGACAAGCCCGGCAGCCGCTACTCGGGCGACCGCTTCCTGGAAAACCCCCTCGCCGCGGTGCAGATGGGCCTCATCTACGTCAACCCCGAAGGTCCGGACGGCAACCCCGACCCCATCGCATCGGGCCGCGACATTCGCGAAACGTTCGCGCGGATGGCCATGAACGATGAGGAAACCGTCGCCCTCGTCGCCGGCGGCCACACCTTCGGCAAGTGCCACGGTGCAGGCGATGCAGGCCTTGTGGGCGCTGACCCCGAAGCGAGCCCCCTGCAAGCCCAAGGCCTTGGCTGGGCCAACAGCTTTGAGAGCGGCAAGGGCGTTCACGCCACCACCAGCGGCATCGAAGGGCCTTGGACCCCCAACCCCACCCAGTGGGACATGGGCTACTTCCACATGCTGTTCGACTACGAGTGGGAGCTGACCAAGAGCCCCGCAGGCGCCAACCAGTGGCACCCCAAGAACCCCGCCCCTGAGGACATGGCCCCCCAGGTGGACGGCTCGGGCGAGCGCGTCACCACCATCATGACCACGGCCGATATGGCCATGCGCATGGACCCCATCTACGGGCCCATCTCAAAACGCTTCCGCGACAACCCCGAGGAATTCGCCGACGCTTTCGCCCGCGCCTGGTTTAAGCTGACCCACCGCGACATGGGCCCGCGCGTGCGCTACCTCGGCCCCGAAGTCCCCGAAGAGGAGTTGATCTGGCAGGACCCCGTCCCCGCCGTCGACCACCCGCTCGTGGACGATCAGGACGTTGCGGCGCTGAAGGACAAGATCCTGGCCTCAGGCCTCACCATCCCCGCGCTTGCGGCCACCGCCTGGGGGTCCGCCTCCTCCTTCCGCAACTCCGACAAACGGGGCGGCGCCAACGGTGCGCGCATCCGCTTTGCCCCCATGAAGGACTGGGCGGCCAACGAGCCGGAGCAGCTTGCCAAGGTTCTCAAAACCCTTGGAGGCATCAAGGCGGACTTCGACGCCTCGGCCTCAGGCGGCAAGAAGATCTCCCTTGCCGACCTCATCGTCCTTGGCGGTGCTGCGGCTGTGGAGAAGGCGGCTAAGGCCGGCGGTCATGACATTGCCGTCCCGTTCTCCCCCGGCCGGACCGATGCCACGCAGGAGCAGACCGACGGGGATTCCTTCGAGCCGATGGAGCCGGAAGCCGATGGTTTCCGCAACTACATCAAGCCGAACCTGTCGGTCTCCGCTGAGGAGATGCTCATCGACAAGGCCCAGCTCCTGGGGCTGACCGCCCCTGAGATGACCGTTCTTGTGGGCGGCATGCGCATGCTGGGCGCCAACCACGGCGGCACCAAGCACGGCGTCTTCACCCACAAGCCGGAGACGCTCAGCAACGACTTCTTCGTCAACCTCCTCGACATGGGGACGGTGTGGACCCCCACCAACGACGACGAGGAAGAGTTTGAAGGCCGCGACCGGTCCTCAGGCGATCTGAAGTGGACGGCCTCGCGGGTCGACCTTGTCTTCGGCTCCAACTCGCAGCTGCGGGCGCTCGCCGAAGTCTACGGCCAGGACACGGCGGAGAAGAAGTTCGTGAAGGACTTCGTCGCCGCCTGGACGAAGGTGATGGACGCCGACCGCTTCGAACTGGCGTAACCTTGGAACGACGGCGGCACCTCCCCCGGTGCCGCCCGTGTGACTGTGCCGGTGTGCCCAGAAGCGGGCGTTGCCGGCACAGCTGCATCAAGCCCCTTGCGGGCCGGCAGGATCGGTGGGAGGCGCACCGGCACCGCGCCGGTTCGGCGCGCCCCCAGCGCCAGACGCAGCGCCATTGGTCTTGCTGACGCTCCAATGCTTCTGACCGGGATTGTCGGAGCGCACCAGATCCATCTGCAAAGCATAGCGACCAGGATGGTAAAGGGCATGAAGGTGCTCCATCCCCTCCCCGTTCGGCCCGAAGACCGACCGTGTGAGCGACACCAAGGGCGCTCCCACGTCAACGTCCAGCGCCTCGGACACGTCAGGGCCAGCAAGAACGGCGCTGATGTCCTGCCAGGCCGAGGCAATCTTGAGGCCAGAGCGCTCCATCAACTCAAGCAGAGGCACACGGGCCAAATCGGCTTCGGAGTAGATCGCCCCGATCCGCGCCGGCACATAGGCGGTGAGGTGGGAGAACGGCACACCATCCACCAACCGCACGCGGACCGAGCGCTGGATCAACTCCCCCTCTTTCAGGCCGAGCGCCTCGCGCACAGGGTCAGGCGCATGGGCGTACTCGAACGACAAGAGCCGCACGTCCGTGGCGCGTCCCATCTCGATGAGGCCTGTAAAGACGTTCGCCACATCGCCGATCAGCGCCCGCACGCGCTTTTCCTGCTGGCTGACGAAGGTGCCTGAGCCTGGCCGGCGGTCAATCAGGCCGTCCTCCTCAAGCCGCGCCAATGCCCGTCGCACGGTGACGCGTGAGACGCCGAACTCGTCCGATAGCTGAGGCTCGCTCGGCAACCGCGCGCCCGAGCGCCAGGTGCCTGAGCCAATGCGGTCGCGCAAAAGAAGGTAGACCTTCTGGGTCTTCGATGGATCGGTCGACATGCGCGCGCTCATACTCGCCTGACGCTCCGCTCGAAAGGGTTCAGTTGCTTTTAGCGCTCGGCGGCACGCTTCGCGTTTGGGCGCGAAGGGGGGTGCGCCGGTCGCCCCGCTCCTTCAGGATCGCAAAGACCCGCGCCTGCGCCGCATCGAGAGCACCAAGCGCCTCTCCCAGAAACGCCTCGTCGTCGGCAAGTCTATCGATGGCCTCGCGAGAGGTGATGCCCTCAGCCACCAGCGCCGTCTCCAGCGCCATGCGGCGCTGGCGCTCCACATGAAGCTGTGCGGCAAGGTCGAACACAACGGCCGAGAGCTTGTCGAGGTCGGGGTCGCGAAAGAACGTCAATTCACCCAACGCCCGGCTCACGACGCTTTCTCCGCCTCAAGCACGGCCCAGGGGAAATGCCATTCCTTGCGCTTGGGCCAGGCGAGCGTATCGAGCCGGCCCTTCCCGCGTTCGTCGAAAGCCACCCAGCGCGCATCCGTCAGTCCCGCCGCCTCGCAAAGGGCCACCGTGTCGGCACTCATGGCCCCAGGCATGAAGGGCTCGTTGTTGCGCGCCCCATGCTCCATCGCCGCCAGATCGCGGAACGGGTCGCCGGTGTACTGAAAGTCCAGCATCCGCAACGCACCGCCAGGTTTCAGAAGCCGCGCTGCCTCCTCGATCATCGCTTCGATGGCAGGGCGCGGTATTTCGTGGAGGAGCATGGTCGATGTCACAAGATCCGCCGAGCCGTCTTCAAGCCCCGTCGCCTGACAGTCCGCCTGAAGGTAGGTGACGGGAAGGCCAAGCGCCTCGGACTTTTCGTGCGCCATCTTCAGGCACGGGGCAGCAAGGTCGACACCAATCACCTCAGCATCAGGCCAGGCGCGCTTCATGGGCCAGGTGGACTTGCCGAATCCGCAGCCAAGGTCGACGATCCGCGTCAGCTTGCGATCTTTCAGGGCCGCAAGGCAGGTGTCCACAAAGGCACGGTGGAAAGTGTAATCGTCATTGCCGCCCAGCATCACGAGCTTTGCACCAAGCTCATAGGTGTGGGCCGACATGTCCGACTGCCACACGCCGCCGGGCTGCACGTGAATGTCCCAGTCGGTATACCACTCCGGCATGTGGAGGTCGGGGTTCAGTGTCAGCGTCCCCTTGGGCGCCTCAGGTGTCGTGATGGGCGGCTCGTCGGCTACGGCGTTCTCAACCGCACGCCACAGCATTTTTTGTGAGCCCCTCTCCATCCACGCAAACCAGGGATAGAGCGACAGGGTCTGCGCCACATCGCCCGCACCCTTGCGATCGGCGGGGGCATCGTCCTTCGTTGCCGCCTCATACTCCTCGTGGAGCGCTGGGTAGAGCGTGTCGGCCCAGCGGCGGCGCAGCGCGAGCACGAAGTCCAGATCAGCGCGGATGTCGTGGGGATTGGGTGTCACGATCGGCCCTTCCTGTTGCGTTGGTTCAAAGTGCGAGGGCGGCCTGATGGCCATCGTAAACCGCTTCAAGCGCTGTGCGCGGGGCTTGTGCATCGCCCACCGCACGCACCATCACAGCGCGGTTGCCGAACGTGTCTCTCAGGTCGGCCACAAGCTGGTCACGCGGGGCACCATGGGTGGGGGCCACCACTGCGTCGACGCCGGTGAGCATCACACGGGCATCGGTGGAAAGGTCCATCAACTCGGCCGTCCCGCCCTCAAATGCCATCACCGTGTGAAGGCCTTTGACGGTAACGCCCTTCTCTTTCAGCCGCGCGCGCATGGCAAAGCTGGAATAGACGGAGATGGTCCAGCCAGGCGTTCCCGTCGGCGCAAGGAGCGTCACCGTGTGTCCCTTGTCGGCAAGCCACTCGGCGACCGAGACCACCGACCAGGTGCCGAGCGTGTCCTCCAAGAGCACATGCTGCCCAAGGGCGGGTTCGGTCCTGATCGCCTGCTCCAACGTCAGCGCCTCGCCTCGCTCCAGCGTGCGGGCTCGGGGTGCCGCCCCTGTGGCAAGGACGATGGCATCGGGCGCTGCCTCGGCCAGTGAATGGGCATCGGCCCGCGTGGCCGTGCGCACGGTGACGCCTGTGCGATCCAGGGCATTGCGCTGGTAAGACAGGAGCCTCTCGAAATCTGAACGCAGCGGCATGGTCGACACCTGCGCGAGGGTGCCACCAAGCCTGTCACCTGCCTCCCACAGCTCCACAGTGTGCCCGCGGGCTGCAGCAATGGCAGCTGCCTCCATACCCGCAGGCCCGCCGCCGACCACCACGACGCGCCTTGCGTCTCCGTTCGCACGGGGTGTTTGCGGCTCCCCCTCAAGGCCGACGCGGGGGTTGGTCACGCAGGTGATCGGTAAGTTCAGCGCCAAGAAGCCCGCGCAGCCTTGATTGCAGTTGATGCAGGGGCGGATCTCACCCTCACGCCCCTCAACGCTCTTCCTTACAATGGCTGGCTCGGCAATGTGGGCGCGCGCCATGCCCACCATGTCCGCATCGCCATTTGCCACCGTCTCTTGCGCCTCCGCCAATGTGCGAAACTTGCACACGGCAAACACCGCTGGCGGGGTGGGAAGGTCAGCCAGTGCCCCTTTGATGGCAGGGGCCAGGTGGCGGAAGGCATCGGGCTGGAACGACATGTCGGCCATCTGCGTGGAGATGGTCTTGCTGCCGTGGTAGGCAGAATGGCTGACGTTCACAAAGTCCACCCGCACCGCTTGGGCCAAGGTGCGCACGATCCGCGTCATGTCCTGAAGCGCCAGCCCGCCAGGCAAAAACTCATCAGCGCTGATGCGGATGCCAAGCGTTCCATCCCCCACAACCTCACGCACACGGCGCAGGGTCTGGAGCGCGAACCGCAGGCGGTTCTCCTCGCTTCCGCCGAAGCGGTCGGTGCGCACATTGACCGCAGGCGACAGGAACTGCTGCAGGAGATGGCCGTGCGCCATCTGCAGTTCGATCCCATCAAGCCCCGCCTCAAGGAGATTTTTCGCCGTCAGCGCATGGGCTTCCACCACCGCCTCGATCTCCGCTTCACTCATGGGGTGAGGTGGAGGGGCAGTGCCTGTCCAAGGGGTGGGCGAAGCGCTCCACGACGCGGTGCGAGTGAAGTTGCCGTCGATGTGGCGGCCAAGGTGGATGACCTGACCGAACAGCTTTGCCCCGCCCGCGTGGACCGCCTCGGCCACCTTGGCAAAGGCGGGGACGGCGGCAGGTTCATACCCGTTCACGCCCTGGGCGCGGCCAAGCGAACTCTCGTGAACGCGGATCCCCTCAAAGATGATGAGCGCGACGCCACCCTCAGCCCGCGCGCGATGGTAGGCCGCATGACGGGCGCTCGGAAGGTTCGCTTCGCCATAATTGGTGGTGTGGGCCGGAACGAAGATGCGGTTTCTGAGCTGCGTCTGCCCCACAACCAGAGGCGCAAGGGCCTGCCGATAGCGACCCTTGTCCACGGCGCCACGGTTCGATTCACTCACGGACCCGCCCCTCGGTTGTTGACTTCCGCAACGCTCGAACGATAACTTTGTAATAAATATAACACAAGAAGCGCACTCATTTGTATGACGCCAGTGGGGTGAGGGAATGGCACAGCCTTTAGTGCGGCAGTCCGAGACACCGACGCCGCCAGCGCCCCTAGCGTTCCGGCCCGTGACAGGGCGGGACTGGGTCCGCGCCGACCTTGATCGGCGGGTGAGCGAACTGGTGCGCGCCGTCCCCGCCGCCCTCAATTTAGAGATTGAAGCTATGCTTCGCCGGGTCCGCCGCCAGGGGTTGACCTTGGAAACGGTGGAAGCGGAGGACACGCTCCTCCCCTCTTTCGCCCGCATGGTCCCCCAAATCCGCGCCGAGCTGGAGGAAGGCTCAGGCGTCACGGTGCTGACGGGCATTGCCGTCGACACCCTAAACGATGAGGATGGCGGCATCCTCGCCTATGCCATCGGCAACCACATCGGCCGCATCCTGCGCCAGGGGATCAACAAAGACAGGCGCATCTTCACCGTCACCAACACAGGCGACACGAGCGACCCCATCCGCATCGGCGTAACGGCCAAAAAGTCGGCCATGCACTCAGACAATGCGTGCCTTGAGCGCCGGGCCGCCGATTATCTGGGCCTTTTTTGCGTGGAAAACGCCGCCGCGGGGGGCGAAAGCACCCTCCTCTCAGCCCAGACGCTCTATCGCATTGCCGTTGAGGAGCGGCCGGACCTCCTCCCGCTCTTCCACAGGCCCTGGCACTTCCAGCCGCCAGCCCTTCACACCTGGCCTGAAGGTCCGCAGACCATCCAAAAGCCCATCTTCGACACGGAAGACGGCATCCTCCACGTCCACTACGCCAGGGTGATGATCGAGAACGGGGCCAAGAAGCGCGGCGTTTCTCTCACGGCCGAAGAGCGAGAGGCGCTGGACTGGTTCGACGGCGTGTTGGAGCGGCCGGAGATTGTGTGGACCCACGCTCTGGGCCCCGGCGAGATTCTTCTCACCCACAACCTTGCAACGCTTCACGGCCGCCTCGCCTTCACAGACGATGGCACCAAGCGGCGCGTTCTAAAGCGCATCTGGATGCGCGCCAGGGGTGCGGGTGACGACCCTGCCCTCATGGCCCTTAACACCGACCGCTATGGGAGCCAGGCCACGTGAGCCGAAACCTCAACCTCACCGCCGTTTCCCGCGACGGAGCCACCGCCCCGTTGTCACTGGAGCTTGAGGCCGTCCTCAACATGGGCTCTGCCACGCGCGATGCGGCCGTTGCCAAACTCCACCAGGACGAGGTGGCCCTCCATGGCGTCACCATAGCCACCCACGTGCCCGCCCCGCGACTTTATCCGATGGCGGTGGACGGCGTCTCCACGGGCGAGCGCGTCGAGGTGCACACCGACGAGACTTCTGGCGAGGTGGAAATCGTCCTCATCTTCGCCGACCAGCTTTATGTGGGCGTTGGCTCCGACCACACGGACAGGCTGCTTGAGCGCGCCTCCATCCCTTACTCCAAGCAGGCGTGCGCCAACGTCATCGCGCCGAAGGTCTGGCCGTTCGCGGAGCTGGCGGAAACGTGGGATCAGTGCATCCTACGCTCCTGGGTGGACGGGCGGCTTTATCAGGAGGTGGGCGTTGACGCCTTCCTGCGGCCGGAGGCCATTCGCGATCTCCTTGTCGAGCGCGCGCCAGGCTTCCCGCAGCAATCCTCGCTCGCCTTTTGCGGGACGATCGTGTCCGTCGACAAGAAGCTCGGCTTCGGCAAACGCTGGGAGTTCGAGTTGGACGACCCCGCTGGCGGCCGCAAAATCCGCCATGCTTACGATGTGGTCGACATGTTTGACATGATCGCCCCCGAGT
Source organism: Devosia sp. (assembly GCA_051016205.1). GTDB lineage: Bacteria > Pseudomonadota > Alphaproteobacteria > Rhizobiales > Amorphaceae > Acuticoccus. The sequence continues at coordinate 4,783,589 of CP136534.1, forward strand.
ACCGCGTACCGGTGCTGACCGGCTCGGTCGGCCCAGAAGACCTAAACCGCTCTTGACGAGGTTAACCGCATGACACGCTTCATGTCCGTCCGCGCTGTCGGGCTCTCGCTCATGATGGTGTCTGCCACCGCGCTGACCGGGCTTCCCGGAACAAGCGCTGGGGCAGAGACCCTTGTGATCGCAGCTCCGGCCGTGCCCGAAGGCTTCGACGGCGACGCCCTGCGCCCCGGCACGCAAAATGTCGTCACGCAGGTCTATGAGCCGCTCTACCGCTACGGCCGTGTGGAGCGCGATGGGCGCTCCTATCTCGACCCGTCGATCATCGAGCCGCACCTGGCTGAAAGCCACACCGTCTCGGACGACGGCAAGACCGTGGTGATCAAACTGCGCGAGGGGATCATGAGCCCCTATGGCAACGAACTCACCGCCGACGACGTGGAGTGGTCCTGGAACAAGTCCTTCGACCAGAAGCGCACGGGCAACTTCATCGCTCGCGTTGCCAACGTCGACAGTGTTGAGGCGATCTCCGACTACGAGGTCCAGTTCAACCTCAATGCCCCAAGCTCCATCCTGCTCTCGGCACTGACGCTTTATGTGCCAGGCATCTACGATTCTACCGAGGTGAAGTCCCACGCCACCGACGACGACCCTTGGGCGCTTGAGTGGCTGGCCTCCAACACCGCAGGCTTCGGCGCCTACCACCTCACCCAGGTGCGGCCTGACGAGATGGCAGTGTTCGAGCTGAACCCCAACTATTTCGGCGATGCCCCCCACTTCACCCGCGTGCTCTACCGGGAAGTGCCGTCGCCTGCGAGCCGCGCCACGCTTTTGTTGTCGGGCCAGGCCCAGTGGATCGACCGTCCCTCCATCCAGCAGGTGGTGGACCTTCAAGACGATGACCGCGTGAAGGTGGAAGATGCTGCCGGCCGCGCCATGATGGCCGCCCGCATGAACCCCAATGTGGAGCCCTTCAGCGATCCTGCCGTGCGCAAGGCGCTGAACCACGCCATCGACCGTGAAGAGCTGATGGCAAGCGTTCTGCGCGGCACGGGCGACCTTGGCGATTCCATCGTCCCGCCCATTGTGGACGGCTACGATCCCTCTTTCTTCGAGTACAGCCACGACCCTGAAAAGGCCAAGCAAATGCTGGCCGACGCAGGCTATCCCGATGGCTTCGAGGTGGAGCTTTTGTACTCCGACCTGTGGTGGTGGCTTGAGCCTCTGGCCATCCAGCTTGCCGACCAGCTGTCGGATGTTGGCGTCACGGTGCAGCCCACCCGCATCACCGGCTCCGACATGCGCTCGCGCGGTGCGCCTGCCGTCTCCGACATGCCATTCTTCGTGTTCGAGGACGGGCCCATCGTTCTGGACCCTGTCTACACGCTCTACCTTCTCGCGCACTCCGACGGTGTGTCCAACCGCATGGGCTACTCCAACTCCGATCTTGACGCCCTCATCGACGAGGCGCGCCAAACCCTCGACCGCGACAAGCGCATCGAGCTGATGACCGAAGCGCAAAAGATCTGGATGAACGATGCGCCTTGGATGGTCGTCGCCTACCCGCGCGTGTTCGAGGCGATGGCGCCCGGGATTTCCGGCTGGGTGCCCCATCCTGACGATCACGAGCGCTGGTCCGACCTGCGCTCAGAGTAAGAGACGGTGCGGGGCTCAACGCCCCGCAAGCCTTTGGGAAGGGCGCTCTACCGCCCTTTCCGCCCATGAGTTGAGCGACCACCAACCGCGTTCCACCGAGCCGCCCACCGCCTTGGGGAGACACCCTATGAAGACCTGCCATCCCGCAATCGCCGCCGTTGCCGCGGTACTGATGGTCGCAACACCGGCCGCCGCCGAAACCTTGGTGATTGCCGCCCCCAACGTGCCTGAAGGCTTCGATGGCGACGCCCTTCGCCCGGGCACCCAGGCGGTCGTCCCGCAAGTCTACGAAAACCTTACCCGCTACGGGCGCACCACCGACGAGAACGGGCGCGAGATCCTGGACCCTTCCGTCATCGAAGGCCACCTTGCCGAAAGCTGGACGGTGTCTGACGATGGCAAGCGCTACGTCTTCAAGCTGCGCGAAGGTGTGATGAGCCCGCACGGCAACGAGCTAACCGCCGACGATGTGGTCTGGTCCTGGCAAAAGTCCCGCGATCAGAAGCGCACAGGCAACTTCATCGCCAACGTGGCAAACGTTGAGAGCGTCGAGGAGGTCTCCCGCTACGAGGTGGCCTTCAACCTGTCCGACCCAAGCTCCATCTTCCTGAACACGCTGACCCTTTACGTCCCCGGCATCTACGATTCCACCGAGATGAAGCGCCACGCCACCGACGACGACCCCTGGGCGCTTGAATTCATTGTCGACAACACCGCAGGGTTCGGCGCTTACCACCTTGAACAGGTGCGCCCTGACGAGATGGCCATCTTCGTCGCCAACCCCAACTACTTCGGCAACGCGCCCTACTTCGATCGCGTCATCTACCGCGAAGTCCCCTCCGCCGCGAGCCGTGCCACCCTTCTCTTGTCAGGCCAGGTCCACTGGATCGACAGGCCCGCCGTCCAACTGGTCTCAGACCTTGTGGACGATGATCGTGTGAAGGTGATGGACGGCCCTGGCCAGGCGATGATGGCCGGCTGGATGAACCCCAACTACGAGCCGTTCGACGATGTGCGCGTGCGCCAGGCCCTCAACTACGCCGTCGACCGCGACCTGATGATCGAAGCCGTCACCAAGGGTTTTGGCGACCAGGCCAGGTCCGTTGTACCCCTCTTCGTTGACGGTTACGACGACAGCGCCTTCCCCTATGAGTACAACCCCGAAAAGGCCCGCGAGCTTCTCGCCGAGGCCGGCTACCCCGACGGGTTCGAGGTGGAGCTTTTGTACTCCGACCTCAGGTGGTGGCTGGAGCCCTTCTCCATCCAGCTGGCCGCGCAGCTGGCGGACGTGGGTGTGACGGTGAAGCCGACCCGCATCACCTCCTCCGACATGCGCTCACGCAGCGCCCCCGCCGTCCGCGACATGCCGTTCTTCACCTATGAGAGCGGCCCCATCGTCCTCGACCCAGGCTACACCCTTTACCTCCTCGCGCACGCGGAAGGCGTGTCCAACCGCGGCGACTACAAGAACCCGGAACTTGACGCCCTCATCGAAGAGGTGATTGCAACCCTTGACCGTGACCGCCGTCTGGAGCTTGTGAAAGAAGCCCAAAAAGTCTGGGTGGAAGAAGCGCCCTGGGTCATGGTCGCCTACCCCAAGACCTTCGAGGCCATGGCGCCCGACATCAAGGGCTGGGTGTTCCACCCCGACAATCACGAGCGCTGGGCCGACCTGAAGCGGGCCCAGTAGAACGGACGCACTGGCGATGTCGGTCTGGAAATTCCTTCTGAGGCGGCTCCTCTTCATCCTGCCGCTTCTTGTGGGGATCGTGTTCTTCACGTTCATGCTTGTGCGCCTTGGCGGGCAGGACCCCGTCGAGATGCTCGCCGGACCGACCGCCACACAGGCACAGATCGACATGATCGAGTCCGAACTCGGCCTCGATCAGCCCCTGTTCGCACAATTCTGGATCTACCTCGGCAATGTCATACAGGGCGACCTGGGCGACAGCTGGATTTCCTCCCGCCCCGTCCTGTCCGACATTCTGGCGCGCATACCAATCACCCTTGAGCTTTTGTTCTGGGGCATCGGCATCGGTGCGCTGCTTGGCATTCCCATCGGCATGCGCGCTGCCGCCCGGCCCGACGGCGCGTTCGACCAGATCGCCCGCGGCGTGTCGCTCATCGGCTTTTCCATCCCCACCTACTGGCTGGGGCTCGTTCTCCTGTTTGTGTTCTTCTATCTCCTCGGATGGGCGCCGCCGGGGGTCGGCCGCATCGGCATCATCGTCATTCCACCTGAGCGCATCACAGGTTCCTACCTCATCGACAGCTTGCTGGCTGGCGATATGGAGGCCGCGCAATCGGCCTTCTCGCACCTCATCTTGCCTGTGGTGGCCATGGCGATCATCTCGTCCGCCCCCATCATCAAGCACACCCGCGCCATCGCCCTTGAGGTCTATTCCAGCGACACGGTGCGATACGCCCGCGCCTGCGGCCTGCCGGAAAAGACCGTGCGCAAGATCGTCATGCGCAACGCCACCGTGCCTGTCCTCACCTTCGTGGGGGGCGAGATCACGGGGCTCATCGGCACAGCATCGCTCATTGAGTTCGTGTTTGCCTGGGGCGGGCTTGGCCAATACGGCCTCAACGCCATCATCTCGGGAGACTTTGCCGCCGTTCAGGGTTACGTTCTGTTCCTGGCGCTCTTCTCCGTCGTCGTCTTCCTCATCGTCGACACGCTCGTCATGATCTTAGAGCCGCGCAACGCGGAGGCCACATGACCGACGCCGCACTTTCCCCGCCCCGCACGCGGCCCTTTGCCCGCGTCATCGGCATTGCTCGCAGGAGCCCGACGGGCGCCATAGGGCTCGCCATCATCGGCCTCTTCGGTGCGCTTGCGATCTTCGCGCCGTACATCACGCCCTACGATCCGGTGCAGGCCTTCCCGCGGAACATCCTTGAGCCGCCGAACGCTGAGTTCTGGCTCGGCACCGACGGCAACGGGATGGACATCTTTTCGCGCGTCATCTACGGCGCCCGATACGCATTTGCGATCGCTGTCCCCGCGGTGCTCCTGTCCATGATCATCGGCATCCCTTTGGGGTTGTGGGTGGGCTATATCGGCGGCGTTGCCGACGAGATGACCATGCGCATCTTCGACGGTCTGCGCGTGTTCCCCTCCATCATCCTGGCGCTTGCTGTGGTGGCGGCGGCGGGCCCGTCGGTCCTCAACGTTGTGCTCGTCATCGGCATCCTCGACAGTCCGATCTTTGCCCGCGTGGTGCGCTCTGAGGTGCTCGCCTACCGCTCCTCCACCATGGTCGAGGCAGCGAAGGCGGCCGGCAATCCTACCTGGCGCATCGTCCTCATCCACCTTTTGCCCAACACCATGAGCGGGGCGATGGCCCAGTCCGCCGTGCGCGCCGCCTGGGCCGTCAGAATTGCCGCAGCCCTTGCCTTCCTTGGCATCGGCATCCAAGTGCCTACCCCCGAATGGGGCGTAATGATCCGCCAGGGGGCCGAGTTCATGGTCACCGGTCAATGGTGGGTCGCCGTCTTCCCGGGCCTTGCGCTGATGGTGATGATGCTCGGCCTCAACATGCTGGGCGACGGCGCGCAGGATCTTCTGAACCCGCGGCGGGGCCGCTGATGACCCTGCTGGCCGTCGACGGACTTGAGACTCACTTCGTCTCACGCACCCTCAACAATGAGATCCGCACAGCCCGCGCCCTCAACAATGTCAGCTTCTCTGTGGAGCGCGGCGAGATTGTCGGCCTCATCGGCGAGACCGGCGCCGGCAAGTCCCTCACCGCCCAGTCGGTGCTGGGCCTGTTGCGCGAACCTGCCCGCGTGGTGGGCGGCACCGCCCGCTTCCAGGGCCGCGACCTCCTGACAATGCCGGCCGACGAGATGAACGCCCAGCGCGGCTCGGAGGTGGCGCTCGTGGTCCAAAATCCGCGCACCTCGCTGGATCCGCTCTGCCGCATCGGCGATCAGCTCGTGCGCATCCAGCGCGCCCATCGTTCCGTCTCCAAGCGCGAGGCGCGCCAGAAGGCGGTGGACATGCTGGTCTCCGTCGGCATTCCAGAGCCTGAGCAGCGCATGCGCGCCTGGCCGCACGAGCTTTCAGGCGGCATGGCCCAGCGCGTGTTGATCGCCATGGCCCTCATCAACGAGCCCCCTTTGTTGATTGCCGATGAGCCGACCACCGGCCTCGACGTCACCGTCCAGGCACAGATCCTGGACCTTTTGCGCAGCCTTGTGATGGAGCGCGGGCTCGGCGCCGTCATCATCACCCACGACCTTGGCGTCGTTGCCCACTATTGCGACAGGATGGCGGTGATGTTCGCCGGCTCCATCGTTGAGCGCGGCACTGTGGGCGATGTGTTTGCCGCCCCAAGCCACCCCTACACCCGCGCCCTCCTGTCGGCGACACCCGAGCGTCTCACCCTAGGCTCGGGCGCCACCGTCGGCGGTGCGCCACCCAACCTTTATGCCCTGCCTGAAGGCTGCCACTACCGCGACCGGTGCGACCGTGCCGCCGCCGCGTGCCTCACGGCCCCTGCCCTTGCGGAGGTCTCGCCAGGCCATCACGCACTCTGCCATTTCGCCAGCGACTTGAAAGAGGCGCCTTTGTGAACGTCGCTGCATCGCACCAGCCGCCTGCGACCGTCAGTGCCCTGGCCGACCCGATCCTTAACGTCACCAACCTTGTCATGCATTTCGGCACGGGGGCGAGGAAGGTGCACGCGGTCAACGATGTGACGTTTGCCATACGCCCTGCCGAGATTGTCGGCATGGTGGGGGAGTCGGGGTCGGGAAAATCCACCATCGGCCGCCTGTGCCTGTCGCTCCTGACCCCCACAGCAGGCTCCGTCGAGGTGGACGGGCAGGACCTTACCTCCCTCAAGGCCCGCGAACTGCGGCGCCTGCGTGCCACCATGCAGATCGTCTTCCAGGACCCCTGGTCGGCCCTCAACCCACGCATGTCCGTGGGCCGGCAGATCGGCGAGCCATTGGTCCTGCATTCCCGCCTTTCGACAGCCGACCGGCGCGAAAAAGTGCGGGCCCTTGCTGAGCGCGTACGCCTCCCGGCCGAATTCCTGACCCGCACCCCCCATGAGTTGTCGGGCGGTCAGCTCCAAAGGGTGTGCATTGCCAAGGCGCTGGCCACCGACCCGAAGCTCATCGTCCTGGATGAGCCGACAAGCTCGCTGGACCTTTCGGTGCGCGCGGGGATCCTGGATCTTCTGGCGGGGCTGAGGGACGAGCTTGGCGTGGCGATGCTCTTCATCTCCCACGACCTTGGGACGGTGAAGCTCATCTCCGACCGCATCATCGTCCTTTACCTTGGGACCGTGGTGGAGGAAGGGCCGGCGCGCGAAGTGTTCGACAACCCCGTCCACCCCTATACGCAGGCGTTGATGTCGGCGCACTTGCCGCCGGACCCCACTGCACCGCTGGCAAGGCATGTGCTCGAGGGGGAAGTGCCAAGCCCCATCAACCTGCCGCCGGGCTGCCGGTTTTCCAGCCGCTGCCCCCTTGCCATCGAGCCCTGCCGCGCTGCCCTGCCGCCGCTCGCAGAGGCAGGCTCCGGTAACCACCATGCGGCCTGCATCCGCATCAAGGACGGCGCGAACCGGCTCTCGCTCTAAAGCTGCCCGCGCCACATTAAGGACCCCAAACGTGCAAGCCCACGCCCCAGACTCGCGCTATCCGACGCTCTTGAGCCCCATCAAGGTTGGCCCGCGCACCTTGAAGAACAGGGCCTGGATGCTCGCCCACGCGACACTTCTGGTGAAGGACCACCTCTTTACCGACCAGCACGTGGCCTACTACGTCGCTCGCGCCAAAGGGGGTGTTGCGGCCATCACCATGGAGGCGATGGCCGTCCACCCCACCACCCAGCCCTACAAGGGCAAGGCCTTCGCGTTCGATGAGCGCATGGTGGCGCAATACAAGAAGATCGCAGGGCCCGTTCAGGCCCACGGCGCCCTTCTCCTCATGCAGCCTTGGCACAGGGGCCGGCAGACCAATTCCGTCGCCAACGGCTTGCCTGTGTGGTCGCCCGCCGCCGTCCCCTGCGCGGTCTATCGCGAAATGCCCCACGTGATGACGGCGGCCGACATCGACGAGATCATCGAGGGCTACCGCCTGTCGGCGCGCCACGCCAAGGCGGGCGGGCTCGATGGGGTGGAGGTGGCAGGCCTTGCCCACGGCTACCTCCTCAACCAGTTCCTGTCGCCGGCCATCAACAACCGGAACGATGCCTATGGCGGCTCGCTGGAAAACCGCCTGCGCATTGTCGAAGAGATCCTTGTCGCCACCCGCGAAGAGGTGGGCGAGGACATGATCATCGGCCTTCGCATGAACGGCACCGACGGTCACCCCGGCGGCAACGACCCCGAAGCCTGGGCCGACATTGCCCGCCGGCTGGAGGCGACCGGCAACGTCGACTACATCTCCGTCTCCCAAGGCACCTACATCAACAGGATGCTCATTTACCCCACGAGCCCTGAAGAGCATGGCTACCAGCTTCCCGCCACCGAGAAGATCGCCGACGCCATCGACATTCCGGTGATCGCAGGCGGGCGTATCGTCACCCACCGGGAGGCGGAAACCTTCCTGTCCGAAGGCCGGTGCGAAATCATCGGCATGGCGCGCCAGTTGATTGCCGACCCCGACTGGGTGACGAAGGCGGGTGAGCCAGAGGCCGAGCCCATTCGTCCTTGTGTCGGCGCCAACTGGTGCATGTCTTCGATCTTTGCCCAGGCTGCCATCGGCTGTATCCACAACCCTGCCGCGGGCGCCGAGACCGAACTTTCCGACGATCTCCTCACCCAGGCCGACACACGCAAGCGCGTTGCCATTGTCGGTGGTGGGCCGGCAGGCCTTCGCGCGGCACTGACAGCGGCCAAGCGCGGCCACCTCGTCACCCTTTTCGAGGCCCGCGACGTTCTGGGCGGCCAGGTGCGGCTTTGGGCCGAGGCTGAATCCCGGCGAGAGTTGGTGCAGATCGTAGACTGGCTTATCGAGCGGCTGCGCGAGACCAACGCCGAAATCCGCCTCAACACCCGCGCCGACGCCAATGCGTTGCGTGAGGCAGGTTTCGACACGGTGATTGTCGCCGCTGGCGCTCGCGGCCTCACCCACGGGTGGTCGCCGCTGCGGCCTGAGCGCTGGACCGACGGGTCGACCCTTCCCGGCACCGACCAGGCACACGTCTACTCCTACCTCGACCTCTTGCTCAAAAAGCCGCCGCTGACCGGCAGCGTCCTCGTCTACGACACCATCGGCGGGCGCCAGGGGGCCGTCATTGCCGAGTACTGCGCGCGGCAGGGCGGGGCGGTGACGTTCGCCACACAGCTTGGGCAGCCCTCCCCCGACCTCGCTTCGAGCCGAGACTGGGGCAAGGTCCACAAGATGCTGCGCACTCTCGGCGTCACCTTCATGGCCGACATGGAACTGACCGAGGTGGGCGCGTCCGATGCCACCCTCACCGACGTCTACACAGGCGAAACCCACACCGTCGCCGCCGACACCGTCGTCATGATGATCGGCGCTGAGGCGGCGGACGAGGTGTTTCACGCCCTTGAGCCCCACCGCGCCGAGGGCCTCGACGTGCGCCTTGTGGGCGATGCCATGGCCCCCCGCCGCGTGAACGATGCAATCAAGGAAGCTGAGATTGCGGCCCGCGCCGTCTGATCAAGAAAGGACCAAACCCCCATGCCGATGACGCCCGAAGGTGAGGCCGAGCTCGACAAGATCCGCAAAGTGCGCGGCTACACCCTGCCACTGCACGATGCGCTGGCTGAGACCAACCCCGAATTCCTGCGCCGCTATGGCGAGCTGGCCTCCTACACCATCTTTGGCGAGGCGGAGGGCCGGGCGCTCGACCTGAAAACCCGGTTCCTGGTGCTGGTCGGCGTCACCACCGCCGTGAAGGGCGACCGCGAGGGCGTCGAATGGGCCGCCTTCCGCGCTGTGGAGAACGGCGCCACCTGGGAAGAGGTCTATGAGGCCGCCTTCATGGCCGCCCTTCCGGCAGGTATCCCCGCCTTCGAGGGCTTCTGCAAAGCCATGAAAGAGATGAAGGAGGGCAAGGGCTGGGTCATCAAGGACGCGCCAGAGTAACCGCGCCTATGGCCCCTTCCGGTGGAATCGATACGCGCGCCGACGTGGTGATCGTCGGCGCTGGCGCGTCGGGTGCTGCCGTTGCCTGGCGCCTGGCAGAGGCCGGCGTCACCGTCCTGGTGCTTGAGCGCGGCGGCTGGCATGAGCCAGCCGACGCCGCCTCCACCCGCGACGACTGGGAGTGGGTGCTGCAAACCCAACGCCACCCCGATCCCGCCATCCGCCGCGCCGCCGAAGACATTCCCGTCACCGCCGACGACAGCCCCATACGCCCGGCCTTTTTCTGCGGTGTGGGCGGCTCTACCCTTCGTTGGGGCGCCCATTTTCCGCGTTTCCACCCCTCCGACTTCAAGACGAAAACGCTGGACGGTGTCGGCCGTGATTGGCCCATCGGTTATGACGATCTTGCCCCCTATTACGACCTCAACGACACCATCATGGGCGTGTCGGGCCTTGCGGGCGATCCTGCCAACCCACCCCGTGTCGCACGCCCCATGGGGCCGTTCCCCCTGTCAGCCGGTATGGAGCGCCTCGCCGCGGCCTTCGACAGGCTGGGGTGGCACTGGTGGCCCGCCGACGGCGCCGTCAACAGGGATGCCGACCCTCTGACGGGCCGCGGTGCCTGCAACAATTGCGGCCCCTGCGGTCTCGGCTGCCCGCAAAAGGCGCGCGCCTCCACCGACATCACCTACTGGCCGCGCGCGCTCCAAAAAGGCGCCCGCCTCATCACAGGCGCCATGGTGCAGCGCATTGTATGCGACCGCGATGGCCGTGCCACCGCCGTCGACTGGCAAGATGGCGAGGGCGGCCAACACTGCACCCCATGTGACACCGTTGTGCTTGCCGCCAACGGTATGGGCACGCCGCGGCTGATGCTCGCCTCCGCCTGTCCCGCCCACCCTGACGGCATCGCCAACGCGAATGACAGCGTCGGCAGGCACCTGATGCACCACCCCACAGCCATTGTCGCCGGCCTTTTTGCCGAGCCGACGGGTTTGCCCAAAGGCCCCTTCGCCTGCGCCCTTTATAGCCAGGAGTTTTATGAGACCGACCCCGCCCGCGGCGCCTCCCGCGGCTACCAGATGCAAGGGTTACGGCCCCAAGGCCCCCTTGCAACAGCCCTTGGCGGCTATGCCAAGCGCCTGCCCTGGGGCGTGGACCATCACGCCGCGTTCGAGCGCACGTTCAGCCACGACGTGAGCCTCACCGTCACAGTGGAAGACCTGCCGCGGCCTGAAAATCGCGTCACGCTCGACCCCGCGTGGAGGGACGCTGCAGGGGTCCCCGCCGCCCGCCTCGCCTACATCGTGGGCAAGAATGAGCGCACACTCCTCCACCACGGCATTTCGCGCGCGCGCCAAGCCCTCCTGGAAGCCGGCGCGGTGGAGATTGCCGTCACGCCCCTGTCCCGCCAGGCAGGCTTCCACTTCCTCGGCACCGCCGCCATGGGCGAGGACGAGGCTGCCGTCACAGACCCGAAAGGCAACGTCAGGGGTTGCCCGGGGCTTGTGGTGGTGGACGGGGCGCTGTTCCCGAGCGCCGGCGGGGTGAACCCGACGCCCACCCTTCAGGCCAACGCCCTTCGCATTGCCGACCACCTCCTCAAGCGCCAGTGCGCACCGCTAGAGATTGCCGCATGATCGACCGTCTCGCTGTGGTCCTCGACCGCCTGATCCCAGGCGATCCCGCGCGAGGCTGGCCACGCCCCAGCGCCATCGGTCTTGCCGCAAAGACACGTGCTCTTGCCGAAGGCCGCGGCGAACCGGCCCTCCTGGATGAGATCGCAGCGCGGCTCCCAGACGGTTTTGAAAGCGCCGCAGAGGTGGACCAGGTGGCTGCCCTGTCACACCTTGAGGCGGAGGATCGGGACGCCTTCGGCCGCCTCATCCACTACGCCTATGGCGCCTACTACATCGACCCTGACGTGCGCCGTACCGTGGAAACGTGCACGGGCTATCCGGCGCGACCACCTCAGCCAAAGGGCTACGACCTCCCGCCATTCGACGAAACACTGCTTGAGACCGTAAAGAAGCGGCCGCCGTTCTGGCGCCCCGTTCCCAAACGGTGAACGAACCTCAGACGGCCGCCTCCGAGGAGACCACCGCCGCCACCCCGCACCGCGACACCGCCCGCGCCCATGCCTTCGGCGTTGCCGCCATGCTCGGCACCACGATGGTGGTTCCGTTGATGGGGATGTCAGTCAAACTCCTTGCAGATCAGGGGCTTGGGGCCATCTCGACCATGGCATTGCGTTCGGTCGGCGTGCTGGCGCTTTTTCTGCCGCTCCTGTTCTGGCGCAGCAACCGGAGGGCCATCGTGGAGGCGGACAAGCCCGCCCACTTCTGGCACGCGGTCTTCGGCTTGTCGTCCATGGCCTGCTTCTACTACGGGCTTGCTTTTCTCCCCCTTGTGGTGGTCACCTCCATCAACTTCACGACGCCCATCTTCGTGATGCTCCTTGCGATCCCCTTCCTGTCGGAGCGGCCTGACATGAAGGCTTTCGGGGCGGCGGGCATCGGCTTCTTCGGCACAGTCTTGGCCTTGGGGCCGATGGCGACGACGGTCAGCAAGGCGGCGGTGGTGGTGCTCCTCGGCGCATTCCTCACCGCGTGCATGATCCTCGCGATCCGCAAGATGCCCGCCAAAAGCACCCACTTCGCCGTCTTGTTCTACTACGCAGCGCTGGGGACGGTGGTGTTCGGCGCCCTCGGCCTCATCACAGCCTCGCCTGAGGAGTGGGCGACACTACGGCACCCCTACACCTGGGCGCTGCTGGCGATGATCTCAGCGTTCGCGTGCCTCCTCCAGTTTCTTCTGACCATTGCGTATCGGCTGGCCATGTCCTCCAGCATTGCCGCGCTCGATTATCTGCGGCTCATATGGGCGGGGGGCATCGGTTGGATCATCTTCGGGGAGTGGCCAACGCCCATCGCCATGGTCGGCATGGTCCTCATCATGGCAAGCGGCGTGTGGCTCATCCTCCATCAGAAGCGGAAGCGGTGAGGAAGGCATCGATCCGTCGCGCCGTCTCGTCAGCGTCCTGCGGCGTTGCCGTGCCAGGGAGTTCTGCCACCTCCGCATCGGGTTTGACGGCCGCCATGTCCGGCAGCATCTGAAAAATCATGTCGGTGCGCTGGGCGCAGATCAGCGTCTTGTGCGCGACGCCCGGCAGGTTCGCCCGCATGTCGTAGCGGAAGGCGGCGCGGTAGGAGCGGTGATACGTCTCCAACCCCTTCAAGATCTCCACGTGGAGGGCGTGAAGGTCCTCTGCGGAGGGAAGGTCGAGGGGAACGCGCCGCTCACTGCGCTTCTCGAACCAGGGAAACCAGATCCACTGATCGCGCGCAAAATGCCAGGACCACATGAGGTGCGTGCCGATCTGATCGGGCGCCACCTCTGGCGCATAGGTGGCAAGGATTTCCGCCCGTCGATCAGCGCTATAGACACCAAACCCATCGAGCACGATGCGCCGGACACGGTCAGAGTGGCTGAGCGCGATGGAGGTGGCAAGGCGCGCGCCTGTGTGGGTGCCGTAAAGGTCGAACGGGGTGTCGGCCAGGCTCTCGTCAAGACCTTGGAGGATGGCATCGGCCAGCCCATCGATCTCCGGCACCTCTTCGGGCAAAGGGTCGCTGTCACCGTTGCCGGGACAGTCGGGGGCGAGCACCAGGCGACCCGTCCCAAGCCGCTCGATCAACCCGCCGAGTTGGCGGGAGGACCCCGGCGAGGGGTGCAACATCACCAGCGGCGTTGCAGCCCCCTCAACCCCTGCGGTGCGCAGGTGAAGCTGACCGTGGGCAACGTCCACAAAGCGGCGCTTGATCATGATGGGTCTCCAAAACCTCTTGGACGCGGGGGCGGGCCGCCCAGTTGAGCCTCCAGCCGCGCCGCCGTCGCAAGGAGGACTCCCTCCCCGCCAGGCCGCGCGGAGAGCTGCACCCCAAGGGGCATCCCCGAGGCCGACAGGGCCACGGGCAGCACGATGGACGGCGCCCCCACAATGTTGGCAGGGCAGTAGACCAAAGGTGCATCAAGGAAGGCGAAGGGCGACACATCCGCCTGTAGAGGTGCTTCCCCAAGCCCGCCGACAGTCATGAGGACGGGTGTGGATGCGGTCGCATCATGCCAAGCCGCCCGCAACGCCGCCGGCGAAGCCTCGGCCGCGGCACGCACCTCGTCAGGCACGAAGGCGCCCATGGAAAGGCGCACGCGGGTGTGGGAGGACAGCCGCTCCCCTTCCGTTGCCAGTCTTTCGGCGTGCAGGGCATGGGCATCGGGCATCATCAGCGCGCAGAACACCGCCGTGAACGCCTGCGATCCCGGAAGATCCACCGACCGCACCTCAATGCCTGCCGCTTTGAAGGCCCTTGCCGCCACCAACAAAGCGCCGGCCGCCTCGGGCGAAATGCCCGCACAGTCCGTCCCATGGCCCGTGGGCACACCCACCGTTACGGCAGGTGGGGACGGCGTCGTGTTGCAAAGGGCGGCGAAGGCGAGCGCACAATCCTCGACCGTGAGCGCCAGTGGCCCCGCAGTATCAAGGGATGGAGCGAGCGGAAACAGACCCTCCCGGGGCAGCGCATCGTGGGTTGGCTTGAAGCCCGTCGTGCCCGTCATTGCCGCGGGAAGGCGGATGGAGCCGCCCGTGTCGCTGCCGAAGGCAAGGGGCACCAGGCCCGCAGCAATGGCCGCACCGCCGCCTGATGTGGAGGCCCCGGCATAGGCCCCACGCCGCCAGGGATTGTCGGCAGGACCGAACCCGCCGTCATGGGAGGGGCCGCCGAGGCACATCTCCGTGGTGTCGAGCTTTCCCACCATCACCGCCCCCGCCTTGCGTAGGCCCGTGACCAAAGCGGCATCCTCAGTGGGGACGCGGTGGGCAAAGAGCTGCGAGCCGACGGTGGTGACGATCCCCTTGGTGTCGAACGCATCCTTGATCCCAAACGGGATGCCGTGGAGCGGGCCGCGCCTGATGCCGCGCGCCATCTCCTCCCCCGCCTCGTCGGCAGCCTCCCTTGCGGTCGGTGCCAGCACCCGCAGGAATGCCGACAGATCGCAGAACCGCTCGATCCGCTCCAAGCAGCGCTCCAAGAGCGCGCGCGGCGTGGTCTCACCCCGGTCGAGTGCCTGGCGCATGGCCGTCACGGTTGGCAGGTGCGCGGGCTCTTCGGTTTGGCGCGGGCGCACCGGCGCTGCGGCGTTGGCGTCGAGGGGATCGGTGGCGGGGATGGCAAACGGCTCACCGACCGCGCGCAGCTGTTTGCGAAGGCGCGACCCTGCCGCCTCGATGGCCGCCTTTTCCTCGCTCATGACACCCGCCGGGCGTTGCTGGCGGCCCTTGCGTGTGCCAGCATTCCGCCTCCCGCACAAAGGAGGCTTGTGTGAAAGGTTTCAGCGCGCCGCTTTCCCCCGATGGCGGCGCGGCGACCTATGGGCCGCCGCCCTGGCGCTTTTGCGGCCGCTCCCTCACCGTCCTTGCCGAATGCAACGTTGGGGCCATCGCCGCGCTGACCCCCGACCCGTTGAAGCCAGCCGGCGCACCTGTGGTGCGCTTTTCCATCCACGATCTCATCTGCGATCTCGGTTTCGGCTGGAACTTCGCCCAGCGTCACCCCGAGCGCTCCCAGTTCCGCGAGGCGGTCATCGGCCTTGCCGTCACCGACGGCGCGCAGAATGGCTTCTGGGACCCGTTCTTGTGGTGCGATGGTGAGGCAGAGATTGCTGTCGGGCGTGAACTCTACGGCTGGCCCCAGCGCGAAGCGCGCCTGTCCATGACGCGCCCGCACACCCAACGCGGCTGGCAGCCTGGCGACACGGCCGTCGGAAAGGTCACCCGCTTCCACGAACCCGTACTTGAATTGTCCGTGGAGGTGGGGCGACAGGGCGACCTTGGGATCCACCTTCCCGCCTGGGTCACCTTCTTCACAGAGCGTGTCCTGCCCGACCCCACCGATGGCAGCATCGTGCGCGAGCTCTTCGCCTCCGACATGGAGGACGGGCATGCCGCGGACATCTTCAGCGGTTCCGCCAGTCTGGCTCTCCACGCGCCTGAGCTGGCGCCCCTTGCGCCCAGCCGCATCCTCGGCGGGCGGGTGAACACCATCAGCTGGACGAAGAACCGCTCGCGCCTGGTGCGCCGGCGGGTGGACTGACGCCATCGCCCTCATGCGGCCTGCCTTGTGGCGGCGATCCGGTCGGCGGCGCGAAGGGCCAGCGCCTGCAGGGTGTGAGTGGGGTTCACGGCGGCGGCGGTCACGAACAGGCTACCGTCCACAATCCAAAGGTTTGGCACATCGTGGCATGCGCCCCAGCGGTCGGTCACGGAGGTTTGCGGGTCGTCCCCCATGCGCGCCGTTCCCATCAGGTGGAAGCCCGCGTTGGTGGTGAGCGCCACCTCCGACAACTCCTTTGCGCCAACCGCCTCAAGCAGCTCTCGCCCCCTTTCACGGCCGAAGGCAAGGGCGCGCCGGCTATTCTCGCCCAGCCGATAGGCCACGGCAGCGACAGGACGGCCGTCGGCGTCACTCAGTGTCTTCGACAATGTCACGGCGTTGGCTTCGTCAGGCAGATCGTCGGCGCAGATGGAGACCGACAGCGTGTGGTCGAACACCTCTTCAAACCGCGCGTGGTGGTGCTTGCCCCAGGGAATGCGCGGCATCATGGAGCCAAGAGCCGTAAGGAGCGGGCCGTGGGAGCGCATCACCAACAGCTTCACCCCACGCACGAAGCCGCGCCCGGCATCGCTCTCGTAGAATGCATGGCTGACGATCCCCCCAGCGGTGAACCCGCGATGGCCGCCCACGGGCGGCTCGAACCGGCCTGTGACACGGGCAAGCGGGTGAAGCATCAAGCGCCGCCCCACAAGGCCTGACCGGTTCGCCAGCCCGTCAGGAAATTGCCGCGAGCGCGACATCAACAAGAGCCGCGGCGTGCCGATGCCGTTGGCCGCCACCACCACACGGTCGGCGGCAAGGTGGTGCTCGCGGCCAGCACCATCGGTCCACAGAACGCCGTCCGCCTTGCCATTGGCACCGAGCGTTACCTCAGACACCCGCGCGCCGGTCAATATGCGCGCCCCTTTCCGGACCGCAGGGGCGGCATAGGCCATATCTGCGGAGGCTTTGGCGCCTCGTGGGCACAATAGCTCGCAAGGGCCGCAATTGTTGCAAGCGCCGCGGCCAGCGTATGGGGCCGAGTTGATGGCAATGTCGGCAGGCCACCACGCCCAGCCGAGCCTGTCGAACGCCTCGGCCACTCGCATCTCGGTCTCGTTGAGGCCGATGGGCGGCGTCTGCCGCTCAGGCATTGGCGGATAGGCTGGGTCGCCAGCAAGGCCTGCAACGCCCATCTGCCTCTCATTGAGGGCGTAGTAGGGGGCAAGCTCGTCGTAGGTGATGGGCCAGTCGTCGCCCACACCATCCAAAGTGCGCATGGCGAAATCGGACGGGTGGAAGCGCGGCATGTGGCAGGACCACATCACCGTGCTGCCACCGACGCCTGACACCATCAACGCCTTGATATCGCTGGCCGCATCGTCCACAGGGTCGTCATCGGGCCGGCCACGTACATTGGGGCTGGGGCTGAAGTCGGTGAGGCGGCGCCACTCCCAATCCTCTGCGGCCGAAGGGGTTTGGGACGGGTCCCACCAGTCGCCACGGTCAAGGACCACCACATTGAACCCCGCCCCAGCAAGGCGCCAGGCGACTGCCGCACCCGATGCGCCGGCGCCTACGATGGCCACCTCGCACCGGGTCGGCGGGGCGCTCACGGCCGCGCGACGGCGTGGGTCGGAAGGATGAGGTCACCCTCAGCGGGCTTTTCGGGCGAGAAGCCCACATAGTCGTAGCCAAGGGGCTGGCGGTCTTCCACGGGGGCGAACCAAGGCTCCTGTGACCCTGCAAAGTGCTTGGCGAGGGAGCCTTCCACCCGGGCTACCGTCGGCAAGTCCGATGATGGATCGCCTTTGCCGAGCGTCAGCCAGCCTTCGTCCACCTCAAGGCCGAAATTGGCCCGCTCCACCCGCGTCACATGGCTGTAGCGGTGCATGGGAAGGGGCGCATCGCCATAGCCCCAAAGGCGCACCCACTCCGTGCGGAAATGGTCGAGGTCCTTGTTGAACCACACGTCTTTCAGGCGGTCGTCACCCTCGATGATCAGAAAGTCGAAGTAGGCGAAGGGGGATGGGGCATCCATCTTCCAATTGGCGTAGTAGGCAATTCCGGGGATGGAGTTGAAGAATGGGCAGTCGGTCTCCCGCAGCCACGGCTCATACCCCCGGGCCACAGCGTCCGCGTTGGTGTTGTAGACGATGAAGACCATCATCGCGCCGGGATTGAGGGTGAAGGCCATCAGATCTCGCCCATCATCTCGGCGATGGTGGCGACGCGGCCCACAGGGCGCAACGCATCCACCGCCGTGTTGTGAGTCTCTTGGGAGAAGGCGGCGCACCCGTCTTCCAGCAAGATGGCGTCGAACTCACGCACGTGCGCATCGCGGAAGGTGGTGGCAACGCCGCCGTTGGTGACGATCCCGCACACCAACAGCCGCTCGATGTTGGTCTTGCGCAGCACCCACTCCATCCGCGTCATATAAAAGGCGCTGTAGGCGATCTTTTCCACCGTGATGTCGGCGGGGGCGAGCGTGTCCACAAGCTGGTTGCCCCATGACCCTGGCGCAAAGTCTCCCTTCGTCAGGAACGGCCGCAGCGTTTTCAAATGCGGTGCGATGAGGGGCTCGCCGCCCCGGCCGGGCACAAGGGTGAACTGTGTGGAGACCACGAGCCCGCCCTTCTGGCGCAAGAGATCGGCAAGGGGTTTGATGCGCTCAGGCAAGGCGGCGATTGCTTCCGCGCCCTGGCCCGCACGCCCATAGGCGCCGTCGGGATGTATGAAGTCGTTCTGAAGGTCGACGATCAAAAGGGCGGTGCGCTCGGCACCGGCGGTCGTCCCACTCATGGCCGCTCCACGATGAGGTTGCCGTAGTCATCGATGCGGGCGGTCAGGTCCGGGTCGACCACGGTGGTGGCATCCGGCTGCTCAAGGATTGCCGGGCCATCGATCCTCGCGCCCACCGGCAGGGCCAGACGGTCATAGACCGAGGTGTGGTGGAAGGCGCCCTGGAACCACACCTGACGCGAGCCGGTGCGCGCGCCCTCGACGGTGGTGTCTGCGGATGGCGCAAGCGCTGCAAGGTCAAAGTGCGGGCGCACACCAATGGCGGCTGTGCGAAGGTTCACGATGCGGATCGGCACGCCCGACAACAGGCGGCTGTAGCTTGCCTTGTAGGCGGCTTCGAAGGCCTCGCGCACCATCGCCTCGCTCACCGTCACCGCGCCGTTGTCGTAGGTGGCGGGGATCGGCACACCGAGGGTATGGGTCTGCCCCACATAGTGCATGTCGAGCTCGAACACCGTCTCCACACGGTCCACCGAAAGGCGGGCGTTGCGCACCACCTCGTGGGCACTCTTGGCCTCGTCCGCCATGCGGGTGCCAAGTGCTGCGGCGTCGAGCCCTTCAACGGCAATGTTGAGGGTCTGCACCTGGTCATGGCGAATGTCGGCGATGAGACATCCGAGCGCCGACGTGACACCAGGATAGCGCGGCACCAGCGCCGCCTTCAGCCCCACATCCTTGATGAGCGCGCCGGCGTGGAGGGCGCCGCCACCGCCAAAGGGAACGGCGGCAAAGCGGGACGGGTCGTGCCCCCGTTCCACCGACATCAAGCGGATGGCGCCTGCCATTTTGGAATCGGCAATACGCACGATGGCTTCGGCCGCCTCCATGGGCGAGAGGCCAAGCCTTGCCCCCACATGGCGGTCAATGGCAGCCTTCGCCGCCTCCACGTCGAGCCTGTCGAGGGACCCGCCGATGGGCTTGTCGGCATTGATGCGGCCGAGGACGATATTCGCATCGGTGAGTGTGGGCCGGTCGTTCCCCATTCCATAGGCGACGGGGCCCGGCCGCGAACCTGCGCTTTCAGGCCCCACCTCGATCAGACCGCCAGCGTCCACCCGCGCGATGGAGCCGCCACCGGCGCCGATGGTGACGATCTCAATCATCGGGCTGCGGATGACGAGGCCGAAATCGATGGTGGTCTGCGCCGCCAGCGCCGTCTTGCCGCCGACGATCAGCGACACATCGAACGAAGTGCCGCCGAGATCGCCAGTGATGACGTCCGGAAAGCCTGCCGCCTCTGCAATGGCGGCCGCTGCGATGACGCCCGCGGCAGGACCGGAGAGGGCGGTGCGGGCCGGGGTCTTGCGCGCCCTTTCGGTGGACATCACCCCGCCGTTGGATTGGATGATGTGGAAGCGGCCATCGAAGGCGGCTTCGTCCAGCGCCCCCTCAAGCTTGCCCAAATAGTTCCCCACCACAGGCTGGAGGTAGGCGTTCAAGACGGTGGTGGAGGTGCGCTCGAACTCGCGGATTTCCGGCAGAATGCCCGAGGAGGAGCCAAGGCAAGCGTTGGGCCAGACCTCGCACGCTGCCTCAACCGCACGCTCCTCGTTCTCGTGGTTGGCGTAGGCGTTGACGAAGACGATGGCGAGGGCCTCGGCGCCCTTGTCCAAGAGAGCTTTCGCCGCCGCCTTGACCGCCTCGGGGTCCACAGGGGTGAGGATAGTGCCGTCCGCAAGGGTGCGCTCCATCACCTCGACGCGCATGTCGCGCTCCACCACGGGGGTGAAGTCCCCCGTCAGGCCCCATGTGCTGCGGCGGTCGCGCCGGCGCATTTCAAGAACGTCGCGAAAGCCCTCTGTGGTGATGAGACCCACGCGCGCGCCCTTCCTCTCAAGAAGGGCGTTGGTGCCAACGGTGGTGCCGTGGACAATGGAAGCAAGGTCGGCGATGGCGCCGAAGGTCTGAAGGCCTTGAAGGAAACCCTTGGCCTCGTCGCCACGGTTGGAGGGGACTTTTGCGGTCGCGAACGCCCCTTCGGTCTCGTCAAACAGGAAGAGGTCGGTGAAGGTGCCGCCCACGTCGACGCCCACAATCTTGCCGTGGTCGATCACGCCGCGCGGTCCTTTCGAAGCGCGGCGGTGGCCGCCTGGTCGGCCGAGCCGTCCGCGGCAAGGGCAACGTTGTAGGTGTCACGTGCATCGCTCTTGGTGATGAAGCCGAGGCGTACATCCCTTGCCACGGCTTCGGCGTCACGGGATTGAGGGTCGCCCCAACCACCCCCTCCAGGTGTCGACAGGCGCACCCGCCCGCCTTTGGACACCTCAACGCCGGTGATCTTGGAGACCATGGGCGGTGTCCCTTCACCGGCCTCACTGCGCCAGGAGAAGCGTGTGGGTGCGGCAGATGCACCGCCGGCAACCCCAAAGGGCGGCACCTTGCCCCGTTCGCCAAGGAGGGAGACTTCCGCGTCCGTCATCACCTCCACCTCATAGGTGGCGCCAACACCGCCGCGGTGGGCGCCTGCCCCCGCCGAAGACGGGCGCAACGCCCACTGGCGGAAAATCACCGGATAGGCCGCTTCAAGGATTTCCACCGGCGGGATGGTGGCGGTGGAGATGGGATTGTTGGCGTGGTTGAGCCCGTCCGACACGGGGCTGCCGCCAAGCCCGCCGCCAAAGAAGGAGAACATCACCCAGCGCGACCCATCCTCGCGATGCCCCGCGATGGAAAGCGCATTGATGGTGCCGAACGGACCGCCGAGGGCAAGGCTCTCGTCCGCCTTCCCAAGCGCACCGAAGACCACACCGATAAGGCGCAGGATTGTCTCCGTATAGCCTGCCACGGGCTTTGGCGGACCGGCGCCAAGGAGCGAGCCGTCGGTGATCACAAAATCGATGGGGCGAAGGCATCCGGCGTTCGCAGGCACGTCGGTGAAGACGTGCTTCAGCGCCACATAACAGGCCGCGATGGTGGTGGAGCGGGAGATGTTGATGGGCCCGCGTGCGGCCATCGACGAGCGCGAAAAGTCCAGCTTCAAGCGCTCGCCCTCGATGGTGGCGTCAAGGGCAACGGTCAGCATCTCATCGGTGATGCCGTCGTTGTCGAGCACATCCTCGAACGTGTAGGTGCCGTCCGGAAGGCGAGCGATGGCGGCCCGCATCAAAGCTTCGGCACGGTCGGAAAAGGCGTCGAAGGCGGCGGCGATGGTATCGTCGCCGTACTCGTCGAGGAGGTCCACCAAGCGCTTGCCGCCAAGGTCGAGGGCGTTCAGCTGCGCGTTGAGGTCGCCATAGTTGGACATGGGCAAACGCGAATTCGCCTGGATGATGGCGATGATATCCGCGTTGGTCTTCCCTTCAGAGATCAGCTTGACAGGGGGAATGCGGAAGCCTTCCTGGAAGCTCTCGGTCGCCTTCGGGTTGTAGCCACCGGGGACATTGCCGCCCACGTCCAGCCAGTGACCGACAGAGGCAATCCAGCAGAACAGCTTGCCACCCCTGAAGACCGGACGCACCAGGCGAAAGTCGTTGAGGTGGGTGCCGGCGTCGTAAGGGTCGTTGAAGATGAAGGTGTCGCCAGGCTTCAGCCCACCCTCCTCCGCCACCTTGGCGATGACGGCGCGGACCGCAAAGGCCATCGCACCGACGAAGATGGGAAGCCCGCCCGAGCCCTGCACCAGCGTGTCGCCAGTCTCGGGGTGGTAAACGCCGTGGCAGGCATCGCGCGCTTCAGCGATGATGGGGTTGAACGCCGTGCGGTAAAGCGTTGCGTCCATCTCGTCGACGATCTGCTCCAAGCGACCCTTCAACACCGCGAGGGTGACGGGGTCGAGGGCGGGCTCACTCACGCGGCATCCTCTTCGCGGTTGGCCTCTGACTCGTAGCGGGCGCCCAACGCCATCATTTCGGGGGTGCCGATGAGGCCGTTCAGACCGTCGAAGTCGAACATCCTGTCCCGGAACGGTGCGTTGGTGCCGTTCTTGTGGAGCGAGGCGTAATAGTCGCGCGCGGTGCGAGCCATGGCGCGCACGATGCCGCCGGGGAATATGACGATGCGAAACCCTGTACGGCCAAGGTTTTCCGCCGTTTCGTCAGGTGTCATCCCCCCTTCCACCATGTTGGCAATGAGGGGGCGCAGATGCCCGATGCGCTTTACGATGGCCGAGAGGTCATCAAGGGCTTGCGGCGCCTCCACGAAGAGGACATCGGCGCCGGCCCCGGCATAGGCCTCGGCGCGCTCCATGGCAGCGCTCATCCCCTCAACAGCGACGGCGTCGGTACGGGCGATGATGAGGGTCTCCTCGCTCGCCCGCGCGTCGGTGGCGGCTTTGATCTTGCCGACCATCTCGGCCGTAGAGATGACGCTCTTATCCTTCAGGTGACCGCAGCGCTTGGGGAAGGTCTGATCTTCAAGCTGGATGCCGTTGGCACCGGCCCGCTCGAAATGGCGCACCGTCCGCTGGGTGTTCAGCGCATTGCCGAAGCCTGTGTCAGCATCCACAATCATCGGGGTGGGCACGCGGTCGCGGATCTGTGCGATGACCTCTGCCACCTCCGCCATGGACACAAGGCCGATATCGGGCCGGCCGAGGCGTGTGTAAGCAATGTTGGCGCCCGACAGGTAGACGGCCTCAAATCCCGTGGCAGCGGCGATGGAGGCGGTCAGCGCGTCAGCGACCCCCGGGGCCACAAGGGGGCGGGGCTCTGCAACGCGAGCCTTCAGGGTCAACGCCATGTCGCAGCACCTCGTGCGATAGGGGTGGCGGAACAGCGTTTGCGCGATTTCTGTAAGCTCACGCGCGCGCCCTTTCTATTTTTAATCCAGCAAACTGTATTAAACAAGTGACAGGCTGCGTCAACGAATCTATCGGTCCAAGAGGATCAAGGGTGGAGGCTGAACTGGGATGGACAAGAGGCAAAGGGCGGACAGGCCAAGGCAGGCGCGCTTGTGAGTGTGTTGGTGACGGGCGCCGGCGGCTTCGTCGGCCTCAACATTGTGGAGCGGCTTTTGGCCGATGGCGAGGCTGTTGTGGCGCTCTCCGACAAACCGCTATTCGGCCCTGCGTTGGAGGCGTTCGCCCCCCTCCCCGGCACCCTTGAGGTGGTGACGGCGGACGTTTGCTCACCCGCCGACGTGGCGCGCGCCTTCAACGGCCGGAACATTCGCCAGGTGATCCACGGCGCGGCCATCACGCTGAGTCCGGTCTCCACCTTCGTGCCGGCCGAGCGTGCCATCGACGTCAATTTTCTGGGCACCCGCAACGTCTTGGAAGCCGCGGCGAAGGCGGGTGTAGAGCGGTTCGTCTACCCTAGCTCAAGCGCCATCTACGGCCCCGCCCCGTTCGATGGAAAGCCGGTGGCCGAGGAGACGCCGACCCGGCCCGCGGGGGTCTACGGCTTCACCAAGCTTACCTGCGAGCGCCTACTCTTGGACGCACAGACCGAAGGCATGATGGATGTTGCCATCGGCCGCGTCACAGCCGTGTTTGGCGCATGGGAACACGATACGGGCGTGCGCGAAATGATGAGCCCACCCTTCCAGCTGGCTGGCGCAGCGTTGACGGGCAAGGTGGCAATCCTGCCCTCAGGCGGCGTTCGTGACTGGACCTCAGGCCGCGATGTGGCAAACGCACTCCTCACCCTTGCACGCACGCAGACGCTGGCCTCGCGGATCTACAACATCTCCGCCGGCAAGACCTGGCACCCCACCCTCCTGGCCGAGGCCCTCTCCCGTAAACTGGGGCGGCCGGTGGCCAAAGAAGGGTCCGTGGACGAGGCAACCATCGCCTTCCATGACGATGTGACGCGCGTACGCAGCCCCATCGACAATACGCGCATACGTACCGACCTCGGCCTGACCTTCATGACCCCCGAAGAGGCTGTGGAGGACTATGCGGACTGGATTGTCACCCACGGCAAGGCAGCGCTGGGCATCGCGAACTAGCGCGCCGTGTAGCCGCCATCCACCAACATATCGGTGCCGGTTACGAAGCTGGCGTCGTCGCTGGCGAGGAAAGCGGCGGCGGCGGCAATTTCCTCGGGCGCGCCGATCCTGCCGATGGGGTGATTGGGCACGAACGCGTCCTCGACGGCCGCTTGGCTGCCGGCTTGGCGCACAAGACGCCCTGTCATGACCGCGCCTGGGGAGAGGCTGACGGCACGAATGTTGTCGGCCGAATGGTCAAGGGCAAGGGTGCGGGTCAGCGAGTGGAGAGCGGCCTTGGTGGCACAGTACGCTGCCCGCCCGGGCGTCGACACATGCCCCAGTTGGGATGCCACGTTGATGATCACGCCGCCGCCAGCCTCCACCATGAATGGGATGGTGTGCCGGCACATGAGAAACGCCCCCGTCAGGTTGACGGCAAGGGACAAGTCCCAGGCCTGACGGGAGATCTCGCACACCGTCCCCACAGGCGTCGGCGCTGCAGCATTGTTGACGAGAATTGTGGGCGGCCCCAGCTGCGCTGCCACCTCGTCAATGGTGCGTGCCACAGCGTTTTCGTCGGTGATGTCGCAGTCAAACGGATGGCTGACGGTGTGCTCGCCGAAACCAAGATCGAGGGAGGCGACCTGGGCGCCCTCCGCCTCGAAGCGCGTTGCGATGGCACGGCCGATGTCGCCCGCCGCGCCGGTGACAATGGCGGTGCGACCGGTAAGGCGCTCTGCCGACAGCGTCATGATTTGTCCCCGCGTTCGCCTGCATCAGAGGCACTGCCAGAAAATCCGCCCACGTCCGTACCGCCTGAGACGTCGTATGCGCCTTCGCGAGGCATGTCGGCCCACACGCGAAAACGCCCCGACGGGGTGACTTCGCCTGCCGTCATCACGTCGTGCCAGGCGGTGCAGGCGTCCAAGAAGGCATTCACGCCGCAGGGCCAGATCACGTAGCTGAGCGCTTCCACCATCTTCTCTTCAGCGATGCCGGCGCGGTAGGCGGCACGCACGTGGTGGGCAACACCGCCGGACGAGTGCCGCGCTGCCTGTGCGGCCAACATGCAAAGCTCTGCGGTATCGGCGGGCACGTCCTCCCCACGAAGGCGTGCCAACGCGTCGGCATAGGCCGCGCCAGGGTCGAGGGTGGGCAAGAAACCGCTCCAGTGGGCTTGCGCGAAGGTGAGGGCATCGCCGACGGCGACTGCGCCTGCCATGGCAATGATGGTCTGGGCCGTCGCTTCTGTCCCACCCGCATCGCAGTAGAGTTTGAGGTGATGGGTGCCGATCCCCTCCCGTGCCACCACGAGGATCGCAAGCCAAACGCTCTCACGCTCCAACGGCCTGAGGTGGCGTGGCCGGACGGTCAGCGCCTCATACATCTGCATATAGGCGGCGTGAAGGTCGGGCGCTGCGGCGGCAAGGGCGCCATGGTGGGCAAGGAGAAAGCCGCGGCCTCGGCGCAGCGCCTCAAGGCGGGTGCGCAGCGCCTCTGGCTCTGGCAGGGGAATTGACGGTGGATCCTCGCTCATCCGCCAAACCCTTCCTGGCCCGACAGTGCGGCCCAGGCGCGAAATGCGTCCGAGGCCGGAACATCGCCGGCCACGATCATCTCCCGCCACACCTTCGCGGCCTCAACGAAATAGGGGACGCTGGCGGGGAACATTGTCAGCGACAAAGCCTCCGCAAGATCCGCCTCAGGCACCGTGGCGGCGTAGGCGGCGCGGATGGCAAATGTCAGGCCCGTCCACGCACCGTTTGCGGTCTGAACGGCGGCGGCGGCAAGGTGGACAAGGCGCGCGTCCGCCCCCTCGCCTGCCCGCGACAACGCCTCGCGCCAGGAGGCTTCCACATCGATCTGCGGCACGTGGGAGGCCCAATGGGTGTCCACGAAGTGGTAAGCGCGGAAACCGCACACATGGGCGACGATAGCAAGAATGGCGCGGATCTCATCATCCGTTCCGTCAGCGGCGCGAAACTTTGCGATGTGGTGGGTGGCAATGGCCTCGTCCGTCGCAATCAAGATCGCAAGCCACACGAACTCGCGGTCATGGTGGGAGAGGACACGCTCATCCAGCGCAAGGGCTGTGTAGGCGGCATCGTAGGCATCAAGAAGTTTTGGCGCGGTCAGGGCCATCAGACCGTGGTGGGGGAGGAGATAGCCGCGCTTGTGGCGCACCGCGGAAAGGCGGTCGGACAGATCCTCAGGCGACATGGGCGGCCTCCGGCATGTTGGCACGGGACAGAAAGTCTGCCGCGCGGGCGCCGATCATCATCGACGGGGCATGGGTGTTGCAGCCAGGCATGGTAGGCATGACGGAAGCGTCGGCCACCATCAATCCTTCGACGCCGTGGACGTTGAGAGTGCCGTCCACCACCGCCATCGCATCATTGCCCATGCGGCAAGTGCCGACGGGGTGAAACACGGTGTCGGCCTTTTGGCGCAGGAACGCATCAAGGTCGGCATCGCTGGTGGCTGCGGCGCCAGGGGCAAGCTCCTCGCCGCGATAGCGGTCAAAGGCGGGACGGGAGAAGATGTCGCGCAACAGCCTGATCCCGGCCTTAAGGGCGACGCGGTCGGCCGCGGCGGACAGGTAGTTGGGGCAGATCATCGGCGCGGCGGAAGGGTCGGCGGAGCGCAGTTTGATTTCCCCGACGCTGTGCGGGCGCAACTGATAGACGTTGGCGAAAAACCCATGCTGCGCCTTGCCGCCAGACAAGGGATGGCGCAGCAGCGCTGTGGAGAGCCCCGGCAGGAAGTGGGACTGGAGGTCAGGCACCTCCAACGCTGGGTCTGAGCGCAGGAATGCGCCCACCTCCAGAGGAAACCGCGCCGCAGGCCCCGTTCCCGTCGCAAGGGCCTGCCCCAGCACCATCGCCGCCCTGTCGGCCCGCAAGATGCGCTGGAGGGTGATGGGCTCACGCGAGGCATGTTCCACCCGCACCAACAAGTGATCCTGAAGGTTCTGGCCAACGCCAGGAAGGTCCACCGTGATGGGAATGTCGTGGGCGGCGAGCGCGTCCGCAGGGCCAATGCCCGACAGCATGAGAAGATGCGGCGACATCACCGCCCCTCCGCACAAGACCACCGTGTCCGCACGCACCTCAACATCCTCACCACCCTGGCGAACCAGAAGGCCGGTGGCGTGATGCCCATTGAACAGAATGCGCGTTGCATGCGCGCGGGTGAGGACGGAAAGGTTCCGCTGACCTGCCACCGGCGACAGGTAGGCGGTGGCTGCACTGACGCGCCTGCCATTGGCGATGGTGAAATCGTACCGTCCTGTGCCTTCGGGGTGGGGTCCGTTGAAGTCATCGGTTGTGGGGAGCCCTGCCTCGCCCGCTGCGGTGAGGAAGGCCTCTGACAGAGGGTGAAGCCCTGGTGGGCGGGTGACAGGCTGCGGGCCGTCACCGCCGTGGTGCTCGCTGGCGCCCATGTGATGGCGCTCGATGGCGCGGAAGGCGGCAAGCACCGTCTCCCAGCGCCACTCGGGCAAGCCCCTTTGGGCCCAGCCGTCATAGTCGGCAGGGATACCGCGGGTCCACACCATGCCGTTTATTGCTGAGGAGCCGCCGATCACCTTGCCCCTTGGCCAGGCAATCACCCGGCCGTCGAGGTTCGGCTCAGGCTCTGTGCGAAAGCTCCAGTTGGCATAACGGCCGCGCAGGAGAACGCCTGTCATCAAGGGGACGCGCAGGAGTGGGTTCCAGGCCCCTCCGCCCGCCTCCACAAGGGCGATGCGGCAGCCCTGGTCCTTTGCCAGCGTGCCTGCGACCACCGCGCCGGCAGAGCCTGAACCGACAACGGCAATGTCGGCGTCGATGCGCTTCATCGAGGTTGGTCGAGGCCGCGAGCGGCGGCGTTGGCATCGTGCATCGCCTCAAACAGTGTGCGCGGGGCAAGTGCATCGCCGATGACGTGAACGACAAGGCCCTTGTCTTCCAACGCTGCCTGCATGACGTGCGCGCCTGTGCCCCGTCCTGCATAGACCAGTCGATCGAAGGGGCCATAACGCACCTCCTCGCCGGTGTACTTGTTGCGGCACAAGAGCGTGCCTCCTTCAAGCGAGAGGGGGATCAGGCCTGGCCGCAACGCCAC
Organism: Devosia sp.; assembly: GCA_051016205.1. GTDB lineage: Bacteria > Pseudomonadota > Alphaproteobacteria > Rhizobiales > Amorphaceae > Acuticoccus. The sequence goes on from CP136534.1 coordinate 4,812,244, forward strand.
GCCGATGGCAGCGAGGCGTTCAAGGGCGGTCATGCGGCTATAAATGGTGACGTCCCACAACGGCCCGTCCGGCCGGCTAACAACGGTGACGTCGGCACCTTCATGGACAAAGGTTTCGGCCGCCGTCAGGCTCGCCCATGAGCCGGCGTCGTCGAGGATCGCCACACGAGCGCCGTGCCACCCTTCGCGCGTCTCGGCAAGGGCGGCATCGACGGTTATCGGGCCCTCGAAGGGTAGCGGGTCGGGCACAGCGCCTGTGGCGAGGATGACAGTGTCGGCAGCAAAGTCTGCCACCATGTCCGCGGTTGCCTCGACGCCGGTCTGAACAGTGGCACCCGTTGCCTGAAGTTGATCCAGAAGATAGTCGCGCATGGTGTGAAGGTCGCGCCGGCCGTAGCCTGTGCCTGCCACATCGAGCTTACCGCCGAGAATAGCGGTGCGCTCCCAGACCGTAACCTCATGGCCGGCGCGGGCGGCGACACGCGCAGCTTCCATGCCGGCGGGACCGCCGCCCACCACCAGGACCCGTTGGGGGGTTGGGGAGGCCGGCGGATCTTCGGGCCAGACGTCCTCCTTGCCGACGCGCGGGTTCATCATGCAGGAGATGGGGCGGTGGAGGGCGATCTGGCCGATACAGTAGTTGTTGGCCACGCAGGGGCGAACATCCGCCGCGCGGCCTGCCCTGGTCTTGGCGATCACCGAGGGGTCGGCCATGTGGGCGCGGTTCATGCCCACCATCTGGATGGCACCTGTGGCGAGCGCGGCCTCAGCATCGGTGAGGGTGCGGTAGCGGTTGGCTGTGAAGAGCGGCACGTCGCCAATCACCTCACGCAGCTTGACGGTAAGGTCGAGGTAAGGGTGCGCCGGCGCAGTCATGTCCGCAACATGGTGGCCGATGCTGGGCCACTGGTAGGCCGCCACCGACGCGTTGACGAAGGCGACGCCAGACACAGCGACAGCCCGTTCTGCGAGGGTGCGATGCTCCTGAGGGGTAACGCCATTCGGCATCAAATCGTCGACGCTCATGCGCACGCCGAGGCACAGTTGACTGCCGACGGCTTGGGCAACGGCTTCCAAAACCTCTAGCGGATAGCGCATGCGGTTTTCAAGGCTGCCGCCGTATGCGTCCGTGCGGACGTTGGCGGCGGGGGAGAGAAACTGGTGCAGAAGGTGACCGTGACCAAGGTGCACCTCCATGCCTTCAAAGCCTGCCTCCACCGCAAGGAGGGCGGTCTCCACGTAGGCGTCGCGCACATCGTCCATTTCGCGGCGGGTCATTGCGTGAGGCATCTCGCCCCCTGCCACCCAGGGGACGGCTGAAGGCCCCCAGGCGGGCAAGCGATCCACGGCGTTTTCGCCATGGCGGCCTGCGTGGGTGATCTGCACGAACACCCGCGCCCCCTCCCCTTTGACCGCCTCGACCATCGCTTTCAGGCCGGCAAGGGCGCGCCTGTCGCCCCCCGAAAGCCCGCCTGATCGGCCAAGGGATGTTCTGTGAACGCGCAAAGGTTCCACAATGACCAGGGCAACGCCGCCGCGCGCACGCTCCCTCAGGTAGGCCACGTGTTCAGGTGTCGGCAGGAAGTCGCGGGCGAAGTTGGTGGTGTGGGCTGGCAGGAAGATGCGGTTGCGAAAGGTGACGTCGCCAATGGCAAATGGGGAAAAGACGTTGGCGAACGGCTCGCTCATGAAACCTCGTCCGGCCGTGGCACGCGGGCGCCCGTGTGTTTTTCCACCAGGTGAAGCTCAACGTAGACCTTGCCGGTGCCGCCATGGTCGATACCTGTGTCGAAGCAATCGAAGGTGCGGAAGGCGCGGCTGACGGGGTGAAGGCCCTCTGCGGCACGGTCCTGCGCCATCAACAGCGCCGGCTGAAGCTTTGCCAAGATCCCCAGGCACAAGTTGGCCGTGGAACGTTGCGGGTCGAGCCTGCCCGAAAGGTCGAATACGAACGTCTCGTCCGTCTTGATGTGGTTGGCGCAATGAAAGGCACGGGTGACGGTGGCGACAACAACATAGTCGTCGGCACGGGCGGGGTCGAAGGCGTTCATGCCTCTTCGCCTTTGGGGCCGATCATGCGGGCGGTGACGGGCTCTTTGGTGTCGACGCGGCGCATGTGAACCTCGCAAAGGGCCTTTGAGGCGCCCTCGTCGAGGCCTGTCATGGGGCACTCGTGATAACGCCACACGCAGGTGAGCGGGTTGAGGCCCTCTGCCGCACGATCGAACGTCATGTAGAAGACGGACAGGATCGGCGACATCAGGTGCACGCACAAAGGCGCGTCGGACAGTTCCGTCTTCACCTTGTGGCGCATGTCGAAGACGATTGTCTGGCCTTCCTTCACACCGCACCCGCAGCCTGTGGGACTTGAGGTGACGGTGACGACGATCTCGTAATCGTCGAGCCAGGTGTGGCCGAGATGTCTGCGTGCGGAGAAGAGGTTGCGCGCTTCGGGCGACAGGCGCTTCAGGTCATCCTCGGTGAGGTCGAGGGCCTCCTTCAGCCGGTCCTTCATCTCCGGCAGATGATCGTCCCGCTGCACGTAGTAGGGGTCGATGGGAAGGTCCTTGTTGCGCGTCATAGGGCCGTCACTCCGCCATCGACCACCAGGATGTGGCCCGTCACGTAACCTGCGGCGGGAGAGGCGAGGAAGAGCGCAGCGCGCGCCACCTCGTCCGCCTTGCCGACCCGCCCCAGGGGGACCGCGGCCACAAGGGCTGCGGCGCGGTCCGGATCGGCTCTCGCAACGGCTGTCATCGGCGTTTCGATGGGGCCCGGTGCGACGGCGTTCACCCTGGCGCCGAAGGCTGCAAACTCCACCGAAAGGGTGCGCGACAGGGCCATGACGCCGCCCTTGGAGGCTGCGTACGCCGTTGCCCGGCGGTGACCGACAATGCCGATCTGGCTGGCAAAAAACACAAGGCTCCCCCCACCCGCGGCCTTAAAGATGGGCTCCACGGACCGTGCCACATGGAAGGGGCCGTCAAGGTTGATGGCCATCACGCGGCGCCAGTCCGTATCGGCGGTCTCGCCAACGCCGCGATGGTCGAAAACGCCGGCAGTCAAAATCACAGCGTCGAGGCCGCCGAGAGCCTGAGCTGCCTGCTCGACAGCGTCGGTGACGGCTGCACCGTCCGTCACGTCGCAGGTCATCGTCCAGGTGGCGTCGACCGTCTCGCCAGGCAAAGTGGTGGCGCCAACGCGGGCGCCTGCAGCCGTCGCAAGGGTGGCGCAAGAAGCGCCGATCCCAGAGCCCGCGCCGAGGATCAGCGTGCGCAGCCCCTCAAGGTCGACAAGGGGTCCACCGCCCGCCTCGCTCATGCCGCTTTGTGGGCGACAATCAGCGTCCACGGAAAGCGCCAGGAGGTCATCTCTGGCGACAGAGCGCCGGTGAATTCCTCGAACGGCAAAACCTCAATCCTCTCAAACCCTGCGGCACGGTGTGCGCCTTCAAGGTCCATCTCGTTGAGGGGCACCATGAAGGGCTCGTTGTTTCGCTCAGAGTGGCCGTAGTGGATGAAGGTGGAGAAGGGATCGGTGGCAGGGATAAAGTCGAGGTGAATGGAAAGGCCGCCCGGCGCCAGGAGCCGATGGGACTCTTCCAGCACCTTGGCAATGTGCTTTGGCGGCATTTCGTGCAGCATCATGGTGGATGTGACGACGTCGTAGGCGCCCTCCTCCAGCCCTGTCGCTGCGGCATCGGCCTGCTTGAAGCGCACGTTGCGGGCCTGGTCTTCCACAGCGCGGTGGGCGGCAAGGCGAAGGCACGGCGCGGCAAGCTCCACCCCCACCACGTCCACCTCGGGGTGGTCGGCATAAAAGGCGCGGGTGGACCCGCCGAAGCCGCAGCCAAGGTCGGCCACGCGCGACACGGGCCGGCCGGCGCGGGAGAAGGCTTGCGCGGTGAAGCGGTGGTGCAGGCTCTCCGCCTTGTTCAGCATCGGCGCGGTGGAGCGGGCGCCCCGCTCATAGACATAGCCTGCGATGGCATCGCTCCACACCCCACCGGGGTGCTGGTGAATGTCGATGGAGGTATAGTATTCGGGCTGCTGGAAGTCGGGGTCCAGCTCCAGAAGACCGTCCGACAGCGGCTCTTCCAGAGACTTTGCGATCTGGTCGCGATAGCGGCCATAGTGGTGGGCAAGGCCGTGACGGCCTGAATACTTCATGCGCTGCTGATGACGCTCGAACCAGCCGAAGAACTGGTACGTGGTGTCGTCCTCCATCAGGGTCCTGGCCTCGGCGGCGGACTTGGGTGCCGCGCCTTCGGCGACGGCCTTTTCGTAGTTGGCGCGCACGGCGGGAAACATCTGCCGCGTCCAGGCCATCTTGCAGTCCAAGACAAAGGCCTGGAAGGCATCGAACGGGCGATGGGTGGGGATGTCGTCGATCATGCGGGCCTCCCGATGTGTGGGCCGCACCCTTGTGGCGGCGCGGCCGGTATTGTGAGTGTTGTCGGCGGCGAAGCGTCCCGCGCTTCGCTCAGTCGCGGTTGAACTTGTCGACACCCTCTTCAGGCGCACCGAGGGAGACCTCGCGGCCGAGGGTGGCGGCCATCAGTTCAGCCACGAACGCCTTACGGTCAGCGTCGAGCCTTGCCTTGTCCTCCTCGGACGGGGCGAACCCGTCGAGGGCGCCTTTTTCAAGCGTCCCCGACTTTTCAAGGAGCGCCTCCAAGCAGGACAACCTGTCCTTGGTGACGTGCAGCTCAGCGGCCAGCGTCATCACCATGGCAAGCAGCCTGTCGGTGGCGGGATCGTCGAAGAAGGTCTGCTCCGCCTTGTAGGGCAGGCCTGTGGGGTGGTGCATCTGGTTCATCGGCGATCCCATGTTCGCTTACGCGCCGGCGGCTTGGATTTTCTCCCAAGCGCCTGCGCCATAGACCTCGTCGGCAAGGCGGCGGTTCAGCGGCTCAAGCTCGGCGACGAGGTTGGAGGCGTCAATGTTGAGGAGCGCATCGTCCCCATTGGCCCCCGCCCAGGCTTCAAGGTCGGTCTGCTTGGAGGCAAGGCCGGCCTCGTAATAGGACACTTCCTCAAGGTCGTTGAAGGAGGTGACGAGAAGCTCCTGCTGGTCGGCAGGCAGCCCACCCCACGAGCGGGTGGAGATCGCCTGTTTGTCGAGGGCAAGACCGAAGTCGGGCACCACAACGTGCTTGCACACCTCATAGAACTTGAACTGGACAGCAGGGTTGAGCGCCGTCAACAGCCCGTCGACAATGCCGCTTTGGAGGGCAAGGTAGACCTCGTTGAAGGGGATCGGCGTCGGCACCCCTTCAAAGAAGGCGACCCCTTCCACACAGCCTTTAATCTGCGGCGTGCGAATCTTGCGGCCTTTGATGTCCGACAGCTTCTCGACAGGCTCCTTCAGCATCAAATTGTAGCCGCCGAGCCGGCCCACACCCAGAAGGCGGGCACGGTAGCGATCCTCAAGGGCCTTTGAGGCCTGGGCGCCGATCTCGCTCTCCATCACTGCTTTGGCGTGCTTGCCGTCGCGGAAGAAGTAGGGGCTGTAGAAGATGTCGAACTCGTCGGTGCCGGTGTAGGCGCCGTTGTACATGTCGAGCGATCCGAGAGCCATGGACTCGATGAGCTGCTTCTCACCGCCCAGCGTGCCGGCGAAGATCTCGAACGACAGGTCGCCGTCGGTTGCCTTGGAGAGCGTTTCCGACAGCGTGGCGTTGAAGGTGTTGGACAGTGTGGTCGGCGCGCCGGCATTGCCGTAGCGCAGCACCGTTGCCGCATGGGCGCTTGAGGGAAGCATGGATGAGGCGGCGAGCGCGGCAGCGCCCCCCATCATGGTGCGGCGTGTGAGGTTGAACGACATCGGTGGTCCTCCGTTTGTGTTCTTAGCTCATCTGAGGAGCAGGTTGGGCAGGAACAGCGTGATCGCCGGCACGTAGGTGAGCACGATCAGGCACGTCCATAAGACAATGTAATAGGGCAGCCCGCCCAAAAAGACGTCGATGATGCCAACGCCCGATATGCGCGACATGACGAACAGGTTGAGCCCGATGGGCGGCGTGATCATCCCCATGACAAGGTTCAAGACCATCACCAGGCCGAGGTGGATGGGGTCGACGCCAAGGCCCGTCATCAACGGGAAGAGGATGGGCGACAAGATCAGCATCAACGGCAATGGGTCCAGGAACGTGCCCAGCATCAACAGCGCAACGTTGATGATGATGAACAGAACATAAGGGTTCTGCGACAAGGTCAGCAGCGTGTCGGAGATCATGGCGCCAAGGCCGGCCAGCACCGCGATGGAGCCGAAAATCTGGCTCATTGCCACCGTCATCATGATGACGGCCGTGGTGAGGGAGGCGCCGACGGCCGCTGCCAGAAAGTCCGACGGGCTCAACTCGCGGTAGACGAAGACGCCGAGCGCAAGCGTATAGAGGACGACGACGGCAGCCGATTCGGTGGGCGTTGCAATGCCCAACACCTTCGTCATGACGATGATGAAGGGGGCGCCCAACGGAAGGAGGCCGCTGCGCACGGCAGACCACCGTTCCCGCGAGGCCATCTTGGGTTCTGTGGGCAGGTTCCTGCGACGGGCGAGGAAGCCGCTCATCAAAATGAGGCCCACATAGAGAAAAAGGCCCGGCAAGATGCCAGCGATAAACAACTCGCCCACGGAGATGTTGGCAATGGAGGCGAGCAGGATGAACATGATCGACGGCGGGATGATGGGCGCCATGGTGGCCGCTGCCGAAATCACCCCCGCCGCATAGCGCGAGGAGTAGCCGCGCCGCTTCATTTCAGGGATGAGCACAGACCCGGTCGCTGCCGCATCGGCAACGGCAGAGCCTGAAATGCCGGCCATGAAGAGGTTGCCGGTGATGCCCACATTGGCAAGACCGCCAGGCCTATGGGCCACGAGGCTGGCGGCAAAGTTGATGAGCCTTCGGGTGACGCCGCACTTGGTCATCAACTCGCCGGCGAAGACGAACATGGGGATGGCAAGGAGCGCGTAGCTGTCCACGCCGTTGGTCATGCTTTGGGCGAAGAGGACGGGGTCGATGGGCCGATCGGCAAACTGGCTCAAGGCGATGAAGCCGAGCGCGGCCACGCCAATGGCGTAGGCGATGTCCATCCCCAAAAGGACGAACATAAACAATAAGATGATCGCAAGAGCTAGGAGCATCGGGGCCGCAAGGTTCCGGTCATGGGAGGGCACGCGGCGCGCTGACGCATGACCGCCATCTCATCAGTGTCCCTTGTCCGCGATGGCGCCTGAGCGGTCAGGCTGCCCCCGCAAGATGCGCGCGATCCTGATGAACTCGTTAATGAGGAGGAGGCACGCACCGATGGGCAAAGCGAGGTATTTCCACCCCTCGGACAGGCCCGTGGCAAGGGAATCGAAATTGCGCGTCAGCTGGTAGATGGGAACCGAGTACCACAAGATGACCAGAAGCATCGCCACCACGATGAGGTGCATGATGAGCTCGATGATGATCCGCGGCTTTTTGGGGACACGGTCAATCAGAACGGTCATGCGGATATTGGCGCCAGACAGGTACGCAAAGCCCGCGCCCACGAAGATCATCCACACGAACAGGAGTTTTGGCAGCTCCTCCCCCCACATGGGCGGCGCACCGAAGAAGTAGCGCATGATGACCGAGTAGAGGACGAGGGAGGTGAAGACGACGAGGACGGTGCCGCACAGGACGCTGCCGACCAGCCGGACGCGGTTCGCAAACCCGTTCGCGCGCGATTCCATGCTCCTCCGTTCTGCTTTTACTACATTGTTGCACAACGTCTTTTGCACGCGCTGGCGCGCCTGCGGGGCCGGCGTTACCGTTCGGCTAGCGTGCAGTAAACCACCCGACTTGTCCACACGGTGGATTCCGGCGCAAGCTCAATCGTGTCGACCATTAAGGGTCTGCAATGGAGGAGAACGGGCGCTGTGAACGCAATCGATGTGATGGTGATCGGCGCTGGAACGTCCGGGATGCCCCTTGCCATTGAGGCGGTGGCGCAGGGCGCCAAGGTCCTTGTGGTCGAGCAGAGCGAGCGGGTCGGCGGGACACTTCACGTCAGCCTTGGCCAGATGAGCGGCGCTGACACACGCCTTCAGCGCGCGCAGGGCATCGAAGACACTGCGGACGACCACCTCGCCGACATTGCCCGCATCAACCGCGGCACGGGCCGATCGGACCTTTTGGCCCGGACCGTGCCACGCCAGGGCGAGACCATCGACTGGCTGATGGACAATGGCTTTGACATGGCGCCCGAGTGCCCCGCCATCCTCCACCTCCACGAGGCCTATCGCATACCGCGCACCTACTGGGGGCGGGAGGGCGGCCTCTCGGTCCTCCACGCGCTCACGCCTGCCTTTGAGGCCGCGATGGCTGCATCCTGCGCACAGCTGCGGCTCGGCACACGGGCGGAGGCGCTCATCAATGGCCCCGGCGGCAAGGTCTTGGGTGCTGTCCTTCGCAACCTTTCCACCGGCAGCACTGAGGAGGTGCGCGCACGCCATGTGGTGCTTGCAAGCGGCGGCTACGGTGCGAGCGCCAGCCTGTTTGCCCGCCTCACTGACGGGCGCCGTTTGGTGACGGCCGCGCCCGAAACCTCCACAGGCACGGGCCTTATGATGGCTGAAGCCGTTGGCGCACAGCTGACAGGCGCGGACAAATACCTTCCCACCTACGCCGCGGTGGCACCGCCTGACGGCAAGGAGCGCGTGGAATGGCGCCAGGTGCCAAGCCTCACGCCCCAGGTGCGCCTGCCCTTCGAACTGCACCTTGACCGACAGGGCCGCCGCTTCGTGCGGGAAGATCATGACAGTGTCGACGCGCGGGAAAATGCCCTCAACGCCCTCCCTGACCTCTCGTTCTGGTGCATCTTTGACGATCATATCCTGAGCGAAGCCCCGCCTCTCCTGCCGGGCTGGACCGACGAAGAGCTTGCCGCTGCCTGGCGCGATCATCCCTCTTTCGCTGCGGCAGAGGGGCTTGACGCGCTCGCCTCAGCCACTGGGATGACGGCAGCAACACTGAAACGGACCATTGCCGGCTACAACGACGCCCTCAAGAGCGGGCAAGCCGACCCCATGGGGCGCACGCACCGACCGCTGGCGATCGAGGGTCCCGGCTATCGCGCCATCCTCATGCACGGCATGGTTTTGAAGACGCCGGCGGGCCTTGATGTGGACGATCATCTTCGTGTGCGCGGCAAGGATGGCCAACCCATCGAAGGGCTTTATGCGGTGGGAGAGGCCATCGGCGGAGCGGCCCTTTCCGGCAAAGGCTTCGTGAGCGGGATGAGCGTCACCCCTGCCCTCACCCTTGGCCGCTGGCTCGGCGCACGGCTTGGGGAGGCGGCGACCACCGCTTGCGTAGAGGCGGCGCAGTGACCGGCGCGATCATGCGTCGCCGTTTCATCGATGTGGGCGCGGCACAAGTCCACGCGCGGGTGGCGGGGCCCGAAAGCGGTCGGCCGCTGGTGGCAATCCACCCCTCCCCAGGCTCTTCAAAGCAGCTTGAGACTCTGGTGGAAGGCCTTGCCGACGAAGGGTTTTTCGTGGTGGCGCCAGACACTGCAGGGAACGGTGATTCCACCCCTTTGTCCACCGACACGCCCACCATCAACGACCTTGCCGATCGCGCGGTGCGGGCGCTGGACAGGCTCGTCCCCGGCCCATTCGACCTTTATGGCAGCCACACGGGCGCCTCCATCGCCATGGAGATTGCCATTGCCCACCCCGGCCGCGTGGGCCGCCTGATCCTGGACGGCATGGGCCTTTACGCGGCCGACCTGAAGTCCGAGGTGCTTGACCGGTACGCCAGAGAAATCCGCCCCGACGCGGAGGCAACGCACCTCATGAAGGTCTGGCACTTTTGCCGAGACCAGTATCTGTTCTGGCCCTACTACAACCGTACCGATGCGGGGCGCCTGCCCAACGGTCTGCCTGACGATGACACGTTGCACGACTTCGTTGTGGAGGTGTTGAAGGCCATGCGCAGCTACCACCGCTCCTACCGCGCAGCCTTCCGCCACCCCAAGCGCGACCGCCTCCCGCTTATCGATTGTCCGACGCTGGTGATCTCCTCCCCATCCGACATGCTGCACGAGTATGCGGGCGAGGTGGCCTCACTGGTCAAGAACGCCCGGCAGGAGGCACTCCTGCCGTGGGCGGACACAGCCCACCATGGCCACACCGTGAAAACCATCGCGGCATTCTTGCACGACGACTGAAACCCGCAGAGGGAACCATGAACAACCAAAGAAGCGCCCGCCCGACGTCCTGCGGTTCAGAGCAGATGGTGTGCGGCGAAATGATCGCTAACGAAGCTGTCAGGCAAAGGACTGGCGCGGGCGTGCGCATGGATCTGCCACGGCGTGCAAAGCGGTGCGCGACCGCCATGGCCTTTGCCGCAGCAACGATTGCCGGCGTGGTGGCAGCGCAGGCAGAGCCGCTGCCGCAGCCTCTTGCCGACGCCATTTCCAAACGGCTCGACGACAGCCTTGGGACGAACGGTGTGCCGGGGTTCGCCTTCGCCATTGTCGAAAAGGGCAAAGGCATCGTGTTCGTCCGCCGCCAGGGCCAGGCCGATGTGGAACAGTCACGCGATGTGGACGCCCGCTCGGTGTTTCCCTACGCCTCGATCACCAAGACGTTCACGGCCCTTGCCATCATGCTTCTCCAGGAGGACGGCGCGCTCTCGGTGGACGACACGCTGGCAAAGACCCTGCCGGACTTTCCCAACGCCGACGCCATAACGCTGCGCGATCTGTTGGTGCACACCTCAGGCATTGCGGACTTCACCGCCATTCCCGCCTTCCTCGATGCCCAGTACCGCAATTGGACCCCTCAGGCGCTGGTCGATCTGGTGAAGGCGGCGCCTGTGGACTTCGCACCAGGCGCTAAGTGTTCCTACAACGACTCCGGTTACATCCTTCTGGGCTTGGTGGTCGAAAAGGTCAGCGGCAAGGACTTCATGACCTTCGTTCGCGAACGGATCTCTGCCCCCCTCGACATGCAAAGCGTCGCCCCCGGGGACAGAGCCGCCATCGTGCCCCACAGGGTCGAGGGCTATGCAAAGGTCAAAGACACGCTTCAAAACGCGCCGGCCTACAGCCTGTCCGCCCCTTGGGCTGCCGGCGGTCTTACAGGCAATCTAGGCGATCTCATGATGCTGCCAGGCGTGTTGCGGGACGGCGGCCCCCTCATCACCGATGAGAGCCGAGCGGCGATGGTCGCACCGGCGACCCTGGCGAATGGATCGCCTTGCACCTATCCGCTCCCTGGTGGGTCAGGCAGTTACGGGTTCGGCCTGGAACTGGTCACACTCGACGCGCTCGGCACGCACAGGGCCATCGGCAAGAGTGGCGTCTTTCCAGGCTACAGCGGCTACTACGCGCTGATCGAGGGCACGGACTATGCCATCGGCGCGCTTGCCAACAAGGACGGGAGCCTGGACACCGTCGCCTCCACCGTGCTCGACATTGCGGCCCTACTCCTCAAGGCTGCCGCGCCCGCGCCTCAATCAGGTGCGCGGCAATAGCGTGCACGAACGGCGCGTTCATCATCGACAGGTGGTCACCCTCCACATCCATGACCCGCACCCTTTGCCCGAGCCGCTGCACCCACGCGCGCTGCGGGTCGGCCGGCATATGCGCCATTCGCGTGCCGGCCCGCAAGAACAAGACCTCAGGGTCGCGGATCGGCTCGATAACGTAGCTGCGCATCGCATCGGTATTGGCTGAGAAGATCTGAAGGTGAAGGTCAAGCTCTTCCGGCGTGATGCCGGCGGGCAGTGCATTGCCGCACACTGCGATCAGCCGCTCGATCTGCTGCGCCCTTGTCAGGGGCTGGAGCGCCTCGACCTCAATGGTCTGGCCGAGGATCCCTGCCACATAAGAGATGGTGTAGGCATCGCTGACGAGTTCGCGCGGCAGTGCCTCCATGGCCGGCGTGTCGATGAGGGCAAGGAGCGCGACGTGCTCGCCAGCCTGTTGGAGCTGGCGCGCAATTTCGTAGGCGAGCATGCCGCCGAAGGATGAACCGGCAAGGTGGTAGGGACCTTCGCTCTGGACTGTGCGCATGGCCGACAACAGTCGCGCGGCGTTCTGCGCAACATCCATCGACGGCGACACCTGCCCGTCCAGCGCACTGGACTGAAGGCCATAAATTGGCCAGTCCGAGGGAAGTGCGGCCGCAAGGGGGGCGTAAAGGTCCACCGTCCCGCCCACCGCGTGGGGAAGGAAAAGGGCTCGCTTGCCCGCCTCGCCCGCGCGAAGGGTGACGAGTTCGAACGGGCGCGCCGGGGTGTCGACGTCCTCGGCGATCCGCTGTGCAAGGGCAGACGGGGTCTGCGCTTCGGCAAGGATCGAGGGCAGAAGGTGGGTCCCAAGCCGGTGATTGAGCGCGGCGACGATGCGAACGGCAAGAAGGGAATCGCCGCCGAGATCATAATAATTGCTCTCAGCGGTGACCGGGCAGGCAAGGTGCTCTCCCCACAGCCGGCAAATCTGCACCAGCACGGGCTCGCTCCCGATGCTCGGCTCTTGCACCATCTGAGGCACCGGGCGGGCAGTGTCGATGCCGTCGCCCGCCTCGCCGGGCGATGCAACCCAATGGCGCGTGCGTTCGAACGGGTATGGCGGCAGAGGAATGCGTTGGCCGTTTGGGGTCAGTGCCCTCGCAAAGACTGGCAAACCGGCCGACCAAAGGGCACCTGCGGCCGCCAACGGCGCGCTTGCCGTGCCATCGGGCAGCGCAGGCACGGCGGTGACGGCCTTCCCGTTTGCGGCCGCGATCTGGCGTACCAGCGTTGAGAGCGCAGACCCCGCCCCCAGCTCCAGGAAGTGATGATGACCCTCGCCAAGGAGCGCTTCCACACCTTCGTAAAAACGCACAGGCTCGCGCAGATGGCGGGCGTAGTGGGATGGGTCGGTCGCCTCGGCCGGCGTTACCCAGTCACCGCTCAACGTGCTGACGTACCGCGTTTCCGGCGGGCGAAGGCTGACCTGACCCACGGCCTGTTCCAAAGGGGCCATCGCCCCATCCATCATGGGGGAATGGAAGGCGTGGCCGACGGGAAGGCGTGCGAACACAACGCCGCGCTGCGCGAGGCGCACCGTCAACGCCTCGACCGCTTCCCTATCGCCGGCGATGACGCACGCATTGGGTCCGTTGATGGCGGCGACACTCAGCTGCCGATCTTCCTGGATAAGATGGGCGGCATCGGACGCTGGGAGCCGGACGGCCACCATCGCGCCCGCGGTCAAATCCTGAATCAGCCTGCCGCGCAACGCCATGAGGTGCAGGCCGTCCTCAACGCTCATGACGCCGGCAAGGCAGGCGGCCACGTACTCGCCGACGCTATGGCCGATCATCGCGGCCGGATCGATGCCCCACTCTGCCAAAAGCTGGGCGAGCGACCATGACAGGGCGAACCCGGCAGGCTGCGCGAACTGAGTACGCTCAAGCGCTGCAACCGCGTCGTCGTCAGCCGCCTCGCCGAGCAACGCAGGCTCCAGGTCAACGCCTTCGGCACGCAGGATTGCCATGCATCGCGCCAGCGCGGCGCCGAACGCTGGCTCTGCGTCCGCAAGGTCGCGCGCGATCCCGGCAAGCCGCACGCCCTGGCCGGGAAAGACGAACACAATGCCAGCCGCGGCCTCATCCTGGCGTGTGTACACATCGCTCTCGTGGAGCAGCCTCAATTGGCTGATCGCATCGACGCGATTGCACGCGGCGACCCCGGCCCTCGCTGTCATCAGCTCACGCGCGGTGGCAAGGGTGAAGGCGGCATCCTCCACGCGGACGTCCGGCTCGTGCTCCAGGTGGTCGGCAAGGCGGTGGGCAAGGCGCACCGTGGCCGCGGCGGTGCGTGCGCTCAACGCAAAAAGCACAGTCTGCTTGGGGGCGGGCGGTGGCGTTGGGCTTGGCGGGGCGCGGTGCAAGATCGCATGAGCGTTGGTCCCGCCCATGCCGAACGAGCTGATGCCCGCACATCTCCCATCGGCAGCGAACGGGTGTGCGCTCGCCACAAGGCGAAACCGGCCCTCCTCCAGGACGATGCCCTCAGGCGGGACGTAGAGGGAGGGAGGGACGACGCCGCGGTCGAACATGAGAGCGACCTTGATGAGCCCCGCCATGCCCGCCGCAGCATCCAGATGGCCGATGTTGGCCTTCACGGCCCCCAGTGTCACCGGCCCGGCATCGCCTGCCCCAGCGAGGGCGCGGCCGAGGGCTGCCACTTCGATGGCATCGCCCAGCGCGGTGCCTGTGCCGTGTGTTTCCACATAGCCAATATTTTTCGGTTCTAGCCCCGAATGGGCAAGCGCTTCGGTGATGACCGCGGTCTGCCCACCAACGCCGGGCGCCGTGTAACCGATCTTGTCGGCCCCATCGTTGTTGACGGCGAAGCCGCGCAAAATGGCGTACACGTGGTCGCCATCGCGCATCGCATCTTCCAGCCGTCGCATGACGACAGCGCCGACACCGTTGCCAGGCACGGTGCCGTTGGCGGCAGGGGTGAAGGGTTTGCAGTGGCCATCGGGCGAAAGAATGCCGCCCGGCATGTGCCAGTACCCCGACTGGAGCGGCAGCGACACCGAACTGGCCCCAGCGATTGCCGCATCGCATTGGTGGTCCAAGAGTTGGGTCGCAGCCAGCGCAACCGCGACGAGCCCTGTGGAACAGGCCGTGCTGATGCCAACGCTAGGGCCCGTCAACCCGAGGCGATAGGAGACAAGGTTTGCAATGGCGCCAGGCTGATTGGCGAGCATCATATGGAACGGATCGTCGTGCGCCGTCAAAGAGTTGCCCAGAAGATGGGTGTGGTAATAGCTCGACACTGTTGATGCGCCGGCGAACACACCAATTCGCTTGCGGTGCGGCCACGCCACGACGCCAGCGTCTTCAAGGGCCTGGTAGGCGCATTCCAGGAACACGCGATGCTGAGGATCGATGAGCGCTGCGGCACGCGCGCCAATCCCGAAGAACGCCGCATCGAACGCATCGGCATGGTGCAGAACGCCCTTTACAGGAACACGCGTCGCCCCCTCGGGCGCCTCGCCGCCAATGTCGTCGTCGACCCGGGTGAGGCTCTCGCGGCCTTCAAGAAGGTTGTTCCAGAACGCGAAGGCATCCGGAGCACCCGGAAACCGGCAGGCAAGCCCGGTGATGGCAATGTCTTCCGCGTCGATGTCGACGACCATGCTCAAGGTCGTTGCGTACCGGTGCGTCTGGCGCGCCGGGCTTGCCTGGCGGTGCGCTGGGATGGCGCTGATGGCGTATCGGCATCAACCGGCGAGGCTGGCGTCGCGGTGAGTGCTGCTGCGAGCTGAGCCACAGTTGGGTTCTCGAAAAGGGTGAGGACGGGAACCTCCCTGCCGAGCCTGTCCAACAGCGCGGCCTGGACGCGCATCAGCCGTAGCGACGTGCCGCCCAGATCGAAGAAGTTCCGGTCGTGCGCGACACTGTCGCACTCCAGCACCTCGCACCAGACCGATGCGACGACCGCTTCCATCTCGGGCGCCGCGTGCACGGCGCTGACGGTCGGGGCAGAGGTCACCGCACCCGAAGCGCGTGGAGTGATCGCCGACAGGAGTTCGCCCACCGTGATGGTCGGCATGTGTGCAACGCGTTCGCACAGCGTTTCCATGGTCTCGCGGAGCCAATGCATTGTCGCAGGGTCGAACAGGTCTGCCGCGTACTCGATCGTGCCGGCCAAACCGCCTTCAGCCTCCTGGAAGGACAAGGTCACATCGAACTTTGCCGTGTCGGTGGTGATGTCCGAGGGCTCGACGGTGAGACCCGGCGCCCCAAACCCCTCCCCTTCCACGGGGTTTTGCATGATCAGCATGACAGGCGTCAGCGCCGGTCGGTCGGGCCGGCGCTCCACCTTTGCCACATCGACGATCTGGTCGTAAGGGAGCGACTGGTGGGCGATGGCCTCTTCGACCGTGGCGGCAACGGTGGCGAGAAAATCGGCAAACGGGCGATCCGGTGCGGCCACACCCGGACGGATGGGCACGGTGTTCATGAAGAGGCCGAGTGCCGTCATTTCCGCAGGGTGGTGGCGGTTGGCAACCGGCGTCGCGAGGACGATATCGCCCGCACCAGTCCAGCGGGCCAGGAAGAGATGAAAGAGGGCGGCGAGCGCGGCGAATGGCGTCGTCGCGTGCGCTTCGGCAAGGCCGGCAAGGGGCCCCGCAACACTTTTGGGCAACGTGAAGGCGACAGTCTGGCCCCGGCCGCTGGGGCGAGACGGTCGCGTATGGTCCGTCGGCAGCGCCATGGGGCTGACACCGCTTAGCGCCGTTTCCCAGAAGGCGCACAGGGCGTCGCGTCGCGGTCCGCCCAAGCGCTCGCGCTCCGCTGCGGCAAGATCGGCGTACTGCACTGCCGGGGGGGTGAGGTCCACGGCAGTGCCCGCGACCGCTTGCCGGTAGGTTTCGCCCAGCTCGCGCAGGAGGAGCTGCTGGGACCATCCGTCGGTGGCACTGTGGTGGATGTTGAGGAGGAGGACGTGTGCGCCCCTCCCGACCCGCAGAAGGTGGGCGCGCATCGGGTGTTCGCCGGCAAGGTCGAACGGGATGCGGGCAAGGCTCTGCAATCGGCCCGCCAGCCTTTCCGGCGTGACGCGCTCCATCTGGAGGGGGAAGGGTTCGGCAGGGTCGATGGCTTGGACGAGGTGACCGTCGGCGCTGACGATCCGCGTGCGCAAAATCTCGTGGCGGGCGACAAGGGCGTCCAGCGCATCGCCCAGCGCATCGGCATCGAGCGGGCCGTCGATCGTGAGCGCAATGGGCACATTGTAGGCGCTCCTGTCGGCAACCGTCCGGTCCAGGACCCACAGCCGCTCCTGGCCGAAGGAGCCGGGAAGCGGCTTGGTGCGGTCAGCCCGAGCAATAGGTGCCGCAGCCGCCGAAGGCTGCGCGCGCTCCAGCGCTTCAGCAAGACCGGCCGCTGTGCGATGGGCAAAGATGGCGCTGAGCGGAACGCGGACATCAAGGCGCTGTTCCAGCTTCGCGGCGAGGCGGACTGCGCGTAAGGAGTGTCCGCCCGCGGCAAAGAAGTCCGTCTGGCGCCCCACCGAAACGCCGAGGATTTGGGCCATCGCTTCGATGATCTCGCCCTCCACGCGGCTCGCCGGCGCCTCGTCCGCGGTGGATTTCTCACTTGCGCCGTCTTGCGGATCGGGTAGCGACCCGCGGTCGACCTTGCCAGCGGTGTTGAGTGGCAGGTGCGTCATGCGCACGATGCGAGAGGGCACCATCGCCTCAGGCAAGGTGCGGCGCAGGTGGGCTTTCACCCCATTGTCATCGCCGAGCCCGGCCGATTGCGCAACATAGGCGACAAGTTCGCTCTCCCCGTTGATGTCTCGCGTCAGAACCACCGACTGGGCGACGCCGGGGACGTCCTCAAGGGCGGCTTCCACCTCGCCCGGTTCGATGCGAATGCCGCGGACCTTCACCTGGAAATCCGTACGGCCGAGATAGTGAAGGACGCCGTCCTCATCGCGCACGACGCGGTCGCCCGTGCGGTAAAGGCGTCCCTCACCCAAAGGATTGGGCACGAAGCGCTCGGTGGTCAGATCGGGCCGGTTACGATAGCCGCGGGCAAGCTGTACGCCGCCGATCCACAATTCCCCCGGAACGCCGAGCGGTGCGGGGCGCATCTTTGCGTCCAGAACGTGAAGCGCGGTGTTCCAGACAGGGCGGCCGATGGGGACCACCGCCCCTTCCATGTGGGCGCTGCAGGGGTGGTAGGAGACGTCGATCGCCGCTTCTGTCGGGCCGTAAAGGTTGTGCATGTGAAGCGTCGGCAGCGCACGCAAGACTGCCCGTGCAAGGTCGGCCGGCAACGCTTCGCCGCTGCAAAACATCAGGCGAAGCGGGGTCAGTTGGGAAACATCCACGGTCTCCTCGAAGACACGCAGCATGGATGGCACGAAGTGGAGCGTGGTGATCGCCCGCTCGCGAATAAACCTTGCCAGATAGGCCGGATCCTTGTGTCCGTCGGGCCGCGCGAAGACGAGCCTTGCCCCCGTCACCAGCGGCCAGACGAACTCCCACACCGACACGTCGAACGAGAACGGCGTCTTCTGCAAAACCCGGTCCGCGGGGGTGAGGCCATAGGCGGCCTGCATCCACAAGATGCGGTTGGCGAGGGCACGATGCTCGATCATCGCGCCCTTGGGCTGCCCGGTCGAACCTGAGGTGTAGAGGATGTAGGCAAGGTCGTTCGGGGCCGGATCGGGGAGCGCCTGCACTTGCGATGGCGCCGGCTCGTCCTCGTCGACAAGGATCAGCCTGTCCGCGTCCACGGGGAGGGTGGACGCAAGGGTGGTATCGGTGACGATGAGGCTGGCGCCGCAATCCTTCGCCAGGAAGGCGAGACGTTCGGGCGGATGATCGGGGTCCAGGGGCACATAGGCGCCGCCGGCCTTCATGATGGCCATGATCGCAACGATGAGGCCGTGGCCGCGCTTCAGACAAATCCCGACGGCAGCGCTTTCGGCCATGGGCGTGCAAAGCCGCAGGTGCGCGGCGTGAAGGCGATGGGCAAGGTGGCTCGCAGCAGCGTCCAGCGCGGCGTAGGTCATGGTGCGGCCGGCATCGTCCTCCACCGCCATGGCATCCGGCGTTGCCGTCACCTGTGCTGCGAACAGGCTGACGATGGTGGCCTCCCTGTCCACCGCCGCATTGGTCGCATTGGGCGCATCGACGACCGCGTGGCGCTCGCGCTCATCCAGGAGGTCGATGGTGCAAAGCTTTGCAGACGGGCGGGCGGCAAACGCATCCAAGACATGGGTGAGATGGCCGAGCATCGCGTCGATCCGCTCGGGGTCGAAGAGGGCTTCGTCGAACTGCAATGAAAGGTCCAACGCTTCCCCAGGGATCACCATGAGAAGGAGGGGAAAGCTCGTCTTGTCGGTGACCCTTGGCCGGCCCGCACCAAGGGCCTCGTTCCCTGCGCCCACATCGGGATAGTTCTCGAACACCGTCGCGCTGTGGAAGAGCGGTACGTCGGGCGAGAGGGCAGCCGTCGCTTCGATGTCCACCAGAGGGACGTGGGCGTTGTAGCCCGCCGTCTCGATGACGCCGTGGATGTTCTGGAGTGCGGTGGAGACGGTGTCGTCGCCTTTGGTCCGCACCCGCAACGGCACGACGTTCGCGATCAGGCCCACGGCCGTCTCGATTCCAGGGCAATCGTTACCGCGGCCCGACACCACGGTGCCGAAGACCACATCGTCCACACCGCCTGCATAGCCGGCCAGAAGGTGCGCCCAGGCGAGCTGAATGACCGCGTTCAAGGTCACACGCTCTGCGCGCGCCAGTGTGGTGAGCCGTTCGGTAAGCCTCTCGCCAAGGACGGTGTTGCGAACGCCGAGATTTACGATCGGCGTATGCTTGCGCAATGATGCACCGGGGCGCAGGACCGGGATGTCCGTAGGACCTTCCAGACCAGACAACATCTCCCCCCACGCGCCGAGTGCCGCGTTTACGTCCTGCCTGCGGAGCCATTGGACGTACTGCGCGTAGCCCACCGTTTCTGGCGGAGGCTTGCCGGTGGCGTAGCACCGTGCCAGCGCGGCAAAGACAAGCGGTACAGACCAGCCGTCGATGATGATGTGGTGATGGGTCCACAACAGCACCCAGCGGCGATCGGAGCGGCGGATCAGCGTCACCCGGAAGGCACCCGCTTGAGACAGGTCGATACCCTTGGCGCGATCGGCCTTGCGCACCTGGTCCAACGCTTCGTCGAAATCGGCTTCGTCGGCGGCATCGCTGAGATCGACCACGCGAAACGCGACGGATCCGCCGGGCTCCACCACCTGAACCGGCGTTTCGAGGCCGCGCCAGACAAAGCGCGTGCGAAGGACCGGAAAGGCGAGCGCGAGCGCCTGCCACGCCGCACCCATGCGCTTTGGGTCGATGGCTGCCTCGCACGGCCATTCGAACTGCACCAGATACTGGTCCGACTGAGGGCTGTGCAACGCGTGGAACAGCAGCCCTTCCTGGAGCGGCGCGAGAGGCAAGATGTCTTCAGGCGCCGATCCTTCGTGAGCCAGGATCGTGCCAAGCTCCTCCCGCGTAAGGCGCACGTGCGCAAAGTCGGACGTCGTCACGCCGATGCGCTTGCGGCCCGCGCAATGGGCAATGACCGCGCGAAGACGGGTCGCGACGTCCTCCGCCAGACGTTTCAGCCAACCTGGCGGGCGGCCGCCTTCGTCCACGAAGCGGAACGCCAGACGCTCGTCCAAAACGAAGGCGGTAACGTCGAGCGGGCTCGTGGGCCGGTTGCGCGGCGACACCATCGCGCCAGGCTCTTCGGGCGCCAGCGACCAGCCATCGGCAAACGTCGCGTCGAGCTGGCCAAGGTAGTTGAACAGGACGTCCGGCTCGCCCTTGTTTGGAACATCGGTCACCAAGCCGTAGCTGAGGCCGTTGTGGGGGATGCGCCGCAGCGTGTCCTTTACGGTGATGATGGCATCTTGAGGCGTTGCAGCGCCGATCTGCGCAAAGCGGACAGGGTAGCGTGTTGTGAACCAGCCAACGGTGGAGGAGACGTCAGGTCCGACGAACGGCTCGCGCCCGTGCCCTTCCAGCATGATCGCAGCGTCGGCGGCACCGCACGCGGCACCAAGCGCCGGCGCAAAGGCTGCCAGGATGAGTTCGTCCACGCGGGTGCCATAGGCGTCCGCACAGTCGCGCAACAGCGTTCGGCTTTCCTCAAGCTCCATCTGCAGGGTGAGGGTCTGAGGTTCGGCCCGCGGTGTGTCGGGCCGCGGGAGCGACTGGGCCGGCTCCAGCATCGCCTGCCATGCGCTGAGCGTCTGGGCCACGTCAGCCGTCGCCGCGGCCCGCGCCAGTGCCCCGGACCAGGCTGCAAACGGGGTCGTCGGCGCAGGCAGACACCCCCCTCCATCTGGCGCCAACAGCGTTGCAAGCTCGCCAACGAGGATCCGCCACGACACGATGTCCACCGCAAGGTGATGGATCGCCACAAGAATGCGCGCGCGCCCGTCCTCGCATCCTCTGACGAGCGCTGCGGCAACCATCGGCCCGAATTGAGGACTGAGGCGCGATTGCAGCGCCGTGAGGCGCTCTTGCAAGGCAGCGTGCGAGGTGACCGCGATCTCCTCCACAAGCGCCAGATCGGGGGTGCCAGGGGGCACGACACTCACCTGATGTTCGCCGTCTGCGGAGACCGAAAACCGTTGGCGCAGTGCATCGTGCCGCGCCACCAATTCCCCCACGGCACCGGCAAGCGCTTCACCGGTGACCTCATGGGGCGGCAGGAGGAGGAATGCCTGGTTGAAGTGTTCGGGTGCGGCAAGGTCCAGCGTGAAGAACCAGCGCTGGATCGGCGTCAGGGCTGGCGGGCCGGCGGGTGCGATATCGCTATCGATTGCAGCCTCGTGGCTGACGCGCGCAGCAAGCCCTGCCACGGTGCGCGCCTGGAAGATATCGCGCGGCGAAACGTGGAAACCCTTCGCGCGGGCGCTGGCGACCACTTGGATGGTGAGGATGGAATCGCCGCCCACCGAAAAAAAATCATCGTCGACACCGATGGCATCGGTGCGCAGGACCGCGCGCCAGATCTCCAGAAGCGCCTCTTCGACCGCGTCAGCAGCTTCGGTCTGTGCACCCTTAAAGTCCGGCATTGGAAGTGCGCCAAGGTCGACTTTGCCGCTGGTGTTCACCGGCATGCGGTCCAGCGGCACGAGGGCGCTGGGCACCATATAGGGCGGCAGGATGCGCTTCAGGTGTCGGCGCAGGTCGTCGACAGAAACGGGAGACTCCGGCGCCGACGTAAACCACGCCAGCAAGCGGGGATAACCGTCATCGCCATGGACGATTTGGGCGACGGCCTGCACCACGCCAGGGCACTGCCCGATGGTAAACTCCACCTCACCGGGCTCTACACGAAACCCGTGCAGCTTCACCTGCCTGTCGTTTCGCCCGACGAAGTCGAGCGCATTGTCGCGCCATCGCACCAGATCGCCGGTTGCGTAGAGACGGTGGGTGATCGACGCGCCCGTCTCAGGATCAGTGAATTTGTGCGCGGCGAACTTTGCGGCGGTTGCGGCCGGATCGTTGAGATACCCACGCGCAAGGCCGTCGCCCCCCACATGAAGCTCGCCGACGACGCCTGGCGGAACGGGCCGGCCACCCTCGTCCAAAACGAAGGCGAGCGCGTTGGAAATGGGGCGGCCTATGGGGATGGTTCGTGCGTCGTCAGGGACGTTCGCGACAGGATGGATTGTGGAAAAGGTCGTGTTCTCGGTGGGTCCATAGCCGTTGACGAAGAGCGCAGGCGCGCCGGTGGGACAGGTCAAGACCCTGCGCACCATGTCCGGATTGAGGGCGCTGCCACCGGCATAGAGCGTCTTGAGATGGCCAAACATATCAGGCCGATGCCCGGCCATCTGATCAAAAAGCACCGCCGTCAGCCAAAGATAGTCCACACGCTCGTTGGCAAGGTGCGCGGCAAGGCGATCGGGGTCGAGGAGCGTGTCCTGGTCCACCACCACGAGCGTCGCGCCGCTCAAGAGCGCGCCCCAGATCTCCAACGTCACCGCATCGAAGACGGCATTGGAGGCAAAGGCGATGCGTTCGCCAACCTTCGGCGCAATAACGTTGGAGTTTTGCACCAGGCGAACCACTGCGCGGTGGGGGACAAGCACGCCCTTGGGTGTGCCCGTGGTGCCTGAGGTGAAGCAGACATAGGCAAGGTCGCTCGGCGTCCTTGCAGGCGCTGGCACAGGCCCGATACCGCCAATGGCATCCATACTGAGGAGCGTGCAACCATCGGGCGCGATGGCCTCGTCGTCGGCGGTGCGCGTTGGGACAATGAGCGCGCCGGCACGGGTCTCCTTGATCATCATCAAGGCGCGGTCTTGGGGGTAGAGGGGGTCGATGGGCACGTAGGCCGCACCCGCCTTCAACACGCCCAGGATCGCGGCCAGGAGCGGTGCACCGCGCCCCATGCGAAGCGCCACCATAGGCTCCTCGCCCATCGTCGCGCCGCATTCAAGGAGCGTGGCGGCAACGGCATCGGACCAGGCGTCGAGGTCGCGATAGGTCAATGCCTCCCCGCCGTCGCGCACGGCTATGGCATCGCCATGCTCCTCGGCGACGGCCGCGAACAGTTCGGTGAGCGTGTGGTCCCTTGGGTAAGGCGTCGTGGTGCGGTTGGATGCTGTCACCACGGCCTCAAACGTCGGCGCATCCAAAAGAGCGCCGCCGGTCAAACGCGTCTGCGGATCGCGCGCGAGCGTATCGAGGAGTTTGCCGAAATGCTCGCAGAGCGTCGTTATGGTCGCGCGGTCGTACCGGTCGGTGGCGTACTCGGCCCGGCCCTCAAGCCCATCGTCGGTGGGGGAGAGCGAAAACGTCAGCTCGAACTTTGCAATGGGCAGATCCGCTTCGGGGTCGACCGTCACGTCGAGGTCTTGAAAGTGCGCAGCCGGGCCGGCGCTGGCGGACTGGAACACCAGCACAGCCCGCTCCAGCGCGGTGCGGCCGGACCCCTCGCGGGCAACTGCGGCAGCCTTGACGATGTCGGCGTAAGGCACGTCTGCGTGGGATTGGGCGTCCACAAGCGCCTCGGACACCTGATCCACCAGCGCGGCAAACGGCTCGGACGATCCGCATTGGGCGCGCAACGGCAAGAGGTTGACGAAGTAGCCTGCAAGGTCGGCGAGTTCGCGCTTGGACCGGCCCGCCACCGCGGTCAGGATCGTCACGTCGTCCTGGCGGGCGTGGATCCTGAGGAGCCCGACGAAGGCTGCGGCCACGACGCTGAACAGGGTCGTGTGATGATCGCGGGCTAACCGCTCCAGCGCCGCAACCACCGGCTTAGGGATGTGAAAGTGGTGATGGGCGCCGGTATCGGAACGTGCCGCCACACGCGGCCGGTCGCTCGCAAGCTCCAAAGGGGACCAGCCGGCAAGGATTTCGGCCCAGTACTGCGCCAACGGGGCGACGGCGTTGCCGGCCAGCGCCTCGTGCTGCCAAAGCGCATAGTCCGCGTATTGAAGTTTTGGGGGGGCAAGGGCCTCCGCGCCCTCGCTGTAGAGGGCGCCGAGTTCGCGGGCGAGAAGCGCGATGGTCCATCCATCGCTCACCAGGTGATGCTGGAGGAGGAGGAGCGTGTGGTCGCCCGGGCCGTGCCTGAAGAGCGCGGTGCGCACCAACGGCCCCTTGCCAAGATCGAACGGCACGACGGCGACCGCGCGCACCGCCTCGTCAACGTCGGCGAGCGCGACCTCCCTGGCCTTAAGGTGGACAGGAACCGGTTCCGTGACGCGTTGGAACGGCACGCCGTCTTCCTCCACGATGACCGTGCGCAGGACATCGTGCCTTTCAAACAGCAGCGTCAGCGCTTGGGTGAGGCGCGAAACGTCGAGCGTTCCTGTCAGGCGCAGCACTGTGGGCGTGTGGTAGGTGGGCGCGGTTCCGCCCGCCAGCGACAGCGACAACCACATGGCGTGTTGTTGGGCCGTCAGCGGAACGAGCTCTTGGGGTCCTCTCGCCTCAATGGGTTTGGCAAAGCGCGCCCTCGCCCTCTCGCACGCAAGATACCGGGCGATCTCAGAGCCGTTGTCGTTCAGAAACTGCGCCCGTGCAGCGTCCAGTTCGCTCGGTCCACGCACCTCCGGCAGACCATCCTCACGCGCCGACACCACGAACCCGGCATCGTGAAGGTCTTCGACGAAATCCTCGATCTCGAACGCGGCGCCGAAATCCTTGGCGCTCACGACGTCCGCCGATCCTTGCGACGGGTGTCGACGAAGGCTGCCAAAGCGGCAAGATCAGGGAGCTTTCGCATGCGCGCGGGCATCAGCGTCGTCCCGTAGCGTTCGTTGAGGATGACGATCAGTTCCGCCAACCGCATCGAATCGCCGCCGAGCGCCTGGAAGCTGTCGGTGGGGGCCACTGCCGGCACGTTGAGAAGGACGCACCAGATCTCTGCGATCTCGGCTTCCGTGGGCGTCAGGTCGCCGTCTTGCCCCCCAGATGCTGCCGCCTCGGCAAGGGCGACGAGCGCCATGCGGTCATACTTGCCGCTGACCGTGAGGGGGATTTCGGGCAAGGGCGTGTATGTGGCCGGCAGCATCACCTGCGGCACCCACGCCATCAACGCTTCGATGAGGTCGTGCGGCGGCAACGGCTCAGCCGTGGGCACGTAAAAGGCGACCATGGTGCGAGCGCTTCCTTCGCCCCGTGAGACGACACAGGCTTCGGCCACCCCGTCGATCCGTTCCAGCGACCTTGCCACCTCGTCCGGCTCCACCCTGTGGCCGGAAATCTTCACCTGGCTGTCGAGCCGGCCCAGAAACAAGAGCGTCCCGTCGGCCTGTAGACGGACCCGGTCGCCGGTGCGAAAGACCCTGTCGCCGCCAAACCGGGGATCGGTCAAAAACCGCTCCGCCGTCAGCTCCGGTCGCCGCAGATAGCCGCGCGCCACACCAGCACCGCCGATATAAAGTTCGCCATCGGTCCCGGCGGCAGCGGGCTCGCCATTTTCATCCAGAACGTAGAGCTTCGCACCAGGCATGGCTTTGCCGATGAACGACGGTGGCACGTCCGGCGACAGCTCGCCCCAGGCCGCGCAGACACTGGCTTCGGTGGGACCGTAGCCGTTGGCCATGACCCGGTCTTTGGACCAGCGCGCGACAGCCTGTGGCGTGCAGGTTTCCCCACCCGCCAGGAGGAAGCGAAGGTGGGGCAGCGGATGATCGGGCAGCTTGGGCAACAGCGCCGGCGGGAGGCACGCACACGTCACCCTCTCGCGCGCCATGAGCTCAATGACTGCGGCAGGGTCGCGGCGCAATGCTTGGTTCACGACCACCAGCAGGCCGCCGCACGACAAAATCGCGAAGACGTCCCAGATGGCCGCGTCAAAGCTGATGGAGGCGAACAGCAAGCTGCGATCCTGTGCGGTCAGGCCCGCCTTCTGGTTGCTGCCCTCGACGAAATAGACCGCGTTGTGATGCTCCACCACAACGCCCTTGGGCGCACCGGTGGATCCGGACGTATAGATCACGTAGGCCATGTCGGCAGGGTCGGGCGGTGATAGGGGGCGCGGCGTCTCAAAGGCGAGCGCATCGTCAAGGGTCAGACGCTCGACCTGGTGGGCCCCTTGCCTGCTGCCATCGTCGATGAGAAGCGCTGCATCGCAGTCGTCCAGGATGAACGACAGGCGCTGGTCGGGCAGTTCGGTGTCGATGGGCACATAGGCAGCGCCCGCCTTCATGATGCCAAGGATCGCTACGACGGTGCCATATCCGGGCCGAACCGAAAGAGCGACGATTGGCTCGCGCCGCGCACTGCCCAACCGGTCGGCGACGGCCCAGGCCACGCGGTCCGACATGGCGTCCAGCTCGCGGTAGGTGATGCGCCGCTCGCCGTCGGCGATGGCTTCGCGATCGGGGTGCTGGGCGATCGCACTCTGAACAAGGCCGATCAACGTTCGGCCGGGCGCATCTTTCGCCTTGTGGACGCTTGGAGCGCGTGCGGTTGGTTCCAGAAGGTCAGCCATGCCTGTCCTCCACCATCAGTCCTGCAAGGCGGAACGCCTCCCGTGTGGGAGGATCGGACATCACGCCGGCGGCTTGGAGGAGGCGAAGGATGTTGCCGAGCATCGGGTGACCTGGCCCGAGCGCATAACCGTCATGGCAGTCCTCGACAATCTCGGCCGCCTCCTCCTCGGAAAAGTCGAACGATCGCAGGACGGCAAGGTCGAACTGCTGTTCGATACCGACGCCCAGATAGCGCGACAGAAATGCCGGCAGCGCACGGCCCAGAATGGCGCGCCGCTCAGGGTTCAGCTGTCGCCAGAATTCGGCCAGGAACGTCTGGAAGAAACCTGAGTGCTGCGCCTCATCCCCCAGATGATCGGCAAGCGACAGACGAAAGGCATCATCAAGTTTCTGGTCGGAACGCAGGTCGATGATCTCCCGCGTCAGCGTATTCTCTGCAATGGCGACGGCGATGAACTCGAAGTCCTCCCGCAGCTCATATGGAAGGCGCGCCAGTGTTTCGGCCAGCGCCACGGAAAGCTCCGTCTCCTTGGGATGGGCTATCGGTGGGGCCGCCCTCAACTGTGAGAGCTGATCCATAAAGTCGCGCGCCACGTAGGCGTGATAGTTTTCGTCCGTCACCACCGTCAACGCGACTTGCCGCATTTGCCGCGAAAACTCATAGGGCGAGCGCCCGTTGGCGATTCGCGTCGTAATTCGGCACACCACCTCGGTCTCGGTGAGCGCGATGTCTTCCATGTACTTGTAGCACGACTGGAGCAAGATCCCAGCGACCACAGCGTCCCCGCGCGCGGTGACGGCCGGATGGAGGCACAGTGGCTGGCGAAAGAGCGGATAGTGATGGCTGTCGCCGCGCACTTCGGGAAGCACTCGGCGCGGCGTGGAGCGCACCATTGCCTTCTTCTCCCAGCGGGCGATGTAAGCATCAAACGCATTGGCATCCACGTTCGAGAAGCCTCCGATTCGGCATTAGGCGGGCAACGGCAGCGTACGGGCGACACAACGCGCTTCCATGGTCGCCCTGGCTTGAGAGGGCCAGTGCAACGGCGGCAGCTTAGACCAAATCTTTCGCCCGGTGCACACCTTGCCCCCTCCTTTGCAAAACTTTAATCTAGCTTTTGCCGCATAGAAGCCACGATAGACGATGCGGCAGAACCCTCAGGAAAGACTATCATGCGCTCCGGTCCTGGCAGGGTCATGCACCGCCAGCATTGCTCGGGCCAAAGCGTCCACGTGAGGGGGACGCAGGATTGAGGTGTGCGTACCGGCCACATAGACCAGGTCCACAACGCCGCTGACGAGGTCTGCCCAGCCAAGGCGTTCGTCGGCAACCTTGACGGGATTGTCGGCGGCGCGAATCAGGACGGCGTTGTCAGTCAGGCGACCCGGCTGGAACGCAGCGCCGGCCCTGAAGCACCCTGCCACCACCGCCGCCAACCGCTTGGCCTGCGCTGGTTGGAAGTCGGGTGGAAAAACGCCGATCTCAACGGCCCGCGCGACGAGGGTCTCAATCCCTGCCTCATCACCATTGGGGCCCACGTCGGCCGCGCTGCCGTCCAAGGACCAGACCTCGCTATAGAGCCGGATGAGCCGGCCGATGATGTCCACATCCTCCACCGCATCCATCTGGTGGCGCACAGGCGCGTCGATGAAGATGGGCGGGTCCACGGTCTCTCCCATCGCCTTCAGCATCCCCGCCATCTCAAAGGCGACCGAAGCGCCGAACGACCATCCCGCAAGGCGCCACACGCGCGGCGCCAATGCCTCCTTCGCGGCGGCGATATAGGCGCGCGCCATGTCTTCGATGCGCTCGTGCGCGGTGCCGTCGGCGGCAAGGCCCACCGCTTGAAAGCCGTAGACCGGGCATGAGCCGCCAAGGGCGCGCGCAAGGTCCACATAGGCAAGGACGGTCCCGCCCGCCGGATGGATGAGGAAGAGCGGTGCCTCAGTCCCCTCCGGCGACAGCGCGGTGAGGGGCGAAAACGCTTCTGCATCCCCCCCGCGCGCGGCGCGGATTGCTACGGCCAGGCGCTCGATCGTGGCGCCGGCGGCGAACGCATCCAAAGGCAGCTGTTGGCCAAGGTCCCGCTCGATGCGCGAGGCGACGAGCGCTGCCATCAGCGAGGTTCCCCCCATGCGAAAGAAGTCGCTGCGCACGCTTGAGGGCGCTGCGCCCAGGACATCATGGAAGGCCGCCGCAAGGGCGATCTCCACCTCGTCACGGGGGCCGATGCGCGAGCCGTCGGCCGCCTCCACCGGTTCGGGCGCTGGAAGACGCGCCCGATCGACTTTCCCGTGGGGCGACAACGGCAGCGCATCGAGGGGAACGATCACCTGAGGGCACATATAGTCTGGCAGATGCGCGCGCAGATGTTCGTCGAGAACACCGATGTCCACGCGGTCCCCGTCCTGGCCGACACAGTAAGCCACAAGGCGCGCGCCTGCCCCCTCCCCGGCAACAGCAACGGCTGCCGCTGCAACGATCGGGTGGGCGGCAAGCACTGCCTCCACCTCGCCAGGCTCGATGCGATAGCCACGCACCTTGAGCTGTTGATCCAGCCGGCCCAGGAAGTCGATGGCGCCATCGGGCCGCCAGCGCCCGCGATCGCCTGTGCGATAAAACCGTTCACCCTCGCGCATCACGAAGCGTTCGGCCGTCAGCTCCGGCCGGTTGAGGTAGCCGTCGGCAACGCCCAGCCCGCCAATGATGATTTCGCCCGCCGTGCCGACAGGTAATGGGGCACCATCGGCATCGACGATTTCGATCCGCGTGCCTGCCATGGGCGCGCCGATGCTGGGGGGCGTGCCGTCGCCAACACAGCGCCCGATGGTGGCGCACACCGTTGCCTCGGTGGGCCCATAGGCGTTGAACACCGTGTGGTTCCTGCAAAGCCGCGCGACCAGGGCGGCCCCTGCAGGCTCGCCGGCAAGGATGATCGTCATCCCGTGCGGCAACGCCTCACTCGGCATGGCAGCGGCCACGGACGGCGGCAAGGTCACGTGGGTGATTGCGCGAACGGCCAGAAGACGTGCCAGCGGCTCCACAGGCACGCGCGCGTCACGGGGCGCCACATGGAGCGTTGCACCCGCAAAGAGACTGACGGCGATTTCGGCCACGGCCGCATCGAAGCTGATCGATGCGAATTGGAGGATCTGGCTTTCGGCCGAAACGGCAAACTCTGCGGCCTGCGCACGCGCCAGGTTCTCAATGCCCCTATGAGAGACCTGGACGCCTTTGGGACGGCCTGACGAACCCGACGTGTAGATGACATAGGCCGGGGCACTTTGCGGCCCAACGGGGTCAGCCGAACGACGCGAGATCGTCCTGGCATCAGACGTTTTGGCGCTGTGGCCCAAAGGTGGATCAGAGCCTGTCGGCAGAGCACCTTCGGGGCCGGTCGCAGCCGCGCACAAGGTAAGCGTTGCGCCCTCATGGGGTGGCAGGCGGCGCAGTGCGTCGGGTGAGGCCAGGGTGAGCCGGGGATTGGCGTCGGCAAGGAGCAGCGCAAGACGGTCCGTCGGATAGGCGGGATCGAGCGGGAGGAACGCAGCACCGCACGTCAAAATCGCAAGAATGGCGACCACCGCGTCGCCTGCATCGTCGGTGGAGATCGCAACGATATCGCCCGGCTTCACCCCCGCCTCGACCAAGCGCGCGGCAAGGACCCTCGTCGCCTCTGCCAATGCGCGGTAGCTTAGCGTTCCGCGCTCGCTGACGACGGCGGCCTCTGTGGGGCGTTCTCTTGCGTGGTGTTCAACAACGTCATGAAGGAGTTGCATGACACCCCTCCTCCGGGGCTGTGCATCGATAGATCAGGGTGCTTTGCGGCCAAATGGGATCGCCCGGTCGATGCCAACGCCGCACCAAAGTCTCCAGGACGGTTAGCCCCTTTGGCGGGGCGTGCGATCCAGAAGCACCATGGCGAAGAACACCACCAGCGGAGTCAGAACGAAGCTGAGCAGCGCCACACCCCAGTAGCCGATGCGCGTGTCCATGCCGCGAAACCCCACCAGCAAGCAAAGGCCGATGTAGATCAGCACCGGGACGATGCCCAAGATCCCCATTGCGCCGGCCCTAACCGTTACAAGCGGGCACGAACCCGCCCGCAGCTTCGCCGTCCAAGTGCGCCAAAGGACAATCCATCGACGTGTCTCCTTTCGGGCCTGCGTTCATATGCGGCCGCAAGGTCTGCACAAAGTGAATGGCGGACCTCATTGGCTCTGCTGCCGTGTTGAGGTCGGCTGATCGGCCGCGCTTGCCGCTGCCGGCTCGGCCGGCGTGGTCGTGGTGGCCGTGTCGGCCGAAGGGGTGTCTGAGGTCGTTGGCGCCATCGATGTGGTGCCGGTGGACGGATCGCTGGGCGAGATGACGTTCGGGTCCCGCGGGTCCGGGAACAGGGGTGGCAAAGAGTCAAAGTCGGCCGGCCCAGGTATGTCGCCATCCGTGGAAGAGGTCGTGGGGGCAGGCTTTTCTGGCAACTTCGAGATGTCGCTTCCCAAAATCAGCGGCATCTGATCCTGGCCGCCGCCGACAATGACGACTTTGCTGTTGTTGGACCGCGCCACCTGAATGGTGGCCTCGATCCCGCGCCAGGTGAGGAGTGCAGGCGTCAGCGCTTCGCCCACAACGGCGTAGAACTGCTGTATGCCGATGGCTTCGATGCGCTTGCGCTCCGCCTCGATCTGTTCAAGCTCCAGGCGGAACTTGTGGGTCTGGACCGCTTGCTCCTCCACCAGCTTGCGCGCAATTGCATCGTTCACCGTGGGCGGGAGCAACAGGCGGCGGATGATGACGTCCACCAGCTCAATGTTATTGGGCACGATTTCATCGCGTGCCAGATCCAGGATCTTCAGGGAGATCGACGTCGTCTCCTGTGAATAGAGTTCATGCGGGTCGGTCTCGCCGATCACCTGGCGCGTTGCCTGCATCACGATCGGCCTGATTTTCCGCTCGTAGTAGTCCGGGCCAAGCGCCACGTGCAGCTGAGGCAACTCATCCTCGTTGGGATGGTACAAGATGCTAATGTCAAGCTCGATAATGAGGCCATCCGTCGACTGAGCGATAACATGGACATCGCTCTCCTGGGTGCGCGTCTCGTAGAGATACACCGAGTTCCAGGGCCACTTGTAGACGATCCCCTCGCGCAAGACGACGTTCAGGTCCGTGCCGCCGCTGAAGACGCGATACAACACCCCCGCCGACCCCGGTGGCACCACCACAAAAAGGGTCTGCCAAAAGAAGATCAGCGCGATACCGACGGCGAGAAAGGCAATGATGATCCCATCGAGCCAGCGCCTGCGCCGACGTGGCGGCGGGGTGGATTGGGTGATGCTCATGCCGGTTGGACGCGCTGCATGATCTGGCCGTCCTCCATGGCAACCACACGGTCGGCCACGTGAAAATATCGATCATCGTGGCTGACGATGATCAGAGTCTTGCCCTGCGACCGCCACTCCGGCACCAGAACCTCGTAGAAGTATTTGCGGAACTCCGGATCCTGATCGGCGGCCCACTCGTCGAAGATCGAAATCTTCTTGTCTTCAAGGAGTGTCGTCAACAGCGCCAGGCGCTTGCGCTGGCCGGTGGATAGGTTGAGTTCGCTGAACCTGCCCTCCTGATAGCGCGTCTTGTGCTGAAGCTGCATCCGCTCCAGCAGGCTCTGTACCACGTCCGGATCGATGGCGTTCAGTCCGTAGAGCCGGTCGAACAGGTGGAAATCGGAGAAGATTGCCGAGAACAGGTTGCGGTAGTCTGTCAGGTTGGACTGGTCCACCCGCCGCCCGTCCCACATCATGACGCCGGACTGCGGCTCGTAAAGGCGCGTGATGAGGCGCAGGAGCGTGGACTTGCCGCTGCCATTTCCCCCCACGATAAACAGGACCTCGCCAGCGCGGATCTCAAGGTCCAGAGGCCCGACGCTGAACAGCGCCTGCCCGTCGGCATCATAGTAGCTGTAGCTGATCATCTGGCACGAGATGCCTTCGTTGACCACAGGTCCCTCAGGTGCACGGTCGGGTCCGGCCTCCTCGTCGGCAGCGTCAAGCTCGGCCTCCAGCTTTTCAAGGTTCTCGATGGCAAAGTTGGCCCGCGCCAGCATCGGCAGCGCGCGCAGGACGATCTCGATCGCCGAGCCGACGAAGATTACGACGTTGATCACCTTGGCCGCGACCTCGGCCGAATCCTCGTTCTGCGGCAGGCCGAACACGAGCACGCCCATTAACAGGTAGAAGAAGAAGTTGGTGACGTTGGCGCCAGCATTGAAACGCTTCGCCGAAGCGACGCGCTGGACGCTGGTCTCGGCCGACAAGGTGGTGATGTAATTGTCTTGAAGGTCGCTCGCGCGCGACGTGCTGAGCTTGACCTCTTTGAAACCGTTCAGAAGGTTGCTGAATGCGTTGTAGAAATCGGTGTCCGCCTGGGTGGCGCGGCGCAAGATGTCGGCGCTTTGCTCCTGACTGCGCTTGTAGAAATAGACCGCGCAGCCGAACAGGGTGATGGTGATGGCAAAGGCCAACAGCGAAAGCGTCGCCACATAAAAGGCCGAAAAGCACAACATCACCCCCGACGAGAAGCCGTGGACGATGATGGTGCCGGCCTCCGACAGGGTTTGCGTATCGCGCGGCAGCGTGGTCGCGACGCGGCGCTGAAGGCCCTCGAACTGGCGCATGTTGGCGCGGCGGATTTTGTCGGCAAAGCGCGTGCGGGTGCGGTCGAGCAGGCCTTCCACCACGCGGGCCGTGGCGTTCAGCGCATAGCTCTTTGTGAAGAGAAACGTCGCGCAGCTCAGCACGAAAACGCCCACCAGCGTCACCTGCGCGCTGGCATCCTTGTCGTATTCGGTGACGGTGTTGACCACGGCAAGCACGGCGCCCATGGCCACACCCGCCATGATTGTCGCAAGGACGATGCGGTTGCGCTCGTCACCTGACGCCGTCAACAGGAGGCGAAGCATCTTCACCGCCAACCCCCTGGCAGGCGCACCGCGCGCCTCTTTGCCGGCAAGGTCAAGCGGCTCTCAGCCGCTCGACCAGCCAATGATCCATCTCCAGCTGCGCCGTCAGCCCCTGCCGACCGAAGTGGACCGAGGGATCCGTGTAGGCAAAGTTTGGCGGCAGGTTTTCGACCTTGTCGTAGACGGCGAAGATCCTCGCCGCGGCCTCTGCAGGGTTGATGCGGTCCGCCTCCACGTCCTCAATGGCGCCATACGCCTCCAGCATCAACTCTGCGATCTGCGGATGATCGGGCGTTAGCGCCCCCGGCAGCACGGAGTTGTCCAGGTGCTCGAACGCGGCGACATCGCCCGTGCGCTCAAAGTCGGTAAAGGCGCGGGCCAAGCGCAAGACGCCATAGGTCTGGCTGAGACCCCAGAAGCGGAACCACGCATTCCACAGCTCAAAGTCCCTGAACGAGGTGTACGCGCCATGCACAAGGCGGTCGTTCCAGGTGGCGGTTTCACGCTGGAGGGTGCGCAGCGGGGCAAGCTGCTTTTCCGAAAAATCGCCCTTGCGCGCACCATCCAAGAGAAGCTGCGCCGCAAGGTTGATGATTTCCATGGAATTGCTGAGCCCGCGGGAAAACAGCGGATCGATGAAATCGGACGAGTGGGACAGAAGGCACCAGCGATCGCCCACATTTGTGCTGGAGGTGTATTGCAGGCGGCCTGAGGAGATCCACTCGCGGATCGGCTTTGCATCCCTGAATTGAGAGACAATGCTCGGATAGTCGGCGATGATGGATTGGAACTCGTCGAAGGGGTCCATGTCCACGGGCTTTGGGCGCACACGCGGGTCCAGCTGGAGTCCGACGCTCACAACGCCGTTGATGTGATCCTCATGGTTGTTGAACGGGATCACCCACATCCAACCTTCGCGGAAGATGTGGTGGAGCGTGCCGTGGTGCCACGGGGTCAGCTTGGGCGGCGCAGTCCCCTCGGGCACGGCCTCGTCGTAGGGGCGCACGTCGATCATGTGCGTGAATAGGGTGCGCGTGTGGGTGGCAAGTCTTGGCTCTGCGTCCCTGATGCCGAGCTTGCGGGCCAGCAGTGAGACGTAGCCGCTGCCGTCCACGAAGCAGCGCGCCTTTACCGAAAAGCCCCGGTCGGTGGTGATGGTGACGTCGTCCTCGCCGAAGACGATGTCGCTGATGCCGGTCTTTTGGTGGACCTTGCAGCCGTAGCGAATGGCGGTTTGCAGGAGGTAGGCGTCCACATCTTGTCGGTAGAGGTGGGACTCGCGAAAGTTCGTCCTGGCAACGCCAAGCTGGTGACATTCGTCGGGGTCGTGGTTGGCATGGGGCCGCTGAAACACGAAGCCGAAATTGCTTTTCTGGCCGCAGGTGCGGGCGACAGTGCGGCTCACGGTCTCGAACGAGGTGAGCGCGTCGAGCTCGGGGATGCCATGGCGAAGCGACAGCGACTTCAGCATCAGCGATGTCTGGGGGATGGTCGATTCGCCGATGGCGAATTGAGGGTGCTCGCCCTTTTCCACCAGGATGACGCTAAGCCCGTGCTTGGCGAGGATGGTGCCCAGTATGGTGCTCGCAATCCCGCAGCCAGCGATGGCGATATCCCACGTCTTTTGTGCGTTTGCGTCGCTCATGGACCCTTGATTTCTACTTGATGGCGCATGCGAACGGTCGGTGTGGCGCGAGCCAGACCGCCTGAGGGCCGGGTGGACCGGCCCCTGATAGACGCGCCCGCTGCCGCAGCGGGCAAGCTGCGGACAGACGTCGCGTGTAGCGTGCTAGCTTGTTGCGGTCGCGGTGGCGTCCGTCGTGAGCGGATCGGCTGAGGCTTTGTCCTTGTCTTTGCTTGCACTGCGAAATTCCGATTTGAAGTGATCCTTCAAATCACTCACCTTCAGATCTTCGAGCGTGCCGCCATTGGCGAAGTGCCAGGCGAACGTGCGGCCAAGGGCATAGGTGAGTGCGCCGTAGAGCGCCGGGAACGTTGCCATGCTGAGCGCTGTCCCGATGACGGGCACCACACGCACGGCGCTGAGTGTCGTGTAGCCAACACCGGCCTGCGGCACCACGGACGTGACGAGCGAGGCCACAGTGCTCTTCACCAGTTGCTCGGAGAAGCGAATGTCGTAGACATCGGCAAGTTGGGAAATCATCCGCATCTGGATGGTGCTCGCAGCGGCGATGTCCACGATGGGGATGGGGATCAACCCGCCGGCAGCCCCGTACGCCGCATGACGATTGATGACCTTTCTAGCACGCTCGGGCCGATCACTGTCGTCCTTCGCGGGGTCGGTGGGCATCGCCGATTGGCTGGCGTGCGCATCTTCATCCATCTGAGCCGCGGTCATCCGGGTATCCCTTTTTCAAAGATTGACGCCACTCTGCCAGCGTTTCGCCAGATTCTCAACTGAATTAGGGGTGGACACCAGCGCCATTGGGGCAAAAGAAGCCGGCAAGGCAACGCGGCAGATGGCGGCGGACGCCTGGCAGGTCGCTCTCCCCCTTCGATCGGCGATTCGGCGCGGTTCTTTCGCCGAGCCCTCAACGACAGTGCCAGAAGTTCAATGGCGCAGGCATGCAGCCAACGCCTTCCGACGCTACAAGCAAAACGCGCTGGCCTCGTGATTGCGCTCGGCCGCTCACCATCGGCGTCTTGCGTCATCGCCGCCCTGCCGAAGCTGCCTTGCGCCCTGACTGGCGCCAGGTGATGGCCGCTTTGCAAAGTTTGCGGGGGCAATTGTGGGGTCGGCCGGCTGTGGCCATACTTTGAACCTGTGCAGAGGAACTTAGCCGTGGCCGATCGCGTGACGCTCCGGTGGATTGCCAGCGAATCGCTAAAGGAGCCGGCGCTTCAAAGCCTGCACGGCATGCTCAGTGCCAAGGAGCAGGCACGCGCGGCAAATTTCCATCACGCCGAAGACCGGCGAGACTTCATCACCGCCCATGCCCTCACACGGGGGCTCTTGAGCGAGCGGACAGGTCGGCCACCGCAGTCCCTGCAATTCAACGATGGCCCGTTCGGCAAGCCCGCTCTCGTTCTTGAACCGGGCGAGCCTCGGCTGGCGTTCAACCTCAGCCACACGCGAGGGTGTGCCATCGTCGCTCTGGGGGTGGATGCGGACATTGGGGTGGACATTGAATGTACCGGCCGGCCCGCGCCGCGGTCGGTGGCGCACCACTACTTTGCGCCGCAAGAACGCGCCGCGCTGCTGCATGTTCCCGAGGCGGCTTGGGACAGGACGTTCTACAGCCTTTGGACGCTGAAGGAGGCCTACATGAAGGCAACGGGCAAGGGCATGAGTCTGGCCCTCGACCGTTTCGTCATGGCACTGGACCCAGCCCGGCTGGTGTTTGACGCGGAGGCCGTTCCCGGCGCGCGCTGGCAGTTTGTGAGCAAACAGATCGGACCGAAGCACATCGCCGCCCTGGCGATCGGCCGGCGCGTCTAGATGCGCAAGCCATGAAGGTTGGTCTCAGGGGTCTGGATGTGGCAGTCGTTCTAGAGCCGTTCCGACCTGACTGTGTACAGTCATCCTGGAATTGCTCTAGCGCGTGCGTTCGATGAGCAGCGTGTTTTCCGTCAGTCGGGTCGCGAGATAGCGCGCCGCTTCCTTGTGGAGCGACAGGGCAAGGTGCGGTGCTTCCTCTTCCATCCGGTGGAGCGCGTCGCCGCCCATGTAGAGGATCGTGCACGCCCCGAGCGCTTCCACGGTCGCCGTGCGCGGGCTCTTGGTGTAGTGGCCGACCTCGCCAATCAATGCGCCAGGGCCGACGGTGCGGATGCGGAAAGCCTCTCCGTGAAGGGACGGAATGGTGACCGAGAGCTGGCCGTCCTCCACCACGAAGTAGCCGTCCGACGCCTCGCCCGCGCGCACGAGGGCCTCCCCCGAGACCAGGGTGCGACGGGTCGCGAAGCGTTCCGCAGCGCTCCGCAACAAGTCGATGAAGGGCGGGATCTTAGGGTCGTCGCGATCTGCATGATCGAGCCTGGCAAGCAGGCGATCTTCGGCCCACGTCATGCCATCTTCCACGGTGTCCAAGATTTCGACGGCGCCCGCGGCGATGGCCGCGTCAAGACTGAGCGCAGCGCGCAGTTCGCTGCGAACATCGGTCACGACGAAAGCGGTGCCGCGAAGGGCACACGTGTTGGCAAGCTTCTGCAAGCTGTAGCCGGCGGAGGAATCGACGCTTTGGACACGGCGGAAGTCGAGCACGACGGTCTCGGTCTTCTCGTTGTCGAGCGCACGCACAATCTCATTGTAGAGGCGGTTTGCGGTGCCGAAGAAGAGGTGGCCGTTCAGCTCGAAGATGGCGTTGCAGTGGCCCTGGGCGGCAAGGGCCTCGCGTTCGTAAGGCTGGCGATCGACCATGCTTTGGCGTGTGGCGCTGGTGAAGCGCTTCAGGACCACATCTTGGCGCGCCGACAACACGCAAAACACGAGAACGCACAGGAGCAAACCCGTCACCACCCCCTCGACGAAGCCAACACCGACCATCACCGCGACGATGAGAAGCATGACGGCGTAGTCGAGGAGCGGCAACGAACGACGCCGTGCGACGAGCCAGTCGTGAAGAAGGGTCAGGCCGACGAAGCCGCTCAACCCGGCAAGGACGCAAAGGGGCAGGTTGCCGACGATGGAACCGCCCGCAACGACCAGCAGCACGCACACGAGAGCCGTGAAACCGCCCGCCGCACGCGACCGCACATGCAAAGCGTATGCGAGCGTCGTCGTGCCCGTATAGTGATAGCAGGGCGGCCCGCCAAACAGCGCGGAGCCGAAATTGGCAAGTCCGGTCCCGATGAACTCGCGGTTCAGATCATATTCGCGCCGCGTGGTGTGCTCCAGGCCGGACGCGCTCAGCATCATGCCCACCGCGGCAAGGCCGGCGACCGTCAATAGGGTGGGAGCCTGTGCCAAGATCGCACCATAGTCCGCCTTCAGGAGGAAGAGCGGTGCGGCAAGGTCGGCAATGTCTGGCGCTGCGTCCGTCTCCGGAGAGGCCAGGAGCAGTCCGAGCGCGCGCGCCTCCTCAAGCGACGTGCCTGTCACAAGAAGCGTCCCGTAGAAGGCCAGGAAGGCCAGCCCCAGAGCGGCGGATATCGCTGCGGGATGGGAAAAGAGCTGCTGCACAAGGAAAAAGGCGATCGCCAGGAGGAGAGAGGGCGCCCATAAAATCGCCGGGCTCTCGGACAGCACGCTCGGCACGGTGAAGAACGTCACGCGCTCTCCGGTCGACATGGCAAGACAGGCAAAGATGAGGAGAAAGCCCGTCGCGCTCAGGAAACCGCCGATCACGGGATAGGGAATGTAGCGCGCAAGGCTGCCGAGCCGAAACCAGCCGAGCGCCAGAAGGAAGAGCCCCGTGATGGCGCTCGCAATGAGGACGGTGGAGATGACCGTCGCGAATGTGGTTTCGGCGGACGTGCCGACGAGGGCCGCCGCAATCGCGGCCGTCGCGACCGCCAGCGTCACCGCGGTAACATCCTGCGCGGCGACGACGGTGCCGCGATAGCTCAATGTGAAAGCGCCGATCCCCGCCGTCGCCGCGGTGGCAAGAAGCGTCATGGTGGCCGCGAGATCCGCAAATGGCTTCAGGTCGCCAGAGAAGATGATCGCCGCCATGGAGACCGAGATCACCGCCGGGCTGAGGCCGATGACGAGCCCCAACCCAATGGTGAGAGGGATCTGCAACCAGGTGGGATTGGGATTGGGATTGGCGTCTGTCGTAGCGGCTGTTCGCACGGTCCTCATGCGCATCTTCACCGCCGCTCTGCCATTGCGCTCGACACACTCACAACCCTCGGACCGGGCCTACGGACACACCATACTCCCCTCCCCGCCGCAACCACTTCCAAGGGTTGACATACTTTAACGATCGGATTGCTCTATTCAAAGGTAGATTAAGGTACGGTTCGCCAGACACTTTCTCGTTCAAAGCACTTTTCAGCACGCGTTCGTCGCAGCGGAACAAAGTCGATAACGCTCTGGTGAAGTGTCCGCGGCGCTTTTCCTCGAGCGGCCGAAAGACCAGGAGAGACGCTTATTTTCGGTGGATGTTTGTTCGTCAAGCATGGTCCGGCCCGTCCGCCGCACGCAGGAGATCTTTTTGCTCGCCCCGCGTTGGTGCCGCCATGCGCTGAAAGGTGCGCTGCGTGACCGGGGCTGCGCGGACCCTCGAAGAGTGGCTGTGCCAGTGCGACCTGGAGAAATACCTCGATATCCTTCGAGACAACCACATCGATCTCGACGTTGTGGGCGATCTTAACTCGGACGATCTGAAGGAACTCGGTCTCAGCCTCGGCGACCGCAAACGGTTCCTTGCTGCCGCTGCGCGGCGAACGGTCGCGGCAGAGCCTGACGGTCAAAGCCCGGGAACGGACGCTGCCGACACAAACGAAAAGATGGAGGCTGCCGTCCAGACGGAACGGCGGCTCCTCACCGTCATCTTCTGCGACTTGGTCGGATCGACACACCTTGCCGAGACGCTCGATCCGGAGGACATGCGCGAGGTCATTGCGCTGTGCCGAAAAGCAGCGGCCGACGCCATCACCTCCAATGGCGGGACCGTCGCCCAATTCTTAGGCGACGGCATCCTGGCCTATTTCGGCTACCCTTTGGCAAGCGAGCACGATGCGGAACGAGCGATCCGCGCCGGGCTCAACGTGATTGCCTCCATCAATGCGCTGAAGCCGAAGAACGCGCCAATGGTCGCCGCGCGCGTCGGCATCGCCACGGGCATTGTCGTGGTGGGTGAACAGATCGGCTTCGGTGACAGCCACGAGCGGCTCGCCATCGGGACGACGCCGAACCTTGCCGCGCGCCTGCAGGATGTGGCCCCTCCCGGCGAGGTGGTCATCGCGCGTGACACACAACGCCACGTCGGCCGCATGTTCAATTACCGACCCCTTGGCACGCTCGATCTGAAGGGAATTGAAGAGCCTGTGGAGGCGTTCGTCGTCCTTGGCGAGACGACAGCGATCAGCCGCTTCGAAGCCCGCCAAAAACGCCAGTTCGCGCGGCTGATCGGCCGCGAGGAAGAGGCAGAGACGTTGTTGCGGCGCTGGCGCTCGGCCAAGGAGGGCGACGGGCAGATGGTCCTCCTCTCAGGAGAGGGCGGCATCGGCAAGTCGCGCCTCATCGAGGGCCTGATGGCAACGCTTGAGCCTGAAGAGCACGCGCGCCTGCGCTTCTACGGCTCGCCTCACCACACCCGCAGCGCCTTGCAGCCTTTCATCGCGCAGCTTGAATTCGCCGCAAGTTTCGGCCGATCGGATTCGCCGGACGTCAAAATCGCAAAGCTTCTGGAATTGCTGGGCAGCCACACCAAAGCCGCCGACACCGACGTTGCCGTCATTGCCGAGCTCCTGTCGATCCCCGCGCAGGGACGCTTCGCCCCGCTGGCCATCGACGGACACCAGAAGCGCGAAATGACGCTGGCGTGTTTGCTGGCGCAGGCCGCTCAGATTGCCGAGACGACGCCTGCGGTCATGGTGTTCGAAGACGCCCACTGGATGGACCCGACCTCGCTCGACCTCCTCGACCGTCTCGCCGAACACACGGTCGATGCGCCGATCCTTCTGGTCGTCACCGCGCGGCCGCCGTTCCAGCCGCCATGGCTTGGCGAGCCCCATCTCACCACGCTCAACCTCAACCGTCTTCGCCGCCAGGATGCGCGGCGGCTGATCGGCGAGGTTGCGCGCGGAAAGGCAATGCCTGCCAACGTGTGCGAGCAGATCAACGCCCGCGCCGACGGCATCCCCCTGTTCATCGAAGAGATCACCAACGCGCTCCTGGACAGCGGTGCGCTGCGCGAAACCTCGAACGCGTTCGAGCTTGATGGGGAACTCCCGCCGCTCGCGATCCCCAGCACGCTGCGGGCGACGCTGGTTGCCCGGCTCGACCGCATTTCGGACGCGCGGGCCGTCGCTCAGTTGGGCGCGGCGATTGGCCGTGAGTTCTCCTATGACATGCTGGCGGTGCTCTCAGGCGAGGCGGAAGCGGACCTGCGGCAGGCACTGGACAAGCTGGTGGAGTCTGGCCTTCTGACCCGCCGCGGTGCCATTCCTTTGGCGCACTTCGCCTTCAAGCACGCGCTTGTACAGGATGCGGCCTACTCAACCATGTTGCACAGCCGCCGGCGGGCATTGCATGCGCAGATTGCGAACGCGCTCGTCACCCAATTTGATGACTTCGCGCAGGCGCAGCCCGAAGTGGTCGCCCACCACTATACCCAAGGCGACATGCCGGCCGAAGCCTTCCACCATTGGCGGCGTGCCGGTCAGCTGGCTTTCGAGCGCTCCGCACTGCGCGAGGCCGAGGCGCTTTATCGGCAGAGCCTGGACATGCTCTCCATGCTCCAGGACGGCAAGGAAGCCCAGGCGCTGGCCGTCGACGTGCGGCTTGAGATGCGCATGGTCTACGCCATGCTCGGCGACGTTCGGCACGCACTATGGATCCTTCAAGAGGCCGACGTGATTGCCGACGTGCTGGGCGATCAGGGACGTCATGGCGTCGTCAACTGCATTCTCAGCAACGGTCACTCCCTCGTCGGTGAGGTGGATGTGGCGATCGGCTTCGGGGCGCGGGCATTGGAGATCGCCGAGACCCACGACGACCTCGGCCTCAAGATCATGACGACCACGTACCTTGAGAACACACGCTTTTTGCGCGGCGAGTATATGGCGGTCGCGGAACTTGCCGAGGCGAACCTTGCCTCGCTGCCGCAGGACTGGGTGGACGAGTATATCGGCCTGCCCGTGCCCTCGCCCATTTATGACCGCTGCTGGTTGGTGCTGGCGCTGGCCTATATGGGCCGATTTGCGGACGCTCGGGAGCCGGCCCGCGAAGCGATGGACCTTGCTGCGCGCTCGCCAAGACCCATCGCCAAGAGTGTTGCCCATTTTGCCAACACCACTTTGCGGATGGTGCAGGGCGACTGGGAAGGCGCGCTCGACTACGCGGAGGGGTGGGTGAGTGTGGACCGCCGCTCCAACATCGTTCTCCATTTGCCTTGGTCGGTGACATCGCTCGCCTGGGTGCGGGCCGAACTCGGCGAGGACGTCTCGGCGATCCGCGCGGAGGGAGAGGCCCTTCTCAAGGCCCATACCGAACGCGGCGTGGTGGGCTACATCTGCTGGGCGTACACAGCGCTCAGCCGCGCTGCGCTGGCGGTGGGCGACTGGCAGTCGGCCAAACGACTGGCCGAGCGGGCGATACCCTCTTCGCCACACCACGGCGGCTTCCTCGCCTATGCAGAGCATCTTCTCGGCGATATCTGCGCGCGACCTGAAGAGGGCGCGTGGGAGCGCGCGGCGCAGCACCTTGAACGGGCTGTCGCCATGAGCCGAGAACGGCGGATGGCGCCCCTTGAGGCCCATTGCCACGTGAGCTTGGGGGCGCTTTACAAGCGGCGCGGCGACACGAACCGCGCCGCCTCCGAACAGGCCGAGGCGGCTGCGCTGTTCACGCGGCTCGGCATCGCAGAGACCCGCCTCGCCTCGTGAGGAGGGTGTCCCGGGAAACGAACCGTCTATGCGCGCCGGTGCGTCAGCCTGTCTTCCCGCTCCCTGGCCGATGCGACCGCAGCAGCCGCGCAACCACCTTCTGAAAAATACAGGCAGTCTTCCCGCGGGAACTGGCGGTGCGCTTCACCGAAGACCCCTGAACCACGCCTGTGGCGCTAAGCCGCCTACGGACACGAGGGCAAGGTCAAACGCTGGCACCAGACCCTGAAGACCCGCGTCCCGATGGAATTCCATGATCGGCCCGCCGCACTCCAGACCGCCGTCGCAGACTTGGTACACCACACCAACCATGGCCGATGCCATGATTGCCTGGGCAGCGTCACTCCAGCGGATGCCGCCTGCTCGTGGCGCGGCCAACCTCACCGATTAACGCAGAGTGAAAGCCGCTTGCGCAACCAGCGGCACACGGCTGAACCTGAACCCCACAGCGCAGACATGCCCGTGGCTTTCGCCACAGCGAGAGCAGCTTTGTTTGGCTCGTCGCAGCGTTTTTGGAGCGGTTTCTCGTCCGATGGCCGTTTCCGGTTGTCGGGAGAGCGCTTTAGGGGCGCTGACTGTTGGCAATCACCGTGACAGAGCTTGCCACCATCGCCGCTGCCGCTGCGATG
Source organism: Devosia sp. (assembly GCA_051016205.1). Taxonomy (GTDB): domain Bacteria; phylum Pseudomonadota; class Alphaproteobacteria; order Rhizobiales; family Amorphaceae; genus Acuticoccus. The sequence goes on from CP136534.1 coordinate 4,855,860, forward strand.
GGCGGCACCATGCCGAAGAACGCAAGCGGCAATGCCAGTGCGTTGTAGGCGACGGCAAAGGCAAGGTTCTGCACCATCCGCGATCGCGCGCGCCGTGCCTGTGAGAATGCTCGCCCGATGCCGGCAACGCCGCCCTTGGTGACCAGCACGTCGGCGGTGGCGTTGGCCGCGTGAGCTGCACCATCAACCGCAATGCCGACGTCGGCCGCCGCCAACGCGATGGTGTCGTTGACACCGTCTCCGGCAAACGCGACGAGACCGTGCGCGCGGGCGTTCACCACGAGCTCGGCCTTGTCCTCCGGCGTGCATCGCGCGTGGACGGCACCCGGGTCGAGGTCGAGTGCTGCGGCGACGGCATCGACGGGTCCTTCAAGGTCACCGCTGACCACTGCCACTGCGATTCCCTGGCCCCTCAGCTGTGCGACCGCGGGGACGGTCTCCTTGCGAACCACATCGCTGAACCTGATGCGGCCGAGCCAGACGCCGTTGTGGGCCACGTCAACCGGCGCGATCGTCCCCACCTCGCCACACGGCACCTGTGGGACCTTGACGCCGTCTTCGCGGAGGAACGCGGCGCTGCCGACCAGGATCGTTCCGCCCTCGGCGTCGGTTGCGACCACGCCCCTGGCGCGACGGGTGCGTACGAGGCCAGCAGGCAGGGTCGCGTCGGTGGCAAGAGCGCGCGCGATTGGGTGGTCGATCCCCGATTCTGCCGCGGCGGCAAGGGCGCGGACCGTCGCCTCGGTGCCCGGCGCGCACTCGACCCCGACCACCGATGGGGTGCCGTTGGTGAGTGTGCCGGTCTTGTCGAGCATGAGGGTGCGGCATTGGCCGAGCGTTTCCAGCGCGGCCGGGGAGCGGAAGAGGACACCGTCCCGCGCCGCACGACCCGCGCCGGTCAAAAAGCCCAGCGGGACCGCCACGGCAACCGCGCACGGGCACGCGATGACGAGCACCGAAATCGCGCGCATGGCCGCGTCCACGAGCGGCCCGCCAGCCACCCACGACAGCACGAACGCGACGGCCGCAGCCAACAGCGCGAACGGTACGATCCACCTGGCCGCCCGGTCGGCGAGACGCTGAAGCGCGCTCTTGTCGCCACGCATCTGGGCGATCTGGCCACCGATGTGGTCGATCCGGCGCGTGCCGACTGAAGCGGTGACGCGCAGGATAAGCGGGGTGTCGAGGTTGATGGTTCCCGCCTCGCACCGATCACCGGGGCGCACGGGGGCGGGCACGCTCTCGCCCGTCAGGAGGCTGCGGTCGAGCGTGCTCTCCCCTGCAACGATGACGCCATCCAGCGGAACGCGGGCCCCGGCAGCAAGCTCGATCCGGGTGCCCACCGAGACCTCGCCGGCCGGAACCACGACAATGCGATCAGCGACGATCATGCGTGCACGCTCCGGCAGCCCCTCCTCCAGCGATGCAATGGCAAGGGCGGTCCGCCGGACCATCACCATCTCGATGAGGCGGCCCAGCGTCAGGAGCACGATCAACATGGCGGCGGTGTCGGCGTAGACATGGCCGCTGCCGCGCCACAGCTGGCCGGCGCTGAGGGCCATCGCGCCGAGCGCACCCAGCGCGACGAGCGTGTCCATCCCCGGCACACCCGCGCGCAAGGTGCGCCAACCGGCGACGATGATCGGGATCCCCGTCAACAGAACGGGGATGGCAAGGAGCGTGACCGCTAGCCCCAGCCGTTCGCCGACGATGCCTGAGCCCAGCGCGTCCGGCTGGGCGTAGCGCGCGAGCGACAGCGCCATCACCCATGCCGCGAAGAAGACGGCAATCGCCAGCCGCATCTGAAGCGTCGCTAGGTTGCGGTCGATCTGTCTGGCCGTTTCGGCAGCTGCACGCGGCGGGCCGAGCCGATAGCCCAGCGCGCGGACCTTTGCCACCAGCGCACCAAGGTCGGCAACCTCCGGCGCCCAGTCCACCAGCGCGGACGCGGTCTCGTAATTGACGCGAACCCGCGTGACACCGGGCACCCCCGCCATGATGCGCTCGGTCGCCGCGGCGCACGAGGGGCACCACATGCCCTCCACCGTGAACAGCCCGCGGCCCGCGGAGCGGATCGCCTCCATGTCGATGGCCTGCACAGGCCGCTGCGCCTCGCACGCGGCGGATTGCCGGGGCACAGTGGCGTCGTATACCGCGCTCATGGTTGCGGGGAGCGGGGCGAAGGCGTCGCGTCACCGTCCTTGCCCCTTGGTCCGTCGCCGAGCAGGTCGCCGCGGACGACGGTCCCGTAAAGGCTGAACTTGCTGTCTTGGAACTTTGCGCGCGCCTCGGCCACGGTGAGGTTGTCCGCGACCTGGCGCGGGTCGGGGGGTCGCTCATGGCTGTTCATGAACGCGGCGACATCCCAAGCGTCCTGATCGCTGAGGCTGGGGTTGCCGTAGGGCATGTTCGCCTTGATGAAGCCGGCCGCGGTGTTGATGCGGTGCATGCCGGCGCCCCAGTTGTAGGAACGGCTCCCCCACAATGCGGGAAAGACGCTCTCGCCGCTCGGCCCCTTGCGCCCGGCGCCGTCGCTGCCGTGGCAAAGCGCGCAGTTGGTGGCGTAGACCGTGGCGCCGCGCTCGACGCTGAAGCCAAGATCGGTCTCCTTTAAGACCGGGAAGCCGCGGCCGGGCAGGTCGGCGTGCATCGGCGCGCCTTCGGCAAGGTAGGCCATATAGCTGGCAAGATCGGCGAGCACGTGGTCGCCATCGGCGGGCGCTCTGCCGGCTTGCGACTGGCCACCGTTCATCGAGTAGGTGAAGCAGCCGCGAATGCGCTCCTCCAGCGTATTGATCTCATCGTTCTTGCTCCGCCACGCGGGGTAGGCGACGGCGGCCGCCCACATGGGCGCTGCGTGGGCGAGTCGCCCGGCATTCAGGTGGCAGTTGGAGCACACGAGGCTGTTGCCGACAAAACGGGTGGCGGCCGTCTGTGTGTCGGTAAAGATGGCATATCCGCGCTTCACGGCCTTGCCGAATTCGTCGTCCGGCACGTCGGCCAGCGCGGCCGGCAGGAAGTATCCGTTGGCGTCCACCGGGACGGCGGGCGGCGGGGCGTTCGGGTCGCTGGCGTAGCGCGCCCAAGCTTGTGACCAGTCCGCGCGGGCCGCGCTTTGGGCCTGTGCGATGCGCGTTGCGGGGTCGCCCTCGCGCAGCGCCACCTGTCGCAAAGCCTCGAACAGGCCAACCGAGTGTAGGAGCGCGCCGATGGACAAGAGCACGACGGCACCCACCACCGTCCACAGGCCGCGCCACACCAGAACGCCCAAGAAACGCGCCGGGCGGGTCGGATGTTTCATGGCGATGCCTCCTGCCGGCCGGGCGGCGGCGGGAGCGAGGCCATGTAGTCGGCAACCGCCCGGCGGTCCGGGTCCGACAGACCCTGGGCAACGGCGTGCATCACCGCCGGCGGCGCGCTCCCGCGAGACCCGCTCACCCATGCGACGAGCTGTGCGTAGATGTAGGCCGCCTGCTGCCCTCCAAGCGCGGGAAAGGCCGGCTCCACACCGACGGCGCCCGGCCCATGGCAGGCAAAACAGGCCGGAACGCCGATGGACCAGTCTCCCCCGGTGGCGAGCGCCGCACCGCGCGCCAGCGAACCGCCAAGGGTTGGCCGTGCCGCGCTCGGTGTGTCGAGCGCGGCGTAGTAGCGGCCGAGCGCCGACATCTCGTCATCGGCAAGGCTTGCCACGACGAAGGCCATGTTGTCGTTCTTGCGTTGCCCGCTGCGATAGTCGTGGAGCTGCTTGACCAGGTAGCCTGCGGGAAGGCCGGCGAGGCGTGGGGCGGTCTCGTTGCCCTCCCCGGACGCGCCGTGGCAGCCGGCACAGGCCCAGACATTGTCGCGGCCCCTGCGCACAAGAATCTCGGCAATCGCAACGTCCGCACCCTTCGCCTCGGCGCCATGATGTTCGGCCGCGAGCGCGGGGTTCGCAGGCTGCGCATGCGTAAGGGCCGCCGCGCACATTGCGGCAAAGACCGCGAGGGCGGCGCGCACCGTCATGGCCGCTCGTTCTCGTGGAACGGATCGTGCAACACGTGGCTGGCCGAATAGTCCTGCGCCAGCGTCACCGACCCCCAGATCGCAAGCGCGAGTGCGAGCGCCATCAAAGGGATCGGGATCGGGCGGTCAGGCTCATCGAGCTCGAACGGGCCTTCCTGAATGGGCGAGGTCTGCCGCGCGTCTTTCGGGTCGGTGTTCATGGTCATGGCGCGGTCCCGGTCATGGTGAACCCGTTGTCGCGAAGGTTGGGTGCCTCCGGCGGATAGGTCCGGTTGAGGGAGACGAGATAGGCGACGAGGTCCAACGCCTCCGGCCGCGCCACGACCACCAAGCCCGCCGGCCGATGCTGTTCGGGCAAAACGACAATCACATCGCCTGGCGATGCGGCGGCTTTTGTCTCGAACAGGAACGGAAAGTTCGGCATCAGGCTTTGGGGGACGATGGCGCGGGGCTGGTAAAGGTGGGTGAGGTGCCAGGCCGTGCTCGGCAGCCGCGCCCCCACATTGAGAAGATCAGGACCGGTCCGCATGGTGCCAAGAAGGTGCGGCGCGTCGAACACATAGTCTGCGGCGGTGCTGGCGCGGCCCCAGCCGCGCTGCGCATCGGGCGCCTGTGCCAATGTGCGCGGCTGCTGCGAGTGGCAGTAGACGCAGCCAAGGTTCACATAGTGCGCTCGCCCCCGGGCCTGTTGCGCGGTGTAGTCGGACAGCCCGCTCGGGGGCGCAATGGTGCGGATCTGTGCTGCCGGCGCGATCACCAGGAAGAGCGTGGCAAACGCCAGCAGACCGAACGCGGCCGCCATGAGGGGAAAAAGTCTGTTCATGGCGCCATCACGTGGCCGCCGCCTGTGCGCTGAGCGATGGCGCCGGTTTGCGCGCGAACGCCATCAGCACGAGGTTGAGTGCAAGGACGATGTGGGCGAGCGTCATGATGAGCCCGCCCAGCGACCGGCCCTTCAGATACGGCACGGTCAACTCCATCGACTGGAAGAACTGCCGTGCCGGGTCCAGCATCGCCTGACCCTGTAGCCATCCCCCTATGGTGAGCGAAACCACGTAGATCGCAATTCCGATTGTCGCGAGCCAGAAGTTGAGGCTCACCAACCAGCGCACCGGCCAGGCGCGCCGCGTCAGTATTGGCACGATGTAGTAGATCGCCCCCATCAACACGAACGAGACGAAACCGTATGCGCCGATGTGGGCATGGGCGATGGTGTAGTGCGTAAAGTGCGTCACCGTGTTGACCGAGCGTAGCGCCGTGAGCGCGCCCTGGAATGAGGCGAGGGTGTACATCACCGCCCCGACCGCCACGAAGCGCAGCGCGATCGACTGATGGAACGCCCACAAATTGCGCCCCACGAGGACGTGGTGGTTGATGCCCACAGCGATCACCGGCACAAACATCATGACCGACTGGACCACCGACAGCGTGACAACCCAGGTGGGGATCGGCCCACCGATAAGGTGGTGGATGCCCACCTGGCTGTAGAACAGCGCAAGACCCCAGAAGCCGAGCAAAGACAGGCGGTAGGAGTAGATCGGCTTGCCGATGATCTTCGGCAGGATGTAGTAGGCAAGCCCCACCCCGATGGGCGTCAGCCACAGGCCGAGCACGTTGTGGGCGTACCACCAGTTGACCGTCGCCTGCTGCGCGCCGACGTTGACGCCCGGAACGTTGGCGGTGACGAACAGCACCGGGAACCACACCAGCGCGGCCATCAGATACCAGCCCGAGACGTAGATGTGGTGCACCGTTCGGGCCAGCATCGTGCGCACCAGCGACACCGCAAAGCACGCCGCGCCGAGGGCAAGCACGATGTCGATCTGCCAGGGAATTTCCAGCCACTCCAGCCCGTCGGTCCAGCCCGTGGCAATGGCCGCGAGCCCCGCCGCGACCCCGACATTCCATAAGATGGCCCCAGCCCAGGCGAATGCGGTCGCCCGCAGCTTCGTCTTGGCGACGCGCGGGACGACGAACAGCACCGCCGCGATGCCGCAGCCGGAGAGCCAGCCATAGGCGACGGCGTTGAGGTGAACGGTCCGCACGCGGCCGAAGGTCAGCGGCGCGGACCCATTCAGCCAGTCGGGCATGTGAAGCTTCAGCGAAGCGGTGAGGCCGAAGAGCGAGCCCGCGAGAAGCCAAAACACCGCGCACCCGATGAGCGTGAGGATGAGGCCTGAAGCCTCACACCCGTAAGTGCTATGCCGTGGCGAGTATCCGAGGGTGCCAGGGTCTTCAGGCTCGTGCGGGTCGCTCTCGAAGATTTGCCGTCCCTGCCGCTCGCTCACCGCTAACTGGCGGTTGTGAATGGCCCAGATCAGCAGCACGAGGCCGACAAGCGAGGCGCCGAAGCTGAGCGCCATCAACGTGCCGATCGTCACGGTCATGCGTTACGCCGTTTCATTCTACCGGCCGCTCCCGCCTCCCTCGCAGCCAACCCGAACGGCAACGCGAGGGTGCAAATCCTCAAATCCGCGCGATCGTCATACACCGCCGTGTCGCGCCCATCGATCAGTCCCCCCGACTGGCGACATGGACCGGTTGCCGCACGCCATCCATCGTCCCGAAGCCCTCGCGCGCTAAAGCGCCTTCGTGGTGGTGCAGGCATAGTAGAGCGCGGTGAGCGATGGACGAATTCGGCGCACCGTAAACCTCGTCATGCGCGGCTTGTCGACGGGGACCGTGAAAATGAACGCCTCGGGGCCGTTCAACGCACGCTGGCGCCGGGCGCACTCAAGCCAGAGCGGCACGATGCGGGCGCTTCCCTGGACCTTGGCATCGACGAACGAACAGGTCCATCGCAGCGTGTCAGGGTCGATCAGATGGGTGATCACCCATCCGCAAACGCGGCCACCATCCAGATTGTCCACAAGCGCCACGCTGGTCGCTGGATGGCAGTCCGCATGGAAGTTGTAGGGGTTGAGGTCTTCTGGAACCCAATCCCCAAGCCCAGCCTCAATGCGCGTTCGACTGCCGGCAGCAACCTCCACCCAGGATCGAATTTCATAGCGCTCCGGCAGGGTCGAACCAATCAGCCACGGGGTTTTGAACGCCTTGTCCATGTTGCAATGGCAGATCAACCTATTGACGTGCGGTCGACTCCATCCCGCTTGCATTATAAAGCTGGCATTGCCCTGCTGATCTGGATCGAGGGTAAAGAAGTAGAACGCGTCACGCACACCCTCTTTAGCAAACGAAGCCTCGAGCGTGCGTAACAACGAACTCCCGATCCCTTTTCGCCGATAAAGCGCTGGCACGAATACAGACAACAGCTCGAAGTCTTGTTTGAGGCCCGAAACGCCCAGGGCGAGCCCAGCGGCCGTGTCGCCGTCGAAGGCGGCAACCGCCTTGGTGCGAGCCTTGAGGCCCGCAACGGCCTTCAGAACGGCGGGAAAGGTCAGATGGCCGACCGGACGAAGGTCGGCGACCTGAATTTCGGATACGACGATCGAGCCGATCGCCTCGGCGGTGGACGCTGCACGTCCCCCCTCCACGACGTCCACCCCTCGCGCTCGTGCGCCCTGCCCTAGGCGGGCGCAGCTTCCAATACGGCGGCCGGTGCTGCCACCGATGCGGCCTCGTCATCCGACCCGTCGGGCTCGGCAAGAATGCCCGCCGCAAACAGCGCGTCGAACACCTCGGCGACGAGAAAGATGTTGATACCTTCATGTAGGAGTATTGAGTTGACGTCCCCGATTGTATGCTTTCCGCTCGAAAACAGTTCTCCCACAAGAGAGCCCCATATCTTACTTTCGATCGTGTGCTCCAAACAGCGCGACTGCAAGCGGAACCCCGTCGCCGTCGGGTGGTAGGCGAGATCGGGGCGGAATCGCGCCGGCCACGAATGCGGCACCTCCATCGGCATCTGCTCTTCGACTAGGCTCTCGATGCCCTCGCGGAACGAGTCCACATCGGTAAAGGTCTTTTCGCCATAGATGCGATAGCCGAGGGGATACTTATCGCTTCCCGGTACCGGCGACACCAGCTGGATGCGTCGCTGGGACATTGAGATCAGGAAACCGGAGACGCAGGCGATTGTCGTGTGATCAGCTTCGAGCTTGGCAATCTTGTCATCTTTGCCGGCCGCACGCAGTTTGCGCACACGCTCCCTCGCCCGCCCGGCATGGGCCTTGGTTGCCAAAGCCTCCCGGTTTTGCATGACGAGTTCGACTCCCATCAACTCTTCCGGCGTGAAGGCGGCGTGGATCTTGTTCAAATGCTTCACCGAAAGCACCGAGAAGCGATTCGTGACCGTCTTGTACTTGGCAAACAACGCCAAGATCCGTCGCGTCAGCTCGATGTCTTTGAGCGGTGCCGCGGTTGTGGTTTGCGGCAGTGCGCCAGTGAGGTGGTAGTAGTCGGCAATAAAGCGGTCGTAGTCGGGATTGTCGCACGGGTCGGTCGCCCAATAACAAAAGCCGGTCTGAGCAGCCGAACCAAACAGGTCTTGCATCACACCGATCATGCCGCGCCACAGAGACGCGTTTTCCTCAGTGTAGGGCACGTGCCCTTGAAAGCGTTCGGCCGAAATCCCGCAGAACCAGCAGCCCACTGAGCAGCCATCGCTGAGTTCGAAGGCGACAATCGGATGGACCACCGCGTCTGCGGATCCACCCAACTCACTCACGCACCGCTTGATGTGCCTGTTGCGCCACATGTCGAACTTCGGATGCACGTCGGCCGTACTGCCTTCCAAGCGGATCATGTCGCGGTGGGTGATCATGTCCCTCATGTACTGATCCCAAGCCACCGCAAGCGGCCAGCGCGCCCCCTCTGGGGCACGGCGGTACTGGAGATATTCACTGCGCCACAGCGGGAGAAGCTCGTTCGGGTCGATTTCGAGGCCCCACTCTTCGGCCACGACTTTCGGGTTGTCCACGTTTTCCGCAAGCGCCGATCTGAAGGCCGCGTCCCCCGTCAGGCGCTCCATGAACCGTTTGACATGCGCCAGGTTACGCATCTCTTCCGTCGATCGATTGTCGTAGATCCCACGATAGTGTTTGGTCGCTTTACTGACATGCATGGCGCAAGGGTCTCCAAATGGCGCATTCAGCTACCGGAACAGCACAGCGCTTCAAGAAGGGGATCGGGCGCAACGAGCCACGCGACAGCATCGCGGTTCTTTGGGCCCGCTTTGAAGGAGAGCCCGTCAGGTCATGGTCGTGACACTGACAATGACCTGAATCGGATTGACCGGACCGCTGGACACAACGACAGGGCCGCCGGACACAGTTGTCGCGGAGACACTCGTTGTCATCACAGCGGTCTTCGCAGAGGAACCCTGTCCGGCACCGCCAGCAATGGCATCTAAATCTTCATCGCTCAACTCATGCTGACTCTCCGCCCTGATGTATTCCTTCACTTCGTCTACTGTGAAGTCATAGCCTCGCTCTTTGGCCAGACTGACGAGTGACTCGATTCCCGTTGATTTTCCTTGAGCCTCGTCAAGCAGTTTTTTATTTGCCGAAAGATCGTCGACAAATCGCTTTACTTCTGATGTTGACATGTCTCCGCCTCCATTCCGTGTTGCGCCGCCAAGGCGTATTTGTCCTTACGACATAATTACAATAGTGACATCGTTCACACGGGGTGAATGCCACCAATGCAGGTCTAGATCAGTCGATACTCGTTGTCGTCAGGTCAGGACGACCACAAGAACAGCACTCACACCAATGGCGACGTCCGCCGCGCCCTCCGCCACCGAAACGCCGGTGGTTGCTACATCGGTGCTTTGCTCCACGTTAGAACTGGTATGTACGGAACTACCCTTTGAACTTTTGCCGCCAGCAATCGCGTCCAGTTGCTGGTCTGTCAGTTCTTGTGGACTTTTCGAGTTGATGAATGCTTTGGCTTCATCAATGTTGAAGTCATATCCCTTTGCCTGAGCGAACTCGACGACTGACGCGAGACCCGCGGCCTCGCCTTTCGTTTCAGCCAACAATTCTGCATTGTTTGACAGATCTTCGACAAATCGTTCTGCTTCTGCCACCGACATGGGCCCCACCTCTTTCCTGAGACTTCTCAATTGCCATTGAAAAGCTCGCCAACATTCATCGCGCGACACCGCTACGAAGCATCGACACTTTCACCCTCAAATGAGATCACGCGGTCGCAACCACATTCGAGCGCGGACGAAATACCACCAAGAATAGACTCCCAAAGCCTCACGGCATCGCATGACAATGAATAGAATAAAACTTCGACGACTCGACAACCTTTGGTCGTCATCTTGTGGATTTTGAAAAATATTCTTAGTTCTTGGAAATACTATTCATAAAGACGGCTGCGTAAGCGGTATGTATTCATGCGGCGCTAGTCAGCTTCCGGTGCCTTCTACCTGTGAAAGCGAGGCGAAAATACTGATGCGAACAAGGCCTGTCAAGCTTGTTTGCGAAAGCCTGACGAATTTTTTGCTTGAAATATGAATTTGAATCCACAATTCTATAAGGAAGATATTGAATGAATTCCTTCCTATCGAATTGCTTAGGAAAGTTATCAGATTGATGCCACATCTTGCTTATACTGATAGCCTCGTACGCGTCATATCCAGCCATGTTTTATGATCACTTTAGAAAAAGAATTAATGTTGGAGTGTAGACCAAGCTGACTTCTTGGCTGAATATGAACGAAATCTGACCGCATGAGCACAGTGTCTGGCGATGATGAAGACATCTAGAACCACCGATGACCCGATCGGGCACGCGACTGTTTGCTTGATCTGCATGCCGTCGTCGGGAATTGAAAGGCCATCCATCTCGCTTGGATTGCTGAAAGCTATTCTAGAGAAATATGAACTCGATTCGGAAGTGATCTACGCAAATCTCTGGTTCATGGACTATGTCGGACTGAATACATGCCGAGCGCTGGACATCGTGCCGCCGCAACGTGCGCTCGTGGACTGGATCTTCGGTAAGGCGGCATTCCCCGATTTCGAACTGGATCACGAGGCTTATCTAAAGCGCATCGACACGCTCGGACGGTACGTGGCTCTTCACGGCCTTACCCGCGAACGCCTCTTGGGCCTGCGCGATCGGATGGTTGCATTTATCGACTGGGCAGCTCACAGGATCCTCGCGCGGCGACCGAAGGTGGTCGGATGTACATCCACCTTCCAGCAGCACGTGGCCTCACTGGCGATATTGCGGCGCATACGCGAGATCGACCCGACCATCGTGACCATGATGGGTGGCGCAAACTGCGAATCGGTGATGGGCCGCACCACGCACAAGTGCTTTCCCTGGGTGGACTTCGTCGTGTCAGGCGAGGCGGACCAGTTCGTCGGCCCACTCATCCGGCGGATCGTGGATGGCGGCCCCGACATGTCCGCCGACGAGTTGCCCTTCGGGGTGTTCGGCCCCGTCCACCGCACATCAGGCTACCCCACCACTTTACTTGGCGATGGAACGCCCCGCGCCATCACCGAAGACATTCGCGATCTGCCGCTCCCGGACTACTCGGACTACTTTGCCGAGTTGAAGACATCGCTCTACGCGGGTCAGATCCGACCTGGCCTGCCCATGGAGTTTTCGCGCGGATGCTGGTGGGGGGCAAAGAGCCATTGCACCTTCTGCGGCCTCAATGGCGGTACGATGGCCTATCGCGCCAAAAGCCCCGACCGGGTGACGCACGACATCGACACCATGACCACCCGCTACGGCTATCGGAAGGTCGAGGCCGTCGACAACATCATGGACATGGCCTACTTCAAGACCGTCTTACCGGAACTCGCAGAACGCGACGAAAAGTACGAACTGTTTTTCGAGACCAAGTCGAACCTTAAGAAGGCGCACATCAAGGCGCTCGCGGATGCCGGTGTGCGTTGGATCCAGCCAGGGGTGGAGAGCCTCAGCAGCCCCGTCTTGGCGCTGATGCGCAAAGGGTGCACGGCCGCACAAAACATCCTCCTCCTCAAATGGTGCCGTCAATATCGCGTTCGAGTCAGTTGGAGCATCATCACCGAGTTCCCCGGTGAAGACGACGCTTGGTACGATGCGATGGCCGCGATTATGCCCTCCTTGTTTCACTTGCAGCCGGGGATCACGATTGCGCTGCGCTATGATCGGTATTCACCCTATTTCATGGCACCGGAAAACTATGGCTTGACGCTACGTCCAGCAGAACTTTATCGCTATGCCTATCCGCTGAATGAAGACGACCTCTTCAACCAAGTTTACTTCTTCGAAAATCACACATCAGCACCGAACGAAGCAGTGGATCGGCCAGGCCTGTTCGCCGTGCGCGGTGCGGTCGCGCAGTGGGGCGAGGCATGGGGCACTGAGCCGCCCACGCTGACCATGGAGGAGACGGCCGAGGGGCTGCAAATCGAAGACACGCGTGAGGGCGGCGCCCGAACGGTCCTCACAGGCCTTGCCCGCGAGGTGCTGCTGGCGTGCGATGAGGGGCCTGCGGAAGTTGCTCTCCTGTCGTCCTTTGATCGACTTGGGCATGAGGCGGCCGAGATCTCTGAGGTGATCGATCGCTTGTTGGAGCAACGCCTGATGGTCCGGGTGGACCGACGGTTGATCGGGCTGGTCCTGAGGGGACCGGTCATGCCGCTCCCGGCGCCTTCGACATTTCCAGGTGGTTACATTTTGAGCGGACAGGGCGTTGTCGAACGGTTCCTCGCCAGTCTTTGACGCCTTGGGTCATGCCCTTGCATCGGCGTACGCGACCGGAAATCTTCATCGCAGAGTAGATGAGCATCCCCTCCCCGCCTCGACCCAGCCTACAGTCGCCTCGGAGGGTGTCGGGCTGATCGGCGCCGCCGCCTGAAAACCGCTGGGACAGCCGGTTGTCGGATTTCACTGAGCCGCATGCAGCGCACGATCGCGTGGTGCAGCCTCATTCATCATTGCCGCAGTGTGATGCGACCACCTCAGTGTCCCAACCAGCCCAGCTGGTGGCGATGCACTGGGTTCACGACACCCGACCGCGAAACTGCCCATCTCACGTGTAAAGAGATGCGTGCCTACCTCCACCGATCCCTCCACAGCGACGTTGCCTTGGCCGACACGTCCCATCTGCGTTCCCGTGGCTTGGAATAGTGAAGAACAAGAAAGATATCGATGATGGTCACAATCAAATTCCAGACATAGACTATGAGTACAAGACTGAATTCTTCTGTTTCAATCCAAAGGAGAGTCCTGGAGACCACGCCGCACGCATAACCCACAATCACCAGCAGCACGAACATGACGCTTTTGCCGCTGGCAACCTTCACGCGAAGCATGTGGACGATTGACCAGTACCAGCCAACCGAAAAGCATAACAGCATAGCGACTTCGAACCATTCATAGCTTTCCATGGCAATAATTGAATTCATAGGAATCTTTGTTGATATGTTGGCTGAGTGAAAATGAATTACTGTGACGTTGACCAAACATCTTCCACATAGCGTCCGGCCTCTGTCATCGCATCAAGGATGTTGCGGCCATTCATCGTGCCGGGATCTGACGCGGCAAGCGCCAATGCGTCGCGAACCTCGCGGGCCATGGCAACATCGCCGCAGACAAGAACCTGCGCACGCGGATGGCGCACAACCGGCCTGAGCATCACTGCATCAAGGCGAATGAGGTTTTGGACATACGCCGCGTTGCGGGACCGGGAGAAAGCAACACGCAGACCGTCGAGGTGGCCCGCAGCGCGCCATTCTTCGAGGGTCCGGCGGAAGATGAACTCCGCCTCATTGCGACACCCGAAGTATAAGTGTATCGGCCCGGGTTGTACGCCCCTCCTCTCTCGCGCTTCAACGACAGCAAGTGGCCCGGCGAGACCGGATCCGGCACCCACCAGAATGAGCGGGCCGTCGTTCGCAGGTACGATCCGGCGGGCGGGAGAGCGTATCGCAACGCGCACGCGCGCCCCCGGCGGCAGTGTCGACAGCCAGCCAGAGCAAAGGCCGTCGCCGATCACGCCGTGCGCGAGCGTGTGGCGCTGACCGCTCACGATGATCCGCGCTTTGCGGGGATGGCAGGTCGCACACGAAGCAATGGAGTAGTAGCGCGGCTTGAGGGGCGCGAGCACGTCGAGCAGCTCCCCGATCGTGGGCCGCACCGTCGGAAAGCTGCGCAGGAGCCGAACGACGTCGGGCACGTTCGCCCGCAGCCACCTGGTCAGCGCGCCCTTCCCTTCGCGGTCGGTGTCGGGTTGGAGCACAGCGAGCCAATCATCCAACTGTTGGCGATCAGGGCGACCAGCACTTGCTGCGATCGTGGCGATGAGATCATAGGGATCTTGCGGAAGCGACAGGTCGACCTTCTCCAGGAGGGTCGTGCGAGGGTCCAGACCGTCTCGCGAGGGTGCGTGCGGGCCGTGATCGTGCCCGTTCAGCCGCCCATCCGTACGGCTGTCGAGGCGCTCCAGGAGGGCGTTGACGTCTGATGCGCGGTTCTGCGGGCGGACCAGGAGATAGTCCCCGGTGGTGTAGCGCAGACCCTCGTCGGCAAGGTCGAGTTCGATGTGCCTGGCTGAACGTGTCGATCCGGCATCACCGTACAACTCTTCGTTGGTGGTCACGACAGCGGTGGCGAATGACCCCCGATGAACATGCTTCAAGGCAGGAGGCATCGCGGGAAACGCCGAGGGCGCTGGGCGGACCACGGCGCTTTCGCACGCTCCAAGCACCTCGCGGGCGACCGCCTCGATCCACGTACGAATGGTCGAGGCCTGGCCGGACCGCTCGTCGGCAAGCGCCAGACCCGCGGCGAGCGGTTTGGCACCGACACGTCGCAGGGCCTTGTCAAACCTTCGGGCGGGCGCGCAGAAGTGGCGATAAGTGCTGTTGCCGAGCCCCACAACAGCAAAGCGCGTCTCGGTCAGCGTGCCGGCCGGAGCGCAGCGGAGCGCTTCGGCAAGCATACGTCCCGATGTCGGAACGTCGCCATCGCCGAACGTGGAGCAGACGATCAAAACCACCCTAGCAACGGCAAGGTCTGGCAGCGACACGTCGTCCATCGACAGAACGAGCGGCCTGATTGCGCGCAGTCGCAGCTCCAGCTGGTGGGCTGCACCCTCTGCCGTTCCCGTCTCCGACGCAAAGAGGATGAGCGGACGCACCGTGTTGTCGTCGCGGTGCTGGACGGTGGTTTGCGGCAGCGCCATCGACAGCATCGCCCACTTGTCGGCAGCGTAGGCGAAGTGGGGTGAGAGGTGGAAATCGCGCATCTCGCGATGCCAGGTGGGAACCGTGCTGCCCCCCGCCGCCGGCGTGATCCACGACCATTGCGCCGGGCACTCGCGACCGGCCTTCAACTCCCGCTCTTCATGTCTGAGGAACTGCCGTGCGGCGGTTTGATGATCGACAAGCGTCACGCCGGCATTGTCGAAGGAGTGAATGATCGCAACACACAGCTCCAAGAACGCACGATATCGCCAGAGCGTCGCCTCGCTGGTCGTATCCAGGCCGAACGCGTGCGCGATGTCATGCGCCCGGTCGTACCGGTTCTGCTCGAAGAGGTTGCGCGCGATTTCGGTCTCCATGAACCAGCCGTTGAACGGCGCGCAGGTGTAGTCGACCCCGCCAATCTCTAGGCGAAAGTTGGTGAGGACCGGGACAGCGCACCACTTGAGGCCGAGTGCGGCAAGGCGCGGCTCCGTCGGGTGCTCGATCGCGACCTCCGGTATGTCGGCGCGGTCGAGTTCGAACAGGGCCGGCGGACAGCCTGGCATCTCGATGGCGATGGGAAGAGGATCGAACGCGGACTTGGCGGCAGGCGGTGTCCAGCCTTCACCCATAAGGGCATCCGTGAGCGCAAGATTGGCTTTGTCCCCGAGGATCGTTCCATCAGGCTCCCTGTAGGCCGCATAGCGGATGAGCTGGCTGTTCCAGATGCGCGGCCCCCAAAGCTCGTTTGCCCGCCGCGCCCGAAACGCTGTGATGATGGAGGTGATGACGCCGCCTTTGACCGAAGCGCGCATATGCTCGACGCAGGCGTCAAACACGTCGGCTGGATCCTCAACGTCACGGCGGTCGCGCACCTGAAGCGTCCGCCAGGAGATGCGGCCAATACACTTGGATGCGTTGCGCCAAGCAACGCGGGCACCGTGAGCAAACTCATCGACCGAAAGCTCCGGCGGCAGGCCTTGGTCCAGAGCGCTGCGCGTCTGCGCCATCCTGCGGCGCAGGCGGGCATCGCCCCAGCCTAACTCTTCCGCGCAAAGACGCAGGAAGTCGCGCGCCTTCCCTTCAAGGTCCACGCGTCCATCGTGGCGGATCCGCTGGAGCGCGCGAGAAGATGAGAAGGCCGTGCGACGTCCGCCCCTGTGCCACAGATCGTCGAGGAACGCTGTTGGCTCATGCGCGCCGCTCATGGGGGTGACGACGCATTGCATGAAGAAGCGCCCGAGGACGCCGCCGGTCCCCATGAGAGCAAGGTCCTTATGGTCCTGTGTGGGTCCGGGCGTTGCTGCGACCGTTGCAAGGAACACTTGGCAGGCGAGTTGCCAGCGACGCGGCGACATGGACAAAGCCATGAAGCCTTCGTACAGAGCGGCTTGGGTCGGTCTTGCGGCAGGATCGAGACCGGGGGGCGCGATATAGCCTTCCCGCAAGGGGCACTCGGTGTGCGGGGTCAGGGTGCGAACGGCGCTGTCAAAAAGCCACAGAAACCGTTCCTTGACGGGATCTCGACACGGAAGAAAAATCGCCTCCAACTCAGGATCTTCGTGGATGAGACGCGAAAGAAAGAGCTCTATCGCCACATCCGAATAGGGCAACAAAAACGTCCAGAGCGACTTGACGCGTGCCCGCTCTCGGGGATTGAGAGCAACATCATAACTATATTCATGATTTTGCCACGGGAGCTCTATTTTGCGCCCACGGGTTTCTTCGACATTCGACATCAAATTGTATGCTCCATGGCGGCAGGCGGGAACGCGAGGCCGCGCCGTCGCGCCGTCGCGCCGTCGCCAGGTAGCAAACCAATCGGTGACGAACTGCCGAAATCATTTCAGCATAACGCCAGAATATTCTGCAGATTACAGGTTCAGTGCTGACCAGTATTATTCAACGCAAGCGCCACTACACGAGGTTGCGCGATATGATCAGGGGTGTGTTGGCCCTCTCCAGGCGCAAAGCGCCCGCATGGGGCGCCATGAAGATGACAGGATAGGCGAGCCCGGGGGCACGCATGACGTATCAACGCACACAAAGTATTTCCAGTTGCGTCTCAGCCGGCCAGAAGAGCCTCCTGATGATCGGCCACTTGGTCGCGGAGCAATGAAACGAATGATAGGACGGCACCGCAGTCTTCGTCTCGTTCGCGGAAAGCAACGTGAAGGTGAAGGGCCGGCGGCGTTTCACCGGCGACATCGAGGATCGCCAGATCGCCGGCCGCCACGTCGGTGTCAACCACGTGCCGCGGCAACCAAGCAAAGCCTGTGCCGCTGCGCAGCAGGCCGAGGCAGCGCTCAAAATGGCTGAAGCTGAAACGTCGGCCTACGGTCTTGGCCGAGCCGTGCATGGGGTGATCGCGAACGATGACTTCTGGCATGTCGGCAAGCTGGGCCGGGTCGATCCACCGCCTCTTAGACAGCGGATGATTGCGCCCCACAACGCAGACAAGCGGCACCGACAGCAAGAGCTCGGACGAGACGGAGCGCGGAGGGTCGGGGGTGATGGCAAGGCGCACATACCCACTGGCAAACAGCCCATGAACGTCGGTCCTGCTGGTTTCATGAATGCGCAGGGAGAGATCGCGATAGCTCTCTGCGAGATCAGCCAGCGCACCGAGCAGAAGATTGCCCGGAAAGGCGACGTCCACCGCAATTGGCATCTCGCCGCGACCTTCATTGCACTCCGCACACGCCAACTCGCAGAGCCGTTCGGCCGCTTCCGCTTCCGCGATGATCCCTCGCGCGTACGGGAGCAGCAGTTTACCCACCTGTGTGATGGACACTTCGCGGCCGTCGATATCAAACAACGTCTTTTGCAAAGAACACTCCATCTTTCGAATGGAGTGACCGATCGCAGATGGTGTTTTCCTGAGCGCGATGGCTGCCCTTTGGAAATTGCCAAGCTCTCCCGTTGCAACGAACGCTCTCCATTGCTCTAGACTTACACGAAGCATGATAAAACTCGCATTGATAAGGTTGTCTGGGCGGGTCGTCTTATCGACGTACTGAGGGCGTTAGCGCTCAACCGATGTTTGACGGAGACGGCGAACACCAGGAACCGACAGCGTCACGGTCGCAAGCCTGCAGGTGTTCCAAAGAATAAAAAATGAGACGTCGGAGACCAACCAGTTTGACATTTGGTTTTAATTCGCTGAAGTCTTGCCGGCGAGGGCGCGTGGCCAGCGTCTTGGTTGTACATTCTCGCTCCTATGGATGAAGCTGACCAACAGGTCAGCGCAAAACTATGAATCCCGCGCCGAGAAAAAAGCGCGCAAGCGTTGTTGCTACTAAGGGATTCACTCGAAATTGCGGCGCCTGCACTCACAATTCGTTGACCGGACTGTTGTGAACCTCGCGATTGGTCCAGCCAAACCGGGGCCATCGATGGCGGTTGGCGCTGCGGGCATGCCAAGTGCGGTCTTCTTATGGCAAGTGGCGACGGTTGCCACTTTCTTGCTCTGCGAAAAGCCGGCAGATGTCGCGCTCGATCCGGCAGAATGCGCGGCAGACCGTCCATAGGAGCTGACGCCGGGCAGAATGGCGCCTCGTGACACATGGTCCGCAAGACTCTGCCTGCCCGATAGTAAGAGCGACACAAGGCTTGTCAGAACATGGGACCCGGCAATATCGGCGCGGCCCTCGACCGCCACAACAAGCCTGTTGCAGTGTGCGATCAGATAAATTCGTCAAGTTCAAATAAACTCACTCTCGCGCCAAAGGGTCGATCATCTAAACTGCAGATCACTTGGGTGAAAACTTCTCCAAAGCACCCTGCATCTTCTCAGCCCTCAATAAGATGCTTACTTGTTTGCTTTTGAATTATCTTCTTTGGCTCAGATAATTCTGTTTGAACCGAAACCACTCTAAGCTTCTCGCGTACCACCCCCAAACGTGCGGACAATGTTGTGATCAGCGGTCGCGTCAGTCATAGTATTCTGGCGCCAATTTGGCGGATTGGATGAATGTGGGGTCGTGAAGGGGCACCAGATCGCCGCCTGTGCCGGCGGCGATGGCCTTCAACCGACGAATACTTGCCATTGCGGCGTCATCGTCGACGGAGCCGCTCAAGATCTCGCGCTCGAAATTCTCAAGAAGATCGGCGGCATCGCCAGTCAGGATCTTCACCGCGCCCGACGGCAACGTGACGACT
This sequence comes from Devosia sp., assembly GCA_051016205.1. Classification (GTDB taxonomy): domain Bacteria; phylum Pseudomonadota; class Alphaproteobacteria; order Rhizobiales; family Amorphaceae; genus Acuticoccus. The sequence continues at coordinate 4,875,127 of CP136534.1, forward strand.
GCGGATTGGTGCCCCGGGCGATGGCCGGGGGTGAACACGAGGTCGAGACCGGGCATCAGCGTCACGTCACCATCCACGAGGCGCCACCTGAGGTCCGGGGACGCAATGTCCGCAAACGAACGGGAGGCGCGCCCTTCCGCCGAGAACGCGATCTCGTGCTCTTTCGCTTGGATCACAATTTCGGCGTTCGCAAACGCGGCCACATGCCCGGTGTGATCGCCATGAGCGTGGCTGAGAATGACCTGCGTCACGTCCCCCGGGGCAACGCCGAGCTGTTCAAGCTGCGCCATCACCTCGTGCTCCCGCAAAACGACCGGCGCGGCGGGGAAGGTATCGTTGCAGAAGATCGCCGCCGCCTCCGCCGGATCGCGCAATGGGCCAGAGTTCAGTCCTGTATCGAACATCACGAAGCCCGATGCAGTCTCCAGGAGATAGCAGGAGATGGGGACGGCGAGGATGATGTGCCGCCCCTCTCCGCGCACACAGCCGGAGCGCCGGATGATTTCAAAGCCGCACAGGAGGATGGTGAGCTTGCGGACATCTGTCATATCGGGCTCCAGAAAGCCGGCGGCCCAATGGCACCCGCCGGCACCGGCTCCAGCCTACTTGGCCACAAACTGCGGGTCGAAGACCGCCTCGTAGGGGACCTCCTCGGTGAGAAGCCCGGCGATCGTCACGATGGACTTTGTCTTCTCCCAAGCTTCGGGCGGGATGGCACCGTCGAACTGCCACATCTCATTCTTTAGCGTGCGCGAGAGCATGGCCTCCATGTCGTCCTCCGGCAGAGTCGGAAACTCCTTTCGCGCCAGGGCTTTGGCCTCGTCGGGGTTGTCCTGGATAAACGAAAGGCCCTTCTTCACAGCATCGACCATGCCTTGCACAAGGTCCGGATCGGACTCAATGAGGCTTTGCGGCACGTTGAGCGTCGTCCAGGCGAAGAGCCCGAGTTCCTTGGGCATCGAGGCGAAGGGCTCGTTCCAAATGCCCTCCTTCACCCCTTGGGAGATCGAAGGTTCCGTCATCATGGCGACCTCGGCGGTGCCGGCGTTGACGGCTGCGATCTGACCGGCTGAGTTCGCGATCTCGATCAGCGTCACGTCGTTGCGTGGATCAAGCCCGTTCTGCTCCAACAGATACAGCATGATCGAGTAGCCTGTGCCGCCGCGCGTACCGACAGCGATCGTCTTTCCCTTGATGGCCTCGGCAAACGGGACGCCTTCAGGGACATCCGCATCCGGGCTCGCAACGAGGAAGGCATTGGCGCGGTTCGACAGGGCCACAACCGCGCGCACCGGCTCGCCGCCGCGTGCTGCCACGAAGGCGATATGCTCCGGCCCGCCGATGTAGGCCTGGCTGTCGCCGGTCAGCACTGAGGAGATGTGCTTGCCGCCCCCCTCGGTGGTGATCAGCTTCACGTCGAGGCCGACGTCTTCGAAGTAGCCCTGGTCCATGGCGGCATAGAACGGCAGGCTGTCGATCGAATGGACGGGTTCGGCGACAATGAACTCCTTCAGCCCCTCTGCGCCGGCAGACAGGGGTGCGCCGAGGGCAAACGCTGCGCCGATGGCAACGCGAGCGAGCGTGCGTCGTGTCAGGTGAGGCATGAATCGTCCTTTGGCTGTCTTTGGAGGGGGACGGTTGTTGGCAATGGTCACGCTTCAGGCGCCGGGTGGCGGTGTGGCATCGGACGCGTGCAGCCCTTTCAAGAGCCGCCGCTCCATCCAGACGACAGCGCCGTAAAGAACCATTGAGAGTGCGGCGAGGATGATGATGCCCGCCCAGATCAGCGCGATGTCGTAGGTCGCCCCGGCATAGAGGATCACTTTGCCAAGGCCGAACTGCGAGGAAATGAACTCACCCAGAAGGACCCCTGCGAGGGCAAGGCCGATGTTGATCCTTAGCGAGGAGATGATCCACGGCATCGTGGAGGGCAGCACGACCTTGAAGAACACGTCCCGCCGCTTGCCGCCGAGGGTGTAGGTCAGCTTGACGAGGTCTTGATCCACGGACTTCACCCCCGCAAACGCCGCAAGTGCGGTGATCACGAAGGTGAGGGCGATGGCGAGCGCGACCTTCGAGGCAATGCCGATCCCGAACAACAGGATGATGAGGGGGCCCAGCGCCATCTTGGGGATCGCGTTGAAGACGACGATGAAGGGCTCCGCCACCCGGGCGGCATTGTCCGACCACCACAGCGAAAGGCCGATGGCGGCGCCGATCAGCGAGCCTGACACGAAGCCGAAGATGGTGGCGCGGAAGGTGAACCACGTGTCCACCCACGCGGTCCCTTCCGTGACGAACACGAACATCGTCCTCATCACGTCCGAAGGCTTCGACCAGAAGAACTGGTTGATGATGCCGACCCGAACGCCGACCTCCCAAACCATGAGGATGCAGGCGACAATGCCGATCTGCCAGGCAAACACGGTGCGGCTCGACCACGGTTTGTCCTTGCGCAGGACGAAACCATCGGTGGAAGCAACTGGCGTCTGCGCTGCATGCATCGCCGTGCTTTCGCGCATTTCGGCCCGCCCGGCTTCAACGGCTATGGAGCGCTTCACGCAGCCGCCTCTCGGGGGCCATGCGGGTCCTGGCCCTCGAACAAAAGGTCAAGGCACTGCGCCTTCAGCGCGGCAAAGCGGGTGCTGGTGACGAAATCTCGCCCGCGCGGCCGCTCTGCGCCCACCATGATTCGTTCCCGCACCCGGCCAGGACGAGGCGACAGCACCACGATCTCGTCGGAAAGGAAGATCGCCTCGTCGATGTCGTGTGTGACGAACAATATGGTGAGGCCGAAGTCGGCCCAAAGGTCTAGGAGCCAAGCCTGCATGTAAAAGCGCGTCTGCGCATCGAGGGCGGCGAACGGCTCGTCCAACATGATGGGGTCTTTGTTGCACAAAAGCGTGCGCAGGAGTGCCGCCCTCTGCCGCATCCCGCCCGAAAGTGCACCTGGGTACTGCTTGGCAAAGCCGCCGAGGCCGTAGCGCTCCAGATACGGAAGGGCATGCTCGCGCGCCTTCTTCTTCTTCATGCCTTGAAGTTCGAGCCCATAAATCACGTTATCGAGCACCGTGCGCCAGGGCAGGAGCAAGTCTTTCTGCAGCATGTATGAGATGATGCCGGCGCGACCGGTGATGTCGCGCCCGTCGTGCAGAACAGCGCCTTCGGTGGGCACGATCAAGCCCGCGAGGATGTTGAAAAGCGTTGTCTTCCCACAACCGGATTGGCCAATGATCGAGACGAACGATCCCGGTGCGATATCCAAAGAGATATCGTCCAGTGCTGTCACCACATCGTCACCGCCGAACCGGTGGGTGATCCCCGAAAGGCGAAGGCGCGGCGCGGAGTCCGCGCTGTGGACGGTCAAGCCACCATCCATCACGGGCGCATGGTACGACGCCAGAACACGGGAGCTGTCGGAAAGCGTACGCGATCGAACCGCACCGGCTGCGCTCCTCAGGATTGGTGGCAATGGGAAAGCGTAGTAACCGCACAAAGAGCCGGCAAGGTCGAAATATAGGCATTGTTGTACATTAGGCAGGCACGTTGCTTTGTGCGGCCAAGTTTCTCTTGGCTATTCCCGCCCCGATCCATAGCTGGAGATCAACATAAGACGACGGATTTGGACCCGTCTCGGCTATGAAGAAATTATCTCTGCTAATTAGTCGATCACTCAATTAACAAATATCTGCATTTTACTCGGATCTGACGTGATGAAGCGGTCTCGATCCGACCCATAATCCAACGAATCTGGCGCGATAGATCGGGTCGCGACGATTGCCGACCGCGCCATCTACAAACTGGTCGCAACCTGCACCTCTCCTTGCCCACAATCGGTGCACGACCACGACAGATGGAGATCGATGGTGCCTCCAGCGGCTGTTCAGTCTAGGACTTCTTATGTGCGGCAAACCGGGTGGAGCGTATCAGCGAACCGCAGGTCTTAGCGCAGGTGACCCTCGTTGGCGTTTGCCCACGGTCGCGCACCAAGACACAAGCCCGATGAAGGGCCAGAAGGACAGTGGCATTGAACAGCATAACCGTTGAGATGGTGCGATCCGCTCCCGGAGAGTTCGCGTGGGCCTGATGGTTCCGGAGAGCATTGCCCCATTTGTCGGTCTTGCCCTCCTCGCCCTCGCGTTCGTGGCGTTCGCGCTGGAGGTCATGCCACCGAGCGGGATTGCGATCATTGCGGCGAGCGCCTTCCTCGCGCTCGGCTTTCTCACCATAGAAGACGTTGCGGGGGTGCTGGCCTCGCCCGCACTCATCACCATTGCGGCCATGTTTGTGGTCTCCGGCGCGCTGGTGCGGACGGGGACACTGGCAGCGGTGGCGAGCTGGGTCACCAAACAGGCCGAAACGAACCCCACGGTGGCGATCGGCACCATCCTTGTCGGCACCCTCATCGCATCCGCCTTCGTCAACAACATGCCGGTGGTTCTGGTGCTGATCCCGGTGATGATCCGACTCGCCGGCGCTGTGGGCGTCGCATCGACGCGGCTCCTCATACCTTTATCCTATGCGGCCGTCCTTGGCGGGACGTGCACGTTGATCGGCACCTCGACGAACCTCGTCGTTGCCGGCGTTGCCCGGGGTGAGGGTTTGGAGGCGTTTTCAATCTTCGAGATCACACCCGTGGGCCTTGCCGCGAGTGCTGCCGGTGCGCTGACAATGCTTGCGCTCGGCCGTTGGTTGCTGCCGGACCGCCAGAACGTCACGCAGGATCTTGGCGGCGACGATCGAAGCACATTCCTGACAGAAGTTGTCCTGACGGCACAGTTTCCAGACTTGGAAGAGCCGCTCACCGAAATCCCCCTCTTGCGGCATGACGGCATCAAACTTCTTGCCCTTCGCCGGAAGGACCAGTTGATCCGCGAGGGGCTGGAGGACTTGAGGGCCGCACAGGGCGATCGGCTCGTGGTTGCGGCGACCCGGGAGGAAATCCTCAGCTTGATCGATCTGTCAGGCGTCGTCGTTGGCCGGGAGCGGGCCACCCTTTCGGACGATGCCGTTGTCGCCGAGGCGTTTCTGGCGCCAGGCAGGCGTGGCATGCGCCAACGCCTGACCAGTGTGGCGTTGCTTCAAGCCCGTGACATCGCCCTCCTCGGCATCAACCGGGACCGCCATGTTCCTGGCGCGAGCCTCGACGACGTGGTCATTCGTCCAGCCGACCGCATCATGGTGCGCGCTGAACCGGAAGCCCTCGCGCGGCTTGATCGAAGCCATGAGTTCGTCAGCCTCAACCTGTCCGAAACGCGCCCGTTTCGGCGTGGCCGTGCGCCGATTGCCATCGCGGCGGCCCTCGGTGTGGTGGCGTTCGCTGCCTTCGGCGTTGCACCCATCGGTGCTCTCGCGATGATTGCGGTGGCCGCAATCCTTGTATTGCGCTGCATCGATGTGGAGGAGGCCTGGAGCTCCATCGACGGTGGGCTGCTCGTTCTCATCTTTGCGATGCTGGCGATGGGACTCGGGCTGCAGAAGGCCGGGACCATCACGATGATCGTGGACCTCATCGGCCCAGCGATCGCCGCTGCTCCGCCGCTTCTGTTTATCATCGGGCTGTATGTACTCACCTCTGCGTTGACAGAACTTGTCACCAACAACGCCGTTGCTGTCATCATGACGCCCGTTGCGATCCTCCTTGCCGAAGGCGCGGGACACGAACCGCGGGCGGCAGTGATCACGGTCATGGTCGCCGCCTCGGCCAGCTTTGCCACGCCGGTCGGCTATCAGACCAACACCCTGGTCTATGGCGCTGGTGACTATCGCTTCGCCGACTTCTTGAAGGTGGGCGTGCCCATGAACCTCACCGTCGGCCTTGCAAGCTGTTTGACAATCTGGTGGCTCTGGATGGCATGAAGGAGGGTTCCCCCACCCTTGTCTTGCACGCCTTGGCTTCGGTCTGCTGTGGGTCCACACCCGACGAAGAGGCGGCCCGACTAGGGTGCGAAGACGCCCCCGTTCACGTCGAGGATCGTCCCCGTCATATAGCTTGATGCGGGCGCCGCCAGGAAGGCGATCGGACCGGCCACTTCCTCCGGGCGTGCCATGCGGCCCAGCGGCACCCTCTTGAGATCGACAGGCTGCCCCGCCATCATCGCCGTATCCACAGAGGCCGGCGCGACCCCATTGACCAGAACACCATGGGGTGCGCCCTGCTGAGCCAGCCATTTGATGAAGGCGTTGAGGCCCCCTTTTGACGCCACGTAGTGGGGGCTCGCTATCAGGCCACCACTACGGCCGGCGAGCGAACTGACGAGGATGATGCGTCCCCCTCGCCTCTCCTTCATGTGCGCAAGGCCTGCTCTGGCCACATCGAGCGCGCCTTTGAGATTGACGGTCATCACGGCCTGAAAGGCCTCGTCCCAATCCTCGGCCTGCCAGTCGTCAAAGGGGCAGATAGCGGCCGTGTAGACGACCACATCCACAGGTGCGGCACTGGCAAACAGAGCCTCCACTGCCCGCCGGTCGGCAACATCGCATGGGAATGCCGACGCTGACGCACCAGCGCCTTCCAGTTCTCGTACCAACTGCGTTGGCGCCGCGAGGTCGGCCGCCGCAATAGCCGCGCCGAGCCTCGACAGAAGCCGGCAGGTGGCCGCGCCAATACCCCCGGCCGCTCCTACGACGAGCGCCTTTTTGCCTTGGAGGCGAAATGGATCGCTCATACTCTACCTATTGGACCAAATGACATCGATTTCCCGAGGGCTTGCACTCAAGTCGTTTTCTTGCGGGGCATGCGCACACGTTCGTTGTATCACAACCTATCATACCATATGGTCGGCCAATCGGTAGCGCCCGTTTGAAGGCGCATCAGGGAGGACGGAATGAAACGCACGGAAGTTTTCTTGGCGCTGGCCACTGGCGTCATGGCCTCGGTGGTGCCCACGCTTGCGCTGACGCAAGACGTGGTGGAAGACGCCCGCGCGGCCATCGACACCTACGCAGGTGAACAGACCGAGTTTCTCGGGCCCACCAGTTCGCCCACGCCCGAACCCGGTAGGAAGATCGTCTACCTGTCCAATGACGAGAACAACAACGCCTCGCGCGCCTGGGGCGTTGCCATCGCCGAAGCGGCCGACAAGATTGGCTGGGACGTCACCATCATGGACGGCAAGGCGACACCGGTCGGCTGGATCAACGCCATGAACCAGGCGATCGCCCTGCAAGTGGACGGCATCGTCACCTCCGCGGATGCAGCCAGTATGAAAGGCCCGATTCAGGCCGCGAAAGATGCTGGCATTCCCATCGTCGGCATCCATGCCGCAGCGCTTCCCGGGCCCGATGAGGAGCTCGGCCTTTTCACCAACATCCAGCAGGACCCGCGTGAAATCGGCAAGGCTCAGGCCGACTGGGTGATTGCAGATTCAGACGGGAAGGCTCGCGTTGTGGTGACGAGCCACAACGAGTTCGCCATCGCTGAGGCAAAATCGCGGGCGACCGAGGCACGTCTGAAGGCGTGCGAGGGTTGCGAAGTGCTTGAATACGTCAACTCACCCATTGCCGAGGTGGCGCAGCGTCAGCCGCAGCTTGTGATGTCGTGGGTCCAGCGCTACGGCGCGCCGCTCTATGTGACGGCAGTCGCCGACTACACGCTCGATTTCCAGGTGCCCGCCCTGCGCGGCGCCGGCGTTGACCCCGTCGATATCAAACTCGTTGGCGCCGACGGACAGGAATCGGCCTATGCGCGCGTGCGAAACGGCGAGTATCAGACCGTCACCGTGTCTGAGCCGGTGGAGATGCAAGGCTATCAGGCGGTGGACGAGCTGATCCGCGCGTTGGCAGGCGAAGCGCCCAGCGGCTACGTCCAAGCGCCTTATCTCGTGACGGTGGAGAACGTCGACCGTGAGGGTGGGGACAAGAACGAATTCGTGCCCAGCAACGATTACAAGGCGAAATACCTGAAGCTTTGGGGCGTCGAACAGTAATCGGCCCAAGTGGGCAAGACCCATATGCCCGGGCCGGCCGGCCTGCTCAGCGTGCGCGGCCTCTCAAAACACTTCGGCGGCACGAAGGCGCTACAGGACGTGGACTTTACGGTGAACGCCGGCGAGATCCACGCCCTTCTCGGGGAGAACGGCGCGGGCAAGTCCACCCTCATCAAGATTCTTGCAGGGATCCACGCCCCTGATGCGGGAACGGTGGTGGGGCCGTCGGAGCCGCTGCGGCCGGGCCACGCACTGGAGGGCATCGCCTTCGTCCATCAGGATCTGGGGCTTGTTGATACGTTGCGCGTGGAAGAGAACGTTGCCCTCGGTGCCGGGTTCGCGCGACGCGGCCCGCTGATTGACTGGCGCGAAACCCGGCGCCTGGCAGCGCAAGCGCTTGCCGCGATGGACCTTGCCATATCGCCCAGCGCCATCACCGGTCACCTGGGCGCGGCAGAGAAGTCGATGGTCGTCATCGCCCGCGCGCTCACCTTGAACGCCTCGATCATCGTCCTCGACGAGCCGACGGCAACCCTCCATCAGAGCGACGTGGTGCGCCTGCAAGACACCCTGCGGCGCCTGGCAGAGCGTGGGCTCGGCATTGTCTACGTCACCCACCGGCTCGACGAGGTTTTTGAAATTGCCGACACCGTGACGGTGCTGCGCGACGGCAAAGTCACGCACGCAGGGCCGGTGGGCGAGACAACGCCCCAGCGTCTCGTGGAGGACATTATCGGCCGTAGCCTCGGCGCAATGTTTCCAGCCCGGCCGGCGACCACCGGCCCGCCCCTCCTGCGCGTAGAGGGTCTAAGGTCCAAGCTTGCCGGCCCGGTGGACTTCACGCTCCATGCCGGCGAGATCCTGGGCCTGGTGGGTCTTCGCAACAGCGGTCAGGACACCATCGGCCGCCTTCTGGTCGGCGCGCTGCCCGCACGCGGCGGACGGGTTCTCCTGGGCGATGCCCCGCTCGACCGATCCGCCGTGCGCGGGGCCGTGCGTGGCGGGCTCGGCTTCGTCTCCTCAAAGCGCCAGGAGGAGAGCCTGTGTCCCTCGCTCAACCTGCGCGAAAACGTCTTCATGGACCCTGGCCTGTCCGGCGGCGGGGCCATCAACACACCCGCCGAACAAGAAAAGGCCACTGCCACACTGAAAGCCTTCGGCGTGCGTCCGCCGGAGCCGGACCGCGTGATCGCCACGCTTTCGGGCGGCAACCAGCAGAAGGTCGTGCTGGCCCGCTGGCTTGGGGTGGGCCGGCGCGTGATGGTGCTGGAGGAACCCACCATCGGCGTCGATGTCGGCGCGCGGGCGGAGATCTATCGCCTCCTGGCGGAAGCGGCGGACGAGGGGCTCGGCACGGTGGTGGTCTCCTCCGACTTTGAGGAGGTGGCGGGGTTGTGCGACCGCGCGCTGGTGTTCGACCGCGGCAAGGTGGTCGCTGAACTGGGACGCAAGGAGATCACCGTTGAACGCCTCACCCGCATTGCCGGCGGCGCGGCGGGCGAGATCGCCGCATGAGGGCCATCAACGCCTTGGTGCGCCTCGTCTCGGTGTGGGGTTTGCTCCTCCTTCTCTTCCTGCTCATCCTGGTGTTCGCGGCGCTTCTGCCAGAGACCTTTCCAACCGCCTTCACCTTCACCTCACTGGCCAACAGCCGCTCCATCTATGCGATGGCCGCGCTCGCCGTGATGATCCCCCTTGCGGCCAACCAGTTCGATCTGTCCGTCGCAGGCACGATCGGCCTGACGCAGATCCTCGCCATTGGCCTTCAGACGCAGCAGGGGCTGCCGTGGTGGCTTGCCTGTCTTGTGGTTCTCGTCATCGGGGCCATGGTGGGCGCGGTGAATGCTTTCCTGGTGGCACGGGTGCGCATCCACGCCTTTATCGCAACGCTCGGCACGGGGTCTGTGCTCCTGGGGCTCTTGCAGTGGTACACGGAGGGCCGGCAGGTGCTCGGCACGCTGGCGCCGGAGTTCGTGGCGCTCGCCGCGCGCATTCCAGGAACGCCGATCCCAATGGCGCTGGTCTATGTGCTGATCCTTGCCGTGGTGCTGTGGCTCGTCTTCGAGCACACCCCCTTCGGCCGCTTCCTCTACGTCATCGGCGACAATCCGCGGGCGGCGGAGCTCAATGGCATACCGACGCAAAAGTACATCGCTGCCGCCTTCGTGATGTCGGGCCTTGTCGCCGCGTTCACCGGAATCATCCTGCAGGCACAACTGCGCATCGGCCAAAGCACGGTGGGTCAGGAGTTCCTGCTTCCAGCCTTCGCAGCGGCGCTTCTTGGTGCCACAACCATCAAACCCGGCCGCGTCAACGTCTGGGGCACGGTGATTGCCGTTGCCGTCCTCGCGGTGACCGTGGGCGGCCTCAACCAACTTGGCGCCCCGTTCTTCGTGGAACCGCTTTTCAACGGCTTGATGCTGACCCTTGCGGTCGGCTTGTCTGTCACCGCGGCACGGCGCCGTGAACGTGTCGCGACGGAGAAGTGACGATGCCAGACTTTCCCATCATCGATTCCCACCTTCACCTCTACGACCCTGACCGCCTCACCTATCCCTGGATGGTGGACGTTCCAAAGCTTCAGTCGCGCCACGAACTGGGCGAGCTTCACGCCGCCCGCAAGGACGTTGAGGTGGAGGCAGCAGTGTTTGTGGAAGTGGACGTTGCTCCGGGCGCGCATATGGATGAGGCCCGCTACGTGGAGGGCCTTGGCGAAGGGGGTCTCGTGCGCGGCCTCGTCGCCTCGATGCCGCTGGAGAATGGACCAGACGCCGTGGCGGCCGACCTTGAGACCTATGCCGCAATGCCGCTTGCACGGGGCGTGCGCCGGCTGATCGAGCGCCACCCCGACGAGCCGGGCTGGGCCATCGCATCGCCCTTCGTCGCTGCGGTACAGAGCCTTGCAAAGCATGGCCTCACCTTCGACGTCTGCATCAAGCACTTTCAGATGGCCGACGCGATCGCACTGGTGCGCCAGTGCCCCGACGTGTCGTTCGTCCTCGACCACATCGGAAAACCTGGCATCCTGGAGGGTCTGCGCGAACCCTGGTGGAGTGAGATCAAGACGCTCGCCGAGGAACCCAACATCGTCTGCAAGATCTCAGGCGTCGTCACCGAGGCCGACCATGCCGCCTGGACGCCAGAAGAGGTGAAGCCCTACATCGCCCACGCCATCGAGTGTTTCGGCTTCGACCGTGTGATGTTCGGCGGCGACTGGCCGGTGAGCGAGCTTGCCACCACCTACCCCGATTGGGTCGCGCTGGTCGACGAGGTGGTTGCAGAGGCGTCGCCGGAAGAAAAGCGCAAGCTGTTCCGCGACAACGCCGTCGCGTTTTACCGGCTGGAGCTTTAGGCCATGGCCGTCTACCCAAGAGCACAGACCGACCGCGAGGTTGCCAAGGACGACCTTTCCGCCGTCGTCACAGCCATTTTCGCCGCCTGCGGCATGGACGAGAACGATGCCGCGCTCCTTGCCGAAACGCTCGTCGCATCGGACCTTCGGGGCGTCCACTCCCATGGCGTTCTTCGCGTGCCTGATTATGTGGGCAAGCTCGTTCGCGAAGGCGTCGATCCTAAGGGGCGCCCGCAGATCGTCTCGCGCAGGGGAGGAGCGATCGTCGTGGACGGTGGCAACTCCATGGGGCAGATCGGCGGCACATTCGCCATGGATGCCGCCATTGCGGTAGCACGGGAGACGGGCATTGCCTTTGCAGCGCTCCGCGGCTCCAACCACTGCGGCGCGCTCGACTGGTATACGCTGCGCGCCGCCGAAGCCGGCATGGTGGGTCTTGCAGGCACCAACGCGCTGCCGACCATGGCACCGCTGGGCGGCGTCGACAAAATCGTCGGCATCAACCCCTTGTCCATCGCCATGCCGGGGGAGCGTCATAAGCCGCTCGTGCTCGACTTTGCGTTCGGCGCCACCGCCCACGGCAAGATCCGCGTCTACCACCAGAAGGGCGCGCCAATTCCCGAAGGCTGGGCGTTCGATGCCGATGGCAATCCCACCACCGATGCCGGCAAGGCCATGGAGGGCCTCATTCAACCCATCGGCGGCCACAAGGGGGTCGCGCTCGGGATGGCCATCGGCATGCTGTCCAGCCTCCTGTCGGGCGCCGCCTACGGCACTGAACTGGGCAACATGGTGGACGGTCCCAGGCCGGGCCTCGACGGCCAGTTTTTTGCCGCCATCGACATTGCAGCGTTCACTGAACCGGCAACCTTTTCCGGGCGCGTCGATGCGGCCATCGACCAGGTGCACAGCTCGGGCCGCCGGGATGGTGTCGATCGCCTGTTGGTGCCAGGCGAGATCGAGGCAGAACTCGCATTAGACTTTGAACGCACCGGCATTCCACTGGCCGCCGAGACGATCAACGACATCCTCGCCGCTGCGGAGGAGCTGGGTGTGGATCCGCAGCAGCTCGCAGGTCAGCGTGCGCCATGATCGCCCCCATCGAACGGCGCAAGATCGGTCGTACGGATGTGGAGGTCACCGGACTGGGGCTCGGTGGCGCGCCACTTGGAAACCTCTTCCGCACGGTTCCTGAGGACGACGCGCTCAGCACCGTCGCGGCCGCGTATGAAGCCGGAGTCGGCTGGTTCGACACCGCCCCCTTCTACGGGCACGGCATTGCCGAACATCGCTTTGGCACCGTGCTGCGTGATCGGCCGCGCGAAACGTTTACGCTGTCGACCAAGGTGGGCCGCCTCCTCAGGCCCTGCCATCCGGATGCTGTCGGCGATAGCCCCTTTGCCGGCCGGCGCCACTTCAAGGTCGTTCACGACTACACCTACGATGCGACCATGCGTTCGCTGGAGGACAGCTATCAACGCCTCGGCATGAGCCGGATCGACATCGCCCTCATCCATGACGTCGATGTCATGCACCAGGGCGAGAGCTACGATAGGCGCTTCGAGGAAGCCGTGAGTGGGGCCTGCCGCGCGCTGTCGGAGCTGCGCAAGGCGGGCGTGATCGGCGCCTATGGGCTCGGCGTCAACGAGGTGGCCCCTTGCGTGCGCTTCGGCGAGGCGGTGGACCTTGACTGCGTGATGCTTGCTCGCTCCTACACGTTGCTGGGCACAAAGGGCGTGCCGGAGCTTTTGGCGCTCGCCAAGGACCGGGCCTTCTCTCTCCTGATTGCGGGTCCGTTCGCCTCAGGCATCCTGGCGAGCAAGGCCGGCACGTACAACTACGACACCCCCGACGCTGACGTGCGTGCGCGACTGGCACGCCTTGCCGAGATCTGCGGCACGCACGGGGTGTCCGTGAAGGCGGCTGCCCTCCAGTTTCCACTCGCCTCGCAACAGGTGGCCGCGGTGGCGACGGGAGCGGTGAGCGCGGCCGAGATCGAAGAAAACGCGGCGTTGGTGCGCGAAGACATCCCCGCAGCGCTTTGGCAGGAGCTTGTGTCGGAAGGGCTCATCGATGCCGCGCTCGCGCCCGTGGAAGGCGCCTGACAATGGCCCCGCCGCGCCTTGAGGTGCGTGCGCTCGACAAGCGCTTCGGCGGCCTGCGCGCCCTCGCCGAGGCGAACGTCACCGTCCAGCCAGGCTCGATCCACGCACTCCTGGGCGAAAACGGCGCCGGCAAATCGACCCTCGTCAAGATCGTCACCGGCGTCCAGCCCGCCGACGGTGGTCGCGTGCTCCTCGACGGGGAAGACGTGCGCTTTGCCTCGCCCATGGAGGCACGCGCGGCCGGCGTCGTTGCTGTCTACCAGGACCCCCGGCTCTTCCCCCACCTCGACGTCGCCGAAAACATCTTTATGGGCGTCCATCCCCGCACGGCGCTCGGCATGGTGGCGCGGCGGCGCATGTACGAGGACGCCCGCCGGCTTCTAGACGAGATCGGCGCTGAGATCGATGTGCGCCAGCCGGTGATGGGACTGTCGATCGGTGCGGCCCAGTTCGTGGAGTTCGCCCGGGCCATGGCGGTGGGGCAAATGCGCCTCCTGTTTCTGGACGAGCCAACGGCCTCGCTCACCCCTGCGGAAGCCGATCGGCTCTTTGCCCTGGCACGGCGCCTTGCCGCGCAGGGCACGGCGGTTGTCTTCATCTCGCACCGGCTGGAGGAGATGGCGGGCTTTGTCGACGATGTGACGATCCTGCGCGATGGCCGCGACGTCCTGCGCGCGCCCGCCGAAACCCTTGACCAGGGCAAAATCGTCAAGGCGATGGTGGGCCGCGACATGGCTGAACTTTACGCCCCACGACCGGCCGCGGAGCGCAACGGCGCCCGCGAGACGCTCCTGGACGTGGAAAGGCTCACCGCCGCTGGCGAGTTTTCCGACGTCACCTTTTCGCTGCGGGCCGGCGAGGTGGTGGGGATGGCCGGCCTCGTGGGCGCGGGACGCAGCGAAATCGCGCTCGGCATTTTGGGAATGATGAAGACAACCGGCACAGTGTCGGTGGCCGGTAAACCCGTGGCGACACGCTCCCCACGCGCCATGAAGGAAAGTGGCGTCGCCTACGTGCCGGAGGACCGCGATCACCATGGCCTTGTCACAAGCCATGCCAGCGCCGCGAATATCTCGCTGGCCTCCCTTCAGGAGCTTGCGTCCCTCGGCATCGTGCAGCGACGGGAAGAGCGGCGTTTCGTCGGCGACCTTGTGGAGCGCCTCGCCATCAAGGCGGGTGACCTTTCCAATGCCGTTTCCACATTGTCCGGCGGCAACCGACAGAAGGTGGTGATTGCCAAATGGCTCGCCCGCAACCCCAGAATCTTTATCCTGGACGAGCCCACCCACGGCATCGACATCGGCACCAAGGCGACCATCCACCGCCTGATCGCTGAGCTGGCCGAGGCGGGTGCCGCGCTCCTCGTCATCTCTTCAGACCTTCCTGAAGTGATTGCCATATCCGACCGCATCCTGGTCGTGCGGCAGGGGCGTATCGTGGGCGAGGTGGACCGCGCCAAGGCGAGCGAGGAGCATGTGATGGCCCTTGCCACCGGTCAGGCCGTCGCGGAGGCGGCCGCATGATGATCGTCCTGCAAAACAGGGTGATCGGTGTCGCCGGTTTTGTATTGGTCCTTGCGATCTTTTTCGGCAGCCTGTCCCCGGTCTTCCTCACGCTTGGCAATGCCAACACCATCCTCCTCAACGCCTCAATCCTGGCCATTGTCGCGTGCGCGCAAGCCATCGTGGTGCTGACGCGCAACTTCGATCTATCCGTCGGCTCGACTGTGGCGCTGGCAAGTTATGTGGGCTTTGACGTTGTGCGTCTGTTTCCTGAACTCGGGCCGCTCCTGGTGCTGGCACCGGTGGCGGTGGGGGGACTGTGCGGCATCGTAAACGGGCTCCTTGTGGCGTACGGCAACGTGCCTGCGGTGATCGCGACACTTGGCACCATGTCGATTTATCGGGGCATCGCCTCCCTTTACGCCGGCGGCGAACAGATCAACCTTGCCGACCTTCCCGGCTGGGTGAACGCGACGGTCAACGGGTCGGTCATGGGTGTTCCCGCACTGCCGCTGATCGCCATTGCCGTCGTCACTTTCGCGGCCCTCATGTTGCGCCATCTTCCCATCGGACGTCAGATCTACGCGGTCGGCTCCAACCCGGAAGCGGCCGCCTATTTCGGGCTCGATCGCCGCCGGGTCGTCTTCTCAGCCTACGTTCTGGCAGGCCTTCTGACGGGGCTTGCGGCGTTTTTGTTCGGGGCGCGGTCGAGCTGGATCGTGCCTTACATGGCCGAGGGGCTTGAGCTGACGACGCTCGCCGCCGTCGTCATCGGCGGCGTCAGCGTGCTGGGCGGTTCGGGCAGCGTGACGGGCGCTGCGATCGGCGCGCTCGCCATCGGCATGATCGACAACGGGCTCATCCTCATCGGCGCGTCGGACTTCGTTCGCCTCTTCATTCAGGGCGCGGCCATCGTCGTCGCCGTGGTGGTGGACGTCCTCATCCAAGGCCGGATCGCCGAACTGATCGGCACCATGCGACGGCGGGCCGACGCATGAGGGGGCTGCGCCACTATGGCTGGGAGCTGTCGCTGGTGGTGGCCGTGGGCCTTTCCGTCGCCTGGGCCTCCTCCCTCTCGCCCTACTATCTGGAGCCCGGCCAAATCACCTACTCGCTCCAGCAGTCCATCGCCGTCGTGGGCCTCCTTGCAGCTGGCATGATGCTGATCATTGTGCTTGGCGAGATCGACATCTCGCTGCCGGCCATCATGGCGGTGGGCAACGTGCTGTTTGCCCAAATGTCGGCCGCGGACGTGCCCATATTCGTCGCCGTTCCGGTCGTGCTTGTGGTGAGCGCAGCGGCCGGCGCCTTCAACGGCGCCCTTGTTGTGGGGTTTGGGTTGCCGGCGCTCGCCGTCACGCTCGGCACCATGGGGATCTGGCGTGCCGTCGCCCTTTATATTGCAGGGCCGGAAGGCTATGCGGGCTTCCCGCCGAGCTATGTTTGGCTCGGCAGCGCGGCCTGGTTCGACTTTCTCGTTCCCGTCTCCTTAGTGCTTCTCGTGGTCGTCTTCGGCGCCTTCGCGTTCTTGATGCACCGCACGGTCTACGGCCGCCTCGTCTTCATGACTGGGGCGAACGCGGTGGCGGTCAGGCTCTCAGGCGTGCGCACCCATCTCGTCAAGATCTCGGGGTTTGCCATCGGCGGCGCACTCGCGGGGCTCGCCTCGCTGGTCTACATCGGCCAGTACCAGTCGGCGCGCGCCGACAATGCAAGCCAGCTCCTTCTTCTCATCGTCACCGCCGTCACGCTCGGCGGTGTCGACATTTTCGGCGGCCGCGGCCGTGTGATCGGCGTCTTCTTGGCGCTCCTGCTTCTCGGCACGCTGCGCAACGGAATGGGCCTTGCCAACTTTTCCGGCCCGCTCCAGTCGCTGGTGATCGGCACGCTCCTCGTTGCGAGCGTTCTTTTAAGCCAGGCCAGCATTCAACTGGGCGCGCGACTTGGCACGCGCCTGTCACGACCATGAAAGGGAGGAATACGATGAGCGAAAAAAGCCACCTCGAACACCTCACGGACGCGGTGAATGCCGGTAGGATCAGCCGGCGTGCGTGGATCAAGGCAATGCTTGTGGCCGGCGTCGCGATGCCCGCCCTCGTCAAGGCCATGGGACCTGCGCTGGCCCAAGACACGAAAGACCTACGCGTCTTCATGGTTCCGAAGTTCACAGGGTTCGTCTTTTTCGAGCTTGCGCGCGACGGTGCCGAAAAGGCCTGCAAGGAGCTCGGCTGCGAGCTCACCTATGTGGGCACCACCACCGCCGACGTGGAAGGCCAGGTCCAGGTCTACCAGAACCTTGTCCCGCAACGGCCGGACGTTCTTGTGACAGCTGCGCTCGACATCAACGCCGGTGTGCCTGCGCTGCGGCGGCTGCGCCAGCAGGGCACGGTGGTGGTCACCTTCGACGCCGATGTGGCGCCGCAGGGCAGAGACCTTTTCGTCAACATGGCGCCTTTCGACGTCCAGGCGCGGGCCATGCTGGAATCGGCACTGGCCAACGTGCCGGAAGGCGGCAAGGCGATCTGGGTTGCACCGACACCCACTGTTGCCAACTTCATCTCCCAGAAGAAGGCACTCGACGACCTGATCGCCAGCGAGGAGAGATACGCCAGCATCGAGTTTATCGACACGCTCTACGCCGAAGACGATCCGGAGAAGAGCTACCAGGTCGGGTCCTCCGCCATGCAGGCCCACCCGGATCTGAAACTCTTCATTTCCGGCTCTGGCATTTCTGTGCCAGCGCTCAACAAAGCCATCGAGGACACCGGCCGGCGGGGCGAGGTCTACGCCACGGGCTACGGCCTTCCCGACACGATGACCACCTACATCGCCAACGACACGATCAAGCAGTACGCGCTGTGGAGCCCGTTTGACTTTGGCTACATGGCAACTTACGCCGGCGTCCTCATCAAAGCGGGCGAACTTGCGCCGGAGGAAGGAACAACCTTCGACGTGCCAAACCTCGGTGAGCGGAGCATTGACGACAACCGCACCGCAAACCTCAACGCAATGCTGTTCTTCACCAAAGGTCACGACACGTTCGAGACCGGCATCCCGATGAAACTGCCGCAGGACGGCTGATGGATTTGCCCGGCGTCGCGCGTCGCCGGGCAAAGCTTCGCGGCCGGGCATACACCATGGCGAAACGTAAGAAATACGAACAGATCGCTGAGCACCTGGAGCTCTCCATCGTCTCGGGGAAGCTGAAGGTGGGCGAGCGCATCGCGTCGGAACGGGACCTGATGGAACAGTTCCAGGCCGGGCGTTCCAGCGTGCGCGAGGCGCTCTTCACACTCCAGCGAAAGGGACTCTTGTCGACGACGGCGGGCGCGGTGCCGCGGGTGGCCGCGCCAACGGCCGACCTTATGGTGCGCGAACTCTCCGGCATCGCCCGGCTGATGCTGACCCGGCCCGACGGCGTGCGCGAACTTCAGGAAGCCCGCAGCCTGTTCGAGGAAGGACTTGCACGCCAGGCCGCCAAGGTCGCGACAGATGCGCAGATCACGGCTTTGAGCCAGGCGCTTGCAGACAACGAGGCCGCTGCGGACAGCGAAACCTTCATCGCCACCGACATCGCTTTTCACACCGCGATTGCCCGCTGCTGCAACAATCAATGCTATTTGGCGGTGGGTGCGGCCTTCACCGAATGGCTGCAAGAACAACGCGCTGTTTCAGCGCGCGCAGGCGTCACCCGCGAGAAGGCCATCGCCGAGCACCGCGCGATTTTCGACGCCATTGCCGTGCGCGACCACGCTGCCGCCGCCGACGCTATGGCGGCGCACCTTCGCACCGTCGCCACCTATTTTTGGCGCGGCGCGACCGGCGCCAGCGGTTGACGGCGCAGGCCCTCGATCTCAACGACACGCTCGAACGTCATGGCCTGCTTGCGGCGGGCGGGGCCGCGTTCCTGTCGTGAAGCCTTCACTTGCCCCAGCCCGACACCGCACCGCCCATCCGTGGACTGTGCGCACGGACAGGCCAGAGCAGTTTCGGCGCAGGCGGAATCGTCGGAGCCGAATAAAATTGCTTTCAATCAAAGAAGTAGAGCGGTTTCTTGCGACCTGATGGGACCATCTGACCGTAAAACGCCTTAGAACGCTCCGGGACGGACACGCTTGAGGAACGGCTCGCGACTGTTCTGCGGGTCGGTGCAGGGCAAGTCGCCCGGGTCGTCCTCCACCGCCCGGATGAGGATGTCGGACCACTCGATGGGAAGGCCGAAGTGCTGGAAGAGGCCGAAGGTCGCGCTCTCGTGGCGCGGCAGATGGGCAGGCAGTTTGGCCGTATCCTCGTCACACAACCACCCATCGGGTTCGGGTGCATCGGCAGGCCAGAGGCGCCAGCGCACACGGTGCTCGCCTCCGTGGATCGATATGCGCTGGCGTACACGGTAAAGGGTGTGTGCGCGGACCGTGAAGGGCTTTGCGGGGTTGGTGGCGATGGCCCACTCGCGCGCGTCGCTGGAGTGATCGCCGAAGGCGATGAAGGCGCGCGCACCGTCGGTGGGGCTGAGCGCAGCCATCCCGGCCGATGACCACCCCACCTTGATGCCGCGGGGCGGGACGCCCTCCTCCATGCCCGCATAAAAATCGCCACACCCCAGCCACTTCGCGCCTTTGACGTCGAGAAATTTGATGGCGTAGGTGGCCTCTTGGCTCCCACCAGGCGCACCGACCAACAACAGCGCGTCAGGCGCAACCGGACCGCGGGAGCGAATGAGGTTGCGTTTGACGTCGAGGTCGAAAGCACCGTTGACCGCCATGCCCACCTCCTGCACGTCGCAAAAACGCGAGAGGTCGCGCAGGTCGACCGGAAAGGTCGGCGGCTCGGGGGACCAGTGGAACGTCATGGCTGCGGTGACACACTGTCCGCCGGCATCGCGAACGTTGACATCCACGGTGTTGCGGCCGCAGACGATCGCGCCGTCCTCGGCCGGGAATTCCACCGCGAACTCGCCTTGATCGCGGCAGCGCAGCTCGGCGGGCGTATCCTTGTAGCCTGTTGTCCAGTCGATCCCGTCGTCGGGGCGTGCTTCCACATAAAGGGGACGCGGCGAGCCGCCATTCAGCGCAAAAGTCGCCGTCGCTGGGTGCGCTGCGCCCTCGACCATCCCACGGATCGTCACATCGCGGGTGCACCGACGATAGGTCTGGCTCGATCCATACGTGAACGCGATCCGCATCCCAGCGCTCCTCCTTCCCGCCTTGCCTTGGCGTCGAAGACGCGTGACGCAGTTCAGGCGTCGACAAGTTTCGTCTGATAGTATACAATTAGACAACAATAAGAAGCCCAAGCCAAGCACCGGCGGGCGCAACAGGGGAGAGAGCAATGTCTTCGTTTGGGAGGAGAAGTCTGTCTGCAGCCGGCGCGCTGGCATTTGGGACGCTCGTCGCGACCGGCGCCGCGAGCGCTGCGGACACAACCATCACTGTGGCGCAGGCGTATCCGAAGACCTTTGCCGTCCTGGGGCACACGCCCACCGACCTTGCCGAGCAGCTCGCCACCGCATCCGGTGGCACCCTGGAACTCAAGATCTTCGATCCGGGCGCGTTGGTGCCGGTGCTGGAAACCTTCGACGCGGTCGCCAAGGGCGCTGTCGATGCAGGCTACACCGCGGGTACGTTCTGGGCCGGTAAAGACATTGCCTTCAACATGTACTCTGCAATCCCGTTCGGCCCCGCCACGGAGGAGTTTTTTGCGTGGATGACCGAAGGGGGCGGGCTTCAGCTCCAAGACGAACTCTATGCCTCGCACGGCCTGAAATCCATTCTATGCGGTGTGGTGACGCCTGAGGCCGGCGGCTGGTTCAACAAGGAAATTGCCAGCGCGGAGGACTTTTCAGGTCTCAAGATGCGTATTGCCGGGCTGGGCGCACAGGTGCTGGAGCGGGTCGGCGTCTCACCGCAGCTGATGGCGCCTGGCGACATCTACGCTGCACTCGACAGGGGGGTGATCGACGCCACCGAGTTCTCCACCCCTGCGGCCGATCTCAGTGTCGGCTTTGATGAGGTCGCCAAATACTACTACTTCCCCGGCTGGCACCAGCAATCGGCCTTCGCGCAGCTCCTCATCAACCTCGACCTTTGGAACGGCCTCTCCGACCAGCACAAGACACTCATCCAAATGGGCTGCGATGCCGCCATTGCCCGCACGCTTGCCGAGGGCGAAGCGCTACAAGCCCCTGCCCTCGCCGAGCTTGAAGAGCGTGGCGTTGAGATCAAAACGTTTCCCGATGAGGTGGTGGCCGCGTTGGAAGCGCAATGGAACGAAGTGTCCGCGTCGCTGGCGGAAGAGAACGAGAATTTCAAGAAGGCTTGGCAGTCCTACGACGCCTTCCGCAAGAGCTACGCGAAGTGGCGGGACGTGGGTTATCTGCGCTAAAGCGGTTTGCGGTCAGATGGAACCATCCGATCGTGAAACAACCGCTCTCGTTCAAAGGAGTAGAGCATCTGATCTGCGTCCCTATGGGCGCAGGATGCTCTAGCGCGCGCTGGCCGGCCGTTCGCCGTTGAGCAAGATCGCACACGCCGACGGCCCGCTGATGTGGGCCGATCGCATGATCCGCGGCCTCATCACCGCGGTCGGTCGGGCGATTGGCGCACTTCTCATCGTGCTTGTCGCGGTGATCATGTTCGACATCGCAACGCGCGGGTCGCTCTTCGTCAGCTCCACCGCGCTCCAGGAGCTGGAGTGGCACCTTCATGCGACCGTGCTGATGCTCGCGCTCGGTTACGCCTACCTCAGCGACAGTCACGTGCGCATCGGCTTTGTGCGGGACCGGCTGCCGCCGCGCGGCAAGGCCGCCATCGAAGCGCTCGGGTGCTTGGTTTTCCTCGCGCCGTTCGCTCTGGTCTCGATACACTACGGCATCGACTACACCGCAACATCGTTCGCGCAAGGGGAAGGGTCCGCCTCCCCTGGTGGGCTCCCTCAGCGCTGGATCGTAAAATCCACCGTTCCGCTCGGCATGGCGCTCCTTCTGCTTGCGGGCCTTGCCGTGTTTTTGCGCGCGGTGCTCGTCCTCCTCAAGGGACCTGACAGAGTGCCACCCATATTCGACGGAGCGCCCGGCGATGGCTGACGCGCTGCCTTTGGTGATGTTCGGGACGCTCGTACTCCTCCTCTTTACCGGTTACCCGGTGGGGCTGGTGCTTGGCGGCGTTGGGTTGATGTTCGGCCTCATCGGCATGGCGACCGGCGATTTCATGGCCGTGCAGTTCTACAACATTGTCCCGCGCATGTTCGCTGGGGCTGGGAGCAACCTCCTCCTCGTCGCCGTCCCGATGTTCATCTTCATGGGCGTTCTCCTCGAAAAGACCGGCGTCGCCGCCGATCTCCTCGAAGCTCTCCAGGCCTTGCTGAGACGCTGCCCCGGCGGGCTTGCCATCTCCGTCGTCGTGCTCGGCACGGTGCTTGCCGCAATGACCGGCATCATCGGCGCCTCCGTGGTGATGATTACGCTGCTCGCGCTGCCCACGCTGCTCGCCCGCGGATATGCCGCGCCCATCGCGACGGGAAGCATCGCCGCGGCCGGAACGCTCGGCATTCTGATCCCGCCCAGTATCATGCTTGTGGTGATGGCCGACCTCATGGGCGCCTCGGTGGGCAGCCTCTTCCTGGCGGCGGTTCTTCCCGGCCTTTTGCTCTCAGCGCTCTACACCGCTTACGTGATTGCCTTTGCCATGCGCCACCCCGACGCCGCTCCCAAACCCACCGGCCCGGCCCCGGAGGGCATCGCGCTTGCAGCGTTGCTCCTGAAAAGCCTGGTGCCGCCGGTGGCACTCATCGTGCTGGTGCTCGGCTCGATATTCGGCGGTTACGCCACGGTGACGGAGGCCTCCGGCGTCGGCGCCGCGGGGGCGCTGGCGCTCGCCGCTTGGTACCGCCAGCTCGACTGGGCAACGCTTACCGACGCCCTCGATCGCACGGTGAAGACGGTCGGCATGGTTTTTCTCATCATCCTTGGGGCGACCACCTTCTCGTTCGTCTTCCGCTCGCTGGGTGGAGACGAGGTCGTGCGCAGCCTTATCGAGGACGTCGGCGCGGGCCGCTGGGCGGTCCTCGCGGCCTTCATGACGGCGATCTTCGTTCTGGGCTTCTTTTTCGACTGGACCGAGATCGTCCTCATCGTGCTGCCGGTGATCTTGCCGGCGTTCGCCGTCCTCGACTTCGCCGACCATGTGGGGGGCCGACGCGACGTCATCGTTTGGTTCGCGATGCTCGTCGCAATCAACCTGCAAACATCGTTCCTGACGCCGCCCTTCGGGTTTGCGCTGTTTTACCTGAAGGGGGCAGCGCCGCCTGAAATCGGTGTCGGCGCGATCTATCGAGGCGTTGCGCCGTTCGTTGTTCTACAGCTCACCGCCCTTGGGCTTGTTGCGGCGTTTCCCCCGATTGCACTTTGGCTTCCCAATGCGGTTCTCAGATGACGCGCAGTACAGATTTGGATCCATCGATGACGAAGCCTTCACGGCCCACCCCCAGCGCAACGACCTCTTCCTTGGCTCACCCCGTGGGTGGGCTGCCGGCGATGAGCCAGGCAAGCCTTCCCGAGCAAGTTGCGGACGCCATTGTTGAGGGGATCGCCACGGACGTCTTTGCCCCTGGAGCGCGGCTTGTGGAGATGGACATTTGCGAGCGCCTCGATGTGAGCCGCGTGCCGGTGCGTGAGGCGCTGAAGCTTCTGGAGGCGCAAGGGGTTGCCGTGTCGTTGCCCCGTCGGGGTTACCGTGTGGCGGCGATCGACGACCAGCGCGTCGCGCAGATCCACGAGGTGCGCGTCTCCCTGGAGCTGATTGCAGCGCGCAACGCTGCCGCCCGCTTCGGCGTGGATCCGACGCTTGCGCAGGGTCTGGAGCGGATTGTTGCGGAGATGGCCGCACGGGTCGAACGCGGGGACTGGTCCGGCCCCAACGCCATCGACATCGCGTTCCATCGCGAAATGTGCCGCGCGTCAGGCAACGCGATCGTGCACACCCTCTGGGAGGCTATCGCGCGTCACATTCGCATCATCTTCGCCAAGTGCGTCGACGCCTACACCGACCCCACCTTCTTGTATCGCGAGCACAGAGCGCTGCTTGATGTGCTCCTTGCCGGCGACGCCGACCGGGTCGCCACACAGATTCGCACACACATAAGACCGACGACACTGCGTCCCGAGATGAGATCGTAACGGACGAACGCGCTGGCAGGAGCGCAGCCTCGTCGGTGTCAGCAAGGTCGGCTCGCCGGCCATCATCACACCGCCCAGTGTCCCTTTCCCAGCGGCGGGGTCTCAGGGATCTCCGAAACGCAGCTGTGCTGCTCACGGGCGCGAAGCACAGGGTTCAATTGCCAATCGCCGCACAATGAAGCGTAAGCGTCTCGAGGACAGAGGGCTCAACGGCCCCAAGACTCGGCTCGTGGGTCAAAATTGTTCGACATCTTCTGCGATCATTGGGCCCGTCATCTGACCAGATCCACACGGCAAGATACGCCCTCTCGCCTCAAACAGCGCGAGCTCGAATTGACGCAGCGCAGGATACGGACAAACGTGGAAGCCACTAAAGCGTGTTTCCGTACGCCTCCGTCGAAGTCGCGATTGTTTCAACCCCAAGCGCGCAAAGCCGAACTCTCGGCGGAGTTTGCAAGATCCGACCGCCCAGTGGTGCTCCCCCACCCGAACAGGCTCAAGAGTACCGTCGCAGGGTCCGCGGATTTATCGAGGGGCTACACTTCACCGACGGCCGATCGGCCGCCGCGATCTTAGGCATTAAGTCATTACGGTTGGTTGCGGGGGCAGGATTTGAACCTGCGACCTTCAGGTTATGAGCCTGACGAGCTACCGGGCTGCTCCACCCCGCGCCAAGCGCGTCTTTGCGCTGACAGGTAGGTAGCAAGGCTGAGGCAGAAGGAAAAGGGGTACGTGTCAACAATCTGTCACACCAGCCATGCGCCAGAGCATCCGACCTGGCGCTGAGAAGATCCAGGACGCTCCAAAGGTGTCGCACCCGCTGCAGCAAAACCTGATTGTCGCGCAGGCGGGACTGCCACTCTGCGACGCTCGCCGTAAGTCTTAGCACAGGCGGCGCAAGCCTCGCCGCATCGCCTCTCCCCTCTGGCAGGGCCGGAGAAGGTGGGCTGACCGACCAGGCGAGACGACATTGTCTGGACCCCACCCTGACGCCCCGTTCGATCCCCACCGGGCGGGCGAGCGCAAGCACTTGGGAGATCGGCAGTGCGAAGGGTGGGGCGACTGAGGGCGGGTGTTGACCTGGGAGGAGCCGAATTGATGGTTGCTGTTCGTACATTTGCAAAGGGGCTCAGCACACGGCTTTTCCTCACCGACAGCGGGCTTGAGACGACGCTGTCGGCCTCATGCGGTTATGCCTTGCCTGCCTTTGCCGCCTTTGGTCTGTTGGAGGACCGGCAGGGGCGAGAGGCGCTGTTTGCCTACTATCGCGACCATGCAGCCCTGGCAGAAGCGTGCGGCTACGGCTTCGTGTTCGAGACACCCACATGGCGCGCCAACCGCGATTGGGGCCGCCGTCTTGGCTATGACGCGCCCACCCTTGCCGCCGTGAACAGGGAGGCGGTACGCCTGCTCAAAGAGATTGCCGATGAGTTTCCCGGCCTTCCCTCCATCGTTTCCGGTCAGATTGGACCGCGGGGCGAGGGGTATGGCTCGGCCGGAGCCATGGGCGCGTCAGAGGCTGAGGGCTACCACACACCGCAAATCGCGGCCTTGGCCGAGGCCGACATGGTCACAGCGCTCACCATCACCTCCGTGGACGAAGCAGTGGGGATTGCGCGCGCCGCCGCCGACCGCGGCATTCCTTGCGCCATTTCCTTCACCACGGAGACGGACGGGTCACTGCCGCTCGGCCCAACGTTGGGCGAGGCCATCGAGGAGGTGGACGCGCGGGCCAAAGGCGCGGTGGCGCACTTTATGGTGAACTGCGTGCACCCGACCCACATTCACCCCGCCCTCACCCCGCAGGCCGCCCAACGGGTGGGCGGTGTCAGGCTGAACGCCTGGTGTTTGTCCCACACGGAAATCGACGCAGCGCTTTGGTGCAACAGCGACGACCCGCAAAGCCTTGCCGCTCACTGCCGCGCGTTGACCGATGTTCTGCCGGCGCTGAGAGTCGTCGGCGGGTGCTGCGGAACCAACCTGAAACACCTGCGCGAAATCGCCGCCGCGTTGGAGCCCGAGGCTGTCTGAGCGGCCCCCCGATCAGGGCTGCGGCAGGCCCACGGCGTCCAACGCATCGCTTTGTCGCTTCTCGACAGCATCGATGGAAAAGCGGGCAAGCTCGTTCTGGAACAGCTCGTAAAAGTTCAACTCCGCCCCAAGGTGCAAAAGGACCGCGCCGAGGCCGATGGCCGCACGGTCCATGAACACGAACTCGCGCGGGACCGTAACAGGACCCTTCTCCTTCAGCGCCTGGTGGACGGAGAAGGCTTCCTTTCGCCCGTACTCGCCAGGCTTGGTCCCATCGGCAAGGGTGCGGATCCTGTCTTCCAAAATCGGGCCGTAAATGAAGCGTGCCCAGATGTTGAGGATCTCGATCAGATCTTTCGACAGGCCCTTGAAGCCCCAGGTCTCGTAGGCGCTGACCACACGTGCCTCATCGCCATGGAGGAGGCCTTCATAAAGGTTCACCACACCACCCACGAAGCTGGTGGGAAAGATGCGGATGCAGCCATAGTCCAACAGGTTAATACCACGTGGCTCGCCGTCCACCTCAAAGGCGGCGTAGTTGCCAAGGTGCGGATCGCCGTGGATCACCCCGATGTCGGCAAACGGGTGCCAATAGGCGCGAAACAGCGTGGCGGCGAGGCGATTGCGCACCTCAAGCGGCGCCTCGTTGTATTCAAGCAAGCGCTGGCCGTCGAGCCACCCCAGCGTTAGTAGCCGCCGGGTTGAAAGGTCATCGTGGACCTTAGGCACCCTGATCGTATCATCGTCGGCAAAGGTGATGCCGTAGAGCTTGGCCGCGCGGGCCTCGCGCTCATAGTCCAGCTCTTCGCGCAGGCGCGCTGCGATCTCCACGTTGATTTCGCTGGTGTCGATCCCTGGCTTCATGCGTTTGTGAAGGCTGAAGATGAGGGACAGCTGCTTCAAGTCCGCCTCGATGGCTGAATCCATGTCGGGATATTGGAGCTTGCAGGCCACCTCATCGCCGTCATGGGTCTCAGCCTTGTGGACCTGGCCGAGGGAGGCGGCAGCAGCAGGTACCTTGTCGAACCGCCTGAAACGGCTCAACCAATCAGGCCCCAGCTCTGCCGCCATGCGACGCTTGACGAACGGGTAGCCCATGGGCGGCGCGCTTGACTGGAGGGAAGCAAGCTCGCCCGCATATTCGGCCGGCAGCGCATCGGGGATGGTGGACAGGAGTTGGGCCACCTTCATCAATGGCCCTTTGAGGTTGCCGAGCGCCTTGGTGATCTCCGCCGCGTTCTTGTCATGGTCGATGCTGCCGCCGAACAGGCGCGCACCAATCATCTTCGCGGCAATCCCGGAGACGTTGCCACCCACCTTGGCGTAGCGGCTTGCCCTGCCGGAGAAGCGATTGCGCTCAGCGTCCATACTCATGTCAGCGCTCCCAGTTCGACGAGCCAGATATAGAGCCGGCCTTGCCCAAGTGGTGCCCGTGCGACGATTCAAACGCGCCGAGGCTTGCCACCAAGATCAGCTTCAGCCCCCCAACCCGCGCGCGTTAGCTCAGGAACGCGCCGACCCTATCGTTAAAGCCGTCAGGGTTTTCCATGAACATGAAGTGGGCGCCGCCGTCCTCTTCCTCGAAGATCGCAAGCTCCGCGCCAGGGATCACCTCCGCCTGCCACTCCATGGTGCGCCAGGGCACAAGGCTTGCCTTACCGCCGATACACAAGGTGGGAACGTCGATCCGGCGGATCACATCGCGCCAATCGTTGAAGACGTGGTTGACGATGAGGGCGCCGGAAAGATGGCGTGGGAAGGCCATGTTGAGGCGCACCACCTCGGCCACCAGTTCAGGATCGGCAGCATCGGTGAACATCTGGCCGATGAAGCCTGCCGTAACGGCCTCCCCATTGGGTCCGCCCAGTTGATTGACGGTGTCAAACGCGGCCTCAGAGGTGAATATGGCACCAGCATCCGCCTTGTCCTGTTCGCTCAGCGTCGGGTTGATGGACAGGAACGCCGATTGGTCCACCAGCACCAACTTTGCGATCCCGTCGCTGCCGTAAAGGTCGATGAGCCCCCAGATGACCGAGCAGCCCATAGAGTGGCCCATGAGGACGGCATCGGTAAGGTCGAGCGCCTCCATCAACTCGCGCACGTCCTTGGAGAGACGATGGATGCGGTAGCCGTACTCGGCCTTCTGGCTCTCCCCATGGCCGCGCATGTCCATAGCGATGACGCGGTGGGTGGTTTTGAAGTGGTCGATCTGTGCAGCCCACTGGACCGCTGTTTGGGACCATCCCGGGATCATCACGAAAGGGGGTCCACTGCCCGCCTCAAGATAGGACAGGTCCACTCCATCGCTTGTGGTAAATCGCTTGCGCTCCGCTGCCACATCCATCACGCTCATCCCCTCCCCGCACCCTTGTTGGCCACAGTGTCGGCCACGGCTGAGGCACTTGCAACGAAGACCGGCGGACAGACGTCGAAAACGTGGGAAGAGCGGCGAGCGCCAACTGTTGCCCAGGATTATTGCCTGCTACTGACGAACCATGACGGTGACAGCGGCCAACGGCATCCTCCCCCGGCAAGAGATTGCTGATCTCATCCAGCAAGGGGCCATCGACGCCCCAGGCGGCATTTCGGCCGACCAACTTCAGCCGGCAAGCCTTGATTTGCGCCTCGGCCGGGTCGCCCATCGCATCCGCGCCAGTTTCCTCCCCGGCGCGGGCGAAACCATCGGCGATAAACTGAGCCGCGTGACGCTCCACACCATCGACCTTGTGGAGGGCGCGGTGTTGGAGACGGGCTGCGTCTACCTGGTGCCTCTGCAAGAGGCGCTGGATTTGCCTGAGGATGTGGCCGCCGTCACCAACCCGAAAAGCTCCACGGGAAGGCTCGACGTGTTCACCCGCGTCATTGCCGACGGCGCAGGCGGGTTCGACTTTGCACCCGCAGGATATGGCGGCACTTTGGCCGTGGAGATCAGCCCGCGCACGTTCCCGGTCCTGGTGCGCACAGGCTCGCGCCTCAGCCAGATTCGCTTCCGCCGCGGGTCGGCAAGGCTGTCGGACGATGCGCTCACCGCCCTTCATGCCCAAAGCCCTTTGTGCGTCCCCGATGCCGGCATCAAAGACGGACTGAATCTGACCATCGACCTGAAGCCTGGCGGCGGCCCTGTGGGCTACCGCGCCAAGCGCCATACCGCACTTATCGATGTGGATGTGCGCGATGCGCTGACCATGGGCGATTTCTGGGACCCCATCGAAGCTTCCGACGGCCGGCTAATCCTCGACCCCGACGAGTTCTACATCCTCATGAGCCGCGAGGCCGTGACGATCCCGCCGGAAACGGCGGCCGAAATGGTGCCCTTCGATCCCTTGGTGGGCGAGTTCCGCGTCCACTATGCGGGTTTCTTCGATCCAGGTTTCGGCCATGGACAGGATGCTGCTTCAAGGGCTGTTCTTGAGGTCCGTTCCCGCGAGGTGCCATTCATTTTGGAACACGGTCAAGTTGTGGCAAAACTTGCCTATGAACGTATGGCTGCAACTCCTGATCTCCTTTATGGTGCGGACTTGAAGTCCAACTACCAATCCCAGGCGCTAAAGTTATCCAAGCATTTCCGGCCCGTTTGAGAGGGGGTTAGCCATGACCGCCGATCTTCTCTCCCCCCTCCAGTCCAACCCGGGCGGCGATGGCCGCGGGGCCGACGATATCTTGCGCGACGTGTTCGGCTTCTCCGGCTTCCGCCCTGGGCAGGAGGAGATTGTGGCAGCCGTCAACGGCGGGGCGGAGGTGCTGGCGGTGATGCCGACCGGCGGCGGCAAGTCGCTCTGCTATCAGTTGCCGGCCTTGATGCGTTCAGGCGTCACCATCGTCGTCTCCCCGCTCATTGCCTTGATGCGCGACCAGGTGTCGGCCCTTCAGGCCATTGGTGTGGCCGCAGCAAACCTCAACTCAGGCAACGATCCATCCGACAACTGGGCCGCACTGCAAAAGGCGCAAAGGGGCGAGCTGAAGCTCCTTTACATCTCGCCCGAGCGCCTTGCGACGGTGGACACCATTGAGCGGCTGCGCGATGCGCCCCTTTCCCTCCTCGCCGTGGACGAGGCGCACTGCGTGTCTCAATGGGGGCATGATTTCCGGCCGGAATATCGCCAGATCGGCAGTGTGCGGGACGATCTTCAGATCGCTCAGACGGTCGCCTTCACCGCCACGGCCGACACCACCACACGGCAAGACATTGCCGAGCGCCTGTTCCGCGAGGCGCCGCAGGTGTTCGTGCGCTCCTTCGACAGGCCCAACATCTCCCTCGCCATGACGGCGCGGGAGGACGGGCGGGCCCAGCTCTCCTCGTTTCTGGCCACCCACGAGGGGGACAGCGGGATTGTCTACTGCCAGTCCCGCCGCAAGGTGGATCAGACGGCCGAGTACCTTCAATCCCGGGGGCAAAAGGCGGTCCCCTACCACGCCGGGCTCGACCGGTCGGAGCGCGATGCAAACCAGGACCTTTTCCTGCGTGAGGACGGAGCCATCGTGGTGGCGACCGTCGCGTTCGGTATGGGCGTGGACAAGCCTGACGTGCGCTTCGTCTTCCACATGGACATGCCGAAGAACATTGAAAGCTACTACCAGGAGATCGGCCGTGCCGGGCGCGATGGCCTGCCCGCCACCGCTCACGCCCTTTATGGGTTCGGCGAAATCCGCCAGTATCGCCAGTGGATTGAGGCGGCGGAGGTGTCGGACGCCCAAAAGGAGGTGGAGCGGCAAAAACTGAACGCCCTCATCTCCCTATGCGAGGCGCCCCGCTGCCGGCGCGTCGTCCTCCTGTCCTATTTTGGCGAGGCGTCCGAGCCCTGCGGCAACTGCGACCTTTGCACGGGCAGCGTGGAAACGTTCGATGCCACCGTTCTGGCGCAAAAGGCCTTGTCCGCCGTGGTGCGCACGCGCGAGCGGTTTGGCGTGGAGCACCTCATCAACGTCCTGCGTGGCGAAAAATCTGACAAAGTGGCCACCCACGGGCACGATGAACTGCCCACCTTCGGCGTCGGCGCCGACCAGTCGAAGTCCGCTTGGCGGTCCATCTTCAGGCAGCTTGGGGTGATCGGCTACGCCGCGCCTGATCAGGAGCGTTATGGCGCCTGGCGCTTGTCCGATTCCGGCTGGCGGGTCCTTAAGGGACAGGAGAATGTGGCGCTTCGCAAGGATGCCCTGTCCCTGAAGGACAAGGCGAAGCAAAAGGCTGCCCCCTCTGCCGTACCCGAAAACTACGACAAGGCACTCTTGGAGGCGCTGAAAGCCCTCCGCCGCTCCCTCGCCAATGACAGGGACGTGCCTGCCTACATCATCTTTTCGGACCGAACGCTGATCGAACTTGCCGCCCACAAACCCGCCTCCCTAGACGATATGCGCGGCATTCACGGGATCGGCGAGCGCAAGCTGAAGGATTTCGGTCCGGACTTTCTCGCAGCCATCGAAGGATACCAGTGAAGCCCACGCACGTGTGCTTTACCGCTTGCCGCGCCGTGAACTTGAGCGACAACCGGCAGACTTTGGCTCTTCTCGGACAGCAGCGCCATGCTTGAGTTTACGGTGGCGGTTTTCCTGTTAATCGGCTCGCCTGGGCCCGGCGTGTTGTCGACAGCGGGCGTGGGCTCGGCCTACGGCACGCGGGCGGGGCTGTTCTACGTGGCGGGGCTTTGCGTGGGCAATGCGCTTGTGACGACGCTCGTCATTTCAGGGCTTGCTGCAGCGGCCCTTGCGGTGCCAGGGCTCGGCACAGCGCTGATGTGGGCCTCAGGCGCCTATCTGATCTACCTTGCCGGGAAGATTGCTTTTGCCGGGAGCAGGGTCGCTTTCATCCATCCTGAAAGCGCGCCGGGGTTCTGGAATGGCCTTGCCCTCCAGCCCATCAACCCCAAGGCCTACGCTGTCAACACGGCGCTATTTTCGAGCTTTCACTTCATGCCGGACGGGCCAGTGGCTGAGGTGGCCGTCAAAATTATCATCTTCAACGCCATCTGGATCCCTTTGCACATTGTGTGGCTGTGGGCGGGGATCGCGCTGAGACGGATGTCGCTGGGCGCACCTGTGAGCCGAGCCATCAACGTGGCAATGGCCCTTGCGATGCTGGTGGTGGTGGCCCTTGCCGCCTTTAGGGGTTAACGCCGATCGGGCTCATACGGCCACGTCTGAGCCCGATCAGCGCCAAATCCAATCACGAGAGCATCTTGGCTGGGTCCAAGAAAACCCAGTCCATCTAGGCCGACAAACGCAGTCGTTCATCAGCGCCCTCGCCTATTGTCAGGTTCTGCTGGCAGCGGCCACCGCGGATCGCCTTGGCAAGTGCATCCCTTTCCATGGGGGCACCGAAGGACACGCCTTGGAGATGGGTGACCCCGATGTCGCGCAGCATGAAGGCTTGGGCAGGGCTTTCAACACCATCGGCGGCAAGGGCAATGCCGAGAACGTCGCCTGCCTGCTGAATGGACTTGATGACGCTCGGGGCGCTCGGCGCCTGCGCGACGGTGGCAACGATGCTCCTGTCCAAGACAAGGCGCTCCGGCGCAAGGCGGGAGAGGTCGGCGATGGGAAGGCTTGTCCCGTCAAAGCCTGTCATATCCACCTCCGCGCCGGCCCGCTTCAAAGTGGTGCATGCGGTGAAGGGGAAACCATCGGTCCCCTCACCGACGACGTCGGCCCTCAGCCGGAAGGCGACTTTGGTGGGCGAATGGGCGATCTGCGCAGCCAAGGTATCAGCCAGCGCTTCGAGGCGGAGTGGGGAAGCCGGGACGGCAATGCGCGGCACGTGCGTGCCGTCCTCGCGCAGGCGCGCAGCATCATCGAGCGCGGTGGAGAGGAGCCATCGGTCGATGGCGAGGAGCGCCTCTGAGGTGTCGGCAACGGGAAGGATGCTTTCCAGCGACACAGCGTTGCGACCGCCTTTGTGCCAGACCGCCTGCACCTCCAACCCCGTCACTCTGTGTGTGCGCGCGCACACCTGGGGCACGTAGGCGGCTTTGATCTCCCCCCGCTCCAGCGCCCCCATAGGATCGTCTTTCAGGTCGGTGACGGGCGTTCGGGCACACAAGGGGCCTTTGAAAGCGTAGGCGCGGGACTTCCCGGCCCGCTTGGCGCGGTAAAGGGCAAAATCGGAATTGCGCATCAAGGTTTCCGAATCGGTGCCGCCGACCGGGGTGGTGGCGATTCCAACGCTGGCACCAAAGCGGCACGGGTGGCCCTGATAGTCCACAGGATGGGAGAGGCTCTGCACGATGGATTCAGCCACGTCCACCGCCTCGCCATCACACACGATGGCAAAGGCCACAACGAACTCATCCCCGCCCATACGCGCAACAGCCGCGTCAGGCCCTGCAATCGCCGACAGGATGCGGGCCACCTCCTTCAAGACATGGTCGCCTGCGCCATGGCCGACGGTGTCATTGATCTGCTTGAAGCCATCAAGGTCCACCTGCAGAAGCGCCACCTCACGACCTTCCTGGCGCTGCTCCAGCAGTTCGGCGAGGCGGTTGTGCATGAAACGGCGATTGCCGATCTGCGTCAGCGAATCGCGCACCGCCTGCTGTTCGATCTTTTCCTTCGCGGCCTCAAGCTCACGCGCGTAGCTTTCCAGCTGCCGGGTCTGGTTTTTCATGGTGGTAATGTCGAGCCGCAAAACCACGCGGTCGCCATTGGGGGCCACCTGGCGGAACACCCTGTAGTGGCGTTTGCCCACCACCACGTCCACCTCGCCCTTGAGCTCGGTCCAGGTGCGCTCGGCATGTTCGACGAAGCGCTGCAGATCGTCGTTTTCGGTGGACAGGACTCCATGTTTGACGGCAACGCGCATGATGTCGTCGAAGTGCATCCCAACGCGCAGCGTCTCCTGCCCTGCCGTCCACGATTCCTGGTAGGCGCTGTTGAAGAAAAGCAGCGTGTTGGTTTTGTCGAAGAGCGCAAACGGGTCGGGAAAGGTGTTGATGGCCGAAACCATGCGCGCGTGGGCTTCCCGCACGGAGGCAACGAGGCGGTCACGCTCGCCAAGGGCGGCTTCCGCCTCATCCTCCCTCTGGCGCAGCCTGTCCACGTTGCGAAACACCTTGACGAGGAGCGGGCCCTCACCGGTGGCCATGGCCCTGACGCTCACGTCGGCCCAGAACACCGTCCCATCCTTGCGGGCGCAGCGCAGTTCACCGCGGAACGCATCGCTCTCAGGCGCATTAGGGTCGAGGGAGGGCAACGCGTGCTGGGGCTGATCGGAAGCGTAGAGGATGCGCGAATGGCCGCCCACAAGCTCATCCTTGGCGTAGCCAAAGGCCTCCACCAGAGCATCGTTCACCCACAACACTGAAGCGCCGCCGCGCACAGGGTCCATCCGCCCGATGAGAATCGGATCGTCAATCAGGTCCGGGAGGCGTGCTACGACCGCGTCCAATGACATCCAAACCTCACACGTTCGCGCCGGCCGGACCCACTCAGCGCCTCGACCAATCTAGAAAACGCCGCTTGTGCGCACCTTGCCGCACCAAAGGTTTCCATCACGTAGAAAAACCCGCAGGCAGCCCCACGGGCGCGTCACGCCTCGATTGTGGTGTTCGCGAAGGCAAAGGCGCCGCCCCACGCTGACGCTGCCCGCGAGGGTCGGACACCGCGCCCTTGGGCGAGGGATGCGACAGCCGGGCGCCGCGCAAAAGGTAACGCAGCACCTTATCCCGACAATGCGTCATAGGTGACTTTTCACGATCCGTTCGAGGGTCGGTGCAAGGAGTTTCGACGGCACCGCCCCGGTCAACGCCGCTTTTGTGACCTGCGTCACAGAACGAGCGCTAAAGCGACACCACCTCATGAAGTGCAGCGGCCGATCCCGGCGCAACTTGGGGGTAAGACGACCATGGCACTTTCGATCCTCACCGCCACGGCCATCGCACCCACACCTGCCGGCCGGTTCCGCTGATCGCCGTTCGTCGGTGCTCATTCACTGGCGAACGTCTTGTGCTCCCGCAAACTTGATGAGCCCGAGCGGTCTCTCCCGGCCGTGAGGGCTCTTTTTTTCGCACATCACCGCAGATGACGGTCGCCGGACGGTAATAAAACTCTGCTACATGCTATGATCGGTGTGTAGGATCGGACCTGCGTGCCTCTCAGTTGCCCTTCCCTCGCGCCACCCGTTTCACCCAAGTGAACCGCCCCATGCTTGACGCCTTCAGCGCCCCCGGCCGTTTTCTGCGCGGCAATCTGCACTGCCATTCCACCCGTTCGGATGGGGAACTCACCCCTGAGCGGGTGTGCCACTTCTACCGTGAGAACGGGTACGACTTCATTTGCCTCAGCGATCACTTCGTGGCCGCATACGGCTACCCCGTCACCGACACGCGCTCCTATCGCACCAACCAGTTCACCACGGTGATCGGCGCTGAACTCCACGCCCCGCAAACCAAGGTGGGAGAGGACTGGCATATTCTCGCCGTGGGCCTGCCACTGGACTTTGCGCAAAACGGTGCGGGAGAAACCGGTGTGGGGCTTGCAACGCGGGCGGTCGATGCGGGAGCCTTCGTCGCCATCCCCCACCCTGAGTGGTACACGTTGACCCTTGAGGACGCGCTTACCCTTGACGGCGTTGACGCTGTGGAGGTCTACAACACGGTCTGCGACTATGAAAATGGCCGCGGCGGCGGCGCCTACCTTCTCGACCAGTTGTTGTCTTCCGGCCGGCGTTTGGGCGCCATTGCCGTGGACGATGCCCACGCCTACCAAAGCGATGCACTTGGCGGCTGGGTGATGGTGAAGGCTGAAGAGAACGAGCCCACCGCCATTGTTGCAGCGCTGAAGGCGGGCCACTACTACGCTTCCCAGGGCCCCGACATTTTCCATGTGGAGCGTCAGGCGGACCATATCGCGCTGGAAACCTCCGCCGTCGACAGGGTTTTTGTGGTGGGCGAAGGGGCACGATATGCCGCTGTCTATGGTCAGGGTTTCACGCGGGCGCGCCTTCCGCTCGAGAAGTTCGTGGGCTCATGGTGCCGGGCCGTCGCGGTGGACGCGACCGGCAAGTGCGCGTGGACCAACCCTTTATGGCTGAACGGATAATTTGATTTGTGACCCCCGACCTCATCATCTTCGACTGCGACGGCGTCTTGATCGACAGCGAAATCCTCGCCTGTGCGGTCGATGCGGAAAAACTGACCGAACAGGGCTTTGAGATCACCACCGAGGAGGTGGCGCGGCGCTTTGCCGGTGTTCCCAGCATCGACGTCTATGAGGTTGTGGAGGCGGAGATCGGCCGCCCGCTGCCTGACGACTTTGAGGACATGGTGGACCGCCACATCCTCGCCTCCTACCGCGATCGTCTGCAGCCCATTCCCGGCGTTCACACCGTCATGTCAGAGCTGACGACCCGGCGCTGCGTTGCCTCCAACAGCCGCCCCGCCAAATTGATGCTCGGCTTGGTGGAAACCGACCTGATCGACCATGTCTACCCGCATATCTTCTCCTCGGTCCTGGTGGAGAAGGGCAAACCCGCGCCCGACCTTTTCCTGTTTGCCGCCCGTCAGATGGGCGTCGACCCAAGCCGCTGCGTGGTGATCGAGGACAGTATCGCAGGTGTCACTGGCGCGGTCGCAGCGGGCATGCCCGTCATCGGCTTTCCAGGCGCCAGCCACTGCCAGGACGGGCACGACCAACGCCTCCTCGACGTTGGCGCCCGCGCCATTCTCCCCCGCTTCGAGGACCTTCACGCCACCATCGCGGCACTGGATTAAGGCAATTTAGGTGGTGGGAATAATGTAGTCGGGGCGGATGCCGGACTCGGCCACATAGGCGTTGGCGTCGCGGCCTTTGAACAGGCCGTGGTCGGTAACAAGGATGGTGGCAAAGCCTGCCTTGCGCCCGCCCAGAACATCGGTGTGGAGGGTGTCGCCCACCATGGCAATCCGCTCTGGCGGTGCGCCCAGCCGCTCCGCCGCCACCTGGAAGGCCTCCTGGAAGGGTTTGCCGAAAAAGCGTGGCTCCACGAGCCCCTGGTCGGCGAGGGCGTGGGCGTAGGCACCTGGCTCCAGGGACAGGCTGGTCTCGAACGGTGCCACAAGGTCGGGGTTTGCGACCACCAAGGGGCGCGGATTGTCGGCCAGCGCACGGGCAAGTCTTGCCTGATGGTCAGGCCCCCAACGGGCGCTGGACAGGAACAGGAACGCGTCGGCGCGCGCATAAAGGTTCTCGTCGGCCATGAGGTCGGCGACGTCGGCGTCAATGTCCTCGAATGTGTCCGTGGGCCCGCACGCGGCGCCCCACATAGCCCCTGGCGCAACGTCATCAAGGTGGTCGGCGGCAATCTCGCGGCTCGACACCACCTCTTCGTAGCTGAAGTCGAAGCCGAAGCGCCGGTACTTTTCCACCGCTGCCGCATGGGGCTGGGTGGCGCCGTTGGTGAGCACCACCATGCGCTTTCCCATGGCCCGCAAGGCGGCCATTCGCTCAGGCGCGTCCGGGACGGCCGTATCGCCGATATTGAGAACACCGAATGCGTCCAGAACGAAGCCGTCGAAGCGGTCCGCCACATCCTCAAGGTGTTCGGCGAAGACGGGCGTGACATCAAACGTCGCTTCAGGAAGGCGATGGCGCACGGCCTCGTAGCGGCCGAACGCCCAGGGGCTGGTTCGGCCGGAAGGCGCCGGCAAGGGGTCAAACACTGGTGAAGCCGCCCTCGATCATCACGGTCGCCCCGTTCATCAGACCCGACGCGGGCGAGGCGAGGTAAAGGGCAAGATCAGCCACCTCCACAGGCTCACCGAATCTGCGGGAGGGGGTGGCGGCAAGGAACGGCCCGCTTTTCTCAGGCGGCCCCCAGACCTTGCGGCCCATGGGCGTCATGATGACTGTGGGGCAGATGGCGTTGACCTGAATGTTGTGCTGCCCCCACTCCGCACACAGCGACTTGGTGAGCATGTTGAGCCCGCCTTTTGAGGAGGCGTAGGCGGCATGCTCGTCGATGGCCACCACACCGGCCTGGGACGAGATGTTGATGATCTTGCCCCACTTCTGGTCAATCATCGCAGGCGCCAAGGCCTTCGAGAGCACAAATGGCGCCCGCAAGTTGATGGCCATCGTGCGGTCCCAGTCCTCCACGGAAAGCTCCAGTGCAGGGTCGACCAAGGCCACGCCGGCAGAGTTGACGAGGATGTCGATGGTGCCCCAGGCGTCAAGGGCCGTGCGGGCGGCGTTCTCAGCATCGTCCACCAGGGAAAGGTCAGCCTCGATGATGAGGCATTTGCG
The DNA here is from genome assembly GCA_051016205.1 of Devosia sp. Classification (GTDB taxonomy): domain Bacteria; phylum Pseudomonadota; class Alphaproteobacteria; order Rhizobiales; family Amorphaceae; genus Acuticoccus. Next base: position 4,913,427 of record CP136534.1, read on the forward strand.
GCCCTTTTCCTCCACAACGTCCAGCGCCTCGCGCAGGCCTGTGGGGTCTCGGGCGACGGCGACGATGTCTGCCCCCGCATCGGCAAAGACCCGCACGATTTCCGCACCGATCCCCTTGGAGGCGCCCGTGATCATCGCTTTGCGCCCTTCAAGGGCAAAGCGGCTCGTCCAGTCGGCCATGGCCTACTCCAGATTGGTGTGGCGTTCGCGCATGGCCTCAGGCGTTACGCCAAGACGGTCGCGCAGCTTCAGGACAAGAATCTCGAACACGACGTACTGCGCGCCTTCATAAAGCGAACCCATGGGAAGAAGCGAGCCGGCGGCAGCGCCTTGGTCGTTCGCCATGGTCTGGGCGGGAATGGTGAGGACAAGATCGGCCGCCTGAGGGACGGCCCCTGAGGGCTGTGCGGTGACAGCGGCGGTGGTGGCGCCGGCCTCCTTGGCAACGCCCATCAGTGCCGCGACGGTGGAGAAATGGCCCGGCCCTGCGCTCACAAAAAGGAGGTCGCCTTTGCCGATGGCAGGGGCGGTCATGTCCCCCTGGACGCCCACATCAAGGCCCATGTGAAACAGGCGCATGGCGAACGCGCGCATCATCAAGCCCTCGCGGCCGACGCCGTAGGTGACGATGCGCCGTGCGTCGGCAATGGCCTCCACCAGCGCGTCGGCGGCCCCGTCCGATACGCCTGCCGCCGCCTCAGCGATTTCTCCGCAAGCGGCGCGTGCGCTGTCGGCAAATCCGGTCATTGGGCCGCTCCCCTCGTCATGGCGCCGTGCGGGTTGGCAAAGACGGCGTCCATGGCTTGGGGCAAAAGGCCAGCCTCATCCAGAAGATCAAGGATGGTGTAGCGGCTGCGCATGAAGCGGGCACTAAGAACCGTGCGCCGCAGATGATCGGGCAAGACACCAATATCGGCGGCCTCGATGGGCGCGCCTGCCGCGCCAAGGCGCTCGGCGATGGTGTCGGCGCGCAACACATGGTCTTGCAGCCTTTGGCGCAGCGTGGGCCAGGTGCGAACGATCTCGCCCAGGCGTTGGCGAAGGGCCTCACCCTCGGCATGCTTGGCGGTGGTCTCGTCCATGGAGCGGGTGACGATCTCGCCCTTGCCGAATGCCTCCTCCATCATCTGTTCCTTGGCAGCAAGGTCTGGCGCCCTGGCCACCAGATCATCCACGTCGATGGCGGTGAGATCCTGGTCGAGCAACCAGTCGAACAGGCGCGCTGTGGCCATGGTGGCAACGGACACGCACGAGCCGTGGCTGACCACTTCGCCGTCTTGGGACAGACCCTCCATTTCCCAAAGATGGGCGATCTGGTGGTCAGCGCCCGACGCAGGGCGCGAGGACCCGTGCAGTTCCATTGCAAGGCCAACGAGGGTGAGGCCTTCAAAGAGCTCGGCAATGGCGGCAGGGTCTGCGCGGCCGACCGCTTTGGCGGCATCGAGGCGGCGTTTGAGGTCGGTCTGGACGAGGGGCCAGGCCACGTCATCGATGGGCTCCACCCCGAGGGCGTCAGCGATGATCCAGTCGCCCCCCGCAGGCACCTTCCCGGCAAGGTCGCCAAAGCCCCAACCGGCCATATCGGGCGGTGCGGCGGCGAGGATTTCAAGGTCTGCCAGCAAGACCCGGGCGGGCTGGCACTGGATGGTCATTTTGAAGCCGCCCACCGACAGGGGTGCCCCTGCGGACGTGTAGCCGTCCATAGAGGCGGCCGTGGCGACCACCATGTAAGGGAGGCCAGCTTTAAAGGCGGCGTACTTGACCACATCGTTCAAGACACCTGAACCGATGGCGACGGGCGTCTCGCCCGCTTCCAGCGCTGCCTGAAGCTTTTCGGCCAGGTCTACGGAGGGTTTTGGGCGTGGCGAGGCAGGCAGAATGTGGCAGCGCGTCTTGATGCCTGCGTCGGCGAAGGCTTGGCGCGTCGCTTCCCCCGCGGCGCGGTAGGTGTTGTCGTCTGCGAACAAGAGCGCCGGCCCGTCGCCGAAGTGCTGCCTGAAGATGCGCCCAGCGTCCTGCACCACACCGCTGCCGACAACCACGGCCTCCACCGCTTTGGAGCGCGCGATCGCCTCTTCCATGCTGAGCGCTGTCATTGCGGCAGCGCCCCTGAATGGACGGTCAGACCGTCGGCAGCAAACAAATGGAGGCGGTGGGTGGGGAGGGTCAGCCCGACAGGGTCGCCGGCTTTGACCGGTGTCTCCCCTTCGGCGCGCACAACGAGCTGATCGCCTGCCTCTGTCATCACATAAAGGTAGCTTTCCCCGCCCAGCGCCTCCTTGAGGCGGACTTTGGCGGTGAGGTCTCCTTCGCCAGGAGCGCACAAGACCACGTGCTCTGGCCTGACACCGAGGCGGATCGCTTTTGATGCCGCCTCGCCGGGGGCCGAGAAGGCCGCTGCGCCGTACTGGACGCTTTCCCCCGCCCCTTCCACGGCAAGGACGTTCATGCTGGGGGCGCCGATGAAGCCTGCGACGAACTCGGTGCGCGGGCGATGGTAAAGGTCCATGGGGCTGCCGGCCTGCTCCACACGGCCTTCGTTGAGCACGACGATTGTGTCGGCCATGGTCATCGCCTCCACCTGATCGTGGGTCACGTAGACCATGGTGACGCCAAGATCGGTGTGAAGCGTCTCCAGCTCCAGCCGCATCTGGATCCTGAGCTTGGCGTCAAGGTTGGACAACGGCTCGTCGAACAGGAACACTTTGGGCTGCTTGACGATGGCACGGCCGATGGCAACGCGCTGCCTCTGACCGCCCGAAAGCTGTGACGGCTTGCGGTCCAGATAGTCTTCGAGCTGTAGGATGCGGCTTGCCTCTTCGATCCTGCGGACCCTGTCGGATTTGGCGAAGTTATTGACCTTCATGCCGAAATCCATGTTCTCGCGGACCGTCATGTGCGGGTAGAGGGCGTAGGACTGGAACACCATCGCAACGTCCCGTTCCGACGGGGCGGCGGTTGTGACATCCTTATCGTCGATGGCGATGGTGCCGCCGGAGATCGCCTCAAGCCCTGCAATGCAGCGCAGCAACGTGGACTTGCCACACCCCGACGGCCCCACGAAAACCGCGAACGACCCGTCTGCAATGGTGAGTGAAATGTCGAACAGGGCCTGGACAGGGCCGTAGTGCTTGTTGACGTTCGACAGGCGTACCTCAGCCACCCCTGCCCTCCCTTTGCCGCGCACCGGTCTTTTCGGCGGTGCTTGATTTACATTTGTATGGCGCGTACAACAATTGCATGTCAAGCCATGGACCAACCGTGGCGCCAACATGGGAGGGGCTTCATGCTCAAATCAATGGTGAGCGGTCTTGCGCTTGCCGCAGGGCTCGGCCTTGCGAGCACAAGTGCGGCCAATGCTTGGTCGCTGGAAGAGGCGGCCAAGCCTTATGCGGGGACCGAGGTGGACGTGGTCTTCCTCTTGCGCCCCGGCTACGAGGCGGCCGAGGCGATGCTGCCTGAGTTCGAGGAAAAGACAGGCATCAAGGTCAACATCACCAAGCACCCTTACGAGAACGCCCTTGGCGAGCAGGTGCGCGACTTCGTTGCTGGTGGTGACTTCGACATTGCCCTCATCGACCTTGTGTGGATCGGCAACTTTGCGGAGAACGAGTGGATCGTCCCGATCACCAAGTTCACCGAGAACCCTGACCTGGCCGACCCCGATCTCGACCTTGACGATTTCTTCCCGCTGGTGCTGAACGCGTTCGGCGGGTGGGGCGACACCATCTATGGTCTGCCCTTCGACAACTATTCCGGCCTCTTGTTCTACAACAAGTGCATGCTGGAGGAGGCGGGCTTCGACCGTCCGCCAGAAACCTGGCAGGAGCTGAAAGAGGTCTATGCGCCCAAGCTGACAGGCGACGGCAAGCACGCCTTTGCCCTCCAGTCCAAGCGCAACGAGACCCAGTCGGCAGACTCCTTCGCGCGGATGCTGTGGCCCTTCGGCGGCTCGTTCCTTGACGAGGACTTCAAGTCCAACTTGATGAGCGAAGAAAGCCAGGCGGGCCTGAAATTCCGTCAGGATCTGATGGAGTATATGCCCGAAGGCATCGTCGCCTACGACCATGCCGAGACGGTGAACGCCCTTGCCCAAGGCGATGTGGCGATGATCACCGAGTGGTCGGCCTTCTACTCCACCTTGAAGAACCCCGACACCTCAAAGATCGCCGATTGCCTGGCGATCGCGCCCGAGCCCAAGGGCCCTGCCGGCCGCAAGCCTGCGCTGGGCGGGTTCTCGCTGGCCGTTGCAAGCCAGGCGAGCGAAGAGGAGCAGGCCGCCGCCTGGCTCTTCATCCAGTGGATCACCTCAAAGGCCAACGCCAAAGAGTACCTGGAGCGCGGCGGCGTCCCTGCGCGCCAGTCGGTCTACGAGATGGACGGTGTGGCTGACGAGTACGACTTCGTCCCCGCCCTGGTGGAAAGCTGGCAGGACGGTGTGCCCGAGTTCCGCCCCCGTTTTGCCGAGTGGCCCGAAATCACCGAGATCGTGCAGGAATGGGGCACGAAGATGATGCTCGGCGAGGTCACCACAGAAGAGGGCGCCGAGGAGATCGGCACCCGTATGGAAGCGGTGCTGGAGGACGCCGGTTACTACTCCGGCGACAAACCGCTGGTGCAATAACGAGCGCCCAGGCACCGCCGGCGCGGGCGACCCCACCGCCCGCGCCAACTCTCTTCCTGTTGAGGGGACCGGCATGACGACGCGCGTTCAAAAGCGCACACTGTTCGCCTTCATCGCACCGGCCGTGATCGCCCTAGCGCTGATCGGCATCGTGCCGCTCCTTTATGCCGTGTGGACCTCGCTCCACAACTTCAACCTGACCAAGCTGCGGAACGTGAAGTTCATCGGGCTTGAGAACTACGGCACCGTCCTCACCGACGGGGTGTTTTGGGAGGCGATGGGGCGCACGTTTACGCTCCTGTCCATCGCCCTGCCCTTACAGATCGCGCTGGGCCTTGGCATTGCGCTTTTGCTGCACCAGCCGGGCCTATCGTTCCTGCGCACCCTTACACGCCTGTCTCTGGTCTTGCCGATGGCGACCACCTACGCCGTGGTGGGTCTGTTGGGTCAGGTGATGTTCAACTTGAAATACGGGGTCGTCAATCAACTCATCGGCTTCCTGGGCGCTGACCCCGTCAACTGGATCGGCGACCCCACCAACGCCTTCATCACCGTGGTGTTCTGGGACGTTTGGCAGTGGACGCCCTTCGTCGCCCTCGTCCTCCTTGCCGGCCTCACCACCGTGCCGGGGGAGATCGAGGAGGCGGCAAAGCTTGAAACCAAGCGCTGGTGGACGGTGCTGCGCCATGTGCAGCTCCCCTTCCTGATCCCGGGCCTTGTGGCCGTCCTGATCTTGCGCACGGCCGACACGCTGAAGCTGTTCGACATGGTCTTCACCATGACGCGGGGCGGGCCTGGGGCAGCGACAGAGTTCATCTCTCTCCTCATCCAGCGGGTCGGATTTCGCGCGTTTGACCAAGGGCTTGCCTCGGCGCAGGCGGTCATCTTGCTGATCATCACCATCATCCTCAGCCAGCTCTACATCCGCCTCTTCTATAAGGAGGTGCGCTGATGGCGGCCGTGCGCGCTTCGGGGCCGCGGCAGAACTTTCTGCCGCAGATCATCCTCCTTATTCTGGTGATGCTCCTGTGCGTCTTCCCGTTCTATTGGATGGTCACCACCAGCTTGAAGACGCAGATCCTTGCGCTGGAATCGCCGCCCGTGTGGCTGTTCGAGCCCACAATTGCCAACTATCGCGAGGTGCTGTTTGAGGATGAGGTGGGCCGCACCCTCATCAACTCGCTGATTGTTGCGGTGTGCACCACGGCTCTCGCGGTTCTTTTGGGCTGCCCTGCCGCCTATGCTTTGGCGCGGTTCGAGTTTCGTGGCAAGAAAGACCTGTGGTTCTGGTTCATTACCAACCGCATGGTGTCGCCCATCGTCCTGGCGCTGCCGTTCTTTTTGATTGTCCGGTATATCGGGCTGCTCGACACGCACCTGATCCTGATCCTGATCTACCTGACCTTCAACCTGCCCATCGTCATCTGGATCTGCACCGACCAGTTCCGCGCCATTCCTTACGATTTGGACGAAGCGGCGCGGCTTGAGGGCGCTTCCCAGTGGCGCATCTTCCGCTCCATCTGCCTGCCGCTCGCCATGCCCGGTGTGGCCGTCAGCTCCATCTTCTCATTCATCTTCTCCTGGAATGAGTTGATGTTTGCGCTGGTTTTGACGCGCAACACCGCGCGCACAGCACCCGCGATGGCGGTTTCCTTCATGGAAGGCTATGATCTGCCTTACGGTAAGATCATGGCCACCTCCACGTTGATCGTCATCCCCGTCATCATCTTTGCGCTCATCGCCTCGCGGCAGCTTGTGCGTGGCCTCACCATGGGCGCGGTGAAATAACCATGAGCCGGGCGCCCAAAAAGCTTGTCGTCGATGACGAGGAACGGTTTTTAACCCGCGCTGCCTGGGCCTACTACGTGGAAGGGATGACCCAGAGCGAAGTGGCCGAGAAGCTGGGCTCCACGCGCCTGAGGGTCAACAAGGCGCTGGCCGACGGGCGCCGGCGCGGCCTGATCCGCATCACCTTCAACACCCAATACGCCGCATGCGCTGAGGCGGAAGCTGCGCTGACCAAACGGTTCGGCATTGCCAAGGCCTACGTGGCACCCAGCCCATCCGACCAACGAGATGTGCAGGTGATGGTGGGGGCCGCCCTCGGCCACCTGTTGTCCGAGGTGTTGTCAGAGCCGAGTGTCAAACTGTTCGGGATGAGCTGGGGCAACACGCTCAACATTGCGACCCGCTTCGTTGCGGCCATCGACAGGCCTGATGTGGAGGTGGTCTCCGTCATGGGCGGCCTCACCCGCGGCTCAGACACCAACGCCTTCGAAATCACCACCCGCCTTGCCGACCTTCTGGGCGCACAGCACAGCTACTTCCCCGCCCCGCTTTATGCAGGCTCGGCTCAGTCGCGCGACACCATCATGGCGCTCGACGTCTTCCGGGACGTCTTGAACAAGATCCGCAGCGTGGATGCCATCGTCATGGCGGCCGGCGACCTTTCCCCCCGCTCCCTCCTGGTGCGCGATGGCCTCCCCCCCGACATCACCCATGAAGAGCTTGCCGCCCATGGCGCTGTCGGGGACATCCTCGGCACGGTGATCGACAAGGACGGCATGCCCATCGACCACCCCATCAACGAGCGGCTGATCGGCATCGGGTTCGACGATCTTGACCCTATTGCCAACGTCATCATGGCGGCGGGAGGCCTTCACAAGGTGGATGTTGTGACGGCTGTCCTCAAACGCGGCGTGGTGGACACCTTCGTCACTGACGAGGCGACCGCCAAAGCCGTTCTTGAGATGGGCTAGCGGGCTGCGCATCCTGGCCGGCGGTGATAGCCTTCGGTGCCAATCGCCAAAGGAGTCACCCCATGTCATTTCAGCGCACCCTCGCGGGTACGGCCTTCGCCGGTCTCGTCCTTGCTTTTATTGCCGCGCCCGTCCCTTCGTCCGCACAGAGTTTTGATTGCGCAATCGCTACTGAGGCGGACGAAAAGGCCATCTGCGCCAGCGGCCGTCTGTCGGCCCTCGATGATGAGATGGCCGCCCTTTACCATGACATTGAGACCCACGCGATGATGGGCACCTCGGGCGATGTGCGGGACAACCAGGAAGAATTCCTGAAGCGCCGCGCCACCTGCGGCAGCGACGACAAGTGCCTGTCCGTGCTCTATCACGAGCGGATCGCCTCGCTGAAACAGACCAAGGAAGAGGTCGGCCAAGGCGCTGCCGATTGAGCTGACAGCCATCCCACGGGCTTCCCACCCGATACAACTCTAAGGCACTGACCCGAACACAGCGCACGTTGGCTATGGGTCCGTGCCTTGAGGCGACACTCGCCTTAGATCTGCCGTAAACGCCACGCCAGACTGCTTGGTTGACCGAAAACATGGAGTGAAACACACTCCTTGGAACGCCGCGCTGCAATGTACGGTTCGGCTGCCGTAACACGGCACTATGGGAGGATATTCATGCGCAAGACTCTTCGTCCGCTGCCGGCCCTAGGCGCTGGCGTTATGATGGCCGCCCTGTCTTTTGCGGCGGCACCCACTGAGGCGTCGGCAGCGAGCGTGTCCATCTCTTGCGGTGCCGTTGGCATCGAGCTTGAGTTGTGCCGCACAGGCGCGGAGGCCTGGGCATCGCAGACGGGCAACACCGTCACCATCGTCTCCACCCCGAACTCCACCACGGAGCGGCTTGCCCTTTACCAGCAGATCCTGGCCGCAGGTGGATCGGATATTGATGTCTACCAGGTGGATGTCATCTGGCCAGGCATCCTCGCCAACCACTTCATCGACCTGACGCCCTACATGAATGGCGCCGAGGCCGGTCACTTCCCCGCCATTGTGAAGAACAACACCATCGACGGTGAATTGAAGGCGATGCCCTGGTTCACCGATGCGGGCGTCCTTTATTACCGCAAGGATCTTCTTGACGCCTACGACCGGACCGTGCCCACCACGTGGACGGAAATGGCCGAGACCGCAAAGATCATCCAAGACGGCGAGCGCGCCAACGGCACCGATGGCATGTGGGGCTTCGTTTTCCAGGGCCGCGCCTATGAGGGACTGACCTGCAACGCGCTGGAGTGGATCGACAGCTATGGCGGCGGCACCATCGTCGATGCCGATGGCAACATCACCATCGACAATGCGCAAGCCATCGCCGCCATTGCCGAAGCCGCCACGTGGATCGACGACATCGCCCCCGGAGGCGTCCTCAACTATGCCGAGGAAGAAGCGCGCGGCGTCTTCCAGTCGGGCAATGCCGTCTTCATGCGCAACTGGCCGTACGCCTGGTCGCTGGCAAACTCCGAAGACAGTCCCATCAAAGGTAAAGTGGGTGTCGTGGCCCTGCCCAAAGGGAGCGATGAGGGCAAGAGCACAGGCGTCCTGGGCGGATGGCAGCTGTCGGTGTCCAAGTATTCGCAAAACCCTGACGTGGCGGCCGATCTGGTGCGGTATCTCACATCGGAGCAAGAGCAGAAGCGCCGGGCCATCGAAGGCTCATACAACCCCACCATCGAGGCCTTGTACAAGGACCCTGAGGTGCTGGAGGCCGTTCCCTTCTTCGGTTCTTTGTACGAGACCTTTGCCAATGCCGTTGCGCGCCCCTCAGGCGTGACGGGGGACAAGTATAACCGCGTCTCCAACGCCTTTTGGAATGCGGTCCACTCCACCCTCTCGGGCAAGGAGAGCGCGGAGGATGCGCTTGCAAGCCTTGAAGGACAATTGAACAGGGTGAAAAGACGGGGCTGGTAGGCCCGTGGCGTTCGCCGTGCCGGCCGCGGGGCGCGCGTCATGAAGGGCAGCGAACTCACACGGGCAAGGCTGCGATCGGCCTTCCTCTTCCTCCTGCCGATGATGGTGGTGCTGGCCCTTGTGGCCGGTTGGCCGCTGGGGCGCACCATTTTCTTCTCCTTCACCAATGCCAACCTCTCGGAGATCGAAAACTTCGAGTTCATCGGCCTTGCCAACTTCTACAACTCCGAATGGGGCGGTTTGTTGTCCGACCCGGCCTGGTGGAACGCGGTGTGGAACACGGTCTGGTTCACCGTCGTCTCGGTTTCCTTGGAGACTGTACTTGGGCTGATCGTGGCGCTGGCGCTCAACATGTCCTTCCCAGGGCGGGGGATTGTGCGCGCTGCGGTCCTCATCCCCTGGGCGATCCCCACCATTGTGTCGGCGAAGATGTGGGGGTGGATGCTGCACGACCAATTCGGCGTCCTCAACTACATGCTGATGGGGGTGGGCCTCATATCAGCGCCCATCGCGTGGACCGCCAACCCTGATACGGCCATGCTTGCCGTCATCATGGTGGACGTGTGGAAAACGACGCCATTCATGGCGCTGTTGATCCTGGCGGGCCTGCAAATGCTTCCCTCTGACTGTTATGAGGCGGCGCGGGTGGACGGTGTTCCAGCCTGGCAGGTGTTCTTCAAGGTGACGCTACCCTTGGTCTACCCGGCCATTGCCGTAGCGGTGATTTTTCGGGCGTTGGACAGTTTGCGCATCTTCGACCTCATTTACGTCCTCACCTCCAACTCCGAAGATACGATGTCCATGTCCGTCTATGCCCGCCAGCAATTGGTGGACTTCCAGGATGTGGGCTACGGCTCGGCGGCGGCGACGATGCTGTTTCTGATCATCGCGGTGTTGACGATCGGCTACATCATGGTCGGCCGTGTGGACCTTTCGGGAGACAAGCGATGACCCACTGGTCGCTCCCTTCCAAGATCGGCTTTTACATTTTGATCTTGGCCATCGCACTCTTTGCGGTCTTCCCGTTCTATTACGCGATTGTCTCAAGCTTCAAATCGCCGTCGGAGCTGTTCGAGGTCAGTCTCATCCCGTCCTTCAACTTTGAAAACTATGTGGCGGTGTTCCGCGAGCAGCCGTTCGCCCGCAATATTTTGAACTCCATCATCGTCGCGGTGGTGGTGGTGACCATCTCGCTGGGGCTTGGGGTGACGGCCGCGTTCGCCCTTGCCCGCGTCCACTTTCGCGGGCGGGGGCTGTTGCTTCTCACCATTCTCAGCGTGTCCATGTTCCCGCAAGTGGCTGTGTTGTCGGGCATGTTCGAGTTGATCCGCTTCCTTGGCGTCTACAATTCGCTCTGGGGGTTGATGCTCGCCAACCTCATCCTGACGCTGCCCTTTACGGTGTGGGTGCTCACCACCTTCATGCGCCAGCTCCCCAAGGAGCTGGAGGAGGCGGCCTATGTGGATGGCGCGACGCCCCTGGAAGTGATCTTCAAGGTGTTCATGCCTGTGCTTTGGCCTGCGCTGGTTACGACAGGTCTTCTCGCCTTCATCGCTGCGTGGAACGAGTTCTTGTTTGCCCTCACCTTCACCTTGTCCAACGAGATGCGTACGGTGCCCGTTGCCATCGCCCTCATCACGGGGGGCAGCCAGTACGAGCTTCCCTGGGGCAACATCATGGCCGCATCGGTCATCGTGACGGTGCCACTCATCATTTTGGTGCTGATCTTCCAGCGCAAGATCATCGGCGGCCTCACCGCCGGTGCCGTGAAAGGATGACCGGCGCGCTCCATCGCCCCCACCCCGGCGCCAAACAGGTGGGCGGCGATGCCAACTGGTGGCGCGGTGCGGTGATCTACCAAGTCTATCCGCGCTCATTCTATGATGCGAACAACGACGGCATCGGCGACCTTGACGGGATCACCCGCAAGCTGGACCACATTGCAAGTCTGGGGGTGGATGCCATCTGGCTCTCCCCCCACTTCGTCTCCCCCATGGACGACTTCGGCTACGACGTGGCCGATTACCGCGATGTGGACCCCATCTTCGGCACCCTTGCCGACTTCGATGCATTGACCGATGCCGCCCACACGCGCGGCCTCAGGATCCTCATCGACCTTGTTCTCTCCCACACATCGGACCGCCACCCTTGGTTCGCCGAGAGCCGGGCCGACCGCACCAATCTCAAGGCCGACTGGTATGTGTGGGCCGATGCCAAGCCCGACGGGACCGTCCCCAACAACTGGCTGTCCATTTTCGGTGGCGCGGCCTGGGCGTGGGACACACGGCGCCGGCAGTATTACTTGCACAACTTCCTGGTCTCTCAGCCGGACCTCAACTTCCACAATAGGGATGTACAGAACGCGCTGCTCGATGTGGCACGCTACTGGCTGGACCGGGGTGTCGATGGCTTCCGCTTGGACACGGCCAACAAATACTTTCACGATGCGGATCTGCGCGACAATCCGCCGATGGCACCAGGAATGCGGGTCACAGGCATCTCCCCCGACAACCCTTACGGGATGCAGCAACCCATATTCAGCGTGAACCGCCCCGAGACCCTTGCCTTTCACGAGCGCCTGCGCGCGGTGATGGACGAGTATCCAGGCACCGTGACCGTGGGTGAGCTTGGCGCGCGGCTTGAAGGCGGCACCGAGCTTGCCGACTACACCGCCCCCAAACGCCTCCACATGGCCTACAGCTTCGACCTGTTGGGCGACACCTTCACCGCCGGTCACATCCGCAAAACCGTGGAGCATGCTGAAGCCGCGGGCGCCACCTGGTCGTCCTGGCCATTCTCCAACCATGACGTGAAGCGCGTGGTGAGCCGCTTTGGTGTGGATACCTCTGCTGCGCCCATGCTGATCCAGCTTCTCACATGCCTTAGGGGGACCCCGACCCTTTACCAGGGCGAGGAGCTGGGCCTGCCTGAAGCCGACGTTCCTTACGAAAAGCTGCGCGATCCTTATGGCCTCGCCTTTTGGCCCGCCTTCAAAGGTCGCGACGGGTGCCGCACGCCAATCCCGTGGGAGGCGGGCCGCACCAACGCCGGCTTTAGCGAGGGCAACCCCTGGCTGCCCGTGCCGGAGGAACACGCCGCCCTTGCGGTGAGCGCACAGGAGACGGACGCGGCCTCGCCCCTCAATCGCACCCGCGCCTTCCTGTCCTGGCGCAAGAATCGGCGGCCCCTTCTTGAGGGCGACATTGTCTTCCACGATGCGCCCGAACCCGTCCTCGCCTTCACCCGCCTGCCGCCAGCCGGGGCCAACGATGCTGAGCGGCTCGTGTGCCTGTTCAACCTCGGCGATGCGCCTTTGGAGATCGACACCACCCTCGGTGATTTGTCCGATGCGGCGGCCGGCGGCATCGACGGCACGAGCCTTGGCGGCGGCAAAGTGCGACTTGAACCCTATGGCGCCTTCATCGGCGTCGACGGCACACACCAGGAGGGCGCGGCAAGCAGCCCCATCACGATGCACGCAGTAAACGGCGCGAACGTTGCTGCAAGGGAGGACGTTTGATGGCCACCGTTGTCTTGAAAGACGTGCGAAAATCCTTCGGCAGTGTGGAGACCATCCATGGCGTGAACCTTGACATCAAGGACCGTGAGTTTGTGGTCTTCGTGGGCCCATCGGGCTGCGGCAAGTCCACGCTGCTGCGCCTTGTGGCAGGGCTGGAGGACATCACCTCAGGCGAACTCCTGATCGATGGGGCGCGCATGAACGCGCTGCCACCTGCCAAGCGCGGTATTGCCATGGTCTTCCAGTCCTACGCCCTTTATCCGCACATGAGCGTTTACGAAAACATGGCCTTTGGCTTGCGCCGCGTCCGGGGTGAGAAGAGTGACGTGGACGCGGCCGTGAAGAAGGCGGCCGAAATCCTGGAACTGACGCCTCTATTGGAGCGCCTCCCCCGCCAGCTCTCAGGCGGTCAGCGCCAACGTGTTGCCATCGGCCGGGCCATTGTGCGCGAGCCCAAGGTGTTCCTGTTCGACGAACCGCTGTCGAACCTTGATGCGGCCTTGCGGGTGCAGACACGGCTGGAGATCGCCAAGCTCCACCGCCAGATGAAGGCGACGATGATCTACGTCACCCACGATCAGGTGGAGGCGATGACGCTGGCCGACCGGATCGTCGTTTTGAACGAGGGCAACGTGGAGCAGTTCGGTTCGCCGCTGGAGCTATATCATCGCCCGGCAAACCTCTTCGTGGCCCGCTTCCTGGGTTCACCGACCATGAACATTCTGGATTGCGCGGTGAAGGCCGTGGACGGGGAAGCCATCAGCGTCGACCTTCCCGACCATAGCGCCTGCACCGTGCCCGCCGAGGCGTCGGGGGTGGAGGCTGGCGCGCCCATCAAACTCGGCGTGCGGCCCGAACACCTTGCCCTCGCAGACCCCAACAACGGTGCCACCTTCAAAGGCGAGGTGGACGTTGTGGAGGAGCTTGGCGAAAGCCATCTCACCCATGTGAACGTTGCCGGCAACCGCATTGTCGTGCGCGGCACGGGCGACGCGCGCGTGCGCGAAGGCGAGGCTGTCGGCATTGCCTTCAACGGCGAGGACGGGCACCTTTTCCGCGCCGATGGCGTTGCCCTTCCCCGCCGCGGCGCCATCCCCGAGGGCGTCGGCCACACCCACGCCTGACCGGGTTTAAGCGCTCAGCGTGGGCTCAAAGGCATTCCACCGCTCAGCCGCGTCAAGGACAGCGTCGATGGAGCGGTAGGACGCCGTGTCCACCATCAGCGAGCGGGCCATGTGGAGGGCGCGGGCTTCCGCTGTGGCCCGCACTGTCTCGTCCTCGATCCACTCAAGGTCGATGTTGTGGGCAAGGCCGAGGATGCGGCGGGTCATCTTCGCCCCAGCAAAACCGAGGGCGTCTTGGAACAGGCGATCCATGTAGGCTTCCCTCTCCGCCTCAAGCCGCAGGGCAGACGCGGGGTCGGAAAACAGCGCGGCGGGGTAAACATCACCGCCTGCCCCCTCCCGCCACAACGCCAGAAACTTCCGCCGAAAGCCTTTCCAGAACGCCCCTGTCATTTCAAGCACATAGCGGCGATAGTCGTCCCGACCGCCCGGCACATCCTCATGGCCGATCTGCGAGACGTAGTTGAGGAGAAGATTGGCAATGGGCGCACCAAGGTCGAACCCCATGGGGCCGACGAAGGCAAACTCCGGATCGATGACGCGGGTATCATCCACCGTGGCCATCAATGAGCCTGTGTGAAGGTCCCCGTGGATCAACGCCTCGGTGGACCCCACGAACTTTGCCTTCAGCCGAGAAATGGCGACCTTTAGGTCGCCATCGGCGCGGATGTTTGCAGCCATTCCATCAAGATACGGCGTGGTCCAGCGGTTGTTGTCGGCCACCATGTAGGGCTCGGTGAAGATCAAATCCTCCGTGATCTTGCACAGTGCTGTATTGCCGGTAAAATCGGCGATCAGGCTCTTCTTGTCTGCGGCCGCAAGGGCCAAGTCGCTGGTGGCAAACAACGTTTTGGCGCAAAAGTCCGACAGCGTGTCCGCAAGACTTGGGTAGACGATGCCATCAATCATCCCTCGGCGCACAATGATGTGCGGCTCCAACAGCTCCATGACGATGAGCGCCATCGCCTCGTCGTAGCCATAGATCTCAGGCACAAGCCCCGGCGCATAGCGGGCCTGATGGGTCAGCGCCATGTGCTCATAGTGGGCGCGCGAGAGGGGGAGCGGCCAGCTCTCCCCCACGAGGCGCACATACGGGAGCGCCTGCTTCACCACCACGCCGCCGGCGGCCCCACGCACCTTGAAGACAAGGTTGAGGTTCCCATCCCCCACCTCCTCCACCGACCAGGCGTGCGGGTCGCCGCCGATGCGCGCGGCCACACCCTCCATGGCGGCAAGGGTGCCTGGAAGGCTTTCTGGGCTTTGGGCGGTGTAGCCCGGCGGGGTTTGAAGCGGCGCTGTCATCGATCTTTGCACAAACTGTTGAAGGAAGCACGCCCAAGCATTGCCCCGCACAGCGCCCCTGTCCAGCGGGGCGTGGCGCTTCGGCCCGCGTCGCTACAAAAGCTCACAGGGGCGCACAAAAGCTCTTGCGTGCCGCGACCACCGTGTCATGCTTGGAAAAAGCGTCGACCATGAGATTGGCGCACACAGGGAGGATCGCGTGGGCAATGAGCGCCGGCCACGAGCCGGGACGGCCTCGGGGCGCTCCGAGGGCTCGGGCCGCACTTTGTGAGCGAGGCGACCCAAACCGAGGCAGCCACCGCAACGGGCGCGCCGCCAAGTCAGATCGTGCGCGGCGATCCATCCACCTATCCTGCCTGGTTCACCACGGGCAAACGCCAGCGCCCCCTCATTGTGGCCCGCTGGGTGCCCCTTGCTCTTGTGGGCCTGCCTGTTCTCACGCTCCTTGCCATCGTCATCTACCCGACGATCTGGATGTTCTATCACTCGCTGAGGGACACCAACATCACGGGCCTCTTCCGTGGCACGCATGAGTATATCGGCTTTGCCAACTACGCGACGGTCATCAATTCGGAGCGTTTTCAGGACAGTCTGGTCCACCTTGTCCAGTACTTGACCTTTGGCGCCGTCCTCCAAGTCATTGTCGGCGCGGCGCTGGCGCTGATCCTTTACGAGTTCGTCAAGTCGAACCTGTGGCGCACCATCATCCTCATCCTGCTTGTTTTGCCGATGATGTTGCCGCCCTCCATCGTCGGTGTATTGTGGCGCTTCCTTCTCACCCCCTCCAATGGCGCGGTGAACCAGGCGCTTTTGGATCTGGGGCTGATCTCCGCGCACATTGAGTGGTTCAATGCGGGGATCTCGCTGTGGTCCATCATCATCGCCGACACGTGGAACTGGACCGCGCTCCCCCTTCTCATCGTCTATTCGGGGCGCGTATCGCTGCCGCCGGCGGTCTATGAGGCGGCGCGGGTGGATGGGGCGAGCAAGTGGAAGGTGATCCGCCGCATCACCCTGCCGATGCTCAAAGAGGTCATTGCGATCGCCTTCATTCTGCGCTTCACCGACGCCTTCAAGTTCGTAGACCTTGTCTATGTGATGACCTCCGGCGGGCCTGCGCAAAGCTCCGAGCTTCCCACCTACATCGCCTTCCAGCGCGGCATCCGTGAGTTCGCCATCGGCGAGGCGGCGGCCTACGCCATCATCATCTTTGCCATCTCGGCCGTCATCGTCATCTTGTTCCTCAACTACATGAAGCGCGTGATGAAGGCGCAGGGGCTCGCATGAGCACGGTCGCTGCCCCTGCCCCCAGCCCCCGCGACCGGTGGAGCTTCGTCGCCTGGTTCTTCCTGGCCTTCCTCGGCTTGTGGCTGATCTTCACCCTCTTCCCCCTCTACTTCATGATCATCACGGCCTTTAAGACCACGGCCGAGACCAACCTGACGCAGCCCACCTTCTGGCCAAGTGAGTGGGTGCCGGCCAACTTCGCCTCGGTTTTCGTGGAGGAGACCAACTTCGACGCCCTGGTGGATTCCTTCATCATCGCAACGTCCAACACCATGTTGTCGCTCTTCTTGGGTACGTTGGCCGGCTACGCCTTCGCCCGGTTTCCGAGGCAATCGGGCGGGGAGAATGTTGCGTTCTGGATGCTGTCCAACAGGATGTTCCCGCCGGTGGCGATCCTCGTCCCCATGTTTTTCCTATTCGACGGACTGCCTTTCGGGACCGACAGTCACATCTCGCTCATTGTCCTCTACCTCGTTTTCAACCTGCCGCTCGCCACATGGTTGATGATGGTCTTCTTCCGCGATGCGCCGCGCGAGCTTGAAGAGGCCGCTTACCTTGACGGGTGGACGCCCTTCCAAGCCTTCCGGAGGATCACGCTGCCCCTTGTGCTGCCCGGCATGATCTCCGTCGCCATGTTGTGCTGGATTTTCGCGTGGAACGAGTATCTGTTCGCGAACCTCTTCGTGGGGACGGATGTGCGCACCTACACCATCGTCATCCCCACCTTCACCCACGGCTCGCAAACCTTGTGGAACCTGCAAATGGCGTTCTCGCTGATTGCGATGATCCCGCCTGTGGTCCTGTTCATCTTGTTGCGGCGCTATATGGTGCGCGGCCTTAGCCTTGGCGTGGTGAAAGGCTGATGGCCCGCCTCGTGGTGGAAAACCTTTGCAAAGGCTGGGATTTCCCAGTCATCGACGACCTGTCGATCACCGTGGAGGAGGGCGAGTTCTTCGTCATCGTCGGCCCGTCAGGCATCGGCAAGACCACGCTCTTGCGGCTGATTGCAGGGCTGGAGGCGCCCGACCAGGGCCGCATCCTTGCCGGCGAGACGGACATCACGCGCCTGCCCCCCTACCGCCGCCGCGTGGCGATGACATTCGAGAGCTACGCCCTTTACCCGCACATGACGGTGGCGCAGAACATTGCCTCCCCCCTCAAGGCCCGTGGCACCCCTAAGGCGGACATCGACCGTCGCGTGAAGGAGGTGACGACGCTCTTGCGCATCGACCACCTCCTGGACCGCCGCCCCGGCGAAGTCTCCGGCGGGCAAAAACAGCGCACCGCCCTTGGCCGCACCCTCGTGGCCGACCCCGAAGTGTTCCTCCTGGACGAGCCCATCAGCCATCTCGACGCCAAGATCCGCCATGATCTGCGCCGCCAGTTTCACACCCTTGAGGATCTGCGCAAAGTCGCCACCGTCTACGTCACCCACGACTATGCGGAGGCCCTGTCCTTGGGCGACAGGATCGGCGTCATGGGCAATGGCGGCCGGCTCACCCAGGTGGGGGCGGCGCGCGAGTTGTTTGAGCATCCCGCAACGTTGTTTGTGGCCGAACATCTTGGCCAGCCCACCATCAACGTCATCCATGCTGAATTTACGGAAGATGCCGGCGCCCTTTTTGTGCGTTCAGGGGATCTTGCGCTGCCTGTGCCGGACGAAGACCGTGCCAAGTTGAACGGGCGCACCGACAGGCGCGTCACCATTGGCCTGCGCCCCCAACACCTTCGGCCGGAGGATGAACTTGCCGGCGGCACACCACTGTCAGGCACCGTCGATCTTTATGAAGCACTCGGCTCCACAGGCGTGATGATTGCCCTTGTGAACGGCGTGAAGCTAACCGCCCTCACCCACCCCGAACGCTTCTTCGGCCATGGGGAGAGCGTGACCTTGTCCCTTGCCACATCGGGCCTTCACTATTTCGACCCAGAAACTGGCGCAAACCTTTTGAGGGCGCCCTGATGGCCCCTGTCACCTTAAACCGCGTGAACAAGATCTATGGGTCCGGGCGATCGGCCGTTCACGCCGTCCAAGACCTTGACCTTGAAATCCGCGACGGAGAGTTTGTCGCCCTCCTCGGCCCCTCGGGCTGCGGCAAGACATCGACGCTCAGAATGATCGTCGGCCTGGAGTCCATCTCCTCCGGCGACATCTTGTTCGGCGACACCCGCGTGAACGACCTTGAGCCCCAGGAACGCAATGTTGCCATGGCGTTCGAGACCTATGCGCTCTACCCCAACTTCACCATTGAAGAAAATCTTGCGTTCCCCTTGGAGGTGCGCGGCGTTGCCCCCGAAGAGCGCAAAAAGCGCGCCCACGAAGTGGCCGAACTCTTGCGCATCACGCCAATCCTCTCCGCCAAGCCGCCGGAACTGTCGGGCGGGCAGCAGCAGCGCGTCAGCCTTGGGCGGGCGCTGATCCGCGACCCTGCCGTCTTCATTCTGGACGAGGTGATGAGCCACCTCGACGCGCACCTCAAATTCCAGATGATGTTCGACCTGAAGCGCCTCCACCAGGAGCTTCAGCGCACCATGGTCTACGTCACCCACGACCAGGTGGAGGCGCTGGCGTTGGCCGACCGTGTGGCCGTCATGTCCAACGCAAAGCTTCAGCAGGTGGGCAGCAGGAACGACCTCTACAACACCCCTGCCAATGTCTTCGTGGCCGACTTTATTGGCGAGCCGCCCACCAACTTCCTCACCACCGAGCGCCATGACGAAGGAGAGACGACCCGCCTTCACGCCGACGGTACGGACCTTGTGTTCCCCCTGTCGACGGACCGAAGTGCGGCTGTGCGGCGCCACGGCGGCGGACGGTTTACGTTGGGCATCCGCCCGCAAAACCTGAAAGTGGCGGCCGAGGGGATGATCAGCGGCACCATCCTCATCAACGAATACTTGGGCGAGCGTTCCATCTTGACGGTGAAGAACGGCGAGACCGTCTTCCAAGCCCTTGCCGCGCCTGATATGCGCGCTGCCCCCGGAGAAACGGTGGGCTTTGCCTTCGACCTTGCCGACGTCATGGTGTTCGACGCCGACACGCAAAACCTTGTAACCTGAACGGAACCCTCAAAGACCGGCCGCAGCCGGCACAAACAACACCAGGGAGGAACGATCATGGGGATCTTTAGCGGCTATACGCGGCGCAAGTTCATGAAGTCGGTGGCAGCCGGTGCTGGGGCGGCCGCAGGCCTTCACATGCCCGGCAAACTCGCCTGGGGCCAGTCGAAAACGCCTGTGCCGCCGGGCCGCAAGTTGTTCAACGACATCGAACTCACCTACTTCCAAGACTCCAACTGGCTCCACGCCCCTTTGTGGCTGTCGGAACAGATGATGCAAGAGGCCGGTGTCGGCATCAAAGGCCGCGAGATGTATGACGGCGGCGACGCTGTGGCGAAAATCTTGCCGCAGCTGCTCTCCCGCCGCCCACGGTTCGACTGGGTGCAGTACCCCTCCCTCTTCTTCGGCGCTTTTGCCGAAACGGGACAGCTGGAACCCCTTGACGACTACTTTGCCCAATACGAAGGCACCGACGCCTATCTTGACTGGGTGATGCCCGCCTACCGCGAATTCTACACCAAGTGGGCCGGCAAGACCTACGGCGTGATGCTGGATGGCGACATCCACATACTCCACTACCGCCAAAGCTACTTCAACAATCCCGAGCTGCAGAAAAAATTCTCCTCCCGCTTCCAGCAAAACCTCGAAGTGCCTAAGACGTGGGATGACTTCCTCAAGGTCACCCAGTTCATGACCGAGGAATTGTCCAGCCAAGGCATCTACGGCACCTCCATGGTGGTGAACCCGCCCAACTTCGGCTGGGGCTTCTGGATGGACATTGCCGCCTCCGCCGGCGTCAACTACTTCGACGAAAACATGAACCCCGTGATCAACCAGGGCAAAGCCGCCGAGGCGCTGGACCTTTATCGCGAGATCATCAAGTTCGGCCCGCCTGGCGCTGAGGCCATGGACATCGGCACCACCATCCAGCGCTGGCAGTCCGGCTCGGACGTGATGAGCGTGTGGTGGATCGACCTTGCCGAGTTCACCGTCCAGCAGCAGGGCCCCGAAAAGGCCGAAGACCAGGGCGCGGCCATCGTCCCCGGCTGGAAGCACGACGACGGGGAGATCGTCCACCGCGCCATCTCGCTCTGGTGCCGCACGGCGTCCATTCCGGCAAACCTGCCGCAGGACGTGAAGGATGCGGCGTTCTACTTCATCTACCGAATGTCCCACCCGGACTATTCGGACCACATTGTCGCCGACCCCTATTGCGGGTCCGACCCCTTCGGCGCCTCCCACTACACCGACGCAGCGGCGCAGTATTACATCGAGCCAAACCCCCAAAGGGGCGTCACGGACCTTTACCCCACCAACGACGGCATCTTCAAAACCTTCGGCCGCGCCCGCAACCACTTGGATGCCGGCCTTGCCAACGTGGAGGTGGGCTACCCGCAATTCTTCTGGGAAGGCGCGCCGGAGTATGCAGACGCCCTCGGCCGCAACATCTCCAAGGCCATTTCCGGCGAACTCACCTCACAGCAGGCGTTGGACGAGGCGGCGGAGGAGTGGGTGCGCATTTCCCAAAAACTCGGCATCGACAAGCAGAAGGCGCAGTATAAAAACTTCATCGATGGTGCTCGCGCCCTCGGCTACAAAATCTAATGTGAGCCGGCGCGCTTTGGCGCACCGGCCTTTTCAACACAACGGGTCGCTTCGTGAAGAAAATCCTCAACGATCCCGCCGCCTACGTGGACGAAATGTTGGATGGGCTAACGGCGGCCCATCCTCAATACTATGGCCAGCCCGAGCGGCGCGTCATCGCACGGGCGAGCGGGGCCACCGACGGCAAGGTGGGCATTGTCACAGGCGGGGGGTCGGGCCACCTGCCTGTGTTCACGGGCTATGTGGGCAAGGGCCTTCTTGACGCCTGCGCCATCGGCGACGTGTTCGCCTCCCCGTCCGCTGAGGAGATGGCAGGCGCCATGCGCGCTGCCTATGGAGGCGCGGGGATCCTGCGCCTTTACGGCAACTATGGCGGCGACGTCATGAACTTCGACATGGCGGGCGAAACCGTCGAGCTTGAAGACGACATTGCCTCCACCACCGTCGTCCTTGCCGACGATGTGGTCTCCGCCCCGCCCGAGGAGGCGAAAAAACGCCGCGGCACAGGTGGCCTCGTGTACGCCTTCAAGTGTGCCGGCGCCAAGGCGGAGACCATGGCCGATCTTGCCGCCGTCACCGCCGTTGCCCAGAAGACGGCCGATGCCTGCCGCTCCATCGGCATGGCCCTCACCCCGTGCACCGTGCCCCAGGCCGGCAAACCCACCTTCACCATCGACGAAAGCGATATGGAGATGGGCATGGGCATCCACGGCGAGCCCGGCATCTGGCGCGATCGCCTGAAGCCCGCCGACGCCATCGTGGATGAGATGATGGATCGCCTCTTTGCCGACAAAGCGCCGTCGGGCCAGGTGAGTGTGATGGTGAATTCCCTCGGCGCCACACCGCCAGAAGAGCTCTACATCATGTATCGCCGCGTGAAAGGCCGCATCGAAGAGGCCGGCGCCACCATCCTCATGCCCCTTGTGGGCCGCTACGCCACCTCCATGGAGATGACCGGCGCCACAATCACCCTGTGCCACCTGGATGATGCGCTTGCCGACCTTCTCAACGCCCCTTGCGACTGTGCATTCTGGCGCGTGGGCTAATGGGCTTTCGCGCCTCTGACCTGTCCAAAGCGAGCCAGAGGATCGCCGAGGCCGCCTCTGCCGCGGCGCCTGAATTGAATGCCCTCGACGGCCAGCTTGGCGACGGCGACCTCGGCATCACCGTCTCCAAAGGATGGGCCGAGGCGAAGGCCACCGCGTTGCCTGACGATCTCGGCCAAGCCTTTCTGGCCTTGTCCAAAGCCTTTCAGCGCGCCTCGTCCTCCTCTTTCGGCACCTTGGTGGCCACAGGCTTCATGGCCGCCGCCAAAGCCACCAAAGGGCGCGAGGAGGCCGACTGGTCCGACATCGCGCCGATCCTTGCCGCTGCCCGCGATGCGATGATGGCAAGGGGCAAAGGGGCGCTCGGCGACAAGAGCGTTCTGGACACTCTCGACGCTGCCGCGCGCGCCGCAGAAGGCCTCTCCGACCCCGACAAAATCCTAAGTGCGGTCAAAACCGGCGTTGCCGACTGTCTCGACCAGTTTCGGAGCGAGCCGAACCGCCTCGGCCGTGCCAGAATGTTCGGCGAGAAAAGCCGCGGGCTCGACGACCCCGGCATGCTTGCGCTACGCCGGATGGTCGACGCGCTCGGCTGACAACAACACGAATGGGAGGAACCGCATGGACGTCCAGTCGCCCCAAGGCAAGGTCTCCGCGTGGCTTGCATCGTTCGAAGATGCCCTTGCCGCGCGCGACATGGCGGCCTTGAAGAAACTCTTTGCGCCGGAGTGCTATTGGCGCGACCTCATCGCCTTCACCTGGAACATCAAGACCATGGAGGGGCGCGAGGAGATTGCCGATATGGCGGGCGCAACGCTCGGCCACGTGAACCCGCGCAACTTCGCCGTTGAAGGATCGGTGTCGGAAGCGGGCGGCCGGCAGGAAGCCTTCTTCACCTTTGAAACCGACACCATGAACGGCAAGGGTCACATCCGCCTTGGCGATGACGGCGCGTTCACCCTCCTCACCACGGGCCAGTCCCTCAAAGGTTTTGAGGAAAAGGCCGGCCCCACCCGCGATCTTGGCGTCTCCCACGGCGTTCACACCGACCGCGAGACTTGGGCGCAGGCCCGTGCCCGTGAAGAGGCCGAACTTGGCATCACTCGCCAGCCCTATGCGCTGATCATCGGCGGTGGCCAGGGCGGCATTGCGCTCGGCGCACGGCTGAAGCGCATTGGCGTTCCCACCCTCATCATCGAGAAGAACCCGCGGGCGGGCGACAGCTGGCGCAACCGCTACAAGTCGCTCTGCCTGCACGATCCTGTCTGGTACGATCACCTGCCGTACCTGCCCTTCCCCGACCACTGGCCCGTGTTCTCCCCTAAGGACAAGCTGGGCGACTGGCTGGAAAGCTACGTCAAGCTCATGGAGCTGAACTATTGGGTAAAGTCCGCCTGCAAGAGTGCCTCCTATGACGAGGCAGCGGGCGAGTGGACCGTTGTCGTCGACCGCGACGGTGAAGAGATCACGCTAAAGCCCAAGCAGCTCATCCTCGCGACCGGCATGTCTGGCGTGCCCAACATGCCTCACATCCCCGGGATGGAGACATTCAGGGGCACCCTCCACCACTCCTCAAAACACCCCGGTGGCGAGGGCTATGAGGGCAAACGCTGCGTTGTCATCGGGTCCAACAACTCAGCCCACGACATCTGTGCGGATCTTTGGGAGCATGGCGCGGACGTGACCATGATCCAGCGCTCCTCCACCCACGTGTCGCGTTCTGAAACCTTGATGGAGCTTGGCCTCGGCCCCCTTTACTCCGAAGAGGCCCTTGCCAACGGCATCACCACCGACATGGCCGACCTCATCTACGCCTCCATCCCCTACCGCATTCTTGGCGAATTCCAGCGCCCGATGGTCGCCGCCCAAAAGGAACGCGACAAAGACCTCTACGACGGCTTGGAAAAAGCCGGTTTCCAGCACGACTGGGGCGACGACGACACCGGCCTCACCATGAAGTACATGCGTCGCGGGTCAGGTTATTACATAGATGTGGGCGCCTCGTCGTTGATTGTGAACGGTTCCATCAAACTCGCCCAAGGCCAGGTCACCGAAATCACCGAAACCGGCATCACCCTCGACAATGGGACCAAAATTGACGCCGACCTCATTGTCTTTGCCACGGGCTATGGCTCCATGAATGGCTGGGCGGCCATGCTCATCAGCCAGGAGGTGGCCGACAAGGTGGGCAAGTGCTGGGGCCTCGGCTCCGCCACCACAAAAGACCCCGGACCCTGGGAAGGAGAGCTGCGCAACATGTGGAAGCCGACCCAACAGGATGGGCTTTGGTTCCACGGCGGAAACCTCCACCAGTCCCGCCACTACTCCCAATTCCTCGCCATGCAAATCAAGGCGCGGATGGAGGGGCTCGACACACCCGTCTATGGGATGGAGCCGGCGCATCATAAAGGGTGAAACTGAGGCGGTGTGCTGACAGCATGGCCGCGGGGGCCGTGGCAAGCCCTCCCGCCGACGATCAATCCTCCCGCGGAGGGGTCTCAGTCGGCTCCACCGAACTGCGGTGTTCTGCAGTTCGGCATCAAAGAATGCGAAAGTCCGCAACAGCGGACTTTCGTGGAACGTCAGGCTTCGCCTCTCCAGAGGACCTGTGATGGGAGGCGTGCGGGGCGGTGGGGGTGCAATCCGTCCGGTTGGAGCGGTTTTTCGGCAAAAGATCGTTGTGTGATGGGGGTCACGGGCGGTTTTTGAGGGGGTGGCCATCTTCGGTGTGTCGCCGGGGCAGACCGGCAAACTGAAAAACACCGGAGACACCGACATGACCATCAAGACCAACCTTGCCGCCCTCGGCACCGCCTTCGTCATCGGCCTGACGGCCCTTTCGCCCACCACTGGCGCGCAAGCTGCGCCGCTCGCTCCCGCCGCTGTCGCACAGGTGGGCACCGCCACTGCCGAAACCGGCGTCATGGAAGTGGGTCATCGCCGCAAGCACCGCCGTGGCGTGCACGTCTACTTCGACCATGATCATGGCTACCGTGGGCGTCGCCGCTGCCGCATCAAGCGCGTCAAGGTTTGGGACCCATACTACGGTGAGTACTTCTTCGAAAAGCGCAAGATTTGCCGTCGCCGCCACTGGTAACGAAACCGACGGGCAACACAGAGGACGTCACCGACTGGTGGCGTCCTTTTTGCGTTTGGCCGGCTTTGGGTCATGCTCGCCGCCATGACCCTCGATCAGCTCAAGACGTTCTTGTGGGTGGCGCGGCTGGGCGGACTGCGCCGCGCGGCCGAGCAGATGAACATTTCCCAGCCTGCCATCTCCGCCCGCCTTGCCGCCCTGGAAGATCGGCTCAAGACCCCCCTTTTCGAACGCACGGCACGCGGCGTCAGCCTCACCAACAAAGGCGCGCTCCTGTTGCGTTTTGCCGAGCAAATCGTGTTCGTGGAAGAGGAGATCGTCAGCCGCATCGCCAACGAGGCGGAGGTGGACGGGTTGATGCGCATCGGCGCCGCCGAAACCATCGCCCAATCCTGGCTGCCCGACTTCCTGCAAGTTCTCGCACAAGAATTTCCGCGACTGATCCTGGACCTCACGGTCGATATCTCCGTCAACCTTCGCGAGGCGCTGTTAACCCGCCAGCTGGATCTCGCGTTTCTGATGGGGCCCGTGTCCGATTACAGGATCACCAACGTTCCCCTGCCGGCGTTCGAACTTGCCTGGTTGCGCCGCTCGGGAAGCGACGGCGCACCCGATACGCCGAGCACCCCCGTCCTCTCCTACTCACGCAACACCCGCCCCTATCGCGAGCTGGTGGACGAGCTCGCCCGCCGCTATGGGCCAGGCGCGCGTGTTTACGCCTCAGCCTCATTGTCGGCCTCCATCCGGATGATTGCAGCCGGCATCGGTGTCGGTCCGTTTCCGCTGACGCTTGCCACTGAGGCCATCGCGGCAGGCACCATCGAACGGTTCGACCCCGGCTGGTGTCCCTCCCCCTTGGTGTTCACCGCCTCTTTCTCGGCGGAACCGCGCAATGCCATTGCCGAACGATGCGCCCACATCGCCCGCACCACGGCGAACGCTTGGCACGAACCAACGCCAAGCGATCAACAAACCTGATCGAAACCGACAGAAATTGACGATTTGACTTGATTGCCCGGCTGACTGACCCTGCAGCGGCCTATGACAGTCACCCACGATGCCCTTGCCCGGACCGACCTTGCCGCCGTGCGCGACGCCATCCGCGACGGTAGCTATGCGCGCCATACAGCAGGTCTTGCCAAAGGCTACCTTCAGGCAAATCTTACCATCCTCCCCGCCGCCTACGCCCTTGATTTTTTGAGGTTCTGCCATCGCAACCCCAAACCATGTCCTGTGGTGGGGGTGAGCGATACGGGCGACCCGATGCTCTCCACCCTCGGCCGCGCCATCGATGTGCGCACCGACGTGCCGCGCTACCGCGTGTTTCGCGACGGTGCCCATGTGGAGGACGTGGGAGATATCAAAGCGCTCTGGCGCGATGACTTTGTCGCCGTCGCCCTTGGCTGCTCCTTTACGTTCGAGCATGCCCTTCAGGCCGCAGGCATTCCCATGCGCCACATCGACCGCGACACCACAGTTGCCATGTATCGCACCAACCGCCCGCTGGTGCCTGCAGGCCCGTTTACAGGCACCATGGTGGTCTCCATGCGCCCCATAAAAACCGACGAGGTTGACCGCACGGTGGAGATCTGCCGGGCTTTTCCCCTGGCCCACGGCGCACCCATCCACGTCGGCGACCCGTCGGCCATTGGCATCACTGACATTGACCGGCCTGACTATGGCGATCCGACGCCCATTGAAGAGGGCGAGGTGCCTGTGTTCTGGGCTTGCGGCGTCACACCGCAAAACGTCATTCTCAACGCACGGCCCGAGATCTGCATCACCCATGTGCCGGGCCACATGCTCATCACTGATATCGCTGAGACGGCGGACGTCCCCGTCTACCAACACACACAAGGGAGCCCTTCATGAAACGATTGATGACCGCCGCGGCCGTCGCCGCGCTCGCCGCAAGCCCCCTCGCCGCTGAGGAACTGTCTGTGGTGGGGAGCTGGTCCGGCCTGCCGCTCCACAAGCAGTACGAGGCGCCGTTCTGGACCGAAGCGCTCCCCGCCGCCACCGATGGAGGCGTCACGGCACAGCTGACCACCCACGATCAGATGGGCCTTGGCCTTGGCGACATCTATCGCCTGCTGGGTGACGGGGTCTACGACGTGGCGATGACGGTGGCCGACTATGCGGTCGCCGACGCGCCCGAGCTTGAAGGCCTCGACGTTCCCCTCATCGCCACAACGGCGGCTGAAGCACGCGCCATGGTGGATGCCGCCCGCCCCATGGTGGACGACATCTTCCGCGACCGCTTCAACGCAAAGGTCCTCGCCATCGCGCCCTATCCGCCGCAGGTGGTGTTCTGCAATGCTGAGATCGGCAGCATCGCCGACCTTGCGGGTAAGAAGATCCGCGGTTCGGGCCGCATGACCACCAAGTTCCTTGAGGCGCTCGGGGCTGAAGGCATCAACGTCTCCTTCTCCGAGGTGCCCGGCGCCCTTCAGCGCGGCGTTGTGGACTGTGCTGTGACGGGGGCAGGCTCAGGTTACTCGGCCGGCTGGTGGGAGGTGACCTCGCACCTTCTGCCCATCCCCCTTGGCGGTTGGGACAGCGTCGTCACCGCCATGAATATGGACCGCTGGAACTCCCTCGACGCTGACAAGCAACAGGCCATCATGACCGCCATCAAGGAGCGTTTCGAGGACCCCGCCTGGGACAGTGCCCAAGACGCCCTCACCAACGACATTGCCTGCCTGACGGGCAACGGCGAGTGCCCATCGGGCGAGGCACGCTCCATGACCCTCGTCGAGGCGAGCGAGGGCGACTTTGCCGAGGCCCGCGCCATCCTTGAAGCTGAGGTGCTGCCAGCATGGGCCGAGCGTGCCGGCAACGACTGGGCCACCCGCTGGAACGACAGCGTCGGCAAGGTGACGGGCGTCACCGTCAAAACGCAGTAACGGCCATGGCCGAGGCTGCCCTTCGTCTGATGCGCAGCCTCAACCGTGCTGTCGCCCTTGTGGCTGGCAGCGCGGTCCTGGTGTGCGCGGCATTCATCATCGTTGAAATTTCTATGCGCCAGGCCGGCAGTTCCCTTGGCGGCACGGACGAAATCTCCGGCTACGTCATGGCGGCCATCACCACATGGGGCCTCTCCTATGCGCTGCTTGAGCGCGCGCACGTGCGCATCGACCTCATGCGAGGTCGACTGGCGCTGGGGGGCCGGCTGTTCTTGGATTTCGTGGCGCTAATCTCGCTGTCCGCCGTTGCCACCCTTGTGGCCCTTCGCGCCTACCCTGTCCTTGAAAAGAGCATCGCCAACGCCTCGCGCGCCAACACGCCGTTGGAGACGCCGCTTTGGATCCCCCAGGCATTCTGGTTGGTGGGCCTTGCGTGGTTCGCGTTCATGGCCGTCGTGCTGACATTGATTGCCGCCGCTTTAATCCTGCGCGGGCAGGCGGGACTTGCGGAAGAGGCCATTGGCCCACCGGGTGAGCCGTCATGATCGCGGCCGTCGCAGGGGGGCTTCTGGGCCTGTTGGCGCTGTCGATCCCGGTCGGGATCGTCCTTTTCATTCTGGGGATCGGCGTCGACCAGTTCTACAGCACCTTCCCGCTGTTGCGCGGGCTGGGGCAGATGGTCTGGTCGTCGATGAACTCGGCGACCCTCATCGCGATCCCCCTCTTTGTGCTCCTCGGCGAAATCTTGGTGCGCGGTGGTGTGGCCGCACGCACCTACAGCGCCCTCGACAAGTGGGTGTCCTGGCTCCCCGGCGGCCTCATCCACGCCAATATCGGGACGGCGACGTTGTTCTCCGCCACATCGGGCTCTTCCGTGGCGACGGCGGCAACGGTGGCAACGGTTGCCATGCCCCAGGCCGAAAAGCTCGGCTACGACCCGCGGCTTTTCTCAGGCGCCATTGCCGCCGGCGGCACGCTCGGCATCATGATCCCGCCGTCCATCAACCTCATCGTCTATGGGTTCTTGACGGAGACCTCGATCCCGCAGCTCTTTCTGGCGGGCCTCATTCCTGGCCTTCTCCTCGCCCTCGCCTTCAGCGCCATCACCGCCATCTTGTGTGCACTGAAACCCCAGCTTGGCGGCGAGCGGCGGCACTACGCGTTGAGCGCCATGGTGCTCTCCCTCATCCACCTCGTGCCGATCCTCCTTTTGTTTGCGATGGTGGTGGGCTCCATCTACGCCGGCATTGCCACACCGACGGAAGCGGCGGCCGTTGGCGTTGCCGCAGCCCTTGTGATCGCCGGTCTGTCGGGCGGACTGTCGCTCACCATGATGCGCGATGCGCTGCTTGGCACCATGCGCATCACTGCGATGATCATGCTTGTGGTGACGGGTGCGGCCTTCCTCAACTTCACCCTGTCGGCCGCAGGGCTCGGCAACGAACTGCGCGCCTTCATGACGGGGCTGGGGCTCGACGCCTTTTCCACGCTCCTCGTCATTGTTCTTATCTACATCGTCCTCGGTTTCTTCATCGAAACCTTGTCGCTGATGGTGGTGACGATCCCCATCATGGTGCCGATCATCGTCGACCTTGGGTACGACAAGGTCTGGTTCGGCATTGTCATGATCGTCCTTGTGGAGATGGCGCTGATCACCCCACCGGTTGGGCTCAATCTTTATGTGGTCCAGGGCGCGCGGCGCAGCGGATCACTGCGCGATGTGATGGTCGGCGCCATCCCTTACGTTCTGGTGATGCTTGCCATGGTGGCGGCGCTGATCGCCGTGCCTGCGCTAGCCCTGTGGCTGCCGCAGTCACTTTGACGGGCACGGGTCCCGGCCGGCGGGGAGGCGCGACGGGCGGGCCGTTTGCGTCCATGCACCAGGGGATGGCATGGTCTTGTGCGGGGGTAGAAACGCACAATGCAGAGCGCACGTGCAGTGGATCGCGCAGCAAGACCGCTCGCCGATGGTGAGCGGCTGATCGTCCGCGGCCAGGTGCAGGGCGTCGGTTTCCGCCCCACCGTCTGGCGCGTTGCCTCAGAGCTCGGCCTGACGGGCACCGTGCGCAACACCGCCGAAGGGGTGGAAATCACCCTCTGGGGCGAAGGGCACGCTCACTTTGCAAACCGCCTCGTGGACGCGCTGCCGCCCCTGGCGCGCATCGACACGCTGGAGCGGTCGGCCGTGTCAGGCACACCGCCAGAGGCCTTCACCATCGCACCGTCAGAAGCTGGCGCCGTGCGCGCTGCCATCACGCCGGACGTGGCCGTCTGCAATGCCTGTGTGAGCGAAATTGCCGATCCCTCGGCGCGGCGCTTCGCCTATCCCTTCACCAACTGCACGGACTGCGGGCCACGCTTTTCCATCCAAGAGGCTGTCCCCTACGACCGCCACAACACCACCATGGCGGGCTTTGTCCTCTGCCCTCACTGCCAGGGTGAATATGACGACCCCACCGACAGGCGCTTTCATGCAGAGCCCATCGCCTGCCCAGACTGCGGGCCCGAGGCCAGCTTGGAGTGGCTGGGGGCCGACGCCGACCGACCAGCGCCTGACAGCAGCGACCCTTTGGCCGAGGCCGCCCGCCTCCTCAAGAACGGCTACATCGTTGCCATCAAAGGCCTCGGCGGCATCCACCTTGCCTGTGATGCCACCAATGCCGAGGCCGTCCAGCGCCTTCGCACCCGAAAGGGCCGTGAGGGCAAGGCCTTCGCTCTGATGGCGCGGGACACCGATGTCATCGCCCGTCACGCAAGATTGACGGCGGAAGAGGAGGCGCTCCTCTCCTCCCCCTCCGCCCCCATCGTTCTGCTTGAGGCGTGGGGCGCGGACTTACCGGAGGCCATTGCGCCGGGGCTAAAAAGCCTTGGCTTCATGCTGCCCTACACACCCCTACATGCGCTGCTGATGGCTTCGTTCGACGCGCCCATCGTCATGACCTCGGGCAACCGCAGTGGTGCGCCTCAGGTGATCGACAATGACGATGCGCGCACCCGCCTTGCGGGCGTTGCCGACGCTGCCCTTCTCCACAACAGACTCATCGCGCGGCGGATCGATGACAGCGTCGTGCGTGTGGATTGCGGTGCCCCACGGGTGTTTCGCCGTGCGCGCGGGTTCGCCCCGGTCCCTTTGCCCCTGCCTGAGGGGTTTGATGGCGCGACACCTGTGCTCGCCATGGGGTCGGAACTGAAAAACACGTTCTGCCTTGTGAAGGACGGCGAGGCCATCCTCTCCCACCACATGGGCGACCTTGAGGATGCCGCCACCCACCAGGACGCGGCCCACAACCTTTCCCTTTACGCCGACCTCTTCCAGCACACCCCTGCCGTGGTCGCCGTCGACCTTCACCCGGACTACTTGAGCACCAAGCGCGGCATGGGGCTAGCCGGAAGCCGCCCCGTGGTTGCCGTGCAGCACCACCACGCCCACATCGCCGCCTGCCTTACAGAAAACGCCCGCCCCGCCAACGCGCCGCCTGTGGTGGGGATTGTCATGGACGGGCTCGGCCTGGGCCAGGACGACACCGTGTGGGGCGGTGAGTTCCTGGTGGCCGACTATCGCAGCTTCGAGCGCGCCGCATCCCTCAAGCCCGTCCTCCTCCCTGGCGGAAATGCGGCCTCGCGCGAGCCTTGGCGCAACACCTACGCCCATCTGTGCGCGGCCATGGGCTGGCCCAATGCTGCGGACCACGCCAACGTGCCGGCCATCGCCCGCCTCGCCGACAAACCTTTGGCAACTCTCGATGCCATGATGGCGCGGGGTCTCAACGCACCCTTGTCGTCCTCCTGCGGGCGTCTCTTCGATGCAGCGGCCGCGCTCTGTCTGATATGTTTTGACGGCCAGACCTACGAGGGCGAGGCCGCCATGCGTTTCGAGGCCGCCATCGACCATCGCGCCCTTGCCGACCCGCAAGAGGCCTACCCGTTTGACATTCACGCCGAGGGTGGGCGCCTGTGCCTTAATCCCGCACCTTTGTGGCCCGGTCTGTTGGATGACCTTGATGCCGCCGCGCCCATCGGGCTCATAGCGGCACGCTTCCATCGCGGGCTGGCAAACGCCATCGTCAACGCGGCGGCCCGCATTGCGCTTGCGCGCGGGCTCGATACCATTGCCCTCAGCGGGGGCTGCTTTCAAAACAAAGCGCTGTTCAGCCTCGTCCACGACGGGCTGGTCGGCCAGAATCTGAGCGTGCTCAGCCATCGCCAAGTGCCTGCCAACGATGGGGGATTGTCGTTGGGCCAGGCGGTCGTGGCGCTCGCACACGTGGAAGGGGGATTGTCATGTGCCTAGGCATACCGGGGAAAATCATCGCCATAGAAGACGAGGCGCGCCATCTGGCAACGGTGGATGTGTCGGGCGTGCGCCGCGCCGTCAATGTCCTTCCCGTGGAGGGCGATGAACCCCTTGAGGACCTCATCGGCCGCTACGTTCTCGTCCACGTGGGCTTTGCCATGAGCCTCATCGATGAGGCGGAGGCCAAGCGCACCCTCGACGCCCTCAACGAGCTCGGCGAAGCACAAGAGGAGATCGCCGTCATGCGCGCCACCCAGGACGCACTGGGGCCGAGGCCATGAAGTACGCTGACGAATTTCGCGACCCCGCCGCCGCAAAGCCCGTCCTTGCCGCCATCGCGAACCTGGTCGATGAGCTTGGCGCCACCAAGGATAAGCCCGTCTCCATCATGGAGATTTGCGGCGGCCACACCCATGCAATCTTCCGCTATGGGCTCGACAAGCTGACGCCTGAGGGGCTGGAATTCATCCATGGTCCCGGCTGTCCGGTCTGCGTCCTGCCCATGGCGCGGGTGGATGAGTGCATCGAACTTGCCGAACGGCCCGAGGTGATCTTCACCACCTTTGGCGATGCCATGCGCGTGCCTGGCAGTGCGAAGTCCCTTCTCCAAGCGAAGGCGGACGGCTGCGACATCCGCATGGTCTATTCCCCCCTCGACGCGTTGGAGATTGCCTGCCGCAACCCGACCCGCGAGGTGGTGTTCTTCGGCCTCGGCTTTGAGACGACGACGCCCTCCACCGCGTTCTCAATCCTCCAGGCGGCGGCAGAGGGGCTGACGAACTTCTCCGTCTTTTGCAATCACATCACCGTGCCGCCTCCCATCAAGGCGCTGCTCGACGATCCGCGCATGGTGCTGGATGGGTTCGTGGGGCCGGGCCACGTCTCCATGGTGATCGGCCTTCGCCCTTATGACTTCATCGCCAAGGACTATGGCAAGCCCATCGTGGTTGCAGGGTTCGAGCCGCTGGACCTCCTTCAATCGGTCCTGATGGTGCTCCAACAGATCCGCGATGGCCGGGCAGAAGTAGAAAACCAGTATGCCCGCGTGGTGCCTGCCGAAGGCAACCCCGCCGCCATTGCCGCCTGCGAGAGGGTCTACGAACCACGCGAAAGCTTCGAATGGCGCGGCCTTGGGGAGATCGACCTCTCGGGCCTTAAGATCCGCGAGGCCTATGGGGCGTTCGACGCTGAGCGCAAGTTTGCCATCGGCTACGGCTCCCCCCGCGCAAGGGCGAAAGAGCCGGAAGGCACCATGTGCGGTGAGGTGATGTCGGGCCGCATCAAACCGCCTCAATGCCCGCACTTCGGCAAGACGTGCACGCCCGAAACGCCGCTCGGCGCCTTAATGGTGTCCTCAGAAGGCGCCTGCTCGGCCTATCACCAGTATGGCGCCATCGAACTGCGCAAGTCCGCCAAAGTCGCCGTCGAGCCCGCCGAATGAACGACGGGCCGCCAGCCCGCCCCCGCCGCACAGTGCGGGGCGACAGGGTCACGCTTGCCCACGGCGGCGGCGGCAGCGCCATGCGCGACCTCATCGAGGACGTGTTCCTGTCCACCTTCCAGCCGGCAGGGATGGAAGATCAGGCGCGGCTCACCCACCCCGATCTGATGGTGCCTGGTGCGCAACTGGCCCTCACCACCGACAGCTTTGTGGTGGACCCTGTGGAGTTTCCCGGCGGCGATATCGGCACCCTCGCGGTGAACGGCAC
Organism: Devosia sp.; assembly: GCA_051016205.1. GTDB lineage: Bacteria > Pseudomonadota > Alphaproteobacteria > Rhizobiales > Amorphaceae > Acuticoccus. The sequence continues at coordinate 4,947,712 of CP136534.1, forward strand.
AGTCAACGACCTTGCCGTTGGCGGCGCAAAACCCTTGTGGCTGTCGGCCGCCTTCATAATCGAGGAAGGGTGCGAGGTGACCCTCCTTCGTCGCATCGCCGCCTCCATGGCCGAGACGGCGCGGGAGGCAGGCGTTGCCATTGTCACAGGCGATACCAAGGTGGTCGGCCGGGGGAGCGCGGACAAAGTGTTCGTCACCACCTCGGGCGTCGGCGCCATTCCGCCAGGGCGTGACCTTGGGGCCCATCGGGTGGTTGCAGGCGATGTTGCCATCGTCAACGGCGTCCTCGGCGACCATGGAGCTGCCATCCTCACCGCACGGGGCGACATGGCCCTTTCCACCGAAATCGCAAGCGACTGCCAGCCCTTGTGGGCCATGATGGAGGCCATCCTCGCCGTCGCCCCCCGGACACGGGCCGCGCGCGATGCCACCCGCGGCGGCATTGCCTCCGTCCTCAACGAGGTGGCGGATGCGGCCCATGTGGGCATCGAAATCGATGAAACGGCACTCCCCTTGCGCGCTGAAGTGAAGGGCGTTTGCGAGATCCTCGGCCTCGACCCCCTCTACCTTGCCAACGAAGGCACACTGGTCCTCTTCACTCCGCCTGAGGAGGCGGACGCCGCCCTTGCCGCCATGCGCGCCACCGATGCCGGCCGAGAGGCCGTCATCATCGGCCGCTGTGTGGAGGAGCACCCCGGCACGGTGGTCATGAACACCGTTTTCGGCGGCGGTCGCATTGTCGACATGCTGGTGGGGGAGCAACTCCCGAGGATCTGCTGAGGGGCCGGCCCCTCAGTGGGTCTGGCGGAAGGCAAGGCTGAGGATCGCCTGCTGGTCGAAAGCGCTCGCCTCGAAGCCGCCGACAATCTCGCCCTGGCTCATCACCAAGATCCGGTCGCACACACCCATCAACTCCTCGATCTCCGAGGAGATGAAGAGGACACCACTGCCCCCCTCCGCCAACTCGCCGGCAAGGGTGTAGATCTCGTACTTGGCGCCCACATCAACGCCCCGGGTGGGCTCATCGAGGATGAAGACGCGCGGACGGCCCATCAGCCACTTGCCGATCACCACCTTCTGCTGGTTGCCGCCAGAAAGGGATTTGGCCGGCTGGCGGACGATGTTGCCAGCCTTCAGCCGCACCCGTTCGGCCATGGCCGCAGCGTCCGCCGCCAGCGCCTCACGGTCGATGACGGCCGCAGGCGTGCGGGCGAACGAGGGCAGCGAAACCAGACTGAAGTTCTCCGCAATGGGGGTCTCCATCAAGAGCCCCTCCTCGCGCCGGTTCTCCGTCACGAAGGCCAGGCCTGAGGCAATGCGCTCCCGCGGGCCGCCGTGAAGCTGCGTGTCGCCCAACGTCACGCTCCCCTCCGCCACGGGGTCGAGGCCGAAGAGGATGCGCGCCAGTTCCGTCCGCCCCGAGCCCATGAGACCGAACAGGCCAAGGATTTCCCCCTCGTGGACCTTGAACGACACCGCGTTGAGAACGCCGGGCTGGGACAATCCATCCGCCGAAAGAACAACGCTTTCGCCTCGCCTATGGTGCTTCTCGGGAAACAGACCCGACAGCTCCCGCCCGATCATGGCGCGGATCATGGCGGGGATGTCGAAGTCGGCCACAGGTCCGGTCGCCACCAGCTTGCCGTCACGCAGCACCGCGACGGTGTCGCAAAGCTGCGCCACGTCGGCCAAGACGTGGCTGATATAGATGATGGTGCGACCCGCCGCCTTCAGCCTGCCGATCACCTCAAACAGCCGCGTGGTCTCCCGCGGGGTCAGCGAGGTGGTGGGCTCGTCGAAAATGATGAGCGCGGCATCTCTGTGGAGCGCTTTGGCGATCTCCACCAACTGCCTCTCCCCGGGAGAAAGGTCTTCGATCAAGGCGTCGGGCGAGACCTCAAGATTCAACTCGTCCATCAGCGCTTTGGCACGGGCGCGGATGGCGCCACGGTCGATCAGCCCGAGGCGCTTGGGAAAATCGTCGACGAAGAGGTTTTCGGCAACCGTCAGGTTGAAGAAAAGGTTGAGCTCCTGGTGGATGAAAGCAACGCCCCTGGCGCTCGCCTCGGCCGCGTTTCGGGGCGCATAGGTCTCCCCCCGCCAGACCATGCGGCCCGATGTGGGAGGAACGACGCCGCCCACCATGTTCATCAAGGTGGACTTGCCGGCCCCGTTCTCGCCGATGAGGCCGAGCACAACGCCTTCCTCCACCGCAAACGACACCCCCTCCACCGCATGAACGCCGAAGAAGACCTTCGAAAGGCCCTCGAACGCGAGCAGCCCCGTCACGTGGCGCGCCCTTGCATCAGCCGCGTTCGCAACACATCCAGCATGGCGGCGGCGAGGATCACCCCGCCCTTCACCATGTCGATGTGAAAGGAGGAGAGGTTCATCAGGTTCAAGGTGTTGGACAACAGCACGAAAAACAAAACGCCGAACACCGTCCAGATGATCTTGCCTTTGCCGCCGAACAGGCTGGTGCCGCCGATCACCACCGCGCCAATCACATCCAGCAGGAACGCTCCCTCCCCGAGAGTGGGACGCCCCGCCTCAAGCCGTGCCGAATAAAGGATGGAGCCTGCCGCGGCACAAAGCGCCGAAATCATGAAGACGGCAACAATCACCTTCCGGACGGGGACGCCGGAAATCTCCGCCGCCCGCCTGTTGGCGCCGATGGCCACCACGTAGCGCCCGAACACGGTGCGCGACAGCAAAAGGTGTGCAAGGACGGCAATGGAGATGGCAATGATGGCGGGATAGGTGATGAAGGAATAGATTTCCCGCCGAGGGATCCGCGGTTCGTCCTGCTCACCCAGATAGACGGAGACGATGTCACCTTTGCCCAACTGGATAAAGCTTTCCGGCAGCGGGCGAATATTCTCCGACTGGGTGAGCCAGATGGCAAAAGCGCCGAATGCGATGAGCCCCACCAAGGTCACCATGAAGGGCGGCATGTTGAGGTAGGCAACGCTGACGCCGTTGATGGCCCCGATGATGAGCCCCGTCACCAACATGGCGACGATCGCAAGCCCCACCCCGTAAGGCACAGTTGCCAAGGGCCCGCCATTTTCCGTCAAGACGATGCCCCAAAGGGGTGCATTGGCAAGCACCGCGCCCGAAGCCGCCGTCGCAATCAACGCCCCGCCCACAACGCTGGTCAGGCCGATGACGGAGCCTTGGCTGAGGTCGATCCCCGCGATGGTGAGGACGAAGGTCTGCCCCACAGCCACCACCAGAAGCGGCCACATATTGCTCAAGACGTTGGAAAGATTTGCTGGATTGGACAGCGTCGGCAAGAACGGAATCAGAAAGAGGACGTAGGCGAGGGACAAATAAAGGACGAAGTAGTCCGACAGAAAAAGATCACCTGCGCGCCGGGCAAGCCGCGCCGCCATCCCCCGCGCAGGCGCTGTCTGTGAGGCACCCGCCGCGCCCTGCCCCTCCTGCGATCCCGTGGGACCGGAAACGGATGGGGGGGTCGCGCCAGGCACCGTATCGCTCACAGGTTCGTCTCGCTCACTTGTTCAAGAAGCCGTCGGCGAGGAGGACGCAGCCCCACATGTCCATCTCACGATCGCCGATGTTGGCGGCCGTCAGCGCAAAACCCGGATCTTCGATTACCTGGTTGGGGGCGTACTCGCCGTCTTCGATGGCTTTCAGGATGGCCGTGAGGGCCTGGTCGGCCTCGAAGTAAAGGTCCTGAACGCCGGTGGCTTCCACATACCCGTCCTTGATCAGCTGGCAGGCGGTGGCATCCCCGTCGAGACCGCCAAGAACCACGTGACCGTCTTCGCCCTTTTTCTTCCACATCCCGCGCGGCTCAAGCACAGAGCGGATGGTGGGGAACAAGAAGTCGGACGAGGTGAAGATGAGGTCGATGTCGGGATTGGCCGTCACCGCCGCCTCGAGGTTGGCGAGCGCCGTCGCAGCATCCCATTCCGTTGCCACCTCGATGGGGGTCGCGAACCGGTCGCCATGCTTTTCTATGGCCGCGTAAAACCCTTCCTTACGGCCGACGGCGTTGGGGTCACCCAAGTCACCCACAAGGATGAGGGGCTGAAGCGTGTCGCCATCGCCGGCATTGGAGAGGGCGACGTCCGCAAGGTGGGAGACGGCCTGTTCTGCGATGGTGGCATTGTCGGCCACAACCACAATCCCGCGCGACAAGTCGGACGGCGGGCGGTTGAAGACGGCGATGGGCACGTCGTTGTCCTGCGCCTCGCCGACGATGGTGACAGCACTCTCACCGTCCTGGGGGATGATGATGATGCCGTCCACCCCTTGGGCGATGCAGTCGCGCACCTGCTCAAGCTGGCGGTTGGCGTCCTCGTTGGCGTTGCGCTCGATGACGGTGTGGCCCTGGTCCTTCAAGGTAGAGGTGATGGCCTGGTGACCGGCCACCCAGAACTCCGTCTCAAGGTCCTGGAAGGCAAAGCAGATGGTCGCGGCCTGTGCAGGGGCCGCCAGACCCAGCGCAGCAAACGCGGCGCCGGCAAGGATCGCAGATCTCATGGGGACTTCCTCCTTTGGTGGCGACGGCGCGTGTTCGCGTCCGTCGGAAAATGGTTTCGGTGTGGATGCCGTGGCGCAGGTCGCACGGCATCAGAAGGTTGGCATGAGGGTCCGATCATCCCCCCGCCTCCTCGTCAGCGTCCTCGCCGAAGAAGAGCAGGCAACCGTCAGGGTCCTTCACGTGGAATTCGCGCATGCCGTAGGGTTGGTTGAAGGGCCGGCGGAGGCGCCCCTCAGGCAGCGTCTCAAGGCGGTCGGCAAGACTGGCGAAAAGCCCATCCACGTCCCGCACGGTGATGTAGATGGCAATGTTGTTGGCCGTCGCCCTCAAAACCTCTTCGCTGTCGGTGAGGACGAGTTGCACCACCGCATTGCCACGCCGGACCATGGCAAACGTGCCATCGCCGGCCACGAACGCCGCGTCGAAGCCAAGAATGTCGGTGTAAAAGCGCACCGTCTCGGCAACGTTGCGCACAGGCACGATGGTGGCCGCATGCTCGATATGGGGCTCGCTCATCGTCCGTGACCTTTGGGGCCGTCGATGGGGACGCGGCGGGTCATCACCGCCCCCTCAGGCCTTATCACCAGGGTGGCAGATCTCCTTGACCGAACGCAGCACCGCCTCTGGCGCAAACACGCGGTCCAGCCACCCCTCCTTGAAGATCAACGGCTTGGCTTCGTTGATGGCATGCAGCGCCCCATCGGAGAACTTGCCCTCAGGGAAGATGCCAAAGGCGATCGCAAGTTCGATGTTGAGGTGGCCGAGCATGAAGTCGTGCGCGGCCTGTTCGGGCACGCCGCGGCGGATCGCTTCGTCCGTTGCCTCCCGCAGCGCCAGCGCGAGGGTTGCGCCGACCGTCTCGGAGAGCGCAGGCTCAAGAATCGCCATCTGCTCCACACTCACCCTGTGGGAGCGCATGACGGGCTTGTAGATCTCCCGCGCCACCTCTTCGCACAGGGCATAATGTTCGTCAGGTCCCTGCATCAGCGCGCAGACAATGTGTTGTTTGGCCAGGACGCCGCCGAAGAAGTCGCGCCGGTTGTCCCCGTCTTCATCGTTGAAGATGGGCGGGTGGCAAGGGTGGGTGACGAAGTAGGTGACGTCCTCGCGCTCGGGCAATTCGCCGGCATGGGGGGCGGCAGCATCCAGCATGATGATGGCCGCGCCCGACTGCACATCGTCGATGATGTCGTGGGTGATCTTGCCGATCAGCCGGTCTGGTGTTGCCATCACAATCACGTCCGCATCGCGGATTGCATTGTCCTTGTCCATGCACTGCTGACCCGTTGCCGCCACAAGACGGTCCCGGCCAGCCTCAGACGGCTCGACGGGGGAGACGATGAAGCGCGTGTCCATGAGGTTCGTGGCAAGCCGCACGCCCATTTTGCCGCCTGCGCCAAGCAGCGCGATCTTGGTCATAATGATCTCCCCGGGCCGCCGGCCCTCAGTCGTCCAAAGAAGTCGGGCGGGCCCATCTGGCCGCCTTTCAAGACTATCTCCAGGCCATCGGTGGCAGGGTCCTCGCCGTGGCCTGTCAGGAGCGCGGCGCCAGGTACGAGCGGCGCCTTTGCGGTAACGGCGTCCAGCCCCAAGGCTTGTGCGGCGTGGCTTGATGTGTCGCCGCCAGCAATGGCCGCGCGGCGCAGGCGCCCGGTGCGCACCACAGCGCTCAACACCTCGCCAAGGCCTTCGCCGATGCGCCTGTTGACCTCCCCGGAGTCAACGCCGGCCGCCGCCACCGCCTCGCCAAAGCGCGCAACCGCCGGGTCGTGGGGGCCGCGGGCGGTGTAGATCAAAGGGTCGCGCCCTTTGGAAAGGGCCGAGAGTGCTGTGGAAACAGCGTCTTGCCTCGCCCTCGCAAAGGCGCCTTTGTCCAGAGCCGTTGTTGCGTCAAGGGGGATGGTGGCAAACCCTTTCGCCTCGGCAAGTCGGATCTGCTCGGCGGTGATGGGCGAGCAGGAGCCCGACACCACAGCCACCCGTGAGGCGGGCACGACAGCAGATCGGGGCGCTTCCGGTGCAATGCCGGCTTTCCGCCAGGCGGCAATCAGCGCGTACTCCACCCCTTGGGAGCCGAGCGCGAACACAGGTGCTTCAAGGGACTGGCGCCAGATGGCCTCACCCGCTGCGCACAGGGTCTCCTCGTCCACAACGTCGAAGGCAACGATGGTGTTGCCCGCCGCACGCTCTGCTTCAAGGGCGGCTGCCCCCTCGCCCGCCTTCAGGCGGCGAAGGTCCACGAGCCCGATCTCTTTGGCCGTCTGGCGAGAAAGGTGCCGCCGCACGTCCGCCTCGTCCATGGGGGTGACGGGGTGGGTCGCCATGGTGGGATGACGGTCGAGCCTGTGGACCTCATCGCCGGCAGCGGCAAACAAGGTGCCGAAGGCCTGGTAACGACCGATTTCGGGTGCCCCCAGAACGAGGGGCGCCCACCCGCCGCCGGCAAGGCCGATGTCCGCCGCGCGACCGATGGAACCCACATGGGGCGCACTGTCGAAGGTGGAGCAGACCTTGTAGTGGATCAGCGGCGCCCCGGTTTGCCTTAGCGCCTCGAAGATCGCAGGCAGGTGCGCGTCCATCCACTCCGGCGAGCGCGAGCGCGCATCCCCCGCAACGCCAATGGCGCCGAGGGGGCCGAAGCGCGATAGGGCCGCCGCGTCAGGCGGCTTGAAGAAGAGCACGGCCGGAACGCCTGCAAGGGCAAGCACCTCCATCACCGCGGCGGACCCCGTAAAATCATCGCCATACCAGGCGACGAGAGGGCCCTCAGGCAGTCTCACCGGCCAACGCCTGCTGCAGCGCGCAAGGCCGGGCGGTCTTGTGCGTAGGCGTCGAGAGGCACCCCTTCCATGGCCGCCTGCCAGGCATCGCGCAGGCTCTCAACCCCAGCGGCAGGCCCATCGGGATGGGCCATGATGCCCCCGCCTGCGGCATAAATGAGGTCAGGCGAGCCGAGCGCTTTGTACGTCCCCGCCGCCTGCCGCACCGTCTGGCCTGAGGAGAAGACGGGCATTGCCAGGCACGGCTTGTGCTCGAACAGGGGCGTCAGGCACGTACGGGCGGAGGCGACGACGCTCTCGTCTTCCTCGCAAAACTTGTTGGCAAGGCCGTTGACGTGCATGTGGTCGGCCCCTGCGAGCCGCCAGAATTTCTGCCAGGCCACGTAGGAGAATCCCAGCATCGGGTGGCGCGAGAGTGCCCCCCAGCCGTTGCGGTGGGCGTGGATCGGTAGCTGCGCATGGCGGGCGATGGACGAAAACCCCGACAGTCCGACAGAATTGAGGCTGACCATGATGCAGGTGCCGCCGGCCGCCTCCACCAGGTCGTGCCTGGCGCGCATCTCGTCCACCTCACCGGTGAGGTTGAAGGCGTACATGACGCGCTTTCCCGTGCGTTCGGCGTGCTGGTTGATGACGGCCATCACCGCCCTCACCCTCTCCTCGAACGGGCAGGTGGGACCATCGGCCTGCAGCTCATCGTCCTTGATGAAGTCGATCCCCGCAGCGCATAGGGTCGCCACCAGATCCGCCGTCTCCGCCGGCGTGAAACCGACGCTCGGCTTCACGATGGTGCCGATGAGCGGCCGCCCTTTGACCCCCGATAGTCGACGTGTGCCCTCAACGGCAAAGCGGGTGCCCGGATAGGCGTCGGCGAAGGCCTCAGGTAGCCTTAGGTCGAGGAGCCTCAACCCAGAAAACTGCTTTAGCTCAAAAAGGTTGCCGGCAACAGTCGCCATCAGGTTGGGCAGAGACGGCCCCATGTTGGCGAGCGGCCATGAGAGGGTCACCTTCGCCCGGCTGTGAGGCTTGCTGCTAAGACCAGCGCCCGGGAGCGATGGTGTGTCGACGGGGCCGAGGTCTTCAAGGCTCTCCACCCTTGCGGCGGAACGGGCCTTTAACTCAGGCGTCTCGCCAGGGACGGGGACGAAGGTGCCTGAGGATTGTTCGCCCGCCATGGAGGCCGCAGCATCCTGGAGCGGATAGGCGGTCTCGATCAGGTAGTCGGCCTCGATCCGCTCGCTCAAATCACCGCCCCTTCGGCAATGAAGGCGTCCACATCCACCGACTGTCCCGTCTCGGCAGAGCGATAGGCGGCAAGCGCCATGGCAAGGGTGGTGAGGTTGTGGGCGCCTGAGGGCTGCGGGTCGGCCCGCCCGCTCAACACATCGCAGACGTGACGCTCGAAGGCTGCGACGGAATCTTGCACCGCATGCCAGGGCTTATCGCCCCAGGCGGGCACGGCGGGCTCAACAGCCTCGTCGGTGACGGTGCCGCCCACGTGCCGGCGCAGGCGATAGTCCCCCGTCAGCTCCAGCGTGCCCTGATCGCCCTCGATCCAGGCAAGGGTCTGTGGGAAAGGGTCTGGCGTCATCTTGGTGAAGAAGGAGCAGTCTACTGCGCTCACCACACCGCTCCTGTGGCGCAAGGTGGCCAAGAAAGCGTCCTCCCCTGCAAGGCCAGGCTTCAGGCTTTGGGTGCGGCAGTGGATGTCGGCCACATCGCCAAGGAGGTAGCGGGCCACATCAAACAGGTGCAACCCCACGTCCATAATGGCAAAGCGCTCGGTCTCTGCCAGGTAGGGCTGGTTGGCGTAAACGTCGTAGCCGTGGCGGAAGGAGATGCGCGCGAAGGTGGGCGTGCCGATGACGCCTTCCCCGAGCGCTGCCTTCAGCGCCATCAACGGGCGTTGCCAGCGAAAATTCTCGTGGATGACGAGTGGCTTGTTGGCGTCCGTCGCTGCGTCCACCATGGCAAGACCGTCGGCATAGGTCTCAGCAAAGGGCTTTTGGCAGACCGCGGCGGCTCCATGGCTGAGGGCAAGGGTGACGAGGGGTCTGTGGGACTCCACGGTGGTGGCAACGTCGGCAAAGTCGGGCTTCTGTTCGGCGAACATTGCCTCAGCGTCGGCGTAGACCGCGCCGACGCCGAAATCTCTTGCGAAGGTCTCGGCCTTCTGGCGGTCGAGGTCGCACACGGCCACGATCTCAGCCTCGGCCGCATCGCTCCAGCCGTTCATGTGGTTGCGTGCGAAAAACCCGCACCCGATGAGTACGCCGCGATGGATGCCCATGCACCCCCTCCCCGCCGAAGGGCTGATGTGTGCCGAACTCTTAAGCGGTTCTGCTTGCTATACTCATTAGACCAGTGACGGCTCGCCCGCAACCTAGACGCTGAGGTTGGCTTGCCTGTAAAGGGCGTTGGCGCGGGTCAGATGGTCCGTCATGGCGTTGGCGGCGGCCCTCGGGTTGCCAGCTTCGATGGCACGGGCAATCTCGCGGTGTTCCTCAAGGGTAAGGCGTTCCAGGCCGGGGACGGACACAAGGTCCACATGGAAATCGGCCAGCCAGGTGAACACCGCTTCGGCGACGGCCGGCCAGATGGGGTTGCCGCTGATTGCCGCCACTTCCCTGTGAAAGCGGCCATCGAGGGCACGAAAGCGCGGCAAATCTGCCGCAGCCGCTTCCTGCTCTTTGATGGCGGCCCACAAACTGGCAACGTCGGCGTCAGTGCGCTTGGCGGCGGCTTGCTTTGCCATCTCCGTCTCGAAGGTGGCTCGGGCTTCCTTGAGATGCTCAAGGTCCGCGGGGGAGTGGGCAAGAAGGTGGCGCATGGTCTCGCCCATCTGCACCACCATGCCCTCCAGGGAGGGTGAGGCGACGCGCGCCCTTTCGCCGTGCTTGATCTCAATCAGCCCCATGCGCGCAAGGGACTGAAGTGCCTCGCGCACGGCAGGCCGGCCGACGCCAAGGGTCTCCATCAGCGTTCGTTCTGAGGGAAGCGCGTCTCCCGGGCTCAGTGAGCCGTCCTTGATTTCCGCAAGCAGCCGCTCGAACACTGCATCAGACAGCTTTCGCCGCTGGATCGGCTGGGAGTGGTCCAACATGGCGCGCCTTTCGAGAACCCCGTGGTCTGATCATCATACACCAGACCGGCCCGCGCCAGCAGGGTCGGCTTTCACGCACCCTTCGGGCGGCGACGGCGCATTGGCTTTAACTGTGAGACAATGCGCGCCAAGGGCGACGACGGCCTGCCACGCCTTGACGGAAGCTCACAAAACAAAAACGCGCCGAGGACCACCATCGGTCCTCGGCGCGCTGCTTTCAGGTTGGTGCCCGATGGCAGGAGGCGCTCGTTAGAAGCGTGTGCCGCCGGAGATCCGGAAGACCTGGGTTTCGTCCACTTCGTTCTCGATGAAGGGGACGGCAAAGTCGGCGCGGATCGGGCCGAAGGGCGATTTCCACAAAACGCCCACGCCACCGGCCGCGCGGATATTAAAGTCATTTGAGTCAATGGTCGCTGAGCCGCCATTGCGTGCCACAATATCTGGGTCGACGCCCCACAGCGAACCGGCGTCGGCGAACACCGCTCCCGACAGGCCCACTTCAGGCGGCAGGAACGGGATGGGGAAAGCCGCTTCCGCGGTCGCTGCCACGTAGTAGCGACCACCAAGGGCTTCACCAGAATCCCTGTCACGCGGACCGATACCGGAAGATTTGAAGCCGCGGATCACGTTGCCGCCCAGGAAGAACTGATCCTGAATGCGAAGGTCGTCGTTGAGGGCGGTCATCGCGCCGCCTTCAAGAGCCAGGAAGCCCACAACTCCATAAGCGGGGACAATTTCGCGATAGGCGCGGCCCTTGGCAACATTGCGCCAGAAGAAGGTGTCGCCGCCAAGACCGGCCACTTCCGTGGTGAGCTTGCCGTAGAAGCCTTCGCGCGGATTGAACTGATCATCCAGCGAGTTGTAGATCAGCGAGGTGCCGATCATCGAGGTCAGGCGCGAGCCGTCCGATTCGCAGACGGCGCGGGACAGCGTCCTGTTCGGGCCGGTGCAGTCGGACTGGTCCACATCGATGGTGCGGTTGAACAGGTTGTAGAACACCTGGACCGACACCTCTTCGGTGATGGGAAGGCCGAAGCGAATGCCGCCACCCGTTTCGGTCTCGTCATAGGCCTGGGTGTCACGCTCTTCCGACAGGCGGGAATAAAGGTCGATGCCCGTCGAGATGCGACGGCCGAAGGTGTAGGGCTCGGTGAACGAGAAGTCGAAGCTCTGCGTCTTGTCGCCACCACCGATGGCCACTTTCACGAACTGGCCGCGGCCCAGAAAGTTGCTCTCCTCCACCGACAATTCACCGATCACGCCGTCTGACGTGGAAAAGCCGATACCGAAGGAGACCTTACCGGTCGCCCGCTCCTGGACGAAGACGGTCACCACCACGCGGTCAGGCTCAGAACCCTGTGCGGTGGTGATGCGCACGGTCTCGAAGAAGCCGAGCGCACGCAGACGCCGTTCGGCACGGTCCAGAAGGACGCGGTTGTAGGCATCACCCTCGGAGATGTCGAACTCGCGGCGGATCACGTAGTCGCGCGTCGTGGTGTTGCCCACAATGTCGATGCGCTCGATGTAGGCCTGGACGCCCTGATCCACCCGGTAAGTCACCGAGATGGTCTTGTTCTCAAAGTCGCGCTCGCCCCGCGGCACCACCTGGGCAAAGGGGTAGCCCTGCCGGTTGGCGGCAAGGGTCAGGTCTTCCAGCGACCCTTCAATGTCTTCCGCCGAGTAGGTGCGGCCCGGGCGGCTTTCCACCTTGCGGCGCAGTTGCTCAGGGTCGAGGTCGGCAAGGGTGGTGTCCACCTGCACTTCGCCGAACGTGTAGCGGTCGCCCTCGTCCATGGTGAAGGTGATGAAGAACTCGTTGCGCTCGCGGTCGAAGTCCGCCACCGCCGACAGGATGCGGAAGTCGGCATAGCCGCGGTTGAAATAGAACCGACGCAGCAGCTCCTGGTCCGCGTTGAGACGGTCAGGATCGTAGGTGTCCGTGGTGCGCAGGAAGCCAAGGAGCCCGCTCTCTTTGGTGCGAATCACGTCCCTCAGACGGCCGTCGGAAAAGGAGCGGTTGCCGATGAAGGTGATGCGGCCGACCTTGGTCTTAGGCCCTTCGGTGATGTCGAAGATGAGGTCCACACGGTTCTGGCCGCGATCGATGATCTGCGGCTCGACGGTGGCAAGGTAGCTGCCGCGACGGCGATAGACCTCAAGAATGCGCTGCACATCCGCTTGCACCTGGGCGCGGCTAAAAATGGAGCGCGAGCGGCTTTGCACCGTGCCTTCAAGGATCTCGTCGGAGACGCGGCGGTTGCCCTCGAAGGAGACGAGGTTGATGACCGGGTTTTCCACCACCCGCACCACCAAGGTGCTGCCGGACTGGGTGATCGTCACGTCCTCAAACAGGCCTGTGGCGAAGAGACTGTCGATGCTGTCGTCAATTTGCGCGGGACCGAAGGACTCGCCCGGGCGGATCGTGACATAGGCGCGGACCGTCGCGTCATCGACGCGCACGTTCCCCTCCACACTGATACGGCTGACCACAGCCGCGTAAGCCGGTGCAGCAACAGTTGCCACAGCGACAGCCAGAAACAGAAGGAGCGCCAAAGAACGCTTCATGAGGTTACGCATCGTGGGGGCCCGGACGAAGGAACATAAACGGGACGGTGCCTCGCAGTCAGTGGGGAGCCGCAAGATGGCGGCTTCCCACATCAGCTATGCTCGCCTAGGCGTTGGGGGACAAGGCATTGACCCCCTCACAGGGCTGGTTTCGCCGCCCACCGTTGCGCCAATGCCACGCTCGCTACGACGTAAGGTGAATGATGTCGTTAAAAGTCGCAAAGCCCATTAACAAAAGCACCAAGGCCAAGCCGATGCGAAAGCTGACGTCCTGGGCCCGTTCCGACAGCGGTCGGCCCCTTACGCCCTCAATGGCGTAGAACACAAGGTGTCCACCGTCGAGCATGGGGATGGGCAATAGGTTAATAAGTCCGATGGAGACTGACAGCATTGCTGCCAATGTGAAAAGGGCGAAGATGTCCACGGCCGCCACCTCGCCCGACACCTGCGCCACGCGAATCGGGCCGCCCAGCTGGCTGATGGGCTGATCGCCTGTGATAATCCCGCTCACCACCTCCACCGTTCGGGTGGTGATGTACCAGGTCTCCTCGATCCCTGCGGAGAACGCGGCAAGGGGGCCGAGCTGCTCTCTCTCTCTGCCCTCGGGGGCAACCGCACGTCGGACCCCAAGGACGCCTGAGACGTAAGGATTGCCGAAGGGATCGGTCATCTCCCGCCGTTCGGGGACGGCAAGGAGGGTGACGGGAGTGCCGCCCCGTTCCACCGTGAAGGAGAGCTCCTCACCGGCGGCGCTGGTGACAATTCTTTGAACGTCGGAGAAATTGCGGATGGAACGGTCGTCGATGGCAACGATGGTGTCGCCCGGTTGAAAGCCTGCCACGGCAGCAGGGCTCGCCTCCTCCACGGAGGCCACGACCGCCTCGGCCGAGGGCCTGCCGGACACCATGAAGAAGACAGAGAAGATGGCGATCGCCAGGATGAAGTTGGCAATGGGCCCTGCTGCCACCACGGCCGCACGCTGCCACAACGGCTTCAAAAAGAAGGAGGTTCGGCGCTCCTTCTCACTCATTCTGGCAATGGCCTCCCGGTCGGGCACGCTTGCCACATTCTCATCGCCCGCGAACTTCACGTAGCCGCCTAGGGGAACCACGCACAGCTTCCAGCGGGTGCCATGCTTGTCGTACCGGCCGATCAGCTCAGGGCCGAAACCCACCGAGAAGACGTCCACCGCCACACCACACCAGCGGGCCACCAAAAAGTGACCCATCTCGTGGATGAAAATGATGATGCCGAGCACGAACAGAAACGGCAAAATGTAGCCGAACGCGTTCGAGCCGAGTGTGGACAACCATTCCATCGTCAACGCCTTCTAAAGGTTTGCGGCAAGTGTCGCCGATTCATCTGGCGGTGGGTGCGCGCACGACACGGGCCAAACAGCCCGTCCACCGATTTGACGGGGGCCGCTTTCAGGTCGGTATCAACTGCCGACACTGCAAGGCGGCGATATCCCGCGCCCTTTGGTCCACCGCTTCCACCGCTTCAACGGTATTGCCGTGATAACCACCCTCCCCTGCCACCTGTGACAGGGTCTCTTCAACCACCTCAGCAATACCAAGGAAGGGCAGCTTTCCGTCAAGGAAGGCTGCGACGGCCACCTCATTGGCCGCATTCAACGCATTGGTGGCAACGACGCCCGCATGCATAGCCTCGCGCGCCAGGCGCAGGGCCGGAAAACGCTCCGTGTCAGGGGCCTCGAAGGTGAGTGTGCCGCGGGCGGCAAGGTCGAGCGGGGGCACCGGCGCAGCGCCGCGGTCAGGATAGTTCAGGCAATGGGCGATGGGCGTCACCATCGACGGGTTGGACAACTGCGCCAGGCACGAGCCGTCCTTGTACTGCACCATGCCGTGGATCACCGATTGGGGATGCACCACCACATCGATGTTGTGCGGGCCCACGGGGAAGAGGTGATTGGCCTCGATCACCTCAAGCCCTTTGTTCATGAGGGTCGCTGAATCGATGGTGATTTTCGCGCCCATGGACCAGTTGGGGTGCTTGAGCGCATCGGCGGGCGTGGCTTTTGCCATCATCTCGCGCGTTGCCGTGCGGAAGGGCCCGCCCGAGGCGGTCAAGACAATCTTGTCGATCGCCCTCTCCTGGCCTGCCTCATAGACCTGGAAGATGGCGTTGTGCTCTGAATCCACAGGCAGGATGGTGGCGCCAGCCTGTCGCGCGCGCGCCATCACGATATCGCCCGCCGCCACAAGGCATTCCTTGTTGGCAAGGCACACGACGCGCCCTGCATCCACCGCAGCAAGGGCAGGCCCGAGGGCGGCAAAGCCAGGGATTGCGAGGATGATGCAGTCCGCGTCCATCGCCGCAAGGTCGGCCATGGCGGCAGGGCCCGCTGCATGGGGCAGCCCCTCCCCACTGAGGGCATCGCGCAAGGCAGGAAGGCTGGCCTGATGGGCAACGACGGTCATTTCTGGGCGGTGCTTGCGGGCAATTTCGGCCAGCGCTGCCGCGTTGCGGTTGGCGCCAACGCCCACAAGGCAAAAGTCCCCCGCCTCGATGGCGGCCATGGCCGATGCACCGACCGAACCGGTCGCCCCCAAAAGTATGACCCGCTTCATCGCCTCAGCGCCCCATCAAAGTCAAAAGGCCCGTTGCCGGAAGGTCAGCCACCACAAGGCTGCCCAGGACTACGGTGACGAGACCCGCCACCATCAGCCCATCCACACGGTCCATCACCCCGCCATGCCCTGGGATGATGCTGCCAGCATCTTTGACCGCAAAGCGCCTTTTGGCGGCCGATTGGAGGAGGTCACCGGCCTGCGCCGATATGGACACAAGCGCTGCCACCATCACCGTGGTGGGGGTGACGGGCACATTCAGCCATGCCGCCACAAGCACGCCGAATATGGTGCCGAACACAAGACCGCCGCACGCGCCCGACCAGGTCTTTGAGGGGGACACGCGCCGCCAAAGTTTAGGCCCGCCCACCTTGCGCCCCACAAAGAAGGCTGCCGTGTCGCTCGCCCAGGCAATCAGGAAGACGAAAACCACAGCCCCGAACCCATCCACCCCTTTGCGAAGCGCAATGAGACAGACGACCGCCACGCCAGCATACACAATGCCCGCAGCCACCCAGCGCACGGCAATGTCGAACCTGTAGGACCAGGCGACCGCCCCGCAAACAAAAGCGCAGGCCACCACCGCAAGGGCTGCAACGCCGAGCGGTTGGGTCAGCGCGGCAACGGCAACCATGGCAAGGCCAATCCACCCCACCCAGCGCAAGGGGGCGATGTGGCCAGCGCCAATCATCCTCAGCCACTCGTAAAGCACGAGGGCGCCGGTGAGGAGCACCACCACAAAGAAACTCACCTCGCCGAACCATGTGGCAAACAGGGCCGTCGGGATGAGGATGGCGGCGGACATCATCCGCGCGCGCAGTTCCTTCTTGAAGACGAAATGCTCGCGCAGCTCACGCACGCGCCTGCGGATGCGAGACGGGGGCTTATCGCTCGCCGCCGTTTGTCTGATGCCCCGGCGGTCTATGGGCACCATCGTCATGACCCTGCCGCCGCGGCGCCAATGTCGCCGAAACGGCGCTGGCGTTTGGCGTAGTCGGCTAGGGCTTCATCAAAGTGCCGCTCATCGAAATCGGGCCACAAAGCGGGCGGGAAGGCATACTCCGCATAGGCCGATTGCCACAGGAGGAAGTTGGAGACCCGCAGTTCCCCGCTGGTGCGGATCACAAGGTCGGGATCGGGCAACAGGCCCGTGTCGAGGAGGGCGGAGAATGACCGCTCGTTGAGGGCTTTGGGGTCCAACTCGCCGCGGGCGATGGCTTCCGCGGCGCGCCGGGCGGCCCGCACGATTTCATCGCGGCCGCTATAGTTGAAGGCAAGGACAAGGCGCATGCGCTCATTCATGGCGGTGCGCGATTCGGCCTCGTCGATCATGTTGCGCAGATCGTCGGCCAGGTCCTCGCGTGCGCCGATGACGGTGATACACACCCCCGCATCCACAAGCTCGTCCAGATCGCTGCGGATATAACGGCGCAGGAGCCCCATGATCTCGCCCACTTCCTGCTCGGGCCGGCTCCAGTTCTCCCGCGAGAAGGCAAACAGCGTCAAAACCTTGATGCCGCGGTCGCCGGCGTGGCGGACGAGCCGTCGCACAGCCTCAACGCCCTTGCGATGACCGAATGTGCGCGGCAGCCCGCGCCGACCCGCCCAGCGGCCATTGCCATCCATGATGATGGCCACATGGCGCGGCAGTCCCCCAGGATGCTCAGCCCTTTGCGCGGGCGGCACCGGTGCTGAAGCAAGGGGGTCCTGGTCCACTGTCAGATCTGTGTGATTTCTTGTTCTTTGCCCGTCACGATGGCGTCGATCTCAGCCACCTTCTCGTCCGTCAGCTTTTGCACCTTGTCCGACAGAGCGCGCATTTCATCCTGGCCGACGCCGTTCTTTTCAGCCTTTTTGACGTCTTCCATCCCGTCGCGCCGCACATGGCGCACCGAAATGCGCGCCTGCTCGGCGTACTTGTGCGCCACCTTCACAAGCTCTTGGCGACGCTCGGCGTTCAACTCGGGGATCGGGATACGGAAGAGCTGGCCTTCCACCACAGGGTTTAGGCCAAGGCTCGACTCACGGATCGCCTTCTCCGCGGCCTGTGCCATGGACCGATCCCAAATCTGCACTGAAATCAGCCGTGGTTCGGGCACGGAGATGGTTGCAATCTGGTTCAAGGGCATGTGGGACCCGTAGGCCTCCACCATGATCGGGTCCAGCATGGAGGCCGACGCACGGCCCGTCCGCAAACCGGACAACTCTTGCTTGAGGACCTGCAGAGCGCCATCCATCCGCCGCTTCAGGTCGTCAAGATCCACCGCACTCATGGGTTATTCTCCCTTGTGGTCACAGGTGGACGCGCCAGTCCCCCGACCGCCTTCGTAGCAAGGTCCTCGGTTGGCCGGCAATCGCCCACGAGCGTTGCGACGCTCTGAGGCGCCGTGGTGCGGGTTAAAGCGTCCTTGCGCTGTCGTCTATGCCCAATTCCTTATTGCGCCACCACCGTGTACTGACCCTTCGCCTGGGCAGCGCTCGGCAAGCCCCCCGGCGCGGTGATGGAAAACACCATGATCGGCAGGTCATTGTCCCGTGCCAAGGCGATGGCGGCTGCGTCCATCACACCCAGATTTTTCGATAACGCCTCTTGGTGGGACAACGTTTCGTACCGGCGCGCGTTGGGATCTTTCATAGGATCGGCGTCGTATACGCCGTCCACCTGGGTGCCCTTCAACAAGGCGTCGCACCCCATTTCCACAGCGCGCAGCACCGCGGCCGTGTCGGTGGTAAAGAAGGGATGGCCCGTGCCTGCGGCAAACAGCACCACGCGGCCCTCGGCCATGTGCTGCAGTGCGCCGCGGTGGGTGAAACGGTCGCAGATGACGGGAACGTCTATGGCCGACAGCACCACCGCCTCTTTGCCAAGCGCGCGGATCTGGGCAGCCATGGCGACAGCGTTCATCACGGTGGCGAGCATCCCCATCTGGTCGCCGGCCACACGGTCCACGGCCGTCAATGCCAAGTTGGCGCCGCGCAAAAAATTGCCGCCGCCGATGACGACGCCCACCTCGCGGCCAAGGTCCACCACCTCGACGATTTCGCCAGCAATGCGCTGCAAGGTGGGTTGGGAGATGCCGTGGTCGGCATCTCCCATCAAAGCCTCGCCAGAGACCTTCACGAGGAGCCGGCGCCACTCTGACGCCGGCTTGCCAAATCGGTGCGGCACGCCTCAGGCGCCTGCGGCAGCGGCGACTTCGGCGGCGAAGTCCGATTCTTCCTTCTCAATCCCCTCACCGAGGGCGAACCGGACGAAGGCCGTCAGCGTGATCGGTGCCCCGACATCGCCCTCAGCCTCCTTGATGGCCTGTTCCACGGTCTGGTCCTGGTTGACCACGAAGGCCTGCTTCAAAAGCACCACCTCCTCGTAGAACTTGCGCATGCGGCCCTCGACCATCTTTTCGATGATCTGCTCGGGCTTGCCGGACGCGCGGGCCTGCTCGGCATAGACCGAACGCTCACGCTCCACCGCATCCTGCGGCAGTTCGTCCACGTTCACGGCCAAGGGCGCCACGGCGGCCACGTGCATGGCGATCTTGCGGCCAAGCTCGTTCAACTTCGCCTGATCGCCGGAGGACGAAAGCGCCACCAGAACGCCGAGCTTGCCGAGACCGTCGGCAACGGCATTGTGAAGGTAGGTGGCCACAGCCCCCTCGTTCACTGACAGCATGGCCGTGCGGCGCAAAGAGATGTTCTCGCCGATGGTGGCGATGGATTCAGTCACCTCGTCCGCCACGGAGCGGCCTGTGCTGGGATAGTCGCGGGACTTCAAGGTCTCCACGTCGCCGCCAGCGGCCAGCGCCTCGGTGGCTATGTTGCGCACGAGGGCCTGAAACTGGTCGTTGCGAGCCACGAAGTCGGTCTCGGAGTTGACCTCCACAAGCGCGGCGCGATTGCCGTCGCCTGCAGCGCCGATCAAACCTTCCGCAGCCACGCGGCCGGCCTTCTTCGCCGCCTTCGACAGACCCTTCTTGCGCAGCCAGTCCACCGCGGCTTCCATATCACCGTCGGTTTCGGTCAGCGCCTTCTTGCAGTCCATCATGCCGACGCCGGTTTTCTCGCGGAGCGCCTTTACCTGCTGCGCCGTAATCGTCATTGTCTCGTTCCGATTGTCTGGAGTGTTGCTGAAAGCCGCTCCCTATTGGTGGATTGAGCGGCCGGTGTCGAGCCCTCACGACCACTTTCTCAAGAACGACAAGCGCTCTTGAGCCATTCAGCGTGGCTGTGGGGCGGAATTCGCAATATAGGTGCACCGGCACGCTTTACCAGTGGTCTGGCGGGCCGCCCTTCACCTGCACAAATCGACGACTGTCAGGGCCGCGCCGCCATGGTCTGGGACGAAAGATCAGGCGCCGGCGGGTGAGAGACGAGGTGCCGTAAAATGCCGTCCTTCAGCCCATAGACAATGCCGTGGACGAACAATGGCTTCTCCCTCTCCCAGGCGTGGCGGATGATGGTGGTGTTGGTGACGTTGCGCACCTGTTCGATGACGTTCAGCTCGCACAAACGGTTGGCGATGGCCTCTTCGCCCTCAAGCCCCTCGAACTCCCCAGGGTGCAGCCTTTGGACCAGGCGAATGTGGTTTAGCCAATTGTCGATGAGGCCGAGATCCTCCTCAGACATCGCTGCACTGATCCCGCCGCAGCCATAGTGCCCGCACACGATCACGTGGGTGACCTTCAGGACCTCCACGGCGTATTGCAGCACCGACAAAAGGTTGAGGTCGGACGGGGCCACCACATTGGCAATGTTGCGGTGGACGAACACCTCGCCAGGCGGCAAGTCGATGATTTGGTTGGCAGGAACGCGGCTGTCGGAACACCCGATCCAGAAGTAGTTGGGCGCTTGCTGCTGGGAGAGGTTGGCAAAATAGTCCGGGTTGATCTCCTTGATCCGCTCAGCCCACATGCGGTTGCGCGCGAAAAGCCGTTCCATCGGATCCTTCGTCTCGCAGCGGTCCTTGGCCGGACCTTGGGGGCCGCACCGTTCGGTGCTTGGCGCGGGCCTGTCAAGGGGCGAAGGGCGCAAGGTGTTGCGACCCCGTTGTCAAGGCGGGCGCGGTTGCGTATATCCCAGCCATCCCTCACGCGAGCGATAAGGATTTCCGGTGCCTTCGGGCAGCGCTCGCGGCGGCTTAACCGGAACAGGATCGATTGAATGGCACTTCCCGACTTCACCATGCGCCAGCTCCTGGAAGCTGGCGTGCACTTCGGCCACCAGACCCACCGCTGGAACCCGAAGATGGGCGACTACATCTTCGGTGCGCGCAACAACGTCCACATCCTGGACTTGGCGCAGACCGTGCCCCTCCTCCACCAGGCGCTGAAAGCTGTGAGCGACACCGTCGCCGGCGGCGGCCGTCTTTTGATGGTCGGCACCAAGCGCCAGGCCCAGGAGGCCGTGGCCCAAAGCGCGACGGAGTGCGCCCAGTACTTCGTGAACGCCCGCTGGCTCGGCGGCATGCTCACCAACTGGAAGACCATCTCCAACTCCATCAAGCGCTTGAACGGCCTTGAAGAGATGCTGGTCAACGAAGCCCAGGGCCTGACCAAGAAGGAACGGCTCAACCTTGACCGCGAGCGCGAGAAGCTTGAGCGCAACCTTGGCGGCATCAAGAGCATGGGCGGCACGCCGGACATCGTGTTCATCATCGACACCAACCGCGAGCAGATTGCGGTGCAGGAGACCCGTCGTCTGGGCATTCCGACGGTGGCGATCCTCGACACCAACTGCGACCCTGAAGGAATCACCTACCCAATCCCCGGCAACGATGACGCCGCCCGCGCCATCACCCTTTACTGCGACCTGATCTCCCGCGCCGCGCTGGACGGTCTTCTGCGCTCCCAGGGCGAGTCCGGTTACGATGTGGGCGAGGACGAAGCCGGTCCCATGGCCGAGCCTGCGCTCGCTGAAGAAGCCGCCGCTGTGGAAGAGGTTTCAACCGCAGACGCACCGGCCGAAGAAGCGGCAGCTGCCGAAGGGGCGAGCGTGGAAGAGCTTCTGGAGCCCGCCCCCGGAGACGTGGACTCCAAGCAGGAAGAAACCACCACCGCTTGACGGTAACGGTTGCCGCGGCGTCCCGCGCCGCGGCCTGACCTCTACCGCGTCCCTATTGTGCTGCGGCGCGCGCCTTCAGCGCGTCGTGCCTGACCTTGCCCAGCGCCGTGCGCGGCAGATCCTCCACCAAACGCACATCCCGCGGCACCTTGAAGGCGGCCAAAAGCCCCTTCATGTGGGCCACCAGAACGTCCTCGGTGATGGGGGTCGTGGCGATGACGAAGGCCACGGGCACCTCCTGCCAGCGCGGATCCGGCCGGCCGACCACGGCGCATTCGGCCACCGCAGGATGGGCTTGTAGGACACGTTCCACCTCGGCCGGATAGATGTTTTCCCCGCCTGAGACGATCATGTTCTTTTTGCGGTCGTGAACGCTGAGAACGCCGTCTTCGGTGAGGCTGCCGATGTCGCCTGTCAGGACAAAGCCGTCGTGCATGGCTGCTTGCGTCGCTGCCGGGTCGTCCTTGTAGCCTGAGAAGATGGCGCCCTTCACGCCAATCTCCCCATGGACGCCTGGGGCAACGGGCTGGCGGGCATCATCGAACACGGCCACCTCCCCCATGATCCCCGCATAGCCCGTCGCCCCTTTGGTGCGGGGCAGGCCCAGCCTGTCATAAGCGGCGATGGGACAGGTCTCTGTCGCGCCATAAACGCAAAGGACGGTGATCCCGCGCGCCTGGAAACGCTCGATCAGCGTTTCGGGCACCATGGTCGACCCTGTGGCCACCGCCCGCAGCGCCGACAGATCTGCCGTGTCGAACGCCTCTTGCGCGGCCACAGCCTCCAGCGTCGTGGGGACGAGGACGGTGAGGCTCGCCCGGGTCTCCTCAAGGGCCTTGACGGTGGCGGCAGGGTCGAACCGCGCGTGAAGGGTGACGGTGCCCCCGGCCATCAAAGCCGGCGTCGTCTGGATATTGAGCCCGCCCACATGAAACATCGGCAAGACCGTCAACACATGATCGGCCGCCGTCATCTGGTGCATGTGGTGGGACTGCATAGCGTTCCACACCAAAGCACGCTGGGAGATCAGCGCCCCCTTAGGCCGCCCGGTGGTGCCTGAGGTGTAGACCAAAAGCCCATCATCGTGCAGAGCGCCCGCGGTCGCCACATGGCCGTCAGCGCGATCGGTCAGCGACGGCCCCATGGCAAGCAGGGTGCGGCCCTTGGCCAGCGTCCGTGCGGTCTGCCCATAGCCAGGGCCATAGGCAAGCACCTTGGGGTCGGCATGGGTGACAGCGTAGGCCAACTCATCCAGTGCTAGGCGCCAGTTGAGGGGCGCCATGATGGCCCCCAGCCGTGCGCACGCATAAAGGAGAACCAGCGTGTCGGGGTGGTTTTCGGCAAGCACCACCACCCTGTCGCCGCGCCCGACGCCTTGGGAGGCAAGGTCAGCGGCCACCGCACGCACCCGCGCCGCAAGGCGCTCATAGGTGAGCGTCTCGCCCTCGAAGTGAATCGCCGCCTTGTGCGGATGAAAAGCGGCGTTGCGCTCGACCGGGGAGAAAAGGTCGATCAATCGTCGCTCTCGCCGTCCTCGTAAAGGGCTGCCTTGCCGAGGCGGTCAAGGCACAGTTCCGCCGTCCAGGGCAGCATCAGTGCGCCGCAGCGGCTGTCGCGATAAAGCCGCTCCAAAGGCAGCGTCTTCAGCATGGACTGGCCGCCGCAGGTGCGAATGGCTAGGCGGGAAATCTCGTTGGCGTTTTCCATGACCGTGTATTGGGTCGCCCAAGCGCGCATCACCTGGTCCTTCGACGGGCGCGGGCCCGCCTCGCTAATCGCCTGGAACCACAGACACTTGGTCTGCTCCAGCTTGATTTTCATCTCCGCCACGGTGAGCTGCTTTGTGGCGTACTGGCGCCGCTTGACAGGGGGTGTGCCCGGGACCTCGCCCCTCAGATAGGCGATGGTGAAGTCATAGGCGGCCTGGGCGATGCCCATATAGCTGGGCGCGAGGGTCATAAACATGTGCGGCCAGTTGGAGGCGGCCTGGAAGTAGACCCCACGCGGCATCAACGCGGCATCCTCAGGCACGAACACATTGTCGAACAGCAGCGTGCGGGAGACGGTGCCGCGCATCCCAAGCGGGTCCCAGTCGCCGGTGACGGTCACACCGTCCGCATCGGCGGGGACGGCGAGGTAGAGCGTGTTGCGCCGGCTCTTGCGGCCCGACCCGTCAGTCTCCGTGCACAAGATCCCGTAATAGTCGGCGTTGCCTGCAAGGGAGGCGAAAATCTTCTTGCCGCGCACCAGCCAGCCGCCCTCCACGGGCTCGGCCTCGGTGGCAAAGGCCATGGCGCCTGCGGCCGCAGCACTCCCCTCCGAGAACGGCTGTGCATAAACGGCACCGTCCTCCACGATGCGCTTGTAGTGGATGGCGCGGCGGGCCTCGTGCTCGGCACGCATCGCCTCGTCCATCTCAAGATCGTCGGCCAGTGGGCCCGACCACAAGGTGGAGCACACGTGCATGTTCCACGTCAGCGCGGTGGCCCCGCAACAACGGCCGATCTCAGCGGCTATCAGCGAATAGGCGCGATAGTCCGCCCCCTGCCCGCCGAACCGCTCAGGCACGCATACGCCAAGGAGCCCTGCAGCGTGCATATCGGCGTAGTTTTCAGTGGGAAAGCGTGCGTCGCGGTCAAAATCGAAGGCGCGGGCGGCAAAGACGGGGCCGAGGGCGCGGGCCCTTTCGGTCCATTCCGCCTCAAAAGGAGTGAGGCGGAAGGCCGTCGGGTCGAACATGGCAGCATCGATGGCCGTTGTGGTCCCATCGCGCTCACTGGCAACTACGTTCACGGTCGACCTCCTCGCGTGCTATTTCGTCTCGTCGGCGGCAATCACCCAGGGCTCCTTCAAGGCCGCCTCGCGCCAGCGGACGTAGCTTGCCTCGCTCTGGACGGCCTGAACATAAAGGCTTGTCGCCTCTTCCATGGGCCAATCATACCCCGTCAGCCGCGCTGTGATGGGAGCATACATGGCATCGGCTGCCGAGTACTCACCAAACAGGAACGGGCCACCGCTGCGGTTCAATTGCTCGCGGATCATCTCCTCGATGCGCGCCACGTCCTTCTTGGCCTGAACGCCGCCGCGGGGCTTGCGCCTGAACGTCTTGCGCAGGTTCATGGGGCACGCACGGCGCAGCGCACTGAAGCCTGAGTGCATTTCTGCAGAAACCGCGCGGGCACGGGCACGGGTCAGCCGATCCTCGGGCCAAATGTTCGCTTCAGGCTTGGTCTCAGCCAGATATTCGATGATGGCCAGGCTGTCCCACACCACAAAAGCGCCATGGGCCAGGCAGGGCACCTTGCCAGCGGGCGAATAGGCAAGGATCTTGCCTCGCGTGTCGGGCTCGTCGAGGGGGATCAACTCCTCCTCGTAGTCGAACCCGAAATGGTCGAGCACGAGCCAGGCCCGCATGGACCAGCTGGAATAGTTCTTGTTGCCCAGAATAATGGTGTATTTCATCGCTCGGTCCATTGCCGCCGTCTCGCCCGCCCTTCGGGCCGTCCTGGCGGGTTGGAGCCCGCCGCTTACGCTCACCAGTCACACGGGTCCCGTTAAGGTGACACGCGTTGACCGGGTCCACCTGAACCGGAGAGGCCATGGCCGTCCCCAGTGCGGATCCCCAATCCATTATCAGCACCATCTTGGCGTTGACCACAGCCCGCTCCCCCAAATCCATCTGCCCGTCGGAGGTGGCCCGTTATCTCGCCCCCGATGAGAAGGGCTGGAGGGCCCTCATGCCCCTCGTGCGGGAGGCGGCCGCATCGCTCGCTCTGTCAGGGCAGATCACCGTCACTCAGAAGGGGTCTCCTGTGGATGCGACGACCGCAAAGGGTCCGATCCGACTGGCTCGGGCCGGGGACGCGCCGTGAGGGCGAATGCGCCGGGTGGGGCTGAACCAGCTGTCGCGGTGGTGGTTTGCGGGCCTGGGAACAGGCTGTCGCTCTGCCCATCGAGATAGTAAAGCGCCAACGCAAGGTACTCACGCACCGCGGTGTTGACCATCAAGAGGCCCTGTCCGGCCGAAGCCTCGATGGCGCGCCAAATCGGCCGCTCATCCGTCAGATTGTCCACCGGCCAGGCGACGGGCTCTGGCCAGCCGGCGGCACGGAAGGCGCCCATGGAGCGGGGCATGTGCCAGGCAGACGTCACCAGAATGTAGGTCTCCTCAGGCTTGGGCAGCACAAGGTCGTAGCTGTAGCGGGCATTGTCCCAGGTGGAGGCGGCCCGCCCCTCAATCACCATGCGCGACTTATCGACCCCAAGCTCACGCAGGAGCGCTGCCATCAACTCCGCCCCGGACTTTGGGAAGGGAGGAGACGGCCCGTCGGTGATGATGATTTTCGCGTCAGGGAAGCGGCGCGCGAGGGAGGCTGTTGCAATCACCCTCTCAGCACGGTCGTTCAGCGTGACCTGGTTGTGCTCGTGGGTTTTGCGCGCTTCCACAGCCCCGCCCAGAAGGATGATGCCCGCAGGCTCTTCAGTGGTGCCCTGGAAGGGAAAGCGCGCCTCCAACGGCCGCAGAAGGACCTGGCCCACAGGAAGCACCCCGCAGGCGACGAAGGCCACAACCCCCACCCCCATCAAGACCAGCCCGCCGCGGCGAAGGCCGATCACGGCAAACACCAAACCGGCGATCAGAAGGATCAAAATGAAATTGGAGGGCCTTAGCCCAAGGAAGACGATATCAGCGGCATTCACGAGGCGTGGCCATCCCATTGCGGAGCGAATGCGGGATCAATCACGCGTCCGCCAGGCGTTGCAAGGGCTGAGATGGCCTGCCGCTCCGCAGGCGACAATTGGACCGCCTGGGCCTGAAGGTTCACCGCAACCCTTTCCACAGACCCGCTCTTGGGAATGGCGATCACCCGCTCCTGGCCGATCAACCAGGCAATGGCAATCACCGAAGCGTGGACGCCATGGCGGTCGGCGATTTCGGCAACGACAGGGTTGGTCAGCGTGCGCCCGCGCGCCAGGGGACAGTAGGCGGTGAGCCCCATGTCGTGGCGTTCAAGGGCCTCAAGCACCTTCGATTGGTCCAGGAAGGGGTGATACTCTACCTGGTTGATGGCGAGGGGATAGCGCGCCAAGGACACGGCCTCGTCCAACAGCTTGACCGGGAAGTTCGAGACCCCGATGGCCCGCGCAAGGCCGCGCTGCTTCACATCGCACAAGGCCTTGATGGCCTCCGCCAAAGGCACTTCGTCGTTGGGCCAGTGGATGAGATAAAGGTCGAGTTGGTCGAACCCAAGGCGCTGCAAGGAGGCTTCGGCAGCAGCCTGTAAAAGCCCATCGTGAAGATGGTCGCGCCAGACCTTGGAGGTGACGAACACCTCCTCCCGCGGCACGCCCGAATCGCGGATGCCCTCGCCCACCGCGCGCTCATTCTGGTACATCTCGGCGGTGTCCACATGGCGGTAGCCGGCTTTGATGCCGCCTGCCACCACGCGCCGGCAGTGATCATCGTTCAGATTGAACGTTCCAAGGCCCAGCTTGGGGATTGAGATTCCGGCAACGTCAAGTGTGGCGAGCAACCTGAGGTCCAATCCGTCCTATTGCCGCGCCCTTCTCGGCGGCTGGGGTCAAACGCACGCTCACAGGTTCTGGAGCGTGCGCGGCACCGTGTGTCGTCACGCCGCCCTGAGGGGCATCGGCGCGCGGACCATCATGAAAGATCGCTTAATTTGTCAACCACGCTGCCCACAAGCCCGTACTCGATGGCCTCCTGCGCACCCATCCAAAGGTCGCGGTCGGTGTCGGTCTCGATGCGCTCAATGGGCTGTCCGGTGGCGGTGGCGAAGAGGGCATTCAGCCGCTCGCGCATTTTGATGATTTCGCGTGCCTGGATCTCAATGTCCGTCGCCGCGCCGCCCGCACCGCCTGAGGGTTGGTGCAACAAAAAGCGCGTGTTGGGTGTGCAGAACCGCTGCTCGCGCGGGACGGAAATGTAAATCAGCGCCCCTGCGGAGGCGACCCAGCCCATCCCCAATATGTTCACCTTGGGGCTGATCATCCCGATGGTGTCGTGGATCATGTCGCCCGATTCCACGTGGCCGCCAGGGGAGGAGACGATCACCGTAATGGGTTCGTCGGAGACATGGGCAAGGGCCAGGAGCCGCTGGCAAACGTCGCGCGCCATGTCCATGGTCACCGGGCCGACGATCATCACGCGGCGGGCCTCGAAAAGGTGCTTGTCGACCGGAATCGACTGTTGCGCCTTGATGGCTTCCTCTTCGTCGTCGTCCAGATGGTGGTCAATGGGCATGGGGCGTGGTCCTGATTGGCAGGCGCTATCTATGGAAAGCGCGGCCTAAACGCAAATGGTGATCGCCACCTACTCCCCTTCAGGCTGTGGCGGAAGGGGCGGTAAACCAACCGGCTTGCGCCCCGCGCGCAACACGGTTTTGATTGATCTTACTCAATCGGAGGCTGGAATGATGGCCGGTACCGCGACCCTGTGACCCTTTTGCGCCATTGGCGGTGGCTTGCCGGCATCGTGATTTTCGTGGTGGGGACGGGGCTCCTCTACGCGCTCATCCTGGAGCGAAATCACCTCAAGGTTCACTATTTCGAAGACGGCATCATCCAAAAGGCGCAGTCGCGGGTGGTGGAGCGCGGCAGCGATACGTTGGTCGTGGTCATCCACGGCTATACCGCCTCGCCCATGACCATGGCGCCGATCCTGGAGCGCTTGCAGGCAGACACCGGTTTTGACCTTTGGGCGCCCCTTTTGAAGTACCACGGCCGCACGCTGTCCGCCTTCCGCGCGTTCGATCCGGCTGGGCTGGTGGAGGATTTGCGCTCGCGCCTCGAGGAGAGAGCGAGCGCATACGACACGGTGGTTCTTATCGGCCATTCCCTCGGTGGTGCGGCCCTTTACGACCTTGCCCTCAGGCAAGCGCTGCCTGAAGGCGCACAGCTCATCATGCTGGCCCCTTCCATCGCCATTCGCGAAAACACAGCGTCGAACCGCTGGAAGATCCGCGCCTTTCGGATCTGGGCGCCTTACTGCGACTTCGCGTTCCTTGGGTGCCGCACGCCCAACCCCAGAAGCTCTGATGGCAATGCCGCCGACAACCCCATGCCAGCCCTTTACGCACAAACGGTTTTCTTCGTGACCATGATGACCCCTGCCCTCATCCTGTTCGACTATGCAGAGGCCCTTTGGGCCAAGGCCGAGGCGTTGGAGCACCCCATCACCGTTGTCATGGGCGATGATGACAACAGCGTGCCCTACGGGACAATCAAATCCCTTTGCGACCGGTTGCCAGCGTGCACCTTCCACACCATCAAAGGAGCCTCCCATTTGGCCATGTTCGGCGACAAGGCCGATGCCTATACGGGGCTCATTACAAAGCTGGTGAAAGGGGTGAGCGATGGGAGCCCCGCCCCCCAATCCGCGCCGAACTGAGGGCTGCAGGCCAAACCAGCGTTGACTTTCGCCCCCCGCACCACATTCCAAGGGTGTGTGTTTTGGGGAGGGCAGGATGGGCTACATCACCATGAACCGGTTCAAGGTGCGCAAGGACGCGCAGGACGCGTTCGAGGCCGTGTGGCTTGGGCGCGAATCCCATCTGCACAGCGTGCCCGGCTTCGTCGCCTTCCAGCTCCTCAAAGGGCCTGAGAAGGACGACCACGTCCTTTACGCCTCACACACCGAGTGGGCGTCGGAGGCCACCTTCATCGCTTGGACGAAGAGCGAAGCCTTCCGCAAAGCCCACGCCGGTGCCGGTGACAACAAGCCGCTCTATCCGGGGCACCCCGAGCTTGAGACCTTCAGCGTTCTGCAAAGGACATAGGGCCGCCTTTGTCCTGGCCTGAGAAGACGAAGAGGCTCTGGCTATTCCATCACGGGGATGGAGAACTCGGCCCCTTCCTTCACCCCGCCGGGCCAGCGGCTGGTGACCGTTTTGGTGCGGGTGTAAAACCGCACCGCATCTGGCCCGTGCTGGTTGAGATCGCCAAAGCCTGAACGCTTCCACCCGCCGAAGGTGTGATAGGCGAGCGGCACGGGAATGGGCACGTTCACGCCCACCATCCCCACCCCCACCTTCGAGACGAAGTCGCGCGCAGTGTCCCCATCGCGGGTGAAGATGGCAACGCCGTTGCCGTACTCGTGGGTGGTGGGCAGGCTGAGCGCCTCGCCATAGTCCTTAGCCCGCACCACGCACAATACGGGGCCGAAGATCTCGTCGGTGTAGATGCTCATGTCGGAGGTGACGCGGTCGAACAGGCAGGCGCCGAGGTAAAATCCGTCTTCGTAGCCCTGCATCTTGAAGCCGCGACCGTCGACGACGAGGCTTGCCCCCTCCTCCACGCCGCGGTCCACATAGCCGCGCACCTTGTCCACGGCAGCGCGGGTGACGAGGGGGCCGAAGTCTGCGTCAGGATCGTGGGACGGGCCGATCCTGAGGCCCTCCACCTTGGGCACCAGCTTTTCCATCAGCGCATCCGCCGCCTTCTCGCCAACGGGAACGGCGACGGAAATGGCCATGCACCGCTCACCCGCCGAGCCGTAGCCTGAGCCGATCAGCGCATTGGCCGCCTGCTCCATATCGGCATCGGGCATCACGATCATGTGGTTCTTGGCACCGCCGAAGCACTGCACGCGCTTACCGTGGGCAGCGCCGGTGGAGTAAACGTAATGGGCAATGTCGGAGGAGCCCACGAAGCCGATCGCCATCACACGCGGGTCGGTCAAAAGGGTGTCCACCGCCTCCTTATCGCCCTGGACGACGTTGAGGATGCCTGGCGGAAGTCCCGCCTCGATCATGATTTCGGCAAGGCGGACAGGGACGGACGGATCGCGCTCAGACGGCTTCAAAATGAAGGCGTTGCCGCAGGCAATGGCGGGACAGAACTTCCACATGGGAATCATCGCCGGGAAGTTGAACGGAGTGATTCCAGCCACCACCCCAAGGGGCTGGCGCATGGAATACATATCGATCCCAGGGCCTGCCGACTCGGTGAACTCCCCCTTCAAGAGATGAGGGATGCCGATGGCGAACTCAGCCACCTCAAGCCCGCGCTGAATGTCGCCGCGCGCGTCAGGCACGGTCTTGCCGTGCTCTGCGGCCAGGAGGTCGGCAAGCTCGTCCATGTTCTGGTTCAAAAGGTCCACAAAGCGCATCATCACCCGGGCGCGGCGCTGCGGGTTTTGGGCAGCCCAGGCCGGCTGCGCGGCGGCGGCATTGTCGATGGCCGCGCGCATCTCATCGGCGGAGGCCAGCGCGACGCGGGCCTGCACCTCGCCCGTTGCGGGACGGTAGATGTCCGCCTCGCGGCCCGAGCCTCCGGCCACGACCTCACCGCCAATGAAATGACCAACCTGCCGCATGGTGCTCCCCGTATCGTGTCATGTGGGCGCCGAGGCGACCCTTTGGCCGACCGTACAGGCCCTCTGCGTGGAAGGAAATCAAGTGTCGCGGCGCTCACGTCGGCGCACCGCTTGCATCACGCCCATGAGCCGTCATGATGCGCGGTTAACGAACCAACACTGTCTAGGAGTGAGCATGAAGACCTTCGTCATTGCAGCGGCCACAGCGCTTTTGCTGGCGGGCCCAGCTATCGCTGAAGAGAAGATGCAGCTGAGGATCGGCACCGAGGGTGCCTACCCCCCGTTCAACTACTATGATTCAGACCGCAACCTGGTGGGCTTCGACGTGGAGATCGCCCAAGCCTTGTGCGATGAAATGGGCGCCGAGTGCACCTTCGTGGCGCAGGATTGGGATGGCATCATCCCTGCGCTGCGCGCCAAGAAGTTCGATGCCATCATCGCCTCCATGTCCATCACGCCCGAGCGTGACGAGGTGGTGGACTTCACCAACAAGTATTACAATACCCCACCCGCCATTGCGGTCCCTAAGGATTCTGAGTTGACCGAGGCGACGGCAGAATCGCTCGCCGGCATCACCATGGGCGCCCAGTCGGCCACCACCCATGCCAACTACGCGGCAGAATACTTTCAGGATTCTGAGCTGCGCCGCTATGGCACGCCCGAAGAGTACAAGCTCGACCTAGCCTCAGGGCGCATCGATGCGGCCATCGACGATGTGGTCGTCCTGTCGCAGTGGCTTGAAGGGGAGGACGGCGATTGCTGCAAGATCCTCACCACGTTGACGCCTGATCCCGTCATCAACGGTCTTGGCGCCGGCATTGCCATCCGCGAAGGCGAGACCGAACTGCGCGACAAGTTCAACGCCGCCATCGCCGCCATCCGCGAAAACGGCAAGTACAAAGAAATCAACGACAAGTATTTCGAGTTCGACGTTTACGGCGACTAAGAGCCGTCTGTGCGGCAGGCGCGGCCTGCCGCACGCCTCCCTATTGTGTCTCTCCCATCCTGAAAGCCTGTTATGGACGAAAGCCTTCTCGGCCTTTTGAGTTTCGGTCCGAATGGATGGGGTGACGAGCTCCTCGACGGGCTCATCATCACGCTCCTTCTGGCGCTTGCCACGGCGCCGGTGGGGCTTATCGGTGGGTTTTTGCTGGCCCTTGCCAGACGATCGGAAGCGGTACTACTCAAAGCGCCTGCCACCATTTTCACCACCATTTTCAAGGGTTTGCCGGAGCTGATCACGCTCTTCATCGTGTACTATGGCTTCCAGATGCTGGTGCACGAGTTCGTGGCGCTGTTCTCCGATGCCCATGTGGAGGTCTCCTCCTTCCTGGCAGGGGTGATCGCCCTTGGCATGGTGTCAGCGTCCTTCGCATCAGAGGTGTTCATGTCGGCCCTTTCAGGCGTGCAAAGGGGCCAGACGGAGGCCGCACACGCCCTTGGCCTGTCGCGCTGGGCAACGCTGCGTAAGATCATCATTCCCCAGGTGATCCGCCTGGCGTTGCCGGGGCTTGGCAACCTGTGGCTGGTGTTGTTGAAGGATACAGCGCTCGTGTCCGTCATCGCGCTGCCTGATTTGTTGCGGCGCACCTCCATCGCGGTGGGCGCCACCAAGGAACCGTTCTTCTTTTTCTCCGTGGCGATTGCTCTTTACTTCATCGTCTCGCTGATCTCCATGGGAATATTGTCGATGCTTGAAGCACGCTACGGGCGGGGGTACGCGCGATGAGCGAGTATCTTCCCGCCATCCTCGCCCGCTATGGCGACGACCTTTTGGACGGGTTCTGGATCACCATCCAGCTGGTCTTCATTTCCGTCGCCGTCGGGGCGCTGTTCGGGGCGCTGTTGGCGGCGGGGCGCATGGCCAAGCAGCGCTGGCTGCGCTGGCTCGTCACGTCCTACATCGCGCTGTTCAGGGGCACACCGCTCCTGGCGCAGCTCTTCCTCATTTACTACGGCCTTGGCCAGTTCAACGACTTTTGGAAGGACGTGGGGCTGTGGTGGTTCCTGCGCGAACCCTTCAACTGTGCCGTCCTCGCCTTCACCTTGAACACGGCGGCCTATCAGGCAGAGATTTTTCGCGGCGCCGTCCAGGCCATCCCCAAAGGCCAGTGGGAGGGTGCGGCAGCGCTGGGCCTTCCCGGGCGCCTTGCCTTCATCAGGGTGATTGCACCTCAGGCGGCCCTTTACGCACTGCGACCCTTCGGCAATGAGCTGATCTTGATGATCAAAGGCTCTGCCGTTGCCTCCGTCGTGACCGTTTACGATCTCCTCGGCGAGACGCGCCTTGCCTACTCCGACACCTTCCGCTTCGACGTCTACTTCTATGCCGCCGCGCTTTACCTGGTCTTGGTGGAGACATTGCGCCGGATCTGGAACGTGATCGAGAGGCACCTGACGCGGCATCTGAGGCGTGAGCCCAGTGAGACAAATGCCCACGCCAAACGCCCTGCGGCCGCCATCACGTGACGGACAAGCCAAGAAACTGGCAACAGGCGACACTTGCCGCCCAGGCGGCAGGGCAGATTGACGAGGCGAGCGGCGGTGTGGTGGGCGCATGGCAACCCTCCACCACCTTCGTACGGGACGAGGAGTATGCGCTTCCCCCCTCGGGGGACATCTACCGCCGCGACCAGGGTCCTACGGTGCGCGAGGCGGAAACGGTCATCGCCGCCCTTGAAGGCGCAGACGAAGCGCTCGTCTTCGCCTCAGGCCTTGCCGCCATTGCCACCTTGATGCGCGCTACGGGCGGGCCGATCCTCCTCCCCACAGGCATCTACTATGGCACGGGAAGCCTTGCGGACCGTTTTGCCGCAGCGGGCCTTGCCATCGTGCGGGCCGCGCCGGAGGAGATGGAGGCGGCCTGCCAAACCCACCGCCCGTCGTTGGTGATGATCGAAACCCCCTCAAACCCCTGGCTCTCAGTCATCGACATTGCGGCCATGGCACAGGCTGCCCATGCCGTCGGCGCGCGCCTTGCGGTGGATTCCACCGCCGCCACGCCCATTCTCACAAAGCCTTTGATGCTGGGGGCGGACGTTGTGGTCCACTCCGCCACAAAAGCGCTCAACGGACACTCCGACGTTTTGGCAGGCGCCCTTGCCACCAACCATGTGGACGCGCCGTTGTGGCAGGCGGTGAACGCAACGCGGGCCACCGAGGGCGCCGTCCTCAGCCCCTTCGATGCCTGGCTTCTCACCCGTGGCATGCGCACACTCCATCTAAGGGTAGAGGCCGCAAGCCGGTCCGCCATGGCCCTCGCCACCTGGCTCGCAGACCATCCTAAGGTCGCCACAGTCCGCTACCCCGGCCTAGCCGATCACCCCGGTCACGCCATCGCCAAGCGGCAGATGACGGGGGGTTTCGGCGCGCTGATGTCCTTCGATGTGAAAGGCGGGGGCGAGGACGCGCTCACCGTGGCAGGCCGGCTGACGTTGATTAAGCGGGCCACATCGCTCGGCGGAGTTGAAAGCCTGATCGAGCACCGTCACTCTGTGGAGCCGGCGTCCTCAGGCATCTCGCCGGCGCTCTTGCGCCTTTCGGTGGGGATTGAGGCGGTGGAGGACCTGAAGGCCGACCTGGATCAAGCGCTCGCCGCCATCTCGCCAGGCTGAAAGACCGGGCGGCGCAGCGACTGCCAAAGGAGAGGGACCATGCCCATCGTGCGCGTCACCATGGCGTCGGGCCGGACGGCACAGCAGAAGAAGGCCGCGGCCGAGGCCATCACCGACGTTCTGACAAAGCATTGCGATGCCCATGCTGCCCACGTCTACGTGGTGTTCGAGGACATTCCCGCCGACGACTGGACCGTGGGCGGCGAGACCATCACGGAGCGGCGACGCAAGCGCGGCGAGATTTAGGGGGAAGGCTCATGCATCGCCCCATCAGCTTGACCCATTGGGGAGCGTTCACGGCCCATGTGGACAAAGGGCGTTTTCTCGCCGCAGAGCCTTTGGAAGGGTCCGGTGCCGACCCGGACATGATCAGAGCGCTTCCCAAGCGCACCTACGCAAGAACACGCATTGCCTCCCCCCATGTGCGTGCCAGCTTCTTGCGCCACGGCCACCGGGCGGGCGGAGATGGAAGGGGCCGCGAGGCGATGGTCCCCGTCCCCTGGGAAACGGCGCTTCACCTTGCGGCCGGCGAGTTGGCCCGCATCAGAGACGCGCACGGGCCGACGGCGCTATTTGCAGGCTCCTATGGCTGGTCCAGCGCAGGGCGCTTCCACCATGCCCGCACACAGGTGCGCCGTTTCTTCGGCGCCTGCGGCGGCTATACCGACCAGACCACCAACTATAGCTGGGGCGCCGCACAGGTGATCCTCCCCTACGTGCTCGGCGGCCATGAGTCGGTCTCTTCAGCCGCCACGTCGTGGCAATCCATTGGCGGCAACACCGACGTTTTGGTGGCCTTCGGCGGCCTCAACCCGAAGAACTGGAATGTGACCTCCGGCGGCTCCGTCATCCACGACATGGCGCGCCATGTGGAGGCGGCGGTGGACAGGGGCATGACGCTGATCATCCTCAGCCCGGATGCATCCGACTGTCCCCCAGGCATCAAAGCCACCCACATCGCGCCGATGCCCGGAACCGACACGGCCATCATGCTTGCCCTGTCTCGGGAGATGGTGGTGCGCGGGCGGGCAGACCGGGCGTTCCTGGAGCGCTACACCGAAGGGGCGGAACGCTTCCTCGCCAGCCTCCAGGGCGCTGAGGACGGTGTGATCAAGACGCTGGACTGGGCGGCTGAGGTGGCTGACGTCCCCTTGGAGAACCTTGTCGCCCTTGCCGATGCCATCGAGACCGGCCGTGTGATGCTCACAGCCTCCTGGTCGCTTCAGCGCGCCGTTCATGGCGAGCAGACGTACTGGGCACTCGTGGCGCTGGCGGCGGTTCTGGGGCAGATCGGCCTCCCTGGAGGCGGCTTCACCTTCGGCTACGGCTCCATGAATGCGGTGGGCGAAGAGGCGCGCAAGGGCTACGTCCCTGCCTTCGCCACCCTCGGCAACCCTTCGGGCACTGCCATTCCCGTGGCGCGCATTGCGGACATGTTGGAGGCGCCTGGCAGCACCATCCCCTTCAACGGGCGCATGGTGGAGTTGCCTGACACCCAGCTCATCTACTGGGCCGGCGGCAACCCTTTCCACCACGCCCAGGACCTGTTTCGCCTGGAGCGGCTGTGGGCGCGGCCGCAAACCGTGATCGTCAACGAAACCCATTGGACACCGACGGCACAGCGCGCCGACATCGTCTTCCCCGCCACCACAAGCGTCGAGCGCAATGACATCGGCGGCACGTCCCGCGATCCTCACGTGGTGTTCATGCCAAAACTCATCAACGCTGTGGGTGGGGCGCGGGACGACTATGACATCTTCGCCGACCTTGCCGAGCGGCTCGGTTGCGAGCCGGCCTTTACCGAGGGCCGCAGCGAGATGGCGTGGCTGCGCCACCTGTGGCGCCAAACCGAGGCCCGGGCCGAACGAGACGGCCTCACCGCCCCCAGCTTCGACGAATTTCGCCAGATGAACGTGTGGCCCGTTCCCTTGCCAGAGACCCCCGAGGTCTACCTCGCCCCGTTCAGAAACGACCCTGCCAGTGCCCCTTTGAAGACACCGAGCGGGCGGATCGAACTTGCCTCCTCCACCCTTGGCGATCTGGGGCACGAGGACATTTTCTCTTGCCCCACATTCGTGCCGCCACCCCAAGCGGAAAATGGCGAACTCCACCTCCTGACGCCTCAGCCGGCCAAATTCCTGCACAGCCAGCTGGCCGAGACCCTTGGCAGCGATCGCCCAACACCGCTCACCCTTCATCCTGAGGAGGCGGCAGAACGTGGGCTTCAGGACGGTGCCACGGTGCTTGTGGCCTCGCCGACGGGGGAGTGCCTGGCAACCCTCA
Organism: Devosia sp.; assembly: GCA_051016205.1. Lineage (GTDB taxonomy): Bacteria > Pseudomonadota > Alphaproteobacteria > Rhizobiales > Amorphaceae > Acuticoccus. The sequence goes on from CP136534.1 coordinate 4,984,556, forward strand.
ACGTCTCGGACGGCTGCCGGAAGGGCGTTGCCTTGATGCAGACCGGGGCGTGGTACGCGCCGCGAGGGGGTGTTGAGCAAAACGGCAACCCCAACGCCGTGACGGTGGACCGGCCCGCCTCGCCCCTTTCCCAAGGGAGCGCTGCGCAGACCTGCCTCATCACGCTCAGCGCTTACACAGGTTGACGCACGATTGCCTCGCGCGTCCCCAAGGTGCAGCGTAGGGACTGGGGGGTGATGCACACGTCTTAATGGCCCGTCACTCCCAATTTTGCTTCAGGCCCGTGCTGCGGTCGGAAGAAATGACAAAGGGAGGCGTCCTTTTATGGTGCGATCCACCACCGCTGCTCTTCTCATTGCATGTGTCCCCGGACTCGCAGGGGCCAGTGAGGTCGGCACCACCTGCGAGACCTTTACGATCAACCTTGCCAACGAAAAACTGAGCTTCTTGGATGAAGGAGCGACGGGGGTCAGCCCGGGAGATCGCCGGTTCGGCCGCTACCGCATCCTTGATGACAGCGAGGCGGAGATCGGCACCTTCCTGTTCGACGCGGTGACGATGCCGGCAACGGACGATGGTGTTCACCACATGCTCGGCCAGGGGTTTTACGAACTCCCCGGCGGGCAGCTCACCATTGCCATGCACTACAAGCTGACCGACCCGTCCGACACCACACAGGCCACAGGCGGCGGCTTCGTCTACCCCGTTACCAGCGGGACGGGCGCGTTCCTGGGCGCTGAAGGAACCCTTCGCTCCACCCGGGCCGACGATGGCGGCCGGGTGCATACATTTGAGATCACCTGCGGTTGACGGCTGGTCAGGCAGCAATCTTCTGGGAGAGCTCGGTGCGGTTGCGCACGCCTGTGCGCCTGAAAATATTCGCCAGGTGGATTTTTACCGTCCCTTCGCTAAGCGTCAGCCGCTCTGCAATCTCTCTGTTGGACAGACCGTCTTTGACGAGCCGCACAATCTCCATCTGCCGCGCGGTAAGGGAAACCGGGATTGGCGCATCGTTCTCCTCTGAAGGGGCAAGGCCCAGGGCGGTCCTGAGTTGGGCGCAAGCCTCGCGCGCGCTGGCAAGGTCGACGGTGCCTGTGGAGGAAAGGGCGGCTGTCAGCATATTGACCGCCTCCACCAGGACGCGGCCGTTGGCGGGGGTGGCTGAGGCGGCGACTTCTGCCGCGCGCGCCACGTCCATCGCCTGCTCCACCCGCGAAAGCGCCTCGCGCCTGTCGGTGATGTCGAGCGCGACGCCGTCCCACACCACAGTGCCATCCGCCAGACGGACGGGGTCGCCCAGCGAACGCACCCATTTGATGCCATCCCCGGCATGGACCCGCACCTCCTCGTCCAGCGGCTGAAGCCTGTCGGCGGAGCGGTTGAGGGCCGCGACGAAGCGGGCACGGTCGTCCTGATGGATCCAGGAATGGTCCACCGCATCGGCCTCAAGCAGGCCCTTCAAAGGCAGGCCAAAGGCGTTTTCCACCGCTGGGCTGACGAAGGTGTAGCGGAAGCGGCCGTCGGGGGTGCGCAACCGTCGCATGGCGTGGACGGGAAAGCGCCCCGCAAAGCGCTCGATCAGGCTTTCTCGGCCGGAAGCGGTGTGTCGAGGCGCGTCACTCATATTACTTTCGTTATATCATTGGCACGATCTGTGCAACCGCGCGCGCAAAATTGCTTGCAGATTAGACTTAAAGATATACGGTAAGGGCAAGAAAGGGCTGCCGATGGACAAGATCATCATCGAAGCGCGGGTGAACGAGCTGGCGCCGCGGGACGAAAACCCCAACGTCCCCTTCCTGCCGGATGAGATCGCCGCCGACGCCAAGGCTTGCTATAACGCGGGCGCTTCCATCGTCCACTTCCATGGCCGCGCCGCTGACGGCACGCCTGACCATTCCTCAGCCCACTATCTTGAGACCGTGCGCCTCATCAAAGAGGCAGCGCCCATCCTCATCCACCCCTCGCTCGGCTATGTGGCGAACGATGCGGACGCCCCCACACGTTTTGCCGCCGTGGAAGAGATGATGGCCGACCCCGCCACCCATGTGGACTTTGCCCCCATGGACACAGGCAGCGTCAACGTGGACTGGTGGGACCCCGACGCAAAGCGCTACACCACGACCGATCTCATTTATAAAAACTCCACCGGCACGCTGCTCTACTTTGCAGAGCGCATCCGCCACCACCGGCTGAAGCCTTACCTGGTGTCGTGGAATGTGAGCTTCACACGGCAGATCGGCGCGCTGATGGACATGGGCGCCATCGATGCACCCGCCTATGTCTGCTTCTGCCTCACCGATGGCATCATGCTTGCCGGCCATCCAGGCACGCCGGAAGGTCTCGACGCGCACTTGATGTTCCTGCCGGAGGACAAGCCGTTCGTGTGGACGGTGGTGAACTACAAGGGCGATCTTTTTCTTCTGACCGAAAAGATCATCCGCGCAGGCGGTCACATCTCCATCGGCATCGGCGACTTCCCGTATACCGACATGGGGACCCCCACCAATGCCGACGTGGTGGCACGGGTCGCAGAACAGGCGCGTGCCCTTGGCCGCGAGCCTGCTAGCGTTACCGACACCAGAGACATTCTCGGCCTATCCCAATAACTGCCCGGCAAACGGGCCAACATCACACCAAAACACACCGACGCGGAGGAGCCCTTGATGAAACCTTTGTCCCTTGCCGCAGCAACGGCCGCAGTGGCCCTTGTGGCCGCCCACCCCGCTGCCGCCGAAACCTTTCGCATGCAGACCTTTTTGGGGGCCGGCGCCTCAACCACCAAAGCCTTCGAGGCCATGGCCGAAGAGCTTCGCGAAACAACGGGCGGCGAAGTGGACATCACCGTTCTTCCCGGCCGCGCGGTGGTGGGGGCTGCGGAAACCATCGAAGCGATCGAAAATGGCCTTCTAGACGGCCAGTATACGGCCCCTTCCTACTTCGCCGGCAAAGACCCTGCCATGGGCGTTCTTGGGGACACCCTTGCCGCCTACCCCGACAGTGCCACCCGTGACGGTTGGTTCACCGACGGCGGCGGCCTTGAATTGGCGCAGGAGCTTTATGACGGCTACGGCCTGCATTTGATCTGCGCCATTTACTGGCCGCCCGAGCAAATCCCCTCCACCGTTCCCATCAACACCATTGCCGATCTTGAAGGGTTGAAGATGCGCGCCCCTGGCGGTCTTGCCTCGGACCTGTTGAACCGGGCCGGCGCCTCCCTCGTCAACTTGGGCGTGGGCGAGAGCGTCACGGCCATGGAGACAGGCACGCTCGACGCCACGGATCTTGCCAACATTGCCCTTAACGTTGCCCTTGGCATGCACAACAAGGCGAAATACTCCGTCCTTGCCCGCCACTCCATGGCGGTGACGGAGATGTCGGTGTCCAAAGCCAAGTGGGACGCATTGTCGGACGAGAACAAGGCCGCGTTCGAGGCCGCCTGCAACGAGATGTCGGCCTCCCTCAAGACCACCCTCACCGAGGAGGACGCGGCCGCTGCGCAAAAGGCCGCGGACGAGCTTGGCGTCACCATGATCGAGTTCGGCCCTGAAGATGCCGCCAAGTTCCGCGCCATGACACAACAGGTGTGGGACGATTGGGGCAGCCGTAGCGAGATGGCCGGCAAGATCGTCGCCTCCCACAAAGCCTACCTTCAGTCCCTCGGCCTAGACTAGGCGCGCCTGAGGCCGATCGCCTTGCGCTTCATCGACGCCCTTGCCATTGCCATCGGGAAGGCCCTTGCCTGGGCCTTTCCCGTCATTGCTGTGATGATGGGGTTTGAGGTGGTGGCCCGCTACGCCTTCGCCTCCCCCACCTTCTGGGCGCACGAGATTGCAGGGCTTCTGGCCGCCATCGCCTTCATCTTCGGCGGTGCCTTCGTGATGGCGGAAAAGGCGCACATGCGCGTCACCCTCCTTGTGGAGCGTTTGACGGGGCCCCTCGCCAAGGTATTGGAATTGTTCAGCCTTTTGTGCGGAGTGGTGTTCCTCACGGGGCTGTCGGTGGCCATGTGGGGCATCCTTCAGCGTGCCGCCTTTCGCTTTGCCGCCGACGGGACATGGTCGCCGGAACGCTCAGGCTCGTCCTGGAACACACCCTCGCCCGCCTTCTTGAAGATCGCCCTATTCATCGGCGCTGTTCTCTTCCTCCTCGTCGTGGTGCGCCAGATGGTGGGCTTGCTCGGCGGACGGCAGAATGAACGCTGATGGATATCGGCACACTCACCATCGTCATCTTCGCGGCGATGGCGCTGTTGCTTCTTCTTGGGGTGCCGCTCGCCTTCGTGTCGGGATCCATCGCCGTGGTGCTCGCCTACACGCACTTCGGCACGGGCGGGCTGTTCATCCTCGGCAGCCGCACGGCGGAGCTCTTGTCCTCGTTCGCGCTCGTCGCCGTGCCGATGTTCGTCCTGATGGCCTCGATCCTGGAGCGAACCGGGTTCGCTCGAGATCTTTATGCGGCCATGCAAGTGCTGACAGGGCACTTTCGCGGCGGCGTCCCCGTCATCACCATCGCCATTGCGGTCGTCCTCGGGGCAACGACGGGGATCATCGGCGGCGAGATTGTCCTCCTCGGCCTTGTGGCGCTGCCGCAGATGCTGCGCCTTGGCTACGACAAGCGCCTTGCCGTCGGCACCATCACCGCCGGCGGCTCGCTCGGCACCATGATCCCACCCTCCATCATCCTGATTTTCTACGGGATCACGGCACAGGTCTCCATCTCCTCGCTGTTTCTGGCGACCTTGGTGCCGGGGCTTTTGCTCGCCTCTCTCTATGTGGCCTACATCCTCATCATCTGTCGGCTGCGCCCCCACCTTGCCCCGGCAGCGCCCGACCCGGACACCGATTTGTCGCCGGCGGAAAAGCGCGCACTCCTGCGCCGTGTCGCGCTGCCTTTGGCCGTGGCGCTCGGCGTGTTGGTGTCGATCTATACGGGGATGGCCTCCATCACGGAAAGTGCGGCCGTCGGGGTGCTTGGCGCCTTCCTGGCCGCGGCGGTGCGGGGGCAGCTCACCTGGGCCGTTCTTTCAGGCGCCGTCATCCAGTCCATGCGCACCTGCGGGATGGTGTTTTGGCTGGTTTTCGGCACCAACGCCCTTGTGGGCATCTACAACCTTCTTGGCGGGATTGCTTTTGCCAAAGCAACGCTGTCGGGAATTTCCACAGACCCCACCATCATCTTGCTGGTGATGATTGCCGCCTTCATCGCCCTTGGCTTCTTCATGGACTGGATCGGTATCTTGTTCTTGACGATGCCTGTGTTCCTGCCCGTCCTCGCAGGGCTTGGCTACGACCCCATCTGGTTCGGCATCATCTTCAACCTGTCCATGCAGATTGCCTATTTAACGCCCCCCTTCGGCCCCGCGTGCTTTTACTTGAAAGGCGTCGCGCCTCCGGAGGTGACCCTGTCCACCATCTTTGCCGCCCAGTGGCCGTTCATCGCCCTTCAGGTGGTGGCGCTTGCGCTGGTGGCGTCGTTCCCGCAGATCGCCCTTTGGCTGCCGAGGCTCGTCTATGGCTGACCTGAGCCTGCCCCCTGCCCTCCAAGGCTTACAACCTGCCCCAAGCAACACGCTGTCGCCGGCCGACCTCAAGGCCATGGTGCACCAGATGCATCTCATCCGCCGGTTCGAGACGCGCACGAAGGAGCTGTTTCTCGCCGGGGACATCAAAGGCACCGCCCACTCTTCCGTGGGCCAGGAGGCGATCGCGGTGGGCGCCTGCAAAGCCCTTGAGCGGCAGGACGTGTTGTTGACCCACCACAGGGGCCACGGTCACACCATCGCCAAGGGGGCCGACATCGTCCAAATGTTCGGCGAGTTGTTCGGCCGCGAGACGGGCAATTGCGGCGGGCTCGGCGGCTCCATGCACATTGCCGATCTCTCAAGGGGCATCTTGGGCGCCAACGGCATTGTGGGCGCCGGCATGGGGCTTGGCACAGGCGCAGCGCTGGCTGCCAAACTGAACGGCGATGGGGCCGTTGCGGTGGCGTTCTTCGGCGATGGGGCGGCCAACGAAGGCATTTTCCACGAGGCCATGAACCTTGCCGCCGTCTGGCGTCTCCCCCTCATCTTCTTTTGCGAAAACAACCAGTACGGCCTGTCCACCCCCACCGATCAGGTGACGGCAGGGCCAGGCATCCACCGCCGCGCGGAGGCCTACGGCGTGCCCGGCGAACTCGTGGACGGCAACGATGCACCTGCCGTCTACACCGTCATGTCGCGGGCTGTGTTGCGGGCACGGGAGGGCGATGGCCCCACCCTCATCGAGGCGATGACCTACCGGTGGGACGATCACTCCATGCGCGCCAACCTGCCCGCTTACCGCGGCGGCGAAGAACTCGCCCAATGGCAGACAGCCGACCCGTTGGTGCGCCTCAACGAAACGGCCGTTGCCGCAGGCGCCCTCTCGCCAGACGAGATCGCGGTTGTCGCCGAGGATGCCGCGAAGACGGTGGAGGAGGCCATCGAGGCCGCACGGGCCGCCGCCGAGCCCACCTTTGCCTCCGCCGCCCAAAAGGCCATGGCCCCCGCCACCGTCGCCCCTGGCGACGAGCCCCCGGCAGGCGCGCGCGCCATCACCTACGCGGAATCCATCACCGAGGCGATGCACCTTGAAATGGAACGCGATGACAAAGTCATCGTCATCGGCGAGGACGTCGGTGCCATCGGCGGCATTTTCGGTCTGACCCGCGGGTTGATGGACGCCTTCGGGCCCGAGCGTGTACGCGACACGCCCATCAGTGAAGGGGCCATTGCAGGCTGCGGCGTTGGGGCGGCGCTCTCAGGCTATCGGCCCATCTGCGAGATCCAACTGTTCGACTTCGTGTCCTTGATGATGGACGGGATCGTCAACCAGGCCGCCAAAGCGCGCTTCATGCTGGGCGGGGCGGCGACGGTGCCCATCGTCTTCCGCGGACCGCAGGGGGCAGGCATCCGCCTTGCCGCGCAACATTGCCAGTCGCTGGAGGCGCTGTTTGCCAACATTCCGGGGCTTGAGGTCTACGCCCCCGCCTCCGCCTACGATGCCAAGGGGCTGATGGCCGCCGCCATCCGCTCCGACAACCCGGTCGTCTTTCTGGAACACAAGCTCCTGTACCTTGGCGACACCATACCCGTGCCCGAAGCCCCCTACGCCATCGCCCCAGGCACGGCGCGGGTGTGCCGAGAAGGGTCCGACGTCACCATCATTGCCACCATGGCGATGGTGGAGCGCGCCCTTCAGGCCGCTGACCGTCTGGCGCGGGAAGGGATCGAGGCGACGGTGATCGACCCCAGAACCATCCGCCCCTTCGACCTCGATACCATCACCGGCAGCATCAAGACCACCAACCGCGCCGTTGTGGTGCACGAAGCGCCCGTCTTCGGCGGCTTCGGGGCGGAGATTGCCGCCAGCATCATGGACGCAGCGTTCGATTATCTGGACGCGCCGGTGGCACGGGTCGGCGCGCCCGACATGCCCGTTCCTTACAACGATCGCCTTGAGCGCGAATACATGCCCTCCGCCCGCACCATCGCCGCGGCTTGCCGAAAGGTTCTTTATGTCGACTGAGCGAAAGGTCATCATCCCTGACGGCTTGCAGGCTGTCTACGACACCTTCCACTACGCCCCCGGCATCTTGGTGGGCGACACCCTTTACATCTCGGGCCAAGTGGGGCGGGACGAAAATCTTGCCATCGTGGAGGAGGCCGAGGCCCAATTCGTCCAGGCCTTCATGAACGTGAAGAAGGTGCTGGATGCGGCCGGCGGCACATTCGACGATGTGGTGGAGCTTGAGACCTGGTTCGTGGACTCCATGGCGGACCTAAAACTCTTCATGGCGGTGAAGGACCGCTTCTTCGTCAATTCTTATCCCACGTGGACGGGGTTTGCCGTCAAAGGCTTTTCCATGCCGGGCCTTTTGGTGGAGATCAAATGCACCGCCGTTCTCAGCAGCGGCACAACAGCGTGAAACCCCTTGCGGCGCTCTTGCGGGAGGGTGGCCCGCTGATCGGCACATGGAACCAGATTGCCGCGCCCGAGATCACCGACATCATCGGCGCGGCGGGGTTCGACTTTGCCATCATCGACTGCGAGCACGGCCCCTTCGGCATTGCCGAGGCGGAGCGTCAAGGCCGCGCCTGCCTCGCCGCAGGCGTTGCCCCTGGGATCCGTGTTGCCGCCAACGACCGCGTTGAGATCGGCAAGGCGTTGGACGCGGGTCTGGGCGCCGTCGTGGTTCCCAACGTCGCCTCGGCCAAAGCGGCCGCCGATGCTGTTGCCGCCACACGATTTGCGCCGGAGGGCACCCGGGGCGCTTGCCCGTGCGTACGCGCCTGCGACCACCATGCCCTCGACTGGCCCGCCTATGAGGCTGCCCAGAAAGACGCCACAGCCGTCGTCGCTCTGGTCGAAGGCACGGCAGGGTATGATGCCTTCGACCACATCCTCACCGTCCCAGGCCTGACCGCCATCATGATGGGCCCGTTCGACCTTGCCGTCTCCATGGGTTTGAAGGGTGACTGGCGCGCCCCTGCCGTGCAGGACGCGGTCGCCTCCATGACCAAACGCGCCATCGCAGCCGAATGTCGGGTCATCCTCCCCCTCTTCGCCCCTTCCATAGACGAGTGCCGCGCCGACATGGCGGTCTGGCAAGAGCGCGGCGTCAACGCCTTCATCATCGGCACCGACAAGATCATCCTCGCCACCGCCTTGCGCACCTGGGCGACCTTGAAGCCGCAATAGCCTCAAAGAGAGCGGCACAAACCCACAACACGGCCCCCAACCACCCATCAGCGCGCGCTCGGCGGCCCTCGCAAGAAGTCGAAGTCGCATCCTTCGTCCGCCTGAAGCACATGCTCGGCATAAAGCTTTCCATACCCGCGGGCGGGGACTTCGGGCGTGGCGACAAGCGCGTCACGGCGCGCTGCAAGGTCTTCGTCGCTGACCAGAAGATCGATGGTTTTGGCCGAGACGCTGAGGCGGATGCGGTCACCGTTTTCCACGAGCGCCAGGGGTCCGCCTGCGGCCGCCTCGGGCGCAACGTGGAGGACGATGGTGCCGAAGGCCGTCCCGCTCATCCTGGCGTCGGAAATGCGCACCATGTCCTTGACCCCCTTGGCGGCAAGTTTTTTGGGGATCGGGAGATAGCCCGCCTCGGGCATGGCGGCGGGGCTTAAGGGCCCTGCGTTCTGCAAGACCAGGACGTCGTCAGCCTCCACATCAAGGTCGGGGTCGTCGATGCGGGCGGCAAGGTCGGCAAGGTCTGAAAAGACCACCGCGCGCCCCTCGCTCTCAAACAGGGACCTGTCGGCAGCGGAGCGCTTGAGGATCGCGCCGCGTGGGGCGAGTGAGCCGAACAGCGCCACAAGACCGCCTTCGGGCTCGAAAGGAGCATCGGCAGCGGCAATGACGGTGCGCTCGGCGATACCGCTGCCTGGAAGCTCGGCGGGGGCATCGAGGCGCTCGCCCAACGTTTCGCCTGTGACGGTCAGGCATTCAAGATTGAGGAGGGGCCGCAGTTCACGCAGGACTGTGCCGAGACCGCCGGCGTGGAAGAAGTCCTCCATGTAGTGGTTGCCGACCGGTTTGAGGCTGACGAGGACAGGGGTTGTATCGGCCAACGCGTTCAGCCTTTGAAGGGGGATCTTGATCCCGCAACGCCCGGCAATGGCAATCAAATGAAGGACCGCGTTGGTGGACCCGCCCAGCGCGAGGAGGACGCGAAGGGCGTTGTCTACCGCCTGCTCTGTCACAATCTCGGATGGGCGAATGGGCCGCTCTATCAGCCGTACTGCGGCCACGCCTGTTGCTTCGCCAGCGCGCAAGCGGTCGGCGTGGACAGCGGGAATTGCGGCCGTTCCCGGCAACATCATCCCAAGCGCCTCGGCAATGGCGGCCATAGTGGACGCTGTCCCCATCACCGCACAGGTGCCGGCGGTGGTGGCAAGTCGGCTCTCCACCACTGCGATGGTCTCCCCATCCACCTCGCCGGCGCGATACTTGGCCCAGAAGCGCCGGCAGTCGGTGCAGGCGCCGAGCCGCTCGCCCTCGTGGCGGGAGGTCATCATCGGCCCTGCCACAAGCTGGATGGCGGGTTTGTCGGCGGAGAGCGCGCCCATGAGTTGGGCAGGCACCGTCTTGTCGCAGCCGCCCATCAAGACCACGCAGTCCACGGGCTGGGCGCGGATCATCTCCTCGGTATCCATCGCCATCAAATTGCGAAATTTCAGGCTCGTAGGGCTCAAAAACACCTCCCCCAAGGAGATGGTGGGAAACTCCATGGGGAGCCCGCCGGCAGCCAAAACACCGCGCTTGACCGCGTCCAGCAGTTCAGGAAATGCCCTATGGCAGTTGTTGAGAGCCGACGCGGTGTAGGCAATCCCCACCACGGGGCGCGACAACATCTGGCGTGAGTAACCCATGGACTGGGCGAAGGAACGACGCAAGTAAAGCGAAAAGTCCTTGTCGCCGTAGTTGGTCAGGCCCGTGGCAAGCCCTTTGGGCACGTCTTCGCTCAACGGCCTGTCCCGCGCTTGGGTTCTACGAAACGCTTGGTGCGCAAGTACGCCTCCTTCGACGGGGTGATGTGGTCGACGCAAAGGGCGACAAGCTGTTTCCTGTCGCCCCGGGTGAGGGCTGAGATCATCTGGCCGTGCTCGTCGCGTGCTTGGGCCAAAAGGGTGGGATCGCCAATGCGGTAGGAGCGGATGGCGTGGGCGATCCACGCATGATCGGCAATGGCCTTGACAAGGTAAGGGTTGCCACAAGCAGCAAAGAAGGTGTCGTGAAAGTCGTTGTTGAGGCGATAGACGGCGCGAAGATCCCCCGCCTCCACAGCGGCAGCGTGAGCCTCGTGGATGGCGGTGAGATCGGCCACAAGTTCGGCCGCGGCGGGAAGGGGGATCAGTTCGGCGGCATGGCGCTGGAGGAGGGCGCGCATGTCGTAAAGTGCCTCCACCTCTTCGGTGGCAAAGTCCCGTACGGCGCAGCCTTTGTTGCGCTCACGCACCACAATGCCTTGGCGTTCAAGCTCGGCAAGAGCCTGGCGGACCACGTGACGTTTGGCGCCCGAGCGCTCCATCAAAACGTCTTCCACAAGCCGCTCGCGAGGTTTGAGCTGGCCGAAGATGATGTCCTCCTCAAGGGCGCGCACCAAGGTGTCGACGGCACCCGACACGCTCGCCGCCCTCTCCCCGCCATTGGCGCGGTCGGAGCGGGCGGGCTGTGCCCGGCTGGCGGTGGAGGGCTGAGGCTTTCCCATGGAGATAGATTATCAATAGAATTGTCGATAGTCAGCCCGGCCATTCCGCCGGCGCCCCAACAAAGCACGCAAGACGAGGCCATGAAAACCATCATCGAGGGTCACACCGTCCATCTTCACGAAAACCCTGGCGCACCCACCCTCGTCCTGACCCGCCTTGCCGCCCGCGACGGGGGAGTGTGGGACCCGTTGTGGAACCGTCTTGGGGCCGACCACCAACTGGTCGCCGTTGACCTGAAGCGCCCCTCCGCCACAGCCCACACGCCCACAGCGGTCCTGAAAGCCTATGCGGACACACTGGTGGCGGTGACGGGCTCCCTCGGCACCGGCCCTGTTCACCTGGTGGGGTGGACAGGGGGCAGCCAGATCGCGCTTCAGGTGGCCGTCCACCACGCCCACGCCCTTGCCTCCCTATCTCTGGTGACGCCGTTTCGCGATGCCGGCGAGAGGCGGCGGATCGATGATGGTCTCGCCTTCATCAGGGCCATTCTCGCAACGGGCGATGCTGAACTTTATGCCCGCTACTGGTTTACCTCAGGGCTTAGCGACAAGTATCTGGAGGCGAACATGGACGCTGTGGACCGGCTTGTGGCGGCCCGTGTGGCGGGCGACCCATTCATCGGCTTCGACATTGACGAGGCGATGGACTGGATGGCAGCCATGCGCCGCGACCATGTGGATGACGCTGCCCTTTGCGCCATCGCGTGCCCCACGCTGATCGTGGCGGCAGGGCAGAACCGGTGGCATGCGGGCCCCTCCCCGCAGATGGCCGAGGCGATCCATGCAAAGCTCCCCAACAGCACGCTGCGCCTGTTGCCTGAGGCCGGCCCTTTGCTCTTGATCGAAGCCGCAGACACCGTCGCGCCTTGGATTGCAGCATTTGTGGCACGGCATGGGGCACGGCCCTTGGGTGGGGAGACCTTCCCCTAAATTATCAATAATTCTATTGACGCTTGATGGACGCGCACCCTAGGCTCCCCTCAAGGCCAGCCACAAAGGCCGGCTCATCAGGGAGAAACGCCTATGTCGAAACGCTTCACCCGCGCCCTTTCGGCAGCCGCCGTGGCCGCCGCATGCGCCGCGGCCGCCCCCGCCGGCGCTGAAGAGATCACGCTTTGGAGCCATTGGGCCGACCACGATTCCAAAGTCGCCTTCGTGGAGAAAGCGGCCCAGAACTTCATGGACGCCAACCCCGGCGTGGACGTCAAAATCTCCTGGTATCAGAAGAACCCCCTCTATGCCGCGCTGAAAGCCTCGCTACAGGCCGGCCAGGGGCCCGACATTTTCTATTGCGAGCCGAACCAGACCGAATACATCGACAACGGCTTCCTCCTTGCCCTCGACGACCACATCAATTGGGACAACGTTGAGCCTTGGGCGCGCAAATCTTGGACGTTCGACGGCAAGACCTACGCGCTGCCGCTGGAAGCGTTCACGGTAGAGTTTTACTACAACACCGACAAGATGGCCGACCTTGGTGTCGAGATGCCCGCCGGCAAACAACATGACGCTGCCGGCTTCTCCGACCTTGTGAAGACCGCCGCGGACGCCGGCGTCACCCCCATCGTCCAAGGTGTGGGTGACAGACCCTATCCCGGTGCTTACTTCCTGCATGAGATGCTGCTCAAGAAGCTCGGTCAGGACGATTACGGCAAGCTGATGAACGGCGGCCTCTCCTACAAAGATCCGCGCGTGACGGCCGTGTTCCAATACGTGAAAGATCTCGTGGATGCTGGCGCCTACCCCAAAAGCTTTTCGACGCTGAAGCTCGGCGAGTCCCATTATTACTTCCACACCCAGCCGGGCGGTCTGATGTTTCCCATGGGAAGCTGGTATACGAGCCGCGCCTTCAACCCGCCCGACAAAGGCGGTCAGCCGGAGGACTTTCCCCTTGGGATCATGAAAATGCCCGTGCCTGACGATGCGGCCTGCCCGGAGTGCAAGACCAGCGCCATCGGTGGCTCCTTCTGCGTCAATGCCGACTCGCCCAATGCGGAGATGGCCGCGGGCGTCCTCAACGCCATGGCGACCGAAGACATGGGGACCGAATGGCTCTCCACCATTCTTGTGCAGACGGGCGTAAAATCTGACGCCAGCAAGATTGAAGGCACCTACAAGCCCTACTTTACTGAACTCGAGGCGGTGAATGCTGACGCGGAGTTCTTCGTGGGCATTCCGCTGCACCACAAGAAGGGCCAGTGTGCGGAAACCTTCAAACAGGTGATGAACGCGGCCTTCCCCGCCGGCCAGATCGACGTGGATCAGGCCACCACCATGATGGACCAGGCCTGCTTCAACGGCTAAGGGTCCAAGGCCGGAGCGGCGCCCCCAGACTCCCCGCTCCGGCCCACCCACCACGCCTTTGACGCCAGTCCCTGACGCCACGGCCATGACCAGCGCGCCCCACACAGCAGCCGAAAGGCCCATCAAGGAACCGGGCCGTTTCATGACCTGGCTGTCGGCCCGCAACGACGGCACGTCGTGGGGCACGATCATGCTGTTCCTGACGCCTGCGCTGCTCGTCTACTTGGCGTTTACCGCCTACCCTGTGTTCCGCACCTTCTATAATGCCGTCCACATCATCAAGCCGCGCGGTGAGGATGTGTTTGTGGGGCTCGACAACTTCGTCACGCTGTTCACCAGCGATGCGCTGTTCGTCAAAGCCGTCACCAACACCATGATCTGGGCCGGCGTCTCGCCGTTCCTGGATGTGGGTGTCGGCCTCATCCTCGCCTATGCGCTTTACTCGCGGGTGCCGTTCGCCCGTTTCTTTCGGGTCGCGTGGTTCACCCCGGTTTTGATCTCCTACGTGGTGGTCGGTATCATCTGGATGTGGATCTACAACTATGACTGGGGGATCTTGAACGCAGCGCTGCGCGCCCTCGGCTTGTCGGGCTGGCAGCATGCCTGGATCGGCGATCCGGACACGGCGCTCTGGGCCGTCATTTTCACCCACACCTGGAAGTGGGCGGGCTTCAACATGGTGGTGTGTTTGGCCGCCCTCTCCGCCCTGCCGCGCGAAGTCTTGGAGGCGAGCGAGCTCGACAACTGCAACTGGCTGAAGCGGTTCTGGTTCGTGATGATCCCGATGATCCGCCCGACGCTTGTCAATCTTCTGATTTTGTCGCTGATCGGCAAGATGAAAGTCTTCGATCTTGTGTGGATCATGACCCAGGGCGGCCCGCTGTGGTCCACCGAGACCGTCTCCACCTACGTCTACAAGCGCGCCTTCAACTGGAGCACCTTCGATCTTGGCTACCCCTCGGCCATTGCCGTGGTGTGGTTCGTCGTCGTCCTCGCCTTCGTCTTGGCGCTGAAACTGTTGTTCCGCCAACGCGACAAATTGGAATACTGACGTGATCTTGTCGCGTGCCCGCGTCTCGCAAATCTTCCTGCTGATCGGGCTCAGCATCTACACCGTCTATGCCGCAGGCCCCTTCGCCTGGACGGCAATGATGAGTGTGCGCACCACGCCGGAGATTTCCCAAGATCCCTACGCGTGGCCGGAAACCTTCCACTGGTCGAAGTACGCCGAAGCGTGGCTGTCGTCCAACTACGCCACCTACTTCTGGAACTCCACCATCGTGGTGGTGGTCTCCGTACTCCTGGTCAGCGTCATCGGCGCCATGGCCGCCCATTGCCTGGCCCGCTACCGGTTTCGCGGCAACCGGCTGATGTTCTTCCTCATCTTCACCACCATCATCTTTCCCCCGCAGATCACCATCATCGCTCTCTTCCAGGTCTTGGTGGACTATGGCCTGTTCAATTCGCTGACCGGTCTCATCCTCGTTTATGTCTCCATCCAGCTGCCGTTGACGGTGTTCTTGCTGGAAGACTTCTTCGCCCGCCTGCCGCAAGACCTGTTCGATGCCGCGCGCCTCGACGGCTACTCCGACTTTGAGATTTTCTGGCGTATTACCGTGCCTGTGGGCCTGCCGGCGATCATCACCACCATGATCCTCAACACCATCCACATCTGGAACGAATTCTTGTATGCCGTGGTGCTCATCACCGATGACGACAAGCGAACCCTGCCGCTTGGGATCCAGAAGTTTCTTGGTGACCGCCTGGAAGACATCGGCATGATTGCCACCGGCATGATGATTGCCGTCGTCCCCATCATCATCGTCTATGCCCTGTTCTCCGAAAAGCTGATCCAGGGCATGACCGCCGGCGCTGTGAAGTAAAGGGGCGCATTGTGGCCGTCGTTGACCTCAACACTCTCGTCAAGCGCTATCCCGGCTCCAGCGAAGCGGCCGTGGACCGCGTGTCGCTCACCATTGCCGACAAGGAGTTCATGGTGCTCCTTGGGCCATCGGGCTGCGGCAAGTCCACCACCTTGCGGATGATTGCGGGGCTGGAGTCCATCACGGAGGGAACCCTGTCCATCGACGGGGCGGTCATGAACGCCGTCCCCGCCAAGGACAGGGACATTGCGATGGTGTTCCAGTCCTACGCGCTCTACCCCCACATGAGCGTGCGGCAAAACATGGCCTTCGGGCTGAAGCGGCGCGGCGTTGCCCGCTCCCTCATCGACACGCGCGTCGCCGATACGGCCGAAACCCTCGCGCTGACCCCCTACCTTGACCGCAAGCCCTTTGCCCTATCAGGCGGGCAGCGCCAGCGGGTGGCCCTTGGCCGCGCCATCGTGCGCGACCCAAAGGTGTTTTTGCTGGACGAACCGCTGTCGAACCTTGATGCGTCGCTGCGCGTCTCCACCCGCGGCGAACTCATCAAGCAACACGCAAGACTTGGCACCACCATGATCTACGTCACCCACGATCAGGTGGAGGCGATGACCATGGGCTCGCGCATCTGCATCATGAATGGCGGGCGCATCGCCCAGGTGGGCGCGCCGATGGACGTCTACCGCTACCCCGCCGACACCTTTGTCGCGGGGTTCCTCGGCAGCCCCGGCATGAACCTCCTGGAAGTGCCCGTGGCACAAGGGCCGAACGGCCTTGTGGCCCAGGTGGGCGGCACACCATTGCCACTGCCGCCGGGCTGCAGGGTCGACGGCGACAGGGTCATTGTGGGCATCCGCCCGGAAGACTTGTACGAACCTGACGATATCGCCCGCCTCACCCAGACGGCGGAGATCGCCGCCCGTGTCACGGCTGTGGAACCCCTTGGGGCCGACACCCTCACACTCCTGTCTATGGAAGGGCAAAGCAAAGAGGTGATGGCCCGCTTTGGCCGTGACACGCCGGCCCGCTCGGGTGACACACTGTCGGTGGTCGTCGACGTGTCGGCGGTCCGCTACTTCTCCCTCAAGACGGGCGCTGCCCTTCTTTCCCTTCCCACACCGACGTAAGGACGGCGCCCCTTGAGCCAAGCCAAACTCACCATTCGCGCCAACTTCCCGCGCCCCCCCGCCGCGGCCGTGGAGGCTTTCCGCACCGCCCCCACAGGCCCGGTCGCAGATGCCATGGGCCGGTACGGCGCCCTTGACCACACCATCCGCCCGTTGACGAAGGCGACCCGGTTCGTCGGCACGGCCCTCACCGTGTGGACCGTGCCGCGGGACAATCTGGCCCCTTACGCAGCCTTGAAGTTCGCCAAGCCAGGCGATGTGCTTGTGGTGGCAAGCGCGGGCGATGACGAGGCCGCGATCATGGGCGACATTGCCATCGGTATGGCAAAGAACGCCGGCATTGTCGCGGTGGTGACGGACGGCCTGGTGCGCGACATTGACGGTATCGGGGCCGTTGGCATTCCCGTCTTTGCCCGCGGCCTTACCCCCAACTCACCATTCAAGAACGGCCCCGGCTCCATCGGCCTTGAGATCGCGCTCGGAAGGGTCAGCGTTGCGCCAGGCGACATTGTGGTGGGCGACAAGGACGGCGTCGTGGTGGTGCCGCAGGTCCGCGCCGAGGCCGCCAAGACAGCCCTTGCCGCCGTCCTTGCCAAAGAGGCGGACATGGAAAAGGTGGTCGCATCAGGCACCCGTTACCCTGCTTGGCTCGACGGCGTCCTTGAGGGAGAGGACGTGGAGTTCGTGCAGGAATGAGCGAGGCGGCCGTCCCTTCCGCCCACAGGCCAAAGGTGCTCTACCTCAGCCACGGGCCCGACGCGCTCTATGAGGTGATGCGGCAAAGGGCCGAACCGCAGCTGGACCTGATGACGCTGACACAGGATTGCGACAGCGAGCGCCTCTCCCTCATCGGCCGGGCCGACGCGGTGATCGTTGCTGCCTACCCTCTCACAGGACCGATGATTGAACGTGCGGCGGGCTTGCGCTTCGTCCATCACCAGGGCGTTGGCTACCAGGACACCATCGATCTTGATGCCCTCGGCAGGCGTGGCGCGCGCCTGGCCATCACCCCCACGGGCACGACGACGGGGGTGGCCGAGCACACCGTGCTCCTGGCGCTTGCGGTCCTAAGGCGCTTGCCGTTCGCAGACGCCGAACTGCGTCAAGGGCGCTTTCATGTGAATGCGCTGCGGCCCCAATCGCGCGAACTTGCCGGCAAGACCATCGGCTATATCGGCATGGGGCGGATCGGCCAGGAGGCGGCGCGACGGTTCCGCGCCTTCGATACCGAGGGCCTTTACCACGATCCCGCAGTCACCCTTCCCGCCGGCGAGGAGAAGCGACTCGGCCTCACCGCCGCCCCCCTCGCCGAGGTGATTGGTTCGGCCGACGTTTTGACCCTTCACATCCCCTCAACGCCTGCGACACGCCATCTCATCAATCAGGACAAGCTGGCATTGATGAAGCCCACCGCGATCCTCATCAACACCGCGCGCGGCCCTGTGGTCGATGAGACCGCGCTCGCTGAGGCTCTGGCGAAAGGGCAGATTGCGGGCGCGGGGCTCGATGTGTTCGAGAACGAGCCGCCTGACCCGTCTTCGCCCTTGATGGCAATGCACAACACCGTGCTCACCCCCCACATAAGCGCCGGCACGCTGGACGCGTTCGCCACCAAGATGGACGCCGTCTTCGCCAACCTTCACCGGTTCTTCAAAGGCGAGCCCATCGAGAACGAGATCCACCTTTGACAGGTGCGCCGGGCGGCGGACCCATCGATTGTCACGTCCACATCATCGACCCTGCCCGCTACCCTTTCCAGCCAGGGGCCGGCTACCAGCCAAAGTCCCACGAAACTGGAACGGCTGAAGAGCTTGCCGCAACGCTCTCAGCCCATGGCATTGCCGGCGCCCTCCTCGTCGCCGCCAGCGGCTATGGGACCGACAATCGCTCGATCCTTGCCGCTCTCGGCCCGCACTTCCCGCGCGCTGTTGTCAGTGTCGATGCCTCCGCCACCGATACCGAATTGTCTGCGCTGGCCAAAGCCGGTGCGGTCGGCGTGCGCTTCAATGCCGTCAATGCAGGAGAGAACGGTGTGCGGGCCGCCGCACCCTTTTTGCCGCGGCTTGCCGACCACGGCCTCCTGGTGGAGTTGCAGTGCCCCGCAAGCGCCATAGCGCGCCTCGCCCCGCCGATCCTTGATGCCGGCCTCACACTGGTGCTGGACCATATGGGCTACCCCGATGTGGCTGAAGGCGCCGGCTCCGCAGCCTTCAGGAACGTCCTCCAATTGGCACACGTCTCTCAGGTGGTGGTGAAGCTCTCCGGCGCCTTTCGCCTGTCGCAGGAGGCAGCGCCCCACGAGGATGTGCGCCCCTTCGCTGAGCGCATTGTCGAGGCGTTCGGGCCGGATCGGCTCGTGTGGGGGTCCGACTGGCCGTTCATCGGCGTCTCTGCCCATCGCCGCCCCAGCTATGCCGACACCCTCGCCAATCTTTCCCGCTGGGTGGATCACCCATCTGACCGCGACGCCATCTTGTGCCATACACCGCGCAGGCTGTTTGGTTGGCCTGCCACGGACAATGCTGGTGGCTGAGATGCGCGTTGGGCTGGCAGGGGCTGGCATGGTCAGCCACCACCATCTCGTTGGGTGGAGGGCCATCGACGGGGCGACGGTGGTGGCCATTGCCGATCCCGACCGCGCCAAGGCTGAAGAGCGCGCCGGTGAACACGCCATCCCCGCCATCTACGACAGCGTGGACGCCATGCTCACACACGAGCGGCCCGACGCCATCGACATCGCCGCCCCCATGGAGACTCACGCCGCCCTGGTGGAGATTGCCGCCGACCACGGCGTTGCGATTTTGTGCCAAAAACCCCTTGCGCCGACCTTTAATGAGGCCGAGGCGGTCGCCGCCATCGCCTCCGCCAAAGGCGTACGGCTCATGGTGCACGAGAACTGGCGCTTTCGCCCCCACTACCGCACCATCACCGCGTGGCTGGAAGGGGGGCGGATCGGCAGGCCCATCGCCTTCCATCTGGAAACATTGAGCGCCTCCCTCCTCCCCCGCGCCGATGGCACAGCCCCAGGCCTTGTGCGACAACCCTTTCTTGGGCGGATGGAACGGCTCATTGTGCTTGAACTTCTGGTCCACCACCTTGACACCCTCACGGCCCTTTTCGGCCCGCTTGAGGTGACAAGCGCAACGCTCAGCCGTGCCTCACCCCTGGTGGAGGGAGAGGATACCGCCACCCTCTCCCTCAAGACGACGGCGATAGCCGGAACGGTTTTTGCCTCAATGGCCGCCCATGGCGCCCCACCGCGTCCGTCAGACAAGCTGAAAGTGTTGGGGGAGGACGGCGCCATTCACCTCGATGGTAAGAGCCTCACCTGCGAAGGCGCCGACCCTATCAGCATCGATGTTGATCTGGAGGCGGACTACCAAGCCTCCTACACCAATGCCCTTGCCCACTTTGCGGACCGGATGAAGAGCGGCGCACCCTTTGCCACCTCGCCACAGGCGCACCTTGCCGTCCTTCGCCTGGTGGAGACCATCTACAATCTCGGTGGCCCGGTCAGCCGCTGACGCGCATCACCGCGTAGGGTTTCAGCGAGACAGGCCCGGGCGAAAGGGGCATGGTTTCAGACACCCACGCGAAAGGATCGATGCACGCGCTGACCACACTGTCCTCGTCCAGAACGACGGCCTTCGTCCCTTCAATACCCTTCACCTTCACCCACTGGTCCTTCGCCGTGAGGTTGGCGAGCCACAGGACCTGTCCGTCCTTCCCCTCAACAGCAAGGCCAAGCACGGTGCCAGGCGCTGAGGAGGTCACGGCCCGCACCGGCGTACCGGACAGGCCCGCCAGCCCCGCCACAATGGCATAGGCCGGGTAGACCATGGCACCCACACTGTCGAACCAGTTTGGCGCGCCGGACCCTTTCGCATGCACCAAACCGAAAGGGCCGACGGGGCCGTGCAGGCACACGCCATCCACCCCACCGGCGGCCGCCCTCGCCAGGTACCCCAGCGTCCAGGCCGCGTTGAATAGGGCGAACTGGCGCGGATCAGCCTCGGCCATTGCCAGGCGTTTGCCATCGGGGTTGGGGAGCGTTCCCGCACCGTAGGGGTTGAAGCGCATCGCGATGCCGCTGGGGCCGACGCGGTAAGGCATCTCCCCGACCTTTGCCCGTACCGACGAAAACACCGATGGCAGCGCCTCCAACGTTTCCATCACCGACACATCATCGGCGGCGTGGACGACGGCGGTGGTGGAATGGGTGATGGCGTCGATGGCCCCTAAGGGCGGCCATTTGCGGTTCAACTCGGTGAAGTAGCTGTGCATGCCGCCGACGATCGCGACACCAGGGAAAGCCTCACGGACTGCCTCGTAGACCTTTGTGAGATCAGGCGCTTTGGGCCATGGCCCGCTCGGCTGGTAGGAGCGCAGATAGCACGCCGGCAAAGGCACGATGGCGTCCAATTCCACCCCGCCCTCCCGCACCACCTTGGCGAGCGCTGCCACGTCTTCAGCAAGCACTGCCGGGTCATCGGTCGGCGCGCCATCGGCGTCGACAAGGGGTAAAATTGCCTCAAGGGTGAGCGATGCGCCAATCGCCGTCGCCAACGCAACCAACCTGCCTAGTCCCGCCGCGTCGTCGCCCACGCGCGGGTCATAGGTCGCCACCAAAGTGCGCACGTTGGCCCTTTTGAGGGTGTCCGCCACCGGCAACGCTGCCTCGGCAAGCGCGCTCGTAACGGCAAGGCCAAGGTCAGGCATCGTGCCGGCCACATCGCCAACGGTGACGGTCACCGCGGCATCAACCCCCGCTCCGGTGGGCGGTGTGCCGTGAAAAGCGAGCGACACGCGCTGCTCGAACCGCTCGCCACCCGGCAAGGTGTAGGGGAAAGGGCGCGACAGGGGGCGGATGTAGGTCTTGAAGGAGGCGTCGGTCCAGTTGCGCTGGTCCTCCATCTCATAGGCATCGCCCTCAAGCGTTGCCGTGACCGACACGCCTGGCGCCACCTCATGGGTCACCGCTGCCATGTCGAAGAAGGGCTGCGAGGGCATGATGGTGTCAGGAAAGGTAGCCTTCTCTTCCGACCCATCGGTGTGGCGCACGGTGGCAGGGGCGCCCGCCACTCCCTCCACAGGGTGGAGAACGGCAAAGCCTGTCCTGTTGGTCCGGAAATCCCCGCCCGGCGTGCCCGTCACCTTGAACGACACGCCATCCGGGCGGCCCGTGATTGAAACCGCGTAGGAGAGGCTTTGCGTCCGATCGCCACAACGCGCCGCATACGTGATGGCGAACCGGCCAGGCTCCTCCTCAATCATCAAGTTTTCGATGCTGGGTGCGTAAGTGCCCCAGTTGGCATCGCGCACCACAAAGGCGATGGCGCGGATCGCCTCCACACCGCCGATGGCAATGGTGCGCAGCGCCCCATCCTCGAAGACGGCCGATACAGGGCCAGCGCTCAGGGTTGTGGCCTCGGCAGGTGGCTCCTCTGTGCCTGTCAGAAGGATCGCTTTGGACGGTGTATCGGTCATGGCGCTCTCACAGTCCTTGTGCAGTTTGCCACCCGCCTACAGGACAAGGCCCGTGGCCGGGTCGATCAACACGGTGCGGCCCATGTCCACAAAAACGGTGATGGTCGCGCCCGGGCGCTCCACGGTGTGGGCCGGCAACTCGGCCGTCACCTCCGTCTCACCAATGCGGAATTGGATGTAAACGCGCGTTCCGGTGGGCTGCACCAGATCGACGGTGACGGTAAGGGCGGCGGGCCCAGCCTCACGGGCAATGTGCTCAGGCCGCACGCCAAGAATAGCCTCAGCGCCATCGCTCAGCTTCGGCGCCAGCACCGCAGCCCGCTCGGGCGGCAATTCAAGCACCACCCCGCCCACCTTGACGGCAACGCTTTGCCCATCAACGGCGACAGTGGCAGGCAGGAAGTTCATGGCGGGCGAGCCCAAGAAGCCTGCCACGAAACGCGTGCGCGGCCGCTCGAAGAGGTCTAAAGGCGTGCCTTCCTGCTCGATCACACCGCCGCGCAGAAGAACGATCCTGTCGGCCAAGGTCATCGCCTCGATCTGATCGTGGGTGACGTAGACGAAGGTCTTGCCAAGGCGCTGGTGCAGGCGCTTTAGCTCGATGCGCATTTCATCACGCAGTTGCGCGTCAAGGTTCGACAGCGGCTCGTCGAACAGGAACAGCCCGGCATCGCGCACGATGGCCCTGCCGATGGCCACCCTTTGCCGCTGCCCGCCCGAAAGCTGGCGGGGGTAGCGCGCCGTCAGGTCGCCAAGGCCCAGGAGGTCGGCAGCGTCTTGCACACGCGCGCCGATCTCCCGTTCGGCCACTTTGCGGGCGCGCAAGGGGAAGGCGATGTTCTCAAACACCGTCAGGTATGGGTAAAGGGCGTAGTTCTGGAACACCATCGCGACGTTGCGATCACGCGGGCGAAGGGTGTTCACCGTCACCCCGCCGATGGCAATGGTGCCCTCGTCGATGGCCTCAAGGCCGGCAATCATCCGCAACAAGGTGGACTTGCCGCAGCCTGACGGGCCGACCAGGACGGCAAACTCTCCCTCAGGGATCGACAGGCTGACCCCGTTCACCGCCTTGACGTCGTCATAGCTTTTGTGGACGGCCTCGATCGCAAGGTCGCTCATGCCCTCATCCCTTCACCGCCCCCATGGACATGCCGCGCACCAAGAACTTTTGCGCCATCGCCACCACCAGGAAGACCGGCAGCGTGCCGAGCATCGACATCGCGCCAATCTTTGCCCACAAGATCTGCTGCGGCCCGAAATAGTGGGACACCTGCACAGGGAACGTCACCACGTTCGTGCGGCTCAAGATGAGCGCGAAGATAAACTCGTTCCACGCAAAGATGAACGTGAAGATCGCTGTGGCGAACAACCCCGACCGCAGCATGGGGAACACCACTTTAAGCAGCGTCTCCCAACGGTTCAGCCCGTCCACCAGGGCGCTTTCTTCCAACTCCAACGGCACGTCTTCCACGTAGCCGCGCATCATCCAAATGACGTACGGCAAGTTGAACGCCGTATAAAGGCCGATGAGACCAATGTACGTGTCGTTCAGCCCCAAGGTGGCGAACGCCAGGAACAGGGGAAAGACGATGGCAATGGGCGGGATCATCCTGTGGGAGATGATCCAGATGGCAAGGTGATCGCCGCCCGTCTTGAACCGGGCCAAACTGTAGGCGGCAATGGTGCCGAAGAACATGGCAAGGGCGGTGCTGACCCCCGCGGCAATGGCACTGTTCATGATGGCCCGCACATCGCCATCGCGGAAGAGGACGGCAAAGTTCTCAAACGACAGCGTGGCAGGGATCCACACAGGCGGGCTCGCAAACACCTCCTCAGGCGTCTTGAAGGCCATGATGAACAGCCAATAGACGGGAAACAGGAAGGCGATCGTCACCACCATCGCAAGGACCATCCGCCCCGTCGTGGAGGTTCGGGAGGGAAGGAGGGGGTTGGCGCTCATGTGTCCGTCACCCCGACTCGCTTCAGGACGATCATCACCAGCAGCGACAAGGAGATGATGACGATGAAGGCGAACGCGGCGGTCATGGAAATGTCGAAGCGCTCGAAGCCCTTCACGTACGCATAGATGGACAAGGTCTCCGTCATGTTGCCTGGCCCGCCGCGGGTCATGGCGTAGACAATGTCGAACAGGCGCACGAGGTCGAGCCCGCGGATGATCAGCGCCACGAACACCACAGGGCGGATGGCAGGCAGAACGATCTTTGAAAACACCCGCCAGCCAGACGCCCCGTCAATCTCCGCCGCCTCCAATTGGGAGCGGTCGACGTTGGACCAGGCCGCCAGCAAAATGAGGAACATGAACGGCGTCCACTGCCACACCTCGGCAATGAGGATGGCGCTATAGACAATGAACGGGTTGTCGTTGATCAGCCAAAGCAACGTGAAGTCTTGGCCGGCGAACACCCGGATGAAGTCGTTGATGGGCCCAAAAATGTTGTCGAACATCAAGCGCCACATGGCCCCCGCCACAAACGGCGCGATCACCGAGGGCACGACGATCAACGCAATCATGATCTGCCGGCCTGGGAACTTTTCAAGGAACAGCCGCGCCAGCATCAGCCCGAACAGAAGCTGAAGTGGCAGCGCGACGGCGGTAATGATGGCGGTGTTGGCAACGGCCTCCCAAAACCGGTCATCGGTGAGGAGGCGTTCGTAGTTGTCAAAGCCTTGAAAACTCGTGTCGGTGACGCGCCGGTTAATTTTCTGAAAGCTGACGGTCAGCGAGTAAAGGACAGGAAACAGCCCCACCAACAACAGCAACAGGATCGACGGCCACAGCAACAGCCAGTTGAACCGCTTGTCGGCAAAGCGGGCCAAGGCAGACGGCTGCCGTGGCGCCATACTGGCGTCACGGCTGTCGCCGGGGACATCGCGCTGGCTCAAAGGGCCGGCCCGACGCCCGCTGTGCGCTCAAGAGGCAAAGGCTGCCTCAATCAGGATAGGCGCCGGGCTTTGAGGCCCAGTCCTCGTAGGCGGCGCGTTGATCGTCAACGCCGATTTCATCGGTCAGTTCGTCCCACTCCTCGGCCGCCTGGTCCAAGGCGTCGCGGGCATTGCCGCCGGCAAGGGCGGAGACAACGGCCCGCGTCAGCGCCTCCTCGTAAGCGAAGGTGTCGATGATGGACATGTCGAGAAGCCCCGTCTCCGCCCCCTCCTGGAGGGCTGCCAGATAGTCGGGCGCCGACGGCCACAGACCCTTATACTCCTCCGACTCGAAGTGAGAGGTGCGGAACGGGTCCCGCAGCGCATAAGGCAGCATCACCCTTTGGAGGGAGATTTCGCGCGAGTTGAGCCACTGGGCGAATAGGTAGGCAAGCTCCTTCTTCTCGCTCCCTTCGGCCACCGCAAGGGCAAAGCCCGCCGCAAGCTCAGGGTGCCCGCCCGGCGGCAGGGCGTAGCCCACATTGCCCGCAACGGTGGACTTGGGCAGCCACGACAGCGCCTCCTGGTCGGCGCCGTAACCGGCAGACCAACGGCCGGGGGGCGGCCACCAGATGATCATGGACAGGTCACCGGCAAGCCAGCCGTTCAGCACCTCGATGGGTCCCCAACCAGCCGCCCCTTGGGGCATGTTGTCCAGTTGGCGCACCATATCTTCCAAGACGCCGACGCCCACATCGCCGTTGATCTGGGCCGCCATGTCCCCGTCGAACAGCTTACCGCCATCGGTCCTGAAGCGCTGCAGGAACAGGTAGTGGACAAGGCCCGGGGCGTGGATCAACGCCGACCCGTTCAGCCCATCCACACCGTTGAAGTATTCGGAGATCTGGTAGAATTCGTCCCACGTGGTCGGCGGGGCCAGGTCAGCGCCATACTTTTCCTTGTAAGCGGCCTGGTGGTCGGCATCCCCGAACAGGTCGGTGCGGTAGTAAAGGACCAACACATCGCCATCATCCGGCAAGCCGTAGATCTTGCCGTTCACCATCATCTGGTTGTCGCGATAGGTGGGGGCAATGTCCTGAAGCTCTTCGCGATAGCCGTACTTGTCGACGTATTCGTCCAGCGGGGTGAGGACGCCTGCGTTCACAAGGTCAGGCATCCACGCAGGCACCACATTTAACAGGTCATAGGCGCCTGTGCCGGCGCGATGCTCGGCCACCGTCTTGGTAAAGAGCTCTGAGATCGGCACCTCGATGACGTTGATCTTCACGCCCGTCAGCTCTTCCCAGAGCGGACCGGAGAAGTTTAAGGGATCGAGCGCCTGAAGGCCCGCTTCCCACGTCACGTTCAAGGTTTCGCCAGAGTATTGCTTGGCCGCTTCCACGGCACGGTCGGCAGCGCTTTGCGCCAAGGCGGGGCCGGCGAGCCCCACCGCGGCGGCGGCCACAAGGGCTGCCAAGCACTGCCTAAAGGATTTTCGGGTCATCAAGTCCTCCCTGTTCGCCCCAGTACACTGCCGGGGCGTGTTGCCATTCCTCTCGCCTCAAGCGCCCGTGCGGGTCGCCATGGTGGAAAGCCTTTCCCGCCACCTGTCAGTGCCAAGAACATCTTTGTTGACGACGCCCACAGGCGTCTCGCCCGCCCTGTAGGCCGAGACAGCACGCACGTCCGCCGCCCCGTTGCCGGCAAAGCACTGGTCGGTCCAGCACAAGGCGTGGGGGCTCAAGATGACGTTGTCGAGGCCCACCAAAGGGTCGTCCGCCGCTGTCGGCTCGGCCTCGAATACATCAAGCCCGGCGCCGGCGATGGTGCCCTTGCGCAAGGCCTCCGTCAGCGCCGCCTGGTCGATGATCGGCCCGCGCGCGGTGTTGATGACGTAGGCGGTGGGCTTCATGAGGGAGAGCCGCTCGGCATTGACGATGCCACGGGTTTCATCGCTCAAAGGGCAACTTACCGACAGGAAATCGGAGCGCACAAACAGCGTCTCAAGATCCACAAGTTCAATGTTGAGGCTGTCGGCCAACCCTTTGTCCGCAAAGGGATCATGGGCAATGTGCACCATGTCGAAGGGCGCCGCCAAACGGTAGACCTCCGCCCCGATATTGCCGATACCCAGCGACCCCAGCGTCTTGCCCACAAGGCCCATGCCCATGTGGTCGGCCCGCCTTTGCCAGCCGGCAGGCCCCTCGCGCACCATCTTGTCTTTTAACAAAAGCTTCTGGGACAGCGCCAGGACGAAGGTTATGACAGAGACCGCCACAGGCCGGCGCACACCATCCGGCGTGATGACGGCGGCAATGCCGGCCTTGGTGCAAGCCTCAAGGTCCACATTGTCGTAGCCGACGCCGAAACGGGCCACCACGCCGAGCCGGCCGTCGGCAGGAATGCTTGCCGCATTGAACTGGGGGATGAGGAGGATCAGCGCGTCGAAGCCTTCAAGCGCCTTCGCCGGCATGACCCCATCCACAGGGTCCACGTAGATCACCTCCACCCCCTCGTCGTTCAAAAGGGGCGAGAGGTCGAAATCGGGGAAGGCAGCCTCCCCCGAGGGTTTGACGAAATCGCCGCTCAAAGCGACGCGAAAGCGTTCCATGTCTCCTCCTGCCTGCGCCCGTCTTCGCGGAGCGTCAGGCCGTCTTGCGGGTGCGCCTCCTGGCGGGTTTGGCGGCGGCCCGAATGTCGTCGACACCGGCTTTCAGTGCCGCTCCCAGGAGCCACACATCGCCGGAATAACAAATGAAATCAAACCCTTCCTTATAGAGCGCACCCCCCTGCTCCACCGTAGGCACAAGCCTGCCAAGGGCGGTTTTGGTCTTCTTGCAGGCCTTCACCACCGTCTCGATGGCCGCCACAAAGTCGGGGTGGTCGAACTTTCCGGGAATGCCGAGCGAACAGGACAAGTCGAAATGGCCCACCCACAGACAGTCTACACCGTCCAGCGAGGCGATGGCCTCCGCATTCTCCACGCCGGCCTTGGTCTCGATCTGCGCAAACAGCGTCGTGCGCGCATTCGCAGCCTTCAAGCCTCGCAAAACGTTGGTGGGCTGGCTGTAGCCGTCGTGGGCAATCCCAAGCGCCACGCCGCGCTTGCCCGCTGGCACATACTTCACACAGTCGAGGATGTGGCGTGCCTCTTCCGCGTCATTGACCATCGGCAGCATGATGCCTTCAGCGCCGATGTCGAGCCCGCGGGCAATGTGGTCGTAGGCCTTTGAGGGGACGCGCACGATGGTCGGGCAGCCCGCCGCCTCGAAATAGCGCACCGCGCTCTTGGCGGTCTCGAAGCTGAAGCCGGAATGCTCGAGATCGAAAAGGGCAAAGTCGCAACCGGCGTTCTTCACGATATGGCCGATGCCAGGGGTGGCAAACTCGACGATGAAGTGACCCACCTTCAGCTTCTTGGTGGCGCATTGCTCTTTGAGCGTTTCTGTCATTGGTGTGCCTGCCGGGGTCCTGCCCGCTCGTCAACGTCCACACCGCGTCCATGACCTCGCGCGCTCTGAAAGGCTGCAGTGGGGATGCAAAGAGGGTTGTAAAGACAACGTGTGCGCGGCACGGCCACTCCATGGATTATCGATACTATCCGCCGGCGCGACAAATTGTGTCAAGCGCAGGTGACGGGACCACTGTCAGGCGGGGCGCACTTGACCGCCCTTCGCCCCGGCTCGATCCTTTCGCTTACCCGTCGTCCTTCATGAGGTTTTTCAGCGATGACTGCCCCCGCACGAAGCCTCGACCCCAAGGACATCGCGGGTGTGTTCGGCATCTTGCCCACCCCGTCGACGCCCGACGCCGACCGGTGGGACTGCACAATGTCCATCGATGTGGACGCCACCGCAAAGATGACCCACATGATCGCATCAGCCGGCATCGTGGATCTCATCAGCTGCGGCAGCTTCGGCGAAGGGGCGAGCCTCCTGGACCATGAGCATGAGGTTTTCACCCAGACCGTGTGCGAGGCGCTCGCCGGCCGCGGCCGCCTTTATGCAGGCGTCACCACGCTCAATACGCGCCACACCATCGCCCTTGCCCGCCGCGTTCTGGACAGGGGCGCCTATGGCCTCTTCCTCGGCCGACCCATGTGGATGTCGCTGGACGCCCCTTCCATCGTGCGCTTCTACAAAGACGTTGCCGAGGCGCTGCCCGGTGTCCCCATCATCGTTTACGATAACCAGTTCGCCTTCAAAGCGAAGATCGACACGGCCACCTACGCCGCCCTTGCCGAAATCGAGGAGGTGGTCGCCACCAAACATATCGGCGGCCCCAGCCTGGTGGACGACCTGTTGGCGACCGCGGGGCGCATGGCCGTCCTTCCCGTGGATTCCCAATGGGCAGCCCTTGCCCGCGACCATCCCACCGCCCGCGCCTGTTGGACGGGCAATGCGGCCGATGGGCCCGAACCCTTGGTGGCCCTCGCAAAGACCATCGCCGCCAAAAGGTTCGATGAGGCTGATGACATTGCAAAGAAGATGGCCTGGGCCCAGTCGGCAATGTTCCCAGGCGGCAAGATCGAAAACTTCGTGGACTATAATGTCCCCATCGCCCATGCGCGGCTTGAAGGCTCGGGCCTTGTGCACTCGGGCCCGCCGCGGCCGCCTTACACCATCGCGCCAGAGGGCCATCTGGAGGGCGGGCGTGAGACAGGCCGACGCTGGGCGGAACTGCGCAAAACCTATACTTCCACTGTCCCCGCCTGAACCGGAAGAGCGCCAGACCCATGCGTCATCATCGTCCAGAAGGGTTCCGCATCGGGGCCTCGCCACCCCGCGTCGAGGATCAGCGTTTCGTCACAGGCCAGGGCCGCTTTGGCGACGACATCAATGTGCCCGGCCAACTCTACGCAGCCTTCGCCTTGTCGGAAATGCCTGCCGGCGCCATCAACACCATCGATCTTGAGGCGGCCCACGGGATCCAGGGTGTGGTTGCCGCGTACACTGGCGAGGATATCGGTGACGACCTCGCCCCGATCCCCAGCCTTGCCTGCCGCAATGTCCCTCTCATGCGGCCTGACGGCACACGCTACCAGGAGCCGCCCCGCCACCCCCTTGCCAAAGACCGCGTGCGGTTTGTTGGCGAACCGGTCGCAATGGTGATCGGCGAGACCCCCGAGGCGGCACGCGATGGCGCCGAGGCGGTGATGGTGGAGATCGACGAAGCTGCTTTCGTCCTCGACGTGGAGGTCGCCGCCGAGCCTGGTGCCCCCACAGTCTGGCCCCACATGCCCGACAACACCGCTTTCGTAATGACGGTGGGCGATGCTGCCGCCGTCGACGCTGCCATGGCAGCAGCCGCCCATGTGGCAACCGTGCGCGTTCCCTTCACCCGTCTTGCCATGAGCCCCATGGAGCCGCGCACCGCCCTTGGCGCATTCGACGAGGAAAGCGGCACCTATACCCTCACCTGCGGCACCCAAAACCCCCACACGCTGGCAAGGCTCCTCGCTGAAGACGTTTTGCGCGTTCCGGCCCACAAGGTGCGCCTGATCACGCCCGACATGGGCGGCGCCTTCGGCCTTCGTGCCGGCATCTTCCCCGAGATGGCGCTGGCCCTGTGGGCTGCAAAAACCCTCGGCCGGCCGGTGAAGTGGACAGGCACCCGCTCTGCCGCCCTACTGTCGGACGATATGGGCCGCGATATGGTGATGTCGGCCGAACTGGCGCTCGACGAAAACGGCACCTTTGAGGCGCTGCGGGTGCGATCCGTCGCCTCCCTTGGCGCCTATACGTCAATGTTCGGTCCAATGCCGGCCTTCGGCAATCTCGGTGGCCTTGCGGGGGTGTATCGCACACCGCTCATTTCGGCGCATGTGCGGGCAGTCCACACCAACACCGTGCCCATTGCCCCCTATCGCGGGGCGGGGCGGCCTGAAGCCGTGACCATGATCGAGCTTGCCATTGACGCTGCCTCCCGCCAGTTCGGCTTCGACAGGCTCGACCTGCGCCGCCGCAACATGATCGGGCCTGACGCGCTCCCCTATAAGACAGGCCTTTCCTACACCTACGATAGTGGCGACTTCCCCGCCGCCATGGCCGAAGCCGAACGTGTGGCCGACGTCGCGGGTTTTCCTGGAAGGAGAGAGGCTGCGGCGCGGCAAGGCAAGCTGCGTGGTCTTGGCCTTGCCAACGCCATTGAAGCCTCAGCAGGTGCCCTCGACGAAGGGGCCAGCCTTGACGTGGAGGCCGATGGCACAGCCACCCTTTTCATCGGCGGCATCAACCACGGCCAAGGCCACGAGACCGTGTTGCGGCAGATCGTTTGCGAGGCTTTGGGCCTCGACCCCGAAGCTGTGCGCATCGTGGCAGGAGACACTGCCGCCGTCCCCTACGGCGTCGGCTCCTTCGGCTCGCGGACCGCAGCACTGGGCGGCTCGGCCACACTCATCGCCTGCCAAAGGGTGATCGAGCAGGCCATGGACACGGCTGCGACCGCGCTCGAGACCGCGCCCGAAACCATTACCTTCGACGAGGGCCGATACATCGCCAAAGGGACCAACAGGAGCCTCTCCTTCCAGGACGTCGCGGCGGTTGCGGCGGCAGAAACGCTGTCGGCACAAATCCGGTTTGCCGCCGACAAAGGGCCCACATTCCCCAGCGGCACCCATGTGTGCGAGGTGGAGGTGGACGAGGCCACAGGCGCCCTCACCGTCCTGTCGTATGTGACGGTGAGCGATGTGGGCACGCTCATCAATCCAATGCTTGTGGAGGGGCAGATCCACGGCGGCGTGGTTCAGGGCCTTGGCCAGGTGATTGGCGAGCAGGTGGTCTACGATCCGGGCACGGGCCAGCCTTTGACGGGTTCGTTCATGGACTACCCGATGCCCCGAGCCGACGACATACCATCCATCAAAGCGCGTTTCGACGCTCACCCCACCGCCAAAAACCCGCTCGGCGCCAAGGGCGCGGGCGAGGCCGGCACGGTGGGCGCCCTTCCGGCTGCGCTCGCCGCCGTCGCAGACGCCCTTGCCCCGCTGGGCATTGACGGCGTCGACATGCCCGCCACGCCCGCCCGCCTCTGGACGCTCATCAATACGGCTAAACGCACGGCTCCATAGGCATCCCAACCCTCACCGTCCTGTCGTGAGGTGGGACACCGGCCGTCCGCGAAAGTCAGCTGTCGGAAAGGTCCGCATCCCTTCACACCAAATTGCCGAAACGCCGCAATTCGGTGGGGCCGGCCAGAGCATCCACGAGTCTTCCAGAACCCGAGATGCTCTGCTTTTTTGGTTGACGCCGATCTTGTTTGGCTCAGAGACTCCCGTCTGAGCCCCAACGGCGCGAGGGCGCGGCCCGAAGACTAACGCACGTGTCCTGAGTGCGGTCCGAGGCCTAACCCTGCCCCTTCTGCAACAGGGCAATCAACTCCTTAAACTTCTCGCGCTGGTCGTCGACGCTGCCGCTGGCAATGGCCTCTTCAATGCAGTGGGTCGCATGGTTTTCCAAGATCAACCGCTCGACGGCCTTGAGGGCGGCGCGGACGGCTGCGGTCTGGGTCAGAATATCGACGCAGTAGCGCTCGTCCTCCACCATACGCGCGACACCGCGCACTTGTCCCTCAAGGCGCGACAGGCGTTTCAGGAGAGCGCTCTTGCCCTCTTCGGTGGCATGCGCAGGCTGACGCGGCGACTGATGCGCCGTGGACCCGTCGGCCACATTTCTTCCGTCCATGCCGGTATCACTCCATCGCTAAAGGGCGCTCCTCCCACCAAAGATGAGCGGCCACCGCCCCTTTACAAGTCGCGCCAAGGCCGCGGTCTTGCGCAAGTTAGCCAAGCGCCATCACCCTCAAGCGCAACGCATTGGTGATGACGCTGACCGAGGAAAGGCTCATGGCGAGCGCTGCAATCATCGGGCTCAGGGTAAGGCCCATCACGGGGTAGAGGACACCCGCGGCGATGGGAACGCCCACGCCGTTGTAGACGAACGCGAAGAAAAGGTTCTGGCGAATGTTGCGCGTTGTGGCGTGGGAGAGCCTGCGCGCGTTGACCAGCGCCATCAAATCCCCCCGCACAAGGGTGACGCCGGCGCTCTCAATGGCAACGTCCGCCCCCGTTCCCATGGCAACGCCCACATCGGCGGCAGCAAGGGCGGGGGCGTCGTTCACACCGTCGCCAGCCATGGCAACGGTGGCGCCTTTGCCTTGCAGCGCCCGCACAGCGTCCTGCTTTCCTTCAGGCAGAACGTCGGCAATCACCTCATCGATGCCGAGTGTGGACGCAACCGCGCGGGCCGTTTTCTCGTTGTCCCCCGTCAGCATGACGACGGTGAGGCCCTCGTCCTTGAGTGCTGCCACAGCATCGCGCGTGGTGGGTTTGATGGCATCGGCAACGCCAATCAATCCGCTGGCGCGCCCGTCAACAGCCACAAACATCACCGTGTGGCCCTTGTCGCGCCCCTCAAGCGCCAGCGCCTCGAATGGTGACGGGTCGGCCCCTTCCAAGGCCATCATGGCGCCGTTCCCAACGGCAACCTTTCGCCCGTCGACGACACCGGCAACCCCTTTGCCTGTGACGGAGCGAAAGTCCTCCACCTGAAGCGCGGCCACGCCTTTTGCACGTGCGCCGGTCACGATCGCCTCGGCAAGGGGGTGTTCGGACTGGGCTTCAAGGGCCGCGGCAAGGGCAAGGAGCGTGTCCTCATCGACGCCAGCATCACCAAGGGTGCGCACCGATACGAGGCTGGGGCGGCCTTCGGTCAAGGTGCCGGTCTTGTCCAGCACCAGAGTGTCCACCTTGGCAAACCGCTCCAGCGCGTCGGCATTTTTGATGAGAATCCCGTTCTGCGCGCCTCTGCCGATTCCCACCATGATCGACATGGGCGTCGCAAGGCCCAGCGCACAGGGACAGGCGATGATGAGAACGCTCACCGCCGACACCAGCGCAAAGGCGACCGCAGGGGGCGGCCCGGCAATGGACCACACCACGAACGCAAGCACAGCCACCAGGAGAACGCCCGGCACGAAATAGGACGCCACCTTGTCGACCATCTTCTGGATGGGCGCTTGGGAACGCTGGGCATCGGCCACCATGGTGACGATCCTGGCGAGCATCGTGTCGGCACCCACCTTCTCAGCGCGCATCACGAACGCACCGGTCTGGTTGAGCGATCCGCCCACCACGGCATCACCAGGCGCCTTGCGAATGGGGATGGGCTCGCCGGTCATCATGGATTCGTCCACGGAGGAGGCGCCCTCGCTCACCGCTCCATCCACAGGCACCCGCTCACCTGGGCGCACGCGCAAGAGGTCTCCCTCCATCACCATGTCGAGGGGGATGTCACGCTCCGTGCCGTCACCCTCCACAAGACGTGCGGTTTTGGGGGCAAGGTCGAGGAGCGCCTTGATGGCGCCGCCAGTGCGCTCACGTGCCCTCAACTCCAGGAGTTGGCCCAGAAGCACCAACGTGACAATCACCGCTGCCGCCTCGAAGTAGACACCCACGTCGCCGTCCGCTCCGCGGAAGGCCTCCGGGAACATCCCCGGCGCCACCGTTGCCACCACCGAATAGGCAAACGACAGGCCGACGCCGATGGCAATCAACGTGAACATGTTGAAGTTGAGCGAGCGCAGCGAGGCCCACCCCCGCGCAAAAAACGGCAGCGCGCACCAAAGGACCACAGGGCTTGCAAGGACAAGCTCCACCCAGTCGCGCCACGCAGCAGGGATGAAGCCGATGGCGTCAGGCGCCACGTGCCGCGTCATCGCAAACACGAACAAAGGCAGCGTGAAGATGGCCCCGACCGCAAAGCGCCGGCGGAAATCCACGTACTCTTCGCTCGGTCCTTCGCTGACGGCAACGCCCTTGGGTTCCAGCGCCATGCCGCAGATAGGGCACGTCCCAGGGCCCACCTGTTCCACCTCGGGGTGCATGGGGCAGGTGTAGACCGCACCCTCGTCCCCGGAGGCCGCCCGCCCCTTGCCATTGTCGCCAGCAAGAAATAGCGCGGGCCGCGTGTCAAACCGTGATTTGCACCCTGCGGAGCAGAACACATAGTGCGTCCCGTCATGGTCGCTCGTGTGGGCTGCACCATCCACGACAACGCTCATTCCGCAAACCGGATCGACGGCCTTGCCGTGATCGGTGGCCTCCAAAGGTTTCATAGGGGCCAACGGCGCGGTGTCCGACATGGGGTACTCTCCAAAGCCCAGTGGCAATCAGCCGTGCCCTTGCAAGGCGCGGTTCATGCTAACTAGGCCGGGAAAGCGATACCCACAAGGGGTATACCGCTGCGTTCGATCAATCGGGCAGCGGCCCCACAGCCACAGGCTGCGCGTCCTTGAAGGCGGCCAAAGCATTTGCCGCCGCTTCCGCCTCGGTGATGCGCGCCAGGTGTGCGGTCTCAACACCCCAGCGCTTGGCATTGTAGAGCTGCGGGATCAGGCAGCAGTCGGCCATCGTCGGAACGGGGCCATGGCAAAAGGGGCCGTCGGTGAGGGCAAGAAGCGCCTCCAGCGCATCAAGCCCCTTGCCGATGAAATGGCGCATCCACGCAGTGGTGGTGGGCTCGGTGCTGCCGGCAATCTCCACCACCTTGCGCACCACGCTGAGATTGCACACAGGGTGGATCTCCATCGCCACCACGTAGGAGAGCTGGCGCACCCGAAACCGCCCCACCGCATCAGACGGCAACAGCGTGGAGCCTTGCATCGTCTCATGCAGATACTCGATGATGGCAAGGGACTGTGTCAGCGCCGTCCCCTCCATGACGAGCGTCGGCACAAGGCCTTGTGGGTTGAGCGCACGGTGGCCGTCCGCCCCCTGCTCGCCCGCCAGTAGGTTCACAGGCGTCCGCTCGTAGGCGATGTCGAGGAGGTTCATGGCAATGCGCACACGGTAGCTGGCAGAGGAGCGCCAGTAGTCGTGAAGGACCGCCTCGTGACCGCTCATGCCCGAGGGAGCGTCTTGACGCCCACACCTTTCGCGCGCCGCCAAGTGCCTGCCGGTGTCCTCACCGTCCGAAGTCCACCGCGGGCAGGATCGTGCCGGCGCACCGGCCGAAGCCGATCCGATAGTCGCCCTCACACCAGCCTTTGATGTCCACCGTGTCGCCGTCCTCAAGGAAGGTGCGCGTGCCGCCCTCCACGGCCACAGGGTCGCGCCCGTTCCATGTCACCTCGAGGAGGGAGCCGAAGCTGTCGCGGGTTTGGCCGGAAATGGTGCCTGAGCCCAAAAGGTCCCCCGTTTCCATGGCGCAGCCCGAGGAGGCATGGTGGGCCAGCTGCTGCGCTGAGGAATAGTACATGGCCCTATAGTTGGTTCGGCAGATGCGGGTGGGCGCGCCGCCATCAGGGGCAAGGGTCACATCCATATGGATGTCAAAGTTGTTGGGCGCATCCTCCTGAAGGTAGGGCAGGAGTGGCTTCACCCTTTCAGGTGCGGCAACGCGGAATGGCTCAAGCGCCTCGCGCGTCACCACCCAAGGGCTGATGGAGGTGGCGAACGCCTTTGCCTGGAAGGGTCCGAGCGGCTGATACTCCCAGACCTGCATGTCCCTTGCCGACCAGTCGTTCATCAAAACGTAGCCGAAGATATTATCGTAGGCCTGTGCCGTCGTCACTGGCTGACCCATCGGGTTCCCGGTCCCGACAATGGCACCAAGCTCCAACTCAATGTCGAGCTTGGCAGAGGGCCCGAACCGCGGCGCGTCGTCCTTGGGGCCTTTCAGTTGGCCGTTGGGACGGTGGACGGGTGTGCCCGACACCACCACGGTTGAAGCGCGCCCGTTGTAACCGATGGGAATGTGAAGCCAGTTGGGCATCAACGCATTGTCGGGGTCGCGGAACATGGTTCCGACGTTGGTGGCGTGTTCCTTGGAGGCATAAAAGTCTGTGAAGGAGCGCACGAAGATGGGCAGGCACAGTTTTGTCCCCTCCATCGCTACAAGGGGAAGGTTCCTGTCCCCACCGTCCGCATCCAACAGGCGTGCGATGGTCCTGCGCGCTTCGCTCCATACCGATTGGGGGAGCGCCATGAAGGGGTTCAGAACGCCCTGATCGAACACGCAGGTTTCGGAAGGGCGCAGCGTGCCGGCCGCTTCCATCGCCGTGAGGTCGAGGATCTGATCACCGATGGCAACACCCACCCGTCTGCGGCCATCATCGGCACAAAACACGCCGTAGGGGAGGTTTTGGATCGGGAAGTCGCTTGACGCCGCGTTCGCGCTCCCAACCCAGCTCTTGCGCGACGGGTCGTGGGTTTCGTTCAGTTCGGCCAACCGCCAATCTCCTCAGGACGTGATGTGTTCGCGCCACCACCCGGTCTAAACCCTCGCGCCGGCGCGGTCACTCACCTGTAGGCTCACCGCCCAAGCGGCTCCGCCCCGCCCGCGGGGTTCGCCAGAGCGGCTGGGTGGCGCCGACCAAAGCGCTTTGCGGTCAAATGGAGCCGTCAGACCGCAAGAAAACCGCTCTCATCCCAAGATGCTCTAAGGACGCTTCGCCAGAGAGTGCGTTTCAGATGGGAGGGGTTTGGCCGTCGCCGCTTTCCACCGAGATCAGCGCCCCAACACAACCGCGCGCCGCCCCACCCCCGCGCCACCATCAAGCAACAGGTGCAGCGCCAGGGACAATGCGGCAATGGCCACTATGGGCGCTGCCAGGAGAAGCGGGGTGTTGAAGGCATGGAGGCGATACTCGTGGATCATCGCGCCCCAATCCGGCCGCCCGGTGTCCGCCGACAACCCCAAAAACCCGAGCGTTGCAACGAGGATCACCGCCCGCCCGGCGTCCGCCCCGGCAAGGGCGCGGATGGGCGGACCAAGCCCGGGAACAATGTGCTGGGCGGCCGCGCGATGAAGCGGTGCCCCCAAAGCAAGGGTCGCCCGCCAGTAGGGCTGCGCTGTCAGCCGTTCGGTTAGCCCTGCCGTTGCGATGGCGTAAGGCGCCCATGCGGTAGCCGCAAGGGCAAGACCTGCCGTCATGGGGCCCGCCCCGATCAGCGCGCCGAGGACGAGGGCGACAATCAAGGTGGGGATGGCAAGGGCAGCCTCGGCCGCCCGCTCCACCACAAAACGCACGCCGCCACCGGCAAACACAATCAGGAGGCCCGCCATCACGCCGATCCCGAGGGTCGCCACAAGGCCAATGGCAATGGCAATGAGGGAGGGACCTGCGCCCGCCAGAACCCGTGCAGCGAGATCACGGCCCAGATGATCCGTTCCCAAGGGATGGGTAAGGGTTGGCGGGGCGAACGTGTTCAATAGGTCGACGCCGCCGGGATCATGGGGCTGCCACATGGCCCCGATGATGGCGACCCCCACAACGGCAACGGCAAGGGCGGCAGGCCACCTCATCGCAGCACGTTTCTGCGCGGTTCAAGGCGACGGCGCAGGAGCCGCGCCATCTCCAACGCAACGATGATCCACAGGCCGATGGCCGCCACGCAGGCTTGGATCACCCCGTAGTCGCGGTGCCTGACGGCGTCCACAAGGTAGTCCGACAGTCCTGGAACGCCGAACACCACTTCGGCCATCACGGTCCCGCCGATCACCCAGCCAAGCTCAGGGGCAAAGGCTGCCAGCAACGTCAGCCCCGCATGGCGATTGCCGTGGTGCCAAAGGGCACGCCGTTCCGACAGGCCTTTGGCAAGGGCTGTGGTGAACCAGGGCGCTTCGACCACCTCCCTGAAGGCGACCCGCGCCACACGGGCCACGGACCCAAGCGAAAACAATGCCACGAGGAAAACCGGGAGGATCAACCGTTCCACCACCCCGCCTGAGAATGGCTTGATCCACTTCAGCTCCACAGCAAACAGCCACAGGAGGATGAAGCCGACGGCAAACGCCGGCACCGCCTGTGCGCCAACGGCAAGCACCCGCGTCATGCGATCCGCAAGGCCAGAGGGCGTGAGCGCTGCAAAAAACCCCAAGGCTCCGCCAAGAACAACGGCAAGGGCGAGCCCCCCAAGCCCGATTGCCATCGACCAGGGCAGCCTGCGCGCAACCTCCTCTATCACCGGCTCGCCCGAGACGATGGAGCGGCCCCAGTCGAACGTCACGAACCCTTGCAGCCAGTCTCCGAGCTGGGTTCCCAGCGGCCGGTCGAGGCCCCAGGCCGCTTTGAGGTCCGCAACCACCGCAGCGTCTGCGGCCACATTCCCCCTGTCGAGGAGCATGGCGATGGGGTCGCCGGGAAGGCTGCGGATCAGGACGAACGCTGCCACCACAATCACGAGCCAAGCGATGGTCACCCGGCCCGCAACTGTTGCAACAGCAATCATCTCACCTGCCCGTCAGCGGTCAGTCGGCAACGATAAGGTCGGGCCGCAGCACGTAATAGTCAGACCCCCAGGGCGTATAGCCTCCGAGGCGCGCGGACAGCCCCACGTGCCACTCAGGCGTCACCAAAAAGGACACCGGCGCCTCGTCCATCAGGATGCGCTGGGCCCTTCGGGCAAGAGCAATGCGCTCACCCATGTCCGCCTCGGTGCGCAGGGCGGCGATGATTTCATCGAACGCCGGGTTCGACCAGCCGGCGTAGTTGCGCGCTGCGTCCGTCTCGAAGAACAAAGCGAGGAACTGCAATGGATCACCGGCGGGGGCCGTGTGTTGGGCCCAAAGCGCCAGGTCGAACGCGCCGCTGGCAAGGGTTGCCGTCGGCTCCTCGGTCACCTGCGTGGTCACCTCGATGCCAAGATCGCCGAGCAGCGCGCGAACAATGGGCTGAAAGGTGATGAGGTCGGGCCGTTGTGGATAGGCAAGGAGCCGTAGGCTGAGCGCTTGCCCATCCTTGCGGCGCACACGGTCTTCGCCCATCACCCAACCCGCTTCGTCCAAGAGCCGCCCCGCGTCTTCTGGGCTGGCTTTGATGGGATCATCGAGCGCAAAGGGGTAGATGTCGGCAAAGGCGCCTGTGGCAACGCTCCCCGCCCGGGCGCCGCGAACCAGCGCCTCACGGTCAATGGCAAGGTCGATGGCCTTTCGCACGGCCTCGTCCGCCAAAGCGGGATGGGCCGTGTTCATAAACATCATGTACTGGTAGGCGACGGGGAAAGTCTTTGCCGTCAGCTCAGGATCGGCTGCCACAAGCCCGAGAGTTTCCACCGGCAGGTTGAAGGCAAGGTCCAGTTCGCCGGCGCGCAGGGCAAGGGCCATGGTCTGCCCATCGGCAAGGCGTTGAAGCGTCACAGCAGGAAGGTTTTCAGCCTTCGGGTGATGGGGGTTCGGCACAAGGTCAATGTGAGAGCCCTGAACCATCGCCTTCACCGCGAACGGCCCTGTGAACACGAAGCCCAATTCCAACTCCCTGTAGATGGGAAACGCCCATTCAGCGAGGATCGACGGGAGGATGGGGGTCGGCCGCTCCGTGCGTGCAATGAGCGTGCGATCGCCCGTCACCTGGAAGGCGATCCGCCCCGCACTGGTGCTGGCAATGGGGTTATTGGCGATGGTCCTGGTGAGGCTTGCCGCAACGGCCTCAGCATTCACGGGGCTGCCATCGCTGAACCGGCGACCCTCGTCCAGAACGATGGTCCAGCTGCCGTCGTCGTTCAACGTTGCCCCAGCGGCCAGCTGCGGCACCACCCGACCCTCGCGCGACACGGTGAACAGCTGCTCGGCAATCCCGTGGCTGACCAGCGCCCACCCGGTCGAACCGTTCCCCCCGTCGAGGCTTCCTGCAAGGAAGGACTGGCCGACCCGCACGGGCGAAGCATCGCTTGCCTCAGCGGTGCCAGCGCCCGCAAGCGCGAACGCGGCGCCTGCCACGAGAAGCGCGCGAACGGTCCGCCGCAGACGAAAGCCGATCATTGCGGCTCTCCTTCATGCGCTTCATCGCCGGCCAGGGTGGACACCAGGTCACTGTCGGTCACGAGCGGGGGGATGCGGCCCAAAATGCCGGCCTGTAGCGGTTCTGGGCGGCGATCGCGAGGCAGGAAACCCTCAGGGGTGTCGACATAGGCGGACAAGAGCGTCAGCACATCGTCGGCATCGCGCTCAGGGTCGAGATCACCAAAAATGTAGGTGAAGCGTCCCTTGCAGGACAGCGCGATGGTGCAGGGCCGCAGGCACTGACTCATGCAGCGCACGCCGCGCACGGTGTGGGCCGGCAGGTCCGCAAGACGCGCGCGCCTTGCAGCCATAATCGTCTCGGCAAACCGTTCACCGCCGCGAACAACAGTGTCCGCAGCCTGGCGCCCATCCCGACAGGTCAGGCACACGCTGAGCGTTGGCTGAAAGGCCGGCTTTGGCCCACTATCCTCGCTGAAAACGGCGTCCATCCACGGCCTCCTGGGCATAGGGGACCGCAGAGGCAGGCCATATCAGGGCGCCAAGGCTCACCAAGGAGTTGTGAGACCGTTCGAAGAGTGCGCAGGGTCGCGCCGCCATGAGATTCCTCCCCCGGTGCACCCCGCCCGGTGTTCAAAGGTTTCACACACGTCGGCAGGTCTCCTGGCTCGCAGCTCAACGCTTCGCCTCGCCTTCCCGGCAGCCATACGGCCACCAGTGGCAAAGTGAGACGAAACTCACCGCTCACAGTTGCGGGGGCAGCTTCGGTTTTAAGGCAAAGGCGCGAGAGGTGGCCCTGTGCCCGACCGAATTCCCTTTCAATCCCAGACGGGAACCGACGGGTGGACCATGCCGGTTGAGACAGGACCGCGTCAAGCCGGCTCTCGCGTTACGGGGCCGCTCCGAGGCGGTACGGGCACGGTTCTGGACACGCGCGCCGGCCTCGCGCAGGTTGCCGGCGCTCAGACAAGGCGCCTTGGCTGAGGCAAGAAGGAGACTGCATCGATGGCCCTGCCCCGTCCGAGACAGCCTAGGGCAAAGGCGACATGAACGCGCTCGGTGCGGGGCTGATCTTCTTCTTCGCCACATTTGCCGCCACCTTCGGCAGCTATGCGTTGATGCGGGCAGCCCTCAAACCGCACATAGCGCCCGACACCCGCGGCATTGCCGAAACCACCATGTTTCGCATTGCCGCTTTGCACGGGTTGATCCTTGCGCTGGTGTTCGCCCAGGAGCTCAGCAACATCTACAACTTGAAGAGCACTGTGGACCGCGAGGCGAACGAACTGGGCAGCATCGTGCGCAATCTGGACAGGTTCGACAGCTCCGGCGGCTCAGACAGGCGTACGACGCAAATCAAGACCGACATTGCCGGTTATGTGCGGGCGACCATCGACACGGAATGGGCCTCGCTGGACGACACGCGCCGTCTGTCGCGCAGCGTCGATGCCCGCTGGGATTCCGTTTATCAGAGTCTTCTGGATTTGCCTGCCAGCGGCAGCGCACAAACCTGGTTGCGCGAGAGGATGCTGACCAGCATCGAGGCTGTGGGTGTGGAGCGCAAAACCCGCGAAATTGCGGCTGCCACCGACATCAACCCCATCTTCTGGGTGGTGGCATTCAGCGGCATCATCTCGCTGGCGGTATGCTTTTTCGCCTACCCGCCCACGCGCACGACCATCGCTGTCCTGACGGTCTACACGTTCTATTCGGCGCTGGTTCTGTTCATCATCAAGCTGTCGGACTACCCCTTCTCCACACCGGGCCTCGTCCCCCCCACATCGCTGGAAATCCTCTACGACGAGCTGCTGCGTCCCATCGTCGACACCACACCGCCCGCATCCGGCTGAGGACCCCACCGACCCACGCGACAGTTTTGGGGTGTTGTGAGCGCGACCCCCTACCGCCGCGCCCAAGCCGCAAGCGCTTCGCGCTCGTCGTCGGTCATCCCCGTCACATTTCCCAGCGGCATGGCATGGGTGTCCACCGACTGGGCGATAATGGCCGCAGCGTGACGTCGGATCAGGTCCACCGTGTCGAGGCTGACCCCACCGGGCGCGGCGGCAAGGGAGGCGAAGGTGGGCTTGTCCTGGTGGCAGGTGACGCAGCGCGCCTCCACAATGGAGAAGGCGGCCGCATCGAGCGCAGGGTTGGTGCCTGTGTCGGTGGTGCCGGCCGTTGCGGAGGCGATGGTGCGCTCGCCCGTCGGAAGGCTCGCAAACGCCACCATCGCAACGGCAAGGACAAGGGCCGCGGGCCACTGCCAGGCAATGCGCATCCCCCCTGCCCCGGTCTCATAGGTGTTGAACCAGTGGCGGACGATGGCCCCCAAAAACAACGCCATTGCCACCAGGACAAAACCATACTGATTGGCAAACGCCATCGGGTAGTGGTTCGACAGCATTAAGAAAATGACGGGCAACGTCAGATAGTTGTTGTGGGTGGAGCGGAGCTTGGCGATCTCGCCATACTTCCCATCAGGGGTGCGCCCGGCTTTCAGGTCAGCCACCACAACGCGCTGATTGGGTATGATGACGAGGAACACGTTGCCCGTCATGGCGGTGGCAATCATCGCGCCTGTCTGAAGGAACGCCGCACGGCCTGAGAACACAAGGCCATAGGCGTAGGCCGTTGCGGTGATGAGAACGAACAGCAGAGTGAACAACAGCACCGGCTGGCGCGACAGGGGCGAGCGGCACAACAGATCGTAGACCACCCAGCCGCCGACAATGCCGCCTGCTGAGAGGGCAACGCCCACCCAAGGGCCAATGTCGGCCTTGGACGGATCCAGCAGGTAAAGCGGCGCATGCCACCAATAAGCGACCGCAAGCAGCGCCAGCCCGGTCATGAAGGTGGCGTAGCTCTCCCATTTGAACCAGTGAAGGTCGTCGGGCATATGGTCGGGCGCGACCATGAACTTCTTGGTATGGTAAAAGCCGCCGCCGTGAACGGTCCAATTCTCGCCCTTGACGCCGGGCTCCATCCCGGCGCGCCGTTTGAGCGTGGCATCGAGCCACATGAAGTAGAACGAGGAGCCAATCCAGGATATGGCCGCAACCACATGGGCCCATCGCACGAAAAGGCTCAACCAGTCCCCGATCGCTGCCATTGCGGCCCCTTCTCACACACAGTGTCCGTTTTGGCGAACCACGCGCGCCGACGCAATGCGGCCGAGGGCGGCACAGGCACCTCAAGCCCATCGTGACCGGCATGGATGAGGCGCGCGCGGCCTTCATCACCCGTTACGGCGCTCTTTATGAACACAGCCCCTGGGTCGCCGAACGCGCCTATGACGGTGGCGCGCAGGAGGGGGACGATCTTGCCCCCATTTTCCGCCGCGTTGTGGAGCGTGCCGGACGTAAGGCTCAGTTGGAGCTCTTATGCGCCCACCCCGACCTTGCCGGACGGCTCGGCAAGGCGGACCTTACCGATCATTCGCGGGACGAGCAGGCGGGCGCTGGGCTCGACCAATGCTCGGCGGAGGAGTTTGCCGCCTTCCAAGACCTCAACCAGCGCTATGTGGCGCGGTTCGGCTTTCCCTTCATCATCGCGGTGAAGGGGCTCGACAGGCAGGGGATTTTGGCCGCCTTCCGCACCCGTGTGGACGGGGCGCTGGAACGGGAGTTCCGCACCGCGCTGGACGAAGTCCACAAGATTGCAGGCTTTCGCCTAACCGCCCTCGGTGCGCCCAAGACGGCGTCGGAACGGGTGTCGGTGCCGCCATCTAAGGCGCGAGCGCTGGTGATGGAGGTGCTGAAAGCCCATGGCGCGGATGAAGACAATGCCGCCGCCATTGCGGACACGGTTTGTGCCGCTGAAGCGGACGGCTCGGAGTCCCACGGCCTCTTCCGGGTGCCTGGCTACGTCAACGCCCTGAAAAGCGGCATGGTCAATGGTGGCGCCACGCCGCAGATCCTCGACGGCGCGCCTGCCGTGGTG
The DNA here is from genome assembly GCA_051016205.1 of Devosia sp. Taxonomy (GTDB): domain Bacteria; phylum Pseudomonadota; class Alphaproteobacteria; order Rhizobiales; family Amorphaceae; genus Acuticoccus. The sequence goes on from CP136534.1 coordinate 5,029,160, forward strand.
ATGGTCGACGGCGACAAGGGGTTTACCCAAAGGGCCTACCGGGTGTCTCTTCCCATGCTGGCGCAGGCAGCCAAGAGCGAGGGCGTGGCCTGTCTTGCGATCCGCCACAGCTTTCACTTTGCCGCCCTTTGGCACGAGGTGGAGTGGCTGGCGAAGGAAGGCCTCGCCGGTTTGGCGTTGACGGCCAACATTGCCTACCTCGCCCCCCACGGCGGCAAACGGCCCATCTTTGGCACCAATCCCCTGTCATTCGCTTGGCCCACGAAGGGCGACCCAGTGGTGTTCGACCTTGCCAGCGCCACCATGGCGCGCGGCGACATCATGATTGCAGCACGCGAGGGCAAAGCCGTTCCCCCGGGCTCGGGAATCGATTCCGACGGCAACCCCACCACCGACCCCGCCGCCATCTTGCAAGGGGCGCAGCTGCCCTTCGGTGGTCACAAGGGCTCGGCAATCGCCTTGATGGTGGAGCTTTTGGCAGGCGGCCTCACCGCCGACCATTTTAGCGACGAGGCGGACAAGGCGAGCGATGGCAGCGGCGTGCCGCCCGGCGGCGTCGTCGTCATCGCCTTTGATCCTGACAAGATTGCAGGCCCTGCCGGCAAAGCGCGCGCCGAGGCTTTCCTTGCCCGCCTTGCCGCGGAGCCAGGGGTGCGCATGCCGGGCGCCCGCCGCCATCGCAACAGACAAAAGGGCGGGGACTTCCTGGTGCCCGTCTCCCTTTTCACCACCATCAAGAATCTTGCCCGTGGCGCCTGAGGGAGTGGCTGGACTGCACGCCAAAGTGGGCGAGGCGCTCCCCAACCGTAGAGCCGGCCGGCTTGTGCGCGGTGGGGGCCGATTTGTCGCCAATCTCCAGCAACGCGACGCGCTCGTAGCGAGAGTGGTGCGCTCGCCCATCGCCCACGGGCATTTGCGCGACGTTGACGGCAAGGCCGCGCGGAAAATCCCCGGCGTCGCCGCTGTGTTCACCGCAGAGGATTTGGCCGGCGTGTGCAGCCCATGGCGCGCCCTCCACGCCCTCTTCCCAGACGCCCGGGTGCCTGCCGAAGGCCCCCTTGCGGCAACGCGGGTGCGCTATGTGGGCGAGCCCGTTGCCATCGTCCTTGCTGAGACCGACGCCGCGGCCGCTGACGGGGCCGAGGCGGTGCATGTTCACATCGACCCCATCGCGCCCGTTCTCGACCCCGACGCCGCGGCTGCGGAAGGCGCCCCACGCCTTCATGACGAGGCGCCGGACAACCTTCACGCAAAGCTTGGCCGCAAGTTGGGTGAGGCGCCGGCGGGCGGAGAGGCGATCCCCCTCACCCTTCACCTCACCCGCATTGCCGTCCAGTCCATGGAAACACGTGGGTTGCTTGCGGTGTGGGATGGGGCTGAGGGCACTCTCACCGTGCACCAATCCCACCAGATGCAGGACATCTACGCCCGCCTGTTGGGGATCGATGAGCACAAAGTGCGCGTTGTCACCCCCGATGTGGGCGGCGCTTTCGGCATGAAGCAACAGCTCCACCCCGATGAGATGGCCGCCGTGTGCGCCGCCCGCATCCTCGGCCGGCCGGTTCGCCTCTTGATCGATCGCAACGAGAGCCTGATTGTGGATGCGCAGGCCCGCGACCATCGCCTCACCGCCACAGCGCATGTGGACCAGGCCGAACGGCGCGTGACGGGTCTGACCTTGCGCGATCGTTGCGGCCTTGGTGCCTTCCCCCATTATCCGCGCACAAGCTTTGGGGAATCGGCGCAAGCGCTGAGGCTGGCCGGCGCCCCTTACGCCTTCTCCCACACCGACGCGGAGGCACGGCTTTACTTCCAGAACAGGCCGCATCTGGGTCACTATCGCGGTGTCGGTCACCCCATCGCCGTGCTTGCCACAGAGGCGCTGATGGACAAGGCCGCAAGGCGGATCGGCGAAGACCCCATCACCTTTCGCCGCAAACACCTTCACGATCTGACCGACGGCCCCGTCACCACGTTGAGCGGGATTGAGATCGACCGGTATCGCCTCAGCGAGTGCCTGGATGTCTTGGAAGAACGGCTTGGCCCCAACGCCTTTGACCCCGATGCCTCTGGCGACATCGTCAGGGGCGTCGGCGTTGCCTTGGTGCTTGAGGTGTGCGCCGCCAACTCCCGCTACTATGGCGAGGGGGAGGTCAACATCTCCACCAACGAGAGCTGCATTGTGCGCATGGAGCCCTCGGGCGTGGTGCGCGTTGCCACGGGAAATACAGACCAGGGCCAGGGCGCCGACCAGATGGCCGCCCAAATTGTGGCCGACGTTCTGGGCCTTCAGGACAATGCCATCACCGTCATCTCAGGGGATTCAGAGCACTGCCCTTACGGCGGGGGCGCCTATGGCTCCCGAGGGACCGTATTGGGTGGGGCGGCCGCGCGGGACGGGGCGCTGCGGCTGAAGGCACTTTTGTTGAAGGCCGCGGGTCTGTTGCTGCAGAGGCAGCCGGACACCCTTGCCCTGTCAAACGGCGCTGTGGTGGATGGGGCGAGCGGCGAGCATCTCCTGGATCTCGCCGAACTCTCCCGCGCCTGCCACTTCAAGCCTCACCTCTTTCCCGAAGAGGCGCGCACAGGCCTTGTGGCCGTCGGCCACCATGTGCCCGAAGCGGACGCACAGGTGGTGACGGCAGCCTTCGGCGCACAAGTGTCGCTGGACCGAGAGACCGGCGTCGTCACACCGGAACGCCTTGTGGTGGCGATGGACGGAGGCACCCTCATCAACCCTGCCGTGGTTGAGGCGCAGCTTCATGGCGCCGTATCCCAGGGCCTCGGCCATGCGCTGTTGGAACCGGTGCGGATCGATGATGAGGGTCAGCCCCTCACAGGCTCCTACATGGACTACACCATGCCCCGGGCGGACACGATGCCTCTGATCGAGGTGATCAACCTTGCCCCTCTCAGAGGGGAGGACTTCGCGCCGCGAGGCATCGGCGAGGTGGGGATGAGCGGCACCCCCGCCGCCTTCTTCAACGCTGTCTCAGCAGCCCTTGCCCCCTTCGGTGCCACCCTCGACACCCTCCCCGCGACGCCCGAGCGTATCTGGCAGGCCCTGCGCACCGCCGCCACCTGACCTGGGTCACACCTGTGCCAGACGGCAGGGGCCAGGGCACTCGGCGTGGATGCGTTTGACCATGGTTTTGAGGCCGGGGGCGTATTCTTCGGCCTTTTCAAGGGCCTCTTGGTTTTCGCTGGCGAGGCGGGTCGCGATCTCCGTTGCCTCTGCGATCAGCTCAGCCGCATCGAACCCCGCAGGCGCACCGTCTTTCACCACGGCCTCCCCGCCGATGAAGACATGGCGGACGCTGGCGCCGGTCTCATAGAACACCACCTGGGTGGGGAGGTCGCCGCGGGGGCTGAGGGCAAGGCTCGATCCATCGAGGAGAACGATGTCAGCCAACTGCCCTTCCTCAAGGGTGCCAGCCTTGCCTTCACGACCAAGGGCGCGCGCCCCGTTCGTTGTTGCCATGCGAAGGATGGGGCCTGCGGCAGGCCAGCGGTCGGGGTCGGCCTCGCACACCCTCGGCAGGAGCGCGGCAAGGCGGGTTTTCTCAAACATCGACAAATGGCCCGCGTTGAGGCCGTCAGAGCCGAATGCCACGGGGACACCGGCCTCGATGAGCTGGATCAACGGTGCAATGCCGGACCCCAAGATGAGATTGCTTGCGGGGTTGTGGACCACGGTGACACCGGCTTCGGCAGCGTTCGCAAGGTCTTCCTGCGAAAACCAGATGAAGTGGGCGAAGGTGGAAAGCGGCCCCGCCAGACCATGGTCGGCGAGGAAGGCGACGAAGCCACGGCTGTCGCGCCCCTTTGCCATCGCCCATTGGGTTTTGGCCTCAAGAAGGTGGGTGTGGTTGCCGATGCCGTGCTCGGCGCAAAACGCACCGGCTTTTGCAAGGAGCGCATCGGAGCAGCGTTGCGGGCTGTCCACCCCAAGCATCAGCTTGACCCTGTCGTGGCCGGCCCAACGTTCCAGCCCCGCCGTCATCATCTCAAAGAAGGGTTCGTGGGGCTGCGGGGTGGCGGGGAGCGCGGCTTTGAGGTGGTCAGGGATTTCGCCGTCGGCGAGGGGGATCGTTTCCACAAAAGGCTTGTCGGAGAACATGGGGGCGACGGCGGCGCGCACGCCCACATCCGCATAGGCTTGGCAGACAGCGTCCAGCGCTTCGGGCGTGTGGCGTGGGCGATGGGAGAAGTGATCCAGGCACGCCGTCGTCCCGGTCAACACCATTTCCAGCGCGCCGAGCTTGGCCGACACGTAAACGTCCCGCGCAGAGCGTGCCCCCGCGGCTAGGATGGCGTTGACCATAAAAACGTCGAGGGGCAGAGCGTCGACGGTGCCCTTTAGCAGTGCGGCGTAGGAGTGGGTGTGGCAGTTGGCGAACCCTGGCATGGCCACAAGGCCTGCCGCGTCCATCACCTTCACAGGCCTGTCGGTGGGGACGGGCTTTGCACCAGAGGGACCGGCGTAAGTGATCCTCTCCCCTTCGATCCACATCTCACCGTCTTCGATGACGGTGCCGGCCGCGTCCAGCGTCAAAAGGGTCGGCCTGCGGATGATGGTGAGGTCAGCCATGGTGTCTCTCTGGGCAATGAAGGTCGTCCGCAGCATGCAACGCTGAGGCCGGTTTGCCGAGTGGGAGACTGTTCCGGATGGTCCGCGCACCTGCGCAGTGGCAGCGCCGACGGACGGTGTGCGGCTAGCTCAGCTCTGCCAGGAGGCGGGGGAGGTCTGCAACACTGTCGATCACATGGTCGGCGCCGGCGCGCTTCAGCCGGTCTGCGGCGGCGTCGATGAGGCGATCCACCTCATCGGCAGGCATTGCGGCAAGTTCCGCCTCGGTCTTGCCCACATAGTTGCCTGAGCGTGTGATCCCCACCGTCAACGTGCCTGCAGCAACGCCCTCGCCGATCCCCACATCCGTGTCGTCCACCTTCACCACCCGGTCAGGCGGATAGACCCCAAGCTCCGCAAAGATCTTGTACATGCCAAGGGGCGCTGGGCGACCCTCTGCCACATCGCCGGCGCACACGAGAGCATCGACGCTCAAGCCCTGACGCTCCACCACAGGCATCACCTTCGCCATGATGGAGCGGGTGTAGCCTGTGGTGGAGCCAATCTTGAGGCCCTTGGCGCGCAACAGGTCCACCGTGGCCTTCGCGCCGGGGATGAGGGTGGCATAGTCCGCCGCCACAGCCTCGTTCATGGGCAGGAACACCGCGTAGAGCGCATCGATCTCCGCTTCGCCGGGGGCTTTGCCGTGGGTTTCTTCCCAAAGGGCGGCAATGCGCGGGGCGGTGAGCATGGCCTTGATGTGGTCGCGCTTGGCCGCCCCCATGGGGGTGCGCGCTTCCTCAATGGTAACGGGGATGTCAAAGCGCGCGAACGCTTCGACGAACACCCCCATGGGCGCCCGCGAGCCATAGTCGATGAGCGTCCCCGCCCAGTCGAACACCACCGCCTTGAATGTTTGGCCCGTCACGAGGCCATCGCCGGTTGACTGTCAAACATAGCCGCCACGGTCTCCTCCCCGATGGCAAAGGCGGTGGATGCTCCGCATCCCGCCGTCACGATGACGATGCGCGTCGCCTCATCGGGTGCATCCGTCAACCGCCAGCGACCCTGTCCCACCGCATAGGTGCCAAGCCACTGCTCGCTGATGGTGTAGGGGCCAAGGTCCAGCACCGCATCAAGCTCCGACAGGATGAGATCGTCCACACGTGCCTCGCGGAAGGGGTGGGGCGTTGGGTCATACTCATGGCTGTCCCCCACCACCAGGCTGCCATCGGCGGATTGGACGGCAATCAGATGAACGCCGGCGTCAACGTGCGCCCCCTGCTCGGCCGCAAGACGGACCTTGAGGGCGGTCGCCTCAGGCAGCGCCGCGTAGCCTTGATAACGGGCAAGGCCAAGGTCGGACATGATGGCAGCGCCCAGCGCCACAGGTGTACCAGGCACAACCCGCAGCATCTGAAGTTTGGTGCGCGTCAGGCCGTAAGCTGCAATGCGCTCGGCAAAAAGGCTTGTGTAGTTGTCGCCAGGGCAGACCACCACGGTGTCGGCGTGGAGGGTACCGCCGGTGGTTGTGACCACGGGCGCGGCAACTGCCGTCACAGCGGTATGGAAGCGAAACTCCACCCCGTGCGCCTCGGCAAGCCATCGAGCGACCGAGGCAACGGCGGTGCGGCTTTCCACCCGCATTTCGTGGGGCGAGTGGAGCGCGGCCGTCACCGCCTGCCCCAGGTGAGGCGTATGCTGACGTGCCTGCGCGAGGGTGAGGCCCCGGCAACCTGTGGCAGCACCCATCGGTGTTTCCAGGAACGCATCGATCACGGCCTCGGCCTCGGGGCGGCGGGCGGTGACGAGGAGACCGCGATGAAGGACGGGAATCCTTGCCGCCTCAGCCACCTCGTCCCAGATCTGGCGGGAGCGGAAGGCCTTCTCCCAACAGTCCCCCATTTCCTGGCCGGTCACCGTCACAAAGCCGAAATTGCGGATAGAAGCGCCGTTCGCCTGCCCATCCTTTTCGATGACGACCACGCGCTTGCCCCTTTTGGCCGCTGCCAAGGCATGGGCAAGGCCGACAATGCCTGCACCGACGACGGCAACGTCGTAGGCGGCCATCAGGCGGCGCTCCCAGGGCGTTTCAAGTCAAGCTCCTCGGCGCGGTGGCAGGCGAGGAAGTGTTCGGGCCCCACCTCGCGCCACTGCGGCACCTCGGTCCGGCAGCGCTCGGTGGCATAGGGGCAGCGGGTGTTGAACAGGCACCCGGAGGGAGCAGACATGGGCGAAGGCACTTCCCCGGTCAGCGCCACAGGCTCGAAAGGGGCATCGGGGTCAGGGTTCGGCACTGCCGACAGCAAGGCGTGAGTGTAAGGGTGCTTGGGGCGAAAGAAGAGGGTCTCGGTGGGCGCATACTCCATGAACTTTCCCACATAAAGGACCGCGACCCGATGACTGATCTGCGCCACCACGGACAGGTCGTGGGCGATGAACAGGAAGGCGACACCAAGCTCCTCCTGAAGGTCCTTCAAAAGGTTGATGATTTCGGCCTGGATGGAGACATCCAGCGCCGACACGCTTTCATCGCACACCACAAAGTCGGGCCGGGAAACGAGGGCGCGGGCAATACAGATGCGCTGGCGCTGGCCGCCGGAAAACGCGTGGGGGAAGCGGCGCAGATGCTCAAGGTCCAACTTGCAGCGCCTGGCAATCTCGCGCACGCGGTGGTCGATATCCGCGCGCTTCTTCATCAGCCCGCCTGCGGTGAGCGGCTCGGCGATGATGTCGCGCACGGTCATGCGGGGGTTGAGGGAGGAGTAAGGGTCCTGAAACACCAAGGACATGCGCGGGCGAAATCGGCGCAGCGTCTCGCCTGAAAGGGTCGACAGCTCCACCTTCCCCTCGTGGAAGACCATGTTCATGTGCCGGCGGAACGTGCGCAGCTCTTCGCCCGAAAGGCTGGCCACATCCACATCCTGGTCTTTCTGGTGGAAGATGATGCTGCCGGACGTCGGATCGATGGCGCGCAGGATGGCGCGGCCCACTGTGGTCTTGCCTGAGCCGGACTCCCCCACAAGCCCCACCGTTTCGCCGCGATGGATGGTGAAGCTCACATCGTCCACTGCCCGCAACTCACGGGTTTTGCGGGTGAACAGACCCTTCTGGCGGATCCCGAAGCGCACTTGAAGGTTGCGTACCTCAATCAACGGCGCATTCATTGGGCGGCCACCGGCATGGCGGTGTCGTAGAGGTAGCAGCGCACCGCGCGGTCCGCTGCGGGTGTGAACTCCGGCGGCGGGATGCGGTCGCATACGCCGGGCATGGCTTTGGTGCACCGTGTGCGGAAGGCGCAGCCCGTGGGGCGTTCGGTGGGGCTTGGGATGTCGCCGGGCACAGGCGTCATCCGGGCATTCAGCGCGTCAAGCTTGGGGATCGCATTGAGCAGGCCCACAGTGTACGGGTGCTTGGGATCGGCCAACACTGCGCGCGCCGGGCCGCGCTCCACGATGGTGCCAAGGTACATCACCGCCACCTCGTCGGCGATATGGGCGATGACGCCAAGGTCATGGGTGATGAAGATCATCGCCATTTGAAAGCGCGCCTGAAGGTCACGCATCAGCTTCAGCACCTGCGCCTGGATGGTCACGTCAAGGGCTGTGGTGGGCTCGTCGGCAATCAACAGCTGGGGCTGTGCGGCAAGGGCAAGGGCGATCATCGCGCGCTGGCGCATCCCGCCCGACATTTCGCTGGCGTAGGCGTCCACTCTTGCTTGCGGGTTGGACAGGCCCACCTCGCGCAGCATGTCGATGGCGGTGGCGCGGGCCTCGCGTCGGGACTGGCCGCGGTGGAGACGGATCGCCTCGATCATCTGCGCACCGACGGTGTAGACAGGGCTGAAGGAGGCCATCGGCTCCTGGAAGATCATACCGATCTCCCCGCCCCTCATGCGCCGCATCACCGTGCTTTTGGGGGAAAGTTCCTCGATACGCATCATCTCGCCGGCCTTGTTGCGGTAGCGGATGCGCGTGTCAGGCCCAAGCTCTGCCGTCCCCGGCAAAAGCCGCGTGAGCGCCTTGGTGGAGACCGACTTGCCGGACCCTGACTCGCCCACAAGGCCGAGGGTGCGCCCGGCTGCCACGGAGAACGTCACCCCGTCCACCGCCCTCACCCGCCCCTCGTCGGAGCGGAAGGTGATGGCAAGGTTCTCCACCTCGAGGATGTTGTCCATCACGCCCTCCTAACGGCTCGACGCATAAGGGTCGGCAGCATCGCGCAGACCATCGCCGATGACGGTAAAGGCCAGCACCGCCACCACCACGAAAAGGGCGGGAATGAGCAGCCAGGGCGTCTGCTCCAGCACACGGATGGATTGGGCCTCCTGCAGCAACACCCCCCAGGAGACCGCCGGCGGGCGCAGACCCAGCCCCACGAAGGAGAGCGCTGTTTCCGACAAGATCATGTACGGAAAGGAAATCACCAGATCGACGATGATAAAGCTTGTGAAGGACGGCAGCATGTGCCGCGCGATGATGGATCGCGGTCGTGCCCCGGCAAGTCGCGCGGCCACCACATAGTCTTCGTCGCGGATCGACAGGAGTTGGGAGCGTACCCGCCGCGCCAGGGTGGGCCAGCCGAACAGGCCAAGGATCACCGTCATCGCGAAGTAGACCTGGATGGTCGACCATTCCCGAGGCATGGCTGCAGCAAGACCCATGTAGAGCGGGATGATGGGGATGACCCGCACCACCTCCGTCACCCTTTGGATGACCATATCGATAACGCCGCCGAAGTAACCGGCAATCCCACCGATGACGAGCGCCAGAACAAAGCTGATCAACACGCCCAAAATACCGATGGAGAGCGAGGTCCACGTGGCATAAAGCGTTCGCGAGAAAACGTCGCGCCCGATGGAATCTGTGCCCCACAAGTGAAGCATCCCCCCCTCGACGCCGAAAAGGTGTGTGGTGATGGGGATCAGTCCCATCAGCTTCACAGGCTCCCCGTCCACGAAGAAGCGTACGTAGAGGCGGGTCTCAGGGTCGGAGACGGCGATGGCGCGCAGGGTAATGGGGTCGCGCTCGGTCTTCACGCCATGGATGAAGGGGCGCCAGGAGCAGCCGTTCTGGTCGCAGAACATGGGAATTTGCGGCGCACCGTCGAGGTAGGCCGTGTCCCGCGTCGTGGGACCGTAAGGGGCGACAAACTCGGCAAAAAGGCCGCCGAGGAACATCAGCCCAAGGACGATGGCGCCTGCCATCGCCGCCCTGTGCCTGCGGAAGCGCCACCACACAAGCGTCCATTGGGAGGCGGAGTAATACTTCAGCCGCCGCGCTTCATCTTTGGCAAGCAGGCGCGCTTCCTTAGGGGTGAGCGCAGGCTCCCCACCCTGTTCGGCCGCCCGCTCCACCGCTTGGGCGACCCGTGCCCGCAGCACGAGAACTGCAGCAAGAACAGCGCAGAGGACAATCACGAGCGCCATCGTCAGCCTCCCAACTTGATGCGCGGGTCGAGAACCGCGAGCAAGATGTCGGAGACAAAGTTCATCACCACCACAACCAGTGTGAGAAGAAGGAGGATCGCCCCCGCCACATACATGTCGAGGTCGAGGTAAGCGCGCAGCAAAAGCCCACCCAGCTCCGTCAACCCCAAGACGGCTGCAACGATGGGAAGCTCTGAGAAGATGCGGTTAACGTCGAACCCGATGGTGGAGACCACAGGGTTCACCGCCAACCTTGCAGGATACTTGATAAGAAGCCGCCGCTCCGGCACGCCCCGGGCCCGCGCTGCGGTGACGGAGAGCTTGTTCAACTCGTCCGACATGGTGGCCCGCACAGTCTGCAACTGGTAGGCGACGGCCGACCAGGCGAGTACGAAGGCCGGCAGCCAAAGGTGCTTGATGAGGTCCCAGAACTTTGCGAGCGACCAAGGCGCGCGCTCATACTCTTCGGAGAACAGACCACCGATATCCGCACCGAAATACCGGCTCGACACATACAAGAGGACGAGCGCCAAGAGAAAGTTAGGAAGCGCCAACCCCAGATACGAAAAGACGGTGAGGCCGTAGTCGGCCGCAGACCCCCGTTTGACAGCCGCATAGATACCGACGGGGATGGAGACCGCGTAGGTGATGATGAGCGTCATCAAGACGAGGCCCAGGGTGAGCCACACCTTATCGCCGATAACATTGGCAACGGAGGTCTCGAACGCAAAGGCCTGGCCGAAATCGCCGTGGAAGACGATGTTGCCGATCCAGTCCAGATACCGCTCGGGGGCGGATTTATCGAGGCCGAGGTCGGCGCGGATCGCGGCGACGTCTGCCTCGGTCACGTTGACGCCGGTGCCAGAGAATTTGCGGAACGCGTAGCGGTCGGCGTAGTCCCCCGGCGGCAATTCCATGATGACGAACACCATCATGGAGACCAAGACCATGGTCACCACCATGCCGAAGAGGCGCTCGGCGACGAAGCGGACCATGGCGTTCTCCTGGACCGTTAAAGCAAAAGGGCCGCAGAGTTCTGCAGCCCTTTGTGTCGGTCTTTACTCAGCCAGGAACCACTGTTGCGGCCGGTAAGGATAGGTCCAGTAAAAGTCGTAAGTCTTTGCAGTCAGCGGCTTGACGTTCTTCAGCGTGTTGGCATGGGTGAACGGGCCGACAATGTCGCCGACAGTGCCGATCTTCAACAAGTTGTCCACGTGGATGTCGACAATTTGCTTGCCCAATTCGCTGGATTCCGCCGTGCCGAGCTCGGTCTGGATGAACTGGTTGCTGAGTTCGTAAAGGTCTTTCACGAACTGGGGCGGCTCAACCCCTTCCGCCCCTTCGGAGGCCTTCCACGCCGCCCAGGCAAAGCCGGTGCCAGGGTTGAAGTAATCGCCAAATGGCGGGATGAACGCAGTCACATCCTGGCTGATGGTGGGGCCGGCGGTGTTGTCGTACTTCCAGACCGTGACGTCGAGGTCGTTGTTGTTGCCGGCGGCGCGGTACTCGTCGGAGGTGACTTCACGCAGATCGACGCGCACGCCAACGTTCGTCCAGTAATCGCGCACAAGCTCGTGCATCTTCACCGGTGCGCCCTGGTTCGCGTAGACGACACGTAACACCAAAGGCTCGCCGTCAGACCGCTCGCGCACACCATCGCCGTCGGAGTCCGTCAGGCCCATCTCGTCCAACAGCGCGTTGGCCCTGTCAGGGTCATGGTCGATGAAGGCGTTGATGTGATCGTCGGTGATGAAGTCCACCGTCTTGGGCTCGGCGGGCGTGCCTTGCATGGGCTTGCCCTGCCCAAGATAGACGATCTCGTTGATCTCGTCACGGTTCATGGCCAAGGACATCGCTTGGTTGAAGCGGATGTCGTTGAAAATCTCCCTGAGGATCGGGTCATTCGCTGTGCGGTTGAAGGAATAGAACACGTTCTCGCCAAAAGTCGGTGCGAAGGCGATCGTGTAATCGCCGCGGCCCTCATTCTCTTTCAACAGTGGGAAATCTTCAAGAAAGACGGCCTGCTGCTTCCAGGTCACGTCACCGTCCATGATGCGCAGGTTCTGCACTTCTTTTTCTGGAACGTAACGCTCGTCGATACGGCTGATATAGGGAAGCTGGTTGCCGGCCGTGTCCACCATGTGGAAGTAAGGGTTGGCGACCAGACGGCGGCCCTCGGCGGTGTCCTCGATGAGGATGTGGCTCTCAAGGGTGGGCAGCACGGGGCGCTCTGTGGCAGCGGCCTTCTCAGCGTCCTTCAGGAGGGGGCTTGGCACGTCCTTCCAGTCCGAGCCGCCATAGTACCAGTCGATGGCCTCGGCCTCGTCGGCGAAACCTGCCGCCTCGCGCGCCGCGGCGGCACTGTCGTTGTATTTGTCCATGAAGGTGCCAAGCACATGCTTGGGCTGGAAGGGCTGGCCATAGTCCACAGCAAAGCGGCTGATGAGACCGGGCGCTGGCTGCGGCAGCTTGAACACCACCGTCTGCGGGTCGGTTGCCGTGACCTCGATGGGTTTGCCGCTGAAGAGCCAGCGATCAGGCGTTTTGGCAAACACGTTGGGGTTCAAAATCAGATCGTTATACCAGAACACGATGTCGTCGGCGGTGAACGGGGCGCCGTCCGACCACTTGTGGCCCTCACGCAGCACGAAGGTCAGCTCAGTATAGTCATCGTTCCAGGACCAGGACTTGGCAATGTTGGGAACGAGGGTTTGAAGGTCGTCCGCATAACGCACGAGGTTCACATGGCGGACCGACAAAATGTCGGACGTGCCGGCCTCGGTGGCTTTGGACAGGCCACGCAGCGTGCCGCCATAGCTGCCAATCGCCTCGTAGGGCGCCACCACGAGGGGCTCTGCAGGCAGACGCTCGGCCAAAGGCGGCAGATCGGCGTTGCCGCCAATCTCACCGTTCAGCCCATCAATGTCGGGATTGGCGGAAAAGGTCAGTGTGCAGTCGGCTTTGTCCTGAAACTCGGCCAGCTCGAACTGCTGAGGATATTGCGAGGTGAGACCGCCCATGTCGGCGACGGTCACTGGAGGGCACGCGGCAAGAGCGCCGGTGGTCAGCGCCAGGCTTGCAGCGCCCGACAAAAGAACGGTGCGAAATGTCATGTATCCTGATGCTCCAGGCTGGTTCTTGTTGCTTGCGTTGATGTCGGATTAGACCAGAGATGTTGACAACCGTGTGACATCCGATGACCGACGCGGTGAGCAATCTGCCCCATTGTGTGAGCAAAACCTAGGCTTGTGATACAATGATTATGTCCGCCGGGCGGCTCTTTTGGGTGACGAGCCTGCCGTTGGGCAGATCATTCTCTTCAAGCTTTGCGGTTATGGCGGCGCCATCGAGACCATAACCGTCCCAGCGGGCGGCGAGCCGGCGCCGCAATTGCGCCTCGTCCACGGCAATCATCGCCGTCATGTGGAAGTGTTCGGCAAGGGTATCCCAGGGGGCCTCGTCGAGCAGAAGGTAATTCCCCTCCACAAGAACAAGCCGCACGGATTGGGGGATGAGCCTGGCGCCGGCGCGCGCGATCTCAAGGTCTCGGTCAAATCGCGGGATCGCGATCGTCTCTTCCCGGTTGGCCCTCAGCCGTCCAAGCATGGCCGAAAGTCCGTCCACGTCGAAGGTGTGCGGGGCACCTTTGCGGGGCCGCCAGCCCTTAGGCACCAGGACTTCATCGTCATAGTGGTAGCCGTCCATGGGCACGACCGCCGCCGCGCCGGGATGCGCCTCGTTGACCTTGGCCTCCACCATCGCTGACAAGGTGGACTTGCCTGACCCCGGCGCGCCGGCCAGAGCGACGACCAGGCGCGCGCCCTCCTCCACCCTTTCAAGCCGCGCCAGAAGGCGGTCCACGAACACCTCTGGCGAAACGCTCTCGCTCACCCCGCCGCGCCCCTGATGGCGCTGTGGAAGGTGCGCTGGAAACCTGCAAACTCAAGATAGCGCTGGTAGCGGGTGTCATGGCCGGCCTTGGCAGGGGGGCGGCTGGGGATGGCCTCGGGTTCGGCCACCATGACGCGGGCAGCGGTCTCAATGTCCTTGTGGAGGCCGCCGGCAACGCTTGCGGCAATGGCAGCACCCAAAATGACAGGGTCGGCACTGGCAGGGCGCGTCACCGTCAACCCGGTGGCATCGGCATAGATCTGCGACAAGACGGGGTTGCGCGCTGCACCGCCTGACAGGTGCGCGGCGGTGATCTTGTACCCTTGGGCATTCATGGCGGCCACGATCTCGCGGGTTTCATAGGCGATGGCAGCGGCCGTTGCCCAATAGGTGCGTACGAGAGCGTCCATGGGGTCGGAGAAATCGAGCCCTGTGATGGCCCCCCGCGCCTCAGGGTCCGCATGGGGCGAGCGGTTGCCGTGGAAGTCCGGCAGGACGTGAAGGTGGGGGGCAAGGTCAGGCGTCTCAGCCATCAGCGGCGCGAGGATTTCGGCAAGGCTGTCGTGTGGGTTGTCGCCCAATTGCGTCACGGCCGGCGAGCGCTCGATGATGTGGTCCAGCAAAGACCCTGCCGCCGACTGTCCGCCTTCATTGAGGTAGGTGCCCGGCGCCACGGCATCCTTGTAGGGCCCCCACACGCCGGGGACGCTGATGGGGGTGGGCGACAGCGCCATCTGGCAATTGGAGGTGCCTGCAATCAGCGCCATGTGCCTGTCGATCCCCTCCCCCAGGTAAGGGGCGAGTGTGCCGAGGGCACCTGCATGGGCATCCACCAAACCTGCGGCCACAACGCAGTGTGTGGTAAGGCCGAGGGCTTCGGCGGCCGCCTCTGTCACCGGGCCGATGGGCGCGCCGATGGACAAAGCCGCTTCAGGGAGGCTTGCCCGCTCCACGAGGTCTTCAAGGCCCATGGCCCCCAGATAGGCGCTGTCCCAGTGGGGGTGGCTGTCGGCCAGATACGTCCACTTGCAGGTGAGCGTGCAGGCGGAACGGTCGGTCCGGCTGCTGGCACGCCAGCTCACATAATCGGCAAGATCGAAGGCGTAGCCTGTGCGCGCCCAACGGTCGGGGTGGTTGCGCTTCAGGTAGGCAAGCTTAGGCGTTGCCATTTCTGGCGACATGGTGCCGCCCACAAAAGCGAGGGGCGCGGCACCTGTGGCAGTGGCTTCCTGCGCTTCTTTTTTGGCGCGATGGTCCATCCACACGATGGTGTCGCGGTCGCCCTTCCCGTCAGGGGAGACGCACAATGGGCCGCCGTCCACATCGCGCACCACGGTGGAGGAGGCAGCGTCGACGGCAAGGGCGCGCACGTGTGCCGGGTCGGTGTGGGCATCGTCCAGCGCGCCGCGCACCGCCTCGCACACTGCCGCCCAGATCTCGTTGCCCGACTGCTCCACAAAGTCCTGGCGCGGGCGGTGGAGGGAGAACGGGTGCACCGCGCGACCCAACAGTTCGCCCTTGCCCGTAAAGACGCCGGCCCGGGCGCTCCCCGTCCCAACGTCGATGCCGATGACGGTCGGGGTGCTCATATCAACTTGTACTGCCGGGCCATGTTGCGCAGGAACGGCAGACCTTCCTCCATCACCTGCTCGGCGCTCTCGGCCACGGGACGCCAGACCGACAAGGCCGCGCCAATCTGCGGCGGAAGGTTGATGAAGCTTTCCATCGCCATCCCCCCGTCAAAGCCGATGGCGGCGAGCGCTGCATAGATCTCGTTCCAGTCGCAGGTGCCCGCGCCAGGCACGCCGCGGTCGCTTTCGGACATGTGGATGTATTTCAGGAACGGCCGTGCGTCCAAAATGCCGTTGGCGGCGCCCTTTTCCTCGATATTCATATGGTAGGTGTCGAGGTGGATGAAGATGTTGTCCGCCCCCACCCTCTCAATCATCTCGCGCGCCTGCCAACCTGTGTTGATGATGTGGTTTTCGTACCGGTTCACAGGCTCGATGCCGAACAGGATGTTCTTGGTGCGCGCGTAAGAGGCGGCAGCGCCAAGGGCCTTGGCCACATTGTCCTTCTCCGCCTCCGTGGGCGGGCTCCCGGTGCGCTCGCCAATGCCACCAAAGGTGACGCCTGACAGGGCAAGGCAGCCCATGTCGGCAGTCTTGTCCATGGCGACCTTCAAGAACTCCACCGCCTTGTCGGGGTCGCGGGAGGCCCAACAATCATCAGGCAGGCCGAGGGAGCATAGGGCCGGCATCTCAGCTTTTTCTAGGAGGGCGCGCGTGTGGGCTGCATCCACCGCAGGCGGGTCGAGTAGCGGAATCTCGATGAAGTCCACTTCGTACTTGCCCGCTTGCGCCACGGCGTATTCGGCCGCCTCACGCGTCCAATCCATCGCCCAAAGGCTTGTGTGTACGCCGTAGCCCTTCATTATTCCCGTCTCCTTGTGGTCAGCCAGTTGGTGAAGACAAAGCGCATCACCATCACGGCAATGAGGAAGAGGCCCCACACCGCCGTCGCCAGATGCTGGTTGGCGCCGATGAGGTTGAGGCCTGAGGACAAGCATTGAAGGATGACAAGCGCCAGCGCCACCGACAACACGCGCCCAAACCCGCCGAACGGGTCCACACCGCCCAGAAAGCACGCCAGAACGGTGATGAGGAGGTAGGCCTCCCCGTGCCCCACACGCACCGAGTTGAAGCGCGCCATCATGACGATGCCGGCAATGGCGCACATGAGGCCCGACAGCGTGTAAATCAGCGTGATGGTGCGCTTGGTGTTGATGCCCGAGTAGCGCGTCGCCTCGATGTTCGAGCCCACCATGTAGGTGAAAAAGCCGAGCGGCGTGCGCCCCAACAGCACCTGCCAGCCAATGACGCACAGGAGGAAGATGAGGAGCGGCGCAGGCACCCCCAACAGGCTGCCATGCCCGAGCGCTGCCACATAGTCTGGAAAGCCTGAGATGTCGCCCCCGCGGGTCAAGTATTCCCCCAAGCCCCGTAGAAAGATCATCATGGCAAGGCTGACAAGGATGGGGTGGGCGCGCGAATAGGCGACCACGAGGCCCATGAAGAGCCCCGTCCCTGCCCCAACTCCGAGTGCTGCCGCAACGCCAAGGGCAAACACGGCAGGGCTCGCATCGGGCCCCCCGCCCGCTTCGAGGATGGCCGCCAGCGCGAGGGCGGAAATGTTGGCCTGGAACGTCACCGCCAAGTTGAGGCCGCCCGAGAGGATCGGCATCAGCATTGCGAGCGTCAAAATCCCCAACTCAGGCAGTTGCACAGCCATGGAGTTGAGGTTTGCCGCGGTCAGGAAGCGGTCCGTCACCAAAGAAAAGGCCAACACCACGACCACCAGAAAGGCCGACAGGCCGATCAACTCCGCATCGCGGCGTTTGGCAATCCAGGCGATCACGCCCGCCTCACCGTCAACTTGTCCAGCGACACGTTGGACAACACGATGGCCGCAAGGATGATGGCCCCCACCACCATCTTGAAGGCGTAGGGCGACACACCGAGGAGGTTGAGCCCGTTCTCGGTGATGGCAATGAGGAGCACGCCAAGGACAACGCCAAACACCGTCCCCCGCCCGCCGCCGAGCCGCGCGCCGCCAAGAACGGTGGCGGCCAGAACATCCAGCTCGCGGCCGTAAAGGGCGTTGGGCACCACCTCTTGCGCGTAGTTGACCTGCATGAGCCCTGCAATGCCGAGCATCAGGCCGAGCCAGCCGAAGGCAATGTAGTGCTGGGCCGCCTCATTGATGCCGATGCGGCGCGCACCTTCGGGGTTGTCGCCATAGGCGTAGAGTTGGCGGCCGGTGGAGGTTTTGGCGATCAACAGCCATGTTGCGATGACGCAAACGCCCATCACCGCCACTGGCAGCGTCAACTCCGCCCAGGTGCCTGACGGTGTTTCCTGCTCCCACAAGATAATGCGGTCGGTCCACCAATCAGGAAGATTGTAGATCGACACGCCGCGGGTAAAAAACATCAACAACCCGAAGAAGGCGTTGAAGGTGGCAATGGTCACCACAATGGAAATGATGCGGAAATGGTAGATGAGCGCGGCGTTGATAGACGCCAGAAGAATGCCACAACTTCCCGCGATCAAAATGCCGAAGGCCCAATTGCCGCCGCCGATCTGCATCAAGATCAACGCCGTCACGTATTGGACAACGGAGGCGGCAACGGCGAAAGAAATGTCGATGGCGCCCGAGATCAACACCACGAGCAGCCCCATGGCGAAGATGATGTTGATGGCGGACGTGTTCAAAAGGTCCGTCCCGTTGACGAGGGAGAAGAATTGATCCGTCGACAGCGCCAGGAACAGGCCGAGCGCGGCAATCACCACCACCAGCCAGGCTTCGGTGGGGCTGGCACGCAAGAACTCACGCATAAACCGCCTCCTCAAGCCGTTTCAGGCTGGTCTGAAGGGGGTTGTATTCGCCCACAATCTGCCCGCCCGCCATGTGGAGAACACGGTCGGCATTGAAAAAGACTTCGGGCGGCTCGTCGGAGATGAGGAGGATCGCAAGCCCCTCCTCCGCCAAAGCCCGGATGATGGCGAAAATCCCTGCCCGCGCGCCCACATCCACCCCCACCGTGGGGCAATCCAGGATCAACAGCCGCGGCTCCGTCGCCAGCCACTTGGCAAGGACAATGCGCTGCTGGTTGCCGCCTGACAGGGTGGCGACAGCGTCCCTTGGCGTGCCGATCTTCACCGACAGGTCCTTGACCCAGCGGTCCACAAGGTCGTTCTTTCTGTGCCCGCCGATGAGGCCTGCACGGGTCAACCGCTCCACCACGGTGATGGCAATGTTGTCGGCAATGGGCTGCGGTTGTATGAGGCCGAGCGACAGCCGATCCTCCGACACATAGGCAACGCCCGCCTTGATGGCCTCGCCGTTGGAGGCAAAGCGCACGGGTTTGCCGTCGAGGCGGATGCTGCCTTCGTCAGGCTGGTTCATCCCGAACAGCGTCATGCCGAGTTCTGTGCGCCCTGCCCCGATCAGCCCCGTCAGTCCGACGATTTCGCCGGCGCGCACCTCCAGATCAATGTCCTGGTACTCGCCTTTGCGCGACAGCCCTTCAATCTGAAGGACCGGCGGTGCACCTGCGAGGTCCCGCGCAGCAACCTTGGTGTCAAAGGTCTGCCCGGTCATCAATTCGGTGAGGCGGGACTGGCTCATCCCTTCCGTGGGGTAGACGCCGACGAGCTTGCCGTCCCGCAACACGGTCACGGAGCGGGAGATCTCAAGCACCTCCGCCAGCCGGTGGCTGACGAACACCACCGCCACACCCGAAGCCGACAATGTGCGCACGATTTCAAGGAGATGATCGGTCTCCGCCTGGGTGAGGGAGGCCGTGGGCTCATCCATGAAGATGAGCCGTACGTCTGCAATCAGCGCCCGTGCGATGGCAACGATCTGCCGCTTGGCGATGGGGAGCGAGCGCAAAGAGGCGGTCAAGTCCAACGAGACGCCGAGCCTTTTGAGGGCGCCGGCCGCATCCTCACGCATCTTGGCATGGCGCACGGGGCGCACCTTGCTGCCCAAAAGGCTTTCAATGGCAATGTTCTCCGCAACGCTCATCTCAGAAAACAGGGCAAGGTCTTGCCAGATGACCTGGATGCCAAGCTTGCGAGCAAGCCCTGGCGAGGGCTTTGCCACACGCGCCCCACCCACTTTGATGTCAGCGCCGGATTCCGCCTCGTAAACGCCGGTCGCGATCTTGATGAGGGTGGATTTGCCGGACCCGTTCTCCCCTGCAAGGCAGTGAACTTCGCCAGGCGCCACCTCGAAATCCACGTCAGACAGCGCGTTGACGCCGCCGAACACCTTCGACACGCCCTTCATCGACAGGACCGGCGCGACCGCCTTGTCTTCCATGGGGGAAAAGTGGGCGGCGGTTTGTGCCGCCGCCCTTAAGCCTTAAAGGCCCATGTCCGCCAGTTCGCCCACAGTATCGGCGTTGATGGGCACGAGCTGGTTGACGATGATGTTGGTGCCGTCAGGGTTTACCGCGCCAAGGCCTTCAATCTCCATGCCGGCGGTCACCTCTTCGCCGTCCACAAGCATCTTGCCCATGGTCACGAAGACACGGCCCGCTTCCATGGGGTTCCACATGAAGCCGCCGGAGATCACACCGTCATTCACCAGTTTTTGGCCCTGACCTGGCGAGAACGGCCCCAGCACGTGGACCTCGCCAGCCTTGCGCCGCTCTTCGATGGCGCGCCCTGCGCCGATGGGGCCCTGACTGCCGAAGGCGAGGAAGCCGCCAAGCTCGGGGTTGGCGCTCATCAGCTCCAAGGCGGTGCGGCGGGAATCGTCGGCGCTTTCGGCAACACCGTGGCGCTCACCCACAAGCTCCATCTCAGGGTGGTTGTCTTTGAGGTAGGCGATGGCCGCATCCGCCCAGGCATTGTGGAGCGGCACCGTGAGGGAGCCCACGAACACAGCGTACTGGCCGCTGCCGCCCATCTTATCAGCCAATAGCTTGGCGTGGGCCTCGCCAAAGCCGTCGGATGAGGCGAGCTCGAAGTTGTAGTTGACGTTTTGCTGGGCGGGGCTTTCGTGGGTGATGACCTTGATGCCCTGCTCCATCGCCTTGGCAAGGACGGGCTCAAGCACCTCAGCATCGTTGGGCACCACACCGATGGCGTCCACCCCTTGGGCGATGAGGTCTTCGATGGCGCGCACCTGAAGAGCGGGGTCGGCGCTGGTCGGGCCGATCATGAAGGCGTCCACACCCAGCTTCTCGCCCTGGTCTTTGATGCCCACTTCCATGGCATTGAACCAGGGGATACCCCCGATTTTCACCACAACGCCCATGCGCGGCTTGTCGTCCGCAATGGCGCCCGTCGCCATGAACGCTGCAACCGTCGCAGCAGCCGCCAAGAGTGACACGCGTTTCATCTCGTCCTCCCCATGTGTTTATCGCGTGCGCCGGTCAGCGCCGCGCCCGACAGTCTCGCCGGTAGGGAAGGCTGTGACGGTTTGGCAGGCCAAGTCAATATCGACCTGGCGGCTGCGACGGGATGGCGCCGCGCCGTCAGGCCGCCGCGCGCAACCCCAAGATTCGCCTGGCCTCGTGGGGCTTGGCGACAGGTCGCTCGTACGTCTCGCACAGCTCCACGGCACGCTTCACGAGGGCAGCGTTTGAGGGGGCCAGACGCTCCTTGTCGAGACGCACATTGTCCTCAAGGCCGGTGCGGGCATGACCGCCGGCAGAGATTGACCAGTCGTTCACCTCAATCTGGTGGCGGCCGATCCCCGCTGCACACCACTCGGCCTCAGGCATCAGGCGCTTTACGGTCTTGACGTAGTAGTCGAACACATCCTTGTCGGCGGGCATGGCATTTTTTACGCCCATGACGAACTGGATGTAGATTTTGCCGGGGATTTCGCCGGCCCTGTTCATGGCGGCTGCCTGGTGAATGTGGCTGAGGTCGAACGCCTCGATCTCAGGCTTGATCTCATAGGTGCGCATTTCGCCGGCAAGCCAGGCCACAAGGTCGGGCGGGTTTTCATAAACGCGGGTGGGGAAGTTGTTGGAGCCCACCGTCAGGGAGGCCATGTCCGGCCGCAAAGGGAGCATCCCGCCACGCTCCTTGCCGGCGCCTGAGCGACCGCCGGTGGAAAACTGGATGATCATCCCAGGGCAGTGCTTTTCGAGCCCCTCTTTCAGCCGTGCGAACTTTTCAGGGTCGGAGGTTGGGGTCTGATCGTCGTTGCGCACGTGGGCGTGGCAGATGCTGGCCCCGGCCTCGAACGCTTCGTGCGTGCTTTCCACCTGCTCGTCCACCGTGATTGGAACGGCAGGGTTGTTGGCCTTTGTGGGCAACGAGCCCGTGATGGCAACACAGATGATACAAGGATTTCCCATCGCGCCTTACTCCCTCTCAAACCCGGCGCGCGAGGACACGCCGGCCCCGTTCTATTGCGCCCGCGCCAGGACGAAATCAAACGCAACGTCCCAGAACGGCCCATCAAAGCCTGCCTCCTCAATGGCGGCTGGGTCGTCCACCTTCACAAACTCGGCCAGCAGGCTCTCTTTGACGCCGAACACGGCGTCGGAGTCGATATACCGGTCGTGCGGGTCGAAAATGTGGGTGGTCAGGGTCTGATAGCCCGGCTTTGAGATGATGTAGTGAAGGTGCGCTGGGCGGTACGGCTCGCGGCCCAACATCTCCAGGAGCTGGCCCACAGGCCCGTCGTCGGGGATGGGGTAGAAGCGCGGTTTGACGCCACGGAAATGGTAGTGGCCGTCGGCGCCTGTGCGGAACACCCCGCGCAGATTGAAGTCCGGCTGGATGCCCTTTTGCTGGACATCATAAAAGCCCTCGTCATTGGCCTGCCAGACGTCGATCTTCACCCCGTCCAAGGGCGTGCCGTCCACGTCCCTCACCACGCCGCTGACGCGCATGGGCTCGCCCTTGTGGTCCTGGCAGATGTCCGCGCCCATGGGGTATTCGGGCGCCCCTTCGATGTGAAAGGGGCCGAGCACGGTGTTTTCAGACGCTCCCGTCGGACGGCGCGCATTGATGGCATCCACCAGCATCGACACGCCCAAAATGTCCGACAGGAGGATGAACTCCTGGCGCCAATCATCGCTCTTGTGGCCCGTGCGGGTGAGGAAGGTGATCGCCTCCATCCACTCATCTTGGGTGGGTTCGATCTCTTTGACCGCCTCGTGCAGCTTCTTCACGATCACCGCCATCACCGCCTTCAGCCGCTCGTCTTTGGCGTCGGCATTGCGGGCGATGACAACATCGGCGGAATCGTCTTCGGTGAAGTAGGCTTTTTGGTCTGTCATGGGTGTCTCCATCAACGCGACAGGACGTGGCGCATCGCCCGCGTCAATTCCCCGGCGGGGTCTGCGGGAACGGTGTCGACGCGCCAGGCAACATGCTGGTCAGGGCGGGTGAGGACGGCGCCAGAATCGCTCACCTCGCGGACCCGCGCCCAGTCGCCCACGTGGTCCACGATCTCCCGGCGCGGGCCGATGAGGTGAACGTCGACGCCAACGCCGAGCGACTCCTCCACCGCCTTTGCCGCCGTCTCCCACGCCTCACCGCCAATGCCGGTGAAGAGGGTGAAGCGACCCTTGCCGCAAAGGTCGAGGGTGGACACCGCCTCGCCCGTGTCATGGCGATAGACCCACACGTGGGGGATGCGTGCGCCGGGCCATGTGGTGGGCTGGTAGTGCAGCTCAGCATCAA
The DNA here is from genome assembly GCA_051016205.1 of Devosia sp. Classification (GTDB taxonomy): domain Bacteria; phylum Pseudomonadota; class Alphaproteobacteria; order Rhizobiales; family Amorphaceae; genus Acuticoccus. Next base: position 5,052,270 of record CP136534.1, read on the forward strand.
GCTCGAAGGCAGGCTCTATCTGCCCGTCGGTGATGATGGCCGATGAGCGGTAGCGCTGGTTCATCTCAACGCCGTGGGCGTCGAACTCGTACTTTTTGAAGGCGATGGCCTCGCGGATGGCGGTGCGCTGGGCCTCCGCCTCAGGCGTGCGGTCGCTGCGCGCCTCAAGGTTCTTCTGCATCACGTCGGGGCTCACCCCCTCGCCCATGCCGAGGGACTGGAAGATGGGGCCGAACTCACCGATGGACTGGTTCGCCCGCGTCACGATCTGCTTGGCAACGGGCGCGCGCTCTTCGGTGTAGGTGTCGAGCAGCGCTTCGCCGGCCTCGCCCTTCACCACCATTGCCAGCTTCCAGGCGAGGTTGAAGGCATCCTGGATGGAGGTGTTGGAGCCCAGCCCGTTGGACGGCGGGTGGCGGTGGATGGCATCGCCCATGCAAAACACGCGGCCCTTTGCGGCCTCGGTGGCGTACATGTTGTTGACGGTCCAGGTGTTGGCGGAGATGAGGTCGATCTCAAGGCTGGGGTCGCCGACGAGTTGGCGCGCCACGTCCGTCGCCATCGCCTCGTCCACCTCGGGCGGCGGGCTGTTGATGTCGTAGCCCCAGACAATCAGCCACTCGTCCCAGGGCCGCACCATGCGCACAAGGCCCATGCCGATGCCGCCCACGTCCGCACCAGGCTGCATGACCCAGTAAAGGACCGACGGGCGGTGGGCCACATATTTGGACAGGTCCGCACGGAACAAGATGTTCATGGACCCGCCGACGCCCATCTTGCCCTCGAACGGCAGCCCCGCATGTTCTGCCACGAGAGAATTGCCGCCGTCGGCTCCCACAAGATACTTGGAGCGCACCTGAAACTCCCGCCCCGACAGGCGGTCCCTGCAGGTGGTGGTAACGCCCTCTTCATCCTGGGCGTGGGAGATGTATTCCGTCGACAGGCGCGCCTGCGTCCCGCGGGAGCACGCTGTCTTGAACAAAAGCGGCTCCATGAAGGTCTGCGGCAGGTCGTTCATCTTGGTGGGGGAAGAGAGGAGGTGTTCGGCCTGTGAAAGGGGGTGGTTGCCCCAGCTCTTCATTCTGCCGATTTCTTCCCCCGCCAGGCTTTCGCAGAAGATGTTGTCACCCATCAGCTCCTGAGGGGTGGCGTGCATGTAGGCTTCCGCCTCCACATCCGCCCCAAGGTCGCGCAGCACTTCCATGGTGCGCTGGTTGGTGATGTGCGCGCGCGGGGTGTTCGCCAGCCACCGGTAACGGTTGATCACCATGTTTGGAACGCCGTAGCTCGACAAAAGCGCCGCCGTCGCCGATCCCGCAGGCCCCGTGCCGATGATCATGACGTCTGTGGTGATTTCAGCCATCTTGGCCATCCTTTGTCTTTGGTGTCGGCCTGCCTTCAAGGCGGCGGCGCACGGGGAAGAGCTGCCAGCCGGTCTTGTCGCTGATCAGCCCCCAGAGCCCCTTGGGGGCAAACAGCATCACAACGATGCCGATCATGCCGAGGATCATCAGGTACCAACTGCCGTAGTCGGCAAGGCTGGACTGAAGCAGGAAGAAGATGAGGACGCCGATGATGGGTCCTTCGATGGTCCCGATCCCGCCAATCACCACAATGAAGATGACGTAGGCGGTCCAATCGATGACGCTAAAAGCAGCGTCAGGGGAGATCCTGGCCTTCTGCAGGTAGATGAGCGCCCCTGCCATCCCCGTCCCGAAGGCGGCCACCAGGAAGACGAGCCACTTGATGCGCCCTGCATCCACACCGACGGACTTTGCCGCCACCGTGTTGTCGCGCACCGCCGACAGGGCAAGGCCGCGCCGTGTGCGCAAAAGCCAGTAGATGCCGCCGATGGTCGCCACCGCCAGCACCAGCGCCAGCCAATAGGCCAGAATGTCCCGCGCCGCTGACGCCCTCACCCCAAGGAGGGACTGGATGGCGTCCACAAACCACATCTCGCGGGTGGCCGCGCGCGGCAGTGACGTGCCCGTTCCTCCCCCCACGGCCTTCCACTGGGCAAGTGACAGGCGGGCGACCTCGGCGATGACCCAGGTGCCGATGGCAAAGTAGGCCCCCTCAAGGCGGAAGGCGAAGAAGGCCGTCGGCACCGCAAAAACAAGCGCTGCCACCCCCGCAAGGAGGATTGCGGGCACAGGGTCCATCCCGCCGAGGATCACAACGCCGAAGAGAGCATAGGCGCCAAGCCCCACGAAGGCCTGCTGCCCCACCGACACTAGGCCACCATAGCCCGCCAGGAGGTTCCAGAACTGCGCCAGCACCAGCATGGTGAGGATGAAGAACAGATCCAGGATGATCGAGCGCGGCGCAAACGCTGGCAACGCGGCAAGGATGGCGATGATGATGAGCGCCACAACAGCCACGATGGGCGAGGCCGCGGTGGAGGTCTTGATGGAAGGCCTGTCCATCACCGCGCTCCCTTGGGAAAGAGCCCTCTGGGGCGCACGATGAGGACGGCGAGGAAGGCCACGTGCCCTGCCAAGATCTGCCATTCGGGGTTGATGGACGCGCCCACCGTCTGCGCCACACCGATGATGATGCCCCCTGCAAGCGTCCCCCACAGCGAGCCGAGCCCGCCGATGATCACCGCCTCGAAGGCATAGATCAGCCGCGCTGGCCCGATGCTGGGGTCGAAGTTGGCGCGCATCCCAAGGTAAAGGCCGGCAATGGTGACAACGACCATGGCAAGGGCCGTCGCGGTGGCAAAAATCCTCTGCGGCTTGATGCCCATCAAGGAGGCCGTCACAGGATCGTCCGACGTCGCGCGGAAGGCCCGCCCCAAGGCCGTGCGATAGAACACCTGGTTCAACGCCAGGATGAAGATCACCGCCGAAGCAAAGGTCAGAAGCGGCAGGACCCCCACATTGATGGGGCCAAGGCCGAGGGAGGCGGTGCCGATCCCTTCCGACGGCAGCCTCTGACTGTCGGCGCTAAACCCTTCCAACAGCGCGTTTTGGAGAACGATGGAAAGGCCAAAGGTGACGAGGAGCGGCGGCAGGATATCCTCCCCCAGCGTCCTGTTCAAAACGTGGAACTGGAGGAGCCAGCCTGCGCAAAACATCAGTGGTGCGGCGAGAAGGGCGGCCACGAATGGGTTCAGCCCCAAGAGCGAGACCAGAAGCAAGATGACGTAAGCGGCCACGATGATGAGGTCGCCATGGGCCAAATTGACAAGCCGCATGATGCCGAACACCAGGCTGAGCCCTGCCGCAAACAGCGCATAAAGCCCACCCAGGAGCACCCCTTGGAGGACGGTGTCGAGGACACTCATGCCGCCGCACCGAAGTAGGCATCGTGGATGGCCTCGCGGCTGATTTCGCCAGGCTTTCCTGTGAGGGTGACGCGCCCTTCCGTCATGCAGTAGACGCGGTCGGCCACTTTCAGCGCCTGGCCGATGTCCTGCTCCACCACAATCATCGCAGCGCCGGCGGCCCTGATCTGCGGCACAGCCTGGTAAATGTCGCGGATGACGACAGGCGCGAGGCCGAGGCTGATCTCATCGCAGAGGAGGACGCTCGGGTTCGACATCAGCGCCCTGCCGATGGCCACCATCTGCTGCTGCCCGCCCGACAGCGCCGTCCCTGGCTGCCGCCGCCGTTCTTTCAGGATCGGGAAGAGGCCGTAGACGGTGTCCAGCGACCAGTGGCCGTCCACCTTGCGGCCTTGCCCGCCGATCAAAAGGTTTTCCTCAACGCTGAGGGAGGGGAAGAGGCGCCGGCCTTCAGGCACCATCGCAATGCCGCGGCCCATGATCTCGTCAGGGGCAAGACCGCCGATGGCTTCGCCCTTGAAGGTCACAGCCTCCGCTGCCGCGCGGACGACGCCGCAAATGGCGCGCATCAGCGTGGTCTTGCCGGCCCCGTTGGCGCCGATGATGGCCACCGTCTCCCCCTCATCAAGGGTGATGTCGAGGCCAAAGAGGGCCTGAAAATCCCCATAAAAGGCGGTGAGGTCATGGGCCTGAAGGAGCGCCATCAGACGTCGATCCCCAGGTAAATCTCTTTCACCTCTTGGGAGGCCATGATGGCCGTGGGCTCGCCGATGCCGATGATGCGGCCAAAGTCCAACACCAAAAGCCGCTCCACCACCGAGGTGAGCGCGTGCAAAACATGCTCGATCCACACGATGGTCACCCCTTCGGCGTGGATCGCCTTGATGGTGTCGATGAGGGCGGCGCACTCAGCGTCCGTCAGCCCACCGGCAATCTCATCCAAGAGGAGGAGTTTTGGGCCCGTTGCCATCGCGCGCGCCAACTCAAGCCGCTTGCGCTCCAGCAGCGACAGCGTCGCGGCGGGGGTGTTGGCACGCCCCATCAGCCCCGTGCGCTCCAAGATGTCGCCGCACGCCGGAGTGACGGCGGCCTCCGACCGGTCCTGCCCGAAGGTGGCCGCCACCAAAAGGTTTTCAAACACCGTCAATTTTTGGAACGGCTGGGGGATCTGGAAGGATCGGCCGATCCCCCCGACGCACCGCGCCATCGCGGACACGCGGGTGACGTCACGCCTATCGAACATGATGCGCCCGGCATCAGGCGAAAGGTTGCCCGTGATGAGGTTGAAGAGGGTCGACTTGCCCGCACCGTTCGGCCCGATGATGCCGAGCGCTTCGCCCGCCGGCACATCAAAGCTCACATCATCGGTCACGGTGAGGGAGCCGAAACGCTTCGACACGCTGTCTAGGGAGAGGATCATGCCGAACCTCCATCAAAGGTTGCGGGTGTGGCAGCAGGCGTCTCACGCCCGCCCGCCGAGGCCATCGCCGGGGTGCCTAGGTGATCGGCTCCATGGTGCCGCCGGTGGGAATGTCAGGCGCGGTCTGGTTGTCCACCACCACAAGCTCGTAGCCGCCCCCATCGGCAAGCCGCCACTGGCCGCCCACCAAGGGGGTCTTCGCCACGTTCTTTGCGGCAAAGGGTGGTAGGCCTGCACCGTTCCAGGCGATGGGGCCGACCACCGTGGCAAGGTCTGTGGCGGCAATGGCCTCGGCCACTTCGTCAGGGTCTGAGGGGTCGTCCACACGCCCCATGACGTTGACGGCAAGCTCAAACAGCGCGTGCACGAAGCCGATGGGCTGCGTCCAAGGTCGGCCCGTCGCCGCCTCGAACCCTGCCGCCACCTCTGCCGCGCTCTGCCCGGTCAGCGAGGAGGTAAACGGGTGGGTGGGCGACCACCACACCTCCGTCGACAGGTTGTTGCCCTGGTCGCCCAAAGCATCCACCGCCTGGGGAAACAGGATTGCTTTGCCGATGGAGGCGATCTTCGGGGTAAAGCCCTGTTGCTTCGCCTGGGTCCAGAAGGTGGTGAAGTCCGGAGGGATGACGACGCCCGTCACAATCTCAACGTTGTTCTGCTTGAAGGCGTTGATCTGTGCGGAAAAATCGTCCGTCAGGTTCTGGTAACGGCCAGGATCGGTGAGGGTGTACCCCTTCTCGGCAAGGACAGGCGGGAAGCCCACATTGGGGTCGCCCCAGGCATTGCCGTCCCCGTCGTTGGGAAACAGGCCACCGACGGATTTGTTGGTGTCCAGCTGCCCCCACATGTTGGTGAAGACGGCAATCACATCCTCAAGCCCCCAGAAGAAGTGGTAGGCGTAGTGGAACGGCTCCCAGCTTTCAGGGTCGCCAGGGTTGCCCTGCTGGCCGATGAACCAGGGCTGCCAAGGCGCCACGGTCGACAGGCACGGCACCTCCTCGTTCTCGCACGTGGTGGCGACAGGATTGGTGGTCTCAGGGGTCGAGGCCACAAGCATCAGGTCGATCTCATCATCGATGATGAGTTCTTTGGCCACCTCAGCCGCCCTGTTGGGGTTGGACTGACTGTCCTTGACGATCACCTCGAAGTTCTTCGCCACATCCGTCGCCCGGAAGGTGTCGAGGATGTAGCTGTCGGCTTCGGCGAAGGCCGCGAGAGGCCCCGACTGCGGGCTCACATAACCAAGGCGGATGGTTCGCCCCTGGGCAATGGCGGGGGCAGCAAGGCCGCCGGCAGCCATCACCCCGGCGGCAGCGGCGGATGCTTTGATGAGCCTGCGTCGTGTGATCATGAACGTGCCCTCCCGGGGCGATTTTTTGTTGTGTGTCAGTGGGTCGGCGGATCGCCGGCCCATGCCCTTTTCAAAAGGGCGAGGATCTCATCGCGCTCCACAGAGCGCGGGTTCCAGTAAGGGTTCTGCGTGGCAAGCTCTGCCGCCTTGTCGAGGTCGTCGTAGGCAAGGCCGAACGCCTTCAACGCCAAAGGCGCATCCATTGTCTTGGCGAACTCGTAAAGGCCGACCCCAGCGTGGGTACTGCGGAAGATCTTGGACACAGGCGCCAAGAGTTCGGGCACCGCCTCGCAGTTATAGCCTGCCGTATGGGGCAGGAGAACGGCGTGGGTTTGTGCGTGGGGCAGGTCGAACGCGCCGCCAAGGGTGTGGCAAAGCTTGTGGTGCAGGGCCATCCCCACCTGACCGAGCACAGTCCCACATAACCAGGCGCCATAAAGGGTCTGGCTGCGCGCATCCAAATCGTCAGGGTTCTCGCGCACCGCCGGCAAAGCATCGCGAAAAGCCTTCAACCCTTCCATGGCAAGGAGGGAGGACACGGGGTTCCTGTCGCGCGCGTAAAGGGCCTCAACGGCGTGGGCCATGGCGTTCAGCGCGCTGGTGACCGTCATATCCGGCGGCAGGCTGCGCACCAGTTCGGCGTCGTAGATGATGACCTCTGGCTGGATCTTGGGGTCGCTCAGCGTCGTCTTCGCACCGTCCGCCGTTTCGCCCAGAATGGGCGTGGCTTCAGAGCCCGCATAGGTGGTGGGGATCACCACCTGCGGCAGATCCGTGCGGTAAGCGATGGCTTTGCCTAGCCCCGTCGTCGAACCACCACCGATGGCCACAACACAGTCCGCGCCCGCGTCCTTCACATGGGCCAGTGCATCCTCGGTGACCGCCACAGGGGTGTGCATGGCAGCTTTGGAGTAAACGCCCACCGCCTGCCCACCGAGGGTCTCTGCAATGGCAAGGGCGGCGTCGCTTTGCGCTGGCGTCGACAGGACCATGGCGCGAGAGCAACCCAGCGCGTCCACCTCCGCGCCCACATCATGGCGGCTGCCAGGACCGAAGCGGACCTTCACACTGGCCATCTTCGCTTCAAAGGACGGCTGAAACACCTGCACGCCACGCCCCCATCACTACGATGGTCCAAAGCTAACAGGCCGTTGGCGCATATTGGTTGCAAAGTGAGACTGTTAATATAACACTTTGGTATGAAGCTTGATCCCAACCACCTTGAGATGCTCGCCTCCGTGGTGCGGCACGGGGGTTTGAGCGAAGGGGCTGCCTCCCTCGGCAAATCCCAGCCCAGCCTGTCGCGCACCCTTGCCAACCTTGAAAGGCGGATCGGCGAACCTTTGTTCGTGCGCGGCAAGCGGCCCCTTCAACCCACAGAGCTTGGCCGGTTGTTGGCTGCACAAGGCCAGACCATTTTGGATGCCAGCGCCATCGCCTCCACAGCCCTCACCCAGTATCGCCAGGGTCGATCAGGGATCGTGCGGGTGGGTGGCACCCCGTTCTTCATGGACGGTGTCGTCTCTTCGAAAATTGCCGACTTTCAGACCCAGCACCCCGAAGTGCGCATCGACCAGACCTACGCCTATGCCGGCGATCTGACCGCGCGGCTAAAGAGCGGCACGCTCGACCTTGCCCTTTGCCCCCTTGCCCCTGACGCGGTGCCCGAAGGCTGCCTCTTCCGCCCCTTGATGGCCGGCCGCAACGTCATCGCCTGCCGCCGCGGCCACCCTTTGACCATGAAGAAATCTCTGGCGCGCAAGGACATCGGCGACTTTGCTTGGATTTCCCCGCCCGCCGACAGCCCGCTTTTCAGCGATCTGAAGCAAGTGCTCGCCAGCATCGGAATCGCCGACTTCAAAATCAGCTTTTCTGGCGGCTCCCTCAACTCCGTTCTTAACATGACAGCTGGGTCCGACGCGCTGACCGTGCTGCCCCACTCGGTCGTCTTTGCCATGCGCACCCAATTCGACCTTGAGGCGCTCGGCATCAAGATCGATCACCCGCGCCGCGACCTTGGCATCTTGACGGTGGAGGAGGTGGCCATCACCCCCGCGGTGAGGCGGTTTTGCGCCCATATGGCCAAGGCTTTCCAAAGCCTTGAAGCCACCATGGCGCACGCTGAACAAAAGGCCATCTGGCGGGCGTAAGGCCTATCCTTATGATCGTGCGCCACGGCTTAAGGCGCGCATCAAGGAGGGGGCCGCCCATGCGCGCCGTGAAAGTGGCTGTTGCCGTGGTGCACAGCGGCGAGGTGGTCTTTGCCGAGCGCTATGGCGTGACCGAGTGGGCACGGACAGTCCCATCACCCCTTCAACCGTGTTTCAGATCGCCTCGCTTCCTTCCAGCCTGATCCACAGTCGCCGGCAGGGAGCGTCAGCTCAACGGTGCTCGACTTTTCCTGCTGGATTACAATGGTCATGGGCGAAGGCATGGTCGACGGCAAGCAGGTGGTGGACACCAGCGCCCTCAATAGCGCGCTCACCGTGCAAGTGGTGTCACGCCGGACCGATGGCGCTTCGTCTCATCCTGGGTTTTGCGGCTTCGGTGTCGGCGTCTTAGTGGAAGACAGCGGCTTGATGATGCGGTCCCACTCAGGTGCTTTCACCCTTGGTGCCGGCACCAACTATCGCATGTTGCTCGCGCTCGACCTTGGCATCGTCGCCTTCGCGAACGGGACCCTGTGGACGCCTTGACCATGACGTTCACCGACAAGGTTCAGTACGGCGCGCCCCGGAGGGACTGGCTGTCACTTTTCGGGGACGGATTTGCCCAGATGCTTGCCCCCGCCGCCGACGGCCGCATGGAGACGATGGCGGTGGAGGTGTTGAACGATGAGGGCTTTGGCACTTTCACGCGGGGGCCGTGAAAAACGACAGGCCCGAGCGGCCCTTCTCAACGCCCCTCTCAGGGGCCCTCTCAGCGCCTTTTCTCAACGCCCCATGGCGACCAGCCGATCCGTCTCGGTCTCGATGGCGCCGATCAGCGCGTCCTTGAACGAGCGCCTGTCGAGCCCAGGTGCGATGGCGGGAAGGAACGAGATGCGCACCGTTCCGGGGTACTTCACGTAGCGCTTGTGAGGCCACAGGAGGCCCGAGTTCAGTGCCACCGGGACGGCTGGGACTTTAAGCTTCTCGTAGAGAAACATTGCGCCTGGCTTATAGTCGGGCGGGGCGCCCACAGGCCGGCGCGTGCCTTCTGGGAAGATCACGATCTGAACGCCGCGGGCAAGCGCTGCGCCAGCGTCCACCACCAACTGCTTCAGCGCCGCCGAACCTGCCGAGCGGTCGATGGGGATCATCCCATAATGGCGCGCGTACCAGCCGTAGATGGGAATGCGCAAAAGCTCCTTCTTCAGGAAAATCACCCCCTCCGGCAGGAGTGGGAGGAGCGCATAGGTCTCCCACGCCGACTGGTGCTTGCTGGCAACCAGTGCTGCGGTCGTTGGAATATTTTCGCGGCCGATCACCTCCATCTTCTGGCCGACGATCAACCGCAGCAGCCAGATGTCCCCCCGCGCCCAGGCCGTGAAAACGGGCCGTGTCGTGCGCGCCGGCAGCAGGAAGACCCATACGAATAGCGTGGTGGTGATGAAGAAGTAGGTGGTGGAGACCACCGAATAGATCACCGTGCGCACCAGCGCCAAGGCATAAGCGGGCACAGACGGATGGTCGACGAGGTCGGGGCCTTGGCTGTCTTTGGTTTGGGGTTCGGCTGTCACAATCGTCCCTTCGTTGCCCCTTGTCCCGCGCTTTTGTGGGTTGCCGGCCTGCGCGAGCGCATCCTGCGTCCATACGCACGCAGATAAGTTATTCTACTCCTTTGAAAAAGAGCGGTTTTCTTGCAGTCAGACGCGCCATCTGACCGCAAACCGCTCTAACCCTCAAGATGGGACAGTTGGTGACGCACCGACAGTGTCGCGGTCAGAACCACCAGCACGGCCACCGTCAGCGCCACGGCAAGCGCCCCCACATAGCCCCAAAGCCCCACGCTAAGGTCGCCGAAAAGGCTTGCCGCGGGCGCGCCTGAGGAAACGCCGAGGAGCGCATAAAGCTCCACGGCGCCCAACAGACCGACCGCGAGGATGACCCCAACGAACGCCCCTTTCACGCCAATCCCCAAAAAGCGCCTGCGGAAGGCGCGGGCGATAAAGCGATCTTCAGCGCCCAGTACATGCAGCACCTCAATGGTGGCCGCATTGGTGGAGAGGGCTGCCCTTGTGGCAAACACAACGGTGATGGCGGTGGCCGCAAGCATCAAGCCAAGGATGGCAAGGGTCCCCCACGCCGCCGCTCCTGCCATCCGCGCCAGTCGATCGCTCCACGCACTGTGGTCGTCCAGGGAGACGCCCGGAACGTCGGCAAGGCGCAGGGAAAGGCTGTTGGCATCAAAGTCCTCGCCCCGCTCAGCGGTGACGAGACGAGGCACGGGCAGGAGCGATAGATCCACCTCGTTGCCGAGCCATGGCGCCAAAAGGGCTTCAGCTTCCCTTTGTGATGTGACGGTGATGGTTTCGAGCCCCGGCGTTACGGCCATGGCGTCGGCCACCCTTTGAAGACGCCTTTCGATGGGGTCGCCATCAAGGGGAAGGACGGTGACGCTCACCTCCGTCAACACGCCGGCGCTCCAGGTGTTGGCTGCCCGCTCCACCAAGAGCGCGCTCCCCACCAAGAGTGCCGACAGAAAGGTCATGATCGCCACCACTGCGGTGAGCGAGCGCCCCGCGACCGTGCGTGGATCAATCAACGGGCCCGGCGTGGTCGGAAGGGGCGCAGGCGCCTGCACATCGTCCACCACCTGGCCACGCTGGCGGGGGTGCTGACCCCCATCCGCTGGGCGGTCGCGCCTATCGCCGAAGGGGCTCGGTTCGTCGTCAGGTGGCTCTGGCGGCAGATCTGGCGGTGCGTCGCGGCGGGCCTTCGCCTTGGCAGGTTCGGGCGCCGTCACCTCAGCGCTCGGCTGGTCGCTCTGATCCGGCGCGGCCCGCCTTTGCCGCCGTGAGCGCGCCATCTCCCGTCGGCGCAGGAAACGGCCTTCGCGATCATCACCCCCAGGCACACTCTCAGCCAGCGCCGCCTGGGACTGAGGGAGCGCCCGCCGCGGGCGCCGCGTGGCAGGCTCGGTCGCCTCACCAGGTGCCGCTTCGCCAGGCTGCGCTCGCGCGTGCACGGTGTCCTCGGCGGGCGGACGCGGCCGCGCCTCTTTGGTGGGGCGCGCACGTGGGCTTTCTGGCGGGCGGGTGCGTCTTGCCTCGCCGGACGCTGGACGGGTGGGCTGCGCATTGTCCGTCGCCGGCCTGACGGGAGGCGCTTGGTCCGTGGCGGGACGCTGGCGCGGCGCATCTTCGCTCACAGGGCGTGTGCGGGGTTTGTCCATGGTCGCCGAGCGCGGGCGCGCCTCCTTGCGCAGCGCCGGCGGAGCAACGGGGACTTGGCGAGGCGCCTCCTCGGTGCGCCGCAAGCGCTGGGCGAGCGGTCGTTGGGGACGCTTCTTTTCAGAAGGCGCGGCGGCCGCAGCCTTCCCCTCCACGGGCTTGGGTGAGGTGGCCGTTGTGGGTGTGGCAAGCGAGCGTTGCCGCGCCGCGCCCTCGGTTGCCGGCGTTGCGGGCTTGCGCGAATCCGCCTCCCCGGCCCCGCCATCCATCAATCCGAGGTCTCCAACTGGCCGTCGAACAGGATCAATCGGCGTGCATCCACCTGGTCCATCAGCCCAATGTCGTGGGTGGCAATGACGACGGAGGTGCCAAGCTTGTTCAGCTCGATGAAAAGCCTCAGAAGGCGCCGCGCCATGGGCGGGTCCACATTGCCCGTCGGCTCATCGGCCAGAAGGACGTCGGGCTGGGTGATCAACGCGCGCGCAATGGCCACCCGCTGCTTCTCACCGCCCGACAATACTGGCGGCAAAGCATTGCGCCTGTCCGACAGGCCCACCCACTTCAACAGCTCAAGCACATCGGTGCGGTAGGCATCGGGCGCACGGCCCTGGATGCGCAATGGCAGCGCGACATTGTCGAAGGTGGACAGGTGGTTCAGGAGTCGAAAGTCCTGAAAAACAACGCCGATCCTGCGCCGTAGCGCCGGCAGCTCGCGCCGCTTCACCACCGTCACATCAGCGCCAAGCACACTCATGAACCCGCGCGAGGGTTTCATCGACAAGGAGAGCAGTCGCATCAAGGAGGTTTTGCCCGCACCGGACGGGCCGGTCAGGAACTGGAAGGAGCGCGGCGGGATCGAAAAGGACAGGTCGCGCAAGATTTCCGGCCCCTTGCCGTAGCGCAGCCCGACATTCTCCAACGCGATCATCGACACTCAAGCGGGCGCAGCGCACCCGTCCGCAAAGAACACTGGTGGACGATAGCACGGCCCAACACGCCCGTCGCCCCACGCCAGCGCGGTGCCAGGCCGACGGCAGAGCCGGATGTGTGGGTCATCCGGCCGCAGGGTGCGTGGCAAGCCCTGGCGTTGCCGCTCAGGGCAGGAGCCGCTCCAGATAGTCCCGTTCGATGCGCGGCCGCTCGATATCGCCAAGCCGCTTGCGCAGCTCTTCAAGGATGCGGCGGGCGCGCTGGGTGTCGATCTCATCGGGCACACCGACGCGGCTCGTATCGGCGACGGTCCCATCGCGGCGCGTGCGGCCGAGGGGATCTTGCGGCGGGCCTTGATCGGGCGCACCCATCTGCTCGCCCTGAGAGCCGGGCTGGTTGGCCTCGGCCATCTGCTGGGCAAGGTTTTGGGCGCCCTCGCGCAAGGCCTGCAAGGCCTCGCCCTGGTCGTCCACCGCAGCGCCAGGGCGGCTTTGGCCAAGGTCGTCGCCAGCATCGCCCATGGAGCGGCCGGCATCGCCAAAGCGCTCGCCAGGGTCAAAGCCTTGGTCTTCCAGGCGGCGCGCCAGTTCCTCAAGCTGCTGTTGCAACTCCGACTGCTGCTGCTGCAAGCGGCGCATGGCCTCGGCCAGCTGCTCTGGCGACATCTGGCCATTGGGCGTCCCGTTGGGGCCGCGCTGGCCAGGCATGGGGCTGCCATTCTGACCCTGTCGGCCCATCTGGCCTTGCTGACCTTGTTGGCCCTGTTGACCAAGACGGCCCTGTTGGCCTTGCTGGCCTTGCTGACCCCTTTGGCTCTGTTGACCTTGCTGGCCTTGTTGTCCCTGCTGGCCCTGGTTGAGGCCATAGGTCTCGTCCATCAGCTCCTGCTGGCGCTGGATCATCTTGCCCAGCTCGTCCAGGGTGCGGCCCTGTTCGCCCATGGGATCGCCCTGCTGGCCCTGCTGGCCTTGCTGGGCCATCTGCAGGTTCTGCATCATCTGCTGGAGTTCAGCGAGCAGCGCCTCGGCCTCCGCGTGACGGCCTTGCTTGGCCAGCTCCTCGATGCGCTTGAGCATATCATCAAGGTTCTGCTGGGTGATCATCTGGCCGTCTTGCTGCTGGGCCTGGTTTTGCGGCTGGTTCTGCATACGCTCGGCAAGGGCTTGCATGTAGCGCATCATTGCCTCGCGCAATTCGCGGGTGAGGCGGGCAATCTCCTCCTCCGAGGCGCCATCCTCCAGCGCCTGACGCAAGCGTTCCTGGGCAGCCTGAAGGGCACGCTCGGCATCGCTCATGCCGTCGTCCTCAATCATCAGGGCAAGTTCCCACAACCGCTCCACCATGGTGCGCAGCTCATCATCATCGTCCGCGGCAGCAAGGTCGCGGTATGCAGCACGCATGGCGAGATAGGCACCGGCCTTCAAGGTGCGCTGGTCGGCGGCAAGGAGCAGAATGTCCATGGCGTCGATCACCACAGGGTGGGTGCGCGCATCCATGGCAAGGATGCCGCGCTGCTCCACGACGGCCTTGGCCATGGGATTGGTGAAGGTGCGCGCCGGAAGACGGAACAGTTCAGGCTCGCTGGTGCCCACCTGGCCCACACCATCGGTGGCCTCGAGCATCACCATCGCCTCGCGCCCGGCGAAGGGGTGGCTCGACAAGTCCTGAACGGTGCGCGCTGATCCGCGCAGACCAACGCCGCCGGGCAGCGTCAGGGCAAAGCTGGGGTCCTCCACCAGCGGCCGCCGTCCTTCAGGCGCGCCCAGTGGGGTGACGATGCCGCGGGCCGAGGCAATGGCGTAGTCGTCGTTCAACTCGTAGCGCAGCTCGAACCCATCCCTCTGGTTCGGCTTGGGCGCTTCGGTGAAACGGGCCGTCGGCGCCGCGTCCCCTTCGGCCATGAACTGCCAGCCATCGAAGGTGATGCCGTCGCGGCGCACCTCAACGGCCATGGCACCGTCGATGGTGACGGTCCCTTCCAGGGAGACCACGGCCGCATCGTCCTCGCCGAAAGGCGCCATCGCCACTTCACGGCCACCGTCGGCATCGGAGACGTAAAGGTCGATTCCATTGTCCCCTTGGGTGCGCACGGTGAGGGTCGAGCCTGCCGGAACGCTGATCCCATCCACCGTGTCCACCCGTGTGGCGGAGGACAGGAAGAGGGGCGAGCGGCCTGTATAGGCAGGCGGCGTCACCCAGGCGTCGATGCGAAACTGAGCGCTCGCGGTCTGGTGTTGAGGGTCGGTGAAATCGAACGGCGTGATCAAGCGTTCCGCCAGCGCGCCGGCCCCCACAAGGACGCCGATGAAGGCGAAGATCCCCACGAACGCGCGAAGGGCATAAGGGTCGTGCGGGACAATGTCGGCCTTGGGGAGGGCGTAGCGAAGGCGCTGCAACCGCTCGCGCGCGCGCCGCCTGTGGACGCGCCACAGGCTCTCGGAGAACGCATCGCCCTCGGCGACCATCTCATCTTCGTAGGCGCTCAAGGGGCGGTGGTCGAGGGCAGCGTCCGCCTCCAGCCGGCGCATGGCCTCATCGCGCTTGGGCCACGCCAGCCGACGCAACCGCCAGCCTGCGGCCACGAACAGGACCGCAAAAACGGCAAGGGCGATGGCCTTCACCAGAGGTGTCTGGTCAATCCACAGTCCCATCCAGGCCGAAGCCAGGAACAAGATGACGACGCCCACCATAGGCGCCACGGCCGGCCACAGCCGCTCCCATGCGATGGCGGCACGCGCACTGGACATGAGGCGAGATAAACGGCGGTCGGTGGGGTCGGTCACGACTGTACTCCCATGCAACGCGTCGGGCCCACGCAAACGCGCGCACTTTAAACGGCTTCGCCGGCCACACCAAGCAACGTGTGGCGCTCTCCCCTCACGAAACAGTGCGCAGAGCGTGGCTGCGGCGCTCCGCCGCGCGTGCTGGCAAGGCCCGTGCCAGCCTCCACCCCTGCCCCATCAGCCGCCGGGCTGGCCGATCCAGTCAGGCGCGCTCTCCCGTGCGATCTGCTCAGACGTGGTCATGGGGCGGCGGGCCACGTGGAATTTGTCGCCGCTCACAATCACTTCAGGCACCAATGTGCGGGTGTTGTAGGTGCACGATTGGACAGCCCCGTAAGCACCGGCACTCATCACCGCAAGGAGATCACCCCTGTCCATAGGCGGCATTTTTCGGTCCAGCGCCAGATAGTCGCCCGTCTCGCACACAGGCCCCACGATGTCCACAGGGGCCGGCGCACCCTCGCGCGGCACCACAGGGCGCATCTCGTGGTGGGCGTCATAAAGTGTGGGACGAATGAGGTCGTTCATGGCCGCATCCACCACAAGGAACGTCTTTGCCTCGCCCTCTTTGCGATGGATGACACGGGTGAGAAGGATGCCCGCATTGGCCGCAATCATCCGCCCCGGTTCAAGCACCACCTTGCAGGCAAAGCGGTTCGCGTGACGGGCAATCAGCGCTGCATAGTCCACCGGCAGAGGCGGGTCCGGCTGGCTGTCGTCATAAGGCACCCCAAGACCACCACCCAAATCCACATGGTCGATGGTGTGACCGTCCTGGCGGAGCGCATCCAAAAGGTCGCCCAGCACCGTAAAGGCGTCGGCAAACGGCTCCAAAGCGGTGATTTGCGAGCCGATGTGCATATCAAGCCCCACAACCTTCAGGCCGGGCATCTCGGCAGCCTCGCGATAAATCTCGCGGGCGCGGGAGGCGGGAATGCCGAACTTGGTTTCCGCCGCACCGGTGGCAATTTTGGCGTGGGTCTTTGCGTCAACGTCAGGGTTCACGCGCAAGGAGACGGGCGCGGTCAGCCCCATGCCCTGTGCCACGGCGGACAGGGCGATGAGCTCACTCTCCGATTCGGCATTGAAGCACATGATGCCTGCTTCGAGGGCCGCTGCCATTTCCTCGTCCGTCTTGCCGACGCCCGAAAAGACGATCTTGTCCGCAGGAACCCCCGCCGCCAGCGCGCGCTCCAACTCGCCGCCTGACACAACGTCCATCCCCGCGCCGAGGGAGGCGAGGAGTTTGAGAACCGCCAGGTTGGAGTTCGCCTTCATGGCGTAGCAGACGAGCGTCGGCACGCCCGATTCGGCCAGCGCATCGGCAAACACCCGGTAGTGCCGTGTGAGGGTCGCGGTGCTGTAGACGTAGACGGGCGTTCCGACGGCCTCGGCAATGGCCTCCAGAGGCACGTCTTCGCAGTAGAGGCGCCCCTCGCGCGCGGTGAAATGGTGCATGGCTCAGGGCATCCTAGGGTCTGGACCCACAAAGGCCGGGCGGCGGGTCGTGCGGTGGCATCATGGTGCGACGGCGGCCGGATGGGCCGCTATTGGACAAGCGGGTCGAGGATGAACTTGCGGTCGGGCGCGTCCGCCCCTTCAGGGTCGGTCACGTCCACAGGGGCGCGGGGCATGGCATCTGCCGATGCGGGACGTTCAGGCGTTGCCCGCCTGCCGCAGGAGGCCGACGCCAGCGCAACGGCAAGGGCAACCCCTAAGATGGCCGCGAGACGCAAGCTCACGGGATCGCCCAAAGAAAGGCACGCCAGCGGGCCGCCTCCTCACGCACCCGCGAGGGTGCTGTGCCGCCAAGACTTGTCCGGCTTGCCACCGAGCGATCGACTGTGAGGAAAGACAGCGCGTCTTCTGCGATGCGTCGGTCCACCGCCTGAAGTTCGGCAAGGCTCATCTCGCCCACCTCTTTGCCGGCCCGTTCGGCCGCCTTCACGGCCTCGCCCGTAATGTGGTGGGCATCGCGGAAGGGCAGCCCCACCACCCGCACAAGCCAGTCGGCAAGGTCGGTGGCCGTGGTGTGGCCTTTGGCGGCAAGGGCGAGCATGGCGGCCTCGTTCACCGTGAGGTCGCGCACCATGCCGGTGGTGGCGCGGATGCACAAGGAGAGCGCCGGAAGGGCGTCGAACACAGGAGGTTTGTCCTCCTGCATGTCCTTGGAGTAAGCGAGCGGCACGCCCTTCATGACAATCAATAGGGCATTCAGTGCGCCGACAATGCGCCCCACCTTGCCGCGCACCAGCTCGGCCGCATCGGGATTGCGCTTTTGCGGCATGATGGACGAGCCGGTGGTAAACCCGTCCGACAGGGAGATGAAGCCGAACGGCGCCGAGCACCACACCACGACCTCTTCGGCAAAGCGCGACAGGTGGGTGGCGCAAATCGCCGCCGCGGACAGCGCCTCCAACGCAAAGTCGCGCGAGGACACAGCGTCGAGGGAGTTGCGGGACGGCCCATCGAACCCCAGTGCTGCCGCCGTCATGTTTCTGTCGATGGGAAAGGCGGTGCCGGCAAGGGCGGCCGCCCCCAATGGACACTCATTGAGGCGGCGCACGGCATCGTTCATGCGCCCGCGGTCGCGCGCCAACATCTCTACATAGGCAAGGCAATGGTGGCCGAAGGTGACGGGCTGGGCCGACTGAAGGTGGGTAAAGCCTGGCATCACCGTTGCCGCATGCTCCTCGGCCCGCTCCACGAAGGCGCGCTGGAGTTCGGCAAGCTCACCGTCGAGCCCTTTGAGCGCATCGCGCACCCACAGCTTGAAGTCCGTCGCCACCTGGTCGTTGCGCGAGCGGGCGGTGTGAAGGCGGCCCGCAGGCTCGCCGATCAACGCCTTCAACCGCGCCTCGATGTTCATGTGGATGTCTTCAAGGGCGCGCGAGAACGGGAACGTCCCCCCAGCGATCTCTTCTTGGATGGTGCGAAGACCGCCTGAAATGGCCTCAGCGTCCGCCTGCGACACGATGCCGGTTTCGGCCAGCATCGCCACATGCGCCAGAGACCCCGCGATATCTTGATCGGCCAACGCCTTGTCCACATCGATGGAAGCGTTGATCTCTTCCATGATGGCGCGGGGGCCGGACCCAAAACGGCCACCCCAAAGGGCGTTGCCTGCGCTCGTGGCATCATCGCTCATGGGCGCACCTTGGCGGAATGAAGGAGGATACCGTGGCGCGGCATCGTTGGCTCACTTTCGGTGGGATGGGTCTGTTGTTGTTGGCCGTCTTCGCCGCAGCCGTGGTGTTCACCGCGCGACCGGACGTCTTTAAGGCCATGTCCAGCGCCGGGCAATGCCACGCCGCCAGTGAGATCCAGACGGCCGTCGCCCCGCTGGCCGAAGGGCCGATGGCCGCCTTCACCACCGTCGACCCGGTGGACATCACCAACCTGCCCTTCGACGGGCGCGATGGACAGGCCCGCACCATTGCCGACCTCAAAGGCCGCACCACGCTGTTGAACCTTTGGGCCACCTGGTGCGCCCCTTGCCGGGTGGAGATGCCCGAGCTTGCTGCCCTCCACACACAATTCTCAGGGCCGGACTTTGCCGTGGTCGCCGTTTCCATCGACAACCGCGATGCCAACAAGCCCGAGAACTTCCTCGCCGAGACCGGCGCTGAGGTGCTGGACTATCACCGTGAGCCCACCCTCACCCTGTTCAACTCCCTGCGCGCGGCAGGGTTGGCGCAAGGGATGCCGACGACGCTTCTGATGGCGCCAGATGGATGCGTTGCCGGCGTCGTCCACGGCTATGCGTCCTGGAATGCACCCCAAGCTCACCGGCTGATCCGCGCTGCTGTAGAGGCCGGCGGCTGAGGCGCCTGCCGCCGGTGCGGCGGCAGGCTGTTCACAGCCTCGTGAACACTGCGACACGGTGTTCAATGTAATCTTGAGGAATTGTACAAACGTTTTGTTTGAGGCACCTTTACAACCTCGAACTTGATGCATAAGTGCCACAATGCATCTACGATTTTGCTTTGTTGACTGTTTTGATTTTTGCAATTGGGCAGCTTTGGGGCGATGATGGTCGCGACGGACGCGGCGAGTCGGCATCGTCCTGAAGACGTCAATACGGAGCGCTTATCATGCGACTATTTATTGCTGCTTGCGTCTTTGCGCTGGCCACGGCCGGCGGCGTGTTCATCCCCTCCACCAATGCTGAAGCGGCCCGCGTAACCGCCACCATCGACTTGTCGAGCCAGCGTATGTACGTCTCGGTGGGTGGCAAGCGTGTGTATACTTGGGCGGTTTCCACAGGCAAGCGCGGCTATCGCACCCCGACGGGCAGCTATCGGCCGACGCGGATGCATCGCAAATACTTCTCTCGGAAGTACAATGGCTCGCCCATGCCGCACTCCATCTTCTTCCGCGGCGGTTATGCCATTCACGGCACCTACTACACCAAGGCGCTCGGCCGCCCAGCCTCGCACGGCTGCGTGCGCTTGGCCCCCGGCAATGCCCGCAAACTCTACAACCTTGTGCGCAAACACGGCCGCGGCGCAACACGCATCCGCGTTCGCCACTAACCGCGACCTCACCTCTTTGCGAGACCCAAAGGGGCGGCACAGTCGCCCCTTTTTTTGTGCCCTTTCTAGACTGCGCCCTGGCTTGGAATATTGATGATCTCGCCGCAATGCTTGCAGTGGACGGCGTCGATGTCGTGCCTCTCCAACCCGCAGCGCGGACACTCGTACATGAACTTCGCCGGCCGGAACACGGCCTGGATCAGGCGCAAGAACAGCCCCACCCCAAACACCATGATGCCAATGGCCAGGACCCGCCCCCATGGCCCTATGGCGGTGATGTCGCCAAACCCCGTCGTCGTCAGCGTGGCGATGGTGAAGTAAAGGGCATCAAGGAAAGAGCCAACGGCAGGGTTGGCCGGCCCCTCCACCACAAACACCAAAGCGGTGGTGACAAACACGAACACGAACAGGTTGAGGCCCGACTCAATCACCTCCTCGTGCTTGCGGAACCAGGGGAAATCGACCCTCAATTCGGCCAGGAGCCTGTAGGAGCGCAACACGCGCAACATCCTCAACACGCGCGCCATATCGAGGTTGGGCACAAGGGCCGAGCCGAACAGCGCCACAATTACCACCAGGTCGATGACAAAGCCTGGCCGGGCAATCATCGCCCAGGGCCGCGGCGAAATGGCAAGGCGGGTGATGAGGTCCGCCGCCAACACCACCCCAATGGCAATGTCCACCGCTTGATAATGCGCAGATGTGCCCGTGAAGGTGGTGACGATGAAAAACGTGATCACCACCACGTCGAACACCAGCACCGCGTAGCGGAAGCGCCGTGCTGCCGGTGAGGAGCCATAGTAGTACTCGCGCAGAACCGCTGGGAGATTGCGGCGGGGCGTTTCGTCCCCGTTGTCGGCGTTGTTACGTGCCGCCTTCTCCGTCTTGTGTTCGGCCATCGCTCGCTCTCCTGCGCGGCCGGCAAGACTGCCCTTGGCTCACGCTGCCGGCAAGCAGCCGTTTGACGGCACCATCAATCAACCCGGCGGCAGGCAGGGAACACTTATGACCGTTCCATATGTCAATCGATGGGGTTAATGTCCGCCCATTCCTAAAGGGGACATTCGTTATGCTCACGATTGGTCAGTCCGTGACACACCACGTCCATAAAGCCGCATCAGCCGCGGCAATCTTGTTCATCTCAGCCTTCATCAACGCTCTGCCCGCCACCGCCGACAGGGCGCTTGAGCGCCTTGACAACACCGACATTCCAGGCGGTGACTACCGCACCTTGCGCAGCGTGCCCTTATCGCAGTGCGAGAGCGCCTGCCTTGGCGACAATCAGTGCCGCGCCTTCACCTACAACGAGCGCGCCCGCTGGTGCTTTCTGAAAAACCAGGTGGCCGAGGGATCGCCTTATCAGGGCGCCACCTCCGCCATTGTGGTGGATGCTGGCGGGCCTGAACCGCTGCCTCTGCCCGATCTTGCCTTCCTGCCGCCCGACATTGCGACCGAAGCCAACAGGCTCGAGGCGCAGATTTCTTCAGCAAGGCGCACCAACACCAAGGTGGGCGCGGTGACCCCTGCGGTCGCCACCACCCTCACCGCCGCGGACACGACCGATTGGCTGTCGTTCGCCCGCACCATGCTGACGACGAGGTTCGACTCGTACTCAGACCGCCAGCAGGCGATCCGCGCGGCAGGCGCTGCGGCCTATCTTGGCCTGCGCGATGCCAGAACGCCGCAAGAGCAGGGCCGTGCCCTAGCCGTCATCTCTGCGGCAATGGAAGAGCAAGGCCTTTTCCGCCCCGCCATTGAAGCTTCGGAGGCCAGCCTCAGCCTTGCCCTGTCGCGCAGCGAGCAGGACCGCCTGCAACGCCTTCGCGCACAGCACGGCTTCCGCGTCCTCGACTATGCGGTGGATTCAGAGGCCCGCAACCCGCGTCTTTGCATCCAGTTCTCAGAGCCGATCAGGGGCGATGCCGCCGATGTTGAGCGCTTCGTGGATGTGGATGTGATCGCCGCCCCCACCGTTTCAGTGGAAAATCAGCAGCTTTGCGTGGAAGGGCTGGAGCACGGCGGGCGCTACCAGGTGCGCGTGCGCGAAGGGCTGGATTCCACCGTTGGCGAAGCACTGATCCAACCCGCCGACATCAGAGTTTATGTGCGCGACCGGTCCGCCCAGGCGCGCTTTGAATCCAACCGCTACGTTCTGCCTGCCGGCAGCCGCGGCATCCCCGTCACCACCATCAACACCGATAGTCTGGACATGCGGCTTTACCGCATCAACGACCGCAACCTTGCCGATGTGGTCCGCAAAGGGGACTTCAAGCGCCAGCTCTACAGCTATGAAATCAACGAAATCGCGGAGGAGAGCGGCGCGGAGGCCTGGAAGGGCACCATGGCGGTGGACTCTGTCCTGAACCAAGAGGTCACAACGCTCTTTCCCGTCAACGAGGTGATCGGCACCGTCGACCCTGGCGTCTACGTCCTGACGGGCGTGCCGAGCGAGCTTGCCAACAAGAGCGGCTCCATCGCCACCCAGTGGTTCGTGATTTCCGACCTTGGCCTGTCCACCTTCTCGGGCGGCGACACGGTGGATGTGTTCGTGCGCTCCTTGGAAACCACCGCCCCCACGGAAGGCGTGGAGGTCACCCTCCTGGCCCGCAACGACGAGGTGCTCGCCCGCGGCGTGTCTGATGCTGACGGTCATGCCCGCCTTGTCTCCTCAGCACCGGTACGTGGCGGCCAGCGGCCCGCCGTCGTCACCGCCCGCAGCGGGGAGGACGACTACGCCTTCATCTCGCTCGCCGGTGCAGCGTTCGAACTGACCGACCGCGGGGTGGAAGGGCGCACCGCCCCAGGCCCGGTCGATGCGTTCTTGACCCCTGAGCGCGGCGTCTACCGTGCCGGCGAGACGGTGCACCTCACCGTCCTCGTGCGTGACGACAATGCGCTGGCGCTGAACGATATGCCTGTCACGCTCAAAGTGGTGCGGCCCGACGGTGTGGTCTCCCGCACCATCCTTGCCCGCGCCGATTCGGCTGGCGGCCTTGCCCAGGACGTCCCCCTCACCTTGAACGCTGCCACAGGCACCTGGCAGGTCAGCGCCCATATCGATCCCGAGGGCCCTGCCGTCGGCACCACCACCTTCCTGGTGGAAGACTTCGTGCCCCAGCGCATCGAGGTGGATCTTGCCACCGACGAGGCCGCGGCCGCCGCAGGTTCCACCGTCGAAATGAGCGTCAAAGCGGACTTCCTCTACGGCGCCCCTGCCTCCGACATGATGATCGAAGGCACCGTCACACTGCGCCAGGCCAAGACCATCGAAGGGTATGACGGCTACACCTTCGGCCTCGACACCGAGCCGCTGCGCCCCGACCGCAGCCCCCTCTTCAACCTGCCGCGCACAGGGCCTGACGGGCGCGCCACCATTGCCGTTCCCATCGCCGACGTGGCCGATGTGACGGGCGCCGTGGAGGCGCTTGTCGCCATCAACGTGCGCGAGCCTGGCGGGCGTCAGGTGGGCGACAGCCTCACCCTCCCCGTCCTCACCGATAATGCGATGATCGGCATCAAGCCACTCTTCGACGGCAGCGTCGGGGAAGGCGCAGCGGCGGGCTTTGACATCATCGCCCTCAACGCTGCCCGCCAGCGCACCATCGTGACGGGGGCGGAGTGGACGCTCACGCGCATTGAGCGGAACTTCCAATGGTACCGCCGCAACGACCGCTGGTTTTATGAATCGGTGGAGCGGCTGGAGCGTGTGGACAACGGCACTCTCGACATTCCCGCCGAAGGCACGGCCTCCCTCTCCTTGCCCGTGGATTGGGGCCGCTATCGCCTTGAGGTGATGGACCCGCGCAACGGTGAGGTGGCCACCTCCATGGTGTTCT
Organism: Devosia sp.; assembly: GCA_051016205.1. Lineage (GTDB taxonomy): Bacteria > Pseudomonadota > Alphaproteobacteria > Rhizobiales > Amorphaceae > Acuticoccus. The sequence continues at coordinate 5,075,788 of CP136534.1, forward strand.
CCTCAGGCTGGGTGAACACGGCCGCCAACGCCGACACGCCCGACGTTCTGGACGTTCACCTCGATAAGGAGAGCTACCAGAGCGGTGAGACGGCAACGTTGCGCATCAGCCCACGCTTTGCCGGCAAAGCCTTGGTGACGGTCCTTGCTGGCACCGTGCGCCACACCGAGTTTGTGGATGTGCCGGCCGACGGCACCACCATCCCCATCGCCGTGGACGCTGCCTGGGCGCCCGGCGCGTACGTGACGGCCACACTCTTCAGGCCCGCTGGGGTAGGCGACAGTCCCCTCCCCCAGCGCGCCGTCGGCCTTGCCCACATGCAGGTGGATACGGCCAAGAAGCAACTCACCGTCTCCATCGACGCACCCGATGTGGCAGCCCCGCGGCAAATCCTCTCCGTCCCGGTGACGGTGGATGGCCTTGCCCCCGGCGAGAGTGCCTACCTCACCGTCGCGGCGGTGGATGTGGGGATCCTCAACATCACCGGGTTCGAGCCGCCTGACGTGGACGAGTTCTACCTCGGCCAGCGCCGCCTCGGTGTGGAGCTGCGCGACATTTATGGCGATCTGATTGACGCCGGCAGTGCCGCAAGGGGCCGCATCCGCACTGGTGGTGACGGCATCGACACAGGCTCGGAAGCCCTGCCGCCCACACAGGCGCCCGTGTCCCTGTTCACTGGCCTCATCACCACAGATGCCAACGGTGTTGCCACCGCCAACTTCGACGTGCCGGCCTTCAACGGCACGCTGCGCCTGATGGCCATCGCCTGGACCGAGACCAAGGTGGGCGATGCCAGTGCTGACGCCATCGTCCGCGATCCCGTGGTGGTGGCAGGCTCGCTGCCCCGTTTCCTTGCCCCTGGCGATGCCACTCGGATGCGCTTTGACGTCCACAATGTCAGCCACGAAGCAGGCGAGTACGCCCTTTCCGTCGCCGCCATGGGTCCGCTGTCCATCGACAGGCGGGCTGAATCCATCACCCTTGCGAAGGATCAACGGGCCTCCATCGAGCTTCCCGTTGCGGCCACCGGGGTGGGCGAGGCGACCATCATCGCAACGCTCACAGGGCCGGGCGACCTCTCCCTCTCCCAGGATTTCACGCTCGTGGTGCGTCCTGCCGCGGCCGAGGTCTCCACACGGCGGCTCGTTGCTCTCTCCCCCGGGGAAAGCGCAACGCTGAGCGAGGCCATCCTCGACGGCTTTGACAACGATGCCACGGCCACCTTGTCGGTGGGCGATGGTGTGACCGACGTTGCGGGCCTCATCCAGATGCTGAACCGCTTTCCCTACGGATGCGCCGAGCAGACGGTGAGCCGCGCCCTCCCCCTCCTTTACCTTAACACCGTTGCGGCCGATGCGGGGCTGAAGGGCGACACCACCATCCCTGAAAGGATCGACAAGGCCATCGAGCGCGTCCTTGCCTATCAGAGCGCATCGGGTGGGTTCGGCCTGTGGTCGCCAGGCTATGACCTTTGGCTCACCGCCTACGTGATGGACTTTTTGACCCGCGCGAGGGAGGCAGGCTACGCCGTGCCGGCCATCGCGTTCGACACAGGGCTCGACCGTCTTCAATCGGTCCTCTCCTACGTCGGGAACCTTGAGGGCGAGCGTGGGTCGCAGATTGCCTATGCCACCTACGTTCTGGCCCGCAATGGCCGTGCGGCCATCGGCGACCTGCGCTATTTCGCCGAAGAGAAGCTGGACGATTTTGCTTCGCCGCTGGCCCGTGCACAGCTTGCCGCAAGCCTTGCGTTCGCGGGGGATTTGCCGCTCGCCAACAGCCTTTTCCGCAACGCCCTTGCGGCAGGGCCAGCAACGCCGCGCCCCATGCGCACCGACTTTGGGACGGGCCTGCGCGATGCGGCCGCCATCCTCACCCTTGCCGCTGAAAGCCGCGTGGGTGGAGGCACGGTGGACGCCCTCTTCGACACCCTGTCAGAGGCCAAGGAGGAGGCGGAAGGCCGTGCCTTCTCCACCCAGGAGGCGGCCTGGCTGCTCCTGAGCGCCAATGCCACACAGACCGACGGCACCAAAGTTTCCGTCGGCGGGGAAATGCTGACCTCACCCCTTGCCCGCGCGCTCAGCACCGATCAGCTGGCAGGCGGCCTTGTGGTGCGCAACGACGGCGACCAGGTGGTGAGCGTTGCCACCACGGTCAGGGGAACGCCCCTTGATCCGCTGCCCCCCGTTGCAAGCGGCCTGACCATCGAGCGCACCTACCACACCCTAGACGGGGAAGAGGTGCAGCCCGACCAGGTGCGCCAGAACGATCGCCTGCTTGTGCGCCTGACGGTGACGAAGACCGCCGATGCCCCCATGCGCATCCTCCTGTCGGATCTCTTGCCTGCAGGGTTTGAGATCGAAAACCCTGTGCTCGTGGGTCAGGGGGCAGTGGCGTCCTTCCCGCTCTCCCAGTCGGGCCAGTTCCCCGAACATACCGAGTTCAGGGATGACCGTTTCGCCGCGGCATGGACCTTGTCCCAAGGGGCCACAGGCGACCCTCTGATGGTGACCTACATGGTCCGTGCCGTCTCGCCGGGAACGTTCGCGCTCCCTGCGGCGGAGGTGAGCGACATGTACCAGCCTCGCTATGTGGCCAGGACGGCGTCAAGCTTCGTCGCCGTGGTGCCGACCCGCTAGGCCAACGACCGCCTTCAGAGGCCAAACGCCATGAGGCAAATCCGCCAGCGCCCCCGCCCCTTTGACACTGAGGGGCGGGGGGGCGCACCCAAACGGTGGGCTGGGACCCCGTTGCGCCCGGTCTCACCGGCGTGGGAGCGCACCTTTGCGCTCCTCGCATTCTTAGTGGTCGCGGGAATTTTCGGGCTTCAGGCCCTCGACCGGCATTACCCGCCGCCCATGGAAAGGGCCGCCCCCTCCACCGTGGTCGTGGACCAAAACGGCGCCCTTCTTCGGGCCTTTACTGACCCCAATGGGCGCTGGCGCCTCCCCGTCAGGTTGGAGGAGGTGGATCCGCACTTCATCGACTTCCTGATCGCCTTTGAGGACAAGCGCTTCCGCACCCACCAGGGGGTTGACCCGCGCGCTGCCCTTCGCGCCCTGTGGCAGGCCGCCACAAGCGGGCACGTGGTCTCAGGCGCCTCCACACTCACCATGCAGACTGTGCGCCTTCTGACCGCCGACCGTCGCCGCTCCCTCGTGCGCAAAGGGGTGGAGGCTGTGCGCGCGGCCCAGCTTGAACGCCGCCTCAGTAAGGCCGAGATCCTCGACATCTACCTCAACGCTGCCCCCTATGGCGGCAACATCGAGGGCGTGCGCGCAGCAAGTCTTGCCTATTTCGGCCGCGAGCCCGCCCGCCTCACCCTTGCCCAAGCGGCCTTGTTGATTGCACTCCCCCAATCGCCGGAGGCCCGCCGGCCCGACAGGCGCCCTGAGGCAGCCCGCAAGGCGCGCGACAGGGTGATCGACCGCCTCGCCTCCGCAGGCATCGTCACCCCCAGGGATGCATTGGAGGCAAAGCGCGAGGCCGTCCCCACACGAAGGCGCGCGTTCCCGCAGCTCGCCCCTCACCTTGCACGGCAGTTGGCGCGCAAGGCTCCGGGCAGCCGCGTCATCACCACAACGTTGGAGCGGGACTGGCAGGCCGCCCTCCAGCGACTGGCGGCAGAGCGCGTCAGCCTCATCGGCCCGCGCCTGTCGGCGGGGATTGTGGTGGCCGACCTTGCCACGGGAAAGGTGCGCGCCAGCGTCGGCTCGGCCCGCTTTCTGGAGGATGCCAGGGCCGGCCACGTGGACATGGTCCACGCCATCCGCTCCCCAGGGTCGACGCTCAAGCCCTTCATCTATGGGCTGGCGATGGAGGCAGGCTTCATTGCCGCAGGCACGATGATGGAGGACCGCCCCCTCACCTTCGCCGGCTATGAGCCTGAAAACTTCGACGACACATTTCGCGGCCGCGTCACCGCCGCAGAAGCCCTCAAACAGTCCCTCAACGTCCCCGCCATCACGCTGCTGGACGCCATCGGCGCCGTGCGCCTTGCCGTGCGGCTGCAGGAGGCAGGGGCGGCGCTGGCACTGCCAGAAAACAAGACCGCAACGCTTGCCATCGGCCTAGGCGGTCTTGGCACCAGCCTTTTCGACCTTGCCGAACTTTATACAGGCCTTGCCCGAGAAGGACGGCCTGTGGCGCTTTTTGCCTCAGGCAATCCACCCGAACGGCCCTCGCGGCTCCTTGAAGCGCGCGCTGCCAAGGAGGTGGCGGCCATCCTTGCCACCATGCGCCCGCCTCGCAACGCGCGGCCAGGGTTGATCGCCTACAAGACAGGCACCTCCTACGGCCACCGCGATGCCTGGGCAGTGGGCTTCGACAACCGCCACGTGATCGCGGTGTGGCTCGGCCGGCCCGACGGCACCCCCGTCGCGCAGCTCACGGGATGGACGGATGCAGCGCCCTTGTTGTTCGACGCCTTCTCGCGGATCGGCATTGCGCCTTTGCGCGCGCCCTCCGCTGCGGTCCCAACAGCAGAGCTGCCGCCGCCTCTGCGCCAGTTCATTCCCCGCGCAGCGACCGGACGCAAGGCCCATAAGGAGATTGCCATTGCCTTCCCGCCGCAGGATGCGCGGGTGGCCCTCACCCAGCCTGATGGACAAAGGGTACCTTTGACGGCCCGTGTCCTTGGCAAGCCTGTGGACAAGTGGCTCATCAACGGTCGGCCGCTGGACATTCCTGGCAGAAGGCGCAGCGCGCAGATCGAGCTGGACCCGGGGGCCTACACCCTTACCGTCGTCACCTCAGATGGTGTGTCGGAAAGGGTGGACTTTTCGGTGGAGTGACGTGGCGCTCAGGTCAGCGTGACCCGAGCGATACGTCTTCTCGGCGTTACCGCGCGGCTGCCTCAATCCTCGTCGTCGTCCTCTTCGCCGCCTTTGCCTTTTTTCCAGGCTTTCAGGCCAGCAAACACGGCTTCGGGGTCGAACTTTTCGTCCCGGCCAGGGCGGTCGGCGTCCATATCGTGGGGCTGCGGGGCAAGGCTCTCTTCCACAGGCATCAAGGCGTCGGGCTGTTCGCCTAAGCCGGCGGGCTGAACGGCTGCAGGCACGCCCCCCTCTTTCGCCGCCTGATCCACCTCACGGTCCAGATCCATCTGCGAGGTGAGGCCCAGCGTCACGGGGTCCATGGGCTGAAGGTTGGCCGAATTCCAGTGGGTCCTGTCGCGGATGGCGTGGATCGTCGTCTTGGTGGTGCCCACCAGGCGGATGATCGCGCTTTCCTTCAACTCGGGATGATGGCGCAGGAGCCACAAAATGGCGTTCGGCCGATCCTGCCGCTTGGACACAGGCGTGTAGCGCGGCGCCTTGCGTCGAAGCTCGGGCACGATGGTCTTGGGCTTGGATAGCTTCAGGCGATGGTCGGGGTCGGCCTCCGCCTTTTCAATCTCCGAACGGGTGAGCTGGCCGGTCTGGATCGGGTCGGCGCCTTTAATTCCCTGCGCGGCCTCACCGTCGGCAATGGCGCCCACCTCCAAAGGGTGCAGCCGGCAAAAGGCTGCAATCTGATCGAAGCTGAGGGAGGTGTTGTCCACCAGCCAGACGGCTGTGGCCTTGGGCATCAACGGTGTGTCGTTGTCGGACTGCATCGCATTTCCTCGTCGTCCCCCGCTTTGGCGAAGGACCCGGCAAACCAAAAGGGATTTCGGGAAGACCAAGTTGATATAGTCCGCCAGCGCCTCTTGCGCAAACGGCGTGCGCGTCAGTCCACCGTGAGAACGATCTTGCCGATGTGGGAGCTCCCCTCCATCCGTGCGTGGGCGGCGGCCGCCTGTGCCAGGGGAAAGGTCTTGTCCATGATGGGTTTAACGCGGCCAGCGGCGATCAACGGCCACACGTGCTCCTGAAGGGCGGAGGCAATCTCGGCCTTGAAGGCAACGTCCCGCGGACGAAGGGTGGAGCCGGTGTGGACAAGGCGCTTGACCATCAATTTGTTGAAGTTGGCCTCGGACGGCCCGTTGAGCGTCGCGATCTGTACGATGCGCCCGCCGACGGCCGCCGCATTCCAGTTGCGCTCCACATAGTCCCCGCCCACCATGTCAAGGATGAGGTCGATCCCGCCGGGGGCAATCTCCTTGGCGACGGCCACAAAGTCTTCAGACTGGTAGTTCACCGCCCTGTCGGCGCCGAGCCGCTCGCACGCGGCGCACTTGTCGGCCGAGCCTGCCGTCGTCATCACCTTCGCGCCGAAGGCTTTGGCAAGCTGGATGGCGGTCGTGCCGATGCCTGACGAGCCGCCGTGGACCAAAAACCACTCCCCTTCCTGAAGCTTGCCGCGGTCGAACACATTGCTCCACACGGTGAAGAAGGTTTCGGGCACCCCCGCCGCCTCCACAAGGGAAAGGCCCTCGGGGATGGTCAAGGCGTTGGCTTCGTTGACGGCACAGTACTGCGCGTAGCCGCCGCCTGGGACGAGGGCCATCACCTTGTCACCCTCCTGGAAACGCCTTGCTTCACGCCCGCGCGCGACAACGGTGCCGGCAATCTCAAGGCCGAGGATGGGGGTCACGCCCTTGGGCGGCGGGTAGTGGCCTGCCCTTTGGAAGGTGTCGGGCCGGTTGACCCCTGCCGCGGCGACCGCCACCAGAACCTCGTGCGGGCCTGGGGCGGGGGTCGGATGCTCACCCATGTCAAGAACGTCGGGGCCGCCGGGTGCCGTCGCGGTGACGGCGTTCATCATGGTGGGAATGGTCACGCGTTTCCTCCTCGCCGCGCCGAAAGGGGTCGGCTAAACTACGGCAGGAGGACACTATGGACGACGAACCGGCCCCCAAGAAAGGGTATGCGCTGGGTGATGACCTCAGCCGCATGTCCGTGGATGAATTGAAGGAATTGCGTCAGGATCTGCTGGCTGAGGCGGACCGCATAGCGGCCGAGATCGAAGCGAAGGACGCAACGCGCTCGGCCGCCGCCAACTTTTTCAAGAGTTGACGCGGAAACTCAGTCGAGGAAGCGTGAGGACGCCCAGCCCACGAGGCCGCGATAGTTCACGCGCACCCAGTTGCCGCTGCGCCGACCAAGGGTCACGCCGCAGCCATCGGGCGGGATGATGCCGACAATCCTATTGGAGGTGCCAGGACCTGCACGCACGTTGAGAACGTCATTGGAGGCAACGCCCACAACACAGGCGCGCTGGCGGCCCCTCTCGCGCAGGAATCTGAGGCTCGCCCAGCCCTCAACGCCATTGTAGCGCACGTAGCCCCAGTTGCCCGAGCGGTCCAAAATGCGCACGCCGCAGGCGTCCGGCGGGATGATGCCGACAATGGCGTTGGAGGTGCCCGGCCCCGCGCGCATGTTGAGGACGTCATTGCTGCGCACACCGGTCACGCACGCGGCCTCGGCACTTGTGGGATATGAAAGTGTGGCGAAGGCGCCAAGAAGGATCGCAAGGGTTAAAAACAAACGACTAAACATTTTCATCAAACTGTCTCCTTACACGCATGGGCGAGGGGCAAAGGGCGAGGGCCGATGGCCGCCTGCCATCATGCAAAGGCAACGTTACTCCCTCCTGTCCCCTTCCCTCAAGCGGGCTGAAAATTGGCATCGATGCCGTGGGTATCGGCGGTGACGAGCCCCTCCTCCGCCAGCTTTTCAAGGTGGGCGAGGACGGACAGGCCCGCCGCCCCCTTCAGCCTGTCGTCAATGCCGCGGTAAAGCACGTCGACGATCTCGGGGACCGTCCTGTCGCCGGCCACGAGGCGCTCAAGGATGGCCCGCTCGCGCATTAAACGGTGGGAGCGCATGGCGGTGACGGCCTTGCGCGGCTCATCGATGGCGGGGCCGTGGCCTGGCAGGTAGGCGGCGTGCTCGTCCTCCAGCAGCCGGTCGAGGGAAACCAGGTATGCGCGCATGGACCCGTCAGGCGGGGCAATGACCGTGGTCGACCAGCCCATGACATGATCGCCCGACAGGCACTGTCCCTCAACGGCAAAGGCAAGGTGGTTCGCGGTGTGGCCTGGTGTTGCAACGGCCTCCACCGCCACGTCCTTGTTGGCAAGGGTCTGTTTGTCGGCAAGGACGATGTCGGGCGCATAGTCGGTGTCAGAGGCGTAGAGGAACGGATTGGTCTCGCCGGGGTGAAGGGGCCGCGCATCGCGGTGGCGCCCTTCCCCGACGCTAGGCGCACCCGTTGCCGCCTTCAACGCCGTCAGCGCCCCCACATGGTCTCGATGGGTGTGGGTGATCAAAAGGTGGGTGACGGTGCGGCCCTCAACGGCCTTCAAGACAGCCGCAACATGGGCGTCGTTGTCGGGGCCCGGGTCGACAATCATTACCTCGTCCCCGCCAAGCAGGTACGTGTTGGTGCCAGCGCCCGTGAAAGGGCCCACATTGGGCGCCGTCACGCGGTGGATCTGAGGGGCAATGCGTATAGCCTCGCCGTGTTTCGGGTCGAAGTCGGCCATCAGGCGCGCTGCCCGTGCGTGAGGCGTGCCCTAAGGGAGGTCTGGATGGTCATGATCGGTCCCTTCCGCCGCCGGCCCGGCAGGACCCCTCGCCTCACACGGAGACGGCCTTCAGGAGGTCGTCCTTGGCAAGGCTCGCCTTGGTGCCCTGGAGCGCCGCTGCGCCCCGCTCTAACACCACGAACGCATCGGCAAGGCCATAGGCGAAGCTGAAATACTGCTCCACCAGGACAATGGCCATGGTCCTCTGATCCCTCAGGTAGGCAATGACCCTGCCGATATCCTGGATGATGTTGGGCTGAATGCCCTCCGTCGGCTCGTCCAACAAAAGGAGTTTTGGCTTGGTGATGAGGGCGCGGGCGATGGCCAGTTGCTGCTGCTGCCCGCCGGACAGGTCGCCACCGCGCCGCCCTTGCATGTCTTTGAGAACCGGAAACAGCTCGAATATCTCGCCCGGCACGCCGTGGGCATTGCGCGGCAGGCAGGCAAATCCTGTCTCAAGGTTCTCCTTGACCGTCAGCAGGGGAAAGATGTCGCGGCCCTGGGGCACGCTCGCCACCCCTTTGCGGGCGAGGACGTAAGGGGGCGGCTTGCCGATGGCCTCCCCCGCTAGCCTGTAGGTGCCGCCTGAGCGGTGGTGGGTGCCTGCAAGGGCTTTCAACAAGCTCGTCTTGCCGACGCCGTTGGTGCCCATCACACAGGTGATCGCCCCCACCTCGGCCTCAAGCGTGATGCCGTAGAGGATCTGCGACTGGCCGTAGTGGAGGGTGAGGTCCTGAACGCTCAACATCCCTCAGCGCCCCAGATAGACTTCGATAACGCGAGGGTCGGCGGTGACGTGAGCGAGCGTTCCCTCGGCAAGCACGGAGCCTTCGTTCAACACCGTGACCTTGCAGTCCAGCTGGCGCACAAACTCCATGTCGTGCTCCACCACGATGACGGCGCGGGTCTTGGCAGCTTCGCGCAAAATGTCGGTGGTGTGGGCCCGTTCGGCGACGGTCATCCCCGCGGCAGGCTCATCCACCAGCAACAGGCGCGGCTCCTGGGCAAGGAGCATTCCAATCTCAAGCCACTGCTTTTGCCCGTGTGAGAGTTCCCCTGCGAGGCGTTGGAGGGCATCGGTAAGGCCGATCTCCTGGGCAATGGCCATCACCCTGTCGGTGTCTTCCTCTGAGCGGCGGTAGAGGAGGCTTGAGAGGGGCCCCCGCTCCTTCTTCAACGCCATGATCAGGTTGTCGAAAACGCTCTGAGTCTCGAACACCGTCGGGCGCTGAAATTTGCGACCAACGCCAAGCCGCGCGATTTCGGCTTCGGAGAGTGAAAGGAGCGACACGTCCTTTTCCCCCCATACCACGCGGCCTTTGTCGGGCCGGGTCTTGCCGGTCACGATGTCCATAAAGGTGGTCTTGCCGGCACCGTTGGGCCCGATGATGGCGCGCAGTTCCCCCTCGTCGATCTCGAACGAAAGATCGTTGATGGCCTTGAAGCCGTCAAAGGAGACGGAGACCCCAGCCACTTCCAAAAGGGCGCTCATGAGGGGCGCCTGACGAGGCGGTCGATGAGCCCTGCCATCCCCTGGGGCGCAAACAATGTGACGATGACGAAGGTGACGCCGAGGAGTACCGTCCACCAGTCCACCCAGTGGATGGTGATGGGGCCAAGGCTCACGTCAGGCACGCGACCGCCGGTGAACCATGTGGACAGGAGCGAGACGAACGCCGCGCCAATCACCGCCCCATAGAGCCGTCCGCGCCCGCCGATCGCCACCCAGACCGCCAGATAAATGGAGGCGATGGGTGCCACCTCCGCGGGGTTGATGATGCCTGCCTGGGGGTAGTAGAGGGCGCCCGCGATCCCTGCGATCACCGCCGACAGGGTGAACACCACGAGCTTATAGTGCTCCACCGTGTAGCCGAGGAAGCGCACCCGCGGCTCATCATCGCGAATGCCGCGGACGATGGAGCCGAACTTGCCCCGCACGATGAAGGCGGCGAGCACATAAAAGAGCCCCAGCGCCACCGCAGAGGCAATGAAGAACCACACCGAGATGACCGACTGGGGCACCCCTTCCGCGCCAGGAATGTTTTGAAGGCCCGAGAGCCCGTTGTTGCCGCGCAGCCCGCTGTCGTTCTGGAAGAGGTAGAGGGCGAGTGCGAGGGTCATCGCCTGGGTGAGGATGGACAGGTAGACCCCCGTCACACGGCTGCGGAAGGCAAGCCAGCCGAACACCAACGCCAGCAGCCCCGGCACCAGCACCACGAAGGCCAGTTGGATCGGAAGGCTCCACGCGAACGCCCAGATGGCAGGGAACTCGCTCCCGCCCACAACGCCGAAGATTTGCACGGCGATGGCGTCCGACACCTCCTGCGGCGTGGGCGGCAGAGGGGCGTTGCGCGCCGCCTCCACCACAATGGCCTCGGTGCGCGCGTACATGATCCACATGCCGACCATGTACCCGCCAAGGCCGAAAAAGGCGAAGTGGCCGAGCGAAAGGATGCCGCAATAGCCCCAGACCAGGTCCATGGCGAGTGCCACAAGGCACAGGCACAAGGTCATGCCCAGCGTCTTCACGAGGCTTGTGGAGATCCCGCCGCCTGCCGCCTCCGACAAGGACGCCACACCGATTGTGAAGGCCGACAGAAGGAGGAGCACGATGAAGACGTGCGGCTCGGCTATGACGCTGCGGCGCTTCACGGCCGCGCCTCCGCCTGGAGCGTCGCGGTCATGTAAAGGCTGTTGGGGTCGGCGGTGTAGTGGCCGAAGGGTGGGCACGGGGCAAAGCCGTGCGCCTCGTAAAGGCCCCGGGCGGCGGTAAAGACCGTTTCAGTCCCTGTCTCCAGCGAGAGCCTCCCATAGCCCCGCCCCTGCGCCTCCTCCATCAACGCATGAAGGATGGCCCGGCCTGCCCCAAGGCCGCGCATCCCTTCAGCGGTGTGCATGGATTTGATCTCTCCATGGCCCCCGCCGAGGTCCTTCAACGCACCGATCCCTGCCAGCCGATCACCCTGCCAGGCGGCCAAGACCGTCACCGACGGATGGCGCAGACTGTCAAGGGCAAGGACGTGGTTGCTGCCAGATGGGCATGAGCCCTCGCAAAACGCATTGTGGGCTTCCACGAGGGCGATGACGGCAGGGTCATCCAAGGAGGCGGGGCGCACGGTGAGCATCGTCATGCCTCCGCCGCGCGGCCTTTAAGGGCAAAAATTCCCTTCGGCCTGAACTGGATGAAGATGATGATGAAGATGATCATGTAGGTCTGCGCGGCGAGCGTGTTGGAGGGGTTGAACCACTCGATCCCCTTTTGCAGGAAGCCGATGAGGGTTGCGCCCGCCAAGGTACCCCAAATGTTGCCGACCCCGCCCACCACAACGGTCATGAAGCTCTGGACAATGTAGTTTTGCCCAAGCTCGGACGTCACCTGCGCGAAAAGGCCGATGGCCACTCCCGCCACCCCGGCAATCCCCGAGCCGAGACCGAAGGTGAGCATGTTGATCCGCTCGATCCTGATGCCCATGGAGGCGGCCATGCGGGGGTTTTGCGTCACCGCCCGCACTTCAAGCCCCAGCCGCGTGCGGTTCAAGATGATGAGGAGCATCACGAAGAAGGACAGGGCCAGAACGAAGATCGCAATGCGGATGTAGGAGATGGCCAGAACGTCGTTGATGACAAGCGCACCGTTCAGCCACTCAGGCGCCGTCAGAGGGCGCGCCTGCGTCCCAAAGATGTTTTTGGCAAGCTGCTGGAGGGCGATGGAAATGCCGAAGGTGGCAAGGAGCGTCTCCAAAGGTCTGTGATAGAGCCAACGGATGACGAGCCGCTCAAGCGCCACCCCGGCCCCGAAGGTGACGGCAAAGGCCAGCGGCAAGGCAATGAGGATCGACAGCGTATAGTCCGGAATGAAGAGCTGGACCACGTAGCCGGTGTAGGCGCCCATCATGATGAACTCGCCATGGGCCATGTTGATGACGCCCATGACGCCGAAGGTGATGGCAAGCCCGATGGCGGCGAGGAAGTAGATGGAGGCAAGGCTGAGGGCATCCAGCGTCAGGTCCATCCCCTCAAAGGCTGCCACCTTGCCGTTGATGTCCGCCAAGGTGGCACGCGCGGCATCGGTGACGGCGGGGCTTGCCTCTTCATAAACATCCGCGAACACGAAGGGGGCCAGCGCCGCCCGCTTGTCCGCCTCGGTCACGAAAGGTGGCACGATGCCGTCCGCCGCAAGGCTGGCGTAAGCGGCAATGCGCGCGTCATCGGTGTCGAGGCTTGCCACGGGAACGCCTGCCACCCGCCCGTCGGAGATGTTGGCGACAAGGGCGGCGTCACGCTCCGACGTGGTGACGGGCGCCTGTGCATCGCCGGCCGCCACAATCAGACCATAAGCCGCATCCAGGGAGAGGGCTTCGCTTCCTGGCTCGATAAGGCGGGCAATGTTAGTGCCTTCGGGCGGAGGGCCGTTGAAGACGGTGAGGCGCGATTGCAGCAGGCGGTTAAGGCTTGCGCGCGCCTCCACGCTAAGGTCGTCGGTGAAGGAGGTGATGGCGGCGACCCGCTCAGCATCGTCCTTGGCAAAGGTGATGCGCAACAGCCTTTCAAGGCGCACGATGCGGGCTTTCAGGGTTGCGTCGGTCTCTGTCTCCGCGGCCTTGGCAAGGGCGGGAAGGTGTTCAGCGCTGGGGTCGCGCTCGATGGCGGTAAGGCTTTCGCGCCGCTTGTCGGGGTCGGGGTCGCTCAGTTGAAACTGCACCAGCGCCGCGGACAGGAGGGCGCGCACGCCGCTGTTGGGCTTGATGTTCTTCACATCGCGCCGCCCTGCGGTCGCTACGGGTTCGCCCGTCAGAAGGTCCAAAAGCTGGTAGGTGCGCCTGTCGATCTGTTCGGCGCGGAAGAAGCGTCCGTCCGCCTCGCGCAGCCACAATTCCTTGTCGCGCCAGTACTCGATGACGCGCGCGGCCTCGGCAAGGCCACTTTCGGCCAAAGCATCGATGGCAGGGCTGATGGTGCGCCGCGAGCTCTTCTCGATCAGCGCGGCATTGTCCTGCAGAAGCTTTTCCACAGGCGGAAGGTCCTGCGCCCGAACTGGCCCGGAAAGGGCGAGCAAGAGGCACAGACCAAGGGCGACAAGAATGGCGAAGGGAGGGGCCGTCCCCTCCCCCCAAGCGCGCAAATGACGGGGCACTGTGCGATCAGTAGTTGGACTTGATCTGCACGCAGGTCTCGGTCTCGGTGTTGTACATCCCGCAACCAAGGTCCTTCCAGTCGGACTTCAGGACCGCCGATTCGGGCAGGAAGTCCGTCCACGCATCGCCGGCCACCTCTTCGGTCTGGCTGATGATGTCGAACTGGCCGTCTTCCTGGATCTCACCGATGAGGACGGGCTTTGCCAGGTGATGGTTGGGCAGCATCACCGCCGTTCCGCCAGTGAGGTTGGGGAACTCCTGGCCGTACATGGCCTCACGCACCGCATCCACGTCTGTGGAGCCGGCATCGTTCACCGCGTTCGCCCACATGTTGAAGCCGATATAGTGGGCCTCCATGGGGTCGTTCGTGACGCGCTCCTCGCCCATGCGCTCCTTCCACGCATCGACGAAGTCGAAGTTGGCGTCGGCATCGGCGGACTGGAAGTAGTTCCATGCGGCCAAGTGCCCCACGAGGTCGGATGTGTCGAGGCCCGAAAGCTCCTCCTCACCCACCGAGAAAGCAACCACGGGGATGTCGTCGGCCGACACGCCCGATGCGGCAAGCTCTTTATAGAATCCGATGTTGGCGTCACCGTTGATGGTGGAGATCACGCCCACCTTCTTGCCATCCGCACCAAGGGCGACAACGTCGGCCACGATCTTCGACCAGTCCGAATGGCCGAACGGTGTGTAGTTGACGAAGATGTCCTCTTCGGCAATGCCCTTGTCTTTCAGGTATTGCTCCAAAATCTTGTTGGTGGTGCGTGGGTAGACGTAGTCAGTGCCGAGCAGCGCAAACTTTTCGACCCCAAGCTCTTCGAGGAAGTAATCGGTGGCGGGGATTGCCTGCTGGTTGGGGGCAGCGCCTGTGTAAAAGACGTTTTTAGAGCTTTCCTCGCCCTCGTACTGGACGGGGTAGAACAGAAGGCCGTTCAACTCTTCGATCACAGGCAGGACGGACTTGCGCGACACGCTGGTCCAGTTGCCGAAGATCACGTCTACATCGTGAACGGTCAAAAGCTCACGGGCTTTCTCGGCAAACAGCGGCCAGTCGGAGGCGGGGTCCACCACCACCGCTTCAATCTGACACCCCAAAAGGCCGCCTTTTTCGTTCTGCTGCTCGATGAGCATCAGCATCGTGTCTTTCAGGGTGGTCTCCGAGATCGCCATGGTGCCTGACAGCGAATGGAGGACGCCCACCTTGATGGGGCAGTCCGCGTCCTGCGCCGCAGCGGGCGCGGTGGGCAGCACCACGGTGGACAATGCAGTCGCCGCCGACAGGGCGGCCACGGTCAATGTGCGGTTCATGGAAGTGTCTTCCCCCGGTTGGTTCTTGATGGACCGGGACAATGCAAGGGGTTTGCCAAGCTGCCTGGAGAAGGCCTCAAAGGGGGCGTAATCTTGCCGCGTCAGGCGCGCTTGCGCACAGGACCGAAGCGGTTCATCGCTGCCTCAGCTCTGAAGAAAAGGCCGGGCGGGTTGTCACGCCGGCATCGTCGAAACCAATTGAGAGAAAGGTCTGCGCCATGGCCAACGTACTGGAGGAACTCCCCCGTCTTCTCGTGCGCCATGCGATCGTGGGTTTTGTGATTGCGGTGGTGGCCGTGGGTCTGTCCTACGCCACCGACTTTTTTGGCCTGCGCACCATGGTGAGTGGGACGGATGTGGGCATTCTCGCCCTCATCGTCATGACCATCCTCGTCGGGCTCACCTTCGCCAGCGTGCAAATGGGCGCCGCCGTCATGCTGGCAGGCCATGACAGAGGCGACCACAGCGGGTTGCGGAGCATCTTAGCCCAACTTTTAGGCATTCGAGACGATACGCCTAACAACTAGGCAGCATAAGGATGACCCCGCGCCGATACGTCACGGCGACGGGGTCGATGGATGTCAGGACGCCTTTGGCACGTCCGCAGGGATGACTTTGCGGTAAAGGTGCCAGCTGGCGTGGCCGATGACGGGCAGCGCCACAATCATGCCGATGAGCGCTGTGGCAAATGACAGCGTCAAAGCCACGCCGATGATGACCGCCCAAACGAGCATGGGCCACTTGTTGGCCATCACGGCTCGCCAGCTCGTGGCGATGGCGGTCATGAAGTCCACATTTCTGTCCAGCAGCATGGGGACGGCAATGACGCTCATGCCGAAGGTGCAGGCAGCGAGGATGGCGCCGGAGATGTTGCCCACCAAAAGGAACCAAAGGCCGGCCTGGGTCGTAAAGACGCGGCTCAACAGCTCTTCGAACGCCACCGGGGCGACGCCGAAAAACAGTGCGTAGGTGAGCGTTGCGACCTTCAGCCACACGATCATCACGAACGCCAGCGACGCGCCGAACAAGATGAGGTGCTTGCTGTTGCGCCGCCAGGGGCCGAACAAAGCCTCCGACCAGCCAATGGATTCACCGTCCTCCAAGCGCCTGCTGATTTCATAAAGGCCGACGGCAATCATCGGCCCGATCAGCAAAAAGCCAGAGGTGACGGGGAAAACTAGGAAGTCGAACCCCAGCGCCGACAATCCGTAAATGAGCGCCAATCCGCCCAGAACGTAGACGCCGCCGAAGAACACGCCATAGGGAATGGCCCGCGTGAAATCGGCCCAGCCTTGCTTCAGGCTGGCCGTGACGTCGCCAACGGTGATGGTGTTCACCGGAATTGGCGGCGCATAGTCCGGCGGGACGAGGTCCGTCGCCTCCGGAATAGAACTCAAGAAACCGTCGCCGCGCGGGCCGGCGGTGTGTGTTGCCTCAGTCACCATGGGCACACCCTCCAAAAAATGCAGCGATCCCGTGCCGTCTACAGACCACCTTGGCACAACCCGCCCTAGGACGATAGCGCCCCTTGACGCTATGCCTACACAGGAGTACCCAATTTTCAAAGATTTCTGAAGTTCCCGAACGCAATCTCTTTGAGTTTTCGGAAACTCTGGTTAGCCTGTCGATCCAGTGCCCGGCGGCTGCGTCACGGTGCGGCGCCCGGGTGCGCCCGATCGCCGTTTTTCGTGGAAGGACGAGCCCGACGTGACGCCGACCCTATCCGCAACCGCCGACGCAAGGCCCGTCGATAGACCCGTCTTCGAAGACGTTGCAATTCGCCTGTTCCTGATCGCAACGATCGTATGGGCCATTCTCGGGATGCTGGTGGGCGTGTTCATCGCCGCGCAGCTCGCCTACCCGCAGCTGAACTTCATGGAGTATATCACGTTCGGGCGTGCACGACCGTTGCACACCAGCGCGGTGATCCTGGGCTTTGGCGGCAACGCGCTGATCGGCACCTCCCTTTACGTGGTCCAGCGCACCTGTCAGGCGACACTTTATGGCGGACGCACACCAAGCCTCATCCTGTTCTGGGGCTACCAGATCCTGATCTTGACGGCGGGCGTCAGTTACCTTGCCGGCTTTACCCAAAGTAAAGAGTACGCTGAACCCGAGTGGTTCTTCGACATCGCGCTGACGCTGCTTTGGGTGCTCTACTTCGTGGTCTTCACGGGCACGGTGTTTCGCCGCAAAGAGCCGCACATCTATGTGGCGCTGTGGTTCTACTGGGCGTTCATCATCGCCGTTGCGGTGCTTCACATCACCAACAACATCGCGATCCCCACATCCATGATGTCGGGCACCTCCTACCCGGTGTTCTCGGGCGTCCAGAGCGCCATGGTGCAGTGGTGGTACGGCCACAACATGGTGGGCTTCTTCCTCACCGCAGGCTTCATCGGCATCATGTACTACTTCGTGCCGAAGCAGGCGGGCCGGCCCATCTGGAGCTACAGGCTGTCCATCGTCCACTTCTGGTCGCTGATCTTCCTTTATATCTGGGCCGGTCCCCACCACCTCCACTACACCTCCCTGCCCGACTGGGCGCAGACCTTGGGCGTGGTGTTCTCCGTCATGCTGTGGATGCCCTCCTGGGGCGGCATGGTGAACGGCATCATGACGCTGTCGGGCGCTTGGGGAAAACTGAGGACAGACCCCATCATGCGCTTCCTCGTGGTGGCGGTGGCCTTTTACGGCATGTCCACCTTCGAAGGGCCACTCCTGTCCATCAAACAGGTCAATGCCCTGTCCCACTATACGGACTGGACGGTGGGCCACGTGCACTCGGGCGCACTGGGCTGGGTGGGCTTCATCGCCTTCGGTGCGGTCTACTATCTGGTGCCGCGCATGTGGAAGCGTCCGCTCCACTCCGAAGCCTTGGTGGAGGTCCACTTCTGGCTCGCGAGCGTGGGGATCCTTTTGTACATCACCGCCATGTGGGTCTCCGGCATCACCCAAGGGCTGATGTGGCGCACCTACGATGACCAGGGCTTTCTGCTCTACTCGTTCTCCGACACCGTGGCGATGCTGCACCCCTACTACGTGACGCGCACCATCGGCGGCATCTTCTACCTCGTCGGTGTCCTGGTGATGGCCTACAACCTTTACCGCACCGTCACGGCCCCGATGACAGCCCAAACGGCCCCGCCGCGCTCTGCGGCAGGCCTCAGCCCGGCGGAGTAAAGGCGATGCTTTCCCATTCCGTTATCGAGAAAAGCGCGCCTTTGATGCTGATCTTGACCTTGCTGACGCTGTCCATCGGCGGCGTCGTGCAGATCGTGCCTTTGTTCAAGATCGAAAACACCATCGAGCCTGTGGCAGGCGTGCGGCCCTATTCGCCGCTGGAGCTGTTCGGCCGCAACATCTACATGCGCGAGGGTTGCTACACCTGCCACAGCCAACAAATCCGCCCCTTCCGCGACGAGGTGGACCGTTACGGCCCCTACTCCCTCGCGGCGGAAAGCCTTTACGACTACCCGTTCCTGTGGGGCTCAAAGCGCACCGGTCCCGACCTTGCGCGGGTGGGCGGCAAATACTCCAACGAGTGGCACACGGCCCACCTCATCAACCCGCGCGCGGTGCTGCCGGCCTCTATCATGCCGGCCTACCCGTTCCTCAACCGCCCGCTCAGGTACGACGATGTGGACGATCACCTCAGCACGCTGCAGTTCCTCGGCACGCCTTATGATGACGCCGATATCGAGATGGCCAAGGCCGACATGATGGCCCAAGCCCATCCCGACAAAGGCGACACAGAGGGCCTGTTGGAGCGCTACGCAGGCGCGCCTCTCGGCCCCTTCTCGGGCCTCAGCGATGAGGTGACTGAGATGGACGCCCTCATTGCCTACCTTCAGGTGATGGGCACCATGGTGGACTTCTCCACCTTCGACCCGCGCACCATGCGCCAGGGCCAGGAGCTGACCCAATGACGGAGATCTCCATCGGCTATGCCGAGGCCATTTTCCTCGTCTGCGGCATCATCTTCATCATCGCTCTGGTGATCCGCGTGTTCGACCCCCGCCGCAAAGCGGAGATGCGCGACCACGCAAACATTCCATTCCGCGGGGAGGACCGTGATGGCTCAAATTGAACGCGACCCCATCACAGGTCAGTACACCACAGGACATCAGTGGGACGGCATCAAAGAGCTGCGCACCCCCATCCCCCAATGGTGGTTGATGGTGTTTCTGGCGAGCATTGCCTTTGCCTTCGTGTCGGTTCAGTTCCTGCCCTCCTTCCCCACCACCGAAGGGGCATTCCAAGGCTCGCTCGGCTACACCGCGCGCCTTGCCCTTGAGGAGCAGATGGAACAGGCCCGCCAGGCCCAGGCGGCCATGCGCGCAAAGATCGCCGAGACGCCTCTGGAAGAGATTGTCGCAGACGAGGAGCTTGCCACCTTTGCCTATCGCGGCGGCCAGTCAGCCTATGCGGTGAACTGCATTGCCTGCCACGGGGTGAATGCCGGCGGTCAGCTCGGCCAGTTCCCCTCCCTCATCGACGATGCATGGCTGTGGGGCGGCGACCTTCAAAACGTCTACACCACCATCAACCACGGCATTCGCAACGGCATGCCCAATGCCCGTGTGAGCGCTATGCCCGCCTACGCCACCATCTTGTCCGAGCAGGAGATTGAGGACGTGGCCGACTACGTGCTCGCCCTCAACCCGCGCAGCCCCGACCATGGCGCCCTTGTCGAACTGCCGGGCGCTGCCCCTTACGAGGCCCAGTGCGTGGCCTGTCATGGTGCCGACGGGGCCGGCAACCAGCTCCTGGGTGCACCGCGCCTCAACGATGCCATCTGGCTCTACGGCGGCTCGCGCGATGAGGTGATTGCGCAGATCGCCAATCCCAAGCTCGGAGTCATGCCAGCGTTCGGCCCACGGCTCAACGATGACGCTGTGATCAAGATGCTTGCGGTCTACGTCCACAGCCTGGGCGGCGGGGAGGATCGAGAGGGTTCGTGAGTATTTCGTCGGACATCCCTTGGGAGCCGCCGCCCACGGAAGGAGCAAAGATCCGCCAAAGGGCCGTCTCGGGCCGCTGGCGGAAGGTGAAGTCGGCCGTGCTGGTGGCGGCGTTCGCGCTCATCTACATCCTGCCATGGGTGCCGTGGCAGCGCGGGGCTGACGAGCCGACCCAGGCGGTCCTGTTCTCGTTCACCATGGCCCGTGCGTACGTGTTCGGCTTCACGTTCTGGCCGCAGGACCTTTATCTCCTGGTGCTGGTGCTTCTTGCGGCAGCGTTTGGCCTGTTCTTCACCAACACCCTCGTCGGCAGGGTCTGGTGTGGCTTCACCTGCCCGCAAACCCTCTGGACGGACCTGTTCCAGATCATCGAGCGGCGCGTGGAAGGCCGCCACCCGACCGCCTTGCGCAGCGCCATCAAGCAGGTGCTGTGGGTGACCATTGCCGTGGTGACGGGCCTCACCTTCATCTCCTACGTTGTGCCCGCCCGCGAGTTGTGGCCGGGCTTCTTCACGGGAACGGCGCCTGCGGCTGCCATTCTCCTGGTCGCAGTCTTTGCCGTCTTCACCTACCTCCTGGCAGGCTATGCGCGCGAAAAGGTGTGCCTTTACATGTGCCCTTGGCCGCGCTTCCAGGCCGCGATGCTGGACGCTGACAGCCAGCTCGTCACCTACCAGGCCTGGAGGGGGGAGCCCCGGGGCAAGCACCGCAAGCGCAGCGATGTCCCCCTTGGGGACTGCGTGGACTGCAACTTGTGCGTTGCTGTCTGCCCCACAGGCGTCGACATTCGCGATGGGATGCAGCTTGGCTGCATCGGCTGCGGGCTGTGCATCGATGCGTGCAACAACGTCATGGCGAAGACGGGAAGCCCTGCCAACCTGATCGGCTTTTTCTCCGAGCGCGAGATGGCCGCGAAGACGCCTACCGTTTCAGCGGCAGCGCCCGTGGTTGCCCCCAAGCGCAGGCCACGTGTGCGCATGATCGGCTTTGCCTCCCTGTTTGCCATCGCTCTGGTGGGGATTGTGGTGACGCTGACTGGGCGCTCCACCATGCAGATCGCCGTCACGCCAGAACGCCAGCCCCCTTATGTGGTGATGTCCAACGGCGACATTCGCAACGTCTATCAGATGCGCATTTCCAACCTGCGTGCCGATGCCGACAGGATCCGCCTTGCGGCTGTGGGCGAGCCCGATGCCAGCATCGCCATTGCCAAGGCAGGCGGCCCTGCGTTGACGGGCGATGAGGCCATCGTGCCCCTCCCCCGCGGCAGCAGCGAAGCGTTGCGTGTGTTGATCGCCCTGCCGCCGGAAGCTGCCCCAGACGGTCGCGAGGCCATGACCATCGCCCTTACGGACGCAGAAAGCGGCGCCGTCCTTGCCGAAACGGCGACCTACTTCTGGGGCCCTGATCAGCCATGACAGACGCCCCCAAAAAGCGTGACAAAGACGCCTGGATCCCTTGGGCATTCGTGGGGTTCTTCGTGCTCCTGACGGGCCTTCTGGCCCACTTCGTCTACCTGTCGGTGAGCACGTTTCCGGGTCTCGTGACGGAGGTCCCCTACCGGCCCGGCATCACAGCCGATGCCGCCTCCGCCGCAGCAGAAGCCCAGGCCGCCCTCGGCTGGACGTTGGCGGTCTCCTATAATGGGGACGCGCAGGAGGCGAACCCCATCCTCGTCACCCTCCTCGACAAGGACGATGCGGCCATCACCACCGCAACCGTCCACGTCCTTGCCGAGCGCTCTACACGCAATGCACAGGCCATCCCCCTCTTCCTCTCCCACCAGGGGGCGGGGCGTTATGGCGGCGACCTCACCCTTCCTCTCGGCGGCCGCTGGACGCTGAAGGTGACGGCCGTTGATGGCGAGAACACCTTCCAGAAAGTGGTCCCTGTGGAACTTGCGCCGGGAGCACGGTCGTGAGCCTTGCGGCCACCGGTCCTCTCCCCCGTGGCGCAACTGCGCCAGCTCCCAGCCTTGCAGGCTATGTGGAGTGTGAGGGGGAGACGGACGGCGGCAACAGGCTCGGCCTCCTGGTGGCAGGCGCCCATTGCGGCGGCTGCGTGCGCAAGATCGAAGATGCCCTCGCCAAGGATGAGGCGATCACAAGAGCACGGGTGAACCTTTCCACCCGCCGCCTCGACGTTGCCTGGAACGGCCCCGCCGCCCACGCCGACAAGATTGTGGAGCGCCTCGCCGCCATAGGCTTTGATGCCGTTCCTTATCGTGCGAGCACCTTGGCAGAGGGCGACACGCAGGTCCTTCGCAGCCTCATCAAGGCGCTTGCCGTGGCAGGCTTTGGCACGGCCAACGTGATGATGCTGTCCTGGGCGGTCTGGGCCGGCCATTTCGACACCATGGGCGAGGCCACCCGCAGCTTCTTCCATTGGCTGTCGGCAGCGATCGCCCTTCCCACCATTGCCTATGCCGGCCGCCCGTTCTTCAGCGCTGCCTGGTCGGCCCTGTCTCGCGGGCGCGCCAACATGGACGTGCCCATCAGCCTCGGCGTCATTGCCACCACGGCCATGAGCCTTGTGGAGACCATCTACGGCGGCCCCCATGTCTATTTCGATGGTGCCCTTGCGCTCCTGTTCGCACTTCTGATCGGGCGCGTATTGGACCAAAGGGTGCGCGGGGAGGCGCGCTCGGCCGTCCACCGCCTTGCCGCCCTCACCACCCAGCCCGTCATGCGCCTTTCCGACGATGGCACCACGAAAGCCGTTCCTCCCGAAAGCATTGAAGCGGGGCAGACGGTGCTGGTGGCCGCGGGCGAAAGGGTGGGCGTTGACGGTGTGATCCTGTCAGGCCGCTCAACGGTGGACACCAGCCTCATCGACGGCGAATCCATCCCCAAAGAGGCCGGCCCCGGCACCACCGTCCTTGCTGGCGCCACGAACCTGTCCGCGCCCTTGTCCATCAAGACCCGCGCAGCGGGCCAGGCAACGAGCCTTGCCGAAATCGTGCGCCTTTTAGAGGCGGCAGAGGCCCAGAAAGGCCGATTCGTGTCGCTGGTGGACCATGCGGTGCGCTGGTACACGCCCATCGTCCACATCCTTGCTGCAGCAACCTTCGCAGGGTGGATCATCGCAGGTGCGGGCTGGCAGCCGGCACTGGTGGCGGCCGTGTGCGTTCTCATCGTCACGTGCCCCTGTGCGCTCGGCCTTGCAGCCCCGATGACACGCGCTGCGGCCGCAAGCCGGCTCCTGCGCGAAGGCGTCCTCCTAAAATCCGACACCGTGCTTGAGCGTTTGTCGCGCATCGACACCGTCGTCTTCGACAAGACGGGCACGCTGACAGAGCCCGAGCCAAGCCTTGCAAGCCACGACGGCACGCCCGAGGACCTTGCACTTGCAGCAGGCCTTGCCGCGTCGAGCCGCCATCCCCTTGCCGCCGCCATCTACCGCGCCGTACCCGGTGCGCGCCGACTAGAAGGCGTCAGCGAAGCCTCGGGCGAAGGCCTTGTGCTTGAGCGGCCCGACGGGACCGTGCGCCTTGGTTCAGCAGCGTTCGTGGGCGCCACCAGCGTGCCTGATGGAGTGGACGGGCCTGAGGTCTACCTTTCCGTTCCAGGCCGCGCGCCTGTGCGCTTTGTGTTTTCAAGCCCGCTGCGGCCAGGCGCAAAGCGGACCATCGATCGCCTTTCCGCCGACCAAATGGACGTGCGCCTTTTGTCGGGCGACAGGCCTCAGATCGTTGGGGCGATGGCACGGGCGGTCGGCATTCACACCTGGCGCGGGCGCCTTCGCCCCCAGGACAAGATTGCCGAGGTGGACAGGCTGAAGGAGAAGGGCCGCCACGTACTGATGGTGGGTGACGGCTTGAACGATGCCCCCGCCCTTGCAGCGGCCGACGCCTCGCTGTGTCCGGGAAGTGCGCTCGACATCTCGCGCCAGGCGGCGGACGCTGTGTGGCAGGGCGAGCGGATGGCCGACGTCTCGTTGATCTTGAAGGTGGCACGGCGCGCCCACGCCATCTTGATCCAGAACATTGCGTTCTCGATCCTTTACAATGCCGCATGGATCCCCATCGCAATGGCGGGTCTCGTCACACCGTGGATTGCGGCGATCGCGATGTCGGCAAGCTCCATCCTCGTGACGCTGAACGCCATGCGTGTCGGCGGCCTCGGCCCCTCGCGCGCTGCGTCGGAGGCGGTCTGATGGAGGTGTTGATCTACCTCGTCCCGATCGCGCTCATCTTGAGCGTCGGTGGGCTGTTCGCCTTCTTCTGGGCGCTTGGCAACGGGCAGTACGAAGACATGAAGGGCGCTGCTGAGCGCATACTCTACCAGGATGATGAAGGGAGCGACCGATGAGCGCCGAAGCTGAACCAGCGCCAGAGGCGAAAAAGAAAAAGGGCATGGATGTGGGCCTTGTGGCCACGCTTGTCCTCGCCGTTATCGCGCTGGTCGTCATTGTCCTGACGTTTGTGATCGGCATCGACGTTGCGTTTTATGCCGCTCTTGCCGCCACACCCATCTGGATCGTGATCATGATGATCATGGCCGTCGACGGCGCCAACCCTGGCAACGCCGTCCCCACCCGCGACGAACTGGACTAAAGAGGGACCTTAGTTCAACCGAACCGGCAGCCTACTTAGGGTGCTGCCGGCGCCCTTATTGGGCTGACGCTCTCCCCAAGCCGCGCAGCTGGGTCGTCGCAGCCATCATTCTGTGGGGACGGGTTCCACCTTGCTGTGGGAGGCGACCATGGACATGGAAACCGTCGCAAGGGTGTCGACGAGGGCAATGATGGTGAGAAGGAAGAACACCGACGTCCCTGCGAAATCGAACACCAGGAAGATGACGACGTAGGCGCAAAGGACGAGCACCATCACCATGTTGGACAGGACGCTCGTCCTGCGAAGGCTTGCGGTGCGCAACAGATTGAACAGCATCAAGATAATGGCGCCGGCGACCAAGGCATCACCATAGCTGAGCGCCCAGGTCTGACCTGACACGAGGTCCACCGTAAACAGCCCCTTGCTCCAGAACGGGTGCAGCGATCCGCTCAATGTGTCCACGGTGTACGTGGCGTGATCGTAGGCGAAAATCCCAGCGACGATGTAGAGGATCAGAGGGATCAGGGTGAACGGAATAACGCTCATGGAAGGGCAACCTTGGTTGGTGTGAACCGGTGTCACGTGGCGCCGGTCAAACTGAGTCTCATCTCACCAAGCCCTAAAGTGGCCTCACGGTTCCAATGTGTCGCACCAAAACGGCAGAGAGGTGCCTCCGCGCGCCGCCATAAACCTCATGCGCCACAAGCACCAAAAGGCCCGACGCGGGGCGTCAGGCCTTCGTCCATTTCATCGCGTGAGACGCCCGATCGCCGGGCGAGCGGGCAGAGCCCGTCAGTCGTCCTTGGACGGCAGAACCTGACGGCCGCGATAGCGCCCGCTCTTAAGGTTGATGTGGTGCGGACGCTTCAACTCACCGTCTTCCTTGTCCTCCGAGAAGGTCGGGGTTTTCAAGGCATCGGTTGAGCGGCGGAAACCGCGCTTCATAGGGCTGACCTTCCGCTTGGGCACGGCCATGGCGAATACTCCTGATACCGCGCCGTCCGGCTGCGGCGGTTCGTGGATCCATGTAAGGCTGACGGCACCGACCACGGCGCCAAGCCCAGCCTTATAGCGCCGGCCGGGTTCAGTGGCAATCACGGACGCAAAGACTGTGGCAGACAAGTAAACACCCATGGCGCGCGGTCAAGCTCCCGCGCCACATGGGCCATCACGCGGCGCTGCCGAGCGCCCGGATTGCGCGGGTTTCGCCTTGAGGGGGCAGGCAGCATGGTGGCAAGGGCAAGGGCCTGGCGCTCGGTCAGCTTGGCCGCGCTGACGCCGAAGTTGCGCTGGGCCGCCGCCTCCACCCCAAAGTCATTGCCGCCCCATTGGGCAATGTTGAGGTAGATCTCCAAAATCCTGTCCTTGGAGAGGATGAGGTCCATCCACACCGCAAGGGGGATCTCAATGGCTTTCCTGAGGTAGCTGCGCTCGGGCCACAGGTAGAGGTTTTTCACCGTCTGCATGGTGATGGTGCTTGCCCCGCGCGGATGCCCGCCATCAAGCGCCTCCTCGACCACAATCCTCAGCTGGCCAAGGTCAACGCCGTAGTGGAGGCAGAAGCGGGCGTCCTCGGCCATCACCACACCTTGCACCAGAGTGGGGGAGATCTCGTTCAGAGGCACCCAGCGGTGGCGGATGGGCTCGCCTGCCCCGGTGCGCCTGATCATCGGCACCGACCACGGATCCGTCACCGTGTAGGCCACTGTCAGGATAAGCGGGATCGACACCAAGGTGACGATCAAGACCCCAAAAAGCTTGAGGATGGCGCGCACGAACACCCCTTCCACGACGGCCAGCCGCTCGCCGGCCCCGTAGCTATCCTTTATCATTGTTCAAAAGCGTTGTGACGAGGAGGAACCGATGACCGAGCGCTTCCAAAAGCGCCTTGCTGAAGCGGCGGCCGAAACCGACCGCGTGCTGGAGGCGTCGATGGACAGCCTTTCGGCGGAAAAGCGCGCCCCGGCGGCGCTGATCGAGGCAACGCGTTATGCCCTCCTTGGCGGCGGTAAGCGGTTTCGCCCGTTCCTGGTCATCGAATGTGCGGGGCTTTTCGGCCCCAGTGCGGCCGCTGCGACGGTGGGCGCAGCGTTTGAGTGCCTGCACGCTTACAGCCTCGTGCACGACGATCTGCCGGCGATGGACGATGATGACCTGCGCCGCGGCCGCCCCACAGTCCACAAGGCCTACGATGAGGCAACGGCCATCCTGGTGGGGGACGGCCTGCAGACCCTTGCCTTCCAGTTGATCACCGCTCCGCCTGTGCCTGAAGGAACGGCAGGCAAACTTGCCGCCCTCCTGGCATCCGCGTCGGGATTTGCGGGGATGGTGGGCGGCCAGTATCGCGACCTCAACGCCGTCGGGCTCGACGCGGACGGCATCCGCCTCATGCAATCCATGAAGACGGGGGCCCTGATCCGTTCCTCCTGCGAGGCCGGCGCGATTTTGGGCGGTGCCTCCGAAGGGGCGCAGGCGGCGCTCTCACGCTACGGCGCCCTGTTGGGTGAAGCCTTTCAGCTTTCGGACGACCTTTTGGATGTGGAGGGCACAACGGCCGAAACTGGCAAGCGGGTGGGCAAGGACGAAGCGGAGGGCAAAGCCACCATCGCCTCGCTGCTAGGGGTGGACGCTGCCCGTGCCCGCCTCGCCGACCTGGTGGAGGAGGCAGCCCAATGCCTTTGCCAGGTGGGCCCTTCGTCTGTCCTTGCCGATGCCTGTGCGTTTGTTGCAAACCGGCGGTCCTGATGGGCGCGGCCAAGACAGGCTTTTGACTGGTTTTTGAAGGAAGGTCTTGAAGGCGTCGCACGCTCGGAGGATGAGTGAGATTGCGGGACTCTCCCGCAGTCCCGCAGCGGCCCTCAAGCAAAACCCGCAGCGGCCAACGGCGAGCGTCATGGGAGATCCGGATCAATGGATGCGCAAAGCCCCAAAGCCGGCGATCGTATTGCAAGCCGGTTCATCCCCCTCACCCGCCAAGCCGTCATTGCAGACCTTTGCAAAGACCCTGGCCGTAAGGGCGACCAGGCAGCGTTCGCGCGGCTTGCCCTTCTCCTGCAAGCCCACCGCAACCGGCACTATCGCAGGCTCGCAACGGAAATGCGCCAGTGTTACCTGCCGTTCAGCCCCGATAGGGACACAGTGCGGGTGCTCTCCTTCTCCGAGGAGGAGAAGAAGTCCATGGAGACCCGCCTCAGCGGTCTCATCACGGCGATCCTGAACAAGGCCAACTATACCCGCCTCAGCATCGACGACCTCAACGAGATTTTGAACGCGGCCACGCCCTACTCGCTGAGGATCGAAGTGGATCTCGCCGAGTATGACGAGATCCAGGTGTTCGGCCGCGAGGTCTACTACAAGACCCACACCGTGCGCAGGCCCGAATGGGGCTATCTCCTCAAAGCGCGCTACGACGTGCGCTTTTACCGTCGCCTGTTCGTATTTTTGAAACTGAAGTCCCAGGAGGATCGCGCCAAGGAGATTGCGGCCGCGCAGGAGATCGACGAGGCGAAGGCGCTGAAGAAGGTCAAGCGCAACCGTAAGCAGCTTCCCCAGGCGACGTCAGCGGATTACATTTACATCAAGGTCTTCAAGGACATGCCCGAGCATGACATGCAGATCCTGTTTCCGCTGCGCAAAGTTCAGTTCCGCCCGTTCGACAAGATCAAGTTCGCCGCGACCGCCGGCGGCGGCACATTGTTCGGGATTTTTACCACCACGGGCAAAGTGCTGGCGGCCACCAATCCGTTTGCGGCGGTTGGGGCGTTGGTCGGCTTCATCGGCCTGATCGCCCGGCAAATCACCACCTTTTTCAACCAGCGCAACCGCTACATGATGGAGCTGGCGCAAAAGCTGTTCTTCCATAATCTTGCCAACAACCGTGCAGCCCTTGCGCTGTTGTTGGACCGCGCCGAGGAGGAGGACGTGAAGGAGGAACTCATTGCCCTTTACATCCTCTCAGGCGAGACCGTGCCCATCGAGCAACTGCCGGCGCGCAAACAGGCCATCGATGCCCTCATTGCCGAGCGCTACGACCTGATGGTGGATTTCGAGCTTGAGGATGCCCTTGAACGGCTGAAGGCTGACGGTGTGGCCAAGGAGGCGGACGGCGCCATCACCGTCATGACCATGCCCGAGGCGGCAGACGCCTACGAAGCGCTCCAGATTCAAGACCTGCGGGAAGACGCTGCCCACATTTGCGACCCCGACCCTGACGGCCTGACGGTGGAAACCTAGGGCGGTTTCGGTCGGAGTGGGGTCATGACGAACGGGACGAAATCGCCCAAGAGTCTGAATCTGGGGCGATCTCTCCTCGACCAAATGATTCCATTTGGTCGGAAAGCGCTTTAGGCCATCCCTGGCTTTCTCAGACCCAGGATGCTTTGGAGCGGTTCAGCCCCTTAAGGGGTGATGATGCGCTCGAACTTCACCGTGTCGATGGCAAACCCCATGGAAAACACGGCCGCGTGGGAGGTGGGGAAGCCGTTGTAAAGGCCCACATCCGCCGCCGTGCGCCCGGCAAACTCCATGGCGGCCATGTGGATGGCAGGGTTGTGGCCGATGAGGAGGATGCATTGGCCGCTTGCGGTGCGCACGGCATCGCGCACATCCGTCCCCTCAGCCTCGTAAAGGTCGCGGCGCAGATGAATGGTGCAGTCGGCGCCGAAGTGCGGCATGACCGCGGCCAGAGTGTCGCGGGTGCGCCTGGCGCTGGAGCACAAGATGCAGTCCGGGATGATGCCGAGGTTGGCAAGCTTGCCGGCCACGGCGTTGCCGTCGCGCCAGCCGCGCTCGTCAAGGGTGCGCTGGAAGTCGGGTTTGCCCTCCCCTCGCTCGGCCTTGGCGTGACGCATGAGGATGAACCGGCGCATCAGCGGCGCGCCCGATCCAGGAACGCGAGACGTTCAAACAGGTGCACGTCCTGTTCGTTCTTGATCAGCGCGCCGTAAAGCGGCGGCAGCACCTTGCCTGTGTCGGCGCGCAGCACCGACGGATCCACGTCTTCCACCACCAAGAGCTTGATCCAATCCAACAGTTCGGAGGTGGACGGACGCTTTTTCAGCCCCGGCGCCTCCCTCAGTTCGAAGAAGGTTTCCAGTGCCGCCTTCAACAGGCGCGGCTTCAGGCGCGGAAAGTGCACCTCCACAATGGCCGCCAGCGTTTCAGCGTCGGGAAACTTGATGTAGTGGAAGAAGCAGCGGCGCAGGAATGCATCAGGCAGCTCCTTCTCGTTGTTGGAGGTGATGATGAGGACCGGCCGGCGCGTGGCCGTCACCGTTTCCCCCGTTTCCAGCACCTGAAACTCCATCCTGTCCAACTCCAGCAGGAGGTCGTTCGGAAACTCAATGTCCGCCTTGTCGATCTCATCGATCAGAAGGACGGGGCGGTCCTGTGCGGCGAACGCTTCCCAAAGCTTGCCGCGACGGATGTAGTTGGACACGTCCGACACGCGCGGGTCGCCCAACTGACTGTCGCGCAGACGGGCCACGGCGTCGTACTCGTACAAACCTTCTCGCGCCTTGGTGGTGGATTTAATGTGCCACTCAATCAAAGGGGCTGAGAGCGTGTCGGCCACTTCTTTGGCAAGAACGGATTTTCCCGTGCCCGGCTCGCCCTTCACAAGGAGGGGTCGCTCGAGGGCGATGGCCGCATTCACGGCCATTTGAAGATCAAGGGGTGCCACGTAGGTGGCCGAACCCTGAAAGCGCATCGCCGACTGCTCCCCCATATCTCTTATGCGGAACGAACCGCTCCGCTGTGCGATATAGAGAGGTAAAGCGTTGGAGACAGTGGCATGAGCTATTCTGAGGGAACCAAAGTCGAATGGTCGTGGGGCCAAGGGACGGGCAAAGGAACCATCGAAAAAGTCTATAAGCGCAAAATTACCCGTAAGATAAAAGGGACTGAGGTGACCAAGAAGGGCGTGAAAGACTGTCCGGCTTACTACATCAAGCAAGCCGATGGCGATGCCGTCTTGAAACTTCACTCAGAGGTTCAAAAGGCCTAGCGCTTCGCCTGGCGTCGATCCGTCTGTGAGGCCGACGCCAGTGCGTCCCTCATACGCCCAACCGCGGCATCAACACAACAGTGCCGTTGCCAATGCGCTTAACATCCTGGCACCGCTAGCCTCTGGGCTGTTGCAATTGATCAATGAGCGTGTCAATGCGGCTGCGCTGGCGGGGGGAGCGAGCCGATATGATCACGGTCATCGACGACAAACGATCCGACACATACCGTCCCAGCGAGGACGAGCCGTTTATGAACGAACGGCAACGGGAATACTTTCGCAGGAAACTGTTAGACTGGCGGTCCGACATTCTGCGCGAAAGCAAGGGCACGCTGGAGCAATTGGCCGAGCGGGAGCGCAACCATCCTGACCTGGCCGATCGCGCCACATCCGAGGCCGATCACGCCATCGAATTGCGCGCCCGCGACAGGCAGCGCAAGCTGATCGCCAAGATCGACGCAGCCTTGGCCCGCCTCGAGGACGGCAGCTACGGCTACTGCGAGGAAACGGGGGAGCCCATCGGCCTGCGCCGGTTGGATGCCCGCCCCATCGCGACGTTGTCCATCGAAGCGCAGGAGCGTCACGAGCGGCGCGAGCGCATCCATAGGGACGACTGACACAGGGCTTGATCCGCGTCAGGCCTTCAATCGGCCGGAAAACCGCCGGCTGAGCGCCGCAAAGCCGAGTATCGGCCCGACGAGCAACACAAGGATTGCCGTCGGCCAGCCGGCATGATCCGCCAGGACAGGCGTCAACTGCACCGACACTGCCGATAGCGAAAAGCCGATGGCGTTCTGCAGCGTCATGATGCTGCCAGCATAGTCCGGCGGGGCAGCGTCGGCCACCAGCGCGGAAAACTGCGCCGAGTCGGGGATGATGGCGGCGCCCCACACAATCAGCGCCACAGCAAACAGGATTGGCCACTCCCCGAACGTGATGGCCGCCACGACGCCAGCCCCCGCCCCGCACGCCAGCGCCACCCGTGCGACGGTGGCTTTGCCGATCTTGTCGGCCACGAGCCCTGCAGGCACACACACCAATCCCCCCAGAGCGATGGCGACGAAAGCGATGGCCGACCCATAGGCCTGGGGGGCGCCCACGCCCGCCGCGGTCGCCGCGAAAGCGCCCAACGTGCCGACCCAGGCCCAGAACGCATAAAGCTCCCACATGTGGCCGAAATAGCCGAGGTAGGCGCTCAAAATCCGCCGGTCCCGCCACACAATCATGATGGCGCTGGGGCGAAACGCCGTCGCTTTTTGGTGATGTGGCCCAAGACCCACCAA
Source organism: Devosia sp. (assembly GCA_051016205.1). Lineage (GTDB taxonomy): Bacteria > Pseudomonadota > Alphaproteobacteria > Rhizobiales > Amorphaceae > Acuticoccus. The sequence continues at coordinate 5,107,489 of CP136534.1, forward strand.
GAAGATGGCAAGGGCTGACGCTGCCGCCCCGAGGGACGTTGCCACAAGCACAGCGCGCCAGTTGCTGCCGCCCAAGAGCGCAAACAGGTGCGGCAGTGCCGAGCCAAGTGTCAGCGCCCCCACCAGAAGCCCCACAAGGAAACCTCGGCGCGCCAAGCTCCACCCGACGGCAATCTTCATCCCCACGGGATAGACACCTGCGAGGGCGGCTCCCAACGCCGCCCTTGAGGCAACGGCGGCCGCAGTATCGGGCGGAACAAAGAGGAGCGCGAGGTTCGCGGCCGCTGCAACCAGCGCACTGACGGCAAACACCCGGCGGGGATCGAACCTGTCGGGAATGCCGAGCGCTGCAAACCCCAGCGCGCCCACCACGAAGCCGAGCTGCGTTGACGTCGTCAGCACCGCAAGGTCAGCCGGAGACAGCCCGTAGGTCTGTGCCAGGGGCACGGTGGTCGCAGCCGCCGAAAACCACAGCGACATGGCGCCCACCTGGCAGACGACGAGAAAGAAGACCGAACGCTTCACCGTCCCTCCGGGGGCACCTGGCGAGATGAGCCGCGTCGATCAGGCTCCACTGCCCTCCCTCGCCGCCTGCCTGTGAGGGTGCGCGAATTCTGTGGGGCGGATCAACCCGCCGCCAGCGCATGGCCGCTCACCCCTCAGAGCGACGCGAATCATGGCATGGTGGTGCGATGGCAAGTGCCCTGAACGGATTTTTGCGCGGCGAGGACAATGGCCTTGCCGACGGCCTCATCTTCGCAGCCATTGGCGGGCTTGGCCTGGCGGCGGGATCGGCCGCGCTCGGCGCTCCATCGATTGTGCCTGTTGTGGCCGCGGCCCTTTCGGTCACGGCGGGGCTTGCAAGCCTTGCCGTGCCCCGGGGAGAGCGCCCCGAAGACGATGACAGTCGCCCTGGCGTGCTGACAGCCTTCGATGGTTCGCCGCTTGCCCACAACGCTGCCTTCCAGCGCGTTATGGGACAGATGGGAAAACCCGCCCACCCCGACGCCCTTGCCGGCGATGCCGAGGCGGCCCTCACCCTGTTTAGCCTGCGCCAAGAGGCGATGACCAAGGGCAGCGCCACAGGCCTCTTGCCGGCCGGCCTCCTCCTTACCGTCACGCGGGAGCGACAGGGGCTCTACCATGTCGTTGAGCGCATCAGTGCGCCGGTCGCGGAAAGCCAAGGCCTTGCCGCCCTCGCCGAGGCCGCCGTCGGCCTCAACCCCCTTGCCGGCGCGGTCGTGGATCGCGAGGGCACGCTCGTTGCCGCCAATGGCCCTTATCGCGCCATGGCAGGGGACGGCACGCACCTTGGCGATGGTCTTGTCCTTGAGGACGACACGCTGAGCCGCCTGTTCGGCGCTGCCAAAGACGACCGCCCGGCAGCCGTCGATGTTGCCGTCAAAGCCGCGCCGGACCGGCTGATGCGCGTGACGGCACAGCCGTTTCAGGCGCCCGATGCCCTCATCGTTGCCGTCACCGACGTCACCGCACAGTCAGAGCTCGAGGCGCAGATTGTCCAGAGCCGCAAGATGCAGGCGATCGGCCAGCTTGCCGGCGGCATTGCCCACGACTTCAACAACGTGCTGACGGCCATCATCGTCGTCAGCGACCTTTTGCTGCAAAGCCACCGCCCATCCGACCCCGCATTCCGCGACATCATGGACATCAAGCAGAACGCCCAGCGCGCGGCCAATCTGGTCAAGCAGCTCCTGGCATTCTCGCGCAGGCAGACGCTGCGCCCGTCAGTGTTGAACCTCAACGACGTGGTGGCCGACCTGTCCGTCATGCTGGACAGACTGCTTGGGGAGACCATTCACCTGGACATCAATTATGGCCGCGACCTTTGGCCCGTCCTTGCCGACCTCAGCCAGGTGGAGCAGGTCGTGATCAACCTGTCGGTCAACGCGCGCGATGCCATGTCCGGCGGCGGTACACTGTCCATCCGCACCCGCAACGTCCCCCATGAGACCCTAACCGCCGATGACGGTGACAGCGAGGAGACTGTCCCAGGCGATGCCGTCCTCATCGAGATCGAGGATGTGGGAACGGGCATCCCTCAGGCGATTCTGGACAAGATTTTCGAGCCCTTTTTCACCACCAAAGCGACGGGGGAAGGGACGGGCCTGGGCCTTTCCACCGTCTACGGCATCGTGAAACAGACAGGCGGCGCGCTGAATGTGGAAAGCGCAGAAGGCCAAGGCACCATCTTCCGCGTCTACTTGCCGCGCACCACCGCTGAGGCCAAACCCGCCGTCACCGCCTCAAGCTCGGCCGAGGAGACGGCCCGCCCGCGTGAACCAGCGGCAGACCTCACGGGCAGCGCCACACTGTTGATTGCCGAGGACGAGGAGGCGATCCGCACCTTCGCTGCCCGCGCCCTCACCTCCAAGGGCTATACCGTTTTGACGGCCGCCTCGGGCCTTGAAGCGGCCGAGATCCTTGCAGAGCGCGGCGAGAGCATCGATTTGTTGTTGACCGATGTGATCATGCCTGAACTCGACGGCCCGTCGTTGGTAAGACAGGTGCGTCAGACGTGGCCTGCGCTCAAAGTGCTCTTCATGTCCGGCTACGCCGATGGCGCTTCGGTGGATGAACTGGGCGATGCTCAATTCTTGCCGAAGCCCTTCACTCTCAAGGCGTTGGCCGAGGCCGTGAAGCGCGAACTGGCGCGCCCCACGGGTTAACGAAACCTTAAGTTTTCGAACAGATTGCGAACCTGTGAGAAGTCTTCTATGATGACGTCAGCAGAAATGGGCATAACGCAATGAAGCGTAAGGGAAACGGCGCAACTCAATCGGATCTACGTATGGTTGAGGGTAGCGCATCGGATAAAGGCAAGGCTCTGTCGGCCGCCATCGCAAATATCGAGCGGCAGTTCGGCAAGGGCTCAATCATGAAGCTCGGTTCGGGCGATGCCATTGAGGTGGAGACAGTCTCCACCGGCTCGCTCGGGCTCGACATCGCACTCGGCATAGGGGGCCTGCCTAAAGGCCGCATCGTGGAGGTTTACGGGCCCGAATCATCGGGCAAGACCACGTTGGCTCTTCACACGGTGGCGGAGGCCCAGAAGAAGGGCGGCATCTGCGCCTTCGTGGACGCCGAGCACGCGCTCGACCCCATCTACGCCCGCAAGCTCGGCGTCAATGTGGACGATCTGTTGATCTCCCAGCCCGACACCGGCGAGCAGGCTTTGGAGATCACCGACACGTTGGTGCGCTCGGGCGCGGTGGACGTTCTTGTGGTGGACTCGGTGGCAGCGCTCACGCCTCGGGCCGAGCTTGAGGGGGAGATGGGCGACCAGTTGCCTGGCCTCCAGGCGCGGCTCATGAGCCAGGCGCTGCGCAAGTTGACCGGCTCCATCTCACGATCCCAAACCATGGTGATCTTCATCAACCAGATCCGGATGAAGATCGGCGTGATGTTTGGCTCGCCTGAGACGACCACCGGGGGCAACGCGCTGAAATTCTACTCCTCCGTCAGGCTCGACATTCGTCGGATCGGTGCCATCAAGGATCGTGACGAGGCGATCGGCAACCAGACCCGCGTCAAGGTGGTCAAGAACAAGCTCGCCCCGCCGTTCCGCGAGGTGGAGTTCGACATCATGTACGGCGAGGGCGTCTCCAAGGTGGGCGAACTCCTCGACCTCGGTGTGAAGGCCGGCATTGTCGAAAAATCAGGCGCCTGGTTCTCCTATGACAGCCAGCGTCTGGGTCAGGGGCGCGAGAACTCCAAGCAGTTCCTGCGCGACAACCCTGAAATTGCCGACACCATCGAAGCTGCGATCCGCCAGAATGCCGGCCTCATCGCCGATAGGATCACCGGTCTTGCCGAACCTGAAGACGACGGCCCCCCACCTGAGGACGACGGCGAGTTGCCCGCCACCCACTAAGGCGGCAACCCACAAAGCGCTGGAGGGGCAGAAGGGCCCCTCCACACTCTCCCAGCACGGCCCCTCTGGACGGACGACGTCTGACGATCCACAGGCGCACACCGTGGCGCGCTTTCGCATCTTTTGGTGCTGACTTGCGGACCGCCGCGGTTCGTCGGCGCAGGCGCTGAAAAGGGGGCTGCTGCGCAAGGACCTGGCACGGCCCAAAAAGCTGCGCCGCACCCTCCCCCGTCGACATTCGCCCCCAACGTCGCTACGTCCCCGTACGAACCTTCAAAATCAGAGTGCGGCAACGATGAGCGGCGTCAACGACATTCGGGCGAAGTTCCTGGACTACTTCCAAGAGGAGGGCCACGAGGTTGTGGCCTCGGGTCCCCTTGTGCCGCGCAACGACCCGTCACTGCTGTTCGCCAACTCCGGCATGGTTCAGTTCAAGAACCTTTTTACCGGCGCCGAGCACCGCGCCTACAACCGTGCCGTGACCAGCCAGAAGTGCGTGCGCGCAGGCGGCAAGCACAACGACCTTGAAAATGTCGGCTACACCGCCCGCCACCACACCTTCTTTGAGATGCTGGGGAACTTCTCCTTCGGCGATTATTTCAAGGACAGGGCCATCGACCTGGCCTGGCGCCTCGTCACCACCGAATTCGGCCTTGCGAAGGATCGCCTGCTCGTCACCGTCTATGCCGATGACGATGAGGCCGCAGGCCTTTGGAAGTCCATCGCAGGCCTTCCCGACGACAGGATCATCAGGATCGCAACGTCGGACAATTTCTGGCAGATGGGCGACACCGGTCCCTGCGGCCCCTGCTCAGAAATCTTCTACGACCACGGGGACCACATTCCAGGCGGCCCGCCAGGCTCGCCCGATGAGGATGGGGACAGGTTCATCGAGATCTGGAACCTTGTCTTCATGCAGTTCGAGCAGGACGCGCCAGGTGTGCGCAGGCCCCTCCCCAAGCCCTCCATCGACACTGGAATGGGGCTTGAGAGGATCGCCACCATCCTCCAGGGCGTCCACGACAATTATGACATCGACCTCTTCCGCCACCTGATCTCGGCGACCGAAGAGGCCATCGGCGCGAAGGCACAGGGCGAGGCAACGCCAAGCTTCAAGGTGATTGCCGACCACGTGCGCGCCACAGCCTTCTTGATGGCCGACGGTGTGCTCCCGTCCAACGAAGGCCGGGGCTATGTGCTGCGCCGCATCATGCGCCGTGCCATGCGCCATGCGCACCTTCTGGGGGCGAAGGAGCCTGTCCTTTACAAATTGTTCCCGACGCTGACGGCGGAGATGGGCCGGGCCTACCCCGAGTTGGCGCGGGCGGAAAACCTCATCATCGAGACGACGAAGGCCGAAGAGGTGCGATTCGGCCGCACCTTGAGCCGCGGCATCGCCCTTTTGGAGGACGCCGCCAAGGACCTTGGCACCGATGAGCCTTTGCCGGGCGAGACCGCCTTCCGCCTCTACGACACCTACGGCTTCCCTTACGATCTGACGGAGGATGCCCTTCGCCCGCGCGGGATTGCCGTCGACAAGGCGGGCTTTGACGCGGCCATGGAGGCGCAAAAGGCCGAGGCACGAAAACACTGGGCAGGCTCAGGCGACCAGTCAGCCGAGCGGGTGTGGTTTTCCGTCTTCGAGCGCGTCGGCCCGACGGAGTTTCTGGGCTACGACGCCACGGAGGCGGACGGCGCCATCGTTGCCATCGTCGTGGACGGCCAGGAGGTGGAGACGGTGGAGGCTGGCGCGAAAGCCCAGATCGTCACCAACCAGACGCCCTTTTATGCCGAATCCGGCGGCCAGGTGGGCGACAGGGGGGTGGCAACGGCAGGCCCTGCCCGCTTTGAGATTTCGAGCACCAACAAAGCGGCGGACGGGCTCTACGTCCACACGGGCACGCTGTCGGGCGGGCCGCTCAAGATCGGCGATGCGCTCACCCTTAAGGTGGATGCGGCGCGGCGGGATCTGACCCGCGCCAACCACTCCGCCACCCACATTCTGCACGAGTGCCTGCGCCGCGTGCTGGGCGACCATGTGGCCCAGAAGGGCTCGCTGGTCGCGCCGGATCGACTTCGGTTCGATTTCTCGCAGCCCACACCCATCACCGAGGCGGACGTTGCCGCGGTAGAGGTGGAGGCCAACAACAGGGTGCGCGAGAACGACGTTGTGGAGACACGCGTCATGGCCATCGACGAGGCAATGGAGTCAGGCGCCCGGGCCCTTTTTGGCGAAAAATATGGCGACGAGGTGCGCGTTGTTTCCATGGGGCGGGACGGCAACGCCCGCTTCTCGGTGGAGCTTTGCGGCGGTACCCATGTGGCGCGCACAGGTGACATCGGCCTGATTGCGATCACCGAGGAAAGCTCCGTCGCCGCCGGCGTGCGGCGCATCGAAGCGCTGACGGGAGAGGCTGCGCGCCGTCACCTTGCAGGCGAGAAGGAGCGGCTGCGCAAGGTGGCCGCCCTCATGCGTGTGGGCTCTGAGGAGGCCGAAGCGCGTGTGGAAGCCTTGGTGGAGGAGCGTCGCCGGCTTGAGCGCGAGCTTGAGGAGGCAAAGAAGCGCCTTGCCCTTGCAGGTCCCGGCCAATCCCAAGAGGGACGCAACGTTGCCGGCGTTAACTTTGTTGGCCGCGTGGTTGAAGGGCTCCCGGGCAAAGCGCTCAAAGGCCTTGCAGACGAGGCGCGCGATGCGGCGGGTTCAGCCGTTGTCGTGATTGTCGGCCGGGACGAAGGGCGCGCCAGCGTCGTCGTCACCGTCAGCGATGATCTTGCCTCCCGCTTCGATGCCGTTGCGCTGGTGCGTGAGGGCTCCAAAGCGCTGGGCGGCAAGGGTGGCGGCGGAAGGCGCGATATGGCCCAGGCCGGCGGCCCAGAGGCCGACAAGGCGGACAAGGCCATCGAGGCCATCGCCGCCGCCATGGAAGCCGCTTAGGCGGACCACAGCGGCGACTCTAGGATGGTCAGTAGCGCCGGTAGTGGCGGTGCTTGCCTGTGCAGTAGCGGATGATGCGCACGATTTTGCCCTCAGGGGTGAACCGCACGATCCTGCGCTGACAGGGCGTATCGATAATGCGCACCTTCGGCCGCTGATGGTACCGGCGATACCGGCCGTGCCGCTTCGGCCCACGGTAGTGATCGCGATAGTAGCGGTCACGGTTGTAGCGGCGGTGGCCATGGTCTCTGTGGCGATAGTAGCGCCTGTCGCGCTTGTACCTCGGTCCAACGTGGTGGATCGGTGTCGTCAAACCCGTGACGCTGACGCTCACGGCCGAAGCCGGTGCGGCGGCGCTTAGAGGGGCCGCGTGAACCGCCATGGGCGCACTCAAAACCAAACCCGCCAACAGGGTGGCAGCAATCTTTCGCATCCCTCGTCTCCTTCTGGTGAGTGACGGGGACAGTGTTGCCGCTGTCGACTGAACGGGGTTTGAGGTGACCGTTCATGCGGTGGCTATGTTTGTCACCAAAACCCTGACGGCACCCTCGCGGCTTACAATTTGGCGTTATTCGTCTAAATTGATGCCATATGACGACAGATTTGGAGGCGAACATGACCTTGGCGAGAACGGTTGAGACCGCGCCTGGCGCCTTCGTGGAAGGGCCCATCAGCGAGGCTGAAGGCGCGGCCATGTTCCGCGCGGCGGTGAACCTGTTCCGGCTCTGGCAGGTGACGGACAAACAGGCCGCGGTGCTGTTGGACCTTCCCGTGCGCACCTTCGCGCGGTGGAAGGCGGACGGACCGGGACGCATAGGCCGAGACGGAAAGGCCCGTCTTTCCAACCTGATGGGCATTCACAAGGCGCTGCGTCTCATCTTCACGGAGCCCCAGCGCGGGTATGATTGGATGCGCGCGCCCAACGCCCTTTTCGGCGGCCGCTCTGCCTTGGAGGTGATGCTGAGGGGTGAGCTCGCCGACCTTCAAAGGGTCCGCCGCGCCCTTGATGCTGAACGCGGGCTTTGGTGAGTGGCGGCAATCAACCCATCGCACATCCCCGTGAGCAAGGTGATGTGGACAGGGGCGCGGCGCATCATCCGAAGCCGCTTCCCTCCCATCGACATTTTTGAGGACATTGCCGACCCAGCCGACTGGCCCCTCCTCATCAACGCGGAGATGAAGACCAACCCGCGCCTGATGGAAAGCATCGGCAACCTTGACCTTGTTCCGCCAGAGCGGCGCGTCTCAGGCCCAGGCGCAAGCCTTTTGATGGCCCCTTTCACCCACGTCAGCACCGACAGGCCGAGCCGGTTTTCAGGCGGCACCTACGGCATCCTTTACGCCGGCAAGACCTTCGACACGGCCTTGATGGAAACCGTCTACCACCACGGCCGCTTCATGGCGGCAACGGGCGAGGCGCCAGGGTGGACCTCGCAGTTCAGGGAGGTGGTGCTCGACATCGACGCCTCCCTCCACGATGTGCGCGGCGACACCCCGGGCTTTGAAACCCTGCGTGACAAGGAGGACTACACAGCGCCGCAAGAGGTGGGCCGTGCGCTGAGGCAGGCGGGCTCAGACGGCATCGCCTTCCTCAGCGTGCGCCACGAAGGGGGCGAGTGCGTCGGCCTCTTCTGGCCCGACATTGCGGGCAATGTGCGCCAGGGCCGCCACCTCGACTACCACTGGGACGGGGAGAGGGTGGACCTTTACCGCGACCCGAACAGCCGCGAAGTCTGGCGTCTCGTGGCTTAGCGGGCCGCCCGTCAGCGCTTCAGGGCATCGATGGCGCCGTCGAGGCCCGTCAGCGTCAATTCGAACATGCGCCCGTCCATGATCTCCGAGATCAGCGCCGTGGACTGTGTGTACTCCCAATGGCGCCTTGGGACGGGGTTGATCCAGGCGGCCTTCTTGAAGTGGTCCATCAACCGCTTCAGCCAGACGGCGCCGGCCTCAGCATTCCAGTGCTCCACCGATCCGCCTGGCGCCAGCACCTCGTAAGGGGACATGGCCGCATCGCCCACCATCACAAGGCGCGTGTCGGGGGAGAAGCGGGCCAGAAGCTCGCCCGTCGGCGTCACATCCACACGCCTGCGCCTGTTGGAGGTCCACACCCCCTCATAGACGCAGTTGTGGAAGTAAAAGTGCGTGAGGGTGCGAAATTCGAGCCGCGCGGCGCTGAAAAGCTCCTCACAGACGGTCACATGGTCGTCCATGGAGCCGCCCACATCCAGGAGCAGCAAGACTTTGACGGCGTTCTGGCGGGAGCGCCGCGTGCGCACGTCCAAAAAGCCTTCGCGGGCTGTGGCGGAGATGGTCTCTGCCATGTCGAGCTCTTCCTCAGCGCCGGTGCGGGCGAACCGGCGCAGCTTGCGCATGGCAATGCGGATGGCGCGGGTGCCGATTTCGACGTTGCCATCAAGGTCGCGGAACTCGCGCTTGTCCCACACCTTCACAGCGCGCCTGTGGCGGCTTTCGTGCTGGCCGATCCGCACCCCTTCGGGGTTGTAGCCGTACGCGCCGAAGGGGGATGTGCCTGCGGTCCCGATCCATTTGGAGCCGCCCTGGTGGCGCCCTTCCTGCTCCTTCAAACGCTGGCGGAGCGTTTCCATCAACGCCTCGAAGCCCCCCAGAGCCTCGATCTTCGCTTTTTCCTCCTCGGTGAACATCCTGTCGGCAAGCTGGCGCAGCCATTCTTCGGGAAGTTCTGTTTCTTCCACCGCGCCGGTCGCTTCGCTCAACGCTTCAAGACCCTTGAAGACACGGGCAAATACCCTGTCGAAGGTGTCGATCTCCGTCTCGTCCTTCACGAGGATGGCACGGGAGAGGTGATAGAAGGCGTCGATGTCACCCTCGGCGAGCCCAGCGTCCATGGCTTCAAGCAGCGTCAGATACTCGCGGATGGAGACTTTGACCCCCTCTGCGCGAAGGCCCTCGAACAGCGGGGTGAACACTACCGCCCCTCCTCCGACGGGGTGATGCGGGAGATCTCCACCAGAACGTCCTTCACCCGCGGCCGGCGTGTGCCTTCAAATGGCAGCGGGCGGATCACGTCGAGCGCGGCAAGGCCGAGGCGCGCGGTCATCAAGCCGTTGATCACCCCCTCGCCCAGCTTTGCGGAGAGTTTGGCGGCAAGGCCCTGGCCGAGCACTTCGCCGATGAGGCTGTCGCCTGCCGCCATGCCCCCCGTCACTGCAAGGTGCGCAATGGCATGACGCAAAACGCGAAAAAAGCCCATGATCCCTGGTCGTCCGCCGTAGCAGACGGCAAGGCGGCGCACCAGGCTCAGCGCCTCGAACACCACGTAGGCAATGTCAACGAGCGCCCTTGGGGAGAGCGCCGTCACCGCAGCAACGCGCCGTGATGAGCCGACGATCAGGCGCACAGCCTCACGATCAAGGGGTGCCAGCACCTCCCTCTCACCAAGACCGATGAGGTCGCGCCCATCGATGATTTCGCGCATGTGGCCTTTGAGCGCCTGGCGGCCACGGGCGGTCTGCGGTCTGTCGGCGTAAAGGCTGATGAGGTCGTTGAGGACGGAGAGGGCCTTTTTGCGATCGTCCTCGGCAACGGCAATGTCGGCGCGTCTGCGAAGGGCTTCCACCTCTTTGAGGCGGCGCATGGCAAGCCACTCGCGTAAGACCATGCCAAGCAGACCCACCGCCGTCAGAACGGCAAGGACCAGCGCAAGCCCCCCCAGCGCAGGCACCCGCGCAAACAGGTCGTCCACGAAGGCGTAAAGGGACAGGCTGAGCGCGAGCGCGGCAAGGCCTGACAGCCCCGTCGCGAAAATGCTCAGCCAACTGATGCGCTTCTTGCGGCGCGCCGGCGGCGGCACGGTCACCACCGCCTCCTCCGACACCTCGGCGTCAAGGGGGTCAGGCGGCGGCACATCCGCGGCCTTCGGGCGGCGGCGTGGGCGCGGGGGCTCTGGCGCCGTCTCCTCCGGCGTCTCCTCGAAGGTGACGTCGTCGATCTCGAACACTGTGGGGCGGCGACGGCTCATTGCAGGCGATCCCCCATGAGAAACTGAAGCACACGGTCCAGCCTGATATGGGGTAGCGAAAGCAAAAGCCCGCTATTGGCCCGCTCGATCCGCCCTGGACGAAAGCGCATGGTGGTAACACCGTACTCATCACGCGGCGCTGTGAACACCGATTGCGGGTCGTCGGGAAGGTCGCCCGGGAAGAGCCCCACCTCCCGCTCTCCATCAAAGACGCGGCCGTTGATGCGCTCCCCCTTCAGGGGCGTGCCGACGATGGTGGGCAGCATCTCACCGTTGCGGTTGACGGTGGCCTCACGCGTTGCCCTGACGGCGGCCATGGCAGCCACCTCCACCCTCACGCCTTCCAAAGAGGCGCGCGCACGGGCATCGGCCACGAGAAGCTTCAGAATTTCCTCCAGCTTGTCATGGTCGCGATGGTGGATGTGGTCGGCCTTGGTGGCCACGAAGACGATTTTGTCGATCCGCCGATCCACCAGCGAACCCAGGAAGCTGAGCCGTCCTGTGCGAAAGCAGGCAAGAACGCTGGTGAGCGCGCGCTCAAGCTCGCCCAGCGCTTCCGGGCCGCCGTTCAGCGCGGCAAGGACGTCCACAAGCACGATCTGCCTATCGAGCCGCGCGAAGTGGTCGCGGAAAAAGGGGCGCACCACGTGAGATTTATAGGCCTCGTAGCGCCGCTCCATCATCGCCCAGAGCGAGCCTTGGGGCGCGGTCTCCCCTGCGGGCACGGTGAGCGGGGCAAAGGTCAAGGCTGGCGAGCCCTCAAGGTCGCCTGGCATCAAGAAGCGCCCTGGGGGGAGCGCGGCAAGGGCGTTGGCGTCGGCCCGCGCGGCCTTCAGGTAGGCGGTGAAGGTCTCGGCAAGACGCCGCGCTTCCGCCTCGCGCGCGTCGGCAACGGGGTCGACCGCCTCAGCCAGTCCGCGCCAGGCGGCTGAGTCCTGCGGGCGGCGGGCAGCCTCTTCGTGGGCGTCGGCCGACCATTCCGCGAAGTTCTTGTTGAGAAGCGGCAGGTCGAGGAGCCACTCGCCAGGGTAATCGATGAGATCAAGGTGCAGTCTGCCTGGGCCGAGACGCCGGCCCATCAGCCGTGCGCTCTCGTACTCGATTGTCACCCGCAGTTCGGCAATGCGGCGGGTGGAGGTGGGCCAGACCCTGTCATCCACCAGCGCGGCAATGTGCTCCTCGTAGGCAAACCGGGGCACGTCATCGTCAGGCTGGGGGGCAAGGGTGGCGCGGGCAAGGCGCCCTTCCGCGTACGGGGAAAACAGAGGAAGCCGCCCGCCATTGGTGAGGTTGTGCACCATCGCGGCCAAAAACACCGTCTTGCCTGAGCGCGACAGGCCGGTGACCCCAAGGCGCAAGCTCGGCGCCACGAAGCCTGACAAGCGCTCCTCGATGGTGGCGGCGACAAGGCGCGCCTCGTCACGCATGCGGTTCAGCCGTTCACGCAAAAAAGCCCCTCCTGAGCGGCACGGGTTTCCTTAGACCAGGTGCGGCGGGCATGAAATCCTGACAGGAAGACAATGACGTTTTCTCGCAGCCATTGGGCGTGCGCGCGCTGATGGGTGGTGACCGCTGCCGAACGAAACCTGCCCCATGCACGTTGTCAGAGCGAATAAGGAACGTGTATGCGCTCGGTCGCTTTGATCTTCAACGCCGCGTCAGGCGGACACCTGGACGGCGAGGCGACGGCCGAGAGCATCGCGGATCTCCTACGCTCCAGGGGGCTTGAAACACAGGTCTTGTCGGGCGGATTGAAGGCGCAGATCGCCGCTTCGAAGCGCAGCAGAGCAGACGCGGTCGTGGTGAGCGGCGGCGATGGCACCATCCGTTCCGTCATGTCCGCGCACAAGAATACCGGGCGGCCCATCGGCATCATTCCCGCAGGCACCATGAACCTTCTGGCCCAGGACTACGGCATTCCCCTTAAGCCTGCCGCGGCCGCCGACGTCATTGCAGCGGGCCACACCCGCGTCGTCGATGGCGGGCTGATCGACGGCAAGGTGTTTCTCCATTCCGGATTCTTAGGCTTTCCCGCACGCATCGGCACCCACAGGGAGCGTCGGCGCGGGAACCTTGGCGTTGGCCAAAGGGTGGTTCTGGCGGCCCATGCCCTGTCCACCTTGCGCCGCGACCCGCACATGACGGTGACGGTGGAGGAAGGCACGGGCGAGGGCCCGAAAACGCTGAGGAGCAACTCGTTCGCGCTGATTGCGGGCGGCCTCGGCGAGCGGCCGCTCGCGGTGCCATTTCGCGAGGGGTTGAATGCCGGCCACGTCACCGTCCTTGCCCTTCACATCGATTCAGGCCTTGAGGCAGCACGGCTCCTGGCAAAGGGTGTGGCAGGCCAGCTTGCCAGCGACCAGAGCGTCACGTCGGCGAGGGTCACACAGGCCGTCCTCACAAGTCCGAGACGACGGATCCACGCAATGCTCGACGGGGAGAGCCGGCTGTTGCGCTCCCCCGCCACCATTAGGGTGGATGAAGGGGCGTTCACCGTCATTTGCCCTGCCCCATCATGACGACGTTGATCGCCCACCTTTCGGACCTTCATTTTGGCTCTGAGGAGCCTGGCGCCGCTGAGGCGCTCAGCGAGGCGTTGCGCGGCCTCGGGCTCGATCTGGTGCTGATCAGCGGTGATCTCACCATGGCCGCCCGCAACCGCGAGTTCATTGCCGCAAAGCGGTTCGTGGACACCATGAACGCGCCGGTCCTGATGGTACCGGGCAACCATGACATCAGCCCCTACAAATTGGTGGAGCGGTTCGTGCAGCCTTACAGGCGCTGGCGACGGCACCTCACCACCACCATCGAACCCTCTTGGTGCAACGATGAGGTGGCGGTGATCGGCCTCAACACGGCGCGGCGGATGCGCTTTAGGCTGGACTGGTCGCTGGGCAGTGTGTCGCGCGCACAGATGGCAGGGTTGCGACGGCGCTTCGAGGCGATGACCAATCAACGCTTTCGCATTGTCGCCGCCCACCACCCCTTCCTGATGGATGGTGAGACGGAAGGCGTGCACGCAGGACCGCGTCAGCTCGTCAACCGCGCAAGCGGCGCCCTTGCCGCCCTTGCCGCAGAACGGGTGGACATTGTCGCCTCAGGCCACCTCCACCGCACCTACACCGCGCAGTATGCCGTGAACGGCCCTTCGGCCCATACACTTCACGTCATCCAGGCAGGCACGGCCTTGTCGGCACGCACGCGCGGCGAGCCCAACAGCTTCAACCTGATCCGCGCCACGAATTGCCGCCTCACCGTCCACATCGTCCGCCGCACGGAGGCGGGCTGGACGGAAGACACGTCATCCCTGGTGGATATCCAAAAGCCCCTCTCCGCGGCCGCGGCGTCGTAGAGCCACTCTCCACCGCCGCGACACCGCTCAGGCGAAGTGTGTCTGCGCCCCGATATATCCCACATACAGCGCAAGGAGGGCTGCGCCTTCCCAACGGGTGACGCGTTTGCCGGTGGCCACCACCACCACGAGCACCACGGAGATCAGCACCATCATCGGAATGTCGAACATACGCATGGATTCAGACACGGGGATCGGCGACACAAGCGCCGTGATCCCGCCAATGCCGATGGTGTTGTAGACGTTGGAGCCCAGAACATTGCCAAGGGCAATTTCGGAGTGCTTCTTGATGGCCGCCATGATGGAGGTGGCAAGTTCGGGCAGCGAGGTGCCAACGGCAACCATGGTGAGGCCGATCACCTCTTCGGACACATCAAACAGGCGAGCGGTCTCCACCGCGCCCGCCACTAGGAACTCAGCGCCCAGAACCACAAGGCCGAGCCCTGCCAGAAGGTGCAGGAGGGACAGCCAGAGCGGCGTTGCATCTTCCACCGGCACGTCTTCGATATCGGCAGATTTCTTGCGATCGGAGAGGATTGTGTAAGCGAGGTAGACCACAAGGGCGGCCACGAACACCGCACCGACGGAGCGGGTGATGACCCCCATCATCGCTGCAAGGGCAAAGGCAACGGCCGTGGCAATGACGATGCTGCCATCGCGCAGGACCACCGCACGGGAGGTGACAAAGGGGCGCATCAGCGCCGCAGCACCGAGGATCAGCAAAATGTTGGCAATGTTGGAGCCGACGATGTTGCCGACGGCAATCCCCGGTGCGCCGGCAAGGGCAGCCTTTACGCAGGTGACAAGTTCAGGCGCTGACGTCCCGAACCCGACAATGACCACACCCACAACGAGGGGAGAAATCCCCAGCCGCACAGCAATTCTGGAGGCGCCGCGCACAAGCAGCTCCCCGCCGATCAGTAGCGCGATCAGCCCGCCAACAATTTGCAGGGCAAGGATCATTGATAATCACCGTTACGGGTGCACACGTGGGACCGGCGCGATGCACTCAAGACGCGTCGGCATGGGGATGGTGTTGGTGTAGGGAGCCGGTCGCCCCGGTTCAACCGGCCGATGACGTGGAAGTGCGTGGAACGGGCCGCCAATCGGGCGGCGCCATCTCAAATCCCTCAAACACAAAGCCTGGCGCGACGGTGCAACCGACAAGGGTGAATTCGCCCAAGGATTCGGCGGTCTGCCAATGGCCTGCAGGAACCACCACTTGCGGCCGCTCGCCGGCCAAAATGTTGGGCCCGAGCCTGTGGGCCGTTGCATCGTGCCCGTTGGGCGAAATGGTGAGGGCAAGGGGCGCGCCGGCATAGTAGTGCCAGACCTCGGCCGCGTCGTTCACCCGGTGCCAGGCCGAACAGTCGCCAGCGCCAAGAAGGTAGTAGATGGCGGTGGAGTGGCCACGCCCGCCATCGGGCGCATCGCGAAACGTCTCCACAAAGTATCCACCCTCTGGATGGGGCTTCATGTGGAGCGCCGAGACGATGTCGGCGACCCTCAAAACGTGTCCCTCACGCCGCGCAGCTTGGCGAACACGTCCACAGGGTCGGCCCCTTCCATCCCAAGGGCTGCCGCAACGGACGGATCATCGGCGCGCATGAAGGGGTTGGTGGCCTTCTCAAGCGCCATGGTGGTGGGGACCGTGGGCTTACCCTTCTCGCGCGCCATGATGACCTCGGCGAGGCGGTCGGCGACGGCCTTATCGTCAGGCAGGACCGAGTGGGCGAACTTTGCGTTGGTGAGGGTGTACTCGTGACCGCAGAAAATCTTGGTGTCGTCGGGGAGCATGTCCCGCAGCACCTTGAAGGAGGCCCACATGGTGGCCGCATCCCCTTCAAACAAACGCCCGCAGCCCATGGCAAACAAGGTGTCGGCGGTGAAGGCGATGCCCTGTTCGGGGAAGTGGTAGCTGAGGGGACCTGCGGTATGGCCGGGCGTTGCGGCAGCCTTCACGGGCATGGTGCCGAGGGTGAAGGAGGCGCCGTCTTCCAGCGTCTCATCGAGGCCGTCGATCTTGTGCGCCTCGGCCTTAGGCCCCATCACTTTGGCATTGCCGCGCACCTCGGGAAGGGCCTGAACGTGGTCGGCATGGTGGTGGGTGATGAGGACGTGGGTCAGCGTCCAGCCTTTTTCGTCAAGGGCGGCATTGATGGGCCCTGCCTCGGGCGCATCCACCAAAACGGTGTCATCGCCCTGATGAACGAGGACGGCGTAATTGTCCGAAAGGCACGGGATGAGGCGAATGTCGGCCATGAGATCTCTCCAACGTCGTGCCCGCCTAACACGGCAGAAAGCCCCAGTCACCACTTGTGAAAGGGCCGCTCCATGGTATTGGCTGCCATCAAGAAATGCGTGATCGGGCGGGGCGATGCATCTCGACGTCGGTGAACTGAACGCTTTCTACCTCAGCCCTATGGGTCGGATCGTTCGGCAGATCGTGTCGGCGGAGGTGCGTGCCATCTGGCCGTCCGTCACCGCGGACAGGCTGGCAGGGCTCGGCCACGTCACGCCCTATCTGCGTCCCTTCCTTGATGAGGCGGAGCGCGTTGTGGCGTTGATGCCTGCCGCTGAGGGCGTGCTCCACTGGCCGCCTGAGGGTCCGAACGTGACAGCGCTCGCCTTTGAGGACCATTTGCCTCTGCCTGACGCGTCTGTGGACAAGCTAATCCTGGTCCACATTCTGGAGACCACGCGCGACCCCCATGCGGTGATGGAGGAGGTCTGGCGCATCCTCACCCCGTCAGGGCGTGCGCTGGCGGTGGTGCCCTACCGCACGGGGGCCTGGGCGAAGGCCGACCACACGCCGTTCGGGCTCGGCCGGCCGTTCTCGCGCTATCAGCTGACCCAGCTCATGGAAGATTCCATGTTGCAGCCGCGCGAGGTGCGGCGCTTCCTATTTGCCCCGCCCACGCGCCGGCGCTTCATCATGGGTTCGGCCCATGGGTGGGAGCGGCTTGGACGGCGCCTGTGGCCACGCTTTGCAGGCGTCCTTGCCATTGAGGCGGAAAAGACTTTTTCGCGCGCCATTGCAGTCCCCTCCCGGCGCATTCGGGGAATTGAGGTTTTGGTGCCGGGTCTTACCCCCGTGCCAAAGCCTGCCATGACCCGTGAGCGCCTGCCCCTCGCTTGGCAGGACGCAAGCGACATCCCCTCCCGCTGACGATTGGCACGCGTTTCAAATGCGCCCAAGCGGGCCGCGCGTCAGCGTCGCAGCAGGAAGACGGCCTGTTCGCCGAACAGGTTCCAGAACCACCACGGCGCGTTGAAGGGAATGCGCTTGCCGGCGCGGTTGAGGGCAATGGCGCGCACAACCTCCACACCCATCTCCTCGCACAGCACCACGAAGTCGCGGATGGTGCAAAAGTGGATGTTTGAGGTGGCGTACCAGGGGTCCGGCAACAGGCCTGTGGACGGCATGCGCCCGCCCAGCATCAGCTGCCACCGCACACGCCAGAAGCCGAAATTGGGGAACGAGACCACGCAATTCCTGCCGATCCGCAAAAGGTGCTCCATCACCCGCCTGGGGTCGCGCGTTGCCTGGAGCGTTTGCGACAAGATCACATAGTCGAACGAATCGTCCGGGTAATTCTCAAGGTCCGTGTCGGCATCCCCTTGGATCACCGACAGGCCGATGGCCACTGCCTCGTTCACCCCACTTTGGGAGAGCTCGATGCCTGAGGCGCGCACGCCATGGGTGCCTTCAAGCAGAGCCATGAGCATGCCATCCCCGCACCCCACATCGAGGATGCGGCTGCCGGGGTCCACAAGCTCGCGGATCACCTCAAAGTCCAGCCGCGGCTGGGGCTGTGGGCGGGGGGCGGTGCCCTCGTTGCCGATGGCAAGGCTCATGACGGTGCCCTCGGTGGATCGATGCCCCTTGCAAGGGCCGCTCCCGTCAGGAAGCCGCGAACGACGCGATGGAACTCGGGCTCGTCCAGGAGGAAGGCGTCATGGCCCTTGTCGGTGGCGATTTCCACGAAGGAGACCTGCGCGGCCGCCGCGTTCAACGAATGGACGATGATGCGGCTTTCCGAGGTGGGAAACAGCCAGTCGGACGTGAAGGACACCACGCACCACCGGGTCTGGTTGTCATGAAACGCTTTGGCCGCAAGCCCTTGGTGGGGCTCTGCAAGGTCGAAATAGTCCATCGCGCGGGTGAGGTAGAGGTAGGCGTTGGCGTCGAACCGATCCACGAACGTGGAGCCTTGGTGGCGCAGGTAACTTTCGATCTGAAAGTCCGCGTCAAAGCCGAACGTCTTCATCTCCCGGTCCTGCAGCGCGCGGCCGAACTTTCTGTGGAGCGCTGCCTCCGACACGTAGGTGATGTGCGCGGCCATGCGCGCCACCGACAGCCCCTTCTTGGGCTTGGCACCGCGGTCGAGGTAGCGCCCGCCATGCCAGTCGGGGTCGGCCATGATCGCCTGGCGCCCGACCTCGTGGAAGGCAATGTTCTGGGGGGAATGGCGCACCCCTGCAGCAATGGGAACGGCGGCAAACACGCGGTCTGAATAGGAGGCCCCCCACTCAAGCACCTGCATGCCGCCCATGGACCCGCCGACGACGGCAAACAGCGTGTCGATGCCGAGCCGCTCCACCAAGCGGGCCTGTGCGCGCACCATGTCGGCAATGGTGATGATGGGCATCGACAGCCCGTAAGGCTCCCCCGTTTCAGGGTCCACCGACGCCGGCCCCGTGCTCCCCGAACAGCCGCCGAGCACGTTGGAGCAGATGACGAAGAACACGTCCGTGTCGATAGGAAGCCCCGGCCCCACCATGATGTCCCACCAACCGGGCCGGCCGGTGACAGGGTGGCAGTTGGCGGCATGCTGGTCGCCGGTCAGCGCATGGCAGATGAGGACGGCGTTGCTGCGCGCCTGGTTCAAGGTGCCGTAGGTCTGGTAGGCGATCTGCCAGGTGGCAAGCTCCACCCCTGCATCGAGGGGCAGAGGCGTATCGGTAAACCGCGCCACATGGGAGGACGGACAGTCCACCTCGCTTTGGCGGCGCTGCTCACGGTCTGTGTGTGGCGCGCCAGGTGCCGTGGCGGCGCTCGGCCCTTCCGCGGCGTAGTCTGAGGTCATCGGCCAGCGGCCCCCGTACACCCTACGCATCGACCCGTGTGCCGGCCCGGCCGGCAAGTCCCTGCGGCCAGGGCAGGATTTGCCGCAGGGACTTGTTATGGCGCTGCCGGTTCACCGCTGCAACCGCCCGCCAACAATCGTGAGCGGTGCACCACACGCCCCGCGCAATGGTGGACGGGCCATCTTTCCTTTGCGCTTGCCGCGTCGAGGGGCTATCGAGGCTCCTTCCCGGTCAGCTGAACAAAGTCATGGCGAAGCCACTCGACACCACCGATGACGCCGAAAACATCACCGCGGGCCCGTCCAACGGGCACGGCGAGGATGCACTCGATGGCTTGCGCCGGCGTATCGATGAGATCGACGCCGACCTTCATCGTCTGTTGATGGAGCGGTTTGCCGTGGTGGAGACAATCGGTGCCGTCAAAGGCCCCACCGCCAGCGTGCTGCGGCCCGACAGGGAAGCGGCCGTCATCGCCAAGCGCCTTGCCACCCATCAAGGCACGATGCCCACTGCCGCCCTCGTCCACATCTGGCGGGTGATCATGAGTGCGGCGTCGTACAATCAGCGCGCCTTCACCGTCCACGTGGCGGGCGCACGGGCGGCGGAGGCGGCACAGTTCCTGTTCGTCCCCGTCCCCATGATCCGGCACGAAACGGGCGCTGACGTGGTGGCCGCCCTTGCCGGCGCGCCAGACGATGTGGCTGTGGTGGACGCCGGCGACGAGACCTGGGCCACCCAACTTGGCGATGCCCACGTCATTGCCCGCATGGCATTGGATGGCGGCGGCGCCGTCGTTGTCCTTGCCGCCAAGAACATCACCCGCGGCACAGGCCCCTACAGCCTGGTGCGCGAGGGCAAGACCACCCGCCAAGTGGCGAAAGGGGCGGCCGCTCAAGGCGACGTCCTTGGCCACTACCACCCCTTCCCCCTTTCCATTCCGGTTGCACGATGAGCCCGCGCCCACGCCCCTCCATCATGACCATTGCGCCATACGTACCTGGCCGCGCCTCGAGCGGGGCTGCGGGGCGCCAGCACAAGCTCTCCTCCAACGAAAACCCTTTGGGGCCGAGCCCCTTGGCAAAAGCTGCCTTCAAGGACGCCGCAGGAAGCTTGGAGCGCTACCCCGATGGCGGCTCCACTCGGCTGCGCGAGGCGATTGCCAACGCCTTCGGCCTCAACGCAGAGAGAATCATTTGCGGCAACGGGTCGGACGAGATCTTGTCGATGATCGCCAACGCCTACCTCAGCGAGGGCGACGAGGCGATTTTCACCGAGCACGCCTTCCTCATGTACAAGATTTCCACCCTTGCCGCGGGCGGCACGCCGGTGGTCGTCAAGGAGCGCGACCTCACCACCGATGTGGATGCAATCCTTGCGGCGGTGACGGAACGCACCCGCGTCGTGTTCCTCGCCAACCCCAACAACCCGACGGGCTCCTACATCAGCGCCTCCGAGGTGAAGCGGCTGCGCGAGGGGCTGCCCGAAACGGTCCTCCTCGTCATCGACGCGGCCTATGCGGAGTACGTGCGCAAGAACGATTACGAGTCCGGGATCGAGCTGGTGGCGACCCGCGACGACACCATCATGACGCGCACCTTTTCCAAGATCCACGGCCTTGCGGCGCTGCGCCTTGGCTGGGCCTATGCCCCCAAGGACGTGATCGACGCGCTGCACAGGGTGCGCGGGCCCTTCAACGTCAATGCCCCTGCCATGGAGGCCGGCATTGCGGCCATCGCCGACCGCGCGCACATGGAAACGGCGGTGTCCCACAACAATCGCTGGCTGCCTGAACTGAAGCGGCGGATCGAGGCGCTCGGCTTCGGCGTGCCTGAGAGCGTCGGCAATTTCGTCCTCATCGACTTTTCGCCCATCCCAGGCGCCGATGCTGCCAAGGCGGACCATTTCCTTGGCGAAAGGGGCGTGGTCCTGCGCCAGGTGGCGGGCTACGGCTTACCGCAGATGTTGCGCATGACCATCGGCGACGATGAGGCCAACGAGGCCACCATCGAAGCGCTGAGCGCCTACCGCGACGGACTTGACGGTGCTTGAACCGTTCCGTTTTGAGCGTGTGGCGATTGTCGGGATCGGCCTCATCGGCTCGTCCATCGCCCGCGCGCTAAGGGCTGAGGGGTTCGCCGGCCACATCGCCATTGCCGACAAGGACGAGGCAGTCCTCTCAGAGGCGCGCACCCTCAACCTTGGCGATTCCTACCACGGAGACGTGGCAGGGGCTGCGGCGGACAGCGACCTCATCATCCTTGCAACGCCGGTGGGCGCGTTGGCCTCCCTCGGAAGGGCCATGGTGCCTGCGCTCAAGCCCCACGCCATCGTCACGGACGTGGGCTCGGTGAAGGGCGCTGTGATCGACGCGCTGGTCAACGTGCTGCCGGCGGCCGTGCGGCTGGTGCCTGGCCACCCCATTGCGGGGACGGAGCAGTCGGGCCCCTCTTCGGGGTTCGCAACGCTGTTCCAGGGCCGCTGGTGCATCTTGACGCCACCGCCAGGAACGGACCAGGGCGCGGTGGATCTGGTGGCCGACATGTGGCGGGGTTTCGGCTCGTTCATTGAGCTGATGGACCCGCACAGGCACGACCTTGTGCTTGCCATCACCTCGCACCTGCCGCACCTCATCGCCTACAACATCGTGCGCACCGCGGATGATATGGAGAATGTTGCCGAGCAGGAGGTCATTAAGTTCTCCGCTTCGGGCTTTCGCGACTTTACCCGGCTTGCCGCCTCCGATCCCACCATGTGGCGCGATGTGTTCCTCAACAATCGCGAGGCGGTGCTTGAGACTCTCGGCAGATTTTCAGAGGACCTTGCGGCCCTTCAAAGGGCCATCCGCTGGGGCGAAGGCGACACCCTCTACAACCTTTTCGAGCGTACCCGCGCCATCCGCATGGGCATTGTCGAAGCCGGCCAAGACACCGACGCCCCCGACTTCGGCCGCCCCCGCGCGCCGGTCATTCATCCGGACGAATAGGCCGGCGACAGGCGTCCAACCCATCGTGCGATCGCAGATGCGGGCCGGGTTAGAGCGGTTTGCGGTCAGATGGAAACATATGATCGCAAGAAAACCGCTCTATTTCAAAGGAGTAGAGCATCTTGTCCGCGTCCGTGTGGACGCAGGATGCTCTAGAGCGGTTTGCGGTCAGATGGAAACATATGATCGCAAGAAAACCGCTCTATTTCAAAGGAGTAGAGCATCTTGTCCGCGTCCGTGTGGACGCAGGATGCTCTAGCACGATCCGCTCAGCTTGACTCAAACTGAGCGGAAAGCGCGTTAGCGTTGCGCCAAGATCTTCACAGGTGGGACGGTGTAGAGCGTCACCATTCCCGCCTTCACCACCCCGTCATTGACCACCAGCGACACCTTCTTGGCGTCGTGATCGCCAATTTTTGTGTCGGGGGCGTAGGTGAGGAGGTTGGTGATGAGGGTGTTGATGGTGTCCTCATGCTGGGGCGCGAGCTGGCCCACATAAGGCAGGCCCTTGTCGTGGCCTGAGACGGCCACATCCAGTTTGCCGTCAAGCTTGCCGTCCTGGCCGAGGGTGAGGTTGCCGTTGGCCGCAACGCGCAAGCCGCCGCTGTCCAGCTCAATGGTTTCGATGAGGAGGGGCAAGTCGCCCGAAAGGGCTCGGCGCAAGACGCTTTCACCATCCCCCTTCAGGAGCCCAGCGGCGCCCTCGAGGCGGCCTTGCAGGGTGACGCGGGCAGGTTCGCCGCCTGAAAAAGGCACCAGCTGGTCGAGTTTTGCCGCAAAGTCCACATCGTCGGGGGACTCGGGGTTGCGGCGCACATTGATGTCGGCCTCGGCCATGCGCAGTTCGCCTGCGCCCACCGCCTCCAGCACAAAGTCGACCACCTCGGCGTCGAAGCGCTCCAGCGCGCCTTCGCCAAGGTCAAGACGCGCACTTGCATGGGCAAGTGACCAGTCAGCAGCAAGGCGCAACCCGCCTTCGCCACCAAGGGTCACTGGTCCACTTACCTCGGCGATGACGCGGCTTGGATTGTAGACAAGGGCGGTCACCACAAGGCCGGCGATGGTCACCGTGTCGCGGCCGTTGCCGAAATGTGAGCCACTTTTGCAGCGCACCTCGATGCGGAACGGAAAGCCGCCGATGTCGCGGTGGACACAGCCAATGGCAGGCCCGTTGGTGCCTGCCGCCATCTCCACTTTTTCCAGCTGGCGGTCCACGATGGTGGCTGCGACGAACCACAGAACGGACCAGGCCACGACCCCGGCAAGGGCCAGCGCCATCAACAGCTTAAAGCGCCGCGCCCCCCTCTTGCCCTGTTTGGCCATGGATCACCTCCGCACGGCGCCTCGCGCACCGCCAGGGCCGATGGCGTGGCACGACTGGCACGCGGCCACAAGTCTCCCAGCCCGCGACGGATCGACAGGTGCGGCATACAAGCCACGACCCGATTGCACACAATCGCGGCATTTGCGACGCTCATAATGTATCTATCCGCCGAAACATCTGTTCAACCCCGTGCGGCGCAACGCCCATGTTCGTGTGGCAATTGCGCGAAGGGCGCGGCCTGGTCTATGGGGCCCGCCATGGCGTTTCATGTCTTCGGCTACGGCTCGCTCATGTGGCGGCCGGGCTTCCAGTTCAAGACCGCACAGCTTGCCACCGTCCGCGGGCGGCACAGGCGGCTTTGCGTCTACTCTTATGTGCACAGGGGCACGCGGGAGCGGCCAGGCCTTGTGATGGGGCTCGACCGTGGGGGCGCCTGCCGCGGTGTGGTGTTCACCATCGAGGATCGTCTGCGCGAGGAGGTGGTGGCGTACTTGAGGGCCCGCGAACAGGTGACCATGGTCTACAAGGAGGCCGTCGTCATCGCCCACCGCGCCGATGGACAAACCGTCGAAGCGCTCACCTACGTGGCTGACCGCGGGCACGAGCAATATGCCGGCCAGCTCTCCATGGACGATACGTTGAGGACCGTGCGCGGCGCGGTCGGCCAATCGGGCCGCAACGAGGACTACGTCATCTCCACGGCCGATCATCTGCTTGAGGTGGGGGTGGACGACAAGCGCCTTCACACCCTCGCCGACGTTTTGCGCCAGCACGAGGCGGAGGCGTCAGGCGCGCGCCCTTAGGCGATGTGCATCCCGAGCCACGCAGATCCTGCCAACACCACCCCTGCCAAGGCGCCCAGGTGCAGGATCAGCCACGGCCACTTTGCGCCCCGGCGCGAGATCACCCAGAAGACCAGAAACAGCGTGGTGATGATAGCGATGATGCCGCTCGCATAGCCGATCTGACCCAGCGTCAGATCAAGATCGGACCGATTATGGCCGACCTCCGCAATCACTTGAAACGAGCCCAAGAATGCGCCTAACGCCACAGCGTGGGGAGACAGAATGTAAAGGGGCCACATAACGCATTGCTCCAAAAAGCCACCGCCGCTCAAAAAAACTGACAATCGGTTAGACCTGCGGCGGGGCCGCGATGGGCATGTAGTGGTCGGCCGTGGCGACGAAAGGTCAGGTGCGAAATTCGTCCCATGGCCCGGGTTTGGCATAAATCCTGATTGCCCCGGTCCGTGATGTAAGAGGACGGGCGAACTTCGGCGGCCACCTTGCCGGCCACAAAGGCCGTGCTATCGTCGGCGGTGAAGGCGAACGTTACGAACAAGGAACAGGGGCCCTTGGCGGTTACCGCGGCGCGCGAGACACAAAGGGCTTTGCCCGGCGCCCTTGGCGGACGGCTCGCCTATAAGGGATCCGTCGCGCTGGTCTTCCTGTTCATGTTCATCCCGGTCATCTTCGTGTGCTGGGTGTCCTTCTTCGCCAATGAAATCGTCACCTTCCCACCGTCCGGCTACACGGTGGAATGGTACGCCAAGGCCTGGGAGAACCGCTCCTTCACCCAAGGCTTCATCACCTCCATCCAGGTGGGGCTGGTCTCCATGGTGGCGGGGCTGGCGCTCGGCATCCCTGCAAGCTTTGCCATCGTCAGGGGCCGCTTTCCGGGCCGCGCGGCGCTGAATGCTTTGATGCTCTCCCCCCTCATCGTACCGGGGGTGGTGGCGGGCACGGCCATCTACATCTACTTCGTGCAGCTTGAGATCTGGACCGGGACGCGCTTTATCGCCACGCTTCCGGGGCTGGTGGCCGCGCACATCATGCTGACCATCCCTTGGACGGTGCGCCTCATCTCGGCCAGCCTGACGAGCGTCGACCGCTCGGTGGAAGAGGCGGCCATGAACCTTGGGGCAAGTCCGCTGACGACGTTCATGCGGGTCACCTTGCCGATGATCCGCCCCGGGCTTGTGGCGGCGGCGATCTTCTCCTTCATCGCCTCCTTCACCGACCTTGAGATGACGCTGTTCCTAATCGGTCCCAACCGATCCACCTTGCAGATCGCGCTGCTTCAATACCTTGAGTGGAAGTTCGACCCCTCGGTCGCCGCCGTCTCCTTTGTGCAGATCCTCATCATCGGCGCGGCGCTGGTGCTGACGGATCGGTTCGTCAAAATCTCCAAGGTGGTGTGAATGTCGGAGCTGCGTCTGCAGAACGTCACCAAGGCCTATGGGGAAACCGTTGCGGTCAAGGACGTTTCGCTCACCGTGGGGCAAGGGGAGTTGGTCGCCCTCCTCGGACCCTCGGGCTGCGGCAAGACGACGACACTGCGCATGGTGGCAGGCTTCGTGCGGGCGAGCGAAGGGACGATCCGCATCGGCGACCATGACGTCACCCATGTGCCGCCCCATAAGCGCAACACCGGGATGGTGTTTCAAGGCTACGCGCTGTTTCCCCACATGAAGGTGGCCGAAAACGTCGCCTTCGGCCTTCAGATGCGCAAGGTGTCCAAGTCCGAGGCGGAGCGGCGTGTGGCGGAGGCGCTGCGCCTCGTACGCCTTGAAGGCTACGGCGAGCGCTACCCGCGCCAGCTTTCAGGCGGTCAGCAGCAGCGCGTTGCCCTTGCCCGCGCGCTTGTGGTGGAGCCAGAGGTCTTTCTCCTGGACGAGCCCTTGTCCAACCTTGATGCAAAGCTTCGCCACGAGGTGCGGCTAGAAATCCGCCAGCTGCAAAGGGCGCTCGGCCTCACCACAGTCTTCGTCACCCACGACCAGGAGGAGGCGCTGACGGTGGCCGACAGGCTGGTGGTGATGAGCGAAGGGGTGGTGGAGCAGATCGGCACCCCTGAAGAGCTTTACGACAAGCCGCAGACCCCTTTCGTCGCCGACTTCATCGGCAAGTCCAACATCTTTGAAGGGGTGGTGACGGGCGAGCGCGTCTTCACCACCGGCGCCGGCGCTGCCATGGACCTTGCTGCCCCCCACCCTGAAGGCCCCATCACCGTTGCCGTGCGCCCCGAGAAGGTGCGCCTTCAGCCTGGGGGCGAGGCTGAGGGTCTTCCTGGCGCTGTGGTCGTGACCACCTTCCTTGGCGCCACCTTGGAGACCGTTGTGCGCCTTGACACTGGCGACACGGTGACCGTCCATACCCAAAACACGGGTGAAGCGGTCCGCAGAATGCAACAGGGCGAACGCGTCATGGTGACGTGGGATCCTGACGCCACGCTTGTTCTCGGCCCGCCGCGGTGACCCGCGAAACAACCAACAAGAAGGGAAAACCATGACCAACAGGACAGCGCTGACTCGCCGACACGCCTTGGCGCTCATGGGCGGTTCGGCCGCATTGGCCGCAACGCCCTTCAGCGCGCTCGCCCAGTCCAAACAGGCCGTTATCGGCACGTGGGGCGGCGACTATCGCAACCTTTTGGAATCCAACATCGTCGAGCCCATCATGGTGCCCGAAGGGTGGGAGGTGCTTTACGACATCGCCAACGCGCCGCCGCGCAAGAACAAGCTTCTGGCCGAGCGGCGCTTGCCCACAGGCACGCTGGACGTCGCCTGCTTCTCCGACATCGACATGTACGAAATGTCGCTGACAGGGGTTCTGGCCGACCTCGACACGGCGAAAATGCCCAATGCCGCCAACCTCATCCCAGCGCTGCAAAAGTCGTACGCGGCGCCGCACATCTATAGCGGTCTCGTCATCGTCTATAATCCAGAGCACGCTTCACCCACGTCCTGGAACGACCTTTGGAACCCCGACTATGAGGGCAAGGTGGGCTTTGCCGACGGGCTTTACGTGCAAAACATCGCCGCTGCGGCGCTGACCAATGGTGGCGACCGCTCCAACTTCGAGCCAGGCTTCTCCAAGCTGATGGAGCTGAAGGAGATGGGCGCGCGGGTCTATCCTTCCAACGAGGCGGTGGCGCAGGCGCTGAACTCAGGCGAGATCTGGATCGTGCCCATGTGGCGGGCACGGGCGTTCCAATGGGCGAGCGCCGGCATCCCCGTCACCGACATTGCACCGTCCGAAGGCGTGACGCCCATCGTGTTCGAGATGGCCATTCCCGCCAACGCACCCCACGCCGATGGCGGCTATGCCTTTCTGGATGCCATGCTCGCCCCGTCCGCGCAGGACAGGTTTGCCGAAACCATGGGCTATGTGCCCACCGTCACCAACGCGCCCTTGCCGGCAGAGCTTGAGAAAAAGCTCACCTTCACGCCGGAGGAGCAGGCAAAGTTCATCCTCCCGAACTATGAGTACATTGCCGCCAACAACAACGACCTCAGGGAGTGGTGGCAGCGCGAGTTCCTGGGCTGAGACGGGCCCTGCCCCACCCATGTGACCTCACCCGGCCGGTTTGCCCGGCCGGACCCTGCCCGCCAGCGTCGTCATGAGCGCTGCCGACAGCCCGGTCGGTCGAGACCGCTCGCCTTTCCTCATCGTGCCGGCGACGCTGTTGGTGCTGGTGGTCCTGATCTTTCCGATCGCCCTCCTGTTCCGCTATTCGCTGAACAAGCACGACAGGATCGAGTTCATGATCGAGGCCTTCAGCCTCGAGAACTACGTCCGCTTTTTCACCGACGCCTTTTACATCGACGTTCTTTTGCGCACGGTGGAGGTGGCGTTCCTGTCCACCGCCATCACCCTCGTCATGGCGCTGCCCGTGGCCTACTTCATCGCCCGCGCGCCGGCCCGGTGGAAGAGCGCGCTCATCATGGCGGTGGTGTTTCCGCTGTTCATCGGCAACGCCGTGCGGGCGGCCGGCTGGATGGCGGTGATGGGAACGGGCGGCTTTTTCAACCGCAGCTTGGAAGGGCTCGGCATTATCAGCGAGCCCATCGAGATTCTTTATACCCAGACCGCCGTCGTCATCGGCATCGTGGCGGTGGTGCTGCCATTCATGATCTTGTCCATCCAGAGCGTGCTTGAGACCATTGAAGTGTCCCTGGAGGAGGCGGCACAGAACCTTGGGGCCACCCCGTTCACAGCGTTTCGCAAGGTGGTGTTGCCCCTTGCCATGCCCGGGGTCATTGCCGGGTCCATCCTGGTCTTTATCTTGTGCATGAATGCGTATGCGACGCCGGTGCTCCTGGGCGGCCCGCGCTTCCATGTGATGGCGCCGAAGGTCTACGAGCAGATCACCGAGCAGGCGAACTGGCCCTTTGGCGCCGCGCTCGCCTTTATCTTGATGGTGGCAACGCTTGCGCTCACCATCGTCTCCGCTTGGATGGTCCAGCGCCGCTACGCCCGCTGAACGCTTAACGAAAGGGTCCCCGATGGCATTCCTCAGTCGCGCCGTTTTCGAACGACGCCTCCATGACATGCGCGCGTTGATGGAGGTTGAGGGCCTTGATGCGCTGCTGTTCGGTCAGGCGGACTTTGCCTTCTACGCCTCCAACTTTGCCGTCGACGTGGAGCCTTGGGAGCGGCCCACGGCCGTTGTCGTGCCTAAGGTGGGCGAGCCTTTCATGGTGGTGAATGAACTCTCCACCCATCACATCAAGATGGCGAAGGAACGCGGCACCTTATGGGTGGACGAGGTGGTGCTTTATGCCGAGCACACGCGCCCCACCCTCCTCACCGTCACCACCGAGGATTGGCCCAAGCTGATGGCCGAATGCCTTGATGGGCGCGGCCTTGCCAACGGCACCATCGGCGCCGACGGTGTGTTCGAGGCGCTGGCCGCCGTGCGCGACCACATCCCCGTCACACTCAAACCCATGCACAGGCGTCTGCGCGACCTTCGCCTCGTCAAGCACGAGGAGGAGCTTGCCCTGTTGCGGGTTTGCGCTGCTTTCACCGACGAGGGGATGGAGGAACTGAAGCGCGCCGTCACCCCCGGACGCGTCGTGGCGGAGGCCGACAAAAGCGTCGAGGCCATCATGCACCAGCGCGCGGCCGACCGTTTCCCTGGGGAAAACATGGAGATCCGCGTCGGCACGCTGGCAGGTCCGGCGTCGGCCTCCCCCCATGGCACAGGCGCCCCGACAGGGATGCGCTACGCCAAGGGCGAGGGTTTGGTGAGCAACGTCATCTTCCGCTACAACGGCCTCGTGGTGGAAAACGAGCGCACGCTCTTCGTGGGCGAACCCACCGACCCGCGCCACGCCAAAGCCTATGAGGCCGCCCTTGCCGCAAACCTTGCCGCGGCCGAACAATTCGTCGCCGGCACCCCTGTGCGCGAGGTGGACCGCGCGGCCACCGCTGCCATCGAAAAGGCAGGCTTTGCCGACAACATCTTCCACCGCACTGGCCACGGTGTCGGCCTCAAGGGCCACGAATACCCTGACGACATGGCCTTCCTGGAGCGCCCCCTTTTGGAAAACGAAGTCTACTCCTGCGAGCCAGGGGTCTACATCTACGGTCTCGGCGGCTACCGCATCGACGACACGGTGGTCGTCGGCAAAACGGCGCCCGAAGTCCTCGTCAAAACTCCGCGCGACTTCGATTGGGCCGTTGCCCATGGCTGAGGAGAGCACACCCGCAGCAGAGATTCCCGAGCCGAAGCGGTTTGACAGCGAGCACAGCCTTCGCCTCAACAACCAGCCCTTCCACTACCGCGCCATCGCCTGTGAGACCCACCTCTCCGACGAGGATGGCAAACCGACCGCTAGCGTCTTTTCCATCAGCTATCTCGCCGAAGAAGAGAGCGAGGGCCGGCCCGTCACCTTCGTGTTCAATGGCGGCCCGGGCTCTTCCTCCATGTGGCTTCACATGGGCGCGTTCGGCCCGCGCCGTGTGGTGGTCCCGCCCGATGGCGGAACGGCAGGCGCGCCGCCCTTTCCTGTGGAAGACAACGGCGCCTCGCTGCTGGACGTGACGGACCTTGTGTTCGTGGACCCCATCGGCACCGGCTACAGCCGCGTCCTGGGCGAGACGAAGCCCGACGCCTTCTGGGGTGTGGATGCCGATGCCGCCATCCTGGTGGAGTTCGTCAAGCGCTGGCTCACCGACCATGGTCGCTGGAACGCCCCGCGCTTCCTCGCCGGCGAGAGCTACGGCACCACCCGCGCCGTCTCCATGGCCGACAAGATGCACGACAACTTCGAGGGCCTGTCGGTGAACGGGCTGATCCTCGTCTCCTGCGTCCTCGACTTTCACACCGTGCGCTACAACCCCGGCAACATCATGCCGGACGTGTCCTATCTGCCGACGTTTGCCGCCACCGCCCACTATCATGGTGTGGTCTCAGGCGACCGCGACGGGCTGATGGAGGAGGCCCGGACCTTCGCGCGCGAGCGCTATGCCCCCGCCATCTTGATGGGCAACACGAGCGACAGCGCCCTGGCGGAGGATCTGGCACGCATCTCAGGCGTCGGCGCCGAGGAGTGGCTGAAGGCGAAGATGCGCCTCTCCTCCCCCCGCTTCCGCAAAGCCTTGCTGCGCGAACGCGGCCTCACCATCGGCCGTCTCGACAGCCGCTACACAGGCCGCGACACCGATGACCTTGGCGACTTGCCCGAAAACGATGCCTCGGCCAACGCCATCGACACTGCCTATGTGGCGGCAGTGAAGGATCATCTGGGCCGCACCCTCAACGTTGCCATGGACAGGCCCTATCGCGGCTTCAACCGAGATGCGCTTCGCAAATGGGACTGGGCGTTGAAACCCAAAGGCGGTGCAGGTTTTGGAAGCCACTGGCCCAGCCCAGTCAACGTGGCGCCTGCCCTTGCGCGGATCGTGCGCGAACAGCCGCACCTTGCCGTCCTTGTCCTCAACGGGCTTTACGACCTTGCAACGCCCTTCTTCGCCGCCGAATTGGCCTTTACCGTCAACGCGGTGGACCCCGATCGTCTCACCATGAAGTACTATGAAGCCGGCCATATGATGTACGTCCACACAGCCTCCCTCAACGCCTCCGCCGCGGACATCCGCGCCACCATCCGCGCGGCAGGGGGTGGGGCGTGACCGTCGGCGTCGGCGGTTCCACGCCGGAGGCCGAGCTTGCCGCCATCACCTCCGTCCGCGATGCGGTGGAGCCCATCACCCTTGAAGAGCGGCTCGGCCGCATCGCCAAGGCCCAGGAGCGCATGAAAGAGCTTGGCATCGCCGCCATTTGGCTCGATGGCACCACCGATCTTGAGTACTTCACAGGCGTGCGCCACGGCCAGACCGAGCGGATGATCGGCGCCATCGTCCCCGCCCAAGGCGAACCCGTCTACGTCTCCCCCGCCTTCGAGGTGGAGAAGCTGAAGACGATGATCACCATCGGCGATCGCATTTCAGCCTGGCAGGAGCATGAGAGCCCTTACGCGCTGATGGTCGACACCCTGCGCGACCTTCAAATCCACAAAGGCACCCTTGCCCTTGACGATCAGGCCCGCTGGTTCGTGGTGGACGGCATCAGACGGGCGGCCGAGGCGGCAGGGTCCGACTACACCCTCACCCCGTCAGCCAGCGTTGCGTCCTGGTGCAGGCAGCGCAAGTCAGACCATGAAATCGCGCTCATCAGCCACGCCATGCGCACCACCTTGGCGATCCACGAGAGGGCGGCGCGTGCCCTGTCGGCCGGCATGATGACAACCGACGTCCAAATGTTCCTGGATCAGGCCCACCGCAAAGCAGGGTTCGACACAGGCTGCCGGTTCGCCATTGCGCTGTTCGGCGAGGCCTCGGCCTACCCCCATGGCGTCCCCCATGCCCAGGAGCTGAAAGACGGTGATGTGGTGCTGATCGACTGCGGCGCACCCATGCACGGCTATGTGTCTGACATCACCCGCTCCTACGTGTTCGGCACACCGAACGAACGCCAGCGCCAGATCTGGCAGATCGACCACGAAGCCCAGGCCGCAGGCTTTACCGCCGCCCGCCTCGGCGCCCCCTCCAGCGGCATCGACCTTGCCACCCGCTCCGTCATCGAGCAGCACGGCTTTGGCCCCGGCTACGAGGTGCCGGGCCTCCCCCATCGCACGGGCCATGGCGTCGGTATGGACGGCCACGAGGCTCCCTACTTCGTGAAAGGCGACGAGACTCCTCTCGACGTGGGCATGACAGGCTCCATCGAGCCCACCTTGTGCATCTACGGCGAGTTCGGCATCCGCCTGGAAGACCATTTCTTCATGACCGACAAAGGCGCCGCCTGGCACACCGAGCCCGCCCACACCGTCGACGACCCTTTCGGTTTGGATCGCTAACCCCAACAGTCGGTGGCACCAAGGGTCTGCGGCGGTGTCAACGGGCCGCCCGGAGCCACGCACAGCCCGCAAGGCGGGCGAGCATGGCGAGGACGGGCGCGAAGCGCGCACCCGTTGACGCTGCCGTGGACCCGACCACGCTCATCCCAAGGGTTTAGGTCATTGGCCCAAAGGGCCACTGTCCTGAACCCTTGCCCATCGACGAGATGGAGGAGCGCGAGGGGGAACACCCTCGCACTACAAGTGACAATGCCGGCGCAAAGCGCCGTCCATAACGCGTGTCACCCCTTCGCCGCCGAGGGCAGGAAGAGCACGATATCCGGCAGCACGGTGATCAGCACCACAAGCCCCATCATCAACAGGCAGAAGGGAAACGCGTTGCGGGCGATGCGCCCAATGGGCTCCCCCGTCAAACTCTTGATGACGAAGAGGTTGAAGCCGATGGGCGGCGTGATCTGCGCCATCTCCACCGTGATGATCAAAAAGATACCAAACCACACGGGGTCGAACCCTGCCGCCACTGCCAGAGGCAAAGTGACGGGTAGCGTCATGACGATGGCCGACATTCCATCCAGGATACAGCCGAGGATCAGATAGAAGACCAGGAGGAGCGCGATCAGCGTGTAGGGGTTGAGATCGAGGGCATCGATGGCCGCCGCGATCTCCACAGGTAGGCCGAGGCGCGCCATGGCCTTGGACAGGAACAGTGCGCCGGCAAGGATCAGCCCGATCATGGCGCAGGTTTTTACCGTCCCCAACAGCGCCTGCCACAGGGAGGCAAGGCTCAAAGTGCGCTGAGCGAGGGCGATGATGAAGGCACCGAGGACGCCGATGGCCCCCGCCTCGGTGACGGAGGCAAAGCCGCCATACATGGACCCGATCACGAACAGGATCAGGAAGACGACGGGCCCTAAATGGGCCAGTGCCACCATGCGCGCGCCCCAGGAGGGACGGGCTTCGGGGGCCGGCATCAGACTTGGCTGGAGGGTCGCCCGCACGCCGATATAGACAATGTAAATGAGCGCCAGCGCGAGGCCGGGCACAATCCCCGCCAGGAAAAGGTCGAGGATCGAAACGTTCGCCACCACCCCGTAGACGATGAGGGGGATCGAGGGGGGGATCAAAAAGCCCAGCGTCCCCGCCCCCGCCAGTGAGCCTGAGGCAATATCGCGCGAGTATCCCCGCGACAGGAGCTCCTTGAGCGTGATGCGCCCCACCGTCGCCGTCGTGGCGGCGGAGGAGCCTGAGACCGCTGCAAAGAGCGCGCACCCAAGGACGTTGACGTGGAGGAGCCTGCCCGGGAGCCGGGAGGCCCAAGGGGCAAGGCCGCGAAACAGGTTTTCGGACAGACGAGTGTGGTAAAGGATCTCGCCCATCAGGATGAAGAGCGGCAGGGTGACAAGTTCCACGGCCGTCGAGGTGGACCACAAGTCGCTCGCCAAAAACCGATCCAACCGGATGGAGCGGAACGCCTCAAGGCTGATCATGCCGATGGACAGGAGCGCAACACCAACCCAAATCCCCGCCCCCAACAAAAGGACGAGGAGGCCGACGACGAGGCCGAGCGGTGCACCCATCTAGTCTTTGACCTCAATCACCACGTCAGCCGCCGCCAGATTGGACGGCCTGCGGTGCCCTTCCTGTAAGGATGCGCACAATGCGCGCGGCAAACGCCACAGCAAGGAGCGTCATTCCCGCTGCCAACAGGGCTTGGGGGTAAACGAGCGGCGTTTCGCTTGGAAAGTAGGAGCGCGAGCCAAGCTCAGCGGTGCGGATGGCCTGGCGGATGAGGGCGGTGGCTGCAAATCCCACCACACCCAACGCAAATGCGCTCGCCAGTAGGTCAAGCAGGCGGATGACGGCAGAGCTTGCAAGGCTTGCAAGAACATCGACGCGAATGTGACCGCCACGGCCCAGCGTCCACCCGGACCCTGCAAACAACACTGCAAGCAGGAGGTAGCCCGAATACTCAACCGCGTAGGGCTGGGAGTAGGCGAAGAAGGAGGTGGTGACCACCTCCACAATCAGCATCAGCGCAAGGAGTAGGGCCGACAACGCACCGACGGCGGCCCCAAGATAGAGGACGCCGTCGATCACTTTGAGGACGGCGTCAAGCGCCCATCCGCCAGGCTTTGTGTGCTCTGCCGTCACCCCTATCCGCCGTTCGTCCTGGCGACGCGCCGACTAGCGGCCTGTAGCGGCGCGGTAGGCCGCAAGGGCGTCCGCCGCACCGGCCGTGTTTTCAGAATAGCTGTCGGCCATGTCGGCTGTGGCCTCTTTCATGGCGGCAACGGTGGCTTCGCTGGGGGCGTCGACGGTCATCCCTTGGGCCTTCAACTCCTCCATGCGCTTGCCGTGTTCGCCTTCGCTGACCGCCCAGAATTCTGGCTCCATCTCTTTGGCCAGACGCTCGATGGTGGCACGGTCGTCGTCAGACAGCGCGTTCCACTCGTCCATGTTGACGGCCATGATGTTGGACGCCCACAGGTGGTTGGTGTTGTAGACGTGGTTCAAGAACTCCCAGTATTTCTGCGCAACGGCCGTGCTGCCCGAGGTCATCACCGCGTCCAGCTTGCCTGAGGCGAGCGCGGGCACAATGTCCACGTTGTTCATCTGCAAGGGCACCATGCCGAGGCGGGAGACCATTTCGGCGGTGTTCTTGTCGTAGGTGCGCATCCTGACGCCATCGAAGTCGTCAGGCCCTGCGATAGGGGTCTTGGTGAAGAAGTTCTGGCTCGGCCAAGGCACGATGTAGAGGGCTTTTTGGTTGCGCTTGGCAAGCTCGGCCTCCCATACCGGACGCACCGCCTCGTGCATCTTGCGAAGGTCGCCATAGTCATCGATCAGGAACGGGATGCTTTCGATCCCCAGGATCGGCAGTTCGCCCACATTCTGGAAGGCGGCATACTCGGCCATCGGCACGGCGCCGTCTTCCACGGCGCGCAGGGATTCATTGGCGCGGATGCCGAGCGCGCCGCCGGGGTGGATGGTCATCTCCACCGAGCCGCCGGTCTCTTCCTTCACCCGGTCTGCGAATTTCTGGGCGTTTTGGGTGTGGAATTCGCTGGGCCCCCAGGGGATCGAGACATCCCACATGGTCTGAGCGGCGGCGGGCGTTAGAAGGCTGAAGCCCAAAAGGGCAAGCGCCGCGGCGCCTGCGCGAAGGGTGGGTCTGGTCAACACGGACGCTTCTCCTGGCGCTGATCGGGTCTTGCCCGAATGCTCGCACACAGGACCCGCCGCCGCAACGATTTGTCCGGACAAATTTTGAGCAGCCCTCGGAGCCGGCGGTGCTGCGCCTTGACAGGGCGGCGCAGCCGGCCAAATTTGTCCGGACAAATTTGGGGGAAGGCGCGATGGTGGCGATGTGGAACTGACCTGGCCCAATGGTGCGCGGCTCGCCCTTTCCGTGGTGGTCAACATCGAAGAAGGCTCTGAGATGACCGTCGCCGACGGCGACAAGGGGCCCGAGCCTGTGGATGAGCTTGGGGTCGCCCTCAAGGCGCCCATCCGCAACTTCGGCAATGAAAGCAACTACCGCTACGGCATCAAGGAAGGTGCGCCGCGGGTCCTGAAGCTTCTGGACAAGCACAACATCCGCACGACGGTGACGGCGGCAGCGCTTGCGCTGGAACGGGCGCCCGAAATGACCCGCCAGTTCGCCGCGCAAGGGCATGAGTTCGCCGCCCACGGCTACCGCTGGATCCACCAGTTCTCCTACGACGAAGCGCGCGAGAGGGATTTTATTCGACGCGCCGCCCAAAGCATCGAGGCGACCACTGGCGCGCGCCCTAAGGGATGGTTGTCGCGCTACCTCCTCACACCGCGCACACGGCGCCTCCTCATCGAAGAGGGTTACACCTACCACATGGACGACTACTCGGCCGATGCCCCCTTCTGGGAGAGCGTCGACATGGAGGACGGCACCCACAAGCCGCTGGTGGTGGTGCCTTACGCGCTCGATACCAACGACATGAAGTTCTGGCTCGACCCCTCCTACCGCCCGCAGGACTGGCTGGACTACGCCATCGCCACCCTGGACTGGCTGCACGACGAGGGGGCCGATCGGGCGGTCATGATGTCCATAGGCCTGCACCTTCGCATCATCGGCCGGCCGGGGCGGATCGGCGCGCTGGACCAATTCCTCGCGTATGCCGCGCAAAAGCCGAACACGTGGATTGCCACCCGCGGCGAGATTGCCGAGCGCTTTGCCGGCACTGTCTCCCCGCCCGCATGAATTTGTCCGGACAAATGAACCGTGCCATCATCCAAAGGCGGCAGAACAATCAGCGGAGGCGAGCGCTTGGGTGAGGCGACGGACAAGATCTTGGCCGGCGGCACGGCTCTGCTTGCGCGCATCGGCGGGGCCTTGGTCCTTGTCTCGGCCTTTTTGGTGGCGGCAGAGGTGTTCATGCGCAACCTCTTCGGCCTTGCCGTCCTGCACTCCTTCGAGATCACCATTTACCTGTTTGCCGTTGCGATCTCCGTCAGCCTTGCCCACGCGCTGATGCGGCGCGCCCACATCCGCATCGACCTTGTGATCGGCCATGCGCCGCGGCCGTTGGCGGCCGTCTTGGATGTGGCGGCGGTCATTGCCGTCGCGGGGCTTGCGCTCACATTCGCGGTCCACGCCTGGGGGGTGGTGGCGCACAGTGCCAGCCTTGGCGCGCGCTCCAACACGACGCTCGCCGTGCCCTTGGTGATCCCCCAAAGCGCATGGGCCATGGGGCTGAGCCTGTTTGCGTTGACGGCCACCGTTCTGGCGCTGCGCCTCCTCACACTGTTGCTGCGCGGCCGGTTCGGTGCCGTTGCAGCGCGCGCGGGCATTCCCCACGGTGTCCCGCGCGAGGCCTCCGGAGCGGACGATGCCGCACGATGATTGCCGTTGCACTCGGCGTCCTCATCGGCCTCGTCCTCCTGGGGCTGCCTGTGGCGGTGGCGCTGTTCGGCCTCGCCGCCGTCCTCAACGAGCTTTACGCCTTCTTCCCCCTCCTTCCTGCGTTGGGGGAGGTGTTGTGGTCGGCCTCGACGGAGTTCGTCCTCGTTGCCGTCCCGCTCTTCATTCTGATGGGCGAACTTCTCCTGCGCTCAGGCATCGCGAAAGAGATGTACGAGGGGATCGACAACTGGACCCACCGCATCCCAGGCGGGTTGATGCACACCAACATTGCCTCGAGCGCGCTGTTCTCGGCCACCTCAGGCTCCTCGGTGGCAACGGCGGCGACCATCGGCACCATCGCTGTGCCGCACATGACGCGCGGACGCTATCCGCCGCCCTTGTATCTGGGCTCCATCGCCGCTGGGGGGACGCTCGGCATCCTCATCCCGCCGAGCATCAACATGATCCTGTTCGGGGTCTTGGCCGAAGTGTCGGTGGCGGAGCTTTATCTGGCCGCCTTCATCCCAGGCATCATGCTGGCGGTGCTGTTCTCGGTGATGATTGCCGTCGCCGTCATGGTGCGCGGCGGCGCGGAAGTGCGTGCGCGTGTCCCCTGGTCGGAGCGCCTTGCCGGCCTTTGGGGGCTTGCTGCGCCTATCGGCCTCTTCCTGGTGGTGGTGGGAACCATCTATGCCGGGTGGGCAACGCCGACGGAGGCGGCCTCCCTCGGCGTTCTGGCAGCGCTCGGGCTGACGGCAGCGCGCGGCAGGCTTTCCAAGGCGCTCCTCTACGGCGCGTTCGAGAACACCATGCGCACCACCGCCATGGTGATGCTCATCGTCCTTTGCGCCTTCTTCCTCAACTTCGTGATGGTGGGGGTGGGGCTGACGGGGGCTGTCACCCAGTCCATGCAGGCGCTGGACCTGTCGCCGACGGTGGTGATGCTTTTCATCATCGCGCTCTACCTCGTCATCGGCTGCTTCATGGAGACCTTGTCCTTGATGGTGGCGACGACGCCCGTCGTCGTCCCCGTGGTGGTGGCGCTCGGCTACGACCCCATCTGGTTCGGGGTCCTCTTCATGATCCTCATCGAGGCGGCGCTCATTACCCCGCCCATCGGCGTGAACCTTTTCGTCGTGCAATCGGTGCGCGGCGAGGGACCGATCCGCGACGTCATCGTCGGCGCGGTGCCGTTCCTGTGCGTCATGATTGTCATGATGCTGTTTTTGCTTGCCTTTCCATCACTTGCCCTGTGGCTGCCAAGCCTTGTCGGCACCTAGCCATGGGTGCGCTTAAGCCTGATCGGAGACTGCCATGACCCGTACCGCCACCCTTGTGGGCCTTGCCGCCTCAGTCGCTCTCATCACGGGGGCGGCGGCGGACGAGCTTCCCGCCACCGACATTAACGTCGTCGGCAACCTTGGGATCACCACCCAGTCCAAAACCCTGGAAGCACCGTTCTGGAACGAGACGGTGGGCGAGGCGACGGACGGGGCCCTCACAGTGCGCTTTGCACCGTGGAACGAGATGGGGCTGAAAGGACCCGAGGTCTTCCGCCTCCTGTCCAACGGTGTGATGAACATTGCCACCGCACAGCTCGGCCACCACGCCGGGGATGCGGCCATCAACGATGCCACCGACCTTGCAGGCCTCTCCGCCTCCATGGGCGAGTTCGAGACGGTGACGAATGCCTTCCGCCCCGTTCTCGACGCGTTCTACCAGGACACGCTGGGGCTCAAGATCTTGTCGCTCCAGTCCTTCCAGAGCCAGGTGCTCTACTGCCGCGGCGACTTGGGCGGCCTTGAAGATCTTGCCGGCAAGAAGGTGCGCACCTCTGGCGCCAGCCAGGCCGATTTCGTCGAGCATTTCGGCGCGACGGCGGTCAACATGTCCTTCGGCGAGGTGCAGCAAGGGCTGACCCAAGGGGTGATCGATTGCGCCATCACAGGCACCTTGGGTGGCTACACCGCCGGCTGGCATGAGCCTGCCGATACATTGTTCACCCTTCCCATCAACTTCGGCTCGGGCGCCACCGTGGCAAACCTTGCCTGGTGGAACGGCCTCGACCCTGCCGTCCAGACATACCTGACGGAAGAGATCGCCAAGCTTGAAAGCGATATGTGGACGCTCAACTACGAAGAGGACGCCATGGGTATTGCCTGCAACACGTCAGGCCCCTGCCCCCTTGGCGAGCCTGCGGGCCTCACCCGCGTCGACCCCAGCGATGGCGACGTTGAAAAGCGCCGCGAGGCCATGCAATCCGCCGTCCTTCCCAAGTGGGCCGAGCGGTGCGGGGATGAGTGCGTGGCAAAGTTCAACGAGACCGTCGGCCCCATCACCGGCCTGACGGTGAACTGACACTGATGGCAGACAAAGGGCGTGATGCCTTGGGGTGGCGGGCCAAGATCGGCATCGTCATCCCCTCCACCAACACCATCGTCCAGCCAGAGATGGAGGCAATGTGCCCCGACGGCGTCACCAACCACATCTCGCGCATTCGCATTCCAAACGTTGCCATTGGCGACAATGCCGCCTTTGGCGAGCTGATCCGCCTCATCATGGAGGCCCAGGACGAGGCGGTGGACTCCGTCATGTCGTGCGAGCCCGACCACGTCATCCTCGGCATTTCCGCCGAAACGTTCTGGGATGGGGCCAACCATTCTGAGACGCTGAGGCGGGACCTTGAGGCGAAGACGGGCCTTGCCGTCACCCTTGCGTCCGATGCCATTGATGCCGCGCTCAAACGCTCAAGCGCCAAGCGGATCGGGATCGTCACGCCCTATCAGGCCATCGGCGGCGACAAGGTGCGCCAGTTCTTCGGCGAGATCGGCTACGAGGTGACGGATGTGGTTTGCCTTGCCTGCTCCTCCCCCGTTGCCACCGCCCACGTGACTGAGGAGACCATGCGCAACTCGGTCACCGAGCTGATGCGCGCCGAGCCTGACGCCATCGTCCAGATCGGCACCAACTTGCCGTTCTCCTACCTGGCGGGGCGGCTCGATGTGGGCCGGCCCGTGGTGGCAGCCAACACGGCGCTTTACGCCCACGCCCTCAACGCCCTTTCCATCGGCG
This sequence comes from Devosia sp., assembly GCA_051016205.1. Taxonomy (GTDB): domain Bacteria; phylum Pseudomonadota; class Alphaproteobacteria; order Rhizobiales; family Amorphaceae; genus Acuticoccus. The sequence goes on from CP136534.1 coordinate 5,148,165, forward strand.
ATCCTGTGCAGGGCTTCGGGCCTCTCCTCAGTGAGCGCTGAGGCATCAACGGTGAGCGCGGGGGCGCTCCTCTTCCAGCTTTCCGCTGCCGCGGCCCCTGCGGCCAAGGAGAGCTTTGAAGATGTGCTGCGCCCCCTCTCCCGCGCCGCCTACGACTGCCTCGGCGACCCTCATGCAGCGTTCAAGCAAGGTGCGCTGAAGGAGGGCGAGAGGGACTACCGCGTTGCCGGCATCTTCGTCATCACCCCCGACAGGCGCTACAACATGCTCGTGGCGTCACAGGGGTTTCCGCCCGAACAAAGGCGCCTTGCCATCCCCATAGCGTGGAACCATCCGGGCCATGTGGTGGAAACCGAAGCGCCGCTGATCCTTGAAAACACCGACGATCACGCCGAGTTTCGCCAGTTCCTGCGCACGAGCCGCATGGGGTCCTCGCTCTACCACCCGATCCGCGCGGACGGTGTGATGGTGGCGCAGATCGTCGCCGCCGCGCAGGCCCGCAACACCTACACAAGGGCCGATCTTGACCGTCTGGCCGCCATTGCGGGGATTGCCGGCCTGATCTGGAGCCTTCGGGACGGCAACGCCTTCGTGAAGGACGACTATCCCGCCCCCGACATCTGGCGCGCGGAGGAAAAGGCGCTGTGACCATCACCCTGTCCGCAGACAATCCTGCCCTCCGCCTTGCACAGCACGCCGCCAACACGCGCTTTGAGAACCTTTCGGACGCTGCAGTCGCCGCAACGGCCACCTTCCTTGTCGACACGTTGGGCGTGGCGGCGGCAGGCTCACGCGGGGCAGGCCTTGCCGCTTTGGCCGAGATGGTGGCCGGCTGGGGGGCGCCGCACCCATCGCGCGGGGCGCGTGTGTGGGTGGGCGGGACGCGGCTTCCGGCGGGAAGCGCTGCGCTTTTGAATGCCTATCAGATCCACTGCATGGAGTTCGACTGCGTGTTGGAGGAGGCCGTCGTTCACCCGATGGCGACCATCCTCTCCGCCGTCCTTGCCCATTCTGAGGAGCGGCGCGCGGCAGACGACCCCGTCAACGGCAAGGACTTTGTGGCAGCCCTCAATGTGGGGGTGGACACCGCCGCCATGCTGGGGCGCGCTGGAACAGGGCCCATCCGCTTCTTCCGTCCCGCCACATGCGGTGGGTTCGGCGCCGCGGCAGCGCTCGCCAACCTTTGCCGGCTTGATGAAGAGGGTGTCCTCAATGCGCTCGGCGCCCAGTACGGGCAGACCTCAGGCACCTTGCAGCCCCATGCGGAGGGCTCACCGCTTCTGGGCCTTCAGGTGGGCTTTAACGCACGGGCGGCCCTTTGTGCGCTCGACCTGGCGCGCGCAGGCATCCGCGGCCCCCACGATGTGGTGAACGGCCCCTACGGCTATTTGCGGCTGATGGAGGACGACGAGTTCTCTCTGACCCCCTTCGATGACCTTGGCACCGTCCCGCAGATGACGCGGATGAGCCACAAGCCCCACCCTTCAGGTCGTCTCACCCACGGTGTGGTCCACGCCCTGCGCATTGCCCACGACGAACGGGGGATTGCCGCTGAGGACATTGAACGGATGTGCGCAAGGGTGCCGCCTCTGGTCTACCGCCTCGTCGGCCGGCCCAATTTGGAGGCGCCTGAGCCCAACTACGCCAAGCTTTGCCTGCGCTTTGTGGCAGGGGCGATGATGGCAAACGGCAAGGTGGACCTTGAGACCTTCGCCTCCCCCACCACCCTTCGGGACGAGGCAACCCACCGCTATGCGGCCCTTGTGGACGTTGAGCTTGATGACAACCCCGACCCCAACGCCCTCGACCCGCAGCACTTTACCCTCACCTTGAAGAACGGGCGGGTGGAGGAGATCGACCTGCCCTGCATGTTCGGCCACCCTGAGGCCCCGCTCAGCCAGGAGGACAACGAGGACAAGTTCCGCCGCTGCATGGCCGCAAGCGCCGTCCCCTTCACCGATGAGGCCATTGAGGGCGTCCTTGCCCTTGCAAACGATCCTGCCGCGATCACCGATGCGGCAGTCCTTGTGGATGCGCTGACGCCGGGCCGCGAAAATTTGTCCGGACAAATCCGTTGACACTGCCAGCTGCGCAAGCCATGTCGATCCTCACGGATGGAAGAAAGGCGCGCCATGGCGGGTGAAAGCGCAATCGCCCCGCGCCAAGGGGCCAGCGGCCCGGCCCAAGGGTTCACAAGTCCGGCAAGCATCGCCGAGCGCGCAGCGGACGTTCGCTCCTTCCTGTTTGTCCCGGGCACACGGCCGGACCGGTTCGACAAGGCGCTTCAGAGCGGCGCCGACATGGTGTGCGTGGACCTTGAGGACGCTGTCGCCCCGCCTTTGAAGGAGGGCGCGCGGGCTGGCGGCGTTGCCTACCTCAACGGCGACAGTGGCGGCCCATTGCGGGCCCTGCGCATCAACCCGTTGTCGACGCCTGAGGGGATGGCCGACCTCCTCGCCGTTTCCAGTGCCGCGCCGCGGGGCGTTCTCGTGCTGCCGAAGGTGGACAGCGCGGCGGAGGTGCGCCTAGCCGCCTCCGTCCTCACCCATGCCGGCTGCCCCCTTCCTTTGGCAGCGTTGGTTGAGAGCACGGAGGGGCTTGCCAACGTCCACGCCATCGCCGCCGAACCTTCGCTCCTGATGATCATCTTCGGTGCGGTGGACCTTGCCGCCGAGCTTGGGGCCGACCTTGCCGAGACGCCCATGCTGTTTGCCCGCTCCCAGGTGGTGCACGCGGCACGGCGGGCGGGGGTCAGCGCCATCGACGTGCCGTCCTTGAACTTTCGCGATCAGGACGCCGTCGGCGAAGAGGCGGCGGCGGCGCGGGCGCTGGGGTTCACCGGCAAGGCGATGATCCACCCCACGAACGTTGCGCCCATCCACGCCGCCTTCACGCCGAGCGATGATGAGGTCGCCCGCGCCCGCACCATTGTGGCTGCGTATCGCGACAGCCCCACCGGCCTTGCCGTTGTGGACGGCAAACTGGTGGAAGCCCCTGTGGTGAAGGCGGCCGAGCGGCTCCTTCGCATCGCCGACCGCCGCTCTGACTGACAACGAAAAGGACGCGTCATGGTGCAAACGCATAAGGAGGTCGGGCCCAATCGCTACCGCGAATCCTTCGGCCGCTACTACGAAGACTTTGCCGTGGGCGACACCTACGAGCATCGCCCCGGCCGCACCATCACCGAGACCGACAACACATGGTTCACGCTGTTGACCATGAACACGCACCCCCTCCACTTCGATGCCGAGTTCGCCAAGCATTCAGAGTTCGGCAAGCCCATCGTCGCCTCCCCCTTCACCGTGGCGCTGATGGTGGGGATGAGCGTCACCGACGTCAGCCAGAAGGCCATCGCCAATCTGGGGTGGAACGCCATCAAGCTGACCCACCCGGTCTTCGCGGGCGACACGCTGACGTCCGAATCCACGGTGCTGGACAAGCGGGAATCGAAATCCCGCCCCAATGCGGGGATCGTGTCGGTGAAGACGCTGGGCCACAACCAGGACGGGACGCTGGTGTGCGAGTTCGAGCGCACCATGCTGATCGCCAAGCGTGGCTACGACGTTGAAGAGAAAGCCAACTACTAAAAACCTTAGACCGGACGGGGAGTCCGCCATGACGATGACCGCCGAGCCAGCCGCCGACAACGCCTTCTCCGCCGACGACGAGGCGCAGATCCTGGACGCCATCGACCGCTGGGTGGACAACGAAGTGCGCCCCATCGCCCACAAGATGGACCAGGCGGACGAGTACCCCCACGAACTTGTGGAGCAGATGAAGGAGCTTGGCCTGTTCGGCGCGGTGATCTCGCCCGAATATGGGGGCCTGGGCCTTCCCACCTCCACCTATGCGAAGATCGTGGTGAAGGTGTCCTCGGTGTGGATGGCGCCGACGGGGATTTTCAACTCCCACCTCATCATGGCCTCTGCCATCGAGCGTGCGGGGACGGACGAGCAGAAGGCCGCCTGGCTCCCCAAACTTGCCACCGGCGAGTGGCGCGGCGGGATCGCACTGACAGAGCCCAACGCAGGCACCGACCTTCAGGCGATCCGCACCAAGGCGATCCGCGAGGGGGACCACTACCGCCTCAATGGCAACAAGACGTGGATCACCAATTCGCTGAACGGCAACTGCCTGATGGTGCTCACCAAGACCGACCCTGAGGCGAACCCCCGCCACAAGGGGATGAGCGCCTTCCTGTGCCACAAAGGTGAGCAGTATGAGGTGGCCAAAAAGCTGAAGAAGCTCGGCTATCGCAGCATCGATTCCTGCGAGATCAACTTCGACGGCACCACCGTGCCTGCGGACAATCTGATCGGTGGCAAGGAAGGCCGTGGCCTGCAACAGGTGCTTGGCGGGCTTGAGTTGGGTCGCATCAATGTGGCCGCACGGGGCGCCGGCATTGCCGAAGGGGCGTTGCTGATGGCGGTCCAGTATGCGCAGGAGCGCGAGACCTTCGGCAAACCCATCGCCCAGCACCAAGCCATCCAACTGAAGCTTGGGGAGATGGCCTCAAAGGTCGCCGCCTCAAAGCTTCTGATCGAGGATGCGGCGCGAAAGTTCGACGCTGGCGAGCGCTGCGATATGGAAGCCGGCATGGCCAAGTATCTGGCCACCGAAACCGGCGTTTATTGCGCGCAGGAGGCCATGCGCATCTTCGGCGGCTACTCTTATTCCACAGAGTACGAGATCGAGCGCTTCTATCGCGACGCCATGCTCATGTGCATTGGCGAAGGCACCAACGAGTTGCAACGCATCATCATCGCCAAGCAGCTTGTGGAGCGGCACCCTGCCTGAGGACACCGCCTCAAACGGGGCTGACCTGCCCCTTGAAGGGCTGAGGGTCATCGCCGTGGAACAGTACGGCGCAGGGCCCTTCGGCACCATGCACCTTGCCGACCTCGGCGCCGAGGTGATCAAGGTGGAGGCGCCCGACACTGGCGGACCGCTGCCCGGCGACAGTGCACGGCACACGGGGCCGACACTTCCAGGCGGCAATGACAGCCTGTTCTTCCAGTCCTTCAACCGCAACAAGCGCTCCATCGGCCTTAACCTCAAGGGCGAGGGCCAGGAAGTTTTGCAGCGCCTTGCGGGGACGGCCGATGCCCTCATCAACAATGTGCGCGGCGATCAGCCCGAGCGGCTCGGCCTTACCTACGATGCGCTCTCGGCGGCCAACCCTGCCATCGTGTGCGTGCACATCTCAGGCTATGGGCGCACGGGGGAGCGTCGCACCTGGCCGGCCTACGACTATCTGATGCAGGCCGAAGCCGGCTACATGGACCTCACCGGCGAGCCTGACGCCCCGCCCACCCGCATGGGCCTTTCGGTGGTGGACTATCTGACAGGGGTGACGGCGGCGCTGGCGCTGGTGTCAGGGGTGTTGCAGGCAAAGCTGAAAGGCCGTGGGCGGGACCTTGATGTCAGCCTCTTCGACGTGGCTATGGGACAGCTCACCTACCCCGCCGCTTGGTGGCTTAACGGGGGGGTTGAAACACCGCGGCGACCCCGGGCCGGCCATCCCTCCATTGTCCCTTGCGAGCGGTTTCGCGCCGCGGACGGCGACCTTTTCGTCATGTGCATCGTGCCGAAATTCTGGAAGGCCTTTGCCACGATCATCGGCCGCGCCGACCTGTTGGACGATCCCCGCTTTGAGACCGTGGACGGCCGCTTCACCCATCGCGACTCCCTGGCGCGCGAGGTCGACGCGGCCCTTCAGAGCGCCACCGTCGCCACATGGATAGAGCGCCTTGCAGGAGAGGTTCCCGCCTCGCCCGTCAAAACCATGGCTGAGGCGCTGGAAAACCCCTTCGTCGCCGCGCGTGGCGGCCTCCTGGACCTGCCGCACGAAAAGGCCGGCGCCGTGCGCGTTGTCGCCTCCCCCATCAGGCCCGACGGCAAGGTGTTGCCGGCACGCGCCGCCCCAACCCTTGGCGCGGACACCGACGGCCTGCTCTCAGAGCTTGGTTACGAAGTCAGCGAGATCGCGCGGCTGCGCAAGGACGGTGTGGTCTCATGAAGCTTGAAGGGGTGCGTGTCCTGGACCTTTCGCTTTATCTGCCGGGGCCGCACCTGACCATGATGATGGCCGACCACGGCGCCGACGTCATCAAGGTGGAGCCGCCAGGGGTGGGCGAGCCCGTGCGCGAAATCGGTCTGAAACAGGGCGGCGAAACGGTCTGGTTCCGCAACACCCACAGGGGCAAACGGTCCGTCCAGCTGAACCTGAAGGCCGAGGCTGGGCGCGAGGCCTTCCTTGCCCTTGCCGAGACGGCGGACGTCGTGGTGGAGGCGTTCCGCCCCGGCGTGGTGGACAGGCTCGGCATCGGCTACGAGGCGGTCTCGGCGCGCAACAAGGGTATCGTCTACGCCTCCATCGCAGCCTTTGGGCAGACAGGACCTTTGCGCGACACCCCCGCCCATGACCTTGCCATCGAGGCGCACGCAGGCGTCGTCAGCCTCAACCTTGGCCGCGACGGTGCGCCGGCAAGCCCGCACATGCCTGTGGCCGACCTCACAGGCTCGCTGATGACCCTGTCGGGCATCCTGATGGCGCTCTTTCGTCGCAAGGAGACGGGCCTTGGCGACTACATCGACATGTCCATGCAGGATGCCACCATGGGCTGGCTGCCCAACGTTGTCGGACCCGTCTTTGCCGAGGGTAAGGCGGCGGTGGTGAAGGACCAGCGCTCCTTCGGCGGCAATGCGTTCTACCGCATTTACGAGACCAAGGATGGGCGCTTCGTCGTGCTTGGGGGCGTGGAGCCGAAGTTCGTGCGCAACCTTTTGACCGCGCTGGGGCGGGAAGACCTCATTGCCGTTGCCACGTCGGGCCCCGGCCCCCATCAAGACGAGCTGCGTGCCCTTCTCACCGAGACGTTCGCCGAAAAAACCCGCGATGAATGGGTGACGTGGTTCGAAGGCCGCGACATCTGCTTTGCTCCTGTCCTTGACCTTCATGAAGCCTTTCACGCCCCACAGGTGAAGGCGCGCGAGATGATGGTGCGCGATGAAGACGGCAACCTTCACATCGGCATCCCTATCAAATTCGCCAATGAACCTGGCACGCTCGACCATCGCCTCCCCGCCCTTGGGGAGCACACCGATGAGGCGCTTCGTGAAGCCGGACTCGACGAGGCGACCATCAAAGCCGCCAAACCCTCATGACGGTTTATGTTGGGGCGGGGGGAGGCCTGCCTCGCGCTTCAAGGTCATGGTGTAGGAGAAGCGGTCAGAGGGGTAGTGGTTGAAGGCGGCCAGGAAGGCGCGGCCGTCGGCATCCATATAGATGCGCGCAACGCACACGCTCGGCACCCCCGTCTCAACGCCAAGGGCCGATGCATGGGACGCCGGCAAAGGTCCGGCCGCAAAGTCCTGCTGTACCTGGTCTACCAGGACGCGGTGGCGCCGTTCGATCAGCTGGTACAATGGCCCGTTGGCAATATCGGGGTCGTCCAGAATGTCGGCGAAACCGGCCTTGAGGTAGACCGTCGATGCACACACGGCCGCGCCGTCAGAGGTGTAGCGCACGCCGTTGATGCGCACCCACTCGTCCTCGCCTGTGCCAAGGCGTGCGGCGGTGGCCTCGTCAGGCACCTGGCGCGAGGCCTCTTTCATCTCAAAGCGCGTGTCGCGGGCGTAAAGAAACAGACCCTCGATGGAGCGCATGGACTGCACGTAGGCCGACCGACGCTCCGATGAGATGACGCGCGTGCCCCGTCCCTGCTGGGCGCGGATCAGCCCGCTGTCGGCAAGGCGGCGCAAGGCCTCGCGCACCGTGTGGCGGCTGACGGAGAACTCGGCGCACAATTCAAGCTCTGTGGGCAATAGATCGCCAACGGCGTAACGGCCGTCATGGATGCGCGCTTCCAGCGAGGATGCGATCCTGCGATAGGCCGGCTCGCCATTGGCTAGACCCGTCGGCTCCATGGTCACATCCGCGCCCTCATCTGCCGCCACGCGTGTTCAAGCCCGTCCTGATGGGAAGGCGCTGCGATCGAGATGAGCGCTTGGGCCCGTTCGTCAATATCAAGGTCTTTGAGGTGGGTAGCACCATGCTCGGTGACCACGATGTCCTGGTCGCCCCGCGGCACTGTCACCGTCACCCCATCAAGGCAAGGAACGATGCGCGAGACGGTGCCCCCTTTGGCGGTTGCCGCAAGGGCAAGGATCGACCGCCCGCCGGGGGACACTTTTGTGCCGCGCACGAAGTCCAGCATCCCGCCGTGGCCTGAGACCTGGCGCCCGTCCACCATGTCCGCCACGGCCTGGCCGAAAAGATCCACCGCCAAAACCGAGTTGATGGCGGTGAGGCGCTGCACCCCTGCAAGGCTCGCAGGCCCATGGGTTTCGGTTACAGGCCTAAAGAAAATGTCGTCTCGCCCAGCAACCCAGGCGGCGTGCTGGGCGCTGCCGATGGCAACGCCCGTGGTAAGGGGCCCGTCGAAAGCGCCCGCCTCCACCAGAGGCTCCAGCGCATCGGAGATCATGCCGCCATGGTAGGACAGCCCCTTGCGTCCAATTAGGGCGGCAAGGACAGCCACCTGCACCTTGCCGAGGCCAAGCTGAAGGCTCGCCCCTTCAGGCACCTGATCGGCCACCAGGCGCCCCACCTCGGCAATGGCATCAGGCACCTGTCCTGGGTCATAGACCGGCGCTGGCTTGTCAGTCTCAACAAGGGAGTCGAACCGCTCGCGAGGCAAGGTGGGTGCACCTTTGGGCGCGGGAAGGCGCGGGTCTACCTCGCCGATCAACCGTGCACCGGCCTCAATCACCAGGGGCGCAAAATCCGCCGTCAGGCCAAGGCTGAAGGCGTCTGCGGAGGCGGGCGCCACCCGCACCACCGCGGCATCCACATGACCCTTCGTCATCAATCGCCGCGCAAGGGCTGTGTAGTGGAGAGGCAGGAAGCGCACGCGGCCCGCCGCAAAACCCTCCCTGAGAGCGGGCGACAAGAAGATGGTTTCAAGCCGCCCCCCGTCCGACAACGCCGACCAGTCGATGGCGTTGACCCCCGGAACAGGGGCACCCGTGAACACGAGGTCGGGCGCCCGCAAAGGGTCGGCGGCAAGCGCTTCGGCAAAGCCAGACGGTTCTCCGGCGCACCCTGCCACGAAGATGCGCTCGCCAGGGGAGAGGCTGTCGATCACCTGCGCGAAGGTTCTCATGTGCGCAACGTCTCCCGGTCCTCGCCCCGTCTCTTTCCCTGGCCATAGTGTCACGGATCGGATATGTCCGGACAAATTTTTCCGCGACCGTCACAAGGCCGCAGAGAAGGACGCGCCCATGAGCCTGACCCGTGCGCTCACCGCCATTGTGTCCCGCCCCGTGGATGAGGCAACGCGGGCGCGCACGGCCCTTCATGTGGTGGATTGGCTGGGCTGTGCGCACGCAGGCGCGGTGGAGCCGGCAGGCATGCTCTTGCGCGCCGATGCGGATATGGAGGCGGGTGGCACCGCGACCGTCATTGCAGGCAAGCGCCATGGCGAACCGGTGGCGGCCTTTGCCAACGGTGGCCTCGGCAACGTCCTTGAAATGGACGATGTGCACAAAGAGGCGATCCTGCACCCAGGTCCCGTAACCATCGCCGCCGCCCTTGCAACGGCCGAGGCGTCAGGCGCATCGGGCGCGCGGTTTCTGGACGCCATCGTGGTGGGGTACGAGGCGGTCATCAGGGTGGGACGCTCACTGGGCCCGGCCCACTATGCCAAGTGGCACAACACCGCATCGGCCGGTCCCTTCGGGTCGGCGGCCGCATGCGGGCACCTTCTGGGGCTCGATGAAGAGGCGATGATGTCAGCGCTCGGCAACGCCGGTACACAAGTCAGCGGCCCCTGGCAGTGCCGGCACGAACCGGTGATGACCAAGCAGCTTCACACCGCCCGCGCCGCCCATGCCGGGCTGAAAGCGGCGCGCCTTGCCGCCCTCGGCTTCACAGGACCGGAGTTCATTCTTGAAGGCCCACAGGGGCTTTACGCCGCCACCGCCCCCGACTGTCTGCCCGATAGGGTGACGGCCTCCCCCGACGGCCCCTTCCTCCTCACCGAGACAAGCATCAAGCCGTGGCCCGCCTGCCGCCATGCCCATGCCGCCATAGATGCAGCACTTCTGATCCGCGCCCGGCTCGACGCCCCGGTCTCTTCCATCACCATCCGCACCTATGACGATGCCCTCGCCTTTTGCGACAGGCCCTCGCCCGAGACGGTGATCGGCGCAAAGTTCTCCCTCCAGCACGCTGTTGCCGCCACCCTCAAAGACGGCCCGCCGCCGCTAGAACTGTTCTCGCTGGACGCCATCGCAAGGCCCGACATCGCCCACCTCAGGAGCTTGTGCCAAGTGGTGCGCGATGAGGCGTTCGCCGCCGTCTACCCCGCCCGTTATGGCACAGGGCTGACGGTCACCCTTGAGGACGGGCGCGTCCTCACCGCTGACGTGCCAGATGCCCTTGGCGACCCTGAGAATCCTTTGCCTGAGGCGATGCTCCTTGAAAAGGCACATGCCCTTTTGGCCCACGCGGGGGTGGATCGGGATGCGGCCGAGGGTCTTGTCGCTACCGCCCTTGCCCTACCGGGTGCCCCTGACCTCACCGCGCTTTCGGCCGCCCTTGCAAGGGCCGGCCAATCCATCGCCGAACGAGCAACTGCCGGAGTGCCTGATGCCGCCTAACTATTTCGAGGCGATGAACTACACCCAGATGGTCAGCGACTATCCGGCTGGGGATGCGTTCGTTGCGATGGCAAAGACCCTGTCGCGGGACGAGCTGTTTGCACGGCAGGACGCGGCCTTCAGAAAAACGCTGGCGTTTGCCTGGACTGTCCCCTTCTACAAGCGCCTGTGGTCTTGCGCGGGGATCGAGCCAGGCGATGTGACGGGCCTTGCCGACATTGCCAAACTGCCCGTCTACGACAAGTCCGACCTGATGCGCGCGGTGGAAGAGCACCCACCCATCGGTGACTTTTCCGGCCTTGAGACCTACCCGGCCGCAAGTCGCCCGCCGCTCATCTTTCAGACCACGAGCGGCACCACAGGGCGACCGCAGCCGCTCCTGTTCGGCCCGCGCAGCCGCGAACTCCAAAACCTCCTCCTGTCGCGCATCTACGCCCTTCAGGGGTTGTCGCGGGAGGATGTGGTCCACTCCGTCTACGGCCACGGGATGGTCAATGGCGGGCACTATGTGCGCGAGGCGATCACCCATTGGGTGGGCTGCCAGATGCTGACGGCTGGGACGGGGGTGGAGACGCGCTCGGTGAACCAGGTGCAGCTGATGCGCGATTTCGGCGTCACCGCCATCATCGGCTTTGGCGACTACATCAAGCGCCTTGCCCAGGTGGCGCGGGAAAATGGGATCGAGCCTGGCCGCGACATCAAGGTGCGGATGATTTCAGGCCACATGGGGACCGACGCTGCCGCCATTGGAGAGGCGTGGGGCGGGGCTGAGATCTACGACTGGTACGGTGTCGGCGACACCGGCGCCATCGCCGGCGAGGGGCCCGATCACGACGGTCTCTACGTCATCGAAGACGCGCAATATCTTGAGCTTTTGGACGTTGATACCCACGCCCCCGTAGAGGATGGGACCATCGGCGACATGGTGGTCACCTGCCTTTACAAGGATGACGTCTACCCCATCATCCGCTTCAACACCCATGACGTGAGCGAGGCGATGACAGGGGCCTCCTCCATCGGGCTGAAGCTGAAGCGGATCAAGGGCTTCCTCGGCCGCTCGGACAACATGGTCAAGCTGCGGGGGATCAACATTTACCCCCAGGCCATCGGCACAATCATGACCACGCACGCCGTTGCCCTCACAGGGGAGTATATCTGCGAGGTGACGACGGACGGGCAGCGCGATGAGATGCGCGTTCACGCCGAAAGCCGCTCGCCAGACCCCGCCCTTGCCGAACATCTTGAAGGCCTGTTGCGCGAGCGTCTTGGGGTGGGGATATCCGTCACCCTTGCTGCACCGAACGCCCTTGCCGACCTCACGCAGATCGAAACAAGGCAAAAGCCCATCCGCCTGATCGACCGCCGCAAGGATGACTGACCACTTCGACGACATTGCAAGTCTTGCCGCCGACCTTGCCTCAGGCCGCACCACGTCGCGGGCGCTGACAGAGGCCTCGCTGGGAAGGATTGCCGAACGCGACGGGGCCATCAAAGCCTTCGTCGCCACCGACCCCGAGGGGGCTCTGGCCGCAGCCGACGCCTCCGATCACCGGCGGCGGGCTGGTGGCGCCCTTGGCCCCCTCGACGGCATTCCTCTGGCGGTAAAGGACAATCTCGCCTGCATGGGGATGCCCACAACAGGTGGCCACTCAGCCAAAGGCCTTGCTGCCGACAGGACGGACGCAGGCACCATTGCGCGCTTGCGTGCTGCGGGCGCTGTGATGATCGGCAAGGTGAACCTTCACGAAGGCGCGCTGGGGGCGACCACGGACAACCCCCACCACGGCCGCACCATCAACCCGTTGATGGACGGCGCCACGCCGGGCGGCTCCAGCGGCGGCTCTGCAGCAGCTGTTGCGGCAGGGATGGTGCCAGCCACACTCGGCACCGACACCATGGGCTCGGTGCGCATTCCCGCTGCCTATTGCGGCCTTTATGGGCTAAAGCCGACGGCGGGGCGGGTTGGCCGGTCGGGCCTTTCCTATCTGTCGCCGACGCTCGACACCATCGGTCCCATCACGTCCTCGGCGACTGATCTTGCAACGCTCCTTGCCGTCATCGAAGGCGCTGACCCGTGCGACCCCGACAGCGAGATGGCGCCCGCACTCCCCCCATTCGGCGCGTCTTTGACGTTCGGCGTTGTGGACATCTCCGCCTGCGAGGTGGAGACCGCCGTCCTCGATGCCATGGAACAGGCTCGCGAGGCGCTGGCCCGGGCAGGTGTGTCGCTGGTGCCGGTTGCCATCGAGGGCTGGGACCCTCCGCGCGACAGGCGGGCCGGCCTTTTGGTGTCGGAGGCCGAGCTTGCCGTCACCATGGCTGAGGCCGTCAGAGCAACGCCCGAGCGCTTCGGCGAGGCCTTTGCCGATTTTGTGCGCTACGGGGAGAGCGTGACTGCCATCCGCCTCGCGCGGGCCTACAACAGGGTTCGCCAAAGGGGAGTCGCGGTCCGCCGGGCACTTGCCGGCGTCGATGCGCTGCTTCTACCCACTGCCCCGCAAAGGGCATTCCTGCACGGCGCTCCGGTCCCCGCCAACCAGGCCGACCTCACAGCGATTGCCAACTTCGCGGGCCTACCGGCCGTTGCGATCCCCATCCCTGCCCAAGACGGCGGCCTGCCGGCCAGCCTCCAACTGGTGGGACGCCCTCACACCGACGCAGCCCTCGCCGAACTCGCTTGCCGCCTCACTCCGATCATGGCTGAGTAAGCACAACCCCTCAACGGGACAGTGGATACGCGGCAGGGCTTGGCACGGCCCCCAACGGCCTCACCATCCCAGAAGGCCCTACGAGAACTGAGGCTTCCGCTTTGCCAGAAACGCCGCATACCCTTCGCGGAAGTCGGCCTGTGCGAAGGTGTCCAGGAATGCCTCCTCCATCGCTTGATCCGCTCCAGTGGCACCTTTTCGGATGGCCTCGATGGTGGCCTTGGTGAAGCGCATGGAGTTGGCCGAAAGGGTGGCGAGGTGATCCACATAATCGGTAGCAGCGGCAAGGGAGGCGCCGGGCTCCACAAGGCGGTCGACGAGGCCGATGGCAAGGGCCTCTGTGGCCTCGACGGCACGGCCTGAGAACAAGATGTCCTTGGCGCGCGCCGGCCCGACCACGTCCACAAGCTGCTTGGTGTCGGCGAAAGAATAGGCCGCGCCAATCCTTGCGGGGGTGATGGCAAAACGGGCGTCGGTGGCGGCAAATCGCAGGTCAGCGGCAAGGGCGATGCCGCAGCCGCCGCCAAAGCAGTTACCCTCCACCGCAGCAATGACGGGAATGGGCACGGCTGCAAGGGCGCGCTGGGCAAGGGAGACGATACGGGAGTAGGCGGCGGTGGTCTCGCGGTCGCGGTAGACCGTTTCAAACTCCGACATGTCGGCGCCGGCGCAGAACGTGCCGCCGGCCCCTCGCACGATCACCGCGCGGGCGTCGCTGTCGGCGGTCAGGGCGTGGGCGGCATCGGCAAGGCTCTGCCACATCCCTTGGGACATGGCGTTGCGCCGGTCCTGTTGATCGATAACCACGTGCGCGATGGCGCCTTCGTGCACGGTTTTGACCTCACCCAAGCTTCATCTCCCATGACGTTTGCGGCACAGCCGTGGCTGGGGAGCGTACCGCGCAGACCCAAGCCGCGCTATCGTGCCGGCAAGACGGCCGCGACGCGGTTCACAAAAACGGGGCGAACGCGATGATCCACCTCATGGCACGGTGTGCCGTAGCGTTCGCTGTTTTATGCGCGATCGCGCTTGCAACGCTTTCGGGGGACGGGTTGGCGCAGACCCTCCCTGTGGCGCCCCAGCAGGCAGCACCGCAAACCCCGCAGATTCCCGACACGCTGACGCCCGATATGGTGGACGGCATGCTGGCAAGGCTCACGGATGCACAAATCCGCGAGATTTTGCGCGCGGAATTGTCGGAGCGTGCCGAGGAAGCCGCCAGCACCGATATGGGGATTTCCCTCGCAGAAGCTGCCAACCAGCGCCTGTTTGCGCTGGGGGAAACCATTTGGACGCGGCTGACGCGCTGGGGCGATCAGCTCTCCAACCTGCCGGACCGCATGCCAGAGGCAGCTGAACGGCTTGCAACGGCGCAAAACGGAACGCTTGCCATGATTGCCGCAGCCCTTGCGGTGATCGCTGCGGGCATTGCGGCGGGCGCCTTGGTGGGGGCCGCCACAGCCAGGTGGCGCCATTGGCTTGCCGCCTCCACCACAGGCTACTGGGACAAGGTGGTGCGCACCATCGCCCTTGGGGTGCTCGAGTATCTGCCCGTCTTCGTGTTCGTGGCGGCGACACGCCTTGCAGCGGCAGGGCTTGGCCCCTCGCTTGGGCCGCTCAACGACATGGTGTGGATCTACCATGTCGGCGTCTCCTCAGCATGGACATTCCTTGTGGTGGCGCGGCGAGCGTTTGCCCCCTACGCCACCAACATCCGCATTGCGCCGATGGATGATGAGACGGCCTACAAGCTTTATCAGCTCCTGAGGTACGCGGTTTTGATCGGAACGGCGGGGTGGCTCCTGGCGGGCTTTTCGCCCACGTTCGGCTTTGGCTTTGCGCCAGCAATGCTGACAGTCGCCGCGTTCGGGACCGCGGTCGCCGCCGTACTGATGGTGGCGACCGTGCGCTCGTCGTCGCGCATCAAAGGGGTGGTGGCGAACCTTTTTGGCGCCAGCGAAGCTGCGCCCGGTGCGCTCAAGCGCATATCGGTTGCCGGGGCGCCGGCCGTTCTCCTCATCTATTTGGTGGTGGCTTGGATCTACTGGCTCGCGCTGTGGCTGGAAAGGGGCCAGCACCACCTGGAAGGTCCCATCGGCCTCCTCCTTCTTCTGATGGTGGCGCCCATCGCGGTGCGCATGGGGCGCGAGGCGGCGGCCACTGCCGTCACTGCCACATCGCCGCGGGCGATCAGGGTGCGTGAAGCGCTGACCTGGGCGTGGACGATGGTGGTGTGTGCGGCCGTGGTCCTGCTTGGTTTGCGTCTTTGGGGGCTCGACCTTGTGGGCCTTGCAACCGGCCCAGGCGCGCCGGCGTGGATGGACGCCGCCTTCGAAATCGCCATCACCCTCTTCATGGGCGCCATCATCTGGCGCCTGCTGCGGGCCGCGCTTCACACCAGCGAAAGGCTCGGCCATGGCGCGGAGGATGGCGAGGACGGGTTGGAGCAAGCCTCATCGCGCATCGACACGCTCACCCCACTGTTCCGCAAGCTCCTGCTTGGCTTCCTCGCGGTGATTGTGGTGATGATCGTCTTGTCATCCATGGGGGTGAACATCGGCCCGCTCCTGGCCTCGGCGGGCATCGTCGGTATCGCGGTGGGGTTTGGTGCGCAAACGCTGGTGCGCGACATCTTTTCGGGCATCTTCTTCCTGCTCGACGATGCGTTCCGTGTGGGGGAGTACATCGAGCTTGATTCAGAGACACGGGGCGAGGTGGAGGCAATCTCCGTGCGCTCGCTCCAGCTGAGGCACCATCGCGGCGCCGTCGTCACCATTCCGTTCGGCGAGATGAAGCAGGTCACCAACCACAACCGCGACTGGGTGATCTACAAGATGAGCTTCCGTCTTGAGCCCGACACCGACCCGCAGCACGTGAAGAAGGTGGTGAAGGCAGTCTCCAAGGAGCTTGCCGAGCATCCCGAGCATGGGTCGAAGTTCATCGAGCCTTTGAAGAGTCAGGGCGTATACGGGATCGACGACGATTCAGCGCTCATCATCCGCGTCAAATTCATGTCCAAGCCGCGGGCGCAGTTCGTCCTGCGGCGTGAGGTCTACCACCGCCTGCAGACCGCCTTCTCAGACGCAGGCGTCCAATTCGCACGGCGCAAGGTGGAGGTGGTGGCAAGCGGCGGCCAGGGGACAAACGCCCCAACGGAAATGGTCCAGGCCGCTGCCGAGGCGCTGCCAGACGCGGTACGGTGAAGCGCCGTTCCCGTTAGATGAAGCGGCCGATACGCACGGCCGTCTGGCCTTTCCACAACCGCTTGGAAGGCATGATGAGGACGGCGTTGTCGTAAGGGGTTTCCACAGGTGTGTCGCCGTCATGGCCGATGACGGTGCCTGCTGTCTCAATGATTTCCATCCCTGTGAAGGGCCGTGTGAAGGCAAAGTCGTCCGTCCTGATCCCCACGGGGTGGGTGACCTCGACCACCCGCTGGTGGCCGGGGGGCGCTGACAACTTATCCTGCCAGAAATCCGGCGCCACGGCGCCTGTGGCGCGCAGGAACAAAATCGCGGTGTCGATGGCAAGGGTGCCTGCGGAGGCCTCCCAGTGCTGGCCGCACTCTACAAGGAGAGCGTTCTTGGGCGAGACAGGGTCGGCAAAGCCGTCATAGTCGCGCATGCGGCGCCCTGCCCCGTGACCGCCATCGCTGACGATCGTGTCTGGCACGCCGACCTCAAGGGCAAGCGCACGGCCTTTCTCTAGCGGGCCTGCCATCATCAAAGGTGTGGCCTTGTGCTGCATGGAGTGGATGTCGAGGAGGACGTCCACCGTGTCCACGAAGGGGCGGAATTCGCGGGCGCGCTCCAGTTCGTTGCTGGTTCGCTCGCCATTGAGGACCTCGGTGCTCCACAGCCTGTTGAAGTCCTCGTCCACCCAGCGGGAGGCGTTGGCGTTGGCAGGATCGAAAGCCTCGTAGGCGGCAATGTTGGCAAAGGCGAAGCTGAGCGTGCCACGGACAGGGCGCACATCCGCCTTCAACAGCGCATCAAGGGCGATCGCGCCGCACGGCTCGTTGCCGTGGACGATGGCGGTGATGGCCACATGGGGTCCGGGCGCATCGGCCTTGAAGGTGTGGACGTAAGGGATCGCCCCCGTTCCTGTCTTATAGGTGGAAATGTCGGGAGGGGTCAGCTCGACGGCATACTCGTTGGGGATGTCGCTGAGGCGGGCGCTGGTCATTGGGATTGGTGGCCGATCACGTTGTCGATGAAGGCTTCGCAGCGGCGCAACTGGTCGACGGTGATGAACTCGTTGGCTTTGTGCGCCTGGTCGATGGAGCCTGGACCGACGACAATGCTCGGCACGCTAAGCCCGTCATTGAACCGGCCCGCCTCGGTGCCGAAGGCGACCTTTGAGTGGGCGTTGCGCCCTGCAAGGCGCTTGGCAAGGGCCGTTACCTCGGCCTCGGGCGCGGTGTCGAGGCCTGGGACCTCCGATAAGAGCTCAAGGGACACCCCGCAGGCGGGGTCGCGCGCGGACATTTGCGCGTCAAGCTCGGCGACGGTGCGGCGCATCTTGTCGACCGCAGCACCGATGTCTTCGGTGGGAAGGACGCGGAACTCAAAGTCGACGGTGGCCTCGGCCGGCACGATGTTGAGCGCCGTCCCACCGTTGAAGACGCCCACGTGGGCGGTGGAGACAGGCATGTCGAAAAGGTCGTCCCGCGGGCCGTTGGCAAAGTCATCGGCCATCTGTTCGATCGCATCCACGAGCTTGGCGGCATAGTAGACCGCGTTGACCCCGAGCGGTGCCAGGGACGAGTGGCAGGTGTGGCCGCGGAAGTGGGCCTTGTACGCGTGCTTGGCCTTGTGGGCGGTGACAACGTCCATCTCCGTCGGCTCGCCAACGAAGCAGGCCTCGAACTGTGCGCCGCGCTTGCCGAGCGCGTCCACCAGGCCGATCACGCCAAGGCAGCCCACCTCTTCGTCGTAGGAGAAGGCAAGGTGGATGGGCCGTGCCAGGGGCGCGGCGGCCATGTCAGGCACCTTTGCAAGGCACGCAGCGAGAAAGCCCTTCATGTCACAGGTGCCGCGGCCGTAGAGCTTGCCGTCCTTTGCGGTGAGCGAGAATGGGTCCGTCTGCCAGGTCTGCCCGTCCACAGGGACCGTGTCGGTGTGGCCTGACAAAATGACGCCGCCATCGTTTGCGCCCTCAGGGCCGATGGTGGCAAAGAGGTTGGCCTTGGCGCCCGTCCCGTCAAACACCCGCTCGCACTGGGCGCCGTAGGGAGCAAGGTAGCTCTCCACCCAGTCCAGCAAAGGCAGGTTGGAGTTGCAGCTTGTGGTGTCGAACCCGACGAGGGCGGCAAGGATTGCCTCGGACGACTGGGGGGTGGGCGCGCTCATCGCTTGGCCTTCCAATCAGATGGGTGTGGCTTCGATCCCGTCGACGCCAGGGGCCTGGCGGACGAAATCCATGAACCGCATGGCAGGCTCTGACGGTCGGCGGCTTTGCACCAAGAATGCGGCTTCATAGGCGATCTCGGGTTGGAACGGGACAAAGGCCACCGACTGTCCAGCAGCGAGGGCAACGGGGAACGGGTTCAAGATGCCAACGCCCATCCCGCCTGCCACAAGCTCGGTTACTATGGCTGAGGTGGCGGCCTCTGCGACTACGGCAAGGGGAACGCGCGCGTCCGCAAACGCCCCTTCGATGGTGGTGCGCACCGAAAAGCGCCGTGTGAGGGCAATGAATGGCTCGCCTGCAAGGTCGTGGGGGGTGAGCGCATCACGCGCTGCCAAAGGGTCGCCCCGCGCCACCACCACATGGGCGCGGGTGCGCATGAATGGCACACGCTTGACGCCTGAGTGGCGAAAGAGGCTGTCGGCAATCCCGATATCCACCGTGCCGTCGGCAACGGCGCTGATCACGTCCGACGAGGTGGCCACCTCCAGGTGGACGCGGGTGTCGGGGTGGTTCTTGGCGAAGCGGGGGATGACGCGGGTGAGGTAGCGGTGGGCAACCGTTGGCGGAGCAACAATGCGCAAGGAGCCTGCGTCAGCCCCATGCCAATCCCGCTTGGAGATCCGATCAAGGATGGTGAAGATGGGCTCTGCCTCGCCCGCCAGCGCTACGGCTTCGGGCGTCGGCGCGATCCTGCCACCCTGGCGGGTGAACAGGCGGCGGCCGGTGACCGTCTCAAGGTGGTTGAGAGCGCGGCTCACCGCAGGCTGCGAAATCCCAAGTCGCTGGGCAGCCGCAGTGGTTTTGCCGGTCTCAAGGACGGCAATCAACACTTCCAACTCGCGCAGGCTCGGCCGCTGTGCCGCAGACACTGACGCCAAGGACAATGACGCCGCAGACAAGGCCTCTGACCCGTCGGCGGCACCCGGCTCGGTGTGCGTGGAACGCATACGTCGATGCATCCAGGTTATGTAGAGGCGTGTTGCACATACGCTAGTCGAATACTAGGGTCGCCGGCAAGCTCACAGCGCCGTGGCCACACGCGGTCGCGCGCGCCATGAAGAGCGGCCGCCACAGTGCGGCACGGGAAACAGATCGTGCGCCCCGCCGAAGGTGTGGGCGCCATGAGGGAGACCAATATGACACGAGCCAAACGGGGCACTGTTGCGCTGTTTGCAGGGGCAGCGTTTGTGGCGCTTGCCAGTGCCGCAGGCGCGGTGGATCTTGCCGAAGAGAACACACTGACCGTCGGCCTTGCCTCCGAAGCCACCTCCATCGACCCGCACTTCCACAATCTGACCCCCAACAGTCAGATCGGTAAGCAGATCTTCGACAACCTCATCAACCAGGGTTCGCGCCAAGAGCTGCTTCCCGGCCTTGCCACGCAATGGGGTCCCATCAACGATCTGACATGGGAGTTCAAGCTGCGCGAAGGTGTCACCTTCCACGACGGCTCGCCTTTCAATGCGGACGATGTGGTGTGCTCCTTTGAGAGGGTGCCTAACGTTCCGAACTCTCCCTCCTCGTTCGAGCTCTATACCAAGGGCAAGACGGTGGAGAAGATCGACGATTACACGATCCACATTTCCACCGAAGAGCCCTACCCTTTGATGGCGAACGACGTATCGACCATCTCCATCATTTCCGACGAGAAGGGCTGCGGGGCCTCCACCGAAGAGTTTAATGACGGCACCGCTGCCTTCGGAACCGGCCCTTGGAAGTTCGTCGAATACGTGCCTGGGGACAGGATCGTTCTTGAGGCCAACAAAGACTATTGGGGCGGTGCACCGGCCTTCGACCGTGTGGTGCTGAAGCCCATCAAGTCCGGTCCTGCACGCGTTGCTGCACTTCTTGCCGGCGATGTGGACATGATCAACGATGTCCCCACCACCGACCTTGCGCGGCTGCGCGAAAACCCTGACCTCACCATTTCCCAGGGACCGTCCAACCGCGTCATCTACCTGCACATGGACCAGTTCCGCGAGGACAGCCCGCACATCACCGCCAAGGATGGGTCCGACATCAAGAACCCGCTTTTGGACCAGAGGGTGCGTCTTGCCATCTCCAAGGCGATCCACCGCGAGGCGATCCGCGACCGTGTGATGGAAGGCCAGTCGGTGCCTGCAGGCCAGCTTCTGCCCGAAGGCTTTTTCGGTGTCTCGCCGAACCTGGCGCCGCTGGAGTACGACCCTGAAGGGGCCAAGGAACTCCTTGCCGAGGCAGGCGTTCCCGACGGCTTCAAGATCACCATGCACGGGCCGAACGACCGCTACATCAACGATGCGCGCAACCTTGAGGCCATCGCGCAGATGATGAACAGGATCGGCATTGAAGCCTCTGTCGAGACTCTGCCGCGCTCGGTGTTCTTCTCTCGCGCGTCCCGCGGCGGACCTGACGAGACGCCTGAGTTCTCGCTCATCCTCGCCGGCTGGGGTGCAGGCTCTGGCGAAGCCTCCTCGCCCTTGCGCTCCTTGATCCGCACCGGCGGGGCCTCCAACCGCGGCCGCCACTCCAACGCTGAGATCGATGCCGTCATCGACGAAGCGCTGAAGACGGTGGACGATGCCAAACGCCAGGATCTTCTGGCCAAAGCGACGGAGATGGCCATCGAAGAGGTGGCGATCATCCCCGTCCACTATCAGGTGAACGCCTGGGCCATGAAGAAGGGCCTCGACTTCGAACCGCGCACCGACGAGTGGACGCTCACCCAGTACGTCACGCGCGACGACAGCTAAGCGCCTAATACAGACGGGCCGATACAAAATCGGCCCGTCTTTTTTCTACCACCGCCGCAACCGTCTTTGTCCGTTTGGCGAAATCACCAGTGGTGGATGTGTTGCGTAGGGATTTGTTGGCGAATGACTGCTGTAGGGGCTTCCATACCGGCCATATGGATTGCGAATGCTGTTTGGCGAGTATTGTGACCCATACCGCCCATAAGGATTCGCAATAGAATTAGGATCGTATTGATTGCTGTTTAAGGTGCCAAGATACGTTCCGTCCGGGCTAACGAGGTATGGTGTTTGCGCCAACCCTGGCGTTGCAGACAAAAAGACAAACGTTGCGCCCAATGCGAACACCCTCATAATCTACTCCTGTTGTACGATGCCCAATCAATACAACCATAAGCAGCATGGTGACTGAGATGATGTCAAGCTTCGGCTCTGTTGCACCATGACCGTCACCATCATTCGAAGGCTCATGCAGTCCGTCCTGGTCGTGGTGGTGATGAGCCTGATTGTGTTTGTGGGCGTGTCGTCCATTGGCGACCCCACCTACATGTTCGTCTCCCCCGATGCGGACGCCGAAGAGATCCAGCGGGTCATCGAGACCTTCGGGTTCGATAAACCCATCTGGGAGCGGTACGTTTTGTTTGTAAAGGGCGCCATCTCGGGCGACCTCGGCAACTCCTACATTTTCGGCCAGCCGGCCATGCAGCTCATCCTTGAGAGGATGCCGGCAACGCTGGAGCTTGCGTTCTCCGCCCTTTTCCTTGCGGTATTCCTCGGCATCCCCCTTGGCCTTTACGCAGGCCTTTACCCCGACAGCCCGTTCTCCAAGGTCATCATGACCGGCTCCATCGTCGGCTTTTCCCTGCCCACCTTCTGGGTGGGGATCATGCTGATCATGATCTTTGCGGTGATGCTGGGCTGGCTCCCTTCGACGGGCCGTGGCGACACGGTGGATGTCTTGGGCGTTGAGGTCTCGTTCCTCACCTGGGACGGGTTGAGACACCTCATCTTGCCGGCATTCAACCTTGCGCTCTTGAAGATCAGCCTTGTCATCCGCCTCACCAGGGCCGGTGTGCGCGAGGCGGTGCACATGGATTACATGAAGTTTGCCCGCGCCAAGGGGCTAGCGCCGAGCCGGGTGATTGGCGTTCACCTCTTGAAGAACATCATGATCCCGGTCGTCACCGTGCTCGGACTGGAGTTCGGCTCGCTGATTGCGTTCTCTGTGGTGACGGAGACCATCTTTGCCTGGCCGGGGATGGGCAAACTCTTGATTGAGTCCATACAGACGCTCGACCGGCCTGTGATTGTCGCCTACCTGATGCTGATCGTCTTCGTGTTCGTGGTGATTAACCTTCTGGTGGACCTTGTTTACGCCGTGCTCGATCCGCGCGTGCGCGTCTCGGGGCAGAAGGGCTGATCTGATGGCCGACATCACCGACACCCGCCCTGCCGAAGCGCCCGTGGCACCGGACAAGGTGGAAACGCCTCTGCGCCGCTTCTGGTCGGAGTTTTGCGAAAGCAAGATCGCGCTGACGGCCTTTGGCGTCCTGATCCTCATCGTCCTTGCGGCCATTTTCGCGCCGTGGATCACACCGCAAAACCCTTACGATCTCGCCACCGTCTCCATCATGGATTCCAGGATGCCGCCCGGCTCCCAAGCCTTTGACGGGTATACCTTCTGGCTTGGCACCGACGGGTCGGGGCGCGACCTTTACTCGGCGATCTTGTACGGGCTGAGGGTGTCCTTGTCCGTGGGGGTGATGAGCGCTGTCATCGCCCTCATCGTCGGCATGTCCGTGGGCCTCATTGCCGCCTATGCGGGGGGGCGCACCGAATCCATCATCATGCGCATCGTGGACGTGCAGCTCTCCTTCCCGGCGGTGTTGATTGCGCTCATCTTGTTGGCGCTGTTGGGCAAGGGGATCGACAAGATCATCATTGCCCTGGTCATTGCCCAATGGGCCTACTACGCAAGGACCGTGCGCGGCTCTGCACTTGTGGAACGGTCGAAGGAGTATGTGGAGGCCGCGCGCTGCCTTGCGCTCCCCCACAGGCGGGTGTTGTTCCGCCACATCATGCCCAACTGCCTGGCGCCATTGATTGTTGTGGTGACGGTACAGACCGCCCACGCCATCGCCCTTGAGGCCACCCTCTCCTTCCTTGGCGTCGGGTTGCCGCCGACGGAGCCGTCCCTCGGCCTCCTCATCTCCAACGGGTTCGAATACATGATGTCGGGCTCCTACTGGATTGCCATCTTCCCTGGCATCGCCCTTCTTGTGACCATCATGGCCATCAACATGGTGGGCGACCGCTTACGCGATGTGTTGAACCCGAGGCTGTCCAAGTGAGTGCGCCCGTTCTGGTCGTCGACGACCTTCGCACGCACTTCTTCACCCGCGCGGGCGTGGTGCCCGCGGTGGATGGGATCAGCCTGACGGTCAACAAGGGTGAAGTCCTTGGGCTTGTGGGGGAATCGGGGTCGGGCAAGTCCGTCACGGGCTTTTCCATCATGGGGCTCGTGGATGCGCCTGGGCGGATCGTCTCCGGCTCCATCAAATTGAACGGTGAGGAGCTTGTGGGCCGCACCGAAAAGGAGTGGCGCAACATTCGCGGCCGCAAGGCGATGATCATCTTCCAGGACCCGATGATGACGCTGAACCCTGTCCTTCGCGTCGACACGCAGATGATCGAGGCGATCACCGCCCACGAAAAGGTGTCCCGAAGGGCCGCACGCGCACGGGCGCGCGATGCGCTGGAGGCTGTCGGCATTCCCTCCCCCGACGAGCGCCTTGCCTCCTACCCGCACCAATTCTCCGGCGGAATGCGCCAGAGGGTGGCGATCGCGACGGCCTTGTTGAACAAGCCTGACCTCATCATCGCCGACGAGCCGACGACGGCCCTCGACGTCACCATCCAGGCGCAAATTCTGTTCGAGGTGCAAAAGCTGGCGGCCGAAACGGGGACCGCGCTCATCTGGATCACCCATGATCTGACGGTGGTGGCAAGCCTCGCCGACAGGGTGGCGGTGATGTACGCCGGCCGCATTGTGGAGACGGGCACCACGGACGAGGTGATCGACAGCCCGCGCCACCCCTACACGGTCGGCCTCATCGGCTCGGTGCCCAGCCATAACAAGCGCGGCGAGCCCCTCGCGCAAATCCCCGGCATGACGCCTTCCATGGTGAACCTTCCCGAGGGCTGCGCCTTCCGCCCCCGTTGCCCGCGTGACACCGAGGCGTGCCGCGTTGCGCCTGAACTGACACCGGTGGGAGGCGCGCTTGCCCGGTGCCACCACCCCCATGTGGATGAGGTGGCGGCGTGACGAGCCCCATCATGTCCCTCCAGGATGTGTCGAAGCGCTTCGTGCGCAGCCTGGATGCTGCCGAAAAGCTCGCCAACGTCGTGGGTGCGGGCCTGAAAGAGCAGGTGGTCCACGCGGTGGACGCTGTCTCCTTCGATGTGGCCGAGGGGGAGGTTGTGGGACTCGTGGGCGAGTCCGGCTGCGGCAAGTCCACCCTCGGCCGTGTGGTTGCCGGCATCCACGATGCCAGCGGCGGCACGGTCCGCTTCCGTGGCAAGGAACTGAAGGATATGGACGCTGAGGAGCGCCGCACCGTGGCGCTCAAAGTCCAGATGATCTTCCAGGACCCGATGTCGGCGCTGAACCCGCGCATGCGGGTGGCCGAGATTGTCGGCGAGGCGCCGCGCTACCACGGCATTGTTCCTCGCGGCGAAATCGACGGCTACCTGGACGAGCTGATGACCCGCGTCGGCCTCGATCCCACCTACAAGAAGCGCTACCCGCACCAATTTTCAGGCGGTCAGCGTCAGCGCATCAACATTGCGCGCGCGCTCGCCGTCCAGCCGGACTTTCTGGTGTGCGATGAATCTGTGGCGGCGCTGGATGTGTCGATCCAGGCCCAGGTCATCAACCTGTTCATGAAGTTGCGGGAAGAACTGGGGCTCACATACCTGTTCATCAGCCACGATCTTGGCGTGGTGGAGCATATCTCCGACCGCGTGGTGATCATGTATTTGGGCCGTGTGGTGGAAAGCGCGGACACCGACGAACTGTTCGCCCACCCCAACCACCCCTACACCCGCGCCCTGTTGGCCGAAGTGCCGCGGCTCGACCAGCGCAAACGCTCCTTCGCGGCCATCAAGGGGGAGATTCCCTCGCCATTGGAGCCGCCGTCAGGCTGCCACTTCCACCCCCGCTGCCCCTATGCCGTCGCAAGGTGCAAGAGCGAGCGGCCTGTCTTGCGGGAGATTGCGCCAGGGCACCTGTCCGCCTGCCACCTCAATGATGGGGCGGAGGCGCCGCCGCCGTCCGCCATTGCCTAGCCGCTGCCCATGACACCGACACACCTTGCCGGCCCGGCTGACCCTGATGTGCCGCTTCTCGTGGACAGCCCCCATTCTGGCGCCGACTACCCGCCGGACATGAATGCCAGGGTGGAGCGGGTGCGCCTGCGTCACGCTGAAGACTATGCGGTGGACGCCCTGTTTGGCGCGGTCCCTGACCTTGGCCTTCCCCTCTTCAAAGCGCTGTTTCCGCGCATTTATGTGGACGTGAACCGTGCGCGCGAGGACGTCGACCCTGCCTCGGTGGCAGGGGCCCTCCCGTTTGCGCCGGCGCCGAGCCCCAAGGCCGCGCTCGGAAAAGGCGTCATCTGGACGATGGCGCCGCCCCCACCCGAGCCGACCCCCATTTACGATGCGCCCCTTTCCGCCCAACAGGTGATGGACCGTCTGACCGGGTTCTGGTCCACCTACCGCGATGGGCTGGCGCAACACCTTGACCGCATCCACGCACGGCACGGCGTTGTCTACTACCTGGACGCCCACTCCATGCAGGCCGTCTCAAGCGTCATGCATGAGGAGGGGCCGGGAAAAGCACGGGCGGAGATTGTGCTCAGCGACAGGGACGGCACCACCTGCGCGCCAGCCTTCACCACCGCTGCTGCAGGCGCACTTGAAGGGGCAGGCTTCAAGGTTGCCATCAACACCCCCTACAAGGGCGCCGATCTTGTGCGCACCCACGGCAGGCCGGCGGAAAACCGCCACGCCCTTCAGATCGAGGTGCGGCGCGACCTTTACATGGACGAAGCGATGCTGACGAAGACCGACCGGTTCCAAGACACTGCAAGCCGCCTCGGCACTGCGCTGAAAACCCTGCGCGAGGCGGTGCGCACCGGCACTTTGGGCTGACCGGGGCAAACCGCGTGGAACGGCTGCGGTTTCACACACGTTGACGCGGGCGGGCGTGATGGCGCTTATCATGACCAGTGTGCGGGCCTTCACCGTCTGAGCGCAGCGCCCGCCGCTATCGACAACCGGTTCAAGAGCCATGGCCGAACTTGACGCCATCGTCACACCCCAATCCGCATGGCGCGTTGAGCATGCCGACAGGCTGACAGTCATCGTCGACGCCCACGCCTATTTCGTCGCCGCCAAGGAGGCGATGATCGAGGCGCGCCAGTCCGTCCTCCTCATCGGCTGGGACTTCGACACCCGCTTGCCGCTTGAGCCGGCGGGCGCCACCATCGAAGGCCCCAATGCACTGGGTGAATTCCTGAAATGGCTGCCTGAACGGCGTAAAGGTCTCCACGTTCACCTTCTGAAGTGGGACCTTGGTGTGTTCGAGGGGTTGGAGCGGGGGATGCTCCCCATCTTCATCACCGATCTTCTCACCAAGAAGGATCTGACCTTGAAGCTGGATGCGGCCCATCCCGTCGGCGCCGCCCACCACTCAAAGATTGTCGTCATTGACGACAGCATTGCCTTTTGCGGCGGGATCGACATGACCGCCCACCGCTGGGACACTCCTGCCCACGATGACGAAGACCCCGCCCGCGTGGCGCTCAATGGCGAGCCCACACAGCCCTGGCACGATGTGACGACGGCTGTGACGGGCAACGTTGCCCGCGCCCTTGGCGATCTTGCCCGCGAGCGCTGGCGCCTTGCCACAGGCGACACCATCACCCCACCTGATCCGCGCGAGCCCATCTGGCCAGCGTCCATCAAGACCACGCTGACCGACACCCATGTGGCCATTGCACGCACCTATCCTGACTATAATGGCCAGCCCGAGGTGCGAGAGGTGGAGGCGCTTTACCTCAACGGCATCGCGGCTGCGAAGCACACTCTTTACATCGAGTCCCAGTACCTGGCGTCCGAAAAGCTGACCGATGCGCTTGCGGCACGGCTCGCCGAAGAGGATGGGCCGGAAATCATCCTCGTCCTGCCGCGCACATCAGAAGGGTGGTTGCGGCAAAAGGCCATGGACGGGGCGCGGCGCCAACGCCTGAACCAGCTCTGGGAGGCCGATGTTCACGGCCGTTTCGCCGCCTACTACCCTGTGACCGAAGGGGGCACGCCCATCTACGTCCACGCCAAGGTGATGGTGGTGGACGACAGGGCCATGCGCGTTGGCTCCTCCAACCTCAACAACCGCTCCATGGGGTTTGATACAGAGTGCGACCTGATGGTGGATGCTGGCCTTTGCAAGGACGCTGTGGAGCGCGAGCGCATTCATGAGGCCGTCCTGTCGGTCCGCGACGACCTGATTGGCGAGCATCTTTGGGTGAAGCGGGCGCGACTGTCAGAGGCGATCAAAGCCAATGATGGCTCGCTGCTACGAGCCATTGACGCGTTGATGAGTGAGGGCCGGACACTGTGCCGCTTTTCACCCGAAGTCGTTGATGGTGAGGACAGCATCATCACCGACAATGCGCTTGCCGACCCTGATGCTGCCGCCACGCTGTCGGTGCGTCTGAAAGACGGCACCGTCGCGTTGATGGAGCAGATCGCCGAGCGTTTGCGCTGATGGCGTCAGCCCCATCCTGACTTTCATACCCCTTTACTGATCGAAATCCTGCATCTTACACACCTTGTCGGCCATGACGATCAACCAGCCGATGGTCTCGCCCACTTCGCCAAGGTCATCTCTGCCTTCGACATAGGTCTCAAGGCTTGGGCGAAGTTGGGGCCATCGTTCACAAAAATCGCTGAGATCGCGCACTTTGACAGGAGCGGTGGCGTCGTCACGGAGTGAGGCATCCGCCCCCTCCTTGCGATCGTCGGGCCCCATGTCGTGT
Source organism: Devosia sp. (assembly GCA_051016205.1). Lineage (GTDB taxonomy): Bacteria > Pseudomonadota > Alphaproteobacteria > Rhizobiales > Amorphaceae > Acuticoccus. Next base: position 5,176,782 of record CP136534.1, read on the forward strand.
CCACCTCCTTACTCTTCTCGCGCACGGTGCAATTGGCGTGCATACTGTGTTTGAGCCGACACTACAGCGAGTGGCGGCGGTCAGGGCGTCGATAAAGTGCAAAAAATGTGTGAAAATGACACGATTGTTATAACGACCTGAGAAGATAGATATATTTTGGATGTATGTCGGTGTTGGAGGCCACACCGTGAGTCAACCGCTGTTACGGATTCGTCTGTTTGGACCCTTCGCCATCGGTTGGGTGGATGGGGACGATATCGACATTCGCAGCGCCAAACAGATGGCGCTGATTGCCCTGCTTGCCACAGCGCCGGACGGCAAGCGCACCCGCTCCTGGCTGGATGACATGTTGTGGAGCAACGCCGGCGGGGACGGTAAACGCTCCAACCTGCGCCAGGCCCTGTCAAAAGTGCGGCGTGCCATTGGGCCTGAATACAACAGTATTTTTACCGGCGGTTACGACTCCGTCCGCCTGATGCCCGATCGGATGACCTTGGTGGGGGACCCCGCCGACGGGGAGTTCCTTGAAGGCCTCGACATTCCGGACGAGGGCTTCAACGCCTGGCTGCGCGAACAACGGCAGGCGTTCGAACCCTCTGCCGCAGGGGCGGACGAGGCACCTGCCGGGCGCCCCGGCCATTACCATCCGGTGCCAACGACATTTGCCAGTGCAAGGCAGACGGGCTTCCAGGTCCCTCCCACGGTGCCCATCGCCCCGGTCGTTGCCGTCATCCCCTTCACAGGAGTGGATGAGTCGGGGATGGCCAAGGAGATGGGCGATGCGGTGGCCCAGGTGGTGACAAGTGCCCTGTCCCGCTCGCCTCTGGTTCATATGATCAGCCATCTTTCAAGCCGCGATGTGCGCCTTCAAACCGCCGGCCTGTCGGAGGTGCGTTCCCTCATCAACGCGGACTACCTGGTGAGTGGGCAGATGCGCGTGCTCGGCGAAGAGTATCGCCTCGACGTTGACTTCATCGACGCCTCGTCAGGTCTGCAACGCTGGTCGAAATACTATCGCGGCCGCCGGTCCGACTTTTTTGCCGGCGAGGATGAAGTGGTCTCGGCCGTGTCGAGCGATGTGGTGCGCTCGCTCCTTGCCGATGCCATCAATCCCGTGGCGACCCGCCCTTTGCCGACGCTGCAGTGTCACACCTTGCTGATGGCCTCCATCGCGCTGATGCACAAGCAGCAGCTTGGCTACTTTGCGCGGGCTCGAACCTGCCTTGAAGAGCTTGCGCACAGGGCGCCCAGCCACTCCATCGTCCATGCCTGGCTTGCCAAGTGGTATGTGCTCAGCATCAACCAGGGCTGGAGCTCAGACCTTGAGCGCGATGCGACCACAGCGCGCGAACACGCAAGGCGCGCCCTTGAAGCCAACCCCGCCTGCTCGCTGTCTTTGGCCATCGATGGGCTCGTCCACCACTATGCCTATAAGATCGACCACGCCTTCGCACAGTATGAGGAGGCGCTCGCGCTGGACCCCAACAACGCCTTGGCGTGGCTTTTGAAGGGCATTCTCCACGCCTTCATCGATGAGGGGGCGCTTGCGGTACAGAACACGGAGAAGGCACGCGCCCTCTCCCCGCTCGATCCGCAGCGCTACTATTATGACTCGCTGGCAGCGACCGCCCACCTTGCCAATCAGGACTACGAGACCGCCCTGAGCCTTGCCGACCAGTCGCTGACCGCCAACCGGCGCCACACCTCCACACTGCGCGTTCGCACCATTGCCCTTCAAATGATGGGACGGGAAGACGAGGCGCGGGAAGCTGCGAACGAGCTTCTGGCAAGAGAGCCCAATCTGACGGTGGAAGCCTACACCCGCACCCATCCAGCTAAGAACTACCGAACAGGTAAAGACTGGGCCCGCGCCTTAAAGCATGCTGGCGTTCCAACAGATTAAACCAACCTGCTTTTTCGAGGTGATTTCATGCTGGCTTTGTCGGGAGCGTCAGGGGCATCGGGAGCGTCTGGAGCATCGGGCGCGTCGGGTGCATCAGGGGCGTCGGGCGCATCGGGAGCCTCAGGCGCTTCGGGAGCTTCAGGGGCCGAGGCCAGTGGCGAAACCTACAGCGTCGGTTTTGCCTCGGCGTTGATGCTCTCCCGCGACGGGATTGTCGGCACGCCAGGCTCGGCCAACCCCATCGACGCGCTGCCCGGGGCGGACCCCAAATTGATGGACTACTGGTCCCGAGTGGTGCGCGCCCACATTGTGGAGGCGGACCTGCTGGGCCGCATCGATGTGGAGGGCACCTCGGTCGGCACAGGCAGCAACGAGCACGTGACCGCCACGTTGTCATGTCTGAGCGCACCGCAGAACCATGGCGGCGTGCGCTGTCTGCCGGCGCACGCCATCTACACGCTGACCCGGCCGAAGCCGGCCGACTTTTATGCGCAGACCGAGCTTGTTCTGAACTATGCGGATCTGCGCAACGACAGGGCGTTGGAGATCCTGGCGCAGGTGGATTTGCCGTTCCACTTCTTCGGCAACATCGTCTCCCTTCAGACCGACCGCACACCCCACACGCTGGACCTTCTGTTCGTGGTGCGCTCCTTCGTGATGAAGGTGGCGATGCGCCTAAAGCACCAGGTGGCAGCCCTGCGGCCGGACCAGTACACCGCCCAAATGCAGCCGATGATCGCAACGCCCGGTCATGGGGCCATGCCGAGCGGGCACGCCTCGCAATCCTTCGCCATGGCCCTCGTCCTATGGGCCTTGATGTCCGCACCGCGGCCTTATCCCGACCTTCAGATGATGTTGTTGAAGGTGGCCAACAGGATCTCGGTGAACCGCACGGTGGCCGGCGTCCACTTCCCCGCCGACAGCATTGCCGGGATGGCGCTTGGCTATGTGCTCGCCGACTACATCATCGCGCGTGCGACAGGTGGCGGCACCATCAACGGAAAGTCCTTCAACGGCCACGGGATCGGCAACCTGGACTTTGATTGGCGCCAATATGCCGGCCTGCCCAATCCGCCACCGCCCGACCCCCGTGCCCAGCACGCCGTCACCGACCTTGGCGGCTGCGTGACCTTCACGCAAACCGACGGCTCCGACACTCTCGCCTGGATGTGGGACAAAGCGTTGAAGGAGTGGAACGGGGAGGCGTGGTCGTGACCTCGCCCTATGGCTGGCATGATGACCCCCTAGACGTCCACGGCGCTTGCGATCTCGACCCTGCCAGCCAGTGGATCTTGGGCCACGGGTCCGACTTCGACGCCATCTACCTGGAGCGGCACCGCGAGGCGTTTCAGCACCTCCTCGCCATTCAGAACAATTACGTGCCGCTTCCCGCCAGCCCCGATGCGGATTGGAACAAGAACACAGAGGTCATCCACGTCGCGCCGGGGGCTTCCGCTTACAGGACCGCCTGCGATGCCGCACAAACGATGGTGATGCCCGCGCCCCTGCGCAATGCATCCGTCGCGCCGCGAGGCCACACCTATCAAGAGCCGCGCTGGTCCGACCCGACGGATCTGACGCCCGACAAGGTGGTGGTGGTGGCGGTGATCGACGATGCCATCAATATGGCCCACGCCCGCTTCCGCCATCGCCACACCGACGGCAGGATCCGCACGCGCGTTGACTATGCCTGGATCCAGGACGCGCCGCACAATGGCACCGACCCTGTGCCTTACGGGCGCGAGTGGGTGCGCCGCGACATCGACCGCGCCATCGCCGCCTACCCTGAGGACGATGAAGCAGCCCTTGCTGCGCTCGGCATCATCGACTTTGCCAGCGATGACCCGCCCCACCTTGCCAAGCGCTTCGGCCACGGCACCCATGTGCTCGATCTTGCCGCCGGTGCGCCTGCCCATGTGAACATGGTGGACACACGCATCATCACCGTTCAGATCCCGAAGGTGGTGACCCGCGACACCTCAGGCTACCAGTACTGCGCCGTTGTGGTGTCTGCCCTTGAGTATGTGATGCACAGGGCGCGCACGATCGGCGTTCAGCTGGGTAAGCCCGTCTCACTGGTGGTAAATTTCAGCTATGGGGTGTCGGCGGCACGGCACGATGGCGGCCAGTTCGTCGCCCGCGCGTTCGACTTGATGTCGGCCGACTATCGCAGGCTCACCGACAGGGCATGTGTGGTGGTGATCCCCTCAGGCAACAGAAACCTTTCAAGGGGCCATGCCGTTGCAGAGGCGGCTCGCCATGGGCCCACAACGCTCACCATGCCATGGCGCGTGCCGCCTGGTGACACGACGTCCAGCTATCTTGAAATCTGGATGCCGGACGGCACCACGCCCGACCTTACGATCACGACACCTGGCGGCACGCCCCACACCATTGCCCTTGGCAGCGCAAAGGTGCTTGCGCGCAACGGACATGGGGCGGGCGTGTTGCCCAAATCCATCGTTGCCCGTGTGAGCGTGAACGATGATGTGCCTTGGGGAAGTCGCGGCCCGACGCTGAAGCGCATCCTGATCGCCCTCAGCCCCACAGAGCCTTGGCCTGAGGACAGGGATGCCGCCCCCAATGGTGTGTGGACGGTTGAGGTGAGTGCCACCATTGCCGCTGGCGAGCGGCTTGAGGCGTGGATCCAGAGAGACGACACGCCCTTGGGCCACAGGAGGCTCGGCGAACAGTCCTACTTCGACGATCCTGATTATGTGCGGTTCGACCATATGGGGCGCCCCCTTGCGGTGGACCCTGTGCCGCCAGGATCGGTGGTGCGGCGGTCAGGTGCGTTCAATGGACTTGCCACGGGCCGCGGCACGGTGGTCGTCGGCGGCTACGTCATGCGTGAGTATGAGCCGCGGATGGCCGACTATTCGGGCACCTCCGGCGCTGGCATGCGCGACCCCAACTTTGCCCAGGTGAGCGACCGTTCACTGATCCGCCAAGGGGTGCGCGTTGCCGGCGTGCGCAGCGGCAGCCAATTGTCCTTGAATGGGACCAGCGTTGCCGCCCCCCATGCCGCCCGGCAATTGGTGGATGGCGTGAGGGCGTCGACCAACCCTGCCACCTTTGACCCGATCGCGTACCTGAACGGACTCTTGACGGTCCCGCCATTCCTGCCAAGCCAGCCGTCACGGTCGGGAGACGGCGCACTTAAAGTCCATCCTGGTCTTGAAGACGCGGTGGTTTAGAGCATGCCGGCGGGTCAAGGCCTGCCGAACTGACGGCCGAGGTGTCGGCCTATTGGCGGCGCCATTCCGAGCCCGGCAGTTTGGGCAGACGTGTGGTGGCCAAGATCCACCACCGGGAGCTGCATTGCCACCGGCACGAATGCAACTCTTTCAATCCTAAACTGATTTCGCAAAACTTTTTCAGCCTTTGGCACCTAAGATTCACGCATTTATCACGCTTTTTTCGCAGCGCTGGTCTAACGTTGGGCTGAATTAAGGCTGAGACACGGCAAACCCAACGTCAGAAGCATTCGAGGCACCCGTCATGACGGTGATTGCGCTTAAAGCTTATGCGGCCCCTAAGCATATGCCTCATACGGCCAACAGGGCCCTTGGCCGGTCAAACGCTCTCCCGACGCCTGCGAACGGTGCGGCTGATCCCCTTGCACAGCTCCGGCCGGCGCCCCAGGCGGGGATTATGCACATGCGCGAAGGCAAAGTCTCGCCCTCAAATCCCAACGGGACGGTGCCACGCAGCCTTTTTCGTCCTGCAGGCATGCATCTTCAGGCGGCAGGGCCTGAGGTGAAGCGCCGCGTGCGTCAGCTGGCCGACAGTGTCGCCGCCGGCCATCCGGCAAGCGTCTTGTTACAACCGTGCGATGGCGGCCCGCTTTGGGTGGCCGAGGCCTTCCCGAGCGGCGAAGTCGGCTCAGGCGATGGCACCCTTGTTCTGCGCCCGCTTCAGCCGCCGCCCTGGTCGGCCGAAGACCTTGTGGCGCTTTATGGATTTACCCTACGCGAAGCGCAGATTGCGCTCGGCATGCTTTATGGCCTCGACGTTAAGACGGTGGCGGCGCGGCTGAAATTGCGGGTGGGCACCATCCGCCAATACCTGAAATCTGCCTATTGCAAGACGGGGACGCGCAACCAGGCGCAACTCCTCACACTCCTCACCGGAAGCCAACCCAATCCTCCCCAAAACGCACACTCGCCCTCGGAGGGCGGCACGCCATGAACCAACACGCACGAACGATCGAGAAGACACTGAGTGAGATCGTCCCCCTGCGCACGGGTTACGACGATGACGGCAAGGTGATTTTCCTACCCCCCCACTGGGTGGAGGAAGTGCCGTCGAATGCGCTCCCAACGTCCACCCGCTGCCCCTATTGCGACCACCAGACCCATCAGTCTGAGGCGGAGAGCCTGGCGCAAGAGGCGTACGCGGGCTGAAGCACGATCCGCCCTGACAACGGGCCGACCCTAAAAAGCAACGCGGCTTGCCAGCCCCTTGGCTTCGGCCACACGGGCGGCGACGGCGGCAACGGCAAGGTCTTGCAGGCCAACGCCGGTCCCGTCGAACAGGGTGATCTCATCATCTGACGTGCGCCCTTTGTGGGCCCCGTTGATGACATCGCCGATGGGGGTGATGGCATCGGCGTCGATGACGCCGTTTGCCACTGCGTGCTGGGTTTCGCCAAGTGAGGTGGACTGTTCCACCTCGTCGGTGAAGACTGTGGCGCGGGCCATCAGCTCAGGGTCCACCTCCTGCTTACCCTTGGTGTCGGTCCCCATGGTGGCAATGTGGGTGCCTGGCTTGATCCAGTCGGCCATCAACAACGGCTCGAAGGCTGAGGTGATGGTGATGATCACGTCCGCCTCTGCGCCCACAGCCTCTGCCTCGACTGCCTGGAACGGCAAACCGATGTCTTCTGCGACAGCGGCAAGCTTTGGCAGCATCTCAGGATGCGGATTCCAGGCGACCACGCGCTCGAAGTTGCGCTGTTCGGCGGCGGCGCGGAGCTGGAAGGCGGCCTGGTGGCCTGCCCCGACCATGCCCAACACCTTGGCATCCTTGCGCGCAAGGTGGGCGATGGAGACCGACGAGGCCGCGGCCGTGCGCACCGCCGTCAGGTAATTGCCGCCCACGACGGCGGAGAGGCGCCCCGTGTCGGCATCAAACAGCATGACCGTGGACTGGTGGTTGGTGAGCCCACGATCGGCATTGCCTGGCCAGTAGCCGCCAGACTTCAAGCCCAGCGCCAGCCCGGCTTTGTCGAAGCCGGACTTGAAGCCATAGACGGCGTCGGCATGGCCGAGGGTTTCGCGCACCACGGGGAAGTTGCGAGCCTCGCCGCTGGCCATGGCGGCAAAGACAGCCTCCACGGCCTTGAAGGCGTCATCGCGGCCCACAAGTTGAGGGCACACGCTTTCCGGCACGATGAGGATGCCCTCACCGGCCTTCGCGGCGCCATCGGGCTGATTCACCGTGGTTTGCATGGGTCCCCTCCTTGAAGAACGCGCGTCAGTACGCTTTGCCGCGGGCGGAGACGGGCCAGACCACCTCCACCTTGCCGTTGCGCACACCCACATAAAAGTCGTGCACGTTGCAGGTGGGGTCGCAGTGGCCAGGCACGAGGCGCAGCTTTTCGTTGATCTTAAGGACGCCCTTAGGATCGGCGATGACGCCATGCTCGTCAGAGCACTTCACGTACTCAACGTCGTCGCGCCCGTAGATGAAGGGAAGGCCTGAATCCACCGACTGGGCCTTCAGCCCTGCATCGCAAATGGCCTTGTCGGCCTTGGCGTGGGACATGACGCTGGTGAGGAGGAAGAGCGCGTTTTCCCATTCCCCATCGTCGATACGGTTGCCGTCCTTGTCGAGGATGCGACCATAGTCGGCGTCCATGAAGGCGTAGGAGCCGCACTGCAACTCGTTGTAAACGCCCGAGGTTCCTTCAAAGTAGTAGGAGCCCGTGCCGCCGCCGCCGACGATATCGCAGGAAAGGCCTTCGGCCTTCAGACCCTCGACGGCGTCGCTCACCATGGCGATTGCAATGTCGATCTTGGCCTTACGGTCCTCGTACTTGTCCATGTGCTGCATGGCGCCCTGGTAGGCCTGAATGCCGGAGAACTTGAGGCCAGGCGCAGCGTCGATGGCTTTGGCAATGGCCACAACGTCTTCGGTGGTGGTGACGCCGCAGCGACCCGCCCCACAGTCGATCTCCACAAGGCACTCGATGGTGGTGCCGTGGCGTTCGGCGGCCTCGGACAGGTCTTTGACGTTGTCGATGTCGTCAACGCACACGATGGTGCGCGCGCCAAGATTGGGAATGCGGGCAAGACGATCGATCTTCTGCGGGTCGCGCACCTGGTTGGAGACCAGAACGTCCTTGATCCCGCCGCGGGCGAAAACCTCTGCCTCGGACACCTTTTGGCAGCACACGCCGACGGCGCCGCCAAGCTCGTGCTGGAGTTTGGCCACGTCCACCGACTTGTGCATTTTGCCGTGGATGCGGTGGCGCACGCCCATCTGCTTGGCAATGTCGCCCATCTTGCGCACGTTGCGCTCAAGGGCATCCATGTCGAGCACAAGGCACGGTGTTTGGATGTCGGCCTCGTCCATGCCGACCACGGCGGGAACGTCGTAGCCGACGTCCACATCGTTCATGTTGAAGGGTGCGTTCATCTGCTGTCTCCCGCTAGGTCTTGATCCAGGGCAGCTTGTCGAGGTCGACATTGCCGCCGGTGACGATGACGCCCACGCGTTTGCCCGCGAAAACGTCCTTGTTCTTGAAGATGGTGGCGAGCGGCACCGCGCAGCTCGGCTCCATGACGATCTTCATGCGCTGCCAGGTGATGTACATGGCATCGATGATCTCTTGCTCCGACGCTGTGAAGATGTCGGTCACGAAGTTCTGCACGAAGTGCCAGGTGTTTTCCTTCAAAGGCACTTTGAGGCCATCGGCCACCGTCTGGGGCGCATCGTCGGCGATGATGTGGCCGGCCTTGAAGGAGCGGTAGGCATCGTCCGCCTGCTCTGGCTCGGCGGCGTAAATCTTTACGTCCGGCGCTGCGGTGGAAAGGTTCAGGCACGTGCCCGAAACCATGCCGCCGCCACCGATGGGGGCGATGACGGCATCGAGGCCACCGCCGTCAAGCTCTGCCACCTGCTCCATCAATTCGCGCGAACAGGTGCCCTGCCCCGCAATCACCCGCGGGTCGTTGTAGGGGTGGACGAAGTCGGCCCCCGTCTTTTCAACCACCTCGGCGAAGACCGCCTCGCGGGAGGAGGTTGAGGGCTCGCACTCCACCACCGTGCCGCCATAGCCCTTCACCGCTTCTTTCTTGGCGTCGGGGGCGGTGCGGGGCATCACCACGGTGCAAGGGATTCCGCGGCGGCCGGCGGCATAGGCAAGGGACAGGCCGTGGTTGCCCGAGGAGTGGGTGGCAACGCCGCGCGCCGCATCCACCTCGCTAAGGCCGAACACCGCATTGCAGGCTCCGCGCACTTTGAAGGCGCCGGCCTTTTGAAAGTTTTCGCACTTGAAGAAGAGCTTGGCGCCCGTCATCCCATCGAATGTGGACGAGGTGAGGACGGGGGTGCGGTGGATGTGGGGTTCGATACGCGCATGGGCGTCCAGCACATCCTGGTAGGTGGGCAGCTGGGCCGGGGCGAATTGATCCATCATCGTCTTCCTTTGTGGCCCCGGCCGGGGCGGGTGTGACTGAATGTGTGCCGACGGTTGCGGCGCACGCTTTGTTGCCGGCGCTGGTGGGCGGTGCGCCTCGCGTTAGGCCGCAAGGGTGGCAGGCCCCTTCGCCCCTTTGCGGTAGGACGCCTGCGCTGCGGCCACGCCAGAGCCGAGCGCGATGGGGTAATTAAGGTCCTTCATCGCCATTTCGATGGTGGCAATGCCTGAAAGTGCCATGGTTTCGGTCATGGCGCCCAAATGGCCGATGCGGAAGGCCTTGCCGGCCATATCCCCCAACCCGCCGCCGTAGGAGACGCCATAGGCGCTGTAGGCATGGTCGGTGAGAGCTTCAGCGTCCGCCCCTTCTGGCACCAGGATGGCGGTGACGGTGTCGGAATAAAGGTCGGGCGTCTCGGCCACCAGCTTAAGGCCCCAGGCGGCGACCGCACTGCGAACCCCCTCGGCGATGCGGTGGTGGCGCGCAAAGACATTGTCGAGCCCCTCGGCCAGAAGAAGGTCCACCGATGTCTTTAGCCCTGCCATGATTTGAAGCGGCGGCGTGCAAGGAAAGCTGCCCTTCTTGTTGGCGGCCATCATGTCGCGCATATCCAGGTATGCGCGGGGGCAGCGGGCGGTCTCCATTGCCGCCAAGGCACGCCCGCTAACGCCGACAATGGCCAAGCCGGTTGCCAGCATGAAGCCCTTCTGGCTGCCTGTGACGGCAAGGTCGACGCCCCATTCATCCATGCGAAAATCCATAGATGCGATGGACGATACGCCGTCCACGTAAAGCAACGCCGGGTGGCCTGCCGCATCCATGGCCTTGCGCACAGCGCCAACGTCGCTGAGCACGCCCGTTGCCGTCTCATTGTGGGTGACAAGGACAGCCTTGATGGTATGGTCTTCGTCGTCGTTGAGGCGCGCGCCGATGAGGTCCGCAGGGGCGCCGCTGCCCCATGGCCGCTCGATCACCTCAACATTCAGCCCATGGCGACGGCACAGCTCGATCCAGCGCTGGGAGAACATGCCGTGGCGGGCGGCAAGCACCTTGTCGCCCGGCGACAAGGTGTTGGTGATGGCCGCCTCCCAGCCCGCGGTGCCTGAGGCCGCGAAGGGGACGACGCTGCCGCGCTCCGTCTTCAGGATGGATTTCAGACCTTTGAGGAGCGGCTCCAGCATCTCAACAAAGTCTGGCGCCCTATGATCGATGGTCTGCACCGCCATGGCGTGGCGCAGATGATCGGGCATATTCGTGGGGCCGGGAATGAACACCGGGTTCTGTCCTGCAAACAGCCCATCATCATGTCGCATCGCGTTGCCTCCCCAAGTACGGATTGAGTTAGCGCGCGTCCCACCATGCGTCAATTTTTCTGAAAAATTTTTTCATTTTCGATAATGAGTGGATCTAAGAGTTGATTCTAATGTGTTTTCTATTTTTCCATTTTGGCAGATGCATTTTTCGTTGCCGGATTTTTGGTGCGGCTTAAATGCTGTTCGCAGGCAAAGGGGGCAGATGGTATGGCAACTAGCGTTGGACAAAGGCGGGCTCGCGGCCGGCCACGCAACAGCCCTGACGAGGCACCTCAAGGCACCGTTCAGGCCCTTGACCGCAGCCTTTACCTGCTACGCACGCTGGCAAAGACTGGCAGCGCCACGCTGACAGACCTTGCCCTTGCGGCAGGCATCCCCGCTTCCACCGCCCACAGGATCCTTGCGACCCTGCAAAAGCACGACTTTGTGGCGTTCGACAGCACCACGCAGGAGTGGACCATCGGCGTTGAAACCTTTCGCGTGGGAAGCGCCTTCGTCCAGCGCACCAATGTGGTGGATGCCAGCCGCGATGTGATGCGCCAGCTTGCCGATGACCTGGGCGAGACCGCCAACCTTGGCCTGTGCCACTCGGGCGCTGTGGTGTTCATTGCCCAGGCGGAAGGGCACAACCCTATCCGCGCATTCTTCCGCCCAGGCACCCGCGGCCCCCTCCATGCATCTGGCATCGGCAAGGCCCTCCTTGCCACAATGCCCCGCCATGAGGTGATGGCCCATTTGAAGAGCGAGGGGTTGCCCGCCTTCACGCCCAAGACTCTCACCGCGCCTTCCGACCTTTTTGCAGAGCTGGAGGCGATCCGCAGCCGCGGCTATGCCTTTGATGATGAGGAGCGCTACCTCGGCATGCGCTGCGTGGCGGCCCCTGTGTTCAACACATTTGGCGAGGCGGTGGCAGGCCTGTCGGTCTCGGGCCCGACGGTGCGCTTTCCTGATGAGGGGATGGCAGAGGTCGGCGCACGCATCAGGCGCGCGGCACTGGCAGTCACCGATCGGATCGGTGGCATGGCGCCCACCGCGGCAGCTTTGGACGCTTAAAGCTCAGTTGCCCTCTTCTTGGAGGGAGAGCATGCGTTCAAAATCGGCAATTCTGTGGGCGGTCACTTCGCAAGTACACTCAACGGAGTAAATGCCGCCGATGGTGCCGCCGTCGGCAAGATTATACTCAGCAAGGCAGGTGGCATCGCGAAATTTGATCCAGTCGTTCTGGGCCTGACGCAGCTCTTTCTTTGATTGTTCGGCGTTGGTGTACCCATCATAAAGGCCGAGCACCTTGGGCCAGAGGTCGTTCAGCTTCGCATCGGCCGCATCAGCCACTTGCGAACCGCAATTGACAAGGTCCACTGTCGTTTGCGCGTTGGCGCAGGCTGTCGTTGAGTCGCAGATGTCGCTGGCATGGGCAACTCCAAGTCCCCCTGCCAACATCAGCACCGCCAAAACCGTTCTCATGGGTGTCTTCCTTTAAAGAACGGCCCCTGCGACCGCCACCCTTGGTTAGCGTGCTTTGGCGGTGGAGAAAACCTCGTCCCTTTCCGGATGCCCGTGCGCGCGTTCCGCTCAGTTTAAGGTGAGCTGAGCGGATGCAAACGTGCTCGCGTTCCTATCTGGCGCAACGTCTGGTCGCCCTCCCCCGGCGCAGCTGCCATGAGGACAGAAAGCAACATTCATAGGTGGAAATGCCTATCGTTGATCCCTTCGTAACCCCTTAATGTAATGAAACCGGTCATTGACAAAATGACGCTACCCAAGACATGACACTCTCGAATCTGATCTTTTGAAAGGATGCCGCCGTGGCAGAGGAAACCGTCGGTCAACCGATCCAACCGGAAATCACCACCGTCAAAATCAACAACACGTTCTTTGGTCCTTTCTTCGTCAGCGGATTGGCCGCTCAGACGAACCCCGTGCAAGTTGTTGACGAAAACACAGCGGTTCTTCCGGCGTTTCAAGGTGGCTTGGGAACCGAGCTTTTCTTCAACCTCACACTGTTTGGCGAAGGCTTTGGTGTCGGGCCCGACGGCCGCTTCACAGGCACAATCAAAGGCTATAAGTCCGAGCAGGTTGGTGAGCCAGACAACTCGTGGGAGTTCATCAACCTCTCCACGCCTCTCGACATCTTCAACAGCCAGGTCACCTCGCCCGAAGTGACGTTCCCCGACCTTCTGGTGGTGCCCCTGCGCTACCGCTACTTGGGCAGCGACCAGGACGACACCTACATCCTCGGCGCCTTTGACGACATTGCCCGTGGCGGGAACGGCGCGGACACCTTCAATGGCCTGACCGGCAACGATTCCCTCGTTGGCCAAGGCGGCAAGGACACGCTGAACGGTGAAGAAGGCACCGATACGCTGCGGGGCGGCGATGGTGCGGACTCGCTGAGTGGCGGTGAGGGCGATGACTTCCTCAAAGGCAACGACGGCGGCGACGAGATGTCTGGCGGCGGCGACGATGACATCCTCATCGGCGGCAATGGCGCTGACACGATGAATGGCGGCGCCGGTGCCGACGAGATGTCTGGCGGCCGCGCCGCAGACGTCATGAACGGTGATGGCGGCAAGGACGACATGATCGGCGGTGACGGTGCCGACACCATGGACGGTGGTGGCGGCAGCGACGTCATGGGCGGTGGCGTGGGCCGCGACGAGATGAGCGGTGGTGCAGGCGACGACATCGTGAACGGCGGCAAGGGCGCCGACACCATTGACGGTGGCGTGGGCAGCGACACGCTTTCTGGCGGCGCTTCGGGTGACGAGATCACCGGTGGCCAGGGTGCCGACGTGATTTTCGGCAACGACGGCAACGACAGCCTGTCCGGCGGGGGTGCCACCGACGAGTTGTTCGGCGGGGCCGGCAACGACACCCTTGAAGGCGGTGCCACATCCGACTTCATTGTCGGCGGGGAAGGCGACGATCTGTTGTCGGGCAACATCACCAGCACACCGACTCCTGACTTTGCCACCGACTTCTTCGTCTTTTCGGACGAGTTCGGCACCGACATCATCACCGACTTCGAGACGGGCTTCGACCTCATCTTGCTCAGTGACCTCACTGAGGATCAGGTGAGTGTGATTGACATCGGTGACGACGTATTGATCACAGCCGCTACAGGGGCCGGCCAGATCCTGGTGGAGAACGCTGCGGCGAACTTCAACGCCGACATCAACATCCTCTTCGGCTGATCTCGTCTAAGCCTGACCCACACACGAACCACCGGCCCCATCGGCCGGTGGCTTTTTTTGTGCCTGAGGGATTTGGTCGGCCTTCGTCGGGCGCCCGTGAAGCTCGTCTGGGAGTAGTCAAAGATCTCCCATATTGGAGCGCGGTTCGGTTGGTCTCTGCCCAGCCGCGCTTGAGAGGCGCGCAGGCATAGACGCCGCGGATTGCATCCCGTGCCACCAGTGCCGACGAGTGAACCCCGAAAGCAACACTGGAATCCCCCACCCATGAGGAGAGCAGCATTCGGTGGCCTCGCCTCATCGGTGGTTTCGGCCGGCAACATTCTGTTCACGAAAGGCCGATGCGTTTACAGACCCGCCGCAGGTGTTTGCCGCGTTGACCCTACCGGCGGTGGCTGATACGCGGCAGCGATGGATGACAATCGACGCAATGACTCGCCCCTTTCTGCACTCGACTTCGGCAGCGACGTAAGAATTGAACGAATAATCTCGGACAAAACCCTCACGGTCAGTTTTGACGTGCCGGACGAGGACAAGAATCGACTGCATGCCGTTGCGTGGACTGATAAAGAGATCACGCGCATCCTTGAAGCTCTCAACGGCTATGCCGACGTCATCGGCTTCCAAATCGAACAGCAAGACTATGACGACGCCGATTTGAAGTTCGTGAAATCGGGCACAAACGGCTCATCGATGATCCCCCCAGGGGGGGTGTTTCCCAACCCGGGTTTGGGCCTTTTTTCCGTGCAAGAGCTTCATCTTGACGAGGGGCGCGCCCTCGTGCCGGGAACGCTCGACTTCAATGTCGTCGTCCACGAGATCGGCCACGGCTTCGGCCTTGCCCATCCCCATGACAAGGTTGCCGACTCACCGGCCATGCGCGGCGTGGACGGCCAGTTCTCAACGGGTGCATACGAGTTGAACCAGGGCATCAATACTGTCATGAGCTACAACTACGGTTGGCCGAAAAGACCAGATGGCTGGATCGGCACGGATGACTTCGGTTACCCCAAAGGCCCGATGGCGCTCGACATCGCGGTTCTGCAGCGAAAGTACGGCGCCAATCTGGAGCATGCGACCGGTGACAATACTTACACGCTGATTGACACCAACTCTTCGCGCAGCCAAACCGGCTACAGGGCGATCTGGGATGCAGGCGGCGTTGACACGATCGCTGCAGAATTGTTCTCGTCCAAGTCTGTTGCCATTGATCTGCGCCCGGCCTCCATCGAATACGAGCCCAACGGCGGTGGTTACGTGTCTGCCGTCTTCGGGATCTACGGCGGCTATACCATCGCGAAGGGCGTCGTCATTGAGAATGCCTCGGGTGGCAAGGGTTCCGATCACCTGGTGGGGAACGACGTCGGCAACGGTCTCACCGGAAGTTCAGGCGATGACATCTTTGACGGACTTGCCGGCAACGATGAAATTTTGGGGGGCAACGGGTCGGATACCATTTGGGGTGGTCGGGGTCAGGATACTTTGGTCGGCGGCATCGAAGCGGACCACATCAATGGTGGCCAAGGGCACGACATCCTGATCGGCGGCGACCGCACATGGCGGACCGATTTCGATCGTGACACGTTGGAGGGAGGGTCGGGCAACGATACGTTCGTGTTGGAGTATCGCTCTGCGTGGGGCAGTAGAAATGACGGCACCCCACTGGGTATCCTGGTCGTCGATTACACACCCGGAGAAGATAATTTCGGGCTTGCAGGCAGTCTCTTGCGCGAAAACTTGGAATTCCGCGCAAAAGCCGACGACACCCTGATTCTTAATCGTGGGATCGTCATTGCAAGGGTTGACGGTGTTGGGGTCGGCACGCTCTAAGAGGCCACCTTTGCCGAACTTGGCGAGGATATTTATGAGTATCGCGAACCCGATGACGAGCCCGACAGCAACGATGATGACGAAGACGACGAAGATTTCTCCGACTTTGAAGACTTCTTCTTTGGCGACCCCGACGCAGAGGTCGTTGCCTTGGCCGATGGTGACGATGTTGCCGTCGGTGGGAAGGGATCTGACACCCTTCGCGGCCAAAACGACAGCGACAGCCTCCATGGCGGTGGCGGCGACGACTCCTTGATAGGCGGCAGTGGCGCGGACTTCGTCGAAGGCGGCGGCGGATCCGATGCGATGTTCGGCAACAAGGGGAGCGACTCTCTCATAGGCAACGCCGGTGCCGACACCATCGACGCCGGTCCCGGGGACGATGCAGTCGATGGTCGGATCGGGCACGACAGCCTGTTCGGTGGTCCCGGAACAGACACCCTCTACGGCGGACCCGATGACGATCACCTGGAAGGAGGCTCCGGACGAGATCGCCTCAATGGCGGTCTCGGCGACGATTGGATTTTCGGCGGGCGAGGTGCAGACGATTTGTCGGGAGGGAAAGGCGCCGATCACTTCGTCGTCGACCAGGACGAGACGGGTGACTTTGTCCGCAGCTTTCAACCCGGCGAAGACAAGGTGGTATTCCGCGGTGGCAATTTGGCCTTCTCTGATCTGACGTTCCGCGAAGTCGAAGATGGCACAAAGATTATCGCAGCCTCAGCCTCGATTATCTTGTTGGGGATTGATGTAGGTGAGCTTGACACGTCGGATTTTCTTTTCATGTAACACGGTCTTTCATGTCAAATCAAATATTGAATAAAGTGTCTCCGAGCTGTGCTGGACCTTCAACACGGTAGCACTGGTATTTGCGATGACAGCACCACCGATCCGGTGGTGGCACGTGAACGTCATCTCAGGGGCCTCAGTCGTCGACCTCTATGGTCCTCGATACGCCGGCTACGGTCAGGGCCGCATAGTGCTCCGCAAGGCGCGGGCTACAGCCTCGTGTCCGGTTCGGTCCGCTCCGCCCGGGCGCAACGGCGCGGTCGTCGAAAGCCTCGATCGTCGTGGCGCCAACACCGGAAACAGGGCGCCACGTGATGTAAATCGTCAGCGAAATAGGCTTGCCGGCGCGGTTCTCCGCCGAAAACCTGTTCGTCCAGCAGCCGTCGGAACGGATTTCGAAGGTTGCCCCCGATAAAACGGTGACATTGCCTCGATCGACCGCGCCGAACGTATAAGCGACGCCGGGCGCTTTCGGTGCCAGATCTGCGGCCTCTGCCCCGCCCACCCAAGCAAAAGCTGCTGCTGCGAGCACGCTGAGCGGCCCAAACGCTGTTTGCCTCATCTTACCCAACTCTCTTCGCTCATAGTCTTTGCCGTCTAAAGTCTATGGCACAGCCTCCACCACGTCCAGAATGCGTGGCCAAATCGGCAGCCAGATCTCATAGGCAGCTCTGCGAACGTTCATGCAGACCAAAGCCGCTAGACAGGCCAAGCGGACGCAAAGCATCCTGGGTTCTCACAGACCCGGATGAGAGCCCCTCAACAGTGATCGCTTTTTGGCAATTTGGGGATCCACGGTAGATTGCAGGGGCGTTTCAAAGCGGCTCTTTGAGAAGAGTGGCGATACTTTGCGAAGAGCTGTCGGACGACCGTTGGGCGCGTATCGAGCCGTTGATCGGTGGCGAGCGCCGCGGCAAGCGCGGCCCAAGGGGCGACAATCTCAGCTTCATCAACCCCGGCGTTTGGATGACGCGGTCGGATTCTGGTGGCGCGGCCTGACATCGACGCTCCATCTGGCAGCAGACGCGCTCGGGTTGGCACTGCGCATCATGCTGCCGGCAGGCCACCGCAACGACGTTCTTTACGCGCACGCACTGATCGATGGCCCAAGACCTGACCACGTCATCACAGAAGGGTCTATGACGCTGACCATCTCCGGCTCGCCATTGCGCTGGCCGGGGCCTTTACGGTGATGGGCTTGGTCGCCTGTGTGGCCAAGCCGTCAGACAACCGCCCAAAGCGCGAGCACCGGCCCCGTTTCGGGCTGCTGCTCGTTGTAGTCCAAGACCAATGACGGCGTTCGGCGCCGAAGTGTATGGTGCGACCGTTCACGGCGTCGGCTCAGGTCGGCCAGTGGAACAAGACGGTGGTGGACCGTGAACTGCAGTCGGCGTCTTATCGCGCGCTGAGGGAAGTCTCAGTCGAATGTATTGCCGACATTGACGAGGCCGGTCTCGCCGTGACGCTCACCTTCGTCGATCACCAGCTCGACTATCCATTGGTTGCAGCTGACATCATCGAATTTTAGGCACGTCACGATCAACGCGGCACAGAGCAAAAGCCACGTACTTCCTGCACTATCAGGCGAAAACGACGGCCGGTACGCAAATTCCGATCGCCGTCGCAATCGACGGGATCGGTTTTGCATCGGCGGGGGTCGTTGCGTTGGGACAAGCGAGCAACGACTCGCGCGCCGGCACCGTCGAGATCCCCGGAGATGGCGGTATGATGCTCTGCCCCGTCAATCGGTCAGGCCTGGAGTTCATGTTCGGCGCATTGGCGGTCGCGACGATTGGCGGAAACGGCCAGTTTCGAGTGAAAGAGGATGGCGCCGCCATCATCGAACTTCGCGACGCAATCCTTGACCGGACCCATGAGCTTTATGGCTCGTCCCCCTAACTGGGGCAGTCGATCGCATAGTGCGCGATCCGATTGCCGCCGGCGTCGCTCGACACACGAACCGTACCGCTCGCGCCGGCGAACGCACCTGTGCCGCCGGTGACGTGGTATTCGAACGCTGCAAGATCCGACGGGATCGCCGCCTGGGACGCATCGGGCAAGTCGTAGACGATCACGTAGTGCAAAGTCCCGTTGTCAAACACGTTGTGCGCGTCGCCGATCAGCCTGTGTCCGCCCCCGTGCGCGGCAACCACACTCGCCTCGAAATAGCCCTGACCCAGGACTGCGCCGTCCGCATCCTGCAGCTCGGCGCTTCCGATCCGTCGGTCCCCGATGCTAAGGCCCTTGTCATTCACGTCGATGATCTCGACTTGGGTTCCCACGAGGCGCAGCTCGAACTCACCACAGGTGGGCCCGCCAGGCGGGGTTTGGGCGGCCGCGAGGCTGCCGCATGCGATGAAGAAGAGCGCAGAAATCAGAGCAGTCTGCATAAGCCGAAGTCTCCCCACACGATGCCCCGCAGTGGCGTCGACAAACGACCGAAACACCCATGACCGATCCAGATCATGATCCTGCCCGAAAAAGTGGACGGGGTTATGCGACCATTCGCTCTGCCTCGGCTGGTGACCGGTAGCCGATACCGGAGTGGAGGCGATCGTAGCAGCCTTCGATCTAGCCGAACAGGTTGCGCGTGCTGCGTCGCGGGTCGGATAGAACTGGTGGTGGATGCGCTCGACCTCGAGGGTGTGGAAGAAGCTCTCCATTGGCGCGTTGTCGAGGCAGTTCTGACCCCCGGGCGATGCGTCAGCGGGTCGCTCGGAGAGAGGCTCGTGATTGTGGCTATGACCTCATCGTGCCGCTTTCCGTTGCGCGGGAAGTCGCGGGTCATCATCCTGACTGCGCGCCCCCGTTCGACCTGATCCTTCTGTGCATCGAGCGGCGGTAGGTTTCGGGCAGGGTTACGACGGCGATCAGCGTGATCGTGGAAAGCGCCATCAGATAGTAGACTGGCGCAAAGTCGTCGCCGGTGCGCTCGATCAAGTAGGTGGACACGGCCGGCGCTGTGCCGCCGAAGATGGCCAGCGGCAGGTTGTAGCCCACCGACATGACGCTGACGCGCACGTGCTGCGGCACCGATTCGGCCATCGTCACTGGATTGACACCGAAGATGATGCCGACGATCAGCGCGAAGCCGAGCTGCCCGAGCAGGATCAGGGTAAGGTCTTGGTGGTGCATCAGCGTCCACAGTGGATAGGCGCCCGCGACGAGGAGGACCGTCGCGGCGAGGAGCACCGGTTTGCGGCCGACGCGGTCCGACAACGCTGCGGACAGGATCGGGATGATGGCAAGCAGCACCATGCACAAGGTGTTGATGTCCATGGCGTTCGCCGTGGAGATGTGCATGCGGTCGGTGAGGTAGGAGATCGCGAAGACGAACAGGATGTAAAATCCGGCATTAGCGCCCATAGCGAGCGTCGCAACCCTTACGATATCGCGCCAGTGATGCCGGAATGCATAAAGCACCGGCGACGGGCCCAGGTCCACCTCGCTTGCCGGCGGGTCCACCTCCTCCAACGTTCGCCGAATCAGCATGCCGACGACCATGATGAGCGCGCCCGCCAGGAAGGGGATGCGCCAGATGAAGTCGGACATTTCGTCGTCCGAGTAGATGTTGGTGAGCAGCGCCGCGAAGGCCGAGCCGAGCAGGAAGCCGCCGATCGCCCCGACGACGACGAAACTGGTGAGGAGCCCGCGGCTTTTCTGCGGCGCCTGCTCGGCCACGAAGACGGTCGAGCCGGTATATTCGCCGCCCACCGAAAGGCCCTGCATGACGCGCAAGACGACGAGGATGACGGCGGCCAGTGGCCCGATCTGCTCGTAGGTGGGCAGGAGCCCGATGGCGACCGTGCAAAGCCCCATGACCGTGACGGAGGCGATCATGACGAACTTGCGCCCCAGCGTATCCCCCAGATGGCCGAAGACCATCCCGCCGATGGGCCGTGCGAGGTAGCCTGCCGCAAAGGCGCCGTAGACGGCGAGCAGCGAGGCGAGAGGATCGTCGGAGGGAAAGAAGATCTGCGACAGGAACGGCGCCATATAGCCGTAGATCGCAAAATCGAACCACTCCATGACGTTGCCCGCAGCGCCCGCCGCGGCGACTTGTGTCGGCGGTGCCCGGCGCGCCCCAGCCGTTGCCGCAGTCTCTGTCATCGGACTCCCCCATCAGAATGTCCATGCCGGGCAGCGTCGGCGAAGCGCTTTGCTAGGCGCAATTGAGTGGTCTGGACATCGTTATCCGCTCTATAGTCGTCCAAATAATGTCAAGGGTCCGGGCGCGCCGCCGCCTCCACATCGCGCATGACGCGCAACAGGTTACCACCCCAGACTTTTGCAATGTCGGCTTCCGAATAGCCGCGCTCCAGCAGCGCCGCGGTGACGTTGGGGGAATCGGCCACGTTGTCCCAGCCCTTTACGCCGCCGCCGCCGTCGAAGTCGCCCGACAGGCCCACGTGGTCGATGCCTGCGACTTCTATGGCGTGCTCGACGTGTTCCAGGAACCGGTCGAGCGTCACGTCCTCGAACTTAGCGCGGATACGGCTGCGCTCGCGCCGGTACGCATCGAGCGTCTCGGGCGAGGCGGCACGGAAGTCGGCGCCCGAATTGAGGCCGAGGCGGTCTCGCAAAATGCTGGTGGCCGCGGTGATCTGCGGGTCGACGTCGGCAAGGTAGGAGCGGTAGGCCGTGATCTGCGCCACGCCGCCACTGTCACGGATCGCCCGAAGCTGGTCATCGGTGAGCCCTCGCAAATTCTCGTGCACGCCCGCCGCCGTCGAGTGCGACGCGATGACTGGCGCGCGCGAGGCCGCAATGGCGTCGGCAACAGTCCTTTCGCCGACGTGGCTGACGTCGACCATGACACCGTGGTCGTTGAGGGCGGCGATCAGCGCGCGGCCGAGGTCGGTGAGGCCAGGGTCCTCGCCATCGTTCCTGGCGCTCGACGGGTTGGAGGAGCCGCCGAACTGGTTGTGTCCGAAGTGGGTGATGGAGGCGTAGCGCGCACCGCGGTCGGCCCATCTCGCCACCCGCTCGGCCACCTCCTCGGCGGTCGCACCGAGGGGATAGCTGTTCTCGATCGCGATGAGGGCGACGAGCTTTTCGTCTTCGACGAGGGCTTCCACCTCGTCGGCAGAGGTGGCGAGGCCGATCTTGTCGCGGTTCGCCCGCAGCATTCTGACGATGCCGCGATAGCCCTCTTCGGCCGCGTCGAACGCGGCTTCGTAGCCCTCCTCGGTCAGTTCGCCTTGGGGGGTGTAGACGACGAAGAAGCCGGCATCGAGACCGCCGATCAGCATCGACGGCAAATCGACCTGCGCGGTGTTGATGACGCCGGGGTCGAGCCGGCTCGTGCCGTAACCCGTCCCGATGTCGATATGGCTGTCGATGGTCAGCAGGCGATCATGCACTGCCAAAATGCCCGGGTCGCTGAGCGCGTCCTGGGCGATCGCGTTGGCGCTCACGACCGGAATCAACGATAGCGCGAACAAGCATGGCGTGAAGCGCATGGCACGTCTCCGTTGGCAGTTGCCGTCAGCGTTCCTTCTGCAGCCCTCGATTGCAAGTTTCGGGCCGCGCCGACGCCAGGCGCATGACGTGGTGATCCACCGTAAGTGACGCGACCGAATGCGGCCGCTGGCCCGTTCAACAGGAAGCTGGCGGAAGGCTTCGCCGCTCTGTTGCTCAGCGATGGCGTGTGCGATAGCCAGAGACGGCGATACGGCGCCTTAAACCCGAAGGATCAGGAACCGGCCATGGCATCCACCCTTCGTGCATGGGTATTCGGCCTACTGGCAGCGTTTTGCTGGGGCACGCACAGCGTCATCGTGCGCGCCCTCACGAGCGACCTCCACGGCATGACCATCGCTGTGCTTCGTCTTTATATCGCCGCCGCTGCGCTTTATGTCATTTTGAAAATCGGCAAGCATCGGATCGCGTTCGACTTCACCGATCGTGCATTTCTCCTCACCAGCTTTGGTGCGGCCACCAACTACATTTTCTTCCATTGGGGCCTGGAATTCACCAGCGCGTCAAATGCCATGATGCTGGAGAACACGGCGCCGTTCTTCGTCCTCGTGCTGTTGTTCCTGGTCGGCCAGCGGCGCACCACAGGCGAGCTGATGGCGACGATGGTCGCCATCGCAGGTGTCTTCTTGACCATTCAACACGATCTGGTTTTGGGCGGCGACGGTCTCAAAGGCGATGCGATCGAGCTTCTCGCTGGCGTCACTTGGGCGATCTTCATCGTCGGAAGCAATCAGGCACTCGCTTCGACGAACGGTACGTTGGAGCGCATCTCGTTCCTCTACCGCGTCTTCATTGTGTCGGCGGTGGTGCTCACGCCATTCGCGCTTTTTCAAAGCGACACGATCGAGGCGGTAACGCTTCTCGACGGGGTCCTCCTGCTGCTTCTGGGTATCTTCCCGACTGCAGTCGCCTACTTCGCCTGGTACGAAGCAGCCGCTAAGGTCTCGACAATCACATCCGCCCTCTTCTTCACCCTGTCCATCATCTTTACCTTCATTAACGCGGCTCTGTTCCTCGGCGAACTCATCACGCCCGCGATGATCGCCGGCGCCGTCCTGATCGTCGCCGGTCTGATGATCTCAAAGTTTGCCGGCAAGTCTGGGTAGTGGCTGCCGCACTGCAAGCCGCAGCTCGCTCTGTCCTTTAATCGCCGCGGGCTGCCTCGGTCAGTCGCTGATGCGATGGTAGTACGTCAGTGGGCCTGCCGGGCTTGTCCAGGTGAGTAACTCGGCGTCGTGGCTGAGGGTCATCTCCCCATGAGCGTCCCCCACTGAAGTGGTCCATCCTGAGGTATGGCTCTGAGGCGCTTGACGAGGAGAACTGCGATGCCGAGGAAGAGGCACAAAGCTGAAGAGATGGTCGAAGTTGCGACAGGTGGATGTGCTGACAGCACAGGATATGCCGGTGGCCGATGCGATCCGTCAGATCGGCGTGACCGAGGTGACGTACTCTCGATGGCGTAAGGAATGCGGCGGCCTGAAGAGCGTTCAGATTCGTCGGATCAAGCCTCTGGAGCAAGAGAACGCGCGGCTGCGACGGGCGGTATTGGACCTCATCCTGGACAAGATGATCCTGCAGGAGGCGCCCAAGGGCGCCGGCTTGCCGGCTGCGCAGCACAACTTCTGAGCCCTTCGCGTTGGCGGGCGTGCGTGCTGACGTCCGCAGCGTTCTGGATCCGCCCGAGCAGCGCGTGTGCCGTGTGCTCGGGCAGCATCGCTCTACGCAGCGCAAGACTCCTCAAGGCCGAGAGGACGAGGCGCTGCTCACCGAAGACTCCATCCAGCTGGCACGCCAGTACGGACGCTACGGCAACCGCCGGATCGCCGCGTTGCTGCGCCGGGCCGGTTGGTTGGTGAACGACAGCCACGTGGGGCGGTCTGGCGACGTGAAGGGCTCAAGGTGCCAGCAGGGCAACCCAAGCAGGGTCGGCTGTGGCTGAATGATGGGTCGTGTGCGCGGCTGCGGGCAGAGCGGCCGAACCATGGGTGGTCGTATGATTTTATGGAGGATCGCACCCATGACGGGCGGACGTATCGCATGCTGAATGTGGTCGACGCGTTCACCCACGCGTGTCTCGCGATCCGAGTTGACCGCCGACTGAAGAGCGCTGACGTGATCGATGTCCTGTCAGACCTGTTCGTCCTGCGCGGCGTGCCGAGCCATCTTCGCTCCGATAACTGCCCGAATTCGTCGCCAAAGCGGTCCGGGAGCGGATCCATCGG
Source organism: Devosia sp. (assembly GCA_051016205.1). Taxonomy (GTDB): domain Bacteria; phylum Pseudomonadota; class Alphaproteobacteria; order Rhizobiales; family Amorphaceae; genus Acuticoccus. The sequence goes on from CP136534.1 coordinate 5,201,157, forward strand.
GTGGGCGCCACACCGCATACATCGCCCCCCGGGAAGCCCATGGGAAAATGGCACTATCGAGGGCTTCAACGCCCGAATGCGCGATGAACTCCTCGACGGCGAGATCTTCTACACGCTCCGCGAAGCCCGCGCGGTGATCGAGAGCTAGAGTATCCGTGTTGGTCAAGCGAGCTTTTCGTCCCAGGGCCGGTTGTCGCGCAGAAGGGCGTTGGCAAGGATGAGAAGCTTCCTCATCAGCGCGGTTAGCGCCACCTTGGGCGGCTTGCCCGCGCCGATGAGCCGGTCGTAGACATCCTTTAGGTCGGGGTTGAAGCGGGCCGCGACGAGGGCGGGCATGTAAAGGGCGTGGCGTAAGTTTGCCCGCCCACCGCGGATCATCGCACGACCGTTCCATTTGCCCGACTGCCGTGTGATGGGCGCGAGCCCGGCGAGGCTGGCGGCGGCCTTTCCCTCGATGGAGCCAAGCTCGGGCGCCTCGGCGAGAAGCGCGGCGGCCGTAACCGCCGAGACGCCTGGAATGCTGACGAGGATATCGCAGCGGTGGGCAAGATGCTGGTCGCAGGCGATGAGTGCGGCGATCTCGCCATCAAGGGCAGCGAGCTGGGCCTCCACATGGCGAAGACGCGCCGCGGTCTGGCGCTTCAGGAAGACGCACTCGTGGCTCTGAGCTCGGTTTTTCGCAGCAGTCCTGTCCTTGACGAGGCCCTGCCGGGCGATCTGCAACGCTTTGAGATCGCGAATGGTTTGGTCAAGCGGCGGCGTCGCGGGCAGATCGAGCTGCACGGCCATGGCCGCAATGAGGCGTGCATCGACGGCATCGGTCTTGGCGCGCGTCCCGACCGCCTCGGCGAACCGCCTGACTTGGAGCGGGTTGATCTTCACCGCGCTGATCCCGGCCGCGGCGAGGTGCCGTTCCAGGGCTCGGTGATAAGGGCCGCTCGGCTCGAAGGCGACATGGGCGCCACCGGCCCACCGGATGAGATTTTGCCGTCCCTGTTTGGTGTTGGGGAAGCGGCGGTCCGCGCCATCAGATCGGCGGTGAGCATCGAGCCAATCCTTAGAGACATCGACGCCGACAACGAAATGGGTCATCTTCAGTCCGCCTCTGCTTGTCATGCGGCGCCTGGCGCCACGTATCCGTTCAGGCCTTGGCTGAAGACGAGGGCGATCAAACTCTAGCTCGGCCCATTACGGCCAGCATTTTATCGGTCCGTCCCTCGCCGCTGCAGGGGAGCTGGTACCTTCCTCTGCAGCGCCTCTTCCCTGACCGGAAAAGGCGGAAACATCATGAGACAAGCATTTTCAATCTAATCGCAGTCGTATCCGGCTGCGGTGAACAGATTGCGGCACTCGTCCGGCGTGAGAGGTTTGATGACGTCGGCCACGGCATCCCATAGGTCTGGGATTGTGCGGCACGCGGCCTTGCGCAGCAGGGCCTTGAGCTTTGCGAAGACGTGCTCGATCGGGTTGAAATCAGGCGAATATGGCGGGAGGTAGAGGAGGTGAGCCCCGGCGGCTTCGATTGCCTCACGCACGGTGGCGACCTTGTGCGCCGGCAGGTTATCCATCACGACGGTGTCGCCGGGAGTGAGCTCAGGCGCCAAAACGCGTGTGACGTAGGTGGAGAAGGCCTCACCGTCCATCGCCCCGTCCAACAGCCATGGTGCCACGAGGCCGTCGCGGCGCAGCCCCGCCGTGAAGGTGGTGCTCTTCCAATGGCCGTGCGGGACCGGTGCGCGGCAGCGCTCGCCCCGCGGCGCCCGGCCTCGCAGCCGCGCCATCTTGGTCGATAAACCGGTCTCGTCGATGAAGATCAGCCGGTCGGGATCGAGATCGGGCTGCCCCTCGAACCAGGCGCGCCGGCGCTCGGCGACGTCGGGACGATCCTGTTCTGCCGCGTGCGCGGTCTTTTTTTCAGTGTGATGCCGCGCTTGGCAAAGAAGTGCCACACCGTCGAGGGGCAGACCGTCACGCCCTTTTCGGCCCCGAGCCGTGCGGCGATTTCGGCCAGCGTGATGTCGGGCGCGGCCTCGACGAGACCAAGGATAAAGCCCTTATGGGGGTCGAGCTTGGAGCGAACCGGATGACCCTGGCGCGCCGGCTCCACGCTGCCGCTGCGCCGCCACAGCCGATGCCACGCGCCCGCCGTGGCAATACCGATCGCAAACCGCTGTGCCGCTTCGCGGTGAGACAACCCCGCATCGATCGCCTCCACCACCCGGACCCGCAGATCCAGCCCCAACGCTCGCCCCATGACCCACCTCGCGAATCAACTTCGCAAGACCGAATCACAATGGAATTGGCGAGCCGTTACCGACTCTACAATGGTTCAAACTGCTCTAGCATCGCCTCTTTAACGGCATGCGCCCGCACAGCTCAACCGGCTACCAGGCGCCGGCTCCCGAGACAACGGTGTTCCTGCCACCCGCCCGGCCGGCTCCGGCAGCCTGCCTCTGGTGCAAAGACCAACCCTTCACCAACATCGCTACTGGACCACCTCGTAGGGGCAGTTCAGTGCCAGCCGCGGGCTTCCGAAGATCCGCCTGTGCAGATGACGCAAGAACGGCTTCGAGAAGTTTCCTGGCAACTTCGGTCCGCAGGCTGTGAATCCTGGTGAGACGCTCTGACAGATCGCCGAACTTTTCGAGTGCAACTTCCTGAGCCTTGGCCGACGGGATTGAACCTAGAGTAAGGGCAGCAAACGCGATCGCTGTCACCAGAACGTCCCTCCGGGACATCGCTTGAGAGTGCCCTGGTTCAATTCTGTTGGCTGTCACGACCGAACCGTCTTATCGTATGGATCTACGACAACTCTCGATCGAACCGGGCCGCGAAGCGGTGTGCACTTGTCTGCCCACTGCGGGGTTGGCACCGCTGTCCCAGTACGCTGGCAGTCGGCAATCGCGAGGTCCGTCTCCTGTGCCGACGATGATCGATGGTTCCGCTTGTTCGCAAGTCTATTCTGGTGCAGATCTGAACGATAAGAGGAGTTGTATACTTCGAGTGTTCGAAGTAATCGCATATCAACCAAAGTGCATCACAGGATGCGCGGTAGCTGCAGTGTGAAAGGGACCACAACCGTCATGATCGCTCGTCGACTTATGCCAATCGCGATTGTCTGCGCCATGTTTGCGCCGACCTCCATATCAGCTGACGAAAATCGCCTTGCGCAATCTCTCAACCAGGCACAGCTCGCACTTCAGAACGCTTTCAGGGACGATGACCCAGCCAAAATCAGATCGATGTTCACCGCTGACCATCAAGCGGTCACCCCATACTACGGAACGTTCGTCTCGACGGAGGAGCAGCTCAGAACGCTCTCCGAATTCGATTTCACCTATCGGATCGTCACCGAGCCTCAGGTCGATGTTCTCTCCGAAACCGTCGCTCTCATTACCTACGAGAGCACCTACGACGGGACCTTCCAAGACAAGCCGATGCCCAAACGTGTCGCCATCACCGAGGTGTGGGTGAAAGAGGGCGAGCGTTGGCTGCAACGGCTCTATCAGGAAACCGCCGCCGACTAGTCGCGGCGGCGTACCCGCCGACAGGTTTTCTTGCGGGCAGGTCCTGTTGGTGCCGGGCGGTCGAGCAGCGGCGCGCTTTCGGCCCGGGATCTGGCCGGGCGCGCCGGAGGTTCAGCCGCAGGTCACATCCACGGTGTAGACGATGTCGTTGCCGTCACCTTTGATCTCGATGGTGCCCTTCGCGCCGGCATAGGCTCCGACACCGCTCACGATCGTCAGAACGCTCTTGGCCGAGGGCGCAAATCCCGACTGCTCAGCGTAGTTGGAAAGTGCCGACCCGTAGCCGACACCCCCGATGGCGAACAGGACGCCGTCGTCGAGGACCATGATGTTACGCGCGTCGAGTGCGGTCGGAACGCCGTCATCATCCACCGTCACCATCTCGCTGATCCAGTGCATATGGCCGATGGGATTGCCGTCGGCATCGATCATTCCACGCCTTCCGGTCGTCAGGTCCCCGGCGTCTGGGCCCGGATCGCCCTGGTCGGCAAGGACGGCGTCGCGCAGGTCATAGGGCGCTTGGGCGACGAACGGCGCGCAGGCCGCAAAGGCCGTTGGCGGGGCAAGCGTGACCACGGCAACGGCAAGGGTGAGAAGCGCAGGCTTCATTGCGGGGTCCTTCCAATCCAGGTTTTTCGCGGCGAGTGACCGACCCATGCGGTTATGCTGCTAACCGGCCGGTCCGCGGCTGCTCGAGGAAGTGTACTTCGCTGGGGCGCCCGTGACTGGCCAAACATCGTCAGGCTACCAACGCGCCACGCCGCGGTCGAGGTGCGATCGGTCTGCGAGCGGCATCACATTGGAGGGTCGGCGTCCCCAATTATTAAACCGCGCGTGACAGAACGAGAAACCAACCCGTCATGGTCAGCTTCGTCACAGTCACCTCGCGCCCATCGAGCGAAAAGCGAAGAGTATTATCCGATGTGTTCGCCGCGGTTTCAATCAGCCGTTCCGCCATGCCGTTCGCAAATCCATAACTGGAGCTCCGGCCAACCCCCGCACCAAGCGCTGCAAGACCCTCTTGCGAGCGGTAGAAAAGCACCGCCTCGCCGGCTTCCTGGTTGACGTCGTCGATCTCCTTCTCCATCACCTCGCTGGACGCGCTGACGGTAAGACCGCGGCGATCAAGAAGGAGTGCTGTCGCACCGGCGGACCCGGCAGGCTCCGACAAGACAGAGCGAGACAGCTCCTTCAACGTGATGTCGCGCGAAGCGACGCCCAGAAAGTCGTCGCGGTCGTAAACCGGCGAGGAGGCCGTCACCATCATCCCCGCACCGACCCGGTCGAAATATGGTTCTGTCCACGCAACACTGCGCTCGGCCGTGTCCGCTACTGTATAGTAGATCTGCTTGGGGGGCGGGTTGTTGTTGATCGCCTCCGACATCGGCACGAACGGATAGATGAGCATGAGCTCATCCGGTGTGGTAATGTAGACCCACGAGAAGTCGAAGCTTGCGTGGGCTGACCGAACTACCAGGACGACCGCGCTGGGGTCGTTCAGCTTTTTGGCGATGGAGGGTAAAAGTGCGCCGTCCCCGTACCTATAGATCGCTGGATACGGCGCTTCCGCCGCCGGCGATGAGCGTCAGAGCGAGCGCAAAGGCGACGGTGAGCACCGGGGTGGGCCTGTGGAGGTTCGACTGACATCTACGAAGAACCGATCGCATAACCTGTGGACCATTGGACATTCATCGCGCTCCTTGGGCTCCCGAAGGACGCGAGGTTCACGCGCATCAGTCGCAGTTGACGTCGACCCGATAGTCTAGGCGATGGATCTGTAATTCGCTCTGGTGTTGCGGTGTGCCGTCGAGGGTTTCATTGATCTGTCCGCACTGACGGTCCGCGAGGTATTGGACGCCGAGCGCTATGGGGTCTCACAAGGGCGGGTGGTGCAATGACTCGAAGCGGGCTCTGGCGGGCCAGGCCCATCCGCTACGTTCGCAACTCATCCGTCCCTGCGTCCCCTCTCGGGACACCGCCATCGGGTCAGCGAACGCCACACCCTTCTGGCCTTCTCAGACGACTCCCTCTCAGGCCTCAAACAAAGTGCCGTCGCGCAGCATCGCATGCATGATCACCCCAAGGCGGCGGGCCAGCGCGACGCGGGCCTTTCTCAGCCCGCGTCGTCGCGCGATCTTTAGCGCCCACGTCTTTAAATCAAAGGTCCGGCGGCTGCGGGTAAGGATGGAGTTGGCGGCCTCGTAGAGAAGTTTGCGCACCATCGCGTCACCTTGCTTGGTGATTCGGCCGACCCAGTCCAGCTCGCCGGATTGATGGCGTTTAGGCACCAGGCCGAAGGTGGCGCCGACCGAGCGGGAGCGCTTGAAGCGGCTGGCGTCGTCGACCGCGGCGGCGAAGGCTGCTGCGGTCTGCACCCCCACACCGGGGATGCTCATGAGGATCTGGCAGGCGCTCGACCGGCGGCTGAGCGCGATGAGCACACGGTCGAGTTCTCTGATCTGCTGAACCAGCCGTTCGCGCACAGCGAGAAGCGATGCGATCGCCTCGCCGAGGCCTGGCACACCGGTCGCCACCTCGGCGCGGGTGACGAAGTCCTTGCCCTGGCCGGGACCGACCTTGATGCCGAACGACACGCACAATCCGCGGATCGTGTTGTCCAGCCGGACGCGGGCTTCGACGAGGTGCGAACGGGCCGTGATCACCGATCGCACGCCCTGCGCCGGGGCCGACTTGACGTGCACCTCCTTGGTGAAGCCGGTCCGTGCCAGCTGCGCCAGGCCCGCTGCATCGCTCGGATCGGTCTTGTTGGCCTTCATCGCCTTCAGGCTCTGGTGGGCCTGGACCGCATCAACGCAAACCACAGCGATGCCGAGTTCCCGGAGACCGAGGCAGATCGCGGCCGCCATCCGCCCGGTCTCGATCACCGCGCGCTCAACCGAACCGATATCCGAAAGCGCCTCTGCCATCGCTGCCGGCGTGCTCTCCACCTTCATCGAGGCGACCTTGTTGCCCGCGTCGTCGACTACGCAGATCGCGGTCGTCTCCATCGACAGGTCCAGTCCAGCGTATCGGCTCATGGCTCCCTCCTTACAGGCATCAGCTCCCAGGAGTGTCGCCGACAGCCGACCGATCAGCAGCCCCGAATTACCCGATGACTCATTGATTTCGGATCCAGATACGGGCGGAGGCAAGCTGGATGGCGGGGAGATAGTTGTCTGGATCGTTGTCGTATCGGGTGGCGATGGCTCGGAAGTGCTTGAGTTTGTTGAAGAAGCGCTCGACGAGGTTGCGGTAGCGGTCAAGGTATGCACTGAACGCTGGTCGGCGCTTGCGGTTCGGCATGAGCGCGATATTCGCCCATGCACCGCGCTCGGCAAGGCTCTCGCGCAGGGAGTCGGCGTCGTAGGCCCGGTCGGCGAGAAGGATCTGACCGGCACCGATGTCGCCGACCATGTCGGCGGCGCTGCGGCCGTCGTGCGCCTGCCCCTCGGTGCGCTTCAGACCGATCGGCAGGCCGTTGGCATCGAGGAGGGCATGGATCTTGGTCGTCAGGCCGCCGCGGGAACGGCCCATGCAACCGGATCGCCCCCTTTTTTGCCGTTTGCAGCGTGCTGGTGAACGCGAACCGAAGAGCTATCGACCATCTGTAGGTCGCCATCGTAAGCGTTTGATACCGCTCTGAGAATACGCTCCCAGACACCACGCCGACGCCACCTGACGAAGCGGTTGTAGCAGGTCTTGTGGGGGCCATAGCGCTCCGCAATGTCCGCCCAGGGCGCCCCTGTTCTGAGACGCCAGAAGATCCCCGAACGGACCTTGCGATCATCCGCGCGCGGCACGCCAGGCACGTCCGTGGGCAGCAACGGCGCGATGATCGCCCATTCCCGATCCGACAGATCAAACCGTGCCATCAATCGCCTCCCCCAAAAACCGTCGATGGCACGAAAAAAAAAGCAATCAATGTTGTCTATCCCGTTAATGAGGGGATGGCCTAGAGCGGTTTGCGGTCGGATGGAAACATACGACCGCAAACCGCTGTATTTCAAAGGAGTAGAGCATCTTACCTGCGTCCGTATGGACGCAGGATGCTCTAGCGTTCATCTTCCCCACCGGATGGCTTATCGCACGATTGCGATGGCCGAGTGCCGAGATGGTCGGCATGATCGTCGCCGGCACTCCCGTGTTCGGCTACGGACGAACCCGCAACGTTGCATGGGGCGGCACCAATCTGCGCGCCAGGTCGAGTCAATTCGTCGACGTAAGCGGTCTTGCGGGCGATGCCTTTACAACACGCCGCCACACAATCGGGCGCCGCCTTCTACCGGTGACAGAGCGGGTGTCACGGGACAGTCGCTACGGTCCCGTGACGTCTGATCTCGATCTCTTTGGCAATGCCGAAGGTGCGTTCGCCGTCCGCTGGACCGGCCACACCGCGACGGACGAGACAACAACGTTCCTTGCCGCAATCCGTGCACGCTCCGTGCACGAGTTCCGCGCTGCCGTCGCAGATTTCGCCTTCCCGCCGTAAACGTTTTTGGCTGCCGATACGGCCGGCAATATCGCGGCTGTCGTCGCTACGAAGGTCCCGGCGCGCGAGCCTGGTCGCCCGTTCAACGTCATTGCCACGCAAGACCGGTCGGACCGCGATTTCCAAGCCTTTTTCGGGTCCGCCGATTTGCCGTCCTTGATCAATCCCGAACAGAATTACTTTGCGTCGGCAAATAATCATCACGCGCTAGACGGCGCCATACCCTTTGGCGGCGTGTTTGTGCAAGATGAGCGCCTGAGCCGGCTCGATCAGCGCTTGTCAAGACTCCATGCAGCACGGCTCGACGATCTGACGGCCATTCAGCGCGATGTGGTTTCGCCGGCAAGCCGCGGACTGATGGACATCCTGCGAGAGGATCTCGAAGCGCTGGCGCTGTCGCGCCGATGGCTCGTCGCCGTACGTGATGTACTCCTCACCTGGGACGGTAGCTACGGTGAAAGTGACGTCGCCCCGGCAGTTTTTGAGAGTCTTCTGACTGCACTGGCACCGGCGGTCTACACGCAGCTGTCCGAGGCGGGGCGCGAAAGACTCTATGGGCAGCTCGGGCGGCTGCGGATCTTTGTTGGCGAGGATTTCGCCAGGCTCGATTCTGCCGCACGCCGCATTGTTCTCGTTGCCGGACTACGCAATGCGTCACGAACGCTACGATGGGGAACCACTTGGGCCGATCTTCACCGGCTTCGCATTGAACACATCCTGGGCCGCATCCCACTCATCGGTGGCCGATACAGGATCGAAATGCTGCCGCTGTCAGGCAGTCGCGAAACCATGTTCAAGACCGCCCATCCAACGACTGACAAGCCGCATCTGAGCTTCTTCGGCGCACAGTCGCACCATTTGTCCGACCTTTCCGATCTGGACGCGAATACCTTTGTCATTCTCGGAGGTCAGGATGGATGGATCGGTAGCGATACGTTCGCTGATCAAGTCGATCTCTGGCGAAAGGGCGAGACCGTTCACGTTCCGCTTGCGCCAAAGGCGGTGCGCGACGCTTTTCCCATCGCGATGCGTCTGCGCCCTGGCAGTTGATCGCCTGCCGCGCGCCTACGCTGAGCAACACAGCTCAGCGCAAATCGCTCGCCCCCGCCATGACGTGATTGGTCGATCCTTGCAATGTCAGCTCTTCCCGGAGGAGCCGCGGCGTCGATGGGTGCCAAAGGCCCGGTTATGGCGCTCCGCATCACTAGCAACGACGGGTCGGAAAGCGTTCGGCTCCCGATGCATCGGCAGTGCTCGCGCTCCGCCCGGTCTCTCGATAACGCAAGCAGATCGAATTTATCAGATTCCATCATGCAGCGTTCCTATGTTCGAAGGCGCGCGGGCCAAGCGCCAGGCGGCAAGGAAACCACAGGCTGTGGGAACGCAGGAACGGTCAGAATGCTAACCCGTCGAAGATTGCTTGCAAGCTTAGCGGCAACGACGCCCGGGATCGTTGTCTTTAGCCCGGCACACGCGCACCACGGCTTTGGTGGGCGATATGATCGTTCGGCCCCGGTTTGGCTCGAGGGGGAAGTCGCGTCCGTTTACTTCGGCCAACCCCATGCGGAACTCTTCATCATCGTGAGCGAATCGGCGAAACCCGATCCGCCCCCGGAAGCCATCGACGAATTCGCCGACGGGCTCACCCTTTGGCCGGGAGGTGGCACGGTCGAGGTCGAGTTCCCACCGGTCCGCCAGTTCTTCGCGCTCGACGGCGCGATCCGTTCGGGCGACCGGGTCGCAATTGTGGCGCTGCGCAACTGCCAGCCGCCGGGGCAGTTGCGCGGGCAAGCGATCCGTCTGCCCGACGGCGAGTGGGTCGTGCGGCGAGGCCGGATGCAGACCGAGGTAGACGGATGTCGATGACCGAGGGGTGTTGAGCGAGATCGCCGCCTTTGTCGAGAACATCGGCTGGGTGCGAACGCTACGCACCTCACCGATCCTCTACCCGCTGACCAACGGCGGACACATCCTCGCGTTCGGCACCATGATCGGTGCGCTCGCCGTACACCACATTGCGCTGCTGCGCGGGCGCGCAGATGCGAGCGTGGTGCGCGCAACCTTGCCGCTTGCCTACGCCGCGTTCGCTACCGCAATCCTCACGGGCGCTGCGCTGGTCGCCACACAGCTCGGCCAATACGTCGCCAATCCTGCGATGCAGGTGAAGGCCGGGCTGATGTTGCTCGCGCTCGTCAATGTGGCACTGTTCCGCACTGTGCGTGGCGAGAAATCTCGCCGGATCGCCGCGGCTACGTCCCTTGCGCTTTGGGTGTGTGTCCTGATGTCGGGCAGGTGGGTGGGGTTTATCTGAGCGCCCGGTCCGCCGCCACTTCCCGCGCCGCATCGAGGAGCGCGCGGACCGTCGGGCGGCGGTCGCGTGAGCGCCAGGCGATGGCCGTTTGGAGTGTGAGGAGAGGGGTGTCGTCGCGCTCGACGCGGCGAAAACCACCCGAGGGAAAACTCTCAAGCGCAATTGACGGTCCGTAGCCAGCCGCCGACAGGACCAAGGTGCCGATGAGCGTGTCGGCATCATGGCCGCCGGGATCGGGCCTCCCTTCACCTCTGCGCGCCAAGACACGATCAAGCTCGGTGCGCATCACCGGGGCCTTGTGTCTCGGCAGTGAAATCGGCTCCAAGCCCCGCCCGTCCTCGTGCAGTGTCCAAGTGACAAGATTCTCCTCCCACAAGAGGCGTTGCGCAAGCCCAGGCGCGTGGAGCGGAGGGTGCAGGACGGCAGCGTCCAACGCGCCCTGCTCGAGGTCGCGCTCAAGCACGGCCGTCGTCCCTTCCACCAGAGACAGCCGGGTTGCGGGCTGAACGCGCCGGAACTGTTCAAGGAGCGCCGGAAGCCCCTGGTAGGCTGTGATTTGGGTGAACCCGACCGTGAGCGCGGTGCCGATCCCTTGCTGCGCAGCGCGGGCCGCCTGCACGGCGTCGTGCGCGGCATCCAGCACACGCCGCGTGCCTTCAAGGAACGCCACGCCGGCATCGGTTGGAGAGACACCGCCGCGACCGCGATCAAACAGACGAACGCCGATGCTCTCCTCCAGTCGGCGAAGGCGGGCAGTCAGTGCGGGTTGAGAGATGCCCATGCGCCTCGCCGCCCGCCCGAAGTGCCGCTCCTCAAACAGCGCAAGAACCGCGCGATGGTCGATCAGCTCCGTCATTTCGATCACCTCAGATGATCGAACTTATCACCTAACACAGTTGGCGAAAGGGCATGCCCGCGCAAAATTCCAGCGAAGCAGAAGGAGCGCAATGATGCGATTAACCCTCAGCGCCTGCGCCGCGTTCATGGTCGCAGTGCCAGCGTTCGCCGAGATGGTGCCCCCTTTCGAGGGCCGCACTATCGCCGCGATCTCGGACGCTGATATGCGCGCCTATGCCTGTATCGACGCTGCGATCGGCGAGCGGCGCGGCCTGGACGAACTCTCCATTGTGAGCCTGCCCGTGACAGGCTCACAACCGACCGGCCGGCTCGAGGTGCCGAATTCCGTCATCAATCCGGTCTACTCCATCGCCGCTTCGCCGGACGGTGACACCATCTTCGTCACCGAGACCCACACGGGCCAGGAGGATGGCGCTGCGCTGATCTCGGACCTTCAGCCCGGCACAACGCTGCGCACTGTCGACGTGAGCGACCCGGCTCGACCGCGTATCATCGAAAGCGTCGAGGTGGGCAATCAGCCGCTTGGCGTCTCGGTCAACCCCGACGGCCGCACGCCCGTCCTCGCGACGGAGACGGCGGGGTCGCCGATCACGTTCGTCTCGTTTCAGGACGGCACCTTCGGCGAAGCGCGTCAGTTTGCCTTGGACGACCTGAGCGAAATGCCGGAGCTCCCCGACCGTGGCCAGTTCCCCCACCATGCCGAGTGGCATCCCTCCGCGGACGTGGTTGCCGTCACCTTCAACCTTCGCAACCAGGTGCGCTTTTACCGCGTGAGCCGTGACGACGCCGGCGATGTCGACGTCATCGAACTGTGGGGCAACCCCATCGTCACCACCAAGTGGCCGACGTCCGGAAAATTCTCCAGCGACGGCCGCAACTTCGTCACCAACGACAGGAAATGGGGCCCCGACCTCGGGCCGGACCGCAACGGCACATACGCCCCGCCTTCGCAATTGACCTCGATCAGGCTCGCAGCGCGCGAGGACAAGGCACCGCGCCACTTCATTGCCGGCGCAGACCCGACGCTGGTGCCGTCCCGCCATCATGTCGAGACCGGGCCGGGCGCCCACTCACTCATCGTCGTCAACGACTGACGCCAACCCACGACAGGAGTTTTTTTCATGCGCACCATTGCGATGTCTCTTGCCTTTGCCCTCGTGGCACTCCCTGCTGCGGCCGACGATCTCGCCTCGCTGTCGACCGAGTTCGACAGCCCCGAAGCTCTCGCAGCCTGGACCGAGCACACCCCGGACGGCTTCTCGCCCAAGTGGAAGGCGCCGAAGATCGAGGACGGGATGCTCGTTCTGGAGCCCATCTCGGGTGGCTGGTTCGAAGAGCTGCACGGCGGCCATCTCTATCAACCGGTGACGGGCGATTTCATCGTCACAACCCGCATCCGCGTCACGGGGACCGAGGCGGAACTGCCGCAGACGCTCTTCTCGCTCGGTAGCCTCTTTGTGCGGGCGCCGCGCGAAGTCTCGGCAGCAAGCTGGGCGCCCGGACGGGAAAACTGGCTCTTCTTCTCCATCGGCACGTCGGCCCCTCCCGGCACGCCCCAGTTCGAGGTGAAGACCACGACCAACTCGCTGTCGACGCTTAAGATCTTGCCGGCACCAACCGGCTGGGTAGAGCTGCGCCTCGCCCGGCACGGCGAGCTCTTCACGCTGCTCCACAAGGCCGAGCGTGCAGAAGAGTGGACGATCGCCGATCAGATGATCCGCCCCGACTTGCCAACCGTCCTCAACGTTGGCCTGACGGCCTATGCGGACTGGGGATCGGTGGCGCCGATCTACCCGGACATGATGACGGTCAACATCAACGGCACACCCGAAAACAATGCCGACCTCATCGCCTATGTCGACCGGATCGAGTTCCGTCGTCCCGAGGTCGGCCGCATTGCCATTGCCAACATCGATGCGCCGGCGTTCCTCGACGCCATCGAGACCCGCCGCGCGGACATCCTCGCCGACTGAACACCGCACACTCTCTTGCCCGTCGCGTTGCAGAACAGAACGCGCCGTCTGTCGTCAATGGCCTCGTTGAGGACGGAGTAGCGGCAACACAACTACTCGCCGCGAGCACTCTCGATGGGCCACAAGTCGAATCCGCTATGCGTGCGCCCGCCTGTTCAGCACGCCACCACGTGACGCGCATTCGACCGCTGCTCGATGCCGGCAGCCGGTGGCGTGACCGCAAGGTCCGCTTCCTACCGTTGAACCCGGTAGGAAGCGCTACGAGCAAGACCCGGTTTTGGCGCCCCACGGCGTTATCGTTGCGAAGGCGATAAGTGGCTGTGCCGGCTCGCTTCGATTGCGAGCTGGCTCGCAAATGCGGCGGTGCTCTTAGGCTGCTCGCGCCAGTTCGGCTCTCGAATGGCCTCAAGTAAAAGGTCGGAGACGGTCGGCACGGACGCGGGGTTCTGGCCGGTCACGAGACGGTCGTCGCGGGCACCGTTCGGCTGAAAGCTGGCCGTCCCCACGAACAACGCGCCCCTCTCGCGCAGCGCGCTTTCGAGAAGATTGGGCATCGCGTCTATGAGGCCGACCGCGTCCTCTTCGCTCGCGATCAAATCGAACGCAATCGTCGCGGACCAAACGGGTCAGGCGAACCCAATCTACTGCACAAGGCTGCCAGCGCCTGTTCGATCCACCGACGGATGTCTCGCACAGCGGCGCATCGAGTAGTGCGCCCGGTCGATGTTGGCTTTTCGCGTTGCGCTGGCGAACGGCGAGGCGTGGCAGATGCGGTGGACGCCCTTGAGCCGGACGTGGATGAGCAAGCTACTACCGCGTTACAACGGCTTCCAGTTGTTGTTTGACGGAGCGCACAAACGCGATCTCCAGGTGAGATCGGGAATGCGCAGCGCGCTGGATGATGCCAATAGGGCGTTCGAAGGCTGTGCTCCTGAGTGGGACGAACGATATACGGTCAACGTATTGTGAAAGAATTGAAGGGAGCCGGGGCAGGACCGTCACAAGATCTGACTCTGAGACAACGCGGTATGCTGCCTCGGTCGAGTCAATTTCCAGTGCGATATTGAAGTGCGTGACACCGAACCTTGCCAATGCGTCTTCGGTTTGTATCCTGAGGTAACTTCCGCGTGAGTGCGCGACCCAGCGCTGCGCTTCTAGGTTCGCCGCGAGTATTTCTGGCTGACGGCAGAGAAAGTGGTCTTTGCGGCAAACGACCCCCAGTGTGTCGTCGGCCAAAGCCTCGGTCTCGAACTGGCGGTTCTCGGACGAGGGACGCACCGGGCCGATCACCAGATTGATTTGTCCGGTCGACAGCTGGGTCTCGAGGCTCACCAGAAGGCCGACGCGCAGTTCCATTCGGCAGTTGCTGTGCCGTGACAGGAAATCAGACACGAACGGCGCGAGAAAATTGTCGGCAAGCGATGGCGTCGTCCCCAAGAGCAGGGTCCCGGCATGTCCGGCGGAAAAGTGCTGGGCGTAGGCGCGGGCCTTCTCTTCGGCTGCTTGGATCGTGAGCCCGTACTGGGCGAAGGTCATCCCGAGCTCTGTTGGCACGGACTGGCGACCGATCCGCTGGAAGATCGGCGCCTTCAGTCGCTCCTCGAGCTTTTTCATGTTTTTGCTGAGCGCCGGCTGGGTCATCGCAAGCTTGGCAGCAGCGGCGCTGAACGAGCCGCATTGAACGATGGTGGCGAGCTGTATGAGGTGCCGGGGGTCGAGTTGCATTGCGCTCATCGGTGAGGTTGCGCCCGTGACGATACCTGACTTCAGCACTCGCCGACAGGCGGCGCGCCCTGACGATCTTGAGCGGTGCCGAATGACAGTGCCCCGGGTCGCTCGGCGCACTCGGTGAAGACACGCAGTGTGCAGCGTCGGCAGACATCATCGCAAAGTGTCGGGACCGCCGCGGCAATCGCCAGCGTCTTGTTCGCGTGCAGATGATCGTCAGCGAGGACGTCGACCACGCCCAGCTCTTTGAGCTGGCGCTTGAGGGGTGGATGTCGCGCGACAAGGTGAAAGTCGCCGCCCTGCACCCGGGACCGCGCAATCTCGGCGATCAGAAGGTCCGCGCCGGCCATGTCGAGTTTTTGTGTGCCCTTCAGCTCGAAGATCCGCGTCGTCTGACCGGGCTTCTCGGCGTCGAGCGTCCTGAGCGTCTCCTCCACCGCCCCGACGGAGGCGAAGAACAAAGGCCCGTGCATACGCATCAACCTCAGTTGCGGGCACTGCGGTAGGTTGAAGTCATGGGCGTTGCGAAAGCAGCGATGGCCGTCGATCTGCGTCGGAGCGCCGACGCCGACGAACGGATGCGCGCTGTCGTAGAGAAAGACCACGAGCGAGGCGATGACACCGACGACGATGGCCATCTCCAGATGGGTCGAGACCCCGGCCGCAAAGGTGGCGAGAAGGATCGTGGTCTCGACGCGGCTTTGCAGGATACGGCGGATTTCGGCGATGTTGATGAGCCGCCAGGCAACATAAAGGATGATGCCGGCCATTGCCGGCACGGGGATGTGGGCCGCCATGGGCGCCACAATCAGCAACA
The DNA here is from genome assembly GCA_051016205.1 of Devosia sp. Taxonomy (GTDB): domain Bacteria; phylum Pseudomonadota; class Alphaproteobacteria; order Rhizobiales; family Amorphaceae; genus Acuticoccus. The sequence goes on from CP136534.1 coordinate 5,216,860, forward strand.
GCGCGAGGAGGAACGCGGCGGCCATCAACGCGGCCATCGGCGTGCGGGCGCCGGACTCCGCGTTGAGACCGGATCGGGTGAATGAGCCCGATCCGGCGTAGGACTGGAAGAAGCCGCCGACGATGTTTGACAGGCCCTGGCCTACGATCTCCTGGTTGGCGTCGTAGCGCTCGTCCCGGCGAACGGCGAGTTGGCGACCGATGGAAATTGCCTCGAGCAGGCCGACGAAGGCGATCGTCGCGGCGGCTGGCAGAAGGTCGAGGATGTCGGAGAAGCCGACGCCGGGAACGTGAAACGAAGGGACGACCGCCGGAAGCGGCATGAACATTGCGATGCCGTTGGCGGGTGCATCGAGGATCCAGCCCATCGCGGCGCCCGCGCCGAGAGCCACGATATACGCCGGCAAGCGCTTGTCGATCCACCGGACGAGGACGATGCTCGCAAGGGTCGCGCCGGCGATCGCAATGGCGACAAGGTTGGCGCCATCGGCAGCGTCGAGGAGGTTGGCGAGCCGGCCGAAGACATTGGAAGCGGGCGCCACGTCGACCCCCAGCGCCCCGCCGAGCTGCGACACGGCGATCAGAATCGCCGCCGCCGCCGTGAACCCCACGATGACGGAGTGGGAGATGAAAGCAATCAGCCCGCCAAGGCGCGCAAGCCCGGCGGCAAGCTGCATCACGCCGACCATGACTGTGACGGCGAGCGCGAGGGCGATATAGGTTTCGGTTCCGGGCGCGCTGAGGGCAGAGAGCGTCGCGAACAAGACAGCAGAGATCGCCGTGGTGGGGCCCGACACCATCACGCTGGACGAGCCCCAGAACGCCGCCACTGCCGTCGTGACCATCGCCGTGAAAAGCCCGTAGTGCGGCGGCAGCCCCGCGATGATCGCAAACGCGACACCCTGGGGCAGGACGATCGCAGCGTTGGTGAGCCCCGCAAGTGCGTCGGCGCCAAGCGTTTGCCTGCTCACAGCTGCCATCCAGGGGCGGCGCGGCGACAGCATTTTCAGGGGGGACGACCCCATGGCTCAGCGTGCGTCCGAGGGGGGCCCGACGGCATCGGGGTGGGCGGCCGCGAAAGCGTCGAGCGCGCGGGCGGCATCGCCGGCGGCGACGATGCGAGGGTGGTGCGCGTAGTCCACACCCCAGCGATCAGCGTTGTAGAGCTGCGGGACGAGGCAACAATCCGCCATGCTCGGCGTATCGCCGTGACAGTACGGGCCGGCATCGGCGTCAGCGTCAGCGAGAAGCGCCTCGAATGCGTCCAGCCCTTTGCCAATGAAGTGTCGCATCCACGCGACCCGCGCGGCATCGCCGTCCCCCACCAAGGATGCGACGTGTTGCGCCACATTGAGGTTGCAAACTGGATGGACGTCCATGGCGAGCGCATACGAAAGCTGTCGCACCCGGTGCTGACCGGCGATGTCCGGCGGCAACAGCGTCGAGCCATCCGAACGGGCGTGCAGATACTCGATGATGGCAAGGGATTGCGTCAGCGCCCGTTGGTCGATGAGAAGCGTCGGAACCAGTCCTTGCGGATTGAGCACAAGGTAGTCGTCGCTCTTGTGTGCGGCCGAGAGCAGATTAACGGCGCGGGTCTCGTACTCCCACCCAAGCAGATTGAGCGCGATGCGAACCCTGTAGCTCGCGGATGAGCGCCAGTAGTCGTAGAACACGATGGGGCCCGGTCTGCCCATTTTACTGGACGTCCACCGCCGGCAGGATCTTACCGACGCACCGGCCGAAGCCAATCCGGTATTCGCCTTTGCACCATCCGGTGATGTGGACCGTATCGCCGTCTTCCAGGAACGTGCGGGTGTCTCCTGCGACCTCGAGAGGGTCGCGACCGTTCCAGGTGAGCTCAAGCAACGAGCCGAAACTATTCTGCGCTTCGCCGGAGATCGTGCCGGAGCCCAGCAGATCACCGGTCTCCATGGCGCAGCCGGAGGAGGCGTGGTGGGCGAGTTGTTGCGCGGAGGAGTAGTACATCGCCTTGTAGTTGGTTCGGCAGATCGTCGCCGGGTCGGCTCCCTCCGGGGCCAGAGCCACCTGCATCTCGATGTCAAAGTTGTTCGGCGTGTTCTCCTGCAGATAGGGGAGCAGCGGCTTGACGCGTTCCGGCGGCGCGACGCGGAATGGCTCGAGCGCCTCGCGGGTGACGACCCAAGGGCTGATGGTCGTCGCGAACGCCTTGGCCTGGAAGGGGCCGAGCGGCTGATACTCCCAGACCTGGATGTCGCGCGCGGACCAGTCGTTCATCAAGACGTAGCCGAAGATATTGTCGTAGGCCTCGCCCGTTGTGATCGGTCTGCCCATCTGGTTTGGCGTACCGACGATGGCGCCGAGCTCCAGCTCGATGTCGAGTTTTGCGCATGGGCCGAACGTTGGGGCGTCATCGTTCGGTCCCTTGAGCTGGCCGTTGGGCCGGTGAATCGACGTGCCCGACACCACAACGGTGGAGGCGCGGCCGTTGTAGCCGATGGGGATGTGCAGCCAGTTGGGCATCAGCGCGTTGTCGGGGTCGCGAAACATCGTGCCGACGTTGGTCGCGTGCTCCTTGGAGGCGTAGAAATCGGTGAAGGAGCGCACGAAGATCGGAAGGTGCATCGTGGCGTCGGCCTGGGGCACCAGCGGCAGCGACCGGTCGCCCCCCTCCCCGTCCAGAAGGGCCGCAATGCGGCTTCGCGTCCTCGCCCATTCGGCCTGCGGCAGTGCCATAAACGGGTTCAGGACGCCATCGGCGAAGACGGGCCCATTGCCTCCGGGGCGCAGAGTGCCTGCCTCTTCAAGGGCGGTCAGATCGAGGATCATGTCGCCGATCGCGATACCGACCCGCTTTGCTCCATCCCCCTCGGAGAAGATCCCGTAGGGAAGGTTCTGGATCGGAAAATCGGCGTTCGCGCCGTTTGCGCTTTCCACCCAGCTTCTGCGCTTGGGGTCATGGGTCTCGTTCAGTCCCGGCATCGGCCGACCTCGCTTAGTGTTTCGTTCTCCGGTTCAGTCTTTGTGCCGGCCAAGTCTGCTACTCGCCGTTCCACGTCGGACGGGATGGATCAAAGTGGTTGCGCAGGGGCTTCCAGACGTCCGGATACTTCACCTGCAGCGTGTCGAGGCCGGCGGCATACTTGGTGAGCTGTTGTGGGAAGCGCGTCTCGAACATGAAGGCGATGGTGTTGTCGAGTTTTTCCGGCTTCAGTTGTTTCAGGGACGCGGCGTAGAACGCGTCGGCGTCTGGCCCGTGCGGCAGCATCATGTTGTGGATCGACATGCCGCCGGGAACGAAGCCCTCGGGCTTGGCGTCGTAGACGCCTTCGATGAGGCCCATGAACTCGCTCATGATGTTCATGTGATACCAGGGCGGGCGAAACGAATCCTCCGCCACCAACCAGCGCGGCGGGAAGATGACGAAGTCGATGTTCGCCGTTCCCGTCTCGCCGGACGGCGCGGTGAGAACCGTGAAGATCGACGGGTCGGCATGATCGTTGCGGATCGGACCGACCGGCGAGTAGTGCCTGAGGTTATACTTGTAAGGTGCGTAGTTGCCGTGCCAGGCGACCACATCGAGCGGTGAGTGGTTGATTTCGGAGGCATGAAACTGGCCGCACCACTTCACCGTGACGCGGTGGGCGTCGCCGTCACGCTGCTCGTAGGCAGCGACCGGCGACAGAAAATCACGCGGGTTGGCCATGCAGTTCGCGCCGATGGGGCCGCGCTCGGGGACTGTGAAGGCGCCGCCGTAATTCTCGCAAATATAACCGCGGCACTTGTCGTCACCATTGAGCAGCACCTTGTATTTGAGGCCGCGCGGCAAAACCACGATCTCGCCGGGCGCAGCTTCGATCACCCCCATCTCGGTGAAGAAGGTGAGGCGGCCCACCTCGGGCACGATGAGCATCTCGCCGTCGGCGTTGTAGAACACCTCCGTGTCCATGCTTGTCGTGACGGCGTAGGTGTGGATCGCGTAGCCCACCTGGGTCAGCACGTCGCCGCCCGTGGCGATGGTGCGCATGCCTGTGAGCCAGGTGCCGGCATCGTCGGGGATCGGCGCAGGGTCCCAGCGCATCGGTGCGAGTGGCAAGCCCGACTCGTCCGCCGTCGGTGCGGAGCGGAAGTGCGGTAACTCGATCCGCGCCATGTCGGAGATGTGCTGCACCGTGGGGCGCATACGGTAGAGCCAGGTGCGCTCGTTGGTGGCGCGCGGGGCGGTGAACGGCGTGCCGGAGAGCTGCTCGGCGTAGAGGCCATAGGGGCAGCGCTGCGGGCTGTTCTGGCCGATGGGCAGGGCGCCTTCCTCGGCTTCGGTTTCAAAATCATTGCCGAAGCCAGGCATATAGCCTTCGTTATACTTTGCGCGACTTTTCGCGATGATGAAGTCGTGAGATTGAACATTCATGATGACCTCCTTCATTTTCGCGGTGTCGGCACAGCCGCGTTTAGGTTTGGGTAGTCGCTCGATCTCGACGAGGGCGCTCAGGCAGCCGCGCGTGCCTTCATCCGGCTTTGGACGAAGGGCCAGAGGGCAAGGACGAGCGTAAGCGCGATGAAGAACAGCGAGATCGGCCGGGTGACGAGTGGTAGAAGGCTGCCGTCGTAAAGCATCAGCCCCGAGCGAAGTTCGCGCTCCGCCAGTGGCGCCAGGATGTAGCCCAAGACGAACGGGCCGACCGGAAAGCCGCCCTTGCGGAACAAGAACCCGATCACCCCGAATGCGAACATGATCCACACATCGAAGATGTTGTTGCCCAGCGAGTAGACGCCGATGATGCAGCACACGATGATGGTGGGGAAAAGAAACGCACGAGAGATGGTGGCGATCTTGGCGATCGGGCGAACGCCGATGAACATCAGCGCGACCATGACGAAGTTGGCGACGAGCGCGGCAGCGATCACGCCGTAGGCGACGTCGGGGCTGTTGGTGAACAGCAGCGGGCCCGGTTGCAGGTTGTGGATCACCAGCGCGCCGATCAGGATTGCGTCGATGACGCTGCCCGGAATGCCGAGCGTGATGAGCGGGATCAGGGCGCCGTTGACCGAGGCGTTGTTCGCCGATTCAGCCGCGACGATACCGGCCTCCTCGCCAGTACCGAACGTTTCGGGGTGTTTTGAGAAGCTCTTGGTTGTCGTATAGGCAACGATCGCGGCGATGGCGCTCCCCACCCCTGGGAGGACACCGATCCAGGTCCCGATCAGTGAGGAGCGCACCGCGTTCGGTCCGTGCTTGGTAACGTCCCGCCGCGACGGCAAGAACTCCTTGAGTGGTCCGCTCTTCTGCTCGATGGGTGCTTCTTTCTTCAAAACATCTTCGATGATCTGGCTGATCACGAAGACACCCAGAAGAACCGGCAGCAACGGGAAGCCACCGCTGATGGCGTCGATGCCGAAGTTGAGGCGCAGCACGCCCGACGATGTGTCCGCGCCCACCATCGCAACGCCCATTCCGAAGAGCGCGATGAGCAACCCCTTGACGAGGCTTCCCTCCGCGATGGTCGCGATCAGGACGAGCGCCATCATCACGAGGGTGAAGAGCTCGTAAGGGCCGAACTGCAGGGCGAAGTCGGCGAGCGGTGGCGACAGGACCGCGAGGAACACCCAGGAGATCAGGCCGCCAACGAAGGAGGCCATGATGCCAAGCGAGAGGGCGCGTCCCGCGCGTCCCTTTGCCGCCAGCGGATAACCGTCGAGGACCGTCATGACGGCAGACGGCGTGCCGGGCATCTTCAGCATGATCGCCGTGATGAGACCGCCGCTGACGGAACCGACGTAGATCGACACCAGCAGCATCAGCGCGAGGACGGAATCCATGTAAAACGTCACCGGCAGGAGCAGCGCGATCAGCATTGCGCCGCCGAGCCCTGGGATCGCACCCACGATGATGCCGAGAAGGACGCCCAGAACGATGAAGAACATCGGCGCCGGAGCAAAGGTTTGCAGTATCGCATCGAAAAGTTGCACGGGCCGGCTCCTATTGAGGCAGAACGACCGTGAGGACGTTGGTGAAGACATACGTGAGGCCGTAACTGATCGCGATCGCAATCACAGCGACGATCAGGAGTTTTTTCGGCGACAGGTCCGTCATTGCCGCCCCGAGCAGTGCCAGGAAGGCAAGCGTCAGATACTGGAACGGAATCCCGCCGACCGTGAGCGCGACGAGGTAAAGCAGCGTGATGACCGCCACGGCCGCCAGCCGGGCAAACTGCGTGTCTTCGCTCGGCTGATCCGCGCCCGCCGTCCGCGCGCTTGCTGCAAGGATGACGACGCGCAGCGCCGTTAGAGCGAGGAGGATCCAGCCGATCCAGCGCGGCAGTCCGGCCGGTCCGAGCGGGTCGAACATCGGCTCCGGCAGCGACGCGGCGCCGATGAGCAAGGCGACGCCTGTTGCCGCAAGTAGGAGCAAGCAAAACCCTTCGCCAACAAGTCCCCTGGTCATCGCGTTTCTACCCCGTTGTTTTCGTTATTCTAAGCCCGATACGAGGGCAGCGGCGAGCGATCCTGCAACGCGATCATCTCGTTCAGCATCGCCTCCATCAGCCGGCATCGTTCCGCGCTCCGGTTTGGGTCGTCCCAAAGATTGTCGAGTTCCTGCGGGTCGTTCTTCAGGTCGTACATCTCGTTCCAAAGCTCGCCCCAGCGGACGGTGATGCGCCAATCCTTCTCCAAATACGTACGAATACGCTGCGGACGGGCGAAGGCCGCCATCGCACGTTGGCTATCCTCCTCGATTACGAGTCCCGTTCGCGAGCGCGCCGCGTCCAGTATGTTGTGGCCTTGCACTCCGTTGAACGGCTGGATGCCGGCGCGCTCCAGGATCGTCGGCCCGATGTCGATGGCGCTGCGCAACTCGTCGTCGCTCAAGGACTTCGGCGCATGCGGGTCGGCCCAGATGAAGGGAACACGGATCAATCCCTGGTAATGCATCAGGAGTTTCAGCATCAGACCGTAGTCGCCCATGTAATCGCCGTGATCGGACGTGAAGACGACGATGGTGTCCTCGTCCAGTCCTAGTTTTTGCAATGCGCCCAGAACGCGCCCGATCGCATCATCGATCATTGTGATCGAGCCGTAGGTGAGCGCGATGATCTCCCGCGCTTCCCGCTCCGTGACGGCGAACGGATCCTGGCCCTTTCGCGTCTCCGGCGCGTCCTCCAGCTGCCGACGAAGCGCCTCAATCGGAGGGATCGTGCCCTTGCCGAAGGTGTCCGGCAGCACGATCTCGTCCGGGTCGTACATGTCCCAGTATCGTCCCGGTGGCGTGAAGGGGTGGTGCGGGTCCGGAAAGGACATCATCAGGAAAAACGGCACGCCCTCACCGGCACGCTCAGCAAGGTAGGCCTCGCTCTCCTTTGCCACCCAGGCTGTTGGATAGAGCTCTTCGGGCACCCGTGTGCGCCAGGCTTGGGGGGCGCTGTATCTGTGGTCGGGGAAGGCGTTCTGCGGCCCGCGCAGCGCGTCGGCGTTCGGATGGCTCTGCCGCAGCCAGACCTCATAGTCGCCGGTTGCAAGGTCGGCGTGATCGTCGGCGATCCTGACGTGTTCGAACCCGTAGAACGGCGTGCACACGCGGTGCCCGGGATCGTCGTGCCAGCGGCCTGCGAGCTCCTGCTCGTAACATTCGCCGATCCGACGGCGCTTGCTCGCCTCGCTGAGCCCTTCGGGGGGTTGCCTCAAACCCGGTTTGACGTCGCGCGTGGCCGATGCCGGAAGCCCGGTCATGTTCTGGATATGGGATTTTCCAATGAGGGCGGTGTGGTAGCCAGCGGCACGCAGGAGCTCCACAAACGTCGTGGAGTCGTGCGACAGCGGGATCCCGTTGTGACGCACGCCGTGAAGGCTCGGCATGCGCGAGGTCAAGATACTTGCACGGTTGCACATGCACACCGGGTTCGCGACATAGAAGCGGTCGAACCGAGTCCCGCGCGCCGCGAGGCCATCGATGTTCGGGGTTCGCACCGTGGGGTTGCCATAGCATCCCAGATGGTCGGCCCGGTGCTGATCGGTCACAATGAAGATGTAGTTCGGGGTCTTCGTCATCGTCTCGCTCCCCGCAAAGCCGTCCCGCTCCGGTGTCGCGAAAACGCGTCCTGCCTGCCGGCCCGAGCGCGCGGGCCGGCCTTGGCGAACGCTGGGTTAGCGCAGGTCTCCCGCAACTGCGGCGAGCTTCTCGTGGATCCCGGCGAGCTTTGCGTTGAGGTCTTCGCCGGCGACGAACGCGACGTCCTCGCCCTTGGCGCGCATCTCCTCGGCGAGCGCCTCGTCCTCCGTCACCTGTTGGAACACGGAGGTCAGTTTTGCGACCACGTCGTCAGGCGTGCCGGCTGGCGCGTACCAGACATTGTTAAGACATGACACGACATCATAGCCGAGCTCTTTGGCCGTCGGCGTGTCGGGCAGGTCCGGATGTCGCTCCTCGCCAAAGTAGACCAGCGCCCTCAGCTTGTCGTTCTGCACGACGGGCGTCGCGACGAGCACGGCGGTCTTGGTGTGATTGCCGAGCAGCGAGGCGATGCGATCGGCGCCGCCGCCGGCGTTCACGTAGCCGACCTCCATGTCGGCCGCTTTGGCGAACATCTGCGTGGTGAAGTGCGCCGCGCTCCCGACGAGGGTCGCATCCTTTACGCCGCGCGGAGAAGCCTTGGCCTGCTCGATCCAATCCTCAGCGCTTTCCAGTCCTGAGCCTTCGCCCGTGGCGGTCAGCAGGCACGAGTTGTTGGTCTCGGCAATCGGCGTCAGATCGGCGTAGTTGAAGTCGAGGGTGCCGGTCAGCTCCGACGTCATGATCGTCTGGTGGATGTAAAGGAGCGTGTATCCGTCAGGATCGGCATTTTTTGCCTGGCGCATGCCGATCGTCGCCGCACCGCCCGGGACGTTGACCACCACCATCGGCTGATCGAGCAGTCCGAGCTCTTCGATCCGCTTGATGATGAGCCGTGCCTTTACGTCGCCCTGGCCGCCTGCGGCGAAGGGGACAACGACCTGAATCGGCTTTTGCGGATAACTGTCGGCCGCCACAGAATCTGCCCACAGAGCTGAGGTCGCGAGCGCGACAACGGCTGCAGCCGCTAACCGATTGCTCATTTTCGTGCCTCCCGATGTTTTCATTGGCTTCCTGATACGCTGTTGAATCATGCCAATCAAATAACCAAAACCACTTTCGTATGCTGAAATGGAATATTTCATTGCCGTTGCCTGTCCGAGCGGCGTAGAGGGCGGCGTATCCTTTCCACGGTCCCAGCGATTTCTCTGGCGGATCGCCTTCCGAACCTGATCGGAGCCGTTTGATTGCTGTAAGGATAGAAGAGATGAGCAAGACAAAGGCCTGCGTTTGCCGCCGTGCCGCCTGGGCTGGCGAGTAAGCGCGCGTTGCACCATTCGGTGATCGGCTCACCGCCTGGATCGCCCATATCGCAAAGAACGCTGAATGGGTCACATCGGGTTGCTTCGGCGCACTCCTCCTTCTCGAAGCTGGACGGGCGAGAGGTCGGCACATCACCATACACTGGAACCGGATCGACCAGGCGAGGAACACCGGCCTCGCTCGGGACGTCATTGACGGTCTGCGACACGTCAAGGACGAAAACCTCGTCACGTCAGCCGGTGTTTCAGCTGGGATCGATTTAGCGCCGTAGCTCACAGGCCAACACTTAAACCCGGCCGTCACCAAGGCTGTAAAAATGCGTATGCAGTACGATCCTGTACCTCCCTACAGCAGGATGGAATGACGACGGACCCCCATCGACACGAACAATTGCTGAAGGTTAGCTATGGATTTCACGCCCAGTTGTTGACAGGCGCAGAGAAGGTCTGGAAATGGCGCTTGACGATGAGAATCCATAGGCACCTGAGCGCTTTCCGTACCGAGCTTCCATTGACGCGCAACACTCCTGACGGGATGCTGTCAGGAGCCGTCAGGTAACCTACCCTTCGTGTCCGAGCAAGCGAGGAGGAACACACGATGACGACCAAGAATACCTGTGTTTGGTTCGAGATTCCGGTTGCCGATCTCGACCGCGCGCGCGCCTTCTATGGCACTGTTTTAGGCCGTGAGCTCAATCAACAAGATGGCGGCCCGAACCCGATGGTGGCCTTCTCCGACATGGCCGATCCCGGCGTCAGCGGCCATCTCTACCCGGGCAAGCCGGCGGCTTCGGGCAACGGCCCGACAATCCACCTCGCCGCGCCCGACAGCCTTGCGGCGACCGCCGAGCGCGTGCGTCAGGCAGGCGGACAGGTCGTTTCCGATCCCATCGAGATCCCCTCCGGTTCGTTCTTCTACGCCACCGACCCCGACGGCAACTCGGTCGGCTTCTTCACCACGTGACGTGATGCGCCGCGCCGATCGCCTCTATCGCCTGATCGAGCTATTGCGCGGCGGGCGACTGACGACGGCGCGGCAGCTGGCCGAACGCCTCGAGGTCTCCGAGCGCACGATCTACCGTGACATTGCCGACCTCGTCGCATCGGGTGTGCCCGTCGAGGGCGAGGCCGGGGTCGGCTACGTCATGCGGCCGGGCTTCGACATTCCGCCGCTGATGTTCAGTCGGGGCGAGATCGCCGCACTCGTCACCGGCGCACGGCTTGTCGAGGCCTGGGGCGGGGCCGAGATGGCCCGCGCCGCCTCCGAGGCACTGTCGAAAATCGCTGCGGTGGTCCCCGCCGAGATCGCCCGAGCCGCAGACCGCACGGCGATCCACGCCTTCCGGATGCCGGACCTTGATGACGTCGCCCGGGACAGGCTCGATCTCCTCGACTGTGCGATCCGCGACGCGATCCGTCTCGCGCTGCACTACACGGATGAGGCCGGTACCAAGACGACCCGAAACGTCTGTCCACTGGGGCTCGTCTTCTGGGGCAAGGTCTGGACCCTCATCGCATGGTGTGAGCTGCGCGATGACTTTCGCATGTTCCGTGTCGACAGGATTGGTGCTGCCGAGCGTACGGGCCCCTTTGCGCTCAGTTCTCACCAGAGCCTTGCCGCCTTCTACGCGCGGGACGCCGGCTGTGACTTCTGACAAACCTTGCTGGGCCCTTAATGAGGTCGCTTCCAGATGACCGGTCAAGCCCGTGTGAGTGCGATGCAGATCCGGGTATGGCGCGGTCTGCCCCGTAGGACACAATGCCGCCGTTTTCCTGCGCTGCGAGGCCGGCGCTAGGTTACCGCCTCATAAAGCGCATGCAGATGCGTGCGCCGGCGAGTTTTAAGAGCGCGAGATAGTTAGCGGCGTGTTTCTCGTAGCGCGTGGCTAGCGCGCGGAAGTGTTTGAGTTTGTTGAAGAAGCGGTCGACGAGATTGCGGTAGCGGTAGAGCAATGAGCGGAAGGCCGGGTGCTTGATGCGATGCTCGACCGGCTTGATGTTTGCCCATGCGCCCTGGTCTTCGACCAGTTGGCGGATGGCGTCACTGTCGTAGGCCCGGTCGGCGAGCAGGATCTGGTCCGGTCCGATCCGGCCGATCAAAGGCAGGGCAATTCGTCCGTCGTGGGCTTGGCCTTATGTGAGGGCAATCGCCACCGGCATGCCGTTGGCGTCGACCAGAGCATCGATCTTAGTGGTCAGTCCGCCCCGTGAGCGTCCCATGCAGCAGGGGTCGGCGAGCTCCTCCTCGCCGCCGTTGGGGACAAGTACGTCCCCCTTTTTTGCCGTTGGCGGCGTGTTGGTGGACACGGATGGAGGACCTGTCGGTCATCTGCAGATCGCCGTCGTAGGCTGCCGAAACCGCGGCAAACAGACAATCCCACACGCCGATCTTGCGCCATCGGACAAACCGATGGTAGCAGATGCTGGGCGGCCCGTAGCAGGCGCGGATGTCCGCCCAAGGCGTTCCTGTGCGAAGCCGCCAGAAGATCCCGTTCAGCACCTTGCGTTCGTCCGCCCGAGGAACCCCGCGCGGCTTGTTCGGCAGCAGTGGTTGGATAATCGACCACTCGAAGTCGCTCAGGTCGTGACGCGCCATGCTCGCCTATCAAAATACAATCAGCGACCCTTACAAAACCCCCCTCGCCCTACCGCTGCGTTAACGAGTTGATGGCCTAGCCGATTGACGAAGGTCACATGGGCTTCCGCCACTGCACACGCGTCGGCGACGGGAGGCTGGCAGACATCGGCGCCGACAACCAAACAGCGTCCGAAGCAATTACCGTACGGCGCTTTCGCCTTTTTCTACGGTCGCGATAATGTAATCGAGCGCGCCGTAGATGTCTGCTTCGATGAAGGCGCGTGCTGAGCGGGTTTCGCCAGCCTCCAATGCATCGATGATCATCCGGCGCCACACACCCCGTTCGCTTTGAGAATAGCGGGGGAAGAGGAGCCCGATGTAAGGGGCGGTGCGCAGCCACAGTCCCTCGATGAGCTGGACGAGATGATCGTGTCCGCTGACGTGATAAAGCTCGAAATGGAGCCGCTCGATCTGGGCCGCGGTCTTCGCGATGTCTCCAGCGTCGCGGTGGTGGCGTGCGAGCGCGTCGATCTCGCGCAGGCGCGCAATGCCCGCCGCATCGATCCGCTCGGCCGCCCGCTGTGTGGCAAGGCCTTCCAACGAAACGCGAATATCGCGCAACTCGCGCAGTTGTGTGGGTGTCAGAAACGGAATGCGGATGTAGCGATTGGGCGCGAAATCGACGGCGTTCTCGGAAGCCAGCTTGCGGATGGCATCGCGGATCGGCGTTGAGGACATGTCAAAGTTCTGGGACAGTCCACGTAAGGTAAGCTTTTCGCCAGGCCCGAACTGGCCGGAGCGTATCGCATGACTGATCTTGCGATACGCCTGATCGGCCAGCGTGGGACTGCTCGTTACGGTCGCCACGACCGGGTTTGAAATCGACGCATCTTCGTCGGCCATCGGAATCTTCTCGCTCATACTGGCGAGAACGGCCGCACGCGGTCCCATATGTCAAGCAGACCACGCATCAATAGAGGTTTCACACCCTAATACGTGCGGCCTGCCGCCACCGTCTGACGTGCGCCTGTCGCACGCACGTCGTCGACTGCACTCTCAAGATCGGAAAGGTAGTGTTCGATCCCTTCGGAGTGAACCGGATTGAGATGCATGTGGATCCCCTCCGGCTCGGCTTGGCGGCCAACGAACCATCCGCGTTCCGTCATCGCCTCGGCAACGGCGCCGATATCAAGGTCAGGGTCAACGCTGTGGTAGACAAAGAGGCAAAGCTCGTGCGGCTTCAGGACCGCAAGGCCCGGGATTTTGTCAATGCCATCTGTCAGCGCCTCGACCGTATTCATGAGGACTTTCGCCCACTTCACGTAGCCGTCTTCACCAAGGAAGTTCATGACAGCCCAGGCCGCCGCAACAGCTCCGCCTGAGCGGGTCCCCTGGGTGAGGTTGGAGGCATAAGGCCCCCTCTCCCAGTTGTTGAAGGTGAAGGTCTGATATTCTTGCAGCGCCTTGTCACGCAGGAGCATCATCGAAGCACCCTTCGGCGCATAGCCATACTTGTGAAGATCGGCCGAGATGGACATGACGCCAGGAACAGCGAAATCAAAGTCTGGGATGTCGTAGCCGAGCTTCTTCACGAACGGGGCGAGGAAGCCACCAACGCAGGCGTCCACGTGCATCCAAAGCCCGCGCGCTTCGGCCAGCGCTGCGATATCGCGGATGGGATCGAACACGCCGAAGGGGTAGTTGGGGGCGCTTCCCATCAGCATGATCGTGTCGCCGTCGATCCGTTTTTCCATCTCGCCGGGGTCCGCTCGGAAGTCATTGCGGGTCGTCGGCACGCGGCGTACTTCGAGCCCCAAGAATTCCGAAGCGCGGTCGAAGGTTGGATGGCCGGTGCGTGGGATGACGATGTTGGGCCGGTCGATCCCCTTCGTCGCACGGGCCCAGTCGCGCGCAGTCTTCAGCGCCATGAAGATCGATTCCGAACCGCCTGAGGTGAAGGTCGCTGCGGCGTCCTCTCCACCGTGGTGCAGGCTGATCGCCATATCCATGACGTCCTGCTCGAGGGCACGCATGGACTTGAAAGCCCGCTGCGCCATCGCGTTCTCGGTCCAATAGCTCAGATAAGCTTCTTGCTGAACGCGTTTTACTTCATCATCGAGATAGTAGAAGTAGAGCGCCATGCGCCCGTCCCGCCAGGAAAAATCATCCTTCTTGGCCTCTTCCAGCTCCGCTTTCAGTTCATCCCAAGGGCGGCCTTGGGCGGGAATGGTTTTCACGGGGACTCTCCTGGTTTTAGACATGCATCAACTGGTCAAGAAAGGCGCGCACACGCGGATTCGCCTGGCCTTGGTCGAAGAAGGCCTCGGTCGGCGCGTCCTCCACGATCCGGCCGGCTTCCAGCATGACCACGCGATCGGCAACGCGCCGTGTGAAGCCCATCTCGTGGGTGACGCAGATGATCGTAATCCCACGCTCCGTCAGCTCGGCCATCACGGAAAGGACGTCGCCCACCATTTCGGGGTCGAGCGCGGACGTGGGCTCGTCGAAGAGGAGGATCTCGGGCGCCATGCAAAGGGCACGCACGATCGCAACGCGCTGCTGCTGCCCACCGGAAAGCTTGTCCGGATACTTGAGCGCTTGGTCAGCGATGCGCACGCGAGCGAGTTCGTCGAGCGCGCGGGCCTCCGCCTCTGCGCGGTCCATGGAGAGCACCTTGCGCGGGGCAAGCGTGCAATTCTCCAAGATCGTAAGATGCGGGAAGAGATTGAACGACTGGAACACCATACCGATGTGCCGCCGCATGTGATGGGCGGTGCCGTCCGCCTCGTTCACCTCAACCCCACCGACCCTGACCGAGCCCTCTTCATAACGTTCAAGCCCGTTGACGAGGAAGACGAGGGTGGACTTGCCTGAACCCGAAGGACCGCAGACGACCACCGTCTCGTCCTTGGCGACCTCAAGGCAGACATCGTCCAGAACTTTGTGCGTCCCGTACCACTTCCCAACGTTTTGGAACGCAATGAGGGGGGCCATGCTCATGCGCCCACCCCATCGACCCGAGCGAGGGGGGCGGCACGGGCTGCGATGTGCCGCTCCAGCCAGCGCGAATACCAGGAGATGGTGGCACACACGAAGAGATAGATGCAGGCGATGAAGAAGTAGGCCTCCACGAAAAGGCCGAGCCATTCGGGGTCGGCCTTCGCTGCATTCGCAGTGCCAAGAAGGTCCAGCATCGAAATCACGATGACGAGCGAGGTGTCTTTGAAACCTGCGATAAACAGGTTGACCAGTGAGGGGATTACGATTTTTAGCGCCTGCGGCAAGATCACGTAAAACATCGTTTGCCAATAACCCATACCAAGCGCCATGGCAGCTTTGTATTGCCCCTTCGGAATGGCCTGTAAACCACCGCGAATGGTCTCGGCCATGTAAGCGGAAAAGAAGACGATGAAGGCGATCTGCGCACGAATGAGATTGTGCACCGTGAAGCCCTGCGGAAGCAGCAGCGGCAGCATGATGTTCGCCATGAAGAGGAGGCTGATCAGCGGAACGCCGCGGATCAGCTCGATGTATGCAATGGAGAACCATCGCACGACAACCATTTCGGAGCGCCGCCCGAGCGCAAGGAGGACCGCGAGGACGAAACAGGCGATCATGCCGACGAAGGCGAGCATCACGGTGAGCGGCAGCCCGCTCCAGAACCGCACCTCCACCGTACTGAAGCCGAGCCCACCCGCCATCAAGACGGTGATAAGACCGAGGCCGACGAGCCATGTGCCGAAAAGCCAGCGCCGTCGCATCTGCGAGCGCCAGATCGCCGGCATGGCTGTACCGACGATGAGTCCGGCAAGGAGCGTCAGCGCGAGAGCCGGCCGCCACTGCTCTTGGAACGGATACGTGCCGAAGAGGATGAGGCGCCACTTGTCCTGGATGAAGGCCCAGCAGGCGCCGCCACCATCGATGCAATCGCGCAAGGTGGCAGGCTGAACCGTCGCCTCGATGAACGCCCAGTTGATGAACTTCGTCACCACCACGATCGCGAGCCACAGAACGATGACGGTGAGGAGGCTGTTGGTGATGGTGCCGAAGAAGGTGTGCCACACCCATCGGGCGGCGCCGGCTATGCCTTGCGGGCCGACCGTGCGAGGCGGCGGCTGGTTCAGCGCGACGCTCATGCGTCGGCCAGCGTGATGCGGCGGTTGTACCAGTTCATGAATGCCGAGGTGAGAAGGCTCAGCATCAGGTACATCGCCATGAGGAGAAGGATGCACTCGATGGCGCGGCCCGTTTCCGAGATGACGGCGGTCGAGACGCGCACGAGTTCCGGGTAGCCGATCACCACTGCGAGCGACGAGTTCTTGATGAGGCTCATGTATTGGCCCGCCATAGGCGGTACGACGATGCGCATCGCTTGGGGCAGGACCACCTTGCCGAAGACAAGAGACGGCGGCAGGCCAAGGCTGCGCGCTGCCTCCACCTGCCCCGGTTTCACCCCGAGGATGCCGCTGCGAAAGGTTTCTGCCGCAAAGCCGGACTGATAGACTGAAAGAGAGATGAGGACGGCCACGAACTCCGGCGTGACGAAGCTGCCGCCGCGGAAGTTGAAGCCGGTCAAGGCGGGGGTGGAGAGCGTCAGGGCGTCGCCCGATGCAAGAAGGATCGCAACCGGCATCGCGAAGGCCAGCACAAGCCCGTAGCGGCCAAGGCGCAGGTCGCGGCCGGTACGTTCGCGGTTGGCGACACCGATGCGCCAAAGGATGAACGCACCCACGAGCCCTGCGCCGAACACGGCAAGGGCAAGGGTCTGCGTACCAGTGAGGTCGATGGCCGGGTGATAGACGCCGCGATTTGTGAAGAACACGCCCGCAACCGGGTTCCAAGCATCGCGCGGAAGCGGCAAGAGCGTCGAAAGCCCGTACCAGAAGAGCATCTGGAGGAGGAGCGGGATGTTGCGGACCGTCTCCACATAAATCAGCGCGACGCGTGAGACGAGGAGGTTGCGCGACAGCCTCGCCAAGGCCACCACGAGCCCCAGGACCGTGCATAAGACGATGGCAAAGAGCGAAACGCGGATGGTGTTGATAAGGCCGACCGCGAATGTCATCCAGACCGGATCGCGCGCGGTGGCGTTCAGCGCGTTCGGACCGATCTCGAACCGTGTGGGAAGCGTCAGGAAGTCGAACCCGAATGAAAGGTTCGCGCGCGGCAAGTTTTCCGAGACGTTCATGACGACGGACACTGCGACTGCCGCAAAAAGCGCGAGGAGGGTGATCTGGAATGCGGCGCGAAGGGTCGCAGGTCGGCGCCAACGAGGGCGGGGGCGGACCGCGGCAAGACGGCTGCGCGCCCTCGCCCCCTCCCCTCCACCTAATGACGTGTGGAAGGGAGCGGTATGCCGCGCCTCGCTCATCCGGCCCTCGCCGGCGCGATGAGCTGAGGAAACGGCACGGAGGACGGTGCGTGCCGCAAGTTTAGCGCCAGTTCGGCGCCCACTGCATACCGCCATCCTGGGCAAGTGCATTGAGCCCGCGCGGCAGTTCCACCGCCGACTTCATGCCGAAGTTGCGCTCCCACACGTCATCGTAGTTGCCCACGGCCCGGATGATGTTCACGACGAAGTCGTTGGAGACACCCATCTTCTCGCCGATGGTTTCTGTGACGCCAAGGAAGCGCTGAATCTCTGGGTCTTCGGTTTCCAGCATCTCGTCGATGTTGTCTTGGTTGATACCGAACTCCTCGGCCTGGATCAGCGCGTAATGCACCCAGCGCGCGACATTGGACCATTGCGGGTCCGCTTCCAGGATGATGGGGCCCATGTGTGACTTGGCGAACACCTCGTCGAGGATAACGTGATCGTCCGGGTTTTGCATACGAATGCGACGCGTGCCGAGGAACGGGATCTCGGACGTGACGACATCGCACCGGCCGTTCTCATAGTATTCGTAGCGCTGGTTGCTGTTCTCGAACGCGACAGGGGTGTAGCTCATGCCGCGCGCCGAGAAGTAGTCGGAGATGAGACTATCGGTGAGCGTCCCGGCGACCACGCAGATGGAGGCGCCATCAAGATCGGCGATCTTTTCCGCGCCCGCACGCTTGTGGACCATGAAGCCGTGCCCGGAGAAGAGTGTCGGGCCGACGAAGTCGAGGCCAAGCTCGCCATCGCGGCTGATCACGTAGGTCATCGCAAGGCCCGCCATGTCGACCTCGCGGGTCTTCACGGCCGGTATCCCTTGCGCAAAGTTCATGGGCACGTATTCGACGGCATCGCCGGAGCCGAACAACGCCGCTGCAACCGCTTTGCAGTAGTCGACGTCAAAGCCTTGCCAGTTGCCCTCATCATCCAGCGTCGCGAGCGCCGGAACGTTCTGATAGACGCCGCAACGCAGAACGCCACGGTCTTTGATTTCGTCAAGAATTTCGCCCGCGAATGCTGGAACGACCGACGCGCCCGCAAGCAGTGATGCGCCGCACAATACCGCAACAAATCCCTTCATGACCACCTCCCTGGATGTCTCTGTCTGGTCTCTTCGCAATGGACCGTCGCAATCTGAGCTTGCCATCATGTTGCAACATCGTCAAACTCTCCTTGAAAGGTGACCGAGTCTCATGACCACGGCCATGATCGTGATCAGTGTTGTGAACAAGGAATATTCTGCGATCGATGCAGATATGAATTGTTGCGTCGGCGGAGCCGTGACCACGGAGCAGAAGAACACGACCGGTCGATTGTGTGCGGGAGGAGGTTATGATGTTGCAACATTTTTCAGGTGATGCGTCCGCCGATGACGTCGGAGAACGGCTGTCGCAATTCCCGCCAAAAGGCAGGCCCTGGCAGGACATCAAGGCTGATCTCACCGCGTTGAAGTCGCGCGATCTCGACTGGAAGCGCGGCCGTCTGCCCGCCTACATCTACTACTACGACGAAGACGTTTTGCAGGTGCAGACCGACGCTTACCGCATCTACGCCGTGGAAAACGGGCTTGGCGAAGGCAAAGCATTCCACAGCCTGACAGCGATGCTTGCCGACATATCGGCGATGTCAGTGGACCTCTTCGGCGCGCCGCCAGGGGCCGGCGTATCGTTCACCTCCGGCGGCACCGAAAGCCTCTTCGAAGCCGTGCGCACGGCAAAGAAACGTCATCGCCAGCGCCATGGCAAGCGCGACGGCCTAAACGTCGTCGCGCCCGTCAGCGCGCACGCGACGCTCAACAAGGCCGGCGATATCCTGGATGTTGAGATCGTGCGCGTGCCGCTCGGGGCCGAATGGAGGGCCGATGTCGGTGCCATGGAGGCCGCGATCAACGAAAACACGATCATGGTTTTCGCCTCCGCCCCTTGCTTCCCCTACGGTGTGTTCGACCCCATCCCCGCGCTCGGCGCCATCGCCAAAGCGCGCGACCTGTGGCTCCACGTCGATGGCTGCTGGGGCGGGTTCATTTCACCGTTCGCGCTGCGGCTCGGCTACCTGATCCCGCCGTGGGACCTCTCGGTGGACGGCGTTACGAGCCTTTCCGCCGACATCCACAAATTCGCCTATGGTGCGAAGGGCGCTTCGCTCCTCATCTTCCGCGATGCCGCCATGAAGGAGCTGGAGCGGTTCTCCTTCTCCGGCTGGCCGCGGGGCACTTACGCAACGCCAACCTTCCTCGGCAGCCGCCCCGCAGGCGCGATCGCGTCGGCCTGGGCGGTCATGAACTATCTGGGCATGGAAGGCTACCTGAAGACCACCAAGGCCGCGATGGACGCCACGATGGGCTTCATCAAAGGGATCGACGCCATCGACGGCGTGTCCTGCTTGCAGCCCGTCGGTGAGGCGAACCTTTACGCCTTCGTCTCAGACGATACGAGCGTCGACATCATGGCGGTCGCCGATCACCTTCAGGCGCGCGGATGGTTCCCTGGACGGCTGCGGGAGCCTGTCGGCATCCAACAAGGCGTCAACCCTGTCCACCTTCCCATCGTGGACGATTACGTGGAAGAGGTTGCCGCCGCTGTTCGTGCCGTCCGCGACGCCGGCACGAAAGGCGCTTACCGCGACGGCAGCTACTGAAGCGCTTACGTGGGATCGTTGCGTCCGACACCCTCCAGTTCGCCGCCCACACCCTCTGGATCGTTGAGATGGCACGCGGAGAGCCAGCCGCTTTCCACCTCGCAAAGCTTTGGCACCTCGCGGCTGCAACGGGGGCCTGCATGGGGGCAGCGCGGGTGGAAGTGGCATCCGCTTGGCGGATGGATCGGTGACGGCGGCTCGCCGGCGGGTGCCACGAAGCGTCGTCGCCCACCATCGAGCGAGGGCACCGCGGCTTTCAGCGCCTGCGTATAGGGGTGGTTCGGCCTAGCAAAAACCGTCGCGGCAGGCCCTGTCTCAACAATCCGGCCAAGGTACATCACCCCAACGCGGTCGCTGATCAACTCCACCACGCCAATGTCGTGGCTGATGAAGACGTAGGTGAGACCGAACGTGCGGCGGAGCTGAAGAAATAGGTTCAGGACCTGCGCTTGGATCGACACGTCGAGCGCTGCAATGGACTCGTCGCAAACGAGAAGCTTGGGCTCGGCCGCCAAAGCGCGCGCGATGGAAATGCGCTGTCGCTGTCCACCCGAGAATTGGTGCGGATAGCGCGTTGCATATTGCGGGTCGAGCCCAACGCTCGTCAGGCATTCGGCCACCTTCGCCCGCCGCGCCTCACCCGATCGGACACCGTGCGCGATGAGCCCTTCAGCCACGATCTCACCCACCTTCATGCGCGGGTTGAGCGAGGATTGAGGGTCTTGAAAAATCATCTGCGTGGCGCTGGCCTCAATGCGATTCAGCCCTTCGCGAGGGCGACCGGCATGGAGAACCTCCCCCTCGCTTGGTGCGTGAAGCCCCGCGATGATGCGGCCGAGCGTCGACTTTCCGCAGCCCGATTCACCGACAAGGCCGTAGATCTCGCCCTCGCGCACCGTCAAGTCGACGCCGTCCACAGCGTGGACCGTTTCCACGGGTGGCGCGATCCCCACCTTGCGCACGATCCAGCCCGCAAGATCCACTGAGCGGGCGAACCGCTTAGAGACACCCCGAAGCGCCACCAAAGGCGCGCCCTCACTCATGCCGCGAGCACAGCATCGATGCGGCAGCAGCGCGCGGCACGCGTTTCATCCAAAGGGCGAAGCGGCTGCGGCTCGGCACACTCCGGCGCTGCGAACGGGCAACGCGGGCGAAAGCGGCATCCGGCCTCGCGCACGCCCGGACTTGGCATCATTCCTTTGATGTAGGCGAGCGGCTTACCCCTTTCGTTGCGTGAGGGCGAGGAGGCGATGAGACCGCGCGTGTAGGGGTGAGCGGGATCAGCGAGGACCGCTTCGCAAGGCCCCGTTTCCACCACCTCGCCGGCGTACATCACCGTCAGATCGTCAGCCAGACCGGCAACGACGCCAAGGTCGTGGCTGATCCAGATGAGGCCGACGCCGGTCTTCTCGCAAAGGGCCTGCACTTCGGCGAGGATTTGCGCCTGGATCGTCACGTCGAGCGCGGTGGTGGGCTCGTCGGCGATGATCACGTCCGGTTCGTTAAGAAGTGCGATGGCGATCGCAACGCGCTGGCGCATACCGCCGGAGAGCTGGTGCGGATAGGCCCTCAACCGCGCATCCGCTGCGCCGATCCCCACAAGCGCCATCATCTGGCGTGCCCGCTCCAGCGCATCGCTGCGGGAGATGGCGCCGTGCGCGGTCATCGTTTCGACCATCTGCGTGTCGATCCGCAAGACGGGATTGAGCGTCATCATCGGGTCCTGAAAGACCATCGCGATGCGAGCCCCACGCAATTGGCGAAGCGCCTCATCGCCGAGCGCCATCACATCTTCGCCGGCAAAGTTGATGGTGCCGCTCACCACCCGCCCATGGCCCGGCAGAAGACGGATGATGGCAAGCCCCGTAATCGACTTGCCGCTGCCGGATTCGCCCACAAGGCCGACGATCCGGCCGCGTGTGAGGCTGAGCCCGACACCGTCCACCGCCCGCACCGGTGCATCGGGCGGCCCGAACTCCACCGAAAGATTGTCGACGGAAAGGAGCGGCTCAGGCGCGCTCATTGCGCGGAGTGGGGGTTCAAGAGAGTGCGCAAGCGGTCGCCCACCGCGTTAACGCTCATGACCAGGACGAAGAGCGCGATCCCAGGAAAAACGCTGATCCAGTAAAGGCCGGAGAGGAGATACTTGAAGCCGTTGGCGATGAGGAGGCCAAGGCTCGGCTCGGTCACCGGCAAACCGATCCCGAGGAAGGAGAGCGTTGCCTCCAAGGCAATGGCGGAGGCGACCTGCGTCGTCGCGATCACGATGAGTGGTGGCATGCAGTTCGGCAAGAGATGGCGAAAGAGGATACGCGGCCCGCTCGCCCCGAGCATACGCGCTGCCTCCACATACTCCTTGCGCGATTCCACCAGCGCCGCACTTCTCACCACACGACAGAAGTACGCCCACTGCACCACGACAAGCGCGAGGATGACCTTGTCCACCCCACGACCCAGAACGGCAAGCAAGATGAGCGCAATGAGGATCGCCGGAAAGCCGAGCTTGAGGTCCACAAGGCGCATGATGAGCGTGTCGGCAATCCCGCGATAGTAGCCAGCGATGAGGCCCAGCGTGGCGCCTATGGCAAGCGCGATGGCGCAAGCGGTCAGTGCGACGGAGACCGAGATGCGCGTGCCGTACATGATGGTCGACAAGATGCCACGGCCGAGCGAGTCGGTGCCGAGCCAGTAGGTACCGCCATCCGCTGCGGGAGAACCTGGCGGCAAGCGCCCGTCGAGGATGGAAATCGTCATCATGTCGTAGGGGTCGCGCGGCGCGAGCCACGGCGCGAAGAGGGCAATGATCGCGAAAATCGCGACGAAGACCAGCGCCACGGCGGCAACGCGGTCTTCCAGGAAGCGCCGAAGCAGCCCACCGAGC
Organism: Devosia sp.; assembly: GCA_051016205.1. GTDB lineage: Bacteria > Pseudomonadota > Alphaproteobacteria > Rhizobiales > Amorphaceae > Acuticoccus. Next base: position 5,239,680 of record CP136534.1, read on the forward strand.
GTTTGGCGAGAATCGGGCGGCGCCTCTGCGACGGTGCCTATGGGATCAAGCTCGGCAGCCCCCCGCTCGATTTCGCGCTCCTGGAGATCGTGCTCCGTGGGCGTTTCGCGCGCGACGGTGTTGTCGTCAGGCATGGTCATCGAATCTAGTCCACGTCCTGCAGGCGCACGCGCGGGTCGAGCATGGAGTAAAGGACGTCGACGATGAAATTGATGACGATGAACATGATCACCATCACCATGAGGTAGCCGACCACGACGGGCCGATCGAGAACGTAGATGGAATCGATGATCAGCTTGCCGAGGCCCGGCCACGCAAAGATCGTCTCGGTGACGACCGCGAAGGCGATGACGCTGCCAAGCTCCATCCCAAGCACCGTCACGATGGGAATGAGGATGTTCTTCAAGATGTGAACGTTGACGATGCGCGAACGCGTCAATCCTTTCGCCTCGGCAAAGCGGATGAAGTCGGTCTGCGCGATCTCAAGCACACTGGCGCGCGCGAGGCGGATCATCACGCAGGTTTTGAAGATCGCAAGATTGACGGCCGGAAGGATGGCGTGGCTAAGGCCGTCGAGGGTGAAGAGGCTCGACCTGATCCCCAAAAACTCGCCAATCTCGCCGCGCCCGCCAGGTGGCAGCCAGCGCAAGTAAACGGCGAAGATGAGGATCATCATCATGCCGACCCAAAAGCTCGGCAAACTGAAGCCCGCGACCGACCCCGTGGCGATCGCTCGGCCGACCACCGTACCAGGCCGCCGCCCCGCCAGCATGCCGAGCGGGATGCCCACCACGATCGCAATGAGAATCGCAAGAAACGCCAGCTCCAGCGTCGCCGGCAGCCGATCCGCGATCATCTCGCTGACCGGGCGCCCCGTTGCGAACGAGTTGCCGAGGTCCCCGGTCACGACATTGCCAAGGAAGACGAAGTATTGCTCGACGAGCGGCTTATCGAGCCCGAGCGCTTTGATCGCCGCATCGCGCTCGATCTGATCGGCCGTCGGACTGATGAGAAGATCGACAGGGTTGCCGATCGCATAGACGCCGACAAAGACGAGGACCGACATCACAAGCACGACGCCGACACTTTGAAAGAGGCGCCGCAGAATGAATTCGCTCATTCCGCGGCACCATTTGCTGGTTGATGGGCGCGGCCCACAGTGCCCCGGCCGGCGCTATTCTGCCGGTTTCATCGACGTCGCAGCGGCGCGCGCGTTTGCCCAGATCGTCACGTCGATATCGTCACGCGCAGCAACGGCAAAGCCCGGATAGTAGAGCGGGATGAGGCCGTGCTCGCCCATGGCCGCCGAGATCGCCTCAGACGTGAGGGCGTTGCGCTTATCGGGGTCCGCTTCAAGGTAGGCAGCATCCAGCGCCTCATCCACTGTGGTGTTGGAGTAGCGCGAGCGGTTTCCGTTGCCGAGGCCCTTTTCCTCGTCGCGCGAGCGAAGCATCGACAGGCCCATCTGCAGGTTCGTGTCGTCGCCATACTGCGCGGTGTAGATTGAAAACTCGTAGTCGGTGGCACGCGGGAAGAAGATCGTGCGGGCGAGCGCCTCAACCTCAACATCGAGGCCGATGACGGTCCACATCTGCGCAATGGCCTGCGCGATCTCCACATCGGCCGGATAGCGCGCGTTCGTGGCGTGGAAGGTCATGGAAAAGCCGTCAGGATAACCGGCTTCGGCAAGGAGCGCTTTGGCCCGCTCCGGATCGTAGGCGTCCGGGCCAAGACCCTCCACGCCCCCCTCGAAGGTGGCGGGAAGGACCTGCCCGGCCGGCTCGCCGATCCCCTTCAAGAGGCGGTCGACGATCGCCTCGCGATTGATGGCGAGGGAAAGCGCTTCGCGCACCTTGGCGTTCTTGAGCGGATTGGAGCCGTCCTGCGCGCTCACATGGGGTGTGTCGTCCCGCGCCGAGTCGATCGCGATGTAATGGATGCGAGCGATGGGGCCCACATGTACCTTGAAACGCTCATCCCCCTCGATCCGCTCCAGGTCCTCCACCGGCACGTAGGTGATGGCGTCGACCGCGTCTGCCAGGAGAGCGGCCGAACGGGCGCCGTCATTGGCCAGAACTACCTCCTCGACGCGGTCCCACGTGGGCTCGCCGCGCCAATAGTCTTCGTTCTTGGTGACGATGAGCGCTTCGCCCTGGCGCCATTCCTCAAGCTTGTAGGGTCCGGTTCCAATGGCGGCATCGCCATCGTTGAACTCTTGCGTCGTCGCGTTCTCGTACTCGGACGGAATCACGATCACGCCCGTCAAAAAGCGCATGAGTTGTGGTGACGGTACCGACGTGTGGATACGCAGCGTCTTGTCGTCTACGATCTCCACGCGTTCAAAATCGCGGACGGCGCGGGCGAACGAGTTCGGCGAATTCGGCACGGCCGGAAGACGGCGGAAGGTGGCGGCCACGTCCTCAGCGTCGAGGGCCGACCCATCGTGGAAGGTCACACCGTCCTGCAGGGTGAGCTCCCACGTGTCCTCGTCGATGGCCTCCCAGGATTTGGCAAGGCCAGGCACGAGGGAGAGGTTCTCATCGGTCTCCACGAGCCGGTCATAAAGGTAGGTGTGGGACGTTTCGCTCGGGAACGAGGCGAAGAAGTGCGGGTCGAGCGTCTGCAGTTCAAGCTTGGTGCCGATCTTCAGCTCATCGGCGGAGGCCGCCGCCGTGACGCATGCGAGAGCTGCAGCGGTTGCAAACAGGTGGGTGCGGAAGTGTTGCATCATTTCCCCGTCTCCTTCGCGGATCCCTTGGGAGAATCCAGTTGTTTCTGGTCGATCAACGCTGCAGTGTTGCATGGTGCGCGCGACTGTCAACAATCAATCGACCCGTCGCTCATTGCATTTTTGGAGGTCTCCGTGACGACCCGCCCGCCCATCGCGATCCTCGGCTTTCGTCTTGAAAGCAACTTTCATGCCCCGGTCATCTTCGAAGACGAGTTCGTCTCGCTGAGCGGCGATGCGCTCGTGAAGGATCTTGCGACCGACGCCCCTCGCGCACCAAGCGAGGTGACGGGCTTCATGAACGTGATGGAGGCTGCCGGCGAGCGTTGCGTGCCCCTTTCGCTCACGTCTGGCGGCGCGGCGGGCGAGGTCGATGAGGCATACTTTGAAGCCTGGGTGGAGGAGGCGGTCGGGATGCTGAAGGCGCTAGGCCCCGTCGCCGGCGTCTACCTCCCACAGCACGGAGCGGCAAGCGCAACCCACACTGAAGACCCCGACGGCGAACTTTTCGCGCGCGTGCGCGGCGTCGTGGGGCCGGATGTACCGATCGTCGTCTCACTGGACCCCCATGCGAACGTCAGCGCAGAAATGGCGGGTGAGATCGACGCGTTGATTGCCTATCGCACGAACCCGCACACGGACCAGCGCGAACGGGGCGAGGAGGCGGCAGCGCTGATGCGCACGCTTCTCGGCGGTACCAAGACGGCACTTGCCATCGTGAAGCTCCCCATCATCCCGCCCTCGATCTCCCAAAACACCAAGGACGGGCCGCTGGGCGAGCATATCGCCTATGGGCAGTCCTTCGTCGGCGGCGACGTGTTGGCGGTTTGCGTGTGCTCGGGCTTTTCTTTGGGGGACACCGTGAAGGCCGGGATGAGTGTCACCGTCACGGTTCGCGGCGATAAGGCGGAGGCTGAAGAGGTGGCGCAGAAGATCGCTGCACGCATCTGGGAGGAGCGGCGCCGCTACGACATCACCATGACCTCGCTCGAAGATGCCGTTGCCATGATGCGCGGCCTCAACGAAGATCCCACCCGCCCCTCTCTTTGCTTCGCCGATGTCGCCGACAATCCAGGAAGCGGTGCGCGCGGAAACACGACGCACATCCTGCGTGCTTTCCTTGATGCTGGCTGCAAAGACGTGGCGCTCGCCCCGTTCTACGACGCCCCCCTTGCACACGAGGCAGCAGCGCTCGGTGTCGGTGCGCGGTTCACAGCGCACTTCAACCGCGATGAGCCGTCTGAGTTTTCTGAAGAGCTTCAGACTGAGGCCGAGGTCGTCGCATTACATACGGGCGAGATCGTGGGGCGGCGGGGCATTATCGCAGGGCGCCGCTTTGACCTTGGCACGGTCGCCCTCATCCGCTGCGATGGCATTTTGGTGGTCGTCAACGACCGCCGCATTCAGTTCTGCGACCCCGGCATCCTGGAATGCGTCGGCCTCATCATGGATGGCCCGCGTGCGCTGATCGTGAAATCGCGAGGCCACTTTCGCGCCTCGGTGGACGAAGTGTTTACCGATGAGCGCATCATCGAGGTGGATGTGCCGGGACTTGCCACCCCTATGCTGGAACGCATCCGTTGGCAACGCACCCCGCGCCCGATCTATCCTCTCGACAGGGACTTTTCCTGGACCCCGCAGAGCGCCCCATAACCCTGTGGGGGTGTTGCTCCCACCCTCGCCCTCCAGAGATCGCCTACTCAGGGTTTTGAAGGCCGACAATCAACGCAGAGCGACAGCGCAGCGTACGATCCATTCAGGAGTCAGACCGCACCAAGCCAGCATAATTCCACCAGGAGATGAGCGAGCGAGGCAGAAGAAGACGCTAGACCTGATACTTGTCCAAACTTGTCCGACTCCCGATTTCCGGTAAGCTAAGTTGCTCCTATTGTTCACTGTTTCCTTCGCGGCCGCAGTTGCACAACGTTCCAGTGACTGCGCCGAAGCTGCCGCATTCTGTGGGTAGCGCCAAACAAGGAGACCTCACGATGGCCACTGCACCGTGAGATGGTTCAACTTCACCTAAGGCTTTGGGTTCATTCAGCCGGAGGCCGGGTCGCGCGACATCTTGGTACATATCTCCGCTGTAAAGAGGGCAGGCCTGACCGAGCTCGCTGAAGGTCAGAAACTACAATTTGACATCGAGAAAGGCCGAGACGGTCGTGATTCAGCGGGAAATCTATCCCTGATAGATTAACTTCGCCACAGCCCGCTTGACCCATTCGTTCAACCTCTGTGCCAGGCTGCCGATCTTCGCCGATACCGACACGATCGCCTACCAGCGAGGACCTCGTTGGCCTTCATCTTCCAGCATCAGCCGCACCGGGCGCTCGCGCACTTCCTTGGAAAACCTATTTGTCGTCTTGCTCATGGCGCTCCATCCTACACACGAGTTGGAGCCCCGGCAGACGCGGGTCGGTTCAGCGTTGCTAGGCCCGTGGATACGCGGCCCCAAACTCCGCAGAAGCGCAAGGGAGACCGTTCGTCACGGACAATCACGCGCTTGCGTGGTTTACTGGTAAGGCCTCTCCTGCAATTTGGTGGCGCGGGACAGAGCCAGCTCCGTGACGCCGACATCCTTCACACCGCGACTTGCTGCCGGCGCCGGCCAGTGTTGGCTGTAAGCACCCCCGCTGTCGAAGTCTGAACTGCGGACACATCCGACACTGTGCGAAGGTCCGCTTCCAGGCTCCCATCTGGTTTCAAACGACCCACCCAAAAGCATATCCTGCCGCCAATGATCCCAGGATCGCGAGCAGCAGGTAGAGCAGGAAGGGTTTCAATTTCAGCACCGGCGCGATGGCCATAGCCCCCCAAATGCTGACCACACCGCCCGAGATCAGAAAGGCCATTGCGGCCCCTTCAGACATGCCGTTTTCGATCAACCCTCGCGTCAGTGGCAGGGCGGCATAGCCGTCGATATAGGCTGGAGCCCCGACGAAGACGGCAGCAGGGATGGCCCACCACTGATCCTCGCCGACATATGCCGCGAGCGCCCCCGGTGTCAGCGCCGCGTTCAACGCGTACTCGGCGGCAAAGGCAGGAACCAGGCAGATCAGAATGAGCCGCGCAGTGGCCCAGAACTGAGTGCTGAAGGCTCTGCGCCGTTCCTCGGTGCGCCAGACCTTTGGTTCGAAGGTTTGGACGCCACCACATCGCGCGGCGCTCAGTTGTCTGGCTAAACCGTTGTTGCGCAACGCGTTCTGTGCCCAGTGCGACTTGGCAAACAAAGCGGTGCTCGCGCCGCCAAATACGCCCAATCCGAACGCTGCAACCGTCTTACCGATGGCGAAGGTCATCCCAAGCGTTGCAGCCGTTGTCGCCAGCATGGCCGGATCGGTGATCGGGGAGGACAGCCAAAAGGCCATGATCGGTGCCAGCGGCACGCCTGCCACCAACAACCCCGCCATCAACGGAAGAACGGCCACACCGCAGACAGGCGTGATGGCTCCGACTAAAGATGCCGCCACGACCGCGCGCAGCGTCCTGCCCTCGAACGCGCTCGCAATGTGAGTATCCGCGCCACTGGCAATGATCCAGGCGGCAAGGAGGATGCCGGGAATGACGATGGGAGCGACGGCAACCAGACCCCAAACGACGAACATAGCCGCGTTCAACGCATGTTCGGGCCATGCCAAAGCGATTCCCGCAAGCAGGGTGAGACCTAGACCCCAAGCCATGAGCGTCTTGCTTGTCCATCGTTGAACAGCCCTCTGACCGGCCATGGCTCGCTCCTTTGATCTTGCAAAGTAGCGGCCGTGGAGGCATCTGTGAAATGAATAGGTTTCATTCCTGCTATCGGATTTGTAAATGGAAACCCTCGATAGCGACCTGCTGCGTACCTTCCTTGCCGTCGCTCGTGCGGGGAGCGTGACGGACGGCGCTGCGCTCATCCACAGGTCGCAATCCGCCACAAGCCTTCAAGTCAAACGTCTTGAGGCGATCCTTGGGCAACCCGTTTTTGAGCGCCACGGGCGCGGGGTGGTGTTGAGCGAGACAGGGCGTCGTTTGCTACCTGTTGCTCAGGATGTGACAGCGCGCCTTGACGCGGCGCTGCGGGACGTCTCGCAAGGTGTGGTGTCGGGCAAACTGCGTGTGGGCATTCCCGACGATCATGGCCGGACGAAGCTGGCGGAGATCGTTGCCGCCTTCACGCGCCATCACCACCACGTCGAGCTAGACGTGACCTGTGCTTTGAGCACTGGTTTTCCCGAAGCGCTGGACAAAGGGACGCTTGATCTTGCCATTTACGAGGTGGAACGCCCGAAACAACACGAAGAGGTCCTATTCGAAGATCCCACCTGCTGGGTTGCATCGGCGCATCGAGACTTCTCTACCGACGAAAGCCTTCCGGTGGCCCTGTTCGACCATGCCTGCTGGTGGCGTGACGTTGCGATTGCTTCCCTTGCGGCGCGCGCAAAACCCTACCGTATCGCTTACTCCAGCCAGAGTGTATCGGGTGTCATCGCGGCAGTCGAAGCCGGAATCGCCGTGGGACTGCTGGGCCGATCATCCTTGCATGCCGGTCTATCGGTCGTGGGTGAGAGGCTTGGGTTTGGGTCGACGCCTGCTTCGAAGCTGGTCATGGCGACAAACACGGCACAGGAAGATGAACCATTGAACGCCATGAAAGCAGCAGTGCGCGCCGCGTTTTTGACCATCGTCTGAGAAAGCAGCCGTTCGGCATGTCGTAGCGAATGCGCGGGTTGGATGTGGAGCCGCCTTTAGCGACCGCCAATCACCCACCGCACGCAGTTGATCCGACAGATCCGCCGTGGCGCTGAGGCGTGCGATGAGGTTAAGGCGCTCATCAGCGGTCGGGGCTCGAAGCGAGAAACGAGTGATCATGGTGATGGCCGTACGCGGACGAGGCTTCTAGCCCTTTACAGCGAGCCGAGCGGACTCGGCTCCAGCGCGTCGTTCCATGACACCCGACCTGAAACGTGGCTGATGCCATGGTGCTCCAACGCATGCGCAAGGGCGCGGCGCGGGTGGTGGGAAGCCATTTCGATCGCCCCAGAGGTGTCGGCGATACCCCAACGCACCACGTTGCGTACGGCTTCGTCCATCGTAAGAGCGGAACCTGCAAGGTAAGGCTGTCCGGGTTGCACCACCGCACCCGCCCCGGTCCGCTCCACCTCCATACCGGCAAAGCGGTAGCGGCCCGCAGGCGCGGCCGCGGCAAGCACCGCGTCAGTCACAAGGATTGTGCGCTGGGGCCCCTTCAAGGCAACAAGCGCAGCAAGCGCTTGCGGTGACATGTGGTGCCCGTCGGCAATGAGACAGGCCCACAGCCGCGGCTCAGCCAGCTGTGCCAGAAGCGTGTTTTCCAGCTTCGGCAACACGCGTGGCAAGCCGTTGCCCAGATGTGTCGACAGAGTGACGCCGACGTCCGCCGCAGCGCGCACCTCCTCGTAGCTGGCCGCGGAGTGACCGATGGCTGTGGCCTTGCCGCGCTGCGCCAGCGCTCGGGCGAAGGCCAGTGCACCGGGACGCTCTGGGGCAAGTGTGACCAGCAGGATCGGGCGGCTCAGACAGGCTTCAATCTCGTCTGCGAGGGAGAGCTCCAATGCTCCCATCGCTTTGGCGGGGTGACAGCCGCGGTACCCTTCCTCGGGGTTCAGGAATGGCCCCTCCAGATGGTATCCTGGCACCATCGATCCCCCAAGCCGGCTCGCCACGATCGCCGCGTCGAGCGCCCGGAACCGTTCGCGCAGCTCATCAGGACGGGCGGTGATCAGCGTCGGTAGGCAACCGGTAACGCCGCATTCCCGCATCGCCTCCAACGCAACGTCGAGAGCGGCTGGGCTGATACCAGGATCATTGAAGTCGACACCTGCATATCCATTGACTTGGAGGTCGAACAAACCGTCAGAAATGAACGGGCGCACGGCCCTAGCCTTGCGGTGACAATAGTGAGGCCGACTGGCGGTCGAGATGCAAGGTGGCAGCCGGGTGGCGCCGGAGGATCGAAGCGGGGCGCGCATTGCTGACATCGCCCTCGACCGCTCCCTTCACGGCGCGTGCTTTGCGTTCGTCCGGGACCGATACGACGATTGTCTTCGCCTTCATGATTTGGCGCACACTCATGGAGACAGCCGTGTGCGGTACGGCCTCCAGGCTGGGAAACCAGCCTTCGCCAAGCTGCTGGCGGCGGCAGGCCTCATCAAGCTCGACCAGTATGTAGGGATCGTCTGTCTCAAAGTCGGCGGGCGGGTCGTTGAAAGCCAGGTGGCAGTTCTCGCCGATGCCGGCAAAGCACACATCCACCTGGTGGGCGGAGAGCGCATCGTTGAGGCGAGCGATCTCGGCTTTGATGTCCGGCGCATCACCCTTCACGGCAACGAACGCACCGAGCCCCGGCACCTTGCTGACGAAGCGGTCCTGCAAGTAACGGCGGAAGCTTGCCGGATGCTTTTCGTCAAGGCCGACATATTCATCGAGGTGGAAGGCGGTAACCTTTGTCCAGTCGATGGGTTTTTCCACGAGTGTGGCGAGCATGTGAAACTGACTGGCGCCCGTGGCGACGACGACAACAGCGCTCCCCTTTTCCTCAATGGCCGCCTCGATGGCTGCGGCGCCTTCGGCGGCGGCGGCAGCGGCGAGCGCGGCGCCGTCCTCGTGGGCTTCCACCTGCATGCTTACTCCTGCTTAAATTCTGAACAGCTCTTGGTTGGAAACTACCCATCAGCGGGTTTACGGTCAATCTTCACGCATGGAGGCCCGGTATGATTTTTTAGCAAGTCGTGTTCTAAAATATTGACGAGCTGCAGCTTTGTCAGAATAATCGGCGCAATCAATCCATTGGGGAGACAGCCATGAAGCCTTACGTCGCTGCACTGCTGGCCACCGGGCTCAGCGCATCGCTCATGATAGAAGGCGCTTCGGCGCAAACCGTCCTGCGCCTTGCGGAGAACCAGCCAGAATCCAACCCGGTCACGGTCGCCATGCACCGCTTCGCCGAGCTGGTCGACGAATACACCGGTGGCGATGTAAAGGTTCAGGTGTTTTCCGGTGCGCAACTCGGCCAGGAGCCCGAGACAATCGAGCAGGCCCAGGCCGGCATTGTCGACTTCGCGCGCGTGAACGCGGTGGTGCTTGCCAACGTCAGCCCGTCCATGGGCGTGACCACCCTCCCCTACATCTTTCGCGACTGGGACCACAAATACGCCGTCCTCGACGGGGATGTCGGCGATGAGGTGCGAGCCGATCTCGAAGACGTGGGCTTGATCGGCTTTGACTTCATGGATGCCGGCTCGCGCTCGTTCTACACGGTTGCGGACAAACCGGTGACGTCGCTGGAGGATCTCAAGGGTCTGAAGATCCGCGTCCAACCGGCCCCCATTTCCATCCGCATGGTCGAGCTTCTGGGCGCGGTGCCGACCCCGATGAACTACGGCGAGGTCTACTCCAGCCTGCAAACCGGTGTGATCGACGGCGCTGAAAACGACTACGTCAGCTATGAGACGTCCGGGCACTACGAGGTTGCACCGAACTACATCCAAGATGAGCATCTCAGCCCGCCAGCAATCCTCATCATGAACAAGGCGAAGTTCGACGCCATGCCCGCTGAGCAACAAGACGCCATCAAGAAGGCTGCGCACGAGGCCGCCATGTTCGAGCGCGAAGCGATGAGGGAGGCGAACCAAAAGGCACGCAAGACGGTGGAAGCCGCCGGTGTCACGGTGACCGAAGTGGACAACGGCCCATTTCAGGAGGCGGTCGCTCCGATCTACGAGGAGTTCCCCGACCTTCAGCCGTTGATCGAACGCATCAACGCCGTCAAGTAGTCGGCTGCCCTTCGGATCGCGAATGCGAGAGCGCGCGAGATGAGCTGGCGACGTCAGTTTGAGTGGACCGTTGCTTCGGTGAACGTCCTTGCAAGCTGGATTTGCTATGCTCTTCTCACGCTCATCACCGCGATCATCTGCGCTCAGGTCTTCCTACGGTTCGTCGTCAACAGTCCCACGAGCTGGTCGGAGGAGGTCGCCCTCCTCTGCCTCATCTGGTTCGGCATGCTCGCTATCGCCATCGGCGTGCGCAGGCACGAACATGTCGCCATTAGCTACTTCAGGGACAAGCTGCCACACCCGCTCGCCATTTCCCTGGACTATGCAGCGCAAGCGCTCATCGCAGTGTTCATGTTGGTCGTCGTCATCTATGGACGGGATCTGGTCGCGCTGGCAGGGGCACAGCTCCTACCAGCGTCCGGCTTCTCGAAGGCGTGGCTCTACCTGCCCACCCTGGTGGGTGGGGCGCTCGGCACCTTCAATGCGGTGAGCAACATCATTCTGCGCGATCTAGGCAGCGCTCCGATCACCGCGGTGGAAGCCACCGATGCCGGTTGATTGGACTGGCATCTGGCTGCTTCTGGGCAGCTTCCTCCTCCTAATGGCGCTGCGCGTCCCGATCGCTTTCGCGCTCGGCCTCTCCTCACTCGCCACTACGCTATATCTCGGGCTACCGCTCCTCATGGTGGCGCAGCGTATGGTGAACGGGCTCAACACGTTCACATTCCTCGCGGTGCCTTTCTTTATCCTGGTCGGCAACATCATGGGTGAAGGGGGCATCTCTGACCGTCTCGTCAAGCTGGCAGACGTGCTCGTTGGGCGCTTGAGGGGCGGCCTTGCCCAGGGCAACGTTGTGGCCAGCACCCTTTTCGGCGGCATCTCGGGATCCTCGGTCGCGGACGTCGCCTCTGTCGGCTCGATCATGATCCCTGCGATGACACGTGCGGGCTATCCGGCTGGATACTCCGTTGCGGTGACCGTGACGTCGTCGGTTCAGGGTGTCTTGATCCCGCCGAGCCAGAACATGATCTTCTACGCCCTTGCCGCAGGCGGCCTACCGATCAGCACCTTGTTTCTGGCAGGCTATGTGCCCGGCCTTATCCTCGGCCTGTCGCTCATGGCCATCTGCTGGTTCGTTGCAGTACGCCGCAATCATCCCATCGGCCAGCGCTACACGTTGCGAGAGGGCCTAAAGATAGGGCGAGATGCTGCGATCGGACTCTTCACCATCGTCATCATCATTGGCGGCATTCTGACCGGCATCTTCACAGCCACCGAGTCGGCCGCCGTCGCGGTCGTCTACGCGGTGCTTGCCACCCTGTTCGTCTATCGCACCCTCGACCGCCGGGCGATCGGCCGGATCTTCGCCACCACATTGACGACCCTTGCCATCGTGACCGCAATCATCATGACCTCGTCGGTGTTCGGCTTCCTGCTCTCCTATCTTCGCGTGCCGGCCCTACTCGCGGAAGGGATCTTCGCGATCTCCGAAAACCGCATCTTCGTGCTCCTATTGGTCAACGTGCTCCTCCTCATACTTGGCATGCTGATGGACATGGGGATCCTCATTTTGATCCTGACACCGATCCTGTTGCCGATCGTCACCGAGGTGGGCGTCGACCCGATCCAATTCGGCATCATCTTAATCCTTAATCTGGGTATCGGCCTTTGCACTCCGCCGGTTGGAACCTCGCTCATCGTCGGGAGCGGCATCGCGCGGATCAACCTTGAAAGCACCGTCCGCAGCCTCTGGCCGTTCTACGGAGCCATGGTGCTCGTGCTCCTGCTCGTCACATACTTGCCGGCCCTCTCGCTGACGCTGCCCGCTTGGTTCCGCTAAGCGAGGCCCACTTGGAGCCGGCGCCGGCGCGGGCGCGCGAGCTTGCCACTGTGCTCGATCTCGTGCGCACCGGCCGGGCCTCCACGCGCAGCAAAATCGCCGATCTCCTCAATTTGCGCTCCACCAGCGTATCGGACTTCGTCGGCGAACTCGTCGCCAAGGATTTGCTTCGCGAAAGCGTTCCAAAGCGGCAGGGACGCGGAAGGCCGGCTGCCTTCCTCGTTTATAACGAGCAACGTTTCGGCGCGATCTTCATCCAGGTGACAAGCCGCAGCATTGCCGCCAAGGCCGTTGACATGGCGGGACGCGTCATCGCGGAAGAGACGGCTGCCCCCGCGCCCGGCAGCGACAATGCCCAGATGTCGGCCACAGTGCTGGCGCTCGCCCGCGCCGTTGACGCCCAGTTCCCGCCAGGTGTGGAAGTCGCGGACGTCGTGTGCTCCCTGTCCGGCCTCCTCGATGCGCCGCAACACCGGTGGTGTTTCACCTCTCGCTGGCCAGAATTGCGCAACCTTGATCTCGCAGAGGCGCTGCGCCCGCTGGGCCACGAAGTGATTCTGGTTCGCAACCTCGATGCCGAGCTGACGGGCCGCCTTGCTGAGGCGAGCGGTGAGATGCGCGCTGAGAGTGTGCTCCTTCTCCATTGGGGATACGGTATCGGCGCGGCCTACTATACCGAAGGCGCCATCGTGAACCGAACCCATGGGCGCTTCTGTGAGATCGGCCATTGGCGCCTCGGTAACGCTCGCGGAGCAACCTGCACCTGCGGCAACACCGACTGTCTGGAGACGGTGGCGGCGCTGTGGTCGCTCGGACCGCGGCTGAGGGAGGCGTTTGTCGACATCCCGGACGACGAGGCCAAGCTCGGCCCCCTTGCTCGCCGCCTCGATCTTCTCAGTGTGCCGGAGATGGCCGCGGCGACGCACGAGGTGGTGCGGTTGACGGCCAACCTCTCGCGCCTTCTGTTTCCGGACCGGATCATCCTCACTGGCCCGTTTGTTCAAAATCCCAAGGTCTTCGCCCACTTCGTGGAGGAACTGGAGCGCGCGCCTGTTCTGAAGGCGTTGGACCGCATTTCGGTGAGCGACGGCCAGGCGGGCGAGCGGCATGAGATGGCTGGTGCGCTGGCGGGCATCTTTGAAAAGAGGTGCGTCCAGCTCTTGGCACAATAGCCTTGTCGCTCATGGGTTCGGCTTCCCGAAGCATTCAGAGTCCGAGCGGGGGTTGCGCGGGGCCTTCGTGCGATTGCCGCAAGGCGGGAGTGTACCGCATCCAGTTGATCGGGGATGACGCTTCTGGTTCGCTCAAAAATCCTACGTTAGATGTCGTTTCCAAGAAGGTTGTTCAGCCGGAGCCATGGTGTTTGATCGGCAAGGGCTGAGTGAGGTCTTGCGGTATTGTAGGTCTTCAGGAATGGCTGCATGGCGCAGGTTCGCTCTGCCGATGAGGTGTAGGCGTTCGCGTAGGCCCACTCGCGCAGCGACGTCTGGATGAAGCGCTCGGCCTTTCCGTTGGTGCGCGGCGTATAGGGCCGGGTGCGGATGTGCTTGAGCCCGGCGTCCTTCAAGACGGCTCGGAAGGCGTGGCTGCGATAGGCCGAACCGTTGTCGGTCATGACACGCTCCACCACGACACCGTGACGGGCGAAGAAGGCCAAGGAGCGCGTGAGGAAGGCAATACAGTCCTCGCGCTTTTCGCTCGCCAGCACCTCGGTGTAGGCAAGGCGCGAGGCATCGTCGATGGCCACGTGCAGCACCTCCCACCCGGTGCCGCGTTTGTTCGACTGGCCCCTGCGGTCGCCGGTGATTCGGTGGCCAATACCGTCGATGCGGCCAAGTTTCTTCGTATCGATGTGGATCAGCTCACCGGGCCGCTCGCGCTCGTAGCGGCGCACGGGAGGCTTCTCGTCGAGCGCGGAAAGCTTGCCGAGCCCGAGCCTGCGAAGGATGGCACCAACGGTGGAGCGCGGCATGGCAAGGCGTCGCGCAATGGCGGGTCCACTCATGCGCTGACGCCGCAGGCGCTCGATCTCAGCGACCCGCTCGTGCGCGATGGCGTGCCTGCGGCGGGCGGGGGCCGAGCTCCTGTCGTGAAGCATCCACTCGCCCCCCGCCCGATGCCGTGCCAGCCATTTGTATGCGGTGCGGGCGGACACGCCGGCGGCCTCGGCCGCATCGGCGACGCGCCACCCTTCCTGGCGGACGCGCCGGACGAGAAGGACTCGACCGTGGTGGGTCATGCGGGCATTCTTGTGCACGTTCATCCGGGTCTCCCGGTCAGGGCTCGTGAGTGTGGCAACCACAGCCTCACATCCCGGCCCCGGATGAACAACCTTCATAGCTTCCACAGTTAGAGCGTTCTGATTTCAGATGTCACCATAGCCGCAACTTGCGAGTTGGTTGCGGCATTCATTGGGTGTGAAGCAATCAAGTAGATGGCCGATGGCGTCCCACAGCTCCTCGCGTGTCAGCGCGGCCGGCTTCCTTAGAAGCGTCTTGAGCTTCGCGAATGGCTTTTCGATGGTGTTCAAGTCAGGACTATAGGGCGGCAGGTATAGGATGCTTGCCGCCGCCTCGATGGCTTCACGGACCCCAGCGACCTTGTGGGCGGCCAGGTTATCCATCACCACAACGTCGCCAGGCGCCAGCACTGGCACTAGGTCACCGACTCATAAAGCGCATCCAGATGCGTGCGCCGGCGAGTTTTAGGAGCGCAAGGGCATGTCCGATAAGCTTGGAGTCATCGAACCAGCTAACGAGAGTCGAAACCAGCCCGTCTGCCTTGGGCCCTAAACACCAAGGGTCTGGGCAACCGAGTCGAAGATGTCGACGACAGGCTCGGGGTTTTACAACAGCCATAGGTTCCCAGGATGCCTGTCTTGAGCGTGCCGCGATATGTCAAGGATCGCCGGCGTGATGTAAATATCAACCTACAAACAGTCGAGCGCGCTATACTAGAGAACCGCTATCTGGTAACATCAGCCTGCGGGTACGAATACTCCTTGCAGGTCGAGGTTATCAGAAACGCCTCTATCATATCCACCTTCTTTGGACGTTTGCCGCCATGAACCTCAGAAGGCGTCAGGTCGGGTCGACAACGCAACGCGTGTTCTCTGCGCCTGTGGACGCCATCTGAAGGCGGCGTGAAGGCGGGCCGTGCCAAAGGGGGGCGACGCGAGTTCTTGGCCGCGGTCCTGGTTTCGTTCGGGCCGTGGAAGACTTCCTCGCTCAGGTATGGGCCGATCTTCGGGACTGTTGGACGCCCAATCAATCGAACGTCGGGATCATGGGCGCAAACTCCACGTCGCTTTGAAGCTCACGCAAGGCATCCTCGATCGCCGCATCTTCGAGCTGCACGGTCGGGGGAGAAAAGACCGAAACGATCTGCGGGAACATCACGACCAAACCGATCGTGAGCACCTGAAGCGCGATGAAGGGAACGACTCCGCGGTAAATCTCGCCCGTGCGCACACCGGCGATCGTCTCCCCCGTTGCGGCGTCCTGGTGAGGTTTCGACGGCACTACGGAGCGTAGAAAAAACAATGAAAAGCCGAAGGGCGGGGTCAGAAAGCTCGTCTGTAGGTTCATGGCGACGATGATGCCGAACCATACAAGGTCAATTCCAAGCGCTTGAGCGGGAATGATGAGGAGTGGCAGGAGGATGAACGCGATCTCGAAGAAGTCGAGCACAAATCCTAACAAGAAGATGATCACGCTCACGAAGATCAGGAATCCATACACTCCTCCCGGCAGCCCGACCAAGAGATCCTCCACCCACAAGTGTCCGTCCACGCCATAAAAGCTCAGCGAGAACACGCGCGCACCGATGAGGATGAAAAGCACGAAGGTTGAAAGCTGCGCTGTCGACACCACAGCCTCACGCAATGTCGAAAGGGGCAATCGCCCGCGCACGGCTGCCAGTATCAGCGTCGCAAGCGCACCCATGGCCCCGCCCTCTGTCGGCGTTGCGAGCCCAATCAGAATTGTTCCCAGGACAAGGAAGATGAGCGCGAGCGGCGGAACCAGGACGAGCACGACCCGTTCGGCAAGTTCGGAGAGGAGGGAGAGCCCGAGCACGCGGTTGAGGAGAGCCACAGCCACTGCGACACTGACACCCCCGCTGGCGGCGACGACCTGGCGCACCGCGGGCGACAGACCCCCAGCCAGAGCATTGATGGCGAGTGCGGCGATCACACCGAGCGCGAGCACCACAACGAGCGAACGCGCTCCGCCCTGCAATGTTCTGGCGGCAGCGGGAAGCGCCGGAACCGATTTGGGGCGCAACAGCGTCAGCACGAGGATATAGAGCGCGAACAGGACAATGATGATGAGCGCAGGAGCCAGCGCGGCACGATACATCTCGCCCACCGACCGCCCAAGCTGATCGGCAAGTACGATGAGGACGAGTGAGGGAGGAACGACCTGCGCCAGCGTGCCTGAGGCGGCAATGGTGCCTGCGGCCACCGACCGGTTGTATCCATAACGCAGCATGATCGGCAGTGAGATGAGGCCCATGGAAATCACACTTGCCGCCACGACTCCGGTGGTGGCCGCGAGGATCGCTCCAACAAACACAACCGCGTAGGCAAGTCCCCCGCGCATGGGGCCGAAGAGTTGTCCGATGGTGTCGAGGAGATCTTCCGCCATGCGCGAGCGCTCGAGGAGAAGCCCCATCAGTGTAAAGAAGGGAATGGCGAGCAGTGTCTCATTCGCCATGGTGCCGTAGACACGATCAGGCAGTGCTTGCAGGAACGTGGGCGTGAAGAGGTCGAGGTCGATTCCGACCACGGCGAACGCAAGTCCCACAGCCGACAGCGAGAAAGCCACGGGATAGCCCGTCAAAAGCGTGGCGATCAAGCAACCGAACATGACAGGCGCCATGTTCTCGACCAACCATTCCGAATGCCCGAGGGTTGCAACCGCAATGGCCGCAAACAGCGCGAAGAGAACCGCAGCCGACACGATGATGAAGCGGATGGCGCCCGGCCCACCGTCCAATAAGCTTGCTGGCGGAGTGGACCGGATCGCGGCGATGCGCTTGACGATTTCCGACAGTGTCTGCGCGAGAAGAATGGCGAAACCGAGCGGTACAAGGAGTTTTGCGGGGAAAGTGGCGAGCCCGCCAGGGTTCACCGAGCGCTCCCAGCCGACCAGCGCATCGGCGGCAAACGGCACGCCATGGATGACCATGAGGACGCACAGCGGTAGTAGAAACACAACGTGGCCGACGAGGTCGATCGTCTCGCGGGCGACGTGCGGAAGGTTTGCAAACACGATGTCGACACGCACGTGCGCACCATTTCGCAGCGTGCGCGCAGCAAACAGGAGGAATACTGCGCCGAACAAATACCACTGCAGCTCGAGCCAGGCGTTGGACGAGACCGACAGCAGCTTGCGCGAAAACGCATTCCCCGCCGAGACGAGCACCGCGAGAAGGAGCAGCCACGCGACGGCTCCCCCCACGGCATGGGTCAGTGCGTCGACCCCGCGACTGATCCGCAACAACAACGCCATCAACACCCCCGCAGGAGCGGGGGGAGCAGTGGTCGAATGGAGACTGGCATGGTGGCCGTCTTGGGTGTGATCGGTCAGATCACATCCGCAACGTTGCCACGCTGAAGGCGTTGAAATTCAACTCCGCAGTCTGCTCCCACAGGAACGAGGCGTCACGAAACGCCCATAGCTCGTCCAGCATCGTCTTGAATGTGTCGTTCTTCCCGGCGATCTCATCGTAGAGCGTGCGTGCCTCTTGGTAGCAACGGGTCAGCACATCTGTCGGGAATGCGCGCAGCTTCGCGCCCGCACCCACAAGGCGCCGCAGGGCCGCCGGATTGAGCGCATCGTACGATGCAAGCACGTCCGCATTGACCGCTTGGCAAGCAACACGCAGCGCGTCCTGGTAGCTCTTTGGCAACTCGCCCCACTTTTCAAGATTTATGAAGGCGTGGAACACCAGCCCGCCTTCCCACCAGCCTGGATAATAGTAGAACGGCGCCACCTCGACGAAACCGAGCTTCTCATCATCATAGGGACCGATCCATTCGGCAGCGTCGATCGTTCCGCGCTCCAGAGCCGGGTAGATGTCAGCGGGGCCGAGCGTCTGCGACACCGCGCCGACGCGGTTGAGGATCTCCCCGCCGAGGCCTGAAATGCGGATTTTCACGCCCTGCATATCTGCGACTGAGTTCACCTCGCGCCGCCACCAGCCGCCCATCTGGCAGCCCGAGTTGCCGACTGGGAACGCCACAAGGCCATTGCTTTGGTAAAAGCTGTCGAGCAGCTCACGCCCGCTGCCATGATAGTACCAGGCATTCTGCTGGCGTGCGTTGAGCCCGAACGGAATCCCGGTGCCGAACGCCCACGCGGGATCGGCGCCAATCTTATAGAGAGAGACAGTGTGGCCCATCTCGACCGTTTGATCGATGACCGCGTCGATGGTCTGCAGTGCGGGCACGATCTCATTGCCTGAGAAGACCTGGATCTCGAAGTTGCCGTCAGTCAACTCGCTCACATATCTCGACAGCGTTTCCGCGCCGCCAAAGATGGTGCTGAGCGAACGCGGATAACTGGACTGCAGGCGCCACCGCACATTAGGCGACGACTGCGCGATAGCGGGGGTTGCGAGCGCAGTGGCCGCACCCGCACCGGCAACACCGGCAGTGGTCAGAAAGCGACGTCGATCCATGAGGATCCTCCCATTTTATGTTTTGTTTGGTATCCGGCCTCAGGCGCGGTGTTCGAGCCGCACGCTGTCGGGCAACAGCAGTGGCGTGTTCGCAGAGTCTTTAAACTCGACCGTAGTGAAGAGTAACTCGGTGTCGCCGATGTTCTTCACCGCGTGGGTAAAGCTTTCGCCTCTGGCAAACGTGAAGTGTTGCGTCTCGCCCGGATAGTGCGTGACGTCCTGGATCCGCCCGTCATCGTACCAGCCGCGCGCAGAGCCGTGACTGTGGCAACTCCAGAAGTAGTTGAGCACATGCCGGTGGAAGTGGCAGCGCTTGCCGGGCGGAAGGGTGAGGTGCCACACGCGCACCTTGTCCGTCTCTGACACCAGCACCGAGCCGACGACACCGTTGTTGCCGGTCTCTTCGATCTCAAGCTGCATGTCAGCGGGCCAGTGAGCCCTCGGGTTGGGCCCCTCACTGGGGGGCTCGCGTAAGATGATATCCGCCATACTTGCTCCGTTCTGCGGGTCAGGCCGCTGCTGGCGCGCAGTCCAGCACCGACGTTTCAGGCAAGGCATCAAGGTCTGCGCGCAGCGTTCGGGCAGCCTCGGCGGGGAGTTCCACCAGTGGCGGCAGGACGCGCCGCCACGCGTTGTTGCCGCTGCGCCAGGCTTCCACCTGCTTCAACGCCGGGCTGAGCGGGTGCTTAGCTATCGCGGCGCGCACAGCACCGAGCCGCTCCTGCAAAGCGGTACGCTCGGGGCCTTTTGCGTTCAGCGTGCGGCGGACGAGGCGGGCGGAGGCATTCGTGGTGGCCGAGATGACCCCAGCGCAGCCGGCCTCCACGGCCTTCAGAAGCACCCCCTCCCCTGATGGGAAGACATCGAAATCGTTCGCGGCAGAAACGAAACGCAGGGTCCCCTCATAATCGCCCGATGAGTCTTTCAGACCGGCGATGACGGCGCCGAAATCCCGTTTCAGGCGGGTGATGAGGTCGACGCTGATGGGCGTCATCGACATCTGCGGGAAGTGGTAGAGGTAGATCCGCAGCCTAGGATCGGCGACCTCTTCGACAATCCGCGCATAGTAGGCGTAAAGCCCGTCGTCGGAAACGTTTTTCAGGTAGAAGGGCGGCAGAACGAGCACGTTTGGATAGCCGGCACCGAGGCTGGCTTGCGTGGTTTTGACGGCATCCGCCACTGCACATGCGCCGGTCCCAAAGATCACCTCGTCCGACCGTAAGCCCGCGTCGGCAAAGACTGCCGGCACGTCAAGGCGGAACGACAAGGGGAGAGAGTTGCCCTCGCCTGTGGTCCCAAGCGGCGCAACGCCGTCCAACCCGTCTGCCAAAAGCCGCTGGCAGTGCCTGACAAGGGCGGCGCCATCCGGTGCGCCATGCGCGTCGATGGGGGTGATTGCCGCTGCATAGACACCGTGTTTTGCTTTGGTCATTGCGCAGCTTCCAAGTCGGCGCCGGCAGCGCGCGGCCGCACAACCACTTTGATGGCGTCATCAATCCGTTCGCGGGCGTGGCGAATGGCGTCCGGCAGCTCATCGAATGGGAAGGTGTGGGTGTGCACGACCGAGGCGTCGAACCGCTTTGCCGCCATCAGCGCCATGGCACGCGCGGTGGCGCTTTTTCCCTCACCGCGGATGCCATAGAGGTAGATGTTGTTTTTCGTCACGTAGGGCAGGTCGACTTTCACCGGGTCGTGGGGGAATGCGGCAAGACAAATCCGCCCTCCGCGGCTCGTCATGCGGATGGCGTCATTGATGGCAGTTTCCGTGCCGGCGCACTCCATCACATAGTCCGCGCCTTGTGGGCCAACGATGGTCTTCACCGCCGCCACTGGGTCCTCGTTGCGCACGTTGATTACATGATCGGCGCCGAGCGACGTGCCGATGGCCAGCCTGTTGTCCCGAGTGCCCGTAAGGATCACCGGGGATGCGCCGAGTGACTTCGCCACCGCCACCGCGAGCAACCCGATCGGGCCGGGTCCGCTGACGACGACGCTCTCTCCGGCAATCAGGCCGCCGAGTTCCGTGAAGCCGTACATGGAGGTGCCGGCGGTGACGACGAGGGTTGCCACCTCGTCCGTCATGTCGTCCGGTACGTGTATCAGAGTGTTGATGTGGTTGACCGCGTACTCGGCGAACCCCCCATCGGTCGTGAAACCGTTGGCGCGGTGTCCCTTACTGCGTGAGCCGTAATTGAGGCAGGCGGTGTAGAGGCCTTGACGGCAGCGCTTGCATTGGCCGCAACCGGCGTGGATTTCCACCGTTACACGATCGCCGACAGCGAACTCGTCAACGCCGGGCCCGAGCGCGGCCACCGTCCCCATGTACTCGTGGCCGACAATGAAGTCCTTGTTGAAGGGCAACTCGCCTTCCACCATGGCCGGCGCGCCGAAGTCGATGACTTCGAGGTCGGTTGCACAAATGGCGACGGCATCAATGCGCACGAGTACTTCCGCTGCCCCTGGCTGTGGCACGGATTTGCGGACCCGTTTCAACTCTCCTGCCCCTCCAACGGCCCAGCCTTCCATATGGCTTGGCACGACGATCTCATGGCGCGTCACCCTGTCCCCCCTTTCGAGTTCGAGAAGACGCTACTCGGGCTTCAACTCAAATGCAACGATTATCGATTACCGATTATATAAAATGACTGCCACTATGCGTGCGATTAGCGTTTCCAGGTCGTTCCGGAGCCGGACTCGAGCCTGTGTAGCGCCGTAGGGGCGAATCCCTCTCGGTTGCGCACCTCGCGTTCGACCATTGCAACCCGGTGTCGTTGCGCAAAAAGCTGGCGTTTTTTGTTACACTTAGCCAGAAGAAATTGAGCGATAGTGCTAGCCCGCTCACCTCGATCAGGCTGTTTCGCGTGGCTAGACCGCAGCGATGAAGGCGATCACAGTCTGCACTGATAGACACGCCGCCCCCAAAAAGCGGCTGACTTGCGCTTGCTTTGACAACAGCGAAATTTTCGCATTATCGATTAAACAGAAAGTGAGCGCGTCCTGAGCATACCGGGGCTGGGTTCGGCCCGCGCCAGCTGCTATCGGAACGCATATCTTGGCGGCCGGACCCCGCCGTCTGGCAATGGAAGGCTTATGGCAGCCACACAGATTGCGCGCGCTTCGCTGTCACAGCAGATCAAGGAACAGATCCTCGCCCGGATCGTCTCAGGCGATCTAAAGCCAGGTGAACGACTGGTCGAGCTACGGATTGCCGCTGAGATGGAGACCAGCCAAGCGCCCGTCCGGGAAGCTCTTCGTGAGCTGGAAGCGCTTGGCGTCGTGGAGACGCTGCGCAATCGAGGTGCTCGGGTCCGCACGATTACCGACGAAGAGCTGCGCAAGATTTACGAGGTGCGCGCGGAGCTGGAGGGCTATGCGAGCGCCGTTGTGGCCGGAAGCGGCGCTGACATCAGGCTGGCCCTAGACACCGCCATCACGGCGATGCGCGAGGCTGCGCGTGCCAGCGACGCGTTCGCCTTTGCAGATTGCAACAGCGCCTTCCACCGGATCATTGTTGAAGCCACGGACAACGAAGTGCTCTTGGAGCTATGGGAGCAGCTCAACGTGCAGGCTCGCACCGTCATCAACGTGACGCGGCGCGAGCAGGACCTTCAGCGAATTGCAGAATCCCACGTGGCCATTGTCGTGGCCATCGCCTCGCGCGATGCGGCCGCGGCATCGGCTACCGCGAAGGCGCACGTTAGAGAAAACATGCCGTAGTGTCATTGAGCCGCGTGTCGTGAAGGATCGAGCGTACAGTGTTCTTGCCGCAAAGAGTGGAAGTGTCTGCCGCCAATAGTTTTACGTCAGCTGGCGGTGCGAGATTGATCTGCTAAGGAACGGACCGATCGTCAATTCTGCAGCGTCGGCGACACCTTTCCAGCCGCCGGAATACGACGCGTCAATGGCTTGACCACGCTCATTCAAAATACTCCGAATGCGAGCGTTGGATTGCCAAGATGGTGTCGTCCAGGCGGCTGAGATGCTGCCGGGCAACCTTCGTCGCCTCTTCGGCCGATCGGTCCGCAAGCGCGTGGGCAAGCCTAGCGTGGTCTTCCACAAGCGTCGCAGCCTCGCGCTCTCTGCCGAGGCCAAGCCGGCAGAGTCGGTCAATCTTTCGCTTACACTCCTCGATCGTCTCGGTCGCTATGGAACAGCCGCCCAGTTCGCAGATCAGCTTGTGAAACTCTGCATCCAGTTTGTGAAAGGCTTCATACCGGCTCGTCTCGATCGCCTTACGCTGACGGTCGAGATTTCTTTCAAGGATCGCCGCGCAGCGATCGTCCCATACCGCGCAGGCCCGGTGGATCGCCTCCAGCTCGACCGCAAGCCGAATGAACCGCGCCGAAGCAATCCCCTCTTCCGAGAAGCCGCGCACAACGGTCGCGCGTTGGGGCCGCACCAGCACGAGGTCGAGATGGGCAAGCCGATTGAAGGCATCGCGAACCGGTTGGCGTGAAACGCCGAATTGGCGGGCAACCTCGGCTTCTGAGAGCTTCGCGCCCGGCAACAGGTTCAGCGACACGATGTCCTCGTGCAGACTTTCAAATACCGCATCCGTCGTTGTGCGACGGTCCGGCACTTCAACGGCGTGCAGCATCTTGGGCCCTTCCTCTTACGCTCACAATGGACCGTTTATAGGCATGATGACGCCGAGTCGCGAACCACGACCGTCTCATATTGCAGCCCAGCGGACATATTTGGCTTGACAATACTAGCATACTAGTCTGAGATTTGAAGCACCGGGCGTGTATCACCTGACGGTGCACGCCAGGAACCATGATGCAAACCAGTGGGGACGCGGGTGTGAGCAAGAGCACTGGTGCCGGTCGACTAGCCGGAAAGGTTGCCATCGTCACCGGTGGGGGCCGCGACATCGGGCGGGCCTGCGTCATGCGTTTGGCGGCGGACGGTGCGGCCGTGGCCATCAACTACAACAGCTCCTCGCAAGGGGCCGAAAGCGCTGTGCGCGAGATCGAAGCAGCGGGCGGCAAAGCGCTCGCGAGGCAGGGCGACATGACCGCCGAAGCAGACGTGGCTGCCTTGGTAGAAGACGCAGTCGCTTCGTTCGGCGAACGCATCGATATTCTTGTTCACGTGACGGGTGGACTGGTGGCGCGCAAGACGATGGCCGAAATGGACATTGACCACTGGAATCGCGTGATGGCTTTGAACGCCACCTCCTTCGTACGCGCGGTCAAGGGGGTTCTTCCGCACATGTCGAACGGTGGCTCCATCGTCGGGTTTGCCAGTCAGGCGGGTCGAGATGGTGGCGGAGCGGGCGCGGTCGCTTACGCCGCCTCCAAAGGCGCCATCATGACCATGACACGCGGGCTGGCCAAGGAGTTGGGCCCGAACATCCGAGTCAACGCGGTTTGTCCCGGGATGATCGACACCGACTTTCACAACGTTTTCTCCAAGCCTGAGGTGCGCAAGCATGTCGCGAGCATCACGCCGCTGAAGAGGGAGGGCACGTCAGAGGACGTTGCGAACCTGGTGGCATACCTCGCATCGGACGAGGCAGCGTTCGTCACCGGCGCAAACATCGACATCAACGGAGGAACGCTGTTTTCCTGACCGGGTTACCTCGGTCCAATCAACCTAGGGAGGATTCACATGTATAAGAAAATCTCAATACTCACTCTCAGTGCGGCGACGGCTCTGTCATTGCTGAGCGGCGCAGCCGCGGCAGCGGATTGGCGCGGCTGGAACATCCATGTGGACGGCTATCCGAACACCGTCGCGATGGACCGGTTCGCTGAACTCGTAGAGGAGAAAACGAACGGCGAGATCACGGTGCAAATGTTCCACAGCGGAACGCTCGGCAGCCAGCCTGACGCGATCGAGCAGTTGCGTCTCGGTGGGCTTCAGATCGGGAACTTCAATCTCGGTCCGATCGGCCCGGTCGTGCCGGAGGCGAACGTCGTCTCCCTCCCCTTCGTGTTCAAGGATGTGCCGCACATGTTCCGCGTCCTTGAGGGAGAGGCCGGCGAGAAGATCGCCGAAGGCATGGCGGCGAAAGGTATCGTGCCGTTGGCCTGGTACGATGCTGGGGCGCGGTCCTTCTACAACGGCAGTGCACCGATCCAGACGCCCGAAGATGTCGCCGGCATGAAGGTGCGCGTCATGAACAACGACCTCTACTCAGGTATGATTGCCGAGTTGGGGGGCAACCCTTCACCGATGGCCTTCGCCGAGGTCTACCAGTCGCTGAAGACCGGCGTGATCGATGGCGCGGAAAACAACTGGCCGTCCTATGAATCGACAGGACACTACGAGGTCGCCCCGTACTACACGCTGAGCGAGCATCTCATCATCCCCGAATGCATTTGCATCAACGCTGACGTCTATAACGGTTTGTCAGACGAGATGAAGGCAGCCGTCAAAGAGGCGGCAGCGGAGTCGGCCGTTCTCCAGCGTGAGCTCTGGGCCGAGCGTGAGGCTACAAGCCGCGAAAAGGTCGAGGCCGCGGGCGTGACCACCAACGAGGTCGCAGACAAGGCACCCTTCCAGGCTGCGATGACTCCGGTCTATGAGAGTTACCTCTCGGAGAACCCCGATCTAAGGCCATTGGTTGAGCTGATACAGGCAACCGAGTGACACGGGAACACTCTGGTCGCGCCCGGCTTGGCTCCGGGCGCGACCATCGGGGCCAACGGTGATGAAGGGGCGGGGCGCGGGCGCGCCGCCCCTCCTTCGATGGATGGATGCTGTCTTGGATGGTATCGCCGCATTGTGTCGGATCATAACCGGCGTCTCTTTGGTCGTCCTCACCGCGATCTTCGGCTGGCTCGTCTTTGGGCGCTATGTGCTGAACGCGACCCCCACCTGGGTCGAGCAGGTTGCGCTGCTGTTGGTGATGGTCATCGCGTTCATCGGTGCGGCTGTTGGCGTCCACGAGAGCACTCACCTATCCGTCACCATGTTTCGCAGCGCCGCTTCCCGACGGGTGCGAACCGCGTACGTCGTATGCACCGATCTGCTGCTTGCCGGTTTCGGGCTGTTGATGCTGCGATACGGGGCGGAGCTCACAATCTTCAAGTGGGGCTCAGACATCCCACTGATCCGCTTGCCCGAGGGCCTACGCTCGCTGCCGCTGACAGTTGGCGGAGGACTGATCCTCCTGTTCACGCTCGGCCACTTGTTGCGTCTCGTCCTGGGGCGCGATCAGCGCGCCGACACCATAACGTAGGGTTGGAACGTGGGACTGCTTCTGCTTCTCGGGCTTTTCGCCATTTGTGTTTTCATTGGCGTTCCAGTTGCCTTCGCGCTCGGCATCTCGGCCATCGCGGCCTTCTGGTTCGAAGGACTGCCGTTGATGATCGGCTTCCAGCGGATCATCTCGGGCATCAACGTGTTTTCGCTTATGGCCATCCCCTTCTTCATCTTCGCCGGAGAATTGATGTTCCGCGGCGGCATCGCGATGCGTCTGGTTCGGTTTGCACAGGCGACGGTCGGGGCTGTGCGGGGCGGTCTCGGTATCGTCAACGTCATGTCGTCGATGCTGTTTGGCGGCATATCCGGGTCCGCCATCGCCGACATCTCGGCGTTGGGCTCGATCCTGGTCCCCGTGATGAAGGAGAAGGGATACGACGCCGACTATGCTGTGAACGTCACCGTCACATCGTCGATCGCCGGTATCATCATTCCCCCGAGCCACAACATGATCATCTTCGCCATCGCGGCGGGGGGCGGCATCTCGATCTCGCAACTGTTCCTTGCAGGCGTCGTCCCCGGCGTTCTGATGTGCCTGTGCCTTGCCGTCGTGGCCTATCTCGTGGCGGTGCGTCGCGGATATCGGGCGGAGACATTCCCCGGTTGGCGCGCGCTGGCCCTCAGCTTCGTGGGCGCCATTCCTGGACTTGTGACCGTCATCATCATCGTCGGCGGTGTTCTCTCCGGTATCTTCACGGTCACTGAGTCCGGTGCCTTCGGGGCGATCTACGCGTTTCTTGTGACGCTCTTGGTTTATCGCGCCTTGAGTTGGGAGAACTTTATCATTGCCGTTGCCCAATCGGTGCGCACGACGGCGATGGTGATGATTCTGATCGCCTGCGCAGGCGCCTTTGCCTACATGCTCACCTTTTATCGCGTGCCGGACCAGATGGTCGACCTGCTGACCGGAATCACCGAGAACCCGATCCTCATCCTCTTGATGATCAACGTGATGCTGCTGGTGCTCGGAATGATCATGGACATGGCGGCATTGATCCTCATCTGCACGCCAATCTTCTTGCCCGTTGCCGCGAGTCTTGGCATGGACCCGCTTCAATTCGGCATGATGCTCCTGGTGAATCTGGGCCTTGGACTGTGCACGCCGCCGGTGGGATCTTGCCTTTTCGTCGGCTGTGCCGTTGGCAAGCTGCCCATTGAAAAGGCCGTGCGGACCATCTGGCCCTTCTACCTCGCCATTTTCGTGGCTCTGATGATGATTACCTTCGTTCCAGCGATCTCGCTAACCCTGCCGCGGCTCATTGGCGTATGATTGGCGCATCGGTCGCACTCACTGGCGGACTTGCGTCTGACCACGTATTCGTGGGCGTCCGGCGGGATGGCAATGAGCATCCGGTTGGTGTTGCAGGCGACACGCGTGCGATCGATACCCCGCTTGCCGACGAAGCGCATCTCCTACACACAATGGAACGACTGTGGGTTACGGCGCCGCGGCGCCGAT
This sequence comes from Devosia sp., assembly GCA_051016205.1. Classification (GTDB taxonomy): domain Bacteria; phylum Pseudomonadota; class Alphaproteobacteria; order Rhizobiales; family Amorphaceae; genus Acuticoccus. Next base: position 5,267,393 of record CP136534.1, read on the forward strand.
TCTGGCAGGACTCTACCTTCGCGCCCCGCAGCGCGCTGAACGCGGCATAGCGTCAGGCGGCTTTGTGCTCGGCCGACCGCTTCAGCCAGTCGCCCCATTGAACGGTCGGGTTGTGAGGCCAGAAATCGCTATAGTACGGGATGAGCGGCTTGTAGTGGTCGAAGACACGGCGCAGCTCGACAACGGCGTCGCCGCCGTCCTCAGGCATCGTCGGTGTGACGTCGACGCGAATATCGATGCGGGGCCGTTCGTTTGGCGCTGCGACGATCATGCCTGACGAGCGCTGCCCGATAGGCTCGCCGCCTGCATGAAAGCCGGCTTCGATGGTTCGCATCAGCCGCTCTTCGAACATCTCGCCGGAATTGCCGCGATAAGCTTCGTCCATTGCTTCGACAACTGCACGGCTTGCCAGACCATTGCCCATGACGATGAAGTTCTCGCCGGTGATATGGCCAGTATAGTCCTTGCCGTACTTGCCTGAATGGACCGCGAGCGCGCCCGTGACCGTGACAATCCCAATCTGCCGATACTCGAAATACTCGTCGTAGTCTTTGAGCGCCGAAAGCACTTTCTGCGGCACGACATCGTTGGCAAGTAGGTCGAGACCGATCACGCCGAGCTTCGGGTTGGTGTGGCACTGTGAGGACATCGCCGCCACACCCGGCCGCACGTGGGGGCAGCGTGAGGCGACGCCAAAGGGGCTTGTCGCGATGCAGATCCCCACCGCGTTGTCTGACGGATCGCGGGCGATCACCGTGTAAGTCATAATTGTCTCCAGCGTTAAAGTGGGGTCTGCGTGTCGTCGGCGCCGCGCCATTCGCGCCACGATCCGATGTACGGATCCTCGGGGAGCGCCTGATAATAGGAGACGAGCGGCTCCCATGCGACGACAGCAGCCGAGAGCTGATCGAGCGCATCCGCGCCGGCAGATGGATCAGCAACGAAGTCGATCCGCAGATCGGTCCTGTTGCGCGTACTGCTGTCACCGACCGTCAGCGTCGCCGAGCGAACTTCGGCGACCGCCGGCAGGCACTGCCGACCCGCGATAAGGCCAGCGAGCAATCGTCTTTCGAGTGAGCCGGCAGTGCCCTCCACGCTCTGTACAACGGCAGACAGAGCACGCTCGTCCGGAAGGCCATTGCCGAGCACGATCGTCGACCCTTCAACCTTGACGCCCGCATTGTCCGGCGAAAGCGCGCCGCAATGGGCCGCCCCGTTTCCAGCGCGCGGCACGACGGCAAGTTGGCGATATGCAAAGAATGGGTCATGCCTGTCGAGAAGTTCGATCAGTTCGTCGGTGCGCACCGTGTCGCCCAGAAGTTTTAGCGTGAGCGGGCCAAGATCAGGATTGGTGAACGCCATGACGAGCACAGCCGCGAGCCCGCCGTCCACGAAGAGACAACGCGATCCCGCCGCGATTGTCGAGTTGATGACAGCACCGCCGATCGCACCCGTTTCACGACATCGCGCGAGCACACCGAGCCCGAAGTCCGCTGGGCCGGAAAAGGCGGACGTTTTGCGGCGCGCCAGCATCACTTCGGTGTCTCGGACGGGGTCTCGGCACCAGATTCGGGGGCAACGAGGTCGGCAAGGTCGCGCACGAAGCGCTGGACGAAGAGTTCGTACTGCTGCTGACGGGCAGGGTCGACGAGGGACGGTACCACTATGTCGAGCCTGCTGACCCCTCCAGCCTTGCGTTCAACTCCGTAGATATCGGCGGCCTTATCCGGGTGGGCGGCGAGGTACGCGCCGATAAACGCGCGCTCCTCCTGCGCCGTTAAATCACAGATCGCACAGACCGAGCGCACGTATCGCGCCGGAAACCTCACGGCATAGGCTGCATTGGTGATTTGCGAGACGAACGATCGATCCTTGCCGATCCCTTTGGCAATACGTTGACGGGTGCCCGGCGGCCTCCGATCCAGAAACGTATTGAGTAGAAGCTTGTAATAGGCCACCGGCGAGATATCGCGGGTGACGATCTCCGCGGTTCGGCTTGGTTTGCGGCCGGGTCTGGCAGGGCCGTCTTTTTGCTGCGACTTCATCTCTCCACCAACGAGATTGACTACCCAATGGCCCACATCTTTTTTGGCGACAACACGACAGAGCGATTCCCTCGCCTTAGCCGACCCTGCACAAGAGAAGGCGAGGGCATGGCGCTTGTCAAGCTGAGGAATTTATGAACTCAATATCTCAGCGTGATTTTGCACAGCCCGGCGACGAGCGCCGGCGCAACACGAAAAGATGAGGAGACCGACCGATGCCAACCAGACGAGTAGCTGTGTTCGCCCCCACTTTCGTCGCGCTCACGATGGCGCTCGCGCCGCAGGCGGCTCTTGCGCAGGACCCGATCGTTGTCGGGATGTTCGGCCCGATGAGCGGCGAGCGGTCCGCTTACGGCACGCGCTTCCGCGAGGCGATCGAGATGTTTGTGGAGGATCTCAACAAGGCCGGCGGGATCGAAGGCCGTCCTCTGGAAGTGATTTACGAGGACAGCCGCGCCGCACCGCGCGAGGCGGCGAACATTGCGCAAAAGTTCGCTGAGAACGACGACATGCTCGCCGTCGTCGGCGGCTGGTCGAGCACCGAATCGATGGCCGCCGCGCCGATCCTTGCCGATGCGCACCTCGCGCAGGTAAGCCCCACCGCCTCGCACCCCGACTTCACCAAGATAAGCCCCTACCAGTTCCGCATGGTGAACACCCAGGAAGGGCTATCCCACGTCCACCGCGATCTGCTGATGGATAGCCTCGGCGTCGGCAAGATTGCAATCCTCTACTATCAGGACGACTGGGGGAACTACGTGAACACCTCCACGGCCGCGCGCCTTGAGGAGGCCGGTGCCGAAGTGGTGCTGCAGGAGGCGATGATCCCCGACACCAAGGATTTTCGCGCCCTGGTGACCAAGGTGAACGTCGCCAAGCCGGACGGCGTGTTCCTTGCTTCGCACTATCCTGAATCGTCCACTTTCATCCGTCAGATGCGCCAAGCCGGCATCGACGCGAAAGTACTCGGCGCCGACACGCTCCAGAACCCCCTCTTCCTGGAACTTGCCGGCGAGGCCGCCGATGGTGTCGTGATGCCCAGCTACTATTTCTCGGAAGATCCTGACGCTCAAGAATTCACCAAAGCCTACGAAGAGCGCTGGGATCGCCTGCCGGATTACTACGCCGTGTTCGGTTACGATGCCATCGGTATCGTGGCGCAGGCGATTGGCAACCTCATTCGCCAGGACAAGGCGCTGACACGCGACAATGTCCGCGACGAGATCGCCGCGACCACGGACTATCCCGGCGTCGGGGGGCCGAACACATTCGACGAAATCGGCGATGTGGTGAAGCCCATGCGCGTCCTGCAGATTAAAGACGGGCAGTACACCATGTTCGACGAGTAGGCGGCACGCCGTTTACTTGAGATCAAACGTTAAAGCCGGCCAGGTCGTCCTGGCCGGCTCCTTGCCGCCAAGCGGGGATGGTTCGTGCTCGAATTCTTCAGCCAGGTTCTAAACGGCCTCATCATCGGCAACATCTACGCAATTATTGCGATTGGGTTTACGCTCATCTTCGGCGTTTCCAATCTCATCAACTTTGCGCAAGGGTCGCTGTTGATGTTGGGCGGCTTTCTCGCCTTCACGCTGGTGGGGGTCGGCGCCAACATTTGGCTTGCCGCAGTGTGCTCCATCATCGTGACGATGACGGTGGGGATGGCGATCGAAAGGGTGGCGCTTCGTCCGTTGGAGACGGCGCCTTGGATCGCGCCGCTTCTGTCCACGCTCGCCATCACGTTCGTCTTCGACCAGGCAGCGGAGCTCATCTGGAGCCCTGAAATTCAGCCATTCCCAAGCCCGCTCTCGCAGTTCGTTTGGCTGGTCGGCGCGGCCTTCATCACCGGCGTCGACATCGCGATCCTCGCTGTCAGCCTCCTCACCGTTCTCGTCCTGTGGCTCTTCCTCACGCGCACGTGGAGCGGCAAAGCAATGCGCGCGATGAGCCAGGACCTTGATGCCGCGCGCCAGATGGGGATCGACGTCGACTGGCATCGCCAGCTCGCCTTCGGGATCGGCGCTGCCCTTGCCGCGCTCGCAGGCGTCCTCGTCGCCATGTACTTCCAGAACATCTTTCCGCAGATGGGCATTCCCTTCGGCCTCAAGGGCTTTGCGGCCGCGCTCCTCGGCGGGCTTGCGAGCGTACCGGGCGCCATTGTCGGCGGCTTCGCCCTCGGCATCTTGGAATCGCTTGCGGTGGGCTATGTCGGCGAGGGCGCGCGCGACATGATTGCCTTCTCCGCGCTGCTTGTGGTGCTGCTGTTTCGCCCGCAAGGTCTACTGGGGCACAGGCGCCTCGATGCGCTCGGCGGCGTCACGGGCGCGTCGGGAATTATGCCGACCACCAGCATTCTCGCCGGTCAGGGTGGCGCGACGCGCGCGGCAAGAAGAGGGTTCGAGCTATCAATCCCGGCGGTCGCGGCAATCCTCGTGACACTCGCCTTTCTGCCGTTGACGGGGGCCGACAACTACATCATCCAGGCCGTGCTCGTGGCGGTGATCTTCGCCACCGTCACCATCAGCCTCACGGTGGTGGGCGGGACGGCGGGCGTCATGTTCATCGGCTTTGGGGGGTTCTTCGCGGTGGGGGCCTACGTCGCGGCCGCAGCGGCGAAGAGCTGGGGCTTATCGGCCGAACTCGCGATCCCCCTTTGTGGGCTGGCAACGGCGACCCTTGCCGTGCTGGTCGGGCTCATTTGCGTGCCGCTGTCGGGCCACGTCATCGCCCTTGCCGCGCTCGCCATTGGCAACCTCATCTATCTGGTCCTCCTCAACTGGATTTCGGTGACCGGCGGACCGAACGGCATCTTCGGCATTCCCCGTCCACCACTTGGCATTGGCGGCGATCTCTCGATGAACAGCGTTCCGGCGCAGTACATTCAGGCGCTGGTGGTGCTCTTCATCGTCTTCGTGGTGGCACAGCGCCTGGTCAAGTCACCTATCGGGCGCACGCTGCGGGCAATCCGCGAGGACAGGCCCGCAGCTGAGGCAGCCGGCATTCCCGTGCGCCGCTATCTCCTCACCGCCTTCGCCTTCGCAGGCTTCGGGGCCGGTGTCGCAGGAAGCCTCTACACGTTCCTTCACCGCTTCATCAGCCCCGACAGCTTTCGCCTCGACACCTCGTTCCTCCTCGTGGCCGCAGCGGTGCTGGGCGGACTTGGCAACGTCACCGGCGCGATGATCGCGGGCGCGGCCATTGTGATCCTGCCGGAGCTGCTGCGCGAGTTTGCCGACTACCGCATGGTGGTCTTCGGCCTGTTGCTGCTCGCGGCGTTGCGGTTCCGCCCCGAAGGCCTTGCGGGGGTGCGTTGATGAGCCGGCAGAGCGAAACGGCGCTGTCCATCGACCATCTCTCGGTGGTGTTTGGCGGGCTGAAGGCGGTCGACGATGTAACGCTCGATATCCAGAAGGGCGCGTTTGTCGGCATCGTCGGCCCGAACGGCGCGGGCAAGTCGACGCTGGTGCAGACGATCAGCGGCTTCGTGCGTCCGTCCTCGGGCGCCGTCTCATTGTTCGGCAACGACATCACGACGGCGAGACCGCACAAACGGGTCGCACTTGGCCTCGGACGGACGTTTCAGACGAGCCGTGTCTTCCCGGCCATGACGGTGGAAGAAAGCATCTTGGTGGGCGAGCAGCGCCGCCTGATCGGGGCGGCGAACGGGGTACCCGCCATTGGGCCGCTGGTGGAGCCGGCGCTCGCACTCCTTGGAACCTCAGGCTACCGGCGCCGTCAAGACGAAATGCGTGCGCGCGCCGAGATGGTGATGGCGCTGTTTGGCGAGCGCCTGATCGGCCGTCGCGGCGATCCCGCCCATAGCCTCTCCTACGCCAACCGCAGGCGTCTCGACATTGCGCGCGCGCTGGTGGCCGAGCCCCGCGTACTCCTTCTCGACGAGCCGACGGCGGGCATGAACCCCACCGAGACGGCCGAGCTTGCCGGCGTGCTGGAAGAGGTTGCGGCACGTTTTCGCGACATGACGATCGTGATGATCGAGCACAAGCTCGACCTCATCAGGCGGCTCACCGAACGCACGATCGTCATTAGCCAGGGCGCTGTGATCGTCGACGCACCGCCGCAGGAGGCGCTGTCCCACCCTGATGTCGCCGAGGCCTATCTTGGCCACCATAGCGCCGGCAAACCTGACGCGTCTGTCGCTGGCGGCGGGCTCTCCCTCGATTTCGGTGGCGGGGATGGGGAGACTTCGCCGCCCGCCACGCTCGACGAGGTCAGCGTATTTTACGGTCCCGTTCAGGCGCTCTTCGAGGTGTCCATCACGGTCGGCCGCGGCGAGGTGGTGGCCGTTTTGGGCGGCAACGCGTCGGGCAAATCCACCGTGATTAAGACGGTCCTGGGACTCACCGATGTGCGTTCCGGCGATGTGACGATTTTTGGCACGCCTGTCCAGCGTGGTGACACGCCGGAGCGGATCGCCCAGGGCATCGCATCGATCCCTGAAGGCCGGCGGATGTTCGCCGAGATGACGGTGGAGGACAATCTCCTCCTCGGTGCATATCCGCGACGGCGCGAGAAAGGCTTTGATGACAAGGCCGCGCTTGCCACAGTTTACGAAGAGTTCCACTGGCTCGCGGACCGGCGAACGCAGCTTGCAGGCACATTGTCGGGCGGCGAGCAGCAGATGGTGGCGATGGCCCGCGCCTACCTGCGCCGACCGCGCCTCTTGTGCATCGATGAGCCATCCATGGGCCTGTCACCGGCCATGGTCGACAGGGTCTACGAGATTCTGACGCGCTGGAAGGCGGCGGGCATGACCATCCTGATGGTCGAGCAAAGCGCCAACAGGGCGCTGGAGCTCGCCGACCGCGCCTACGTTCTGCAAAACGGGCGCATTGTGACAGCTGGCGATACGGCCACGCTGCGCAACGATCCAGCCGTGAAGGCCGCCTATCTGGGCATTTCTGCCGAAGAGGCGGACCCGGACCACATCACCTTAGAGGTTGAAGGAGGACGACCATAAACCGTCTTGTCACCATCTCGGCCCTTTCCCTTGTGCTGGGAGCGAGCAGCGGCGGTCCGCTCGGCAACGACCAGACCGTCCTCGACGAGATGCGCCTGGGCACCATCGACATGATGATCGGCGGCTAACAGAACGTCGTGCCGTTCTTCAAGAAGTACGAGATCTTTTCGCCCAACTGTCTTTTCAGCGTAATGGACGTATGCTGCGCGGCGACGGACCCGGGAAGCGAAGTTGTCGCCTATTTCGAGGGCGTCTACGAGGAGGCTGACCTCGGCCTCAAGCTGCTGGCCCTGCTCGGCGGCGGCACGCGCAACTTTTCCAACAACGAGCGGGCCATTGAAGGGCCGGAAGACATTGACGGGCTGAAGATGCGTGTGCCCGGTTCGCAGATGGACCCGCGGATGTAGTAGTCCTTCGGCGCGCTCACCACGTCCCTGACCTGGACCGAGCGCAACACGGGCGCGCAGACCGGCGTGGTTCATGCCTTCGAGAGTCCCGTTTCGGGCTACTACGGAAACAAGCTGTATTAGGTCGCGCCCGACCGCGCCCGCACGCAGCACCAGATGATGATGAGCCAATGTCCGTCGTCAGACAATTTGGGACACCGTATGCCATGACGGTCAGGAGGGTCTGGTCCGTTGAGGCTATGCCGCTTTGCAGTGGTCTATCAAGCGGCGCTGTAGGACCCTGCGCTCTTTGATCTTTCGTCTCTCCTCGAGGATAGATGGGGCTCGGCCGAAGGTGGCGTCGGCCGGCGTGACGTTGCCGAGGCTCTCGTGGACACGTTGGTGGTTGGTGTGGTCGACGAAGTCGCCGACGGCGATCTCGAGCGCACCGGGCAGGGTGTGGGTCTCGAGGAGGATCCGGTTCTTCAGGGTCTGATGCCAGCGCTCGATCTTACCCTCTTGTCTGCGGGTGATTGGGTGCGCCGCGGACGTGGTCGATATGCGGGTCGTTGAGCCATCTGGCGAGTTCGCCGGCGATGTAAGACGAGCCGTTGCGGCTCGAGCAGACGCGGCCGGTGCAACACGGCTGGCCGATCACAGCCGGAAGCATCAAGGGCGAGCCGAAAGGTGGCGGTGACGTCCTCGGCTCGCATGGTCGTGCAGAGTTTGAAAGGCGATGACGGTGCGGCTGAAGTCGCCCTGATCGGTGCTCAGATAGGGCCAGCCCCAGCCGACCATCTTGAGGGTGGTGGAGTCTGTCTGCCAGAGCTGGCCCTGCCGAGACGTCTTGTCGTGGAACTGGTCGGCGGCCTTGATCACCACGACCGCCGGGCTGGTGACGAGGTCGTGGGCGTTGAGGATGCGGCACACAACAAGCCTCTGATACAAAATACTTTTTCATGTCGGTGAACCGTACGGCCAGTTCCCGCGGAGAGAGCTCCGGCTCGTAAAGGGCAAGGTCCACGACAGCCTGTCGGATGTCGTCCGGGATCCGGTCCAGACGCAGCCGGAGTGTGGCTTTCGATCTTCCGCCCCAGCCTCACCGAACGCTCAGGTGCGCTCGTACCACCGGTGGAACGTGCGTCTCGGGATGCCGAGTTTTTCGAGCGTGCGCTTGATGGGCAGATGACAGCCCTCGACGAGGCGGAGGATCTCGAGCTTCTGCGATGCGGGGTATCTCATTCGCGCTCGCCCCCATCTCCGAGGCTGCGCGCCTTCGCCGTCGCGGGTGACGAGCATGTCAGTCTTTTGCCGGACGTGCCAACGATGACCGAGGCAGGCTTCCCGGGCGTGACCGGCGTCACCTTCAACGGTGTCTTCGCGCCGAAGGGGACGCCCCCGGACATCGTGAATCTGCTCTCAGAAAAGATCCGCGCTGCACTCGACAACAACACTCCGCGCGAGAGCTTCACCACTCTGGGGTCGGTCGCAACCGGTTCCACACCGCAAGTGTTCAACGAATTTCTGCTGACCGAGACCGAGAAGTGGGAAGACATCATAGCGGCAGACGTGCAGCCATAGGCGGGACGACCGCTCCGGTCCGATAGCACGGAAAAGGGCTCCCGCATGCCGATTGATGGCTTTCTGACGAGAACCGCCCGATGAGCGAACTCGACAACGAGCAGGCGTAGGCTCCCACTCTGGCCGCAAGGGCCTACGCGTATCTTCACAAGAACATTCAGAACGCCAACCTGGAGCCGGGAAGCAAGCTCGTGATCCGAGAGCTCTGCTCCGCACTCGACATGGGCCTCGCGCCGGTGCGCGAGGCTCTCAATCGCCTCGCCAGCGAGGGCATGGTGGCGCAGCGCGCGCGGCGGGGATGTCGCGTCGTTAGCTTCAGCCTCACCGATTTGGATGACTTGGTGCGCACCAAACAGTGGCTCAACGAGCTCGGCGTTCGCCAGTCCATCATCCACGGCGACACGGTGTGGGAGGAGCGCGTGATTCTCGCCTTCCACCGCCTCGCGCGGACCCCGAGCTACACGACGTCCGAGGCGATGGAGGCACACCGAAATCCGGCGTGGAACCGAATGCACTTCGAGTTTCACGCAAGTCTTATCGCCGCCTGCCGGTCAAACTGGCTGAAGGATTTCTGCCGCACGCTGTTTATTGCCTCTGACCGGTACCGCGCGCTTGCCCGCCTGAAGAGCGATCCTAAGAAGCGCCTCAAAGAACACCGCAAGATCATGGACAGCGTCGTGGCGCGGGCGCGCCGCCATCGGCAGGCCAACCAATTGGCGCGCTGCCGCGGTCGTGCTCTCATCCATCATCGCATTCGGTCTCATCATCGACCGTCTCGGCACGGTGCCTGCGGTGTTCGCCCTCGTCCTCGTCGCATCCTTCGCCAGCGAGCGTTTGTCGCTCCGCACGGCACTGGTGATCGCCGCGTTTCTCTCCGCTGTGGTGATCGGCGTGTTCAAGTACGGTCTTGGAATGCCTATCGACATCTATCGATGGCCATTGCGACCGACATTCTCGGCACCGTCAGCGCAAACATTGGGATCGGCCTCGAAACGGCTCTTTCCCATGTCAACCTGTGGTACTGCTTCCTTGGTGTTCTTCTTGGAACAATCGTCGGGGTGCTCCCTGGCATCCGACCCCTGGCGGCGATTTCGCTCGTCTTTCCCATCACCTTATACCTCGAACCGGCGTCGGCACTCATCATGCTCGCCGGGATCTGGTACGGCACCGCTTTTGGCGGCTCCACTGCGGCCATCCTCATCATTGTTCCGGGGACTGCCTCGTCCGCCGTCACCACGATCGACAGCTACCCGATGGCGCAGCAAGAGCGGGCCGGCGTTGCGCTGTTCCTGACCGCGATTGCCTCCTTCGTCGGCGGCACGATCGGCATTGTCTTGATGATGCTGTCCGCTCCGATCATCGTGGTCTACGCGTTGAAGTTCGGCTCGGCGGAATACTTATCTCTCATGATGCTGGGCCTGGTGGCCGCCTCGACCATTTCCGCTTCCACCCCGCAAAGAGTATCGCCATGACCCTCGTCGGCATCGCCATCGGCTGCGTCGGGATGGACATCTATACCGGCGAACGACGCTTCACATTCGCTCTCTTGGAGCTTGATGACGGCCTCAGCCTCGTGAGCGTCGCGATGGGCCTCTTCGGGGTGACGGAAGTGATGACGAGCGTAACGCGCAAGTATGGCGGCGCGATTTAGAAGATCACGTTGCGCTCCCTCGTCCCGCGTCGGGACGATGTGAAGCGATCGGTGGCGCCTATACTGCGCGGTTCAAGGATCGGATCCTTCTTCGGCACCTTACCTGGCACCGGGCCGACCATTGCATCGTTCATCGCCTACGCGGTCGAAAAGAAGGTGGCGCGCGATCCCTCCCGCTTCGGCAAGGGCGCCGTCGAGGGGGTTACCTCGCCGGAATCGGCGAACAATGCTGCCGACCAGACCGCGTTCATTCCAACACTGACCCTTGGCATTCCTGGCAGCCCCACGATGGCGCTGATGATCGGGGCGCTGATGATCCATGGCATCACGCCCGGTCCTACGTTGATGACAAACCGCCCCGATGTCTTCTGGGGTCTCGTGATGAGCTTTTGGATCGGCAACGTGTTGCTCCTGATCCTGAACGTGCCGCTCATCGGAATCTGGGTTCGGCTGCTGACCATCCGGTATGAGCGTCTCTACCCTGCAATCCTCGTGCTCGTCTGCATCGGTGTCTACAGCGTCACCAAAACGACATTCAATGTGTGGGTCGTGGTCGCCTTCGGCGCTTTGGGAACCTTGATGCACGCTGCATCCCTCCCTGCCCCGCCGCTGCTCCTTGGGTTCGTGCTGGGTCCATTGATGGAGAGCCACTTTCGGCGCGCCCTGTCGATCTCGAAAGGCAACTACCTGACCTTCATCGAGCGGCCGATCAGCGGCGTCATCATGGCGATTGCGCTCTGCCTTCTGGCGCTGACGATCTTCTCAGGACTGCGCAAGCGCCGCCTCTCGCGCGCCAGATGACAAATGGGGGCTTGGGCGGTACAGGTGACAGCCATCCGTTCGGGGTGTCGGGAGCCGCCGGGTTTTGTGGCGTGGAACACGTCGGGTGAAGCTCGGCAGCGTGAACAGTTTCACGACGCAGTTCTCCGAACCCGTCTTCAGCGCGCGCTTTGCTCATCGGCTGTTGATGCATGCAGGCGGCGAAGACGTCGCACCGTTCGACACGATCGACATGAGCACCGTCGCCATGAACCGCACCGGGTCTGCCGGAGGCTCCAACTCCTGAGTAGGATGGAGCCTTATGAGCAAGACGACGAACAAATATTCGCCTGAGGTGCGCGAGCGCGCGGTGCGGCTGGTTTTGGACAATGAGCACCAGCACGTGTCCCGCTGGGCGGCGATCTTGTCGATCTCCTCGAAGGTCGGCTGCGCGGCGCAGACGCTGAACGAGTGGGTCAAGAAGGCCGAGATCAACAGCGGCAGGCGGCCCGGTGTGCCGAACGAGATGGCCGAGAAGATGAAGGCGCTGGAGCGGGAGAACCGCGAGTTGCGCCAGGCGAACGAGATCCTGCGCAAAGCATCGGCGTATTTCGCCCAGGCGGAGCTCGACCGCCGGTCGAAGACATGATCGCCTTCATCGACGATCACCGGGCCGAGCACGGGGTCGAGCCGATCTGCAAGGTGCTGCCGATCGCCCCGTCCACCTACCACGATCATGTGATGAAGCGGGCCGATCCGACGCGCCGCTCACCGCGGGCGCGCCGCGATGCCGAACTGCGGCCTAAGATCAGGCGCGTGTTCGACGCCAACTTCCAAGTCTACGGGGTGCGCAAAGTCTGGCGGCAGATGCGTCGAGAAGGCTTCCAAGTCGCGCGCTGCACCGTCGCCAGGCTGATGAAGGAGATGGGGATCGAAGGCATTGTCCGGGGTAAACGGGTTCGAACGACGATTCCCAACAAGGCCGCGCCATGCCCGCTCGACCGGGTCAACCGCCAGTTCCGGGTGCCCGCTCCGAACATGCTTTGGGTGAGCGACTTCACCTACGTCGCGACGTGGCAGGGCTTCGTCTATGTCGCGTTCGTCATCGACGCATACGCCCGCCGCATCGTCGGCTGGCGGGCCAGTCGGACCGCCCATGCCGGCTTCGTCCTCGATGCCCTGGAGCAGGCCGTTCACCAGCGTCGGCCGGCAAAAGGAAAAGGCCTGGTGCATCATTCCGACAGGGGGTCGCAATATCTTGCGATTCGCTACACTGAGCGCTTGGCCGAGGCAGGCATCGAGCCTTCAGTCGGCAGCGTCGGCGACAGCTACGACAACGCACTGGCGGAGACGATCAACGGCCTCTTCAAAGCGGAGGTCGTCCACCGGCGCGGACCATGGCGCAGCTTCGAGGCCATTGAGTACGCCACCCTCGAATGGGTCGACTGGTTCAACAACCGTCGCATTCTCGAGCCCATCGGGAGCATCCCGCCTGCCGAGGCGGAAGCCAACTACTACGCAGCTCTGGAAATGCATCGGGTGGCCGCGTAGCTAAGACAAATCGGCCTCCGGGATTTCCGGTACAGTTCACCAAAACGGTCCGTTCCACGTCGACTCGCCCCGAGATCGGAATTTTCTCCACGATCAATAGCAGCTGGATGATGGATGCGAGCCCTTGCGGTCCGATGTCAACGACGCAACCGCGCAGCGAATGCGCCTCGATTCCTCTGAGCTTGATAGACTCAGCTCATGGCAAACCGACGCCGGGATTGCATCGCCCACAAAGTTAGGATACTGATTGTTAGCATGCAAATCATCATACTGCAGTGGCTTCATATTACTGATTTTATTGGGAGTTTTTCCTTTTCGAGCGGTCGAGCAACTTATCTGGGTCCTCACGGACGCAGGAGGCTCCAGATCGACCTGGTTTACGAGTTCGGTTAGCGCTGCCAGCAGGGGCATCCGCGCCGCCGCTGCAGCACTGCCTGTAGAGGATGTATCGTGAGGGGTGGCCATGCGCTCATCTTGCCGAACTTTGCTCCACCGCACTGTGAAGCCCCTCCTCCTTGTCTTGGTGGCATCTTACGGTATGCCCACGCTCGCTTCGGCGCATGACTCGGAGGATCATTGTGCCGCCGTGATGGCTTCAGTCGCGCAGTCCGGATTCGCTGATACGGTTTCCGTGACCTGCGAGAATGGTATGGCCACCGTTGTTTCAAAGAGCTATCCGGACCATCCCCTCATGACCGGCATTGTCGGCACCAATGAGCAGGTCCCGGTTCCGGCAAGAGAGTATGCCGCGCCGATCCCGTTGAATCCTTCGCTCGGTAACAGGCCGCAAACGCGCGATGGGGCCTTGGGTGTGGCCATAAACGGCGTCCCCATCTTCGACTATACTGGCGGTGGCGAGATGACCGTTGCAGACTTATTTCACCATCATCCCCACAACGATACAAAGCTGACACAGCAACTGGACAAGTGTGGGGGTCATGCCGGGCGTGGCGACGATTATCACTACCATGTCCGTCCGGTTTGCATGATCGAACAGATGGAAAATGCCGGGCACGACGCGATCATTGGCTGGGCCTTTGACGGGTACCCGATCTATGCGCACGCAAACCCTGACGGCACGGCGATTGAGGCCGAAGCTCTGGACGTGTGCAACGGGCAAGCCGACGACACGTTCGGCTACCGCTATCACACCTCGACCGGACCCCCATACATCATCCAGTGCCTGATGGGCAAAGTTGCGAATTTGCGCGATCTACCGCGGACTCCACCGCTGACGTCGGCGGCCGGCAACCGTGGGCGCCCATCCGGCATACCGCCACGGGGCGGAGTCAAGAACTTGCAGTTTACACAAGATGACAGCGGTCGCCGCAGCATGGACTACACTTACGAAGGCCAAAATTACTACATCCGGTACGCGCCCACCGACACACCAGACTGCTATCACTTCCAGACCCGCACAGTGACCGACCGCGGCGAAGTCCGTAGCGGCGTTTTTTGTCGATGAAGCGCCCCGCCGCCCCACCCTGCCCGTTCCGCCGCGCGCTCTGACAGGCGCGCGCGTGCCACGGCCCCACGCCAGGAGCAAAGCCATTGCGAAGCGTCCTCCTCGTCACACTCCTTCTCGGCGCCGGATCGGCTGTCGCCGAACCGCGATCTCTCACGGCTGATATCTGGGCAGACAACTGGTTCCAGATGTTCGTGAACGGCACCGAGATTGTCGAAGACAGTGTCCCGATCACGACCGAGCGTTCGTTTAATGCGCAAACCGTGACGTTTTCAGCGGATCTGCCCTTAATGATCGCCATCATGGCTAAAGACTTCAAGCAAAACGACACCGGTCTTGAGTATATTGGCACCAGCCGGCAGCAGATGGGCGATGGCGGTCTGATCGCCCAAGTGCGCGATGCGACGACCGGCGATATCGTGGCTGTGACAAACGGCGATATGCGCTGCCTCGTCGTGCACCGCGCACCGGTGGATCCATCCTGCGCAGACGAGCGCGATCCCACTGCCGGCGAGGGGCCTTGCGGCTTCGTCGAGGCGGAGGTTCCGGCAGGTTGGACCGCACCCGGGTTCGACGACAGCGATTGGCCCTCCGCAACCGAGTACAGCGTGCGCGATGTCAGACCACGGGACGGCTACGACCACATCGCCTGGGATACGTCGGCACGCTTGGTTTGGTCCGATGACCTCGTTCTGGACAACACTTTGCTTTGTCGTCTCACCGTCCCTCGGTGAGTGGGCGGGCCGGCCGAGACAGTCGTGCCAGGATCTGACGGTGCGACACCGGCGAGCTCCGTGCACGGGCGAGCCTCCGCCGAGGGACCTTGCGCAGCTCCCCAACACCGCACCAGCGATGACCTGCCCGCTGATGGCCCTGTTGATCGCAAAAACCCAGCCACACACAACCCGTCAGCGGGTGACACCTCCATCCTGCCTACACACTTGCGTCCCAGCGTGAGCCTATGTTGTGGAACCGATGCTCCCTCACAGCAAAGATCTTCATCGCGATTCTGGCCGCAACAACACTTATCGTCCTCGCCATGGCGGTGATGGTCGGTGTCAGTATGCGCGCCGGCTTCTCGCGCTATCTTGTGCAGGCTGAGATCAACCGCTTCGACGATCTTGAGACCGCGCTTGCACAGACCCATGACGCCGACGCCGGTGGGTGGCCTGAGCTTGTCAGTTCCGATCGCGCATGGTCCGATTTTGTGGGCAAGCATCTCCGGCCAGCGCGTCGGCCGCAGGACCGGCCGCCGCCGCCTGCCCCGCCGACGGACGCGTCGGCCGTGCATCGCAGGCCTCCGCGGCCGCCGCGCGACCCGCTCCACCTATCAGATCGTATCACGCTCCTGAATGCACGAGGCGATGTGATCGCGGGCGCCCCACCCAACAGGAACCTCTATGTCACGCGAGCGATCATGCCAATCGACGGTCGGTCGGCCCAAACACCGATCGGCTTCATCGGCCTGTCAGCGCCCCGTCACGCCGCTGGACCGGCTGACGCCGCGTTCCTGTCGAGCCAGCTCCGTTCTCTCGTCTTCGCATCGGTCCTTGCACTGGTACTGTCGGCCGTGGCGGCGCTCCTCCTTGCGCGACAGTTCCTCGCCCCCCTGCGGACGCTCTCAAAGGGAACAAGGGCGTTGTCGGCGGGCAATTATGCCATTCGTCTGCCGAACAACCGGTCGGACGAACTTGGCGTTCTCATTCAGCGCTACAATGTGCTCGCAAAGAACCTTGAGGACGCAGCCGCTGCCGAGCGGCGCTGGATTAGCGATACCTCGCACGATCTGCAGACCCCGCTCGCGATCCTGATGGCGGAAATCGAAGCGCTCCAGGACGGCGTGCGCGCCCCCTCGGCGGACGTTCTTGCAAGCCTCCACGGCTCAGTCATGCGCCTCTCCTCGCTCGTTCGCGACCTCAACACTCTCGCCCGCACTCGTGAGGGCGGCTTCTGTCTGGTGTTGGAGGAAATCGATCTCGGCGCGATGATCGCCGAAGCGCTCGCAGATTGCTCCAGCTGCGCGGCGAAGAACGGGATATGCTTCAACAACCAAGCAAAGGCGGGACTTGTCGTCAGCGTCGACCGCCAACGTGTCCGCCAGCTCATCGACAACCTTCTGGAAAACGCACGGCGATACACGGTCGCCCCCGGAGCGATCCGCATTGCCACTGCGGCAAACGATGACGCCGTGAGTGTGACCGTGGAGGACACCGCGCCGTGTCCCCCTGAAGGTTCGATGGATCGGTTGTTTGAGCGCTTCTTCCGCGTGGAGCCGTCACGCTCGCGCGAGCATGGTGGCTCTGGATTAGGCCTTGCGATCTGCAGGGCCATCGTGGAGGCGCACGGCGGCACCATCGCCGCAAAAGCCTCGCAGCTCGGCGGGCTTGCGGTGATTTTCACACTTCCCCGTTCCAACGATTTGGCCGTGCGGCCCCCCTTTGCACCGCAGGATTAGTATGCTGAACGCACCCACTGATATCCGCCTCGATGGCCGCCACATCGTTCTCGTGGAGGACGAACTGGCGCTTGCCAACGTTGTCAAAGACTATCTGGCCCATGAGCGTGCGATGGTCAGCATCCTGTGTGATGGGACCGATGCAGCGCGCATGATCATCGAGGAAGAGCCTGACCTTGCCATCCTCGACATCATGCTGCCAGGCCGGGACGGATATGCGATTTGCCGCGATGTCCGCAGGAAAAGTGCAGTCCCGATCATTATGCTGACGGCCAAAGTGGAAGAAATCGACAGGCTGCTGGGACTGGAACTCGGCGCAGACGATTACATCTGCAAGCCGTTTTCTCCGCGCGAGCTGATCGCACGGACGAAGGCGGTGCTGCGCAGATCGAGCGCCCCATCCCACCAGGCAGAACCAAAACACCACATCGTCGTCGATCCGCAGCGCTGGTCGGTGATGATCGACGGCAATGGCCTAGACCTCACTCGGCGGGAGTTTCTTCTGTTTGAAGCGCTCCACCGGCGGCCAGGTCGCGTTTTTTCGCGGGCACAGCTTCTCTACCTTGTCTACACCGAGAGCAACGACGTGGTCGACCGGACGATTGACAGCCACATCAAAAATATACGTGGCAAAGCAAAGCGTGCTGCAGACGTGGACCCCATACGGTCAGTCTACGGTGTGGGCTACGCGTTTGAGATCTAACCCAAGGACCCAGAATGGTGTGCGGTCAAAGGGAACCATCTGGCCGCACACCGCTCTCCGTTAAAGAGGTCGAACATCTTTTGTCCGTACGGACGCAGGATGCTCTAGGCCCAGCATACGCTCCGTACGCCAGGATCAGGTGCGGGACGACCATCGCCGATTGGTCGTCATAGACTTTGCGCTTGCCCGGCTCTGAACAGTGCGTCCACTATTCCTGCATCCGCACTCCATCACTCCCTGAGACGTTCCCCATGCGCGGAGAACGACGCATTGCATGGAGAGGCGTATGGAGATGTGGGACCACAGTCTGGGCGCAATGCTCCCCGTCGGTCAATTGGGCTTGGATCTGGTGGGCGGCTTGCGCAGTGGAGCGTTCGCCTGCATTTGGGCCAAGGCATATCTGCTCCGTTTCACCGCTTTCTGGGGCAAGACGAGCCCCCGCATCGGGTGAAACGGACCAACCGCTTCCTGACGAAGACATGCACCGGCTTCAGGACGGGCCCGGCGGGCCTCGGCTCTAAATCCGCTCAGAGTCAACGTGCAGCAAGCATGATCCCACAAAGGAATCTTCATGGAGATACCATGGCAAACAAATAATCTCCGCTATCTTTTCGTATTTCGGTCGCGCTCAATCAATATTCTCATTTTCTCAGCGCGCCACTATTACGTAATATTAACACGATATCTTTCTGACTCCTCCGTGTTGTCTTAATGCAGTCGCATTATGATTTCATAAGCCAGCCGCAAGACGTTGTTCGTGCTGTTTCGCCTCGCCAAAGCGAATGTAGAATTCGTGATGCGAATTCTCGATCGTCTTTAGGGTTGCGCAGCCTGAGTGACTTCGAATCTAAAGTATAAGGATAGAACACTATGGGAAAATCACGCGGAATGCGACTTGGAAAGGATGACCTCGACTCCATTGACATCGATGGCGAGGTTTTCGAAGGGACCGATGGCAACGATTCCTTTCTCGGTGGCGACCTCAACGACGTGATGACCGGTTCCGCCGGCAATGACACGTTCCTCGGTGGAGACGGCATCGACGTCGCCGACTACTCCGACCTTGGCACCGCCGTGACTGTGGGTTCGCCCGGCTCGGTGACAAAGGGTAATCTTGGCGAAGACACGCTCGGTGGCTTCGACGTGGAAACCGGGGAGCTCGAAGTTGTAGAGGTTATCGTCGGCGCCGAGAACGAAGCCAACCTGATCGATGCCACATCGGTTGTGGGCGCTGTCAATGCCAATGTAAATTTGGCCGAGGAGACCTCCACCTACACTGTTGTCAATCCTGTGGGTGGCTTCGAAGAAGGCGCCGAATTCTCAGTCGACATCGTCAACTTCGTCGACGTGAACGGAACCGACAACGACGATACGATTGTCGGTGACGACGAAGCCAATGTCATCGCCGGTGCGGGCGGTGACGACATCCTGACTGGAGGCGGAGACAAAGACACCTTCGTGTTCGACGGCACCGACGACGGCGTGGATACCATTACAGACTTCAGCCGGAGAGACACGTTGAGCCTAGAGGTCGGCTTTGGCGCGCTCAGCGGAGAAGAGCTATCCTATCGCGATCTCTTCAGCCGCGATGGTGATGGAAAAGAAATCATCGAAGGAGACGATGTTTTGACGGTCGATGGAACTTCTGGCGATGCCTCGCTCTTATACAACGGCACAGAGTTTGCTGTCTTCCAAAATGACGATCTCATTGCGTGATGGGTCGACCCGAGACGAGACCTGAGACCGCAATCGGGTAGCAAAGCCCACTCATCCCATCCCGATCGAGTCTGATTGGGATGGGGCCAGATACGGCTGATGGCGGCCACTACGCTGCTGTTTCACTTCGAAATCAGTTATTTGCGCCGAGATCTATTGAAAATACATGGCGGGCTACGCGTCGCGAATTGATCCGACTTTGCGTCGACGTTGCCAAAGGTTTGCGCGCCACCCCGGCGCGGCCACTCGGCGAAGACCGACGGCGCCACAACTTGAACTCGTGTCGAAGGTCGGGGGCAGATCTATGGACCATCCATCTCCATACTCGTCCGCGCTCATGATCCGCGGCACGCGTCCATATGAGATTGCCACACGAAAGTCTTACAATCGAGAATGACTGCTCTCAGCAACACTGCCGACACTGCACAGTTTTCGCACATTCGCTCTATACGCACTTCACAGTTTTTCTGGATTCTCCAACAACAGCGAACCAATCGCTGCCAAAGGAGAGCGACATGGATAATACGGCAAATGACATTGCCCACGTTTTTCGCCCAATGGGTGTACTGCGCGTTGCGGCGTTCGTGGCACTCAAGTTATTGAGTTCTGTCGCCCACGCCGAAAACCACGACGAGCACGTCGTCACCATCGTGGAGAACGGCGAGCGATGTTTCTTTGCCGATGGTCTACCCGATCACGCGACCGGCACATTCCCCAATCGCGGCAACCCCAACGCCATCACGCCCCAAGAGATTGCTGTCTGCGTCACCGCGGATCCCGTAAAGCGCGCCTCACCGACGCCGAAAGGCGGCTCCATCGGCATCGCCATCAACGGTGTTCAGTTCCGCCCGGGCACGGCAGGTTTCTTTGACCCGAACAGCCCGAGCGGCTTCAGTCGCGACCCGAGCTCCGGATGGCACCTGGAGGGCCTTAACCCGCAAAACATCCTCGGCATGGACGACAACAACGCTCACGTGGGGCCCAACGGCCTTTATCACTATCACGGCGTCCCGCATCCGCTCGCCCATGACGCCCGGGACGGGCCGATTGGCTACGCAGCCGATGGGTTCCCCATCTTCCGAGCACGTGGCGACGACCGCTCAAGCTACGTCCTGAAGAGCGGCATCCGACCAACTGGCCCAGGCGACGCCTATGACGGCACGTTCGAGGAAGACTTTCGATTTGTGCCCGGCGCCGGCACGCTGGACATGTGTAACGCCGGTGAACGTGACGGCGCGTTTGCTTACTTTGCCACCGAAGACTACCCCTTCCTGCCCCGCTGCCTGTGGGGCGAGGCCAGCCCTGACTTTCCCCAGCCCGAACCCGCACCGTGGCGAGATATATTGCGCCAGGCGCAAGCCACTGGTGGTGCGCAGCAGCGCGAAAGGGGCCCACGCAGGGGTCCGCCTCGCGAAGCCATCAGCGCATGCGAAGGGTTGGATGCAGGAGCGAGTTGCGCCTTCCAGGGACCGCGGGGAGAGCGCACCATAAGCGGCACCTGCCGCGATACGCCGCGCGGCGATAGGGCCTGCGTGCCTGACGATGCACCGCCGCCGCGCAACTGAGACGCGGACGCTGGTGGGCGACTACCGACCCTCCAGCGCGCCGCAGACCATCATCGCCGGTATACTGCCAAGGTGAAATCGCGCCATGACCACACACGCTGCGTTGGGACACTCAAGGGAGGCGACCCAACTTGGAGCTGAACGCCCCTACCCGCTCCGCCGCCGCTTCCTCCTGTTCGTTCTCCCCACAATCTCAATTGCACTTGTTGTCCTTCTTGTCGTTGTGGGGCACGCCATTACGCAAAGCGTGGAACGGTTCTATGAGGGGAGTACCGTGCGTCGCCACGAGCGGTTTGTGACGTCTGTGGCAAGTGTCGCGCTGAGTCTGACTGGGAGAGAGGCAACCGAAGCGCTGGAGCAGGAGGCGCGGCATAGCAACTTGCAATGTCTCGCAATCCTGCGCCTAACCGGCGAGGTCTTATCTGAGAGCGGCCGTTGCCCCACACTCGGCAGTGAAGAACTTGGCTTTTTGGCGACAGGAAAAAGCCTATTTCGAACGAGCAGTTCGTCCGGTGTCCGCTGGATCGTGGCGAGCCGAACCCAACGTACCCCGACTAGACCGCCACGCATTGTTTTAAGCGCGCGTGCCGCAGTGGGTGCAGAACGCGGAGTCAGCCGCGCTGCGCTCGGCTGGGGCGTCGGCCTGGGAGCGGCCATCGTGGCAGGGCTTGCTTGCGCCACCGTCCTTGCATGGCGCGCCCAAGACGAAATCAACAGACGGACGGTCGCACTCGCCAAGACGCGGGAAGCACTCGCCCCGTTCATCTCCCGCCATGCGCGTGCACGTGCCGCCAACGGACCCAGCTCTGCGCAGCGTCTCACCGTCACAGTCCTTTTCCTGGACATCCGCGACTTCTCCACGTTCGCCGATACCTCGACTCCGGAGGACGCCGCAGCGCTGGTCTCCACGGTCGCATCGGTCGCTTTTGCCGCCGTCTTGCGCTTCGACGGCGACGTCGACCGCTTGGTCGGAGACGGGATGGTGGCTCGCTTTGACGGTACAGATCGCAGAGATCGTGCATGGCAATCGGCGCTGACCATCATGCAGGAGCTGGCAAGGCTTTCGCTGCCGCGCCTTGTGTCGCTTTCCCTCCACGACGGTGTGGTCATTGAAGCGACCATCGGAGGTCAAGCCCGCGCAGACGCCACGATTCTTGGCCGCACCGTCAACATCGGCAGTCGGTTATGCAGCGAAGCGGCGCCGGCGGAGCTCGTTGTGACAGATGCGATGGTGCCAATGCCTGACGGCCTTACCCTACACGCGCGCGGGACGGATGTGATGTACCTCAAGGGCCATCGCGAACCGTTCGCCGTCCATCGCTTTGGCTTTGGGCCGACGAGGGCGGGAGCAACAACACAATCACGCCGCCAAAGGGAGGCGACATCGCTAAAGGAGTGCATCGCAAGCTAAATCGACATGGATGAGCGAGCAAGAATTGACATCCACCGTTTAGCCCAGGCGTAAAGTTCGTTGCGGTCCATCGACTTTGACGACAATGAATGATTTCGTAATGGCTGACGCCATCGCACACGATGTCTTGGATTCCGGCGAAGCCGTCTCAGGCGGGTCCTATAGCCACCAACCTTGCTGTTGCTTGGCACCAACCGCACCCAACCTCGTTTTGGGCTCGTCGCCGCACGTCGGCTTTTGGCAGCTTGTATAGTGGCTACCCCTTCCCTGCTTACGGCGTCGATACCACTACGGATTGCGTGGTCGCAACTCTGCCCTTGCTCCAGCAGTCCAGGCACGGTTCAACAGCGCAAGCGATGGAGGTCCGGCCTTGGCGCGACACAAAAATCGGGCAGCAGCACGCCAGGCTGTATGGCCGCATTACTCCGAACTGCTCACTGCCATGCGCTTCTGCTCAAGTCTGCAGTTCTACAGTCTTCCATTGTCAAGATGCGCCAGCGGTGGTTGGCACTGAACGTCGGGGCAGCATGCACGCCGACCGTCAGACAAAGGTCGGTCCCAGCGAGGCGAAGTTGCCCCTTCGAGGTGCGGGTGAACCGTTGCAGAGAGTCGGCCGGGAGGAAACTCTCAGCTGAGCCGCAGGGGCGCAAGATGAGGGGTGAGCCGGGCAAAGGCGCCTTGACGCCGAAAGCGGTGACGCAGGCATCGAAGGCTGGCATCACCAGCCTGCCATCGTGCTCGATGACGATGCGGTCGCTGCTAGCGCGCTCGGGCAGGCAGTTGTGCACCACGAGGGGAAGATCGGCGCGCGCCGTGTCGCCCACCCCGAGGACATCGATGCAATAGCTCTCGCCCGGTCGGTCCAGCGGATCAGCCAGACGCATTTGCGGCGCGCTCTCTTGTGCCGCCGCCGTTGCCAAAGCGCAGCATGCGATGACAAGGCCGACGGTGAAGCGGGCGATAAGCATCCCTCCTGCGAATTGTCGTGTTGGGTGGCGCTCAACGCATCAGCGAAGCGTGCCGGCCCACCAATCCTGGACATAGCGCAGCGACCCGCCCTCGCGCACAACGCTGCCGAGGCCGGGGAAGGGGAAGTGCGTGCCGATCAGGCGTGTGCCACCGGTCACGCTCTCCTCGATGAGAGGGCCACGACTTGCTTCTGCCGCCGGCCCATCCATGTCGAAGAGAATGTGCCAGCCTGGGTTCGCCGCAAAGATCGGCGCGTAGGTAATGGCGTCGCCCACGACGATCACGCTCTCCCCACCGCTCGTTATGCGGACCGCCATGTGACCCGGCGTGTGGCCCGGCGTTGCCATCGCCGTCAGGTTCTCGCTCAACGCGTCGCCCCCGGCGTAGAGGTCCATCCGCCCAGCGTAAGGCGCGATCTTGTCGAGCGCGGCGGGCACGAAGCCGCGGACCATATCCGGCATGCCAGCGTGTGCAGCCGAATTGTTCAGAAAAACGTGCTCCGGCTCGGGAAACAGGAGACGCGCATTGGGAAAGGCCGGCTCGCCGCCGGGTGTCGTCAAGCCTCCCACGTGATCGGGGTGGAAGTGGGTGATGACGATGAGCGCAACATCCTCCTTCGCGATTCCGGCGGCCGTTAGCGAACGATCTCCCTGATCGATTGAGGCATCGAAGAGATCGCCTGTTCCAGTGTCGATCAGCACGATTCCTTGGTCCGACCGGACCGCCGTGAAGACATATGGATTGAAAAAATGGTCGATCGGCAGTCGCGCCCTACGCATCGCTTCCTGCACTGCTTCGAGCGGGGCGTTCGTGACGTAGCTCTCGACCATCGGCCGACGGAGCTCACCGTCGAACAGTGTCGTGACCACAAGATCACCCACTCGGAAGCGGTAGAAGCCAGGCGCCTGCTCGTTGGCTGTGGTGGTCTGGGCGATGGCCTTTCCCCGATCAAACGGCATCAGGGACAAAGGCGCGGCGGCTGCGCCTATGGCGAGTGTCTTAAGGGCCGAGCGTCTCGTCGCATATGTCATCGCTTGCGCATGGCCTTTCTACGCTCCGGCTCGAACCGTTCATCCGGTTCGAGCACGCTCACAAGGTTTTTTTGACGATTGTCTGGCGGGACCCCTTGGCGTTAAGCGGGTTCCAACCTCGCGATTACTCCGCCTTCGCGGCTTCTATTGAGACAATGATGTCGACTTCATCACTCACCGCGGGGGCAAACGCACCCAGGTTGAAGTCGGATCGAAGCACGGTTGTCGTTGCCTTGAAGCCGACAGTCGGTGTGCCCTGTTTGGGACCGAAAGGATAAGGTGCCGATTTCACCAGCGACGCCTCCAACACGACCGGCTGCGTGACATCGTTCATCGTCAGTTCGCCGGAGATGTTGGCGGTATCCTCGCCCGTCACTTCGATCTCGGTCGACGTGAAGGTGATGAGGTCTCCTTCCTCAGCGCCGAAGAAGTCTTCCGACATGAAATGCGTCAAGCGGTCTTCCCATCCGGTGAACATACTCATGACGGGCATCGATACGGTGACAGTCGATGCGGCGGGATCGGCTTCATCGAACATGATCTCGCCTTCGAACCCAGAGAACATGCCGTAGGTTGTGGAGTAGCCGAGGTGGTTATAACTGAAGACGACCTGGCTATGACTGGAGTCCAGCACGAATTTTTCGGCGCCGCCCTCAGCCCATGCCACATTGGACGATCCCAAGATGAGCGCCAAAGCCGCAGCTCGGATGGTCATATGCATGTTTTCCGTCCTTTTGTTCGAAAGCAGACCCGGGTTCCGATCCAGTGACTGTGACCATCGTCGAGCCAACGCCTTAACGTATAGGACAAACTGTATCGCAACGCAACAAAGTGTTGTATAAATTCCGACTATGAGCCAGCAAATTGATCCGCGTTTAATCGCGACCCGCAATCACGCTTTGGATGCCGCATTGGCAATTCTCGAAGAAGGCGGTGTACTGGCGGTCAACCACGCATCGGTGAGCAAGGCGACGGGGATCGCGCGAAGCACGCTGTACCGCCATTGGCCGGATGTCGATCGGCTGCGCACCGACACATTCGCTCGTGCCGCGCGCCCATCAAAAAGGGTGACCCCAAGAACGAACGGTCCGCTGCGTGCTGATCTCATCTGGCTCCTGAGCTTTTTGCTCACGGCACTCAACGAGACGCCTTGGGGCCGGCTCGCACCGCAGGTGATTGCGGCCGCCGCGACCGATCACGACGCCCGTGCGGTCATCAATGGTTTCATGTTCGATCGAATTGCCAGCGTCGAGGCAGTGTTCAAAGCTGCCGAGGAGCGAGGTGAGCTACGCGAGGGCGTTCCAGTCCGTCAGCTCGTCGAAATGGCGATCGCGGTTCCCTACTTTCGCAAGCTTATCGCAGGACTGCCACTGGATCATGATTGGCTCGAATGTCATATCGACCTGATCTGTCGCTTGGCGGTCGATTCCGCAGGCCAGTGACGCCCGGACCCGGTGTCCGCACGGCTGAATGGGCAAGACATGGTGGACCCCGACAACCTTACCGTTGACCTTGCACTGTCGTATTGCGATCCACAGTTCGGGCGACGCTGCCGGCGCATCCCAAAACTCTTCGCTGATTGGGCTTCTAGCGCGCGAGGGCAAAGCCCTTCTGTAGAGTGTCCCAAAACCGAGGCGCTCTTCGAGCCTTTTGGGGCCTACGGTGCAGATAGGAGCAGCTGCATGCTGAGCTACATCAGAGTTGGTTCCAACGATATCACGCTCTCGGGTCAGTTCTACACGGCCATCCTGGTCCCACTCGGTTACAGGAAGCGGGAAGTGCAAGAAGGCATCGAATTCACCTTTCCGGACGTGCCTGGCCGGTCCCACGGCCCCGCCGCGATATACGTGGGGAAGCCGTACGACGGGAAAGAGGCCACCACTGGCAACGGCTCTATGATGGCCTTCCAAGCCGAAACCCATGAGATGGTCCGTGACCTTCACGCCGCTGGTCTTCAGGCGGGCGGCTCCGAAGAAGGCCCTCCCGGCTTCCGGGCCGCATACGGCGAGCACTTCTATGTCGGGTATCTCCGCGATCCCCTGGGCAACAAGGTGGCGATCTTCTGCGCGGACCCGAAAGAGGGAGCTCGGGGCCGCTGAACCCAGACTTGGTGCTGCGCCCCGCGTGACGGAAGTCCGAGGCGTCGGCCGAGATCGACCAAGCGCCAACGTCTGGCGCTCGCAACGCCATAGCCCGCCCCCTGCAGACCATTGGATCACCGAGGACGAGCTGGACATGGGGCGCGAGATGGTCACACGTCAATGGGCGCCCCCGCTGTGCAAGCGGACGATCGGGTGCTGCGACGGGGCGCATGGCGATCGGCGAGATCGCGTGAGCCACGATGTCCCCTGGAAAGTCGTGCAACGGCGCGGCCCGCACGTGCTTGCAACTGATCACGCAGCTTCATCGTCGACAGCCGCCGTCTCGGCAGGACGCCGTGGGCGCTGGATGTGATGACGCGCAACGCGCCGCCGTGGCGAATTGCCCATCACCCGTTTGAACGCAGCAGCGAACGCGCTCTCCGACTCGTACCCGACCGATGCTGCAATTGTCGCCACTGTTTCTCTTGATCGCTCCAACCTGTCTGCGGCAACGATCATGCGCCAGCGTGTCAGGTGAGCCATGGGTGAGTGCCCGACGATCGCGCGGAAACGCACCGCAAATGCTGTCCGCGACATGCCCGCGTGTTGGGCAAGCGTTTCGACTGTCCACCGTTGTGCGGGATCGGCGTGCATCGCGCCGATTGCGGCACCGATCTGCCGATCTGCAAGCGCTGCAACCCAGCCGACACCGGTCTTCGCGTTGTCTTCAAGGTACTGGCGAAGGACCTCAATCAGCATGAGGTGGGCAAGGTGGTGAGCAACCAGATCGCCGCCTGGTTTGGGGTTGCGCATCTCCTCACGCATCCGCTCGATCGTCCAGCGGAGCTCGCCCCGGCTGCGCTTGTTTACAATGTGGACCACCGGCGGAAGCGCATCGATCAACACATCGGCGTGCGTGGCAAGGATTGAGAAGCGGCTGCCGGCAAGGATGAAATCCCCGCCACCGTTAAAGACCGCAAGCCCTCCCGGCGGCGCAGCGGCAAGCAACTGTTGGGCGTCGACGGGCTCCAGATCGAGGTTGCTGCCGAGCAGAAACGGCCTGCCCTTGGGAAGGATGAAGCAATCACCTTCGCGGAGGTGAACAGGTTCGGCCGTGCCGTCCACTGCCAACCAACAACTTCCTGAGAGGATGGCGTTGACCTTGATGCCCTCGTGGCGCGCAAATCTGACAAGCCACTCACCACCCGCCGCGAAGCCGGCTGACACATAGCTCAATCGCAAAAGCGACAAGACGTCGGACAGAGGATCCATGGCGCCCCGCGGTTTGAACGATCACGCTGAAAACACGCACAATAGAGCATGGTTCGTTCGGATGAACAAGATAACTTGTGGGTGGCGATGCGGGCGGATGCTGCGCCGCTCAGAATGGAAAGCCGCCCCCGCGATACGAGGAAGGGGACCAAATGATCGTCGTGACCGCGCCAACAGGCAACATCAGCTCCCAAGTTCTCGCGCAACTTGTGAAGAGCGGCGAACCCGTCCGAGTGGCCGCGCGCGATCCATCGCGGCCGCCTGATGTCATTCGCTCGGCGGTAGAGATCGTGGAGGGATCGCATGCCCACCCGAACGTGGTTGCCGAGGCGTTCGACGGGGCCGAAGCTGTGTTCTGGCTCACGCCAAGCGATCCGACCGCTGACGGGCCCGAGGCTGCGTACGTCGACTTCGTTCGTCCGGCAGCCCAAGTCCTGGAGCGCGGGACCGTGCAGTACGTTGTTGCGGTATCCGCGCTCGGGCGCGGGTGGCCGAGGGATGCCGGCCACGTCACCGCGACGCTTGCAGCGGACGACATTACGGCCCAATCGGGTGTCGCCTTTCGAGCGCTCGCTTGCTCTTCGCTGATGGAAAACGTCCTTCGCCAGATCGAGTCGATCCGGAATGAAGGTGTCTACAGGTGGCCATCGCCGCCGGATCTAGCACTTCCGCATGTGGCAACGTGCGATGTCGCCGACGTTGCGGTTCGCTTGCTGCGAAACACCTCGTGGACGGGCGTCTCAGAGGTTCCGCTCACGGGGCCGGAAACCCTCACATTCGACGAAATGGCTGTGAGCATGGGCGAAGTGCTTGGGCGTTCCGTCCATTTCGAGCCAATCCCCATGGAGACCATGCGAGACATGATGATCTCATTCGGTGGGTCGCCCGGGATGGCGCAGTCGATGATCGAAATGTTGACGGCGAAGAACGAAGGCATTGACGCCATCGTGCCCCTTTCGCCGCCATCGGACACCCCAACGACCTTCAAGCAATGGTGCCAGGACGTGCTCCGGCCGGCGATCGAGGGATGAAGTCAGGCGCTTGCGCCCGTCTCATACCGCTCTCCCGATAGCCCGCAAATCCAGCCCGTTCAGGAGGCTTGTGCTGGCAATCACCATCGACGGGCAGGTCTTTGACGCGCCGGAAGATGGCGCGCCTCCCTCCTCGACCTCATGCGCGAAACGCATGGACGCGCGGAAACAAAGAAAAGGTGCAACCAAGGCGCTTGCCGAGTGTGCGCAGTCATCGTCGATGGTGAATGCACCAAGCCACGTATCCGTTCAGGCCTTGGCTGAAGACGAGCGGCCGGTGGACATGTTCAGCTACGCCCGCCGCATCGTCGGCTGGCGGGTCAGCCGGACCGCCCATGCCGGCTTCGTCCTTGATGCCCTGGAGCAGGCCGTCCACCAGCGTCGGCCGGTCAGAGGAGCAGGCATCGAGCGCTTGGTCGGCAGTGTCGGCGACAGCTATGACAACGCGTTGACCGAGACCATTAACGGAATCTTCAAAGCGGAGGTCGTCCACCGGCGCAGTCCATGGCGCAGCTTCGAGGCCACCGAGTCCGCGACGCTCGAATGGGTCGATTGGTTCAACAACCGCCGTCTTCTCCAGCCTATCGGAAGTATCCCGACTGCCGAGGCGGAAGCTTACCAACACGCAACGCTGGAACTGACGCCCATGGCCCCGTCGCTAAGACCAATCGCTCTCCGGTGTTCCCGGCGCAGTTCACAGCGCCCGTCGCGATAGTGTTGTAGAGGCTTGGCGCACTGGCATCTACACTTGGTCGTTCTGTAGAACGCATTGGGCCTTTGCTTAGCGATCGGCTCTCTTTGATGGCGAGCATCACCATGGTTTGCTGTGTCCTGACTGCGACGTCTCAGCTTCCTTCGACAATCAGGAAGTCCGCATCAGCGGTCGCCATCCTGATCTCTCGCGCGGCTTGGTATTCGAGCGAGTGGTAGCAATCAAGTGCTGTGTCGAAATCTTGAAACTCCACAACAACGTTTCGCTCTCGCGGTGTACCCTCCGGCGCGTTGAACTTACCCCCTCGCACCAGGAACCGGGCGTCGAACCTTTCAAACGCGGGTTTGGCCGCATTCAAATAGGCGGGGTAGTTATTCGCGTTCTTCACTGTCACGCGGACGATCCAATAACCTTTCGACATGTCTATCCCCATCATCCCACTTCGTGGTGCTGACCACGGCCGGTGTTCGAGGGGACGGCGCCCGCGCCTTCAAGCATCTGTTGTGCGATCATTGCATAGGCTGCCGTCCATGCCTGTTGAATTTCTGGCGACCAACGATCATCCAGTCCCTTTTCGAGCGTCCAAAGCAACGCTTCGCCAACCAACGCGTAGTGATGCGCCTCAACACCGTACGTGGCATGGCGCCCTCCCAAGTCTTGAAGTTGCCTAGCAACCGCGTCCGGATCGTTGAGGCGAGCAATCGTGGCGGCCAGCGCTTGAAGAAGTGTCCGTTTCTGTTGAGAAAGATCTGTCTTCGTGAACAGAGCTTTTACGTTTGGGTCAATCTCAAAAAGCCGTTCATAGAAAAGATCCGCTGCAAGATCTGCAATTGGGAGAACTTCTTGCCAGGTTGCTTGCACATGTATCACCTGTTCGCGTGTCATCGCGCGTCCCTCTCTTGGTTTTCGTGGATCCGGCCACTCGGAATCGAACACCACCTATGTAGAGGTTGCTCTTTGTGCATAAAAATGAATAATCAGGATGATATCGTTCTCGGAGACAGATGGATGGATCTGACTGAACTGAGAATTTTTGCAGCTGTGGTGCATGAGGGCGGGATCACACGTGCGGCCGAGCGGCTGAACCGTGTCCAGTCCAATGTCACAACCCGGATCCGCCAGCTTGAGGAGCGATTGCAAACGAAACTGTTTGTTCGTCAGGGAAAACGCCTCATCCTCACACCGGCAGGACGTGTGCTGCTCGACTACGCTGAGCGACTTCTGGCACTGGCAAGCGAAGCCGAAGCGGCTCTACACCAACAGACCCCGCGTGGGTTGTTTCGGTTGGGTTCCATGGAAAGCACGGCTGCCGTGCGCTTGCCTGAACCGTTGTCCATTTATGCACGCAAGTTCCGTGACGTTACTTTGGAATTGCAGACCGGTAACCCGACGCAATTGGCAACGGCCGTTCTTGCAGGTGAGATCGACGCCGCTTTGGTGGCAGAACCCATTGCAGAGGCCAAGTTCGATTGGATCGTTGCGTTCGAGGAAGAGCCTGTCATTGTGACGTCTTTTGATCATCCGCCCATCGGCGATGGGGGTGCGGTGCCCAAGACCATGATCGTATTCGAGCATGGCTGCCCCCACCGACGCCGGCTCGAAGACTGGTACGCCCAGCGAAAGAATCTGCCCGAACGCACGATCGAGCTGGGGTCCTATCATGCCATGTTGGGGTGCGTGCTGGCAGGCATGGGGGCAGCACTTGTGCCCCGCAGCGTCATTTCGACATTTCCCGAAAGCAAACGTCTGCGTGTCACCCCATTGCCAGAGGGTCACAACAAGATTCGAACCATGATGATTTGGCCCAAGAACGTCAAATCACCCAAAGTCGACGCACTGTGTCAGGTATTGTCAGAGCGTGGTTAAAGCCGTTTCGGCTCAGACGATGCCACAGCAATAACATCGGACACGAAGGCACGTTTGGCGGCCGGCCGATAAAGTCAGTGCTCCGATCCTAACGGATCGAACCCCTCGTTCATTCGTTTAATGGATCAACTTACACATTTATTTGAGTATCTTAGCGCAAAGCACTCCGCTCAAGCAGAGGGACACAAATGTCTGGTCCGCTCTCATTCAAAGGAGTAGAGCATCTTATCTGCATCCGTACGGATGCAGGATGCTCTAGACGCCGGGCGCTTTACTTGCGTCTGACGGTGTCTCACCCGCCCCCACACGGTAGGTCGTGCCGTCAAAAACGCGGCGGGCGCTTCTGGCGGAATGCTGACACACCTTCGCGGCAATCGGCGGTGTTGAACGCTTCGTCGATGAGGGGGAGTGTGCGGGTGATCGCATCACCGGGCGCATGATCCCTGGCGAGCGCGATGGCCGACTTCATGAGACGCAGACTCTGGGGGCCGCCGGCAAGGCGCTCGCCATCGCGCTGCACGGTGTCTGCCAAGGCCTTGTCGTCGGCCAACTCGTCCACAAGGCCCCACTGGGCGGCGGTGGCCGCATCGATGGGATCGCCAAAGAACATCATCCGCTTCGCGCGCGCTGGGCCGATCCGTTCGGTGACGCGCACCGTGCCTCCGCTGCCCGGGAAGACGCCGAGCCTGACCTCCGGCAGCGCAAAGCGGGCCGAGCGCGCGGCGTAGATGAGGTCACAGCACACCGCAAGCTCCAAACCACCGCCGAAAGCAACGCCCTTCACCATTGCAATTGTCGGCCAAGGAAACTCAGCAAGGCGGGTGTACATCGCGTTCTCGACCCACAGCTTTTCTGTAACGCCGGCGTGGGGACGCATGTAGTCGTCGAACTCTGCAATATCGGAACCAGCGCAAAACGCCTTCTCCCCTGCGCCGGAGAGGACGAGGCAGCGCACGGTGTCGTCACTTGCGAGCGATGCAAAGACGTCGTTGAGGGCATGGGTCATCTCAACGGAGACAAGGTTTAAGGGTGGCGCGTTGAGGGTCACAAAGGCGAGCCGGCCTTTCCGGGTGAGCGTCACGGTCTCGCTCATGCGGCAAGCCCCGGCGCCGTACTGCCGGAGGTGCGAGCGAGAAAGTCCTCTTTCAGTCTCATCGGCTCGGGGCGGAACAGGCGTTCATCCATCGCTTTGAGGTCCGGCGCCACCTTCACCTCAAAGCCAATCTGGCCGAGGACGTCGCGCTGCAGGTCGACACCGTTGGCGATTTCGGTCAGCACCAACCCCTCCTGTGCAAGACGGAAGACGGCCCTGTCCGTCACGTAAAGGATCTCTTGCCCCTCATCGAGCGCGCGCCGACCGGAGAAGGTAATCTGCTCCACCTGCGGCACGAACTTTCGCTTGGCGCCTTCGGTCGTGATTGTGAGCCCGCTTTCCCCGTCGGGCTCACACCTGAGGCCGCCTGTGGTGAGGGTGCCGGAGAAGGTCACTTTGCGCGTCCCCTGCGAGATGTTCACAAAACCTCCGGGCCCGGTGATGTTGGGGCCATACTTCGACACGTTCACGTTGCCTGCCGCGTCGACTTCCGCAAAGGACAGGAACGCCATGTCGAGCCCGCCGCCATCGTAAAAGTCGAACTGGGAGGGCTGGTCGACCATGACGTCGTAGTTGACGCCTGTGCCAAAATCTTTGCCCAGCGCAGGCGCACCGCCGAAGAGCCCCTGCTCGACCGTGAGGCAGATGCGGTCCAAAAACCTTTCCTCGGCGGCGACCGGGGTGATCCCTATGGAGACGCCGTAGCCGATGTTGACGATGGCATCGGGGAAGAGCTCCATCGCGCCGCGCCTTGCGATCACCTTGCGGATGTCGAGCGGCAAAGGCTGAAGGTCGCTGTCTGGTTCGCGGACGGCGCCGGCATACCCGGCGCGATAAAGGGTCTGGTAGGTCTGCCGCTGATCGGGCACGACCACGATGTGATCAACCAGGACTCCCGGCACTTTGACTGATTTCGCCGGGAGTGTGCCTGCGCGGGCCGTGCGTTTGACCTGCGCGATTACAACGCCCCCATTGCGCCGTGCGGCAACGGCCATGGGCAAAATCTCGCCGAAAATCGCCTCGTCCTCCACGGTGAGATTGCCGGCCTCGTCCGCCGTGGTGGCACGGATCACGGCGACATCGATGGGGAGGGAACGGTAAAGAAGGAACTCTTCGCCATCGATCTGAATGAGTCGCACAAGATCCTCGGTGGTGACGGTGCTTTGCTTGCCGCCGGTCTGGCGGGGGTCCACGAAGGTGCCAAGCCCGATCGGCGTGAGGAGCCCAGGGCGGCCGGCCGCCATCTCCCGCGTCAATTGGGACAGGACGCCTTGGGGCAGCGTGTAGGCTTCGATCTCACCGGCGTTGGCAAGTGTTGCAATGGCGGGGCAATTGTTGAACCCAGCGCTGATGACGCGCTTGGCAAGGCCGGGGAGTGCGAGCTTGGAAAATCCCGTCGTCTCCCAGTCGCCGAGCGACACGATGCTGCATAAGGTGATGCCGCGCGGCGCTCCGGTGTCCTTAAAGCGGGCGGCGAGTGCGTCGATCACCGCTTCGGGAACAAGATGGCCGCCGCCGGAGCCGGAGAAGAACACGGCCGCACCGTCGCCGATCCGCGCAACGGCCTCGTCTGCGGTCAGGACCTTGCTTTCTGTTGCTGCCATAGCCAATCACTTTCCATTGCCCGCACGCGCGGACCGTCCCCGGCGAAGTTTTGCGCCACCTGGCTGCCGGGACCGGACGCACCGACGGAGGGGACGCGACATTGGAAGTTGATCATGCCGGCTGAACCGACCGAGAGTGAAGGGGCCCACCCCCAAACGCTGGAAATCCACGCCATGCCCGGCCACCTGATCCGCCGGATGCAGCAGATTGCCGTGTCGATCTGGCTTGACGAGACAGGCAGCGACCTGCGGCCGGTCCAGTATGCGGCGCTGAGCGCCATCCGCCACCTGCCCGGGATGGACCAGTTGGAGCTTGCCCGCGTGGTCGGCATCGACCGCAGCACCGCGCAGGACGTCCTGATCCGGCTTGAGAAACGGCACTATCTGGAACGGCGGAAGGACCCGCGAGATGCGCGCCGTCGGCGGCTCTTCATCACCTCGGACGGGGCTGCCGCGCTCGACAATGTGGCTGAGGCCAACAGCATTGCCCAGGCGCGGATCCTGGATGGGTTGAGCGAGGAGGAGCGGGCCCTTTTCATGAACCTCCTGCAGCGCCTTGTCCTTGCCAACGGGCAGTATAGCCGCGCCCAGCCGCCGCTGAAGCCAGATGACGACCTGCGCAGCGTCACCGCCTGAGAAACGAGCCCTGAGGGCAGCTGCCGCTGTCATCGCCCCCCGCCCACATCCAGGATCGCGCCGGTGACGTAGCTGGCCTCGGCCGACATCAGCCAGACGATGGCTTGGGCAATCTCCTCAGGCTCACCGGCCCGCTTCATGGGAATTTGCGGCGCGACGCGGTCGATCCGCTCGGTATCGCCGTTGACCACGAACATGTCTGTACGCGTCAGGCCCGGGCGAACGGCGTTCACGCGGATGCCTTCGCCGGCCACCTCCCGCGCCAGGCCGAGGGTAAAAACTTCCAGCGCCCCCTTCGTTGCCGCGTAGTGCACGTACTCGCCCGCACCGCCGAGCTTGGACAGAACAGACGACACATTGACGATCACCCCGCCGGCACCGCCATAGGCGGTCGACATGCGCTGTACGGCGCACCGCGCGGCATGGAACGGACCGAATGCGTTGATGGCAAACACGCGCTTTAAATCGGCGCTCGAAAGGCTGTCGGCCCGCGTCTGCGGCCCCAGTATCCCTGCATTGTTTACCAGTCCCACGAGGGGTGCCATCTCCTTATCGAGGGTTTGAAACAGCGCCTCGATGTCCTCATCGCACCCCACATCCGCCTGCACCGCAATGGCATGGCGGCCGGCGGCAGCAATGTCCGCAGCGACCGCTTCAGCGGCATCCTTGTCGTTTCGGTAGGCGATGAGGATGTCGTAATCGCGCCCGAGACCGCGGGCCGTGGCCGCACCGATGCCACGCCCTCCGCCGGTGACGACGACGGTCCCCTCCATCACGCCCTCCCCTCGCCCGTCGTTTTGCGAGCGCTGAACCCGTTGCACGGGCAATTTATACAGTGTACTGTAAATCAGAAATCGCACAAGGGTCAAACCGGCACGGGTAGATCGCCGGGGCCTTGTTGCGACAAGGGAGGACCACGATGACTGCCAAGTTTCGACAGATCGCCGTCGCGCTTGTCGCTGGGGCGTTCGCTTTTTCCGCGCCGGCCACAGCAGCCGACGACCCCATCAAGATCGGTGTGCTTTTGCCGTTGTCGGGCGCGCTTGCCGCCTCTGGCGAAGATGCGCTGCACGGCTTTGAGCTGTTCTGGGCCCAGGCTGAGAACACCGCCGGCGGCAGACAGATCGAGATCGTCACCGCCGACACAGGCTGCAATCCGGACAATGCCATCAACGGTGCCCGCCGGCTTGTCTTCAACGATGAGGTGGACTTCTTGGTCGGCCCCCTGTGCGGCCACGAAGGTCCTGCGGTGGCACAGGTGAGCGGGGAGACCGGCATGCCCCTCCTCCTCGTCCCTGCCGCAGCCGACAGTCAGACCAAGTGGGACCGCGTTCCCACCGTCGTGCGCACAGGCTTCTCGTCCAGCCAGGATGCCCACCCCTTCGGTGAGTTCCTTTATGACGACCTTGGCCTGCGCAACGTCACCTTCATCGGCCAGGACTATACTTACGGCCAGGAGAAGACGCTTGGAGCCGTCCGAACCTTCGAGGCCAAAGGCGGTCAGGTCGACGAGATCATCTGGGTGCCCCTTGCCACCAACGACTATGGTCCCGTGCTGGCAAGCGTGCCGTCAGGCACCGAAGCCGTGGTTCCCGTCGTCGTCGGCGCCCACCGCAACCGCTTTTTCGAAACGTGGTTCGACTTCGGCTACGATCGCCGCTTCCAACTCGTCGGCCTCAACCTTCTGCAAACCGACGCCTTGAAGGAGGTAGACGACCGTGCGGTGGGCCTCATCAGTGTCGCGCAGAACTATAGCCAGGGGATCGACACACCGCAGAACAAAGCCTTCCTCGACAGCTTCATCGAAGAGTATGGCGAGGTGCCGTCCTACTTTGCCGAAATGATGTTCACCACCGGCCTGTGGGCCAAGGAGGCCATCGACGCCATCAATGGCAACGTGGAAGACCGGGATGCATTCCTGGCCGCCATCCGCGCCGCCGAGGTCGTCGGGCCGCGCGGGCCGGTCAAGCTCGACGAATACGACAACCCGGTTCAAAACACCTACATCTCCAAGGTGGAAAGGGTGGAGCACCCCAAGCTCGGCGCTGTGCTCATGAACGTGCCCGTCAAGACCATCGAGGGCGTTTCGCAGTTCTGGACCGAGGAGCCTGCGGCGTTCCTGGAGCGCGGCCCCTATAAGAAATAGCAGCCCGCCCGGCGCGACCGTGGAGCGATGCGTCCACCGTCGTGCCGGATTCCGGCGTGCGAGGCGATGATGCACTCCTTCATCCTTCAGCTCCTCAACGGCATGTCGCTCGCCGCGCTCCTTTTCCTGTTGGCGAGCGGGTTCACGCTGACCTTCGGTCTTGCGCGCGTGGTCAACATGGCGCACGGCGCCTATTACCTTCTGGGCGGCTATGTGGGCCTTCAAGCGCTTGATGCGACGGGAAGTTTTCTTGTGGGCGTGCTCGCCGGTGGGTTCGCCATCGTCGCCCTCAACCTCGTGCTCGACCGCTTTCTGATTGCGCGCACCAAGGGCGATCCGCTCCTTCAGGTGCTCCTCACCATCGGCATCACCTACGTCATCGCAGAAGGGGCGCTCCTTATCTGGGGCGGCGACCCGCTGCGTGTCGCCCAGCCCGAATGGGCACGTGGCCCCGTGGTGCTGCCGGGCGACATCTTCTACCCGAAATATCGCTTCTTCCTCATCGTGCTCGGCGTTGCGGTGGCGGCCCTCTTGTGGGCGCTTTATCGGCTCACGCCCATCGGTGCGATTGTCCGCGCCGGCGTCGACGATCGCGAGATGACCGAAGCCGTCGGCGTCAATATCGGCCTTCTCTTCGCGCTGGTGTTTTCGCTCGCGGCCTTCCTTGCCGGGGCCAGCGGGGTGCTGGGCGGCGCGTTCCTTACCCTTTATCCACACGCGGAGTGGGACATTTTGATCCTCGCGCTGGTGGTGGTGATCATCGGCGGGCTGGGGTCCATCGAAGGTGCGATGGCGGGCAGCCTTTTCGTGGGCCTCATCGATTCCTTCGGCCGTTGGTTGGTGCCCGAGGCGGCCGGTTTCTTGATGTTCGGCCCCATGGCGCTGCTTCTTCTCATGCGCCCACAGGGCCTGTTCGGGCGGGCCCATTGATGCCGCGCGCTGTGGTCGGCGGCCTCCTTGCCGTCCTCGCTTTGGGGCTGGTGGCGGTGCCGATGTTCGGCAACGCCTTCTGGGTCGGCCTCGTCATGCAGATCATGATCTTCGGCCTTCTGGCGATCTCGGTCGATCTCATGATCCGCCATGTGGGGCTCTTCCCGCTTTGCAATGGCGCCTTCTTTGCCGTTGCCGCCTACGCGGTCGCCATGCTGGAAGTGCAGGAAGGATGGCCAACGGCGCTCGCCGTCCCTGCCGCGCTCGCCGCGGCCGGCCTCACCGGCATAATTTTCGGCATCAGCGTGCGCACAGGCGGCGTCTACTTCATCCTCATCACGCTGGCGTTCGGGCAGATGGTTCTTAGCGCCGCCACCTCGTGGACAGCGTTCACAGGGGGCGACAATGGCATCACCAACGTGCCTTACCCCTCCATCGCCGGCTTCGGGCCGGAGCGGCTGTCGCAAATGTATGCGCTGGTCCTCATCGTCGTCGCCGCCGCCACCGCACTCTACGCACGGCTCGTCACCTCCCTCTTTGGCCTGACCTTGAACGGCATCCGCGATTCTGAAAGCCGGATGATCGCCCTTGGCTACCGGACGGTCCTGCGCAAATACGTCGCCTTCGTCGTGTCGAGCCTCATCGCCGGCCTTGCCGGGGTCCTTTATGCCTACGCAAACCAGTTCGTATCGCCTGCGGCAGCCTCCCTCGTCGTCTCTGTGGAGGCGGGGCTGATGGCGATCCTCGGCGGCTCGGGAACGCTGATCGGGCCATTCATCGGCGCGGCGGTGATCATGGGCATCCGCAACGTTGTGAGCGCGGTGGTGCCTGGATGGCCGATCCTCATGGGGCTGGTCTTCATCGCGGTGGTGCTCTTCCTGCCGCGCGGTCTCGTTAGCCTGGGGACCATGAGGGGGCGGCGCCGGGGCGCGGCCGAACCGCGGACACCCAGCCAATGAGCGCTCCGGTCCTTGCGGTCCACACTCTCACAAAGCGCTTCGGCGGTCTTGCCGCTGTCGATGACGTCTCGCTCACGGTTCGGCCCGGCGAACACTGCGTCCTCCTCGGTCCGAACGGGGCGGGCAAGACGACGTTGTTTCACCTGGTCACCGGCACGTTCGCGCCTACCAGCGGCCGGATCGAGCTGTTCGGCCGCGATGTCACGGGACTTGGCGCGGCCGCACGGTGCCGGCTGGGTGTGGGTCGCACCTTCCAGATCAGCAACGTATTTGCGCACCTGACGCCGCTTCAGAACGCGGTGCTTGCCATCCACGGAGCCAATGACAGCGCGTGGAGCCTCCTGAAGCCGTGGCGGTCGGACAAGGCCGCGCGCGAGCGCGCAGAGCACATCTTGGAGCATGTGGGCCTTGCCGATGAAGCCCACGCCGAGGTCACGTCCCTCTCCTACGGTGCACGCCGCCAACTGGAGCTGGCTTTGGCGTTGGCGCCGGAGCCAAACGCGGTCTTCCTGGACGAACCGTGCGCCGGCCTCTCACCTGCAGAACGTGCGCGGGTGGTGGAGATCGTGACGGGACTGCCTGACCGCATCACCGTCCTCATGGTCGAGCACGACATGGATGTCGCCTTCGAGGTGGCGCGACGCCTGGTGGTGATGAACCGCGGCCAGCTCATTGCCGACGGGGCGCCTGACGCCGTGCGGGCGGATCCGACGGTGCAGGAGGTCTATCTTGGCGCCGCCTGACCCGGTCCTCTCGGTGGAGGACATCCACACCTATTACGGCGACAGCTATGTCCTCCAGGGCATCTCGCTTGCGGTGCGCCCGGCTAGCGTCTTCGTGGTGCTCGGCCGCAACGGGATGGGCAAAACCACACTCATCCGCTCGGTCATGAACCTCACGCCGCCGACGCGTGGGAGCGTGCACTATCGCGGCCGCCCCATCACGGGGCTTGCCGCCTACCGTGTCGCCCGCCTTCCCATCGGGCTCGTGCCCCAGGGGCGCCGTGTGTTCCCCTCGCTCACGGTGCGCGAGAACCTTGCCCTGCCACAATCGGCGCTATCGGGCGTCATGCGCCGGCCCAAGTGGACACTGGAGCGGGTCTACGACCTCTTCCCGCGCCTTAGGGAGCGGGCGCGCCAGTCCGCCGGGTCCCTTTCGGGCGGTGAGCAGTCGATGCTGTCCATCGGCAGGGCGCTGATGCGCGACCCCGATCTCCTCGTCATGGACGAGCCGACCGAGGGGTTGGCGCCCGTCATCGTGCGTGAGATCGAGGCAATCATCATGCGATTGCGTGAGGAGGGTCTCCCGGTCCTCCTGGTGGAGCAGAACTATCGCCTTGCCATGGCCCTTGCGGACGATGTTGCCGTTCTTGCCGGCGGGAAAGTCGTATGGAGGGGCGCGCGAGAGGCGCTGGAGGCCGACGAAGCGGCGCGCACGCGCTGGCTCGGCGTATGAAGACGGAGCCGATAGTATGACACCTGCGGACGGGTTGATGGCGTTCTACGCCCAGTTCGACGATGCCGATGTAGAAGCGTACCGCCGCTGGCACAATTGCGAACACATGGCCGAGCGGGTCGCCATCCCAGGATTTCTGCGGGGGCGACGCTACCGCAATCTGGACGATCCGCGCACCTTCCTCATGACCTATGAGACTGAGAACGCAGCGGTTCTTGGCAGCGATGCTTACCACGCCGCCCTCAACGCACCGACGCCCTGGACCCGCGAAGCGCTCACCTGGTTCCGCAACCCCGCACGGGCGATCTACGCCAAGGACCGTGACATGGGCGAACCCACCTGGCGCCCTGCCCCTTACATGCTGACGCTGCGCTTCAACCTTCCGCCGGCGCAGGAGGCCGAGCTCTTGAACGGGGCAGTCGCCTCCCTCCTATCGGGCGCGATGGCGGACGGCGCTCTGCGCGCCCGTCTCTACAATGTCGACGAGGCGATTTCCGGCATGATGACGTCGGAGCGGAAGATTTATAGCGGCGGTCCCGGCGAACAAAAATTCATTGTCCTCATCGAGCGGATTGAACCGTTCGACGCAGCAAGCGATCTGCCCGGTCGCAGCCACCTGGAAGGGCTTGGCGCGTCCGACATCTTCGTCGATCGCCTCACCATCGACTTCGCGCTGGAGGCGCCGCGATGAGCGAAGCTGCGGAGCTGGCCCGCCACCTTCGCCACGCCCGCCAGACCAGAACGCTGATCGATCCGCCCGACGCACCGTTGGACGAGGCCGCCGCCCATGGCGTGCTAGCCGCTATCCTCGCCCTGGGGGACGAGCCGATCACCGCCTGGAAGGTGGGCGCGACGGCCGAGGGCGCGCCGACCAAACTCGGCCTGTCGGCCCCTTTCATCGGTCCGCTCTTCGCCTCCTCGGTGGTGGTGTGCGATGGGGAAGGCAAGGTCACGCTGCCTGAGGTGCATGGCCTGCAGGCAGAGGTGGAGGTGGTCTTCCGCTTCGGCGAAGACCTTCCGGCGGATGCGCCCTCCGAAATCGTCCTTGCCGCCGTCGACGGCGTCGCGGTGGGGATCGAGTTTCCCGGATCGCGCTGGACGCACCCTCTCGACCCGCCCGGACCTGGTTTCATTGCAGACCATGCCGGCGGCAGCGCGCTCCTCGTTGGCGCCTTCACGGCCGACTGGCGCGGGCTCGATCTTGCGGCCGCCGAGGCAAGGCTGATGTCTGACGGTGGCGTCATCGGCGCCAGTCCTGGCGCCCGCGTGATGGGCGATCCCGTTAACGCGCTCCTCCACTTTGCGCGCCAGGTCCCGGCAAGGGGCGGCGCGATCACGCGTGGCCTTATGCTGACGTCCGGCGGCATCGTCGGCCCGATCGATATCGCCGCCCCGTCCCGCATCACCGGCACGATCGACGGCCTCATTCCTCTTGTCGCAGACGTGCGATCAACGCCTTAACCAGGAGGTTGCCATGGAGAACGTCCACCTGAATTTCATCGGCGGCGAATGGGTGCGCGCTGAAGGCGGCGAGACGTTCCAAAGCCGCAATCCGGCGAACCCGTCAGAGGTCATCGGCGTTTTCCAGCGCTCCACCGATGCCGACGTGGATGCGGCGATGGCCGCTGCCCGCGCAGCAAAAGCGTCATGGGCCGAAACGCCGGCGCCGGAACGCGGCCTCATCCTGGGCCGCATCGCCGAGCTCTTGGAGGCGCGGCGCGAGGACATTGCAAAGACCATCGTGCGCGAAATGGGGAAGGTCTACGCCGAAGCGAATGGCTTCGACATTCAGGCCGCCATCAACACAGCCCGCGTCATGATGGGTGAAGGGCGCCGCCTCCTCGGTCAGACAGTGCCGTCCGAGTTGCGCGACAAGTTCGCCATGGTGGTGCGCGAGCCCATTGGCGTGGTCGGCGCCATCACCCCCTGGAACCTGCCCATCCTGTTGCCGTCATGGAAGATCTTTCCCGCGCTCCTGTGCGGCAACACGGTCGTCTTCAAGCCTGCGGAGGATACGCCCCTCACCGGCCTGAAGTTGGTGGAGGTGTTGATCGAGGCCGGTGTGCCCGCAGGCGTGATCAACGTGGTGACAGGTTATGGCAGCGAGATTGGCGAACGTTTCGTCACCCACCCTGACGTGGATATGATCTCGTTCACCGGTTCGGCCCCCGTGGGAAGAACCATTGCGGGGCTTGCCGGCAGCGAACTAAAAAAGGTTTCGCTGGAGCTTGGCTCAAAGAACGCAGTCGTCGTGATGGACGATGCAGAGTTCGACCTTGCCATAGAAGGCTGCCTGTGGGGCGGTTACGGCACCTCCGGCCAGCGCTGTACTGCGGGGAGCCGCGTCATCGTCCACGAAGGGATCTTCGAGCGGTTTTGTGATGCGTTCGTTGAACGCGTGCGCGGCCTCAAGGTGGGTGATGGGCTGGATCCATCGTCCCAGGTGGGCCCGTTGGTCAACCAGAAGCAGCTTGAGCGTGTCCACAGCTACATCGAGCTGGGTCAGCGCGAGGGGGCACGCATCCTCACCGGCGGTCGCAAGTTGGACGGTGAGATGGGCGGATGGTTCTACGAGCCGACGCTGTTCGTCGACGTGGAGCCAACCATGCGCATCGCGAGGGAAGAGATTTTCGGCCCCGCCGTCTGCCTCATGAAGGCAACATCGTTTGACCATGCAATCGAGATGGCGAACGCCACCGATTACGGCCTGTCGTTCGGCATCTATACCAGCGACGTGAACCGCGTGTTCGCCGCCATCCGCAGGCTCCACACCGGCGTCGTCAACGTCAATTCACCGACGATGGGTGTGGAAATCGGCGTGCCCTTCGGCGGGGTGAAAAACTCCGGCAACGGCCTTCGCGAGTCGGGCACGGCGTCCATCGATGAGTTCACCGAGCTGAAGTCGGTGATGGTGGATTATTCCGGCCTCCACCGCCGCACCGGCGTCAACGAGGTGGCCGCCACTCGTTAAGCGGTTACGCGCGCAAAACCGAGGCGTTGAGGGCGGAGGTTTACGACCCGCTCACATAAGGCTCGGCAGGAGCATCGCGATGCCGGGGAAGACCATGAGAAGCGCGACCGCGAGCACCATCAACAAAAAGAACGGCAGCGTTGCGAGCGCGATCGCCCCGATCGGGCGCCCCGTGAGGCCCTGCAGTACGAAGAGGTTGAAGCCCACAGGCGGTGTGATCATCGACATCTCCACCACCACGACGAGGTAGATGCCGAACCACAACAAATCGATACCCTCAGCCTGCACCAACGGCAGGAGCACAGCGGCGGTCAGGACGACGATGGAGATGCCGTCGATGAAGCAGCCGAGCACCATGAAGACGATGGTCAACACGATCAGGAGCCCGGTTGCCGACAGGCCCATATCGCTCACCCATGCAACCAGCGCCCGCGGCACCCCGGTGAACCCAAGAGCTGCGGTGAGGAAGGCCGCACCCGCCACGATGAAGAGGATCATGGTGGAGGTCACCATCGCGCCTTTGACCCCGTCGGCGAAGCTCTGCCAGGTGAGCGAACCGGACAGTGCCGACAGGAAGAGCGCGCCGACAACGCCCAGCGCAGCCGCCTCCGTCGGCGTTGCATAACCCCCATAGATGGAGCCGATGACAATGAGTATGAGGAGGAGTGCGGGCAGCATGTGCCGCCCCGTTTTGATGCGCTCAAACAGGGAGATGGCGCCGGCCTCACGTGGAAGGCGCCTGCGATTGAGGAGCGACCAGACGACGATGTAGCCGGAGAAAATCGCCATCAGCATCAACCCCGGCAAGATGCCGGCAACGAAGAGCTTGGCGATGGAAACATCCGCTGCGACGCCATAGACGATCATGATGATGGAAGGCGGAACGAGGAGGCCGAGCGTGCTTGCCCCTGCCAGAGAGCCGATGCCGATGTTGGGCGGATAGCCACGGG
Organism: Devosia sp.; assembly: GCA_051016205.1. Lineage (GTDB taxonomy): Bacteria > Pseudomonadota > Alphaproteobacteria > Rhizobiales > Amorphaceae > Acuticoccus. The sequence goes on from CP136534.1 coordinate 5,311,365, forward strand.
CATCAAGCTCAGGAAGGCTGACCTTGCCCACCATGGCGCAGGTGGCGGAAGAGGAACCGGAGAACGCTGCGAAAATGCCGCTGCCGAACACGTTGACGTGGAGGAGCTGGCCCGGGAGCCCCTGCATCCACGGCGCAAGCCCCTTGAAGAGGTCCGAGGAGACTCGCGAGCGCAACAAGATATCGCCCATCCAGATGAAAAGGGGCAGCGCCGTCAGCGTCCACGACGCGGTGTTGGACCACACCTGGTTCGCCATGGTGATGCCTGGCGGCGTGCTGGTGAAGATCGCGAGCCCCAAATAGCCGACGGCGGTGAGCGAGACCGCCACCCACACACCAAGCCCAAGGAACCCGAACAGGCACACGAGCAAGATGAGACCGATCCCCACAGCCTCCACGGTCAGTTCCTTTTGGAGCGCAGGGACGCGTCTGTTCGCACGGCCGAGCCGCTTGTGCCGTCCGGCCCCAACGGGTCTGTGGACTTGATGATCAGGTTGTAGCTGGGCTCGCGGCCGCGGAGCGTGGTCACCAACTCATCCAGGAAGGCAATGGCGGCGATGATCGCGCCCAGTGCCATCGCCGACTGGGGAATCCATAAAGGGGTCGCTGCAAGGCCAAGGTCCTTCAGGCCGAAGCGCCAGCTGTCCAGCGCCAAAATGACGGCGAACCAGGAGAAGTAGGCAAGGACTGCAAAGCCGATCGTCAGGCAGACAAGCTCCAGCGCCCTGCGGCCAACCCCTCCCACAGCGCCGATCAGCAACGTGACGCGAATGTGCGCGTCCCGCTTCAGCGTATAGGCAAGGCCGAAGAACGTCGCCGCGACCATGGAGTATGTGGAGTAGTCGATAAGGCCCGGCACATGCAGACCCAGGAGCCGCGTTGCCACCTGCAGGACGATGCACGCGCCGATCGCTACGAAGAACACGCAGGCGAGCACGGCGCTCCCACCATAGAGCCAGTCGAGTAGCTTTCGGATCACGCTTGGCTCCGCACCGCGATTGGGCCGACCACAGTAACACCAGTGCGGTGCGGACGCATGAGGCCTCCGCCCGCACCAACGCGCACGCGGTCGTTGCCGCTCACTTACCGAGCGCTTGGCGCAACTTGGTTCCGTCTTCGCCCGCGCGCTCTTCCCACTCATCGATGATGGAGGCTGCGGCGGCGGAGAATTCTTCCATCATCGCATCGCTGGGTTCGATCACTTTTACGCCCTGCTCTTGGATTGCCTTCAACGCCCCTTCCTGCTCGGCACGGCAATGCTCCCAGCCGCGCTCTTCGGCTGCGGCCGCGGCCTCCTCGATCTTCGCGCGCGTCTCCTCAGGCAATGCGTTCCAAGAGCGCTTGTTGACGATGACCGCGTTGCGCGGATGGAAGGCGTTGAAGTTGTAAAATACCTCGCCGTAGTCCCAACCGCTGGTGGACACGATAATCGGCGCGCCGGTCAGCATCACATCGGCAAGGCCGGTGAGGAAGGCTTGGGCAAGTTCAGGCACTTGGATCGTCACCGGCTGTGCGCCGAACTTTTCCGCAACGCGGGCGGTGATGGCGTTGTAGGCGCGGAACTTCATGCCCTCCATTTCGGCGAGCGAGCCAAGCTCCTCCTTGGCGAAGACACCATTGCCCGGCCAGCAGACCGAATAGAGCATTTTGAGGTTTTGCCGGTCGAACCGATCCTCAAGCATAGCCTTCTGCGCAGTGTAGAGCTTGCGCGATTCGTCCAGACCGCGGGCCAGGAACGGCACCATGTCGGCCTCGAAGAACGCGTCCTCATTGCCAGCATTGGCCAGCAGCACCTCACCGATGGGCACCTGGCCGGACTGCACGGCCCGTTTAATCTCAGGCAGCTTGATCAGCGACGCGCCGGCGTGGACGACAATGTCGATCTCACCGTCCGTCGCCTCGCGGACCTGGTCGGCGAACCAATTCAGGTTCTTGGACTGAAAGTTGTTCTCGTTGTACCCGGCCGGTAGGTTCCAGGTTTCGGCGCTGGCCGCTGTGGCAAAGACTGCCATCGCTGTTGCAGCAACGATCAGGTGCTTCATCGTTCTCCTCCCTATTGCGATCGCTTCGCGCGATCATCATTGCTTTCGCGGTGCAGGGTGTGCAGCACGTCGCGTGTCGTCGGCAGCTTCAGGCGCTGCGCGCCATGGCCGGGCCCCAGGCCGCCTCCCAATTCTGGCCAAGAAGGTCGGTCACCTTCCCAGGCTCATCGAAAAACTTGTTGGGCACCTGGAAAATCGCAATCATCAAGCCGCCATCGGGGCAGTGCGCCTCGTGCCGGCTGCCGGCAGGCCGCCACACATATTGGCCTGGCCCCACCGAACACTCCTCATCGACGAGATGGCCTTCGAGCACATAGGTCTGCTCGATCAAGACGTGCTCGTGGTCGGGCAGGCCGCTGCCTGGCGCCATCTTCATCAAGACCGTCAGGAGCCCTGAGGCCTTGTCCACCAGGAGCGTCTTGGTTTCCACGCCCTCGAACTTTGTCTTTTCCCAAGGAAGACCCGGCACATCCACAAACCGCGAGGCCTTTTCGCTCAAGTCGCCATGGTTTTTCGCGTTTGGCGTGAACGGCGTCATCATGATCCTCCTGCCTTGTTTGGCCGCGTCGGTTCAGAAGCGGCCGGTTCGCACCTCGTATCGTGTGGGCTTGTTGTGCAGCGGCATGCCACGCTCCAGCCAGTCCGCAACCCAGTCGACCATGATGGTGACCGGCACGATGGGCGTTCCGAGGTGACGCTGCTGCTCGGACGTGTCGTTGATCCAGCCGCTGTCGCCGTCTTCGCCTTCGAAGATGGGCGCGCGCCCAAAGCGTTCGCCGAACATCTTGGCGAGCGTGCGAATGCAGAACGCTTGAGGACCGCCGATATTGAGCGGGCTCATCGGCACCGTGCAGTGGTGGAACGCGCGCAGCATGGCAGCGCTTGCCTCCCCCTGCCAGATGACACTCGCGCGGGCCATGGCGATGGGCACAGGCTCGCCATTGCGCACCCACGATGCCACATCCACCAGCACGCCATAGCGCGTCTCGATGGCGTAGTTGAGCCGCATCAGGCGGCCCGATGTGCCGTTTTCCTTGGAGAAGTATTGAAAGAGCCGTTCGCGCGCGACGCAAGAATTGGCGTAGGCGCCTGGCGGGTCGGGCGGCACGCTCTCGTCCCAGCCCTCGGTGTTGAAGGGCGCATAGGGGTAGACGCACAGGGTGGAGAAGGCGACGATCCGGCTCTTCTTGAACGCCTCGGCGACCAGCGCGGGCACGTAGGCATTCATAGCCCAGGTGGCAGGTTCATCGTCCGCGGTGCCGAACTTGCGGCCGGCCATGTAGACGATGTTGTCCACCTTCGGCAAGGCTGCCAACGCGTCACGGTCCAGGAGATCGCAAGGGATCGTCTCCACACCCCAGGCTTCCAAACGCTCGCGTACGGCAGGATCGGAAAAGCGCGCAACGCCTACCACGCGCTTGTGCGGCGCGGCGCGTTTGGCCATCCGCGCCAGCGTCGGTCCCACTTTGCCACCCACGCCCAGCACGCAGATGTCGCCGTCCAGCCGGGCAAGGTCGTCCACCAGCGCGTCCGTCGGGCGCGACAGGAGGTCTTCAAGGTGGGTCTCGTCCTCGATGCGCTTGGGCAGCGAGGCGAATGTCAGTCGGGCGTCCATCCAGTAGCCTTATTGAATGCTTATTCAATAAGGCTACTGCCCACGCAGCGTGTCGTCAATCCGGTTTGGAATGGGTCGCCTCGGCGGCGTTTTCGGCCGGCGGCGGTCTGAGGTAAGACACAATCACGTCGATGATATGTGCCTCACGCTGGGCCATACGGGACGGCTCGGTGAGATCGGCACCCAGCACAGTGCTCAACGTGTAGCGGTTGGAAAGGTAGAAGTAACCCACCGCATTCAGCGTGATGAAAAGGTCCGTCGCATCCACATCGGCGCGGAAATCACCCGTGGCCGCGCCGCGCGCAAGCAACCCCTCCAGATCCGCGATCAGCGGCTTATAGAGCCCGCGGATCTTGTGGGACCCTTCGATGTGGGCGGCCTTGTGGACGTTCTCAGCGTTCAACAGACCCACAAGCTCAGGGTTTTCCACGAAGATGCGAAATCGCGCGCGCACGAAGTCGACCATGGCGCCGCGCGGGTCGTTACGCTTGGCACTAAAGTCGAACGGTTCGTCGCGCATCTTACCGTAGGCCTCTTCCAAGACGGCCAGGAAGAGGTCCTCCTTGTTCTCGAAGTAGTGGTAGATAAGGCTTACGTTGATGCCGGCGACACGGGCAATCTTGTCGAGCCGCGCCCCGTCAAAGCCATGCTCGGCGAAGACTTCGGCGCCTGCGGCAAGGATTTCGCCGCGCGCAATCTCTGGCCGGCGACGGACCCGCCGCGCCGGCGCGCCCGCCCGGCGCTCGGCCTCCGTCAAGCCGCGGACCGTTCGGTGTGGGTCAGCAAACCAGCATCGCTCAGCGCGCGGGCGATCCGCGCGATCTCCTCATCACCGAGCTTGACAAGCGGCGGGCGGACCACGGCCTGGCGCTGCTTACCCAAAAGCACCAGTGCCTCTTTCATCCTGTTGTGCATGTCGAGGAAAGGAGGGGCATAAAACGCCTCGGCGGTCGGGCGAATGCGGGCCTCGACGGCCTGAGCCTCGGTGAGATCGCCAGCCTGAACAGCCTGCCAGAGGGCCACCTGAAGCGCTGCGATGACGCTGCCTGAGCCTGACAGGATCCCCGCGCACCCCGACATCAGCGACGGCAGAAGCCATGCGGAATGTGTGGTGAGGACGGCGACCGGTCGCGCCCGCGCCCCAAGCGTTGCAACGTTGCGCGCGTGCTGGGCGGCGTCGTTGCACCAGTCCTTGATGGCAACAATCGACGGCACCTCGTCCAGCACATGCGCCAGGCCTTCAGGGGTCGAATGAAGGTTCGTCCAAGGCGCATAGTTGAAGAGGATGAGCGGGAGGTCGGTCGCCTCGGCAATGTGTTTGTAGTGCGTTGCCATCATTTCCGGCCGCAGGTGCCCCCCCATCAGGAGCGTGTTGGGCGGAAAGACGAGAAGCGCTGAAGCCCCCGCCGCATCGGCCATTTTTGCAATGCGCGCCGGCCCAACGCTTCCGTCGCAATAAACGCCGGCAATCACCGGAAGGCGGTCCCCCACGGTTTCCAGCGTGAGGTCCAGCAACTGGCGCTGCTCGTCAAAGGTCAACGCATGGACTTCAGCGGAATGGCCGTTCGCGGTGACGGCCGACAAGCCGGCAACGTCCGCAACATCGTTGAGGTGCCGGCGCGTTTCGGCCGCGTCGATCTCAAGATCGGTCCCGAACGCGACCAGGGTCGCAGGGATGACCCCAGCGGGATGGAAGGGAAGGCGAGTCACGGCCATCTACTCCTTCAAGCGCGTCAGACGAGGCAGGTGCCGCTCACCTTCTCCCGCAGAACGGTTCCGACACAACCCCTCCATATGGCGTTGCGTGCGCCCACCCGGCGGACCCGTGTCGGTCTGCCCCGGTGTCGCCTGGCAGCGATGCCCGCCATGCCCCCCGCGTCTGCCAAGAGTTACGCGGGCACAGATCTGCGCAAGACAGCAGCAAAACTGTCGGCAACGGCGTCGATATTGCCTGTCCCCAGTCCCGCAATATTGATACGGCCATCGCCTGCCATGTAAACGCCGAAATCATCGCGAAGATGGTTCACCATGTGGGGCGTAAAGCCTGTGTATGAGAACATACCCACCTGCTCGGTCAGGAAAGACATGTCTTCGCTCACCTGCCGCTCTTCCAGCTTGGCGCGCAAAGTCTTGCGCATGGTCCCGATCCGCGTGCGCATTGTTGTCAACTCGCGGTTCCATTCTGCGGTCAGGTCTTCGTCGGCAAAGATGGTGCTGACGATCCGCGCCCCGTGGCTTGGCGGCATGGAATAGTTGGATCGCACCACCGTCTTCAACGCCTGTAAGGCAACGTCGCCTTCTTGGGATGTCTTAGCGATGGCCGTCAACGCGCCGCAGCGCTCCCGGTAAATGCCGAATATCTTGGAGAAAGAACTCGCGATCAGCATTTCAGGCACGCGCTCGGCCATGTAACGCAAACCCGCAACATCCTCCTCCAAGCCGTGGCCGAAACCTTGGTACGCGCAGTCGACGAACGGTAGCATCCCTCTGTCGAAGACAAAGTCCGTCAGCACCTGCCAGTGTTCAAGCCTGAGGTCGACGCCGGTCGGGTTGTGGCAGCACGCGTGCACCAAAATGGCCTCGCCAGGCGCTGCGTGGATGGCCAGATGCGCCATCATCCCGGCAAAGTCGAGGCTGCGGTCCTCCGCCCGAAAGTAGGGATAGCTTGCAACGGTAAGCCCCGCATCCTCACCCGTTGGATGATGATTGCCCCAGGTGGGTGTACTGACCCAAATCCGGTTGCCTGGCCGCACGCGGTTGATGAGATCACAGCCAAGCTTCAGCGCGCCATTGCCGCCAGGTGTCTGTGCGCACACGGCACGCCCTGCCGCAAGAACATCCGACCCATCACCCAGGAGAAGTTTGGGTGCGCGCGCCGTCAATTCAGGATCTCCCGCAACGCCCACATAGTTCTTGGTGCGCTCGGTCTGAAGGATCCGCGCCTCGGCCGCTTTCACTGCAGACATGATGGGCACGTTGCCATCGTCGTCTTTGTAGACACCGACGCCAAGGTCGACTTTGCTATCGCGCGGGTCGTTCCGGAAGGCCTCCATCAGCATCATGAGCGGATCCAAACCGCGGACCTTTAACTCTTCGAACACACGTACCTCCCGCGCCATCGCCGGCCCCATGTGTAAACACCGGACAGGCAATGTCACCGACTTTCCGCCGACCACCCACGGCGGGCAGCATGGAGGCAAGCTGTGATGGCGCGCAGATCCTCAAATCTCGTCAGGGGTGCGTGGCGATTGCCGAGCGCGCGACCACTCTTGGGTGCGGAGCCAGTCAGGTCAGCATGGCACTAGAGCATCCTGCGTCCATACGGACGCAGATCAGATGCTCTACTCCTTTTAAATAGAGCGGTTTTCTTGCGGTCGTATGTTTCCATCCGACCACAAACCGTTCTAGGCAGCGCTGCGGGATGCGGCTGTGGTGATGTCGGCAACGTCGACCACCACCACTTCGGCCTTCGGAATGCCTCTGAAAACGCTGAGGGAGACTTCGACGGCCAAGTTGACCATGGCGCCTTTGGCAGCCTTCAGCCGCTCGCCGAGGGGGCCGGCGGTCCGAAAGGCCACGGCATCGCACCGTGCGCCCGACAAGCTCTTGAGGCCAAGGCGAAGGGTATCGCCGCTGCCGACTTCAGCCACGCGTTGGACGATGACGGCGTCCATGGCGAAGACTGGTTTCGGGCGGCCTGCGCCATAGGGGCCATAACGGGTGAGGGCGCGGGCAAGGTCTTCGTTGACCGACCCCGGCGAAATGACACCGTCGATGGTCAACCGATCCTGCGCGGTGGCGGCGGCAACGTCGTCCGCCAGTGCTTCGTTCAAGTGGTTGGCAAGGGGGCCGATGGCCTCAGTGTTCACCGTCAGGCCTGCCGCCATCGGGTGCCCACCACCCTTTACCAACAACCCTTGGGTGACGGCACCGCGCACCGCCGCCCCAAGATCCACGCCCTTGATTGAGCGTGCCGACCCCGTGCCCGTCTTGCCGGTCAAGGCAATGGCAATGGCTGGCTTCCTGTGGCGTTCCTTCAGGCGCGCTGCCACAAGGCCGACGACGCCAGGATGCCAGGATCCTGCCACGAGGATCACGGGCGCCGCCTCGTCCACCATCGCAAGGGCCTCGGTGAGGGCGGCAGCCTCCAAGGCGCGGCGCTCGCGGTTCAGCTCCTCAAGGCGCTCGGCAATGGCATCGCACTCCAGCCTGTCTTCGCTGGTGAGGAGGCGCGCGCCGAGACCAGCGTCCCCCACCCGTCCACCGGCATTGATGCGCGGTCCGAGGACATAGCCGAGGTGGTAGGCTTCCACGGGTCCGCCAATCCGCGCCGTGGCGGCAAGGGCCGCAAGGCCTGGGTTGGTGGCGTGTTGGATGGCGGTCAGCCCGCGGGTGACAAAGGCGCGGTTGAGCGCTGTCAGAGGCACGATGTCGGCGACCGTCCCAAGGGCAACACAGTCCAGAAGCGACAAGAGGTTGGGCTCCGGTCGATCCTTGAAGCGACCGCGGCGGCGCATCTCGCGCACCAATCCCACCATCACGATGAAGGCAACGCCGACAGCCGCGCACGCCCCGAGCCCTGAAAGATCGTCGGGGCGGTTGGGGTTCACCACCGCATCGGCAGGCGCCATGGTCTCCACAGGGTGGTGGTCAATTACAAGGACGGTCAGGCCAAGGCGTTTGGCCTCTTCCACCGGCTCCACGGCACCCGCGCCGCAGTCGAGGGTGACAATCACGTCGGTGCCGGGCGCAAGCGCCCTCATGCCCTCCACCGAAGGCCCGTAGCCGTCGGTCACGCGGTCGGGCACGATGATGCGCGCCTCCGCCCCCAGCGCGCTCAAGGTGCGGTGGACGACGGCCGCGGACGTGGCGCCATCCACATCGTAATCGGCAAAAAGGGTGATGGCGCAGCCCTCGTCCACCGCGTCAGCGAGGCGCTCCACCAAAGCGTCGCAGTCGGTCAGGCGCGAGGGGTCGGGCAGGAGCTGGCGGAGGGTGGGGGCCATCTCGCTGTCGGCATTGTCAAGGGTGATGCCGCGGCCAGCCAAGACCCGCGCCACCACATCGGGCAGTCCGTAGCGCTGGGCAAGGGCAAGGGCGAGACGTTCGCCCTCATCATCGAGCCTGCGCGCCCAGCGCCGCCCTGTGACGGAGCGCGACACCCCAAGCACATCGTCTGTGTCCCCCAACTCGCCACGGTCCCGTTCGGTCAAGTCGCCCTCCTTTGCGCGGCGCGATCTTGTCCGATGGAAGGTCCGGGCGGTTAACGAATTGCAAAGCCTCCCCACTGAACTCACAGCTCTGTGGATGAGCCGTGCGAGGTCGTTGGACAAAACCGGCCTCAGCCCACCCGGAGGAGGCCCGCGCGGTCCAAAATGGCGCGCGCCATGCTCATGGCTGCCAGCGCTGAGGAGCGCGGATTGTCAGGCAAGGCGTTGGCCGAGAAAGTGGCGGTCAAGGCGCCGAACGCCCCGCTCGCCTCAACGGTGTGGGTGTTGGCCTCCGCGGCGGGGTCTGCGATCAACTGGACCGTCGTCTTCTCAAAGCCGATCCCTGCAAGGGCGATGGTCGCGGCCACATTGGCGTTTTTCGGGTAGGCGAGCGCGGCCTCCCGCGCATCCCCTTCAAAGTGAACGAGGGGGACATCCAACCCATCGAGATCATGGCGTTCGGCAGGGGTTCCGCGCCAGCCCGCAGGCGGCTTGCGGCCCACATAGCGCACGGTGTCGAGCCCCCCGACCGACGCCGCGGACAGGGCATCGACCGCGCCAACGGCCCCTGCCACCACCTCAATGCGTCCACCGCCTTCGCCTGCGGCCGCGACAAGCCTGTCGTACAACCCCTTGTCGGCAAAGGCGCCTGCGGACAGGGTGATGAGTTGCCGACCCGTCTTCAAAAGAGTCTCGCCATGGGCGGTCAGGCCGCCATGGCCTGCGCAATCGGCAACAATGTCAACGCTTTCAAGGGCGGCTGCGTCCGTCACCGCCTCCGCCCCATCGGCAAACGTGAGGGGCTCCAGTGTGCGCACAAGAACGTGGGTCAGGCTGAGCCCTGGTGCGTGTGCGATTGCGCCTGCCACATAGCGGGCAATGGGTCCGCGTCCGATCACGGCAACGGTCGTCTTATCCATAGGGCGCCCTCGTTCCTGCCTTTGCGACAAGGCTCGGCGTTGGTGGCGGAAGAGGCAAGGGGGCGCGGATAAATCCTCCAGCAGTCGTAGAGCTCATGCTTCCCCTCGGTGGGAAAAGCGCGTTAGAGCAATGAGACCCGCACGACAGGAAACGATGACGAACCCCCACACGCCGCCCACTCCGCGCCTTGAGGACCTTGCGTTCGTCACCGGCCGCGGCCGGTATGGCAGCGACATCCATGCCGACGGACTCCATCACGCCGCATTCGTGCGTGCGGCCGAAGCGCCGGCGGTTCTGACCGACATCGACAAGGAGGCAACGCTCGCCATGGACGGTGTCATCGCCGTCCTTGCCGCCGGCGATCTGGGGCTGTCCGGCACTCTCTCCGTCAACCCTATTGTGGACGGCGTCCCACAGAACGCGCCCCTCCTATGTGCCGATCGCATTGGCGCAGTGGGCGAGCCTGTGGCGATCGTCCTTGCACAAACGCCGCTTCAGGCCGCAGACGCCGCAGAGACCGTCCTTCTTGAGACCGACACCGGCGATCCCCCAGATGAAGGTTTCACCTTTGCCTGGCAGGAGGGGGATTGTGAGGCCGCCTTTTGCGGTGCGAGCCACGTGTGTGAGGTCACCACCGCCCACGCACGGCTTGCCCCCTCGGCCATGGAGCCGCGGACGGTGCTTGCCATCCCAGATGGCGAGGGCGGTCTACACGTTGTCCTGCCCTCCCAGTCGCCCTGGCGATCAAGGGACGAGCTTGCAAGGATCCTTGGCCTCGATCCGTCCACAGTCAGGGTGAGCGTGCCCGATGTGGGCGGCGCATTCGGCGCAAAAGCCTCCCTCTACCCGGAGGACGTGGCTGTGGCGGCGGCAGCATTGGCCATCGGCCGCCCTGTGCGCTGGGTGGCGACCCGTGGCGAGGAGTTTTTGTCGGCCACCCACGCCCGCGGCAGCCGCCTTGAGGGCCGCCTTGGTGTCGATGACAGCGGCCGCTTCCTCGCCCTTTGCGCCAAAGTGACCGCCCCCCTTGGTTGCCGCATGCCGTTCTCAGGCGCCGTCCCGCCATGGAATGCAGCGCGTATCCTCCCAGGCCCCTACGCCGTCGGCGCCGTGCATGTGGACGCCAAGGCAGCCCACGACACTGGCGCAGCCGTCGGTATTTATCGTGGTGCCGGCCGGCCCGAAGCCGCACTCCTTCACGAGCGCCTCGTGGAAGACGCCGCCGCCACGCTTGGCATTGACCCGTGGGACCTGCGCCGCCGCAACGTCATCACCCAATTCCCTCACACCCGCGCCAGCGGCGTGACCGTGGACTCAGGCGACCTCCTGGGCCTCATCGACGCTATCCTCGAGGTCTCGAACTGGCACGAAAAACGCCGGCACTTCGATGCGCGGCGAGAGAGCGGCGTCGTCTGCGGCCTCGGAGGCGCATTGTTCCTGGAGCCCAGCGGGCAGGGGTGGGAGAGCGCCTCCGCTCGCCTTGCCGAAGACGGCGCCATCGAGGTCGCCACAGGCACCACCTGCCAGGGCCAGGGCCGGCGCACCGTCTGCCGCAATGTGGCGGCCAGGACCCTTGGCGTGCCCCATCGAGCCGTGCGCGTCCTTCCCACCGACACACAGCATTTGGAGCGCGGGATTGGCGCGCTCGCAAGCCGCGGCACCCCCATCGGCCTCACCGCGCTCACGAAGGCGGTGGATGGCCTCAAAGCCTCCATGGTGGCCGCCGCGGCCCTGCGCCTTAACGCCAGTCCCGATGACATCGTCCTCACCGAAACGGGCCTTGCCGTTGCCGCCGACACCACACGCACGATAGACCGCGCCGCGCTTTTCGGTGAGACTGACTCCATCACCCTCACCCACACCGCTGAGGGAGAGACGTGGGGGGCAGGCGCCGTCGTCGCCGCCGTCACGGTGGACACGGCCACAGGCACCCTCGCCCTTGAAGAGATTGTGGCGGTGGATGATGCAGGGCGTCTGATCGACCCCTCCTTTGCCCACGGCCAGGTGGTGGGCGGCGCTGTCCAAGGAGTTGGCGAGGCGATGATGGAACGCATTGTCTATGATGAGGACGGCCAGCTCGTCACCGGCTCGTTCATGGATTACGCCGTGCCGCGCGCTGACGATGTGCCGCCCATCCACAGCCACACCATCCAGACCCCGACGCCCCTCACCCCGATGGGCGCAAAGGGGATCGGCGAGGCCGGCACCATCGGCGTTCCCGCGGCAATCTTGAATGCAACCCTTGACGCCCTGCGCCCGCTCGGCGTGCGTCACCTGGATTTTCCCCTCACCCCTTACAGGGTCTGGCAGGCACTGAGGACGCGACCATGACACTCCACTACGACCGCCGCTACGCCAAGGCATGGGCGCGCGAGGCGATGACCGGCATCTGGTGCGCCGCGCTCAACCCATTCGACCATGGCGACACGTCCCTCGACGAGGCCGGCCTGCGCAAAAATCTCACCCACTGGTTCGACGATCTTGGCATCGATGGCGTCTTTGTCTCAGGCAAGCAGGGCGAGTTTTTTGCCATGAGCGTTGCGGAGCGCAAACGCTCCTTCGAGGTGGCCGTGGAGGTGGCCCACCAGGCCGGCAAGCCAAGGCGCGGGGTCATCTGCTCCTGCTCTGACCAGAACTTCGACACCGTGTTGGAGCTTGCCCGCCATGCTGAAGCGATCGGCGCCGACGCCATTGTGGTGCACGCCCCAATCCTCCACTTCTTCAAGGCCCAGGACGAGACGCTCCTGTCCTACTATCACCGCCTGACAGAGGAGGTGGAGATCGCCGTCGCGCTGTGGAGCCACCCTGATTCAGGCTACCTGATGAGCCCTGACCTGTGCCTCCAACTGGCCCGGATCGACACGGTGGTGGCCATCAAATACTCCGTCCCGCGGCCCATGTATCGCGAACTGTCGGAGCGGGCGGGCGACACGCTGATCGTCAGCACCGCCTCCGAGGATGAGTGGCTGGACAACATCATCGAGCTTGGCTGGCGGCTCTATCTGTGCTCCTCGCCCCCCTACCTGATCCAGACCGCTGCCGACAGGCGCATGCGCGAGTATACCGACCTTGCCTTCCACGGCGCCCACGAGGAGGCGCGTAAGGTGAGCGACAGCCTTGACCCCGTGCGCCGCGCCTTGAAGGACACCCGCCCTGCGGAAAAACCCCACGCCCACCAAAAATACTGGCAAGACCTTTTGGGACAGACGGGCGGCGCTGTGCGTTTTCCAATGCTCTCCCTGACGGAAGCGGAAAAGGCGGCAACCCGCGAGGCGCTCGCCCAATGCGGCCTCAACGTTCCTGTTCTGGAGGCCGCCGCCCGCTAAGGCCTTCCGCCAAATCGCACCACCGGAGCGAGTCCGGCACCCAGTGGTGCCGCCTGGCCAAAGCCTTGCTGACGCCGCCGGCGGCGTCAGCCGTGACTATGGTCCTCGAAGGTGTAACCGAATGCCTCGATCTCGCGCCGATACCATCCGGCCACACGGTCGCGCGAGGCGTCGGTATAGAAGGTGGAGTAGTGGGGCCTGTCGCTGTCATAGGCGCGCATACGGGGCATGGCCTCCAAAAGCTTTGCGCCCACAAGGGATTGGAGCGTTTCGATCTCCTCCGCCAGCGTCTCGTAGCGCAGGATCTTGTCGGCAACGACCGTTCCGTCGATGGTGTAGATGGACCAGTTGTTCAGCCGGCAATACTCAGTGTTGCGGTAAAGGGGTGAGCGCATGTGACGGTCGAACCCGTCATTGTTCCGACCCTTCTTCCACTCCCGATGGGTGTAGAGGGAGACCTGCCTGTCCCAAGGGTTCCTCTCGATGGCGAATTTGAAATAGCTGTCGAACACTCGCCGTCCAAGCACCCGGCGCGCCTGCGCCGCCGTCGCATGGGGGTGAAGGCCGAACACATCCGGCAGGTTGCGCTGCAGTCCCCCATAGGAAAACGGCAAGTGCTTGGACCAGGACGGGCGCACCTCGCCGGGATAGGTGTCCCCCGGCGCGGCAATGGCGCGCAGGGCTGCGGTCAGGCTTGTGCCACCGGTCTTCTCCGTACGCAGGAAAATGAAGCGGCGACTGTGGGAGACAATCACAAAAAGCTCCGCTGTGGGGGAGGATCGCGTCGGTTGGCGTCGGGACGACGGTAGGGCAAGGGTCCTGTTGATCGCCGCTGCGAAAGTGGACGTGGCCAGTTCCCAATCGCCCGGAAAGCGCGCTAGAGCAATGCCCGTCTGACTGTGCGCAGTCGGATGGGACGACAGTGCTTGTCGATCCAATGAGCGGCTCGAACGCCCCTGACCGCAGGAGACCCCATGGACTGGACCCGTGCCATCGACAACTACTGCGAGCGGATGAGCCCTGATTTTTGGGCCGAGCCAGTGAACGCGCTCACCAACTTTGCCTTCGTGGCCGCAGCGGTCTACGCCGGGTTCTATGCCGCGCGCAAAGGGGCTTTGGACTGGGCGGTGTTCGTGTTGGTGGTGCTTGCCCTTGCGGTGGGCGTCGGCTCGTTCCTGTTCCACACGGTGGCTGAGGTCTGGTCACTCTTTGCCGATGTGATCCCCATCCAGCTGTTCATCGTATTCTATTTCGCTTTGGCCATGCGCCGGTTCGCAGGCCTTCCCGTGTGGGCGGCCCTGTTGATCACGCTGGGTTTCCTGGTGGGGTCCTTCATGGTGGGCGGCGGCCTCAGCCGGTTCCTTGGGGATGCTCTCAACGGGTCTGAAGGCTACCTTGCCCCCTTGGCGGCGCTCCTTGTGGTGGGGGCGGCCCTTATCGGCGCTGAGCGCAAAGGGGCCGGCTGGTCCTTGGTGGGCGCGGCCTTCTTGTTTGCCGTCTCCCTCACCTTCCGCACGGTGGATGAGGCGGTGTGCCCAGCCTTCTCCCTCGGCACCCACTTTGCCTGGCACCTGTTGAACGGCCTTCTCCTCGGCTGGCTCGTCATCGCCATGGCCCGCTTCGGCGAAATTCCCCGGCCGCGCTCTGCCTGACCGGGGCGCTTGCCGCCGCCTTCAGGGCGAGGGCGAGGGCGCGGCAAGGCCGATGGCAATGAAACTGTCGGCCGTCAGGCTGGCCCCGCCCACAAGGGCGCCATCCACCCCCTCGACTGCGAGAAGTTCCGCCGCATTGTCGGGCTTGACCGAGCCGCCATAAAGGACCGGCACGTCTGCCCCCGGAAAGCGTGCGTCGAGCGCTGCATGGATGGTGCGGTGCATTGCCCCCACATCCTCCACGGAGGGGGTGCGCCCTGTGCCAATGGCCCAGACGGGCTCATACGCCACCACAAGACGAGCAGCATCGAGGGTGCCCGGCACTGACCCTTCGATCTGCCGGCGCACCACGCTTTCAGCCTCTCCGGCGTCGCGCTCGGCCTCCGTCTCGCCCACACAGACGATGACGATCAGGCCCGCGCGCTGGCCTGCCTCGGCCTTTTTCGCCACCAGGGCGTCATCCTCGCCATGGTCGGTGCGGCGTTCGGAGTGTCCCACAATCACCGCCTCCGCGCCGCAGGCGGCCAGCATTTCCCCTGAGATGTCGCCGGTGTGGGCGCCTTTGGCGGCAGGGTGGCAGTCCTGCCCGCCGATCTTCACCGGCGAGACGGTGGCCCTGTCGGCAAACTTTGCGATCAACACGAAGGGCGGGCACACCATCAGCTCCACGCCCTTGGCAGCGCACTCGGGCGCGCGGGCAATCATGCGGCCAAACTCCTCCATGGACGAGGGATCGCCATTCATCTTCCAGTTGCCCGCAATCAGCATCGTGCCTTCCTTTCCTCACCCCTTGGACGGGTGCTCTGCCGATCTGCGCCGGCAGTTGTGATTGAGCCGTTGGGTCCCGCTGCCCTGTCAGCCTTGCAGGCGCCCCTTCGGCTTCTTAGTATCGCCTATCGTGAGGGGCGGCGAACAGAGCCCTTATTCCGTCAACGAATTGTGGTCTTTCCAGTATGTTGAACGCTCTGCGACGCGGTGCGAAGGGGTTTCTTGCCAAGATCCTCATCGGCCTTCTTGTGTTGTCCTTCGCGGTCTGGGGCATCTCCGATTTCGTGAACCAGATCGACCCGACGGAGGTGGCGCGCGCCGGCGAGACGCCGGTGGGGGCGCAGGAATTCCAGCGCCTTTACACACGCACTTTGTCGCAAACGTCACAACAATTGGGCCGGCCCATCACTCCCCAGCAGGCCCACGCCATCGGCCTGCCGAGCCAGGTGCTCGGCCAGCTCGTCACCGATGCGCTTCAGGTGGATGCAGGGCGCGCCCTGGGCCTTGATATCGGCGACGATCAGCTTGCCCTTCGAATCAAGCAAAGCCCCGTGTTTGCCGCACCCAATGGTGAGTTCGACCGCTTCCAGTTCGACCGCATCCTCGCCGAGAACCGCTACACCGAGGCCGACTTCGTGGAACTCGAACGCCGCGCCGCCATCCGCGAGCAGCTGGTGAACGGCCTTCTGGGCGGCGTCGTGGCACCCTCCCCCTACCTTGAGGCTTTCAACCGCTTCCAGTCACAAACCCGCACGGTGGACTGGTTTGCCCTGTCCGATGATGACCTTGGCCCCATCGAAGATCCGAGCCAGGACACGCTTCGCGCCTATTATGAAGACAACAAAGCCCGTTTCCGCGCGCCCGAGTATCGTGGGCTCTCCGCCGTCACATTGAGTGCCCAGTCCCTCGCAGACCCCGATGCGGTGAGCGATGAGGCCGTGCGCACCGCCTATGAGCGCAGCACGCAGTACGGCACGCCCGAGCAAAGGCGCGTTCAACAGGTCCTCATCGATGATATGGCTGTCGCCGAAGATGCTGTGCAGCGTCTCAATGACGGCACGCCCTTTGCCGACATTTTGACCGAGCTTGGCCGCAGCGAATCGGACGTGGACCTTGGCCTTGTGCGCCGTGGGTCCCTGGTGGACCCGGCCGCGGCGGACGCTGCCTTTTCCATGACCGAGCCTGGAGTCACCGCCGTTGATGGCCGCTTCGGCCCCCTCATCGTGCGCGTCAGCGAAATTGTGGAGAGCGTGAAGCCGCCTTTGTCTGAGATTGAAGATCAGATCCGCAGGGAAATTGCGGAAGAGGAAGCCGCAGGCCAGCTGCGCACCATGGCTGACAGCGTCGAAGACGCCGTTGCCGGCGGCGCGCGGGTGGACGAAATTGCAGAGCGCTTCGCCCTCCCCCTCGTCACCGTCGACGCCGTGTCCCAGGAGGGCAATGCGCCCGACGGCTCCGAGGTGGATCTGCCTGCAAAGGCCGCTGCCATCAGCGCTGCCTTCGCGGCCAGCGTCGGCGATGATGCTGTCCCCGTGCAGGACGGTGACGCCACGGTCTGGGTACAGGTGGACAGTGTGACCGAGGCCACCGACCGCCCCTATGACGATGTGACGGTCGATGTGCTAGCCGCTTGGACCGAGACGGAAAAATCCACCCGCCTTGCCAACAAGGCCGAGGAAGCGGCGGAGGCCCTTCGTGCAGGCGAGCCTGTGGCAACGGTGGCCGAACGCCTTGGCGTTACGGCTGAAACCACCGAGCCTTTCTCCCGCAGCAGCCCGTCCGAAGCGCTCCCCTCACCGGCAAGCGAGGCGGCCTTCGAGGGACCTTCCGGCCATGTGGCGTCGGTTCTGACGGGCGACGGCCGGCAGATCCTGTTGAAGGTGACGGATGTGTCCGAGCCAGCCTTCTTCGCCGAATCGGCTGAACTTCAGGGTGTGCGCAACACGCTGAACAACGGGCTTGCCAACACCATCCTGACCGAGCTTGTGAACGCGCGGCAGGCCGAGGTGCAGCCCACCCAGAACGTCCAGGTGATCAATGTCATTACCGGTCTAGAGCAGCCGCAGGGCGGTATGCGATATTAGGGCATACTCTCGCCCCAACCGGTGAACCACCATGGCCGATCTGAAAGCGCTGCTGGCGAAAACAGCAGGCGGCGCGCGCCTTACCCGGTCGGAAGCCTCAGAGGCTTTCGACGTTTTGATGTCCGGCGAGGCAACGCCTGCGCAGATCGGCGGCCTGTTGATGGCCATGCGCGTGCGCGGGGAGACGGTGGAGGAGATTGCCGGCGCCGTTGAGGTGATGCGCGCCAAGATGACCCGCGTCACCGCCCCCGAAGGCGCCATGGACATTGTGGGCACAGGGGGCGATGCCTCTGGCAGCTATAACGTGTCCACCTGCGCAGCCTTCATCGTGGCAGCGGCCGGTGTGCCCGTTGCCAAGCACGGCAATAGAGCGCTGTCGTCCAAGTCAGGCGCGGCCGATGTCTTGACCGCCCTTGGCGTGCGGATCGACCTGTCCCCTATCGGAATCGCTGCCTGCATCGAAAAGGCGGGGATCGGCTTCATGTTCGCCCCCGCCCACCATGCCGCCATGAAGCATGTGGGCCCGGCACGGGTGGAGCTGGGCACACGCACCGTCTTCAATCTCCTTGGCCCCCTGTCCAACCCCGCCGGGGTGGACAAGCAACTGGTCGGCGTCTTTTCCAAGGAGTGGGTGCGCCCCATTGCGGACGTTCTGGCGACCCTTGGTACCCACAGGGCCTGGGTGGTTCACGGCAGCGATGGTCTTGATGAAATCACCACCACAGGCACCACCCTCGTGGCCGAGGTGGCTGACGGGAAGGTGCGCGAGTTTACCGTGGATCCGGCCACCGTCGGCCTCTCCCGCGCCACCGAAGCGGACCTTAAAGGCGGCGATGCCGCCACAAACGCCGAGGCGCTCAAAACCGTCCTTGCCGGGGAAAAGAGCGCCTATCGCGACATTGCCTGCCTCAACGCTGCCGCCGCACTGGTGGTGGCAGAGCGCGCCGAGACCCTGACCGACGCCGTCGTCCTTGCCGAAGAGTTGGTGGATGCAGGCGCAGCGTTCGGCCGGCTCGATGCCCTTGTCGCCGTCTCTCAAGCGGTGGCGCCGTGATGGACAACGCCCCCGACATTCTGGCCCGCATCGAAGCCTACAAGCGCCGCGAAATCAAAGAGCAGCGCCTCATCGAAGACGCCGACGATTTTGAGGCCCGCGCCCGCGCAATGCCCCCCGCGCGCAACTTTGAGGGAGCGCTGCGCACGGAGGCTGCCGCCGGTCGCCCGGCCCTCATTGCCGAAGTAAAGAAGGCAAGCCCCTCCAAAGGTTTGATTCGCGCCGACTTCGACCCTGCAGAGCTTGCCCGCGCCTATCGCGCCGGAGGGGCGGCGTGCCTTTCGGTGCTGACGGACGGGCCCTCCTTCCAAGGCGCTTTCGCCCACCTTGTTGAGGCCCGCGATGCGAGCGGCCTCCCTGCCCTTCGCAAAGACTTCATGTATGTGCGCGAACAGGTGTTTCAGGCGCGCGCCTTGGGGGCGGACTGTATCCTCATCATCATGACGGGGGTGGATGATGCCACCGCCCGCACCCTCTTCGACACCGCCCTAGACCTTGGAATGGCTTCCCTCCTGGAGGTCCACGACGAGGAGGATCTTGAGCGCGCGCTCGCCCTCCCCTCGCCGCTCATCGGCATCAACAACCGCGACCTTCGCACCTTCGTCACCGACCTTGGGGTGACCGAGCGGCTTGCTCCCAGCGTCCCGTCCGACCGCTTCTTGATTGCCGAATCGGGAATTGCCACCCACGACGATGTCGCGCGCCTCATGCAGGCTGGCGTCAAGGGCTTTCTGGTGGGCGAAAGCCTGATGCGCCAGGAGGATGTGGCCGCCGCCACCCGCACGCTTTTGACAGGCGGCACGCTCACCCACATCGACGCCAAAGGGGCCGCCCGCATGGTGGATGTGGGCGAAAAGGCCGTCACCAAGCGCATTGCCGTTGCCACCGGCGCGGTCCAGATGGACGCTGCCACGCTCAAAGCCATCCGCGACGGTCAAGTGAAGAAGGGCGATGTCCTCTCCGTCGCGCGCATTGCAGGCATCATGGCGGCGAAGAAGACCGCCGACATCATCCCCCTTTGCCACCCGATCCCCCTCGATTCGGTGTCCCTCACCCTGGAACCTGACGAGAGCCTGCCTGGGGTCACCGTTACGGCAACGGCGACCACCAGCGGGCGCACAGGAGTGGAGATGGAGGCGTTGACCGCCGTCAGCGCCGCCTGCCTCACCCTTTACGACATGGCAAAGGCCATCGACCGCGGCATGAGGATCGGCCCGATCCGCCTGAAGGAGAAGTCCGGCGGCCGCTCGGGACACTGGACGGCGCCATGATCGGCGTCGATGAGGCGCGCGAACGCCTGTTTCGCGCCGCCCCCGCGCCTGCGCGCGAAACCATACCCCTGGCGGAAGGTGCCGGCCGTATCCTTGCCGCCGACACCGCTGCAAAGCGCACACAACCGCCCTTCAATGCCTCGGCGATGGATGGCTACGCCCTCTCCCACGGCGACATTGCGTCAGGAGCCGTCCGCGTGGTGGGCGAGGCCGTCGCCGGCAAAGCCTACGGCCACCCCATTGGCAGGGGCGAGGCTGTGCGCATCTTCACAGGCGCGCCTGTGCCTGAAGGCGCTGACACCGTCCTCATCCAGGAGGACGCTGTGGTGGACGGCACCTCATTCACCACAACCGCTTCGGTGACGGCTGGCGCCCACATCCGCCGCAAGGGTCTCGACTTCGAAGACGGCGCCGCCCTCCTTGGAAAGGGCCACCGGCTGAGGGCGCGCGACCTGGCCCTCCTCGGCGCAGGAGGCCATGCCGACCTCACCGTGACCCGCCGCCCCAAGGTGGCCTTCCTTGCCACGGGAGACGAGCTGGTGCCCCCCGGAACAATCCCCGGACCTGACCAGATCGTTGCCTCCGTCACCCCCACATTGTCGGCGATGGTGGCCGATGCAGGCGGCCAGACCATGGACCTTGGCATAGTCCCCGACCGGCAGGACGCCATCGAAGCGGCGGCACGGGAGGGGCTTGACCAAGCCGACCTCCTCGTCACCCTCGGGGGCGCGTCCGTCGGCGATCACGACCTCATTCGTCCTGCGCTGGAGGGCCTTGGCATCGCGCTCGACTTCTGGCGCGTGGCGGTGCGGCCAGGCAAACCCTTGATGTTCGCCCCCGCCCCCATGGTGCTCGGGCTTCCTGGCAACCCCGTTTCGTCCGTTGTTTGCAGCGTCCTGTTTCTGTGCCCGCTCGTTCTTGCCATGCAAGGGGCAAGCAACCCCGGCCCCACGGTTTTGGCAGGAACGCTGGGTGCCCCGGTCGGGCAGAACGGGCCGAGGCGGGACCACATGCGCGCCCGGATCGATGAGGATGGGCGTATCGCGCCCTTCAGCGTGCAGGATTCGTCCATGCTGTCGGTGCTTGCCAAGGCAGACTGCCTGCTTGTGCGCGAGCCTCGCGAAAGCGCCGCCGAGGCAGGCACCCCTTGCCGCTACATCTCCCTTTGAGGTCGGTGGAACGGGGTGTAGACAAGGGTATGAGTTGCGCTGACGGTTGTGGAACACACGACGAACGTGTATAGTGCATGCACGAATTTATGTGAAACGATTCGCAAACAGATCCACGCTTCGCACCGCGCTGAGAGAGCCTGACCCACGATGCTCACCAAGAAGCAATATGACCTCTTGCTCTTCATTCATAAAAGGATGACGGACACGGGCGTCCCCCCTTCGTTCGAAGAAATGAAGGACGCTTTGGACCTGAAGTCCAAGTCGGGCATTCACAGGCTCATCACCGCCCTTGAGGAGCGTGGCTTCATCCGCCGCCTTCCCAACCGTGCCCGCGCCTTGGAAGTGGTGCGCCTTCCCGACTCCTTTGCACTGAGGGGTGAGCGCCCGCGCGGCTTCTCTCCTTCCGTTATCGAAGGCTCGCGCCCCGCTGCACCGGAGCGCATGGGAATGCAGCGCCCGCCGATGCGTCCCGTCACCGCCGCCTACGACATTGTGGACATTCCTTTGATGGGCCGGATTGCTGCTGGCGTCCCCATCGAGGCCATCCAGCAAAAGACCGATGCCATCCAACTCCCCGCAGCCATGCTGGGCGGGGGTGAGCATTTCGCCCTTGAGGTGCGCGGTGATTCCATGGTCAACGCCGGCATCCACGACGGCGACACCGTCATCATCAAGAAGACCGACCGTGCCGACACGGGCGAAATTGTCGTCGCCCTCATCGACGACGAAGAGGCAACACTGAAGCGGGTTCGCAAGCGCGGCAACACCATCGCATTGGAAGCCGCCAACCCCCAATACGAAACCCGCATTTTCGGCGCCGACAGGGTGCGCATCCAAGGCCGCCTCACCGCCCTCCTGCGCCACTACTAAACGGGCCCAAGGAGCGGGCGGCGTTAACGGATCGCCATCGCTCGTTCCAGCGAGGCCCTCTTCGCCTCTCGTCTCGAATTTGGTGTTCTGTGACAACGCGCCTGAGTGGGGCGATGTGCACGCCACCAGCGCATATCCCGCTCGACCTTGATCAGATCGCGTATTGAGGGCGTTCGCCCAATCAAGTTGCGACCACGTTTTTCGCCCGTACAGCCTGCTTTAAACTAAGCGCGAAGCGCTTTAATGCTACGCCTCCCCGCCAAGAACGCCGGCAACAAATCCATCAGGCAGACGATGTCCGCACTCAGCGCACACTTTTGCTCTTGGCGTGCGAAATGGTTTACCGCACTGTCCGCATAGACTGCCGTATTGAGACATTTGGACCGCCCAGAGTTGGTCCGGATGATCCAATCGACATCCAGTCAACTGCTCGTAACGGTCCAACGCGGCCTGTCCGGTTGGTTCTTTTTCGATTGCGTCTCGCAGAGGACATTTCTGCTCCTTGCGATATTCTGCAATCCGGAACACCCTATTTTCTAATAGACTCCTAATTTCAAGCCACTCTTCATCTGGGAGAAGGCTGGCATATCGCCCGAGTTTATAAACATATTCAATACGAAATTTTCTCAATACCTCCTCCCATTTAATAAAATCACATTGTAATTTCTTGAGTCCGACCTCACTTTACGTCAGGTACTCAAAACGCCTCTCAACGTGAGTGTATAGACGCCAAGTTGCCGACCGGAGTTTTGCGCTGCGGTTCCAATCGGGCGCGGCCCCAGCGCCGTGCATTGCGCCAGGCATGCACTCCAAGGGCTAACCTGCGCCCTCGCGGGTCTTGGTTTTGGCTTTGCCGTCGAAGCTGGTGCCGAGAATCCAATCCCATACCGGCCAGAACAGGCCGAAGTTGGAATTCTCGTCCTGGTAGTGGTGGAGCATGTGGTGGCGCTTCATCAGGCGCATCATGCGGTTGTTCATGGGAAGGTGGTGGGTGCCGAAATGCACGAACTCCTGGGCCACGTAGTTGATGGCCCCCGCCGTCACCGCCATCAGCCCGAAGGCCGTTGGAAACGGGGTGAAGTAGGCACCCAACGCGAACACTGTGGCGATGGCGACAATGGGCGGCTGATTGCCGTTGATCCCCCCGCCATACTTTGCAGGGTTGCGGTGATGGCCCATGTGGGAGCGGCCCATGTCCGCCGTCAGGATCCGCAGGAGGCGGCTTTCCGGCTCGAAATGGTAGACGAACCTGTGCATCAGGTACTCCACCAGCGTGTAGACCACCACGCCGAACACGGCGCCCGCCACAAGCGTCCATGCCGATTGGGCATGGGCAATGGCCACCCACGCGGTCACCGTACAGAACGGCGTCCAATACAGGAACATCTTGCGCGTCTTGTCGAAAACGATCAGGTCCACAATCGTGTGGTTACGGTCTGCCCGCGGCAGCTTCTGGCGCTCGGGCGCCCCTTCCTGAACAGCATCGGTCATACGGATCTTGTACTCGAGTGTCCCTGACACACAAAGGACATATGAGATAGACGCCCCTGGCGCCATACCAACCACGGAGTGACCATGTCGACAGACATTTTTGATCGGGATGCGCCGGACTTCACGTTGCCGTCCACCGACGGGCGGCAGATTGCCCTATCCGACGTCCTGATGGACCATGGGGCGGTCGTCGCCTTCATCTGCAATCACTGCCCCTATGTGGTCTCGTCCGCGCGGCGGATGGTGGAAGATGCGCGCACTTTGATGGGCGAAGGCATCGGCTTTGTTGCCATCTGCGCCAACGATGCGGAACGCTACCCCGCTGATTCCTTCGACCGGATGAAGGAATTTGCCGAGCAGTACAAGTTCCCCTTCCCCTATCTGCACGATGAAAGCCAAAAGGTCGCGGCCGCTTATGGCGCCGCCGTCACACCGGACTTTTTCGGTCTCGACCATCGCGGCAGGGTGAAGTACCGCGGCCGCATGGACGAAGGCACAACCAGCGCTCCGCCAGACGGCGCCGAGCGGGAGCTTTTGGAGGCCATGCGCATGGTTGCAAAATCGGGCGAAGGCCCCGCCACCCAGCACAAGCCCGCAGGCTGCTCCATCAAGTGGAAGCCGTAGTCGGGACCTTGCCGAAATAGGCGGGATCGCCGTTCCTCACCATACGCGTTGCAGCCTCGCGCGCGGCCTGTGGAGGGTCCATGCCGGCAAAGCCCGCAATAACATCCACGGTGAGGGCAGGGTGCAGAAGGGCTTTTTCATAAGACAGCAGCAGCGCGGGCGCCGTGGTGGCGCTCACCTGTGCGCTGTTGCGCGCCATCCCGCGTGCTGCCATGGTTAGCGCCTTGCCCGGCGCTACGTCCATGGCAAGGACGTTGCGTTGGGCAATGGCAACGGGGTCGCGAAACATCACCACATAGCGTGGGTTGCGCATGCGGGCGGCAAAACCCTCCATGTCCGTGCGCAGTTTCGGTGACTTCAGCATCCACTTCGCAGCGCCCGCATCGGCCGTCCGGCACAAGTCAGCGAAGGCATCGAAATCAAGGGTGCGGGCGGCTTCGTTCCACGTGGGATTTTCAAGAACGTCGGTGCCCACAGGCATTCCTGGCGCAACCCCGATGGCCTGCAAGATCCGCGCGACCATTGTGGTGCCAGAGCGGCCCATGCCGGTGACGGCAAGGGTCGCTTCGGCAGGACACGGCGTATCGTTGAGGAGGATGACGCCAAAATTGTCCTTGCCCAAAACCCTCACTCCCCTCCGCGCGCCTGTGCCCAAGACCATGATCGCCGGCCCATCCGGTGGCCTCACCATCAAAGGCCGTGAAGGCTCTTGCACCATTCTTGAAGCAAACCTGCCCTGCAAGGCACCGGTTTGCCTCGCGCGAAGGCGCAACTTTGTGCACAAATGCACCATCGAGCGTCAAACACCAATTGAAGGAACACCATGCAGACGCGCACCCTCATCAAGGATCGCCTGCCGAGCCGTCACGTTACTGAAGGCCCCTCGCGCGCCCCTCACCGCTCCTACCTTTATGCGATGGGGCTCACCAAGGAGCAGATTCACCAGCCTTTGGTCGGCGTTGCCAGTTGCTGGAACGAGGCCGCGCCCTGCAACATTGCCCTGATGCGCCAGGCCCAGGCGGTGAAGAAAGGCGTTGCGGCAAGCGGCGGCACCCCGCGCGAGTTCTGCACCATCACCGTCACCGACGGCATCGCCATGGGCCACGAGGGCATGAAGTCGTCCCTGGCCTCTCGCGAGGTGATTGCCGATTCGGTCGAGCTCACCATGCGCGGCCACTGCTATGACGCCCTCGTCGGCCTTGCCGGCTGCGACAAGAGCCTGCCGGGCATGATGATGGCGATGGTCCGCCTCAACGTGCCTTCGGTCTTCCTTTATGGCGGCTCCATCCTGCCTGGCACGTTCAAAGGCCAGCAGGTGACCGTGCAGGACCTGTTCGAGGCCGTGGGCAAACACTCCGTCGGCGACATGTCGGACGAGGATCTGGACGAGCTTGAACAGGTGGCATGCCCCTCCGCAGGGGCGTGCGGTGCGCAGTTCACCGCCAACACCATGGCAACGGTGTCCGAAGCCATCGGCCTTGCGCTCCCCTACTCGGCCGGTGCGCCCGCCCCTTACGAAATCCGCGACCGGTTCTGCGCGGCCGCTGGCGAAAGCGTCATGGACCTCATCCATAAAAACCTTCGCCCGCGCGACATTGTCACCCGCAAGGCGCTGGAAAACGCTGCGACTGTGGTGGCGGCCTCAGGCGGGTCCACCAACGCTGGCCTTCACCTTCCCGCCATCGCCCATGAATGCGGGATCGACTTTGACCTCCATGACGTTGCCGAGGTCTTCAAGCGCACCCCCTACATTGCCGACCTTAAGCCTGGCGGGAAGTATGTGGCGAAGGACATGTTCGAGGTGGGGGGTATCCCGCTCTTGATGAAAACCCTCCTCGACCACGGCTACCTTCACGGCGATTGCATCACAGTGACGGGCCGGACCATGGCCGAAAACCTTGAGAAGGTGGCCTGGAACCCCAACCAGGACGTGGTCTATGCCGCCAACACGCCCATCACGCCCACAGGCGGCGTCGTGGGGCTGAAGGGCAACCTTGCTCCGGAAGGCGCCATCGTGAAGGTGGCCGGCATGACCGACCTCAAATTCACGGGGCCCGCCCGGTGCTTTGATTCAGAAGAAGAGGCGTTCCAGGCCGTCGCCAACCGCAACTACGAGGAAGGCGAGGTGCTGGTGATCCGTTACGAGGGTCCCATCGGCGGGCCCGGCATGCGCGAAATGCTCTCCACCACGGCCGCCCTTTACGGCCAGGGCATGGGCGCGAAGATGGCACTCATCACCGACGGGCGTTTTTCCGGGGCCACGCGCGGCTTTTGCATCGGCCATGTGGGGCCCGAGGCCGCCGTCGGCGGCCCCATCGGCCTGTTGAAGGATGGCGACATGATCACCATCGACGCCGAGGCCGGCACCATGGACGTCGACGTTTCCGACGCAGAGATGGCTGAGCGCAAATCGGCCTGGAAACCGCGGGAAAACAACTTCCGTTCAGGCGCCCTTTGGAAGTACGCGCAGACCGTGGGGTCGGCGGAAAAAGGCGCCGTCACCCACCCTGGGGGAAAGGAAGAGGTGCGCGCGTACGCCGATGTTTAGGGGCTAGACGCCCATAATCGTCGCCCTCTCCCTGTCGATCGGCCATAGTGGCGCAAGATCGACAGGGAGGATTTTCATGGCAACGCCGCACCCGCCATTTCGCGATGCCTTCATGGACCCATCGCGCCGTACACACCCACACGAATGCCGCGTCCAGGCGCGTCAAACGCGCCGCCCGCGACGCAGCGCATCGCTGGCTGCGCTCTTTGCCGCGGCTCTGCTTGCGCCCTCCCTTGCCCAAGCCGATGAGCCCACGGACCCTACCATCATGACCGTCACCCAGATTGTCGGCGCCATCAAAGACGGCACACTCACGGCGCGGGAGGTGGTGGAGGCGCACCTGTCGGAGGCGCAGGAGCATGCCGACCTCAACGCGATGATCTCCCTCAACACCGACGGCGCCCTCGCGGCGGCCGACGCCATCGACAAAATCGAAGCGGAAGGGGGTGATGCAGGCCCGCTCGCCGGCGTTCCCATCGTGGTGAAGGACAATGTGAATTCTGAAGGGATCGCCACCACAGCAGGCACTCCGGGCCTGGAGAGCTTCGCGCCCGCTGCCAACGCGCCTGTCCTACAGGCGCTCATCGATGCCGGAGCGATCCTTCTGGGCAAGACCAACATGCATGAGCTGGCGTTCGGCATCACCTCCAACAACGCAGCCTTTGGGGCCGTTGCCAACGCCGCCGCGCCTGATCGCTTCGCAGGTGGCTCATCAGGCGGGACGGCGGCGGCTGTTGCTGCGGGCATTGCCCCCGCCGGTCTTGGCACCGACACGGGCGGCTCTGTCAGGATCCCTGCCGCCCTCAATGGCCTTACTGGCCTGCGCCCCACAACTGGCCGCTACCCTCAGGAGGGAATGGTCCCAATTTCCACCACACGCGACACCGCTGGCCCCATGGCCCATAGCGTTGCCGACGTCGCGCTCCTGGACGCTGTCATCACGGGCGAAGATGCGCTGGAACCCGTGGACCTTTCCACCGTGCGCCTCGGCGTGCCCAAAGAGCTGGCCGGCGACGTCTCCGAAGGCGTCGGAGCGGCCTTTGAAAGCGCCATTGAGAGCTTGGAGGAGGCAGGCGTCACCATCATCCACGTGGAGATGGGTGAGATCTTGGAGCTGAACCAAGGGGCGAGCTTTCCCATCGCCCTTTATGAGGTGAAGCGCGACCTGACCGCTTTCCTGGCCGAATACGCCCCCGATACCAGTCTTGAGGCTGTGGTGGCGGAGATCGCAAGCCCTGATGTGAAAGGCGTCTTCGACAACGCCGTCATGGGCGAGAACGCGATGCCAGAGGCCGCCTACCGCGCCGCCATGGATGAGGCCCGCCCTGCCATGCAAGCCGCCTTCGCCGCACTTCTGGAGGACAATGACCTCAACGCCCTCGCCTTCCCGACCACCCCCCTTGAGGCACAGTCCATCGAGGGGAGCGATGAAGAGGTGGTGTTGAACGGCAAGCTGGTGCCCACATTTCCCACCTTCATCCGCAACACCGACCCCGGCAGCGTCATTGGCGTGCCTGGCCTCACAATCCCCATCGGGACGGGTGACGCTGGCCTTCCTGTGGGTCTTGAGCTTGAGGGCGCTGCGGGAAGTGACCGCTCGCTCCTGGCCCTTGGCTTGGCTGTGGAGGCGGTGGTGGGCGAATGAAGCCGAGCGTGCCATTTGGGCCACCGATCCCCCCTTGATCGATGGCCGAATCATAGGCACGCTCCCTTCACCATCAACGAATCGAAAGGAGGTGATCCAATGTCGAGTGGGATTTCTTTGCGGGCGGCGACGTCTGGATCGGAACTGCGGAACGGCGAGCAACCTCGAACGGTTCGTTGACCGATCAGGCACGTGCCGGACAACCGTCCGCATCTGTCTCACGGAGGGCCGCGCAAGCGGCCCTTTTCCGTTTCTGGCGCACGTCAGGCCGCTGCCTTGGGCGTGTTGTCGAACTTGACCACCGCGAGCGACACGCCGGCAAGGTAGACGCCAGCAAGCCCAATTGCAGCCAGCATCCCCCAATAAACGCCGAGCGGCTCCAGAAGGACGCTGGCCCCGAGGGCGCAGATCACAAGGCTACCGACGCCGAACGGAAACCCCTTGATGATCCCGTGTGCCACCTCTTTGGCGTACGTCAGGTGAGCGATGAGGAGGACGGGGTAAAGCGTCACCGGGAAGCCTGACAACAAACCTGCCCACGTCTCCCCGACAATCCCAGCAAGCCCTGTGATGAGGAGCACCAGAGCGCTCGCCAACCCGGCGCGGAATGCCAGCACTTTCGGCCCCATCTTGATGCGGGGAAGCGTGTCGGTCCCCGTCACATCGATGCTGCGGAAGATGACCGCCGCCAGCACCGTCAAGGCCACCACGACGGCAAGAAGCACCCACGTGTTTTGCGGCAAGGCGCTGATCGCCGCTGCGGCGCCCAGGAACGCGACAATGCCGGCAAGAGAGGCGCCGAGGGCGTTCATCACTTTGAGGCGCGCGGAGGCCTGCCAATAGGCGGCGCAAAACACCAGCGCCGCGCCGAGCCCGCCAAGGGCCGACACTGAGGAAAGCGCTGCGAACGGCGCCCCCTGCTCCACGCCGATGAAGAACAAGCTGACGGCAATTCCCAATGGAAAGCCTGCCAGAACCCCGGCAATTCGCGCACCGACCCTCTCGTTGATGGCCGACAGGGTGAGGACCATTACAGCCGTCACGAGGATCTTGATGATCAGCATGGTGCGGCAAGCCGTTTGCGGGATCTAACCCTAGAAGTGGAAGTTGGCCGCAATGTTGATGAAGGTGGAAAGGGTCGCGTAGGGCGGCACACCAAAAGGCACGGAGATGTGGCTCAGCCCATAAAGGGAGGGCACCACCGAGGTCAGCGTGAGGACCGAGATGAAGGAAATCATCGCTCGGTCCTCAACGCGGCCACAACGGGCACATGGTCTGAAGGTTTGGTCCAACCACGGGTGAACTTTTCCACTGTCAGCGTCTCCAACAGGTCGGCCGCTGACGGGGAAAGCATCAGGTGGTCGATACGAATGCCGTTGTTTTTCTGCCAGGCGCCGGCCTGATAATCCCAGAACGTATAGAGCCCGTCGGCAAGGTCTACGGCGCGCTGGGCATCCACGTACCCAAGGTTGACGAGCGCCCTGTGCCTGCCACGACTTTCGGGCTGAAAGAGCGCATCGTCCACCCAGCGTTCAGGATGGCGTGCATCGCCCGCCTCGGGGATGACGTTGTAGTCGCCTGCAAGGACAATCGGCTCGTCCGTGGCAAGGAGCTCCTCGGCACGGGTCAGCATCCTGTCCATCCAGGCGATCTTATAGGCGAACTTTTCCGTCCCGATGGGATTGCCGTTCGGAAGGTAAAGGCTCACCACCCGCACAACGCCTTTCTCGGTGGAGACCGTCGCCTCAATCCAGCGGGCATGCTCGTCTTCGTCATCGCCAGGCAGGCGGCGCGTCACATCTTCAAGCGGGCGCTTTGACAAGAGCGCGACGCCGTTGAAGCCTTTTTGACCGTGAGTGGCGACATTGTAGCCGAGCCGCTCGATGGCGTCAGAGGGAAACCCCTCGTCGACCGATTTGATCTCCTGAAGGCAGGCAATATCGGGCGCGCTTTCCTCAAGCCAGCGGGTCAGCCCCTCAAGCCTCGCCTTCACGCCGTTGATGTTCCAGGTGGCGATCCTCACCGGCGACCCTTCCGTGACTTTATGCGAGAGCACTCCGGTCTGCCAGGACCGAGGATGCTCTAGGACGTTGACTGAGAGCAGTTTTGTTCCGCTCAGACAATTCCGTCGGGCCGTAAACTGCTCTACCGCCCCTCTAAAGGAGCGAGAAGGACGTGCCGCACCCGCAGCTTGCCTGGGCGTTCGGATTGTTGATTTGGAAGGACTGGCCCATCAGATCGTCCACGAAATCAAGCTGCGCGCCTGACAGGAAAGGCAGTGACACAGGGTCCACCACCACAGTCGCCGCCTCGCCTTCAATCACAAGGTCATCGTTTTGCGGGCCGTCCACAAGGTCATATTTGTACTGAAAGCCAGAGCAGCCGCCCCCTTCCACCGAGACGCGCAAGGCGTTGGCGCTTTCGCTCGAGAGAATTGTCGCCACCCGCGACAAGGCGCGATCGGTCACGCAAAAATCTTGGCTCACCGCGTACCCTCCTGAAACCTTCTCGTTGATATAGGTGATCAGCGCCCGACATCACAATCAAGGCTCACCCATGAAGAACGTGCGCCCCTCGCCGCGGATCCTTGCCCCTTACGCCACAGACCCTGCGCGCTCGCGCGGCCGGCGGATCGATGAGCCTGTGTCGGCCACCCGCACGCCGTTTCAGCGCGACCGTGACAGGATCGTTCATTCCACAGCCTTTCGCAGGCTCACCCACAAAACGCAGGTCTTCATCACCACCGATGGGGACCATTATCGCACCCGCCTCACCCACAGCCTTGAGGTTGCGCAAATCGCAGGCTCCATCGCCCGCGTCCTGTCGCTGGACGAGGATCTTGCCGAAGCCCTCGCCCTTGCCCACGACTTCGGCCACACCCCTTTCGGCCATGAGGGGGAGAACGTCCTCGCTCGCCTGATGGCGGGCCACGGCGGGTTCGACCACAACGCGCAGGCCTATCGGATCGTCACCCGCCTTGAGAGCCGCTACGCCCACTTTGATGGCCTCAACCTCACCTACGAAATGCTGGAAGGCCTCATTAAGCACAACGGCCCCGTGGCCCAAGGCACGCGCTCCCCGTTCCTGAACGATCCTGACCTTGCCGACCTCGACCTCACGAGCCAGGCCGGGCTGGAGGCGCAGATCGCGGCACTTTCGGACGACATTGCCTACGACGCCCACGATATCGACGATGGCCTGCGCTCAGGCATTTTGAGCTTCGAGGCGCTCACCGAGGTGACACTGGTGGATGACATCTTGCGCCAGCTTGCCGAGGAAGCGCCTGACCTTGACCCGCAGCGACGCACCCACGAGCTGACCCGCCGCCTGCTGACGGTGATGATCGAGGATGTGATTGCCGAGACCGTCCGCAGGATCGCCGGGGCAGGCGTTGCCTCCGCAGACGATGTCAGCGCCGCCGCCGAGCCGATGGTGGCCTTTTCCCCGGCGATGGCAGCGTCCGAAAAGGCGCTCAAAACCGTGCTCCATCGCGAGCTCTACCGCGACCCCAGCGTCCTTGCCGCGCGCGAAAAGGCGGGCAGAGTGGTGGAGGAGCTGTTCGCCGTCTTCGCCGCCGACCCAGACCTCCTCCCCCCGCAGTGGCGCGGTGCAGACGAGCACACGACCACCGCACGGCACCTGCGCCGTGTGTGCGACTATATTGCCGGGATGACGGACCGTTTCGCCCTTGGCGAACACCGCCGCCTTGTGGGCAACACCCCCGACCTTCATTGATTGGCGCCGCCTTCCCGCCCCACTTTGCGCGCCAATTGTGCACCACAACGGTTTATGACCGGGGCGAGGTGGTCTAAGAGGCGCGGGTTTTCCGGACAATTGGGGCGTTATGCATCTCGTTGACACATTGAAGGCGCGCGTTCGCACCATCGTTGCGGACGAAGGCCTCACGGAGGGGCTGGACAAGATCGCGGTGGAGACCCCGCGCGACCCCACCCACGGCGACTTTGCCACCAACGCGGCCATGGTCCTTGCCAAGCCCGCCAAGCGCAACCCGCGCGCGCTTGGCGAGGTGATCGCCAAAGCCCTTGAGGCGGACCCTTTGGTGGAGGCCGCAAGCGTTGCAGGCCCAGGCTTCGTCAACATCACCGTTGCCCAGTCCGCGCTGGCGGACGTAGCGCGCGCTGCCATGGACGGCGCGGCGTTCACGGCGCTCGCCCACACCGACGCGCCGCAAAACATCAACGTCGAGTACGTGTCGGCAAACCCCACTGGCCCCCTCCATGTGGGCCATGCAAGGGGCGCGGTGGTGGGCGACGCACTCGCCAACATCCTTGAGCGGCGCGGCCACACGGTGGTGCGCGAGTACTACATCAACGATGCCGGCGTGCAGGTGGACGTTCTGGCCCGCTCGGCGCACTTGCGCGCGCTCCAGGCGCTTGGCGAAACTGTCGAGATTCCCTCGGGCCTTTACCCTGGCGACTACCTGGTGCCGGTGGGCGAAGCCCTGGCCAAAACCCACGGCAGCGCCCTCAAAACCATGGCGGAGGACGAATGGCTGCCCCTCGTGCGCGAGGCCTCTATGGAGGCGATGATGGCCTCCGTCAGGGACGATCTTGCTGCTCTTTCCATTCGCCATGACACCTTCTTTTCCGAAAAAAGCCTTCAGACCCCCGTCGACAAGGTGGCCGAGACCATTGCGCGGCTCGACGCCGACGGGCTGATCTACGAGGGCACCCTTCCCCGCCCCAAAGGCGTGGCGGAAGACTGGGAAGATCGCGAGCAGACCCTCTTCCGCTCCACCCGCTACGGCGACGATATGGACCGCGCGCTCAAAAAATCGGACGGGACGTACACTTATTTTGCCTCCGATATTGCCTATCACGATGACAAAATTGGCCGCGGTTTTGACCGTTTGATTGACGTTTTGGGCGCCGATCATGGGGGCTACGTGCGGCGCATGAGCGCGGCTGTGGCAGCGCTCTCCCACGAGCGGGTGCGGCTTGATTGCCTGCTGTGCCAGTTGGTGAAGCTCTACCGCGGTGGCGAGCCGATCAAAATGTCCAAACGCGCGGGCGATTTCGTGACCCTGCGCGAGGTGGTGGACGAGGTGGGCGCAGACGCCGTGCGCTTCATGATGCTCTACCGCAAGTCTGACGCACCGCTTGATTTCGACTTCGCCAAAGTCACCGAGCAAAGCAGGGACAATCCCGTCTTCTACGTGCAATACGCCCACGCACGCGCCATGTCCGTGATGCGCCAGGCGGTGGAAGCGTTCGACCCTCACATTGTGGAGGGGCTGGAAGACGCGGACCTGATGCAGCTGACCGATCCGGGCGAGCGGTCGATCATCATCAATCTTGCATTGTGGCCGCAGGTGGTGGCGTCGGCGGCCGATTCAGCTGAGCCGCATCGTGTCGCGTTCTACCTCCACGACCTCGCGTCGGCCTTGCATACGCAATGGAACAGAGGCAAGGATGACCCTGGGCTACGGTTTGTTAATGCCGACGCGCGAGGCTTGACGCGGGCGCGGCTTGCGCTCGTTAAGGGTGTACGGTCTGTGCTGCGTGATGGTTTGGCAGCGCTCGGGGTCCAAGCACCGAACGAGATGCGGTAGCCGGCACCCTCGGCAACGTTGCCGTTGACCGTGCCGTAAGGGGTTGGAGTTCAGTGGCGGGCGATCCATGAACGGTCCGACGCGATCCACTGCATTTGACAGACGCTCCGCCGTCAAAGGCGAGAGCCCGCGGTCGTCATCTGCCGACATCTATGACGAGTTCGACCAGTTCGTTGACAGCGAGCCGGTCTCCTGGGGCCGCGAACCAAGACCCCCGCAAGAGGCAACGCCCTCACCCCCAAGGCCAGCACCTGCCGACGATGACGGGATGGACGTGTGGGGCCGGCGCCGGCCATCGCGCCCGGCTGAGCCGACCGACAGGAATGGCGCTGACGAGGGTGTGGAGGAGGCGCCTGACGCCGCCTTCAGCCCTGCACAACAATCAAGACGGCGCGATGCCTTTGCCAAGCGCCTCAGCGAAGAGCTGTCGCGCCCAACCCATCAAGACGCCCCTCAGCGCCCGAGCGATGAAGGGGACGCGCCTGCGCCAACCGCCGACGCCGTAGCCCCTGCTGCGCCAAAACCAAGGCGCCCCCTTGCCACCCCCACAGCAGCGCCAGCAGCTCTGCCACCCAAGAACGAGGCGACCAGCGAGCCGGTGGACGCGCTTGAGCTTGAGCTCGACCATGCCATCGGCGCCGTAGTTGCAGGCGGTCTGAACGAAGCGGCATTAAGACCCGAGCCCGCCGCCAACCCAGCGCCCACCCTCAAGGCTGAGGCTGAGCAACCCGCGCCAACAGAAAAAACCACGCCAGCGCCATCGCCTTTGCAGGAGACGGCGAAAACGGCGCCGGTCACGTCAGAGCCGGGCCTTGCGGACATTCCGGCCAACAAGGCGCCGGCGGTCATTCAGCCGGTGGGAATGAAGCGGGCAAAGCCCGTTCCCTCCTTCCAGTTCCAAAAGCGCGAGGACCCTGACGAGGGCTTCCCCGCTGCACCGCCCGACCTTGACGATCCTTTGTCGAGCATCCTGTTCCAGGACGCGCGCGAGGCGGTGGACGAGGCGCGCCCCACAGGCCGCCGCGGCACGCTGAACGACATGGCCCGCGACAGCGTCGGTAAAGCTCTGTCGGAGCTTGAGGACGACCTCGTGGGGGAGGAGGTGTTCGAGGACCCCGACGACCTCGACCTTGCCTTCCACGATGCAGACGATGATGTCCTTCCAGCCTCCCTCAGCCGCGCCGCCATGGGCGATGGCGGACGGCAGCGTAGCGGCTGGCGCCCCAGCGGCCTGACGATGATTGCCGGCAGCGTCGGCGTCTTGGCCATTGCCGGTGTGGTGGGCTTTACGGTGTTTGCAGGTTCTGGCGAGGAGAGTGAGGCCCCGCCCATCATCCGTGCCGACGCCCGCGATGTGAAAGTGCGCCCCGAGGATGATGCTGAACAAAGCGCCAGGCCCGACATTGCCGAGCGTGCCGACATTGGCGAGGACGGGCGCCTCGTCCTCCCCGACGAGGTGACGATTGCCACCGCCGAGCCCGCCTCAACGGTGCTGGACGAACCCGGATTGATCTCCCGCAGGGTGCGCACGGTGGTGGTCAAACCGGACGGCACCATCGTTCCCGCCGACGACAGCAATGTTGAGGCCGCACAAGCGGTCGCCGAGTCCGCAGCGGCAGAAGTTTCAGAACCCTCGCCAGACCGGGGATTTTCCATCCCCACAAGCGATACGCCCGCCGTCGCGGCAAGTCCGGAGACGCCTGAGGTGGGCGAGGAGGTGGCGCCCCAAGCCCCAGACGCTGACAGTGCCATTGCCTTTGCCCCGTCCGTCCCGACGCCTGAGGAGGTGGACGGGCAGACCGAGACCATCGACCAGTTGATCGGCGATGTGACCGAGGAGGCAGCGCCGGTGCCCGCAGGCGTTCCGCGCCGCCGTCCCACACCACCCCCGCGCCGCCAACAGGCTGCCCTTGCCCCGAGCGCGGCAACGCAAGCAACGCCCGCCCCCCAAGCGCCTGTGAACCTGGCGCGGCCCGAGACCACGGCGGCACCGGCCCCGCAAGCGCCAACCACACGGGCGCCGGCCAGAAGCGATGACATTCAGACAGGCGTGGTGCGTCCCACATCACCTGCAAGAAGGCAGCGCCAGGCCACCACCGCCGCCGCTACCGCTTCCCCCGCGCCAGCCGCCACAAGCGCAGGCCCCTGGGGCGTACAGCTTGCCTCCCAGCGCACGCGCGCGGATGCGCAGCGCTCGGCAGCCAGCTTGAGGTCGCGCTACGGGTCCATTTTGGCCGGGGCTGAGCCGGTCATCATGGAAGCGGATCTTGGCGCCCGCGGGCGGTTTTACCGCGTGAGGGTTGCCACAAGCACACGCCAGGAGGCGGCACGGCTTTGCACCCGCCTCAAGTCGGCAGGCGCAGACTGCTTCATCGGACGCAATTGAGCTTAGGTGTGACCGCGCCCCTGATCGTCGGCTTGAAGGGCCAAACCTTATCGGCGGATGAGCGCGCCTTTCTGGCCGATGTGCGTCCTTGCGGCATCATTGTGTTTGCCCGCAACCTGTCCGACGATGGCGACAAGCTCCGCGCCCTTATCGGCGGGGCAACGCAGGCCGCAGGCTGCCGTCTTGTCCTGGTGGACCAGGAAGGCGGCAGAGTTCAGCGTCTCAAACCGCCCCTTGCCCCCTTAATGCCCCCTGCGGCAGCCATCGGCGCCCTGCACAAGAAGGACCCCGTCGCCGGCCGCCGTGCTGCCTTCCTCGCAGGCCGCCTCATCGGCCATGACGTGGCGCGCTTTGGCTTCACCGCACCGTGCCTTCCGGTCGCCGACGTCCCCGCGGAAGGCGCGCACGATGTGATTGGCGACCGCGCCTATGCGCGCGATCCTGAAGCCGTCGCCGGCCTCGCGGCAGAGGCGGCAAAAGGTGTTGCGGCGGCAGGGTGCGTATCCATCGTCAAACATATTCCAGGGCATGGGCGCGCCGGCGTGGACAGCCACCACGACTGTCCTGTGGTGGATGCGCCGAGGGACGCGCTGGAGCGGGACTTCACCCCCTTCAAGATCCTTGCCGACCTTCCTGCGGCCATGACGGCCCATGTGGTCTACAACGCCATCGACGCTGAACGGCCGGCCACCTTGTCGGCCAAAGCCATCAACCTCATCCGCAACCACATCGGCTTTGGCGGACTGTTGATGACCGACGACATTTCCATGGGCGCCCTCAAAGGCTCCGTTGGTGGCAATGCCGCTGCCTCCCTTAAAGCAGGGTGCGACGTCGTCCTCCACTGCAACGGGGCGATGGGCGAGATGGTGGCCATCGCGGACACCCTCCCCGCCATGGGCGAGCCTGCCAAGCACCGCCTTGCAGCGGCAGAGGCTGCCATCGGCCCTGGCGAGCGTTCCGACGCCGATGCCTCCCGCGCGGAGCTGGCCGACCTGTTGGCCGTCAAATGAGCGAGATCGACCCCTTCGAGGACCCACCTCGGGTGAAAACACCCCAGGATGGCGAGACCCTTCATGTGGACGTGGACGGGTTTGAGGGGCCGCTCGACCTTCTCCTGGCGCTCGCCCGCACCCAGAAGATCGACCTGACGCACATTGCGATCCTCCCCCTTGCCGAGCAGTATTTGGCGTTCATCGAGAACGCCAAGGCTCTGAGGATCGAGCTTGCCGCCGACCTCCTCGTGATGGCCGCATGGCTGACATATCTGAAATCCCGCCTCATCGCCCCCCAGGAGGATGACGAGGAGGATGACGCCCGTGACATTGCAGAGGACCTTGCCTGGCGCCTGCGCCGGCTGGAGGCCATGCGCGAGGCGGCCGATGCCCTGTTTGCGCGCCAGCGTCTTGGGATGCACGTCTTCGCCCGCGGGGCGCCCGAAGCGCCGGTGGTCCACCGCTCGGCCACCTGGCGGGCCTCGCTGTACGATCTTCTGGCCGCCTACGGCGATGTGCGCCAGCAAGAGATCGTCCGCGACATGACGATGGAAAAGCGCCCTGTCTTCTCCCTCGTCGACGCGCGGGAGATCATGGAGCGCGTGGTCGGCCGCAATGCTGACTGGATGCCCCTTGAGATGGTCGTGCGCTCCATGCCAAGCGGGCACGATCGCAAGGCATTGTTGGCGAGCACCTTCGGCGCCACCTTGGAGATGGCGCGCGAGGGTTCGATCTCGGTGCGTCAGAGCGGGCCGTTCGCGCCCCTTTACGTGCGCGCGGCCTCTGCTGCTGCGGGCCCGGGCGCAGGAGAAAAGAGCGATGGCTGAGCCTGTCACCCTGTTTCACGGCGATCCGCAACAGGGGGAGAGTCTGCGCCGTCTGGAGGCGGTCCTGTTTGCCTCCGCAACGCCCCTTTCCCTTGAAGCCATCGGAGAGAGGCTTCCTGACGAGGCCGATCTGCCAGGGCGCATCAGGCAGCTTCAAGCCGTCTATGCAAACCGCGGGGTGAACCTTGTGGAGGTGGCGGACGGCTGGGCCTTCCGCACCGCGCCAGACCTTGCCCACCTGATGACGGCCGAGCGGACAGACCAAAGGCGGCTGTCGCGCGCGGCCATGGAAACCCTTGCCATCATCGCCTACCACCAGCCGGTGACACGGGCAGAGATTGAAGAAATCCGCGGTGTGGCCGTTGCCAAAGGCACGCTCGACATTTTGCTGCAGACCGGGTGGGTGCGCCTGCGCGGCCGTCGCCGTGTGCCTGGCCGCCCTGTCACCTTCGGCACCACCTCTGCCTTCCTCGATGCGTTCACGCTGACGGGCATCGACGATCTTCCGGGGCTTGATGACCTGCGCGGTGCAGGCCTCATCGAGGGTACGCCGCCGCCAGGCTTCCGTGTGCCTCTGCCGCGGGACGATGATGCCCTTGATGAGGACGAAGACCCCTTGGCCGAGGATGACGCTGGCGAAATCGCTCTCAGCGAAGCCGACGACGCGGCACCCGAGCAGGGCGAGGCCGTCAGCCTGAGGGACGAGGCCGCGGACCTCAGGGACGGGATTGATGGCGAACGTTGAGGCCCATCCCCGCACCTTCCCGCCGCCCCTTGAACTGAGCGACATCCACTACAGCGTCGGCGAACACCAGATCCTGCGGGGCATCGACCTTGCGGTGAAGCCGCGGGAGGTGTTGTGCCTCCTCGGTCCATCAGGCTGCGGCAAGACCACGTTGCTGCGCATTGCAGCGGGCATTGAACGGCAGACCCGCGGCATCGTCCGCGTTGCCGGCCGCGTTGTGGCGGACGACCGCACCTACCAGCCTGCCGAAGAGCGCGCGCTCGGCCTCGTGTTCCAGGACCTTGCCCTTTTTCCGCACATGCGCGTGTTGGACAATGTCACCTACGGCTTGTCCGGCGGGCGGGCAAAGGCACGCGAGCGGGCCCGCGCCGCGTTGGAGCAGGTGGGCCTTTCCGGCTACGAAAGCGCCTTTCCCCATCAACTGTCCGGGGGCGAGCAGCAGCGCGTTGCCCTTGTGCGCGCCCTTGTGCCGCGGCCAAGCGTGGTTTTGTTCGACGAACCGTTCTCAGGCCTCGACCGGGACCTTAGGCAGTCTGTGCGCGAGGACATGCTCACCGTCCTCCACCAATCCAACGCCACCGCCGTCATCGTCACCCACGATCCTGAAGAGGCCCTTGCCATGGCCGACAGGATCGCTCTGATGCGCGGCGGGATGATTGTCCAGACCGCCACACCGTTCGACATCTGGCAGCACCCTGTGGACCTGAAGGCCGCGCAGGTGTTCTCCCACGTCAACGCTTTTCACAGCCGCGTGACAGGGGATGTGGTGAAGACCCCTGTGGGCAATGTCCCTGCAACGGGGTTGGCGGACGGCGCGGAGGTGACAATCGGCTTTCGCCCTGAAGGCATTAAAGTGGTGCCGAACGACGCACCCGAAGGGTTAACGGCCACCATTGTGCGCCGTCGATACTACGGCAGCTACACAGCGCTTGCAGTTGCGGTAAACGGCACCCAGCTTGACGTTCATGCCGAAGCGCGCCCGTTCATGGAAGGCGAGACCGTCAAGATCGTGTCGCGGCTCGGCCACGCCATCGTCCTGCCAGGTCATCAATAGGCATAGGCAGTGTCGAAAAGGCGCGCTATAGGGGAATGTGTTGAAGTCCCGCTCACGCCAGGGATAATTGGCCGGGCGAGGACGGGAGGGCGGACGTGGGCGCCAGGCGCACCGCGCACCGCCTCGTTGATGGAAACATAAGGAACGGTCCCATGGGTATCAGCGTCTGGCAGATCCTCATCATTGCGGTGATCCTCGTGCTCTTGTTCGGGCGCGGGAAGATTTCCGACCTGATGGGCGACGTCGCCAAGGGCATCAAGAGCTTCAAGAAGGGCATGGCCGAAGACGAAGAGGCCAAGACCCAGGAATCGCGCACCATCGAGCACACCCCTGCCTCCACGGTGGGCTCGAAGGACGTTGAGAACAGCCGCAACGTCTAGACCCGGGCGCGCTGCGTGTTCGACATTGCCTGGACGGAAATTCTCATCATCGCGGTGATTGCGGTCATCGTGGTGGGACCGAAGGAGTTGCCTGGAATGCTGCGCGCATTCGGCAAGACCTTTGGACAGGTGCG
Source organism: Devosia sp. (assembly GCA_051016205.1). Taxonomy (GTDB): domain Bacteria; phylum Pseudomonadota; class Alphaproteobacteria; order Rhizobiales; family Amorphaceae; genus Acuticoccus. Next base: position 5,351,747 of record CP136534.1, read on the forward strand.
GCGTACGGCGCGCGATTTCCAAAACACATTCAACGATGCTCTGCGCGAGGCGGAGCGTCAGGCCAACCTCGACGAGGTCAAGAAGGACCTTGATGCGGTGCGCAACATCGATCCCACCAAGGATCTGCGCAAAACACTGGACGAGACCAAGTCCTCCCTCACCGGCAAAGTGACCGACAAGCCGGCCAAACCCGCCAGCACAGCCAAAGAAACAACGGCTCAGACGGACGAGGGCACGGCAGAGGCGAGCGCGACCACGCCGGCCCCGCCCAACGAGGTGGTGCCGCTGAAGTCCGACACACCGCCCGCTGCGGCGGATCCTTTGCCTAGCGAGCCTGCTGACCCCGCCCCTTCAGGCGACCCGGTGGATCCGGTGGATGATGCGCCCAAGCGGGTGGCGGCAGGGGCCGATCGGCGATGAGCCACGACGACATTGAGGCCTCCAAAGCCCCATTGATCGACCACCTGATTGAGCTGCGTTCCCGGCTCATCAAGTCGATCATCGCCATCGGCATTGCCTTCGTGGTGTGCTTTTATTTCGCGTCCGACATCTTCAACATCCTGATCGTCCCTTACGAGCGGGCGGCGGGGGATGTGCGCGACATTGAGTTCATTTACACAGCGCCCCAAGAGTATTTCTTCACCCAGTTGAAGCTCGCCCTGTTCGGCGCCCTCTTCCTGGCCTTTCCGGTCCTTGCCGGACAGCTTTACATGTTTGTGGCGCCAGGCCTTTACCACAACGAGCGCGGGGCGTTCCTGCCCTTCCTGATCGCAACGCCGATCCTTTTTGCCACGGGAGCAGCGCTCGTCTATTTCGTGGTGATGCCGCTTGCCATGGGGTTCTTCCTGTCCATGGAGCAGGCCGGCGGGGCCGATCAGGCCTCCATCCAGCTTCTGGCCCGCACGAGCGAGTATCTGGGCCTCATCATGATCCTGATCTTCGCATTCGGGATCGTGTTTCAGACGCCCGTCATTCTGACACTGCTCGGCCGCGCAGGATTGGTGTCGGCGGCGGACCTTCGCAAGAAGCGCAAGTACGCCATCGTCATCGTGTTCATTATCGCGGCCGTTCTGACCCCGCCCGACCCTGTGAGCCAGATCGGCCTCGCGGCCCCTGCCCTCCTCCTCTATGAGATCTCCATCCTCCTGGTGCGCAGGATTGAGAAGAAGCGCGAAAAGCGCGATGCCGAGGACGAGAAGGACGCAGAAGCCGCCGACCCCGCCTAACGCGGATCAACAGGCAGGTGCGTGCGGCTGGCTGCAGCACAGCCGCACGCGGCCGGCCCTCAAATCTTGCGCACGTCCACGAAGCGCCCCGCAATGGCGGCAGCAGCGGCCATGGTCGGTGAAACCAGGTGCGTGCGCCCGCGAAAACCCTGGCGGCCTTCGAAGTTGCGATTGGACGTGGAGGCGCAGCGCTCCTCAGGGGCGAGCTTGTCGGCATTCATGGCCAGGCACATGGAACAGCCGGGCTCACGCCACTCAAACCCTGCATGAATAAAGACCTTGTCGAGGCCCTCCCCTTCGGCCTGGGCCTTCACAAGGCCTGAGCCAGGGACAATCAACGCATTGACGCCCTCAGCAACGCGCCCGCCGCGCACCACTTCGGCGGCGGCGCGAAGGTCCTCGATCCGCCCGTTGGTGCACGAGCCGATGAACACCTTGTCGATCTCGATATCGGTCATCCGCGTGCCAGGGGTCAGGCCCATATAGTGGAGGGCCCGCTCCATGGCCTTGCGCTTTTGCGGGTCGAGCACGTCGGCGGGGTCGGGCACTGAGCCTTCGATGGAGACCACCGCCTCAGGCGAGGTGCCCCAGCTCACCACCGGCGGGAGCTGGCTGGCATCCAGCGACACCTCCCTGTCGAACGTGGCATCGGGCTCGCTGGGGAGCGTTTTCCAGTAGGCCACCGCCTGCTCGAATGCTGCCCCGGACGGGGCCTTGGGCCGACCTTCGATGTATTGGTAGGTGGTGTCGTCGGGCGCAATCATCCCGGCTCGCGCGCCGCCTTCGATGGACATGTTGCACACCGTCATCCGCCCTTCCATGGACAGGGAGCGGATGGCAGAGCCTGCATATTCAATCACGTAACCTGTACCGCCGGCGGTCCCGATGGTGCCGATGATGGACAGGACAATGTCTTTCGACGTCACGTGCGGCGGCAGGACACCATCGACGGTGACGCGCATGTTGTGGGCCTTGCGCGTCATCAAGGTTTGGGTGGCAAGGACATGCTCCACCTCGGACGTGCCGATCCCGTGGGCAAGCGCACCGAAAGCGCCATGGGTGGAGGTGTGGCTGTCGCCGCACACGATGGTCATCCCTGGCAGCGTGAAGCCCTGTTCGGGACCGACAATGTGGACAATCCCCTGCCGGCGGTCGCGCTCATCGTAATACTCGATCTCGAAATCGGCAGCGTTTTTGGCAAGGGTTTCCACCTGGAGCGCCGATTCAGGATCATCGATCCCCTGGCTGCGGTCGGTGGTGGGGACGTTGTGGTCCACCACCGCAAGAGTGCGTTCAGGCGAGCGAACGCCGCGATTGTGGATCCTCAAGCCCTCAAAGGCCTGGGGGCTCGTCACCTCATGGACGAGGTGGCGGTCGATATACATCAGCGCCGTCCCATCGTCCGACATCTCCACCAGGTGGTCGTCCCAGATTTTGTCGTACAATGTGCGCACGTCAGGCGCCTCCCTCGTCACGCTTTACGGAGTGTTACAGGTGGTTTGGGGCGTCCGGCCCGCGCCGTCAACGTTGGCGCCGTTGAATAGGCTGTCAGCGTGCCTCCAGGTGGTGCCCTCGCCGCTCTCGCAGCGTCAGATGGCCGGTGCCTGGGCCTTGGCGAAGATGGCGTGGATGTCCGGCGCCCCGCGGGCGGCCCTCAGCTCCTGAATGACCCCTGGCGCGCGCAAGATCCTTGCAATCTTTGCAAGGGCCTTCAGGTGATCCGCACCCGCCTCTTCAGGCGCAAGGAGGGTGAAGACAAGGTCCACCGGCTGATCGTCAAGGGCATCGAACCCTATGGGCTCTGCAAGGCGGGCAAACACACCCGTCAGCCGGTCAAGCCCCACCAGCTTGCCATGGGGGATCGCAATCCCCTTGCCGACGCCTGTGGAGCCAAGCCGCTCGCGCTGCAAGAGTGTGTCGAAAATTGCCCTCTCCGACAGTCCCGTCAGCTTGGCAGCGACGTGGGAGACCTCTTGGATGGCGTGCTTTTTGGAGTGAGCGTCGAGGGAGGCAAGAACCGCGTCCTCGGACAAAATCGCGCGAATGTCCACGACGGGGGTCTACGCGTTTTCGGAAGGCGCCGCGCCGTCGGGCGCCAAGGAAGGGTCGATCCACCCCACATGCCCATCGGCCCTGCGGAAGACGACGTTGAGGGTGCTGTTGGCCGCGTTCTTGAACATCAAGGCCGGCGCGTCGATGAGGTCAAGCTCAAGGACGGCCATCCCCACCGTCATGGTTTTGATGCGTGTGGGGGTCTCTGCCACCACCAAGGGGGCGTAGTTTTCCTCAAGCTCTTCGTCCTCTTCAGGGCTTGCAAGGACGAACTGTGTGGCAACAGCCGCTTCCATACCGCCTTTGGGTGCGCCTGGGTGGTGGGCTTTTAGGCGTCGCTTGTAACGCCTGAGGCGCTTATCGATGCGTTCGGCCGCCTGCTCGAATGCGTGGGTGGCATCGCCTGCCGTGGCGGAGGTGCGCAGCACGATCCCTGTGTCCAGGTGCACCACGCAGTCGGCCTCAAACCCCGCACCGGTTTTGACCATTGTGACCTGGCCGGTGTGGTTGCCATCGAAATACTTCCCCACCGACAAAGAGACGCGGTCCTCGATCCGCTGTCGCAAAGCGGACCCTACGTCCATGTTTTTTCCGGTGATGGTTAGGGACATGACGGCCTCTGCGCTGAAAACACGCCGCATCGCGGCACACGTTGCCCACCAATATAATCACATTGGCGGCGGCGCGGCCTTCTAAGATTGCGTTTGGCCCGGTGTCAACGATGGAGAGCTGTCTGACCCCCATCATGTCGCGCTATGCGCCTGCGCTCCACAGAGGAGGGGATGTTCATGGCTTCGCGGTATTTGGCCACCGTGCGCCTGGCGATCACGATGCCGGACTGCTTCAAAGTCCGCACAATTTCATCGTCCGAGCGCACGCTGGCGGCAGTTTCTCCGTCCACAAGTTGGCGGATCTGTGCTCTCACGGCCTCAGCGGAAACGCTGCCGTGGGCGGTGTCGATGGCAACGGCGAAGAACGCGCGGAAGGGAAACACGCCGCGGGGCGAGGACAGGGCCTTGTTGGAGACGACGCGGCTGACGGTGCTTTCGTGCATGCCGATATCGTCGGCCACTTCGCGCAGGGTCAAAGGGCTGACGTGTTTGGCCGTGCCTTCAAAAAAGGCACGTTGGCGGGTGACGATGGCGCTCGCCACCTTGACGATGGTGCGCGCCCTTTGGTCCAGGCTGCGCGTCAGCCAGTGGGCAGAGCGCATGCACTGATTGGCGAAGGACAGGGCCGCGCTGTTGCCCATGCCCGCGATTTCGGCGTGATAGTCCTGATCGATCAATACCTTGGGCAGCCTCTGGGTGTCGAGCACCACGAGGAAACCCCCATCGGTTCGCGGGCGCACGACGACGTCAGGTTCGATGGCCTGGATGGGCGCTGCATCAAAGGCAAGACCGGGACGAGGGTCGAGGGTGCGAAGGCGTGCAACGAGGGCAAGGACGTCCGCTTCGCGGGCATTGGCGAGGGCAGCGAGACGCTTCACATCACGCCGTGCCACAAGGGTCATGTTGTCAAGGACGGTGCGGGCCAGGTCGTTCAGCGCGCCCTGCCGGTCCAGCTGCAGGGCAAGACACTCCTGTAGCGAGCGGGCGAAAAGCCCTGCAGGCTCTATGGTTTGGAGCGTTGCGAGCACCTCATGCGCCAAGGCGGGCGACACGCCGAGCGCTGCCACAACCTCGTCCAGCACATCGCCCTCCAGCCGGCCCGCCTCGTCCAGCGACGCTATGAGGTAGGACGCAACGGCCCGTGCATCCCCATTAAGGCAGAAGGAGGCGATCTCCTGGGTGCAATGCCCTGAAAGGGTCTCTCGTTCGGCAACGGTGGCGAACGGGTCCACGCTGCCAGGAGCTGCGTAAGGGTCACGTCTTGCACCGGAATCGCCCTTGTTGCGCGGGGCAAGGGTGAGGAGCGGGTTCTGGTCCACCTCTTCGCGGACCGCCGCCTCAAGCTCCAGATTGGACATCTGCAAGAGCTTGATGGCCTGCATCAACTGCGGCGTCATCGCGAGGGTTTGACGCTGTGATTGTACGAGCCTCAGTGAGAAAGTCACAAATTGTGCATCCGTTGGCGCGATCCTTGCATACGTCGTGAATAAAGGATTGCGCCCCGGTGTCAAACGCCTCTCAAAGGCGGAACCGCTCGCCTAGGTAGAGCCGCCGCACGTCCTGGTTGGAGACGATTTCCTCTGACGTTCCCACCGCCAAGACCTCACCGTTGGCGATGATCGTCGCCCTGTCGATCAGCCCCAGAGTCTCACGCACATTGTGGTCGGTGATGAGAACGCCGATCCCCCGCTCCGTCAGCTGCCGGACCAGTGCCTGGATCTCCGCCACTGCGATGGGGTCGACGCCCGCAAAGGGTTCATCAAGCAGCATAAAATCCGGACGGGAGGCGAGCGCACGGGCAATTTCCACCCGCCGCCTCTCACCGCCCGACAGAGATGTGGCGGGGGCATCGGCAAGACGTGTGAGGCCGAATTCGTCCAAAAGCTCGCCCAGAGCATCGCGCCGCGCGGCCCTGTCAGGCTCTGTCAGCTGGAGGATCGCCATCACATTTTGCGCCACCGTGAGGCCGCGGAAGATGGACGCCTCCTGCGGCAAATAGCCTATCCCAAGGCGCGCCCGTCGATACATGGGAAGACGGGTGACGTTGAAGCCGTTAAGGGCGATGGTCCCTGCATCGGGCCGGATGAGACCCGTGATCATATAAAAGACGGTGGTTTTGCCGGCACCATTGGGACCCAACAGACCCACCGTCTCGCCCCGTCGCACCGACAGGGACACGTCCCGCACCACGGTGCGCTTGTTGTAGGTCTTGGCAAGGCGCGTCACCGAAAGCCCGTCCGCTTCATCGGGCGCGCGGCCGCTCACCTCGCCTGCGCGGGGTTGACGGGCCGCCTCGGGGCGTCGATGAGGCACAGTCTGATCCATGGCACGCACTTAGCCTGTTCGCTCTGACGATGCAGCACATTCGTGACGGCGAAGCGAGCAGCCACGGTCGCACGACCTATCTAGACCAAGACTTATGAACGGGAGCGACACGATGGAAGCGCGACGGCAAAACGGCTTCATTAAGTTTGCGCTAGAAATGGGTCCGCTCATCACGTTCTTCGTGGTCAACAACCGCGCCGTCGCGTGGGACCTTGGGCGACTTCCGTTGCTATCGGGTTTCGACGAGTCGAATTTGCCCATCATGGCGGCCACGTTGGCGTTCATGATCGCCACCGCCATCGCGCTGACAATCTCGCTGGCGGTCTACAAGCATTTGTTGGTGATGCCGTTGATTTCAGGCGTCATCGTCCTGATTTTCGGCGGGCTGACGCTCTACCTTCAAGATGACCTGTTCATCAAACTGAAACCCACCATCGTCAACCTCCTGTTTGCTGGGACGCTCCTGGCGGGGCTTTACATCTTCAAGCGGCCGCTGCTGCAGCTGGTGTTCGACAGTGTGTTTCAGCTGGACGCGGAAGGCTGGTGGAAGCTCTCGTTCCGGTGGGCCATGTTCTTCCTGTTCCTTGCCGCGTTGAACGAGTTCGTGTGGCGCACCTTCTCCACCGACTTTTGGGTCAGCTTCAAGGTGTTCGGCGTCATGCCGCTGACCATAGCGTTCACACTGTCCCAGTTCCCCCTCATCTACCGTCACGCCATCGACGATGAGGACGAGGACGACGGCAAAAAGGACGAGCAGGCGGACAAGGCGTCCGCATAGCTGTGGACGGGGCGTTCGGCGGGGGCCGCGCGCCCTTCCGCTTTGCGTCCACACGGGTATCAGTCTTTTATGCGTGAGGGTGATGTATGGCGGAAAAAGACCTCTTTGGAAGCGGCGAGCCTGTGCCAGCGCCCCGCCGCGCGCCGCCAGCAGCGCCAGTGACCCGCGCACAGCGCAAGGCCGTCGCCAAAGTCTCTCCTGAAGACGAGGGCTACACCGCCGCCGATATCGAGGTGCTTGAGGGGCTTGAGCCCGTTCGCAGGCGCCCTGGCATGTATATCGGCGGCACCGACACCCGCGCCCTCCATCACCTCTTCGCCGAAGTCCTCGACAACTGCATGGACGAGGCTGTGGCGGGCCACGCCACATGGATCGAAGTGCGCCTGACGGAAGATCGCCTCAGCGTTGCCGACAATGGGCGCGGCATTCCCGTGGAGCCGCACCCGCGCTTTCCCGACAAGTCCGCCCTTGAAGTGATCATGACGACGCTTCACGCCGGCGGAAAGTTCGATTCCAAGGCCTACGAGGCCTCAGGCGGCCTGCACGGTGTTGGCATCTCCGTGGTGAATGCCCTTTCGGAGGCGCTCACGGTGGAGGTGGCGCGGGGCAAGAAGCTTTACCGCCAGTCCTTTTCCAAAGGCCATGCGACGGGACCGCTGGAGACGGTGGGCGCTGCCCCCAACAGGCGCGGCACCACAGTCTCCTTTAGGCCAGACCCCCTCATCTTCAAAGGGCTGAAGTTCGACCCCAAGCGGCTTTTCGCTCAGACCCGCGCCAAGGCCTACCTTTTTGCCAATGTGGAATTGCGCTGGCGGGCCGACCCGGACCTCCTCACAGGCGAAGGCGCACCGCCTGCGGAAGCCACATTCCACTTCCCAGGCGGCCTTGCCGACTTCCTCGCCAATGAGCTGACGGGCCGACCAAAGAGCGTGGAGGACCTTTTTGCCGGCCGCGCGGGGGAGCCTGGGCGCAAAGGCTCGGTGGAGTGGGCCGTCGGCTTCGTGCCTGTGGACGAGTTTTCCCGCTCCTACTGCAACACCATCCCAACGCCCGAAGGGGGCACTCACGAACAGGGGCTGAAGGCCGCCCTCACCCGTGCCCTCAAAGCCCATGCTGAGCGTGTGGGCACAAAGAAGGCCGGCCAGATCACCGCCGACGACGTGATGGCGGCGGCGGCAACGGTCTTGTCCGTCTTCGTGCGTGAGCCTGAGTTCGTGGGTCAGACCAAGGACAAGCTTGCCTCAAGCGAGGCGAGCCGCCAGGTGGAAGGGGCCGTGCGCGAGGCGTTCGAGGAGTGGCTGGCAGGCGACCCCGCCCGTGCGACCCGCGTCTTGGAAGCCGTCATCGAAAAGGCGGACGATCGCCTGCGCCGCCGGGCCGAGAAGGACATTGCCCGCCGCTCCGCCACCCGCAAGACGCGCCTTCCAGGTAAGTTGGCCGACTGCACCCAGTCCCAGGCGGCGGGCACGGAGATCTTTATCGTCGAGGGCGATTCGGCCGGCGGATCGGCCAAGCAGGCGCGCCAGAGGGCGACCCAGGCCGTCCTTCCTCTGCGCGGCAAAATCCTCAACGTTGCCAATGCCCCGCGGGACAAGGTGGCCGCGAACCAGCAGCTTTCGGACCTCATCCTTGCGCTCGGTTGCGGCTCGCGAAAGGATTTCGACCTTTCCAAGCTGCGCTATGAGCGCGTGATCATCATGACGGATGCGGATGTGGACGGGGCGCACATTGCCTCACTCCTCATCACCTTCTTTTATCGCGAGATGCCGCAGTTGATTGACGCGGGCCACCTCTTCCTCGCCGTCCCGCCGCTTTACAAGCTCACCCAGGGTGCACGCACCGTCTACGCGCGCGATGATGCCCACAGGATCGAGCTTTTGAAATCTTTCAAGGGCGACAAGAAGATCGAGGTAGGCCGCTTCAAGGGCCTTGGCGAGATGATGCCGGCGCAGCTGAAGGAAACCACCATGGACCCCGCGACCCGCACCCTTTTGAAGGTGGCCATCCACTCAGAGCCGGATTCCACCAAGACCACCATCGAGCGGCTGATGGGCAACAAGCCCGAAGCGCGCTTCGCCTTCATCCAGGAAAACGCCGCCTTCGCCGCTGCCGAGGACCTTGATATCTAGCAAGCCGTTCTGCGGCAGGAGGCAAGGCAGCGCTCTTGCGCGGGCCTGCAGATTTCTGCCTGGCGGACGGCAACGCAGCTGTTGTAGCGCTCCTTGCACTCTTTCGTGCACGTGTTGAACGCTGGCCCGCAAGACTGCGCCAGGCGCACGTCGGTGTTGGCCCACCCCGGCGGCAAAGGCGTTGCGTGATCGAGCCCGCCTGCGCTCACCTGCCCTGCTGTAAGGGCAAATGCCAGCGCCATCGCCGCCATCCGCCACCGTCCCTTGCCGCGCCTGCCGCTCGCCATCATCGCCCCGCCCCTCACCATTTGCCCCATGATTGCCCTTTGCCGGTACGCCGTCACTGCGGCGGTGAGCCGCCGGGGCTTTTAGTGGATCGCTGGTTCAGGGACTTTTTGTCCGAACCCCGTTTCCAGGAAGTCGAAGTCGCAGCCAGCATCCGCCTGGGTGATGTGCTTGGCGGCGAGCCAACCATAGCCGCGGCCGTAGTGGGGCGGCGGGGCCGTCCAGGCGGCGCGGCGGGTGGCAAGCACCGCATCGTCCACCTCAAGGGTCAACGTACGGGCAGCCACGTCGATGGAGATCATGTCGCCCTCCTCCACCAGTGCCAGCGGCCCACCGACCGCCGATTCTGGCGCGATGTGAAGGACGCACGCCCCGTAGCTGGTGCCAGACATGCGCGCATCGGACAGGCGCAACATGTCCCTCACCCCTTGCTGAAGGAGCTTCTTGGGGATCGGCAACATCCCCCATTCGGGCATCCCCGGCCCACCCACGGGGCCTGCATTGCGCAGGACAAGAACCGAATCCGCCGTCACAGGAAGATCCGGATCGTCGATCCGGCTTTCCATATGGTCGTAGTCGTCAAACACGATGGCGGGGCCAGTGTGCTCGCGAAACCGCTGGTCCATGGCGCCTGGCTTGATGACCGCCCCGTTGGGCGCAAGGTTGCCCGTCAACACGGCCAGAGAGCTGTCGGCCACCACGGGGTTGTCGCGCGGGCGGATCACGTCGTCCGACTGGACGTGCGCCCCTTCCAGCCCAGCCTTGAGGGACAGTCCGCCAACGGTGGGCGCATCCTCAAGCAAATCCTCGATGCGCGACAGAAGCCCGCGCAGCCCGCCTGCTTCGAAGAAGTCCTCCATCAGGTATGTGGACCCGGTGGGGCGGACGTTGGCCAGAACGGGAACGTCGCGGCTCAACGCATCGAACTCGGCAAGGGTGAGGTCATAGCCAGCCCGCCGGCCAAGGGCGATCATGTGGACGACGGCGTTGGTGGAACCACCCAGCGCCAGCACCGCCCGCACACCGTTGCGGATGGCAGCCGGCGTCAGAATATCACCGATCGACACCCCCTCTTCGATGAGGCCCACAGCCCTTCGGCCCGTTGCCTTGGCAAGGCGCACATGGGCCGAATCGGGCGCAAGGATGGACGAGCCACCCGTTAGGATCAGCCCCATGGCATCGAGCGCACTCGTCATGGTGGAGGCGGTGCCCATGGTCATGCAGTGGCCGAAGGAGCGGGCGATGCCCCCCTCGATCTCCGCCCAGTCGGCATCCGTGATGGTGCCTGCCCGCTTCTCGGCCCAATACTTCCAGGTGTCCGAGCCCGAGCCAAGGCGCGCACCACGCCAGGTGCCGTGGATCATGGGCCCTGAGGGAAAGAAGATGGCAGGCACGCCCGCCGACACAGCGCCCATCACAAGGGCGGGACCGGTCTTGTCGCACCCGCCCATCAGGACGACGCCATCCACAGGGTGCTTGCGGATCAGTTCCTCGGTCTCCATGGCAAGGAAGTTGCGGTAGAGCATGGTGGTGGGCTTCACGAAGGTTTCCGCAAGGCTCACCGCGGGAAGCTCCACAGGCATCCCGCCTGCCTGAAGAATGCCGTGCTTGACGCTCTCTGCCCGTGCACGAAAGTGCACGTGGCAAGGGTTGATGTCGGACCAGGTGTTGATGATGCCAACAATGGGCCGGTTTTCCCAATCGTCCTCGTCCCAGCCTGCCTGCTTGGCACGACTTCTGTGACCGAACGCGCGCAGATCCTCTGCCGTAAACCAGCGGCGCGAGCGCCAGTCTTTGGTGTCGTCCGCCATCAGCCTGCCGCCCCCTCAACCCGCCTCATGTGTCGAGCCTTGCGGCAAGAGTGCGTGCCTCATCGCCGGTAAAGCCGTTGGAGCAGAACGTGCCGCCCTGGAAACGATCGCCGAGGGCATCGGCGGGAAGCTTTGCCTGCTGGTCCATGGCGTAGGCCACATGGTCCTCGGCTTTGTGGGCAGGCTTGTAGCCAAGGGCATAGGCAACGCCATTGTCCCACCAGGCGCGCTCGTTGTGGGAGGCGCCATAGACGATGGCGTGGTGGATATCAGGGTGCTCAAGCCCGATGACGATGAGCTGCATCAGATCGTCAGGGTGCTGCCAGATGGACAGGCGGCGATGGTCGGCAGGCCTTTCGGCAATGTTGCCGATGCGGATCGACATGACGCGCATCCCATGCTTGTCGGCATAAAGGGAGCCGAGCGCCTCGCCGAACGCCTTCGAGACGCCGTAGAACCCGTCAGGCCGCACCGCCTGATCCACACCAATGCGCCGCACGCGGGGGTAAAAGCCCACAGCATGGTTTGACGAGGCGAAGATCACGCGCTCGATCCCGTTCTCATGGCAGGCGGCAAAGACATTGTAGAGCCCTTGAATGTTGGGGGCGTGGACGGTGTCCCAATCGGCCTCCACCGACTGCCCGCCAAGGTGCACGAGCCCGTCGGCGTCCTGCATGAGGTCTCGCACGGCGTCCCTGTCGGTGAGGTCCACCTGCCGGTACGTTTCCCCGCCCGCAAGGCCGTCGAGGGTGGGGGCAAGGTCTGAAAGGATGACGCGGTAGCGCGCACGCAAAAGCGGGCGCAACATGGCGGCAACGCCGCCGGCCGCACCCGTCATGATGATGGTTTTCGTCAAGTTCGAAGGGCTCCGTTTGCGTTTGGGTACGCCAACGGCGAGATCTTGTAAAACACACGCACCAGACAGAGGCGGCGGGGACAGGGGAGACTCAGTGCTGGTTTGGCTCGCCTCGTATCCGCGCTCAGGCAACCCGCTGCTGCGGATGATGCTGAACAAAGCGCCAGGCCCGACATTGCCGCGCTTCTGCATGGAAACGCCGCGGCAACCCTCGCCCACCCCCACAAGCGCACCAGTCTGAGCCGCCGCCTCCTGGACGATTGGCGAGGCACTGAACCGTCCGAACACACCGCGTTGCGGGCCGGAGCCGTTTCGCATCGACGAACCGGTTGACCTGATGTGACTGTCAACCGTCAGATGAGCATGGCTCTCAGGGTTTGCGGCGGTGTCAACGGGCCGCCCGGAGCCACGCACAGCCCGCAAGGCGGGCGAGCATGGCGAGGACGGGCGCGCAGCGCGCACCCGTTGACGCCGCCGCGGACCCGACCACTCTCACCCCAAGGGTTAAGGTCATTGGCCCAAAGGGCCATTGTCCTGAACCCTTGCCCATCGGCGAGATGGAGGAGCGCGAGGGGGAACACCCTCGCACCCCAAGTGACAGTGCCGGCGCAAAGCGCCGTCCTCATCTGCCATCATCATGCCCATCACCCGCCTTTGCGGTTCTGCCGGTTGTCGATCAGGTCATCCACCACCTGCGGCTCTGCAAGGGTGGAGGTGTCGCCCAGCGCCCCGAAGTCGTCCTCGGCAATCTTTCGCAAGATCCGCCGCATGATCTTGCCGGACCGGGTTTTGGGCAACCCGGGCGCCCACTGGATGAGGTCGGGCTTGGCGATGGGGCCGATTTCGTTACGCACCCAGTCCGACAGCTCCTTCTTCAGAGCATCGGTGGGCTCGCGGTCGTTCATCAAGGTGACGTAGCAGTAGATGCCCTGGCCCTTGATGTCGTGGGGGTAACCCACAACGGCCGCCTCGCTGACGGCCGCATGGGCGACAAGGGCCGATTCGATCTCGGCCGTTCCCATACGGTGGCCCGAGACGTTGATGACATCGTCAACGCGCCCCGTGATCCAGTAGTAGCCATCCTCATCGCGCCGGCAGCCATCGCCTGTGAAGTAGGTGCCTTTGTACTGTTGGAAGTAGGTGTCCATGAAGCGCTGGTGGTCGCCCCAAACGGTGCGCATCTGGCCCGGCCAGGACGCCTTGATGACGAGGACGCCCTCCGCCGCTCCAGACTGTTCCTCACCTGTTGCCGGATCGAGGATTGCGGGCTCAATGCCGAAAAAGGGCTTCGTGGCCGAGCCTGGCTTGGTGGGCGTGGCACCAGGCAGTGGGGTGATCAGGTGTCCGCCGGTTTCGGTCTGCCACCAGGTGTCGACCACAGGGCAGCGCTTGTGGCCCACCACCTCATAGTACCAGCGCCAGGCTTCGGGGTTGATGGGCTCACCTACCGTGCCGAGAATGCGCAAGGAGGAGAGGTCGTGCCCCTTCACAGGGTCATCGCCCTTCCCCATCAAGGCTCGGATCGCCGTCGGCGCTGTATAAAAGCTTGCCACCTTGTGCTTAGCGCAGACAGCCCAGAAACGCCCGGCATCGGGATAGGTGGGAACCCCCTCGAACATCAAAGTGATGGCGCCGTTCGCAAGGGGGCCATAAAGAATGTAGGTGTGCCCCGTCACCCAGCCCACATCGGCCGTGCACCAGTAAACCTCGCCTTCCTGATAGTCGAAGGTGAGTTCATGGGTCATGGCCGCATAGACCATGTAACCGCCGGTGGTGTGGACCACCCCTTTCGGCCGGCCCGTGGAGCCTGAGGTGTAGAGGATGAACAGCGGATCTTCCGCATTCATCTCTTCGGCCGGACACTCCGAGGCAACGTCGGCCTCCATCTCGTGCAGCCAGTAGTCGCCTGAGGATCGCCAGGCCACCTGCTGGCCGGTGCGACGCACCACAAGGCAAGCCACACTGTCCTTGCAGGCAAGGAGAGCCTGGTTGGCATTGTCCTTCAGCTTGGTTGCGCGCCCGCCGCGTGGGGCACCATCGGCGGTGATCAGGACCTTGGCGTCGCAATCGTTGATGCGGTTGGCCAGGCTGTCGGGAGAAAAGCCGGCAAACACCACCGAGTGGATGGCGCCGATCCGCGCACAGGCCAGCATCGCGTAGGCCGCCTCAGGGATCATCGGCAGGTAGATGATGACGCGGTCGCCCTTCGTCACGCCAAGTTTTTTCAAAACATTGGCAAAACGGCAGACCGACTCGTGCACCTCCCGATAGGTGATGTGGTGGGCCTCAGCGTCAGGATCGTCAGGTTCCCAGATGATGGCCGTCTGGTCGCCACGGCTTGCAAGATGACGATCGGTGCAATTGGCGGCTGCATTCAGAGTGCCGTCCTCATACCATTGGATGGATACGTCCGGATACTGAAAGGTGGTATTCTTCACCTTGGTATAGGGCTTGATCCAGTGGATCCGCTTGCCCTCCTCGCCCCAAAATGCGGCGGGATCGGCCACCGACCGCGCATACATCGTCTCATAGGTTTGGGCGTTGATGTGGGCGTTTTCGGCCACGGACTTTGGCGGCTGAATGGTGTCGGCCATGGTTCCCTCCCGCTGGCAATTTGTTTTTGGCGTGGTGCGGCACGTTCTTTTGGGATGAAGGGTTAGCGACTTGACGCTTCACCGTCCACCGACACGCCGCGAAGAGGGGGCGTTGCCACTTTAGGCCCACAAATCCTTCGCCTCCGACAGCTCGTGCGCTAAATCAGCGAACAACGATCGAAAACGATCCCAGTTGAGGAGGAGCAATTCCGTGAAACTGTTGACCACGGTGTGCGCGCTGGCCCTGGGGGCAAGCCTTGTGGCAAGCCCCGCGGCCGCGCAAAGCGAAGACTATCTGCTCGCCACCGCCTCCACGGGCGGCACCTACTATCCTGTGGGCGTTGCTCTGGCGACGTTGGTGAAGGTGAAGCTGCAGCCAAAGCACGGCATCAATATGAGTGCCATCAACTCGGCGGGGTCTGGCGAGAATGTGGCGCTTCTGCGCGACAAGGAAGCCCAGTTCGCCATCATCCAGGGCCTCTTCGGGGCGTACGCGGCACAGGGCACAGGCCCACTTGCCGAGCAGGGCCCGCAAGAAAACCTTCGCTCCATTTCCATGCTGTGGCCGAACGTGGAGCACTTCGTCGTCAAGTCGGACTATGTGGACTCAGGCACCATCACCGACATCAAGGGGCTTGAAGGCAAGACCGTTTCCATGGGTCGCCAGAACTCAGGCACCATCGGCTCCAACGACACCATCCTGGGCAACCTCGGCTACACCATGGATGAGGACTTCGACCTTGCCTACATGGGCTATGGTCCGTCTGCCGATGCGCTCCAGAACGGCTCCATCGAGGCCATGTCCACCCCCGCCGGTCCGCCTGTTTCGGCGGTGTCCTCCGCCTTTGCCAACATGGGCGATGAGATTTCGCTCCTGTCCTTCACCGACGAGCAGATGAAGGAAGCCAACGGCAGCTTCGACAGCCTTTGGACACGCTATACCATCCCCGCAGGCATGTACCCTGGTGTGGATGAGGACATTCAGACCATCGCGCAGCCGAACTTCCTTGCGGTGGACGCTTCGGTGCCTGAGGAAACGGTCTACCTCATCACCAAGACCATCTACGAAAATCTGCCCTTCCTGCAGGCGATCCACCCGGCCACCAACGCGATGAGCCTTGAGACGGCAACGGGCGGCCTGCCTTTAAAGCTGCACCCCGGCGCGCTCCGCTACTATGAAGAAGCGGGCGTTGACATTCCTGACCGTCTGAAGTGACGCTCCACGGCGCCGTTTGACCAAGAAACGGCGCCGTTTCCCTGCACGGCAGTGATCAAGACATCCTTCACGGACTCAGCCTCCGAACGGATGCTCCAGGGATCTGCGCGAGAGTGTCGTCCACTCGGCCAGACGACGTCTTTGAAGCTGAGCCTCTAGGAGGCGTCTTCGACGCCGAGCTTTTGGCGCACGATGGCCTGAACGGCCTGGGGGTTGGCCTTGCCGCCGGTCGCCTTCATCACCTGACCGACAAACCAGCCTGCAAGATTGGGCTTGGCCTTGGCCTGTTCCACCTTGTCGGGGTTGGCTGCCATCACTTCATCGACGGCCTTTTCGATGGCGCCGGTGTCGGTGACCTGCTTCAGCCCACGCTCTTCGACAATGGCTGAAGGGTCGCCACCGTCAGCCCAGACGATCTCGAAAACGTCCTTGGCGATCTTGCCGGAGATCACCTTGCCGGCGAGAAGATCCAAAATCCCGCCCAGTTGCTCTGCCGAAACGGGGCTGTTCTCGATGGTCAGGCCTTCCTTGTTGAGGCGGCCGAACAGCTCATTGTTGACCCAGTTGGCAGCCGCCTTTGCATCGCGTCCCTCGGCCACCTTCTCAAAATAGTCGGCGGCGGCGGCATCGGCGACGAGGACGCCTGCGTCGTAAGGGGTCAGGCCAAGCTGATCCACGTAGCGGGCGCGCTTTTCATCAGGCAGCTCAGGCAGGCTGGCGCGAATGGTCTCCACCCAGTGCGCATCGAGCACCAGGGGCAAAAGGTCGGGGTCGGGGAAGTAGCGGTAGTCGTGCGCCTCTTCCTTAGAGCGCATGGAGCGCGTTTCGCCGGTTTTGGCGTCGAACAGGCGCGTTTCCTGGTGGATGCTCCCGCCGTCCTCCAAAATGCCGATCTGCCTGCGCGCCTCATACTCAATGGCCTGGCCGGCAAAGCGGATGGAGTTGACGTTCTTGATCTCGCAGCGGGTCCCCAGCGGCTCGCCAGGCCGGCGGACCGACACATTCACGTCAGCGCGCAGGTTGCCCTTGTCCATATCCGCATCTGACGTGCCCAGATACCGCAGGATCGTGCGCATCTTGGTCAGATACGCCTTGGCCTCGTCGGAGGAGCGAAGGTCGGGCTTCGACACAATCTCCATTAGCGCGACGCCGGAGCGGTTGAGGTCCACGAAGCTCTTGGTTGGATGCTGGTCGTGCAGGGACTTGCCGGCGTCCTGCTCAAGGTGAAGCCGCTCGATGCCGACGATGATGCGCTCACCATCCAGCATGTCGACGATCACCTCGCCCTCCCCCACGATGGGGTGCTGATACTGGGAGATCTGATAGCCCTGGGGGAGGTCGGGGTAGAAATAGTTCTTTCTGTCAAAGCGCGAGACGAGGTGAATCTCAGCCTTCAGTCCAAGCCCCGTGCGCACGGCCTGCTCAACGCACGCCTCGTTGATGACGGGGAGCATACCTGGCATTGCCGCATCCACGAGGCTCACATGGTCGTTGGGCTCGCCGCCGAACGCTGTGGAGGCGCCCGAGAACAGCTTGGCGTTGGACTGGACCTGGGCATGGATTTCCATGCCGATCACCACTTCCCAATCGTCCACCGCGCCTTTGATGAGCTTGGCCGCGACCGCTTCGCGAACGTGTTCGTTCATGCCGGATGTCCCGTAGGCTTGGCGCGCAAGCGCACGGCCGAAGCCTGTTGCTGGCGCATTTGCCAGCCAATTAAGGCCAAGGGCGGCTTCACCGCAATATGGTCGGTCGTCCGCGGCGTGTTCACCGCCCCATTTGGTTTGCTCGGCGGGCCATGGGCAACGTCCCCAACGGCCAGCCGTGCGGCTCAATCCTTGGACTTTTCAAGTCCAGACCAGATGCTCTCGTCCGTTGATTGAGAGGCGGTTTATTCGGCTCAGGCAGTACGGTCTGAGCCAAAACGCATCTAGCGAAGGCCTGTGATGCCCTGGGCTTCCTCGACCAGTTCCATGCATTTGGCGTGGTCGCCCTGGAGGCCGGCTTCACCGGCTTGGGCAAGGACGCTTTCCGCTTCCTGGGCTTTGCCTTCGTTGTCTTCCAAGGCGGGGTTGCGGGACATTTTGTCCTCAAGGTCGGCAATGGCCGCCTTGCACTCCGCTTCCGTGGCGGCCGTTGCCATGGTGGCGGGGGCTGCCAAACCAATGCCCAAAGCCAACGCCAGAGCCAGTCTCAACATAGTCCATCTCCCTAATGAGGCGCCCCACCTGCAACGGTAGGGCGCACTTTGAAGGGCAATGTTAGCGGGAGTAGAACTCGATGACGAGGTTGGGTTCCATGGTGGCCGCATAGGGGACGTCACCAATGGTTGGCAGTCGCACGTAGCGGGCGGTCATCTTCTGATGGTCCGCTTCCACGTATTCGGGCACATCACGCTCGGCAAGGCCGATGGATTCCAGCACCATCAGAAGGTTCTTGGACTTCTCGCGCACCTCGATCACATCGTCAGGCTTGCAACGGTAGCTGGGAATGTTGACGCGCTTGCCGTTCACCAAGATGTGGCCGTGGCTGACGAACTGGCGGGCGGCAAACACCGTCGGTACGAATTTGGCGCGGTAGATGAGCGCGTCCAAACGGCTTTCCAACAGGCCGATGAGGTTCTCCGACGTATCGCCGCGACGGCGGACCGCTTCGTCGTAAATGCCGCGGAACTGTTTTTCGGAGATGGAGCCGTAATAGCCTTTCAGCTTCTGCTTGGCGCGCAGCTGAAGGCCGAAGTCGCTCATCTTGCCTTTGCGGCGCTGACCGTGCTGGCCAGGGCCGTATTCGCGCTTGTTGATGGGACTTTTTGGGCGACCCCAGATGTTTTCGCCCATCCGGCGGTCGATCTTGTACTTTTGACTGTGTCGCTTCGTCATCACGTCATCCTTGGCGCGGTGGACAATCCGACCGCGCGAGTACCGGAAAACCCGGCTGTGACGCCCCTCCTCTGCGCCCGTTCGGACGCCGACAGGGCCGCGGCGGCAAGCAACCGCCCGGCCCACAGGTGCGTGGCTCATCTGCTAAGCAGAAGGTGCGCATTTAGCGACGACGGACCGTTTCGTCAACATGCCCGCCCTTTGCGCAACCCTGTCGCCCGCCCCAGCGCTTGGCGTCGAACCCTCTGCCCTGCTAAGCGGAGTCCCGCGGCAAAGCCTGTCCGCTCCCCCAAACACCCGAGACGCCCATGGATGCAACGCTTGCCGAGCTGAAAACCTGGATCGAAACGGAAAGCCCCACCAGCGAGCCGGCTGCCGTGAACACCATGATGGGGATTGCCGGCGACGCCTTCCGTGCGCTGGGCGCGGGCATCACCCGTCATGAAGGGCGCAACGGCGCGGGCGACCACCTGTCCGTCACCATGCCTTGGGGCGATGGCAAGGGCATCCTGATCCTGTGTCACCTGGACACCGTGCACCCCCTCGGCACCCTTGAAACGCTCCCCTTTAAGGTGGACGGCGACAGGGTTTATGGGCCCGGCTCATGCGACATGAAGAGCGGCGTCTTCATGGCGTTGACGGCCCTTCGCGAAATCGTCGCCTCAGGCCAGATCCCGCCGCTTCCCGTGCGCCTTCTTCTGACCGCGGACGAGGAGACAGGCAGCGCCACCTCGCGCGGGTTGATCGAGGCGGCGGCAAACGATGCGCACTTCGCCCTTGTCACAGAGGCGGGGCGCGACGGCGGCAAGGTGGTGACGGGACGGCGCGGTGTGGGGCGCTATGGCATCACCGTTCAGGGCCGTGCAGCCCACGCGGGCGTACGCCATGCCGAGGGGCGCAGCGCCATTGCCGAGATGGCCCGCCAAGTCCTCGCCATTGAAGCAATGACTGACTATGACGCCGGCCTCACCCTCAATGTGGGCCGCATCCATGGCGGAACGGTGGACAACACCGTCCCCGAGTTTTGCCACGCGCGCATCGATGCACGGGTTGAAACTGCCGAGCTTGCCACGATGATCGACGCCAAGCTGCGCGCCATCACCCCCATCGGCAAGGATGTGAGCGTGACGGTGACAGGCGAAATCAACCGTCCGCCCTACCGTCGTGAAGGCCCCATCGACACGTTGTACCGCCACGCCGAGGCGGTCGCGCGCGATCTCGGCCAACCCCTCGCGGACACCTCCACAGGCGGTGGCAGCGACGGCAGCCTCATTGCGAGCAAGATCCCCGTTCTCGACGGGCTTGGGCCTGAGGGAAGCGGCGCCCACACCCTTCATGAGCACTTCTACTATTCCACCTTTGCGCCGCGGGTTGCGCTCTTCAGGCGGCTGATCGAGACGCTGAAGCCTTCCATCCTCGCCTGAGGCGGCCGGCTCTCACGCGCGTCGGTGCCGTCTGCCGGTTGTCATCCTTGTGTCACATGGGGCTGTGAGAAGGTGGCAAAACCAAAGAACGTGAGGAGTTCTCATGCGCCTAATCTGGATCGCAGCGGCGACGCTTGCTGCAAGCACCGCCTTTGCCGAGCCCTCCGGCAAGCTGATGCTTTACACATCCCAGCCCAATGCCGACGCGCAGCAGACCATCGACGCCTTCATGAAGGCTCACCCGGACGTGGAGGTGGAGTTCTTCCGTGACGGTACCACCAAGGTGATGGCTAAGCTGGAAGGTGAGTTTGCTGCCGATTCCCCTCAGCCCGACGTCCTCCTGATTGCCGACACGGTGACCATGGAAGGGCTCGAGCAGGCCGGCCGGCTGATGCCCCACCCCGATGCCGACACCAGCGCCTATCCTGAAGGCCTGATGGACCCTCAGAAGCATTACTTCTCCACCAAGCTCATCACCACCGGCATCGTCTACAACACCGCAGCCTCCATGAAGCCGACGTCCTACAAGGACCTTCTGACGGCCGATGCGAAGGACAAGATCGCCATCCCCTCGCCGCTGACCTCGGGGGCCGCCACAATCACGATGGCAACGCTGACCGAAGACCCCGCCCTCGGCTGGCAATTCTATGAAGGCCTTGCCGAGCAAGGGACCCTCGCCCAAGGCGGCAACGGTGGCGTCTACCGCGCCGTTGCGGGCGGGGAGAAGGTCTATGGCTTCGTCGTGGACTTCCTGGCGATCCGCAACCGCGAAGACGGCGCGCCTGTGGACTTCGTCTTCCCCGAAGAGGGCGTCTCTTACGTGACGGAGCCGGTTGCGATCCTCTCCACCGCCAAAAACCCTGAGGCTGCCAAGGCGTTCGTGGACTTCCTACTGTCCCCGGAAGGCCAGCAGCTTGCCGCCGACCAGGGCTACCTCCCGGCACACCCCGACATCACCCCGCCGAAGGGTTTTCCCCCGCGCGATCAGATCAAGCTGATGTCCTTCGACCCTGCCAAGGCGCTTGAAGACTCCAACGCCATGAAGATGAAGTTCCAAGACATTTTCGGCGGCTAACGGTCTGGGCGGCTGACATCTGCGGCGGCTGACATCGCCCGTTCACTGCCAAGACTGGGCGGCGAGGCAAGCGTTCTCGCCGCCGTCCTTGCCGTGGCGGCGGCGCTGTTTGCGTTGCCGCTTTGGCACCTTTTTGCCGTAGGGCTCGCCCCCTCGGGCAGCCTCGATGTGGGTCCCCTCTCAGAGGCCATTGCAAGCCGCTCCACCCAGCGCGCACTCTTCAACAGCCTTGATTCAAGCCTTTGGTCGGCCGTCTTCGCCACCCTTGTGGGAACGGCCCTTGCCCTTGTGATCGGCCTGACGGACGTGCGGGCGAAGGGGCTTTTGATCTTCCTCATCCTCCTTCCCATGATGATCCCGCCCCATGTGACGGCGATCTCGTGGATCCAGGCGCTCGGCCCCTCAAGTCCTCTCCTGCGCACCCTCGGCATCGCCCCGGAAGTCGGCAGCACCCACCCGCTTTATTCGCGCGAGGGGGTGATCTTGCTTCTCACCTTGCAGCACTCGCCCCTGGTCTTCCTTGTGGTGCGGGCGGCCTTGCGGGCACAGCCGCGCGAGTTGTCGGATGCGGCGCGCATTTGCGGGGCCGGCACGGTGCGCGTCCTCGGCCGCGTGGTGCTGCCTTTGTTGGCGCCTGCCTTGGTGGCAGCGTTTGCCCTTGCCTTCGTGTCGGCGCTTGGCAATTTCGGCATCCCTGCCCTCCTTGGAATGCCTGCGCGCTACACGACGCTCCCGGTTCTCATCTGGCAGCGCATGGCAAGTTTCGGGGTCGGGATGCTCACCAACGTCGCAGTGATTGCGATGATCATGGCCATCCTAGCCGTGGTGGCGGTGATTGTTCTGATGCTCTTGCAGCGCCTTGGCCGCACCGCGCTGATCGGCCCGCCGCGCCCGCCGCTTGCCATTCGCCTTGCCCGCGCACGCCCGCTTGTGGAGCTGGCGCTGTGGGCGTTCATCGCAGCCGTCCTCGTCCTGCCGCTCGCCTCTCTCCTGGCGACGGCGCTGGTGAAGACCTACGGCCTCCCCCTCAACCTTGACACGCTGACCTTTGCCAATTTCGGCGAGATCTTGCTGCGCCAGGCGGTGACGCTGCGGGCCTTCACCAACTCCACCCTTGCTGCGGGGCTGGCGGCGCTGGCGCTGGCGTTCCTCTCCATCCTCATTGCACAGATCCTGAACAGGGGCACAGGGGCAGGCCGCACGGTGGGGCGCACCATGATGGTGCTGGGGGATGTGACCTACGCCATCCCAGGCATTGTGCTGTCGATTGCCTTCATCGTCGCCTTCATCAGGCCGCTGCCTTTGGCGGGCGTGTCGCTCTACAACACGCTCACCATCATTGCGCTCGCCTATCTGACGGCGTTCTTGTCCATCGCGCTGAAGCCTGTGGTGGCAGCGTTCGGCCAGGTGGACCCAGCGCTCGATGATGCAGCAAGGGTCGCAGGCGCCTCCTACTGGCGGCGGATGATCAAGATTGCCGGGCCGATGGTCGCCCCCGCCGCCGCCTCAGGCGCCATCCTGGTGTTCCTCACCGCCTACAACGAGATCACCGTGTCCACGCTGTTGTGGTCGCCAGGCAACGAGACCATCGGCACCACCATCTTCAACTACGAGGATGGCGGCTACACCACCCTTGCGGCCGCCATGTCCGCCGTAACGGTCGCTGCCACCATCGTCCTGATGCTGCTTCTGGATGTGATGGGCCGCCGTCTTCCGCCAGGTGTCGTCCCTTGGCGCGACTCAGCTTCGGAGCGCTGAACGAGGGTCGCCACTATCGAGGCAGGATCCAGCCGCCAGACAGCGTAGCGCCGATCTCTCCCTGAGGCGGGCGCTCGTTCGTCTCGGCGGCAAGGGTGCCGATGCCATCGACCTCCAGCACCACTTCAAACACGCCGCCGCGGTAGGTGGCAGACAGTGCGCGGCCCTTAAGCGTCCCCTTCCCAAGTTGCACATAACGGGGCCGCACGAAGAGCTTCGCAGCGCCCGGCGGGGTGCCCGGCAGGCAGGCCGCCTCGACCGTTTGGCCACCGACAACGGTACGGCAGGTGGCACCCTCCACAGCGTCCACGGTCGCCGGCAGAACCGCGCCGCGGCCGATAAAGCGGGCCACCCCCTCGCTGGCAGGTCGCTCGTAGATGGCGCCGGGGGCATCCACCTGAAGGAACCGACCCTCCTGCATGACGGCGATCTTTGTGGCCAGCGCCATCGCCTCGCGCTGGTCGTGGGTGATGTAGAGCGTTGTCGCGCCGGATGCGTCGTGAAAGCGCTTCAACTCATGCTCCATGGTAGAGCGCAAATGGGGGTCGAGATTGGCGAGCGGCTCGTCCATCAACACTGTGTTCGCGCGGGAGGCGAGGCACCTGGCAAGGGCGACCCTTTGCTGCTGACCGCCTGACAGAGCCGCCGGCCGCCGCGCGGCGAAGGGCTCCAGCGCCACCGCCCGAAGCGCCTCCTCAACGACGCTTTTTGCCTCCGACCGGTTCAGGCCCGCAGCTTCCACAGGAAAGGAGACGTTTTTGGCAACACTCATGTGCGGCCAAAGGGCGTAGGACTGAAACACGACGGCAACGCTGCGCCGCTCAGGCGGGACGAAAGTGTCCCTGCCCGCCACCACCGCGTCGCCGAGCCGCACGGTGCCTTCATCGGGCACCTCAAGGCCGGCGACCAGGCGCAGGAGGGTGCTTTTGCCGCACCCAGAGGGCCCCAGCACCACAAAAAACTCCCCTTGCGCCATGGCAAAGGAGACGCGGTCCACAGCAGCCGTCTGCCCGAAACGCTTGGTGACACCCTCAAGGGTGATGCCATCGCCGAGCGCTGAATCCCCCGCTGCTAACTTTGTGGCTAAATCCATAAATGTCCCATCGCGCCCACCCTTGTCTCCGCAGGGATGCCTGCCTATAACGCCGGTGCGCGCAAGCGCCGGCTGCGCCCTTCGTCTATCGGTTAGGACGCCAGATTTTCAATCTGGAAAGAGGGGTTCGATTCCCCTAGGGCGTGCCATCTTCTCCTCAAATCAGCGACCTCATGCGCGCAAGCCGCTCGTGAAAGGCCGGCGCGATGGTCTCGCGGGCCACATGCACCCCGTCCTTCACCACATGGCGGCCTGCGCTCCACACATGACGTACCGCCCCACGGTCGCCTGCGAAGATGAAGGCATCAAGACGCCTGTCGCCGGCAAGGCCTGAAAGGTGGGGGTCGCTGCCATCGATGGCCACAAGATCGGCAAGCGCCCCCTTGGCAATGGTCCCGCTGCCGCGCCCCAGAGACCGCGCGCCGCCCCGCGCCACCCCCTCCCAAAGCACGCGGCCTGAGGAGTGGGCAGGCGTTGCAAGCGGGTTGCGACGTCTCAGCGCCAGCCGCTGGCTGTAGTCGAGGGTGCGAAGCTCCTCCACCAGGCTGATGCGCACATTGCTGTCGGAGCCGACACCGAAGGCGCCGCCTGCGGACACGATTGCCGGTGCATCCACAATGCCATCGCCAAGATTGCTCTCCGTCACTGGGCAAAGGCCAGCCACGGCGCCTTTGCGCGCGGCAGCGCCAAGCTCTTCGGCGGTGGCGTGGGTGGCGTGGATCAGCGTCCAACGGTCATCCACCTCAGCAATTTGCATGAGCCGCGCGACAGGGGGCGCGCCTGTGGCCGCCGTCACCGCCTCCACCTCGGCGGTCTGTTCTGCCACATGAATGTGGAAAGGGCCGGCATAGGCCGAAAGCGCTGCGAACGCCTCTGCCGGAACGGCGCGCAGGGAATGCGGGGCGACCCCCACATGGCAGTCGTCCGCCAAAGTCGCCACCGCCTTCACGGCGCCTTCGTGGATGGCGGCAAAGTGGTCGAGGTCGGCACCAAAGCGACGCTGACCGCCCTCAAGGGGCCGCCCATCCATCCCACCCGTCATGTAAAGGACTGGCAGGAGCGTCAGGCCGACCCGCGTTTCGGCGGCCGCCTTTGCGATAGCTGCGGACATCTCCGCCGGGTCGTCATAGGGCGTGCCGCCCGGTTGATTGTGGACGTAGTGGAACTCGCCGATGCTGGCAAAGCCTGCCTCCAGCGTTTCCATCTGAACCCCTGCGGCAAGGACGGCCACATCCTCGGGAGTGAGAGATTGGAGGAAGGTGTACATCACCTCCCGCCAGGACCAGAAGTCGTCCCTCTCCCCGCCATGGCCTTCCGCCAGCCCCGCCATTGCCCGCTGAAAGGCATGGCTGTGAAGGTTGGCGGGCGCGGGAAGGAGGAGGTCGACGTCTGTGCGCGTTCCGTCGGCGTCCTCGACCGCGGTGATGGTGGCGCCTTGGACGGTGACGGCAACGTTGCAGCGCCAGCCCGTATCCGTCAGCGCTTCGCCTGCCACGATCTTCATATCAAGCTCCTCTGCGCCAGGGGCGGGAGGTTAGGGTTTAGATGTTATGGCGAGATGGTGCGACTGGCGGGTGAGAGCCCTCTGCGGACGAATTATGAGACCAGTGCGAATGTGGACTTTCGTTGCGGCGATCAAGCGGTGGTGGGTGGCAGCGGCTTTCTTGCTACTGTGCTCACGAACAAAATCGCCCCATAGAACGACCCCTCGCTGGCTCGGCGGTTTGCTTCAGCCTGAAAGGCATCCGCCAAATGCTCACCGTATTCTCCCGCTCGGTATCCTGCTTGCGCCCCCCGCGCTAACAATGAAAGCATGTAGTCTGCGGTCGTAGTCTGCACGAAGCCATGCGCTTTTGTCAGCAGCGTTGTAAAGCCAACTTCTGTCATCAAACGCGGCAATCTCCGCATGATGTATAGATCGTGTATCAGATTGCGCTGCGTTGTTTCCATTGCAGCCTGTAGTGGATCCCCATCGAACAACGCTACGGTGTTCGTTGCGTAGTCGCCATCAAAGACCGCGAGCATCCCACCTGGTTTAAGGACACGAAAGGCCGCCTTCAGCGCGTCTTTGGGGTTCGGGAGATGAGAATACACAGTGTGTGCGACGACTATGTCGAAGCACGCGTCTTCCTGTCCTGTCTCGACGGCGTCGCCAAGTTCGAAGCGCACTTGGCTTTGGTCACGGAGTCTATTTCGGGCACGTTCTATCAAGCCTTGGGAAGGATCAATCGCCAACAACTCCGCGGGACGAAGAGCTTCCAGCAGAAGCTCCGTGCTGGCACCGTTGCCGCACCCGACTTCCAGAACGCGCCTACCCGGCTTCGGAAGACCACGCATGTAGTCGGCGCAGATGGCGCGCATGTTGGGATCGTTAATCCGATCGTCCATCGATGATGCGATTGCCTGCAAGACATCGTCAGGCTGGTCGGCGATTGTCAAATAGAGATCGGTCATCGTTCGGGGCGCCTTTCGCAGCTGCCGGTGGGCGAGCTTGTAGGTCGTCGCCACGGACTGGATCCACGAAAGCCTATGCCGACCCAAAGCTCAATGCCGCGGCGATCCCGATAACGGTCATCGGCTTCCTTCGAGGCTAAGGCCCGCTTCGCCCGCGGCGCGGTCATTCATGAGGTGATTGGCAACGCGTGCCTTGAACCCGGTTCCGGCAGTCCTCGGGTCGAACAGAAGATCCGCTCAGCAGTACTTCAGTGTGCTCAGTCATCTTCGCTCTAACTTGTTGCCTAAGAAACGGCACCGCGACCGCGGCATTTAGATCTCCATGGCCGATACGCTGGGAGGAAGACGCAGGCGTTTTGCGATTGTACGCAGACCCTGTTCGAGCCGGATGTCGGAGGCTTCATGGCTGAGACACACACGGATCGCCTCGGGCGCATTGTTGGCATCGGCCGCGAACGTGCCTCCCTCGCTCACAAGAACGCCAGACTTGGCACACTGCGCCCGAAAGGCGTCTGCTTTCCAATCAGCCGGGAGGGGCATCCATAGATGCAACCCTTGAGGGTCGGCGACAAAGTCGACCTGTGCCAGCACAGTTCGCGCCAGAGACTGCCGTCGCTCCGCCGCCTCCCGCTGCTGCGTTGTGAGCCACTCAGCGTGTCCCTCTCGGATCACTCTGGCGGCAACCTCCAAGGTCATTGGCGGTGCCATCCAAATGCTCAAATTGAGAGCGTGTTGCAGCGCGGGGGCGATCTGTGCGGGCGCGCGGAGAAAACCGACCCTCAATCCGGGCGCGACAACCTTGGAGAGGCTGGTGACGTAGACTGTGTGCTCCGGCGCCCATGTGGCGAGAGGCGCCGGACGATCCGCCTTGAGAAGACCGAAGACGTCGTCTTCGATGAGCATCACGTCGTGCCGCTGCGCGATCTGTGCAATGGCCTGGCGACGCGCATCCGAAAGCGTCACCGTGGTCGGCACGTGGAGCGTCGGTATCAAATAAAAGGCCTTCGGCTTTGCTTGAAGGCAAAGCTCAGCGAAAGCGTCAGGCACTGTCCCGTCTGCATCCATGGCGACCGACGCCACGTGCAGACCGAGCCTTTCCGCCATTGCACGAACGGGCGCGTAGGTCAGCTCTTCTGTCAGTAAGAGGTCGCCTGGGCGCAGAAGAGCGATCAAAGTGCAAAGCACACCGTGCTGGGCACCCATCGTCGTCACGACCTGATCGACCTCAGCCTTGATGCCGCAACGATCGAGCCAAGCGATCGCCGCATCACTGTGATGGGCGAGGTCGCCGTCGGTCTGATAGTCAAGCAGTGCGCCAACACCGTTGCCAGCCGAAATCTCACCGAGGACACGTCTAATATGGGGTTCGGCGAACCCTGGAAACGGTAGATTGCGCGACAGATCAATGGGCCCAGTCACCTCGCGACGCAGACCGCTCCACTCGCCCACATGCACGGCCGGATCGGCCGCGCGAACAAAGGATCCACGGCCGACCTCACCGCGGATCAGCGCGCGTCGGACCGCTTCCGCATAGGCGCGGCTTGCCGTGTGCGGTGAAAGGCCGAGCTGATAGGCAAGCTCCCGGTGGGGCGGTAGCTTTTCGCCGGGCGTCAGCCGGCCCGATACGATGTCTTCGGCCAATACCTCCACGATCTGGAGATACTTTGGGCCGCGACGGCCGGTAAGGTCCGGCACCCAAATTGCCATCAGATCAATGTTTCGATTGCATCGCCTGACTCTGTACTCAATTCTGGAAGCAGTCAACGCAATCGTGGGACGTCGCCATGGCATCCTTTGCCCCCTCCGTTCGAAGAGGCGTCTGGCTGTCGCTGGTGAGCCTGACCCTTCTCGGCATGATGCCGATCATCACGCAGTTGCGTTCCGCGGAGACTGGTGCGCTTGCGTTTGCCTTCGCATTATCGGTCTGGCAGGTGGTGTTCGCTCTGCCTGTATTCGGCCTTGAGCTGCGAAACGGGACGCGAGGAATCTTCGAAGTCGACCTGTCGCGCCGCGAGCGCGGGCGGCTGATCGCTGTCGCCCTTTTCACAGGGGCTCTGTTCGGCTTATCGACCTATCTTTACGTTCTAAGCGTGGAGAAGGCGGGGGCGGCCAACGCGGCGATCGCCATCCAGGCCTACCCGCTCTTTGCCATCCTCTGGGAGAGCGTATTCCTCAAGCGTCGTAAGTCGGCCCTCGAACTGGCGCTCACCGCGTTGCTGATCGCTGCGCTCTACTATCTGGGGACCGGCGGAACCTTCCAGATGTCGGGCCTGTCCCCCTGGTTCGTGGTCTCGCTCGGCGTGCCGTTCTTGTGGAGCATTGCCCACGTGATCATCAAGGAAGAGCTCGGACGTACCCCCATCACCCCGGCTCAGGTGACATTTTTTCGGGTCTTGGTCTCGACACTGTTTCTCCTCGCCGTTCTTGCGGTCGCGTCGCCGATGGGCATCGAGCAAGGTGTGAGGGCGATCTTTCAGACGATTTCGGCATTAATGGGCCTGGTTTACTTTCTGGAATTGATCGTGTGGTTCTATGCGGTCCGGCACATCAACGTTTCGCTTGCAAGTTCGATCACCACACCTTGGCCAGCGCTCACGATGGTGCTCGCGATTTTCTTTCTCGGGCAAACGATAGAACCTTACCAAATCGGCGCCCTGGTGGTCGTGGTCGGCTGCATCTACGGGCTGACGCTGGCAAGCTTGAGGACGCCGCCAGCTCCGCAACCGCAACGAGCCCCGGGTGCGTAAGGGTGATGCCGCATCGGCGCGCTGTGGAGACGCACGCGCTTGCAGCTCACGGCGCGTCCGGTGCGCAAGAAGAATCTTCGAAGGTTTGCCAGCGGTCGCGTGGCGATGCGGTTCTGATGCAATGGGCCCTAATTGTGTGGACCCATCCGCCCTCTTCCGTCGCTGCGCATTCTCCATTAACCCCTTCCGATGCGCCCTTTTCTAATCCTTCAACTCCGCCCCGAAGATGACGTTGCTGACGGCGAATACGCGGCCATCATCGAAAAGGGCGGCATCGAACCGAGCCGGACCCACCGCATTCAGGTGGAGCGCGACCCGCTGCCAACAGACCTCTCGCTTGACGACTACGCAGGGATCGTCGTCGGCGGCGGCCCCGGCTGCGTGAGCGATGCCGCGGGCACGAAGCCAAGTGCTGAGGCCCGCGCGGAGGCGGCGATCCTGTCGATCATGCCGGAGGTGGTCGCTGGCGACATCCCGTTCATGGGGTGCTGCTACGGCATCTCGATCCTGGCCCATCACCTGGGCGCCGAAGTCTCCAAACGCCGCTGGAGCGAAACCGTCGGACCGGTCGAGGTCGAGCTGACGGATGCCGGCCGCAACGACCCGCTCCTTCAGGACATCCCGGACCGCTTCACCGCGCTCGTCGGTCACAAGGAGGCGACGCAGGAGCTGCCTGAGGGCTGCGTCCATCTCATCGCCTCGCAAAGCTGCCATTTTCAGATGATCCGGCACGGCCAAAACGTCTACGCGACGCAGTTTCATCCAGAGGCCGACGGCGACGTGTTCGCCCAGCGCATCAAGGCTTATCGAGACCGCGGCTACTTTCCGCCAGAAGATGCCGAAAGACTGACAGCACAGGCCCTGGCGGCCGACGCCTCGACCCCACCGACCATACTCCGCCAGTTTTTTCAGCGCTACGGCTGATCGAAGTACGCCAAGACCCACATCAAGGGCACACGACGTAAGGTCCGTCCTTCCAGGGACGCGTTGACCTCTCAGGCAAACGCGACGGGTCCACAATCCCGGTGGGTCGTGTGTCGTCCACGATGGCGACGCAGCCGAGGCCGATACGTCCCCACCCGCACGCGAACGCCCCGGAGACAAAGAAGAGGACACTGCACGCGTCGGTGTGCAGGTCGAAACCTGCCCGCGACGGTCCCGCGGGCAGGCGACGCCTAGAGCATCCTGCGTCCATACGGACGCAGATCAGATGCTCTACTCCTTTAAAATAGAGCGGCTTTCTTGAGATCTGATGTCTCCATCTGACCGCAAACCGCTCTCGGGCGCTTTCCGACCGAATGGAATCATTCGGTCGAAGAGAAATCGCCCCAGATTCAGACTCTTAAGCGGTTTCGTCTTTTTCGTCATGATGCCATTCCAACCGAAACCGCTCTAGTGGCCGTTAAGCGCGTCCTTGCCGCCCGCGGGAGAACGGCAAACGGTGGACCGTCTCTCCCGTAAGGGCGCGCCAGGCGTTGCCAACAGCCGGCGCGATGGGGGGAAGCCCTGGCTCGCCAATACCCGTCGGTGCTTCGGCGCTTCTGATGATCGACACCTCGACACTCGGCATCTCGTTGATGCGCAGCGGTTGGTACGTGTTGTAGTTACCCTCAGCGATGCGGCCGCCCTCTTCCAGGGTGAGCTCCTCGCGCAGCGCAGCGCTGAGGCCAAAACCAATGCCGCCCTCCACCTGGGCGCGGATCACATTGGGATTGAGCGCGACGCCGCAGTCCACCGCCGCCCAAACCTTGTTGACCCGCGGCATGCCGTCCGCTTCCGATACCTCTGCAACCATCGCAACGTAGGTGTTGAAACTCTCGTGCAGCGCCACGCCGTAGGCCTTGCCGTTCGCGGTCGGGCCTTGCCAATCCGCCATGCGCACAACCTCTTCCAGAACGCCGCGATCTCGTCCGGCTTCGCTCTTCAGAAGCGAGAGGCGGCCTTCCACCGGATCCTTTCCGCCCATGGCGAAAAGTTCGTCCAGGAATACCTCCGTCGCGTAGGCGGTATGGGTGTGGCCCACAGCTCGCCACCACAACACAGGCACGCCGCTGTGCACTTGCGCCCACGACACCCGGTGCGCCGGCCATGCATAGGGCATCTTCGTAGAGCCTTCGATGGACGTCATGTCGATGCCATCTTCGATCAGCGCTTCAAACGCACTGCCTGCGATGATGGATTGGTTGGCGATGGTGTTGGCCCAGGCAACGATGTTGCCGTCCCCATCCAACCCGCCGCGCATGTGATGCACGGTGATGGGCCGATAGTAACCGCCCCGCATGTCGTCTTCGCGGGTGAACTGCATTTTGTAGGCGCCGGGACCGGCTGCCTTTGCGATCTCCGCCGCCTCGGCCACCATCGAGCTGCTGGGCTGGGCGCGTCGACCAAAGCTGCCGCCAGTGATCATCGTGTGGATTTTCACCGCGCCCATGTCGAGGCCGAGGATGCTTGCCACTGTTCGATGGTCACCGGACTGGAGCTGGGAGCCGGTCCAAACGTCCGCGCTGCCATCCTTGAGTTCGATCACGGCGTCCAGCGGCTCCATGGCTGCGTGTGCCAGAAGCGGGAAGCGGAATACGGCCTCGTGGGTTTGGGTGGCGCCGGCAAGGGCGGCTTCGACGTCGCCGGTGGCCTCCGCCACCGCGGCGGGCCGGGCGGCCGCTGCGACGGCTTCCTCCATCAGCGTTTCGCCCGACCGCGTTTCTGCAGCCGACATGTCCCACTCCACCTCCAGAGCACCGCGCCCGGTGAAGGCTGCGTGCGTGTCGCGGGCGTAGACCGCAATGCCGAAGGGCGTTTGTTCCACGCGCACCACACCCTCCACCGCCAAGGCAGGGTCAGCGTTGAACGATGCGACCGTCGCACCGAAGGCCGGCGGATGGGCGACGGCGACCACAAGCATACCATCACGGAAGACGTCGATGGCGTATTCGGCCTTGCCGGATGACTTGGCCGGTGTGTCCAGCTTGGGGACATCCGTACCGATGAGCTTGAACTCGGACGGCGACTTCAGGGTCGGCTCTTGCGGCGGCGTGCTGTCGCGGGCCGCATCGGCAAGCTCGCCGAAGGTGGCGGTCCGGCCGGCTGCTGCGTGGGACAGAACGCCGCCCGCGACGACGATGTCCTCGGCGGGAACGCCCCACTGCCGGCTGGCAGCGTCCACAAGCATGGCACGAGCCGCAGCACCGGCACGACGCATTTGCTGGTAGGAATTGGCGACAGCGGTGGATCCGCCGGTGCCTTGCAAACCAAAGAAGAGGTTGGCGTAAAGTTCGACGTTCGCGGGCGCTGCCTCAGCACGCATTTGCGACCAGTCGGCATCCATTTCTTCGGCCACCAGGGTCGTGAGGCCGGTGTAGACGCCCTGTCCGAACTCGATATGCTTTATCAACACGGTGACGGTGTTGTCGGGTGAGATGCGCACAAAGGCGTTGGGCGCGAAGGTTTCGCCTGTGGCCGCCGCCGCAACGCGGGCACTGAGCGGCAGGGCAACGCCGACCACGAGCCCGGTGGCGCCGGCAAGGAAAGAGCGGCGTGACAGGTTCATCGTGTTCATGGCCTCAGCCCTCCAGCGTTTCGGCAGCGTCGTGGATGGCCTGGCGGATGCGGCCGTAGGTGGCGCAGCGGCAAAGGTTGCCGGACATGGCGCGATCGATGTCGTCATCGGTTGGGGCTTTGTTGTCACGCAACAGCGCGGTCGCAGCCACCACCTGGCCGGATTGGCAGTAGCCGCATTGGGGCACGTCAAGCGCGACCCATGCCGCCTTCACCGCCTCCGCCTCTGCGCCATCCAGGCTTTCGATGGTCGTCACTTCGCCATTGGCGGCAACGCTGAGCGGCAATGCGCAACTGCGTGTTGGTTGCCCGTTCCACAAAACGGTGCACGCCCCGCACTGGGCAACGCCACAGCCGAACTTTGTCCCGGTCATGCGAAGATGATCACGGATGACCCACAAGAGCGGGGTCTGAGGGGATGCGTTGACGGTCTCTTCGGCACCGTTGATTGTCAGGGTAATGCTCATGCTGACTCCCATGGTCATGGCGGTGCGTGCCCATAACGTCCCAGCGACAGGCGGCGTTGCCTTATCCCGCACCTTTCGATTGCAGATAGTGCGGAGAGCGTCGTCGATCACTCACAAACCGTTGAGATCTCCAGATATCTCGGGTGAGCCAGACGTTGCATTCCAACGGCCCATGCTCGTGAAGCGAGAGAGTTCGAAAACATCTTCCGAACCGTCATCGACGCATCGTCATACAGCCGCGCACGGGCGGCCGTGTTGGGCGGAGGTGGCGCCGTTCGCGAATGGTGCGACAGTCACGGCTTCGCCGCAGGTGGCGCTATCGGTGATGGCTCTGATGCGGTGAGGCTCGCCAGCCGCGACGGACTGAAACTCGGCACGGACGGTCGAAAAAAGTGCGCCCGCGTTGGACTAGTGCGGTTTGAGCGTCTCATCGAAGAACGCGATCATCTCACGCCAACCTTGCTCGGCGGCAGCTTCGTCGTAGACGGGAAAATCCGGTTTCATCCACCCGTGCGCAGCAGGGTAGGTCTTGTGGACATAGCGCACGTTCTCTTCGGAAAGGGAGCGCTTGAACGCTTCGGCCATCGCGGGCGGATAAAGATCATCCCCCTGTGCAGCTGCGATGTAGAGTTTAGCCTGGAGCTTCGAGGCGTAACGATGCGGGCTGTCTGGCGCGTCGGTCGCCAGGCTGCCCCCGTGGAAGCTCGCAACCGCTGCGATTCGGTCTGAATACGTGCCCGCCGCCGCGATCGCCATGCCTGCACCCATGCAAAAGCCAACGGCGCCGACGTTGTCGCCCAGCACATCCTCACGCCTATCGAGGAAGGAGAGAAAAGCCCTCGTGTCTGAGGCGGCCACGGCGTTGCCGGTTGTGACCATGAGCGGTCCGAGGATGGCCGCCAGGTCGCCTGCGAACACCTCCGCGGGGACCAAAGGACCGTAGGGGCCATAGCGGTAGAACAAGTCTGGCAGGAGAACCACGTAACCGGCATCCGCGAGCCGGCTTGCCATGCCCTGGACGGCCGGCCGAACACCGCCCGCATCCATGTAAAAGAGGATGGCGGGACAGGGATGCTCGCCACCGCGTCCCCCGTCATTGGCGGTGAAAACACCTGCGGGACATGCGCCGTCAGGCGTGGCGATGGTGACCTCCTCATGGGGCATGGTGATACTCCTGGTAAAGCGGCCGATCACACCGGTGTGGTCGGCCGCCATGGAAGACATGCGACGGCACCCAATATACATATGCACATATGTATTAGCGAGCAGCCGCACGCAAGGGACCAATGCCAATGGAGGATGCGGTGGAGTTAGACGTCCTTTCGACCCCCGGACACCTGATTGCCGTTGCGGCGCGCGGGTTTGCCCGTCTGAGCGAAGCCCGGCTCAAACCGCTCGGATTTGGGGTCGGTTATCTGCCGGTCCTCGTTGCCCTTCGCGGTGAGCAGACGAGCACCCAGCGCGACCTTGCCCGCATCGCGAAGATCGGCCAGCCGCCGATGGCGCAGATGCTGTCACGTATGGAGCGGGACGGCATCATCACCCGCTCGCCCGATCCTGCGGACGGACGCAGTCGTGTGATCGCATTGACGGCGGACGCGGAGGCGCGACTGCCCGCTGCAATCGCCGTTCTGTTTGAAGGCAACCGGGATGCGCTGGAAGGTTTCACGAGCGAGGAGGCCGGGCAGCTTATCGCCCTCCTCCAACGCCTCATCGACAACCTCGAGCGGATCGGGAACGCAGAAGACCGGTCGAGCACGGACCGCGCGCCGTCCGCGTCTTGAGCCTCTTTTGATGCGCG
Organism: Devosia sp.; assembly: GCA_051016205.1. Taxonomy (GTDB): domain Bacteria; phylum Pseudomonadota; class Alphaproteobacteria; order Rhizobiales; family Amorphaceae; genus Acuticoccus. Next base: position 5,386,884 of record CP136534.1, read on the forward strand.
GCGAATAGGCAAGGCACGTTCGCTTGAGGATGCTCATTGCCCGCGACCGAACACGGCCTCTATCCGATCGCCCCACGAAGGCCGGCTGCGTCCGCTGAGCCGACCATTGCAGCCTTCTGCAAAACGAACGTTTTTGAGCGATGGCCAGCCTGGGCGACGGTTCGCCTGCCAAATCCAGCAGATCGATTCTTGAAACCGTATCTGGAAAGGCCGCCTCTTTTAACAATGTCCGTAGCTGAGTCTCGAGCGTGGATACTCCGTACTCCGCTGAGGTACTTTCTTGCACCTGTGATGTAGATCACGGCGTGGTCCGTAATCTGATCTATATTCACTTGACCGTATTGCAAAACAGTAATGTTGCGACATATGAATATTGCGCCTGATATTGCGGGCGTGATCTTTTATTTTAGGAGCGCATTATGGAAGATTTGTTTCTGAGCGACAGTGGCGAGCGTCCTAGTTTCGATGCCGGGGAGTACCTCGTGCCCGGTGTTTACGTGGTCGAGAACACCCATCAGCCGCAGCAAGCCGAGTTTGATCCGGTGGCCGAATGGCAGGAGTGGGCGGCGACCCACAAGGCGGACGATCTTCTGGACCAACTTGACGATGCGGTGAACGATAAAGACTGACGACGCCGCAGCGATCGGTGGCGCCGGCGAGATTCTCAGTTGCCGGTGCCACACCAACTGGCGAACCAGCCAAAACCGGGTACGGGCCACTCAAGACCGTCCATTTTGCGAGGCCGGGTTTCTTCTGCTCTCCAATGTCCGGTTCAGGACGGTCGTTACGCCCCAACGGAGGTCTGCGAAGTCCGCCTTGCGGACCACCGCATCGTTTGTCTCAATAAGGTGGTGTGCATGTCCCACTGACGGGCACCATCTATCAGCGTGACAAATCGGACCCCACCTATGGACGGCGTGATCTTCGGCGGCACCGTCGCCACCATGACGGAAGACGGCCGCTACGGCCTTGTGCAAAAGGGCGCCGTCGCGTTTCAAAACGGCGCCATCACGTTTGCCGGCAAAGCCGCGGACCTGCCCGTGGACGCGCCAGGCCCGCACCACGACTTTGGGGACAGGCTGGTCACACCAGGGCTTGTGGACTGCCATACCCACATCGTTCACGGCGGCAACAGGGCCGGTGAATTCGAGATGCGCCTTGAGGGCGCCTCCTATAAACAGGTGCAAAAGGCCGGTGGCGGGATCTTGTCCACCATGCGCGCCACCCGCGAGGCTAGCGAAGAGACGCTGCTGACAAGCGCCCTGAAGCGGGTGGATCACCTGCTCGCAGAGGGGGTGACGACGCTCGAAATCAAGTCAGGCTACGGGCTCACCATCGACGATGAATTGAAAATGTTGCGGGTGGCGCGCCGCATCGAAGATGCGCGGCCCGTGCGTGTCCTCACCGCCTATCTTGCCGCCCACGCCCTGCCGCCCGAGTACACCGACAACGACCGCTACATCGACGAGGTGGTCCTTCCGGGGCTCGACCGGGCGGCAGAGGAAGGCCTTGTGGATGCGGTGGACGGGTTTTGCGAATCCTTCGCCTTCACCGCCGCCCAGATGGACAGGATCTTTGCCCATGCCGACCGGCTGTCGCTGCCTGTCAAACTCCATGCAGAGCAGCTGTCCCACGCAGGTGGCACAAAGGTGGCGGCCGATCACAAGGCGATCTCTGCCGACCATCTTGAATACGTGACAAAGGAGGACGCCGAAGCCCTTGCCGCGGCAGGCACCGTCGCCGTGCTACTGCCTGGCGCCTGCTACACCCTTCGCCAGGACCAAAAGCCCGATGTGGCCGCCCTTCGCGCTGCGGGCGTCAAAATGGCCGTTGCCACCGACTGCAACCCTGGCTCCTCCCCCCTCACATCGCTCCTGTTGACCATGAACATGGCCGCCACACTCTTCCGCCTGACGCCTGAAGAGGCACTGGCGGGGGCAACGCGGGAAGGCGCCCGCGCCCTCGGTCTCACCGACGCAGGCACACTGGAGGCGGGCAAGCGGGCCGACATTGCCGTGTGGGATGTAACCGCGCCTGCCGAGCTTTCCTACAGGATCGGCTTCAACCCCCATCACGCAACCTTCTTCGGCGGTGTGCGGCGATGATGAGGCTCAGCCTCGACACACTGCGCGCGCTCTTTGAAGAGACGGCAGTGCCTGACCTCACTCAACATGCGCGTGACAATGTGGACGCTGGCGCGGCGCGGATCGAAGCAGCCGCCAAGGGCGATGCGCCCGTCTACGGCGTCAACACAGGGTTCGGCAAGCTCGCCAACACCCGCATCGGCGCTGAAGACACCGAAACGCTTCAGCGCAACCTCATCCTCTCCCATGCGGCAGGTGTCGGCCCGCCTTTGTCGGCGCCCGTTGTGCGGCTCATCTTGTGCACGAAGGTGGCGGGGCTGTTGTCGGGGGCATCGGGAGTGCGCTGGTCAACGCTGGCGCTGATCCACGCCATGCTGTCGCGCGATTGCCTCCCCGTCATCCCATCCCAAGGGTCGGTGGGCGCTTCGGGTGATCTTGCGCCCCTTGCCCACATGGCTGCCGCAATGATCGGCGTCGGTGATGTGTGGGTGGATGGGGACAAGATGCCTGCCGAGGCGGGGCTGAAGCGCGTCGGGCTTTCCCCCATCGTGCTGACGGCGAAGGAAGGACTTGCCCTCATCAACGGCACGCAGGTGTCGACGGCGCTCGCCCTTGCCGGCCTGTTTCAAACCCTAAGGGCTGCCGAGGCGAGCCTTGTGACAGGCGCCTTGTCCACCGATGCGGCCATGGGCTCGCCAGATCCGTTCCGGCCGGAGCTTCACGCGCTGAGAGGCCATCGCGGGCAGATTGCCGTTGCCAAGCGCCTCACCGACCTTCTGGCGGGCTCGGAAATCCGCGAAAGCCACCTTGAGGGGGATGAGCGCGTCCAGGACCCTTACTGCGTGCGATGTCAGCCCCAGGTGGTGGGCGCATGCATCGACCTTTTGCGCCATGCGGCGGGCACACTGGAGATCGAGGCCAACGCGGTCACCGACAACCCTTTGATCTTGCAGTCAGGCGAGATTGTTTCTGGCGGCAATTTCCATGCAGAGCCCGTGGCATTCGCGGCGGACCAGACAGCGCTCGCCATTGCCGAGATCGGCGCCATTGCCCAGCGCAGAATCGCCCTTTTGGTGGACCCTGCCCTCTCCTTTGGCCTGCCGCCCTTCCTCACGCCGAAGCCTGGGTTAAACTCGGGCCTTATGATCGCAGAAGTCACCTCCGCCGCCTTGATGAGTGAGAACAAACACACGGCGAACCCCACCTCCACCGATTCAACGCCCACCTCCGCGAACCAGGAGGACCACGTCTCCATGGCCTGCCACGGCGCGCGGCGCCTTTTGAAGATGGCGGACAATCTTGAAGGGATCATCGCCATCGAAGCCCTTGCCGCTGCCCAAGGGGTGGAGTTTCGCGCCCCTTTGAAAACGAGCCCGCGTCTTCAATCGGCCCTTGAGGCCATCAGGCACACCGTCCCGCCACTGAAGGAGGACCGCCTGATGGCCCCCGATATCGAGGCTGCGCGAACCCTCGTCCCCCACGCCCTTGCCAAGGCGAGCGGCCTTCGCCCCCTTGCCATCACCGCCCCATGAGCGCGCCCTTCACCCTCAATGAAGGGGAAAGCCCCCTCCTTGTCAGCGTCCCCCATGCGGCAACCTTCGTGCCCGCAGCCATTGCCGCGCGGCTGAACGAGACCGGCGCGGTCTTGAGCGACACCGACTGGCACATTGACGCTTTGGTCCAGCGCCTTGCCGGGCCGGCGAGCCTCATCGTGGCAGGCTTCCACCGCTATGTGATCGACGCCAACCGCGACCCGTCGGGCCAAAGCCTTTACCCAGGCCAGGCCACCACGGAGCTGATTCCCACCACCGACTTTGACGGCAACCCTTTGTGGCGGGACGGCGAGGCCCCCACAGACACCGACATCAAAGACCGGCTCGCCGCTTTCCACACCCCCTATCATGAGGCGCTCGCAAGGGAGTTGGCGCGGATCAAGGAAAGGCATGGCATGGCCGTCCTCTTCGACGTGCACTCCATCCGCTCAAAGGTGCCGCGGCTCTTCGACGGGGTCTTGCCGCACTTTAATGTGGGGACGGACGGGACCAGCACCTGTGCGCCAGCTTTCGAGGCGGCGCTGGAGGCCGTCTGCCGTTCGGCTGGCGACACGGTGGTCAACGGGCGCTTCAAAGGGGGATGGACGGTGCGCCATCACGGCCGGCCGGAGGCGCGCATCCATGCCATTCAACTGGAACTTGCTCAGGCCCAATATATGGACGAAACGCCCCCCTTCGCGCTGCACGACGGCGCCAATGCCCTTGCCGAAACGCTGCATCAGGCCGCCCAAGCCCTCACCCGTACCGCCACTGAAACGCAGGTCACCCCATGATGCGGTTCGGACACAACAGACCCGCCATCCGCGCCGACAGGGGGACGGAGCGCACCTGCCGTACCTGGGGAGCAGAGGCTGCACTGAGAATGCTGTGCAACAACCTCGACCCCGAGGTGGCGGAAAACCCTGCCGAACTTGTGGTCTACGGCGGGATCGGCCGCGCCGCTCGCACCTTCGAAGATTTCGACCGCATCGTTGCCGCGCTGAAAGAGCTGGCGCCTGAGGAAACGCTCCTCATCCAGTCAGGCAAGCCCGTCGGGGTGTTCAGAACCCACCAGGATGCGCCGCGGGTGTTGATTGCCAATTCCAACCTCGTGCCCGAGTGGGCCAACTGGCACCACTTCCACGAGCTCGATCGCAAAGGCCTCATGATGTACGGTCAGATGACGGCCGGCTCGTGGATCTATATCGGCACCCAAGGGATCGTTCAGGGCACTTACGAGACCTTTGCCGAGGCAGGCCGCCAGCACTATGGCGGCGACCTGAAGGGCCGCTGGATCCTTACCGCAGGCCTGGGCGGGATGGGCGGCGCGCAGCCCCTTGCCGCGGTGATGGCAGGGGCCTGTTGTCTCGCCGTGGAATGCGACCCGACGCGGATCGATTTTCGCCTGCGCACCCGCTATGTGGACGAGCGCGCCGACACCCTCGACGAGGCCTTGGCACTGATCGAGGCGTGGACCGCGGCAGGGGAAGCACGCTCCGTCGGCCTTGTGGGCAACGCGGCCGACGTGTTCCCCGAACTCGTCGCACGGGGCGTTGCGCCCGACATCGTCACCGACCAGACGTCGGCCCACGACCCCCTCAACGGCTACCTCCCCAAAGGCTGGACATTGTCTGAGTGGCGCGAGGCCCGCGACACCGACCCCGACAGGGTGGAGGCCGCCGCACGCGCCTCCATGCGCGAACATGTGGCCGCGATGGTCGCCTTCCACGAGCGCGGCGTGCCGACGCTCGACTACGGCAACAACATCCGCCAGGTGGCCAAGGAAGAAGGGCTTGCGAACGCCTTTGCGTTTCCGGGCTTCGTGCCGGCCTACATCAGGCCGCTCTTCTGCAGGGGCGTCGGCCCGTTCCGCTGGGTGGCGCTGTCGGGCGATCCTGCCGACATTCACCGCACTGACGAGGCGGTGAAGGCGCTGATGCCCCACGACACACACCTTCACAACTGGCTCGACATGGCGCGCGAGCGGATCGCCTTCCAGGGCCTGCCAGCCCGCATTTGCTGGGTGGGCCTTGGCGACAGGCACCGTCTCGGCCTCGCCTTCAACGAACTTGTGGCAAGCGGCGAGGTGTCTGCCCCCATCGTCATCGGACGCGATCATCTGGATTCAGGCTCCGTTGCCTCCCCGAACCGCGAGACAGAGGCCATGAAGGATGGCTCTGACGCTGTCTCCGACTGGCCGCTTCTGAACGCCCTCCTCAACACGGCCTCCGGCGCCACTTGGGTGTCGCTGCATCATGGCGGCGGGGTCGGCATGGGCTTTTCCCAGCACGCCGGCATGGTGGTGGTGGCCGACGGCACGCCTGAAGCCGCGCGCCGGCTTGAGCGGGTGTTGTGGAACGACCCTGCCACAGGCGTTATGCGCCACGCCGACGCCGGCTACGACATTGCGCAGGACAGCGCCCGCCAGAACGGCCTCAACCTGCCGGCCATCCTGTGAGCGTCACCCTCGACGGCAACAGCCTCACCCTTGAGGCTGTGGGCGAGGTGGCGCGGGGTGGCGCCACGATCGACATCGCGCCGGGGGCTGCCGCGGCCGTTGAGGAAAGCTGGCAGTTCCTGCGCCGTCTTGTGGCAGAGGGACGGCCCATCTACGGCCTCACCACAGGCTTTGGTGCGCTCGATGGCGAGGCGATCCCCGCCGACCTCAACCGCCAGCAGCAGCGCTGCCTCCTTAAATCTCATGCCGCCAGCGTAGGCCCGCCCATGGCAAAAGACACCGTGCGCGCCATGATGACGGTGCGCGCCAACGTGCTCGCCTCGGGCCTCACAGGGGTCTCGCCAGAAGCCCTTGCCGCCCTCATCGCCATGCTGAACCATGGCGTCACGCCCACGGTCCCCTCCTATGGCTCGGTGGGCGCGTGCGGCGACCTTGCTCCCCTTGCCCACATGGCGCTCCCTTTGATTGGGCTTGGCGAGGCGGCCATAGGCGGCACCATCATGAACGGTGCTGCGGCGCTTGAGGCGGCAGGTATCCCCCTCCCCGCCATGGAGGGGCGCGACGGCATTGCCCTCATCAACGGCACCGAGCAGACGACGGGGATCGGTGTCCTTGCCACCCTCGACGCCCACGCCCTCATCGTCGCTGCAGAGGAAGCCTCCGCCCTCACCATGGAGGCCGTCGGCGCCGTCAACGATGCCTTTGACGAGCGTACCGCCCTTGCCAAACCCCATCCTGGCCAGATCGCCACGTCCGCAAGGCTCCGGGCCCTGACGGAAGACTCGCAAAGCGTACTGCCGCCGCGCCCCTCCAGGTTGCGCGATGCATTGTCGTTGCGCTGCATCCCCCAGGTGCTTGGGGCAGCGCGGGATGCTGCGGCGCGGGCAGAGGCGGTGCTGACGGCCGAGATCAACGCCGTCAACGACAACCCTTTGTTTGGCGCAGCGGACGGGTTCGTCACCTCCAACTCGGGCAACTTCCACGGCCAGCATGCGGCCGAAGCGCTGGACCAGTTGGCAACGGCGATGATCTCCGTCGCCGTCATGTCGGAGAGGCGGTCGGCCCGCCTTGTGGACCGCCACCACAATGGCGGCTTGCCGGCTTTTCTCATCCACCCCGACGCTGTGGCAGGCCGCGATCATGGCTTCATGATTGCCCAGTACACGGCCGCATCCCTTGTGGCGCAGATGCGGATGATGGCCGTCCCCGCCTCCATCCAGTCGATCCCCACCTGCGCCAACACAGAAGACCATGTGCCGATGGCCCCCCTTGCCGCCCAGCGCGCCGCCCGCCTTGTGGAGGACGCGATGACCGTCGTCGCGATCGAAGCGCTCCTCGCCACCCAGGCGGTGGACCTTCGCGGTCTTCCCCCAGCACCGGCGCTGCGCCCGCTTTATGATGCCGTCCGCGAGGGCGTGCCGATGATGGTGGAGGACCGTGTTCTGGGTGAGGACATTGCCACCGTGCGCAACGCCATCGCCGCGCGCACCGTGGCGTAAGCTGCCAGGTCAGCCGCTGTTTCTGAGCCCTGCGGCAATGCCGTTGATGGTGAGGTTGATGCCGTGGATGACGCGGTCGTCCTCGTCCCCTGCCCTGTGGCGCTTCAAGAGCTCGATCTGAAGGTGGTTCATGGGGTCGAGGTAAGGGAAGCGGTTGCGGATCGACCTTGCCAGCAAGGGGTTCGAGCCCAACAGCTCAGGATACCCCGTCACCTTCAACAGCATGGAAACGGTGGTCTGCCATTCGGCGCGGATGCGGCCGAACACCTCCTCGCGCAACCCTTTGTCTTTGACGAGTTCTGCGTAGCGCGAGGCAATGGCCATGTCCGTCTTCGACAACACCATGTCGAGGTTTGACAACAGCACACGGAAGAATGCCCATTCGCGCGCCATGGTCTGGAGTTCGCTCAAACCTTTTTCGCCATGGGCGTCCAGATAGGCGGAGATGGCGCTGCCAAAGCCGTACCAGCCAGGCAACATCACACGGCACTGCGCCCAGCCGAACACCCAGGGGATGGCGCGCAAATGCTCAATGGCACGCGAGTTGGTGCGCGAGGCGGGCCGGCTCCCAATGTTGAGGTTCGCAATCTCGCCGATCACGGTGGAGGACCAGAAATAGTCCTCAAAATTTTCCGTTTCGTAGACGAGAGAGCGGTAGGTGCGAAACGCGTTGGCGGAGAGTTCGTCCATGGCGGCGATAAATTCGGGCCGGGTGTCGTTGCCGTCATGGGGCAGAAGCGTGGCCTCCAAGGTGGCGGCGGCGAGCGCTTCCAGATTGCGCCGGCCCACCTCCGCGTTGGAGTATTTGCCCGTGATCACCTCGCCCTGTTCGGTGATGCGGATAGTGCCGTGGACCGAGCCTGCCGGCTGGGACAAAATGGCCTCGTAGCTCGGCCCGCCGCCACGGCCCACACTCCCCCCACGGCCGTGGAACATGCGCAGTTTGACACCGTTGCGCGCAAACACATCCACCATCGCCGTCTCGGCCTTGAAGACCTCCCAGCGCGAGGTGAGGAACCCGCCATCCTTGTTGGAGTCCGAGTAGCCGAGCATCACCTCCTGCAGCCTGTCGCGGCTATCCAGAAGGGGGGCGTAGATCGGGAGCTGGAAGAGCTGATCCATGATGGTGGGACCGGCCCTCAAGTCGGCGATCGTCTCAAACAGCGGAACGATGTTGAGGTCCAGGGACGGGCCTGCCGGGCGGGCAAGGCCCACCTCTTTCATCAGGACCGCCACCTCCAGCACGTCGGATGCGGCATCGGCCTTGGAAATTACGTAGTTGACGATGGACTTGGCGCCGTAGCGGGTGCGCATCAGGGCAGCTGTGCGCAAGATGTCGAGCTCTTTGGCGGTCTCGGCGCTGTAGTCCAGGAACGGCGAGCACAACAACCGCGGCGTGCGCAACTCGCGGGCCAACAGCTCCAAACGCGCCTCTTCGGACAGCGCCTCGTAGTTCTCCGCAACGCCGGCGCCGGCCAAAAGCTCGGCTAGGACACGGGCGTGAACATCTGAGTTTTGGCGAAGGTCGAGGGAGGCAAGGTGGAAGCCGAACACCTTCACCGCACGGCGCAGGTGCCTCAGCCGGCCCTGGGCGAGACGGGCCGACCCGTTGGCGCGCAGCGACTTGTCGATGGCATCAAGGTCGGCAAGGAAGGCCTCTGCACTGGCGTAGGCCTCGCGCGGGAGGGGGGCGCCATCGCTCTCGCCAAGCACCTTGCACGTGGCGTCGAGCCGCGCACTGATCCCCACAAGGGCGCGGCGATAGGGCTCGCCCTGTCGGTGGGGCGAGACATCGTCGGAGCGCTCAGCAAGGGCGGCCACCTCCTCGGAGACGGACACTATGCGCTCGTCCAGCGACAGTTCAAGGGCAAGGCGCTGGGTCTGTTCCACATAGTGGGAGAGGATCCTGTTGCTTTGCCTTGCAAGGGCCTCGCGCAGCACCTCGGCAGTGACGAAGGGGTGGCCGTCGCGGTCGCCGCCGATCCAGCTTCCCATGCGGAAGAAGCTTGGCAGTTCCACCCCCTCCCATTCGGGGTCGGCCTTGGCAAGGTCATCCTCAAGGGCTGCGTAAAGCCGCGGCAGTTCCGACAGGAAGGTGTAGTCATAATAGGCAATGCCGTTGGTGACCTCGTCTTCCACCCCAAGGCGGTTGCGGCGCAAGATGCTGGTCTGCCACAAGGTCAGGACGGCGCGCTCAAGGGCCGCTTCGTTCTCCACCAGCTCGTCCGGGCTGAGGTGACCGCGGTCGCGGGCGGCAAGGAGGGCAGCAATCTCACGCTCACGCTCCAGTGTGCTCTTGCGGCGCACCTCCGTCGGGTGGGCGGTGAGGACGGGGCTGATGAGGGCGTCCGCAAAAGTCTCTTCCAGCCGCTCCTTGTCGATCCCTTCGGTCGCAAGGCGCTTCAACGTGCGCCGCAAGGAGCCGTTGCGCGGCTCTGAGGAGGCTGTGAGGTGGGCGCGCGAGCGTCTGATGTGGTGCTGATCTTCAGCAACATTGGCAAGGTGGGAGAAGTAGCTGAAGGCGCGGATGGTCTGGATGGTGCCGTGCCGCGACAGGTCTTTCAAAATGCCTTCCAGCTCGGCCCGTGCGCCAGGGTCCTCGCCCCTATGGAAGCGCAAGGACGTCTGCCTGACGCGCTCGATGAGGGTGTAGATTTCGCCGCCTTCCTGGCCGCGTACGGTCTCGCCCAGCACACGTCCGAGCAGGCGAATGTCTTCACGCAGAGGCGCGTCTTTATCGAGCGCTTGTTGCATTGTCTGGTCCGTCCCAATCCCCGTCGACGCCTTCGCTTATGCACAGCCCGTTCCAAAGGCAACTGATGGCGCGGGCCTCTACGCCGCCGTGCGTCCTGTTGACGGAAGACGGATCATCAGCGACGTTTATTCCAATCAAAATAATTGTTGTTTTGGAGCACGCGAGTGTACAACAAAATCATGGTGCCTGTGGATTTGGCCCACACACCGGCCTTGGAAAAAGCGCTCGCCACAGCCGCCCATCTTGCAAAAACGTTTAATTGCCCGGTTTGTTACGTGGGCGTGACCACCGAAACACCGAGCGGCGAAGCGCACAATCCTGCAGAATTTGCATCGAAACTTGACAGTTTTGCAAAAGACGAGGCCGCAAAGCATGGGCATGAGGCCATGGCCAAGTCCTATGTGGGCCATGATGTGTCCATCGAATTGAACCAGCTGATCCTGAAGGCGGCTGTGGAGCTCGGCGCGGATCTCATCGTCATGGCTTCCCACGTGCCCACCATTCTTGAGCACATTTGGCCGAAGTCCCATGGCGGCAACATCGCCGCGCACGCGTCCGCATCTGTGTTCGTGGTGCGATAGGGCGGATCGACAGGTGCACCCGCCCCACCTCCTCCACGCGGCCGCGATCGCGACGGCGTTCCCCCCGAATAAAAAAGGCATCTGCCATGTCAACTGACGCCGATACCGACGCGGTGCCGTCCCCGGACGGCCCGTCCGATCTCATCCAGACGGACTATCAAATCGGCCAGGACAATGTCACGCCGAAGATCGGCCCGTTCGGCCTTGATATTCACAACCCTGTTTTCCTGGTTTCAGGTCTGACGATTTTTGCCTTCGTCATCGTGACCTTGGCGTTCCAGTCCAGTGTCGGCCCCATCTTCGACGCGATCCGCGTGTGGCTGACATCAAACCTTGCCTGGTTCTTCCTGTCCGCGGCCAACATCTTTGTCATTTTGTGTTTGGTGCTGATCGTCACGCCGCTGGGGTCGGTCCGCCTTGGCGGGCGCGACGCCAAGCCGGACTACAGCTATATCGGCTGGTTCTCCATGCTGTTTGCGGCGGGCATGGGCATCGGGCTCATGTTCTTCGGCGTGTCGGAGCCGATCTCCCACTACACCTCTGCCGTCGGCGGCGTCACGCTGGAAGACGGTGCGCGGACCGACTGGGCGCCCCTTGGCGCAGCGCTCGAAGACCCTGAAGCGGCGCGCAAGCTCGGGATGGCGGCCACCATCTTCCACTGGGGCCTGCACCCCTGGGCCATCTACGCCATCGTCGCGCTGGCCTTGGCTCTGTTTTCCTACAACAAGGGCCTGCCGCTCACCATGCGCTCCATCTTCTACCCGATCTTCGGGGAGAGGGTTTGGGGCTGGCCTGGCCACGTGATCGACACACTCGCCGTGTTCGCCACACTGTTCGGCCTTGCAACCTCGCTCGGCTACGGCGCGCAGCAGGCCAATGCCGGGCTCGACTTCGTGTTCGGCCTGTCCATGAGCGGCAACACGCAGGTGATCCTCATCATCGCCATCACCGCGGTCGCCCTATTTTCGGTGATGCGCGGCCTCGACGGCGGTGTGAAGGTGCTGTCGGAAATCAACATGGCGCTTGCCGCGGCCTTGTTGCTGTTCGTGCTGCTTGCCGGGCAGACGGTGGCGATCCTCACCGATTTCGTCAGCAACCTTGGTGCATATGCAGAGAGCGTCATCCCCTTGTCGATGCCGTTCCAGAGGGAGGATGCCAACTTCAGCCAAGGCTGGACCGCCTTCTACTGGGCGTGGTGGATTTCTTGGTCGCCGTTCGTGGGCATGTTCATCGCACGGGTGAGCCGCGGGCGCACGGTGCGAGAGTTCATCATCTGCGTCCTGTTGATCCCCTCCATCGTGTCGGTGTTGTGGATGACGGTGTTCGGCGGCGTTGCCATCGACCTCATCAACAAAGCGGGCATGACGCAAATTGCCGACGCAGACCTGCCGCTGAAGCTGTTTGAGATGCTCAAAGGTCTGCCGTTGACGGAGATCACCTCTTTTGTGGGCATCGTGTTGGTGATCGTCTTCTTCGTCACCTCCTCCGACTCGGGCTCGCTGGTGATCGACACCATCACGGCCGGCGGGAAGACCAATGCGCCCGTCAGCCAGCGCGTGTTCTGGTGCACCTTCGAGGGTCTTGTGGCGATTGCGCTGCTGCTGGGCGGCGGACTTGGTGCCTTGCAGGCAATGGCGGTGTCCACGGGCTTCCCGTTCACCATCGTGTTGCTGCTGGCGTGCTTTGCCATCGTCAAGGGTTTGATGAGCGAACCACGCTAACGCGTCACATCCTTCGCGCCCGAACTGGTGCGGGGACTTGGTCGAAGCGGTAAAGCGCCGGTTGAAGGGTTGAAACCCTTGGGCCGGCGCCTTTTCTTCCTGCGGCGGGTGTCCTAAGACGCGCGCTCAAGAGCCGTTTGGAACGACGAGCCATGTGACCTGATCTGACTGGGCACAGTCCGATCGCCATCGCTCGCATTGCTGCGCCGGAAGGTGTCATGACCCCCTGTCTTGCCGTCGCCCCGATGATGGATTGGACCGACAGGCACTGCCGTGTGTTCCACCGGCGGCTGAACCCTTCCGCGCGCCTTTTCACGGAGATGGTCACGCCCAACGCCATCCTTCATGGCGACAAGGAGCGCCTTTTGGGCTTTAGCGCCCAGGAGCATCCTTTGGTGCTGCAGCTTGGCGGCGCTGATCCCGACGCGCTGGCGAAAGCCTCTGAGATCGCGCGGGACTATGGCTACGATGAGGTGAACCTCAACGTCGGCTGCCCATCCGACAGGGTGCAGGGTGGCCGCTTCGGCGCCTGCTTGATGCGCGAGCCAGCGCTCGTTGGCCGGTGCCTTGAGGCGATGGGAAGCGCAGGCCTCCCCGTCAGCGTCAAATGCCGCCTTGGGGTGGACGATCAGGACATTGAGAGCGCCCTCGACGCCCTTGCCGACGCTGCTGTCAGCGCCGGCGTGTGCGCCATCTGGGTGCACGCCCGAAAGGCGTGGCTTGAGGGCCTTTCGCCTGCGCAAAACCGCACCGTTCCCCCCCTCGACCATGACCGGGTCTACCGCCTGAAAACGCGCCTGCCTGGCGTCTTCGTGGGCATCAATGGCGGGATCGACAGTGCTGAGGCCGCTGCCCGGCACGGCGCGAAGGTGGACGGGGTGATGATCGGCCGTGCCGCCTACCAGCGCCCCGGCTTTTTGGCCGATCTTGCAGGGCAAGGGTCGCGGCAAGAACGCCTGGCCGTTGCCCGTTCCATGGTGGACTATGGCGAGCGGTGGGTGGCACGGGGTGGACGCCTTTCCAACGTCACGCGCCACATGCTGGGACTGTTTCATGGCGAGCCGGGCGCAAGAGCGTGGCGACGCACGCTGACCGAAGACGCACGGTTGGAGGGCGCGGGCGCCGACGTCCTCGTCCACGCCATCGATGCCATCAAAGCGGCGGGAGCGGCCGCGGAACGGCACGCCCAGGAAAGGGCCGTGTGCCTGGCTTGAACCACCTTCGCGCCATTGCTGGGCTAGTCAGCTTTTACTCTCGCCTTCCCGTGGATCGCTTTGCCGACCACACCACGCCCCTTGCGACGCGCATCTGGCTATTGCCTGCGGCGAGCGTTGTGGTGGCGCTCCCCGCCGCACTCGTCCTGGTCATCGCTTCGCAGCTGTGGTCGAGCACCCTTCTTGTGGCCGCGCTCGGGGCTCTCGCCCTCATCATCACCACAGGCGGCCTTCATGAAGATGGGCTTGCCGACTGTGCGGACGGCTTTTGGGGAGGCGCGACGGCGGAACGGCGCCTTGCGATCATGCGCGACAGCCGCATCGGCACCTATGGCGTCGTCGCCTTGGTGGGCGCGTTCATTGTGAAAGTGGCGCTGTTGCAGGAGGCGCTCAGCCTTGGGGCCCTCCCCGCCGCAGCGCTTTTCGTGGCAGCGGCCGTGGCAGCGCGGACCGTCGCGCTTTATCCCTGGGTGGGCCTTCCCCCTGCACGCACGGACGGGCTTGCGGTCACCGCGGGGCGCCCCACCCCCGCCGCCTTTCGCAAGGCCCTTGTGCTCGGGGCCATCATCATTGCGGTGCTGACGGTGTGGATCAGCCTGGGCGGGCTCGTCCTGGCCGCACTTTTGTCTGCCGGCGCGGCAAAACTGATCGCAAGCCTTGCGGAACGCAAGATCAATGGCCACACCGGTGATGTGATTGGCGGTGCCGTGATTTTGGCGGACATTGCCTATCTTGCGGCATTCTTGTTGTGGCTTGACCTTTGACACCTTGGATCGTGACGACCATGCGCCAACGGGCCCACCCCGCACTACGAAAACCGCCGCATGCGGCCATGCGTGCTGCTGCCGTCACCGTGGTGGCAACCCTTGCCGGCACCGCAACGGCCCTCGCGCAGGACCTGCCGACGGTGGAGATGGACAATGACGGGCCGCAGCTCGTCAAACTTGTGGCGCTGCTTGCGATCCTCATCGTCGTGTTGATTTCCATGCGCTCCATCCGCTTTCCGCAGATGATCCGCACGGCGGGTATCTGGATCCTTGTGCTCCTCGGCCTCGTCACCCTTTACACCTACCGCGGCCCGTTGGAGACCATGGGACGGGAGGTGGCGGCCGTCCTCGTCCCTGGCATGGCCGTGTCGGACGGCGAAAGGGTGATGGTGCGCCGCGGCTTTGAAGGCCACTTCATGCTGCAGGGGCGTGTGGATGGGGAGGCTGTGGACTTCCTGTTCGACACAGGCGCCAGCATGGTGGTCCTGTCGTCCCGCGATGCGGCGGCGGCGGGCTTTAATCCTGCAACGCTTTCCTATTCCATCCCCGTCACGACCGCCTCGGGGATGACGATGGTGGCGCCAGTGCGTATCAACCAACTGTCCATTGGCGACATCACCGTGAACAGCGTTCGCGCCGCCGTCGCCAGACCCGACGATCTGGAGCAAAGTCTTTTGGGCATGACATTCTTGGACCGGCTGAGCGGTTATGAAGTGCGCCGCGACCGTTTGGTGCTGCACCCGTGAGCGAGACTGACACTGCCTCCCCGCTGGAGGATTTCCGCACCCTCGCCCTGGCACCCACCCGTGACCATCGCGACGCCGTGGCCCAGACCCGCGCCCGCGAAAGCGCCCTCACCAAGCCTCCCGGCTCCCTTGGCCGGCTTGAGGAGATCGCGCTGTGGCTGACCACCGTCACAGGCAACGCGCCGCCCAAGGTGGACAGCCCTCGCGTTGTCATCTTCGCCGCCGCCCATGGGATTGCCGAGGAAGGGGTCTCCGCCTACCCCTCCAGCGTCAATGCACAAATGCTGGAGGCTTTCCAGAAGGGCAAGGCCGCCATCAACCAGATCTGCACGGCAGGGGGCATCGGGCTTTCCGTGTTCGACCTTGCCGTCGACGTCCCCTCCGGCAACATTGCGCGAGAGGACGCTTTTGCCAGCGCCAAAGCCACCGCCGCCACCATGGCATTCGGGCTTGAGGCCATCGCCGGCGGGGTGGACTGCCTTGCCCTCGGCGAGATGGGCATTGCCAACACAGCCGTTGCCGCAGCCCTTTACGCCGCCCTTTTCGGCGGCACGGGGCAGGATTGGTGCGGCGCCGGCACGGGCGTGTCAGGCACTGCCCTTCAGCGCAAGATCGACGCTGTCGACACGGCCCTTGCCCGCGTGGGCGATGAGCGCGACCCGCTGGTTCTCCTGCAAAGGCTTGGCGGGCGAGAGATTGCCGCCATGGTCGGCGCCATCCTTGCCGCACGCAACCAAAGCGTGCCTGTGGTGGTGGACGGGTTTGTGGCAACGGCGGCGGCCGCGGTGGTCTACAAGCTGTCGCCTGAGGCCATCTCCCACTGCATCTTCGGCCACAAGTCGGCAGAGGCCGGCCATGGCAGGGCGCTTGAGGCGATGGGCGTGCGCCCCCTCCTCGACCTTGATATGCGCCTTGGCGAAGGCACCGGCGCGACCCTTGCCATCTCCATCATCAAAGCGGCTGCGGCGTGCCATTCAGGCATGGCCACCTTCTCAGAAGCCGGCGTCGACGGACCGGTGTGAGCGAAGACGCAGCGCCGCCGGACCCGCTGCCCCTTGAAGATCAGGTGGCAGCCATCAGGCGCTGCCGTGTGTGCATCGACGCTCCCAAAGGCGAGCCCCTCCCCCATGCGCCGCGGCCGATCTTTCAGATCTCGCCCACAGCCCGCCTTGCCGTTTGCAGCCAGGCGCCTGGCAACAAAGCCCACGTGGCCGGCACCCCTTTCATGGACCCATCGGGTGTGCGGCTGAGAGCCTGGATGGGAGTGGACGAGGCAACGTTTTACGATGACAGCCGCATCGCCATCATTCCTATGGGGTTTTGCTTTCCTGGTTACGACAAGGCGGGTGGCGACAGACCCCCACGGCGCGAGTGTGCGGCCACCTGGCACGATGACCTTTTCGCCGTGATGCCGCAGCTTGAGCTGTTCTTGTGCATCGGCAAGTACTCCCTCGCCTACCATCTGCCTGAAACGCGGCGGCAGTCTTTGACCCAGACTGTGTCGGGTTGGCGGGACATTCTGAAGCGCACGGCGAACCGGCCTGTGCTGGCGCTCCCCCACCCGTCCTGGCGCAACAATCAATGGCTGAAGCGCCATCCCTGGTTCGAGACGGAGCTGTTGCCGCACCTGCGCTCTCTCGTCGCGGCCGCTCTGTCGCGCTGACATTTTTGACTGCTGCCACATGTTTGCCCTTCCATCCGGCACGGAAGGAACGGGACCCTGATGTATTTGATCTACGGCGGCAGCGGCGCCATCGGCGGCGCCATCGCACGCCAACTCGCCCAAACGGGCGCACGGTGCCACTTGGTCGGCCGCGACAGCCGTCGCCTTGAAGACACCGCCGCTGCCATCGGCGCGGACTTCACCGCCGGCGACATCACCGACGAGGGCATTGTGGAGGCGGCGACGGAGGCGGCAGCCGTGGACGGCGCCCTGTCAGGCCTTGTCTACGCCGTTGGCAACATTCGCCTCAAACCCTTCCACCGCGTCACGGTCGAGGAGGCAAACGCAGACTTTGCCCTCAACGCCCTCGGCGCCTTGAAGGCCGTTCAAGCGGCCCGGCCCGCGTTGGTCAAGGGCAAGGGCGCGATCCTGTTGTTTTCCACCGTTGCCGTCGGTCAGGGCTTTTCCAACCACGCCAGCATTGCCATGGCCAAAGGCGCCGTCGAAGGCCTCACCCGCACCCTCGCGGCTGAAATGGCGCCCCACGTGCGCGTCAACGCCATCGCGCCAAGCCTGACCCGCGGCGGCATGGGCGATGGGGTGGCCGGCAACGAGAAGATCGCCAACGCCATTGCCGGCATGCACCCTTTGAAGCGCCTTGGCGAGGGTGAGGACATGGCCCCCCTTGCGGCCGCCCTTCTTGCCCCAAGCGGGTGGACCACGGGACAGATCATCGCCGTCGACGGTGGGCGGGGTGCACTGAGGACGGGGGATTGACCACCCTTCGCCTGATCCTCGGCGATCAGCTGGACATGGCGATCTCCTCCCTTGAGGGCACCGACCCTGACACCGACGTCATCCTCGGCGCTGAGGTGATGGAGGAGGCCACCTATGTGCGCCACCATAAGCAGAAGATTGCGCTGATCTTTGCTGCCATGCGCCACCACTTCGGCGCCCTCAAGGATGAAGGCTTTGCCGTGGACTACCGCCACTTCGGCACCCACGAGAGCCTGTTCGCGGCCGTGAAAGCCGCCGCCAAAACCCACAAGGCCGAAAGGGTCATCGTGACCGAGCCGGGCGAGTGGCGCCTCCTCACTGCCATGCGCGGTTGGGAAAAGGCCCTCGGCATCGCCGTCGAAATCCGCGACGACGACCGCTTCTACGCCACCCATGGCGACTTTCGCCGCTGGGCGGAGGGGCGCAAAGAGCTGCGGATGGAGTACTTTTACAGGACCTTGCGCAAGCGCACGGGTATTTTAATGGTAGGCGCCAAGCCCGTCGGTGCCCGCTGGAATTACGATCACGATAACCGCAAGTCCCTCCCCAAAAACGCCGCCCCGCCCGAGCGGCCGCGCTTTGCCCCTGACAGTGTCACCAAGGAGGTGATCGCCCTGGTGGAGGACACCTTCGGCGACCATTTCGGCACGCTGGACGCCTTCAACTGGCCGGTGACTCGGGCCGATGCGCTGATTGCCCTCGACCACTTCATCACCGACTGTCTGCCCTCCTTCGGCGACTACCAGGATGCCATGGCCGCAGGCGCGCCGCACCTTTATCACGCGGTCCTGTCACCCCTCATAAATTGCGGGCTCCTCAGCCCCAAGGAGGTGGTGGAGAGGGCCGAGGCCGCGTGTCGGGACGATGCAGCGCCCATCAATGCGGTGGAGGGGTTCATCCGCCAGATCCTCGGATGGCGGGAGTTTATCCGTGGCATCTACTGGCTGAAGATGCCCGACTATGCGCAAAGCAACGCCCTCTCCGCCCATCGCCCTCTGCCTGACTTTTATTGGACCGCCGAGACCGACATGCGCTGCATGGCCGAGGCCATCGGCCAGACGCGGGACCATGCCTATGCCCACCACATCCAGCGGCTGATGGTGACGGGCAACTTCGCGCTCCTTGCAGGCGTTAGCCCTGAGGAAATCGAGGCGTGGTATCTGATCGTCTATGCCGACGCTTATGATTGGGTGGAGCTGCCCAATGTGCACGGCATGGCGACCTTTGCCGACGGCGGCGTTTTCGCCTCCAAGCCCTACGCAGCCTCTGGCGCATATATTGACCGCATGAGCGATTATTGCGGCAGTTGCGCTTACGACGTGGCGGAAAAGACGGGCGAAAGCGCCTGCCCCTTCAACTACCTTTATTGGAACTTCCTGATGGCCAACGAGGCTGTCCTTCGCGACAACCCCAGGATGGGTATCATCTACAAAACCCTCGACAAAATGTCCAAAGAGAGGCGCACTGCCACCACCCAGAGCGCCACACGGTTCCTTGCGGCGGTTTGTGGAAAGGAATCGGGCAAAACCATGGCGTCAAGCGCAAAGAAAGGTTAGAAGCCCATCCTTGCACGGATATCACCGCAAGCGCGGGTGAGGATGGAGAGTAACATGGTGGTTAAGGGACGCCGCGTACTTGGCGCAGCACTGTTGGCGGGCGCTGCATTGGCAGGCGTTGTTACAGCGCCCATGACCGCAAGCGCCCAGGCCGTTCTCGTCCCATTGACCGCCAACACCGAACGTCAATACGTCACCACCCGCGTCTCGGACGTGCGCTATGACGGTGTGGAGACCACCGTCACCATGGACACGCTTGCCACCAGCCCTTGCGCCTCGCGCGACTACATTTTCCCGCGCACCGAACCGAAGTGGCTGTTCCATACAGGGCGCTTCATGGTGGCGATGGAGGAAGGAGCGGAGATCATCGTCTCCTTCCGCTGTGTGGACGGGCGCCAGCACATCAACGCGCTGCGTTTCATCACACCGCCTGCGCCGCAGACCCTTGCCCGCGAGCTCCGTCAAGCCCCCACAGAGCGAGCCGCACGTCTCCGCCAGCCGAACCTTGGCGCCATTCCCGTACCCAACAACCCCGCACAACCGGTAGACAGGACGGAGCGGCTGCAGCGCATCCCTATCCCCAACTGACAGCGTCCTTGGTTGCCTGCGCGATCAGAACGCCTTGAAGGTGATGATGGTCTTTGTGTCCTGAATGCCGGGAATGGTGTGGACCTTCTCGTTCACAAAATGGCCGATATCGGCATCGCGCGGCACGTAGAACTTCACCAGCAAATCGTAGTCGCCGGCGGTCGAGTAAATCTCCGAGGCAATCTCTGCATCCGCCAGGGCATTCGCCACCTCATAGGCGCGCCCAAGGTGCGCTTTGATCATCACGAAGAATGGCGTCATGGCGAAGGCTCCCGTTCGGCGACTGTGGCGCTGCGGGGGGACTTGGCCACACATTGGCCGCCTGCGCCAGACCCCGTTGCCCTCCAGGCAAACCACTTGCCGGGGGTGTGCGTGGGGCTTACGTAAGTGTGATCCAAGGGGGCGCCCAAGGCATGACGGCCAGCGGGCTGAGAGGCATGTTGCCGACCCCGCGAACCTGATCCGGGTCATGCCGGCGGAGGGATTGGATGGCACCATCTGCCATGCGGCCATGGACGGCCGCGCCCCACATGTGTCTCCCTGAACAGCTATGCCGCAGCCAGCGGATGGCTTTGTGAGCGTCGATCATGCCGTTGCGCAACCGGCGATCGTTGCGCCGAGGCCAGCGGCCATCGCCCAGGCTGTGGATCGATTGCGCGCCGACCCGCCCAGGGTGCACGCCCTCCTTGCCCCCGTGGCACAGCCCCTTGTGGCAAATCTTGCCGCTGCGGTGGGGGTCGACATCTCCATGACCGTGGATGCGCAGGACGTTGCGCCCATGGCCGCCGCTTCGGACGCCCTCCTCGTCAACCTTGGCATGTTGGACCCGCAGCGCCGCGAGGGCGCCCTGGCCGTCGTTGCCAGCGGCTGCCCCTTCGTTCTCGACCCTGTGAAGGTGGACCGCGCGCCCGACCGCCTTGCCTTCGCCCGAACGCTGATCGCAAGCGGCCCAATGGTGGTCAAAGGCAATGCCGGCGAGATGGCAGCCCTTGGCCCCCTTCCCGCCACCATGGTGAGCGCCACCACCGGCCGGGTGGACAGGGTCGCCCGTGGCACCACCGCCATCACCCTTCACAACGGTGCGCCCTTGATGGACAGGGTCATTGCCACAGGGTGCGCAGCCGGAATGCTCGTGGCCGCCTTCACCGCCATTGAGCCGGACCCTTTCGTGGCAACGGCCGCTGCCCTCTCCCTCCTCAACGTTGCTGCCGAAACCGCTGCAGCCCACCCCAGCACACAAGGGCCCGGCAGCTTCGCCGTTGCCCTCATCGATGCCCTTGCCACCCTCGACGGCACCGCCGTCCAATCCCAACTGACGCTGACTGAAAATGCTTGATTGCTCCATCTACCTGATCCTCGGCCCTGACGTTGAGGACCCCGTCGCCCTTGCGCGCGAGGCTGTCGATGGCGGCGTGACGCTGGTCCAATGGCGCCAGAAGGACGCGTCGACCGCGCAGATGGTGCACACCGTCAAAGCGCTTGTGGACGCGCTCAGCGTTCCCGTCATCGTCAACGACAGGGCGGACGTTGCTGTGGCGGCGGGCGCGGCAGGCGTTCACGTGGGGCACGGCGACCTCACCGCCGAAGAGGCGCGCAAGGTGGTTGGGACAGACGCCATTGTCGGGCTCACCGTGCACAACGAGGCAGAGGCCCACGCCGCTTCCCTTGCCCCCATCGACTATGCCTCCGTCGGCGGCATCTACCCCACCACAAGCAAGGTGAACCCTCATCCGCCCATTGGCCTGTCGGGCTTCACCGCCCTCAGCACCCTCATCCGCGCCAAGGCGCCGGACCTTCCCGTGATCGCCATTGCGGGAATGACGGCAGAGCGCGCGGCGAGCCTTGCCGAGGTGGGGGCTGACGGCATCGCCGCCATGAGCGCCATCACCAAAGCCGCTTCCCCCAAAGAGGGTGCTGCGGCTCTCGTGGCGGCCTTCGGTGGTGCGCGCACCAGGGTCTCGGCATGATCGCGCTCACCATCGCGGGCTCGGACTCAGGCGGCGGCGCGGGCATTCAAGCGGACCTTAAGACGTTCTCGGCACTGGGCGTTTATGGCGCCAGCGTCCTCACCGCACTGACGGCGCAGAACACCCATGGCGTGTTCGGCGTCCACCCCGTTCCCGCAGCGTTCGTGCGCGCGCAGCTGAAAGCGGTTCTGGACGATCTGGACGTTGCCGCCATCAAGGTGGGGATGGTGACCGACACCGAGGTCATCGCCGTTCTTGCTCAGGAGCTTGCAAAGGTTTCTTGCCCCGTGGTGGTCGACCCTGTGATGGTGGCAGCGTCCGGCGACAGGCTTCTTGCCGATGAGGCGGTGGCAGCCCTGCGCGAGATGTTGCTGCCTGTCGCCACCCTCATCACCCCCAACCTTCCCGAAGCTGCAGCCCTTTTGGGCGAGGCTGTGGCGCAGGACGTCGAAACCATGGGCCGCCAGGGCGAGGCCTTACGCAGGCTCGGCCCATCGGTCCTTGTCAAAGGTGGCCATTTGACAAAGGGCGACAGCACCGACCTGCTTTTGACCGGGGCCGGCGAGGCCATCGCCCTCACGGCGCCGCGCATTGCAACGGAAAACACACACGGCACAGGCTGCACCTTGTCCAGTGCCATCGCCGCCCACCTTGCCAAAGGTGCCGACCTTGAGGTGGCCGTGCGTGCATCGAAAGCCTACATCACAAGGGCCATTGGCGCGGCGGACACCTTGTCCATCGGTACGGGCAAAGGTCCCGTCCACCACTTCCACGCGCTCTGGCCCGTTGTCGAAACGGCATGAATTGGCAGGACCGTTAACCTATTTCTACAAACTCGATAAGAAAAAATACTCAGAAGTCGCACAACGAGCGGAACGGCTCGAGACGAAACAACGTTAAGACAGCACAGACTGCACGCTTTGGCGAAAGGACATCGCCCATGAACAACCTGATCTACCTCGTCGGCCTTATTGTTGTTGTGCTCTTCATCATCAACATTGTGGGGCTCGCGTAAGCGAGCGACGTTCGAGCGGCGTTCGCGCCGACGGCCCATCGTTGCCGACAAAGCAGACTGTCGCGTGCAGCAAGGCACTTCCCCTGCTGGCGTGCAAGAAGTGCGGCATCGCTGTGACCCTGAGCGGCCCGATCCTGGGCCAGACACACCATCCAGTCAGATGGAGACGACGGTGACATCTTCTCGTACCCTCGACCGTGAGGTCGATTCAGCCAAGGAGACGTTGTCGCAAGCAGCAGACGTCGCCTCGGAGCGCCTTAACAAGGCAACCCAGTCCGTCCAGGACGCTGCCGTGCGCTATGCTGAAGACGGCAAGCAGGTGGCTGCCAATCAGATGAGCGACATCGCCCATGCCGCCCGCGCTGCGAGCGATGCCTTGGCCGAACGCGACCAGCCCTTCGTGGCGCGCATCGCCGCTGATGCTGCGGAAGGGATCGACACCATCGCAGAAGCCGTCGCCGACCGTTCCGTCAACGAAATCATGGACGGCGCGCAGGATTTTGCCCGCAAGAACCCTGCCGTGTTCTTTGCAGCGGCTGTTCTTGCCGGCGTCGTCATTGGGCGCTTTGCCAAGGCCTCGTCCGAACGCGCCCACAGCGATGACCAAGGGGCGCCCGATGCCCCGGTGGTGGCGCCCTCGGGCAGCAAGCGGGCGGTCGCCGCCTCGCGCACCATCAATTCGTAAGGAGGGGACGATGGACGATCCTGATTTCGCTGGACGCAAGGGCGCCACGTCCGACCATTACCTTTACGGGCGTAGTGCACCTGAGCTGGTCTCAAAACTGCTTCGTGATGTGGTGGACCTTTTCCGCAAGGAAGGGGAGCTCATCCGCTCGGAGATGACCGACAAGATCACCCAGCTTCAGGTGGGTGTGGGCAAGGTGGCCGCTGGAGCCGTTGTGCTCCTCGTGGCGCTCATCGTTCTTGCCGACGCGCTTGTCGTGGCCGTTGCCGAGATTATCGGCGAAGTGCCCAACACCACCGAAAACACGGGCTGGGCCGCCCTCATCGTCGGTGCATTCTTTGCAGCGGTCGGCGCGTTTTTGGTGCGCAGCGGCACCACCGACCTCGTGCCCCGCAATCTGACGCCGGACCGCACCGTCGACCAGGTGCGCCGCGATACCGAGCTTGCCAAGGACCAAGTGCAATGACCGAGAAGAGCACCGCTGAGATCGAACGTGAGGTGGAGAGTCAGCGCCGGGAAGTTGAGGACACGCTCGATGCCCTGCGCGCCAAGCTCTCGACCGGCCAAATCATCGAGCAGGTCACCAAGACGATGACAGGGGCTGGCAACCAAGGGGGTGAACTTCTCACCAACCTTGGCCGGCAGGTGAAGGAGAACCCCATCCCCGTTGCCTTGACCGGGATCGGCCTTGCCTGGCTCCTCACCAGCCAGTCGCGCCAAAACAGCCAGCCGGCGCCTTTGCCTGCTTCGCGCGCACCCGTCCCCGTCGAAGTGCCGCTGACGGCCTATGACAGGACGCGCTACCTTGCGGACGAGGAAGAGGTGGGGAGCGAGCGAGCCGTTGCGAACCTTATCGCTGGCTCCTACGCCGTCTCCTCCGACGGGTCCGACACCGACGGCACGTCCGGCGCAAAGTCCTGGCTTTACGACAAGGCAAGGGTGGTCGCCGACGAGACGAGCCACGGCGCCTCCTACGTGAGCGAGCGCATGAAGGCAGGCGCATACGCCGTCTCCGACACCGCATCGAGCGCCTATGACAGCGCCCGCGCAGGTGTGGAGGATGCCGCCGTTGCCGTGCGCGGCGCCGCTGAGGACGCCGCCGACACGGCCGCACGCTACGGCCGGCGTGCCCAGCGCGGCTTTGTGGATTTCGTCAAGGATGAACCTTTGATTGCTGCTGCCGTCGGCGTAGCTCTCGGCGCGGTAATCAGCGCGGCGCTTCCGGCAAGCCGCACAGAGGACCGCCTCGTGGGTCCCCACCGCGACAAGCTGCGTGACGACGGTGTGGCCTATGCCACCGACCAGGCCAAGCGGCTGGAAAAGGTGGCCGAACGCACGGCAGAAAAGGCCAAGGAGACCGCGCAGGACGAAGGCCTGATCCCCAAGGACGACGACACCACCGTCGCCGAGAAGGTTAAGACCGTCGCCAAGGCCGCCGATGATGCCGCCAAGGAAGAAGCCGAGAAGGAAAAACTCGGCCAATCCTAAGTGTTTCGCGTGTTTGGATGGAGCACGCGACAAGACGGGGCCGCCGGCGTCGAAAAGGCCCGGTGACCCCGTCAGTCTCCGCCATATCCCCCACCGAGCAGCACTGGTTCCACCTTTTTGTGGAACCTTTTTGCTTTTTAGACGTCGCCTCCTAAAGCACGAGACACCACAGGAACCCTCATGCGACGTCTATTGCAGACTGCACTTTGTCTTGCAGTCTTTATCGGCTCTGCCATGAGCTTTGCCGCCCAGGCCCAAAGTGAGGGGCCTGATGTCTTTAAAGTGAGCGAACTGAACGCCGGCCTTGGCGAGCCGCCTGCACGGCTGGATCGCTCAACCCCGCGCGCCTCCCTTGAAGCCTTTTTGGGCCCGAGCAGATGGGCGAGCGACAACGCCATATCCCACCTCCTGGACCTTGATGCCATTCCCACCAGCGAGCAGGCCACCCGCGGGCCTGACCTTGCCCGCAAGCTTGCCCATGTGATCGAGCGCAAGATCCCCGTGGACTTCGGCGCCATCTCCGACAGGCCCGATGCCATGGACACACAAGGCTCCGATCGTGACCCGATGGTGGGCGTTGCGCGCAAAAGCATTGCCCTTGGCACGCTGGAGCTTGACCGCTGGCCGGTGACCATCCGCATCAACCGCCTTCAGGTGGGTGAGGAGGCCCCCGTGTGGGTGATCTCCCGCCAAACGGTGGAGCACATTCCCGCCCTTTATGAGGCGTTCGGCCCCACCCCCATCGAAGAGGCCATGCCTGAGGTGCTGCGCCAGCAGGCGTTCTGGGGCCTGATGTGGTGGGAGCTGATCGCCTTCCCCCTGGTGTTTGCCATTGCGGGGATGATCGGTGCTGCCATCTGGGTAGCCATCGGCCGTGCCGCTGAACTGTCACAGCACGACGGCGTGCGCCTCGGGCTTGAGCGAGCGCGCTTGCCGGTGGTCCTCTTTGCCCTTGCAAACGTGCTCCACCTGACGATCAGCAGTCTTTTCGTGTTTTCCGCTGCAGCCGAGGCCACCATCCAGACAGCCTTCTGGGTGATGATCGTGCTGGCGCTGGTATTCACCGTTTCGCGCATTCTGGACACGTTGATCGACTACACGTCCGACCGGTATCTTGATACCATCGACGATCCGCAGAACACCAATGCACGGGAGTGGTTCACCAACCTTTCCGCCGCCAAGCGGCTTGGGGTGATTGCCACCATCGTCATCGGCCTTGCAGTCGCCTTCAACTCGCTGGACGTGTTCTCATCCTTCGGGCTCAGCCTGTTGGTGTCGGCGGGTGTGGCAACGGCGGTCTTCGGTCTTGCCGCACAGGCGGTTCTTGGCAACATATTCGCCTCGCTTCAGCTTGCCCTTGCCAAGCCCATCCGCATCGGTGACGCCGTCCACTATGAAGGGCGCTGGGCCTACGTTGAGAAGATCAACTACACGTACGTGCAATTGCGCACGTGGGACCAGAAACGCTTCATCGTGCCCGTTAAGCATTTCGTCTCCAGCCCGTTCGAGAACTGGACCAAATCCAACCCCGAGCTCATCAAGCCCGTCTTGTTGAAGCTCGATCACCGGGCCGACGTTGAGGCGCTGCGCCGCTACTTCAAGAAAATCGCTCTGGAAGATCCCGATTGGGCGGAAGATGCTGAGCCTAAGGTCCAGGTCATCGACCAGGACGAGGATGGGATCTCGGTGCGGTTTTACTGCACAGCCCCCAATCCGACGGCTGCGTGGAACCTCCACTGCCGCATCCGCGAGCGGCTCGTGGCTCACCTTCGCGAGCTTGACGAGCCGTCAGATCTGCCGCGCACGCGCATTGCCTATGTGAGCAACTCCACCGAGTCGGAGACAGGCGAGAAAAGCACCTACAAGGAAGGCATGGTGGAAGACACCGGCGAGCCGCTGTCAGACTCCATCCGCGACACGGCAAAGGCCGCGTAAGGCCTACGCCCTGTCGGCCCGCGCCAGGACGGCGTGGAGGAGGACGTTGGCCGCGTCTAGGGTTGGCCCGCGCGGCACGTCCTCAGCCTCGTTGTGGCTGATGCCATCGATGCACGGGCTGAACAACAAGGCCGTCGGCGCGACGCGGCTCAGACAGTACGCATCGTGCCCGGCCTGGCTCTTCATATCCATACGCGACACCTTCAGGGAGTCTGCCGCCTGACGCACGAGGTCGGCACACGCGGGGTCGAACGCTTCATCCCCGAAGGTCCAGGTGCTGGCAATCTCCGCCGTTACGCGCGCCTTCTCCGCCCCTTCCGCAATGGTGGCGAGCACCTCCTCGCGCATGGCCTCGGCCGCGTCGGCGTCGGCATGGCGCACATCCACGGTCAGCTCCGCCCAGTCCGACAGGATGCCAGGCTTGTTGGGCCAGGCCACAAGGCGCGAAACCGTTGCCTTGCCGATGGGCGCGAAGCGATGGCCGATGGCATCCACGGATGCGGCAATGTTGCAGGCGCCCACAAGCGCATTCTTGCGCCGTCCCATGGGTGTGGGCCCCGTGTGCGCCGTCTCGCCAATCAGGCGGACGATGAAGCCGTGCACGGCGTAGCCTCCATCCACCACCCCAAGCGTCACCCCTTGGGCGTCAAGCTCAGGACCCTGCTCAATATGAAGTTCGAAATAGGCGTCTATGGGTTTGCCCACGGGCGCCTTGCCGCGATAGCCAATGGCCTCCAGCGCGTCGCCAGCTTTGATGCCCTCATCATCCGTCCTGTCATAAAACCAGTCGAGGGTCTGAAGGCCGGCAAACACCGACGAGGCCATCATGGGCGGGGTAAAACGCGCCCCTTCCTCGTTGGTCCAGTTGACCACTTCAATGGGTCGGCGCGGGACAATCTTCTGGTCGCGCAGGGTTCTGAGCACCTCAAGGCCGGAAAGGACGCCGAGGATGCCATCGAACCGGCCGCCGGCGACCTGTGTGTCCAGGTGACTGCCCACCACCACAGGCGGGACATCGCGCTGCCCGGCAAGGCGGGCGAACATCGACCCGGCGCCATCGATGGACAGATCGAACCCATCGTCCTTCACCCACTGCGCAAACTGGTCGCGCATCGCTTTGTCTTCGGCCGACAGGGTCAGGCGGCAAAGACCCCCACTGCGGCCTTTGCCGATCTCTGCCGACCGCATGAGGGTTGCCCAAAAGCGTTCTTCATCAATGCGCATGGCGCTCAACTTGCCAGCGGGCGCGCCACGCCGGCAAGGGCTAAAAGGCCCAGGCTCACGCCGGCTTGCGCGCCTGGGCAAGCATGGTGAGCCCCTTGATCATCGGCTCGACGGTGACCTCATCGAACCCAGCCATCTCCAGCGCCTCCTTCAGCCAGTCATCGTCCAGTGAGCGCGCTTGCGGTGTAAAGGCGGTGTGCTGGAGCTGCCAGAGCGCGGCAAGCTTGGGTCCATCGCGCGCCCCCGACACAATGAAGTCGTGGATAATCAAACGACCGTCCGCCGTCAGATGGTCGAACGCGCGCGCCAGAAGGTCCTCATGGGTGTCGCCGGGGATGCCTGAGAACAGGTAGGACATCAAAATCCCATCGACCGAGCGCGGCCAGGGCGCGACAAGGGCATTGCCGTCCTTGTAGGTGATCCTCTCCGACAGACCAGCGGCCGCCACATGCTCGCGCCCGATGGCGGCAACATTTGGAAAATCAATCACGGTGACGCACAGCTGGGGAAAGGCCTTGCACAAGGTGATGGCGAAAGCCCCCGTACCGCCGCCCACATCCAGGAGGTTGCGCGCGCCGCTAAGGTCGACGGACTTTGCAAGCCCGCGGGCGGGACCGAGGGAACCTGCATGCTGGCTGTCGGAGTAAAGGCGCGCCTCTTCGGGGTCGGAGAACCATTGTTCGTAGGAGGCTGTGGCGTCCGCTCCAAGTTGGTCGGCAAGGGCATCGTTCAACTGGTCGAGGAGGCCGTACATCTGCCGGTCCACCTGGAAGCGCAGGTAGTCGCCAAAGTCGTACTTGGCGCCCTTGACCAAAAACGCACTGGCAGCGGGCGCGTTGGAAAAGCGCCCATCGTCGACGCGCACCAGGCCGAGGGAGGCAAGGGCGGTGAGAAGTGTGCGGGCCCTTTCAGCGTGGAGGCCTGCGCGCTCGCCCACCTCTTCGGCGTCGGCAGGGTGTCCTTCAAGGGCGGTGAAAACGCCATGATGGAGAGCGGCGAAGAGAGCCTTTGAGCCCATAAACCCAAAGGCGATGTCGGAGATTTCCTCCGCAGTGGTCAGTTCGGCCATAAGCTCCTCTTGCAATCCAGCCCCTTGTTTAAGCCATGGCGCAAGAGATTCGAACCGCCTCCCCCGTATCGTGTGGCTGCTCCGGAGAACGGATGGCTAACCCGACGCCGTCGCCGCACACAGCCGGGCGGCATCCGAGCGAACCCGCTTCACCATGGAGGCAAGGCCGTTGGAGCGTTGGGGCGTGAGGTGGTCGTCCAGCTCAAGCCTGCGCAGGAAGGCTTCGGCATCCAGCTCCGGCACCCTGTCCACAGGCTGGCCGTCATAAAGGGCGATGAGGATGGCCACGAGCCCGCGCACGATCATCGCATCGCTGTCGCCGTGAAGGTGAAAGTGGCCGCCCTCGGCGCCGGTGCGCAGCCACACCTGCGACACGCAGCCTTCCACCTTAGTGGCATCGGTTTTCAGTGCGTCGGGAAACTCGGGCAACTCGCGCCCCAGTTCGATGACGTAGCGGTAGCGCTCTTCCCAATCGTCGATCAGTTCGAACGCATCCTCAATGTCTGCAGCCCTTTGCGACGCTTCAGTCATTTCACTCCAGTCCCGCCCTGATGGCCACTCCATGACACACATAGAGCACGGCTGGCCGATCTGCACGGCCTCGCGCCGCACGCTGTCGCCACCAGGGTGGGGTGAACGGGGTCAGGCGCGGGGGCGATAGCCCTTGGCGCCCCAGTGGACCAGGGGGCTCGACAGGTTCCCTTTGGCCTCGGCGGCAATACCGTAGTGGGCGGCAAGACGGTCCAAGGCAAGACGCAGGATCACCTTGGCGCTGCGGGCAGGCCAGCGATTGCGCTTTTCCACCGCCTCAAGCCCCAATTGGTCGCAGCACACACCCACCAGGACGTCGCAAAGACCGGGCCCCACGGCGGTGAGGGCTTTTTCCACCCGGCAGCGGGCATCTGAGGCAGATTCTGACACCGTCATCCCATCGCGGCGGCTGCTGCCGCGCACACAGGACGCATCCCAGGCCTGTGTTGTGCGCTCGCGCTGGTGACCTCTCTCGAAGTCGGCAAAAAGCCGATTGCCGGCAAGGCATTGCTCGGCGGTGATCATGGGCGCGCCGGACTTGTCACGCCGGGTGGAAAGCCACCCGAGGGGGCTTTCGGCCGCGTTGATCTGTAGCGCGCCCTCGGCCTGCAAGGCTTCCGGCGCGGCCATGACATCGCGGTGTTGGTCTTGAAAGGCATCCTCAACGCCGCCCGAAAGGGCGCGGCGCAGAAACATGCGTCCGGCATCGCTGCGCGTCACCGTGTCACGGACCCTGACAAGCAAACCATCGCTGATCATCCGCCCCACGGTGGCGGCATCGGCGCGCACGTTGGTGCGTCCACCGGGGCTTGAAAGAACCAGCGCCCCATCCTTGGCAAGGGCTTTGCCGCCCTCCCCCATCGCCCTCAAGGCTTTGACGATGGCAGCGCTCATTCCACACCCGTCGGTGCAACCGTGCGGCAGGTTTCCATGGAATTTAGCCAAAACCCCAGAACGTTCTCAACGGTTTGAACCAGATTGTCGATGACGGCATCATCGCGCCTGTCTTCCACAACCCGGCAGGCGTGGGCCGCCGTCGTGCGGTCGCGGCTGAACAGAGCGCCAGCTTCCGTCAGCGACCAGCCGAACGTCACATGGGCACAGTACATGGAGATCTGCCGTGCGAAGGCCACTGGCGCCGTGCGCCGTGTTTTGGCGGCCAACTCTTCCACCGGCAGGTTGAAGGCAGCTGCGACCGTCACCTCGATCATCCGGCGCATGGTGCGCCGATCCACCATTTTGTTGCGGTATTGAAGCGCCCTGGGCTCCAGGACCACCAACTCTTCTGCTTGCATCCCACGACCTTTCGCCATTCCCCTCGAAGGCGGCGCACTTGCACTCACCAACAACAATCTAAAGTTGGTGCAGAAAGCCGGGGATAACTTCAAGTCCAATGCATATAATTTTTGACAAAAGATGAATCATTTGACGGATATGTGGCCAGATTCTGCGCCAGTTTATCCCCGCTCGCCTTTGTCGGCATAATTTCGTCCCACCAAGCCCACAGTGAGGACGCAATCCATGTTTGACAAAGCGCCGCTGTCACGCCAGCATCAACAATCTTTGGTTGTATTGCCCAGCAGGACGGATCCGAAAGGGCGCCTCTCCGGCACCCTCAAACGCAAAACCGTCGATCTATCAGAGATTTGGCCGATGGCGGAGGGCCGCAAGCCGGTCGCAAGACTGCGCATGGAGCTACGGCGCGAGCGTGCCAGGGGCATGCAAGGCCATTGGTCCTACGACCTTGCGCGGCACCTGTCGCTGACCCGCCAGTTGAAGCGCGCTCAGTCGGTTTGAGCGATGCTGGCGGGACCGGGAAGAAACATCTTGGCAAAAAGGCCGCCAGCGTGTCGCACGGCAGATCTTGCTGGCGCTGCCTTGCCCCAGACCTGGACGCCCCCTGAGGGCCGCTTACGCTGGGAGTATGTCACCGGCAATAATGCTGGGCCGCGTGAGTGGCGAAAGTCTTGTAAACGCGGCGACGCCCCCATTTTCGACAAACGGGGGCAAGGCGCCGAAACAAATGTCACGGCGCCTCGTCTTCAGTGGAGGCCCGCTGTGTTGGCGGGCGCAGGCGTTCTTACGACGATGACTTGCGGCCACGACCTGCCGGCTTCTTGCGCTGCTGGCCGAGGCCCATACGCTTTGCCAGTTCCGAACGGGCGGCCGCATAGTTCGGCGCAACCATCGGATAGTCGCTCGGCAGGTTCCAACGCTCGCGGTACTCTTCCGGCGAGAGATTGTAGTGGGTGCGCAAGTGACGCTTCAGCGACTTGAACTTCTTTCCGTCCTCAAGACAGATAAGATAGTCAGGCGTTACCGACTTCTTAATAGAAACGGCTGGCTTCAGCGGCTCGGGCTCTGGCTCGGGCTCTACACCATTGGTTTTCTGAAGCGCCGCGTAAACCTCTGAGATCAAGGTGGGCAGTTCTTGGGCACCAACAGAGTTGTTGCTCACATACGCAGAAACGATTTCTGCAGCCAGATCGATAAGGTTCGAATCATGCTCGGGTTCGGACATCGGGTCACTCGTTGTTGTTCTGGATCGTAAAGCCGTCCACGGCGGCGCGGTGAGGCTTGATGACGACTTCACTCCCATTTATTAGATGAGAGCAACTCCCGCAAGATCAAATCGACCATGATTTTAATCAAAGAGACTGAGGGCCACGCCTGAAGTCATGTTTTTTCGGTAAATCCTGCCGTTTCCTTAAAGCCCAGCGCATTCAATACCCGTGCAAAACCCCGGGGACAGTTGACTGGTAAAGCCCTGCGAAAAAAACAGAGCTGCCATCCATTATTGCCGGGACTGGCTGTCCGCCCGATCCGACAGTGCATCGGAAATCGTCAAGTCACAGGGTCGATAGCCCACAGTATAGGCAGCGCGCGCAAGCAGATGCGCCGAAACTGGGGCGGTGAGCAGGAAGAACACAACACCTGCGACCGCACGCCACGCCACCGCACTGTCGGTTGAGTAAAACGCAATGGCCAACAACAACACGCCAGAGCCCAATGTGCCCGCTTTGCTGGCCGCATGCATGCGCATGTAAAGATCATTGAGCCGCAAAACCCCCACAGCGGCCACAAACACGAAGAACGCGCCAATGATCACCAAGACGCCCGTTGTGTACAAAACCCATTCAGGCATGGGGGCGGTCTCCTTCCGCGGTCTGGGACGGCTCGGCAATCTCACCGGTGTCGATTTCACCGCGGCCCAGGACGAAGCGGGCCAGCGCGACGGTGGACAAAAACCCAACAAGACCAAGGGCAATGGCAATGTCCACGTAGAGCGAGAAGCCTGTGGCAATGCCGAAGGCGGCGATGTAGCCAATGGCCACGGACACCAACAAATCCATGGCCAAGATCCTGTCGGGCAGGGTGGGGCCCAGCACCAACCGCCGCACGATCAAGACGAACGACAGCGACAAGATCCCAAAGCCCACCACAAGGCAGTAGAACAGAAACGTCTCGCCGCTCATCAGGAAAACACGCGCATGATGCGCTCCTCAAAGCTGGACTTGATGTCGGTGATCACCTGTTCGATGTCCGGTGCATCGATGGCGTGGACGTAAAGTGTAGACCTGTCGTCGGAGACATCCATGGACAAGGTGCCGGGCGTCAAGGTGATCATATTGGCAAGAAGAGTGATCTCGGCATCGCTCTTGACCGTCAGCGGATAGGCGATGATGGCCGGCTGCAGTTTGCGGCCAGGCGACAACACGATCATCGCAACGCTGACGGAGGACTTCACAAGCTCCACCACGAAGACAATGGCAAGGGCGATGGACCGGTAGAGCTTGCGGAAGTGATTGAACGTGTCGAGCTGACCGCGAATCAGCAACAACGCAATGCCGCTGAGGACGAAGCCGAACGCAAAGTTGAGGGCTGTGAACGCCCCCGTGACCGAGGTCCAGGCCAAGGCCAAAAGGACGTTGATGAGGATGGTGGACATGCCGCCTCACTCCATTCCGAGGACCCGCTCCACATAGGCGGAGGGATCAAACAGTGCCGCAGCCCCGAGTTCGGCCGGCCCTAAGAGGATGGCTGGGAACAGGCCAAGACCTGTGACGAAGATTGCAAGAAGAACGAGGGTGGAACTGAACGGCGCCCCTCCCCCGGCAACGGGCGCGGCGGCCGTTGCCCCTTCAGGATTGCGCAAGAACACCAGCGCCCAGGCCCTGCCGAGCACAACGGTGGTCAAGAAGCCCGAAACGATGACCCCTGCCGCACCTGCGATCGCAAGCCAGCCGTCGATCGCCAGAGACGCTTGCACAAGCATCAGCTTGGGCCAGAAGCCTGAGAAAGGCGGCAGACCGGCCGCTGCCAGCGCCATGATGAGGAAGAGCGCCGCAGCAAGGCTGTGGGCACTATAGAGCCCCCCGGCCCGCGACAGTGCGCCTGACCCTGACAGCCGCTCCGCAAGGCCAAGCACCAGGAAGAGCCCCGTCATCACCAAGATGGAGTGGACGGCATAGACGATGGCGCCCGACAAACCCTCCACCGTGCCAAGGCCAAAGCCGATCAGCATCACGCCAATGCCTGACACCACCAGGAAGGCGGCCATGCGCAACAGGTTGTTTTGCGCCAGCGCCCCAAGGGCGCCCAGAATGGCGGTGATGATGCCGAGAACGGCCACAAGCGGCAGGAAGATCTCGCCCTTTTCGCCGAACAGCATGATCATCACCCGCATCAGCGAGTAGACGCCCACCTTGGTCAGAAGGCCCGCAAACAGCGCCGCCACAATCACCTTGGGTGTGTGGTAGGAGGCCGGCAACCAGAAATGCAGCGGAAATGCTGCCGCTTTCATGGTAAAGGCGAATACGAAGAGGGCACCGATGGTGATCACCGGCCCTGTTTCGGCCACTGCCAACGCGCCTCTGATATCGGCCATGTTCAAGGTGCCCGTCATCCCATAAAGGGCGCCGACGGCAATTAGGAACGTGGTGGTCGCGATGAAGTTGAGGACACCGTACTTCACCGCCCCGTCCAGCTGAATGCGCGTTCCGCCGAACACGATCAGGCCGAACGAGGAGATCAAGAACACCTCGAACCAGACGTAGAGGTTAAAGATATCCCCGGTAGAGAAGGCGCCGCAAACCCCACAAATGAGGAGGAGGTAGAAGGTGTAAAACCCGAACCGGGTGCCCTCCAGCCCCACATCGCCCCGGGCATAACTTATGCCCACCAGCCCCACGAGGCATGTGACCAGCACCAAAATGGCGCTCAGCGCATCCACAGCGATGACGATGCCGAAGGGTGGCATCCAGTTGCCCATGGCCATCACCAGGGGGCCTTGGACGGCCACAATGGCGTTCAGCGCCACGGCGGACAGGCTTGCAAGGGCAAGACAAATGAGCGCCGTCCAGCTCTGAAGGGCCTCGCGCTTGCGGAAGGCGAGGGTCACCGCCGCACCAATCAGCGGCAAAATGATCGGGATGGCCACAAGCCACGTCACAAGTTCGGTGTTGCCCGCCAGCATCGGCGCGGTGTTGTCGACGGTCGCGAATGTGGGTGCGGCGACCGAATCCGCTACCGGTCCTGTAAGACTGGGTGTGGCGTCCGCAGGCACACCGTCCGCCGGAGGAATGATGGCGTCGGGGGAAGCAGCCTCTTCGCCTTGCGGTGTCGTCTGGGCGGTGAGGCGCGCGGTCAGCGCAAACAGAAACGCAGACCCCGCGGCCAGAGCCGCGCCGTGTCTTTTCAAACGCTGGCCCATGTCAGTACCCCAGCGGCGGCCGCGTTTCGCCGACGGGTTCGGCCACACGCATATCGCCCACGTCATCGGTGTCGAGCGCCTGGTAGGCCCTGAACGTCAACACCAGAAGGAAGGCGAAGATGGAAAAGGAGATCACGATCGCCGTCAGAATGAGGGCCTGAGGCAAAGGATTGGCGGCAATCTCGGCCACATTGTCCGCACTGTCCAAGACAGGGGGCGAGGCGGTGGTCAGCCGGCCGGCGGTGAAGATGAAAAGGTTCACCGCGTTGCCGAAAACGGCGATCCCCAACATGATGCGCACGAGCCGAGCCGACAGCATCATGTAGATGCTGGCCGCAAAAAACAGCCCGACAACGACGCACAGCACCGTTTCCATCAGTTGTTCTCCTCAAGGGTCAGCGCGATGGCCGCGATGGACCCGACGACGACGAAGTAGACC
The DNA here is from genome assembly GCA_051016205.1 of Devosia sp. Taxonomy (GTDB): domain Bacteria; phylum Pseudomonadota; class Alphaproteobacteria; order Rhizobiales; family Amorphaceae; genus Acuticoccus. The sequence continues at coordinate 5,422,891 of CP136534.1, forward strand.
CCGACGTCGAAGACGAGGACGGTGGAAATGGGCAGCTTCACCCCCTGCAGCGTGGGCAGGTACCAAAGCCCTGTGAGGAACGGTTTGCCGGCAAAGACCGCAGCGACCCCTGCAAGGGAGGCCGCCAGAAGGCCAAAGCCTGCAAGGGCATTGGGATGCACGATCATCGCCTTGCGCACCTCAGCAACGCCAAAAGCAATGCCGTAGATGGCAATGGCGGAGGCTGCGATCAGCCCGCCGATGAAGCCGCCGCCAGGCTCGTTATGGCCGCGCAGAAGCACGAAGATGGAAAACAGCACCATCAGGGCTGAAAGGTGGGGCGCGATGGTGCGAAAGATGAGCGTGCTCATCCGCGTGTCTCCATGGTCTGGGGGGCAGCAGTCTGAGGGGCAGCAGTCTGGGGGGCAGCAGTCTGGGGGGCGGCTCCAGCCGATGAAGCCGCGGGGGTGGTGGCGGTGGCACGGCTCTTCGGGCGCATCCTGATCAACACAAGGATCGCAAGGCCGGCTCCCATCACCACGCCGATTTCACCCAAGGTGTCGAGGGCGCGGTAGTCCACCAGGATGACGTTCACCACGTTCTTGCCGTGGGCAATGTCATAGGCATGCGCCAGGAAGAACTCCGACAAGCGGTCGTCGAACGGGGTTTGGACCACGCCGTAGAGCATCATGGCAAAGCCAAGGCCGCAGGCAATGGCAATGGTGGCGTCGCGGGTTTTGGCCATGCCGGCGCGATGGTCGCTCGCCCGCAGTTCAAGCCGCGTCATCACAAGGGCGAGGATCACCACCGACAACGTCTCCACCATGAACTGGGTGAAGGAGAGGTCAGGCGCGCCATAAAGCATGAAGATCAGCGCCACCATCACCCCTTGGACGCCCAAGGAGACGATGGCCACCACGCGGGACTTGGCGATCACCACAATCCAGAGGCCGGAGACGGCAATCAAAGGCACGATCCAGTAGACCGGTTCTGCCATGTCGCCCACGAAAACAAGCGCGGGCAGCCCATCAATGGCAAGCGGTACGAACAGTGCCACGGCAATCAGGATGAAGGTCACGCGCATGTAAACGGCCATGCTGCCCGGCTGAACCACCTTGGTGATGGCAAGGGCCGCGCGCACGAGCGACGACACCACCTGGTCGAACCCTTTGTCCGGCCCCCATCCGATGGCTGTCAGCGCGGCCTCGATGCCCCTGCGCAAGCGGCCGTAGACGGCAAACAGCACAAGGCCCGCCCCGATGGTGATCAAGGTCAAGATCACAGGCGGCTTCAGGCCCGGCGGGATGAGGTGGATATCAAGGTCGACGGGCGCGCCCGCCACCGCCGTTGCCATCGGGAAGGCAATCAGCGTCAGTGTGTCGTGCAGCATCAACGCGCCCACTAGGGCCAGAACGCCGAGAACGATGGGGCCGAGCCAGAGGGACGGCGGCCCTTCGTGGGGTGACTTCGGGAGCTCCTTAGGCTTGGCGAAGAAGGGGATCATCAAGGCCGCGGCAATGGCAAACATCAGCGCGTTGCCCACCAGGGAGACCGCCGTCGCGATGGACACGCCCGTTGCCTGCCACACACCGTCGTAAAGGACTTCCTTGGCGACGAAACCGATCAGCGGCGGCAGGCCGGCCATCGACAAGCATCCCAGCACCGCGGCCACGAAGGTGATGGGCATCTTGGAAAACAGCCCACCGAGGATGGTGATGTCGCGCGTTCCCGTCTCATGGTCGATACACCCTGCCACCATGAAGAGCGCGCCTTTGAAGAGCGCGTGGGCGATGAGGTAAAGGACCGCGCCCGCCAGCGCATACGCTGTGCCAATGCCCGTCAGCATCACCAAAAGGCCGAGGGAGGCGACGGTGGTGTAGGCAAGAATCTGCTTAAGATCTGTCTGCCGGACGCCCAAGATCACCCCCGTCAGGAACGTTGCCCCGCCGAAGACGGCAAGGGTTACCTCCCAAAGGGCAGTCTCGCCCATGACGGGGTTGAAGCGCATCAAAAGGTAGACGCCGGCCTTCACCATGGTGGCGGAGTGAAGGTAGGCGGAGACCGGCGTCGGCGCTTCCATGGCGTTGGGAAGCCAGGAGTGGAACGGCACCTGCGCGGATTTCGTGAACGCGCCCAGGATCAGAAGGATCGCGATGGCCGTATAAAGCGGCGCCTCCCGCACCACGTCGGGAGAGGCGAGAAGGGCCGAAACGGTCCCCTCCCCCGTTGCAAGGCGGATCAGGATGAGTCCGGCCAACAGCGCCAGCCCGCCACCGCCTGTGATGATCAACGCCTGGAGCGCTGCCCGCCGCGCGGCACTGCGGTGATGGTCGAACCCGATCAACAAGAACGAGGTGATGGACGTCAGCTCCCAGAAGATGAACAGGGAGATGAGGTCGTCTGCCAGCACCAGACCCAGCATTGCCCCCATGAACAGGAGCAAAAACGCCATAAAGCGGCCCTGGTGGTGGTGCCCTTTCAAATACCCGCCGGCATAAATGACGATGAGGGCGCCGATCCCCGTGATCAAGAGTGCGAAGGTGAGCGACAGGCCGTCGATCAACATGGCATAGCGCACGCCCAAGGACGGCGCCCAGTCCACCCCGAAGGTCAGACTGGTACCCTCCGACACGGTGGGCACCATGCCGAGGAAGACAACGAACAGGACAGCCGGCACAATGGCGAGCAGCCAACCCGCGTTGCCGCCCATGGCTTTGACGAGTGTGGGCGCAAACAGCGCGGCAGCAAAAGGCGCCAACGCAAGCACCAACACAGTTTCGGGAGGGAGGAAGGGCACCTAGAGCTCCGTCAGGCGGGTGGGTCAGTCCAAAGGTGGGCACGACGACGCAATCGCCACCAAACCCTTCCCGAGGAACTGGTGCGACCGCATATCCCGTAAAGATGGGCAGGAGGACAATCGTGTCGACAACCGACGCAACAGGAAAGATTCGCAAGAGCGATGCAGAGTGGAAAGCCACTTTGACACCAGAACAATACCGCGTCACCCGCAAGCATGGGACAGAACGCGCGTTCACAGGCCCGCACCAGCATGAAAAACGCCCCGGCGTTTTCACATGCGTGTGCTGTGGCGAACCTTTGTTTCGCACCGAAGCCAAGTTCGAATCTGGCACAGGCTGGCCGAGTTTTTATGAGCCGATCGCCGAAAAAGCGGTCGACGAGCATGAAGACCGCTCCCTTTTCATGCGCAGGACCGAAGTGCGATGTGCGTCCTGCGAGGCCCACCTTGGCCACGTTTTCCCCGATGGGCCAGAACCCACAGGCCAACGCTACTGCATGAACGGCGTTGCCCTCGACTTTAAGGCAGACGATCCATCGTGAAGCTCGACAAAGACGTCAGCGCACGGCCGGCGGCAGAACGCCGGCCAAGCCGCACCACCCACCACGGCATCACCATCGAAGACCCTTATGCCTGGCTGCGCGCCCACAACTGGCGCGAGGTCATGCAGGACCCGTCCGTCCTTGCCGAGGACATTGCTGAATATCTGGACGACGAGAACGACTACACCGAAGACGTTCTTGGACCCTTCGAGGACATTCAAAAGGCCCTTTTCGCCGAGCTGAGGGGCCGTATTGTCGAGGACGACTGGTCGGTGCCGTCGGTGGACGGACACTACGGCTACGGCGCGTCCTACAATCGCGGCGCCGAACACCCGCGCCTCATACGCATGGCACGGCACGCGGCCGAGGCCGTCTCCCCCGACGCACCGCCCTCTGCGCCAGAAATCCTTTTGGACGCCAACCGCGAGGCGCTCGACGAGGCCTATTTCCGCCTCGGCTCGGCAAGCCACTCCCCCGACCATGAAAAGCTCGTCTGGTCCGCCGACCGCACGGGCGGGGAGATGTTCTCCATGGTCATGCGCGACATTGCCACCGGCAACGACACCACGCTGTTTGAAAACGTCACCCCCGCCAACGCCATTGCCGCCGACGCGCGGACCGTCTTTGCCGTGGAGCTTGACGCCAACCACCGCCCCGCGAAGGTGATCGCCCGCGCCCCTGGCGAGGATGTGCGCACCATCTACGAGGAGGCCGACCCAGGCTTTTTCACCTCGGTCTCAAAAACGCTGTCGGGCGGCTACATCGTCATCGACGCTCACGACCACCAAACCAGCGAGGTGCGCATCCTCGACGCGCACGATCCTGCGGCCGCCCCCACCCTCATCGCCCCCCGCCTTGAGGAGGAGGAGTACGAGGTCGCCCACCACGAAGACGCCCTTTACATCAAGACCAACCGTGACGCGCGCGATTACAAGATCGTCCGCGCCCCCATCGACGCACCGGGGCGGGACAACTGGGAGAACGTAGTCCCCCACAGACCAGGCGTTTTGATTGTGGCGATGATCGTCTACGCCGACTTCCTGGTGTGGCTTGAGCGGGAGAACGCGCTGCCGCGCATCGTCATCCGCCGCCTTGCCGATGGCGATGAGCATCAGATCGCCTTCGACGAAGAGGCCTACTCCCTCGGCATCGAGGAAGGGCACGAGTTCCTCACCAACACCTTGCGCTTCACCTATTCGTCCATGACCACCCCCCACGAGGTGTGGGACTATGACATGGCAAGTCGCGAGCGGCGGCTGCGCAAGCGCCAGCAGGTCCCCTCAGGTCACGATCCGTCCCAGTATGTGACGCGCCGCTTGATGGCAAAGGCCGCTGATGGGGCTGAGGTCCCGGTCAGCCTCTACCACCGTGCTGACACGCCCATCGACGGTTCGGCGCCTTGCCTGCTTTATGGTTATGGCGCCTACGGCATCACCATCCCCGCCGCCTTCAACGCCAACTCCCTTGGCCTTGTTGACCGCGGCTTTGTCTACGCCATCGCCCATGTGCGCGGCGGCATGGACAAGGGGTTCGACTGGTACGACGAGGGCCGGCGCAAGGCGAAGGCAAACACTTTCGACGATTTCATTGCCGCCGCCGACTGCCTGATCGCGGAAGGCTATGCGCGCAAGGACGGGATTGTCGCCCAAGGCGGGTCCGCAGGCGGCATGCTGATGGGGGCCATCGCCAACCGCGCGCCGGACCGCTTCCGCGCCATCGTGGCGGAGGTTCCGTTCGTGGATGTCCTCACCACCATGCTGGACGACACTTTGCCCCTCACCCCGCCCGAGTGGCCCGAATGGGGCAACCCCATCACCGACAAAGACGCGTTCCAGAGGATTGGCGCCTACTCCCCCGTCGACAATGTGACGGCGCAGGACTACCCGGACATTTTGGTCCTTGCCGGTGTGTCCGACCCGCGCGTGACCTATTGGGAGCCTGCCAAGTGGGTGGCGAAACTGCGGCATACGGCCACCAACGATCCCCTGATCTTACTGAAGACCAACATGGAGGCAGGGCACGGGGGCGCGTCGGGCCGGTTCAAGCGGCTTGAGGAGGTGGCTTTGGTTCAGACCTTCGTGATCGCTTCGGCCGCACCGGACCGGCTCTCGTAACGCAAAACAACATCTTCGCGATGGTGCGAGAGGGCGTCTGCCATGGCGCCCCTTCACCACCCATATCGAACCCGGTATCGAACCGTTGGAGAGCGAGCATGACACGAGTGATCACGGCTGCGGCCGCAGTCCTTGCCATGGCAGGCACATTGGCCGCCGTTCCGGGGGACGTCGCCGCACAGGGCGTCAACACGCAGTTCCTCATTTCTGAGATCGACGCCAGAACGCCCAAGTGCCGCGATCATCCCGACGCGCCCGTCGTGGGGCGTGTGTCGGGAATCATCGGCGGATCGCCCTCGCGCGGGGTGTCCTTCCAGGGGTGCTTTGACAACATGCGTGCGTGCGAGCGTTGGCGCGGTCCGGTGTCGGGGCGCATCAGCGGGCGCATCATCCAAAACAGCTGCCAGGCCCGCTTCTGATACGGCTCCGCCCTGGCCCTGATAGGCTGGGGCGGCCCGTTCCCTCCCCGCTTCGCCTTACTCGTATCGAATGGCGGCGAAGGCCTCAGGCAGCATCTCGTCGATCAACTCATCGATCTGCGCTGCAAGGGGCACTGTGGCATAAGCTCGGCGGGGGTGGATGCGATCGTTCACCCAGTGGGTGGACCAGTCGGTGGTGGTGCGCACGCACTCCTTGGCGAAATCCACCCCCTCCACCGTCACCTGAGCCGCCATCGCAATGCATCCGCCCAGAAACAAGTCCACGTAGGATTGGACGAGTGGGTATGCTTCGCTCGGCGCCGCAACGCTCTCGGGCAACAGCTTGTAGAGCCAGATTTGCCCGTCCGTGGGCACGTTCGAGCCGTCGAGCATCTCAATGGCATCTGGCGCCACCTGCTGCCGGCAGTAGACCGATTCCCGCGCGTCCTGGGTGAGGAAGTTTTCCAAGTCGAACATGCGGTAGAGCGCTGCGACCATCTCGGCATCACCGTTTTCCACCACACCCAGCATGGTGGCTTTGCCACCGTAAGGACCGACCTTGGCGAAGAAGCCGCGCCTAAACCCTTTTACGCGAACGGGAAGGTTGCGCCCTGCCTCTGGCGCCGTCGTCAGCTTGGACGAGCGCATCATCAAGCTGCCATAGCCGACGATGTATTGCGGAACGCTGGCGTCGATGGCGTCCGCGCAGGCCGGCCTGTCGGCATCCTCGGCCGCTACGGGCGACGCGCCCACCACCGCCATTGCAAGCACGCACACCGCCCAGTGTCTAAGCCTCATTTGCCCCCCACGTGCTGCGCCAAACGGGACCGTCTGGGTCGCAACGACCTTTGCCCTGCCCATAGCCTAACACACCCGCTAAGGACGGGCGCCGGGCGCCTCCGGAGGTGGCCGGAAAGTCCCCAAATGGAACGCGGTCGAGCGACGCTGCCAGATCAGCCTCGGCAACATCCATCACCCCGAATTTTGGGGCCTTTTCACCATAAGGGCCGATCTTGGCAACATGCCTGCGCCTGAACCTTTGACGCACACAGGAAGATTGTGCCCGGCCCAAAGCGCCGTCGATAGGGCGCTCACCGACGAGCGCTTCTGCCATGTGGCATCGACCGGAGGGTCGATGCCGTAGCGCTTAGAGAGCGTCCTCAAGCTCTCTTGACCGTCTTATGTGTCTCGACGGATGACCACTGTCGTTGTGGCGCGCTCAGGCCGCACCTGTCCCACTGCGCATCCTTCCATTTTAGGTAAAGATTGCACCATCAAAGCACGGCATGGGACATCTCGCTCATCATCCGACCTGACCAACCGGTCAGGTCGGATGATGCGCCAGACACCGAAAAAGAGCGCGTTTTTAACCGACCAAGATATCGATTTCGACTTGGTTCACCAATTCTCCGTCGTCGAAGGCCGACAGGCGGATGGTGTACTCACCCACGTCCGTCGGGTCGAATTGCTCCAATTGAGCAAGGAAAAGCCCATCGGTCCCCTCGTTGAAGAACTCGTAGTTCCAAGAATTTTGGGCCACATTGTTGGTATCGATCAGGTTTTGATAGTCTGTGTCGTCGACGGCGTTCGTTCCGTTCCCATTGCCTGTGGCGTTGGTGCCGATCGCATGATCCGCGAAGTCAACGTTGATCGGATCAAACGCAAGCGTTCCGAAGTCGACACCTTCAGAGGGATCGCCATCAATCTCCAGCAAGTAGGTAAAGTCGTTCAGCTTATCGCCAGTGGCTCCTGTAAAATCGGTGTTGATGGACCACTCAAAGCTCCATACGGGGGTCGTCGGCGAGTTTGGGTCGAAGCCAAATCCACCCGGCGCCACCTCATTCGGGAACGCGTAGGTCCCATCGCCATTAGAGTTGAACTCGTTTTGGGGCGTATTGTTTTCGTCGAAGCGCAACTTGGCGCGCAACCCGAGTTCGACGGCGTAGGTGCCGTCCTCGACCTGGGCTGTCGTGAAACCGCCATTGTCATTGCCGTCACCGAAGATGACATCGGAGACGATCTCCTCATCGAATGTCGTCACGCTCCCGAGCGCAAGATCCACCTCAGCGTCGCTGAAGGAGAGCTTTTCGATGCTGCGCAGTTTGTCCGTCCCGTCCGGACTCCCTTCCCGCAGGTCTTCCACCTTCACAAAACGACTGCTCATCGTGATGGCATAGTCGTCGAAAGACCCCTCAAAGACCGCAGTGTCGTGGCCGCGACCACCCCACAAACGGTCATTGTCGGCACCGCCCATGAGAATGTCATCGCCAAGGCCGCCGAAGAGCTGGTCGCGACCGGCTCCACCGTCGAGCTCATCGTCCCCAAAGCCGCCGAAAAGCTTGTCGCGGCCCTCCATGCCTTGCAGGAAATCGTCGCCGAAGAATCCATAAATCAGATCATTCGATGACCCACCGGATAGAAGGTCGTCTTGGAAACCACCAAACCGTATCGCCATATCGATCCTCGTTTGCTCCCTAAGGGTGATATCAATCCCAACGTTTAATTGCATTATCAATCATTTTACAGTTATGTCTAGACCTAAGAGACATCAGTAGAAATCCTGATGCGGAGCGATGCGATCGCGACGGCTTCGCAGTGGTTCTCCTGGTCCTTAACGTTGCGCTTTAGCTCCTTTACGTTGCCCTTCCCAAGGGCCCAGCCGCAGCGTCTGGCAAACGGGGCAGGGGGACGTCCGAAGACACTGGGGTGGCCCGATCACAGCCGGTCGAAGACGTGCCCGTGCATCGGCCGCGTGATTGTCATCACAGATTGATCGATGGAGCCGCTGCCACCGCTTTTGAAAAGAAATTCGCACCGCATATGCCGTTCAGTGCCGCGACAGGCGACATGCGTTTCAAAGGAGTTTTGTATGAAAACATTGGTACACACGATGCTGGCAGCAGCAGCCGTTTCCACAGCTTTGGTGGGTGGCGCCGCAACCGCCTCCGCTCAAGGCGTGAACACGCAGTTCTTGATTTCTGACATCCAAGCCTCAACGCCTCAGTGCCGGGATTTTCCCGAGTATGACGTGAAGGGCCGCGTGTCAGGCATCGTTGGCGGCTACCCCTCGCGGGGTGTGTCGTTCGTGGGCTGCTTCCCGAGCTATGCCTCGTGCGAGGCTTGGGTCGGTCCCGTGTCGGGCAAGATTTCCGGCAGACTGCGTGAGGCCAGCTGCAGCCCGCGCTAACCTCATAGGCCGTGTGCGGCACGCCTGAAAAGGTTTCCCGCGCAAGGCCAAACCCATCGCCCCGAAACCAAAACGCCGCCGACGGATCTGTCCGTCATGCGGCGTCTTCGGGGCGGTTCGTGCGCATCGGTGGTGCCTGCCGTCGATGCGCGTTCCCTGCCCCTGCGTGGTCCGGTTCCAGGCGTTCGTCTGGAGCCGGACTGCAGGGCGGCGCGATCAGGCCTTGCTGTGAAGCTCGGCCACGTACTCCCAGTTCACAAGGTTGTCGAACCAGGCTTCCAAGTATTTCGGCCGCGCATTGCGGTAATCGATGTAGTAGGAGTGCTCCCACACATCCACGCCCAGAAGCGGCGTTGCGCCGTGCACCAGCGGATTTTCGCCGTTGGGCGTCTTCATGATTTCAAGCTTGCGGTCGCGCACGGCAATCCAAGCCCAGCCTGAGCCGAACTGACCGGCGCCGGCCGCCAAAAAGTCCTCACGTGCCTTGTCGTAGCCGCCAAGGTCGGAGTCGATTTTCGAGGCGATTTCGGAGAGCATGGTGCCCTTGCCGCCGTTCGGCGTCATCCACTTCCAGAAGTGAATATGGTTGTAGTGCTGGCCGGCGTTGTTGAAGAGGCCGGCATTGTTGCCAAAGCTCTTCTTCACGATGGTCTCAAGGGACTCGTTTTCCATGCCCGAGCCTTCCAACAGCTTGTTGCCGTTGGTCACATAAGCTTGGTGGTGCTTGTCGTGATGGAATTCGAGCGTTTCGGCCGACATGTAGGGCGCGAGCGCGTCGTACGCATACGGCAGGTCGGGGAGTTGAAAAGCCAAGGGGAGCCTCCACGTCTTCGGCGCTGGACGCGCCGTGTCGATCGGTGCCGGACGGCACCATTCATTCTCAGGCCCGCAAATAGGCCTGCGGTCCTGTCCTTCAACTCAAGGGCCGTCGCGAACGCCGCCCCAGCGCCGATTCAACCGTGGGCAAAGGTCCAATAAAGGTCGCGCGCCTTGGCAAACACCGGCCCTGACTGCAATTCGCGGTCCTCGATTTTGGTGATGGGCATCACCTTGGAATAATTGCCCGTGGTGAAAATCTCGTCCGCATCCATGAAATCGGCGACGGTGAGGCGCGTCTCCTCCACCCGTTCGCCAGCATCGCGCAGGAGCTGAAGGATGCGCTGGCGGGTGATGCCGGCAAGGAAGGTGCCGTTTTCGGCGGGCGTTGCCACCACACCGTCCTTCACCATGAAGATGTTTGACGTGGCAAGCTCAGCCACATTCCCCAGCATGTCCAGGACCAGGCAATTGTCGAACCCGCGGTTGCGCGCATCCATCAGCGCACGGGCATTGTTGGGGTAAAGACAGCCGGCCTTGGCGTTGGTGGGCATGGTCTCAAGGCTTGGCCTGCGGAAGGGCGAGACGGTGATGGACCCGCCACCCACCTTGGGCATCGGCGTTTCATAAAGGCACAGGAGAAAGCGGGTGGACTCAGGGTCCGGCGGCACCGCCATCATCCCGCCATTCTCGGCCCAGTACATCGGGCGGATATAAAGCGGCGTGCCTGAGGGGAATTTGGCAACACCCTCTTCCACCAGTTCCATCATTTCGCCGGCGGAGACTGTGGGCTTCAGCATCAAGGCTTTGGCGGAGCGGTTCACCCTCTCCATGTGCAAATCAAGGTCCGGGGTGACGCCCTCAAACGCCCGCGCACCGTCGAAAACCGACGAGCCGAGCCAAAACGCATGGGTCCGCGCACCGATGATCGGCTGATTGCCGTCGTGCCAGGCACCGTCCAAGTAGGTCCACGTTTGCGACCACGCCACCATTGTGTCTGTCCCTCCATTCCGCGCCGGAGCCTAAATCAAGCCCGGCGCGGCTGTACACATGCAGTTGAGCACAACCGTGCACATGAAGGGCCGAACTGCGCGCGGGTCAGCCATGCATTGAGCGCTTGGGCGATCGCCGTGGTGATTGCGCAGAACGCTTCCGCTGCGGCGACACAGGCACTAAGAACGGTGTCCCAAGGAGGACATGCGGGACCATGCGCTACGCTGTTTACGTTTTCGACGCCTATGGAACGCTGTTTGACGTGCATGCGGCCGTGCGCAGACACGCTAGTAACGTGGGGCCCGAGGCCGACCGCCTCTCAGCACTTTGGCGCGCCAAGCAGTTGGAATATTCATGGACGCGGGCCTTGTCGGGCCGCTACGCCGACTTCTGGACGCTGACGGAGTACGCGCTGGACTATGCGTTCGCCAAAGTGCCGTCGGCCCCTGTCTCCATGCGCGACGACCTCTTGGAGGCCTATCGCTCGCTCGACGCCTATCCTGAGGTGATCGACACATTGACACGGCTGAAATCGGCAGGGGCGGCCACTGCGATTTTGTCCAACGGCTCGCCAGGCATGCTGAAGGCCGCTGTCGATGCCGCGCGCATTGGCGACCTTCTGGACGATGTCTTGTCGGTGGATCCGCTCAAAACCTTCAAGCCCCTGCCTGAGGTTTACGAACTCGTCACCACGCGCTTTCGCGTCTTCCCGGACGCGGTGTCCTTCCAATCGTCCAACCGGTGGGACATTGCCGGTGCCACCGCCTTCGGCTTCCGCGCGGTATGGATCAACAGGACCGGCGAACCTGACGAGTACCGCGACCTTGCCCCGTCCGCGACCCTCGCTTCGCTGGATTCCCTGCCCGATATTTCATGAGCGGCCGTCTGGCCGTCGAGACGCCCCGGGGGCTCTCGACCTCCAGACCCCACGGGGTCCAAAATGGTCAGCCGTCGATCCGCCAGCATCCCCCCAATGGCAGTATAGCCCCGAACAAGTGTGGGCAGCGCCGCGAGAGCGTCCCGTCGCGGTGGAGCATCCTGGGTCTTGTCAGACCCAGGTAAGGTGCTCCACCGACTGGCTGATAGGCGCCGCGCCTCAGGCCGGCTCGGGCGTGCCTGTACCAGCGCCAGGGCCGGCGCCGGCACGCCCGCGGGCGGCCAACGCAAGGGCAATCATCGCCGCGCCGTGGATGATGAACTCAAGCGCCACGAAAAAGCCAATCACCCAGCCCCACTCCTGGAACCACGCCGCCGCCGTTTCGGCCGAGGCAAGCATCTGTTCGGTGGGCAGCTCCACGATGGAGAAGATCATGATACCGAGCACAACCGACAGGAGGCCGGACAGCACCACCCAAATCCAACTGGCGCCGCCCTCCTTCATCTGAAAACCCATGATGGCGCGCAACACGCCAGTGATGATGAAGGTCACCGCAATCAACAGCGTCAGCCACCAGGCGGACTGGACGGGCATGGCAATCAACACAACGCCAGCCCCCACGTACAAAAGCCCCAGGAGGACGTGGGAGGCAACAGACCGCCAGCCGGCGCACTTGAAGGCATCGACCAGTTGGGCGATCCCCCCGATCAACGCCAAAACCCCGAACCACAGGACCGACAAGATGGTCAGCCCATAGCTGAGGCCAAGGCCGATGACGCCCAAGGCCGCCATCAAGATCCCAAGGCCCAAAAGCCATTTCCAGGAGACGGTGAGTTCGCCGTACAAAGGATCGCGCAGTTCTGCCATTGGCGCAGGAGGCGGGGATTGCGTGCTCATGGAACACCTTTCGTTGTCCACCGGCGCTGTGGTGCCGGCGATGGGGTCAAAGGGGTTGGTGGGGTGCGCGCCTGCGCCCCGTCAAAGGCTGGCCAGGACCCGCGCCCAAGACCTGATGCCTTTGTGGAAAGAGGTTAGGTCATATTTCTCGTTGGGCGAATGGACATTGTCGTCCTCCTGGGCAAAGCCGATCATCAATGTATCCATCCCCAGGTCTTCCTTGAAGTTGCGCACGATGGGGATGGAACCGCCCATGCCCACCATCGCCGTGTCGACGCCCCATTCGGCCTCAAGCGCCTCCCGGCCGCGGGCCAGCATGTCCCAGTCCTCAGGCACGTGGAAGGCGGGGGAGGCGCCGTGGCCCGTAAAGGTCACGGAGCAATCCTCGGGCACCCTTTCCTCAACAAAGGCGCGGAAGGCATCGCGCACGGCCATGGCGTTCTGTTTGCCCACAAGGCGGAAGGACACCTTGGCGGAGGCAATGCCTGGGATGACGGTCTTGAAACCTGCGCCCGTGTAGCCGCCGATCATGCCGTTCACCTCGCAGGTGGGCCGTGTCCACACCTGCTCCAGAACCGTGCGACCGTCTTCGCCTGCCGGTTTGGCAAGGCCTATGGGGCCGAGGAAGGCTTCGGGCGTCATCTTCAAAGAGGCCCAGTTGGCTTTCAACTCATCGCTCGGCTCAACCACACCGTCATAAAAGCCTGGGACGGTGACGCGGCCCGTCTCGTCGTGAAGGTCGGCGAGGATCTTCGCCACAACGTGGTTGGGGTTGCGGGCGGGACCGCCGAACTGGCCTGAATGAAGGTCGCGGTTCGCCGCGCGGATCTCAAACTCCTCCGCCACGAGGCCGCGCAGGGTCATGGCGATGGCAGGGGTGTCCTTGTCCCACATCCCCGTGTCGCACACGAAGGCAGCGTCGGCGCGCAGCTCATCACCAGCCTCTTCCACGAAGCCTGGCAGGCTGGGCGAGCCTGACTCTTCCTCACCCTCGAACAGGATCGTGAAGCCTGCGGGCAGCCGGCCTTCCACCGCCTTGATGGCCCTCAGCGCCTCAAGGAAGCTCATCAGCTGGCCTTTGTCGTCGCACGCCCCGCGCGCCACGATGATCTTGCTGCCGTCCGGCCGCGTCACAATGCGCGGGTCGAACGGGTCGGCCTCCCATAGGTCCAAAGGGTCCACGGGCTGAACGTCGTAGTGGCCGTAGAAGAGGATATTGGGCTTACCCTCCACCGGGCCGGACTTGCCCACCACCATGGGCTTGCCTGGGGTGGGGCGCACGCTGGCCTCAAACCCCAGCGCCTCAAGATCGTCCGCCAACCACTTGGCAGCGCGCTGGCAGTCCTCGTGATAGGCGGGGTCGGTGGAGATCGACGGGATCCGCAACAGCGCGAACAGGCGGTCAAGGCTGGCGTCAAGGTCTTCGTCAATGCGATCAAGGATGGCGTCGATATCCATGGGTGTAACCTCGGTCTTGGGGCCCGCGATAGGCATGTGTTGGCCCCGTTGCTATCCTGACGCGCGCGTTCATACTAGGGTGCCATCGCGCCGGGCGGGCAGGAAAGCGCCCAGGCGTGGCACTGACTCGCCCTAAGGCCAAGAGCGCCGCGGCCATTTTTTGGGCAAGGGCAAGGCGTTTTGGGAGGCGCAGATATGGCCGAGCGTGTTGAACCGGCCGACCCCATCTTCGAAGACTGGCGCGATCTTGCTGAGCGCGCACTCAAAGGGGCGCCCCTGGAGAGCCTCGACGTCATCATGGACGACGGGGTGAGGGCCGACGCCATCCGCCTCCCCCCTCTCGCAGCGGCCGCAACACCCGTCTACACAGGCCGCGCAACGGCAGGCCCGTGGACCATCGTTCAGCGCGTCGACACCGACGGGACGAGCGCAAAGCAGGCAACCGAAGACCTTCAGAACGGCGCAACGGCCCTGTCGGTTGTGTTCGCAGGTGCCCCTGCCGCCTTCGGGGCCGGCCTCACCGCTGCAACCGTTGCCGATCTGAATGCTGCCCTTGAAGGCGTCTACCTGGACCTATTGCCCATCCACCTTCAGGCCGGCGCGCGAGGGCTTGAAGCCTTGGCCCTCCTCGCCGCCCTTGTCAAAACCCGAGGCACCGCCCTCCGCGCCGTTCATGCCGGCGTCGACCCCCTCGGCGCGCTGGCAGCCACAGGCGAGGGCCACGATCCCGCAACGGTTGGCAAGCGCCTCCACCGCGCCGTCCTCGCCCACGAAGCCCTCGGCGTTGAGGGGACGGCGCTCGCCGCTGACGGACGCATTTATGCCGAAGCCGGCGCAACGCCCGTGCAAGAGCTGGCGCTCGCCCTTTGGACAGTGCGGGACTACGCCGCCGCGCTCGATACTGAAGGCGTGCCGCCGGCAGTGTCTCTGCCGCAAATTGCCATGCACCTTAGCGCCAGCCAGGAGCAGTTTGTCACCATCGCGAAAATGCGTGCGGCGCGGCGGCTCCATGCTTTGTTTGCACAGGCTTGCAATGTCGATACCCCCCTCACCCTTCACGCCACGACATTGCGGCGGATGATGGCGGTCAGCGATCCGCACACCAACCTGTTGCGCCTCACCATCGCAGGCTTTGCCGCAGGGGTCGGTGGCGCCGATGCCCTCACCATCTTGCCGTTCGATCAGGCATCCAGCGCTTTTGGACGGCGTATGGGCCGCAACATCCAAACGCTTTTGTTGGAGGAGTCCCACCTTGGCCAATTGATGGACCCTGGGGCGGGCTCAGGCTCCATCGAGACGCTGACCGACGCGATGGCCCGCGCCGCTTGGGCCCTCTTCCAGGCACAGGCAGCCGGCGGAGCGTCCCTTGCCGATGCGCTGATTGACGGGCGTATTGAAGATCTCTGCAGCAAGATCGAGCGTGAGCCCGTGATCATCGGCGTGACCAAACACCCGCCGGCGAATCCTTACGCGGTGACGCCGGCCCAACCGGTCGCCCCGCCAGAGGCCCGCGCCGTGGAAGTCGCCAACGCCGATTTCGACGGCTTGGTGGAGGCAGCCCTTCAAGGCGCCACCTTGGCCGACCTTGCAGCACCAGAGCCGCCGATGTCCCTCGGCCGCCACATCTTGCGGCCGTTGCGCGACAGCGCCCATTTTGAAGCGCAACAGCGCCCCGTTTGAAGGTTGACGCGATGATCCCCGACATCGGCTCCATCGACTATCGCACCATCGCCCTCAAAGCCCCCGACGGCACACCCTGGGACACGGCGGAGGGCATTGCCATCAACCCCGTTGTGGGCGCGGACGCCACGGCGGACCTTCCACTCGGCACCATACCTGGCAAAGCCCCGTTCCTGCGCGGGCCCTACCCCACCATGTATGTCCAGAAACCCTGGACGATCCGCCAGTATGCGGGCTTTTCAACGGCCGAAGAGTCCAACGCCTTTTACCGCCGCAATCTTGAAGCGGGGCAAAAGGGCCTGTCGGTGGCGTTCGATCTTGCCACCCACCGCGGCTACGATTCCGACCACGAGAGAGTGTCGGGAGATGTGGGAATGGCAGGGGTCGCCATCGATTCCATCCTCGACATGCGCACCCTTTTCGACGGCATCCCGCTCGGCGACATGACCGTGTCGATGACCATGAACGGCGCGGTCCTTCCCGTCCTTGCCCTTTACATCGTTGCGGCAGAAGAACAGGGCGTTGCCCAGGAAAACCTGAAAGGGACCATCCAGAACGACATTTTGAAGGAGTTCATGGTCCGCAACACCTTCATCTACCCGCCGCAGCCGTCCATGCGCATCGTGTCGGACATTTTCGCCCACACGGCGCGGCACATGCCGAAGTACAACTCCATCTCCATCTCCGGCTATCACATGCAAGAGGCCGGGGCGACGGCGGACCTGGAGCTTGCCTACACCATCGCCAACGGCCTTGAATATGTGCGCCGCGGCGTTGAGGCGGGCCTAGATGTGGACCGGTTTGCACCGCGCCTGTCCTTCTTCTGGGCGATCGGGATGAACTTCTTCATGGAGGTGGCGAAAATGCGCGCCGCCCGCTTCCTGTGGGCCCGCCTCATCCAGAAAGAGTTTTCGCCCAAGGACCCGAAATCGCTGGCCCTTCGCGCCCACTGCCAGACCTCTGGCTGGTCGCTGACGGCGCAGGACGTCTACAACAATGTCGGCCGCACCATGATCGAGGCGATGGCCGCCACCCAGGGCGGCACCCAAAGCCTTCACACCAACGCCCTTGATGAAGCGCTCGCCCTTCCCACGGACTTTTCCGCCCGCATTGCCCGCAACACCCAGCTGGTTCTGGCCGAAGAATCCGGCGTGACGGACTTCATCGACCCCTGGGGCGGTTCGCCTGCGGTGGAGCGCCTCACCCACGACCTTGCCGCCCGCGCCCTTGCCCATATCGAGGAGGTGGAGGCGCTGGGCGGCATGGCGGCGGCCATCGAGGCCGGCACGCCCAAACTGCGCATTGAGGAGGCTGCCGCCAAAGCACAGGCGCGCATCGATTCGGGCGAGCAGACCGTCCTTGGCGTCAACCGCTACAAGGCCCTTGAGGAGGAGGATGTCGAGGTCCTGAAGGTGGACAATGCGGACGTGCGCCGCCGGCAGATCGCAAAGCTCGACAAACTGAAAGCCAACCGCGACGCCAGCGCGGTGGAAAGCGCCCTCACCGCCCTCACAAACGGCGCGAACGGTGACGGCAACCTCCTGGCGCTCTCCATCGATGCGGCGCGGGTAGGCGCCACCGTGGGGGAGATCAGCGATGCCATGGAGGCAGCGTTCGGCCGCCACAGCGCGCCGATCCGCGCCATCACAGGCGTTTACAAGAGGGAGGCAGGCGCCATGGGTGAGCGTATCGAGGCGGTTCGCCAGTCCGCCGACGCCTTTGCCGAAGCCGAGGGGCGCAGGCCCCGCATCCTGGTCGCAAAAATGGGCCAGGACGGGCACGACAGGGGCCAGAAGGTCATCGCTTCCGCCTTTGCCGATTTGGGCTTTGACGTTGATATCGGCCCCCTCTTCGCCACACCTGGAGAGTGCGCGCGCCAGGCGGTGGACAATGATGTTCACATCGTGGGCGTCTCCTCCCTTGCAGGCTCCCACCTCACCCTCCTGCCTGCCCTCCAGGAGGCGCTGCGGGCGGCTGGCCGCGGCGACATCCTGGTGGCCATCGGCGGCGTCATCCCGCCCGGGGACGTTGCGGCGCTGCACCAGATGGGGGCGGCCGCAATCTTTCCCCCAGGCACGGTGATCGCCGATGCCGCAGAGTCCCTCCTTGATGCCCTGCGCGAGAAAAACCAGGCCACCAATGCTGCCGCCGAGTGAGAGCGCTGCCATCGAACAGGACATTGAAGACGCTCTTTTGACGGCAGCGACGAAGGCCGCGCACGATGCCTACGCGCCCTACTCAGGCTTTCACGTGGGGGCGGCTGTGCGCACGGGGGACGGCACGGTCATCACCGCCGCCAATGTGGAGAATGTCAGCTACGGCCTCAGCCTGTGCGCGGAGGCCAACGCCATTGCCGCGGCCGCCATCAAAGGGGCCCGTCGCCTTACCCACGTGGCCGTGGTGGGCTACCGCGCCGCAGAGCCTGACACACCCTCCCTCGCCTTCCCTTGCGGGCGCTGCAGGCAGATGATTGCCGAGTTTGCCGACGCCGACACCGTGATCCTCGTCGCCGACCGTGCAGGACAGGAGCGGCTGAAGCGCTCCTTTGCCGAGATCTTGCCCTACGCCTTCCTCCCGGACGCCCTCTCGGACTGATCATCGCCTTTTTTCTGAGCTGAGCGGGACCCAAAACACCAGAAACTCCGGGCGCTTTTGCACACCTGCACATAACCCTCACTGCAAAACACGCATCGGTGATGTACGTCACGTCGTTCTAAGCATCGCCCCCCCACCTCATGGATGTCGCAAGACACAATGAGCAAAGGGCAGGCACACCATGGCAACTTTCTTCAAAACCTTCCGCGTGATGACGGTGTTCGCTTCTGAGAACGACCGCCTTCTTGAAGAGCGCTCTCAAGAGGCCAACGCCAACGACAAGGCCGCGCCGTTCGACCCCGGTCAGGTGGGTGTTGATCTTTATCTCAACGCACTCACCCAAGTGGCCGACACCGGCGAGGGCGAATTTGTGGACGATGTCCTTGCCGAGTACTACGGGCTCGACGGGCGTATGTTCTCCACCACCGCCAACGCTGCAACCCGTGAGCGGAACGCTTATATCCGCGACCGGATGGTGTCCGTCTTCTAACGGCGCATGGCTCACTGACGCGATGCGCAGACGGACCCCATACACCCACCCACCAATCCCCTGACCGCTCGGATCACTCGCCGAGCGGTCAGCCCTTGGGCGCACCATAAAGCGGCCATCGAACTGCCACCGCGTTGCCCATTCGCGACAATTGGCACAATCCTCTTTGCGGGCCGTTGAGCCTTGTCCACGCCATGCGCTGACAGCGATCGATCGCTCTGCTAGCGGTTGTGGGTCATGCGCAGAATCGTTCCCCTCCTCCTTGCCGCCATTGTTCTGAAAGCCTGCGTTGCCACCCCGGCAGCGCCTGTGACGGAAGCGGCCGTGTCCTCAAGCACCTTCCTGGTGATCACCGATGAGGGTGCGGGCGCCATCAACGCCGCCACGCCCTATAACGAAGCCTCCCTCTCAGCCGTGGCGCCGGATGTTGAAATCCGCTCCATCCAGACAGCCATTGAGGATCGCACCACCTGGACTCACGCTGCCTTCGTCGGCGAAGTTCAGGCCGTACAGTTCTTCAAGGGACCGGCCGGACGGGTGGGTGAGATCCACGGTGTCACTCAGCACCTTGCCGGCCCCAATGGCGAGCGGATCGGGATGACCATGGCCCAGGCTGGCGTCAGACGGCGCGATTGCCGCAACGGCAAGTCCTTGTGGCGCGGGATGGCGGTCTGCAAGGCGCGCGGTGCACGGCACGTCAGCCTTGTGTTTTCCATTCCCCAGTACGAGGGGCCGTTCAACCGCCTGGCCTCCTCCGAAGACCTGAAGCGCGCCGAACTCCAGCGCATCGTGTGGCGCGCGAAGGGCTGAGCACACTCTCACAAAGGGTCGCCGCAGGGGAGCGCGCGGCCCTTGCCCGCGCCATCACGCTGGTGGAATCAAAGCGTGCCGACCACAGGGCACAGGCGCGCGCCCTCATCCAAGAGCTGATCGGCAAGACGGGCAACGCCGTTCGTCTCGGCATCACGGGTGTGCCCGGCGTCGGCAAATCCACCCTCATCGACGCTTTGGGCTCTGCCCTGATTGCTGAGGGACACAAGGTGGCCGTCCTTGCCATTGACCCCTCCTCCACCCGCACAGGCGGCGCGATCCTTGGCGACAAGACCCGCATGGAACGCCTTGCAACGGACGACAACGCCTTCGTGCGCCCCTCTCCCTCCGCGGGGTCCCTTGGTGGTGTGGCTGCCCGCACCCGCGAGGCCATGCTCCTTGCAGAAGCGGCGGGCCACACCGTCGTCATCGTGGAGACGGTGGGCGTCGGCCAGTCCGAAGTGGCCGTCGCGGACATGGTCGACACGTTCCTGGCGCTGATGCTCCCAGGTGCCGGCGATGAGCTCCAGGGCATCAAGAAGGGGCTTTTGGAGCGGGCGGACATCATTGCCGTCAACAAAGCCGATGGGGCCTTGAAGGAGGCAGCGCGGCAGGCAGCGGCAGACCTTTCCAGCGCCGTCAGGATCCTTGCCGGCCGGACACCGCCCGAAATCCTCACCATTTCCGCCAAGGATGAGGACAATCTGAGCCAACTGTGGCAGGCGGTCCTTGCCCACAGAACCCGCCTCAAAGCCTCGGGCGCATTCGACACGCGCCGTGCCGACCAGGCCGTCTCATGGATGCGCGACATGGTGGATGACGGCCTGAAGGACTATCTCGCCGCGCACGGGAAAGCCACGATCGCCGAGACCGAGGCCGCCGTCAGGTCGGGTGAGCTTGCCCCAGGCCTTGCCGCCCAGAAGATTTTGGACCTTTTGCCATGACCCCTTTCTTGCCGGTCGCGGTCACAGGCTTCGGCCCCTTCCCGCAAATGCCCGACAATCCCACGGAGGCGTTGGTGAAGGCACTCGCCGACCGTCACGGCCCCGCGCTTCGAGCCCGCGTCCTTCCCACCGAGTGGCGCATCTTGCCCGAGGTGGCAGAGTTTGCAGCCACCGTCCCCGTCCTCATCATGTTCGGTGTGGCGGGGACGGCCTGCAGGATCCGCTACGAGAGGCTGTCCCAACCTTCAGCCGCGCGCGTGGACGCTGACGGCAGACTGCCTGAGGCTGCCCCGCACCGTCGCCGCACCACCCGCCTCAACGTGCCGCTTCTGGCACAGGCGGCCCGCCGTGAGGGCTTCCCAGTGGACGTCAGCGGCAACGCGGGCAGCTATCTGTGCAACGCAAGCTATGGCGCCGCGCTTTCGGCCAACCCCCATGCCCTGTTCGTGCATGTACCCCCGCTCCAGCGGCGCGGGCCATTGAGCCTTGCCGGTCTCATCGCCCACGCCGAATGGTTGATGAACACCCTTGCCCATGCCGAAGGTTCACCGCGCATCGCACGGGCCATGACGGCACGGCGCGCGGCGTCACCGTCGATGGCCGCGTAAAGGCTATTTTCCGCCCGGAGAGCCTGGCTGGTAGGGTTCGTCCTCACGCCAGCGGCGCATCATCTCGGAAAAATCATCAGGCAGGTCGCGGGGCAGGTGGATCTGCAAGGTGACGAGAAGATCGCCCTTCCCGCCCGACTTTGTGGGAAGCCCAAGCCCGCGCAACCGCAGCATCTTGCCCCCTGATGAGCCTGGCGGAACGGTGATGTTCACCGAACCTGCCAGCGTCGGGGCACGCACCTTTGCCCCCAGCACTGCATCGTAGAGCGTAATGGGAAGGTCGAGCTTCAAGTTCGACCCGTCCCGCACAAAATCCTGGTGGGAGGCAATCCTCAGGGTGAGGATGGCATCGCCCGCCTGACCGCCGCTGGGGCTCTCGTGGCCCAGACCACGCAGGCGGATCTGTTGGTCCTGCTCGGCGCCTGCGGGAAGCTTGACATCCACTGTGCGCCCTGTGGGCAAGGACACGCGCAGCTTTTCCTCGCTCGCAAGGTCTTCCAGGGTGACGGTGACCATCACCTCAAGGTCCTGCCCGCGCTCACCGCCTTGGCCGAAGCCTGCACGGGTGCCGCCGCGCGTGTCGCCCCCCTGGCGCCCGCCGCCGGACATGAACTCGCGCAGGATCTCGTCGACCCCTGCCGCGCCGCCGCCACTGGAATCGCTGGTGAAACGCCAGGTGCGTCCGGTGGAGCCGCCAGTGTTGCCGCTGCTGCCGGACCGGCCACCGCCGAAACCGGAAAAACCGCCGAACCCTGCGAAAGGATCGCCCGAGCCAAATCCCGCCCCTTGGAAGCGCGGCTGGCCGTCAGCGTCGATCTCGCCACGGTCGAATTGCTTGCGCTTTTCCTTGTCGCCAACGATCTCGTAGGCGGCATTGACCTCGGCAAAACGCTCCTGGGCCTTAGGGTCCTTGGCGTTGGTGTCAGGGTGATAGCGCTTGGCCAGCCGGCGATAGGCCGACTTGATCTCGCTTTCCGAAGCGGACTTGGAGACGCCAAGAACGGTGTAGGGATCGCGCGCCATCAGTTCCAATCTTGCACGAGTTGATCGGTTGCGGACCGTTTCCGCCTTTCGACCTCGATAACTGTTCGGCTATTGAGACACCACAATATAGTGTGAGCAGACGATGACAGCGACCCTTTCCGACGAAACCGTTGCCGCGGGGCAAGCCCCGGACCCGTTCGTCTTGTTCGATGCCTGGCTTTTCGAGGCAAAGGCAAGGGAAATCAACGACGCCAATGCCATGGCCGTTGCCACTGTGGACGCAGACGGCCTGCCGGACGTGCGCACACTGCTCCTAAAGGGGCACGATGCGGCAGGATTTGTCTTTTACACCAACACCGAGAGCCACAAGGGCGACCAGCTGCGGGCCAGCGCGAAAGCTGCCCTGTTGTTCCACTGGAAGAGCCTGCGCCGGCAGGTTCGCGTGCGCGGCCCCATAACGCCGGTTAACGCTGAGGAGGCCGACGCCTACTTCGCCACACGCCCGCGCCTGAGCCAAATCGGCGCATGGGCGTCCGACCAGTCGCGCCCTGCGAAGGATCGCGCAGAACTCCAGGCCCGCGTCGACGCCCGTCTGGCCGAATTTCCCGATGCCGTGCCGCGCCCACCCCATTGGTCAGGCTACCGCTTGGCCCCCCTGACGATGGAGTTCTGGCAGGACGGCCCCAACCGCCTGCACGACCGCTTCGTCTACACCTTTGGGGCGGGCGGCTACACCGTGGAGCGTCTGTTTCCCTGACCCATGGTGAGCCTTACCAGGGACACAGACGAACACTCTGACAGCACGACAGGTCCAACCTTGTCTTGGTCCCTTCGATCGTTCCACGACGGAGCGCTGTTGCGGACTTTCGCATGCTTTGGTGCAGACCCGCGCAGCCGTTGACGGATCGCGCCCCGCCGGGCCACCCTCGCGCCATGATGGACCGGAGCCCTTAGCAGCGCCTCATATGACCCGCACCATCTTCGCCATCCTCCTCGCCCTCCTCACCACCAAGGCAATGGCACAGGAGGCCTTCACCATCGCCCCCATCCCCGACGACATGTGGGCGGCCATGGACGGCGTGTCGTGGCACGAGGATCTTGCCTGCCCCAACCGGCGCCCGTGTTGCCCCGTCAGGCGCGATCTCAGCCTCCTCACCGTCCCTTACGTGGACTTTGGCGGAAAAACCCAGCGCGGCCAGCTGATTGTGGTGCACGATCTTGCCGAAGAGGTCGGGGAGATGTTCGTTGCGATCCACGCTGCAGGCTTTCGCATCGAGCGGATGGAGCCTGTGCACCGTTATGGCGGGGACGATACCGTCTCCATGGACCACAACAACACCAGCGCCTTTAACTGCCGCACCACCAGTTCTGGCTCGCGCCTGTCCCAGCATGGCGAGGGGACGGCCATCGACATCAACCCTGTCCAAAACCCTTATGTGCGCGGAACCACCGTCTCCCCGCGGGCGGGCGCGCCTTACGCCACGCCGCAGGACCGCAACGTGGCGGACGCGAATGCGAAGGGCATCATCAGCGCGGACGGCGATGTGGTGAGGATTTTTCGGGAGCGGGGCTGGGGTTGGGGCGGCAACTGGCAGAACTCCAAGGACTACCAGCACTTCTCCCTATCGGGCACGTGATCCGCGCGCCGAGGGGCGCTGGGCGGACAAGGACGCAAGGCGCCTTTCGATGTCGTCGGCAGCCATCCCGAGGGTGTGAAGGTCCACGCGGATGGTCTGCCCCCCACGCACCTTTGCGTTTTTGGTGGAAAGGGCGCGCAGGAGCGAGAACGGCTCTTTCCGCACAAGCGCTTCTGAAACCGGCCTCTCGAGCGTGATGACCAGCCTTGCAAGCCGCATGGTGCGCAACGCGTGGCGCTCCACCTGCCAGTTTTCCACCGCACCCCACCCGATGATGCCGATGCCGGCCACATAAATCCCCTCTTCGCTGGCGCCGAGCTGGGGCCGTTTGGTATCGATGGTGGGCCAGTAGAAGAAGCTTGCGAAGGAGCCTGCAAGGCTGAGGATGAGGAAGGCGGGCTCGCCGTTGACGAAGGTGGCAAGGACGCCGATCAGCGTCGCCACCCCACCGCCATAGACCATCATGTCGCCAGAATTGGGCGCATAGCCGGTGGCAAAGCCCCGACGAGATGGCGAGCCGCCGGGTGGCGGCCTTTGGGGCGTTGCGTCCATCCTGATCCTTTAAGGCAAGGCCGTGCTAAAGGGGCTCGGTGCCTGTGATACGTATGCCGAACCCTTCAAGGCCCACATAGCGCCTGTCGTGGCTCGATATAAGGCGGATGGAATGAACGCCCAGATCCCGCAGGATTTGCGCGCCCAGCCCGACTTCGCGCCACTGCATGGCGCGGGCCTGCGCACTCACGTGGGCTTCGTCGGGGTCGATGACGGCAGGGGCTGCGACACCGACGGCCCCATCGCGCAGGTAAACGAGAACGCCGCGACCCGTCTGATGGAAGCGCTCCAGGACGGCCGTCAGATCACTGTGGCCGAACACATCGCTGACGACGTTTTCGCGTACCAGACGGACAAGCACATCATCGCCATCGCGGATGTCGCCCACGACAATGGCCACATGCTGCAACGGGTCGAAGTGGGTGGTGTAGGAAAAGACGTGCGCTGGGCCTGTGGCAAGGTCGCGATGTTCGCTCGCCACCCGCTCCACCAGCCGCTCGTTGCGTTGGCGCCAGGCGATGAGGTCGTTGACCGAGACTTGGGCGAGCCCATGGGTTTCGGCAAAGGCGGTCACCTGTGGCCCACGCATCACCGTCCCATCATCGTTGACGAGTTCCGACAGGACGCCGACGGTGGGAAGGTTCGACAACTCACACAGATCGATGGCCGCTTCGGTATGGCCTGAGCGGATCAAGACGCCGCCTTCCCGTGCAATCAATGGGAAGATGTGGCCGGGGCGTACGAAGTCCGTGGAGCCGTTGTTGGGGTTTGCGAGGGCACGAACCGTGTTGGTGCGCTCCTCAGCAGAAATCCCCGTCGTGAGCCCGTGCTTGACGTCCACCGACACGGTAAAGGCGGTGGCAAGGGGCGCATCGTTGTCGGCGACCATGGGCGCAAGGTTGAGGCGGCGGGCATGGTCGCGCGTCATCGGTGCGCACACGATCCCTGAGGTGTGGCGCACCATGAAGGCGAGGCGCTCGGGTGTTGCCAAGGAGGCCGCGCAGATAAGGTCGCCCTCGTTCTCGCGGTCGTCGTCGTCGGTGACCACCACCAGTTCGCCACGCTCGAACGCGCGGATGGCGGCGGCCACGCGCTGGGTGTCTTCGTTCAAGGGTGACCTCCCGTCTGTGCTCTGTCTCGCAGATAATGATCGGCGAGGACCAGAGCCATCATCGC
The DNA here is from genome assembly GCA_051016205.1 of Devosia sp. Lineage (GTDB taxonomy): Bacteria > Pseudomonadota > Alphaproteobacteria > Rhizobiales > Amorphaceae > Acuticoccus. Next base: position 5,448,446 of record CP136534.1, read on the forward strand.
TTCGCCCACGGGCACTGCGCGGATCCCCACACAAGGGTCATGACGGCCTGTGGTGGACACGTCCACCTCCTCCCCCTGCCGGGTGACGGAGCGTCGCGCCGTGCGGATGGAGGATGTGGGCTTCACTGCAAAACGCACCACAACCGCAGCACCGTTGGAGATGCCGCCCAAAACCCCGCCCGCCTTGTTGGACAGGAACTTGGGGCCATCAGGGCCCATGCGCATTTCGTCGGCGTTCTCTTCGCCAGACAGGCGCGCGGCCTCGAAACCTGCCCCAACCTCAACGCCTTTGACGGCGTTGATGCTCATCATGGCGCTGGCAAGGTCCTGGTCGAGCTTGCCGTAGATGGGGGCGCCCCAGCCGGCCGGCACGCCTGTCGCCTCAACTTCCACCACGGCGCCCAGGGACGAGCCCGCTTTTCGCGCCGCATCCAGCCTGTCTTCCCAGCGCTCGGCAGCGTCCGCGTCGGGGCAGAAGAAATCGTTCTGGCTGCAAAGGTCGAAGTCCCGCGCGTCAGCCCTGTCGCCACCCATCTCCACCAAAGCGCCACGGATGGACACGTGAGGGACGACGCGGGCGGCAATGGCCCCTGCGGCAACGCGCAAGGCCGTTTCGCGCGCAGAGGAGCGGCCGCCGCCGCGGGGATCGCGGATGCCGTACTTGGCATCATAGGTGTAGTCGGCGTGGCCTGGGCGGTAGCGGTCAGAAATTCTGGCGTAGTCCTTGGAGCGCTGGTCCACGTTGCGGATGATGATGCCGATGGGGGTGCCTGTGGTGATGAGCCCCTCGTCGGTCTCCATCACGCCTGAGACAAGGTCCACCGTGTCTGGCTCGCGGCGCTGTGTGGTGTGGCGGCTCTGGCCTGGGCGGCGGCGGTCCATGGCGGTCTGGATGTCCTCCAGTGAAAGGGCAATCCCTGGCGGACAGCCGTCCACCACGCCGCCGATCATAGGCCCGTGGCTCTCCCCGAAGGTGGTCAGCCGGAAAAGGCGCCCGAAGGTGTTGTGGGACATGACCTAAAACCTCTCCACACGGCCCGCGGTGAAGACGAACACCTGATCCTGGGGCGCAGGTAACGAGGGCACCTCATGCCAGGGCGTGCCGACGATCAGACCGTGCAGCACCCGCAAGACCCCGCCATGGGTGACGGCGATGGTGTCTTCCTTCACCTCGGCGAGCCAGCCTGAGACGCGGTCGGCAAGCTCGGCATAGGTCTCCCCGCCAGGGGGGCGAAAGCTCCACTTGTCGCGTTTGCGCACGGCGACACGGTCCTTCTGGGGCGTTTGTCGCAGCTCTTCGTAGGTGTAGCCGGACCAGTCGCCGAAACTCACCTCTTTCAGGCGATCGTCCGTCGGCACCTCGGGCGGCAGGCCAAGCTTGGCCCGCACGATGGCCATGGTGTCGCGGCTACGTGAAAGGGGCGACGAAATGTAGGAGAGCGACGCGGCGTCCTCTCCTGCATCGCGCAGCCATGCGGCGAGGGCGACGCCATTGCGCGCTGCCTGACCGCGGCCAGTGTCATTGAGGGGAATATCGGTCTGGCCCTGGAGCCGGCCCTCGCGATTCCAATCGGTCTCGCCGTGCCGGATGTGGACCAGGCGAACGCCGTCGGCAAGCATTCGGGCTCCTCAGATCAATGGTGTGGGGCGCGCGCCCTAGTCGCCGGAAACGGCCTTGGTGATGTCGGGCGCGTCCACCGCCTTCATACCCACCACATGGTAGCCCGAATCGGCATGGTGAACCTCGCCTGTGACAGCGCGTGACATGGGGGACAACAGGTAAGCGGCAGCACCGCCAACATCCTCGATGGAGACCGTCCGCCTGAGGGGCGCGTTGTACTCGTTCCACTTCAAAATATAGCGGAAGTCGCCGATGCCCGAGGCGGCAAGCGTCTTCACAGGCCCTGCCGACAGGGCGTTGACGCGAATGTCGGAGGGCCCGAGGTCCACCGCAAGGTAGCGCACGGACGCCTCCAGAGCGGCTTTTGCGACACCCATGACATTGTAGTGAGGCATCACCTTTTCCGCGCCGTAGTAGGTGAGCGTAAGGATCGAGCCGCCCTCGGTCATCAACGGTTCGGCCCGCCGCGCCACATCCGTCAGCGAATAGCAGGAGATGATGAGCGAGTTGGTGAAGTTGTCGAGCGAGGTGTCCATGTAGCGCCCCGTCAGCTCCGACTTGTCGGAGAAGGCGACGGCGTGGACCAGAAAATCAAGCCGCCCCCACTTTTCCTTGATGGTGGCAAAGACACCGTCGAGACTGGCCGGGTCGGTGACATCGCAGTGACCTGCCACAAGCGCGTCAAGCTCGTCCGCAAGGGGTTCGACGCGTTTGCGCAACGCGTCGCCCTGGTAGGTGAGAGCCAGCTCGGCCCCGTGGTTGCGCGCCTGTCGGGCAATGCCCCAGGCGATGGATCGATTGTTCGCGACCCCGAGGATAAGTCCGCGTTTGCCCGCGAGAATGCCGGAGCCACTCATTTCGACACGCCTTAGGATGTGTTGCACCAGATGATGGGCGAAGTGGCGTATGTCATAACGGCAAACCGACGCGACGCAAGGGAAGAGGACATCCAATGGCACACGCGGCCCAGCCATCCCCCGAAGACGAGACCCCCATTGCGGCCTTTCGCAAGGGTGTGGTGACCGCGCTGGGACCGGACTGTGTGCTCGACGATCCTGACCGTATGGTGCCTTATTTGCGCGAGTGGCGTGACCTTTATGAGGGCATTACCCCCTTTGTCTTGCGGCCCAAGGACACTGAGGCTGTCGCCCAAATCGTCCGCCTCGCGGGCGAATATGGCGTTGCGCTTGTGCCCCAGGCAGGCAACACCGGCCTTTGCGGCGCGCAAATCCCCGACGAGACTGGGCGCGAGGTGGTGGTCTCCCTTGAGCGACTGGACGACATCGCCCCGCCGGACACTGATGGCGACACAATAACCGTGGGCGCGGGCGCCATCCTTGCCGACGTCCAGGCGGCGGCCGATGGGGCGGGCCGGCTGTTTCCCCTGTCGCTTGGCTCGGAAGGGTCGGCGCGGATTGGCGGGCTCATCGGCACCAACGCAGGCGGCACGGGCGTTCTGGCCTACGGCAACATGCGCAGCCTGGTGCTTGGCCTTGAGGTGGTGCTGCCTGACGGGACCGTGTGGAACGGCCTTCGCTCCCTTCGCAAGGACAACACAGGCTATGACCTGAAACACCTTTTCATCGGCAGCGAAGGCACGCTCGGCATCATCACGCGCGCCGTCCTTGCCCTTGTGTCGAAGCCGAGCGCTGTGGATGTGGCAATGGTGGGTGTCGCCTCCCCTTCCGCTGCCCTCACGCTCCTTGCCAAAACCCGTGCCGCTTTGGGGAACGCGCTGACGGCGTTCGAGCTGATGCCGCGATTCGGCCTCGAAATCGTTCTTGAGCACGGCTCCAACGTGCGCAGCCCTTTTCAGACAGCACCTGCCCCTTGGCTCGTTCTGATTGAAGCGTCCAGCCGGAACGAGCCTTTGCGTGAGGTGTTGGAGAGCGTCCTGATGGCCGCCTATGAGGACGGGACCGTGAGCGATGCCGTCGTCTCCCAATCCCTCACCGAAGCGCAGGATTTCTGGCGCATCCGCGAGCAGTTGTCGGAAATGCAGAACCATGAAGGCGGCTCCATCAAGCACGACGTGTCGGTGCCGGTTGCCGCCGTCCCCGCCTTCATCGAGGAGGCGAGCGCTGCCGCCGAAGCCCTTGTGCCTGGCTGCCGCATGGTCCCCTTCGGCCACCTTGGAGACGGCAACATTCACTTCAACGTCTCTCAGCCTTTGGGAGCGGACAAGGCGCAATACCTCTCCCGCTGGAATGAGATGAACGAGGCGGTGCACGCCGTTGTCAGGCGACACAAGGGCTCCATCGCCGCCGAGCACGGGATCGGCCGTCTGAAGCGCGACCTCGTGAAGACCGTGCGCAGCCCTGTGGAGGTTGCCCTGATGCGCACCGTGAAACAGGCCATCGACCCCCAAGGCCTTATGAACCCCGGCCGGATACTGCCTCCTGAATGATCAGGCTACGCTCAAAATTTCAATACCAACGCTCTAGACGCAATAATTGAAACGCCCTAACTGCCGCCCCTTGCGACGGGAGAGGCGATGACGGGCGACGTTTTCAGCACGGCAGACCTTGATGCCCTTGGGCGGGTGATCCGCCTGTTGCGCGAGCGCGCCGGCCTCAGCCAGCGCCAGCTCGCCACGCTTGCAGGCATCGGTCTGAAGACGCTGAGCCTTGCAGAATCGGGCCGCACAAGCCCCAGTCTCCTCACCGCCCATAAGATTGCCCAGGCCCTTGGCACCACGGTGGAACGGCTGGTGGAGGATGCGCGCACGAGAGCGCCCGGTGCCGTCTTTACCCCCCATAAAGACGGCGCGGCGGACCTCACCGAGGGCCTTGCCGAGCCGCGAATGACGGCACGCCTCGTCCCGCTGGACGAAAGCCTCGCGCTCGGCACCTCCGATACCTTTGCCTTCGTCCTGTCAGGCCGTGTCCGGCTTGTGAAAGGCGACCCCCATGCGCCTGACGGCACGCAGGACTTGGGCACGGACGACGGCCTTCATGCCACGGGCGCGGTCGTGCAGCTGACTGGCGAAGGGGCGCGCGTCCTCACGGTGGCTAAGACGGAGACCGGTCGATGAGCGAACGCCGCACAGTGGTTGCAACCGATGTGGGCGGCACCTGCACCGACACCATCGTGGTGGACGCATCGGGCGCCATCATCATCGGCAAGGCGCTGTCCACCCCGCCCGATTTTGCATTAGGGGTGATGGATTCCATTGCCAACGCGGCCGAGAAGATGGGCTTGGCGCTGGATGAATTGATCGCCAAGACCGACCTTTTCATCCACGGCTCAACGGTGGTGGACAACACCATCCTCACCCGCGATGGCGCAAAGACCGGCCTTCTCACCACACAAGGGTTTGAGGACACACTCGCCATCACCCGCGGCGCTTACGGGCGGTGGAGCGGGCTGACGGAAGAGCGCATCAAGCACCCTGTGAAGACCGAGCGCGCCGAGCCCCTCGTCCCTGCCGACAGGGTGGTGGGCCTTGCCGAAAGGGTGGACGCTGAGGGCGAGGTGATCCTGCCTTTGGACGAGGCGGCGGCCGAGACCGCCATTGCCCACCTGGTCAAAGACAAAGGCGTTGAGGCGATCGCCGTGTCCCTCTTGTGGTCGTTCGCCAACGCTGACCATGAAACCACGATCCGCGACCTGATTGCCCGCGCCGCGCCGGATGTTCACGTCACCCTCTCGTCCGATATCGCCCCCGTGCCAGGGGAGTATGAGAGGACGTCGACGGCCGTCATCAACGCTTATGCCGGCCCCATCACGGGCAATTATCTGAACGACCTGAAGCGGCTGCTGGCGGAAAAAGGCTATCGCGGCATCACCATGGTGATGCAGGGCTATGGTGGGCTCCTGCCGGCGGACGAGGCAGCCTCCCGCGCCGTCGGCCTGATCGAGTGCGGGCCTGCCGCTGGCGTGATTGGCGCGCGATTCCTGGGCGATCTTCTGGGCCAGAAGGATGTGATTGCGGCCGATATGGGGGGCACCACGTTCAAGGTGGGGCTCATCCAGAACGGCGAGCTTGAGTACGCACGCGAGCCCATCGTCGACCGCTACCACTATGTGGCACCCAAGATCGAGGTGGTGTCCATCGGCGCCGGCGGCGGCAGCATCGTCTCCCTGGACCCGCGCACCAATGTGCCGCGCGTTGGCCCGCGCAGTGCCGGCGCACGGCCGGGCCCGGTCTGCTACGGCCAGGGGGGTACGGAGCCGACGCTGACGGATGTGATGCTTCTCATCGGCTACATGGCGCCAGGCAACTTCCTCGGCGGCTCAATCACGCTCGATCGCGAAGGCGCCTACAACGCCTTCAAGACCGCCATTGCAGACCCTCTCGGCAAGTCAGTGGAAGAGGCGGCCATCGGCATTTACGAGATTGCATCGGCGCAAATCACCGATCTCATCCGCCAGATCACCGTGGAGCGTGGGCTCGACCCGCGGGACTTTGCGCTGCACGCGTTCGGCGGCTCGTGCGGAATGCTGGCGTCCGCCTTCGGGGCCGAGCTTGAGGTGAAGTCCGTCCTCATCCCCTACACCGCCTCGGTGAACTGTGCCTTCGGCCTCGTCTCCGCCGACGTGAAGCACGAGTATACCGCCGCCGCCACCCTCCCCGCCGATGTGAACGCATCTGAGGTCGCCGCCCTCTTTGCCCCCATGGAAGAGCAGGCCCGCAAGGAGCTTGCCGCCGAAGGGTTCGCGCCGGATGCCATCGTCATCGAGCGCGCCATCGACTTTCGCTACGGCCGCCAGGTCCATGAGGTGACGACGTCCGTGCGCGCCGCGATGGTGGACACCGAGGGGCTCGCCAGGGCGGTGGCCGACTTCGAAGCGCTTTACGAACAAAAGTACGGCAAAGGCTCGGCCTACCGCGAAGCCGGCATTGAAATGACCATGGTGCGCCTCACCGCAAGCGGTCTGATGCCAGCGCCAGACCTTCCTGCCACCGATGAGGCGGGCACTGCGCCGAGCGCTGCCCATACGGGCCGCCGTGACATTTACGTCGCCCGCGATGGCCGGTTGGCTGAGGGCGACATCTACGACTTCGAGCGCCTCGCCCCAGGCAACGAGGTGGAAGGCCCCGCCGTCATCCACACCCCCATCACCACCATTGCGGTGCAGGCGGGACAGACGGCGCGGATGGACCGCTACCGCAACATTTCGCTCGATCTGAGGGGCTGAGCCATGGACCCGATGACCTTTTCCATCATCCGGCACCGCCTGTTTCGCATCGTCGACGAGGCGGTGATGACGCTGAAGCATGTGTCGGGCAGCGCCATCACCAACGAGGGGCACGACCTGATGGTCTCCCTTTATCGCGCCGATGGCTCTCTCCTCATGGGGGGCGTTGGCTTCCTCCACCACCTGACGAGCGCGGCGGAGGCCTGCAAATCCATCATCCGCCGGTTTGGCGATGACATTGGCGAGGGTGACGTCTTCCTCCTGAACGACCCTTACACGGCCGCCCTTCACACCTCCGACATTTACCTGGTCGCCCCCATCCACCATGAGGGCAAGCTCGTCGCCTGGTCGGCTTGTTTCGTCCACGTCTACGATATTGGCGCCATGAACCCCGGCGGCTTCAGCCCCCAGTCGCCCGACATTTTCACCGAGGGCTTTTCGTCGCCGGGCGTTCGCATCGTGCGGAGCGGTGAGATGGTCCAAGACGTTGTGGACACACTCCTCAACATGGTCCGCTCGCCGGAAATGGTGATGCTGGACCTTCGCTCCATGATTGCCTGCAACAACGTTGCCCGCTCGCGCATGGGCGCGCTTATCGAAAAGTATGGGGCCGAGACGGTGGACGAGGCGTGCGCCACGCTGATCACCCAGTCGGAGGACCTTTTTCGCGCCCGATTGCGCGAGCTTCCCGACGGCACATGGCATTCCCGCCAATACCTTGATGTGGATGGGGACACCGCCACAGTCCGCCTTGCCATGACGAAGACGGGCGACCGCCTGGTGTTCGACTTCACGGGCTCGGACCCCCAAAGCGCCACCTCCATCAACTGCACCTACTGGGCCTCCCTCGGGGGGTTGTTCGCGCCGCTCTTTCCGCTCCTTTGTTATGACATCACCTGGAACGAAGGCGTCATCCGCCCTGTGGAGATGATTGCGCCGGAAGGCACCATTGTGAACTGCACGCGCCCTGCGCCCGTGTCGGTGGCAACGGTGGGGGCGATCCAGTCGGTCAACAACGCGGCCTGCACCACCATCGGCAAGATGCTGGCGGCAAGCGAAACCTATGCGGATGAGGCGACGGCCGTGTGGCACGCCAACCACTTCGCCATCTTCAAATTCGGCCGCAACCAGAGGGGCGGCGAGGCCATCGGCATTTTGACGGAGACCTTCGCCGGGGCAGGCGGAGCGCGCACATTTGCCGATGGCGTCGACCTCGGCGGTGAGATCCCGAACCCCATCTCCCGCATGGCCAATGTGGAGACCATCGAGGCAAGCTTTCCGATCCGCTACCTTTTCCGCCGCCGCAAGACCGATTCCGGCGGCCCGGGCCGTTGGCGCGGCGGCGCCGGGGGCGAGCTTGCCATCGTCCCCCACAAAGCCCCCGATGGCGGGCTCCACTACGTCGTCTCAGGCAAAGGCGCCCGCCACCCCATGAGCGAGGGGCTCGCCGGGGGCTATCCTGGCGCCCCCAACGCCTACGTGTGGGTGAAAAACGACGAGGCGGACACGGCAGGCGGCGCCAACGAGGACTGGCGCTTCGCCCAGGACATCGACGCCATGCCCGGCGAACAAGCCCCCGTCACCTGGGGCGTTTTCCCACTGATGGGCGAGGATGCCCTTTACGTGCGCTGGAACGGCGGCGGTGGCTACGGCGACCCGTTGGAGCGCGAGCCGGACAAGGTGGCCGCCGACGTTGAAAGCCGCCACGTGAGCGCTGAGGCCGCACGCGCCATCTACGGCGTCGTCCTGTCGGACGACGGCAGCGCCGATGCCGCTGCGACAGACGCGGAGCGCCGCCGCATCCGTGCCCTTCGCCTCCAGCCGATGGCCGCCCAATGAGCGCCGCATCCGTGACCGTTCAGAACGGCCAAACCCTGTGCACCGCCTGCAACGGCGCCCTCGGACCCTCAGACGAGCCCTGGAAGGGCTACGCCGTCACCCGTCGCGTGGCGTTAGAGGACGCTGGGCCTGGCTTCGACACCCATCAGGACCGCCGCGTCCTCCTGGTGCACTTTTACTGCCCCTCCTGCGCCCGGCTCCTGGACACGGAGACGGCGATGGAAGGCGACCCCAACCTTGCCGACAGGATCGCGTGATGTCCGTGGTGAGGGCGGATACCGATGGCAGCGAAGAGGGCCGCATCGGGGCGCGCCTGCGGGCGCTGCGCACCGCGCGCGGCCTCAGCTTGAAGCGGCTGTCCCTTGCCTCCTCGGTGCCCGTCTCCACCATCAGCAAGATTGAGAACGGTCAGCTCAATCCCAGCCTTGTGCACGCCATCAACCTTGCCTCAGCGCTGGATGAAAACCTCGGCTTTCTGGTGCCCACCCAGACGCGGCCCAGCCCCCTCGTGGTCAGCCGTGCGGCGGAGCGCCCTGCCATCGCCTTTCCCGAGATGGGCCTGTCGCTGGAAGACCTGAACGGCCCTGCCGCGCGCGGCAGGCTTGAGGCGCGCCTTGGCATCATCGCCGCTGGCGCGCACTCTGGCGAAGAGCCCATGCGCCATGCGGGCGAAGAGCTCGCCCATGTCCTGTCGGGCGGATTGGACTATGACGTCGCGGGCACGGCCTTTGCCCTGCGCGCAGGCGACACGCTCCACTTCAAATCCGACCAGCCCCACCGTTGGCGCAATGCTGCGGACGGGCCCACACGCGTCCTTTGGGTGTTTTCCGACGGACTGTCCTTCTGACCCAGCAAGCGAAACGCAGAATGCATCAAGTTTCCATACGGCCAGAAATCATCGAGCGCGTCATGAAGCGACGCGGCCGCGTGCACCTGTTCGACCGGCTCGACCCGGCCCGAACCGCCCTCCTCGTCATCGATATGCAAGGCACCTTCTGCGATGAAGGCGGCCCTGCCGAGGTGCCGTTATCACGCACGCTGATCGAGCCCATCAATCGCCTTGCCGATGGCCTGCGCACCGCAGGCGGCCGCGTGGTGTGGATCACCCACGCCAACACCTCCAATGGCGGCGGCAGCGACTGGAAGGGCTTTTTCGACAATTTCGTCGCCGAAGAGGTACGCGAGCGCACCATCGCAAGCCTTGCTCCAGGTGCGCCGGGCCAACAGGTCTATAAAGGGCTAAAGGTCCATGAGAGCGACATCCAGATCATCAAGAACCGCTATTCCGCGCTGATCCCCGGCTCCTCTCCGTTGGAGCGGGTGATGCGCAGCCTTGGCATCGACACCGTCCTCGTCGCAGGCACCAAGACCAACGTGTGCTGCGAGGCCACCGCCCGCGACGCCATGATGATGGACTTCAACGTCGTCATGGTCTCCGACGCCACGGCAGCCCTGTCCGACGATGAGCACAGGGCAACCCTTGAAACCATCATCCAACAATTTGGCGACGTGCTGACCGTGGACGACACGCTCGCCCGTCTCTCACCGGAAAGGACCGTTTAATGCGCCTTCTCGCCGCCCTTTGCGCCAGCCTGGTGCTCGCCGCCTCGCCGGTGGTTGCCGACACCATGCGCGTTGCCCTCGTGTTGCCGGGCCCCATCACCGACGGCACCTTCAACTCCGCCGCCCACAAAGGCATCGAAGCGGCACAGGAGGCGCACGATATCGAAGTCTCCGTGCGCGAAAACACCGATTTCGCCGAGATTGCCGAGGTCCTGCGCGCCTATGCCGAGGATGGGTATGACGTCATCATCGGCCACGGCTTCCAGTTCGCCGAGCCCGTCCTTGAGATGCACGCCGACTATCCCGACACCTGGTTCGTCGTGAACACCGCGCAGGTTGCGGCCGAGCCCAACGTTGCCTCCTTCGACAACCGCTGGGGGGATGCCGGCTATATCGCAGGCGCGGTTGCCGCGATCTTCTCAGAGACAGGCACCATCGGCCATATCGGCGGCATCCCTGTCCCCGCGGTGGAGGCCTACAACACGGGCTTTGAGCGGGGTGCCAAGCGCATGAACCCCGACGCCAACGTCCTGTCGGCCTATGTGGGCTCCTTCTCCGACATCGCGCGTGGGGCGGAAATCACCACCTCCCTCATCGAGCAGGGGGCCGACGTTGTGACCTCCACCGGCAATGAAAATGTCATCGGCACCATCCAGGCCGCGCAGCAGGCGGGCGTGATGGCCATCGGCACCGCGTTCGACAGCCACCAGGCAGCGCCCGAAACCATCATCTCCACAGCGCTCATCAACATGGACCGCAACATCGACCTTGCGGTTGCCGCCATCGCCGACGGCACCATCGAGCCCAAAGCCTATGTGTTGGGGCTTGAAGAAGAGGGGATCGGCCTCGCCCCCTTCCGCAATTTCGAGGACAAGATCTCCGCGGAGGACAAGGCCAAGATCGAAACGCTGATCGAGGACATCCGCGCAGGCAAGGTGGACGACCTTCCCTGAGGCGGGGCGGGCGACGGTCATGGACAGCGTCCTCACGCTTGAGGGGGTGACGAAGCGTTACGGCGCCCTCGTTGCCAACGATCAGGTGTCCTTCGCCGTCGCCCCCGGTGAGATCGTTGCCCTTCTGGGGGAAAACGGGGCCGGCAAATCCACGGTGGTGAACATGCTTTCGGGCCTGTTTGCGCCCGACGAAGGCACCATCACCGTGGCCGGCGCGCCCGCCGGCTTTGCCGCCCCGCGCGATGCGCTGGCCGCAGGGATCGGCGTTGTCCACCAGCACTATACGCTGATCCCCGTCCTCACGGTTTTTGACAACATTGCCCTCTCCTTAGGGGAGCTCGGCGCAGGACCCTTCGATCGGAAAGCCCTCACCCGCCGCATCGACGACGTGTGTCAGACGCTCGGCTTTTCCATCGACCTTGGCGCGCGGGTGGACCGGCTCGACGTTGCCCACCAGCAAAGGGTGGAGATTGTCAAAGCGTTGATGCGCAAGGTCAAACTCCTCGTACTGGACGAGCCGAGCGCGGTCCTCGGTCCCGCCGACAGGGATCGCCTGTTTGCGGTGCTGCGCCGTTTGAGTGGCGAGGGGGTGGGCATCATCCTCATCACCCACAAGCTGAGCGACGTGTTCAGCGTGTGCCACCGCGCCGTCGTACTGCGCGCCGGCAAGGTGGTGGAGGATGGGGCGACGGACACCCTCTCCTCCAGCGATCTCATTGCCGCGATGATCGGCACCCGCGACAGCGCCCTCTCCGAAGAGATCGAAGCCCATGGCGCCCTGCCCCACACGCCCACCCCCACAGACCGCGCGGTGGTGGGCGAGGCGACGGGCCTGACCTTGTGCCGCGCGGATGGATCCGAGGCGGTGCGCGACCTCTCCTTTGCCGTACGCGCCGGCGAGATCCTTGCCGTTGCCGGGGTGGACGGGAACGGGCAGAGCGAGTTGATTGCTGCCCTCGCGGGCCTGTCTCGGCCGAGGCGCGGCACCATCGCCCTCCTTAGCCTTTCCAGCGAGGATCGCGGCTGGTCGCCGGCCGCTTTACGCGCGCGGGGCCTTGCCCACATCCCCGACGACAGGCGCCGGACCGCCATCGCCGAAAGCATGGATCTGACCGCCAACCACCTCCTGTGCCATGACGACAGCTATAGCCGGAACGGGATCATCGCCTGGGATGCGGCGCGCGAGCGCGTGGACGGGCTGATCGACACCTTCAAGGTGAAGGCGCGCGGCCCGCGGGAGGCCATGCGCGCCCTGTCAGGCGGTAACCAACAAAAGCTCGTCGTGGCGCGGGAGTTGGAGGGCGCCCCCAAGGTGCTGGTGGCCGCTCACCCCACCCGCGGGCTCGACGTGCGCACCACCCACGCCATTCACGAAGCCTTGGCCGAAGCCCGCGACAGGGGTGCTGCCATCGTCATGGTCTCTGGCGATCTTGATGAGATCCGCCTGGTGGCCGACACGGTGATGGTGCTTGGCGGTGGCCGCGCCTTCGGCCCCGTTCCGGCCGAAGAGGCAGGGCCTGAACGCCTCGGCGCCTGGATGGCGGGGCAGGAGGCGGCGTGAGCGCTGATCGGCCCAACCTCACCGTTGCCGTTGCCGCAGGTCTTGCCACGGTGGCAGCCGTTGCCATCGCCATCCTTGCCGCCGGCGCAAGCCCTGGAGCGGTGCTTGCAGGCATCATCGACCGTGCGATCCTCTCCCCGTCAGGCTTTGCCGAGGCGGTGGTGCGGGCCATCCCCCTCACGCTGCTGGGGCTTGCCGTGGCGGTCGCCTTCCGCGCGCAGCTTTACAACATTGGCGCCGATGGGCAGCTCCTGGTGGGGGCAGCCCTCGGCGTTGCGTGTGCCGCGGCCTTGCCTGCGAACCCTTTCGGCCTTGTGGGCCTGTTGGTGCTGGGGGCGCTTGGCGGCGCTTTGTGGGGCGGCCTTGCCGGCATCCTGAAAGCCCGGTTCGGCGCCAACGAGATCATCGTCACCATCATGCTGAACTACGTGGCGATCCAGTTGATCTCCTACCTGGTGCGCGGCCCTTTGCAGGAATCCATGGGGATCTTTCCGCGCTCCGATGCCATCGCGTCCGCCCTTGAGCTTGGCGTCGTCATCGAAGGCACGCGCATCCATGGGGGGCTGATCATTGCCGTTGTGGCGGCCCTGGTGCTCGCCTTCGTGCTCTCGCGAACGCAGTTCGGCTTTCGCCTCAACGTTCTGGGCCAGAACCCCAATGCGGCGCGCTATGCGGGGCACGCGACCGGCAGGCAGATTGTCTGGGTGATGGCGTTGTCGGGCGGTCTTGCGGGCCTTGCGGGCATCGTCGAGGTTTCTGCCCTTTACGGGCGGCTGCAGGAAGGCTTCGCCCAGGGCTTCGGGATTGCCGCCATCGCCGTTGCGCTGGTGGCGCGGCTGAACCCCATGGCGGTGCCGTTCTCGGCGCTCCTTTTTGCCGCGCTTTATGTGGGCCTTGGCGGGGTGGCGCGGGAAGGGTCTGTGCCGTTCCCCCTCATCAACATCATCGAGGCTGCGGTGGTGTTCGTGTTCCTGATCGTCCTTGCGGTCACCAACGTGCGGCAGCGGCGGCACCAGATGGCAAGGGCTGCCCAATGAGCCCTGATCTCGTCGTCCTCCTCACGGGCCTTTTTGCCGCTGGCATCCGCCTTGCGACCCCCATTGCGCTGGCGGCCCTTGGCGAGGTGGTGGCCCAGCGCTCGGGCGTCCTCAATGTGGGGCTTGAGGGGATCCTCCTCGTGGGCGCCTTCCTCGCCGTCCTGTTCGCCGTGCTGTCGGGCTCGCCCTGGGTGGGCCTTCTGGCGGCCATTGTCGGCGGCACGCTGATGGGGTTGATCCACGCCTTCTTCGTGGTGGTGCTGCGCACAGACCAGATCGTCACGGGGATCGCGTTGATCTTTCTGGGGCTTGGCGTTTCAGGCTATGGCTTCAGGCTGACTTTGGGGGCCGAGAGCGGCGCGGTGGCCGTGCCTGGCTTCCAAAGGCTCAACATCCCCGGCCTCAGCGACCTTCCGGTTGTGGGGCCGATCCTCTTCTCCCAGCACGCGCTGGTCTACATTGCCGTTGCAATGGCGATCGCCATTGCCTTTGTCCTGAAGCGTACGCGCGCGGGACTGATGATCCGCGCCGCCGGCGAAAACCCCCATGCGGCGGCCGCCCTCGGGGTGTCCGTGGACAGGGTGCGCATCCTGTGCGTGGCTTTTGGCGGGGCGTGCGCTGGGATGGGGGGTGCGTTCTTGTCCACCGCGCAACTGACGGGCTTTGTGGAGGACATGGCGGCAGGCCGCGGCTTTATCGCCATTGCCTGCGTGGTGTTTGCACGGTGGAGCCCCCTCGGCGTCCTCCTTGTGGCGGGGGTGTTCGGGGTCGCGGACGCTGCGCAGATCCGCCTGCAGCCCTTCTTCCCGCAATTGCCCTACCAGGCCTTCGTGGTCCTGCCTTATGTGCTTGCGATCCTGGCGCTGATTTTTGCCTCACGCTCGCTGCGTCTGCCCGCTGCCCTGGGGAAGAGCGATGACTGACCGCCTAGACCAGACGCATCTGCTCGCGTGCGGCCAGGCACACCGCCGAGGACGGGTCGCGAAAACTGCCATAGATGTCGAAGTGGTTCAGACCATCGAGCTCGGCCGTCGACACGGCGCCGCCGCGTGTACGAAGGGCATCGGCAAAGACCGCCGACTGGCGTTTGAACTCGGCAAGCTCCCCGTCGCCCCACAGGAGGGCGGTGGGTGGCAGGCGCTCCGCAAGGTGGTTGTGGGGGCTGAGGTCGGCAGCATCCGCCTCGGTCAGGGAAAGATAGCTGTTGCGCGCGCTAAGGCGCACGGGCTCAAGGTCGTAAACCCCGCTGGCAAGGACGAGACCTGCAACGGCACCGGTCATCCCCGCCCTCTCCTGCCAGCGCGCATCGAGGAGCATGGCCGACAGGTGACATCCGGAGGAGTGGGCCGAGACGAACACCTTGCCGCCGCTGTGCCGCACCAAGGCAACGAACGCCCGGCGCACCTGATCCACCATCACGCCGAGCGGCACGTGGGGGGCAAGGGAGAACTCCACCACCGCAACATGCGCCCCGTCCGCGCCAAGCCCATCGGCAACGAAGGCGGATTGATGGGCGGACAGCTGCCGCCACGCACCGCCGTGCACATGAAAGTGGGCGGCGCCACCTGGCGTCCCTTCGAAGACCAGCATGGTTTCGGCGGGGCCTTCGCCATAGGTCAACGTTGCCGGAGGGCGGGCCGCCAGAGTCTCCTGCGACCAGATCTGCCACAGGGCCATATGGTCGGCGGCCTCGGGCACCAGAGTGCGCTGGTCGTACTGGGCATCAAGCTCGGCCTGCGTCATCCCTTGATAGACAACGCTCACCCCGCACACTCCCCACCCAGTGGCACCAGACGATCCGTACCCACACCAACCATGGACGCTTCGCGATGACGGACGCCACCATTGCCTTTCGCGACGTCAGTCTAACGCTGGGCGGCGCGCAGATCTACGATGGGTTGAACTTCACCGTCGCGCCTGGGGAGTTCGTATGCCTTCTTGGGCCGTCGGGCTGCGGCAAATCCACGGCGCTGAGGCTGATCGGCGATCTTCTGGGCGGCTACAAGGGCACCGTCAGCGTCGACGGCGCCTCCCCCCACAAGACGTGGGAGAAGATTGCCTACGTCTTCCAAAGCCCGCGCCTGTTGCCGTGGAAGGATGCGCTGGACAACGCCGCCTTCGGCCTTGAGATGCGCCGGCCCGACCTGTCGCGCACCGCCCGTCGCGAGGCCGCCGCCGCACAGCTTGAGCGCGTCGGCCTTGGGGCGGACATGCACAAGTCGCCCGCCATGCTGTCGGGCGGAGAGCGCCAAAGGGTTGCCATTGCCCGTGCGCTGGCCCTTGAGCCCGACATCATCTTGATGGACGAACCTTTTTCCGCGCTGGACCCCAACACGCGGCGGCGGTTGCGCAGCCAGATCATCGACCTTTGGGCCGGCAGCGGGCGCACCATCGTGTTCGTCACCCACGATATCGACGAGGCTTTGGAGCTGGCCGACCGCATCGTCGTCCTTGAAACCAAGCCCGCGAAAGTGCGCGCCATCGTCACCCCCGGCGCGCCCCGCCCCCGCGACGTCGACCATGACGATGCGCTGAGGGCACAAAAACGATCGCTCCTGGAGACCTTCCGGGAGCTTGGAGAACCAACGGAGGAGCAATGATGAAACGTACAGCCATCGCCGCACTTGTTGCGGCGGCCACCATGGTCGCCCCGGCGGCCGCAAAGGATACGGTGACGTTCGCCTACCTCGCAGACCCCTCCCACGAGGCGGTGATGTGGGCGTTGAAGAACGGCAAAGTGACGTCCGACCTCATCGAGGTGCAGGCGGACGCCTTGCAGATCCCCGCCCTCATCCAAGGCACGGCCACCCGCGCCTACGACGTTGTGCAGACCGCTGGCATGGCGATCCCGCGCCTGCGCAACCGCGGGCTCGATCTTCGCATCATCGGAACGGCGCTGCGCTACCACGCCCATGGCGAGGGTGCCGACATCTGGGTGCCTGCCGACAGCGACATCCAGTCCGCCGCGGACCTGAAGGGCAAGCGCCTTGCCACCTACTCCCTCGGGTCTTCGGGCGTGACGCTTGCTCGCGTCGCCCTTGCCAACAGCCACGGCCTCAACGTTGACCTTGAAGGCGGCGACCTTGAGTTTGTGGAAATGCCGGCCCCTGGCATGCCCGCTGCCCTTTCGGCAGAGCGTGTGGATGCGGCCATGCTGATCCACGCCCAGGCGTTCGAGGCGCAAAAGACAGGCGCCTTCCGCTCCGTCGTCTCCACCGCCGTCGACAACCACGATGAGTTCGGCGTGCGTATGGTTTCCGCCGTCCTCGGCGGTTATGGCGACAAGCTCGACGCAGAGCCTGAGAAATTCCAGGAGTTCATGCGTCTCCTGCATGCGTCCGTGGAGTACGCCAAGGCCAACCCCGACGAGGTCTTCACCGCCGTTGCCGAAGAGACGGGTACGCCCAAAGAGTTCTTCGAAAAGTGGTTTTCCGAGTTCTCGGACTTCCCCGCCCTCATCAGCCAGGATGACCGCAAGGCCATCGAGACCTTGTGGCAGGAGGCTGAAAAGCTCGGCATCCTCACCGACCTGCCTCCTGTGGATGAGACCATCTGGAGCGAAACCGTGACGGCTGAGTCCCAGTCGTGAGCACGGCCGAGACCCGGCAGGCAGTGGTCACGCCACCGCCCCGCACCTCAGGCGGGGCGGCGCTGCCGATCGTGGTCTCGGTCCTCTTCTGGGCGGCAGCGCTTGGCATCTGGCACTACTATTCGCTGAGCGTGCCGCCCTATCAGCTTCCCGGCCCCATCCCCGTGTTCTCGCGCATGGCCGACTTCTTTCAGGAGTGGGCGCTCGCGCGGCAGCTCTTCATCTCCATCGGCCATGTGGGCGCGGCCATCATCATTGCGTTCCTGATCGGCGCGGGGCTTGCGGTGCTGCCCAACGCCTTCCCGGCCTTTCGCCTGTTGGTGGACAATCGCCTCACCCCGTTCCTCAATGCCTTTTCGGGGATCGGCTGGCTGTTCCTGGCGATTTTATGGTTCGGCATCAACTCCTTCACCGTCATCTTCGCGGTGACGATGATCCTCATCCCCTTTGCCATCATCAACCTGCGCACAGGCCTGCAGGAGATGGACAGGGAGCTTTTGGAGATGGGCCAGAGCCTGACGCGCAGCCCCGTCAGGCGCTTCATCAAGCTCGGCGTGCCGATGCTGATGCCCTACGCCTTCGCCACCTTGCGCACCGCCTTCGGCGTGTCGTGGAAAGTGGTGCTGACGGCTGAGCTTTTCGGCGGCTCTGGCGGGGTGGGCAACCTCCTCAACACCGCGCGGTTCGAGTTCGACACGGAGATGATCTTCGCCATCATCTTGTTCATCCTCATATTCGTCGCCTTTGCCGAGCTGGTGGTGTTCCGACCCATCCAACGGGTGCTCGACAGGAGGTTCCGCCGTGATTGAGCCGCGTCAGGGCGTGCGGCCGGTGGACCGCTTCGTGGCGGAAGGGACCATCCTGGCCTTCATTGCCTTGTGGTGGTTCACCGCGCGGGATCTGCCGGACTTCGTCCTCCCCGGCCCATTGGAAGTGGGCGCGGCCATGGGCAAACTGGTGGTGGACCCCAACCTTGCCGTCCACGTGGTGGCAAGCTTCCTTCGTGTTCTTGCCGCCGTTGCCGTGGCGCTCATGGTCGCCGTCCTGCTCGCAGCGTCCATGCGCACCGGCCGGGTGATGCAGACCATCGTTGAGCGCAACATCCTCGTCGTACTCAACTCCTTCCCGTCTGTCGGGTGGGCGATTTTGGGGGTGATCTGGTTTTCCATCTCCAACGGCACGGTCATCTTCATCGAGGCGATGATCATCCTGCCCTTCTGCCTCATCAACGCCATCGAGGGTTTTCGGCAGATCGACCCTGAGTTGGACGAGATGGGCCGCAGCCTGTCGCGCAATCCTTGGCGGCGCTTTGCGAAGGTACAGCTCCCCCTCATCATGCCCTTCCTCATTGCAGGGCTGAGGATCGCTTACGGCATTGCCTGGAAGGTGGCGCTGGTGGCCGAACTCTTCGGCGCACGTTCAGGCCTCGGCTGGCTTCTGCAACAGGCGCAAACGCGGGCCGATGCGGCCACGGTGTTCGCCGCCTGCCTCATCATCGTGGTGATTTTTGCGGCGGTGGACGGGTTCGTCCTGCGCCCCCTCGCCAAGCGCTATTCCATCAACGTGAAGGAGACCTGAGCCCCATGTGGACCACTGATTTCGTCGGCCCCTCGCCCAAAATCGCCGTCGACCATATGGGCGAAGGCGATCTTGTCATCTTCATGCACGGGATCGGCGGCAACAAACGTAACTGGCACCCGAACCTTCCCACCTTCGCCAAGCACTTCCACGCCGCTGCATGGGACGCGCGCGGCTACGGCGAGAGCGAGGACTACGAAGGCCCCCTCGATTTCGAGGACTTTCAGCGCGACCTGTTGCGCGTCTTGGACCATTTCGGCGCCCCGAAAGCCCACATCGTCGGCTTGTCCATGGGCGGGCGGATCGCCGCCTCCTTCAACGCCGCGCATCCTGAGCGGGTCGCCTCGTTGGTGCTGTGCGACACCCACCTCGGCTTCAAGCACTTCTCGGAGGAGGAGCGGTCGAAGTTCGTGGCCCTGCGCAAAGAGCCCCTGCTGGCCGGCAAGGAGCCCAAGGACATCGCCCCCATTGTCGCCAAGACGCTGATTGGCGACATGGCCCACACCGGCGCTTACGAACAGCTTGTGGATTCCATGTCCCGCCTCCACAAAGAGAGCTACATCAAAAGCATCGAGGCATCCGTCGGTATGGATCACAAAGAGCTTTATAGCGCCGTCAAAGTGCCGACCCTTGTACTGGCAGGTTCGCTGGACCGTCTGACGCCGCCCTCCATGGCCAAGGATATCGCCGACCATATCGATGGCGCCGAGCTTGCGGTGATCGACAATGCAGGGCACCTGCCCAACATCGAACAGCCCAAGGATTTTGAAGCGGTGGTCCTGCCCTTCCTGACCCGCCAACCGCCCATCGGCGGCTAGAGGCGGGGCGGAGGGGTGCGCGTTGCCACCATCGGCGCAGGCTACTTCAGCCAGTTCCACCATGAGGCGTGGGCGCGCCTCCCCAGCACGGTGCTGGCCGCCGTATGCGACCGCGACGAGGCGGCCGCCTGCAACATGGCCGAGGCCCATGGCGCCCACGCCATCTACACCGACGCCGCGCAAATGCTGGACGCGGTGCGGCCCGACATCGTCGACATCATCACCCCGCCGGCCACCCACAAAGCGCTCATCACCCTTGCCGCCGAAAGGGGGATCGCGACGATCTGCCAAAAGGCGTTCTGCCAGTCTCTTCAGGAAGCGCGGGAGGCAACGGCCATCGCGCGCGAGGCCGGCATCCCCCTGGTGGTGCACGAAAACTTCCGCTTCTCCCCCTGGTACCGGGAGATGGCGCGGCTCCTTGATGAGGGATCGCTGGGCATCCTTTATGGTGCAACGTTTCGTTTGCGCCCTGGCGATGGGCAAGGGCCCGAGGCCTACCTTCAGCGCCAACCCTATTTCCAAACCATGGAGCGCTTTCTCATCCACGAGACGGCGATCCACTTCATCGACACCTTCCGCTTCCTCTTCGGCCCGGCCAGGAGCGTTTATGCCGACTTGAGGCGGCTCAACCCCGCCATCAAAGGGGAAGATGCGGGTCTGGTGGTGTTCGACCACGGCAACGGTGTACGCGCTGTCTTCGATGGCAACCGCCTCAGCGATCACGTGGCACAGAACCGTCGGCTCACCATGGGCGAGCTTGTGGTGGAAGGGTCCGCAGGCACGCTGCGCCTTGACGGTGACGGCGGCCTTCACATCCGCCGCTTCGGCGAAAACACCGAAATGCCCAACCCTTACGCCTGGGACAATCGCGGTTTTGCTGGCGATGCCGTCTACCGCCTCCAGGCCCATGTGGTGGACCACCTCCACACAGGTTCGCCCTTGGAGAACACCGCAGAGGCGTATCTTGCCAACCTTGAGGTGGAGGAGGCCATCTACCGCGCCAATCAGGACGGGCGGCGGGTGGAGGTGCCAGCCGGTCTATAAGCCGGGTTCTGTATGGCGGGGTTGCCCCCGCGTGACGACCATTCATCTGGGACGTCCGTTGCCGAACGCCTCACGCGACCCACCCGGGCGGCATCGGCCGGAAACAGGCCGCCGCCCCTATGCGGTCTTGCTCCCGGCGGGGTTTACCTAGCCGCGACCGTTACCGGCCCCGCGGTGGGCTCTTACCCCACCTTTTCACCCTTACCGACGGACAAGCCGAAGGCGGTTTGATTTCTGTGGCACTTTCCCTGGGGTCACCCCCGCCGGGCGTTACCCGGCGCCGTGTTTCCGTGGAGCCCGGACTTTCCTCCCCGGCAGCCTTTCGACCGTCGCCGGAGCGGCCGTCCGACCGGCTGGCGGGGCCAACATGGCGTCATTGACAGGCCCGCGCAACGGCACAGCGAATCAAACAGGGGATCGGACACGAAAAAGGGGCCCGGCGGAACCGCCAGACCCCAGTTGAGGGAGGAGCGTGCCTACAATCGCACGATTCAGTCACCAAGGGGATAACCGGAATGCCACAATCTTCATCTATCGCAAGCTTGGCGCAAGATTCAGGCAGTTTCCCCAGGAATTCTGCGCTCAACCACTGACTGTGCTGCACAGATTTTTATCGATGAAGCGGGGAAAACGTTGTGGATGGCGCACTCTGACGCGATTTTTTCAACCGCAAACGTGATTCGCACACCGTCAACACACCGCTTTAGCGCTCGATCCAGCGGGTCAAACGGTCCATCGCTTCGGTCAAGCTTGCCTCCGAACGGGCAAAGCAAATGCGCACAAATCCCTCGCCCACAGAGCCGAATGCGGTGCCTGGCGCGGTCCCCACATTGGCCTCGTCGATGATGCGGATGGCAGCCTCGCGGGAGGAGTCGATGCCGTCCACCTTAATGAAGGCATAAAACGCACCATCGGGCGGCGCGAATGTGACGCTATTGCGGCCTGAAAGGGCGTCGACCAAAACCGCACGACCCCGCCGTGCCCGCTCCACCATGTGGTCGATGAACCAGTCCCCTTCATTCAGCGCTGCAATCCCAGCCCGCTGCATGAAGGCGGCGACACCGGAGGTTGAGTACTGGATCAGGCTCTCAAGGGTCTGGCGCATGCCCTCGGGCGCATAGATCCAGCCCATGCGCCAGCCCGTCATCGCCCAGTTCTTGGAGAAGGTGTTGACGAATATGATCTTGTCCGCCGGATCGCAGAAATCGAAGAACGAAGGTGCCCGTGCCGCACCGGTCCAGATGAAGCGGGCGTAGATCTCGTCAGCGATAATCCACAGCCCGTGCCGGCGGGCGAGGGCCAAAATGTCCTTTAGAGTCTGAAGATCGGCCACCCAGCCCGTAGGGTTTGCAGGGGAGTTGACGAAGATGGCGCGGGTCCTGGGCGTCAATGCAGCTTCCAGCTGATCCACCCCAAGATACCAGCGGCCGTTCTCCTCACGCATGGGAATGGGGACACGCCCGGCGCCGAGGACTGCGGCTGCCCCATCAACGTTTGGCCAGGACGGTGTGGGGATCAACAGCTCTTCGTCCTTGCCGACGACGGCGTTGAGGGAAATCTGGATCGCCTGCATCCCCGAGCCTGTGAGGAAGAAGCGGTCCGGGTCGAACGTGCCGCCATAGAGGCGCCCGTAATAGTTGGCCAAGGCTTGGCGCATTTCGGGCAGGCCGCGCTGGTAGGTGTAAAACGTTTCACCGTCGGCAAGACCCTTGGTGGCAGCGTCCGCGATGAAGGCCGGGGTGGGAAGATCGCCCTCCCCCACCCACAGCGGGATCAGGCCTTCCTTCTCACGCCCGTGATTGACCGCCTCGATAATGCCGCTGACGGGCGTGTTGCGTGCCTCGGCCCGCAAGGCCGTTGTGATGTCGTTCATGCCTAACCCCGCTAGCACATGTCCCACGCGATCAGGGTCAGATCGCGCGAAGAGGACATACGCCAGATTTGAATGCGAGCGCGTCATCATCCACGCGGTTTGATCCAAACCGAACGGATCGCGCTCCAATGGGCCGGTCCTAACCAAGCTGGCTGCCCGGTGCAAACGGGCGAGCGTTTTGCATGGCAGACATGGCAAGGCCCTTACCCCCGACCTCGTAAGGGGATATCAACCGCGAGTGGGCACGATAGCCCCAGGATGGCCTCAGTTATGCTAGGGTTTGTCCAACGGCAGTTTTGAAGACCGCGGCGCCGATGGGGACGGTGCGGCGGATCAGTGGCGTGGAGTTGACCAAGACCATGGGGATCTTCAAGACCGCCACAGCCCTGTCCGTCATCACCGTCCTGTTTTTGACCCTTGCCGCCCCCCGCCTTTATCGCGGTTATAGCGAGGCGGAGGTGCGCCAATCCCTCCAAGCGGCAACCCCAGGCGACACCTTGTCGGAAAAGGTGGTGGCGGCGGTCGATGAGGGGGACATTGACGGCGCTGTCGAATACGCCGCCTTGGGCAATGAGCTGGGCAAACCCGTCTCCCCAGAAGCCAATAGGGCGCTGCTGGACGCCCAAGGCACCTTCGCCACCATCGTGCGCAACGCTGGCGATTTTGCAGGCGCCTACATCACCGGCGAGGCCGACAGCGCGGCAGGGCTTGCCGGCGCCGTCGTCTCCGATCTCACCGTGGTTGGGGATGTGCGCGACATCATCTCAGAAGGCGGCAAGGCTGCCATCGGTGAGGATTATTCGCGCTTTCTTCTGACCCTTGCCGGCATCGGGCTTGCGGCAGAAGCGGCAACCATTGCAACAGGCGGCTCCTCCCTTGTGGTCAAGGCCGCCGTCTCGGTCCTCAAAGTGGCCAAGCGCACCGGCAATCTGACGGTGGAGTTCACCACCACACTGACGCGCCTTGCACGGGTCGCGGCGCAGCGCACGCCAGGCCCATCGACCCTACCCGTGCCCGCCGGTGCCGTCCCCCTGACGCGCGCTGCGGCGCGGGCAGAGCTTGCGGGGACCTTTGCCAACGTCTCCACCATGGCCCGCAATGCTGGTGCGGCGGACGCTGTGAAGCTGATGCGCCACGTGCGCACCACGGCCGATGCGCGCAATATGGCCACCTTCACAAGTCGCTTCGGCCGACGCTCACGCGTTGTGGCGGACCTGACCGGCAAGACCACGCTGCGCGCCTTTCGCGTTGCCGCGCGGGGCCTTCGCATACTCATCATGTTCCTTTGGAGCCTTCTTGCCTGGATTGCGGGGCTGATTGCCATTCGCCTTGCCAAGCGGGCCTTGAGGGGGCTCTTGTCGCTCATTCGGGGTGCGTTCATGGCCGTTGCGGTTCCGTGACGACGCACCCATGACCCAACGCCCCTGCCCGGCCTGCCGGACCCTTGCTTTTCGCGCCTAATCTGAGGACGCACCGTCCGTGGACATTTATCTGCCCATCGCCGAAATGCCGGTCAGCGTCCTTGTGGTGTTGGCGATGGGCGGCGCGGTGGGGCTCATCAGCGGCCTTTTCGGCGTCGGCGGCGGCTTTCTTTTGACGCCGCTGCTCATCTTCTCAGGCATTCCCCCGTCCGTGGCGGTCGCCTCCGTCACGCCGCAGATTGTCGCCTCCTCCACCTCGGGGGCGCTTGCTTATTGGCGGCGCGATGGCATCGATTTCAAGCTTGCCGGAATCTTGATCGCCTCGGGCGGCGCGGGGGCTTTGGCGGGGGCGGAGCTCTTTGCGGTGTTGAGCAGCGCAGGCCAGCTCAACCTCGTCATCTCCATTTGCTACACGATTTTCCTTGCCACCATCGGCGGCCTGACCTTGTACGAGGCGGTCCGGGCAATCCTGCGCAACCGTGCTGCCCGCAAAAAGGGTCAGGCGCTGGCACCGGTGCGTCGCGGCGGCGCCCATCGGTGGATCCACAAGCTCCCCTTGAAGGTGCGCTTCCGCCGCTCGCGCCTTTACATCTCCGTCCTGCCGGTGATTGCGCTGGGCCTGTCCATCAGCTTCCTCGGCACGCTCCTTGGCATTGGCGGTGGCTTCATCATGGTGCCAGCGCTCATCTATCTGTTGAAGGTGCCCACCTCCGTGGTGGTGGGAACATCCCTAGTGCAGATTGTCGGCGTGATGGGCATTGCGACGGTGATGCACGCGCTGGCGTCTGAATCCGTCGACGTGGTGCTTGCCTTTATTTTGATGATCGGCGGCGTCATCGGCGCACAGATGGGTGCCTCCATGGGCCAGGCCATGCGAGGGGAGCAATTGCGCGCCCTTCTTGGGCTTCTCGTCCTTGCCGTCGGGGTCCGCTTTGCCTTCGGCCTTGTGGTGCCGCCTGACGATCTCTTCTCCGTCACCGTGATTGCGCCGTGATGGCAAGGTTCCTCACCGCCCTCCTCCTCGTTTGCGCTGCCACGCTGGCGCGGGCAGAGACGATGGTGGTGGCCCTTTCCACCCCGTCGGTCGAGGTGAGTGCCAACTTTTCTGGCACGCACCTTGCTCTTTTCGGGGTGGTGGAAAGGGACCATGCCACCGTCTCGCGCGCCGGCAAGTACGAGCTTGTGGTGGTGGTGGAAGGCCCGTCCGAGACACTGCTCGTGCAGCAAAAACAGCGGGTGGCGGGCATTTGGGTGAACGTTGAGGGCACCGTCTTTGCCGACATGCCCTCTTTCTTCGCCGTCTACACCACGCCCGATGCGGGCCACCTCCTGACGGAGTATGCGGACGATCGGCTGTCCCTTGCCTCTCTCACCGCGCAAGTCCGCTCTTCGGCCGCGTTCAAGGATGCCGTGGTACGCTCGCGCGAGGAGGATGCGCTTTATGTGGAGGATGTGGGCGCCGTGACGCGCCTCACCGACACCTTCTTTCGCACCCTCATCCACCTGCCGCCCCTCATTGAGGATGGCGACTACACCGTCACCACCCACCTTTTCGCCGACAACGTCCGGCTTGATGCGACTGAAGCGGTGTTCACCGTTGCCAAGGTGGGGATCGAGCAGCGCCTGTTCTGGTTTGCCACGGAGCGGCCGTTGGTCTACGGCCTCGGCGTGGTGGTGCTTGCGCTCGTCACCGGGTACGTGGGCGGCATCCTCTTCAGGCGCAACTGAGCGTGGGCGGTGGCTCCGGTTGTCGTGTAAGACAGGGTTGATCGGGTCAACGTTTGCTCCACCATCACCGCGCACCGACCACCGCGAGGCCTTGTTATGAAGAACCCGATCAAGTCAGGCCCGCTCGCGTCTATTCCCCTTGCCCCTTTGGTGCTTGGGGTGGCTGGTGTCCTTCCCTTCGCGCTTGCCACCATTGCGCTGTGGGTGGGCCCGCAAAGTTGGCAATCGACGGCCGCAACGGCGGTCACCGCCTATGGCTTCGTGATCCTTGCGTTTTTGGGCGGCGTCCATTGGGGACGTGCGCTGTCCAGTGGGAGCAAGGTTCAGTTCGTGTGGTCGGTGTTGCCCTCGCTTGCCGCTTTCTTTGCCGCGTTTCTGGCGCGGCCATCTGCCCTTGCAGTCCTTGCGGTCGCATTCATTGCAGCAGGGATTTACGACATCATCGCCTTCGGCCGCGCCGGTCCGCAATGGTACGCCACCCTGCGCATCTGGCTCACCATTTTGGTGACGCCGCTCCTGGCGCTTTCCGCGGTCGCACTGGCAGGCTCTGCCGGCTAACGCACGTCATCGCATTCAACATTTGCCTTTTGGCGCGTTCCTGACCTTGTGAAATCTGTGAGCCGGCGTACCATTGCCCGCATACAAGGAAATGGCGGGCAATTTCGACGAGTTGGCCGTAGATGTCGAAGGAGTGAACCCTTTGGTCACGTCAGAAAGCGACGTTGATGCGCAAGAAAACGTAGCAAATTCAACGCAGACGCCCTCACAAGCCGTGGATGACACCGCGCCGACAATCACACAAGCGTCTGAGCCGACACCTGATCCGGCGATGACCCCGACCGCCGCTTCCGCTGAACCGACCGCCGCTGAAAAGCTGCAACGCCTTGCCGAGATGCGCCGCGATCCGGAGGCCATTCGCCACGCTTTTGAATCGGGCGAGTATCCTTACAGCCAGCGCATGCGCCGCTCCGACTACGAAAAGAAGAAGGCCAAACTGCAGTCAGAGCTTTTGAAAGTACAGCTTTGGGCGCAGGAGACCGGGCAGAAGTTCGTGCTCCTGTTCGAGGGACGCGATGCGGCCGGCAAGGGCGGGACCATCAAGCGCTTTACCGAACACATGAACCCACGCACCGCACGGGTGGTTGCCCTCAACAAACCGTCGGAGGTGGAGCGCGGCCAGTGGTTCTTCCAACGCTATATCGAGCATCTGCCCACCGCCGGCGAAATGGTTCTGTTCGACCGCTCCTGGTACAACCGCGCCGGTGTGGAGCGGGTGATGGGCTTTTGCTCCCCCACCGACTACTTGGAGTTCATGCGCCAGACGCCTGAGCTAGAGCGCATGCTCACACGATCGGGCATCAGGCTCTACAAGTACTGGTTCTCCGTCACCCGGGAAGAACAAAAGCGCCGCTTTGAATCGCGCGAGACCGACCCGCTGAAGCAGTGGAAGCTGTCCCCCATCGACATGGCAAGCTTGGGCAAGTGGGCCGAGTACACCGAAGCCAAGGAGGCGATGTTCTTCTACACAGACACCGCCGATGCCCCTTGGGTGATCGTGAAGTCGGATGACAAGAAGCGCGCTCGGCTCAACTGCATGCTGCACTTCCTCAACTCGCTGGACTACCCGGGGAAGGACCACAAGCTTGTCCAGGCGCCCGACCCGCTGATCGTCGGCGCAACGCAGCACGTCATTCACAAGTCTGACCATATCCTGGGGTCGGCGCTGCATCCTGCCGCAAGGCGCAGCGGCAACGGCGCTGAGGCCGAGACCCCCTGACCCATGCCGCCCGGCGCTATGACGGGCGGCTCACATCCGTGACCCGCGGCAGGGGTGGAGAGCGGGTTGCCGCCGGCTCGATCAAGCGACCTTGATGGAAACAATGCGCAGCTGACCGTCGCTGCGCTCGTAGACCACGGTCACCTTCTCACCGACCTTGAAGGCGCCGATGTTGACGGTCGTGCCCACGTGGAAGGCGCGGCTGTCGATGACGATGATGCGCGCCTTCACATCAATATGGGTGATGGTGGCTGTGATCGTCGCCGCCAAAGACGACACGGCGCTGCCCACAATCATCATGAGTGCCAGAACAGCACCGAGGAGGGTTTTCATGGGGTTGCTCCTTGGTTGGGCATCATCCCTCCCATCGGAAGGGGTGATCGCCGACTAACGCATGTCCCGCTCGATCTGGACCAGATTAAGCGAGGCGGACAAGCGTCAGATTGAGAGGCAAGCACGTCTTCATCCGCTCAGTTTGATCCACACTGGGCGGATCGTGCTCTCGAGTCATTTTCGGGTAACCGCAGACGATCATCCGAAAACCAAATTGCGCATCGTTTTGAGGCTGGAGCGCTTTCCCGCACAGGCCCGTTAGGCCCGTGCGGGGCAGCACCGGTTTAGCCGGTGGTGGCGCAAGGCACCTCACGGGCAGGCCAAGGCTGGTTGGTCTCCACATAGGTCTGTGCGGCCGCTTCAAGCATTGGGCGCACCTTCTCTACCATGGGAGAGAACCAGTCGGACACCTGCTCCCACGTCTCGCCATTCCACTGCTGGATGTAGACGTCGGACTGGCCGGCATGGTCACGACAGGACAGTTGCAGGGGCTTGGCGAACCCTGTCATCCCCGTCTCCTCAAGCCGCTCGGCTGTGATGTTGAGCGCCTCAAGGCCGGCGCGCACATCCGCAGGGGTGACGTTGGCATTGCCGGTCATCTCCTGCGCGGTCCTGATGGCCTCGGCCATGATGTACGAGTTGTAGACACCGCGGTTGTAAAGGTTTTCGCCAATCCGCGACTTGTCCGACACGCCGGACAAGCCCTTGTCGTAGACGTGAGTCATGATGTCCTGAATGACCGGGAAGTCCTGGCCCACGCCATTGAAGTTCATCGTCTTATAGCCCTTGGCGCCGTCCCCTGCGGGACGGGCGTCATCTTCACCGCCGGACCACCACACGCCGATGAACTTGTCCATGGGGAAGCGCACCTTGGCCGCTTCACGCACGGCTGTCGGGTTCATGGCGCCCCAGCCCCACATGACCATGTAGTCCGGCCTGTCGCGGCGCACGTTCAGCCACTGGCTGGACTGGTTTTGCATGGTGTCGAAGGGAACGGGATACTGGGTGAGCTTGAAGCCGTATTCCTTGGCAAACTCTTCCAGGAGGGGGATCGGCTCGCGCCCATAGCCGGCGTCGAGGAAGATGTAACCGATGGTTTTGCCGTTCAGGCTTTCAAGGCCGCCTTCCTGCTCGCCAATATACTTGATGACGGCGGAGGCACCGTCCCAGTAGCTGAGCGGCGGGTTGAACACCCAGGGGAAAACCTCCCCATCGGCCGCTGCCGACAGACCATAGGCCATGGACAGGACAGGGATCCCGTCGACGGAGGCCTTAGGGATGAGCTGGAGCGTGATGCCCGTGGAATAAGGGTTCACGATCAAAGGGTTGCGATCCTTCAGGCTGTCATAGCACTCAACGCCCTTTTGGGTGTTGTAGCCTGTCTCGCACTCCTCAATGTTGATCTTCACGCCGCCGATGCCGCCGTCGCGCTCGTTCAGCATGGTCAGGTAATCGCGCATGCCATCGGCAATGGGGATGCCTGAGCCTGCGAACGGACCCGTCCGATAGGTGAGGAGCGGGATGAAAAGCTCCCCGTCCTGTGCGACCACCGGCGCGGGCGGCATGGCTGCGGCAATCGCCCCCGCAAGGGCGAAACCGAGTAGGCGCTTCTTCATAAAGTCACTCCCTGGCTACGTTTTGTGTTGGGGCGCGTCAGCGCACCTTGCCGGGAGACTAATGCAACGCCGCCCAGGGTGTACACAGGCGATGGGACCGCAGCACCGGGCTGGAGGCCATTCAAGCGCGGATGGCGACCACCTCCAAGATCTCTGCCGTTGTTTGTGTGCGGCTGCCTGTGGCGGTGTTGGCAGCATCAAACAGCGCGATCAGGTCCGCCCGAAGCGCCTTCCGGCCATCGGGGTCGAGAGACTCTGCGGCAAGTTTGGTAGGCCCGAAATGGGCCAGATAGTGGTCGACCACAGCTTCGGGCGACAAGGGATAGTCAAAGTGGAGCATCAACCGCTCTAGGTGGATGTCGGCAGCCCCTTGGGACAGGCGTTGGCGCACCGTCGCCTCATCGCCCCACAGCAAGGGCGAAGGCATGTCGGGAGGCGGCGCGTGCTTGGCCACTGTCTCGAAGAAGCGACCCACGAACCCGTCGGCCGTCCAGTTGCCCAAGACAATGCGGCCGCCGCTGCGGCACACCCGCATCATCTGCGCTGCCGCTCGGTCCGGCCGCGGGGCGAACATGACGCCAATCAAACTGATGACGAGGTCGAACGCGCCATCCTCATACGGCAGGTCTTCGGCATCGCCCACCTGAAACTGTATGTGAAGACCTTCTGACGCAGCCCGCGCCTTGGCCCTTTCAATCCAGGGTTCGCTAAGGTCCAGCCCCGTCACCACCGCCCCCGCACGGGTTGCGGGAATGGCCAGTTGTCCCGTGCCGCAAGCAAGGTCCAAAACCTTTGTCCCCTCGGCGATGGGGTGGCGTTGCAAGAAGGCTTGGGAACTGGCCTCAAGTCCTTGTGCGACAAAGCTGTAGTCGCCGGCCGACCAGACCGTTTCCAGACCTTTCTTCAGTGCTTGAAACGCCGCGTCGTCCATCATGCCGCTCCGCGCGAAGAGGCCTTAGATCTGTGATGGTACACGACATGAGGGTTTGCGCACAGGCAAAACCCTTTGGACGCCGACCGCGTGGTGGGCAAATGCGCCCTCGGCCCTCCCTTGCCATACCGGCGCGCCACAGGTTTGATGGATCATGTCCTTAAGGGCCATTGTGTTGGGTTGGTCGTGCACCCCATCGCATCGGTCACGGTACAGTCGCGCAAAGGAGTGGCCATAGTGCGTCAGCGAACATGACGCCAGGTGATCTGTCCATAAATGATGTCTGACAATCATCGACCCTGGTGGCTGCTCGCTGCCATGAGCGGCGTTCTCGGTCTCATCGTGCTGGATGAAACCATTGTCTCGGTGTCGTTGCCGGCAATTACCAAAGAACTCGGCCTATCCACCTCTGCAGCCCACTGGGTGGTCAATGCGTATCTGTTGAGCTTTACCTGTACGGTTGCCATTGCCGGCCGCCTTGGGGACCACTTCAGCCGGCGAAGCTATTTCACCGCCGGCGCAGCTCTGTTTGCTTTGTCGTCTTTGCTGGCCGCGCTTGCGGCAGATGGCGCGATGCTGATTGCGGCCCGAGCCCTCCAGGGCATTGGCGCAGCGCTCATCTTCCCGACGTCGATTGCGCTCATCACAGCCGCCTTCGCGCCAGACAAGCGCGGCGTCGCCTTCGGCTATCAGACGACGGTCGGCGGCGTTTTCATGGCCTCGGGCCCGTTGATCGGCGGCTTGCTCACACAAACGCTGTCCTGGCGCTTCATATTTTGGATCGGCATTCCGGCCCTCCTCGCCATCGTCGTCGTGTTGTGGCTTGCATGGTCGCCCGCCTACGACCGGGAACAGCGCAAGGCTCCCGGCGCGCATCCGCGATTGGACATTGCTGGGCCCATCCTTCTGGTCATCGCTCTTCTGGGTCTTGTGACAAGCGTTATGGAAGGACCCGGATGGGGGTGGATCTCGCCGTGGACGGTGGGTCTCCTCGTCTCCGGCCTCACGACCATGCTCCTGTTTTTGCGAACGGAGCTCACAAGTCCGGCGCCGCTCTTGGACCTTTCGCTTCTGAGACTCCCCGAGTTTGGCGGGGGCGTCGTCATTTTTGCGATCTTCCAGTTTGAGAAGATCGTGGTGTTCGTCTTCGTGGCACAGTACTTCCAAGAGGTGTTGGACAAGTCCCCCATCATGTCAGGCGTTGCTGTGTCCTTGGCAATCCTGCCAACGCTCATCACCTCGGTTCTTGTGGGAACATCGACGGATCGTTTTGGCTCCAGGCGCACATTCGTCCTTGGGGCCACCTTGCACGGGGCGGCGATGCTTCTTCTGGCGCTCGCCACTCTCCAGCAGAACTACGTGTTGGCGCTTGTCCCCCTTGTCCTTTGGGGGGCATCAATGCCAACCATTGCTATACCGGTTCGACGGGTGCAGATGAACGCTGTCCCAAAGGACAAACACGGTCAGGCCAGCGGCATCAACCTCACCACACAAATGCTTGGCGGCAGCCTCGGGTTTGCACTGTGCAGCGCCTTGCTGGCTGAAACGGGCAGCTATCTCATGGTCTTCGTTGTCGTGGGTGTGGTGACGCTTCTTGCCGTGCCCATTGCGCACACGTGCATGGAACGCCCTGCATCGGATGGTTGACGCGTCAGCGACACCACGATGCGCCAGCCACCGGCACGACAGGGCACCGCCCCAGCGGACGCAGCCGTGGGCTTAGAGCGGTTTGCGGTCGGATGAAAACATACGACCGCAAGAAAACCGCTCTATTTCAAAGAAGTAGAGCATCTTATCTGCGTCCGTATGGACGCAGGATGCTCTAGAGGGTGTGGCCCACAGCCTAGTACGGGAAGGGCCACACCCTCAGCTTTTGGCGCAGGACAGACCACAGCCGCGCCAGACCATGGGGCTCAAGGATCAAGATGCCAATGATCAGCGCACCGATGATGACGAAGTTGAGGTGCTCCACCATCGCCGCATCCACGTCAAGGCCGAAGAAAGACGGGATCATGCGGATGACGATGGGCAAGATGAAGATGAAGGCCGCACCCATGAAGCAGCCCGCCATGGAGCCAAGGCCGCCGAGAATGACCATGAACAGCACCTGGAAAGACAGGCGAATGTTGAAGCTGGCAGGCTCGGCCGCCCCCAGCCAGAAGAACACGAACATGGCCCCCGCAACCCCGCAGATGAACGATGACACCGCGAACGCGGAGAGCTTGGCCATCAACGGCCGCACGCCCATCAGCTCTGCGGCAATGTCCATATCGCGGATCATCATCCACATCCGGCCGATCCGCCCGCGCAAGAGGTTGCCCACGAGGAAGGTCATCAGCACCACGATGGCGAGCACCACGAAATAGCGCGTCAACGGCTCGGCCGTCGGCCCGGTGAGGGCAAAACCAAACCCTGTGCGCGTTGGCACTTCGATGGCGCCGGAGGCATTGTAGTTGTAAAGCCAGGGAATGCGGATGAAGCACCACTCCAGGAAGAACTGCGCGGCGAGCGTTGCCACCGCCAGGTAAAACCCTTTGATGCGCAGGGACGGCAGGCCGAACAACACCCCGATGGCGGCGCTGAAGAAGCCCGACACCAGGATCCAGACGATGATGTTCACATCCGGAAAGATGGTCGTCAGCTTGTAGCAAGCATAAGCGCCCACCCCCATGAACGCCCCTGTCCCAAGGGAAAGCTGACCGCAATAGCCTGTCAGAACGTTGAGCCCGATGGTCGCCAAAGCGAAAATCAGAAACGGGATCATGATGGTGTTGATGAAGAACTCGTTGGCAAAGAACGGCACGGCGATGGCCGCCAAGATCACCAATATGGCAATGCCGAAACGGTCTTCCTTGACGGGAAAGGCGGCCTGATCATCCGCGTAGGAGGTCTTGAACTGGCCGGCTTCGCGATAGAACACAGGGTTGTCCCTCTCCATCCAATCCGCCGCGACGCGCAGGGGCGCCCAACGCTTTGATCCACCACCCTGCCCGCGATGCCACCAGGGTCAAGTGGAAAGGTGCCGCGGCGGACGAAGTGACAAGGCAAGTCCGTGCGGTGATGCCTCCTGGACGATGCGCGATCACGGCACCACGGGAGGCACCCCTAGCGCTTACACAGCCGGTGGCGGGCCGAACCGGTTCGTTTCCCGCTCGCCCGGCTGGAGGAAAAAGTAAAACAAAACCAAAATGCCGATGACCGGGACAAGGGCGATGAATATCCACCAGGCCGTCCGACCCGTGTCGTGCAGCCTACGGAAGTTCACCGCAAAGTTCGGAAGGAGCAGTGCAAGGCCGAGTACCGTCGACGTGGGATGAATGACATCGTCGCTCAACATTGGGTAGCCCAGCAAGGGCGAAAACACGACCCTGTCGATCACTTGTGCAATCCCGGTCAGGATCAAGACTGCAAGAAACCACCACCAGAACTCTGCCCGCCCGGCGCGACCGTCAAATACGGCATACTTGCGAAGGACCGTGCCGACGGCCTCTGAAAAAGTCATAGCGATCTCCGTTTTTATGATCTGGCCGCAGCGGTCGATGCACGCACATCGGTGTCGCGGAAGGCAAGAAGGACTGCGGCAAGCACCATGAGGCCCCCGCAGATCCGGTTCACGAGGGATGAGCGGCGCACCAACGTCGCCGCCAACTTCTCAGCCACGCTGCCATAGATGAACAAAAGCGTCCCATCCACCACAAGGTAAGTGAGACCGAGTATTGCGAGCTGCGGCCAGATGGGTGCGCCAGGGTCCACGAATTGCGGGAACAGCGCGGCAAAGAAGAACACCGCCTTGGGGTTGGTGGCTGAGGTGAGAAAACCTTGCCAGTAGAGCCGGTTCGCCATCCCCGTCGACACCGAGGGCTTGGGCGCAGACGCCCGCATGAAGGTGCGCACGCCCATGTAGGCAAGGTAGCAAACACCGACCCACTTCACGACCGTCAGCGCCGATTCGGACGCTGCGATAATCGCCACAAGACCGAAGGCAGCTGCCGTCATCTGCAAGGCGTTGGCCGACAGGTCCCCCGCTACGGTGGCGCTTGACGCGCGCACCCCATGCCGGGCGCTGTTGGCAATCATCAGAAGCTGGCTCGGCCCTGGAGGCGAGGCGAAGAATACTGCGATGGTGGCAAGGTAGGCAAGGTAGACCTCAACGGCCATGACAGGGCCTTTCCGCGCGGCCTTGGCGCATCACGACCATGGTGCTGCGTTCTCCTCAAAGTCGGGGCGCTGGGGGCCGACCAGGCAGAACCTGTGGCCCGTCGGTGCTTCCATGATGATCCACCGCGGGAGGGCAGCAACGCGGTGTGCGCCTGCCGCTTCCAGCCGGTCAGCTTCCGCGTCCCTGTCGTCGGTTTCAATGTCGAGGTGGACGCGGGCGGCATGATCCACCGCCTGCAGGAGGATGCGCGGCTCCCCCGTCACCTCTTTTAAGACCGCGTACTTGCCGTCCTCGTCCACCGATCCGGTCAGCCCCAGGGCGGCGGACCAGAAGGCGAGCGCCGGCTCCAGGTCTTTGGTCGGACAGTCGATCACGATGCAGCCCAAGCGGCTCTTGTGCGCCATCACGTTCCCCTCAGGCTCATATCAGGACGCCTCACACCCGCTCGATGATGCGTTCGCCGAACAAACCTTGCGGCCGGAACAGCAGGAAAACCAGCGCGATCATGTAGGCAAACCAGCTCTCAATCCCGCCGCCCACCAGGGGACCCCAGTAGATTTCGCCGAGCTTCTCGCCAATTCCGATGATGAGCCCCCCGACAATGGCGCCGGGGATGGAGGTAAATCCGCCCAGGATCAGAACAGGCAGCGCCTTGAAGGCGATGATCTCCAGCGCGAACGACACGTCAGAGCGCGCACCCCACATGATGCCTGTGAACAATGCCACCACGCCCGCAGCAAACCACACGATGATCCAGATCTGGTTCAGCGAAATGCCCACCGAGAGGGCCGCCTGGTGATCGTCCGCCACCGCGCGAAGGGCCCTGCCGATCCGCGTCTTTGAGAAGAAGAAGCCGAGCGCGGTCACCAACGCCAGCGCAATGGCCGCAGCGGCAATGTCCAGGTGCTGGAAGAGAATGAAACCAGGCTGACCGTCGGGCCCCAGGCCCGCAGGCTCCCACACCGATGAGCCTGTGGGCAGGAACAACTCCTCTGTCACCATGGTTTTCGGTTCGCCGCCGAAGATCAACTCCCCAAGGCCGATGAGGAAGAAGGTGAGCCCGATGGTGGCCATGAACAAAATGATGTCCGGCTGGTTCACAAGGGGCCGCAGCACCAGCCTTTCCACCCCGACCGCCAGAACGAGCATGATCACAAGGCACAAGGCGAACGCGACGGGTGCAGGCACCCCAAGCTCGACCAGCCCCACCAGCGAGAGGGCCGCGAACACCACCATGATCCCTTGGGCGAAGTTGAAGACCCCCGAAGCCTTGAAGATCAGGACGAAGCCAAGGGCGATCAGCGCGTACAGCACACCCCCCACGAAGCCTTCCCACAGCACCTGAAGAAAGAAGTCGGGCGTCGAGACCATCTGCACGAAAGGATCGACAAAGATCGCGTAGAGCGTTTCGGCCACGGAGCCCCCCAGGTCAGTGCGCGCCCGTACCGTGAGGCGAGTTGGCGGCGACGGCAACCCCTCGCCGCGTCTGGGCCTTGACCTTTTGGGGAACGCCGACAACAAGCGCGATGGAGGGTGACAGCTTCAAGGTGGACGCGCACGATGGCAACGATCTCAGTTTTGGGGGCCCCCACACAGGCAGGCACCTACCGCAGGGGCTGCCTGATGGGGCCGGACGCGCTGCGCACAGCGGGGTTGATCGACGCGCTTGCCGACCTTGGCCACACCATTGCCGAAGATCGCAACGTCATCCCCGAGGCGGTCGACCTTGACGACGCACCCTTTGCCCCCGCCCACCATGTGGCGGAGACGGCGGGCTGGGTGCGCGGGGTGCGAAAGGCTGTGGCTGAGGCGGCCCAGAAAGGCCATGTGCCCGTCATCCTGGGGGGCGACCATTCCATTGCCGCAGGAAGCCTCGCTGGCCTGTGCGATGTGGGCGAGCCTCACGTGTTGTGGCTGGACGCCCATCCTGACTTCAACACCATCAAGACCACCCTTTCAGGCAACCTTCACGGGGCCGCGCTGGCCTTCGCCGCCGGGCTCGACGGGGCGGACGTGATCTACGGTGAGCCCATCAAGCCGCTCGACCCCAAGCGGGTGACGATGATCGGCATCCGCTCGGTGGACAAGGACGAGCGCACCCTCCTCACCCAGCACGGCGTCACCGTCTACGACATGCGCGCGGTGGATGAGTACGGTGTCGGCGAGCTGGTACGCCGCACCATCAATGAGGTGGGCAAGGTCGGCGGGCGCCTCCACGTCAGCCTCGATGTGGACTTTCTGGACCCTGACATTGCTCCGGCCGTCGGCACCACCGTCCCTGGCGGGGCAACGGTGCGCGAGGCCCATCTTGCCATGGAGCTTCTCCACGAGAGCGGGCTTGTGAGCTCATTGGATTTGGTGGAGCTGAACCCGTTCCTGGACGAATTCGGCAGGACAGCCACTCTGATGAGCGACCTTGCGGCAAGCCTTTTCGGCCGCACCATCATGGATCGTCCGACGAGGGCATGGTGAGGCAGTCAGCAATCGGTGACGCTGATCTGTAGCTGGTAGACGCCGCGGTGGATGGTGCCTTCAGCACCCGCTGCCATCAGCATGGCGTCAGGCACCCGGTCACGGCACCAGCGGGCAAAGTCCGGCGCATCGCCCCACCCTTCCACCATCAGGACCCAGGCGGGGATGCGGTTCAGCTCGCCCCTCGCCTTACGTTCGGCTGTGTCCACAGCGCTTGCGGCACGGTCGGCAATGAAGACGTGGGCGCCCGAAATGACGGCAGGATCGTCACCCAAGCGGTCGAACACCTCCCTGTCGAGGGCGGTAAGGTGGGCGTTGGCGTGGGCATCGTCCACATCGTAGCGCCACGTGGTGCACAGTGCCCCTTCCGCCCGCGACATCGACCGCGCGACCTTGCAGATGGACCGGTTCACCTTGCGGAAGTGCTTGACTGTCTCCACGGTCCAAGGCGTTGGGCTGTTGAGGCGCTTTTGGTAGTCTTGCCCGGTCAGCACCACTGGGGTGTCGGCCTCGTAAAGATTGAAGAACTCAAGGTCGGCATTGAGGGCACGGTAGCGGCGACCGCGGTTGAACCCATTGATCCCCACCCTCTCGGCCATGTGCTCTACACCGTGCCAAGCATAAAACGCCTCACGGCCCACCGTGTCGATATCATGCCAAATGGCCACGGCTCCCGTGCCTTTAAGTGCCACGCGTCGCGCTCCTGTCGCTGGTTTTTGGAAACCTATTCTAATTTCTGACAAAGTTCTATAGGCTCAGGTCATCCTCTTGGGAGTGCGCACGTGACCGTTGCGGCCGTGGATCGTTGTTTGAGCCTGATCGAGGCGCTGGCCGGCGCGCGCGAGCCGCAGGAACTGTCAGCGCTGGCCGCCAAGGTTGGCCTTCCCAACAGCGCTGCCCACAGGATCTTATCCACCCTGTCGGCACGGGGTTGGGTGGTGCAGGACCCCACCACCCACGCCTACGCCCTGTCACTGCGGCTCAGCGTCCTTGCCTTGCGCCATTTGGAAGCCCACGCCGTTCCCAATGTGGTGCAGAAGGTGCTGGACGATCTTGCCGCGCGCACGGGCGAATACTGCCGCCTTGC
Organism: Devosia sp.; assembly: GCA_051016205.1. Lineage (GTDB taxonomy): Bacteria > Pseudomonadota > Alphaproteobacteria > Rhizobiales > Amorphaceae > Acuticoccus. The sequence continues at coordinate 5,486,588 of CP136534.1, forward strand.
AGTGGTGGAGCAGGAAGATCTGATCTGGGTGGCGCGCGCCCAAGGAGCCACCGTGGGCCTGCGCTACGAGCCTGATATGGGACAGGAAATCGTTCTCCACGCCACTGCCAATGGCAAAGCCTGGCTTGCCAGCATGGACAAAGAGGATGCCGTGCGTCTCCTGCGTAGCCGTGGGATCGACATGTCTCGGCCGCTCGGCCCCAACTGCCTGACAAGCGAGGCCGCCGTCCTGGCCCACCTCGATACCGCCCGCGCGAAAGGTTTTGCCACCGCCATTGAGGAGGCGGAGGCAGGCGCTGCCGCCATTGCAGTGGTTTTTCGCGCAGCGCCTGAGACAGGCGCCCCCGTGGCAGGCACCGTCAGCGTCGCGGGCCCCTTGATGCGCTTTCCCGAAGAACGGCACGCCGCGCTTGCCAAGGACCTGCAGGTGGCTGCCGAAGAACTCTCCTCCGTCTGGCCGCTGCGCCAGTTCGCCCGCAGTGCGTCCAATCATGGGTCGTCCCAGTGACAGCGCCGCTTCCCCTTTGGCGCCGCGTGGCAGAGCCTGCCCTGTGGTTCATAGGCTTAATGGTGTTGTGGGAATTGGCCGTGGTCACCCTTGCCGTGCCGGCGTTCGTGCTTCCCGCGCCATCGGTCTTTCTGGTGCGCATCGTCGAGGAGTATGACAGGCTCGCCCACCACGGCTTCATCACCACGCGGATGATCTTTTACGGCTTCCTGGCCGGCTCCATTCCTGGCGTCGCGCTTGCCTACATCATCGCCCGCTCCCGCCTTGCCGAGAAGCTGCTCTATCCGATGGTGGTCTTCATCCAGGGGTTGCCCAAGATCACGCTTGCGCCGCTCATGCTGGTATGGTTCGGCTTCGGCGCCTTCCCCAAAGTGTTGATGACGGCGCTCATCACCTTCTTCCCCGTCTTGGTGGACAGTGTGGCCGGCTTTAAGGGGATCGACAGGCGGCAGTACCACCTCAGCCGCTCCATGGGCGCGTCCTGGTGGCAGACCTTCCGCTATTTCGAGCTGCCGGCAGCCGCCCCGCAGATCTTTTCGGGCCTCAAGATCACCATCGTGATCGCCGTCACCGTGGTGATTGTGGTGGAGTGGCTGAACTCCAACAACGGCCTTGGCTATCTCGTCCTGCGGGCGATGGATGCCAACGACACGGCGCTGTTGTTCGCCATCCTCGTGGTGGGCTCCACCATTGGCGTGATCCTCAGCTACGCAATGGTGCTTTTGGAAAACTTTTTCATGCCCTGGCGACGCCGCTAGCGCAGCCTTGGTATCAAGACGGACTGCCGCACCGTGCTGCGGTCCACAACGATAGAGGCCGCCACCCACGACGGCGGTCCAAAACAGCAAGGAGGACACATCGTGAGACCCCTGACTTTTGCCGCGGCCTGTGCCGTTGCGTTGATGCCGATGGCATCCTTTGCCGCCGATGAGTTGACGCTGACCATGAACTGGACGGCCGACTCGGCCCACCTCGGCTTCGCCATGGCCGAAAAGAACGGCTACTACGCCGATGAAGGGCTGGATGTGACCTTGCAGGAGGGCCGCGGCTCGTCCGTTGCCGCGCAACTTGTGGCCACGGGCCAGACCGACCTTGGTTATGCCGATGCAGGCGCTGCGTTGAACGTCGCCTCTCAAGGAGCGCCGATCCGCATCATCTCCACCATCTGGAAATCAGGCCAGTTCGGCATCCAGTTCCTTGAAAGCTCAGGCATTTCCGAGCCCGCGGACCTGAAGGGCAAGACCATTGCGGTCGCTCCAGGCACGGCGATGGTGCCGCTGGTGCCGGTCTTCCTCGCCGCCAACGGCATGAGCGAGGACGATGTGGAGATTGTCTCAGCCACGCAAAACGCTGCCCTTGGCCTGCTTGCCAAAGGCGATATCGACGCCATTGCCGAGACGCCTGAAAACACCGTCGTGCCGCTCGCAGCCCAAGGGCTCGATGTGGGCAACATGTACTTCTACAATCACGGTGTTCCCCTGGTCAGCCTCAGCCTGGTCGCCCGGGAAGACAAGATTGAAGAGAACGCGGACATGTATCGCCGCTTCATTGCCGCCACGTTGCGCGGCTGGCAGGCGGCGATGGAAAACCCTGAAGCGGCAGTGGACGCCCTTCTGGAAATCTTCCCCGAAACGGAAAACTCCAAGGAAGCCCTGCTGCAAGGGGCCACCTATTCCTTCGCCTCCGTCTGCCCTGCGGGGACGGGCGATGCCATCGGTGCCACCCCGCCCGAGACCTGGGACGGCATCTACAATGTCATGACGAGCGCGATGGACTTCTCCACCGACAAGCCCGTCACCGACTACTACACCAACGACCTTTTGCCGGCCGAGCCGGTCACCTGCCCGTAGCGGGCAACCCCGGCAGGTGAGTCAAGAGTCCCCCGCTGTCGGTGCGCCCGCCCAACGGCCAGGCTTTCTAAGGCCTGTCCTTGGTGTGGCGGGCGCGCTCATCTATCCGGTGGTGGCGGTGGGACTCCTCCTCGGCTTATGGGAGGCGGCGATACGGTTTTGGGAGGTGCCCGTGTGGCTCGTCCCCAAACCGACGGACTTTCTGGCCCGCTTCGTCGCCGATCTCCCCTTGCTGCTGGAGAACGCCTGGGCCACCTCGCTGACCATTGTCGGCGGGTTCGTCCTGGGGGTGGTGATAGCGGTGCCCCTTGCCCTTGCCATCGTCTCCGTCGGGGCGCTGGAGCGGGGGCTTTACCCGGTCATCGTCTTCCTCAACATCATGCCGAAAACGGTGATCGGGCCGATCCTCATCATCTGGTTCGGCATCGGGCCCTTGGTGTCGGTCCTCATCGTCTTTTTGATGTCGTTCTTCCCCGTGCTGTTGGATGCCATGTCGGGCTTTCGTGCCGTGGACGGGCGACTTTACTACATCACCCGGTCCATGGGGGCGGACCGCTGGCAGACCTTCCGCTTTGTGCGCCTGCCCGCCTCAATGCCCCACATTTATGCCGGGATGCGCATTGGCGTTGTGAAGGCTGTGGAAGGGGTCATCATCGCCGAGTTCATTGCCTCTAATGCAGGGCTCGGCCACCTCATCATGCGCGCCTTCAGCTTTATGGACATGACGCTCTTGTTCTCCGCCCTTGTCGCAACCGCTTTCGTCGCTCTCCTCTTCAACGCCATCATGAGCCTTGGTGAACGGAAGCTCATGCCCTGGGCGCGCCACCTTCATGACTGACCCGTCCGCGTCCTCCCGCCGCGGCGCGTCCATCGCGGCCACCGGCATCACCAAAACCTATGGCAGAGGGGCGAACGCCCACCATGCACTGGGACCCATCGACCTCAACGTCGCGCCTGGGGAGTTTGTCAGCCTCATCGGTCCGTCGGGGTGCGGGAAGTCCACAACCCTCCTTCTGGTCTCGGGCTTGGAGCCTGCCACCGACGGCACCATCCTTGTGGACGACAAAAAGCTGACCGCCCCCATCCGCGATGTGGGGATCGTGTTTCAGGACCATCTCCTCCTGGAGTTTCGCACAGCGCTCGCAAACGTCATGCTGCAGCAGGAGATCCGCCGGCTCGACAGACGCACCATGACTGCGCAAGCCGAAGCCCTGTTTGACAAGCTGGGGCTGAAAGGGGCGGAAAACCGCTACCCCTGGCAACTGTCAGGCGGGATGCGTCAGCGGGTCTCCATCGCCCGCGCCCTCGTCCACGAGCCGTCCATGCTGTTGATGGACGAACCGTTCGGCGCGCTCGATGCCATCACCCGCACACAGATCCGCCACGACCTTGAGATGCTGTGGCTCGACACGCAAAAGACCGTTCTGTTCATCACCCACTCCATCGAAGAGGCCGTGGGCCTGTCGGACCGCGTGTTGGTGATGTCGAAAAGCCCCGGCACCATTGTGGATGAGATCCTCATCGACCTGCCGCGCCCAAGGCCCGCCCACCTTGGCGAATATCCAGAGTTCAGCCGCTACGCCAAGCGCATCTACGAGATCTTCGAGCGGCTCGGCGTCTACCATTTCCAGTGACCGCGGCCCGCTACCTGATGATCGGCGCTCCCGTGACGGGGGTCAGAACGCCGCCCCTCCTGGAGGCTGCGCTCGCCAAAGCCGGTCGCCCTGCCACAGTCGAGGCCGTCCACGTGGAGCCCGCCGACCTTGCCGGCGTCATGGCAGACGTGCGCGCCGACCCTGACGTTCTGGGCCTGATGGTGACAATGCCCCACAAGAACGCCATTGCCGCCCACCTCAACGACCTGACAGACGAGGCGCACGCATCGGGCAGCATCAACGCCGTCAAGCGTCGGGGCGCGCAGCTTGTGGGCGCGCAGTTCGACGGGATCGCCCTTCGCAATGCGTTGCGTGGCAGTGGCGCGGACTTGGGCAATGCCACTGTCAGACTGGCGGGGGGTGGCGGCGCAGGCCTTGCCATCGCCCTTGCCCTTGACGCTGCGGGCGCCACTCTCACCCTTGTGGAGCCAGACACTGCGCGCCGCACACTAGCATCGACGGCCATCCCGCGTCTCATAGCCTTGGCCGAAGATGACCGCAGCCGCGGCGATATTTTGGTCAACGCCACGCCTTTGGGCATGGCGCCTTGCGACCCCTCCCCCTTCACCCAGGCCCAGGTGGATGGCGCGACCATGGTCGCAGACATTGTCGCCGATCCCCACGACACCGCCCTTGGCCGCATGGCGGTTGCGGCCGGCCGACGGTTCGTGACGGGACGGATGATGGTGGAGCATCAGATCGGCCCCATCACCGCCTGGCTCCTTTCGGACAGCTTGGCGCAGATCAACTGAGCGCGGCGTCGAACCCGCGCGCATGAATGTCGGCCTGGCGCACCAGGGCTTGTGTGGCGGGGTGCTCAGGCTTGGCGAAGATCGTTTCCGTCTCGCCGGTTTCCACAATGCGCCCGTCCGCCATCACGGCCACACGGTCGGCAAATGCGCGGACCAGCCAAAGATCGTGGGCGATGAAGACGATGGCCATCCCCAATTCCCGGGTCAGCCTATCGAGCAGCGTGATGATGGTGGAGCGCGTGGCCGCATCCAGCGCCGAGACCGCCTCGTCTGCCACAAGCACCTCCGGCTCGGTCACAAGCGCTCGCGCAATGGCAATCCTTTGGCGCTGACCGCCTGAAAAGGCGTGGGGTTTTCGCGTTGCACTGTCTGAGGGCATCTCCACCCTTTGGAGGGCTTCGCGCACCTTTTCCTCCACCGCGTGCCTGGGGAGGCCGGAGCGAAACAAAGGCTCGGCGACAATCCGCCCAACGCTGTGGCGCGGATTGAAGCTTGTGGCGGGGTCTTGAAAGACAATTTGCACCTTGCGCCGCAAAACCGCAGCGCCCGGCTGAACGTTTTCGCCCGAAAGCGCCACTGCTCCCCTCGCGTGCAACAGGCCCAACACACCGCGCATCAGCGTGGTCTTGCCTGAGCCGGACCCGCCGACGACAGCAAGCCGCTCTCCGCGCCGCACCACAATGTCCGCCCCTTCCACAATCGGTCGGCCGTGGCGCAAAACGTCCATCGCCTGCACCTTGAGCACAGGCGCGCCGTGGGCCTTGGGCCGCGGCGGCAAATCCAGCGACAGGCCATCGCGAAGGGCGCGGCCCGCAACCGACTGCGGATGGGTGAGGATTTGATCGCGCGGCCCTGTCTCAGCAACGTTGCCCTTGGCCATCACCACAACACGCGCGGCACGGGCGGCAACGCTCAGATCATGGGTGATGAGGATGAGCGCGGCCCCCGCCTCCCGTGTCATTGTGGCCAGAAGGTCAAGAACGCGCGCTGCCGACAAGGCGTCGAGCGCGCTGGTGGGCTCGTCCGCCACCACAAGCTTAGGGGCGAGTGCAAGGGCAATGGCAACGGCCACCCTCTGGCGCTGCCCGCCCGACAATTCGTGAGGGTAGCGCTCCGGCCCAACGTCTGCCGCGGCAAGCCCTGTCTTTTCAAGGAGCTCTGCGACCTTCTCTTGCCGCGCCGATGCGGAAAGCTCGGTGTGGATGGCAAACGGCTCTTCAATCTGCCGGCCGATCCTCTGGATCGGGTTGAGCGCCGTCGCAGGTTCTTGAAACACCATCGCCATTGAAGGTCCGCGCAATCGCGACAGCGCGCGTTCGGGTGCATTGAGGATGGAACGCCCATCAAGGGTGATCTCGCCGCCAAACGCGATGCCGCGCGGCGGCAGTCCCAAAATCGCCCGCGCTGTCAGCGACTTGCCGGACCCCGATGCACCGACGAGGGCAAGCGTCTCGCCAGCATTCACATGAAGGTCCACACGCTCAATGAGGTCGAGACGGCCAATCTGCGCCGACAGCGCACGGACCTCAAGCATCACCCCTCGCCCATGCGCTGAAGGCGAGGGTCGATGCCGGCCCTCAAACCTTCGCCAAGGCTCGTCACCGCCATGACGGCCAGGGCGATGACAAGGCCTGGCCACAGGGCAAGTTGTGGGGCAATTGCCATAAATGTCTGAGATTCGGCAAGCATTCGACCCCACGACACCACCGGAGGCTGAGCGCCAAGGCCCACATAGGATAGGCCAGCCTCGGCCAGGATCGCGATGGCGAACTGCGTGGCAGCCTGCGTGATGATGATGGGCGCGACGTTGGGCGCCACATGCTCCACAGCGATCCGCGCTGAGGATTTGCCTGACAAACGGGCCGCATCCACAAAGTCGAGCGCCAGCACTTTGCGGGCGCCAGCCGCCGTCAATCTGGCAAAAACGGGGATGTTGAAGACGCCGATGGCAACGGTGGCATTGATGGCGCCAGGCCCCCAAAGCGCTGTCAAAATCACCGCCGTGATGAGCGCCGGAAACGCGAACACCACATCGCTAAGCCGCATCAACACCGCCTCGAACACCCCTCCTGAGGAGGCTGCAAGAAGGCCGAGCGGCGCGCCCACCCCAACACCGATCACCACGGCGGCGGCAGCGACCGACAGGGACGTGACGGCCCCAGCCATGAGCATCGACACAATGTCCCGCCCGTACTGGTCGGTCCCGAGGGGGTGGGTCCATGACAAAGCTGCGAAGCGGTCGCCGATGCTGATCGTGTCCACCGCAAATGGCGTCCAGAACAAGGCCGTCACCGCAATGGCCACGAAAAGGCCGAGCCCACCGGCGCCGAGGACAAGCCTCATGGTGCGCTGACCGTTTTGGGGCGATCGGTGCGCTGGCGAGGGTCTGAAAGGAGGGCGAGCCCGTCCATTGCCGCGTTTACGATCACCACCATCGAGACCAGAACAAGGACGACGCCCTGCACCACCATAAGGTCCCTTTGGGCCACGGCCTGGAACAACAAACGCCCAAGCCCTGGCAGGGAAAACACAGTCTCGATGATGACGCCGCCGGCAACGAGGAAGCCGAATTGAAGGCCGATCAGCGTCAAAATCGGCGGCAGCGCATTGGGCAGGGCATGGCGCCAGACCGCAGCGCGGCGGCTGCGTCCCTTGGCGCGCGCCAGGGTGACATAGTCTTCGTCAAGCGCCTCCAGAACCGCCGCCCGCACCAGGCGGGTGAGGATGGCAGCTTGCGGCGCCGCCAACGCCACCGCCGGCATCAAAAGCGCACCAATCGCCGCAAGCCCCTCATCCCACCCAGGAAATCCACCAGCGGGCGCAACACCTAGTGAAACGGCGAACACGAAAATAAGGATCAATCCAAGCCATACATTGGGCACGCTGAGCCCCACCAACGCGCCCGCCACCACCACACGGTCCGCCGGCCGCCCCCGCGCAATGGCCGCGCCGACGCCGGCCGGCAAGGCAATGGCAATGGCAATGGCCACGGCAAGGGCGGCAAGAGGGATGGAGACCACCGCCCGCTCGCCAATCAGGTGCGCAACGGGAACATCGTAAGTGGCGCTGACGCCCAGATCGCCTGCCAAAACCCCGCCAAGCCAGTCGAAAAACCGGACGGGGATGGCGCGATCGAGCCCCAGTTCCGCCCTTAGCGCCTCAACGGCCGCTGGGTCGGCATTTTGGCCAAGGAGGACGTCGGCAGGGTCGCCAGGCAGCACCTGCATGGCGAAGAAGATCAAAAAGCTTGCCGCCAGCAGCGTGACGGCAAGCTGAAAAAGGCGCGAAAGCGCCGTCATTCCTGCCAGCGCACCGCCGTCACGTCAGTGGCCTGGATCGGGGCGTTCTTCCAAAACCCCTCAAGCCTGGCGTCCCATACCCCCACCTTGGGGAACTGGAAGAGGAAGCCGTTGACCGCGTTTTCAGCAATGATCGTCTGAGCTTCCTGGAGAAGTGCGATGCGCCGATCGTTGTCCGTCACCCTGTCAAGCTCGGCCATGATGGCGGCGAACCGCTCATTGGGAACGTGAAAATAGTAGTCCGGCCGGGCGTAAATGCCGATGTCGTTGGGTTCGGTATGGGCAACGATGGTGAGGTCATACTCCTTGCCGCGGAAAATCCTGGCGAGCCACTCCGCCCACTCCACAGGCACAATATCGGCGTCAATCCCCACGTCGCGCAGCTGTGCGGCGATGATTTCGCCAGAGCGCCTGGCATAGGCAGGCGGCGGAAGGGCGATGGACAGGGAGAGATTTTCCACCCCGGCCTCTGCCAAGAGAGCGCGGGCCGCTTCAGGGTCGTGGGGGGACAGGCCCGTCAAATCCACATAGCTTGGGGCATGGGGCGGCATGTGGGAGCCGATGGGTGTGGCCGTTCCGTACATGGCGCCGTCCACAAGGGCTTGCCGATCGATGGCAGCGGCGATCGCCTTGCGCACCCTGACATCGTCAAACGGCTTGCGCGCGCTGTTGATGGCAAGGATGGTCTCCCCCTCCGTGGTGCCAACCTCTACGTTGAAGCGGGGATCGGCCTCCAAGACAGGCAGTGTTTCAGGGGCCGGGAAGTTCGGAAAAGCGTGGACGTCGCCTGCCAGAACTGCCGCAAGGGCAACGGTCGGGTCGGCAACAAACGCAAACTCCACCTGAGGCACGTGTGCACGATCGCCCCAGTAATCCTCGTTGCGGGCCAAAATCACCCTGTCACCACGACGCCATGTGTCGAAGGTGAAGGGGCCTGTGCCAACGGGCGCCGATTTCAGCGAATCGGCAGCGCTTGGCGGGACAATCACCGCATCGCCCCACGCCAGAGAGTAGACGAGGTCCGCGTCTTCCTGCGCCAGATCGATCTTGACGGTGGTGGGATCGACGGCGGTTACCGTCGCGATGGCGGAAAAGAGCTGAGGCTGGGCGTTTTCCGCACCGTCGGCCCGCGCCCGGTCAAGGGTGAAGACCACCGCCTCGGCGTCGAAGGGCGTTCCGTCGTGGAAGGTGACGCCTTCGCGCAGGTTGAATGTGTAGGACAGGCCATCGTCGCTCACCGACCAGTCCGTCGCCAAACCGGGGACGACGGTGCCGTCGGGGGCAATGCGCGTCAGTCCTTCATAAACGTTGGCGTAAAGCACTTCGTCGATGGCCGCGGCAGCACCGGCTGTCGGGTCCAGATGCGGCGGTTCCAGCGCCATCCCCACCACGAGCGGGCGCTCAGCGGCATGGGCGGATGCGACGAGGGTGGGCGTGAAGACGGCGGCGGTAAGAGCGAGCGCCGCGATGAGTTCGCGTGACAGCATGATCGAGCAATGCACCGTTGACGGGACTTCACTCTAGAGGAGTTTCGGCTCAGACGGAATCGCCTGGGCCGAATAAGGCTGCGCTCGATCAGAGAGCTGGGCATTTCATCGGGGTTTGAGGAGAGCCAGAATGCTCTCTCCGGCTTTGCACCCAAATGCGGGCCCGTTCGCTCGGGCAAAAGAAAAGGCCCGGCGGGGTGACCGCCGGGCCTTCAATCCTGAGTAGGTGGATCGTGTTAGAAGGTGCGCTGTGCCCGGAAGAAGGTGGACAGAGCGGAACCGTCGTCGAAGTCGTCGTTGTCGACGTACATGTACTGGGCGCCAACACCGAGGACGAAGCCAGACACCGGGGAGTAGCCGAGGAAGCCATCCAGGGTGATGTTCTGGAAGTCGTAGCTGATGCCTGCACGCTCAGCGTGGTCGACGAAGAGGTAACCAGCCTGGACGCCCAGGGACACCGTCGGTGTGAAGGAGGTTGAGAAACCACCCGACACGGAGAAGGCATCGACGAGTTCCAGATCACCGCCGAGGGTGACGATACCGTCAGCCGCTGCGACACCGATCACAGGGTTACCACCCGTGGCACCGGAAGCAACGTAGGACAGAGCACCGTGGGTGTAACCACCTTGGATGCCGACCTGAGTGCCGTTACCGAAGGGAACGTTCACGTTCACACCGGCACCGACCGCGAAGCCGTACTCGCTGTCACCGGACACAAGGTCATCCACGTAGTGACCAGCAGCCATCACCTGAGCCGAACCCCAGCCCTGATCAACGCGGACGTTTGCCACGATGTCGGGGATACGAGCACCCTGGTAAGCGCCGAACGCGATACCGAGGTTGGCACGACGGGACAGCTCGTCTTCAAGCGAGATCGACGCCGAGAAGCCGTTGCCGAACGCGAAGGTGTAGGCCAACACGTTGGTCGTGGTATCGGAGAAGTTCGCGTTGAAGAACTGCGAGGAGCCGTAGGAGGCGTCCAGGAAGTCGTAGAACGATTGAGTACGACCGAAGGTCAACCCACCGAACTGGATGAAGGCACGGTTCAGGGTCGTGGACAGCTCACCGCCGAACTGGCTGGTGAAGTACACTTCCGTGAACGTCCGCAGCAGACCGAATTCGGTGTTGGTGCGGCTGTCCATGTAGATGTACGCACGAGCGCGGAAGCGGTAGCCATCGTCGCCGTCGTCTTCGTAGCCGAGGCCCGGGATGACTTCGAAGTCGTCGAAGTCGAAGAAGACGTTATAGTCAACGCGGACGCGGCCAGCCACACGAAGGCACGTTTCGGTGCCGGGGATGTAGTAGAAGCCAACGCCGAAGGCGTCGCAGACGCGCACATAATCAACAGGCTCGACCACAACGGGGAGGTCGGCGGCCTGCGCCCCGGTCACCGCGAGAGCACCCGCAGCCGTGCCGAGGACAAGACGCTTAATGTTCATGTCTCGATCTCCAAAGAGGTTCACAACAGAGTTCCTTTGACTTTCATTCCGGCGGTGACCCTCGGGCCGAAAGTCGCCGGATCTCTACTCGATTTGGATAAGCCGCTGCGGCCCCGCCAAACCTTGCGAGTGGGACATGTGCCCCGTTCGCGAAGTCACATTGCGCAGCGCCCCCACCCGCGGCAACGGAAAGGCGAACGCCAAAGCCCCTAAGGCCCCTCCATCCCTTTGTGATGTTGCATGGACAACACAAAAATGCCCCCGGACCGGGCGTTTCAGTGGATTTCGGCAAGCTCTGATTAACGAATCCGGCCTCCGAGGGGGCCTGTCTGTGGACAAGTCCGGCCACAACGCCCGTTTTCTGGGCATTGCCAGCCTAACGCCCCTGGCCAAGGGCCAAAAACACAGGAAAACGGGCCAAAATTGGCCCCAGAGCCAGCTGCCCATGGGGCAGTTCGGCGCCGCTGAAGCGCTCCACAAAGGGCCCGTCAAGCACAATCGAGGCGTCTGGGATCGCGTCTGGTCGAATCGTCAAACGATCCTTGTGAAGACAGGCAAGGGGCTTTGAGGGGATGACGGCAATGGCCGTCTTCTCAGCCCCCTTACAGGCGATGGCAAAGAGGACATCGCCAGGATCACCCGTGATCGGGATCGCTTGAACGTCAATGTTTTGAAGCGATTGCTTGAGTTCCCGCCGGACGGCGAGCCCCTCCAGCAGCACACGGGCTTTTACCGCACCGTCCGTCCAGCCTTCCACAAGCGTGTCAAGCGAGGCTGCAAGGGCGCTATCGCACAAGGCCCTTTCGGCGGAATAATCCACCGGTCGGCGGTTGTCAGGGTCGACCATCGCAAAGTCCCAGCCGAACGTGCCCTGGTAGATGTCGGGTCGCGGGCAGGTCAGCGTCTTTAAAAGGGCTTGACCGAGGCCGATCACCGCGCCGGCCCGCCAGACGGGCGCCAACGGCGCCAGATGCTGCGGCGAGCGCGCCATGGCATCGGCGGAAGCAAGGACACGCGCCTCGTAGGAAGGGTCGATATCGATCCAGCTGGTCTCTTCCTTCGCCTCGCGGATGCTTTTCAGGGCTGCGTCGCGAAAACGCTGAACGAAGACGGGGTCGTCTTGGAAGGGCAGTGCAGCAAACAGCATCTGCCCCAGGCCCCAGCGCAAACCCTCAGGAATATCGCCTGGCAAAGACGGCCACAGGGTGGACCAAAGTGCGGCAGCCAAGGGATCGCTGAGGGCATAAAGCCGCGCCCTTGCGTCCTCGCCGCGCTTGGTGTCGTGGGTTTGTGTGGCGGCAAGACCATCGGTGTTCGCCACCCTGAGGAAGCGGTCGGGGCCAAGGTGGGGGTCGAGTTCACCGCCCACTTCCGCAAGGCCGATCAGCCTCAGATGGCGGTAGAAGACGGTGTCCTCCACCGCTTTTGCCATCAACGGCCCCGTCATCTGCTGCACGCGGGTGAGGAAGTCGCGCCAGCGCGGATCGGCGCGAGGCGTCGTGATGAGGGTGGCAAGATCGCGCACCACAGGTGCGCGACCCTCAGAGGTGAGGCGTGCCGTTGCAACGGCCTCCTGCCAGATCGCGTGGTCCTGCGGGGCAACGGCGCTGTCGATATAGCTGCGATAGACGCTTACGGCGCAAAGGAGCCTCACAAGGCCGTCTCGCACGGTCGCCTTGCCGTGGTCGCGCAAGGACAGGTCCTCGGCGAAAAGGGCAAGGGCTGCGTCCGTCAACGCCTCCAGCTCGCCGGCAAGGTTGATGCGGGCGATCTCCTCCTTGGCAGCATCGATCAATCGGTCGGGATTGTCCTCTGCCAGGGTGCTGTAGGCGTCTTTGAGGGCGCCAAGGCCGTCGGGGTGGGTGAAGAGGGCGGCCATCGCGGCGATGAACTCATAACCCGTGGTGCCGACCACCGGCCAAGGCCTGAGGGTCTCCTCCCCCTCCAGTATCTTTTCCACCAGGATCGGGACGTTCGCGATCTGCGAAAGGCGCTCAAGGTAGGCCTTGGGATCGGCAAGGCCGTCCACATGGTCCACGCGCAAGGCATGGATGTGGCCGTTTTCGATGAGGTCCAGCGTGAGGCGGTGGACATCGTCGAACACTGCCTCCTCCTCCACCCGCACACCCACAAGGCCTGCGATCTCGAAAAAGCGCCTGTAGGTGAGGCCATCGCGGCCAAGGCGCCAGTGGGTGAGGCGGTAGTGTTGGGCTTCGTGGCAGCGGTGGGGGTCGTCGATGGATTGGGTCCCTGGGCGCAAGGGAAGGTCGTGGCCCGGCACGCGAAGGACGGGGCCCCACTCGGGATGTTCGGCAAGGGTGATGCCGCCATCTGCCAGCGCCTCGCCATAGGGTTTGCCGAGAATGGGGACGATCAGCCTTGGTGCCGACCAATCAATGTCGAAATGGTGGGCGTAAGGGGAGCGTGCGCCGTTCTTCAGGACATCGCGCCACCACCCGTTCTGGGAAGAGGCGGCCATGTGGTTGGGCACAATGTCGAGGAGGACGCTTAGGCCTTCGCCCTTCGCCGCCTCCGAAAAGCGCAAGAAGCCGGCCATACCGCCCAGCGTCTCGTCGATGGCGTTGTGGTCGGTGACGTCGTAGCCGTGGGTGGAGCCCTCTGTCGCCGCGAAAATGGGCGACAGGTAGACGTGGGTGATGCCTGCGCGCTTCAGGTGGGGAAGCGTTGCCCTTGCCGTGTCAAAATCCACACCGTTGCGCACTTGCAGGCGGTAGGTGGCACCGATCATCGGCGGGCCTCGCGCACCGCACCCATCACCCGTTCAAGGCGAGTGGAGCGGCAGATCTCCTCCACCGTCACAGGCAAGGTGTTGCGCCAGTTGGGGTGCTCCCTGTCGGTTCCAGGAAGGTTGACGAGACGCCGCCCGCCCACAACGTCCTCAAGGCGGATGGCGGCAAGGGCGGAGCGGGTGCGCCCGACAATGCGGTGGAAGGCAACGACGACGGCGTCGTCGAGGGGCCCCTCGGCGCGCTTTGGCGGTAGCCCTGCAAGCTCGAGCATGCGGCCTTTCACCTCCTGCCGGGCGGCTTCCTCCGCGGCGACGGTCTCAGCGCCGATTCGGCCAAGCCGGAAGCGAAGGTCGATCTCATCGCCGCGCCACCAGGCTTCAAGGGGGGCAATGTCGTGGGTGGACAGGCACGCCAGCGCGTCTGCGGTATAGGCGGAAGGAAGGCGCATCCTGTTCCCTTCCCGCTCAAAGCCGACAATCTTCATGGCGAAAATGCGCCGCGCCGCCATTCTGGCGCGAAAGCCTGGGGGGACGACGCCAAGGTCTTCGCCAATGGCAATGGTGCGGTGGGCACGTGAGGCCGCCACCAGCTGATCGGTGAGTCCATCATAGCGCACGTACGCGCCGTCCACCGCCAAGGCGCCTTCGGGAATGAAGAAAAGCCTCTCCAAGCCCATGGCGTGGTCCACCCGCACGGCGCCGGCATGGGCCATGACGCTGTCAAGAACAGCGCGGTAGGGCGTATGGCCGCGCGCTTGCAGGACGGTGGGAGATAAAGGGGCAAGGCCCCAATCCTGGCCATCAAGGGAAAAAAGGTCGGGCGGTGCGCCCACCCGCACCCCTGTCATCATGAGTTCTGGATCGGCCCAGGTGGCGGCCCCGTCGGGTGCCGCACCGACTGCAAGGTCAAGGTAGAGGCCGATGCGCATACCGGCGGCAACAGCCTTGTCCTGGGCAGCTTTGACCTGGCGCTCCGTCACATATTGAAGCCAGGCATGAAACTCGATCTCGTCCTCGTGGGCCCCTTTGAAGGCGGCCACCTCAGGGCTTGTCTTGTCGCGATAGGCGGCGGGCCAGGTGGTCCAGCCAGCGCCACGGCCATCGCTTGCCATGTGGTTGGACAGGGCCTCGAAAAGGGCAAAGTCCGCAAGGGCGGTGCCGCCGGTGGATTCGTGGCGGGCGGCGCCATCCCTGTCGGCCATGGCGATGTCGGCCTCGTTCGCCCGCCAACGCCTATGGATGGCGCGAAGGATATGGAGCTTGGCTCTTGCTGCGGCGCGATAGTCCACCTCGTTCACCGCGGTGGGGACGAACACCTCGGCGCGCATTTGCTCCTGGTAGCCCGGCACGGCCTCAACGGCGATGGTGAGGGGGTTCAAGAACCGCCTGTCGGAGGGGAAGAAGGGCGAGGCGCGGTCGGGGTCCGCGGTGAACAGAGCGTGGAGAGGGTTGAGGCCTATAAAGTCGGCCCCCTGGTCGGCGAAGACGGGGATCAGTTCATCGAGATCGCCCCAGTCGCCGATGCCGAGATTGCGTGATGAGCGCAGTTGATAAAGCTGAAGCGCAACGCCGAACGCCCGCCTCTCGTCAAGCCAGGGTGGAACGAACGCTTTGTCTGTCAGAGGGGCCGGTGCGGGCGGCGCTGTGCCGAGCCGCTCCACCAGAGCGCGCTTGGTGGCGGTGGGAACGGGAGGCGCATGCTCCCCTGGCCGCTCAAGGATGATGCCTGCAGCAAGAGCTGCGCGGTCAAGATCGGTGCTCACGTCGGCCCGTCCAGGGTGACGATCACCGAGCGGGGCGCGCGATGGGTGGGTGCGTCCACAAGGCGGCGGCCTTCCACGGCGGCGAGGATGGTACCGCCTGGCACGCTGTCGAGGGAGCGGTCCGCCAGGTTGATGGCCATTGTAAGGCGGGCGCCGTCGCCCATGGTCCAGGCCACATCCACAACGCCGTCGGCAGTTTCAAGGACGGTGCCTTTCCCGGTGCCTTTAAGGCGCGGGGCGATGTGGGTCGCCCGCAACGCCATCAACCGGCTGTAGAATGTGCGCCAGGCCTCGCCCTCAGCGCTTTGCATTCTCCCCCAATCCAGCTTGGAGGCGGTGAAGGTGGTGGGAGCGTTAGGGTCGGGGATGCCTTCGCGGGTATCGGGGTCCACGAAGGCGTCGAACTTTGCAAACTCGTTGCGCCGGCCTTTTCTGACGGCATCGGCAAGCGCGCCATCAAAGTCGCAGAAGAAAGAGAAGGGACGCGTTTCGCCATACTCCTCCCCCATCCAAAGCAGGGGGATTTGTGGCGACAGAAGGAGAACGGCGGTGAGCACGCCGACCACCTCCTCGCCTGCAAGGGTGATGAGGCGATCGCCGAAGGCGCGGTTTCCCACCTGGTCGTGGTTTTGGTTGAAGATGACGAAGGCGGCCATGGGCTGGCCGGTGGAGTCCACCCCGCGCGCTTCGCCGCCATGGTGCTTAGACGGTTCGCCCTGGAAGACGAAGCCCTCCGTCAGCGACCGCGCCATCTTGTGAAATGGGCGATCCACGAAGTCGACGTAGTAGCCCTCGTCCTCGCCTGTGGCGATGGGGTGTATGACGTTGTGAAAATCGTCATTCCATTCCGCGGTGAACAGTTGTGGCGCACCGTCTTTATAGGGGTGGAGAGACACAATGTTACGCTCATCCTCCGTGTGGAGGTGGACGGGGCGATCGAACCTTGCGCGGATCGCCTTGGCCATCGCCTCAAGGATGGGCTCTTGAGAGCTGTCGCGCACATGGTCGATGGCATCGAACCGCAAGCCGTCGAAGCGGTACTCTTCCAGCCAGTAAAGTGGGTTCTCCAGGAAGTAGGCGCGCACGGCCGGGTTGTCGTAGGCAATGGCGGCGCCCCAAGGGGTGTGCCTTTCGGGGTCGAAGAAGGGGCTGGCGTATTTGCCCAGATAATTCCCGTCGGGCCCGAAGTGGTTGTAGACAACGTCCAAAAACACCATCAGCCCAAGGCCATGGGCAGCGTCCACGAAGGCTTTCAGGTCCTCAGGCGCCCCGTAAGCCTGGTGAGGTGCATAAAGAAGGACACCATCGTAGCCCCACCCGCGATTGCCGCCGAACTGGGCGACGGGCAACAGCTCTATAGCGGTGACACCGAGATCGCGAAGGTAAGGCAGTTTCGCGATGGCGCTCTGGAACGTGCCTTCTTCGGTAAAGGTGCCGATGTGAAGCTCGTAGATGACCGCCTCTTCCCAGGGCCGACCGGGACACGCGTTCGTCCAGCGATAAGCTGACGGGTCCACCAGCTTTGAGGGGCCGTGAACGCTGCCCACCTGGCCGCGCGCCGCCGGGTCGGGGACGGCAAACCCATCCTCCAAAACGAAGCCGTAAGCCCCACCGACGGGGACGATATCTGTGGTGAGGGCGAACCAGCCGCCATCGTCCTTGTCCATCGCAAGGTCGCCGGCCGGCGTTCGCAGCAACACAGCGGACTGATCGGGCGCCCACAGGCGGAA
Source organism: Devosia sp. (assembly GCA_051016205.1). Taxonomy (GTDB): domain Bacteria; phylum Pseudomonadota; class Alphaproteobacteria; order Rhizobiales; family Amorphaceae; genus Acuticoccus. The sequence goes on from CP136534.1 coordinate 5,503,820, forward strand.
GCGGGCGGCGCCCCCCTCCAAAAGCGTAGCGCCCCAGGTGGTGGCAAAGGCTGAGGTTTGCGGCATAGGCCGACCCTTAAGATGCGCGGGCAATCAGCGCGGTGATGGACGCACCAGGCACATGGATGGGGCTTGCGGAAGGCGGGCCCTCATAAGCAGCGTGGACGGTGCCCTCGGCGGTGGAAAAGAGCGCCGTCCAGCCGAGCCCGTCAAGGGGTTCTGGCATGACGAACGCACTGTCCTCGTGGGCGCCGTTGATAAAGACGATGGAGCGCACGCCGTCCTGGCTTGCCAGCACCATCGCAATGCGCCGCGGGTCGCCCACATGCCAATCCTCGTGGGTCATCTCGGCACCGTCGGGGCGCAGCCAGCACACATCCCGCACACTCTCATCGCCGTTGGACAGGGGCGTTCCGTGCAGGAAGCGCGGCTGGGAGAACACGCCAAGGGCCTTTCGCGCTTGGATCAGTCCGCGCACGAAGTCGCAAAAGGCGGCATCGCGAGGGAGATGATCCTCCCAGGAAAGCCAGTTCATGGCATTGTCCTGGCAGTAGGCGTTGTTATTGCCGTTCTGCGTGCGGCCCAGTTCATCGCCCATCAAGATCATCGGCGTGCCTTGGGAGACCAAAAGCATTGCCATGACGTTGCGCCGCGCCCTGTCGCGCTTTTCGATGATGCCCGGATCATCCGTCGGCCCCTCCACGCCATAGTTCCAGGAGCGGTTGTCGTCGTGGCCGTCTCGGTTGTCTTCTCCGTTCGCCTCGTTGTGCTTGTGGGTGTAGCTGACAAGGTCGTTCAGGGTGAAGCCGTCGTGGGCGGTGACGAAGTTGACAGAGGCCCAGGGCTTGCGGCCCTGATGGTCGAAGATATCGGCCGAACCAAGCAGGTTCTTCCCGATGGTGGGCAAATAGCCCGCATCGCCCCGCCAGAAGGAGCGCACGTCGTCGCGGTAGCGCCCGTTCCACTCCGCCCAGCCTGGAGGGAAGTTGCCCACCTGGTAGCCGTCAAGGGCAAGGTCCCAGGGTTCGGCGATGAGCTTGACGTTGGCAAGGACGGGGTCTTGCATCATGGCGTCGAGCCAGGCGGCAGACTTGTCAAACCCTGCCCCCTCGCGTGCCATGGACGGAGTGAGGTCGAAGCGGAACCCATCCACGCGGCAGGTCTCCACCCAGTAGCGCAAGGAATCCATCACCATCTGCATCACCCGCGGATGGGCCACGTCCACCGTGTTCCCGGTGCCCGTCGTGTCGTGATAAAACCGCTTGTGTTCGGCAAGTCGATAATAGCTGAGATTGTCGATCCCCCTGAACGACAGGGTGGGGCCGAGCTGATTGCCCTCAGCGGTATGGTTGTAGACCACGTCGAGGATCACCTCGATCCCCGCATCATGCAGGCGGCGCACCATGTGCTTGAATTCATCAAGCTGGCCGCCCTTCGACAGGTAGCGCGTGGCGGGCGCAAAGAAGTTCAGCGTGTTGTAGCCCCAGTAGTTGCGCAGACCCTTTTGCAGCAACACACGGTCGTCGCCGAAATAGTGGACCGGCATCAACTCCACAGCCGTCACGCCGAGGCGGACCAGATGGTCGATCACCCTAGGGTCGGCAAGGCCTGCGAAGGTGCCCTTGAGGCCATCCGGCAGATCGGGGTGGCGGGCGGTCAGCCCTTTGACGTGGGCCTCATAGACAATGGTCTCAGCAAAGGGCGTGTTGGGGCGAAGGTGCCGGCCCCAGGTGAACGCCTCGTCCACCACCACACCCTTTGGCACCACAGGCCCGGAATCGCGCCTGTCGAAGGACAGGTCCGCCCGCTTGGAGCCGAGGCGATAGCCAAACATGGAATCGTGCCAGCGCAACTCCCCGTCGAGCGCCCTTGCGTAAGGGTCGATCAGGAGTTTGTTGTGGTTGAAGCGGTGGCCGACATCGGGTTGGTAGGGCCCGTGCACGCGATAGCCGTAAAGCTGGCCGGGGCGCACGTCGGGCAGGTAGCCATGCCACACATCATGGGTGTGTTCGGGCAGAGCAAGACGATGGGTCTCGCGCCGGCCTGAGCGCTCGAAAAGGCACAACTCCACCTTGGTGGCATTGGCCGAAAACAGGGCAAAGTTCGTCCCGGCCCCGTCCCACGTCGCCCCCAATGGTGAGGGCGAACCTTCAAGAAGACGCATAACTACGCGGGAACGAAGACGACGGCGGCCAAGGGCGGAAGCGTCACCTCAGCGGAAGACGAGCGGCCATGCCAAGGGTGCTCCTCAGCCTCAATCACGCCGGCATTGCCCACGTTGCTGCCTCCGTAGTGGGACGAATCGGTGTTCATCACTTCGCGCCATTGGCCCCCTTGGGGAAGGCCTATGCGATAGTTTGTCCGCACCAGAGGCGTGAAGTTCACCACAACCAACGCAGGCGTCCCGTCCTTGGCAAAACGGACGTAGGCAAAGACGCTCGAGTCGGCGTCGGACGCATCGATCCACGCAAAGCCTTCGGGCACACAGTCCTGCTCATGAAGGGCGGGCGTGTCCTGATAGAGCGTGTTGAGGTCGCGCACGGCGGACTGGACGCCCTTGTGCATGGGGTCCTCAAGGTGGTGCCAGTCGAGACCGTGGTCGTGGTTCCACTCACGCTCCTGGGCAAACTCGCCGCCCATGAAGAGGAGCTTCTTGCCAGGGTGGGTCCACATGAAGGCGTAGTAGGCGCGAAGGTTGGCAAAGCGCTGCCAACGGTCCCCCGGCATCTTGCCGATGAGGGAGCGCTTGCCGTGCACCACCTCGTCATGGCTGAGGGGCAGGATGAACCGTTCCGAGAACGCGTAGTGAATGCCGAAGGTGATGTTGTCGTGGTGGTAGCGGCGGTAGATGGGGTCGCGCGAGACGTACTGAAGCGTGTCGTGCATCCATCCCATGTTCCACTTGTAGTCAAAGCCGAGGCCGCCCTCTTCCACGCCCCTTGAGACGCCCGGAAATGCCGTGGACTCCTCTGCCGCTGTAAAGGCGCCTTCAATGTCAGAGGCGATCCTTTCGTTCATGGAGCGCAGGAAGGCGATGGACTCGTAGTTTTCGTTGCCGCCGTGGACGTTGGGCACCCACTCGCCCTCATCGCGGCTGTAATCGCGGTAAAGCATGGAGGCGACGGCATCCACCCGCAGGCCGTCCACATGGTAGCGGTCCAGCCAGAAGGTGGCGTTGGCCTCAAGGTAGTTGGCCACCTCGTTGCGGCCAAGATTGTAGATGAGGGTGTTCCAGTCCTTGTGGAAACCCTCGCGCGGGTCGGCATGCTCGTAAAGGGCGGTGCCGTCGAACTGGGCAAGGCCGTGCTCGTCGGTGGGAAAGTGTGCAGGCACCCAGTCGATGATGATGCCGATGCCTGCCCTGTGCGCGGCATCCACGAAGCGCGCAAACCCTTCCGGCGTGCCGAACCGTGCCGTCGGAGCATAAAGGCCGATGGGCTGATACCCCCACGAGCCCGAAAACGGATGCTCGGAAATGGGCAGGAGCTCCATGTGGGTAAAGCCCATCTCCTTCACATAAGGGATCAGCTGCTCAGCCAGCGTGTCATAATCGAGCGTCTCGTTGTCCAGGGTGCGGCGCCAGGAGCCAAGGTGCACCTCGTAGATGGAGATGGGTGCATCGGCCGCAGACAGGGCCGCCCGGCGGGACATCCAGTCGTCATCGGTCCAGTCATACGCGGTGAGGCCGTGGACCACTGAGGACGTATCGGGCGGCGCCTCCATGGCAAAGGCGAACGGGTCGGTCTTCAGGGGCAGAAGGTTGCCGTGCGCGCCTACCACCTCGAATTTGTAGTAAAGGCCCTTTTGAAGGTTCGGGATGAAGAGTTCGAACACGCCCGATTCGAGGCGCTTGCGCATGATGTGGCGCCGCCCGTCCCAGGCATTGAAGTCCCCCACCACGGAGACGCGGCGGGCATTGGGTGCCCAGACCCCGAACATCACCCCGTCAACACCGTCGGCTGTGGTGGGGTGGGCGCCAAGACGCTCATAGATCTTGCGGTGGCGCCCCTCGGCCATCAGATGGCTGTCCATCTCGCCGAGCAGCGGCGGGAAGCGGTAAGGGTCGTCGATGGCCCACGTGTGCCGGCCTGCGCGCAGGGTCAGGCGGTAGGCTTCGGGCACCTCATCCATCACAATGGAGAAGAGGCCGTCGGGATGGATGCGCTCCATCTCGCCGAGCGCGGCCCCTTGCGCATCGGTGAGGCTGACCGCCTCGGCATGGGGCTGAAAGGTGCGCACGGTCCACGGCCCGCCGAGCGCACCATGGCGACCCAACACGGCGAATGGATCGGTGTGACGGCCGGTGACGATCGCTTCGGCCGCCTGCGGCTCAAGATCGTCGCGAAGGCGCGTCTCACTCATACTATGTGTCTCCTTGTTGGGACGGATCGGACTGGCCGGGCACGCTGAGGGTGGGTGCACCCCGCCAGGCGCTGACGCCGCGCGGTTCAGACAAGACGTCCAACACCCCTTTTAGCGGGATGCCCACCCAATGGGGGCGGATGGCAAGTTCGTAGCCGATCTCGTAGAGGGCCTTTTGCAGCGTGAAGAGATCCAGGAGCGCGCCTGAGAGTTCTTTGTCGTGGCCCGCATCGCCCATGGTCTCAAAGTAGGCGTCGATGAAAGTGCGACGGGTGCGGCGGTGCCAGGCGGCGGCCTTGTCGTAAGCTTCGCCGGCATGCACCTCATGGGTGTCGCGCCAGCGGGACAGGGCCATCGCCGCCGCATAGTCGAACGAGCGCAGCATCCCCGCCACATCGCGTAAGGGTGAGGACTTCTCCCGGCGCTCCTCCAGAGGGCGAGCCGGCTCGCCCTCGAAATCGATGACCACGAGATCGTCCTGCGCCACAAGCACCTGGCCCAGATGGTAGTCGCCGTGGATGCGGGTCTTCTCGCCAGACGGGGTGGCCGCGGCCGCAGCACTGAACCGGGCGACGATCTCGTCCCGCTTGGACAAGAGCGTTTGCGCATCCGCCCGGGCGTCCTCCTCCAGCGTGCCAAGTGCACCATTGAGGCGGGAAAGAACGCTGTCTGCCTCCGCCTCGCAATCGCGCGCCCATTTGGCCAGATCCTCGGCAGTGATGGGCTCTGGCGCGAAGGCAGGGCTGTCCTTGTCGGCCGCAAGGGCGCGATGCATCTGGGCCGTGCGCACACCGCACAGGTGGCCAAGGTCGAGCGGGAAGGTGAGAAGCGGGGCCTCCTCTTCCGTCTGCACGGCCTCCTGGCCTTCCAGAAGGTCGGCGCCCTCAAGGTGCCGCTCCAGCGCTTCCAGGACGGCTGCCCAAGCATCACCAAGGTTCGGCACGAAGCTGAAGGCGGCAGCGAGGACAGACTCGCCGCTCTCGCCGTGCATGGTCACCGTGCCGAGGAGGGCCGGAGTGTTTGCAAATGGCGTCACGTCGGTGAGCTGGCGGGCGATCTCCACATCGGGCTGCTCACCGGCGCGGATCCTGCGGTAGATCTTCAAGATCAACTGCTCGCCGAACACCACCGACACATTGGACTGCTCCACCCCGAGGGGGCGCGGCGGGGCAAGCTCCTCGAACGCGTTGAGACCTGGCGAACCTTCAAAGCTCACCGAGCCGCCGTCGGCCGAAAGGGTTTCGCCCGCCTGCATCAGTTTGACGAGCTGTGCGGCAAGGGCCTCGTCGAACGCACCGTCGATGAGGCCGCCCACCCGCGCCCCTGCTCTCACCTTGGCAAGGGTGTAGGAGAATTTGGGCGCACCGGCGCGCAGGTGCTCCTCCCCCCAGCGGATGGCGAGAGGCGCCAGATAGCGCTGGACGCCTGAGGGCACGGTGACGTCGATCACCGAGAGCGCGTAGTCGCCGGCAGGGTCGAGCATTGCGACAGGTTTCAGGCTGACAGATTCAATGCGCTCGTCCTTGGCTGCGAACCAGCGCTGCAGAGGCAAGAACTGCGGCAGCGTGCCCATCTCAAGCTGAACCCGCTCGCGGCCGTAAAGGGCGCCATCGATCCGCCCGTTGCGGGAGGTCAGCGTGATGAAATCGGGCAGCGGCTCAGGAATGGGCTCGTGCCATTTGGGGGCCTCCTCAGGACCTGCCAGGACGAACCAGTAGAAAGCATAGGCCGGTAGCGTCAGCATATAAGGAAGGTCGCCGATGGGCGGGAACGGTGTGCGGCCCGTCAGCTCGATGGGCACCTTTGTGCGGTGCTGCGACAGGTCCAACTCCACCGCCTGGGCCGAGCGAGACAGGTTTGCCACGCACAAGATCGCCTCGTCACCGTGTTCACGCACATAGGCGATGATTTTGCGGTTGCGCGGGTAAATGAACTGCAAGGTTCCGCGCCCAAAAGCCACGTGCTGCTTGCGCACCATGATGATGCGGCGCATCCAGTTGAGCAGCGAAGACGGATCGTTCTCCTGCGCCTCCACGTTGATGGCCTGGAAGCCGTAGACGGGGTCTTGAATGGGCGGCAGGTAAAGCTGTTGCGGATTGGCGCGGGAGAAGCCTGCATTGCGGTCGGCGGACCACTGCATGGGCGTGCGCACGCCATCCCTGTCGCCCAGGAAGTAGTTATCCCCCATGCCGAGCTCATCGCCATAGTAGATCACCGGCGTCCCCGGCATCGACAGCAGGAACGAGTTCAACAATTCAATCTTGCGCCTGTCGTTCTGCAGCAACGGCGCAAGGCGACGGCGAATGCCAAGGTTGATGCGCGCCCGCGCGTCGGCGGCATAGGTGCGCCACAGGTAATCGCGCTCCTCCTCCGTCACCATTTCCAGCGTCAACTCGTCATGGTTGCGCAGGAAGATGGCCCACTGACAGTCTTCGGGGATTTCGGGCGTCTGACGGATGATGTCGGTGATGGGGTGACGGTCTTCCTGGGCGAGCGCCATGTACATGCGCGGCATCAAGGGGAAGTGGAACCCCATGTGGCACTCATCGCCCTCGCCGAAATAGGGGCGCGTGTCTTCGGGCCACTGGTTGGCTTCTGCGAGCAACATGCGATCGGTATAGCGCTCATCGAGGGCTGTGCGGATCTTCTTCAAGACCTCGTGGGTCTCGGGCAAGTTTTCGTTGTTCGTGCCGTCGCGCTCCACAAGGTAGGGGATGGCGTCGAGGCGCAGACCATCCACCCCCATGTCGAGCCACTGGTTCATCACCTCGATGACTTCGTCGAGCACCTTGGGGTTGTCGAAGTTGAGATCCGGTTGGTGGCTGTAGAAACGGTGCCAGAAAAACTGCTCCGCCTCAGGATCCCACGTCCAGTTGCTCTTCTCGGTGTCGAGGAAGATGATGCGCGTCAGCTCATACTTCTCGTCCGTGTCGGACCACACATAGTAATCGCGCTCGAGCGACCCGCGGGGGGACTTTCGCGCCCTCTGAAACCAGGGGTGCTGGTCGGAGGTGTGGTTGATCACCAGCTCGGTGATCACCCTCAATCCACGCTCATGAGCCTCGCGCACGAAACGGGCGAACGTATCCACATCGCCATATTGCGGGTTGACGGTGGTATAGTCTGCAATGTCATAGCCATCATCGCGCAAAGGCGAAGGATAAAACGGCAGCAGCCAAATGGCGGTGACGCCGAGCGCCTGGATATAGTCCAGCTTTTCCATGAGCCCACGGAAGTCGCCCATGCCGTTGTTGTCGGCATCCATGAAGGCTTTGACGTGGAGCTGGTAGATGACCGCGTCCTTGTACCATTCGGTATCGGACCGGTCGATCTTACCGTCGGCGCTGTCACCCTCGGCGAGACCTTGCGTTGCCACGTCCATCAGCGTTGACCCCGCGGGGACAACAGACGCCAGATGAAGTAAGGCCTCTGGTGCGGGTCGATATACACATGCTGCGTCTTGCCGTGCCAGACGAAGTGGTGGCCTGTGCAAAGGTCCTCCACCTCGACGGAGGCATCGTCGGGCAGGCCGAACTCCCACAACGGCACCTCGAAATGCCCGCCCTGCCCGTTGTGCGGGTCAAAGCTGACCGCAAACAGAATGAAGGACGAACGATCCGGCGTTGATTTGCCGTAGTATAAGATCTGATCGTTCCACATGTTGTAGAACGTGGTGTTGGTAAACTCTTCCAGCGCCGGGTGGGTGCGGCGCAGAAAATTCATGCGCGCAATGTCTTCGCGGATGTGGCCGGGGCGGTCCCAGTCCCACGCCTTCAACTCATACTTCTCCGAGTTGAGGTATTCTTCCTTGCCGGGGACGGGTGTGCCTTCGCACAACTCGAACCCGTTATAGACGCCATAGTTGCCGGCGAGCGAGGCCGCCAACACCAGGCGGATCTGATAGCCGGGGCGCCCTGACGTTTGCAAGAAGAACGGGTTGATGTCCGGCGTGTTGACGAAGAAATTCGGCCGCATCACGTGGCGCTTTTCGGTTTTCGTCAACTCGGTGATGTACTCCGTCATCTCCTGTTTGTGGTTGCGCCAGGTGAAGTAGGAGTAGGACTGGGTGAACCCCACCTTCGCCAAGCGGTGCATCACCTTGGGCTTGGTGAAGGCTTCGGCCAGGAAGATCACGTCAGGATGGTCGCGCTGGACCTCTGCAATCATCCACTCCCAGAACGGCAATGGCTTGGTGTGCGGGTTGTCCACCCGGAAGATCTTCACGCCCTGGTCCACCCAGAACAGCACGATGTCGCGTTGGGTGCGCCAAAGCTCTGGCAAAGGGTCGTCGCCATCATAAAAGCGGACGTTGACGATATCCTCGTACTTCTTCGGCGGGTTTTCCGCATAGCGAATGGAGCCATCGGGCCGCCACTCGAACCACGCCTTATGGGCTTTGATGAAGGGGTGGTCAGGCGAACACTGGATGGCATAGTCGAGCGCGATCTCAAGCCCGTGATCGGCGGCCGCTGACACGAGGCGCTTGAAGTCCTCCAGCGTGCCGAGCTCGGGATGAATGTCGGTGTGGCCGCCTTCATCCGAGCCGATGGCATAAGGGCTGCCGGGGTCGCCGGCTTCAGCCTTCAGCGTGTTGTTGCGGCCCTTGCGATTGGTCTTGCCGATGGGGTGGATGGGCGGGAAATACAAAACGTCGAAGCCAAGGCCCGACACGTAAGGCAGCCGCGCGATCACATCGTCGAAGGTGCCGTGGCGGTTCGCATCGCCCGATTGTGAGCGCGGCATCACCTCGTACCAGGCGGAAAACGCCGCTGCCTTGCGGTCCACCATCAAAGGCAGCGTTTTGTAGTGGGTGAGGTTGGCGCGCTTGCCGGCCCTGCGGATGAGGGCGGCTGTGTCATCACTCATCATCTTGGCAAAGCGGGCGCCGTCGTCGGCCGTTTCCATCTCTTCGGCAAGCGCCTTCAAAGCCTCTTGATCGGCCTTGGTGCCGCGGCCTGCCCCGACGGAGGCGGCAACAAGACGCGCGCCCTCCTCCAACTCCAGTGTGATGGATTGGCCGGCATTGTATTTCTTGCCCACCTCGGAGCGCCACATGCCCCACTCATCGCGCCAGGCGATGATGGTGTATTCGTGGTGGGCGTTTTGCGTCGGCGTGAAGTGACCCTGCCAGCGCTGGTTATCGAACAACACCAAAGGCGCTTCATGCCACACCTCCTGCCCTCGCGGTCTCCACAACACGGCAGCGTCCACCATGTCGTGACCTTCGCCGAATATGTCCGCCTCCAGGGGAAAAGGTTCGTCCACGACGGTCTTTGCGGCAAAGCGCCCACCGTCGATCTCAGGGTCGACGGCTTCAATGGCAACGCGGCTCTTGGCCATCTGCTCCAAGGGATAAACATCGGGGCGAGGCGTTGGCGTTTGCGGCGTCGGGCGCGTCGACGAGGGCGTGCGCGGTACGGCGGCGGTGTTGGTCATAAGGCCTTCGGTGGCGGTTTGCGTCTCCATACGTGTTAAAGGCATAGGAGCGCGTGAGTGTTCCGCAACCGTCCCGGGCCGTTGCTGCGCCCCTTTCTTGCGGCCAAACCGTGAGGTGAGCCGGCGAAACAGCGCGCTTTGCCCGTCGCTTGCAGCCATTGTCGGTCCCGATGACTTTTTTTGACAGATGATTTCGCTCTCGCACCGAAAGCTCAACGCACGGATCGCGATTGCGTCCCACAGATAATGAGTCGCGGCACAAAAAAAGCCGGCGCGCAGAGCGCACCAGCCATTCTTTTGTGTGAGGCCGACGCGCCGGGGACGAGCGGCAGCGTCGGCGTTTGCGTGGCCGTGTCAGGCGCGGCGGGCGGCGAGCACTGCCCCCAAGACCACCGCGTAGACCACGTGCCCCACAAGCGCCACCCAGGTGATGCCGGAAAAGCCCAGGAAGGCAGGATTGCCCGCCACCAGATGGGCCATCACGTAAAGGGCGAACACCCAAAGGACCACACCATAGGCGACCGCCACCAAAGGCCAGGGAATGCCCGGGATGACCGCCCGCGCAATGGGAAGAGCAATGAACAGATAGCCGATCGGGTAGAACAAGATGCCTGTCAAATAGTGGACGATCTTGCCACCCGTGGCAGCGCTTTCGGTCAAGCCAAAGAGCACCTGAAGAGTTTGTGCGGCAAGGGGTTCTGGGGCAAGGCGGGCAAACCCCAGTGTCGGCGACAACCACTGGCCGAACACGTCAAAGGCAAGGGTGGCCACGACCCCTGCTACCACCATGAACAGGAGGCTGCTCGCAGAGACGGCGGGCAGGAAAGCGGGACGGGATTGGGCGCTGTGCATCAGCTAGGCTCCATCAAACGGCGGGACGCGGCAGGCGGTCCTCAATAATGTTCGTCGCCGCGGGGCTTACACATGATTGCGCATGGCAAGCGAAAACACCGGTGCCCCAGTCACATTCAGGTGCCCGTCTGTGAGGCCTGCGTGAAAGCCCGTGATCGGCCCGCACGCGGCCTCTCGGGAGGTTTTTGGGGCCGCCCTACCCCTGACGGTCCTTCAATTCGATCTCCACGAAAGCAATGGGCGCGTCGGTCTTGTTGATGACGTCGTGCTCCACGCCGGCGCTGCGGGCATAGCTCTCCCCCAGTTGAAGCATCGCCGCCGTCTCGTTGCCGGAGGCATCCACCATGGTGAGCGTTCCCGGCAGCACGGGCACCACCACATAGTCGTAGCCGTGGCGGTGAAATCCGGTCGCCTCGCCCGGGCCGAAATGCCACTTGGTGACCCGCACATGGGCCCCGTCCACCTGCACGGTCATGGTCGCCGACGCATTCTCCGCCATCAACGCGTTCCTTCTGGTTTTCCGCGATCGGGAAAGATGATAGGCGGAAGGCCTCTCGCAATGAAATGTCACCGTGCAGCGGCCGCCATGCCTTGCCGCCGGACGCCAGTCATGAGGAACTGAAACGATGGATCTCAGCCCCGCCCACAACCAGTCGCTGGCAGATCTTGATCGTGAAAATGTGTTCCACCCCTTCACCTCGCCTAAGGGCCATATGGATTCAGGCCCACGCATCATGGTGTCGGGCAAAGGGATCACCCTGACCGACAGCAACGGCACCGAATACGTGGACGGCCTTGCCGGACTTTGGTGCGTGAATGTGGGCTATGGGCGTGACGAGATTGCCGATGCCATCTCAGAGCAGGCCCACAGGCTGCCCTACTACCACTCCTTCGCCTCCATGGGGACCGAGCCTGCCGTTCACACCGCCGACACCGTGCGGCGGATGGCGCCGGGCAACATGGCGCGCGTGCTGTTCGGCATTTCCGGGTCCGATGCCAACGACACCCAGGTGAAGCTCGTCTGGTACTACAACAACCTGAAAGGCCGGCCGAGAAAGAAGAAGATCATCGCACGCGACCGTGCCTATCATGGTGTGACGGTGGCGGCAGGCTCGCTCACCGGTCTTCCGAGTGTTCACACAGCGTTCGATCTGCCGTTGCCCCAGGTGGTGCGGGTGCGTTGCCCCCACCACTACCGCGAGGCCGTGCCCGGCGAGAGCGAAGAAGCTTTCTCCGACCGTCTCGCCGCCGAACTGAAAGAGACCATCGAGAAGGAGGGGGCAGACACCATCGCCGCCTTCATCGCCGAGCCCATCATGGGCGCGGGCGGCGTGATTTTGCCGCCCAAAGGCTACTTTGAGAAGGTGCAGAAGATCCTCAAGGAAAACGACATCCTGTTCATCGCCGATGAGGTGATTTGCGGGTTCGGCCGTCTCGGCACCCCCTTCGGCTGCGACTATTTCGGGATCGAACCCGACATGGTCTCCGTCGCAAAGGGCATCACCTCAGGCTACCAGCCCTTGTCGGCGGTGCTTTTGGGAGAAGAGGTGTGGGAGACCATCCACAACGATTCAGAGCACCTTGGTGTGTTCGGCCATGGCTACACCTACACCGCCCACCCCATCGCCTGCGCTGCGGCCAACTCAAACCTCAAAATCCTGGAGCGCGAGAAGTTGACCGAGAATGCCGCGAAGGTGGGCGCCCATTTCCAAAAACGCCTTCGCGAGCGTTTTGCCGATCACCCCGCTGTGGGCGAAGTGCGCGGCGTCGGTCTGATCGCGGGGGTGGAGTTGGTGGCCGATCGCGCCACAAAACGCTCCTTCGATCCGTCGGCGGGGATCGGCAAGGCCGTCTCCATGGCGGCGCTGGAACGCGGGCTGATCTTGCGCGCAATGCCCAACGATTCCCTGGCCTTGTCACCTCCCCTCATCCTTACCGAGGCTCAGGCGGACTATCTTGTGGACACCCTCGCACAAGCCGTGGAGTCCCAATTCGACACCATGCGCGAGGCGGGGGCGACCCTCGCCTGACCGGCTGAGGTCGATTGATTGGCGCATCGCTTTTCGCCGGACGAGTTGGGGGCCGTTGTAACCCTCTCCCGTCTGGAGCGGTGCGCGGTCAGATGAAACCATCAGGCCGCAAGCCGCTCCATTTCCAGTCTTCGGCAGATCGGGGATGGATAGGCGCGATGCCGAGGTACGGCGTCCTGCCGTTAGGGATCAAAGAACGCGACCCGAAGCACCTTTACCGCCGATCCTGAATCCTTCCGCGTGGAGGCGCTGTGAGGGGCGGCCTTTGTAAGCCGTGCACACAGCCACTCACCGCAGGCGGTTCGGCTAAACGTGTTGGCGAGGGACGAAGAGCCAGTTCATGCCCTGGAGTTGCTCACGGCGGTAGTGGAGCGCCTCGAAGAAGGCAAAAAGCTCCTCTTTTTCGTGAGCCCAGACCTCAACGATCAGCGATGGCCTGTCCCGTTCGATGATCTCCACCATGCCTTTGAGCGCCGGCATCTCATGGCCCTCCACATCAAGCTTGATGCAGGAGACCGGTGCCTCGTCAGCGCCGGCGTTGGCCAAGGCCGCGGCAATGGGGCCGCTCTTGACCTCAAGCTGATCCACCATCCTCACATTCGGCTTGTGAAAGATGGAATTGCCCGTGCCCAAAAAGTCCCGCGGGCGGGGCATGTGGATCAAAACGGTGCCGTCCTTATCCGACACAGCAAGGTTGTGGATGGTCACCTTGTCGGCAACACCGTTCAGCTTGCAGTTGACCGACAGTCGCTCCACCGTTCGCGGCATCGCCTCGAAGGCATGCACATGGCAGGATGGATTGTTGAGCGCGGCCACAATGCTCATACAGCCCGAGTAGGCGCCCACATCCAAGACCTGCTTCGCCGAACGCGTCATCTCAAGCCATGCGGCGACCACGGGCTCCTCATAGCCGCCGGTCCAGAAATACTCCCACGCCACCACGTCGTCGTTTGCGCTGTACATGAGGAAGTCCACAGGGCCAGCGCGACAGGGGACATGGCCATAAAATGGGAAGCGGTGCTTGAGCTTGTGATGGTCCTCGCTTTCGCAGGAGCCGCGCGCCACCGCCGCGCGAAAGGCATCGCGCTCCGATGCGGCATTTCTGTTCAGGCCTTCAATATCGGTAAGCTGCACGATGGTGCGCTCCATCCGCCCGCACCGATCCACCCTCGCGGCGGCCATCACGGGACTGATCCTCCAAACACCGACGCCGCCGTTCCAAAGGCCGGCGCCGCAGACATAGCAAACTATACGCCCTTAAGTTGATTTCGCCAATCACTCATTTGCGTGTTCGCACAATCGCGCCGCAAAGAGGCCTGTGCGTGATGAGCGATGGCGGCCCAACCTTCCAAGGACACGCGCCCTTGTCCAAACGCGCCACGGATCGCTCATCGGCAAATGAGAGGTTCAACCGAAGCTTGCTGCAAGAGAGCCTGGCGCAAGCTTGGACCCCTACCGTCAGCCCGAGTTGAAATGCCTGCGGATGGAAACGCTGCGAAGACGCCTTTCGCAGTGCGCGGCAATGGGAGGTAAATGGGCTTGGGCCGGACCCGCGCGACACAACCTTCCACCGACATTTTCATCAATGCCCTGCTCACCGAAAGGGCATGGGCCGGCAATCCGAGCGTCGGCTTCGTCCAGAAGGCGGGCAAGATCAAAGGCTATGATGGCGCCACCGGTCTTGCCCCCCTCCCCGACGCGCTGGAAAAAGCGGTGAGCGATGCGCTTGCGCAGGTGGAAAGCTTCACCAAGCTCTCCTTTGCCATGCGCCCTGACACCAAGGCACTGGATGCCGACATCCGCGTGTTTTTTGCGCAGGAGCTGGACCCGTCAGGCGCAGCCCCCATTCGCCTTGGCGCCTACGCATTCCTGCCGTCTGAGCGTGCAGCAGGGGGTGACATGTGGTTCGGCGCCGATCCGGCCGCCGCGCTGCAGAAGGGCCAGGCGGGGTTTCGCGCCGTGCTGCACGAGGTGGGCCACGCCCTTGGGCTGAAACACACTGACATCCCAGGCCCCTACGCCACCCTACCGGCCCATTTGGACGGTGTGGAACACTCCGTCATGTCAACGCGCGATTATCCTGGCGCGCCGGCAGGCGTGGGTCTTGGCGCCGAGCCCCTTGGCCACGCACAGACCTTCATGGTGCGCGACATTGCCGCCCTCCAACACCTTTACGGCGCGAACTACGCCGACAAGGGCGATGACACCTATCGCTTCGATCCCAAAGTCCGCGTCCTGTTGAAGACCATCTGGGATGGCGGCGGGCACGACGTTTACGACTTCAGCCTCTACATCGCCCCCCTCGCCATCGACCTGACGCCCGGCGGCTTCACCACCACCGGCCAGGAACCGCGCCTCAACTGGACGGCGGAATTGGGCGGTAGCGAAGGTCCCGTCTTCGCCGCAGGCGCCGTCCACAATGCCGGCCTTTACAAAGGCAGCTGGCGCTCTGGGATCGAGGATGCCATCGGCGGGGCGGGCGACGACGCCATCACCGGCAACCGGCTCGCAAACCGGCTCGACGGCGGGCGTGGCGAGGACACCATCAATGGCGGTGAGGGACGCGACGTTCTGATCGGCGGTCACGGCAACGACAGCCTTTCGGGCCATGCGGGCGACGACAGACTTTACGGCGAGGATGGCGGCGACATCCTCCTTGCCGGCGCAGGCAAAGACCGCCTCGACGGTGGCAAGGGTGCAGACACCCTCAACGGTGAGGAGGGCAATGACAAACTCTTCGGCCGCGAGGGTGAGGACGTCCTCTTCGGCGGCCAAGGCGATGACCTTGTGATGGGCGGCACCGGCTCAGACAGGCTGCACGACGGCGGTGGCGATGACACACTGTTGGGCGGTTCGGGCCACGATCGCATGGTGGGCGGTGGCGGGGACGATGTTCTCAAAGGCGGCAGCGGCCGCGACCGCCTTGTCGGGGAGGACGGCGCCGACCGCCTGTTCGGCGAAGCAGGCGAGGACAAGCTTGAGGGCCAGTCAGGCACCGACTGGCTGGCCGCAGGCGAGGGCCACGACCGTCTTTATGGCGGCGCCGGCAGCGACACCCTTCTCGGCCAAGGGGGCGACGATCGCCTGTTCGGCGGCACTGGGGTGGACGAACTCATTGGCGGCACAGGCCATGACACGCTGGATGGGGGCACAGGCGCTGACATTCTCACAGGCGCTGCAGGCCGCGACGTCTTCGTGATCGGCCCGCAAGATGGCGACACCATCACCGATTTCACCCCCGGCAGCGACCTGTTGGATGTGGTCGACCCAAGTGCAGCATTCCTGGGTGCCCAGCAGGACGGGCAACACACTGACGTGCCCGTGGGTGCCGCAGGAGAGATGGTCCGCCTCCTGTTTATCACCCTCAGCCAGTTGGACAGCCTGGACTTTGTCTAGCGCGACCCTGTCAGGTGGTGGCCGACCACACAGCCACAGGCTCGTGGAAGCCGCGCACCTCATGATGGCCGACGAAGGACAGATCCTCCGACACGGCCACCGAGATCCCCTGGTCCACAAGGATGGCATGGTCGATGGTCTTGGCGAGCGTCTCCAGGCGGGACGCGCGGTTCACCGTGTCGCCGTAGACCGTAAAGGCCTGCCTTTCGTTCGAGCCGACACTGCCGGCCGCAAGGGGCCCCGCAGCAACGCCGACACGCACGGGAAAGCCATGCTCCGCGCCGCAATCCACCAGGCGTCGCGCGGCAGCGAGGGCGGCCTGTTCGGGCGCATCGATATCGATGGGGGTGTTGAATGTTGCAAGCAACCCATCACCGGTAAAGGTGATGACCACGCCGTCAAAGTCGCTCACGCATTCGGCGCAGCGGGCCAGGAAATGGTTGAGCTCGGCAATCACCGCCCCAGGGTCCCGCCCTTCGGCAAATTGTGTGAAGTCGCGAATGTCCATCACCAGAACGGCCGCGTGGCGCACCTGGGGGGCAAGGCCGGCGGGGTTATCGATCAACCGTTTGGCAATGGCAGATGGCACAAAACGGCCCAGTTGCGCGGTGATGGTGGCCCGGGCTGCCCGCTCCTCCTCCCGCGCCGCTTCCGCCCTGATCTGCGCAAAGAAGAGCTGGCGCGCGCGCGCCACAGCCACCGCCAGAACAAGGGCGGAGACGAGGATGGCAATGCTCTCCTGCATACGGCTGCCAAAGCCGATAAAGTTGGGCGACAAGAACACCGCGTCATAAACGTCCCGCGGTGCGGCAACAGGCAGGTCCGACCAAGAGATGGTCTCCTCCATCCCCGACACGACAAACACGAACGCCGACCACCAGGCCACAACGGCCACCACCCCTGCCCACAACACAATACGCGGCGACAAGGACAAGGCACTAAGGGCGATAAACGGCAACAGCATATAAATGCCATTGGTGCGAAAGGCGTAGATCTGCGGCACTTCCCCACTGCGGCTGACGGGAGCGAAGGCGAACAGAGCGCAGATGGCCAATAGGTCGATGGCGGTGGCGGCATAAGCAAACCAGCGGCGGTGAAAGCGCGTGCCAACGGCAATGAAGTGAAACACCCCGAGCGCCGTCAGCGCCACCAGCGCCAGGACGCCCCAGGGGGTCGGCGTCCGGCCGCTCAGATACATGATGATGATGTACCACAGCAGCGCCACGCCGAAGGCCATCGTGCGGCACAAGATCGCCAACTGTTCGCCCCGACGCTCCGCACGGGACAAACGCAGCATGGCCGCAGGCGTCACGGGCACCTTCGACGGGCGCACCATGCGCACCACCTGGGCGAACAAGCGACCCACATTGCGCGGCCGCCAAAGCGGCAGCCAGCGCCTGCGCGGCAACGGCTCCAGCTCGGTTTTTTCCTGGACGTGTGGGCGCGCCTGGTTCATCACGCGACACACCTCCACCAAAACGCCCGTTGAGACATGCGCATCACCGCCGTCCGCAGCCACCTTCTGCGCTACGATTTGCCGGAAGAGCTCGGCTACTCCCAACAATACTACACAACACGGAGCGCTCATCTGGTGGAAGTGGCCACCGATGAGGGCCTGACCGGCTGGGGCGAGTGCTTTGGCCCAGGACCGGTGGCCCGCGCGAACGCAACCATCGTGGAGGAGGTGATCGCCCCGCTTGTCGTGGGACGCAACCCACTTCACCGCGAAGTGCTGTGGCATGATGTCTACAATCGCCTGCGCGACCACGGCCAAAAGGGCATGCCCATCCAAGCGTTGTCGGGCGTTGACATTGCCCTGTGGGACCTGGCGGGCAAGATCCACGGCGTCCCCATCGCCACCCTTCTGGGCGGCCCGTTCAGGGACGACATTCCCGTATACGGCTACGGCATGATGCTGAAGCGCCGCGACAATTTGGCAGATGCCTTTGCCGAAGAGGCCCGCACGCTCGAAGCGAGTGGCTTCAAGGCCCTGAAGATGAAGGTGGGCCTTGGCCCCGCCACCGACATTGGCCTTGTGGAGGCCGTCCGCCACGCCCTTGCTGAGGAAACGCGCCTGATGGTGGACGCCAACCACGCTTACCACACCGCCGATGCGTTCGCCGTCGGCCGCGCGCTGGAGCGGCTTGGCGTCTACTGGTTCGAGGAACCTGTGGCGCCTGAAGACCTTGATGGGTATCGCGAGCTGCGCGCCGGCCTTTCGGTGAACATTTCAGGCGGCGAGGCGGAGTTCACCCGCTGGGGCTGGCGCCATCTTCTGGAGCGGCGGTGCCTCGACATTGCCCAGCCCGAGGTGTGCGCGTTGGGCGGCATCAGCGAGTATCAAAAGGTCCTCGCCCTTGCCCACACCCACTTCACGCCCGTGGTGAACCATGTGTGGGGCTCTGCGGTCTCGGTCGCGGTCAACATGCAGCTTCTGGCCGCAATGCCTCCTCTGCCAGGTGCCATGCACCCGGACGAACCGATGCTGGAGTTCGACACCACCCACAACGCCTTCCGCGACGACCTTGCCACGGAGCCCCTCGCAATCGCCCAGCAGGTGGCCAAGGGCGGCCGCGCCAAAGTGCCGACAGCACCGGGCCACGGTGTTACGCCCGATCCCGACACTCTCGCCCGCTACACCGTCCCACGATAGCGGTTGAGGCCAGGGCATCCGGCGTCCATACGCACGCAGACAAGATGCTCTACTCCTCCGAAATAGTGCGGTTTTCTTGCGATCTGATGTTTCCATCTGACCGCAAGCCGCTCTACCGCAAGACAAGACGGCGGCAGACCGCCGGCATGTCGGCCACCGTCATGGGCGGCCGGGGTTTGGCGCCAGGCTTCGGCTGATAGGGCGCCGGGGTGAACCAGTAGTCGAGCGGCGCACCGCAGCCATCGCCAGCCGGAGGCGGCCTTTGCCCTCGGCAACCGCGCGACCCCGACGGACAGCCAAGCCGCACGTGGAAATGCTTATAGTGACCGTACCAGGGCCGCACCTTGCGCAGCCATCGTCTGTCGCCGTCTTCCCAATTGCACAGGGACCGCTTGATGATGGGATGAACGAAAATGCGCTGCACACGCCTGTCCTGTGCCGCTCGCCGTACGACCTTGGCGAAGGGGACGGTGAAGCGATCGGGGTCGATGTTGTCGCCCGCCTCGTTCAGCATCGAGGTAAAGGGAAGCGTTTCGCGCGCGTCCTCGGTCAGACGGTCGGCAGGCATCTCGGTGAACCAGATATCAACGTCCAGGCCGAGCTGATGGCTTGAATGACCGAAGGGCATGGGCCCGCCCCGCGGCTGGCTGATATCACCGATCAAAAGCCCCCGCAGACCGAGCGCCGGGGCATCGGCGGCAAGCGCCTCCACAAAGTCGATCGCTTCAGGATGACCCCACCGGCGGTTGCGCGACAGGCGCATCGCCTGCCATTGCGGCCCATCGGCAGCCAACTGCACGGCCCCTGTCATGCACCCTTTGGCATAACCCCCGAACACTCTCGGCGCGCCGGGTGCGGGCCGCTCCACCATCCCAAACCGCCATTTGGCAAGGTGCAAGGGAATGGGTGGACCAACGAACGTGCGTGCCGCCATAGCCGCATCGCGCGTCGACGGCACAGGCACTTGCGCCCCCACCCCGCCACCCAGACCGATGAGCACTGTGCCAACGATCGCCAACCGGACGCACGCCCATCTGACGGCCAACGGCACAGGTCTTGGCGGCAGGCGCGCCATCAATCCCCGGCGACGAACGTGCGATAGGCCCAGGCAACCCAGTCCGCGTCCACCACATGCCCGCCGTCGTGGAGGCACAACATGAGGTGAGCGCCTGACGGGGCGGACGCGCCTTCGCAATCCATCCCGAGTGGGTCGGTAGCAACGCTCGTGGTCCCATCGTATCCACCGTCGCGGCCATACCGCGCGAGGGCGGTGCGCGCATTGCCCTGGTGAACGTCGGCGATGGGCCGCCCTTCGATGGGCACCACCTGGTCCGTCCTGCCGTTGATGTGGACAAGATCCACCGCCTCCACATCGCAGCGTTCGGGTATCGGCGCCCAGAAGGTGCCCGCGATGGGCAGGAACGCTGCAAAACTCTGCGAACGGTGGCAGGCCAACGTCCACGTCATCATCCCGCCAGCGGAAAAACCTGCCGCCATGATCTTGTCGGGGTCGATGGGAAAGCGCGTGGTCGCATCGGCAAGGAGGGCGTCGAAGTAGACAAGCTCACGCCCATCATCCTGAAAGCCTTTGCGGGGCGCATTGCGGATCAGCCAGTCTTCCCCGCCCGACTTGGGGGCGATGAGGGCAACGCCCAACTCTTCCGCCATCGCCCGTAACCCTTTGGACGCCATCGTCCCTTTCGCCGTGCCACGGTAGCCGTGCATGAAGATGATGGCCCCCACGGGCGCCTCCGCCGTCGCGCCGTCAGGCATGGCGATGCGATAGGTGCGCTCGCCAATCACACAATCGCTGTCGGGTCCGCAGGCCGCGGCAGGCACCACACCAAGCCCGAACACGACAGCGGCGGCCAAGACAGGTCTCGTCAGATGCACCATAGGGTCAGTTGCCTGCCTTGGCAGTCTTTTTCGGCTTGGGGCGTCGCGCCATCCTTTGGGCCTCATCCATTTCGCTGGCGCCCACATGACGGTCGAGCCAGTCGTTGACTGGCTGTGCCGCCCGCCAGGCATCGAAAACCTTCTTCTGCAGCGCCTTCGTTCGGCAATCCCCCGGCGGGAACATGGCGCTGGAGATCACCTCCTTCATGCGGATGAGGTCGATGGCAGGGTGGTCCTTCGCAAAACCGCGCGGTGTTCCTGTCAGCGCCCGCCCGCGCACAGCGACACGCTTGCCCGTTTTGTCCATGGCTTCACGCAAGGCGGCGGCGTTGGCCGGCTCGCCGAGGGCGGCACGGAAGCGGGCCAGCTGGTCAGGCGTCATCTCATGGTAGCCGGTGCCCACGTGCACACCATCAATGGAGATGGAGGCGTAGAGGGCAGCATCGGTCCCCTCACGGCTGTGCACGACGCCGAAGAGGTTTTGCTTGTAAGGAGACTTGTCCTTGGAAAAGCGCACGTCCCTGTGGGGGCGCGACAGTTTGACGGTGCCGCCAAAGGTTTCGGCAGCCGCATCCATCAGGTTTTGCAGGGGATCGCGGACGTGGGTCTGGAAAGTGGATTTGTTGGCCTCGAACCAGGCTTTTTCGTTGTTCTCGGCAAGGGCGCTGTAGAAGGCGAATGCCTCGTCCTTGAAGCCGGCGAATGGGGCCATGGAGGGTCCTTCCCGCAGCGCGCTCAGTTGAGCCAGCGTTTGCGCCGCTTGTAGTGCTTGACGTTGCGAAAGGACTTTCGCCCATCGCCGGCAACGCCCAAGTAAAACTCCTTCACGTCTTCGTTCTCGCGTAAGGCTTTCGCATCGCCGTCCATGACCACGCGACCCGATTCCAGGATGTAGCCGTAGGTGGCGTAGCGCAGCGCAACGTTGGTGTTCTGCTCGGCGAGGAGAATGGAAACGCCTTCGTTCGCGTTGATTTCCTTCACGATTTCGAAAATCTGCTCCACCAGCTGCGGGGCAAGGCCCATGGAGGGCTCGTCGAGAAGCATCATCTTGGGCCGGCTCATCATGGCGCGTCCGATGGCGCACATCTGCTGCTCGCCGCCTGAGGTGTAGCCGGCTTGGCTGAACCGTCGTTCCCTGAGCCGCGGGAAGTAGTCGTAGACCTTTTCAAGGTCGCCCTTGATGGCCGCCCAGCCGTCTTTGCGGGTGTAGGCACCGGTCAAAAGGTTTTCTTCGATGGTGAGGTGGCCGAAGCAGTGCCGCCCTTCCATCACCTGGATGCAGCCGCGGGTGACGAGGGCATTGGGGCTCATGGCCTGCACCTCCTCCCCGTCGAAGGAAATGCTCCCCTTCGTCACATCGCCGCGCTCGGCGCGCAAAAGGTTGGAGATCGCCTTCAGCGTGGTGGTCTTGCCCGCCCCATTGGCACCGAGGATCGCGACAATCCCACCCTGGGGCACCTGAAGGGAGACGCCCTTCAGAACGAGGATGACGTGATCGTAGATGACCTCAATGTTCGACACATCCAGTATGGCCTCGCGCGGGTTAGGCGTGGCGGACAGGTGTTCGGTGAGCGTCATGCGTCATCCTCGATCCTTGACCGGCCCACTTTGCCCCGTTCCGCCCCCGCACGCAAAACCCCTTCATTGACGCATCGCAAGCCGCACGCCACGGGGGCTAAGCGCCTGAGCACAAACCCGCCGCAAGTTTCCCTCACAGTTCCTTTGGAGAGGCGAAAGCCTGACGATCCACGAAAGCCCACTTTTGCGGCCTTTCGCCTTCTTTGGCGCCGAACTGCAGAACACGGAGGTTCGGCAGAGCCGACTGAGGATCCACACCCGCGGCGCGCCGCTCGCCTCAACCCTTGCTCGCCAACAGATTAAACGCGTTCGCTGCACATTCCCGCAGCGCCGGGCCGGCGCTTGAAAGGGCCTCTTCCAAGCTCACAGGTCCGCGGGTGATGGAAAAGGCCGCGACGATGCCGTTCTGCTGCAGGTCCACCGCATCGACGGCAAGGCGGCCCACGAAGGCAATGGCGGGCCGGCCGGCATCAGCCGCCATGCGAGCCAGTGCCACAGGTCCTTTGCCACCGAGGGACTGGGTGTCGAGGGAGCCCTCTCCCGTCACCACCAGATCGGCCGCTGCAACCTTGTCTGCCAGGCCGTGGTGGTCGGCAACAACGGCAAATCCGTCCCGCGCTATGGTGGGCGCTGCCGCCGAAAGGCCCACCAGCATGCCCCCCGCCGCGCCGGCGAAGGGGGCGTCGGCAAGGGCATCCTTGCCACGGGCCAAAGCGACGGCGCGATCGAAGTTGCCAAGGGCCTGATCCGCCTCCTCGATCTCGTCCACTGCAAGGCCCTTTTGGGGACCGAAGACCTGGGCGGCGCCAGCGGCCCCCACCAAAGGGTTGTCCACATCGGATGCGGCGATGATGCACACACCGGACAAGCGCGGGTCGAGGCCGGTCACGTCCACCTCGGCGACCTTGGCGAGGGTGCGGCCTGCGGGCTTTTCCAGACGCGTGCCGTCGGCGCTGATGTAGCGAGCGCCAAGCGCGTTGAGGGCACCCGCGCCAGCGTCCACCGTCACGCTGCCGCCCAAAGCCACCACCACCTCGCGGGCGCCGCGGTCAAGGGCCGCCGCAATGAGCTGGCCGACGCCATAGCTTGAGGCGGTGTGGGGGTCGTAGCCGCCCGCGCCCACATGGTCGTGGCCGGCAACGGCGGCCAGTTCGATGACGGCGCGGGAGGCGTCGGGGTCGAACAGCCAACGCCCTTCGATGGCCCTGCCGAAAGGGTCCTCGCACACGGTGGTGAGAATTATGGTGCCGGGGCCTGCAAGGGCTTCAAGCGTGCCCTCGCCGCCATCGCCGATGGCAACGGTTTGTGTTGCCGCCTCAAGGGTGCTGAGCGCAAGCCCCTCGAGAATGGCAGCATTGGCCTCGGCGGCCGTCAGGCTACCGCGGAACTTGTCGCAGGCGACGAAGATGTTCACAGGCTGTGCGCAATGGGAATGGCGCCGTCCACCCGCTGGCGGGCGGCGCCTTAAAGGTTAGGCTTTGCAGAACGGCTCACAGACCGGAAGGCTCCACGCGGCGGCAATGTCGCGGGTGGCGGCCTCCCGTTCCCAAGCCTCTTGGGGAAGCAGATGCAGGTGGATCTCGTTGGCACCCTCCGCGATGGCCCGCAAATAGCGGTCACCATGGGTCATGTAGATCTCTTCGCTGACATTTTCTGCCCAACCCACCATGAGGGGGATGCGAAATCCGAATATATCCCGCTTGACGACGACGAAGACGGCACCCTCAGGACACTCAAAACCCTTCACGTCGGTGATGGTGGAAGGGTACCAACTCTGACTAAATCCCTGCCACCAGAAGACCTGAATCGAGGCCGATTCCGGTGCCAGAGTGTGGTCGCGTATGAGCATAGACCCTCCAAAGCCAACGAACGCATTTGCGTACTTGACAGTGGCCACCTTACTGCATTCCTAAGGTGTCGAACGAATGTGGAACGTTTCGGGGTGAGGTTGTCCCGACTATACACAGGCTGTGGATAACTTCGCGCCTTCCTTGCGCAATCCTCTACATGTATTCCCAACGCCGATTCGATCCACAGGAAATATGCCCATGTCAGATCGTATTCTCGCCCTCGTCCGCCACGGTCAGAGCGAGTGGAACGCGAAGAATCTCTTCACAGGGTGGCGCGATCCGGATCTGACGGAAAAAGGCATCGCCGAAGCGGAGCAGGCCGGAGAGCTCCTCAAAGCAGCCGGCTTCACCTTCGACATTGCCTTCACGTCAGACCTCGTACGTGCCCAGCACACACTCACCATCATGTTGGAGAAGCTTGGCCAGCAGGACCTTGAGACCATCAAGGACCAAGCGCTGAACGAGCGCGACTATGGTGACCTGTCAGGCCTCAACAAGGACGATGCGCGCAAGAAGTGGGGCGAGGACCAGGTCCACCTGTGGCGTCGCTCCTTCGATGTGCCCCCGCCCGGAGGCGAAAGCCTGAAGATGACGGCAGAGCGCGTCATCCCCTACTACGAGGCGGAAATCAAACCGCGTGTCACGGCCGGCGACAACGTGCTTGTGTCAGCCCACGGCAACTCTTTGCGCGCGCTGATCATGATGCTCGAAGGGTTGAGCGCCGATGCCATCGTCAAGCGTGAGCTCGCCACAGGGGCGCCCATCCTCTACCAGCTGGATGCCGCGGGGATGCCACTGGAGCGGACCGACTACTCCACAGGACAGCCTGTTTCAAAGGTGCTTTGCTAAAGGCGACCGTCAGATCTCGGCGATCCCCAAAACATCGGACATGGAATAAAGGCCGGGTTGGCGGTCCTTGAGCCAAAGGGCCGCCCGCACGGCGCCGCGCGCGAAGACGGTCCTGTCCTCGGCGATGTGGCCCAGCGTCACCCGCTCGCTGTCGCTGGCGAAGATCACCTGATGCTCGCCGATCACCGTGCCGCCGCGCAGTGTTGCAAAGCCGATGGTGCCCTTCGGGCGCGCGCCCGTGTGCCCTTCGCGCACCTTGACAGCCGCATCGTCCAAAATGACCTCGCGCCCCTTTGCAGCGGCCTCACCCAGTAAAAGGGCTGTGCCCGAGGGCGCATCCACTTTGCGGCGGTGGTGCATCTCCACAATCTCAATATCGGCGTCAGGCAGCGCGCTGGCGGCCCGTGCCACCATGGCGGCAAGGAGGTTGACCCCCATGGACATGTTGCCCGATTTCACGATCGGGACCGTCGCCGCCGCCTCGGCAATGTCGGCGTTCTCATCGGCCGAAAAGCCCGTGGTGCCCACCACCAGACAAACGCCCATTTCAGCAAGGCGTTTGGCAAGGGCGGTGCTGGCGGCAGGGGTGGTGAAGTCGATCACACAGTCGCACCCGCCAAGGTCGTCCACCGTGTCGGTGACGAGGACGCCTGTGGCCCCACCCCCCGCGAGCCGACCCGTGTCGGCGCCCACTTCAGGGGCACCAGGCCGGTCGACTGCCGCAGTCAATGTCGCCTCATCGCTCTCATGAACGACGGTGAGAACGGCGTGGCCCATGCGCCCGCCGGCGCCCACCACGCCGATCTTCATCATTGGCCGGGCTGGGCGCCTTCGTAGCCCTCGATGATCACCACCTCGCCCACAGCGTGCTTTTTGCGGACCGCCGTCGCGGCCTTGTAGCCTTCGCTGTCATAGCAATCGAGCGCAGCCTGGTAGGACGGGAACTCGATGATCACATGGCGCTTGCGCGCCTCGCCCTCAGGCGCCTCAAACGTGCCGCCGCGTGCCAAAAAACGGGCACCGAACTTGGCGAAAGGTCCCGCATTCAGCGCCACATAGTCCTTGTATCCTTCAGGATCGCTCACATCCATGTGGGCGATCCAATAACCCTTCGCCATCGATGTCTCTCCTCCCCGTCACATCGGGCGGAATAGAACACGCCGCCGGTGGCGCGGCAATGTCGCTCAACCATCCTTGTCGAGCGCTGCCTTTAGCTCATAAAGGGCGGCGAGCGCCTCACGCGGGGAAAGGGCGTCGGGGTCGATGGCGGCAAGGCGTTCCAGCGCCGGCGAGGGATGTGGCGCGCTCTCACCGGAGGGGGTGTCCGGCTCCGGAGCGGCGGCGAACAACGGAAGGTCGGCGGCAAGGGCTGCCCGTGCAGCGCCCCTGTCGGTTTCTTCCAGCCTTGCCAGAATGTCCTTGGCGCGGCGCACCACGACGGCGGGAAGGCCCGCAAGGCGCGCCACCTGAACACCGTAGGACCGGTCCGCTGCGCCAGGGGCCACCTGATGGAGGAAGACGATTTCGCCCCGCCACTCCTTTACGCGCATGGTGGCGTTGTCGATCCTCGGCCGGCGCTCCGACAGCGCCGTCAGCTCATGATAGTGGGTGGCAAAGAGCGTACGGCAGCCAATCTCGTTCAGCCGCTCAAGGGCCGCCCAGGCAATGGAGAGGCCATCGAAGGTGGCGGTCCCGCGGCCGATCTCATCCAGGATCACCAGCGCCCCGGAGCCTGCCTGATTGAGGATGGCGGCCAATTCCACCATCTCCACCATGAAGGTTGAGCGCCCCGCCGCAAGGTCGTCCGACGCGCCGATGCGGCTGAACAGGCGATCCACGATGCCGATGTGCGCCGCCTCCGCCGGTACAAACGCCCCTGCCTGCGCCAAAATCGCGATCAATGCGTTCTGGCGCAGATACGTGGATTTGCCGCCCATGTTGGGCCCTGTGAGGATCACCGCGCGGGCCGCGGTGTCGCCTTCCTTCTGGGTGAGATCGCAGTCGTTGGGAACGAAGGTGGAGGGGTCGGCAAGGGCGCCTTCCACAACGGGATGGCGCCCTCCCTCCACGCGAAAGGTATGGGTGTCGTCCACAACAGGGCGCACCCAGCGCGAGCGCGCGGCCCGTTCGGCCAACGCCGTCGTCACATCAAGCTCGGCCATGGCGTCGGCGATTTCTGCGACCTGAGGGCGCGCGGCGAGGATGTCGGCCACAAGGTCGGCAAAGATCGCCGCCTCCTTGGCCCGCGCCTCGTCACTGGCGGCCATGATGCGGCTTTCAAGATCGCGCAGGCGCTCTGTGGTGAAGCGCACCGCACTGGCAAGGCTCTGCCTGTGGGAAAACCCCTCCGTCTCACGCACGGTGTCGCCGTGAGCGGCAGGCACTTCGACAAACCATCCGAGCACGGCGTTGTGCTTGATTTTCAAAGATTTGACGCCGGTGTCGCTCTGATACTCGGCCTGTAGGGCCGCAATCACCTGGCGGCTTTCATCGCGCAGCGTTCTTGCCTCGTCGAGGGCGACGTCGACGCCTTTGGCAATGGTGCCGTCGGTGGCGTTGGCCGAAGCGGCCTTTTGGTCGAGGGTCGCAGCAAGGCGGTCACCGATGGCAAGCGGCGCGCCATCAAGGGCTGCGGCAATGGCGGCCACATCCCCCTCGCAATCCTGTGGGATCGCGGCGCGCGCCTTGGCGGCCGCCTCAAGGGCAGTGGCAACGCGCAAGGCATCGCGCGGGCCGCCGCGCTCGGCTCCGAGCCTGCCCACAGCGCGCATCATGTCGCCAACACCTGTCAGCGCTGCACGCACCGCGGCCCGTGCCTCCATCGTCTCCACGAAAAAGGCCACGGCATCGTGGCGCGCGCGGATCACATCGAACTTAGTGGAGGGGTTGGCGAGCCGCTCGGCCAATCGCCTGGCGCCGATCCCCGAGACTGTGCAATCCACCGAGGAGAGGAGCGTCGGGCCTTCGCCGCGGGCGGGCCGTGTTAGCTCAAGGCTGGCGCGGGTGGCAGCATCGATCGCCATCGCCTCCCCGCCCGCATCGGGCCGCGGCGGGTCGAGGGGCGGCGCGTTGGAAAACTGCGTGTCGGCGAGGTAGTCCACCAGCGCAAGACCTGCGGCCGCCTCCGAACCTGTGAACGTGCCGAACGCTTCAAGGCTGAGGACGCCGAACGCTGAGGCGAGCCTCTCCGCCGCACCGCGCGAGGCAAAGGCGGTGTCGGCACGGCGCGTCACCGTCACACGGGCGTTGAGGGACGGAAGGTCCATGCCTTCAGGGGCGATCACCTCGGCAGGGTCGAGACGAGCAAGGGCGCCCGTCAGATCGTCCGCCGGCGCGTGGCTCAGCGTGAAGCGGCCCGAGGCAACGTCGGCGGCTGCGATCCCGACGCCATCGCGGCCGGGGGCAACGGCCACGAGAAGCGCGGCGCGTCCTTCGTCCAGCAGGCGTTCTTCCGTAATGGTGCCCGGGGTGACGATGCGCACCACCTCGCGCGCCACCACCGCCTTCGCCCCACGCTTTTTAGCCTCCGCAGGGTCTTCCACTTGTTCGGCAATGACGACGCGAAAATTCTGCGCAATCAGCCGCGCCAGGTAATCCTCAGCCGCATGGACGGGGACGCCTGACATCTTGATGGGCTCGCCGCGATGGGTGCCGCGGGTGGTGCAGTGGATGCCGAGGGCCTTGGCGGCAACCTCAGCATCCTCAAAGAACATCTCGTAAAAATCGCCCATCCTGTAAAACAGGAGGCCTTCGGGGTGCTTGGCCTTGATGGCAAGATACTGCGCCATCATAGGGGTGGCCGCGGCCACGGCCTCAGCCCCATCGCTGTCTTGTGGTGGCCGATCCACTGCCATGTCCATGACGCCCCTCCCCGCTCTGGCGAGCCTGAAGGGCGGAGCGCTGAGGTTCAAGGCGGGCAAGAGCGTCCTCAACAACCTCTGTTGTTGTGGACGGCCGAAGGGCAAACGGCGTACCCCTAGGATCAAAGACACATGGCTTAGAGGGGATTGCCGTGGACGCCGAACCTAACAAGCGAGGAAAACCCGCGATTACCGACGGCGAGGCGCTGGAATTCCACGCAAGGGGACGTCCGGGCAAGCTGGAGGTCACGCCCACCAAGCCGATGGCAACCCAGAGGGATCTGTCGCTTGCCTACTCGCCGGGCGTTGCCGTTCCCGTGCGCGCCATTGCCGACGATCCTGACAGGGCGTTCGACTATACAACGCGCGGCAATGTGGTGGCCGTCATCTCTAACGGCACGGCAATTCTTGGCCTTGGCGCCTTGGGGGCGCTTGCCTCAAAGCCGGTGATGGAAGGCAAGGCGGTCCTGTTCAAACGCTTTGCCGATATCGACGGCATCGACATTGAGGTGGACACCTCCGACGTCGACCAGTTCGTCAACGCGGTGCGCTATCTCGGCCCGTCCTTCGGCGGCATCAACCTTGAGGACATCAAGGCGCCGGACTGCTTTCTCATCGAAAGCCAGCTGCGCGAGTTGATGGATATTCCCGTCTTCCATGACGACCAGCACGGGACGGCCATCATTGCCGCCGCCGGTCTGATCAACTCCCTCCACCTCACCGATCGCACGCTGACGGACACCAAAATCGTCTGCAATGGTGCGGGCGCTGCAGGGATTGCGTGCGTCGAGCTCGTCAAAGCCATGGGCGTTCCCCACGACAACGTGATCCTTTGCGACACCAAAGGGCCCATCTACGCCGGCCGCGAAGAGGGGATGAACCAGTGGAAGTCCGCCCACGCGGCAAAAACGGACGCGCGCAGCCTCGCCGAAGCGTTGGAGGGGGCGGACGTCTTCTTCGGCGTGTCGGTCAAAGGGGCGATGACGCGCGAGATGGTCCGCTCCATGGCACCGCGGCCCATCATCTTTGCCATGGCCAACCCCGACCCCGAGGTGACGCCCGAAGAGGTGGCCGAAATCCGCGATGACGCCATCGTCGCCACCGGTCGGTCGGACTACCCCAACCAGGTCAACAACGTCCTTGGCTTTCCCTACATTTTCAGGGGTGCGTTGGACGTCAGAGCCACCGCCATCAACGAGGATATGAAGGTGGCGGCCGCCGAAGCCCTTGCCACCCTCGCGCGCGAAGATGTGCCTGACGATGTGGCGGCCGCCTACCAAGGCAACCGGCCGCGGTTTGGGCCTGAATACATCATCCCCGTGCCCTTCGATCCGCGCCTTTTGGCCACCGTGCCGCCCGCCGTGGCGCGCGCGGCCATGCGCTCGGGCGTTGCCCGCAGGCCCATCGTCGACATGGACCGCTACGTGGATGAGTTGTCGGCCAGGCGCGACCCTGTGGCCGGCTCCCTCAGCCGCATCTTCAACAAGGTGCGCCAGGCACCGCGCCGGGTGGTGTTTGCCGAAGGGGAGGAGGAGGCCGTCATCCGCGCTGCCGCCTCCTTCGTCAGCCAGGAGCTTGGCAGTGCCATTTTGATCGGCCGCGACGATGTGGTCCGCGAGCGCGCCTTCCAGGCGGGCATTGATCTGCGGCCGGGGCTTGAGATCCAGAACGCACGCCTGTCGCGCCGCAACATTGACTACACGCAGTTTTTGTATGCGCGCCTTCAGCGTGAGGGGCATTTGTTCCGCGATTGCCAGCGCCTCATCAACCAGGATCGCAACTATTTCGGTGCCACCATGGTCGCCCTTGGGGACGCCGACGCCATGGTGACGGGCGTGACGCGCAACTACGCGGTGGCACTCGACGCTGTGCGCCACGTCATTTCCGTCAAGCCGGGGCACAAGATCATCGGAGTGTCGCTGGTTCATGCGCCTGGGCGGGCCGTCCTCGTGGCCGACACCGCCGTCCACGACGACCCGAGTGCACAGGATCTTGCCGACATTGCCGAGGAGGCCGCGCGCATTGCAAGGCGCCTTGGTTACGAGCCTCGTGTGGCGCTTCTTGCCTACGCCAATTTCGGCAATCCTCCCGGGGAACGGGCAGCGCGCGTGCAGGAGGCCGTTCAGCTTCTGGGCAAGCGCCGTGTGGATTTTGAGTTCGATGGCGAGATGGCGGCCGACGTTGCGCTGAACCCCCAACTGATGGCCGCCTACCCGTTTTGCCGCCTGTCCGGCCCTGCCAACGTCCTTGTCATGCCAGGGTTTGATTCAGCCTCCATCTCCACCAAAATGCTGCAGGAACTGGGCGGATCGACGGTGCTGGGGCCCATGTTGGTGGGGCTCGACAAGCCCATTCAGATCGTGCCCTTCGGCGCGCGCGATGCCGACATCGTCAACATGGCGGCTATTGCGAGCTTTGGCGTGAACTGATGGCCCTTCCCCTCACAATCTCCATGGTCGATTGGACCTGCACGGACCTGACGCTGACGCGCGCCCACGCCAGCTTCGTGTTTGAGGACATGGAACAGCACAAGAGCCGTACCTTCCGCTTCCGTCACATCGAGTGGCAGACCCTGATCACGCACCGTCTGGACTGGCTTGTGGCCTCCCTGACGGTGGAGCGTGCCGTCAACTTCGAGGCTTTGCGCGACATCTTTCCGGGCTACCCCGATACGGGTGGGCTCGAATACTGCGCCTACCCTCTGCTTGTGGGGACTATCGACGGGTTGGATGGGCTGGACTTCATCTGCCTTTGCAAAATCATCGATGAGGTGACGCAGAACGGAACGGCTGTGGAAACCATTGCGGCCACAGCCTGAGGCGCGGGTGCGGGTCCTTCTTGGCTCCGCCGAAATGTGGTCCTCGACGGTTCGGCATCAGAGAATGCGAAAGCCCACCATCGCGGGTTTTCGTGGAACGTCGGGCTTTCAACTCTGCGAATGACCTGTGGGGGGACACGCGTGGGACGGGTGTGCGTCCAGCTTGCGCGCTAGAGCAGTTTGCGGTCAGATGGAAACATGCGATCGCAAGAAAACCGCTCTATTTCAAAGGAGTAGAGCATCTTATCTGCGTCCGTATGGACGCAGGATGCTCTAGTCTGCGCCGTTGAAGCGGCCATTTTGGAGGCGGGTCCATAGGCCGAGGGCGGTGTCTTTGCCAATGCGGCGGGCGCCCCTGCTCTGACAGGCGTTGAAGGCACCCACATGGCACAGCGTGGCGCCGTCACCCATCTGGGTGCACACCTGTGCTTGGCGGACGAAACAGCCCTCGCTGCGTGCGCCTGCGACCGTCAGGCGATCCGCGCTGGTGATCGCGCCTACAAGGATCGACGTTGCCACGAAGCCCGTCATGGTGAGCGCCAAAAAGGACTGTCCCATTTTCGCCTCCTAGACGTCCGGCCGCCAAGGCGGTCGTGTGAACGAGGGAGGGAACGGGCGAAGACCGGCATTTATTCCGGTTGTGCCGGGGAGCGGTCGGTCAAAGCCAGAACGAGGTAGTGGGGGGTGCGACCCTCGCGAAGGGCCTTCGCCTCATACCGTGTGCCTGGCCAATGGGGGTAGGCGTCCGGTCCGTCCGCCACCAGCGTGAAGCCGGGGTGCGCGGCCACATGGGCCCGCGTCCAGGCCACGTAGGAGGGAATGTCGGAGGCAAACCGAACGGTTCCCCCAGGCACCAGCGCCCGTTGCAGACGGTCAAGCGTCGGCATGGAGATGAGCCTGCGTTTCCAGTGCCGGCGTTTCGGCCATGGATCGGGGTAGAGAATGTCCACCCTGTCGAGGGCGCCTTCAGGCAGCCATTCGAGCAGGTGGCGCGCATCCCCCTCAAACAGTCTGACGTTGGTGAGGCCTTTCGCATCCAGCGCACGCACAGCTTTGGCGATACCGCTGAGGAACGGCTCTGCGCCGATCAACCCCACGTCAGGCTCATTTTGCGCATGATGGATCAGGTGTTCGCCGCCTCCAAAGCCGATCTCCAGGCGCAGGCAACGCTTGGGGGTTTGGAACAGTCGCCCGGCCCACGGTGCGTCAATGGCAAGGCGGTAGCGGGAAAACGTCTCGGGCACCGTCTGGCCGTGCACCACACGGCGGCCGTAAAGGCCCTCGCTTGCCTCCTTCAGCGCCAAGGACGGGGGCAGCGTCTTGTGGAAGTAGACCCTGTCGAACCCTGCCTCATTGCGCCGCCCCGTCTCCCGATAGCCAAGCTTTGGATAAAGGGTGAGGTTCCCGGTCATTTTCTCGTGAGTGTAAAGATGGATCGCCCCTGCGCCAGTGCGCTGGGCGATCCCCTCCGCAGCCGTAATCAGGCGGCGGCCAAGACCACGACCCTGCTCCCCAGGATGCACGGCGACAGTGTCCAGGAGCGGTGGCTC
Organism: Devosia sp.; assembly: GCA_051016205.1. Lineage (GTDB taxonomy): Bacteria > Pseudomonadota > Alphaproteobacteria > Rhizobiales > Amorphaceae > Acuticoccus. The sequence continues at coordinate 5,536,950 of CP136534.1, forward strand.
GGTTTTGGTGGAAACGATGACGTAGCCGATGAGGCTGCCATCCTCGTCCTCGGCAACGAGGACGGTGTCGTTGGCGATGGCCTCATCGAAGGCAACGTCCATCGGCGCGGGGCGGCGGCCGATGGCTGGGACAAACTGGGCGAATGCGGCTTCGGCGATGGCCGCCAGCGCGGCCGCATCGCCGGCCTCGGCAGGCCTTATGGAGACCTCAGACGGCGTTTTGAAGCTCGTCGGCAAGGTCGGTCTTCTCCCAGGAGAAGCCGCCGTCCGCCTCGGGCTCGCGGCCGAAGTGGCCATATGCTGCCGTGCGCGCGTAAATGGGACGGTTGAGCGAAAGCTTTTTGCGGATGCCGCGCGGCGACAGGTCCATCACGTTGGCGATCGCGGCTTCGATGGCAGCGTCAGGCACCTTCCCGGTGCCGCTGGTATCCACATAGATGGACAGGGGCTTTGAAACGCCGATGGCATAGGCAAGCTGTATCAGGCAGCGGTCGGCAAGGTCCCCAGCCACCACGTTCTTGGCAAGATAGCGGGCAGCGTACGCGGCCGAGCGGTCCACCTTCGTGGGATCCTTGCCGGAAAACGCACCGCCGCCGTGGTGGGCTGCGCCGCCATAGGTGTCGACGATGATCTTGCGGCCGGTCAGCCCACAGTCCCCGTCAGGACCGCCGATGACGAACTTGCCTGTGGGGTTGATGTACCAGACCGTCTCCTCAGTCAGCCACGCCTCAGGCATGACGGACCGCACGATGGGCTCCACAACCGCGCGCACGTCATCGGAGCTCATGGACGGGTCGGTGTGTTGTGTGGAGACGACGATGGATGTGCAGGCCACAGGTTTGCCGTGCTCGTAACGCAGCGTCACCTGACTCTTGGCATCCGGGCCGAGGGTGGCGGCAGCGCCCGATTTGCGGGCCGTTGCCATCTCTTGAAGGATCTTGTGGGAGTAGTGGATGGGCGCTGGCATCAAGACAGGCGTTTCGCGGCAGGCAAAGCCGAACATGATGCCCTGGTCGCCCGCCCCTTCGTCCTTGTTGCCTTTGGCATCAACGCCTTGGGCAATGTCGGCGGACTGAGCGTGAAGGTGAATGGCAACCTGCGCAGTGTCCCAGTGGAAGCCGTCCTGCTCGTAACCGATGTCCTTGATGGCCGCGCGCGCCAACGCTTCCACGGTGTCGTGGGTGATGGAGGAGGGTCCGCGCGTCTCCCCCGCAATCACCACGCGATTGGTGGTGGCGAGCGTTTCGCAGGCAACGCGCGCCTCAGGCATTTCGGCCAGGAACGCGTCCACCACCTCGTCGGATATGCGGTCGCACACTTTGTCAGGGTGGCCTTCGGACACCGATTCACTGGAAAACAAGTAGGATTCACGCGCCACGTTGAAGCACCCTTATGGCCAGAATGGAGCGTGCGCCCGTCTGACGCTGCCAGAATCGGGAAGTCGCTCGAAACGCGATGATGAGGCCGGCGCGGACGCGGGCCTATGGATCGCGCGTCATACAGCAATTCGCCCGGTTTGGGTCAAGGGTGCGCGATGCAATTCAGCGTCTCCGGCCGTCGAGCATGTCCCGCACCATGAGAGCGGTGCCCGATCCGGCTGGATTCCGGTCAGACCGCAACGGCTCATTTGAGCACGGCACAATCCGATCAGTTTGGCTCAAACTGACCGGGTGAAGGCGTGTTCGCACCAATATCTGGCGCCAGAGGCTTGCGACCACCTCGCCCTGAGGTTGCGTCGATTGGCTGATAATCAACCGTCATCAGGCGGCACGGGTTGCGTTGGCGCCAGCCGTCTTCAACGACGGCTGGCAGTGCGTGTTCCTTAGTGGCGCACGCTGTCGGCCAGGGTCTCCACCAAGTCGATAACCCGGCGCCTCACCCGTGCATCGCCAATGCGGCTGAAGGCTTTGGCAAGGGCGTGGGCTTCGCTCGTCGTCCCGTAGGACACGTCGAACGAGGCGCCTGCATCTTCAGCGAACCCGTAGCTCGCTGTGTTGTCGGGCGGGGTTGCCGCCTCTTCGAAGAAGAAGGACACCGGCACGTCGAGGATCTTGGAGATTTCCTGCAAACGGCTGGCACCAATGCGGTTGGCGCCCTTCTCATATTTTTGAACCTGTTGAAAGGTGACACCGAGCTGGTCGCCAAGCTTCTCCTGGGTCATCCCCAACATAGTCCGGCGCATCTTGAGCCGGCTACCGACGTAAATGTCGATCGGATTGGGCTGCTTACGGGGGGCCATCGCCTCACACTGTCTCACTCGTCTGCCTCACCAATACTCTGGCTTGCGTCGGTCTGGAAGCTTTGATCCAGGCGCCTAAGCAAGCACTCCCATCATGTGAGGCAAACGGCGGTATACCCCAACCGGTTGCAGCAAAACAAGTAAAAAGTGTTATAATTGCACGCAATTTGTGCAAAGGTCGTCACCGGTTGTGAAGACCGATGCGACCGTCACGGATGCGGCGGCGCCACAATAGCGCCAGACCGGTGAGGGCGAGGATCAGCATCGGCCCATCGCCCCAAATCCCGTAAAAGGTCGCACGGGGAGCTGGCAGGGGGCTGTCCAGATAGCCCACCGTGTTGAGGGCCATGCGCTCCATAACGCGCCCGTTGGCATCGATGATCGCCGAAATCCCCGTGTTGGCCGCGCGCACCACAGGAACGCCGCGCTCGATGGCCCTCAGCGCGGCGTGACGCAGGTGCTGGCGCGGCCCCGGCGTGTTGCCGAACCAGGCATCGTTGGTGACGTTCACGATCCACGCTGCATCCGCGGACGTGAAGTGGGGGAAGATCACCTCATAGCAGATCATCGGCTGGACGGGGGGCACGCCGGGAATGGTGACGGTGGTTGCGGCGGTGCCTGCGCGAAAGTCGCTCGCCCCTTCCACGAGCGCTGTGAGGCCAAGCCGGCTCAACACGTCCGAAAGGGGCAAATACTCACCGAAGGGGACAAGGCGCACCTTGTCGTAGCGCTCCACCACGTCGCCTGTCTCGTCGATGACGAGGACGGTGTTGTAGGCCCGGCGTGTCTGCCCCTCCCCTTCCACCATCACCGCGCCTGCAAAGAGTGTGGCACTTGGTTTGAGGGCCGCCGCCAACTCCTGGGACTGAAGGGTGGGCGATGCATAAAGGAAGGGGATGGAGGTCTCAGGCCACACCACAATGTCGTAAGCCGGCCCCTCGGCCGTCAGTCCCAGAAGGCGGGCATAGATGGCCTGGCGCAGGTCAGGCCGCCATTTGTCGCGCTGGGGGATGGAGGGTTGGACGATGCGCACCACCGGCGCGTCCTCGGGCACGGCGGGCGCACTGGCCTGCCACGCCGCACCGAAGGCGACCATTGCAGCGGCCAGCCCGCCGACCGCAAGGGCGGGTTTGCGTCCGCCACGGACGAGCAACCAGGCCGGCAAAGCGCCAATTAGCACTGCGGGGACGGCAAGGCCATTCACCCCGACAAGGGCGGCGGACTGGGCCAGAAGTGCGCTGGGTGTCAGATGGTAGCCGGCAACGTTCCAGGGAAAGCCTGTGAAGAGGAGCCCGCGCAATCCTTCCGTAAGGCCAAGGGCAAACGCCAAGGCAACGGCGGTGGGCACCACGCGCGGCGGCGCAAGTCCGGCCAGCACTGCAGCAACGGCATGAAAAGGGGTCAAAAGGAGAGGCAGCCCCAGGACGCCAAGGGGCAGTAGCGGACCGAAGGTCTGCGCGTCCACCGTGAAGGCAACGCCCACCCACCAAAGGCCCGCCAGATGGGTGGCAAAACCGAAGGCAGCACCGGCAAGCGCCCTGTCGAACCAAGGGCGCCGGGCATTCTTCGACGCCACCAGCACACCGACGAGGATGCTGTAGCCGGCAATGGCCGGCAACAGGTCGAACGGCGGCAAGGTGAGGGCCACAAGCGCCCCTGAGAGGGCAGCGGCAAGGAGGCGAACCCACCGCCGTGCACCCAGCGCTTGAAGGCGTACGGCGATGACGTCCAGGCTAGGCCTCGTTTGGCTGCTCCTCGCCCTCACCCTCCTGGCGCGGGGGCCGATAGGTGACCTTCACCCGCTTGATGCGCCGCGGGTCGGCATCCAACACCTCGAACTCGTACCCCGGCAAACTCTCCGAGGAGACGAGTTCCCCGCGCACAGGAACGCGGCCCAGAATCGCAAAGACGATCCCGCCAAGGGTGTCCACATCCTCAAGCGTGTCTTTGGGGAAGGGCACGCCCGCCTCCTGGGCGAAGTCGTCCACGGCCACACGGGCATCGGCGTACCACGTGCCCTCTCCCGCAGCGGTCATTGTGGGCTCGTCAGGCCAGTCGTACTCGTCCTCAATGTCGCCGACGACGGTCTCGATCAGGTCTTCCAGGGACACCAGACCATCTGTGCCGCCATACTCGTCCACCACCAAAGCGAGCTGCACCCGTGCGGCCTGCATGCGCACCATCAGATCCATGGCAGGCATGGACGGCGGCACGAACAGGATGGGGCGCACGATATCGAGATCGCTCAAGGTGCGGCTGAGGTCGACGGCACCGAAATTGAGGCCGTTGTCGCCAGAACTTGCATCCTCGGCCACGCGGATCATCACGTCCTTGGCGTGCACAAACCCGACGGGATCGTCCAGCGTCTCGCCATAAACGGGAAGGCGCGAATGGCCGGCATTGCGGTAGGTCTTGATCAGCTCGCTGAGCGAGATGGTCTCGGCCACCGCATCGATGTCGGCGCGCGGCACCATCACGTCCAGAATGCGCACATCGCGCAGGCTGAGGATATTCTGTAGTAGCTGACGCTCTTCGGCGGAGAAGATGGAATCTTCACCGGTATCGTTGGCAAGAGCGTTCGCCAGGTTTTCACGCAGGCCTTCTGTGGGGCGAAGGCCAAAGACGGTCAGGACGCGGTCGAACCAGCCATCCTCACCCTCGGTTTTGGTTGCGGCGACCGTGCCGTTCTGCACGGCCGCGTGGGGACTATCTGCGTCGGCCATCTGTCCTTCTAGCGTTGGGGTTCGCCCAGCGCTCTCTCAACTCCCCTCATAGGGGTCGGCAATGCCGAGCCCCCCAAGTATGGCGATCTCCCGCCGCTCCATCTCCAAGCGCTCGTCCTCACGCACATGGTCGTGCCCAAGCAGATGGAGCAGCCCATGTAAGGTCAGGTGGGTTGCGTGCGCCGTCAAGGGGCGGTTGCGCTCTTCGGCTTCGCGATTGAGTTGTCCCCATGCCAGAACGATCCCGCCCAGAAATACCGCCTCTCCGGGAGCCGCCGTTTCGCCTGAGGGAAACGCCAGCACATTGGTGGGCCCCTCCTTGCCACGGTGGCGGGCATTGAGGGCGGCGATGCGCTGATCGTCGGCAAAGACAATGTCGAGGGTGGCGGAGGTGTCGGGCGCGTCCTCCCCGTCCGCCACAGCCTTCAGCACAGTCCCGCACAAGGTCTCAACGTCGATGGAGCGCCAGCCCTCCGCCTCCACCAGCAATGTGGCGCGCAAGGTCGGCGGACCCACGAGATGGTCGTCCTCGTCGGCGATGTCCTCAGTATCGGCAGCGTTCACGGGGTGTCGGCACTCTGGCCGCCGGCGCCATTGTCCTTCCCGCGCGCGGTGTCGGCGTCGTAGGCGGAGACGATGCGCGCCACAAGCTCGTGCCGCACAACGTCCTCGGCGCGAAAGCGAACGGTGGAGATCCCCTTCACGTCGCCAAGGATGCGCAGCGCGTCTTTCAGGCCAGATTGAACGCCGCCCGGAAGGTCCACCTGGGAGGGATCGCCCGTCACGATCATGCGCGAGTTCTCCCCGAGCCGGGTCAAAAACATCTTCATCTGCATGGTGGTGGTGTTTTGCGCCTCGTCCAAAATGGCGACGGCATGCGACAATGTGCGTCCGCGCATGAAGGCGAGAGGGGCCACCTCGATCATCCCCGACTGGAGACCGCGCTCCACCTTTTCGGCAGGCATCATCTCGTAAAGGGCGTCGTAGAGGGGACGCAGGTATGGGTCTACCTTCTCCTTCATGTCGCCTGGTAGGAAGCCGAGCCGCTCGCCCGCCTCCACAGCGGGGCGCGAGAGGATGATGCGCTCGGCAAGCCCCCGCTCAAGGCACTGGGCGGCAAAGGCGACGGCCAGGAAGGTCTTGCCCGTGCCCGCAGGGCCCACGCCGAACACCATCTCCCGGTCTTCCATGGCGCGGATGTAGGCATTCTGGGTGGGCGAGCGGGCCTCCACCGAGCGCTTGCGCGTTGCAATGCGGGCCACCGTGTCGGGCCGGCCGATTTCCGGCAAGGCGAGCTGGCGATCCTTGTTGCGGGCCATGCGCACCGCGCCTTCCACATCGGCAAGCTCGATCCCGTGGCCTTTCTTCAGGCGCCCGTAAAGGTGCTGGAGGGCATGGCGGGCCTGTGCGCAGGCCTCTTCGGAGCCGCTGATGGAGACCTCGTTGCCCCTGGCGACAGCATCCACACCAAGGCGCTGTTCGATGGTCGCCAGATGCTGGTCGTATTGGCCGAACAACTCCACAGCCAAGCGGTTGTCGTCGAAGGCGAGCGCCATCGTCTCCACGCCCGGCGTCGGCTCGCCCATCAAGCGGCGCGACTCCTTGGGTCGGTGCGCGCGCGATGCGCCACGTCGCCGAAGAGGCTGTTGCCGGCCATCTCCTCAATCACAACGTCCACCAGTTCACCCCGCAGGCCAGCGTCTTGTGGAATATGGACAGGCTGCAGGTAAGGTGAGCGCCCCACCCACTGGCCGGGCTTGCGGCCAGGCTTTTCGATGAGGACGGGAAGGGTCCTGCCCACACAGCTCCTGTTGAAGGCCGCCGCCTGCTCCGTCAAAAGCGCCTGCAGCCGACTGAGACGATGAGATTTGACCGTCTCAGGCACCTGATCGTCTCGCGTGGCGGCAGGCGTGCCCGGCCGCGGGGAGTACTTGAAGGAATAGGCGGCCGCATAGCCTACGGTGCGCACAAGGTCCATCGTTGCCTCAAAGTCCGCCTCGCTCTCGCCAGGGAAACCGACGATGAAATCCCCCGACAGGGCAAGGTCGGGCCGCGCGGCGCGGATCCTTGCGATCAGCTCCACGTAGGCGGCGGCCGTGTGCTTGCGGTTCATGGCCTTCAACACGCCGTTAGAGCCGGACTGCACGGGAAGATGCAGGTAGGGCATCAGCTTTGGCGCGTCGCGGTGGGCGGCGATAAGGCTTTCATCCATGTCGTTGGGATGGCTCGTGGTGTAGCGCAGGCGCGCCAGGCCATCGATGTCGCACAAGGCGGCGATGAGGTCGGCTAGCCGTGCCGTCCCGCCCCGCCCATCGGCGCCGTGATAGGCGTTGACGTTCTGGCCCAGCAGCGTCACCTCGCGCACGCCCGCCTCGGCAAGCCTCTGGGCTTCGTCCACAATGTGGGCGAGGGGGCGCGAGACCTCTGCCCCGCGGGTGTAGGGCACCACGCAGAACGAGCAGAACTTGTCGCACCCTTCCTGCACCGTCAGGAACGCCGTCACCCCGCGCGAGGCGATCACCTTGCGGGCCGGTGCTGCCAAGTGGTCGAACTTGTCTTCTGCCGGAAAGTCCGTGTCCACAGGCTTTGCCCCCGCCTCGGCCCGTTTCAAAAGGTCGGGCAGGCGGTGGTAGGATTGGGGCCCGACCACGAAATCCACGCGCGGCTGGCGCTTGATGATCTCGGCCCCTTCGGCCTGGGCAACGCAGCCGGCAATACCGATCATGGCGGGCGCACCGTCGCCGCCGCGGATCTCCTTCAGCCGTCCAAGCTCCGAATAAACTTTTTCGGCCGCCTTCTCGCGGATATGGCAGGTGTTGAGGAGGATGAGGTCGGCGCCCTCTGCCTCGTCCGCCATCTCATAGCCTTCGCGGGCCAGTTGGTCGGCCATGCGCGTCGCATCGTAGACATTCATCTGGCAGCCGTAGCTCTTGATGAAGGCGCGCTTACTCATGCCGGCGCCCTTTTCAAGCGGCCAGCCGTCGCCTCGCCCATGAGGCGGCGCACGGTTTCTTCGGCCGTGCGGGCGGTCTGTTTGCGGTCGGCGCCATCGCCGAAGGGCAGCGCGTCGCCCCAGGCCACATCCACGTCGATCTCTCCATGCTTGAGCACCCACCACAGGTGGGAAGCCATTTCCATATCGCCGTACCACGCGATGCGCGGTTTGTGGAACCGGCCGATGGGCAAGCCATGCATCTGGGTATAGTTGACCGCCAGTGGCTGCACGGTGACGGTGTCATTGCCTGAGATGGCCTTGGCTGCCCCACCCACAAGCGCTGTGCGGAAGGGAAGGACGTGAATGCCGTTGCTGGAGGTGCCTTCGGCAAACAGCACCAGAACATCCCCGCCAGACAAACGGTCCGCAATGGTCTTTGCGACAGCGCCTGTCTGGGCCCGCCGCTCCCTCTCCACAAAGACCGAGCGTTGCAGTTTGGCGAACAGCCCGAACACGGGCCACGTGGCCACCTCGGACTTCGCGATAAAGGATAGCGGCATCAGCGAACCCAACACGGTGATGTCCAGCCAGGACACGTGGTTCGCCACCACAAGGAGCGGTCTGTCGGGCGAGGGCGTGCCGTGCTGATGGATGCGGATGCCGATGAGGCGCGTTGCAGCCCTGTGCCAAAGGAGCGGCAGGGTGCGCGCCATCTTGCGTCGCTTCAGACCGAGCGCGATCAGCTGCAAAGGGATCAGCGCCAGGGACAGGAGCGTCAGCCCGACGATGACGAAGACGGCTCTGATTGTCGCCACGTCCACCCTTTCCATCCACCGCCTGCGTGTCTCCACCGGCAGCATCGCGCGCGCTTTTCACAATGCGGCAAAGCAGCCGTTTGGCAAGCACCTCGCCACATTTGAGACCGCCAACGCCAACCCATCCCCAATCGCCACCGTCACAGCGGACATCAGCGGCCAACCGACGGATGCACCCACAGCCCCACGCGCCTCACTAACAGATTCATGAAGAGACAGAGCCTGACGATCCACAAAGGCCCGGTGTGGCGGACGTCAGCACCTTTGAACGGCAGACTGGGCAAAAACGCCCGGTTTGGTGAGCGGAGCGTGGGTTGAGGCGAATTCCCCCTCCGCTGGGCACACGTGCGTCGGCGGGAGGAACACGCACGGCCCCTGCCGCCGTTCGACATGATGCCACGCCAGAGCGAGGACTACCGGACGAACGCCACGGGTTGGGTCAGCGCCAGCTCCATGGTGAGCGCCTTTTGCCGCCCGCTCCCATCGGCAGTCTCATAATAGTCCTTGCGTTCGCCGACGGTTTTGAACCCTGCGCGGCGGTAAAGGGTGAGGGCCGCTTCGTTGGAGGGGTCCACCTCCAGAAAGACGCTGGTGACGCGCTCTGCATAAAGGTGGCGGATGGCGGCATCCAGGAGCAGCCTGCCGACGCCCGCGCGGCGGTGGCGCGCGAGAACCGCCATGGTGAGGATTTCCCCCTCGTCGGCGGCAACGCGGGTGGTGATGAAGCCGATGGGCCGGCGGCTTGCCGTCACGGACCCTCGTCGGGCAACGAAGGTTTTGACGCCGGGGTGCTCAGCCAGGGCGGCCTGCTCGTCGGCGGACCAGGGCGCGATAAAGGCTTCGGCGTGAATGTCTTCAAGGTGGTCGAAGTCGGCGGGGCGGACCTCGTCCACAATCCGCGGTGCGGTGAGCCAGCCGGCCGTCAGGGGCGAACGGGCCATGTCGTAAATGTCGTAGAGGAAGCTGGCCATAGCGGTCATGCCCTCGCCAGCGCCTTGTGGCGCTGCGGCAATGCGTCAACGTCGGAGAGGTAGAGGGCGCGGGGGGCGACGGCCGGGTGCCTGCGGGCGAGACGGGCAACGACGATGCTGTCGATCCGCTCCACAATGCGGCCTTCGCCAACAGCGGCAATGGCCGAGGCCGGCCCCACCACGCGAGCGCCGGTACGCTTTGCCCAGGCGGCAATGCCAGCCGCATCGTGTTTGCCTTGGCCTGTCACACCTGCGTCCTCGCCAACAAGGGCGGCGAAAACATGGCCGTGTCTGGCATCAACCACGGCAATGGCAGGGAGGCCCCCTGTGTGGGCAAGGGCGTCCAGCGTGCCGACACCGACGGCTGGGATGGCCTTGGCCAAGGCAACGCCTTTGGCAAAGGCAATGCCCACACGAACCCCCGTGAAGGAGCCGGGGCCTATGGTGACGGCAACGCTTTCAACGGCGTCGTAGGTCAGGTTTGCGGCGGCGAGCGCGTCGTCCGCAAGGGCCGCGATCGCCTCGGTGTCGCCTTTGGCGGGTCGTATAGCCTCGCCCAAGAGTTCTGGCGTTCGACCGCACGCAACCACGGCCGCCTGGGCGTGGTCGAGCGCGGTATCAAGCGCCAGGATCACCATGGCTAAAGGCGCGTTTTAGGCGACAGGGCGAACCTCCTGCACCTCGGGAACGAAGTGCCGCAGGAGGTTCTGAATGCCCATCTGCAGCGTCATGGTGGAGGACGGACAACCAGCGCAGGCGCCGCGCATGGCCAAATGGACAATCCCATCGCGGTAGGAGCGGAAGATGATGTCCCCGCCATCCCCAGCCACCGCAGGGCGCACACGCTCGTCGAGGATCTCTTTGATCATCGCGACGGTGTGGGCGTCCTTCTGGTCGAAGTCTTCCTCCGCAACGGGCTCAACGTCCGCCGCCTCGCCCTCGATGACGGGGTCGCCTGAGAGGTAGTGCTCCATGATGGCGCCGAGGATGGCGGGCTTCAGGTGCTCCCAAGGGGTCCCGTCGCGGGTGACGGAGACGAAATCGTAGCCCAGGAACACGCCCGTCACGCCATCGACGGCGAAGATGCGCTGGGCCAAGGGCGAGCCCGCGGCCTCATCCTCAGCGCGAAAATCCACCATGCCGCTTTCAAGCACGGTCTGGCCCGGCAGAAACTTCAGCGTTTCCGGGTTGGGCGTTGGTTCGGTCTGAATGAACATTCTTGTCTCTCCCCAGGCGGTTCAAAGCCGCCGCGAAGTCATCGCAAAAGACATAAGGCCGAGCCGCCAGCGCAGCAACTGCGCTTTACCCAAAGCCGTGCGCGCCACACATCCCTCATACCCATGAGGCCCACGCCAGTGAGGAGAACCGACAATGGCCAATCCGGCACCAGGCTTTGCAAAGCACCCCAACCACAAGATCCTCCTCGACACAGGGCCCGACGCCGTCACCGTGCGCCACGGCGACACGCTGATCGCCATGACAACAACGGCAGTTCTCTTGCGCGAGGATGGCTATCCCACCCGCGCCTACATTCCTCGCGGCGATGTGACCGCCACATTGGTCAAGTCCGATAAGAGCACCCACTGCCCCTTCAAAGGCGACACGGTCTATTTCAACGTCGTGGCAGACGGCACCGAGGTGGGGAACGGCGCGTGGTCCTACGAAGCGCCTTTTGATGAGATGGCCGACATCAAGGACCATGTGGCCTTCGACGATCGGTTCGAGATCGCCATCGGCTAGACCGCCCCGTCAACGGCGTGAGGCTGGCTGCCATACCGTGTCGACGAAGACCAGCCGGTGGTCTGACGCATCGTTGAGGTGGGCAAGGGGTCCGTCCTCGCGCGGCCAAATCACGCCCGCCTCACCGTCCACGACGAAACGCCCCCCAGAGCCCGCACTGCCGGGGACAGGGCGCACGAGCACGTAGTCCACCCGCATCCCGTAGTTGAATGTGGCGGTCGCCGTCCCGCGGTGAGAGCGCGGCTTGGCATCCACAATCAAGGGGTTGGCCAGGAGAGGGTCCATGGCGCCCTTCAAGCTGTCGCCACGGTGAGGATCGGCGTTGAGGTCCCCCAAGACGACCGCACCGACGCCCGCGGGCAAGGGGCCTTTCCCGCCCGTATCGTCCACAAGATAGCGGCCCGCCTCAGGGTCGAGGAGATCGGCGATGAGGCGAATCTCATCGGCATTGCGCCTGCCATTCCAGTCAATTTCATCATCATCGAAGACTGGCGGCGTCGGGTGGGCGGCAATGATGTAGACGGGCGGCCCGGCGGCCGGCGAGAGGTCGAGGGGCACCACAAGGTGCGTCTTCGACGACAGCGGCAACACCGCCTGAGCCGCAGCGCCATAGTGGCCGTCGGGCAAGCGGTTGTTGGGCATGTCGGCCCAAAGCAGAGAGGCAAAGGTGCGCGGCATCCCCAAAGGCACAGTGGACAGGAGGGCGAACGCGTATTGTCCTTTGTGGTGGCCGAAACCGCGTGCGTCCGCAGGCCCATCCCCTCGCCCATCGCCATTGAGGTCGAGCCCTGTGGAAACGCCCGTGTTGCTCGGCGGGAAGACAACATCGGTGTAGACGAGCGGCGCGGCGCCGTTCTGGGAAACGGCAAGGTACTGGTCCATGAAAACGCGAAGGGCAAGGCCATCGGGGTCGCGGTCGATCTCTTGCAGGAGAAGAACGTCGGGCCGGACCCTTTGGATGGTCTCTGCCACGAGCTGTGCCTGACGATCGCCGCCGCCTTTTAGTCGAGCAAGGATGGCGCCGGGCTCATTGTCCGTCAGTGCGGCGTTGAAGGTGGCAAAGCGAAGAGGCACGGGCTCCGCGGAGGCGGCGACCATACTCACAAGAAGGACGACCAGAGCAAGAACACGTCGCGTCATCCTTTGGTGCCCGCCCGCGCGGTGCGGGCAGAATGCGTGCGCGGCTATTCTCCAACCACGGACAGATGCCGCTTTTTGTCCAGAACCCGCAATACCGCCTGAAGGTCGTGGCCGCGCCGCAGGATCAGGCCGTGGGCAGACACCACCGCGAAAGCGCCTTGCTTGCGGGCAAGCTTGGGCGTCTTGGTGATGCGATAGACAGGCACTTCGCCCATGCGCCGGAAGATGGAAAACACTGCCTGGTCGCGCCCATGGTCGATGGCATAGTCACGCCATTCCCCTGCGGCCACGCGCTGGCCGTAGACCCACAAGATTTGCGACAGTTCGGTGCGATGGAAGGCTACGATTTTCGGTGTCGCGTGACCCTGGTGGGGCCGCAGCGGCACCACCTGACTTATTTCTTCAACCTCAGCCATCACACCTCCAGTCTCCGAAGGGCCCGAGCCCCGAACTCTTAGTCGGAAAAGTGACGCGAACGGGGACGCAGCACAAGGCGCCAACGCCCAACTCTTGATCAGGAGGTGAAGGCGTCGCATTTGAGGGCGGTATCCCCACCACCACACCGTCAGCGATGATGACAAAAGAAAACGCCGAAACGCGAGCCTTTCAGGCCGATGTTGCCCGCCTTCTTCACCTCATGGTGCACTCGGTCTACTCCACCCCCGATGTGTTCCTGCGCGAGTTGATCTCAAACGCCGCAGATGCGTGCGAGAAGCTGCGTCAGAGTGCCCTCACCGAGCCGTCGCTTCTGGGAGAGGACGCCAAACTTCAGGTGTCGATCACCGTCGACCCTGAGGGCAAGCGCCTCACCGTTGCCGACAACGGCATCGGCATGACGCGCGAAGAATTGATCGAGAACCTTGGCACCATGGCGCGCTCAGGCACCGAAAAATTCCGCCAAGCGCTTGAAGAAAAGGACGCCGGCAAGGCGCTGATCGGCCAGTTCGGCGTCGGCTTTTACTCTGCCTTCATGGTGGCGAGCGAGGTGGCCGTCACAAGCCGCGCGGCAGGCGCCGACGAGGCCTTTACCTGGCGCTCCGACGGTTCTGGCGAGTTCACAGTCGAGCCCACAGCCCTTGAGGATGCCCCCGCCCGCGGCACCCGCGTCACGCTCGCCCTGCGCGAGGAGCACACCGGTTACGCCGACGACGCGACCATCGAACGCCTCGTTAAGCACCACTCCGCCCATGTCCCCGTTCCCATCACCATCGAGAAAGTGGGCGATGACGCACGGCGCGAGTTGGTGGATGGCACCGCCCTTTGGGCCCGCCCCAAGTCGGAGATTTCCGAGGACGAGTACGCCGAATTCTACCGCTTCGTGGCAGGCGCGTTCGACAAGCCGGCGCTCACCGTCCACACCCGCGCTGAAGGCCGGCAGGAGTACACAGCGCTTTTGTTCGTGCCCGAAATGGCGCCGTTCGACCTGTTTGACCCCGACCGCAAGGGCCGCGTGAAGCTTTATGTGCGGCGCATTTTCATCACCGACGACGCGCCTTTGCTGCCGGCATACCTGCGCTTTGTGCGCGGTCTTGTGGACTCGGAGGACCTTCCCCTCAACCTCTCCCGCGAGATGCTTCAGACCAACCCGATGATCGCGCAGATCCGCACGGCCGCCACCAAGCGCGTTCTGAACGAGATGAAGAAGCTCGCCGACAACAAGCCTGAGGTCTACGCAAAGGTGTGGGACGCCTTCGGCCCCGTCCTCAAGGAAGGCCTTTACGAGGATGCCGAGCGGCGCGACGAGATCTATGCCCTCTCCCGCTTTGCCACCACCAAGGCGCCCGACGGCGGCCGCTCCCTCGCCGACTACGTCAAGGACATGAAGGAGAACCAGACCGCCATTTTCTACGCCGTCGGCGAAGATAAGGAGCGTCTGGCCGCCTCGCCCCATCTGGAAGGTTTTGCAGCGCGGGATGTGGAGGTTCTCCTCCTCAGCGACCCTGTGGATGCGTTCTGGGTACGCACGGCACTCGGCTATGAAGGCAAGCCCTTCACCTCCGTCACACAAGGGTCTGCCGACCTTGACGCCATCGCCAAGCCTGAGGCGGAAGAGGCAAGCGAGGACCGCGCCAAGGACAGCGAGATCGCAACCCTTGCCGCCCTCATCAAACAGGCCCTGGGCGAGGCGGTGTCGGACGTGCGCTCCTCTTCAAGGCTGGCCAAAAGCCCCGCCTGTCTTGTGGCCGCCGACAACGGCTATGACAGGCAGATGGAACGCATCGTCTCGCGCCACGGCAAGAACGGCTTTGCCAACAAGCCTGTGTTGGAGCTGAACCCGGCGCACCCGCTCATCAAGTCCCTTGCCGGTGCAGCAGCCGCTGGCGGCGCCTCAGGGCGCATCAACGACGCAGCGGTTCTCCTGTTGGGGTCGGCGGAGATCCTCGAAGGGGAAACCCCATCAGACCCCGCTGCCTTCAACAAGCGTTTAGTGGATGCAATGGCCTCCCTTTATGGCAGCGCGCCCACCGCCTCCGACGAGACGTCTCCACAAGAGGCGCCCGCTCAAGAGGCCACCCCCCACCAGGCCACCCCGCAAGCGAACTAATCCCTCCGCCCGGACGGTCTGACTGTCCGGGCGGCATTGTCTAGGGCTGGACCACGAGACTATTTCGTTGTTCGACGAAATACGATATGAGCGCCTCTTCAACGCGATCTGGAGGCGAGCTGATGGCGCGACCGGCGGTTTTGGTTCTTTGTACGGGCAACTCCGCCCGCTCCATCCTCGGCGAGGCGCTGCTCGGCGCGGCAGGGTTTGACTCCCATTCGGCGGGAAGCAAGCCGCGGGGCGACGTTCACCCCATGGCCTTGCGCGTGCTTGCCGAAGAGGGCTTTGCCACCGACAGCTACCGCTCCAAGAGCTGGGACGAGTTTGCCGAAGACGCCGCCGATGCCCCCACCTTCGACGTGGTGGTCACCGTGTGCGATTCGGCCGCCGGCGAAACCTGCCCCTTATGGCACGGCAGCCCCGTCAGAACCCATTGGGGCCTTCCCGACCCTGCCGCTGTGGAGGGGAGCGAGGCTGCCGTCCACGCCGCCTTTAGGGACACTTTTCGCGCACTGAAGCGTCGCGTGGATGCGTTCAAAGCCCTCGACCTCGACGCCATGGACGCGCGCGAATTGAAGACCGCGCTCGATGCCATCGGTGCCATGGACGAGGCGGCATGAGCCCCTACACCCTGCCTCGACGGCTGGTGGCCGAAGCGCTCGGCACACTCCTCCTCGTCACCGCGGTTGTGGGCTCAGGTATCATGGCCGAACGGCTAACCGACGATGTGGCCCTTGCCCTGTTGTGCAACACCCTTCCGACAGGGGCCATTCTCGTGGTGCTGATCACCATTTTCGGGCCCGTCTCCGGCGCGCACTTCAATCCTGCCGTCACCCTTGCCATGTGGGTGCGCGGCGCCATTCCGCTGGGCGAGGCGGGGCTGTACGTGCCTGCCCAAATCATCGGCGGTGTGGTGGGCAGCCTTGTGGCGCACGCCATGTTTGCAGCCGACATCATCCAGGTGTCGGACACGGTGCGTACAGGCGCCAGCCAGTGGTTTGCCGAAGGGGTGGCAACGTTCGGGCTTCTCGCCGCGATCCTGGGGGGCGTGAGGTTCAACGCCGCCGCCATTCCCTGGCTGGTGGGGCTTTACATCACCTCGGCCTACTGGTTCACCGCCTCCACCTCGTTCGCCAACCCTGCGGTTGCCATTGCAAGGGGCTTCACCGACACCTTCTCAGGCATCAGGCCTGAGGATGTGCCAGCCTTCATCCTTGCCCAATGCGCCGGCAGCCTTTGTGCCGTTTTGCTGTTTGCCTGGCTTTTTGACCCGTCCGCGAAGGGCCTAAGGGAGGCATTGCGCCCCAAGGCCGACGCTGCGGCCGACTGACCGGCAAGAGCCCCCGTCACCACAGCGCACTTTTCGCCAGCGAAAGGCCTTTGCCGGCGCTATAGAGGAGGACAAAGGCGGCCACCGGCACAAAGGCGAGGACGATACATGCCCACCATCCCCCACCCAGAGAACCGTTTGCGGCAGGTGATTGCCCGCGGCGACACGGCCATCGGCGTGTGGTGCTCCCTTGGCGGGCCCCTTGCGACCGAAGTGGTGGCAAGCGCTGGGCCGGACTGGGTGCTGATCGATTGTGAGCACAGTCCCAACCAGCTTCTCTCCATCGTTCCGCAGCTTCAAACGGCGGCGGCCTATCCTGTGGAGGCGGTGGTGCGCCTTCCCTCCCACGATCAAGCGGCCATCAAGCAGACCATGGACGCCGGCGCCCGCTCGCTGATGTTCCCCAACGTGCGCTCGGCTGAGGAGGCCGCCGCACTTGTGGCCGCCATGCGCTATGCGCCCAACGGCGTGCGTGGCTTTTCCAGCAGCCACCGCGGCAACCGTTTCGGCCGGATCGACGACTATCACCGCACCGCGCACGAGCATCAGTGGCTCGCTGCACAGATTGAGTGCGCCGACGGTCTTGCAAACGCTGCCGCCATTGCCGCGGTGGATGGGGTCGATGCGCTCTTCATCGGCCCTGGCGACCTATCGGCCAACCTCGGTGCCATGAACAACCCCGGCGCGGACCATGTGCAGGAGGCGATCAGGAAGATCATCGGCGATGCGAAAGCGGCCGGTAAGGCCGCAGGCATCCTTGCCCCTGCTGTGGACGATGCGCGGCGCTACATCGCGTGGGGCTGCAACATGGCAGCTGTGGGCTCGGACCTTTCCCTTCTCGTGCGCGGGGTGGATCAGCTGGTCGCAACCTTCAAGGACTAAAGGGCCCGCACGATGGCCACGCCGCCCTCTCGACGCCCTGTTGCATGAGTGCGCTGAGGAGCCACTACGATGTTCTCATCGTCGGCGGCGCGGTGATTGGCGCGGCCGTCGCCTACTTCCTCGGCGAAGACCCTGCGTTCGATGGCTCGATCCTTGTGGTGGAGAGGGACCCGACCTTCGCCCGCGCCTCCACCACCTTATCCACGAGCTCCATCCGCCAGCAGTTTTCCAACCCGCTGAACGTCAAGATCTCCCAGTTCGGGATCGACTTCGTGACCGGGTTTGCCGAGCGGATGGCGCCGTACTTTGAGGGCGAACCACCCCAGGACCTCGGCTTTAAGGAGAACGGCTACCTTTATTGCTGGCCGCCCCATGCTGTGGACCCGGCGCGCGAAAGGGTGGCACTCCAGCAAAGTCTTGGCGCCGACACGGTCTTCCTCGAGCCGGCAGAGTTGACGCGGCGCTTCCCCTACCTCAACGTGGACGGCCTTGGCGGCGCCTCGTTCGGCGAGCGGCGCGAGGGCTGGTTCGATTCCGTCGGCCTCATGCAAGGGCTTCGCCGTGCCGCAAAGCACCATGGCGCGACGCTCCTCACCGACGAAGTGGTCGGTCTCGCCTTGGCGGGTAATCGGGTGGACAAGGTGCACCTTGCAAGCGGCGTGTCGGTCGCCTGCGGCCACTGTGTGAATGCGGCAGGGCCGCGGGCAAAGGCCGTGGCTGAGATGGCGGGGCTCACCATCCCCGTCGAGCCGCGGCGGCGATACTCGTTCGTGTTTTCCTCAGCACAGCCCATCGAAGGGAAGATGCCCATTGTCATCGACCCGTCGGGCGTTTTCGTGCGCCCTGAAGGGGCCCGCTTTCTTGCAGGCAACACCCCGTCCGACGATGGGCCTGCCGACGTGGACGACTTTTCCATCCGCCATGAGGAGTTCGAGGAATTTATCTGGCCAGCGCTCCTCAATCGCATTCCGCGGTTCGAGGCGCTGAAGGTCCAGACGGCGTGGACAGGCCACTACGCCTTCAACACCTTCGACCAGAACGCCATTCTTGGGCCGCACGAGCGCATCGCAAACTTTTACTTCGCCAACGGTTTTTCAGGGCACGGGCTGCAGCAGTCGCCGGCTGTCGGTCGCTACATTGCTGAGCGCATTGCCCATGGCTGCGCCATCACGCTGGACTTGTCGCCCTTTGCCCACAAGCGCATAGAAGACGGCCAGCCGTTCGCAGAGGCGGCCATCATTTAGGGTCTGGACCGACCAAGGGGCGTGGAGGAGGGTAGCCATGAAACGATCAGCCATAGAGGCAGCCATTGCCGAAGCCGCAGAGGCATTCGATGCGGCCGGCCTCGCCCTCCCCCCGTTCGCCACATGGTCGGTGGAGACTTGGCGCGCACATGCTGGAACCCACGCCTACACCTCAGGCCTCGGGTGGGATGTGACGGACTTCGGCGGCGGCAAGTTCGACGCCCTTGGCCTGACGCTCTTTTCCATGCGCAACGGCAGTGCTGAAGAGCTGGCGGCAGGGCGCGGCTTCTCGTACGCGGAAAAAGCGCTCTACGTGAAAGAGAGGCAGCTTACCCCCCTACACAGACACAACATCAAGGTGGAGGACATCATCGTCCGCGGGACAGGGACGCTGGCGCTAAAGCTGCGCAAATCCGCCGCTGATGGTGTGCCTGGTCCCGCCGCGCGCCTTTCACTCCAATGCGATGGGATGGCGCGAGAGACGGACGAGGACGGCATCTTGCGCCTCACCCGCGGGGAGAGCGTGACACTCACCACCGACATCTGGCACGCCTTCTGGGCTGAGGGTGGCCCTGTGGTGGTGGGCGAGGTCTCCAGCGTCAACGATGATGCCACCGACAATGTGTTCGCTGAGCCCCTCCCCCGCTTCCCTTCAATCGAGGAGGACGTCCCCGCCAAAACCCTTCTTGCGGGCGAACGGTGAGCGTTCTTGTCTGCGGCGAAGCGCTCTACGATTGCTTCGTTACCGAGGAGAGCGCCAGCCACTTCGGTCTTGATGCACGCATCGGCGGTTCGGCCCTCAACGCCGCTGTCGGATTGGCACGCCTTGGCCAGCCCGCTGCCCTCCTGACGGGGATCGCGAACGACCTTCTTGGCGACAAGTTGCGCGACTTTCTGGCCGCCGAGGGTGTGGATACCTCCCGCCTTGTGCGCAAGGACGCGCCCACCACGCTCGCCATCGTGTCGCTTTCAGGCGATGGCGGCGCCCGCTACACGTTTTATGGCGAAGGCGCTGCGGACCGTCAGGTGGAGGTTGGGGATCTGCCGTCGCTGGACGGTGTGGACGCACTGGTGTTCGGCTGCTTCTCCATCCTCACCAAGCCGACGGGCGATACTTTCCTCACCCTTTGCGAACGGGCCGCCTCTGCCTCCCCCGTCATCGTGCTCGACCCCAACATTCGCACCACCGTCGTGCCCGACATGGATGTGTGGCGGGACAGGGTGGAGCGGTTCGCCGCAAACGCGCACATCATCAAGATGAGCGAGGAGGATCTTGCCGCCCTTTACCCAGGCACCACGCCGCAAGACATTGCCGCCCGCTGGTTCGGCACGGGCACAGGCGTGGTCGCCATCACCGAAGGGGGCAAGGGCGCCTCCCTCCACTGGCCGGGCGGTTCGGTGGAGACGGCGGCCCCTCAAGTAACCGTGGTGGACACTGTGGCGGCGGGCGACACGTTCCTGGCCGGCCTCATCACCGGCCTTTCTGAACGCAATTTGTTGGACAAAGGTGCTCTCGCCTCCCTCGGTGAGGCGGCTGCCGGCGACATTTTGCGGTTTGCGGTTGCCGCGGCGGCCATCACCTGCACCCGGCGCGGGGCCGACATGCCCCACAGGAAAGACCTGCCTGGCGGTTGGTAAGTCAGGCCCGCTGGGTCTGATACCAGTCGAGGATCTGTTCCCCCGTCCACACGGCCACATCATCGTGGGCGGCAATCTTGGCGAAGATGTCGTTCACGTATCGGGCGCGGTGGGGGGCGCCCATGATGTAGGGGTGGATGACCAGCGCCATCACCCGCGCGCTGTCTTCACTGTCGGCATAAAGCTGGTCGAACTGGTCTGACGCGCGCTTGAAGTATTCTGATGCTGTGTGGTGCTGGATCAGCATCATCGCAACGTCGTTGCACTCTTGCGTGTAGGGGATGTTGGTGATGGGGCCGGCGCGGGTCTTCAGCGTCACGGGCTCATCGTCGAGCACCCAGTCGCACACATAGTCGTAGCCGGCTTCCACGAGGAGGTCGGGCGTCTCCCACGTCTCGGTCAGGCCGGGGCCGAGCCAGCCGCGCGGGGCTTTGCCTGTCAGCGCCTTGATGGCCGCTGTGGTCTTTGCAATGTCTTCGGCCTCGTTCTCCACCTTTTGCATATTCTTCTGGGTGTAGCCGTGGCCGATGAACTCCCACTTGCGGGCAAGGGCTGCCTCGGCAATGGGGCGGTAACTGTCCATGGCCGTGCCGTTGATGGCGAGGACCCCTGGCAGGCCGTGAGCGTCGAACATCTTCAGGAGGCGCCAGAAGCCGACGCGGTTGCCGTATTCGTGCCAGGCCCAGTTGGGAATGTCCGGCGAAGGTGAGCCGCCCGCAGGCGGGGTCAGCACCGTGCGCGGCATCGGCGCCTTGGGGTCCCACTCCTCGATGTTGACGATGATCCACACCACCATGCGCTTGCCGTCCGGCAGCCTCAGGCGCGGGCGCTCGGTGATGGGGCTGTAGTCAATCCGTTCGGTGGGCAGCATCGGGTCGGCCTTTCGGATACGGGGCAGTCAAAGGCGGGCCGCCCTCATCCGATTAGCCGCGGCAGGAACAGCGAAATCGCCGGGATATAGGTGATGAGGACGAGCACGAAGAGCATCAAGGCGATGAACGGCAGCACAGCGCGCACCACCTCAATGTAGGAGACGCGAAAGGTGGTGATGGCAATGAAGATGTTGAGCCCGAACGGGGGCGAGACCATGCCCAGCGCAACGTTTGCCACAATCACCGTGCCGAGGTGGACAGCATCGATCCCGCTCGCCAGCGCTGCCTGGTAGATGAGCGGCGTCAACACGATGATGAGCGAGTTGGGGTCGGCGAACATTCCCGCAATCAAGAACAACAAATTGATGATGAGGAGAATTTCCACCGACGATGCGCCGGACAGCGACTGCGTCACCTGCTGGGGCACCTGGCTCAGCGTCAGATAATAGGTGAGGGCCGTGCCTGCCGCGACCAGGATCAACAGGACGGCGATGGTCCCCGCCGAGGTGGAGGAGATCCTGAAAAGGTCCATCACCGACAGTTTCCGGTAGATGAGCACCTCAACGATCATCGCGTAGACGCAGGCAAAGGCTGCCGCCTCGGTGGGTGTGAAGGCCCCGCCATAAATGCCGCCAAGGATGATGACCGGAAGGCCCAGAGCAAATGCGGCCTCTTTGGTCTTCCTCAGCCGCTCCCGCCAGGGGGCGCGCCTGTCGATGGCAATGTTGTGCCTGCGTGCATAAACGTAGGCGTAAAGGCACAGCATCACGGCAAATACGGCGCCAGAGCCGATACCTGCCAGGAACACCGCACCAATGGAGGTGTTGGTCTGGAGCGCATAAAGGATCATCGCGACGCTTGGCGGGATCAGCATGGCAAGCGTCGAACTTGTGACGATGAGCCCCACGGCAAAGCCCCGCGTGTACCCCTGGCGGATGAGGGCAGGGAACACGATGGGGCCGATGGAGACCACGGCCGCCGGGCCAATCCCGGACATGGCACCGAAAAGGGCGCAGGCGATGATGGTGGCAATGGCAAGCCCGCCGCGCACATGCCCGCAATAGCTCTCCACCATGGCCACAAGCCGTGCGCCGATCTGCCCGCGGGCGATAATGTCGGCGGCAAAGATGAAGAGCGGGATGGCCAGCAGCGAGAACTTGTTGACCCCGTCCACCATGCGCTGAGGCAGCACCATGGGCGGGATCGGCGGTGCAAACGCCTCGAACGTGATGAACGTGGGCACCATGATGGACAGGAAGATGGGCGCGCCGATGAGAAGAAGCGCAAAGGCAGAGACGACGAGAACGGGAATGGCCATCAGCGTGCGTCGGTCTCAGCGTCGGCGTCGAGGGAGGCTGCACCTGGCGGGATGAGCGCCGGCAGAGGCGGCAAGGTGCCCGTAACGGCGCGGATCAGCTTGTCCAGGAATGCGAGCGCCATCAGGACCGCACCCACGAAAACAGGCAGAAAGAACAGCGCGCGCGGCACCTTCAGCGTCGTACCCATCTGCCCCGTGCCGAAGCTGAAGGCGGTGAGCTGGTAGGCCCGCACCGCCAAATAGGACATGGCAAGAAGGCCGATGAAGGCGGCAAGGCCGCGAAAAGCCCTTTGCACAGGCTCGGGCACCATGCGCAAGAATAGGTCGATGGTGACGTGTTTGTCCGCACGCAGCATGGCGTAGGCGGCCACGAAGGTGATCCACACCGTCAGGAGCCGGGCCAATTCCTCACCGCCGAGAAACGAGATCCCGGCGGTGTAACGGCCTGTGGCGTTCAAGAAGATGGTGAAGGTGACCACCATCAGGGCCGCACCGGCCGCGACGGCAACGGTGCGGTCCAGCAGTCTAAGTGCGCCCGTCGCAAAGGCGATGAAGGTGGCCATCGCCTGCGCGACCGAGCCGTGTAGCGGGCCTTAGGCCGGCCGCCTATTGGCCAGCCATTTCCGCCTCAAAGGCTTCGATGATGGCTTTGCCTTCATCGCCCGTGTTCTCCACGTAGAACGCGCGCACCGTGGGAAGGATCGCCTCGCGCAGAGCATTGCGCTCCTCATCGGAGACTTCCACGATGGTCAGGCCCTCTTCCTTGAAGTCGGCCATCGCCTGCTCTTCCTGCTTCATGGTCTCCGTCAGGGCCACGTTGTTGGCCTCAGGCATCGCCTTCATCAGCGCGGTGCGGCACTCCTCGGACAGACCCTCGAACCAGGGCTTGTTGACCAGGATCACCTGGTCGAGGTTGCCGTGATAGGTCATCGTCAGGTGCGACTGGACCTCATGGAACTTCATGTTCCAGGACGTGGGGTTGGGGTTTTCCTGGGCATCCACCGCGCCTGACTGGAGGGCGCTGTAGGTTTCGGGGAACGGCATGGTGACAGGCGTCAGGCCAAGCGCCTTTTGCTGCTCGGCGAGGATGGGCGAGGGCATCACGCGGGAGACGAGCCCGTCATACTGGTCGAGCGTGTTGAGGGGGCGGTTGCCGGTCCACTGCTTGTAGCCTGTATGCCAGACGTCCACGAGTACCATGTTGTGCTTGTCCATGGAGGCGGCGAGCTTTTCCATCGCCTCGCCCTTGTGGAGCTCCAACAGGTGGTCAACGTCCTGCGGCCAGAAGAACGGCAGGTCGAACACGCCGAACAGCGGTTCGGTCCCCACGATGTAGGAGGCGGGCATGACGCTCATCTCGATGGAGCCGAACTGGACCCCTTCGTTGATGTCCTTGAACATGCCGAGCTGGCCTGAAGGGTAGACCTGCACTTCCATCTCGCAGGTGGGGTCGGCGGCCAGGATCTCGCCGATCTTACGGGCAGCAAGATCGCGCGGGTCGCCTGCAGGAAGGACGTGGGCGATCTTCAAGACCGTTTGGGCGGACGCTGTCACAGGGATGGTCAGCCCTGCGGCAAGGGTGAGGCAAAGGGCCGATGACGCGGCCAGGAACTTTTTCATCGCTGCCATCCTCTCAACTGTTGCGCCGTTTATCGCCGGCGATGCGGTGTGGTGACGGGGCTGTCCAGCAATTCCCGTTCCAACTCTGTGGCTCTCACTTTCCTATACTGAAAGTCGCTTGAACAAAGTCAAGGGATCGCGGGTTGGATCGGGCTGCGGTCAATAGGTTGGCGGGGAGTTCACCCAGACGACGCGGCACACCGTGTCGCCACCATTGCGATAGCCGTGAGGGCGCTGCGAGGCAAAGAAGAAAGAGTCGCCCGGGCCCAACACGGCACGCTGACCGTCAACGGTCAACTCCAGCGTGCCTTCAAGGACGTAGCCCAGCTCTTCCCCCTCGTGCTGGATCTGTCCATCGCTGGCGCCACCAGGCTCAAGGGCGTGGATTTGCGCTTGCAGGAGGCCGCCGATTTCGAACGGTGTCAGGCTTTCAAGGGTGATCCCGTCGCCCCCGCGCAGGGGATGGCGCACCAATGTGGGCCGCTTGCCGCGCTTTAAGACAAACGGGGCGCCGTGGTCGGGCTCGGCAAAGAGTTCGCCAATGGTGGTGCCAAGCGCGCGCGCCACACGGTGCAATGTGTTGATGGAGGGACTGACAGCGCCATTCTCAATCTTCGACAGCAGGCTCTCAGAACACTTTGCGCCGGCCGCTACATCCTTAAGGCGTAGCCCGTTCAACTTACGGATTTCCCGCAGGCGCGCGCCGAGACCCGCCTCGTCCACGCTGTCCTCGCCGCGTTCGGCCTTAGCGTCCATCGCCACTCCTGCCGCTATTCGCCTGTTCGGCTTTACATGGCTCTCGCGAAAATTGATAGATAGGAAAGACAAGTTGAACCGTGTGCACCATATGGGGTGCCGTTGCCCGCCTTTCAGGCAAGGGAGTGGGCCGCACCGATCACGACACCGCCACGAGGACACCGCCCGTGACCCACACAACGCCCAGAGAGCGCATCCCCTACTCCGCCATCGTCGACAGGCCGCCGCTCAAGCTGCCCGACGGGCTCAAGATTGTGGTGTGGCCCATCGTGAACCTTGAGGAGTGGGAGATCGAAAGGCCCATGGCCCGCCAGATCCTGCCGGCCCCCACAGGCCAGGTGTTGACCCCCGACGTCCCTAACTGGGCCTGGCACGAGTATGGAATGCGCGTCGGCTTTTGGCGCCTGAAGGCGGCGCTCGACGCGCTGAACATCACGCCGACGCTGTCCATCAACGCCCGTGTCTGCGAGACCTATGAGCCTGTGGCCGCGGCGGCCCGCGAGGCGGGGTGGGAATTCATGGGCCACTCTTACGTCCAAATGCCCACCCACAAGCTGGACGATCAGGAGGCGACCATTGCCCTGTCCCTGGACACCTGTGAACGTTTTACGGGCAAACGCCCTGTCGGCTGGCTCGGCCCTGGCCTGACGCAGACCTACGACACGCCCGAGATCCTCACCAAGCACGGCATCAAATATTGCGGCGATTTCGTTTTCGATGACGAGCCGTGCCGCGTGGAGACCGATAACGGCCCGCTCATCACCGTTCCTTACACGGTTGAGCTGAACGACATCCCCATGATGATCGTCCAGCACCACGAGTCGGAGTATTTCAAGCGCCGCGTGATGGATCAGTTCGACCGGCTTTACGCTGAGGGCGAGCACAGGGCCAAATTCATCTCCGTCGCCGTCCACCCTTACATCAGCGGTGTGCCCCACAGGATCCGCTATTTTGAGGAAATCTTCGCCGAGATGGCCGCGCGCCCCGGCGTTGCCTTCTGGACCGGTGAGCAGATCTACGACTGGTTCATGACCACCGACGCCGCCCGCGCCTGACGCCCCACACTTTGAGGACCCTCATGGCCGAACCGCTGCCCGAAAACGCCATCGACATCGCCTCCGACAACCCTAACGCCCACTATCAGCCCATGGGGTGGCACCACTGGCCCGATCACCCTTGGCTGTCCTACCAGTTCCGCCGCGGCCTCGGCGAAACCCAGGAAGGCGGCGGCGCGGTGTCGGAAGTGTTCATGGCCGCCTCGCGCATGATCCCCGGCGACAAGGACAGTTGGCACCGCGAATGGCTTGAGATTGCCGAGCGCAACTTTGCCCGCGGCGAAGAGGAAGAGAAGGCCGGCCACATCCGCACCGCCATGAACTGCTTCCTGCGCGCGGCGGACTACTATCGCCAGGCCGAGTTTCACCTTGAGCCCGACGACCCCGTCCGCCTGCCGACCTTTGAGAAGATGGAAGCCTCAAGCCACCGCTTCCTCGCCCACCTCAACCCGCCTGGCGAGGTGGTGGACATTCCCTATGAGCCTGGCAAACCCATGTGCGGCTACTTCGTGCGCGCGCCGTTTCCTGGCGACACGCTGCCCGTTCTCATCTGCTTTGGCGGGCTTGATTCCATCAAGGACGAGATGTGGTTCATGCAGGCCCACGGCGCCTTGCAGCGCGGCATCTCGGTCCTGATGGTGGACCTTCCGGGCCAAGGCGGCACGCTGCGACGCCATGGCCTCACCGCCCGCTACGACACCGAAGTGCCTGTGGGCGCGTGCATCGACTGGCTTGAAAAGCGCAGCGATGTGGACACCAGCCGCATCGCCTGCTGCGGCTCCTCCATGGGCGGCTACTACGCAGCGCGTGCGGGATGCTATGAGAAGCGCCTTGCCGCCACCATCTCCCACGGCGCGATCTGGTCCGTGCACGACCTTTGGGGCGACAAGGACGATGATTTCGGCCTTGCCATGCACATCCGCTGGGTGATGGGCGCCAAGTCCATGAAAGAGGCGATGGAGCTTGCCCTCCCCTTCACCCTCGACGGCCATCTGGAACACATGACGTGCCCTTATCTGGTGCTGCACGGCGGGCACGATGTCCTCACCGTCAAAGCCGCGCGCGACACGTACGATTACGCGCGCGACAAGGGCGTGAATGCCACCTTGCGCATTGTCGAGCCCATCGAGACAGGCGCAGAGCACTGCCAGCACGACAACCCCACCCTCGGCCAGGAACTTTTGAATGACTGGCTGGCGGACGTGTTCGGCATCGACCAGCGCGCCCTTTTGAAAACCGGCTGGTCCCCCTTGATCTGACCCGCCCGTCAGTCCTCAACGCAAGGAGAGGCCCCCATGAACCTTGGTGTCGACCACCCCCGCGCCGCCCTCATCGCCATCGATTGCCACCGCGGCCATCTGGACCCTGAGGTGGCAACC
Source organism: Devosia sp. (assembly GCA_051016205.1). GTDB lineage: Bacteria > Pseudomonadota > Alphaproteobacteria > Rhizobiales > Amorphaceae > Acuticoccus. Next base: position 5,564,152 of record CP136534.1, read on the forward strand.
ATGCCTGTCGCCGCCGAGGTGGCGGAAAGGGTCATCGACGCCAACCACCGTCTGATGACCTGGTGCCGGTCGCGCAGCATTCCCGTGGTGCACATCGTCACCCGCTATCGCGACGTCCAAGAAATCCGCGCCAACCCGTTCTGGCGCACCCGCGCCGAAGACCCCAACGCCACGCGCAAGAACGTGCTGCGCCACAACATCGACGGCATGCCGGGCTGCACGGTCATCCCCAAGCTTCAGGACCCCTCTGACGCTGTGGTGGATGTGAAGAAGCGTTACGACTGCTTCCTCGGCACCGATCTTGACTTTCACCTCAGCGCCCACGGCATCAACACCGTCATATTGACGGGGGTGAACACCAACTCCTGCGTCCTTGCCACGGCAACGGCCGCCAATGTGCGCGACTACGCCGTCATCGTCGCCAAGGACTGTGTGGATACAATGGACGGGCCTGAGCTGCACGAGGCGGCGCTAAGAATCCTGTCGACGGCGTTCGGCTTCACCCTCACCAGCGAGGAGATCATAGCGCTAGACCTTGGTGAGGCGAAGGGAGCGGCAGCATGATCATCGACATTCACACCCACACCTTGTGCCCCGGCGTGGTGGGGAAGGTGGCCGATGCCATCGGCCCTGACAGCGTGCCCTACCAGCGCGATATGTCACCCGAAAGCCGCGCGCGGGAAAACGAGGTCAAGCCTGACCTTGCCATCAAGTTCAACAGCCTAGACCGCCGGCGCGCCGATATGGCGGCAGCGGGAATTGACTTTCAGGCCGTCGCCACCGCGCCTGGCCAACAGCACTATTGGGCCGCGCCGGCGCTGCTCGCCGAAATCAGCCGCATGCAAAATGACCATGTGGCCGCCCTCGTGGCACAGTCGCCCGACACCATGGCGGCGATCGGCACCCTCCCCCTCACCGACACGGACGCCTCGTTGGAGGAGATTGCCCGCGGCAAGTCCCTCGGGATCCGCGCCTTTCAGATCGATTCCCGCTGCCTTGAGCGGGAGCTTTCGGACTCCTCGCTGAACCCCGTTTACGCCGCGCTTGAGAGCCATGGCCTTGGCCTGATGATCCACCCCCTCGGCTTTTCCCACGGCGAGCGGCTGTCCCCCTACTTCATGATCAACTCCGTCGCGCAGCCATTGGAGGAGGTGATTGCCTTCCAGCACCTCATCTTCGGCGGCGTCATGGACCGCCACCCCAACTTGCGCGTCTACATTGCCCACGGCGGAGGATATGCGCCGTTCTACATCGGCAGGCTCGACCATGCCTGGAAGGCGCGGCCTGAGGTGAACCGCCTTCTGCCCGCCGCTCCGTCCACCTATCTGCCGCGGTTTTACTACGACACCTGCGTGTTCCGGCCGGACCACATCGAAACGCTGGTGGGTCTTGTGGGCGCCGACAGGGTGATGCTCGGCTCCGACTATCCTTTCGACATGAGCGATCCTGATCCTGTTGGGACCTTAGACGCCACCAACCTCTCCGCCGCAGACAAGGCGTTGATCAAGAGCACCGTCGCGCGGCGTTTTCTGGGCCTCGACAACGGCTAAAGGACGATCGTCTCAGTCTGGAGCCGATCGAGCGGATCGCGCTGTAGGACATCATGCGGCCTTGTGCGAACACTTGCGAAAATTGCACGGTGAGCCAGTTCACACCCATGCGCTGCCGCGGATCGGCGGCGGATCGCAAGCGGAGAGACCAAGATGCGCATCGACGCCATCCCCATCGGCAACAACCCGCCCGAAGATTTTAACGTCATCATCGAGGTGCCCGTCGGTGGCGAGCCCATCAAGTACGAAATGGACAAGGCCTCGGGCGCGCTGTGGGTGGACCGGTTCTTGTACACCCCCATGCGCTACCCGGCCAACTACGGCTTCGTCCCGCACACATTGTCCGATGATGGCGACCCCATCGACGTGATGATCGCCTCCACCCGCCCCATTTTCCCGGGCGCCGTCATGAACGCGCGCCCCATCGGCGTCCTCCAGATGGAAGATGAGAGCGGGCAAGACGAAAAAATTCTCGCCGTCCCGTCCGGTCACCTGACGCTGCGCTACGAGAAAGTGCGCACCTACAGCGACATGCCCTCCATCACGTTGCAGCAGATCGAGCACTTCTTTCATCACTACAAGGATCTTGAGCCCGGCAAATGGGTGAAGATCGTGGGCTGGGGCGACGAAGCCGAGGCCAAGAAAAAGTTCATGGAGTCCATCGAAAGGGCAAAGAACGCCCAGTCGCCTGGCGCTGCCGCCTGAGGGATTTGGGTCCACACCAGCGCTTGGCTGGTGAGGCGGTTCTTTTGGGGTCAGAGATCTGCCTGGCCGGTGGCGCGGCAATTGCAACGCCCCCGGGACTGGGGCAACCTCTGCCCCACAAGAACAACGGGGTCGAGCATGACGAACATTTCCCGCCGTACGGCACTCCTGGGCGGCGGCGCTGCTGCCGTGGCCACAACCACCCTTGCCGCACCGGCCATCGCCCAAGACACCATGACCTGGAAGATGGTCACCGCCTGGCCAAAAAACCTCCCCGGCCCTGGCGTTGCTGCACAGATGCTGGCCGACAGGATCACAGCGCTGTCGGGCGGGCGCATCAAGGTGGACCTTTATGCCGCCGGCGAACTGGTGCCAGGGCGCGGCGTGTTCGACGCCGTGTCGGAGGGGACGGCGGAAATCTACCACGCTGTGCCGGCCTACTGGGGCTCCAAGTCCAAAGGGATCTTGCTGTTCGGCTCCCAGCCCTTCGGCCTGTTGGCGGCCGAGCAATTCGGCTGGCTGAACCACGGCGGCGGCCAGGCGCTTTACGATGAGATGTACGCCCGCTTCAACCTGAAGCCTTATCTTTGCGGCAACTCAGGTCCCCAGTGGGCCGGCTGGTTCCGCAACGACATCAACAGTGTCGACGACCTCAAGGGCCTTCGCTTCCGCACCGCGGGCCTTGCGGCAGAAATGGCCACCAAGCTCGGCATGGCCGTCCAGTCCATGGGTGGGCGCGACATGTTCCAGGCGCTCCAGTCAGGCGCGCTGGATGCTGGCGAATTCATCGGCCCCTGGACGGATTCCGCGCTCGGCTTTTACCAAGTGGCCAAGAACTACTATTGGCCAGGCGTCGGCGAACCCTCTTCTGCGGAAGAGTGCGGAATCAACCTTGAGGTCTTCAACAATCTCCCCGACGATCTGAAGCAGGCCGTCGCGTTTGCCGCCGAGAGCCTCTACAATCCTGTGTGGACCGAATACACCACAAAGCACGCCGAAGCCTTGCGTCAATTGGTGGCCAACGAAGGCGTCGTCACCAAGAAGCTGCCTGACGATGTGATCATCGCCATGGGCAACGCTGCCGGGGAAGTCTTGGATGAGCTCCGCCAGAACGACGATGAGCTTGTGGTGCGCATCACCGAAAGCTTCCTTAGCTACCGCGATTTGATGACGAGCTATCAGCCCTACTCGGAAAGCGGCGAACTCAACGCGCGGCAGCTCTCCTACACCTACCCCAAATGACACAGCTTGCGGCCCGGCTCGATTGGGTGAACCGGGCCGTCGGCACCGTGGTCGCCTGGGCGGCAGTGGCGATGGTGTTGGTGCAGTTCACCATCGTCCTTGCCAGGCACATCTTCGGCGTGTCGGACATTGCCCTGAACGAGAGCGTCCTTTACCTGCACGCGGCCCTTTTCATGCTAGGCGCGGGTTACGCCTATCTTGTGGACGCCCATGTGCGGGTGGACATCATCTACGGCGCGCTTGGTCGACGGGGCCAGGCAGTGGTGGATGTCTTGGGCTCGTTGGTGTTCCTGCTGCCAGCCTTGGCACTTCTGCTTTACTGGTCGTGGCCGACAGTCACGCGGTCGTGGTCCATCCTGGAAGGGCCCATTTCCGTCGGCGGCATTCCCGCATCGTTCCTTTTGAAGTCGCTGATCCCGGCCTTTTGTATTTTGCTGGCAATCCAGGGGATCGCGCGATTGTTGCGCGATCTCGCCAAGCTTCTCGGGTCCGACGACACGGTCGCTCGGACTACTTGAGGGTCAGCGTCACGATCTCTTCGCTGGGGCCGAGACCGCTATAGGTGGCGGCGATCGCCCCTGGCGCTGCAAGCTCGAACCGGCCCAGCGAGCCAAGACTCAACACGTCGCCCACCTTGAGCGCCATGCCGCGGGCGTTGGCAGCGTCCCTGACCCACAACACCGCATCCAGGGGATGGCCGAGGAGTGCCGTGACAGGGGCTTCGGCCACCACCGTCAGATCCCGTGTCAGAGTGCCCGACGCTTCGCCTATGGAGGCAGCGGTCAACCCCTCGGTCGTAACCGGGGTGCCCACAACGCCAAGCCGGGCGCCAGCGTTCATGGCCTGAAGCAGCGGCCCGGTGATGGCAGCGCCCTTGGGCACCATCAGGTCGCCCAACTCCACGAAGGGGATGAAAGCGTCGAGGGAGGCAAGCACCTCTTCGCGCGTCTGTGCCTCGTTGATGGAGGCATCACCCACCCGCGCCAGAAGGTCGAGCTCGAAGATCAGGCGCGCACCCTCATCAATTTCCACGGTAACGCCGTCCTGTCGCAGCATCTCTGCCAGAAGGACGCCAAGGACGGGGCCATCGAGGCTGAGCTGTTTTTGCGCGCCTTCGGACGTGGCGGCGGCCTTGTAGCCCACCACCGGGCCGAGAGTGGGCTGGAGCGCTGCAATCACCTTGTCCTGGTGGCAGGCGCCGTCGGCCATGGTGAGGATGGTCTCGGCCGCCTGGCCCGCGCCCGCAAAAGGCTCGCCTGCGAGGAAGGCCTCGCTATAGGGCCCTGCAAAATCGTAGGCGCCGCAGGAGGATTGGGCCTGTGCCCCGGTGATCCCGACGGCTGCCAACGCCAGCCCGACAAACAAAGCCCTCATATCACCTCGCCTTAAGTTTTGCGCGCGGGCTCAGGCTGCCTTCAAGAGCGGCGCAGGCTGGTAGTTCAGGATAGGCGCGAGCCACCGCTCCGCCTCTTCCAACGACCAGCCCTTGCGCGCCGCATAGTCTTTCACCTGGTCGCGCTCGATTTTCCCAACACCGAAATAGAAACTATCCGGATGGCTGAAGTAAAGGCCAGAGACGGATGAGGCCGGCCACATGGCGCAGCTTTCCGTCAGCTTCACCCCTGTGTGAGTGGGTGCGTCGAGGAGGGAAAAGAGGGTGCGCTTTTCGGTATGGTCAGGCTGTGCGGGGTAGCCTGGCGCCGGCCGGATACCTTGATAAACCTCTGCAATCAGCTCCTTGGGGCCGAAAGTTTCATCAGGCACATAACCCCAGAATTCCCGCCGCACCTGTGCGTGGGCGTACTCTGCAAAGGCCTCCGCCAAACGGTCCGCAAGGGATTGGGAGAGGATTTTGCCGTAGTCATCGCCCGCCGCATCGAACCGCGCCGACAGGGTTTCCTCGCCAATCCCCGCGGTGACGCAAAAGCCGCCGATATGGTCCGGCGCCGTTCCCAACGGGGCGATGAAGTCGGACAGGGCCACGTTGGCACGCTCGCCGTTGCGGGCGATTTGCTGACGCAGGGTGTGAAGGCGCGCCGTCTCGCTGCCATCCTCGCCGTAAACGATGATGTCATCCCCGTCTGCCTGGGCGGGCCACAGGCCGATGACGCCTTTGGCCGTCAGCCATTTGTCGGCCACCATCTCTTTCAGCATCGCTTCGGCATCGGCAAAAAGGGCGCGTGCTGCCTCCCCTACCCGCGGATCGTCCAGGACGCGCGGGTAGGTGCCTTTGATCTCCCATGCCGAAAAGAACGGCGTCCAGTCGATGAACGGGACCAGTGTTTCGAGCGGCACCTCAAGCGACTTCAGCCCCGTGAAGGCCGGCGCCGGGGGCGTGTAATTCGCCCAGTCCACATCAAAGCGGCGGGCGCGGGCGTTGGCGATGGACAGGCGCTTCTTCTCGCTCTGGCCGCGCAGGTAGGAGGCGGCGACGGACTTATACTCGTCCCGCACGGCGCCCACGAAGGTCTCCCGATCGCCCAGGAGCTTGGAGCAAACGCCGACGGCGCGGGAAGCATCGGTCACGTAGACCGCCTGGCCACGGTCATAGTTGGGGTGGATCTTGACCGCCGTGTGCACCTTGGAGGTGGTGGCGCCGCCGATGAGGAGAGGCACGTCAAACCCGTCCCGCTCCATTTGCGCGGCCACATGGCACATCTCGTCAAGGGACGGGGTGATGAGGCCCGAGAGGCCGATGATGTCCACCTCTTCCGCCTTCGCCGTCTCCAAAATCTTGGCGGCCGGCACCATCACGCCAAGGTCGATCACCTCGAAATTGTTGCACTGAAGGACCACGCCGACGATGTTCTTGCCGATGTCGTGGACGTCACCTTTGACGGTGGCGAGCAGGATTTTGCCTGCGTTGGAGCGTGTGTTGCCCTCCTTCTCCGCCTCCATGTAAGGGAGCAGGTAGGCAACGGCGCGCTTCATCACGCGGGCGGACTTCACCACCTGGGGCAGGAACATCTTGCCGGCGCCGAAGAGGTCGCCGACCACGTTCATGCCGGCCATCAAAGGCCCTTCGATGACATCGAGCGGGCGTGAAGCGGCCTGGCGAGCCTCCTCAACATCGTCGTCGATGAACTCGGTGATGCCGTGGACGAGGGCGTGCTTCAACCGCTCCGACACATCGTTTTCGCGCCAGGAGAGGTCGGCGACGCGTTTTTGGCCCTCGCCGCCCTTCCAGCGTTCAGCCGCCTCCAGAAGGCGCTCGGTGGCGTCGGACCGGCGGTTGAGGACAACGTCCTCGCACAACTCGCGCAGCTCGGCCTCAAGGTCGTCGTAGACGGCAAGCTGGCCGGCATTGACGATCCCCATATCCATCCCCGCCTTGATGGCGTGATAGAGGAAGACGGAGTGCATGGCCTCGCGCACCCTCTCGTTCCCGCGGAAGGAGAAGGACAGGTTGGAGACGCCGCCAGAGACGTGGGCGCCCTTCAGGTTTTCGCGAATCCAGCGGGTCGCCTCGATGAAGGCAATGCCGTAACCGTCATGCTCCTCAATCCCCGTCGCGACGGCGAAGATGTTGGGGTCGAAAATGATGTCTTCGGGAAGAATCCCCGCCACCTCGGTGAGGAGCTTGTAGGAACGCGCGCAAATCTCGGTCTTGCGTTCAAACGTATCGGCCTGGCCGGCTTCGTCAAACGCCATGACCACGACGGCGGCCCCATAGCGGCGCACCAGGGCGGCCTGCTCAAGGAACGGGGCTTCGCCTTCTTTCAAGGAAATGGAATTCACCACCGCCTTGCCCTGGACCTGTTGAAGGCCCGCCTCGATCACGTCCCACTTGGAAGAATCCACCATGACGGGGACGCGGGCAATGTCAGGCTCGGAGGCGACGAGCTTCAGGAAGAGGGCCATCGCCTCTTCGGAATCCAAGAGCCCCTCATCCATGTTGACGTCGATGATCTGCGCACCGTTCTCCACCTGGTCGCGCGCAACCTCAAGGGCGGTGGCGTAATCACCCTCTCTGATCAGTTTGCGAAAGCGGGCCGATCCGGTGACGTTCGTGCGCTCGCCCACATTCACGAACGGAATCTCGGGCGTCAGCGTGAACGGCTCCAGCCCCGACAACTGCATGAAGGTGGTGGGCGCGGGGACCGTGCGGGGGGGATGCCTGTCCACCGCCTCGCGGATCGCTTCGATGTGCTCGGGCGTCGTCCCGCAGCAGCCGCCGACAATGTTGAGAAGGCCCGCCTCAGCAAAACCCTCAAGCTGCTCGGCCATATAGGCGGGGCTTTCGTCGTACTCGCCCATTTCGTTGGGAAGGCCCGCGTTGGGGTAGACACAGGTGAGCGTGTCGGCAATGCGGGCGATTTCTTCCACGTGGGCACGCATTTCCTCAGCGCCCAGCGCACAGTTGAGGCCGACGCTCAAAGGTCGGGCATGCTTGACGGAGACCCAGAAGGCCGTCGGGGTCTGGCCTGAAAGGGTGCGGCCGGACCTGTCGGTGATGGTGCCTGAAATCATCAAAGGCACGCGCTTCAGCCCGGCCTGGAAGAGGCCCTCGATGGCAAAGATCGCAGCCTTTGCATTGAGCGTGTCGAAAATGGTTTCGATCAGAAGGAAGTCGACACCCCCTTCCACCAGACCCTTCGCCGCCTCGCCATAGGCTTGCGCCATCTGCTGGAACGAGACGGCGCGGAAGGCAGGATCGTTCACGTCGGGCGAGATGGAAAGGGTCCGGTTGGTGGGGCCGATGGCGCCTGCCACATAGCGCGGTCGGTCAGGCTGCAGCGCCGTCACGGCATCGGCCGCCTCGCGGGCAAGGCGCGCACCCTCGACATTGAGATCATGGACCCGGCTCTCCATCCCATAATCGGCTTGAGCGATGGAGGTGGAGGAGAAGGTGTTGGTGGCGACAATGTCAGCGCCCGCCAGCAAATACTCCTTATGGATCCTGCCGATGGTCTCAGGCTGGGTCAGGATCAAAAGGTCGTTGTTGCCGGCCTGAGGATGGTCGGAGTGGATGGCACAGGCGTGACCTGACCCTTTGCCAAGGAAGGCGGCCTCATCGAAGCGTTCGGCCTGGATCATGGTGCCCATGGCACCGTCCATGACGAGGATGCGGCGCTGCGCTTCTTCAACGATGGGGTGGGACACAAGCGCCTCCGTCAGAAAGGGTGCGGGCAAGGGCCGTCAAGCCGCCGCCGCAACGTCGGTCTCCGCGCGAAGGCCAATCATGTGGCACAGCGCGTAGACAAGGTCGGCCCGGTTCATGGTGTAGAAGTGGAATTGGTCGACGCCGCGCTTTTGCAGGTCGAACACCTGTTCGGCCGCGACGGCGGCGGCGACAAGTTTGCGCGTTTCCACATCGTCCTCAAGGCCTTCAAAGCGTTGGGCGATGACGTCCGGAATGGTGGCACCGCACATGCCGGCAAAGCGGCTCACCTGCGCGAAGGAGTGGATGGCGATCAGCCCTGGCACCAAAGGCAGGGTGATGCCCCGCTTGGCCACGCGTTCGCGATAGGCATCGAACAGGTCATTGTCGAAGAAGAACTGGGTGATGGCCCTGTCGGCGCCGGCATCCGCTTTCCTGGCAAGGTTGTCGAGGTCAGCGTCCCAATTGGCGCTGTCAGGATGACACTCGGGGTAGGCGCCCACCGACACCTCGAACGGGGCGATGGCCTTGATGCCGGCCACAAGGTCGATGGCGTTCTCGTACCCATCGGGATGGGGCGTGTAGGGGGTGCCGGGGCCCTCGGGCGCATCGCCGCGAAGGGCCACGATGTGGCGCACGCCGGCATCCCAATAATCGCCGATCACCTCGTCCACCTCGGCGCGTGAGGCCGCAACACAGGTCAGGTGCGCTGCAGGCCTCAGCGCCGTCTCATCGACGATGCGCTTGACCGTCCTGTGGGTGCGCTCGCGCGTGGACCCGCCCGCGCCATAGGTGACGGAGACAAAACTCGGCCCCAAGGGCGCCAGTTTGGTGATGGAGGACCACAGGGTCTTTTCCATCGCCTCCGACTTTGGCGGGAAGAACTCGAACGAGACCTTTGGCGCGCCTGTGGCGCCGGTTTGGGCGGCGTCTTGCGTCATGCGAGGGCTCCATCCTTCGTTCTGATGTCGTCTGAGACGAAACGGCCGTCTTCGGCGAGCCAAAGGGTTACGGTCAGCTCCTTGTCCGTCCCCTTCAGTTCGCGCACGTCCACGGTGTCGAGGTTGGCCGCACGCAGCCAATCGGTCATCTCGCCCCGGCCGATGCCAAGGCGGCGGTGCTGCGCATCCACCCGCAGCGTCTCAAGGTCGTGGGGGGCAAAGTCCACCACGAGCATGCGTCCCTTGGGGCGCAGGAGGCGTGCGGCCTCGCCGATGGCCCGGGCAGGATCGTCCAGGTAGTGGAGCACCTGGTGGATCAGCACCACGTCGAAACTGTCGCGCGGCATGGACAATGCATAGATGTCGCCTTGCGCGAGCCTTGCGTGGTTGATCCCGGCTGCATCCAAGTTGGCGCGGGCGACGGCAAGCATGGCAGCGCTTGAATCCACCCCGACGGCGCGCTGGTAGCGGTCGGACAAAAGCTCGAGCATGCGGCCAGTGCCTGTGCCCACATCAAGGAGTGTGTGGAAGGGGCGGCGGGCCAAAAGCCCGCGGATTTCCTCCTCCACATCCGTTTCGGGGGCGTGGAGGGAGCGGATGCGGTCCCACACATCGGCGTTGGCGGCAAAGTAGGCGGCAGCGGCCTCGGCATTGGCTTTGCGGGTGGCGGTGCGTCGCTCGCGGTCGCGGGCGTGGATGGGGTCGGCCTGGTCCAGTTGGGATAGGATGATATCGCCGAGCCTGATGCCGCGCGCGTCCTCAGCTAGGCGGTAAAACGCCCACGCCCCTTCGCTGGAGCGCGTGACGAGCCCCGCTTCTGCCAGGAGTTTCAAGTGGCGTGAGATGCGCGGCTGACTTTGGCCGAGGATGGAGGTGAGGTCCTTCACCGTCAGATCGGCGTCAGACAGCAGCGCCAGAATGCGCAGCCGCGTGCTCTCGCCAGCTGCCCTCAGCGCCAGCACCAACTCCTCATGCTGCAGTGTGTCGGACGCCAGCAAGCCATCCCCCAAAAGGATATAAAGATTTCTTTATGCCTTTATGGAGTGATAGGCGCAGAAGGTCAATGCGCGCACCGGTTCATCCTTGCGCGGGGCAAGGCTTTGGCAACGCTTGGGAAGGGTTCAGACTGGGTTCGGCCGATCAACTCTTCTCGGCAAGGGAAACGGCCCGTTGGCGTAGCGCGAACTTTTGCACCTTGCCGGTGGAGGTCTTCGGCAAGGGCTCGAACACCACCTTGCGCGGGGCCTTGTAGTGGGCGATCCGCTCACGGCACCAGGCGATCAACTCCTCCTCCTCCACCGCCTCGCCGTCTATCAGCTCGATGAAGGCGCAAGGGGTCTCCCCCCACTTTTCATGGGGCATGGCAACGACGGCAGCCCCCGCCACCTTGGGGTGGGCGTAAAGGGCATTCTCCACCTCGATGGAGGAGATGTTCTCGCCCCCTGAGATGATGATGTCCTTGGAGCGGTCTTTGATTTCCACGTAGCGGTCGGCGTGGCGCACGGCGAGGTCGCCTGAGTGAAACAGCCCGCCCCTGAAGGCAGCGTCGGTGGCCGCCTCGTCCTTCAGGTAGCCCTTCATGACGATGTTGCCGCCGATCATGATTTCGCCGATGTCTTCGCCCGTATCGGCCACCGCGTCCATCGTTTCGGGGTGGCGCACCGACAGCGTCGCCTGGAGGGTGTAGGGCACGCCTTGGCGGGCTTTGAGGCGCGCGCGCTCTTCGGTGTTGGCGCCGTCCCACTCAGGCTTCCAGGCTGACACCACACAGGGGCCGTAGGTCTCCGTGAGGCCGTAGACGTGGGTGACGTCAATGCCGATGGCCTCCAGCCGGGCGATAACCGCGGCGGGCGGAGGTGCTGCCGCCGTCATCATCTTGATGGGACGGCTGGCGGTAAAGCCTGTCTTGTTCGCCCCGTCGATGGCCATCTGCATGATGATGGGCGCGCCGCAAAAGTGCGTGACCCCATGGTCTTTGAAGGCGGCGACAATGGCATCGGGCGTGACGGCACGAAGGCACACATTGGTGCCGGCGGTCATCGCCACCGTGTAGGGGAAACACCAGCCATTGCAGTGGAACATGGGCAGCGTCCAAAGATAGACCGGGAAGTGGGGCAGTGCCCAGTCGAGCGCGTTGGAAATGGCGGTCGTCGCCACCCCGCGGTGGGAGTAGACCACCCCTTTGGGTCGCCCCGTGGTGCCGGAGGTGTAGCTGAGGGAGAAGGAATCCCATTCATCCTCCGGCATTTTCGGCGAGGCAGGCGCGTCGGCGAGAAAGGCCTCGTACTCCACATCCGCAGGGCCGCCTGGGCGGGCAAGAACATCGTCCACCCTCACCACGAAGGGGTTGAGATCAGAGCCTTGAAGAGCCGCGGCAAGGGTCTCGGACAACTCGCAGTCCACGATGACGATCTTTGCCTCGGCGTGCTCAAGGCAGTAGCGCAGCGTGTCGGCATCAAGGCGCGTGTTGAGCGTCAACAGCACGGCGCCCGTCATCGGCACACCGAAATTGGCCTCAACGAAGGCCGGCGTGTTGGGGGACAAGATGCCCACAACATCGCCCTTTTGGATGCCGCGGGCAAGGAGCGCTGCGGCAAGGCGGCGGGCGCGCACGTCCACTTCGGACCAGGTGGCACTGTGGCTGCCATGCACCCAGGCCTTCGCGTCGGGAAAGACCGATGCAGTGCGCGACAGGAAGGTGAGCGGCGTCAGAGGCTGAAAATTGGCCTCGCGTCGATGAAGCCCGCGCTCGTCCATCACCGCCGCTCCAGCATGTCGGCAAATTGAGCAAAGGGCACGGGGAAGGAATACAAGTACCCTTGGGCATACCGGCAGCCGATCTCGCGCAACGCATCCTCCTGTTCAGCAGTTTCCACCCCTTCAGCGATCACGTGCAGGCCCATGGACTGGGCGATCTGGATGATCCCGCGCACGATGGCGCGCTTCCTGCGGTCGGTCTCGATGCCGAAGATGAACTGCTTGTCGATTTTGATTTCTTTGATGGGAAAGCTGGTGATGTGGATCAGCGAGGCGTAGCCCGTACCGAAATCATCCAGCGAGAACTCCACCCCGTTGGAGGCGAGATAGGACACTTTGTCGTGCAGTGTCTGGTCGTCAACGCCGATGATGACATCCTCGGTGATCTCGATGATGAAGTCGTTCGGCTGCAGGTTGCCTGAGCGGGTGCGCTCTAAGAATGTGTCCAAAAAATCGTTGCGCAGGACCTCTGTGCGCGAGGCGTTGATGGACACGCGAAACGGGCGGCGCGCCACGTCCCTCAGCTTGGCCACATCTTCGATGACGGCATCAAGCACGGCGCGGCCGACGCGGCTGCCGATCTCGTGATCATCAAGGGCGTAGGTGAAGTCCTTCGCGTCCAACAGCATGTCGGGCGTCTGCCAGCGCACCAGCGCCTCAACGCCCACCACCTCGTTGGTCTCAATGTCCACCTGGGGCTGGTAGAAGGGCACGAACTCGCGCCGTGCCAGGCTGTCGCGGGCGCGATCGAGGATGGTTTCGCGGCGCTTTGCGGCATCATCGGCAATGGTGCGGTCGAACACCACCACGGGGGTGTCCAGCTTGCGCTTGGCCTGGGCGGCGGCCATGTCGGCAGCGCGCACCAGCTCGTCCGGCGTGACGGCGTGGGTGGGGTAGAAGGCGACACCGCAACTCACCACAATGCCGCTGCCACCGGGATTGGCCTTTTGCATCCTGTCGAACTCTTCCATCACCCGCGTCACCGCAGGCTCAAGGGAGGTCCAGTCGCTCACATCGTTGAGGAGAATGGCAAACTCGTTGATGGACACGCGCGCCAGGGTGTCACTCTCCCGGCTGATGGTGGCAAGGCGTGCGGCCACCTCCATCATGTGCTTGTCGGTGACGTTGTAGCCCGATCGCTCCGTCAGGCGGGCAAAGTCCGACACCTCGATGAGGACGAGGGCGAAAGAGCGCTCCTCGCGCTTGGCCTTGCGCATGGCGACCGCCAGCCTGTCCTCGAACAACAGGCGGTTGGGAAGGCTCGTCACAGGGTCGTGGTTGGCCGCCCACCACAAACGCCGCTCGGCGTTCATCTGGGTGGTGACGTCCTGGGTGATGCCGTAGATCTTGCGCCCGCTTGCGTCAGTGCGGGTGCGGCCGACGGTGCGCACGATCCGCCGCTCGCCGGAGGGGGTGCGCACGGGCATCGTCATGTCGAAATCGCTGCCCTCTGCGGCGGCCCGCTCAAAGGCAAGGGCAAGCTTTTCGCGCGCCGGCGAGGGGTAAAGGGACATCATCCTGTCCAGCGTCACCTCGCCACCAGGCTCAAGCCCGTGCATGAGGTAGACCTGATCGGACCACAACAGCCGGCCTGAGGCTCCCACCTGCTCCCACCCGCCCACGAGGCCAAGCTCCTCCACATGGGTGAGGAGGGATTCGGCCAGCTGCAGACTGATACGCTCCTCGCGCAGGTCATTGGCGCGGTAAAGGATGGGCAGGATCAAGACCGCGGCCCTGCGCAAAGGGTGAAGCGGTACCCCTCCCCCATTGCCCGGGGCGATGGCAAACACAACCGTCTCGGTCTCCGGAAACAACAGCGCGAAGGCCGTCTCGCCGGCAATGGCGGGCGCAAGGTCCACCTCCACAAGGCGGCTCGACTGGGCTTCGTCGTCCTCAAAGTCGAGCGCCTTCACGGCCTGCGTGATGGCGGTGATGACGCTGGATTGAACCGACAGGGGAAGGTGCAGGAACTCGCTTGAAGCGCCACGCAAGGAATCATCGTCAAGGCCGATGGCACCGCACAGGCGCACGCCCAGCGTATCTCCCAGCACATTGCAGGCCGAGGCACACAACTCGACGAACGGATCGTCGTTCGCACTCAATCCCAGCACTGTGCTTGTCCCCGGCTCGGAACGGTGTCCCGCGTGTCGATTCAACGCCACATGCAGCGCAGTGTCCATGAGAGCGTGACTGTTTCCTTACTCAATTTCTCCGAACCCCGCATTCACAAGGTCGGTAATGGCCTGGGCCGCAGCGTCCGCATCACTGCCGTCCACCGACACTTCAATGGTGCTTCCGCAGGCGGCCGCGAGCATCAAAAGGCCCATGATGGAACGTCCGTCCACGGCGTGACCGTCCTTGCGCACGGTGACGGCGGATGCGTAACCGTCCAGTTCCTGAACGAATTTGGCCGATGCGCGTGCGTGCAAGCCACGCCGGTTCACCATGGTCAGTGAAAGGGTTCGCTCGCCCATCGCCCCCGCTAGCTTCCTGCAAGAACGTGGCTCGCCACGCTGATGTATTTGATGCCAGCTTCCTTCGCCGCAGCCACCGCTTCAGGCAGGGCCATGGTCATGCGGGCGCTGGAGAGTTTGACCAGCATGGGAAGATTGACCCCCGCAATCACCTCAACATTGCCTGAGGACATGACGGAGATGGCAAGGTTGGACGGGGTGCCGCCGAACATATCGGTGAGGATGACGACACCTTCGCCGCTATCCACCCGGGCAACGGCATCCAGGATGTCGGCCCTTCGCTGCTCAATGTCGTCGTCAGGCTCGATGGAGATGCCCTCCACCGCCTCCTGCGCCCCCACCACATGCTCTAACGCGGCGCGTAGTTCCTGCGCCAAACGCCCATGGGTGACTAGAACGAGCCCAATCATCTCTCATCCCTCAATCACGCCACCGGTCGCTGGCCGGCCCCGCACGGAACGTGGGGCGCTGTGGCGGCAAGTCGAGCGGGTGGGCGCGTGCGCGTCCGCCGATCGCGATTCGTGCCACACCCATTTAGAGGTCGCGACGTTGCGCGGGCGTGTCGTGTGCCGTCAAGCCGCCACCGTCAACAAGGGCGCTCAACAGCAGAACGTTGATGGGCGTTGCCCTCTCGCTCAGCCCAACGCGCTGTAGGCCGATTCCTGCAATCTCAGCCACCGAGTCTTCACGTTTCGGCGCTCTGGTGACGCTGGAGGGATCCAACAGATCCACCAGCAGCGACACCACCGCCTGGCGCGCCACCTGGCAGCCGATGATGCCAATACCGCGCAGCTCCAACAGCTCCCGAAGGGCCTCAGGGGCGCTGGCGACAAGGCGCCCGTTCACAGCGCGCACATCGGTGCGATCGTCCGACAAGAGGCAGGCAAACCGACCCCTTGCGGCAAATGCCGACACCATCGCCGCCGCAAAAGAGGACTTGCCGCTGCCTGATGCGCCGCGGATCAGAACACCGCGCTCGCACAGGACGATGGTGCTGGCGTGGATGTTCTCCGTCATTTCAGATCGGGCAGGCGGACGGTGAAGCGTGCGCCCGCCACATCGCGGTTCGGCACCAACGTGGTGCGGTAGCGATTCTCGGCGAAAATCTCACCATTGTGCGCCTCGACGATCTGCCGTGAGATGGCAAGCCCAAGGCCCGAGTTGTTGCCGAAGGACTGCTGCTCGGTCCGATCCGTATAAAACCGCTCGAAAATTCGCTCCATCACGTCTTCTTCAATGCCGGGCCCCTCATCGTCCACCACCACCTCGATGAAGGAGGCAACGCGGGCGATGGACACCGTCACCTGCCCACAGTCTGGGGTGAAGGAGCGCGCATTGTCGATGAGGTTCGCAAACACCTGGCCGAGCCGCCCGTCATTGCCCTGGACAACAAACCCTTTGGGTCCAGGCCTGCCGCGCACTGTCAGGCGCACGGTCTGATTGCGCTCTTCCGCCAGTTCGTTCTGACCGTCCACCACGCCCGACAGCAGCTGGTAGAGGTTGAAGCGGTGTTGGCGATGGCGGTTCAACTCCGCATCAAGCTTTGAAGCCTCGGAAATGTCGGAAATCAGCCTGTCGATCCTTTGGACGTCGTGCTGGAGCACCTCCATCAGTCGCATCTTGGCTTTGTCGGTCTTTGCCAAGGGCAGCGTCTCAACGGCGCTGCGAATGGAGGTGAGGGGGTTCTTCAACTCGTGCGCCACCTCCCCGGCGAAGGCCTCGATGGCATCGATGCGGCTGTAAAGCGCCGTCGTCATGTCGTGCAGGGTGCGGCTCAGATCGCCGATCTCGTCCGAGCGGCGCAGTTCGGGGATGGGCTGGTAGGCTCCCCCCTGGCTGATCCTCTCAGCGGCCCGTGCAAGGCGCGAGATGGGGCGCGAGATGGTTGCCGCAAGCAGGACCGACAGCAAGACCGCAACGCACGCGGCAATGGCAAACACCTTCATGATGGCAAGCTCTTCCGCCCGCGCTGCGGAGTTGATGATGCCAGGAAGGCTCGTCAGATGAAGGACGCCGAAGATTGTCTCACCACTTGCGATGGGGACGGCGACGGAGACGATAAGCTCCTGGTTCTCCGTCACCCGCGGGCGGGCCGACTTTATCCCGCCGAAGGCCTCCACAACCTCAGAATAGTCCGTGGGCTCGCTTTGCCCCAGCGCGTCGTGCCCCGCCACAGGGCCGAATGCCATCAACCGGTCCCACGTGCGCTGAAGGGGGGTGCGTTCGCGCACCACGAGGGGCGGCAGAGGCGCAGTCGTCACATCCGTTGCGCTGCGCAGGGCGGTCTGGCTGTCCACCAGCATTTCCCGGTGAACGCCATAAAGGCGCACCCTGGTATCGGTGCCGTGAAGGGCTTGGGTGATGATGTTTTCAGCACGCAGCGTGTCGACGCTGGTGATCACCGGCGCAGTCCCCTCCTGACCTGCCTCGCTGGCGGTCGCCTCGACGTTGGTGCCGAGGGCAACGGAAATCAAAGGGTCCTCGTCGTCGGCCCCTTCGGCAATGGCGCGGGCAATGGTGTCGCCCTGGACGAGGAGTGAGCCCAGTTGCGCGTCCACAAGCCCTGAGCGGAACTGCGTCAGATAAAGGGTCGCGCCCAAGAGCAGCGACAAGCCCACCAGCATCACAACGATGATCTTCACCGCCAGACTGGTCAGCCCGAACGCCCAAAGGCGTGCCCGCCGCGGCATACGCTCCCCATAGCTCGGAGCGGCTGCGGTGGCGGGGAAGTCTCCTTCAATACTCATGGCGCAAGTGTGTGTTGTCGCGCGGCCGAAGCCGCGCACGCAAAGGGACTACTCGTCCTTCAAACGATAGCCCACGCCGTACAACGTTTCGATCATCTCGAAGTCGTCGTCCACCTGCTTGAACTTCTTACGCAGCCGTTTGATGTGGCTGTCGATGGTCCTGTCGTCCACGTAGACGTGGTCGTCGTAGGCAGCATCCATGAGAGCGTTGCGGCTCTTCACCACACCTGGTCGCATCGCAAGGGCCTGAAGGATCAAGAACTCCGTCACCGTCAGGACCACGGGACGGCCCATCCAGGTGCAGGTATGACGCTCTGAATCCATCTGAAGATGGCCCCGCTCAAGCAGGCGCGCTGCGTCCGCTTCCTTGTCCACGGGGGCAGCACGAGCCTGCGCACGGCGCAGAACCGCCTTGATCCGCTCCACGAGGAGCCTTTGGGAGAACGGCTTCCTGATGAAGTCGTCCGCCCCCATTTTGAGGCCGAACAGCTCGTCGATCTCATCATCCTTGGAGGTGAGGAAAATCACGGGCAGGTCGGTTTTTTGGCGAAGACGCCGCAGGAGCTCGAGGCCGTCCATACGCGGCATCTTGATGTCGAGGACAGCAAGGTCGGGTGGATGGACACTCAAACCTTCAAGCCCGGACGCACCATCTGTATAGGTCTCCACGTCGAACCCTTCCGATTCAAGGGCGATGGAGACGCTGGTCAGAATGTTGCGGTCGTCGTCAACCAGCGCGATCATGGTCATGAGGACACTCTCAACTGAATTGCCAGCGACATGCGCTGGGACCGCCCCTGTATTGCCGGCGTGTTTGTGGGGGAATTGAGGCAGAGGCGTTCTCTCCTCCCCGGCATGTGACGTTCTTATATCACCAAACGGGAAAATGCGGGGTTACGATATGCAGCCATTTGGGCGGGCGGATGCGGCAAGGATCGTACGCGAATTGGTGCGAACCGGGCGTGATGCGGCGCTGGGCACGCTGTCGCCTGAGGGAACGCCGTTCGTGTCGCACGTTGCGGTGGCAACCCTTTGCAACGGCGCGCCTGTGCTTTTGATTTCCGATCTTGCCGTCCACACACAGAACCTGAAACGCGACGCCAGGGCCTCGCTCCTTTTTGCAGCAGCGGCGGACGCCGATTCGCGCGATCCGAACACCCGTCCCCGCGTGACGCTGACAGGCAAGGTGACCCCCGCGGCGAACCCGGACGAAGCACGGGCAAGGATGCTCCAGCGACATCCTGACGCAGCCGGCTACATCGATTTCACCGACTTCCACCTCATGACGATGGCGGTGACCTCATCATACCTCGTGGCAGGATTCGGCAGGATCGTGGACCTTGAGCCCGCCGAGTATCTGCCGACCGAGGACGCCGCGGCCAGCATGGCGACCATGGACGCCGAGGCCATCGCCCACATGAACGAGGATCACCTGGACGCGCTGGAGGCGATGGCGACAGGCCTTGCAGGCGCGCCCGCAGGGCCATGGACGGCACTGTCGTTGGACCCGCACGGCCTGGACCTGGGGCTCGATCACCGCTGTGTAAGGGTGGAATTCGACAGCCCCATCAGCGGCCCTGGCCCCTTACGCATGGCGTTGAAAACGCTGACTGACCGGGCGCGGCAGGCGCTCGTTCAAAATGGCCAGAACCAATAGACGGCAACGCCGCCGAGGATCGCCAAGCTCAAGCCGAGGGCAATCAACAGCCCGTCGCGCACGGCAAGTCCAAGGCCGATCACCAGGAGCGACAGGCCAGCCGGAAACGCGCCGAACGGCACCAGCGCCAGCGGATACATGGACAACGACACCAAAATGCCGATGGCCGCCACCGCCTGAACGAATGGCGGCTCCACCAACGCCGTCAGCCGCGGCCCCAGAAGGCGGTCCACCCGCTCTGCGGTGTGGTGGATGCGGTCGATCCCGCTGATCAGCTTGCTGCGGGGCATGGCACGCTCGGTCAGGACTTTGGGCAGCCAAATTCTGTTGCGGCCGATCAGGATCTGCACCGACAACAGGAGCATGATGGTGCCTGTCAAAATGCTCATCCCCGGAATGGCCCCCGTGGGAAGAACCGCAATGAGCGCTGTGATGACGATGAGCGAGCCGAACGCACGCCGCCCCAGCGCCTCCACCAGTTCGCCGATGGAGACCTCTTCACCGTCGGTCTTTTCTTTGATGCGGTCGAGGAGATCCACAAGGTCCTCCTGTTGTGCCGCGCCGCTCATGATCCCATTCTCCATCCATTCTTGACGGTTGCCGGTCGCCTTCTTAACGAACGAAGGCGGGGCGGCGTTCAGATCGTCCGATCCTGAAGGGGAAGCGCTGTGGACCTTGACCCTTTGACCATTGCTCAGAACTGGCTTGAAGAGGGGCGCAGTGTGGCGCTCGCAACCGTGGTGCAGACCTGGGGCTCAGCGCCGCGTCCTGTGGGAAGCCACCTGGTGATCGACGGTGAGGGCGCCTTCGAAGGCTCCGTGTCCGGCGGCTGCGTGGAGGGCGCTGTGGTGGCCGAAGCCATGGAGATTGCCGCCGGCGCGCCGCCCAAAGTGCTGGAGTTCGGCGTTGCGGACGAGACCGCCTGGGAGGTGGGCCTGTCCTGCGGCGGCACCATCCGCATTTATGTGGAACCACTCGTTGCCGGTGCGGACGCAAGGCCATGAACGCTGCGCACCTGAAAGCCGTCAACGAGGCCATTGCCGAGCGGCGCACCGTGGTGCTCCTCACACCGCTCGATGGTGGGCCGGCAAGGCTGGTGACAGTGGACGAGGCGCCCACCGACCCCCTTGCTGACGAGATTCTCCCACGACTGCGGTCCGGCAAGTCTGGCGTTGTGGCGACCGACGCTGGCGAGGTGTTCCTGCGCGTCCACCGCCCCTCCCCGCGCCTTGTGATCGTCGGGGCGGTTCACGTCTCCCAGGCGCTGGCGCCGATGGCCGAGGCGACGGGCTTTGACGTCACCATCATCGATCCGCGCGAGGCATTCGCGACGCCTGAGCGATTCGAAGGGCACAAGGTGCTCGCCGACTGGCCTGACGCGGACAACATGGCCCTTGATGACGAGACGGCCGTTGCCACCCTTACCCATGACCCGAAAATCGACGACCCCGCGCTTTTGGCGGCCATGGCGGCGGATTGCTTTTACATCGGCGCCCTCGGCAGCCGCAAAACCCACGCCAAGCGCATCGACAGGATGACGGCGCAAGGGGTGGACGATCGCGCCCTTGCCCGCATCAACGCCCCCATCGGCCTTGCCATCGGCGCTGCCTCGCCGCAGGAGATTGCGGTCTCGGTGCTGGCCGAGATCATTGGTGCGCTACGTTCTGACCGCACGGCTGCGCGCGCGACGGACGCTGGGGTGGCCACGCCCGACAAAGCGGCGTGACGTTCGGCACCGTTCCCACAGGCGAGGCGCAAGGGGCGATCCTCGCCCACTCCCAGCGGACCGAAACGAAGGTGATCCGCAAAGGAACGGTGTTGTCGCAGGCCGATATTGCCGCCCTCATGGATGCAGGGATCGACAGCCTCACCGTCGCGCGCCTTGGCCCCGACGACGTTCACGAGGACGAGGCGGCCCGCATCCTTGCCGAAGCCGTCGCTGGCGAGGGCATCGTGGTGGAGCGTGCCGCAACCGGCCGCGCCAACTTGTTTGCCCGCGAAAGCGGGCTGACGGTAATCAACAAGGACGGCGTGGATGCGCTGAACGCCGTCGACCCTGCTATCACCCTTGCAACGCTGGAGCGCTACCAAAGGGTGGACGCGGGCCGCATGGTGGGGACGGTGAAGATCATTCCCTTCGCCGCCTCCCGGCAAAGCGTGGAGGCGGCCGTCCGCCACGCAAGGGGCCTTTTATCCATCGCCCCCTGGCGCATGTCCCGTGTGGCGGCCGTCTCCACCCTTCTGCCGGCGCTGAAGGCGAGCGTTGTGGACAAGACCGTTTCCATCCTCAGCCGGCGCCTGTCGGATCCTGGCGCTAGCATTCATGCCGACATGCGCGTCGACCACACCGTCCCCGCCCTGCGCGAGGCGCTTGTGCAGGCAGCTTCTGAAGCGGAGGTGGTCGTCGTCTTCGGCGCATCGGCGGTGGTGGATGGGGATGACGTGATCCCCGCCGCCATTCGGGCAGCCGGCGGCACGGTGCGCCAGGTGGGAATGCCTGTGGACCCAGGCAATCTCCTCGTACTGGGTACGCTGGACGGCAAACCCGTCGTGGGCGCGCCAGGCTGTGCGCGCAGCCCTAAGCCTAACGGCTTTGATTTTGTTCTCGACCGCCTGTTGGCGCACGTTCCCATCACGCCTTCCGACATCAGTGGGATGGGTGTCGGCGGACTGTTGATGGAAACGGCCATGCGCCCCCAACCGCGCGAAGGCACAGCCACCAAAGGGGCTGTGAAGCGTCCCGCCGCCATCATCCTTGCCGCAGGCCGCTCCACCCGCATGGGCGCTGCCAACAAGCTGATCGAAGAGGTGGACGGCAAGGCGATGGTGCGGCGGGTGTGCGAGGCCGCCCTTCTCAGCCGCGCAGACCCCGTTGTCGTCGTCACAGGCCACGCCCCGGAGGCCGTTGCGGGCGCGCTGGCGGGCCTTGATGTGCGCCTGTGTCACAACGCCGACTATGCCGACGGCCTTTCCACCTCCTTGCGCGCAGGCCTCAACGCCCTTCCTGGCGATGCTGACGCGGCTCTACTGATGCTCGGGGACATGCCCCTCATCACCGCAGACCATTGCAACAGCGTCCTTGATGGGCTGGCCAGGGAAGGCGCGCTCATCGCAACGGCGACGGCAGGGGGCAAGAGGGGCAACCCTGTTGCCTGGTCGCGCCGCCTGTTCGACGAGCTTCGCGCCACGGAGGGCGACGCAGGCGGACGTGCCCTCATGTCCCGCTACGCGGACGCTTTGACGGAGGTGGAGATCGGAACGGCTGCAAGCCTTGATGCCGACACGCCCGCGGCCCTACAAACCGTGCGCGAGGCGGCAAAACGCACAGACTTCGCTTAGCCGGTCATCCCACTGGTGGTATGGCAGCTTTGCCTTCACCCAAGGGCTGTGGGCACCTGCCCCGGCATGCTTTAAATGCGTGCACAGACCTATATATAAAGTGAGTTCCCTCACCCCCTTGGCGCGCGCACGGTTTATGCTCAGTGTGACGCGAACGATTCGGACTTTCATGGACGTGCAACCCAATCCAGTTCCTGCAGACGGCTATGGCGCCGACAGTATCAAGGTGCTCAAAGGGCTCGATGCGGTGCGCAAGCGGCCGGGCATGTACATCGGGGATACCGATGACGGGTCGGGCCTGCACCACATGGTCTACGAGGTGGTGGACAACGCCATCGACGAAGCCCTTGCAGGCCATGCCGATACGGTGAGCGTGCGTCTCAACAATGACGGCTCCGTCACCGTGGCCGACAACGGGCGCGGCATTCCCACCGACATTCACACAGAGGAGGGGATTTCCGCCGCCGAGGTCATCATGACCCAGCTGCACGCAGGCGGAAAGTTCGACCAGAACTCCTACAAAGTTTCCGGTGGCCTGCATGGTGTGGGCGTCTCGGTGGTGAACGCTCTGTCCTCCGAGCTTGACCTCTTCATCTGGCGCGACGGCCGAAAACATCAGATGCGCTTCCACGACGGTGTGGCCGAAGCACCGCTCGCCGATGTGGGCCCTGCAGAGGGTCGCTCGGGGACCGAGGTGCGGTTTGTTCCGTCCACGGAGACGTTCACCAACGTCACGTTCGATTTTTCCATCCTCGAGCGGCGCTTGCGTGAGCTGGCGTTCCTGAATTCGGGCGTCACCATCACCCTGCGCGACGACCGCGGTGTGGAATCACGCGAAGAGACGATGCTGTATGACGGGGGCCTGTCCGCCTTCGTGCGCTACATTGATAGGGCGAAGACACCGCTCTTCGATGCCCCCATCACCTTTGCCGATGAGCGCGATGGGGTGACGGTGGAAGTCTCCATGTGGTGGAACGACACCTACCACGAGAACACGCTGTGCTTCACCAACAACATCCCCCAGAGGGACGGTGGGACGCACCTTGCGGGCTTCCGGGCTGCGCTGACGCGCCAGGTCACCCAATATGCCGACAGTCAGGGCACGGCGAAGAAGGAAAAGGTGAACCTTACGGGCGACGATTGCCGCGAGGGCCTCACCTCCGTCCTTTCGGTCAAAGTGCCTGACCCCAAATTCTCCTCACAGACCAAAGACAAGCTGGTCTCCTCCGAGGTGCGCCCTGTTGTGGAGAGCCTTGTGAACCAGGGTCTGTCCACCTGGCTCGAAGAGCACCCCCAGGAGGCGAAAATCATCGTCACCAAGGTGGTGGAAGCAGCGTCCGCCAGGGAAGCGGCCCGCAAAGCGCGCGAGTTGACGCGCCGCAAAGGTGCGCTGGACATTGCCTCCCTGCCAGGCAAGCTCGCCGACTGTCAGGAGCGCGACCCGTCAAAGGCCGAACTCTTCCTTGTGGAGGGCGATTCTGCCGGTGGCTCGGCCAAACAGGGCCGCCACAGGGGCAATCAGGCGGTCCTTCCCCTGCGCGGCAAGATTCTGAACGTTGAGCGTGCCCGTTTCGACAGGATGCTGTCCTCCAACGAAATCGGCACCCTCATCACAGCGCTCGGCACGGGGATCGGCAAGGATGAGTTCCAGCCCGACAAGCTGCGCTACCACAAGATCATTATCATGACGGACGCGGACGTGGACGGCGCGCACATTCGCACTCTGCTCCTGACGTTCTTCTACCGTCAGATGCCTGAATTGATCGAGCGCGGGCACCTCTTCATTGCCCAACCGCCGCTCTACAAAGTGCGCCGCGGCCAGTCCGAGCAATATCTGCACGACGACAAGGCGCTGGCGGACTATCTGACGGGCGCGGGGCTTGAGGAGGCCTCCCTCACGCTTTCCTCAGGCGAGGTTCTCATCGGCCAGGACTTGGCGGATGTGACGCTGAAGGCGCGCCAGGTGTCCGATGCGCTGGACCAGTGCCACTCCCGCTACGACCGCTCCGTGTTGGAGCAGGCGACCATTGCAGGTGCCCTCAATTCGGAAACCCTTGCCGATCATGAGGCCGCGCACGCTCTTGCCAACCGGATCGCAGAGCGCCTCGACGCCCTTGCGGAGGACTTTGAGCGCGGCTGGACCGGCATTGCCACCGAAACAGGCGGCCTTGCCTTTGAGCGTGTGTTGCGCGGTGTGAAGGAGCATGTGGCCATCGACCCCGGCCTACTTCACAGCGCCGATGCGCGCCGTCTTGCCTCCTTCGCCCCTCACCTTGCCGAGACCTATGACGGTCCCGCGGTGCTGCGGCGCAAGGACAAGGAGGTCACCATCTTCGGCCCCCGCGCCCTTGCTGAGAACGTGTTTGCCTCAGGCCGCAGGGGTCTCACCATCCAGCGCTACAAGGGCCTTGGCGAGATGAACGCCGACCAGTTGTGGGAGACGACGCTCGACCCCAACGCCCGCACCCTCCTTCAGGTGCGCATCAGCGAGGCGGACGATGCTGACGCCGTCTTCACCCGCCTGATGGGCGATGCCGTGGATCCGAGGCGCGAGTTCATCCAGGACAACGCCCTCGCCGTTGCCAATCTTGACGTTTAGGGACGGCCCGTTCGCGGGTGGGATGTGCCCCTGATCGCGACGGTTTCCTAGTGCTTAACCGCGCGTTCAAGACCCATTCAGGTGAATGGGCGTAGTAAGGCCGGGCGATGGGATCGGACCCTGTCGCGTCTGGAGGTCTTGCATGTTCTTTCACGGTATTCGCCGTTCAGCCGCGTGGGCCGGTCTTGCCGCTGCGGTTGCGTTCGTGGCCCCCGTGGTCCCCGCCAGCGCGGCAACCCATGGCGCGCCGACGGCTTTGACGGTTTCCCCCACACTTGCACAGCCTACCCCCCTCGCCTCGTCCCAGAGCGCTGACGGGGCCGTTCAAGTGGCGCAGAACCGGCGTCAGTTCCGGCGCAGGCGCGCAACAGGGCGCCAACGCTTCCGCAACAGCCGACGTGCCGGCCGGGTGTCAGAGCACCGCAACCGGCGCGCCAACAGGCGCCAGTTCCATCGCGAACGTCGTGGCGACCGCCGCATGGTGCGCCGTGAGCGTCAGGTGCCGTATTGGTACTACAATGGCCACTATGGTGGGCGTTACTAGGCCCACTGCGGCGTCACGGGTCGGTCATGTCGGGTCCGGCAAAGGTGCAGCCAAGCTCTGCGCCGCACTTTGAAGACGGGACCCGCAACGCCTATGGTGGCCGCGCGCGCCCCGAGGTCGTTCACCTTCGTGAGCGGTGTGTCAGGAAGGCTTGTCAGCCCCCTCGCGAATTGGGCGGCAATGGTCTATCGGTAGAGGATCGATCAACTGCGCTGATGTGGGATGGATAGGTATCCCCGAGCCCCTTGGTCGACGATCCAGTAGGAGATTGGTTATGTTCTTTGATCGGATAAAACGGTCAGCAACCTGGGCGGGCCTAGCGGCGGCCATGGCGTTCGTCATGCCGGCGCTTCCGGCTGGCGCTGCGACCCATGGGGGCCCGACGCCGCTGACCATCACACCGGCGCTTGCCCAGACCACGGGCACGACGTCGAGCACCACATCGGGCCATGCCAACTCAGGCGTGATCGAGTTGGCGCAAAATGCCAAGCGCAACAGGCGTCGCCGGGCCAACAATCGCCGCAAGACGCGCAATCAGAGGCGGGTGCGTCGCGAGCAGGGCAACAGGCGTCGTACAACCAATCGGCGTCAGTTCCGCCGTGGTCGTGCGGCTGACCGCAGGACTGCCCGCCGCCGCGTCCGTCACAACGGGCGTTGGTACTATTATCGCAATGGCCGCTACTACGACAACACCGGTGCGATCCTCGCAGCGGGCGTGATTGCCGGTGCGGCTGGCGTCATTGCCGGTGCGGCGCTTGCCGACAGCGGTCCCGACGTTGTGGTGGTGGATGACGGCATTCCCGCGCCTTACACCGCGGAGTGGTATCGCGAGTGCGACATTAAGTACAACACCTTCCGTGCCAGCGACGGGACGTACATGTCCCACAGCGGTGTGCGCAGGACTTGCCGCTTGCCGTAACCCCGGCACTGCGCCTTATGATTGACAAGCCGGCCCATGGGCCGGCTTTTTTTTTCGTCTAGATACCTTTGAAACGCCATTCTTACAACACAATCTAAAATCACAGTCAGATCAGATAACTCGAATTGTTTCTCGGTTGGGTTGCAATTGGCTGGGAAGTATCCTAAAACGCGTCTCATGCAACCTATCCGTGAGGAGAATGCAAGTATGACCAACGACAGCAAGCTTCTGGCGGTCTTCGCCGCCTTGTCCGACGACACGCGCCTTGCCATCGTCAACCGCCTATTGGAGGACGGTGAGCTTGCCGTGGGCGCCATCGCAGCGCCCTTTAGTGTGACGCCGCCGGCCATTTCCCGTCACCTTCGCGTGCTTGAGATGGCAGGCCTTGTGGAGCGCAGGATCGACCGTCAACGCAGGATGATTCGCGTAAAACGGGAGGCTTTGGACATTGTGGGCGATTGGCTCGGCTCGCGCATGGGCCTGCAGCCTGCTTTGGCCGCCCAGTCTTCACGCCCCATGTCCATCCACGCCTAGACGCCCTTAATTCAAGCCCTCACGGCCCGCGCGGTGCCGCTTTCAACGCCGCACCGCGCTCGGCCACGCAACGTCCCACCGGTGACCCCAAAGCCCGATCCGCTCTGCTGAACCGTCGATGACACCGCCATGCGGATCAGTGAGCTGCCGCCGCAGTGGGCGGCGGATGCATCACCATGCAACGCAGGATCGGCCAAACGCTCTGATGAGTTGATTAGACGCGGCGTAAAAAGACGCTGTCTTGCGTCCAAAGGCGCAAATTTTTTCCGCCGCGCTCTGCCTAAAATTCGCCCTAAGGTTTATTTTTTAGGCGATCGATGTCGCCTGCGGTAGCCCACTGCCACCGGTGCGCACCGTGCCTGTGGCGGTCCGAGCGGCCCTCCTGCCGCACGGGGCGCACGCGGAGGACTCGACCGTGTGGGTCATGCGGGCATTTTCATACAGGTCCCCCGGCTAGAGCATCCTGCGTCCATACGGACGCAGATAAGATGCTTTACTCCTTTGAAATAGAGAGGTTTTCTTGCGATCGTATGTTTCCATCTGACCGCAAACCGCTCTAGTGATCGTGAGTGTGGCAACCAGAGCCTCGTATCCCCGACCCAAATGGACAACCTTCATCGCTTGCACATCCAGAGCATCCTGGGTCTTCTCAGACCCAGACAAGATGCTCTTCGCCTTTGATTGAGAGCGGTTTTTGTCGCCTCATGTGATCCCGTCTGACCCGAAACTCCACTCGACCCGGCGCGGCGATAGCCGGTACGGTCGGTCCGACCCTGGCGCGCTCACGCTACGGTCCCCTCCTCGGCTGCTCTGCTTTGGTCGAAGCGGGCGGATGACGCGGTGGATGATGTTTGCACCCAGCGCCGTGTTTCGGTCAGGATGGCGGCGTCACCGGGGGAATCAAGATGGTCGAGCGCACACTTGAAACGCTGGACACCATGGTCGCGTTCGACACGGTGTCATCCAAGTCCAACCTCGCCCTCATCGATTGGGCAGCGCAGATGCTTGGCGCCGCCGGCGGACGTTTGCGCCGCACGTTCGACGACACCGGCGAGAAAGCAAACCTTCTGGCAAGCTTCGGCCCCAAGGTGCCTGGTGGCATCGTCCTGTCGGGCCACACGGATGTGGTGCCGGTTTCCAACCAGACCTGGTCCACGGACCCCTTCACCCTCACCCGCAAGGGCGGACGCGTCCAAGCCCGTGGCACCACCGACATGAAGGGGTTTTGCGCCGCAGCCGTTGCGGCCGTCACTGCGGCCGATCTCAGCGGGCTGAAAAAGCCCATTCACGTGGCGCTCTCTTATGATGAAGAGGTGGGGTGCCTTGGCGTTCCACGACTTGTGGACGACCTTGTGGCCAACGAACCGCTTCCCTCCTTTGCCATTGTCGGCGAGCCCACCGAAATGCGGATCGTGACCGCCCATAAGAGCGCCAACGTCTTCGAGACGGTGTTTGAGGGCTTTACCGCCCATTCCAGTCAGAGCCACATCGGCGTCAGCGCGACCGTCGCTCTGGCGCGTTTCATTGAGCACCTTCACACCCAGTTTGCCGCCTTCAAGGCCAATCCTGATCCGACCTCTGCACTGGAGCCGCCCTACCCCACATTCAACGCAGGGATGGTGACTGGCGGGACCGCCCTCAACATCATTCCCTCCCAGGCGCAGATGGTTTGGGAGTTCAGAACCATGCCCGACCAGGACCCTGAGGCGATGCTGCACCACCTGCTTGCGGACATTGACGCAGTGCTCGTGCCGGACATGTCGAACGATCACGCCACCCTTGCCTCGCACACCAAGGTCCTCGCGATGGTCCGGGCCCTCGACCCCGCCCACAACAGGACCGCGCGGGAGGCTGTGATGGCGCTCGGCGACTATGATGGCGACGATGCCGTCTCCTTCGGCACTGAGGCGGGCGCATTCCAGGACGCAGGGATTGAAACGGTGGTATGCGGCCCTGGCTCCATCACCGTTGCCCACCAGCCGGACGAGTCCATCGCCATCGACCAGCTAGCGGCAGCCACCCGCCTTGTGGACGACGTGATCGCCGCAGCCACCCGCTGAGCCGGGACCTGTCACACCCTCGTATTGAGGCACACCCAGAACGAGCCTCTCTGAAAGTTCCTTCGGGGCATAAGGGCGAGGCTCCACGAAAGGCAGCCGTTCCAGACGTCCGCATCATTGGACGCCAATCTCTGCAACCGCCCAATATGATGAGCTCAGCGGGATTGTGGGGAACCACGCTCAGCGAGAAAATGTTGCGGAGATGCAAGAGGCTATGCACGGCCCCTGCGTTGCAAGACGGGGCGCACGGTGACTGTCTGGGAACCCCAGCGCCGTCGTACCCCATTGCCCGCTGGCACGACTGCCGCCAGTCTGGGAACCAGGGTCGGCGGCAAAGCTTGAAGAGTTACAGTTTCCGTTGACGAGCAGAATTTGAGTAACATATAAGAAGTGCAGTCGCCGCAGAGCGATTGGGCTTCGGCCCGCCAAGTGGAGGACCTATGAACGCCTACATCTGCGATGCTGTACGCACACCGATCGGTCGTTACGGGGGCAGTCTTGCCGCCGTGCGAACGGACGATCTCGCAGCCATCCCCATCGCAGCCCTTATGGCGCGCAACCCTGATGTGGACTGGGCTTTGCTGGACGATGTGGTGTTCGGCTCCGCCAACCAGGCGGGCGAAGACAACCGGAACGTTGCACGTATGGCAGCGCTCCTGGCAGGCCTGCCGGTGGATGTTCCCGGCACCACCGTGAACCGCCTGTGCGCCTCGGGGATGGACTGTGTGGGCATGGCTGCCCGCGCCATCAAGGCGGGCGACTACGGGATGGCCATCGCAGGCGGCGTTGAATCCATGAGCCGCGCACCCTTTGTGATGCCTAAGGCGCACGCAGCCTTCTCCCGCCAGACCGCCATTTACGACACCACCATCGGCTGGCGCTTCGTCAATCCCAAGATGAAGGCCGAATACGGCATCGATTCCATGCCTCAGACCGCCGACAACGTGGCTGAGGACCATCAGGTGAGCCGCGCCGACCAGGATGCGTTCGCCGCCCGCTCACAGGCCCGCTGGGCCGCCGCCCACGAAAAGGGCGTTTTCGCCGAAGAGATTGTCCCCGTCTCGGTGCCCCAGAGAAAGGGAGACCCGATTGTGGTGGACACGGACGAGCATCCCCGCCCAGGCACCACCAAGGAGGCGCTCGCCAAGCTGCGCGGCGTTAACGGCCCCGACCTCACGGTCACCGCAGGCAATGCCTCCGGCGTGAACGATGGCGCGGCCGCAATACTTCTCGCGGGCGAAGAGGCGGCAGAGCGGAATGGCCTGACCCCCATCGCCCGCGTCGTATCCATGGCGGCGGCAGGGGTGCCACCGCGCGTGATGGGAATAGGCCCTGTGCCAGCCACCCAAAAGGTGCTCGCCAAAGCGGGCCTCACCATTGACGATATGGACGTCATCGAACTGAACGAGGCGTTCGCGAGCCAGGGCCTTGCCACCTTGCGCGCCCTCGGCGTTCGGGACGACGCAGAGCACGTCAACCCCAATGGCGGGGCTATCGCGCTCGGCCATCCTCTCGGCATGTCGGGCGCGCGCCTTGTCTTGACGGCGGCCTACCAATTGCGACGCACTGGCGGACGCTACGCCCTTTGCACCATGTGCGTGGGCGTTGGCCAGGGCGTTGCCCTCATCCTGGAAAAGAGCTGACGGGAGAGCGACACCATGTATGCACAGATGATCAAGTCTACCGGCTCGGCGGTGAAATCTCGCGACGAGATGTCCCCCGAGGAGCGCGCTTTCCAAGACAGGATCGACCGAGACGAAAAGATCGAGCCTAAGGACTGGATGCCTGACGGCTACCGCAAGACCCTGGTCCGGCAGATCGGCCAGCACGCCCATTCGGAGATTGTCGGCCAGCTTCCCGAAGGCAACTGGATCACCCGTGCGCCGACGTTGGAGCGCAAAGCCATCCTCCTTGCCAAGGTGCAGGACGAGGCGGGGCACGGCCTTTACCTTTATGGCGCCGCGGAAACCCTTGGGGTCAGCCGCGATGACCTGTTCGACGCCCTCCACTCCGGTAAGATGAAGTATTCCTCGATCTTCAACTATCCAACGCTCAACTGGGCCGATATCGGCGCTGTGGGCTGGCTGGTGGATGGGGCGGCCATCATGAACCAGGTGCCTTTGCAGCGCACCTCCTACGGTCCTTACTCCCGCGCGATGATCCGCATCTGCAAGGAAGAGAGCTTCCATCAGCGCCAGGGCTACGACATCATGATGAAGATGGCGAACGGCACACCGGCGCAAAAGCGCATGGCACAGGATGCTCTGAACCGCTTCTGGTATCCCTCGCTGATGATGTTCGGCCCGTCGGACAAGGACAGCGTGCACTCGGCCCAGTCCATGGCCTGGAAGATCAAGATCAACACCAACGACGAGTTGCGGCAGAAGTTCGTGGATCAGACGGTGCCTCAGGCCGAATACCTTGGCCTCACCATCCCCGATGATGATCTCGCGTGGAACGAAGAGCGCGGCCAC
This sequence comes from Devosia sp., assembly GCA_051016205.1. Lineage (GTDB taxonomy): Bacteria > Pseudomonadota > Alphaproteobacteria > Rhizobiales > Amorphaceae > Acuticoccus. The sequence continues at coordinate 5,595,795 of CP136534.1, forward strand.
TACGACTTCTCGCAGCCGGACTGGAGCGAGTTCTTCGAGGTGTTGAAAGGCAACGGCCCCTGCAACACCGAGCGCATGGATGCGCGGCGCAAGGCCTGGGACGACGGCGCTTGGGTGCGCGAAGGGTTGATGGCCCACGCACAAAAGCGCGCCGCCATGGCCGTTGCCGCCGAGTAAGCCCGCAGCCTTTTCAAAAAGGAGACCCGCCGTGGCGAAGGAATGGCCGCTTTGGGAGATTTTCATCCGCGGGCAGCACGGTCTTGCCCATCGACACGTGGGGAGCCTTCATGCCCCTGACGCGGAGATGGCCATCAAGAACGCCCGCGATGTCTACACGCGACGCAACGAGGGGGTGTCTATCTGGGCAGTGGAAGCGCGCCACATCGCAGCCTCCGCGCCTGGCGACAAAGGCCCCCTTTACGAGCCGTCCAATTCAAAAGTCTACCGCCACCCCACCTTCTTCGACATCCCCGAAGACGTGGGGGCGATGTAACGCCACGGGAGCGACGTTATGACTGCCGATCCCTTCACCGAATTCCTTCTGAGGATGGGCGACAACACGCTCATCCTCGGTCATCGCGTGTCGGAATGGTGCGGGCACGCCCCTGTGCTTGAGGAAGACATTGCGCTCGCCAACACGGCGCTCGACCTCATCGGTCAGACGCAACTGTGGCTCGGCCTTGCGGGCGATGTGGAGGGGAATGGACGCAGCGCCGATGACATCGCGTTTTTGCGCGACGCGTGGGACTTCCGCAATCTGTTGATCGTGGAGCGCCCCAACGGCGACTTCGGCCACACCATGATGCGCCAGTTCCTGTTTGACGCCTTCCAGTCGGTGATGCTCGGCCACCTCCTCGCCTCCAGCGACACGCGCGTTGCCGCCATTGCCGAAAAGGCCTCCAAAGAGGTCGCCTACCACCTGGAGCGCTCAGGCGATACGGTGGTGGGTCTTGGCGACGGCACACCCCTGAGCCACGCCAAGATGCAGGCCGCCCTTGAAGCATTATGGCCCTATGTGGGCGAAATGTTCATGTCTGACGACGTGGACAAACAGATGCTCGCGCAGGGCATCGCCCCCGATCCTGCCACCTTGCGGGAGGAGTGGGATGCCATTGTCGGCCGCTACCTGCGCCGCGCGACGCTCACCATTCCCGAGGCGACATTTGCCCATAAGGGCGGTAAGACAGGCACCCACCACACCGAGCATTTGGGCCACCTTTTGGCGCAGATGCAGTGGCTCCAGCGCGCCTATCCCGGCGCCACCTGGTGATGGACGCGCCGGCCATGACAGCGACCCTCAACGAGGTCTGGGCCTGGCTGGACGAGGTGCCGGACCCGGAAATTCCCGTCATCTCGGTGGTGGATCTGGGCATTGTGCGCAACGTTGCCTATGACGATGACACCCTTGTGGTGACGGTCACACCCACCTACTCCGGCTGCCCCGCCACAAGCATCATCAACCTTGATATCGAAACGGCCCTGCGCGCCCACGGCATCGACAAACTCCGACTGGAGAGGCAGATCTCGCCGGCCTGGACGACGGACTGGCTGACCGAAAAAGGCCGCCGCAGGCTGGAAGACTACGGCATCGCCCCGCCCCAGCCCGCAGGCGGGCCAGAGCGCTGCCCCCGCTGCGGCAGCACATCGGTCGAGAAGGTCAGCCAATTCGGCTCCACCCCGTGCAAGGCCCACTGGCGCTGCACGTCGTGCCTGGAGCCCTTCGACTACTTCAAGTGCATCTGACCATGGGCGCGCCCGAACCCCGCCTTGTGAGAAGGCCACCCCCCCATCGCCCGTCCTCCAATCACCTTCTTTTGGTGAGATGGAAAGACCGACCTTCTTTCGGAGCCGACTGCATACCGACACCCGCGGAGCGGGGCTCGGGTCAAGGCCGAAGAGCGGAGCGTGCCTTGAGGCGAGCCCCGCTCCGCGGGACACTTGACACAAGGCGGGAGAGGTTTGGCACAGCCCCCAACGGCCGTGCGCCACACCCATCACATCTCAAAACACGATACAGCGCGACGCCGCCCACACGCACCCCACCGACGCGCTCGGCCCATGGCCCAACTGAAAGGAGCCGCGCATGGCACGGTTTCATCCGCTGACAGTGACGGGGATCGAGAAGACCATTCGCGATGCTGTGGTCGTTACGCTCGCCCCGCAAGATGCGTCAGCGTTCGACTTCATCCAAGGCCAGTACCTCACCTTCCGCCGTGCCTTTGATGGTGAGGAACTGCGTCGCTCCTACTCCATCTGCACAGGCAAGGACGAGGGCGTGTTGAAGGTGGGCATCAAGCGGGTGGACGGCGGCGCCTTCTCCACCTGGGCCAATGAAGACTTGCAGGTGGGCGACGTGCTTGAGGCCATGCCCCCCATGGGCACCTTCCACACGCCGCTCGATGCCGACGCGGGGCGCCACTATATCGGCTTTGCGGGGGGGTCAGGCATCACACCTGTCCTCTCCATCCTCAAGACAGTGCTGTCGCGCGAGCCTAAGTCGCGCTTCACGCTGGTTTATGCGAACCGCGCCGTCAGCACGATCATGTTCCGCGAAGATCTTGAGGACCTGAAGAACACCTACCTTGGCCGCCTCAACGTCATTCACATTCTGGAGAGCGACAGCCAGGACATCGACCTTTTTACAGGCCGGGTGGATCAAGAAAAGTGCGCCCTCCTCTTCAAACACTGGATCGATATCGCCTCGGTGGACATGGCTTTCATCTGCGGACCGGAGCCGATGATGCTTGCCATCGCGTCCGCTTTGCGCAGCCACGGCCTGTCGGACAATCAGATCAAGTTCGAGTTGTTTGCAAGCGCCCAGCCAGGCCGTGCGAAAGCAAAGGCCGTCGCGGCGCAAAACGCGTCGGCCAGCGGGGCCACCACTGCGACGCTGACACTTGATGGGGCAAGCCGCACCATCACCATCGAAAAGGGCACGTCGGTCCTTGATGCAGCCGTTCAAAACAGCCTCGACGCGCCGTTCGCCTGCAAGGCCGGCGTATGCTCCACCTGCCGCGCTAAGGTCTTGGACGGCGAGGTGGAGATGGCCGCCAACCATGCCCTCGAAGATTATGAAGTCGCCCGAGGGTACGTTTTGACGTGCCAGTCCTATGCCCTCACCGACACCCTCGTTGTCGACTATGACCAGTAGGAGCCGGCCATGACGGACCTGTCCCAGTCCCAGGGCGATGAAGGGACCATGTCGATCGAGAGCTATCTCGAAGCCGGCGGCGTCCTCACCTCGCCGGAAAACGTGCCGCCGCGCTACCGCGCCGAACTGATGCGGCTGATGGCGACATTCATCGATTCAGAGCTTGCTGGCGCGGCGGGCTTTGCCGACGTCATCAACAAAGGCCCTGGGGTGAAGGAGAGGATCGCCGCGGCAAAGATCGTCCTGGAAAAGACCGATCATGCCGCAAAGGTCTTGACCGTGATGGGCGGCTTCGGCGCCGATACCGAACGCTACGCCAACCACCACCCTTGGACGGAGCGCTTGGCGCGGGAGGCGGACATTGGCGCCTCACGCTCGTCCACCGACATGCGGCTTGCGGTCTTCAACTATCCGCTTGAAGGGTGGGCGGACGCAGTGGTTATGAACCTTTTGATGGGCCGCGCCGTGGTGGCACAGCTGTCGGACTCCACCCACGTCTCCTATCAGCCGTTGGCGGAGGCGTTCCGCGCCATTGCCCCTGCCGAGACGCGCCATGCTGAGCTTGCCGAGGAAGGCGTTGCGAAGATGCTGCGCAGAGGCACCGACCCGTCGGAGCTGAACGCGCTTGTGGCCTACTGGTGGCCGCGGGTTGCCGTCAGCTTCGGCAGCGCGGACTCAACACGCGCACCCATGCTGAAGCGCTATGGCCTGCGCCGGCGCAGCAATGGCGAGTTGCGCGCCCAATGGCAGGCCGAGGCGGGCGAGATCCTCGCCCGCCTCGGCCTTGCGCGGCCCGCCTGAACGTCGCTTCAGACCGTCAGGCGGTTTCAAGCTCGGCAGCATTGGCGTGAAGGTGGGCCACCAATTCAGGGGCCAGCTGCAGCCTGGCGGCGAGCATGGCAAGATAGCCCTTTTCCGCTGCCCCTTCTGAATCGATGGCAAGGAGCGAGGCAGCATAGATTTCGGCCGCCTGCTCGGGCGATTTGGCAGCGCTTGCCACCTCGTCGATGTTGAGGGGCTTTTTCACCTCAGCCTCAACGAAAGCGCGCTGGCTTTCGTCAATCTGGATGGCGTCAAGCTGGGCGATGATGCGCTCGCGCTCGGTGTCATCGATGTGCCCGTCCGCCTTTGCCGCCGAAATCATGGCACGGATCAAACCCAGACTCAGGTCCTCCTGCTCCGCGGCGGCGGACGGAAGGAAGGGCGTGCCCTCAGGGGACGGCAGCGAGGGGACCGAACCTGCCCCCGTGGTCGCACCGGGAACTTGCGACGCGCCACCAGGCTGCGGGGCCTTGTTCGCCTGCCAATCCCGCCAGGCTTTGTAGGCAAGGCCGCCCACGAGCGCGACGCCACCCACCTTAAGGGCCGTGCCTGCGATCTTCTTGGGCTTCTTGCCGCCAAGGAGGAGGCCTGCAAGACCGCCTGCGGCGGCGCCGGTCAACAGGCCGCCCTTGCCTTGAAGCATCCCTTGCAGGTTCAGTTTATCGGCAGCGCCTGACAGGCCGCCCAAACCGCCGAGCCCACTCACGGGCGCCTCTCCAGGCTGCTGCCCTCCAGCGGCCGTGGGACCCTGGCCCAAAAAGCGATCCAGCAAACCTTTTGCGTCGTACATCCTCGGCTCCGTCCTCAAGACTCACGCGCGATCCAACGCGCCATTCAACCCGTCATATATGTCCGAAGAGCCCGTTTCGGAGGTGGTGGCGGGGGCGGCAAAGATTACAAACCCGCAATCCTCACAGTCATCACTTGGCCATCGTTTCAACCTGCGCTTAGCTACTGGGCGCACGCGTTCGTGTCTGCGGCCGGCGCGCTGACCATGCCCTCAAGCTGTCGAGCCACAAATGGACACCGCGCCCAAGCTTCCGCCCACCCCCGCACAAGCCTTGTGCCAAACCCTTTTCGGCAAAGACCCTTACGAAGGGTTCAAGTCGAGAATGACGGAGCCCGACCTTCAGGGGTGGAATGGTCTGCACGCCCGACTGACCGCACTGGTGCGCCAGTCCAAGCCCAAGGTGATTGTGGATGTGGGGGTGTGGAAGGGCCAATCCACCATCAACCTTGCCAAGGCCCAAAAAGAGGTCTGCGAGAATGGCATGGTGGTGGCCGTGGACACCTTCCTCGGCTCGCCCGAGCACTGGAACCCCCAGCGCAAGGACGTTTTCTCCTCGCTGCGGTTCGTGAACGGCCGCCCCACCGTTTACAAAACCTTCGTTGCCAATGTGCGCCTCACCGGCTTTGCCGATCAGATCGTGCCGGTGGCGCAAACCTCGGAAAATGCCGCACTGATCCTGAAGCGCCTTGGTGTCGTGCCTGACCTTGTGCACATCGACGCCGCACACGAATACGCCCCTGCCCTGCGTGATATCGAGACCTACTGGAACCTCCTGCGTCCAGGCGGCATCCTTGCAGGGGACGACTTTGTGTGGCCTGGCGTGGCGCGGGCCGTGGTCCACTTCAGCGACAGGGTCAAGCGCCCCTTCAACGTGGATTCGCCCAAGTGGTGGATCGAAAAGCCTGGCGGCTAGCGCATCACCCGCTCAGTGAGATTCACACCGAGCGGATGTTGCTCTAGGGTGTGGACCCTAGACCGGATCGCTTTTTGCTTTTGCGGCAAGGCGCTGGCGTCTCTCGAGCAGAAGCTTGCGGGCAAGGAGCTGTGAGTAGATGGGTTTGCCGCCCAAGAACTCGGCCGTGATGTGGGCAACGATGGCGGTGGTGAGGAGCATCGGCAGCGTTTGAAACGTGCCCGTCAGCTCGGCAATCAACACAACGCCCACCACAGGAGCGCGCACGGCACCGGCGAAGAGGCCTGCCATCGCCGCGACAGCACTTGCGGCAGGGTCGATCTGCCAGCCCTCAGGAGAAATCGCGTTGACGAAGTTGCCGTAGGCAAGGCCGATGGCCGCCGCCAGCGTCAGGATTGGCGCAAACAGCCCACCTGGCACAGAGATGGCGTAGCTCAGCATGGTCGTTGCAAAGCGCACCAAGACCAAAAACAGTAGGAGCGACAAGGCCGTGCGCTCCTGCACTAGGTGTTGGATCAACCCCTCGCCGCCGCGCACCGCGCCCGGGTCGATGGCAAGGATCAGGCCCACACACGCGCCCACTAAGCCGGCAAGGATGTAGTTGTGGTGGATCGCCTGGAACAGGCCCACCGTCCAGATCAGCGTCTTGTTGAAGGCAACGCCCACCACACCCATGACGATGCCCAGCAATAACCAATGGACGAAGTGGCGGTGAGGTCCGACGCCAAGTTCAACGGCAAGGTCGGGCCCTGTGCCAAGGAAGATGGCGGTGACGACGGCGCTGATGAGGCTTGCCACGATCACCGCTGCAAAGGTGAGGAAGGTGTGCGGAAACTCCCGCCGCGTCTCTTCCATAACAAACAAAACGGCCGCGACAGGGGCGCTGAACGCTGTGGCAAGGCCTGCGGCAGCGCCGGCCGCAATCAGCCCTTTGCGCTCGTGGGTCTCAATCTCCACCCTGTCGGACAAAGCCGCTGAGACGGCGGCGCCCATGTGGATGGTGGGTCCCTCACGCCCCACCACGAGCCCTGAGCCGATGGCCAACACACCGCCGACGAATTTTACGGGGAGGATGCGTTTCCAGCGCAAGGGCCGCCGCCCGGCCATGGCGCCTTCCACCTCGTCGATGCCGCTGCCACCCGCCTCCATGGCGAATTGGCGCACGATGAAAAGGGCCAGAAGAACCATGGCTGCCGACAGCGCCGCCGAGAAGCCGAGCCGTGTCCAGAAGGAAAACGTCTCGGCGATGTGGACGTGGAGCCTCAGCGCGCCGTCGGCCACCACATGGAACGCCGTGCCGATGAGGCCCACAAGACCACCCAACAGCACGGCCAGCGCCAGGTACTGGGGTCGGCCGAGAAGCACACGGCCGTGGGCGATGTGCGTGCCGAAACGGCTCTTGTGGGGATGGTGTTGGGAGGGCACGCCCATGGGTCTTGAGCGTTGCCCCGAGGCGGGCTCTGGCCCTTGCGTCGTCATGACAGGGTGCGCAGGGGCGACCCGCCCTTCACATCACGACTGGGGGTCAGCCGCGTTGTGCGATGGCGCGATAGTCCCGCTGTTGCGCGCCCGTATAGAGCTGACGCGGACGGCCGATTTTCTGGCTCGGATCCTCAACCATTTCCTTCCACTGGGCGATCCACCCGACGGTGCGGGCAAGGGCGAACAGCACCGTGAACATGGTGGTGGGGAAGCCGAGGGCTCGCAGAGTGATGCCTGAGTAGAAGTCGATGTTGGGGTAGAGCTTCTTGGAGACGAAATAGTCGTCGTTCAGCGCGATTTTCTCAAGCTCCATGGCCACATCCAGGAGCGGATCGTCCTTGATGCCAAGTTCGCCCAGCACCTCATGGCAGGTTTTCTGCATGATCCGTGCACGCGGGTCGTAGTTTTTGTAGACCCTGTGGCCGAAGCCCATCAGGCGGAAGGGATCGTCACGGTCCTTCGCGCGCTCGATATACTCAGGGATGCGCTCAGGCGAGCCGATTTCGTTCAACATGTTCAGCGCAGCTTCGTTGGCGCCGCCGTGTGACGGTCCCCAAAGGCAGGCAATCCCTGCAGCAATGCAGGCGAACGGGTTGGCCCCGGAGGAACCGGCAAGACGCACGGTGGAGGTGGAGGCGTTCTGCTCGTGATCGGCATGGAGGATGAAAATCCGCTCCATGGCGCGGGCCAGAACGGGGTTCACCACATACTCCTCGCACGGCACGGAGAAGCACATGCGCAGGAAGTTTGCCGCATAATCCAGGTCGTTGCGCGGATACACGAACGGCTGGCCGATGGAATACTTGTAGGCCCAGGCCGCAATGGTCGGCATCTTCGCAATCATGCGGATGGATGCGATCATCCTTTGGTGCGGATCGTGAATGTCGGTGGAGTCGTGATAGAACGCCGACAGCGCGCCAACGCAGCCCACCATGATGGCCATGGGGTGCGCATCGCGCCGGAAACCGGCGTAAAAGCGGTTCATCTGCTCATGGATCATCGTGTGATAGGTCACCGATGAGTTGAACTTCTGCTTCTCCGCATAGGTGGGCAATTCGCCGTAGAGGAGGAGGTAGCAGGTCTCCAAAAAGTCGCCGTGCTCGGCCAGTTGCTCGATGGGGTAGCCGCGATAAAGGAGCACCCCCTTGTCGCCGTCGATGTAGGTGATTTTAGATTCGCAAGCGGCCGTTGAGGTGAAGCCGGGATCGTAGGTGAACATCCCGGTGTCTTTGTAGAACGATGCGATGTTGATCACGCTGGGACCCTCGGTCCCGTGGATCACATCGTAGTCCACTGTCTCCTCGCCGACTGCAAATTGTGCGTTGTGGTCACTGGTCATCGTCGGCTCCATCCTTCTTTAGGACAACGCCCGCCGGTCTGTGGCAGGGGCGCGCCAGCGCTCCACCTCCACCTGCGAATGCCGCCTTGTTCCTTCGCTGTTCGACTATCTGAACCTTCGAAGACCCGCAAGTGCGCGCGCTTGCCACGCAAGGCTCAGGCGAACCTCTTTGACAGAGCGTGTCCTGAAGGCCCAAGAGAAATGATTCCCCTCCAAAGGCGTCGACCGGCTCCCTTGTCGGCCCTGGCGTATGGAAAGGCCTTGATGCGTCAATCGTTCTATTCACAGAACGCCTGGTGGCTTGGCAACGGGCTTGGTCTGACGTTCGCGTCCTCGTTCGGGCAGACCTTTTTCATCGCCCTTTTCGCGGGCTTTATCAGACAGACATATGGACTTTCCGACGGGGCCTGGGGCGGGCTCTACACCCTTGCAACGTTTGCCTCTGCTGCGTGCCTGATCCAATTCGGCCGCCTTGCAGACACCATGCCTTTGGTGCGCCTGGCCTCGGTGATCATCCTCATCTACGCGGCGGCGGCGCTGACGATGGCCTTTTCCAACAGCATCTTTGCCCTTGCCGTTGCCGTGTTCGGGCTGAGGTTCTGCGGCCAAGGCATGATGACGCACATTGCCATGACCGCCATGGCACGCTGGTTCCGCGCCAACAGGGCAAGGGCGATCGCGGTGGCGGCCATGGGCTTTCCCCTTGGCGAGGCCGTGCTGCCGTTCTTGACGGTGGAGGCCATCGCGTGGGTCGGCTGGCGGACCGCCTGGGTGATGGTGGCCGCCTTCCTGCTGGTCGCCGTCCTGCCAACGATCTTTGTGTTGATGCGCCACGGCCGCACCCCTCGCGGCGAGGGCGGCGATGAAACCGCCCTTGGCATGGGCGGGCGGCATTGGACGCGCGGCGAGGTCTTACGCCACTGGTCGTTCTGGATCTTGTTGCCGGGGTTGATGGCACCGCCCTTCATCGGCACCTGCGCTTTCTTTCATCAGGTGCACATTGCCGAGGTACGCCACTACGACCTTGCCATAATGGCGCTCGGCTTTCCCCTTTATGCCGCGGTGTCGGTGGCGTCCTCCCTTGCCGCGGGGGTCGTGCTCGACAGGGTGGGTGTCATCAAGGTCCTACCGGTGGTGCTGGCGCCAATGGCCCTTGCCATTCCCATCCTCGCGCTGCCTGGGGGGATCTGGGTCTGGTATCTTCTCTTGGTGGGGACGGGGATCAGCCAGGGCGTGGTGGTCACGCTTGTGGGCGCCCTTTGGCCCACCCTTTATGGCACGCGCTGGATCGGCAGCATCAAGGCGGTTGCAACCGCTGCCATGGTGGTGGCCACCGCCGTCGGCCCAGGGGTCACCGGCTTATTGATCGACTGGGGATACCCCTTTCCAGAGCAAGCCCTTTGGCTATCGGCTTACTGCTTTGTGATGACGATCCTTTTTGCCCTCGTCGCCCCGCGCCTTGCCAGAATGCAGACCCCTCTTTCCGGCGAAGTCCGTACCGAGGGCGCCGACTAAAGCGCTTTCCGACCAAATGGAATCATTTGGTCGAGGAGAAATCGCCCCAGATTCAGACTCTTGGGCGATTTCGTCCCGTTCGTAATGACCCCACTCCGACCGAAACCGCCCTAGAGTATCCGGATCGGTCAGGCGGCCTGGTCTTCAATTCGGGCGAGGGACTCAGCCCGTCCCAAGGCCACCAGAACATCGAAAATGCCCGGCGAGGTGGCCTTCCCCGTGAGAGCCGCGCGCAGAGGCTGCGCCACTTTGCCGAGCTTCACCCCAGCATCATCGGCATAGCGTCTCACCACCTCTTCGATGTCTTCAGGCCCCCAAGGGTCGACGATCTCGAGCCTGGTGTGGAGGGCGCGAAGGTGGGTGCGCGCCTCTCCTTCGAGGAGTTTTGCGGCCTTGTCCTCAAGGGTGAGGGGCCGCTCGCTCCACAGGAAGCGGGCGTTGTCCAGAAGTTCCCGCAGGGTTTTGGCGCGCTCGGCGAGGGAGGGGATTGCCACCGCAAGCCTCTGGCGCCCACCGGTGTCGAGCTTTGCTTGAAGCTCTGCCGCATCGTCGGCGGTTGCGATGACAGGCTCTAGCGCGTCCATCAAGCGCTCCCTGTCGGCCTGGCGCAGATAGTGGCCGTTGATGTTCTCCAACTTGGTGAAATCGAAGCGCGCAGGAGAGCGACCCACGGCCTCCAGCGAAAACAGGTCAATCATCTCCCGCGTGGTGAAGAACTCCTCGTCGCCGTGGGACCAGCCGAGACGGACGAGGTAGTTGCGCAGCGCTTCGGGCAGGTAGCCCATGGTGCGGTAGGCATCCACGCCCAGCGCACCGTGGCGCTTTGAGAGCTTGGCCCCGTCAGGCCCATGGATGAGTGGAATGTGGGCCATTTTCGGTACAGGCCAGCCGAGCGCCTCATAGATGATGCTTTGGCGGGCGGCGTTGGTCAGGTGATCGTCCCCGCGGATGATGTGGGTGACGTCCATATCGTGATCATCCACAACCACGGCGAGCATATAGGTGGGCGTTCCGTCGGAGCGCTGGATCACCAGGTCATCAAGGTCCTTGTTGGGAAAGCGCACTTCCCCTTGGACGAGGTCATCGATCACGGTCTCCCCTTCGCGTGGCGCCTTGATGCGCACCACGGGGTCGACGCCCTCGGGCGCCTCAGCGGGGTCGCGGTGGCGCCAGCGTCCGTCATAGCGGGGCGGGCGGCCATCTGCTGCGGCGCTTTCGCGCATGGCGGTCAGCTCTTCAGGTGTGGCGTAGCAGCGGTAAGCGGCGCCCTTTTCGAGGAGTTCGTCCACCACTTCGGCGTGGCGCGCGCTCCTTTCGGACTGGAAGACGACGTCGCCATCGCCCTTCAGTCCCAGCCACTCCAGGCCGTCGAAAATGGCGCCGATGGCCTCCTTGGTGGAGCGGGCACGGTCGGTATCTTCGATCCTGAGCCGCATCTGCCCCCCATGGTGGTGGGCAAAGAGCCAGTTAAAGAGCGCCGTCCTCGCCCCGCCGATATGCAGGAAGCCCGTGGGCGAAGGGGCGAACCGAGTCACCACCTTGGGTTTAGTTTCCATCGCAAACACGCTATCGTCAAATTATGGATTGGAAAGGCTTTAGCCAGGAACGGGTCGCGCCGTCGACCCTCGTGCTGCATGGCCGCCCTGTTTGGGCGACGCCCGAAGGCGGGGCGGACCCTTTGTGCTGACATGGGTTGCCCCGCGTGTGGGCCCGTTTTTGGTCGCCTCCAAGGGTGCGCTCAGCGCGGCCGACGCCCACGAGAGGGACTTTGGCCGTTATGCGCTGTGGCTGCCTGTGTTCATGGCGCTTGGGGTGGCGTTGGCGGTGGCAGTGCCCTTCAACCCCAACGGTTGGGCTTTGGCTGCTGTGGTGGGATTGGCGGTGGTGCTCGCGGCCGTTGCGCGCAGGCGCGCTGGCCTTGTGGCGCTTGCAGGCCCGTCAGCCGTGCTCGCCGCCTGTGCCTTTGGCGCGCTGCTTCTGGTGATCGAGGCGGCTTTGGTCGGGACACCCATGCTGGAGTGGCCCCAGTCTGGCACCCTTGAAGGCACCGTCACCACGTCTGAGGCGAAGGGTGCGGGCAGGCAAAGGATTGTCGTGCGCGTTGAGGACAGCACCCTTCGCGGCGCCGTCCCGCGCAACGTGCGGCTGACCGTTGCGGCAGACAAAGCGCCACCGGTGGGGGCGCGCATCCGCACCAAGGCCCGGCTATTTCCCCTGCACGGTCCTGTCATCCCCGGAGGGTACGACGGGGCAAGGCGCCTTTACTTCGATGGGATTGGCGCCAGCGGCTACACCTACGGCGCGCCCACGGTGCTTAGCCCGCCCGGCCGGTTTCAAGGTCCGGCCCTGGTGCATCGCATCAGGGATGGCATCCAATCCCGGCTTTCTGCGGTGATGGACGCACGCACCGCAAGTGTTGCGGCCGCCCTCCTGGTGGGCAGGCGGGGGGCGATGGATCCCCAAGACACTGAGGCGCTGCGGGCGTCGGGGCTGGGGCACATTCTGGCGATCTCAGGCCTTCATATGGCGCTGGTGGCAGGGTCCGTCTTCGCTGCGGTCAGGCTCTTGCTGGCGCTCGTGCCAGGGTTTGCACTGAGCCGGCCGATCCGCAAATGGGCAGCGCTTGCAGGGATCTTGGCGGCGAGCGTGTACCTTGCCCTGTCAGGCGGGGCGGTGGCGACGGTGCGCGCTTATGTGATGCTGTCCATCGCGCTCCTGGCCATCCTTGCCGATCGACCGGCGCTCTCCATGCGCACTGTCGCCATTGCCGCCGTGGTGGTGATGGTGATGGACCCTGTGAGCGTCGTGGAGCCGGGCTTTCAAATGTCGTTCCTGGCGGTGGTGGCACTGGTGGGCGCGTACGAATGGTGGGCGGGGGGGCGCGGCAGACGCACCAGCGGCCTTACCCGCACGGTGGTCGCGTTCGTCGTGGGGCTTGCCGCGACCTCACTCATTGCGGGGCTCGCAACAGGGCCTGTGGCTGCCTACCACTTCCACAGGGTGGCCCCCTTGGGCCTGGTGGCGAACCTTGCCGCCATGCCGATCCTGACCTTTGTGACAATGCCAGCGGGGGTCCTCTCACTCGTTGCCATGCCATTGGGGCTTGAAGCGCCGTTCCTGGCGGCGATGGCCTTTGGCCTTCATGCCATCCTCGACGTGGCACACACGGTGGCGGACTGGTCCAAGGGGTGGGGCACTGTGGGGGCGATCCCCGCCGCATCGGCGCTGCTGTTTGCGGGGGGCGTTTTGTGGCTTGCGGTCTTCACAGCGTGGTGGCGGCTTTTCGGCCTTGTTGCCATTGCAGCAGGGCTTGCGTTCGCCCCGTTCGGGCCGCGCTATGACGTGATGGTGTCGGACGATGGACGTACGGTGGCCGCAAGGGGTCCCGATGGCCGCCTTGCCATCCACGGCCGCAGGGATGGATTTGCCGCGCAGGTGATGCTGAAGGCTGACGGCACGCCGCTGCCGTCAATGGATGGCGCAGGCGGCCGGTGTGACCCACTTGGCTGCACCCTCCCCCTTCGCGCCGGCGTCCTTGCCGTGACCGCCAAGAGCAGCGGCCTCGCCGAGGATTGCCGCCTTGCCGAGGTGGTGGTGACGCGCCACGCCCTTGCCCAGTGCGCAGCCCCTCTCCTCATCGACAGACGGCAACTCCTGCGCTTTGGCGCTGCCGGCGCAAGACAGACCGACGAAGGCTGGCTTACGGTCCACGCTCGCCCCGATGGCCCCACGCGCCCGTGGCATGTGCGCCCCTATCTGGAGCGATGAGCAAACGCCTACAGCGTGCCGATTTAGGGGGTGAGGCCAAGCCTTCGCGTTTCGCCGCGCTCCTACGCGGCCAGACGATGAATGAGGCTTGTAACTCCCGCTGGAAGATCGATGCACCCGGCCTCCATCGCTCAAGGCACCTGAGGATCGGACGGCGTTTGCTTCAGGAGCGACAGAACGGCTGCTGCGGCCATCTCCTGGGGCGAGCCTTCCACCGTCATCGCCTCGGAGAATTCGCCAAACGCTGCATGTTGCACCGCCCGCTCTTCGCTGCCGAGGTCCATCAAAGGCGCAAGGGCCGCGGCAAGGGTCTGCGCGTTGGCGTCTTCTTCAAGGAAGGCCGGGATGGCGTTGCGGCCGATGACGATGTTGGCCAGCACCATGGAAGGGGCTTTGACGATCGGGAAGATGGGGTGGATGAGTTTGACCACCTTGTAGGCAAAGTCGAGCTTGTAGGCGACGGCCATGGGAACGCGCGCTGCCGCAAGCTCCAGCGTTACGGTGCCTGAGGCGGCAAGGGCGGCGCGGGCGCTCTCGAAGGCTGCCTCCTTCGCCCCTTTGCCGGTCAGAATTGTCGGCGCGATGGGCCAGTCTTTGGCAAGTTCCGTGATGCGTTCGGCAAGGTAAGGCACAGCGAGGAGATTGACTGGGCCATCGGGTGCAAGGCGCGCGACGGTCTCGCCGAAGACGGGCATCAGCCGCTCCACCTCGCCCCTGCGGCTTCCTGGAAGTACGAGAAGGGCTTCGCCATCGGCAGGTTCTGGGCGCCGCAACGCCTCAAACATCGGATGGCCGACATAGACGCAAGGTGGACCGCCGAGGCGTCGGTGGGTTTCGGGCTCAAAGGGAAAGAGGGCAAGGACAAGGTCCACATAAAGACGCATGGCCCTGGCACGGCCCGGTCGCCAGGCCCACACAGTCGGGCTCACATAGTTGACAATGGGCACACCCGCGAGCCGCCGACGTACCCGCCGCGCCACACGGTGGGTGAATTCGGGTGCATCGATGATGATGAGAACGTCGGGCTTGAACGCCACGACGGCATCGGCAGCCTCTGAGATGCGCTTCAGGAGCGATGGAAGACGGCGCACGATGGCGTCGATCCCCATGACGGAGATTTCGTGCATGGGGAAGATGGGCGTAAGCCCCTTTGCTGCCATGTCGGCCCCGCCGATCCCCATGAAGGTGCAGTCGGCGCGGGAGGAGAGCGCCTCCATGAGAGCGCTGCCAAGCGTGTCGCCTGACTCTTCGCCAGCGATGATGGCGACCTTCACGCTCACCGCGCGACCAGGAAAGCGCCTGCCTTGTCCGCCAGACGGACCATCTCGGCGCGCTCGGCCACGATGGTGCGCCCCGCCTCCACGGCGAGCCCGCCGAGGCCGGCGTTCAAGACACCGTCAAGGGTGGCTGCGCCCACAACGGGCACATCGGCGCGCATGTCCTGGTTGCGTTTGGCCCGCTTGACCAGAACGCCGGCACCCTTTTTGGCGCGGACCCTTCGCGAGGCACGCACCGCGACCACCCTTGCGAGCATGGCATCGGTCCCCTCAGCGCCTTCAACGGCAACGATGCGCTTGTCGATCACCACCACGGCCTGGCCGATGTCGAACGGTGCGGCAGCGTCGAGGAATTGGACGCCAAGGGCAATGTCCTCCTCGTGGGTTTCGCGGGGGGGATGGCGGCCAAAAGTGCCCTCTTCGGCCAACAACTCGGGCGCAGCGTCGGCGACGGAGACGATCCTATAGCCTTCGGCCTCGAACAAGGCGAGGACGTTGCGCACCACCGAATCATCGCCCCCGATGGCGGCGCGGATGATTTTGGGTGCAAGCTTCAAGGTCTCGACATCACCCAAAATCTTGCGAAAATCGGGGCGACTGCGGATGGCGCCGAGGAAAAGGACGTCTCGGCACGCGCGCTCCTTCATGATCTTTGCTGCGCGACCGATCTGCCCGTAACCGATGCGGTGGGTTTCGATCCCCTCAAGGCTGCCGTCGGCTTCATTGTTGATGGCAAGGACGAAGACGGGACGGCGCGGCGCGATGACAGCTGCCGCCTCCCAGGGGAGTGCCCCGGCGCCGGCAATGATGGCAAGGGGTTCGCTCACTTCCCAGCTTCGAGGAACTGGGCTTCCTGCGAGACGTCGAACGCGCCTTGTGGCAAGGGATGAAGGAGGGGACGGGCAGGGCTTTCGTCAATGAAATCAAGGATGGTCGCCACGACAGGGTCTTCGCCCAGCTCGGCCCTCAGATCGGCAAGGCGGTCCTTGAACAGGCGGTTGTGTTCAAACAACACCGCATAGGCCTTCATCAGGGTGCGGATCTGTGTGCGGTCGAAGCCGCGGCGCCTCAGGCCCACAAGGTTCAGTTTATCGAGACGCCCGCGATGGCCAATCACATAGCCGTAGGGCACCACGTCTTTGGTGACGCCTGACAACCCGCTGATGAAGGCGTAGGCGCCGATCCTCACCTTTTGGACAATCGCCGCCCCGCCGCCGATCAACACGTAGTCTCCCAGCGTGCAGTGGCCTGCCAGGAGCACGTTGTTGGACAGCATCACCTCACGTCCCAAGAGGCAGTCGTGCCCCACATGGCAGCCGACCATGAGGTAGGAGGCATCCCCCACAACGGTCTTGCCGCGACCGCGCGCCGTGCCCCTGTGGACGGTGACGTGTTCGCGCAGGACGCAGTCGCGGCCGATTTCCACCTCGGTGGGCTCGCCCTTGTAGCCAAGATCCTGGGGTGGGCCGCCGACGACGACGCCTGGAAAAAGGTGCGTGCCCTCGCCTATGACGGTGTGGCCCGTGACCACCACGCCGGCATCCAGCGTCACCTTGTCGCCGAGGCGCACGGTGCCGTCCACAACTGCATGGGGACCCACCGTCACACCCTCTCCGAGCCTTGCTGCAGGGTCTACGATAGCGGTGGGATGAATGCTCAAGGGTGCGGCCGTTCGCGCGTCCAGCCGGCTCAATCGCGCACAATCATGGCGCTGACATCCGCTTCGGCCACCATGGTGCCGCGCACCAGGGCGGTACCGTGGAAGCGCCACATGTTGCCGCGCTGGCGCTGCTTTTTCATGTGGTATTCCACCGTGTCGCCAGGGACGACGGGCTTGCGGAACTTCGCCTTGTCGATGGTCATGAAATAGACCAGCGAGGGGGCGACCCAATCCTGCGCGATGACGCACATGACGCCTGCGGTCTGGGCCATGCCTTCGATCAACAAGACGCCAGGCATCACCGGCTCAGCAGGGAAATGGCCCTGAAACTGAGGCTCGTTGATGGTGACATTCTTGATGCCGATACCGGACCGATCCTTATCCACCTCAATGACCTTGTCGATCATCAAGAACGGGTAGCGGTGCGGGATGAGCTTCAGGACGTCCATAATCTCGACCGCCTCCAGCACCCGAGGCTCCGACAGTCCGCTTCCGCCGTCCATAATCTGGTCTTTCGTTGCATCCCTCGTCATGCGCCGGACGGCGCGCGGCGCACTCTAAGGGGCTGGGCGCAGAATTTGAAGCGCCTCAAGATTTACGCGTCATACGCATAATGGCCATGCGCTCTGCAATATACTTCTTGGCCTCCGTGGCAGGGTAGCCGCCCCAGCTCTCACCGTCTGGGATGTTGTCACCCAAAGCGGCCTTGCCTGCAATGGAAACGCCATTGCCGATGGTCAAACCGTCGCGGATGCCTACATGCCCGCCAATGGTGACGTTCTCGCCGATGGTGACGGAGCCAGAAATGCCCGTCATGCCGGCAATGGCCGTGTGGCAGCCAATCTCAACGTTGTGGCCCACCTGGACGAGATTGTCGATTTTCGTGCCCTTGCCGATGACTGTATCGCGCTTGGAGCCGCGGTCGATGGTGGTGTTGGCGCCGATCTCCACATCGTCCTGGATGATGACGCAACCCACCTGGGGCACCTTGCGATAGCCTGACGGGTCGCGGGCAAGCCCGAACCCGTCCTGCCCGATCCTCACGCCTGGGTGGATGATGACACGGTCGCCGATCATCGCGCACTGGATGGTGGTGTTGGCGCCGATGACAGTGTTGCGACCAATGGTGCAATTGGGTCCGATGACGGCGTTCGGACCGATCACGCTGCCGCGCCCGATCTGCACCCCGCGGCAGATGACGGCATTGGCCTCCACGATGACATTGGCCTCAAGCGCCTCGGGGCTTTCCACAACGGCCGTGGCCGCCACCTCGCCCGAGGTGCGCTGGGTCATGGGCCGGGGCCGCATGGCGCCTGGGTGAAACAGGCCCGCTGCCAGGCCGAATGCGTTGCCGGGATAAGGCGTCAGAAGGGCGATGGTCCCCTCAGGGGTGTTCTTGGCAAGCCGCGGCTCGATGAACACGGCGCCTGCACGGCTCGCGGCAAGAACTTTGAGGTTTTTCGGCCCACGCACGAAGGAGACGTGTTCAGGCCCTGCGCTCTCCAGCGGCATGACGTCGGCCATGATTGTGCCGCGTGCGGCCTCAGGCTCCACCTTCGCGCCCACAGCATCGGCAAGGGCGCCCAGCGTGTGCGGCTCTGCGGGGGGAAAGAAGGAAGGGGTCATGGCAAGGATTCCAGTGCAGCAGCGTTCTAGAGCAGTTTCGGCCCAGACGAAATCGTCTGAGCCGAATAAAACTGCTCTCAATCAAAGAACTAGAGCATTTTATCCAGGCCTGAGAAGACCCAGATGCTTTAGGGTGGCGAACCATGCGCCACCGCACTTGGCAAGGGGCGATTGGGATGATCCGGCGTGCCGATCAGGTCTTAGCGATGGTGGATAAGAAGGTGTCCTCGTTGCGCGGTTTGGGCGGCGGCATCGTCTGCACCACCTCGCGGCCATAGCCTGGGGAAACGAGGATTTGCCCGTCACGCATCACCGGCCGGCCGCGCACATAGGTGGCAACGGGCCAGGCGGTGACCTCCATACCCTCATAGGCGCTCACCTTGCCTTTGGACGACAACCGCTCTGCCGAAAGTCTCTCTGTGCGGTTGAGATCGACAAGCACGAGGTCGGCATCCGCACCCGGCGCAATGACGCCCTTTTGCCCATAAAGGCCGAAGGCGCGGGCGGGCGCGGCCGATGAGATGGCAGCATAGCGCGTCAACGGCATCAGGCCTTGCTTGGCAAGGGTGAGGAGGATGGGAAGCTGCGTCTCCACGCCAGGAAAACCGCACGCAACGTCCCAGATTGTGTCGCCTTGCTTTTCCTGAGGCGCGTGGGGGGCATGGTCGGTGGCAATCATGTCGATGAGCCCATCGGCCAGCGCCTGTCGCAAAGGAGCCTGATTGATGCGCGAGCGAATGGGCGGGTTCATGCGCAAGATCTCGCCACCGGGGCGGTCCATGTCCTCAACGCCGAGGGTGAGGTACTGGGGCAGCGTTTCGACCGTCACGTCGACGCCGCGCGCCTTGAAGAAGTCAATGTAAGGCAAGCTGAGGGCGGTGGATTCGTGCACGATGTGGATGCGTGCACCCGTCCACTCCGCAAGGACGCAGCTTTTCGACAACGCTTCGAGCGCCACCACGTCGGTGCGGGCAAGGAGATGGTCTGCAGGCCCGTTGCGGCCGGCCGCCTTCAGCCGATCCTCCCGCCAGAACAGGATGGGCGAGTTTTCTGCGTGGATGGAGCAGCGTTTGCCGATCTTCGCCAGGATCTCGAACGCCTCCAGGATCGCCCCATCCGAAGGGCATGGAAGGTTGCCTGTCGTGTTGCCAAGGAAGAGCTTGAAGCCGATCACGCCGGCTTCGGCCATGGGCTCGATCTCGTGCAAATTGTCATCGAGGAGAACGCCATAGAGGCCGAAATCCACGATGGCGTTTTGGGCTGCAATGTCCTTCTTCAGGCGGTAGTGGCGCACGGTGTCCACGGGCGGGACGGTGTTGGGCATATCAAACACCGTGGTCACGCCGCCCATGGCAGCAGCGCGCGAGCCGGTCTCCCAGTCTTCCTTGTGGTCCATGCCAGGTTCGCGGAAGTGGACGTGGACGTCGATCACCCCTGGGAAAAGGTGAAGCCCCGTGGCGTCGATGGTTTCTTCGGCAGGGGGCATGGCAAAAGGAGCGCCGACGGCAACAATCTTCTCTCCATCGATGGCGACGGAGGCCTCGAAGATTGCCGTCTCGGTCACGACGGTGGCGCCGTTGATGATCCTGTCCACCTGGCCTGTCACAGTGTTTCTCCTTAGCCGCCTTGTGTTGGTGGCACATTCGCGGCCCTGCGATCCATCCCTGCGGGTCGATGGGTTGTGTGGGCGGGCGCCTTCATGTGGTCTTGTCCACCGCTTCAGGAGGAGATGAGTGCGACCATGGATCTTGCCGACAAAACCGCCTTCGTCACGGGCCCCGCCAAGGGGATGGGTCGTGCCATCTCCCTGGCGCTTGCCAAGGAAGGGGCCGACCTTGCCCTTGCCGGGCGCGACCTTGCCCCCATCGGGGCCGTCGCCGATGAGGTGCGTGCTTTGGGCCGCGGGGCCATGGTGCTTGGCTGCAATGTCACCGACGAGGACGAGGTGACCGCCGCTGTGACCGCCGCACAAAAGGCGTGGGATGGCAGGATCGACATTCTGGTCAACGTTGCCGGTGGGCGCGGCCCCATCGGCAAGTCAGGCATTGAGACGAGCGCGGACGAGTTCGACGCCATCATGGCGCTCAACGTGAAGGGCTGCTTTTTGACGATGCGTGCCGTGTTGCCGCAGATGATGGCCCGCCGCAGCGGCAAGGTCGTCAACATTGGCGGCACCTTCGGCCTGCGCGGGCGTGCCGGACGGCTGTCCTATAGCGCCTCCAAGTGGGGGATGCGCGGCCTCACCAAGAGCTTTGCCTTGGAGGCCGGCCCCCACAACATCAACGTCAACAGCGTGTGCCCCGGAATGGTGAGGGGTCCGCGGTTCGAGACGGTGTGCGCTGAGATGGCCGAGCGCCTCGGCATCACCCACGAAGAGGCCGCCGCCCGCCACGCGGAAGACTATGCGCTCCGCCGCCTCTCCACCGACGAGGACGTTGCCAACGCCGTCGTCTTCCTCGCCAGCGAGAAATCGCGCCAGATCACCGGCCAAGACATCGCCGTGGACGGCGGCTGGGTCATCTGACCCGTCCACCTGCAAGACCACCACGACCCAGCACAAACGTCCAACACACTTCCCATCACAGTTCCTTTGGAGAGATGGAAGCCTGACGTTCCACGAAAGTCCGCTGTTGCGGACTTTCGCGTTTTTGGATGCCGAACTACGGAACACCGCAGTTCGGTGGAGCCGACTAAAGACCCACCCCCGCTCCGCGGGAGAATTGTGCATCGGCGGGAGGGCTTAGCACGGCCCCCATCGGCCGATGGGACACACGCACACCTCGCAATCACCGCCCGAACGGCTGTACACCACCCCTCGCACGGTGCCGGCGGCCCTGGTCCGAGACTTGCTTGTCCGCTGGCCAACAACAATGAGGATGAGCCTATGACATCGCATCTCCGCCGCCTTGCCCGCATTGCCGTCACCGGCGCGGCATTGGCCCTGACGCCGGCCGCGGCCTTTGCACAAACGGACGTGAAGTTCGTTCTCGACTGGGCCTGGCAGGCCATGCACGGCCCGTTCCTGATTGCCCTCGACAAGGGGTATTACGAAGACGAAGGCCTGAACGTGACCATCGATAGGGGCTTTGGCTCTGGCGACACCATCGCGAAGGTGGCCTCAGGCGCCTACGAGATCGGGTTTGCGGAAGGCACCGGCCTTTTGAAGTTCAACACCGAAAACCCGGACGATGCGGTGATTACCGTTATGGTCATCAACGATCAGTCGCCGACGGGGGTCATCTCGCTGAAGAAGAACGGCGTTGAGACACCGGCCGACCTTCCCGGCAAGAAAATCTCGGCAACGCAGAATGCGGCGACCGTGCTCGCCTGGCCGGTGTTTGCCAAAATCAACGGGCTCGACCCTGAAAGCATCGAGTACGTGTTCGTGGAGCCGAACCTGCGCGATGCGATGGTCATCCAAGGCCGTGCGGACGCCACCTTCGGCTTTTCCACCACCACGGTCCTCAATATGATCCAGGCGGGGATGGCGCCTGAGGACGTGACCTACTTCACGCTGGCACAGCACGGCCTTCAGCCGTATTCATCAGGCATCATCGTGCGCAAAGACTATGCCGAAGAGAACCCCGAGGTGGTGGCAGGTTTCGTGCGGGCGACCGTCAAGGGCCTCCTGGACATGCTGGAAGATCCTGCTGCAGGGATTGCTCTTTTGAAGGAGCGCGAGCCGCTTGTGGACACTGAGGTGGAAGCACGCCGCTGGGACCTTGCTGAGGAGCTTTCCATTTTGACCCCGTCGGTGGCCGAAAAGGGCATCAGCGCGGTGGACCGCGAGCGGTTCGAGACGGCGGCCAAGCAGATCGCAGAGGCGTTCGGCATGGATGTGGAGCCCAATATGGACGACTACTATTCAGGGGAATTCCTGCCGCCTTTGGAAGAGCGTCAGGTCTCCGACGCTGTGAAGGCGCGCGCCGCGCAGTAGTGCGATCAGGTCCGCTGCCAGGTCTCATCAGGCGGCGGGCCCCAATCGTTCAACATGCAGGAATAGACGGCGCTTTCGTCGAACGGATAGCGCGCCTCCATCTCCTCCGTCAGCGTCAGGCCGAGCCCTGGCGCCGACGGCTTCAAGAGCTTGCCGCCCACGATGCGGCCTTGATCGCCCATCATTTCGGCGGCGAGGGGGAAATCCAGCATCGGGTACTCCACCAGATCTCCGCTGGCAGCAAAGGCGGCGTGGTAGCTTGCCATGATGGCCGCCGCACCGCCCCAGGCATGGACCACAACGCCCACATCGTGCTTGGCCGCGGCCTTGAAAATCTCCATCACGGCGCTGATGCCACCGATGACGGAGGCGTCGGGCTGGACGGCATCATAAACACCGTTTGAGAGGCGCTCGATCATCTCCTTGGGCGTGGTGATGATTTCCCCGCCATAGACAGGCACGTCGATGCGCCGGCGCAGTTCGCGAAAACCCTCGGGCGCATCGGGACCGATGGCCTCTTCAAGGAAGACCATGCGCTGGTCGGTGATGGTGTGGACGGCCTCAACGAAGGTGACGACGGTATCCACCGCCTGGGGCGGGTCGGCAAGGTTCTGGCACATGTCGACACCCACTTGGATACCGCGGGCCGCCGCCTCCTCAAGGATCCAGGCGGTGCGGAAGATGTCGCGCGCCACCGAGCGGATTTTGTAGAGCGTGATGCCAAGGGCCTGGAGCCTGTCCAACTCATCCAGAAACTGATGCTTGGCATCGCAGCAGCCGCCGCTACCATAGATCTTGATGGCCTCCGCCTTCGCTCCGCCAAGGAGATTGTAGACCGGGACGCCCTCGGACTTCGCCTTGGCATCCTGCAGGGCAATCTCGAACGCGCTGATGACGTGGCGCGCCGCCCCTTGCAGGGACCAGTAATCGCACAGGCTGCGAAGGTCGCGCACGCGCCTTGCAATGTCGAACCCATCGCGCCCCTCCATGTAGGGCCGGCACAGGTCCACGATGGCGACGAAGACTTTGGGGGCAAAGACCGCAAGGTAGCCCTCGCCAAGCCCCCTCACCCCATTGTCGAGGGTGATTTCCACCATGCCGATGGTGCGCTTGGGTCCGTTGGGGAAGCACTCTTTGATCTCAGGATCGTCCGCATCCGCATACGGGGACGACAGGAGGACTGTGCGTACTGCAGCGATCTTGGCCATCTGAGTCTTTCCTCCCGTGGTGTCAGTGGCCCTGGCGGCGGACGGAGACGTGCCAGGGGATCAAGAGCCGCTCGGCCAGGGTGACGGCGCCGAAAAGGGCGAGCCCCACAAGTGTCAGGAAGAAGATGCCTGCAAAGGCAAGATCAGGCCGCATGTTGCCGGTGACGATCTGGATGTAAAAGCCAAGCCCTTTGTCCGATCCGATGAATTCGGCAATGGCGGCTCCAACCGTGGCGTTGATGGCGGCATACTTGAAGCCCACGAAGCACTGGGGGAGTGCTGCCGGAAGGCGCACTTTGAAGAAGGTCTTGGCCACACCGGCGCCGGTGGAGCGGGCAAAGCGTGTCAACTCTTCGCTCAAGGAGTTGAAGGCCAAAATGGCGTTCAAAACGATGGGGAAGAAGCAAACCAAAAAGACGATGATGACCTTGGGCAACAACCCGAAGCCGAGCCAGGAAATGAAGAGCGGCGCAAATGCAATCTTCGGCACCATCTCAATACACACAAGGAACGGGTAGACTGTGCGCCGCAAGATGGACGAGAAGGCGATGGCAAGGCCGAGAGGCACGGCAAGGATGACCGCAAGGACATAGCCAAGCACCGTCTCGGAGGCGGTGATGTAGGTGTAGTAAAGGAGCCTGCCGATGTCCGCCCAACCCTTCTCCACGATGAGTGTGGGCGGCGGGAGGATGTAAAGGGGAATGTCGAACAGCGTGATCGACCATTCCCAGAACAAGAAGAAGCCCACGAAAAAGGCAAGGAACATCCACGAGCGGACGATGAGCGTTCCCATGCGCGCCATCGCGCGCCGACCCTCAAAGGACGCCGAAGCCACGGAAGATCTCCTCCACTTCGTGCCCGTAGGCGGAAAACTCGGGACTGCGCTTCACGTGGAAGTCCCGCGGGAAGGGCAGGTCCACATCGATGATCCGGTCGATCCGCCCAGGTCGCGGCGTGATGACGGCAACGCGGGTGGAGAGCTGGATCGCCTCATCGATGGAGTGGGTGACGAAGACCACGGTCGGCCGCTGATCCATCCACAAATCCTGGAGATCGCGGCGGATCGCCTCGCGCGTCATGGCGTCGAGCTTGCCCAGCGGCTCGTCCAACAGCATCGTTTGGGGCGCATGAACCATTGCCTGGCAGAAGGCGGCGCGCTGCTGCATGCCGCCGGACAATTCGTAAGGGAAGCGGTCGGCAAAGCCTGTCAGGTGGACGGAGTCCAAAAGCGCATCGATCCGCTCGGCGTATTGGGCAACGTCGAGGCCGCGCATCTCAAGCTGGAGGGCAATGTTGCCGCGCACCGTGCGCCAGGGCACCAAGGTGTTGTCCTGGAACATAATGCCGACATCGGTCTGCGGTCCCTTCACCCGCTTCTGGGCGATGGTGACCGCGCCCTCGCTCGGCGCCAGAAGGCCCGCCACCATCAGCATCAAGGTGGACTTGCCGCAGCCTGACGGGCCGAGGAGTGAGACGAATTCGCCTTCCCCGACCTCAAGGTCGACGGGGCCGAAGGCGTGCACGGCATCGGCCCCACTCCCAAAGGTCTTGGCAACGCCGTCAAGGACGATGAGCGGGGCCATGGCGGGTCACTCTCTGGGGCGCCGCTTGAGCCAAGCGACGCCCGCTCGCCTTAGTTGACGAACTGGTTGGTATAGAAGGAGGCGGGGTCCGCGTTTGGATCGAGGTCGTTATACTCCTTCATGAGGTTGACCATCCCCTCCCAATCGGACGGAACGTTGAGGCCGAGCGTCTTGTCGGCATTGGCACCAGAATAAAGGATGCCGAGGGTGACATCGAGCACGGAGCGGGCCTGCGCCTTGCCCTGATCTTCGGCCATGGTGCCGCCGACAATGTCGGCCATGGAGGCGACCGCAGCGTCGGGGTCGGCTTCGGCGGCCTTGTAGGCGGCGATGGTGGCATCAACGAAACGGTCCACCAGCTCAGGCTTTTCGGCAATGGTGTCGTTGTGGGTGGAGATGCAGTAGCCCACCTGGTTGACGCCATAGTCGGAGTAAGGAAACGACACGGGATCCTCGCCGCCATTGGCTTTGATCTCCGCAGGCTTGTCGTCGAGCCCGCCGAGCATACCCACAGCATCGCCAGAGCCTTGCAGGTAGCTCGACACCAGCGCCCCGTCAGGCACGTTGACGATGCGCACATCCCCTTCCGACAGCCCCGCATTAGACAGGACGATAGGAAAGAAGGTGTTGACGCCTGCGTTGGCGGTGGTCAGCAGAGTTTTGCCTTTGAGATCAGCAATTTCCGACACGCCTGCATCGGGCCGCACGAGGATGGCTTCGGTCCCCATGGCGTCGATGACGGCAACGGAGGTGATGGGCGCACCCTGGGAGGCGAGCGTCACCAGCGCCCCGCAGGACCCGTAGGCAAAGTCCGAGTCGCCGTTGGCCACCAACCTGTGGGCAGAGCTCGAGCCGTTGCCTGAGCGGATGTCGAGGTCGATGCCGGCGTCGTCGTAAAGCCCTTTGTCCTTGCCCAGCGCGAAGCCTGCGTGGGAGCCGTAGTACATCCAGTTCAGCCGCAGCCGTACATCGTCTTCGGCAAAGCTTGGTGTGGCGAACGCAATTGCCGCAACGGCGCCTGCGGCCAGTGTCAGGTGTTTCAGGACCATCGGATTCCTCCTTCTCGCATCGTTGGCGGTCTTTGGTTGGGGCGTTGTCATGCAATCACCCTTGGGGCGCCGATCTGCTTCAGCATTGCCAGCGTTTCGGCGCGGTAGTTTTGGCGAATATCGCGGGTGGGCGGGCGGCAGCGACTTGAGGGCAAGCCCACAAGTTCCATACACAATTTGTCGAGATAGCCATCGCCACTGGTGTAATTCTTCTCGATATCGACCCAGAGCTTGTAGAAGGGCATCGCCTCGTCCACGAGCATTCGAGCGATTTCGGGGTAATCTTGCCGCTTCACCGCGTCGACCAACGCGATGCCCCATTCGGGCCAAAAGTTGCAGTTGTGCACTTCAAACGCGCGGGCCCCCAGTGCGGGCATGGCGCTATAGGCAAAGAACAAGTTGTTATCGATGATGGTAAAGCGGCTGGAGAAGTGGGACGTGACGTCCTCGAACTCCATGGCGTCGGTGCGCGGGGTCGCCCATTTCAACCCGACAACACTTGGGATTTCCGCAAGCCTTTCGATCATCTCGAATGAGATGTTCGCGCTGGTCCAGAACGTGTTGTAGACAATGAGGCCGATGCGCGGCTCCGCCTCTGCGGCGGCGCGCACGAAGGCCTCGAAATCCCCTTGGGTGTGGGTGAAATAATAGGGGCACGACACCTGAATGAAGCGCGCGCCCACAGCGTAGGCGGCCTTTGCAAGGCGTTGAAGTTCAAGGGTGCTTGTGGTCTGGGCACCCATGGCGACGGGGGCGCGACCGTCGACGGCCTTCACCACGGTCTCGGCGACGCGCACACGCTCATCGAAGGTGAGGGTGGAGAAGTCGCCGGCAGCGCCTGCTGCCAGGAAGGTGGCGTAGTCGCCTGACAGGCCTGCGTCGATCAAGAAGTCCACATGGTGGCAGATGGCAGATTCGTTTAGCGAGAATGCAGTATCGTCGTAAAATGGCGTCGGGATCGTGACGTAGCAGCCGGCCAAGTCTTGCTTGTGCGCGTCGAAATCCGCGGACACCGATGCCTCCTTTGATCGGGCAAAGCTTTCCCGTACCGACACCAAGGGGCGCCGACCGTCGAACCTGATGGATGACTCCAAATGCGGCGGCGCACTGTTTGGGTTGCGCATCGCCGTGTCATTCAGTCTTGCGCCACACACCGCGGATGGATTGACATTTTTAGCCAGAAAGATGCTAATTCTGGCCAAAAGCACCCCTCAGTGGCCAACGATGGACGCAGCACCTGGGCGGACGGCGCCCCACTTCAGTTTCATCTTGCAGCCTGAGTTTCCTTTGAATGCTCTGGTGCTGGCATCCGATGCTTTGCGGATCGCCAACCAAAACTCTGGTGCTGAGCTGTTCGTCTGGTCTTTCGTGACCCATGACGGGGAGCCTGTGCGGGCCAGCAACGGCATGTGGTTCGCTGCCGATTGCGCGGTCGATGCCATGGACGAGCCGGACGTGGTGCTGGTGTTTGAAGGCAACCGCCCCACACAGGTGACGGCGCCATCGCTCCTCAACGCCCTTCGTGCGGCCGCTCGCTTCGGCGCTATCGTGGGCGGTGTGGACACGGGGGCCTTCGCCCTTGCACAGGCGGGGCTTGTGGGCGACGGCCCCGTGGTGGTCCACTGGGAGGCAGCGCCAGCGTTCGTGGAGCGGTTTGCCGGCAGCGACGTGCGCGGGCACATCAACATGCTGGACAGGGCGCGTGGGTACTCCGCCGGCGGTGTCGCCACCCTCGACCTGGTGCTCGATCTGATCGAACGGTTCCATGGGGCACCGCTGGCGAGCGAGGTGGCGAACGCCCTTGTTCATACGCGAAGGCCAGCAACCGTTGCCCAAAGGGCCGATGCCCCGCCGGCCGCCCGGCAAGCCTCCCTCGGCCAGCGCATGGTGGCGCTGATGGAACGAAGGCTCGACTTTCCCCTCGACCTTGAGGCGCTTGCGGGGGAACTCAACACATCGCCACGCACGCTGTCGCGGGAAAGCCGGCGCACCTTCGGCGAACCGCCCATGCGGCTTTACCTTCACATCCGCCTGCAGGCGGCGCGCAACTTCCTGTTCTACGATGAACTCTCCATCAAGGACGTAGCGCTCGCCTGCGGGTTTTCTTACCCCGCCGTGTTCTCACGCGCCTTCAAGGCTGAATTCGGCGTCACGCCGCAGGCCTTCCGTACAGCCTTTCGACGGGCGCAAAGCCCGCAATTGCGCCCGGAAATCAGGCGGTTGATTAAAGGGCCCGAACGGGCGCGTTGACGGTGGCAGAGCGCTGGGGCACGGTCCCGCCAAACTCGCCGGGAGGGCGCCCAATGGTACACGACAGCGCGACCGACCCGCAGCGCGGCGCGGTGCTGGCTCTGAACCGTGCTCCCGCGCGCGCCCGCAACACAGGCACGGCGCTGGACCTTGGCTGGCTCGGCGAGATGCGCGTCAACCCGTCCGCCGTGGAGCGCAGGGTCGCAAGTCTTGCCGGCCGCCGCTCGGTGAAGAACGCGGCCCAGGCCGCCTTCCTCCTGAAGGCCGTGACCTGCATCGACCTCACCACGTTGAATGGCGACGACACGGCGCGGCGGGTGGAGCGGCTGTGTGGCAAAGCCCGCCAGCCTGTTCGCCGGGACATTTTGGCGGCATTGGGGATGGACGGGCGGCCGTTCCATGTGGGGGCGGTGTGCGTCTATCACCCGTTCGTGGCAACGGCTGTGGCGGCGCTTGAGGGGTCTGGCATCCCTGTCGCTGCCGTCTCCACAGGATTTCCGGCAGGGCTCGTGCCCCACGATGTGAAGCTGAGGGAGATCGAAGCCTCCGTCGCAGACGGGGCGGAGGAGATCGACATCGTCATCACCCGCGCGCACGTTCTGACTGGAAACTGGCAAGCGCTTTATGACGAGGTGCGCGATTTTCGCGCCGCGGCTGGCGACGCGCACGTGAAGGCGATCTTGGCGACGGGGGAGCTCGGCACCCTCACCAACGTTGCCCGCGCGGCAATGGTCGCGATGATGGCAGGCGCCGACTTCGTCAAAACCTCCACAGGCAAGGAGAAGGTGAACGCCACCCTCCCCGTCACCCTTGCGATGGTGCGCGCGATCCGCGCCTATGGCGAGCGCACGGGGTTTGAGATCGGCTACAAGCCCGCAGGCGGCATCTCCACCGCGAAAGACTGTCTTGCCTTCCAGGTCCTCATGAAGGAGGAGCTTGGCCGCGCCTACCTTGAGCCGGACCTTTTCAGGATCGGCGCCTCAAGCCTTCTTGCCGACATCGAGCGGCAGTTGGAACACCAGGTGACGGGCCGCTACTCCGCCCTTTACCGCCATCCCATCGGCTGATGGCGAACCTTGACGAGGCCCCATGAGCGTTGCCGCCCACTTTGCCGACATGAGCTATGCCCCCGCCCTTGAAGCGGACGCTGAGGCGCGCGCCTGGCTTGCCCATCACAACGCCACCTTCGGCCATTTCATCGACGGTGCGTTCACTGAGCCCACTGCCCTGTTCGACGCGTTCGAGCCTGCAACGGGCGCACCGCTGGCAAAACTCTCCAAGGGAAGCGCTGAGGACATTGACCGCGCTGTTGCCGCCGCAAGCGAAGCCCAAGCCGGTTGGGCAGGACTGAAGGGCCACCAAAGGGCGCGCCACCTTTACGCGTTGTCTCGGTCCATCCAACGGCACGCGCGGCTTTTTGCGGTGCTTGAGGCCATCGACAACGGCAAGCCGCTGCGCGAAACGCGGGACCTCGACATCCCCCTTGCGGCGCGGCACTTCCTCCACCATGCCGGCTGGGCACAGCTTCAGGAGAGCGTGTTTGACGGCTACCGGCCCGTCGGCGTCGTGGGGCAGATCATCCCCTGGAATTTCCCGCTCTTGATGCTGGCGTGGAAGATCGCGCCGGCCCTTGCGCTCGGCAACACGGTGGTTCTGAAGCCTGCCGAATATACAAGCCTCACCGCGCTCTTGTTTGCCGAAATTGCTGCGAAAGTGGGCCTTCCAAAAGGCGTCCTCAACATCGTCACGGGCGATGGAACGACGGGGCAGATACTGGTGGACCATGTTGGCATCGACAAGATCGCTTTCACAGGCTCCACAGCCGTGGGGCGGCAGATACGCGAAAGGACCGCGGGCTCTGGCAAGGCGCTGACATTGGAGCTTGGCGGCAAATCCCCCTTTGTGGTGCTTGCCGATGCGGACCTTGATGGGGCTGTTGAAGGGGTGGTGGATGCCGTCTGGTTCAACCAGGGCCAGGTGTGCTGCGCAGGCTCGCGCCTTCTTGTGGCCGAGAGCGTTGCCGAGGCGTTCAAGGCACGCCTCTTGAAGCGCATGGAAACGCTGCGCCTCGGCCCGCCCCTCGACAAGACGGTGGACATGGGGGCGATCGTCGATCCCGTGCAGTTGGAGCGCATCACCACCCTTGTGGAGACAGGGGCCGACGGCGCCCCCGTCCATCAGGCCGGGGTGACACTGCCTGAGGGTGGGTCGTGGTACCCACCGACGCTGATCACCGAGGTTTCGCCGGCAGCGCCCGTGGCGACGGAGGAGATTTTCGGCCCCGTCGCGGTGATGATGACGTTCCGCACGCCCCCGGAGGCGGTGCAGCTTGCCAACCACACCCGCTACGGGCTGTCCGCCAGCGTGTGGAGCGAGACCATCGGGGAAGCCCTTGCCGTTGCCGCGCAGCTTCACGCAGGCGTCGTCTGGGTGAACGGGACGAACCTTTTTGATGCCGCCGTCGGTTTTGGCGGCAAGAAGGAGTCCGGCTTTGGCCGGGAAGGCGGCAAGGAGGGCTGCTACGCCTACCTCACCCCCCTCGCCTGGGATGGCCCTATGCGAGAGGCGCCCGCGCCACCGGGCGGATCGGCAGCGGAACCCACCTTTGCACCAATCGACAGGACGGCGAAGCTTTACATCGGCGGCAAGCAGGCGCGACCCGACGGCAACTATAGCCGCGCCGTCGTCGGGGCTGGCGGGACGGCGGTTGGCGAGGTGGGCGAAGGCAACCGCAAGGACATCCGCAATGCCGTTGCCGCTGCGCGCTCTGCCACGGGCTGGGCGTCTGCCACCACCCACAAGCGTGCACAGATCCTCTACTTCATCGCCGAGAATTTGAGCGTGCGGGCGGAAGAATTCGCCCGCCGCCTCACCGCCATGACCGCCGCCTCCCACGAGGCGGCAACGGCGGAGGTGGAGACGGCCATCGACCTTCTGTTCACCCACGCCGCCTTTGCCGACAAGATGGACGGCGCGGTGCATAGCCCGCCTTTGCGCGGCCTTACCCTTGCGCTGAACGAGCCCCAGGGGGTGGTGGGAGTTTTATGCCCGCCTGTACCAGCGCTGGCGGGATTGGTGGCGCTTGTGGCCCCGCTCGTTGCCATGGGCAACCGCGTGGTGGTGGTGCCGAGCGAGCCTCACCCCCTTGCCGCGACGGACTTTTACGCCGTGCTTGAGACCTCGGACGTGCCGGCCGGCGTCATCAACATTGTGACCGGGACAACAATGTCCCTTGCCAAGACCTTGGCCGGCCACGACGATGTGGACGCTGTCTGGGCGTTCGGCGACGTTGCCCTCTCGGCCGAAGTGGAGCGCCTGTCGGTGGGCAACCTGAAGCGCACGCTGGTGGATGACGGCAAGGCCATCGACCTTGCGTCCCCAGGCGTGGCTGAGGTGCTGCTGCGCCATGCAGTGGATGTAAAGAACGTGTGGATTCCATACGGCGTCTAGCGATAGGTTCGCGCAAAGCAACCGGGGGCAAACCCCGGACGGGGAGGATGGAACTATGCTGAAGGGGCTCGACCCTTTGTTGAATGCCGACGTGCTTTATGCGCTGCGCGCCATGGGGCATGGCGACACGATCGTCATTTCCGACACCAACTTTCCCTCAGATTCCATTGCGAGCCAGACCGCGCTGGGTGAGCTCTTGCGCATTGACAACGCCACCTGCGCCAGGGTGGCCGAAGCGGTCTTGTCGGTGATGCCGGCTGAGGCGGCCGCGCGCATGGAGGTGATCGGCGCCCCTGACGAGATCCCCGAGGTGCAGGCCGAAGTGCAGGCGGTCATCGATAAGGGCGAGCCGCAGATCGGCGCCATGCGCGGGATCGAGCGGTTTGCCTTTTATGATGAAGCCAAAGACGCCTACGCGGTCATCACCACGGGTGAGCGGCGGTTTTACGGCTGCTTCATCCTCACCAAGGGCGTGGTGCCGCCTGATGCGTGAGTTGAGGGCCTGCCGGTGACGGTTGCGATCCTCGGCATTTTCGTCGCCGATCTTGCCTTTGAGGCGCCGCGCCTGCCGCACATGGGCGAGACCATCCTTGGCGAGGGCTTTCGCATGGGTCCTGGCGGCAAGGGCTCCAATCAGGCGGTCGCCGCAGCGAAGGCGGGGGCGGATGTGGCTTTCATCACCAGGCTGGGGCGAGATGCGTTCGGCGAGATTGCGCTCAAAGCCTGGGATGAGGCGGGCATCGACACCCACCACGTGATCCGCGACGACGAACGGCCGACGGGCGCAGCCTTCATTTTCATTTCTACAGAGGATCGCAACAACGCCATCATCGTTGAAAGCGGTGCGGCGGGGGCTTTGTCCACCGACGACATTGCCACTGTGCGCGGTGTGATCGAAGGGGCGAAGGTGTTCGTCACCCAGCTTGAGCAGCCGATCCCTGCCGCCCACGAGGCGCTGAAAATTGCGCGGGAGGCCGGCGTCATCACGGTCTTCAACCCTGCCCCTGCGGCAGAGCTCGACGACGCGCTCCTTGCCCTTTGCGACTATGCGACCCCCAACGAGACGGAGGCCGAAGCCTTGACCGGCCAGCCCGTCGGCAGCTTGGAGGAGGCGCGAAAGGCCGCCGACAAACTGATCGCCCGCGGTGTGAAGACGGCCATCCTCACCCTCGGCGAACGGGGCGCCCTCTACCATGACGGCACGACGTCTGAGCTTGTGCCCTCCTTCCCCGTGCCGCAGGTGCTGGACACAACGGGCGCGGGCGATGCCTTCAACGGAGGGCTCGCCACTGCGCTCGGCGAAGGGATGGCACCCCTTGAAGCGGTGCGCTTTGCCTGCGCCACCGGCAGCTTGTCGGTGACGAAGCTTGGCACGGCGCCGGCGATGCCCTCTCGCGAAGAGATCGAAGCGCTGTTGAAGGCCCACCCATGAGCACGGTGGCCGCCATAGGCTCCATCCGCGATCGCGACCCCATGAAGCACGTCTTCCTGTGGCCGGCGCTGGCTGTGGTGCTTCTGACGGTGATGTTCCCGCTGATCTATTCGCTCACGATCAGCTTCATGAACTTCCGCCTTATCCCGCCGCGCCCGCCGCGCTTCATCGGCGTCGACAACTATGCCGACCTTTTGACACAGGCGCGGTTCTGGCAGGTGGTGGGCACCACCATGACCATCGCGTTCGTGGGGGTGGCAGTCCAGTACGTGATCGGCTTTGCCCTGGCGCTGGCGCTCCACGCGCGGCTGCCCGGGTCGGCGTTCTTCCGCGTCGTGTTCTTGATGCCGATGCTATTGGCGCCTGTTGCCGTGGCGCTGATCGCGCGCATGGTCTTCAACCCCACCATGGGGCCTTTGAACGAGACCATGAGTTTCTTCGGCTTTCCGAACCTTCCCTACCTTACCGATGCCACGTGGGCGCTCGGCACCATCATCGCGGTGGAGGTGTGGATGTGGACGCCGTTCGTGATCTTGTTGCTCCTGGCAGGGCTCGCCACCTTGCCTGAGGACATTTACGAAGCGGCCGAGCTTGAGGGCGCCTCCCGCTGGCGGCAGTTCTGGGACATCACGTTCCCGATGCTCCTGCCCATCTCGGTCGCCGTCGTCTTCATCCGCCTGATTGAGAGTTTCAAGGTGATGGATACGGTCTTTGTCATGACGGGCGGGGGACCGGGCATTGCCACCGAAACCTTGACGCTGTTTGCCTATCAGGAAGGCTTCAAGAAGTTCAACATGGGCTACACGTCCGCCCTCTCCTTCCTGATGCTGATTGTGGTGACGGTGATCGGCGTGTTGTACATCGCGCTCCTGCGCCCGCACATCGCAAAACGCCAATGACCGACACACGGGGCGACGACCTTCTCCACAGGGCCGAACACGCCGGCATCGATGCGCCGGACACTGTCGCGCGGGGCATGAAACGCCGGCGGCGCGACCGCCCTCTCAACGACATGAGTGGCGGGCTTAAGGCGTTGGTGGTGTTCGGCCTTCTGGTGTGGCTGTTTCTGACCGCCTTTCCCATCTACTGGACGCTGATCACCGCGTTTAAAACGCCGCCCGCGGTCAATGGCGGACCCACCTACTTGCCGTGGGTGGACTTTCAGCCCTCCCTCCAGGCGTGGATCGATATTCTATCGGGCATCAGAGGTCAGTTTCAGCGCACGGTCACCAACTCCACCATCGTCAGCCTCAGCGCGTCCGTCATTGCGGTGGCGATCGGGTCGATGGCAGCCTATGCGCTTGCCCGCTTCCCCTACCGTGTCTCGCTCTGGGCAGGGGTGGCGTTCGTTGCCATCGCTCTGGGGGGCTATCTGATCGGTTTTGAGTTGATCGGCCTGTCGCGGGCCGCAGCGCTGTTCTCTGCGGGCGCCCTTGCTTTGGTGGCGGCGATCCTCCTCAACCTGTTGCCGCTGCCAGGGCCGATCCTTGGCAACAACGACATCGTGTTCTGGTTCGTCTCCCAGCGCATGTTCCCGCCGGTGGTCGTCGCGTTCGCCCTTTACCTCATGTATACGGAGGTGGGGCGCGCAGGCTTTACGCTGATCGACACGTTCTGGGGCCTCACCTTTTGCTACGTGGCGTTTTCGCTCCCCATCGTCATCTGGTTGATGCGCGACTTCTTTGCCGCCCTCCCTGTGGAGGTGGAAGAGGCAGCGATGGTGGACAACGTTCCCCAGTGGCGGATCTTCCTGCAGATCGTGGTGCCGATGGCCGCCCCGGGCCTTGCCGCCACCTTCATGATCACGCTCGCCTTCTTGTGGAACGAGTTCCTGTTCGCCCTCTTCCTCACCAACTCCGACTGGCAGACCCTCCCGATTTTGGTGGCGGGGCAAAACTCCCAGCGCGGCGATGAATGGTGGGCGGTGTCGGCGGCAGCCCTTATCTCCATCCTACCGATGATCGTCATGGCGATCATCCTCTCAAGGCTCATGCGGTCGGGCCTTTTGAGTGGAGCGTCCAAGTGACCGCAGCAACAACACAGTGGAGGACACCCATGCGGCAGCTATTGGCAGGCGTTGCCCTGGCGGCGCTGATTGCGGCCCCGGCCGTTGCCGACGACAAGGACTTTTCAGGCGTTGAACTGACCTTCGCCTCGCAAACAGGCCCCTACATCGCCTCGGCGCTGCAGACCGCAGCCAAGGGCTGGAACGAGAAGACGGGCGGCACGGTGAACGTTGTGGAGTTCCCCTGGTCGGAGCTTTACCCCAAGATCGTGACGTCCCTCGTGTCGGGCGACAACACGTTCGACGGCATCACCTTCGCGCCCGCCTGGTCGCCCGACTTTACGCCCTTCCTGGCGGAAATGCCTGAGGCGATGCAAACCTCGCCCGAGTTTCAGGACATCTTCCCCGTCTACCGCGAGCGGTTGATGGTGTGGAACGACAAAGTCCTGTCCCAGACCATGGACGGGGACGTCCACACCTACACCTATCGGATCGACCTGTTCGAAGACCCCGAAGAGCAGGCGGCCTTTAAGGAAAAGTACGGCTACGACCTTGCTCCGCCGAAGACCTGGAAAGAGTACTTGGACATTGCCGAGTTCTTCAACAGGCCCGACGACGGCCTGTGGGGGACAGCGGAAGCATTCCGCCGCGGCGGCCAGCAGTTCTGGTTCTTCTTCTCCCACGCGGCGCCCTACACAAACCATCCGGACAATCCGGGCTCCATGTTCTTCGATCCTGAAACCATGGATGCGCAGATCAACAATCCCGGCTGGGTGCGCGGTCTTGAAGAGTATATTGCCGCCTCAAAACTTGCCCCGCCCAACGCGCTCAACTTCTCCTTCGGTGAGGTGAATGCGGCGGTGGCGGGCGGTCAGGTGGCCCAGTCCATCGGCTGGGGCGACACGGGCGTGATTGCGGCCGACCCCAAGCAGAGCCAGGTTGCCGGCAACGTCGGCTCGGCGATCCTCCCCGGCTCCACCGAGATCTACAACCACAAGACAGGCGATTGGGACAGCTACGACGAGGTGGTGCTCTCCCCCTTCATGGCGTTCGGCGGTTGGCAGGCGGCGGTTCCCGCATCCAGCCAAAACCAAGAGGCGGCGTGGGACTTCATCGAGTATCTGACGAGCCCGGAAGTCTCCTCAACGGCTGCCATCACCGGCGGGACGGGCGTGAACCCCTTCCGCAACGCACACGTGGACAATCTGGCCCTTTGGTCGGACCTGTTCTCTGAGCGTGAGGCGGCGGAGTATCTTGGCGCTCAGAAGGGCTCCATCGATGCCGACAACGTTGCCCTCGACATGCGTCTGCCGGGATACTTCTCCTACACCGAAGTCCTTGAGATTGAACTCTCCAAGGCTTTGGCTGGCCAGGTGAGCCCCCAGGAAGCGCTCGATACCGTGGCGGAAGAGTGGAACAAGCTGACCGACGAGTTCGGCCGTGACGAGCAGCTTGCCGCCTACCGTGCCTCCATGGGCCTGCCGGCCCTTTGATCCGCCAAGCGGCCGGTGCGGTGATCCCGCGCCGGTCCCTGCCGCAAGCGAGCCCCCGATGGCCGAAGTCACACTGTCTGACATTTCCAAGGCTTATGGCGACATGGTCGTCATCGAGGGCCTCAATCTTGAGATCGCCGACAAGGAGTTCGTTGTTCTTGTCGGCCCTTCGGGCTGCGGCAAGACCACCACCTTGCGCATGATCGCCGGACTGGAGACCGTCACCTCGGGCGAGGTGAAGATCGGCGACAGGGACGTCACGTACCTGCGCCCAGGTTCGCGCGACTGTGCCATGGTTTTCCAGAATTACGCCCTTTATCCGCACATGACGGTGGGCGAGAACATCACCTACGGCATGAAGGTGCGCGGCGTCTCAAAGGCCGACCGTGAGAAGGCGGCCGAAGATGCGGCCCGCATCCTGGGGCTTGAGCAGTATCTGGGGCGGCGGCCTAAAGCGCTGTCTGGCGGCCAGCGCCAGCGTGTTGCCATCGCCCGCGCCATCGTGCGCGACCCCAAAGTGTTTTTGTTCGACGAGCCGCTGTCCAACCTCGATGCGAAGCTTCGCATCGAAACGCGTGCGGAAATCAAAGCCCTACACAGGCGCCTGCAGACCACCATCGTCTACGTCACCCACGACCAGGTGGAGGCGATGACCCTTGCCGACCGCGTTGTGGTGATGCGCGACGGACGGATCGAGCAGGCCGCCGACCCCATCACGCTCTATGATGCCCCTGCCAACGCCTTCGTCGCCACCTTCATCGGCGCGCCCTCCATGAACCTTCTGCCGGCAACGGTGGAGGAGGTGGACGGCACCCCCGCCTTGCGTCTTGAAACGGGCGATGTGGTGACGGTCCCGCCGGAGCGCCTTGCCCATGCGCCGAGCCGCAAAGTGATCCTCGGCGTGCGGCCGGAAAACCTCAGTGAAGCAAGTCCCGACAAGACTGGCGAACGCTATGCCCCCACCACAATGACGGTGGAAACGGTGGAGCCCCTCGGCCCCTTTACTCTTGCGCTTGGCGATGTCGGCAAATCCCACGCCACCGCCCAGGTGGACGCGCACATGGCGCTCCAGATCGGTGACAGCATTCCGCTCGTCATCGACACGCAGCGCATTCACCTGTTCGACGCCGCCACCAAAGAGCGGCTGCGCTAAAGCCTTGGAGAACCACCATGACCGCCCTTCCCACCAACACGCTCACCACCAAGTCTGGCCGCAGCCTCACCTTTACCGCCATCGGCACGGGGACGGCCCCCCTCGGCAACCTTTACTTCGGGATTGACGAGGCGGCCGCGGACGAGACCCTGTCGGTCGCCTATGACGCGGGCTCGCGCTATTTCGACACCGCGCCCCTTTATGGCTTCGGCTTGTCTGAGCGCAGGCTCGGTCACTTCCTGCGCCAGAAGCGGCCGGAAAACACCCTCGTCTCTACCAAGGCCGGGCGGCTTCTCAAGGTGGGGGCGCGCGATCCGTCCATGCAGCCGGCCCAGTGGTTCGACGTGCCGTCCCGCGAGATTGTGTTCGACTACTCCTACGACGGCTTCATGCGCTCGTTCGAGTTTTCGCTGGAGCGGCTTGGCGTGGACCGCGTGGACATTTTGTACTGCCACGACATCGACGTCTTCACCCACGGGGAGCGCGACATTGCCATGGCCCGCACCAAAGAGTTCTTGGACGGCGGCCACAAGGCGATGGTGGAGCTGCGCGACCAAGGCATGATCGACGCCTTCGGCCTTGGGGTGAATGAGTGGGAGGTGTGCCAGTTCGTGGCCGAACGGGCAGAGGTGGACCTCTTCCTTCTGGCCGGGCGCTACACGCTGCTTGAGCAGGAGGCGCTCAACACCTTCCTTCCCTTGTGCGAGGACAATGGGCTCGGCGTTATCATCGGCGGGCCTTACAATTCAGGCATCCTCGCCACTGGTCCTGTGGAGGGGGCATACTACAACTACGTGCCTGCGCCGCCGGAGATCATGGACAAGACGGCCAAGATCAAAGCCGTGTGCGACCGGTACGGCGTCACCCTGCGCGATGCGGCGCTGCAGTTCCCCACCTTCCACCCTGCGGTGGTCAGCATCATCCCCGGCGCCACCTCCCGTCAGGAAATTGAAGGGACGATGGAAAGCTTCAAAACCCCCATCCCCGAAGAGCTGTGGGCGGCACTGAAGGAAGACGGCTTGTTGCGCATAGAGGCCCCCGTCCCGGGCGCGTAACGCCCGGCGCCGCTCGGCCCGCTTCACCGGTAGAGCGCTAAAAAGACACGTTTGCGTTTCATCAAAGGCGCGGTGAACGGCTGTGCGAATGAGTGCCGACCGGTGCCTTGGCATCGGTGCGCAAACCCGCCTTGGTCCGCTGCAAAGCTTTGCAAGGCAACAAACGCACGTGGGCAAGTTGGACGACGTTGCTGGCATAGACCGCCCTGCCGCTGAGGCAACTGACGTGGTGTTCCGCGTTGAAGGCCTCAGCAAGATCTACCGCACAGGTGAGATCGAGGTTCATGCCTTGCGCCATGTGGACTTCACGGCCGATGCCGGGGAGTTCGTGGTTCTCCTGGGCCCGTCGGGCTCAGGTAAGTCCACCTTCCTAAACATCATCGGCGGGCTCGACCGGCCGACGACCGGCACCGTTTGGTTCAAGGGAGAGGTGCTGACGGAAAAGTCAGACCGCGCGCTGACACGCTACCGGCGCGACCATGTGGGTTTCGTCTTCCAGTTCTACAATCTGGTGCCGAGCCTGACGGCGCGGGAGAATGTGGCCCTTGTCACCGACATTGCCCGGGCCCCGATGCGCCCCGAAGAGGCGCTGGAGGTCGTCGGCCTCGGCGCCCGGCTCGACCACTTTCCCGCCCAGCTTTCAGGCGGCGAGCAGCAGCGTGTGGCCATTGCCCGGGCCATTGCCAAACGCCCGGAAGTCCTGTTGTGCGACGAGCCGACGGGGGCGTTGGACTCCACAACAGGGGTTGCGGTGCTCTCGGCCCTGACGAGCGTGAACGAGGCGTTCGGCACCACGACGCTGGTCATCACCCACAATGTGTCCATCGAGGCCATTGCCCATCGCGTGGTGCGCTTTGCCGACGGCACCATCGCCTCCGTCGCCTTCAACGACACCCGGTTGGCGCCTGAAGAGGTCACCTGGTGATGCGCGCTTTGGACAAGAAGCTGCTGCGCGACCTGGTGCGGCTGTGGCCCCAGGGCCTTGCCATTGCCCTCGTCATGGCAGCAGGGGTTGCCACGTTCGTTCTGGCGCTCGGCTCCTACCGCTCACTTCAAGCGACCCAGGCCACCTATTACGATCGGTACCTGTTCGGCCACGTCTTTGCCGATGTGAAGCGGGCGCCGAACCATCTCCGCGATGAAATGCGCCAGATCGAAGGCGTCGCCGCGGTGGAAACGCGCGTGATGGAGCTTGCCCTCCTGGACGTGCCTGGTTTGAGGGAGCCCGCCTCGGCCCTTTTGACCTCCCTGCCTCCCGACGCGGACCTGAGCGTCAACAGGCTTTATCTGCGCACAGGGCGGCTGCCCCTGCCCTCCTCCGACGACGAAGCTGTGGTGAGCGAGCAGTTCGCCAACGCCCACGATTTTACTGCGGGCAGTGAGTTTGCGGCGATCATCAACGGCCGCAAACGCACACTGACGATTGTCGGGACCGCGTTGGGGCCTGAGTTCATCTACACCCTCGCGCCAGGGGACTTGATGCCGGACCCGCGGCGCTACGGCATCGTGTGGATGGCCGACGATGCATTGAGCGCGGCCTACGACCTTGAGGGCGCGTTCTCCAACGTGTCGCTGAGGCTTCGGCGAGATGCGTCGGAGGCGGATGTCATCGACGAGGTGGATCGCCTCTTGCGACCCTATGGCGGGACCGGCGCCTACGGTCGCAAAGACCAGTTGAGCCACGCCTTCTTGGATGCAGAGCTTGATCAACTGGCCGCCTTGAGCCGGATCATGCCGCCCGTCTTCCTGATTGTGGCCGCCTTCCTCGTCAACATGACGATGACACGCCTCATCGCGTTGGAGCGCGAGCAGATCGGCCTGTTGAAGGCACTTGGCTATTCCAACGGGCAGATCATCGCCCACTACCTTCAATTCGTCGGCGCCATCTCCTTTGGCGGGGTCATCCTCGGCTGGGCGGCGGGCACCTGGCTTGGCGCTGGTCTCACGCAGCTTTTCGGGGACTTTTACCACTTCCCCTTCCTGGTTTTCGATCGCAGTCCTGACGTTTATCTTTTTAGCGCCGTGGTCACCCTTCTGGCGGCAATGGTGGGTGCTGGACGGGCGGTCCTTGGGGTCGCAGCACTTGCGCCCGCGGTCGCCATGTCACCACCGGCCCCGCCGCGCTACCGGCGCAGCGCCGCCTTCGCCTGGGTGAGCCGACTGAAGCCGCCGGCAACGCTGACCATGGTGACGCGGCAACTGTGGCGCTTCCCGTTCCGAACAGGGTCGAGCGTGCTGGGGGTCTCCCTTGCCGTTGCAGTGCTCCTTGCCTCGTTCTGGTCGTTCGGGTCTGTGGCGTTCTTTATCGACGTCACGTTCTTTCAGTCCGAACGGCAGGACGCCACCATCAACTTTTCAAGCGAGGAGCCGTTGGACGCGCTTTATGACGTGACACGCCTTCCAGGTGTGTTGCGGGGCGAACCCTACCGCAGCATTCCCATCAAACTGCGACACGGCCCTGTGATGCGACGCGTTGCAATCAGCGCCATTCCGCCTGACCCGCAGCTGAGCCGCGTCCTTGATTCTGAGTTCCGGCCGGTGAGCCCGCCCCGCGAAGGGATCGCGCTGACCGAAGCGCTCGCCAACATCTTGAACGCCTCTCCAGGCGACATCGTGGAGGTGGAGCTGGTGGAGCGTGGCGGGCGCCTGGTGGACCTGCCTGTGGCAAGGATCATCACAGGCTATCTCGGCCTTGGCGCCTATATGGACCTCACCGCCGCCAACAGGATGTTGCGGGATGCGGACGTCATCACAGGGGTCCATGTGGCGTTGGACCGCGCGGCCGAAGACGACCTCTTCGCAACCCTGAAAGAGACGCCGGCCGCCAACCTCATCGTCCTCAAACGGGTGACGCTTGAGAAGTTTTACGAGACGCTTGCCAAGAACCTCAACATAAGCGTTGCCGTCTACATCTCGCTTGCCGTCGTAATCGCCTTTGGTGTCGTTTACAACTACGCCCGCATTTCACTGTCGGAGCGTGCGCGGGAACTTGCAAGCCTGCGCGTTCTTGGCTTTTCGCGCAACGAAGTCTCGCTGATCTTGCTGTCGGAGCTCGCCGTCATCACGCTGCTGGCCCAGCCTTTGGGTTGGGTGCTCGGCATTTTGATCGCCAACACTCTGGTCAAGAGCTTTGAGAGCGAACTCTACCGCATGCCCCTCGTCATGGAGCCGCACATTTTCGCCGCGGCGAGCGGCGTTGTCCTGTTCGCAGCGCTGATCTCAGGTCTGGCGGTGCGTCGGCGGATCGATCGGCTCGACCTTATCGCGGTTTTGAAGACACGGGAGTAGAGCGTCACCATGAAGTGGATTGGCCTATTCGTGCTCGCTGGCATCGTCGCCCTGACGGCGTGGGCGGTGTGGCCGCGTGCCATTCTGGTGGACATGGCGGTGGTAGAGACCGGCCGTTTGGAGGTGGTCGTCTCAGACGATGGCACCACCCGCATCAAAGAGGTCTACACAGTGTCCGCCCCTGTCGGCGGCAAGCTCACCCGCTCTCCCCTTGAAGAAGGGGACGTTGTGAAGGAAGGCGACACGGTCATCGCCACCATCCTTCCAGGCGAGCCGACATTTCTTGACACCAGAAGCCGGCGAGAGGCTGAGGCCGTGGCAGAAGCTGCTCAAGCGGCAGTCAACCTTGCCGACGTTCTTTTGCTCCAGGCGGAGGCACAGCATAATTTTGCGCTGTCGGACCTTCGCCGCGCGCAAACCCTGAGGTCACGCAACACCATCTCCCCGCGCGAGCTTGAGCAAAAAGAGCTGGACGTGGTGCGCGCGAGCGCTGAAATGGGGAGCGCCCGCGCCACCGCAAACATGCGACGGCAAGAGCTGGAAAGCGCCAGGGCCCGCCTGATCCAACCGGGGACCGAAGGCTACACCTCCGAAGATGAAAGCTGTTGCGTGACCGTCAAAGCGCCCGTCAGCGGTGTGGTGATCGACGTGACCATCGAGAGCGAGCAGACCATTGCCGCAGGCACGCCGATGATTGAGATTGGCGACCCAGAAGCGCTCGAAGTGGTGGTGGAACTTCTCTCGCGCGAGGCTGTGCGAGTGCAAGAAGGGGATCGGGCCTGGCTCGACGGTTGGGGTGGCGACACGCTTGATGCTGTCGTGCGCCTTGTGGAGCCGGCAGCCCGCACGGAAGTCTCCGCCCTTGGCATTGAAGAGCAGCGGGTGGAGGTCCTCCTCGACCTCACCCATAGTGCTGAAGGCGACGCCCGCCTTGGCCACAACTACCGCGTGGTCGCCCACATCGTGGTTTGGGAGGATGAGGATGCGCTGAAGGTGCCGCTCGGCGCGCTCTTTCGTTCCGGCGGCAACTGGGCAGTCTTCCAGGTGGTGGACGAGCGCGCAGTGCTTACACCCGTGACCATAGGCGAGCGCGGCCGCACCCATGCTGCCATCTTGTCAGGTGTCGGTCCTGGCGCGATGGTCATCGTCCACCCCA
Organism: Devosia sp.; assembly: GCA_051016205.1. Classification (GTDB taxonomy): domain Bacteria; phylum Pseudomonadota; class Alphaproteobacteria; order Rhizobiales; family Amorphaceae; genus Acuticoccus. The sequence goes on from CP136534.1 coordinate 5,639,197, forward strand.
GCGACACGGTGACCGACGGGGCAAAGGTGACCCAGCGAAACGTGTCGGCTCAGTAAAGGGGTCGTCGGGTTCGCTTGGGGGTCCGTTGGGGTCGAGGGCGAAGACTCCATCGATGGCGGTGATGGTGGCGACACCCTCAAAGGCGGGCTCGACGACGAGTTCAACGGCGGCAACGGTCGTGACCTCATCAAGGGTGGAGACGGCGAGGACTCCATCGTCGGCGGCCGCGACAATGACACCATCATCGGTGGTCGCGGCGACGACACCATGACCGGTGGTCCTGAGGGTGCTGGCGCCGAATTTGAAGACCGCAACGTCTTCGACCTTGGCAACGTCAACGAGGACCAAGGCGAAGATGTCATCACCGACTTCGACGTCAAACTCTTTGGTGAAGAGTTTTTTGACACCCTCTCGTTTGAGTTCAACGGGAATGGGTTCAATGTAAAGATTGCAGGTCAGTTTTTAATATTGGGATCGGCTCTCGCATTTGACGTCAACCCTGACACGGGTGTCGACATCGACGGATCCTACGTCACTTTCGACTTCGGTAATAGTGAAGTGACCCTAGAGCGGTTCGCAGTCAGATGGAAACATACGATCGCAAGAAAACCGCTCTATTTCAAAGGAGTAGAGCATCTTATCTGCGTCCGTATGGACGCAGGATGCTCTAGATGGCCGGCGCTCACGCACGCCGGCGCGTGAGAACCGCCCACACCCGAAGGTCGACCATCACCTTCAGCGTCGCGGCGATGGCCAGCGCGCAGAGCACTGCCTTTGACACAGTCCCCATGGTTCCGGTGATCAGCATGGCATGGACGACGCTTCCTGTGACGATCACCGCCGCGAGCATGGTGTGGATCAACCGCCAAACGCGCGGTCGGATGCGTATTCGCCCGCGCAGCAGGACAATGGTTGCGGAGGCGAACACCGCCCACATGGCAATGACGCCCCAGACGGAGAACGGCGTCGGCGAGGCAAACAAGAGGGCATCGACCACGTCCGGTGGACTTGTGATCCAAAGGGCACCCACATGCACGACAACCGCGGCAACCAGTGCGAACCCCACACCGCGGTGGACCCATCGCCCGCGTGTGGCAGGCAGACCCGGCAAATACCCCCCGGCTAGGAGGGGCTGAACCAGAAGCATGGCCATCGCGACGACCCCGGCGAACCCGGCGGCGATGTAGATCGGTTGACGCCATGCAAGCAGCGGGCTCGTTGCCGCAATGGCGAGCGGCACGACAATGGCGATTGTCAGCGCCGCCCAAATCAAGACCGTGCGGGCCCAGGCCCGCCCTCGGTCAGACAGGCTTGAGGACAAAGTGCGCGCTGAGGCTGGTGTCGCTCGCGCTCGGCATGATGGGACGCAGGAAGACCGTTTCGAACGCATCATCATCATAGGCAAGGTGCCCATGGGGCTGGCCGAACGCGGGAACGATCTGCGGCATCTCCAGCCGGAACTCTCCGTTTTCGTCGGTGAGGGTCGCTCCGTGGCTGTGCGGATCGCGCTCGTGTCCTTCGGTGGTATGTGCCCAAATCTGGATGCGCTGTCCTGGCAGAGGCGCACCATCGCCAGCGCGGCGCACCGTACCCGTCATCCAGAAGCCCCCGCCGCCTATACGCTCCACAATCGGCGCGCCGGGCAGATAGTTGTTGGCCCCTCCGCGCATGGTGGGCGTCGGGGCTAGGCCCGCGGCCTGGGCTGGAACAAACAACCCGGAGACGCCGGTCATGAGAGCCGTTCCGGCAGTGGCAGCACCAGCAACAAGCAGGGTGCGGCGGGTCGGTGCGATGGGGTTCATGTCGATCTCTCCTGTCCCGCGTTCGCCCACCAATTCACGCGCTGGCAACGAACGCGACGCGGCACAATGGTCTCGCATGTGGTCAACGTGCTGGAAAGTAAGGGACTCGGATGGCATGGTGAACCTTGCCCACGACTTTGTGAAGAGTGGGCTCGACAATCAGACTGCGCCATTTCCCCGCTGTCGGTCCCATCCTTCAGGCAAGCGGACAACGGGGCAGCTGCGTCAGATCGAATGGCTTGGCCGTCGCGCCAGGAACAGCCCGGGGGCCACGTCAGCAGCTGTCAGGTACGGTGAATTGCGTTCGCGTGGCGCACGGGTCGATGCGCGACAGATAGTTGAGGCCGAAGATCTTGCTGATCTCCTCTTCGGAGAGGCCGCGGCGGACCAGAACCTCGCGCAGGCCAGCGATGTTTTCAGGTGCGACGAAGCGCCAAGGTGGCTCAGGGTAACCCCTCGGCCATCGCTGGCGCGCTGCTCGATAAAACCGGTAGTCGCTTCCGGTCAGTTCCATGAAGTCCAAACCGAGCCCGACGCGGTCTATCCCCGCAAGGCTGGCCACATGGATCACATGGTCGGCCATGGCCGATAGCAGATCGCCGCCCTCCCCCGCCAGAAAGAAGCCAACGCCATTGATGCCGATATAGCCATCGCGTGCGGCGCAGCGCCTGATCTGCTCGTCGGTGATGTTGCGCTCATGGTCGAACAGTGCACGGGCGTTCGAGTGCGAGAAAAACGGACGCTCCGCGCCAAGATCCATCGCCTCAAACGTCGTTCGCTCACCGCAGTGACTGAGATCGAGGATCATGCCGACAGAGTTCATGCGCTCGATCAAGCGCCGGCCGAGCTGGCTCAATCCGCCATTGCGTGGCTCGTGGCATCCGTCCGCGGCCCCGTTGGCCTCATTGTAGGCAAGCAATGCACGGGTGACGCCCAGATCACGGAAGACTGACGCCACATCGAGATCGGCCAGCATTGGCGTTGCGGTCTGAAAATGCATGCCGACGGACAGGACCTCGGCCTGCACAGCAGATTGGATGGCCTCTCGGCTCTCGACGACGGGTCTGACCCAGCTGGACAACGGCTCAAGGCTCTGCCTCAGGCGTCCAATGTTGCCAAGGGCCTCGGCGGCGTTCTCGGCGCCCGATGCAACGGTGATGGACACATGCCTCACCCCCGCCGCGCGGTAGCGCCGCAGCAGAGCGCCAAGATTGGCCCCGTCCGGAACGAATGGCGCCACCCAAGGCAGGCACCCATCACAGATGATCGTCTCGCCGTTCATGGCAGCTTGCGCAGGCCGGTCAGACATTCCAGCTCCGCCTCAAGCGCTCGCGGATGTCGCTGAGCCTGTCCACAGGCTCATTGGCAAAGACAAACCGCAGGTAACGTCCGGCGCGCTCCTGTGCGCCCCACCCCGTCATGGGGGTCGCAGCGATGCGACCGCGCTCGAAGGAAAGGTGCGAGGCTTCCTGTGGCGACAGGCCTAGCGAGACCGTGTCCACAAGAAGCGACCACCCTCCATCGGGCCGCACCACCGGGAGATCGGCGAGCTGGCTGAGGATCATATCGCGCCGTTGCTTGAGGGTTTGGGTGGCGGCATCCACACCGTCATCGCTTGCCGTAAGGGCCGCCGCAGCGCCTGGCATGGCAATGCCGACCTGGCACACGACGTTGGTCAGGCTGACGAGCCCGACGGCGTCCATGATGGCGCGGGGTCCGACGACCCATCCGACCCGCCAGCCGATCATCCGATACTCCTTGGAGAGCGAACCGATGGTGATCGTTCGCTCTGCCAGACCAAAGTGCGCTGGATGCATGATCGCACCGTCGAAGAGGATGCGCTCCATCGCGGCGTCATGGACCACCCATGCACCGGTCCTGTCGGCGACTTCTGCAATGGCACGCCACTCCTCTTGCGTATGGACGATCCCGCTGGGCATCGATGGGCTCATGGTGAGGATCGCCTTGGTGCGCGGCGAGGCTGCCTCCTGCAAGGCCGTAAGATCGAGGCGCCAGCCCCCGTCGACGACCTTCAACGGCACAAAGCGCGGCACACCCTCAGCAAGGCGGATGCGGTTGATGAGCCCGGCATAGGCCGGATCGGTGATGATGACCTCATCACCCCGATCGAGGATTGCCAGGAGAACGGTGAGGATGCCGGCGAGGCCCCCCGCCGAGACGATGCATTCGCTCTGCCAGTCGTATGCAACCCCTGCTGTGAGGCTCACCCGTTCTGCGGCAGCCCGGCGCAGCGGTTCAATCCCCAAAAACGGCAGGTAGGAGTTTGCGTCATCGCGGCCGATCGCCTCGCGGGTTGCCTGGAGCGCGGCAGGCGGGGGCGCAATGTCGGTATCAAGATTTTCCAGCCGCAGCATCGTCGGGTCGGATTGGGCATCTGCCGCAGCGCCCACCTTGTCGACGCCGATCCCAGGAATGTCGCGCAGTCGCTCAACCATATCCAAGACTCTTTTTTGGATCCAATATGATCGAAGTAGCGCGAATTGGCTGATTGTGCAAACACAGTGAGATGCAACAGGCGCGTGTTCCCCCAAACCCACGGAGCGGCGATCAGGTCCAGGCCGTGGCGGCAGCTTTGCGCGCGGACATTCTCTCTCATCGCAGCAAAGCGGGGGAGGTGTTGCGTCAGGAGCGGGTTGCTGAGCGCTTCGCCGTGAGCCGGATGCCCGTCAGGGAAGCCTTGCGCATTCTGGAGGCGGAAGGCTTCATCGACTTCGTGCCTAAGAGGGGCGCGACGGTGGCAGCCATCAGCGTGGATGAACTGATCGATGTCATCGAGATGCGGGTGGCGTTGGAGCCGCTGGCCCTCCGCCGCGCGATCCCACACCTGACCAACCACGAACTCGACAAAGCCGAGGCGCTTCAGACACACGCCGAGGGTGCGCCACTCGCCGAGTTTGGCGCGCTCAACAACGCCTTCCATCGCCTACTCTACGCGCCGTGTCAGCGTCCCCGCCTGTTGCGGCAGATCGAGATCTTGCAGGATGTGTGCGACCGCTACATGCGACTGGCAGCGAGCCATCTGGACTATATGGATCGCTCCCATCGCGAACATCGCGCCATCTTAAGCGCCTGCTACCGGCGTGACGCAGAGGCCGCCGCCGCAACGCTCGCCCAGCATATCGATGACGCCGGAGATGCACTGCGCCAGTGGTTTTGCGCATTGACGAGTGACGGTTGAACCACCCGTCTGCCCTATCCGTTGGCCAAGTGTTGGCTTTCAGTGACTGGCGGCGATTTCTGGACGCAGGACGGAGTGTACCGGCCCACACCCCATGTTGCGCTAAACCATGTCCGCGCCTTTGACGGTGGCGCCTTGCTTCGCCCGGACTTATTGAGTTGGCGAGGCCGCGGACGTTAAAGGCCCGGCCGCGCTCGACTTGGATAGTCCTGCCATGGGGGTGCGCGATGGCGCTGATTGCATCGGTTCATCCCCTCACGGAGGAGCGCTTCGGCGATATCGAGCAGCTCTTTGCGCAAAAGGGGTGTTCCTTCGCGCGGGGATGCTGGTGCATGGATTATCGCATCATCGGTCAGGTCAAGACGAAGTCGGGGACAAAGCCCGCCGATCCCAAAGCCTACAAAAAGCGCCTCTTTCGCGCAGCGGCAAGGCGTACGCCCGCGCCCGGACTTGTGGCGTACGATGCGCAAGGCGTGCCCATCGGCTGGGTGGCGACAGGTCCGCGGGAAGACTATCCGCGGCTTCAAAACTCTCCGGTTATGAAGCCTGTCGACGGCGTTGCAGCGTGGGCGATTGTCTGCTTCGTCGTCCCCTCCCAGTTTCGCGGCAAGGGGATCGCGCGGCAGCTCGTGGACCACGCGGTGGATCATGCGCGGGCCGCTGGGGCGCCTGCCATCGAGGCGTTTCCGGTGGACAAGCGCGAGCGCTCCGCGCCGCAGTGGCTTTGGCATGGCACCCCGAGCCTTTTCGCAGGCAAAGGCTTTGAGGAGATCGCAAGGCGAAAGCCGGACCGTCCGGTGCTGCGCAAAGCGCTTGCCTGATTGAGCGTTCGACGTTCGCTCGAGCGGCCGCAAAGGCAACACCTAGAGTGTCCTAGACCTTCTCAAACCCAGATGAGATACTCTACTTGTTCGATTTAGAGGCGTTTTCTTCAGCTCAGATGAGTCCGTCTGCACCGAAACGACTCTAAGATGACGATGTCTTTCTTCTTCATAGCCATGATCGCATTGCGGGCGTGTTCCACGGCAGACTTATCGTTGGCCTACATGATCTTGGACAACACGTCCTGTGTGATCTGCAGGAGACGTCGTATCGGTGGGTGAGCCAACCGAAGATGATTCGCACCTAAGTCGTTTAACTATTCCGACAGCAATTTCGCTGCCCCTGCAAAAAAAACGCTAGGTGTATTCTTAACTATACAAACAACGAGCAAAATTTACACCGAAGGCATCATGTGAACGACGTCAATTCTTCACGGGTCGCTCGCATTGGCAATGTTGGCCGCGTTCATCGCTAAATGTCGAAACCACGCCCAACATGGACTGCGGGGCGCGGGACCATCGCCGTCACGCCTCGACAATCATCTCAAAGCCGCCGAAGATCATGCGCTTGCCGTCGAACGGCATCGGGTTGTTTTGTGGCTGCAACCGCTCGTCGGCCATGATCTTCGGCATCGCTTCGTCGTGTACCGCCTTGGAGGGCCACAGGATCCACGAGAAGACCACGGTCTCGTCCTCCTTCTTCATCACCGCCATCGGGAAAGACGTGACCTCGCCGTCGGGCACGTCATCGCCCCAGCACTCCACCAGCTTGAGCGCGCCATGCTCCTTGAAAACGTCCGCGGCCGCTTCGGCGTGGGCGCGGTAGGCCTCTCGATTGGCTGTTGGAACGGCGGCCACGAATCCATCAACGTACTGCATCGGTTAGCCCCTCATCTGTTGGTGATAAAGAAAAACAGCTCGAAGATGTCGCCGTCGGGCTCGGCGACACCGCGACCGGCCATGAAGCGGCGACCTTCAGCCTCGCTGAATACGCGGCCGTCGCTCGAGAGCGCAGTGATTGCCATACGGTCGGCTGCCCTGCGACGGCTGCGTTGAAAGGCCATCGGAACCTGGGTCATCTGATGTCATTGGCGATCGTGCGCACTTTGAAGGCCTTGGATCTGTCATGGGTAGAACGCATCGCCTTGGCATGCTTGGCACCGGCCAAGCCGATAAAAACGTTCATGAACTCCCGCTCCGACGCCACCATTTTATGTGTGTATTGGCGCACACCATGCTTGCTTATTATGTTGATGTCAACATAATAAGCAAGCATGAGATCTGACCTTCCCTTGCCCTTGTCGGTCACCCATGAGGTGCGCGATCGCTGTCTGTGCCTTCATCTTCAGCGCGCAGCGCGTGCGATAGGGCGGCGCTTCGACGAAGCCTTGCGCCCCGTCGGGCTCACCCACGGTCAGTACTCGGTGATGATTTCAATCAACCGGCCCACGCCGCCCAAAATTGGCGATGTGGCCCGACTTCTTGCCATGGACCGCACGACACTGACAGCGAACTTGAAACCCCTTGAACGCCGCGGCCTCATCACCGTCTCGGCCGATCCGTCGGATAAGCGCAACCGCCGCGTTGCGCTCACCGATGAAGGGCGCGCCCTCCTCGTCACCGCCGTCCCCATCTGGCGCGCCACACACGACGAGGTTGACACCCTTTTCAATGCGGCTGACGAGGCGACGCTCAAGAAAAGCCTTCTGGCGATTGCCTTTGGTACACCAGAGACGTAGTGGCCGATCGAGGATAGGGACCCTCGCAAGCTCTCGGTCGTGTGTGTTTGTGTTGGGCGGGGTCGCGACTTTCGCGCCCTTCAGAGAGCACGATTTTCAGGCCTTATGTCAGCTCTCAGGCAACGGCACATTGCCGCTCTCATCACTAGGGTTGAATATATCCGCCCGCGGAGATACGCCGAATTTCCGTGAATACTCTCGGCTGAAGTGTGTTGCGCTTTCATAACCCACTTCAAAGGCTGTCGCGGCAACCGAAGTGCCGTGGTGAACCAGCAATCGGCGGGCCTCCATAAGGCGCAGCTCTTTTTGATACTGGAGCGGTGATTTGGCGGTCAGCGCCCTAAAGTGAACATGAAAAGCTGAGTTGCTCATCCCTGCAGCTTTGGCCATCTCGGCCACAGGGATAGTTTTCGTAAAATCTGCCCTGATCAGTGCGATTGCTTTTGCAATCTTGCTTGCCGCACTGTCGCGCCACAACAGATGTCGAAGCATGCCCCCGTGGTCGGCGCGCAGCAGACGAAAGTGCACCTCCCTCACGACCAAAGGTGCAAGGGCGTGTGCCTCGACCGGGTCCTGGCTGATCCGGAACAGGCGCGCCATCGCATCGATCAATGCAAGATCTGTGGGCGCCGCGTCCAGACTACGCGCCTCCTCGTCGTCGAAAAGTGCTGTGCCAACCTCGTCATAGAGCCCACGCGCGAGGGCGAGATCGATCGCCAACACCATCGCCACATAGGGCGCTCGGCGGCTCGCCTGTGTGACCGCCGCCACCACCGGAATGGCGTGACTGACAATCAGCGAGTCGCCTGCACCGAACCGGACGCAGCGATCACCAATATACGTTTCTTTCTCTCCTTGGAGAACAAGACAGATCACCGGCTCGTACAGCACGGCTTTGAGCCGGGTCGGTTCGTCGTTCCATAAAATGCTCAGCCCGGGAACAGGTGTGGCGTAGACATCAGCAGGCTCCCGCATTTTCCTGACGAAATCACGAATGTCTGCGATCAGAGCTTCCACAGTCATGGCGCGCCTTCCCCCCATCGTCTTTTAGCACGTCGTGAGCAAGGACCAACCTGTTCCTTGTCAGTTCTGGAGGATCAGGCAGCCTTTTAGGAGGAATGGGCAAGCGCGCGTGGGCGGACAAACCTAGCTCTAGCTCACACACCGCAATGACAGGATCAACACGATGGCAAAGATCGCACTTGTGACGGGCGGAAGTCGGGGCCTTGGGAAAAACACAGCCCAGAAGCTTGCGGGCCAAGGTGTCGGCGTCGTGCTCACCTACGTGAACCGCAAAGACGCTGCTGAGGCGGTTGTGCGCGAGATCGAGGCAGCCGGCGGGCGTGCCGTTGCGCTTCAACTCGACACTGGCGACACTTCACAGTTCGACCGCTTCAGAGACGTATTCACCTCGACGCTGACATCCACGTGGGGACGCGACAGCTTCGACTTCCTCGTCAACAACGCCGGCCATGGCATTCATGCACCCATCGCAGAGACGACACAGGCACAATTTGACAGCCTGATGGCCGTGCATGTGAAGGGTGTCTTCTTCCTCACCCAAACCCTTTTGCCGATCCTCGAAGATGGGGGGCGGATCGTGAACCTCTCATCTGGTCTCGCCCGTTTCTCCCTCCCAGGTTATTCTGCTTACGCGGCGATGAAAGGAGCCGTCGAAGTCTTCACGCGATATCTTGCAAAGGAACTTGGCGCGCGGGGGATCGCGGTCAACACAGTGGCCCCCGGCGCAATAGAAACCGATTTCGGCGGCGGAGTGGTTCGCGACGTTCCCGAAGTGAACAGCTATATTGCCGCATCAACCGCTATGGGCCGCGCTGGACTACCAGATGATGTGGGCGACGCCATTGCCGGCATCCTACTTTGCGGCAGCCAATGGGTCACAGGACAACGGGTCGAAGTGTCGGGCGGCCAGAATCTTTAACGCATCCTTGGTCTTCTCAGACCCAGATGATAATCTCTAATTCTTTGATTGAGAGTAATCTTGTTCGGCTCAGACGATTCTGTCTGAGCCGAAACTGTTCCAGTGCCTTGCGCCGGGTTCGCCATGGCGACTTTTGCCGCCAACCACTTCGAAAGGCAAACCCAAGGCGGCACTGAGAGGCGCGTGCCCACATATTTTCCATCAAACCAAGCGGATAAAGTTATGCTCGCATCCGCATCTGGTCGACCGTTTCGCTCGGTCTGATGCAAATCGAGCGGAACGTGCGGCAGGGTACCTTTATCAGCCTCAAACTATGGTTTTACTGTTTGGCCACCGCCAGTGATGTCCCAAAGCTGCGGCGCGGTCCAGGCAAGGCGGACAGCAACAATGCAGGCCAGCGCCGCGACGATCACGGTGTAGAATGGCAGATTGATGTCCAGGCCGCTGAGCCAACCCCCTGCGACGGACAGAATTCCACCAACGCTCGTGAAGACCACGATGGTCATGCCAATCACCCACCCTTGCTGCGAATCGTCGACGCTGTGGGAAAACATCGACAGCATTGTCGGATAGGCGACACCGACGACAAAGTAGAAGGCGGAAACAGGCACAAAGCACAACCACGCGATCGGCGAGGCAATGAACAAAGCTGCCGAGATTGCCCAAACCACCATGGTCAGCGCCGCAGAGAAAGGCAGCTTGAAGTTGGCAAACGAGCCGAGAATTTCGGGCGCAGAAAGCAATCCGCCGATGAGCGGACCGCCGACGCGGCCTATGCTCGTTCCAATCATAATGTAGCCCATGTTCCGTGCGCGGTCTTCCGCATCGGCGCTGGCGTCTATCGTGGCCGCCTGCGCAATCGACTGGTTGCCCGCGATAAAGCCGGTGATGACGCGACCAACGACAAGCAGGATCAAGCTGTCAGCGTAGAGGGTCGCAATGGTCAGCGCGTAGCCAACCAGCGAGCCGAACAGCATATGAGAATTGCGGGTCTATGGCCAATACTGTCGGATATTTTGGACACATAAGGTGCGCCAATGGTCCACGCGACGAAAAAGCTTCCAATGACCAGCCCAAACGTCAAGTGACGTGCCGCAAGGATGGTGCCTTCGGGTAAAACACCTGTGGCCGGGTCCATCACCAGAGTGTTGACGAGCGGGAAGACGAGCCCCTGGCCCACAACGTCAATGAAGACGACGCAAACGAGTGCAATTCGCGCAAAGAGCGGCACAAAGACACCTGCTACCAGTGGATCGGCCCAGTCATTTGAACCCCTCTGCTTGACCGAAGTGATTTCCCCTAAGACACTCAAATGACTGGATAAGTTGATCCATCAAACGAACGCGCTAGGGGTTCGGTCCGTTTGGATCGGACCCCTAGCCCGGAAGAACGTTACCGGGGGAAGGAATGTGCCCATCCTTCGATGTGATGCCACTGTGTAAGGAACCGATCTGCCAACAGTGATGGATCCGACGTGTGTCGTTCCAGCGCTCCAAGCCACTGGCGGACAGTGTGACGGCGATAGTTGACCGAAACGTCCTCGATTTCATGACGCAGTGGGCAAGCAGCAACTTAACACGCTGCCTCAAGCTTCAGAACTCGGTGACAATGGATGTATGGACCCGCCGGTATGTTGGCGAGCCAAGCAGTCAGCCACAATGGGGACTGGGACGCGTCTTACCGACGAAGAAGCCTTGGAACTGCTGCGAGAGATTCAGGCACCGCGCTGCCGTGGGCACCATGTTGTAGTTGGCGATCCCCACCAACGCCTGATATCCACGGACCCGCCCACAGTCGCCATTTCAATGCATGAAACGACGGCAATATCTGCCGTAATTTTCATCATATTACTATTCGATATAAATCATTTCTATATCTACCATAAAAAATTACCCACTTGCGGCCCTGGCAAATACCGTGAGACACTTAATGATGAGCAAGTATGAAGAAAGTCGACGGCGGGAGAACGCAGCTGGCAATCGTCATTGAGACGATCTGCGGTTCGATCGGTCAGAAACACCGATTGCGAACTCACCTGAGAAGAGGAGTCTAACTCCATGAATTTCTTCGTCCAATCTCTTCATGGGTAAGGTGGTTTGATCCGATCGACTTTGCGTCCCGGGAGATATCACCCCAAGCACACGGAGCAAGCCGTGCCTGGGATCTTCGTCAAGGTGGATGGCCACATCATGCTGATGGGCACTGGCTTCCACGCCCGTAACTGAGGTGACCGCAGTTGGGTCATCCTAAACACGTCCAGCCTCACAGTTGAGGTGACGCGTTGGTTCCACCAGTGATGCTCGACGCTCCACGGAGCCGAGGGGCGTTCGACCGGTACGCCGACGACTGAATATTTCGCCCAGCATCGCATGTACCGCGACCTCGGCGTTTTGCAATTCGAGTGGTGTGTGAACTTGGAAGACCTCGTCGGTCACCGCACGTTGGTGTTCGTCGGGCAGTCGATCGGGATCGAGGGCAGCTCCGGCTCACGCGTGTGAGCGGGTGCAATTCTGGATGCCTGAGCACGGACAGCTCAGCCGGCCACGTTAGCCAAGGAGTTTCGCCACACAATCCACCCCAAGACCGAACAACAAGAGGGAAAGGACACAGCATGACGATCGATCAAAGGATCAAAATGCTTAGCGGCCTCGATCGCCGCAGCTTCCTGCGTGCAACGAGCGCGGTGGCAGGAACCGCCTTGATGCCGACAGTGATCGGCATGAGTCCAGCGCACGCGCAAGGCTCCACGACGCTTGCCGTTGCCGCGCCGGCAACACCGCAAAGTCTCGACTGCGAGTTTGATGTATCGCTCGGTACGTTCGAGGCGGTGGCCGCGCTCTACGATAATCTCCTCGAGTTCGAGAAGATCGTCGCGCCGACCGACCCCGATGTCATGCGCGAGGACATCGCCTACCACCCGGAAATGCCTGGCGGCGTCAACATGAAGGGCAAGCTCGCCGAGAGTTTCGAGCTCGACCCGGACGGTAAGTGGGCGCGCTTCAAACTGCGCGAGGGTGTTCTCAGCAACTGGGGCAACGAATTGACCGCGGAGGACGTCCGCTGGACTTGGGAGCGCAAGTTCGCCCTCGGCGCGCTTGGTGCTTTTTACACCAGTGTTGTTGGCCTCAAACGCCCAGAGGACGTAAAAGTTGAAGACAAGTACGTCGTGTCCTTCAACGTTGACGAACCCAACCCCCTCCTCCTTAAGATCCAGGCGAACCTCTACTGCCCGATCTATGACTCGACAAAGTGCAAAGAGGTCGGCGGTGATGACGATCCCTGGGCACGCGCATTCATCGAGAATGAGAGCGCTGGATTCGGTCCCTATCGCTTGCAAAACCTGACTCGCGGCCAACAGGCCGTGTTCCAGGCCCGCGATGACTACTGGGGCGGAAAGCCGGCCATGGAGACCGTCGTCTTTCGGGAGGTGCCGACGTCGGCGTCGAGGGTGCAGCTTTTGCGTGGCGGTGCAGTTGACGTTGCACAATACTTGCAACCGCTCGAGATCAAGAGTCTGGAAAATGTTCCAACTGTCGCCACCGACACTGTGCCGGCAACGTTCATGATCTGGATCGAGCTCAACGCAAAGATCGCACCCTTCGACAAGACCGACGTGCGGCGTGCGATGAACTATGCCTTCCCGCAGCAACAGGTGCTCGAGACCATCTATCAGAACATTGCGTCGCCGCTTGACGGCTGCATGCCGAATATCTATCCTGGTTTTGTCGCGGATTATCCTTATGCTTACGACCTCGCCAAGGCGAAAGAGCTTTTGACGAGTGCCGGCGTTGGTGATGGTTTCTCGACGACGCTCTCCTACAACGCCGGCGATCCGGTGCAGGAACCGATCGCCATCCTCTATCAGTCGGCCTTGCGAGAAATCGGCGTCGAGCTGCAACTGAGGAAGGTGCCGGCCGGTAGCTTCTACAACTTCGTCTCGGAGCGCGAGCAGCCGATGATCTTCTACGTCGATAGCCCATGGTGCCCCGACCCAGGCTATTCGATGCAGCTCTACTTCGACAGCGGCAGCTTCGTGAACTACTCGAACTATGAGAACGAGCGCGTCGATCAGCTGATCAAACAGACGGCTGAAACGACCGATGAAGACAAGCGGCTGGAATACATGGGCGAGGCGCAGAAAATCGTCATGGATGAAGCGCCTTGGACCTTCATCGCCTTCCCGAATTATACTATGGCGCGGAAAGCGGACCTGAAGGGATTTACGTACTACACGTCCAACAACATGCGCTTCCAGGACTTCTCGAAGTCCTGACGCGAAAGGCGCGCCGTCACCGTGGCAACATCTGACCAACCACAATCGCGGCCTCCGTCGGAGTCCGCGGTCGCGTCAAGGGCACAGGCAACCTCTACGACTGGCGTCGAGCCATCGGCGCCGACAGCGCGTGGCCGCGGCAGCTTCTTCCTGGCTGTCCTCATGGCTCGGCCGATGTTTTTGGTCGGTTACGTCATCGTCGGCGCGGTGGTGTTGCTGGCGATATTCGCGCCACTCGTTGCCCCGTTCGACCCCGTGAAAGCCAACCCGGCCGCGTACCTTCAGCCGCCGGGTTGGCCGCACATCATGGGAACCGACGCGACGGGGATGGATATCTTCAGTCGCGTGATCTACGCACCGCGAATCGATCTGACGATTGCGCTCCTGGGCACGCTTTTGTCGGCTGTTGTCGGTGTCGGGCTCGGCGCCGCGGTCGGTTACTACCAAAGCCTGGGCGGCGTCGCCGCCTTCAGCTCGGGCTTTGTCATGCGAACCTCCGATGTGCTTCAGGCCTTTCCGGTGTTTGTTTTTGCGATCGCACTTGTTGCGGTATTCGGCCAGAGCTTACAGAGTATTGTGCTCGCAATTGCCTTTGTGAATGCGCCGATCTACCTGCGGCTGATGCGCAGCCAGGTCATGTCCATTCGCCGTATGCGCTACGTCGAGGCGGCGTATATTGCGGGTGTCGCCGACCTTGAGATCCTGAGGCGGCACATCATTCCGAACGCAATGGCGCCGGTTCTGGCGCAGTTGTCCATCAATATCGGCTGGTCTGTGCTCCTGACGGCAGCCCTGTCCTTTATCGGCGCCGGTGTCGAGGCGCCCACGCCGGAATGGGGCAGCATGATCGCGATGGGGTTCCAGAACATCATCACCGGCCATTGGTGGCCTTCGGTATTTCCTGGCCTTGCTCTTGCCGTCACGGTGTTCGGCTTTGCCCTGATCGGATCCAGCATCGAGGTGCTGTCGGATCCTGCCCGGCGCCGCACCGTCATGGGCCAGATCGATGCCAGGCGCCTGGCCAAGCAGGCGCGGACAAAGGTTAGGGAGGCCCGATAAGTTGCAGATCATGCGCTACATCGGCAATCGGCTGCTGTTCGTCTTGCCGCAACTCGTCGGTATCTTGTTGGTCAGCTTCTTTCTTGTGAAGCTGATCCCCGGCGATCCAGCGGTCCTTATGTTGGGCCCCTTTGCAACCGACGAAGCCATCGAGCAGCTGCGCGCGAGCATGGGGCTCGACCGCAGCCTGGTCGAGCAATTCCTCATTTACATCGGGAACGTCTTCCAGGGCGATCTTGGCCGTTCATGGCAAACGACGCTACCCGTCACCACTGATCTTGCCCAGCGCTTCCCGGCAACCCTGGAACTCGTCACGTTCGGCCTTTTGCTCGCGCTCTTGATCGGCGTGCCGCTCGGTGTTGCCGGCGCGCGCTACCGCAAAGGGCCCATTCGCAAGTCTGCGGACTTCTATGGCCTCGTCTCGGGCGCGTTGCCGGACTTCTGGTTGGGGCTGGTCTTCATCTACGTCTTTTACACGCTTCTTCAGTGGGTTCCTGCCCCGATCGGTCGTCTCGATTTTATCATCTTGCCGCCGCCGGACGTGACCGGATCGCTCGTCATCGACAGCCTTATTTCTGGCAACTGGCAGGCACTGCGCAATGCCCTCGGCCACTTGCTGCTTCCTGTGCTGACCCTTGGCCTGATCAATGCCGGACCGATCCTGAAGATGACCCAGTCGACGATGGAGCGCATGCTGGAATCTGACTTCAGCCGCTACGCCGAAATCTGCGGATTGCCGCGTCACGTCATCGTTCGGCAAGCATTCCGCAACGCGTTGCCGTCGGTGATCACCATCGTCTCGGTGCTCTATGGTTTCTTGATCGGCGGCGCCGTGCTGGTGGAGATCGTGTTCTCCTGGGGCGGCGCGGGTCAGTACGCGGTGAACGGCGTTCTCAACAACGACCTCAATCCGGTGCTGGGCTTCGTCCTTTACTCGGCTGTGCTCTCGCTGATCATCTACCTCATCGTCGATCTGACTTACTTTATGATCGATCCGAGGACACGATGATGGACGCACCGCGCGACACCGAAGTCGGTTTGGCGGCACCATCGGACAAACCGCCCGTCCTCGCCGTCGACCACCTGGAGGTCAGCTTTCCGCGTTTTGGACTGCCTGAAAAGCGAGCCCTGACGGACATATCGCTCGATATCGTCTCAGGCGAGAATGTCGGCGTCGTGGGCGAATCGGGCTCCGGCAAGACGTTGCTCGCCCGCTCCATCATGCAACTTGTGCCTGAGCCTGGCCGCATCTCAAGCGGGACCGTGACCTTCAACGGCCTCGATCTCGGCAATCTCGGCCCGGAACAACTACGCCAACTGCGCGGCCGCGACATGGCGATGGTGATCTCGAACCCGAAGGGCGAGCTTGACCCGCTGCAGACCGTCGGCACACAGATCGGCAACATCCTGCGCTACCATACCGGCATGGGGAAGACTGAGATTCGCCAGCGTGTGCTGGAGCTTCTGGAAAGTGTGCGCATTCCCGATCCGAAGCGCCGCATCAACGCCTACCCGCACGAACTGTCCGGCGGCATGGCCCAGCGTGTGGTCATGGCGATCGCGCTGGCCTGCAATCCGCGGTTCATCATTTCCGATGACGCAACGTCCGGCCTTGATGTCACCGTGCAGACCCAAGTGCTCAAATTGCTTGCCCAGTTAATGGAGGAGCGCGGCGCTGCAATGCTCTTCATCACCCGTGACATTGCAATCACCGCGCACT
Source organism: Devosia sp. (assembly GCA_051016205.1). Lineage (GTDB taxonomy): Bacteria > Pseudomonadota > Alphaproteobacteria > Rhizobiales > Amorphaceae > Acuticoccus. The sequence goes on from CP136534.1 coordinate 5,655,752, forward strand.
TTTGCGACCGCATCGCCGTCCTTTATGACGGACAGATCGTGGAGGTCGGCCGCCGCGAAACGTTCTTCGACAACCCGCGGCACCCCTACACTGTACTGCTGCTCGCCTCGTTCGCGCACAACGACCGCCTGCGCCGTTACTGGCTCGGCGAGACCCGAGGGCAACCGGGCGCGCTCGCGCGGCAATCAAGCGGCTGCGCCTTCGCCGGCCGTTGCGTCAAAGCGAAGGAAAGATGCTTCAGCGAAGCGCCACCCCTTGCAGCAACGGATACCGACCACTTCGTCCGATGCTTCTACCCGATCGAGCGCTAAAGTGGCTCTTCTGACCGTTCAAGATCTCGTCCAGCACTTTCCCATCGCCGGCAGCAAAGACAAAGTCTGCGCCGTCAACGATGTCTCCTTCGAACTCGACAGCGGAGAGACGCTGGCCCTGGTGGGAGAGTCGGGGTCTGGCAAGACGACCATAGGGCGCTGCATTCTGGGGCTCATTCGACCGACCTCCGGCATCATCTCGTTCGAAGGTCACGAGATGGGGGTGCGCAGAACGGTCCGCTCACCGCAGATCCGCGGCAAGGTGCAACTGGTCTTCCAGGAGCCGGCGGAGAGCCTCAACCCACGGCTCAGAATTCATCAGATCATTGCAGAACCGTTGCGCGCGTTGGGGCTGAACCGTGCCGATCGCGAGGTGAAGGTACGCACGGCCGCGCGCACGGTCGGCCTGGACGAAGCGCTGCTTGAGGTGTTCGCACCGGAGCTGAGCATGGGACTGCAGCAACGCGTCGGGATTGCCCGCGCCATCATATCAGAGCCGCGGCTGGTGGTTTTCGACGAGCCGACTTCGGCACTCGACCCGACCGCCCGGGCCGAAATCATCGACCTCATCGCCCAGGTGCAAGCAAAACTGGGGACCGCCTGCCTTTTTATCAGCCATGACCTGTCCGCGGTGCGCCACATCAGCCACCGCGTTGCAGTGCTCTACCTTGGCAAGATTGTGGAACAGGGGCCAGCGGCCACGTTGTTCGAGCAGCCGAGCCACCCGTACTCCGCCGGGCTCCTGTCTTCGGTGCTGTTGCCGAACCCTAAACTCAAGCGCGAGAGCACCATCCAGCTCGAAGGCGAGATTCCAAGCCCGATCAACTTGCCCACGGCATGCTATCTTGCAAGCCGCTGTCCGCTCGCCGTCGATCGGTGTCGCGCAGAAATGCCACCAGAGACGACGATCAGCCCAAAACACTTCGTTCGATGCTTCCGACATGAAGAGGTCGCGGCGATGGAAGAGTCGGTGGACTACTTCGCGCGCTTCCAGGAAGAGGCCGAGCGCATTTTAAGTGCCGAAGTTCCCGCCGGCGAGACATGATGGACATCCAAAGCCAATCCGAAAAAAGGAAAAAACCATGGGTAAGCTGAACGGTAAGGTCGCTCTGGTGACGGGCGCCGCCAGCGGCATCGGTGAGGCCACGGCAAAACTGTTCGCCTCTGAGGGGGCCGCCATCGGTCTGCTCGACATTGACGGTGAAGCCGCGTCCGCGCTCGCAGCGGAACTCTCCGACACCACTGGCGCCTCCACGTCGACCGTCACCGCAGACGTCAGCGATGAGGCAGCCGTCGAAGCCGCGATCGCAAAGGTCGCGGGCGCCCTCGGCGACATCGATATTCTCGTGAACTGCGCGGGCGTCGACAACACCTCGCCTCTCCACGAGATGTCGACTGAGATGTGGGACCGCATGATCGCAATTCATCTTCGCGGAACCTTCCTCACCTGCCGCGCGGTGCTGCCGGCCATGAAGCGCAAGGGGTGGGGGCGCATCATCCTGTTCTCCTCCCAGCTTGCCCACAAGGGCGCGCCGGTGATGGCGCACTACTGCGCGGCAAAAGCGGGCATCATGGGTTTCACCCGGGCGCTGAGCTACGAGGTTGCGGCAGAAGGGATCACGGTGAATTGCATCAATCCCGGGCCGATCGACACGCCGCTCCTACGCGGGCTGCCGGACGACTGGCTGGAGATGAAGAAGAACGAACTGCCGATCAAGCGGTTTGGCCGGGTCGACGAGGTTGCGCCGACGATCCTGCTGCTTGCGTCGGACGAAGGCAGCTACTTCGTCGGCGCCAGCCTGAACATGAATGGCGGCGACTACATGATCTGAGACAGCTGCCACACAAAAGGGAGAAAAACCATGGCGAAGGAAATCCTCGTCGCTTACGGCTGTGACGTTGATGCTGTTGGAGGTTGGCTGGGATCTTACGGCGGCGAGGACAGCCCATGCGATATCAGTCGCGGCATGTTCGCCGGCGAAGTCGGCTCGATGCGACTCCTCAGGATGTTCGAGCGCTGGGGCATCAAGACCACCTGGTTTGTGCCAGGCCACTCCATCGAAAGCTTTCCCGATCAGATGAAGCGCGTCGCAGACGCGGGCCACGAGATCGGTATGCACGGCTACAGCCACGAAAACCCGATCGCAATGACGCCTGAGCAGGAAGAGGCGATCTTCGACAAGTGCATCGCGATCATCACCGACCTTTGCGGACAGTCGCCACGCGGCTATGTCGCGCCGTGGTGGGAGTTCGGACCGAAGACCAACGAGCTTTTGCTGAAAAAGGGCATCAAGTACGACCACTCCCTCATGCACAATGACTTTCACCCCTACTATTGCCGGGTGGGAGATAGCTGGACCAAGATCGACTATTCGCAACATCCAAGCACGTGGATGAAACCGATCCAGCGCGGCGAGGAGACCGACCTCATCGAGATCCCGGCGTCCTGGTATCTGGATGACTTGCCGCCGATGATGTTCATGAAGGCGGCGCCCAACAGCCACGGTTTCGTCAATCCACGTGATATCGAAGAGCTGTGGCGCGACCAGTTCGACTGGATCTATCGCGAGTATGACTATGCGGTTTTCACGCTGACCATCCATCCGGACGTATCCGGCAAACCACAGGTGCTTGCGATGCATGAGCGACTGTACAACCACATCAGCCAGCATGAGGGCGTGAGGTTCGTGACGTTCGAGGAGATCGCTGACGATTTTGCGCACCGCTACCCCCGTGGCCAGGCTGACCGGCCGGTATCGTAGGCGTGTGCGGTCTGTGCGGCATGTTCGGTGCCTCCGAACATTGGAGCGACAGTGCGGGATCGACGGACGGCAGTCGACAGGCCGACCAGCAACACCGTGTGCGTGTTGCCAACACCGTCCTGGGATTGTTCGGCCTCAGGCTCCGTGGGTGGGCAAATCGCTACCTCTTGACCGGCCTCACCGGCCGCAGCCTTGTCCTCGACAACCTCGGCTCCCTGTGGCCCGCGGCCGAACAAATTTCAGGCCGCACGTGCGACCCGCTTGACGAGACGGTCATCGCCGCGCTGGAGCGACGCGCGTCGGTGGGCCGCTGAGCGATGGACGACGCTGTGATCACCAACGCCGACGCCGGGTTCGTCGACACCCCCGCGGCTGGCGCCAAGACCACGGCAAACGTCCTGACCGGTTTTCTTGGGAGTGGCAAGACATCGCTCCTAAAAAGGCTGCTCATCAGCAAAGACCTCAGCAGAACCGCCGTCCTCATCAACGAGTTCGGCGAAGTCGGCATCGATCATCTTCTTGTGGAACGGTTGGACGAAGACATCGTGCTGTTGCGCAGCGGTTGCGTGTGCTGCAGCATCCGTGGCGACCTCAAGCAGGCCATCGTCGATCTGTGCGAGCGTCGGCGCAATGGCAGCATTCCACCATTCGATCGGATCGTCCTTGAGACGACGGGGCTTGCCGATCCGGGCCCGATTGTCGCGACCTTCAATGCCGACCCGGTGCTGCGCCACCAACTGCGCTTGGGCAACATCGTGACCGTCGTCGACGCTGTTTCAGGACCGGGCAATCTCGACACGTACCCGGAGGCGGTGAGCCAACTTGCTGTTGCCGATCGCATCGTCTTGTCCAAGACCGAACTCGTCGATCGAGCGGCCGTGACCGCCCTGCGGCAGCAAATCGGGTCATTCAACCCGACAGCGGCCATCATCGAAACCGACGAGACATCGCCGGTGACCGCCGACCTCATTTCGCACGACCTTCATGGCGCTGTGTCTCGAGAGCGGGAAGTCGGCCGCTGGCTTGCAGCCGAAACGGCAGCGGCCGATGTGGCGCCCCCGTTGGCCGATCACACGACTCGGCACACGCCCCAAGCGTTCTGCATCTCATGGGATACGCCGCTGGACTGGGCGTCATTCGGCCTCTGGCTGTCGATGCTGTTGAACCGGCACGGGCAACAGATTTTGCGCGTCAAGGGTCTGTTGAACGTTGCAGGTGTCGCCGCACCGGTTGTGGTCCATGGCGTTCAGCACACGATCCACAAGCCGGAACACTTGTCCGCATGGCCGGATGGTGACACCCGCACACGGCTCGTCTTCATCACCACCGGTCTCGATCAGACTCTGGTCGAGCGCTCCTTCCGCGCCTTCCATTCGATGGCATGACGACCCGCGTCCTGCGGCCCAACAACAGGAGCACTCCATGCGCTACCGCGTGACCGTCGACACAGGTGGGACATTCACAGACGTGGTGGTCAGCGATGAGGCCGGCCACCTGACGCTCGGCAAGTCGCTGACCACGCCGGATCGCATCTTTGTGGGAATGAGGAACGCCATCACCGCGGCATCGGCAGAATTGGGGCTGAGCATTGAGGCCCTGTTTGCTGCAACCGACATGCTGATTTACGGCACCACCCGTGCGACCAACGCTGTTGTGACCAAAAATGTCGCCAAGACCTGCTTTCTCACCACGGAAGGATTCCCGGATACCTTAGTCTTGCGCGAAGGCGGAAAGTTCAACCCACACGACTACTCGCAGCCCTTTCCCAAACCCTACATACCCCGTCGCTATACCTTTGAAATCGAAGAGCGGATGAATTCCGAAGGGGAGATTTCCAAACCCTTCAACGTCGCGCAGGCACGCAAGGTGCTGGAGACGGTCAAGAGTCGCAGTTTCGAGGCCATCGCCGTTTGCTTCCTTTGGTCGATCGTCAATCCGAAACATGAGTTGGCGATGGCCGATCTCATAGAGGACATATTACCGGGTGTCCCCTATACGTTGTCACATCAACTGACACCGGTTGTGCGGGAGTATCGGCGGGCCTCCGCGACAGCGATTGACGCCTCGTTGAAACCGTTGATGCAAAATCACCTCCGCGAGCTTGAGACCGATCTGCGCAAAGCCGGCTACGACGGCGAGATCTTGATATCGACCGCGGCCGGCGGCTGTAATCATGTGGAGGCGCTGATCCGAAAGCCGATCTACACAATTGGCTCCGGTCCAGCCATGGCACCGATCGCAGCAATTACATTCGCCACCGCCGAAAATCTTGGTGACAATATCATCATCTGCGACACCGGTGGGACCACTTTCGACGTCGGGCTGGTGCGCGACGGCAAGATGAGCTTCAAGCGCGACACCTGGCTTGGCGGTCTGTTCCAGGGGGACCTCCTCGGCATCTCGGCGGTGGACATGCGATCCATCGGCGCCGGCGGTGGCTCGATCGCTTGGATCGATGCGGGGGGCCTGATGAAGGTCGGCCCGCAGTCGGCCGGTGCGGACCCGGGTCCAGCATGCTACGGCAATGGCGGCACCGAGCCCACGGTCTCGGACGCAGCCGTTGTTCTGGGCTACTTCGACCCGGCCTACTTCCTGGGTGGGCGCATGGAGCTCGATGTCGCCGCCGCGCGCCGGGCCGTTGCCACCATGGCGGACACGATCGGTATGAGCGTCGAAGACACCGCTTGGCGGATCCTTGGCCTTGCCTCCGATCTCATGGTGCGCGCCATCAGCGACATCACCATCAACGAAGGGTTCAACCCGCGCGAAAGTGCGATCGTCGCAGGCGGTGGGGCGGCCGGCCTCAACATCTTGATGATTGCGCGCGAACTTGGTTGCCACAAAGTCATCCTGCCCAAAGTCGCATCCGCCCTCTCGGCCGCGGGAATGCAGTATGCCGACATCGCCGTCGAAGAGGCGGCAAGCTTCGTCACCACGTCCGACCGGTTTGACTTCGAGGGCGTCAATGGAACGCTCGCCGAACTGACCGAAAGGATCGACACATTTCGCCGCGGCTTGGGTGAACGGGCCGAAGACTATGTGATCGCGTATACTGTCGACGCGCGCTACCCGGCGCAGGTTTGGGAGCTGGAGACCCAACTGACCGGGGTCCGTATCGAAACGGACGACGATCTCAAGGCTCTCGTGGAAGCGTTTCACCTCGTCCATGAGCGCATCTTCGCGGTCCGCGATGCGGAAAGCCCCGTCGAGATGGTCAATTGGACGGCCCGTCTGGTGGTTGCGCTGCCCTCGCCGCCCGAACCGCCGAGTGGGGACGGTGCCGGCGCAAGTCGCCTTGAGCCAAGCGCCATGCGCTCATGCGTCTTCGGCGACAGCGGGACGGTGGAAACGCCGATCTTCAAGTCCGAAAATCTGTCCGCCAGTCATGTCATCGAAGGGCCTGCCATCATCGAAGAGCCAACCACAACGCTCGTGGTCTTCCCCGGTATGACCGCACAGGTCAGCCCTGCCGGCCACTACTTGCTCGATCCGCGCTGAGGACCATGCCATGAAGCCCGAGTTCGACCCCTATCTCACAGCAATCATCGCCAACCGGATCGACGGCATCATCCGTGAGATGACCAATACGCTGTTGCGTGCCGCCCGATCGGCCGTGATCAACGCGGCGCGTGATTTCTCCTGCTCGATCTGCACCGGCGATGATCAGCTTCTCGCTTCGGCCGAGGGCTTGCCGGTCCACATCTTCGGGTCGAGCCTGCAGACCTCCGCCATGCGCAAGTTCCACGGTGAGGATGTGCGCGAAGGCGACTGCTATCTCCACAACGATCCGTATTCCGGCAACACGCATGCAGCAGATCACACGTTCATGGTGCCGGTCTTCTTCCAGGGCGAGCACCTCTTCACCGCCATTGCCAAGGCCCATCAGGCCGACACAGGCAACGCCTTGCCCACAACCTATATGGCCGGCGCCAAGGATCAGTATGCAGAGGGTTCGCTGATCTTCCCGGCGGTCCGCATTCAACGCGGTTACAAGATGATCGACGATGTGGTGCGTATGTGCCGCTCCCGCATTCGCGTGCCTGACCAGTGGTACGGCGACTATCTTGCCGGCATCGGCGCTGCGCGGATTGGCGAGCGCCGGCTGAAGAGCCTATGCGAGAAGTACGGCAAGGAGACAATCAAAGAGTTCATGCGCAACTGGCTGGACTATTCAGAAGAGCGCATGGTCCAGGCCATCAGAAAGCTGCCCAAGGCCCGTGTGAAAAACACCGGCGCACACGACCCGTTCGGCGACATTTTGCCGGAAGGGATCCCCATCACGGTGACCATCGATATCGACCCGGACGAGGCCATCATTGAGTTGGACTTGACCGAGAACATCGACAACACCGACACCGGCTTCAACGAAAGCATTGCCTGTTCAACGTCATCTTCGATCGCTGGCGTCTTTAACTCGCTCGACCCGACGATCCCGCGCAACGCCGGTTCGTTCCGGCGCGTCAAACACAGACTGCGTGAGGGCGCGGTGATCGGGATACCAAAGTTCCCCCACTCCTGTTCGGTCGCCACCACGAATGTCGCCGACAGACTGCTCAACATGGTGCAGTCGGGCTTTGCAAAGCTTGGCGATGGCTATGGCCTTGCCGAGGGCGGGGTCGGCATGGGGGGAGGCTTTGCCAACGTCTCGGGCAAAGACCACCGCTATGACGACGCGCCTTACGTCAACCAGCTCTATATCAGCACCAACGGCGGCCCGGCGGGACCGAACAATGACGGTTGGCTGACCCATGCATTGCCGGTCGCCGCCGGCCTGATGTTCAAGGACTCAATCGAGATCGACGAAATCAAGCATCCCATCGAGATCACGCGCCTACGGGTCGTGGCCGGTTCGGCGGGTGCGGGGAGACAGCGCGGGGCGCCCAGCCTGGAGGTGGGCTTCGTGCCGAAAAAGCATCCCGTGGACATCCTGTGGCCCTGCGATGGCACAGTGTTTGCGCCCGCTGGCGTGCACGGGGGAGAGCCTGGCACCCGCTGTCACCATGTAAAGATCCTGCGCAACGGGGAAGAAGTCGTCCTATCGACGGTGGTGGAGGACGTTCTGTTGGCTGGGGAGGAGATCCGAGGCAATCAGTGCGCCGGCGGCGGCTATGGCGATCCAAGGTCCCGCGACCCGGCGAAGGTTCTCGACGACGTGATCGAACTCATCGAGACAGTTGGGCGTGCGCGCGATGTTTATGGCGTTGTCCTCGTTGGGTCGCTCGACGATGAAACGCTGGAAGTCGACCACGCCGCGACCGAAACGCTGCGGCGCGCCGGCAAGCCCGAACGTCCCGAGACCTCCCCGTGAGCTGAGCGGCTCGCAGCCAAGGTTGCCGGCCACGCGTCTGGGGCGCGCCTGACGCTCGAGCTTCTCAAGAAAGGCGGCTCGAGTTGGTCGCGCAGCCATTGCCAACACAGGCTAAGGGGGTGGTGGGCGCGACGAGCACCGGCGGCGTCAGCATGGTCCGCGTTGCACATCACTCCTTCGGATGAGCCGGTTTGAGGAGGTCGTCGATCGCCGTTGCGGCAAGGCCCTCTGTCTCTAGCCGCGTCCGCAACGCTTCCCTGAAAGGCGCGGACCCGTCGCCCGCTCGCAGCCTTGCTTGCGCTGTGTAGCTTCCCCCGCGCAGGGCCTGGTAGATCCAGTCGACGCCTGCGCTTGGGTCAGCGTCAACCCCTTGGCCGCTGTCCAGCATGAATGCGAATTGGGTCATGGCATCCGCAAAGCCGCCTTCGGCCGAGCGCCGGTACCACTGTGCCGCAACGATCTCGTCTTTTTCTACACCGCGACCCGCTAGATAGAGCGCACCGAGCTCAGCCATCGCAGCCAGCGAATTTCCCTCAGCTGCCTCCAAATACAATCGCGCCGCCTTTGCGTCATCTTGCGGGACGCCGCGACCGTTGAGGGTCATCCAGGCCAATATCCGTTTCGCCGATACCGAGCCAAGGTCGGCGGCCGCCTCGTACCATCGCACCGCCTCGCCCTCATCCTTGGGCAGACCGGCGCCGTTCGAATAGGCCGAAGCCAGGTCGCTCATTGCAGCGACGTTCCCAGACTGGGCCGCCTGACGATACCAACGCGCGGCCTCGCGAAGGTCGGTGCTGACCCCAAGCCCGCCGGCGAATTGCGCGCCAAGCATTCGCATGGCAATCGGCTCACCCATGTTTGCGGCCTGGCGAAACCATCGCACCGCCTCCGTATCGTCCTCGGGGACCCCTTTGCCATCCCGGTAAAGCAGGCCGAGATTCACCATTGCGTATGGCTCTCCTGCGTGCGCTGCACGTGAAAACCAGTAGAATGCCTCCTCATAGCCTTGCGGCACGCCCTTTCCCATGCGGTGAAGGGCGCCGAGGTTGTTCATGGCGCCTGCGTGCCCTTCGTCTGCCGCAACACCGTACCAGCGGGCGGCATCCTCGTATCGCTCGGCGGCCTGAACGGCGCGTGCAAGCTGAAACGCAAAACGGATCTCGTCCGGAAACTGACGGACGGCGTCTTTGCACGCGGGCACAGCTTCGGTCGCGTCGATCTCGCCGAAATTGACGCCATCGACCACAGCATAGGGGTCGTTTGGTGAGCTTGCGAGGCGATCACAACGATGGATGGGTGAAAGGTCGGAGCCAGTGGCTGGTGCAGCGTCCCGCTTCAAACCTTGGCCGTCTTCGGGTTCGGTGTCCCGCCCAGCCGCTTCGCCAGTGTCGGGCGCCTCTTCCGCGAGCTGTTGGACAATGCTGTCCGCCAGCGCGTTTTGAATGCGCGCGAGCCATGCTGGTGTCGCAGACACGTCCGCAGGGTCGTCAGGGGGACCCGCCGCCAACGAGGGTGTTCCCCGATCTTCGGCTGCCGCATTGGGCGGCGGCAGTGCGGCCAAGGCCAGCCCACACCCCAGGAGCAAAGCCAACAAGACTCGCATAAGATACCTCGGTCGAAACATAAGATTTCGCTTTGGCCACCCTAATAATTACGTGTGCAAATGGGTGCTTCGTCGTGTCCGATCAAGCACCCTCCACCACAACCCGCGCAATGGCAAACGAAGACCTCTGTCCCTGTCGGCACAGCAGGGATCTCAGCGGACGATTGTTTGCGGTGCGTATCTGGGGTACCCAAACCGCCAATCCGTTTCGCCGGTTAACAATGCCGGGTGATGCGGCGGCACTCCTCTGAACGATCAGCCGCACGGGAAAAAGCCCACCGAGGACGGAAAAGTAGCGAGCCTTAAAAGAATCTTGCCAAGCTCTCTTGTCGACCAAAAAGAAACCCGTAAATGTACAACGGCTTAAGCACCCTGCGCCCTTCGTCTATCGGTTAGGACGCCAGATTCTCATTCTGGAAAGAGGGGTTCGATTCCCCTAGGGCGTGCCAGCAATCCCCCGCCGAGCCGCACATCGCCTAGAGGCCTGCAACGCCCCTTGCGGTCAGCGTGGTGACAACGTCCGCATAGTTCTGCCTGGCTTTGGCACCGGCGCGGCCGTTCCACATGTAAAACCAGTTCAGCATACCGAAGACCGACATGGTGGCGGCCCGCAACTTCGCCGTATCACCACGGAACACCTCGGGCGCAAGGGCTGCGATGATTGCCGACAAGTGGTCCACCAGCGCTCTCTGGTGGGCGCGCAACACGCTCTGGCGTTCAGGCGACAGGTGCCCCATGCCGCTTGTCTGGACACGATGCTCGTTGTCAGCCCCCTCATAGGCGAGAAGATAGGCGCGTACCGTCGCCCGCAACGCCTCTTCCGGCGCGAGGCCGGTGACGTCCAAGGTGAGGATCACATCGCGCAAGGAAGACAGGTGCCCATTCAGGATACCGAAAAGCAAATCGTCCTTGCTGGTGTAGTAGTGATAAATACTCGCCTTAGAGATGTTGCAGGCCTGCGCCACTTGCGCGACGGATGCCCTGTCGTACCCCTCCTTGGCGAAGACCCCTGCCGCCGCCTTCAGGATCATCCCGCGCTTGGCGTCGTGGTCCTTGGCGATGGTCCGCGCCACTGTCAGTCCTTGGGCCTGTTGTCGACCACACGCTTGGCCTTGCCTTCAGACCGTGCGGCCTCGCCTGGGGCGCCCACGACAATCTCGGTGGAAATGCCCACAGTGTCTTTGATGCGCTTGGCAAGCATCCTTGCCGCAGCGTTCTTGCTGGCCTCGTCAGCGGCCTCCTTCGTCGCCTCCACGTGGACGCGCATGGCATCCATCCGGCCGGACCGGTAGAGCTCGATCTGGAAGTGCGGCGCAAGGCCGCCTGTCGCCAGAAGCTGCTCTTCCACCTGGGTCGGAAAGACGTTGACACCCCTTAGGATGATCATGTCGTCGGTGCGTCCTGTCACTTTCTCCATCCGCCGCATGGAGCGAGCGGAGCCGGGGTTGAGGCGGGTCAGGTCGCGCGTGCGGTAACGGATCATCGGCAGCCCCTCTTTGGTGAGGGTGGTGAAGACAAGCTCTCCCATCTCCCCATCGGGCACCGGCTCGCCCGTCTCAGGGTCGATCACTTCGGGATAGAAGTGGTCCTCCCACACATGCAGGCCGTCTTTGGTCTCAACGCACTCGTTGGCAACGCCAGGCCCCATGATTTCCGACAGGCCGTAGATGTCCACCGCATGCATGTCGAAGGCCTCTTCCACCTCGCTGCGCATGGCATTGGTCCAAGGCTCTGCCCCGAACACGCCCACCTGGAGAGACGATGCCCGCGGGTCGAGGCCCTGGCGGTGAAACTCCTCCAAAATGTTCAACATGTAGGAGGGGGTGACCATGATGGCGTGGGGCTTGAAGTCGTCGATCAGCGTCACCTGGCGCGGCGTCATCCCGCCGGAGACCGGGACCACGGTGCAGCCCAAACGCTCGATCCCGTAGTGGGCGCCAAGACCGCCTGTGAAGAGGCCATAGCCATAGGCGTTGTGCACCATTTCCCCAGGCTTCACGCCAGAGGCGCGCAGCGAACGGGCCACAAGGTTGGCAAACACATCGATGTCGCCCTTGGTGTAGCCCACCACAGTCGCCTTGCCAGTGGTGCCTGAGGAGGCGTGGATGCGAACGATCTTCTCGCGCGGAACAGCGAACAGGCCGAACGGGTAGTTGGCGCGCAGGTCGTCCTTGTAGGTGAAAGGGAACTTCGCAAGGTCGGCGAGGGTTTTCACATCATCGGGGTGCACGCCCGCCTCGGCGAAGCGCTCTCTGTACATGTCCACATTGTCGTATGCATGGCGCAGGGACCACTTCAGGCGTTGGAGCTGAAGCGCTTGGATCTCATCGCGCGAGGCGATCTCGATGGGGTCGAGCGTGGCGCGGTCCGGCGTCAGATCCTTCATTGTGGTCTCCCATGTCCCTCGCCGCTCGGGGCGGCTTGTCGTTGGCGGCAGCGTCTCACGATCACATCATGTGCAACGTTGCGCACAATCAATTTGCATAAACCGTCCGGTTGGTCAATTAATAGACCCCACACGCGTTGTCTCAAAACTGCCGCGGGCCGCGCTCCGTGCGCTGCCGTGCGGCCAACCAAACCACCAGGGAGGGAGCCCATGAGCGTTCAACCGATCAAGAGCTTTGCCCAAGGTCAATGGATCTCCCCTGGCCCGGGGGCGCGCGCCGTGGAGAGCGCCATTGACGGCGTCATCATCGCGGAGGCCGGCAACGACGACCTCAACGTGGGGGCCATGGCCGACCATGCGCGCCGGGTGGGCGGGCCGGCACTGCGCGCGCTCACCTTCCACGACAGGGCGCGGATGCTCAAAGCCCTCGCCCAGTACCTCCAGGAGCGAAAACAGGCGCTGTACGACATCTCGTTCTACACAGGCGCCACCCAGTCCGATCATCTGTTCGACATTGACGGCGGCATCGGCACCACGTTCGTGTTCGCCTCCAAGGGCCGCAGGGAAATGCCGGACTCGCAGGTCTATCTGGACGGCGACCTGGAAGTCCTGTCGCGCAAGGGCACCTTCCTCGGCCAGCACATTGCAACACCGCTCCATGGCGTCGCGGTCCACATCAACGCCTTCAACTTTCCCGTTTGGGGGATGCTGGAAAAGCTTGCCCCCACCCTCCTTGCGGGGATGCCCGCCATCGTGAAGCCGGCCACCGCCAGCGCCTACGTGACGGAGGCGTGCGTGCGGATGATCCTTGAGAGTGAGATTTTGCCCGACGGCGCACTCCAGCTGATCGCAGGCAGCACAGGCGACCTCTTCCACCATTTGGATTGCCAGGACGTGGTGAGCTTCACAGGCTCAGCCGCCACTGCGAAAAAGCTGCGCACAGCGCCGCAGATCGTCGACAATTCCATCCGCTTCGTTGCCGAGCAGGACAGCCTCAACGCCTCCATCCTCGGCCCTGACGCGACGCCGGATTCGACCGAGTTCGACCTGTTCATCAAAGAGGCCGCGCGGGAGATGACCACCAAGGCGGGGCAAAAGTGCACTGCGATCCGCCGCATGATCGTCCCCCGCGCCACGACGGACGCGGTGGTAGAGGCCCTTTGCGCCCGCTTGGCCAAAGTGGTGGTGGGCGACCCGCGGCTTGAGGACGTGACCATGGGCGCTCTCGTCTCACGCAGCCAGAAGACGGACGTGCTGGACAAGGCCGGCGAGATTGCAACGGAAGCTGAGCGCGTGTTCGGTGAGCCCGACACCCTCACCCCCCGTGGCGACAACGTGCGCGAAGGCGCCTACGTCCCGCCGATGCTGTTTCACTGCGCTGACCCTGACGGTGCGCAAATCGTCCACAGCGTGGAAGCCTTCGGCCCCGTTTCCACCGTAATGGGATACCGCGACCTCGGCCACGCCATTGCCCTTGCCAACAAGGGTCAAGGAAGCCTCGTCGCCTCACTGTTCACCAACGAGGGCAGCGTGGCACGGGACGTGGCGCTGGGGGCGGGCCCCTATCACGGTCGCCTCTACATCAACAACCGCCACTCCATGAAGGAGAGCACGGGTCACGGTGCGCCGTTGCCGCACATGGTCCACGGCGGCCCGGGCCGCGCCGGCGGCGGGGAGGAGCTTGGCGGTGTGCGCGGCGTGATGCACTACATGCAGCGCACCGCCGTCCAAGGCAGCCCTGATATTTTGACCGCCATCGGCGGAAACTGGGTGCCTGGCTCTCAGGAAATCGCCGCCGACGCCCACCCCTTCACCCGCCGTTTCGGCGAGCTTGCGGTCGGCGAGACCCTCCACACCGACCCGCGCACGGTGACCTTGGAGGACATTGAGCACTTTGCCGAATTCACAGGCGACACGTTCTACGCCCACATGATCGAGGAGGCCGCGGCCGCCAACCCCTTCTTCCCCGGCCGCGTCGCGCATGGCTACCTCTTGTTGTCGTTTGCGGCAGGGCTATTCGTTGAGCCCAACCCGGGCCCGGTTCTGGCCAACACCGGGCTCGACAACTTGCGCTTCCTGAAGCCTGTGGAACCTGGCGATGCCATCAAGGTGCGCCTGACCGTGAAGAAGAAGACCAAGCGCACGGATGACTATGGCGAGGTGCGCTGGCACGTCACCCTCACCAATCAGGACGATGACCTTGTGGCCGAGTACGACCTTTTGACCATGGTCGCCTTCTAGGTTTGCACCCGTAAATCTGGCGCTTTGCGATGGCTGATCGTGCGCCCTATAAGGGCGCAATGGTCCAGCCATCGCCGCATTTTCAAGACACCGTTGCCGCCCTTTCGGAAAATGGCGCGCTGAAGGTGTGGTCGATCCTGGTGACGATCTTCGGCGATTTGGCCCAAGGGGAAGACGAGGCCATCACCGGCCCTGTTCTGTCGGCGATCACAGAGCGGCTGGGGATCAAGCCTGAGGCCCAAAGGGTGGCCCTGCACCGCCTGCGCAAAGACGGGTGGATTGAAAGCCGCAAGGATGGGCGGGTCAGCCGTTACCAGCTCACCCCATCGGGCCGCGCACAATCCCAGGCGGCAAGCCCGCGAATCTATCAGCGCGCCCCCGTCGCCACCGCGGGATGGCATGCTTTGATCGCTCCACCAGGCGCCGCCGCAGAACGCCACATCACCCAGGACGATCTTGGAGCAAAGGGGTACGTGCAAATCCAGCCGTCGGTGTTTTTGCGGGCAGGACCGCCGCGGGACGCACCATGCGCGTTCCTTGTTGTCTCCCCCACTGGCAGCACTGTGCCTGACTGGGTGTTGGAGGCCGTCGCCCCCGACGCTCTGGTGAACGCCTATACGGCCTTTGCCGACACTTTGGACGCCATCGCCCCACACATTGACGAGGCGCAGGGGTGGTCGAGCCTTGAGCGCGTGGCTGCCCGCGTCCTTATCCTGCATGGCTGGCGTCGCTTGATCCTGCGCCACACCGCACTCACCGAGTGTCTGTTCCCGGACGGTTGGGCGGGATCGCGCTGCAGGCAGTTGGTTTTCGCTGCCCTCGATACTTTGGGCGACCCCACCGTCAGCCCTGCCGTCCTCAGCGAGCCCAATATCGCTGCCCACATTTAGAGCATCCTGGGTCTACTCAGACATCGCACGGCCCCATCGGACCGTCTGTCAAGCAACCGCGAAATTCACCAACGCTCAGAGAAGCTCAGCCAATCGCACGCGCCATCTCAAAGTTCTCAAGGCTCACCCCGTTCCGCGCGACCGTATTGACCCGCACGAGCGAAAAGCCGAGGCCGAGGAAGAAGGGCTTGGCCGTCCGGCTCACCATGGCCCAAAGCCGTTGTTCGCCCTCTTGGCGTGCCGCGTTTTCCACAGCCGCGAAAAGGGCTTTGCCGATCCCTTTGCCGATATGGTCATGGTGGACGAAGGCGAAGTCGATGTAACCGCCCTCCCCCAGCGTCATAAAACCGACGATGATGCCATCAGCTTCCGCGACAAAGCCTTGCTGCCCATCAAGGCGCCTCCGCCAGACTTCAGGGTCGATGGGCGCCGGCGACCAGGCGTTGCGCTCCTCTTTGGAGTAGTCGGCGGCCGTGGCCTGCTGGACGGTCTCGTGGAAGAGCGTTGCGGTCTCAAGAAGGTCGCTCTCCACGAGCGGGCGAACATGCACGGCCTTCCCTTACGCGGCGGCGGGAGTGCGATGGGGCAGTTTGGTTTTCACCTTCACGGCGTCGCGGCAGAGGGCGTGGAGGAAGCATGTGCGCTCGGCAACGCGCAGCAAGTCCTGGGCGACCGCGTCGTCTGCGCCGGTGTCCATGTAGACGTGGGTTTCCACGGGGTCCGTATCGCCACGCTTGCCTGTGGCGCCGGATGCGCCGCCAAGGGAGAAGTGCATGTCCTGGACAACGCGGTAGGCGTTGAGGGGCAGCTTTGCCATGTGCGCATAGCGGCCAAGCTGGGTCATGAAGCAAAACGCCAGCCCTGCGGCCATATAGCTGGCAGCATCGGGCGCACGCCCTTCACCGCCGGCCCCTTTCGCCTCCTCAGACAGGAAACGCCATGTGGAGGAGGGCATCTTGTACTGCTCGCGCACAATCTCCTTCACGCCGTTGTCGAGGATCCGGCAGACCGATCGCAGGTGCAAAAGGTGCTGGCCCGTGGGAAGCACGGGGGCCGGCGGAGGGTTGGTCTTCACCCGCTCCACCATGTCGCTTTCGGGCGCGATCTTGTCGCACAGGGGCTGAAGGCGGTCGGCCCCGTCGGCGGCCTCGACCCCATCCAGCGGCGTGCCGGGGTCCTCGTAAGGGTCGATGGAAAGCGCCTCGACGTCGGCCACAGCGATCTGTTTGCCATTGTGGACGAGGTTGAAAAGGCTCACCTTCGAACCGTTCGCAAGCCCTGTCATAGGCGAGGCAGCAACCGCATCGGCCAGAAGATGGGCCATGCGCTCATCATCAGTGTCCGACCCACAGGCAAGGGACACCACCGGAGGCATGGCCGCCGACACCATCGTTCCCCGGGGGAACGAGCCTGAGCGATAGTAAAAACTCTCAAGCGTCATCTGCGGGTCGCTGAGCGCAATGCCGCGCTGTTTTGCAAGCGCCAGAACCTCGTTCATGAACGAGGCAACCATTCCCACCGCCACAAAACTTAAAGGGTTGGGGGCTGCATCGCGCCCGTTGAGGTGACCGCCTTCGTCGGAGGAGAAGCGCCACGCTTCGCCCGTTGCCGCCGACAGGGTGACGGCGTCCTTTTGCACACCATCGAGCGAGCGCACCCATGTGCGCACCGACTGGCCGTGCCTGTCGGGGGGCGCCGACAGGCCAAGAGCCTTGGCATTGCCCACCTTGTGGATCAGCGGTCCGCCCGTTTCCTCAAGCGTTAAAGCCATGGATTCCCCCTCCCGTCTGGTTGCCTTATGGGCCTTGCCCTAGAACATAGGGCCTTAGCCACTTTTTTGCCGCGCCAGGCCGCCACCGTTGAAGGCTCCCCATCAAGCGCGGCACCACCATTGAGCACGGAGGCCGCCCATCGCCAAGACCTTCGCCTTCACCGTCAACGGCACCCCTTTGGAAGTGACGGCGGACGACGACGCCCCGCTCCTTTACATCCTGCGCAACGATGTTGGACTGAAAGGCTCCCGTTTTGGCTGCGGCGACGGTGTGTGCGGCGCCTGCACAGTAATTGTGGACGGTCACGCCCAATCCTCCTGCGACCTCCCCCTTTGGTCGGTGGAGGGCAAATCGGTGGAGACCATCGAGAGCCTTGTGGAGGCTCCCACCCATCCCCTGGTGGAGGCTTTCGTGGCGGAAGGGGCGGCCCAATGTGGCTACTGCGTTGCCGGCATTCTCATGCGCGCCAAAGCGCTCCTTGATGGTGGCGAGGCTGTGGACCGGGAGGCCATCGCCAAAGCGCTCGACGGCAACCTTTGCCGCTGCGGCGCCCATCCAAGGATGATCCGCGCCATCGCCCGCGCCGCAGGGGACCAAGCGTGAGCGACCTTCCCGCAGCCGTCAAAGCCCATCCCCTGATCAGCCAGTGGATTTCGCTGGCCCACGAGGGCCGTGTCGGCGTCACCTCGGGCAAGGTGGAGATCGGGCAAGGGATCGGCCTTGCCCTCCGCCAGATCGCAGCGGACGAGCTTGGCGTTGGCATTGAGGCCGTCCACATCGTCCAGGGCGACACGCGCGTTTGTCCCGATGAGGGTGTGACGGCAGGGAGCCTTTCCGTTGCCATGGGCGGGATGGCGGTGCGCCGCGCCGCCGCCGCCGCACGCGCCCATCTCCTCACCCACGCCGCAACGCTTCTCCAGGCAAAGCGGGAGGACCTTGCGATCGCCGATGGCGTCGTGGCCCGTCGGGGCGTGGAGACCGACCTCACCCTATGGGGCCTTGCAAGGGAGGTGGACCTTGCCGTCCCCATCACCTTAGAGGATACGCCTAAATCGCCTGACGCACGCACCATCGCCGGCCGTGCCGCATCCCGGGACGATCTCATCGAAAAGCTGATGGGCCGTGTCTTCATCCACGACATGGTGCTGGAGGGGATGGTGCATGGTCGCCCCATCCACACCGATGCCCTCTCCTGCGATGGCGCCGGCATCGACAGGCAAGCCCTCGCCGCCCGCCCGGGCGTCGTATCTGTGGTGGAGGACGGGGACTTTCTTGCCGTCCTCGCCACACGGGAGGAAGACGCCGTGGCCGCCTCCCGCTGGGCCCACGGCAAGCTCGCTCCTGGCGAACCTGACCCTCAGCCCATCGGCTCGCCCCAGTCCCTTAACGCGCACGAAGGGTCGGCGGTGGTCGTGGTGGACAAGGGCGACCCCTTGCCCGACGGCGACACCATCGTGGAGAGCTTCGTCAGCCGACCCTTCCTGGCGCACGGCTCCATCGGCCCATCCTGCGCCTTGGCACGGTGGGACGGCGACAGGCTGACCGTTTGGAGCCACAGCCAGTCGGTGTTTCGGCTGAAGGCCGCCCTTGCCGCCCTGCTGCGCCATCCTGAGGAGGCGATCGACGTCATCCACAGGCAGGGGGCAGGCTGCTATGGCCACAACGGGGCCGATGATGTGGCCGCCGATGCAGCCCTCATGGCGCGCACGGTGCCAGGCCGCCCTGTCAGGGTGGTGTGGTCGCGGGCGGATGAGTTTGCCGCAGGCCCTCTCGGCGCACCGATGGCAACGCGGGCGCGGGCGATGCTCGGCCCGGACGGCCGGGTAAGCGCCGTCGATGTGGCTGTCACAAGCGCCCCTCACAGCATCAGGTCAGGTCCCCAAAGCCCCACCTTCCGCGCCGCAACGGCCCTGAAGGACCCACCCCACCTGCCCGCACCGCAGGACATTCCCGCGGCCCAGGGTGGAGGCGCCGAGCGCAACGCAACACCCCTTTATGACATCCCTCACCAGAGGGTGGCGAAGACTGTGGTGCCTGACCTCGGTGTGCGCACATCCGCCCTTCGCAGCCTCGGCGCCCATCTCAACATCGTTGCCATCGAAACGCTGATGGATGCCGCCGCCGATGCCGCCGGCGAGGACGCTGCCGCCTACCGCATCGCCCACCTCACCGACCCGCGGGCAAGGGCGGTGATCGAGCGGGCCACGAAGGTCGCCGGCTGGCCCCAAACGGCGGGCGAGGGCGAGGCCTGGGGCCTTGGCTTCGGCCGCTACAAGAATGTGGCGGGCTACTGCGCCATCGCAGCCCTCATCCACGTGGAGGAGGCCGTCCAAGTGCGCCGCGTGGTGGCGGCGGTGGATGTGGGCGAGGCCATCAATCCCGACGGTGTGGTGGCGCAAGTGGAGGGCGGCATCATCCAGTCCATGAGCTGGACGCTGAGGGAGGCGATGGCCTTCCACGGCACCAAAGCTGTCAGCCGTGATTTCGAGGCCTACCCCATCGCCACCTTCTCACAGGTGCCCGAAATCGAGGTGCACCTCATCAACCGCCCCGAGATGGCTCCCCTTGGCTGCGGCGAGGTGGCCCAAGGCCCCATGGCCGCCGCCATCGTCTGCGGCGTCCAGCGCGTCCTCGGTGTGCCCATGGGGCATTTGCCTCTGACCCGCGAGCGCATCCTGCAGGCACTCAGCGAGGCCGTGTGAGCGGCCTTTACAGAGAGACAGGCGAGGGTGGAGCCCAGCGGTAGATCCAATCCACTCGCTTCAAGATCCCAGAAGGGCCGAGCCGCGCCATGGCAAAGTCGCGCACATGAGAGGCGCCTGGCGGCAGGTGGTAGATGGAGCCTTGGCGGGCCGACAATTCGGCCATCTTCTCAGTCCTTTGCCGGCGCGTTGCCTCGTAGTCCGCCAGAGCATCCGTGGTGAGGCCGCGGCTCGCGATGGACGCGCCGAGAACAGCCACATCCTCCAGCGCCATGGCAGCGCCTTGGGCAAGGAAGGGAACCATCGCGTGGGAGGCATCGCCAACGAAGGCGATCCGCCCTGTGCGGAAGACGTGGCGCGGGCGTACCGCAATGGGCCACGGCGTCCACCGCACCACATCGTCCAGCAGACGGCCACCGTCGCGAGGGGTGAGGCGGTCGGGAGGCCTGTCTCTCTCGCGGGCAACCATCACCACGTTGCCGTGGTCGCGGCCGATGGGGTAGCGCACGATGTGACGGCCTGGGAGCATCGTCAGCGCACTCCCCTTGGCATCGGCACCGCCACCTTCGCCACGCCAGGCCACATAGCCTGTCTCGCGCGGCTCATCGCCCACGAATTGGCCGCGCACGGCCGAGTTGACGCCATCGGCTGCGACCACAAGGCCGAAAGGCCCACCGGCTCGGCGGCAGGTGGGGCCGTCCGCCCCATCGGTCAGGCGGCCAACCTGGCAGTTATAGCGAAGGGTGATGGCGCTGTTCTCCATCACCTTCGCCAGGAGCGCGCCGTGCAGAGCTTGCCGGGAGAGGGTGAGGTTGGGCGCGCCGTAGCGGGTGGGAAAGTCGCCATAAGGCAGCCGCGTGACGTCTTTGCCGCGGCCACCTGTGCGCACGGTGAGGCACTCCGGCTGGCTTGCCGCCTGTGCCACAGCATCAGCGGCACCGATGGCGGCAAGGGCCTTCATGGCGTTGGGCGCAAGTTGAATGCCGGCGCCCGCGTTGGCCGCGCTCTCGCCTCGCCGCTCAGCCACAAGCACATCATCGTAGGCGCAAAGGCAGAGTGCGGACGCGAGCCCTGCAATGCCGGCGCCCACCACAAGGATCATCGCCTTACCCGATCAGGCGGGGGCGCCCCGCGCCACCACCGCATCGGTGATGCACTCGGCAGGGTCCGCGTCGTTGGGGCCAAGGTTGGGGTCGTGCTCGAACACGGTGGAGCAGTAGGGGCAGATGGCCTCCGTATCGCCGCCCATGTCCAAGAACTCGTGAGGGTGGTCGAAGGGCGGCAGCGCGCCCATGCACATGAACTCGCGCGCCCCAATCTTGACCCGCCTCACCCCTGGGGTGTTGTGAAAGAGCGGCATTCCGCCGTGCGCCATAAGACCTGCCCTCAAGATGTCGCCAATCGCTAACGGCGGCTACATACCCACATAGTTGGGTCCGCCGCCACCTTCAGGCGGCACCCAGTTGATGTTTTGGTTTGGGTCTTTGATGTCGCAGGTTTTGCAGTGGACGCAGTTCTGCGCGTTGATAATGAACCGCGCCGTGCCATCCTCCGCCGTCTCCCACTCATAAACCCCTGCGGGGCAGTAGCGGGTGGAGGGACCGGCATAAACCCCGAGCTCAGACTCCTTCTGCAAATCAAGGTCTGCCACCTTCAGGTGAACGGGCTGATCCTCCTCGTGGTTGGTGTTGGACAGGTACACAGAGGACGGCCTGTCGA
Organism: Devosia sp.; assembly: GCA_051016205.1. GTDB lineage: Bacteria > Pseudomonadota > Alphaproteobacteria > Rhizobiales > Amorphaceae > Acuticoccus. The sequence goes on from CP136534.1 coordinate 5,677,446, forward strand.
ACGTGAGGACGCCGTCGGGCTTTGGGTATTTGGGCGCTGTCATCCGCCGGGCCGGCTTGACCGCCTCATGGTCCGCCTTGCCGTGGGAGAGGGTCCCAAGGGGCGAGCCACCGATCAGCGTGTTGGACCACATCTCGAGCCCGCCGGCAAAAATGCCCGTGACGGTGCCGAGCTTGGACCACAGCGGTTTGACGTTGCGTACGGGCCGCAAGTCCTGCCCCACCTCTGTGGCACGCCACGCGCGCTCATAGGCCTCCAGCGTGTCGTTGGCGCGACCTTCAGCAAGCGCATCGGCAATGTGGTCGGCAGCAAGCATTCCCGTCAGCACCGCATTGTGGCTGCCCTTGATGCGCGGCACGTTCACAAAGCCTGCCGCACAGCCCACAAGGCACCCGCCGGGGAAGGCGAGTTTGGGCACCGATTGCCAGCCACCTTCCGCAATGGCCCGCGCGCCATAGCCTTCGCGCTTGGCGCCCTCGAACATGTCACAGACGGCAGGGTGGGTCTTGAAACGCTGGAACTCGCCGAACGGATCAAGATGCGGGTTCGCATAGTTGAGGTGGACCACAAAACCCACCGCGGCGAGGTTTTCCCCGTAGTGGTAGATGAAAGAGCCGCCGCCCGTGGACCCGTCCAGCGGCCAGCCGACGGTATGTTTGACAAGGCCCGGCTCGAACACGTCATCGCTGACCCGCCAGAGCTCCTTCAGGCCGATCCCGTACTTTTGCGGCTCGCGCCCTTCGTCGAGGCCGAACTGGCGGATGGCGATTTTCGACAGCGAGCCGCGCACCCCTTCGGCAAGCACCACATACTTGCCGCACAGCTCCATCCCCGGGGTGAAGCCGTCCTTGGGTTCGCCATCCTTGCCGACGCCAAAATCGCCCGTGACAATGCCGATGACCGTGCCGTTCTCGTCCGTCTTGAGGTCGGCTGCGGGAAAGCCCGGGTAGATTTCAACGCCGAGCGCTTCGGCCTGTTCCCCAAGCCAGCGGCACAGATTGCCCAGCGAACCTATAAAGTTGCCGTGGTTGCCCATCAGTTTGGGCATGGCGAAATTCGGCAGGCGCATCACACCGGCAGGGCCCAACCACTGGAACACGTCGCGCTCCACGGGTTGCTTCAACGGGCAGTCCTCGGTGGTGCTCCAGTCAGGCAGGAGACGGTCAAGACCGACGGGGTCGATCACCGCGCCCGACAGAATGTGCGCCCCCACCTCAGAGCCTTTCTCCACCACGACGACGGAGATCTCCTCACCAGCCTCTGCCGCGCGCTGCTTCAGGCGGATGGCCGTGGCAAGGCCCGCAGGTCCTGCCCCCACCACAACGACGTCATAATCCATCCGCTCGCGAGTAATCTCGGTCATGGGTCTCCTCGGCTGGTGATTTGCGCCCGTGGCGCGGTAGAGTGCAGCATCTTTGGAGGGAAACTGTGCCACTGCCGCCCCCGCGTCCATGGTCGGCGCTGAAATGACCACGGAAGCGGTCCTCGCCTTTTATCGCGATTGCGGGGTGAGCGAGCATCTGGCGCCCACCCCACAGGACCGTTTTGCCGAGAGCCTTGTGGCGCCGGAAGCCCCTTCTGGCCGACGCGATGCCCCCTCACGCCGCCCCCCTGCGCAGGAGGCGAGCAGAGCGCCGCTGCCCTCAGCGCCCCCACAAGCGCCGCCCGCGACAACGCCAAAAGCCCCGTCTGGCGACACTGAAGATGCCCGCGCAGCCGCCGTCAGCGCACAGGATCTTGACGCTTTGCGCGCGGCGCTGGAGCGTTTTGATGGCTGTCCCTTGAAGTCCACAGCCCTGCGCACCTGCCATGGGGAGGGACCCTTGGGCGCGCCGATCATGTTCGTCGGGGAGGCGCCCGGGCGCGATGAGGATGCTGCGGGCCGCCCGTTCGTGGGGCGCTCGGGCAAACTCCTTGAACGCATGCTCGCCGCCATCGGACTGACGCGCGAGGAGGTCTACATCTCCAACGTCATCCCATGGCGCCCGCCAGGCAACCGCACGCCAAGCCCGCAGGAGACAGCCACGTGCGAGCCTTTTGTGCGACGGGAGATTGCCCTGGTGGCGCCGCAAATCCTCGTCCCCCTCGGTGGAGCGGCGGCAAAGGTGTTGCTGGACACCACCCAGGGGATCATGCGCCAGCGCGGCCGGTGGACGCACTATCGCGCCGAAGGCTATGGCGGCCCGGGCGAGATCGAGGCGATGGCCATGTTCCACCCCGCCTATTTGCTGCGCACACCGGCTGAAAAACGCCGGGCCTGGCAGGATCTCCTGGCCCTTCGCGCCAAGCTGGACAGCGCGGCCTGACGGAGCGGGGGGTGGGCAATCCACCCTTGCGTGCCCTGCCGGCGCACTGCTACCGGCCCCTTGGCCATGATCTATATGAGGCGTGGCAAGGCCAGGAAGGCGACTATGATGCATTTCTTGCGCGGCTCGCGCGGACCCACCGTGCCACTGGTACGCCTTGCGGGCACCATTGGTATGGCAACGGGGTTACGCCCCGGCCTCTCGCTTGTGGCCGTCGGCACGGCACTGCGGCGCGCTTTTACCACCAAGGGGCCGGCAGTGGCGCTTGTGGTCAACTCCCCAGGCGGCTCGGCGGCGCAGTCCTCACTCATATTCAAGCGTGTGCGCGCCCTTGCTGAAGAGCACGACAAGGAGGTGCTTGTCTTCGTGGAGGACGTTGCGGCCTCCGGCGGCTATTGGCTTGCCGTCGCGGGCGATGAGGTGTTCGTGGATGCCACCTCCATCATCGGCTCCATAGGCGTCATCAGCGCCTCGTTCGGCTTCACCGAGCTTCTGGACAAGATTGGCGTTGAGCGGCGCGTTTATACAACGGGCACGAACAAATCGATCCTCGACCCCTTCAAGCCCGAAAAGGATGAGGACATTGCAATCCTCAAAGGCGTGCAGGAGGACATCTTCACAGCCTTCGTGGACGCGGTGAAGGCCCGCCGCGGCCCGCGCCTGTCCGACGATCCGGACCTTTTCACCGGTCGGTTTTGGAGTGGCACCAATGCCATTTCCCTCGGACTTGCCGATGCTGTGGGCGATTCCCACACCGTGCTGCGCGAGCGGTTCGGCGAGAAGGTGGTCATCAAGGCGATCCCTGTGGGCCGTCCCTCGCTCTTGCGCCGGCGCCTCGGCCTTGCCGGTGCTGCCGGGCTCGGCGAAGATCTCATTGCCGCAGCCCGTGCCGATCAGATGTGGGCCCGCTACGGCCTTTAACCGCCTCACAGCCTCGCACAAGCATCACCGGCTAGGGTGAGATCCAATACGCCTGCCCTTTAAGCGGCGGCGGCCCGGGACACCCCTTCTAAGCGGACGCACGTTCGCTCCGACAGCAGGTGGCGGGTCGCTCTGCTCAAGGCCACAGGTTGCGGGCTGTCGCGCCCAGGCCGGCGGTGTCGCACGCCGGTTGGTTGAAGGTCTTCGCCACCATCATCTGCCCCTGAAGGGGCGCTGATGAATGGGGCACTGGCCAGCCAAGGCCGGCAGATCCACGACGGTGGGCACAGACCCGTGCCGTACCGCGCAGAGCGCGCACCGGCGACGACGCGCACGCATGTTGAAGCGTGCGGACACCACACCATGACGTTCACCATCGTGACCCACCGCAGCGTCCTTGCGCCCAGTTTCGTGCGCCAAGGTGCGGGAGGAGAGCGTCGGTGGACCAGGCAAGCAGGAGACGTCACGGCAGGGACACGCCATCCCTCCCCCAGTGTGCAACGAGTGAGCGTGAGGGACGAGTATGGAAATCAAGCAGCTACGCTACTTCAAGCGGGTCGCCGATGCGGGCAGTGTGTCCCGCGCCGCCGCGACGCTGTCCGTCGCGCAACCGGCCGTCAGCCGGCAGATCGCCAACCTTGAAGAAGGCCTCGGCACGCCGCTCTTCTTCCGCAACGGGCGCGGGGTGAAGCTGACCGATGCGGGCGCACAGCTCTACAGCCGTGCCAGCGAAATTCTGGAGGCGGTGCGCATGGCCGAGCAGGACGTGCGCGACACCGTTGGGGTTGCAAGGGGCTCCGTCCTGGTGGGCGCGCCCCCTTCCATCGTTCGCCACGTGGCGCCGGGGCTGTTCAAGTCCGTCTCGGCCCACCACCCCGAACTCTGCCTTGCCTTTACCGAAGGGCTGTCGGGCTATGTGAACGAATGGCTCTCCAATGGCCTTTTGGATGTGGCAATCATCCACGATGCCACGCGCACCCAACATTTTCTGACCGAGCCTTTGGTGCGCGAGGACCTTGTGGTGGTCCACAACGAGGCCGACACCGAACCCATGGCCTTGCGCGACCTGGCGGACGTACCGCTCATCCTGCCCCGACGCACCCATGGCCTGCGCCTATTGTTGGAGCGCTCGGCCACCAGTGCGCGGGTGGATTTGAATGTAAAGGCGGAGGTGGACTGCGTGCCTGCCATCAAGGAGCTTGTGCGGCGCGGCGTCGGCTTCAGCATTCTGCCCCGCGGCACAGTCTATGAGGATGACCGGCTGACCGTGCGCGCCCTCGTGCAGCCCTCGCTGTCGCGCACGCTCCTCCTTGCCACGTCGTCACAGCGGCCGGTGTCCCAGTCCACCCGTGCCGTGATCCAGTCACTGAAGGCCATAGTGAAGGACCTGGTGGAGACCGAAGCCTGGCCAGGCGCCCACCGCGGCACCGACCGCCCCGTCCCCATCGGCAGGATCGAACCGGCGCCACAAAAGCCCACCGACCTTGATCAGGCAGCGTGAGGTCACCCCGGCGGTAAGAGCCATCCTCAGTGGCCCTCCCGGTCACTGCGGAACACGATCGGCGTGCGGCTTCGACCCGGGAGCGAACGCAAATCCGATGACCGCCCAGGCCATCGCAGAAACGCTCCGAAACCTCAGACGGCCGTCTTGTGGCGAGGGTGTGTCACACGCGCGTCACACGGTCGCGGTTTGTGTCCCTGAAGTCTGCCCGCCGCTGGTGACACAGTGGCCGGAGCATTGCCTTAAGGGAGGTCCCGTTGAAGTCGTTCCTGTCGTCGACATCGCTGTTTGCCATTGCCGTTTCGCTGGGGGTTGCATCCTTTGGAGCTCTGTCACTTGGTGCCCACGGCGCTGCCGCAGCGGACGGCAAGGCCTTCAACCGCATCGCCAGCTGGCCCGTCTCCCAAAACCTTCCTGAAGGCGCGGACCCCTCCAGCGAGACATCTGCCGAGATCATCGCTGCCTCAGATGATGGGATGACCATCGTCTATTCCGACAGCCCTTTGAAGGTGATCGGCTTTGTAGACATCACCGACCCTGCCGCCCCCAAGGGCACCGGCACGGTGGATGTGGGGGGCGAGCCCACCTCCGTCGCCGTCCACGCCAATGCCGTCCTCGCGGCGGTCAACACCTCCGAGAGCTACACCGCGCCGTCGGGCAAGCTCCTGTCCATCAGCCTATCGGACCGCACCATCGGCGTCACCTGCGACCTTGGCGGCCAGCCTGATTCCATCGCCATTTCTCCCGATGGCAGCCTCATCGCCGTTGCCATCGAAAACGAGCGAGACGAGGACCTGGACGACGGCAAACTCCCCCAACTCCCTGCAGGCAACCTCACCCTTTACAAGGCGACCGACGGCGTCCCCTCCTGCGATGACAAGACAGTCGTCGACCTGACCGGCCTCGCCGAAGTGGCTCCAAGCGACCCTGAGCCCGAATTCGTCGCCTTCAACAGCGATGGCCACGTTGCCGTCACCCTGCAGGAAAACAACCACATCGCCATTGTCGATGGCGCGACGGGCACTGTCGTGGCGCACTTTTCCGCAGGCACCGTGGACCTTGAAGGGGTCGACACCAAGGAAGACGGCGCCATCACGCCCACCGGCAGCCTGTCGGCGGTCAAGCGCGAACCTGACGCAGTCAAGTGGCTCGGCAACGACCGTCTGGTGACCGCCAATGAGGGCGACTATGAAGGCGGCTCCCGCGGCTTCACCATCTTCGCAACGGACGGGTCGGTGCTTTACGAGTCCGGCGCGTCCTTCGAACAGGAGGTGATCCGCGCCGGTCACTATCCCGACGAACGCTCAGAAAACAAAGGCGCCGAGCCTGAGGGCCTTGAGGTGGGCACGTTCGAGGGCGCTGACTACATCTTCGTGCTATCAGAGCGCGGCTCGGCCGTGGGGGTCTACCGCGACACTGGAGAAGCGCCAGAGTTTTCGCAGCTGCTGCCGTCAGGGATTGGCCCTGAGAGCGCTGTGGCCGTAGGCGCGCGCAACCTTCTCGTCACCGCCAACGAGGCGGACCTTTCAGGCGATGGCGGCCCGCGCGCCCACATCATGGTCTACGCGCTTAAAGAGGGTGCACCCCAGTACCCGCAGATCGTCTCGGTGGATGGGGAAGACGGCCAGCCCATCGGCTGGGGCGCCCTGTCGGGCCTTGCCGCAGACCCCATCTCGCCTGGGCTCTTGTATGCGGTTAGCGATTCCTTCTACGCCGGCGCCCCGACCATCTTCACCATCGATGCAAGTCAGGCCCCTGCCCGCATCACTGAGCATGTGGTGGTCAACGATGATGGGAATGCGGCCCAAAAGCTCGACCTTGAGGGCATTACCACTGACGGTGAAGGCGGCTTCTGGCTTGCCTCGGAAGGGCGCACCGACAGGGACATTCCCCACCGCCTCCTGAAGGTCAACGCTGCAGGCACCATCGAAAGCCAGATCGACCTTCCCCAAGAGCTCCTTCAGCACGAGAAGCGCTTTGGCGCTGAAGGCATTGTTGCCGTCGGCCAAGGTGACACGCTGGCCCTGTGGATTGCCATGCAACGGGAGTGGGAGGACGACCCCGATGGCGAGGTGAAAATTCTCACCTACTGGCCGCAAAGCAGTCGCTGGGAGGGGGTGCGCTACCCCCTCGATAAGGGCGACAAGGGCTGGGTCGGCCTGTCGGAAATCGCCTTCCACAACGACACCCTTTACGTCATCGAGCGCGACAATCAGATCGGTGACGACGCGAAAATCAAGCGGCTCTACAAAATCGAGATGGAGGGCGTTGAGCCGATGCCCCTCGGAGGGGATCTTCCGTTGGTGAAAAAGACCCTCGTCCACGACTTCCTGCCGGATCTGAAATCCCTGAACGGCTTTGTGGTGGACAAGATTGAAGGCTTCACCATCGATGCCGACGGCAATGCCTTTGCCGTGACCGACAATGACGGCGTGGATGATTCCTCAGGCGAAACGCTGTTTTTGCGCCTGGGCAAGCTCTAGGTCACCCTTTCGGCCCATACTCCATTCCGTTTCCGGCGCCCCGTCCCGCACCCTTTGGTCGCGGTGCGGGGTCTGCGGGGGTTGATCGCACTGCGGGGGAACCGTAAGCGTTTGCCACGGTGACGGAGTGACAGCGTGTCGGATTTAAAGGGCATCGTTCTTGCCGGCGGCGCGGGAACGCGGCTGCGGCCGGTGACGAGTGTGGTCTCCAAGCAGCTACTGCCCATCTACGATAAGCCGATGATCTATCACCCGATCAGCGTTCTCATGCTGTCGGGCATCCGCGACATATTGCTGATCACCACCCCGGTGGACGCGCCGACCTTTGAAAGGCTGTTGGGCGACGGGTCTGACTGGGGGGTCTCAATTTCCTATGCCCAGCAGCCCAAGCCTGAAGGCCTGGCGCAAGCCTTTATCATCGGCAAGCCGTTCGTCGGTGCCTCCCGCGCGGCCCTTGTTTTGGGCGACAACATTTATTTCGGTCACGGCCTTGAGGGTCTTTTGGCGCGCGCAGCACAACGCACCAATGGCGCAACGATTTTTGCCTATTATGTAAAGGATCCTGAGCGGTACGGGGTGCTTGCCTTGGGCAAGGACGGCCGGCCGGCAGACATTTTGGAAAAGCCGCCCGCACCACCCTCGAACTACGCTGTGACGGGACTTTATTTTTACGACAACGACGTTTTGGACATTGCCGCCAACATTGCGCCTTCAGCAAGGGGCGAACTAGAGATTACTGACGTGAACCGTGCGTACCTTGAGCGTGGCGACCTTTATGCGGAAATGATGGGCCGAGGCTACGCCTGGTTCGACACCGGCACCCACGATTCGCTGCTGGATGCGGCCAATTTTGTGCGCGCTCTGGAACAGCGCCAGGGCCTTAGGATCAACTGTCCCGAAGAGATTGCCTGGCGCCAGGGGTGGATCGACGATGGTGCGCTGGAGCGCCTCGGCAAAGGCCAAGCCAAATCCGGTTACGGCGACTACCTTTTAGAGCTGTTGGAGCGGCGCTGACGTGATGGCGATCGGCAAAGCGGTCAAGTGGACCATCGACACCGTCACGCATCCGCGCTCCACGGTGCTGCACGCCATCTACCATGCCAAGCGGCGCAAATACCGCAAGATCGAAAGGATCATCCGCAAGGATTTCGACCCAACCTTCTACCGCCACGCCTATCCGCAAATCAGGCGGATGAACATCAGCCCGTTGCGTCATTTCGTGGTGGTGGGCTGGCGTGAGGGCAAGGATCCGTCGGCGCTGTTTTCCACCCGCGGCTATTTGAAGTTCAACCGCGACGTGGCGCAGGTGAAGGTCAACCCCTTCTACCATTACATCACCCACGGCCGGCAGGAGGGGCGCGTCACGTCCGTCTCGGACGTAAGGCGCACCGCCCACCAGCGCCCCACCACCCCTTTGGTGGTGCCACCCATACCAACGCCCGAGGCGTTTCACGCACGGCCCAAGTGCGTTGTGGAGCCCCCCACAGGGGAGGCGGTAAACGTCATCATCCCCGTCTATAAGAGCTTGCAACACGTTGCAGCCACCATCGACAGCGTCCTTGCTGCCAAGAACGAAACGCCGTTCGAGTGCGTTGTGGTGGACGATTGCTCGCCGGAGCCTGCCGTCACCGCCCTCCTGCGCGACCTTGCCGACAGCGGCCACATCCGCCTCATCGTCAATGAGACCAACCAGGGCTTTGTGCGCAGCGTCAACCGCGGCATGGCGTACAACGAAGACCGCGACGTCATCTTGCTGAACGCCGACACTGTGGTCCACGACGGGTGGATCGACCGTTTGATCGAGCCCGCCATCCTCGACAGGGCCATCGGCACGGTCACGCCGTTCTCCAACAACGCCACCATCGCAAGCTATCCCGAGTTTGCCGTCGACAACACGTTCGAGCTCGAAGTCCCCTCAAGCGAGGTGGACCGTCTTGCCGCGCGCGCCAACGGGCGCACCGTGGTGGACGTGCCGACGGGTATCGGTTTTTGTATGTTCATTAGGCGCGCGGCCTTGACCGAGGTGGGCCTGTTCGACGCCGACACCTTCGGCATCGGTTACGGTGAAGAGTGCGATTTTTGCATGCGTGCCGTGAAGTCCGGCTGGCGCAACGTTCTGGCCACTGGCGTTTATGTGCGCCATTTCGGCTCCACCTCCTTCGGAGCAAGCCAGACCAGCCGGTCAGAGCAAGCGCAGATCCTGCTTGGCCAGAAGCACCCCGACTATCAGGGCCGCGTCCAGCGCCACCTTGCCGCCGATCCCGCCCTTCCCTCGCGCATCATGCTCGATGTGGCGCGGCTCCAGGCGCACCTGGGGGACGTGTCGGTCTTGTTCTTCACCCACACCCGCGGCGGCGGCATCCAGACCTTCCTCGACAATGCGCGCATGGCCCTCCTCCGGGACGGACTTGAGGACGTTGTGAACCGCGCCGTCGTTGCCCGCACCACCTGGGAGGGTTTCGTCAAACTGGAACCGTTCGGCCAGACGAAATTCCCTTATCTGCCGAACCTTGAGAGCCTCAATCTTGAGCGCCACAAGGACCTTTTGCCGGCGATGATCGAGCTGCTCGATCCAGAGCTTGTGCACATGAACTCGTTCGCCGGCCTGTCCGTCCCTTCCATCGCACGGCTGATGGATGCGTTGATGTCGGCCAAACGCCCCTACTGGCATATCTGGCACGACCATCAGCCGCTGTGCCCGCGCCTCACTTTTCTGGACGCTGAGGAACGCTATTGCGGCGAGACCGATGCTGAGCGCTGCAAGGCCTGCCTTGCCGCCACCAGCGCGCCATTGGAGTGGGTGCGCATCGAGGATTGGCGGGATCGCTTCCGCCGCTACCTTGCAGGCGCTGCCCAAATCAGCGCGCCCAGCGAGGCGGCGGCTCTGCGCGCCCGGCGCCTTGCGGATGTGGCCAAGGTGGTCGTCCACCCGCACCCTGAGCCGCTGCTGGACAATGTGCCGCCCCTGGACGGCCCTGCCGCCAGCGATGGCAAGCGGCACATCTTAATCCTCGGTGCCATCGGCCCCCACAAGGGCGCCCACCTCATCCACGCGATGATTTGCGATATCGAGGCCCGAGATCTTCCCCTCCACATCGACATTGTCGGCTACACCTCGCTAAGGGAGATCAAGAACGGTCCAAAAGCCACCGTCTACGGCCGTTATGATGGCGACAGGGCAGCCGCGGAGATGATCAGCGCCATCAAGCCCGATGCGCTGTTGACCACGTCCATCTGGCCCGAGACCTACGTTTTCACCCTGTCGGTGGGGATGGCGCTGGGGCTACCTTTGATCTCGCTCGACCTTGGCGCACAGGCAGAGCGAACGGCAGAGTATGGGCGCGGCCTTGTGATCGACCACCACCTGAAGGACGACCCGGTCGCCCTCAACGATGCCCTGCTGGCCGTGGACTATGACGACCTGTGGCGCCGCCCCGCAACGTTCGACTTTGCCAGCCGCTCAGCCCTTAGCGAGTACTTTGCTGGGCGGGGGTCGCACCCTGCGAGGGACCCAGCGCCTGAGGCGCAGGCGGCGTCGGTTCAGCCGCCTGAGGAGAAGGATCAGGCGGGAAAAGCGGGCCCTCGCGCTTTAGAAACTCTCGCAAGATCAGTTGATCCGATAACTGCGCATCCCTGAGAATGGCAGCGCGCATGGGCTCCGACACGTCGTAGGCGGACGGACCTTCGCCGCGATGGGCCATCATGATCGCCTTGCGCTCGGCGGCTTTTTCATCAGGCGAAGCGTCCGACCGGTTCACCTCCAGCAATAGCTGCACGCCCTCACGGCTCGGGCTCGGGTTGACGCGGCGCATGGCAACTTCCGTGTCCACGTCGATCTTCGCCGTTTCGCAGAACGCTTTGAAAACGTTGTCCTTCGTGTCCTCATAGCGCAGCACATGGACGGCCTTGGCGTCGGTATAGTGAGCCCAGCGGTTGATGACGCGGAAGTAGTGGAAGCCGCTTGTACGCCTGTTAAGCGCGGCCTCGTACCAGATCTCGAACGGGCGCGCCTCGCCACTTTTCACCGCCTGGAGGTAGGACGAAACCGACCAGGCATCTTGCCTGCGCAGGAAGGCCAGGATTTCAATGTCACAGCTTTGGAAGGCGCGGGCGAAGGCTTTGTAGAGGTCGCTCGGCAGCGCACCCCAAAAATACTCGCTGGAGATGACGATGGTGTGGGCGTTGATGGCAGCCGCTTCCTCTAAGATCGCGCTAGCGCTGTCGGCGAAATAGCGTGCACGATCATCAGGCAGATCACCGGCATGCATGCGCCATGCGCCAGGGTGAATGGCGGCGGCAAGCAGGTGATGGGCGCTGGCGGCAACCCCATGGGCGCTGTAGAGCGCGCCGGCTTCGGCCAGCGCCTCACGCCGTTCAAAAAGGGTCGCCTGAAGCGCCGAGCTGCCTGTCTTGGTGGAGCCGATATGAAGGACGAGACGCATGTCAGAGGAGTTCCGGCGCGGTCAAAGGGTGGGCGGCGCAGACACATCGTGACATGCACATTGACCTCAACCACAAACTAAGCACTTGAAATGAAGGCGTGTTTAAATGGCATGGGTCTTCTACCCGGCGGCTCCATCGTCTAGTGGAACGCCGGCGGCGGTGCAAGGAGGGAAAACGGACGATGGGGAACAGGGTGGACAACGCCAAGGCCCGCGCTGCTGAAGAGGCAGCCGCGATGGTGGAAAACGGCATGCGGTTGGGGCTTGGCTCGGGGTCCACGGCGCTGTTGTTCGTTGATGCCCTTGCACGCCGTGTGGAGGCGGGGCTCACCCTGCCGCCGGCCGTTGCCACGTCCACAGCCACGGCCGAGCGCGCGGCACGCCACGGCATTTCCATTGCCGACATGATGGGGTCCAACGGTCCCGCCGCCCTCGACCTTGCCGTCGATGGGGCCGATGAGATCGACCCATCGCTGCGGCTCATCAAAGGCGGCGGCGCTTCGCTGCTGCGCGAAAAGATCGTGGCGCAAATGGCGCGGCGCATGGTGGTCATTGCCGATGCCTCCAAGTGGGTCATACGCCTTGGCCACTTTCCTTTGCCTGTGGAGGTGGTGCGCTTTGGCTGGGGGGCGACGGCCGCGCGCATCACCGATGCCACGGGTGTGGCCCCAGCCCTGCGCATGGCAAACGGCGCGCCCCTTGTGACCGACAACGGCAACCACATCCTGGACTGTCCCCTCGGCAGCATCGACGACCCTGATGAGGTGGCCGCAGCGCTCCTTGCGATCCCGGGTGTTGTAGAGCATGGCCTGTTCCTCAGCGAAGCGGACGAGGCCATCCTTGCCGGCGAGGACGGGTTGGAGCGGCTCACAGCCACGCCGTGATGGGGCGCGCCGCCGCCGTCCTTGAAAGGCTCGCAGGCGTCATCGCAGCGCTTGCCCTTTTCGCGATTGTGGCCTCGCTCACGGTCAATGTGGTGGCGCGCAGCCTTGGGCTTGCCCTTGTGGGGGCCAACACCCTTGCCCTTTGGATCTTTGCCATCCTCGCCCTTGCTGCCCTGCCCTCGCTGATGGCCCAAAGGGTACCGCTCCACGGTGCGCCTGGGCTTGCCTGCCAGGCCATTCTCGGCTTCGTCCTTGCCACAATGGGGCTTGGCGCAGTGGCAGCGGCGCAGAGGCTCGGCGGCACCGATGCGGTCCTCGGCCTTCCTGTCACCTGGCGCTATGGTGCTGCAGCGGGCCTGTGTGCGCTTGCCATTCTCACCCAACTGGCGCGGTGTGGGGCAGGCTTTGCCGGGCTTTTCTTTGGACTTGGGGCGGCGGCAGCCCTCCTCCCCGTCCCGCCGTTGCCTTTGGCCGTTGCCGCTATGGCCCTTGCGCTCGCGCTGTTGGTCAAGGTGCCTGTGGCGCTGGCATTGGTGCTTGCTGTGGTGCTGGCGCCAGGGCCGATGGCGGGTGCTGCGCTGTCGCAAACGCTGATGCGCGGGCTGTCCACCTACGTCCTCCTTGCCGTGCCGCTGTTCGTATTTGCCGCAGCGCTCCTGGTGGCGGGCGGGCTGGGCACGAAAATCGTGGAGGCCGCCCGCGCGCTCGCAGGCCAACGCAGGACCGCCATGGGTGAGGCCAACGTCCTCGCCAGCGCCCTTTTCGGCGGCGTCTCGGGCTCAAGCATTGCCGATGCTGCCATGGGCGCGCGCCTTCTCGTACCGCCTATGGTGGCCGCCGGCTACACGCCCTCGCGTGCTGCGGCGCTGACCGCCTCTTCAGCGATCCTGCCCAACCTGTTGCCACCTTCCATCGCGCTCCTTCTGGCAGCTGCTGCCACGGATCAATCGGTCGCGACACTCTGGCTGGCGGGAATTGGCGCGGGGGCCGTCGTCATCCTGGCCCTTTGGTTTGCCGTGCGTTTCCTCCCCCCTGAAGGCAAGGCAGACCCCATTCCCGCGCCCAATGCACGGGCGTTGATCGGCGGGCTCGTCCCGCCCGTCCTAATGGCGGCGGTGATTCTCACAGTTCTTCGCCTTGGCCTTGTGACGGCGGTGGAGGCAGGGCTCTTCGCGGTGGGGCTCGGGCTATTGTACGCCGTTGCCGGCAAAGGGTGGCAGGCGGCTTTGGCGGCGCTCTGCGATGCAGCGCTTCAGACGGGGCGGGTTGCGATCCTCATTGCAGCGGCAGCGCCCGTCGGCTTCATCCTTGCCACGTCGGGGATCGACTGGTCGGCGGCCCTCCCAGGCGGCAACCCTTTGGTGGCGACATTGGCGGCGGTGGCGCTCGCGCTCATTGTCGGCACCATTTTGGACGTGGGGGCAGGCATCCTCGTTCTCCTGCCCTTTCTCCTGCCTGCGGGCGTGGCGGCGGGGGCAGACCCCATCGCCTTCACCCTTGCCGTTGTGGTCGCACTGTTGATTGGCGGTTTGACGCCGCCGGTCGGGATGCTCATCTTGGTGGTGAAGGACGTCACGGGGGCGGACGGCGCCTTTCGCGCGGTCGTGCCGTTTCTCCTCGCCCTGATGGCGGCGGCAGGGGTGATTGCCGCCGGCCCAGCGCTCGTTGCGATGAACTATTAACCGATGCACTGAAACAAACCTGGGACGCCATGTTGTTCCGCCACCTGATTGTCGCGCTTGCGTTCGTGTGCGTTGTCGGCCCTGTCGCCGCGCAGGAGCGCTTGACGGTGACCTCGCAGTACGGTCCGTCGAAACCGCAGACGCTGTTTTGGGAGCGCTTCAAGTCCATCGTCGAGGCGGCGCGTCCTGGCGCCTACGACATCACCATCGTCACCAGCGGCGCGTTGGGGGGCGAGAAGGAGGAGGCTGAGGCCATTCGCCTCGGTGCCATCACGGGCGCACTGTCCACCGTTGCAAGCCTCACCACCTGGGTGCCTGCAGGCACCGTCCTCGACCTTCCCTTCGTGTTTGAAGACACCGACCATATCGCCCGCGCCCTCGACGGCCCCTTGGGCGATTCGCTGAAGGAGGCCTATCGCAGCGAGGGGTTCGAGGTTCCCGCCTTCATCGTCTTTGGCGCACGGCACCTTATTGGCCAGTCGCCGAGGCAGACGCCCGATGCCATGGACGACGTGACCATGCGCGTTCTTCAGAGCGACCTTCATATTGCCCTGTGGCGCGCGCTTGGGGCGAACCCCACCGCCCTTCCCATCACGGAGGCCTACACTGCCCTGTCCAACGGTGTGGTGGATGCCATGGACATGACCATGTCAGGCTTTGAGGCGCTGCGCCTTTACGAGGTGGCGCCGGTGTTGACCGAAACGGCACACATTTGGGCGGTGGGCGTGGTCTACTTCGATGTCAATTTCTGGGCCGGCCTGTCCGATGACGACCGCGCCCTTTTTGCCCGCGCAGCGGAAGAGTCAGCCGCTTACTTCGACAGCCTTGCCGCCGCCGAGCAGGAGGCCGCCATGGCACGGGCCGAGGCCCTTGGCGCCAGCCGTGTCAGCGTCGACGGTGCTCCCTGGCGTGCGGCGACCGCCCCCTTCGTTGATGCCTACGTGTCGGCCTTGGAAGACCCTTTGGCGGAAGCTGCCTTCCAATCTATCAAGGACGCGCGCTAACGCCCCCACCCCGCGGCGCGGCGGTCTGGCCGCGCGCGTCTTCAACCATCGGAGCCACCCCGCCATGCAACCCGTCTTCGACGGCCACAACGATGTTCTCCTGCGGCTGTGGCGGCGTGACCGCTCAGGCAACAGCTTCCTGTCGGGGGGCGATGGCGCCCACATCGACCTGCCGAAAGCACGCCAGGGCGGATTGATCGGCGGCCTGTTCGCCACTTTCGTCGCCGAAGGGGATGTGTCGAGCAGGGAACGCCATGCCGCCAACCGCGACGGGTCGATCTCCGTGCCAGCCATTGAGGCGGTGCGCCAGGAACGCTCGCTCAGGGTGACGCTCGGCCAGATGGCGATCGCCTTTCGCCTTGAGCGGGCCTCCAGCGGGGCCGTCACCATCTGCCGCAGCGTCCGCGACATTCAGGAAGCTGCCGCCCAAGGGCGGTTTGCCATGGTGCTTCACATGGAAGGGGCCGAGGCCATCGGCCCAGACCTTGACGAGCTTGAGGTGTTTTATGCCGCCGGCCTTCGCTCCCTCGGCATTGTGTGGAGCCGCCCCACCATCTTCGGCGAGGGCGTGCCCTTCCGCTTCCCCTCAACCCCCGACATTGGTGCGGGGCTGACCGACAGGGGCGCGGCCCTTGTGCGCGCCTGCAATGCTCTCGGGGTGATGATCGACCTCAGCCACCTCAACGAGCGCGGATTTTGGGATGTGGCCCGCATTTCCAACGCGCCATTGGTCGCAACCCACTCCAACGCCCACAGGATCACCCCTGTGTCGCGCAACCTCACCGATGCGCAAATGGACGCCATCCGCGACACCGGCGGTGTGGTGGGCCTCAACTTCGCAACCTTCTTCCTGCGCCCGGACGGCAAGCGCACGACGGAGACGCCGCTCTCGGTGATGACACGGCACCTGGACCATATGCTTGAAAAGCTTGGGCCAAATGGCGTCGCTCTCGGGTCGGACTTTGACGGCGCGGTGGTGCCTGCGGGGATTGGCGACTGCACGGGACTGCCAAACCTTGTGGAGGCGATGCGCGCGGCAGGCTACGACGCGGCGCTGATCGACGGCATCTGCAGGCGCAACTGGCTCGACGTTCTGGCACGCACGCTACGGTAGGCAATGCGACGTTTCAGCACTGGAGTGTCAATTTAACGCGACACAGCAGTTGATTCGATTTCACACCAAGTTATCCTAGGCATGCCGAGAACCAAAGATCATAGGTGGATGCCGTGCGCCGTACGCTCGACAGGGTAAAAACGCCCAAGGATTTGCGCACGCTTGGCGAACGCGACTTACGTCAATTCGCCGACGAGCTGCGTGAGGAGTTGATTGAAGTGGTGTCCGTCACGGGCGGTCACCTGGGGGCAGGTCTGGGCGTTGTGGAGCTGACCACAGCCATCCACTACGTCTTCAACACACCCAAGGACATCCTGATCTGGGATGTGGGTCACCAGTGCTATCCCCATAAAATCATTACCGGACGCCGTCACGAGATGACGACGCTGCGCCAGGGCGGGGGCCTGTCGGGTTTCACCAAGCGCGCCGAAAGCGTCTATGATCCGTTCGGCGCTGCCCATTCCTCAACGTCCATTTCCGCGGGCCTTGGCTTTGCCACGGCAAGCGAGTTGACGGGCGGCGACAACGAGGTAATCGCCGTCATCGGCGACGGCGCCATGTCCGCCGGGATGGCCTATGAGGCCATGAACAATGCGGGCTCGCGCGATGCGCGGCTGATCGTCATTCTCAACGACAATGACATGTCCATCGCCCCGCCGGTCGGGGCCATGAGTGCCTACCTGGCGCGCCTGGCGTCAGGCGAACCTTACACAACCTTGCGTGAAGCCATGAAGGGCCTCGTGCGCCGCCTGCCCCGTTTCGTGGAGCGGGGTGCGGCCCGCGCTGAGGAGATTGCCAAGGGCATCACCATGGGCGGCACGCTCTTCGAGGAACTGGGCTTTTACTATGTGGGGCCCATCGACGGCCACAATCTGGACCACCTGATCCCCGTCCTGCGCAATGTGCGCGATGCGGATAACAAGCCCGTCCTCGTCCATGTGGTGACCCAAAAAGGCAAGGGCTATTCCCCTGCGGAAAGCTCTGCCGACAAGTATCACGGCGTCTCCAAGTTCGATGTGGTGACGGGCAAGCAGTCCAAAGGCACGTCCAACGCACCGAGCTATACGAAGGTGTTCGGCAATTCGCTGGTGGCTGAGGCGCAGAAGGACGACAGGATTGTCGGCATCACCGCCGCCATGCCGTCAGGCACAGGGATCGATGTATTCGAGAAGGTCTTTCCCGACCGCACCTTCGATGTGGGGATTGCCGAGCAGCACGCTGTCACCTTCGCCGCGGGCCTAGCCGCTGGCGGGATGAAGCCGTTCTGCGCCATCTACTCCACCTTCCTGCAACGCGGCTACGACCAGGTGGTCCACGATGTGGCCATCCAAGGCCTGCCCGTGCGCTTTGCCATTGATCGTGCAGGCTTTGTGGGGGCGGACGGCTCCACCCATGCAGGCTCGTTCGATGTGGCCTATCTTGCCTGCCTGCCAGGCTTTGTGGTGATGGCCGCGGGCGATGAGGCGGACCTTGTGCACATGGTGGCCACCGCTGCCGCCTATGATGACGGGCCCATCGCCTTCCGCTACCCGCGCGGTGAGGGCATCGGCGTCGACATGCCTGAGGTGGGCGAGCCTCTCCCCATCGGCAAAGGGCGCATCCTGAAAGAGGGCTCAGCCATTGCCATTCTGTCGCTGGGCGGCAGGCTCGGCTCGGCGCTGGCCGCAGCTGAAGAGCTTGGTGCGCGCGGCCTTTCCACCACGGTTGCCGACGCGCGCTTTGCCAAGCCCATCGACGAAGAGTTGGTGCTGCGCCTTGCGCGGGAGCACGAGGTGCTGATCACCGTTGAGGAAGGGTCCGTTGGCGGTTTCGGCAGCCATGTCATGACCCTCCTCGCCGAGCGCGGCATGTTCGACAACGGACTTAAAGTGCGCCCGATGATGATGCCGGATGTGTTCGTCGACCAGGACAAGCCTGACCTGATGTACGCACGAGCAGGGCTTGATGCGGCAGGCATCGTGCGCACAGCGCTCGACACCCTTGGGATCGAGGCCGTTGCCAATCGCGCGTAGGCGAACGCTTTCCGCACAACGGGCGACCTTGGGCATCATGACCACCACCCCCACAACGGCAGCCGCCGCGTGAACGTACGCGTCGAATGTGCGCTGGACGTGAAGGCGCAGGTGGGCGAGTGCCCCTTATGGGACGTTGAGGAGCAGGCGCTTTACTTCGTCGACATCGAAGGCTGCACCGTCCACCGCTACGATCCTGCAACGGCCGGCCACACCGCCCACACCCTTGATGAGAGGGTGGCCTGCCTTGCCATGCGCAAAGCCGGCGGCGCGCTGATCGGCACCCAGTCAGGCCTTCACACCTTCGACTTTGCCACCGGCGCCAAGTCTCCCATCGTCGACCCCGAGGCGGACAAGCCCCACAACCGCGTCAACGACAGCGCCATTGCGCCTGAAGGGCGTTGGTGGGTTGGCACCATGAGCATGGCCCAGCCGCAGCCCGCCGATGGTGCCTTTTACGTGTTTGCGGACGGCGAACTCACCAAGGTGTTTGACGGCATCTACACCACCAATGGCCTGGCTTTTTCGCCCGATGGCTCGCGACTTTACTTCTCCGACAGCCACAGGGACGTGCGCACCGTCTGGTGCTGCGACTATGACGCGCAAACGGGCACTCCCTCCAACCGCCGCGTATTCTTCGACACACGGTCCGTCGCAGGCCGCCCCGACGGTGCAACCGTGGACATTGACGGCTGCTACTGGCTTGCCGGCGTCGGCGGGTGGGAGGTCTACCGCATCACTCCCGACGGGCGGGTGGATATGACCATCAAGGTGCCCGTGGAGCGCCCGTCCAAGCCAATGTTTGGGGGGCCAGGCCTCGACACGCTGTTCCTCACAAGCATTGCCCCTGACAGCGACCAGCCCCTTGCGGGTGGGCTGCTTGCGATCACAGGCCTTCCCGTCGGCGGCCTGCCCCAGCCGCGCCTCGACTATTAGACTCTTGGGTACTTTTCTATCCGGCGCGAATTCTCATCGATCAGGCTGATCCAACCTGATCGGAAAGCGCGCTAACCACCCCCCTCGAACCGTGCGGTCTGAGCCCGTGTTGCCCAACCCGTAAGGCGCGTCTCGGCTTTGGCGAACAGGGCGTAAATGGCAACGCCCATGAAGGCCACCACCACGAGGCCCGCAAACACCAAAGGCACGTCGAAACGCGAGCTTGCGTTCAGCATCAAGTAGCCGATGCCTGAGTTGGCGGCGATGGTCTCCGAAATCACCGACCCCACGAGGGCAAGCGTGATGGCAATTTTCAAGGAGGCGAAGAAGAACGGCATCGACCGCGGCAGCCCCACCTTCCAAAAAATGTCCCGCCGCGAGGCGCCTAGGGAGCGCAGAACGTCCTCCATCTCAGGCTCGACGGTGGCAAGGCCTGCGGCGACGTTCACCACAATGGGGAAGAAGGACAGGAGGAATGCGGTGATCACCGCAGGGATGGTGCCGATCCCGAACCAGATCACCAGGATCGGGACGATCGCCACCTTGGGGACGGAGTTGAAGGCGATGAGGATCGGGTAAAGCGCCTTATATAAAAAGCGCGAATACCCCACCGAGACGCCCAGGACGAGCCCGCCGGCGACGGCAAAGATAAAGCCGATCACCGTCGTATAAAGGGTTTGCCCTGCGTGAATGACGAGCACTTCGTGCCACTTCCACATGGATTGGACGATCAATGTGGGCGCCGGCAGGATGAAGGGCTTGATGTCGAAAATCCGGCACGCCGCCTCCCACACCACCAGCGTTGCCAAACCAATGACCCAGGGCGCTGCGGTGTCGCTCGTCAGGACGCTCACGAGGGTGCGCTTTTGGACCTCAGGCTCGTCGTAGATGTCGTCGATGGCCTCGCTCACAGCGTGCGCTCCCTGCTGATGTGGTCGCGCAGGTCGTGCACGATGTCGACGAATTCGGGCTTGAAGGTGTCCTCAAGGGTCCGGGGAAAGGGGAGCGGCACGTCGCGCTTTGCAACAATCTTGCCCGGCCGGGCGGACATGACGTGAATGGTCTCGGCCAAATACGTCGCTTCGCGTAGGTCGTGGGTCACGAGGATGACGGTGAAGCGCCGCTCCATCCACAAGGCCTGAAGCACCGACCACAACTCCTCCCGCGTGAAGGCGTCCAGGGCAGCAAAGGGCTCGTCCAACATCAAAAGCCGTGGCTCGTGGATGAGGGCCCGGCACAGGGAGGCGCGCTGCTGCATGCCGCCCGACAGTTCCCAGGGCGAGCGATTGCCAAAGCCCTCAAGACCGACGGAGGCAAGGAGGGCTTCGGCGCGCGCCTCGTACTTCGCACGCTCGCGCCGCAGCCGCCGCCTGTGGGGCTCGACGATCTCCAGGGGCAGCATGACGTTGCGCAAGGTGTTGCGCCAGGGAAGAAGCGTCGGGTTCTGAAACGCCATGCCGGCAATGTTGACTGGGCCGTTCACCGCCGTTCCGTCCACGGCTACGGTGCCGCGGGTTGCCGGCAACAGCCCTGTGACGAGCTTCATGAGGGAGGACTTGCCGCACCCTGAAGGTCCGACCACAGCGGCAAAGCCACCTTCCGGCACAGCAATGCTGGTGCCGCGCAGCGCAACGGTTCGATTCGCGCCTCGCCCGTAAACAAGGTCCACGTCTTCAATGGCAACGAAGGGGTCGCGCGTTGGCGCCAGGGCAGCCTGTGAAGGCTCAGCAACGGACATCGGCGCTCCTTTTGGTGGCGCGCTTTGGCCGGCTGCCAGTGCGCGTGTCGTCATGGGTTCTTAGCGCCTTCAGGCGGCGCCGTGGACGGCAAAGGCGCGCAGACCCGCACACGCCCGTCTGGCGAGGCAACTTCCACGCCATGTTCGCCCCTTGCAAGCCGTGCGCGTCACCAGCCGGGTTTGGCGGCCATGCCACCGCCGCCTGCACCCCATTTGTGTTGCGGCCCTGCACACCACGGCGCAACGAATGCGGCCGATCAGCGCCGAATGCGCAATGATCTTCCCGTCCTCTATTCAAATTGGCGTAATGCAGGGACATTGAACGTCCCAATTGAGCGGGAGGCCGGCGACGTGGCCCGTAACAAACAAACCATAAAAACCATTCGCGATGCAGCCGCATCCAGGCTTTGGCGATGTCATCGGTCCGGTCTGACCTCGCTGATGGTCGTATCTGTCCTAGCCTTCGCGGCGCTTATCGTCCCCTCGGCAAGTCTTGCCCAGGTCACGACGCAATCAAGCACGACGCAGCCAAGCACGACGCAGCCAACTCTGGACGACGCGTTGAAAGCGGTGCAGGAGGCTGCCGAGCGCGAGGGCACCAAGCTCGTCGTGGTGGAGCGGACAGCCACAACCCCGACGACGCCTGCTGCGACATCGGCCGAAGCGGCACGCCTTGAAAAAGCGGTCATGGCGGTGGAGCGGGCGGTCGCCATTGCGATCAACACGTTCCCGCGGATCGGCACGGCAATCTCGGAGACGATCAGCGATAGGGGGCCGGACGAACCCAGCAACGCTGGCGCCTTGACCCTTCTTCTGACCCTCATTGCCCTTGTGGTCGCGTTTGCTGCCGAGTTCTTTTTGCGCCGCCGCACGGTGTCGGCCCTTGATGTGCGCATGCAGTCGCCGCCGCAAACCCGGGCAGAGCAGTTGGGCCTTGGTCTTGCGCGCTTTGTGGCCGACGTCGCCTGCCTGGCCCTTTTCGCCGTCCTTGCGATGGTGGTCGTCTTCATCGCCACAGCGCCCGACGGGGTGGTGCGCGCCGGGGCTATGGCCATCGTCAGCGCCCTTTTGCTCTGGCGCGCCTTCGCCATCATGTTCGGCACGCTGTTTCAGCCGGGGCGCAGTCGCTACCGGGTCTTGAGAATGCCCGACGACGAGGCCAGAGCCCTCTTCAACGCACTCCTGGCGCTTGCGGCGATTGCGTGCGTGCTGTCGGCAGGCGTTTCCTGGCTGACGGCTATGGGGCTGCCGGCGAACGTGGAACATGTCCTCACCGTGACCGTGCGGCTCGTGTCGACCTTGGGTTTGGTGGCGATCGTGATCATGCACCGCAAGGCGATCACCACCATGCTTTTCGGAGAGAGCGAACCCTTGTCGGACCCGCTGTGGCGGCGGTTTGCAAGGGCTGCCTGGGCACCTGCCTTGATTGTCTACTTCATTGCCGCCTGGGCCATCGCCAGCGTTCGCAACATCCTGGACCTTGGGTTCGACGACAATCTCGTCGCAGGACCTGTGCTGGCCGCCTTGGTGGCCATCCTCACCTATGCGGTACTCGTCCTCATCATCGACAGACATTTTTCCCAGCCGTTGGTGACGGTGGATCTCGGCGACGGGGAGACTGTGGAACGTCCCTTGCCGAAGACCACCATGCGGCAGGAGTTTCACGACCTTTTCTCTCGCTGCGCCGGGATCCTTGCAGCGTTCGCCTGGCTTGTGGCGCTGCTTCAGATCTGGGGCGTCTCCATCTTCCGCGCAGACCACCCTTTGGTGCAGGTGCTGGGGCTCCTGGTGGTCGCCTTCGGGGCCTACCTTGCCTACAACGCCACCCGCATCTGGTTCGACCAGAAGATTGCCGAGGAGACCCCTGAAGGGGAAGGCGAAGCCGGCGAAGAGGGCATGGGCACGGGCGCATCTCGCCTGTCGACGCTGCTTCCCATTTTCCGCAACTTCATCCTCATCACCATCATCGTCCTGTCGGTGATGGTGTTGCTGGCAGAGCTTGGGGTGAACATTGCGCCCCTGTTTGCTGGCGCGGGCGTTGTGGGCCTTGCTGTTGGTTTTGGCGCCCAAACCCTCATCCGCGACATCTTCTCTGGCGCGTTCTTCCTGCTCGACGATGCCTTCCGCAAAGGCGAATATGTTGAGGTGTCGGGCACCATGGGGTCGGTGGAGCGCATCATGATCCGCTCCATGCAGCTGCGGCACCACAACGGGCCGTTGCACACCATTCCCTTTGGCGAGATCACCCAGCTCACCAACTATTCGCGCGACTGGGTGGTGATGAAGCTGCCCATCCGCCTGCCCTTCGATGTGGACATTGAAAAGGTGCGCAAGCTCGTCAAATCGCTGGGGCGGGAAATGGCGTCCGACCCTGAGCTGAAGGATATGTTTCTTGAACCGCCCAAGTCCCAAGGTGTTGTGGACATTGACGATTCGGCGATGATCCTTCGCATCAAGTTCATGACGCGGCCAGGCAACCAGTTCATCGCGCGGCGCCATGTGTTCACACGGCTGCAGCAGATGTTTGCGCGCGAGGGGATCCGCTTTGCCGACCGTCGCGTGACGGTCCATGTGGATACCGATGGCGATTTGGACGAGGAAGATAAGGCAAAGGCGCTGGCTGCCGCTGCTGCCGCCGTCGCCAAAGAGCAGACCGCCAAGCCCGCAGCGCGCTAAAGTGCTTTTCTGCGTCCGAGTGGACGCAGAATGCCCCAGGCCGGGGGGCGCGCGGCCAGCCACGGGCAAGCTTTGCCCGGCATGATGTTCTGTGAAAGGTGCGGCACTGGTGGCGCACTGCTGGGCAGGGTGTTGTGGCGCAAGAAAGTGCAGTCAAAGCTCTGTCGGTGGACCGGTCCCTCGCCCGTGCCCGCACCCTTGCCAAGCGCGGCGACGTGGCGGACGCCCAAGCGCTCTTGTGTGCGGTCCTTGAGCGCTATCCCAAGAACCGCCGTGCCATCGAGGGGTTGAAGTCCCTACGCGCCCCTCCCGCGACCGCCACAGGCAAAGACCCGCCCAAGCGTGAGGTCGCCGCGGCCACCAACCTTCTCGCCACAGGCCGACCGGACGAGGCATTGCGCAGGTTAAGCGCCCTCAAGGCCCGCTTTCCCCAAAGTGCGCGGGTCGACTATCTGATGGGCCTTGCCGCCACGAAGGAGGGTCGCCCCCGCGCCGCCGCCGCTCACTATCAAAGCGCGCTGCGCAACGACCCCGGTCTTGCCGAGGCCGCCAACAATCTGGGCAATGTTCTTGCCGGCGGGGGCGATCGCGCGGGCGCCATCGCTGCCTACCGCAAGGCCATCGATGCAAGGCCGGGCTTTGCCGACGCGCTCGCCAACCTTGCGGCCATCCTCCTCGACGAAGGCACGGTGGGGGAGGCACTCGCCTGCCTCAACCGCGCCGTCCTCCTGGCGCCGGACAGCGCCGCTTCGCTGAACACCCTCGGCCGTGCGTTGACCGCCGCAGGCCGCCCCATGGACGCCGTCACCCACCTTCAGCGCGCCTTAACCCTGTCGCCAAACCTCGCGGAGGCCCACAACAACCTTGCCAACGCATTGAAGTTGCTGGACCGCTACGAGGAGGCCTTCGCCCACTACCGCACCGCCCTGACCATCGCCCCTCACAGCGCGCGGGTGTGGAGCAACCTTGGCGCCGCGCACCTGGACAAGGGGGAGGCGGAGGAGGCCGCGACCGCCTTCACCAAATCCCTGGCACTGAACCCTCGTGCTGCCGACGTTCACCGCAATCTCTCCCTTGTGACCCGCTTCACGCCAGACCACCCGAACCTTCAACGGCTGGAGCAGCTTCACGCCGACCCCTTGCTCGGCGATGAGGGGCGCAAGCACATCGCCTTTGCCCTCGGCAAGGCGCTGGACGATATCGGCGAGGTGGACAGAGCCTTTGCAGCCTTCGCTGACGCCAATCGCCTCCACAAGAGGTGTATTCCCCACGATGGTGCGGCAGAGGCCGTCCTCTTCCAGGCCCTCAAAACGTGCAGGCCCCTGCCCCTCTCACCACAGGAGACGGCCGCGCCGCGCCCCATCTTCATCGTCGGCATGCCCCGCTCAGGCACCACGCTGGTGGAGAGCATCCTTGCCGCCCACTCCCATGTGCACGCAGGCGGCGAACTGACCGACCTTGAAGCGGCCGTCCGCGCAGCATGTTCTGGCGACGGCAAGGCGCTCGACACCGCACTTCCCACCATCGGCGAGGGCGGGCTGCACGCAATCCGCCAATCCTACCTAGCGGCCCTTGCCCGTCGCGGTGTGGAAAAACCTGTTCTCACCGACAAGCTGCCAGGCAACTTCCGTTGGACAGGGCTGATCCTCGCCGCGTTTCCAGAGGCAAAGATCATCCATGTGCAACGCGAGCCCGCGGCAACGGCCTTTTCCATCTTCCGCCACTATTTCGCAGCCGGCGGCAACACCTTTGCCTACGATTTGGACGACATTGCCGCCACCTACCGCCGCTATCACCACCTGATGGCCACCTTCCCCACACCGGAAGGCGGCGCCATCCTCCCCCTTCGCTATGAGGAGCTGACAGCCGCGCCAGAGGCGACCATCAGGGCGCTCCTTGCCCACTGCGGGTTGCTGTTTGAGGACGGGTGCGTGGCGTTTCACACCAACCGCCGCGCTGTGCGCACGGTAAGTGCGCTTCAGGTCCGCAACGGCATTTACAAAGGAAGCTCCGAGGCATGGCGGCGCTACAGCCACCACGTGCCGCAGCTTGAGGCGCTGAATGGGTTGTTGGCACCCGCCGAAACACTTGCCAGCGGACCAAGGCCACAATCCGCTCAGTGTGGATCAAACTGAACGGATGAAGACGTGCTCGCTTCCCAATCCGGCGCATGTCCTCTTCGCTCCATCTGATCCAGATCGAGCCGGACATGCGCTGGGCGATCACCCGTTTGGAACGGGACTCGCCCCCGCCCCCGATTGACCGCGGCGCGGCAACACTGCAAACAGCGGGCCATCAGCCCTTGTTTGCCCGAGTTACCCATGCGCCTCTCCCGCTACTTTCTGCCCACACTGAAAGAGACGCCCAAGGAGGCCGAGATCGTCTCCCACCGGCTGATGCTGCGTGCAGGGATGATCCGCCAGCAGGCCGCAGGCATCTACTCCTGGCTGCCCATGGGGATGAACGTCCTCACCAAGATCGGTAACATCGTGCGCGAGGAGCAAAACAGGGCCGGCGCCCACGAGATCCTCATGCCCACTATCCAGCCGGCAGACCTTTGGATCGAGTCCGGGCGCTACAATGCCTACGGCCAGGAAATGCTGCGCATCCGCGACAGGCACGACCGGTCGATGCTCTACGGGCCCACCAACGAGGAGATGGTGACCGACATCTTCCGCACCCACGTGAAGAGCTATCGCCACCTTCCCATGAACCTTTACCACATCCAGTGGAAGTTCAGGGACGAGGTGCGCCCACGCTTCGGCGTCATGCGCGGCCGCGAGTTCTTGATGAAGGACGCCTATTCCTTCGATGTGGACCAGGAGAGTGCGCGCCTGTCCTACCAGCGCATGTTCGTGGCCTACCTGCGCACCTTCCACAGGTTGGGGCTGACGGCGATCCCCATGCGCGCCGAGACAGGTCCCATCGGCGGCGACCTCAGCCACGAGTTCATCATCCTCGCCTCCACGGGCGAAAGCCACGTCTACTGCCACCGCGACCTTCTGGAAAAGCCCATCCCTGGCGCCGACACCGATTTTTACGGCGACCTCTCCCCCATCGTGGACGACTGGACGAGCCTTTACGCCGCCACCGACGAGATGCATGACGCCGACCAGTTCGCCGCCATCGACGAGGCCTCGCGGGTGGAGGCGCGCGGCATCGAGGTGGGGCACATCTTCTACTTCGGCACCAAATACTCAGAGCCCATGGGGGCCAAAGTGGCAGGGCCCGATGGGGAAGAGGCAATGGTGCACATGGGCTCCTACGGCATCGGCGTCTCCCGTCTTGTGGGCGCGGTGATCGAAGCCTGCCATGACGATGACGGCATCATCTGGCCCGATTCCATCGCCCCGTTCGACGTCGGCCTCATCAACCTGAAGCCAGGCGACGAGGCCACCGATGCCATGGCCAATCAGCTGGAAGAGGCCCTCGGCAATCAAGGCAAGACGGTCTTGGTGGACGACACCGACCAGAGGCCAGGCGCCAAGTTTGCGGGGATGGATCTGATCGGCCTTCCCTGGCAAATGGTCGTCGGCCCGCGCGGGGTGAAAGAGGGCACCGTCGAGGTGAAACGCCGCGCCACAGGCGAGAAGCAGACGGTGACGGCGGAGGCGGCGCTCAACCTTATCGCGGGCGAAGCGGCGTGAGCCCTTTCGGGCGGCTTGAGCGGCATATTGCCTTTCGTTACCTGCGCTCGCGCCGGCGCGAGGCGTTCATCTCCGTCATCTCCACGCTCTCCCTGGTAGGCATTGCCTTGGGGGTGGCGACCCTCATCATCGTGATGGCGGTGATGAACGGCTTCCGCGCCGAGCTCTTCAACAAGATCCTCGGCGTCAGCGGCCATGTTCTGATACAGCCCATCGACGGACCGCTGACGGATTTTCGCGCCGTGGCGGACCGCGTGGCGGCCGTCAACGGGGTGAACAAGGCCATCTCCTTCGTTGAGGGGCAGGCGCTTGTGTCAGGCGCCGTCGGCTCTTCAGGCGCCATGGTGCGCGGCGTCACGCGCGAGGATTTTGACAGGCTGGACTTCGTCTCGGAGCGCATCTTGATCGGCTCGGCCGATGAGTTTGCCGTGCGCAAAGGCGCGATCATAGGCTCCCGCCTTGCCCGTTCGCTGGGGGTGACGGTGGGCGATGTCATCTCCCTCATCAGCCCTGACGGGGCGGTCACCCCTTTCGGCGTCACACCGCGGATCGACGACTACCGGGTCCAGGCCATCTTCGAGATTGGCATGTCGGAGTATGATGCGTCGTTCATTTTCATCCCATTGGAGCGCGCACAGCTTTACTTCAACAAGGAGAACACCGTCACCGCCATCGAGGTGTTTGCCGATGATCCCGACGCGGTGGACACCTTGCGACCGCTCATTGAAATGGCAGCGGAACGGCCCGTCTTCATTGTGGATTGGCGCCAGCGCAACAGCACCTTCTTCTCCGCCCTGGTGGTGGAGAGAAATGTCATGTTCATCATCTTGACGCTGATCATCCTTGTGGCGGCGCTCAACGTGGTCTCCGGCATGACGATGCTGGTGAAGGAGAAAACCCGCGACATTGCAATCTTGCGTACCATCGGCGCGACGCGCGGATCGGTCTTGCGCATTTTCTTGATCGTCGGCCTCTCCATCGGCGTGCTCGGCACCATCATCGGCTTTGCTCTGGGGACGGCCATTGCGCTCAACGTGGAACAGATCCGCCAGGCGGTGTCGTCGTTGACGCAGACCGAGCTGTTCCCGCCAGAGCTCTACTTTCTCAGCCAATTGCCTGCGGAGATGGACTCCTTTGAGACGGGCGCAGTGGTTCTGATGGCGCTCGCCCTGTCGCTGCTTGCCACCATCTATCCGGCGTGGAAGGCGGCCAAGACCGATCCCGTCGTCTCCCTCAAGGCGGAATGAACGGGGCTGCCATGAGCGCACCGCTGGAGCTGTCAGGCGTACGACGATCCTTCCATGACGGGTCGTCAGAGATAGCGGTGCTGCGCGGGGCCGACCTTACGGTGGTGCAAGGGGAACTTGTGGCCCTTGTGGCGCCATCAGGGGCCGGCAAATCCACGCTGTTGCAAATCGCGGGGCTTCTGGAACGGCCGGACGGTGGCAAGGTGATGATTGCCGGCACCGAAGCCGGTCGCCTCAGCGATAAGGCGCGCACGGCGTTGCGGCGAGAACAGATCGGCTTCGTCTACCAGTTCCACCACTTGATGGGCGATTTTAGCGCGCGGGAGAACGTTGCCCTCCCCTTGCGCCTCGCCGGGAAGACGCCAGGCGAGGCCACCGCACGTGCCGATGAGCTTTTGGAGCGGCTCGGACTGAAAGACAGGTGCACCCACCGCCCTGCCGAGCTTTCCGGCGGTGAGCGCCAGAGGGTGGCGATCGCCCGGGCCGTTGCGAACCGTCCCGCGCTCCTTCTGGCAGACGAGCCGACGGGTAACCTTGATCAAAACACGGCCAGAGCGGTGCGCGATGCCTTTGTGATGATGAGCCGCGAGACTGGCCTTGCCGCCCTCGTCGCCACCCACAACGAGGCGCTTGCCGCCGATCTGGACCGCACAGTGACACTGGCCGAGGGCCTGGTTGTTCCTAATTCGTTTTAGTTGAATTAACCAATCAGGCCCGAATCTGGCTTGATGTTCTTGGAACATTCTCATACAGTTTCCCCATCGCTCACGGGAGGTTGTGTCATGTCGCGTTTTCTCTTGGACCTTGGGTCTTTCGTTTCCTGCGTGTCGTTCGTGGGGGCCGCCTATCTGTGGATGGGGTGGTTCCAGACCACCGTCTAGGCTGCGCCAAGCGGCGCCCGCTTGTTATGACGGGTTGCGGTGGGTTGGAGGCGACGATGTTTGTTCATTTGCGGGTTCATTCGGCCTACTCGTTGCTTGAAGGCGCGCTTCACTTAAAGCGCATCATCAAGCTGGCCGAGGCTGACAATCAGCCCGCCGTCGCCGTCACCGATACCGCCAACCTCTTTGGCGCATTGGAGTTTTCCGAACTGGCGTTTGGCGCGGGCATCCAGCCTTTGATCGGCTGTACCCTTGCCATCCGCGTGCCTGAGAAGACACCCAACACGCGCAAGATCCCTGTCAGTGCGCGCCTGCCTCTCATTGCCGCCAACGAGGAGGGCTATGCCAACCTCGTCCGCCTCGTCAGCCACGCCTACCTTGCGTCAAACGGCCAGGGCGCCAGCGTCCTTTTGGAAGATGTGGCCCCTTATGCGGAGGGTTTGATTGCCCTTTCGGGCTGGACCGACGGCCCTGTGGGCCTCGCTTTCGGCGCGGGGGACGAAGAGACGGCGCTGGCAACGTTCCTCCAAATTCGCGAAATGTTCTCTGACCGTTTCTATTGCGAAGTTCAAAGGCACGGGCTCCCCGCGGAGGCCGCTTTGGAGGCGTTTGCCGTCAACGCCGCCTACGATCACAGCGTCCCCCTCGTTGCCACCAACGAGGCGTATTTCGCAGCGCGCGAGGACTATGATGCCCACGATGCGCTGATTGCCATCGCCGACGGGCGCAGGCTTGGGGACGACGATCGCCGCCGCCTGACGCCGGAGCACCACTTCAAACCGTCCCACGACATGGCGCAGACGTTCGCCGACCTCCCAGAGGCGCTGGAGAACACGCTGGAGATCGCCCGCAGGACGAGCCACAGGCCGCTGAAGCAAAATCCGATGCTGCCGCGCTTCGTCGCCTCGGGAAAAGCCGGGGCCGAATCTGAAGAGGCTCAGCTTGCCGCAGAGGCTGCCGAGCTTGAGGAAATGGCGCGCACAGGGCTCGAAGCGCGGCTTGAAAGCGTCGGTCCTGCCGAAGGAGTGGACCGGGAGGTCTATGACAAGCGCCTTGCACTGGAGCTTGAAATCATCCGCTCCATGGGCTTTCCGGGCTACTTCCTGATTGTTGCCGACTTCATTCAATGGGCAAAGGCCCAAGGGGTGGCTGTGGGGGCGGGCCGCGGCTCCGGCGCAGGCTCGCTGGTGGCCTATGCGCTCACCATCACCAATCTCGATCCTTTGCGGTTCGACCTCCTGTTTGAGCGCTTCCTCAACCCTGAGCGCGTGTCGATGCCTGACTTCGACATCGACTTTTGCCAAGAGCGGCGGGACGAGGTGATCGGCTACGTCCAGGAGCGCTATGGCAGCGACAAGGTGGCTCAGATCATCACCTTCGGAACGCTCCAGGCTCGCGCCGTTCTGCGCGACGTGGGCCGTGTTCTGGACATGCCCTACGGCAAGGTGGACCAACTGGCAAAGCTCGTCCCGTCCAACCCAGCGAACCCCCTCACCCTCGCACAGGCCCTTGAGAGCGAGCCGCGGCTGGAGCAAGCCCGCCAGGCGGACCCTGAGGTGGAGCGGCTCCTCGCCATTGCCATGAAACTGGAAGGGCTTTACAGGCACGCCTCCACCCACGCGGCCGGCATCGTCATCGGCAGCAAGCGGCTGGACGAGATTGTCCCGCTCTACCGCGATCCGCGCTCGGACCTTCCCGTCACCCAATTCAACATGAAGTGGGTGGAAAATGCGGGGCTCGTGAAATTCGACTTTCTGGGCCTCAAGACGCTCACCACCATCGAGCGCGCGCGGGCGATGATCGATTCTCCCATCGAGCTCGACACGCTGCCCCTCACCGACGAGAAGACCTATGCGCTGCTGGCGCGCGGCGAGACCGCAGGGGTGTTCCAGTTGGAAAGCGCTGGGATGCGCAAGGCCCTCGTCGGCATGAAGCCTGACAGGTTTGAGGATATTATCGCTCTCGTCGCCCTTTACCGCCCCGGGCCGATGGACAACATCCCAAGCTACAACAAGCGCAAGCACGGGTTGGAAAAGCCTGACTACCTGCACCCTTTGCTGGAGCCGATCCTGAAAGAGACCTACGGCATCATCATCTATCAAGAGCAGGTGATGCAGATTGCGCAGGTTCTGTCAGGCTATTCTTTGGGCGAGGCTGACCTTTTGCGCCGCGCCATGGGCAAGAAGATTGCCGCTGAGATGGCCGTCCAGAGGGACCGCTTCGTCAACGGTGCTGTGGAGCGCGGCACCAAGGCAGCCCACGCCAACCACATTTTTGATCTTGTGGCAAAGTTTGCCAACTACGGCTTCAACAAGTCCCACGCGGCCGCCTACGCGTTGATCGCCTACCACACGGCCTACCTCAAGGCAAACCACCCGCGCGAGTTCCTGGCCGCGTCCATGACGCTGGACATGGGCAACACCGACAAGCTGGCCGACTTCCGCGCGGAGGCCCAGCGCATGGGGCTGACCTTGCGTCCTCCCTCCATTGCCGACTCCGACGCTGAGTTCAGCGTGAAGGATGGGGCCATCGTCTACGGCCTTGCCGCCGTGAAGGGTGTCGGCCGCCCGCTTGTGGAGCACATCGAGACCGAGCGTGCGAAGGCCCCCTTCAAAGGCCTGTCGGACTTTGCAAGCCGGCTTGACCCCAAAGTGGCGCCAAAGCGTGCCCTGGAGGCGTTGGTTGCCGCAGGCACGTTTGACGATTGGGTGCCCGACAGGGGTGCCCTTGCCGGGGGGATTGAACACATCCTTGGCATTGCAAACCGCGTCACCAACGGTCAAGCCGTTGGACAAACGGACTTTTTTGGCGCTGCCCAGGCCGATGATATCCGCCTTCCCACAGGCATCCAGTGGACCCCTGCCGAACGCCTTCAGCGGGAACACGATGCCGTGGGCTTTTATCTCTCCGCCCACCCGCTGGACGACTTTGCCGAGACGCTGAAGGCCGGCAACGTGCCCCAATGGCGCGCATTCTCGGAAAACCCGCGACGGGGCGAGGCGGCGCGCCTGGCGGGCGTCGTCATCTCAAGGCAGGAGCGGCGGACGCGTTCGGGCGGGCGGATCGGCGTCATCAACCTGTCCGATGCCAGCGGCCAGTTCGAGGCGGTGGCCTTCCAGGACACGCTTGAGGCCCAGCGCGATCTTCTGGAACCTGGCCGTTGTCTCCTCCTCAGCGTCACGGCGCAGGAGCGTGAAGAGGGACTTGCGGTGCGCATCCAACACGTTGAACCGCTTGAGAAACTAGCAGCCAAGGCCAACACCAAGCTGACGGTGTTTTTAGACAGTGGGGAGTGCCTGCCTTCCATCGACCGGTTGATCGAGGGGGAAGGCAACTGCACGGTCACCTTCATTGCGATGGTGGAAGGCGGCGGGCGTGAGGTGTCCGTCCCCCTCGCCTCGCCGCGCAGGGTGACGCGGTCGGTTGCGAGCGCCATCAAGTCCATGTCCGGGGTGGTGGACGTGACCTTCCACTGACACGCAACTGCGACCGGATGGGCACGCTCTTGCCAAGTTGTCCCTAACGGATTCACCGCTTGTTCACAGCGTGGCGCGGTAGCTCTGGATGATTGGCCGCTCTGGACGCCTCGGCATTGATTGCGCCGGGGCGCAGGGCACACAATCAACCGTTCATGTTGAGGAGGCCTTCGATGGTCAATGGTGGTGTGGCGGGCGACCAATTGCGCGCAATTATCGAGCGGATCGAGCGCTTGGAAGAAGAGAAAAAGGCAATCGCCGACGACGTGAAAGACGTCTACGCGGAAGCCAAGGCCAACGGCTTTGATGCCAAAATCCTGCGTCAGGTGATCCGCCTGCGCAAACAGGAACCGAGCGAGCGGATGGAGGAAGAGGCCGTTCTGGATCTTTACCTTCAAGCCCTCGGCATGCGCTTTACGGGCGTTGAGGAAGAGCCCGCCCAAGCTGCCTAATGCGGCACCGTGGCGGTCTGCCGGGCACGCAATCGCGTGCCCGGCCAAGACCGCTTAAGGCGCACACCCGCACCAATGTTCGCTACGCTGCGAGCGCTTTTGTGCTACGTCAACCTTCGATAAAGATAGCGCCCATCGCCGTGCAAGGCCTGGCGAGGACATCGTGCAGCACACACCTCCGCCGGGCGATATTCCCGGGGCCATGCGTCGGACCATCTGCGCAAAGCTTGAGGCCCTTCAAGACACTGAAGGGCTTCGGATCCTGTTTGCGGTGGAATCGGGGAGCCGGGCATGGGGCTTCCCCTCACCCGACAGCGACTATGATGTGCGCTTCGTCTACGCCAGGCCCGTGGACTGGTACTTGTCCATCACCCCAGGACGCGATGTGGTGGAACTGCCCCTTGAAGGCGACCTCGACATCAACGGCTGGGACGTGAGAAAGGCGCTGAGCCTGATCCTGAAGCCGAACCCTGTGCTGCTTGAGTGGTTGTCGAGCCCCATTCGCTACATCTGGGATGAGGCGGTGTGTGCCCGGCTGATCGCCTTTTCCAACACCATCGCCCACAACCGCGCCTGCCTGCACCACTATATCGGCCTTGGGGAAAACACCTTCCGCGCCCGCTTCGGCGACCGGAAAGAAGTCTCGCTGAAGAAGTATTTTTTACCTCCTGCGCCCTGCCCTTGCGTTGCGGTGGGTGCGCATGCACCCCGATGTGATGCCGCCCATGAATTTCCACGGCTTGATGGAGGGTGTGGACCTGCCGGCGAACCTCACCGATCAAATCAATGTTCTGCTTGAAAAGAAGCGTCTTACCAAAGAGATGGGCGTAATGCCGCGGATCGAAGGTTTGGAGCGCTTCGCCCTTTCCGAGTTTTCACTGGCGAAGGATGCGGCCGAGAGCACACCCAAGGAGGCCGGCCGTTTTGATGACGCGGCGAATGCCCTCTTCCGAGCGATCATCAAAATGCCGCTGCGGCCGAACAGTTAGGCCGGCGAGAGGCCGAGACGGCCTCGGATGCCGTGCGAGGCGACGATATCGGCGATGGTGTAGCGGTCGAGCGCACTCAGGAAAGCGCCCAACGCCTCGCTCCAAAGCGACTGAAGGCCGCAGGCGCCGATGAGCGGACAGGGCGCGTCAGGGTGCTCGAAACACTCCGCCATGGCAAAACGCTCCTCGGTGGCGCGCACCACTTCTCCAACGCCAATGCTGTCTGCTTCTCGGGCAAGTCGGATGCCGCCGGCACGCCCGCGCACGGTCTCGATCAGCCCTGCCTTGGTGAGAACCGGAAGGATTTTGAAGAGATATGTTTCAGAGATTCCATAAGATTGCGCGATCGCGGGCACCTTGCTCACAGGCGCGCCATCGGCGCTGCAGTACATCAAAACCCGCAGGGCATAATTTGTTTGTCGCGTGATCTGCATGGGCACCGCCGCTGCCTGAATGATCCACCAAATATGGATCTATACCAGTTCTAAGCTGATGCTGCCCGTTACCAATCAAAAGGGCCGGCCGCGCCGACCCCAAGCGGTGGAAAACCGTTGGCCTGCCCGATGTCATGGGCGCTCATGGAATGGCCCGCGGCGGACGATTGCTCAAGGCCAGGCGTCGGGCGCGATGCTCCCCAACACCGTGAAGTCCCCATCGCCCAACGGCTGAAGGACGAACACCACGCCCATGGGCTCAGGGTAAATGCCTGTGGCCGCATCGAAGGGGTCGTCATGGCCGACAAGCACCGTGTTGCCGTTTTCGGGAATGGCGGCAAGGTGGGGCATCATCTGCGCACGCATGGTGGCGGTTTGCGCTTGCGTGTAGTCCTCCGCCGGCTCAAAATTGAGGTCGGCGTTTGTCTCAAACCGCCCGAAGGCAAGGTCTGCGGTTTGCCACGCGCGGCAGTATTGGCTGCTGACGACGTTGCCAACGGGGATGTCGTGTGCGCGGAACGCGTCGCCCAGGGCTTTTGCTTCCGCCCACCCCTCTTCGCTCAGCGTACGCTGGGTGGAACAATCGCCCATGACCGCGTCCACCTGGTCGGCATAGTCCTTCTCGGTGGTGGCGTGCCGGATGAACACCACGTGCCCGCCGCCCTTCATGGCGTCGATGAGCGCTTGCGGCTCCATGGGCGTGTCGTTGGCAAAGCCCGCGGCGGGCAAAGCTGCAGCAAGAATGGGAACGGCGAGGGCGTAAGCGATGGTCCGGCGGGTCTGACGAAGCGTCAACGTCATGTCGTTTGGCTCCCGAACTGGAATGGTCCGCATACCGTCATGCGGTGCGGTCCCGGGAGACTAAATAAAGTTGACTTTTTGAGTCAAGTTTATTCAAAACCCCTGTCAGTGCGGGAGGATCCGGGCGAAAAAGTCGCGCGCACGTTCGGTCTTGGGGTGATCGAAGATGGCGGCCGGCGGACCCGTTTCCACAGCGACGCCGCCATCCATCATGACGACGGTGTCAGCCACCTGACGCACGAAACCCATCTCGTGACTGACCATCACCATCGTCATACCCTCCTTGGCAAGGTTGTGGATGACGGCGAGGACCTCACCCACCAGTTCGGGGTCAAGAGCAGAGGTAATCTCGTCCAGGAGCAGGATCTCAGGCTGGAGCGCCAGAGCGCGCGCAATGGCAACGCGCTGCTGTTGGCCGCCCGACAATGCATCTGGGTAAGCGTCCGCCTTATCGGCAAGGCCGACCCGCGCGAGGAGTGCCTTTGCCTGCGCCTCCACCTCGCGGCGTTTGCGGCCTTTGATGCGCACAGGCGCCAGGCAGATATTGCCCATGACCGTCATGTTCTGGAAGAGGTTGTACTGCTGGAAGACAACAGCCATCTTGTCGCGCACATCACGAATACTGGACGCGCGCTTAAAGTTGACTGGCGTACCCGCCACAGAGACCGCTCCGGCATGGGGTGTCAACAGCCCCAAGAGGACCCGCAGGACCGTAGACTTCCCCGAGCCTGAGGGCCCAATAAGGGCAACGACCTCCCCCTTTTCGACGCTCAGCGAGATGCCCCGAAGAACCTCAACCTTGCCATAGCGCGCGCAAACGTCGTTGACTTCGAGGTGTGGCAAGTCGCGCCTCCAGGATTTGTCCCAAGCGGCTTAAAGGATAGGAAATGAGGAAGTAGATAAACCCCACCGTGCCGAACACCAGGAGTGCTGAATACCCTTGGTTGTTCAACTCCTGCGCACGGAACGTCAGCTCGAAAACACCAATTTGGCTGACAAGGGCGGTGTCTTTGATGAAGGAAACTCCAAAGGCGATGGCGGGAGGAACGATCACCGGCATGGCCTGGGGAAGGCTGATCCAGATGAGGGTGCGAAACCGGCCAAGGTTCATGGCGGCCGCCGCCTCGATCTGCTGTGGCGGGACGGACTCTAACCCCGCGCGGATGATTTCGGAGGTGTAGGCCGTGG
The DNA here is from genome assembly GCA_051016205.1 of Devosia sp. Taxonomy (GTDB): domain Bacteria; phylum Pseudomonadota; class Alphaproteobacteria; order Rhizobiales; family Amorphaceae; genus Acuticoccus. Next base: position 5,714,260 of record CP136534.1, read on the forward strand.
CGTAGATGCAAATGGCGATGACGGCGATGGAAAACAGCGAGATGTCACTCACCACGGCCTGGATGAAAAACACCACCAGATAGATGATCACCAGGAACGGGATGCGCCGGAACACCTCCACATAAACAACGCACAGAATGCGGACGGGCAGCGCCCACCAGCCAGGCATTTGTCGCAGGTAGACAATGACGAAGGCGACCATGAAGCCGATGAGGCAGCCGAGCGCGGTCATCGCCAAGGTGATTCCGGCCGCTTCCGCCAGGTAGACCATGTTGGTCCACGAGAAGAAGCGCGGGATCTCGCTGAGGATGCGCTCCACGGCTAGAAGATCTTCGCTTTGACGCGAAACGCCCAGCGCCCGAAGAGAGCAAGGCCGATGCTGGCCGCAAACGTCAGCACCACATAAAGGCCCGCGACAATGGTGAAGTATTCAAGCCAGCGATAGTTCATGGTGGCAAGGTTGATGGCGGTGCCGGTCAACTCATCCACCCCTACCAAAGCGCCAACGGACGTTCCCATGACCAAGATGACGATGAAGAAGTTGGCAAGCGCCGGATAGATGGTCTTCAAGATGTGCGGCGCCACCACATGGCGCACCTGTTGAAGACGCGACATACCGATCACCTCGGCCGCCTCGATCTCCGTACGGCGCACCGAAAGAAAGCCCGCCCGCATGATCATGGTGAGGTAGGCCCCCGCGTTAAGCACAAGGCCGAGAAGAAGACAGACCTCGCCCGACCAGCGCACGCCCACCTCGGGCAACCCGTAGTAAAGAAAGTAGATCTGGATAAGTGCCGGCGTGTTGGTGAAGATCACCACATAGGTGTCCACCAAAGCGCCGATCAGACGGCCGCGATAGGTCTTGAGCGCCGCAAAGGTCAGTCCGATGGCCGCGCCGCCGATGAAGGCCGCCACACCCAATTGAAGGGTGAGGATGGCGCCATCCAGCAACGCCCCGAAATCAGGCCAGACGACGCCGAATTGAAAGCGGTAGTTCATCGCGCGGCTAAGACTTCGCCGCGCCGCAGACCGGCGCGACGAAAAGAGCCCTTAGAAGAAAGGTGTGGGGTCGACAGGGCGCAGCATCGGCGCACCATAGTGCTCTTCCCAGAGCGCATTGATGGTGCCTGAATTGTGCATGTCGAACAGGATGATGTTCAGCACCTCGCGCAAATTGTGGTTGTCCTGTGAAACGCCGATGGCGCAATAGGCCACAAAGATGGGCTCAGCCACCACACGCCAGTTGGTGCCTGCGTGGTTTTCGGTAAAGCCCATGAAGAAGTCGATATTCTCCACAATGGCATCGGCCCGGCCTTGGGCAACGAGGCGCACCGTGTCGGCAATGGTGTCGACAAGCTCAAGCTCAACATTCGGCATGTTCTCTTCAATCCAGCCGACCGTCCAGTTGCCGCGCATGTTGGCAAGCGTCACACCATCCTTGTTGAAGTCTTGCCAGCTTTCGCCTTCGATCTTATCGGTGGCAAGTACCGCCAAGACCTCGGTGTGGAGCGGGACGGTGTAGTCGATCACCTTGGCGCGTTCGGCATTGCGGGTGAGAGCACCGAGCGAAATGTCGATCCTGTCAGAGATCAGGAAAGGCACCCGCTGGGCGGTCTGGGTCGGCACCCACTCTGGCTCGACCCCAAGGGCGGCGGCAATGGCCTTGCCCACGTCGACATCAAATCCCTCCCACTCACCATCGGCATTGCGCACCGACATGTTGGGGAAGTTGGGGTTGATGCCGATCCTGATGCTGCCGTCGGACAAGATGTCGTCCAGAGATCGGGCATCGGCGTTGACGGGCATGAGGCCGATGGCAGCCACGGCAGCGACGGCCAGAAACGTCCTTCTAAGCATGGGGGTCTCCTCGTCATTGTTGGGCGCGAAGGGCGCAGGTCTTTCATTGATCAGCCCGCCGCGTACGCAGACCGAACAAATGTGCGAAAACGAGCATCCCTGACATCACGTCTTGCGTCAACGCCTCGTTCCCCAAACCCGTTGGGCCAGGGCACCAGGGTGTGCGGCGGTGTCAACGGGCCGCCCGGAGCCACGCACAGCCCGCAAAGCGGGCGCGCATGGCGAGGACGGGCGCGAAGCGCGCACCCGTTGACATCGTTGCAGACCCGCCAAACGCTCACCCAAAGGGTTTAGGTCATTGGCCCAAAGGGCCACTGTCCTGAACCCTTGCCCATCGGCGAGATGGAGGAGCGCGAGGGGGAACACCCTCGTACCCGCGCAAACAAAGTCGGCGCGAAGCGCCGTCCGCACCTCCTCCTAAAAAACGCCCTCGTTCAGCGCCTCTCAGGCTCGGCCACTGCCGACTGCGGCGTATGGGATGCCCCGGTGGCGGCGGTCTTCCTGACGTAGGCCCGCCAGGTCATTGCCCAGCGCAGGGGGTCCTCGAACACCTCGCCCTGCACCTGTGAGACGGGCTGGCGGTGGGGGGCAGTCTTGACCAGTTCAGGGTCGGTGCGCGCCTCGTCCATGATGGCCTCAAGCACGGCAATCCAGTAGTCGATGTCCTCCTTGGACCACAGTTCGCCCGCTTCCGGCGTGAAGGGCTCGGCCACCACCCAGGGTTCATGGCTCATCCACCAGGGATCGACGCCGTAGTCGGCCATACGCCCCGCGATATGGGCCGTGCCAATTCCCGTCTCTTCCTGTAGGGGGCCAAGACTCCACCGCGTCATCTCCATGCGATGGCTCGACACGTCGGGGTTGGAGATTGCAAGGCCGCGCACCTTGGCAAGTCTTGCGTCCATATAGTTGTTGGCGACGACGGAGATGTCGGAGGCGTCTTCAATGCCCTTCGCGCCCATGGCCCGCGCCCAGGCATAGGCTTTGACCACTTGCGGCGCGTTGCCCAGAAACTCGCGGATCTTGCCGCAGGAGTGGGGCCTGTCGTGGTCCATGCCGTAGCTCTCGCCAGCCTTCACCACCACGGGCGTGGGAAGGTAAGGGGCGAGCCAGTCGGCGCAGCCGAACGCGCCCACTGCAGGTCCGCCGCCGCCTTTAGGGGCGCCGAAGGTTTTGTGCAGCATGAACATGCACGCATCGAACCCAAGCTCGCGCGCCGACAGCTTGCCCATGACGCCGTTAAAGTTGGCATGGTCGTAGAAGCACAAACCGCCAACGTCTTTGACCGCCTTCACCCACTCTTTGATGTCGGGGTTGTAGATCCCCATGTCGTCGGGGTTGTTGATCATCAGCATGGCTGTGCGCGGACCGATGGCGGCCTTCAGCGCCTCAAGCGAGGGGTAGCCGTTCTCCTCAAGGGGGAGGTTGATCACCTTGAAGCCCGCCGCTGCCGCCGTCGCAGGGTTGCAAGGGTGGGCCTGGACGGAGGTGACCACCTCGTCGCGGGTGCCAAGTTCGCCCTTGTGGGCCCAGTAGGCGCGGGCGACGGCGCACATGGTGTAAGCCGCATCCGCCCCGCCACCGGCTTGGAAGACGAACTGATCCATCCCCGACAGTTCGCGCAAGATGAGATCGAAATCGTGCACGATCTCAAGCAGCCCCTGAACGGTCTGTTCGTGCTGCAAGGGGTGAACGTCGGCAAGTTCGGGCCTGTTGGCTAGAAATTCGGCCACCTTGGCGTTGTACTTCATGGTGCAGGTGCCAAACAGGCTGACGTGCATCATGCCCAGCGTCATCTGGCTGAGGTGCAGGTAGTGGCGCTGCACCTCGAACTCCGTCAGTTCGGGAAGGTCGGGCGCTCTTGTACGCTTCATGGCGGCCGGAATGGCGGGCGCCGCGGCGACGGCGCTTGGCTCTGGCGCGGGAAAGATTTGCCCGCGATTGCCGGCACGGCCCATTTCGGTGACGACGGGTTCGGCCCACCGGGCAGCGTGGAACTGGCGCAGCTTCGTCATGCGATGGCCCTTTCAATGGCGCCGCCCAGGCGCGCAATGTCCTCAGATGTGTGGATCTCGGTCACCGCGTAGAGTGCCGATTGGCCGAGATCGGGGAACGCTGCAGAAAGATCGAATCCGCCGAAGATGCCGTCGGTGCGCAGCGCCTCGTTGATGGCTGCGACCGTTTTTCCGGTGCCGGTGAAGTCGACCACGAACTCGCGGAAGTAGCCCTCGCGCCACCGCACCGAAACGCCGTCGATGGCGTCCATCCGAGCGGCGGCCTCACCGCTGCGCGCAAGGATCGCCTCGCCCACCTCGGCAAAGCCTTTGGGGCCCAAAAGGCTCATGTAAACGGCATTGGCAATGGCCCACAGATAGACCGAGTTTCCCGTCCAGTCCTTGCCGTGCTCGCGCATGCCGTATGAGTTCTGGTGCGCTGCGGCAAGGCCGAAGCCGTGCTCGCCAGGGGTCATGGTGGGCGCGATGGAGACGAGGAAGCCGTTATACTCGCGCACATAACGCTCCTCATCGCGCGAGGCGATGAAGCCGCCGACGCCGCCGCCGGCATTCATATGAACGCCGAGAGACTGGACGGGGCCAACCACAATGTCGGCGCCATAGGAGCCCGGCGGGGCCAGGACGCCGAGCGAAATGGGGTCTGCGCCGACGATGGTTTCCGCCCCCACGGCCCGCGCGGCCTTAGCGATGGCAACGGCGTTGGGCTCGATGGTCCCCAGGAAAGCCGGCACCTCGAAGTAGACCGCTGCGACGGTGTCATCGAGCTTTGCGGCAAGGTCGTCCATGTCGAACCCGCCGGTCGCCATGTCCGGCTCCACCAGCACCACCTCGATGTGGGAATCCATTTCGGGCGGCTCGCAGTAGTTGCGCACAACGGCGAGGCGCTCAGGGTCCGACAGCTGCGGCATCAACACCTTGCGACGGCTTGTGAGGCGCGCGGCCATGCGCACAGCGTGACCGATGGCGCAGCCCCAAGAGTAGACGGGGAGCTGGACCACATCCATGTCGATCAACTCGCCGAGCAGCGACTGAAACTCGAACCAGGCCTGATTGCGCCCATGGTCGGACTGGTAGGAGCCCCACACGTTGGTGAGAAACTCTGTCCTGCCGACAATCTCATCCACCACTGCGGGCACGTGGTGCTGCCAGCAGCCTGCGCCGAGGAAGGAGAGGTTTTTCTCGCAGTCGGCGTTTTTCGACAATTTCGAGAGGAGGTCGCGCCGCAACTCCATTTCCGACGACAGCTGCGGCGGCAGGTCCAAGGGTTTGGAGCGATAGTGATCCTGCGGGATCTGATGGAACAATTCGGCGACGGATGAGACGCCGATGTCCGCCAGCATCTCCTCAACGACGCCTGGTGCGGTGTTGGCCATCCAAGGATGCGGTGCGATCACGTGACGGTCCCTCCTATTTGCGAACAAATGGTCGCATAGCGAACGAATGCGATCAACGCACACTCACGCGCAAAGCCGCATCAGAGTGGCGCGGCGCGGTCCCGTGCGCACCCTTGCAAAGCCCTCAAGGGCACGGTCGAGGGATGGATCGCCCGTGTCCACAAGAAGGCGCGGCTCAGCAAGGGCGGCAAGCTTGCCCTCGCTGGCCAAGATGATCAGCCGGTCGGGGAGCGCGCGCCTGATGGCCGGCGCTCCGATCTGCTGATTGCCGCGACCGAACACGAAACCCTGCCCGCCCGTCACGCCGACGACGATGCCGAGCGGACCATCGCCGGCAAGGGTCAGCGCTGCCGCCTCTGACAGATCGCGACCGACCACGGCCCCGTCGCGCACCGCGTCCACGCCGAGCAGCGTGCCCGTCTCCCCCAGCGCCTGGAGGACGCGCTTTGCTGTGGTGCCAGGGCCGATCAGCCAGGTGACCCCGGGGGTCAGACCGCGCGCCGTCTCAACGCACGCTGCATCAAGGGCGGCGTCGTCCGATAATGGGGGCGCAGCTTTCGCAGCCTGGACGGCGTTCTTGATGAAGGGCACCCGGGCGTAGCCATAAAGGCGCGCGGCAATGCGGCCTTCACGCCGCGCGGTCTCGTCAATGTCCATGACTTCGGCTTTGCGCAAAAACACCTCTCGCGAGCCGAGGGAAAGGGCGGCGGCGATGCGCCCTGCCGACTCAGGCGACAAGGCGAAGATGCCTGACTGCATCTTTACCCCGCACGGGATCCCGAGGACGGGCGTGTCGAGCCCCACGACGGAGACGACGTCGCGCACCGTACCGTCCCCGCCCGCCACGAGAAGCGCCGAGACCTGACCGCGCATCGCCTCGGCAGCGGCTCTGGTGTCGCGGGCGTCGGTGGCGCCGGGGGGCGCCTCGCCAAAGGGGTTTGGTGTGAGGTTGAGGTCAGCCAGATGGTCCGTCCCCATCACCCCTGCCGGAGCCATGATGGTGGCGGCCGGTGCAGCATTCGCCAAGACCACAAGCGCACGCCTTGCACGCTCTGGCGCTTTCGGGTCCGCACCACGAGCCCGCGCCATGGCAAGCACCTCGGCCCCATCGGTGCCGTGGAGGCCCACGGCGCCTCCCATACCGGCAACGGGATTGACGATGAGGCCGAGGGGCAAGCTCATGGGTGCACGCTCCGCCGCGATTGGGGCCCGCTACTGGGCCGTGTCGACGCTCACCTCGTAGCGAAAGCGCGCCCGGTTTTCGACAGGGGTGGAGACGAGACTGCCTGTGACGCCAGTAAAGTCGCCGGTTCCTGCCACAATGACGAATGTGGAGGGCGCGGGCTCTGGCACCTGTACGCCGTTCAGTACAAGGCGCCCGCGCCCGTCCACGTTCACGATGGCGTTGCACAGGTGATTGCCTGCCGCATCGAGCCGCGTGCAACGGCCGAAATCGCTGCCGAGGCGTTTGCCGGCTTCGTCCTGGATCTCGCCGCTCCACAAGATGAGGTCGCCCAGGCTGCCATCGCGGCCGAACGACACGAAATGGTCGCCTTCTGCATAGCTGAAAATGGTGAACTCTTCCGCGGCGGCGGGCGAGGCCAGCGCCACAAGGATGGTCAGAGCGCGGATCATGCCGGTGCCTCTCCAAAACGCAGAGCGGGAGAATGGCCCGTTCCGGCTCGCCTGCCAACGCCCGGCGGGACGGGGCCGTCACATCATGCGGTTGTGAAGGTCGATCATGATCCACAAGCTACCGCCCACCATGATGAAGATGAGCACGGCGGCAAAGCCGAGGAAGAACATGTTCTCCCCAGGCGTGGAGCGGAAACTGATGTGCAGGAAGAAAATGAGGTGCACCCCCACCTGGATCACCGCCGCAATGGCGATGATGAGGTAGGCGGCCGTCCCCGCCAATGCCCCCGTCCACACCACCGCGAAGGGGATTGCGGTCAGCACCACCGCAAGGGCAAAGCCGATGAGGTAGGTGGTGGTCCGGCGCTCGCTGGAGTGGTCCATCCTTCGCGCTCCTACATCACGCCTGGGAGGTAGACGACGGAGAAGATGCCGATCCACACAATGTCGAGGAAGTGCCAGAAAAGCCCCAGCCGGAAGAGGCGCGAGCGCACAGGATCGGTGAGCCCTTTGGCAAGCACCTGGCCAATCATGACGGCAATTGCAAACGAGCCGAACGCAACGTGGAGCCCGTGGGTGCCCACCAGCGTAAAGAAGGCCGACAGGAAGCCGCTGACCTCAGGCCCCGCGCCCTTGTCGATCATCCCTTTGAACTCGATCACCTCCATGGCGAGGAAGCCGAGGCCGAGCACAAGGGTGACCAAAAGCCAGCCCACCACCTTGCCGGCGCGCCCTTCTGTCATGGCAATGGTGGCAAAGCCGAAGGTGAGGCTTGAGACCAGGAGGAGCGCTGTCTCGATGGCCGTATGGGTGAGGTCGAACACCTCCTGGGAGGTGGGGCCACCGGCAAAATTCTGGCGCATCACCACGAAGGTGGCAAACAGCAACGCGAAGATGATCGCGTCCGTCATCAGGTAGACCCAGAAGCCGAACTCACGGGATTTCAGCGCGTGGCCTTCCTCTTCCTTGAGAAGTTCGGCGGCGAAGGGGGCATTCATGCTCATGATTCCCTCACGCGCGACCGGGCGCGGGCAAAGGGGTCGCCTCGGGCCGCAAATCGCTGAGATCGTGCATGCGTTCAGGGGTGATGTTGGCAAGACGCGCGGTTTCGATGGCCTCCACCTCCTCGGCGGAGAGCACAAAGTCGGTGTCGTCGTTGCAAATGCGGATGGTGAGGACCACCACCGCGCCCACAAGGCAGACCGCCACAAGCCACCAGATGTACCAGACCATCGCGAAGCCGAAGAGGAAGCCCAGCGCCCCACAAATCACCCCAACGGCAGAGTTTTTGGGCATGACGATGGGTTCATAGCGCTCAGGCCGCGCGTAGGCGGTGCCCTCGAGCTTGACCTGATAGAAGGCGTCAAGGTCGCGCACCTGGGGCAGGACGGCGAAGTTGTAAGGAGCGGGGGGCGAAGAGGTGGCCCACTCCAGCGTACGGCCGTTCCAAGGATCGCCCGTGAGATCGGCAAGGGCCACCCTGTTCTTCACGCTCACCCAAAGCTGGATGCCGATGCACGCAATGCCGATCATGATGAGGAAGGCGCCGATGGCCGCCACCACCAGGTAGGGTTGGAAGGCGGGGTTGTCGTATTGCTCCATCCGCCGGCTCATCCCCATGAAGCCGAGGACGTAGAGCGGCATGAAGGCAAGGTAAAAGCCGACGATCCAGAACCAGAAGGAGCGCATGCCCCACTTGGCGTCAAGCTTGAAGCCGAACGCCTTGGGGAACCAGTAGTTCAACCCTGCGAAGTACCCGAACAGGGCGCCCGGAATCAGCATGTTGTGGAAGTGCGCCACAAGGAATGTGGAGTTGTGCATCAAGTAATCGGCTGGCGGGAGCGCCAGGAGAACCCCCGTCACCCCGCCGATGACGAACGTCACCATAAAGCCGATGGTAAAGACCATCGACGGGTGAAACTCGATGCGCCCCCGATACAAGGTGAACAGCCAGTCGAACACCTTCACACCCGTCGGCACGGCGATGATCATGGTCGCAATACCGAAGACGGCGTTGACGTTGGCGCTCGACCCCATGGTGAAGAAGTGGTGCAGCCACACCGTGAACGAGAGCAGCGCAATACACGCCGTCGCATAGACAAGGGATGTGTAACCGAACAGACGCTTGCGGGAGAAGGTGGCCACCACTTCGGAGAAAATGCCGAAGGCGGGGAGGATGAGGATATAGACCTCAGGATGGCCCCAGATCCACAACAGGTTGGCGAACATCATCATGTTGCCACCGTCGCCGTTGGTGAAGAAGTGGAAGCCGAGGGTGCGATCCAGACCCAGCATGATGGCCACCACCGTCAGCGCCGGGAAGGCAAAGGCCATCAACACGCTCACGCACAGGGCCGTCCAGGTGAACAGCGCCATGCGCATGTAGGTCAGCCCCGGGCAACGGTGCTTGATGATGGTGACGATGAAGTTGATGCCTGACAGCGTGCTCCCCACCCCACTGACCAGAAGCGCCCACAGCCAGTAGTCCACCCCAACGCCAGGGCTATAGTCGATGCCCGACAAAGGCGGATAGCCCGTCCACCCGGCCTCGGAAAACTTGCCCAGCACCAGCGAGACCAGGACAAGTCCTGCCCCCGCTGCCGTCATCCACAGGCTGATGGAATTGAGGAGCGGGAAAGCCACATCCCGCGCGCCGATCTGCTGGGGCACGACAATGTTGATGAGGCCCGTCAGGAAGGGCATGGCCACAAAGAAGATCATGATCGTCCCGTGGGAGGAGAAGATCTGATCGAAGTGTTCTGGCGGCAGGTAGCCTTCGTTGTTGAGGGCGACCGCCTGTTGGGCGCGCATCATCGCCGCATCCACGAAGCCACGCACAAGCATGATCAACGCAAGGATCACGTACATGATGCCGATGCGCTTGTGGTCGACGCTGGTCAGCCAATCGGTCCAGAGGACGCGCCAGGCCTTCAGGTACGTAACGAGGAGAAAGGCGCCGAGCCCGCCAAGCACGGTGACGGCCGCGCCGCCCATGGCCACCCAGCTATAAAGCGGCAGCGCTTCGATGGTGAGACGGCCCAGCATTACGACGCCTCCCCGCAGATGAGCGCAGCATCCTCACCCTCGCAGGTGCCCCCGTGCATGGTGGAATACTTGCCCAGGATCAGGTGGAAGAGGTGCGGCAGGTAGCTTGAAAAGTAGGTGACGGGGTGGGCAGTGCTGGGCTTGGCAAGGTCCACATAGGCTTGACCGTTCAGCGCTGTGCCTTCGCTTTGCACCTTCTGATGCCAGGCGGTGAAGTCATCGTCCGTCATGGCATGGGCCTTGAAGTGCTGCTCGGAAAATCCGTCGCCGCTATACTGCGTGTTGCGGCCCCTGAAGGTGCCTGGCGCATCGGCGGCAAGGTTCAGCCGCGTGGTCATGCCCGCCATCGCATAGATCTGGCCACCGAGGGCGGGGACCATAAAGGCGTTCATCACCGTGTCTGAGGTGATGGTGAGGCTGAGGGTCCTGTCGGCCGGAAAGACGAGCTCGTTGACCGTGGCAACGCCAAGCTCGGGGTAGAGAAACAGCCACTTCCAGTCCTGCGCAATGACCATCACGTTGAAGGGCGCAGCATCTGAGGGAAGCTCTTTGTAGGGGTCCAGCTTGTGGGTCCAGGTCCACACCAGAACGCCGAGGGCGACGACAATGGCGGCGGGCACCAGCCAAACCACCGCCTCCACAGCCGCAGAACTCCCCCAGTTGGGGGTGTAGCGTGCGCCGACCCTGCCAGAGCGATAGCGCAGCACGAAAATGGCCGTCAGCACGAAAACGGGGATGACGACAATCATCATCAGCCCAAGCGCAGTGAACAGAAGGTCCCTTTGGGCAAGGGCCACAGGACCTTTGGGAAAGAGGATGGGCGCTTCGCTCAACCCGCAGCCGGTGAGGCCAATGGCGATCAGCCCGAGCCCTGCAAAGGATAATCCGTGGCGTGCTCTGCCCCGTGGCTTTGGATACGGCGGACGCGTGCAGTCGCCGCGGGTGCGGTCAGGTGTGTGGGTTTGTCGGTCAGATCCGCCCAGGAAAAGACCTTGCGTTATGGAACGCCCGGCACCGTTTCGTCTCACATGCGTCCCGTTCAGCGTTGGGCGCGACACCGGCTCCTTGCCAAAGCCTCCGGCGGCCGCGCCTTTCAATTCTGTCCGCGGTCGATGGTACACGACGCTGTGGGAAGCGAAAGCGCCTCACGCTGCTTTGGCGAGGTTCTGTGGCGTCCCGTCCACAAGGGCGGTGAGTTGGGCGAAGGTGACGGCGCGGGAGTAATAATGCCCTTGGGCCAGCTTTCCGCCCAGCGCAACGATTTGTTCAAGCTGCGCGACTGTTTCCACCCCTTCCACGATCAGCCGCAAATTGAGGGAGCGCGCCACCTCTATGATGCCTTTGATGACCTTTTGCTTGGCCTTGTCTTTGGTAATGTCGGTGATGAAGCGCCTGTCCACCTTCACCTCAGAGATTGGAAGGGTGGAGATGTGGATGAGCGAGGCATACCCCGTCCCAAAGTCGTCCAGAGAGAATTGGACGCCGTTGGCGTGGGCCTCGTGCATTTGCGCAAAAAGGCTGTCGCCCCTGTCGTCGAGGATCACGTCTTCGGTGATTTCCACAGTGATCGGGCCAAGGTCGGTGGCGCGTTCGTGACAGAGCTGGCCGATCCTCTCCAAGAAGCTGGCGCGCAACAGCTCTCCCGCAGAGGCGTTGATGGAAAGCGCCAGCTTGTCGGCGCGGCCGGCGTTCAGGCTGGCGATTTCGGCAATGGCGCGGTCCACCACAGCACGGCCAATCTGCGCTCCAAGCTCGTGATCGGTGAGGGCAAAGCCGAACTCACCGGCTGAAAGCACCTTGTCGCCACAGTCCCACCTTGCAAGCGCCTCCACCGACACGATGCGGCCTGAGGCAATGTCCACCTGCGGCTGGTAGTAGGGGATAATCCTGCCCTCTTCCAGCGCGATGCGAGCGTCCGACAGGAGCTGGTTGCGCTCCCTCTCTTCCTGACCGAAGGCAGGCCGATAGATGGCGAGCGAGCCTGTCGCCTCCCCTTTCATACGGTAAAGGGCAAGGTCGGCGGCGCGGATCAACTCATCCTCCGTCTCGCCATGCTGGGGCGCAATGGCGGCCCCTGCGCTGAGGTGCACGTCAAGGGTGGACTGCTCCCACCCAAGACGCACCACCAGACCATCGGACAGGCGCTTGAGCACCGCGTCAATGTCCTCATGCCGGTCGATGTCCTCAAACAGGATTGAGAATTCATCGCCCCCTGTGCGGGCCACCGTATCGTGCACGCGTACCTTGTCCTGGAGGCGGCGGGCGACGAGGCGCAACAATTCGTCCCCCGCGGCATGGCCCAGACCGTCATTGACGGCCTTGAACTTGTTCACGTCCACAAGCACCAGGACGACGTTGTTGCCAGTGCGGCGCCTGCGCTGAAGGGCTTTGCGGAAGCGGTCGGCAAAAAGCGCGCGGTTGGGAAGGTTCGTCAGCGTGTCGTGGTTGGCGGTCCACCACAAGCGCTCGGTCGCCTCCTGCTGTGCCGTCACGTCCTGGAAGACGCCGGCCATGCGCGCCCGCCCGTCGGCGGGGCTGCGCTGGACACTGGCGATGACGCGCACGGTCAATGACCGGTTTGTGGCGGTGCGAAACGGCACTGTGATGTCGCAGACCGTACCCGTCTCTTGCGCCTCCGACAGCGCCTCCAGAAGGCGTTTGCGTGCCGCCTTCGGGTAGAAATTCAACGCATCGTCGAAGCTGGGGCGGATGCCGGGCGTCAGCTCGTGGATGCGGTAGATTTCGTCGGACCAGAAGATGGTGTGTTCCTCAAGGTCATACTCCCAGATGCCGATCCGGGCGGTCCTTTCCAACTGGTCGAACATGCGGATGTAGCGGCCAAGGTCGGCGCGGTAGCGCTGGAGAAGCGCGTTTTCCGCCAACTGCCTGCGGCTCACCTCCACAACGCGCTGCAACCGCCGCGCCTCTACGCCAGGAAGGATGGGAAAAACCAGGATGGCGGTCTGCGCCCTGTCGGCCATCAAAGGCAGGCGAACGACGTGGGTGAAGGGGGCTGCAGTGTGCAGGCTTTTGCCCTTCACAAGGTTGGTGGCGGTCTCATCGAACGGTAACGACGTTAAAGGGGCGCGGCCGGCGGCCTGCAGCGCCTCTTCCGACAATACGCGCGCGCCTGCGCTGCGTCCCAGAACGCTGAAAGGGGGCCCCATGTCCACCAGCGCCACACCGCGCACGGACAAGAACACTTCGGCAAGACTTGCCAGATGGTCGAGCGGCTGGACGCCCGCAATGCCCGAAAGCGCAGCGTTGAAGTGCGTCAGCATTCACCCGTCCCCAACCCGATACTCACCGGTGAGCTTAACGGGCGAACCCGCCCCGAAGCTTGCGATGGACCATCGCCGGCCGACGCCTAAGCTGCGTCGCGGTACGTCTCCTCAGCGCGCGCTAGGATCGGGGCCGACCGCGCCCGGTGTGCCGGTGGCGGCGCTGCCTGGAGGCGGCGCGGTTGGGGCGGCCGGCGCAACCATGCCGGTAGCTCCTCAGACGCGGGTGGGGCGCCGGCGGCCTCGGCCGCCATCATCCGCTTGTGCCTGCGCAACTCCCAAATCCCGACGGCAAGGGGAATGCCGAGCCAAATCATCGATTTGCCGATAATGAAGATGATCGCAAGCGTTGTGGACATGGCGCACCTCCCAAGATTACTGGAAGTAGCGCTGTCGCGCCCATCGCAAAGCCTTTCGGCAAGGGGCGCGACAATCAAGCCATGTGAGCCGTGGGCCAAACCCTACGCGACCCGGTCGCCCTTCTTCACCTTGACGGCACGGCTGTCGGCGGCCGGGAGCATCTTGCCGGCATCGCGCGTCACCACAACGTCGAGCACTGTGGGCTTGTCGGTGCGCGCGAATGCCTCGCGAAAGGCGCCTGCCAAATCGTCCGGTGCTTCCACACGCACCCCTGCCGCCCCCATGGCCTCGGCGACAGCGGCATAGTTGGTGTCGTGAAGGTCGGCAGACTGGTAATTGCCTTCCCCGTACATCAGGTGCTGGAGCGCCTTCACGTAGCCGGAGGCGGCGTTGTTCACCACCACGATGGTGACGGCGAGTTTCATCCGGATCGCCGTTTCCAACTCGCCCAGCGTCATGTTGAAACCGCCATCGCCTGTTAACGCGGCCACCGCCTTTTCGGGTGCGGCAAGCTTGGCCCCCATGGCACCAGGCAGACCGTAGCCGATGGAGGCAAACCCACGGTCGGGCACGAAGGCGCGGCCAGGCTCCACAGTGTCAAACAGCAAACCGCCCCAGTGGGCGGCAAATCCGCCGTCGGCAACGAAAATCCCATCCCCCGGCAGAGCTTGGCGCAATTCGTGGATGAGCCGGCCCATACCAATAGGCACCTCGTCGGCGTGGTAGCGTGGGGCCGCCTGCGCGCGCCACGCGGCCATCTTCTGAACGATACTTTCAGTATAGCCGGACCGGCGTTCGCGGGCGCCATCCGCGCCTTCTTTGGTGGCGGCGGCAAGGTCTTGAAGACCGGCCTTGGCATCGCCCCACAGCCTGATGGTGGGGGTCAGCGTGCGGCCCATCTCCTCTGCCACAATGTCGAGGTGGATGATGGTCTTGTTCTCCGGCGGCACGATGTAGCGTTTAGTGGCAATCTCGCCCAACTTGCAGCCCACCACGAGGATGACGTCCGCTTCGTCGATCAACCCGTTGGCGATCCTGTCGTAGCGGCCGAAAAGGCCTGCCGAGAGGGGGTGCGTACAGGCGATGGCACCCTTGCCGGTCATGGTGTGGGCCACGGGAAGGCCGTTCGCCTCGGCAAAGTCTGTCAGCGTTTGTGCCGCGCCCGACAGATGAATGCCCCCGCCCACCAGGACGATGGGCCGCTCGGCATTGTCGATCAGCCGAGCCGCAGTGGCGACACCCTCAGCATCGGGCCGGCAGCGCAGGGACGGGGCGGCGTGGAAGGCCTCCTCGACAGCAAACGCATCCGCGTCGAAACCGTGGGTGCCGTGGGCAACGTCCTCAGGCACGTCCACCACCACCGGACCTGGGCGGCCTGAGGTAGCAATCTCGAACGCGCGGCGCATCAACTCGGGTATTCGCGCCACGCTTTCCACCCGCAGAAAGGCTTTGACGCAGGGCTTCAGGATGGCGGCCTGGTCGGTCTCCTGGGTCATGTTCTTGCCGGCATGGTCGCGGTTGGCATCGCCCACAAGGACGACCAAAGGCGAGCCTGCATTCAGCGCCTCCACAAGGCCCGTGGCAAGGTTGGTGGCGCCCGGGCCGAGGGTGGCGTCCGCAAGACCGACACGGCCTGACACCTTGGCGTAGGCATCGGCAAGGAAGACCGCGCAGCGCTCGTCATTGATGAGGTGATGGTCGAGGCCGAGCCGCCGCGCAGCATCGTAAAATGGCAGGAGCTGAAAGCCGCCCATGCCAAACATGGGCCCGCCGCCGCCAGCCTTGATCATCCGCGCCAAGGCCTCGCCGCCGGTCATCTCGTTCGTCACACATCGTCCTTTCGTTGAACGGGCCCGCGGCGGACGGCGGCAGCGCTCTGGGCCATCACGACCCCCATGCCTGAGGCCATGTAGCCCCCGTCCACGCAAAGGGTCTGACCGCTGATGTAGCCTGCCCCATCCCCTGTCAAAAACGCTGCAGCGTCAGCCACTTCGCCCTCTTCCCCGTATCGGCCGACGGGAATGGAGCGAATATAGTCCGCCCGCGTTTCCGCCGTATGGGCGCCGCGCGCCAAGGGCGTGTCCACGGGCCCGGGCGCAATGGCGTTGGCGGTGATCTGGTAAGGCCCCAGCTCCAACGCCATCTGCCGCGTCAGTTGGATGAGGGCCGCCTTCGACGTCCCGTAGGCGGCGCGCCCGTAGCCTGCGCGTTCGCCGGAAATGGACGTGATGGACAAAAAGCGCCCGGCGAACCCGCCCTCCACCAACAACCGTGCCGCCTGCTGAAAAAGAACGAACCCGCCCGTCAGGTTGACGGCCATGACTTTGTCGAAGGTGGCTTTGTCCGTATCCAGAAACGGCGTCACGGGCGCAATGCCTGCGCAGTGGACCACGGTGCCCACAGGACCAACGGCGGAAACAGCATCCGAAAACGC
Organism: Devosia sp.; assembly: GCA_051016205.1. GTDB lineage: Bacteria > Pseudomonadota > Alphaproteobacteria > Rhizobiales > Amorphaceae > Acuticoccus. Next base: position 5,730,281 of record CP136534.1, read on the forward strand.
GCGATTGACCGCCGCTTCGTCCGCCATGTCACAGGAAAGGCCGAGACCGCCGAGCGCCTCGCCCCGCGCTGTTACGTCATCGCCCACATCGAACAGCACGACATTGCGGCCGGCGGCCTTCAAACGCTCCGCAATGGCAAAACCCAGCGCCCCTGCCCCGCCGGTGACGATGGCGCCTTGGGGCACATCCGCCCGCGGCCCTTCGTCTATGGTGTGGGTGAGGCTCATGCGGCGGGCGTCATCAGGGTCAAGCCACCGTCCACAGCAAGCTCCACCCCCGTGATGTAGCCGGCGGCGTCAGAGGCGAGAAAGGCGGCGGCTTCAGCCACATCGAACGCTGTGCCCTGGCGCTTCATGGGCGGGGCCGCAGCCCGACGTTCGGCAAGGCCGTCGGCGCTGGTGGCGCGCCCGGCAATCATCGCGGCAACGTGGGGGGTGTCGATCAATCCCGGCATGATGACGTTGGAGCGGATCCCTTCTGCCGCATGGGCAACGGCAATGGTGCGCGACAGGCGGTTCAACGCCGCCTTGGACGCCTCGTAAGCAGCATAAGCGTACCCCCCATTGCGAATGGCCGCCACTGAGGAGATGAAAACAAAAGCACCGCCCCCCGCCGCGCGCATCAAAGGAATGGCGCTCTTGGCAACGTTAAAGGCGCCGTCAAGGTTGATGGCAAAGACGGCGCGCCAGTCCTCGTCCGACTGATCGGGCACATTGCCAGGCCGGCTGACACCCACATTGTAGTGCACCACATGGGGCCACTGGACGGCGGCGAAGACGGCCGCCACATCGTTCGCACGCGTCACGTCGGCCACCACGGCGCTGGCTTGGCCGCCCTCTTTGGCAATCAAGCTCACCGTCTCCTCGGCGGCCGATCCGCTGCGGTCAACGCACACGACGGACCCACCCTCGCGGGCATAAAGCAACGCTGCCGCCTTGCCATTGCCCCAGCCGGGACCCACTGACCCCGCGCCGAACACCACCACCGTCTTATCCTCAAACCGCCCAGTCATTGGGCGAGCGTGTTGGGCAGCCACATGACGATCTCGGGAAAAGCGATCGCAAGGGCAAGGACGGTGAGCTGCAACACCACGAACGGGATGATGCCGCGGTAGATGGCGTTCATGGACACAAGGTTGCCTGCCGCACCCTTCAAGTAGAAGAGCGCAAACCCAAAGGGCGGGGTTAAGAAACTGGTTTGCAGGTTGATCGCCACCAGAACGGCAAACCAATAAACAAGGTCCGCCTTGTCCACATGGGCGCCCAAATCCATCAACGCCACCAGCGGGGCGAAGATGGGAAGTACGATCAACGTGATCTCAATCCAGTCGAAGAAAAAGCCCATGGCGAACACCATGATCATCATGGCAAACAACAGGCCCCAGTCGCCAAGGTTTAGCGATTGCGCCGTTTCCACAAGGAAGTGCTCTCCGCCGATCTTGCGGAAGATGTAGGAGAACGCCGTCGCGCCGACGAAAATGAAGAACAGCATTGCAACGGTGCGCACCGACCCGTCAGCACTTTCGCGCATCACCTTGAAGGAGAGGCGGCCGCGCAGGAGGCCCAGAAGCAGCGCCCCTGCAGCACCAACGCCGGAGGCTTCCGTCGGCGTCGCGATCCCTCCGAGAATGGAGCCAAGCACCATCGTGATCAGCGCCATGGGGATGACGAGGGCAACAATGGTGTCCTTGAGGAGGCCGGCACGCTCTTCAGGCGGCAAGGGTGGGGACTTGGGTGCCGCCGACGGCCGCAACGCCGAAAAGCCGCTGATGAAGAGCACGTAAAACAGCGACAGGCAGAGGCCGGGCAGCAAAGCGGCCACAAAGAGTTTGCCGATGGCGATCGACAACAAGTCGCCCATGAAGACGAGCATGATGGAGGGGGGGATCAAAATGCCGAGCGTCCCTGCCGAGGCCACCGTGCCGGCTGCCAGCGAGGGCATGTATCCCCGCGCCACCATAGTTGGGAGTGCAAGGACGGTCAGCATCACCACCGAGGCGCCGATGATGCCTGTGGCAGCCGCCAACACCGTGCCCATCAACACCACCGCAAGCGCCAACCCGCCGGGCACCACGCGCAAGAGGCGCTGTAGGGTGATCAACAGGTCCTCAGCGATCCGCGTTCGCTCCATGACAAGGCCCATGAAGATGAACATGGGCGCTGCCACCAACACAGGATTCTCGATGGTGCCGCCGAAAATGCGGTTGGGGATGAGCGTTGCGTGGATGATGCGCATCTCGCCCAGGAGCACGGCAATGATGCCGAAGACGAGGGAGACGCCCATCAGCATCACCGCCACGGGCGCCCCTGAAAACAGCCCCACCACAAGGGACAGGAACATCAGCCCTGGCAGGATGTCGGTGAAAACCTCAAGCATTGGCGTTGGTCTCGGGCGCCAGTTGGGGATTGTCGCGCTCGAACGGCTGGGCGATGAGGTCGGGCCGCCTCAGGGCAACGATCGCCCGCAGCGCCACCGCAAGACCGCCGCATAAGGTGAGAATGGCCGAGGCCGGCACCACCGCCTTGATGATCCACCGGTTGGACAGGCCGAGATTTGTGGTCGACCCTTCGCCGCGCACATAGGCGCGCTCGGCAAAGTCATACCCCCACGAGGCCAGGAGGATCATGAACGGCACGAGGAAGAGGAGGATGGCCGCCACTTCGATTTTGAGCCGTGTGCGACCCTGAAGCTTCGTTGCGAACACATCGATGCGCACGTGCGCATCCTTCAGATAGGCATAGCCGAAGGCCAGCACGGCGATGGCACCGTGCAGGTGCCACTGAAGCTCCTGCAAAGCAAAAGACCCAGTGGCGAAGAACTGCCGTCCGATGACATCGTACATGATGACACCGGCCAAGACGAACAAAAGCACCCCGCAGGCAAAAGCGAACACGCGGCACGGCCATGCCAGGATGGCCGCAAGGGACAACAGGCCCGTCATCGGCCCGACACGGGGCGTGTTGCCGCCCCACGCTCAGGCCGTTGCGCAGGTGCGCCTGCGGGAGCCTTCATCCTACTGCAGGTAGCCGTAGCTCGCCCACTCCGCATAGTCTGCGCGGAATTTGGAGAATGCTTCCCACACCTTGGCGAAGTCTTCGTCCTCAGCGGTCATTTCTTCGACCACCTCGTTCCACTTTTCTTCAAAGAGCGCCAGCATTTCAGGGCTCCACTTGTGGAACGTCACACCCTTCTCACGCAGTTCCGCCATGGGGCCCAATTGCATGGATTCACCCTTGGCCATGGTCAGCGCCACGTTGGCGGTGCAAACCTCGCGGATCGCAAGGCGATGGCGCTCCTCAAGCCCCTCCCACACATCCTTGTTGATGATGAAGGTGATGAGGCTGGTCTGCTGGTGCCAGCCGGGGAAGTAGTAGTTGTCGGCGTAGGTGTAGAGTTCCAGCGCATTGTCGATGGCGGGGAAGGAGATTTCCGCCGAATCGATGGTGCCAAGGCGCAGCGCCGTCATGGTGTCGGCGGGCGGAAGGGCCTGCGCCTCCACGCCAAGCTTTTGCAGGACCCGGGCGCCGAGACCGAAGATGCGCATCTTCAGGCCTTGAAGGTCTTCGGGCTTTTCGATGGGATTGGCGAACCAGCCGGACGCCTCGGGCACCAGAACGGCGCACAGTTCTGAGTGGATGTTGTAGCGGCCCGCCAGCTCGTTCCACATGTCGTGGCCGCCGCCTTCATAGTAAAAGGCCACGTATTCCTTCACGTCAGGGCCGAAGGGCACGGCGGTGAAGAGGGCTGCGGCGGGGATGATGCCCTGGGCAAAGCCTGGGGAATACCAGCCCGCATCCACAGCGCCTGTGGAGACAGCGTCCCAGATTTCGTTGGAGGCGACGATGGCCCCGGGGTCGTTGAACTCGATGTTGAGTTCGCCCCCCGTCAGCGCAGAGACGCGGGGACCAAGGTCCTTGCCCGTGTCGCCCAAAAGCGGCAGCGTTCCGGCATAGACCGACTGCATGATGAGGTCTTCAGCACTTGCTGACGTCACAAGGCCGAGGGCCGCCACGGCGGCAACGGTGGTCTTCAGCACGTTCATTCCTCCCGGTTTTTTCGGATCCGGCATGGGTGCCGGTTTTCATGGTGTCATAGACGATGGTTCGCCAGGCGCACAATGCTCCTTCAGGCGGCAGGCGCTGGCGACACGACGCTCCGTACCTTTTGCGCAATCTTCTCAGGCGTGATTTTCAAGACCGCTTCCATGGTCGGCGCATAGGCAATGGGTGCGCGGGGCGCACCAAGCCGTGCCACAGGCGCTTTCAGGCCCCGCGCCGTTTCGGCAACGGTTGCGGCAAGCTCTGCCCCGAAGCCGCCCACTGCCACAGCCTCGTGCACCACAAGGAAGCGCCCTGTCTTCGCAACGGAGGCGAACACGGCGTCCTTGTCCCAAGGCCACAGGGTGCGAAGGTCGATCACCTCAGCATCGATCCCCTCGCCCGCCAGCGTGTCGGCGGCCTTCAACGCCTCGTGCACGGCGGCCGACCAGGTGACGACCGTAATGTCACGCCCCTCGCGCGCCATGCGGGCCTTGCCGAGTTCCAGGGGTCCGGCATCGTCCGCTACTTCCCCTTCCAGCGGCCAAAGGTTCTTGTGCTCCATGTAGACGACGGGGTCGTCGCACCGGATCGCAGCTTTCAGCAGGCCATGGTTGTCGGCAGGGGTTGACGGGCAGACCACAACCAGCCCGGGAATGTGCGCGTACCACGCCTCCAGCGACTGGGAATGCTGGGCGGCTGAGGAGCGCCACATGCCGATGGGTTCGCGCACCGTCAAAGGCACTTTGGACTGGCCGCCGAACATGAAGCGCGCCTTTGCGGCCTGGTTGATCAACTCATCCACAGCGCACAGGGCAAAGTCGGAAAAGCGCATCTCCACGATAGGCCGCGTGCCCGTCATCGCCGCGCCGACGGCAACGCCCATGATCGCAGCTTCCGAAATGGGCGCATCAGACACACGGTTGGCGCCGAACTCATCCACCAGCCCGCGATACTGGCCGAACACGCCGCCACGACCAAGGTCCTCCCCAAGGCACCAAACGTCGGCGTCCCTGGCCATTTCTTCTTGGACGGCGCGCTTGCCGGCTTCGATATATGTGGTGGTGGTCATCGCCTCTCCGCCCACATCAAAACGCCATGTGACGGGGCGAGCCCACGTCCTGCACATCATCGAACGCCCCATCGGCATCGGGATAGGGCTGGTCGGAGGCAAAGCGGGCGTTTTCGGCCATCTGCGCGGCCGCTTGGCTTGCGATGGCGTCCAGTTCTTCCGCGGCGACGCCCGCCAGCATCAAAGCGTTTCGGCAGTGGGTGATGGGATCCTCGCTCTCAGTTCTTTGCGCCACCTCATCGGCAGGACGGTAGTGGCCTGGGTCGGAGGAGGTGTGACCCGTCTGGCGGAAGGTGACGGCGTGGAGGAGCATCGGTCCAGCACCGCCGCGCACCCTGTCGATCGCGGCACGCGCGGCGTCATCGACGGCGGCAACATCGCTGCCATCCAGCGTTTCCGCAGCAAGGCCAAGGCTTCTGGCGCGCGCAGCTGCCCCCTCGCCGCCGGTCATATCGCTCGTGCGCGTGGTGGCGGCCCAGCCATTGTCCTCGCACACGAACAGAACAGGCAGGTGAAAAACGACGGCCCAGTTCAGCCCTTCAAGGAACGGTCCCCTGTTGATGGCCCCGTCACCGAACAGGCAACACACGATCCTGTCGTCGCCCTTCAGCTTGATGGCGTGGGCGGCGCCTGCGGCAATGGTGATGTTGGCCGACACGACGCCGTTTGCCCCCAGCATCCCGACACCGAAGTCGGCAATGTGCATGGAGCCGCCCTTGCCGCCGCAATTGCCGCCGACGCGGCCGAACAGCTCGCACATCATGGCGCGCGGGTCGGCGCCCTTGGCAAGGGTGTGGCCGTGGCCGCGGTGGGTGGACAGGAGACGATCGTCCTTACGAAGGTTCGTGACGACCCCTGCCGCCACAGCCTCCTGGCCGATGGAGGGGTGGATCGCCCCCAAAACGCGTCCGTCCTTTGAAGCGGCGATGGCCTCTTCCTCGAAAGCGCGGATCTCATGCATCAGGCGGAAGTGTCGCGTCAGGCGGGCGACATCGACGTTGGGACGCTGGCTCATTGCCGATGGGGCGCGAGGGCGGCGCGACAAAATGGCGGCACGGACAATCCTTCAAAGGTTCGAAGTGGTTAGTCTATCGGCGGGGGTGGCCGGGTCAAGCGATGGGCAAGGCCGAACGGTTTTGCTAAAGCCTTCTGATGATGCCACCGATCCTCGCCCACACCGTCACCAAGCTGAACGATGCCAAGGGCCAAGTGGTGGTCTGCGGCTCCCACGGCGGCCACTATGCCGGGCTTCTTGCAGTTGCGGCGGGGGTGCGGGCGATCCTCCTCAATAACGCAGGCATCGGCCGTGATGCTGCAGGTGTCGCCGGCCTTATGGTGTGCGAGGAGGCCGGCATTGCCGCCGCAGCGTTGGACCACATGAGCTGCCGCATTGGCCACGCCGGCAGCGCCCATGACACAGGCATCGTCAGCCATGCCAACACCCCTGCCAAAGCGGTCGGTGTTGCCGCCGGCATGAGCGCGAAAGAGGCTGCATCGCGCCTTGCCTCCGCCCCGCTCGCCGCCCCGTCCACGCCACCCCAGGGCGAAGAGCATCGCCACGTGCACCAACGGGGGCAGCGCATGGTGACCGTCATCGACAGTGTCTCACTGGTGCGGGCAGAGGAGGATGCCGGCGCGATCGTCATCAGCGCCTCCCACGGGGGCCTTGTGGGCGACGACCCTAAGAGTGCAGGTCGGGCTGAGGCTTTCGTGTTCGCCTACAACGATGCCGGTGTGGGCCTTGAAGGCGCGGGCATCTCCCGCCTTCCGATCCTACAGTCCCGCGGGATTGCCGCTGTCACCGTGGATTGTAACACAGCCCGCATTGGCGATGGCGCCAGCACCTTGAACGACGGCCTCATCAGCCACGCCAACAACGCGGCGACTGCCCTCGGCGCCGAACCCGCCCTCCCCCTCACCACCTTCGTCGACCGCGCCGCCAACGCCTGAGGTGGCAAGACGCATCTTCACCACCCAACTGACCTCCTTCGCAGTTTCTTTGGGGAGACGAAGTTTGACGTTCCACGAAAATCCGCTGTTGCGGACTTTCGTGTCCTTTGAAGCCGAACTGCGGAATAACGCAGTTGGGTGGAGCCGACACCCACACCGCCTCGCTCCGCGGGACAATTGTTCCTCGGCGGGAGGGCTTTGCACGTCCCCCAACCCCCTCTCAAACCATACTCAGTTCAGCGTGTTCTTGTAGAACGCCCCGCCCTTCATAATGGCCTTGAGGTTTTCCTCCGGCCGGGTCAGGACGGTGATGTCGTCCAACGGGTTGCCGGAGGAGACCAAGAGGTCGGCCCGCGCCCCAGGTTGGATAACGCCGAACTCGCCGTCCTGCATAAAGGCTTCAGCCGCGTTGCATGTGGCGGCGCGGACAAGGTCCGGGGCGCTCACCACATCCTTGCGCAGATTGAATTCGTTCAGTTGATGGCGGTGCATATCGCCCAGAAGGTCAGTGCCGTAGGCCATCGTGACGCCTGCGCGGTAGGCCATCTCCACAGCGCCCAGCCCTGCGCCAAGGACATTGTCGAGCTTCCCGAGGAGGTCTGCGGACAGGCCCCCAGCGACGCCTTCGCTCTTCAGGGCATGGTAGGTGGACAAGGTGGGCACAAGGTAGGCGCCGCTGCGGGCTATGTTGGCACAACACTCAGCATCGATGAGGTTGCCATGCTCGATGGTGCGCACCCCAAGGTCGACGCAGCGATTAACCGAGCGGGCGCTGTAGGCGTGGGCCATGACGTAAAGGTTGGCATCGGCCGCTTCTTCCACGGCGGCCGCGATCTCGGCGCGGGTGAACTGGTCTGAATCGATCCTGTCGGTGGGTGAGGCGACGCCGCCCGAGGCCATGATCTTCACGTGGTTGCAACCGCGGCGGATTTCCTCGCGCGCGGCACGCAGGACCTCGGGCACGCCGTCGCACACAAGGCCGAGACTTGCATGCTGATAGGTGATGTCCATGGCCGTTTCGCCGGGCGAGCGCATGTCCCCGTGGCCGCCTGTGGGGGAGAGGGCATGGCCGCAGAAGAGGACGCGCGGGCCCACGAGGTGGCCTTCATCGACGGCCTTGGCGAGGCCGAAATCGGCACCGCCGCCATCGCGCACGGTGGTGAAGCCACGCATCAGCATCTGTTCAAGGATCGGCTTGGCGCGGGCCATCACGTAAAAGGGCGACATGCGGATGAGGGCCGGAAAGTTCGCCGTCACGGCCACCACGTGGACGTGGCCGTCACACAGGCCGGGCATCAAAATCTCGCCCCTCAGATCGATGGTGCGGTCGGCGGTGGCGGTGATGGGGGTCTCGGACACCTCTTCAATGCGCCCCTCGCGCACGAGAACGTGCCCGTCCTGCAACGCGCCTTCCTTTGTGTCGAGCACACTGGCGTTGGCAAAGAGCGTCGTCGTCATGGCGTGGGTCTCCGAGGGATTGGGGTCAGCGCATCATCACGCTGGGAAGGTACAGCGCAAGGGCCGGCACGAGGATGATGAGGATCAGCGTGATCACGTCCATCGCCACGAACCAGGACACGCCTCTGAAGACGTCCGTTAGCGACACCTGTCCCCCGAGCGCCCCTTTGATGACGTAGACGTTGAGGCCGATGGGCGGCGTCACCAGGCCGATCTCAAGAAGCTTGATGACGATGATGCCGAACCAGACAAGGTCGAGCCCCGCCCCATCCACCAGCGGCAACAACAGCGGCAGGGTGAGGAGGAGGAGCCCGATGGAATCGATGAACATGCCAAGGACGATGTAAATTACCGCCACCGCCAGGAGGATCCACCAGCTCTGGTCGCTCACCGACAAGATGAGGTCGGCAAACTCCGCAGGCACCCGCGACAGCGCGAGGAAGCGGGTAAAAAACACCGACCCTATGAGGATGATGAAGATGCCCGTGGTGCTGATGGCGGCTTTGGTCAGCGCTTCGCGGAAGGCCGACCAGGTGAGCGAGCCCCTCACCGCGGCAATGAAGCACGCGACCACCGTTCCCACGGCGCCCGCCTCAGTGGGGGAGAACGCACCTGTGAAAATCCCGCCGAGAACGGAGATGATGAGGACGGGCAGCGGCCACACGTCTCGAAGAGCGGCAAACCTGTCAGCCCAGGAGGGGCGGATGTCATCGGCGCCGGCAAGGGCAGGGTTCACCTTCACCCGCACCATAATCATCGCGGCATAAATCAGCGCCGACAAGACGCCTGGAATGAAGCCCGCCATGAAGAGCTGGCCGACGGAGACCTGCGCGTAGACCCCGTACAGGACAAGAAGCACGCTGGGCGGGATCAAGGAACCGAGGGTGCCTGAGGCGGCAATGGTGCCTGTGGCAAGCCCCTTGTCGTAGCCGCGGCGCAGCATTTCGGGGACGGCAATGCGCGACAGGGCGGCGGCCGTTGCAACACTCGACCCCGAGGCGGCGGCAAAGAAGGCGCACGCACCGACGCTTGAGACGGCAAGTCCACCGGGAAGGCGCCACAGAAACAAGCGGATCGCGTGAAAAAGCCCCTGCGTCAGGTTCGTGGTGGTGCAGATGTAGCCCATCAGCAGGAACATGGGCGCTGCCGTCAGCTCCCACTGACCCACAAAGTCGAACGGCGTTGCGGAAATCATGCCCCAGGCAACGCGGGGGCTCGTCATCACCCCGATCCCGACAATGGAGACCGAACCAAGGGCAATCCCGATCGGAACGCGGATCGCGACCAAAAAGAGCGCTACGGCAATGCCGCCGACGCCGATCTCGAAATTGCTCATGCGCCGTCACCCCGCCGTCTAGAGCGCACGACGTTCCGCCAAGGCTTTAAGAAGGTTGACGAAGGTGGCAAGGCACGTGGCCGCAAAGGCGATGGGAAGCGCCCAACGGCTCGGCCAGATGTAGAACAGAAAGTTCGACATGATGGTCTCCTGCCGAACGGTGGACTGGTAGGCGTCGAGCGCGCTCTGCCACGCCAGCGCCCCGAAGAAAAACAGCCCGATCACACAGGCAAGCACGTAAAGCCCCAGCTGCGCCCAACTCGGCAGGAGCTGGGCGAACGCGTCCACGCGGATGTTTTCATGGGTGCGCTCGACAAAGGCGAGCGGCAGAAGGACGGCGATCACCATGTGGTAGTAGGACACCGTCTCTAGCGTCCCCACCACCTGTTGATTGAAGGCGCGGGCCACAACGTCGGCGGTGATGTGCAAGGCCATCACCACCAAAAACAGACACGCGATCGCAAGAAGGGCGCGATCGAGCGTCTTAGAGGTCCACGCCAATGCGCCGAACACGGCGGTCACTCAGCGTTCGGTGCCGGTCCGGCGACCGTCAGTTCACACCGTAGGTTTCAGGGTCCAGCTTATCGTAGATCTCTGTCTTGACGAGCTCTGCGACGGCGGCTTCGTCGGTGCGGTCGATCCCCTCAAGAAGGGTGGTCCAGCGGTCGACGGCAGCGCGGAAGTCATCCACCACCTCTTGGCCGTTGGTGAGACCGTACTTTTCTTCAGCGGCCTTATAGACGTCGGCAAGGGACTTTTCGCGGAAAGCTTCCACGGAGGCCATCAGGTCCTCGGCAGGCTCGTGGATGGTGTTGCCTTTCTCGGCTGCCTCTTTCAAGGCGTCGTTGGCGCGCTTGGTGTAGTTGACGCCGAGGCGGGCGACGGCGTCGGCCGTCACATCCATGAGGGTCTTGCGCTCTTCGGGCGAAAGGGAGGCCCAGAAGTCGGTGTTGTAGCCCCACTTGGGGCCGGAATAGTACATGCCGGTCGACAGGACCGTGGTGTGCGGCGCCACCTCCCAGAGCGAGCGGTCAATGAGGTCTGACCCCGCATTGGTGGCGCAGTCCAGCGTGCCGCGGTCAAGGCCTGAGTACATTTCGGACGACGGCACGTTGACGGGGATGCCGCCAACCTCTTCCACCCATTGCGAGACCGTGGAGCCCGCGGTGCGAAGGCGCTTGCCCTTGATCTCTTCAAGGTTGGTCACGGGCTCGCGGCAGAACAGAAGGTAAGGGGGCGTTGCGTAGCCGCCGAGATAGACGATCTCGTTGGTCTTCCACTCGTCGAGCTGTGTCTGGTTGGTCATGGACCAGTCGGTGACGGCCAGAAGCACGGCGAGCGCATCGTCGAAGTTGAAGCCAAGCTCCTGAACGGCCATCGCCACAGGCATTTCCGACGGTGTGTAGACGGCAGGGTGGCTGCCCACCTGGACCACATTGTCGCGAATGCCTTGCAACGTCGCCCGCGGGGCAAGGAGCACCGTGCCCGTGTAGACCTCAGGCTTCAGCGCGCCACCGGAGGCTTCCTCAACCTTCTCGCCCCACTCCAGGTAGGTGTACTTAGAAAGCGGGTGCTCGGCATTGTAGAACGAGTTGGCGATGAAGCCTGTTTCGGCCGCAGCCGGCTGAACCGCCGTCGCGCCAGCTGCAAGTGCGGCAACGCTGGCAAGTGCCAGCACGGTCCGACGCCGGGTTGTGTCCACGGGCATAGCTCTCTCCGTTTGGATGTGTTGTGTTTTGGTGCGGTCGTTCGGCGGGCAGCGGCCCGGTGCCGCATTTGGTATCATGCTGAAAGCTTAAGCGGATCGGCAGAAGCTGTCCATCGGGTCGCAAGGGTTGCACAGCGCCCGATCATCGCATGATGAAGGGGTTGTCCACCGACGGGTTGGTGCATAGCCAGACCGATTTGGTCTGCGTGTATTCGCGCATGGCCTCAAGCCCGCCCTCCCGGCCAAGGCCCGAGCGCTTGTAGCCGCCGAAGGGGGACGTGTAGCTGAGCGCGCGGTAGGTGTTGACCCACACAGTCCCCGCCGCAATGGCCTGTGAGGCGTTGAGGGCCCGGGCCATATCGCGCGTCCACACCCCTGCCCCAAGGCCAAAGGCGCTGTCGTTGGCAATGGCGATGGCCTCCGCCTCGTCCTCAAATCGCAACACGCTAAGGACGGGGCCGAACACCTCTTCGCGCGCAATGCGCATCTGGTTGGTGACGCCTGCGAAGATGGTCGGCGCGACGAACTGCTCACCGCTCGCGCCGGGTCCTTCATAGTTGCCGCCGCCCAGCACGCAGTCGGCGCCCTCGGACCGAGCAATCCCGATATAGTCCAGCACCTTGGCGTGTTGGGGCCGCGTGGCCACAGGGCCCACATGGGTGGTGGGCAGGAACGGGTCGCCCACCACCGCCTGACCCGCTGTCTCCACCAGGCGGTCGAGAAAACTGTCATAGATGGGGGCGTGCAGGAGGAGGCGTGAGCCTGCGATGCACGTCTGCCCCGAGGCAGCGAGGATGCCTGAGATGACCCCCATCACCGCCGCCTCCTGGTCGGCATCGTCGAACACGATGTTGGGGGACTTGCCGCCAAGCTCCAGGCACACGTGCTTGATGCCGCGTGCCGCCGCCTCGTAGATCCGCGCCCCTGTCTCATCGGACCCTGTGAAGGCGATCTTCGCCACATCGGGGTGCTCCACCAGCGCCGCGCCAGCGTCCTTGCCAAACCCTGTGACGACGTTGACGACGCCTTTGGGAAAGCCCGCCGCCTCGAACAGGCGCATGAAGGCGAGCGTTGAGACGGGCGTGAACTCGGAGGGCTTGATGACCGCCGTGTTGCCCATGGCAAGGGCAGGGGCGAGCTTCCAGGTGAGGAGAAGAAGGGGCGAATTCCAGGGCGTGATCATGCCGATCACCCCCAGCGGCTCGTGCCGGGTGAAATTGACGATGTCGGCCTTGTCGGTGGGGATGACGTCTCCGTGCAGCTTGTCGGCCGCCCCTGCATAGTAGCGGTACCAGCCGGCAATGTAGTTCGCCTGGGCAAACATCTCCGCAAAGAGCTTGCCGTTGTCGCGCACCTCCAAGGTGGCAAGGGCGGCGGCGTTTTCTTCCAACAGATCCGCAAGGCGTAGCATCAGCCGTGCGCGGTCCTGGGGCTTGCGGGCGGCCCAAGCGGGGAAGGCGGCCTTTGCGGCGGCAACGGCCCTGTCCACATCGTCGGCGCCGGCGCGCGGGACCGTGGCCCACACCTCGCCTATCACAGGGTCTTCTGTGGGGAAGGTGTCGCCGCTCGCCGCATCCCCATACGCACCGTCGATGTAGAGCGGCCAGTGAGCGACAGGGGTGGTGCGCGCTTTGAGGGCGGCAGTGTCCAGATCGTCAAAGGCGCTCAAGGCCCCTCCTCTCACCCGTCGGTCTTGGGACGGGGCGCGCGCCATGTGGCTGTGGCAATGACGGCGGGCTCATCGCTGTTTCCATCATACATGGATGCGGTGGTGAAGCAGATGCTGCGGCCCTGACGCAAAAACTCCCCCCGTGCCCGCGCCGTCGGCCCGCGCACGGGCGCCAGGTATTGCAGCTTCATCTCCAGCGTCGCGCCAGGTCCGCCCATCACGTGGTGGATCAGGTGGCCCTGGGCGATGTCGAGGATAATGGCGATGACCCCGCCATGAAGGCTCCCCTGGGGATTGAAGGCAAAGTCGCGCACGGGAAAGGTGATCTCGCTCGTCCGGTCGCCATACCCAATGTCAAGGTCCAGAAGGCGGGCGAGGAAGAAGGTGCCGAAGCCTGGGGCGTGACGCTCAAGCGCACTGTCGAAGGCGGCGCGGGCAGCAGCTTCATCCATGGTCGAAATCCGGGGCCATCACAGCGCGCTCCCTCATAAGGTCCTCGATGGTGGTGTCGTCGAAGTCGGCCACCTCGCGCAAGATCTCGCGGGTGTGCTCGCCAAGGCGCGGCGGGGCGGTGCGGGCGCCCGTGGGGCTGGCGGAGAGTTCGACGGGGGTGTCCACCACCTTCACCGTGCCTGCGCTCTGGTGGTCGAGGGATGCAATCTTGCCCCGCGCGGTGATGCCGCGGCCCTCCACCACCTCACCCACATCGTTCAGCGCACCGACGGGGACGCCGCGGGGCTCTAACAGCTCCACCCAGGCGCGGCGGGGGCGCGTTGCGATGATGTCGGCGACGAGGGCGTTGACGGCGGTGCGGTTCGTCACCCTGTCAGGCGCGGTCTTGAAGCGCGCGTCATCCAACAGCTCTTCGCGGCCGACGGAGCGGCAAAACCGCTCCCAGATGGCATCGTTGGCAATGCCAAGATTGATCCACCCGTCGCTCGCCTCGAAAGGGGCGTAAGGGGCAATGCTGGGGTGCTGGTTGCCGCGCCGCGTGGGGCTGACGCCGGTGGCAAAATACTCGCCCGCGTTGTAAGTGAGGACGGAGGCGACAGCGTCGAGCATGGCCACATCCACCCTTTGTCCGAGCCCCGTCACCTCACGCGCACGCAGCGCGGCTAGGACCCCTTGGGCGGCGTAAAGACCGCTGACGAGGTCGGCAACGGGCGCGCCGATCTTGGTGGGAGGACCGTCCGGCTCGCCCGTCAGATCCATGATGCCCGCCTCCCCCTGGAGGATAAGGTCGTAGCCCGGCCTGTCGCGCTCCGGCCCGGTCCTGCCGAAGCCTGAGATGGCGCAGTAGATCAAGGCGGGGTTGATGGCCTTTAGGGCGTCGTAGCCGATGCCGAGGCGTTCGGCCGTGCCTGGGCGAAAATTCTCCACCAGCACGTCTGAGCCTTCCACGAGGCGGCGCACCACCTCGCCCGCCTTCGGGTGCTTCAGGTCGAGGGCGAGGCTCTTCTTGTTGCGGTTGACGGAGAGGAAGTAGGCACTCTCCCCGCCCTGGAAGGGTGGACCGAACGCGCGGCTGTCATCGCCGCGCGTCGGCTCTTCCACCTTGATGATGTCGGCGCCAAGGTCGCCGAGCTGCATGGTGCAGAACGGACCGGACACCACGCGGCTGAGGTCGAGAACCCGCACCCCCGCAAGGGGCGCAGGGCCGGGGCCGCCTCCTTCGCTCATGCCTTCAGGACGTCGGCAAGCTCGGTCATGGTCTCCACCACAAGGTCGGGCTTGTGGGGAATGTCCTCATAAGGGCGATTGCGGCGGTTGATGTAGCCGGCCCGCATTCCTTGCGCTTTGGCACCGGTGCAATCGAAGGCGTGGTTTGCCACATGCATGATGCGGTGGATCGGCGTACCCAAAATCTCGGAGGCGCGGATGTAGCTCTGCGCATGGGGCTTGAAATAGTTCGACGTGGCGATGGAAATCCACGAATCGAAGGGGAAGTTCACGTAGGACTTGGCCTCTTCCAGAAGATCGGGGTCACCGTTCGACAAGATCACCAGTTTGAAATGCCGGCCCAGACGTTCCAGCGCGGCGGGCACCTCGGGGAAGGGGCGCAGCTTTGCAATGTGCGCCACAAGGTCGTGCACCTCGGCATTGGTATAGTCGATTCCCGCTCGCTCCAGCGTCAGTTTGACTGCGCGGTGACCGATCTCCCGATAGGGCGTGTGGGTCCTGTGAAGCAGCGCATCGATCATGGAGTTTTCGAAGTGGGTGCGGCGCCACCAGGTGACAAAGCGGTTCGGATCGCCAGACCAACCTTTACTTGAAAGGTAAGGTGTGACTTTCTCGACAAGTCCACCCTGCATGTCGACGACGGTCCCGTAAAGGTCGAACGTCAGGACTTCGACGGTGTCTCGAATCTCGGCAGGATCGGCGGTGCTGGTGGGCCAAGGCATTGGTGTATCCTTTATCGGTCGTCTTCTGTCAGGTGTGGCGACGCAGTTATATTTGTCAAATTCATATGTCTGATGTAGATATTCAAAAACCTGATATGAGCGGCAATCTTCGTAGGCTGGATTTGAACCTCCTTGTGGTGTTCGACGTCCTTGCCACCGAACGCTCCGTCACCCGCACAGCACAGCGTTTGGGGATGAGCCAGCCAGCGGTGAGCCATGCTCTCGGCAGGCTCAGAACCATGTTCGACGACCCGCTGTTCGTGCGCGGCAGCGGCGGCCTGCAACCGACCTCGCGGGCGATTCAGCTGTCCGGCGATGTTGCGGCCGTCCTCTCCGACATCAAGGAGATCGTCACCACCACCCAGCCGTTCGATGCCGCCACGTCGACCCGCCACTTCACAGTGCGCGCGTCGGACCTTTTGTGCGAACTCGCCTTGCCTGAGTTGATGGCCACCCTGCGCAAGGATGCGCCCGGCGTCTCCCTTGCCATCATGCACAGTTCGCCGGCCGACACGCAGACGGGCCTGAGGGATGGGGCCATCGACATTGCCCTGTCCTTCGGCATCAAAGAGGAAGAAGGCATTGTCGGCTCCGACCTCGTGGAGGACCACATGGTGGCCTTCACAAGGCGTGATCACCCGCGAATGCCTGCCGATAGCCTTGAGGCGCTGTTGGCGCTGCCGCACCTCAAGGTAGCCATCCACCCCTCCGACCGCAGGTTCTTGGATGAGGTCTTGGCCGCGCGCGGTCTCACGCGCCAGGTGGTTCTGACCGTCCCGCACTGGTTGACGGTGCCGCCTGTGATTGCCGGAAGCGACCTTGTCACCGTCCTGCCCCATCGTTTCGCGGCGAAAATCCTCACCGACCGCCACGCCATCCACCCTTTGCCATTCCCCCACGGCCCTTTCGTGTGGCGCATGTATGAGAGCATCCGCCGCCGGCACGACCACGGCCTTCATTGGCTGAAGGGCCAGATCCGCGCCGCGTTCCAGGCCACCACCACACCCACGCTCTAACGACCTGCCAGGGCAGCTTCGGCAAACCCGGGGAGCAATGGCGCGCAAAAGCGCTTGCATCGGACCGCTTGTGTTTTGTATCCAATATCCAGGATACAAGAAAGGGCTCCACAGTGCCACAGGTGAAGGTGTACGGGCTGCGCGACGTTCTGGGCCCCATCCGTCGCGAGGTCTCGGACGTCATCAATAGCTGCATCTCCGACGGGCTGAAGTTCCCGTCAGAGCGCCGCCTCCAGCGCTTTTTTCTGATGGACCGCGAGGACTTCATCTACCCCGCCCACGAGCGGACGGAGCGCTACACCATCGTGGAGATCACCACCTTCGAAGGCCGCACCGAAGAAACCAAGCGCGCCATGATCCGCCTCTTTTACGAGCGCGTGCCGCCGGTGATCGGCTGCGAGCGGGTGGATCTTGACGTCATCATCTACGAAATCCCGCGCCACGCCTGGGGCTTAATGGGCGCGGTCGGGGACGAACAGCAGCTCAGCTACAAGGTCGAGGTGTGAATGGGGGCTTCCCACCCGCTCGACTTTGAGGTCCCCAAGCGCATCGCCGATGAAGTGACGGTCCACCTTGAGTGGGCCATCGTGTACGGTGATGTGGAGGAAGGCACGCGCCTTCGCGAGGAGGATGTGTCGGCGCGCTATGGCGTCAGCCGTTCGCCTGTGCGCGAGGCGTTCGACAGCCTCGTGCGCGATGGGCTTGTGACGCGCCTGCCCCGCCGCGGCGTCAGCGTCCCTTTCCTGTCCCGCCAGGACTTTTTTGAGATCTACGCCGTGCGCCTGTCCTTGGAAGGCCAGGCGGCGGCGGAAGCGGCCGCCAACCGGGCCCAAAGCGACCTCGACACCATGAACCGCGCCCTTGACGACATGCAGGACGCGGCCAAGGCTGACGATGTGCGCGCCTTTTTCCGCGCCAACCTGGCGCTCTCCAACGCCATCTACCTTGCCAGCGGCAACGCCACCTTGCAGCGCCTCCTCGCCATTATCGAGAAGCAGGCGCGGCGCTACCGTTTCGTGGCGTTCGAGCGACGGCACAACCTCATCGCCAAATCCATCGACGGCAACCGCGCCATCGTCGCCACCATTGCCGCCCGCGATTGCGATGCGGCCGAGCGGACCACGCGGGCGCTGATCGTCAACTCCAGAGACGAACTTGCCGGAACCTTCAATGACCGCGCCGAGGGCGACAATGGCTGACGCGGAGGCCGACCTCATCACCCAAGGCGTCTTGCGCGAGGGGCTGAGCTCCATCGTGCGCGAGATGCGCGGCCTGATGATCCGCTCCTCCTACTCCTCCATCATTTATGAGGGGTTCGACTTCTCCTGCGCCATGCTGGACGGCAAAGGTCGGCTCGTGGCCCAGTCCAGCGAGGACCACCCCTTCCACGTCATCCCCGTGGCGTGGACCGTCCAACACCTTCTGCGACGGCTGGAGCAGGAGGGGACCACCATCGGTCCTGACGACATCTTCCTGCACAACGACCCTTACACAGGCGGCACGCATCTCAATGACGTGGCGGTCATCTGGCCTGTTTTCCGCGAGGGGCGGCTGACCATGTTCGTGGTGGTGCGCAGCCACTGGGCCGACATTGGCGGCATGACCCCCGGCAGCCTGTCGGGCAATGCAGCGGAGATTTTGCAGGAAGGTTTGCGGCTTGATTGCGTGCGGGCCGACAAGGCGGGCGGCGGGCCCATCCTCAACATCATCCGCGACAATGTGCGGGTGAGCGATGAGGCCATGGCCGACTTCCGCGTGGTGCTCGGCACCTGCCGGGTGGCCGAGTCCCGGCTTGACGGTCTTTACGGCAAGTACGGCCTTGCCACGGCGAATGCTGCCATCGACGGGATGCTCAACACCTCCGAAACGCGCATGAAGGCACGCATTGCCGACCTTGCAGACGGCACCTATCACGGCGTCGGCTACCTTGACGGCAACGACCCAGCCCTCTTCCCGCTCAGCGTCCATGTGGCGATGACGGTCAAGGGCGACACCATCCATGCCGACTTCAAAGGCACCTCCCCCCAGGTGGCAGCCCCCCTCAACGCGGGACCGGCCATTGCCGCCACGAGCATCCTGACGATCCTAAAGAGCTTTTTGGATCCGGCGGGCCTCATCAACGACGGGACCATGCGCCCCATCACCGTGGATGCGCCTGAAGGCACCATCGTCCACGCCGCTTGGCCGGCGCCCTGTGGCGGCCTTAATGAGGTGCGCTTTGCTTCTGATGCGGCGGTGATGTCGGCCCTCTCCTCCCTCGTGCCCGATAAGATGACCGGGGACGTGCGCGGCACGTCAAACCACACGTATATCGGCGGACGGGACGATCGCGGCCGGCCTTTCATCTTCTACGAATACCCTTCCGGCGGCACAGGCGGCTTTGATGGGCACGACGGCAACCCTGCGGTGCGCGCCTTCAATGAAGGGGAAAACGTCTCCATCCAGTCCGCCGAGGTGGTGGAGACCGTGTTTCCGTTGAAACTACGTCGCAACGAACTGCGGCCCGACAGCGGCGGCGCGGGGCGTTGGCGCGGCGGTATGGGCCTCGTGCGCGAAGTGGAGGTGATGACCGACGAGGCGCGCCTCTCCCTCCTGTCGGACCGCAATTTCGTGTGGCCCGCAGGCGTCAATGGCGGCCGCTCTGGCGCAGGCAACCACACCAATGTGCGCCGCGACGGCAAACCTGTGGAACCCTCAGCCTTCCGCGGCAAGATCTCCGGCTTTCCCTTAAAGCGCGGCGACGTGGTGGTCATGCGCTCCTCAGGCGGCGGCGGGTTCGGCGACCCGTCGGAACGCAAGGGCGATGCGCTTTCTGCCGACAAGGACGACGGCATCGTCACCGAGGCCGGCGCCGCGGTCTATCGGACCGACGCCCCTGACGAGACGGTCGCCCCCATCCATGCGGCGAGCGAGGATCTTGCCCCTTACGAAGCGGTCCTGTCGGCCGCCCTTGCCGAGCGTCTGGGCACCGCACCTGGGCAGATGATTGAAATCGTCCCCAACAAAGGTGCCGTCTTGCGCTTTTGGGTGCGCCCCGAAACGGCGCCCGACCACGACCTCGTCATTGCCAAGACGTGGGCCGACCGCATCTCACGCTCCCTTTGCAAGGTGCGCGCGACCCCCACCGGCACGCCAGAATACATCAAAGAAAGGCAGGACTGATGGCCGCCCTTGCAGACGTCGCTGAAGGAGCCACCCCCCTCGGCCGCAACGGACACCTGACCGCAGCGGAGCGGCGCGACCTTGAGGATGCCCACACCCTCCTTCCCGGCGGAGCGCTCGGCGGCAACGCCCTGGCGGAAGACGTGCGTTTCGTCTTCTCCCACGGCGATGGCGCCCGCTTCTGGGATGTGAGCGGCAACGAGTACATCGACTATTGTCTCGGCTCAGGCCCCCTTGTGCTGGGCCACGCCCATCCCGCGGTCGCCAAGGCCATTGCCGAGCAGGCCACCCGCGGCTCCCACTTCTTCGCCTACCTGAACGAGAACGCGCTGGAGCTTGCCCGCAAGGTCGCCGAGCTTGTGCCTTGTGCCGACAAGGTGCGCTTCGTCGGGTCTGGATCTGAAGCCACATTCCACGCCATTCGCCTCGCTCGTGCCTTCACGGGGCGGGAAAAGGTGCTGCGGTTCGAAGGCGGCTATCACGGCCACCACGACTACGCGCAGCTTTCAACAGCGCCGTCGGCCGTCTCACAGTTTCCAATGCCGCAGCCCGACACCGCGGGCATTCCCGAAGTGGTGCGCGAACTGACCCTCGTCGCCCCGTTCAACGACCTCGACGCCGTGCGGCAGATCCTGAACGAGGCGAAGGATGAGGTGGCGGCCATCATCGTCGAACCCATCCAGCGCATCATCTGGCCGCAACCGGGCTTCCTTGAGGGGCTGAGAGAGATCACCCGCGAGCGTGGCATCGTGATGATCTTGGACGAGGTGGTAACGGGCCTTCGCTACGGCCTTGGCGGCGCGCAGTCCTACTTCGGCATCACGCCCGACCTTTGCACCATGGGCAAGATCATCGGCGGCGGTACGCCTTTGGCCGCTGTGTGCGGGCGTGCCGACATCATGGAACAGGCCGACCCGCGCAACAAAGGCGGCAGCGGCTTTGTCTACGTGAACGGCACGCTGAACGGCAACCCGCTGGGGTGCGCCGCCGGTCTTGCCATCATCGAGGAACTGTCCAAGCCGGGCATCTACGACCGCCTGTTTGAGATTGGGGACAACGTACGGGAAGCCTTCTCCACGGTGCTGCGTGAGGAAGGCGTGCCGGCCATCTGCTTCGGCCACGGCCCCATGTGGCACATGCTGTTTACCGACCGGGAGCCGCACAACTACCACGGCGTCATCAACTCCGACCGCAAGGCGCTGATGGCGTTTGACACCGAGCTGATCCGCGCAGGCATCTTCGTGCTGCCAGGCAATAGGCGCTTCGTCAGCCTTGCCCATGACGACCGCGCCATCGATGACAGCGCTGCCGCCTTTGCCAAGGCCTGCCGTGCATTCAAGGCGCGCACGAGCTGATGGCAGCGACGGAAGGAACCCGCGGCAAGGTGGGCCGGATCGTCGGCATCGATGTGGGCGGAACGTTTACCGACCTGACCGTTTTCGACCCGGCGTCAGGCGAGACGGTGGCGGTGAAATCCCCCTCCGTGCGCCATGCGCCTGACGAAGGCGTCCTTGCGGCGCTGAAGAAGGCCGATGTGGATTTGGGCGAAGTGGACCTGATCGTCCACGGCACCACCGTTGCCACCAACGCGCTCTTGGAACGGCGTGGCGCGAAGACGGCCATGGTCACCACCGAAGGCTTTCGCGACGTGATCGAGCTTGGCCGCACAACGCGGCTGACGCCCAACACGCTCTACGACCCCTATTTTGAGCGCACGCCCCCTTTGGTGCGCCGGCGCGATCGCCACACCGTCAACGAGCGCATCAACGCTGACGGCGCTGTCGAAACCCCTTTGGACGAAGCCGCCACAGAGCGTCTTGCCGACCGCCTTGCGGGCGAAGGTTTTGAGAGCGTTGCCATCGGTTTCTTGAACGCCTACGCCAACCCAGTCCACGAAGCGCGTGCGGCCGAGATCTTCCGCCGCCACTTCACCCACGTGTCCGTCAGCCATGAGGTGCTGAACGAGATCCGCGAGTATGAGCGCTTCTCCACCACCGTCATCAACGCCTACCTTCAACCGCTGGTCGCCTCTTACACGGAGCGCCTTGTCACAGCGCTGAAGGCGTCGAACTATGGCGGTGCGTTCTACACAACCGCTTCCAACGGCGGGCTGTTGAACGAGGCGGACGTGGCGGCGCGGCCCGTGCGCACGGTGTTGTCGGGCCCTGCAGGCGGGGTCGCCGCGGCCCATTATGTGGCCGAGCAGATCGGCCGGTCGAGCTTCGTCACCTACGATATGGGCGGCACGTCCAGCGATGTGGCGCTGGTGGCCGACGGCGCCTGGCCGGTAAAGCGCGAGAGCATTCTTGAAGGCCTCCTCGTCAAAGTCCCACAGCTCGACATTCATACGATTGGCGCGGGCGGCGGCTCCATTGCCGTCCTCGATGAAGGGGGCGGGCTCTTTGTCGGCCCCCAGAGCGCAGGCGCGCGGCCAGGTCCTGCCGCCTACGGCCATGGCGGAACCGCCGCCACCGTCACCGATGCCAACGTTGTGCTTGGCCGGATCGGGGCCGGCCAATCCCTTGGCGGAAGCCTCACCATCGATGCGGACGCTGCGCGCTCGGCCGTCGGCACCCTTGCCGAGACGGCAGGGCTTTCGGTGGAGGAGATGGCGCTCGGCATCCTCGACATTGCCGTCACCAAAATGGCAACGGCAATCCACGAGATCTCCATCGCCCGCGGCTACGACCCGCGCGAGCTGGCGTTGATGCCCTTCGGCGGCGCAGGCCCCTTGCACGCCTGCGCCATCGCCGACGACCTTGGCATCCCGGAGGTGGTCATTCCACCGCTGCCAGGTGCCTTCTCAGCGTTCGGCGGGTTTTGTGCAGCGCCCTTCAAGGAGCGGCAGGTGACGGTGCTGCTCCCCCTAGATGATGACGCCCCCGCCAAACTCCAGACCCTTGCTGAGGAGATTGGCACCGACTTGCGGCAAGCCTTCATCGCAGAGGGCCACGACCCCAACAGGGTGGTTCTGCGCCATGAAGTGGACTGTCGCTACCAAGGCCAATCCCACGAGTTGACCATCGTGGCGAGCCTTGAGCGCGTCGACACCATCGCCGGTCCTTTCGAGGAAGAGTTCGAGCGCCAGTTTGCAAGGCTCGACCCCGACAGGACCGTCGAGATTGTGAACCTGCGCCTTGTGGCAGCGCTCACCACCACACCACCGCCGTTGCCAGACCGTGCGCCCGGCGATGTCCCCAAGCCGACGGGTCAGCGCGCCGTCACCACCCACGAGGGCACACGGCCGTGCCCTGTGATGGCACGCGATGTGCTGCCTGCGGGCACCACCATCGCAGGGCCTGTGGTGGTGGAGGAGATGAGCTCGACCACCTTCGTACCTGCCCACTGGTCGCTGACCGTTGGGCAGCACGGCGAACTTGTCCTCACCACAAGCTCTGCGGCCTCCACCGGCCGCACCCGCCAACGTGAGGCCGCAACGGTCTGACGACAAATGAGAACCCACCGGAAAAAAGAACGAGGGAACACGACCATGACGAACACAATTCTGCGCTTCGGCGCGGCAGCGCTCCTTGGGGTTGCCCTCGCAGGCACCGCATCGGCACAGACCATCCGCCTCGCCTACGAGACCTCAGACACCCACCTGAAGGCGCGCACGGCCGCCGTCTTCGCCGAGGAGCTGACCAAGCTCACAAACGGCGAGATGACGGTGGAGACCTTCCCCAACTCCTCTCTCATCCCCTCACGGCAGGAGGTGAACGCTGCCATTCGCGGGCAGACGGAGGCCATCGTCCCTTTCATCAGCTACTACGAATCGGTGGCGCCGAGCGTGAAAGTTTTCACTATGCCGATGCTGTTTTCGGGCTACGATCACCTGGCCAAGGTGTGGGACGGCCCCATCGGTGACACCATCGCTGAAGAACTGAATGCCGTTGGCCTGAAGCCCCTTGCGTTCTGGTACGAGACGCCGACGCACCTCTTCACCACGGGGACGGAAGTCACCAACCTTGGCGAGTTGGACGGGCTGAAGATCCGCACCTATCCGTCCGCGTTGCTTGAATCCACCCTCACCAACCTTGGCGCGGTGGCAACGGTCATCCCCGGCAGCGAATTGTACGTGGCGCTGCAAAACAACACCGTCGATGGGGCCATTACCACCCCAAGCTTTGCCCAAAGCCTGAAGCTGACGGAGGTCTTGAGCACCATGACCGTCGTCGACCTTGCGTTCGGCGGCTACATCTTCGCCATCAACGATCGCTTTTTCGATGGCCTCTCCGAAGCGCACCAGGACGCTGTGCTGCAGGCCGCGGACGCTGCCACCGCCTGGAACCAGAAGGAAATCGCCACTGAGGTGGATAAGACGCTGGAAGCCATGAAGAGCGCTGGCGTCACCGTCCTTGCTCTTGACGAAGGCGACAGGGAGGCCTGGGTCGAAGCCGTCGGCCCGGTTTATTCCGAGCAAGGCCCCGAACTCCAAGCCTTGATCGAGATGGCGCAGTAACGCTGGTGTTGGCCGTGGGCGCTGCCGACAGCCATAAAGGCCCCGTGCGGCACGCGCCTCCGGTCCTCTCGTGCGCTGTGACGCGCGCGAATGCACGCGTGGGGGCGGCGGGCTGATGCGCTCTGCCCTCAAGACACTGGGCGAGGTGGCGGCAACGCTTGAAAACATCGCGCTTTTCCTCACCCTTGGCGTTGCGGCCTTCATCTCCTTTGTGCTGATTGCTGCGCGCAACCTCATCAACGTCTCCTACAATTCGTTGGAGGAGATCGCCGTCTACCTCGTGCTATGGATGATCTTCATCGGGATGGCGGCGGCGGACCGCACCCGCACCAACATCCGCATCGACATTTTGATGCATGTGCTGCCTGAGCGTTACGCACGCATCTTGCAAAGGATCGCCGACGCTCTGACGTCTCTCCTTGCGTTGATCCTTGCTTACTATTCGCTCGATGCGGTTCTCTTCAGCTACAGCATCAATGAACGGGCCGTCTCCTCCCTTGAGGTGAAGATCTGGTGGCTGATGGTGGTGATGCCCGCCGCCTTCCTCCTCGTCGCCGTGCGCGCTGCCATCCGCACCGTCGTTCCGCCAGAAAACGTCATCAACCTGGAAAGCGCCCACTGATGGGCGGCACGGCTGCCGCGCGCAGGCAAGGGGCGGTTTGATGGACGACACCACCGTCCTGTTCATCGTGGTTGCGCTGTTGTTCCCTGTGCTGCTCACAGGGCTGCCGATCGCGTTCGCGCTGCTGGTGGTTTCGGTCATTTACTTCGTCATCACGGGCGGCGATCCCTCCATCGCCCCCTCCAACATGTTCTGGTTCCTGAACAAAACCGAACTGTTGTCGATCCCCTTCTTCATCCTCGCTGCCGACATCCTCGGTCGCTCACGCGCGACGGACGATCTGGTCGCAGCGGCCGATGCCCTCTTCGGGTTCCTGCGCGGTGGGCTCGCACTGGTGACGATGATCTCCACCATCATTTTTAGCGCCATCAGCGGCTCGTCCGTCGCAACCGCGCTCGCCATCGGGCGCGTGATGATCCCCAAGCTCATCGAAGCTGGTTACGACAGGCGGTTTTCCGTGGGGCTGGTGGCGGCCGGTGGTGGGCTTGGCATCATGATTCCGCCGTCGGTGCCACTCATCATCTATGCAACGGTGGCGGAAATCTCCGTCGCGTCCGTCTTCCTTGCCGCCATTGGGCCGGGCTTGTGCCTTGCGGGCGCTTTTTGCGTGTATGTGGCGGTGATTGGCGACAAGGTGCGCGACCCCGGGATCGCCGCACGGACCGTTGCCACCCGCCCCAAAGGCCGCGCCCTTGCCAAGGTGCTCTTGCGTGCACTGCCTGTTGTGGCGCTGCCTGTCCTGATCCTCGGCGGAATCTACAGCGGGCTCTTCACCCCCGGCCAGGCGGCGGCGGTGGCGGTGGCCTATGCGGCAACCCTGTCGCTCACCCTTTACCGCGACCCCGATATGCCTGCCATGTGGCGCATGGTGGCCGACTCGGGCCGGCTTGCTGCGGCGATCCTCCTCATCATGGCCGCCACATCGGTGTTCGGCTACATCATCACCCAGAACCGCATCCCCAACGAGTTCGCCACCTTCATGGGACATGTGGGGGTGACGACGCTCCTCTTCCTGTTGATGGTGAACGGTCTTCTGCTGCTCTTGGGCTGCTTCCTGGAAATCATCTCGGTCATCTTGATCACGCTGCCCATTTTCCTGCCGATGCTTCAGGAATTGGGGATCGACCCGGTCCACTTTGCCATCATCATGATCCTCAACATGGAGCTTGCGGTGATCACGCCGCCCATCGGGATGAACCTGTTCGTGATCTCTTCCATCTCCAACACGTCCATCGTGCAGGTGTTCCGGGGGACGTTGCCGTTCGTCGCCATCATGGTGGCCATGCTGGCGCTGATTTCCATGTCCGAGGGATTCGCCCTCTTCTCCCTGCGCCTGTTGGAATAGGCCGCCCGCACGCTCCGCGGACGGCCCGTCACCCTCACACGTAGGCGCGGATGCCCGTTGCCGTGGTGCCTGTGGCGAAGATGCGCTTCAGCGCGCAGGTGATCACCTCACCATCGTACACATCCACCGTTTCGGTGTTGCCCAGAAGCGATGTGAAAGTCAGCGTCCCGCCGGTGTTGATGCGCACGGCCCGCGCGCCACCGAAGGGAAGGTCGGCCCCATCGTCGGGTGTCACGTCATACATATGAAGGCCTGTGGCATTGTAGCCTGGCGCGTAGGATTGGAAGGCGTTGCTCATATTGGTCTGGCGTCCTTTCTGCCGGGTCCATGTCTGGGCGCCCGCAGCAAAGCCGCACGCAAGGTGACAGGTTGCCCGCGCAGACCCGTGAACCGGTGCCGCACCAACGGCCCACTTGCCTTGCTCATAGCCGCCCCACCGCCCCACGTATCGACCGCGCCACAATCGCGCTCCGCCCGCAAGATTAGTGGCGCGGGTGAGATGGGGGATAAGTCTGCGGCCTTCCCTGGTTGAGCGGCTGAAGGCGGCCGTGCGAAGCCTCTCCCGCCTTGTGTCCAGTCTCCCGCGGAGGGGACCTGACGGTGTCGGCTCCTCCGAACTGCAGTGTTTCGCAGTTCAGCTTCAAAAAACGCGAAAGACCGCAGCAGCGGGCCTTCGTGGACGGGCGGTCTTCATATCACCGAAGGAAGGTGATGGGAGGTTCGTTGAGAGTTTGTGCTGGGGCGCTCCTGCAAGAGTGCTTGGCTCCCGCCTTCACATGTGGGGGGTGAGTTTTGCCCCGCTTTCCGGGTCGAAGAGATGAGCGTGCTCTGGGCGGAAGGCCAAGGGAAGTTCGTCTTTCGGCCTCAGGTCGAGTTCGGGGGAGAGGCGGGCGGTAAGCTCCTGCCCCTCCAACAAGCAGATGGCCATGGTGTCCGAGCCGAGCGGCTCCACCACGTCGAGGATGGGGGAAAGGGTCGACTGAGAAGCCTCCACCACGCTGAGATGCTCTGGGCGAATGCCAACGTCCACAGGTGCACCATCGGGGAGCGCTATGCCATCTGCGGGGATGGAGGCGCGGCCGAGCCGCACCAATGCCTCGCCGCCCGAGCGGTCCACGCGGCCGTTCAAGATGTTCATCTGCGGCGAACCGATGAACTCGGCGACGAAACGGCAATTTGGTTCGTTGTAGAGCGTGGTGGGTGGCCCGCTCTGGACAATCTCACCGGCCCGCAAGATGACGACGCTGTCTGCCAACGTCATCGCCTCCACCTGATCGTGGGTGACGTAGATGGTGGTGGTCCCGAGCAGTGCGTGGAGGCGTTTTATCTGCGTGCGCATTTCCACCCGCAGCTTGGCATCAAGGTTCGACAGCGGCTCGTCGAACAAGAATACCGTCGGGTCGCGCACGATCGCACGGCCCATGGCAACGCGCTGGCGTTGACCGCCTGAGAGCTGGCCCGGCCGGCGGTCCAACAAATCACCGATCTGCAAGATGTCAGCCGCCCGCTCGACGTGCTTTTGCCGCTCCTGCCGGCTCATGCCGCGCATTTTCAAGCCGAAGCCGATGTTTTGCGCAATCGTCATGTGCGGGTAGAGCGCATAGTCTTGGAAGACCATTGCCACATCCCGCCAGCGCGGCTCGATGGTGTTGACCCGCTCTTCGCCGATAAACAAGTCGCCAGCGGTAATCTCTTCAAGACCCGCAATCATTCTGAGCAAGGTGGACTTGCCGCAGCCGGACGGGCCGACGAAAGCGACGAACGCTCCGTCCTCCACCACAAGGTCCACACCGTTGACGGCGCGCACGGTGCCGTAATCCTTCACGATGTTGGAAAGACGGATGCTGGCCATTCTCGCCCCTTGCTGAACGGTCTTGCGCTGACGCGCCTGTCGCTTTATCGATAACGATAACGATAAGCTGAGGCAAGGAGCGTACGCGCCGCACGCCATGCTGAAAGACCGCCTCGAGGCCCCCATCCACCCGCCTGGCGCCCTGCCCAAGGTGCGTAACGCACGGCGCAGCCTCGTGGTGTTCGCAGAGCTTCAGCGCGACATCATGCTGGGCCGCCTCGCCCCCCGCGATCTCCTGCCTGAACTTGAGATTGCCGCGCGTTTCCAATGCAGTCAAAGCACGGTTCGCGAGGCGCTTTTGAAACTGCAGGAAGAAGGCCTCGTCCTGCGCAAAGGTCATCGCGGCACCATGGTGGCCGACTGCAACGCCCATGACGCGCGCGAGCTTTTGCGCATCCGCCACGACATTGAATGCCGCGCCGTCCCCCGCGCGTTGGAGCGCTATGACAAGACTGTCCACGCCGCGCTCACTGGCGCGTTTGACAAGATGCGCCAAGCGGCAACCGACGAGGACGAATACGTCCTTTCCGTCCACGATCGGGACTTTCACACGACGTTATTTGCCGCCGCGGACCTGCCTGCCGTCGCGCCGATCCTCGGTCGCTGCCTGATCCACAATCACCGCTACAAGATCTTGAACTCTGCGCCCAATCGCGCCCTTGCCGAAACCGCAGAGCGCCACGCCGTCATTCTTGACGCCTTGGCGGCAGGCGACGGTGAGGCTTTGCGGGCGGCGCTGTCCCACCACATCGCCACGATCGTGGATATGGGTCCCAGCATCTTCGAGACGCAAGAACCAATGGGACCCACCCCATGAACCAAACACCGACCCCAGCCATGCAGACCATCATCGACCGCCTTGCGGTGGAAGATGCCGGCATGCCGGACCCCACGACCCTGCCGCCTGAGGACGGCCGCGCTCTTGCAGAGGCAGACGCCAGACGCTGGATCGAGCCCAAGCCCGAGATGGCGACGGCAGAGGACAGCACCCTCGGCGGCCGCGAGGTGCGCATCCTCATTCCCCACAACGATGAGGGGAACGGTGCAATCCTTTACATCCACGGCGGCGGTTGGGCCTTTGGCGGCCTTTCCACCCACGAGACCATCGCAAGGAAGCTGGCGATCGAAGCCGCCGCGCCCGTCATCATGGTGGCCTATCGACTCGCTCCGGAAAACCCTTTCCCCGCAGGCCTTGAGGACTGCGTTGCCGCCTGGCGCGCTTTTGCAGTGTCTGAGCACACAACAGGACGCACGCTGGGAATCGCTGGCGACAGCGCCGGCGCCAACCTTGCCCTTGCGGTGATGTTGCATGAGGCCGGTAGGCGACATCTGCCGGCCATGGGTCTTTTGTTTTACGGCGTTTATGCGCCTGACTTTGACAGCCCGTCCCACATCGCCTTTGCTGAAGCCCCCGGCCTCACCCGCGCGAAAATGATGCGCTATTGGGACTGGTATGCCCTTGGCGAGACCCGCGAGAGCCCCCTCGTCAGCCCTATGAGGGCCGATGACAGGGCGCTCCTCGCGTTGCCGCCGCTTTACATGAATGCTGCAGGGCTCGACCCTTTGCGCTCTGAATCGGAGCGCCTTCATGCGCGACTGATCGCGCTTGGCCGCCGCGACGTGCTCACCGTCTACGAAGGCGTCATCCACGGCTTCATGAAGATGAGCCGCGAGCTCCCCGAAGCCCGCGAGGCTTTGACCGAAGCCGGACAGGCGTTCCGGCGCATCGCCTAACCCTACAAAAACCAAAGGATGGAGACACCCATGAGGACGTTCTTGACGGTGATCGGCACCGCCGCCAGCCTGGCCGCCCTTGTTGCCACTAGCGCTGTGGCCGACGAGACGGTGCGCTTCTGGTACCACTTCGACAATGCCGACAACCCCATGTCGGAGCTTGTGGAAGCATTCGAGGCGGAAAATCCCGGCATCACGATCGAGGCCGAGAACATCCCCTGGAACAGCTACTACGACAACCTTTATACCGCGATCGTCGGTGGCAATGCGCCCGATGCGGCCATGGTGAAACTGTTCGCTCAGCCCCGCCTTGTGGAAATGGGGGCCCTTGAGCCCATCACCGGCCGCATCGAAGGCTGGGAGGGTAAAGCCGACCTGCAGGATGGCCTCCTCGATCTCACCAAGGCCGCCGATGGCGAAAACTATTACCTGCCCGTCCAGTACGTCGTGCTTTACCTTTACTACCGGCCGGACATGTTTGAAGAGCTGGGTCTTACCGTTCCCACCACCTGCACAGAGTTTCGCGATGCGGCGAAGGCGTTGACACGGGACCTCGATGGTGACGGCGAGGCCGACGTCTATGGCTTCGGCTTCCGCGGCGCCAAAGGCGGGCATGACCACTGGGCCACCTTCACCTTGAGCCGCGAAGGGGCGGACCTTGAGGGCGGCATGAACTCTGACGCGGCCACCGAGGGTACAAGGTTCGTGGTCGATCTTTTCCGTGAGGACGGCGTCTTCCCCCCGTCGGCACCCAATGACGGCTTTCAGGAAATCATTGGCGCCTTCAAAGCCGGCCGCACGGCCATGACCATCCACCACATCGGCTCCTCAGCCGGCATGGTGGACGCCCTTGGCGAAAACGTCGATGCGGCCCCCGTGCCCGAATGCGGCGGCGGCCACTGGACGGCCTTTGGCGATGAATCCACCGCCGTCTTCTCCTCGGCGGAAAACAAGGATGCGGCGTGGAAGTGGATCTCCTTCCTGTCGAGCGCTGGCCACAACGCCACCTTCAACTCCGCAACGGGCCAACTTCCCGTCACCAAGTCCGATTCAGAAGCTTGGGACGGTCACGACCCGCGCTTTGTGAAGGCAACGGTCGACTCCCTCCCCCACGCGCGCCTTCTGCCAAGCGTTCCGGCAACGTCGGACTTTGTGAACACGGAATGGCCTGTGAACATGCAGCGCGCGCTCATCGGTGAAATCACACCGCAGGAGATGAACGAGAAGATCGGCACCCTCTTCGCCGACTGATCGGTGCTGGCCCAATTGCTCCTAGGTCGGCAACCGTGAACCGGGCACGACGAGGCCCCAAGACGGTGAACCCGCCGCAAAAAGCGCGCGGCGGGTTTTCGCTGGGGCGACGCGTTCTGCCGCTGGCGTTGTTGTCACCGGCGGTGCTCGTCACCGTCTCCATCATCTTTGTGCCGATGTTGCAGACGGCCTGGATGAGCCTTCACGAGTACGTTCTGTTCCGCCCCAATGCGATCTCCTTCATTGGGCTCGACAATTTCGCCGCCGCGCTCACCGATGAGGTGTTCTGGATCTCGCTGTGGCACACGGTGATCTGGATTGCGCTCACCGTTCCTGCGCAGATGGTGCTGGGGCTGGTGACGGCGCTGATCCTCAACCAGGCCTTCCCCTGGCGGCCTGTGGCCCGTGCCCTCATCATCGTGCCGTGGGCACTGCCGAGCGTCGTCATCGCGCTGATGTGGGTGTGGCTCTACGACCCCAACTACGGGATCTTGAACGACTTTTTGCTGCGGCTGGGTCTGATCTCGCGCTCCGTCCCTTGGCTGGCGGACCCCGATACGGCGCTCTACGCCATCATCCTCACCCTCACCTGGCAGGGCTTTCCGTTCTTTGCGGTGATGATCCTGGCAGCGCTCCAGTCCATCCCCCAAAGCTACTACGAGGCGGCCGCCATCGACGGGGCGAGCCGCTGGCAGCAGTTCTGGCACATCACCTTGCCGGGGATTTCAGGCGTCCTCGTCACCGCGGTTTTGCTGCGCACCATCTGGGTCGCCAACTCCATCGACGTGATCTTCGTGATGACGGGCGGAGGTCCTGGCTATTCTACTTATACGCTGCCCCTCTACGCGTTCATCAAGGCCCGTTCGAACCTTGATTTCGGCTACGGCTCGGCGCTGGCGGTCATCTTCACGCTGTTGTTGATGGCCATCGTCATCATCTACTTGCGCCAGACGGCAAAGGCGATCGAGCGATGATGGTCGCCAAGCGCTCGCTCATGCGCCGTATTTTGGTGGTGGATCTGCCGATGGTGCTGATCCTCATCTTTGCACTCGGCCCTTATATCTGGATGTTCATCACATCCATCACGCCCCAGTCCCAGCTCTTCACCACAGGGCCGTCCATCGCTTCGGCCACCATCGAGCATTACGTGCGCCTGTTCCGCACGGTGGGCTTCTTCAACAACATGGTGCACTCCTTCATCGTGGCGGGGGGCACCGTTGTCGTGGGGCTGACGGTGAGCGTAACGGCAGCCTACGCATTCTCGCGCTTTCGCTTCCCTGGACGGCGGTTCTTGTTGTTGCAGTTCCTCGTCATCAACATGTTCCCCATCGTCCTCCTCATCCTGCCGCTGTTCGTCCTGTTTCGAGTCCTTGGGCTCCTCGACACGCACTTCGCCCTCATCATCGCCAACTCCACCATCGCGATCCCCTTCTCGGTCTGGATGATGACGAGCTACATGAACGGCATTCCTAAATCCTTGGACGAGGCGGCCATGACCGACGGCTGCTCACGCCTTGGCGCCCTGTGGCGGGTGGTCCTGCCCTTGTGCGTGCCTGGGATCATCGCCACCGGCATCTACATCTTCATCACTGCCTGGAACGAGTATCTTTATGCCCTCACCCTCGGCGGGCGGAACGTGCGCACCATCACCGTTGCCGTCCAAACCCTCATCGGCGAGTACGAGGTGGAGTGGGGGCTGTTGACCGCCGGCGGCATTGTCGGCGCGCTGCCTGCGACCATCCTTTTCCTGCTGGTGCAAAGACGGCTGATCAGCGGCCTGACGCGCGGGGCTGTGAAGGGCTGATGACGAACCCCATCGGCATCATATCCATGCAGTTCGTGCGCCCTTTCCGCGCCGAGCACCTCTCCCTCTTCCCCAAAATCCGCGCCCTCGGCTTCGATTTCGTCGAACTTTTGGTGCCAGAACCTGAGGACGGTCTTGCCCCCAAAGAGGTCTCGCGGGCCCTTC
Source organism: Devosia sp. (assembly GCA_051016205.1). Classification (GTDB taxonomy): domain Bacteria; phylum Pseudomonadota; class Alphaproteobacteria; order Rhizobiales; family Amorphaceae; genus Acuticoccus. The sequence goes on from CP136534.1 coordinate 5,763,324, forward strand.
GCGACAACGACCTTGCCGTGGTTCTGGCAGCGCGCGTGAACCTTCAGCGCTCCATCGCCAGCGACGACCCTGCAGCGCGCCAGGGCGGGCATGACTATCTCGCCCGCGCCATCGAAATCACCCATCAGATGGGCGGCTGCATCCTCGGCGGGCCCCTTTATGGCGAGCCTTTGGTGTTTGCCGGCCGCGCCCCTGTTCCCCACGATGACAAGGCCATCAAGGCGCGCAGGGAGCGGACTGTGGAGGGCCTTGCCGCCCTCATCCCTTGTACGAAGGACGCCGGCATCACCCTTGCCCTTGAGCCGCTGAACCGGTTCGAGACCGACATTGTGTGCACAACCCGCCAGGCCATCGAGGTGGTGGACGCTGTGGGGGACGAGCGCCTGGGCCTCCTCCTCGACACCTTCCACATGAATATGGAGGAGGCCTCCATTCCCGACGCCATCCGCGCGGCAGGGAACAAGCTGGTGCACTTCCAGGCCAACGAAAACCACCGCGGCCATGTGGGAACAGGCCATCTCCCCTGGCCTGCCATCGCCAAGGCGCTCGCTGACATTGGCTATGGCGGCCCCATCTCGCTGGAGCCGTTCCGCAGGAATGACGACCGCGTCGCCCTTCCCATCGCCCACTGGCGGGCTCCGAGGGAGGATGAGACTGCTGACCTTAAAGCCGGTCTTGCCAACCTGAACCGGGCGTTGGCGGAGGCGGCCCGTTGACCCTCAAGCTCGGCTTCATCGGCTGCGGGCGCCATGCGCGCCACATGCTGATGCCACAGCTTGCCCGCAACGGCATGCGCCTTGAGGCGGTGTGCGACATCGACGAGGCCGCCGCCGCCTCCGTCGCGGCCGACTATGGGGCAAAGGCCGTCTATACGCGCCATGACGACCTCATCGCCCACAAAGGCCTTGATGCGGTGGCCATGGCCGTCGGGCCTGCCGTGCACGAGGCTGCCGCCATCGCAGCCCTTGCGCGGGAGCTACCGGTGTTCATGGAAAAGCCACCTGCGGCCGATCTTGCAGGCGCTGAGCGGGTGGCTGAGGCAGCCGAGCAGGCGGGCCGGCCCGTTCTGGTGGGCTTTATGAAGCGCTATTCCACGGGCAACCGCATCGCCAAGAACGTGCTTGAAGGGGACTTCGGGCCCGTGTCAGGCATCCTCGCCACCTACATGACCGCCCCCACCTATTTCGGCGGCGCGGCCGACTATTCAGGCTTTTATCTGCACCACTGCGTCCATGCGATGGACCTTGTCCCCTGGCTGACAGGGAGCACCATGGCCGACATGAGCGTGCGCGTCCGTGAACCTGCGCCTGGCAGGATCCTGTTTCACCTCTCCTTCGGAGGGGACGGCGGCATCGTGGGAACGGTGGTGATGGGCACGCTCCAGTCCCGCGGCACCCCTGTGGAGCGCATAGAGATCATGGGTGACCACAAGCGCCTCACGGTCGACAATGTGGTCAACGTCACCTACCACCGCGACCCGCCCTTCAAGGCCGATGACCTTGCAGCCACCCTTGATGAGAGCGCCGACACCCTCTCCTGGACGCCCAACTTCACCGCTGCCGCCAATGAGGATTTTAAGGGCTACAACGCCCTTCTTGCCGATGTGGCCGCCGCGCTGAGGGGCGAGAAAAGCACAGCCCCCACCATCACCGACGGCGTTGCCGCCATGGGGCGCCTTCAGCGGATGCGCACCCTCATCGAGGACGCCATCCGCCGCTGACGACCACTCTTAGCGGCGCTTCAGATCGTTGAGGAGACCGGTGGACGGGAAACCGTCAGGCACCTTCCCCTTGGCAGACTGGAACTCGCGAATCGCCTTGCGCGTCATTGGTCCCACCTTGCCGTCCACGCCGCCTGTGGAGAATCCGCGGCGGGTGAGGATGGATTGCATCTCCTTCACCTGGGCGCGCGTCAAGGGCCGCTCATCCTTCGGCCAAGCCCTGTTGAAGTCGCCGCCACCGATGATCCTGTCCGACAGATGCCCCACCGCCAGCGCGTAAGCGTCGGCATTGTTGTAGCGCTTGATGACGTCGAAGTTGCGCAGCATCAGGAACGCAGGGCCGCGCGCGCCTGCGGGATAAAAGAGGTACGCAGGGTCGCTCGGCCGCGGCCACGCCTGGCCGTTCGCCCGCTTGATGCCCAGACGCTGCCACTCGGCGAGCGTGCGCTTTTTTCTCCCGTCAGCCTTGCGATGGTCGAAGTTGGCGGGGACGATCACCTCGTAGCCCCAGGTCTGTTGATACTGCCAACCGGCTTTGGCGAGGTAGTTGGCGGTGGACGCGAACGCATCGGGGATGGAACGCCAGATGTCGCGCTTGCCGTCCCCATCATAGTCGGCCGCATAGGCCTTCCAGCTCGTAGGGATGAACTGGGTGTGGCCCATGGCAGCGCCCCAGGACGAGTTCATCTTGTCCAAAGGCACATGACCGTCCTGGGCGATCTTGATGGCGGCCACGAATTGCTGCGACCAGAAATTCTGTCGACGGCGGCTGGCACAGGCGAGGGTCGCGGCCGCTTGGACAGCATTGTGGTCGCCCATGAAGGAGCCATAGCTGGTTTCCATCCCCCAGATGGCGATCACCACCTCGGGGTCCACCTTGAAGCGCGCGGCAATGCGATCCAGCGTTGGCTTGTGCTTGTTGTACATGCGCCGGCCGTTCTGGATTCGCTTGGCGGAAACTGCCGTGTCCAGATACTCCCAAATCGGCTTCACGAACTCGGCCTGCCGATTGACCAGCTTGAGCGTGCGCCCATCGGGTCTAAGGCCGCGCGTCGCCTTGTCGAACATGGGGCGCGTGACGCCTATCTTGCGTGCCATCGGCCACTTGCTGGCCACACAGCGGGAGAATTGATCCGCCTGTGCTGGCGCGCTGAATGTCGTCATCGCGCCGGCCGCCGTCAGCATTGTGGCCGCCACCGTCATCGGCCCTACCCTTAACCACCTCGAAACCAGCCGAACCATGTCATTCACCCGTGTACAAAGCGCAACACCTGTTGTTCACACACAAACCGTTAAGGCTCCACTCACCTTGCTTTGCAAGCCGCAGGCGGCTAGCGACGGTGTCCTAGAGCACTGTTCGCGCCTTTGTGAAGGGGTTTGAGTATGCCCGTTGTCGACCTAAGACCCAATGCCGCTGAGCGCGACATGGTGGCCTCGGCCGAGCGCACCATCGATGCTGAGTCTGCAGCCCTTGCAGCCGTGCGCAAGGCCCTGTCCGGCCAGCTTGGCCGTGCCTTCGCCAAAGCGGTGGATGTTTGTGCAGCCTGCGAGGGCCGGGTGATTGTCACGGGCATGGGAAAGAGCGGGCACATCAGCGCCAAAGTCTCCGCCACACTGGCGTCCACGGGAACGCCTGCCCAATTCGTCCACCCTGCCGAAGCAAGCCACGGCGACCTTGGGATGGTCACGCCGAGCGATGTGGTGCTTGCCCTCTCCTGGTCCGGCGAGACGAAGGAGCTTGCGCCCATACTTGCCTATGCCAAGCGCTTCAAAGTGCCTGTGGTGGCCATCACGTCACGGGCAAAATCAGCGCTCGGCAGTGCTGCGGATGTGGCGCTGGTGCTGCCGACGGCAAAGGAAGCGTGCCCCCTTGGGCTTGCGCCCACCTCATCAGCCATCGAGCAATTGGCCATTGCCGATGCGTTGGCCGTCGCCCTTCTCGAGCGGCGCGGCTTCACCCAAGCGGACTTTCACCTTTACCATCCTGGCGGGCGGCTCGGCGCGCGTCTGGCCTTCGTGCGGGACCTGATGCACCCGGGCGACCAGGTCCCCCTGGTGCCTCCCACCAAGCCCATGCGCGAGGCGATCCTCGACATGACGCAGAAGGGCTTTGGTACCCTCGGCGTGGTGGAGGGCGACAAGCTTGTGGGCGTCGTCACCGACGGTGACCTCCGCCGTCACCTCAGCGAAGACATCTTGTCGATGGAAGTGTCCAGCGTCATGAGCCGGGAGCCTAAGACCATCGCCCCCACAGCCATCGCAGGCGCTGCCCTCGAGGCCATGAACGCGGCCAAGATCTCCGCCCTTTTTGTGACCGAAGACATGCGTCCTGTGGGCATCATCCACATGCACGACCTTTTGCGCGCAGGCGTCGCCTAAACGCTACTCCTGCCGCAACTTCAGGTGCTGGAAGCCATCCGACAGCTTGGGACGCTTGGCTGACACGCGGCGGGAGTTGACGCCCGCCCAGCCGATCTCTCCCGAAATTCGCCCATACTCGATCTTGGGGCAGCGGTTCTGGATGACGGTGATGCCTTCCGCCTCCGCCACGGCTGCCGCCGCGTCATTGCGGATGCCAAGCTGCAGCCAGATCACCTTGGGCAGGGGCGAAAGGGCAAGGGCCTCCTCAACGACGGAAGGGACAGCGTCGGCAGCGCGGAAGATGTCCACCATATCGATTGGCACGGGCACATCTGCCAATGACGCGTAGGCGGTGCGCCCGCAGATCTCGCCCCCCACTCGGCCCGGATTGATGGGGTAGACGTCAAACCCCTTCGCCAAAAGGTATTTTAGGACGAAATAGGACGGGCGCACGGTGTTGGCCGACGCACCCACCATGGCGACGGTCTTCACGTCGGTCAAAATGCGCTCGATCAGCGCCTCGTCGTAGCGATCGTGGGTCATGGCGCCGCCAACTTTCTAAGTCGCAGGTTTTTCGAAGAGGGCGCGCACCACGGCGGCCCTGCCATTGTGGAAACGACCCTCAGTGAGGTCGGTCTCCACCTCCTCGCACATCAATGGCGTGAGCGCGGCAAAGTCATCCCTGATGTCGGCCGCACTGAACAAAGCCTCTTCCGACCGCGGCCCGCCGGAATTGTGGATCGGTTGCATCTTCAACTGCTGTTTGGAAAACGCCTCAAGGACCAGCTTGCCCCCTGGCCTGAGCGCCTTTTGAAGGCGGGCGTGGACGGTGCGTCTTGCCGGCGGCGGAAGGTGGCAGAAAATGATCGCCACCAGATCGTAGGCCCCCTCCTCAGGTCCAGTCACTGTCAGGTCGCCCTGGCGCAGTTCGACGTCCAGGCCCATGGCATCGGCGTTCTGGCGGGCGTGGGCGAGCGCGGTCTGCGACAAATCCTGGATGACCACGCGAAAGCCTTGCTGTGCCAGCCACAGACCGTTGCGGCCCTGACCGTCGGCGGCAAGGAAGGCATCGCCCATTTCAAGACGCGGCGCCACGTCGACCAGGAAGGCGTTGGGGTCGGTGCCGAAGGGAGCGGGGTCGTTGCCGTAGCGCTCGTCCCAGAAGGCGCGACGGGAGGGGTCTAGCGGTCGCGCCACGCGGCCGGCCGTTTTTGTGCAAACGCCGCAAGACCCTCACGCCCATCCTCAAGCAACAGATTGTCGACCATGGCGCAGGAGGCACGGTCGTAGGCTTCCTGAAGGGGCAAGCCCGCCTGCTCGCGCACCGCCCTCTTGCCCATGGCGAGCACGGCGGCGGACTTGGCGGCAATGTTTTCCGCAAGCCCCATTGTCTCCTCACTCAACGCTTCGGCAGGCACGACGCGGTTCACGAGGCCAATCTCCAAGGCCTTTTGCGCGTCGATGAGGTCGCCGGTCATCAGCATCTCGGCGGCGTGTTTGGGGGCGACAGTGCGCGTCAGATGTACGGCAGGGGTGGAGCAATAAAGGCCGAAGGTGACGCCAGTGGTGCCGAACCTCACGGTGTCGGCCGCAACAGCGAGGTCGCAGGCGGCCACAAGCTGGCAGCCTGCGGCAACGGCGGTCGCGTGCACCTGTGCAACCACCGGCTGGGGTGCCTCTGCGATCTTCTGCATCAACCGTGAGCACTGGTCGAAAAGGGCTGCAAAGTAGGCCCGCCCGCCGTCCTCGTCCCCATGGTGGGCGGCCATGGTCTTCATGTCGTGGCCTGCGCAAAAGGCGGGGCCGGTAGAGGCAATGACGATGACACTTGCCCCTGGCGCATCAAGGGCGGCGGAGAGGGCGGCCATCATTTCAGGCGTGAGGAGGTTGCGGCGCGGGCCGCGGTTCAGCACGATGCGGTGGACCTTTCCCACCGCCTCGGCCAGCACCAAGGGTTCGTCTTGCGTCATTGCATCCATGGGGTGAGCAAAGCCCCGCCCACCGTTTCCTGTCAACCGAGCCGTCCATGAACGTGGACGCGATACGCGCCTATCTCATTGCGGAGTTTCCGCAGGTTTTCGACGAGCAGGACCTTACGGTCGAGCACGCCGAAAACGGCGATGCGACGCTCCTGCTGGCGCCAGAGCCACGGCACCTGCGGCCAGGCGGCATTGTGTCGGGCCCCACCTTGATGATGCTGGTGGATGCAGCCGCCTATGCCGCTCTCTTGTCGCTGAGCGATGGGGCGAAGATGGCCGTCACGACAAGCCTCAACATCAACTTTTTGCGTGCTGGCGCGCCGCGGGGGGCCATCCGCCAAACGGCCACAGTCATTAAGCCGGGCCGGCGGTTGATGATGTTGACGGGCGATGCATACGATGCGGAAGGCGCCCACCTGACCCACACCAGCCTGACCTACGCGATGCCGAGCGGATAACGGCATTGCGGTATTATATTACCAAACTTCCAAGACATTGAAATCACTTGCCTTTATAAAGACCCTTGACGGACTGACGTGCGACCTTCATATGAGCGCCGAGGCAGCCTTTGGCGGCCAACGCACTCTATCCATGGAACATGCCATGAGCACTTTTTCCGCAAAGCCTGCGGAGGTGGAAAAGTCTTGGGTGGTGATCGATGCCACCAACATGGTGGTGGGTCGCCTGGCTGCGCAGATTGCGCTGCGGCTTCGCGGCAAGCACCTGCCGATTTTCACCCCGCACGTGGACTGCGGCGACAACGTGATCGTCATCAACGCCGACAAGGTGGTGTTCACGGGCCGCAAGTACGAGCAGCAGACCTACCACAAGCACACCGGCTACCCCGGCGGCATCAAGGAACGCACGGCAAAGCAGATCCTCGAAGGTCGCTATCCCGAGCGCGTCATTGAATTGGCCGTGAAACGGATGATGCCGCGCGGCCCCCTCGGCCGCCGCCAGTTGAAGAACCTGAAGATTTACTCCGGTGCCGATCATCCCCATGCGGCGCAGCAGCCCGTGGTGCTGGATGTGGCTGGCCAGAATTCAAAGAATGTGAGGGTGCTTTGAGCGACACCGTCCAAACCCTGGAAGACCTCGGCGCCGCCCTCGGTCAGGGTGCGCCCGAAGCCGAGGCGTCCGACGCCCGCGTCCACGTTCAAAAGCTAGACGCGCAAGGCCGCGCCTATGCCACAGGCAAGCGCAAGGACGCTGTGGCCCGTGTGTGGGTCAAGCCCGGTGCAGGCCGCATCACCGTCAACAAGAAGCCCTACGACGAGTATTTTGCCCGTCCTGTGCTTCAGATGGTGATCCGCCAGCCGCTTCTGGTGGCCGCCCGCGATGGCCAGTTCGACATCATCGCGACCGTGTCTGGCGGCGGCCTTTCCGGCCAAGCCGGTGCGGTCCGGCACGGCATCTCGAAAGCGCTGACGCACTATGAGCCGGAACTGCGCGGCGTTCTGAAGCGCGTCGGCTTCCTCACCCGCGACAGCCGCGTGGTGGAGCGCAAGAAGTACGGCCGACGTAAGGCCCGCCGCTCGTTCCAGTTCTCAAAGCGCTAGGCTCACGCCTTATTCGGACTTTGGAAGGCCCGGCGCTTGCGCCGGGCTTTTTTTGTTTTTGCCAACACTCAAGTGGGAAACGGACCCATGGACACCTTCAACATCGCCATCTACGGCGCCTCAGGCTACACAGGCTCTGAATTGGTGCGCCTGTTGGCTCGACACCCGGCCGCGCGGATTGTCGCGCTGTCGGCGGAGAGCAATGCCGGCAAGCCCATGGAGGATGTGTTCCCGCAGTTCTCCACCCTTGACCTTCCCACCTTGCAGAAGCTTGAGGATGTGGACCTAACGAGCGTGGACGTGCTGTTTTGCGCCCTCCCCCACGGCACCACGCAGACCGCGCTGAAGAACGCGCTCACCGCCAAGCCGACGCTGAAGATCGTGGACTTGTCGGCGGACTTTCGCCTCACTGATCCTGCCGCTTACGCGACCTGGTATGGCCACGAGCATCTGGCGCCCGACCTTCAAAAAGAGGCAGTCTACGGGCTGGTGGAGATCCACAGGGACGCCATCAAAGCGGCGCGGCTGGTGGCAAACCCAGGCTGCTACACAACAACGGCGCTTTTACCCCTGGTGCCTCTCGTGGCGGCGAAAGTCATCGACCCTGACACCGTTATCGTGGACGCCAAGTCGGGGGTGACGGGTGCCGGTCGGTCGGTCAAGCTCGGCACCTTGTTTGCCGAGGTGGCTGAGGGCTTCCATGCCTATGGTGTTGGCAAGCACAGGCACACCGCAGAGCTCGACCAAGAGCTGTCCCGTGCGGCCGGGCAGACGGTGACGCCCACCTTCACGCCTCACCTCGTGCCCATGAACCGTGGAATCTACGCCACCAGCTACGTGACAGGCGATCCGCAACAAATCCACACGGTCTTGAGCGAGCGCTACGGCGATGAGCCAATGGTGAACGTTCTGCCCTTCGGCGAAGTGCCCCAATCCCGTCATGTGCGCGGCTCCAACAACACCCGCATCGGCGTGGTGGCCGACAGACGCGCGGGGCGGGCTGTGGTGCTGTCCACCCTCGACAATCTGGTGAAGGGTGCGTCCGGCCAAGCTGTTCAGAACATGAACGTCGTTTGCGGCCTTGAAGAGACTGCCGGGATCGACCAGCTCGCTCTCTTTCCCTGAGACGCGGTGGCGCCGCCTCTGCGGCCTGCCTTCGCCTGCTGGCTAGAGCATCCTGCGTCCTTACGGACGCAGATGAGATGCTCTACTCCTTTGAAATAGAGCAGTTTTTGTGCACTCTGATGACCCCATCTGACCGCAAACCGCTCTACGGTATCGCGTCGCCTCTGGCCCGCTGGCGGATTTTCACAAGGATACCCGTGGCGCCGGTTAGCCTGTGCAGCTCCGGCGGGGGCTGTCCTCCTGCCCCGCTGAGGCTGGACGGGTGCTTGGCTTGTCGGCAACTGGAAGGGGAACCACCTGCGCCTCTTTTGGGCCATTGTCGTGGGCGCCAGGTTCGGTGCCAATGCGCGCCTCGGCAATGTAGCCGGCGATGTCGGCCGAGGGCATCGGGCGGCTGTAAAGATAGCCTTGGATTTCGTCGTAGCCGGCCTCGCGCGCGAACTCGCGCTGGGCGGCGGTCTCGATCCCTTCGGCGGTGACACGCAGGTTCATGGCGCAGGACATGGCGCTGATGGTGCGCAAAATCTCCGCCACCTCCTCGCGCTCGCCGAGGGAGCGGAAGCAAGAGCGGTCCACCTTCAATTTGTCGAATGGAAAGCGCCACAGATACTGTAGGCTCGAATAGCCTGTACCGAAGTCATCCATCACGATGCTGATGCCAAGGTCGCGCAGCTTGTGCAGCTGGCGCTCAACGTTTTGCGCATCGCGAATGAACAGGTTCTCGGTGATTTCGATCTCCAGCCTTTCAGGGGCAAGACCTGTCGTGGTCAACACCTCATCCACGATCGACACCACGTCCTCCTCGAACTGTTGCGGCGACATGTTGACAGAGATCTGAATGTGAGAAGGCCACTGACAGGCGGCCCGCGCGGCCTCCCAAAGCACCCAACGGCCAAGCTCAGGCGTCATGCCCAGCTCTTCGGCCAAGGGGACGAACTCATCAGGCGAAAGGTAGCCGCCGTCGTCATCAGGGAGGCGCAAGAGGGCTTCGAAACTGACGATCGTGCCGGTGTTGGCATCGTGAAGGGGTTGGTAGAACAATTCGAACTGGTTGGTGTCCAACGCTTGGCGAAGACGGTTGCGCATGGCGGTGCGGTGGCGAACCACCTCGTCCATCCCATCCTGAAACAGGACGAACTGATCGCGCCCCCCGGTCTTTGCGTGGTAGAGGGCCGCGTCGGCAATGCGCTGCAACTCCTCCGGTGAGGTGGCTTGGGAGGAGAGCGCCGTCCCGATACTGACGCTGACACGCGCGGCCGTCCCATTGATGGTCTGGATGAGCCCGATCGCCTCCACCAGGCTTGCCGCACGAGTCTCGGCACCCTCAGGCGCACCTTCAAGGATTTGCACAAGGGCGAACTCGTCCCCGCCTAGGCGGGCCACCATGTCACCCGCACCGGCACACTCCACCATCGTGGCAGCCACCTGTTGGAGGAGCCTGTCGCCAGCCTCATGGCCCAGCGTGTCGTTGACGGTTTTGAAGTGGTCAAGGTCGACCATATGAACAGCGATTGTCTGCCGACTGGCTTGCGAGGCAGCGAACTGGTTGCGCAGGAGCGTCAGAAACTGTCCGCGGTTGGCGACACCTGTCAGACCGTCATGGTGGGCAAGATGCCTGATGCGCTCATCGCTCGCCCTTTGGCGCTGGAGGAGCCATGCCGTTGAGACTGTGCTCCCAAGACCAAGCGTTGCCAGAAGCGCGGCAAATACCAGGCTGCGTTCAAGCTTTTGCAGGGACAGGGCATAGGCCGCGCTTTTGTCGACGATGACAGCGACGACTGCGATGGCGCCCATCTTCCTCAGGACGGGCTCATAGACCTTGACGGCCATCTCGTCCCCCTCCCCGACACGCACAAGCTGGCTGACAGGTCGGCCGGTGCGCATGGCGCGGTCGACGGATTGCCTGTCGATCTGGCCCATTCTCCTGTCGTAGCGCATGGTCCCTGAGCTGGAGCGGACGACAAACCCTGTGGGCGCGAAGATCTGGTAGCCGAGGACGTTGCCGACCCGTGTTGCGGCGGCAATGCGCAGCTCCTCGTCCACGCTCAGCCCCTCGCCCTGGAGCAGCCGCTCCACCTTGGAGTTGCGGCCGATGGAGGCTTCATACCAGCGGTCCGCGACCGTGGTGGCAGAGCGCGTCAGATCGGAACTGATGGAGCGCAGCGACCAGTAGACGCTGGCGGCAAAGACGGCCGCAATCACCACCCCAGCAACAATGTTGAACACCAAAGCTTTGCTGACGCCCCGTGCCTGCGCCGACGACGACACCTTACCCACGACAGCCTTCCTCTTCTTCTAGAGCCGCTCCGGGTTGACTGGGATCCAGTCAAACCGGAGAAAACGGCTCGCGCTTTGGTTCGAAGAGCAATGTAACCCGGCTGACTGTTCACAGTCAGATCGGCATTGCTCTAGAGCGTCCTGCATCCAAGGGAGGCAAGGCACTCTAATCTTTTGACGCGGAGAGTTTTTATTTCTACCGGATGCGTCCATCAGGCTGAGAAACACTCCGGCCGGCCCATGCCACAACGGCCGGCGGTTGGCCCCATTGAGGGACCCAGCCAGCGTTAAATCAGTTCATCCTTGTGCAAGGCTGGGGGGTCATCAGGATGGCAGCAATGTCAGGCGCGCCGCGAAGTTGCATGACGCTGCACAGCGGCCCTTGCACAGGACCGCACGAGGTAGGATCTGTCATCCACCGGGGACGGGATGAATTTCCAATCTGGCGCTGCACTTATCGCGCGACGTTTTGAGGGAGAGGCACTGTGGCATTTGGCGAAAAAATTTCGCGCGGATTCAGGATTATCAAGCTCAGCTGGTCGATCCTTCGCCAGGATACATCGCTGATTGTTCTACCGATCGTCAGCTCCATTGTGTTGTTGTTGATCTCGGCAAGTTTTCTAGCGCCAATTGTCACGAGCGAAGAGTTTCGCACGCTCCTGGATGGCAATGCGCCGGACACGCAGTACTACGACTATGCCTACGGTTTTGCCTTCTATCTGGTGGCCTTTACGGTGATGAACACCTTCAACGCCGCCCTGGTCCACTGCGTGCTGGAGCGGTTGAAAGGCCGACCCACAACCATCGGCGATGGTTTTGGCGCCGCCTTTGCGCTGTTTCCAAAGATCTTTTTGTGGTCACTGTTGAGCGCGACGGTGGGGCTCGTTTTCAATATTTTGCAGCAGCGCGCGGGGGCACTTGGGAAAATTGTGGCCGGCCTTGCAGGCATTGCCTGGTCGGTCGCCACCTATCTCGTTGTGCCCGTCATCGTTGCGGAGAAGACAGGGCCGGTGGAGGGTCTGCAACGCTCCGTCGCGGTGATGCGGCGGACCTGGGGGGAGTCGGCAGCCTCCAACCTTGGCATCACCGCCGTCTTCACATTGGCGGCGATCCTGGTTGTGGCCCTCCTCATGCTCGCCTTCGCGACGCTGCCTGCGGCGGCTCTGTTCCCCGCCGCCATCGTGCTGGGGCTTTGCCTGGGGGCGATCATCCTCCTGTCCAGCACCCTCTCCACCATCTTGAGGGGCACACTCTACGCCTACGCCGTCGATGGCACGGTGCCAGACACCATCGACAAGCAGACGCTGGAAAACGCCTTCGTGCCCCGCAAGAAAGACTGACGTCGTGGTAAGGTCGGGCTCACCCTTAGCCACCGCGGTGGTCGTCTCACCGCCACATAACAGTCGAGGTCAGGGAAACGCGGCCCCAGTATCAAACTGCAGGCGGCGCTACGTGCCAAGACCCATCCGGCCGGCCTGAAAGCTCTCCCGGAGGAAGGTATCCGTGCCGGCTGCAATATCGGGCAACGTCAGGATTTGGGTGCCTGTCGCGACGGACCCGACGAAGCCGTTCGTGTGCCAATGGCCAGGCGGGACGGCGGGCGGCAGGCCTTCGCGGGGAAGATGCGGCCACGGATTGACGTAGAAGTAGGGCTCATCAAAGCTGGAATCGCCGGGTGACATGCCAACACCGACCCCGCGGGCGTCTTCGGACTCGGACGCCTCCAGGCGCACATAGGTGGCAATGTCGAAGTGATGCGGCCAGCATCTGACCGGGCTTGGTCCAGGTTCAATGTCCGCAACATCGTCGGCGAACGCTTGCAGCACTTTCGCGGCGAGGTCGAACCAGTTTGCAAGGGGCGCCAAACCATCGGTTTGGACGAATGCCGCCACGCCAAGGACATCGGCTGGAAGATCGTAGGTCGCCACGATGGGGCGTGTCGCCTTCAAGCCGTTGGCCACCAACACCGTGTCGATCCAGTCGAATGCATCAGCCATCGACACGCCGGCGAGGGATAGGGTCTGTGCACCCAGGACGAGTTCCAGCGGGTTGAGACTGAGTTCGACCCTTGCGCCGGTGGCGTTGAGGCTGTGGGTCTGGAACCTGGCGTTCAGCGCATCCCAACCGAGATTGGTGTGCTCGTCGCCAGGCAGCGGTGCAAGGTTGGACATTGCCGCGCGATAGAGAAGTTGGGCCGCCGCGTGAGCCTGTGCGCGGGCGGGCCTGAGCGCTTTGGGGTCTCCAAAGCGGCCGGTGTTCATGGCATAGCGTCCCTAGACGAGTTCAGCATCGCTCATCACCTCGACCAAGGCTGGGCCGTTCACCGCAAGGGCGTCGACAATGGCAGCCTCTACATCACCGCCGCTGGTGACCCTTGCACCGTGGGCACCGCACAGTCTGGCAAAGGCAGAGAAGGATGGATTGACGAGCGATGTCTCCCACACAGGCCATTCGCCTGATCGTTGCTCCTTGGAAATCTTGCCCAGCTCATCGTTGTGCAAAAGAATGTGGGTAATATCCATCCCGTATTTGACGGCCGTCGTCAGCTCCATGGCGTATTGGCCGAAACCGCCATCGCCAGAGATCGAAATCACCTTACGGCCGTGCAATTCCTCAAAGTCTTGCGTTGCGGCCCAGGCGCCGATGGCGGCCGGAAGCGCAAAGCCGATGGAGCCGAGATAGCCCGACATCATCACCCGTTGGCCTCTGGTCTCGAAATACCGGCCGAACGAATATGTGTTGTTGCCCACATCCACGGCAATCAGCGCATCCGCGGGCGCAATACGCGACAGCGCCTCGAAGATGGCAACCGAGTGCACGCCCTTTGCTCCCTCTTCGGTGAGGCGGCTTGCTTTTTCCGCCCGCCACATCCGCCAACGATCAGCGAGTTCACCCAGCTGATCGGCAGCGTCAGGGTGCTTTGAGACTTGAGGGATCGCGGCGGCGCAGAAGGCACCGATTTCACCCCAGATCGGTAGAGTCACCGGGTGGAACTTGCCAAGCTGCATCCTCTCAAAGTCCACCTGGATGGTGGGTTTTCCGCGGTCGATACCCGTGTGGTTGGAAAACGAGGCGCCGAGCACAATTTGAAGATCGCACTCGTTCATGAACCAGCTGGCGATCGGCGTGCCCGACCGGCCCAGAACACCGCCGGCATTGGGGTGGCTGTCCGGGATCAGGCCCTTGCCCTTGAAGGTGGTCACCACAGGAGCGCCAAGCGCTTCAGCAAGGGCGATGATCTGCCCGCGCGCCTCCCACGCACCATGCCCCATGATGATCAGAGGCCTCTTGGCCTCAGCGATCATGCCAAGCGCTGCCTTAACATCGTCATCGCTGGGTCGGACCACGGGGCCACTCATCCGCCCCTTGGGAGAGGCGGCGGGGGCATCGCTCGGCTGGGTCTGGACATCGTCGGGAAAGATCAGATGGGCAACGTCGCGTTCCAGCAAAGCGGTCTTGATCGCAAGCGAGACAAGCTCGGTATGGTTGGAGGTGGACAGAACCGGTTGAGAGAACCGGCTCACTGCCTGGAAGGCGGATTTGAGGTCAATGTCCTGGAAAGCGCCAGGGCCGAACACCTGCGTCTGCACCTGTCCGGTAAGGGCAAGGACGGGCGCGCGATCGACCTTGGCATCCCACATGCCGGTCAGCAAATTGGTGGCGCCGGGGCCAGCTATCGTGAGGCACGCCGCCGGCCTGCCGGTCAGCTTGCCATAGGCCGAGGCGGCAAAAGCTGCCGCGCCCTCGTGGCGGATCCCCACATAGGCCATCTCACCATCCACCGTGCGCCTGCGGATGGCATCGGCCAGGCCGAGATTGGAGTGACCGACCATGCCGAAAACGCGCTTAATGCCCCAGTTGACCATGGTCTCGGCCATGGCGTCGGTCACCGTGCGGGTGTGCTCTGGCTCCGGTTCCAGCCCGATGAACACCTCGCCATCGCGCACCTCCACCGGATAGGTCTTCTGCCCGGTGTCTTCATGGCCGCCTGGGGGCGCGCCGGTCAGCGGGTCGAAGTCCCACCCGTGCCAGGGGCAGCGGATCCAGCATTTATCATCGATGCCGCGTTCGATTGTGCCTTCGCCCAGCGGCCCGCCCTGGTGTGGGCAGTGGTTGTCCATCGCTGCCCACCGACCGTCGAAATGAGACAGGCACAGGTAAACGTTGCGGGCCGAAACGGTTTTGACCCGGCCTTCCGGCAAGTCGGCCGGGCCGACACTGATCCAGTCGAGCGCACTCATGCCACACCTCCGAAGGCAACGCCCGACAGCTCGGACATGTGGCGTTTCCAGGTGGTGAGGTCGTCGTGGGCGAACTTCGAGACGTGATCGTGACCGCACGCACGCGCCATGACCTGCATGAGTTCCACCGATGCTGCAAAGAAGTTCGCCAACTGCTGGGCCGAACGCTCCACCACAATGCGGCTGACAAGATGGGGCTTTTGCGTTGCAATCCCCACAGGGCAGTTGTTGGTGTGGCAGGCGCGCATGGCAAGGCACCCGATCGCCTGCATGGCCGCGTTCGACACGGCAATGGCGTCCGCCCCCAATGCCATCGCCTTGACGAAGTCCGCGGGCTTGCGGAGGCCGCCGGTAATCACGAGCGTCACGTCGCTGCGGCCCGACGTGTCGAGATGGCGGCGCGCGCGGGCAAGGGCGGGGATGGTTGGCACCGAGATGTTGTCGCGAAAGAGGATCGGTGCTGCCCCGGTGCCGCCGCCTCGCCCATCAAGGATGATGTAGTCGACACCCACCGCAAGCGCAGCGTCAATGTCCTTTTCTATGTGCTGTGCCGACAGCTTGTAGCCGATGGGGATACCGCCCGTGCGGTCGCGCACCTCGTCGGCAAACTCTTTGATTTGCGAGGGTTCGGTCCAGTCGGGAAAGCGCGAGGGAGAGATAGCGTCGGTGCCCTCCGTGATGCCGCGCACTTGCGCAATCTTGCCTTTGTTCTTCTTGCCGGGCAGATGCCCGCCGGTGCCCGTTTTCGCGCCCTGCCCACCCTTGAAGTGAAAGGCCTGGACGCGCGAGAGCTTGTCCCACTCAAACCCGAACCGGGCCGAGGCAAGCTCGTAAAAGTAGCGCGAATTGGCATTGTTTTCTTCAGGCAGCATGCCGCCTTCGCCCGAGCAAATGCCCGTTCCCGCCAGTTCTGCGCCGCGGGCCAGTGCGACCTTTGCAGGCTCGGACAATGCGCCAAAGGACATGTCTGAGACAAATAGCGGTATGTTCAGGCGCAGCGGTTTTTGTGCGTTCGGTCCGATGACGACGTCCGTGCCGACGGGATGGTCGTCGAGGAGCGGTGCGGTGTGCAGTTGCGCGGTCAAGATCTGCAGGTCGTCCCATGTCGGCAGTTCGTCCCGCGGCACGCCCATGGACTCGACCCTGCCGTGATGGCCGGTCTTTGAGAGACCGTCCCGCGCGTACTCCTGGATCAGCCCGTTGTAGGGCTCTTCCGCAGTTCCGTGTGCGGTGTCGGCGTATAGCCCGAGGTAGGCATCCCGGTCGAACGGCTGCGGATTGTCGTCGGCCCAAGCGGCAATTTCGTCCTCGTCGACAAGCACTTCATCGCCTTCGACCCAGGAGGAGAATTTCGGCAGCTTCTCCTCATTGGCATAGGCCGACACACCGGTATCGACCCGGTAGTCCCAATTGTGAACGCCGCAAATGAGGTCCTTGCCGCGAACAAAGCCGTCCGCCATCAACGCGCCGCGGTGCAGGCAACGGCCGTAAAAGACGGACACCTCGTCGTCGAAGCGAACGACAACAAGATCGACATCGCCAACCAGAGCGTATTGCGGTTTTCGGTCCGGGAGCGTGCTGATTGTCGCGACGGGCACCTTTTGCATGGTCACTGCCTCTCCGTTCTTGCCATTTGCGCCTTGTACGCTTCGGTCGACGCGTCAACAGGTTCAGTTTCAGCGCATGGTCCCATGCGGCGCACAAGGCTTGCGTACCATTTGGCCCCGGGCGCTGCCGTCAGTCCATGCAAGACCGCGCTGATCCAAACGGCGTTGACCGCAACGTTCACAACCTCTTCCCCAAGGGTTGGCTCAAGCTCTCCCACCACCAGCAGGGCAAACAGAGCCGTTGCCAGCCCGCGCGGGCCGAACCAGCCAAAAAACACCCGCGTGACGTGCGATGCATCCGTGCCGGCAAGGGCGATCCAGATGGCAAGGGGACGCACGATGAAGAGGCTGGCAAGGATCAGCAACAAGACGTCGAGCGTCAGATGGGCGATGGCTTCAGGCACCAGCACAGCCCCAAGCAGCAAGAATGCCCCCCAGGACAGCAGCTGTCCTTCCCCCTCGGTGAACTCAAACACAAAGGCACATTGCCCGCGAACCACCGCGCCAAAGCCCAGACCGGCCACAAACGCTGCGATGAAGCCGTTGCCCCCGACCGACTGCGCAAAAAGATAGGCCGAGGCGGCGAGCGCCAACGCGCCGATCCCCTCGTAGACGTCGGACGTGGCTTTGGTTCTTTTTGCCCACAACAGCACCATGCCGCCCGAAAGGCCGACGCCAAGTCCGACGATCGGGCCCAAAGTGAGCTGTTTGGCCACAAAAAGCGGCCATCCGTCGTCCGGAATCTGTGCCTCGGGTGACGCAAGAGCGGCCATCAGAAGCACCAGCGGCAATGCCATACCGTCGTTGAGGCCGCTTTCGACGGTGAGGGCCCGGCGTGGACGCTCAGGGACATTCTGGTTGGTCACGACAGGTTGCCCGAGGGCAGCATCCGTTGGCACCAGGATTGCGGCCATCAGCGCAACGGCAACCAAGGGCCAGCCCGGCAACAGCACGAGACCGACCATCGTACCAATGACGAAGCCAAGCGGCAGACCGACCACCAGCATGCGTGCCGGCCAGACCCTGCGCCTGAGGAGCGCTTTCTGGTCGATCTGCGCAGCATCGAGGAACAACAAGACGATCAACGCGATCTCGGCCACGAGATGTAAGGATTCTTCGGTGGTTTCCTCCGGAAGGAGCCCTGTCTGTGCAAGCAGAGCGCCGAAGCCGAGAAACACCATCGGTGCGGTCACCACCGTTGACGACAGACGGTTCGCCACCATGCAAAAGGCGGCGAAAAACCCCGCAATCGTCAAGTAGCCCAACAAGAACGGCTGCTCCTTTCGTGTTCAGCGTCGCCCGCGTCGGTGGTCGAGGACCATCAAGGCCTGCAGCGAAAAACACAAGCCATGAAGAAAGCATGGCGGGCGATCATAAGGCGCGCACAATCTCGTGTAGACCGGGGCTTACAGTGACATGCCGAGGCTGAGAGCGGACACACCATGGCACGGGGGGCGGCCATCGGGTGGTGGCGAATTAGCGATCCTAAAGCGAACAATGGGACTCGGTGTCTTCTTCAGTTGTAATCACCGGTCAGAATACCTCTTTACGAATTGCGCCCACCATCAGCAATAAATGAAATCGTCTTCCATAATTTGCAGTTATCCTTTTTCTATCATTTATGAATCGAAGCCTCACTCCCCTCCTCCACGACATAACGACTGGACGAGAAATCCGTTTTTATCTGTGTTTAGAAAGTAAAACTCAGTTTTGCTCAACATCAATCGTAACCCAAAGCTCAAAAACCACTCAGATCAGCGAAGGGCGTGCGCCGAAGGCGCGCGGGGCCGGTCCACGCACGAGGCCGCTAGCGACGAAAAAAAGCGTTGCAAAACGCCGCACCTCGCAGGAATATGGAACTCAGTTTCAAGAAGGGACATCAGATCCCGATCAGGGAGGACGGCATGTTTGGCAAGGGCTGGCGTAAGGCATGGATCGGCGGGCTCGTGGGCGCATCGATGGCGCTCACCGCACCTGCAATGTCCGATACGACGCTGAAATTCATCTCATGGCAGGTGGACGAGCCGGGCATCAAAGAGTGGTGGCAAGGCATCATCGGCGAATTCGAGGCCGCCCACCCAGGCGTGACCATCGACTTCACCAAAGTTGCGCGCGAAAACTATCTCGATACGATGATCACTCTGTTCGCCAGCGGATCTCCGCCGGACATTGCCCACCTTGCCGTCTTCGAAGTGGGACCCATTGCCGAAAATGGCTGGCTTGAAGACCTCGGCCCCCGCATCGCCGCCTCCGACATCCCCATCGACGACTGGGCCGGGCGCAGCAAGTGCATATGGGAGGGCAAGGAGGTTTGCATCATCTTGCTCTACTTCGGTGGCATCATGGCTTACAATCAGGCGATGCTGGATGAAGAGGGCCTCAGCGTTCCAACGGACTGGGATGGGTTTATCGATGCTGCCCGCAAGCTGACCAAGGACACTGATGGCGACGGTATTACCGATCAGTTCGGTGTCGGTCATCACACCGTTGCTGGCGGTTCGCAATATATCTCAGAGATGCTCCCCTACATCCTTGATTCAGGCGCATCCTGGACAACGGAGGAAGGCAAACCCGCCTTCGACACACCCGAGATGGTGGAAGGCCTTCGACGCTGGAAGCTCGTCATTGACGAACGGCTCACCCCTTTGGACCTTGCAGCCGGTGAAGTGCGGCAACTGTTCGCCGATGGCAGGGTGGCGCTGCGTGTGGACGGTCCTTGGCTCTATGGGACGATGAAGCGCGCGACGCCTGAAACCTTCCAGACGCTGAAGATTGCGAAAACACCGTTCACACCGCCCTACGGAGGCACATCCAACGGCATTGCAATCCCATCAGAGATCTCCGAGGAGCGTAAGGATCTCGTCTGGGCGTTCATCCAGGTCGTCACATCGGAGAAATGGCAAAAACAGTATCCGCTCACCGGCGGTATGCCGGCGCCAAGACCCGATGCGGTTCCGTCGGATGTCTATGAGGAGGTCCCGCACTTCGACCTCATCGTGGAGACGATGCAGGAGGCCTCCGCCGCTGGCGTCGATCGGGTGCCTCTCGGGTTTGAGTCAAACTTTGGCGAGTTCTCAAAGATTATCCAAGACGAGACCATCAGGATGATCATCGAAGACCTCGATCCGGCCGATGCGGCCATGACGATTCAGGACAAACTCGTCGCGCTTCAGGCGCGCAACTGATCCGATAGGGGGATTGCACCACGCAATCCCCCACAACACTGCGGCGCATCATGCTTCCCGACCTGTCGAGTCCGCGAAACACCCATCTCTTTGGGTATCTTCTGCTTTTGCCGGCCGTGCTTTTGATTGCGGCGATCATCGCTTATCCACTCATCCTGTCGCTCGACCTCAGCTTTCAGAATGTGAAGATCGCGCGCATCGGCGCGGAGCGGCAGCCCTTCACCCTGGGCAACTATCGCGAACTCCTGACCTCGTCGGAATTCTGGCACTCGGCCTGGATCACCTTGAAGCTGATCGTCATCGTCTCAGCGCTTTGCCTTGCCATCGGTTTGTCGACCGCACTGATGGTCAACCAGCCTTTCAGGGGGCGGCGCATGGCGCGGTTGATGGTGGCGCTGCCTTGGGCAATCCCTGAAGTGGTGGTGGTGATGATCTGGGCGTGGATCTTCGATTCCTCGTTCGGCCTGATGAATTGGTTGTTCATTCAGTCAGGTCTTTTTTACGAACCCCTTGCCTGGCTCTCCAACAAGACCGGTGCCTTCTCGGTGATCGTCACCGCCATGGTGTGGAAGGGCTACCCGTTTGTCTCGGTGATGCTTCTGGCAGGTCTCCAGGCCATTCCCCAGGACTACTACAACGCTGCCAAAGTGGATGGTGCCTCGGTCTGGCAGCGTTTCATGTACGTGACCTTACCGTGCCTGTCGCCGGTCATCGGGGTGACGATGATTCTCGTCATCCTGTGGGTGTTTCGCGACTTCTCCATCATCAAGGTCTTGACGGGCGGTGGGCCCATCAACGCCACGCAGACCCTGTCGATCCTCACCTACGACACGGCCTTCAGTTTCTTTCGCATGGGCTACGGTGCGGCCATCGGCATGGTGACGCTGGTGATGTGTGCCATCGCAAGCCGTCTCATGATCGGCGGTTTTTCAAGGCCGGTCCTATGAGGCGTGTCACGAAGGTTCTTTTCGGTCTTGGGGTCGTCCTTGTCATCGCGATCTTGGTGTTTCCGATCTACTGGATGCTGATCACCGCGGTGACGCCAAGTGCTGAAATCCGCAACTATCCGCCGACCTTCATTCCGGACGATCCGCAATGGGAGATCTTTGCCCGCGTGGTCTCCGAACGGCCGGTGTTGCTTTGGCTTTTCAACTCGGTGCTTGCTGCGGTGGGATCCACCGCCCTTGCCATGTCTGTAAGCGTGTTCGCCGGCTACGCCTTGTCCCGCTACACCATGCGCGGCGGCACCACGCTCGGGTCGTTTATTCTTGTTAGCAAGATGTTGCCGGCCACGCTTCTGGTCATCCCGTTGTTTGTGATGTTCCGCAGCGTTGGTCTGATCGGCTCCTTGTGGTCGGTCATCCTCGCCCACGCCAGTCTGACCACACCGTTCGCCACGTGGATGCTGAAAGGTTACTTCGATTCCATTCCCCGCGAACTGGAGCAGGCCGCGATGGTGGACGGATGCAGTGCGACCCGCGCGCTGTTTCAGGTGGTGCTGCCGGTTGCGGCCCCAGGCCTTGCGGCCACCGCGCTCTACGGCTTCATCTTATCGTGGTCGGATTATGTGTACGCACAGACCTTCCTCACCAATTCGCAGGGCGCGTGGACGGCAAACCTCGGCCTTGCCTCACTGAAAGGCGAATACGTTACCGATTGGAACGAGATCATGGCCGTCTCACTTCTCGTCGCAATTCCGGTGCTCATCGTCTACCTTTTCCTTGAGCGTTACCTCGTGAGTGGCCTCACCGCCGGAGCAGAGAAGTAAATGGCCGGTGTCACACTTGACGGTCTTGGCAAGACCTATGGCCATCAGACAGTGCTGGAAGACCTGTCGCTGGAGATTGAAGACGGAGAGTTCGTGGTCTTCGTCGGTCCATCGGGCTGCGGAAAGTCCACCGCGCTCAAGATTATCGCAGGTTTGGAGATGGCAAGCGCCGGCCGTGTCTTCATCGGTGGCCGCGATGTCACCGACCTGTCTCCAGGCAAGCGCGACGTTGCGATGGTTTTCCAGAACTATGCGCTCTACCCGCATCTCAGCGTGCGAATGAACATGGGCTTCGGCCTCAAGGTGCGGGGCATTTCCCGCAAGGACATCGCCGAGAGGGTGGAATGGGCCGCCCAAATCCTGGGACTTGGCGAACTTCTCGACCGGCGCCCGCGCGCTCTGTCAGGCGGTCAGCGCCAGCGGGTCGCCCTTGGCCGGGCGATCGTGCGTGAGCCGGACGCTTTTTTGATGGACGAGCCGCTGTCGAACCTTGATGCCAAGCTTCGCACCCAGATGCGCAGCGAGATCACGACACTGCATCGGCGCCTCGGCGTCACGACCATCTACGTCACCCACGATCAGACCGAGGCGATGACGATGGCCGACCGGATCGTCCTCATGCGCAACGGCAAGGTTCAGCAGATCGCCGGGCCAGACACCATGTATGAACGGCCGGAAAACCTGTTCGTGGCCGCCTTCATCGGCTCGCCGGGCATGAACCTCCTGCGTGGTCGGCTCTCGGGCGGCAGCCTTCAGGTTGCGGGCGCGCAGATCCCAACCTCTGTCACGGGAAGCGGCGATGTGATTGTCGGCTACAGACCCGAGCACGTCCTGCCACAGGGTGCGCACGAGATCGCCCTCCCGATCCGCGGTATCGAGAAGCTGGGTGCGGAGCGCCATTTCTTCCTGGAAATGCCTGCGTCCGCGGCACTTTCTGAAGGAGACAGTCAGCTTGCGGGCGAAGGTGGCAGCCAGTTTGTGGCGCGTCTCGATAGCACCGTTCCCGGTGACATCGGTGGTTCGCTGGTCGTCGGGCTTGATCCACAAAGAGTTCACATCTTCCACCGCGAGACAGGCGCGGCCATGACATGAAGGGCGCGACATGAAGGTTGTCATCACCGGTGCCTCCGGGCGTGTGGGGTCCCGCCTCGCCAGCGAACTGATCACCGAGGGCCATCAGGTGGTTGGGATCGACCGGGCGCCGGGCCGCATCGAGGAGGCGGGTTACCGACATGTGCAGTGCGCGTTCGACGATCCGGCGATGGCAGGGGCGTTCGAGGGTGCACAGGCGGTGCTTCACCTTGGGGCTTTCATGTCTTGGGTTCCTGAGGATGGCGATGCGGTGTGGCGGTCGGGGGTGAACGGCACCCGCGCGGTACTGAGTGCCGCAGCCGATGCTGGGGTTAGCCGGGTGATTTTTGCAAGCTCAGGCGAAGTTTATCCTGAGCTTTTTCCGCAATATCTCCCAATTGACGAAGATCACCCAACAGAACCACGCTCCATGTACGGGCTGACCAAACTGATGGGTGAACAGTTGACCTGGTTTTATGCGCGCACACGGGGTCTGGACGCGACGGTGCTGCGATTTTCGCACACGCAGGACGCCAGCGAACTTCTCGACCCCAACAGCTTTTTCTCCGGTCCGCGTTTTTTCCTGCGGGGTCGCATTCGCCAGCAAGAGGCCTTCGGCAATCAACAGAACGTCGCCCGCCTAACCCCGCACGATGATGGGACAGAAAAGCTGCTCCTGTCCTGCAACGAGGCGGGCGAGCCCTTCCGCATGGGGATTATGGAAACACGCGACATTGCGGCGGGCGTGCGGGCTGCGCTGGCCGACCCGGCCGCCATCGGCAAGACGTTCAATCTGTGTCCCGACAAAGCGGTGGACTTCGACAGCGTGTTAGAAGCAATGGCGACCATCACCGGTCTGCCCGTGGTGCGCGTCAACTTTCCCGGTCCTGGCGTGCGGTATGAAACCTCCAACGCGCGCATTCGCGAAGCGCTGGGCTTTAGACCGGCTTGGCCGTTTGAACGCATGCTTGAGGAGGCTGGGCGCCATTGGCAAACCAACCATAGGCACGCGTCTTAACTCTCAGCCTTATTGAGCGTGTTGAAAGGCACACCCGGCTATCGGTCGTGAGCTGGTGCCGGATACGTGGCTTCAAGTTCAACGGCGGCGGCGATGGCACTGGCGTGACGCGCGGTCTCGGCAAGGCCGAACGCGGTTGGGACCATGGTGGGCGCGCGCTCATGCACGTCTTCAAGTCCGAGTTGATTGGCAAGTAATCGCTTGCCGTAGCACAACATGCCGGGCACCGACCGCGTCATGAATACGATGGTGGGCAGTATGGCGCGGTGGATCGCTTCGGCCCGATCTTCATCGCCGGCGCGCCAGGCGTCGTAGAGCGCCACCTGCGCATGCACAAAGTCCGGTGCAGGGATCAGCCCTGCGCCCCCGGAGCGCAGAAGGGCCGGAAACTCGATGCCGCCGTGACCGCCGAAGACGGCATAGGCGCCGCCCGATCCTTCGATCGCCCGTTGGATGTCGAGCGAGTAGCCTTCCCCTTTCAGGATGGCGATGTTGGGGTGCTGGCGATTGAGCGTGACGAGCCCGTCGACGGTGAGCGAAACATCAAGGTTCACGGGATTGTTCTGAACCCCAACGTCCACATCGACGGCATCTGCGACACTGCCGAAAAGCCGCACAAGGTCGGCCTCAGATATCCCTTTGACGGGAGGTGGCTGCAGGATGACCCAGTCCGCTCCTGCCCGCGCGGCCGCCTTGCTGAAGGCGATCTGGCCCTCAATGGACGGCTCCGCGACCGTCACCGCGTACGGCACACGCCCACCGATTAGACCACCGACCATCTCCACAAGGGCAAGGCGCTCGTTGACGTCCATTTTGTGGACTTCTGTGACGAGACCGAGAACGGCAATGCCGTGGGCCTTGGCGCCAATACAGTGCTCCACCTGTGCCCACATGGCGGCTTCGTCGATGCCACCATCGGCAGACCAGAATGCGTAGAGGATCGGGTAGATGCCGTGCCAGCCGCCTGGCGCGGCCCCATAAGGCAGTCCGGGCGACCTCATGGCCCGGCTCTCACGTGGTTGAACATGGCATCGGTCGGTTCAACGCCGAGGCCGGGTCCAGAGGGCAAAGTATAAAATCCCGCCTCGCAGCCCATACCACCGCGTGTGAAGGCCAAGTTTCGGTCGAAGATGGAGTGTTGGTATTCGTGATAGGGAACCCGTTGGAGGGATGCTGTGGCTTGAAGGCTTGCGGCCGTGAACAGGCCGAGCGAGATCGATGCGTGGGGGATCACGCGCACATGGAAGGCGTGGGCCAGCGCGCCAATGCGCAGGAACTCGGTGATGCCGGTATGGCCGATCTCCGGTTGGATCACCCCCATCGCCCGCGCCTCGAAGCGGGGGCGACACTCGTAGGGCGTGCGCCACTCCTCACCAAGCGCAAGGACCGTACCAATACTGCGAGCAACACGCGCCTGACCTTCAGCGTCTTCGGGTTGGCAAGGCGCTTCGGCAAAGTAAAGATCAAAGGGTTCGAGTTTGCGAATGAGTCGGATGGCTTCGGAGGCCTCGAACTTCCAGTGAAGATCCACCATCAGATCAATGCTTGGCCCCACCGCTTCCCGTAAAGCGCCCATCTCCTTGACGATCCCCTCTTCGGACATCGCTGCGGCGAATTTGATGGCGCGAAACCCCTTGCCCACCCACTCGACCGCAAGGTCGCAACGCTCCTGAAGGGTCGCCTTGGGCAGGCCCGACACGTAGGCGGTAAGCGTGTCATGGCGTCGGCCGCCGGCGAGCTGGGCAATGGAAAGGTTTGCGAGGCGCCCGTAAAGGTCCCAAACGGCAATATCGACACCGGCGAGCGCATCCACATAGTAACCGGAGGTGAAGCCGCGCACCCGCATCAGGTCGTAAAGATCTTCGTGTAGGGGTGCCGGCGCAGAGGGGTCACGGCCGCGCATCACCGGCGCGAGAAGATCATCGATGATCGCTTTGACCGCCTCAGGCGCTGCAATGCCGTAGGTCTCCCCCCAACCGACTGCACCGCTTTCGCCTGTGACGCGTACGACAACGGTCAGATCAGAGTCTGGGTAGATGGAGCGATTGCCGCGGCGCACGAGATAGCCCCGCTCGTTGACGCCCTCCCCCTCACGCAGGGGCCCAAGGTAAGGCACGTCCCGTGGGACCGAGATGATCCAGCTTTCGACCTTCGCGATCGCGTCGAGCTGGTTACGGGGGGTAAGCGGGTGGTCGCTCACGCCGTCGCCCCCACCCTGCCGGAGGACGGAGGTGCAAGGGTCATTTCCGCGCTCAGTGGGCCGATGAGGGTCGTCAGCTCCGTCAGATCGTCAGCGTCCATGCGGGGGCCTTGTGCACGAACGGATGTGTGGGCGATCACGCCACGGCGCCGCAAGACCTCCTTGGTAAGCGCCATCCGGAACACGGCCTGGGAGGTGAGCGCGGGCAAGAGCGCACAGAAGAGCCGGCGGGCTTCTGGTTCGTCGCCGGCATACCAGGACGCGGCCAAGCGCGCGTGCACGTCCGCGAACTCGGACGCAGGCATGGTGCCGAGTGCGCCCCGGGTGAGCTCCTCAATCAGGTAGCGCCCTCCCCCGCCGCCGAAGACGCCGTCGATCGCCTCCCCGCACGCGATCCGCAAACGGCCGATATTTTGCCCGCACGGCATCGTCTCCTCCTTCACGTAGCGGATTGCCGGAACTGCGCGCGCGATCTCGGCCACCGTTTCAGGCGTCAGCCCGGCCCCAATGGGGACGGGGGCGTTCTGAAGCATCAATGGGATGGCAGCATCGCCTGCAGCGGCCTGGAAGAAGGCGGTCTGCGCGGCTACGCTCTCGCCGACCGAGCGGGGTGCCATGACCATCGCTGCAGCAGCCCCCGCTTCCGCCCCCTGTCCGACGTACTTGGTGACCGCCTCGGGGTCGGTGGCGCTGGCGCCGACGATGAAGGGAATCTGCCCGTTCAATCGCTGACTGAGGCGCGATACCATTGCCGTTCGCTCCTCGGCGGAAAGCGTATCCACCTCGGACGCCACGCCCGGATAGACGCAGCCGTCGACCCCCGCTGCAAGCACGAAATCGATAAGGGCATCGAAGCTTGCACCGTCAATGGCCCCGTCTTCCGCGAACGGCGTACACAAGACAGGAAATACCCCGCGCAACACCGTCATTTCACGGCCCCCGCGGTCACGCCCTGGATGAAGTAGCGTTGAAGCGCCATGAAGCCGAGCACTACAGGTAGGGCGGCAAGCAGTGAGGCGGCCATCGCTCCACCCCAATCTGCGTTCGATTCATTCAAGTAGTTGAGCAGCAAACCTGGTCCGATCGTGCGCTTGTCTTCAGAGATGATGAGCGTGAGGGAGTAAAGAAGATCGTTCCATGACCACATGAAAGAGTAGAGAAATACCGTGATGATCGGTGGGATCGAGATGGGAAGGACGATCGTATGAAAGATCCTGAGGTCTGATGCGCCGTCGGCCCGCGCCGCGTCGATCAGCTCGTTGGGGACTTGGCTGAAGTAGCTGTAGAGCATGTATGTTGCGACCGGCAAAGCAAAGACAATGTAGGAGAGCATCAAGCCGAAACGCGTGTCCAGAAGACCCCAAGACGTGAACATCGGGTAGATGGTGATGAGGAGGAGCCCAAACGGGAACATCTGCGCCGACAGCATGAAAATCATAACGGGCCTGCGACCCGCATAGCGATACTTGGCGAACGAATACCCCGCGTAGACGGCAAGGGTGGCATTGATCGCGGCAGACGAGAGCGAGACGATGAGGCTGTTGATTAGCTGGCGCGGCAGATCACCCTGGAAGATGGCGGTGGCAAAGTGTTTGAGAGTCAAGGACGTCGGGAACAACGTCGGCGTCAGAGAGTAAAGCTCGGCATCGGCCTTGAGGGACGACGCCACGAGCCAATAGACGGGGAAGAAGAGGAAGAAGCCGATGGCCAAGGCAACCGCTGTGAAGATGATTTTTGCGCTCCAGGACGAAAGGTCGAGCATCACTCTGCGCCCTTCATGAGCCTGTGCAGATAAAGTGCGGCTGGCGGCAAGATGGTTGCGACCCACAACACGCCCACCGTTGCGGCCATGCCAATGTCCCAGGATTCGAAGGCACGTCGGTACACCTCCACCGACAGCACCGTTGTGGAGCGGACGGGGCCGCCTGCGGTGAGCGCCCAAATCGTATCGAACTGTTGCAGATTGCCGATCATGCCCAGCACGATGACCACAAGGAGGACCGGCCGCAGATGGGGGAGGATATGATCCCTTAGAACCGGCCAGTTACCGGCCCCATCGACACGGGCCGCCTCGATCTGCTCGCGGTCGAGCGAGGCCAGGCCCGCGAGAAAGAAAGCCATGAAGAGCGGGATCGATAGCCAGACCTTTGTAATCACGATGGCGGCCATCGCCCCGGCCGACGTCGACAACCACGCCTGAGGGTAGTCGATCAACCCGAACTCAAGCGCAACATGGTTGAGGAGCCCGTAGCGCGAATTGAAGATCCAGCCCCAAAGAAAAGCGGTGACCACAGAGGGCATGATCCATGGAATCAAAGAGATCGAGCGGAGTGCGGCACGGCCGCGAAAGTGTTGATTGAGGATGAGCGCCCAGGCCAGACCCAGCGTGATGGAGAAGGTGGTCGCCAGCGTCACGTAGATCGCCGTAACAACGAAGGATTGCTGCACCTGCGGGTTGGTCAATACATCCGCAAAATTCTGCAGCCCGATGAATACCGGCTCCGGCGTTTGCAGCGTGTATTCGTAAAGCGAAAGCGAGAGGGCGCGCACGAACGGCCACAACACGACAACGCCGAAGGCACTGAGTGCCGGAACGAGAAGGAGGACGCCGAAGCGGCCCTCCCCTGCCTTCAGCCCACCGCGGCGGGCGTGAGGCGAAACACTGAGTGTGCGCGCCTGTCGTGGAGCACCTCTTTCGCCTGCGGCCTCGGCAACACTCATGGTTCGGTGCCCTGCCTAGGCCTTGACCATGGCGCGGTCGAACGGGCGCTCAGCGTCGAGTGGCGTGTTGGCGTAGGACATCACGTCAGCATCATCGAGCTTGTCGATGCGCGTGTGACCGTTGTTCGGCTTGTCCATGAACGGGGCGTTGTCGGCGCGATTGTAACAACACAGGAGGACGTTGCGCGTGCGGTCGGATGTATTGGCGGACGAGGCGTGTAACGTATTGCTATGGAAGAACAGTGCGTCGCCGGGCTGCATTTCCGCAAAGACAGTCTCCAACCGCTTCTGCGCTTGTTCAACGTAGACGATATCTGCACCGACCTGCCCCGCCTCGACGCCATGCTCGATACGTCCCAGGTGATGCGACCCCTTGATCACCTGCAAACAGCCGTTTTCCTTTGTGGAAGGGTCGAGTGCGATGAAAACGCTCGCCATGTGTGGGAACAGGTAGCCGTTGCGATACCAGTAGCCGTAGTCTTGGTGCCACTCCCAGGCGCCGCCGACCTTGGGCCGCTTCAAGGTGAGCTTGGAGTGGTAGAAGGCCATCTCGCCGCCCATCACAGCTTCCAAGTTTTCCACAATGCGGCGGGAGCGGGCGACGGCAGCAAACATGTCGTCGCCAAGATGATGCCAGAGGGCAAGCTCGGTGGTCGCGCCGGTTTTGTCGGCGAGACCGTAGGTGGCCTGTTTGATCTTAGGATCCTCGTTCACCGTGGCATTGAGGTGCTTGATCTCTTCGGCACTGAATAGGCCACGCTTGATGACGTAACCGTCTTGGTGGAAGCGGTCGATCTCAGCCTTTGTGAACGGGTGGTCGGTGCGTGCCGTTTCGGTCCGTGCTGTCATGGATCACCTCCTTTGCGTTGTCACCCCACCAACGGCGGATCAGCGAATGGCGTCTTCCAACCGCGCTTGCATGGAGTCGGCGGCCTCTTGCGGCGTCTTCTGGCCGAGGATCGAGGCTTGGACCTCTTCGCCGATGATTGCGGCGACCTCAGAGGCATTGTCGAGCGAGGCGACCGTGTTGCGGCGCGGTGAAATGGCGGCGGCGGCCCAGTCTGCAAGGTACTGATCTGACTGCACCGCTTCGCTGGCCTGGCCGGACTTGGTGGCCGGAAGGACCGATTGGCCAACGGCGTAGGGCACCAGTTCATCGTCCGACAGAAGGTGCATGACGAAGCGCACCGCAGCACTGTCGTCGCTTGCATTGTCCTCGCCCATGACGGTCAGGATGTGGCCCCATTGGATGGACACGGGCGTGTCGCCTTCGTTGAGGACGGGACCGGCCATCGGAAGAACGGCGTCGTCAATCTCCTCGCCGCGACCTGAAAACTGGCGGGCGAAACTGCGTGCCACGGGCGCGTCGATGTAGAACGCCGTGGCGCCCTGACCGAAGAGGCGGCGCGCATCCGGCCGGTCCACCTCAGGCGCGGCGAGCCGCTCTTGAACGAGTTCGGTCATGAAGGTGAGCGCGTCCACCGCCTCGGGCGAGTTGACCGCGGGCGTGCCATCCTCGCCAATGGGTTCAGCGCCGAAGGTCCACCCGAGGATGAGGTAGTCCAGCAGGATCGAGTTGGGGTTCTTGGTCGCCATGCCAAAGGGAACGGAGCTTGGAACATTGTCGCGCACGGCTGTGAGCGCGGCACGGAACGCCTCCACCGTGGTCGGCAGCGTCTCCACACCGGCGGCCTTCAGCACCTCCTCGTTCGCGACCCAGCCGATGGTGCCGGTGATCCAAGGCAGCCCCACCTGCTGACCGTCTACTTCCCCAGCGGCAAGAAAGCCCTCGTCGAACATCTCCAGCAGGCGATCGCGGCCAACAACCTCATTCATATCAAGCGGCTTTGCTGCGGCGGCCATCGTGGGCAAAAGGCGGCCCTGCGTCTGCCCCACGTCTGGCAGCGTATTGGAGCGTGCACGCAGAACGTAGTTCTTGTTCATGTCGCCCCAGGCGTAGCCTTGAGCCTCAACCTCGCCGTCAAAGCTGTCGATCATCTCATTGATGACCTTTTCGCCGGTCTCTTCTGTCACCGTCCAGCTCATAAACTCGACCGGTTCGGCTGCGGCGGTTGATGCAACGCCAAGCGCGAGTGCGACGAAAGCCCCTTTAAGGGCATTGCGAACGCTCATGGTGTCTCCTCCCCATCGTTCTTGGAACCAAGTTCCATATACCCTATTTACCGAGCACGCAGAACCCGCGCAAGCCATTTTGAAACGGTGTTTCAACGCTGATCGACCGAAACGCTCCCGTCACACAACGCCACCGTCGACCACGAAGCTTTGTCCTGTCACCATCCGCGAGTCATCGGCCACCAGCCAGAGCGCAAGGCGCGCCACATCCGGAGGAAGCAGAAACTCTTTCAGACACTGCTTCTCCAAGTATTCATCAAACTTTCCATGATAGATGGCGCGCGCGCGGGAGACCTGGCGGTCGGTCAGGATCCAACCGGGCGCGATGGCGTTGACGCGCACATGGCGGCCCCCAAGCTCGCGCGCGAGCGACTTGGTGAGGCCGAGGACAGCGGCCTTTGCCGTCGTGTAGGGCAACAGGCCCGCCGCCCCTTGCATCCAACTGTTGGACCCAAGGTTGACGATCGTGCCGCCGCCAGCTGCCACCATGTCCGGCAGCAATGCCTGCGCGGCGAAAGCTTTGTGGCGCAGATTGATGGCTTGGCGATCGTCCCAGTATTCGGGCGTCAACTCCTCGAACGGGCGGCGGTCGTCGTTGCCGGCGTTGTTGACGAGCCCTGTGAGCGGACCGCACACATCGCGCAATGCGTCGATGGCGCGATGGAGCGCCTTGATGTCAGCCACATCGCAGGGCGCAAAGGCTGGCGCATTGCCGGTCGTCTCGCGCACGACTGCCGCAACCCGCGCACCAGCCGCCTCGTTAATGTCCACGAATGCCACACGCGCGCCCTGCCCCGCAAAGGCCGCCACGAGATACATCCCGATCCCCGATCCACCCCCTGTGATCAGAACCCCTTTGTCTTCGAGCGAGGGGTAGTGGGCTTCTTTGATGGCAACGGGTGTCAGCTCAGGATGATCGGACACCTCCAAACCGGCATAAGGGTCCCCCGTGGCGGGCCGATCGGGACGCATCGTCAAGCCGCTTTCGCCTCAGGCGCGGCAAGGGCAATGGCGCGTCCGTCGGCATCGAAGGCGTAAACGTGCGCAAGGTCGAACGAAAGTTCCACCATTTCGCCGGCCCGGATTGGTTTTGCCCCCGGCAGGCGCACCACAACGGGTCGCTCAAGCCCTTCCACGTCCACATGGGCGAACGTGTCCGACCCAAGATGTTCTGTGGCTCCAATACGCCCTTCGATGCGACCGCCCTGATGATCGGCCGGTGCCGGCGTATCGCTCAAAGATCTCAAAAAGATGTGTTCAGGTCTTATGCCAACCTCGGCCAATGTAGGGGCCGCAGCACGGTCGAGCCGTCCTGAGGGTAGTGCGACCCCCTCCCCGTCGGTCCTCGCCGGCAAGAATGTCATCTTAGGGCTGCCGATGAAGCCGGCGACAAACCGGTTCGCGGGTCTCTCGTAAAGTTCCAAAGGTGTGCCCACCTGCTCGATCCGTCCGGCGTTCATGACGACGATCCTGTCGGCGAGCGTCATGGCCTCCACCTGATCGTGGGTGACGTAGATCATTGTCGTGCCGAGCCGCTCTTTGAGACGCGCAAATTCCATGCGCATGTCGACCCGCAAGGCGGCATCAAGATTTGACAAAGGTTCGTCGAACAAGAAGATCTCCGGTTCACGGACGATTGCACGGCCGATGGCCACACGCTGGCGCTGCCCGCCCGAGAGCTGCCGTGGCTTGCGCGTCAAAAGCTCCTCGATCTTCAAGATCGCTGCGGCCGCCTGGACCCGCCGTTCAATCTCTTGGCGCGGTGTTTTGGCCAGACGGAGCGCGTAGCCCATGTTCGCCGCAACCGTCATGTGCGGGTAAAGCGCGTAGGATTGGAACACCATCGCAATGCCGCGCTTGGCCGAGGGCACATCGTTGACGATGGCGCCACCGACGGCGATCGTCCCGGCGCTGACCGCATCGAGGCCGCAGATCATGCGCAAGAGCGTGGACTTGCCGCAGCCCGAGGGACCGACGAAAACCACAAACTCCCCATTTTGCACGGCAAGGTCGATGCCGCTGAGGACCCGAGTGTCGCCGTAGGACTTGTCCAGACCTTCAATCAACAGGTCGGCCATGTGTTCCTCCACCTCTGACAGCGCCGCGGCGTCTGGTCAGGTTGAACTCAGCCGGCGAAGCGCACGTCCATCTGCCCGCGGACCCCCACGTCCATGGCAAAGATGCTGCCTGAGAGGGGGGCGGCCTCAAGCTGCTGCGCCGATAGGCGAATGCGCGCCGTCGTCACAAACAGCGTGGTGAGATCTTCGCCGCCGAATGTGCAGCTTGTTGGCCGCGGTACGGGCAAGGCAATGGTGCGATCCAGATCGCCTCCCGGGGTGTAGCGGCGGACCGCCCATCCATCCCAAAGGGCCGTCCAGACGCCGCCTTCCGCGTCAACCGTCAAACCATCCGGAACGCCTTCGTGCTCGCCGAACGCAACGAAGACACGACGGTTGGAGATTTCGCCGGCCGCCAGGTCGAAGTCATAGGCCCAGATCGTACGGCACCCACTGTCGGTGAAGTAAAACGTCTTGTGGTCCGGGCTCCAGCCGAGCCCGTTGGAGATGTGAATGCCCGTCTCCACCAGTTGCACCGCGCCGTCAGGATCGACCCGCCAAAGCTGACCTTTGCCAGGCTCAGTGTTGATGGCGAGCGAGCCCACCCACAGGCGCCCCCTCCCATCGCATTTGCCATCGTTGAACCGGTTGCCCGGTTGGTCGGTCTCCGGTTCGGCGATCAGCGAGAATGTCCCATCGGTGGACAGCGCCCAGATGCCCGTTTCCATGGCGCACACATAACCACCTGAGCGTTTGGGAATGGCAGCGCCGATGAGTTCGGGCATTGGCTGTGCGGATCGCTCGCCCGTTCGTGGGTCGCCCGTCAAAAGCAAGGGCGCCAGGATGTCCACCCAGATCAGATGCCCGGCATCGGCGTTCCAGAACGGCCCTTCCGCCAGAAAATCCGTCCCCGGGATGGCGCAGGTGACCTCTTCGCTCACCAAACCCAAAGGGCGCGCATTGATCGCAATCGACATTGCCAGTTCGCCGATGTTGCCCGCCGTCCGCCGCGCCGCCTCGATGACCTCGCGGCCGAGGGCGTGAAGGCTGTCCTCCGATAGGCGATAGGAGGGGCCGACAACGCCGATGGCACCGATGGGCCGGGCGGCGTGGTCGAGCACAGGGGCAGCGACTGCGCTAACGTCGTCATGCTGCTCGCCGACGGAGATCGCATAGCCGCGGGCCTTGGTCAGGTTCAAAGTGCGGTCCAGGTCGCCGCCATTGACGATCGTGGTTTCGGTGAAGGCCTCAAGATCGGCCCGCGAGATGAGCCTGCGGCGTTCCGCCTCGTCTAGGTGTGCCGCCATCGCCTTGCCCAGCGCCGTTGCGTGGACGGCTGCCCGCGAACCGACGCCGTTGGCAAGGCGCACGTTGCGGGGCACGTCCCGCTGGTCGATATAGAGCACACGGCCGCCGTCGAAGATGCCAAGTCTCACCGCCTCACCGGTGAGCTCGGCAAGACGAACGAGCTCTGGCTCCGCAGCACCACGCAGGTCGAACTGGTCCCAGACACGGTGGGCGAGTTGGAAGGGACGCGCGCCGAGCGCATAGTGCCCCTCCCTGTCGGTCACACGGACATAGCGTTCAGAAACAAGCGTTTGAAGGAGACGGTGAAGCGTTCCCTTCGGTAGGCCGGACCCTTCCAGGAGCGTGGAAAAGCGCAGCGGAGTCGGGCTCTCGGCAATCATGTCCAGGAGGCGAAGGCCGCGCGTGAGCGCTTGGGTGCCTGGCACGGCAGCCACCTCATCGCCTTCGTCCACCTCTTCAACGGAGCGTTTTGAATTCGTCCTGACCACACTCGCCTCCTCAGGCTTTCGACGTTATTCTGGAACTAAGTTCCAGGTCAACGCAGGATCGGTCGGACCAATGCGCATACGAACCATCGAACATACCATCGTCTGCGCACCGTTTACCGAGACCATCTCGTGGGGCTCGGGGGCGCGATCGGGTGCCACACGCCTTGTGTGCAAGGTGACCACGCGGGACGGCACGGTCGGCTGGGGCGAGACGCTGTGCCTGTTGGATACCGTCCCTGCAGCGTTTCGTCGCGTTGCCGAGATCGGCATTGGCTACCCGGTGAGCGACGTGGAGCGTCTCCACAGAAACGTGCTCGGCGCAGGCTACTACCACCACAAACGCGCAGCCGTGATGGCGATCGCCGCCCTTGAAATGGCCATGTGGGACGCTCTCGGCAAACGCACGGGCGAGCCGCTCTGGTCGATGTGGGGCGGCCTATGGCGCAACACGGTCGACGCTGCGGCCTACACCTTCACACGCGATCCGGAAGAGCTCGGTCAACGTCTCGCAGCCTTCGTCGATGCGGGTCACCGCACGTTCAAGGTGAAGATTGGTTTTGATGCGCGCTCTGACATCGCACTTGCCCGGGCGGCGAGGGAGACAATCGGCGATGCTGATCTGCGCCTTGACGTCAACGGCGCGTGGACGCCAGGCACCGCCCGCCGCCAATTGGAAAAGCTTCGCCCCTACGATCCCACCTATGTGGAGCAGCCGTTAGAACTCGACGACCTTGCCGGGACGGCCGCTTTGCGCGCGGCACAACCCATACCGATTGCGCTCGACGAAAGCGCCTACACCTTGCAAGACGTTGGAAACATCGTGCGGGCGGGAGCCGCTGATGTTGTCTTGCTTGACCCCCACCAGGCGGGTGGGTTGTGGCAAGTGATCAAGCAGGCGGCCATCTGCGAAGCGCACGGGATTCCGGTGTCGCTGCACTCTGGGGCCGAGCTTGCGTTAAGCCAGTCTGCCTATGTGCAGCTTGCCGCGGCAATCCCGAACATGAGCGTCGCGATCGATACCGAACGCGCGTACCTTTGCGCTGACATCAGCGGCGACGCTCCCCTCCTGCAGGATGGTGCGTTCGCTGTGCCTGACGCGCCAGGTCTTGGCGTCATGGTCGACGAAACGCGCGTCGATGCGTTGCGGGTCGACTCCATCACCGGTGCCTACCTCGATGCCGCGCGGCCTGGATGGTTTCCGGTAAAGCCCGCGTACTGACGCCAGGGGTGGGTCAGCGTCCCCGCCCCGAAGCATCCTGGGTCTTCTGAGAACCCAGATGCTTGTCTCATGATGCCTTTGCCGTTTCCAGGCCGGGAAGAGGCGCTGGCGTTGGAGGCACAGCCATGATCCCAGCCGAAATGCCGTAAGGCTGAGGGACAACGAAACGCGTCGCATCTTCTCCGGCCTTGGCCGACACGAAAGTCCGGTCCGCTCCGTGTCAGCTGGCCACTGTCAGCTTGGCAGAGCACGTAGGGCTGTGGCCCTATGCAGGTCACGCACGGGACGGGACAGGAGATTGTGTGGCCAGGCGACCAGAGGACCTAATCTACGCGGTTGATGAGCGGCCGCCACTGCCACGGCTCTTGGCCCTCGGCCTGCAACATGCGGCCGTCCTGTCGATCTACCTTGTGATGATTGTCATCGTGTTCCGCGCAGCCAACGCGCCGCACGCCGTCACGATCAGCGCGGTCAGTCTGGGCATGATCGCCATCGCGGTCGCAACCGTTTTGCAGGCACTGCGCAGTGGGCCCGTAGGATCGGGCTTTTTGGCCCCGCCAGTCTTTTCCGCCATCTACTTGGGCCCCTCTGTCCTGGCGGCGGAGGCGGGTGGCCTGCCGGCTGTTTTCGGAATGACGATCTTCGCCGCTCTCGTCGAACTCTTGGTCGCGCGCTTCATGCAACGGCTGCGTGTGATTTTTCCGCCTGCGATCAGTGGCTTCATCGTCACCATCGTTGGCATCCAACTGGGCCTCGTCGCCTTCGATCACCTTTTGGGGATCCGCGAGTTCGGCACCGACCGCTATGTCCAACACTTGATTATTGCCACAGTGACCCTTGCAACCATCGTCGGCTTAGCGGTTTGGGCGAAGGGCACAGCGCGTCTCATGTGCACGCTGATTGGAATTGTGGTCGGCCTGTTGCTGTCCGTTGCGCTGGGTCACATCGGGCCAGACCACACAAATGCCTTGCAGTCTGCGGCCGTGTTTGACCTGCCTGGCGTAAATCACATCTCCTACGGCTTCGAGGCCTCCTTGATCCCGGCATTTCTTGTGGGCGGGATCGCAGCTGCGCTCCGCACTGTCGGCGTCATCACCACATGCCAGAAGATCAACGATGCCGATTGGAAGCGGCCTGAGTTCAAATCCATTCGCGGCGGCGTCTATGCCGATGGTCTTGGGTGTTTACTGGGAGGACTGATCGGAGTCACGGGGATGAACACCGGTCCGAGCCTCGTCGGTCTTTCCAAGGCCTCCGGCGCCACCAGCCGATCGATCGCATTTGTCGCCGCCGCGATTCTTGTGGTCTTTGCCTTCAGCCCCATTGCAGGCGCGCTCTTCGTTGCCCTGCCACCGGCGGTCCTTGGCGCTGCCTTGCTCTTCACAGCCTCGTTCATGATTGCCGGCGGTATCCAGGTCATGGTGGCGCGCAATATCGACACGCGCATGACCTTTGTCATCGGCCTTCCCATGGTGATGGGCCTGGGGCGAGAGGTCTATCATGACTACTTCGCGCGGCTGCCAACGGTGTTGCAGCCGCTGACCAATACCATGCTTTCCATGGCTGTGGTCTCAGCGCTGTTGCTGCACCTGGTATTTCGCTTGGGCAGCAAGAAAATGGCAGCGCTCGAGGTGAGCCAGTCCGAACATCCAGAGGAGAACTTGGCGCACCTGCTGCATGAGCGTGGCAGCGCCTGGGGGATTGAGGGCGACACCATCTCTCGCGCGATCGAAAGCACCGCCCAGGTGCTAGACCACATCGACCGTGCGCACCTCATGACAGGCGATCTGCGCAGCCAGGTCACGTACGATGATTTCACGCTTGTGGTGGCGCTCACCTACTCTGGCACCATGCTTTCGCTGCCCTCTGTCGGTGTTCGCCGCACGGTATTCGTGGAAGATGACGCGTTCACCTACGGCTTGGCTGACTTCCTTACCGGGGTGTATCCGGACCGTATGGAGAGCTTTGCCCAGGGTACGATCGTCACCATTCGGCTTTACTTTAAAACGTAGACGGTGAACGACGTTCGGAGCTGCCTCGGTTTCATCGACACCCGATGAAGACGGCTTCGACAGAGCCCCGCCTGCCACACTCGGCTCTTCAACCCCCGAGACGGTCTTCGCGAGCGCATAAGGCCAAATGAATGCGAACTTTTCCCTCGATGGGTCCACCACTTTACACGTGCGGCTGGATCAAGCGATGAGATCAGCCGTAAACACGAACTCGTCGTTGTCCAGCGACAACGTCTCCTCGGTGTTGAGGAGTGCGATGAGTTCATCAACACCCGATGGGTTCACCCGATAGACGGCCACACCGGAAGGAAGGTCCGCGCGAGCATCGGCCAACCTGTAGTCGGCTGCGCTGCCGTGCAGCTGGACGACATCATCCGTCCCGTCGAAGTCCCACACGAAGGCGAGATCCTCTTCCCCGCCGCTGCTGCCGCCGCTGTCGTAAAACGCTGTATCCTCATCGCCGAAAATGAAGACATCGGCCCCGCCTCCGCCGACGAAGGTGTCCACCTCGCCCCGGCCGGGCGTGGCCGATGATCCATCCGCACCTACGAGGACATCGTTCGCCTCAGTGCCGGCAATGATGTCGTTCCCTTCAATGGGCGTTACGCTGAGGTCATTGAACGCCACGTCGAAGTAGTGGGCGTTGAGATAGATCGAGCCCGTCGCCGGCGCTTCGTCGATCGAGAAGGTCTCTGTCCCCTGGACGGTCCAATCCACCGGCTCGGCTGTGCCTGTCTCCCAGACCTTGAGACTATAGGTGCGGTCGTAGAGTCCGGTCTGCTCGACTTTGACAGCAAACTCATAGGTTGCGCCTTCTAAGAGGTCGAACCTCTGGACATCCAACAGCTCACCAAAGTCATGATAGCTGTGCATCTTGAATTTGTTGCCCGTGAAGAAAATCGATGCACCCGGTTCCCAACCGGACTTCGGCTGAAAGTTCTTCACCGGTTGGTCTGTGTGACCGTCCCACAGCATGCCAAAAGCAAAGGCGCCGCCATCGCGGCCATTGGGGTCGACATTTTCAAGGTCGTGCATGGTGACGGACATGCGCAGTTCGTAGTTGTCCCAGCTCTGGTCACCGAGGACCAGAAGCCTGTCATAACCAAGGTCGACGGGGCGCACGCCAGACCCGTCCGCCTCCACCGCCCAAGTGCCATCGGCCACCTGCACGACATCTTGCAGGTCGGACACCGTGGACCAGTCGATGCCATAATCTTGCGACCAACCCTGCCCGTCTTCATACGCCACCGTCACATCGTGTGTATGGATGCTGCCATCGTCATAGGTCGCCGTAAGGGTGACAATGTCGTGGGCCGCCGTCGGGTCGAGGGCGCCATAGGCGATGTCGGCGTTGAAATCGCCATTATCGTGGAGACGGCGCGTGTCAGGCCCGACGGAAAGGGCCCTGGAGTCTCCGCCGTTGAGGGAATAGCTGAGCGAGGTCAGTCCACTGGTGGCAACGTTGCCGAGGATGTTGATCCACTCCTGCGCCTCGCCGGGAGCGCCGAACGTCTGTGTGTCACCGTACCAGACTTCGATGGCATCGCGCACATCCACCGCGACCGTGGCAGTGGCCGACGTGGTGCCGTCCGTCACCGTGTAGGTGAAGGTGTCTGTGCCCCTAAAACCGGCGTTGGGTGTGTAGCGTACCGTGCCGTCGCCGAGTTCCACAACGGTTCCGTTGGTAGCGGTTCCGAGGTCGGCAAGGGTCAACGCCTCGCCGTCGAGTTCGATATCGTTGGCGAAGAGAGAGGCTTGCGGGTCGATGAGGAGCGCTGTGTCGGGAGGGGTGAAGAGGGCATCGTCCACCGCGTCCGGCGCATCGTCGACGGATGTAACGGTGAGGACGAGCGTTCCTTGCGCCTCTAAAATCCCGTCGGTGATTGTGTAGGCGAGCGTTTCGGTGCCGAACCAGTTTTCGGTCGGCGTGTAGGTGACTGTGCCATCGCCATTCAACGTCGCAAGGCCATTGAGCGCTGCCCCGAGGGAGACGACGCGCACCTCATCCCCGTTCGGGTCAACATCGTTGCCAACGACCGCGACCGTTATGGAGGTGTCTTCGTCGAGGGTGACTGCATCATC
Organism: Devosia sp.; assembly: GCA_051016205.1. Lineage (GTDB taxonomy): Bacteria > Pseudomonadota > Alphaproteobacteria > Rhizobiales > Amorphaceae > Acuticoccus. Next base: position 5,803,455 of record CP136534.1, read on the forward strand.
GGTTGCAACAGGCGCCAGATTGTCGACGTCAATCAGAACCCTGCCCTCATTAGTGGGCCCGCCCGTTCCGTCTGAGAGCGTGTAAACGACCTCCCCAACGCCTGTGAAACCGACGTCCGGTGTGAAGGTGTAACCGCCGTTGCCGTCATCGGTCAGCACACCACCGCGCACCACGGCGATCTCAGTGATCGTCAGCGGGTCGCCGTTGCTGTCGCTGTCGTTTGCAAGAAGATCTGTCTGGGAGAAAGTGACAGGTATGCCCTGTGCGGTCGTGATCATGTCGTCGACCGCAACGGGTGGGTTGGGGATGGTCACATCATCGATGATCGGGTCGCCGACGACTTTGACGTAATCGATGTCAGCGGCGAACGCGGGCGCTTTGTTCGCCGTCGCAGCGAACACGCCAGCCTCGCGAACCACCATGGCCTCCGAGAATGCAACCCCTTCATTCCACGCAACACCATCGGACGAATACTCAAGCGTCCAATTGTCATCCTCGCGCGTGATCCTGAGATAATCCGCCTCACCCGACTGTATCGGTGTGTTGAGGATAGCCGACGAGACGCCGTCGCGCGTGACGGCTGCGAAGAGGCGAAGGTCTGTCCCGTCAAACAACGTGTCGAAGCGGATCCAGTTGGCGTCATCCTCCTGGACCAAGAGGCCAACCATTTGGGTGCGCGCTGTCGGCACAGAGAGAAGCTTCGCCTCGATGGCAAAGTCGGTGTCCTGGACCGACTGCATGTAGTGCGGCGCATCGACCGTCCGCCACACATCGTTGTTGCCCGTGGGCACGGAAAGACGCAGGAGCCCCTCGCCATTCTCCTGGAGGAGCGATGCGCTGCCCACAGGGCCCTCGAAGCTCCAACCCGCCTGTGCAACGGCACCGCTGAAGTCGTCCGACACGAAGCCGAACTGCGGCTCGACGGTGATGGCAACCGTTGCAGTATCACCCAAGTTTCCGTCGGATGCGACGTAGGTGAACCCGTCAAGGCCATAGTAACCAGCGTTCGGCGTGTAGGTGAGCGTCCCATCGCCATTGTCGACAAGGGTGCCGTGCAACGGCTGGGTGAACGACTGAAGGGTGAGGGCGTCCCCATCGGGGTCGGTGTCGTCCCCTAGAAGGTCGGCATGGGCGATGACGATGGGCACACCGGCCTCGGTCACCACCGCATCATCGACGGCAACAGGCGCTTCATTGACCGGGTCGATGGAGACATTGACGGTGGCGGTATCAACACCGCCAAGTCCATCGGAGATCGTGTAGTTGAAGGTGTCCGCCCCCGATGCGTCAGGGTTGGGAGTGTAGGTGAGCGTGCCGTCGCCGTTGTCCGCGACGGTCCCAAGGCCGCCCTGCGTGAAAGACACGATGGTCAGGGGGTCGCCATTGGGATCGCTGGCACCGGCCAGCACATCGATGCTTTGCGCCACATCCTCGGTGGTGGCGAGGGTTTTGTCTGCTGCCACGGGCGCATCGTTGCCGGTGGCGTTGACGGCGACGAGCACGTCCGCCGACGCATTCGCCGCACCATCGAACACCGTATAGGAGAATGACGCGATGCCGGTGAAACCGGGCGCCGGTGTGAATGTCAGCGTCCCGTCGCCGTTGTCGGACAGCGCGCCGTTCTGTGGTTGGGTAAAGCTGACCAGCGTGAGGTCGTCACCATCGCCATCACTGTCGTTGGCCAGAAGGCTCGCAATATCGATGACTTGGATTGTGTCTTGGCTCGCCACCACAATGTCGGTCTCGGCCACCGGCGCGACGTTGTCATCATAGGTGAGAGGGGCGGATGCCGTCTCGAACCAGTCGATCATCGAGACGAAGCCTGGGACGCTGCCCTCGAACGATGTGCTGCCTGCGAAAGGACCCACTGAGGTGGGCTGAATGTCGCTCGTCAGGGTATGGGCGAGCGTCCAGGTGCCACCATCGGCCGAGGTCTCGAAGTTGAACGTGCTCCCCTCGCGCGTGATCCTCAGATGGGTGACTTCGCCCGAAGAAATCCCCTTGAAGAGGGAGATCGACCCGTCATTGTCGTCCACAACCCCCACGATAAGCTGGAGGCCGGAACTCGTCATCGCAACGTCGAAGCGGATCCAGTTCGCCTCGTCTTGAACCACGAGCAGGCCGTGCTCCTGGTAGGCCTGTGACGGCTCGTTCAGGAATTTGATGGAGACCTCGAAGTCTGTGTTGGCGACCTCCTGCAAGACGCGCGGGGCGGTCAGTTCGTTGAGAGCGTCCACCGCGACGCCCGGTGGCGACGCAATCTCAAGCCAAGCCTCCTGGCCCGCTGCGTTCAGGCTGGCAGACCCGTCGATGCCGAGGAACGCCCAGCCGTCGTCCAGCGCGGCGCCACTGAAATCGTCAGAGAACAGAAGATCGCCACTGCCAACGTCACCCACGGCAAGCGTCACGGTCGCTTGGCTGGCATCGACACCGTCAGTCGCCGTGTAGGTGAATTGGGTGGTGCCGGCAAAACCGGCATCTGGCGTGAAGGTGAGCGTGCCGTCGCCGTTGTCGGTCAACGTTCCGTGCTCGGGCTGATCGAATTGGGCGACCGTCAGGGCCTGCCCATCACCGTCCGTATCATTGGCAAGAAGCGCGGCGGTTTCGATGACGATGGGTGTATCGGGATCGGTGGCGAACGCGTCATCTGATGCGACCGGCGGCGCGTTGAACGGCGCACCATCCTCATCCTGCGGCATCGCATTGGGATCGAGGACGTAGTCCACCTTGGCCGTAAACGCGCCGTCGACGCTTGAGGCAACCACCCCAAACGAGGCGACGTTCATGGCGTGATCGAACACGCCTGCCAACGCCCATGCTTCACCATCGGGCGCGTGGGAGAGCGTCCAACGGTCACCGTCGCGGGCTAACATGAGGTGACTGGCGGCATCAACATCCACTTGGCCCGCAAAGACAATCTGCGAAACCCCGCTAATCGTTGCGATGGCAAGGAGTTGTGCACCGGCAGGATTTGCTTGCACCACCACAGCAAGCCAGTTGGAGGCATTGCCCTTAACGAGGAGGCCCTGCGCTTCGCCTGACGCATCCACTCGCGACAGGAACTTCGCGGCAACCTCGAAATCGCCGTTGGTGATGGGCTGGAGCGCGTAGGCCCCGTCGATGCTGCCCGACAGAGCGTGTGGCCCGGAAGACGTCTGGAGCGTGAGGTAGGATTGCGGGCCTTCGGTGGCGACCCCAACGCTTGTTCCTGCGACCATGCCTGCAGACCAAGCCGAGCCGAGCGCGGTTGCACTGAAGTCGTCAGCCACGATGGCCGCATTCACCACCGGCGCGGCTTCAACGGTGATCGAGACCGTCGCTGTTGTGGTCTCGCTGCTGTCGGCGAGAACGTAGGTGAAGGTATCGGTGCCGGCAAAACCTGTGGCCGGCGTATAGCTCAGCGTGCCATCGCCGTTGTCCACCAGCGTGCCGTTTGCCGGTTGGCCAAAGCTTTGAAGCGTCGCTCCGGCGCTGTCGTTGGCAAGGAGGTCGGCGATGGTGATCAGCGTGGTCGCGCCACCATCGACGGTCAGGGCATCGTCGCCTGCCACGAGGGGTGCGCTGATCGCTTCGCCGTCATCCATCGTAAGGGGGTCGGCGGAGGTGCTGAACCAGTCCACTTGCGCGGTGAAGCCTGTGGCAGCCCCCGTGTTGCCGGCGAAGACCCCGACCTCGGACACCTCCATGGCGTGGACGAGGCTGCCCACGGTCTGCCAGCTGGCGCCATCAAGGGAGTAAGAGGCTGTGAATGTATCGCCGACCCGCTCCACCGCAAGGTAAGGCGCCACACCCCCAGGCACCTCCATATCGAACGCCACGCTTGACGACCCGTTGACGGTGACAGCGCCGAAAAGGTGGAGTTCGTTCCCGTCGGAGTAGGTGTCGATGCGCACCACATCGCCATTGGTGCCTTCAATGAGGAACCCTTGCATCTGGTAGCGCTCTGTCGGTGTCGACAGAAAGTGCACCTGGAGCGAGAGATCCTCGTCCGCAGCGGCCTGCATGACCCGTGCGGCATTTTGCTTGCTGCCCCAGAAGTCGAAATTGCCGTCCGGCGTGACAAGCTCCAGGTAGGCCTCGCCCGCAGCGCTCGCGACGCCTGCCGACGCACCGGATGCACCCTCAAAGCTCCACACCGGGTCGAGCGACGCCGCAGAAAAATCATCAGACTGCAGCGCGACAGCACCACCCACCGTCAGGCTCACCTCGGCCGTTGTGGTCTCGCTGCTGTCGGCGAGGACATAGGTGAAGGTATCGGTGCCGGCAAAACCTGTGGCCGGCGTATAGCTCAGCGAGCCATCGCCGTTGTCCACCAGCGTGCCGTTTGCCGGTTGGCCAAAACTCTGAAGCGTCGCTCCGGCGCTGTCGTTGGCAAGGAGGTCGGCGATGGTGATCAGCGTGGTCGCGCCACCATCGACGGTCAGGGCATCGTCGCCAGCCACAAGTGGTGCGCTGATCGCTTCGCCGTCATCCATCGTAAGGGGGTCGGCGGAGGTGCTGAACCAGTCCACCTGTGCGGTGAAGCCTGTGGCGGCGCCTGTGTTGCCGGCAAAGACCCCGACCTCGGACACCTCCATGGCGTGGACGAGGCTGCCCACGGTCTGCCAGCTGGCGCCATCAAGGGAGTAAGAGGCTATGAATGTGTCGCCGACCCGCTCCACCGCAAGGTAAGGCGCCACACCCCCAGGCACCTCCATATCGAACGCCACGCTCGACGACCCGTTGACGGTGACAGCGCCGAAAAGGCGGAGTTCGTCCCCGTCGGAGTAGGTGTCGATGCGCACCACGTCGCCATTGGTGCCTTCAATGAGGAACCCTTGCATCTGGTAGCGCTCTGTCGGTGTCGACAGAAAATGCGCCTGGAGCGAGAGATCCTCGTCCGCAGCGGCCTGCATGACCCGTGCGGCATTTTGCTTGCTGCCCCAGAAGTCGAAATTGCCGTCCGGCGTGACAAGCTCCAGGTACTTCTCAGCACCATCATCGACCAAGGCGAACGAAGCGCCGGTCGCAGCGCCGAAGTCCCATATTGCCAAGAGCGAAGAGGTGGAGAAGTCGTCTGACTGAGATGACATAATCGCTTAACTTTCCGGCCTGGCACAACAAAACGCCTGAAACATCCGGCAGCCTGCGTCCCTGCGTGGATGCGCCAGCAAGCCCATTTGCAAACTCCGCAACGTGCATGGCTTGGCATGGCAGTACACGAGGAGCAAAAGCGGCGAAGGCATTTACCGCCCCAACGGAGATCCCGTCACAGACAGTAGCAAACTTGGAAAATTACTCTAGAAACTCAAGATTATTCCATTCATTAATCTCAGGTTCATCTGAATAACCCTAGATTTGAATGCGTGTTTCCCTTTGTCTTCACGCCCACCTCGAGTGGTGTTGCCGAAGACGGTACGTGTCGCTCGGCGACAGCCGCAGGACTGGCGAACTGACGTGGTCAACAGTTGATCAGGCGTGATCGGATGAATGCCACGAATTGGCCTTAAGTGCGTCCATGGCGCACAAAAACTGGCCCATTTGCACCCTGGCGCAACGCTATGGTAGTTTAACGTTGAGGGAGGCGTAATTCTAACCCCAGTTTCGCCGGCTCAGAGCTGAGTGCGGGCGACCAGCAAGGCTCAATGCGTTCGCTGCGCAGATGGTCCAAGGCCTCAAGCACAGTGATTTTAATTGACCGCGAATGAATACAAAAAACACATCCATACTGACCACGCAATTGGAACCGACAAGCGCTCGAAACAGTCCGGTGGAGGACCTCTATAGTGGGGTTTTCGATGACACCAGGATCATCGAGCTTTGCAACAAGCTGCGCTCGCTCAATCCCAACGGCGCAACGTGCCTCGTCTTCGTCAACAATGAGACGAAACGATGCGAATTCGGTTTCGTGTCAGGGATCGACGACGCCACGCAGCGCCAGTTGGAGCGCGACCCCAGCCTCCTGCGGCATGCTGTCCAACCGTCGTCACACGCAAGACTGCCGGCCCCCAGCTGCAACCTTGACTTTACGACCCGCGAGAGCATTCTAAGCTCGCCCACCTACAGCGAATTTTTGTCCAGAGTGGGTGGCGCACACCACGTGGACTTTGTCTCAACGAGCGACACGCAGCCTGTCTCGTGTGTCCTGATGGTCGCCTATCCAAGGGGCACGGAGGCTGAACGGCGCAAAGCGGTGATCCCCACACTTTCGGAGGTCGGGCCCCATTTGCCTACGGTGATGGCGCTGCGTCTATGCCGTCTTCGCGAACTGGACAGGGCACTCAATGACGCGATTGCCGCCTGCGTTCATCCGGCAGTCCTGGTCGACGATCACTTCAATGTGCTCAAAGCGAACACGACGGCAGAGCGCTATCTCGCCGAAACGTCGGATGATTTCATGGCCGCGATGGAGCGGGGCGAGCGCCCTGCTGGGTCCTCAGGAGCTGGTGAGCCCTGGATGTCAACGACCGACGACGGGAGCGGCGCCGAAACGCTGAGCTATTGGGATTGTCATGGCGATTTTGTTGTTGCCCGACGAACGCCTGTTGCCCATCCTCAGGGCTCCGTTTTCAAGGCACAGCTGAGGGCAGAACGCCTTGGCGAACCCATCTGGCTCATCACGCTGACCACCACAGGACGCAAAAACGGTGACATTGCCCCCGAGATTGTCCGCGCCTTCAACCTGACCCACGCCGAGCAACGCCTCATAAAGGGACTTCTGGACGGTAAGCAGCTTTCTGAGATCGCCGACGCGAATGTTGTCTCCTACAACACGGTCCGCAACCAGCTGGCAGGTTTGGCAGAGAAAACGCACCTTCACGGACAGGTATCGCTCGTCCGATTTTTCGGCGCTTTGCACTGAGCGCTCGCTACACGAGAATGTCAGATTGACTTACCCTGGCGCCGGTCGACAACACCGTCTGACCGTGCTCAATATTGATCCGTGCGGTGGTGAACCATCACCTGGGTTAGAGTTGGGTTCGCGGCCGCGGAGCTGGACGAAAAGTCTTTAGACTCGCCATCCGGGCGTAGCGATCACCACCTGCGAGCGCGTTCTATTTGCCGGGTTCTATGACGAAGGCAGCAGGTGGACCGGCATCGCCAAGCGTCTCACACCACCGCGCTCACTGGCATAGATCCTCGCGCTTCTGCTCAGGCGAATGGTCTCAGCCGAATACCACCTCCCAAAATCATGAAACGACAGCGTCTGATCGCGGCCCCAGACGATCCTAAAGGGCTCTTTGTCACGATCCGATAACCAGCACACGCTGGGTTTGCCAGCGGCAACCCGCCGCGCCGAAGACGCTGAGGACGGGTAGACACCGGTGCATGACCGCCGACTGGCCCAGCCATCAGGTCGACTATTTTGCTCTCGTCACCATCCCTCGGGTGAACACATCAAGGCTCACAGCTTACAAATTGGTTATTTTGCAGCTTTAAGAAACCTTCAGTTCCTTCAAAAGAGTACGTTGAGTTGAATTAGACATCAACACTCTATCAGAAGCACCCAAACACTACCTCTTTCACAAAATTTTAACAATTTTTAGTCCAAACGCACTATTCAAGGACTTTAAAATTCCCATGACATTGCGAACCGTGACGCCACAGAAAAACCCAAATTAAGACGCGGTAGACCTACCGGTTTACTTCGCAAACTGAGCCTGCTCGTAGTCGACTGACAATGAGAATTTGGGGGGTCGGTGGTTTTCGGCGAGATTTGCGGGATCTACTTTACCGTGATTTCGACGGGCTTTTAGATTGAAACTTGTATACCACAGGGTGAGACATGTCCGACATCAATGCTTGCAGTGCAACATCCAATGGCATCGGCGTGGCAAACCATCCCCGCTCGACCACACCCATCGACGTTCATGTCGGATTAATGGTGAAAATCAGGCGGACCGAGCTTTGCTTGAGCCAGGAGAAAGTTGCCTCCAAGCTTGGAATTACGTCTCAGCAATTGAAGAAATACGAGCGCGGTGCGAACCGGATCGGCGCGAGCCGGCTGCATCAAATCGCGATCATTTTGGATGTTCCGATCCAGTATTTTTTCAAAGACATTGGAAGTGCGCCCAACGATAGCGAAGACGGGTTCGATGATAGGCCAGAAACGCTTTTGGCACACGCACTGGAAGACAACTCCACGCTGAGATTGTTGCGACTTTTCGCGTCCGTGCGAGACCCGGAGTTGAAGCACCGCGTGATCAGCCTGGTGGAAGCGGTCATCATCAGAAACTGATCGCACCAATTCCCTCGGTTTTTCGTTCGCCGAGACCCAATATCATTAGGTGATCGATGGTTCAGGACAACAGAGCCAGCGGGGAGATCGCGGTCGGCCACATTGTTGCCGCATGTTGGCGATGGTCGCCCCTCGTCATCGCGGCAGCGCTGATGGTGGCCGCTCTCGCGGCGGCGGTCGTACGCCATCTCCCCCCCGGTTACACGGCTGTGTCCATCGCATGGGTGGGCGAGCGCGATTCCATGATCATCTCGTCGGATTCGGCGTGGTCCACGGTCAACGCCCAGTCCATCGGCAATCCTGAACAAGGCCGCATCGTCGCATCGGTTCTGACGTCGATACCTGTTATGCGACGTGTCGTGCGCGAACTGGACCTTTATGAACGGCCAGACGCAGTCCTTTCCCGGAAAGACGTCTTTTTGAGCTCGCTGCGCGAAAGCCTCGGCTTCCCCGCCAAAACCGGCAGCCCCATGGCTGGCGTCGCCGGTGACACAGTGCAGTTTGCATCACGGACCCCAGACCGCGAAGCGCACAACGTCACCGATACGTCCTCGGGCGAGCACATGACCGATGCCGCCCTTGCAACCTTCGACGCCATGGATGCAGAGCGCAGCGCCGCCCAAGAACTTGCGATCCGCGGCGCTTTGGCAAGCCTTCTCCAGAACATCGACGTCGACGTCGACGCGCGTTCGGAGATCGCCGTCATCACGTATTCAGGCACTGATCCAGAATTGACCGCCGAAGTCGTCAACGCAGTTCCAATGGCTTATGCCGCCGAGCGCAGGAGCCGTCTCCAATCGGGGTCCGATCGTGCCGTGGCGTGGCTGGCCGCCCGGGTCGAGGCGTTGCAGACGGATATGGTTGCGGCAGAGCAGCGGCGTGAACTGTTCAAGGTGCAGAACGGCCTGTCGGATGACGTGGAGCGCTCTCCCGACACGTTCGAGCGCCTGGTCACATCCGTCGAGACCGCCGTGACAGCCGCGGCCGAAGCCGCGCGGCGGCTCCAGCAGGCGCGTGCGCGGGTCTCCAGCAGCGACGTCGATACAGAGTTGTTCCAGTCGAGCACCCTCACCCAACTGGTAGACCTTCAGGCCAAATCGTTCCGAGAGCGGCGGGAGCTATCGGCACGGGTCGGCCCGACGCATCAGTTGATCATCGGGCTGGATCGCGAACTCGACGCCCTCGACGCCGATATTGCGACAGAAAAAGCGCGGATCGTGGAACGCTTAGAGGAAGAGGTCGCGCATGCAAACGCACAGGTCCTCGCCGCGCGTCAGCGCCTTTCCGATGCCCAGTCCGGCCTTACCGTGGCCGCTGCACAAAATGCCGAAACAGCTTCCGAACTCAGCGAACTGAACCGCGATGTCGAGACCAAGAGAGCGCTCTACACACGGATGCTCACTCGCCTCAATGACGCACGCCAAGTGGCAGAACTCGACAGCGACGGGATCAGCGTCATTCAAAGCGCGCTGCCACCTACTGCTCCCTCTTCCCTCAATCCTTTAGTCTTTGTGGCGGCTGCGGGTTTTGGGACGCTCTTGCTCGGCTTCGGCGCCGTGGGCGGGCTGACGTTCATCGACCGCCGCATCATCCATGCCTCCCAAGTCCGTGCGCTAGGGCTAGAAACCGTGGTGAGCGCGCCGAAGCTGCCACATCAACCGCGGACATCTGGGCGCAACCGCCGCGCGCGCCCCAAAAGGGGTGCAGCCGCAGCTCGGGCGCGGTTGATGTTCGACGAGGCGGTTCGGCGGCTCTTCGCCTCCACATACTGTCGCGCCGAACAGCATGGCGACACCACACGCGGGCACGTCATTGTCGTGACCTCCGGATCGAAGCGCGAAGGCAAGAGTGCGATTTCCTCAGCACTTGCCCGCGTCGCCGCAGCATCTGGCACCTCGACAGTGCTCTTGGAGGCAGACCTGCGCCGCCCTGGCCAGTTCGTCGACATGGTTCCGCGAACCAACGAGGGTCTCACCGCGCTGCTTGCTGGTAATCAGTCGCTTGAAGAGACACTGATCCACGGCGACGACAGCGGTGCCGATGTGGTTCCAACTGCAACCACGGTGCCGCAATCCACCGAATTGCTCGCCTCACCTCGACTCAAACAACTCATAGAAACGCTTAGGGCGCGGTATCAGCTGGTGGTGATTGACACGCCTCCGGCGTGCCTCACGTCAGATCCTGAAATCTTGGCTGCCTACGCCAACGACATTGTTCTCGTCATCAAACATCGAAGCTCGACCATCGATCGCACCGAATCTGCGCTTGAGCATATCGAGAAAGCGTCGGCCTCGAAAATCACGGCCTTTATCAATATGACCGATAGCCGCTTTATGCACGAATACTATGGCTCTGGTGCACATCTGTACGAATACACGCCATTCAAGCAGAACCGATCCCTGCATTTCACCCGCTGGTGGCGAACCTTCGGCACCTCGCGCAGCCGCCGTGCTGCTCGAACGCCTCGTTCGACACCCACGCACGGACACAAACACACGGATGTTTCACAATGAAAGTAGGAATCTTGGCCGGCGGCAAAGGCACGCGCCTTGCCGAGGAGACGTCTGTTCGACCCAAGCCGATGGTAGAGATCGGCGGGCGGCCGATCTTGTGGCACATCATGATGATCTATTCACGCTTCGGCTATCATGATTTCGCCGTCGCTCTGGGGTATAGAGGCGACGATATTAAGAAGTACTTTGCCGATTATTGCTCGCTGTCCGGAAGCCTGACGATCAGCGTCGGTGGCAATGCGCCGATCATCCGTCACGAGACCGAGCATGCGCCATGGAACGTGGATCTGATCGAGACCGGTGACGAGACGCTGACCGGAGGCAGGATCAAGCGGCTCCGCCCCCATCTTGGCGATGAAACCTTCATGTTGACCTGGGGGGATGGTGTTTCGGACGTTGACCTCGACGATTTGCTTGCCTTTCACAAGTCCCACGGGAAGCTCGCAACTGTCACAGCTGTGCGCCCCCCGGCCCGTTACGGCCACATGAAGTTCGAGGGCGACCAAGTCGTGGCGTTCGAGGAGAAGCCGCAGACCGCCGAGGGCTGGATTAACGGCGCATTCTTCGTGCTGGAGCCGGGCGTCTTTGACTACATCGACAATGACATGGTGATGTTCGAGCACGCCCCCCTCGAAAATCTCGCCAAGGACGGTCAGTTGATGGCCTACCGTCACACCGGTTTTTGGGCGGCGATGGATACACTTCGCGACAAGCACAATCTTGAAAATCTTTGGAATACAGGCGCCCGTCCGTGGGCGACTTGGGAGGCTGCCTGATCATGCGCGTTCTTGTGACCGGCCATCGAGGCTATATTGGAACTGTTTTGACTCCGATGCTCGAAGCACGGGGCCACGACGTTGTGGGGCTCGACAGCGATCTATACGAGCGCTGCACATTCGCACCAGGCGGGACGATGCCGCGTGTGCAAACCCTACGCAAAGACATTCGCACCGTGGACGTTGCTGATCTCCTGGGATTTGATGCTGTCCTCCACCTCGCGGCCCTGTCCAACGACCCGCTTGGTGACTTTCGGCCCGAGACCACGTTCGCAATCAACTATGAAGGCACGATGCGCGTCGCACGGGCGGCGAAGGCCGCAGGGGTTGAACGCTTCGTCTTTTCCTCATCGTGCTCAAACTATGGGGCAAGCGGTTCGAGCTTTATCGACGAGACCGGCAAATTCAACCCTGTCACTCCCTACGGCGAGAGCAAGGTATGCTCTGAACTGGCGCTCGCTGAACTTGCCGATGAACACTTCTGCCCGACCTTCTTGCGCTCAGCGACAGCCTACGGCGTCAGCCCACGCATCCGGTTCGACCTTGTCCTCAACAACCTCGTCGCCTGGGCCGTCACCACAGGCAACATCCACATGAAGTCGGATGGCACACCTTGGAGACCGATTACGCACATCGAGGATATCTCGCGTGCGTTCGTTGCTGCTTTGGAAGCGCCACGCACCACTGTGTACAACGAAGCGTTCAACGTTGGAGTCACCGATCACAATTATCAGATCCGCGAACTTGCTGAGATTGTTGCAGATGTCGTGCCGGGTTGCGCGGTCACCTTCGCCGACAACGCAGGTCCCGACAAACGATCGTACCGGGTCAATTGCGACAAGATCGCCAACACGTTGCCAGGTTTCACCCCGCAATGGGACGCGCGCCGTGGCGCCCAATCCCTTTACGAGGCGTACGTGGATGCCTCGTTGACATTGGACGCCTTCGAGGGGCCGACATTCCAGCGGATCGGACACATCAAGAAGCTCATCGGTGACGGAATCATCGACGAAACACTGTCCCATACAAAAGTCGGACTGCGCGTGGCCGAGGCGGTTGCGTGCAAAGCCAATGGCAATTCCGATGGCGCCTTTGCGAAGGACGCGGCCAAAGCAGAATGCGCGGTTTGCTGTCAAACGGGTCTGCTCGGGATTGTCGACCTTGGCAAGATGCCACGATCGGACGGACTTCTTGCCGCGCCCAGCGCCAACCCGTCCGACGGTACGGTGCCTCTCAGACTTGGATATTGCCCCAACTGTACAACGGTCCAACTTCTGGAGACGCGGCCGGCCGAAGAAATGTTTGGGGACGATTACTATTACTTCTCATCCTATTCCGATACGCTCCTTGATCACTCACGCACCCACGCCAACAAGCTGATCGAGCGCTTTGACCTCGGTGCTGACAATCTCGTCGTCGAAGTTGCCTCCAACGACGGCTACATGCTGAAAAACTTCCACAGGCGTGGCATCCCCGTCCTGGGTATCGATCCCTCTCGGCACCCCGCCGAGGCTGCGCAACAAGCCGGGATCGAGACGCTGATCGACTTTTTCACGGACGCGCTTGCCCATGACCTGGTGAGCGAAGGCAAACGTGCCAAACTGATCATTGCCAACAATGTTGTCGCCCACGTGAGCGATCAGAACGATCTCGTCGCGGCGATGGCGACACTTCTTGCTGACGACGGCGCCGTGGTGGTGGAGTTTCCCTACGTGCGCGACCTCGTCACCCATTGCGAGTTCGACACAATATACCACGAGCACCGCTGCTACTTTTCCATTGAAACGGCCAAGACACTTTTCGAGCGCCACGGCCTTTATCTGAATGACGTGGCCCGGCTCCCGATCCATGGCGGTTCAATCAGGTTGACATTTGGCAAGGTCAACACACCGTCCAATGCCGTTGTACGTCATCTTGCCGCCGAGAAGACCGATGGCGTCAATACGTTCAACTATTATACTCGGTTCGCCGACGACATTCGCAGCTTGCGCAGCGAAGCGCGAACACTCATCGCGTCACTGAAAGCCGAGGGGAAGCGGATTGCCGCCTACGGGGCCGCGGCCAAAGGTACGATCATGCTCAACTATCTAGGCGTCAACGAGCGTGTCATCGATTATGCGGTCGATCGAAACGTGCACAAGCAAGGCAAAGTCATGCCTGGCGTGAACGTTCCCATTGGAGCGCCCGACCTCTTGCTGAGCGACCGGCCAGATTATGTTGTCATCTTGCCGTGGAACTTCCGAGACGAGATCATCGCTCAGCAAGCGGACTACTTGCGGTCCGGCGGCCGGTTCCTCGTACTCGTTCCCCATGTAGAGATTGTGACTGCGGCATCGGCTGGATTTGCCGAGCCGGCCACCCAGGTGGCAGCGGAATGACGGCGACGGACACGTGCCCGGCATGCGCATCATGGCAGGTCGAAGCTCTCTATAGGGTCGATGACGTCCCCGTCCAAAGTTGCGTCCTTCTCGATACGGTCGAGGAGGCGCACGCTTTCCCGCGCGGCGACATCGAGCTCAAGTTCTGTTCAGACTGCGGCTTCATCTTCAATGCCATTTTTGAGCTTGCACGCGTTGACTACGCAGCGACGACGGAAGAAAGCCAGCATTTCTCCGGCACGTTCACTCGCTTTGCCGAGCGCCTCGTCGAAGATATTGCTTCGCGGTACGATCTGGCCGAAAAGCGAACTCTGGAAATCGGATGTGGCAAGGGCGACTTTCTGGAAGCGCTGGTGGCCCGCACAGGGACGCGGGCGGTCGGAGTCGATCCCGGCTACCGCTTCGACCGCGCCCAGTCGGCCATCGGAGCGATCGACTTTCGCAAAGAATATTTCTCGCCCGACGCGGTGGATGCCTCGCCCGACTTTATTGTGTGCCGGCATACCCTAGAACATGTTCCAGCCGCTGCCGAGTTCGTCAATGATGTGCAGGCGGCAATCCGTGACCGCTCGGATGTCGCACTCTTGTTCGAGACGCCCGATGCTTATCGTGTTTTGTCAGAAGGCGCGTTTTGGGACATTTACTACGAACACTGCTCCTACTTTACACTTGGCTCGCACGCACGGCTGTTTCGGCGCGCCGGTTTCGACGTTACAAGCTTAAACCTCGACTACGGCGATCAATACATCATCCAGTACGCACGCCCCGGAAACACATTGGCATACCTTCACCGGGAGAATGACCTCGCCGAAGTGTCGGCACTTGTAAAAACCTTCCCCGGCCGTGTTTCAGAGGCGCAAACCTTCTGGCGCGACTTTGTCCGCTCACGGCATCAAGACGGCAAGCGCGTCGCGCTTTGGGGCGGTGGCTCAAAGGCCGTGTCGTTCCTGACCACGCAAAAGCTCGTGGACGAAGTGGCGGGCGTGGTGGACATCAACCCCCACAAGCAGGGCCGGTTCTTGCCGGGAACAGGTCACGAAGTCTTGCCGCCAACACGGCTTATGGATTTGCGGCCTGACACTGTGATTGTCATGAACGCCATCTACGAGACCGAAATCCGCGCTCAACTTGCCACCATGGGACTTGCACCTGAACTGGTGTCCCTGAAATGATGGCGTGCCTTGTCTGCGCGGGCGCACAACTGACACCGATTTTTGCACTTGCCGAAATCCCTGTCGCCTGCAACACACTGACGGCCAACGAAAGCGAGGCCCGCAACACGCCGCGCGGAAGTATCGACCTCGTCTTTTGTGACTCTTGTGGGCTCGTGTTCAATCGCGCCTTCGATAGCGCGCGGATCGCCTACGTCGCCGAATATGAAAACGCCCTCCACCACTCTCCAAGTTTCCAACATTTCGCCGAGCGCCTGGTGGAAGACCTCGTGGCGCGGCACAGCCTCGTCGGCAAACGCGTGGTGGAAATTGGGTGCGGCGACGGCTTCATGCTCAGCCTTTTCCGCAAGCACGGTGTCATCGAGGCGGTCGGTTTCGATCCTTCAATGGAAGGCCGAACGACTGCGTACTCCGACGCACCGGGGGTTCGCATCATTCCCGAATACTTCAACACCTCGCACCTGGATGATGCGTTCGATTTTGTACTATGTCGACACGTTCTAGAGCATTTGTCAGACCCCTGCCACTTGTTGAATGACCTCCGTCGCCAGATCGGCGATCGACATGTCCCCATATATTTTGAGGTTCCGAACGCTGAGTGGATGCTCCGAACAGTCTCGCACTGGGACGTCATCTACGAACACGTGGCGTATTACACGCCAAATTCGATCAAAATACTGTTCCACAAGACAGGGTTCAGCCCCACGCGGATCGATACAGACTACGGCGACCAATTTCTTCTGGTAGAAGCTCTCCCTGGTTCTCCCGAACTAACCGATTTCCCTGACGTCTCGTCGACAGCGCGCGACACGGCGATGGCGTTCGGTCAGGCGGCAACCTGCTCCGTGTCTGCTTGGCGAGGTCGGCTCCTCAACCACGCGGGACGTATTGTGCTGTGGGGGGCCGGGAGCAAAGGCGTCTCGTTCGTCAACGCGGTCGGGTCGGCAGGACAGGGGATCGTGGCGGCCGTCGACCTCAATCCACGCAAGCATGGCCGGCATCTTCCTGGCACGGCGCTCCCGGTGGTCGCGCCGGAGCGGCTGAAGGCAATAGACCCCGATCTGGTGCTGGTTTGCAACGGGCTTTATGCTGAGGAAATTGTTAACACAATGGCCGCCATGGGACTGAGGCCGGATACAGCCATCGTCACGGCCTGAGATCTCCTTTGGCAATTCGGTTTGTGTTTTCGGCGTCAGCCCTGGGACGATCGTGTCTTCAAGCTTGAGCGGCTGAGGGAGCGTGGTTGGCGGACGAGGCGACGACAGGTCCCTGCAAAATCCCGCAGATTGCGCGCCAGTCCGGCGGTTTTTGCGGCCGCGCTAAGGTTGAAGCCGACGAACTTCGGCCCCCCGCCCCTCACAAAGCCAAATGCCACCAGTCGTGCGAATGCAAGGCGCTTGCGACGCAATTGCCCCGGCTGCATCGCTGCGATCGATTCCACAGGCACCGTGTGGGCCGAGATGGCCGCAGCCTCCATGCAGTCACGAACCAGCGCCTCGCCTCGTGCCGTGCGGCTGACCACAAGACTCAGCCCGTCTTGCTCCGCGAACGTGGGATAGCCCTTTTCATCGCACGTCCAAGCATCAGCGCAAGCGACATCAGCAAAACCTGCCGTTCCGTCAGGGCATATCTTACAACGAAACTGAAGATGTTGAGTGAGGATTTTGCCCCAACTGTCATCGTACGACATCATATGGGTGCGCCCATCGGTGGTTGTTGCTGTGGCATTGCCGGGCCACCCGTTCCCGCGGTAGCGAAACGATGAGACCTCGTCCACGTTGAGCCCCATCGTTTCAATGATCTTGTGGGCGCCGGCAAGACTTGGAACGCCTGCGCAGAAGAAAGACAGCATATATGGGATTGTCTCGTCGATCCGCGGATCGCACCGTGCAAGCGCACGAAGCGCTGCAACATCGCACGGTTTGCCCACAAACGCTACCTTGCCTTCGGCCGATAGTGCTGCTTCTAGGTCGGCGAGAGGGGCCGATGGCGCATAACGCGAACCTGCGGCGTCGGCGATGTCCTCCCGCGTCACCGAGATTCTCGTGGTGTTGGCGATGGGCACCACGTTACTCGCTGCGGTTTGGATGATGCGATCAACCTGCCCAGTATCCAAAAGATGAGTCAAGAGCGCGGATAAAACACCACCGGAGGACGCACGCCACCGAAGAGATTGGTCGGCAGAAAAACCTTTGCGCACTGTGTTGATCGGCCCCCAAAGCACGTGGTCTTCCCGCCCGTCCAGGTCTTGAACCATTCGGGCACCGGGACATACATTGGCAACGATCTCATCCTCGGCGCGTGTCACGGCGTGCTTCACCACTGGACGCAGAAAGCCCTCGTCCGACACGGCCATCGCAACCTTTCCCGGCGCCACATGAGCGCACGCGCCGCACCCGGCACACAGGCCTAACTTGACGACCTGTTCAGCAGTCGATGGCATCATCGCTCAGATCCTCATTTTTGCCGGCAACAGTCTTGTGGAATGCCCGTCAGTGCCGCCTATTGGCCGACCGCACCAACGGCCCGGGTCTGCACGGTTCGTGTAAGAGACGCGTGCGGGCGCCCACGAACGAGCTGTGCGACAACTTTTTTTACAAGTCTCGCAGACGACCGCAATGACATGGGATCGAGCCTTATCGCCGTGAACAAAAACGAGAGAGCAAGCTTCGACTTCCCCATGCCCGCAAGCGCTGTCCCAATTTTCAAGAGGAGTTGCGCTTTGGCGTCTGGATAACGATCCAAAACATATGCGTTTTTCTTGAGGATACGTAGCATTCCAAGAAGTTTCTTATGTGGGCGCTTAGAAATGCTATCGCCAGAAATGAACGCAAGCACCACAGGCTCGGGGTCTTCGTATATTCGTGTCGACTGGGCGAGCCGTGATGTAAACTCCCAGTCGGCATTGGCCTTGGCACACGGATCGAACCACCGGATCGATGAACCCATACATGTGCGCCGGAACAGTGCATTTTGAAGGCTAATCCGATTGCTGAACAGGAAGCGCTTCGTCTGATCTTCGTCGAGCCGAAGTCGCCCATGGGGCGGCGGCATCAGTGTGACGCGGCCTTCACCATAGCGCCACCTATCGTCTCGCCCGTAGAGGATTTTGGTGCCGAAGACCGCGCCGACGTCGGCTGGAAGATTGGAGAACAAGGCAAGTTGCCGCTCGAGCTTCGAGGGCAGCCAAAGATCGTCACTGTCCTGAAAAGCGATGAAGGGGCCGCGCGCGAGTTCCAATCCTGTATTGCGCGCTGCAGATGCTCCCCCGTTTTCCGAGCGCCTGACGTATCTCACCCTATCATCTGCCAGTTGATCCACGACCGCACGAATGTCGTCGGTGGACGCGTCGTCCACAACAATCAGTTCAATTCTGGTATTGACCTGGCTGAGGACACTCTGACACGCGGGCAGAAGCCTGTCCGCCCGGTTGTAGGTTGGCAATATGACCGAAACGTCGATGTCCATACGTCTAGGATATCCTTTCAATGAATGGCGCATCAATAACACTCAAGTTATAATCTATCAATCCATCATTTTGTACAGATTGCATACTCAGGGGTCATCGAAACTTCAAGTTCAGTATTGTTTTCTTAGATATCTACAATTCCCATTGGTCATGTACTCTCAACCCTGCGCGCGCCGGTGGGGGCTCGCATTCCCTCACAGCAGGAGCTGCTTGAAACCATAGCGACAGTGCTGACGCTGTCGCGCATCCATGCCTCGGTTTAAGGCAACTCCGAAAGACCAACTCTAAATTAGACGTAAGGACATTCACACTCTAGGAGTCGATCTATCTTGTACTCACGAATGGAGCAATTGGAAATCTAACTTTTGGTATCATTGACCGCATTCTTAGAACTCAATTATCAAAGTAGCCTGAATTTGGCTCGTCAGGTTGTTTCAGTTTGGCCAATGCCATAGCGCGATCACACCAACACGTTGGAGGTGACTTACGATGGCGGTTGATGTGCAGCACGAAGTTGTCTCACCACTAGAAAAACAAAACCCTTTATCCGGCTTATTCGCTAACTCTCACAGAAACTCTCAAACTCAATCCCTTCAAGTTACAGAGAAGTGCACTGAAAGTTGGATGTTCCGTGCTCGCGATATCATTGTTGCATGTCTTGGACTCACCGTTCTTTCTCCACTACTTCTCGCCATTGGGGTCGCTATAAGGCTGGAGTCCCCCGGGTCCAGTCTGTTCCGTCAGCGACGGGGCGGTCTGCGCGGGGAACCGTTCTGGTGCCTGAAGTTCAGGACCATGACTGTGTGCGAGGACGGGCCGGTGATTAAGCAGGCGACGGTCAACGATCCACGCGTCACGAAGCTTGGCCGTTTTTTAAGGCGAACGAGCCTCGACGAGCTCCCCCAGCTCATCAACGTGCTGCGTGGTGAGATGACATTGGTTGGCCCGCGACCCCACGCGCTGGCCCACGACACGCTATACTGTAATCTTATCCCCCACTACAGGCTCCGGGCCGCGGTTAAACCAGGTATGACGGGTCTGGCCCAAATCGCGGGTCTGCGCGGCAACTGCGCCACCCATCACGACATGGCGCTGAGAGTATCGAAAGATATCGAGTACGCGCGCAACAAAAATTTTTCGCGCGACCTTAAGATCCTTGCGTCCACGCCTATGATCATCGCCTCCTGTCTTAACGCACACTAACAGTCAAACTAATTCAACCATTTAAACGTCAAGAGATGAGTGTTCGTAAGATGCCGCACAATCGGAAACGTATTCTCGCGGTGGCGTCGGGTGGCGGTCATTGGGTTCAATTATTTAGGATGCGGCAAGCTTGGTCGGGTTGCGAGGTGAGTTACATCACAACAGCGCCTGATTTTCGCGATGAGGTGATGGCCGATGCGATTGCACGACACGAACCCCAGCCCGCCTACCACGTGGTGCCTGAAGCGAACCGCTGGCAAAAAGTGCGCCTTGCCAAGCTATGCGCAACGCTTGCTGTGACGCTCTTGCGGCTGCGCCCTCACGTGGTGATCTCCACCGGTGCAGCGCCAGGTTACATCGCCCTCAGGATCGCCCGCCTCTTGGGTGCCAAAACCATTTGGGTAGACAGCATTGCCAATGCTGAAGTCATGTCTCTGTCCGGTCAGAAAATCGGCAATCATGCGGATGTATGGCTGACGCAGTGGGAGGATCTCGCCAAAGCCGGCGGACCGCAGTACTGGGGAGCCGTGCTGTGATCTTCCTCACCCTTGGCACGCATCAGCCATTCGACAGGCTCGTAAGGCTTGTCGACCGATGGTGTGGGACCCGCAGCGGAACCAGCGTATTCGGCCAGATTCCCGATCCCGGCCAGACGGGCTACCGACCCCGGAACTTCCAGTGGGTCGAACACCTGTCACCGGAGGCGTATCGCCAACGGTTCATCGAAGCACCCTTCGTGGTGGCCCATGCAGGGATGGGGTCCATTCTCACGGCGCAAAGCTTGTGTCGACCCATCGTGATCTTTCCACGTCGGGCAGCACTGCGAGAGCAGCGCAACGATCATCAGCTCGCAACGGTTCGGCGCTTCGAGGGTAGGCCCGGCGTCTTTTCTGCGCTCGACGCGGAGTCTCTTACGGAAACGATGGACCGGCTTCTCGCAACGCCGTCTGTGGCAGTTGGGCCTGCCATCAGCCCCTTTGCGGACGAACGGCTGACAAGCGCGCTTCGCTCCGCAATCGTGGAGGCGGAACCGGCATCCGTGTTGCAAAGGGGGGAGGCCAACCCGCATCCGCGCGATCGCAAAGTGGCGTCTTGGAGTTGACCCACCAGCCGCCGCTTGCCGGCGCGCGCGCGCCGTTCGCCCACGTCCGCGCAGCGAGGGCGAGCGATGACTGCATCTGAGCGCCACACCCGTGCGGCCGGCACGCAAGAGCGGGACGCAAACGGTGATAGAATACCGCCAATGGTCCACAAGCACGTGGTCGTCAGCCGCCAGCTCGTGATGGTGAATGCAGCCAGTTCTGTATTGGCCCGTCTTCTCAATGTCTTTGCGCTCATCTGGGTTTACCAATACCTACTTGCGCGCATTCCAGCGGACGAGTTCGCCATCTATCCGACAGTAATGGCGGTGATGGTGTTCGCACCGTTCTTCTTTTCGTTCTTCACTGGCGGGGTGAGCCGCTACATCATTTCCGCCTACGCTCTGGACGACAAAACGCGCGTGGAAGAGATCGTCAGTTCGATCGTGCCGCTGCTTGTCCTCATCAGCCTCCTGTTTTGCGCGTTGGGGGCGCTGCTGGCGATTTTCGTGGATGTTGTGCTCGTCGTGCCGCCTCAAATGGTCGGCGACATGCAGATCATGGTCGCCCTCCTGGTCGGCAGCTTCGCCATCCAGATGGCCCTCTTGCCCTTTGGCGTTGGCTTCCACGTCCGCCAGCGTTTCGTCGAACTCAACATCCTTTGGCTGGCGCGCGATACGCTGCGGATCGTTCTGGTGTTTGCCCTTCTGACCCTGGACAGCCCCGCGGTCATCTGGCTTGTGGTGTCCACGGTCATCGCTGACCTCATGCACTTGACCGCTGTCACCCTGCGCTCTCGGGCTCTGACTCCGGAGCTGAAATTCCGCATTCGTGCGTTTCGCTGGCCGGTGGCAAGGACACTCGTCTCTTTTGGCATCTGGACAACGCTCGGCAGGCTTGCTGCCATGCTTTACATCAATGCCGGCGTCCTTGTGCTGAACCGGTTTGGGACAGCGCAGGATGTCACGTTGTTCTACCTTGCAGCGTCGCTGTTTCAGCAGATCCAGGGGATGATCAGCTTCGCGCGGCAGCCGCTTCAGCCGAGCCTTGTTGCCATGCACGCCCTTGCCGATCGCGAACGCTTGCGCCGGGCCGCCGTGCGCGGCGCCACCTATGGCCTTTGGGCGGCACTCATCGTGGCGTGCCCCCTTGCGATTTTCGCCAGCCAGTTCGTCACGCTTGTCATGGGCCCAAGTTTTGCCGATGGCGCTGTTGTGATCGTCCTTCTAATGGCTGTGTTCGTATTCAACCAGCCGGCAGGCCTGTTGCCGATGATTGCGGTTGCCACAGGACAGGTGCGCACCTTCAACGTGGCGGCCTTCATCAGCACGGCGCTCGGCTTTCTTGCCATGGTCGTGGTGGCAGGGCCGCTCGGTCTCGGGGCGGCCGGGACAGCCGGCGCGATCCTTGCCGTCTCGACGGCGGCCCAGTTGGTTTACTTCTGGCCGCTCAACTTTCGCCTCACAGGTATGACGCGCACAGTGTTCGTCAGGGAGGTTCTGTGTCGTGGGCTTGCCCCTGCCTTTGCGGGGAGCCTCGTTTGGCTGATCGCAGCAACAACGATGGATGCAACCGGCTGGGTCTCTCTGGCGGTGGCCGTCGCGACAGGGGGCGTCGTCTATGGCGCCACGCTTCTTGCCTGCCTTGACGGCGGCGACCGCAAGCTTGTGCGCATGGTCTGGCACAAACTCCGCGGCCGCTCGCGCCAGGTGACGGTGGACCCTGCCGGTGGCCCGGCCATAGCGCAAATCAAGGGATTGTCATGACGATCGATACGAACGCCTCATCGCCCCACGCGCCGAAGGTCACCATAGGCCTTCCGGTATACAACGGCGAAAACTACCTGGAAGAGGCGATTTGCTCGCTCCTCGCGCAGACCTTCACCGACTTTGAGTTGATTATCTCCGACAATGCATCCAGCGATCGGACCCGCTCCATCTGCGAAGCGTTTGCAGCCGCCGATGAACGCGTTCGATACTCAAGGCTGAACGAAAACCTGGGCGCGGCGGCCAATTACAACCGAATCCTCCCGATGGCTCGGGGCGCCTATTTCAAGTGGGCGGCGCATGACGATCGCTGCAAGCCGGACTTTCTCAAAACATGCATCGATGCGCTCGACAGCCAGCCAGCGGCGGTTCTCGCCTACCCCGCAACGGCGGTGATCGACGAGAACGGCGGTGTGATGCGCACCTACCGGGACGGGCTCGATCTCCCCCAAGCAAGCGCGCACGCTCGCTTCGGTGGCTACGTTCGTGGTAATTTCCTGCACCGCCGGGGCATGTGCAACCCCATCTTTGGCCTCATGCGCACAGAAGCTCTCCGATCCACACGCCTCATTCAGGATTTCATCGCCTCAGACCGTTCGCTGCTCGGCCATCTGTCCCTTCTCGGCAATTTCATTGAGATCGACGAAGTTCTGTTCGAACGTCGCGTGCATATGGGCACCTCGACACTCGCCATCACGGATTTTGAGAAGCGACGAGAGTGGTTTACCCCGACAACGATCCGCCCCCCGCGCCGGCGAAGCAAACGCAACAACTTCATGGCCTTGCGGATGACACACCTGAAGGACTTTTATTGCGCGATCGACGAGCTCGTTCCGCAAGCGGCCGAACGACGCGCTTGCCGGCAGACGCTGACCCGCCTTCTCCTCACCGAACCGAAATGGTTCTACCGCGACATCAAGTACTCGCTCGGCGGGCAACCTAAGCCCGCCGCCTTGCTCGCCAAGATGCGTTCCGCACAGGCCTGACGCGGAGCGCCGGTCCGTGGTGGATCATGAACGCCTAAAACAACTCGACATCCTGGGGAGGGATGACGTCACCAAAGATAGCAACATCTGAGATGGTGCCATCGAACACGCCATTGAAGCTCGCAGCGCCCGACGCGCTCCCGCTGCCATCGGCGCCGATTTGCATGAACTGGACGTTCTCCTCCCAGTTCATGTCGAACGCCCCCGATCCGACGAGGTTGCCGTCCACATAGAGCGCCACGTCACCACCGCCGAAGGTGGCAACGACATCGTAGTCGCGATTGGGTTCGATGTCCTTGAACTTGAAGCTGAGGCTGCTGTCGTCATCCTGAAAGCGCGCGATCAGGTCACCACCCTTGATGTAAATCCTCAGATGGTTGCCGCCGCCTTCGTAGTAACTGGCATCCTTTGTCAACAAACCTGCTGACTGCGATGCATCGTCGGCGTTGAAGGTCAAGACGACCGTCCCTTCGGAAATCTCCAGCGCAGGCGAATGGGGCACGATCTCAACGTCCGAAGTCCCTTGAACTTCAAGCGGACCGTCGAGCGCAAACAGCAGACGGTCTTCGGTTGGCGGCTCGGTGTCCGTGCCAAGCACATCCTGCATCGTCTCGACGGATTGGACGCCGTCGACAATCACAACGTCGGAGATCACACCGTCGAACGGCCGCTTGAACGCGGAGTCGCCAGAGGCACTCGCCCAGCCGAGGGCGCCCACCTGCATGACCTGGACGTTGTCGGTCCAGTCCATGTCGAAATCGATCGACTTCTGAAGCTGACCATCCAGATAGACCGACGCTTTGCCATCTCCGAACGACACCTGAAGATCATAGGCGCGGTTTGCCTCAATCCCATCGACGCGGATCAGTCTGCCGTCGGTGTCTCCCTGAAAGCGCACTTTGAGTGAACCGTCGTGGATATGCGCGGTGAAATGGTTGCCGCCACCGCTCATGCCTGAGGCGTCCTTGGACAAGATCCCGTATCGCCCGTCCACCGAAGACGCCTCGAAGGTCAGCGCAATGGTGGCCGCGTCGGTGGCAAGCACATCGCTGTGCGGAACCACAATCACGTCCGCCGCACTCTTGATTGTGTAGCGTCCATCAAGCCGATAGAGCGTGTCCACATCGGTCTTGTCGTCGGGGGGCGCACGCACCGTGACGGTCACACGTGCACTGTCGGTCGCGCCCGACGTGTCGGCCACTGTGTAATCAAATGTGTCGCTGCCCACAAAACCAGAGTTTGGCTCGTAGACAAGATTGCCATTGCCGGACAGACGCACGGTTCCGTTGGCACCATCGGTGAAACCCGTCACCTCGATCCCATCGCCATCGGCATCCTGATCGTTGGCCAGAACGTCGACCTCGACAGCCGCGCCGGAGACCACGCCCGCCTGATCGTCCGTTGCCACCGGCGGCGTGTTGACCGGGTTGTTTGACCCTTCAACCGTAACGGTCACCGTGCCAGCGTCCGTACCTCCTTTGCCATCGCCAACCGTGTAGTCAAACGTGTCGACCCCGACGAACCCGGCGTCGGGCTGGTAAATTAGCGTGTCTCCGGGTCCTGGGCCCACGGAGCCATTTGCCCCATTGCTGAATCCGACCACCCGCGGTGCATCACCATCTGCATCGGTGTCGTTTGCCAGCACGTTGACCTCAACGCTGACGCCCGCCTCTGTGCTTGCACTGTCATCACCGGCGATCGGGTCAGCGTTGGCGGGGGGGTCAGATGGCCCGCCCCCGTCAAGGAGCTCCAAGATCCGTGCCTCGGCGCCCTTGCCTGAGCCAAAGTCCACCGGCGAACCCGCCACAGGCCTCAGATCCTCGATCGTCATGCCGAGGCCTTTGGTGGCGTTCACGTATAAGTCGTCATAATACGCAACGCCATTGGGATCTTTATGCTGCATCACGATGTTGGACCCAGTGATGCTGGCAAAATTGACGTTGTGGGATGTCACGTTGTTAAAAACACTGCTCCCAGATGGGACCGTAATGACACTGGCTTTCGAAGATCCATCTTCCTGAAGATTACTTCCTGGAATGCTGATGAGTGTGTTGTTATTCACCGTCACATTCGACCCTTGGCGAACAAATATACCTCTAAGAAGATCATTCACAATGATGTTTTGCTCGATTAATACGTTATTATAAACACCATCATCGAGAAATATACCTTGAACAGTCGCATCAACAGCTGGAAGCAGGACATTTCCGCGGATCACAACATCTGAGGAAGATCCAGAAAATTGGATAAAATCTTGGTGATCACCACTAGCACCATAATATCGGCTCGCACCAGTATTATTTTCAATCAGAACATCTTGAACGCCTGCAAATTTGAAACTATCGGTCCGAATATCTTCGACCTTATTTTCAACAATTTCGATATCAGAGGCACCGAGGAACACAGCCCCATCAGCGATGTTGTGAATGAAGTTACCTTTGACTATAACATTGGTTGACTGTTCGACCGACACACCACGTCCACCATCGAAATTTCCATCGATCGGGCCGCGGATTTCACTATTGATCAAGGTAATATGATCACTACCATTTTCAATGTCGACGAGACCAACGGCAGAGTTGAAAGATGGGTTACTTGGATAAGCAACCTTAACACTATCAATTCTGATGAATGATGAATTATCTATCTCAATGCGGTCAAACTGTGCAGGATTGCTCGCAATCTCCGAGCGTATCGTTACGTAGCTACCAAAATTCTGATTGGTGATTTCGATTGAGCCGTAGCGACCAGGCGCTAGGACGATTTCATCCCCTCCTTGTGCGCTCGCCAACGCTTCATTGAGTTGTGCTGCTGTAGATACATTCCAGACCGTCACTGAGTGATCCCCGTTTTATTATCGTTACGCAAGTCTTGCTTGCGCGCTTCTGCTCAACGATCCACGCACGCACTCGGGCTGTCTTAAACTGCCCGAGATCAATCCCGCGGGCATGCCCCTCGGCCGATCAATCATTCAGAGCAGCCTCAGATCCAGCAAGTGACGCCCAGATCGCTATCCGCGCTTTCCGTCGTTAGCAGACGCCAAACAGCATGTCGATCAAATGACGGGAGAATTAATGTTTGAATTGAAATATATCCTCGACTCTTGTAGCCATATTTATGACATACTATATTTACCAATAACATAATTTCAATATTTCCCCTCTTTTCTCCTAATTCTTTATGAAATAAAGTTGTCAAAACGTTGGCAATAGCTTGATGTGAACATATTTTATATTCCATTTTCAATATAATTACATAATTATTCAAAAAGTATTCACATATATACTTTTCGTGGATGGTATGGCCGAAGTCGTTTGGCCGAAGGCGAGGCCTGCCTTGAAAGCGAAACCGATCCCAATGTTTGAGTAACCTATAACGCAGTCCCTCTGGTGGCGCACCAGAGGTTGGGAAATCTCTAACTCTTTGCGGTACTGTGCCGTTTTCCCGCTGACTGAGCGCCCAGCGCCCTCAGGCGGCATGCCATGTTGAGTGAAGGGGCTGCCTCAAGAGCGCCGTGTGATGCTCTTGCCAGCACTGAAATTGGAACGATTCGGGCACCACGCGCACCCATCGAAGGGCTGGAGCGCGCCCTTGGGGCCGGGAATCATATCCAGGAGCGGACAACGGCGACCCGACAGAGGGCGGCATGGGCGCCGCTGGCGAGGTGGTCGTCACGCGATGCGATCGGGCGGAGGTCCGTAAGGCGGCCGAACATACGGTCGATGGTGTTGGTGTCGTAGCCTTTGTCACCGGGCAGGGTCGCGCCGTCCGACACCCCCTCCAAGAGAGCTTCGCAGCGGTCCAGTGGGCGAACCTGCCCACCAGTCAGCACAAAGACGATCCAGCGACATCGCCCGTCGATCAGGGCATGGTTTTTCGGTGCGTCCGCCGCGCCCCTTTAGCTGGCTGCCTACCACCAAGGCCACCGGGGTCTTAGGCGCCCGCAAATGGCACCATTGAAGGTGATGCCGGACCGATCGCCAATTGCTGTCTAGGTCTATTCGGGTTGGCTGCGGCGTCAGATTGCTCGGGCACTATCACAACGGCACAGTCGAAGCAGTCCAAAGGGGCTGGCGATGGGAGGCGAAAAGGCGTTTGCGAGAAATCGCTCAACCACATGGACTTTGACACCGAATTGCGCAAAGTGAATACCAAGGACGTGCGCAGCGTAAATACAGTCTTAAGGTGATATTCTGCTCCAATGGAGCCTATTTCAACTTAAGACTAGAGAGATTTTAGATGCGATTACATCAACACGTAACCAACGGTTCACCTGAGCACCTTTTGGTGGGCACTGCTGTAAACAACGGCCGGCAGGAGGCAAGGGCGGCGCGCTCAAGCACCACCTCAGCGGCTGTCCGCGCTTCCAATCATATTCTTGTCGTTCTCTTCATGGTGTCGCTGACAGTGCCGCCCGAGGTGGCTCTGACCGTCGGCTCGCTCCGCCTGCCCGTGTACCGGATCGTCCTCCTCATCGCAGCGCTCCCGTGTGCTGTCGCACTGCTCTCTGGCAAGCATGGCCGCATCAATGTTATTGATGTTCTCGTTTTTTGCTATATGGGCTGGAGTGTTCTCGCACTTTTTCTGGCACACGGCATCGGCCGCTGGCAGTTTTTTGGCCTGACGGGAGTTGAAACAATTGTCCCGTACCTTATCGCTCGGCTCTTCGTTCAATCGTCTGAACAATTTGACTCATTCGTAAAGATCTATTTCCGAATCATTCTTTTCGTTTTGCCTTTCGCCATTATCGAAACTCTGACCGGTACGCACATCCTGAGAGACATCGCCGGGCAAATATTTGGTAGAGAAGGTCTGTTTGTGGGGCGCCCGCCTCGACTTGGGCTCGATCGTGCCTATGGACCTTTCGAGCATCCCATTCACTATGGCCTCTTTTGCGCAACGATCCTGGGTATGATCGTATCGACGCAGAAGTCAATGATTGCCGCCTTTAGGAAGTACGTACTGGTGGCAGTGGCAGTCTTTTGCTCTCTCTCGTCTGGTCCCTTTATGTTGCTGGTTGTCCAGACTCAGCTCAAGATCTGGGATGTACTCACACGCGGCGTGGCATACCGCTGGCGAATTCTCGCAGGACTAACGTTGGTCGCTTATATCTTGATCGATATTGTGTCGAATCGAACGCCTTTTCATGTCCTCGTTACGTATCTGACGCTCCGATTGGAAAGCGCATACAATCGAATTCATATTTTCAATTTCGGCATGGCGTCCGTAGAGCAGCACCCTTTCTTTGGCATCGGTCTAAATGAGTGGGCACGCCCACCGTGGATGAGTTCATCCGTCGACAACTTCTGGCTGGTGATTGCTATGCGGTACGGTCTGCCAGCGCTTGCTCTGCTGGTTCTGGCGCTCGCTGTCCTGTTTTATCGGATTGCCCGCGCAAGGTGCACGCCTGTGGCTGCGCGTCGCCGAACGGGTTGGGCCATCAGCATGGTTGGGATGCTCGTGGCTGGGGCCGCAGTCCATTTCTGGACCGAAATCTACTGCCTTTTCATGTTCATGGTGGGTGCGTCCTACTGGATTATCCATCGCTCTCACCAAGGCGATCATAACGGTGCTGACGAGCCAGAGGCGCAACACACCCCTCGCCGGCGCCATGTGGCAGCCGCCTCTCCATATGCCGGGCGTGGTGTCGATGGCGGATTGGCCGAACGGTCGCACCGCCGGCTTGAAGACAATCAAATCTCAAACACACCTCACCGCGTGGCGCGGTCAGCGCATCACGCCCAGTAATTGGACCACTGAATGCTATGACGATGACCGCAAAAGGTAATTTCTATCAGCGAGCGAAAATCGATAAGGCTCATCATGTCTGACACAAATCGTTGGGAAGGTCCCCTTTTCGTCGTGGGCGCGTCGCGCTCGGGCACTGCAATGATGCGGTCAATCTTCAACCGCCATCCTCTCATTCAGCTGGCCGGAGAAACCCACTATTTCGACGACCTTCGTGTGCGCTCAAGCATCTCATCACGCGGGCCGGTGCCGAAGCATCAAGAGGCGATGTGTGCCGATTACTTCCGCGCGTTGGACGATCGACCTTACGGGATGCGGGGCAATCCGGCGCGTAGCCCTCTCTCCCAAGACGCACTGATCGGACGTGCAAAGTCCCTGGGAGGGGGCCTCGATGCCTATTTTGAAAGTCATTGCCGAGATGTTGCCGCGCGCGCGGGCAAGCGGGTCTGGGGTGAGAAAACGCCTCGGCACATCTTTCGACTGAACGATATTCTGACCGCGTTCCCGTCGGCGCGCGTCATTTGCATGGTGCGCGACCCCCGTGCGGTGGTTGCTTCCTATCGAGATTGGCGCAATCAGGGAGGTCTCAACCCTGAAAACGACGACGACTATAAAGGAGCCATAAAGGCGGAAGAACGCCGGGCAAAGCTCTCCTACAACATCGTGATCGCAACGTTGCTCTGGCGTGGCACCGTCAACGCTGCGGTCAAAGCCCGAAACGCATTTGGCCGTGAGCGTGTGCACATTGCGCGTTACGAAGACATCACGCACAATCCTTCTGAGACAGTCGCGCAGCTCTGTGAATGGCTTGATATCCCCTTCGAGACCGCGATGCTTGATGTGCCCATGCACAACAGTTCCGTTGTCCCGTACGACGCGCATGCAGGCATCAGTAAGGTTGCTGTCAAGCGTTGGCGGCAGGTGCTTTCCCCACGCGAAGTCGATGTCATCCAATCGATCGCCGGGCGCTGCCTGCAGGATGCAGGCTTCGAGCCGGAAAACATACCGCGATACCGGATCTACAAAGCCTGCGAGTATGCGAAACTGCCAATGGCCTTCGGCAGAGCGACGCTGGCGAACCGCGACCGCATGGGCAACGTCGTTTCCTACTCTTGGAGGCGGCTGAGAGCAATCACAGCGCGCTGAGAGGGCCGACGTACATGTCGTCGCTTAGCGCTCTTCAGCACCATTGGACTGCACCGCTTGGGATAGCTCCTCTGGTTCTGCACCTGGAGACCAGGCGGCGTTGCCAAGCCTTGCCCTGATTGAAGCTGGTGGCGACAGCCCATGCAATCCACGGAGTGCTGCTGCAATGTTTGCACGGCTCGCGCCCCAATGGATGAACAACTTGTACAACGCCAACGCATACGCAAACGGAACTTTTAGTGGAAACCATTTGCGAACAAACGGCAGAAGATTGCGGCAGGTAAAGTAAACCGACAGGGGCCCCGCACGACGGTGAACGGCGCATGAGCCAATCGACCCACCTGCGCGATGGAGGACTGATGCTTCCAATGCAACACCAAGCGGTAGGTTGCCACGCCCCAACTGCCAATCGATTTCTTCGAAATACAAAAACCAGCGTTCTGGCATCAAGCCGGCGGTTTCGATAAATTCACGGCTGACAAGCATCGACACGCCGGGAATGTAAGCCAGGTTATCGGCGGCTGGTAAGGGTGTCTTTGCCGCATCGGCGCCAATGTTGACGCTGACGGCCGTGCCTGCAAGCGGATGTAACCGCCCGCCGTCCGTTTGAACCTTGTCGGGCCGCTCAAGGTAGCGAACGCGCCCACCGATGACGGCAAAGCGCCCCATCTCGACGCTTTTGCGCGCAAGGGCAAAAGGCGTCTGCTGCTCTACGATCGTGTCAGGGTTCAACACCCAGAAGAGGTCGCAGTCTGTGTCCTGCAGTGCCACACGCAGCCCCGCGTTGACGCCGCTGGCAAAGCCGCGATTTGCGTGCAGAGACAGAATGGTGAGGTGCGCGCGAGGCGGGTCTGAAGGCTCTCCCTCATCGCGCCATTCCACCGTTCGCTCCCCATCGCTGGCCGCACCGAACGTAAAGTTCGCATCGCAGGCCCATTTCATGACCGCACCAGGCGTTTCGTCGCCGGAGTTATTGTCGACAATGACAATGTTGAGGTTCGCGTAGGTGCTGTCGATCAGGCTTTGCAAGCAGGCACCAATGAAATCGGCGCAGTGATAGGTGACAATCACAACCGTGATCTTTGGCCACCCATCGGATTCGGTCGGTTTTTCGAACAGCCCGCGGCGCATCGCCGTCGCGACGGTACCGTCATCAGCGACCCGCCCCGATGGCGCTATGCGTCCTGTTGAGACCCCGTCCGCAAAATCCATGACTGAAATGCCCTTTTGCGACCAATTGTCGTTTGTCGCCATCAACTGTAGCCAAATAATCTCTAACAAAGACCTCCCTCTTCAGCAAGACATCCTTCGGCGGAACTTATAGTTTAGCTGTCCAATTTTTAATATATATGGTTTGGTCATTCGGCATTGAACTTCGGTGAAGTCTAATTTACGTTCAGTAGACTTTTCGAGGCCTGCAGATTCATACTGATGACATCGATTTTCCCAGACCCCACCAATCGCGCCGGAGCAAGGGCACCTGCCCGTCACCTCCATCGATGCATTGGACATCCCAGCCCGCGGGGGTGCCTGGGGGACCCGACGCCGCGTCGCCCCCGCACGTCCATCCAAGCGAGGCCGTAATGGACCAACGTGTCGCAAGGACCGTCAGTCAACCCAAGAAGCTGTGTCTATATGGTTGCGCGCCGGATACGGGAAACCTTGGCGTGTCTGCCTTGTTCTTGTCGATGCTGAGCGCGATTTCGGGCCGCTATCCCGACGCCGACATCACCGTGTTCGACAATGGCAAGGGCGGTGGGCGTCCCGGCAGCGCCCCTGTTGGCGGTCGGACCGTAACCTTCACCCGATGCGGCGCGAATATGTCCCGCCGCTACCATCGATCCGACAACCTCATGACGATGAAGGTCAGTGCCGCTCTCGGCGGGCTCGGCAATTTGCCCGTCCGCGCCATTCGCAATGCCGATGCGGTGCTCGACATCAGCGGCGGTGACAGTTTCACCGATCTTTACGGGATGAAGCGCTTCAAGAGCATGACTATTGCCAAGCAGCTTGCCATCGCGCTCGGAACGCCTCTCATCTTCATGCCGCAAACCTATGGGCCGTTCACGACGCCGAACGCTGGTGCCGTCGCGCGCCGCCTCGTGGCCGCAAGCGCCATGGCCTGGGCGCGAGACGAGCCAAACCACGAGACGCTTCGCACCCTCTTGGGGACTGGCTATGTGCCCGAACGGCACAGACGCGGCGTCGACATCGCCTTCGCCTTACCGCGCGAGCGGCCACATGTGATGCCCTCATGGTTAAACGACGACTTCGACCGGCAAAATGAGGTGCCTGTGGTCGGCTTCAACGTCAGCGGGCTGATCTACAACAGAGGCGCCGACGGGTCTCGCCAATTCGGCTTCAAGGCGGACTATCAAGACCTCGTACACGGTGCCCTTGAGAGGCTGCTGTCTCAGAGTAACGCCAAGATTCTCCTGATTCCGCATGTGTTGGAGCGGCCCGGGTCGCAGGAGGCTGACACACCGGCCTGCCGCAAGGTTGCAGAGCGGCTCGCCCGCAGCGACCGCGTGCGCGTCCTGGACGAGGTGTACAGCGCGACCGAGATGAAATGGGTGATTGCACAGACACGCTATTTCTGCGGCACGCGCATGCATTCGACCATCGCCGGGCTGTCTTCACACGTCCCGACCACCGCAATCGCCTACTCGAAGAAGACGCAAGGGGTGTTCGAAAGCTGCGGACAGGGCGAAAACGTTGTTGACCCGCGGCACCAGTCAACGGGCGATTGCATCGATGCCATCTGGCGCGGATGGCAGTCCCGCGAGGCGACTGCACACGCCCTCGCAGACGCCATTCCAGGCATTGTCTCCCAGGCACACCGCCAGAACGATGAAATCCTGGACTTCATCGATGACATGGCCGCAGCGCGACGTGTGGGGGCGCTCGGTTGAAAACGAGGCCGTCCGACAGCCTCTCGCCGCTCATGGGCCGGGAGCGAGGAATAGTCCTGACGCCACTCATGAGGGAGGCTGGAGCACGATGACACTCACGAGAGCGATTGGCCGCGCCATCCCTTATCCGGTCATCGAGAACACGCGCCGCATGCTGCACTATGGTCGCCGCAAGTCTTGCGCTGTGTGCGGTGCGAGCGTTCGGCACTTTCTCACCCAGGGGAAAGGCCACCCTGTACTGGAGCAGTTGGACGTGGTGGGCGGCATGACGCGTCCCGACGACGTGTGCCCGATCTGTCACGCCAACGACCGCGACCGTCTCGTCATGCACTACCTGAAGTCCGAGTGGCTCGCAGGACGAAAGCGCCCGAGCCGTGTCATCCACCTTGCGCCGGAAAAGGGGCTTAGCCGACTCATCCAGTCGTGGCCGGACATCCACTATGTACCCGGTGACATCGAACCACGGCGCTACCGACATCTTGATGACGTCAAGCGGGTGAATCTCCTCGACCTACCGTTCACAGACGGGTCTGTGGACCTCTTCCTGTGCAACCACGTCCTTGAGCATATCGTGGACGATCTGCACGCCATGCGTCAGATCCGCCGCGTGCTGTCGCCGGGCGGCATTGCAATTCTCCAGGTTCCGCTCGCCATGGGCCTCGCAAGAACGCGCGAGGGCGACGGGTCGGAAAGCCCGCAAGACAAGATCCGCTTGTACGGACAAAAGGATCATGTGCGCATGTATGCCGCCGAGGACTACCGCACCCGACTTGAGACTGCAGGATTTGACGTGGAACGTTACCGCGCAAGTGAGCGGACCCCTCATGCAGTCAGCGCACTCTCTCTCAATCCGCGCGAGACCTTACATGTCTGTCGGCCTGCGTGAGCGCGTAGCGCCTGATGAGAGCCTGAGCACCCCCTCCGCTCAGTTCGCTGTCATCATCCCGCATTACAACGACTTGGCACGGCTTCGCCGCTGTCTGGATGCATTGTTCGCCAACGATACGCCGTCTGACGCCACTGTCACGGTCGTTGACAATCGGTCGGACGACGACGTCGCCGTTGCGCTCACTCCCTACCCGCACGTGCGCCTCGTGGTTGAGAGCGCGCGCGGCGCTGCCGCAGCACGCAACCGCGGCGTCGCCTTAACGGACGCGCCGGTGCTGGTGTTTCTTGACGCCGACTGTGTTCCCTCACCAGATTGGTGGACCGCCATTCGGGCTTCCGTAGACGCTGCCGATGTTGTTGGCGGGCGTGTCGATGTGTTCTGTGAAACGCCTGGAACGCGCTCGGGTGCTGAAGCCTTCGAGACACTGTTTGCTTTCAATCAGGCGCGCTACATCTCTCAGCTGCGCTTCACCGTCACCGCAAACATGCTCACCCGCAGAGACGTGTTTGAACAGGTCGGCGGCTTCCGAACCGGCTTGTCTGAAGACCTCGAATGGTGCCAGCGCGCGACCGGTAGAGGGTATCGGATTGCGTTTGCTCCGAATATGGTGGTGACGCATCCCTCGCGGTCCGACTGGGGTACGCTTCGGAAAAAATGGCTCCGGCTCACTTCTGAGTCCTTTCAGCTGCACACAGTAAACGGCAAGAACCGTCTTGCATGGGCCGTCCGAGGGCTCGCGGTACTGGGATCGCCGCTGAGGGATATGCTGACCGTGGTCAGGACCGACAAGCTGAGTGGTGCCGCTGAGCGCCGCGCCGCCCTTGCCACCCTGTTTGCGATCAGAACGCGCCGCAGTGTCTGGATGCTGAAGCAGGCTGCAGGCTTGCCGATCCGGTGAGTGCGTCTCGCCGCCCTGTGCACCCGGGCACGTGTGTCAGCTGATCGTTCGCTACGTCGCCTGAATTTTTGGCCGCTCCTGGTCCATGGGGTTTGAGTGGCAGAGAAAACTCCGCAAGCCCATCCGATCCTTCAAGCGCAATGGGTCAATGCGTCTGGAGATGGTGCGGACGGCGGGACTCGAACCCGCACGGGCACAGCCCTCCAGATTTTAAGTCTGGTATGTCTACCGATTCCATCACGTCCGCAGGGGCGCTGGCAGGGCATTGCCGACGCCTATGGTTTCACCACACGCGCGGTGGCACAAGGGTTTGGTGGCCGCATGGCCGCCACGATCGTTGCCGGCGGCCAAATCCCCCTACCTATCCGCGCTAAACCACGCCCGACACCCCCGCCTTGCGGCGTGCCACGCCGGTGGGTGTGGCTGAGGCGAGCGTCCAGTAAGAGCCTTCTTTGCGGTCGATGTGGTGCGTCAACGTCTCTACGGCGGCCGCAAGATCGTTGGCGGAGACGGCCGCGAGGATCTCAAGATGCTCGCCATGGGACTTGGCCATATGGTCCGGGTGACCGCCGAGGCGGTTGCGCAGCGCTGCCATCTTGGCCGCGATGGTGTGGTAGGCGTCGGCCAGAAAGCGGTTGTCGGCGCAGTCGATGAGGCTTTGGTGGAAGGCTGTGTCTTCTCGCAAATAGGCCGCGTCATCACCCGTGTCGCGGGCGCGTACCATCACCTTGCAGTGACGCTTGAAGGCGGCCGCCAACGGTTTGGGGTTCGCATTCATGACCGCGCGCAGAGCCGCTGTCTCCAAACACACACGCACATCGCAAATCTTCGCCAATTCGTCAGCGGCTAGATTGAAAATGAAGGTGCCGCGCTGGGGCTCTGTCTTCAAAAGGCCTTCGATTTCCAAGCGGTTGATGGCCTCGCGCACAGGCGTGCGGCTCACCTCCAAAGCCTTTGCCACGCGTGCCTCCGACAGGGGTGCGCCAAGGTCCAACTCACCCTCGACAATCCAGCGGCGGACTTCGGCCGTCACAAGCTCGGTCAGCGACTTGGGCCGGATGAGGGCGGTCACGGCGGTCTCCTTCATCCGGCAACGCTAGCACATCTGGCATACGGTATGCCAGTTATTGACCGCGCGGTATACCGTATGCCAGTGTCCGGCCGGCGGTGAGCGAGACCAACGAGAACAGCCGCAAGGGAGGCGCCATGGAGGGGCTGGGCAGGGTCCTTTTGACGGTGAATCGCGTCGTCGTCGCCGCCGCACTGGCGGCGGTGTTTGCGATCGTGTTCGCCAACGTCGTCGGCCGCTACGTCTTCAGCCACTCCTTTGCGTGGGTGGAGGAGCTTGCACGGCACTTGATGATCTTCGGCGCCTTCTGCGGCGCCGGCCTTGCGCTGCGTGAAGGACGCCTCGTGGCGCTGGAGCTTCTGGCCGACATCATGCCTGCGCCCATCGGCAAGGCCATCCGCTGGTTCGGCGTCGTCGTCATGCTCATCTTCATGGGGGCAATGGCGTGGCTGGGGGCCGAGTTCGCGGCCTTCGGTTGGCCCAAAGATACAATGTCCACCGGCATGTCGCGGGGCATCCCCTACCTCGCGATCCCCATCGGCTGCACAATCTTCCTTCTCCACCTCGTCACGTTCGCACCGCGTTATGTGGACAAGCGGTTCGAGCTTGGCGACGAGCACCATGACGAGGGCGCCGACCTTCCGGACCCGCGCCCATGACGATGGCCAACACCCTCATCGTCCTGTTCTTCGCAACGCTGATCCTGGGCATTCCCGTCGCCTTCACGATGGGGATTGCAGGGCTCGCAGCCGTCCTCATCGACGGCTCGCTCAACCCCCTCGTTGCCGCGCAGCGCATGTTCGCGGGGATCGACAGCTTTCCGCTAATGGCCGTCCCATTCTTCATCCTCGCATCGGAGTTGATGACGGCATGCGGGCTCACCGCTGCCCTCCTTCGTTTTGCCAACGCCTTGGTGGGTCATGTGCGCGGCGGCCTCGGCCACGTGAACATCCTGGCCTCGATGCTGTTTGCCGGCATCTCAGGCTCCGCCCTTGCCGATGCCGCAGGCCCCTCTGCCATCGTCATGCGGATGATGCGCCAGGCAGGCTATGAGAAAAACTATGCAGGGGCCCTCTCCGCGGCCACCGCCACCATCGGCCCCATCATCCCCCCATCGATCCTTGCGGTGATCTTCGCCATCTCCACCACAGGGGTGACGGTGGCGGGGTTGTTCTTGGCTGGGATCATCCCCGGTGTCTTGTTGGGACTGTCGCTGGCCATCGCCAATCACATCGTCTCCACCCGCAACCATTATCGCGGGCGGGAGGACAGGGCCTCGGCGCGCGAACTTGCCTCGGCGACGCTGGCGGCGCTGCCTGCCATCGTCATGCCTCTCATCATCCTGGGCGGGATCGTCTTTGGCGTCTTCACGCCGACGGAGGCAGGAGCTGTCGCCTCGGCGTATGCGCTGGTCCTGGGGATTTTGCTACGTGCCCTCACTTTAAAGCGGATCTATGAGGCGTTCGCGCGGGCAGCCATCATCACCTCGTCAGTCCTTTTGATTGTGGCGATGGCGTCCATCTTCGCCTGGCTCCTCACCTACCTTCAAATCCCCCAGTCGCTGGCCGCCACCGTTGCGTCCATCACCGATGACAGGCTCGGCACGCTTCTGATCCTCGCCGCCTTCGCGCTCGTCTGCGGCTTTTTCATCGACACGCTGCCGGCCCTCATCATCTTGACTCCTGTTCTGGGGCCCATCGCGTTTTCGGCAGGGATCGACCCTTTGCAGTTCGGGATGATGTTGGTCCTCAACCTCACCATCGGGATGATCACCCCGCCCGTGGGGCCTGTCCTCTTCGTCATTGCCACCGTCGGGCGCTTGCGCGTGGAGAGCCTGTCGAGGGCGGTACTGCCGCTGCTCGCGGCCGAGCTTGTGGTGCTGTTCCTCGTCATCTTCGTGCCGGAGGTCAGCACCTTCCTCCCGACGCTGTTCGGGTTTGCCAACTAAACACTGTGAGGAGAACGCTCATGAAAACACGTCTTGCCCTGCTCTCTGCCACCACGGCCGTTGCCGTCGCCCTTGCCGGCCCGGCGCTGGCGAAAGAGCTGAAGTATGCGCACTTCCAAACCGCCGACCTGTCCTCGCCGAAGCACGCCGCAGCGCTTGCCTTTGAATCGTGCGTGGAAGGCAAGACCGGCGGCTCCATCGACGTGCAGGTCTTCCCAGCAAGCCAGCTCGGCGGCGGCTCTGAAGTGATCGAAGGGCTTCAGCTCGGCACCATTCAGATGGCGGTGGTCCATGACGGGCCCATCTCGGCCATCTACAAGCCCTTCTCCGTCCTTGCGATGCCGTACTTGTTCGACGATCAGGCGATGGCCTGGTCCATCATGGACGGCCCCTTCGGCGATGAACTGTTTGAAGACATGCGCGCCGAGACGGGCATCAAGGTCTTCGGTGTCGCCGACAATGGCGTGCGCAACTTCACCAACAATGTGCGCCCCGTGGCCGAGCCGGCGGACATGGAAGGCCTCAAGATGCGCGTCATGACGGCGCCGGTCTGGGTCACCCTGGTGGAAAGCCTTGGCGCATCAGCCACCCCCGTGCCCTGGCCCGAGCTTCCCGGCGCCCTCCAGCAAGGTGTGGTCGACGGTCAGGAAAACGGCGTCACCAACATCGTCAACGCCTCGCTCTATCAGCACCAGAAGTACGTGTCGCTGGATGGCCACGTCTTTTCCTGGCACGCCTACATGATGTCGGACGCCTTTTATAACGGCCTGACGGACGATGAGAAAAAGGCCGTCGACCAATGCGTTCAGATCTCAAAGGTGATCCACCGCGGGATGACGGCCGCACAGGACGCCAACGCCACGGCAATATTGTCGGAAAAGGGGATGGAAGTGGTCCCCGTCAGCCCTGAACAAAAGGCCGCCTTCCGCGAGATGGCCCAGCCTACCGTGCGCGAGTTCATCGTCGGCGAAATCGGCGAAGACTGGCCGGCAAAGCTTGACGCGGCCCTCGACACCTATCGCCAGCAGTAACGCGCTAGAGAAGGCCGCGCCATGTCCGTCGTCGCCGTCCTTGAGCCAGGCTATGCCGACTATGCCACCGAGCGGGCAATCCTTGAGCCCCTCGGCGCAAGCATTGTTCCCATCGGCAGCGATGAGGACGCGCGCGCGGCCTTCCAATCCCTAGACCCCGTCGCCGCCCTGGTGCGCGAAAGGGCGCTGCCGCAGGACGTGATTGCGGCCGCGCCGTCCCTGCGCCTCATCGTGCGCTACGGTACGGGGGTGGACAACATTGACGTTGCGGCGGCAACGGCCCGCAAGGTCGCCGTCGCCAACGTGCCCGACTATGGCTCAGAGCATGAGGTGAGCGACCAGGCTCTCGCCCTTTACCTCGCCGTCCAGCGCCGCATCGTCAGCAGAGACAGGCAGGTACGCAGCGGCATCTGGGATGTAGGCCAGGACGAACCTGTACCAGGTCGCCTCGGCGCCACCCTCGGCCTCATCGGCTTCGGCCGCATCGGTGCAAGGGCAGCACACAAATTCTCCGTCTTCGGTTTCGACAAGACCTTGGTGGTCGACCCCTTCGCCGACCCGGACGCACTTGCCGAACGCGGCATCACCCTTTGCGACCTTCCCACCTTGTGCATGGAAGCCGACGTTATCAGCCTCCACACACCCTTGTCGGACGAAACGCACCACATGATTGCAGCGCCTCAGATCGCGCTGATGAAGCCCACCACCATTCTCATCAACGTCTCGCGCGGCGGTCTGATCGACGAGGCTGCCGTTTCCGATGCCCTCAATGAGGGCCGCCTTTATGGCGCCGGCCTTGATGTGTTGGAGGACGAGCCACCTGACGAGGAGACCCCCCTTCTCCACACCCCAAACACGGTTCTGAGCGACCACAATGGCTGGTATTCAGAACGTTCCGTCGCCGTCCTCCAAACCAAGGCTGCCGAAGAAGCAGCACGTGTGATCGGCGGTCAGGCGCCGCAAAACTGGGTAAACCCATGGACCGAATGAGCCTAAGAAACGACCGCAAGAGGAGGGGTTTGTGAAGCACGCCATCGTCATCGGCGGCACCCGCGGTATCGGCGCCGGCATTGTCAAAACCCTACTGGCCAAAGGCTGGCGCGTGACCGCGACTGGCGTTGGCGCAGACGAGGTTGCCGCCTTCAAAGCAGCCCACGGGAGTGACTGCGACGCGTTGCAACTCGACATCACCGATCAGGCCGCCGTCGATGCCCTGTTCAGCCCCCTCGACCGGCTAGACGGGCTCGTCAATTGCGCCGGCATCCTCGCCCGGGGCGCAGAGTATAATATTGAGATGTTCGAGCAGGTGATCGCCATCAACCTGACAGGCACCATGCGCACCGCCCTTGCCGCCAAGCCGCACCTTGAAAAAACCGGCGGTGCCATCGTCAACACGGCCTCCATGCTGAGCTTCTTCGGCGGCCCGTTGGTGCCTGCCTATTCCGCCTCCAAAGGCGGCGTCGCCCAGCTTACCAAAGCCCTTGCAGGCCGCTGGGCCAGCGACGGTGTACGCGTCAACGCCGTTGCGCCAGGCTGGATCGAGACAGAAATGACGGAGCCCTTGCGCGAAGACCCTGCGAGGAACGCCCCCATCGTCGGCCGCACCCCCATGGCCCGCTGGGGTTTGCCTGAAGAGGTGGGCGCGATGGTCGCCTTCCTCCTGTCGGAAGAGGCAAGCTTCATCACCGGTTCCATTTACAACGTGGACGGCGGCTACGCGGCCATGTGAGGCCGCTGCCATCCCGCCCCAACAGGACACACGAAGGAGACGACGATGCCCCTGCAAGCCGCCGACACCAACCCGATGACGCCCTACCAACTCCCCTTCCCCAAGGAAGCGCAGGACGAGATCGTCATCCCCAATGCTGCCGCGGAGGATGAGCGCTTGTGGGTGCCGCAGGCCCCTGGCGTGTCGTTCCGCCCGCTCTGCCTGAATCGGTCACAGGGGTATTGGATGAACATGCTGCGGGTGCGTCGCGCAGGCGTCCTGTCACGCCACCGCCATCCCCAGCCGGTGCACGGCTTCGTCGTCAAAGGTCGCTGGCACTATCTAGAGCATGACTGGGTGGCCGAAGAAGGCGGCTATGTGTTTGAGCCGCCGGGCGAAACCCACACCCTCGTCGTTCCGGAAGATGTTGAAGAGATGATCACTTACTTCCAGGTCAATGGCGTAATGATTTACGTCGATCCCGTGGGAGAAGTCCTTGGCTACGAAGATGTCTTTACCAAGATCGACATGTGCCGCAAGCACTACACGGAAATCGGCCTTGGCGAGGACTTCGTAGATCAGTTCATTCGCTAAAGCCAATTCGGCGCTGACCGAATCGTTTGGCCGAACATAACGTTCCTCAAATCAAAGAGTTAGAGCATCTGGGCCTGAGACGACCCAGATGCTTAAAGTGCCCGACACCGGACGGGCCACCCACCAGGGCTTGGGGCGTGGTCGCCGAAATGGCGGACGCTGGCGCCGTTGCGCGGACTTGGAAACCTGCCGTGTTTCCTTTGCCCTAGCGCCTTGCCAGCGCACACCGGAACCTCGCGCAGCCCGCGTCAGTCATAGGTCCGACCTGACTGTACACGGTCCGGCCGGAGAAGACGGCTCGCTCCCAAGTTCGAAGAGCAATGTGTTCCAGGATGACTGTGTACAGTCATCCTGGAACTGGCCTAGCCTCTCTGCGAGACAAGGCCATTGACGGTGCCGTCCTTCAGCATTGCCACAAAGGCGGCGGGGTCGCTGGGGACCGCAAAGCGGTTGCCCTGCATCAAGCTGCACCCCATCCCCTCAAGCACCTGGAACTGCTCGTCCCTCTCCACCCCCTCGGCGATCGCTTCCATGTCGAGGGACTGGGCAAGCTTCAAGATGGTGCGGGTGACGTTGCGCCCCCTCGCATCATCGACCGCAATGTTGGCAATTAAAGACTGATCGATCTTCAAGAACCCTATGGGAAGCTCGGCAAGGTCGCTGAGGGAGGTGGCGGCCAGGCCGAAATCGTCCAGCGCGAACCGCACACCA
Source organism: Devosia sp. (assembly GCA_051016205.1). Lineage (GTDB taxonomy): Bacteria > Pseudomonadota > Alphaproteobacteria > Rhizobiales > Amorphaceae > Acuticoccus. The sequence goes on from CP136534.1 coordinate 5,845,670, forward strand.
AGCTTGTGGATCTCCTCGATGGAGCGATTGCGCAGCGCACCCGCAGTGGAGAGCGCTGTCCCCGACAGTTCGATCACCATGGCGCTCGGCGGGATGTTGTGCGCAGAAATCGCCTCCCCCACGAATGCCACCATGGAAGGGTCCACCAAGGTGACGGGGGACATGTTCACCATCATCATCTGAGGCGACAGGCCCTCAGCCTTCCACTCAGAAAACTGGCGCAGCGCGGCGCAAAACACCAGGCGGTCGATCTTCTCCACAAAGCGGCGATCTTCCGCCAAGGGAATGAAGCGCCCCGGCGTCACCATTTCGCCCGTGCGCCTGTTCAGCCAACGGGCGAGCGCCTCCGCACCCACAATCTTGCCCTCCCTGGTGCACACAACGGGCTGAAAGGCGAGTTGGATTTCCTCCCGCTCCACAGCGTCCACCAAATCGCTTTCCAGCAGTGCACGGGGGTCCACCTGCGTGAGGTAACTCTCGGTGAAGGCACGGACGCCTGATCCGCCGCCATTTTTGACCTGATAGAGGGCAAGGTCGGCATAGTGGATCAAGGTTTCACTGTCGTGCGTGTCGGTGGGAAGCGCGCTGACGCCAAGGCTGGCGCCCACCACCACGTCCCGCCCTTCGACGGAAAAGGGCGCGCAAAGCGCGTTTGACAGGCGCTCCGCGAACGCCACCAAGTGGGGCCTGTCGCCACTGCGGCACAGTATGGTGAACTCATCGCCCCCCACCCTGTAAAGCCGCATATCCGTGTTGAGCATCGCTTCAATGCGCGCCACAACCGCTTTGAGCAAAAGGTCACCCACCCTGTGCCCGTACTGATCGTTGACGGGCTTGAAGCGATCAAGGTCGATGGCAATCAGCGTGACAGGGGCGCCTTCGTTTGCGGCAAGCGCCGCCGCTTCCAAGTCGTCCTGAAAGGCGGCGCGGTTCAGAACGCCTGTGAGGGCATCGTGTGCCGCCAGATACTCAATGCGCGCCTTGGCCTTGTTGCGGTCGGTGATGTCAATGAAAATATAGATGTTTTCGCCCGTGCTCTCCCGCTGGGGCATCACCTGACCAAAGATGTCGGTGGTGTTGACGAACGCTTTGCGCACCAGCACGTCCCGTTGCTGCCCATCCTGCTCGAAGCGCACCTCGCTTTCCCCTTCCGACACGCGAAGGCCGTGCAGGAGGTCAGAAAAGCTGGAATAGGTCTCGTCAGCAAACAAGAACGAACGCCGGCGCCCCATGAGTGCCCGCGCATCGTCTTCCTCCAGCATGGCAAGCAACGGGCCGTTGACGAACGCTATGCGTCCGCCAAGGTCGGCCAGGCAAATGCCCACAGGGGCGTTGTCCGCCAGTGCTCTGAAGCGGCGCACCTCAGTCTCAAGCTGCTCCTTCAGCTTGTAGTACTCCGTCACGTCCATCGCGACGCCGATGGTGGCGCCGTGGCGCATTCGGGTCTTTGTGACCCTCTCCCATCGCCCTCCGGGGTAGCGCCGGTCGTTGGGGACACCGTCGGCGACTGTTTGGATGGCCGCGCGCCGGTCAAGCTCCCTTTCGGCATCCGCTTCCGACATGGTCTGTTCAAGAGACCGGCCCACAAGGTCGCGGTAGGCCGCCCCTGGTCTGAACAGCGAGGGTGGAATGCCGAGGATCAGCCTGTAGCGCTTGTTGGACAGGAGCAGCCTGTCATCCTTGTCATAGACGACGATGGCCGACTGGGCCGCATCGATGGCGCTTTGCAACAACCCCAGCCGCGCCCGCAGCGCGAGGATAATGAGGACGGCCAAGATGCCCCCGGCGGCGGGCAGCGCGGTCGTCAAAAGCATCTCCATGGAGACGGCGACGCGCCCCAGCGCAAGGAGCGCCGCCAGAGGCCCGAAGCAGGCCAGCATCACAAGCGCTATGGCGCCGATGACCGTGCGACGGCTGAGATCGCCGCGATGAAGGCGCAGCCATGTCAACATCGAGCGCCCCTTCCCCGATCAGCCCCGCGCCCATGGCTGGGGCGGCTCAAGCGCATTCACGAGCTTCGGGCGTGGTCGGCGATTTCGGACGGGCTCTACCTTAGCGCGCGCGCCTTTGGCGATCCTTCGGCCGCCTGCCGCTCGCCCGCCGACTTTGCCTCGCCCATGCTGTCTGGTGGGTAACGAGTGATCCATCTCCATCGCCCCATGCTCGTCAAACTGAGCCGTCACGCGCAAGGCCTTTTTCAGCTCCCAGTGCGACGCGACGCCATCGGCATGCTGCGGGAAATCTTGAAGCGGCTCGCGATGGCCGCGTCACTGAACGGTCTGTCACACCAAAGCCTTATAGTCGGGCTACACATCCCTGTGTTGAAAAAATATCTAAGCCTCGCCCTAGGGCTGCCTGACACCAGCCATAATTGCGCCGCGGTTTTGCATGAAAAACTTGCACATCTCGGTTTTTGCTATGAAACAGCGCACAAATCCGTTGAAATCGAATTCCTCATTTTTGACAAAGTGTTCGCTCGGTTGCAAGGGTTGACTCTTATGTACCTTGCGTTACAAATCATACAACCACTCGCGCATGTTTAAGATAGGACTTGGTTATGGTTCGGACGCCCTTGAGGCTGGTTGTGTGCGCTGCACTTGCGGCCGCTGTTTTCGTGTCGACGCCCCAGGCCGCAGACGCCCAGGGACTGACACGTGAAGAACGTTTGGACCTGGTTCAGCAGCTGCGTGAGAGCCGCGGAAACAGGGATGAAATCTTAGGGCGGACGGTCAGGTTTTTGATCGGACTCGGTTTCCCGCCACCCACACAGTTTTGCCGCCCGCGCCGGCCCGGCCAGGAGTTGCCAGCCTTTTGCGACTTTGTGAGCCCCAGCTAGAGCTGCCAGCTGTTGCGAGAACGGGCCCTTCCCAAAGGGCTCGTCACGGGATCAGGCGTTGATGTCTCAGCGAACCGGAGCAAAACGCCACGATCTCGAGTTGAGTCAATCAGCAGAGCCAGAGATGCGACGAAGGGCGGTACCGCAGTGACGGTGAACGAGATGGACGCTGACGTCCAAGAGCCTCCTGAAACGTCTTACGACGATGAAGCCAACCTCAATGTGGCCTCCAAACAGTTCTACTGGGCCACGAAACGAGCTGCCGATGTTGCCATCAGCCTCGTCCTTCTTCCGGCGGTCGGTCTGATCGGGCTTTGTGTTGCCCTCGCCAATCTCTTCGCCAACCCCGGTCCGCTGATATTTAGGCAGAAGAGGATGGGCCGAGGCTGTCGTCCCTTCACCGTCTACAAGTTCCGCAGCATGCTGCCGCACAATGCGCCTGCGCGTGGGCCAGAAGACCCTGTGGAGGTGGACAGGATCACGCGCTTTGGCCTTCTCCTGCGCCGCACCCACCTTGACGAGACGCCTCAGCTCTTCAACGTCTTGAAAGGCGACATGAGCCTCATCGGCCCACGTCCGGACGTGTACGAGCATGCGCTGCGTTTCACCGAAACCGTCTCCGTCTACCCAAAGCGCCACGCTGTGCGGCCTGGCATCACGGGGCTCTCTCAGGTCACGTTCGGTTACGTTGAGGGCACAAACCTCACGTCGCTGAAGGCGCGCACGGACATTTTGTATATCCGTAGCGCCAGCTGGATGCTCGACGCACGCATTGTGGCACGCACCATCTACGTCATGTCTCTCGGTCGCGGCGGGAAGACCGTTCAGCGCTGGACACAGGCCAAAGCCAAGCCGCAACCCACCTTCAAGCCAGCTGTGGAGGAGGCCTGATAGGGCCCGCCGCGGCCTCGCCAGGGAGAGCGTGAGGCTTTGGTCGTTCAACGTGCGCAAGGACTGGTGGGATGGGGAGCGCTGGCCCTCGTTCTGATCGCCGTCCTCCCCATCGGCGGCAACAGCCCGATCACCTGGCTCGTTCTCACAGCGCTCTGCCTGGCGCTGTTTGCCGTGCAAATGGCGATCGACCTCGCCGACAAGCACATCCCCCCCTACGTCGCCCTTCTCACACCGTCGGCCATCCTCTTCCTGGGGGTTGTCGGATGGGCAGCGTTTCAGCTTTGGCCCGCAGCCCCTGCCGACTGGCTTCATGATGCTTGGATCTACGTTGGGGGCACGGAGGGGCGCATCGCCGTCGACCCCAGTTCCGGGCGGCACATGCTCGCCCGGCTTATCGGCTACGCGATGGTGTTCTGGATTGCCGTGCGCGCCTGCGCGGACCCCAAGCGCGCTGTGACGATGACCAAAGTCATCGCGCTCTTCTCCACTGCGCTGGCGCTTTATGGCGTTGCTGTCGTCACCTTCGGCGCCAACTGGCTGACAGGCGAAGAAAGCGACAGGATCGTCACCGCAACCTTCGTCAACCGCAACCACTACGCCACCTACGCCGCCTTCGGGTTTTTGGCCAACGTGGCAGCCCTTGCGTTGATGTTTGAAAAGCGGACCGCGGCGGCCGAGTCGGCCCGCAAGGCGCTGCGCAGCATCATTGAGACCATTGTGCAAGGAGGCTGGGTCTTCGCATTTGGTGCTGCCATCACGGCAGGGGCCTTGATGCTCACCGTCTCACGGGCAGGGATTTTGGCGGCCCTTGCAGGGGCCATCCTGTTCTTCGTCCTGCAGCGGCGTGGTGAGAAGGGGCTCAGATGGTCCTCTCCCACGGTCATCATCGCCGCACTCACGGCCACCTACGTCCTTGTGTTCGGTTTAGCGGCGTTCGTCTCACGCCTGTTCGACCTCGGCGGGGATGAAGCGCGGTTTTCGGTCTACCCCAAAGTGGTGGAGGCCATTACAGACAGGCCGTGGCTTGGCTATGGTCTCGGGGGATTTGAAGACGGGTTTCGCCCCTACCTTCCGCTCGATGCCGCCGTAGGCCGTTGGGACTATGCGCACAACGTGTTCCTGGAAAACACGATGGAGCTGGGCCTACCAGCAGCGCTCGCCCTTTATCTTGCGCTGGGGTTGATTGCCTGGCGCATTTTTCTCGGCATCAAGAATCGCAAACGGTACGGGGCATTGCCGGCCTTTGCGTTTGCGGTCGTCGTCACAGGCGCACTTCACAGCCTGTTTGACTTCAGCCTGCAAATGCCGGCCGCAGCAGCGCTCTTTGCGTTCGTTCTGGGGCTTGGCTGGGCGCAGAGCTTTTCCAGCCGCTTTGCCACCGCTGCCCGCCGCACCGCAAAACACGGCGACCATGGCCATGTGCGCCGCCGCCTTGCCGCCTCAGGCGCAGGCTTTCGCGGCGCCCAACAACCGGCACCCACCCATGCGCCGCGCTGACCGCCCTGCCTCAGGCCCGTTGGGAAGGCCATTGCCGTGAGCCGCGCCAGGTCATCAGGCAGTGCCGTCGCCACAGGCGCCGTATCAGGCTTCACCGCCGTTGCGGCCAAGGGAACACTCGGCCTTTTGAAGGTGGCGCTCTTGGCGATCGCCGTCTTCAACCTCGTCTTCCTCATCCTGTCGGCCCCTGTGGCCAACACCGATGCGCGGGTGGAAGGCCCCTTCGGCGACTGGCGCGTGCAAAGCTCTGCTGCCATGTTCGAAAACTCCCGCTACCTGCGGGAGATTTCGATGGAGTTCCTGCTTGCCGCCGCGCGGGACGGGAACGAGGAACTGCTCGAAGGCTCCCGCGAAACGGCGCGCAACAGCCTCAACCACGCTCCTGCCGACCCTTTCGGATGGCTCCTTCTTGGATGGAGCGAGGCGCTGTTGTTGAACGACACGGATGCAAAATTCGCCCTTCAAAGGTCCTGGCGGCTTGCCCCCAACTCACCCGTGTTGGCCCGCGACAGGCTCTTCCTTGCCGAAGCGTTGGGCGTGGTCCGCGACGATCCCCTGGAGCCAGCGACGAAGGCCGCCATCGACCGCGACCTCAACATTTTGAAACTGCGCGATGAGCGCATCTACGACTTCGTGGTGGAACGTGCAGGGGGTCTGCGCGGCTACGTCATCGTGCAAACTCTGAGTGATCGCGATGGCATTTAGCGGCCCACCCTTTCACAACACACGCCAAAGCCGACCCATCTCCACAGCGTTCTTGCGTTCCCGCGCCACAGGCCCTGTCGCCGGTGGCGCCCTATCGAGTGTCCTCCCATGAATCTGTCGCCACCTGCCAAGAGCGAAACCTTTACCATCGACGCCCCCGTCGACCGTCAATCGGGGCAGGAGGAGGACGGCGGCTTCGACATTCGCAAGCTCATCACCCTTGTGTGGCGGGGCAAGTGGGTGATCGCCGTTTCGATGTTTGTGGGCCTGTGTCTTGCCATCGTCAGCGTTGCCGCACTCCAGGACCAATACACGGCCACAGCGACCGTTCTTTACACACCCGACAGCCGCAACGTTGTGGACATCCAAGACGTGGTCAACGCGTCGGAAAGCTACGATGCGCTGGGCACGGAAATCCAAATCCTGTCGTCGTCGCTCATCCTGACCCAGGTGGTGGAAAGCCTAAAACTTTATGAGACGGCGTTCTTCAATCCAGCGCTGAAGACCGAGCCGACGACCATGGACACCATTCGCGCCTGGCTGAGCTGGCGCAATTGGATCCCCTGGGAGATGCTCCGCAACATCGGTCTTGTTGCACCGCCCTCACCGCCTGAGCTCCTGTCCGAAGAGGAGCGGCAAGCCCGCTTGGTCCGGCGGGCCCGCACCATCCTTTCGGACAATATGGATCTTCAACCGATCCCCAACACGCGGGTGATTGCAATCTCCTTCACATCCGACCGCGGCAACACCTCCGCCCGCGTGGTGAACGGGATCGCCCGGCAATATATTACCGCGCAGCTTGAAGCCAAGCTTGCCGCCACCCGCGAGGCCACGCTCTGGCTGACCGACAGGGTGGAGGAATTGCGCATTGAGGTGCAAGACGCCGACGAGGCCGTCACCGCCTACCAGACTGAGCTTGAAGAGGCGACCGGGCGATCCACCATTAGGCTGACCCAGCAGCTTGAAGTTCTGAACAATGCTCTGTCTGTCGCAACCGCTGAGCGTTCCGCCCTTGGGATCAGAGTGCGGCGTGCGGAGGAGGAGCTCCAGGACACAGGGCGCATCCTTCTTCTGTCGGATTTTCGCCAGTCCGAAACCATTGAGCGATACCGTACCCAGGAGATTGAGGTTCTTGCCGACCGCGCGGCATTGGAAGAGCTCGTCGATCCCGGCCACGAACGCCTCAGGGCTCTTGACGGACGCCTTGCCCACATCCGCGAGAACATCAGGACCGAGGCCGGCAGGGTCGTCGAGACCCTTCGCAACGAGTACGAAATCGCCAAATCGAAGGAAGAGGAAATCCGCAGCGAGATCCTCAACCTTCAAAGAGAGCTTCAGACGCAGGATGCAGCAGAGGTGCAGCTGCGCCAGCTCCAGAGGGAAGCCGACGCCAGCAAGCTCATCTACCAGTCATTCCTCGGTCGTTTGAAAGAGACGACGCAGCAATCGAAGCTGGAGGAAGCGGACGCTGTCATCCTCTCGCCCGCTGAACCGCCACGCTCGGCCGATGCTCAGCGCGGCAACAGGATCATCATGTTGGGCGGCGCTTTGGGGATGATGGCAGGCTTCGGTCTGGTCTTCCTGATGGACCGTCTCAACAACACCTTCCGCAGCATTGAACAGGCGCAGGATGTGACGGGAATTCCCGTCCTCGGCACGGTGCCATTGTTGGGCGTGGGGCGAGCGGACGGGCCCGATGTGGTGCGCCATGCACTGGAGTCCTCCACCTCTTCGCTTGCCGAATCCATACGAAAGCTTCGAACGAGCATCTTGTTCTCCAACATTGACGATCCGCCCCGCACACTGATGTTCGTCTCTTCCGTGCCCGCGGAAGGCAAATCCACCACAAGTCTCCTCGTGGCGCTGATGTCGGCGCAGATTGGCAAGTCCGTCGTCATTGTCGACTGTGATCTGCGCAGGCCGATGCTGCGCTCCTTGATGGGCGAGGACGCCGATCCTTCCGCCAGCCTTCTGAGCGTGCTTGACGGTACCGTCCCCATAGAGAACGCGTTCGGTGAAGATCCGGAGACCGGCCTTCATTACATTGCCGGCGCCTCAGACGAAGCAATCCCCATGAACGCGGCGGACATTTTGTCGTCCGTGCGGTTCCGCGAGTTCGTGAAGGAGCTGCGGGAGAGCTATGACCTTGTGGTGTTGGACCTGCCGCCGGTTCTGTCTGTCGCTGACGCCACCATCGTCGCGGACGTCAGCGATGCCATTCTTTATTGCGTGCAGTGGGACGATACGCCCCGCGGCGCCGTGCTTGAGGGGCTGCGCGAGTTTTCCACCGTGGACACCGCCGTCTCCGGTCTCGTCCTTACCATGGTGAACGAGAAGCGGGCCACCAGCTACGGCTACTCCAGCTACGGTTACGGCTACTACCGCAACAGCTACACGTCCCACTACATCGACGATTAGCGGCAAAGGGGCCGGACGAGATCTTGCCCCTCCTTCCCTAAAGGCTGCGCCTGTAGGCCCGCCAGCCGCCATGGTGGGTGATGTCCTGCGCACCATCCACGGCAAAGGCTTCGGCGATAAATCCTTTCACCCTCGCACCGTCGGAAAGGGTCACCGTACCATTCCCGAGTGGCGGGGGAACGGCAGCAACGAATCCCCCGAACGCCGCGTGCGAGAGCTGCCAGACCTCCACCTCAATCCCTGCCCCTTCAAACCCCGGCGCGCGCACCAGGCCAGGCTTTGCGGGGACCGTGTCAGGCAGCGCGAACAGGCGATAGTCGCCCGCGGTGCGAGTTAAGCGCGCAAGCCGAGCACCACGGGCGGTAAGCTCGCCGTTCAAAGGCTCGCCGGTGAGGTGCGCGCCCACCACCGCGAGCGACACCGTGCCATGCTCCGATGCATCGGCCGCGTCCTCGGCACGCAGCGCCACGCGGTCTCGCCCGAAGTTGGGAGAGACGTTGGCATGGAACCGTCCCGCCAAAGCGCTGAGTGCACCATCCGTCCACGCGGGGGCAATGAAGGTGACACCATGGGGCAGACCGTCGGTGCGAAACCCTGCAGGGACAGCGACCGCGGCAAGATCCATCAAGTTGACGAAATTCGTATAGGTGCCGAGGCGCTTGTTGATCTCGATGGGGTCCGCCTCCACCGCAGCGACCGTTGCGATGGTGGGCGTGGTGGGCAGCATCATCACGTCGATCTCTTCCCAAACTCCGCTCAGCGAACGGGTTGCCTCCGCGGCGCGGTAGAGGGCATCGAACGCATCGGTTGCGCTGAAGGTGTCACCAGCGGCAATAATTTCGCGCGTGATGGGGTGGAGGGCAGCCCGGTCCACGCCCAGCCCGTCCACCGCATGGGTGCGTTCGGCAACATAGGCCGAGCCATAAAGGAGGGCGGCCGCCTGTGCGAACGGCGTGTAGTCGAACCGCTTCACCGTGCCCATCGCGCAGGCCTTCTCAACGGCGGCGGCAAACCCCTCCTCCGCCAAAGCGTCGCCAAAAAAGGTGAGCGAAGCGTCGGTGGGAATGCCGATCACCGGCGCCGTGGTCGCAAAAGGACGGGGTGCGCTCTTGCGGCTAAAGGGGTCGCCGGCATCGACTCCGGCAGTGGCCTTCAAGACAGTGGAGGCATCGGCGGTGGTGCCGGCGAAGATGGACACACAGTCGATTGTGCGGTTGGCGGGGAAGACACCGCTCGTGGGGACGGCGCCTCGGGTTGGCTTCAGCCCGACGATGTTGTTGAAGGCTGCCGGCACACGCCCTGAGCCTGCCGTGTCCGTGCCAAGGGAAAAGCTCACCAGATGCGCCCCAACGGACACCGCAGAGCCTGAGCTGGAGCCGCCGGAAATTGCTCGATCATCAAACACGGAACGCGGTGCACCGTGGGGAGAGCGCACGCCCACAAGGCCCGTCGCGAACTGATCCAGGTTGGTCTTCCCCACCAGGACCGCCCCTGCCGCAACAAGCCGCTCTACCACCGGGGCAGAACGGCTGGGGGTGAAGGCAGCTTCAGGGCAGGCCATGGTGGTCGCCATTCCCGCAACGTCGATGTTGTCCTTCACCGCAAAGGGCACACCGTGGAGGGTGCCCCTCTCATCGGCAGGCACCGCATCGAGCGCGGCTGCCCTCGCCATCACATCCTCCACAGGCACGCGGGCGATCCACACGGCGGGATCGCAATACGCGGCAATGCGCGCCAGAACGTCTGCCATGACGGTGGAGACCGTTGTATTGCCCGCTGCGTAGTCGGCGCGAAGGGCCGCGATCCTCAAGTCCTGCGCGCTCATGCTGCCTCCAGCGTTATGATGGCCTCGCCCGCTTCCACCATCTGCCCCTCCTCCACCAGAACGCGGGCGACACGGCCGGCGCGGTCAGCAACGACCGGGATTTCCATCTTCATGGCCTCAAGCACCGCCACGGTGTCGCCGGCCTCGATGGCGCGGCCCGGGGCGGCCTTCACACGCCAAACAATTCCAGGAAGGGACGCGGCAATCACGGGCCCTTCCCCGCCAAAGTCCTTTCGCGGGGCGGCGACGCTGAGCGCCTCTTCAGGTGGCTTCAAGCCAGCCTCCTGCCAGGCGGCCCGTTCACGGGCGAAGGCAGATTCGCGGTGGCTGCGGAAGGCCTCGATCTCGCCTGCGGCCGCCTCCAACGTCTTGTGGTGGTCGGCAAGGGAGAGCCTGCCCTCCTCAATCGCCACCTCATAGCGGCCATGGGGGAAGGCAGCGCGCATCTCCAAAAGCTCCGCCTCGCTCACGGGGAAGAAGCGGATGCGGTCGAAAAACCGCAGCAGCCACGGCACATCGTCGCGAAAGGCCGACGTCTGGCGGTAGGTGTTCCAGACTTGCACAGTGCGCCCGACGAACTGGTACCCGCCAGGTCCCTCCATCCCGTAAATACACAGATAGGCGCCGCCGATGCCCACCGCGTTTTCGGGCGTCCAGGTGCGGGCAGGGTTGTACTTGGTGGTGACGAGCCTGTGGCGCGGGTCAAGCGGGGTCGCCACAGGTGCGCCCAGATACACGTCGCCAAGCCCGTACACGCAGTAGTCCGCGGCGAAGACGATGTCGCGCACCGCCTCCACATCATCGAGCCCGTTGATCCGCCGGATGAACTCAAGGTTCCACGGACACCAGGGCGCATCAGGCCGCACGTTGGCCTGGTAGCGCTCGCTTGCTAGGCGGGTCTGGCTGTCATCGAAAGCAAGGGGCAGGGAGACGATGCGCGAGGGCACAACCACATCGCCCACGGGCGGCAGCTCCCGCTCAAGACTGTCCACCACGTCCAGAAGGCCAGCTTCGCTGATGGCGCCATCGTCATAGCGCACTTGGAGGGAGCGGATGCCCGGGGTGATCTCCTCAACACCGTTCACACCTGCCTCAACCAGACGCTCCATCAGGCTGTGGGCACGAACTCTTAGGTCAAGGTCGAGGACGTTTTCGCCGAACTCCACCAACAGGTTGTCCTGCCCGGCACGGCGGTAGACGACCTTGATCTCACCATCCTCGCGCGTACGCCTGATGGCGGCGTCGGGCGGTGACCGGCGGGGCGGCACGGCCGCGGTTTGGAGGGGAGTGCCATGGGTAAGGGCGGCCTCTTGCGCCCGCTCGGCGGCGTCGGCTTCCTCAAGGGTGATGGCGTCAAAGGCCACGCTGTCGCCGGGACGCAGCTGCCCCACCTTCCACAGGTCAGCCTTTGCCACCACAAACGGGCAGACGAAGCCGCCAAGACTCGGCCCGTCAGGCCCTAAAATGATGGGCATGTCGCCGGTGAAATCCACCGCCCCTACAGCATAGGCGTTGTCGTGGATGTTGGAGGGGTGAAGCCCGGCCTCGCCCCCATCCTCCCTCGCAAACGCTGGCTTGGGCCCAGACAGCCGCACCCCTGTGCGCGCCGAGTTCACCCCCACAGTGTACGCCGACGACAGGAGAACGGCCATGTCCTCCTCAGTAAAAAAGTCAGGCGCGCCGTGGGGGCCGTACAGCACTCTGAGCGTCCAATGGTCCGTCACTGGCGTCTTGAAGGGTGCCGGAGAGGGCGCCGCAAGGCCCTCACATTCAGCGATCGTGAGCACATCGCCCACGTTCAAGGCGCCCACCCCATGGCCACCGAAGCCACCGAAGCCACCGAAGCCACCGAGGGTGAACGTCGCCCTGGCGCCGAGGTAAAGCGGGCAGTCGAACCCACCACGCACGGCAAGGACCGTGCGCATCCCATGCCCTTTGATGGGACCCATGGCGAGCGTCGCCCCTTCGGCAACGGCAACCGGTGCGTAAAGCGGCACGGGTGCACCATCGATGGTGGCGTCCATATCAGCCCCCGCGAGAGCGATTGTGGCGGAGGTCGAAAACCGAAGCGTCGCGCCGGTCATGGTCATTTCCAGCGCGGCGGCGTCGTCAGGGTTGCCGACAGTGCGGTTGGCAAGGCGGTGGGAGAGTGCATCCATCGGCCCCGACGGCGGCACACCCACATGCCAGTAGCCGACGCGCCCTGGCCAATCCTGCAAGGTGGATTGTGCGCCCGGCGACAGCACCTCCACAGTGCGCGGGCGATAGCAGAATGTCTGCAGCGCGCGGGTGGAGACCCGCCCGTCGACAAACATCGGTGAGGCGGAAATCTGGCTCAGATAGTCAAGGTTGGTGGCAATGCCGCCGATCTCGGTCTGGGTCAAAGCGGTGTGGAGAGCGGCCACAGCGTCGGCCCGCGTCTCGCCGCGCACAATCACCTTTGCGAGGAGCGGGTCATAGTGGGCAGGCACCTCGCTGCCGGCACTCACGAACGTGTCGACGCGAGCATGTTTAGGAAACTGCGCCTGGGTGATGCGCCCCACGGAGGGACGGAACGCGCGGCCGGGGTCTTCGGCATAAATGCGTGCTTCGATGGCAGCGCCCGTCGGGACCACACTGATGGCATAAAGGTCTAGGCTGCCCTCAGCCTGTCGTACCATCCATTCCACGAGGTCGATCCCCGTCACCGCCTCCGTGACGGGGTGCTCCACCTGAAGGCGCGTGTTGACCTCAAGGAAGGCGAATCGGTCCTTCGCCTCGTCATAGACGAACTCCACTGTGCCGGCGGAGGCGTAGTCCACCGACTGGCCGAGCCGCACGGCCGCCTCCATCATGGCCGCCCGGGTGGCGGCCGGAAGGTTTGGCGCAGGCGTCTCCTCGATGACCTTTTGGTTGCGCCTTTGCAGGGAACAGTCGCGCTCGCCAAGGGAGATCACGCGGCCCTTGCCATCGCCAAAGACTTGCACCTCCACGTGGCGCGCAGTCTCGACGAACGCTTCCAGAAAGAATGCACCATCCGCAAAGTTGGCAGCGCCGAGCCGCGTCACCCGGCTCACGCTGTCGGCAAGGTCCTCAGCCGTCTCGCAAAGGGCAAGGCCGATGCCTCCTCCCCCTGCGGTCGCCTTCACCATCAACGGGAAGCCGACATCCTGCGCCGCGCTCTGTGCCTCCTCAAAGCTCGACAAGAGGCCCGTGCCTGGAAGGAGCGGTACGCCAGCGGCCACCGCCGCCTCCCGCGCGGCATGCTTGCGGCCGAAAAGGCGGATGTGGTCCGCCGACGGGCCGATGAAGACAATCCCTGCCTCCGTCAGGGCATCAGCAAACGCCGCGCTTTCCGACAAGAAGCCATAACCCGGGTGGACCGCCTGTGCGCCCGAAGCGCAGCACGCCTCAACGAGGCGTTCAATGTTGAGGTAGCTGTCGGTGGCAGGCGCTTTGCCGATCAGGACAGCCTCGTCGGCCATCAGCGTGTGGGCGGCGTGGCGGTCGGCCTCTGAGTAGACCGCCACAGATCGCCGGCCCATCCGCGTCAGCGTCGCGATGATCCTGCAGGCGATCTCCCCGCGGTTGGCAACGAGGACGGTTTCGATCACGGCGCGTCCCAGATCAGCACCTCGATGGGTGTCGGATCGAAACCATTGCAGGGGTTGTTGATCTGCGGACAGTTGGAGATGAGGCAGATCACGTCCATGTGGGCTACAAGCTCCACGTAATTGCCGGGCTCCGACAGCCCGTCGACAATGGCAAGGCGCCCATCGGGCTCGATGGGCACGTTCATGAAAAAGTTGATGTTGGAGACGATGTCGCGCTTGGTCATGCCCCAGCGCGCCGCCTCCACCACAAAGTTCTCGCGGCAGGCGTGGAGGTGACGCGTCTCGTGACCGAAGCGCACAGTGTTGGACTCCACCGAGCAGGCCCCCGCGGAGGTATCGTGCCGCCCGACGGTGTCGGCGGTGACGGTCAGCATCTCATTACCGTCGTTGGAGATCAGCACGGTACCGGCGCCGATATAGGCGTTCTTCGCCCTCTGCACGGTGTCTTGGGCACTGTAGCGCTCGGCGGTATCGGCAGCGCTGTAGAACAAAGTGTCCACTGCCTGCTGACCCTCCAGGTCGACAATGCGGATGGTCTGGCCCTTGCGCACAAGGCCTGACCAGCCCGCGGTTGCGGCCACCGCGTGGCACTGTGAGGCCAACGCTGGGTCGCGCGCGGAGACGGTCATGGCTGCACCCATGCGGCGTTGTTGATGAAGGCGCGCCGGGCTTCGTGCGTGCCCGTGCGGCAAAGGTCGTCCTGGGCGGGAGCATCGCCTTGCCACACCTCCACCGTCACAGGCTGCGGCGCGTAGGTGTTGCCGGGCGACAAGGGGTGGGGGCAGTTGGCAACGGCTGCAATCACAGCCATCTCGGCGCGAAGGTCCACATGGCCGCCGCCAGCCGCCTTATCGTGCCAGTGAAGGTTGCCCTCACCGTCGGTGCGAAGGGACGAGAACAGGTGCACGCAAGGCCCCACATCGCGCTTACCGAGCCCGTGTTTGGACGCGGCCTTGATGAAGTGATCTTGGGCGTTGAAGTGCCCGTCCGCCCCGTACTTCTGGCGGTTTGACCACGCGGTGGAGGCGCCACACACACAGTCCACCGTGCCTTCTGGCGCGCTCATTATGGAGGCGATGGCCCGCCCCATGTCGGACAGGAGGACACGTCCTTTGCCCACATGGGCCGTCCATTGGATCTTGACGGTGTCGGCCGGATTCACCCGCTCGCTGGTGTCGTGGGCGTTCCACAACAACAGGGCAACGCCGGTGCCGGGTGCCTCGCTCGACACGCGCAGCACTTCGCCTTTGGCGATGACGCCGTGCCAATACCAGCCGCCAGGCACGGTCTCAGTCAGCCGGGTGCGGGCGGACACATCATCCGGGGTCGAAGGGCTTTGGGCAACGCGGGTGTCGAAGGCGGCGGCATCCTGGCCGGAGGCTTTCAGCCGTTGATAGCGCGCTTTGGCGGCGGCGATTGTCTCGTCGGAAAAAGCTTGGGTCATCCTCGTCCTTCCACGGCTTGCGCGGAGGACGCACGGCGACAGGGGGCCACCGATGCGTCGATCCGCATCAACAGGCCTCCCGGGCTTTTATCCCGCCGTGTACCCTTCTTGGATGGCGAAGGGCGGCGGCTCTCGGTCCAGACGTGGCTGCAACTCCCCTTAAGGAGCGCCCTGCCACCGGAACCCTAGCCGCTAGCTTGGCCACACCGTAGCGCGGCGGCGGGGCGAAGGAAACCTTGGCAACACCAAAGCCCCCTCACGCCACGGCAGTGTGGAGCGAAGGACGCGAAACCGTCTCCCCTCCACGTGCCCATAGGAAATCTCGCAGCCCAACAATGCCGCGCGGGAGGCAGCGTCCGCAGTGACGGCAGCATCAGGCAGCGCACCTTTGGAGAGGGGCGCCGGCCGCCGGTCATCCACCAAAATGAAGTGCTTGCCCACACGAAGGAGCATGCGGCGCGGCGTGTCCATCAACACCGCCGATGGACCAGGCGCACCCATCTGCCACCACTCCTCCCGGTACGCGCGATGGATGCCGTGCTCGATCAAGCGCTGACCGCTGCGGGCAAGACGACCTTCATCGGGCGGGCCGCTCAAGGGGGCAAAGTCGATGCGCCTCTCCCACCGCGCGCGGCCGCCACGCCAGTAAAGCCGGCCAGCGAAACCTTCCTGCTGCGCAAGGTAGGAGACTGCGCGCCGGTCAAGATGGGCAAAACCCCTGCTGTCCATCGGCGGGCGGCCTGCAGGCAGGCGAATGTCGGCGTAGTGGGAGCCGCTTTGCAGCCAGACAACGAAGGTCTTGTGGTCTTGCGAGCCGTCGGGCTCCACCAGAAGGCGGCGCTGCCAGGCTCCGCGCCAGGCTTGCGGCACCGCAGCGGCACGCCATACGCTGGGCTGTGCCCCACCCACCCCCGGAGCGCCTTGATGCCCGCCATCGCCTGCCGTCACGACAGAGAGTTCGCGTTTGCGCCTGAGACGACGGCCTTGATGGTGATCGACATGCAAAGGGACTTCCTGGACCCTGAGGGCGCCAGCGCTTTGGCAGGCGTCGACGTCTCTCGCCTTGCCGCCATCGTCCCAGTCGTGAAGGCGGTGCTTGAGGCGGCCCGCGCGCAGGGGCTCACCATCATCCACACCCGCGAGGGGCACGAACCGGGCCTCAGCGATCTCACACCCCTGAAGCGCGACCAGTACCGCGGCTCGGGGATTGGGATTGGCGACAAAGGCCCACTCGGCCGCCACTTCGTGCGGGGCGAGGCGGGCCATGCCATCATCGATGACCTCGCCCCGGAGCCGGGCGAGTGGCAGGTGGACAAACCAGGCTTCGGCGCCTTCTTTGCCACCGACCTTGAGGCGCGGCTGCGCAACAGGGGGGTCGCCCGGTTGATCCTCACAGGCGTCACCACACAGTGCTGCGTCCACTCCACTTTGCGCGAAGCTGTGGACCGAGGCTTTGCGTGCCTGACCGTCGCCGACGGATGCGCCACGGAAGACGCGGGGCTCCATGCGGCGACCCTTTCCATCATCGCCAGCGAAGGCCATCTGTTCGGCTGGGTCGCTGACGCTGCCAGTGTGGTCGAAGCGCTGAAGCCAACCTGAGGCGGCACGCCTTCACCCATCGGGCCGCCACTTTTCCATCGCACCGTCCAAGGGTGTGCCGGCAAGGGCGTTGGTGTAGTTGCTCATCACCTTGATGGCGAGACCGAGCACCACCTCCAGCGCCTGCTGCCGTGTGAAGCCCGCTTCGACAAACGCCTCGAAATCCTCGCCCGCCACAGCGCCCTTTGCAGCAAGCACCTTGCCAGAGAACACACGCAACGCTTCAAGACGCGGATCGGCAAGCGGGTTGCCGTCGCGCAAAGCCGTCACATCCTCAGCGCTCATCCCCGAGCGGGAGGAGAGGAAGGCGTGCCACGGGCGGCAATACGTGCAACCGTTCTCAACGTTCGCCACCTGGTAGACCACCTGACGCTCTGCGGGGGACAGGCTGGTCTCATCGAACATGGCCCACGTTTCCACGTAGGCTTTGAGGAGGGCGGGCGCCTCGGCCATCACCCTTTCAAGGTTGGGGACGGTACCGAGCGCTGCCTCTGCTTTTTTCAGAAGCGCTGCGGATTCACCGGGCGCGCTAGACGGATCGTGCAGGCGAAAGCCGTTTTTCATGGGGTCACACCAGGGCTCGGGAGGCTAAAGGGGGTCGCGATGAAGGCCTTGGCACAGGCAGTGCGGCCCCCCTCCGCCGAGGGTGAACAGGCTGAGGTCGGGGTCGTAGACGGTCAATCCCTCCGCCTTCATCTTGGCGTTCAGCATTGTGTTTTGGCGCGTAGAGAGCACCCGGCCCTCACCGAGGGCGACAATATTGCAGCCAAGGCCCATCGCCTCGCGGTAGCCCACCGACAGCGTTCTGATCTGATGGTCGGCGAGAACTTTCAGGAACCAGTCCGGCAACGCGTCTTCGCACACGGCCGCAAGGCTCGGGGCGGCCATGGCGAAGGACACATCAAGGTGCACGAAGTAGGGCGGGAACGGCACCGTGTACGCTTCCCACCCCATGGCGCGGAACCAGCCGGCCACCTCTTCAGCGCCAGAGGCTTCGCTGCGCTCACCGCCATAGCCGCAAAACACAAGGCCCGGCTTGACGATATGAAGGTCACCTCCCTCGAAGTGACCTGCCGTCACCATCTTCCAGACGGGGATTCCCATCCGCTCGTAAAACTCCAGCGCCAGCGCATAGTCGCCGCGTCTGTAAGGGGTCTGGATCATGGTGATCACAGCACCCCAGGGGGTCATGAAAGAAGAGTCGCGGGCAAAGACGGCGTAGGCGTTGTGCGGCCTGGCCGGGAGGTAATGGCAGGTCACCCCAGCCTCTTCGTAGGCGGCCACCATCTCGCCGTGCTGGGAGAGGGCGAGCGCCCTATCGAAGCTGTGCCCCTCAGACAGCGTCTGCCGTGCCACCGCCGACACTGGCCGCCATGCAAAATGGTCCGGCGCGCCGAGGAGAACGTGGCGCAACACACCGGTCTCCGAGTTAAGGCCGAAGGGGATAACCGCCGGTCTGTGCGCGGGAAGGACGGGCTCGGTCTCGCTCACAGCCCAAAGGCCTCTTTAAGGTTGGCCACAAGGCCTTTCACGCAGTCATCGGCAATGCGTGCGCCGAACTCGGCCGTTGCCCTGTTGGGGGGCGACAGCGCGCCTGAGGGCGGCACACCCTGTCTGCTGGCAGGGAAGAGATCGTAGACGGGGAAGTCTCCGGGCGCTTCGTGGGGGACCTTTGCCATATCCACAAGGTCGCCGTGGTAGTGGAGCATGAGCGAGGTCTCAAACAGCGCCGCGTGCTCAAGCTCCGTCCCAGGAAAGCCATCGGGCCAAAGGTGGGCAATGGTTTCCTTCGACATGTGATCCCAGTATTCAAGGCGCATCACCTTCACGCCTTCGATCCCGCGGATCGTGGCTTCACGAAGGGCAAGGTCGATCCCCTCATAGGTGAACATCATGTTCTCGTAGTGCCCGTTGACGACGGCAATCTGCTTAGCGCCATGCTCCATGAAGGCGGTCAGAACATCGCGGATCACATGCATCAGCGTGACGGGCGACAGGCTTGTGGTGCCAGGATAGGTCTGCCCGCCGCCCATGCGCATTTGTGAGCGCGCGCCGTAGATAATGGGCTCTGCCACGATGGCGCCAACCTTTGCCGCCGCCTCCTTCGCAACGGCGGTGGGGAGGTAACGGTCCACCCCCAAGGGCATGTGGTAGGAGTGCTGCTCGATGGAGCCCACCGGCAGGAGGATCGGCGCCCCCGCCTTCACCTTCGCCTCATAGTCGGGCCAGGTCATCTCGGCCATCAGAACGGTGTTGGTCATCTCTGGCTGTCCGCCGCTGTGCCCTTGCCCGTGCCGGCAAGGACCATCAGTTGGGCGTGGGTGGGCACGCACGCTTCCCCGTTGATGGGGATGATGTCCTGCGGGCAGGCGGACACCACGAAGATCACGTCCATATCCGCCCGGAACGTCACACTGTCGCCGGGACGCGAGGTGGGAGGCAGCCAGTCGATGCTGTTGCCGGCGCCGACAGGAATGTTCATGAAAAGGTTGAAGGGGGACGGCACCTCAGGGCAGTCAAATCCGATCGCCTTCAGGGCAAGGCGCAAATTGTCGGTGCAGCTGTCGTGGTAAACCTCAACGCCAAGCCCGCGGTAGCGCCAGATATCGCAGGCGGCAATCAAGGTGTCGTGGACGCCTGGCGACGTGTCTTCCTCAAAGGTGAGGATCGGTTGGCGCTTGTTGCTGACAAGCGGCGCCGGCGGCTGCGGGATGATCCCGTTGATGGCCGCGCGCACATGGGGCATCGACATGAACTCACCGGGGTCGGCCGCATTGAAGGCCCATGCGTCCACAACCTGCGTGCCTTCGGTGTTGATGACGCGCACCCTCTCCCCGCGCCCCACGCGCACAGCAAGGCCCTGGCGGGCAGGCACGGTGTAGCGCTCGCCAACCACGGGGGTTCCGTCCGGCGAGACAGGGTTTTGCAGCGTTGTGTTGTTGGTGGCGGCAAGGTCGGCCTTTGAGGGCCAGAAAGCGCCCATGCCGTGACCGTCGTTCGGTTCGATGGTGGCCTCCTCAGGCTTGATATTCTCCCCGGTCGATGTTGATCGCTTGACCGGTGATGTTGGCGGCAAGGGGACTGGCGAGAAAGACGTAAAGGTTAGCAACGTCCTGCGGCACCATCAGACCTTCGATATCCTGCGTGGCTTCGATCTCAGCACGAAGGTGCGCCGCCTCCACCCCCTGCTCGGCCGCCATGGTGTGGAGCGTTGCAAGGGCCGCATCCGTCCCCACCCAGCCGGGGCAAACGGCATTGACGCGGATTTTGCGCGTTGAAAGTTCGCGCGACCAGGCGCGGCTCAATCCAATCACCGCGTGCTTTGACGCTGCATAGGCCGAGTAGCCTGCGGGCGCGCAGCGGCCCCAGACGGAGGCGGTGTTGATGATCGCCCCACCGGCCGCCACCTTGTCCAGCACCGCCTGGGTGACGCGGAACATCCCCATCACATTGATTTGAAAGGTTCTGGCGACGGTCTCCATGGCGTCAGGGTCGTCGAGCCGTGTCTGACGTTCGATCCCCGCATTGTTGATCAAGACGTCGATGGGGCCGAGGGAGGCACCAAGCTGCTCCACCGCCGCCCCATCTGAGACATCGCACTGAATCGCTGCCACCTTGCCGTCGGGGGACAGGGCGCGCGCCGTCTCGTGCACACCATCGTCCTCGGCAAGGATGGTGGTTGTGGCACCGGCCTCCACGAACGCTGCAGCCACCGCCCGCCCAATCCCGCGGCTTGCCCCCGTGACGAGGACCGTCTTGCCGGAAAGATCGATGGTCATGCCATCACCGCGCCACCGTTCACATCAAGGACGGAGCCTGTCATGAAACTGGCGTCCGCGCTGGCAAGGAAGGCGATGGTGCGCGCCACCTCTTCAGCCTCCCCGAGCCGGCCTAGGGGGATGCCTTCGGCAGTCGCCTTAAGTGTTTCGTATTGCCGCTCCGATTGGAGCATTGCGGTATCCGTCGGCCCCGGCGCGACGGCGTTGACCAGGACGGAGGGTGCCAGTTCGCGCGCAAGGGAGCGGGTCAGCGCAATCACCCCGCCCTTGGAGGCGCAGTAAGCCGAATACTCCGCCCGCCCCAGATGGGCGAGCTCCGAGGCAACGTTGATGATACGCCCTGGCCCATCGCGCGGGCCGGCTTGGAAGTGCCGCGCTGCCTCCCGCGCCATCACGAACACGCCGCGCAAGTTGACGGCGATGATGGTGTCGAAATCCTCCGCGGATGTCTCAAGCAGCGGCTTTTCCAAAACGATGCCTGCGTTGTTGACGAGGCAATCGAGCCCGCCGAGGGTCGTCACCGCCTCACGCACGGCCCTCACCGCGTCCGCTTCAACCGACACGTCGCCGCGGATGTGGTGCACCTCACCGGGACAGGGGGCACGGTCGAAAGTCGCGATGCTGGCGCCGCGCGCGGCAAGTTCGGCCACCGTTGCGCGGCCAATCCCCTTGGCGGCGCCCGTCACCAAGATGCGTTGGCCTTGGAGCGTCATAGACCTGCGACCTTCAGGGCGGGCTTTGCCACGTCGTCCACCACCGCCTCGCCTGCGCGATTGCGCCATTGGGCGAAGATGGTGCGCATGGTGGCCGCATCGCCGCCCTCCTCGCCCGAGCCCACATCAAGCGGCGGCTTCTTGGCGGGGTCGAGGCGAATGTCCTCCGTGATGGTGGACCCGTAAGCGCTCGGCTCGTGGGGGTCGGTGCGCGCCTTGTCGATCATCAACACGCGCGTGCCGAGAGTGAAAGCTTCCTGGATATCGTGGGTGACCATCACGATGGTCATCTTGTTGCGCGCCCAAAGATCCAGGATCAGTCGGTGCATGGCGCGCTTTGTGGCATGGTCCAGCGCCCCGAACGGTTCATCCAGGAGGAGCACCTTAGGCTCCATGATGAGGGCCTGGGCAATGGCAAGGCGCTGCTGCATGCCGCCTGAGAGCTGCGTGGGGCATTTCTTCAAATGCGGGCCGAGGCCGACCTCCTCAAGGAGTGCGGTCGCCTGCTCCTTGAGCCGCCGACGACGGGCGCCGAACATATGCCCCGTGATGGGTGCGGCGCGAAGCTGTGGCCCCATCATCACGTTGGACAGGACGGTGCGGTGGGGGAACACGGAGTAGCGCTGGAACACCACGCCACGGTCCGGCTGGGGCTCAGGATCGATGGGGACGCCGTCGATCAACACCTCGCCGCGGGTGGGACTCTCTTGGGAGAGGAGGATGCGCAGGAGCGTCGTCTTGCCGGCGCCAGAGGGGCCCAGCACCACGCAGAACTCGTGGTCGGGCAGCGTGACCGACACGTTCTCCAAAATGGTGCAGTCGCCATACTCTTTGGTGAGGCCGCGCACGACAATCTCGGTCATGCACTGCGCCCAATGTGGTACCAGCGCGACGTGATGCGTGAGGCAAGCGCCAGTGCATAGTCCATCAAGAAGGCAAGGAGCGTGATCCACGCCACGTACGGCAGGATGACCTCCATGGACAAATACCGCCGCACCAAGAAGATGCGATAGCCGAGCCCACCTTCGGACGCGATGGCCTCAGAGGCAATCAAGAACAGCCAGGTGGCACCCAAGGACAGACGCAAGCTATCGAACAGACGTGGCAAGACCTGGGGGAACACCACGAGCGTCATCATCTGCCAGGTGGACGCCCCAAGCGTCTGCGCCTTGACGATTTGCTCACGCGGGATCTGGGCCACCGCAAGAGCAATGTCACGGGTCAGGAAGGGCGCAACGCCAAAAACGATGAGTACGATCTTAGAAGTCTCGCCGAGCCCGAAGATGATGAAAAGGATGGGCAGCACCGCCAACGGCGGGATCAAGGAGAACGCCGCCAGGAACGGCCCGAAAAAGGCCCGAAGGTACGGCAGGAACCCCAGCGGAATACCGATCAAAATACACAAGAGCGTTGAGATGGACAGGCCCATGAAGATCCGCTGAAGGCTGATCAACGTGTCGGTCCAGAACACATACTCGCCCGTGCGACGGTTTTCCTGGAAGGCCAAACGCTCCAGCGCCTCGCCGATGGTGCTGAAGGACGGCATCAGCTTGTCGCTGGGGTTGGCCGTCAACCGCACATCCGAGCCGATGGCATAGATGAGGATCACCAGGGCGAATGGCAGGAGTGCCAGTAGCAATCCCGCCGGACGCGTGGGCACGTAGTTGATGGCGCGCTTCATGAGCCGTCGCCTTGCAAGGGCGGGCCGACCGCCCGTGGGGCGAACACTGGCGGCGCGGCCCGCAACACCAATTTAAAGCTTGCCTTCCACCGCCATCTTGGTGAACTCGGAATTGATCCGCAGCTTCACGTTATCGGCGTCGCCGAGGATAGAGCCGTCAGGAAATTCGATCCCCACGAAGTCTTCGCTGGCGGCGTTCTCACCGAACAAACCCACCTCGAAGGAGAACTTGCGGACGAAATCCCAGGTCTCTTTATGCCTGTCGGAGGTCAAGAGGTCGTAGGCTTCTGCGGGGTCATAGTACATTTTGGTGGAAGCCAGCTGGGCCTTATAGTCATCCACGGTGCCGCCGGACATGTCAGCAAGATCGGCAATCATCTCTTCGGCAGCTTCGTCACCGCCGGACATGATTTGCATGGTCTCATACCAAGCGCCAACGAACGCTTTGACGAAGTCCGGGTCGCTCTCCACCGTCTCGGTGTGGAACAACATGACATCGACAATTTCTTCAGGCGTGGACGCAGAATCGAACACGCGGCTTGATCCCTCCACACCGTTTTGCATGGACAGAAGCATCGGGTTCCACGCCACAGCATGCTTGATCTCGTCGGAGCCGATATAGGCGGGCGCAATGTCCGCATCGGTGATGTTGACCGTGTTCACGTCGCGCAGGGACAGCCCATTCTCTTCAAGTGCGCGGGACAGGAGATAGTGGGAGACCGTCAGTTCGAAGAGGTGGATGGTCTCGCCTTTGAAGTCGGTGACGGAGTCCACAGTCTTTGACAAGATCCCGTCATTGCCGTTGGAGAAGTCACCGGCAAGGGCAATGGTAGTGTCGACGCCGCCTGCTGCGGGAATGGTCAAACCATCCATGGAGGCCACAGCCATCCCGTCCAAATCGCCGGCGACGAACTGGTTGATGCCGCCCACATAGTCGTTGACCTGTACCACCTCGATGTCGACGCCGTACTTTTTCTCCCATTTGTCGAGAATGCCGTTCTGATCCATCCACCCGTACGGCATGAAGCCCACATAGATGTTGTAGCCGACGCGGTAAGTCTTGGCTTCGGCGGCCAATGGTGCACTCAACACGAGGGCGCCTGCGCACAGGGCAAGAAGCGTTCGGTTCATGGGGTTAGCCTTTCCTTCAAGTCGCAGCTGGAGCCGGCGGCAGTGTGGGCCAGTCCTCGGCGAGAGCTTGGGTGAGCCAAGCGGCGAGGTCTTCGACGATGGTGTCGACCATCGCCGCACCGTCCTCGGCGCTGGATTGTGTGGGGGCACCGACCACGCCTGTGGGGGTCGTAGCGGGCATGGCGTAGGAGAAGCGGGTGCCGGGCGTTACGTCTTTGACGTCGAATGCCTTATCCATCCGCACCATTTCTGGACGCAGGTGAAGCAATACGGAGGTTTCGCCGCGGTTGGCGTGGATGTCGTCGCCATCACGGAAGTAAAGCGCGCCGACGCGGGGGGAGATGTCCCACAGGCCCATGGTGGCAAAGCGGGCGCGCGCAAACTCGTATCTCAACTGCAAAATCGCGCTCTTTAAGGGCGCATCATTGGTGCCGTGGCCCGACAGGAAAAGCAGCTTGGTCAGCCCGTTTGCCACCGCCCAGCGGCCAAGTTCCACCGCCACCTGCGTCAGGGTTTGCGGGTGGAGGGACAGGGTCCCTGGCCACCTGTCGGTGTGGCCGAGGGAGCACCCGTATGCAAGGCCCGGAAGGACGAGCACGTTCGCCGCTTCACCTGCTTTGACGGCCAGCGTTTCGGCGCTGATGGTGTCGCAACCTGCGGCAAGGTGAGGCCCGTGCTGCTCCGTCGCTCCCACGGGGAGGACCGCAAGGTCCCGCCCTGAGGCGATCATCGCGCCGATCTCATCGCTCGTCATCAGGTCCCAGCGGGGCATTCCATCACTCCGGGCGCTCTTGGGAGATCCCTTCTGCAACGGTCGTGCCAGACACTTGTTTCGCCCGATCGGTGGGCGATGCGGCCCGCATCCGCCCACTTCGTGAGCATAATTCGCCCATCGCATAGAATTTAGGCAATGCCGCTGACCGCTGCCGATACCGCTGGCCTCGACTTTGCAGCGCAGCGCACCAGTCCCTCACAAGACAGGCAAACCATGACCGACCCCCAAAAGATTGCCCACGTGCGCGAAACACTCCTCCAAGCCGGCGTGAAGTACTGCTTTGCCACCTACGTGGACATTCACGGCATTCCCAAAGCCAAGGCCGTACCGATGGCAAGCTTTGAGAAGATGTGCGCAGGTTCGGAGCTGTTCACTGTGGGCGCCATGGAGGGGATGGGGCTTGTGGGACCAGAAAAGGACGAGTGCGCCGTCATCCCCGATCTCGACAGCGTGATGGTCTTTCCTTGGGACACGCGCTTTGCCTGGTTTGCGGGCGATCTCACCTTCCACGGCGCCCCCTACCCCAATTGCAGCCGCGTCATCTTGAAAAAGGCGCTCGCCCGCGCGCGCGAGGCCGGATTCGGCATGAACTTGGGGATCGAGACGGAGTTCTATGTCTTCCGCGAGGAGAATGGCGTCCCCACAGGCGTCCAGGAGCGCCATCACAAGGGACTTTGCCCCGCCTACGACGTGCACCAGACGCTCCAGTCAATGCCCTATCTCGACGCCATGGTGGAGGCGATGAACGCCCTTGGCTGGGACGTCTACTCCTTCGATGCGGAGGGCGGGCAAGGCCAGCACGAGTTCGACTTTGCCTATGCCGATGCGCTGACCATGGCCGACCGGGTGACGTTTTTCCGCTTCATGGCCAAGACCATCGCCCAGTCCATGGGGTTGACGGCGAGCTTCATGCCCAAACCCTTTGCGGACGACTTTCGCTCAGGCGCCCACTTCAACATGTCGCTCTATGACCCCGACACAGGCGAGAATCTCTTCGCACGCGCCCCGGGAAGCCTCGCCGACACCCACCGGATCGGCTTTCCGGATTTGGGTTACCACTTCGTCGGCGGACTGTTGAACCATGCGGCCGCGCTCACCGCCGTTACCTGCCCCACCCACAACTCTTACAAAGGTTTGATTGCACGGGGGCAAATGGCCGACATGAGCTGGGCGCCAGTGTTGAAGACTTATGGCAAGAACAACCGCTCCGCCATGTTACGCCTTCCCATGAACCGCCCGTGTGTGGAGAACAGAGCACCCGACATTGCGGCAAACATCTACCTTGCCGCCGCTTTGTCCTTGACTGCAGGCCTTGAGGGAATCGAACAACGCCTCGACCCCGGCGCACCCATGAACGACAACCTCTACCTCAAGCTCGGCACGCCGTCGGCCTCGCGCACCATCCCCACCGAAGGGGGTGGCACAGTGGAGCGCCTGCCCCGCACGCTCTTGGAGGCGCTCGCCGCCTTCGAGGGCGACCCCCTTGTGGCCGACACCTTCGGCAACGAGATGCGGGACATTTATCTCGGCTTCAAGCTGAAGGAGTGGGAGCGGGACTTTTACGCCGTGGATGAAGGTGAACGCACACGCATGCTCACCTACGTTTGAGGGTTGCACATCCTGTCAATGTATTGGCGGAACTCGTGCACGTAGACCTCAAGCCAGTCGTGCAGGTAACCCGGTTCATCGGAGGCGAATGCCGCCCCCTCCTGCACACGGGCGACCATCTCCTTGTCCTCGTCGGTGGCGGTGCGAATGGTGTGCTCGATGGCAGCGACGTAAGCGTCAGGATCCTTCATTCCCTTCATGGCGTGGGGTGAGAAGGCAAGGCCCCAGCGTGCACTGGTCGCCTGAGGACCCGTCGGCTCAAGGGAAATCCACCACATGAAGTTGGGGTCGATGGCCGCAAGCCCATTCGGGTAAAGGCCCACTACGTGGAACTGGCGCCGCTGATCGGCCGTGATGGCGGGGTTGTGCACCTCCGGCCAATCCGCCTCGCGATAGACGTTGTGGTGGAAGGAGAAGTGTTCATGCCCCACGGGCCCTTTTTCGGCAAGCTTGGTGGGATTGGTGGGGCCGATGGACTGCGTATGGGTATAGGTGACGTGATAGCTCTCGATGAAATTCTCGAAGATGGCCTTCCAGTTGCCTACCCAAGGGTCGGCCTCCACGATCACCCGATCTTCATAGTCGCCAACACCATGGTTGGCCAAAAGGCCCGCAAGATCGCCAAGACGCTCGGCCACAGGCGGCAGATCCAACTTGCGGGAGACGAAAACGAAGCCAAGCCACTCCTCGCACGCCAGACCCTCCAACGAGAGTTCGCGCGTGGCCACGTTGCAAAACCCCTCGCGGTCGGTGACGCCGATGAGACGGCCCGACATGTCGTAGGTCCAAGCGTGATACGGGCACACGATCCGCCGCTTCGTGCCCGTCCCGTCCAGCAGCCGTGCATAGCGGTGGAGGCAAAAGTTGGCGAAGGCGCGTAGCGAGCCATCGTCCTGCCTGATGATGGCAATGGGTTTTTCGCCGAGCTTTGCTGTGATGTAATCGCCAGGGTTCGGCAGCGCGCCCGAGCGGGTGACCATCACCCAATCCTTGTCGAAGATGTGCGTCTGCTCAGCGGCAAGGAAAGCCGGATCGGTATAGGTGGACTGCGGCCAAGCGCGCAGTTTGTGGGACGGGTTGCGTTCCAGCATGGGGCGTTCCTTGAAGGATCGACGATCCCCAAAGATGCCGCATGCCCCAGAACAGGTCACGCCGAAAGAATAGGCAGACCCTTGCCTGCATAGGCGGCAGTTTCGTGCGGCCTCACAAGCTTAGGCAAAGGGAACGAAGGTTTCCGCCTCGATCAACGCCACGTGGGTGTCCAAGAAACGCACAATCACCTCGCCATCGAACGAGAGGGTGGTGTGCTTGCCGTCCTCTGCGATCACGAGATCGGCGGCGCTGAGGCCATCGGCGAAAGCCAACGTGTCATCGGCCTCGAACCCGCGGATCACGTCGAGCCCCACGGCGTCCACAACGAAGATGTCCTCGCCCCGCCCGCCGATCAGCGTGTCCGCACCAGGCCCACCGTCCAGCGTGTCGGCGCCGCGGTTGCCGCGCAGAATGTCGTCGCCCGTCCCGCCATTAAGGAGGTCGGCCGCATTGCCACCGCGCAGCGTATCGTCACCCTTCTGGCCGAGCAGAACGTCGGCCCCCATGCCACCGAAGATCAGGTCATCGCCATCGCGGCCTGCGACACGGTCCTCCCCACGGTCGCCGTGGAGGGTGTCGTGGCCGCCGCGGCCCACCAGCGCCTCACCTTCGCGCGAGCCATAAAGGGCATCATTGCCTTCGGTGGATCCGTTGATGGGGTCGTCCGTCCAGGAGGGGATGACGCCTTGAAGGTTGGTCTTCAGCCCGTTCGGCTGGGAGTTTCCGGTCTCGGCGTAGATGCCGTACTCAGGTTCCCACGCAGGGGCGACGTCGGGCCTGTCGAAGGCGGTGAAGGCAAACAAGGGCACCGTCTTGCCGCCATCGGCCCGTTGACCGTCCAGCCAGGTGAAGATGTCGCCATAGACGCTCGCCTGATTGTCGGCGCCATAGTAGGTGGAGTATCCGGTCTCGCCGATAAATGGCTCCAGCGAGGATCCGAGCGCGGTCTCCACACCATTAAAGTAGTCGATGACCTGGTTGTAATCCGTGCTCTGGCCGTTGTTCTGGGTGTACTGGTTGAACAGAACGAACGGCTCGCCATTGTTCCAGTCGGCCCCCCAATTGTCGACGATGTGCTGGGGGATTTTGACCGACACCTCATTGGTGGGCCCATAGTTGGCAATGGTGGTGGAGACCGGGATGCTGCCAAGCCCTGCCTTTTCCAGCGAAGCTTTCAAGTTGTCGAAGGATTTCGGCACCCACTCGTTGACGTATGTGTCGAAGTCGGGGTCGCCCGGCGGCGGGCCGGCCTGGTCGATCTCATTGCCCAGAAGGATGGTTTTTAGGCCAAGCTTCACGGCATCTTTGCTGCCGAATGTCTTGACGATCTCCGCCACCCACTTGTCGGTGTAGGCGGGATCGACCATCAGGCCAGGTTCCCAAGGGGTGCCGAAGCCGCCCTGGGCAAGGGCGGAGTTGAACGTGCCCATCACCAACTCGGTGCCGGGGTTCGCAACCACGTATTCAATGACAGGCTTTTGCGTTGGCTCGATGATCGGGTTGGTGGGGTCGGACGTACCCACCGCCATATCGTGGAAGGTTTTGATGAGCTTGAAATTGTCGTCGATCTGGTTGAGATCGTTGGGAATGCTGTAGCCGGTTCGGCCAGACTCCCACGTCTCATAGTTGATCCCGACGTTGTAATTGAAGGGCGTTTGCGAGGGCACGAGGGGATCGGTGCTCATGGAAACATGGCCTTGTTCAACGATTTGGAATTTATGAACCATTGAACGCCGCACGCCCCTTTGCAAGGGCACAGCGCCTATTCAGTGGCCTGTGACGACGTTTGTAATCTTCTCAGCGTCCTCAGCCACAGCCCCGCGCCAGGCCACGTGCCCATCAGGCCGCACCAAGACCAAAGGCCGCTCCATCAGCGCTGCAATGGCCGCATTTGGCACCCTGACCGTGCGCAAAGGCACACCCGCGGCGGCAAACGCTGCCTCAAGCGGGGCCGGGTCAACACCATCGGCAACGGTAAGAACGAAGGTGTGGCCGAACCAGTCCAGCGTCGAGGGACTTGCCGCGCCGTCGCCGTCGCCGTCGCCGATAAAGGCATGGGGCGCGCGCGAGCCGGGCCAGGTGGACGGCACCACCTGGGCGGGATCGTCAGGGGGTTCAGGTGTTCCGTCGGGCACGATGATGGGGCTTGCCACATAGCGGTAGCCAAGGTGGGTGCCGGCGGAATTGAACTGACGCGCCATCCAGCGGATCTTGCGGGCCAACTCTTTGCGCACGGCCTCGCCGCGGGGCGTGTCCTCCTCCACCTCCGGCGGCGTCTCGTCCATCACCATGTCGATCTTGTCGGAATTGTTGGCGGAGATCACACTGTTGCGCACCGCAATGGGCTTGCGCTCCATCTCATAGGCATCGAGCAGCGCCTCACCGCCCCAGCCCGACAGGATAGCGTCGAGCTTCCAGCCAAGGTCGACGGCATCGCCAATGCCAGTGTTCATGCCCACACCGCCCGTCGGGGCAAACAGGTGTGCCGCATCGCCAGCAAGGAAGATGCGGCCAGGCGCACCGTCCACGGCGTCGGCCGGAAGACGGGAGCGCCAGCGCCTGGCCACCGACTGGTGATGGTGCCAGTGCTCCACCCCCTTCAGCGTAAACGGGAAGGGCTTGCCCATGGCGCGGGTCAGCACCTCTTCGGGGTCGAGGGTGTCGGTGCGCTTGTTAGGGTCCAGGAAGTAGAACTGGAAATTCCAGTAGCGCCGCCCATCGATGGCGGTGACGACGCCGAAAGAATCGGGCGCAAACACAAAGTACAGGTTGCCGAGCCCGCGCCCGTGCGCCTCCAAGAAGGCATCGGACTGGAAGTAGAAGCTGACGTTGGGGCGCATCCGCCCACGCCCGTTCATGCCAATGCCGAGCGACCGGCGGATTCCCGAGCCGCCCCCGTCGCAGGCCACAAGATAGGCCGCGCGCACTGTCTCCTCCCGTCCTGTCGCCTCCTCCACAATCCGCGCGGTGACCCCTGAGCCATCCTCCTCGCAGGAGAGGAACCGCCAGCCGTGGCGGAGGGTGACGGGGTCAAGGCTAGCGACAAAGTCGATCAGCACAGGCTCCAGCGCCTGCTGGCCGATCTGCGTCTTGTAGTAGGGCGACCAGGTGAGTTCGCGGTTTTCCGCCACCACCTCTGGCGGGCGCTCAAGGGTCTGCCTGATGGATGGGGAGGTGACGCGAAAAAGTTCGTGCCCGGCAATGCGCGTTGCGAAGGTGATGAAGTAGTTGATGTCGTGGGGCAGTGCGCGCGCATAGATGGCATCCACAATGCCGTAGCGCCGAAACAGCTCCATGGACCGGGCGCCAAGCAGCGTCGCCTTGGGGTGCTCGGTCGGCGCCGTGCGCGTTTCCACAAGCATTGCCTCGGTGCCCCGCCAACCAAGCTCTGCGGCAAGGGTGAGGCCGACAGGGCCGCCGCCGACGATGAGGACGGGGGTTTCGATCATCCTTGGCTCACATGTAGCCGAGCAGCTTTGGCAGGGTGATCGCCAGCGCCGGCATGCTCGCCACCAGCGCCAGGCGGGCAAAGTCGGCCACAAGGAAGGGGGCAATGCCCCCGTAAATTCGTCGCAAGGGGATGTTCTTCGCCACCCCGTGGATGATGAAGACGTTGATGCCGATGGGCGGGGTGATCATCCCGATCTCCATCACCATCACCACAACGACGCCCCACCAGATGGGGTCCATCCCGAGCGAGCCCACCACGAGCGGGTAGACGAAGGGGAGGGTGATAACGAGGGCCGCCACCGTGTCGAAGATGCTGCCGAGAACGATGTAGACAGCAAGGAGCATGACGATGATGGCCCAGGGGGCAAGCCCCGCTGCCTCGATCATCGACACCACGGCATCGGGCGCACGGGTGAAGGCGAGAAACCGCCCAAACACGTTCGCCCCGATGATGACCACGAAGATGAGGCACGTGTTGCCAGCCGTCTCGATGAGACTCGCCGCAAACGTTGCCCTGTTCAGCTTGCCGGAGGTCACGGCGAACAGGAACGTCAGCGCAGCGCCAACGCTTGCCGCCTCCAGCACGGTGAAGATGCCGCCATAAATCCCCACCGAGACGCCCAGAATGACCACAAGCGCCCGCCACGCGCTTTTCAAGACCTGCCAGCGCTCAGACCAGGGCATGCGCTCGGCGGCAGGGGCCATGTCCGGCC
This sequence comes from Devosia sp., assembly GCA_051016205.1. Taxonomy (GTDB): domain Bacteria; phylum Pseudomonadota; class Alphaproteobacteria; order Rhizobiales; family Amorphaceae; genus Acuticoccus. Next base: position 5,877,423 of record CP136534.1, read on the forward strand.
GCAGCCGCACCGCCACCTCAATGGCGACGAGGTAGAAGGCAACCGCAATCAGCCCAGGCACAAGGCCCGCGGCAAAAAGGGCGAGCGGCGAGTTCTCCGTCAGCACCGCGTAAAGCACCATGATCACCGACGGGGGGATCAGGATGCCGAGCGTGCCGCCAGCCGCCACGGACCCTGCCGCAAAGCCTGAGGCATAGCGCCGGCGGATCATCTCGGGGATCGCGATTTTCGCCATGGTCGCCGTGGTGGCAACGGACGAGCCGCAGATGGCGCCAAAGCCTGCGCACCCGCCAATGGTCGCCGCCGACAGCCCACCCTTGCGGTGGCCGATGAAGGCGTTCGCGACGCGGAACAGGTCACCCGATAGCCCCGCCACGGAGGCGAGCGTTCCCATCAAGAGGAAGATGGCAATGACAGCCAAGCTTTCGCTGCCGATGGCGGTAAAAGTTTCCGCCGCCACCAGCGAGACCATCCTGTCAAAGCCGATATAGGAGGAGATACCGGCGCCGCCGACCAGGAGCATCGCCACACCGATGGGCACGTGGACGATGATGAGGGCGAACATGGCCCCCAGCCCCACAAGGGCGATGGCAAACCCGTCCATCAGCGCCGCCCGTCCTTGGGGTCGTGGTGCTCGTGGGTGACGAAGGTGTCGCGAAGCGTGTCGGTATCGGCCTCGCTAAGGCCCTCTTCAAGGCCGCCTTCGGTGACGCCTGCATGGTCGTCCACAAGGGTGCGTCCTGTGGTCATTTCGTTGATGCGGGCGAAGAACACCCAGAGCTGCACCACCACGGCGCTGGCAACAATAAGGGTTGCCGCAAACGCCCAAGGCGCCACCAGCATGAAGCCCGTGCGCGTGGTGCGCTGCCCCAGCCCCTCCGACCGGTCGAACATGGCGTAAGCAATCAGTGCGAACGCCAGAAGCGTCGCAAGGGCCGAGAAAAGGTTGAGAAGCCCCCGCCCCTTCCCGCCGATGGCCGCACCCAGGAAGGTGATGGTGATGTTCTGGTTGCGCAAAAGGCCGACGGGGAAGGCCGAGGCGATCAAGACGGCGAAGACCACCTCGCCGAAATCGCGAAAGCCAGGCACGCGGGGCAGGCCGAAGTACCGCGCCAGCCCATCGTAAAGGGTGACCAGGCAGATGGCGACGAGACTGGCAAAGCCGAGATAGGCAAGCCGCCGCGTCAGCCACTCCAGCGCGCCCCTTTGGGCGAGAAAATCCAAGGGGCGCGGCCCGACTATTGAGCGTTGGCGCGATAGTCGTCGATCAACTGGCGGAAGGTGGTCAGAACCTCTTCGCCGTTGTCGGTCTCCTCGCTCCAGCGGTCGTAGATGTTTTTGTACGCGTCGGCATAGCGGGCCACATCTTCAGGGCTTGCCTCATGGATGACGTAGCCTGCGGCCGTCTGATCCTCGATGATCCCTTTGGTGATGGTGTCGTACGCCGCACCGCCGCGCGCTGCGAGTGGCTCGCCAGCATGCTTCATCATCACCTCCTGCACGTCAGCAGGAAGGCTCTCCCAAAGATCCTTGTTCATCAACAGGAGGAAGGGCGAGGCACCGAGCGGAACACGATACGCCCCTTCAGACACCGCAAACCCGCCAAAGGTCTTCATCCCCGTCCAGCCCTGGAGCTGACCGTCGATGGTGCCGCGCTGCATGGCCTCGTTCGCCTCTGTGGAGCCCAGCGTCTGGGGCGCCGCGCCGATGGCATCCACAAAGATCGCCTGTGTGGCACCTGCGGTCCTCAGCGATGCGCCCGACAAGTCCTCAAGGGACTCAACGGGTTCGGTGAGGTGAATGTTGGTCACATCAGGCGCCCAGACAGTGAGGACGTGCACATCGTCGAGCCCCTGCACCAGCCCCTTTTCATAAAGCCGCCAGCCGACGACGGAGGCCTCTTCAGCCGATTCCACCGTGAAGGGGAGCTCGGTCACCTGAAGCTGAGGGAACTGACCGGGGGTGTAGCCAGGCAGCACCCATGCCACATCCACAACGCCGTCGCGCACAAGGTCGAACTGGTCGAACGGGTTGGGGCCGAGCGCGCCGCCCCAGAAGGGGACCATCTCCACCGTGTCGCCCAGCTCTTCCTGGACCGCATCCATCCAGGGCTTCATCACGTTTTGGACGCCCACGGCACCTTCGGGCGTAAACGAGGCCACGCGAACGGTGGTTTGGGCAACGGCTGCACCCGCGAAGGTGAGCGTGCCCACGGCCAATGCAGCCAACGACAGGGAAAGCTTGCGCATCATGTCCTCCAGCGGCGCGGATTTCTGGGCATCATGCGGCCCTTGTTGCGACGGATCGTTTGCGCCTGTCTGCAAATGATAACAAGTTCGCCAAGGCTCGCAAGCACCGACAGGCGCGCTATGGTCTTTCCACGGCCGCCCGACCGGTGGCCGACGCGAGAAAAGGTTGCCGATGAGCCGCGCCCGCACCCAAAAGCGCAAGACCGACGAGAGGCGCACGCGCACGGGCCCGCTCTATCACGAGCTCTACGTTCTCCTGCGGCGCGATCTGGTGGACGGCACGGCCCACCCTGGGCGTCGGCTGCCGTCGGAGCCGGCGCTTGCCGCGCGCTATCACGTCAGCCGCGTCACCATCCGCAAGACGCTGGAAAAGCTTGCCGAGGACGGGCTCATCAAGCGTGTGCGCGGCGTCGGCACCTTCCCTGTGGGCGGTGTGGACAAGAGCGCACGCACCAACATTTCCGGCTACCTGGACACGCTGATCTCCGTGGAGCACAGGACGACGGCGGTGAACCTTTCCTTCGCCCGAGTCCTGCCCGATGGCGGCGCGAAGGACGCTCTGGGTGAGGCGGAGGTCTTGAAGATCGTGCGCCTTCGCTCCTACAACGGCCGCCCCATTTCGCTGACGACCTTGTGGGTGCCAGACCCACACGCTGCATTGGTGGAAGAGACGGACGACCCCAGCGTTCCCACCATCCAGCGGCTTGAGGAGCGGGGCGTCGTGGCAACGCGTACCGAGCAGGCCATCACAGCCGGACGCGCAGGCCCGTTTGCGGCCGAAAAGCTCGGGGTGGACGAGACCGCCCCCCTCATCGTCATGCGCCGCCTGATGCTGGACGCTTCCGCCGCAGCCGTCCTCTACCAGGAGAGCCTTTATGCGCCTGACGAGTTCGAGTACCGGATGACCCTGATGCGCACCAGCGTCGGCCCCATCGCCCGCTGGACGCCGTTGGCTTAGCGCTCAGCCAGCCAACGGCACAGGTTGTTCCACAGCGTGCCGTAGCCGTGCCATTGGAGGAACGCCGGCGGCCCCCAGTGGGGCCCGCAGTCCGAGGCGAAGATGGCCGTCCGCCCCGCCCCCACTATGCGCACCGCCACAAATGGGTGACCTTCAACCGCGGCAAGCACATCCGCCCCTTCACGCGCCTCGGCCCTGTTGTAGCCGAGGAATAGCGGCCAGTCGGTCAGCCCAGCCATCACAGGGTGGCGCGAATCGATCACGTGAGGCGTGACGCCTTCGGGATGTTCGGCGCGGTCGTCCCCCGTCATCAGCCGCACCGGCAAAATGTCGTCGATGGGGGTGCCTGCGTAATTGGCCTTCGCCTCGATGCCCTGGAAGGTGAGGTAGCCGCCGATCATCAACAGGCCGCCGCCGCCGCGCACATAGTCGGCGATGAGGTTGAGGCGGTTGGGTGTCGGCTCTGACCGGGCGAAGGTCCTGTCGGGCATCAACAGCGTGTTGGCGCCAATGTCGGAGAGGATGACGACGTCGTAAGCGCCAATCTCATCCGCCGTGAAGGGGAATTTGTCGGCGGCGACATGGGCGGGCTGATAGTCCACGTCCAAGCCCTTGGCGCGCATGGCCTCGATCATCGCCGTGCCGCCTTCGTGGTAGGCGGAGGTGGTGAAGGTGTCGAAGCCTTTGACGTGGATGGAGTGGGTCATCCAGCTTTCGCCGGCGAGAAGGATTTTTGGCACTGGGGCCCCTCCTGAAATGGGTTAGATGGGCCGGGGGCGATCCCACAGCCGGTCAAGGTTGGCCCTGTGGCTTGCACAAAAAACCGCGCGCGGATTGTCGATCATCAAGCGGGCGAGATCAGCCTCACCCACCCCGAGCCGCTTCAGCCGCGGCAACACGTAGGTGGACACGTGGGCGTAGCCGTTCCCACCATGGCGCGTCAGCATCATCTTCAAGAACACATCCTGGGACAACAGGAGCGCTCCACCGAACCCCTGGTCGATCAGCCCCTTAATGGAGGCCGCCGTCTCATGGTCGCTGGGGCATTCAACGCCCTGATCGGCATAGACATAGTCCATCCCCATCATGTCGTACTCCAAGAAGGCGCCGCGGGCGGCAAGGCTCGCCTGATAGTCAAAGTCCCTGTGGCTTGGGTTCATGTGGCAAAGGACGGTGTGACGAAGGTCCGCCCCCTCCTCGCCCGCAATATTGAGCACCTTGTGGCCGTGACGGAACCAGCCTGGTAGGTGCACCATCAAAGGGAGCCCTGTGCGCGCCGCCGCCCTGGCTGCCCCCCTCAGCGAGCGGGTTTCGGTCCGGGTGAAATCGCCCGAAACGCCAATCTCCCCCACAAGGCCGATCTTCACGGGCCCTTCGTCCGTCGGGACGCCGTCCATCGCTTCGGCCTCAATCTCCTCGGCGATGGCCTCAACGCTCATCCCCGCAAGGTGCGGCGGATGGGAGGTCTCAAGGTAGTAGCCGGCCCCCATAATGATGTTGAGGCCCGTCGCCGCGCTGATCCGCGTCAAGGCTGCCGGCGTGCGCCCGATCCCCCTGCAGGTGGGGTCGACCACGCTGACGCCGCCCGCTTGCTTGAAGAGGCCCAGTTCCTCCACCGCGGCCGCTTCGTCTCGAAGGCCCAGATTGTCCTTGTTGACGAAAGGGTCCTGGCGCAGGTGCCACAGGATGTCCGGCCGCACCGGCCCTTCGGCAAGGAAGGCGCGCTCAGGCGTGGTGGGCGGGTTCCACCAGCAAGAGACGTCGTTCAAAATGTGCTCGTGCATCAAGGTGAGGCCGAGACGGTCCACGGGCAAAGGCCCCGCCACCGTCTCCACCACGCCTGTCTCCACAGCCTTCATCTTCACCCCACCTTGAGGGACTGGGCACGCTGCAACAGCCGCGTGTTGAGCCAGATGGCCGCAAGGATGATCGCCCCGGTCACGATCTGCGTGAAGAAGGGGGAGATGTGGGACAAGATCAGCCCGTTGGAGATCACCGCGATGGTGAGCGCCCCCAGGATGGTGCCTATGATGGTCCCCCGCCCGCCAAAAAGGTTCGTTCCGCCAAGCACCACAGCGGCAATCACCTCAAGCTCGAACATCACGCCTGCGTTGGAGGACCCGCTGCCGAGCCGCGCGGCAATCACAAGGCCAGCCGCCGCCGCAGCCGTCCCCGTCAACATGTAGGCAAGGAGCTTGATGCGCCGCACGTTGATGCCGGACCGGCGCACGGCCTCCTCGTTGGCGCCCACCCCGGTGATGTACCGGCCGAATGGCGTGTGGGCGAGCGCCAGATACCCCGCCAGCGCCACCGCCAGGGCGACGATCGCAGGAAACGGGATGCCGAACAGCCATCCCCGCCCGATCTCCACGAAGAACAGCCCTGAGTCGATCGGAACCGAGTACCCTTCCGTCAAAAGCAGCGCAAAGCCTCTGATGGCCGACAGCCCCGCAAGGGTCACGATAAAGGCAGGAATCCCCTCGTAGGCGATGAAAAAGCCGTTGAAGGCACCGATCCCCGCCCCCAGCGCCAGCATCAGCACCACCGCCAGCGGCCAGGGAAGGCCTGCCGCCAAAGCAATGGCGCACAAAGCGTTGACGAGCCCCAGGATCGACCCCACCGACAGGTCGATCCCGCCTGTGGTGATCACGAACGTCATCGCAACGGCGACAATCAGGATGGGGGCCGACTGGCGCAGGAGGTTGAGAAGGTTCGGCGCCGTCAGAAACGCATCGGTGGTGAGGCCGAAGAAAACGCACACCACCACGAAGAACGCTGCGATGGACAGGACCGGTGCGTGGGTGATGACGAATTCTTGCAACCGCCCCGCATGGGGCCGAACGTCCTCGCTCACGCGCCGGCCCCTGCAAGCGCTGCCGCCTTACCGCCGACGATCAGCTGAACAAGGTCTTCAAGGTCGGTCTCGCCGATCCGCCGTTCGGCCACATTGCGCCCCTCGTACATGACCATGATGCGGTGGCAGACCTTGAAGAGGTCTTGCAGGCGGTGGGTGATGAGGATGACGCCCACCCCCTCCCCGCTCAGCCGGTTGATGAGGTCGAGCACCGCGTCCACCTCCTTCACCGCAAGCGCGCTGGTGGGCTCGTCCATGATGAGAACGCGGGGGTCGAACGCTGCCGCCCGGGCAATGGCGATGGACTGCCTTTGCCCGCCCGACAGGTTGCCGACGGTGGCGCGCAGGTTCGGCACATTGATGTGAAGGCGCTCGAGCATCGTCTCTGCCTCGCGCACCATCGCCGCCTTCGACAGGAAGGGCACGCCCAGGAAGCGCGTGGTCGCCTCGCGCCCTAGGAAGAGGTTGCCGGCCACATCGATGGAATCGCACAAGGACAGGTCCTGATAGACCATCTCGATCCCTTCCCGCCGCGCATCGGCAGGGGTGGCAAAGCGCACAGGCTTGCCGTCCACCTCGATGGTACCGCTGTCGGGCACGTGGACGCCCGACAGCACTTTGGTAAGGGTGGACTTGCCGGCCGCATTGTCGCCCACCAGCCCCAGAACTTCGCCGTGGCCGAGGGTGAGGTCGACACCGTTCAGCGCCTGGATGGTGCCAAAGCTCTTCTTGATGGCGCGCATGGCAACGGCCTGCGCGGCTTCGGGCGTTGCGCTCACGGCCGGCGCCCTTCAGGCCGGATCGATGGCCTCACTGAAAGATGGAGCGGAAGTCGTCCACGTTGTCCTTGGTGACGATGGTAATGGGAACGCTGATCACAGGGTCCACCTCGCCGCCGCCGATGATGGTCATCGCCGCATCGACGGCAGCTTTGCCCATGCCTGCGGGGTCCTGCTGGACGACGGCCTTCACAAAGCCTGCATCGATAGCGGCAATCACCTGTGCGGTGAGGTCCCAGCCGAAGACAGCCACGCGGTCGGTGGCGCCCTGGGCCTCCACGGCGGCAACGGCGCCCACCAGCGCAGGCTCACCCGTGGCATAGATGGCGTTCATTGTGGGGTTGGCGGTCATCAGGTTTTCGGCGGCAGAAAGGGCCGTGTCCTGCACGTTACGGCCGTCGACGACGCCGACCACCTCGACGCCCGACGCGCCTTCGATGCCCGTTTCAAAGCCCTGTTGGCGCACGTTCTGGATGAAGGAGTTGAGCGCGCCCACAATGCCCACCTTCGCCTCGCCGCCGGTCGCCTCCAGAAAGTGCTTGGCCATGTCCTCGCCGGCCTTGGCGTTGTCGACGCCGATTTGCGTCGCCTGTGGCCCTTCAGGAAGGATGGCGTCGACGGCAAGGACGGGGATTTGTGCCTCGAACGCCTGCTCCACAGCCGGCATCACACCGTTGACGTCGATGGCCACCACGATGATCGCATCCACCCCTTGGGCGATGTAGGTCTCAATGGCGTTGTTTTGCGCGGCAGGGTCGTTGTTGGCGTTGAAGATGACGAGGTTGGCGCCGGCCGCATCGGCCGCCTTCTGGGCCCCCTCGTTCATCTGATTGAAGAACAGGGCCTGCTGGTTGATCTGCACCAGAGCGATGGTCTGCGCCGCAGCACCGGTGGCTGCGAGCGCAAGCGCGGCAACAGCGGCCGCGAAGAGTGTTTTTAGGGCCATCAAGGCTCTCCTCCAATCCTGATCGCGCCAAGCGCCGGGCATCACGCGTGGGTGACGCGCTTATGGGGTTGTGCCCGGGTTGGCGCCCATGACACCGCGCGGGCACTTGCGATCGGAAAGCGCCGCGCGATCCGTCAACTGGAGATGGCCGGCGAAAAAAAGTCAACGGTGGAGGGACCAAAGCGTCGCAGCGACAAAAACTTGTCAACTTCCTAACGTATTTGATACTTCAACTATCTCGGTCGGCGTCGGCATACTCGCGGCGCCGAGATGTCAGGATATTAGAGTTTCTGCGGTGAAGCGAGCTGTCTGTGCCTGGCTCCACGCAGCGGGGTGATCAATCTTTGGGTAAGAATGGGGCGCTCTGTCACACGGTCAGCGACAAAGGCCCGCACACTGGTGTGACCATCGCAGCGGCACTGTCGGGCGTGCGCGCCGTCCTCATACCACTCGTTCTTGCCGCAGTCCTCGTCCTCGCGCCTCACCCATCGGCCGCCAAGGACATAAGAATCGCTTTTGTGCCGCAAATTGCCGGCATCCCCTATTACGCGGCGATGCGTGCCGGCGCGCAGCGCGCCGCCGATGAGCTTGGCGTCACCTACATTCAGGAAGGGCCCACCACCACTAACCCCGTCGACCAGCTGCGCATCTTTGAGAGCTTCATTGCCCAGCGGTTCGATGTGGTTGCCGTCTCCCCCGTGGACGAACAGAGCCTGCGCCCCGCCATTGCCCGCGCGCGCGAGGCCGGCGCCATCGTACTGACGGCCGATGCCGATGCCCCTCAGAGTCCGCGTCACCTTTACGTTGCCCAGGCAATGGACTCCGCCCTTGGCGAAACCCTCATCGATGAGACGGTGGCGCGGGTGGGGGCGAGCGGCAAGGTCGCCATCATCTCAGACGCGGCCACCATCCAGTCCATGCAGCGATGGATCGAGGCCATCCAGAACCGCGTGGCAAGCCGTTATCCTGACCTGACCATCGTCTCGGTGGACCACACCGACGGAACCGCCCGCAGGGCTTACCAGTTTGCCACCGATGCGATGACGCGCCACCCCGACCTCTCCGCCATCTTGGGGATTGCCTCCACCACCTGCCCAGGGATCGCCCAGGCCGTGGAGGCCGCACGGGCGGTGGGCAAGGTTCTGACGGCAGGGTTCTGCTCGCCCAACACGGCGCGCCACTACATCAAGTCCGGTGCCATGCCGTTCACCGTCCTGTGGGACCCGGGCGACCTTGGCTACCTGACGGTGTGGGTGGGCCACCACTTGGCAACCGGCAACGTCGTCGATGGCGACCTCGTGGTCGAGGCGCTGGAAAATCCTGTGCGCTACCATGCCCAAGTGGGCATGGTCGTCCTCGGCCCGCCCACCGTATTCACAGCCGACAATGTGGATGCGTTCGATTTTTAGGCGCCACCTCACCCCAAGTGGCACCCGCACGAAACGAGGGCGCGTGTGACGGCACGGCGCTGGCGGCGCGAGGCTGTGCTGGCACTCGCGCTCCTCGCAGCGCTCGCCATCTTCGAAAGCCAGTCGGAACACATGGTGACGGTGCTCAACCTCACCCGCGTGGCCGAGAGCGCTGTGGAGCCAGCCATCCTTGCCGCCGGACTGACGCTGGTGATCCTCATCGGTGGCATCGATGTCAGCGTGGGCGCCATTCTTGCCGTTGCCGCAGTGGTCACGGGGTCCGCGCTCGCCTTCGATCTTCCCGCGGTTGTGGCGGTGGCCGTTGCCATCCTGTCAGGCACGGCCCTCGGTGCATTCAACGGCGTCGTGGTCGCCCGGCTTGCCGTCCCGCCGATCATTGCCACCCTCGGCAGCCTTTATGTGTTCGGCGCCATCGTGTTCCTCACCGTCGGGACCACATGGATCACGGGGCTGCCTGAAAGCCTCTCGCCCCTCGTCCAGGGCCAGCTTCTGGGCGTGCCTGCGGCGGTCCTTGCCATCGGCGCGGTCTATGCCCTCGCCTGGTTCGTGCTGCGGCAGACCCGATGGGGTTTGCACCTAGCCGCCATAGGGTCCAATGCCACGTCGGCCCGCCTGGCAGGGATCCCGGTCACCCGGCGCACGATTGAGACCTATGCTCTACTGGGCGCGCTCGCAGGGTTTGCAGCCGTCCTTTACGTGGCGCGGCTTCGCAATGTGGAATTTGGCGTCGGCGCGGGCCTCACCTTCGAGGCCATTGCCGCAAGCGTCCTCGGCGGGGCGGATCTGCGCGGCGGCAACGCAAGCCTTGTGGGGACGCTCCTTGGCATCCTCTTCATCAAGGTGGTGCAAAACGGGTTGGTCTTGTCCGGCGCGACCTCGCTGTGGGCGCCTGTGGTCACGGGCCTTCTTCTCATCCTCGTGCTTGTGGTGGACGGGCTGCAAAAGCCTGCAAGGCGGCGGTGGTGAGGGTGTTCGGCAGCGCGCGCACAGCCGTCCTTACGCTGTTGCTGGTGGGCGTTGTGATCGTTGCCTCCGCCCTCTCCCCGTTCTTTCTTGAGGCCACAACGCTCACCTTCGTCCTCCAATATATGCCGGTCCTGGGCATCCTCGGATTGGCGCAGATGGCTGTGATGATTGGAGGTGGGCCTGGAATTGACCTTTCCCTCGGCGGCATCATGAGTCTGACGGGGCTTGCGGTTGCAGCGCTCCTTGCAGCGGGGGTGCCTGTGTTGGCGGCAAGTCTCATAGGGCTTGCTCTGGGTGCATTGTTGGGGGCCATCAACGGGGTCATCATCGCCGTCCTTGGGGTTGATGCCCTGATGGCGACCCTTGCCACCATGCTCACCTTTGGCGGCCTTGCGGTCGCCTTGACCGGCGGGGCCCCCATCGGCGGCATGCCGGACACCTTTGCCGCCCTCGCCCAAGGCACCACGTGGCTGGTGCCGAACCATGTCCTCTTCGTCTTCATGCCCGTTGCCATCGCCGCGCACCTTGTGATGCGCCACAGCCGGTTCGGCGCCCATGTCACCGCTGCAGGAAGCGCTGAAGGGGCCGCCTACCTTGCCGGGATCTCCATCATCCGCGTGCGTTTTTGGCTTTATGTGGCGAGCGGATCGATGGCGGCGGTGGCAGGCATCATGCAGCTTGCCTGGTTCCAGACCGCGCGGCCCGACGCGGGAATGGGAATGGAGCTGTTGTCCGTCACCGTCGCGGTCCTCGGTGGGACCCACATTCTCGGCGGAACGGGAAGCGTTCTGGGCGTGGTGCTCGCCGTACTGGTCGTCACAACGTTGCAGGCGGGACTACAGCTCGCCAACATCAGCCAGGCCTGGCAGCTCGGAACGGTGGGCCTTCTTCTAATCGCAAGCGCCGGCGCCGACAGAGCGTTCATGAAACGCCTGTCCGCGGGCCTTCCAATAACGGCAAATCGTCCGCCCGCACGAGACGCCCCTGCGCCCCCACCGCCGTCACGGTGAGAGCGGCCCCATAGGCAGCGCGCGATACGGCCCCCTCATCGTCCCCATCGTGCAGCCAGGAGGCCAGATAGATGCCTGCGAACGCATCGCCCGCGCCTGTGGTGTCGGTGACTGTGACCGATGGCGCACGCTGGCGAAATGCCGGCGAGCCCGGTCGCAACAGCACCGCACCATCAGCGCCCCAGGTGACGATGGTGCGCCCTTGCCCCCCTGCCGATTGCACCGATTCGTCCACCGCGGAGAGCACGTCCTCAACGCCTGAATCGGCGGCAAGGCCCGTGGCCTCCGTCGCTGCCGTTTGGTCCAGAAACACCACATGGAAAAGGCTCTGGAGCTCGCGCAAGCCTTCGGGCGTGCGCCAAATGCCCGACAAACCCGCACCGTGGGTGGACAACAAGAACCCGTGTTCGCGCAGGCCAGGCAAGAATGGCGCGAGGGGGCCGATCTGGAAACCTTCCACATGGATGCAGGTGCGCCGCGCAGGCCGCTCCTCGGCCTCGAGGTAAAAAAGGAGGTCGTGCTTGGGCACCGACAACAGTTCGTTGATGATGGTGTGTCGGCCGTCTTGGGTGACTAGCACCACGCATCGAGACAGGCGCGCACCGGCGCGGCGGAACGCCCCTGCTGTATCGACACCGTTTTCAGCCAGCACGTCGATGGCCCAGGCGCTGTCCTCATCGTCCCCCATCTGGGTGACAAGCTCGACCTTCAGCGAGAACGGCGGGCCGAGCCCTGCCGCCATGGAGGCCACATTGGCTGCCGGCCCGCCAAGCATCTTTTCAATGCTCTCCGCCGTCACGCGTGAGCCTTGAGCGGGTATTTCCCGCAGCCGCGCGATGAGGTCTAGCGACACGTAGCCGACGACGATCAGCCGTGGCATCCCCTTGCCGTCCGGCGCCGCCTCGAAAGGCCCGCGCCGCATGGACTGGGGGCGATAGTCCAGCGCTCGGATGGCGTGTTCCACGGCAAGGCGGGTTTGCGCCCGCACCGGCTTGGTGCCGTTCACCACGTTGGAGACGGTGGCGATCGACACGTTGGCGAGCCGCGCCACATCCTTGATGGTGGCGCGCTGACCTTTGCGGGGGGTATCGTCAATGTCCATGGCAGGGCGTGTCACACACGCCTACGAGCGCCGCGGCTACCAGAGCCGTTGCATCGCTGTCTCGCCATTGGCGCGTGGTCGGCATCGTCCGCCACAGCCTTCCAGCATGTTTCGAAGGTGTCAGTTTGTCCTGACACATCCACGAAATCAAGAAAAAGCCATGGTTGTGATGGCGCGATAGGCCCCGTGGCGTGTGACGACGTCGCTTGCGGCGATGACCGCGCGACGCGTTGCCGCCACAATTGGTGCCCCCGAGGCAAGCCGAGCGGCCAAAGTGCCGACGAAAGCATCGCCCGCCCCCGTCGTGTCCACAGCCTTGACCTTCGGTGCGGAAAACAGCGTGCGCTCGCCCCCCTCGATAACCAATGCGCCGTCGGCGCCAAGGGTGACGATCAACACCCCGCGGACGGTATCGGCAGTGATTTGGTCGGGGTCCATCGCGGCCTGTTCGATGCCCAAAAGGGCGCCCGCCTCCACCTGGTTGACCACCATGATGTCGGAAGCATCCTTCGCGTCGATGAGGCCGTCGGGGACAGGCGCTGGGTTCCACACCGTGCGCACGCCCTTACCGCGCGCCATCTGGAGGGCCCGCAAGGTTACGGTGGTGTCGAGATTGCCTTGCATCACAAAAAGGTCGGACGGGGTCGCGCCCGACAGTGCCACCTCAACATCGTCATCGGTGATGGAGCGGGCGCATTCATGGGTGCTGACGATGGTGTTTTGCCCGTCTTCGCCGACGACGATCACTGATTCGTCCGTCGGGTGGGCGCGGCGCAAGGCGGTAACCGCAAGGCGCTCTGTGCCTTGAAGGCGGTGTGCAATGAAGCGGCCCGCATCGTCCTCGCCCAAAGCTGTGAAGAGGCGCGTGCGCGCCCCCGCCGCCGCTGCGGCCGCCGCCTGGTTCAGCCCCTTGCCGCCCAGATCCACCGTCTTTGCCGTTGCAAGTACCGTTTCGCCTGGCGTCGGCAGGCGTTGAACGCTGTAGGTGGTGTCGATCAAGGCATTGCCGAGGACGATGACGGTCATCGCCTGCTCATGGCCGTCATGGTCGGCGCTGTCCACCCATTCCTGTCGTAAACACACGGGTGGCTGTTGGTTGCAGCGCCCCGCCATGCCAAAGCGTGTGGGTGAGAGCCTTTGGAGCGTGTGGATGCTGACCGTCTTTCTTCGCGGGCCCGACGGCATTGAGCGGATCGAGGATCCCGACCTTGGAAAGGGTCTTCCCGAAACGCCGATGTGGATCGACCTCATCGCCCCGGACGAAGCGGTGGTGGCGGAGGTGGAGCGCCAACTCTCCATCGATGTGCCCGACAGCGAGGAGTTGGGGCGCATTGAAACCTCAAGCCGTCTCGTCGCCGCCAACAGCACATTTTTGATGACGTACACCGGCCTCTCGCGCGAGCTTGCCACCCGCACCCAAAACCCTGTCACCTGCATTTTGACCGAAGCGACGCTCTTGACCATCCGTCAGCCGGACGCTCTGAGCTTTGACGTGATTGAACAGCACTTCAATCGCGCTGGCGACAGGCCCCACTCGCCCCAAGGGATCTTGTTTGCACTCCTTGGCGCCACCATCGACAGGCTGGCGGACAGGCTCGCCCACCTCGGCAATCAGATCGACATGGTGATGAACGAGGTGTTCGGCTCAGGCGCCAACTCACGTCGATCCACCCGCCGGGTGCAGGCGCTGATCAAATCCCTCGGCTGGCACGGCAGCCACCTCCTGAAAGTTCAGGACAGCCTGGTCAGTCTGCAGCGGCTTGGCCTGTTCCTGCGCCAACATGCCGACATCATCGCCAAGGATGCCTACGACCACACCGCCATTGCAACAATGGTGGAGGACGTGCGCTCCCTGTCTGAGTTTGCCGAGGCGCTGGACGGCAAGGTGGAGTTCTTGCTGGACGCCATGCTCGGCCTCATCGATCTGGATCAGAACCAGATCATGAAGATCATTTCCATGCTGGCGGCGATGTTTTTGCCGGCGACCCTAATCAGCTCCATTTTCGGCATGAACTTTCAATACATGCCCGAACTCAGTTGGCACCATGGCTTCCTGCTCGCGCTTGGGGTGATGGGGCTATCGGCGGTGGTGATGGCCTTCCTGTTTCGCTGGCGGCGCTGGATGTAGCGAGCTCTACGGCCCATTGGCTCTGGACGACGTGCCGGTTTAATTCAAATGCGCTTGACTTGACCCTGCAACCCGCGGTCATTCCCACCAAACATGGGGGCGCGGCAGAATGCGCCCCATTCAACCCCAAGGAGGTTCCCCATGCGGTTCCTAGCACTGCCGATTGCCGCCCTCGGTCTCAGCCTTGCCGTGGCGAGTGCCGACGCCAGCGAGCGCCTCAAGTACGAGGCGATCTTCGCGGAAGCCGAGTCGGTGAAGATCGGTGCCCAGGTGGCCGGCACCTACCCCGCACGTTCCGAAGTGCTGGTGAAGCTGCGCAACAACAATCAGTATGCCGTGCCCGTGGTGCCTGGCTCTGACCTGTCCGTGTGGCGTGAGAATGCGCTCATTGACATCATCATCACCCAGGGCCTCATCGTGGATGTGCGCCGCGGTGGTGAGGACATTCCCTTCACCTACACCGTGGTGACCGACACCGATGTGATCGAAGGTGCGCCGAGCGACAAGGTGGTGCGCGAGATCCGCTACACCACCACCATCCGCGAAGTGGGCGCCAACCACGAGACCGTGGTGTTCGAGGCAGAGGCAGGCGACCAGCGCCTTGCCGTGGTGAGCACACCCGAATCGCTGAAGGAAATGGGCATCAAGGCCGGCGACCGGGTCGACCTTGTCTACTTTGACGAGATCGACATCGAATCCCGCTAAACGCTTCTGACTCAGGGCCTGCGCGGAATTCTTGCGCAGGCTCTTCCTAAGGCGCGGCGCCTAGAAGCCCACCTGATCCCCGCCTTTGAGGCTCAGCATCTCCCGCGCTTCGGCAGGGGTGGCAATCTCAAGGGACATGTTTTCCAAGACCGTGCGGATTTTTGAAACTTGCGCGGCGTTGCTCTCCGCCAGCTTGCCCTTTGCGATGTAAATGCTGTCCTCCAGCCCGACGCGCACATTGCTGCCCATGATGGCGGCCATAGTGCACAGCGGCATCTGGTGGCGCCCCGCCGCGAGGATCGACCAGCGATAGGAATCGCCGAACAGGCGGTCCGCAGTGCGTTTCATGTGCGCCACATCTTCAGTGTGGGTGCCGATCCCGCCCAAGATTCCAAAGATGGACTGGACGAACAGCGGCGGCTTTACGAGCCCCCGGTCCAGGAAGTGGGCAAGGCTGTAAAGGTGGCCGATATCGTAGCACTCGAACTCAAAGCGCGTGCCGCAGCCTTCGCCCAACGTCTCCAAGATGTACTCGATGTCTTTAAACGTGTTGCGGAAAATGAAGTCGCGCGAGTTTTCAAGGTGCTGGCGCTCCCACTCGTGCTGGAAGGTGGGGTAGCGGTCCAGCGCAGGAAACAGGCCGAAATTCATAGACCCCATGTTGAGCGAGCACATCTCGGGCTTTGCCCGCATCGGGGCGGCAAGGCGCTCATCCAGGCTCATCCCGTGGCCGCCGCCGGTGGTGATGTTGATGACCGCATCGCACTGCTGCTTGATGCGCGGCAGGAAGCCCATGAACACGTCCGGATCGGGCGTTGGCTTGCCGTTTTCAGGGTCGCGCGCATGAAGGTGGATGATGGACGCACCCGCCTCAGCCGCGCCGACGGAGGCGGCGGCAATCTCATCGGGCGTGATGGGCAGGTGCGGCGTCATGGTCGGCGTGTGGATCGACCCTGTGACAGCGCATGTGATGATGACTTTGTTGGCCACGGGTGACCTCCTCGGTGGTTGGATTGCCGGCGATGGGCGTCAGGTGGCCGCCGGCCGGTCCTCGTAGAACGGTCCGACGGTGTGGTTGTCGGCCCGCAAGAAGCAATCGGCCACATGGCGCAAAGGGGCAAGGTCAACGTCGCTGACCCCAATGTCCACAAGCTCCAGAAAGCGGTCGTAGAGCGCCCGATACTCGGCCTCAGGCACATCCACGATGGACGTGCCATCATGGGTGAGGTGCGCGCCGCCTTTGGACATGACGAACCGGCCCGCCTGCGTCTCCACCTCAATGTCCCAGGAGGGTGGGCCTGCCTGGTCAAAGTTGAACTCGGCATCGATGGGCGCACCGTTGACGTCCTCGAAGGCAAGCTCGGCATGGATGGGCGCACTGCAATTCTCAGGGGTCCAAAGGACCGAGGAGACCAGCCTGAAGGGCGGCAACACGTGGGTCAGGATCGACAGGGCATTGATGCCAGGGTCGAATACGCCGAACCCGCCCGGCTGCCAAATCCACGTCTGGCCCGGGTGCCACTGGCGCACGTCCTCCTTCCAGATAACGCGCACGGTCTTGATGGTGGTGTGCTCCAACCGGGTTTTGAGCGTTTCGACGGCGGGCGCGTAGCGCGAGTGCCAGCTGGCAAACAACACCACGTCCGCCTCGTCGGCGGCATCGGCAAGGGTTTTGGCCTCAGACAGCGTCGTCCCCGGCGGCTTTTCCAAAAAGACGTGGCGGCCTTTGGCGATGGCCTCCCGTGCCAGGTCGAAACGCGGCACCGGCGGAACGCATAAAGAGACCGCCTCAATGTCCTCGTGGGCGGCCAGCATGTCGCCGAGGCTGCCATAGGTGGGTACGCCCTCGACCGTGCCGTCATGGGTGGCAACGGCCACAAGGTCCACATTGGGGTGGTCGGCGATAACGGGAAGATGCTGGCTTCTGGCAATGGCACCAGCGCCCACAAGACCCAGTTTCATGATAGACGTCCCTCCCTTTCGCCCCGGCCTTCCCCCGTCACGACGGCGCTGCGGCGTCGATGTCGCGGGAGTGGGCGCAAAGCCTTTTTTCGTTTGCCCGAGTGCGCCAGGGGTGGCTAGGTTCCCCAACCCACCGGCGCGGCGACCCCGCCGCCGCCACATGCCGCAAAACGGACCGTCAGAGGCCGAGCGGCGCAAGAGGAACACGAAGGAGGACGCTTTGAAAGCCTGGAAACTCATTCTGTCCGCGGCAGCGCTGTCGGTTGCGTTCGGCGCACAGCCCGTGGTGGCGCAAGACAAGGGCACCGTCGGCATCGCCATGCCCACCAAGTCATCCACACGGTGGATTTCGGACGGCAACTCCATGGTGGAGCAGTTTGAGGCCGCCGGCTACGACACCATCCTCCAATACGCTGAGGACGATATCCCGACCCAGCTCCTCCAGGTGGAAAACATGATCGTGCGCGGCGTGGACGCGCTGGTGATTGCCGCCATCGACGGCACCACCCTCACCAACGCGCTTGAGCAGGCGGCCGCCCTCGACATTCCCGTCGTCGCCTATGACAGGCTGATCCGCGATTCAGAAAACGTCGACTACTATACAACGTTCGACAACTTCAAAGTCGGCGTGCAGCAGGCCCAGTCCATCGTCGATGCGCTGGACATGGATTCTGGCCCCTATAACATCGAACTCTTCGGCGGCTCTCCGGACGACAACAACGCCTACTTCTTCTACGACGGCGCCATGAGCGTGCTGCAGCCGCTCATCGATGAGGGCAAGCTCGTCCTGCGCTCGGGCCAGGAGGGGATGGACACCGTCGGCACTCTGCGCTGGGACGGCTCGGTGGCACAGGCGCGCATGGATAATCTGTTGTCGGCCTACTATACCGACGAGCGGGTGGATGCTGTTCTGTCGCCCTATGATGGCCTGTCCATCGGCATCATCTCCTCGCTGAAAGGGGTCGGCTACGGCGCCGACGACCAGCCGATGCCCATCATCTCCGGCCAGGACGCGGAAATCCCCTCTGTGAAGGCGATCCTTGCGGGCGACCAGACCTCCACCGTCTTCAAGGACACGCGCGAGTTGGCCCGCGTCACCGTTGCCCTGGTGGATGACGTGCTCAACGACCGCGAGCCCACCATCAACGACACCGAAACCTACGACAACGGCGTCAAAGTGGTGCCGAGCTACCTGCTCGAGCCGGTGTCGGTGACGAAGGACAACCTTCGCGAAGCCGTGGTCGATACCGGCTACTACACCGAAGACCAGATCCAGTAGGACCGAGAGCCCGCGCTCCCCGCGCGGGCTTTTTCATCGTGACGGCAAGGGGTCCGCGATGACCTTCATCATGGCAAGGCCAACCCGGTGAGCGCTGCGGCAGGCGCTGCGCCCGACACCATCTTGCAGATGCGCGGGATCACCAAGCGCTTCACAGGCGTTGTGGCACTGCACGACGTGTCGTTCTCCGTCACACGCGGCGAGATCCATGCCGTGGTGGGCGAGAACGGGGCCGGCAAATCCACCCTCATGAAGGTGCTGTCGGGGGTCTACCCGCACGGCGCTTATGAGGGTGAGATCATCTACGAAGGCAAGCCTCAGACCTTCCGTTCCATCGCCGATTCAGAGCGTGAGGGGATCATCATTATCCACCAGGAGCTGGCGTTGGTGCCGCTCCTGTCCATCGCCGAGAACATTTTTCTCGGCAACGAGCAGGCCAAGGCCGGCATCATCGACTGGGAGAGGACCAACCAGCGCACCGCCGAACTCCTGGCCAAGGTGGGTCTGAAGGAACGGCCGCGCACCAAGGTGGGCGACCTTGGCCTTGGCAAGCAGCAGCTTGTGGAGATCGCCAAGGCCCTCGCCAAAGAGGTGCGCCTTCTCATCCTCGATGAGCCCACATCGAGCCTCAACGAAGCTGACAGCGCCGCGCTCCTGGACCTGTTGCTGGAGTTCAAGGCGCGGGGCATCTCTTCCATCCTCATCTCCCACAAATTGAACGAGGTGGCGCGGGTGGCCGACACCATCACCGTTCTGCGTGACGGCGAGGTGGTCTCCTCGCTGGATGCCAAGGGCGAGGAGGTGACGGAGGACCGCGTCATCCGCGACATGGTGGGCCGCAGCCTGTCGGACCGCTATCCGCCACGCACCCTCGGCCGGCCCCTCGGCGAGGAAATGCTGAAGGTCTCCAACTGGAACGTCACCCATCCTTTGCACCTTGAGCGCCAGGTGGTGGACGATGTCTCCTTCCATGTGCGCGCCGGCGAGATTGTCGGCATCTCCGGCCTGATGGGCGCCGGGCGCACCGAGCTTGCCATGAGCCTTTTCGGCCGCACCTACGGGCGCAACATCGCCGGCGATGTCCACGTGGACGGCAAGAAGGTGGACACCTCCACCGTCAACAGGGCCGTGGCGGCAGGCCTTGCCTACGTCACGGAAGACCGCAAGACCTATGGGCTGATTCTGGACGACACCATCCGCCGCAACATCCCCCTGGCGCAGCTTGATGGTGTGTCTGAGCGCGGTGTCGTCAAATCCTCGCGCGAGCTTGAGGTGGCGCGGCGCTATCGCGATCGCCTGCGCATCAAGTCCTCCAGCGTCGCCCAGGAGGCGGTCAACCTTTCGGGCGGCAACCAGCAGAAGGTGGTCCTGTCCAAATGGCTCTTCACCGAGCCCAAAGTCCTGATCCTGGACGAACCCACCCGCGGCATCGACGTTGGCGCGAAGTTCGAGATCTACACCATCATCCATCAGCTCGCCGCCGAAGGGAAAGCGGTGGTGGTGATCTCCTCTGAAATGCCGGAACTCCTCGGAATCTGCGACAGGCTTTACGTCATGAACGAAGGGCGCTTCGTGGGCGAACTTCCCGTGGCGGAGGCAAGCCAGGAGAAAATCATGGGCCTCATTATCAAGCGCCAGCCGGCAGAGGCCGCCGAGTGAGGGCGCCCCATCACACGCGCAATCAAGCGCCCGCAACGGGCCAAGAGACGGGAATGATCTGACGTGGCCCAGGACACACTCAACCCTTCCCGATCTGGCGACCCAAGGGCCGGCCAGGCCTTCGGTTTCGTGCGCAATCACCTTCGCGAATACGGGATCCTCATCGCGCTCATCGTCATCATGGCGTTCTTCCAGATTGCCACAGACGGGATCCTCCTGAAGCCGGTCAACCTCACCAACCTCGTCCTGCAGAACTCCTACATCATCATCATGGCGCTGGGGATGCTGCTCGTGATCGTGTGCGGACACATCGACCTTTCGGTGGGCTCGGTGATGGGGTTCATCGGCGCGCTGGCAGCGGTGATGATCGTGGAGCTGGACATCCACCCGCTCATCACTTCCATCGTTTGCCTTGCCGTCGGCGCAATGATTGGCGCGGCCCAAGGCTTCTGGATCGCCTACTTCAAGATCCCGTCCTTCATCGTGACGCTGGCGGGGCTTCTGGTCTTCAAAGGCGCCACGTTATGGCTCTTGGCAGGTCAGTCCATCGGCCCGTTCCCGCCTGGGTTCCGCCTCCTCTCCTCAGGCTTCGTGCCGGACCTCTTCGACGCCTCGCGCTTCAACACCTTGTCGTTCGTGATGGGGGCGGCGACGGCGCTGTTGATCTTCGCCCTTGGCCTGCGCAGCCGTCTCTCAGGCCAAGGCAACGAGGATGAGCCGTTTGCCATCTTCCTCGGCCGGCAGATCCTTGTGGCCGCAGCGCTCCTTTACCTCTCCTGGCTGATGGCGAACTTTCGCGGGTTGCCGAACGTCCTCATCATCATGGCATTGTTGATTGCGGTCTACTCCTTCATCACCACCAAGACCACGGTGGGCCGGCGCGTCTACGCCATCGGCGGGAACGAAAAGGCGGCCAAGCTGTCAGGCATCAACACCGAGCGGCTGACCTTCCTGGTGTTTGCCAATATGGGGATGCTGGCCGCCCTTGCCGGTCTCGTCTTCGCAGCGCGCCTCAATGTGGCGACCCCGAAGGCTGGGCTCGGCTTCGAGCTTGATGTAATTGCCGCCGTCTTCATCGGCGGTGCCTCCATGTCCGGCGGTGTGGGGACCATTGTGGGCGCTGTGGTGGGCGCGTTCATCATGGGCGTTTTGAACAACGGCATGTCGATCCTCGGGGTGGGGATCGACTACCAGCAGATGATCAAAGGCCTCGTGCTTCTGGCCGCCGTCATCTTCGACGTGGTCAACAAGCGCAACGCCAGCTGACGCGAACCGCCCCGCCACGGTGGGGGCCGTAGCGGGGCGGCCGCCAACGCGCGGCACACGCCATCCATTCCGCGCGCGGTCGTTCGGTTGACCCCAACGAAAGCACCGCGCGCTCCATGGCCGCGCTGGTTGGACCGGTCCCGCCGGGCAGCATCTAATCTGCCCGGCGGGCGCGAAAGCACGGCCTCATCGGTTTCATCAAACCAAGGAGATGAACCCGTGCTCGCGTCCATTTCTGGCGCATGTCCTCTTCGCTCGGTCTGATCCAGGTCGAGCGGGACGTGCGCTAGCGCATCGACCGATCAGGTTGGTTCAACCTGATCGGTCCGCGCTCTAGCGGCGGTGTTGGCCCTTCACCGCCTTCAAGGACGGCGAATGGCCCTTGGATGCCTTTTTCGCCTTGCGACGTTGCTTCAAGCAGCCATTGCCGAAGGTGCCCCACATGGCGGGGTTGTTCTTGCCGCAACGCCAGGACAGACCGGCCTCGGTCGCCCCTGTTTGCACAACGGGCGCAGCGTAGGCGCCAAGACCACCGGCATTGGCGGTTCCCGTCGCGGCAACCCCGGTGACGGCGAGGGCAAGGGCGAGCGCACCGTGTGCGAGTGTGTTGAACTTCATTGTCAATACTCCAAAAATATCAGTTGTTTACCAAAGACGCACCATCGCGGAGAACCTCCGTTGAAAGGGCCTCAAGGGGGTAATGCCTCGCAGGTCCAAGGAAGCGCTCTTGGCCGCCTCACATGGCATACGGGTCGCGATGCCGTTTTATTCCCACGCGCAAGAATTTTTTTCTGGGGTCGCGGTCAAGCGGCGCGCGGTCACTCCCGCGGGGCGATGACCCGGCGCTGAAGGGGGAAGACCTCAAGCCCTGTGCGGGCGGCGAAGGCGCCCCAAAGACCGCGCGGGGCAAATAGCATGATGAGGATGGCCACCACCCCAAGGGCGATGAGGTAGAGGGCGCCATAGTCCGCCAACGTTTCGCGCAGAAGAAAGAAGACGGCGGTTCCCACCAAAGGCCCCTCGATCCGCCCCACCCCGCCGATGACGGTGATGAAGATGACGAGGGCCGTCCAATCCGACAGGCTGAAGGCCGCATCGGGCGAAATGCGCAGCTTGGTGAGGAAGATGAGCGCGCCCACGGCCCCTGCCCCCGCGGCCGCTGCCACGTAGACAGCGAGCTTCACGCGGGTGATGCGCACACCCAGACTGCGGGAAGCCGCCTCGCTGTCTCGGATCGCCGTCAGCGCCAGTCCAAGGCGCGAGCGCAACAGGAGCGTGATGCCCCCAACCACCACCACAACGATGAAGAGCGCCGTCCAGTAGGTGACCGCCTCACGCGCTGCCCGCCCGTCGGCAATGTCGCGCACCACGGTGATGGGAAGGGACGTGCCTGACCCACCGCCAAGCGCAGACACCCGCGCAAAGAGCAAGAGCGCCACCTCAGCCAACACCCATGAGCCGATGGCAAAGTACGCCCCCTTCAGGCGAAACAGGAGAAACGCGGCAGGGACAGCCACAATCGCCGCCGCCACGCCCGCAAGGCCCACCGCCACAAGCGGGTGGACGCCAAGGAACATGGCAAGCGCAAACAACACATAGCCGCCAAGCCCCACGTAAGCGTGCTGACCCACGGAGACGAGGCCGGCATAGCCTGCCAGAAGGTTCCAAAGGCTCGCCAGTGCGATGTAGGCGAAGATCTCGCCCATCAAGCGCATGTTGGACGAGCCCGCCCAGTAAGGGGCCGAGGCAAGTATGGCCACCAGAACAATGAGCGCAACAAGCCCGATGCGCGAGGCGCGGGTGGACCGTGCGACGGCGATCATCCTCAATCCTCCATCTTGGGCATCAGGCCCTGGGGGCGGATGGCAAGGACGAGGAGGAACACAAGGTGCCCCGCAAGGAGCTGCCAGCCCGGATTGATCTGCGCCCCGACGGTCTGTGCCACACCCAAGATGACGCCACCCACGAGCGTGCCCCACAGGTTGCCGAGGCCGC
Organism: Devosia sp.; assembly: GCA_051016205.1. GTDB lineage: Bacteria > Pseudomonadota > Alphaproteobacteria > Rhizobiales > Amorphaceae > Acuticoccus. Next base: position 5,900,711 of record CP136534.1, read on the forward strand.
CGATGATCACCGCCTCGAAGCCGTAGATGAGGCGGATCGGCCCGCTGGCGGGGTCGAAGTAGGTGCGCATCGCCAGGAAGGTGCCTGCGATCGCCACCACCGCCAGGGAGAGGGCCATGGCAGCGGCGTAGACCTTGGCAGGGTCAAGGCCCATCACCTCGGCAATCTCGCGGTCGTCGGAGACGGCGCGGAAGGCCCGGCCCATGGCGGTGCGGTAAAACACGAGCTGCAGCCCCACCACCACCGCCACAGCAGCGCCAAACATCAACAACGGCAACACGCCTACGGAAAGGCCGTCGGCGACTGCAATGGAGGCCGTTTCCAGCGTGCCGGCATCCAGCTTGCGGCTGTCGGCGGAATAGATCTCCAACAGAGCGTTCTGGATGACGATGGACAGACCAAAGGTGACCAGCAGCGGCGGCAGGATGTCCCGCCCCAACGTCCTGTTGAGGACGACACGCTGGAGGACATAGCCGATCGCCGCCATGGTGGGGATGACGATGACAAGGCTTGCCAGAGGGTGGATCCCCAAAGCGTCCACCACCGAAAAGGCGAGGAACGCCGACAGGACAATCAGGTCCCCATGGGCAATGTTGACAAGCCGCATCACCCCGAAGATGAGGCTGAGCCCTGCGGCGAAGAGGCCGTAGAGCCCGCCCAGCAAAACCCCTTGCAGGACCGCGTTGGCAAAGGTCATGACGTGGCCCCGAAATAGGCGGCGGTGATGGCCTCGCGCCCAAGCTCGCCAGGCACACCCTCCAGCGCCACACGACCCTCCTGGAGGCACACGACGCGGTCGGCAACGCCCATGGCCCTTGCAATATCCTGCTCCACGAGGAGGATCGCTGTGCCCTCGGCGCGGATGGCGGGGAACGCGCGGTAGATGTCCTTCACCACCGTCGGGGCAAGGCCGAGGGAGGCCTCGTCGATCATCAAGATGTCGGGGTTCGCCATTAGCGCACGGCCGATGGCAACCATCTGCCTCTGCCCGCCGGACAGCGCTTCGGCCGGTGCATTGCGACGCTCTTTGAGGATGGGAAACAGCGCGAACACCGTGTCGAGGGACCAGTGGCCGGGCCGCTTCAACCGCCCGCCGATCACAAGGTTTTCCGCCACCGACAGGGACCGGAATAGGCGCCGGCCTTCGGGCACCAGGCTGACGCCCTCCACCGCAAGCTTGTGGGCGGGCGTGTCCCCCACGGCTGTGCCGCGCAGGCGGATGGCGTCGGCCCGATTTCTCACAAGGCCCATAATGGACTTCATCAAGGTGGATTTGCCGGCACCGTTGGCGCCGATCACCGCCACCGTCTCACCACTGACAAGGGTGAGGTCGACGCCGAAAAGGGCCTGAAAGTCCCCATAGTGGGCGTCGAGGGCGCTGATCTCCAAGAGGTCAGGCATCAGGGTCGCTGCCCATGTAGATCTCGCGCACAAGGTCGGAGTCCATCACCGTGCGCGGTGCCCCTTCGGCCACGAGCCGGCCTTGGTCGAGCACGATGAGGCGGTCCACCACCGCCATCAGCGCGTGCACCACATGCTCGATCCACACAATGGACACGCCAGAGGCGCGGATCGCACCGATGGAGGCGATGAGCGCGGCGCACTCGGCATCCGTCAGCCCGCCGGCAATCTCGTCCAGCAGCAGGAGTTTGGGGGAGGAGGCGACGGCGCGGGCAAGTTCAAGGCGCTTGCGTTCAAGCAGAGGCAGAGCGCCGGCAAGCTGGTTGGCCCTTGCCTCAAGGCCGGCCAGCGACAGGGCCGCGTAGGCAGTCTCTTCGGGGTCCTCGGCGCCCTTGCCGCCGCCGAAGAACGCGCCGACGAGGGTGTTTTCAAACACCGTCATCCCCTCGAATGGGTGAGGCACCTGGAATGTGCGGCCGATGCCAAGGCGGCAGCGCGCATCGGCAGGCACACCGGTCACATCACGCCCATCGAAAGCCAACGTGCCGCCATTCGGCTTCAGCGCGCCTGAGACGAGGTTGAACATGGTCGTCTTGCCGGCACCGTTGGGGCCGATCACACCCAGCGCCTCCCCCTCCTCCACCGTGAAGGAGAGGTCGTCAGCCACCACGAGTGCGCCGAAGCGCTTCGACACACCGGTGAGCGACAGGAGGGCCACGACCTGTCAGCCGATCAGCGTCAGGTCGCCGCCTTTGGGAATCTGCGGGGCGGTGTCGTTGGCGGTGATCACAAGGTCGAAGCCATCCTCGCCACCCTGCCACTGACCGGCGACCAGAGGCGTTTTCGTCACGTTTGGTACAGGTCCATCGCCCCACTTCACGGGGCCGACGATGGTGGCAAGGTCGGTGGCAAGGATGCTGTCCAAGATGGCGTCAGGGGCAATGTCCTCTGCGCGCTCCAAAACGTTGAGCGCCACCTCGAACAGGGCGTGCTTGTAGCCGATGGGCTGCGTCCACGGCCGGCCGGTGTCGGCCTCGTAAGCGGCGCACATCTCGCCTGCACTGGCGCCCGTCAGCGAGGAATTGAAGGGGTGGTTGGGGGACCACCAGATCTCGGTGGACAGGCCGTTGCCGGCCGCGCCAAGGCTGTCCACCACCGAGGGGAAGAGAAGCGCCTTGCCGATGGTCACCACCTTTGGCCGAAACCCCTGCTGCGCGGACTGGGACCAGAAGGTGGCAAAGTCCGGCGGGATCATGTTGCCGGTGACAATCTCCACCCCCGCCTCCTTGAAGGCTGAGATTTGGGCGGTGAAATCATCCGTCATGGGCTGGTAGCGGCCGGGGTCCACAAGGGTGTAGCCGGCAGCCTTCAGGGCTGGTGGAAAGCCGCGCTCGGCATCGCCCCAGGCGTTGCCGTCCGCATCGTTGGGGAAGAGGCCGCCCACCACTTTCGACACGCCAGACCCGCCCCACAGATCAAGGAAGGCGGCAATCACGTCCTCAAGGCCCCAGAAGAAGTGGTAGGTGTATTGAAAGCCTGCCTGAGGGTCGCCATTGCGGCCGAAGAAGTAAGGCTGCCAGGGGCAGTCGGTGGTCACGCACGGGACCTCCATCACCTCGGCCTGGTCCGACACGGGGTTCACGGTATCGGGGGTGGAGGCGGAGACCAAAAGGTCCACCTCGTCAGACAACAACAGCTCGGCCGCCACCTCAGCGGCGCGGTTGGGGTTGGACTGGGAATCCTTCGAGATGATCTCAAAAGCCACCGTCTCGCCATTGCGGTCCACGGTGCCGCCCGTGGCAATGTCGATGCCGGCGAGCACGAACGGGTCGGCTTCAGCGAAGGCGGCAAGGGGCCCTGTGCGCGGGCTCACATGGCCGATTTTGATGGGCCGGCCTTGGGCGAACGCCTTGCCGGGGCGCCATAAGGCGGGGGCGGCCAAGACGCCTGCGGTTCCAGCGAGCATCCCTCTGCGCGTCAAGCTCATGATCGTCCTCCCTAGTGTTGCGTCGTTGGCGCTGTTTCGCGCTCTGGTCTTAGTCGTCCAGGATCTGCGGCAAGCGGGACAGGTGCGTTGCAAGGCGCTTGCGGACGGCCTCGCTCTCCAGCGGCGTCCAGCGGCGAAAGCCCTTCCCGGCTTTCATGCCGAGCGCGCCCTCCTCCACAAGCGCCTCAAGCAGCGGCGAAGGGCCCGGCCGCGCCTCAAGGTGGGCAAGGACGGTCCTGTGAATGTCGAGGGTGAGGTCGGTGCCGACGAGGTCGGCGTTCTCCAAAGGGCCGAGGACGGCAAGGCGTCGTCCGAAGCTTTTCTTGACCACCTTGTCGACCGCTTCGGCATCGCACACGCCTGTCTCCACAAGGCTGATCGCCTCGCGCCAGAGGGCATGCTGCAGGCGGTTGCCGATAAAGCCGGGCACATCCTTGTTGACCCGCACGGGGGCTTTGCCGAGGGCGCCGAGCACGCCCATCACGGTGTCGATGGCGGCCGGCGCGGTCCATTCGGTGGCAATCACCTCCACAAGGGGGATCATGTGCGGCGGGTTCCACCAGTGGGTGCCGAGGGCGCGGCTTCGCTCCTTCAGCCCACCCATGATCTCAGTGATGGGAAGGACTGATGTGTTGGACGCAAACAGGCACGACGGCCGCGCCGCCGCTTCCACCTTTGCAAAAACCGCCTGCTTCAACGCCAGCTTTTCCGGTACGGCCTCAATCACAAGGTCCGCCTGTGCGACAGCCTCGGCAAGCGCGGTACAGGGGGTGATGGCGGCCAACGCAGCCTCGGCGTCACCCCCCACGTCGGCACAGGCTTGGCGCACCTTGGTGGGGAGCGCGTCGAGGCTTTCGGCCACCGGATCGTGGACGGTGACGGTGTGCCCACCCGCGGCGAAGACGGTGGCGATGGCGCTTCCCATCAAGCCTGCCCCGAGGATGGCGACCCTTTCCACCATCTCAGCCTGCCGTATAGCCGCCGTCGGCATAAAGAATATGCCCGGTGTAAAAGTCCGACGCCTTGGAGGCGAGGAAGAGCAGGGGCCCTGCTAGGTCTTCAGGCTCGCCGAGCCGACCTTTAGGGACGCGGGCGAGGAAGCCGTCTCTGACGCCCTTTGCCCGGTCGTCCTCGGCAAACATCCATTCGGTGATGGGCGAGCGGAAGACCGTCGGTGCGATGGCGTTCACGGTGATGCCCGTTGCGCCAAGTTCGCACCCGAGCGCCTTGGTGATCCCGTCCACGGCCGCCTTGGAGGCGCAGTAGGCGGTGTAGCCGGCAGGGTGCCCCAGCAATCCGCGGGCGGACGACACAAGCACGATCTTGCCCGACCCTTGCGCCTTCATGGGTCCCGTTGCCGCCCGCGCCAGGAGCCAGGATTGGGTGACGTTGGCATCCATCACCGTGCTGAACGTGTCGGGCGCCATGTCTTCGATGGCCGCCACTGCGTTCATGCCGGAGGCGACCACAAGAATGTCGATGGCACCATGGGCCTGGACAGCGGCCGCAACGATGGCGTTGGCCGAGGCCTCATCCTGTGGCCTGCGGTTGACCGTGGTGACGCTGGCACCAAGGGCCTCGCATTCTGCCGCAATGGCGCTTAGCGCTTCGGCCTTGCCGGCCGCAAGGGTGAGGTTGCAGCCGGCGCCGGCAAGGGCGCGGGCTGCCACCGTGCCGAAAGAGCCCGAGGCCCCGGCCACAAGGGCTGACTTGCCGGCAATGTCGAAAAGGCCCGACGTGTTCATGGGATTGCCGGCGGGTAGGGCATGACCACAAGCATGGTGCACACGTGGTTGGCGCGGTTTTCGATGGTGCGCTCTTCGCCGGCGGGAATGGTGCACGAATCGTAGCGGCGAAGGACGCTCTCCTTGCCGCCCGCCCGCACCGTCATTTCGCCTTCGAGGACGACGTAGACCTTCTCGAACGGGGTCGCATCGGGCCCCGCCCCACCGCCAGGCAGGAACTGGGAAAGCCCCACCCACTGGTTTTGCGGCCCGCCCGGCTCATGGCCCTGGAGCCTTAGCCCCACCACGTCGCGGTGGTTGGGCGCTTCATAGGGCCGTGCCTCACTGAAGCGCTTGGTGAGCATCAGAACGCCTCGCCCGTTTCGATCCTGTAGGCTTGGGCGGGATCGGTGATGGCCACCAGGCGGATGATGCAGCCATCCCCCCTGTCCCAATTCCAGGGAAAGAAGGCGAAGGTGCAGCGCTTGCCTGTGACGGCGTCAAGGTCACCGCCCACATTCTCGATGCCCAAAATGCCGTGGGTGAAGAGGGTCCTGTGGACCGGCTCCCACTCGGGATGATCCTCCTCCCAGCCGCGCCCACCCGACCAGTCCCGATACTCCGCCTCAAGGTGCGGCAGGAGGGGGCCGTTGCGGTGGGGGCCGATGGCGGTCGCGAGAGGATGGTCGTTGGCTTGCGTGTCATGGCCGACGACTTTGATTTGCTTGTCCACCATCCACTCACCGGCCGACTTCACGAGCCCCGGGCAGTAGGGAAAGTAATCGCCATCATCATACTGGTGGTGCCAGCCGGTGTTGATGATGAGCACATCATGGGGCCGGATGGCGTGGCCGCAGGCGGCCTCAAGATCATCGGCGGTGATGGGCTCCCACTTTGTCTTGGGGATCGGCACCACAAGGCCCGAGCCGAAGAAGTGCGGCAAAGGCACCTCATCGATAAAGGGAGTGCCCGCCACCACATGGGCCGGCGCATCGATGTGGGTGGTGCAGTGCATGGTCGTCGTCAGCGTTTGGCTGAGAACGCCTGACTTTGCCATGTAATGGGTGCGCTCGATCTTCACATCGGGGAAGTACGGCCAGTTCGGCGCTTGAAAGCCGTAGCGGTGGCTGAGATTGTAGAAGCGCAATCCCATCGCATTATCAGTATTGGATTGGAACGCGATACCGCGAACGGTGATCGACATACGCCACCTCCCGATCGAATATTTGTTTCTTCCTTGCCCGAAAGCCTGAAGAGCGGCTCTTGCCTTTGTCAACGCCTCCCGCGTCCAATAACGGGGCGCGCGTGGCGGGGCACTAGAAGACGAGAGCTATCTCCCCGGCATGGCTCAACAATTCTGCCGCTGCGGCAGGCGGCGATGACGGTGGTGGCGTCCGGGCGCAGGCGTTACTGTATCGCCCGTCGATACACTGGAGGGCGAATGGCACAGGACAAGGATGCAGCCGGTATTCAAACCATCGCGCGGGCGGCGGCAGTCCTGCGCGCACTGGAGCGTGAGAGCGAGGGGATGAGCCTTGCTGAACTGGGCGCGGCGCTGGATCTGCCGCGTGCCTCCGTCCAACGTCTGGTCAACGCGTTGAAGGCGGAAGGGTTTTTGATGCCGGCCTCAGCGCGTGGCGGTGTGCGGCTTGGCCCCTCGCTCATCAAACTGTCGGCAGCGGCGGGCCACCATGGGGCCGACCTCATCAGGCCCATCGTGCGCGAACTCTCCCAACGCCTGCGCGAAACGGTGGACGTATCGATCCTGCAAGGCGGGGCGGCTGTGTTCGTGGACCAGGTGGTGGGACGGCAGAGGCTGGTGGCACAGTCGGCCGTGGGAGAGCGTTTCCCCCTGCACGTGACCGCGCCGGGCAAAGCGCTTCTGGCACGACTGCCGCGCTCGGACGCGGAGCACGCCCTCACCGAGAGCCTTCGCCAATTTCGTGCCTGGCCACTCACCAACCGGCCCGCTTTTTGGGCCACCATCGACACCGCCCGCGAAGAGGGCCACGCATCCGACGAGGAAGAGCACTCGCCCGACATCTCCGCAGTCGGCATCGCCATTGCCGACACCATGGGCCTGCCGTTGATGGTGTCGATCCCCAGTCCCACCCAACGCTACAAGCGCAACCGCGACTACTATGTGCGCGAGCTGATCCGCGCCGGCCGCAGAATGGAAGCGACATTGGCCGACACGCCGACCCGGCGGTAGAGCGCGACTCCTGACACGCCCTTCAGCCGATGCAGGCAGTCTTGGGTCCAGTCAGGCCGGCTCATAACACCCTGGAGCAGTTCGGGCTCAGACGGATCGGATGGGGGTTCCCGAATCAGATTGTTTCTGGTTCACGATCGTGGCTGGCGCATCGAGCCAGCCCTGATGCCCAAGCTGCTGCCTCACGATCTCCGGCTTCGCGTGGTGCACGCCACTGACGGCGGACTGTCCTGCCGCCAGGCCGCGGCGCGGTATGACGTTGCGCCGTCCACCGCGATCCGCTGGCACGAGGAATGGCGCCGCACCGGCTCGTGCCGGCCCGAGCCTCAAGGGGGCGACCGTTGGTCCCGTGTCACGCAGGCCCACGCCGAGCCGATCCTGGCGATCCTGGAGAAGGCCGGCGACATCACGCTGACGGAGCTGAAAGCCCGGCTCGCCGAGACCGGCGGCACAGTCTCGATCTCGGCCTTGTCGTGCTTCTTCCGCCGGCACGGTGTGTCGCGCAAGAAAAATCCGGCCACGCGAGGGAGCAGGACCGCGCGGACGTCCGTGCCAAACGGCGCGCATGGTTCGACGGCCAGGGCGAGTTCGACTCCGAGCGGCTGATCTTGGTCGACGAGACCTGGGCTTCCATCAAGATGGCCCGCACGCACGGCCGGTGCCCACGAGGCGAGCGGCCGCGCGTTGCCCTGCCGCACGGTCACCGGAAGACCACGACGCTGGTTGCCGGGCTATCGCTGAAGGGGATCGTGGCGCCGATGGTGCTGGACCGCGCCATCAACGGGCGCTCGTTCCAGGCCTACGGCCAAACCTTCCTGGCGCCCATACTCACCGAGGGTGACGTCGTCATCACAGACTCGACAGCCACCAGGGCCGCCCGGTCCGTGAGTTCATTGAGGCGAGGGGTGCCAGGCTCGTCTTCCTTCCCCCCTACAGCCCCGACCTCATTCCATGTATGGATGGCTCCTGCGTGGCAAGGGGTTTGTGAGCGTTTGTCGAACTGGTCGGCTGCGGCCATGTATTCGGCGTCTTTGTGCAGACGATATTCTGCGCACCATGATGAATGTCCGCTGGAGTTCGGGTCCCACTCAATCGAACACGCTTAAAGACGCTTCGGATTCACCGGGGTGTCCCTTCTTCGTCCTCTCCGTCCGTTCGCCATCACCTCACGTTGCGCCTCACCATTCCTTCAGACCGCTCCAGGCCGGATCATACTGCCGAGATCGGCCGCCTGTAGCTCGTGCCGTCACGCAGAAGCGCGTAGATCGTCCGTGCCATGCGGTTTGCGAGCGCGATCGCAACGACCCTGGTCTCCTTGGTCGCCAGTTTGTGCGCCAGCCAGTCCGCTCCCGGATGTCGCAGCCTTCGGCGAACCATGATCTGAGACATGGCGCCGAGATACAGCAGCCGTCGAATGTAGCGGTTGCCCATCTTCCAGATGCCGCCACTGCGCGGCTTACCGCCGGTCGAGTGCTGCTTCGGCGTCAGCCCGAGCCAGGCGGCGTAGTCCCGTGCCGAGGAGAAGTTGCTGACATCCGGCGTCGTCGCAGCGATCGCGGTTGCACTCAAAACGCCCACGCCGGGGATCGATGCAAGTCGCAGGCTCACGTCGTTCTGGCGATGCACCTGCTCAATCTCCTCGGTCAGCCGATCGATCCTGCCGTGCGTCTCAGCAAGCTGATCGAACAGCACCCGGAGCGGCAGACGGGCCGCCTCCGGCAAGATATCGAGCTCCTTTGCAAGATCCGCGACGCGCTTCGATCCTTTCGCCGTGACAATCCCGAACTCGGCCATATGGGCGCGGATCGCATTGCCGGTTTGTGTGACCTGCCCGACGAGGAAATCCCGCGCCCGGTGCAGAACGAGAGCCGCTGAGCCCGCTTCGCTCTTCACGGGAACGAACCGCATCGAGGGCCGCGTCACCGCCTCGCAGATCGCTGCAGCGTCGGCCGCGTCCGTCTTTCCGCGCTTGACATAGGGCTTCACGTAGGATGGCGGCATGAGCCGGATCTCGTGACCCATCTCCTGCAACTGCCGGCCCCAGTGATGGGCGCCGGAGCAGGCTTCCATGCCGATCAGACAGCGAGACCGTCCTTCGAAGAACGCAAGGAACTGGCTCCGCCGAAGCTGGCGGCGCACCACGGTCTTCCCGCCCTCATCGACACCGTGGATCTGAATGACATTCTTGGCGAGATCAACGCCGACTGTGCAAAACGTTGACATGGATGGCTCCTTTGCTCGGGACAAGGACATCCCAACTTTGGCGCATCGCGTCGCCGGGAGCAGGAGCCATCCACACCATCAACCGAAATGGCGCTCGCCAAAATCAAAGCGCTCCTGCGCAAGGCCGCCGAGCGCACCGCCGCCGGCCTGTGGGACCGCATCGGCGAGATCATCGATCTCCTCACACCGCGGGAGGCGCAAAACTACTTCGCCGCAGCCGGATATGACCCAGATTGAATGCGAAGCGCGCTAGCGTCCCGATTCCTAAGTTAGCTCGATCTGCTTCTTTGCGGTGTCGATGGTGCGCAAACTAAAAGCGTTGCACGGCCGCGAGGATGTCATCGGGGACTTGGTCCAGCGGAACGGTTATGGGTCGGCGTTGATCGTGGCGATGTAGGCCTCGATAGTCGCTTTCAGCTCTTGCGTGGAGCGATGGGCGTCTCGTCGGATCTGCGCTCCGTGAGATCGGCGAAGAAGCGCTCGACCTGGTTTATCAAGGAGGCGCCTGTGGGCGTCAGATGGACGTGCCAGTGCGGCCATTTTGCGAGGAAGGCACGAATGGCAGAGGTCTTGTGGTTGGCATATTTGTCCATCACGAGATGAATATCGAGGTCGCTTGGCACGGCGCGGTCGATCTCGCGCAAAAAGCTCAAGAACTCTTTGGCGCGGTGGCGCTCATAGCATTTGCCGATGACCTTGCCCGTCGCAATGCCCTGCGCGGCAAACAGCGAGGTGGTGCCGTGGCGCTTGCAGTCATGGGTGCGGCGCTCCGGCCCACCAGGGCGCATCGGCAACGGGGGTTGTGAACGGTCGAGGGCCTGGATCTGGCTCTTCTCGTCCACTCACAAGACCAGCGCCCGCTCCGGCGGCGCCAGGTAGAGGCCGACGATGTCGCGCACCTTGTCCACGAACAAGGGATCGGTGGACGGCTTGAAGGTCTCGCTGCGGTGGGGCTGGATCGAAAAGGCTTTCCAGATGCGGTGGATCGTGGATGGCGCATAGCCCTTTGCGCAGGCCATCGATTGCAGCGGCCGGTGGGTGGCGTTGGGCGGGGTCTCCAGCGTCCTGTGGATCGTCTCATCACCGATCGTGCGCGACACGCCCAAACATGGCTCGTCACAAAGGCCTACGCAGCGCCGCTGCGCGAACCGGCGGCGCCACGGGCTCACAGTGTTCGCGTCGATCCCGAGCCGCTCGACGACTTCTTTGTTCTGCAAGCCCTCGGCCGCGGCCAGCACGATCCTGGCGCGGCGGGCCGGGTCCTGTGCCGGCCCGTCAGCCCCTAAAGCTCGCGCCTCTCCTCATCCGACAAAACAATTGCAACCGCCGCGACACGACCTCGACCCAATCGGCAGTTCCAATTTAAAGGCCAACAGCATAGATGAGATCATCCTTAATCGTCATCAGTATTTCTCTTGTCGATCTTTGGGCGGCGATTCCTGCGTTGCCGCTTTTAGACTAAGACTAATCATTTTCCATCGCAGATATTTAAGAATACTAATAGCTTTGTGATCAATGAAGACTGTTTTTCCGTGCTCGTAATCCTCAACGTGCATCGTACCTCCGTCGAGCACGAAGGTGTCGATGCCTGAGTTTCCTTCCACCTCGGTCCACCCCTTGAAAACGACAAAGAGGTCGTTCCCCGAGCCGCCGAACACGTGCGAGAAGCCCTCGAACTGGGAGTGCGCGTCGCCCATCTCATACGCGCCTCGTGACATAAACTTGTACTCGCGCAGCACATTATTCGTGTACGAGTCCAGCGTCGTTCCCGCGCTCGCCCAGCTTTCGTCTACCTTGGCAAGGGCACTCGTCTGCGGGAGATCGCCGTGATCGTCCACATTCAACACAGCAAGATGTGGATCGCCATCGTCATGGAGTGCCCCTTCGAAGAGGCCGGTTCCGTAAACGGGAGATGTATCCGCTTCGCCGTCCTGCACATCCAATTCAAAAGCGGAAGACTCGGCAAAGACCATGGGCGGTTTTGACACTATGTTATCAATAATATGGCGACCGTCTTCGATAAATACTAACTTTTCATTGGCATTGACATGTATATTTCCTGATAATCCGACTATTCTGAGAGTGAAATAATCGCAATATCTGCTATCGATAAGATGTATATGATCGGCAACGAAGATTTCTTTAATTAGGAATCGAGGCGAAATTTGTAACAAGTTTTGACAAGAGTGATCCAACCGCGAATAGGACGGCCCCAAGCACGTTGGGAACGTGTCGTTCTCCCCGTGGAAGAGCCCATCAGATGATGAAAAGCCCCGATGGCTGTCTCAGGTTGCTCTACGCCGGGCATGAGCGCCGTCCTCTAGCCGCCGCCCACCAATACGTCGGTTGTGGCCAATATAACTATCGCCGCCATGCCCCTGTCTCACAGGGGAGCTTAGAGCTTCTCAGTACAGAGCATATAGAAAATCTCGCCCCTAGATTATCATACGTCGATACGGATGCAGGCAGGATGCTCTAATCTTCTGGAATAGAACGGATTGGCGACTGCTTCTGACGGCCCTTCGGGACGCATGATCCGCACACGGCGACACAGAGCGCGTCGACCGGTACGTCGTGGAGGTGACGCCCTATTGCATCGTCAACAACAATTCCTTGCGCACTTTGGCAGACCCGTTCGTCCGCTGAACCACGGTATGGCGATGCGTCTCGCGCCTCGGCAAAACCGGTATCTCGAACGACACAGTTGATCGTCTCGCCGCAACCAGAGAGAGCACGTCTGGTCCAAATGGTCGACAGTACCATCGCGAGAGCTACCTCTCCGTCGCCGGCACCAAAAGGGTCACGACGGCAAGGCACCCGGCCGCCCTCCCATGGGTGCCGGATGCATAGCGGTGTGCCGTGAGGCCGAGCAGTCGGCCAACAGCCCAGCAACACGCCTGCACGCAACGCCAATCCCGAACCGCCCCCACCATATGGACCTCAAGTGTTGCAAAGTATCGGTCTACGAACACTTATGATTTATTGCCGACGTCCGCAGGCTACGACGTCAGTGCCGCATTCTTGCGGTAGGTAATCGTGGCAGATCGATCTAACGGATTGTCGGCATTCATACATCGTCCCGCGACCAGTTGGTGTCCCACACGCAGGCAACCGGGCAATTGGGATCTACTCCAGGTGGCTGCTCACGATTTAATCAAATTATACGCACGGGCTCAGGATGACGAACGCGGCAGTTTATGTTCTAACTTCGTCAATTCGATTGTCATTGTGAGGCAATGGGGGGCGAAGGAGTGACGCGATTGCGATTTTGGGCTTTGGCGCTGGCGATGGGCATTTGTGCGGTGTTGCCGCCGCCTCCTGCCAATGCCGCGGACAAAACCATTCGGGTGACCACACTCGAATGGCCTCCCTATACCGGTGAGAACATGCCCGCAGGCGGCGCGACCACCGAGGTGTTGCGCCAAGCATTCGCGGCAGCGGGATACGACATCGACGTTGTCTACCGGCCTTGGAAACGGGCGATTGCCATGGCGAAAAACGGTGATGAGTCCGTTATCGCCTACTACCCTGGCTATCACTGCCGGCACGCGGAAGGGTTTACGCCGTCCGAGCCGCTTGGAACGGGCCCACTGGGATTTGCAGAGGACGTCGATCGGCCCCTTTCCTGGGAAAGCCTTGATGAGATTGGCGAGCAGAAGCTGAAGATCGGTACAGTGCTCGGCTATTCCAACACGGACGAGTTTGACGCCAAGGCCGGCACCGGATGGATCCGCGCAATCCCTGCAAAGGATGACGTCACCAACCTGAAAAAGCTGATGCGAGGGCGGGTTGATGCAGCCGTCATCGATCGCACGGTGCTGTCCTATCTTCTGGCCACTGACCCTGAATTGAAAGACGCCCGCGATCGCCTTCAGTTCAACGCCAAGCCACTGGAGGAAAAAACGCTCTACCTCTGCTTCAACGAAAACAATACGGCTGAGGGGTTGAGGCAAGAGTTGAACCAAGCGATCAAAACCATCGATGTGGATGCCGTCGTCGAAAAGTACTTTGAAGAGGCCTTCAACTGACGTGGCGGGTTCTCCAAAAGCGGCGCCTTCGCCCGACGTCTCCTTAGGCAGGCCGGCGCCACACAAAGGGTCGCGCCGGCCGCGCTGGCTCAGGTTCCGATCACTGCAGGCGAAATTCCTTGCGTTTGTCATCCCCCTCGTCCTGATTTCGACGGTGGTGGTGTTTGCCTTTTTCGAGGCCAACACCCGCAGCGCTGCAGAAAACGAACTGCGCGCGAAGCTTGAAAAACTGAGCGCCATTCAAAGCGCGGTTGTTGCTGAATCCCTTTGGAACGTCGCCGACGGGCAAATCAAGCTGATTCTCGCCGCGTTAATGACCGACCCCGACGTCCTTGCTGCCACGGTGACCGACGAGCGTGGCGGGACGGTCGCACAGGTCGGCGACGTTGAGGCGATGGCAAGCTCCCGGCTCACAGCAAGACAACCGATCTTTTACGGAACCGGCAATGACCAGGAAGAGATCGGCGCCCTTTCCCTCACACTGACCGATGCCAAACTTCAGGTGCAAGCGCGCGAGCGCATGTGGCTTGCCTTGGTGCTGGCCTCGATCCTGCTTCTTGCGGTTACAAGCGCAACGCTGATTGCCAACCGCCAAACCATCGGCCGGCCCCTCGCATTGTTGCTTGAGTCCATCAACCGTGCCCACGACACCGGTCAGCGTGTGGCGGTCAACTGGCGTAGCAACGATGAGATCGGCGTCGTCGTGGCAGCCTTCAACGAAATGCAGGAGCGGCAGGATCGCTCTGAGTCCGAGCTCATGGCAGCGCGCGATGAGCTTGAGGCCCGTGTTGATGAGCGCACCCAAGAGCTTGCGAAAGCCACCGATCAGGCGCGGCGGGCGCAAAGCCAGCTGGCGGACGCCATTGAGAGCATCTCCGACGGTTTTGCCCTTTATGACCGCAACGACCGCCTGGTGGTCGCCAACACGCGCTACAACGACATTATCGCTGGCGCCAGTGGCGAGCGGCTGGTGCCCGGCGCGTTGTTCTCAGACATTGCACGGCGTGCCGTGGACTCAGGCCAGATCCCCGTCGAAGCGGAGATGCCTGACGCGCTCGTGGAACGACACATCCTGCACCACAGGATGGCCGATGCGCCTTACCTGCAAGAGCTCGCGGGCGGGTATTGGATCCGCGTCTCCAACCGTAGGACCGAGGAAGGCGGCACGGTCGCCGTTCACACCGACATCACCGAGCTGAAACGCATCTCCGATGAGCTCAGGTCCGCGAAAGAGACCGCTGAGGCGGCAAACGAGGCCAAGAGCGCGTTCCTAGCCACCATGAGCCATGAGATCCGCACGCCTTTGAACGGCATCATCGGCATGTCGACACTTTTGAATGCCACTGAGCTGGACGCCGAGCAGCGCGACTGCTCCACCACCATTGTTCAGGCCGCTGAGACGTTGCTTGCGATCATCAACGACATTCTGGACTTCTCGAAGGTGGAGGCCGGCGCCCTCGAACTGGAAAAGGCCGAGGTCAACCTCACCGATGTGTTCGAGACCACGGCAGAGCTTGTGGCGCCAAAGGTGGCCGAGAAGGGGCTCGAGCTTGCCTGTCGCATCGGTGGCGATGTGCCGGCAGGCATTATCGGCGATCAGGTGCGGCTGAAGCAGATACTCCTCAATCTGTTGAACAACGCGGCAAAGTTCACCGAGCACGGGGAAATCGTCCTTGGCGCTGAGACCGCAAAAGGGGCCCGCGCCGACGGCACCGTTCTGTTGAAGGTGTCGGTGACGGACACGGGGATCGGCATTCCCGAGGACCGTATGGATCGGCTTTTCAAGTCCTTCAGCCAGGTGGATGCCTCCACGACGCGCCGCTATGGTGGCACGGGGCTCGGCCTTGTGATCACCAAGCGCCTGGTAGAGTTGATGGGCGGCGAGATCATGGTGGAGAGCAAGGTCGGCCAGGGGACGACCTTCTCCTTCACCATACCGGTCATTCCGTGCGGGTTGCCTCAGGCCGGTCAGGAAGAGCGGCGGCGTGACCTCCTGAAGGGTCGCCAGGCTTTGGTCGTGGACGACAACCGCACCAACCGGCACATTTTGGAAGAGCGGCTCCACAGCTGGGGCATGACCTGCAAGACCTTCGGCGGTCCCGTTGAAGCGCTGGAGTGGGTGAACGAAGGCGGTGCCTACGACATTGCCATCATCGACTACAAGATGCCGAAAATGACCGGGACGGAGCTGGCACAGGCCATCCAGTCCGCGCGGCAGGCCACCCAAACACCGCCGATGATCTTGTTCACCTCCATCGCGCTTCTCGACGCTGACTTCCGCCAGGAGATCGACGCCATCGGCTTTGAGGCGGTGTTGTCCAAACCCGCCAAGGCAGGACAACTCCTCAGCGCCATGGCGGCGGCGTTGTCGGAAAGATCCGCCCCGTCCCTCGACGACAACCAGGCCGTGCCAACGCTCGGGCCTGACAAAGAAGGGCTCGCCGAGAAAGATCGCCTCGCCATCCTTCTGGTGGACGACAACACCATCAACCGTAAGGTGGGACGCAAGATATTGAAGCGGCTGGGCTATGAGCCGGACATTGTCGACGGCGGATACGAGGCGGTGGCCGCCTGCAAAAACCGCGATTACGACGTCGTCTTGATGGACATTGAAATGCCCGACATGGACGGGATCGCGGCAACCCAAAAGATCACCGAAGAGCTGGGGCCGGAGGCGCGCCCGTTCATTGTCGCGTTGACGGCCAACGCCATGGCCGCGGAGCGAGAGCGCTATCTGACATCAGGCATGGACGGGTATCTCTCCAAGCCCATCGACATCGACGCTCTGTCCGGTGTCCTTGAGAGCGTTGCGGCCAACCGCAGCACCGTGAATGAGGAGGCCCGTGCGTAGAATGCGTGAGACATCGACGATTGACACCGATGCGCTGGGCAAACTTTTAAAGATGATCGGTGGCGAAACGGAGGATTTGCAAGAACTGATCGACGATTTCGTGTCCGAAGCGCCAAAGCTCGTGGCACAGATGACGGCGGCGTTGGAGACCAGTGACATTGAAGCCCTGCGCCGCCACGCCCACACCTTGAAGGGCAATGCCAAGGATTTTGGGGCCACAGACCTTGCCGAGCGCGCCGGCGGATTGGAGCTGGACCTAAAAGCGGGGCCGGTGGATGACGCCGCCGCCCAGGTGCACGCCATTGCCGAGGCGGAACGGGTCAGCCGGACCGCGCTCGCCGCGCTCGACGTCGAGGCGTTGTTTGCATAGTCCCGTCACAGGAAATGCGGCGGTGGGCGCGGATGATCCTGCCCGCGTCCTGATCGTCGACGACAACAGCACAAACCGTAAGAAGTTGGCCCTTGCGGTGAAACGGCTCGGCCACACGACCGAGACGGCGCAGGACGGCGAGGATGGCCTTGCCAAACTGCGCGAGAGCCCTTTCGATGCCGTCCTCCTCGACATCGTCATGCCGGGCCTTGATGGTTTCGGGGTCCTCGACGCCATGAAGGCCGATCCTGACCTGCGCGACATCCCGGTGATTGTGGTGTCGGCGCTGGATGAAGAAATCGAGAGCGTTGTGCGCGCCATCGAACTTGGTGCGGAAGACTTCTTGCCCAAGACGTTCGACCCCGTGTTTCTGCACGCACGGCTCGGCGCCTCGTTACAGAAGAAGCGGTTTCGCGACACTGAGCGTGAGCACATGCGCCGCGTGGACCGTCTGATCGACGCCGCCGAGCAGTTGGAATCGGGTGACTTCGGCCCTGGCAAGCTGGACATTGACGACATAGCCGACAGGGACGATGCGCTGGGCCGCTTTGCCGCCGTCTTCCGCGGCATGGCAGAAGAGATCTACGATCGTGAGAAGCGGCTGCGGCGCAACATCCGCACCCTTCAGGGCGCCATCCTGGTC
The DNA here is from genome assembly GCA_051016205.1 of Devosia sp. Lineage (GTDB taxonomy): Bacteria > Pseudomonadota > Alphaproteobacteria > Rhizobiales > Amorphaceae > Acuticoccus. The sequence goes on from CP136534.1 coordinate 5,918,150, forward strand.
CTTGCTGTGGGTGCGGCGTGGGGGCTGTTGCCGGCCCTGGCGCGCCTTTCAGCAGGGCTCGGCTCCAATCCCATCGCTCTTGGCATTTGGGTCAACGCGGTCTCGGCGGTGGTCTGCCTCTCCTTTGCGGCCTATCGCGGCAGTTGGATGAAGATCTCTTTCACGCATCTGCGCTTCATCTTGGTATGGGCGATCATCGCCGGCGTTCTGCAAAGAATGGTGACGTTTTGGGTCACCGAACATGTGGAAGCGGCAATGCTCTCCCTGGTCGTCACGACACAAGGCTTCATGGTGTTTGTATTTGCGGCAGCCATGAAGCTTGAGGCGATCAGCATTCGTCGTTCTGCTGGCCTTCTGTTGGGCCTCAGCGGCGTCCTCCTGGTGCTCCTGACGCGGGGCGACCTGTCGGGCAGCGACGGGCCATGGCTCCTCGTTGCGCTCATCCTGCCCTTCCTGTTCGCGCTTGAGAGCATCTTGATTGCTGCGCGCCGGCCTGACGACCTCGACATGTACTTTGCTGTCGGCTTGATGATGGGGCTGTCGGCCATTGTCCTTGCCGTTGTCGCACTTGTGTCGGGACAGACAATCGCAATCGGCTCCGGCTTCGGTCGGCTTGAGGTCATCGTGGTGTTGATGGGGCTGGTGGGCGCCATTTCGGTGCTCCTCGCGTTCCATCTTCTCACCACCACAGGGGCCGTTTTCGCCAGCCAGAGCGCCTACTCCATGACCATCGCGGGCATTGTCTGGGGCATGCTTTTGTTGAACGAGGCTCTGTCCCCGACGGCCTGGATCGGCCTTGCCCTCGTGCTTGGGGGCGTTTACCTGGTGGAGCCAAAGGGCGCCGACGACAGCTTCAAACTATCGCGCCCACTGGGCCGCCGAAGGACGTGATCATGGGTTTGAAGTCCCGTCGCGACTGAACGGTGCGTAGTCCTCCGGTGACTGTTCCCCGACACGGCGCAGAACACGCACCCAGGCGTCGAAACCTTCATCCAGGGAGGAGAGGCGGAAAAACTCGTTGGGGGCATGATAGTCTTCGTCGGATGTGGCGAACGAAAACATCACGGTGGCAATGCCGAGGGTATTGGCAAGCACATCGGTCATTGGGAGAGTTGCGCCCATGCGGACCCGCAGAGGCACGCGGCCATAGGTTTCCGTCAGGGCCGCCTCGGCTGCCGCCAGCAAAGGATGGGCGGGATCTAGCGCATAGGCTGAGCACCAGCCGCGAGGGTCCCTGATCTGCATGGTGACGCCGGGCGGGGTGTGGGTTTCAAGGTGTCGGGTCACAGCCTGTTGGATGCGTGTGGGATCCTGTCCAGCGACGAGGCGCATGGTGAACTTGGCGTGGGCCTCGTGAGGAATGACGGTCTTGCTGCCGGCGCCTGTATAACCACCCCACATGCCGTTCAATTCAAGGGTCGGGCGTAGCCACAGCCGCTCCAGAGTGGTGTATCCAGGCTCGCCCATGGGCACCGTTTCAAGCTCGCCAAAAAAGCTTTGCTCCTGGAAAGGGATCGCGGCGAGTTCCTCCGCCTCGGCCGGACCGGGGTCGGTCGCGCCATCGAAAAACCCATCGACGACAATGCCGCCGTCAGGGTCGCGCAGCGAGGCGATGAGCGTTGCCATGACGTGAAGCGCGTTGGGTATGGCACCGCCGAACCGACCGGAATGTACGTCCTTCGTGGCGGTGCGCACATAAAGTTCAAAGCCTGCATTGCCGCGCGCAGCGACGTTGATTGTGGGAAGATCGGCACGCCAGCGCCCACCATCGGCCGAAAGGGCCGCATCCGCCTTGAGCCGGTCGGCATGCTGCCGGCAGAGTGAGGCAAGGTCGGGACTGCCCATTTCCTCCTCCCCTTCCAGCAGGATCTTGATATTGACCGGCAGGCCGCCCTCCACGACAATGAAGGCACCCAGCGTCTCAAGCGCGAGCAGTGACGGGCCTTTGTCGTCGGAGGCGCCGCGGGCGTAAAGGCGGCCGTTTTTCTCCACAGGCTCGAAGGGTGGGGTGTGCCAGCGGTCGATGGGATCGGGCGGCTGCACATCGTAGTGGCCATAGACGAGGAGCGTCGGTTTGCCGGGCGCCCCCAGCCACTCGCCGTAGACCGCAGGGCGCGCCCCCTCCCCGATGGTGGTGACGCCGGAAAACCCCATCTCATTCAAACGCGCCATGAGGAATTGGCGCGCGGCCTCCATGCTCTCGCCATAGGCCGGGTCGGTGCTGACGGACGGGATGCTCACCAATGCCTTCAAGCGATCGAGGATTGCCCCGCGCTCTTGCGCCAATCGCGCGCGTACAGGGTCCGTCATGGGCGACCTCCGTCGATCGAGAAAATCCGGCCTGCCCTCCACCTGCCTCAGCGCGCGTGAGGGGTATGGCCTTGTTGGCCGCAAAGAGCGCACGGCGGTGGCGGCCGTCAACCTTTTGGCTGAAAGGCCGATGCTCCAAATGTCGCCGATCGGCGGCCGTCAGGCGCTCGAAGAGACGCGCAGAAAACCTTGCAGTTCTGGCAGCAGTGGGCCTGGCGCTTCCAACTGCGGCATGTGGCCAACACCGGGAATGGTGGCGAACGCTGCATTCGGCATGAGGGCGTGCAGGTCTTTGGCGCGGGCCAGGGGGATCCACGGGTCGTCTTCGCCCCAGATGATCTTCGTGGGACAGCGCACATCGCCGAACATCGGCTCAACCTGTGCCGTATACCTCTCATCGGCTTGTGCGAACTGCCTGTAAAAGCTCTGCGCGCCATCTTCGCTCAGCCAAGGGGCGATCAGATTTTCAAGATCTTCAGCGTCAAGATCTGTGATGAGTGCGCCGCGGATGTAAGCCTCCACCAGCGCTCGGTGGATGTGCGGCGGCAAACCTTGAAACGCGTCCACGTGTCTTGCGACGTGATCGAAAAAGTCCGAACCCCAAGGTCGCATGGCAACGACGTTCATCAGAACATACCGCTCAAAATCGACGTCATGGAGCAAATGCGCACGGAGCGTTGTGGCCCCGCCAAAATCGTGAGCGATGACGGACGGCCGCGACAGGCCCCAGTGGTCCATCATCTCGGCGAAGATCAGACCTTGCACGTCTAGCGAGGTTGCTTGATCTGGCCGCTTCTCTGACCTGCCATAGCCCGGCATATCGTACCAGTGAACACGAAAACCTTTGGACAAAGCCGGGATGACACGATGCCAGGAGAAGGAGGACCAAGGCCAGCCATGGGCAAGAACGAGATCGGGCCCTTCTCCTGTCCGCCCCGCGGCGACACGGCCGGCTTGGGTCTGATGATTTTCGGTAAGCGCCCAATCGCCCATGTCGCTCTCTCCAGAGGACGCCCCGCCCGTCGGCGTCTCGAGGTGAGAATGGGAAAGCGACCCCTGCCTTCAACCAAGAGCGTCGTGGTTTAGAACTCCACCAAAACGCCGGCCATCACACCCTGCTGTGTCACATCATAGATGAAACTGCCGATGTCGCGGTCCACGCGCAGCCAACGGTAGCCGGCGGTGGCGGAGATATGGTCGGTGAAGCGGTAGCCGAGCCCCCCGTAAAGATCGGCGGAAAAGTCTGAGCCGACGCCGAAGCCGCCCACATAGGCCCAGCCGTTGGTGAAGATCTTCGGTGTGATGGCAACATTGGCGCGCAGGCCAAAAAACGGGTCGACCCATGTGTCGCCGCCACTGGCCCTGCGCCCGCGCAGGAGATCTGGGGTAAGCTCGGTTTCAATGTCCACCGAATAAAGCCGTGCGCCGGCGGAGGCGATGAGATCCAAACGATCGTTGGTGATCACCTTGTAGTCGCCGAGAAGGGTGCCGATGAAGCTCTTGGTCGTCACCCTGGCGCGACCGTAAAGCGGGGCGAGGCGATCCGTACTGTCACGGGTGACCACATACTGAAGGTCACCTGATACGCCGAAGCGCCCGTAATGGGCACTGGCAGAGGTCATCCCGGCAAACTTCAACTGCTCCAGGATATCCTTGAAACGCAGATCCGTTTCGATGACCGGGAAATTCGGCAAAGGTTTGGTTTTGCCAGACAAACCAGCGCCCCACATGTACGCCTGGATCTTGAACGACCAATCGGCCCTTTCGGCGGCACCAGGTCCATCAGGCACCACATCAGCACTGTGTGCCGACACGATACTGACGATCACAAACAGGCCAGCCAATAGGGTACGCATAAAAACAGTCCTCCGGAACGTGATGTCCGTCCGTCAAACTGGCGGTCTAGTTCTTTCAAAAGCAAGTACGTTGGGGTGCCTTCTTGTCCGCTGCAGCAATTTTGCAGCAGGTTACAACGCCTCTCTTGTGGCGCTGCTACATGTTGCAACGTTTCGCGTATGGGACATACGCTCCTCCCTTTCAAAGGTGCGCGGGGGGTGTCCATCCCGCGTCACGCAGCCCGGTCATGATGGTGGCGGTAATGTCGTCTGTGGTGCCGTAGCTGCGAAAGACCTTCGCTGGATCGGCGGCAAGATGCGGGTCCGTCTCCATCACTTTCAACGCCGCGCGAGCGGCCGTCTGATCCCCGACTCTGGCTTCGGCAATGGCCAAGAGGGCGTGCGCGATGGGCGACCCGCCGCGGGCAAACTTGCGGGCGTTGGTCAACATATCGTCCGCGCGCGCATTCATCAGGTCGTTGATGGCAGGCAAGGCATAATACCAAGGCGGCGCGCTGATGGTGCGCGCGATCGCACGCTCCAGATAGGGAATGCCCTGGTCGAAATGACCACGCACAGCAAGGCGCCAGCCAAGCTGGGCCAGCGTGTCAGGGTCGTTGGGATTGATCTGCAGCGCGCGGCGGGCAAATCGCTCTCCCTCAGCGTAGTGGCCCATGTGGTGCTGGATCGACGAAATGGCTTTCAGAGCCAGAACATTGCTCGGATCCAGTTCCAAGGCTTCCGAGGCTGCCTCAAGACCGTCCAGATATGACCCCTGAACCTCCTCTTCCGGGACGTAGTTGTAGCGCGCAGCATCGTTGTAGAGCCAGGCGCGCATGGCCCAGGCTTCGGCATAGTCAGGGTCGGTCTGAATCGCCCGGTCGAGGCAATCGACGACGGGCTGGAAAAGCGTCTTTGCAAACGTGCGCCTGTAGGAATAGGCGCGCATCACGCAGGCGTAGGTGGTGTTGCTGGGGATTGTCTTGCCGATCAGCCGCGCGCGAATGTCCTCGGTGATGACCCCATAAGGTGCGCCCAACAGGTTGGCCAAACGCGCCGCAATTTCCGACTGGGTGTGCATCAGCGAACCGGCCGTCAACACGTGCTCGAACGTCTCGCTCCAAATGACGAGACCGCTTTGCGCACTGACCATCTGGACGCTGAGGCGCACCTCGTCGCTATCGGCCATCGACCGAAGCGTCCCTTGCGCCACGTATTGAATGCCATACCGTTCCCCAAGATCCACCGGGCCGCTGGTCTGATCGGCGGCGAAGCTTGCGGGAACGGAGAACAGGCGAAAGCCTGGGAATTTCATCAGGTTCGTGATGAGTTCGTACGTGATCCCCTCGGCCAGAAACGCATCGTCCTTGGCATCGCTCAAGGGCCGGAAGGGCAACACGATCAAGCCTGGCGGCTCCGCCTCGACGGCTGCTACAGCCTTTTGAACGGGCGTTGAATGGCCGCCGACGCCCGCCCAAACCCATGCCCCGACAAGGAGTAGGGCGACCAGCACGGCGGCGCCAAACGCTGAGCGTTGGTTGATGACTGACCGTCGCGGGGTCGCCGCGATACCTTGCTGGACAGCCTCGTGGATCTGGTCTCCCTGGTCATCGTCGGGCAGGTCGGTCTGGGCTGCGGGGTTTGTTGTGGCAAGGGCGGGGCGCGATGGCAGAACTTCGAAAAACGGCACGTACGCACCCTTGGGGATGGTGATCCGCAAGGGCTCTTGCGTGCCTTTGCCGGCGTAGTAGCTGTCCAAGTCACGGCGTAGCCGGCGCGCTTCGATGCGCACCACAGGATCGGTCTGTTGGTCGAAATCTTCGCCACGCATGAACACAGCATGCGCGATGCTGATGCCTTTCAGCCGATCCGCTCGCCCGGCGACCTTCTCGTGCACGATGTAGCGCAGCATCTCGCGGCGGCGCGGGCTCGACTGAAAGTCCGGATCGTTCAAGATCCGCTCCAAGCCCTCCAAAATCTCGGCGTCGGAAAAGGCTTTGTTTTTGCCCTCGGCCCCATCCGAAAAAACTGTTGCGGTGGCCGTCATATCGTCACCTGCAAAACTTCCCCCGTTCACCGCGTCTATAGCGCGAAAGCGGCCTTTATGCGTCACACACCAGTATCATAATGCCGCATGGCTTCCCGTGGCCGCGTTGTGTTGAGGGTGTTCGAGATCGGTCCAAACCATAGCGATCACCTATAGATCCCGCACAACGCCTTATGTTTGCCGCAAATGTTACACGCGATCACAGCGCAATGACATGGCATGTGTACATGTTCGTACCTGCCGTTCCTCGCAATTTTGGTGAAACAGTGACGCAGTGTGTGGGTGCGATCGCTCACAGCGGCTGACCCCACGAGCCGAGCGAACCACTGCCATGGCGACCAAAGACCCCTTCTTCGGCAAGGAACTCATGATCAAGCGGCTGTGCCGAGATGACGCCGGCTTCGCCGCTGTGTGGAGCGACTTCAAGGAGGCGACACACGCGCTGGCCCACTGGCAGCGGGAGGCGGCAGCCTGCGAGGCGAAGATGGCCGATTACGAGAGCCTGGTCTCAGACCTCCTCGCCGAAGTTCAGGATCTCATCCACCGTCAAGAGCAAGCGGGCAGCGAAGAGCCTCACAGTCGGGTTTGACTTGCCGTTCAACACAGGACCCGCACACGTTTTTCGCCCAAAGCTCACAACTCGGATTGCCGCGCAACAAACAACCAAAGGGAGACAAACCATCGTGTCACGTATCAACCGGCTCGTTCCAGCGATAGGCTTGGCGTTGTGCCTCGCCATCGCACCGTCAGCGCTTCACGCGCAGGAAGAGAAGCCGAACATCCTCGTCCTTTGGGGCGATGATATCGGCATTACCAACGTCTCCGCTTATGGGCTTGGTATGGTGGGCTATCGCACGCCCAACATCGATCGGATTGCCAATGAGGGCATCATGTTCACCGACTATTATGGTGAGCAGTCGTGCACGGCCGGGCGGTCCACCTTCATCACCGGGCAGACGGTTCTGCGCACCGGTCTGTCCAAGGTCGGCCTGCCTGGCGGGAACGCCGGGATGCAGATCGAAGATCCGACCATTGCCGGCCTGTTGAAGTCGGAAGGCTATGCCACCGGTCAATTCGGCAAAAACCACTTGGGCGACCTCGACAGCCACCTTCCCACCAACCACGGCTTCGATGAGTTTTTCGGCAATCTCTACCATCTGAACGCCGAGGAAGAGCCCGAGAACGAGGACTACCCGCGCGACATGGTCCTGCCCAACGGCAAGACCTTCCTGGAAGAATATGGCCCGCGGGGCGTTCTGCGAACCTCTGCCACCTATGGCGAGGACGGCACGCCGACCCAGGACATCGAAGACACAGGTCCCCTCACCCGCCAGCGGATGGAGACCATCGACGACACCACGTCTGAAGCGGCCATGCAGTTCATCCGTGAGAAGACCGCCGAGGGTACGCCCTGGTTCGTCTGGTGGAATGGAACGCGCATGCACTTTCGCACCCACGTGAAGGAAGAGCTGGACGGCATCTCCGGTCAGGACGAGTACGCCGACGGCATGGTCGAGCACGACATGCACATCGGCCAGTTCCTCGCCCTCCTCGATGAATTGGGGATCGCAGACAACACGGTGGTGTTCTACTCCTCCGACAATGGTGTGCACATGAACACCTGGCCGGATGCCGGCATCACGCCCTTCCGCTCGGAGAAGAACACCAACTGGGAAGGTGCTGTGCGCGTGCCTGCGATGGTTCGCTGGCCTGGCAAGATCGAGGCCGGCAAAGTCTCCAACGAGATCATGCACCACATGGACTGGTTGCCCACATTCCTTGCCATGGCAGGGCGTGACACCATCAAGGAAGATCTTCTTGAAGGCGGTGTGGAGGCGATCGGCCGCGAGTACAAAGTCCACCTCGACGGCTACAACACACTTCCATATCTCACCGGCGCGGAAGACACCTCGCCGCGTGACGAAATGTTCTACTTCACCGACGATGGCGCCCTGTCGGCGCTGCGCTTTAACGACTGGAAGCTGATCTTCCTTGAGCAGCGTGTGGAGGAGACCCTGCAGATCTGGGCCGAGCCCTTCGTCCCTCTGCGGGTGCCTCTCGTCATCCACCTGCGGCGCGATCCCCTTGAGCGCGGCATGAAGACGTCCAACACCTACTATGACTGGCTGATCGACCGCGTCTGGGTCCTTGTGCCGGCACAGCAGTACGTGGGCAACTTCCTGCAGACGTTCCAGGAATTCCCACCGCGCCAGGAGCCTGACAGCTTCTCCATGGACCAGGTGATGGAAGTTCTGACCTCGGTCACCGCCTCACCGTAGAGCCAACCAAGACCGACCGCCTCGCCCATTCGGCGAGGCGGTCATCGACATCACACAGCACCACCCGGCAGTGCAATTGCGGGCACGTTGAGGCGGATGTCGTGACAAATCGTGGCTCCGGGCACCGTTGCTGGGCCCTTTGAGGCCGCGACCACCGGAAAGGTCGATCATGTTGAGCCGTTCATTCAGTCTTGGATCTGTGGCCCTTGCGACGGTGGCGTTTTGCGGCGGTGTGCTTTTTTCCGTCGTTGACGAGCGCTGGTTGTCGGAGGCGGAAGCTGCCGGCACCCCAACCGCCTGGCCCGTCTGCCCCGTGCGCGCCGCCGAGGGACCGGACGAGGTTCTGATCGCTGCCGGCGTCTTCACCATGGGCTCTGACACAGAGCGGCGGGAAGAGCGCAGTGCCCACCCCGTCGGCCTGTCCGACTTTTGGATTGACCGACACGAAGTGACCAACGCGCAATTCGCCGCCTTCGTGGAAGCCACAGGCTACGTCACCATTGCCGAGCGTGGCATCGGCGAGGTTGGGCGCGGAAAAATGCCCGAAACGTTGCTGCGACCTGGCGGCATGGTCTTCGCACCGCCAAAACGAACTGTGGGAGACCTCAGCGACGTCACCAAGTGGTGGCGTTGGGTGGAAGGGGCGAGCTGGCGCCACCCCGAAGGACCTGGCAGTTCCATCGAAGGCAAAGACAATCACCCTGTCGTGCAAGTTTCCATTGAAGACGCCTACGCGTACGCCAAGTGGGCCGGGCGCGCCCTCCCCAGCGAAGCCCAGTGGGAGTATGCGGCCCGTGGCGGTCTTGAAGGCACTCGCTACACCTGGGGCGACACCTACGAACCCACGGACGGTACCAAAGCCAACACTTGGCAAGGTGCATTCCCGAACGTCGATGATGCCGTCGATGGTGCCCATGGAACTGCCCCCGTCGGCTGCTACCAACCAAACGGCTATGGCCTGCATGACATGGCCGGCAACGTCTGGGAATACGTCGCCAATTGGTGGATGCCCGGCCACCAGTCCGACTATGCCATCGATCCGCTCGGGCCGACCCCACGGGAGGCGGCGGCGCACGGCTCGGTGCTCGGCCCACGCGTGACGGTCAAGGGCGGTTCGTGGCTGTGCTCGCCCGTCTACTGCGCGCGGTTCAGGCCATCCGGCAGGCAACCTCAGGAGTTGGCGCTCAGTTCCAACCACATCGGCTTCCGCACTGTCCGCCCTGTGGGTTCCGACGCCAAGGCCACCCAATGAGCGCGCTGACACGCTGGCGCCGCACGATGGGTCGCTTGCGCGCACAGGACCGACCGCAGGCGGTGGCGCAACAACGCGCCCGCCATCATCGGTCCAACACGAACCGGTATGGGATAGGCGTGGAAATGACTGTTGCCTGCCAGCTTGCGCTGCGCTTCCTGATTGTCGCAATCGCCAGCACTTTGGTGTCTGTGAACGGTGTCAGGGCTGCTGATGAATTGCCAAAGCTCGTCCTGCAAATCACTGTCGACCAGCTTCGCGGCGATCTCCTCAACCGCTATCTTGACCGCATGGGCGAAGGGGGTGTGCGCAGGCTCCTTGATGAGGGCATTGTCTATGTGGATGCCCACCACAGGCACGCCAACACGGAAACCATCGTCGGCCACACCACCATTGCCACGGGCACCGACCCCGCCATTCACGGGATGATCGGCAATGTGTGGTTCGACCACGCTGAAGGCCGCCTGATCTACAATGTGGAAGACGCCGATGCGCCGATCCTCTCCGAAGCGGCAGGTGTGGACGATGCCAACGAGATCGATCCCACCCAACGGCTCGCGCGCTCTGATGGCCGCTCGCCGCGCGCCATCAAGGTGTCGACGTTGTCGGACGAGATTGCGCTGGGGTTCGGCCCCACGTCCAAGATCTTCGGCGTGTCGGTGAAGGATCGGGGTGCCATCTCCCTTGCGGGCCATGCCGGCAAGGCCTTTTGGTTCTCCAAAAGTGCCGGTGAATTCATCACCAGCAGGTTCTACTATGATGCCTACCCCGACTGGGTCAGAGCGTGGAACGCTCAAGGTCATCCGGCAAAGTATGCCGAAACCGCCTGGACCCTCCTCCACGACCCAAACACGTATCGCAACAAGGATCGCGATGACCTTGTCTGGGAAACGGACTTGCCGGGCTTCGGCCGGACCTTCCCCCATGCTTTCGGGCCGGCCGACGGTCAGCTCTTCACGACCTTGCTCACCACCAGCCCTGCCGGCGACGCACTCACTGTGGACTTTGCCAAGCGCCTCATGGAGGCGGAAGATCTGGGCGCCGACAGCGTGCCCGATTACTTGTCCGTGAGCCTCTCGTCCACCGACTATGTGGGCCACCTCTTCGGCGCCTCCAGCCTGGAGATGGAAGATCAGCTTCTGCGGCTTGATGTGGCGCTGGCAGACCTTCTCGACACCGTCGATGAGGCGGTCGGCCTGGAGAACACCCTTGTGGTCCTCTCGGCCGACCACGGCAGTGCAGAGCCGCCAGGTCACCTTGCTGAATTGGGGATCAACGGCCGTCTCATCGACCCTGGCAGTTGGAATACTGCGCCTGCATTGGCCCGCTTGCGCGAACGGTTCGGCCTCGGCGAAGGTCTGATTGAGAATTACTTCCACCCATACGTTTATCTGAACGCCGACATCATCGCTGCCGCAGAGGCGGACCCCGCCGCCGTGGAAGCTGCCGTGGCGCAGGAGATCAGCCTCCTTCCGGGGGTGGAGCGCGCGCTTTCAAGCCGCGCTCTTGCCGAAGGAAGACACGGCGAAGACTTCGTCACCCGCGCCGTCATGCGCAACTTCGACCCGACCCGCTCGGGCGACGTCTTCGTGGTGTTCGAACCGCATGCCTTTATTGCAGATTTTGATGGTCTGACCGTAGCCGCCCACCACGGATCTCCATGGAGCTACGACACCTATGTCCCCATCATCTTCATGGGGTGGGGTCTGTCTCCGGACCGCGTCGCCAGACGGGTGGAAACCATCGACATCGCGCCCACGATCAGCGCCGTTCTTGGAATCAAGCCACCGTCCGGCGCGATCGGTCAGGTTTTGCCCGAGGTTTTGGCCGCGCCCTGAGCCCGCCACCCCTCTTCGGGCTACCCCTGGCTCCTCCGTAAGCTGCCGGCGCGCCGCCACGCATTGGCGCCCGTCATACGGTCATGAAAATAAATATTCGCAAGAGTATTGCGGCGTCTTGTGGCGTTGTTGGGCAGGGCCATATGCGTTGCGCTCGCACTCAGCCGGACAATCCAAACTGGACACGGCGGCGTGGATGAGCTCACCGCGTTGTGGCGCCGCGCGTCAAACGCAGCTGCTTTCGCCTAGGCGTACTGCAGCCTTACCAGGACCATAGGAATGAAAAGGATCCGCTCTCTCGCCGCCGCTGCCGCTTTGGCGCTGTTGGCCTCCACCACTGTCGCCACCCCCTCGTTCGCCGAGAACGAACGGATGACCGAAACCACTGCGGTGGAGAAGGGGCCTGAGGGCCGCGTGCGCGCTGGCGTGCTTGCTTGCGAAATTGAAGGGGGCGTTGGCTTTATTGTTGGATCTTCCAAAGGTGTTGCCTGCACCTTTAAGAACAGTGAGAGCGGCGATACAGAAACCTATACCGGTCGGATCGACAAAGTCGGCGTCGACATCGGCGTCACCGGCAAGCAGTATATGCGCTGGCTCGTCTTTGCGCCGAACATTGGCGACAATATGCCTGGCCTTGCCGGGACCTATTCGGGCCTGTCCGCCGGTGGCGGTCTTGTGGCAGCGTTTGGTGCCAATGCGTTGATCGGCGGTTCAGACCGCTCGCTGGTCCTTCAACCCGTCAGCGTCCAGGCCGGCACCGGCCTCAACGTTGCCGCCGGTGTGGCGCAACTGCGGATCGAGCAGAGCTAAACCAATATCGCCGGAGCGGGGGCCAGACTATTCTGGCCCCCGCTCCATCCCCTTCGCGCCGGCCGCTATTGAGCGCTGCAATGATGGACCTCAGGCCGACATCTAAACCGATAGATCGCCACCGATACCAATGCACGGAAGTACTGCACCTACGAAGTTTTCGCCCTGTCGGCAGTGGTATTACACATATCAATCCCCTTCCAAGTTATTGCGTCACGCCAAGATGGGTTGTACCCTCTGAGTCTACAGAATCATGCCTGGCGCAGAAAACACTGACGCGTCCGAGGCTGATTGAAGTCTGAGGCAATGTCGTTTGTCCGAACCACGATTCCAGTATCCGGCAGATGACAACATCCCTTATCTTTCCTGGTTCGAGGGTCAGTTTTCGTCCGTCTTCGTTGCACTCAATCCATTCGTGCACCTGCCTCATACGTCCACGCACGGTCCGTGGACAGAAGCGATCCCTGGTCACGTCCTCATCGGCGCAATACGCTGCGGGGAAGCCTGCGACATCTCTTGGCTTTCGATAGCCAAGCGATGCGACTTTCCGTCCATCCGCCACGTGAACCGCGCGCTCCGGTTGACCGGCTCTCGTCGAATCGTACCGACATTGGCAAGTGAAACCGATACGAACACACTGCTAAGTGTGTGTAGAACAGATAACGTCTTTCCACCGGATGAGGGCGTCGTATCACCACTGCTCCGACTGTCTATCGCACGCATGCTCGCCATGTCACAGCAACAGCATGTTGTCGTGGCGGCACACTATGGCATCGACGCGCAGTGCGTATCGCTCGAGGACCTTTCGGCGATGGAGGGACGCAGCTGGTTCAGTGAGCTTTGGGCACCCGATGGTTCTGTCTTCATGTCAACGTACTTCGACTATCACTATACGCTGATAGGCCAGACGGACGCGTCAAGGCGCACAATGCCCCCACACATGTACTGCGAGGGATTTTACGCTGACCTGGACACAGATGATTTTTGGGGGATCGGCGAGCTCTCATAGATCCAATATCACGAGCGGCTCCCCTCGCGCTGAATTTCAGTTTGTCTGGCGGAGCCTTGCTGTATCCAGCTGTGTCACAGATATGCTTAGATCCCTAACTGGAGCAACGGCTCCCTAGCGCTTCCCAACGAAGCCGACGCCTCATTGGCTCTCTCGTGTGGTCGGCAATCCGCTTCAACCCTGTTCTTGATGACCTGAATGAGACCAATGACAGCGCCGACCCGGCCGCGAAGTGAGGCCGCCAGGAATGCCCACCAAGTCGCCCATGGTGTGCCCGTATTGCAAGACCGCCACGAGACCGTCCTCGGCCAACACCGTTCCATGGCGATGGCGTGGCCGCTTTCCACGCACGGGTGTTTGCTCCAACCCACGCTGAGTGCCTTACTGCCAGCCTAGCCGATGATGTTCTCCGCCCGCGCCCTTGCACGCCTTACCGGAAGGAGCGAAGTTGGATGGCCTTGCGGCGGGGCCCCTGCATATGCTGAAAGACCGTGCAAGGATCGCCAAAAGCGATCATGGAGCGACGGACCACGGGATTGTTCGCTGGCGAAACATCGTGCGCTGGCGCTATCGCGTGAACGACGTTATCTCAGGACACCGTTTCATTTCGCAGACGAAAGGCCACCATGTCTCACGTTCCGCACGAGCTCGCAGAGGAGTTTCCCGAGCACATCGACGCGATGCACCGCCTGAAGAGCGAAAACGCGCACTTCGCCAAGCTTGCCGATAAGTATCATGAGCTGAACCGCGCCGTTCATCGCGCCGAAACCGATATTGAGCCGACCTCCGACGACCACATGACGGATATGCGCAAGCATCGCGCCCACCTAAAGGACGAGATCGCAGCGTTTCTAAGCCAGCACGGCTGATCGGGCCGCCCGCGCCACGCCAAACTAGCGCGCGGCGGCTGCGGCGGTGATCTGCTGATCGCCAGGGCGGAGCGCGGCCGCCCCGGCCCCGTGCACTCCTGAAAGTCTGAGCGGTTCGGTAGAAATCTCGCCCCGCTCGGGTGCGATCTGGCAATAATGCGCGAAAAGTGTCAGAAGTGCGCAAGATGGTGTGCAGCACACGGAGACACAGGTGGAGAAGCTTCCGCCTCAGCGACATGCCTTGATCCTGGAGATGGTTCGCGCACACGGCGCGGCCTCGATCCATTCCCTTGCCGAGCACCTCAGCGTGTCGCCCTCGACGGTGCGGCGCGACCTGGAATACCTGACCGAAGGCGGCTACCTGGAACGCACCCATGGAGGCGCTGTCAGCCGCCGCTCGCCAAGCGCACGATTTGAGGTGGATGCGTCCATCGCAGCGGAGACCGCGCGGGACGAAAAACGGGCCATTGGCGCGGAAGCCGCGCGCCGCGTGGTGGCTGGCCAAAGCGTCATCTTCGATGCGAGTTCGACGGTGCGGGCGGCCGCGGAGCACGTCATCGGCCTTGGTGTAGCTCTGACGGCGGTCACCAACGATCTTGTGACGGCCCGCATCCTCGTGGGAACTCAGGCCGTCGAAACCGTTGTGGCAGGCGGTACCGTCCTTGCCGGCACGACGACGTTGGTCGGAGAGCCTGCCCACGGGTTCTTGTCGCGCATCCACGCCGACATCGCCTTTATTGGCGTTCATACCATCTCCGGCAACGTGTTGACCGAGACCTCCCTTGAGGTTGCGCGGATGAAGCAACTCATGATCGCCGCGGCCAGCCGGGTGATTGTCTTGGCGGATTCAGGAAAGTTTACGAGCCCCGCCTTTGTGGAAATCTGCCGCATCAGCGAAGTGAGCGAAATCATCACCGATGCGGGCGCCAACCCCCAAAGGCTTAACGAGCTGCGCTCGGCCGGCGTGGAGTGCACCGTAGCACCATGAGCGTGCGGATCCTCGCCGACGACCTTTCCGGAGCGCTGGACACGGCGGTGATGTTCGCCGGCGCTCATAACGCCACCGTCACGTGGGGACCGGCTCCAGGTGCACAGAGCCTCGCCCACTGCCTCAACACGCGCGCCTTGCCTGAGGACGCCGCAGCCGAGGCGATGGCGGCAGCATCCCATTGGCTTATGGCCGGCGACATCGCGTTCAAGAAGTGCGACAGCAGGCTGCGCGGGCACGTGGCGGCAGAACTTGCGGCCATGTGCACTGCCGCCAGGATTGGCCGTGTGATTGTGGCGCCCAGCTACCCTGCCCAGGGACGGATTGTGGTCGACGGGCGCGTGGTGACGCACAGCAAGCGCGGCTGCGTACGCGAACCGGTGGACCTGCGCGCCCAACTGACTGCGGCGGGTGTCAACGCACGGCACATCCGGGCAGGCGCTGCGGTGGGTGATGGGATCACGATCGCCGATGCCCGTACCGACAGCGATCTTGACCTTATCGTTGAGGCTGGGCTTTACCGCGACGCACCCGTTTTGTGGTGCGGTTCGGCAGGTCTTGCTGGTGCCCTTGCCCGTCGCCTCGATACGCCGGCGCCGCGGCCTGCGCGCCCGCAGGGTCCATGTCTGCTCGCCATCGGCACAAACCACCCGTCGACGCAGCACCAGGTGACTGCCCTGCGTTCGGCGGCAGCGCTGCCACGGCCGCTCTTCGAAGCGCCAATCCCCGATGAGCGCGACTCAACGAGCGACAGTGAAGCAGCAAGCAGCGGCCAGATCACGAAGGCGTTACAGGCAGGCAAGCACGTCCTTGTCATGCTTTCGCCAACGGAGCCGTGTGACCCCGGAGAGGCACGCGCTGTGGTGCGCAAGAGCATCGCACACCTTGCCAAGCTGGCACCGGAACCATCGGCGGCCATTGTCACCGGCGGCGCAACGCTCAGGACCCTCATGGATGCCACCAATGCCAGCGCCATAACGCTCCACGGTGTGTTCGCCGAGGGCGTGCCTGTGGGGCGAATTGTCGGCGGTGCCTGGGACGGCACAACCATCGTGTCCAAGTCCGGCGGATTCGGAAATGCGGATCTCCTGGTCGCCCTGCTCCGGGCTGCTGATCGGATCTGAAGGCAGTTGCTCAAATTTGCTCAAAAATGCTAAAATCTGCATCGACTGATGCGCGTGGAGGCGGATTGTGACACGGCTTGCCATTACCATGGGCGACCCCGCCGGCGTTGGGCCAGAAATCATCATGAAGGCCCTTCAGCGCATCGAGCAGAGGCCGGACGAGGATAAGCCCGTCCTCGTGGTTCTCGGCTGCGCGAAAGCGCTTGAGCAAAGTGCCGAGACGCTCGGCATGCGCCCGCCTCCCCGCATCGGCCTTGACGATGTTGCGACCGCCACCGGCATCGCCTGCGTTGCCCTCGACGAGGATGTTCCCGTCCCGGCGTTGGGTGTTGTGAGTTCTGCTGGGGGGGAGTTCGCCTACCGTGCCATTGAGGAAGCGGTCCACCTGTCGGCGTCGGGTGCCATCGATGCGATGGTGACGGCCCCGCTCAACAAAGAAGCGCTTAACCTCGCCGGCCACCACTTTGCCGGCCACACGGATATGCTGGCCCACCTGACGGGGGTGAAGGGCTCGGTGATGATGCTGGCGCACGGCACCTTTCGTGTCACCCACCTCACCACCCATGTGGCGCTGGCGGATGTGCCCAAGCTGCTGACGCCGGAGCGGCTGTCGCGGGTGCTGGATCTGACGCTGGAAGCGCTTCGTCGGCTGGGGGTGGAGAAGCCTCGCATCGCCGTCGCAGCGCTCAACCCCCATGCCGGCGAGGGCGGCATCTTCGGCCGGGAAGATATCGACGTCACAACGCCCCTGGTGAAAGACTATCAGCGGCGCGGCCATGCCATCGAAGGCCCTGTCCCAGGCGACACAGTGTTCGTTAAGCTGCGGGGCGGACGATACGATGCCGTGGTCGCCATGTACCACGATCAAGGTCACGTACCGGTCAAGCTTCTGGGCTTCCAAACAGACCCTGAAACAGGAGAGTGGACGGCACTCAACGGTGTGAACGTGACCCTTGGCCTGCCGCTGATCCGCACCTCGGTGGATCACGGCACAGCGTTCGACATTGCTGGCAAGGGAATTGCCAACGCCGACAGCCTGGTGGAGGCCATCGACTACGCCGTCGCACTCGCCGCCGCCGATTAGGACAAAGGGTCTTTTGTCGATCGGCCCTTAAGGCAACGCCCTCACGTGGCCCACACGCGGTAAGGCCGGCGCGCCCCCTGTTGAGGCCGCGCCGGTCGATGGCGTCGTGTCTGCTCCGCTTACTCGGCGAGCTTGGCGTCGATGTCGAGCATTTCCTTAGGCACGAACTCGCGGATCTTGTCTGTGGAGTCCAGCGTGCGAAGGGCGGTGTAGGCAACGCGCTCGATGTCACCCTCATTGCCATTGAGATGCTGGATCAGCGCTTGGGCAGAGTTTGCGCCCATGGACCGCGGATCACGGAAGACGGCAACGCCGATCTTGCCGCGCGCCACCATCTCCAACTCGTCAGGCTGGCCGCCCATGCCTGTCACGAGGACATCGTCAAGCTTCCCCTCTGCCTCCAGCGCCGACATGGTGCCAAGGCCCATGACCGAGTTCATGGCGACAATGGCTTCCACATTGGGGTAGGCGATGAGGGCGCGCTCCACCTCGTTGTAGGCTTTCTCGCGCTGGAAGTCGCCGTAGCCCTCATAGATGATGTTGGCGGTAAAGCCTTCGGTCTCTTCCATCCCTTTCAGGACGCCATTGCCGCGCGCCTGGCTGATCTCGGAGGCGACAGGACCCCAAATCATGATGACGTCGGCTTTGTCCTTGCCGGCGCTCTTGAACGTCTCGGCAATCCAGCGGCCTGTGGCCTCACCCATCTGACCATGGTTGTAGACCGACCAGTTGAGCACCTGGTCCTCGAAGGGGAATTTTGAGTCCGCATCGGGCTCGTAGTCCACCATCAGGAGCTTGGTGCCTGCGTCGGCCACCATCATCAGGCCCGGCGTGTTCTGCTCAAGGCTTGAGGGGCCGAACACCATATAGTCCAGCTTCAGGTTGGCCATATTTTCAAGGATGCGCAGCATCTCGTCATGGCGGTTGGAGGCGGTGGGCGCGGCCTGGAACATCTCGTATTCGATGCCCTCGGCGTCGAGCCGCTCGCGGAAGCCGATTTCAAGCTGCCCGAAGAGATCGGTGATGTCGTGCTGGTGCGAGACGAAGCCGATGCGCACAGGGTCGTCCTGTGCCAGCGCCGGCGTTGCCGCGGTCCCGAGCGCCCCTGCCATCGCAAGCGCGGCAATCCCCAGAAGTGTCTTCTTCATGTCTCTCCCTTTCCCGTTCGTTTTGTTTTTTCGTCAGAGCCTCAGTTTCGCGGGCCCTTTTGTTGAAGCTGCAAGGCGACTGCGGCGATGATGAGAAGGCCGAGGACCATGCGTTGAACGAAGAAGCCTGCGCCGGTCTGGATGAGGCCATTCTCCAACATGCCGATGAGGTAGACGCCAAGCAGCGTCCCAATCATCGTGGAGCGCCCGCCGAACAGGTACGTCCCGCCCAGCACCACAGCCGCGATGACGTGAAGCTCCACGCCCTCCCCCATGGCGGCGGAGGATGAGTTGAGGCGCCCCATCAAGACGAGCGCGGCCACACCGGCGAGCGCCCCCTGAATGACGTAGGTGGAGGCCGTGACCGCGCGCACATTGATGCGCGTTGCCTCGGCCGCCTTGGGGTTGGAGCCGATGGCGGTGATGTAGCGCCCATAAAGTGTTCGGTTCAGAACAATCCAGCCGATCACCACAATCACAAGGGCCAGGATCACCTGGATCGGGATGCCGAAGACACTGGCGCGGCCGGCCGCCGTCACCACGTCAGGCAGCCCCGTGACAAGGTTCACGCCCATGAAATACTGGGTGAACCCTCGATAGGCCACAAACGTGCCGAGCGTCGCCAGCAGCGCCGGCACGCCCAGGACGGTGATGTTGAAGCCGTTGAATGCACCCAGCAGCGCCCCCAAGAGAACGGCGGCAGGGATGGCAAGAATGGGGTCGAGCCAGCCCTGCTCGAGCCCTGAGCCCACAACGGCGCCCACGACACCGATCATTGACCCTGTGGAGATGTCGATGCCGCCGGTGGACATCACCAGCGTTTGGCCAACGGCAAGGATCAGGAACACGGCGGCGGCCCGCATGATCGTGATCTGGTTCTGGGCCGTGTTGAAGGTATCGCCGGTGATGTAGGTGAACGTTGCGTAGAGCACGACAATGGCGATGGCGACGTTGAACCAGGGAAGGGCCGTCGCGCGATGCATGAGGCTTTGGCTGTCGTTGCCGGCGGCGCCGGTAGAACTCATGTGGCACGCTCCTCGATGTCGCCCACGATGAGGCGCACGATATCGGTCTTCGTCACGTCCTTGGCCTCGACCACCGCCTGCACGGCACCTGAGCGCATCACCGCGATGCGGTCGGCCACCTGAAACACGTGCTCAAGGTCATGGGAGATGATCATCATGGTCTGACCCTCCCGACGTAGCGTCTGAATGAGGGCGAGCACCTTGCGCACCTCCTCCACGCCAAGGGCCGCCGTCGGCTCGTCAAGCACCAGAAGCTCGCGCTTGCCCTTGCGGATCGAGCGGCCGATGGCCACGGCCTGGCGCTGTCCGCCGGAAAGGTTTGCGACCGGACGCTTGGGCGAGGGAATGTTGATCCTGAGGCGCTCAAGGGTCGCCACCGTCTCGGCGTCCATCTTGCGCGTGTCGGGAATGGAGAACCAGCCGAGCTTCAACCACAACGGTTCATCACCGAGGAAAACGTTGGCCGCCACATCCATGGAGTTGGCAAGGGCAAGATCTTGATAGACCACCTCAATCCCCAGCGCGCCCGCATCCTTGGTGGAGCGGATGGAGACGGGATGGCCGCGCAACCGAATGGTACCGCTGTCGGGTGGCTGGGCGCCTGCGATGGCCTTCACGAGGGTGGACTTGCCGGCCCCGTTGTCGCCGACAAGTGCCATGCACTCGCCTTCGCGAACCTCAAGCGAGGCGCCTTGAAGCGCTCGAACACCGCCAAATCGCTTCACAAGGTCGTCGACCTGAAGCAGCGGCGTACCGCTTTGCCCCATCGGCTGCCTCCTTGCTCTCCCTCCGCCCGCGGCGCCGTGACCTTGGGCAGGTGTCGCCGTCACCTCGTTGGGTGCCGGTCGTTGGCAATGACCTAAGCCAACCGCGCGCGTATTGTCAATTCACTTCATCTTCTTTCATTAGTGAGCATGGCACGCCATCGGTACATACGGCTGCACTCGCGGCATTTTATAGCGCCCACCAATGTTCCGGAGGGTCTTGGTCATGAAATGTCTTGCGCAAAGCTGCGCACTGCTGCCAAATTGTTAACGTGCAACAACAAGCACCGCTGCGATCACAGCTGTGACCAGACGAATAAGCGCCGGCACACCGGTGCACGTCCTTAAAACCGGGCCACCCGCGATCGGCTCGGGCGCCATGGGAGGAACGATGGCTGACGACGCGAGCGCTGCTGCATCAGCAGCTGCCGAAGACAATCCATCGACAGCGACGCGCGGGGCAGGCCAAGAGCCGCTCCTCACCATGCGAGACATCTCCAAGGCGTTTGGCGGTTTGCGCGCGCTGATGGGCGTGGATCTTGATCTCTACCAAGGCGAAGTGCTGGCCATCGTCGGCGACAACGGGGCCGGCAAGTCCACCCTCATCAAGGTGTTGACCGGTGTGCTCACCCCCGACACCGGCGAAATCACCATCGAGGGTGAGAGGGTGCGCATCTCCTCGCGCCGTCACGCCATGGATGCCGGAATTCAGGCGGTTTACCAGAACCTTGGCCTCGTCAATTCGCTGCCCGCGCCTGCCAATGTGTTCCTCGGCATGGAGCTCAGCACCAACATCCTCGGCCTGTCGATCCTGGATAACAAGAGGATGCGGCGCGAGACCGAGGCCATCTTGCGCGACCAGGTGGGCGTGACCATCGATGACCTCGACGCGCCGGTGCGATCCTTCTCGGGCGGCCAGCGCCAGGCGGTCGCCATTGCCCGCGCCGTCTATCAAAGCGACCTTAAGGTCCTTGTGATGGACGAGCCTATGGCCGCCCTCGGGCCGGAAGAAACCCGCCATACCCTGGAGCTGATCGAGGCCATCAAGGCCCGCGGCATCGCCGTCATCTTGATCAGCCACAACCTTGAGCACGTCTTTGCCGTCTCCGACCGCGTCCAGGTCATGCGCGGCGGCCGCCGCGCTGGCGTGGTGGAGGTGGCCAAGTCCTCACGCCAGGAGGTGCTGGGGCTGATCATCGGCTCTGATGTGCCCATGGGCGGCACGGCTTGATCGGCCCACACACGCACGAGCGTTCCGCCTGCGCGCGGAAAACCCTCCCCACCGAACTCACAGGCCACCGATGAGCGAAGCTGCCACGACCCCGCCGCGCAAGGTTCAGCTGCCTGCGTTCGAACGCTACATCAACATTATCGGCCCGCTGTCGCTGATCATTTTGCTCGCCCTGGCGATGGCGATCTTCCAGCCGCGTTTCTTCGCGCTGGCCAACCTGATGATCATCCTTCAGGACGCGGCCATCTATATGGTCCTCGGCATGGCGATGACGCTGGTCATCACCGGCAAGGGGATCGACCTGTCCATCGGCGCGGTGGCGGCCCTTTCGGCCATCTGCATGGGCATGCTCATCAAAGACTATGGCTGGGGCCCCTACCCTGCAATGGTGGCAGCCCTCCTTGTGGGGCTCGCCTGCGGGCTCCTCAACGGGCTCGTCATCACCAAACTCAACGTGCCCGACCTCTTGGCGACCCTTGCCATGGACCTCGTCTATCGCGGCATTGGCCTTGTGCTTGCCGCTGGCGCCGTGTTGGCGCGCTTTCCAGAGCCGATCCCCTTCCTTGGCCGTGGCCGTGTGTTCGACACCGTTCCCACCGCAGCCATTGTGGGCCTCGGGGCGCTCCTCATCGGCTTTTTCATCTACCACCGCACAAAACTCGGCCGCTACGCTGCGGCCATCGGCGGCAATAGGGAAGCGGCGATGCTGACGGGCATCAACATCAACCGCCACAAGATTGCCCACTACGCCTTGATGGGCCTTTGTGCCGCCATTGCCGGCATCCTGTTGACGGGGCGGCTCAATGCCATCCAGGCGACCGCCGCCCAGGGCTTTGCCCTCCACACCATCGCAGCGGTGGTGGTGGGGGGCACAGTCCTCTTCGGCGGCCGCGGCACCATGTTCGGCACCCTTGTGGGCGTTATCTTGCTGTCGATGGTGACGAACGCTCTGGTCCTGCTGCGCTTCCAGTTCTTCTGGCAGCTGGTGGCAGCAGGGCTCATCATCATCATCTCCATTGCCTTCTACACATGGCTACAGCGGCGGACGGGAGACACGCAGGACGAATGAACCGCCGCCCCTTCACGCGAACACACGTCTCGCGAACCAAAAAAACCGGAGGAACGACCCATGACCTTGAGCACACGCGCCCTTCTGGCAGGCGCCTTCACCCTTGCATTCGGTGCAGCGGCGGTGGCACAGACGCTACCCCTGAAGTCCCTGCCCGATGATGGCGAGCGCGACACCTGGTGGTACCACCAGGTGCAAACCGATGAAGAGCTTGCGGGCCTCCAGGAGATTGTCGGCGCACCGGCTGTGCCCATGGAGAACCCGCCCGCAGAGCCGATCTCCATCGCCGTCATCTACCCCAGCGAAGACGTGTCTGACTTCTGGCTGCGCTCGTACCTGTCCATGGAAGCGCGGCTGAAGGAGCTGGGCATTCCCTTCGAGGCCACGCAGTTTGCCTCCAACATGGGCAACTTCCTGCTTCAGTCCACCTATGCCGAACAGGTGGCCCAGGAAGACTATGACTACGTCATCTTCGGCCCGTCGGAGTTGATGGCACAGCAGGACGACATTCGCCGCCTGATGGATTCGGGCAAAAAGGTCATCGTCCTCAACTACGACACGCCCGTGCAGGCTTGGGGTGACGATCAACCGCTCCTCTACACCACGTTCAGTCACCTCTTCGGCGCGCTCAACATCTGCAACTGGGTGGTGGAGAATCTTGGGACCGAGGGCACCTACGCGATGATCCGCGGCATTCCCGGCGGGATCGACGACCAGCGCTCAGGCGGCTTCCAGACCTGCTTGGAAGAAAAGTCCAACTGGAAAATGGCCTACGAACACTATGGCGACTTCCAGCGCGAAGGCGGCTTCAACGGCGCACAGCTCATCATCTCCGGCTATCCCGAGGTGGACATGATCCACAACGCCAACACCGCGATGGCGATGGGCGCCATCTCCGCCGTCCAGGCGGCCGACAAGGGCGATGATGTGTTCGTGACTGCCTGGGGTGGCACGGGCGACGAGCTGGAAGCCCTGCGCAAAGGTGAGCTTGGTGCAACCCCCATGCGCATGAGCGATGACGTGGGCGTCTCCATGGCCGAGGTGATCCGCGCCGATCTTGAAGGCCGCGCGGAGGAGATGCCACTGGTCTTCCTCGGCCGCATCGACATTGTCTCGGGCGACAGCGGCCCCGAAGTGGTGGACGCGTTCGAGAAAGAGGCCTTCCGCTACACAGGTATCGGCACGCTGGAGCGCTAAGCGAACGCAAGGCAGCAAGGAACCAGCGTCCGACCTCTACGCTGCCTGCGATCCGCTGGCGCTCATGGACTACAAGGGCCGGGCTGCCGCGATGGCGCCCCGGCCCTTTTTGTGCCGCAGCCCATTTCGTACGGCGGCACGCGAGGGGGCAAGCGGGTCCCACCCCACCGCAATCTCCATCCCAAGGAGATGGGCGACGATGTTATGGCCAGTTCTGAGCGCCTGAACATCGATCTTTGGCGCAATGGTACGGCGGCAGAACAATGGTCAACCGGACGCGGACTGAAGACCGCGCAAGGCAAAGAGCCTCCCCTTGCCCGCCAACACCGTCGTGTCGACCCCTGCGCGCTTCAAGCATCCCCAGAGGGTGACAGCGACAGAATCAAGGACCGGGATGTGAAGTTCGCTCTCCAGTGCCGCGACGTGCTCGGCGCCGCGAAAGTTGGTGCAGACCACTGACACCGCCTCTGGCGCATGGGCGGCGACGGCACGCACAAGATCTGCCACCAAGTCGCCTGAGTATTCGGCGAACGAAAAGTTGCCCCTGTCCCCCAGGTGGCGTTCGGCCACCACGTAAAGGCCCATGGTCTGGTAGGTGGCGATGATCTGGCGCTGCACATCCTCCGTGTAAGGGGTGATGAGACCAAGCTTGCTGACCTTGAGTGCCTCATAAACCTCCTGAAAACAAAGGCTCGTCGTGGTGGCGGCAATGCCCGTCTCATCCTCAATGGCCGCTTGAAGGGCCTGATCGGTGTCAAGGCCCAGCCAGCTGGCGGAGGTGCCGTTCCAGGCAATCACATCGCACTTGGCATCGGCCAGTTGGCGGGCGGCCGCAAGGACAGGCTCGCGCGCAAACTGATCGCGCGAGGCCTCCGACAAGGAAATCTCCAGCACCTTCAACCGCGCAAAGTGGGCGCTCACCGACCCACCGAGGTCGTGCAGAAGGCTCGCCGTCACAGGCTCAAGCACGGTGTTGGAGGACGGAACGATCATGCCAATCCGCGTCCAGTGGGCGGCAGGATGGTCGCGCCGATCGTGTCCCCCCGGTGTGCGCGTCTCCAGCGTTGGCGTGTCCATAAGGGGTCCTTCCGTTCGCACTGGCGTCAGGGCGGCAGCGGCCGTTTCAACCCTGTGGCACGAGAGTTGCAATTCTTTGGCCAGCGGAACACAACGGGAGATCTCGATCAATGAAGACGCTCGCAATCAGCGCCATGGCCTTCGCGCTCGCGGCAAGTCCTGCCCTCGCCGAGACTGGCCTTAGGGTCGCCGGTAACTTCTCCCAGAACCAAAAGCACATCGCCATCGAACAAGGCTTCTTCGAGTCGTTGCCTGAAACCTCTGGCGTCGACTTGGCCGTCAACTACAACCCCATGGACGTTGTGGGTGTGCGCGCGCCCGATGCGCTGCGCCTTCTGCGGGCCGGGACATTCGACGTCATGTCGGTGCAGATCGGGATGGCCTCGCGCGATGATCCCTTCTTTGAGGGCATCGACCTCATTGGTGTCTCCACGGACATGGATCAGCTCGAAAAAGCCGTTGGCGCCTACCGTGAGGCGTTCGATGAACGGCTTCAGGAGCGGTTCAACGCCAAGGTTCTGACGCTGTGGCCGTTCGGCCCGCAGGTGTTTTACTGCAATGCGCCCATCACCTCCGTCTCAGACCTTGACGGTTTGAAAGTGCGCTCGTTCACGCCATCCATGTCGGCCATGCTTGAGCATTTTGGCGCGACGCCCATCACATTGCAGTTTTCCGAAGTCTATCCGGCGCTGCAAAAAGGTGTTGCCACCTGCGGGGTGACCTCTCCCACCTCAGGCAACACTGGCAAATGGCCTGAGGTGACAACGCACTTCCTGCCGCTTTCGGTGTCAGGTTCCGTCCAGGGCCACTTCATGAACCTTGATAAGTGGAACAGCTTTTCCGAAGAAGAGCAGGCGGCGCTGACAGACGCCTTCGACGCGCTGCAAGCGGAGATGTGGGCGCTTGCCCGCACCGCCAATGGCGATGCCATCGCCTGCAACGTGGGCGATGAGTCCTGCACCGATCACACCAAGTTCGACATGCAGATGGTGACGCTCACCGACGAGGATCAGGCAAAAATCGCCGAAGCCGCAAAAGAAGCGGTGCTGCCCATCTGGCGCGACACCTGCAACGCCGTCGACCCCGAGTGCACAGCGAAGTGGAACGAGACCGTGGGCGCTGCCGCCGGCCTCACCATCGAATGAACCAAGCCAATGGGGAGCCGCCGGCCGATGCGCCGGCGGTGAACCCGCTGCAAAGCGTGTTTGCCGGGCCGAGCCGCGTGGGGGCCATCCTCGCCGGCTGGGCCCTTCTTGGGCTTGCCGTCCTTGTCGGGGTGGAGGTGATCTTGCGCAAGGTGTTCTCCGCCTCGCTGCAAGGGGCAGACGAACTGGGCGGCTATGCCGTTGCCGTGGTGGCGGCGTTCGGGTTCGGCTGGACGTTGCTGGAGCGCGCTCACATTCGCATCGACATTTTCGTCGGCATCCTGCCAAGGGCGGTGCGGCTTGCGCTGGACGTCCTGTCGCTGGCAGCCATTGCGACCTTCGCGGTCTTCATGGCCTGGCGCAGTGCCGTCGCGCTTCAGGAAAGCATCGAGTTTCAGAGCCTGTCGGGAACGCCTTTGATGACGCCCTTGTGGTGGCCTCAGTCGATTTGGGTCGCCGGCCTCATCGTGTTTGCCATTATCGCCGCTGCCGCCTTCATCCATGCGGTGTGGCTGATTGCGACCGATCCCGCCCGCCTCGACCGTTGGTACGGCCCACGCTCGCTGAACGATGAGCTTGAGGAGGAGAAGAAGTCCCTGCGTGAGCGTGGTGTCGGCGACCCGCAGGCGGACCGGACCTCGTGATCGACGGACCCACCGCCCTCCTCGGCTTCGGGCTGATGCTTGCCATGATGCTGGTGGGCATTCCCGTTGCCGCGGCATTGTTCCTGACAGCTGCGCTCGGCGGGCTCCTTTATCTCGGTCTGCCGACCCTGATGGTGTTCGGCAGCAACACTTGGAGTGTGCTGAACGACTTCATCCTCACGTCCATCCCGCTCTTCATCCTGCTTGGGGAGATCCTGCTGCGCTCCGGCATTTCCGACAGGATGTATGGGGCGCTGGGCGGACTGGTGGGGCGCTGGCCCGGCGGTCTGTTCCACACCAACATTGCCTCAAGCGGGCTGTTTGCGGCGGTGTCGGGCTCGTCTGTGGCAACGGCGGCGACCATAGGAACTGTGGCGCTGCCAGCATTGCGCGAGCGAGGGTATGACGAGCGGATGGCGCTCGGCTCCATCGCTGCGGGGGCGACGCTCGGAATCTTGATCCCGCCATCCATCAACATGATTATCTACGGGTCGATGAGCAACACGTCCATCGGCCAGCTTTTTATCGCAGGTCTCATTCCTGGCGCGATCCTTCTTGCCTTCTTCATGGGCTGGATTGTGCTTGCCACGCTTCTTCGTCCGGGGCTTGCTGGCGAAGCTGCCGAAGCGCTTTCGCTCCGTCAGCGCCTGTTGAGCCTTGTTCACCTGGCGCCGCCGGTCTTCATCTTCGTCATTGTCATGGGCAGCATCTACTTCGGCTGGGCAACGCCGACGGAGGCTGCATCGTTGGGGGTGCTCGCAGCGCTCGTGATGGCCGCCATGCAAAGGCGGCTCTCCATTGCGATGCTGCACGGCGCGTTCCTGTCCACCGTGCGTCTGTCGGCGATGATCTTGTTGATCCTCGTCGCCGCGCAGTTTTTAAACTTCATCATCGGCATCATGGGCGTGCCCCAAGCGTTGACGGCGCTGGTGGCAAGCTTTGCATCGACGCCGCTTGAGGTGATGCTGCTCCTGGTTGTGTTCTACCTTGTTCTGGGTTGCTTCCTTGAAACGCTGTCCATGATGGTGGCAAGCATTCCCGTGGTCATGCCCATCGTGCTCCACTTTGGCATCGACCCTGTGTGGTTCGGCGTGTTCCTGGTCATCATGATGGAGGTGGCGCTCATCACGCCGCCCATCGGTATGAACCTTTACGTGGTCCAGGGCGTGCGCGGGCAAGGGCCGTTGACCGACGTCATCATCGGCGCGTTGCCGTTTGTGGTGATCATGCTTGCCATGGTGGCGCTGTTGATTGCCGTCCCGCAGATCGCAACATTTCTGCCGGAGCGCATGTTCTGACGACGACCCTCCTCCTGCCCGACGCGGTCCTGCCCGACCCACCCAGCGCGCGGGTCGAACAGGGCTGGGCGGTTGCCGTGAGGGGCTCGTCGGTGGCGGCGGTGGGGCGGGCCGAAGCGCTCACCGCGCAGCACCCCGAGGCCGAACGGGTGGCGCTTGCCGGCACGGTCTTGCTGCCGGGCCTCATCAATGCGCACCAGCATGGACGCGGGCTCAGCCAGATCCAGCTCGGCTTTCCCGATCTCCCCCTGGAGCGCTGGATCAACGCGCGCCGACGGCGTGGAGCGCCCAACGGGGCCGCGTTCACCAAGTTGGCGGCAGCGCAGATGATTGCCAATGGCGTCACCTCGACCGTCCACGCCAACTATGCCTACGGCACAGGGGACTATGAGAGCGAAGCGCGCGGGCAGATCGCCGCCTACGTTGAGGCGGGTCTGCGGGTGACCTTTTGCGTCGGCGCGCAGGACCGCGGATTTGTCGTCTACCCACCCTTCCACATTGATGATCTTGGCGACCTGCCTGAGCCGGCCCGCCGCCTAGCGGCAACTGCCGTTTCCCCATATGCGCCCGACACGCCCACACTCATGGCGTTGATGGACCGCCTCCTCGCCGATTATGGCGGCCATGCCCTTGTAACGCTGTGCTGGGGACCGGCCGGACCGCAGTGGGTGTCCGACGACCTCTTGCGCACCATCGGCGCCCACGCCAAGGCCAATGGGCTCGGCATTCACCTCCACTGCCTGGAGAGCCCAACGCAGGCCGACGTTTGCCGACGCCTCTACCCTGAAGGCACGTTGGCCCATCTGGAGGGGCTTGGCGTTCTGGGACCTCGGACCGTCCTGGCCCATGCCGTTCATGTGACGGGGGAGGACATTGCCGTTGCCGCATCCACCGGCGTCACCGTGGTGCACAATCCGGGGTCAAACCTGCGCCTTGGCAACGGCATTGCCCCCGTTGGTGCGCTTGTCGCCGCCGGCGTCCCCGTCGCGCTCGGATCGGACAACACAGCCGCAAGCGACAACGAGGACCTTCTTGCCGAGCTGAAGCTGATGGCCGTCCTCGCCCGCGCGCCACCCCACGCCGCATGGCTTGATGCCGGCGCGCTGCTTGCCGCAGTCACCACCCATGGTTCGAGGGCCATGCAGCATCCTGATACGCTGGGCCGCATTGCCCCTGGCCTTCCAGCCGACCTCATCGCGCTGGATCTTGCCCCGCCACGTGGTGCCTATTGCGACCCTGACACCGGCCTGGCCGATGCCATCGTCACCCGCGCCACAGGCACTGATGTTCGCTTTGTCATGACCGCAGGGCAGGTGCTTTGGCGCGACGGCCGGCACATCGGCCTCGATCTTCCTGCCATAGAGGCGGAGGCCGCCGCCGTTGCAAATAGGGAGCGGCTATCGCGGAACCCGGATGCGCAAACCGCCACCGCAGCGCTCGACGCCGCACTCGCCAAACTCTACGGGATCAGCCGCCCATTCAGTGCCCGACCCACCGGGTGAAGCCGACGTCCCGCGCGGCGGCGCGGCGGACCATCTCGCGATAGTAAGGCTCCAGCTCACCGGCCTGACGCTTCAGCGCCGCCGCCATGCGCCTAAGCTCGGGCTCAAGCAAACGGATTTCGCCAACAAGCGCGGCCTCGTCGATGGTTGAAACCTCCCCATTCTCCACGACAAGCCGGCCGTCGACGACGGTGTGACGCACGCCTCTCCCAGCCTCGCACAAAACAAGTTGGCGACGGACATCGTGCAGGGGCAGAAACGACGGCGCGTCATAGTCAAGAAGCGCAACATCCCCCGCGGCGCCAGGCTCAAGACGGCCGAGGGGTTCCGGCCGGCGCATCGCCCTGTTGCCGCCATCCCAGACCGCCTCGAGGATCTCCGCCGCCATAGGCCATCGCTCGAAGTCGGGCGTTGCGATGGCATGGACCGTCGCTGCGGCCTTCATGGCGCCCCACAGATTGTGGCTGTCGTCGCTGATTGCCTCGTCCGTGCCAAGGCAGATGGGAACGCCTGCGTCACGCAGCGCGCGGAAGGGCATGACGCCGCTTCCAAGGCGCAGATTGCAGACGGGGTTGTGGGCCACCGTTGCGCCCGACTGGGCGAGGAGCGCGATGTCGTCTTCATCCACCCAAATGGCGTGAATCACCTGCATGTGCGGGCCGAGGATGCCAAGGTCGTCGGCAACGCGCACCAGCGAGCGCCCGTACGTCTCCTCCCCCAACACCCTTTGAAGCTTGGTCTCAAGGATGTGGCACACGTAGGGGATGTCATGGGTGCGGGAGAGTTCGGCGAGCGCCACAAGATAGTCCGGGGTCCCGCGCTGGGGCGCTGAGCAGGAGACCGCTGCGCCAATCAATCCGCCTGCCGCACCATGCCAACGCTCGATGAGGTGGGCGTAGTGGCCCAGCATCCCTTCAGCGCTCTCGCGCGGGGTCGCCTCCATTTTGCGTTTCGCCTCAGAAGGCAGCAGGTCTTTCAGGAAGGGATACTTTTCGTACTCCACCACAATGGGTTGATCGAGGGTGACGGTGGCGCGCATCCCGATCTCGGCATACGCGCCTGCCAGAGCATCGATGGCAGGCCGGAAGACAAGGGGCACAAAGAAGGCATCGTCCAGCACTGACGTGATGCCGAGCTTCAGCATTTCCGTGGCCCCTAGGAGCGTGCGGATGCGCACGAGCGCCGGGTCTTCCACCACCTCGGCGAGGGGCGGCACCTCGTAGAGCATGAAGATTTCCAGCGGCAGACCATCCAACGTCCCGCGCATAAGATTGCCGGGCGAGTGAACGTGCGCGTTGATGAGGCCGGGGATCGCCAAGCATCCACTGGCCTCAAGGACGGGCACGCCGCCTGCCGAAATCCCCTGGCCCACCGCAGCGATGATGCCCCGGCGGATCAAGATATCGCCCGTTACTGCCTCCGTGGCGTCCGCCGAGGGGAGGATCGCGGCACCTTTGATGAGGAGATCACCCGGCACCACGCACCTCTCAGTTTCCGGTCATGCCGTGCCCTGCGGCGGCAACCTTTGCGATCTCGCCCGCAGTCGTGAGCCACACACGCTCGCGCAGCGCTGACAGCCGTTCCAGCACAGTGCGAAAATGGTGGAGGCGGTGAGCCTGGCCCGTCACGTGCGGGTGTAGGGAGATGGGGCAGACCAGTGGGCCCGTTTCGGCCTGGCGCAGCATCTCCTCGATCTGTGCCAGGCAAAGGTCGCAAAAGTCTGCCGCTGACATGCGGCGCACGACGATGGCGTTGGCATCGTTCGCCTCTTGCGGATAGGGAACGGCGAGGATCGGACCTCCCCGCGTCGTCATGGGGATCGGTCGATCGTCGGCGCACCAGTCGAGGAGATACCTGTAGCCCGCCTCGGCAAGGAGGTCGGGGGTGACGGGTGTCTGCGCAATCCACGGGCCAAGCCAACCTGCGGGGCGCTTGCCTTCGCGCCTGGCAATCTCATCCGTCGCTTCGGCGATGAGTGCCCGCTCCTCGGTCTCGCTGAAGCCCGCCTGGGTTTCGCCGTTGGTGCGGCCGTGGGCGGCAATCTCGGCGCCTGCCGCACGCCATGCCTCCACGAGGCCCGGCGCCACATCATAAAGGCGGCTGTTGACGAGGGCGGTTGCAGGCACGCCAGCCTCGCCCATGGCGTCCAGCAGTCGCCAGGCACCGACGCGGTTGCCCCAGTCCAGCCAGGCATAGTTGATGATGTCAGGCCGTGCAGGGTTGGGCACCAACTCGTCCAGCATCTGTGCGTTGAACGCGTAAGCCTCAAGGTTCACCGCCACGTAGACGGCAAGGCCTTTGCCTTCAGGCCAGCGGTACGGCACGGGCTCCCTTACGGGCCGATAAGGATAACGGCCGTGGTGGGCGCTCACTGGTTGACCTTATCGAGGCCGATGCTGAAGGAGACGATCAACAGCGCAATGATGGCAAGGAAGATTTGCACGCCCGACACCGCCGCCACGAGGGGCGAGGTGGTGTTTTGCACCAGCGCAAGAAGTTCGATGGGCAAGGGCCTGTTGTCGAACCCATGGGTGAAGATCGCCACCGACAAGTTGTCGAAACCCTCAACGAAGGTGAAGACCGCCCCTGCGAGGATCGCCGGCAGAAGGAGGGGAAAGGTGATCGTGCGAAGGCTCTGGAACGATGTGGCGCCAAGGTTGGCGGCAGCCTCTTCCAGCGCGGGGTCGAGGCGCTGGAGCCGGCTCGTCACGGTTCGCACCATCACGGCAAGGACGAAGACGGCGATGGAAATGGACTGCAGCCACAAGGACGGTGACACGCCGATGAGCGCGCCTGCGAAGAGGATTGCAACGCCAAGCACAATTCCGGGGACCATGTGCGGCACGAGCACGAACACTGAGAGCGCCGTCGTGCCGCGAAAATTCCCCCTGGCGCAGGCGAGCGCCGTCGGCACGCCGAGCACGATGCACAAGAGCGTGGTGATGATGCCCACCTTGAGGCTGTTCCACATCGCCTCCACAAGGACGGTGCGCTCGAAAACTTGAGCGTACCAGTCAAACGTGAAGCCTTCTGGCGGAAAGCTCACGAAGGCGCGCGTGTCGAACGAGATGATCAATACGATCACCGACGGCGCGATCAACAAGATGAGCGACAGAATCGCAATGAAGATGACAAGGCCGATCCCAAGGGCATCGGTGATAGCGGAACGTCCAGGCAAGGTCATGCGTCGCGCCCCTTCGTCCAGCGCGTGAAGATGTTGGTGATCAGCGCGATCGCAACCAGAACAATCAGGCAGGTGGTCATCAAAATGAGCGAGGAGACGGAACCCTTGCTCCAGTCCAGCGAGAAGATGACCTGCTCGTAGATCATCGTCGCCGCGTTCAGATAGTTGCCGCCGCCAAGAAGCTGCGGCACCACGAAGGTTGTGTAGCTGAGGGTAAAGACCAGCGCGCAGCCTGTCCCGATCCCTGGCGCGCTCAATGGCAGGATCACCTTGCGAAGCGTGTAAAGCCGCGAGGCGCCAAGGTTGGCGGAGGCTTCGTCAAGGCGCCTGTCGTGACGGCTCATGACGGCGATGAGCGGCAGGATCATCACAGGAAGGTGGATCTGCACCATGCCGATGAGGACGGCCGAATGGGTGTTCACGATCCTCAAAGGCCGCTCGATGAGGCCGATGTCGGTGAGGGCTGAGTTCACCACGCCCCGCCCGCCGAGGATCACGAGCCAGGCGTAGGTGCGCACAATCCCGCTCGTCAGAAGCGGCGCGATGACGAGGATGAGGATCAACCGGCGCACCCAGGGGCTGCCGATCAGAAACAGGTACGCTGCCGGATAGCCGAACAGGAGGCAGAGCGCCATGGTGGATAGCGCCAGCGTCATCGAGCGATAAAAGGTGGTCCAATAAAGGGAATCGGACAGCGCGTTCGTGAGGTGATCCAGCGAGAATGTCTGCGAGACGATGGCGCCACGGGAGACGACAATGTCTGAAAACCCCAGCGATAGGAGGATCGCAAACGGGACCACCGCGACCACCATCAGAACCACGATGGCGGGAACCGCAGGCCAGATCCCGCGCCCGGACACAAGCTTGTCGAGCAGCCATTCGCCGAAGCCTTGGCGGTCGGAACGGGCTCTGAGCGCTGTGTCCGTCATCCGGCCTCGTAGACCGCACAGTGCTCGGGTTCCAGGACGGTGAGGGAGACAGGGGTGCCCTCTTCAATGGGCCGCGTCTCTCCCTGGCGCATGGCAACGACGCGCACCTTCGTCCCGTCCGCCGCATCCACGTGATACTCGGTGAGCGCACCGACCGCGCGATGAAACACGACCGTGCCGCGCCAGGACCCGTCCTCACCCGGCGTGAGGCGTAGATTGTGCGGGCGGGCCATCACCCTCACGGGGCCTGAGAGATCGGTCGCCACGGACTGGCCGTCAGGGAGGGCGGCGCGTCCCCCTTCGGCGTGGGTTTCCAGGAAATTTGAGGAGCCGATGAAGTCGGCAACATAGGCGCTTGCGGGACGGTCGAAGACGTCCTCGGCGGGCGCCACCTGCTCGATCCGCCCGTCGCGCATGACGGCGATGCGGTCGCTCATGGTCAGCGCCTCTTCCTGGTCATGGGTCACGAAAATCGCCGTCATCCCAAGGCGCTTGATGAGCTGGCGCAGTTCCACCTGCATGTTGCCGCGAAGCTTTGCGTCGAGCGCATTGAAGGGCTCATCCAGAAGAAGCACCCGCGGCTCCAAGATGAGGACGCGGGCAATGGCAACGCGCTGCTGCTGACCGCCTGAGAGTTGGGCGGGATAGCGCTCCTCAAACCCCGTCAGCGAGACCGTCTGAAGCGCAGCATCCACGCGCCGGGTGATCTCGGCACGCCTCATCCCGCGCACCTTCAGCCCATAGCCGACGTTTTGAGCGACGGTCAGGTGGGGGAACAAGGCATAGCTTTGGAACACGACGCCCACAGGCCGGCGGTTGACGGGCGCACGCGCCATGTCCGCGCCATCAATGAGGATCTCGCCGCCATCAGGCTTCCAAAAGCCGGCCACGCAGCGCAAAAGCGTGGTCTTGCCGCAGCCTGAAGGGCCAAGCAGCGTCACGATCTCGCTCTCGGCCACATCGAGCGAGCAATGGTCCAACACGGTCAGCGGTCCGAACCGCTTGATGACCGCGCCAATCGACAGGACCGGCGCGACCGGAGCGTCCGCCGGAGACCCGACGGCGGCCTGCATCATCCAGCAAACATGCGGTCGAAGTTCTCAACCGTCTCACCGCGCAGCGGCGCGATGGTCGGCCAGTCGAGAGAGGTGGTGGTGGCAAGCTCTTCGGGCGTGGAGGGCACGTAGGGCTTGGCTTCCTCGGGCGTTGCAACACCCTTCACCACGGTGCCAAAATAGATGGGCGCGCTGCCTGCCATGGTCTGGATTTCTGGGGTCAGCATGATGTCGGCGAACTCGGCCACAAGTTCGCTGACGCCGTCGGCCGTGTTCACGAACTGGACGATGCTTGTGGGCAGCATCAAGGGGCCGGGCCCTGCGATCTTCACATAGCTCACCGGCAGACCAGCGGCTGCAGCAAGGGCGGTGTTGACGTGCCAGAGCGGTGCCAAATCCACTTCGCCCCGCTCGATCATCTGCTGGAGGAGGTTGGGGCTGCGGCCTACCAGCGGATCAAGCTCTTTCCACTTTTCAAGGGCAAAGGTCATGTCCGCCTGGGGTTTGCCGAACGCTTCGTTGGTGGCGGCGAGCACACCAAGACCAAGGTTTGACTGGGGCCGGACCATGCCGATGCGCCCATTATACTCGCCGCTCCACACCTCTTCCCACGTGGTGGGCGGGTTCGGCACCTTGGTGGTGTCATAGGCAATGCCGATGCCTTCAAACAGCACAGGAACGCCGGTGTCGTAGCCGTAGGGCATGAACAGCGGGTCGATGTTCGCCGTGTTGGGGATCTTCGAGGCGTCCAGCGGGACAAGAACGTCCTCGGCCTGGGCATTGATGATGGCGGGCGAGCCCATAACGGCAAGATCATAAGGCGAGTTGCCGCGGGCTGCCTTGATTTGTGCCAGCGCTTCGGCCGAGAGGCCGCCGATCACCCTCAAGGTCACGCCGGGGTGGCGCTTGCCGAGCTCTTCGCCTGCTGCGATCAGCGGCCTGTCGGACTCGTTGCCGTAGCCGATCATCACCAGCTCGCGGGACTGCGCCCTGACGATTGTGGGGGTTGCGAGCGCGGTCGCGGCTGCAAGGCCGCCCAGTACCGTTCTGCGGGTCAGATGCATCATCGATCTCCCTGCCATAGAGCGCGGACCCGTCTTCTTCGGGGTCCCTTCGCTGCGATCTCTTCTTTCATCAAGATACCAAACGAAAATTTTCGCAAGAGCAAAGTGACGCCAACTTGGCCTAAAGGTGCGCAAAGTTACGCCGTGCCTGCCTGTGAGGCAGGCACGTAGGGTCAGGCGAGCAGAACCTGGAGCCCGCCTGCCTCCAACGCCTGCACGTCCGCCTGCGCGGCGCCACTGTCTGTCACGAGGGCCGAAATCTCGGAAACGGCCGCGATGCGTGCGCCACCAACGTGGCCGATCTTGCCGTGGTCGCCCAACATCACCACCCGTCGCGCGGAGCCGATCATGGCGCGCTTGGTCTCCACCTCTTCAAAGTGAGCGTTGGTGAAGCCGCGGTCCGCATCGATCCCAGCGCAGCAAAGGTAGGCGCAGTCGGCGTTGAGGTGCTCCAGGATGAGCGCCGCGAACGGTGGGATCAGCGAGCGCGAACGCCTGTTGCGGCCTGTCTTCTTTAGCGTCCCGCCAGTGACCATGACCGTCGCCCCCCCATGGGTCTCAAGGGCGATCGCAACGTCGAGGCTGCTGGTGATGACGACGATGTCTTTAAGGTCCTGCGGCAAGGCGAGGGCCATGGCGAGCGCGGTCGTCCCGGCGTCGAGGATGATGGTCTCCCCATCGCGGACCATGCGAGCGGCCATCGCACCGATCCGCTCCTTCTCCGCCGCAAAGTTTTGACTCGGAAGGTCCAAAGGGCGTTCGAATCGGGCCGGTTGAACGGCAATCGCCCCGCCGCGGATGCGCCTCAGCAACATCCGCCGCTCCAGCGCGTCGAGATCGGTACGGATCGTGACGGTCGACACGTTCAGCGCCTCGGCCAAGGCCGCCACCTCCACAACCCGTTCCTGCGAGAGCATGTGCAAAATGCGCTCGTGACGTCGGTTGAGGGGGGCCGTTTGGGCGGGCTCGGCGTTTGCGAGGGTGATGGATTTTCGCTTTCGTCTTGCGTTTCCAGTCGCAATGACAATTATCGCAAGTCGGTGGTCCGCACCAGAGCAAAGCGTGCAGAGATGGCCTCAACAGGACAGGAGAAAGAGCGCGATGGATCTTGAGCAGCGGCTGAAGGACATTCGGCGTGAGTCATCCTCGGACGCTCCGGGAGACCCAGAGCGGTTCCGCCGCGTCGCGCTCACCAACGAAGAGATGATGGCGCAAGGCAATGCCATCCGATCAACACTCGATGCAAACGCCGAACCCCTCGCGGCCATCGCGCGCGATCTTTCGGACCGTAAGATCCGCCGCATCGCCATGGTCGGCTGCGGCGATTCGTGGATTTCAGGCTTTGGCGTGCGGCACGTGATGGAGAAGACGCTTGGCGCGGTCGCAGAGCCTTGCGAGGCGTTCGACTTTGCCAATTACGGCCTCGACGTTGTGGACGACGAGACGGTGGTGATCGGCCTCAGCTCCAGCGGCAAGACAGAGCCCGTGATCGACAGCCTCAAAGGGGCAGAGGCGCGCGGGGCTTACGCCATTGGCTTGTCCAACACGCTTGGCTCGCCGCTGATGGAAGAGTTTCCGGGCGCGCTCCATATCCGCGCGACACGGGGCGGTTGGCCGACCCAGTCGAGCACAGCCGCCATGGCACTGAAGCTTGCCCTCACCGTTGCCGTCGCCGAAGCGAAGGGCATTGACGCGGCAGCCCTGTCGGCAGCCCTTTCCACGCTTCCCGATTATGTGGACGGCGTTGCGAACGCCTTCTACGAGCCGGCGCGCGGGCTTGCCGAAAAGCTGGCGCGGGCCGATCTCATCATGCTTGCCGGCGCTGGGCCATACTACGCGCCGGCCGCCTTCGGCGCTGCAAAGCTGAAGGAGCTGGCGCCCATCCACGCCTATGCCTTCCCGCTTGAGGAGTACCACCACTACCGCACGCAAAAGGCAGGCGATCCGATGTTCATGGTGGCCGCCGATGCGGCAAGCCACGCCCGCGCGCTGGAAACGGCCATCATGAGCCGCGGCTCCGAGGGCTTTTGCATTGCGCTTGTGCCCGAGGGCGAGAGCGAGATCGCATCGGTCGCAAACGTTGCCTGGCACCTGCCGAAGGTGGCCGATTGTGTGGCGCCCATCGTCTACAGCGTGCCTTTGCACCTGTTTGGCTACCACGTTGCCATGGCGCGCGATGCCATTGGCCTCGGCGCCCCAAGCCTCGGCGTGTGAGGCCGCGGTGGCGCCAGATCTCGTCATTGTCGGCGGGCTGACGGTCGACAACGTGATTGCCGCCGACGGCACCGTCGGCCTCGGCCAGGCCGGCGGCAACGGTGCGTATTCGGCCGTCGGTGTCCTCGCCTTCGTCTCCCGCGTGGGCCTTGTAAGCCATGCGGCCGCCTCCTACCCAAGGGCCGTCGTCGCGCGGCTTGAGGACGGGGGCGTCGACCTTGGCGGCGTGCTCTGGTCCGACGAACGCCTCACCTCCTGCAACTGGTTCATCTACGATGCTGCCGGCCGGCGCGAGGAGGGGCTGACGAGCCCTCCAGAAGCGCTGGGCGAAGCCGGCTTTCCCACCGAACGTCTGAGCCCGCACCAAGTCATTGCCTGGCGCGAACATCTCAGAAGTCGCGATAAGGGTGCCGAAATGAGCTACTCGGAGTTTCGCACCCTTCATCCACTAAAGCCCGCGCAGGTGCCGAACGCCTGGCACAACGCACGCGGCGTCCACCTTGCGCCGAGCCAGCCGGATGTGATGCTCGGCATGATCGACCTGTTTGGCCCCAACGGCGCTCTGATCACCGCCGATCCCGGCTGGCAGCTCGCCGCACGCACCCTTGATGAGATCGCCCCGATCCTTTCACGCCTCGACGCCTTCTTGCCGAGCGAGGTGGAGCTCACCGCCCTCGTCCCGGGCGCAGCGCTCGGGGATGCACTCGGCGCTGTCGCGGCCCGCTGCAAAGCCGCCGTTGCCGTCAAACTTGGCCCCGAAGGCGTCCTTGTCTGGGACCGGGCAAAGGGAACGCCCGTTGCCGTTCCCGCCAAACCCGTTGCGGCCCTCGATCCCACGGGCGCTGGCGATAGCTTTTGCGGCGGCTTTCTGGCCGGCCTTGTGGAGACAGGCGACCCCGTCCAAGCCGCCCGCTTCGGCGCGGTCGCCGCAAGCTGCATCGTCAAGAAGTTTGGCGCAAACGGCGCCTTGCCCATGAACCAAGCCGCCAACCGTGCCGCGCTCAAGAAAGGCGCTGCGGAGAGGACACAATGACGCTGAGAGTCTTTGGCGGCAGCCCACTGGTCATCGCTGCACTTCATCTGCCGGACTTTGCCTTGTCGCGCGACCAGTCCATGGCCTGGTTCGAGGACTACGCGCTTGCAAACGCTGCCGTCTTTGCCCGGGCAGGCATTCCCTGGCTGAAGCTGCAGGATCAGACGCGCACCAAGGCAACGGCCACGCCTGACAGTCTGGCGCGGATGGGGGCGATCGCCCGCCTCATCCGGGCAACGGTCCCCGAGATCGGCCTTGGCATCATCATCGAAGCGCACGACCCTACCGCAGCGATGGCCGTGGCCGATGCCTCGGGAGCGGACTTCGTGCGGCTGAAGGTGTTTGTCGGCGGGGCAATGACCGCGCAGGGCCCACGCCATGGCCTTGGTGCAGAGGCCGTCTCCTACCGCGCGGCCCTTAGGCGGGAGGACATTGCAATCCTCGCCGACGTCCACGACCGCACCGTGGTCCCCTTGTCCAGCGAGGGCCAGCCGTTTGCCGCCGAGTGGGCGGTGAAGACAGGAGCGGACGGGCTGATCGTGACAGGCTCAAGCTTCCCCGACACGCTTTCGCGGATCGAGGCGGTTCGCGCAGCAGGCGTGAAACGACCGCTCCTCATCGGCGGCGGCGTGACGGTGGACAACGTTGCAGAGGCGCTCGGCGCCAGCGATGGCGTGATCGTCAGCAGCGCCCTCATGCGAAAGGATGCCGGCGAGGAGGACCTTGTGCGCTGGGATGCCGATCGCTGCAACCGCTTCATGGAGGCGGCGCGAACACCATGACGGGGCGTGACTTTGCCGGCCAACGCAATGGCGCTCCGGCCATACATTGGCCTGGCGGCGCACGCCTTGCCGTCTCCGTGGTCGTCAATGTTGAGGAGGGTGGCGAACTCTCCATCGGCGATGGGGATGAGCGCAACGAGCACATCCATGAGGCGGTGGAACTGGTGGAAGGCGAACGCGACCTTTGCATGGAGAGCCATTTCGAATACGGCCCCCGTGCCGGTTGGCCGCGCATTCGTGAGGTGCTGCGCGCGCGCGGCGTCACCGCAACGCTGAACGCCTGCGGTCGCGCCCTCATCGCAACTCCTTGGATTGCCGAGGAGGCTGTCGCCGACGGTCACGAGGTGGCCGCGCACGGTTGGCGTTGGGAACCTCACGTCCACATGGATGAGATGACCGAGCGCCGCGCCATCGCCCTGGCCGTCGATGCCATCGAAAAGACGGCGGGCGCGCCGCCTGTGGGTTGGCACACGCGCTCGGCCACCTCGGTTCGCACCCGCGATCTCCTCATCGAGCAGGGCGGCTTCCTTTATGACAGCAACGCCTACAACGACGATCTGCCCTACGTGGTAGAGACGGCCGCGGGCCCGCATGTGGTTCTGCCTTACGCGTTCGACACCAACGACATGCGCTTCCACAACCGCGGCGGCTTCGTTTTCGGGTCGGACTTCGCCCGCTACGCCATCGATGCCTTTGACAGGCTCTACCAGGAAGGGGCAAGGGCGCCGCGGATGCTTTCCATGGGCCTTCACACGCGCATCATCGGCCGCCCGGCGCGCATTGGTGGGCTGGAAGCCTTTCTCGACCATGCGCTCGGCCATGAGGGTGTCTGGTTCGCGTCCCGCGCTGCCATCGCAACGGCCTGGCGCGCCGGGCTCGGCCTTCCCCAGTGGACGCCGCGCCCCTGTCCGCCCGACTTCGCCGGCGAGGCTATTCTTTGACGCGCGACCTCATAGGCTACGGCGGCGATTGGCCCGATGTGGTCTGGCCCAATGGCGGCCGGCTTGCAGTCTCCGTGGTGGTCAACTTTGAGGAGGGGGCCGAGCTTCAGGTGCTGGACGGCGACCCGTCCAGCGAGCGGATGGGCGAGGTCATCTCCGTTGTGCCCGAAGGCCGGCCCGACCCCGGGCAGGCGCAAATCTTCGCCTATGGTACACGCGCCGGCGTCTGGCGGATGGCCGATGCGCTGCGCCGCTACCAGACACCAGCCACCATATTCGCCTGCGGCAGGGCGGCCGAACGGGCAGCCCCGGCGCTCGCCATGCTGGCCGAGGGTGGTCACGAGACCGCCTGCCATGGCTTGCTGTGGCGCCCCCATGCAGACTACGACACGGCGGAGGCCGAGGCTGCCGATCTTGACCGAGCCGCTGCCGCTATCTGTGCGGCAACGGGTCAGAGCCCCCGCGGCTTCTTTTGCCGTGGCGCGGAAAGCCCCTGGACGCGCCGGCTTCTCGCAGAGCGCGGTTACGCCTACACCTCGAACGGTTTTGACGACGACTTGCCCTACCGCGATCCCTCCGGCCTCCTGGTCGTGCCGTATGCGCTGGACGCCAACGACATGAAATTCTTCCACCCTAATGGCTTCGTGCGCGCAACCGAGATGGTGGAGTACGTGGCCGACGCGCTCGACGTCTTGGAAGAGGAAGCCGCCCGCGGCCTGCCGCGCCTCCTCAACATCGGCTTTCATTTGCGCATCGTGGGCCGGCCGGGCCGGTTCAAGGCGTTCGACGACGTCCTTGCCGAACTCCACCGCCGCCGCGAGAGGCTGTGGCTCGCCCGGCGGATCGACATTGCACAGGCTTTCCTGCGGGCAACGTCTTGACCATCGCGCTGGTGAACCCGAACACCTCCACCGCCACCACTGAGGCAATGGTCGCGATCGCCCAGGACGCTGCTGGCGGAAGTGCTACCATAAAGGGCGTCACGGCCCACTTTGGCGCGTCCCTCATCACCGAACCCGGCGCCCTTTCGGTGGCGGCGGACGCCGTCCTCGCGCTCGCTCCAACCCTTGGCGACTATGACGGGGTGATCGTGGCAGCGTTCGGCGACCCGGGCCTTCATGCCCTGCGTGAGCGCTTGCCCTGCCCCGTCACAGGCATCGCCGAAGCCGGCATGGCCGAAGCTGCAAAAGGCGGCCGGCGCTTTGCCGTCGTGACCACAACGCCGGACCTTCGCGGCGCCATTGCAAAGGCTGCGGCTTTCCACGGCCATGAAGCGTTCGCAGGCACGTTCATCACGCCTGGTGATCCCCACAGTTTGATGACCGATGACGCCGCTCTCGTTGCAGCACTCGGCAAAGCCTGTGGGACGGCCATCGCCGAGGGAGGGGCGGAAGCGGTGGTGATTGGCGGAGGGCCGCTTGCGCGGGCGGCACGGGTTCTGGCGTCCACCGTTGAGGTGCCGCTGATCGAGCCCGTTCCTGCCGCCGTCAGGCTTTCACTGGTTCGCCTTCAGGAGATGCGCCAGACATGACCGTCACGCTTGTTACTGCCGACCACATCATCACAGGTTTTGCGCTTGACGGTACGGCGCAGATCCTCACCGACGGCGCGATTGTCATCGAGGGCGACACCATCGTAGCGGTCGGGCAGGCAGAAGCCCTGCGCCGCACCCACCCTGATGCCAAGGTGGTTGGCGGCAAGGGGCGGGTTGTCATCCCCGGGCTCATCAACGCGCACCACCATGTCGGTCTCACCCCCTTCCAACTCGGTGCGCGCGACCAGCCACTGGAACTGTGGTTCCCGGAGCGGCTGGTGATGCGCGATGTGGATGCGCGGCTCGACACGCTTTATTCCGCCTTCGAGATGGTCGCCTCAGGCGTCACCACCGTGCAGCACCTTCATAGCCGCGCCCCCGGCAACACCGACGGCGTGGTGGCACGCGCTGGTGAGATTTTGGGCGCCTATACGGAAATTGGGATGCGCGCGTCCTACTCCTTTGCCCTGCGCGACCAGAACAGGATGATCTACGAGGCGGACGAGGCGTTCGTCGCCATGCTGCCGGCAGAGCTTCAAGCGCCGACGGCGGCCTACCTGGCTTCGTTCGCATTGCCGCTCAGTGACCAGATCGATGTGTTTCACGAACTGCGCGCCCGCTACGCCGACGCACCGCGACTTGCAATCCAGATTGCCC
The DNA here is from genome assembly GCA_051016205.1 of Devosia sp. Taxonomy (GTDB): domain Bacteria; phylum Pseudomonadota; class Alphaproteobacteria; order Rhizobiales; family Amorphaceae; genus Acuticoccus. The sequence continues at coordinate 5,961,088 of CP136534.1, forward strand.
CGTCGAACCTGCACTGGCTGTCCGACGCCGCCCTTGAGAGCACGGCGCGGCTTGCCCAAGACACGGGCGCGCCGATGCACATGCATCTGTTGGAGACGCCTTACCAAAAAGAGTATGCGTTCCGGCGCACGGGTGGATCGGCGCTCGCCTATATGGACCAATTTGGGCTTGTGGGTCCTCACTTCACCATTGGCCACGGCGTCTGGATGACTGAGGAGGACGTGGCGCTCCTTGCCGAACGGGGCGGCTGCCTTTGTCACAACTGCTCATCTAATCTCAGGCTGAAGAGCGGGACGGCCAACCTCAACCGGTTCCTTTCAAGCGGCGTTCCCGTAGCACTTGGGATCGACGAGGCCGGCATCAACGACGACCGCGACATGCTTCAGGAAATGCGCCTTGCGCTGACCTTGCACCGCCCCCCCGGGCACGATGCGCCGTACCCCACGGGGGAGCAGATCCTACGCATGGCGACCGAGCACGGCGCAGCGACGACCCCCTTTAAGAGTAAGATCGGGCGACTGGCGCCAGGGATGCTCGCCGACATTGTCGTCCTCGACTATGACCGCATCACCTTCCCATGGCAGGACGCTTCCATCCCACTCACCGACGTCTTGGTGCGACGGGCCAAGGCAGGCGCGGTGGAGACGGTGTTGGTGAACGGAGACCAGATCTACCACGAAGGCCGCTTCACGTATGTGGATCGCGCGGCGACGCTGAGGGACATCGCGCACGCACTGTCCCAGCCTGACACACCGCACGAGGCGGAAAGGCGCCGCCTCGCCGCCGCGCTTGTGGAGCCTGTGCGGGACTTTTACCGCGGCTGGCTTTAGGACCTCACCGCCATCGGCCAGCCGTGCATGGTCAGGGTGTGATGGCGACCTTCAGAACACCGTCCCGCTGGTTGGCAAATAGCTCGTAGGCGTCCTCGATCTGATCGAGCCCATAGCGGTGGGTGACAAGACCGCTGAGGTCGATCCGGCCGCCTTCGATGGTACTCATCAATCGGCGCATGCGCTCTTTCCCGCCGGGGCAAAGGGCGGTGACAATGCGATTGTCGCCAAGGCCGGCGTGGAACGCGTCGAGGGGAATGGTGAGGTCTGAGGAGTAGACGCCAAGGCTGGACAACGTGCCGCCCGGCCGCAAAACCCTCAGGCAGCTCTCAAACGTCTGCTGTGTGCCCAAGGCCTCGATGGCAACGTCCACACCGCGCCCATTGGTGATCTTCATGATCTCCTCGACAGGATCGACGGATTTGTAGTCGATCACCACATCCGCGCCGAACGTCTGTGCTATCTGAAGGCGCGCGGGCACTGTGTCGACCCCGATGATGAGGCTCGCACCGCGCAGCTTTGCGCCTGCCGTGGCGCACAGCCCGATGGGACCTTGGGCAAACACTGCCACCGTGTCGCCGATCTGGATGTCGCCCTCTTCCGCCCCGGCAAAGCCGGTCGACATGATGTCGGGGCACATGAGGACCTCTTCGTCGCTGAGGCCATCGGGCACGGGCGCAAGGTTCGTCATCGCATCGGGAACGAGGACGTACTCTGCCTGTGTCCCGTCGATGGTGTTGCCGAACCGCCAGCCACCCATCGGCCGGTAGCCGTGAGGCGCACTTTGGCCGTCTTGGGAGTGCTGGCCGCACAGGCAGGCGTTGGAATAGCCGCTGGGGCAGATGGCACCGGCAATCACCCGTTGGCCTTCGCTGTAACCCTTCACGTCGCGGCCCAGCTTTTCGATCACCCCGACGGGTTCGTGACCGACGGTCAAACCCTTCTCGACGGGATACTCACCTTTCAGGATATGAACGTCGGTGCCGCAGATGGTGGTGGTGGTGATCCTCACCAGGGCGTCGCTGGACCCAACGTCCGGGATCGGCTTGTCTTCGAGCACGATCCGGCCTGGTTCGACGAAGATGGCAGCTCTCATAAATGGGCCCTGTGTCGGTGTCCTACGGTGGGCGGGACTTCAACGCACTTCCGGGCCCTCAACGTTGATGAACATCAACCGCGCTGCCCAAATACTTGGCGGCGGCGGGCTGATTTTTGGATTTGAAGGCTAGTAGACCCGCAAACCCCTTGCGGCGAACTGGTGGTGCACGCGCGACAGCAGGTCCCGGCTCGGCGGCTCGGCGTTCGCCAGTTTGTAGTCAAGGCCGAGCTCCTGCCACTTGAACGCGCCCATCTGGTGGAAGGGCAGCACCTCCACCCGCTCCACGGCGTTGAGGGAGGCGACGAAGTCGGCAAGGTTGTTCACCTCCTCCTCATCATCGGTGAGGCCGGGGACGAGCACGAAGCGGATCCACATGCGCTCGCGCGCCTCCGACAGACGGCGCGCAAACGCCAGCACAGGGGCGTTGGACTGCCCCGTCACGCGCCTGTGCAAGGCATCATCGAAGGCTTTGATGTCGAGGAGCCAAAGGTCCACATCGCGCAACAGCTGTGTGCCGACGTGGTCCCCAAGGTATCCATTGGTGTCGAGCGCCACGTGAATGCCGCGCTCTTTCAAGCGCCGCACGAGGGTGGTGACGAACTTGTCCTGCACCATCACCTCGCCGCCCGAAAGGGTGACGCCGCCGCGATAGTCGATCAAGAAATCGGCGTAGCGTTCGATCTCGTCCATCATGTCATCGACAGTGACGTGAAGGCCGTGCTTCAGCTTCCAGGTGTCGGGGTTATGGCAGTACTGGCAGCGGAAATGGCACCCTGACAGAAAGGCCACGAAGCGGATGCCTGGCCCGTCCAAAGTGGCCGCCGTCTCAATGGAGTGGACATAGCCTGACTGAACGCCGTGAAGCGCCCGGTCGAGGGCTGCCACAGACGGCGTTTCCAGCGCATGGGGCTGGATCGCATAGCGATGACTGGCAAGATGCGTCAGGTGCGGACGGTCGCGGGCCACCAAGGGTCCTCAATAGAAATGGGGCGCACGACACGGGTCGCGCGCCCCACGCCAGAGTTATGGATCAGGCGCTGCCGAGACCTTCGTGGAAGGTCCGCTTCAGCACCTCTTCCTGCTGCTCGCGGGTCAGCTTGATGAAGTTCACCGCATAGCCCGACACACGGATGGTCAGCTGCGGATACTTCTCGGGATGGTCCATCGCATCACGCAGCGTCTCGCGATTGAAGACGTTGACGTTGATGTGGTGACCACCATCGTCGGTGAACTTCGACAAGATCGTGCGAAGGTTTGCCACCTGATCCTCAGGCGCGCGCCCCAGCCCGTCCGGCACGATGGAGAAGGTGTAGGAAATGCCGTCCTGCGCATCCTCATAGGGGAGCTTTGCCACCGACGCGGTGGAGGCGATGGCACCAAGGTGATCGCGCCCATGCATTGGGTTGGCCCCTGGGGCGAAGGGCTCACCAGCCTTGCGGCCATCGGGCGTTGCGCCGGTCTTCTTGCCATAGACCACGTTGGAGGTGATCGTCAGCACCGACTGGGTGTGGTCCGCACCGCGATAAGTGGGGTGCTGGCGGACCTTCTTCATGAAGCTCCGCACCACCTCAACCGCAAGATCGTCGGCGCGGGGGTCGTTGTTGCCGTAGGTGGGGATGTCGTCGCCTTCGATCTCGTAGTCGACGGCAAGGCCCCTTTCATCGCGGATCACGCGGACGGTCCCGTAGCGGATGGCAGCCAGGCTGTCGGCCACCACAGACAGCCCCGCAATACCGCAGGCCATGGTGCGATAAACATCGCGGTCATGCAGCGCCATCTCCAGCCGCTCGTAGTTATACTTGTCGTGCATGAAGTGGATGATGTTGAGCGCCTGGACGTAGACCTTCGCCAGCCAGTCCTCGAAGTGCTCGTACTTTGAAAGGACTTCGTCGTAGTCGAGCACGTCGCTGGTGATAGGCTCCATTGCCGGCCCCACCTGATCGCCCGACAACTCGTCGCGCCCGCCGTTGATGGCGTAAAGCAGGGCCTTTGCCAGGTTCACGCGGGCGCCGAAGAACTGCATCTGCTTGCCAAGGCGCATGGCCGACACGCAGCAGGCGATGCCGTAGTCGTCGCCCCAGTAAGGCCGCATCAGATCATCGTTCTCATACTGGATGGACGATGTGTCGATGGAGGTCTTCGCACAGAAATCCCTAAAGCCTTGAGGCAGGTCGTTCGACCACAAGACGGTGAGGTTCGGTTCAGGTGCGGGTCCCAGATTGTAAAGGGTATGGAGGAAGCGGAAGCTGGACCGTGTCACCAGCGACCGGCCGTCCTCGCCAATGCCGCCAATACACTCGGTCGCCCAGACGGGGTCGCCCGTGAAGAGGGCATTGTAGTCCGGCGTCCTCAGGAACCGCACAAGGCGCAGCTTGATGACGAGGTCGTCGAACAGCTCCTGCGCATCGCTTTCGCTCAAGCGACCAGAGGCAAGGTCCCGCTCGATGTAGATGTCGAGGAAGGTGGAGATCCGGCCCACGGACATGGCCGCGCCGTTCTGGTCTTTGATGGCGCCGAGATAGCCGAAATAGGTCCACTGAATCGCCTCTTGGGCGGTCTCTGCGGGTTTGGAGATGTCGATGTCGTAGCGCTCGGCCATGGCCTTGAGGTCATGTAGCGCCCTGATCTGATCGGTGATTTCCTCTCGGGCACGGATCGTCTCTTCCGCCATGGTGTCAAGCTCGAGCGAGCTCATCTGCGCGTGCTTGTCCTCGATCAGCGCGTCTACGCCATAAAGGGCGACACGGCGATAGTCGCCGATGATGCGGCCGCGGCCGTACGCATCGGGCAGACCTGTGACGACGCCTGAACGGCGCGCCTTCTTGATGTCGGGCGTGTAGGCGTCGAACACGCCCTGGTTGTGGGTCTTGCGGTACTCTGAGAAAATCTGGGTGATCTCAGGGTCCGGGGTGTAGCCGTAGGCCTCCAGCGCGGTGTCGACGGTGCGGATGCCGCCATTGGGGAAAATCGCCCGTTTCAGCGGCGCATCTGTCTGCATGCCGACAATCTTCTCGGCCGCCTTGTCCAGGTAGCCGGGTCCGAATGCGGTTAGCGACGACGGCACCGACGGGTCGACCTCTAGAACGCCTTTTTCCCGCTCGGCCGCATAAAGCTCCAGGACTTTCTCCCAGAGCGCAGTGGTCCGCGCGGTGGGGCCCGTCAGGAACGCGCCGTCCCCATCATAGGCTGTGTAGTTGGACTGGATAAAGTCGCGGACGTCGACCTCTTGTTGCCAAAGGCCGCCCATGAAACCGGTCCATGGGCCGTCCGTGATCCGCTCCGCGCGAAGGTACCTCTTTAGCATCTCGCCTCTCCCAAAAAGGGGCCAAGAGTCGGTCTGGAATGTCTAGGATTGCACCGACGCTGCCAAACTCATTGCGGTTCGTCAAATACACGCGAAGTGTTTCGCCAGATTGACACGCGCTTGGCCACGCATGTCGACATGGGGGCATTTTGCCACGGCCGTGAGGAGGTCTTCACGTCGCCTCACACACCGAGTGTGCGGCCGTTCTGGAACCTGACGGCCGCCGGTCCACGCCTCGGCTCTAAGGGCGAGTGGCCCACCTCTTGCAAGGCGTCTAAACCAAGCGGCCTTCCCTCAAAGGCATGGCGGGGTGCGCACCGGCCCGGCGGGTGGGCCGAGAAATCAGCTTGTTCGTGTTTTGCTTAACAACAGGCAAGCTTGAGTGCACAGTGGGTGGCCGCGATAAAAATGACTGAACAGAACGACGAGGAGCATCTGTGATGAAGAACCGGCTGACGACCGTGCTGGCTGTGGCTGCACTGGCCGTGTCCACCGGCTTTGCGAGTGCGCAAACCTGGAACATGGCAACTCCATACCCAGACAGCAATTTCCACACCCAGAACATCAAGATGTTCATCGATGAAGTGGAAGCGGCGACCGATCTCGACATCACGCTCCACTCCAACGCCTCGCTTCTGAAAATGCCGGAGATCAAGCGCGGTGTGCAGACCAACCAGGCACAGCTGGGCGAGATCCTGCTGTCGGCCTACGGCAATGAAGACCCCATGTTCAGGGTGGATTCCATTCCGTTCCTGGCGCCAGGCTACGTCAACGGCATCAAGCTGTGGCACCTGTCCAAACCGGTCATTGAAGAGAAGTTTCGCGAGCAGGGACTGATCCCGCTGTTTGCCGTCGCATGGCCGGGACAGGGCATTTACACCGCAGAGCCCGTGGAGAGCGCGGCGGACTTCGAGGGCGTCAAATTCCGTGCTTACAACGCGGCCACCGCCCGCTTGGCTGAGTTGATGGGCGCGGTGCCCACCACCGTTCAGGCCGCCGAAATCCCCCAAGCGTTCGCCACAGGCATTGTCTCGGCAATGATCACATCGGCCGCGACCGGTGTGGACAGCCAGTCCTGGGACTTCGCCAACAACTATTACAACGCCCGCGCCATGAACACGAAGAACCTCGTCTTCGTGAATGCCGATGCCTTCAACGGCCTCGATGAGGAAGCCCAGGCGGCCATCATGGATGCGGCGGCACGCGCTGAAGTCCGCGGCTGGTTGATGAGCGCTGAGGCCGAGGCCGCCACCACCGCCCGCCTTGCCGAACAGGGGATGGCCGTTGCCGACCCGCCCGGCCCGCTGCTTGAAGACCTGAAGGCCGCCGGCAGCACCATGTCCGAAGAGTGGCTCGCCGACGCGGGCGAGGAAGGCGAGGCGCTGCTTGAGGCGATGAACGCCAACTAGGCAACCAGGGCGGAACGCCTCCCATGACGAGCGAGGGCGGCACGCCCCCTCCCGCCGCCCCGCGCGCCGGTGCCCTCCGGCGCGCGCTCGATACGCTCTACACGGCAGGCGGCGTTGCGGCGGCGTGCTTCATCATCGGCATTGTCGTCATCATCATGGCCCAGGTGATCGGCCGCTTCCTCAATGCAAACATTCCAGGCTCTGACGATCTGACCGCCTGGTTCGTGGCCGCCGCCACTTTCCTTGCCCTTGCCTACACCTTCCGCCACGGCTCCCACATCCGCGTCACGCTGTTGATCGAGCGTGTCGGCGGACGGCCACGGCGGGTCCTTGAGATCATGGTGCTGGCCGTGGCGGCGTTCTTCGTCGGGTGGCTTGCGTGGGGGCTGTCAGATCTGGTGCACGATTCGTGGCGCTGGAACGATGTGGCGCAGGGGCTTTTGCCTGTGCCCATGTGGATCCCGCAGCTTGGCGCGGCCGTTGGTTCGGCGCTTTTGTGCCTTGCCCTCATCGATGATCTCCTCGTTGCCCTATCAGGCAAGTCGCCCAGCTACATTGTCTCAGCGGGCCGGGCCGACCGAAGCGACATTGAGGGCGAAGTGTGATGATCGCCTCTCCCGACGACATCTCTCCCGATGGTGTGCAAATGCGCACCGTCGCTCCCCTTCAACCGGCCGAGTAGCCTGCTCGCGCGGCATCTGGAGCCCTATGGAACTCGTTCAGGTCGGCCTCTTCCTTCTCATCATCGTTGCGTTCCTTCTGGGGTCGGGGCTTTGGATTGCTGTGTCGCTGCTGGCGGTCGGGTGGATCGCCATCGAGACATTCACCACCGTGCCCACGTTGAAGGCGATCGGCTCATCCGTCTGGGGCTCCAGCGCATCGTGGACGCTGGCGGCACTGCCTCTGTTCATCTGGATGGGCGAGATCTTGTTCCGCACCAAACTGTCGCAGAACATGTTCCGCAGCATTGCCCCTTGGGTGGGCTGGCTGCCCGGCCGGCTGCTCCATGTGAATGTTCTGGGCTGCGCGGTGTTCGCCGCCGTCTCAGGCTCGTCTGCCGCAACGGTTGCGACGGTGGGCAAGATGTCGATCCCCGAACTGAAGGAGCGTGGGTACAACCAGCGCCTTGCCATCGGCAGTCTTGCGGGGTCGGGCACGCTGGGGCTCCTCATCCCCCCATCGATCATCATGATTGTTTATGCGGTGGCGGCGGAAGTCTCGCTGATCCGCATGTTCATTGCCGGCATCTTGCCGGGGCTCCTCATCATCGGCCTCTTCATGGGCTATTTGGTGATTGTCTCGCTCATCAGGCCAGGCCTCGCGCCGCCTGTGGCAACACGCATGAGCTTGCGTGAAAAACTCTCCGCCAGCAAAGAGCTCGTGCCGATCCTCCTCCTCATCGGCGGGGTGATCGGGTCCATCTACCTTGGCGTTGCAACGGCAACGGAAGCGGCGGCCATGGGGGTCATCGGCGCCCTCCTCCTGTCGGCCCTGACGGGCAGCCTCACCAAAGACACCTTCGTTGCCTCCCTCATGGGCGCAACGCGGCTGTCGTGCATGATTTGCTTCATCCTTGCAGGCGCCGCGTTCCTGTCCACCGCCATGTCGTATACGGGCATTCCCCAAGCATTGGCGGCCTGGGTCGGCGCCATGGACCTCAACCCTTATGTACTGATTGCTGCGCTTTGCATCCTTTACATCATCATGGGCTGCTTCGTTGATGGGATCTCGATGATTGTGCTCACCACATCGGTGGTGCTGCCGCTCATCACCGCTGCGGGGTTCGACCTTATCTGGTTCGGTATCTTCATCATCTTCGTTGTGGAGATGGCGCAGATCACGCCACCGCTGGGATTCAATTTGTTCGTCATCCAAGGGATGACCGGGCAGAACATCTTCTCCGTCGCACGGGCCGCGTTACCGTTCTTCTTTCTGATGGTGATTGCGGTTGCGATCGTCACCCTGGTGCCGGGGATTGCCACCTGGCTCCCCTCCACCATGAACCGCTGACATGATCCGCATCGGGCTTGATATCGGCGGCACCTTCACCGACGTCGTTCTGGAGGCCGGCGTACAGCGCCTCACCGCCAAAGTCCTCACCCGCCCCGATGCACCTGAGGAAGGCGCCATGGAGGCGCTGGAACGGGTGTTGGCTGAAGCTGGCCGGGCGCCGAGCGATGTCTCTCTCCTGGTCCACGGGACGACCCTTGCCACCAACGCGTTGATTGAGCGCAAGGGCGCCGTCACAGCGCTCCTCACCACAAAGGGGTTCCGCGACACGCTGGAGATCGGCACTGAGGGGCGGCCCGACCAGTACGACATCAACATCGTCAAACCGACGCCACTGGTGCCCCGGCGCCTCCGCCTTACCGTGCCGGAGCGGCTGACGGCGGCGGGCAACGTCCTCGTTCCACTCGATGAGGCGGCTGTCGACGCCGTGGTGCCCAAGCTTCAAGCCGCGGGCGTTGAGAGTCTCGCCATCGGCTTTATCCACGCCTACGCCAATGGCGATCATGAGCGCCGTGCGCGCGACCGTCTTGCCAAACACCTGCCGGACCTGTTCGTGTCGCTGTCGTGCGAGGTCTCGCCCGAATTTCGCGAGTACGAGCGCATCTCCACCACGGCCGCCAACGCCTACGTGCGCCCGTTGATGGCGCGCTACCTGACGCGGTTCGAGCACCGGCTTAAGGAGGCCGGCGTCACCGCGCCCCTCCTCCTGATGCTGTCGAGTGGCGGGTTGACAAGCGTTGAGACGGCCGCCCGATTCCCCATCCGCCTTGTGGAATCAGGCCCTGCTGGCGGGGCGATCTTTGCCGCCACCGTCGCCGGCGCCAACGCGGCCGAAAAAGTGGTCTCGTTCGATATGGGGGGGACGACTGCAAAGATCGCGCTTGTGGACGAGGCAACGCCCCACACTGCGCGCACGTTCGAGGTCGCCCGCGTCTACCGCTTCAAGAAAGGGTCCGGGCTGCCTGTGCGCGTGCCCGTCATCGAGATGGTGGAGATTGGCGCAGGCGGCGGCTCCATCGCGCGGGTAGACGACCTGAAGCGCCTCACCGTCGGCCCTGACTCCGCCGGCGCCATGCCAGGCCCCGTCGCCTATGGCCGTGGTGGCATGGACCCCACGGTGACGGATGCGAACGTCGTCACAGGTCTCATCGACCCTGCCGACTTTGCCGGCGGGCGCATGCCCCTTGATGGGGGCGCCGCGAAGGCCGCCTTCCAGGACCGGATCGGTCCCAAGCTGAGTGTCAGCGCCGAGGCTGCCGCCTTTGGCGTTCTTGAGGTGGTTGGGGAGACGATGGCGGCCGCTGCCAGAGTGCACGCCATTGAATCGGGGGTCCAGCTTGGCAACCGCACCCTCATCGCGTTCGGCGGCGCGGCCCCCCTTCAGGCCTGCCAGATGGCCGACAAACTGGGCATCGACAGGGTGATCGTACCGGCCAGCGCCGGTGTCGGTTCGGCGGTGGGCTTCCTGCGTGCACCGGTGGCGTTCGAGGTGGTGCGCACCCGCTACCAGCGCCTGGCGACCCTCGACCCCGCCATCGTCAACGACACGCTGTGCGCCATGGAGGAGGAAGCCCGCGCCGCGGTTGGGGCGGCAACGGGGGATAAGGCGCAGGTCGCCATCACCCGCAAGACCTATGCCCGCTACGTGGGCCAGGGGCACGAAATTGCGTACGTTTTGCCGGACCGCCCCATCACCGAGAGCGACCGCACGAGCCTGCGCGATAACTTCGACAGCGCCTACGAAACGCTCTACGGCCGTGCCATCGGTGCGCTGGTGGACGTGGAGCTTGTCTCCTTCGTGGTCACAGCGTCCGCCCCGGTGCCGGACGTTCAACCGACCAAGCGCGCGGGCAGTGCGGTCAAAGCCCATGGAGCGCGCCGCACCGTCATCGACACGGGCGCCCAGCAAAGCGTTGATGCCGCCGTCCACCCACGCACATCGTTGTCCGAAGGTGTGACGATTGCCGGCCCGGCGCTGATTGTCGAGGACGAGACCACCACCGTCGTCACCTCCAACTTCGAGGCGAGGATGGCGGCCACTGGCGACCTCCTCCTGACGCGCAGCAAAGGTGCATAATGGCGCTCGGACAAGACGACCTCGCTGAGATCCGCCGCCAACTGGTGTGGGACCGTCTGATCGCCCTTGTGGAAGAGCAGGCGCAGACGCTGATCCGCATTGCCTTCTCCGCAGCAGTGCGCGAGTCAGGCGACCTTTCTGCAGGCGTCTTCGACAGGCGTGGCCGCATGGTTGCCCAGGCCGTCACCGGAACGCCCGGGCACGTCAATTCCATGGCAATCTCGGTGGAGCATTTCCTAGCCCGCTTCCCCATCGACCAGATGGCAAAGGGCGATGCCTACATCACCAACGACCCCTGGCTGTCGGTGGGGCACTATCACGATGTGACGGTCGTCTCCCCCGCCTTCCACAACGGGCGGCCTGTGGCGCTGTTTGCCAACACCATCCACATCATCGACATGGGGGGTCGGGGTTTCGGCCCTGATGCGCGCCATGTGTTGGAGGAGGGGATCAACATCCCCATCATGGCGCTGGCGCGGGCGGGTGAGTTGAACGAAGACCTTCTCGGCCTCCTTCGCACCAATGTGCGCGACCCTGTCGAGATGGAGGGCGACATGCTCGCCCAGATGGGCTGCAACGCTGACGGGGAGCGGCGGCTTTCGGCCATGCTGGCCGAGTTTGACCTTCCCGATCTGGAGGCGCTCAGCGACGACATCATCTCCCGTTCTGAGGCGACCGTGCGCGAAAGGATCGCGGCGCTCCCTGACGGGCGCACCGAAAACACCATGGTCATCGACGGGTACGATGAGCCCGTGGCCCTGCGCACCGCCGTCATCATCGACGGGAACAGCCTGACCGTCGACTATGAGGGCAGCCCGCCGGCCAGCCCCTATGGGATCAACGTGGTGAAGAATTTCACCGATGCCTACACCACCTTCGGCGTCAACTGCATCATCGCGCCGGACGTGCCGTGCAACGCTGGCTCCCTTGCCGCCATCGACGTTGTGGCGCCCGAGGGATCGATTTTGAATGCTTTGCGCCCCTCCCCCGTCTCGGCCCGTCACACCGTCGGCCAGATGCTGCCCGATGCCGTCTTCGGCTGCTTGGCGCCGCTGTTGCCTGACGTGGTGCCAGCGGAAGGGGCGGGCACCATGTGGAACCCGATGCTGACTGGCGGCCCCACGGTTGCAGATGCGGCCGACGCCGGCCCGCCGTTCAACACCATCCTGTTCAACACCGGCGGGACAGGCGCACGCCCTGGCGGCGACGGCCTTTCCACCACCGCATTCCCGAGCGGGGTCAAAACCGTTCCCGTGGAGGTGGCGGAAACGATGGTCCCCCTTCTCATCCGCCGCAAGGAGTTTCGCGACGGGTCGGGTGGTGCAGGCGCCCATCGCGGCGGGCTCGGCCAAGTGCTGCATATCGAGGGGGCCGATGGAGCGCCGTTCTCGGTGGCGGCCATGTTCGAGCGCACCAACGTGCCTGCCCAAGGGCGCATGGGCGGCGAAGACGGGGCGCCTGGCCGCGCGCACCTTGCCTCCGGCGCAGCCCTTGCCCCCAAGGGCCGCCAGAGCGTGCCGCGCGGCGATGGTTTGATTCTGGAGCTGCCTGGCGGCGGCGGCCACGGCGACCCCTTTGCCCGAGCGCCGGAGGCAGTGGCGCGGGATGTGGCCGATGATCTCATCACTGCGCGCACGGCGCGGGAGGCCTATGGCGTTGCGGTAAGACCCGACGGCACCCTCGACATGGACGAGACGGCAAAACTGCGTGCCGAACGCCCCTCAGCAAACACCGAAGGACCGCTCTGATGGCACCGCCTCCTTTCGACCAGCTGGTCACCTTCATCTACACGGACGATCTTGAGGCGGCGGCACACTTTTATGGCGAGGTCCTGGAACTGCCTCTGGCGCTCGACCAGGGGAGTTGCCGGATCTACGCCGTCGGGCCGGCAGGGTTCTTGGGCGTGTGCCGCAAGGCGGGGGAGCCGCAAACCCGTGACGGCGTCATCGTCACGCTGGTGTCGAACGATGTGAACGGCTGGCACGCGCACCTTGCCGCCAAGGGCGTGACCTTTGAAAAGCCGCCAACCCTTTACGAAGACTACAATATCTACCACTGCTTCCTGCGCGACCCTGCCGGCTATCTGTTGGAGATCCAGACCTTTCTCGACCCCTCCTGGCCGAAGCCCGTCGGTGCGAGCGGATGACCGCGCCCTTCCTCTACCTTGACAATTGGGAGGCGCCGCAACCGGAAAACCGGTTCGATCGCGCCATCGCAGGGTCCGGCCTTCCTGTGGTGCGCCACCATCCTGCCAGGGGCGATCCTGCGCCGTTCGGCCCCTATTGCGGCGTCTTCGTTTCAGCCAGCCTAGCCGGCGCCTATGATGGTGAGCCGTGGATCGAGGAACAGCATGGTCTCCTCAAAGCGTTGGGTGAGGCGGGGACTCCAATGCTCGGCCTTTGCTTTGGCGCACAAATCCTGGCGTCCGCCCTTGTGGGGCGCGATCAGGTGGTCAAACGCCCCCAAAAAGAGGTGGGCTACCACCCTGTGACGCTGACACAAAGAGCTGCGGACGATCCTTTGTTGCAGGGGCTGCCGAGCCCATCGCGCACCCTTCACTGGCATGGCGATGAAGTGCGCAAAGGGCACCCCGACGTTTTGGTGCTTGCCGAGAGCGAGGCGTGCGACAACCAGGTCTGGCGGTGGGCGCACGGGCCGGTGTGGGGCGTTCAGCCGCACATCGAGGCAGGCGCGCCCGAGGCCCGCGCCTGGTTTGCCACCAACCGCGCAGGCTTCCAGCGGGACGGTTGCGATGTGGACGCCATGATCGCCGCCCCTGAAGACAACAGCGATCTTGAGCCCATGATTGCCCGCTTCCTCGACCTTGCCCACACCCGGAGCAAAGAGCCGACGGCCGCTTAGAGGAGTTTCGGCTGAGACAAAATCGCCCGAGCCGAACAAAGCCCATTTTTCTCAAGGCACTGGAGCATCTTGTCTTGGTCTGAGAAGACCCAGGCTCCTCGAAGCAAGCCGAATCGGCGCGGTGCGGTGACGGCCATTCGGCGCTTAAAGCTTTGAACCCGGCGCGGTCATGCCTGCGGGATCAGCGGGCCCACGATGCCCTTGGCCACGTCCATCAGCATTGCCCAGTCCTCCTCAGGCGTTTGCTTTATCTTGTGCTTGCGGTCGATGCTGAGAAACGCGAGGCCGTGGACGAAGGCCCACAAAATACGCGCGCAGCGGGACACGGCCGGATCATCGGGCGTTCGTTCGATGCAGTCGGCCACAGCGTTCAACACAACGCCAAACGTTGCCTCACCTTTCTTAGCCAGCAGCGGCTCACTGGCCTGGCCCTCGGTCAGTCCAAACATCAGCCGGAAAACGCCGGGCTCTTCCCGCGCAAACTCGACGTAAGCCTTACCAACGCCAGAAACAGCTTCGAGGGAGGCCTGGGGATGCTTGTCCCGCTCCACCTCCATGCGCTCTCTCAGACGGTCCATGCCGTCGGCCACGAGGCCATTTAGCAGGTCGTTGCGGTCGGAAAAGTGCTTGTAAGGCGCGGCGGTACTGACACCGGCCCGGCGCGCCGCTTCTGCGAGCGAAAACCCATCGGGACCGTTGGTTTCCACCAACTCGCGCACCACGCGCAACAGGTGCGCGCGGAGGTCGCCGTGGTGGTACGGCCGCCGCTTGGCGACCCCGTGGTCCGTGTCGTCCATGTGGATCTCCTGCGGTCCTGCCGGACCCCTTTGCATCTTATCTGGAATTGCCTATGTTACTGCATGTAACTTTGTTACAGAGCCTAACATTGGGAAGGTGAGCCTTTATGGACGACCGTCAGTCGCCATCACCCTCGAAATGGCTTCGCGCCCTCGCCAAACTGGGAAGCTTCACCCTCACTCTAGCCACGTTTGCCCTTGCAGCCATGCTTGTGATTGGCGGCAGGGGTGTTCTTGGCGAGTGGGCCGAGGCTGTGGAACTGCCGGAGCCGGCGCCGCGCCTTGCGGTCCACACCGCCCCGTTCGTGATGGAGGACGGGTATGAGGTGACACGGCGCTTTGCGGGCCAGATCCAACCGGCGCAGCGCACCACCATGGCGTTCGAGCAGGGCGGTACCATCGCCACGCTGTTGGTGGATGAGGGTCATGGGGTTGAGGCTGGCGACAAGATCGCAGCCCTCGACAGACGCCTCCTTGAAGCGGAGCGCACACGGCTCAAGGCAAGCCGCTCGGCGCTGGAGGCTCAGGCGGAGCTGTCGCGCCGCACCACGGAGCGACAGAGCGTCTTGAAGGATCGCGGTTTTGCCAGCCCCCAAGCACTCGACGATCTGACGCTGGGGCTGGCGGAAATCGAAGGCCGCATTGCCGAGGTGGACGCTGGTATTGCCGCCGTTGACGTCCAGCTGGACAAGACGGTGCTGACAGCGCCGTTCGCGGGCATTGTCGCAACGCGCTATGCGGACGATGGCGCTGCTGTGGCGTCCGGCCAGCGCATTGTCTCGCTGGTTCAAACCGACAGGCCGCAATTCCGCGTCGGACTCTCGCCGAGCCTTGTGGGGGAGCTCAGCACGTCCGAGCCCCATCACGTGACCATCGGCAAGGATCGCCACAGGGTGCACCTTGCCGCCGTCTTGCCCGAGCTCGACCCCGCCACGCGCACACGCACCGTCCTCTTGGATTTTGTGGACGGGGACATCCCCCCCTTCCGCGAAACCGGCGAGTTGGTGTTGCGCCAGTTCGTTGAAGAGGCAGGCGCATGGCTTCCCGTCGCCGCCCTTCAGGACGGGCCGCGCGGGCTGTGGCAGGTGATGACGGCCATTGAAGGCCCGGACGGTTGGACGGTGGGGACGGAGGCCGTGGAAATCCTCTTCGCCGAAGCCGACAGGGTCTATGTGCGCGGCACGTTCCAGGATGGGGGGCGCTACCTCACCGACGGTCCCCACAGGATCGTGGAAGGGCAAGAGGTGGCAATCCTTACCGAAGGAGCGCGGTAGTGGAGACGCTTACCTACCGCGAACCGCGACTGGTGGCGTTGGCGCTTCTGGTCATTGTCGCAGCGGGCCTGTCCGCCCTCCTTGCCATCGGCCGGCAGGAAGACCCCACCATCACCAACCTCTTCGCAACGGTCACGACCAGCTTTCCGGGCGCCGACCCCGCACGGGTGGAGACCCTCGTCACCGCCGAAATCGAGGACAAGCTACGCGAGATTTCTGAGGTCGATACCTTAACGTCGGCGTCCGCAACGGGCATCTCCATCATCCAAGTGGAGTTGTCCGACCAGTTGGCGGACGCGCGCATCGAGCAGGTGTGGTCGGAAATCCGCGATGCGGTGGCCGAGGCTGAAGCGACGTTCCCTGAGGGCGTCCAACCGCCCGACTTCGACACCGATGGGAGCGGAGCCTATAGCGCCATCGTTGCCTTGGCGGCCAGGCATGACGGGGTGCCCCTCACCATCATCGGCCGATACGCTGAGGACCTGGCCGATGCCCTGCGAAGCGTACCGGGAACGAAGATTGCCGATGTCTATGGCGCGCCTGAGGAGGAAGTGCTTGTCACCCTAAACCCTGTGCGCAGCGCCGCGCTCGGCCTGACCGCAGATGCGGTCTCCAGCGCCGTGCGCGCAGCCGACAGCAAAGGTCAGTCCGGCCGTCTGCGCGGCACAGCGAACGATCTCATCATCGACCTTGAGGGGGACATTACCGCGATCGATCGGGTGCGCCAGGTCATCGTGCGCGAGGGGGCGGACGGCCAGGTCACCCGCATTGCCGACGTGGCAAGCGTCACACGCGGGCCGCGCCGACCTGTTGCCGAGGCGGCACTTTTTGATGGTGCGCCTGCCGTGCTGGTGGCGGCAAAGCTGGAAGACGGCCTACAGGTGGACGTATGGATGGGCAACGTGAAGACCGCGCTCGACACAGCATTTGCCACCATCCCCGGCGGCATCAAAGCCGAACTCATCTTCGATCAAAGCCGCTACACAGCTGACAGGTTGTCGGAAGTCGCCACCAACATGGCGATCGGCGTTGCGCTGGTGGTGGGCGTTCTCCTCATCACCTTGGGGCTGCGGGCAGCGGCCATCGTGGCGCTCATCCTGCCTGTCGTGTCGTTTGCAACCCTTGCCACCATGAATGTGATCGGTCTTGCCATTCACCAAATGTCGGTGACCGGCCTCATCGTGGCGTTGGGGCTCTTGGTGGACGCAGGCATTGTGATGACCGACGAGGTGGGGCAGCGCATCCGCGCCGGTCTGCGGCGGGTGGATGCTGTGGGCCAATCGGTCAAGCGGCTCTTCGCACCGCTGTTGGCGTCGACCATGACGACGGCCCTTTCCTTCACGCCGATGATCCTCCTGCCGGGCCCGGCAGGGGACTTTGTGGGCTCCATCGCCATTGCCGTCGTCATCATGCTGGTGTGGTCGTTCATTGTGGCCATCACCATCACGCCTGCCATTGCGGGCTGGGTGATGCCCGCCGGCACGACGGGGGGTATGTGGCGGAACGGATTGAGGATCGCGGCACTCTCTTCAGCCTTTGCGGCAAGCCTTCAGTTGGCGGTGCGCAATCCCTTGCGATCGGTGGCGTTGGCGATGGTGCTGCCGGTGATGGGCTTTCTGTCGCTGCCGCTTCTGACGGCGCAGTTCTTTCCGGGGGTGGATCGGGATCAGTTCCACATCGAGGTGGATCTGCGCCCGGGGGCTTCCATCGGCCAGACTGCCGCGGTGGTGGAGCGGCTTGACGGCATCTTGCGTGGGGCGCCGGAAACGCGGCAGGTGGCCTGGACCATGGGACGCTCAGCGCCGGCGTTCTACTACAACATTGTGGGTGCGCGGGAGGATTCGGCCCGCTATGCGCAGGCACTCGTCACCACCCATTCGGCCGGCGACACGGAGACCCTTCTCGCACGGCTTGAACGCACCTTGGCGGACGCTGCACCTGAGGCGCAGGTGTTGGTGCGTGGCCTCGTCCAAGGGCCGCCTGTGAATGCGCCTGTGGAGCTGCGCATTGTCGGCCCCGACCTTGACCGCCTGCGGGAGATTGGCGCCACCATTCGGCGCATTGCCTCTAACGTCGACTCCGTCGTCCTCGCCCGCGAAACGGTGACCAATGGCGCGCCTGAGGTCAGCGTGAAGGTGGACGAGGCAAAAGCCGAGCAGATCGGCCTCGACCTTGGCGTCATCGCCCGCCAGCTTGAGGCGGGTTTGGAGGGTGTGGCCGGCGGCTCGCTTCTTGAGGGGCCTGAAGAACTCCCTGTACGGGTGCGGTTCGGCGATGGTGTGCGCGGCGACCTGACGGCTGTCTCCGACCTTCTGATCGTGCCGCCGGCGGCCTCGACCCATTCGGCCGAGGGCCAGTTTGCCGGTGTGCCGCTGTCTGCCATCGCAGACGTGACGCTGAGGCCGAGCGAGCCCATCATCACCCGGCGCAATGCTGAGCGCATGAACACCGTCCAGGCCTTCACCTTGCGCGATGTTCTGCCCGAGGAGGCGCTGGTGGAGGTCCAGGCCGCCCTTGCCGCAGAAGGGTTTGAAGTGCCAAGGGGCTACCGTCTGGAGCTTGGCGGGGACAGCGATGCACGCTCAACCACGCTGAACAACCTACTCGCCTCGCTCGGCATCATCGTGACCCTTTCCATCGCCTCCATCGTGATGACGTTCCGCTCCTTCCGTCTGACGATGGTGGCGATTGTGGTCAGCGTCCTGTCGGCGGGCCTGTCGATGCTGGCGCTTGCAGTGTTCCAGTATCCGTTCGGAATCAACGCCATCATCGGGGTGATCGGCTCCATAGGCGTGTCCATCAACGCTGCCATCATCATCATGACGGGGTTGCAGGCCAATGCTGCCGCGCGGGCCGGCGACCGTGATGCGATGGTGGATGTGGTCATGGCCTCAAGCCGGCATATCGTGAGCACCACCGTCACCACCTTCGGCGGCTTTCTGCCGCTGATCCTTGCCGGCGGCGGGTTCTGGCCGCCCTTTGCCATGTCGGTGGCGGGTGGCGTCCTCCTGTCGACGGTGATTTCGTTTTACTTCACGCCGCCCATGTTCGCGCTGGTCTATGCGCGCCGCACCCGCAAAACCGGGGCGCCATCACCACAGGCGGCCGCATTGACGAATCGGCCGATGGCGGCGTCGCTGCCGTGACGTTGGCTCAGGCGTGGAGCCGTTCGTCGATCTTTGCCAAGAGCAAGGTGTAGTCGGGCGTGCCGTCGGCGGCGTAGTGAAAGTTTTTGAACAGGCCCGTCAGCTCCGTGAAGTAGCGGCGCGCCTCGGTTTTGTCTGAGAACGACAACGGGCGGGTGAGAAGGCCATAAAGCCGGTCGAACACCAGCTGCTGCCGGTCCAGCGAGACATTGGCGTCGACAGCGTCGAACGCATCCTGCTGCAAATAGACCATATCCAGAAAGAGCGCTTTTTGCTGGATGACGAAGTCGTCCATGGTGACGCCTTCCTCGCCGGTCACCTGCATCATCTGGCTGACGTGGTCGCCCTTCTCCAACAGATCCTGCATGCGGCGCACCTTGGCGCACCAGTCCGCGCCCAGATGTTGATCATACCAAGCCTCCATTTGGGAAAGATATCGCGACCACGAGATCAGTGGATCGACTGCGGGATAAAACCGCTTATACGCCCGTTCCGACGATAGACCCAGGAAACACTTGACGGTGGACAGGGTGGACTGTGTCACAGGCTCGTCGAAGTTACCGCCGGCGGGAGACACGGTGCCGATCATCGTCAAGCTGCCTGTGGCCCCGTCGTTGGCGCGGATGACGCCTGCGCGCTCGTAAACGCCCTTGATGGAGCTTTCAAGGTAGGCCGGGAAGCCCTCCTCCCCCGGAATTTCCTCAAGACGGCCGGATGTTTCGCGCATGGCCTGCGCCCAGCGGGACGTACTGTCTGCAATCAACAGCACCTCAAGCCCCATCTGGCGATAGTATTCGCCAAGGGTGATGCCTGTATAGATCGACGCTTCGCGCGCCGCCACAGGCATCGAGGAGGTGTTGCAGATGATGATGGTGCGGTCCATCAAGCTGCCGCCCGAAGTGGGGTCGGTCATCTGTGGAAACTCATGGATGGTTTCCACCACCTCCCCCGCCCGCTCGCCGCAGGCAACAACGATGACGATGTCCACCTTCGCGTTGCGGGCAATGAGGTTCTGAAGCACCGTCTTGCCGGCACCGAAGGGGCCGGGAATGCACGCCGTACCGCCCCGCGCGATGGGAAAGAACGTGTCGATCAGACGCTGCGAGGTGAGGAGTGGCTCGGTCGGAAACTGCCGCTGCGAGACAGCGCGTTTCAACAGCGAGGCCGGCAAGGATTTGCGGACGGGCCACTTTTGCGCAAGCGTCACCGTACGCTCGGTCCCTGCGCCATCGCTCAGCCGGGCGATGGGCTCGTGGATTCTGGCACCGCCATCCTGGATCCAGACGATCTTGTGGGCGCCTGCCCAGGCGAAGGGGACCATCACCTTGTGGGTGAAGCGACCCTCCGGGACGGTGCCGATCACATCGCCAGCGTGGACCGTATCGCCGATCTTGACGGAGGCCGAAAAACTCCACTTCGATTTGGTGTCGAGGGGTGCAACGTCCGCCCCGCGTGGCAGGAAGATGCCGAACTCGGTGGCAACCTTCGGAAGCGGCGCTTGAAGGCCGTCATAGACCTGCCCCAGGAGCCCCGGCCCCAGTTCCACCGAAAGGAGCTGGCCGGTCTGCTCCACAGGGTCGCCCACAGCCACGCCCTGCGTGCTCTCGTAGACCTGCGCGTCGGCGGTGTTGCCGCGTACGCGCAAGACCTCTGCCTTCAAGCGCTCCTGCCGACCGTCGGCACCGGGAAGACTGGGCAGGATAATGACGACCTCGTTCTTGACGAGCGCGGCTGGGACACCGTCTGCGTCAGGCAATGCCTCGATCTTCACTAGATCGTCTTGCACCGCCACAATCCTTGCCGTCACGCTTTCGGCATGGGCGTGTGTATCGGTGGTTGCCATCACAAGGCCCCTTCAAGAACGACGCCGTCAAAACCATTGAGTGCATGCTGGGTGAGGGCTTCGAACCGGCGCTCGGCGGCGCGGGTGTCCCTGTCCGCCCAGCGGTCGAAAATGCTCCATTTCAGGACGTAAATCACCACCGCTTCGAAGTCGAAACTGTGGCGCGCTTCATGGCGCTTCAGCTGGCGGAAGGTGACGTCAAGAAGGTGTCGCTCAAGCCCCAGAGGATCGTCTTTTTGAAGCAGCGAAACCGCTTCAGGCAGCCACGGCAAGCGCCGTTCGAGCCGAAATGTTGGGTCGGACCAGTTGGCGATGATGTGGGGGACGAGCCGGCTTGGCCCCCAGGGCGCGGCGGGCGGGCCGTTCCCGCGGCGGCGTATCCTCAAGGCGGCAATCGTTGTGCGAAGGTCCATCCGCTCAGCAAGAATCTGGCGCAAAGTTTCGCTTGTAAGGCCTGCCATCACCGCCCGCAGCCGGGCCAGCACGACGGTCTGCGTGTCGCGCATGGTGTAAGCACTCCAGCTCATGATGCTTTCGATCCGCGCCAGCGTCTCGCGATCCTCCTCAGTGAGAAGGGAGAGGCGACGGTCGAGCCTTACCCTTGAAAGGGGCGGCTTCTTGGCAACGAACAAGCGTTCCGAAGCCGGCAAGCTGGTGACCAGGGTGATGTAGGCGTCAGGATCGGACATCGGCTAGCTGATGACGCCTTCCATGACCGCACGAAACCGCGGCTGCAGGTGCTGCATAATGAGGGACGCGATGGCCTCGTCCGACAGGTCAAGCTCGATGACCCCATCGGCCCGCCGGGCGCGGATGCCGCCCTGAAGATCATCAGCGGCATGAAGTGTCACGCCCTCAGCCAGCATGTCCTGTGTCAGACCCAGAACGAACTTTGTGAGTGTGCCTGAGCGGATATCGTCCGGGTTTTCGCGGATGGCATCAACGCCCACAATGTCGGCCGGCAGCACCACCTCGGTCCCTTCCACGGGCGTCACGGTCTCGCGGGCCCGCCCCACCAGCTCTACGATCATCTGCCGCAAGATCGTGGGGTCGGCGAGCGTCGAGGAGACCATGCGCTTCACGTCCGCCTCGAACTGGGCCATCAGGCCGGCTTTCATGGTGAGCACGGCATCGCGCATGGCGATCTGAAGCGCCTCTTGCCCGGCGGCGCGATAGGCGTCGGCCGTCTTGCGCGCGTCGGTCAGATGGGTCTCAGCCTCGGCCTTTGCCTTGGCGATGATCTTTGCCGCCTCTTGGCGCGCCTCCGCCTTGAGCGCTTCGGCCTCAGCACGGCCTGCGGCAACGCCGTCTTCACGCAAGCGGGCAATCAGCGTGTCGACCCCTTTGGATGTAGCGTTGTCGGTGGCCATCAAGATATCCCCGCGCTGACCACGAGAGCAAACACGAAGGCGAACACACCAAAGCCTTCCACAATGGCGGCCGGGGCCAAGGAGAGGCCGAAGATCTCAGGCTTTTCCTTGGCCGCGTTGATGGCCGCCGCGCAGGCCTTCCCCTGCCAGATGCCGCAATACATGAGCGCGATGCCAGACAGGAGCCCGACGCCGAAAAGGCCGCCGGCGTTGGTGGCCGTCACCTCCCTGTTCAGCGTGAACATGATGACGATGCCGTAGATCACGAAGGTGGACGGAAACACCGAGATGCCGATGAAGCGGCCATAGCCGCCTTCGGTGTCGAGCATCGCGCCGATGCTGGCCTGCCCTGCGATAGAGCAGCCAATGGCGCTGGCAACAGTGCCAAGCGCCAGCGGTGCGAAAATACCGAGCCAGCCGAGCGCCAGGACCAGTTCGTTCATAGCTGAACCTCTTTGCGGGTAAGCGGGCGGAAGGCGGTCCCCTCCTCCGGCAAGCCCCATTTGAAGAATTCGATGTAGTTGAGCCTCAACCCGTGCACCACGCCGCTCATGAGGACGAGCCCGAAGTTGAGGACATGCCCCACGAGGAGGATGAGAATGGCCAGGAGAAGCCCAAGTCCCTGGATGCTCGCCATCACCTCGCCGGCGAGATTGTTGAACGTGACGGCCAGGGACGCGGACGCAAGGCCAAGGGCAAACAGGCGCATGTAACTCAAGATGTCGCCGAACGCGCCCATGGCACCGGCAAGAGCTTTGACGCCATCAAACAGACGCCAGGCCCAATCGATCCGCTTCGTGATGGGTCGATCGCTGGTGAAGGCGACAATGGCAAGGATGCCGGCGATGAAAAGGCCGATCGCGGCGATGGCAACTGGCCCCGTCTGACCGGTCAGCCAAAGGAAGAGGCCGCCGAGGATGGCAGCGATCCAGCCAAGTTTGGCGCGGGCGGAGCGCTGTCTGCGGTGGACCCAGGCATTGATGGCAATGCCAAGGACAAGGTGCACCACGCCGACGATGACGGACAGGCGCATCATCGTGTCAAAATCGTTCAGGCTGAGGACGGCGAACGACGCGAGGATCGACCCTTCAGGCGGCGCAGCCCCGAAATAGCTGCCGACCAGAACACCGTAGGCAATGGTCGCGGCCGCGATGATGAGGCCGAGCCGCCGCCAGGCTTTCAGCTTAGGCGCCCGTCCCATCCGTCTCCAGCCGATGAGGAGGCCGAGAAGGATAACCGCGCCATAGCCTGCGTCCGCAGCAATCATGGCAAAGAAGATGGAGAAGGACACGACGAGAACGATTGTGGGGTCCCAGCTGCGATAGTTCGGCACCTGGTAGAAGGTGGCAAGGTCAACGCCAGCCGCCTCGGACTGAGGCTGCAAGAGGAGCGTGGGGGGCTCTTCGTCCCACCTCGGCTCCTCGATGATCACGGCAAGGCCCTGGTCTTCGCCGTAGGCCTCCACGGCGGGAAGGGCGTCCGTGGGCACCCAGCCTTGGACGACGAAAAGGTCGGGATCGTCGCGGGTTTGTTGGGAGGCAAAGGCAAGCTCTGCCAGGGTCTCTGCTTCCGACAGGTGAGCTCTCAACAGGCCGACGTACCGCGCCATGCGCAGGCGATCGTCCTGCAGCACCTCAAACTGGATTTCGCTCGCCTCCAAGTCCTCCTTCAGTTCGTGGACGGGCCGGCTTCCCACATGGGTGCGGCGCACGGGGAGGAGGTTTTCGGGCGGTTCGGTGGGCGACAGGACCACCACATACAGGAAGCGAGTGTCGGCGGAGACGATGTCCCACGGCTGGTCCAGATGTTCCAGCGCCGCGCGGTATTTGACGGGTAAGCGGTAGAACCAGCAGCGGATTCCGCCCATGGTGGCGGCATCGCCAAGGTCGAGGTCGCCCCAGGGCTTGATGGCCTTGATGCGGGCCTCCAGCGCATCCCTGTGGTCGCCCACCTCTCGCAGGTTCTGGCGCAAGTCGAGGGTCCGGGCGACAAAATCCTGAACGTCGAAATCGCGATCGCGCGTGATCTGGCGGCGATCGCCCGCCACCTCGGCCAGGAAATGAAGAGCCTTGTAGGCGTCTCCCGCCTCGCGGCTTGCGGCCTTTTCCGGCTCTGCGGGGTGTTCGGCAAGGGGCACAAGGTGCATGCAGCCCAGGTCTTGCAGGTGCGACAGTGTTGCTGGCTTGTGCGCGATCTCACCGGCTAGCGTAACCTTTTTCAGGCGCGCAATGCTCATGCCGTGGCCCGCTTGCGTTTGGAGAGCTTGGAGCGGACCACCGCGGCCATCTCTTCATCGCTGAGGTAGATGCGGATCTTCTTGATGTTGGCGCGGCTGGTGGGAATGAGCACTTTGTCGAACAGATTCACCCGCTGGGTGATGGTCGTGACGGCTGCATCAAGCCGCGATACACGCTCTTTCGCCACCCCCAGTGCCAGCCGCATCCGCACCATGTCGTGCAGAAGCCGCGCCACATCATCCACCCAATGGGGTTTGGCCATGGGCGAGTAGGGCTGAACCTCGACCTCAACCTGTGCCAGCGTCGGCAGTTTCGTTCCGACGACGTTTTCGGTGCCGAGCTTGTAGTTGGTGAGGCGCACGAGCCCGTCGAGGTCGATGTCTTGATCGGCAAGCATCGGGACATTGGCTGCAACTGTCGCTGCCAAGGCACGCACCTTGTCTTGCAGTGCGACCACCTCGAGCCGCGCCTTCGCCCGTTCGGCCATCAACTGCTGGCGTTTCAGGTCCAACGAGGGGAGGAACCGCTCGTACGTGCGCAGCTGCGCGGCTTCGCGGGCGAGCGAGGACTTATTCAGCTGCAATCGCGGCATCGCTCGCCTTCGGGAAATACGTGTCCACAAGGGATTGCTTCATGAGAAGCTGCTCGGGCTGAAAGCACTCCCCCAGTGTCGCCCAGCAGAGGTCAAGGGCCTCTTCGATGGGCATCGACACGTTGATGTCCATGAACCGTGCGCGGAAGAGATCGCCAAACTTCAAGAGCTGATGGTCATAGTCGGATAGGTCGAAGGCCATTGCCTGTTTCTGCGCGGCATCGCGCGCTTCGGAGTAGAAGCGGATCATGGTGTTCATGATCTGGCCGTGATCCTCCCGCGTGACCTTGCCGATGACATTCTGCTTCAGCCGGGAGAGGCTGCCGAAGGGGTCGATGACGCCGCTGTGTAGGTAAAACTGCCCTTCGGTGATGTAGCCTGTGTTGTCCGGCACGGGGTGGGTGACGTCGTTGCCCGGCATTGTCGTCACCGTGAGGATGGTGACGGAGCCGCCCTTGGCGTAGTCGCACGCCTTCTCGTAACGGCGGGCCAGCTGGGAGTAGAGGTCGCCCATATAGCCGCGGTTGGAGGGCACACGCTCCTGGCTGATGCCCACCTCCTTCATAGCGTCCGCATAGGCCGTCATGTCGGTGAGGAGGACGAGGACGCGCTTGCCCTCCTCCACCGCGAATTTCTCCGCCACCGCGAGCGCCATGTCCGGCACCAAGAGACGCTCCACGAGAGGGTCCGAGGCCTGGTTCACGAACATCACCGTGCGGGCGAAAACCCCCGCATCCTCAAAGGATTGGCGGAAGGTGTGATAGTCGTCAAAGATGAGGCCGAGCCCGCCGAACACGACGATGTCGGCATCGGCCTGGATCCCGATGCGCGCCAGGAAGGGATTGTAGGGTTCGCCCGACACGGAAAAGATCGGGATCTTCTGGCTTTCCACCAGCGTGTTGAACACATCGATCATCGGCACATCGGTGCGGATCATCTTGCGCGGCACCACACGTTCGGCAGGGTTCACCGATGGCCCGCCGATGGTGTAGCGGGGCTCTGCGGAAAGGTCAGGCCCGCCATCGATGGAGACGCCACCACCGTCGAACACACGGCCAAGAATATTGCCCGAAAACGGCACCTGCATGGGGTGGCCGAGGAAGGTGACGGTGGCGTCGGTGGAAATGCCCTTAGTGCCCGAGTAGACCTGGAGCGTCACGTCGCTGCGGTCGATGTTGATGACCTGTGCGAGGGAACGCGCACTCTCATCGCCTTCGATCACCGCAAGGTCGCCGAAGCGGACCATGGTGTTGGCGCCCTGCTGTGGCGGCACCTGCACCGTCAGCGTGTCGCCGACGATTTGCAGAATGCGGGAGTACCGGACCAGATCACGAACCATCGCGCACTCTCGCCTCCCGATTGACCGGACGCATTATCTAAAGCTTGGCTATGGTGTCCGACATAAGGGGTTTCGCGCCCCACGCAAACAGCCGATCCGAGGGTCGGGTGTCGATTGCCGCTGGCGCCCGCTCGACGCTGCCCGTCGGCCAACCTAAAACCCAGAGCTTGGGAGCGGAGAAGGCACATGGGTGAGCGCCATCACTGGTTCAGCGTTGCGTGGCTGGGGTTTGGGTGCGTTGCCTTCAGCTTGGCGCTTGCCTGCGCGGCGCCGTTTGCGGGGATTGGCGCTGCCGCGGCCGTGTTGCTGGGGCCGCGCTCCATGGTGGCAGCGGTGCTTTTGGGCTGGGCCGCCAACCAGGCCGTGGGCTTTGGCCTCCTCACCTATCCCATTGACGGTGAGAGCATGGCCTGGGGCGCCGCGCTCGGCCTGTCAGCGCTTGCCGCTGCATTGGCGGCGCAGGCGGTTGTGGCGGTGGCGGTGCAGCCTTCGGCGCTTCGCGTCGCTGGGGCGTTTGTGGCAGCGTTCCTGGCCCAACAAATCACCGTCGTTGCCGCAGCGCTCATTCTGCCGTCCCACCCTGAGTCGTTTGCGCTTCATGTGGTGGCCGGGCTTTTCCTCACAAACGCGCTTGGGTTTGCCGTCCTTGCAGGCGCGGTGGCGGCGGCACGGGGGGTATGGCCCTTGCGCCGCCCTGTGGCGCGGACTTGAGACGCTTTCCGCCAGAGCGCATTGTTTGCCTCACTGAGGAGACCATCGAGACACTTTACCTGCTTGAGGAAGACCACCGCATTGTGGGCGTCACCGGCTACGCCGTACGCCCGCCACGGGTCCGGCGGGAAAAGCCCCGGGTGGGCGCCTTCACATCCGCCGATGTGCCCAAAATCTGCGGGCTGGCGCCAGACCTCGTCCTCACCTTCTCCGACCTGCAGGGGGAGATTGCGGCCGCGCTGATCAAGGAAGGCCTTGCCGTTCACGCCTTCAACCAGCGCGACATCGCCGGTATTTTCGCCATGATCGGCACCGTCGGCGCCCTCGTCGGCGCAAGCGATAAGGCAAAGGCCCTAGTGGAGCGGCTGTCTGCACGGGTTGAACACCTATCCCGAAGCGCGCCGACCGTCCGTCCGCGCGTCTACTTCGAGGAGTGGGACGAGCCGATGATCAGTGGCATCGGCTGGGTGTGCGAACTGATCGAGATTGCCGGCGGGACGGATGTCTTTGCGCACTTTGCCGGTGAGGCGGCCGCGCGCAACAGGATCGTCACGTCAGACGATGTCATCGCTGCGCAGCCTGACGTGATCGTCGCCTCCTGGTGCGGCAAGAAGGTCCGCCCGGAGCGCATTGCCAACCGGCCCGGGTGGTCGGCGATCCCCGCCGTCGCCAAAGGACGCATCACGGAAATCAAATCGCCGCTGATCCTTCAGCCTGGTCCGGCCGCCCTCACAGACGGCCTCGACGCGTTGGTCAACGCCATACGCCAGCTCTAATCGGCCGATCGACACACACACCCATACGGCAGAATTGGTATGGTTATCGATGGGCAACCCGTAGAATACCTTACTTGTTACGCAATACGACCGTCCCTATTCCTCAAGGATTGTCTAGCCTGTTCTTTGCGAGGCCGTGAAGTTTCACGCAAGAGGAGGTGGGCACTTTGACAGACCTGTGCCGCCGAGAGGTGACCTCACTCAGGCGCTGTCAAAAACAACGTGAGGCGGGAGGACGGGCGGGCCGATGCTTGAACTGAAGGCACTCACGGTCGCTGTCGGTGGAAAGACCATTGTCCACGACATCTCCCTCACTGTGCGCCCGGGCGAGGCGCATGTCCTTTTGGGGCCCAACGGATCTGGCAAATCGACGGTGCTATCGGCCATCATGGGGCTTCCCCCCTACGAGGTCGTCTCAGGCGACATCCTTTATGATGGGGCCTCGATCGTGGCGTTGCGCACAGATGAGCGGGCCAAGCTCGGCCTAGGCCTTGCGTTCCAGAGGCCGCCGCCGCTGTCAGGCGTCACTGTGGAGCACTTTGCCAACGCCATCGGCGCAAGCGAAACCCTCAGTCGTGAGGCCAACCGGCTGGACTTTCAGGGATTTGGCGAGCGCGAGCTCGGCATTGGCTTCTCCGGCGGCGAGACGAAGCGCTTTGAAGTGCTCAAGCTGGTCTTACAGGCGCCCGACGTTCTCCTCTTCGATGAACCTGAAAGCGGTGTCGACCTTGAGCATGTGGCCGCAGTCGGTTCTGCGGTGAACCGCCTCCTCCAAAAGCCGGGCCGCAACGGACGCGCCCGCTCGGCCCTTCTGATCACCCACACAGGCGTCATCCTCGATCACATCGCCGCGAAGGTCGGCCACATCATGGTGGATGGGCGGATCGTCCACAGCGGACCGCCCGGGGCGGTGTTCCAGCACATCCAACACAACGGCTACGTCGCACCGGCGGCGTGAGGAGACGCCAATGTCTGAACTTGACGCGCAGATTTCCGCCGAAGAGCAAGCCATCCTCATCCCCATCGGCTTTGAGACCACCGACCACCGGGCGGCCACAAGCATCCTCGTGGACCATGAGATCCGCGTCTCCACCTCCCACGACGAGGGCGTTGAGGTGCTGCCCATCAAAGACGCCCTCAAGCGCTACGACTGGGTCCAGGACCTCATGTTCAACCTCATCTCCGCTGAGGAGAATGAGTATGTGCGCCAAGCCGCCGAGAGCATGGAAGACCCCTTAGGCCATTTCCTTTGGGTGCATGACGGCGCGAAGGTGGCCGACCCTATCCAGAGCTTCACGTTGCTCGAAACCCCCCAGGGACGGCAGTTCACCCACAACATCACACTGATTGGGGAAGGGGCAGACGTGACGCTGGTGTCGGGTGCTGCGGTGCCTGGGCGCGTGCACCGCGGCCATCATGTGTCGATCGAAGAGACGTACATCGGCAAAGGCGCCCGGTGCCGCTCCATCGCCATCGAGAATTGGGGCGCGGACATGCAGGTGCAGTCCTATTCCCGCACCGACGTGGGCGAAGGTGCCGAGCAGGTCTCCAACCAAATCATGCTCGGCGAGATCCGCCACCATTTGTCCAACACAGGCAGCGTCGTCCACGCCGGTGCGCGCCAGAACGATCAGGCGATCATCTTTGCCCCTGAGGGGACAGAGCGCGTGTTTGAGACCGAAACACGGCTTGCCGCGCCAGGTGCGCACTCCCAAAGCGTGGCGCGGATGGTGTCGGCGGGCGGGCGCATTGAAAACCGCGCGCTCCTGGTGGGGGAGGCCGGCGACACCGTGGGCTTCCTCGGCTGCGACGGGTTGAAGCTGACCGACAAGGGCGAGATTGTCGCCGTCCCCAGCCTCAGCGCACGGGCCGAAGGCGCGCAGCTGTCCCACGAAGCGTCCGTCGGCACGGTGGGGGCGGACAAGATCGCCTACCTCATGGCCTCAGGTCTGGGCGAGGACGCTGCAAGGGACCTCATCGTCCAGGGCTTTTTGAACCTGAAGGACCGCTACATTCCCGCCGAACTTCAAGCGCGGGTGGCAACGATGATCCTGGCCGCCAAGTCGGGCGGGATGTAAACTCCGGAAACATGCTGGCAGGCGGTCGGCCATTGCGTCGGCCAAGCGGCGAGATGGGCGAAACCGTCTCCCTGACGCCTTCACAGAAGGGTGTTGTGGTGCGCAGTGGCGAGGAGACGCCTTTTCCCGCCAAAACGAACACCACCTACAGTGAATTGCTCGAACATCTTGAACGTTCTGAAGATGGTCGCGGACGTGAGCCGGCTCCCAGCGACACTGTCGGGGATCGCTCAAGTCTTCATGGGTTTACCGTCGCCGCAAAGGCAGCGCGTGACATGGCCGATCGCGCGAGCACCGACGATGGGTTTGAAGTCTTGGCGCGCCTGAAGACCCCGCAGACACAGTGGCAGATCGTGTTCGCTCCTGAGGGCGGAGGTGTCCGGTATAAGACAAGCAATTTTCGTGAGGTGCGGTTGATTGACCTCTCGACGGTGGACTTCTCGTGCCGTGTGTCGCCTTTGGCATTCACCATCATGCACGACCCAGGTCGGCCGTTCTCACCGCTTTCGTTGGCAGACCATAACACTGTCTTGGCTAACATATTGCCCGACTTGGCGGCCAACGGGGCTTGGGCCGGAGATCATCGAGGGGACGACTACCGCCCAGCGTACATCAACCACCTGCCCTTAGAGCATCCCGGGTCTTCTCAGGCCCAGGCAAGGTGCTTTAACGCTTTGGTTCTGATGGGGCAGAGGGCGGATTTTCGCTTGGCGTTGCCACGACCATCATGCAGTCGCCCATGTATATGCGACCAGGGAAATGTCGGCCGATGACGAGGCCATCCCGTTTCGCCACATACTCCAATGGCGCTTGGCCGGTGCGGTCTAGCGGCCAGATACGGGCAATGGGCTGGCCCTCCCGCACAGGGAATTCCAAGTCGACCATCGGCTCGAACAGTCCATCATTCTCGCAGATGACATAGCAGTCGTCCCCTGGCATCGACAGGTGTTGTGACCGGTCGGTGGCCAACGCATCGTCCAAGATGTCGGCGTGGACTAAAAGATTGCGCACACCTTTCTTGGCAATGGCGATGGAACGGGCCGTCGCGCTGCCCCCGCCGCCAAGTTCCGTGCTGACGAACGTCTTGCCCATGTCTTCAGCCGCCGTATCAAACATACCCTTGGGATCGAGCTCCAAGAGTTGAACGCTAAAGGGCGCGTTGAATGCGGTCATGGCGGCAAAGCAGGCCGCTTCATTCACCTTGTCGTGTTGGATGTGGGCGGCGGCGAAAGGGACGAAATCCAATGTCTTGCCGCCGGAATGAAAGTCGAGCACCACGTCCGCCTCAGGCAACAGCGAACGGTAGACATAGTCGGCGATCTTTTGGGTCACCGAGCCGTCGGAAGCGCCCGGAAATGCACGGTTGAGGTTGACCCCGTCAACGGGTGAGGTGCGTGTTCCTGCGCGAAACGCTGGGTAGTTCACTGCGGGCACGATGATGACGCGGCCCGCAAGCCTCTCTGGCCGCAGCGTTACCGCAAGGTCTTGCAGGGCAACAGGCCCCTCGTACTCATCACCATGGTTGCCGCCGGTGAGGAGCGCCGTCGGCCCCCTCCCGTTTTGAATGACGGTGATGGGGATCATAATGGCGCCCCACGCACTCTCGTCCGTGCTGTGGGGCAGACGCAGAAATCCATGGTGCACACCGTCCGCATCGAGCGGAATGGTCGGTGAGATGAGGTTGGTTTTGATCGCTCAGTCCTTTACAAAAAGCGCACGGGGGACGTTCGACAAACACTCCGGCCCTGTCGTTCCGATGCGAATACTTTCAGTAATCTCAAATCCCCAGTCGTCCATCCACAATCCGGTCATGAAGTGGAAGGTCATATCTTCTTCCAACACGGTCATGTCGCCGGGGCGCAGCGACATGGTGCGCTCGCCCCAATCGGGCGGGTAGCTGAGACCGATGGGGTAGCCCGTGCGGTTGTCCTTGTGGATGCCATGGCGCTGCAGAACCGCGAAAAAGGCGTTGGCGACATCTTCACAGGTGTTGCCGGCCTTGGCCTTTTCGAGCCCCGTCTCCATTCCTTCCAACACCGCTTTTTCTGCATCCAAAAAGATATCGGTAGGTTTCCCCAAGAAGACCGTGCGCGACAGCGGGCAGTGGTACCGCTTCACCACGCCAGCGACTTCAAAGAACGTGCCTTCCCCGCAGCGCATGGGCTCATCGTTCCACGTCAGGTGCGGGGCGGCGGCGTCCACCCCTGACGGTAAGAGAGGCACAATGGCCGCATAGTCGCCCCCATGGCCGAGATCGTCATCGTACCGCAGGGATGCATCGTAGATTTCGGCCACAAGATCGCATTTGCGCAGACCCGGCTCCACACGCTCGAAGATGCGTTTGTGCATGCGCTCGACGATCTTCCCCGCCCGGCGCATGGTGGCAAGCTCGGCCTTTGACTTCACCGCCCGCTGCCAATTCACCAACGCTGTTGCATCTTGAAAGATGGCGTTTGGTAGTCCGCGCTTCAGCGCGGCAAAGGCGGCGGCTGTAAACCAGTAGTTATCAAGTTCTACGCCAACGACGTCGCGCCCGCAGTGTCGATCCACTAGAACGGACGACAGCGCGTCCATCGGATGGCACTCCGTGGACTGTACATAGTGGTCTGGGTAGCCGAGAATATTGTCTGGCGCGAGACAGCTCGTACGCAGGGCCCCCTTGGCATCTTGTGCACGGCCGAACCATAAAGGCTCGCTGGTCAGTGGAAGGATGACGCATTGGTGTACGTAGAAAGACCAACCGTCGTAGCCTGTGAGCCAGTTCATATTGGACGGGTCGGACACGATCAAAACATCGATCCCACGTCGGCTCATTTCTAAGCGCGTGCGTGCCAGTCTTGAGGTGTATTCTTCTAGCGAGAAATACAAATCTGACTTTGACCTTTCCTCATGCATCGAATGCGGTGCCGACATTGTTTGACTGTGCGCGTTCCCGGGCAAGTGTTGCGATCGCAGTGTCCTGCACACCCGTCCCTGTGAGGTCGGCGATGGTGATGTCGGTTGCGCCCGTCCGCCCGGACCGTTGACCCGCGGCAAGCTCGCCCAGCTCGGCAAAGGTTTCGTCGGAGGCGACGAGCCCAACGTCGATGGCACTGCGCAACTCGCCAAGTATGCGTGTCTGAGATTGCTTGTCGGGGACATAAAGGTCGGCCATTTTCAGGCAGGCCAGGTCGATCTCGTTCTTGTGGGCCTGGTCCGACCCCATGGCCGTGACATGCTGGCCGGCTTTGAGCCAATCGGCCATCACAAGCGGTATGGTGGACGGGGTCGTCGTCACGATGACGTCGGCAGCGCGCACCGAGGTTTCAAGATCTTCACTGCTGTTCACACGAATGCCTAAGCTTTCGCCAAGCTCCGCTGCACAATCGGCAGCACGGGCACCGTCGCGCGCCCAGATCTCGGCATGGTCAATGGGGCGCACCAAGGCCAACGCCTGGAGCTGCAACCGTGCCTGCATACCAGCGCCGACAATACAGGCGCGCCGGGC
This sequence comes from Devosia sp., assembly GCA_051016205.1. Classification (GTDB taxonomy): domain Bacteria; phylum Pseudomonadota; class Alphaproteobacteria; order Rhizobiales; family Amorphaceae; genus Acuticoccus. Next base: position 5,994,329 of record CP136534.1, read on the forward strand.
ATCGGCGCGGGCCATCAGGCGCGCGGCCACAGCGCCAGCTGCCGCAGTACGCACGTCGGTGAGGTAGCCATTGTCCAGGAGGAGCGCTTCGAGCCCCCCCGTCTGTGCACAGAAGAGAACCATCAACCCAGTCGTACTGGGCAGGCCAAGTTTAGGATTGTCGAAGAAGCCGGGGCTCATTTTCACGGCAAAGCTTGCAAGGCCTGGCACATATGCCGTTTTGACGTCCACCTCACCATTATGATCTTCAATAGGCATGGACAAGACTGGCGGCATGACCACCCTGCCTGTCGCCAAAATCTTGAAGGCGTTCTCCACGCACGCCACGGCATCAAGGTCGAGGGGGACGAGATCTCGCAATTGGGATTCATTGAGGATGCGGATGGTGCCCATGGTCCGACCTATGGCGCGCCGGGTGCGGACACGTCGACGTTCTCACTGTCGATCAGACGCTTGTGCAACGCCATGTCGATGTTCCGCCCACTGACGAGGACAATGGTGTGGCCATCGGTGCGGACCTTTCCGGCAAGGAGCGCGGCGATCCCCACACTGCCAGAGCCTTCCGCCACCACCTGCTCATGCCAATAGGCGTGGCGGATGGCATCTGCGATCTCTCGCTCAGAGACCAGGACAATGTCATCCACAAGCGCCTGCGTCATCGCAAAGGTGTAGCGGTTGGAGAGGCCAATGCCACCGCCAAGGGAGTCGGCAAGTGTGGCCAGTTCTTTGACGAAAATGGGTTTTCCTGCCTTCAAGCTTTCGGCCATCGCAGGCCCCCGCTCCATGGAAACCCCGATGACGCGCGTTGAAGGGTTGGCCGCCTTCATGGCCAAGGCGACGCCGCTGATCAGGCCACCGCCAGACACCGGCACAACAACCGTTGTGGTATGAGGCGCGTCCTCCAAGATCTCGATGCCGATGGTGCCCTGTCCTGCGACCACCGCGGGATGATCAAAGGGCGGCACCAAGGTCATCCCGTCAGCCACGAGGGTTTTTACTTCGCTTTCCGCCTCATCCTGGGAGTTTCCGACAATGCGGACCTCCGCCAAATGGGCTTTGATGCAATCAATTTTGTTCTGCGGCACAAGGCTCGACATGCACACGATGCAGCGCACGCCAAGCCGGTGTGCCGCCAGTGCCAAACCACGGCCGTGGTTTCCTGCCGACACACCCACCACGCCACGACGACGCTCTTCGTCACTCAGCGACAGGATAGCGTTGGTCGCCCCTCGGATCTTGAAACTCCCGGTGATTTGAAAGCATTCCAGCTTTAGCGACACCGCTCTGCCCACCCGCGCACTGAGGGTCGGAGACGAAACGAGGGGTGTCTTGCACACACGCCCGGCAATCCGCGCACGCGCCGCAAACACATCTTGAAGGGTGATGGGCAATGGTGCAGATGCCAACATTTGCTAGTTGGCTCCAAATAGGCGCTGGGTCGCGCCCCACCGCGGCCGCTCGCCGACATGGCGCAGAACTTCCCATGCCAAGGCCTGGTTGGAGGTCACCACAGGTCTGTTCAACGCGGTCTCCAGCGCCTCTACACATGGGACGGCCCTCAACGCCGTACAGGAGATGAACAGCGCGTCCGCGGATGGGTTACATGCGGCCAGGCCTGCCTCCATGATGGTGTGCTCGCTGATGCGCGCCATGTCTCTGTCATCGGCAAGGCCGAGGTGTGCGATAGAAGCGACCTCTGTACCAAGAGAGCGAAAGTATTGGCCCATTTCTTGTGCAACATCGTCTGTATAGGGACTCAAAATACTGATACGCCGCACGCCGAGCGCTTGAAAACCCTGCGCCGCCGCCGCACCCGGGGTCACGCAGACCGCGCCTGGCTTTGCCTTTGTCAGGTGATGCGCCACCGTGTCGTGGCCGAGGACTGCCGACGCGGCGGTGCATGCATAAACGGCCACGTCGACCGGGTCCTCAGGGAGGATGGCGGCGGCGGCCGCCGTGATACGCGGACCCGTGGCCAGAAGGCTTTCTCGGGTGGTGGGGTTTTGAAAGGTGATCCTGTTGACATAGACGCCAATATGGGCGGGGTCGCAGTAGCGGGCAAAGTCCCGCTCGACGGTGTGATCGGTGGACAGGGCGACGAGCGCCACGCGCTTGGCGACGGCTCTGTCGTCAAGCCTCACGCGCACCTGCGCGGCAAGGTCGACACGGGCGGCATCCACTACGCTCACCTTTTCGCTCCGCTGACGCGCGCTGTCTTCATGACCACCTACACGGCCTCACGCACCGCGCTCAAAAATTGTTGCGTTCGCTCTTTTTGCGGGTTGGAGAAGAGTTTGTCAGGCGGGCCCTGCTCTTCTATTCGGCCGCCATAGAAGAAACAGACCCTATCCGAGATGTCCCTTGCGAAGCCCATTTGGTGGGTGACCATCAGCATGGTGAGGTTGTGCTCCACCACAAGCGTGCGGATGACGTTGGTGACCTCACCTATGACTTCCGGGTCAAGGGCCGATGTGACCTCATCGAACAGCATGACTTTGGGGCGCATGGCAAGGGCGCGTGCGATGGCCACCCGTTGTTGCTGCCCGCCGGAGAGTTGCGCCGGATAGTGGTCGAATTTGTCCGATAGGCCAACGAGATCGAGGAGTTCGCTGGCGCGCGCCTTCGCGTCAGCCGTCTTCATGCCAAGGGAGAAGACGGGGCCTTCCATGCAGTTTTGCAGGGCCGTCATATGTGGAAAGAGGTTAAAGTGTTGAAAGCACATACCAATCTGGCTACGCATTTGGCGCAGGTGGGCTTTGTTGGCGGGGATCAACCTGCCGCCCTTATTCATGTGTGTCAGCGGCGCGCCGTCCACAGAGATGATGCCGCCGTCGATGGACTCTAGCGTCATCAGCACGCGCAGCACCGTGGTTTTGCCTGAGCCTGACGGCCCGATGATGGACACCATCTCCCCAGGCGCAACGCTGAGATCGAGATTGTCGAGAACGGTGAGCGGCCCGTAACGCTTCGTCACGCCCTCGAAGCGAACCATTGGCGTGGTCGTCGACGGCGCCGTCACTCGCGTGGCCCTCTTGGCGCGACAGCCCCTCGCCCCGGCCTGGTCACCGTCAACACGCGCGCCGGTCAATCAAGGGCGTTCGGGTCACTGTTTTCCTCTCCCTCAGTGGCAAGGTCACATCAGTCGTGTACATCTTACTCGCATTTCCGCCCAGCGCGACGGAAAAATGCCCGTATTTTCGTCAATTTTATCTGAGATGTATTTTTCACTAGATTTCTTGCGCATTCAGTCGCATCCTTTGTCCCCGGTCATACCGAAGATTTTGGTAGAAAAAGGGGGCTCGTGCCATGAACAAGCTCATGAAGAGTGTGATGGCGCTCGCGGTAGCGGCAGTTGGCGCATCGGTGTCGGTTCCGGTCAAGTCGGAAACATCTCTCATCGACAAGTACAAGGAGGAGGGGATCCGTGTGGGGATCGCTGGTTATGCCCCCTACGGCTACAAGCAAGCCGATGGGACTTTCACCGGCGAGCAGGTTGAGGTGGTGCAGCATGTGCTATCGGAAATGGGCATCACGGACATTGAGTACATCGCCATGGACTTTGGCGCGCTGATCCCTTCCCTTGTGGCCGGTCGCATCGATTTGTCGGCAGCGGGCATGTATATCCGGCCCGAACGGTGTGAGCAGGTGTTGTTTGCCGAACCCACGTTCGGCCAAGGTGCGGCCTATGTGGTCAAGGCCGGCAACCCCAAGGGTTTGAAGACCTTCAAAGACATCGCCAGTACTGATGGCGCCGTACTTGCCGTTCTGGCTGGCGGCACCGAAGAAGATCTTGCCAAGCGCGATGGTGTTCCAGATGAGAAGCTTCTGAAGGTGTCAGACAAGGCGGCTGGGATTTCCGCAGTGATGTCTGGCCGGGCCGATGGTTTTGCGTTGTCCGCGTTTGCCATCGCCGACATTGTGCGCACCGCCGGTGAGTTGATTGGCGTGGAAAGTTCAGGCTCCATCACCGAGATTGCCGGCGAAACCTATAAAGGTCACGGCGCCATTTCCTTCCCCAAAGGAACGGGGGATGCATTGGCAGCCAACACGGCCTTCCGCGATGCGTTCAACGGGATCCAGAAAGACTACATTGAAAGCGGCCAGTACGGCGAAATGGCGGCCGCCTGGGGCTTTACCCCCGCCGATGGACCGGCGTTCGACATGGACACCCTTTGCGCCGGTGGTCTGTAGCGCGCAACATGGTACCGGCGGGGTCGTTCCGCCCCTGCCGGGGGAGGACGTAAGGGGGCACGAGCATGTCGATCCGCGCGCTGTCGATCACCCTTGCGATCACGCTGATCTTGGGGACGATCTACTTTGCACGTTCCCCCTTCACCGACAGCGCCGGCGTGTTCTTGGATGCGGCATTCACCACCCTCAAAATCTTGTTTGTGTCGGCGATCCTCACGACGGTGATCGCCTTTGCCGCTGGCCTCGGGCGGATGTCGTCCATCCGCCTCATTCGCTGGTTCTGCCTTGGCTACATTGAAATCTTCCGCGGAACGTCGGCACTCGTCCAACTTTTCTGGCTGTTTTATGTGCTGCCCCTCTTCGGGCCCACAATTGATCCCTTCACTGCCGGCGTCTTGGCGCTGTCATTGAATGTGGGGTCGTACGCGGCGATTGTGGTGGAGGCATCCATCCGTGCAGTGCCGAAAAGCCAGATCGAGGCATCCATTGCCCTCAACATGAGTGGTTTCAATAGGATGCGCCGTGTGGTCTTGCCTCAGGCGATCCGCATCATGATCCCGCCGTTCGGCAATCTAGCCATCCAGCTGTTCAAACTGACGGCGTTGGTGTCCTTTATCGGAATTTCCGATCTGACCTACACCGCCTACCAGTTGAACCAGACCACGTACTTGACGGTACAAGTCTTCACCATTGTCTTGTTCATGTACTTTGCGATGGGACTTGCCATCACCATTGGCATGCGTTTGCTGGAACGCCACTACGGCCGCGGCTACGCCACGGTGGGGACCGCATGATTTGGGATTGGGGCTATGCCATTGAAATCCTGCCGTTGATGGCCCGGGCCTCGCTTGTCACGCTGCAGATCACGGTGTTGGGGTTTGCGGTCGCTGCGGTGCTGGGTCTGGTGTGGGCCATCATCGGCCTCCTCGAAGTGCCAGGCCTGTCATTCGCGGTCCGGCTTGGCATCGAATTTGTCCGCAGCACACCGCTTTTGATTCAACTCTTTGCCGTCTACTACTTCTTACCGAGCTTCGGCATCTTCCTACCTGCGTTCTTGACGGGTGTCTTGGTCCTGGGAGTCCACTACTCGGCCTATTGTTCTGAGGTTTACCGGGCCGGGTTTGCGCAGGTGCCGAAAGGGCAGTGGGAGGCGTCGACCGCACTCAACCTCAGTGTGGGGCGCACCCTGCGCAGGGTCATCCTGCCTCAAGCGGTGCCGCCGGTGATCCTTCCGCTGGGCAACTACTTCGTCACCATGTTCAAGGAAACGCCGGTCCTTTTGGCGATCACCATCATCGAACTTGTGGCGACCGCCCGGATTATCGGCAATGATACGTTCCGCTATACCGAACCGATCACACTCGCCGGTTTGTTTTTTTTGATTCTCAGTCTTTTGGCGGCGAGCGTCGTGCGCCTCCTTGACGCGAAGTTCTCCTTGCAGAACAGGATCAAGCCGCAAGCATAGGGCGCGCGATAGGAGCAGTTTGAATGGCCCAATCAGAACAGGCCAAGGGGATGAGCGCGGCGGGCGTGCGCTCCACGCTCATCCATGAAGAACTGCGCCGCCGCATTTTGACAATCCGCTATCCGCCAGAAGCCGTGTTGCGGGAAGAGGAGTTGTCGCGGGAGTTTGCCGTCAGTCGAACCCCCATCCGCCGCGTTCTCTCCAAGCTGGAGCAGGAGGGGCTTCTCCTGGTCAAACATGGTGTCGGCAATATCGTCGCCCCTATCGATCCTGAACGGTTGGCAGAAGTCTATGCCGTCCGCATGATCCTTGCGCAGAACGTTGGTCGTTTTCTGCGCCGTCCGTTCCCAGATGACATCGTGGCGCACCTGTGCGATTGCCGCGAAGCCTTCAAGTCTTTGGCACCGGGCGATGTGGGCGGCTTCGGTGAAACCGATATTCGCTACTATATGGGCCTCACTGACCTCATCGAGAATCGCAGCCTGAAAGACTTGATGCGTGAGCTGTTCTTTCAGACGGCCCGGCTGTGGTTGCTGTCGCTGCCGGCCCTTCCCTGGCACCCGACCATCACCGCGGTCGCCGACGAACTGGATGACTTGGTGGGCCTCATTCGATCGGACGACCCTGAGGGCCTTGCGCTCATGATGCGCCATCACGTTTTCATGGCCCGCCGGCGGGTTTTCTCAGGCCTCGATATTGGGCTGCGCGAAGACGGCGGTCTTTCGATCTAACATGGTTCTGCGCAGAACAACCCGGCTTAGAGTCAAATCATTGGAACTCCTCGTCCAGTCCCATGAAGACCGAGGATACGGCGGTTTGCCTAATGATCACTTGAAAACAACCACACGTCACCGATCCTGGGACGAAGCTTGCCTGCGGTGGTCGAAGGTGTTCCGCTTAATGGCGATCTGGGAGGCGGCGGAGGAGGAGCCAAACCATCGCGCCAATGAAGGCGAAGGTGATGAGGTTCGACACCGTGTCGACGAGTTCACCCACCAACATCAATTCTCTCCTTCCCCTCCTCACGCAGCCCGCGGACAAGGCACACACACAACAGGACGCTGACGAACACGAACGGCAGTGCGCCGATGGCAATCAACTTCTTTACTGCCTCAATGGAGCCCGACAACACCATCGCCGCGCCCACAGCCCCCAGAAGAACACCCCAGATCAGGCGGATGCGTCGGCTGGGGTTCGGATTGCCGCCGGTGGAGAAGGTGCCGAGCACAAAGGCCGCGCTCACCACGCTGGTCACGATGAACAAGAACGCCGCCACGAGGGTCGCAAGGGTGGTGATGATTGTCAGCGGCAAACGCTCAAGGAGCGCGAACGTAAGGCGCTCCACATTGGTGGCGGTCAGCGCAAGAAGGTCGCCATTGCCCTCCAGCGCATCGAAAAGGCCGATCCCCCCGAAGGCGCCGAACCATAGGACCGAAAAAAGCGTCGGCCCGACCAACACGCCGAACACAAACTCGCGGATGGTGCGGCCCCGCGAAATCCGCGCCACGAACACGCCCACGAACGGCCCCCATGCGATCCACCACACCATGTAGGTGAGCGTCCAATCCCGGAACCAGGCGCCGATGGCATCGTCAAAGAAGTTGAGCGTCTGGAAACCGCGTGGGATGGCGACGGTCACGTACTCGCCAAAGCTGGAGATGACCGCGTTCAGCAAATACTCGGTGGGACCCAACACGACGATGTAAGCGACAAGGGCAATGGCGATCATCATCGCGGCGTTGGAGAGGCGCGCCATGCCGCTCCCCAAATCCACAAGCAGTGGCGGCAGGTAGGCGGCAACCATCACCGCGAAAACCATCGCCACCAACCAGGAGGCGGCCTTGGTGCCGCCGAGCATCACATCAATCCCGTCGGCCACCTGGAAAACGCCCATGGCGATGGATCCGCCGACGCCGATGGCAATGGCAACGATCGCCATCAAATCGCACAGCCAGCCCACAACGCGCGCCCACGCCTCACCCGGAAACAGGTGCTTGACGGGCGCGCTTACCAGCATCGGCGTGCCCCGCCTGAACGTGAAGTAGGCAATGGTGAGCGCCGTGGCGCCATAGATGCCCCAGGCGTGAATCCCCCAGTGGAAGTTGGTCGCCAGAAGCGCCTGATAGGCCGCCACAGGATCAGGCATGAACTCTTTGGCGAAACGATAGTGAGTCAGCGGTTCGGCCACCGCCCAGAACAATAGGCCCACCCCCATGCCGGCGGCAAACAACATGGCAATCCAGGAGGGCGTCGAAAACTCCGGCCGGTCATCGTCAGCGCCAAGTCGGATCTTCCCATAGGGCGAGAGGGCCAGCGCGATACACAAGATCAACATACCCGAGACCGTCAGCATCACGAACCAGCCACGGCTCTTGAAGTATTGATCGACAGCGACCGACGCGACGGTCACGATCCCATCGGGATCGACCACGCCCCACACCGCTATGACGGAGATGAGAGCGAGGGAGACAGCGAGGAGGAGGCGCGATCCAGACACAGGGCCATCTTAGTCTCGATCGGGCCCGATGAAAATCACGCCCGTGCGAGTGCGTCCTTGAAGCGCGACGCGCAGTCGGCGGGCGGGGCTTCGCGCGGGATCGTGAGGTTGGATGGCCAGTGTCTTCAGCGCGACACGGTCGGTCGTACCGGTCGGGTCGCGGGCAGCCCGTCCAAGACTTCGATCTCTTGTAGGGCATTGTCGCCAACGCGCGCGCAGGCGAAGCCGATCCGATGCTCCAGCGTGGGTACAGTGCCTGGCTTTCTCGCGACGCAAGCGCGCACCTTTTCGCCGTGCAGCAACTCTTCCAGACGTGCTCCAAAACGTCAGCCAACTTTCAGAAAAGAACCAGCCTTAGGGTGCCGCGTCGACAATGGGTCGGCTGGTAGTGATCGAGACATAGACATGGCAACGACTGGGTGGCGGCGTGTTCTGATCGTCCCGGGCATCCTTGTGGGCGTCGGGCTGTTCCTCCTCCTCACCCGGGCGCCGGAGGTGGCGGTGGAGGTCGGGCCACCGGCAGCCGCCGCGGTACGGATCGTCACCGTGTCGCCGGCCCCTGTGGCCGGTCGCGCGGAGGGTTACGGGAGAGTGCGCGCCGTGCGCCGCTGGGAAGGCGTGAGCGAGGTGGAAGGCCGCGTCACTCAGATCGCGGAGACCCTGGCCGAAGGCGCCTACATGGCCGCCGAGACCGTCTACGGACGTATCGACCCTCGCGACTATGAAATCGCCAAGGCGAGAGCTGAGGCGGCCCTTGCCAGCGCGAAGGCCTCTCTGGCCGAAATCGGCGCACGGGAGGACGCAGCGAAAGCCAACCTGACGCTGGAGGAACGCATCAAAGACCTCGCCGTTGCCGATCTGGAGCGCAAGCGGGCACTGATGGCGCGCGGCACCAACGCACAGATTGTCGTGGATCAAGCCGAGCGCGATGTGGTCAACCAGACGCGCAAAGTCCAGGAGTTGAACAACGAGATCACCCTTTATTCTGTGCAAAGAATTTCCGCAGAGGCCACCATTCAGTCACGCACGGTGGATTTGGAAGAAGCGGAACGAAATCTTGCCAACACGATCCTGCGCGTCCCCTTTGATGCCCGCGTGGTGAGCAAGACACTCGAGACCGGCGAATATGTGCGGCCGGGTGACCGCTTGGTTCAATTCGACGACGTGGCCGCTGCGGAGGTCACCGTCGAAGTTCAGCCGAGCGCCCTGCGGGCAATGTTCACCGTGGCGCTTGAGGGTGCCGATATCCGCCCTGCAGTGTTCACCGACGAGGCCGCCGTGGAGGCCATGCTCGGCGATCTTCAGCTGACAGCCTTGGTGATTCAAACCATTGGCGAAGCTGAGATTGGCTGGCCGGCAGACGTCCTGCGCACGGACGGATCCATCGACGAGACCACCGGCACAGTTGGCGTCATCGTCCAGGTGGACGACCCCTACCTCTTGAGCAGGCCGCGCGACGGGCCGCCCCTGACCGTGGGCACTTTTGTGCGTGTGGTCTTCACAACGCGGCGAGTCACCGGGATGATCAGCATCCCTCGCGAAGCCATCAACCGCGACCGCGGCGGCACACGCTTTGTCTATGTGGCAGAGGCCGACGACACACTTGGCCGACGCAATATCGATGTTGCAGCGCCCGTCAACGGTACAGTCATTGTCACCCACGGCCTCACACCTGGCGATCGGGTCATTTTGTCCAGTCCGCAGCCACCGGTCCTCGGCATGCCGATCTTGCCGGTCGTGGATGAAGAGCGCGTGGCCGCGCGATGATCGGATACTTTGCAAGGCACCCCAACGCCTCCAACCTGATGATGGCTGCCGCCGTTGTGGTCGGCCTGTCCGCTTTGCCGCAGATGGAGCGGGAGTCTTTCCCCGAGTTTGTTCCCTCCAAGATTTCGGTAGGTGTCATTTATCAAGGTGCCTCCGCCATCGATGTGGATGAGCAGGTTTGTCAAGAATTGGACCGCTCGCTCGATGCCATCACTGCGCTGGATGACATCGAATGCCGGTCCGTGGAGGGGCGCGCTACAGCCACACTGACGATGGCGGAAGGCGCTGACCTCGGCCAGTTCTATAACGACATTTTGTCGGAGGTCTCTGCCATCAACGACCTGCCTGACGATGCGGAAGAGCCAACGGTATCGATTGAGGCGCGAACCGAGCAGATTGCCCTCCTCGCCATCACCGGCGTTGCGGAAACCGAAGCGTTGCTGCGCTATGCGGACGCTCTTGAGTCCCGTCTTGCCGCCCTCCCCCAGGTGGCCGATGCCACGGTTGCAGGCATCAGCGAGAGCGAAGTGCGCGTGCTCCTCAACCCCGAAGGCTTGCGCCGCTATGGCCTCAGCGCCCGGGCCGTCGCCGATGCCCTTGGCGAGCGCAGTTTGCGCCAACCCCTTGGCACGGCGCGGACCTTAGCGGACGAAGTCACCCTGCGCTACGGCGATGCGCGGCGCAGCGTGGATGAATTGGAACGTCTCGTGGTGCTTGAAACGCCGACTGGCGGTTTCGTACGCCTGTCCGACATCGCCTCCGTCCGCAGGGTCGCCGCCAAACCGGAACTGCGGTCCTTCCTGGATGGCGAGCGAGCCGCCGTCATCAGCATTGCAAAGAACAAGGATGCCGACGCCATCGAAGCCTTTGACGCCGTCAATGGACTGATCGCTGAAGAGCGCGCCCGCTACCCCGCCCCTTTTGCCATCACAGTCACCCGGGACGAGACCGAAAACATCAATGAGCGCCTCAACCTTATCCTCACCAACACGCTGATCGGCCTTGCCCTCGTCTTTGGCGTGATGGTGCTTTACTTCTCGCTGGGTTCGGCCTTCTGGATTGCCGCTGCCCTGCCCGTCACTTTTTGCGCCGCCTTTTTCGTCTTGTCGCTGCTGGGGCAGACCATCAACATGATTTCGCTGATCGGCCTCTTGATGGCGGTGGGGCTGATTATGGACGACTCTATCGTCATTGCCGACAACATTGCCAAATGGCGCCGCACACTGCCGCCGATGGAGGCGGCGGTGAAAGGCACCACGGAGGTGATGCCTGGCGTTATCGCCTCATTCCTCACCACAGCCGCCGTGTTCGGTCCGTTGATGGCGCTCAGTGGCGAGATGGGACAGATCCTCAAGGTCATACCAATCGTTCTTCTTGTGACGCTGGCGCTCAGCCTCGTGGAAGCGTTCCTAATTCTTCCCAATCACCTTGCACATACCGCGTCCGACCCCGACAAGGAGGCCGCAAGAGCCGTCCCGCGTGCCACCGAGTGGGTAAAGCACACATGGGTGTTGCCGGTGGTCAAAGTCTTCGTGGCGTGGCGCTACTTCGTGGTGGGGCTGACGGTTTCCCTTCTCATCGCCAGTGTCGGCTTGGTGGCGGGAGGTCTTGTGAAGGTGGTCGGCTTTCCCACCATTGAGGCCGATACCATCGAAGCGCGCATCGCTTTGACGGCAGGCACGCCACTGACCCGCACAGAAGGCGTTGCGGCCCGCCTGGTCGAAGCGCTCAAAGGGGTGGATGCAGACCTCACCCAAGGTACCGACGGACAACAGCCTCTTGTGACCCGCGTCCTGGTCCGCTTTGCCACCAATCAGGACGCGGCCTCCAACGGACCCAATACGGTGACCGTCACAGCCGATCTCCTCAAGAGTGCCGAACGAAACGTTGCCGCCGACACAGTGCTGGAACGTTGGCGTGCGGCGACAGGCCCCATCACCGACCTTGCCCAGGCAAGCTTCACCCAGGCAAACTTCTCCCCCGGTGGCCCCGATGTGGACGTCGAGGTGCGCGGGCGGGACCTTGATGTCTTGGAAGAGGCTGCCGCTGATCTTCAACGGCGCCTCATCGCACGGGCTGATGTCACTGAGGCAAGGCTTGATTTCATCCGCGGTCAGACCGAATTGGTGCTGGCGGTCAACGCGCACGGCATCGCCTCAGGGCTGACGCCCCGTTCGCTTGCGGCTCAACTGCGTGGCGCGTTCGCGGGCACAGAAACGGACACATTCCGCGAAAACTACTCCGACAGTGCCGTGCGCGTTGAACTGGGTGACTATGTGGGGTCACTCACGGATCTTGAAGATTTCCCCGTCCTGATGCCGGGTGGCAAGCAAACTGCCCTCCTTGCTGTGGCCGATATTGTGGTGCAGGAGACCTTCGACCAAATCACGCGCAAAGAAGGCGCCATCCTTGCCAAGATCGAAGGCAAGATCGACCGCAGCGCCACCACGGCATCGGCCATCGCAACCCTTGTGACGCAAGAGCTGGCGCCAGACATTGCACGCACTTACCCCGGCGTTTCCATCGCCATTGGCGGTGCGTCAGAGGCCATGGCCGAAACGCAAGCGTCAATCGTGACATCCCTTCTTCTTGGGCTGGTGGGTGTTTATCTTGTGCTGGCGTTCCTCTTCCACAGCTACACACTCCCACTCGTTGCCATGTTGTCTGTACCCTTTGCGGTGATTGGCATGGTGCTGGGCCACATGGCACTCGGCGTTGACCTTGCGATGCCCTCCTTCGTGGGCTTTGCTTCTCTCGCAGGTATCGTCGTCAACAATGCCATCTTATTCGTCACCTTCTTTGAGCGAGAGGTGGGCACGGCCGGCGTGGAGCGCGCTGTGGTGGAGGCGGTCAGTCAGCGTTTCCGTGCCGTGATCTTGTCCTTTGCCACCACCTTCGTTGGTCTGATGCCCATTGTGTTTGAGACAAGCCCTCAAGCCCAGACGATGGTGCCGTTGGTCACTGCCGTTGCTTTCGGGCTCTTGTCATCCACACTGCTGAGCATCTTCGTCCTGCCCGCAGCCCTTGCGATCTACTTCGATCTCTTCAGCGTGGCGCGTTGGGTGGCTGTGCGCGACCGCGTGGACCCATCGCCGGCCGATCCAACGCCAACGCTTTCAGGATGACCGCGCCCCAACGGCAGCGTCAACGCGACGACGAGACCGTAGGGTGCGTTTTCACCAAGGACGATGGTGCCGCCATGCCGCTCGGTGATGGTGCGCGCTATGGACAGTCCCAAGCCGAACCCGGTGTCTTCGGCCCGACCACGCGCCGCATCCCCCCGCCAGAAGGGCTCGAACGCCGCAGTGCGCTCCGCCTCCACCAGGCCCGGCCCATTGTCTGCAACGGCTAGCGTGGCGGTCGCGCTTTCGTCGTCACGGTCCAGCGTTGCCACCACTTTCGTCCCATAGGTGACACCATTTTCGATGACATTGGTGAGCGCGCGCCGCAACAAGGCCGGGTCAGCGTGAAGCAACACCCGTCCACTCCCTTGGAATTGCACATCATGGCCGAGGTCGGCAATGTCATCGCACACCGTCTGCGCAAGAGCTGCCAAGTCAATGTGTTGTAACACCAAATCAGTCTCGCCATCGCGAATAAAGCTGAGTGCGGAATCCACCATCACCTCCATCACCCTCACATCGCGAAGCAGCGCACTCGTGTCTCCCGCGCCCTCCCCCTCAAGTCGCAGCCGCATGCGCGTCAAAGGGGTACGAAGGTCGTGCCCGATAGCGGCGAGCGTATAACTCTTGCCATCGATCATGGCTTTCAGGCGCGCGCGCATGGTGTTGAAGGCCCGCGCAGCGGTGCGCACCTCTGCCGAACCTTTCTCAGGCGCATCGTCCGCCCCAAGATCTTGGCTGAACCCGTCCGCCGCCTCGGCAAGCCGCTTCAAAGGAGCGACCAATGTCCCCGTGGCCCAGGCCATGGAGGCGATCACAGGGATGATCAATAAGATCAAGACAAGCGTGAGCACAAATACGGGGATGAGACGGGCAGGCGCTGTTGGTGACGGCGTAAACACCAACCAATCGCCGCCGCGAAGCTGAGAGGCAACGCCGTAGTTTCCGATGGTGAGCGGAAAGTGATTGAACACTTGCCGCTCAACAATACCCAGTAACGTTCCATCGGCGTCCCCCAGAACGTCTTGCACGGCTGATAGATAAAACCGACCCGGTGGCCAGAGCGTGTCCTCGGGAAGAAGATACGCCTCCGCAACCCTTTCAAAACGCGGATCGGATGCAAGGAGTGCGCTGATGGCTTTGTCTTCACCATCGGCATCCAGCGCGCGGGTCAGCATCACCGACGTCGTCAACGGCCCTATGAGTTCCAGGGCCACTGACCGCGGCGGTGATCCGACGCTTCCAAGGAGCGCTTGAAAGAGCAACACCGTCAGGCCCGTAGACAGGAGCTGGATGGTAGCGATGAGGGCGATAATCTGCAGCCGGATCGGCCAGCCGCGCCGGCGCACCTCTGTCATTGCCGCTTCACCTCCGGTGTGAACATGTAGCCCCCAAGGCGCACAGTCTTGACGTAGACAGGGTCGCGTGGGTCTTGCTCGATCTTCCGGCGGATGCGGCTGATCAAGGTGTCGATGCTACGGTCAAACGCGGAGGCCGCGCTGCCTTGGGTGAGGTCTAGCAGTTGATCGCGTGTCAGAACCCGCCGGGGATGCTCGCAAAGCGCTTGAAGGAGCACGAATTCGGCCCCCGTCAGCGCCACCTTGACCCCGAAAGGATCGGTCAACTCCCGCATGTGCGGGGCAAGCACCCAGCCGTCGAACACAAACGATGTGGTTGTGAGCTGGGACGCCGCAACACCCCCCTCGGATCGACGCAGGACCGCCCTGATGCGCGCCAAAAGCTCACGCAAACTGAAGGGCTTGGCGATGTAGTCGTCGGCACCGATCTCCAGCCCGACGACCCTATCAGCCTCTTCGCCAGCAGCCGTCAGCATAATGACAGGGAGGGCCCTTTCCGCCCGCAGGCGCTTGGCAATGGAGAGCCCGCTTTCCCCAGGCAGCATGATATCGAGCAGGACAATGTCAGGCACTGTGCCCACAAGCGCCCTGTCCATCGCCGCACCGTCCCGCGCAATCACCACGCGGTAGCCGTTCGCCTCCAAGTAGTCGGCGACAAGCCTTGCAATTTCGCCATCGTCTTCGACGATCAGCACATTCGTCTGCGCATGCATGACGGCACGGAACGTGATTTCGCAAGCCATGTCATCCCTTGTTTTGTGTCCATTTTTGTCTGAACCGTGCCCCCAGACAGAACAGTCCTCCGGCCAGCCACATCCCAGCGAAACGGCCGCTTTAGTCCTTGCCGTGCCTCGCGGGTACCCCAACGACACCTCTGCGAGGCATCGCCTGCCGCCAGCGCCTTTTAGGGTGCGGGTGGCGCCGGCCGGGAGCCAGCGGTGGAGGCGCCCTCCCGGCCGGTTTTGATATTGGCTCTGCTTTGCGCACCCTCGACGGAGCAGCGCGCCTCCACAAACGAAGGAAAAGCGATGATGACACGGCGCTTCATGGCGGCCCTTTTGGCCTCGGGGATGGCCTGCCAGGTCGTGGTTGGCAACCCCGACACGGCAGCGGCCGAGCCCGCCCCAACCGTTGCAGACGGCGCAGCATGGTCCATGACAAACCAGAACGGGCGAACGGGCACACTGACGCTGAACCCGGACGGTACAGGCACCATCAAAGCGGGACCTTTCACCATGGGCACATCATGGTGGGCCCAACAAACCGATGGCCTTTGCCTTGCAAACTCACGCATGGGCACCCGGTGCGTCACCTTGGTGAAGCGCACCGGCGGGTATGATGGCATCTCCAACGGCAACGTCGTCATGGAGTTACGACGCTAGAGCATCCTGCGTCCAAACAGGCGCAGGCAAGAAGCTCTAATCCTCAGAAATAGAGCGATTTTCTTGCGGTCAGATGGATCCATCTGGCCGCAAACCGCTCAAGCGCGCTTTCCGATCAGGCCGGATGAACCTGATCGACGAGACATCGCGCCAGGTATGGATGCGAGCGCGCTCCTGTCCGCTCAGTTTAATTCAAACTGAACGGATCGTGCTCTGGGAACCCCACGCGAAAGCCGCCAATCACTACTTGGAAAAACCAGGGGGCGCGTCGGCCCAATCATAGCCGGCGTGCCCCAGTTCGCGGCCAAGGCTGAACAGCGCCTGCATATAGTTAAGGTCGAACTGCTCTGTCGATGGCACATCAAATGATTCAGGGATGTAGGCAAGGTTGAAATCAAGCGAATCGCGTCTCGCCAATGTGTAGAGCCGAAACAGATCGCCTATCCCCTGATACTTGATCAGCGTGCTCACCGATCGTCCGGCAATCGCTGGGATACTCGCCTTTACCGGCGCATATTGTGGCGCCAACTTCCCATTGCGGATGATATACAGCCGAGATCCCCGCGTCAGGTAGGAGCGCGCACCAAGATCTGCGGGGTAGAGAAACATTTGCATGGTGACCCCGCCGTCCACGTGCAACTCATCATAGCGCGCCCCACCGGAGAAAATTGGCAAGAGCACAGGCTCGAAGACGCCCGGTATTGCGGCAGACGCACGAATGATCTCGCGAAACAAAGCCACTTTTTCAGGATGATCACTGACCGCCAGCGCGCCGATGTTCCATACGACGGGGCGCTGCGCGTCCAATTGCGTCGTGCCAATGAACAGGCGTCGACCACGGCGATGCTCCTTCCCGATCTCGTCAAGCATCTGCGCGTCAGCATAGCGGGCAATGATCTCCTTGAAAGGCCCAGCGCTCGCAATGCCAAGTCGTCCACCCGTGAGCGCCGGCAGAAGCCGGATTTGAAAGAAATCGTCGCTAGAGAGCGTTGTAAAGACCTCTTCCATTTCATCGTTATACTGTGCACCTAAGAAGGCGAACGGGGCGATGATGGCACCAGTGCTCACACCTGTGACGGCGTCGAACCGCGGCCTATCCCCCCTCTCGCTCCAGCCGACCAAAAGGCCGGCTCCAAAAGCGCCGTCGCTGCCCCCACCGGACAGCACCAGATGGTTTGCGTACCTGCGGTTCCGGCCTGCCGCTCGGCGCTGAATTTCGATTTCTTGCGCAATGGCGGCAAAGTCCGATGGCGCTGAATCCCCCCAAAACCGGATCGGGAGCGATTGGTCGATCGCCGCTGACGCGATATGTGCCGGTGCCGGATTGCGCGGTGTTGCCATGCACCCTGCCACCACGACGGCAAGGCTCACCACCAACACTCGGGACAACACCGGTATTGTAAAGCGTTGGCGCGTCGTTGTCTTTGACGTTACCGCTCTGTGATAGTCTCCGTCCATCAGAATCGGCGCTGGAGGCCGAGGGTGAAGACATCGCGCGTGATGTCCATGGACGATCGCGTATGGTCACGCGCCTTGAATTCGAGGTCAGGAATCATCTCCCTGCGATAACCAACCTCAATCGACATGCGCTCCGTGATGGCAGCGCGCAAACCTGTCGACAACTGAAACGCGACGGACGTGTCCCAATCGTCCATCACAATGCCTTCGTCGAACGTCCCATAGTCATCAAGACCAATACGGGCGACACCAACGCCAACGCCCACGTATGGCGCCAACCGGGCCAAAGGTGTCCCTTGTGCCATACCCAGCGCCCCAAGGTGAGCGTCGATATATCCGTTGGCAAAACCGGTAAATCCGTTCATCGTTCCAACGGATTGCTCGGATGGGCGACGCGCTCCATTCACGTTGAAGGTATCGACCGCCGCCTCAAAGTAACCGACCTCCACTTCACCGCGCAGCCCGAGTGGACCGAGCAGTGGCCCAGTCCCGTAGCCCAGGACAGCACCGCCGCCAATCGACACATCATAATCACTGTCAAAGATTGAGCCGCTGGCAGGAAAGTCAGTGTCATGGGTCTTGCCGAGTCTCGACCGCGTCCCAACGTAAAACCGGCGATCCGTGGTGTTGTCGATGATGGTTTTGACCATGCCTGACGACGGCGCGCGTTCCGCCGCCAATTGATCGGCGCCATAGGCCGCTGGCGTCTCGGTCACCATCAACGCCAGAACCAGCGCGTGAACAGCTCGCCAAGCTATGCGATCGCCTTTGGTGCAGTGCTGAGGTTTGTCGCCCCGCGTGCGCCATCGTCCACGCAGCTTGTCGATCGACCGTTGAGCGATCCAGCCGAACACCAGCGCAGGCGGCGGAACGTCCACCGCGGGCAGGCTGGCCGATCGAGACCGACCCACCACCCCTTCCGTGACCGGTCGCGAAGTCTTTGAGCGTGGCATGAAGGCGCCTCCCAATCCGTGGAGGCTCTTGCGTAAACGCCACCTTTGTCTGGATTTTCTCCGCCGTGTTTTGCTGTGTGGCCCAGCGCGTGCCGACCTCGGGGTGCCTGCGTCAGCGGGCCGGGTAGGCTGCCACCATTTCCAGTTCGACGCGGGCGCCCGGTGTGGACAGCTGGTTGACACAAATCGCAGTCGACGCCGGCGTCCAGTCGCCAAAATAATCTTTGAGCGTGATCGTCATCGTCTCGAAATCGCGCATGTCGGTCATGTATTTCGTGACTTTGATGATGTCCGTCCACGTCAGTCCTTCGTGGTCGAGCACCTCTTTGACATTGGCCATAGCGCGGTGGACTTGCTCGCGAATGTCGGTGGGGTGATCGTGTTCGGAGAAGTCGTGCGGGTGCTTGTGGTAAAGGGCCGACGCCGTGGCGCCTGAGATAAACAGAAGGTCCGTCCCAGCAGTCACCCGCATTGCAGGCGCATACGGCATGTCAGCGATACGCTCAGGCTTGGTTTGAATCTCGCCAATCGCCGAATTGGTGGGGGACGTGCGATAGGGGTTGCTTGGCATGGTCAAGTCTTCTCCATGGGCGTTGAGCATTGTGTTGGTCCGTGGTCTCGCAAAATCAGGACAAGAGCCACAAGCTGATCTCGGGCACTGCCATCAACAGGATGACAAAGGCAAACATCGCGACCACAAACGGGAACGATCCTGCAAAAATCTCTGCCAAAGAGGCGGACCCCGGCGGCAAAGCTCCTTTCACGACGTAAACGGCAATGCCAAATGGCGGCGTCAGAAGACCGATCTCCACCGCGACAACAGTGATAATGCCAAACCATACCAAGTCCCCACCCAAGGAAGAAACGATGGGAAGCATCAACGGCAGCATCACAAGCATGATGGACACTGAATCCAGCACCATTCCCAAGAGGATGAGGCTGACCAGATAAAGTGCCAGGAATGCGACCAGCCCAAGCTGCGCTTCAATCATGAAGCCGGCAAGACTTTGGGGAATACCTGTCAAGGTCAGCATGCGGCTGTAAAGGTTGGCCGCCACCATTAAGATCAAAATGGAGGCGGAGATCACGGCCGCCTCCAACAAAACCCGCCTCAGCCGGCCAATGGTCAAACTCCGGCGTGCAATGGCGATGACGAGCGCCCCGGCGGCCCCCACGGCCCCTGACTCCGTTGGGGTAAAGAGCCCTGCATAAAGCCCGCCCAACACCAGGGCGATCAACAACAACACGGGCAGCATCTTTTTGGCGAAGTCGCCAAAGCTTGCCCCCTCAAGGTCGTTCGCGGCCCGAGCATGACCAACAAAACCGGGGGCGGCGTAGGCAAGTCCAACCACTGTGAGCGATAAGATGACCGCAAGAAGAAGGCCGGGCACCACCCCGGCGATGAAGAGATCGCCGATGGAGACCTCCGCAATCAAACCATAAACAAGGAGAAGAAGGCTGGGGGGGATCAGCATCCCGAGCACGGAACTGCCTGCGACGACACCCACCGCAAAGCGCCGCGTATAGCCGTGCGCTTCCATTTGCGGCGTTGCAACCCGTGTGAACACTGATGCAGACGCGATGGACGAGCCCGTGATGGCCGCAAAAATCGCGTTGGCGAAGACGGTCGCAACACCGAGACCACCCCGCACACGCCGCAGCAAAGCGGCCGCGACCGAGAAGGCATCACGCCCAACATTGGCAATGTCGACGAAGAGCCCCATCAAGACAAACAGTGGGATGACGGCAAACGCATAAGAATTGATAGAGCCGGTTGCAGCAATGGCGAGCGAACTGTCTGCAACACCCACCGCGCCGCGTGTCAGCCAAATCCCCACGAACGACAAGACAATGAGCGCGCTCGCGATATGAAGACCTGCGACCACCAACACCAAGAGGCCCGCGATGGTGACGAGGCCCACCTCCGTCCGGCTCGGGTCACCGAAGGCAAGAAAAAGCACACCTGCACCAACCACGGCCAAGAACGCCCCCACAAGGACGAGCGCGCTGGACGTGGGCCCGACCCGCGCGAGCGCACGCGCCATCGCCGCCTTTTGCGCCGCCATCGAAAGGCACTGCAGCAGCGCCACCGTCGCGCCCACCACAAGCGCTGCCGTGAACGGCCAGACAGGCGCGGTGAATGCGCCGATGGCACCGAAGAATTCTGCCTCCTGCCAAGCGTCCACCAGGCGCGGCCACACATTCTCAACAATCTTGTAGAACACAGCCGCGCCAACGAGGGAGAAAACCAACTCAAGGAGTGCCGCGGCGAGCGGATTTTCTTTTGCAATGACACCCAACACCACGTCGGCACGAAGATAACGCAAGGTATAGATGGCGTAAGGAATCGCGAGAAACACGCAGGCCGGAACCGAAAAGGCGACCACCTCCGGCACGCCCGACAGGGGACGGGAGAACAATCCGCGGCCGATGATGTCGGCGCAGATCATCACCATCATCAGGAGGATCCAGACCGAGCTGATGGTGGCAAGGGCAGCGCCTACCGTACCGATCGCACGGTCCAGACGGGCAAGGCGCCCGGTCGCGGCAGCGCCGTCCGTCATCAAACCCTCATGGAGCAGAGCGGGCCGAGCAGACGCTCAACCCGGCAGGTCGTCGGATGCCCGTGGATACGGCAAGGGCGGCGCCATGCCGGCAGCACCTGTGTTTTTTTGCAGTGAAGCCCGGAATCCTAGAGTCCCGCACTCCAGTCGCGCAGAGGCGTTGCGCCACGCTCTTGAGCCTCACTCATAAAGCGGGCCATGATTTCACCGCCAGGTGCTCCCGCCGATTCCACCTGGTCAACCCAAGTCTTGCCGAGATCAGGCAAACCATCGACCCAGCGCTGCTTTTCTTCGTCAGGAAGGCTGGTCACGGTCGCACCTTCTTCTTCCATCTTCTTCAACACGAAGTCGTGGCGATCTTTGACCACCTGCGCGTGACCAAGGCTGTACTCACGGCCCAGCTCTTTCAGGACCGTTTTGACGTCGTCGGGAAAGCGCTCCCAGCTGTCGGCATTCACTGCAAGGCCGCCTGTGGTCGTCACACCCGTATCCACGAGGGTCACATTGGGCGCCACCTCATGAAGGCGCAGGGGATAGGCGCCTGTGGGAATGATGATGGTGCCTTCCGCCACACCCGTTTGCATCTGCTGGTACATGGAAGGAAGACCGCCAGAAACGGCGATGGCGCCAGTCCCGCTCAGCCAAGGCCCGAGCGCAGGCGCACCAACAATCTTGCGCCCTTCAAGATCAGCCAAGCTCTCAACAGGGAATTGGGTGAGGAGATGATAAGTGTCATTCACCGACGCGCCGAGGAAGACGAGGTTGTGCTTCTCCCACTCCTCTTGCATCGCCGGCATAGTGTCGTTCATCTCGTTCAACACTTCCACCGCCAATACAGGATCGCTAGTGACGAAGGGCGTGGCGAACATGATGTTCTGAAGCGGCATTTTTGACGGCTCCCACAGCGCGCCAACCCAGCCCATGTCGGTGAGCCCGTCCTCAACCGCTTCCAAGGTTTCATTGAAATCGTAGAGCGAGCCGCCGAACGCTTCTTGCCATTCGATTCGGTAGTCCGAGCCCATCGCTTCCAACCGTTCGTTGGCAGGCTCCACCACAAATGTTTGGAGCGCACCAACCCAGGGGACGGTGGTGGGGTGGCTTGCAGAAATGGTGATGGGCACCTGCTCTTGCGCGACTGCCCCAAATGGCAGGATCGCCGTTAAGAACGCCGCGGCGATGGTGGCACGGTGGTGTTTCAAGAACCTCGCTCCTTCTCTGACGATTATGCCTTCAGGCTATGAGTGTGTTTAACGCAAACGTTTGCACAATCGTTTGCACCGGTCAAGGAGTGAACCTGCTGATCGATCGATGACGGCGACGGCTGCAATGGAAGCGGGCGCTGGAGAAAGACCGGCCGCCAAGGTGGCGCCCGGTCACTCTGTCGCTGATGGCCCGCGAGCACCAAAGCGCGACTATGGCCCGGCCGATCTCGAGCCGTCCCCATGAACACCCAGAAAAAGTGTCTTCATGTCCCCGTCGGTGCGGAAGGTCAGGTAGAAGACATAGACCGAGGTGAAAATGATCCCGAGGCACGCGGCGGCGACGCCAAGGACGATGGCGCCGGCAGAAAACCCACCGCGCCAAGCCACCCAAAGCCCCGACAGCAGGAGGTAGGACGTGAAATCCACCAAGAACTGCCCTTGCCAGCGCATCTGCGCCAGTTCGGACAAGTAGATTTCGATGAGGTTCCAGCCATGATTGATCCCCACATTCAACGTATAGGCTACATTGACCACCAAAAGGACGCCGAGGACGATACGAAAACCTGTCATGTTTCTCTCCGTCGATGAGGCGTCGTGCATACGAAGGGTGCGATCAGCGTAGCAATTACCTGTGAGGTAACTGACGTGACGACGCGGACAGGTTAACCTGGGGGATGCTCGACTTTGCCGATACCTTGAAGAAATGGCGCAAAGCCCGCCGGTTCAGCCAGCTTGACCTCGCGATGGAGGCGGACGTCTCAAGCCGCCACATATCGTTCCTGGAAACCGGTCGCGCACGCCCCAGCCGCGAGATGATAGGCCGTCTCGGCGAGGCAATGAACCTGCCGCTATCGGCCCACAACCAGCTCCTCACAGGGGCGGGGTTCACGGCCCGCTACGCCGTCCGCCAATGGGATAGCGCAGAGATGGCGCCCATCCGCGCGGCCGTGGACCACACGCTCTCCAGCCACGCCCCCTTCCCTGCGCTCGCCATCGACCGGCTTTGGACCGTTGTGCGGATGAACCCCGCCGCCGCCCTCCTTTACAACGGTCTCGGGGTTGGCGAGGGCGATAGTCTGCTCGACCTGTTGGTGTCGGACCACCTGCCATCGTTCGTCGAAAATTGGCCAGATGTGGCGCGCCACGCCGCCCAGCGGCTCAGAACCGAAAGCGCGGCACAAGGGGGCGTCCCGTCGCTCGATCGCGTTGCCGACAAACTCACCGAAGCGCCCTTGCCGCAAGGACAAGCCCTCGGTCCTGTTGTGCCGACTATTCTCAGAATAGGCACGGTTCGTCTGTCTCTGTTTGCGACCATTGCCCAATTCGGCACGCCTGAAGACGTCACATTGGATGATTTGAAGATCGAGCTCTTCTTCCCCGCCGATGGCGAGACCGAGACTGCCCTTCGACACCTTGCCGACCCGCCTGATGCGGTGGATTAGCGACGCTTTGTGGGCTTGGCGGACAACGTCTCAGCGTAGGCGACACTCATCTTGAACACATCCAACAGTGCGGTCTTATCAGAAGCCAAAGGTTCCGGCACAGCCACATAATCTTTCATCACCGCGCCGTATTGCATAACGGGACCCGTACCGTGCTTTTTGTTGAAATCAACACGGCTGACCTCAGGCAGCCTCATGCACAACACTCCGTCTTTGTCTAAGAACGAGAACATGTTGCCGTTGATAGAGGTGTAAGGGTTTGCTTTACCTTTTACGGTAAGACCAGGCACGCTTAGTACAAGATCCTTATACTGCGCCAACGTACCTTCATAAGATCGGCTAGACATCAACAGGATCCTTGATTCTCAGCCGCCATCGCTGGACAGATGACTATGCCATCTTATCGAGTTACTGTCTCACCAATCTCGGAGCGTACCTGACCTTCAATCAACGCGTGCGCCATCTGCGGTGTCACGATGGAACCTTTGATGAGCATCGCGCTTGCAAGCCCGTCCATGAGCGCAATCAGCCGCCAGGCGGCAGCATCACAGTCGGCGTGTGCTTCAACGGTTTCTTTGGCAGCACACGTCAGAAGGCCCGCGATCAAGTGGTGCCAGTCCGCAAGGGCGGCGTTCATGACCTGTGCAAGACCGTCGTCGCGGTGAGCTTCGTCCATAGCATTCAACCAAAGCCGCCAATGGCGCATGTCTTCATCCTTCACCATCCAGTCGGCAATGACCTTGAGCGCTTGGCGTGGCGGCAAGGAGGTCACGAGCGTCGTCACCTCTTCAATCTCGCGCGCTGCGGCAAGGCGCACCGCCTCAGCGCGCAAGTCCGCCCAGGATGGGAAATAGTGGTGAAGGAGGCCTGACCCGACGCCGAGTGCCGTCGTCACATCGCGGGTCGCTGCAAGCGCCACGCCCCTTTGCAAGATCGCCTCGATGGCTGCCTCCACAATTTGTTTGCGGCGGTCAGCGCCGGACATGCGCGCCATCCCCAAGCCTCCTTGAACTCACGTTTGGAATTGAGCATAAGCTCAGTTGAGCGACTGCTCAAGAAGAGGCTATAGCATGACAATCGCGGACAGCACCAACCTTGTGGTGGTGGGCGGCGGCGCGGCAGGGCTTGCGGCGGCCGTTGCGGCCGAACAGGCCGGGCTCACCTGCCAGCTTCTGGAGGCCCAGGGGTTGTTGGGCGGCCGTGTGAGGACCGTGCCCCTTCCCTCAGGGGGTGTGTTCGACGAAGGCGCGCAGATGGTGAACGGGGACATGACCGCCACCCTCAGCCTTGCCCGTGAGGCAAACGTCGACCTTTCCCCCGTTCCCCGAAACGGCATCAGCCTTTGCTTGGTAGACGGCCAGCCTTTGCGCATGGAAACCTTCATCGGCATTGACGAGATCTACACCCTGCTCGACGAACACGTGGTGCGTTGGGACAGTATGGGCGAAATCCTGCGCGCCCTCTGGCTCAAACTGAAGTGGTGGAGCACACCCTGGGAAAGCCTTGGCGAAGCCCACCGCGGCGTCCGTCACCTTGTGGAGGGCGACGCTGCGCCGCCCGACAGTCTCGCTGCCGCTCTGAAAGCTTTGCTCCTATGCAAGGAAGACCATGCACTCGCCTATGCATACTTTACGGAAGCCTACGGCGCTGCGCCCGAAACCATCGACGCCAATGCCCTCAAAGACCTATTCTCGCGCTATCAATCGGAGCGCGATGATCTAGAGTTTCAAATCGCCAGTGGGTTCGGCAGCATCATCCAGCACCTGGCGAACCAGCTGAGACACACCCCAAAGCTCAACACACCTGTGAATGCATTGCGAGCATTGCCTGACCATGTGGAGGTCATCACAGGGTCCGGTGTCTGGCAGGCGGACCATGTGATTGTGGCAGCACCCCCGACAGCGGCCCGCACCATCGCCTTTCACACGCAGGAGCGTCAGCGGCTCGATACCCTCCTCAACGCCTTCCAGGACGGGGCCATGATCAAGACGGCCCTCATCTATGATACCCCGTTCTGGCGCCTTGCAGGCCTCAGCGGAACGGCCGTGTTTGCCGACTGCCCCGGCTTGAGCGTGGTTGACGGGAGCCCTTGCGATGGCCACCACCCCCGCCTGTTGGCCTTCCAAGGCGGCCCTCGGGCGAACGCGTGGGCCGCGCTCCCGCCGGAAGCACGCCGAGGCCAGCTTTTGGCCCAGATATCAATGGCTTTCGGGCCAGCGGCAGCTGCGCCGTGTGCAATGGCGGAGGCGGTTTGGGTCGACCATCCCTGGTGCGGCGGCGGGTACAACGCCACCGTCCGCGTTGGCGGCTATCGCGATGCTGTGGAAGAACTTGCCGCCATCGACGGCCGCATCCGTTTTGCAGGCGCTGAACTGGACGATGCCTTTTGGGGCTATGTGGAAGGGGCGATCCGCAGCGGCCGACGTGTTGCCACATCCGTTATCGAGACGCGCCACGCCAAAGCCTAAACCCTTTGCGCGTCCGCGTGTGCCGCGTCGATGCCGTCTCCAGTCGGCCAACGCCGCGCGTTCGATGCCAATGGTCAAGGTTTCGTGCGGGCCGAGGGGGCAGTGTCCTCCCTCACCAAACCCCTTGATGCAGCGCTTTCTGCGGCCAGCCCTATCCTCGCGGTTGTCCACGCCAGCGACTGCAAGAGTGATGGGCGACGGCCACCGCATTTTTCTTGGAGTGGGCCCCCACCCCAACCTTTTGGGCTCCATCAGCGCCTCTGCCAGAGCCGACGGTGTCAGTGTGCGCACTGTGTAAACGCTCAAGCGCAACGCAGATGAGCCTCAGCGCATGCGCCAGGCCCTTACAGGCCTTGTGGTCGCCGGTGGAAAGGTCGACCTTTACAAGCGCGTCCCCCACCCTGTGCGGCCGGTCCGACTTCCCAACTATCCGTGGCAAAAGGGGGCCCTCTACCATACACCCAAGGGCCCGATGGACCGTGTGCCCAAAGGCAATCTTCTGCTTGGCGACAGGCTTAACCTCGGTGAGGCGCTCTTCGCCAAAGACGTGACGCTCCAGGCCCTTCCCTTCCTCCCCGACCACAAAGTGCGCGAAAGTGTGCTCTTCCCCGCGGCAGGCTTTTTCGAGGTGGCTGTTGCGGCCGGCCGGGCCTTGAGCGAAGACCCCAGCGCTATGGTGGAACTCCACCATGTGAGAATCGCCAAGGCGCTGAGGCTCAACCCCTCTCAAGCCGTCGTCCTGCAAACCTTCATCAACCGACGCGACAACAGTTTCACCGTCGAAAGCCGGATCGGCGGCGCCACAAACCAACCCTTTGATGAACACGTGGCCGGCCTTTTGACAGAGCGCCCCCACCCTGACCGCCACATCGACCTTGACGCCATCGCCGCCCGTATGGAGCGCGAACACGCCATCGAAGCTTACTATGCGGCAACAACAGCCCGCGGCCTTCACTACGGCCTCCGGTTTCAAACCGTCCACAGCGCCAAGATCGGCAATGGCGAAGGCCTTGTCGAACTGCGCCGGCATGAAGCCGGGGCCCGCGACCATCACCTCGACCCCACCATGGTTGACGGTGCCCTCCAGGCGTTGATCGACCTTGCCTCCGCCGATGACGGCATCGTCGCCATCGACGGGGACACCCACCGCGTCCTTTTAGTGCCTGACGCTGAGGCGCGTTGGCGCGAGGCCCAGTCAAATTTCCCAAGTTCACCCCTGAACTCCTCACCACCGTCCTTCTCGGCAGACAATTGGATACGGTTTTGTCCGGGCACGTGAGCGCCCAGGAAATCCTGTTTCCCTCCAACGGCGGCGACTCCTTCGGGCGCGAGGCCAATCAAGGTGCAGCCACTACTCTGGCCAACATCATCGAAGCCCTGCCGGAAGACCGGCAGATCCGCATCCTGGCGATGGGCGGCGGAACGGGCGGCACCACACGACACCTCATCCCCGTCGTTCCGCACGCGCGGTCACGATACGTGCTCAGCGATATGTCGGCAGCCTTCCACCCCATGGCGGAGCGGCGGTTCGGCAACGATCCCGCCTTCAGCACAGCAACACTCGACGTCACGAAAGCACCTGACGTTGATCGTCTCGGTGGTCCGTTCGATGTGGCGGTGGCGGCAAACGCCGTCCACGCAACGCCGGACCTTGCCGCCTCGCTCGCCAATGTGCGCCGATGCCTTGCGCCGAACGGGATCTTGATCCTCGCCAAGGCGGCTCCGAGCGCGATCGTGGATTTCCAATTTGGCGCGCTCACCGGCTATTGCCTGTTTCAGGACAGCGATTTGCGCAAAGACAGCGTCATGTTGACGTCTGACTTATGGCCTGGCGTCCTCACCAATAATGGCTTCGACGGTGTGCACCTTGCCACCCAGCGCACTGAAAAGAAGGTCGAGCAGGGCTCCCCTATTTTCGCCCGCGCCATCCGATGACACCGGCACATCCTATCAAATCTGTTCAGTGGAGGATCTTGCGGCCCTTTGCGACCGCCTATCTGCCGCACCACCGTCTGAAGTCGTTTACCTCGCCCCCAATGGAACGCTCGGTGCCACAAGGATCACGTCAGGCGATGTGCCCAGCGCCATCGAGGTGGACCTTTATGATGCCCCCTCGCCGACCCTAAGAAGGGCGCCGAGGAGGTGGCTGCCGCCCTTGCCCGTTGCGACGGTGTGGAGGGGATCTTCGACAATCTCGCTTACGGCAAGCAGGAATTGACAATCACTTTGACGGGTCGAGGAGAAGCCTTGGGCTTTACCATCGAAGATGTCGGCAGGCAGGTCCGCGATCTTGTGGAAGGGGCCATGGCCGATCGCTTCTCCAGAAACGAGGAAGAAGTCATCATCAAGGTTCTGCGGGATGATCGCGGCGGCCGGCCGGACCTCAACGACCTCCTTTTGAAAGGTCCCACCGGCGCCTGGGTGCCTCTGGGCGAGGTGGCAACCCTTGCCGAGGTGGACAGCTTTGCCATCATCCGCCACAAGCAAGGCGGTCGGCGCACGGTAACGGTGGGCGCAGATGTGGACAATCAGATCACCTCAGGCAACACGGTGGTGCGCGCCATCGAACCCACTGTCAAACAGATCGCCAACCGCTGCGGCGCCCAATACAGTTTCGAAGGCCAAACGCGCGAACAAGCCCAGTCCTTCGAGGATTTCTCCTATGGCCTCGTGATGGCCGGCGCATTCATATACATGATGCTCGCCTTGTTCTCGGAAAGTTTTCTGCGACCGTTCTTCGTCTTGGTGATTGTTCCGTTTGGAATCCTTGGCGCCATCGCCGGTCACCTGATCATGGGTCTTGACCTCACAACCATCAGCTTTGTGGGCATCCTGGGCCTTAGCGGTATCCTGGTGAACGATTCCATCATCACGAATGGCCGCATCGCCAACGGGGAGGATCCGCGCACCGCAGCGCTGAACCGCAGCAGGGACCGCTTGCGCGCCGTGGTCCTCACCTCGGTGACCACCATTTGCGGTCTCCTGCCCATCATGTTCGAGACCAGCCAGCAGGCCCAATTCTTGATCCCGCTCGCTGTGACTTTCGTGTTCGGCCTGCTTGTCTCCACTTTTGTGGTGACGTTTTTGATTCCCGTCCTCTTTGCGATCAGCGAAGACTTGGCCCCTGTGGTGGAGCGCGCCCGCAGCCGCTTCGGTCGCCACCCCCTCCCGGACGAATAGCCCACGGCAAACGGTACCGTCCGCCGGTCAGGACATGGGCCCGCCCTTGCGCATGGCATCAAGCCGCGCGCGGGCAAGTTCAGCCGGTAGCCGCTCTTTGTGCGCGATCACAAGAACCGCGGCAGAGACCATCACCAACACCAGCAGATCGACACCGGCAGGCAGCGCGCCAGTGCCACCGCCATAGTTGCCGAAGTGGGAGACGGCCAGAAGGCCCAGCAGCCACGGCAGCATCCACAACAACGCCCGATATTCCGCCGGTTTCAGGTGCACCCCGCCGAACTGGCGGGCCAGAAGCGGAAGCGCAAGGAGGCCCACAAGGGCGAAGGGAACCACGAGCCGCACCGCATTCCAGCCCCCCCAATAGACCACACAGTTGGCCAACACGAAGGCGAGGGAGGCGACCGCTACGCCCTTCGGCAAACGGTAACGGCGCTCGGCATCAGGGACCTGCGCCCGCAGTGCGATCAAGCTCAGTGACCCAAGGCCAAGGGAGAGGACGAGCGAACTCGACACCAGCGTCATCATCGCCTGCCACCCCGGAAACGGCAGAAGGAGGATCATGCCGACAACGAAGTTCACCCACAAGGCAGGTCCTGGCACACCATGGCGGTTGAGCCGTTTCAAACGCTCGGGCGCATGCCCGTTCTGGGCCATCGCCCTGTTAAGGCGGGCGGCAATCCCCGTTGTCACAAGGGCCGTGCCCCCTGGCGAGACGCCCGCATCGACAAACAACATGAGGGCAAACCAGGACAGACCCAACGCCAGCGCCATCTGCGCAAACGGGCCCGCCCCGGTCTTGTCCGACAGGCCCGACCAGCCATTCGTCAGTTGATCGGCTGAAAGCGCTCCCACAAATACCACCGACAGCAAAATATAGATGATGACGGTGGTACTCATGGCCGCAAAGATGGTGAGTGGCACCGTCCGCTCCGGCCGGCGCGCTTCGCCCGCAAGTTCAATTGTCGCGCGAAAGCCCAGGAAGGCAAGGATTGCCCCGCCCGAGGTCACAGCCCCTAAGATGCCCGCCATGCCAAAGGGCGCAAACCCGCCGTGCTGGCTGAAGTTTGCCGGTTCAAACCGCACAGCGAAGAACACGAATATGGTCAGGATGGGGATTGCAAGCTTCCAAACCGCAAGCGGTGTGTTGGCGCGGGCAAGCGCCTTCACCCCAAGTCGGTTGAGCATGACCATCAAGAACAGGAGGGGAATACACGTGGCAATTCCCAGCGGGGTGAGTGCGATGGTCCCGCTCTTGGTGTGGGCCAGCATGGGCGCAAACGCACTCAAATATTCAATGATGGCCATCACCTCCAATGGTGCGACAGCCAAATAACCAAGCCAGTTGAGAATGCTGGCGGCAAACGCGGCAAAGTCACCATGGGTGGCATAGGGAATGCGCGCCGAGGCACCCGACACAGGCAGCAATCCGCCAATCTCGGCATAGACCATCGCGATGATGAAGATCACCAACCCGCCGATGGCAATGGAGATGATTCCAGCCGGGCCGGCAAACTGCGTGGAGTACATGGCCGAGAAGAGCCAACTGGACCCCACCATCGTCGAGATGGTGAGGAAGTACAGGGCAGGGCCGTTGAGATGCTTCGGAGGCGTATGCCCTCGACCACCGCCCGCTGCGTCCGCCGCCGCTGGTATCCTTTGCGCTTTCCGTGCCGCGCTCGATTTAGGGGTCATCGTTCAGCCCGCCAGTCACCTGCTTGATGATGCCTGGCAAACCGCCGCCTTCGCTCATCGCCACGTGGATGGTCACGATGCGGCCATCGCGCACCGTAGCCTCAAAGGGTTCCGGCGGAAGGCTGAAGCGCTTGCCAGTGGGCTCGAGGTCGCGAAGGCCGGGCAGGTCCGTCCGCCCCGTGTGGCAACCGGTGAGCTGAACCGTGCCGCGCACCTCCTCCCCACGTTCCTCGGTGATGGCGGTGTTGTGGCTGACATCGGAGAACAAGGGCTCGATCAGCTTCAACTGACCGAGCCACGTGTCACCATCCATAGGCTCGGGGTGAAGTGTGCTGGAGCGCGAAAAGTCCTGGCTCAGGCACGATTTCGCGCGCTCGAAGTCTCCATCATCAATGGCCTGAAACAGGGACACGACAACCGCGCCGTTCATGCGCTCGCCTCCGCCGATTTGGGCGCCGCTGGAAGTCGAACGGCAATGACGAGGGCGAAAATATTGAAGACAATGGCGGCCAACAGCCCACCACGACCGGCGGTGACAAACCCCTCCCGCAAGGTTGTGACGACCGAGGCCGTCTGCTTGTTCTCAGACAGAGCCTTCAAGACGGAAAGATCTTCAGTCTTCGCTGCACCAGCGCCCATGCGATAGTGCGTCATCGCCTCCAACGTGGTGCGATCGGCCGCCGTCAGGGCAGGCGTGTCGGCAATGATGCGGCTTGTGGAGGCCACCGTCAGGCCAATCATCAACCCCACCATCAACGCGGTCGACACCGCATCGAAGCCCAAACGCAGGGTGGATGAGATGCCGCTCGCCCGTGACGACAATGCCGTGGGCACGTCGCCCAAAAGCGCATTCATGAACGCAGAAAAGGCGATGGTGTAAGCACATCCATAGGGAAACAGAGGGAAGGCCAGCGTGTAAGGGGAGCCCGATGCACTCACCAGCGGGACCATCGCGCCCAGAAGCAGGACTTGAATGGCAAGGCACCACAACGCCACAGGGCGTTTGCCGAAGCGGCTGACAAGACCGGCGCTCATCAAACCGCCGCACACCATGCCCGCGCCCAGGACGAACAGCGCCACACCGGCCTGGAACGGCCCGACCCCCAGCACGAATTGCAAGTAAATGGGCAGCATGATCATCAGCCCGTAAAGGGCCATGGACATGGAGGCACTGCCCAACAGCGAAATGCGAAAGCTGCGCACCGCCAAGATGGCCGGCTCCAGCAATACCACCCGCCCGGCCTTTGCCCTGCGGCCCTCCACCACCGCAAGGGCAACGGCCAGCGCAACGCCGAAGAGGACGAGGAGGGGGACGGGCGAGAGCGGGCCGATCGCCACATCCGTCTCTGCCGTCCACCAGCCCAGATTGGTGCCTTCCTGAAAGCTGAGCACCACAGCTGCCATCATCAGCGCCAGAATGACGATGCCCCAGGGATCGAAGGAGAGATTGCCGTCCCGCGCAGCATCCTGGGCAATGGCGAGCCGAGCGCCCAACGCGATCGCCATGCAGATGGGAATGTTGATCAAGAACGCATAGCGCCAGGACGAAAAGCTTGCGAACGCCCCGCCAAGGAGCGGACCGATGGCCACCGCCGACGCCGTCACCGTCGACCATAAGGCAAAGGCGAGCGTGCGGGCGGACCCTGACGGAAACATCACGTTCACAAGGCCCATGATCGCGGGCGTCAGCGCTGCAAACACAAAGCCCTGAACCGCGCGGCCGATGAGAAGCGTCAACAGGTCGTCCGCCAACGCCGTAATGACACTGCCAGCCGCAAAAGCGAGGAAGCCAATCATCACCACACGGCGCCGGCCCACAATGTCGGCCACCTGGCCCATGACGGTGACGGCCGCGGCAGCAGCAATCATGAACACCGTGATGGAGAGCGAGGCCGACTCAACCCCGATGGACAGGTCCCGTGAGATGTGCGGCAGAACCACCGCCGTGATCGTCTGGTCCATGACGATCAGGAGGACACCGCACAACAAAACTGCAAGGCTCGCCCATCGCTTCGACACGGACGTGTCGATGGTGCCTTCGTCAGTCATGAACGACGAAGGTGGGCACAACCGAGCCACCTGAGGTGACGTTCGACACCCCGCTCCCGCTGAGGCGACACAGGATGCCCCCCAGCTCGCCGCTGAACATGAAGGGATCGGTGCTCATCTCGTACGTGACGGGCGACCAAGGATCGTCGATGGGAGGAAACGCCTCCATGGCGGGATGGATGGCCGTTTGCACCACAAACCCGTCCTTGAGCGCGCTCTCCAATGCGTCGTCCCACGCACTTTCTGTCAACTTCCATCCGAGCGAAATCCCGCGACCGCCAAAGTCATGGTTGGGTTTCAGCACCAATGAATCGCGCTCTCGCCGGCACCAGTCCAGGAGCGAGCCTGTCTCACCCTCCGGCAGCGATGTCTCACAATCCTTCACGATCCGCGTGAAGGGAATGGACTGCGCCACGGCGGCGCGCTCTTCCTGCGTGAAGCCAAAGTCAAAGCGTGGGTCGGTCAACAGCGAGAAGATGGCCTTGCGATCCAAGACGGAGGCGAAGAAGGGGTCGATGATCAGCGCAAGCTGCTGTTCGGCGGCAGTCAACAGAGCCTGGGCTTCTTCAAGATCGTCAAGCATCTCCATGATGGTCAAACGCCTGTAGACCACATCCACAGGCTCGCCTTTGGCCAACAACCGACCACCGGCCACCTCAAGCTCACGGGGCTCTGCGAGGATGCAGCGGCAGCCAGCCTCCTCCATCCATCGCGAAAACGTCTCGAACTCGCCGATCAAAGGAGCACCTTCGATGAAATCCACCAGCGCCACAGTGGGCGTCGAGGTCTGCCCGCCCCAGTCGCGGAACGTCGACAGTAGCGAATTGACAACCGCCCCCTTCAGGTCGAAGCCGCGCGCGTCGACCGCCTCCGAAAAGTCTTTGAAAATGGCGGATGACTGGAACATCTCCGTCAGGTCATGGGTGATCTCAAGGCCACCTGGAATGGCACCGTTCACCTCGAAAAATCCCCAACCGCTCTGTGTCGCGGTGGCGTCGAGCCTGACGCTGACGTCGGTCCGCAGCAGCTTGACCGGGAGGTCAAGCAAGCGCTTTTCCATGGGGCCGAACGCCCCAAGCTCGCCCAGCAAATCCTCCCGATTGTCGGCAATGGCCCGCTCGGCCTTGTTGATGGCCGACAAGATCAAACCGCTGGACCGGGAAAGGTCGCTAAGCTGTGCGGCACTGATGAAGCGGGGCCGCACCACCCCGCAGGCCGCATGATCCTTGTACGCCACACCACGCTCGGAGAACTCCTCAGCGAAGGTGGCAATCAACCCATCACGGTTGGCGCTGTGCTCCAGCCGATCCATCCAAACGGCAATGGCTGCATCGACACGCGGGTCGCGCGGCGCTGTTCCTTTGGAATACTTGCCTGTCATCGAATGTCCTGCACCGCTGTCATTGCCGCGCTTCTCGCCACCCCTGGCACCGACGCAGTGTCACGCGCCAAGATCTGCACCCTCGCGCAACCAGGTGGGCGCGGCTAAGCCGAGGTGGTCCTGCAAAACGCGCTCGGTGGACGACAGGGCACCCAAGATCCACGCTTGGTGGGACGAGAAGGCCTCGCCACACACATAGATCTCGTCACCGGCGCCAGGCTTGCGCAGGCGCGGCACCACATCGAAACTGCGGTGACCCACCCGCCAATAGTGCCAACCGCCGCCGAAGGGCGGCAGCGTCCAATCGATGAACGCGGCCCATTCGGGCATTGGAACGTCAATGCCGTGCAGCTTCGAAAGCTGGCCGCGTACGTCCTCCACAACTCGCGAGGACACCGCAAGGCCATCGCCGAACCCTTCAGGCGTTGGATGAAATGGCGGCTCGCCCACAAGGCTCTCCCAGTAGCGGGTGGCATTGCCGTCGCTGTAGCTTGCCACCAGAAGGGCGCTGGTGTTCTGCGGATCGGTGCCGCCCCGCTCATTTTCGACGCCGAAGTAAAGGCACTGACGGACTGGAAGGTCGGTGACGGAACGGCCTTCCCTCAGGCCAATGTCCTCCCACCAAGGCGAAGGGAAGCCGAAGTAAAGCTTTGACGCCGGCACAGGCACGACCGAATCAAGGTCACCGGCGAAGTGCGGCATGTCGAACATAACCGACCCTTTGTCGAGCGCTTTCAACGCCGCTGCAGGCAACGCCAAAATGACCCGTTTCGCCTGAACGCTCTGCGTCCCTTCACTCGTCTCAAGGATGAGCGAGTAACGCTCGCCGTCCTTGTCGACCCGCATCAGCCTGTGCTGCGTGTGGATGTTGCCGCCCGCCGCTTCAAAACGCTCACCCAGTTGAAGGGGCAAGGCCTGCATACCCTTATCGAGCGTCCGCCAGGTGCCCCCGCGCAAATCGGTGTGGATGAGGTTGGCCGCACCGATTTCTTCATCGAGGATGCAGGTGTAGCCCATGCCTTCCAAGATGAACTCGTACGCCGCAGGCGACAAAAGCGACCGCAGCACTTCGATGGCTGACACCTCGGTCACGGGTTTGCCGTTGAAGGTCATCGAGCGTTCGGTCTCAACCTTTTGTTCGTCGTCCAGGGAGGCTCCATCGGGGAGAAATTGGCGCAGAACGCCCGCCAGAAGCTGCGAGGGGGTCTGGCGCGCCTCACTGGGCGCAACGTCGTAAGGGATGGCGTGCTGTCCCCCCAGAAGGTCTGCCAGCGCAAACCGCACGCCGCGGAGGAGGTGAAGATTGTTTTCATCCCCCACAGGAAAAACGTGTGACGACAGGCCCAGTTCACGGATCAGGTCCACCACAAGATCCTGGGTGTCGATGAACCGCATGCCGCCCAGTTCACACATCAGGTGCGGGGCGTGGGGTGGAACGCGCGAATAAAGGCGTCCGCCAAGCCGCTCACCCGCTTCGAAGACGGCGACCGAGGGCGCCTCCCCCGACGGACCAAGCCCAGACGACCTCGTCCTCAGCGACCAGCCGGCATAAAGTCCCGCCACGCCACCGCCAACAATGGCAACGTCGACCTGCCGCGGTCCGGGAACGTTGGAAGACATGGCGCGATCCTCATCGTTATCTTTTCAGCCAGGCTGACAAGTCCGCGAGGATCATGAAAGTCAACCGCGCCAGCAGCCTCAGCCTTTCAGATCCTGCCGAACCGCTCAGCCAAACCGAGGTCCACGAAAGACGACCGCGCACAGATTGGCAACCCAAGTCCGGCCACATTCCCGCAGACCACGCAGTCCTTGCCAAGCTAAGCCTAGGTTTCTTACAATTATCAACTTGGCGATCTGCCACACTCGGCCGAAGCAAGTAATATTCTACCGCGAATACGACCGACGCCGCCCCGCTTACATGGACGTGCTCCACTCAGACATTGGCCACTCACGCAGATGAGGACACGGCCGTCATCCAGCCGGTCAAGTTGCCGCGCAGCGAAAACAACGGATTTCCATCGATGGACACCGTCAGGCGAGAGCGTTCGCGCCAACGCACCTTGGCTCATCTCAACCCCGATGAGACGCCCCATTTTTGGATTTGGAGAAGATACGGTGGCTTGTGTGTGACTCTCGGACGGCGCTTCCAAGCACGCGGTCGCGCGAGTTCGCCTCCAGTGCCGTCCATCGACGCGTTCGCGAAATCTCGACCTTCGCTCACTTTGGCTTAGAGCATCCTGCGTCCGTATGGACGCAGGATGCTTGTCTCATGATGTTTCCGCCTTTTCCGGTCAGGGAAGAGGCGCTGCAGAGGAAGGTACCAGCTCCCCTGCAGCGGCGAGGGACGGACCGATAAAATGCTGGCCGTAATGGGCCGAGCTAGAGTTTGATCGCCCTCGTCTTCAGCCAAGGCCTGAACGGATACGTGGCGCCAGGCGCCGCATGACAAGCAGAGGCGGACTGAAGATGACCCATTTCGTTGTCGGCGTCGATGTCTCTAAGGATTGGCTCGATGCTCACCGCCGATCTGATGGCGCGGACCGCCGCTTCCCCAACACCAAACAGGGACGGCAAAATCTCATCCGGTGGGCCGGTGGCGCCCATGTCGCCTTCGAGCCGAGCGGCCCTTATCACCGAGCCCTGGAACGGCACCTCGCCGCGGCCGGGATCAGCGCGGTGAAGATCAACCCGCTCCAAGTCAGGCGGTTCGCCGAGGCGGTCGGGACGCGCGCCAAGACCGATGCCGTCGATGCACGCCTCATTGCGGCCATGGCCGTGCAGCTCGATCTGCCCGCGACGCCGCCGCTTGACCAAACCATTCGCGATCTCAAAGCGTTGCAGATCGCCCGGCAGGGCCTCGTCAAGGACAGGACTGCTGCGAAAAACCGAGCTCAGAGCCACGAGTGCGTCTTCCTGAAGCGCCAGACCGCGGCGCGTCTTCGCCATGTGGAGGCCCAGCTCGCTGCCCTTGATGGCGAGATCGCCGCACTCATCGCCTGCGACCAGCATCTTGCCCACCGCTGCGATATCCTCGTCAGCATTCCAGGCGTCTCGGCGGTTACGGCCGCCGCGCTTCTCGCCGAGGCGCCCGAGCTTGGCTCCATCGAGGGAAAGGCCGCCGCCAGCCTCGCCGGGCTCGCGCCCATCACACGGCAGTCGGGCAAATGGAACGGTCGTGCGATGATCCGCGGTGGGCGGGCAAACTTACGCCACGCCCTTTACATGCCCGCCCTCGTCGCGGCCCGCTTCAACCCCGACCTAAAGGATGTCTACGACCGGCTCATCGGCGCGGGCAAGCCGCCCAAGGTGGCGCTAACCGCGCTGATGAGGAAGCTTCTCATCCTTGCCAACGCCCTTCTGCGCGACAACCGGCCCTGGGACGAAAAGCTCGCTTGACCAACACGGATACTCTAGTGATACCGATTTGCGCGTCGAACTCGCTTTGTCGCCACGACACACGGCAGCGCGCAGTCAGTCGATGTGGACCAGGTGGACCGCCTGTCGGTAGTGCACTCTTCGCCTAAGGGCCGAGACGTTGGGCGATGTAGGCGCTGATGTGGGTGTCCCAGTTCATATCCTCGCGCCGGCGAAGAGCGACGTACTCACCATCGATGATGGACTGGGTGGGTTTGGCGATGACCGGCGCGGGAGGTGTTGGTGCAGGACAGTCGACCTTGACGTCAGCGGTGGGTTGGATGGTCCGCCCCTCGGCCCGACCGTAAAGGACGTAGTGGACAAAGGGCGGAATGTCTGTCTCGCGCACATCGTCGTTTATGTCGAGGTAGGCGTTGGTGGAAAACCAGGGGGCAGGATCGTACCCCAACCGCCATCCGGTATGTACGTAGTGGGCGATAGGACCGTGGCCGGCCTTTGGAACATCGGCGTAGCGGCGCACATAGTAATGCTGGTCGAATAATGGCGCGATTGCGGAAATCCAAAGGCTTGTAACGTCGGCCGCAGCGTCCCGCCCCGATGGACGGCGCGGCTTCACAGTGCGCGGCCAAGGAGACGTCGCTTCCAGCGTGGGCAAAACCATCGCGGCGAGCGGTGCCTCGGTGGACATCCCGCCATCGCGGGCACCGAACGTCAAGAACCGCATCATACCCGCTCCATCATTGGTTGCCGCTGCGCGGTCTTCGACAATAACGCCGCGAAGCCGTCACATTCCAGATCCAAATCCATCCCTTTGGCCGTTTCGTACGCATTACACCTCAACTGTTGCGCGAAACTGTCCCAATTGTCACGCAACTGGCAGAGAGCATGAACATAACCTGAAATGTTCTCAAAGCCGACCTCAAGCGCGTTTTCCTGAAAATCTGTGTAGAAACGCGTCCCGCCGGCGTCGGACAAAATCGGCACGCACCCCGCGGCCATCGCTTCAAGCGCGGGCAGATACAGTCCCTCCTCCATCAACGGCGTCCCCAAAAACACCGTCGCAGAATGGTATGAACGCGCCAATTCCTCCCAGGAGGCGCCGCGCTTGACCACGTGGACGGGTGCATCCACCCCCGCTTTCCTGGCGGCGGCCACAATCTCGTCCCCCAGATCGCTTTTGAACGTGTTGTAGGCAATCGCCATCGGATCGTTCGGCAAAGGCGGGCGATCGAAGGACTGAAAGTCAAATCCGTGGTTGATGAGGTGAAGGTTCGCATGATCCTCCACGAAGGGTGCGACGGCATCACGCACCGGCGCGGTGATGGCAATGCGCGTCATCGGCTTGGCCAAAAGGCGGAAAGCGTAGCCGTTGTCGAAGTGGATGTTGGCGTGGCGCACATTCTGGATGAGATGGACGAGTGTGGCACTCACCTGGGCATAGTGGGCCAGGACGTGTTTGTGATTGCTCGGCAGGGTGAACAAAACAACGTCGCCAGGCTGCGGCTCAATGTCAAAAAACCGCGTGACCTTCACTGCGTGCCCGTGCCGCAGGAAATACGGCTTTTCAAACAGAACACTCTCGCCATCGCGAATATCGAGCGGCGCGAAGATGGCCTCATAACCGATGCGCGATGCATGGACGGTGTAGTCCAGCAGCTTCGCAATACCGCCGACGGGCGCGGTGGACGGGGTGACGCCAATGAGACGCATCAGGCCAATCCGGCAAACACGCTGCCGTCCTCCCCTATCAGCCGCATGGATTCGCGCGCCTTCGCCACCGCTTCCGTGTAGGCGCCAGCGCGTGCCTCACTCACGAAGGCTCCTATGGCCTCGGTCGTGATGGACCCCTCCAGCGCCATGCCGGGGAAAACGTCCCAAAATTCATCAAGACCGGTGCCGGCCTGATGGAGCACGGGCACCCCCGCCGACACTGCCTGAAGAATACGCGTCGAGGTGGCATAGGTGCGCTCCCTGTTCATGGGGGCCCAGTCGACGAACCCGACACTGCGGGCGAGCGCCTCGCCATAATTGAGTGGCGACAGGTTCCAAAGCGCCGTCACGTTGGGAAGGAGCCACAATGCAGAGTGCGCGCGCGAGACGGCCTGTGTCTCCGACGGCGTCGCGCTGATCATAAAGGCCGGCGTGCCAGGATCGCCGGAAAGGTAGCTTGCCATCGCATCGAACATTGGCGCCGCGTCAGTCCAGCGCTGGGGTTCGCCCCCGAACATCAGGTGGGTGCGTTCAGCGTCGTGGGCTAGGCGTGACGGGCGGGGGGCAAAGGGGTTGAGGCAATGGTCCGTCTCGGCCAGATCGCTGGCAAAAAGCCGCTGGGATTTGCGACCATTGACGAAGGTGCGAGAGGCAATCTCGATCATGCGGGCGTGGTGACGCTCGTACCGTCGCACGTCGACAATCCCAGCGCCCGCCACCTCAAGCTCAAGGGCTTTCGGGGCCAAAATGTCGTAAACGATAGTGTGCGCACCCGCGGCAGCGCGCGCCTCGTCGACAAAATCGGCCTGAGAAAAGACGAACGTTGCCTTGGGAATGCGCGCAATGAAGTCCTCGAACGCATCGCGTCGCAGCACCAGCGTGTCGGGCTTGGCAGAGGCAAGAACGCAAACGCCTTGCTGCGACTTGATGAGGTTGTAGCGCTCCTGAAACATCAAGTAACGCACATCATCGAAAACCTTGCGGGCCTGCAAAGCCAGCTGCTCGGCCCTTAGTCCCGGCGCGCGCGTGTACCACCCAAAGTGCGGCGGCAGCATGTTGGCGACAATGTAGCAGCGGCCGCTCACACCACGAACTCGCCGTAGACAATGCCAAGGGTCACGTCGTCCACATCAACGAGTGATGACACCCTATGGAGATGGAAGGGCTCTGGCCGCGCATCTTTGATTTGGCTGATCAAAAACTCCAGGGGTGTGCCTCTTGGAAGGGTGAATGGTGCCACCACCGTCACCGACTGGGGAACGGTAAGGGCGGAGAGGTCCTGGCAGTGCGCAGGATCAAGGAACAAAAGAGTGGGCGAGAAGCCATCCAAAGGGCCGCCAACCCCCACACGTTCCATCGAAGCCGTGCGCATGGCCAACTGGGCAAGGCTGCCGTGATCCCCCACAAGACGCCAGAAATGCTGGACGCTTGGGAGTGCAAGGCCGTTGGCACGCTGGGCCAACTCCGTCAGACGCGACTTGTCTACGAGCCCGAACCCTTGCAGCGAACCTTTGAGGCTGCGCGCCTTGCCGCCTGCGGCAACCCAAGGCGACGGGTCGTCCACCAGGTGTTCGCGCAGGCCGCTCGGAAGGGGAGCGTCGAGCGCCTTGCCTGTGACATAGACCGCATCGGCCGGCGTCAGGATCAACTCGCGCCGCTGTAGGAGCAGGCGATAGTGGGCAAGA
The DNA here is from genome assembly GCA_051016205.1 of Devosia sp. Lineage (GTDB taxonomy): Bacteria > Pseudomonadota > Alphaproteobacteria > Rhizobiales > Amorphaceae > Acuticoccus. The sequence goes on from CP136534.1 coordinate 6,035,273, forward strand.
TCGCGCAGATCGCTGAGAACAAACAATGTCGGCCGCGCGGACAGGACCACCAGGGTCAAATCGCTCAAGAGCCTGAGGTCGGTGACCACCAGTGCGGTCGCCGCAGCGTCATACAAGACGCGCTGATCGCCGCTCCAGACGATGGATCCATCGATGGGAGGGCCGGTTCCGCCCTGACCGAAGGCGGGGACGGGAGCTCTGACGGGCGCGTCTGGCGCCAAGGGGCGGACGAGCGCGTCCACCTCAGGCCGCCTGTGCCTGTGTTTCGGCATGGCGCACGCTCGCCTTCAGCGCACGCCACACGCGCTCGGCAAGGGCTTCGGTTTCCTCAGACAGGCGCACGTCCACAGCATCATCAGCGCTGAAAAGGCCCTCTTGAAAGGTCTCGCCGAGGGCGACGGGGGTGAGAGGCAGGCCGAAACGCTCCGTCAGATCGATGGCGATGGACGCTTCGCCCGTCAGCCGCCCTACAGAAACCACATGCACAATCTGCGGGCAGCGCTCGATCAGCCGCATCACAGGGAGCATATGGGCAATCCACGACCGCGCCACCGTGTCGGGGTCGGCAGCAAGGCGCATATGAATGGTGGCAAGACCCTTGTCGGCCGTGTTTCCCACCGAGTTCAACGCTCTTCGAAGCAATGAATGGATGCACGCGCGATAGTGCCTCAGACACACAAGAAACCGTGGATCCGGCAGAACCGTGCGCCAATGGTCGATGAAAAGGCAGGCGCGCGGGTCTTTGAAGCCCCAATGGTCGTACGCGGCATTGCGGGCCGCCACCAACGCGTTGGACTGGCTGCGCGCGCCCTGGGAAACGATGGGGGTGAAGGGGTTGGGCGCGAGCCACCGCTCGCCATTTTCACGCAAGATCCGCTCGTGAACGTCGAAGAACAGGCGATCCTCGAAGTGGCCGTAAGGATTGGATTGGTTGCTGCCGATAAGGTCATCGCCCACGAACAACCCTGCCTTCATGAGGTGCTGCGTCACAGCCGACGTGCCGCTGCGGTGGTAGCCGAGGATCACCAGTTGCATGGCGCTCTCCCTCTCGCCCTGGCATGGGCGGGGCCAAGCCGATGCACCCTCATTCTGCCGCAACCGTCATGGGTGAGACGAAAGGCGGCGCAGCGCGAGGCGCGATGGGAGGGGCGCTCAGGTGGCTCATATCGTCGTAGACTATCACAGAGCCGGCCCCATCGATCTTCACCGAGAACAGTGGGAGGTCGCTGAGGGCGGCGCGAACACCATCGGCTGTTGCACCTGGGGCGCAGAAGAGGACGAAGCCACCGCCGCCAGCGCCCAAGAGTTTGCCGCCTGTGGCACCCGCCGCGCGCCCGCGTTCGTAGACAGCGTCGATGAACGGCGTGCTCACCGTTGCCGACAGGCGACGCTTGCGCTCCCATCCTTCATGCAGAAAGGCGCCGAGGACAGTCGGGTCTTCTTGGAGTTGACCGCGCAGCTGGTGAGCAAGGGAGGCCATCGCCTTCAAATCATCGACACGGGCGGGGTTGGCGGCAATCTCCGCCCCTTGCTGGCGCAGCATCTGGCTTGCCGAGCGGTGGCCGCCCACGTAGGCCAGCACCAGACTGTCTTCCAAGGCCTGGCGCTTGGTGTGCGTGAGGAAGATGGGCGTCACCACCACACGCTCGTCTTGGTGAAACTCGATAAGCTTCAGGCCGCCGATGGCACACCCGTACTGGTCCTGTTTGCCGATAGGCTCGCCCAGGCGGTCGATCTCGATGCGGCAGGCAGCAGCGGCCACCTCTTCGGCCGGTGCGTAGTGGCCTTTGTAGGCATTGCACAGACTGATCAGCCCTGCGGTAAAGGCGGAGGAAGAGCCAAGACCGGTCCCCGCAGGAATGTCCGCCGCGCTTGAAAAATCAACGCCGCTGATCCCGTAGTCGGCAAAGACCTGGCGGATGATGGGGTGCTCGATGTCCTCCACCGACTGCACCGCCTCGGTCTTGGCGTACTTCAGCAGGTAACCGCGGGACAAAAAGGCGCGGTGCATGGTGAGGTAGAAATATTTGTCGATGGCCATGGAGAGCACGGCGCCGCCATGGGCGCGATAAAACGACGGGATGTCCGTGCCGCCGCCAGCGAAGGATATCCGGAACGGTGTGCGCGCGACAATCATGCGTTGATTTCCAAAAAAGCTTTGGACGCAGCGCCGGCGTGCGGAAGTGACAAGATATGCGCCACAGCCTCGCCCAGCGAGGTGTGAGAGACGCGTGGATCGGCTCCGAACACCTGATCACGCGCCACAAGGAGGGTCGTGACGCCTGCGGCCTCCGCCGCTTCCCAATCGCTCGCGCGGTCGCCGATCATGAACGAGCGCTCCAAATCAATATTGTGCCTTGCCGCCGCCTCAAACAACATGCCGGGCTGAGGTTTGCGACATTGGCATACAACTTTTAGTATTTCCACCTCTCCGTCGTGGCCACTCTCAGGATGGTGTGGGCACATCATCAAGTCGTCGAGGTAAGCGCCTTCCTCGGCGAGCGCGTTGTCGAGGGCAGCGTGGACGGCGTCCACTTCCCCCTCGGTGGCAAACCCCTTGGCGATCAGCGGCTGGTTGGTGGCGACAATGGCAAGAAAGGTGGAGCGGTTGAGGGCGCCGATAGCCGCAGCGACACCAGGCAGCACATCGAGGTCATCGGGCCGGGTGATGCCATCCACCTCGCGATTGATGACGCCGTCGCGGTCGATAAACACCGCGCGCTGCCGGTTGCTGTAGCTCTTGGCCGCCACCTCGCCGGCACGCAACGCGGCTTCAGCCCTTGCAAGGCGCTCTGGCGTGCCGATGTCCTTGATGTACTCGGCGCTGTTGTAGGCATGAAGTTTGGCGCCGAACCGGGCCGCGCGCGGCAGCACGTCGCGCCCAAGGTCCACGGCCTCCTGGCTCTCCTCGATCCAATGAACGATGGCCTTGTCGAAAAAGTGCAACGCCGCGTTGGCGCGATTGCGCACCAACAGCCCCGACGGATGGGGCTTGGGGTGAAAAGCCTTCACCCGCCCCTGCCCGTCCATAACCACAAGGTCGGAATCGGTGGGGTGATCGTTGGGGTGAACGAACAGCGTGCCGAGTCCGCCATTGGCCTTTCCGGCCGCGATGAAACGCGCAAGATCCAGATTGAACAGGACATCGCCGTAGACCAGAAGGAACGTCGCCTCCAGATGGTCCGCCGCATCGCGCAGAGCGCCCGCAGTGCCGCGCGGTGTCTCCTCGCGCATATAGGTGACGTCGAGGCCCCAACGCGATCCATCGGCCACATGATTCTCGATTACGTTGGACAGGTGACCTGTGAGCGCAAGCACCCGCTCCACCCCCGCCGCGGCAAGGGCGGCGAGCGTGCGGTCCAGAAGCGGCACGCCATCCACCATGACCATCGGCTTTGGAATGTCGGTGAGGCCGAGCCTGGTGCCTTTGCCGCCGAGAAGAAGAACGGCCTGTACGCTCATCACACTGACACTTCACCGCCTGGTGGATGCATCGTCAATGGGTGGCAGCCTCATTGTCATGCCGCTCGGCAATGGCGCTGGACATGATGTGCAGAAGCGACTGGTGCACATCCTCCACCACGCCGTAGTGGTGGGCGTTGACGTGAAGGTTGGTGTCCACGGCCTCAGCCAGCGCGCCGCCATTGAAGCCGCACAGACCAATGGTGACCATCTGCATCTGCTTGGCGCAGCGGACAGCGTCCAAGATGTTGGGGCTGTTGCCCGAGGAGGAGATGGCCACCAACACATCGCCGCTGTCGGCAAGGAAGCGCAGCTGGCGTGAAAACACGTCACTGAAGCCAAAGTCGTTGGCAACGGCGGAGTAGATGGCGCTGTTGGCCGTCAACGCCTGAACGCGAAGGCGGGTGGCGCCGGCCACATGAGTGCCTTTGACGAAATCGGCGGCCAAATGCTCGGCAATGGCGGCCGACCCTCCATTGCCGATCATGAACACCTGGCCGCCTGCATCGGCGACGGCATTCAAATGGCCAATGGCCGCACACAGCTGATCACCATCGACGCTGGCAAAGGCGCGGGCAATCCAATCGGCGTAAAGGACAAGACCTGCGCCAGGGTTGTCCGGCGCATCGAAACGAACGTTGCGGAAACGTGGATCGTCACTCATCTGGAGCGTAGCTCCTCAAGGGCCCTAGAGGGCAAGCATCACACATGGGGTGCAGTCACTTCTGGTGTAGACAGGACATCTTGTACCCTAAGGTTGCAGTGGCGATCAACCCCACCCCCGTCCACAGCCTCGCGGGGGCTTGCCGCTCTATTGTCGCGCCGCGAGGGCTTTGTTAAGGGCACCGCCACGCGCGTCATGCATCCCCGGCGCGAGTGCCGTCCACGTCGCCGGCCCGCCACCAACGATTTGACTGACATTTCCCGAACGAGAGGACCATCATGGCACGTCGCGCACTCATCACAGGCATCACCGGACAAGACGGTGCCTACCTTGCGCGGAACTTGCTGCAAAAGGGCTATGAGGTGTCGGGCCTGGTCCGCCGATCGAGCCATTTTGGCGTGTCCGACCACCGTCTGCGCTGGCTCGGAATCGAGAAGGACATCCGCTATGTGGATGCCAACCTCACCGACCTTTCAAGCCTTCTTCGCGCGGTGGAGACGGCAAAGCCTGACGAGGTCTACAATCTTGGCGCTCAGTCCTACGTCGCCTCTTCCTGGCAGCAGCCGGTCCTGACGGCACAGGTGACGGGCGTAGGCGCGGTAAACGTGCTTGAGGCTGTGCGCATGGGCAATCCTGACGCACGCTTTTACCAGGCCTCCTCGTCGGAAATGTTCGGCCTCATCCAAGAGGCGCACCAGAACGAGAAGACGCCGTTTTACCCGCGCTCGCCCTATGGTGCCGCCAAGCTCTTTGCCCATTGGATGACGGTGAACTACCGGGAAAGTTTTGGCCTTCATGCCTCCTCAGGCATCTTGTTCAATCACGAATCGCCCCTGCGGGGGATTGAGTTTGTCACCCGCAAAGTGACCGACAGTGTGGCGCGCATCAAGCTTGGCAAAGCCAAGGAGTTGCGCCTTGGCAACATTGACGCCAAGCGCGACTGGGGCCATGCCAGCGACTATGTGGAAGCCATGTGGCTGATGCTCCAGCAGGACAAGCCCGACGACTATGTGGTCGCCACAGGCCGCACCACATCCGTGCGCGATATGGTTGAGATCGCTTTCAGCTTCGTGGACCTCAATGTGGAGGATCACCTGGTGATCGACCCCCAACTGTTCCGCCCGGCAGAAGTGGATGTCCTGCTTGGCGATCCCACAAAGGCCGTGACAACGCTTGGCTGGAGCGCCAAGACTACGCTGGAAGCGATGATCCACGAGATGGTGGATGCCGACCTTGAGCGCCATCGCAAGAACTGAACGTCGCGGCCAGCTCGCGCCGCCGTTGCAGGGAGTTTTCCGTTGAGGCCCATCCTGTTGACCGGGGCGGCCGGTTTCGTCGGCCACTACATGATCCCCCGGCTGCGTAAGGCATTCCCCGACCGGTCCTTGGTGACGGTGGTGCGTGACCCACCTGCGTTGCCTGGCGGCCATGCGGTGGACCTGACCGATCGCGAGCGCACAGACCATCTGATTGGCACCGTCAAGCCGCAGATCGTGGTGCACTTGGCGGCCTACTCGTCCGTGGCAAAGGCGCGTGAAAAGCCCAACGCCGTGTGGCGCGACAACCGCGACGGCACCTATTGTGTGGCCCGCGCCATCAATGACCATGTGCCTGACGCCACCGTCCTTTTCGCCAGCACCGGCGACGTTTACGGCAAAAACTTCAACGCCGGCCCCGCGTCTGAAGAAACCATGGCGGCCCCCAACGGCCCCTACGCCAATTCAAAGCGCGCGTCAGAGGTGGTGCTGCGCCAGTTCCTGCCCGATACGGCGCGCCTGATCGTCGCCCGCCCGTTCAACCACACCGGGCCTGGCCAGGCCGAGACGTTCGTGGTGGCAAGCTTTGCCAACCAGCTTGTGCGCATCAAGGCAGGCCTGCAGCCGCCGAAGGTGACGGTGGGCAACCTTGCCGCCGAGCGCGACTTTCTGGACGTGCGCGATGTGGCGGACTGCTACGTCCGCCTCCTCCTGGCCGCAGAAGCCCTGCCCCACCGCATGGTGGTCAACGTGGCCCGCGGCACCACCATCTCCATCGCCGAGATCCTTGAGCGATTGCGCCGCATCGTGGACGTTGATGTTGAGATCGAGGTGGACCAGAAGCGCCTTCGCCCCAACGAGATTCCGGTCGCAACGGCCTCCACCCAAAAACTCGCCCAGTTCATGGACTGGCCGCCCAATCGCGATTTTGACGAAACGCTGCGCGACATCGTCGCCGACAAGACCGAAGCCTTACAGCAGACCTCCAACGTTGATGCGGCCGAGACTGGGGCGCTTGCCTCTGGCGGACGGCCGTGACCGGGCCCCAAGCCTTGCCGAAGCTGGCGACACCCGCCTCGGCAAAGGACCATGCTTTACAGACCCGGCCTGACGACGGCCTATGGCGGGCGAACGCGACCCTGACGCATCAGGTGATGGAACGCTCCTATGTGGCCGTTCAAATCGACCGTAAACCGTCTCAAGACCCAAGCCGACGAAAAGCCCCCCGCCGACAACAGGATGCCTGACCCGGTGAGCGAACCCGCACCTGCCCGCTACGACCACCACATCGACCGCTTCAACGGTTCGGAAATTGCCGGCTGGGTGGTGGACACGAACGACCACTCTAACGCGCTGATGGTGGAGTTCTTGATCGCAGGCGTCCCCGCGGGGATCGCCAAAGCCGATATGGTGCGTGCGGACGTGGAAAGGGCCGGCCGCGGCCCCCGCCATTGCGGTTTTCACTGGGCCGTCCCGGAAGCCCTTGCCCGCATTGCCATCGATGATGGCAAACCCATCGAAATGCGTGTCCTTGCCAACCCGCCAGTCCACCTCGAAACCCTGTCCCTCGCCCAGGACCCGATGGCAACGGGCGCCGTGCGCGATGCGATCCGTCCGGCCCTTGAGGCGGCCATCGTTGCCGCGGGTGTCACGATGCTTCAGCATGGCACGGGCCGGCCTCAAAGGAGCGAGCCGGGCACCTATCCCCTTCACGAGCGCATGTTCTCGTCCAAGGGGCCGAGTGCGCCTGGCTTCGGCCGTGCCCTGTCCCCTTACCTCGACTACACCCACAAGCGCATGCGCATGGAAAGGACCCATCCGCTCGACGGGTCCGAAGCCACCAAGAACGGCTACCTCCACTGGTATTGTGACCAGTATTCCTTCCGCAGGCGCCCCATGCGCACCCCGTTGGGGGCGGACGAGATCAGCTATCTGAACGAGCCCGTCACCCTCGTCGGCATGCCTTACAAGGTTTCGCGGGCGTCCCTGTCGTGGGCAACGGCCGGCCCCAGCGGGGCGGACCTTTTGCCGATCATGTCCCAGGACCACTATGACAAGTTTGTCGTCTGGTGGTGCGGCGTGCGGGCGGCCGAACTCCACCTGGAAGACTGCCTCATTCCCGACTACTACGTGGAAGCCATGCGGCGCATGACCCACCCCTGGATGGGCAAGAACTTCCCACCGTCGGTGTTCATGGAAGCGCGCTTTCATAAGGACAAGCGCTTCCATATTTTCGACGGCTACCGCGAGCACGACAGGATCCTTTATCACCTGTGGTATCTTCTGGAGGCGGTCGAGGCCCCTGGCCTCATCCGGTTCGTGCCCACCAAGAACCTCAACGCCATGTTCGACGGGCCGCGCGGCGGCACGCTGTTCGACAGGCTGATCCAGTCCATCCACGAGTCCGGCAAAGCCATCGGCGAGATCTTCAACGCGGAGCGCTATGCGGACTTGTTGTGGCTGCGCGGGTTCGACCTGACCCGCCGGCGCTTCCGCTTTCGCGATGCCAAAGGCAACCGCTTCGAGGCTGCGCGCTTCCCGCCAGCGGCAAAGACGGGACGGGTGGACCTTCAAGTCATCGGCCCGTTCGAGAAGTCCTCGGGCCTCGGCCAGGCCTCACGCCTGTCGGCAGAAACGCTGAAGGCTGCTGGCATTGCCGCCAACTATGTGGACTTCGGCCTCGACAACCCCGCGCCCGTGGGGATGAGCACAAAGGCCGTCACCCACGACACGCCCAAGCCTGCGCGGGTCAACCTCATCCACCTCAACGGCGAGACGGTGCCCATCGCGCTCGCCTATCTGCCGGATGTGTTCAACGGCGCCTACAATATCGGCTACTTCTTCTGGGAGCTGTCGACGCCCGCGCCGGCCCAGCACCTGGCCCTTGGCCTCCTGGATGAGGTGTGGGTCGCCACAGACTACGGCGTCACCATCTACCAAGACCACATCGACAAGCCCGTCCACAATGTGGGGATGGCCGTGGAGCCCCTCCCTGAGCCCACGCGCGAAGACGCGCGCGCCTACCTCTCGCAGCGCCTTCCTGTGGGTCCCGACACCTTCGTCGTTCTCGCCATCTTCGATTCCTTCTCCTTCCTCGAGCGCAAGAACCCCCACGGCGTGGTGGATGCCTTCCGGGCCGCCTTTGGCCCTGACGAGGATGTGCGCCTCGTCATCAAGACCCACAACAGGGACTTTGTGGCCGACCGCCACCAGGCCATGCGCTGGGAATACATTACCGAGATTGCCGCCGAAGACCCGCGCATCAGCATCTTGAACGAGACCCTGAAATTCTCCGACCTCATCAAGCTGAAGAAAGGGTCTGACTGCTACGTCTCCCTTCACAGATCCGAAGGCTGGGGCTTCGGCCTGATCGAGGCGATGAATGTGGGCACCCCCGTCCTCACCACCGCCTATTCAGGCAACATGGACTTCACCAAGGCCGACAACGCCTGGCTGGTGGATTACGACCTCGTCGAGCCTGGCCCCAACGAGTATATCTTCGTTGAGCGTGGCCAGGTGTGGGCCGACCCCAAACAGGCGAGCGCCGTCGCCGCTTTGCGCGCTGTCAGAGACAACCCTGAGGAGCGGATGCGCCGCGCCGCCAATGCACGCACCTTCGTCGCCGAGAATTTCTCCATCGACGCACAGGCAAAGAAGTACCGCACACGCCTTGACGCGATCATGGCCTCCCTCGACGCGGCGGAGCGCTAAGTCTACCGTTGCGCCGCCAAGCGCCCTTCTCCGACGGACCGCGCTTGCGGCAACTGGCCACTGTTCGGGCGCTCGCGGCGGCTTTGTTGGTGGCGTTTGCAGGCAGTGCGGCCGCACAGGTCAACGTTCCTGCCCCCCCGCTTCGCATCCAAGAGCCGGCATTCGAGGAAAGCCAGACCGACGCGCCCCTAGAGCCAAGCCTCGCTGATCCGCCGCCGAGCGAGAAGCCACCCAACGGCGCCTTGGAAGAACCGCCACTCGATGACGCCAATCTCCTCCAACCCAGTGTCAGGTTGATTGTTGCGGACCTGATCATGCCCTCGGCCAACACGCTGATGGGGTCGGCACTGGCCCTCCAAAACCTGGTGGTCAGGCACTGTGCCAACCCCGCCCGCAGCCCCGACCGGGATCTGAAGATGGCATTCGCCCACGCGGTGGCGGCTGCTGCACAAGCCACCCCCCTTGCCTTCAGCGCCGCCAACGATGATCGCGGCGCCCACAAACTCCTCACCGAAGTCGCTGACACCGCCTTCAGCCTCTCGCGCTTGGAAGCATTCGCCAATGGCCGGGTCACACCGCCGGCGACCCTCAGCGAACTGAGCCAGGAAGAGGCCGCTGTCGTCGGTCTGCCTGCGTTGGAATACCTTTTGATCGCAGGTCCGTTCGGCGGTCAGGCCACCCTTGGACGGCGCTGCCGCCACGCCCTGGCGGTGGCCGCCAACATACACGACACCGCAAGGCGTTTGGCCGAGGCGTGGAACCGCGGGGACGTTGCCTCCCACTGGACAAACCAGCCGGTGGACCTTGCCCATCGCCTCAGGCTGCGCGACCTCATCCAAGGGATGATGGAAGCCATCAACATGCTGACGGAGGATGTGGAGCGGTTCACAGGCCGCTCGGCCAGCCTACCGGGCGAACTGCCGTTTTCCAGCGACACCCACACATTCCTTTATTTCAACGCCACACTGGACGGCCTCTCCCGCCACGCCGCCTTCCTCACCACAATGGCTGAGCCAGGCGGCCGCTCCACCTCGCTGTTGGAAAACTTGAGGCGCACCCTTCAGGACGCGCGCCAGTCGGTCGCCAACGCGGCAAGTGCGGGCGAGCGAATGTTCGACCCCACACCGTTTCTGCAAGCCCGATCGATGATCCTGGACGAGCTCCCAAGCGCGTTCGACTTCGACCGCACAGCCTTCGACCAGCCCGTTTTCCGTAGCGACCAGTAGGCACCGCTCACACCAGTCAGCCAGCCCGCAGCCTTTCGATGGCCTTGCGCCGCTCAAACAGCGTCAAAAGTGCGCGCAGCGCTGACCCACGCTCGCCCTTAAGATCGCGGTCCATGGCAACGATCAGCCGCGCATCGTCCACGGCCGCACGCAAAAGGTCGCCGTGCTGGTCAAGGTCGGCAAAGTGGAAATTGGCGCTGCCCGACTGGCGTGTGCCGAGCACCTCACCCTCACCACGCAGCTTTAAATCGTCCTCAGCGATGCGAAAACCGTCCGTGGTGGCGCGCATGGTCTCAAGCCTCCTCTGCGCGACCGTGCCGAGCGGCGGCTTGTAAAGGAGGAGACAAGTGGAGGCCTTCGAACCCCGCCCCACCCGCCCGCGCAACTGGTGGAGCTGTGACAGGCCGAACCGCTCGGCATGTTCCACCACCATGATGGTGGCATCGGGCACATCCACCCCCACCTCCACCACGGTGGTCGCTACCAGGACGGAAACGCGTCCGCCGCGAAAATCCTCCATCACCTTTTCGCGGTCGGCCGTCGCCGTCTTGCCATGGACAAGGCCGACGCGCCCCTTGCCAAGGCGCTTTTCAAGCACCGCGTGACGCGAGGTGGCCGCCTCTAGGTCCATGGTGTCGCTGTCGTCCACCAAAGGGCAGACCCAGTAGGCCTTCTCCCCCCTGGCAAGAGCGGTGGCGAGGCGTTCGATCACCGTCTCCACCTTGTTCAAGGGCACCGCACGGGTTTCCACATCGCTGCGCCCTGCGGGCTTGTCGGTGAGGCGCGAGACGTCCATATCGCCGAACTGCGCCAGCACCAGGGTGCGGGGAATGGGCGTTGCCGTCATCACCAAGAGGTCCGAGTGGGGCCCCTTCTCCGACAGACTGAGACGCTGGTGAACGCCGAAGCGGTGCTGCTCGTCCACCACCACAAGCGCCAGATCGCGAAACACCACCTTGGACTGGAACAGCGCGTGGGTGCCGACCGCGACGGACGCTGCGCCACTGGCAAGCTCCTCCAAGGTGCGCGCCCGCTCCGCCTCGCCAATGCGCCCCGTCAACAACCGCACACCGATCCCCATCGGCTGAAGAATGGCCGACAGCGTTTCATGATGTTGGCGCGCCACAAGGTCGGTGGGCGCCATGATGGCACTTTGCCCGCCAGCCCCCGCCACCATGGCAGCAGCAAACACCGCCACCATGGTCTTGCCCGATCCAACGTCCCCTTGCAGAAGGCGCAGCATCCTGTTCGAGCTTTGAAGGTCCGCCGACACCTCGCTGATGGCAAGCCGCTGGGAGGGGGTGAGGGGAAAAGGAAGCGAGGCTTCAAGCGCTGCAATGGGCTCCTCGTCCCAGGAGCGCGCACGCCCCCTTGCGGTCCGCTCCCTGTCGCGCACCACCGCAAGGGCCAGTTGGTTTGCCAGCATCTCATCATAAGCAAGGCGCCGGCGCGCGGGAGAGGCGGGCAAAAGGTCTGTTGCGCTTGTGGGGGTATGGACCGCAGTGAGCGCCTCGTTGAACCGAGGCAACCGCTCGCGCGCCATAAAGGGCCGATCCAGCCACTCATCAAGGGCGGGCACCTTTTCCAGCGCCGCCTTCATCAGCCCCACAAGGACGCCCGCGGTGATCCCTTGGGTGAGCGGGTAGACCGGTTCCAGGCCAAAGCGATCATCAAGGGCGCTCTCAGGCCCGTCGACGATTTGCACAATGTCGGGATGGGCAAGCTGCGGGCGCCCCTCCCACCATTCCACGAGGCCCGAGATGCGCACCCAGGCACCGACGGGAAAGGCGCCGAGCCGCCAGGCCTCCCCACCGCGGAAGTAGATGATCGTCACTTCGCCCGTTTCGTCGGCGGCAATGATGCGCGCCGGCCCGCCAGGGCGCCTAGGCGGATCGTGGCGCTCCACTTTCACGGTCAGCGTGGCAACGGCTTTGTCAGGCGCTTCGGCAGCGCTCACCGTGCGCGTGCGGTCAATCAAACCCACCGGCCTGTGGGACAAAAGATCGAAGACGCGGGTCTCCGCAGCGCTCGGCCGGGCCAGCAAATGGGCAAGCCGCTCAGCCCGCGCCGATCCGACGCCGGAAAGACGATTGACCGGAGCCATCAACGGGCCGATATCAAACACAGTGCTCATGCCGACGTCCCCGAAACGGGGCGGCGGATGGGTGCGTTGTTGTTCACCCCTGCCACAACGACCATGCCGCCCTCACCGGAGAGTGCAATGACCGGCACGACACGTTCATCCGCCGACCTTGATCCGCGGCGCAAGCGCCTGCTGTTCCACGCCTGGCATCGTGGCACACGGGAGATGGATTTGTTGCTCGGTCGGTTCACGGACGCCGTCATCGCCGACCTTGATGAGGCCGCCTTGGCGGAAATGGAAGCCCTGATGCGCGTGCCCGACGGGGAACTCTACCGTTGGATCACAGGTCAGGATGCTGTGCCGGCCAACCACCAAAGCGCCACCCTCAACCGCGTCATTGCCTTTCACACTGGCAGCATTCCCCAATGACCACCACCAAGACCAAGCCCCGCGCCCGCCCCGTCGCCGACATCGCGCGCGACAATCGGGGCCATCTGGACCTCCTGCTCGACGAAGGCCTGCCACGTCAGATCAACGTTGCCAACGTGCCCGACGGCATGGAAGGGGAGGTCCTTGCCAAGCTTGCCGTGGAGGCGGACGGCCCCGTCTTCTTCGTGGCGCGCGACGGACAAAGACAAAACGCGGCCGAGGAGGCGCTGCGTTTCTTCGCACCGCAGGTGAACGCCATCCGCCTGCCCGCGTGGGACTGCATGCCTTATGACAGGGCCTCCCCCTCATCGGTGATCCAGGCACGGCGCACGGCAGCCCTTGCGACAATGGCCGAAGGGGTCAAGCCGCACACGGTGGTGATGACGACGGCCAACGCCATCCTGCAAAAGGTGCCTGCGCCCACCACCATCAGGGCCGCAACGCTGAGCCACCGCGCAGGCGCGGACGTTGCCATGGACGACGTCATCTCATGGCTTGAAACCAACGCCTTTCTGCGCACCCCCACCGTGCGCGAACCTGGCGAGTACGCGGTTCGCGGCGGCATCGTCGACCTTTTCGCCCCAGGCACACATGCCCCTGTGCGCCTGGACTTTTTCGGCGACACGCTGGAGACAATCCGCCCCTTCGACCCCGAAAGCCAGCGCACCACAGGTCAACAGAACGAGATCCGCCTCGTCCCCATGAGCGAGGTGGTGCTCTCCGACACGGCGGTAAAGCGCTTTCGCGAAGGCTATCTGCGCGCGTTTGGGGCGGCCTCCAAGGACGACATCCTCTACCATTCGGTCAGCGAGAAGGTGCGCGCTTCGGGCGTTGAGCACTGGCTCCCCCTCTTCCACGACGAACTCGTCAGTGTGTTCGACTATCTGCCCGATGCCGCCATCGTCATCGATCACCTGGCGCTCGATGCCATTTCGACCCGCGTGGCGGAGATCGAAGACCACTACGCCGCCCGCCAATCCGCGCTCGATCAGGCCAGCGGCCCGCCTTACAACGCCCTGCCCACGGGCGACCTTTATCTGACGGGAATGACGCCTGCCGACATCTTCGGCGCGCATCGCCAGATCAACCTGTCCCCCTTCGCCGAACCTGCGCGCGAGGGCGTCCACACCGTCCCCGCGGGCGGGCGCGTCGGCCGGTCCTTTGCGGCCGAGCGCGCGGCCGGCAACGTCAACATTTTCAACGCACTGATCGACCATATCGACGCCCTGCGCAAAACGGACCGTCGCGTCATCGTGGCGGCCTGGTCGGCAGGTTCGCGCGATCGGCTGGCGCAGGTGTTGAAGGACCACGGCCTCACCAAGGCTGAAACGGTCGCCTCCTACGCGCAGGTCAGCGGACTGAAGAAGGGCGTCGCCGCCCTTGCGGTGGTGGAGCTTGAGAGCGGCTTCGACGGGCCCGATTACACCATCATCGCCGAGCAGGACGTGCTGGGCGACCGCCTCGTCACAGCCAAGCGCAAGCGCAAGCGCGATGCAGATATTCTGACAGAGGTGGCCTCCTTGGCCGCTGGCGACCTCGTCGTTCATGTGGACCACGGCATCGGCCGCTTCATGGGCCTCAAGACGCTGCAGGCCGCCGGTGCCCCCCATGACTGCGTGGAGATCGCCTACCACAAGGACGACAAACTCTATCTGCCGGTGGAAAACATCGACCTTTTGTCCCGCTACGGCTCCGATTCAGAGGACATCACCCTGGACCGTCTCGGGGGGGCGGGCTGGCAGGCCCGAAAGGCCAAACTGAAGGAGCGTGTGCGCGAAATCGCCGACGCCCTCATCAAGACGGCCGCCCAAAGGCTGCTGCGCAAAGCCCCGGTCATCGAAACGCCCACGGGCGTCTACGACGAGTTCGTGGCAAAATTTCCCTACAGCGAAACCGACGATCAGATGGCGGCCATCGAAAGCGTCATGGACGATCTGGCGCTTGGCCGGCCCATGGACCGCCTTGTGTGCGGTGACGTCGGCTTCGGCAAGACGGAGGTGGCGATCCGCGCGGCCTTCACCGCCGTCATGTCAGGCCGGCAAGTGGCGCTGATCGTGCCCACGACGCTGCTTGCCCGCCAGCATTACAAGACGTTCCAGGAGCGTTTCAAAGGCTTGCCCGTGAATGTCGAGCAGGCCTCACGCCTCGTCGGCCCCAAAGCCATGAAGCGGGTCAGAGAGGGCCTTGCCTCAGGCGAGGTGGACATTGTGGTGGGGACCCATGCCCTGCTTGCCAAGGGAGTCACCTTCCGCGACCTCGGCCTTTTGATTGTGGACGAGGAGCAGCACTTCGGCGTCAAACACAAGGAACGGCTGAAGGCGCTGAAGTCTGACGTTCACGTCCTCACCCTGTCGGCAACGCCGATCCCGCGCACGCTGCAACTGGCACTGACGGGTGTGCGCGAACTCTCCCTCATCGCCACGGCGCCCGTGGACAGGCTGGCCGTGCGCACGTTCGTGACCCCCTTCGACCCCCTCACCATCCGCGAAGCGCTCTTGCGTGAGCGCTACCGAGGCGGCCAATCCTTCTACGTATGCCCGCGCATTTCCGACCTTGCCGCCCAGAAGGAGTTTTTGGACAAGCACGTGCCTGAGGTGAAAGTGGCCGTCGCCCACGGCAGGATGGCGCCGGGCGATCTCGACGACATCATGAATGCCTTCTACGACGGCAAGTACGACGTCCTTTTGTCCACCACCATTGTGGAATCGGGCCTCGACATTCCCACAGCCAACACCCTCATCGTCCACCGTGCGGAGATGTTCGGCCTCTCCCAGCTCTACCAGTTGCGCGGGCGGGTGGGGCGCTCGAAGACACGCGCCTACGCCCTCCTCACCACCCCCGTGGACAAGACGCTGACCGCCACAGCCCAGCGCAGGCTGAAAGTCCTTCAATCTCTCGACAGCCTTGGCGCAGGCTTTCAGCTGGCAAGCCACGATCTGGACATTCGTGGCGCAGGCAACCTCTTGGGCGAAGAGCAGTCGGGCCACATCAAAGAGGTCGGATTCGAGCTTTACCAGTCCATGCTGGAAGAGACGGTCGCCGCCCTCAAGGACGGCGGCGAAGAGGAGATCGAGGAGCACTGGTCGCCACAGATCTCCGTCGGCATCCCCGTTCTCATCCCCGAGGACTATGTGCCGGACCTTCAGTTGCGCATGTCCCTCTACCGCCGCCTTGCCGACCTCAGCGATGCTCGCGAGATCGACGCCTTCGGCGCTGAGATGATGGACCGCTTCGGCCCCATACCCGACGAGGTCGAGTGGCTGCTCAAGATCGTCTACATCAAGAGCCTGTGCCGCCGCGCCAACGTGGAAAAGGTCGACGCTGGGCCCAAGGGCATCGTCATCGCCTTCCGCGACAACACCTTCGCCAACCCCCAAGGGCTGGTTCAGCTCATCGCCTCCGAAGGATCGCTGGCGAAGATCCGGCCAGACCACAGGGTCGTCCTCATCCGCGATTGGCCCAAGCCCGAAAAGCGCACCAATGGGGTGGCGGCGGTGCTCACCAAACTGGTGAAGATCGCTGAGGAGGAGCAAAAGGCGGCGGCTTGAGTTCCAGGGATCGTCTGTAGGGGCTGTACCAAGCCTCTCCCGCCTTGATCCATCATCCCGCGAAGGCAGGCGAGCCTCAAGGGACGCTTCGCTCTGAAGCCCTTGACCCTCGCCAGCCTTCGCGGGGGTGGGTCTATAGTCGGCTCCGAAGGAACGTCAGGCTTTCCGTCTCTCCAAAGGAACTTGATGGGGAAGCTCGTTGAGAGCTTGTGCCTTTCGCTGGAAGGTGTTGGACTTGCAGCCGTAGGGTGAGCAAGGGGGCGCCTGCCACCCTCGACAAAGCGATTGATGAAAGGAGCGGCTTCACTTTTGCCGCATTTGCGGCAAGCATGGCGCCGCGATTGTTTTCATTCGACGGATGAAAAGCCATGTACAAGTCATTCTTCACATCACTTTTGGGCTCCACGGCCCTCCTTGCTCTTGTGAGCGGGGCCAACGCCACCGGCTCCCACGCCAATCCTGATTATCCCCCCGCAGCCGCATTTCAGCGCGCCGGCGAGAATGCCAATATCGGCGGCTTTGGCAGGCTTTTTGCCGTCAGGGCCCCCAACAGGCCCGAAGGTCTGATCGCCCATCCGAGCCCCCGCTACGACCTCGTGCGCCTCGGCCAAAGGATGACCGCCCCAGGCGAAGCGCAAGAAAGGCCATCGGAAATGCCCCTGGCCTACGTGTTCCTGGGCCAGTTCATCGACCACGACATCACCTTCGACACGGTCACGAGCTTCGACGAGATTGCCACGAACCTGGTGATCGAGAATGCCCGCACGGCCGATCTCGACCTTGATTGCGTTTATGGCGGCGGGCCGGAGCGCACCCCTTACCTTTATGATGGACCCTACCTGCGCATCGGCGCCATCACCGTCTTCGGCGACGAGGCACGGCGCCGCCACGACCTTTTGCGCGCAAGCCCTCCCGGGCGCGCCACGGCCGTCATCGGCGATCCGCGCAACGATGAAAACTTTGTCGTCTCGCAGATGCAGGCCGCCTTCATCGCCTACCACAACCGCATGGTGGACAGGATCCTTGAGGAGGAGGCCAAAAAGGCCCGCGAGCTCCTGGCAAGGGTGGAAGGTCGGCGCAGCCAAGCCGGACGGCCTGGCCTTGAAAGCGCCATGGCCCAACGTCCGCAATCGCCCAGCGGCGACCTTGCCCAGTTGGTCGCCTCCCGCGCCACAGGCGCCATGCAAGAGTCCGCACAGCCTGAGAGTGCAGGCCGCATCTCCCGCGCCCTCGTACTCGAGGTGGCTGAGGAAAACGGCCGCATCCTGGAAATCCTGGAGCAGGCGCGGCACCTCACCGTCCACCACTACCACCGCGTCATCTCCGAGGACTTCATCCCGCGGCTGATCGGTATCGCCCGCACCCGCGACATCTTGGAAAACGGGCGGGACTTTTACTTCCCCAACGGCTTTCGCAATGCCGATGGGGTGACGGTGGAGCCCTTCATCCCCATCGAATTTGCCGCCGCCGCCTACCGCTACGGCCACAGCCAGGTGCCTGAGTTGATGCGCCTGCGCGGTGCTGGCCGCGACGCCGTCATTGCCGAGCTCTTCGGTGTCGACAAGTCCGGACAATCGGCGACCTTCCTGAAGCCCAATGGCTTCACTCCCGTGCGCACCGATTTCGGCTCCCTGGCGTTGGACTGGAACCTTTTCGCACCCATCCACGGTCCACCTTCACTGGTGCAAAGGGCGCGCCGGCTCGACACAATCCTGTCCGATCCGCTGACCAAGTTGGAGCGTGTGGGCATCATCGGCCCCGGTGGTCTGGGCAACCTTGCAAGCCGCAACCTCACCCGCGGGCGCACCTATATGCTGCCCTCGGGTCAGGACCTTGCGCGCCGCATTCTCCAGCGGCTGGAGCAGCGTGGTGTTTTGCAAGACGTCTACCCAGCCGGCGGGACCACCGCTGAAGACTTTGTGCTTCCCGCCGATCCCACAACCGAAAACACCCTTGGGATCGGCACCACGCCGCTGTTTTACTACATCCTTCAGGAGGCGGACCGCTTCGGCGCCGCCCATGACGCCAACAGACCTCGTACCGAATCCACCACCGGCACGGAAGCCAGCCTTGTTGCCCTCCCAGAGGCCGTGGGCCTGATGCCCGAGCGTACCCAGGCGGAGAAAGAATCCGGCGGTACGGCCACCGGTGGGGCAACGCTTGGCCCCGTCGGCGGCACGCTGGTGGGCGAGGTGCTCTTGGGGCTTCTGGACTACCACAGAGAGGCAGAGGGCTCCGGCCTCGACCTCAACACGCCATGGCAATACCAAATCCTGGCCGAGGGCGCGCAGCCTGTCGCGGAGGGTGACTTGCCTGCCATGACCGAGACCAGCGTTGGCAGCGATGGCGTTTCGGGTCTTCGGTACCAGCTGCGCAATTTCCTGCACGATGCCGGCGTTTCGCTGCCGCCAGAGCCCATCGACGTATGCCCTGGTCCGGCAACGCAGTTCACCGAAGGGTGCTAAGGCTCGACCGTGACGATGACGCAGCGCGCTCAAGCGCTGCGTCACACGCCCTGCCTAAGCTGCGGATCGCCATGTGGTCAGGCCCCCGCAACCTGTCCACCGCCATGATGCGAAGCTTCGGCGCAAGGGCCGACTGCGGTGTGTGGGACGAGCCATTTTATGCTGCCTACCTGAAGGAAGGCGGCATCGACCATCCCATGCGCGCGGCCGTCCTTGCCGCCCATGAGAGCGATGTGGCCAAGATCGTCGCCGCGTGTCTCGGCCCAGCTCCAGGCGGCGCGCCGGTCTTTTACCAAAAGCACATGCCCCATCACATGCTTGAGGGCTTTGACGTGTCCTGGATCGGTGAGTGCACCAATGTGTTCCTCATCAGAGATCCTGCGCTGGTGCTGGTAAGCTACGAGGCCAAACGCGAAAGCCCCAACCTTGCCGACATTGGCGTTCAGCGTCAGCAAGAGCTGTTCGACATGGAGGCCGACAGGCTCGGCACAGCCCCCGCAGTCCTCGACGCCACGAACATTGCCGAAGCGCCCGAGCGCTGCCTGAGGGCCCTTTGCGAACGGATCGGCCTTGCTTTCGACCCCGCGATGTTGTCGTGGCCGGCCGGCCCAAAGCCTGAGGATGGCGTGTGGGCGGCCCACTGGTATGGCGCGGTGGAGAATTCCACCGGCTTTGCTCCGCCGAAAGCCGAACGCCCCTTGATGACGGACCACGCCAAGCGCCTTGCCGACATTGCCCGCCCCTACTACGAGGCCCTGTCCCGCCACACCCTCTGAACGGCGCCGGACCAACTCGCGCCAAATTGCGGCCTTGAACCTTCCGCTAAAACCGGCAGAACACTATGGTCACGTCAAATTTTCGCCTGGAGCATCGTGCGCCCGCTCGGACGCAGCGAAATTGCTCTGACTGTATGATCGCGAGCGATACTCTCTCCGGCCAGATGCGCCCATCTGGTCGAGACGCTCTAAGGGTAGGAAAGCGTCATGAAGCGCGCCATTGCCGTCTGCCTTGCCACCTTGATGGTGGTGCCGCCTGGGTTCGCCGCCCCGGCAACCACCACAGCCAACGTGAACATGCGCACGGGGCCGACCACCAGCGCCTCCATCATGACCACCATTCCCGAAGGCACATCGGTGGACTTGAAGGACTGCGACGAGTCGGGCGCCTGGTGCTCGGTCAGCTTCAACGGAACCGATGGCTTCGTCAGCGGCCAGTATCTTCAAGAGAGCGAAGACCCTGACGGTTGGCCGCGCAAGTTCTCCACCCAAGGCGGCGGCACCCTCATTCTCTATCAGCCGCAGGTCACGGAATGGGACAACTTCAAAACCATCGATGCCCTCTCCGCGGCCGAGTACGCGAAGGCTGAGTTTCAAAACCCTGTTTTCGGCGTCATCGGCTTCAAAGGCGACACGACGGCTGACTCGGTTTCAGGCGATGTGGTGATCAGCAACATCACCGTGACGGAGCTCAACTTCTCCGCCCTCAACAGGGACGATCTTTCGGCGCTGTCCGTTGCCGTCGGCCAGCTCCTGCCCACAGGCCCCCTCACCATTGCCCAGGAACGATTGACCGCAAGCCTTGCTGAATCAAAGCGCGTGGCGGACGTTGAAGGGCTGAAGGCCGACGCGCCGACAGTGTTCGTGTCACAAACGCCTGCCATCCTCGTCCAGACCAACGGCGAGGCGACGATGGCGCCTGTGGAAGGGACCGACGCCCTCCAGTTCGTGGTCAACAGCAACTGGGACATTCTGCAAACCACTGCCGACAAGATTTTCTACCTGAGGGACGAGGAGTCCTGGCTTGCCTCGGGCGAACTGAAGGACGGCTGGCAGGCCGCGATAACGCTGCCGGAGGCAATGTCTGCCCTTCCCGATGACGACAACTGGAAGGCCGCGCGCGCCGCAATCCCCGCCAAGCCGTTCCCCAACGGGGCGCCAAAGGTGTTTTACTCCGATGCCCCGGCGGAGCTGATTGTCTTCGACGGGCCACCAAAGTTGGAGGATGTGCCGGGCACAGCGCTTCAGTGGGCCTCAAACACCGAAAACGACGTTTTCTTCGAGACCTCCAGCCAGACCTGGTATCTCCTCTTGTCGGGACGCTGGTTTAAGAGTGCATCGCTCGACGGGCCTTGGACGTTCACAACGCCTGACCTTCCGAGCGACTTTCAAAAGATCCCTGCCGACACGCCTTACTATAGCGTGCGCTACTCCGTCCCCGGCACATCGGAGAGTGATGAGGCGCGGCTGAAGGCGAGCATCCCCCACACGGCCCGGGTGGAGATTGGCTCCGTCACGCCTGACGTCTCTTACGGCGGCGACCCGGACTTCAAAACCATCGAAGGCACGTCGGTTTCCTACGCCACCAATACCAACGACCAGGTGCTTCTGGTGGACGGGAAGTATTACGTGCTCGAGGAGGGCGTCTGGTTCGTGGGCGACACGCCCAACGGGCCGTTCACGGTGGTGAGCGAGGTGCCTGAGGCCATTTACACCATTCCCCCCACCTCCTCTGTCTACAACGTGACGTATGTGCGCGTGTATCGCACGGAGCCGGGGGCGGTCTGGTTCGGCTATACCATGGGCTACCTTGCCGGTTACCTTGCCTGGGGCACCTACGTTTATGGCACGGGTTGGCGCTATCCGCCCTACTGGGGGCCTGTGGGACGTTATGGATGGCGCGGCTACTATCCCCGTCCCGTCACCTACGGCCTTGGCGCTTACTACAACCCGGCGCGGGGTGTTTATGGTCGCTATGGCTACGCCTATGGGCCCTATCGCGGCATTGCGGCAGGGTCTGCCTACAACCCGCGGACCGGCCGTTACGTGCGCGGCGCTGCGGTCAGTGGGCCGCGTGGAACGCGCGGCTTCGTCGCCGCCTACAACCCGCGCACCAACACGGGGGCAATCGCCAGAGGTGGCCATAACGTTTACGGCTCTTGGGGCACTGCAGGGGTCAAGCGCGGGTCCGAATGGGCGCGTGTGTCAGGCGTCTCCAGCAATGCCGGCGGCAGGGGCGTGCGTTGGGATCGCGCAAGCGGCAACCAGGGGTTCTTGGGTGAGACGCGCCGCGGCAACGTCTATGCCGGGCGCGACGGCAACGTTTACCGCAACACAGGCGATGGCTGGCAAAAGTTCAACAATGGCGGCTGGTCGCCCGTAGATCCGCCGCGGGCTGACAATTTGCGCAATCCTGACCGCCGTCCAGGCGCCACGCGCGATCGCAACAGGCCGGCCACGGCAGACCGCAGGCCCCAGGGCAACCGGCCCCAGGCCAATCGACCGGCCCAAAACCGGCCCGCGCAAACACGCGAGCGGCGCGCCAACCGTCCTGCCCAAAACAGGCCCGCTGCCAGTCGAGCCCAGCGTGCCCCCTCCCACGTGGCGCGCGATCGCAGGGCCCGTCAGGCCGGCAACCAGAGGCGCTTGCAAACGCGCAACTACAATCGCGCCCCGCAGCGCCAGGTGCGGCGTGACCGCGGCGGGCGCAACCTCGGTGGCCGTCGCGGCGGGCGGCGCAGGTAGAACAAGCAGCGGCACGGTCGTTTGAGCCTTGCCGCAAACCCCTCAGGCGTCGTCGTCGCGCATGATGACGAAGTCGGCGCCAGTGCGCGTTTCAGGCCCTGCTGAAAGGTCCGTCACCACAAGGGACGAGCCTGGGCGCATGTCGGACAAAACGCCGAGCGCGCCCGTCCAATCGTCTACGCCGATCCTTGCCAGAACTTCGGGCGCAGGCTCCCCACCGGCCCGGTCCACATGGATTTTGTGGGCAAGCCAAGACAGGCCTTCACCGCTCTCATTGACGCCCATCAGCTTATAGACGTGGTTGCCGAGCGGCCGAGCGGGATCGACGATCGTGACGCCTGACTGCCAGATGGGCTCGCCATCGCGCATCATAATGGCAACCTTGTCCGCGCCCGAGACCACCATCGCCACATGATCGGCATTGTGCGTGGTGGCATCGGCACCATGGTGGGGTTTGCCGGCGCCGGCAGCCAGCGCCTCGTGCGCCTCCTTCTGCGCCTCGGTGGACAGAAGAAAGCCGGGGTGCACGATGTCTTTGGGGGCACTCGACGTATCGGCGACAATGACCGGAACGCCCAGATGGCTGATCCCGAAAATCGCCTCTGAGAACGCCCGCGGCAGCCGAACGCATCCGTGGGAGGCCGGATAGCCGGGAAGGTGCCCCGCATGGAGCGCCACCCCGCCCCAGGTGAGGCGCTGCATATTGGGCATTGGCGCATTGTTGTAGGTGGAGGAGTGGTGGTGCTTGTCCTTCTGCAAGATGAGGAACACCCCTGTCGGCGTCTCGTGACCAGGCTTGCCTGTGGAGCAGGTAGACACGCCAATCTCGATCCCATTGCGGTAGACGTGCACGGTCTGCTGAGGCAGCGAAACGATGAACACCACAGGCCCGTCGGGGGACAGTTCGGGCTGCCAGAGGAAGGTTCCTGGCGCCAGCGTGCTTGTGTCCACCAGCGCTGAAGGGGGCGCCCTTTGTGGGATGGGGGCGGTGCCCTCGGCCCATGCGCGCAGCGGCAATGCTGCCGCCATACCCGCGCCGATGTGCGCCAACGCTGTGCGCCTGTCCATCATCCCATTGTCTCCCCAACGCCCGACTCAACCAATTTGCGCGCCACCCTGCCCGGGGCGACGCCGTCAGTTCAAGTTTTATTGGTGTAAGGTCTGGGTGAAGCGCGCACGCTGCACGCAGCGCTGGGATCTGGGACGCGCTCGCGTAGGTCTGGCCCGCGATCAGGCGGCGGCGTGCCAGGCGTCCACGGCGCGCAGCGCATCGGCAAGGGTGGCGCGCTCGGCGGCCCCCACCTCCTGGTTTGGCGGTTTGACGAAGGCGTTGGGGATGGCCCCTTGGTGAGCAAGGCAGGCCTTCAGCCGGGGCGTTGCACGATAGGCCGGCGGGTTGCGGTAGATGGCAACGCTCAACGGGTAGAGCGCATCGTGAAGGCGGCGCGCGCGGGACCAGTCCTCTCCCATCGCTGCCTCGAACAGGGCAACCACCACGTCAGGCGCCACCGCCGCGAGGGAGACCTGGCTGCCCTCCGTGCCGATCAAAAAGCCCGTCAAAAGGTGCTCGTCTCCTGAGGCGAGCACAGCAACGTCCGGCCGCAGCGCTTTGAGGGTTCGCCGCACCTCCTCGTAGGCGGCCACCTCCCAGCTCCCCTCTTTGATGCCTGCGACCGTCTCGATCTCCGCCAGCCTTTGCAGGGTGTCGACGGAGTAGGCCATCCGCCCTGCCAGAATGGGCGCACGGTAAAGGACCAACGGCAGTCCCACTGACGCAACGGCGCGGTGGTGGGTGAGCGCCATCTCAGCATCGTGCCCGAGGGCGAAGTGGTTGGGCGGGAAGACCAGGAGCGCATCGGCCCCATGGCGGGCAGCGCTCTCCGCCTCCACCACGGCAGCGGCGGTGGACTCGGACGTAACGCCTGCGCAAACGAGCCTGCCACCAGCTGCTGCCCGCGCCGCCTCGACCACGATGGCCTTCTCCTCAAGGCTGAGGAAGGCGCCCTCACCCGCATGGCCGTTGATGAGTAGACCTTTGATCCCTTTGGTCGCCATCACGCGCGACAGGTGTGCTTCGAGCGCGGTTTCATCCACCCGCCGCCCCTCATCGAGGGGACAGACTGTGGCGGCATGGACCCCGCGCAAACGCTCAGAGGGACAAAGGCTGTCGTTCGCGGCCATGGCGCTCGCCCTTTGCTGCGGCCGGCTCAATCAACCGGTCCATGGGAAACAGTGGCAGAGCCGGCGCGCGGCCCAGGATGAGATCGGCAAGGAGGCGGGCGATGTAAGGTCCGCTGGTGTAGCCTGAGTGGACCGAGCCGATGGCGTAGGCCTCCGCATGGCCGGGGATGGGGCCTGCGACGGGAAGGGCGTCGGCCGTCTCCGCCTCGAACCCCGTCCATGCCCGTACAAGGCGAGTCTTTCCCAAAGCAGGCACGGCGTATTGGGCAAGGCGCACGTTGCCGATGAGGCTGTCAGGGTCGACTTCGTGGGTGTTGGCCTCGCGGTCGCCCACACCTTGCCAACCGCCGCCGATGACCACAGTGCCGTGGCCATACTGCTTCAGCGACAACAGCCCGCTCGCGATCCCGAGGACGGTGCGCATCATCGGCGGCGCGCGTTCCGTCACCGCAAGCTGGTTGGTGAGCACTTTGATGGGGAGGGTGACGCCCAGCCACGCCGCCATCGGCTCAAGCCAGGCCCCGCCCGCCAACACCACCCGCTTCGCCGAGATGGTGCCGCCGGATGTGTGTATGTCATAGCCCGCCCCTGTTGGCGTCACCCCGGCGACGAGGGTGTCCTCGTGCAGCGCCACCCCCGCCTCCACCAGCGCGGTGCGGTAGGCAAGGCCTGTGAGGTAGGCGTTGGCGAACCCGTCCAATGTCGCGTGGGCGGCAAGGCGCACGCCATCGCCGAGGCCAGGCTCGATCGTCCGTGCTTCCTGCGGCGTTACCAGGCGGATGGGGGCACCAGCGGCGGCCCGCTTTTCGGCGCGCTCGGCAAGGATTGCCTCTTCGGCTGCGGAAAAGGCGAGCGACAGTCCCTCGCACAGAACAACACCTACATCGTGGCCGAGCCAGTCGCGCGTGGTGGCCCACATCTCATGGGCCTTCAAGGCGTAGGGCATCAGGGCGACGCGGGTCATTTGCAGGGTGAGGGTGCCAGCGTTGACGCCCGACGCGCCGCGGGAGAGGCCATCGCGCTCGATCAGACCGACGCGCATGCCGCCGCGCTGGCAAAACAGCGCCGTCGTCGCCCCGTTGATACCGCCACCGATGACGGCAAGGTCGAGGCTCACAGCGGGGCCGGCGGCGGCACGGGGATGTCCTCGTAGGCGAAGCGCCCAGCAAGGTCCGCAACGCTCACAGGTCGCAAGGGCGTGCGCGGCGTAAAGCCTTCGCCCACGGGCCGGCCGAGCTTCATGGCCACCAGCGCCGCCGCTGTGCCGGCGCACATGCGCCCCTGGCACGGCCCCATACCGCACCGGGTGAAGTGCTTCATCTGGTCAAGATCCCTGGCGCCAGCGTCCACCGCCGCCTCGATGTCGACCCGCGAAACGTCCTCGCAACGGCACACGATGGTGGCTGGAGTGATCGCCGCCACAAGCCCCTCTGGCACCGCCATCAACCGGCAGGAGGCATCGGCAAAGGGGCGAAGGCTGCGCAGCCGCGAGATTGCGGTCCTGGCGCGCCGCCCGGTGGTCCCGTCAGGCAAGACGCCGGCGTCGGAGGCCGCGGCAAGCCCCGCCAACTCGCCTGAATGGACTGCAGGGCGCGCGCCCCTCACCCCCGTACCGTCGCCGGCAGCATAAAGCCCTTCGACGCTGGTCCGGCCGAAATCATCGCACACCGTCACAAGGCCGCCGCGCAAGGGGTCGACGCGATGGTCGGCCTTCAGCGCCTGTGTCACCTCCACATTGGGGATGAGCCCGTGACCCACGTAGAGGACATCGGCAGGGATTGTGCGCGCTTTGTGGATTATCGGCCGTCCGTCATCGCCCAAAGGTGCGATGCGCACCGCCTCAAGCTGGTCGGTTCCTTCGGCGGAAATGACGGCGTGTCGGCGATGGGTGGGCACGCCCGCTCCACGCACCTTGGCAAGCCACCGTGCCCCTGTGGCCGCAAGGCCTGGCTTTGCCGCAAAGCCGAGCGCCGCCTTGGCCCAAGCGGCTGTGCCATGAAGGTCCACCATTGCAACGGGCGCCTTGCCGAGCCCCACGGCCTTTGCCGCAACAGCCGCAAGGAGAGGGCCCTGCCCTGCCACAACGATGCGCGCGCCAGGCAGCATCCCATCGCGCTTGATCAGCGCCGTTGCCGCAGCAAGACCGAGAACGCCAGGCAGCGTCCACCCTTCGAACGGGACGATGCGCTCGCGCGCGCCCGTGGCCGCCAAAAGGCGCGGGGCGGTGAGGAACAGAGGCGCACCGCCTGAGATGGCATGGACGGCAAAGCCCTTTAAGACGGACCAGACGAGCGTATCCGTCAGCATAGTTACGGAGGAGGCCGACAGTGCGGTGCGCACATCATCGCCGAGGCGTTTGTCGGCGTCAGGGGCCATCGCCTTTGCCGCTGCCGTCTGGGGGGCACGGGCCACCTGGCCGCCGGGCGCAGGCCCCTCGTCCAGAACGATGACGGAAAGGCCGGCCTCAGCGGCTGTGAGGGCGGCAGTCGCTCCGGCGGGCCCCGCGCCGATGACGATGAGATCGGCCGACGCCTTCACCCCGCCGCCGCCTCCTGATGGACGCCGCCGCGCACGACGATCATGCCCTCCTCCACCATCGTCTGGCAGGCGCGCTGGGGGCGGCCGTCAATGAGGATGGTGCATTCCTGGCACGAACCCATCATGCAAAGGGGGCCGCGCGGGGTGCCTTTGTTGGGGGAAACGCGCAAAGCGAAGATGCCGGCATGAAGGAGCGCCGAGGCAACGCTCTGCCCTTCGAGGGCGTCGAACTCAGCCCCGTCGACGCACAACCTCACCCGACCAGAGCGCGTGTCGCGGTTGAGGGCATCGGCCGCGCTCGGCATAATTGTTGCACCTCATTTGGGGTGACCGGGCCGCGGACAAGCTTCATCAAGCAGTGTGCGGAACGGTTTACATGTCCACACTTTGTATACATAGTGTGGACACTCGATGCAACAAACTGCGTCAATCGCAGCCCAAACACCGGGATGAGCTCATGCTAGGAACGCTTCGCAAACTCTTGGCCGCCGGCGCCGTCGCGCTGATCGGCACAGCGGTCGCCGCCACCGCGCCGGCAGTCGCCCGCTCGCTGGACGACATCATCTCCTCAGGCGTCATCAGGGTCGGGGTGAACCCCACGCTGCCGCCGCTCGGTACCTATGACGATCAAAACAACATCGCCGGCTTCGACGTGGACTTTGCCACCGAAATTGCCGCCATGCTGGGTGTTGAGCTGGAGGTCGTCCCCGTCGGCTCGCCGGACCGCATCCCCTTCGTTGCCTCCGGCCGGATCGACTTCGTCATGGGCGCGATGACGCGCAACCCCACCCGCGCCAAGGTGATTGACTTTACCGTCCCCGTGCACACCGAAGTGTTCGGCGTCCTCACCACAGAAGACAAGCCGTATACCGACTGGCGTGACCTTAACGCATCTGATGTGACGCTGATCCAGGTGCGCGGCACAACGCCTATCAAGTTCATCGAAGAAAACCTGCCTGAGGCGAGCGTGACTCTTCTGGACAACTATCCGGACGTGATCCGCGCCCTCGCCCAAGGCCGCGGCGATGCCATGCTCGACGTGGTGGATTTCGTCGGCGAGCACATGAACAAGCACGACGTTGCCTGGAAGGTGGTGGAAACCCCTGTCGACATTTACTACTGCGCCCTCGGCGTTGCAAAGAACTCCACCGGTCTGAAAGACTGGCTCAACGTCGCCATCTACGAAATGCACCGCCGCGGCAGGACCGACGCGTTGTGGGAGAAGTGGTTCGGCATCCCGATGATCTACCCTGTGGAAGCGACGCCCTACTTCAACTAACGGCAAGCGTTTACGCCGCCGATGGATTACGTCTTCCAGTATGGACAGGTTTGGCCCTACCTCCCCTACCTCATAGGGGGAGCATGGGTCAGCCTGCAGATCGCCTTTCTTGCCTTTTGCGGCGGTCTACTCATCGGCACCACCTGCGCGGCGCTGAAAACCTTCGGCCCGCGCTGGTCCACACGGCTGATCGACGGCTACGTGGTGTTCTTCGTCAACACACCGCAGCTCGTCCAAATCTACTTCCTCTACTTCGCCCTGCCCGATGCGGGGATCTTATTGTCTTCCTACGCTGCCGTCCTCATCGGCATGACGCTGAACGCCGGCGCCTACCTGACGGAAATCCAGCGCGCCGGCTTCCTGTCGCGCAGCCAGACGGAGATGGAAGCGGCAGAGGTGCTGGGCTTTTCGCGCCTGCAACAGATCCGCTACGTGATCCTGCCCCATGTGGCGCGGGTGCTCTTCCCGCCCCTTTCCAACCACTACATCTTGATGACGCTTGGCACCTCCATGGCCGCCATCTTCGGCGTCGAGGAGCTGACCGGCCGTGCCTTCAACATCAACGCCGAAACCTTCCGCTCCCTTGAGGTCTTCTCCATCGTCGCGGTGCTCTACGTAATCGTCACGCTGGTCGCCTCGGTGATCCTTGCGCTGCTCGGCCGCTTTGCCTTCCGCGCCAAGATGCGGATCGTGTGATGGACCGCATCCTTTCGGAGTTGCCGGAGTTCTTCTCCTACTACAACGTCATCTTCCTCTTGAAGGCGGCGGGGACGACCATCGCGCTGTCGGCCATCGGCTGCATCTTCGGCGGATTGATTGGCGCCGGCCTTGCGGTGGCGCGCCTCACCTCGGGGTGGGTGAGCCTCCCCCTTCGCATCCTTGCCATCGCCTATACGGAGATCTTCCGGCGCGTCCCCTTCCTCGTCACCCTGATGCTGGTGTTTTTCGCTTTCCAGTTTTCGGGCTTCAGGGTCTCCACCTTCACCGTCGGCTGTGTCACCGTCCTTCTCATCGCTTCGGCGTTTTTGGCGGAGATCGTGCGGGCGGGCCTCCAGTCGGTGCACGCCAACCAGTGGGATGCGGCCTCGGCCATGAATTTCGGGCTGATGCGCACCATCCGCTACGTGATTCTGCCCCAGGCGTGGAAGGTGATCCTCCCGCCGGCGTTCGGCTTTTTCATCCTGTTCATCAAGGACACCGCGCTCGCCTCCTACATCAACGTTGCCGAGCTGACCTATGCGGGGAAGGTTTTGAACAACAAGGGCTTTGCAGCGGGCCTGACGTTCGGCACCATCTTGCTCATCTACTTCGCCATCTCCTACCCGCTTGCCCGTCTGGGCGCTCACCTGGAGCGACGCCTTGTTCCATCTCGAACTCGATCAGATTGAGGCCTCCTATGGCACCTTAAAGGTGCTGGACGGCATCACCCTGGCGGTCTCGCCGGGTGAGGTGGTGGGGCTGATCGGGCCGTCGGGGTCCGGCAAGAGCACCATCCTGCGCGTCCTCACAGGCCTGTTGCCGCCGGCCAAAGGCACCGTGCAGCTGGATGGCGAGAGGATCGATTTTTCCTCAGCCAAAGCGGTGCGCAAACTGCGTGAGCGGATCGCCATCGTGTTCCAGCAGTACAACCTGTTCCAGAACATGAGCGTCCTCGACAACGTGATGATTGCGCCCGTGAAAATCCGCGGCCGCAACAAGCGCGAGGTGCGGGCCGAGGCGGAAGAGCTTTTGCGCAAAGTGGGTCTGTCGGACAAACTGAAGCAGTTCCCCGACCAGCTTTCAGGGGGTCAGCAGCAGCGCGTGGCCATTGCCCGCGCCTTGTGTCTGAAGCCGCAAATCCTCCTCCTGGACGAGATCACCGCCGCCCTTGATCCCGAACTTGTCGCAGAAGTGCTCGACACCATTCGCCTTCTCGCCGCCGAGGGCATGACGATGCTCATCGTCTCCCACGAGATGGGCTTCATCCGCGAAGTGTCCGGCCGCGTCGCCTTCCTCGCCGACGGAAAGATCGTGGAGCTTGGGGAGCCTGCCGCGATCCTCGACACGCCCAAGGAGGCGCGCACCCATGACTTCGTTTCAAAGATCCTCCGACATTAGCGCGTCGCAATTGCCGCCTGGCGCCGATCTCCTGGTGGGCGCGATGGACAACCACGTCCATGCCGCGCCGCACATCAACGCGCGCAGGCTCGACGTGTTCGAGGCCACCCGCCAGGCCGCCGATGCGGGCATGAGCGCCATCGGCCTGATGGACAATTTCGCCAACACCTCGGGCCTTGCCGCCCTAGCCAACCGCCAGTTGGGCGGGCTCGGGGTTCATGTTTTTGGCGGCCTCATCATGGAGCCGCCTGCCGGTGGGGTCAGCGCCGAAACGGCACAGATTGCCCTGGCTTATGGCTATGGCGAGGCGGACGGGGCGCGCTTTATCTCCCTGCCCACACACCACACCGCCAACATTGCCACCCAGGAACGCCGCAGCCCGATCTACATAGACGGCTGCTTCGCGGTCCCAGAAACCGGCCCGCTGCCCGACCCTTTGCCGGAGATCTTGGACCTTGTGGCCGCCCATGACGTGGTCTTCAACACAGGCCACGTCAGCGGCCCGGAGGCCATACGCCTTGCCGAAGAGGCCCGCAAACGCGGCGTCACCCGCGTCCTCGTCCCCGCAAGCCACTACGATGCGCAAACAGTGTCCGCGCTGACGTCGGTGGATGCGATGGTGGAGTTCTCGTTCTTCTTCGTCAGTCATGCCACCCAGGCAGGCCTCACCCATGTGGATGCGGAGCGCCACACCGTTACCCCTGTGACGGGGGGTGAGATGGCCGCCCTCATCGCCGCCGCCCCATCCGACCAGGTGGTGCTGTCCAGCGATTGCGGCGTTGCCCTCCTGCCCCCGCCTGTGGAGGGTTTGCGGGCGTTCCTGCTTCTGCTTGAGGCCTGCGGCGTCTCCCGCAAGGCGCTGACGAGGATGGTGCAAGGCAATCCCAAGCGTCTCTTCGGCCTATGAGTGCTGCCGCGCCAGGCGAGGTGCAGACCGTCCTCGGACCCGTCGCGCCGGAGGCCCTCGGCCTCACCCTCATGCACGAGCACCTTCTGTGCGACGTGACACCGCCAGACCTTGCCCGCAAAGGCCTGCCGCGGGTGGAGGTGACACTGCACAACGTCCACGCCATCCGCTACGGCTGGGTGGAGCACTACGGCAACCACATCCTCGACAACCCTGCCGAGATGGCCGAAGAGGCCACCCTCTTCGCCAAGGCCGGCGGCGGCACCATCGTTGACGTCACCATCGAGGGCATTGCGCCCGACCCCAGAGGCCTTGCCGCCATCGCCAAAGGGGCGGGCGTCAACGTCGTGGCAGGCGTCGGCCACTACATCGAAACCTATTCGGGCCAGACCATCGGCGAGCGCAGTGCTGAGGCGCTGGCCGATGAAATGATTGCCGCCTTCCATGAAGGGTGGGACGGTGTGCGGCCAGGCATCATCGGCGAGATCGGCGTTTCGGACCCTTGGACGGCGCGGGAGAAGCGGGTGATGGAGGCCGCCGTTATCGCCCAACGCGCAACCGGCCTTGCCATCACCGTCCACCCAGGGCGTGAGGCGGACTCGCCTTTGCGCATCGTGGATTTCATCGGCGCGCGAGGCGGAGACATCTCCCGCCTCATCATCGGCCATTTGGACAGGACGCTCTTCGACGCCGACGCCGTGCTCGCCCTTGCGCGCACAGGGGTGGTGATGGAGTGGGACTTCTTCGGGATTGAATCCAGCCACTACCCGTTTGCCGCCATCGACCTTCCCAACGACGGTGCGCGGCTGAACCTCATTCGCGCTGCGCTTGATGCAGGCCACGGCGATCAGGTGCTGATGTCGCAGGACATCTGCACCGTCACAAGGCTCGCCCGCTATGGCGGTCACGGCTACGCCCACATCCCCCGCGATGTGGTGCCGATGATGGCGCGCAAAGGTTTCAGCAAGGACGAGATCGAGACCATCCTCGTCAAAACCCCTGCACGCCTTCTAACCCGCGCCGGGTGACGCCCGTTCGGTGCGGGCAATCTCAAGATCGTTCCAAACGTGCTGCTCGACAATCTTGCCGGAAACCAGCCGAAACACGTCCACATAGCGAATGCCGTCGAAAGGCGCGCCATCGGGCCACACACCGTGCAGCGTGCCCGACACCGTGACCACTTCGCCATCCTCAGCAGGCGCCACATCGAGCCGGGTGAAGGTCTTGCCCACTCGTTGGTAGCGCGGCTTTGCCCAGGCGATCAGCTCGTCCAGCGAGCCAAGGTGCACGTTGCCGGGGAACACCATGGCGAACCCCTCCCCAAGGTGGCTGCGCGCACGGTCGAGGTCGCGCGCTTCCATGGCGGCCAGAAAATCGCGCACCACATCGCCAGCATTCATCGATCAGTTTCCAAGGCTAGGCAGCCATAGCGCCAGCTGAGGGAAGGCCACCAGCAGCAACACAAGCACAAGGATGCAGCTGATGAAGGGAAAGCCTGCAAGGTAGATGTCGCGCATGGTGGTTCCAGGCGGCGCCACCCCTTTCATGACGAACAATAAGAGCCCAAAGGGTGGCGTGGTGAAGGATATTTCCAGCGCCAACAGAACGATCAGCCCAAACCAGATGGGGTCGAACCCCAACTGCGCGGCAAGGGGGAAAAAGATGGGCACGGTGAGGAGCATCATGGACAACTGATCCATGAACATTCCGAGCAGCAGGAGGATCAGGAACATCACCGCCAGCATGGTGTAGGGCCCCGCCTCCATGGAGGTTGCCCAGCGGATGAAGCCTGACGATGCGCCCGAAAACGCCAAGAGCTGCGAGAAGGTGGCTGACCCGAAGATGATGAGGAAGGCCATCAGCGTCACCTTCAGCGCGCCTTTGCAGGCGGCGACGAAGGACTTGATGGTCAGGCAGCGATAGATGGCCGCCAGCACAAGGACGCCGAAGCAGCCGAAGGCCGCTGCCTCCGTTGGCGTTGCCCAGCCGGACACCATCACGGTGATGACGAGCACCACGACGGCAATCATCGGCATCAGCTCCACCACGAAAATGGTGAGCCGCTCCTTCCAGGCCATCTTCACCACATCGTAGGCGGGCGCGGAGTCGGGGTTGATGCGCGCCAGAATGAAGATCAGCAGCGCATAAAGCCCCGCAAGGATCAGCCCCGGAATGACGCCAGCAATCAACAGCGCGCCCACATCGATCCGCGCGAAGGTGGCTAAGAGCACTGCGAGCGCCGACGGGGGGATGATGATGGCAAGCCCGCCCGTGCCAAGGATCGGGCCGATGGCCATCAGCTTGGAATAGCCGCGCTTCAGCATTTCCGGCAGCATCAAACTGCCGAGCAGCGCCGTTGACCCCATGGAGGAGCCCGACAGGGTCGCAAACGCCGTCCCGCCCCCAACGGTCACGTAGGAGAGGCGCGCAGGGAGCCGTCCCAAAAGCTTGTCCACCCCGTTGAAGACGCGTGTGGCAAGCCCCGTGTGGAAGAACAACTCGCCCATCAGGAGGAAGAGCGGGATCGGCACCAGCGCGAAGTTGGTCATCGCGCCAAAACCGTTGTTGATGAGCTGGCCGATCCCCCGTTCGCCGCCCATGAAGATGTAGGCGCCGATGATGTTGGCCCCCAGGAACGCGAGCGCCACAGGGGTGCCGAGCACCATCAGCCCCAGCACCATCCCCAGTAGCAGCGCAAGCGCCTCGTACCATTCCATCAGCGGCTCATTCGTGGATGCCGGCCTCGCCGGTGTGCAGAAGCTCCCGCCCGAAGGTGAACTTGGCAAACTCCACCGCCATCAGGGCAAACCCCGTGGGGATGCAGGCCATCAGGATCCAGCGGGGGAAGTAGAGGGAGCGCACGTCCATCTCGTTGGAGGCAAAGTTGGTGAGGACGATGTCCGTCCCCTTCACCGCAAGGACCGTGCAGATGACAATGCAAAGGCCCGAGACGAGGCGCGAGACGGTGGTGCGCATGCGAGGGGGAAGCGCCGCCGTCACAATCTCGATGTAGACGTGACCGCGCTCGCGCACCAACCAGGGCGCACCCAGCATCGTAATGAAGAGCAGCCCATATTCGGTGAAGGTGAAAAGGTGCGCCGAAGGCTGAAGACCAAAATTCCGCCACACCACCTGGTAGACGATGATGAACATGAAGGTGGGGATGATGGCGCCTGCCACCACGGCCAGCGCCACCACAAGTCCATCGTAAAGGCGCACGACGGCGCTCATGCCGACGTGCGTCCTGTGGGCTGTGTCAGCAAAAGGCGACCTACTTGTTGAACAGCTCGATCATCCGGTCGTAGTGCTCGGCCGACCCTTGGGCTTCCATCTGCTCCTTCATGCGGTTCCAGGTGGTCTCGCGGGCCGCGTTCACGTAGTTGTCGGCCGCTTCCCCCTCCAGCGTCACCACCTGAAGGCCGCGGTTTTCAAGCTCGGCGAACTCTTCCTCGATGCGCGCCTGCAGGGCTTCCATAGAGGCCTTCTCGTGGGCGATCGCCTCCTCCTGGAGGATGGCCTTAGCCTCGTCGGAGAGGGCGTTCCAGCTCTCCAGATTGACGATGACGCCAAGGTCTGTGGAGAAGAATTGCGGGTCGACGCGATACTTCAGATAGTCGTCCCAGGACAGATCCATCACGCCGATGGAGGTCCACCCTGTCGCCGTCACCGTGCCGCGCTGAAGGGCGGTGTAAAGCTCGGTGGAGGGAAGGTTCAGAACCTGCGCGCCCAGATAGTCGGTGAAGAAGGCGTTGTAGATGGGGTTGCCACGCAGCTTCACGCCGGAGATGTCAAGATTTCCGTCTGCGTCCAACTGGGGCTCTTCCGTCATCCACAAATTGAAGGGGACACCTGAGTCCATCCAACCCAGGTAATAGACGCCCATCTTGTCCTGGTGGATCTGATTGAGAAAGTCGATCCCGCCGGTCTCGCGCGCCTCGGGCCCCGTCATGTTGGAGGCGACCATAGCGTCCTTCTCGGCAACGATGCCGCCATAGAAGGAGCCTGGGGTGTAGACCATGTCCACAATCCCGTCGCGCACGGCGGCAGGCTGCTCGAACATGCCGATGGCTTCCGGCCCGCCGCGCACGTCAATGCGCACAACGCCCTCGCCCCGCTCGTTCACCTTGTCCACGAAGTCCAGGAAGCTTTTCGTGTAGACAAGGCTTGTGGGGAAGGCGTGGACAGCGGTCAGCACCTCTTCGGCCTTTGCCGCGCCTGTCAGCGTCGCGGCGGCGATGGCCGCAACAATCAACCGTTTCATGCAAAACTCCCTCGTCTCGGCCATTTCGGCCCGTTCTGCCACATCTGTTACATGGCAGGCACGGTCCGGCAACGGGGAGCGGTTGATGCGAATTTTTTGGCAATCCTACGTGGACGAAGAGAACGGCGCCACCTACTGGCAAGCGCTGCGCAAGCACTTGGGCGAGGCGGCAGCGCCAGGCACTGAGGTCCAGGTGCACGGCATCACCCCTTACAACTCCTACGCCCACCCTTTGGTGGAGTTTCGCTGCGCCAGGGAGATGATTTCTAACGCCATCCGCGCCGAACGCGAGGGATACGATGCCTTCGTGGTCGGCCACTTTCAGGACGCGGGGCTTTACGAAGCGCGGGCGGCTGTGGGCATTCCGGTGATCGGCCTTGGTGAATCCTCCATGCTTCACGCCTGCCAGCTGGGCCAAAGGGTCGCGGTGGTCACCATCAACCCGCGCTTTGTCTCTTACATCGAGCGTCAGGTGGGCACCTACGGCCTTTCCAACAGGGTCAAGGATGTGGAGGCGATGGTGTTCGAGCCCGGTCAGATCATGGCCGCCTTCCACGATGCCGGCGCCTTCGAGGAGACCAAGCGCCAATTCGACACGCTCGCCGAACCCCTGGTCGCCAGCGGGACGGACGTGATTGTCGCCGGCGGCGGCATTCCCATGCTGTTGTTTGCCGGCGTGAGAGCCCACAGGATCAAAGACGCCCCTGTGATGAACGGCCTGCCTGTGGCGCTGATGGCGGCCGAAACCGCCGTGCGCCTTGGCCGGCTGAACGGCCTTGAG
Organism: Devosia sp.; assembly: GCA_051016205.1. Classification (GTDB taxonomy): domain Bacteria; phylum Pseudomonadota; class Alphaproteobacteria; order Rhizobiales; family Amorphaceae; genus Acuticoccus. Next base: position 6,071,682 of record CP136534.1, read on the forward strand.
GCGAGCCGCCGCAGCGATTTCGCCCGCCCGCCCGACTGGGTGCTCGAGGAGTTCCTCACCCACCCAAAAGGCCTTTAAAGTCCCATCAGTCCAGCGGGTCGCCCTTCACCATCCGCTTGGCGCTTTCCCCCGCGGTGCGCCCCATGGCAACGGCCGTCAACAACCCGTTGCCTGACAGGTAGCCTGAGGCATCAGGCCCCGACACGCCCACTGCGGCGCCCCCTGCGGCAAGGATGTTGGGAAGTGGCGTGCCCCCTTTCAGCACCCGCGCGTGGGCGTCCGTCCTAAGGCCGCCCTGGGTGTGGAAGAGAGCCGCCGTCACCTTCACCGCCATCAAGGGCGCCTCCAGAGGCGGTGTGGACCAGGTGCGGCCGAAACCGTCCGTCTCACCCGCCTCGGCCAGCCTGCGCGTCTCCTCAACGGTTGCGGCAAAGGCAGCGGTCGGCAGGCCGAAGCGCTCCGCAAGGGCTTCCGGCGTGTCAGCGGCCAGAACCGCGCCCACCTCCTCGGCGTGGCGAAAATCCTCGAACTGGCGGGCAATGTCAGCAATCCTGCCGTCGAAGATCGACCAGGCGAGGCCGCCTGGCTGGGCCATCACCTGTGCGCCGGCTTCGGAGTACCCCGCCGTCTCGTCGTGAAAGCGCACACCCTCGCCATTCACCTGAAAGCCGCCGGCAGAGTTGGTGGCCCAGGTGATCAAGATGCCGTGGGGGTGCGCGACCGCGCCATGGCCCTGGTGGCCTGACAGGTGGGCAAGGTCGGCCCCCAACGCCTCCCCCCACAAAAGCGCCAGCCCGTCGTTGCCGTCGTGGCCGAACCACACAGCGTCCACAAGTGAGGGGATGTATTTGGCAACGAATGCCTTGTTGCCGCCATAACCGTTGGTGGCGATGATGAGGACGCGGCAGCCCACCACCTCTTCCCCATCGGGGCGGGAGAGGCCGACGGCAACCGCTTTTCCACCCTCCACATACAACGTGTGGGCTTTGGCATGGGTGAGGATCATGACGCCCGCGTTTTCAGCGGCGGCGCGCAGCCTGTCGATCAGCGCCTGGCCTGTGCGCTCGGGCATGGCGTGCATGCGGCGGGCTGAGTGGCCCGGGTAGACGAACCCGTCCACAAGCTCGAAAGGGAGGCCGTGGCGCTCGCCAAGCCAGGTCACCGCTGGCCCCGCCGCTTCCGCCGCCGCCTCGGTCAAAACGGGATCGCTGGTGCCTTTGCTTTTGGCGCGGATATCTTCAGCCAGACGTGCCGGACTGTCCTCCTCCCCTGCTTCCGCCTGCCAGCGTGTGCCCGCCGCTGGGATGAGCCCTGCCGACAGCGCCGTGGAGCCTGAGGGCACCGCGTCCCTTTCGGCCACAAGGACGTCGGCGCCCTCCGCCGCAAGGGCTGCGGTCAACCCGCATGCCCCCGCGCCGAGGATCAAAACGTCGACGGAGGCCGTCAGCGCCGGCGCGCCCTCGACAACCGTGGGGATGATCTCAGCCAAACCGTGCCTCCGCGTCGCCGCCCTTCGGGTGGGTCACCCGGCCCACGCGTTGTCCCGCGCAGTGTGGCGCCACATGTTAAGTCATCAACATCCTCCGTCCACAGCGCGGCATCATGGGTCAAACGCTCTTCGACAAACTCTGGGCCAGCCACGTGGTGGCCGAGCGGGAGGCAGACGCCCTCCTCTACGTGGATCGCCACTTCGTCCATGAGGGCAGCTTCCACGCCTTCGACAAGGTTGGGGCTCGTGGTGCCAGCGTGGCGCGGCCAGACCTCACCTTCGGCGTTGCCGACCACTACGTGCCCACCCACCGCGAGGGCGGCATTGCCGACCCCACAATCCGCCGCATGGTGGATGACCTCACCGACAACTGTGAAAAGCACGGGATCGGCCTTTTCGGCCTTGATGACCCGCGCCAAGGCATCGTCCACGTGGTGGGGCCCGAGCAAGGGCTTGCGCTGCCCGGCCTTCTGATTGTGTGCGGGGATAGCCATACGGCGACCCAGGGTGCGTTCGGCGCCTACGCATTCGGGATCGGCGCGACGGAGGTCAGCCACGTCCTGATGACGCAGACCCTGTGGCAGGCCAAGCCCAAGCGTATGCGCATCACCGTCGACGGGGCGCTTGGAGAAGCGGTAAGCGCGAAGGACATCATCCTCACCATCATCGCCACCATCGGCGCCGACGGGGCGGCAGGGCACGCGGTGGAATATGCCGGCAGCGCCATCAAAGCACTGGCCATGGAAGGGCGGATGACCGTCTGCAACATGACCATCGAGGCCGGCGGCCGTTGCGGCATGGTCGCCCCGGACGAGGTGACCCTTGCCTACGTGAAGGACCGCCCGTTTGCCCCCAAAGGCGACGCGTTCGAGCGGGCGGCCGAACAGTGGCTTTCCCTCGGGAGCGACGCTGACGCCGTCTTCGACAAAGAGGTGCGGCTGGATGCGGCGGACATCGCCCCCGCCGTCACCTGGGGGACGAGCCCTGAGGACGCCGTCCCCGTCACGGGCCATGTCCCCTCGCCGGAGGACAGCGAAGATCGCGCCCCCCATGTGCGCCAGGCGCTTGAGTACATGGACCTGTCGCCAGGCACAGCGCTGGATGGGCTCGGCATCGACAAGGTGTTCATCGGCTCGTGCACCAACGCGCGGCTTGACGATTTGCGTATGGCGGCAAAGGTCTTGCGCGGCAGGCAGGCCAAGGTGCCAGGCCTCGTCTCCCCAGGCTCCACACAGGTGAAGGCCGCAGCAGAGGCGGAAGGCCTCGACAAGGTTTTCGTCGACGCGGGGCTTGAGTGGGTGGCGTCAGGCTGCTCCATGTGCGTCGGCATGAATGGCGATCGCGGCGCGCCGGGAGAGCGCGTTGCCTCCACCACCAACCGCAACTTCCGTGGCCGTCAGGGGCGCGGCGTGCGCACGCACCTCATGAGCCCCGCCATGGTGGCCGCCGCCGCCGTCGCAGGCACCATTACGGACGTGCGGCCCATGCTGGAGGGGCGCCGATGACGGGCCTTAAAATCGTCACCGGAAAAGCTGCACCCTTGTGCCGGGACAATGTGGACACCGACCAGCTTTGCGCCGCCCGATTCATGAAGCGGCGGCGCAAAGAGGGTTATGGCGATGCCTTCCTGCACGACCTTCGTTTCGACGAAAGCGGCGCCCCGCGCGCAAATGTTGTGGATCATCCAGACCACGCGGAGGCCGTGGTGTTGATCGCAGGGCGCAATTTCGGCGGTGGATCCTCACGCGAGGCGGCGGTCTACGCGGTGGTGGATGCAGGCTTCAAAGCCGTCGTCGCATCAAGCTTCGGGGAGATTTTTGCGGCCAATGCCGTGCGCAACGGTCTGATCCCCGCGGCGGTGGATACGGACGCGCTCACCAAGCTCGCAGAGGCCATCAAAACCGACCCGACCCACAGCGTCACGGTGGATCTTGAGGCTTTGGAGGTGCGTGCGGCGAACCTTGCCGTGCCGTTCGAGCTTGATAAAACGCGCCGCACAATGCTGCTGAACGGCTGGGACGATGCGGACGTGACAGCGCAGTATCGCGAGGCCATAGACACCTTCCTCGCCCGCGACAGGGAGCGGCGCCCTTACGCCCAAAGTCCGCCTCCGATCTGACACGGCACTGCCCGAAACAAGGCACAGGTGTGGCTTTGCGGGCATAGTCACAGCAAGGGTCCGTTAACCCTAAGCGTTAAGGATACCGGCGTGGGACAGTGCCAGGAAGGCTGACGCGATGATCGCATTGAGGATGGCGGTGCTTGCCCTTGCGGCGGCCATGATTGCCGGCTGCCAATCCAGCGCGCCGCAGCCAACGCAGACCCTCGCGCTCGCGGCCCATCAGGGCCCAACCATCCGCGCTCCGCAGCGAGATGCGCCGCCGCCGGCTCGCCGGTCCACCGTGCGCACATGCGGGCCGTCGACGGTGGCAGGCACAGGTGCTCTTGCAGGCCGCACTATTGAGGTGGGCTCCATCTCAGACATCAAGCTCGGCCGTCGCGAGGTGGTGCTCACCTTCGATGATGGCCCGCGCCCGGGCCCCACCGACAGGATCCTCGACACCCTCGACAGCTATGGCGTCAAAGCCACCTTCCTTGTGGTGGGACGCATGGCCAGCGCCCACCCTGCCAAAGTCCGCAAGGTGGCACGGCGCGGCCACACCATCGGCACCCACACACAACGCCACCCCAACCTTGCACGGATGGGCACACGCGCGGCCCACAAGGAAATCGCGCTCGGCGACCGCTCTGTGGCAAGGGCCCTTTCCGGCTCCGGCTACCAGGCCGCCCCGTTCTTCCGCTTCCCGTATCTGGCCGACACACGCGCCTTGCGTCGCTCCCTTGCCAGACGCGGTGTCGTGGTGCTCGACGTTGACATCGACTCGAAAGACTACCTGCGCACCTCGCCGGCAAGGGTCCGCGCGCGCACATTGGCGCAGCTGCGGCGGCGCGGGCGTGGGGTCATCCTCTTCCACGACATTCACGCACGCACAGCGTCCATGCTGCCAAGTTTCCTGGCCGCCTTGAAGCGCGACGGCTACAAGGTTGTTCACCTTGTGCCCAAAGGACGCGGCGTCGCCTGCCCTCAGCCTGCCTCGTAGTGACGTTGTCCCGGCGGGCAAACCGTTGCCCGTTCTCCCCATCCCCCACACAACCCGCAGGCTACGGGCGGGTATGACGGCGTGGCTCGCTTGCGCCTCACCGCCTTTGATTGCAGCCTCACAGACTGGATCGGGATCGTCTGGGGAGGACAGGGGCCATGGGCAAGCTTGGCGTCTTCGTCGTGTTGGCAGCCGCAATCGCTCTGGCAGGGTGCCAGTCAACCGGGTTCGGCGGCCCCAACCTTGATGGCAATTGGGCGTCCGATGACGGGGTGTTCGTCGCCACGTTTCGCGATGGCGCGTTCAGTTCGCGTCTGACCGGCACCGGTGAGACCGTCGTGGCCGATGGTCGCTACCAGCGCGCCGATGGCGGGGTGGCACTGTCGTGGACATCCATCGCTGCCAATGAGGCGCGATCGGCGCGCTGCACATTCTTGAACCGCACGCAGCTGTCATGCACGCCGTCGGCCGGCGAGACGTTCACCATGACGAAGGTGGTCTGAGCGCCACCTTATTTGGTGATTGAGGGGCGCTGAACGCCCCTCAACCGGGATGGATCAGGCCGCTTCCGGCTTCATTTCTTCGCCGGTTTCCTGGTTCACCACTTTCATGGACAGGCGCACCTTGCCGCGCTCGTCAAAGCCCATGAGCTTGACCCAGACCTTCTGGCCTTCCTTCACAACGTCAGAGGACTTTTCGGGCCGCCCTTGCGTCATTTGGCTGATGTGCACCAGGCCATCGCGCGGGCCGAAGAAGTTCACGAAGGCGCCGAAGTCCACCACCTTCACGACGGTGCCCTGGTAGATTTCGCCCACTTCAGGCTCGGCAGTAATGCCTTTGATCCAGTTCAGCGCCGCCTTGATGGCCTTGCCGTCGGCGGAGGCCACCTTCACGGTGCCGTCGTCCTCCACATTGATCTTGGCGCCAGTCTTCTCGACGATCTCTCGGATCACCTTGCCGCCGGAGCCGATCACGTCGCGGATCTTGTCCACGGGGATGTTGATGACTTCGATGCGCGGGGCATGTTCGCCGAGCTCGGAGCGGGCGGTATCGATGGATTTTGCCATCTCACCCAGGATGTGCAAACGCCCATCCTTCGCCTGATCCAGCGCCACCTTCATGATTTCTTCGGTGATGCCGTCGATCTTGATGTCCATCTGGAGCGAGGTGACGCCGTTCTCGGACCCGGCCACCTTGAAGTCCATGTCGCCTAGATGATCCTCATCGCCCAAAATGTCGGACAGGACGGCGAAACGATCGCCTTCCTTGATGAGGCCCATGGCAATGCCGGCCGTCGGGGCGGACATGGGAACACCGGCATCCATCAGCGCCAGAGAGGTGCCGCACACGGTCGCCATGGAAGATGAACCGTTGGACTCGGTGACCTCTGAAACAACGCGCACGGTGTAAGGGAAGTCGTGGTGGGCGGGGAGCATGGGATGGACCGCGCGCCAGGCAAGCTTGCCGTGGCCGATTTCACGGCGGCCGGGGGAGCCCATCCGCCCCGTCTCACCCACCGAATAGGGCGGGAAGTTGTAGTGCAGCATGAAGGTCTGCTTCATGGTGCCTTCAAGAAGGTCAACGAACTGCTCGTCGTCGCCCGTGCCGAGCGTTGCCACCACAAGGGCCTGTGTCTCGCCGCGGGTGAACAGGGCCGAACCGTGGGCGCGAGGCAGGATCCCCACCTCGCACTCGATGGGGCGGACCGTCGAAAGGTCGCGCCCGTCGATGCGCACCTTGTCATCGAGGATCTGGTTGCGGACGATGTCGGCTTCCACCTTCTTAAAAAGGCCGCCCAGCACCTGCTTGGTGGGACCGTCTTCGCCCTCGGGCGCCACCAACTCGTCCATGACGCGGGCTTTGACGGCATCGATGGCATCGCGCCGCTCGGTCTTGCCGACGATGGCATAGGCCTTCTTGAGGTCATCGCCTGCCAGCGACTTCACCTTATCGGCAAGGTCGCCATGGTCGGGAACGTCGTGGGCGCGCGGCTCTTTGGCAGCCTTTTCTGCAAGGCGGATGATGGCCTCGATCACCGGCTGAAATTCTTTGTGGCCGAACATGACGGCGCCGAGCATGATCTCTTCGGAAAGCTCTTTGGCTTCTGATTCTACCATCAGAACCGCGTCGGTGGTGCCTGCCACGATGAGGTCGAGCGCAGTGTCTTCCATCTGGTCGAGGGTCGGGTTGATGACATACTCGCCATCAATGTAGCCGACGCGCGCGCCGCCGATCGGACCCATGAAAGGAACGCCCGATAAGGTGAGCGCTGCGGACGCTGCCACCAGCGCCACCATGTCGGGCTGGGTTTCAAGGTCGTGCGCGAGGGTGGTCAGCACCACCTGCGTGTCGTTCTTGTAGCCGTCCACGAAGAGGGGGCGGATGGGACGGTCGATGAGGCGGCTGGTCAGCACCTCATGCTCTGACGGGCGGCCTTCGCGCTTGAAAAACCCGCCGGGGATCTTGCCTGCCGCGAACGCCTTTTCCTGGTAGTTCACGGTGAGGGGGAAAAAGTCGAACCCTTGTTTGGCCTCTTTCTCGGAGACCACGGTGGCAAGAACGGTGGTCTCGCCGTAGGTGACCATGACGGCGCCGTCTGCCTGGCGGGCGACTTTGCCTGTCTCGAGCGTGAGCGTGCGACCGCCCCACTCGATGCTTTCTTTTTGAACGTCGAACATGACATGCCTTTCGTGTCAGTCATCCGACCGACGGGCGGGCAAGACGACGGGCCGCTCTGCAAACAAAGCGGCCGGCAATCCTGCCCCTCCCCTGGGGTCGGCGGCCTTACGGCCGATAGGGGCGCCCATCGCCCCTTTGGGCGGACCGTTTGCGGCCCTTTTGGTGCAGCGCGAGTGTTGCGCTGCGGTTGTTGTCTCAGCGCAGACGCTGCCCGCGCCGGAAGATCCGGCCGGAGCGCTGCACCCATTCGTCAGATGAGAGAATGCGTGCGCCCCGTCCACGCCGCCCGGCACCGGCAGGCGAACGCCCGCTTTTGCCATACGGCCATACTGTGGATGTGTGATGAAAGCGCACGATGTTCACCACGGTTCGGCCGGTTAGCGGCGCAGACCGAGGCGCTTGATGAGATCTTGGTAGCGTGCCGGGTCCTTCCGCTTCACATAGTCCAGAAGGTGGCGGCGGCGGCTCACGAGCCGCAGAAGACCGCGGCGTGAGTGGTTGTCCTTGGCATGGCCTTTGAAGTGATCGGTGAGATTCACGATCCGCTCTGTCAAAAGTGCCACTTGCACTTCGGGGGAACCTGTGTCGCCATCCTTGACGCCATACTCTTTGATCAGCGCCTGACGGCGCTCAGCAGTAATCGACATCCATCACTCCTAACGTGAGAGTTTGGGCGACGGGCCGGGATGTCGTCCAGCCAGCGCCATGATCGTGCAGCGGCAAAGCTGCGCTTTGATGCTCAGCCTTAACGCTGGCATGTAATTGCGCCCACCGCGGACGCCAAGAGGTCGGCGACCGTTTGTCATCTTCGTGAAGGCGAACGCCGACGCCCCCACGCTGAGGGCGCCACCGTTCCGCTCTAATGGCAGAAAAAGTCGCGTGTGGCCACCCACCCATAATATTGATTGACTCGCGGTGGCCTGATGCGGATCCAAAGATCGCTACGCCTGTCGAACGGGTAGTCGATGACCTCAACGATCATCCCATTGGGCAGATAGCCCGAGGACGCGCCGAAGGGGCGCACGAACATTTCTACGGCGCCGCCCCTGGCGTTAATGACGCAAAAGTTGGTTGCCCGTTCCACCACCACGGCAGGCGCACGCGGAAGGTCCGCGGCAAGGGTTGCCGTTGCAACGGTTGCAAACACGGCGGCGGTGGCGAGACGGACAAGTGCGCGCATCAGGACGGTTCGGGCTCCGTGACGGGGACGGTGATCCGCCGCCTGGGGCTGCGGAACACGCGCACAGGGTTTAGCTCACCAGCCTGTGCCCGGCAGAGCGCCACAAGCTCATCGCCTTGCATGACGCTGACTTCGCCCTCCGCCACATCGTCCAAGGGCCGCAAAATGCTTGACTGACCGCGGCGGAGGCGGCTGGCCACCACGCGGTCCACATTCATATGCGGCAGATCGCACAGCGCGACGGCAGGGGAACGCAGCACCTCATCCACAGCCGCCTGGGTGTCCTTGGCAAGGGCGCGCAGGTCCTCAAGGGTGATGGCCTCCGCCTCGCCGAACGGGCCGACGCGGGTGCGCCTAAGGGCCGTCACATGGGCGCAGGTGCCGAGTGCCTCGCCAAGGTCCCGTGCAATGGCGCGCACATACGTGCCTTTGCCGCAATCGGCCTCTAACGTCACGCTGTCGGCGGTCATATCGCCGACGATGACCAGGCGTTCGATGTGCACCGTGCGCGATTTCAACGTCACCTCCGCCCCGTCGCGGGCGAGGTCGTAGGCGCGCTGACCGTCGATCTTGATCGCCGAATAGCGCGGCGGCACCTGATCCACAGCGCCGATGAAGCGCGGCAGTGCAGCTTCGATGGCCTCGCGCGTCGGGCGCACGTCGCTCGTGGCAATCACCGTACCGTCGGCGTCGTCCGTATCGGTGGCCGCGCCGAACTGGACGGTGAAGCGATAGCCCTTCTGCCCGTCTACCACGTAAGGCACGGTCTTGGTCGCCTCGCCCAACGCCAATGGCAAGATGCCTGACGCCAGAGGGTCGAGCGTTCCCGCGTGGCCAGCCTTTTTAGGATTGAAGAGGCGCTTTACCGCCCCCAGCGCCTGCGTGGAGGTGATGCCGACGGGCTTGTCGAGCACAATCCACCCGTCGAGGTGGTTGCGCGGACGACGCCGGCGGCCCCCCCTACCCTTGCCTTTGCCTTGACCGGGGGTGCGCACCTCTTGCGGGGGGGTGCCCTCAAGATTGAAGGTCCTAACCATGGCGATTGTCCTCAGGCTCGTCGCCGCGCGCGCGTTCAATGTCGGCCGCCACGTCGGGGTCTTCCAAAATCGTGCGCATCTTGTCGTCGTCGTCGAAACGGGTGTCGAGGCGAAAGCGCAGCTCCGGCATGTACTTCATCTGCCTGATGCGCCTTGCCAAAACAGCGCGGATGGGCTTGGCGTTGCGGGCGAGCACCTTGACGATCCTGTCGGCATTGAGGCCACCGAGGGGCATCACGAACACCGTTGCGACCTTAAGGTCGGGGCTCATGCGCACTTCGGGCACGGTGATGGGCTGACGGCCCAACTCCTCGTCGTGGACCTCGCCACGGGTCAAAATCTCTGACAGCGCGTGACGGACGAGCTCGCCCACCCGCAACTGGCGTTGTGACTGCATGATTTCCTCTGCCAAACACAGCGGCACGGTCCCGCAGGACGGGACCGCTTCAAGCCGAAAAATTGAAACGCCTTACAGGTCTGGCGCCGCGCCTGCGGCGGCCTGTACCTTTGGTCTCCTCACGCGACGGGAGTTGGACCCGTCACGCTCCTTTCAATGGGGTGTCCACACTGTCGCCCACGGATACGGGGCTACAGAAGTAGGACTTAGGCAAGCGTACGCTCAACCTCTTCCACGCGGAAGCACTCGATGACATCGCCTTCGCGCATGTCCTCGTACCGCTCGAAGGCCATACCGCATTCCTGGCCCACCTGAACCTCTTTCACTTCGTCCTTGAAGCGCTTCAGGGTGGACAGTTTGCCCTCGTGGATCACCGTGTTGTCGCGCAGGAGGCGCACGCCGGCCCCACGCTCCACCATCCCCTCGGTAACGCGGCAGCCAGCCACCTTGCCCACCTTGGTGATGTTGAAGACCTGCAGAATTTCCGCGTAGCCGATGAACGTCTCGCGGCGCTCTGGCGAGAGCATTCCGGACATGGCATCGCGCACATCGTCGATCAGGTTGTAGATGATCGAGTAGTAGCGGATCTCGACACCAGCACGATCGGCCGCCTCGCGCGCCTGCTTGTTGGCACGCACGTTGAAGCCCATGATCACACCACCCGTCGCGGCCGCCAAGGTGACGTCCGATTCGGTGATGGCACCAACCCCCTGGTGGAGGATGCGGGCGGCCACCTCGTCGGTGTTCAACTTCTCCAGCGCGCCGACGATGGCTTCCACGGAGCCCTGCACGTCGCCCTTCAGGACGATGGGGAACTCCGACACGCCGCTCGCCTGCAGATTTGTCATCATCTGCTCCAGCGACACGGCGGTCGACGGTGCAGCGCTGGTCTCACGCTTCAGGCGGGCGCGATACTCGGAAATCTCGCGAGCACGGGCCTCGTTTTCCACCACGACGAACTGGTCACCAGCCTCGGGCGTGCCGTTGAGGCCGAGGACCTCCACGGGCATGGACGGGCCAGCTTCCTTCAGCCGCTCGCCCTTGTCGTTGATGACGGCGCGCACGCGGCCCCATTCTGTGCCGGCGATCACAATGTCGCCCACATGCAAAGTGCCCTGCTGCACAAGGACGGTGGCAACAGCGCCGCGCCCTTTGTCCAGCTGTGCTTCCACCACGGTGCCCTGGGCCTCGCGGTCGGGATTGGCCTTCAATTCCAGGATTTCCGCCTGGAGGAGACAGGCTTCAAGAAGCTTGTCGAGGTTGGTGCCCTTCAGCGCCGAGACCTCCACCTCCTGTACGTCGCCTGACATGGATTCCACCACGATGTCGTGCTGGAGGAGGTCAGTGCGCACGCGCAATGGATCGGCATTCGGCAGATCGATCTTGTTGACCGCAACGATGATCGGCACTTCGGCAGCCTTGGCGTGGCTTATAGCCTCGGCCGTCTGCGGCATCACACCGTCGTCGGCGGCAACCACGAGGATCACCATGTCCGTGGCTCTGGCACCGCGGGCACGCATGGCCGTAAAGGCGGCGTGACCGGGCGTGTCGAGGAAGGTGATCTTCTGCCCGCCAAGGTCCACCTGATAAGCGCCGATGTGCTGGGTGATACCGCCAGCCTCGCCAGACACAACGTTCGCCTTGCGCAAAGCGTCCAGAAGGCTGGTCTTGCCGTGGTCGACGTGGCCCATGATGGTCACCACGGGCGGCCGCGACACGGCGCTTTCGGTGTCGATCTCCCGCTCGTCGAACAGACCCACCTCCACATCGGCCTCAGACACGCGCTTGACCGTGTGGCCCATCTCGGTGGCCACAAGCTCGGCGGTGTCGGCGTCGATGATGTCGGTGATCTTGTACATCTGCCCCTGCTTCATCAGGAGCTTGATGACATCCACACCCCGTTCGGACATGCGCGAGGCAAGGTCCTGGATGGAGATGGCGTCCGGAATCGTGACTTCACGCATAACTTTCTCGCGCGGACCGGTTCGACTGCCGCCCCGCTTTTCCTTCTCACGCCGGCGCCTCAGCGCCGCAAGGGAGCGGCCACGCTCCGTATCGTCTTGCAGAGCGGTGGTGATCGTCAGCTTGGTGCGGCGGCGATCGTCCCCCTTGACAGCCGTCTTTGTGGGCGTGGCGCGGGCCTTCTTGGCCTTTGCGCTTGCTGCTTCGTCTTCCTCAAGCTCTTTGGCGGTCTTGCGCCGTGCAGGCGTTGCCCCGCGCGGGCTCTTGACGGTCTCCGCGTCGGTGGCAGCGGCAGACGCGTCGGCCGCTCTATTGGCAGCGGCGGCGGCAGCCTCGGCCTCGCGGCGGGCGGCCAACTCTTCCTCGGCCTTGCGACGGGCTTCTTCACGCTCTTTGCGCAAAGCCTCTTCGGCAAGGTCACGCTTGGCCTGCTCGATGGCCTCACGCTCGCGCACCGCTTCTTCTTCGGCGCGGCGCTTCATCTCGCCTTGCTGGGAGCGGGCTGTGGCAAGGGCCCTTGCGCGCGCCTCTTTCTCTGCAGTGCTCAGCGTGCGGTGGACCTGGCCGCGCTCGCGGCCGACGGCCTGAGGCCGAGCCTGACGTTCACCCCTTTCGGGACGATCGCCGCGGGCCTGGCCTGCGCCCGCACGGCCGGGTGCACGGGGCTCACGCTCTTGCGTGCCCTTTTGAGCACCAGCGCCGCGGGGCCCTGGCGATGACGCCTGTGAGGAGCGTCGACGGGCAGCGGGCGCCTCGGCCGGCGGGGCTGGCGGCGCGGCCTTCACCTCGGCCTTGCCGATGACCCGCGGGCGGCGCGGCATGTTGAGCGCTTGGACGGCAAGCTCTTCGGCCGACTGTCCGCCGCCGGCCGCTGCCGGCGTTTCGTCAGCGGGCGCGGCAGGCACGTCAGCCTCAACGGCCTCGGGTGCTTGCACCTCAACCGGGGGCGCTGCGGCGGCCTGTTCGACAGGCGCCTCGGCGGTCACCTCAGAAGGTGTGGCCTCAACTTTGGGGTCGGGCTTGGCCTTGGCGGCGGGCGCTTCGGCCGCAGGCGCCGTTGCGGCGGCCTTTTCGACGACCGGTGCGGGCGCTGCCTCAGGGGCGGCCTTTGCCTGTGCGGGCGCGGCAGGCTTTGCGGCAGGTTCGGCCGCGGGCGCGCCGGATTGGCCGGGCACCACCACGCGGCGCTTTTTCTTTTCCACCACGACCGACTTCGTCCGCCCGTGGCTGAAGCTCTGCCGGACGGTTCCCTTTTCAACGCCGCCGCGACGCAGGGAAAGCGTCTTCTTGCGGCTGCCAACAGTGTCGCCGGTGTCGTTCGTCTCGCTCATACTGCCAAGGATCCTGCGAACGAGTGTTCGTTTGGCTTGAGTTTATGATTCATCGCCGTCTGCGTGTCGCCCATCAGATAGGCGCACAAGCGCGCAGCGTCGGCCAAGAAAATCTCGGTAGGTCGTCCCCGCAACAGTGCAACATGAACCACACGGTCACGCCCGAGCGCATTCTCCAACTCAACCGCGGAGAACACATCGACCATCCGCCTATCGTTATGGAGATTGGTTGCCTTTTTGGCAAGCGCCTCGACCTTGCGACGGCCATCTTCAGCACCATCGGCCGCCGCAACATAGGCCGCAGCCTGACCGCTCGCCAAGGTTTCGGCCACCTTCTGGAAGCCGGCAACCAGCAAACCGGCTTTCGCGCACATCGAAAGGCGCTGCAACGCTGCCCGCCGCAAAAGGGCCGCAACGTCGTCCGCAAGGCTCTCGGTCGCCTTTGCCGGTGCCTTGAACGCCCGCGCGAAGACGCCGCGACGCACCGCCTCTGCCACCGACCCGTGGTCGGCCTCCACCCAGGCCCCGCGTCCCGGGAGCTTGCGCTGAATGTCGGGCACCACAACGCCGTCAGGCGACAGCACAAAGCGGATCATGCCCAAAGGCTCGCCCGCTTGGCGTGTCAGCGCTGAGGTGCGCGTTGAAGGTCTTGGTGGGGCTTTGGTCAGGATGTGCTCTCCAAGGGTGCGTCCGCCTCGCCTTCGGCCACCGCCTCTTCGGCGTCTTCATCGGCCATCAAGTCTTCCTCGGTGATCCAACCGGCAGCCACACGGGCGGTCATGATCATCTGTTCCGCATCGGCGCGAGAGACTTCAAATTCGGCCAAAGGTCCTGTGTGGCGAATGGTTTCCGCACCACTCTTTTCCACCCAACCCACAAGGTCGTCGGGGACGGAGCCTGCAAAGTCCTCCAGGGACTTCACATCGTCTTTGCCGAGCGCCACCATCATAGCGGTCGTCATACCAGGGACTTGGCGCAGATCATCCTCCACCCCAAGCTCGCGGCGGGCCTCGTCGTTCTGGCGCTCGATCTCTTCAAGATTCTCACGGGCCCGGGCCTGAATTTCCTCGGCTGTCTCTTCGTCAAAGCCTTCGATGGAGGAGATTTCCTCAAGCTCCACATAGGCAACCTCTTCCATGGAGGTAAAACCCTCCGAGGCGAGGAGCTGGCCCACAACCTCGTCCACATTAAGGCCGTCCACGAAGAGCTGGGTCCTGTCCACGAACTCTTTCTGGCGCCGCTCGGACTCTTCGGCCTCGGTCAGAATGTCGATGTCCCAACCGGTCAACTGGCTGGCAAGGCGCACATTCTGGCCGCGGCGGCCGATGGCCAGCGACAGCTGCTCGTCAGGCACCACCACTTCGATGCGCTCAGAGTCCTCGTCAAGCACCACCTTGGCCACTTCCGCAGGCTGCAGCGCGTTGACGATGAAGGTGGCCGCATCGGGCGACCAGGGGATGATGTCGATCTTCTCGCCCTGCTGCTCCTGCACCACCGCCTGAACGCGGCTGCCGCGCATACCAACGCAAGCACCCACAGGGTCGATGGAGGAATCGTTGGAGATCACAGCGATCTTGGCGCGACTGCCGGGGTCGCGCGCCACCGACTTCACCTCGATGATGCCGTCATAAATCTCAGGCACTTCCTGGCGGAACAGCATGCCGGTGAACTGGGGATGGGTGCGCGACAGGAAGATCTGCGGCCCCCGCGGCTCGCGCCGCACATCCATGATGTAGGAGCGGATCCTGTCGCCCGGGCGGAAAATCTCCCGTGGGATCAACTGATCGCGCCGCACGATGGCCTCGCCCCTCCCCAGATCGACGACGACGTTGCCGTACTCCACGCGCTTGACGATGCCGTTGACGATTTCGCCCACGCGGTCCTTGTACTCTTCGAACTGGCGGTCGCGCTCGGCCTCGCGCACCTTCTGGACGATCACTTGCTTGGCCGACTGGGTCGCCACACGCCCAAACTCGATGGGCGGCAGCGGGTCAGCGATAAAGTCGCCCAGCTGCACTTCGGGGTTTTTCGCCAGCGCTTCGGCAAGGCGGATCTGGGTCGAGGGGTTTTCCACCTCCTCCACCACTTCCATCAGGCGCTGAAGCCGCGTCTCGCCGGTCTTGGGATTGATCTCGGCGCGGATCTCGGTCTCCTGACCGTAACGGGCCCGTGCCGCCTTCTGGATTGCATCTTCCATCGCCTCGATGACGATTTCGCGCTCGATCTGCTTCTCGCGCGCCACGGCATCGGCAATCTGCAAGAGTTCCAGCTTATTCGCGCTGACGGCCATGATGATCCTCGTTCCGCAAATAAAGGGGCGCGCACGCCCGCATGTCTCGCTTCGTTCCGCCGCGACGGAGTGGTTCAGTTCAGCGGCGCATTGTCTTCGCTCTTCGACCCGTCCTCGCTTTTTGCCTCTTTCAGCGATTGGCGGATCAATTCGTCGGTGAGGACAAGCCGTGCTTCGGCCACCTCATCTAGGGGAAGCCATGCTTCCCCTACAGGCGCTGCCATCTCGTCCGGCGCGCCATCGTCATCGCGGTTTTTGCGGCCTGAAGCGGGGACCTTTATCCCCACCTTGTCGCCCTTGAGGCCCAACAGGATACCCCTGAACCGGCGTTGTCCATCCACCGGCACGGCCATCTCCAGCTTCGCCTCATGGCCGCTCCAGCGATCGAAATCGGAGCGGCGGGCCAGCGGGCGGTCTATCCCCGGTGAAGAGACTTCAAGATGGTACGCCCTGCCGATCGGGTCGTCCACGTCCAGCATGGGGGAAATGGCGTGGCTGATGGCTTCGCAGTCCTCGATGGTGAGCGTTCCGTCGGGGCGTTCGGCCATCACCTGCACGGTCAGGCCGTTCTGGCCTGTGGTGCGTACGCGCACAAGGCGAAAGCCGAGCACGCCAAGGGCCGGCGCAACAATGCCAGCCACCCGTGCTTCAACGCCCGATTCGCGAATGAGCCGTTCTTCTTCGATCAACCGACCGTCCTTTTCGGCACCGCTCTCTCAGAGCCGTACCTGCCGACAAACACCTAATGCGCCGGCCCCTTGCGGGACCTGCACCCTCTATCATCTCAACTGTTAGGAGAGCGTGGTCTATGGCGCTTAGATAGACAGATGCGGCCCCGTGCGCAAGCCGTCAGGGTTGTCGGCGTACTTGGAAAATGCGTGAACCACAGCCTCGTACACCGCACGCTTGAAGGGAACCACCACGCCGGGCACCTCGCTCAGCGCCTCCCAGCGCCAGCGCGAGAACTCCACGGTGTGGCCGTCAGGCGGGGCTTTGACGTTGATTTCCGCCTCGCTGCCATCGAAGCGGAAGGCAAACCAGCGCTGGGCCTGGCCACGATAGCGCCCGCGCCAATTGGCAACGTCCGTGGGAAGGTCGTAGTGGAGCCAGCCGTCGATCTCATCCACGACGGTGACAGTGTGCACGCTGGTCTCTTCGTACAATTCGCGCTTGGCGGCCGCCAAAGGCTCCTCGCCCTTGTCGATCCCTCCTTGGGGCATCTGCCAGGAATACTGCGGCACAACGCCTTTTTGCGCGCGCTTGCCCAAAAAGATGCGCCCGTCGGCGGAAAATAGCGCCACGCCCACGCAAAGCCTGTACCCGCGGTCGGGCTCTGCCCGCAAAACGTCATCCATCACAATGCCGGTGTTGCAAGGGCCCGTTCGATGGCGGCGGTCACCTGCGGCGCATCGGGCTTGATGAAAGACGGGAACGTGCCTGCAAGGCGCCCATCGCGGCCGATCAACACCTTGTGGAAGTTCCAGGCAGGAACCGCCTCGCGCCCGCCCACCTGCCGCGCCCAGGCAAACAGGGGATGGGCTGCAGGACCTGTCACAGGGGCCTTTTCCAGCATCGGAAAAGACACGCCATAGGTGGAGGAGCAAAAGGCGGCGATCTCGTCATTCGTACCGGGTTCCTGCCCGCCAAAGTCGTTGGAGGGGACGGCAAGGACGGTCAGCCCGGTGTCGCGATAACGATCCCACAGCGCCTCCAGCGCTTCATACTGCGGGGTGAAGGCGCATCGGGAGGCCGTGTTGACCAGGAGCACCACCCTGCCGGCAAACGCTGCACCATCCACCGTTTCCCCCTCAAGCCCGACCAAAGGCTTGGCGGCCCACTGGAGTGACTCAGCCTGTGCCTTTGCCGACACGCCTGCGAGCGCCACCACTATGGCGAGGGCCATGAGGGTGTGCCCCCAAACCGCCTTGGCCAAAACGCCCGCGTTTGCGTTGGAACGCATAAACTCCTCCACAATCTCAAATCAGGTGCGAGACAAGCTGTCGGTCACGGCGCCAGCCAACGCGGTAAGGCGCCGCCGTGATAGTCCACAAGGGCCCGTCGATGCCCGCGGGCTGCCAGATAAAGCCACTCCAACTCGTGAACGTGCACCACGACTGCAACGAAATTGGCAAATCCGTCCGCATCGGCAAGGAGTCCGTCGGCTATGGCCGCGAGAGGCGAGGCGATGGGAGCGCCGGGCCCTACGGGTTGGCGATAGCACACCTTGCTCATGTCACGCATGGCCGACCACAATCCTTCGGCCAAGGCGTCAGAGGTATGGAGCGCTGCCGTGCCGCGCAAGCGGATCTGCACTTTCGCGGCATGGTCATAAAGGTGGATGCTGGCACGGGGATGGGCGCTGAGCGCCGCAAACTTCCCGGACCGGCGATCGGTGTGGAAGCGCACGGTCTTGGCATTTCGGTCGGCGCCGCGCAGCACAACGGTACGGGCCTCCGCCTCACCGTCGGTGCCAAGGTTTGCCACCGTCACCTGGTGGAAGGCAGCGCGCCTGTTGGCGACGGCCTCCTCCATCATGTTCCAGGCGGTCTCCTCCACCGCGGCGAGATCGTCATAGTGGGGTGGGTGGTGCGGCTCATCCATCACATCGGCTCCAGGATCGGCGCCTTGCAAAGGGTCTGCCATCACCGGCATCCGTCCACAGGACACGCCTTGCGCCCCATGAAGGCCTGAAGCCGGGGGCGCACAGTCAAGAACGCGCGATAGCCCCACTCAAGCACCGTTGCAATCCCAGGCAGCGCCGCGATCTTGCCCAACAGCCTCATCCCCTTGGTGCGGCGCCACAGGGCGGCGAAGGCGGCAGCACCCGAAAGGAGCGCTCCGTCCTCACGCACGTGAAAGCGCGCCATTGCCGCCTCGGGGCTGAGGTCATCAGGGGCGTTGCCCGGGTCCGACACGTCCACGAAGTCCGCCTCGGTGCGGCCGCGGTAAAATGCAATCTCCCGACGGCACAACGGGCAGCTCTCATCGTAGTAGACGATGAGATCAGTCACGCCCGCCCACCCTGTCCATCACGCGCGCGGCGGACATGAAAGCCTGGCCGAACAGTGAGCGCGCCCGCGCGACGGGGGTAAAGGCCGCGGCGGACGCAGGGCCGATCACCACCGTCGTCTGCTTGCCAAGGGCCGAAAGTGTGGCGTTCGCCGCCTTGTCGGCCGACATCGCACCTGGGATCGCACCGCCCGAATATCCTGCGCGCGAGCCAAAGCCTGTTCGCACGGCGCCAGGGCAGGCCACCAGAATGTCGATGGGCTCGCGCGAAAGCTCAGCGGCAAGGGACTCTGTGAACGACAGCAGGAACGCCTTGGAGGCCGCATAGGTGGCAAAGGTCGGCACAGGGTAGAACGCCGTCGCAGAGGCCATGTTGATGAGGCCTGCGCGTTGATCGCTAAGCTCCGCCCGGCGGATGAGGCCAGGTACCAGGCGGTGGATCAGCTCGATCGCCGCCTCCACGTTAACCCGCACCGTCGTCCTGTGCCGCTCGAAGTCGGTGTCGAGGAAGGCGCCATATTCCCCAAGGCCAGCATTGTTGATGACAAGGTCGACGCCCTCGCGCTCGGCCGCATCCACAATGCTCGTCATCCCCTCAGGCGTTGCAATGTCGGCGACCACCGTGGTGGCACGCGGGCCGATCTCTGCGGCAAGGGTGTGAAGCTTGGTCTCGTCCCGCCCTGTCAGCACAAGGGCGGTCTCTGGCGGGAGGGCGCGGGCAAAGGCCTCGCCAATTCCCCCCGTTGCTCCTGTGATGAGGGCGGAGGTGGCAGGCGGACGGGGGCTGCGGCTCAAACGGTCTCTCATGCGCTCGGTCATCATGGGCGCACAGATACGCCAATGCCGGCAAATGTCGACCGGATGTGGCAACGCGCCCCGCTTTCGCCTACTGCGCAGCCTCCTTGAAAGGCTCTGGCGCCTCGTAGGTGAGGACAGGCTTCCGTGCCGCTCGCGTTTCGTCAAGCCGGCTGCGCGGGGCGTGGCGCGGCGCCTCCAGAAAGCGCGCGGTATCCCCGTCCTTGGCGGCACGCACAAGGTCGCGCATGGAGGCGATGAAAAGGTCGAGCGAGGCAAGGGATTCAGATTCCGTCGGCTCGATCAGCATCGCCCCCGGCACCACGAGCGGGAAATACATGGTCATGGGGTGAAAACCCTCATCGATCATCGCCTTGGCAAAATCGAGGGTGTGGACGCCAGTGCCTTTCAAGAAGCGCTCGTCGAACAACACCTCGTGCATGGCAGGGCGGTCCGGGAAGGAGACGCTCATGACGTCGCCGAGCTGCGCCTTCACGTAGTTGGCGGCAAGGACGGCATCTTCCGAGGCCTGGCGCAGACCGTTGCCGCCGTGGCTCAAAATGTAGGTGAGCGCCCGCACGTACATGCCCATCTGGCCATGGAAGGCGCATAGCCTGCCGAACGGGTGCTCGTCCGGCCCGGCATCTGAGGCGTTCTCCACCAACGCGCCGTCGGCGCGCAGGAATGGAACTGGCGCGAAAGGGGCAAGGCGGTCCGACAGGACCACGGGTCCTGCCCCGGGCCCACCGCCGCCATGGGGGGTGGAAAACGTCTTGTGAAGGTTGATGTGCATGGCATCAACGCCGAGATCGCCAGGGCGCACCTTACCGACGATGGCGTTGAAGTTTGCCCCGTCGCCATAAAAGTACGCACCGGCCTCGTGCACAGCATCCGCAATGGCCGCCACCTCAGGCTCGAACAACCCGCAGGTGTTGGGGTTGGTGAGCATGATGGCCGCCACATCGTCAGACAGCTTTTCGGTCACCGCTTCGACGGCCACCGTCCCATCCTCACGCGCCTCGATGGATTCCACGCGATAGCCGAGCGCTGCGGCTGTCGCTGGGTTGGTGCCGTGGGCGGATTCTGGAACAAGCACCACGGAGCGGTCCTCGCCTCTCGCTGCAAGGGCGGCGCGGATCGCCATCATCCCCGCAAGCTCGCCCTGGGCGCCTGCCTTGGGAGAGAGGGCAACGGCCGCCATCCCCGTCAGCGTGCACAGCCAGTGGGAGAGCTGTGTCATCACCCGGCGCGCGCCTTCCACGGTGGATAGGGGCTGCAGGGGGTGGATGTCGGCAAAGCCGGGAAACCGCGCCACCTTCTCGTTGAGGCGCGGGTTGTGCTTCATGGTGCACGAACCGAGAGGGTAGAGCCCTAGGTCGATCGCATAGTTCTGCCGCGACAGGCGCACATAATGGCGCATGGTCTCAGGCTCAGTAAGGCCTGGCAGATCGATGGGTGTCACCCGCGCCTGAGCGCCTAGTCGCGGCCTGAAGGCGGGTGGCGTTTCCACATCGACACCCGTGTCCTCGTTGCGGCCCACCTCGAAGATCAACGGCTCTTCGATGGCAAGGGCTTTGTTGCCAGTGAAGGTCATAGGACGTCTCCAAGGGCTTTGGCGTAGGTGGCGATATCGTCTTGGGTGGTGAGCTCCGTCGCCGCCGTCACGATGAGGTCCGGCGGCGCGTCGGGGTCGAGACGGACCGCCGGCACGCCCGCCATCACGCCACGGTCGGCAAGGGCTTCCACCACATCGCGCGCATCGCCTTTGATACGGATGGTGAACTCGTTGAAGAAGGTCTCATTCAGGACGCTGACGCCAGGGACAGCGGCCAGCGCATCGGCAAGGGCAACGGCACGGGCGTGATTCGCCGTTGCAAGGCGCGACAGGCCCGCCCCGCCAAGAAGCGTCATGTGGATGGTGAAGGCCAGCGCACAAAGCCCCGAATTGGTGCAGATGTTGGAGGTGGCTTTGTCGCGCCTGATGTGCTGCTCGCGCGTGCTGAGCGTCAGCACGAAGCCGCGCCGGCCATCGGCATCCACCGTCTCGCCGGCAAGGCGGCCCGGCATTTGCCGCAGATGTTTCTTGCGGGTGGCGAAAAGGCCCACGTACGGCCCGCCGAAATTGAGGGCATTGCCGATGGACTGGCCCTCACCCACCACAATGTCGGCCCCATAGGCGCCTGGCGGCTCGATCGCCCCCAACGCCACAGCCTCCGTAAAGACCGAGACCACGAGCGCCCCCGCCTTGTGCGCCGCTTCAACGAGGGGCTGAAGGTCCACCAGGTGGCCATAAAAGCTCGGCGATTGGACGACAACGCAGGCCACGTCCTCGCTGATGTCAGGCACCGTCTCTCGGCCCTCGGGGTCGGCGGCAAGGGAGGTGATCTCCATCCCGGTTGCGATGGTGGCAATCACCTCGCGATAGTGGGGGTGAAGGCCCCCTGCCAGGATCGCGCGTTTGCGACGGGTGATGCGCCCCGCCATCGTCACCGCCTCGGCGGCAGCGGTGGAGCCGTCGTACATGGAGGCGTTCGCGACCTCCATGCCCGTCAATCGCGCCACCTGCGTCTGAAACTCGAACAGGACCTGCAGCGTCCCCTGGCTGATCTCAGCCTGGTAGGGGGTGTAGGAGGTGAGAAACTCAGAACGCTGGATCAGATGGTCGACGCTTGCCGGCACATGGTGGCGATAAGCGCCCGCACCCACGAAAAATGCCGTCGACCCTGCCGGCGTGCTGGCGCCTGCAAGGCGGGCCATCGCCCGCTCCACCGCCAATTCCGACAGGCCATCGGGGAGGCCTTCGACGCCGTCCAGAAGGTGGGCGTTCGGCACATCGCTGAAGAGGTCATTGACCGCCCCCACCCCCACTGCGCGCAGCATGAGAGCGCGGTCGTCCTCCTTTAAAGGATGGTAGCGCATCAACTCTCCCCCGATAACGGCGCCTTTGCAGGCGCAACGCAGGGCACTGAATGGTGGTCCTTAGACAACGATGGGCTCCAGTGCGTCGTAGTGGATGCCTGCATCGGTCCCGAAGGCGATCTGAGGCAGGCTTGTGGGTTTGAAGCGGATCGCGCCCATCTCGGCGCGAGAGAAGAACTGCCGCTCTGTGACGATGGCGTCAGGGTCCATCCAGGCCCCGTCGAGCCGACCGCCTTCGATCCGGGCGCGAAAGAACAGATCCACCTGGTGAAAGTCCGACGAAGGGTCGTGAAACTCCGACAAGAGGACCAGACCGCCGACGCTGATCGTCAGCCCCGTCTCCTCATAGACCTCGCGCTTGAGGTTGGAGGGAATGTCCGATCCTGCCTCGACGCCGCCGCCAGGGGCGCACCAAAGGTCGCTCTTGCCGTCGGCGTAGGCGTTGACGAGGAGGAGACGACCCTCCTCCACAATCAGCGCGCGGGTGGCAAGACGCGGGTACATGGGTCGGCTCAGCTGACGGTCTTCAAGAAGTCTTGGTAGGCGTCGGCATCCATCAGATCACCATCTGACGGATCGGCTGCGAGCTTGATCTTGGCGAACCAGCCGCCCGTTTCGGCCTCTTCGTTGACCAGCGCAGGGTTCTCGTCGATGGCGCCGTTCACCTCCACCACCTCGCCGTCGAGGGGGGCGTAAACGTCGGACGCGGCCTTCACGCTCTCCACAACGGCGAAGGCATCACCCTTCTTCAGGCTACGCCCCACCTCAGGCAGTTCGACGAAGGTGATGTCGCCAAGCTGGTCCTGCGCATGATCGGTGATGCCCACCGTTGCCACGCCATCAGTTATGTCCACCCACTCGTGGTCTTTGGTGAAGTGTTTCATGTGAGGCCTTTTCGCTTTGTATTTTGCGGCACGAAGGGGAGCGCTGTGACGACGGCGGGGAGCCGCTTGCCGCGCACGAGAGCATCAAGTGCCGTGCCAGGTGCGGCTTTGTCCGGCGCCACGTAGCCCATGGCGATGGGCGCGCCGACCGTGGGTGCAAAACCGCCTGAGGTGACGATGCCCACCTCCACCTCGCCATCCATCAAAGCAGCCCCCGCCCGGGCCGGCACGCGGCCTTCTACGGACAAGCCGACGCGCTTTCGAGCCGGCCCCTCGGCAAGCTCCTTCAGGATGCGCTCCGCCCCAAGAAAGCCGCCCTCCGCCCGCCGCCGTTTGGCAACGACCCACTGAAGGCCGGCTTCGATGGGCGAGATCGTCTCATCAAGGTCCTGGCCATAAAGGCAAAGGCCCGATTCAAGCCGCAGCGTGTCGCGCGCGCCAAGCCCCACAGGCGACACACGCGCATCAGCCGTCAGCGTGTTCCAAGCATCCACCACGCGGGCGTTGTCGAGGGAGACCTCAAAGCCGTCCTCGCCTGTGTAGCCGCAGCGTGAGACCAGCGCCTCGCCGCCGAATGCCTTGGCTTTCATGGCGGTCATGAAGGTGAGATCGGTAAGGGCCGCATCCACATGGGGGGAAAGCACTGCCTCGGCCAAGGGGCCTTGAAGGGCAATCAAGGCGCGGTCCAGATGCGTCACCGTCACATGAGGGTCGGCGTGTGCGCTGAGGTGGGCAGCAACATGGTCCTTGCGGGCACCGTTCACCACAAGGCGGTAGCCGCCCGGGACGCGCGTGATGATGAGATCGTCGATCACACCGCCGTCGTCGTTGGTGAAGACGGTGTAGCGGGCGCGTCCCTCGCCAAGGCCTTTGATGTCGGACGGTGTCAGCCGCTCCAGCCAGACCGCAGCAGCGCCCCCTTCGGCCTCGGCCAGGAGGATCTGGCCCATGTGGGAGACGTCGAACAGGCCGGCGCTGGTGCGGGTCGCCGTGTGCTCGGCCAAAATGCCGGCGAATTGAACGGGCATCTGGTAGCCGGCGAAGGGTACCATGCGCGCGCCTGCCGCAACGTGCGCGTCATAAAGCGGCGTCTTGCGGCCTTCGCCAGGCGCGCTCATGACGGGACTTTCGGGGCGGGGATGGACACACACTCTCCTCAGGTGGGCACAAGATGCGACAGCCGGCCGTCATTGACCGTCTGCGCCCTTCTGTCCGTAAACCTGAGAGATTTCCCGCAGACAGGTCCGCGGCTACTCCTTCGGTGGGCGGCAAGAAACCGTGCCGCCGCTTTCCAGAATGCAGTCCCTTGCGCGGTCCTTTTGCCTGAGAGTTTCCGGGCCGTTGCTCCTTCGGCGCCGCCGTGACCGGCGATCTCTCCCGCGCATGTGAAACCCTAAGGACCGCGCCACCCCTGTCAACCCGGCAGGCGCGATGGTCTGTGGGCGGCTGCCCTCACCCGCCGTCGAAGCCGACGATGATCTCCGCCCGGCCGGGGTTGTCCACCTTCACAGTGTCATCCACGAACGCCCAGGACTGGGAGGCGGCACCGGCAAGCGACACCTGCACATTGTGAAGGCGGCTGTAGGTGACCTCGCCCCCTTCGCGCACGGCAATCCTCAAAGGAAGCTCCACCTGGTCGGGCGCCCCTTTCACCCCTTCCACCACGCGGCCCGCCACGCCGACGCGGATGGACACACCGTCGGAGATCTTGGTGCACTCGCGGGCGGTCTTGGTGATGCTGGCCTGCCAGCGCAGGGCCTCCTCGTCGCCACTGGCGTCAAGGCGTCGCAGCGATTCAGTATCAGGCAGGATCGAGACGGCAGGGCAGCCAAGGGTGATCGTCTCCGCCGCCGTGGTGCCCGCGTTCGCCGCCGTGCTCTCGGGGGTTTGCGTCGACCCTCGAAAAAACTGCGTCACGCTGCCTGTTGAGGGCGATGTGGAATCGGTCCCACACGCGGCAACGGTCAACGCCAAAGCGCCCCCGAAAACGAGTGCTGCGGGCACACGGCGTACGCCGGCACGCGCACGATCCACACTTTGCCGAACCAGACTCACAACCATTGGCTTGGCCATCCTTGACTTCACACACGCGCGCACCTCTATGACTGAGGTGAACCGATTGCAATGCGGAGGACGTGGGTGACACCGCAGCGACCAGACATGCGCGTCATCCTGTGCGCGCCGCGAGGCTTTTGCGCAGGCGTCGACCGCGCCATTCAGATCGTCGAGATCGCGCTACAGCGCTACGGTGCTCCCGTCTACGTCCGCCACGAGATCGTGCATAACCGATTCGTTGTGTCGTCTCTGGAGGAAAAGGGCGCCGTCTTCGTCGAGGAGCTGGAAGAGATCCCCGACAATGATCGGCCTGTGGTGTTTTCCGCCCACGGCGTTCCCAAGGACGTAAAGGACGACGCGAAGTCGCGGAACTTCTTTTATCTGGATGCCACCTGCCCCCTCGTCTCCAAGGTGCACAAGGAAGCGCAGCTCCATTTCAAGCGCGGGCGCGACATTCTCCTCATCGGTCACGCTGGCCACCCCGAGGTGGTGGGCACCATGGGTCAGCTCCCCGAAGGTGCTGTGAAATTGATCGAGACGGTGCGGGACGTGAACGCGCTCCAGCCGAAGGACCCTGACAATCTGGCTTGGATCAGCCAGACCACGCTGTCGGTGGACGACACGCGAGAGATTGTCGCAGCCCTGTCGGAGCGCTTCCCCACCATCATCGGCCCCCATAAGGAAGACATCTGCTACGCGACAACCAACCGTCAGGAAGCGGTCAAGTTCATTGCGGGCGATTGCGATGCGATGATCATTGTCGGCGCGCCGAACTCCTCCAACTCCCAGCGCCTGCGGGAAGTGGCACTGTCGGCAGGGTGCCCACGGGCCACGCTGATCCAGCGCGCCGCCGAGGTGGACCTTGCCGCTTACGACAATGTGAAGACCCTTGGGGTGACCGCAGGGGCCTCCGCCCCCGAAGCCCTTGTGGAAGAGGTGCTGGAAGCCTTTTCAACCCGCTTCACCTTGAAGATGGAAACGGCGCGCACGGCAGAAGAGACCGTGGAGTTCGCCCTTCCGCGCATCCTTCGTGAGCCGCTGACACCGCCCTCCAAGAGCGCTGCCGCAGCGAGCTGACACGTGGCCGTCTATACCGCGGTCGATGACTGCGAACTGAGCGCCTTCCTCGCCACCTATGACGTGGGCGACCTTCTGTCTGCCAAAGGCATCGCCGAAGGGGTGGAAAACACCAACTACCTGGTGCGCACCACCGAAGGCACCTTCATCCTCACCCTTTATGAGCAAAGGGTGGATGCGGGTGACCTCCCCTTTTTCCTCGGCCTCATGCAGCACTGTGCCCGTGCAGGCCTCCCTTCCCCCCGCCCTGTGGCGCGGGCGGACGGGACGATGCTTGCAACCGTTGCAGGGCGCCCTGCCGCCCTCGTCACCTTCTTGGATGGCATGGCATCGCGCCGGCCAGGCCCCACCCATTGCGCCGAGATCGGCAGAGGGCTTGCCGTCCTCCACGACACCGCCGCAGGGTTTGAGCTTCAGCGCCGCAACGCCCTCGGGCCGGACGCGTGGCGGCCATTGTTTGAACAATCGCGCCACCTTGCCGACACGGTGCGCAAAGGCCTGACGGACGCGGTCGATGCCGAGCTTGACCACATTGAAGCCCACTGGCCGCACGACCTGCCGCAGGGAATCATTCACGCCGACCTTTTTCCCGACAACGCCTTCTTCGTGGGGCGAGCCCTGTCGGGCATCATCGACTTTTATTTCGCCTGCAACGACCTCATCGCCTACGACCTTGCCGTATGCATCAACGCCTGGTGCTTTGAGGATGACGGCGCCTTCAACGTCACCAAGGCGCGGGCGCTGACGCGGGCCTACGATGCTGCCCGGCCTTTGAGCGAGGCTGAGCGCACGGCCCTCCCCCTGTTGTGCCGGGGCGCCGCGCTGCGCTTTCTGTTAACCCGCCTGCACGATTGGCTGAGGGTGCCTGAAGGCGCGCTGGTTACGCCGAAGGATCCGCGGCCCTATCTTGAACGCCTGCGGTTCCATAGAACCCTGTCCGGCCCCTCCGCCTACGGCCTTGGTGATCACTAGCTGAGGCCGACACCCAACTTGAAGAGCGCATCATGCCCTCCGACACATCATCGGCCGATCGGGTGGAGATTTTCACCGACGGTGCCTGCTCGGGCAATCCTGGCCCGGGCGGCTGGGGCGCGATCTTGCGCTACAAGGGCCGCACCAAAGAACTGAAGGGCGGCGAGGCGGACACCACCAACAATCGCATGGAACTGACTGCCGCTATCCGCGCGCTGGAGGCCATGAAGCGCCCCGTTCCCATCGACGTTCACACTGACAGCCAGTATTTGCGCCAAGGCGTGACGGAGTGGCTCCCCCGCTGGCAGGCCAACGGCTGGCGTACCGCGGCGAAAAAACCTGTGAAGAACGACGACCTGTGGCGCGCCCTCGCCGAACTCATCAAGACCTACGATGTGTCCTGGCATTGGGTGAAGGGGCACGCAGGCCACCCTGAAAACGAGCGCGCTGACGAACTGGCCCGCGCCGGCCTGGAGGCAGCCCGCGACCAAGGCGACTGACCGGCGCCAGGAAAAAAGTGCCGCCAGGCTCAGCCCAGCGGCACAAGTTGCCACCTTGATGCGGACGCCAAACGGCTGTCCATTCCGAACGTGCATCAAGTCTTTGCGGGCCCCCCGAAGGACGTTCGCAAAGAGAGGGCGCGGCCGAGACGTGCGTCCCGGCCGAGAAACCTCGTTTTAGCGTTCGACGCGCTTTTCCATGCCATTCCAGCGATGACGGCTGGCAATCTCACGCAGGAGGGCGAAGATCTGCGGGTCGCCCACGGTGCCGCGGCGCGCTTTGAGGTGGAACTCCACCGCAACGAAGCGGCCGCCGCCTTCGGCACCGGCGTTCTCCTCGGTCATGGCGCCGAGGGTGAAGGCGCTCTGGGCGGCCATGTCCTCCAGCGAGATACGCAGCGCCTCAAGGGGCATGCCAGTTTCGATGCGCGTTCCAAAGCCGATCACACGGCGCGGCAGGGCGCGCACGACATCGATGGTGGCGGCGGTGGGCGTTGCGGGCTGAAGGGTTTGGGGAATGGTGTTCATTGTCATGTCTCCAGGGACGCTGTGGCTTACTCAGCCGCTTCCATGATGGTCGGGTCGGTCTCGTCGGCGGTGTCGAACTGGTCGGTCTCGGTGGAGGCGGACATGGCCGTCGTTGAGGACGTGCCGCCTGTGAGGGCAAGGGAGACGGCGTCGAAGTAGCCTGTCCCCACTTCGCGCTGGTGGCGGGTTGCCGTGTAGCCGTCCACCTCGGCGGCAAACTCGTCCTCTTGCAGGGCGGAGTAGGCCGCCATGCCGGTTTGGGCGTAACCGCGGGCCAGCTGGAACATGGAGTGATTGAGGGCGTGGAAGCCCGCCAGCGTCACAAACTGGAACTTGTAGCCCATGGCCCCAAGCTCGCGCTGGAAGGCGGCGATGGTGGCCTCGTCGATATTCTTGCGCCAGTTGAAGGAGGGCGAGCAGTTGTAGGACAGCATCTTGCCCGGAAACTCCTTGTGGATCGCCTCGGCAAAACGGCGCGCATCGTCAAGATCGGGCGTCGACGTCTCCCACCAGATGAGGTCGGACTTGTCGGCAAAGGCAAGGCCGCGGGCAATGCAATGCTCGATCCCCATGCCCTCTTTGAGGCGATAGAAGCCCTCGGGCGTGCGGCCGGCGTCATAGTCGATGAAGGGCTTGTCGCGCTCGTCCACATCGGAGGTGATGAGGCGGGCGGACTGGGCGTCCGTGCGGCACAGGACGATGGTGGGCGTGCCCATCACGTCCGCAGCAAGGCGCGCGGCGTTGAGATTGCGCTCGTGGGCGGAGGTGGGAATCAGCACCTTGCCGCCAAGGTGCCCGCACTTTTTCTCTGACGCCAGCTGGTCCTCGAAGTGGACGCCAGAAGCGCCGGCTTCGATGTAGGCCTTCATCAGCTCAAAGCAGTTGAGGGGGCCGCCGAACCCTGCCTCGGCGTCGGCAACGATGGGGGCAAACCAGTCCCGCGTCGCGCCGCCTTCAGCACACTCCACCTGATCGGCCCGCATCAGGGCACGGTTGATACGCTTGGCAAGCTCAGGCCCTGCGTTGGCCGGGTAGAGCGACTGATCGGGATAGGTTTGGGAGGCCGTGTTGGCGTCCGCCGCCACCTGCCAGCCTGACAGGTAGATGGCTTTGAGGCCGGCGCGCACCATCTGCACGGCCTGATTGCCCGTCACCGCGCCAAGCGCGTTAATGTAGGGCTCCTCGTGCAAAAGCTCCCACAGCCTGTTGGCGCCGCGCTCTGCAAGGGTGTGGCGGATGTTGACCGAGCCACGCAGGCGGCGGGCCTCCTCGGCACTGTGGACGCGATTGATCCCGTCGAAGCGGTCTTGCGCTGCGGAGGGGACGAGATCGTTGAACGTTGTCATGGTGGTGACTTTCTTGAACAGCTCGGCCTTGACGGCCTAGGACAAAGCCCGCTTAAGAAGCCTGAATTGGTCAGGAAGGTCTATTCCTGTCGTGAATCAAAAGAGTTGAGTTGTATGACTGAAAAGCGATACAGCGTGTCACATTGTGACTTTTGTCATGTCTGACAGCTCTGCCAGACGGAAGCTCTTTCTCGGCCCGCAGATCCGCAAGCTGCGGCGCGGGCTGAACCTGACACAGGCGCAGATGGCTGAGGGCCTTGAGATTTCCGCCAGCTACCTGACGCTGATTGAACGCAACCAGCGCCCGCTGACCGCACAGCTCATCCTTCGCCTTGCCGACACCTACGATATTGATGTGCGCAGCCTTGCCCCTTCGGCCGATGGCGGCGTCCTCCTCACACTGCAGGAGGTGGCGGCCGATCCCGTGGTGGCAGGGGCCGACCTTGCCACCAGCGATCTGAAGGAAATGGCGGAAATGTTCCCGCGGGTGGCCGACGCGGTGATCCGCCTCCACGAAGCCTACCGCCAGGCCCGCGAAGACGCCGAAGCGCTCGCCGAAAATGCCTCAGAGGGTGTGCCTTTTGGCGGCAATATCGGTCATTCGGCGGTGGAGGAGGCGCGCGAGGCTCTCCAGTCCCACGACAACTATTACGGCGAACTGGAGCAGGTGGCCGAAGACCTTGCCAAGCGTGCCAACATTCGCCTGGACCTTCCCCAGGCGCTGACGGCCAGCCTCGTGAACCACCTCATGAACGTCCACGGCATCGACGTGCAGATCATGCCCTATGACGTGATGCAAGGCCTGCTGCGCCGCTATGACAGGCACAGAAAACGCCTGCTGTTGTCGGAGCTCTTGGCGCCGTCCGGCCGCACATTCCAGGTGGCGCAGTTGGTCGGCCAGCTTGAGGCGGGGGAGTTGACCCGCGCCATGTCCAGCGACCCGCGGCTGACGTCCGATTCCTCGCGCGGCATTTA
Organism: Devosia sp.; assembly: GCA_051016205.1. Lineage (GTDB taxonomy): Bacteria > Pseudomonadota > Alphaproteobacteria > Rhizobiales > Amorphaceae > Acuticoccus. The sequence goes on from CP136534.1 coordinate 6,102,208, forward strand.
CCGCCTGACGCTGGCGAACTACCTGGCCGGCGCCATCATGTTTCCCTACGACCGGTTTCAAGAGGCAGCCGAACGGCTGCGCTATGACGTGGAAATCCTGTCGAGCCGTTTTGGTGCCTCGTTCGAGCAGGTGGCCCATCGCCTCACAACCTTGCGCAAGCCTGGCGCGCGGGGGGTGCCCGTTTTCATGATCCGTGTCGACCGCGCCGGCAACATCTCAAAGCGATTCGGCGGGGGGGTGTTTCCGTTTGCCCGTTCAGGCGGCACTTGTCCGCGCTGGCGGCTGTATGAAGCGTTCCGCACGCCAGGCCGCGTGGTGGTGGACCTTGCCGCCTTGCCTGAGGGCCAGACGTTCCTCACTATCGCGCGCACGGTCGAGCGGCCCGGCGCAGGCGCCCACGTGCCAGGCCAAGACCTTGTGGTGGGACTTGGCGCAGAAATCGCCCATGCAGGCCGCCTGGTCTATGCCGACGGCTTTGACCTCAACCCGCGCTCGCGGGCCCACGCCGTCTCCCCCATCGGCGTCAACTGCCGCCTGTGCAAGCGCGAGAACTGCAACTGGCGCGCCTTCCCGCCGCTGACGGGAAAGCTCGTAATGGATGTGACGCGACGGTCCGTGACGCCCTATCAGTTCGTGAGCTGAGGCGCGGGGAACTGACTAACGGCAGCACCCCACGTAGGCGTCGAACACCCAGCCTCTTTGGGCGCCTGGCGGTTGGGACGGCACGTCCACCTCCATCCACCGGCCGGAGCGTCGCCCCGTCGCCACCAACAACGTGTTGGGACCAAGTTTTGCAAGGCGCCCGCCGGTGCGCGTGGAGGGTCGACGGCGCAGCGCCAGCCAGTTGTCGCCGCGCGGATTGAGGTTGGTAACAAAGTGGTAGGTTTGCCGGGGCTGGACCGCGGCAACGGCGGCTGGCGGCGCTCTCCTGTCGCGCTCATCCACAAGGCGGTCGCGGTAGGCGCGCTCACGCTCCTCGGCAGCCTCGCGCTGCTCACGCTCCCGGCGCAAAGCTTCCTCAAGCTCGCGCGTGCGCTCAGCCTCCCGCTCCTTCTCCTGCCTCAACTCCGCCTCACGAAGCGCCTGTTTGCGCGCCTCCATTTCGTCGAGCTTGCGCTGGGTTTCCTCCAGCAAACGCGCCAGCTGCGCTTCACGCTCGGCAATGGCTGCCAAGCGTTCTTTGCGCTCTTCGTCAGCTTGAGAGGCGGCGGAACTGATTTGCGAGGTGCACCCTGCGAGAAGCGACGGGTCGACGATGATGCGCCGCTGCGTGCTCGCCAGGGTTTGCCCGTCCCTGTCCAACGTGAAGCCGAGTGAGACCACCGAGGGCGCAATATCCGACGACCAGACCTGGAGCTTCAGCACCAACTCGTCCGTGGAGAGAGGCCCTGAGAGCGTGTCGCGGCTCAATCGGATGTTGGACAGGACGGACTTGCCAACAAACTCCACCTCGCGGGGAAGGCTGCATATGCCGCTCAGGCTGCTGTCCACCTCAAGGTCGACGGATTGGGCCAGCTTCAGGCGGCCAAGGCGCGTCATTTCGAGTGTCAGCGCCCCTTGAAGGGTCATGAGGTCGAGGTCTTTGGGGCGGTCCACCGGGTCTAGCGTGTCGACGTCTACGAAAAGGGTCGCCTGCTGTGTGTTGACGTAGCCAGCGCCCGCCTCCTCCTGGCAGCTCGCCTCCACCCGCAGCGCCACCACATTGGGTGCGGGCCGACGCGCCTGGATGAAGATGATGACGGGCGCCTTATGCCGTTCGGCAAGGGCACGGCGGATGGCAACGCCAGCGTCGCGCCCTGCGGCAAGGGTGGCGATGAGGTTCATGCCTTCAAGGAAGTTCGCCCGAAACTCGCCAAGGGTGTTCACCGCGCGGAAGGCGCGGCTGTTGATGTCATCCCTCACCGCCTTCGACATGGTGGGGTTGTCCATGGCAATGCCAACGAACATCACGTCCGTGCGCCCATCGGGGCTGCGGCAGGATAGGTTGATGAAAAGGTCCCTCAGCGTGTTGGCGAAGACCTCGTCGAAATCATCGGCACGGGTGGGGGATGGAGCCACCAGCAGGGCGGTGAGGGCCAAAAGGCAAAACAAACGCGCGATCATGACTGCGCCTCATGTGCGGCAAAATCCAAGCTGCCGCAGGGCACAGTGCGCCGCGGCGCCATAATCTCACACAATGCCGCCTGTGGGCCCTATTATGCAAGCATCGCCTATCGCCCTCTTTTCTAGGGACTGGCACTCGGAACACTTGCTGCGTCGATGCAGGCAGCGAGAGCCTTTGCAAGCTCCGCCTGACCGTCAGGGGTAATGTTGAGTCTGTCGCGATAAAATCTGTCGGCCGCTTCAGGCGTTCGTGCAACATCGGCACCAAAATTCATCACCACCGGCACTTTGCGGGTCTCGGCCAACGACGTGAACAGGTGTGCACCGGGATCGCCTGACAAAAACTCAGCACGAAGCGGGTGGAGCACGATGCATGTCTTGATGTATCTCCTCGCAAACACGGTCATTAGGTCGTTGAAAGACCGTGTGGCATCGAGGTGCATGGAATAGTCGGTTACAAGCACCAAAGGTGCCCCTTCTCGCTCGGATTGCCACACCAAATCCAGACGCGGCACCACATAGCGAGAGACAAACTCCGCAGCCGCAGAGAGTGGCGGCTCTGTCGGATGGGTGTCCGGATCGAGAGGCCCAAGCTGCGGGAAGTCGAATACACTCAGTGTGTGGGCGACGACGACGGCCGTTTCGACCTTGGGAAAGTCGTGCTCTTCAACCCATGCCAACGCGTTGGAAAGTCCCCAACCGTTGGCACTCACGTTGCCGACAAAAACGCCGACGGTGGCAAAGTCCTTGGCAAGCTGCGTCGTTGCAAGGTCGTCTTGATCGGTGAGGTTGCCCCCGTTCACCACTTCGTCACCGATGGCAAGGATCCAGCGGTTTGCGTCGCCCACGGGGCCGGATCGCATGCCGTAGGCGTTGTAGACTTGGCGATTCCCGAACCGCATGACGTCCTGGTTCGGCTTGAACATGTACTCAATGGTCTCGTGCGCCACCGACAGTGGCGGTGCCCCAAGACCGAAGGCGAAGCGGGCCACAAGTTCAAGCGCCACCACGGCCACCAAGATGACTCCAGCAGTCCAAAGCGCGAAGGACTTCATCGTGATGACGTGACCCCTCGGCTCTGTGCCACCCGGCTTGTGAGACGCCTACCGCGTCAGACGCTTGTACTTCACCCGGCGGGGGACGATGGCGTCGGGGCCGAGGCGGCGCTTTTTGTCTTCCTCGTAGGCTTGGAAATTGCCCTCGAACCATTCCACATGGCTGTCGCCCTCAAAGGCGAGTATGTGAGTGGCGAGGCGGTCCAGGAAGAAGCGATCGTGGCTGATGACCACGGCGCAGCCTGCAAAATCCTCCAGCGCGTCCTCAAGGGCGGCCAACGTTTCTGTGTCGAGGTCGTTGGTGGGCTCATCGAGCAGGAGGACGTTGGCGCCTGACTTCAGCATCTTGGCCAGGTGCACACGGTTGCGCTGCCCACCTGAAAGGTTGCCCACCTTCTGCTGCTGATCGCCGCCTTTAAAGTTGAACGAGCCCACATAGGCGCGGCTGTTCACCTCCCGCTTGCCAAGCTCGATGACGTCGTTTCCGCCGGAGATCTCCTCCCAGACGGACTTTTTTCCATCAAGGCTGTCGCGGGACTGGTCGACATAGCCCAGCACCACGGTGTCGCCCACCTTCACGGCGCCATCGTCTGGGTTTTCCTTGCCCGTCAGCATGTTGAACAGCGTCGTTTTACCGGCGCCGTTGGGGCCGATGATGCCCACAATGCCGCCTGGCGGGAGGCGGAAAGAGAGGTCCTCCACAAGCATCTTGTCGCCGAAGGACTTCTTCAGACCCTCAACGTCAATCACCGTGTCGCCAAGGCGCGGGCCTGCGGGGATGACGATCTGCGCTTCGCCCGAACGCACGCGCTCCTCGTTGCGCTGCAACAGCTCCTCATAGGCCTGGATGCGCGCTTTGGACTTCGTCTGCCGTGCCCGCGGGGAGGACTGGATCCATTCGCGCTCACGGGACAAGGCGCGCTGTTCGGCGGCAGCTTCGCGCCCTTCCTGGGAAAGGCGCTTGGCCTTTTTCTCAAGATAGGCGGAATAGTTGCCCTCGTAGGGAATGCCGCGACCACGGTCGAGCTCAAGGATCCAGCCGGTGACATTGTCCAGGAAGTAGCGATCGTGGGTGACGATGAGGATCGCGCCGGGATACTCCCTCAGGTGGTTTTCAAGCCAGGCGACGGTCTCGGCGTCCAGGTGGTTGGTGGGCTCGTCCAACAAAATGAGGTCCGGCTGGGACAACAGGAGCTGGCACAAGGCCACACGCCGCCGCTCACCGCCTGAAAGGTTTGTGACGGGCGAATCGTCAGGCGGGCAGCGCAGGGCATCCATCGCCTGGTCGATCTGGCTGTCGAGGTCCCACAGATTGTTGGCGTCGATCTCGTCCTGGAGGCGCGCCATCTCGTCGGCGGTCTCGTCGGAATAGTCCATGGCGAGTTCGTTGTAGCGCTCAAGCTTGGCCTGCTTTTCGGCAACGCCGAGCATGACGTTTTCGCGCACCGTCTTGTCGGGGTCGAGCTGCGGTTCCTGGGGCAGGTATCCCACGCGCGCGCCCTCAGCCACCCAGCCCTCGCCATTATACTCCTTGTCGAGGCCGGCCATGATTTTTAGGAGCGTGGACTTGCCCGAGCCGTTGGGGCCGAGCACGCCGATCTTCGCGTCCGGGTAGAAGGACAGGTGGATGTTGTCGAGCACCTTCTTGGAGCCGTAGGTCTTCGACAACCCCTGCATGTGGTAGATGAACTGACGCGCCATCGTCTGGCAATCCTGGCATTTTTCGTGAACGTGAGGGTGCGCATAGGGCGCGCTGGCCCGTACCTACATGATGTGTGCAGGCAAGGTACACGGCCAGGTCGAAGAAAATCGCACGGCCAGCGCAATGCGCTGGCGCGGATACCCGATTGGTCCGCGACCGTTGACCAGGCTTTGTCGGTTAGCTGAAGCTGACCTGCGTGATTTCGTAGGCGCGAGCACCGCCTGGCGCGGCCACTTCCACCGAATCGCCAACCCCTTTGCCGATGAGCGCACGGGCGATGGGCGATGAGATGGACACGCGGCCATTTTTTACGTCCGCCTCCACGTCGCCGACGATCTGGTACTTTTTCTCCTGATCGGTGTCTTCATCCACGAGCGTGACGTGGGCGCCGAACTTCACCGTCTCGCCCGATAGCTTGGACACGTCGATGACCTCGGCACGCGAGAGCATGTCTTCCAGTTCCTGGATGCGGCCTTCGTTATGGCTCTGGGCCTCTTTGGCAGCATGATACTCAGCGTTTTCCGACAGGTCGCCGTGGGCGCGCGCTTCGGAGATCGCCGCGATGATTTTCGGGCGCTCTTCCGATGTGCGCTGCTTCAACTCACGCTCCAGGGAGGCGTATCCCGCTCCCGTCATCGGTATTTTTTCCATCGTCCGAACTTTCTCAAACGCCGCGTATTCCGCGAAAGATGACAGTGTCAGCCATTGCGTGCCCATTTTGCAAGCACGCTCTAAAGGGTCTGAACCCGCGCCCTATTGCGCTGACAATCCGCTCACGTAGGACTGAAGGGGCCGGACCTCAAGCTCTCCAGCCCCTTGACGGGCAATGCCTTCTGCGGCCGCGAGGGCACCCGACACAGTGGTATAATAGGGCACTTTGTGGAACAAAGCTGCCATCCGCATGGATCTGGAGTCTTCCAGCGCCTGCGGCCCCTCGGTGGTGTTGAGGACAAGATCGATCTCACCATTCTTGATGGCGTCCACAATGTGCGGCCGTCCCTCCGACACCTTGTTGATGCGCTCCGACGCGATGCCGTTTTCCGACAGATCGCGCTGGGTGCCTGATGTGGCGATGATGGTGAAGCCCTCTGCCGCGAGCGCCTTTGCGGCCGCGCGGATCGCCTCCTTGTCAGCGTTTTTCACCGAAATGAACGCATTGCCTTTGCTGGGAAGGCCGCTGCCAGCGGCAAGCTGTGCCTTGGCAAAGGCGAGCGCCGGCTCGGTATCGATCCCCATCACTTCGCCCGTGGACTTCATTTCAGGACCCAAAACCGTGTCCACCTCCGGGAAGCGGGAGAACGGGAAGACGGCCTCCTTCACGCTCACATGGCCAAGGGGCTCCTCCTTAAGGCCGAAGGAGGCAAGGCGTTCCCCCGCCATGATGCGCGCGGCGATCTTTGCAATGGGAACGCCGATGGTCTTGGCCACAAACGGCACGGTACGCGAGGCGCGGGGGTTGACCTCAAGGATATAGATAACACCGTCCTTGACCGCGAACTGAACGTTCATCAGCCCGACCACTTTGAGCGCCAGCGCAAGGGCGGAGGTCTGGGCTTTCAAGGTCTCGATCAGCGTCGGCGACAGGGTCCGCGGCGGCAGCGTGCAGGCCGAATCGCCCGAATGGATGCCCGCTTCCTCAATGTGCTCCATGATCCCGCACACGAAAACGTCCTCACCGTCGGCAAGGGCGTCCACATCCACCTCCACAGCGCCTTCAAGATAGCGGTCGAACAAGAGGGGGTTTTTGCCGAGCAACATATTAATCTGCCCGGTCTTGTCGTTGGGATACTTCGTGCGAATGTGCGGCGGAATGAGGTGCTGGAGGGCGCCGAATAAGTAGCCGTCAAGCGCCTCCTCGTCGCGGATCACCTGCATGGCCCGTCCCCCCAGAACGTAGGAGGGGCGCACCACAATGGGCATTCCCACCTCGGAAGTGACAAGCCGCGCCTGCTCTACCGAATAGGCAATGCCGTTGTCGGGCTGCTTGAGCCTGAGCCGCGTCAGGAGCTTTTGGAAGCGGTCGCGGTCCTCGGCAAGGTCGATGGCATCGACGCTTGTGCCCAAGATGGTGTGGCCTGCATCCACCAGCCCTTCGGCAAGGCCCAAAGGCGTCTGGCCGCCGAACTGGACGATGACGCCCATCAGCCGGCCGCGCGAACCCTCCACCTTCAGGATTTCCAGCACGTCCTCAAGGCTGAGGGGCTCGAAATAAAGGCGGTCGGAGGTGTCGAAATCGGTGGAGACGGTCTCGGGATTGCAGTTGACCATCACCGTTTCGATGCCCGTTTCGGCAAGGGCATAAGCGGCGTGGCAGCAGCAATAGTCGAACTCGATCCCCTGGCCGATGCGGTTCGGCCCCCCGCCAAGGATCACCACCTTGTTGCGGTTCGAGGGCTCTGCCTCGTCCTGGGGCGCCTCGCCCGTCACCGTCTCGTAGGTGGAGTACATGTAGGCGGTGGGGGCGGCGAACTCGGCCGCGCAGGTGTCGATCCGCTTGTAGACGGGGTGGACGTTCAGCGTATCGCGCAGTGCGGCGACGTCCTCGGGCGTTTTGCCTGAGAGGGTGGCAAGGCGCTGGTCGGAAAAGCCGAACGACTTCAGCATGCGCAGATTGGCTTCGTCCTTGGGCAGGCCGTGGTCACGCACACGGTCCTCAAGGGCGACAATCTCGGCAATGCGCTCCAGGAACCAGCGGTCGATGCGGCTTGACTGGTAGATGGCCTCAAGGTCGAAGCCAAGGCGCATGGCCTGGGCCACGTTGAGGACCCTGTCAGGCCGCGGCACGCCGATGGCAGCGCGAATGGCGTTGCCGTCCTCGCCTTTGTTGAGGCCGTCGATGGCCATCTCGTCAAAGCCTGTGAGCCCTGTCTCCAGCCCACGCAGCGCTTTTTGCATGGATTCAGCGAACGTGCGGCCGATGGCCATCACCTCGCCGACGGAACGCATAGACGTGGTGAGCGTCGTATCCGCGCCAGGAAATTTTTCGAACGTGAATCGCGGGATTTTGGTGACCACATAGTCGATGGTCGGCTCGAAGGACGCTGGCATGGCGCCTTTGGTGATGTCGTTTTCAAGCTCGTCCAGGGTGAAGCCGACGGCAAGCTTTGCCGCCACGCGCGCGATGGGAAAGCCCGTCGCCTTGGAGGCAAGTGCCGAAGAGCGCGACACCCGCGGGTTCATTTCGATCACCACCATGCGCCCGTCTTTGGGGTCGATGGCGAACTGGACGTTGGAGCCCCCGGTCTCCACGCCGATCTTGCGCAACACCGCGATGGAGGCGGTGCGCATGCGCTGATACTCCTTGTCGGTGAGGGTGAGCGCAGGGGCAACGGTGATGGAGTCGCCCGTGTGGACCCCCATAGGATCGACGTTTTCGATGGAGCAGATGATGATGGCGTTGTCCGCCCGGTCGCGGACCACCTCCATCTCGAACTCCTTCCATCCCAGCACCGATTCCTCGATCAGGACTTCCGTTGTGGGCGAGGCGTCGAGCCCGCGTTCGACGATGTCCAGGAATTCGTGCCGGTTGTAGGCAATGCCGCCGCCTGTGCCTGCGAGCGTGAAGGAGGGCCTGATGATGGCCGGCAGACCGATCACCTCTAGGGCGGCGAACGCATCGGCCAGGGAGTGAGCGATTTGGGAGCGCGGGGATTCAAGGCCGATCTCCGTCATCGCCTCCTTGAACTTCTCGCGGTCCTCCGCTGTTTCGATGGCCTGCGCATTGGCGCCGATCATCTCAACGCCGTGCCTGTCCAAGGCGCCGCTTTCAAACAAGGACAGCGCGCAGTTCAGCGCCGTCTGGCCGCCCATGGTGGGAAGGAGGGCGTCGGGCTTCTCCTTCTCGATGATCTTCTCCACCACGTCGGGCGTGATGGGCTCGATATAGGTGGCGTCGGCCAGCTCCGGGTCGGTCATGATGGTGGCCGGATTGGAGTTGACCAGGACCACACGGTAGCCCTCTTCCTTCAGCGCCTTGACGGCCTGGGTGCCCGAATAGTCAAACTCGCACGCCTGACCGATGATGATCGGCCCTGCGCCAATGATGAGGATGGTCTTAAGATCTGTGCGTTTCGGCATGGCTCACGCGGCCGGCCGGCCGCGCCTTCGGATCAGTTTGAGGGGAACCACGCAGGTTCTAGTCCAGGTTCGCCAGACATGGAACCATCAGCGCACGAATAAGCCTTGAGGGTCGGTGCGGACGGCGAAGGGTCGCCCGCTCAATCGCTGTCGTCGTCCACCGATGCGTTGGGATCGGGCTCGGTCGGCATCGACCATTCCACCGAGCGCCCGTCGAATTCCTCCACCCCGCACGCGATCGCATAGCAGGCCAGACGGACGGTTTTGGGAATCTCGATCTCCTTACCGTCGCGCTTGCCGTGCTCATAATACTGGATCATGCGGCGCTTGAGACCGAGGCGCTCTGCCAGCTCTTTTTGTTTCCAGCCGTTGGCTTTTCGCCAGGCGCGGAATTGTTCTGGCGTCATGGATCCTCTTCCAGCACGACATTTGATGCACAAAGTGCGCTCTGGCTCTTGAATATGCGCACAATGTGCGTATATTGAGGCTCCAAGGCGCACCCAGTGCGGAGATTTATGGCGTACCCGAGAAGGCGGCGAATTGCCAGCCACTTCCCGCTGCTTTCTGCCTTGGGCGTAACTTTAAGGAGGTGTTGTTATGCTGAGCCACTTGGTTCTCGGACGGTCCCTGTTTCACCGTCGTTTCACCCCTGCCGACCTTTATAGAGTCAAAAAGACCCGCAGCGGTTTTTGGTCGTTTTTGGACCGTCTGACCCGATAAAAGCGCAGGAATCGGAACAAAACATGCTAGACGGCGCTTCGCTCTCAAAGGGCTAAGCGCCGCGCTCCTTGTTCAGCGCGGCTTGCGCGAAGAAGGAGCACACGATGCGTTGGAAGGGTCGGCGCCAAAGCGAAAACGTGGAAGTCCGGCGCCGCAGCGGCGGCATTTTCGGGCGCAGTTCTCGGCCGAACGGTCGCACCATAAGGCTGCCACGGGGCGGGCGCACAGGCGGCGTCAGGCGTGCCGGCGGCTCCTCCATCATCCTTATCATCCTGGTGGTGCTCGGTCTTTGGATCTTTGCCGGCATCAATCCCATGCAGCTGATGGACATGCTGGCCCGCCAGCAGGGCGGCACGGTGGTCACCGATGCCTCAGCCCCGCAGCGCTCCCCCGCGCAACAGGCGGCCGACCAGGAACGCCAGCAGTTCATGGCGGTGGTGCTTGCCGAAACCGAGGACACCTGGGGGCGGATCTTCCGCCAGAACGGTGCGCAGTACGAGCCCACCAAGCTGGTCATTTATGACCAAATGACGACAACCCAGTGTGGGTTCGGCCAGGCTGCAGCAGGCCCCTTCTACTGCCCTGCCGACAGGAACGTTTACATCGATCTCACCTTCTTCGACCTCTTGAGCCAGCGCCTCGGCGCCCCTGGCGATTTCGCCCAGGCCTACGTCCTTGCCCACGAGGTGGGTCACCACGTGCAAAAGCTCACAGGTGTGCTGGACCGCTTCCACCAGAACCGCCAGCGCATGAGCGAGGTGGACGCCAACAGGGAAAGCGTGAAGGTGGAGCTTCAGGCCGATTGTTACGCCGGGGTGTGGGCGCACGATGCCGACAGGATCGGCATTTTGGATGATGGCGACATCGAAGAGGCGCTGAACGCGGCTGCGCAGGTGGGCGATGATGTGATGCAACGGCGCAGCCAAGGCCGCGTGGTGCCGGAAAGCTTCAACCACGGCACGGCCGAGCAGCGCGCCCGCTGGTTCCGCACAGGCTATCGCTCAGGCAACCCGTCCGACTGCGACACCTTCTCTGCGCGCAGCCTCTGAGGGAGTCCGGTGGCGATATCGGTAGGTGATGATCAGGCAGCCTCAACGGGGCGCGTCATCATCGCCACCGTCTTGTCGTCGTCACCGTTGTAGCGCTCTTCCAGGATGGTGAAGCCGGCGCTCTTGTGAAAGGCGATGGAAACGGGGTTTGGCGGGGCCACATTGACCTCCGCACAGACCCTTGGGAAGCCTTTAAGTCGCGCGCGTGTCATCACATCGTCATAAAGCACGCGGCCAACGCCTTTGCCGCGTGCCACCTCCCCCACAATCACACGGTCCACGTACCAGAAGGCATCGTAGCGCCTGTCGAACCAGCGATAGTTGAGGCTCTCGTACTCGCGCCCAGGCCCCATGGTGAGGACAAAGCCTGCGATCGTCTCGTCAAGAAGGGCCACACGCACCTCGCCGATGGCGGCAAGCGCGTCGAACGCAGCTGTATCCAGCGCATTGACGGCAGGGACGGCGGCATTGTTAAGGGCTAGGAGCGCACTCGTCTCCTGCGGCAAGCGTGCCGTGCGCAGTTCAATCATTGCGCCGGGGCCGTCTTGGCCTTCTCGATCATCCTGATGAAGCGGTCGAACAGGCCAAAACTGTCCTGCGGGCCCGGCGAGGCTTCGGGGTGGAACTGGACGGAAAAGGCAGGCCTGTCGGTCAGTTCCAACCCACAATTGGACCCGTCGAAGAGGGATTTGTGGGTTTGGCGCGCGTTGGACGGCAGGGTCGCCGCATCCACCGCAAAGCCGTGGTTCATGGAAACGATAGAGACCGTACCCGTCGTCACATCCAGCACGGGGTGGTTGGCGCCATGGTGGCCCTGGCGCATCTTCACCGTGTTGGCGCCGATGGCGTGGCCCAGGAGCTGGTGGCCAAGGCAGATCCCGAAGATGGGCACCTTACCGGCCAGCATCGCTTTTAGCGTCTCGCCCACCACCTGTGTCGTCGCGGCAGGGTCGCCAGGGCCGTTGGACAGGAACAGCCCATCAGGCTGAAGTGCCATAATGTCCTGGGGCGAGGCGTCGGCAGGCACCACCGTCACATTGGCCCCACGGTCGGCCAGAAGGCGCAGGATGTTGCGTTTGATGCCGTAGTCGAGCGCCACGACGCGCGGGCCTTCGCCGGCAACGTCGGTCCTGTAACCATCGTCCCAGGTCCAGGAGCCGTCGGACCAGCCGAGCGCCTTGCTGCCGCTGACACCTGTGGCAAGCTCCGCGCCAGCCATGTCGGGGGCAGCGCGCGCTGCGGCAATCAATTCGGCGTGGTCAAACGCGCCTGACGGGTCATGGGCGATGGCCGCGTTCACCATGCCTTTTTCGCGGATCAGGGATGCAAGAGCGCGGGTGTCGACACCCGTCAGCGCAATGATGCCCCTGCGCTTCAGCCAAGCCTCAAAACCCTCGCCAGCCCGCCAGTTTTGCGGCGCCGTGATGGGCGCGCGCATGACACAGCCCCTAGCGGCGTGTTCGGCCTCTGCGGCGACGGTTTCCACATCATTTTCATTGGCCCCCACGTTTCCTATATGGGGAAATGTGAAGGTGATGATCTGCCCCGCGTAGGACGGATCGGTCAGGATTTCCTGATACCCAGTCATCGCGGTGTTGAAGCACACCTCGCCGACGGCAACCCCCGTCGCGCCAGCGCCAACCCCTTCCAAAATAAGCCCATTGGCAAGGGCAAGGCAGGCGGTGGGCCGTGGCACGGTCCAGGCGTTAGACGTAGGGGTGGTGGTGTCGGCGGTCATGGGTCGCTCTTTCGACGCAGCGGCAATCGGGCGCTTGTGTGACAGGACTTAACGGTGTTGCAACGCTTTTCCCACCCCCGTTGGGGACGGTTGAAGGCAGCGCCGAGCGCTACAATTGCGATAGCTGATGAAACGCCGCTAGTGTTGCGGCGCGCGGAACGCACGTGTGAGTAAGGGCGTTGCCATTCGAGGTTGCTGAGCGGTGCAATCGCGCCGCACAGTCAACAAAACGAGGCTGGGATATCGGACGATCCATGGAACGGCGGGTGGCGGCGTGCGCCCAATGGTGTTAACGCCGGCTCGCACGACACAATCAGTCGAGTGTGACAATGGTGGTACGAAACCAACTTCAGACCGCGATCAAAGACGCCGCAGAGCGTAATGATCGACGACGTCTGTGTACTCTGCGCTTGATCCAGACCGCACTGCGGGACCGAGATCAGGCGCACTGCGTAGGCCACGGGGAGAAAATCTCCGAGAGTGATGTGGCCGGCCTCCTCGCAACGATGATCAAGCAGCGCGAGGAGCAACTGACTGCGGATGAGGCCGCCGGCGACACACAGTCGGCCGAGCATACCCGCAAGGAAATCGAGACAATCCGCGAGTTCATGCCCCCATTGATGGATGAGGGAACCATGAAGACCGCCTGTGCCCAGGTGGTGCGCGAGATCGGCGCGGCCGGTTTGCGTGACGTTGGCCGCACCATTACGGCGCTGAAGAAGCGCTACCCCGGACAGATGGACCTTGGCCGCGCCAGTGGCGTGGTGAAGGGGATGCTGCGCTAGGCTCACCTCGCGCTTGGACGGGCTGGCGTGTTTGCGTTGTGACGCGTGTTGTCGGCGTGAACCCGCAAGCCCTCTCCACCGCTGATGGACGATTTGCGCTATGCGCTGAATGCATGACAGGTATGCACACGCGTGCATCCACACCGACACCCACAGGTCAGCCAGTGGGGATAGCGGGCAAAGCTCTTGCCAAGCCGTCCACCAAGGTCGTGGTTTTGCCTAGGCTGTGTTGTGGCTGTGCCGCTGGATCGGGCCGGGACGGGCAATCGTGGGGCTGGAGGAGCGTTCGATGCGGTTTTCGCAGGAGTTCCTGGCCGACATCCGCGAGCGCGTGCCGCTGTCGCAGATAGTTGGGCGCGCCGTCTCGTGGGACCGCCGAAAATCCCAGCCCGGCAAGGGTGACTATTGGGCCTGCTGCCCCTTCCATCATGAAAAAACGCCGTCGTTCCACGTGGACGACCGCAAAGGCTTCTACCACTGCTTCGGCTGCCACCAGTCGGGCGATCACCTGCGCTTCCTGACCGACCATGACGGTCTGGCCTTCCCGGATGCCGTCAAAGCGCTTGCCGAAAGTGCGGGCATTTCCCTGCCCGAAGACGATGCACCGCCCGACCCACGTATTGCCAGGCGCCGCCAGGACAGGGCCGTGCTTGAGGCTGCGGCAAAGGTGTTTTGCAACGCCCTGTGGGGCCCTGGCGGCCGCAATGCGCGCACCTACGCGGCAGAGCGCGGGCTCACCGAAGAGACGCTGCGCACGTTCGATTTTGGTTTTGCACCGGATGGCCATGGCGTCCTCACCCGCCAGCTTGCGGACAGCGGGTTCGACACTGGCGCCATGGTGCGCGCAGGCCTTGCCGTTGAGCGCGACGGGGGTGTGCGCGAGCGCTTCAGAGGCCGTCTCATATTGCCCATCCACGACCATCGCGGGCAGATCGTCGGCTTTGGCGGGCGCACGCTCGATGGGCGCGAGCCGAAATATCTGAACTCGCCAGAGACGCCGCTGTTCGACAAATCCACCATCCTTTTCAATGCTCACCGCGCGCGGGGCGCCGCCCACCGCACCGGCCGCCTTTTCATCGTCGAAGGCTATCTGGACGCCGTTGCTCTCGCTGAGGCCGGCATCGGCGAGGTGGTGGCAAGCCTCGGCACTGCCTTGACGGAAGCGCAGATAAAGCGGGCCTGGAGCCTCGCGGACGAACCCATTGTCTGCTTCGACGGCGACAAGGCGGGCCAGGCCGCAGCTGACCGCGCCGTGGACCGCGTCGTCCCCCTTGTGGCGGGCGGGCGCACCATACAGCTCCTCCACCTTCCCAAAGGCCAGGACCCTGACGACGTTGTGCGCGCGGAGGGGCCTGAAGGGTTCGACCGCCTTGCCGCCCGCGCCACGCCTTTGGTGGAGGCGCTGTTTGCCCGGGAGGCTTCACGCGGCACCGACACGCCCGAGCGAATTGCAGCCCTTGAGGAGCGCCTTTCCGCCATAGCCGGCAGGATCGAGGACGAGCGCCTATCGCGGCTTTATCAATCGGCTTTCCGCGAACAGGTGTTTGCGCTCAGCCGCCGCGCCGGCAAGGGCCAAAGGGTTGCTCCGCCACCGCGGCAAACCCTGTCGGCGCCGGCGACCCGAGACAAGGCCCTCCTCGACCTTGAGCGAATCGTGCTGGGGCTGATGATCTTCAAACCGCGCTTCATCGAGGAATTTGGCGAAAGGATGGGGGAAAACACATTTGTGAGCGCCGCCCACGCAAGCTTTGCCGCCGCCCTGACCGAGACGTTTGGCGCACGATTGCCTGACACCTCGGCCGAACTGTTGGGCGACCTTCCGGCCAACCAGCGCATGTGCCTTGGGGAGATTTGGGGGGATGCGCAGGACGAACCCGGCAAGCGCCTTCTTGAGCGCTTCTCCATTCTCGCGTGCGAGCCTGATGAGCGCTTTCTTGCCCGCTGCATGGGGCTTTTTTTGGACAGGCTCGACCTTCGCGCCGAGGTCGCCGAACTGGCCCGCGAACCCCAGCGCCTTGCCGCCACAGGCAGCGGGCCTGGCACGGAGGCACGCTTATTGTCCCTGTCAGCGGCCATTGCGGCGCAGAAAAGTGCCATCCAAGATGCCGAGCGCGCATTGGCTGATGATGCTGCGGCACTGCGCCGCCAATACGCTGCAATCGGCACAGACGAGACCGACAGCCAAGATTGAAAAGGGTTTAGGGTCCTTGCGCCCTCAAGCTCAGGCGTTATCTACCACGTTCTAAAGCCGCATTCGGCGCTATCGTCTTTGCTTGAGGGCCACCTTGGGCATGACACTTTGACTGGGAAACCGGGGCCCAAGCGGCCTTCCAACGTTTAACAATCGCTGACGCTGGCAGGATTACGCTGGCCGGCGGCGCGGAAACAACGCTTCTGGAGGCGGGATGGCGACAAAGACAAACGCGGCCGAAGACAAGGACGCCCAGGGCGAGACGTCCGATGGTCCCCTCCTTGATCTAAACGACGCGGCTGTCAAAAAGCTCATCAAAACGGCCAAACGCCGTGGCTACGTCACCCATGATGAGCTGAACGAGGTTTTGCCGTCCGAAGAGGTCACCTCAGAGCAAATCGAAGACACCATGGCCATGTTGAACGACATGGGCATCAACGTGGTCGAGACTGAAGAGCAGGAGGACTCCGAGGAGGCCGATCCTGAAGCGCGCGAGCTGACCGAGACCACCACCAAAGCCGTCACGAAGACCACCACTCGTGAGCCTGCCGAGCGCACCGACGACCCTGTGCGCATGTACCTTCGCGAGATGGGCTCTGTGGAGCTGTTGTCGCGCGAGGGCGAGATTGCCATCGCCAAGCGCATCGAGGCCGGCCGCAATTTCATGATTGCGGGGCTGTGCGAGAGCCCGCTGACCTTCCAGGCCATCATCATCTGGCGCGATGAGTTGAACGAGGGCAAGGTCCTCCTGCGCGAGATCATCGACCTTGAAGGCACCTATGCCGACCCTGAAGGCAAGGGTCAGCTCGAGGCCGACGGCGAGGGCGAGAGCGAGACCCCAGGCGAAGGCATCCCCGGCACGCCCGGCGTTTCTGGTATTGCAGGTGCTCCTGGCGCCCCCGGCGCACCCAACGGTGCCAGCCAGGCGACTGGTGCCGCCCAGGCAGCTGGTGCCGCCCCGGTCGCCGGCGCTTTGCCGCTGGCTGGCGAGGCCGAGGAAAGCAACGTCATCCCCATCTCAGGCCGTGCTGAGGCTGCGCCGTCTCCGACGCGCGAGGGCGCCCCTCAGGCCGGCGCTGCGGAGATGGACGAGGACTCCGACGACGACGAGTTCGAAAGCTCCATGTCCCTTGCCGCCATGGAAGCTGAGCTGAAGCCGAAGGTGCTTGAGACCTTCGAAGGCGTTGCGGAGAATTACAAGAAACTGCGCAAGCTCCAGGAGCAGGTGGTGGAAAGCCGCCTTGCCCAGGGCCGGCCCCTCTCCCCCCACCAGCAGCGCCGCTACAAGCAGCTGCGCGAGGAGATTGTGGCCAGCGTCAAAAGCCTCCTCCTCAACCCCCAGCGCATCGAGAGCCTGGTGGAGCAGCTTTACGACATCAACAAGCGCCTCATCGGCTGCGAAGGCCGCCTGATGCGCCTTGCCGACTCCTATGGCGTCAGCCGCGAAGAGTTTTTGCAGCACTATCAGGGCTACGAGTTGGACCCCAACTGGACGCGCCGGGTGTCATCGTTGTCGGGCAAGGGTTGGCGCGACTTCGTCCAGAACGAGAAGGACACCATCAAAGAACTGCGCCTTGAGGTGCAGGACGTGGCGACACAGGCCGGTCTTGAGATTGCCGAGTTCCGCCAGATCGTCCAGAAGGTGCAAAAGGGTGAGCGGGAGGCCCGCCGCGCCAAGAAGGAGATGGTGGAAGCGAACCTTCGCCTCGTCATCTCCATCGCCAAGAAGTACACAAACCGTGGGCTGCAGTTCCTGGACCTCATCCAGGAGGGTAACATCGGCCTGATGAAGGCGGTGGACAAGTTCGAGTATCGCCGCGGCTACAAGTTCTCCACCTACGCCACGTGGTGGATTCGTCAGGCGATCACCCGGTCCATTGCAGACCAGGCGCGCACCATCCGCATCCCCGTGCACATGATCGAGACCATCAACAAGATCGTGCGCACCAGCCGGCAGATGCTGCACGAGATCGGCCGCGAACCGACGCCTGAGGAGCTGTCTGAAAAGCTTGCGATGCCGCTGGAGAAGGTGCGCAAGGTTCTCAAGATCGCCAAGGAGCCCATCAGCCTCGAAACGCCCATTGGCGACGAGGAAGACAGTCACCTGGGCGACTTCATCGAGGACAAGAACGCTGTTCTGCCCATCGATGCGGCCATCCAGTCGAACCTGCGCGAAACAACGACCCGTGTGCTGGCCTCACTCACCCCCCGTGAGGAGCGCGTGTTGCGCATGCGCTTTGGCATCGGCATGAACACCGACCACACGCTCGAAGAGGTGGGCCAGCAATTCTCCGTGACACGTGAGCGCATCCGCCAGATCGAGGCGAAGGCTCTGCGTAAGCTGAAACACCCCTCACGGTCCCGCAAACTGCGGTCATTCCTGGACAGTTAGCCGTCAAAGGCGTCGGTCACCTCCGGCGCCTTTTTATTTTCGCTTTCCATCATTCGATGAGAGCAAGGCGGCCTTGCATCTGTGCGCACTTGTACGCCCGCCGCACCCTGCCAAATACCCTCCATGTCATGGCGATGACAGTGGCCATCTTTGGGCGTTCGCCGGCTTTTTGCAGCCGTCTGTTCATCGCACCCACGCTGGAGGCGCTCCGCCATTCTCATCAACACCGGTACGCCGGCCACCCACATCAATGAATGGCTTTCGCGCGATGCGGTGAAGCTCGACTTTGCCGCGCTGGTGGACGCGCTTGCCCATCGCATTGTGGCGTTCGGCATGCCGTTGGACAGGCTCACCATCTCGTTCGGGTTGCTGAGCCCATCACTTTTGGCAGCGGGCGTCATCTGGCGGCAGAACCGGCCCATAGATTTCACGCGCTTCAGCTACGACCAACGTTCCGACGGGCTGTTCGAGCGAAGCCCTTTCAAGGTGGCGAGCGAACGCGGCGGCGAGTGGCTGCACCTTGACCTTGGCGCCATTCCCGACAGTGCGTTCGATATCGTGCCCGAGTTAAAGGCGGAGGGGTTGAAGCACTACACCGTGGTGCCGCTGAAGGATTCGGCCGGCGAGCAGATCTTCGCCACCCTTGCCACGCGCGATCCTGCGGGCTTCTCTCAAACCGACCTTGCCACCATTGCCGCCATCGTGCCGACCTTGTCGCTGGTGGTGGAGATCAAAACGCTCCGCAGCACCTTCCGGGAAGTGCTGGGCGCATACGTGGGCAAGGGGCCCGCGGGCGAAATCATCAACGGCACCGTTCACCGCGGCCAGGTGACGGCGCTGCGTTCAGCCATTGCCATTGCCGACCTGCGCGGCTTTACGAACCTTTCCACACAGCTCCCCCCGCAGGAGACGGCGGACCTCATCAACCGCTACTACGACGTTGTCGTCCCGGCCATCGAGGCGTCCGGCGGAGAGGTCTTGAAGTTCGTCGGGGATGCTGTGGTCGCGCTCTTTCCCGTGGCAGACCGTGGCGATGATCACGCCGTCCTTGCCGCCCTTGAAGCATCGCGCACTGCCCTCGACACACCCATTGAACCTGTGGAGATCGCCGGGCAAATGCTGCCTGTGCACTTTGGCCTCGCGATCCACTTGGGGGATGCTGTCTTCGGCAATGTGGGGTCCGGCGACCGTCTGGACTTCACGGCCATTGGCCGCGATGTGAACGTTGCGGCCCGGATCGCAGCCCTTTGCAGCCGCCTCGGACGGGAGTATCTGGTGTCTGAGCCAGTGGCTGCCATCGGCCGTCGCCATGGCCGTTTGATGTGCGATGCCGGCGCCCATGCCGTACGCGGGCTGAACGAGCCTGTCCAGGTCTATGTGCCAGACACCAACACCCTGCCTAAGGCGTTTGACGATGGCGTCTCCCAGGGCCTCAGCCTTGCACCTGAGCGGTGAGGGTCGCACGCCCCACCGCTTGCCGCCACCCTCGATTTACTGCGAGATGGACCAGGTGATCTCCACCGAGGCCGAAACTTCCCTGTCGCCAGGCGTCACGGGAACCGCAGAGGCCGTGCGCGTGACTGCACCCGGCTGAGGCATCCCCCCTTCACGGATCATGGTGATGGGCCCCAACGTCACGCCCGTGGCGTCGGCAAAAAGGGCGGCCTTGCGTTTGGCATCGGCAACGGCGAGGCGACGCGCTTCGTCGGTCAAGGCCGTCGGGTCCTGAAAGCCGAAGGTGACGTGGCGGATGGTGTTGGCACCGCTGCGCACCAGACGATCCAAAAGGTCGCCCAAGGAATCCAGATCCTTGATGTGGATCTCCACCGTGTTGGAGACGAGGTAACTGTCCGTCAGCCCGGAACGGCCGCTGGAATAGCTGTCGCCGTAGCGCGGGCTCACCGAAAAGCTCGACGTTTTGATTGCCTCTTGGGGCACGCCTGCATCCACCGCCGCTGCAATCACCGCTGCGGTGTCGCGGCTGTTGCGCTCCAGCGCGTCGGCGGCTTCGTCCTCGGTGGTTTCCACGCCGACGACGATGGTGGCAAGATCGCTGGGCGCAGACACGCTCCCATGGCCCACCAGTGTGAGACTGTCCTTGGCCTTCGCATCGCCCGGCGCGAACGAGAGTGCCAGCGCGACGGCAACAGCCAACGCAACTATGCGGCTTTGCATCCGTTGTCCTTTCTTGGTCACCACCCCGCGATGGCCACGGGGCTTGGCGCAAATTGTGCGCATTGGCAGCGGCGGGAAGGCCACTGCGACCTCACCAAACCCGTTCGCACCTGAACGAACGCTGTCACACCTGCGCAAATGATCGCAGCACGACAAACGCTGTGCGGCCAAGTCTGACGCCCAATGGGATTGGGCCAACCACGCGTCCGGCTCGACCATTTCAGACCTCGCCAGTGATTGTCGGCCTGCATAAAGGTCGTTCGCCCTGAAGTGTGATCGTCGAACGCGATGGTAGGGGCGGAGGGACTCGAACCCCCAACCAAATCGTTATGAGCGATCGGCTCTAACCAATTGAGCTACACCCCCCAGCACACACGTTCTTGCCTGTAGCCGCTGACGAATCAAGAGCGACCTGGCCACACCTCGCTATTCGTAACGAGCGTCATACTAGCATCGCATATCTGCACGAGCGAACCTGCAGCAGCAGACCACCGGCCTAGGCCAGGGCGCCGGGTGAGAAGGCGGACGGTGTGGGGCAAACGAGCAGATCAATCGGAACCACGTAGAAGTCATGAACCAATACCCAATATTATACATCAACTGAGGTGTCCCATGGTTACTGCTTACCTACAGTTTACGCGTACGATGGGTGGCAATCCCACGGGCCAGTGACATTGGCCAGTGACCAACCTCCAAAGGCGTAGCCGGGATTTATGCAATGGACCGCCACGCATGGCCGCATAGCTAAAACAAATCGGCTTCCGGAATTCCCGGTGCAGTTCCAACCGCCGCTAGAACAGCGGCTTCTCACCCTTCCTCTACCGCGATCGCAACGCCATTGAACGCATGTTCGGCCACCTCAAGGATTTCCGCCGCATCGCCACGCGCCACGACCGCCTCGCCACCAACTTCCTCGCCGCTGTTGGCCTCGCAGCCACCGTCAAATACTGGATTTGAGTCCTGACTCTAGAACACTTTAGCTGGTTGAGACGTGTCGAGGAGGCGCCCAATGGCTTTACTTCGGCTTTGTTCCTTTACTTCGCCTCATCGCACCGTGGTTATGAGCTAGAATATAATTGAAATACAATACTCAAATTCTATGCATACAGCAGCTTGGCACTCGGCAAAAATCCCCGAAGGCCATGAGTCACACCAAAGCTATATTAAATTCCAATGGCAGAGGTCAGGGAGCCCGCTATCCTAATCCATATGGAGATGGTTTATTCTTCTCGAGCCGACCGCTTAAGTAAGATCTATCTATCCTAATACCTAAGTGATTAACAATCCGAGGCGGGTGAATGAGACTCTCGGGATCCTCTCGCAATGTGCGCCGATTGAGTTTTTGGGTTTATGTCAAAGCATCCTGACCTTTAGGTCAGCGCAAATATCGTAACGCTAGACTTCAGCTTGACTGGCGAATCCAGCGTTGCAATTGCGTCGTGATAATGGTGAGCAGTTCCGCCTCCCACTCCTGAGTCAGCTTCTTTAAGAGGCGTCCGTCGAACTGTCGGACATTCGCTGCCAACCGAGATTGCGTTCGCTTCAAGAAGGCCACCTGCTCGCCCTGGTTTCTTTTAAACAACGCATCCGCAGATCGCAGTGCCGATGTTAAACGCGCTTCCGGGTCATCAATATTATCGTATGCGTGATCAATTTCGTCGCTCAATACGTCGAACCCGAGTTCTTCCATTTTTGCGACAGTTCCCTTGTTAGCCGCAGCAACAAAAGGATGGGCCATGACAAGTGGCTTAAGTATCTTTTCAGTGTACCGGCACATATTTGGCGTTTCCATCTCAGTTTCAGTAACAAGGCTGCCAAATGTCTCTTGGTACAAATTCCTCTCTATTGACATAGCCAATTCACTCGGTTTCGTTTCCACCAACAGTCGTAAGTCTGAAGTGATTTTCCGAACATCTTCACTTACCTCATCATATGTTGGGAGATTCGGGAAGAGCCTCTCTACAATCGCTTGCATTGCGGCCTTGCTGTGATTTACCTGCCATTCCCCAAGCGTGACAGAGGCATTATCCACACCAAAATGTTTCATCACCCATAGTATACAGTATAGTCTGTGGTATCTGGGGCGGTGATTCAGACATAAGACTGCTTTACTCGGAACTCTATTGAGATTCCCAATACCACGGTTAACAATTTTGTCTCTAACACAAAATCGAAGAAACCCATCCAAATAAAAATGGTAGTTAAAGAAATGAACATGTTCGATCTCAGATTTTTGCACGGCAAAGTCGCCTGCGAGAGCATAATTGGTCTGAACGAACACGACAGAAACATCTACAAACCCAACATCTCGCATCAAGTTTATGAGATGCCTCAGTCCAGATGATAGTATTTTCCCGTACTTATAACCCTCGCTTGATAAATCGACAATTAGGATGACCCTCGAACCAACTCTTACCTCTCGAAGGCTATTTACTTGCTCTCGCGTCAGAAGTGTATCTGTGGAGTCTGGTAGAATTTGATTGATAAAGCGGCCACAAACCAAAATAACTTGCGCACTCACGTCGCAAATCACCTGATGGAGTTCTGCTGAGACCCGCGCCGCCATGACTGGTAGGCTGCCCATGCGGGGATTTATCGCGGTGAATCGCGTTAAGTTCTTCATCGGTCGTTTTATCCACAAGATGTGCAGCAGTATATCTTGGCTGCATCCAGGCTTACCATACGAAAGCTCATACGCGCTCTAACCCATGTTGGGTTTTCATCTCAGTAAGTTGACAAAGCAACCACGCGCAGTTGCGCCGGGAACTTGCAGTTTTTTGCATCAGCCGCCCACCGTCGGTTCAACCGCACTCGCCGGTCGAGATTGGCGCTGTTGCGCCGGCGGGGCAAGAGGCGATTGGCGGAGAACCTCCACCACGCGAAGCTGACCGCCTGGTTCTGGACCCGCGCCACGGCGTTCTCGGCGGGATCCTGCCGATGCTCCGACGAAATGGGGAATGTCGGTCCTAGGCTTTGAGAATTCTTGAGATAAAGTTTGGTTGACCACGTAACAAAGAACACCCTTTACGGGTAGCGCATCGACTTGTACGCGCTTAAGTTCAAGGTGGTTTTCGTATGGAAGTGGAGAGCGGCATGATAGCTTCGACGATGACTGTGTGGGCTGCGCGGCTTTCGGTGGTGGCGGCAGCGGGCATGTTGCTTGCGGCGTGCCAGACCGCCGGAGACTGTCCGGTCGGCTCGCCCTGCTGGGAGAACGCGCGGTCCGTCCAGTCCGCCTTCCAAGACGCAGGCGAAGGATAGCGGCGACACCGACGAGGGCACTCGGCAAAACGGCTGCGAGAAACCGCCTGCACATCTGAAGGCGGGGCCGCAGGGCTTGGCCCGCGTTCGACACGGGATTCGCACCGCTCAGGGATCCGCAGTTCGCCTGGCTCGCCTGCGAGTTCTACGGCACACCCTCACCCCCAACGCCTCCACAGTCACTCGGAGATGACGGGCATCTGAACCTAATGGTCCGATCCAAACGGATCGAACCCCTTGCCCATCCGTTTGATGGACCAACTTATCCATTTATTTGAATGCCTTAGCGCCAAACGTCCGCTCAGGCAGAGGGACTCAAATGGCTGGGCCGATCCACTAGGTGCCCAAGCCATCGCGGGCATCCCGGGCGCTTGAGCATCTTGCGTTACTGCCGGCTGAGGAGACATGGGCCCGCGCCGTCTCACCATCGAGCATTTGGACACAATGCGCCCTTTCGCTGGTCGCCGTGCAATGATCGTTCGGCTCTGCGGATTTGGACCTCAGCGGCTCATTGCACACGCAAAATCCCGACAGGAAAGCTGCAAACCCCAACCTGCTGCGAGGGGATCGAATAACACTGGTGAGTCGTTAGAGTACTTTGCAGACGGCGCTGTATTTCTGCCGTTATTCCAAAGATCAGTGGAGTATAATTCTTGATTTTGACGTATGCATTTCGATCTTTCTATTATTTTTCGACGAATGAAATACGACGCCGACCACTCATTAATCAAACTTCATCGTGAACATGAAATTTACCCCACATCGAGAACACTCCGGACACGCCATGGGCGTTGATGGTGGTCCTTCTAACCAAGACTCCTTGCGACACACCCGCTCAAACCATTAATCGGTGGTCCGCCGAGCGGGGCAGGCGCTCGCACCACGCTTCGCCGTCGGCGGATTTGACACGATGAACCGGCCCCTCCCTAATGGCGGCATCAGCTATCGGACACCTCCATGGAAGCTCTCGCGGACGACCTCGCCGGCGCCCGAACCATCGCACTCTCTGAAGACAGGCGGATTAGCGTTATGGAATGCGGGGAGGGACCGGCGACGGTTTTTCTCCATGGCATCGGCGGGAATGCCAGACAATGGGCACCGATCTTTAAGCGTCTCACCGGGCGCGGACGGCTGATTGCCTTTGATGCGCGCGGCTACGGCGGGAGCGATGGGCCGCCGCTCACGTCCTTTGGCGACTTTGCCGATGATCTTGTGGCCTTGATGGACGCGCTTGGGCTCGGCTGCGTTCTTGGTGTGGGCCACTCCATGGGTGGTCGCATCCTTGTCGAAGCGGGCCTTCGCGCGCCGGACCGGTTCGGCGCGCTCTTTTTGTCCGGCACCCAGCCTGCGTACCTTGCGCACATGAGCGAGGCGGATCGTGTCGCATATGTGAGCGCGCGCAAGACGCTGTTCGAGGCCGGCCGCGTGCCGAACGAGAAGGCTGAGAAAGTCGCCCGTTCGGTGGTGGCGCCGGGGACCGATGATGCCGCCGTGGAACGGCTCGCCGCCGATTTTGGGCGGCTTCGACCTGACGGTTACCTTGCCGCGCTTTCCGTATCGTCCGGATGGGACAGGCGGGCGGACCTTTCAGCGCTCAAGATGCCTGTGCGCGTTGTCAGCGGCGCACTCGACACCGTTTGCCCCGCCGCAGAGACATTGGCGCTTGGCGATGCCGTCGGGGACAAATCGCCGGTGCTGATGGAAGGCGTTGGCCACATGCCTCAGATCGAGGCACCCGACACGTTTGCCCGGCTGATCGGCACGTTCATCGACGACAACAAGGCGCGTGTGCCGATGGAGGAGCCGACCCGGTGAGCGACCTTGCAACGACGGATGCCGAAACGCTGGGCAGCCTTTTTCGTGCCCGCAGCGCAAGCCCGGTGGAGGCGCTGGAAGCCGTTCTGGCACGGCTTGACCTTTGCGAAGGCGACATCAACGCTTTTGCCCACGTCGACCGCGATCGTGCGATGGCGGCAGCGCGTGCGAGTGAGGCACGCTATCTAAGGGGTGAGGCACGCGGGCCCCTCGACGGTGTGCCGGTCTCCATCAAGGACATGCTCCTCACCATAGGGATGCCGACACGCAAAGGCTCGCGAACAACCGATCCCGATGCGCCGCAAGATACCGATGCACCGTCGGTCGCCCGGCTTCGGGCAGCCGGCGCGATCCTTTATGGCAAGACGACCACCACGGAGTTCGGCGGCAGCCCCTATTCGCGCAGTCCCCTAACGGGCGACACGCGCTCGCCCTGGAACCTTGGTTACGGCTGCGCTGGCTCGTCAATGGGCGCGGCCGCCCAGCTTGGCGCCGGTATCGGGACACTGGCGCTTGGCAACGACGCGGCGGGCTCCATCCGCATGCCGGCAAGTTTTGGCGGATGTTTCGGCATCAAGCCCACATTCGGACTGGTGGCCAACTGGCCGCCGAGCTCGGCAGGGATTCTTGGCCATACGGGGCCGATGGGCTGGGGCGTGCGTGAGACAGCGCGGATGCTTTGCGTGATTGCCGGCCCCGATGCCCGCGACCCCTACGCCCTCCCCCGCCTTGAGGATGTGCTGAATGCCGACCCGGACGACGGTGTCGCGGGCCTCAAGGTTGCTTATAGCCCCACCCTGGGACTTCGCGAACCGGAACCTGAAGTGCGCGCCGCCACCGACGCCGCTGCCGCCACATTCGAGGCGCTGGGCGCGACTGTGACAGAGGCCGACCCCGACCTCACCGGCCTGTTCGAGGCCTACGACTGCCTGCGCATCGTGAACCGCGCCTCGGCCTACAAGGCAAGTGGCGCGGCAGCACAGCGCGACACGATGGACGAACTCGTTGCGCGCGTTCTCGACCAGGCCAGCGCCTATCGGACTGAGGACTATGTGCGCGCTCTGGCGGCCCGCGAGCGGCTTGCGGCCGGAATGCGTGCCTTTCACGAGCGGTTCGACATCCTCATCACACCGACCATGGCAACGCCGCCACTGCCCATCGGCGCCGGCCCAGGTCCTGGCGACGAACACTGGTATCAGATCGACGGCAAGGTCTGGTCGCCCTATACTTTTGCCTTCAACATGACCCATCAGCCGGCCGCCAGCATTCCCTGTGGCCTGACACGTGGCGCGGACGGCACAGCGGCAGGCTTGCCGATCGGGCTACAGATTGTCGGGCCGATCTATCGCGATGACCTTGTCTTGCGTGCTGCACGCGCATTCGAGGCAAGCCGCGTGTGGCAACGGCCATCTTTTCCGTTCAAAGGCGCGCCTGTCGACGGAGCCGGCCCTTAAGATGCGCATCGCTGTCGGCGGCCTTCTGCACGAGACGAACACGTTCGCATCCGGCCTCACCACCCGGGCGGACTTTGCAGCGCCCACCGGCTGGCCGCCCCTTGCGACCGGTGATGACATCATGCGGACGATCCCATCATTTTCGGTACCGGCGGCCGGTGCGCTGCGTGTGCTCGATGAAGCCGGCGTTGAGATCGTGCCGACCTTTTGGGCGATGGCGTTGCCGTCAGGCGTCGTGGAACAGGCCTCGTTCGAGGCGCTTCTCGGCGAATTGGTGGAGGCGCTTCGCGCGGCCGGGCCGGTGGACGGCGTCTACCTGGACCTCCATGGCGCGATGGCGAGCGAGGCTGACGACGACCCAGAGGGCACGGTGGTGGACGCCGTGCGGGGTGTGGTGGGGGATGGAGTGCCCATCGCCGCCTCCATCGACCCCCATGCCAACCTCTCACGCCGGATGGCGATGGCGGCGGATTTCATCGCGGCCTACCGAACCTACCCCCACATGGACATGGTGGAGACGGGCGCACGCGCCGCACGTACGCTTCTCACCCTCGTCCAAAAGGGCGAACGCTATGCCAAGGCTTACGGATCGGTGCCTTATCTTCTGCCGTTGATCGCGCAGGCAACGGGCGCTGAACCTATGAAAACGTTGATGCAGGAGAGTGTCGACACGGCGCCTGGTGAAGCTGTGACGGTCGCCTTCGGCTTTCCCCTTGCCGATGTGCCCGACGCAGGACCGGCGCTCATTGCCTATGCCGCCTTGCCTGATGATGCCGATCAGCTTCTTGCCCAACATCTGTCAGCGTGGAACGCTGCGGAAGGATCGTTCAGCGCCTCGGCGCTGTCGCCAGGTGCGGCGATCGCTAAGGCGCGGGACTTGCCGCCGGGAAAGGGGCCAGTGATCCTTGCCGACGTGCAGGACAATCCTGGCGCTGGCGGCACCAATGACACCACGGGCCTTCTGGCGGCGCTGGTGGATGAAGGCCTTCAAGGCGTGCTCCTTGTTCACATCGCCGATGCGGCTGCGGCAGACGAGGCGTACCGTGCCGGCGTCGGTGCACGCCTTGATATCGGCGTCGGCGGCAAAGCCGATCCGGCAACGGGCGCCCCCGTGGATGGGCCCTGGCAGGTCGCTGCGCTTGGAGATGGGCGTTTTGTCGGCCAGGGGCCGATGTACGGTGGCAACACCGTCGACATGGGTCCCGTGGCGTGCCTTGAGCAAAATGGCGTCCGCGTCATCGTCGCCGGGCAGCGGATGCAAGCGTCAGAACCCGCGCTGGTGCGCCATCTGGGCATAGAGCCGTTCGACGTTCCCGTCCTTGCGCTCAAGAGTTCGGTCCATTTCCGCGGTGCTTATCAGCACGTTGCGCGGGAGATTATCCTCGTTGCCGCGCCCGGCCTTGCGCCTGTAGAGCTCGGCCGGCTCACTTTTTGCAAGGCCCGCCGCAGGATTGCCGGACGCGCCAATGCGCTCGGTTGAAGCCACATAACTTGACGACGAAGAAAGGGAGATCGCACCCAATGATGCAGTCCACCGGAATGCAGCCCACCCACCGTGCACCACGCGTGACGGACCGTTCGCGCTCGCTCGCCTCCGCGCTCCTTGCCGCCGTCGCCAGCGTTGCGCTTCTGGCAACGCCCGCGCTGGCGGGGCCGGACGACAACAGCCTCACCATCGGAATCGGCGAGGAGCTTCCGGGCTTTGACGGCTACACCTCCACCTCCCGCGATGGCGTGGTGATGACCCGGCACCTGTTCGATATGCTGGTCTTCCGCAATCCGGACACGTTCGAATACGAGCCGTTGCTTGCAACATCTTGGGAGCAGGTCGACGACACCACCATCGAGTTCAAGCTGCGCGAGGGCGTGACCTTCCACGACGGGTCCGCGTTCGATGCCGAGGACGTGGCGTTCACCCTCAACCACTACGCCGATCCGGAGGCAGGCGCGCGCAGTCAGGCCGCGGTGAGCTGGATCGACCGCGTGGAGGTCGTCGACCCGCTGACGGTGCGCATCATCTCCAAAGGGCCGTTCCCTGCGGCGTTGGAGTACGTGTCGGGGAGCCTTCCCATCTATCCGTCCGACTATGTGGAGAGCGTGGGCTGGCAAGAGTTTTCCCAAGCGCCCATCGGCACCGGGCCCTACATGTTTTCGCCGGGCGATGCGAACGCCTTCACGCTGACGGCCTTCGACAATTACTTTGAAGGCGGCGGCAAGGGGACGCCCTCCATCGAGACCATCAACGTGCGCATCATCCCCGATACGGCCACCAGGATCGCCGAGATCATCGGCGGCGGCGTCGACTGGATCTGGAACGTGCCTGCCGATCAGGTGACACAGCTCAACACCCTGCCCACAGTCACCGCTGAACTCGGCTCCACCATGCGCATCGCCCTCATCGCGCTGGATGCCGCGGGCCGGGCCGACGAAAACTCACCGCTGAAAGACGTGCGCGTGCGCCGTGCCATCAACCACGCCATCGACCGAGACACCATCGTGGAGGCACTTGTGGGCGGTGACGGCGAGGTGGTGAACGTTCCCTGCTACCCGATGCAGTTCGGCTGCGACACGAACGCTGCCACCGTCTACGAGTATGACCCCGACAAGGCGCGAGCCCTCCTGGAGGAAGCCGGTCACGCCGACGGTTTTACCCTGCGCATGTCGTCCTTCCGTGATCGCGCGCGGGCCGAGGCCGTCCAGTCTTACTTGGATGCCGTGGGGATCACCGCGAACATCCAGATGGAACAGGCGCGCGCGTCGTTCTCCGGCTGGCGCGAGGGGCAGCTCGACGCCTGGTATGGCGACTGGGGCAGCTTTTCCATCGCCGATGCATCCGCGTCCACCGGCAACTTCTTCAACGGCTCCACCAACGACGGTGCCATGGACGAAGAGCTGATTGCGATGATGGAACGCGGCACCTCCACGGTCGATCAGGACGAACGCAAAAAGATCTATTCCGACGCCATCAAGAAGATCACCGAGGAAGCGTATTGGGTGCCTATGCATACCATCGTGATGGGTTACGCCTACAACAGCGAACTCGACTTCACGCCGACCATCGATGAGCTTCCGCGCTTCTTCACGGCCTCATGGAAGTAATCGCGTGATGCGGAACGGTGTACAGGCGAGGCGTGCAGGTTCTGCGCTGATTGGGTTCAGAGCCTGATGCTTGCTTTCGTCTTGCGCCGATCCGCGCTTGCCGTTTTTGTGGTGGTGGTGATTTCCGTCATCACCTTCACCCTGTCGCACGTTGCCATCGACCCTGCCATGGGCGTTGCCGGCGACAGCGCCACGGACGAAGACCTTGCCGCCATCCGTATCCAGTACGGCTTCGACCGTCCGCTCCCCACCCAATACTTCTCCTATGTGGGCAACCTTCTGATGGGCGACCTCGGCCGCTCCTACCTCACGGGCGAACCTGTCCTTCAAATGGTCGCCGAGAGAGTGCCCGCGACGGCAACGCTTGCGCTCCTGTCGATCCTCTTCGCGCTGGCGATCTCCGTGCCGCTTGGCGTTCTTGCAGCGATGCGGCCCAACTCTCTCATCGATCGACTGGCGCTAACACTTGCCGTCGTCGGCCAGGCGATCCCGAACTTTTGGGCAGGTCTCCTCCTCATCCTCTTTTTCGGCGTCAACCTTGGCTGGCTGCCGATCTCCGGTTCCGGTTCCCTCGCACATTTCGTGCTTCCGGCGATCACGCTGGGCTCGTTCGCCATGCCTGCCCTCATGCGGCTGGTGCGCGCCGGCATGATCGATGTTCTGGAAGCCGATTACATCCGCACCGCTCACGCCATGGGGCTGCGTTCGCGCGACATCCTGTTCAAGTATGCGCTGCGCAACGCCGTCCTTCCGGTGATTTCGCTGACGGCGGTCCAGTTCGGCTTCATGCTGGGCGGGTCGATTGTGGTGGAATCGGTGTTTGCCATCCAGGGGGTCGGCTATCTGGCGTGGCAATCCATGAGCCGGGCCGATATGCCCGTCATCCAGGCCATCGTGCTGTTGATCTCGCTGGTCTACATCCTGTTGACCCTCCTTGCCGATCTCCTCAACGCCGCGCTCGACCCGCGCATCAGGGTTGCGCAATGAGGGCTGCCGCGTGACCGCCGCCGCCACGCGGCCGACCCGCCACTGGGGCTTCTTGATCGGCGGAGGCGTGCTTCTGGCGCTGGTCCTGGTCGCCGTCTTCGCACCGCTCTTGGCGCCGCACGATCCGTTCGCGCAAAACCTTGCCATGCGCCTCAAGCCGCCGTTCTGGCACGAGGGGTCCGTGGCGGCCCATCCGCTCGGCACCGACCAGGTGGGTCGGGACTACCTCTCGCGGCTGATCTACGGCGCACGGGTGTCCATCGGGCTGGGGCTTGGGACGGTGGTGATCTCAGCGCTGATCGGCATCACGCTTGGCATTGTCGCAGGCTATTTCGGGGGTTGGGTGGACACGGCCATCTCCGCCGTGATCACGACCCGGCTATCGCTGCCCGTGGTGCTCGTCGCCCTTGCGGTCGTTGCCATCGTTGGCGGTTCGCTGATTGTGGTGATTCTCGTCATCGGGCTCCTGTTGTGGGATCAGTTTGCGGTGGTGGCACGCACGACGACCATGAAGCTGCGATCGGCAGAGTTCGTCGCCGCGGCCAAAGCGATGGGCACCAGCCGCCTCCACATTCTGGTGCGAGAAATTCTGCCCAACATCTCCGCGCCGCTCATTGTCGTTGCAACCGTGGAGATGGCGAACGCGGTGCTCCTGGAGGCAGCGCTTTCCTTCTTGGGGCTCGGCGTTCAGGCACCGCTTCCCTCATGGGGGCTCATGCTCTCCGAAGCGAAGAATTTCATGTTCTTCAACGCCTGGCTGATCACCTTGCCGGGCCTGTGCCTTTTCACGCTGGCGCTTGCCATCAACTTGATGGGTGACGGCTTGCGGGACATTTCCGGAGCGCGGCGATGACCACGCTTCTGGCCGTGAAAGACCTCTCCGTCGATATTGGCGCCACGCAGGCGGTGCGGGGCATCTCGTTTGAAGTGTCACCGGGCGAAACGCTCGCTTTGGTCGGCGAGTCCGGCTCGGGGAAATCGATGACCGCGCTCGCCCTCATGGGGCTGACGCCGCCCGGCGCCGTCGTGCGTGCGGAGCGACTTGAACTGGCGGACGGGGGCCACCCCATGGCGCACCGCGGTGACCGCGTGGCGATGGTGTTTCAGGAGCCGATGACGGCGCTCAACCCTGTTTTCACCATCGGCGACCAGCTCACCGCGGTCTACCGGCGCCACAAAGGGGGAAGCCACGCGCAGGCGCGCGAACGGGCCGTTGCGCTGCTCACCCGAGTGGGGGTGCCGAACCCCGTGGAGCGGCTCAAACACTTCCCCCACATGATGTCCGGAGGGCAGCGCCAGCGCGTTTTGATCGCAATGGCACTGATGTGCGGCCCCGACCTTCTCATCGCGGACGAACCCACAACCGCGCTCGATGTGACGACGCAAGCGAAACTCCTGGATCTATTGAAGGGGCTTGGCGAGCAATTCGGCCTCGGGATGCTCTTCATCACGCACGACCTCGGCGTGGTGGCAAAGATTGCCGACCGTGTCGCTGTGATGAAGGACGGTGAGATCGTCGAAGGCGGGGATGCGCGGACCGTTCTCGCCGCACCTCAGCATCCTTATACGAAGCGCCTGATCGACAGTCTGCCGACCCCTGTGGGCGGCAACCCGTCCTGTGCCGAGCCGATCCTAGAGGCCAAGGGGATCGAACGCATTTATGGAGCGCGCGGGTTTTTTGGCGGTGAGCCTTTCCGCGCGCTACGGGGTGTCTCGTTGACGCTCGGGCGAGGCGAAGCGCTTGGCATCGTTGGGGAATCGGGGTGCGGGAAGTCGACGCTGGCGCGCATTCTGATCGGCCTCGACAGCCCAAGTGACGGTGCGGTGACGATCGACGGTGAGGACGCAAGAACACTGCCGCAGCGGTCGCGCGCCAAACTCATCCAACCGGTGTTTCAGGACCCGTTCGGCTCGCTCAACCCCCTGTGGCGGGTCAAAGACATCCTCGATGTGCCGCTGTCGCTCCACACCAACCTGACAAGACCTGAACGGGCACGGCGCGTCGCCGAACTCCTCCACGATGTGGGCCTGCCGGAAAGGGCGGCGCGCGCAACGCCCAGAGCGCTGTCCGGCGGGCAGCGCCAGCGCGTTGCCATTGCCCGCGCGCTTGCTGCGGAGCCGAGCATTCTGGTTTGCGATGAACCGACCTCGGCGCTGGACGTATCGGTTCAGGCGCAGATCCTGGACCTTCTGCGCGGGCTCCGTCGCGACAAGGGGCTCTCACTCATGTTCATCAGCCACGACCTTGCCGTCGTCGAGGCGATCTGCGACCGCGTGATCGTGATGGACGCCGGTGAAATCGTCGAAGAGGGCACGGCGCACGACATCTTCCACACGCCGCAACACCCGACCACGCGGGCGCTGAAGGAGGCGGTTCTGACATTGGATGGCCTCGTCGCCAACCCCTGAGAGTGTATTGCTTAGAGCACGATCCGCTCAGTCTGAATCAAACTGAGCGGATGACAACGTGCTCGCATCCATACCTGGCGCGATTTCTCGTCGATCAGGTTGATTCAACCTGATCGGAAAGCGCGATAGAGCATCCTGGGGCTTTTTTTGACCCGAAATGCCTTAATTCTTTGATTGAGAACAATTTTATTCGGCTCAAACGACTACGCGCGAGCCGAAATCGTTTTGAGACAAGTGAAATGCTGTCCTTACCGCGTAGCCCCTCCGACATGATGGAGATTGTCTCCTGCGACGAGGGATATTTGCGCGTGCGCCGGCGAATATCGTTTAGGACCTGCGTTACCCATCAGGCTGATGGCCCGGATTTGCCGTCTCAGATCCCTTTGTCGGCAATCAAAGTGGGCCAAAAAGACCTTCTCTTCGACACCCCTTCAGATGGCCCATGGGCGATGACGCGCCACACTCACGAAGGACAAGACGGCCATTTGCGTGCAAGGTCGAACGACCTCTTGCATCTCGAATGGCCGTCAAAGGCGGCGCGGCTCACGCCGGGCGCGCTGGCGGCCCCTTGCTTCGCGCATAGGTCTATTGTGTTCGGCACAGGAAATGCAGATTGTTGCAACCACGATAAGGGGCGGACCCGCTCGCGGCTGTGAGCGCTCAAGGCGCCGTGCCTATTCCAGTGGCGTTCGCCAATCCCATGGAGGAGCACTTGCAGTCCATTCGCGTTGCCGTCGACGTCGGCGGCACCTTCACAGATATCGTCGTCATCGACGAAGCGTCCGGCAGCCTTTCGATCGAAAAAACCGCCTCCACGAAGGACCCGATCGAGGGGATCATGTCCGGCGTTGCCCGCGCTGGGGTCGACATGAGCGATGTTGCTCTGTTTTGCCACGGCACGACGGTGGCGACCAACGCGCTGATCACGCGCCGCCTGCCGCGCACAGCCATGGTCTGCACGAAGGGGTTTCGCGACGTCATCGAGATCCGGCGCGCCAACAAGGAGGACCTGTGGGACACCTATAAGGATGTGGTCAAACCCTACATCCCGCGGCGCGATCGGCTCACCGTCCCCGAGCGCGTCGATCCGGAAGGCAACATCGTCCAGCCGCTCGACGAGGCGGCGGCACGGGAGGTGGCGCGGATCCTCAAGCGCCGCGGCGTGGCTGCCATCGCCGTCAGCTTCATGAACGCCTACGCCAACGGCGCAAACGAGCGCGCCATGCGCGACATCCTGCAAGAGGTCGTGCCTGGTGTGCCTATCTCCATCTCTTCAGAGGTGCTGCCGGAGATTTTCGAGCATGAACGCGCCTCGACCACGGTCGCCAATGCCGCGCTGTCGCCGATCGTGGTGGACTACACCACGCGCCTTGGCGAACGGCTCGCAAACGATGGATACACACGCGACCTGTTGATGCTACACACCGGCGGCGGGGTGATGACGCCCCAAAGCGTGAAGGATTTTGCCGCACGCCTTGCCGGTTCCGGCATTGCGGCCGGCGCCATTGCAAGCCGGCACATCGCAATGATGTGCGGCTATCGC
The DNA here is from genome assembly GCA_051016205.1 of Devosia sp. Classification (GTDB taxonomy): domain Bacteria; phylum Pseudomonadota; class Alphaproteobacteria; order Rhizobiales; family Amorphaceae; genus Acuticoccus. The sequence continues at coordinate 6,136,764 of CP136534.1, forward strand.
AACTCCATCGGCCTTGATATGGGCGGCACGTCGACAGACGTCTCGCTCGCCTATGACGGGCAGTCGCGGGTCACCAAGGACTGGTACATCGAATACGGCTATCCGATCCGCTTTCCGGCGATCGAGGTGCTGACCATCGGCGCGGGCGGCGGCTCGCTTGCCTGGCGTGATGAGGCGGGATCGCTGCGCAACGGGCCGCAGTCCGCCGGCGCCAACCCCGGCCCCGCCTGCTACGGCAACGGCAACGAGCAGGCCACCAACACGGACGCCAACGTCGTGCTCGGCCGGCTCGGCACCAGCCTTGCCGGCGGGAAGATCACCCTGGACGCGAGCCTTTCCGACGCTTCGGTGAAGCGCACCGTGGCCGAACCCTTCGGCCTTGACGTGCACGCTGCGGCCGATGCCATCGTGCGCGTTGCCAACGCCAACATGTCCGATGCGGTCCGCCTCATCTCGGTGACGCGCGGCCTCGACCCGCGCGACTTTGCACTGGTTGCCTTCGGTGGCGCCGGCGCGCTCCATGGTGTTGCGGTCGCAAGGGAACTCGCGATTCCCGTCGTGATCGTGCCGCCGAACCCTGGTGTCACGTCGGCGCTCGGGTGCCTGCTCGTCGACATCCAGCACGACTTTGGCGAAAGCTATATCAGCCCCGTCAGCGAGGCCCAGCCCAATGCGCTGGAGGCTGCCTTCGCACGCCTGGAGGAGGAGGCGATATCGCGCCTGGCCCATGAGGGGGTCGCTGCCGAGGATGTGGTGCTTCAGCGGTCCATCGACATGATGTACCAGGGCCAGTGGCGCTCGCTTGCCGTGTCGGTCCCCTCGCCTGTCGCCTCCATCGACGCGCTGGTCGACAACTTCCACAGCGAGCATCACCGCGAGTACAACTACCGCCGCGACGACGCGCCGGTCAGCATTTATCGCCTCAACCTGCGCGCTGTGGGAACGGTGCCTAAGGCGCAGCTGCCCGTGCACGCAGCGACCGGCGCCACACCCGAGCCGGCGAGCCGGCGCCCTGTGTGGTTCGAACCCGATGCCGCCATCGACACGCCGGTGTACGACCGCGCCGATCTGCCGGCCGGCTTCACACTGGACGGACCCGCCATCATCGATCAGCTCGATTCCACCACCGTCGTTCCGCCAGGCGCATCGGCCAAGGTGGACGAGCATCTCAACATCATCATCACGGTTTGAAGGAGGGGATCATGGCAAAAGACATGACACTCGACCCCGTCACGTTCGAAGTTCTGAAGAACTCCTTCATCACCTCGGTCGACCAGATGGCCGAGCAGGTCTTGCGCACCTGCTACTCATTCGTGATGTACAATCGCGACTTCTCCAGCGCACTGCACGATGCGAACGGGGATTCCGCCGCCCAGGGCAACCAGGACATTGCCGTCCACGTCGGCACGCTGCACTTCACCTGCAAGGCGGTGATGGAGGCCTTCAAGGGCGAGATGAAGCCCGGCGACGTGTACGCTATCAACTGCCCCTACCTCGGCGGGACACACTTTTCCGACGTTCGCCTCATCCGGCCGATCTTCTCAGAAGGCGAGGTGATCGCCTACAGCCAGTCGAACGGCCACTGGTCGGACCTTGGCGGCAGCGTGCCGGGATCGTTCGACGTGACCGCGCGCGACATGTTCAAGGAGGCGGTGCGCATCACGCCGATCCGGTTGTGGCGCGAAGGCGAATTCTGCAAGGACGTGGCGCACTTGCTGGCCAACAACACCCGCGATCCGGGCTCCATCATCGGCGACATTCAATCGCAAGCGCAGGCGACCCAGGTGTGCGAGCGTGAGATCCTGCGCCTTGTGGACAAGTACGGCCGCGACACGGTGATGACCGGCCTTGCGGAGGTGCAGGACTACGTGGAGCGCTCGGTACGCCAGCGCATCGCAGCGCTCCCGGACGGCGAATGGGAGACCGTTGATTACATCGACCGCGACCCGTCCAAGGGCGAGGGGCTGATCCCGATCCGCGTTAAGCTGACCATCAAGGGCGACAAAGCGTACTACGATTTCACCGGCAGCCACGGCATCATCGCCTCCATCTATAACAGCACCTATAGCGGCACCTTCTCGGCCGTGGCGGCCGGAATGAAGACATTCTTCCCCGACCTTCCGCTGAATTCGGGCTTTTACCGCGCCTTCGAAATCAGCGTGCCGGAGGGTTCCATCGTCGACGCCCAATGGCCTGTCGCGGTCACCGGCTTCTTGATGCCGTTTGAGAAGATCATGAATTCGATCTACGAAATGTGGTCGAAGATCATGCCGGAGCGGGCAATCGCCTGCGCATTCAACCTTGAATATCTGCTCACCGGCGGAATGGATACGCGCAAAGGCGACCGAAACATCTTCATGTTCTATGACTGGCTTCCAGGCGGCTGGGGCGGGCGCAACGGCAAAGACGGCTGCAACGTCACCACCGCGTGCTTCGGCACAGGGCTGATGGCCCAGCCCGTGGAAGGCCAGGAGCGGGCTGCGCCGATCCGCACCACACACTTCCAGATCGAGACCGACAGCCCCGGCCCCGGCCGATGGCGCGGCGGTGCGGGCGTGCGCAAAACCTCCGTGCTGCTTGAGGCGGACGACACCGTCATCTCCTATATCTGCGACCGTGAGCGGGCCGTCGTCTGGGGGATCGAGGGGGGGCTGCCGTCGATGCCGCACGGCCTTCACCTGGTGCGCGATGGTGCGGACGAAGAAGACTGGCTCGGCTCGATCTTCTCCGATGTGCCCATCAAAAAGGGCGATGTGTTCTCTCGCCCCACTGCCGGTGGAGGCGGCTACGGTGACCCACTGGAGCGGGATCCGAACGCCGTGTTGGAGGATGTGATCGACGAGTATGTCTCGGTCGAACGGGCGCGCAAGGACTACGGCGTCGTCATCGAGGCGGTGGACCCCGAGATCCTGGAATATCGCATCGACGAAGCGGCGACGGCGCGGGAGCGGGATGCCATCAGGGACGCGCGCGCCGGTTGGCTGCGTGAAGACCCGCAGAAGGTCGCAGACGCTTATCGGGCGGGCGAGATTGACAAGCTCGACGTGATCCGCCGCTATGCGGTGCTGCTCGACTGGGTGACGGGCGAGGTGCTGCCGAACTCCACGGAGGACTTCCGCGAGACGGTGCTTCGGCGCAGCGCCGCGCACTGGGGCGGCAACGGGACCTGCGCCGCGGCAAGCGCCTGACGGTGCAACGCCCGAACGCTGGCACCTGCGCAGCGTTCGGGCAGTCTGCACGCGAAGCGACCACATCGAAGCGCCCTCTGAGGCAGCCGTTCGGTTGACAGCGTATTTTGTAAGGCTAAACTGTCCACACTTTCGAATAGCCAAGTATTCGATTGTGGAGGTGAGATGCTGGATGGGCAGGCAGATCCGCGCTGAACAGTCAGGCGACATCTGGCGCGACGGTGCGCTGGTGAGCGTCGACGATGCGTCAGCGCGGGCGAACCTTGCCAACCGCGTCCGCGACCACCTTTTGACGCAATTGACATCCGGTGAGTTGCGCCCGGGCGACCGCATCAACGAGGCTGCTCTGGCCCGCACCCTCGGCATGAGCCGCAATCCGGTCCGCGAGGCGGTTGCTGCCGTCGCCGCCCACGGCTATCTGACACCCGCGCCCAACCGTGGCCACTTCATTCGCACATTCTCGAAAAGCGATGTGGACGAGCTGTTCACCTTCCGCATCGCGCTGGAAACGTTCGCGCTGCGTGAGGCGATGGAGAAGATGCCGCTCGCACCGCGCCGGACCATCGATGCCATCGTGGACCGTATGATCGCACATGCCCGCGCCGGCCGCGTGGCGGAGGTGCACGACGCCGATGTCGCGTTCCACCGCGCCATCGCCGAGGCAGCGCAAAACCGCCACCTATCGACCGCGTTCGCGAGTATGGAGTGCGAGGTGCGGATGCTGATTGCCTCTGTAAAGGCTGAGTTCGACCCGCCGCTGGATGCTGCCGAAGGCCACCGCCCTGTCTCGCGCGCCATCGTGGAAGGCGACGCCGACGCCGCGCACGCTGCGCTCGACGCCCACATCCGCAAGACCTGGCGCGACGTCGCCAAATCGCTCTCTTAGAACTGGCCCGGATCGTGCTTACCAAGACCATGCTGGAGGTGTTCGTGTGAAGTTCGCGCAGAACAGAATGTACATCGAGAGCTACAATAAGTGCCCCAACTGCGGGCTCCTGCTCTATGAGGAGCCTGCGTCTGGCGACACCGCACGCGTTAGCCACGACAACAAGACGTACTGCTCGCAATGGTGCGTGGACTTCGAGGCGGACCGCGCAACCCGACGCCAGCGGGGGGTCGCACCAGCAGCCGTGCAGCCGCTGCGCTAAACGCGCGCTTGTGAGGGGCGATCGCGCGGGGTCAAAGTCCTGCTGCGTCGCCCGTTGATAGTGTGCCACAAACCGAAATGTGACCGCAAAAACAAGATGACGGTCCTGAGAGGAAGGAGAAAGATATGGGGAAATGGATGAAAGGCGTTGCCGTGGGCGCCGTCCTCGTCGCGACGGGGGCAATCCCCGCGATGGCGCAGGACGACGACATCACCATCGGCATGGCCGTCGCCTTTTCGGGTTGGATGGAAGCCTATGACGGCGAAGCCGCCAAGATGGCGGACCTGTGGATCGAGCAGCGCAACGCTGCCGGCGGCCTCCTCGGCAAGCAGATCGCCGTGGTCAAAGCCGACACCAAGACCGACCGCGTGGAAGGCGCCAAGGCTGGCCAACAGCTGATCGACGAAGGCGCCGACCTTCTGCTCGTCTCCGCCGACTACGACTTCGGCGCACCGGCAGCCCTCCAGGCCCAGGGCGCAGACGTCATCTCCGTGTTCCTCGGCGCGTCCGACCCCAAGGCTGGCGTTCTGGGTGTCGGCCCGTTCTCCTTCACCGCCAACAATGCCGCGCAGCTTGAAGGCGCTATCATGGGCGAGTGGGGCTATGACGAGCTAGGCGTGCGCAAGGGCTTCATGCTGATCGACGAGACGATCGAGTACAACAAGAGCATCTGCGCCGGCTACGAGTGGGCCTTCCCTGCCAAGGGCGGCGAGATTGCGGGCGAAGACACTTTCCGCGGCATCGACCCCACCATCTCCTCGCAGATCACGCGCCTGTCGGATGCGATCCGCAACGATGGCGTAGACCATGTGATGCTGTGCTCCACCAACCCTGGCGCAGCGTCCTCGGTGCGCCAGCTGAGGGCGGCGGGTATTGATCTGCCGATCTTCTCCGGCACAGCCATGGACGGCACCTACTGGCTGAACTCCACGCCCGGCCTGAAAGACTTTTACCTCCCCGTCCAGGCGCTGACGGTGGACGACCCGCGCGCTGAGGTGAACGAACTCACAGCAGCCTACGCTGAGAAGTACGGCAGCATCCCGGCAACGCAGTATGCCTACCCGATCTACGCCTTCCTCGATCTGTGGGCGGCGGCGGTTGAAGAAGCCGGCACCACAGATGCCGCGCCGGTGGTGGACATCCTGAACACCAAGGACGAAGCCGATACCATCCTCGGCCCGCGCAGCTTCTCGCCGGACCTTCACATCCAGACCACCATGCCGATGTTCGTCGTCTCTTACGAGAACGATGCGCGCACGCCGGTGATGGAGTGGAAGATCGAGGAGGAAATCCCGAACGAGGTGCTTTACCGCATCAACTGAGGCGGGCCTCTCGGCACATTTTGGCGGGGCGGCCCTATGGCTGCCCCGCTGTCCTCACCTTCTGATCAACGAGCGCCCATGATCCCCTACCGCGAACCAAAGACGCCGCTTCCCGACTGGGTCGGCTGCGATGCTCAAAGCCTGAAGGCGGAGGCCATCGCGGTGCGCTTTCAGGGTCTGTCGGCGCTGACGGACGTTTCTCTGACGCTGGAACGCCATGAGGTTTTGGGGCTGATTGGCCCGAATGGGGCGGGCAAGACGACGCTCGTCAATGTGCTCACCGGCTTTCAGGCCCCCACCGAAGGGCGCGTCCTCCTCGGCGATGCGGACACCGCGGGCTGGGCACCGGAGCGGGTCCGCCGGGAGGGGATTGCGCGCACCTTCCAGGCTGGTCGGCTCTTCAAAGCAATGAGTGTTCTTGAAAATGTGGAGACCACGGTCGTCGGCCTTGGCCTCAGGCTCGGCGCCGCGCGCGACCATGCCGAGGCGGTGATCGACTGGGTGGGCCTTGGCGACCGGCTTCACGTCCACGCCGGCGCGCTGCCCTATACCGACCAGCGGCGGCTCGGCATCGCCCGCGCGCTGGTGCTGTCGCCGGCATTTGTGCTTCTGGACGAGCCGGCCGCCGGGATGTCGGACGCAGAATGCGAGCACCTCATGGAGCTGATTGCCGTCATCCCGCGCACCTTCACCTGCGGCGTCCTGCTGATCGAGCACAACATGAGCGTTGTGATGGGCATCTCCGATCGGGTTCATGTGCTGGACGGCGGCACCACCCTCGCAAGCGGCACGCCGGCCGAGATTCAGACCGATCAAAACGTGCAGGCCGCCTACCTCGGGATGGAGCCGTGAGCGCGATGCTGACCGTCAGCGATCTTCATGTGCGTTACGGCGAGCTTGTCGCGCTACGTGGTGTCGACATTTCCGTCGGCGAGGGCGAGGTGGTGTGCGTCATCGGCCCCAATGGAGCCGGTAAGTCCACAACCCTGGCAGCCATCGCCGGAGGGGTGCGTCCCTTCAAGGGTGATGTGGCCTTGTCGGGCGAAAGCGCCGTCGGCCGTCCCGCCGAGGCGATTGCGCGACTCGGCGTCTCGCTTGTGCCTGAGGCACGGCACATCTTCGGAACGCTCACCGTGCGTGAAAACCTCCTGATCGGCGGGCAGATCCACGGCGACAGAGCCAAAGCCAAGGAAGACATCGAGCGGATGCTGTCGGTCCTGCCGCGCCTTGCGGAGCGGATCAACTATCCGGCTGGGCGCCTGTCGGGGGGCGAGCAGCAGATGCTGGCCATCGCCCGCGCGGTGATGACGCGCCCCAGGCTTCTTCTGGTGGACGAGCCTTCGCTGGGCCTTGCACCGCTCATCGTCGAGCAGATCTACGAGATCCTCCTGGACCTTCGCAAAGAGCGCAACCTGACGCTCCTCATCAACGAGCAGAGTTCGAACCGCATCTTAAAATTCGCGGATCGGATCTACGTCCTTCGCAGCGGGGCGATCCAGCTGGAAGGCACGGCAGAAGAGCTGGCCGACGGGCACGCCATCCGGCAGGCCTATTTCGACTTCGCCACAGAGACCAAGGCCGAAACGGCGGAGGCACCGTGATCCAGTTTATTCAGAACCTCATTGATGCCTTGGCGCTGGGCAGCATCTACGCCCTGGTCGCGCTCGGCATCGGGCTCCTGTTCGGCATCCTGCGGCTCATCAACTTTGCCCATGGGGATTACATCACGCTGGGGGCCTACGCGCTCATCGTGCCGGCGGCGGATGTCACCGCAAGGCTCCTCATCGGTGCCTGGTCCTGGCCGCTGGTGATCCCCACCATCTGCCTCATCGTGGTGATCGTCGCGCTTTTGTCCGATGCGCTGGTATTCCGGCCGCTGCGCCGCGCCTCCGCGCCCACCTTGATGATTGCCTCGTTCGCGGTGAGCTACATCATCCAAAACGCGATTTTGATGTTTTACGGCGCCCGGCCCAAGGCGGTGGACCTATGGAGCGGGGCGAACACGCAGATCTTCGTGGGGGACCTGCGCCTGCCGCTCCTTCAGATCATCACCATCGCGGTCACCGTCGCCCTCCTGGGAGCGCTGTCCTTGTTTTTGAGCCGGACGCCCTGGGGCATCCAGATGCGCGCCGCCGCGGAGGATTTCCGCATGGCGCAATATCTTGGAGTGCGGGGCAACTTGGTGATCGGACTTGCTTTTGCGATCTCCGGCAGTCTCGCGGCCGTGGTCTCGCTGCTGTACACGACCCAGTCCGGCTCGCTCTCTCACACCATGGGCGTGCCATTGGCCCTGTTTGCGTTTGTGGCCGTGGTCGTCGGCGGGATGGGGAGCCTCGTGGGCGCAGTGGTCGGCGGCTTCGCGCTCGGCTTCATCGTGACGATGTTTCAAGCCTACCTGCCGCCTGACCTGCGCGCCTTCCGCGATGCCTTCGCCTTCGCGTTCGTGATCCTCGTGCTTTTGGTGCGCCCTGCGGGTCTCATCCCCTCAAAGTCCGTCATGGAACGGATCTAGCGCGCCATGGCTTTTATCGTCCGCCATCAGACGCCGATCATCCTCATCGTCGCGCTCGCCGTCATCGCGTGCCTGTCTCTCACCGGCGATCGCGGGATGCTCACCACGCTGACGGAAATGTTCATCCGCCTCGTGGTGGTGATCGGCCTTTACACCTTCGTCGGGAACTCCGGCGTCGTCTCGTTCGGGCACGTGGGCTTCATGTGCATCGGCGCCTATGCGACAGCCTGGATGACGGTCCAGCCCTCGTTCAAGCAAATCATGCTGCAGGGCCTGCCGGAGGTTTTGAAGACCAACCAGTTCCCCTTCCCTGCCGCAATGGGTTTTTCCATCACGCTGCCGGCTGTGGTCGCCTTCGTATTCGGCCTTGCCATTTTGCGCCTGACCGGCATGGCGGCCGCGATCGCCACGTTCGCCTTCCTGATGATTGTCAACAGCGTCTACTCCAACTGGGATTCGGTGACGGCCGGCGTCTCCTCCATGATCGGCATTCCCAAAGTTGTGGGCCCGTGGACGGCGTTCGCATTCGGCGCCGTGACGCTCATCATCGCGTGGGTGTTTCAACGCTCGCGCTACGGGCTGATGCTGCGCGCCTCGCGCGATGACGAGGTGGCGGCGAAAGCCTCGGGCATCGACATCAAGCGCGTGCGCCTCGTGGCGTTCATCCTGTCGGCGGCGATGGTGGGGGCCGGTGGCGGGCTCTATGCGCAATTCCTGGGCATTCTCACCGTCGACCAGTTCTTCCTCGGGCTCACGTTCGTGACCATCGCGATGCTGGTGGTGGGCGGCATGTTCTCGCTGTCGGGCGCAGTGGTCGGCGTGGTGGTGGTGACGGCCATCGTGGAGGTCCTGCGCATGTTCGAGCGCGGCGTCTCCATCGGTGAGACCAGCTTTGCCCTTCCCGCCGGCGCGCAGGAGATCGGCCTCGGCGTGGTGATGGCGCTCATCCTCATCTTCCGCCCATCAGGCCTCACCAACAGCCGTGAGGTACGCTTCGTGAAGACGCCGGAGGAGCGCGCCGACATCGAGGCCAGTAAAGAGGCGGCGAAGGCGGTATGAGACACAATCCTTATGCCGACGGAGCGGCTTATATCGACGGCACCTACATGCCCATCGCCGAGGCCAAGATCCCCATCACCGACTGGGGCTATCGGCGCTCGGACGTGACCTATGACGTCGTCGGTGTCCACGGTGGCAACTTCTTTCGCCTGGACGACCACATCGCCCGCTTCCGCCGCTCCATGGAGACCTTCCGCTTTGCCCCAAGGGAGAGCGATGAGGAGATCAAGGCGGTCCTCCACCGTGTCGTCGCGTTGGCGGGGCTTCAATCGGCCTACGTGGCGATGGACTGCCTGCGTGGACGGCCGCCGAAGGGCGCGCGCTATCACCCCGCGAACGCGCGCAACTATATCGCTGCCTTCGCCCTCCCCTGGATCAGCATTGTCGACGAGGAGATGATGACCCACGGCGCTCATCTCATCGTGGCGAAGACGGTGCGCATTCCCCCCGCCAGCGTCGACCCGCGGGCAAAGAACTTCCATTGGGCCGACCTGACGCGCGGCCAGTTCGAGGCCCACGACAAAGGCGCGGACTTTGCCATCCTCCTCGATGAAGCGGGCCACATTACCGAAGGGGCGGGCTTCAACCTCTTCCTTGTGGAGGACGGCGTGGTCGCAACGCCGCGCACGGGCGTTCTGGAAGGGGTGACGCGCCAGTCGGTCATGGAGCTTTGCGAAGCGCTAGGGATGAAGGTGGCGGTGCGCGATATCCCGGCGCGCGCGCTGGAGAGCGCCGACGAGATGTTCATGACGACGACGGCGGGCGGGGTGATGCCTGTCAGCCGCGTCGACGGGCGCATCCTGACCAACGACCGCCCCGGACCGATTTTCCAAAAGATCCACGACACGTTCTGGGAGCGCCGCGCCGAGGGCTGGCACGCGACGCCGGTCGACTATGCGGCCGCAGGGGCCATGGCCGAATAACAAGACACATGGGGAGGCACAATGACCACGCGGCTCGGGATCGACATAGGCGGAACGTTCACCGACTTCGTCGCCTACGATGAGGCGACGCGCACGCTGAAGGCCTGGAAGAACCTCTCTACCCCGCACGACCCCATCGTCGGTATCAAAACCGGCCTTTCCGCCTACGACAGCGGCGAAGCCATTGCCTCGATCCGCCTGGGCACGACGGTTGCCACCAATGCGCTCCTTGAGGGAAAGGGTGCGCGCGTTGCCTACGTCACCACCGAAGGCTTTCGCGACATTCCCTTTATCGGCCGCGGCAATCGGCGCCATCACTACGACCTCACTTGGGTGAAGCCCAAGCCCTTCCTGATGCGCCGCGATGCGCACGAGGTGAATGAGCGGATCGGCCCGCACGGCGACATCCTCACCCCGCTGGACGAGGCTGAGGTGGCCGCGCTCGCCGACAGGCTGGGCGAGGCTGGCGAGATCGAGTCCGTCGCGGTGGTGCTCATGCACTCCTACCTGACCCCGGTCCACGAAAAGCGCATCGCCGAGATTTTCGCCGAGCGCTTGCCTGACGTGCCTGTCTCCATCAGCTACGAGGTGCTGCCGAAGTGGAAGGAGCACTTTCGCTCCTCCACCACCATTTGCGATGCGTTCATCAAGCCGGTGGTGACACGCCAGCTCGGCACCATCGAGCGCGAGCTGCAGGGGGAAGGCGCGGCTGCCAAGGTGGTGGTGATGCGCTCCAACGGCGGCGAGATGACCCTTGATGCGGCGGTGAAGACACCGATCCAGATCGCGGTGTCCGGGCCGACCGGCGGCGTCATCGCGGCAAAGCGCACAGCTGCGCTCCTTGGCCTTCCAAACCTTGTCACCCTCGACATGGGCGGCACTTCCACAGACGTCTCCACCGTGGTGGACGGGCAGGAAAAGTTCACCACCGACTTTGAGATTGAGTGGGGCCGGCCGATCCAGGTGCCGATGATCGACATTCGCACCATCGGTGCCGGTGGCGGCTCCATCGCGCGGATCGATGCGGGCCAGATGCTGGTGGTCGGCCCGGAGAGCGCCGGCGCCAACCCCGGTCCGGCCTGCTACGGCAACGGCGGCGAGAGGGCCACGGTCACCGACGCCAACCTCGTCCTTGGCCGTCTCAGCGCGAGCGCATTCCTTGGCGGCTCCATGGCGCTCGACGAGGGCGCGGCCCGGCGTGCCATCGAACCGATCGCGGCGCACCTGTCGGTCTCGCTGGAGGAGGCGGCGCTCGCCATCGTGCGCATTGCCAACAACAACATGGTGGGCGCGCTTCACACCGTCCTGACCGAGCAGGGGCTCGACCCGCGCGACTTCACGCTGGTGGCGTTTGGCGGGGCTGGGCCGCTCCACGTGTGCGGCCTAATGAGCGAGGCCTCGATCCCGCGCGGGATGGTGCCCAATTTTCCGGGCCAGTTTTCCGCCTTCGGCTTCACGATGGCGGACGCGCGGGTGGACCGCTACCGCACCGTGCAGCTCAACTCCCGCGCCTTCGAGACGCAGCGCGCCGCCGAGGCGATGGCCGCTCTGGTGGCCGAATGCCGGGCCGAACTTGCCGCCCAGGGCCACGAGGATGCCGACGTCCGCAAGAGCGTGGAGATGCGCTATCTCGGCCAGAACTACGAACTTGAGATCCCCGTGGAGGCGGAAACCTTCTCAGAGGAGGAGGTGGCCGCGGTCTTCGAGACCTTCCACAGCCTGCACGACCAGCGCTTCGGCTTCCGCCTGGAAGACCATATGGAGATCGTCAACTTCCTCGTGACGGGGATAGCGAAGACGGGCGTGGTGGATCTGCCGAAGATCGCCGAGGCGGACGGACCAGCCATGGAAGCGACACGCCGCAAGGTCTGGTTCGACGGCTTTCGCGACACGCCTGTCTTCAACCGCGCGAGCCTCAAAGCGGGCCATACGATCCAAGGCCCTGCCCTTGTGGAGGAGGACGTATCGGTCACCGTCCTCGACCCCGGCAAGACGCTGACGGTCGACCCCTATGGCAACCTGATGATCGAGAGCAAGGAGTAGGCGCAATGGACATGGTTTCGATGAACATCGTCGGCGGCATCCTGGTCTCCATCTGCCGCGACATGGGGGTGACGCTGATGCGCACCTCCTACTCGACCATCTTCTCCGAATCGCTTGATTTCACCTGCGGTCTGGCACTGCCGACGGGCGAGCTCGTGGCAACAGGCGATTACTGCCCTTCCATGATCGGCGGCATGCCGCTTCTGTTGCGCTCGTGCGTGCAGGAGATCCCTCTGGAGGACCTGGAGGAAGGCGACGTCCTCCTACACAACGACACCTACCGCGGCGGCCTCCACATTCCCGAGCACACCATCTTCAAGCCGGTCTTCGTCGACGGGCAGTTGATGGGCTTTGCCGTCGCCATCGGCCACCTTTGCGAAGTGGGCGGTATGTCGCCAGCAGGCTTTGCCGGCGAGGCCACCGAGGTGTTTCACGAGGGGCTGCGGGTGCCGCCGGTGAAGATCAAGCGCCGCGGCGAGGATGTGCCGGACGTGTGGCGGCTGCTGTTGGCGAACGTACGCACGCCCCGCTACAATTACGGCGATCTGCGTGCGCTGATTGCCTCGGTCGAGCTTGGCGAGCGGCGCATGGCCGATCTCGTCAAGAAGTACGGCGTGGAGGAGTTCACCGCCAACGTATCCGGCTTGATGGATTACTCAGAGCGCCGGATGCGCGCCGAGATCGATAAGATCCCCGATGGCCGTTACTACTTCGAAGACTTCATGGAAGATGACGGTATCGAGGACAAGGCGTATAAGATCTGCGCCGAAGTCACCATCGACGGCGACAGCGCCATCGTCGACTACTGGGGCTCCTCGCCCCAGGCCAAGGGTCCCATCAACGGGACGCTCGGCGTCGCATGGGGTGCGGCCTACAACGCTTTTCTCCACCTGACGGACCCGACGATCCCCAAAAACTCCGGCTGCTTCAGGCCGATCCGGATCTGTGCGGAGCCCGGCTCGGTGGTCAACGTCGACTATCCTGGCCCCTCCGTCGGCGGCAACACCGAAACCCACTGTCGCGTCGCCAACGTCGTGATGGGCGCGCTCGCCCCGGCCTTGAAGAACCGCTCCGCGGCGACGGATGGAGCGAGCCATTCCAACTTCCTGTTTGGCGGTAATGATGCCGAAACCGGCGAATTCTTCTGCTGTTACGACCTGACGCCGGTGGGTTGGGGCGGCCGCGCCTTCGCCGATGGCAACGATGCCTGCGGCGGCATCAACGGCAATTGCCCGCACATCCCGGTGGAGGTGTTCGAGTACCGCTTCCCTTGGCACGTGGAAGAATTCAAGCTGCATGCAGGATCAGGTGGCGCGGGCAAGTTCCGTGGCGGCATGGGCATCTCCAAGACCGTGCTCGCCACAAATGCCGAAATGACGGTCAGCTACATGAGCGATCGGCAGAAGATCAGCCCCTGGGGCATTCATGGCGGGCACGATGCGGCCCGCGCCGAGCTCCTCATCCAGCGCGCGGGGAGCGAGGAGTGGCTCACCGTGACCCAGGCGTTCAACAAAGTCTCGCCGTCGAAGTTTGCCAACGTGCCGATCAAGCCGGGTGACCGCCTCAAGATCAGCTCTCCGGCCGGCGGCGGCTGGGGCCCGCCGGAGGAACGCGACCCGCAAATGGTGCGCGATGATGTCTTGGACGGCTGGATCACTGAAGAGCAGGCCGAGACGATCTACAAGGTCGAGATCTGAAGCTGACACCCGCGTTGTCGCAGACCGACCCGTGTCATTCTCCGAATTGAGGAGCGTTTAATGCGCCCACTTCCCAACTCTCTCGCCGCGCGTGACATCGCCTATCAGATGCACCCCTACACCAATATCCGCCGGCACGAAGAAGTCGGCCCTATGGTGATCGAGCGGGGCAAGGGCATCCACGTTTTCGACGACGGCGGCAAAGAGTATATCGAGGCGATGGCGGGCCTGTGGTCGGTGGCGCTAGGGTTTGGCGAAGAGCGCCTCGTAAAAGCGGCGACGGACCAGTTCCATAAGCTGCCCTACTACCATTCGTTCACACACAAGGCGAACGAGCCGTCCATCGAGCTTGCCACCAAGCTGGTGGAGATCACGCCGGAGGGGCTGGACCACGTCTTCTTCACCAACTCGGGGTCAGAAGCCAACGACACCGTCGTCAAGATGGTCTGGTTCTACAACAACGCGCTCAACCGGCCTCAGAAGAAGAAGTTCATCGCCCGCAACGGCGGCTACCATGGCATTAACGTCGCCTCCGGCAGCCTCACCGGTTTGCAGGTCAACCAGAAAGGGTTCGACCTGCCGCTCGACTTCGTGCGCCATGTCACTTGCCCGCACCATTACCGCTTCGCTCAACCGGGGGAGAGCGAGGAGGCGTTCGCCACCCGTCTTGCCGAAGAGCTCGACGCCGTGATCATGGAAGAGGGGCCGGAGACGGTCGCGGCCCTTATCGGCGAACCGGTGTTGGGGGCCGGCGGCGTCATCGTTCCGCCGCGCACCTACTGGGAGAAGGTGCAGGCGGTCTGCCGCAAGCATGACGTCCTCGTCGTCGCCGACGAGGTCATCAACGGGTTCGGCCGCACAGGGACGCTGTTTGCGTGCGAGAAGTTCGGGATCGAGCCGGACATGCTGGTCCTGTCCAAGCAGTTGACGTCCTCCTACATGCCGCTCGCCGCCGTCCTGATGTCCGATCGCATCTATCAGGCGATGGCCGATCAGACCGCACGGTTGGGCAATTTCGGGCACGGCTACACCGCCAGCGGCCATCCCGTCGCCGCTGCCGTCGGGCTGGAGAACTTGAGGATCTACGAGGAAGAGGGGCTGGTGGAGCGGGCCATCGTCTCCGGCGCACGCATGCAGGAGCACGTGGCGAGTTTCGCGCGGAGCCCCATCGTCGGCGAGGTGCGAGGTGTCGGGCTGATCGCGGCCATCGAGCTTGTCGCCGACAAAGCGACGAAGGCCCCGTTCGATCCGCCCGGCAAGGTGGGCATGTACCTTGCCGAGCGTGGCCACGCGCACGGCATCATCATACGCGCCATCCGCGACACCATCGCACTCTGCCCGCCGATGATCATCCGCGAAAACGAGGTGGATGAGATGATCGAACGCCTCAGCGCCGCGTTCGCCGATACCGAGCGTTTCGTTGCCAATGGCATGACGACGCCGGCTGGCCGCTGAGGGGGGCGGTGAGCACTGGCGCCACACAGCCGGTTGCCATGAGCAACATTCAGCGCCCATCGGAGAGCGCCGATGTGCTCATCGTGGGTGCCGGCGCGTCCGGAGCGGTGGCAGCGAAGCACCTGGCTGAGGCCGGTTTTAGCGTCGTCTGTCTTGAGCAGGGAGACTGGGTCGCGCCGGAGGAATTTTACGGCGCCACACCGGACTGGGAGCTGACATCGCAAAGGCGATGGCACCCCAACCCCAACGTCCGCGGGATGCCAAATGACTATCCGGTCGACACCGAGGCCTCGGACGTCAATCCGCTGATGTTCGGCGGCGTGGGCGGCTCGACCGTCCTCTACGCGGCCCATTGGCATCGATTTCTGCCGTCAGACTTCCGCGTTCGCACGCTTGACGGTGTCGCCGACGACTGGCCGTTCACCTACGAGGATCTGGCACCCTACTACGATGTGATGGACGAGGAGATGGGTGTCTCGGGTCACCCCGGCGATCCAGCCTATCCGCCGCATCCGGCGCCGCCGCTGCCTGCCTTTCCCATCGGTCCCATCGGGCAGCGCGCCGCGAAGGGGATGAACGCGCTCGGCTGGCACTGGTGGCCCGGCAGCCAGGCGATCCCCACCCGCCCGTGGCGCGGCCGCAGCCAATGCGTGCGCCGCGGCACCTGCATGCAAGGTTGCCCGGAGGCGGCCAAAGGGTCCACCGACCTCACCCATTGGCCGGACGCGCTGCGCCATGGCGCCCGGCTCGTCACAGGCGCGCGCGTTGCGCAGATCACCGTGAACCGCGAAGGGCTTGCCACCGGCGCCACCTACATCGATCGCCAAGGCGATACGCACCATCAGGCGGCGCGGCTGGTGCTTTTGTGCGCCAATGGCGTCGGCACGCCGCGGCTCCTTTTGATGTCGGCCTCTGCGCAGTTTCCAGATGGTCTGGCGAATGCGTCCGGGCTTGTGGGGCGCAACCTCATGATGCACCCCTATGCGGCGGTGGTCGGCTATTTCGACGAGCCGATGGAGAGCTACCGCGGCCCGACCGGCCAGTCGATCCAGTCGCTGGAGTTCTACGAGACCGAGAAGAGCCGCGGTTTTGTGCGCGGCGCGAAGTGGCAGGTGATGCCCACCGGCGGCCCGCTCGGCATGCGCTCTGCCTACGGCGGAAAGCCGCTGGCCGAAGCCTGGGGCCCAGCGCTCCACGAGGAGACCGCGCGGCGCTTCAACCGCTCCTTCGAGTGGGGGATCATCGCAGAAGACCTGCCGCACGAGGACAACACGGTCACGCTCCACGGGGCGCTGAAGGACGGCGATGGCCTATCGGCGCCGAAGATTACCTACAAGAATTCCGACAACACGCGTGACCTCATCGACTTTCACCTTGCCCGCGCCGAAGAGGCGATGGCGGCCGCTGGCGCTTATTCAACAACCCGCACCGAGTTGATGCGCGACTGTGGATGGCACCTGATGGGCACCGCGCGCATGGGCAACGACCCGTCGCGCTCGGTGGTCGGCGCCGACGGGCGCTGCCATGACGTGCCGAACCTTTACATTCTGGACGGCAGTGTCTTCGTCACCTCCTCCGGGTTTAACCCGACGGCGACGATCTGCGCCGTTGCCCTTCGCATCGTCCATCAGATGATCGATGCGAAGGCCGACCTGGTGCGCGCGGCATGAGTGGCTTTGTGCCCGACGAGGCCGCCCGCGCCACCTTTGCCGCCATCGCCGATGTGCTGATACCCGCCGCGCACGGCATGCCCGCGGCCAGCGAGGTGGATGTCGGCGGCGAGCCGCTGTCGCACGCTCTCTCGCTTCGTCCCGAGCTCGGCAGCGCTTTGAAAAGGGGCCTAGAGGCTGCCGCCGGACGCGACCCAAAGGCGGCGGCCGAAGACCTGAACCGCGACGATCCGGAGGCGCTGAGCGCCATCGGCCTCCTCGCGTCGGCGATCTACTATCGCGACGAGCGGGTCCGCAGCCTCATCGGCTATCGCGGCCAGCAGAGCCAAATGGTGATGCCGCAGGAAGAGGGGGACTTTATCGACCTGCTCCAGCCAGTGATGGCCCGCGGTCTTCCCAGTGCGAGGCGAACGCCACCCGCAAGTGAATGAGCCGGCGCCCCTCAATCGCCAGCCGAGGCGATGCCGCAGGATGGGGCAAGGCCCATCATTTTCGGGCGGACGCAGCGTGAGCGAGGCCGGCCCGTTGCGCACATTTTCTTACGTGACGATCTGCCCTTCCAGCCCCGACAACAAGCACATTAACGACCCTTTCCCTTGTGTCTTCACCATCGGGTGCTTTTGTGTTTGCCCGCGCCAGCGACACGCCCGTTCGGGCCTGGCGCACTTGCGAACTGCCTCTCAGCGACAGTGAGGGCGCGCAGTCTTCCAATTCATCTTATGACCGAGGTATTACGGGATCGGTTCGGTGCGGGACCACCCGTCGGTGAGATGGAACCGCGCCGCTTTGGTCGACCAGACTTCGCAGCAGACCCTGACACGAGAACTGCCGTGGCCATCGTCATTAAGCCTGTAGGAAGGTTCGGCCGAAATCCTGCCGATTTGCGTCTACCGCAGACAAACCGAAGGGCTTGTCCACGTCCTGCTTGGGTAAAATCAGGCGCAAGGTTTGACGAAACAGACTCGGAATCTACTTTCCTTATTACTGTAGATGATTCTTAGAACAAAACGGCTAATTCTTGCAGAAGAAAAGCAGATCGACACCCGTACGAGCGAATCTCAGTGAAATATCTTTGGGCCGGTGGTTCTGCTCAACGGAATCGCTGAGACTCAGGCATTATAGTAATTGCGATACCAATCGACGAATCGGCGCACGCCCTCTTTGACAGGCGTGGACGGGCGGTAGTCGACGGCCTGTTCGAGGGCCGAGACGTCTGCGAACGTATCGGAAACATCGCCAGGCTGGAGTGGCAGCATGTCCTTGATCGCCGGCCGCCCAACCGCCTCTTCCACCGCCTCGATGTAGGCCGACAAATTGACCGGTGCGTTGTTGCCGATGTTGAAAATCCGAAACGGCGCGTTCGACGTCGCGGGCGACGGCGAATCGGCCGACCAGTCCGGATCCGGCGCTGCGATCTGGTCGGACGCCCGGATCACACCTTCGACAATGTCGTCGACGTAGGTAAAGTCTCGCGTGTGGTTTCCGTAGTTGAAAACCTTGATGGGCTCACCGCCAAGGATGTTGCGGGTAAACTGAAAGAGCGCCATGTCCGGTCGTCCCCATGGCCCGTAGACGGTAAAGAAACGCAAACCGGTGGTCGGCAGTTGGAACAGGTGGCTGTAGGCATGCGCCATCAATTCGTTCGACCGCTTGGTCGCGGCATAAAACTGCAGTGGGTGGTCGGCGCCGTGCTGCTCTGAGAACGGCAATGTGGTGTTGGCACCGTAGACGGACGACGTCGAGGCATACGTAAAGTGAGCCACATCGTTGTGGCGACAGGCCTCGATGAGGTTGGTGAAGCCGATGAGGTTTGATTCCACGTAGGCGTGGGGATTGATGAGGCTGTAGCGCACACCCGCCTGAGCCGCGAGATGGATAACGCGGTCGAACGTGTGGCGGGCAAACACGTCCTCAAGCGCTGACCGATCGGCAAGGTTCGCCCGGACAAACTCGTAGTGGTTTCCTGTGGTGCGCGCCTTTTGCGCAAGGAAGTCCAGGCGCGCCTCCTTCAACGTGGTGTCGTAGTAGTCGTTGACCACATCAAACCCCACCACGTCATCGCCGCGGGCGAGCAGCGACATGGCCGTGCTAAAGCCGATGAAACCAGCCGTTCCGGTAACCAAGAATTTCAAAGCCGTTTGTCCGATCCGTTTCTGATGGGACGACAGTGTGCCCAATTGAACAGGATCACCGACGCCGCACGTTGGGCGTGACGCAAAAGCACCCCACCACCTTTATGTGACCCCTGTAGATGAGTTTCGGCTCAGACGATGCAGTCAGAGCGTCGTCCACGACCAATACGAGTCTTCGCAACGGAAAGCCTCTTGGCCAGGTTAGAATGCCAGACGTTGAAGGGAGTCTTCGTATTCCCCTGCCTGCGCCTGGACCGCGTTCCACATGATGTCGTGGACGGAAGCTGCGGTCGGCCGATAATCCAGTGGAGATGCTAGAATAATCCTGATGATCTCGGGAACATCGAAGGCATGACAGGACTCATCGATCTGACGCAAGATGTTGTTCAACTCGGTGTATGAGAGAGATGCCTCCGTCGAGGTCATGATGCGCGGATGGGCTGTTTTGGCCGGGTTCTTTCCTATCAAGAGTTCTTCATAGAGCTTCTCCCCCTTGTTGAGACCGACGATGTTGATCGGAATATCGCCCGTTGGCGGTGGAGGCGCCTGCGGATCATCAACAATGTAGGGCGCCAGACCGTTCAGCCTGACCATCGTTTGCGCCAGGTCGAGAATTTTGACCGGTTCACCCATGTCCAGAACGAACACATCACCGCCGTTGGCCATGGCACCGGCCTGAATGACGAGCTGTGCGGCCTCAGGGATGGTCATGAAAAAGCGAGTGATCTCGCGATGGGTGACGGTCACAGGGCCGCCACGTTCGATTTGCGCCTGGAAGCGCGGGATCACCGAGCCTGACGAGCCAAGGACATTGCCGAACCGCACCATCGAGAATGTCGTCCGGGGCTGCTCCCTGGCTAGCGCTTGGCAGACCAGCTCTGCCATGCGCTTCGACGCACCCATGAAATTGGTCGGACGAACGGCCTTGTCGGTCGAAATGAGAATGAAGTTTTCGACCTTGAGCTCCGCGGCAGCTTCCGCCATCACCTTCGTGCCGAACACGTTGTTGCGGATGCCCCCGACCACATTCTCTTCAACAATGGCCACATGCTTGTAGGCGGCGGCATGATAGACTGTCTGAACTCTGAAACTGCGCATGACGGATCGCACGTGGTCCGGGTTCTGTACCGACCCCAAGACAGGCTCAATGCGCAGGTTCAGCCCCTCCCTGGCACACGTCTCCCGCAGCTCCCCGTTGATCGAGTAGAGCGCAAACTCGGAAACGTCGAAGAGGATCAGTGCACTTGGTCCGTACTGGACGATCTGACGGCACAGTTCGCTGCCGATGGAGCCACCAGCGCCGGAGACAAGCACGACCTTGCCTTCGATATTGCGCCCCATCAGATCGGCACGGGGCGCGATGGGATCGCGGCCCAGAAGATCCTCTGGAGTCAGACGCCGTAGCTCTCCAATCTTTGCCCGGCCGGCGATGATGTCGCCCACACTCGGGATCGTCTTGACCTCGACCCCGATAGGCTCCAGCGCGGTCACGATCTCTCGCCTTCTGCCACGGGGGATGCTCGGCATCGCCAGAAGCACGGTCTTGATCCGCATCTCCTCGGCAACGGCGGACACCTGGTTGAAGGCATAGACCCGTCTGCCGGCGACCATCGTACTCTGCAGCTCCGGATTGTCATCGATGAACGCAACCGGCGCATAATCCTGTCCGTGATAAAGGGCGTTGACCAGCTGCCGCCCGGTGTCTCCAGCCCCATAAACGAGGACCGGACTACGGCTGCTGAGCTGCGGCCTGCGGAAGAATTGGCGCAGAAGCAGCCGCAGACCGCCCGCCGTCAGGAATAGAATGAGGGCATAGATGCCTGGAACGGATACCGGTACGGGTGCCGAAAGGACCAGTGCGGATGCAAACAGCGTGACCGCAGACACGCCGACGCCGAGCAAGATGGCCGAGAAGATTTGACCTGTGATATAGCGGATGACGACCTTGTATATCCCGAGCTTCGCAAAAACGAGGATCGTGATCGGAATGCTGGGAAGCAGAGCCTGCCAAACAACAGGGTTTAAGAGGCTCTGAATGCTCTCCAGCCGCAATGTCATCGCGACCGCAAACGAGACGATGATGATCACCGTGTCGGCGACGATTTGGAGGGCGCGCTTCTGGAAGCGAGTGAGACTGGTCAAGCGTGTGATAACTGTCTCGCCGAACATAGCCGCCCGAACTCCAATTCTTGGCTTTATCATCTAGGGTTGCACAGTGAAAGAGGAGGCTGAGCCGCCGCTGAGGGCGAGACTAAGCCCATGGTCCTGCGGCATGTGAGGGCAAATCGTGCCTCTGACCCGAACGCGATGGCCGGCCCCAACGCGGCGAAGGCCTCACGAGTTGAGGCATCGTTCAAGGCGACCAAGAACAATCTCGATCACCTCGTCCTGCTGGTCGGTTGTCATATCGCTGCCAGACGGCAGGCAGAGCCCATCTGCGAATAGGTGCTCGTCCACACCGCCCCCGTGGTAGGGCGTTCCCGCATAAAGGGGCTGCGTGTGCATGGGTTTCCATAGTGGGCGCGCCTCAATGTGACGATCGAGCAGGGCGAGGCGAACGTCTTCGCGTGTGGTGCCCGTCAGCGCAGGGTCGATCGTCAGGGTTGTCAGCCAGCGGGTCGAGCGCACGCCCTCAGGTTCTGGCATGAACGCAATGCCGGGACGTGACAGCGCATCCTTATATCGGGCGAAGATCGCACGGCGGCGGACGACCCGCTCGTCCAGTACCTGCATTTGGCCAAGGCCGATGGCACCGCAGATATTCGACAGGCGATAGTTGTAGCCATACGTGGAGTGTTCGTAGTGGGGGGCGGGATCGCGCGCCTGGGTGGCGAGGAAGCGCGCTTCCTGCGCCCAGCTCTCATGCCGCGTCACAAGCATGCCACCGCCGGAGGTGGTGATGACCTTGTTGCCGTTGAAAGATAAAATCGCGGCATCGCCGCCCGTTCCGGCCTTGCGCTTGCCCTTATACTCTGCGCCCAGACTCTCGGCCGAATCCATGATCAGCCTCACCTCGTAGCGCGCGGACAGCGCTTCGAGTGTGTCAAGATCGGCCGACTGACCGTAAAGATCGGTCGGCACGATCGCCTTCGGCAAACGCCCGTCACGCTCCGCCTCGGCCAGTGCCCCGGCAAGGATCGCCGTGTCGATCGTCCAGCTTGAGGGCTCCAGATCGAAGAAGCGCGGTGTGGCGCCGAGATAGTTCACGGGGAAGATACCGCCCGCGAACGTCATGGAGGAGATCCAGACTTCATCGCCAGGGCCGATGCCCGCAAGGCGCAGCGCCAGATGCAGCGCGGCCGATCCCGATGACAGACCCACGCAGTGAAGGCCACCTCCGAGGTAGTCGGCGACCACCTCCTCGAATGCGTCCAGTTGCGGCCCGACAGGCGCCACGAAGTTTGAGGCGAACGCCTCAGCAACGCGCGCCTCCTCATGCCCCGACATATGCGGGCGAGACAGGTAGATGCGCATGAACTAGTTCCTGCTCAGCGCACGCGCCGGATTGCCGACGACCGTTACGTCAGGCGGGACATCGCGTGTGACGACGGCGCCCATACCCACGACCGCCCTGGACCCGATGGTAAGGCCCTGCCGGATGATGGCGCCCGTTCCAATGTAGGCGTGATCACCGATGGTAACGTTGCCGTTGATCTTGGCACTTGGCGCGAGCGTGACAAAGTCTCCGATCACGCAATCATGCTCCACGTAAGCGTAAAGGTTCGCGTGGAAACAACGGCCGATGCGAATGTTTGACGTTAGCGTGACGAAGGGAGAAAGGCACGCGCCGTCTCCCAGCGACACGTCATCCATCTCTACGACATTGGCAGCACGCACTTCGATCAGTGGAACGCCGGCCAACGCGCAGCGCCGCGCAAGCGTTTCGCGGACTGAGGAGGCCGCAATAGCGATGCTGACCGCCCTTTGCGACGCCTCACGAGACACGAACCTATCCCAGTCCACGAGATCGTGGCCGTTCACGGTGGGCGCGTGTTGCTCGTCGTCGATGAAGACGCAGGTCGCTCTGGGATACTGCGCGCGGGCCGGCGGCATGATGCCCCGACCGCACCCGCTGGCCCCGTAGACGCCTATCAGTTGCGTCATGAGCCAGGGCCCTTGAACTTCGGCATCGTTGCTTCGCCTGCTGCAGAGATTCCCTCGCGCTGCAGAACCTTCACCGCCGTCAACCAAAGAATTTTGAGGTCCACCAATAAAGTTCGATTGTCGACGTACCAAATGTCGAGGGCAAATTTCTGGTCCCAGCCAATGGCATTGCGGCCGTTGACCTGGACCCAGCCCGTAATGCCCGGCCGGACTTCGTGGCGCCGCGCCTGAGTGGCGGAATACAGAGGCAAATACTCCATCAGCAGCGGCCGTGGGCCGACAAGGCTCATGTCGCCCTTTAGGACATTCCACAATTCTGGCAGCTCATCCAACGACGTGGCGCGCAAAGTGCGGCCGAGCCGGGTCAAGCGCTCAGCATCGGGCAGCGGATTGCCGTCGGCATCGAGGGCGTTGCGCATCGTGCGAAACTTGACCATCCGAAACGGCTTGCCGTGAAGCCCCGGACGCGTCTGACGGAAAAAGACCGGCGCGCCCATTTGCCTCAAGATCAGAAGCGATATGACAAGTAAGAGCGGCGAAAGGACGATAAGACCTGCGCCGGCGACCAGAATATCGATCAGACGTTTCATCGATGGATGGTCCCAATGGCCTTAGGCTGTTCAGACATCATGTGAAAACCCGGGCTCCGCGGGCCTGCGGCGGGGCGTTCGCTGGTTCCCCCAGGCACCTCATGAGTGCCAGCGCAATGGCACAGCGGCTCATCCTGAAGGTGTACGCGGACCATGGCGAGAAGGAAAGCGTGTGCGCCACCAAGCGTTTGACGGGATCCTGGTCACACTCCGGCCCGGCTCATTCGGTTGTCGACAACGGCGCAAGAACCGGCGCTGTCTGGACTTGTGCGGCACGATGCCACCGATCAAGCCCGTCCAGCATCTGCGTGTTCACGCGCTTGACGTCGAAACGCACTTTCGCCTTGTCGAAGGCGCTTTGCGCCATCGCTTCCAGGCGCGAAGGGGGTGCGTTGATGATCTCCGTCATGGCCGCAGCAAGCGCGTCGGCGTCTTTCGGCGGGACGAGAAGCCCGTTCACGGCGTGATCCACCACTTCCCGGCACCCCGGCATATCCGTGGTGATGATGATGCGCCCCATCGCGAGCGCTTCGAGCAACGAGCGCGGAACACCTTCACGATAATAGCTCGGCAGGACACACACATGCGCGGCCTGGATGAAGGGGCGCACGTCCTCGACGTGTCCGTGCCAGGTGAGAAGGCCATCACGCTGCCAACTCTGCAGCTCTGTCTCTGCAACACCGTCCGGGTTCGTATCGAGCCCTCCGATCAGGTCGAAATGCGCCGAAAGACCCTGCTCCCTAATGTGACGCGCCGCCTCGGCGAACTCGCGGATTCCCTTCGCCCCGATCATGCGTGCGACGAGAACGAAACGGAGAGGCCGCGCCGGCAACGGCGCACTCACGAAGTGATCAAGATCGACCCCTGAGCCATCAACGACACGGGCATCGGCGCCGGGTCGGAGAATGCCGCGCTCGCGAAACAGCGCGAGGTCGTCGCGATTTTGAAAGATCACGACATGGGCGCGCCGAAGGGCGCGCTTGTACAGTCTTGCGACGACCATCTGGAGCATCCGCTGGCGCGCGCTCACGCCGTCGCCAAAGGCGTGACCGAGGCCGGTGATGAGGGCAACCCTGTGCGGCACGCGTGCAAAGCCCGCCGCGAGCATGCCCCAGATCACGGGCTTGATGGTGTAGCCCATGACCGCGTCGGGTCGCACGCGGCGCATCAGGCGGTACATCCGCCAAAGCACCGCAATATCCTCGGTCGGCGCGGTTCCGGTCCGCCGGATAGCAAGGTCGTGTGGAACGACACCCATGTCTTCGAGGCGACCGGCGATGGCGCTGCCGGGACGTAAAAGCGGCGCGGCAGCGTGAACCTCGTGCCCGCGCGCAACGAGATCGCGCAGAAGAGGACCGCGGAAGTTGACGAGCGAATCCGCCAGCCCAGCGATGATCAGAAAGCGCATGTGCGGCAACGTTTAGGGATCGATGATATCGGGATGCACGGCGCGCAACGGCGGCGCTGAGAAACACAACAGGATGCCCACTCGGGCATATGCGCGGACCTGCCGATCGTGGCCGCGGCCGGGCGCTTGCGGGTCAGCCGTGAGAATCGGATTTTCTGCCAGTGGTTTTCGCGAGTTCTATTGAACGCATGTCGGCACCGGCACGCCGCCTGACGACGTTCCTTCCATATCACCACGGTCATGTTGTGCACGCCGCTCACACGTCGATCAGCCAGCACTCGGACTGAAAAACATCTTGGATAGCTTTTCCCCCGATCGATATTTAGCCATGTCACGTGTCCGTCGACTTGCTGTCTGGTTCTAAGGCCGGCGCTGAGCCCACATGACCTCGCCTGCCCCAGACCACCCTGTTCACGAAGTCTGTGTAGCTATGAAGAATGCGCACGATCTTGTCGGAGACGTTGTCGGCCGTGTAGTCGTGGACCATGCGAAGCAGCCTTCGATCGCCGTGCGGCTGGGTCTGAAGGATCGCAAGGCCTTGGAGCACCCGCTCTGGGTTCATCCCAACCAGCATGACGGCGGCTTCCTCCATCCCCTCAGGGCGCTCATGCGTCTCCCGGATGTTCAGCGCCGGGAAGTTCAGGATCGAGCTTTCTTCTGAAATCGTGCCGCTGTCGGACAGCACCGCCCTGGCGTTCGTCTGAAGCGCGTTGTAGTCGCAAAAGCCGAAAGGTTTCATCTGTCGAACGCGGGGATCGAGCCGGACGCCCGTGGCCGCGATCTTCTTGTGCGTGCGCGGATGGGTGGACAAGATCACGGGAAGGCCGAAGCGGTCAGGCAGCATGTTGAGGATTTCGATCAGGCCGGCGAACTGCTGCGGATCTTCGATATTCTCTTCGCGGTGCGCGCTGACCACGAAGTATTCGTGCGGCTCCAGACCCAGTTGCCGATGAACGTCGGAAGCTGCGATCCGGTCCGCGTAGGCCCCAAGAACCTCTCGCATCGGACTGCCGGTGACAATGACTCGTTGCGGGTCGAGCCCCTCCCGCAAAAGGTACTCGCGGGCGATCTGGCTATAGGTGAGATTGATATCAGCCGTATGGTCGACAATGCGGCGGTTGATCTCCTCAGGGACGCGCATGTCGAAGCAGCGATTGCCCGCCTCCATGTGGAACGTCGGAATCTTGAGCCGCTTGGCACTGATGAGCGCAAGGCACGAATTGGTGTCGCCGAGTACGAGCACCGCGTCGGGTTTGTGCTCAGCCAGCGCCTTCGCAGACGCCGCAATCACGTTGCCGATGGTCTCGGCCGCAGTCTCTCCGGCCGCCTCTAGGAATACATCGGGCGTGCGCAGGCCGAGATCTTCGAAGAAGATGCCGTTCAGCTCGTAATCATAGTTTTGACCGGTGTGAATGCTGATATGATCGCAATACCTGTCGAGAGCCATCATGACACGGGAGAGCCTGATCAGTTCGGGCCGGGTGCCGACGATTGTGGCAACCTTAAGCTTCTTCATCCGATCACGACCGATGACGCGTGTGGTGCGCACCCAACGATCACTGCGAGGCCGCAGTGTTTGCCGGAACCTTAAGGATCACGGCGGCGATTTTGTAGTCGCGAAATAGATACTTCAACCGCGAAAGACGTGAGCGTGCACGCTCCACCCCGCCGCGCAAGGCGATGGTTCGCGCAAGATCGGTGAGGATCCGGCTGACCGCCCCGCCCACGGACATGGAACGGCGCAAGTCTGACCAGTAGCCCGTGTCGACCAGAACATCAGCCACCTCAAGTTCAGTGCCGGGAAACATCTCATGCAGATTGGCTGGACTTGGCCGAAACATCGTGTCAATCGGATCCAGATGATACGGATAATCGTGCGGCACGGTCACGATAATCCACCCACCTGGCTCGACGAACTGCCGACACACTGAGGCGAAAGACTGAGGATCATCAAGATGCTCGAAGAGATTGCATACCAAGAGCGTTTTCGCACCAACACGCTTGAGCCTGTCTTGAACACCCGCATCGAAGACGTCGCCGACGATGTCGACGCCGTCTTCATCGCGAATGTCGGCGGTGACCACCTTGATTCCCCGACGCCGTAGCGGTGCGTGCACATGCTCTTCAATATGAGGCTTGATCGTCGTTCTGAACGTCAGGCCGGACGATCCGATCTCCAGCGCGGGCGACAAGTCGGTCGAAGGAATGGGATCCAGTTGATCCCTCAACCATTGGGACTCGATGTAACGCATGTAAGACCTATTCCGTAAGGGGCCGTGCGATGGTGTCCGGACGATCCCTGTCGAACACCTCGTTGGCCCAGAGCATACAGATGAGCTCCTCGCCGCCAACATTTGTGATGTCGTGACTCCACCCGGGAACCGTCTCCACGATCTGCGAATCCTCCCCTCGCGTCTCGATGGCGTGGGTTTGGCCTGTGTCCATGTTGCGGAAGCGGAACCGGGCATGACCTTTCAAGACGAGGAATTTCTCGGTCTTGACGTGGTGATAGTGCCCGCCACGCGTGATCCCGGGCCCAGCGGTGAAAAAGCTGAACTGGCCAGAACGCTCGGTTCTGAGCATCTCTGCGAAGACGCCGCGGGCATCACCGTGGCGCACGACAGGGTAGGCGAAGTCTTCCACCGGAAGATAGCTGACGTACGTCGCGTAGAGCATGCGGCCAAGACCCGTTCCGGTGTCGCCAACCGTGTGGGTCTGCCGGATTGCACGATAGCTCTGGAGCGTATCGGCCAGCGCCTTCAGCGTGATGCGGTATTCGGGAGCAGCGGCTGTGACCTGGACCCCCTCCCCCGGCGTGGCAAGCCAGGTAAGCCAGCCGTCTATCACATCATCGATATGAACGAGCCGCAGCTGTGCGTCAGGGTCGTTCACCTGGATCGGCAGGTCGCGGGCAATGTTGTGGCAGAAGGTGGCCACCACCGAGTTGTAGTTGGGCCGGCACCACTTGCCGAAGACGTTGACAAGTCGGCTGATGTTGACCGGCCCCCCGATCGTCTCGCCGAGGGTGCGCAGATGCGCCTCCGCCGCGCGTTTGGTGCGGCCATAGGGTGTGTCGCGCTCGATCTGGATGGTTGAGGACGCAATGACGGGCAACGGCGCCGAACGGACCTGCAACAGCTTGCATAGCCGCGCCGTGAAGTCATCGTTCACCGCGGTGAACTCCTCCTGCGTCTCGGGACGATTGGCACCAGCCAAATGGACGACCGCATCCGCAGCATCCACCATCGCCGCGAGATCGACCGCGGTCGTTGACCGCACGGCCGGGAGCATCTCATGGCCAGCTTCGCCGAGGCGGAGCGCCAGGTTACGGCCGACAAAGCCCGCCGCGCCGGTGACCAGCACCTTCATCTCACACTTCCGGATCGATGGCTTCGCCATTGAGGGCAGCTTGCACAAAGGAAAGCTGGAGCAGGAGATCCTTCACGCCGTCAATACTGAGCCGCTGCGTGTTGGCCGACGTGTAGTCGTCAGCACTGCTGATGTCGCGCTCACCCGTTTCCACATACTTGCCGTAGTTCAGATCTCGCAAATCGGCGGGGACGCGATAGTACGCATTGAGATCGTGTGCCTTCGCCAGTTCTTCGCGCGACAATAGCGTCTCGTGCTTCTTCTCACCGTGACGGGTGCCCAGGATCTGGATCGGATGATCAGGCTTGTCGAAGAGCTCCAGCAACGCTTTGGCAAGCACCAGGATGGTCGTCGCAGGGGCCTTCTGCACGAGGATGTCGCCAGCGTTGCCGTGTTGGTACCCGAAAAGCACCAGATCCACGGCGTGGTCCAGCGTCATCATGAAGCGCGTCATGTCGGGATCGGTGATCGTGATCGGCTCGTCCGCCAAGATTTGGCGAACGAAGAGCGGGATGACCGAACCGCGGGAGGCCACGACGTTTCCATACCGGGTGCAGCAGATGGTCATCCTTTCGGGAGAAACGGCCCGTGCCTTGGCGGTGGCCACCTTCTCCATCATCGCTTTGGATGTGCCCATGGCGTTGATTGGATAGACCGCCTTATCGGTGGACAGGCAAATGACCTTGCGCACCCCCGCGCGATGCGCCGCCTCTATTGTGTTCGCCGTACCAAACACGTTCGTGTTCACCGCCTCAAGCGGAAAGAACTCACAAGATGGCACTTGCTTGAGTGCAGCGGCATGAAATACGTAGTCCACTCCATTCATAGAGTCGACCAGGCTGTCACGGTTGCGCACGTCGCCAAGGAAAAATTTTAGCTTTTCACTGTGATAACGCTTGCGCATATCGTCCTGCTTCTTCTCGTCACGCGAAAAGATGCGGATTTCCCGAACATTCGTCTCAAGGAATCGGCGCAGCACCGCGTTGCCAAAGCTTCCGGTGCCACCGGTGATCATCAGGCAGATATCGTCAAGCAAAATGATGTCTTCCGTTCGCGTTGAGTGGAGCATTGGCGCCGCAGGTCTCTAGCAAGCGGACCAACTCCGCGTCGTGTCTGCGGTAGTCAAAGCGCGTCTCGGCTGTCGCCCGAGCCACCTTGCGCATCCTGGCCAGCACGGGTTTGCGGGTCCCGTGAGCCCGTTCCAGGACCGGCACCAGCGCCTCAACCGTCGGCGAGGGGCACACCAGCCCATTCTCGCCGTCGCGCAGCACCTCGCCGAGATCCGACGTCAGATTGGTGATCACGGGCGTACCCAGCGCCAGGCTTTCTACGAACTTGGTGGGGAACCCGGCGGTCGACACGCGATTGATATTGCGCAGAAAAATCGAAAAGTCGGCTGCGCGTGTGATCTCCAAGGACTGCGCATGGCTGGTTCGCCCGTGCGATCGCAACCATGTTGGCAGGCCGGCTGCCTGACGCCGTCCGAGCAGCGCGGCCACCTCGTCTGCCGAAGGTCCGGCGATGTCCAGACGAAACCGCTCCCCTTGTGGATCGACCTTCTTCAGCGCGGCGATGACCAGATCCAATCGATCATTCGAGGCTGACCCGCAGTAGGCAAGCCGCGTAAGGCCCGTCTCAGCGCCCTCTTCCACCCTCGGGGCAACTGCGCTGGTGTCGAGCGTGGGGGGGACCTGCGCGACAGCAAGCCCGCGCGAGCGGTAGTAGTCCGCCAGATAAGAGGAGATGGCGATCACCCCGTCGAGACGAGGGATCAGCATCCGCATCGCAAGCTCTGTGTTCCACAGATACGGCGATGCGAGGAAGCCTGCCGTGCTGGAGGCGGTGTACCATTCGACGGCATCGAAAATGAGCGGAATACCTCGCCGGCGGCACAGTCCGGTCAGATGCATCAGGTAGGGCGTGTAACCGCTGTAGAGGATCACGGCGGCCGGCGGCACCGGCGCAGCGGCAATCCAATCCCTTGTACGGCTCCCCATGAAAACGTAGCGCGCACGCTTCAGAGCGCGGGGCAAATGCTCTGCATCTCGCTCCCCGGTGGACATGATCGAGATGCCGGGCGAGAACGCGCGAAGGCTGCCACCGGAGCCGTCAACCTGCGCCGAGACGACAACCACGTCATACCCAGCGGCCACCAGCGACTGCGCATTGCCAAGCACCCGCCGTGCACCCGCACCGCCTTCAGGAAAGGCAAACGGGGCAACATAGGCGATCCAAGGCCGCGCTGCTTTGCTCACGCCCGCGCCTCGTTGGACGCATCGGGCTGCCGCCAAATGTCGAGATTGCGCCCAAGGGCCGCCTCGAGCTTATGGACCTGCGGCGCGTAATGCGCCTGCATTTTCAAGACCGCGGCTCGGTCGGGCGGCTGGCGATCGGTGTTCGGCACGTAGTTACGTGTCAGAAAACGCTTGCGCAGGCGCCGGCGGAGCTGCATCGCGGCCGGAGCATCGAGCCGCCGCCGGATGGGGCCAACGGCATAGAGCCTGTTGAAAAGCCGCTTCACCGCCGGATAGCGCAGAGTCGTTGCCTCGTTGCGGCGAAGGTCCGGCTGCACGGGGACGGGCTCCAGACCCAGGAAGCGGAATAGCTTGTCCGCCTGCTCTTGCAGGTTCGCCGCAATGTCCTCGGTGATGAGAACGAGAATGTTCTGGGTGCCGAAGGTTTGGCACCACCTGTCAAAGATGTCGGCATAGTGTCCAGGCTCCACGTACATGCACCAGCGAAACAGGTCCATGTCGTCAGCGCTTTGATAATAAGTCCCACTGCGGACGCGCCGCCGGTCGATATCCGTTAGGCGTCCTCCCACAGCCAGTGCGCGCTCGACGGCGGCAGGAAAGTCCAGCGTTTCGAACTGCCCTTTGTCGCGGGCCATGCTATATTGGGAGAAGGCTCTCGCAGCGGGTTCGCGAAACGTCAGCAAAACCTTCAGGTCAGTTCCGATGGTTTGCGCAATCCGCTCTGGCACGTCGAACCCGAAACCCGTCGCATACCCGATGGACATATCACCGACGATCCTCATCTCACCGGCGTCAGCGTAGTAGGTCGCGCCGTACCAGTCGGCCCCTTGCGAGAACTGCTCGTCCTGAATGAAGAAATTGGGCTCCTTCGTCCGGGGGAGGAAGATTTCGGGGTGAGCGGTTGCGATCGCATTGACCGTGGCTGAGGCCGATTTGGGCACCCCAGCGTGGATGAGATTGGGCAGTGTCGGGCTATCCATAAACGGTTCGGCCATGGTGCATTCGCGGCCGGGGTCGCGTAGATTTCATCGTCTCGCGGGATCCGGCAAACCGGCAGGAGCCATCCGGCGCCCTGGATGATGCAACCGGCCATCAACGCTCACTTTATTCGGCGAACGGCGCAAGGGTTCCGGGGCCGGGTTGCGCGCTCATGCCGAACAAACGACACAGCCGGTCGATCTTTGCCTCGTCATCCATGAGGGCGGGGGGCAGTCTGTCGTTCGATAAGCGCTCCCGGAGCGCTGGATCGACCAAAACGCGGTGCATCGCTGTGAAAATCGCGTCTTCGTCCTGCTCGACAATCAGTCCCGTCTCGCCATCCACCAGTTGCTCGCCGATCCCAGACACACGGGTTGCAACGACGGCGCGGCCGGTCACTTTTGCCTCGTTCACGACGCCGCAAAGCCCCTCATAGTGCGACAGCATCGCCACCACGTCTGCATTGGCATAGCCGGGAAACGGATTCGCAATCGGCCCCATAAGGTGCATTCGATGTTCAACGCCCTGCGCTGCGATCTCCGCCTCCAGCACTGGCCGGTCAGGCCCGTCGCCCATCACGAACCAGTCGAAGTCGAGCCCAGCTTGATCCAGTCGGCCGCAGATGCGGGCCATGCGGGTCAGACCCTTAGCCCTCTCGCTCAGGCGGCACACCGACAAGATGCGAATGGCTCCTGTCCGGCGAGGCGGGAAAGGATCGCTGCCATCGCCAGCACGAGCGCGCATGTCGGCAGCGTTGAGGACGTTGTAGATCGTATGAGCTTTGCCGGCCACCTCCGGAACGGCGGCGATCAGCGATTGACGCGCCACGGCCGACACGCAGACATAGGCGTCGAAAGCGTTCCGGTGGCGCCGGACCGTTGCCACGATTTCCGCTTCCTTGTTCATGCTGGAAAGGTCGTTCCGTATGAAGTGGAGTTTGCGATCCGCGCGTACGACGTAACGCACCAGCCATGTGGGCGCTCCTGTCATCCCAACGACCGCCGCGTCGAAACGCATTGGCGCCAAACGGACGGCATGCAACACACCGACAGATCCGCGGAGCATGCGGACCAGTGCACCTTCGCGGCGCTTCCCCGGCCGCAGATGGATGACCGTAATGCGCGGGTCGAGCCGAGGCTCCAGCGACCCACCGCTTTCTGTCAAGGCGAGGGTCACCTTCACGCGACGGTCCGCCAGTGCGTTCAACATCCTCAGCGTCGACATCTCGCCACCGCCAGTCTTGAACTGTGTCAGGTGAAACAGGACGCGTTTCACCATCGTTCAGACTCGCGCTGGCGAAGGTATGCGCGGTCGCCAGTCAGGCCAGACTGGGGCATACCGCTTCACACGCCTGACGAAATAGCTCTTCGCAGCCCGCCAGACGCCGGTCCACCAACCGGTTCTCACGCACCAATTCCTTCTGGCTCACTCAGCATTCGCTCCACGGATGGCGGCATCCGCAAGTTGCGCACGTATCGGCGCAACCGTCCTGGCGCAGAGCCGGAATACACACGCCTGAAAGCTTTCAGCACCCGCGGGTCTTCCGGCGGCAGGTTGGGGTCGAGACTACGGCTATCCGAAGCGATGGCGGTGTGCATCCCTGCGTTGGTGCGCGTGTGGGTGCCGCTTCCGTCGAAACCGATGTTCTCAACGAGGTTCGTGACGGGATAGAGGGCAACCCGGTGGTCGAGCACGTGCCACAGGTTGAATAGGATCGACCAGGAATCGATCCGGCCTTCGAGTTGCCGGCGCAACCGGTCAAGCTTGTCGGTCCCTGTGATCTGGAAACGTTGACGAAGTTCGGGCTCGCGCCACAACCGGGGGGCTCCCCGCCCCGTCCAGTCCACACGGGCCCATCGATCGCTCCAGGTGGCCCAGCTGTGGCTGCAACTGCGCGGCACCGCGTAGACGTCGTGGTCATAGCCTTCCGGTGGCGTAAGCAGCGGGCAATACCCTGTGATGGATCCAACGCTTTGCGTGTTGCGATGTCTTTCGAGTGCGGCGTTCATGAAACGCAGGAAGCCAGGGGCGACAAGGAGATCGTCCTCCAGCACGACCACCCGGTCATGGACGCCAAGGATTTCGCTCACGCCACCAACGACCGATCTTGCAAGCCCCTTGTTCTGCGCAACCTCTACGACGTTGAAACCGGCGAAGGTCCCCCGCCATCCTGGCTCGGAAAGGAGCTCACGCACCGCCTCAACTTTCGGCTTCGCTGCGGCGTCCCGGGGTCCGTCGGAGAAGACCCACAGAGCACTCTCGCGGGCCCCGTCGGCGGCGCTCAGGGCCGTGAGTGTCTGCCGTAGATGGTCCGGACGCGCATAGGCAAACAGGACCACCGGTGCGCAGGTTTGCGTCATCGCCCCCCACTCTCCAGTACGTCCTTATAGACGCCGACCAGCGTTTCGATGATCGAGTCGGGATCGTGGGTGGCACGCGCCCGGCGCATGGATGCTTTCGATAGCCGCTGGCAAAGGCCATCGTCTTCAAAGAGCCGCTGAACTTGATAGGCAAGCATCGCCGCGTCGTCGGCGCGGTAGAGCAGCACTTCGTCTTCGTCCCGCGCCATGGACGGCACCCCGCCAACATAGGACGAAACGGCGGGCACACCCATCATCATGGCCTCGGCCAGTGTATTGGGGCTGTTCTCGATCAGCGAGGGAAGAAGGACCACGTGGGCGCGGCTCATCCGTTCAGCGAAGGCCTCACCGTCGAGGTTGCCCGTAAAGATGACCGCGTCGTCGAGCTTCAACTCGCGGATCAAGGAGATCATGTAGGCCGGGTAGCCAACCAACGCATTGAGCGACAGTGCCGGCAGCCTTCGCGGGTCACGCCCGGCAACGTATAGCTTTGCCTCAGGGAACCGTCGGTGCAGCTGTGCCAGTGCCCGAAGCGCGAAGTGTGCGCCCTTCAGCGCGGAAGCGCCGTTCCCTACGAAAAGGGAAAAGCGCTCGCACGTCTCGATCCGCCACTCCCGGCCGTAAAACGGTGCGCGCAGGATCCGCGGGCAGTGATGGTAGCGGGCGCGCGGATTGAGACGGTTCGCCTGGGCGCGATCCCACAACGTGCGGCCCATCACGTGATCGGCGAGCGAGAGCGTTTCGCGCTCTGCCTTGAGGCGCGGGCGAAACCTGAACCGCGTGTTTGCCATCATCGCAAGGGCGATCGCCATGCGCCTTGGACGGTGCGGGCTGAGCATCGCTCCGACCGGCAGTCGCCCGTATTGGTATGGCGCGTAGCCGTTGATCACCCCTTGTAAGGAGATCAGCCGCGGTCCCTTCCAACTCGTCAGGAACCGCCTGGTATAGGCCATCTCAGTGCCTTCAGCATGCAGGACGTCGGGGGCGAAATCAGCCAGGACCCGGTCACAATCACCTTGACTGACATCGTATTCGTCCCGGCGTTGTTGCGGCACTGCGTAGTAGACGATGCCGTCCTGCTCGATCCGCTTCAGCGTTGCAACGGGTGCCCGCATCGCAACGCCAACCCGAACGCCCGGGCGCTGCCTCAACCGTCGCGGGGTGACTGAGAGCCATCCGCCAAACGGAGTCTGCGGCAGTCCCAGTTCACCCGCAACGGAGGGAACGACGATATTGGACGTCCAAAGGATGTTGATCGGAAGTCTCTGTATTTCTAACGGACGGTTCTAAGGCCGCGGGGAAGGCAGCCGAGGCAAGGGTCGCGCGGGGCCGCCTGGCTGACGTGGCCTCATGTGTCGTTTTACAACGCCAAAACGCACTGCCCGAGATTTTTGCCTCGCAACGCGGGTCCTTGACTGAAATTCGTGGGTCATCGCACAGGCCGCGGGAAACACGACAAACAACATCACCCCGAAGATCGCCGTCACACTGTTGAGAAGCGGAAAAACGATCATCACCGTCAGCATACCGCCTGTCAGGCTCAAATTGGCCGGTAGCCGGCGGAGCATCTTTATGGGCAGGTACAGCATCAGCGCCATGAACAGGCCACCGAATAAGATCCCACGTTGCGCAAAATGGTCCAGATACTCCGAATGCCCTCCAATACCTCGAGACTCAATGAGAGTCCCAAAAAGCGGATTGTCCAAAAACGAACTCAGGCTGCGCAGATAACGTTCTGTCCGATCCGAGACCGTGCCGGCGCTGCTGCCAATCTCAAGCGAATGCTGAATATCCCGAAGTTTGTTGATGTAATTGGTCCCTTCAGTCACCGGGAGTAGCATTGAGAGAAGAAAACTAAGTAGCGCCTCTCCGAACAAAAGCACGGTGATGACTGCCGCCATTGCACCGAGGATCGCCCATCGATTGAGCCACAGGAAGAGGATCGATGCGAGCATCGTCGAGACCAGCAGGACATTGGCGATGGAAAAACCCGATCGGACGATGAGTGCCACGACCATGCCTAGAATGACTGCGGGGATAAGGCGTTTGTAATGGGGTACGATTTGAATGAACGATGGTGCCGATCGCAAATCAAACAAAGAATTGCGCAGAAGCATCGGCAGGAGAATGGGCACGAGGAAAAGCGCGCCGTAGACGAGCGAGTAGCCGCCAACCCCCTGCTGCATCAGTTCCAGCGCCGCGTCTGATGAGCGGATAACGGTCCGCATGACATGGATGCCCATTGATTCAAACGCACGTAGCGTGGTGAACAACCAAATCGGGATGGTGAGCAGGACGAACCAGAAGACTGGGATGAGGCTCGCCACCTGGGTTCGACGGCTCTCATAGACGAGCACGAAAACCAGGACGATATAAAGCTGTATATGTCCCAAGAGCGCCCAGTCGCGTAGCAGAAACCACAACAAAAGATCATAGCCTATGAACAAGGCTGCGCCGAGCGCCGGAAGTGTTGGGCGTATGAAGATGCTGTTGGGGCGGAACAGTTCAAGTCCAGCCCACATGAGGATGGCCAGCAGCGCTCCCACCCGCGCCAGCGCGCTGGGAAGAAGCAGCGGGCTCGTCACCCAAAGGCACATATACATGAGTGCCAAGTTCTGCAGGCGGAGGATATTCACTGGGTTGTGCGTTTAGTTGACGGTGAGATCATTACCTGAGCAACGCGTGAGCGTGCATGTAGGCCCTTCGGAAAAACCTAGGCGTTGTATATTGACCCATCAGACGAGTGTGCAAAGCGGTTCACGCAACAACGTTCGGTCGAACGCGAGTATGCGCGGCGGGCGAGCCTCGCCAAAGGAGACATAGTACTGCCGCGCCAAGTCGAAATTAGGTTGTTGCCTGGTCATCCTCGGCCGGTCAAAGTTTGTTGGCTTTTCGCGCCTTGAGGCGCTGACCAAGCAA
The DNA here is from genome assembly GCA_051016205.1 of Devosia sp. Classification (GTDB taxonomy): domain Bacteria; phylum Pseudomonadota; class Alphaproteobacteria; order Rhizobiales; family Amorphaceae; genus Acuticoccus. The sequence goes on from CP136534.1 coordinate 6,173,896, forward strand.
CTCAAGTCCGGTGCCAACGGCAAACGGAATGAAGCGCGCCGGCCCGATTTCCGGCCCCCGTCGCGCCATGATGGCGCGAAGCTTGGCGAGCCGGCCGAGTTCACGGCGTCCGTCGAGCGCAATCGCCTCGCCAGCCGACATCGGCAGGCCGCGGACCCCAAGATCATCCTCTTGCGCCCATTCTTGCAGCGTCTGCTCGACGTAAGCGAGGCCCAATGCCCCGGGCTCCATTTCCGGCTTTTCCGGGATCTGAAGCGCCTCGAATCGCTCGCGAAAAGGCTTGTGCCGGACATCGATCGTCACGTCACTTTCGGCGCGTAAACCCTCGGCAATCCCCAGCAGCGCAACGCGGAAATCAGGATCTTCCGTGGCGCGGCGGCGCATCCCGGAAACAATTTTTGGTAGCAAGTGCAGGTGTTTCTGAGAATGCGTGAAACACTTGCGGAAGATGTCTCGGTTGAACTGGCCAAAGTCATGCAACCCCGCCACGTAAGGGACGGGGCGCCACCGCAGCCCCTCACGGACCATCTGCCGCATCGCCTCAGTCTCCGGCCGAAAGACGTCCTTCTCGGGGATGCAGGCGATCATGCGGTCCAGATGCGATGTCCTGAACAGGTGGTTCCCGGCCATGCGAAGCGAAAACATCAGCTTGTCGAGCACGAAGCCTTGGACCTCGAATACGTTGGCAGGCTGGCGCGCCGCGAAGTCAAGCATCGTGGCGATCGCCCCTTCACGCAAAATAACGTCCGCATCGACGCAGAACGTCCAAGGTCTGCCAGCATCGATCCCAATCTCAAATCCGACGCGCATCGCCTGAGCGAACGGCGCTTCGTGGATTGTGACAACGTTGTGCGCGGGAATGCCTTGCGAGAGGATGGTCGCCCGACATTGACCTTCCGTGCGCTCTCCAACGCTGCGGATAACGAATGTGACGCTATCAACGTCCAAGTCTACACCCAACCAGGAGATTTTTCCGCGCCGCGGTCACGCGCCCTCCGCAGGTTTCGACCGCCGGCCAGTCGCCCACAATAACGGACATAACTGTACTTCAAGACACGGAAGTACTTTCGAGGGTGAAATGCGACACTTCATCTCGATTAACAACCTACGATTTCCGACAAGGAAAACATTGGTGGCGTTGCTGGTAACCTCAGCTTGAATGGGCGGGTCAAGGTGAGGCAAAACAACGCTTTGATCATCGCACACGCCCATCAAGACGTATGGCTGTAGGCATCGCGTTCCAAAAACGCTTCGCCACTCCTTGACCGAGGACGCGCCGTGCGGGCCGTTTCGTCACTGCCTTGGCAAGGAGCTGCACGGCGGCCGCCGGGTCGTTTTCCAAGAACCTGGCGAGGCAGTCGGTCTCAGCCAGGCCGAGCGCCTTGGCATTGGTCTTCGCAAGTCCGGCATCGAGGGCCGCGCGGTCGTAGAGCGCTGGCTCATCGAAGACAAAGCCGTAGTCCCGCTTCAGCGCAAGCGCTTGCGTATGCCAGCCGTCGAGGATGAGCCACCGGACCGGTTCCTTGACCGCAATGCGTCGCAGTGAAAGGGCCTGGCGTTCCGCCTCCTCGACCCTCATCTGTTGCGCTCGCCACTCACGGGACGCGGCAACGATTGTCGCCTCGTCGTCGGTCCCAAGTGCCATCAGACGCGCTTGGAGGGCAATGGCACCCTCCCCGGTCAAACTGACGTTTCGGCGAACTGCGGGGACCCGAAAGACATCGGTGAGGTCGGGAAGGAAAGTCTTTACGAAATCAGTGCTCACGTCGCCTACGCTTGCAAGGTCACGCAATTCAACTGACCCAATCTCTTGCCAGTTTTTGATTCTGCCGTGCCAGTCCAGTGAGGCAGGTAGGCGCACCCGCCATGTCCAGCCCAGCCGCTGCGACACCTTCGACTCGTGATTGGAAACCGGAGAGCGAAGATAGCACGCCACTGTGATCTTGGCGTCAGGAGCGACTCGGGCGAGCGCTTGCTTCAGAAAATCGAAGCGCTCGATGCTCATGAAGCCTTCGGTGGATATCACCAGCACACGCGGCTGTGCGTGTCGTACCTGCTTCTCCACCGCCGTCCAAGCAGCCCGCATGCCCTGTTCCACTTTGGCAAGGTCGTTCCCGAAGCGGCGCAGGTCGTGAGACTTGGTTTTCCCTCTGGCCTGCAGTGCGGCGCTCAGTGAATTGTGGTGACTTGCCCGCCCAAGTCGCGGATAGAGGACGCCGCGCGAGGCCAGCGTCTCGCGGTTTGAGGCAAGCGCATCCTGCAAGCTGCTGGAACCTGCCTTCGGCGCTCCAATGTGAATGATCACGTGCATTGGCGTGCCAGGTTCATTCAATGGTCATCATCGTGTTGTGTGAGCTATCGCTGGGCGTTTTACATTTGTCGCACGGTGAATGACTGGCCTACGAATTGTTGCCGCCAGCGCCGCTCGTCATCTGCTCAATCTTCTTTTCCCGAAATGCTGGCTCTTTGTCGGACAAGAGTGTTTCGAGCCGTGTATAGTGCTGAGCGGCGTTGTCAAAGACCGTCGTATCGATCGGTTCTTGAGCTGCCCCGATCAAGCGATCCAAACCACCCGGGATAAGAAAAACCTTGAGAAACTTTACAACTTCGTTGCTCGGCCAGAAGAATTCGCCTCGACTGATCCGGTTGTACAAAAGGCGTGTCTTTTTCTGCCCGGCGTAGGCCACAGTCAAAACGCCGTAGCACATCGCCATCACACCCACGTGAAGCCGTGTGGTAAAAAGCACATCGAGGGATGCCACTTCCCGGCACGCGTCTTCAATATCGACGAGGGTTTTTCGGGAACAGTTCGCAGGCAGTCGTGCAGGACTATAGGCTTTGAACTCACCGTCCCTGCCTGGATGATTGTCGAGGAACACAAAGTCGATGTCCGACCTTGCGCGAACGATCAGCTCAATAATCTTCTGCAGGACGAGAAACCGCCGCGAGCGACCGAGATAGAAATTGATGCCGACGCGACGCCGACCGCGTTGCGGCGGGCGTTCCAAGGGGTAGACCGCAGCGGTCGTCCACACGAGATCGTCTTGGAACTCGCCTTCGACTCCGGCCTGCTCCAGAAGTTGCAGATCCTCGCTGTTGCGCAGCGTGACGTAGCGCAAACTCCGGATCAAGAGTTGCCGCTCCTCCGGTACAATATTGTACAGCGGCTCGCCGGCTCCACCAATAGAGATCCCATAGAGCGGCGTGTTCTTTGTACCGGCCTTGCGCAGAACGCCGCCGAGATCGGCATTGAAGTCTCCCCGGTCTCCGCCCAGATGGGGGCGAGGAATCAGAAGGCCGCCCCCACCAAAAACGACGACATCGGCAGCTTCGACAAAATCATCTACATCCGACTCCACCTGAACGCCCCAGTCGGTCATGGTGGCGGGGAGCTTCGAAAAGACGATCGGCCTATGGCCCAGGGACCTGATGTGGGACGACAGCAGATAGGCCATCAAGTCGTCCCCAAGATTTCGGTAACTGTAGTAACCGAACAAACCAACGTTTAGACATCGATTCACGTCGAGGACCCTCTGTAAAGCCGTCGCGACGCCAAGCCGGTGTTGTTAAGGGGCAAGCACCGGTACAGTCCCGTGGTCACTCAGGCGGCCGCCATCTGCGCCACCATCGCCCCGAAGCTGGTGTTTTTCGCTTCAAGCTCATGCCAGCTTCCTATGCCAGCGACCCGCCCGGCTTCCAGAAGAAGGATGCGGTCGCACTGGCGTACTGTGCTCAGCCGATGGGCGATCATGACCACCGTCTTGTCGCCGGGCAACCCGTCGATGGCGGCCATCACTTCGGCTTCAGTCAGATTGTCGAGCGCGCTGGTGGCCTCATCGAACACGATGAGATCGGCATCGTGGTAGAGGGCACGGGCGATGCCGATTCTCTGACGCTGTCCGCCGGAAAGCCGCACGCCGCGCTCTCCGACCAACGTGTCGTAACCCTTGGCGAGGGTGTTTGTGACGAAGCCATCGATCTGTGCGATCCGGGCCGCATAACGCACCCTCTCTCGGTCAATGTCGCCCTCAGAAATGCCCAGCGCGATGTTCGCCGCAACGCTCGAGTCGGTTAAAAAGATGTTCTGCGGGACGTAACCGACCGTCTGCTGCCAAGCGCGGAGGTTGGCGTCCGTGATGGTCGTCCCGTCGGCCACGAGTTGGCCGTCCGACGGGGCGAGAAGGCCGAGGATCACGTCGGCAAAGGTCGTCTTACCCGCCCCTGTGCTGCCGACGACGCCGACTTTCTCGCCAGCGCGGATCGCAAGGGAGAGGCCCGCGAGCCCGGCCCGCTCAGCGTTCGGGTAGCGGTAACTCACGTCCTGAAGAACAAGCTCACGCCTCAGACCGAGGGGCAGAGGCACCGTGCGTGGAAGGACGCCACCCGCTGCTCCGACAAGATCGCGATGCACGGTCTCAACCGCCGCTTTGCCATAGGTAAGCTGCGTGAGGCCATTGTAGATGCGGCTCAACTCCGGAAGAAGCCGTTGACCGGCAAATGCGAAGACGCCCAGCAGCGGCAAAATCTCTCCGAGCGCTGCACCCGACGCGAGCTCTTCCGGATCGAGGAGGACGAGGCACAAGATCACGATTCCGCCGAAGCCGACCGCTTGCACAACGTATCGCGGCACGGCGCCGAGCACATGGGCGATGACGACGGATCGAGCCATACGTTCAGATGGCACGCGGTATTGATCGATGTATGCGGCCTCGCGCCCCAGAAGCTTGATATCCTTGATCCCGCCGAGCGCCTCGCCTGCGAGGCGGTAGCGCATCTTGTTCGCCGTCGCCCTCACCTGCCCTTGGTGCGTGATGGTGCGGCGGGCAAGAAGGAAGGCACCACCGAAGAGACCGCCCAAAACAACGAACGCTGAAAGCGCAACTGTTGTATTCACCCAAAGGAGGAGGCCGACAACCGCGATCACCGTGAGGACGGCGGCAACGACTTCGGTGGCCGGCCGGAAGAAGAGGTTCACCACTTGCTGGCTCTCAGCCAGGATTTGCGTGCCCATCTCGCCGGAGTGCCGGTTCAGAAAGAACGCGTAGGGCTGCCGCAAATAGGCGGTAAGCAGGCGATAGCTGATGGTATGCATACGCATCATTGCAAAGCGAGAAACCGCCCACGTGCGCAAGATTTGGATGGCGCTCGCAATGATGATGATCACGAGAGATCCTGCTCCGAGCGCAGCAAGGAACGCATAATCGCTCGTGAAGCCGCCGGCATCGTAGGCCCAGGACAGGGCAGGTACCGCACGGATCCGCTCGGGGTCGGCGAGGACCGAAAGGAACGGCATCACGGAGCCCACCATTGCGGCAGATGCGACGGCCGCCAGGACCACAATGCCAAGGACGATCCAGGCGTTCCGGCGTTCTCGTTGATTGAGTATTGCCCAGGCATTACGCCAGTTACTTAATTGAATAAGTCTCGGCATGCGCTGTCTCGTGATTTGGTCCAAGGAGCGTTCTGACGGACATGGGTTGGGGACACTCGCAATGAGTGAGAGCCATGATGATCCCGCAGTCGCCGTCGGCGTGCTTCAAAGCCGTGCATGGTCGTCTACGTCCGACAGGCGCGATCGATGCCTGATGGCCTCGATCAGTCGGCAAGTCACCGGAAGAGAACACGTCGATGGCCGCCTGACTTCATGGACGGACCCCTGTCCAGCTCGCCCTGGATCAGATCGAGCCGGACAGGGGCCAGATTGAGATGCAAGCACACCTTCATCTGCTCTATTTGCTCCAACCCGAGCCGATCTTGCTCTATTGTGGTGAACGTGGGGGTTCGCCGGTATGGCCGTCCTGAGGAGATACGGCCTCTCCCGGCGCGCCGTTCACCTCCTGATCCGTCGCCTCCTCCGCGCTGTCGTCTGGCAGTTCGGCTTGCAGTGCGGCAATCTCAGCCTTCAATGCTTCGTACTCTGCAAGCTTCCGGCGGAGGAATCGGTTTGCCAGGCGGGCTTTCGCTAAAGCGCCGCGTGGGGTCAACACATAGGCATACCGGAGTTTGCGCTCCGACTCGCGGAAGTTGTTGACCTTCACGTACCCCTTGGCGGCCAGTGCCTTGAGACAATAGTTGACCGCACCAAGGCTGATGCCGAGTTCGGATGCGAGCTGGCGCTGCGTAAGGTCTGGCTTGGCATCCAGCAGGCGCATGATGCGAAAGCGCGCGTCCTTCTGAAAGTCGGACATTATCGGGCGTCGCCAAGGCCTGTGCGGACGTCTCGTCCATGGCTACCGCACCGGTACATGCTCCATGGCATAGACCGCAACGTGGCGTCAGACGCGTGACAGGCGAAGGTCCCGTTCACGCGTGAACGCATATACAATGATTGGTTGAAAAGGAAGACATTTTTTGAAAAATTTTTGCATGGCGCACTGCGATCGCATGTGGCAGGAGAATGGGAGATATCAAGTGCGAACCAAGAGCCGTCGTAGAACGCTATCGGTTAAGTACCGGGATTTCCTAGCCGATTGGCGAAGGCGTCGCCGGCCGTCGATTTAGAGACAGCCCGCAAACGCTGACCCGGGCGTGGCCCGCGGTCTTGGTTCGTGCAACTTGCGGCAGCGGGCGATGCGTCCCGATTTCTTGAGTTTGGGTATCACTATGGCAGGATCAGCCGTGGACCAGATGGGCGAGGATATCGACGCTAAGCCGTGGCTCCTCGCCCAGATGAAGCCAAACGCTTGGCGGATCGCGGAGCGCAATCTCCGCCGTCAGGGCTTCACGGTTTTCAATCCCCTCGAGAAGCGCACACTCGCCCGGCGCGGCCGGTTCGTGAACGAGCTCGCCCCTCTGTTTCCGGGTTATGCTTTTGTCCAGTTCGATCCAGCCAGCACACCATGGCGCGTCATCAACAATACTTACGGTGTGACTCGCGTGTTGACATCGTCCGACCATCAGCCACAGGTCGTTCCGACAGCGCTGGTTGGGTCGATCATGGCGCGTTGTGATGGCGAGGGCTGTCTCGCCCGACCGGAAGACATTGAGCCCGGCACGGAGGTTCGCATCACCTCAGGCCCGTTCGCCAACTTCATTGTCACCGTCATGTCCGTCGCGCCGAACAAGCGGATCTGGGTCATGCTCGAGGTCATGAGCCGAGAGACACGCGTCCTTGTGGATACGGCCACCGTCATGCCGACCTCATAGGCAGCATCGGTTTTTCGCAGCGCTGTGGGTTCGCCCGCCCCGTTCTGGTGGTGAGGGCATCGCGCGCTGCCGGAAGATCCACCATCGGGCACCTGCGACACGCAAGTATTCCCGACAGGACCTGTTCAGCAATATCGAACGCTCCAACAACGCCCCCGGCTTCACGCCGCGCTTGGACGCGGACCACCTGGATGTGGAGCGATTGGTGACCCAATCTCATCGGCGCTGTCAGGGTTGAACGGCAGAGCGCTCACTGGATCGGCTCAGACGGCGTCGTCTGAGCCGAATGAAACGGCTCTCAATCAAAGAGCTGGAGCGTCTTACCTGGGTCTGAGAATAGCCAAGATTCTCTAGGAAATTCCAATAATTATCCAAGTTCTTCACCATCTCGCATGATGGGATGCTGTACATCTCACCCGACAGCGATGCAGAGGGCCGAAATCACAGCTTTTGCCCGATTTTCACCGCGCTCTCTGGCGTAACGGTATGCTCTTTGCAAACGGGTCCATAACATAGTGATCCTCCATACCGGCCTGGCAACTTGCCCAGGCGATATGCTGCGTGTCCTCCTACACTTTAAGCGGTGGACCGTCCACGTGGGTTCGATGAGTGGAGTTGCGTATCCATGAGGCGTCTCAGTCATCGATCATGCAACAGGGTCGGCGACCGCTCCCGCCGAACCAGACACTCGTCGCCCTACTCTTGAGCAAAGTGCAATCTGAACAGTCGTCAGCTTTGGAGGTATGGCCCTGGGATGACTTAGACAAGTTTGCCTCATCTAAATAACAACGTGGTAAAGTAAAGAGCATGAGCACCTTAAACCCGAGAAGGGATAACTCTAGCCCGAAAGCGATAGCTCAGGCGTTCGCCCAGACTCCTCAAGGTTCCAGACGGCGGACCAGCGCCCGTCGCGGCGCTCCAGGACGAGGAAGTTGCGCTCGGCGCAGTAGCGTTGCTTGTGGCCTGGTAACCCGCGAATGATGATGGGATGGCCGGGGATGGGAGCTTCGCCAAGGGCGGCGAAGGCGCCAAGACCCCGCGCGTAAATCCTTGGCGGCGCGGGGTGTGTGATTCCCGAGGCGACGAGTTGATGTAAGTCTCCCGCTGCCGTTCCCATCGTTGCGTGGGTTGCAAGGTGGATCTCGCCGGACAGGACAGTGACGGTGATGCCATCACTCTCGTGTGACGCCAGCAGCGCCGACAGAAAGGCCCGCCACTCCTCCCGGTGGGCCGCGCTCTGCCACTGGTCGCGAAGGTCATCCTCATACTTGCGCAGCTTGGGCACGAACGGGATCAGCCGCTCCAGCAGCGATAGCCGCGGCCCCAATGCGGGCACGCTCGACAGGACCAGTACCTGGCCGGCGTCCACCTTATCGAGGGCATCTTTGAATGTCCGCCAACCAGTTTCACCCATGATGCGGTTGGGCCGGCGTTCAGAGCGCAGGTCAGGCGCGAGGATTGTAACGCCCGGAAGCGTCAGCGAGAGGGAGAGCGAGTGCCCTGTTCTGTCTGCGCAAAGCGGCGGCAATTCGCCAGGCCCTGTGGCAGCCTGGAAAAGAAGGAAACACTCGCGTGCTGCGGCAAAGAGCGTGACACCCACGTCACTGTCCAGAATCTCGGGCGCAAGCGAGCCCCAGCCGTCGCAAATGTCATGGTCATCCCACATGGCAAAGGACGGGACGCGGGCGGCAACGTAGGCAAAGTCTCGCTGGGCATACTGGTCGGCGTAGCGGGTGAAGAACGCCTCGCACAGCGCGTCATAAAGGGACGCCCGCTCGCCATCGCTCAATGTGTGCGGGATATCGGACGGCCAGCCGGCAGAGGCGGGATGGGCCGACACCACCTCGTCGGCATAGATCTGGTCGCCGCCATGCAGGAGAAGCTGGAAGGCCCGCGCATCATGCTGCCCACCAAGGCGGCGCCACATGAGGTTGCGCTCCGTTTCTTCGCGGGCGGTGTCCTCATGCTCCTGACCGTTGCAGGAGACATAGGCGAGGCTGAGGTCGCCGCGATAGTCCGTGTCGACCAGGTAGCGCGTGCCGGCGACCTCGTACCAGGTGTCTGCAGCAAATGGCACGGTGAACACGTAGCGCCAGGCGGTACGGCCACCCCGTGCCACGAGCCTCTGAGGCTCCACCTGTTGTGCCGCGGTGACGAGTCGGCCAGGACGCTCGTCCGAGGGGTGCACCGCCAGCGCCGCGAGGGTGACCCTGTCAGGGCCGATGTCGTGAAGAAAGAGGACTGGGGTCACGGGTCTCCATTCGATGTCCGTCGCCAGGCGCGCCGGATGCGGCGGGGTTCGGCAGGTTTCTCCTCACCCTAGCTGGTCGCACTGGCGTGTGGCGCACCTTGGCCGCATGCCGGCAGGAGCAAACGCCCACCGGCACCCGGCCGTCGCTAGATCGGCAATGTAGTGACGCCTTTGCCGAAAGCACGGGGTGCGGCCAATGTGGCCGATGTGACGGTTCCGCACGTCCACCATGCTCTTACCCTGCCCCTTGCCAAGCCCGCCTTGTGGGCAAGCCGAAGCGCGACACCGGGTACTGCCGGTCACGAGCATCCTGGGTCTACTCTGACCCAGACAAGATTCCTTGGGGTGTGGACCCATCGATGGCGTACGCTGCGCGAGATCCTGGCATGCGCTGGCACGGTGCGTGGGCGTTGCAAACCCGGGGGTCTTCAAATCCGCGCACCGCCTCCAGCGCCCTTCATTCATGGATCCAGGCCTAGGACCTTCGTAAAGGCCTCGACGCCTAGACCGGTTTGCGGTCAGATGGGACCATCAGATCGCAAGAAAACCGCTCTATTTCAAAGGAGTAGAGCATCTTATCTGCGTCCGTATGGACGCAGGATGCTCTAGACGCCCTCTTGGCTGGGCCGGAAATCCACGTGAATGTGCGTTCCCAACGGGTCGCGCACGTTGAACTGAATGATGTCGACGTCAGGCACCTCCACCTTTTCGCAGGCAATGCCTTCTGCTTCCAACAGCGCCTCGAACTCAGCCATTCCTTTGGCACGGAAGGCGAAGTGTTCCAGCGAACCTTGGGTGCGGCCTGGCGACTGTTCCACCTTCACCAAGTGCACCACCGCGGACTCGCCGATGTAGAGCCACACGCCTGGGAACGGAAAGTTCGGCCGTGGCCCACGCTTCAGGCCCAGAATGCGCTCGTACCATTGCGCAAGGGATTCAGGGTCATCGGTGTGCAGGTTCACATGGTCGAGTGCGGTCAGCATGGGGCCCTCCTTTGATTCCCTAACTCATAGCAGAAATAAATTATTTGTACGTATGTATAAACTCTGTTAGATCCGTTGGTGTTGCCGAGGGAGGGATCGCCCGTGGGCGCCACGTTCACCATCGAATGCGTCGTTGACTGCGCCAACCACCTCGGCGAAGGACCCGTGTGGGACGAGAGGTCTGGCGCCCTCTACTGGGTGGACTCCACAGGCCCCCGCGTCGGCAAGGACGCCATCTGGCGGCTCGACCCCGTCACAGGCGCCGTGGCCTCCTGGAAGCTTGAGAAAGACGTCGGGGCCATGGCGCTGCGCGAAAACGGCGGCGCCATCCTGGCGCTGACGGACGGCTTTTACACTTTCGACTTCGACACGGGCGCGACGGACCTAGTGGCCAGTGTGGACGATGACCCCACCCGCGCGCGGCTCAATGACGGCAAGTGCGATCGAAAAGGCCGCTTCTTCGCCGGCGGCATGGACGACCAGGAAGAGCTTGGCGTGTGCAGCCTGTGGCGGCTCGACCCCGACCACGGCCTCCACAAGGTGGACGACGGCATCATCTGCTCCAACGGCCCCTGCTGGAGCCCGGATGACCGAACATTCTACTTTGCCGATACCTTCCAGAATGAGATCTGGGCCTACGATTACGACCTTGCGACAGGCACGCCCTCCAACAAGCGCGTGTTCGCATCCACCAAGGATGATGCAGGCTTTGCCGACGGCTCCACGGTGGATGCGGAAGGCTGCGTGTGGAACGCGCAAGTCATCTCGGGCGATCTCATCCGTTACGCCCCAGATGGCAGCGTGGAGCGCAAGATCTGCATGCCCGTGCGCAACATCACCTCGGTGATGTTTGGTGGCTCCAATCTCGACGATATCTACGTGACATCCATGGCGCGGGTCTCCCACCCCGCCACACACGACAACTTCGCGGCCGAAACGAAGCCGCAGTTTGCCGCAGGTGCGTTGTTTCGCATCCGCGGCCTTGGCATCCGCGGCGTCCCGGAGACCCGGTTCGCCGGCTAAAGAAAAAAGATCGACGGAGGAAACATGAAACCTGCTGCCTTCGAATACGCACGGCCAGACAGTCTTGCCGCCGCCCTTGCTCTTCTTGGCGAGGGGACGGACACGCGCATCCTTGCCGGCGGACAAAGCCTTGTGCCGATGATGAACCTGCGCCTTGCCCGCCCCGCAAAGCTCATCGACATTAACCGGTTGAGCGAACTGGACTACATCCGCGACGATGGCGAGACCATCGTCATCGGCGCTCTCGCTCGCCACGGAGCGGTGAAAGCCTCCCCCCTCATCGCAGAGCACTTGCCGATGGTTGCAGCGGCTTACGCGTGGGTGGCCCACGCCGCGGTTCGAAATCGCGGCACCTTGTGCGGTAACCTTTGCCATGCCGACCCCGCCTCTGAGATGCCGGCCGTCATGCTCGTCCTTGGCGCCGACATGGTGCTCTCGCGCGCTTCCGGCGAGCGTACGGTGGCCGCCGCGGACTTCTTTACGGGCATGTACGAAACCGCTGCCACGCCTGAGGAAATGCTGAAAGAAGTGCGCATCCCCAAGCCCAACGCCGGCACAGGCTGGGGGTTTGAAGAGGTGGCAATGCGCAAAGGCGATTTCGCCTGGGCCACCGTCATTGCAACGCTACGCCTCGAAGGCGGGCGCATCGCAAGGCCCGCCATCGCAGCGGCCGGCGTTGGCGACCACGCCACCCGCCTGTCCGCCGTCGAAGCCGCCATCAACGGCGAGGCACCCAGCGACACGCTCTTCACGCGCACCGCGGAGGAGGCAGCAGCGGCCATCGACCCGCCCTCCTCGGTGGCCGTCGACGCGCAATATCGGCGCGATCTCATCAAAACACTCGTGCCGCGCGTGCTTTCTGCCGCCGCACGCCGCGCACGCTAAAGGGGGACGGGATGGACAAGATTGCAATCACCCTCACCGTCAACGGCCGCCAGCGCACGGCACACGTCCCACCGCGGATGCTGTTGTCCGATTTCATCCGCCAGGAGCTTGCCCTCCCAGGCACCCACGTTGGCTGCGAGCATGGCGTCTGCGGCTCCTGCAATATCCTCGTCGACGGCGAGGCGGTCCGCTCGTGCCTGATGTTCGCGGTCCAGACCGACGGGTGCGAGATCACCACGGTGGAGGGCTTTTCGGCCGATGGGCTCGACCTTCTCCAGACAGCGTTCTGGGAGGAGCACGGCCTTCAGTGTGGCTTCTGCACACCCGGTATGCTGGCCGCTGCGCACGAGCTGCTGGCAACCAACCCCGACCCGTCCGACGATGACATCCGCGAGGCCATCGCAGGCAATCTGTGCCGCTGCACAGGCTACGAATACATCATCAACGCGATCCGCTCCGCCGCCATGAAAATGCGGCAGGCCGAGGTCGCCATAACGCTTCAACCGGCGTGAGGGAGGGACCGATGGCTTCGCATCTGGACACCAACATCATCCCCCCAAGCCGCCAGCGTGAAGTGCCCCGCCAGGGCCTCACGTGGATCGGCCAGAGCATCAAGCGCGTGGAGGATCCGCGGATTCTGTCAGGCAAAGGCGGCTACATCGACGATGTGACCGTCCCAGGCATGGCCCACGCCGCGATGGTCACAAGCCCCCACGCCCACGCAAGGATCGTATCCATCGATACCTCCAAGGCGAAGGCTTTGCCTGGGGTTATCGGCGTTTACACGGGCGAAGACCTGGCCACTGTCGTCGACCCCTGCCCCAGCTTTGCCTCACCGCCCGTGCCGCAAAGCGCCATCTCCGTCGGCAAAGTGCGCCATGTGGGCGAGGTGGTCGCCGCCGTTGTCGCAGAAGACCGTTACATTGCCGAAGACGCGGCAGAACTGGTCGAGGTGGAGTGGGAGGTGCTTCCCGCCAATGTGGACATCGAGGCCGCGCTTGAGGCAACGGGCGATGCCGTCATCCATCCGGACGACAGGGACAGCAACAGGGCCCTCGACGAGAGCTTTTCCTTCGGCCCCGTGGACGAACACTTTGCCGGTGCCGACCGCATCGTCAAACGCCGGCTCAGATGGCACCGGTCATCGGCCCAGGCCATCGAAACCTGTGGCGTGGTCGCCCAATACGATCCCTTCAAGGGCGGCTATACGATCCACGCCAACACGAACTTCTACAACTTCATCCCGTTCGTCATCGGCGGCTCCTTAAGGGTCTCTCCCGGCGAGTTGCGGATCGTGCCCGTGCTCGCAGGCGGCTCGTTCGGCTCGAAAGTCTTCATCCACAAGATCATCATCATGACGGCTGGACTGTCCCGTCTTGCCGGCGTTCCAGTAAAGTATATCGAAGACCGGGTGGAGCACTTCACCAACGCCGACAGCCACGGCTCGGACAGGCTTTATGAGGCTGAACTGGCGCTGATGGAGGATGGCACCTTCAAGTCGCTCCGCTTTACGGTACTGGACGACTATGGGGCCTACCTTCAGTTCGGCGTCGGCACACACGGCAATGCCATGGCGCAGGTCACCGGCCCTTACCGAATCGAAAGCTTTGGCATGCGCGTCATAGCCGTCCTCACCAACAAGACCCAGCAAGGCCCCTACCGCGGCTTCGGCTCGGAGGTCACCAACTGGGTGATGGAGCGGATGGCCGACGCGGCCGCAGAAGAACTTGGCCGCGACCCCGTGGATCTGCGTGAGCAGAACATGATTGCCGCCGACGCCTTCCCCTACATGATCCCCACAGGCAATATCTACGATAGCGGCAACTTCCAAAAGGTTCTGGCCGAAGCCAAGCGCCTGTTCGACCTCGATACTTGGCGCGAGCGCGCCAAGACCATGCGCGCCGAGGGCCGTTGCGTCGGCGTCGGCGTTGCCACCTGCATGGAGCGCTCGGTCTACGGCCCGACGGAGTGGTGGTCGCTGAACAACCGCGAAACGCCTGGCTTCACCCTCACCTCAACGCCTGAGGGCATCTCGGCGCGCGTCGACCCGTCGGGCAAACTCTTCGTGACGCTCCATTCGCCGATGGTGGGCAACTCCCCTGAAACAGTGGTGACACAAGTCCTTGCCGAGCGGCTGACCGTCGCGCCGGAAGACGTTGTCATCAACTATTCCGACAGTCAGAGCGGGTTCAACGGCGTCGGCCCTCAAGGGTCCCGTTTCACCGCGATGATCGCAGGCGCTTGCGTGTCTGCCTCCATCAAGTTGGAGGAGCGGCTGAAGCGTTTCGGCGCTTACTTGCTCCAACGCCGCGTGGAAGACGTCGAGCTGCGCGAGGGCTGCGTTGCCGTGACCGGCTCGGAGGACCAGAAGAAGTCCTTCGCAGAGATCGCACTGACATCGAGCTTCTTCCGCCTGTCGTTCCCCGATGGGGAAGAGTACGACTCAGGCATCGATTGCACCGCCGTTTACGATCACCCGATCTCCACCGACCCTGATCCTGAGCGCAAACACTTGGGCATCTTCTACCCCATCGTCGGCCACATCTGTCACATCGTGGCGGTGGAGGTGGACCCCGGCACAGGCAAGGTGGAGATCCTCGACTATGCCGCCGTCCACGACAACGGCACCATCGTCAACCCGCGCACCCTCGGCGGCCAGGTCTGGGGCGGCACGGCAAACGGCATCGGCACCACACTGTCGGAGCAGTTCGTCTATGATGAGGATGGGCAGTTCACGAACCCGAACTTCGCCGAGTTTGCCATGCCGACGGCGAACGAAATGCCGAAGTCCTTCAAGCTCGGCCACGTGGAAACGCCCTCCCCTTACACCGAATACGGTATCAAAGGCGGCGGCGAGGGCGGTCGGCTCGGCGCCCCTTCCGCCTTGACGAGCGCCATCGAAGACGCGCTTTCGGGGTATGGCGTGAAGATCTCGTCGCTGCCGGTGACGCCGCCGATCTTGCGCGGGCTGATCCGTGAGGCAGAACCTGGAACCTGAGGAGAGCGGCGATGGCCGAAAAACGCCCTGTCATCATCACGTGCGCTGTCACTGGGGCGATCCACACGCCCTCCATGTCCCCCCACCTGCCGGCGACGTCAAAGGCCATCGTGGCGTCAGCGGTGGAGGCGGCTGAGGCGGGGGCGACCATCCTCCACCTGCACGCGCGCGATGATGAAACGGGGCGACCCGACCAGTCGGTCGCAGGGTTCGCCAAGATCGTGCCAGCGATTGAAACGCGCACCGACGCCATCCTCAACCTCACCACAGGCGGCAGCCCTTACATGAAGGTCGAGGACAGGGTGCGCCCTGCCGCGGAGCTCGGCCCAGAGCTCGCCTCCCTCAACATGGGCTCCATGAACATGGGCCTTTTCCCCATGCTGCGCCGCCACCCCCATTTGGCGGGCTGGGAACGCAATCATCTGACGGGCTCTGAAGACCTCGTTTTCAAGAACACCTATCGGGACATTGCCCACGTGCTCGACGCCTGCCGCGCCAACGGCACCCGCTTCGAGTTCGAGTGCTACGACACCGCACACCTTTATAACCTTGCCCACTTTGCCGACAGCGGTGCGGTTGAGCCGCCCTTCTTCGTCCAAACCGTCTTCGGCCTGTTGGGCGGGATCGGCGCGCATCCTAACGATATTGCCCACATGCGCGGGACCGCGGTGCGCCTTTTCGGCGACGACCTTGTCTGGTCCGCCCTTGGTGCCGGCGCCAATCAGATGCCCGTTGCCGCCACCGTTGCTGCGGCAGGGGGGCACATCCGCGTCGGCCTTGAAGACTCGCTCTGGGCGGGCCCGGGCACACTTGCCACCTCCAACGCTGCACAAGTGCGCCAGGCCATCGACCTTCTCGCCCCCCTCGGCCTTCGTCCGGCATTGCCGGCGGAAGCACGCGCGCTGCTTGGCATCCACGCCATGAGGGCAGCGGCATGAGCGAGGGCATTGCCATCGGCAAGATTGCAGGCACACCCCCGCCGCCTGTGCGCGAGAGCCGGCGCGGTCCCGGCCGGCCGCGCGGCCAGCGTTCTGAAGCCACACAGGCCCGGATCCTGGATGCCGCAGAGCAGCTTTTTGCCGAGCGCGGCTATGACGGCGCCTCCATCCGCGACGTGGCGTCGGCCGCCGGCGTCCAGGTCCACGCCGTCGGCTACCATTTCGGCCCCAAAGAGGCGCTGTTCGACACCGTTGTCGCCCGCCGCGCCACCATCATGACTGACCTTCGCCGCAGCGCCCTTGAGGACATGCGCGTCACCGCAGGCAAGAACCCCTTGCGCGTGCCCGAGCTCGTCCGCGCATACGTCACGCCGTTCATCCACTCCTCGGGCCATGGGGAACCAGGCTGGCGCAATTACGCTGCCCTCATGGGACGCCTTGCCAACTCCCCCCTCGGGACGGAGATCATCGCCCGCCACTATGACGAGACCGCACGCGCCTACATCGCCGAATTCCGCCGCGCGTTGCCTGACGCGACCGGCGCAGAAATTGTCGACGGATTCCTCGATATGGTGGCCGCGATGCTGTCGATCTGCGCGCGCACAGGCCGCTCGGAGCGCTTGACAGGCCGCACGTCCCCTCGCTCCACCGACAAGAGCATTGAGACGCTGGTGTGCTTCCACACGGCAGGTTTTGAAGCCCTCGCAGCCCGCAAGAAAGGCTGACCGCCCATGACCGAACCGCTCCAAATCGGCGCGACGACGACGCTCGACGGCACCGTTGCTCCCGCCCGCACCGCCGCAGCTTTGGCAACCGACAGTGAAAAACTGCCCCCGTGTTCGGCACACCCTTTATGATTGCCGATATGGAGAGGGCCTGCGCGGTCCTCCTGTCGCCCCTCCTCGGCCCCGATGACGTGTCGGTCGGCGCGCGCATCGAGGTCACCCACAACGCGCCGACGCCCGAAGGCGCGAGCGTGCGTGCAGGCGCCCGCTATACGGGCCGCGAAGGCCCACTTTATTGGTTCGACGTGTGGGCCGAAGACGGTGGCGGCAAGATCGGTGAAGGGCGCATTGCCCGCGCCATTCTGCCGGAAGGCAAGCTTGTCTCCAGGGCCGAAAAGCGTCGGTGATCAGCCGCCGCGCGAGGGATACACATCAGCCGATGTGGGTCATCTCGTGCAGTGTGACGTCGACCACTGCGCCATCAGTGGCGGACTTATAGGCGGCAAGGTGCGGCGCCTTCATGTGCGCCTGCCACAGGTCGCGCGATACCCAGTTCTCGTAAAACATGAAGTGCGCAGGGTTTTCGTCGTCTTGGTGTAGATCGTACTGAAGGCACCCTTCTTCGGCGCGGGTGGTCGCAATCAGCTTCATCAATTCCGCCTTGACCAGATCGACCTGGTCAGGCTTGGCGTGGATGTTGGCCACTATGGTCAGCTTGCTCAAAGCCGTGTCTCCTTCATTCGCTCGCCCACCATCTCGTTCCACGACGACACGGGATAGCCAAGTGATAGCCGGAGTGATTTTCTGCTTTCTCCCGCCCAATCCGAACGCTTGCGTGCGGCGCTACGCCCCGAAGAGCTCGCTCACCAGGTCCGCCTGTGCGGTGTGTCGGCGGGTGGTGGACCAGATGAGAGCGAGGCGGCGGGAGAGTTCTTTCGGCCCCGCGGTGAAGACGCGGGTGGATGGGTCGCCATAGCGGCGGATGTCGGGCTCGGGCAAAAGTGTGAACCCGACGCCCCTGTTCACGCACTCCATAATGGCCTCGACGCTATCGAGCACCACGTGCCCGTGGCCGCCGCCGACGAATTCTTGCATATGCTCGGAAATCAACTTGCCGATGCCCGAACTCGGCATGAAGTGCAGGAACGACATGGTCTCGATCAACACGCGCGGCTCACGGGATACGGGTGTCGCGGGGGCGGCGAAGGCGAGCCGTTCCTGCCGCAGCGTCTTTGAGTGAAGCACACCGTCTCGGCTGGGACTCTCCGTCACCACAGCAAAGTCGAGGTCACCGCCCCTCACCTTCGCCTCTAACGCCTCTGACAGGCCCGTGACAACATCGAACTCCACGTCCGCGGAGAGCGCCCGCGCGTTGAGAAGAAACGTCGGTAACAACCGCACGCTCGCCGTGGGAACGAAGCCGACGCGATAGCGCCCTGTCAGCCTGTCCCCAGGCGAACAGGCCGCCCGCAGTTCACTCTCGACCGCCAGTATCTGCCGTGCCTGACCGCAGATGGATCGCCCGAGCGGCGTCAGCCTCGGCGGCCTAAAGGAGCGGTCGAACAGGGCCGCATCCAGTTCCGCCTCAAGCGCCTTCATCTGCATCGACACGGCCGACAAGGTCATGTTCAACCGGCTCGCGGCCGTCACGAACGAGCCCACCGTGTCGATTTCCACAAGCGTTCTGAGGGTTCGCGTCTGCATAATACAATTTTCTTGAAGTTAGATATCAATCTAATTCGATTGTTCTGAACTTGCCAGCCGCTATGTTCACATATTCTCAGGAGGCCGTGATGAAGGCAGTGTCGCACGACTATCAATCCACGGCCCGGCAGCTCGCCGGCAGTTTCGCCGCGCGGGCAGCGCATTGGGACACGACCCGCGAGTATTGTTGGCAGAACATCGCAGAACTCACCGACGCCGGCATCATGGGCATGACCATCCCCCGTGCCTATGGCGGGCAGGGGGCAAGCTTTCACGACGTCGTCCTCGTCATTGAAGAGATCGCCAAGGCCTGCACCCTCACCGCACGCATTGTGGTTGAGGCCAACATGGGCGGGCTCAGCGCCGTCATGGCCTACGGGACGGAAGACCAAAAGGCGTTGTGCGCGCGCTACGTCCTTGCCGGCGACAAACCTGCCATCTGCATTACCGAGCCTGAGGCCGGCAGCGCGGCGACGGAGATGACCACCACCGCGCGCCAGGTGGGCGGGAAATATATCCTCAATGGCACCAAGCATTGGATCACAGGAGGTGGCGTCTCCAAGGTCCACCTCATTTTTGCGCGGGTGATCGATTCGCGCGGGTTCGACCGCGGCATCGGCGGCTTCATTGTTATCTGCGACCCTGAAACGGGCTTCTCGCCCAAGGGTTTTGAGGTTGTGAGCCGGGAAAACACCATGGGCTTGCGCGGCATGTCTGAGGCAGAGCTGCGCTTTACCAACCTTGAGGTGGATGCAGAATTTGCACTGACCGCGCCGTCGGGCCGGCTGTGTGGCTTCGGCGACTTGATGTCCGCCTACAACAGCCAGCGCGTAGGGGCCGGCACCGTTGCCATGGGTGTGGCCGCAGGGGCGCTTGAACACGCCAAATCGTATCTGACCGAGCGCCACCAATTCGGCCGGCCGCTGGCAGAATTCCAGGGCCTTCAGTGGATGTTGGCCGACATGGACGCCAGTGTCCACGCCTCACGCCTTCTGTTGCGGGAAGCGGCCTTGTCGAAGACGTCTGACGCGGTTCCCTTCCCAGAGCCCTTGATGGCCGCTCGGGCAAAACTCTTTGCCTCGGAGACTGCCATCAGGGTGGTGGACGATGCCCTCCAGATGTTCGGCGCTCGCGGCTATAGCGATCGCGAACCCTTGGAGCGCATGTACAGGGATGTGCGCATGTTCACCATCGGCGGCGGCACAGCCCAGGTGCTGCGCAACCAGATCGCAGGCCGGCTCCTGGGCATCAAGACCCCGCAAACACGCGAGGGTTATCTTGCCACCGAACACAGGCTCGCCGCGGAATAGCAAAGAAGGGGTCCATCTAGGCCCACTGAAGGCTTCGCCCGTCCATCCCGTCAAAGGGGCGGCGGAGGTGGGCGAGGATGGTCGGCGCAAGGTCGACAAGCGCCGTCGCGTCCTCATGCAGTTCACACGGCGGGAAGCCATCGCCCCTGACCATCAACAATGGGGCCTGTTCCTGCGCCCCAAGGCCACCGTGCTGGCCGAAGCCGATGCCAGGGTCCTTGGCACCGCGCGGCTGGGCGACCAGCGCCGTTCCGGGGACGCCATGGTCATTCGGCGCGTCCGATGTGGCCATGGTGAGGACGATCGCAAGCGGCCCATCAGGCGCTTGCCCCACTTCGCTCAGGGCCTCGCCGCAAAGCACATGCTGGCTCCAAGGCTGAGCGTCAATGAAGGCGGCGATGGCTTCAGCGCGGTGGCGAGCCGCTTCCGTCAGATAGATGAGTGCGGCGGTGCCGTTGGGCGCGACCACCACGTGGTCTGGCCCGATCCCCTCCAAAGCGCCAGCCTCCCGCAGCGCCCCTTCTACATCCACAGCGCCCGTCACCGTTTGGTGGCCATGGTCAGAGCCAATGATGAGAAGATCGTCCGAGCCGACAACGGCATCGATCACCATCCCCGCGTGGACATCAACCCGCCGCAACGCCTCGGCATGGGCGGGTGAGCCGAGGGAAACCCGATGCTGCGTGGCGTCAGGGTGGCCAAACCACACGACACTGAGCGCACAAGACTGCGCCTCAATGGTCTGGGCAATGAAGCGCACCGTCATCGCACGGTCGCCGTCAAGGTCGGGCCTCACATGCAGCGCTGAGTCTTCGCCCAGCGGCATACGGCCCGGACCAAAACTTCCCGCGCGATGGTAGACGTGGCCGAACCCATCAGGATCGTGAGCGTAGGCAGCACGGGGCGACACGTTGGAGAAGATGCGCGCGCCGCCGTGGTCCGCCAGCCTTTCGGCCAGCGTTGGCACCCCAAGCGAGCAGCCGGTCACGCGGCGCTTGTGCTGGAGAAAGTCAGGGTGGCCCGCATCATGGACCGCGAGCTTGCCGTCCTCCAGGAGCGCCATGGTGTTGGCTTCAAGCCCATGGCGCCCTGGCCAACACCCTGTTGCGACACTTGCCGAGCACACCCGTGTCACCGAAGGCACCATGGAGCGGTGGCCGCGGAAGGTTGATGCCTCTCCGGCAAAGGCTGCAAGCCGCGGCATCAACGCTTCGGTCACAAAGTCCCGCCGCAGACCATCGTGGATGACGAGGAAGGCGCGTCGGCTCATCGCAGGACCCCGTTCAAGACAAAGTCAAAAATGTCCGCGTTGGTAAGACCCTCTTGCGCGCGCTCGATGAACGGGCCCGATACCGGCTCTGAGACCATGAAGGGCACGGCACGTTCGGCCAGCCCACCGTGGGAGCGAAGGCGCGTGCCTGCCAGCGCGGATACGTCATGCGCGCTTGCCCTTGCCCCGAGCGCGACGCCTTCTTTGGCGACGACGGCAATGTCCCCCTCGCGGTCGGGCGGAAGATCAAAGCGCGCGCACACCTCCTCGCGGGTCAACGCCACATCCACCTCAGGCAGGGCAGCGATGTGGGCGCGGACGGCGTCAAGATCCACGCCAGGCGTGCCGTGCACCCGCACGAAGCCGCCAAGCGCCCCGTGGTGACGAACGAACGGGTCCGTGATGGGGCACACAACGGTAAGGGCATTTGCGCCAAAGGCCGCGTCCAGCCTGTCACCCAGGAAGAGCACATGGGGCCGCCCATCGGGATGGGACATATCCGACATGCCGTGGTCGGCCACAATGCCCACAACCGCGCCTGCAGCGAGGAGCGCGCCCACCCGGCCATCCACCGCCGCCATGAATTGGTCGGCCTCCGGCGTGCCCGGCGCGTGGGCGTGCTGCACGTAGTCCGACAGGGACAGGTACAAAAGATCGAGCCCGTCCCGCTGGAGGAGCTGGACCCCTGCATCCAACACAAACAGCGAAAGGTCGGCGGAGTAGCGGTCCGGTAGCGGCCGGCCGACAAGCGCCGGCACGTCAGCGATCCCATGCTCCTCGACCGTGGTCTTGTCGGCCAGCTCTGCGGAGAAGGCCGTGCCGCGAAGGCCAGCCCCCAACGCCTTTCTCAGTTTGTCCTTTGCGGTAATGGCCGCCACCTGTGCGCCCGCCTGCGAGAATGCGGCAAGGATGGTGGGTGCACGCAGGGGCGACGCGTCGACCATCATGATGGGCTCGCTCGTGTTCGGGTCGAGATAGAAGTTGCCTGACACACCGTGGACGGAGGGCGGTGCACCGGTGACGATGGAGACGTTGTTGGGATTGGTGAACGAGGGCATAGCCGCGTCGGCAATGGCGTAAAAGCCGTTCTTTTTCATGCCGATAAGGTTCGGTGCGTTGCCAGCGTCCTCGGTCCTGTCGATATACTCAGGGTCGCAGCCGTCAAAGCAGATGATGACGCTCGGCTTGCGCGGCCACGCATAGGTGCGCCCGTTCACCGCAACAGCGTCTTTGCCAACAGCGTTCAACACGCCTGTCTCCTCTCGTTCGTCCAGTATTGTAGGGGTGGCGATAGCGTTCACGCAGCGGTGCCCCAGCGATGGCGATCGCGCGGGTGGCTGGCGGGAATGGCGGCGATAAGGCGCTTCGTCGCCTCCGCCTTGGGGCGGGCGAAGACCTCTGCCGGGGCGCCGAACTCAACGATCCTGCCGTTTTCCATGACAGCGACCCTGCGGCAGGCCTCCCCCACCACGGCAAGGTCGTGGGAGATGAGAACGATGGCAACGCCGTCCTTTTCGGCAAGATCGCGGAAAAGGGCGAGGATGCGCGCCTGCACCGTCATGTCGAGGGCCGACAGCG
This sequence comes from Devosia sp., assembly GCA_051016205.1. Taxonomy (GTDB): domain Bacteria; phylum Pseudomonadota; class Alphaproteobacteria; order Rhizobiales; family Amorphaceae; genus Acuticoccus. The sequence continues at coordinate 6,196,707 of CP136534.1, forward strand.
CCTCATCGGCCACAATCAAACGAGGCGACAAGGCGAGCGCCCTTGCAATGGCCACCCTTTGCTGCTGCCCCCCAGACAGCGCATGGGGGTAGGCGCCGGCGAACTCGGCCGCCAGATCCACTCGCGCCATCAGCCCTTTGACGGTGTCATCAATGGCGCTGCGCGACAGGCGGGCGTGGAAGAGGAGCGGCTCGGCAATCAACGTATGGACCCGCCGCCGAGGGTTGAGGGAGGCCGCGGGGTCCTGAAACACGGCCTGTGCCGGCGGCGGGCCACCCTCATCGGCCCGCCCAGGAAAGGCGATAGCGCCCGAGGAGACTTGCGCGAGGGACAAGATGGCCCTTCCGAGCGTCGTCTTGCCAGATCCCGATGAACCCACAAGGCCAACGATCTCTCCCTGATGGACGTTTAGCGATGCCTGGCGAAGCGCCACCGTCGTCTCCCGGCGCCCAAGCCGGCCGCTGCGATAGGTGACGCTGACATTCTCGGCCTCCATCACAGGCGCGCCGATCGGGCGATCATCGGTAATCGAGGCAGGGTCCGGCATACGAGGGGCTGCGGCCAGAAGGGTGCGTGCCGCCTCGCTTGCGGGGGCATCGAACACGCGGTCGACTGTGCCGCTCTCCACCACCTCCCCTTGGTCCAGGACGAGGACGTGGTCGGCAAGCTCGCTCACAACGCCCATGTCATGGGTGATAAGGAGGAGCGTCAGCCCACGGTCCCGCGACAGGTCCCTCAGGAGCGTGATGATCTCCGCCTGAAGGGTAACGTCGAGGGCCGTCGTGGGCTCATCCGCAATCAGGAGCCGGGGACGAGCAGCAAGGGCAAGGGCCAGGAGAGCCCTCTGGCGCATTCCGCCTGAAAGCTCGCCCGGCAGGCTGCGGGTGACCCGCTCAGGATCGTCGAGCCGTACGCCGGTCAACGCGTCCGTGATACGTGCTGCCATTGTGCGCGACCCCAGACGTTCGTGCACCGCAATGGCCTCCGCGATCTGACGGCCGATGGTCTGGATGGGGTTCAGCGCGGCGAGGGGGTCCTGGAAGACAATCCCCACCTCGCGCCCAGCAAAGCGCCGCCTGGCGTTGGGGGTAAGCGCGAGAAGGTCCACCGTCTCACCGTCGGCGGACCGAAGCTCGGCGCGGCCAGACAGCACCTCAAGCGAGCCATCCAGAAGCCCAGCAACAGCAAGCGCGATGGTGGATTTGCCTGATCCAGATGCGCCCACCAGCGCCACAGCCTCCCCCGCCCGGCACGCAAAGGACACGTCCCGCACGATGGGAGCGCTCCCCTGCCGCGGCGCGACCGTTAGCCTTTGGAGGCAAAGGTGCGCGGTCATGACAGGCGCGGGTCGATGAGGCGGGCGAGGAGATCCACCAACGCGTTCACCACCACCACAGACACCGCCAGGACAACGGCAACCGCCTGGATCGCCGGGTAGTCCCGCCCCAACACACTGTCGAGGGCAAGTTTGCCGAGCCCAGGCAGCCCGAACAAAAGCTCCATGGTGATGGTTCCGCCCACAAGCCCTGCAAGAACCAGCCCCGACAGCGACAACAACACGCTGAGCGAATTGGGCAGAACATGGCGCCAGATGACGAGAATCGGGCGGATGCCCTTGGCCCGCGCCGTCTTCACGAAGGTGGCGTTCAGGGTCTCCTTCAGGTCTTCGTGGAGGGGCTTGGTGAGCTGGCCCGCAACGTCGACGCCCAAGATGATGCTGGCGAGCACCATGTTGCCCAGGAGCGGCATCCACCCCAGCCAAAGAACGAACACGAAGATCAGCAGAAGACCTGCGCAAAATGTCGGAACGGCGATGGACCACACGTTCAGTGCCTGAACCACACTCGGCCAGATGGAGCGTGGCCATGCCACCGCTGCCACAGCCGCGCCCACCCCCAAAACAAGCCCTACGGAAAAGCTGAGCGCTGCCAACTGCAGCGTGGTGGGGAGCGCCCGCTCGATAAGGTCGGAAACGGGCCGATGGTAGCGAATGGACAGGCCAAAGTCCCCTTGCACCAACTGCCCCACCCAAAGGACGAACTGCCGGCCAAGGCTTTGGTTGAGCCCCAACTCCTGGCGCATCTCCTCCTTCATGGCGTCGGTAAGGCCGCCTTCGATGCCCACCAGATCCACCACATCCCCAGGCACCACGCGCACGAAAAGGAAGATCAACAAAGTGATCCCGATGACGAGGCCGGCAGCGCGCAACAGGCCAGCGAGGACTGGCAGCGCCCTCACGAGCCGCCTCCCACAAGGCGGCGGGGGTCGAACCGGGCGCGCAGGCGATCGCCAATCAAAGTGAGGCAGAGCGTGAAGAGTGAGAGCGCCAGGACGGGCGCCAGCACAGCGGTCGGGTTGCGCTCCAAAAACCGTGCGGCCTGGGCAATCATCCGGCCCCAGGTGGGCGTGTCCGGCTCCACGCCTAGACCGAGAAAAGACAGGACGCTCTCGGTCACTATGCAGCGTGGCAAGATGATGGCCGCCATGGTCACGAACGCGCCTGAGATGTTGGGAAGGATGTGGAAGGAGAGGATCCACCTTTCTGACGCGCCGAAGGTGCGCGCGGCGGTCACATAGGTCATCGCGTGTTCGCGCCGGTAAGTGGCCCGCGCCACGTGGGCGAAGAACGGCGCAAAGGTGATCCCCAGCGCCAGCGCCACAGGACCGATCCCCGCCCCCAAAGCCACCACGAGAAGGAGCGCCAGAAGAACGCCCGGCATGGCGCGCACAAGGTCCACCGCACCGAAGAACGCCAGTTCGAAAGGCCCGCGCAGCATGGTGGCGATCAATCCCAACCCACCGCCGATCAGAAGGGCTGCCAAAAGCCCCAGAAACCCCGTCCAAAGGCTAAGGCGGGCGCCAACGATCAACCGTGCCAGGACGTCGCGTCCCAGATGGTCGGTGCCGAGGGCGAAGGCGGCGCTCGGCCCTTCGTTTCGCGACAAAAGGTTCTGCGCCAGAGGATCCACGCCGATGATCTGCGGGCCGACAATGGCCGTAACCACGACAACGGCAACAAAGCCGACCGGAAGGGTAAGGGAGAGGGAAAAGCCGGGGCGACGGGCGCCCCGGCGAACGGCAGAAACGCTCAAGCGTCAATCCGCAGGATTGAGGTGCGTGAAGGCAAGGCCGCCGTCCACCCGGTTGGGCGACCAGGTGAAGCCCGTTGTGAAGCCCCCCACCTCATCACGCACACCGAACGCGTTGGAGGCATGGCCGGCCACAACGGTGTAGTAATTGTCCATGATGTGCTGCCAGGCCTGAAGATAAATCGCCCGGCGTTCATCGGCATCGACCGTGGTGACGCCCTTGTTGATCAACGCATCCAGCGCGTCGTCCTGCACGCCGCCCCAAAGAACCGGGTTCGGCCCGTCGGACATGAAACGCACGAAACGCAGGAAGATGTCGGCGCGGGGGCCTGAGGCCATGGGCGCCAGATCCCAGTCATAAGCGCTCAACGCGTTTTGGGCGCCCAGGTCATCGAGTGCCCGGTGGTTCACGTCGAAGCCAAGCTCTTTGACCATCTGCGCGGCGACTTCCGCGTAAGGGTTCTGCCAGGACACCATCTCCACCGTCACCGCTGACGGGTCGACGCCCTCTTCGGCGAGGATCTCCTTGGCCCGCTCAAGGTTCGGTGTGGCGTGGGCGTCGGCCGCTTCCACTGCGGTGTCGTGATAGAAGTTGCCGGGGATTGCCATCTGGTTGGTGACGATCCCATCCTCGCCGGCGATGAAGTTCATGTAGGCTGACTTGTCGAGGGCCATCGCCACGGCCTCACGCACACGCAGGTTGTCGAACGGCGGGTTGGGCGAGCGGTTGTTGAAGGACCAGAAGTACCACGTGGTGTCCTTCAGGAACTGAACGTCGATGGCCGCGTCAGCACGCAGCTCAGGCAAGGCATCGCGTGAGACGCGGGCCACATGAAGGTCGCCCGAGCGCAGCGCGAGCGCGTTTTCGTCCACAGCATCGCGCAAGTCAAAGTGGACGGCGTCGAGGTACGGCAGACCGTCCTGCCAGTAGTCCTCATGCTTGGGCGCAATCAGCTCCACCTGAGGCGTCCATGTGCCAAATTCGAACGGACCCGTGCCGATGGGGGTGGTGATGGTGTCATCCCACCCAGGCGATTGGGGTGAGAGGATCCACGCCTCCGAAATCAAGGACAAGAACGCGGCATAGGGCTCCTGGATCTTGACCACGAAGGTGCGCTCGTCGGGCGCCTCGAAGCCGTCCACCAGCTTCATGGCGCTGGCAAGCCAACCTTTGGTGACGTTGGCTTTGATGCGCTCGAAGTTTGCCTTCACAGCCTCAGCGTCCATCACCTCGCCATTGTGGAAGGTGACGCCGTCGCGCAGCGTGAAGGTGTAGGTGGTGCCGTCGTCAGACACCTCGTAGCTCTCGGCGAGCCAAGGTTTGACGGAACCGTCGTCGGCGATGGAGGTCAGCGCCTCGGCGTAAGCCTGCTGCACGCCGATGGAGCCTGTGTGACGGTGGGGGTCTGCGGTGTCGAGGCCGAGCGTTGCAAAGCGCAAGGTACCGCCATGCTGGGGCTCATCGGCAATGGCCGGCGCGAGCGCTGTGGTGGCAAGTAGGGCCGCACCTGTGGCGCATGCCAGAAGCGCACGGCGTGTGGGTCGAAACATTGATGGTCTCCCGTCCTCTGTGTCCCGTTTCCGCGGGTGGGCACCGGCGGTCGTCAAGGCGCCACGCGGTCCTTTGGACCACGGCGATGCGCCGACCCCAGCGCAAACGCCGCGCCGTCAAGCGCACGTCACACGCTGGTGGTATCCTTCAAGATTGCGAATAGATTTAAAGTATATCTTCCGCAATCCAGTGTAATCTTCGTACATGGCATTGATGATGCTAAGGAAGGGAAATTAATTCCCTCAACTGTGAGCAATATTCACATGGGATCCGACACGAAACTGCCACCGATGAAAGCGCTTCTTGCTTTGGAGTGCGTGGTCAGGCACCGCAGCGTCAGTCAAGCGGCCAACGAGCTCTGCGTCACCCATGGCGCCGTCAGCAAACAAATTGCCCGTCTGGCGAATTGGATTGAGGCGCCGTTGTTCACCGACAACCGCAGGGGCATGGTACCAACCCCTGCCGCCGAACGCCTCGCCGCAGGCATCCACGACGGCCTTTGCGCCATCAAGACGGCGCTGGAGGAGATCGAAGCGAACACTCCGAAAGAGACGACGGTGCACATGATCGCGCCGGCGACCTTTGCCATCTATTGGCTGTTGCCGCGTCTGCCGCAGCTTCGGCGCAGCATGCCGGCGCTGCGCACACAGGTGCGCTATACCCACACAGGCGACCGCTGGCAGGATCAGCCTTTCGACCTTGCCATTCGCCTCCACCAAGGTGCGGCGCCCGCGCTTGAAGAAACGCCACTTTTCCGCGACACGCTCTGCCTGATGGCCGCCCCCGCTGTGGCCAAAACCGTGCACGATGCCAACCACGTACGGACCCTCCCCCTCCTAGAGAGTGAGACCCGGCCCGGCGAATTGGATCGCTGGCTCCACGCGGTGGACCTCACCCGAAGGGAGGTCAAATCCGTGGAACGATTTGAGCACAACTATGTGGCGATCGAGGCCGCGCTTGCCGGTCAAGGGGCCGTCGTTGCGCCCCGGCATGTCCTTGCAGGCCACCGCGCCCGCGGCGCATTAGAGATTGTACTGCCCGAGGTCAGTATGCCCGGCCCTCACTACGTCGCCATCCACCATCCGCGCGCCAGAAACGCCCGCGCCGTTCGGGACTGCGCCGCCTATCTCGCGTCGCTGACGGCCACTCAACCGGAGGCACCTGCCGCCACCGTCTGGGCCGCGGCAAGTTTATAAAGCGAGAGAGTCGTCACGTCGTAATCCCGCATGCCGTCTGGCTTCACCAGCCGTGCCGTGACGGTGCCGTCGGCACCCAAGTCATACTCCACAAGGCCGCATACCTTCTCGCCGATGGTCGGCTGCATCGCCTCAGGCAGGATGAAGGAGGTGCCAGGCGCCCACACGAACAGCGTCTTGCCGACCCGATGTTGGCGGGTTTGATGGACATGGCCGCACCCCACAAGGCGCACGCCCGTCTTCTGTATGAGGGCCGCCAAGCGCGCCCGCGGCGCTTTCGGCACGTAACGATTGGGCGGGTCGGCAGGGGTCCCTTCCGCCGTCAACCACACAGGCTTGTGGAGGAAAAGGGCAACGCGCGGATGGTCCCCCAAGGCGTCATCAAGCCAGTCCCACTGCTCCGCGTCCTCTTCAAGGCCTGACAGGAACAGGAGGCTGTTCAACCCCACAAAGCGCCAGTCGTCACGCGTTTCCACCCAGCGGTCCGGCCCGAGAGCGCTACGGTACGCGGCAAGGTGCGGTGCTGCCACCGGCGTGGACGGCATGTAGCCCCCATCGGCAGGGTTGTCGCCCACATCGTGATTGCCGGGAAGGGTGAGGACGTCGGCATCGATGGCGCGGAGGCGCTGTGCGGCATAGCCAAGCTCATCCTGTGCGCCTGGCGCATCGCGGGTGACATCGCCTGTGTGGATCACGAGGTCCGGTTTTGTACGGCCGATATGGGCGGCAGCGGCCGCAAAGTTTGCCTTCGTCTCGGGCTGGCCAGGTGCCAGATGGGTATCGCTGATGTGGATCACGCGCATCGGTCCGTCCCAGTCCGTTGTGGTGGCCGAACCCTACGGCGTCCGTGCGACGGCGCCGTGACGCAACTGTCGCAAAGGCTTCAACGCGCTGTCATCCATACGTGGTTCGTTGGCGGCGTTCGGCGGCGGCACTGTGTCGGCGCGCCAGTGGAGACTTGCCATGTTCGCGACCCTTAGCCGCCGCGCCATCTTCGGTCTTCTTGTCATTGTCGGCCTGGCCGGCCCCGGTTTTGCCGGAGAGCCGACGGAGATCACCTTTTACCACTACCAATCAAGCAACGCGGACGCACTGCGTGCCATCCTCGATGATTTCGAGGCAGCAAACCCTGACGTGGTGATCAAAGACGTCTTCAAACAGTCGCAACAGATCACCGCCGAGGTGCAGGCCGCGCTTGCCGCTGGGCGCCCTGTGGATGTGGCCACCGTCATCGGCAAGAACATCATTTTCTTCCTGAACAACACGCCGGCGGTGGACATGGTCGCCGCGTCCGGCGGCGATACCGCCTGGCTAGACGGATACTTGCCCAACTTCCTGGACCTTGGCCGCAAGGGCGAGGCGGTTTATGCCATCCCCCACGCCTACGGCACGCCGATGATCTACTACAACAAGGATATCTTCGAGCGCGCTGGCCTCGACCCCAACACACCGCCGAAAACGTGGTCTGACGTGATGGAGACTGCCAAAACCATCACCAAGGAAACTGGGATGCCTGGCGTTGCCCACCTTCACGCCTCCATGGGCGACTATGGCACCATGCTGATGGTCACCAACGCCGGCGCCACCTACCTGACGCCCGACGGGACAGAGGCAAAGTTCGACACGCCCGAGGGGATCGCCATCCTTCAGGTCTGGCAGGACATGGCCACCACTGGAGTCATGCCCGTTGCCACCGACAGGGAGTGGAGCGCAGCCTTCCAGGCTGGCCAGCTGGGCATGTACATGACCTCGTCTGCGGCGCTGCGGGCATTCGTGAAGGCAGCCGAAGGCAACTTCGCGCTTGGCGTTGCCAACTACCCCACCTTCCAAGGCAAACCGCGCAGGGTGAACAATTCCGGCGGCGCCTTGATGCTTTACGCCCCCGAAGGCCCTCGGCGTGAGGCAGCCATGAAGCTCCTGCGCTTCATCAGCCAAAAAGAGGTCGCCAACCGCTGGTCGCGCGAGTCCGGCTACATGCCGTTGGTCAAGGACCCACTCAGCGACCCTGACATGGCCGCCTATGTGGAGAGCTTCCCGCTGGTGAAGCCCGTCATCGCGCAGATGGCCGAGACAGTCCCCACAGCGGTCTGGCCGGCTGAAGGAACGCTGGAGGCGCAAACCCACATCCGCGCCATGCTGGACGAGCTTTGGGCCGGTGACAGGCCCGCGGCAGAAATTGTGCCTGAGGCCGTCACGCGGGTGAACGAGGCCCTTGCCCCCAACCGCCAGTGAGCCTCGCCCTTCCCTCAAAGCGCACCGCGGCGGCCCCAAGCCGCCCCGGTAACGTTGACTGGGGTGATCGCCTGGCGCCTTACTTTTACTTAGCGCCGACGCTGGGTCTGCTTGCGCTCTTCGTCTACTGGCCGTTCGTGCACACGTTCGTCCTGTCCACGGTCGACTGGAACTTGAACCCCGACCAACCCACCACATTCGTGGGCCTCGACAACTACGGCGAGGTGGTCGGCTCCACCCTGTTCGAGCATGCGGCGTGGAACACGGTGATCTATATCGTCGCCTCGATCCCGCTGAAGGTTTTACTACCGATTCCCATTGCGCTCTTCATCTGGACGCTGGGGTCTGGGGGGCATCTCTACCGCGCCATTCTCTTCGTGCCGACGCTGCTCAGCTTCGTCGCCGTCGCCGTTGCGCTGATTTGGATTTTGAACCCCATCTTCGGCTACGCGAAGCAATACCTTGCGATGATTGGGTTGAACTTACCGAACCTTTTGACAAGCCCCGACACGGCCATCTGGACCATCATCACCATCTCCGCCTGGAAGGTGCTGGGCTTCAACGTTTTATTGTATTTGGCAGGCCTTGCCTCCATCAATCGCGACTATATCGAAGCGATGCGTATGGACGGTGCGGGCGACGCGCGGATCTTCCGTCATCTCATTTTGCCTTTGCTCACACCGACCATGTTCTTCGTGCTGGTGGCAACGGTGATCTTTACCGTGCAGCAGGTCTTTACCCCCATCGACATTCTGACGGAAGGCGGGCCACAGAACTCCACCACAAATCTCTTTTACATGGTCTACCAGTACACGTTCCTCACCTTCAATGTGGGTGCGGGGGCAGCAGGCACCGTGATCTTGTTCGTGTTCTTGATGGTGGTGACCGTCTTCAAGATCTTGGCGCTCGACCGTCGCGTCAACTATCAGCAGTAATCGCGTGGAACTGTCCCGCCCCTGGCGTGCCCTCGGTCACCTCGTGCTCCTCATCTTGTGCCTGTCAGTGGCCGCTCCCATTGCGGTGGTGCTGGCGACGGCCGTCAAACCGCCCAACGAAGTCTTCCAGGCCACGCTCATCCCATCGGCCCCCACCTTCCAGAACTTCGTCACCCTGTTCGAAAACGCGTCCTTCGGCGCGTATTTGTGGAACTCTGTCGGAACCACGGCCTTGCGGGTGGCTGGGCAACTGGCGTTCGCCGTCCTTGCCGCCTACGCATTCGCCCGGTTCGTCTTCCCCGGCCGGACGGTCTTGTTCGCGCTGGTGCTGGGCGCCATGATGATCCCGCAAGTGTTGACGATGATCCCCATCTACATCTTGATCGCGCAGATCGGGTGGTTTGACACCTGGTGGGCTCTGGTGGTGCCGAACCTTGCCATGCCCTTTGCGGTGTTCCTCTTGCGCCAGCATATGCTCTCCTTCCCCCGTGATCTGCTCGACGCGGCGGAGATGGATGGCGCAGGACACTTCCGCCAACTGTGGCTGATTGTGCTGCCGAACCTCACACCAGTGCTCTCCGCCGTCACCATCATCTTGTTCATCGATTGTTGGAACGAATACTTCTGGCCCCTCCTCGTCACCGAGTCGGACAACTCGCGCACCTTGCAGATCGGCCTGCGGGAGTTCTTGGAGGAGGAAGGGTATTCCGACTACGGCGCTTTGATGGCCGGCGTCACGCTGGCATCCATCCCCGCCGTGCTCCTTTTCCTGGTGTTGCAACGTCGCGTCATGGAGACCTTCGTCGCCTCGGGGATCCGCGCCTGATGGCCGGCCTTTCCCTCACCAACGTCTCCAAGCGCTTCGGCGAGACCGTTGCCGTGGACGATGTCTCCATCACAGTGGCAAACGGCGAGTTCGTGGTTCTTGTCGGACCGTCAGGCTGCGGCAAGACCACAACGCTGCGCATCCTTGCCGGCCTGGAAGCGGCCAGTGAGGGACGCGTTGCCATCGGCGGACAGGACGTCACCCACATCAAGGCGAAGGATCGCAACCTTGCCATGGTGTTCCAGTCCTACGCCCTTTACCCGCACATGAGCGTTGGCGAGACCATTGGCTTTTCCCTGCGCCTTCAAGGCATGAGCCGGGCACAGATCGATGAGGCCGTGCGCGCTGCGGCCGACCGGCTGGACATTGCCCACCTCCTCTACCGCAAGCCTCGCGAACTTTCAGGCGGGCAGCGCCAGCGAGTGGCGGTCGCCCGCTGCATTGTACGCAGGCCCCACGCCTTCCTGTTCGACGAGCCGTTGTCGAACCTTGACGCCAAGCTGCGAGCCAGTGCCCGTGTGGAGATTGCCAAGCTGCAAAAGTCCCTGGGCATCACCAGCGTCTACGTCACCCACGATCAGGTGGAGGCAATGACCATGGCCGATCGGATCGTTCTTATGGATGAGGGGCGCATCCGCCAGGAAGGCCCGCCCATGGCGCTCTATCACGACCCCACCGACACCTTCGTCGCCACGTTCCTGGGCGCACCGGCCATGAACCTCATCCCCGCAACGGTCGTACAAACCGCCGACGGTCCCTGCGCTCACGCCGGCACACTTTCCCTCTCTGTGCCTGCCAGCGCGAGCGGCCCGGTGACCCTTGGCGTGCGTCCCGAAACGCTGGCACCGAGCGGCCCATGGGACGTGACCATCGAGGGCCGGGTCGACCACGTGGAAGAACTGGGCGCTGAGACCATCCTTGAGGTCGTGCCCACCTCGATACCCGTTCCAAGGATCACCGCACGGATGGCGGGCGAAGCAATCCGACCATCTGCCGGAGAAAGCCTTCGGCTCGGCTGCGCGAGAGCGTCTGTCTACGTTTTCGACGAAGACGGGCAACGTTTGAAATGCCTGCCGTAGGGTTTGATGCTGCGACAAAAGACGCCGCAAAAGCGGAACGTTTAGAGATGCTGACATTAATCAATGGACAAAGTTACCGTTTTGGATAACTTAAAGGAACCTACAATCGAAGATCGTAGCGTTCAGAGCAATAAACCATACTTCCGTTGGGATCGCACGGCGCAATTAGCGTGTGGGCGGCGCTCGATCGAAAACCTGATGAGGATCAAATGGCGTTGGCAAGACGGGCCTTTCTAGCTGCACTGATTTTGACATTGGCAAGCCCGGCCGCCTACGCGCAGACCGATGATGGGGCGACCACACCGCCCGCCGCCAGCCCCCAAGCAACGACACAGACCACGCCGGCGGCGCAGACCACTTCCTCACCGGAGGCCACCGCCTCGCCGGAAAGCACCCCCTCGCCCGCCAATACCGCAGCGAGCGATGCCGACGAGCCGACGGTGGAGCAAGAGACCACCGAGGCATTGGACGATGCGCTGAACGAAGAGGAAGCCGCCGCGCTGGAAGCGGCGACTGAGTCCGCCGCCATCGAAGAGACCGGGGCCACCCCGGAAGAAACCGCCGCCGAGCGCGAAGCCGCCGATGCTGCCCAGGAAGGCGGCGCCGTGGTCGAGGATCTCGACGCGCTTCGCTGGGGCGGTGCCTGGCGCACCTTCTGGCGGGACGGCCAGGCCTTGATGACCCTTGAGCAGGAAGGCAACCGCGTTGTCGGCACCTACCAGCCCGGCGACGGCACCATCGAAGGCGAGATCGACGGCGTCATGCTGCGCGGCACATGGCGCGAGGCTGCCAACGACGGACGGCTCGAATTTGCCATGGCGCCGGACGGCGCAAGCTTCGTCGGTCGCTTCGGCAACGGCGAATACTGGAATGGCCAGCGCCTCACCGACGGCACGTTGTCGGCGGCCCTCTTCGGTCGCCAGACAGCCGAGGCGGCCTTTGCATCGTTCATCTCCGTGCTGAATGCGGCCCGCAACGGCGATGCACTGGCCGAAATCATCATGCGTCGCTACCTGAAGTTCGCTGGCGCGGCTGACGCCAACAACCGTGCCACCAACAGGCGCCTCACCCTTCTGGGCGACCTTGTGGATATGGCGACCTTCAGGATCAACCAGGTCACCGAATCCGACACCCCTGGCGAGGCCTCCATCGCGCTTGGGATTGCAGGCACCACCTACACCTTCCCCATCACCATTTTGGAAGTCACCCCTGAAGAGTGGGCGGTCGAAGTCCCTACCCTTAAAGACCTTCAGGCCATCGAGACGGAGGTTCTTGCCGCCACCGACACACAGTCGCTGGAGGATCTTGCCGCCAACCGCCTCTACAATCCGCGCCAGGCCCTGCGCGACTTCGTCATCGGTGCTGCAAACTGGCACAACGGCGGGAAACAGGTGGTCCTTGCCACCATGGACCTGTCGGAAATCCCCGAAACACTGCGCGCCACCGACGGGCCCATTGCAGCGGAATACATTCGCCAGATCATCAGCCGCCTCGGTCAGCCCGCCTGGCAGGAGATCCCCAACGATCCCAATCGCAAGCGTCCATTGAAGGTGTATGAGAACGCCGGTGGCCAGCTCCTGGTGGAAAAAGTGGCAATGCCCGATGAGGCCGAGCGCTGGCTTTTCAGCGCCCAGTCTTTGCAAGCAGCACCGGCCATCTTCCAGGTCATGCAAAACCTTCCGCCTGCCGAAGGCGTGCGGCCGCGCGAGCCTTTGACGGACGCCTTCCGCATTCGCACCCAAATCGGCGAGGTGTCACCCACCCTCCTCAAGCGAGCTTTTCTGCTAGAGAACTGGCAGTGGCTCGTGATCGTCGCGTCCATCGTCGTTGGGCTTATCGTGTCGATTCTGGGCTCCCTCATCCTCCGACTGTTGGCCGCTGCCATGATGTCCATTGGGGGAACGGCGAAGGAAACCCGTGGCGATATCATGCGCGTGCTGCGCTGGCCCATGTGGATGTTCCTCTTGGGCCTCATTCTCTCTTACGTCGTCAGGACCATTGGCCTGCGTCAGGACGTGTCGGAGATTGCCAACATTGTCGCCGGCACGCTCCTCATCGTTGGTGGCACCTTCGTCGCCTACTTCGTTGTAAGGGCGATTGCCGAGCTCCTCGCCCGTAGGGCCCGCGAGACCGAAGGCACGGCGGACGACATTGCCGCCATCCTCGGCGGCGGCCTTGCCAAGATCGCGGTATTCGTCGGCGGCATCATTGTGCTGTCGGAGCTTTATGAGCTTCCCTATGAAGGGGTGATCGCAGCCTTGGGTGTGGGTGGTTTGGCCTTCGGTTTTGCCGCCCGCGACGCTGTCGCCAACTTCATCAGCGCCGGTATTTTGATGGCGGACCGCCCATTCAAGAAGGGCGACTTCGTGGATATCGGCGGCGTGACGGGCACGGTGGAGGACGTGGGCATGCGGTCCACCCGTCTTCGCACCATCGATGATGCTGTGGTGGTGCTGCCGAACGCGCAGATCTCTGAAGGTCAGGTCAACAATATGGGCCAGCGTCGCCGCCGCCGCGTGACCATGACCCTTGGCATGACCTATGGCACCACCCGCGCAAAACTTGAAGAGTTCATCGGCCGCCTGCACAACATGATGGACGATGACCCCGACGTGTTGCCCGACCCCAGGATCAACCTTGACCAGTTCGGCGCTTACTCCATCGACATCAGCATCATTGCGTATCTGAAGTCACCGGACCTCGACACCTACCTCCTCAACAAGCACCAACTCATCGGCAACATCATCGACCTTGCCGATGAGATCGGGGTGGACTTCGCCTTCCCCACCCAAACCATCCACATTGCCGGGCAAGACGCCGACGCTTTGAAGATGGCGGCCGAATAGCCACCACACCGGCGCCTGGGGACACGGCTCCCCAGGCTCCCCCCTCCTGTCGTGACCATCCACGCCCACAAGGTGCGTGGACATCGCTCCATCTTACCGCCAACAATGATGGCGGACGCTGCCTGACACAGGAGCTTTGATGGACGCTGCGACCCTGCCCATCGATGTGGATGGGATGCTTGCCGGGCTGAAGCCATGGATTGAGTGCGAGAGCCCCACCTACGACCCCGCCGCCGTCAGCACCATGGTGGCCCTTGCGTCCAGCGACCTTGCGGCGATGGGCGCAACGGTGGAGCCGATCAAAGGTCCCCCAGGCCTTGGTGACTGCGCGCGGGCCACCTTCCCCCACCCAAGGCAAGGCGAAGGCGGTGTCCTCATCCTTGCCCATCTCGACACAGTCCACCCCAAGGGCACCTTGGAAAAACTCCCCTTCAAGCGCGACGGCAATCGGTGCACCGGGCCTGGCCTTTGCGACATGAAGGGCGGCACCTATTCCGCCTTCGAAGCGGTGAAAGCCTTGATGGCAGCAGGGATCGAGACCCCGTTGCCCATCACCGTTCTCCTCACCTCTGACGAGGAGATCGGCACGCCAGGCACCCGCAGCCTCATCGAAGAGGAAGCCAAGCGGCACCAGGCCATCCTTGTGCCCGAACCAGGCCTCATGAGTGAGCCTGCGGTGGTGACGGGCCGCTACGCCATCGCCCGCTACCACCTTGCCGCCCACGGGCGTGCGAGCCACGCAGGCATCCGCCTCAAGGCCGGCATCTCGGCCATTTCCAAAATGGCCGGCGAGATCCCCAAGATCGAAGCTATGACCGATGAGGACTGCACCTTTTCCGTCGGCGTCATCCGCGGTGGTCAGTGGGTGAACTGCGTTGCCACCACCTGTGAGGCCGAGGCCCTTTCCATGGCCAAGCGCCAGAGCGACCTCGACAGTGGCACGGCCCGCCTCATGGCCTTCAACCGCACCGACGCCGACGGCACCCGATTTGAGGTGCGCCAAAGTGTCGTCCGCCCTGTTTGGGAGCGTGGTGAAGGCACCATGGCCCTTTTCGAGCTCGCCAAAAGGATCGCCTCCACCATGGGGATCGCCCTGACCCATGGCAGCGCCGGCGGTGGGTCCGATGCCAATTTCACAGGCGCCATGGGTATTCCCACACTCGACGGGCTTGGGCCTGATGGGGAGTACGTGCACACCCTCAACGAGTATATCGAGGTGGACAGCCTGTTGTGGCGCACCCGCCTCATGGCCGGCCTGATGGCGGAGATCGACGGACAATCTTCGCCTTGACGGGCGATGCAACCGGCGCGGATAGTATCTTACCAAACAAAGACGATCGGCGGCCCGAAATGGAGCCGGCCGACAGGGAGGACCATCGATGAACCTTAAGACCCTACGCGCCACCGCGGCCGCGCTTCTGGGCGCCGCGCTGATTGCAGGCCCCGCCGCCGCCGACGATCTGACCATCGCAACGTCCGTCCCGAGCCTCGGCTTCCCGTTCTTCGTCCACATGCAGAACGAGTTGAACAAGGAGGCCGAAACCCTCGGCGGTATCGAAACCGTCAACTATGACGGGCAGAATTCAACGCCCAAGCAGACCGCCGATATGGAAGCAGCCATCATCAGCGGCGTCGACGGCCTCGTCATCAGCCCGCTCGACAGTGTGGCCATGGCCCCTGCCGTCCGCCAGGTGGTGGAAGCCGGCATTCCCGTCGTCACCATCGACAGGACCGTGACGGGTGTGGACGGCATCCTCGGTCATGTGGGGGCCGACAATGTGAAAGGTGGCGTTGCCCAAGGCGAACTGGTCAAGACGCTGTTCCCCGACGGCGCGCGGATTGTGAACCTTCAGGGCCAACCTGGCGCAAGTCCTGCCATTGACCGCAACAAAGGCCTTCACGAGTCCCTCGACCCGATGGCCGACAAATACGTCTTCGTGGCCGAGCAGACCGCCAACTTCGCCCGCGAGGAAGGCGCGTCCGTGACCGAAGCGATCCTCGGCGGCCTCGACAGCCCTCCTGACGTGATTGTGGCGGCCAACGACGACATGGCCCTTGGCGCCATGCAGGTGGTGAAAGAGCGCGGGCTCGACGTTGCCATCATCGGCTTCGACGCGCTGCCGGAAGCCCTTGCGGCCGTCCGCGACGGCGGTCTGACGGCCACCATCGAGCAGATGCCTGGCGGCCAAAGCCAGGAGGCCATGCGCGCGGTCGTCAGCTTCATCCGCGATGGAACACAGCCCGAGCCGATCCTCTTGCTGACCCCCATTGCCATCACCAAGGACAACTTGGACAAGGCCGAGCGCCTGGGCGAAATCAACTGATGAGACGGGGCGCGTTGCCAAAGCGCGCCCCATTTCCCCTCCCCTCCGGTCCATCCTCATGACCGATCAGACCTCCAAAGGTCTCGACGTCATCGGCTTCCTGGCCCGCTACGCAGCACCCCTTTTCCTGCTCGCGCTGGTGGTCTTGTTCGCCATCCTTGAGCCGCGTTTCCTCCATCCTCTCAACCTGATGAACATCCTGCGTCAGGTGTCGATTTCAGGCCTCGTCGCCATCGGTATGACCTTCGTCATCCTCACGGCTGGGATCGACCTTTCGGTGGGCTCGCTCGTTGCCCTGTGCGGGCTTGCGGCAGCGTATGTGGCCAAAGGCGGGCTCGACGATCGCTTTGCCATCGGCGCCACGGCCGATGCCAGCAACCCCGTCATCTTCGCCATGCTGGCGGCTGTGGCTGTGGGGATGGCGTGCGGTGCGCTCCAGGGCCTTGCTGTGACGCGGCTGCGTGTGCCGCCATTTGTGGTCACCCTTGGCGGGCTTACTGCATGGCGCGGGGCTGCGCTTTTGCTGTCCGGCGGCGGGCCCATCTCAGGCTTTGAGATGGGCTATGTGTGGTGGGGCCAGGGCCGCGTGTGGGGCATTCCCGTCCCCGTCATCGTGTTTGCCATGGCAGCGCTCCTTGCCCATGCCGTCCTCAGCCAGACTCGCTTTGGCCTTCACGTCTATGCCACGGGGGGCAATGCGCCTGCGTCTGAGTTGAACGGCGTTGACGTGAAGCGCACCACCTTTGCCGTCTACGTCATCGTCGGCTTTTTCTGCGGTGTGGCCTCGTTCTTGTTGTCGGCGCGGCTGAACTCGGCGGAGGCGGTCGCAGGGATGGGGCTCGAGCTTGATGTGATTGCAGCGGTCGTCATCGGCGGCACGTCCCTGTTCGGCGGGCTCGGCTCCATCTTCGGCACGGTGGTCGGCGTCTTGCTGATCGGCGTTCTGCGCAATGGGCTGGTGTTGATGAACGTGTCGTCCTTCGTTCAGCAGATCCTCATCGGCCTCATCCTGGTGCTTGCCGTTGCCATCGACCAGCGCGCCAAAGAACGGCGGAACTGAGGTGGTGGCGCATGTCCTAGAGCTTGACCATGTGAGCAAGCACTTCGGCGCCATCGAGGCATTGAGGGATGTGAGCCTGACCACCTCCTCCGGCGAGGCGGTGGGTCTGATGGGCGACAACGGCGCCGGCAAATCCACCCTGTGCAGGATCATCGCCGGCGGCTTTGCCCCCTCGTCAGGCACCGTGACGGTGGCAGGGGAAGAGGCTCACTTTCGAAGGCCAGCCGATGCCCGCGCCCATGGCATCGAGATGGTCCACCAGGACCTTGCCCTTTGCGACAACCTGACGGCCGCCCTCAACGTGTTCCTGGGTCGCGAGTTGACCTACGGCATAGGCCCGTTCCGCTTTTTGAACCGCCGCGCCATGCAAGCGCGCGCCGCGGAACTCTTTGCCGAACTGAAGTCCGAAACGCGCCCTGGCGAGTTGGTGAAACGCATGTCAGGCGGCCAGCGCCAGGCAGTGGCCATTGCCCGTACCCGCCTCTCAGAGCCAAAGATCGTGCTTCTGGACGAACCCACCGCCGCCATCAGCGTGCGCCAAGTGGCCGAGGTGCTGGACCTTATCGAGCGGCTGAAGGCGGCGGGCATTGCCATCATCCTCATCAGCCATCGTGCGCCCGACGTCTTCTCGGTGTGCGACAGGGTGGCCGTTCTGCGACGGGGACGAAAGGTGGCCGACAAACCCATCGGCGACACCTCACCAGAAGAGGTCACCGGCCTCATCACTGGCGCTATCGAGGTCGCCTGAGCCGCAACCATCCGGCGCAGCACGGGCGACCTCTTGTGTCATCAAACCAGGAGATCGCCTTCGCTCAGCATGGCAGGCGTCACATCACGCAAGGTGATGGTGGCATCGCCATGCTGGTAGACGGCATCACCGTTTAACAGTGTCATTGCAGCGAGTGCATCGGCAGCCGTACCGCCGCCAGGGAGGTGGCTGAGGTCGAGCACGTCAACGCCCACCTCGAAGTCCTCCACCACAACGTTGCCGCCTTCGAAGTGGAACTCCGAGCCAAAGACGAAGGCGTCCGCACCGTCCCCGCCAAACAGCGAGTCGTTGCCGCCTGCGCCATCCAGCGTGTCGTTGCCGTCCGCACCCTCGAGGCGGTTCGCCTCGCTGTTGCCTTCCAAGATGTCGTCGTAGCGACTGCCGATGAGGTTCTCAACGCCCTCAAGACTGTCCCCTTCGGCGTGGCCACCGAGGGCAAGGCCTGAGGACAGGCTCACCTGGACAGCGCCGCTACCCTCATAGCTTGCCGTGTCCTGCCCAGCGCCGCCGCCCAAGGCATCGCCACCCTCGCCGCCGATCAGAAGGTCATCGTCTTCGCCGCCAATGAGGGTGTCGTTGCCGGAGCCGCCCTTCAGCGTGTCGTCGCCGAGCATCCCCGAAAGCTTGTCGTTGCCGCCCATCCCCTCGAACGTGTTGGCAATGACGGAGCCATAGAGGTTATCGTCGTAGCCGGTGCCGATGACGTTTTCGATGCTGTCGATGGTGCCTTCCGTCAGGTGGTTGATGCCCTTGCTAGGATCGTTGGGGTCGGTATGGGCCCCTTCGAAGACAAAGGTGTTCGCGTCCATGTTCACGTAAAGGCCAAAGTCGGAAGGCTGGCCCGTGTTGCGATTGACCCAGGCGCTTTGGTGCACCGACAGCGTGTCCACCCCAGTTCCACCGTCGATGGTGACGATGTTGATCGACGATGACCACGCAGGCGCGTCATCGGCGTCTTCAGCGTCGAAAATCTTGATGATGTCATCGTCAGACCCGCCATCCACATGATCGAACACACCGCGGATGAGCATCTCGTCTTTGCCGCCGCCCCCCTCGATGGTGTCGTCTTTGCCGTAGGACTGGATGGTGTTGTCCGCATCGCTGCCGATGAGGATGTTGCCGGCGCCCTCGCTCCCCTTGATGTTCTCGATGGAGACGTAACGGTCACCTGCCGCCCAACCGCGCGCCCCTTCGCCGGTGGCAAGGTTCACGGTGACGGCCTCGTCAGAGCCCTTGAAGGACACAGTGTCCTCACCCTCGCCCCCATCCAGCCTGTCGGCGCCATAGTCGGCGAAGAAAACATCGTTGCCGCCGCGGCCCCACAGCTTGTTGTCGCCATCGGTCCCGGCAAGAGTGTCGCTAAAGTCGCTGCCGCGGGCGTCTTCGATGGACTCGAAGGTATCGCCCGGCGTGGAGGGATCGAAGACGGAGTCGCCGGGCACCCACTGATGGCTCTCAAGATTGATGCCGACGCGCGTGGTGGAGTCTGAGTAGTCGGCAAGGTCACGGCCTGAACCGCCGATCAACACGTCCTCGCCTTCTCCGCCGATCAGCGTGTCGTTGCCGGCACCGCCATTCAGCGTGTCGTCGCCCTCAAGGCCCAACAGCTGATCGTCGCCGTCCCGGCCCCTCAATTCATTGGCGTTGCCATCCCCTTCCAGCCAGTCGGCATGGTCGGAGCCTGTGAGGTTTTCGATGCTGGTGTAGGTGTCGCCGAACGCTTCACCGAGAGCGCCGACGCCGGCCGTGAGGCTTGCCATGACACCTGCGCCGGCGTCCTTGTAGGCGGCCGTGTCACGACCGCTGCCGCCGTTGATGATGTCAGCGCCCTTCCCGCCGGAAAGGTCATCCGATCCACTGCCTCCGAGGAGTGTGTCGATGCCCTTGCCGCCGTGGAGGGTGTCCGCGCCTGCCCCGCCGATGAGCTCATCATCGCCATTGCCACCGCTCAGAACGTCATTGCCGTCATTGCCGTTAAGGACATTGGCGCCGTTGTCGCCGGTCAGATAGTCTTTGTAGTTCGAGCCCACCACGTTCTCGATGTCCACCAGTCGGTCGCCGGCGGCATCCCCGCCCGAGCCTTTGCCGAACGCCAGATTCACCTTCACCCCTGCTGAGGAAGATCTGTAGTTGGCGGTGTCGATGCCGTCGCTGCCATGCAGCTCATCTTTGCCGGCGCCGCCGAACAGGGTGTCGTCACCCTGGTTGCCGTAAAGAAAATTGTCATTCTTGTTGCCGAATAGCTTGTCGTCGTCGGCTGTTCCGTGGATGTTTTTCTTCGCCTTGGCAAGAAGGTCATTCTTGGTGGCGCTCTTGCCAGTTTTCTGATCTTGTGGTGACACGATTTTCTTAGCCATTGTCTCATACCTTGATCTAGAGCCCAGTTTTGCGAGTGGTGGCTACTTCAGTTGATGCTGCGTAACCACGCTGTGTGACCAAGACATGAGTATGCTTTTGACTATCCAATGTGATTTTCATCATGCGGCGGCTTTTTCCGTCCGCCACCGTGAGTCTCCAACAGGCTGAGACAAGGCCGACCGTCTAGTGTTCTCGCGAGATCGTTTGCGCGAGAGTCCCATGCCTCAAAAACACCGCCGCAAGTTCCTGAACAATCTCAGCTTTGCAAAGAAGCTGATTGGTGCTTTTGGCGCGATCCTGGCGTTGTTGGCCGTCGTTGCCATCTCCAGCTTCGTCGGCGTCACCAATATGGGGTCGTTGTTCACCGACTATCGGTCAACCGCCAGGGTCAACCTTCTTCTGACAGAAGTCTGGGAAGACGTGCTTGAGGCGCGACTGGCGTCCTACAAGTTCCGCATCACACCACAGCCCGCTTTGGCGGAGGAGGTGGCTGAGAACGTTCGCGACCTCACCACCACCGCCCGTGAAGAGTTGAATGCGATCGTGAAAGACCCTCAACGCCAATCGGAAATCATCTCGGTCATCGACCTTGCGGAAACCTACGGCGGGCACTTCCAGGAAGCGGCACGACTCTTGCGCGACAGCAAGGCCATGGTACCGGCCATGGATGCGCTTTCGGACCGCCTGGTTGAAGCCGCAGTGGAAACCGGCGCGTCGGAACATACAAGCAAAGCCGATGTTCTGATTGCAACGAAGGCGTTGGTGGTTGCAGTGGCGGCGGTCCAGGTGGCAATTCACGAAAACACTGACGAGTTTATGACCAGGGCCGTAGAGACAATCGCGGAGAAAGAGACGATCATCCGCGCAGTGGCACAGACCCATGCAGATCCCGCAGTGGCCGCCGCAGCGGCCTCCATCCTCAAGACCTTTGTCCCTTACAAGGAAGATTTTTTTACCTTTCGGGAGATGAGGATGCGGGTCAACGCCCTGTTCGAGCAAGAGCTGGACACCATCGGCCCAAAGATGAGCAATGCCGTCGAGGAGATCTCCGAAGCGATGATTGCGTACCAAAACACCATCGGACCTCAGTCCGTGACGCAGTTACGCCAGACGAAAATCATCACGATCGTGATTAATATATTTGCGCTTATCTTCGGACTCGTTGCCGCTGTCGTGCTTCAGAAAGCGACCCGCGCGCCCATCAACGCCCTCACCAATCGCCTGAACAGTCTGGCCGAAGGCCGCACCGACTTTGCCGTACGCAATGAAAATGGCCATGATGAAATCGGCGCCATGTGGGACTCTCTTGGCAAACTGCGCGAGGCGTCGGACGACGCCTACGCCCGTGCACAAATGATCGAGCAGATCCCCCAGCCCGTCGTGGTCGCCGACCCGTCGGATTTCTTCAAGATCATCTACGCCAATGCTTCGGCGACGGAGAGTTTCGCGTCACTGCGACCGCATCTTGAGTCGGATGGGATGAACGGCTTGATGGGCGCCTCCGCTCTTGACCTGCACCCAGAACTGGCACACTCCGCCTCGATCATGGAGAATGCCGATCAACTGCCCATCAAACTTCACCTGGACTTTGCGGGCCAAGAGGTGGCCAATGCCACAGCCTCTGCGCTGACAGACCGCGGCGGAAACTACACAGGCATGATGCTGAGCTGGGATATCAT
Source organism: Devosia sp. (assembly GCA_051016205.1). GTDB lineage: Bacteria > Pseudomonadota > Alphaproteobacteria > Rhizobiales > Amorphaceae > Acuticoccus. The sequence continues at coordinate 6,218,652 of CP136534.1, forward strand.
CACCGCGGAGATGAAAAGCACACAGAATGTCAACGCCAGCGTGAAGTCCACCTCGCAGCAAATCAACGCCATCCGCAAGAAGATCGACGGCATTGCCGGCAGCGCCGTCACCACACAGAAAAAGCTCAGCCAGGGCGCCAACGCCGTAACGGAGACCACCTCCAACGTTCAGATGGTGGCATCCGCCGCCGAAGAACTGTCCTCCTCCATCAGCGAAATCTCAGCCAATCTCGGCGCAACATCCCGCAAAGCCAAGGACGCTTCGCGCGAGACGAACGATGTGGCGAACCGCGCAAAGGACCTGTCAAAGGCAAGCGCGGAGATCGGCGCCGTGGTGGAGACCATTGCTGACATTGCCGACAAGACAAACCTCCTCGCCCTCAACGCCACCATCGAAGCGGCACGGGCGGGAGAGGCCGGCAAAGGCTTTGCCGTGGTGGCTTCGGAGGTAAAGAACCTTGCCAACCAGACCGCCCGCGCCACCAACGAGGTGCAAGATCAGACCGCTGCCACACAAAAGATGATCAAAGCCGTCACCGATGGCGCCATGGCCCTTGCCGACGTCATTGAAGACATCAACGATGTTTTCGCCAGCATCGCCGCCGCTGCTGAAGAGCAACAAGCCGCCACCCGCGAAATATCCGAAAACGCTCAACGAGCCGCCATGGGCGCTGAGACAGCCGCCACCACCATCACCGAAGTGGAGTCCCTTGCCACCGACAACCTCGACGCCGCAAAAGAGCTGAACGAGGCCGCCCAAAACCTCGATCGCTCCAACCAAGATCTATCCAAGCAGTCCGACGATTTTCTGAACATGAAGAAAGCCGCCTGAGCCACACCCCCACCCAAGTCGCGGGACGCGAATGTCCGAGGAGTCGCCCTCACGGCTCTTTGGAGAGACGAAGCCTACCATTGCGCGAAAGTCCACTGTTGTCGGCATCAACATCATTGGCTGGAAAACGGGCTTGCGACCCGGTTCGGTGGCGCAGGGCGAGTTCAAGCACGTTTCGTGCGCGGCCCTACTCTTCGGCGGGAACGCTTGGTTCCGCCCGCGTCAGCCTGAAGGCGCAAACGCCGCCGCAACACTCGCTGCCCCGGCCGCCGCAGCAGCACCGACAGCCCCATTCATGACGCGCGTGCGCTCTTCCACATCAATGTCGTAGAGCTTGGCGCAGTTGAGGCCCAACAACTTACGCTTCACATCAAGCGTCAATTCAGTGCCCGCTTCGTGGGCCGACTCTTCATCGAAATCGAATGCCATGAAGCGCTCGATGATCCACTTGGGACTCGTAATGGCATAATCCGACCCAAAGATGAGACGGTCGGGACCAAGAAAAAACAACAGATCCACCAACATACTCTGGAAGTACTTTGGACGGGCGTGGATGAAGGAGGGGATCAGTGCCAAACCGCCATAGACATTCGGTTCTTGGTTGGCAATCCAGCAAAAATCGTCAATGCGGGGCATACCGCAGTGATCGACGATGAAGTTGAGGTCGGGATAGCGCGTTGCAACATCGTCCACATCACGCACGTCGAAGGCATCCATATTCAATGGATGGATGGTGGGACCCTTGTGGACATGGATGTTTTTGATCCCAAGCTCCAAACATTTGTCAATGTAGGGATCAACGAATGGGTCTTTAAGGCTGTAACCTTTTGATGCCCCGCGCCATTCGGCCGTATAGAGTTTTACCCCTTTCAAGCCCCAGCGGTCATGATCGGCTTCCAGCTGAGCAAGGCCTTGGGGGCCGTCGCGCGGATCGCACCGTCCGTTGAGAATGACCTTGTCGGGCTGACGCTCCCACAACGCCGCACACTGCTCTGTGGTGTTGAAGCCGTCATTGTAGAATTCAAACAGGGAGGTGGGCAGCATCACGGCCATGTCGCAATAGCCCTCTTCAAACAGGTCTTTCTCGGCTTTTTCCACCCCGTAGTACTCAAAGTCGGCCCAAGACCACCGCTCAGCTTCAGGTGTCAGCCCGGTGTGGCCGTTCCAAAAGCTTTCAAGAAACGTAAGGCCGTAGCGATTGCGCCGGTTCTGCACGCGGCCATCCCAAAGATGAACGTGGCCGTCAATAACGAAGACGCAGTCCCCGTTCTCAGTCATGTACATGATGAACCCTCCCTGCCGACAAGGACATTGCCCGTTTTGTCGATGGGTTCTCATGGTCCACGACCGAAGGCGTATCATGCCGGGGCGCAAAGGGCCATCAGATCAAGGTTGCAGCTTTGCTGGTCCGCCCGCTCAGCAAGTTTCCCTACGCCTGCCGCGGCGGCGCCACACTGTCGCGCTCCACGAGCACCACAGGCAAGACCACATGGGTCTCCGGCACCTTGGGGGACCGCCCAAGGAGCGACAGGAGGATGCGCGCCGCCTCTTGCCCTGTCTGGAACTGCTTGATGCGAATGGTGGTAAGGCGCGGCTGAATGAGTTCAAGGGTCGGTGAATCATTGAAGCCGGTCACCGACACGTCGTGCGGCACGGCCAAGCCTGCCTCCCGCAGCCGCCCCACCGCCCCCAGTGCAAGGCGATCGTTGGCGCACAGGACGGCGGTGAACCCCGCGCCTGTGTCCAGCAGTTCGCCCATGCAGCGATGCCCTTCGTCCTCGTCAAATCGGGTCGAGAGCGCGACGGGGCAAGCCTCCTCCGTCAGCCCCAAAGTGTCGCGCATGGCAAGGAAGGCGTCGAGCCGCACGCTCCCGGTGGAAAGGGCGGCCGGCCCTGCGACATGCGCGATCCGGCGATGGCCGTGGTCGAAAAGATGCTGCATCATCAGAGAGATGCCGGACCGCTCGTCATTGACGACAAAGGGCACATCAAGCCCCTCAATTCGCCTGTTGAGCGTCACCACAGGCACATCCTGATCCACAAGACGGGCAATGCTGCGGTCGCTGCGCAAAGGGGCAGCGTGAAGGATCCCGTCCACGCCCCGCTCGGTCAAAATGTCGACCAGGCGATTCTCGCGCTCCAAAAGATTGTCGGTGTTGACGATGATGGAGGCGTAACCCTCAGGCTCAAGAACGCTTTCAATCCCCCGCACGATGGGCGGAAACAGAACGTTGGTGATGTCGGGGATCACCACGCCGATGCTCATGGTGCGTTTGGTGCGCAGGCCTGAGGCAATCTGATTGCGCCGATACCCCATGGTGTCGGCGGTTTTGCGGATCTGCTGCACCACGTCTTCGGTCAGGTTGATGCGCGAGTTTTGGTCCAGCGCACGCGACACGGTGGAGACGTGGTAGCCGGTGACCCTTGCGATATCTTTCAAGGTGACGCGCTTGGTCATCGACTTCCGCACAATTGAGGTTGGCCCGAGGGGCCAGTGAGGGCGGCCCGAGGGGGCCAGACGGTTTTTCTATAATCCATGATTGACGGGTTGCAACAACCCCTGCTAACGTTTGCGCAAACGATTGCACAGCGCCTTACACAACCAAATCGCGGTACGGGCGGGGTGCATGACACCAATTGATGTGCTGGCGGCGGGCGAAATGCATCCCCGCCAGCCGCCCATCGGGCAACGCGCGGACCGCCCTTCAGCCCCGCGCTGACCCCACCAAGGACGATCTATGGAGGACGACCCTATGAGTGCGATGACCATCGGATGGATCGGGCTGGGGCGGATGGGCTATCCCATGGCGGAGCGCCTGGTGAAGGCCGGCCACCCCGTCAAAATCTGGAACCGCACCCGCGCGAAGGCCGAACCCCTTGCCGCAGCCGGCGCCACGCTGGTGGACGCGCCCGCAGATCTTGCCGACTGCGATGTGTTGTTCACCATGGTCTCCACAGGCGCCGACGTGGAGACGGTTTACTTCGGCAGCAACGGTGTCCTCACGGGAAGCGGCACGCCGAAGATCTTTGTGGACTGCTCGTCCATCGGTGTGGATCAGTCCGCCGCCATCCGCGAGAAGTTGGCCGAGAGGGGGGCCGAGCTTGTGGCCGCCCCCGTCAGCGGCAACGGCAAGTGCGTGAAGGCGGGCAAACTTTCCTCCGTCGCCTCAGGCCCGCGCGCGGCGTACGACAAGGTGCGCGACCTCATTGCCGTTTATGCACCCATGGGCGTGTCTTACGTGGGCGAAGGCGAACTCGCCCGATTCTGCAAGATCGCGCACAACGTTCTTCTCGGCGTCGTGATCCAGAACCTTGCTGAGATCACCATTCTTGCACAAAAGGCCGGTGTGCCGCGCACAGCGTTTCTGGAATTTATCAACAACTCCGTGATGGGCTCCATCTTCACCCGCTACAAGACCAACGCATTGGTGAATCTGGACTGGACGACCACCTTCACCCCCGCCCTTCTGCGCAAAGACCTTGACCTTGGTCTTGCAGCGGGGACGGATGTCGGGGTGCCGATGCCTGTCACCGCAGCGACACGCGAAGCCTTGCAAGCCCACTTCGGCGCCGCGCACCTCCAGGACGACCCCGAGGCCTACCTTCAGATGGACTTTGCGGCCCTTCTTGAGACCGTTGCCATAGGGGCCGGCATCACCCTTGAAAGCGAAAACAACCCCGTGCCTACGGGCCTTGAAGTCATGGCGGAGGCGGCTGAGTAAACCGTGCCACTCACACTCCGGCGCAGCACACAACAACATCAGCCGCCGGATCGAACCACTTGTCTAGGGAGACAAAAACGATGACCTTTAAGACTCTCCTTGCCTCCGTCGCTGCGGGCGCGCTCCTTGCTGCACAGCCCGCTGCCGCTGAGGACATCAAGATCGGCGCGTCTTTGCCGCTTACAGGCAACTTCTCCATCGCAGGCCAAAAGCACCAGCAAGGATACGAGCTGTGCGTCAACCTGCTGAACGAGAAGGGCGGCGTGTTGGACCGGCCGATTGACCTCATCATGTCGGACAACCGGTCGGACCCGGCCACGGCCATCAACCAGTACGAACGTTTCATCAACGTGGATGATGTGGACGCGGTGTTTGGCACGTTCTCGTCCCGCCTCACGTTCCCGGTTGCGAACATCCTGGCAAAAAACAATTACGTTCACCCCATTCCCGCCGGTGGTGCGCTCAGAATTTACTCCCAAGGCCACAAGAATCTCTTCTATTTCCAGCCCAACGCGGCCGAATATGTGGGCGAGACGCTGCTCGGCGTCATCCGCGATCTGGTGGATGAGGGCGATGCGCCCAAGACCGCCGCGGTCATCTCCGCGGATGACTTCTTTGCCAACGCCATCGAGGCCGGACTTTTGGGCGGCACCGTGAAGAACCCCGCAGACGGCTCAACCGTCGCCGACCTTGCACCCGGATACTTGAGCGATGCCGGCATTGAGGTGGTCTTTACCGAAAAGTGGCCCGAGGAAGGATTCAATGACTGGTTGAATCTTGCCAACTCGGTCAAGCAGTCGGGGGCGGAGTTGATTGTCGGCCTCACCGCGTCTGCGGAAGAAGCCGTCCAGCTCACCCGCGCCTTCAAGACCGTCCGTGCCGATCCCAAGATGCTCTACCTCAGCCAAGGCACGCAGGCCGAATACGCTGAAGGCACGGGCGAGGCCGGCAACAACACGCTGGTCCACACCTCCTGGCATCCAGATGCACCGTTCCAATCAACCCTTGGCGGCGAAACCTTCACCAACCAAGACTTTGTGGAGGCCTTTTCCGCTGCCTACGGCACCCCGCCCGATGAAGACAGCGCCATTCCCTTCGCGCTCTGCCAGGCCATTACCCAAGGGATGATCGGTGCCGACACGACGGACAATCAGGCGGTGGGCGCGTGGCTGTCAGCACGCACCAATGATGACCCCGTCCATACCATCTTGGGCCGGTTTGCCTGGGACGATGTGGGCCTTCCGGTCGACAAGCCGTTCCTCATGACCCAGTGGAAGGATGGCGAACTCACCTTCGTCTACCCCACCGACGCCTTTGAGGGCGTGTCGGACATGAATTACCCCAAAGGCGGCTTCTAAAGCCTCTCACGTTTCACCGGCCGGGCCCGCCGGGCCTGGCTCCAGCGGGTCACAGCGAGGGCGGCACGATGCTCACCGTCAAGAATCTCTGCAAGTATTTCGGCGGTATCAAAGCGGTGGATGCGTGTTCGTTCACCGTCGAGACCGGCTCCATTACAGGCTTGATCGGCCCCAATGGGGCCGGAAAAACCACCGCCTTCAACTGCATCAGCCGCACCATGGTGCCAACGGCCGGCGAGGTGTGGCTGGATGGGGAGCGCATCGATCAGCTGCGCCCCCACAAGATCACGGCGAAGGGCTTGTCGCGCACCTTCCAAATCTCCCGCAATCTTGCCGATATGACGGTGCTGGAGAACATCATTTGCCAGTCGAAGGTCAGTGGTTGGCGCGATTTGATGAAACCCGCCACCTCTCCTGAGGAGATCGACAAGGCGCTCGGCATCCTGGAGTTTCTCGGGATCACGCGGCTTGCCCATGAAGACGGGCACAACCTGTCTTACGGCCAAAAGAAGTTGATGGACTTTGCCGCGCTCTTGATGAGCGACCCCAAGATCATCTTGCTTGATGAACCTGCCGGCGGGGTCAATCCCTCACTGTTGGAAGACATCATCGGCCATATCCGCAAGCTCAACGAGACAGGCCTCACCGTCCTCATCGTGGAGCACAATATGGATGTCATCATGCGCCTCTCCCACCGGGTGGTGGTGATGGCACAGGGCCAGGTCATTGCCGACGGCACGCCCGATAAGGTTCGTCAGGATCCTGCCGTGCTCGACGCGTATCTCGGTGGCGTTCTGGAGGACGCGGCATGACCGATCTCCTGACAGTCAAAGACATCACAGCCGGCTACGGCGACGGCCCTGCCATCCTCGATGGCGCCCACCTCACCGTCGAGCCGGGCAAAGTGCACTGCATTATCGGGCCGAACGGCGCCGGCAAATCGACGCTCCTCAAAGCCATCTGCGGCATGCTGAAGATCCGCAAAGGCGAGGTCACCTTCAAAGGGGAGCGGCTGAACGGCTTGCGCCCTGACCAAATCATGCGCAAGGGCATTGCGTTCGTCCCGCAAGAACGTGCCCTTTTTCCAAAGATGACGGTGCGCGAAAACTTGCGCATGGGCGGTTTCACCATGACCGACCATGGCGAATTGGAGAAGCGGATCGATTCCGTGATGGAGCGTTTCCCCATTCTCAAGGAGCGTGCGAGCCAGCGGGCCGGAACCATGTCCGGCGGCCAGCAGCAGACCCTTGCTATGGCCCGCACCATGATCCTTCGACCCGACATCGTCATGCTGGACGAGCCGTCCCTCGGGCTGGCACCCAAAATCGTCCAAGAAATGTTCGACATCATCAAGATCATGTCCGACGACGGCCTCACCGTTCTTCTTGTGGAGCAGAACGCTTTGATGGGTCTCAAGAACGCTGACTGGGGCGTTGTTCTTGACCTTGGACGAACGCTCTTTGAAGGCCCGTCAGCGGAGATCCTTGCCGACCCCCGTATCCAAGAACTCTATCTCGGCGGAAAGAAAGCGGCATGAGCAACACCATTCAAATCGCTATTCTGGGCCTCTCGCTGGGTGGTGTGTTCGCCCTGATGGGCTCCGGCCTCAGCCTCGTCTTTGGCGTGATGCGCATCGTCAATCTCGCCCATCCTGCGCTCATCATCGGCGGCGCGTACGTTGCCTACTGGGCGTTCCGCCTTTACGGCATCGACCCTTTGGTGATGCTCCCTGTTGCCGCCGTCATCCTGGCCGTCACGGGCATCATTTTGTACAAGGTCGTCTTTGAGAAAGACGCCAAGGCTGCCACCTATTCTGAAATGACCGTGCTCTTGACCTTCGCCATGGCAATGGTGGTGGAGGGAGCGCTGGGCACAGCCTTCACGAACACACAGCGCGTCACCTCGCCTGAATATGCGACCGACGCCATCTTCATCGGCAACGTCTTCATCCCCACGGGGCAGCTCTACGCAGGCTTGGTGTCCTTGGCCATCATCTCCGCGCTGGCGCTGTTCTTGAAGTATTCGCGCTTCGGCTATGCCATCCGCGCGACCACACAAAACCGCGATGCGGCGTCGCTGCTGGGCGTCAACGTCAACTACGTGTCGCTGGTGAGCTTTGCCATTGGCCTCGGCCTCGCAGGGGCGGCCGGCGCTCTGGTCTCGTTCGTGTTTTCCTTCTTCCCGGCAAAGCATTGGGAGTGGATTGCGATCCTCATGTCCTTGGTCGTCCTTGGTGGCATGGGGTCGATCCTCGGCACGGTGGTTGCCTCCTTCTTGCTGTCGCTGATCGCCGCTTTCGTCGGTGCTTACTTGGGGGCCACCTGGTCCACGCTGACCTTCTTTGTCGCGCTCTTCGTCATTTTGTTGGTGCGCCCGCAAGGTCTGTTCGGCGAAAAACCGGAGCTTGCCTGATGGCCAACACAATGGACCAATCCGCCGTCCTCGCCGCGCGCCAAGCCTACAACGAAAGCCTTGCCGCGCGGGCCGACAAGACCCGGGCCACATGGTTTCCCATCGCCCTCCTCATCGTCTTGCTGGCGCTGCCCGCGCTCCAATTCGTAGGCAACTATAACTACCTCCTCCACCTCACCCTCTTTACGGCAAGCTATGTGGTGATGGCGTCCGGCTGGAACATCCTGGGTGGCTTTGCCGGTTACATCTCGCTCGGCCACAACGTCTTCTTTGCCATTGGCGGATATTTCGCGGGAATGATCTTCGCCCGCACGGGGATCTCCGTCATCATCTTGGCACCTCTGGCAGGACTGGTGGCGGGCCTCTTCGGCTACCTCATCGGACGGATCACGCTGAAGGTGCGCGGCCCGTCGTTCATCATCTCCTCCTTGGCGCTGGTGATGATTGCCCGAATCCTGTTCGACAATTGGGAGTTTGTGGGGGGTGCTGCCGGCGTTTCCCTCCCCGCCAACGGCCTCCCGGTGCATTGGGACAAGCTGCCGGCCTACTACACCTACATTATCATGGCTGCGTTTACGGTCTGGATTTGCTACAAAATCAAGCATTCCAAATTCGGCCTTGGCCTGCGCGCCATCTCTAAAGATGAAATCAAGGCCGAAAGTGCCGGTATCGACACCCGGCTGTATAAAGCGCTTGCCTTTGCCATCTCCGCCTTCTTCGTCGGCATGGCAGGCGCGGTGTGGGGTGGTTATCTCACCTACATCAGGCCGAACATATTCATGGCAATCCTTGTGTCGGTCTATATGGTGTTGATGTGTATCCTTGGGGGCAAGGGCACCATCGCGGGACCCATCATCGGCGCCATCCTCATCGTCGCCTTCAACGAATTCTTCGTGGCAACCTTGGGCGCATCGGAAATCAACATCTTCGCCACAGGCGTCATCATGGCGCTGGCGTTGATGTTCTTCCCGCTCGGCATCATCGGCACCTTGGCCAAGGCCGGCAAGCTGCCACGCATCCTCAACTGGGACTGATGGGGCATGATCACCCTCTACAACGCCCCCCAGTCCACCTGCAGTCAGCGGGTGCGGTACACGCTCAACGCAAAGGCCCAGCCGTTCACCGAGCACAAGCTGGACCTTTTCGCCGGCGACCAGCTGAAGCCTGAATACTTGGCCATTAACCCCAACGGCGTCGTCCCCACCCTCGTCCATGACGACATCACGGTGATCGATTCGGCCGTCATTGTTGAATACCTGGACGAGGTCTTTCCCTCCCCTGCCATGGTTCCACCGGCCCCGGCGCACAGGGCTGCCATGCGCTCCATGATGCGCTTCATCGACGAGGTGCCGACGCCGGCGGTGCGCGTGCCGTCCTACAACCTTGCCTTCCTGCCCCACTTCCAGGCGATGACGGAGGCGGAATTCCAGGCCGTGTGCGAGGCCAAACCATTGCGCCGGGAATTCTTGATGAAGATGGGCCGGACCGGGTTCCCCGCTTCGGAGATGGACGAGGCCACCGCACGCCTGCAAAGGGGCATCGACAGGATGGCCGATTGGCTTGAAGAGAGTGGCGGCCCCTGGCTGATGGGACCGCGCATCACCCTTGCCGACATTGCCGTCATGCCCGTCATCGTACGCATGGACGATATCGGGCTTGCCACGTTGTGGGACAAAGCCCCATCTGTCGCCCGTTGGCTCGGCGCCCTCCAGGCAACGCCACCCTTTGCGCCGACCTACTATTATGGCTCACTGTTGACGGAGAAGTACCCGCACCTCGCCGCCGCCAACGCTTAAACCGTCAACGCACGCCAGCGGCCTGGCGGCAGACCGAAAGCCTTACGGAAGTGGCGCGTCATATGGCTCTGATCGGCGAACCCGCATGAGGCCGCCGTCTCCGCCAAGGCGTTCCCGGCGCTGATCATCGCCTTGGCGCAATCGAGCCGACGCAACACCAGGTAACGGTGCGGGCTGACGCCAAACCGCCGCCTGAACTGCCGTGCGAGGGCATAGCGGTCGATGCCGTGGGTGCCTTCAAGGGCGGCCATGGTCACGCCATCCCGCAATGCGGCCTCAATGTCGTCCCGCACCCGATCCATCGCCGATGGGTCGCACACCGTCGCCTGCACTGGCCTGCCGGTAAGGCGTGCCATGGCGTCCGCTACGGCACAAAGATGCGCGACGGCACCGAGGTCGCCGTCCTCACCGTCTGACAGGAGGTCCCCAATGGCACGCAGCAACCCTTCGTCGCGCACCACAGGCGTCTTGATGAAGGGGAGCGAACCAGAACCGAGCACATCGGCCACCAGCGACGGCGCCAGGTAAATGGCGCGGTAGCTGTAGTCGTCCTCCGTGCCGGGCCGGCCATCGTGGCGCTCGTCGGGGTGGAGGACGAACGCCTCCCACGGCACCGCCCGCCGCACACCGCCACGATAGGTGAACTCCTGCGTGCCCTGAACAGTGATCCCCACAACGTACCGGTCGTGCCGATGGGGTGCGAAGGGCTCTCGCAAGGAGCGGGCATCCACCCGCTCCACCCCCTCACCCAACGGCGTGATGTTGATGGCAGCCGCCATCACCCTGCACGTTCGTTCAAGACATCCCCCCGCGCCGCCGCCATCGTGCCGCCGTGGCAACAGGGACTGGCGATGATGCATGATCTCCCCGCCCTATGGCTGGCGGCCTTTCCTCTCATGGGCAGCCCCGGGCCGGCAACCTTGAGCCTGGCGGCCATCGGCACCGCCTTCGGGTTTTCCGCTGGGCGAACCTACCTACTGGGCATTGTTGCAGGCACCACCATTGTCCTCATGTTGATAGCCTCGGGCGTGACGGCATTGATCCTCGCGGAACCGGCGCTTGTGACCGTGCTCACCGTCGTTGCAGCGCTCTACATCCTTTATCTTGCTTGGAGGATTGCCACCTCCCCTGTCGGCTCGCGCAAAGCGCAGGCGAAGGCAGCTCCGGGCTTTCTGCCAGGTCTTATCCTTGCAACGGCGAACCCAAAAGCGTTTGCGGCCATTGGCGCTGTCTACGCCAGCCACACTTTGGTCGATGGCGATGTGGCGCGTGATGCCGCCTTCAAGATCCTCGCCCTCGTCGTTGTCATTGCTGTGGTCAACACGGTTTGGCTCAGCTTTGGCGCGGCCTTCTCGCGCATCCTCACACACAAGATTTTGGGGCGCGCCGCCAACATCATCTTTGCGGTGATGTTGCTTGCCTCGCTCGCCCTTGCTGTCGTCCCGCCTTGAAGTGCCATGCGACAGCGTCAGTACCGCGTGGCACCAAAGAACGTCTCCGGCGTGTCCAAAAGATCGGAAAAGCCCGTACGCTCAAGCATAATTTCCGTCGCGCGCGCGGCGTTCTCAAGCACTGCACCCTCATCCACGGACAAAACCTTGCGCCCCTGCATGAGGATACGCCCATCCACAATGGTGGTGTCCACATCAGCGCCATTGGCAAAGCACACGATGCGGTAAAGCGGCATATTGGGCGGATAAAGATGCGGCTTCTTCAGGTCGACCAGAATGACGTCGGCCTTCTTTCCCACCTCCAAGGAGCCGACAATGTCTTCCATCAACAGCGCGTGGGCGGCATCGATCGTCGCCATCTCCAACACCTTGCCCGGCGGCAGAACGGAGGAATCGCGAAAGTGGCGGCGGTGGTAATGCATGCACTGCTGCATGTGGCGGAACATGTCGCCCGACCGGTCAGGCGCCGTCCCGTCAGAGCCGAGCCCCACGACAACGCCCGCCTCAAGCATCTCCACCACACGGCAGCGGCCCATAATGGAGGCGACAGCGCTCGGATTGTGGGCAATCTTCACACCCTTGTCGGCGCAAATGGCAATCTCTTCGTCGGAGAAATCCGTCGCGTGGGAGAGCAGCGCCTCAGGACCCAAGATGCCGAGCGCTTCGGCGGCAAACGTGGCCGTCCCCGTCTTGTGACCATCTTGTGTGAAAACGAGGCCGTTCTCGCGCGCAACGTTGCTGGCAGCGCGCGCCTGGTCGATCAACAAAGTCAGCATTTCAGAGCTGGCCCCGTCCAAATGCTCGCGCCGCAAAGTGGGGGAGAGCATGGCAATGTTCAGTCGCCGCCCCTCACGCCCATGGCGGGACCGGATGAGGTCTTCGCAGGTGGCAATCTGTTCGTCGAAGGTCACGGTGTACGTGGACTGTTCGGTCCCGTTCCACGCTGCATAGGTCCAGGGAAAGGGCGGACGCGTCGGCCCCACGGCCATCTGCACGCGGATACCGAGCTCTGCCACAGCATCAAGATGCGCATCGCCATGCTCGCGCCTGTCGGTACGCATGACGCTATCGCCACCGCCCAGCAGCGAAACGCCCGTCGTCACCCCCGCCTTCAGTCTTTCAAGCCCCGCAAGCGCTGCCTCGGCCCGCCAAAACTGAGGGTCGGAGGCGACGGTGTAGACGGTCTTGCACGCCTCGTACCATGCCTCGCCATTCCCCCCACCCATGGTCTTGATCAGCCCGTGGCCAGCATGGGCATGAACGTCGATCAGACCGGGCAATGCCGCCATCCCCGTTCCGTCTATCACCGTTTGCGCAGGATGGTCGTTGGCAACCTTATCCGTCGTGCCAACGGCGAGGATGCGGTCCGCCTCAATGGCAACCGAACCGTCCTCCATCACCTGCCGCGTGCCGTCCATCGTCACAACGGTGGCGTGGTCAATGCGAATGTCGGCCATGGGTTCGTCCTGGTCGTTGCGTGAGGGGGCAAAGCGGGCCGGGCAGAAGCCGGCGGCAGCTCGCCTATCCTACGGGCGTGTGCGGTGGCGCGAAACATGCTCTAACGTTTTCGTCATGATCGAACGTTCCGAATACACCCCCGCCGCTCCGCCCGCCTGCCCATGGGCAGGGCCCTTGCAGCGCCGCGCCGCCTGATGATGCCGCGCCGCGTCCTCCTCCTTTGCCTGGCGTTGGCCGTTGCCATCGGTGGGATTGCCTACGCCGCCGTCTGGCTGCAGGGCACACCCAATACCTTGCGCGTCAGCACAGGCACAGACGGCGGCACGTACGCTGCCTTCGCCCGCGCCTTGAAACGCACCATTGCCGATGAAACACCTGCCGCGCTCGAAATCCTCCCTTCCGCCGGCGCCAACCAGAACGCCAGGCGCATCGGGACGGATGAGGCCGACATGGGCCTCATCCAAAGCGACACGCCCGTTGCCCATAACACCGTCATCGTCGCGCGGCTTTTCCCCGAAGTGTTCCACCTCGTCGTGCGCCTTGGCGCCGGCATCGAGACGGTTGGCGACCTTCGCGGCAAGACCGTCGGCTTGATGCCCACAGGTTCAGGCTCCAACGAACTCTTTGCCCGCCTCCTGCGCCACTACGAACTCCCCCTTGCCGAGCTCACCGTCGTCAACGGTGATCTGCGCGGCCATGCCGATGCGATCACGGAAGGCTCGATCGATGCCTTCTTCATGGTGGTGGCGTTGGGCAACAACACCATCGAGCAGATCATCGAGCAGGCACCCGTCCAGCTCATTTCCATCGACCAGGCCGAGGCCATGGCGCTCTTCGATCCTGCTTTGCGCGCAAGCGTCGTCCCGCTCGGCACTTATTCCGGCGAGCGTCCCGTGCCTGCCGCCCCGATCGAGGTGGTGGCCGTGGACAGCCTCCTTGCCGTACGCCGTGACCTGCCCGACTCCACGGTGGAGGCGCTCACACGCAGCCTCTTTGAAAAGCGCCAGGAGATGGTGCGCATCCTTCCCCAAGCCGCGTTCGTCAGCGCGCCGACAGAACAGGACCGCCTGGTCTTCGGTGTCCACCCTGGCGCGGAACTCTACTACTCCCAGGACGATCCCATTTTCATCGTGGAGTATGCCGAGCCGATGGCGCTGGGGGTAACGGCCTTTGCCCTTCTCCTATCGGGCCTCTGGCAGGCGCGCATTTGGCTCTCCAACGCCCGAAAGAACCGCGCCGATCAGTACAACCTTCGCATCATCGAAATCCTCGCCAAGGTGGACACGGTCACGGGGGCTGCCGACGTGGAGCGCATCCGGCGAGACCTCTTCGATATCTTCGAGAAAGTCATCGTCGACCTGGACAATGACAGGATCGAGGAAAAGTCACTCGTCTCGTTCTCTTTCGCCTGGCAGGTGGCCGCCTCCACACTGAACCACCGCGAACTCGTCCTCTCCCGCGGTGACGATATCGCCTCGCCTGCCGGCTGACCTGTGTTGCCGCTCTGCCGGCGGTCTGTTTCAGTGCCCGACCATAAGAAACGCCCGTGAGGACCCTCCCATGACAACCACCCCTTATCGGGGCGTGTGGCCCGTCGCCCCAACGCCCTTCAACGACGATGGCACCCTCGATCTTGAAGGGATGCGCCGCGTCCTGGACCTCATGGTCGACCAAGGGGTGGATGGGATCTGCATCCTCGCCAACTATTCAGAGCAGTTCCTCATTTCGGATGAGGAGCGCGAGACACTCCTGCGCCTTTGCCTTGAGCACGTGGCAGGGCGGGTCCCAGTCATCGCCACCTGCTCCCATTTTGCCACCGACATTGTGGTGGAGCGCGTGCGCCGCGCCAAAGCCTTGGGCGCTGCCATGGTCATGCTGATGCCCCCCTACCACGGCGCCCTCCTGAAGGCTGGCGAAGCTCAAACCTTCGAGCAGCTCCAAAGGGTGAGCGAGGTGGGTCTTCCCATCATGATCCAGGACGCGCCGCTGTCTGGCGTGGAGCTTTCCATCCCGTTCCTGGTTCGCCTCGCCCGCGAGCTTGGGCCTGTCGCTTACTTCAAGATCGAAACGGCCCAGGCTGCCGGCAAACTGCGCGCCCTCATCGCGGCGGGGGGCGATGCCATCGAAGGCCCGTTCGATGGCGAAGAAGCCATCACTCTGATGGCCGACCTCGACGCAGGCGCCACAGGCACCATGTCGAGCGATCTCCTGCCGGACCTCCTGTCCCCGATCCTCGCCGCCCACCGCACAGGCAATAGGGCGGAGGCCGCGCGCCTTTACGCCTCAGTCCTCCCCCTCATCAACTACGAGAACCGCCAATGCGGCCTGCGCGCCTGCAAGACGGTGATGATGGAAGGCGGCGTCATCAAGAGCGATCACGTGCGCCATCCCCTCACGCCCCTCCACCCCGCCACACGCGCTGGGCTGCTCGAGCTTGCGCAAGCGGCGGAGCCCCTGGCGCTGCGTTGGGGACGATAGGTCTTGCCGAACCGTGCGGACTGTTGGAGAGGCCGAGGGGCGTTACCAAGCCTCTCCCGCCTTGTTCCATCCTCCCGCGAAGTCAGGCTGCCATCTCTCCAAAGGAACTGACGCGGGGGATGTTGTCAGGGTGGCGCTTAGAGCAGTTTGCGGTCAGATGGAAACATACGATCGCAAGAAAACCGCTCTATTTCAAAGGAGTAGAGCATCTTATCTGCGTCCGTATGGACGCAGGATGCTCTAGATTTCGCCGGCTTCGGTGAGGATCACGTCCAACGCGCGATTGTTGTCCCGGTCCATCATGATCATGTGGGAGTGGTTGGGGAGGCCCTTGTCGGCAAGGCGCATGTAGCGGGCGTACGCCCCTCTTTCGGCGACGGCGGCAATGTTGGATTGGACGCCGCCATCCATCGTCACCCAGAAGGGGCGGGTGTCCAGGTAGTCGCCCATCACGTCCACGAAGCGCTGGCCCTTGCAACTCTCCGGATAGGCTGTTGGAAGACTGGACGGCTCGATGCCGATCACCGTTTTCACAAGATCAGGGGCCTCGAAAGCAAGGCGATAGCCGTAGATGGAGCCTGAGGAGTGGGTCATCACCACGCACGGGCCGATCCTGCGGACCATCTCCAAGAAAGCCGCCTGCGCCGTGTCCACGTTCAGGATCCAGCGCGGCACACACTGCTTCATGAAGGTGTCGAACGCATCGATGGGGAACTTCTGCCCCACAAAGGCGGAGCGGCTTTCAAACCCGTCCTCCATGCCGAAGCGGAAGAGCCACCAGGCCTCCTGCGCCGAGCGCTCAAGGATCGGACCGGGGAAAACGCCCTCAATGTTGGTCCACCCGGCGCGGCCACGCTCCACCATATCGGCAACGTAGACGGCACGGCCTCGCCTTAGAAGCAGGTTGACCCAGCCCTCGCGTCCGTCAGGCGTCGTCTCCCACGTTGCCCCGGTCAGCGCGCCGCCGTGGATCAGCAGAATGGGCAAGCCTTTCACATCCTGGGGAATGAAGTATTGGACATAGGCGTGCTCGACCGCGAATTCGCCGTTGGGATCGTAGGTGAATTCTGGGATGGACGGGGCCACCTTCAGGCGGCTGGTGGGTTTGCCGGCAACGGTGTGCATCCGCCCACCCACGTAAAAGCTTCCCATCTCCTTCAGTGTGAGGGTCATCGCGGCAACAGCCCCAGCGTGAGTTCGGGAACGGCAATCAGAATGCCCAGCAAGATGAGCTCCATCACCACAAATGGCGCCGCCCCGCGGAATGCCTCGCCGATGGGAAGGTTGGGGACCGCGGCCTTCACCACGAACACGTTGAGGCCGACGGGCGGTGTGATGACGCCAATTTCTGTCGTCTTTGTCACCAAAATGCCGAACAGGATGGGATCGACCCCAATCTGCTCGATCACAGGGTAGACCACGGGCATTGTCAGCAAAATCATCGACAGGCCGTCGATGAATGCCCCCAGCACAAGAAACGGTACCAGGATCAACAGCAAGATCACCGTCGGCGGCAGGTCGAGCCCTGCAAGAAACGCCGCCGTGTCCTGCGGAATCTGTGTGGTGGACAGGCCCAGCGAGAAAAGCCCGGCCCCGATGACCAGCGCGAAGATGGAGGAGGTGGCAACGCCCGTCTCAATCAAACCTTCCTTCAACACCTTGCCGCGTTTGCCGCGGCTGCGGGCAATGGCAATCACCAAAGCCACGAACGCGCCCACGGCCGCCGCCTCCGTCGGTGTCGCAAACCCCAGGTAAATCGACCCCATCACGATGAAGAACAGGAGCCCCAGCTCCCAACTGCTGCCGAGCGCCGAGAGGCGCTGCCGTCGGGTGAGCTTCGGCATGGTGGTTGCCGGTGCCGATGCGGGGTCCATCCGCACCATCACATGAATGCCGACGCCATAGGCGAGCGCCGTCAACACACCGGGGATGACGGCGGCAATCAAAAGCTCCGTCAGCGGCGCGCCTGTTGCGATGGAATAGATGACGAGCACGCCGCTTGGAGGGATCAAGACGCCCAGCGTGCCGCCAGCGGCAACGCACCCCGCAGCCAGCCGGCGCTTGTAGCCTGAGGCCAACATCTCGGGGATCGCGATCCTCGCCATGGTGGCGGCCGTTGCAACGCTCGACCCCGAAACGGTGGCAAAGCCGCCGCACGCAAAGACCGTTGCAATGGCAAGTCCGCCCCGGACACGACCCACCAAAGCCCGCGCGGCGTCGAACGCCTTCGCCGACAAGCCCGAGGCAAACGCCAGGTGCCCCATGAACAAGAACAGGGGAATGATGATCAAGGTCAGCTGTGCCGTCGCACTATAAGGAAAGCTCGACAGCAAGAATTCAGACGCGCGCCAACCCCGCGCCAGGATCAAGCCCACAATCCCCGACAGAGCGAGCGCGAAGGCAATGGGCATCCCGCCCAGAAGAAGCGCGATCAGCCCGCCGATCATCACAATGCCGACTTCGGCTTGGTCCAGTCCCATCAGCCGTTCACACCCTCTTCGCGCGAGGTGCGGCGCGGCGCCCCCACAAGCGCGCGGATCACATCCAGCACCAGCTGAAGGCACAGGAGCCACAACCCCACAGCAACGGCCACACGCCCTGGCCACAACGGAAAGGCGATGACCCCGAAGGAGGCCTCGCCGCGCGCAATGGAGGTCATGGCGCTTTGGGTGGTGAGGACGGCAAGGAGCGATAACCCCGCCACGGCCGCCGACAGCATCACCACCTCGAGCGCCCGCCGCGCCCCCTCAGACAGGCGATCGGTGAGAATGGTGACACGGAAGTGCGCCCCACGGGCCTGTGCGCCAGCAAGCCCCAGATAGATCATCAAGACCAGAAGTAGGATGTTGGTCTCGCTTGCCCCCGGAATGGTGGTGGCGAAGAACTTCCGCAAGATGACGTCAGGCACCACCAGCGCAATCATCACGATGGTGGCAATGCCGCTTAGAGAGCCGAGCGCCACATGAAAGCGCTCGACCCATTCCATCAATCGCATGGCGCGCCGTTACTGGTCGGCGCGTTCGCGGTAGACCTCAAAGCCTGTGCGATACTTGGCGTCCGTCTCGTGCTTTTTCACAAGGGCCACGTAGGCGTCGAGCATGGCCCGGCCGTCGAGCCCGCGCTCGTCCATCCCGGCCACCCACTTCTCCCACACAGCGTTCGCCGTCTCCTCCTTCCACGCGGCATCTTCTTCAGGCGCGGTGAGGGAGACGGTGATGGTGTCGGTCTTCATCAACGTGTCCACCGCATCCGACACGGCGCGGTTGGTCACCTCGATGAACTTTTCGGGCACCTCTGCGGCCACCTCTTCCATCACCGCCTTCACATCGTCGGGAAGGTTGTTCCAGGTGTCCAAGTTCACCGCCATGGTGACGATGCCGTAGACGCCCATGTTGCCGGCATCGTTCACGTGGCCGGCCACATTGTGCAAGCCTACCAGAACGCCAAGGTCGAAGGGAGAGGAGGCGAACCCGTCGATCACACCGCGCTTCAGCGCCTCAACACCGTCCTGCATGCCCATGGCGACCGTCGTCGCCCCAAGCATTTCAAGGGATTGGGCAATGCCGAGGGTGGCACGAATGCGCATCCCCTCAAGGTCTTCCTTGGAGGTGACGGGGCGGTCGGTCCACAACGTGTTCTCCACCGCCGCAAGAGCGTAGAGAAGCTTCATGTTGTTGTCTTCCCACTCCGATTCCAAAGCGGGTTCGGAGGCGTAAAGCTCCACGAAGGCGCGCACGGCCGCATCCGCCTTGTTGGTGATGTAAGGCTGAATGACGGAGGACAGGGGCAGCATATCCACGTTGTAGCCAGGCGCGCCTGTGGCAAGGTCGGCAGCGCCCGCGGCAAGGCCGGGCATCACGTCCAGCGCCTTCAGCAACGAGGCGCCGTAATAGGTCTCAAATTGAACGCGCCCGTCGGTCCGCGTCGTGACCTCGTTCATGAACCAGTCGTCCACCTCCACGAAGGTGAAAGACTGCGGCAGGTAGGTGGCATAGGTCAGCGTGATGGTGTCGTCCGCCATGGCAGGAGCGCTCACCATCACGGCCGCGGCGACAAGCGCACGGACGCGGGAAAGGGGCATCGACGTTCCTCCGAGTGTGTCGTCTCGACCGCCGTTGACGACAGCCGTTAGGAGGACGTTAGCGGCCTCACGGCGAGGGGGCAAACGTTTGCGCCCAATGCCACAAATCCTCTCCGACCAAAGCGTTAGGCTTAGCGCTCAAACGTCGGCGTGGGCCGCCACACTCCAAGAATCGATGGGAAGGCGCGAGAGCGCCTCAACGCCGTCATCGGTAACGAGGAAGGTGTCTTCCACCACCCCCGTGCCGAGGCCGGCCACAACGAACATGGGCTCATACGCAATCACCATGCCTGGCTTCAACGTCCCTTCCCTGCCGACGAAAAGCCCGCCAGGGGCTTCGATCAGCGCCATGCCGATCCCATGACCCCAGCCGCCAGCGCAAAAATCTTTGGCGAAGGGGCTTTGGCGCGCATAGTCGGACAAGGCATTCGAGACCGCCGCAATGTCCCGCGTTGCGCGCAGAACGTCGAGCCCATGGCGGTAGAGTGCCTCGCCCTCGCGATAGAGCCGTTCCACCTCGTCGTTGCGGGTGCCCGGCACGATGGCGCAGCGGCTCACATCGCTCATCAAACCGTGAAGGTTGGCGCCCACGTCCAGGAACACCGGTTCGCCCGCCTCCATCACGCGTTGACCGGGCGTTGCGTGCTTGATTCCAGCATAGTGGCCGCTTGAGACGGCTGTCGGAAAGGCCTCGCTCGCCCCGCTCTCTGCAATAATGGCCGCCGCGATGGCGCCAATCTCCGCTTCCTTCTTGCCGGGCTTAATGGCAGCGATCATCTGCGTCAGCGCGCGGTCGGCAATGGCGCACGCTTCCTTCAGCACCGCCACCTCCGCCGGCGACTTTATGGCCCGCGCCCGCGCAACGGCATCGCTCGGGCGAAGGTTGGCGCCGCTCCCCTCAAGCTGCGCCCAAAGGGCCCGCGGCATCAGGTGCGCATCGCTCACACCCACAGACATGCCTGCGGACAAGCGCGCCGCTGCAAAGCTCGCCACCTCATCGAACGGCGCGCCATAGGTGGGGCCGAGGGAGACCACCACCTCCGCCACCCGACACGTCCAAATCATGGAGTGCATGGGTTCGCCATGGAGCACACCGTCGGTGAAGAGCGTCACCTGGTCTTCGCTCAGCAAGAGGATGTGCTTGCCGAAAACAGCCTCAAATCCCGTCAAATACTCGATAGGCGGTGAGCGCCCTTCGCCGAACACAATGAGCGCACGGACGCCATCGTCGGCCATCCTTGCCCGCACAGCGTCGGCGCGGCGGGCATACTCGGCATCGTCGAACGCGTTACGGGCATAGGGAGCGCGCGCTGAAAGATCGAAAGGAACGGCCGGAACGCCAGACATCATATTTCCTCGCCTGAAGGTGCGGGGGTGACTGTGCCGATTTGTCGCCTGGCTGAAAAGCGCCACGGCTTGCGGGGCATTCACGCCCTCATGGTGCGCTGGCCATATGCCTCGGCTTCGCCCATCATCTGCCATACAAAAGGCAGGAGGATGACCATGGCCTTACGATCGACACTCGCCGCAGCACTCATTCTTGGAGGCGCGGTGACGGCCCCTGCCCTTGCCTGCCAGTACGACGGGGTTCGCGGCTACCACAATCCGCGCGGCAACGAGTGCCGCTCCGCCTACCGCTTCACCGCCAACGAGGTGAATGGCAACATCACTTTTCAGAGTGACGGACGGCGTTGGTTCTGGAGCCTTGCCGGCCAGGGGGATGACTTGTCTTACCGTTTGACCGGCCTCAACCCACCCTCGCAATCGGGTCTTTCGGGTCAGATGTATCCCGCGCCGGGCGACCCCGTGATCCGCGGCGACATCAACTCAGGCTACTGCGGGTCAGGCTACATCACACTGACGCGCATTCCAGGCACCTGCCGCGACGCACGTCCCAATCCGCCCGTGCAGCCGCCCACCACGGTGGGTCGGCCCGGCCAAGATCCAGGCGTCGGGCTCGGCACCCAAGGGGGCGTTCTTCCCGTGTCCGGCCGGTCGCTGGGCGGGATCGTGCGCTCCGGCCCCTCCCTCAACGCCCGGCGGGTGACGAGCCTGCGGGAGAATCAGCGCATCACCATCGTGCAGGACACCGGCGTGCGGATGAACGACTTCAACTGGTTCAGGGTCCGTTGGCGCGGCGGGGAAGGCTACCAGTGGGGTGGAATCATGTGTGCCGACACGGAGATGAGTTGGATTTTCGTCTGCCGAAATTGATGCGGCAAGGCGAAGGGATGGGCGCTAGCTATACCAAAGATTGCGGCGGATAGTCGCGATGCACCACCCCATCACGGTGCGGCCGCAACCTCGGACCCGCCTGGCAACCCGTGGCTGAGCGCCAATGACCCACCGCACTCCCCTCGCCCAGGCGACAGGTGACTGTAGGCGTCCACCCAGAGGCGGATGGCCGCCAGATCGCCGGTGGCGGCAGCGTGACCTGCCCGCACAAGCGCCATCATCGCGGCCCTCTCTTGGTAAAGGCATTCAAGCATATACGCCGCATCGTTCACGCTCAGCTCGTCGGAAACCAGGGGCAGCGCACACGCATCGCATATGGTGTTGAGTGTGGCCAGTTGGTCTCGCAGCATCCCCTTCATTGCCTCTACCTCGAATTGTTTGACGCTATGATTAAACCATAGACCGTGCAATCAACGAGCGCATTACCCTCATTTGGGGGAACCCAAAACAAACGGCACAACCACCTGCGACATCCGCCCACAACCTGAAGCTTGATGAGATCATCAATTTAAGGTAGCAACATACTGCTTTGCCGTCGGCCGGGGTGTTCTGGAGTCGGTTGTCCGGTCAGGGCTGGAGAATGCGCGGCCCATCATGGGGATGAAAAGATTGCCCTTGCGATGGACGCGCGTCTACCCCCGGCTCCCGCCTTGTCATGCTGTGTGGCAGGGGGGTTGCACCAGGACGAAGCAGATTGGCGACGGTGGCCGACAATGAGGCAAGACGAGCTGGATGCGGCCTTCGACGAACAGGGCGAAGCGGCCATGTTCGACCAAGCCTTGGAAGCTGCGGTCAGCTGTTCGGCCAGCCAAACCCGCGACGCGGCCCTTGCCATCATCGCCGAAGCGCGCGGCCTCAACCGCGCCATCAAGGCCGTGCGCACCCTTTATCGGGCCAAACACATGACGTACGTGGCCGCCCGTTACGGCCACGAGCCGCAAAAAGACCCTTTCGTCAAAACCACCTACCCGCCCCTGTGGTTGGTGCGCTACCTCATGCGCCAATACTGGCGGGTGGACAAAATCGGCATGCAAGGCTTCCTCGCCACCGCCCCGTTCGACTGGCGCGACGTGCCGATTTCCAGCCAAGAAGAGGTGGAGTTTCTGCGCGATGCACGGGCCCACAAGGTGGGCAAGAGCGGCCTCATCATCCCCCTCACGGACCGGTTTGGCCGCCGCGGCATCCTCTCCATCACCTCAGACAAATCCGGCGAGGAGTGGGAGCGATTCAAGGCAGAACACCTTGCCGACTTTCTCGTCATCGGCAACGCTTTCCATACCCGCGGCGTCCGAGATGTGTTCGGCGAAGCCCCTCCCCCGCCAAAGCTCAGCCCGCGGGAAAAGGAAGTCCTGAGCTGGGTCGCCGAAGGCAAAGAGGTGCCCGACATTGCCATCATCATCGGCCTGTCGGAGCATACGGTGCGCACCTACATCAAATCCGCCCGACTGAAGCTCGACTGCACCACACAGGCCCAAGCCGCCGTCAAAGCAGACCGCCTCTCCCTCCTCGGCAAATCCTTCCCCGACAAGAGCGCCTGACGTCCGGGCTGCAAAAAGCCACACGGCAGGCACTTTTCTTTTCAACAACGTTTTAACAAAGAATAACGTGCATCAACGAACGTGAGAGGCCGGCCTTCCGCCGGGGGATGCATGGCCCGCTTCAACGGCGACGGAACGACAATGAGTTGCGCGGGAGGGGCCTTGATGACCTCATCAAAGGCCTTGTCGGCAACGATACCCTGTTTGGCCTTGGTGGCGATGACACCATCCGCGGAGGGAGCGGCAACGACCTCATCCGCGGGAACGCTGGCAACGACATCATCTCCGGCGATAAGAGCCGCGACAAGCTTTTCGGTCAGGACGGCGACGACATCCTTTTTGGCGGTGACGGCAACGACAAACTGATCGGCGCGGGCGGGGACGACGTTCTTCAGGGCGGCAAGGGAAACGATCTCCTCGCAGGCGGTGAAGGCGCGGACTTGTTTCTTGCCTCCAATAACGCCGGCAGAGACAAGATCCCGGACTTCGCCGCTGAAGACGCCATGGACTTCAGGAGCCTTGGCCTTGCGCTCAGCGACCTTACGATCCTTGAGACGTCCAAAGGCGAGGCCGTCATCAACTATGGTGGATCTTCAGGCTTCCGTCTGATCGGTGTCAGCGTTGCCGACCTGACGCTCGAAAACTTCCTCTTTTTCGGCGACGATGTGCCCGATACCCCCGCAACGGCAGAGCCCCTTGCCATTGGCGAGACCCGACGCGCCAGCATCGACTTCGCTGACGACACCGACGTGTTCGCCCTCAATGTGGTGGCGGGCAACACCTCCACCTTCGCCGCCGAGAGCGACGGGGCCCTTCCGGTCGCCAACCCTCGGGTGCGCCTGGTGGACGAAAATGGCGACCCCATCCCCCTTGATGGAACCGCCCCGAACACGGTCCCGGGATTGATCCTCGGCTTCAAGGCAGAGCGGTCGGAGACAGTGTTCTTGGAGGTGGACGCGCCCGGCGACAGCACCGGCCTATACGACGTCTTTTCCATCCTCACCAACGAGGTGGACGACTTTGCCGACAACGACACCACCACCGGCCTCCTCTCTCCGGGCACGGTGATCAATGGCAGCCCGGAGCGGCCGGGCGACAGCGACAGGTTCCTCTTTGACGATGTGCCTGCCGGCTCAGGGCTTTTGGTTGAGATTCAACCCACGTCACCGGGCCCAGACGGCGCCAACTTTACTGTAACTTTCATGAACGCGATTGAGACTTCGATCAGTACTGCTGTTGCCCCGTTCAACAACACCAACTTCGTCCACCCGTTGTCAGATCAAGATTTGGATGAATCGGCACATTTTACTGTCAGTGGCGGCGACGATCTCACGGGTCTGCCAGTCGACTACACGCTCTCCCTCACGCTCATCTGACAGGGTGCGCATCCACTGCCGGCTCCGCCATTCAGAAACACATCGGCCCACGATGCTCACCCATGATGTGGTGTGAGCCGACCCGCCAATAAAGAGGACTTCATGGCCCGCATTTCACGCATCACAGGCGACAATGGCGATAACGTTTTGCGCGGGTCGAACCTGGTCGACCGCATCAAAGGTCTTGCCGGGGATGACACGCTCTTCGGGCTTCAGGGCGATGACATCATCGTTGGCGGCCAAGGGTCCGACCTTGTCCGCGGCAACGATGGGGACGACATGCTCCTTGGAGGCGACGCGCGCGACAAGCTGTTCGGCCAGGATGGCGACGACTCCATCGAAGGCGGTGACGGTCAGGACAAGGTGATCGGGGCTGCCGGCAACGACACCTTGGTGGGCGGGCGCGACAACGACCTTCTGGCCGGCGGCGAGGGCGCAGACACCTTCACCGCCACTGTTGGCGCCGGCCGCGACAAGATCCGCGACTTCGACCCCAGCAATACGCTCGACTTCAGCCGCACTGGCAACACGGCCCTCAGCGACCTCACCATCTTGGAGACCAGCAAGGGCGATGCCGTCATCAACTACGGCGACTCAGGCTTCCGCCTCAACGGCGTCAGCGTCAGCGAACTCGACCTCTCCCAATTCATCTTCAACTTCGCGGACGATGTGGGCAACTCGCCCCCCGTCTCCACGCCGCTCCCTGTGGGAGAGACCCGTCGCGGCAGCATCGACGAGGCCGGCGACATCGATGTGTTCGCCTTCAAAGTGGTGGCGGGCAACACCTACATTTTCAGCGCTGACAGCGCCGGCACCTTCTCGGTTGCGAACCCATTGGTGCGTTTGGTGGATGGCAGCGGCACACCGATCCCCCTCGACGGCGTCATCCCAGGCACCAGCCCCAACCTGATCCTCGGCTTCACCGCCCCACGCTCGGAAGAGGTTTTTCTTGAAGTCAAAGCGCCAGGATCGAACATCGGTACCTACGACGTCTTCTCCATCCTCACCAACGAGGTGGACGACTTTGCCGACAACAACAACACCGCCGGCCTTTTGTCCGATGGGACAGTGATCAACGGCAGCATCGAGCAGTCAGGCGATGCCGACAGGTTCCTCGTTGCCCCGGTTTCCCAAGACACCACGGTCAGGGTCACCGTTGAGACACCAACGCCTCTCACCGACGGGCTCCTCGGCGTCATCGATGGCCCGTTCGAAGGGCTTTTCGGCATTGGCAGAGGAGCGTCCGGGCCCGACTTCATAGAGTTTCAGGTCCTTACCGATCCACCACTCGACGCCCAAACCTATGTGACTCTTGTCGGCGTCCCGCCCTTGACTACCGACTACACACTCTCCCTCGAGGTGCTGTCGTCAGCGTGAGGGCGCAAGCGCCGGCAAGGCACGCACATCGATCACCCCATCGGCGCGCATGGTCCACGCCTTGTCGACCGTGGGCATCGCCAAACCGATCCGCCGCACTTCGCAGTAGCAGGTGAGCCACGGCGGATCTTCCACCAACACCTTGTGGCAACGGGCAAAAACCTCCTGCCGCGCGGTCCTGTCCACCGTGCGCGCCGCCTCGTCGATCAGGGCTTCCACCTCTGCGTTCTGGTAGCCGAGCCACCAGGAGCCTTTGCTACGCGAGTCAATCTTCTCGTGCAGCACGCGGTAGGTGGACAAAGGCGAGGAATCGAATACGCACATGTCGCGGATTTCACTGCGGCGGACCCTATGGGCATAGGCCTCTCGGTCCTCGATGTGACGCACGTCGAGGTTGACGCCGACGGAACGGAGCTGCCGGCCCACCTCTTCGGTCAGCGCCACGGCTTCGTCAGGCAGGCTCGTCGGGCAGTCCACCTTGATGGTCAGTCCCTCGCCGTGCCCCGCCTCAGCCAAGAGCGCCATCGCCCCCTCGCGGTCGGGTCCAGTCTTCTCAGGCGGCCGATAGCCCGGGTGAACAGGGCTGAGCGGCCCGTAAAGGGGCGTTCCTGCGCCACCACGCACACGCGCCACCAGCTCGTCCCTGTCGAGCGCAAGGTTGAGGGCGCGCCGCACCCGGCGATCCGCCAATGGCCCCGACACCGTGTTGAAGAGGTAGATGATGGTTGTGGGTGCCAAGTAATCGACCATGTGGGACGCGCCCGCCGTCACACGGTTCGCCAAGCGGTTGGCAACGCTCGCCTTGCCGGAGGCGAGCGCTTCCGCCCGCGCCGCAGCGTCGCTTTCGGCCCGCCATGTGATCGACGCGAACCGCGGCGGTCCGTCGAAATGGTCCGCGTTCGCCTCAGCAACAATCGCCTCAGCATCCGCACGCACGACCCTGTAAGGTCCTGTCCCGATAGGGTTCGCGCGCGGGTCCTCCAGGGCCGACGGGGCAGCCATGTAGCCGTAGACCAGAAGGTCGAGAAGGTCGCTCATAGGCGCGGCAAGGCGCACCACAACGGTGTCATCGTCCGCCGCGGTGATCTCCGCACCCTTCAGATACTGCGCGTAGACCCCCGGCGCGCCGAGGGTCACGCCCATGTCGGGCCGCGCCATGCGTTGCAGGCACGCAGCGGCGGCATGGGCATCGAAGGCTTCGCCGTTGTGGAAGCGCACACCCTGTCGCAAGTGGAACGTCCACAGCCGGCCCTCCTCCGCCACCTCCCACGATGTGGCGAGCGAGGGCACATAGCCTGCATCCGTGCGGCGAACGAAGCCATCGTAGATGGCGTCGAGCACGGTCAGCGCATCCCCCATGTCGGTGCAGTTGTGGGGGTCTTCCAAGATCAGCTTGGGCTGCACGATGGTGATGGGAACGGCGCTCACAACACCCCCTCCTCTACAAGATGACAGGCGACGGTGTGGCCACCCCCCACGTCCCGCAACGCCGGGCGTTCCTCTGCGCATCGGGCAACGGCGTGGGGGCAGCGGGTGCGGAACGGGCAGCCTGAGGGCAAGTGGTAGGCGCTCGGCACCTCGCCCTTCAGTTCCGTCTCCTCATGGTCGTCAGCATCCAGCGACGGCGCAGCGGCCAGAAGGGCGCGGGTGTAAGGGTGGCGCGGGTTGGCAAAAAGGTCGTCGCGCGGCGCGGTCTCCACCATGAAGCCCAAGTACATCACGCCGATCTTGTCGGAGATGTGCCGCACCACGGACAAATTGTGGGTGATGAAAAGGTAGGAGAGCCCCAGTTCGTCTTTCAGATCCATCATCAGGTTGAGGATCTGCGCCTGGATGGAAACGTCCAGCGCCGACACGGGCTCATCGGCAATCACAAGCTGGGGCGCCACGGAAAGCGCCCGTGCAATGCCGATCCTCTGCCGCTGCCCGCCTGAAAACTGGTGCGGGTAGCGGTTGGCTTGCTCTGTGTTGAGGCCCACACGCTCAAGCAGGGCCATGGCGCGCTCGGCAATGGTCTTGTTGTGCTTTTCGTGCTGGAGCATTGGCTCCATCACAATGTCCCTGACCCTTTGGCGCGGGTTGAGGGAGGCGTAAGGGTCCTGAAAGATCATCTGCACCTTGCGGCGGACGGGCAGCATCTGCGCATAGCCAAGGTCGGAGATGTCTTCGCCATCGACGCGGATGGCGCCTGCGGAGGGCTTGTAGATGCGCGCAATGGTCTTTGCCACGGTGGACTTGCCGCAGCCGGACTCGCCCACAAGCCCCATCACCTCGCCACGCTCGATGGAAAGGCTCACACCGTTCACCGCGTGGACCACACGCCGCGGCGCCAAAAGCTTCCCGCCGGCAAGGCTGAGCCTGTCCAGCATGCTGCCCGACACATCGAACCGCTGCTCCAGCTTGTCCACCTCAAGGAGAGCGGTCATGAGGCGGGCCTGACGGGGAAGTGGCAGGCAACCCTTTGGCCGCCGCCCATGTCGGTCAGTTCAGGCCGTACGGTTTCGCACACAGGCCCCGCCCGCGGACAGCGCAAACGGAAGGCACACCCAGGCGGCAGATTGCGCACATCGGGGACCGTGCCCGGGATTTGCTCAAGCCGCGGCTGGTTGGACTTGAGGCTCGGAATCGAGCCGATCAGCCCCACCGTGTAAGGGTGCGCCGGCGTTTTCAGAACGCGCCCTTTGGGACCCTCCTCCACAACGCGCCCGCAATAAAGGACGACAATGGCGTCCACCACGCGCGAGACCACAGCCAGATCGTGCGTGATGAGGATCATCGCGAGCCCGCGCTCGCGGACACGGGTCTTCATCAGCCGCAGGATCTGCGCCTGGATGGTCACGTCCAGCGCCGTCGTCGGCTCATCGGCAATGACAAGGCGCGGCTCTGCAAGCAGCGCAATGGCGATCACCACACGCTGACGCATCCCGCCGGAGAATTGGTGCGGGTACTGCTTCAGCCGGCTTTCAGGCTCAGGAATCCCCACATCCCTCAGCATGTCGATGGCGCGGGCGCGGCGGGCTTTGGCATCGAGGTCAGTATGAAGGCGCAGCATCTCGTCCATCTGCCGGCCGATGGTCTGGACGGGGTTCAAAGAGGTCATCGGGTCCTGGAAGATCATCGCGATCTCCCCGCCCCGCACCTTGCGCGCCTCCTCCTCAGATAGGCCCCGCAGTTCCCGTCCGTCGAAGAGAACCGATCCGCCCTCAACCTTCCCAGGCGGATCGATAAGGCCGAGGATCGAGAACCCCACCACAGATTTGCCGCCGCCGCTCTCCCCGACAATCCCCAAGATCTCGCCGCGACCCACATCGAAGCTGACGCCGCCGACGGCATTCACAGTGCCGGCAAAGGTGTGAAACTGCGTGACGAGGTCGCGCACCTTCAGGAGGGGCTCGCCGGCCGTCATTTCAGCCTCGGGTTCAGTTCATCGCGCAAGAAGTCGCCGAACAGGTTAATGCCGAACACCAACAGCATGATGGCAAGGCCGGGGAAGACCGAGGTCCACCACAACCCGCTGAACATCACGTCGAACCCGTTCTTCACCAGGAGCCCCAGGGAGGGCTCTGTGATGGGCACGCCGACGCCCAAAAAGCTGAGCGAGGCCTCGATCAGAACGAACGTCCCCACCTGAATGGTGGATATGACGATCAGTGGCGTCAGGACATTCGGGAGAACGTGTCGCACGATGATGCGCCTGTCTCTCAGTCCCGCCACCCGCGCCGCCTGCACATAGTCTTTTTCAATTTCCGCCAAGGCGGAGCCGCGCACCGTGCGCGCATAAACCACCCAGCCCACAGCCGTCAGCGCGATCAACACCTTGTCGATCCCCGTCCCCACAGCTGACATCAAGAACAGCGCGATCAGGATGGACGGGAAGGACAGCTGAATGTCGGCAATGCGCATGATGATGCTGTCGACAAAGCCCCCATAAAATCCAGCAATCAGCCCGAGGGTGGTGCCGATCAGGCAAGCGGCAATCATCGCCACAAGGCCGATCATCACCGACACGCGCGCGCCGTAGATAATGCTTGCCAGTATGTCCCGCCCCTGCCCGTCGGTGCCGAGTGGAAAGCGCGCCTCGCCCCCCTCCATCCACATGGGCGGCTTGTAGCTGTCCAGAAGGTTGAGGGAGGCAATGTCGTAAGGGTTTTGCGCCACGACGGACGGGCCGGCGGTGACGGCGAACGCAAACAACAAGATCAAAATCGTGCCGCAGATGGCCGAAGCGCTGCGCGTCCAGTTGTAGATGAACTCCGAGCGTTTGAGGGTGCGCGCAAAATTCATTTCACGGTGATCCGCGGGTCCAAAAGCGTGTAGAGAATATCCACCAGGAAGTTGATGACCACGAAGATGAAAGCCACCAACATCAGGTAAACCACAATCACCGGCCGGTCGGCGCGGTAAATGGAATCGATCAACAGCTTGCCCATCCCCGGCCAGGAAAAGATCGTCTCCGTGATGGTCGCAAATGCAATCAAATCACCGATCTGAAGGCCGAAGATGGTGACCACGGGGATGAGGGCGTTCTTCAATCCATGCCCATAAAGAACATCCCGCCGCGATGCGCCTTTGGCCCTTGCAAACTTCATGTAGTCCTGCCGCGTCACCTCCATCATGCCGGCACGGGTGATGCGAAGGATGATCGCCATTGTCGCCAGCGACAGCGTGAATGCCGGCAGAATGATGTGATGCCATCCATCAAGGGTGAGGAGCGAGACGCGAATTCCTAGGAACTCCACCGTCTCCCCCCGTCCCGACGATGGGAAGAGCTGGAGCTGCACGGCAAAGACGAAGATCAAAACCATCCCCACCCAGAAGCCTGGCAGAGAAATGCCGAGCAGCGAGCCGGCCATGATGGTGCGGCTTGTCCGCCCACCAGGGTTGGCCCCTGCATAAACCCCGAGCGGAATGGCAACGATCAACGCCATCACCATGGCGACGATGACCATTTCCAGCGTCGCAGGCATCCTTTCAAGGATGAGGTCGAGGGCCGGCTGGCGGAACACGTAGGACCGCCCGAAGTCCCCCGACAGCATGTTTTCCAGGAAGATGCCGTACTGGGCGACCAGCGATCGATCGAGGCCCAGAATGCGCCGTGCCTGGTCGATCTCGGCCTGGGTGGCGTCGATGGGCACGACCATGAACACAGGGTCGCCGGTAAAACTCATCATCGCGAACACGACGACGGAGACGATCCAGAGCACAACGACCATCTGGATCAGCCGTTTGACGACGTAGCCGAGCATCAACGCTCCGGTTCAGGAGGGGCGACGGGCAGCATGATTGCCGCCCGTCTTGTCATGGTGTCCTTGAGGGCCGATCAGTCGACCTTGATGTCGTAGGCCCACAGGAACTTGTCGACGCGGGGCTCGAGGGTGATCCCGTCGCGGACGGCATAAATGTCCAGCTCATAGTGAAGCGGGATCATCGGGATATCCTGCAGAAGGATCTTCGTGGCCTCTTGCAGATGGGCATCGCGCTCGTCGATGTCGGCGGTGCTGTCGGCCGCATCCACCGCAGCGTCCAGCGCCGGGTTGGAGTAACTGCCGCGGTTCACCTGGCCGAAACCTTCCTTCTTGTCGCGGGAGTAGAACAGGGCCGAATACATGGACCCCGCATCCCCCGACGGCACATCCCAGCCCGACATGATGAAGCTGGAATTGGGCGTCGGCACGCGGATGTAACCCCAGAAGTTGGACTTCGGCATCACGTTCAGCTGCAGATCGATGTTGATCTTGGCCAGCATCGAAGCCAGCGCCTGGGCAATCTGCCCATCGTTGACGTAGCGGTTGTTGGTGGCATCCAGCGTCATGGTGAAGCCATCGCCATAGCCGGCCTCCTCCATCAGCGCCTGCGCCTTTTCGATGTCGTGGGCGTACATCTCGCGGAAGTTCATGCCCTCCACATGGCCCGTGTGGGAGGCGGGCACGTACTGGTCCGACGGGTTGGCCAAACCGTTCATGACGATCTTGTCGATGGCGTCCACATCGATGGCCCGGGCGATGGCTTCGCGCACGCGCACGTCCGTCATCGGGTTCTTGCCCTCGATGGTGGGCGAATCTTCACGGAAGTCCATGGCAAGGACGACGTTCAGAAGGCTCGGCCGGCTCAGAACCTTAAAGCCGTCTTCGCGCTCCACACGGTCCACATCGCGCACGGCAAGGTCTTGGATGATGTCCACTTCACCGGTCAACAACGCGGCGGTGCGGGTGGCAGGGTTGGTGATGGGGCGGAAGACCACCGTCTCCACCGCGCCTTCACCGGCCCAGTAATTGTCGAACGCTTCAAGCTCCAGCCGCTCTTCCTTGACCCACTCTTTCAGCTTGTAAGGGCCTGTGCCGACCGGGGCTTGCTCAAGCTCACCTTCGCCGAGGCGCTCAGTGTACTCCTTGTCCAGGATCAACAGCTCGGCAAGTTCTGCAGGCAACACCGCGTAAGGGGCCGGCGTGGTGATCTCCACCGTCAGGTCATCGACGGCTTTAACGTCGGCAATGTTCTTCACAAGGCCGGGGCGGATGGAGGCGCGCGCCCGCTCCACCGTGTAGACCACGTCATCGGCGGTAAAGGGGTTGCCGTTGTGGAAGGTCACCCCGTCGCGCAGCTTGAAGCGCCACGTGGTGTCGTCCACCACCTCCCAGCTTTCCGCCAGACCGGGCGAGAAGGACAGGTCCGCGTTGCGCCGCACCAACGGGTCATAGATGTGGTAGTACATGATGTTGGAGGACAGCTCCTCACCCGCCTGCGGGTCGAGGTGCGAGGGGTCCGCCGTCAGACCGATTGTGATGGCCGCATCCTCAGCCGACGCCAGCGCCGGGATAAAAGCCGCGCACAGTGCCGCGGCGATCAAACGTTTCTTGTGCCCTGCCATGTACCTCTCCTGATGGGAAAACCGGCTGCGCTCAGCGCGTCGCCGTCTGCACTTCGATTTGGTAGCCTTCCGGGTCGTCCATAACGAACGCGCGGATGCCAAGATCGTCGACCGTTTTCGGCGCGCTCAGGTTGGCAACATCGTATTGGCTGACGAAGGCGTGCCAGCCATCAACGTCCGCGACGCGGATGCACAGTTGGACGGGCTTGTTCTCGCTCGCCCGCTTGGAGCCGCGCGTTTCGTCCACGAGCCCCACATGGGCGCCGCCGCCGATGGAGTAGATCTTCGACCAGCCCTGATCGATGACGAGGGTGAAGCCCATCACCTCTTCGTAGAACCGCATCGCGCGGGGCAAATCACGGTAGTAGAGGAAGGTGATGGCGAGCATCACGCCGCCATCAGGACGCTCCGATGCCGTTTTCATCGGCCCGTCTTGTCCGCCCATGTGCGTGTCTCTCCCACCCAGCGCATCGTCATCGGACCGTGAGCGTATACACTGACTGTGTCAACTCCGCCCGTAAATCCTTAAGGCGCGTCACGTCGCACCCCCTTAACGGCGGATGCGTATACATGTACCATCACCGGTTCGTGCCTCCACCGGACGGTTCCCATGGCCCCCACGACAGGCAAAAATGCAAGCCTTGGACCGGGTGCGAAAACGCGCCACGGTCAACGGGCCGGCCTTGCCTATGACGATCTGCGGCAGATGATTGTCAGCGGCGCTTTGGCGCCTGGCGAGCGGGTGCTTGAGGAGGAGTGCGCGGCCCGCCTTGGCATCTCCCGCACCCCTGTGCGCGAGGCCATAGGCCGCCTCGTCACCGAAGGCCTTCTGGTCAAGCCCGATGGCGGCCCCCACGCCGTACACCGCATCTCAGCCGACGAGATCTTGGAAATCTTGAACGTGCGCCGCCTGTTGGAGGTGGAGGCGGCGCGGCGCGCGGCAGGAAGCCCCGGCCGCGACGATCTGTTGACGCTGCGCCGCGTGTTCGTGGGCTTTCTGGAAGGCAACAAACCGGATGCCGATGCCCACATGGCCGCCGACGATGCCCTTCACGAAAGGCTCGCCACCATGGCCCGCTCCGCCATCCTGGCAGAGCTTGTGGTGAACCTTCGCCTGCGCACCCGCGTCTTCGACAAAGGCATCATTCCCGACAGGTTCGAGCCGGGCTGCCACGAGCATATCGCCATCATCGATGCGGTGCTGTCAGGCGAGCCTCAGCGGGCCGAAGACGCCATGCGCCTTCACCTCAAAGGCGTTGCCGACAGCATCCTCGCCCACCTCAAGACCCACCCTTGACAGACACCCTCAGTCGCTGAACGGCCGCCGCTGGTTGAGGGCGGCCGCAAGGGTCCCCTCGTCCAGATAGTCAAGCTCGCCGCCTATGGGCACGCCAGAGGCAAGTCGGGAGACTTTGACCGGCAACGGCTCCAGCCGCTCGGTGATGTAGTGGGCGGTGGTCTGCCCCTCCACGGTGGCGTTCATGGCAAGGATCACCTCGCGCACGGCAGGGTCCGATGCGCGCTGCACGAGCTTTGCAATGCCAATGTCCTCTGGGCCATAGCCATCAAGGGCCGAGATGGTCCCGCCCAGAACGTGGTAGCGCGCGCGCATCACCTCGGCGCGCTCAAGGGCCCAAAGGTCGCCCACATCCTCCACCACGATGATGACGGAAGGGTCGCGCCGCGCGTCCACGCACACCGTGCAAGGGTCGGCCGTGTCCACGTTGCCGCAAGTGGAGCACACGCGCACCGTCTCCCCCACCTCCTGCAGCGCCGTGGCCAAAGGGTGGAGCACCGCCTCGCGCTTTTTCACCAGATGAAGCGCGGCACGGCGGGCCGAGCGCGGGCCGAGCCCAGGGAGCTTTGCCAAAAGCGCAATCAGCCGCTCGATCTCAGGCCCTGCCGCCGCCACGGACAGTTCAGCCGAAGGGGAGCTTCAAACCGGCCGGCAAACCCATGTCGGCCATCACGCTCTGGGTCTTTTCCTGCACCAGCACCTGCACCTTGGTGCGCGCATCATTGGCCGCGGCGATGATGAGGTCTTCCACAATCTCCGCCTCTTCGGGCTTTAGGAGGCCGGGCTCGATGGTGATGGCGGTCAGCGCCATCTGCCCGTTCACCTTCACCGTCACGCTGCCGGCGCCGGCCTCGCCCATCGCCTCGAGCTGCTCCAGCTCTTCTTGCAAGGCGCCCATGCGGCTTTGCATTTCTTTCGCCTTGCCCATCATCTTGAATAGATCCATCGCACCTCTCCTGCCGGCGGCCACCATAAGGCCACCCGGCATACCTGTGCGATCAGACGGTCAAGCGCCAGCCATTTCCTTCATCTTGGGGGCAAATGCCACAAGATGATCCAAAAACATGCCCCAACCGTCGGCGTGGGAGTCCCGCACGTCCGCTGCAAGAAGGCCCTCCTGACGCATAGTCACGAAGGTGCCGCCATGGCGCTCCGCGAGGGTCACCGTCACGCGGGTGACGTGGCCTGTGTGGGGCATATGCTCGCCCACCCATTCGTGGGTGAAGACCAGAGTGCCCTTGGGATCGACGGTCTTGAACTCTCCCACCATGGTATGGTCTTTGCCGCTCTCCCCGCGCATGACGCAACGGTATTTGCCGCCTTCGCGCACGTCGAAGTCGGATTCAACGAGCGGGCAATGGTCGGGGAAGAACCAGCGGCGCAGGTGTTTGGGGTCGGTCCATGCCTCCCACACACGGCGGATGGGGGCGGCGATTTGGCGGGTCAGTGTCAGATCGTGGGTCTCAGCCATCGGTGTCGTCCTCTTCGGTCAAATGGGCCTCAAGGCGATCCAGCCGCGCCTCCCAGATCTTGCGTTGCTCGGCGATCCAGCCCCCTGCAAGGCCAAGCGCTTCCGGCTCGGCGTGGCAGGTGCGAACGCGCCCGACCTTTTCGGTCCTGATCAACCCGCACCCCTCCAACACTTTGATGTGCTGAAGAAATGTCGGAAGCGCCATGGAATAGGGCGCTGCAAGATCGCTCACCGTCTGCGGCCCTTCCGCCAAGCGCGAGACGATTTCCCTGCGCGTGGGATCGGCAAGGGCTTGGAAGACCCGGTCGAGGGGAGGCGAACTGTTAGCCATACATCTAACTATCACTCCGACCCGATGCCCGCAAGATCATTTAGTCATTTGCCTAAGTTTTTGTCTGACTGCGTGCCGGCGGCGTGTCAGCATCAGGCGTTGCGGGCGGGGCGTCGCGCACCTCGGCAATCTGCGCGTCCTGGAATTGGTCCAGAAGGGCGCGCACCAAGGGATCTTCCTCCGCTTCGGCTTTGGCAGCGTCCTGGGCGGCCTGGTACGCCTCACGCAAGGTGGGCGCGGTGGAGCCTTCGCTCACCGTCACGACCCAGCGTTCGCCGGTGATGTTGGCAAGACCGCGGGTCAGCTCGTTGGCAAGGGTGGGGCCTGCGCCAGGCTCAAGGCTGACCTCGAGGCGGCCGGGCTCGAAGCGCACAAGGCGCATGTCTCGCTCCATGGCCGTTTTCAGCCGCACACTCGTCGCGCCCACAAGCTCGGCCAACTCTGTAAAGCTGCCGACGACCGGCTTCGCAGCATCCTTGCGTGGCGGCTCGGGAGCACGGGTCGTTGGCTCGGGCGCACGCGCTGTTGGCTCTGCAGGCGCTGGCGCGGCATCCACCGGCGGGGGCGGTGCCGGGCTGCGCGCTGACGTCGGCGGCGTCGCGGTCGCAGCGTCGGGCTCGGGCAGGCTCGTCATGTAGCAAAGGCGGATCAGCACCATCTCGGCTGCCGCCAGAGGCTTTGGCGCCGATTGCACCTCGCCAAGGCCGGTCAACAGCGCCTGCCACATGCGGCTGAGCG
This sequence comes from Devosia sp., assembly GCA_051016205.1. Lineage (GTDB taxonomy): Bacteria > Pseudomonadota > Alphaproteobacteria > Rhizobiales > Amorphaceae > Acuticoccus. The sequence continues at coordinate 6,255,471 of CP136534.1, forward strand.
CGGCGAGCCCGAGGCCCTTGGCAAACCCCTCCGAGCGGGTGCGGATCTCCTCCGCCTCGCCAGGCTCGGCGCCCTCCCCCGTCACCTTCATGCGGGTGACGAGGTGGGTGAAGGCGGCAAGGTCGGACAGCACCACATGGGGGTCCGCCCCCACCGCGTACTGCGCCTCAAGCTCGGCAAGCGCGGCGGCGGCATCGCCCTTCATCACATGCTCGAAAAGGTCCACCACGCGCGTCCGGTCGGCAAGGCCCAGCATGTCCCGCACGCTCTGCGCAGTGACGGCACCGGCTCCATGGGCAATGGCCTGATCGAACAAGGAGAGTGCATCGCGCACCGAACCCTCAGCCGCACGGGCCAGAAGCCTCAGCGCGTCCTCGTCCGCCTCCACCGCCTCCTTGACGGCAATCTCCGACAGATGGCCCACAAGCGCGTCCGCCTCGATCCGGCGCAGGTCGAAGCGCTGGCAGCGCGACAGCACCGTTACGGGCACCTTGCGGATTTCGGTGGTGGCGAAAATGAATTTGACGTGCGCAGGCGGCTCTTCCAGCGTCTTCAACAGTCCGTTGAAGGCCGCCGTCGACAGCATGTGCACTTCGTCGATGATATAGACCTTGTAGAGCGCCGAGACGGGTTTGTAGCGCGCCGCATCGGTGATCTCGCGGATGTCGTTGATGGACGTATGGCTTGCCGCGTCCATCTCGATCACATCCACATGGCGCCCCTCCATGATCGCTTGGCAATGAACGCCGGGCGAGGAAACGTCCACGGTCGGGTGACGGGGCTCTCCGTCGATCTCATAATTCAGCGCACGGGCGAGGATGCGGGCGGTGGTGGTCTTCCCCACGCCGCGCACACCGGTCAGCATCCACGCCTGGGGAATGCGGTTCTGGTCGAACGCATTGCGCAGGGTGCGCACCATCGGCCCCTGGCCAATCAACTCGCCGAAGTGCTGCGGCCGGTACTTTCGCGCCAGCACACGATAGGCGTTTGAGCCGTCACCCGCCGCAGCGGCCGGCGCAAGGTCGATGGAAGCCTGTGTGTCTTCTGGTTCGGGCGAGCCGTCGTCGTCGCTCAACGTCAGACCCCGCAGGTGCATGATCGGGCTCGCCGAAGTAGGAGGCCGGACAATGACCCGGACCGAAATCTCGTTGGGGCTGCTTCCTTCCGGACCTGACCCGGTTGGCGAGTGGACCGTCCACCGCCGACCTCCCAACCCCTATATCACCCGCCGCCGAAGCGAGTTCAAGCCATCAACGACACCACAGGCCCGCCGGCGGCCGCAGCATCGGCAGGATCGTGGGAGACCATGACCACGGGCAGCCCATCCTGCGCGGCAAGGGAGAACACGATCCGCCGGATTTGGGACCGCAATGCCTGGTCCAGCGAGGCAAAAGGTTCATCCAGAAGCAGCGCCTGCGGTTCGGCGGCAAGGGTACGGGCAAGGGCAACGCGGCTCTTCTGACCGCCCGACAATGTGTCCGGATCGCGGGTTGCCATGGTGTGCATATCAACGCGCTTCAGGTGGGAGAGGGCAAGCTCGGCCCGCCGGCCGCGGTTGCGCCGCTCCCCATCGCGCCCGCTCCGGTTCACGGCAAACATCACATTGCCCAGCACCGACATGTGCGGGAACAGCAATGGATCCTGGAACATGAGGCCCAACGCCCGCTCCTGGGAGGGCGTTGCCAAGAGGTCGCGCCCGTTCAATTCAAGCCGCCCGGCAACGGTGAACGGCGCCTCCAACAGCCCCGCCATCGCCAACAAGAGCGAGGATTTGCCCACCCCCGACGGCCCCATGACGGACAGAACCTTGCCGCGCTTCACCTCGGCGTCGAGCACGGCAAGCTCACGGCCATCGAGGGAGACAGAAAAGCCGTCCAGAACAAGGCTCATCCGGGCCGCCTTGCTGCACGCACACCCCTGCGGTCACGGTAAAGCACCGCAGGCACCCAGCGCGCCAAGGCAAACGCTGCGGCGGGGATGAGAAGCTGGAAAGTGGCCCAAAAGCCGATCAGTCTGCGGTCCGCCCCCACAGAGGCCGCAACAGCCTCGGTGGTGACGGTCTCCACCCGGCCCGCCCCCACAATCAGTGTCGGCAGGTAAAGGCCGACAGAGACGGCAATGCACAGCGCCGCCGTCACACAAAGGGGGAGTAGCATCAAAGGCACCCGCACACCGAAAAACCGCCGCAACGGACCGGCACCAAGCGTCCCGGCCACCTGTTCGTAGCGCGGGTCCAACGCCCGCCACGGCCCTTTCAGCGCAATCAATGCATAGGGCAGGGTGAAAATCACATGGGTCAACGCAACAATTGCCATCCCAGGCGTCACCCCCGCGCCGATGGCAAGAACGTTGAGGCCGAACAGGAAGGCCACTTGCGGCACCAGCAAAGGAAGGTAGAGGATCCACACAGGCGCCCCGCCCCGCCGATCCGCCTCCAACAACACCACGGCGCCGACGACGGAGAGCGCCGTCGCGGCGAGCGCGATGGTGAATGTGGTGGTGAGCGTCCCGAGCGCCGCGGGCAGCCTGTCACCCCACGCCGACCAGACGAAGGCGCTGGGCCAGGCATCGGGGAAGCGCCAAAACCCTGCCACCGATTGGAGGGTCAGCCCGCCAAAACCCAAGAACATCGTCAGCGCCAGCACGCAGGCAACGGTGAGGATGACCACCCGCAGCCCATCGGCCCACCGCATCCTATGGCCGCTGAGGCAGATCTGCCCGGCAACGCGTCCCCCAGCCACCTCCGCCATCAGCCAAACGACAATCAGGGCAAGCACAAGCACCAAGATCGCAAGCGCCCCCGCACTCCCGGTCGCCCATGCGGAAAGGTCGGGCGAGGCCATCCACTCCACCACACGCACCGACAAGGGCGCAGGCCTGTTGGGTCCAAGGATGATCGCAACGTCCACCACAGAGGCGGAAAAGGCTAAAACGGCGAGCACCGGCAGGCGGATCTGCCTGTAAAGCAGCGGCCAGACGGCGTGGAGGAAAGCGCCCATGCGGCCATATCCAAGGCTGCGCGCCACCATCACCCTCTCACGCGCCTTCACCTGGGGCATGGCCGCAAGGGCCATCAGGAACAGGAACGGCAGCTCCTTCAGGACAAGGGCTGCCACCAGCGACCACCCCCAAGGGTCGCGCAGAATCAAAAGGTCCGGCGGCACCTCGTAACCCGTCGCCCAGGGCGACAAGAGCCGCAGGATGAACCCCGACGGCGCAAACAAGAACACCAGTCCAAGCGCCGCCGCAGCATGGGGGACGGACAGGATTGGCGCGAGCAGCCGCTCAGCCACCACCAGCGCCCGCGTGCCGAAGGTTGCCGCAAGGATCGCGATGGTGAGGAAAAGCGAGATCACCGTCGCAGCAAGCCCCGTCCACGCGCTCACCATGACGGAGCGGGTGAAGCCAGGCTCCGCCAACAGCCCGAGAATGATTTCCGGTCCCCAAAGCTCGTAGCCGATTACTGGGAAATAGCCGAGCGCCGGCAGGACAATCCCCACCACGCCCGCCACCACGGGGACGAGCATAAGGGCGCTGACGCACGCTGCCGCCGCGCGCCAAATCCAGCGCGAAGACGTGCGGCCTGACAGGGATTGCTTGGTGGATGGCCTCACGGCATCATCTTGGGGTGAAAGGCTGGTTGCGACAACGCTTCCTTCGCCCTCCCCGATGAGATCGCTATACTGTTGTGCGATTCAAAAACCGGTCGCCGGCGTCTTCCCACCGCGCATGGAGGCGGCGCCGGCGACAGTAACGGGGAGGGTGAGGAAGGACATGCAAGGCCCATCCGCTGCACCACACACCTGTCGACCGGCCAGGCCGTCCGCGCCTTCGCGCCCCGAGGCCCGTCACTAGCGCTATGGGATCGGCCGAGCCCTTTCACGCCGTGCTGTTTCCGCATCGCTCGCTCAGCCGGCGGGGATTTTTTCTCGTCATTGCCGGTGTGTCGCTGGTGCTCGGCCTGGGTGCCATGCGCGCCCTGTCATTGGGAGCATGGCCTGTGGCCATCTTCGCCGTGGCCGACGTTGCCCTCCTCTACCTTGCCTTTGTGCTCAGCTATCGCGCTGGCCGCCAGTTCGAGGAGGTGAGCGTGTCCGACAGCGAGGTCCTTGTGCGCAAGGTCTCCCCCGCTGGCCGTGTGGTGGAGCATCGCTTCAATCCCACCTGGGCGCGCCTCGCCGTCACCCGCGAAGAGGAAGAGGGTGTGACGCGGCTCGACCTTGGCTCCCATGGCCAATGGATTGTTGTGGGGGCGTTCCTCAATCCTGATGACCGTGCCTCCTTCGCCGACGCGTTTGGCGCGGCCCTCAACAGAGCCCGTCAGCCGGCCTGATTCAACCCAGAGCGTGTTCGCCAGAACCTCACTGCGCTCTGCCGGGCTTGTTCGCCCAAACGTAACCGATCGGTTATGGTCACCCAGGGTGCGGCGCGGAGAATTGGAATGGACAGCTTTCCCACAGACCTTTCAGTGAAGCCTGAGGTGACGGCCTTCTTCGATGAGGCCTCCAGCACATTCACCTACGTGGTGAAGGACCCCGCTTCCCCCTCCTGCGCCGTGGTGGACAGCGTTCTTGACCTTGACTACGCCGCAGGCCGGCTGTGCTACGGCGCTGCCGACAAAGTGATCGACCACATCACTCAAAACGGCCTGAAGCTGGAATGGTTGATCGAAACCCACGTCCACGCCGACCACCTGTCCGCCGCTCCCTACATCCAGGAGCGTCTGGGCGGGAAGATCGGCATCGGCGCTGACATCAAGACCGTGCAGGAAACCTTCGGCAAGGTGTTCAACGAAGGGACGGAGTTCCAGCGCGACGGCTCCCAGTTCGACACCCTATTCGGCGATCTCGACACCTACACGATCGGCACCATGAAGGCCTTCACCCTCCACACGCCGGGCCACACACCGGCCTGCATGGTCCACGTGGTGGGCGATGCCGCCTTTGTGGGCGACACGCTTTTCATGCCAGACAGCGGCACGGCTCGGGCGGACTTTCCAGGCGGGTCGGCGCGCACGCTCTACCGCTCCATCATGCGCGTCCTGTTGCTGCCCGATGAGATGCGCCTTTTCATGTGCCACGACTATGGCGCAGGGGGCAGCCGCGATGTGGCCTTCCAGACCACCGTCGGCCACGAGCGCACCCACAACGTCCACGTGGGCACGTTGGCAGGCAAAGCCGCTGATGAAGACGCCTTCGTGGCCCTGCGAGAAGCCCGCGATGCCACGCTTGCGGTGCCAAAACTCATCATCCCATCGCTTCAGGTGAACATGAAAGGCGGCCGCCTCCCCGAGCCCGACGCGGACGGTGTGCGCAACCTCAAGGTCCCCCTGGGCAAACTGTAGAGCGGTTTACCTGCGTCCGTATGGACGCGGGAGGCTCTGGCAAGTTGCACCGGCAGCGTTCGGTCAGCTTCTGTTCAGGTCCGCCACGCCATCAGAGCCCTCATATCGGCGCGGCGTGTTGAGTATTGCGTCTCGCTCGCGCCGAGAATGCATGGCGTGCGGGCAGCCTCCCTCCCCTGCTGCCCGCACGCACCCGGCCCCTCCCATACGCACCGCAAAGCGGATCGACGCGTCGGCCAAGACCGACTAATCAGCATTCATGTCCCCATGCATCGCCTGGGGCTACAGGCTGCCGGCAAGGGAGTGGCGCGCATGAAAGTGATTGTCGTGGGTGGCGGGATCGTTGGCCTTTCCACCGCCTACGCCCTGACGAAGGGCGGCATCGACGTCACCCTCTTGGAGCGCGGGCCAATCCCCAACCCGCTCGCGTCTTCAAGCGACCATCACCGCATCATCCGCTCCACCTACTCCGATCAGGAAGGCTATACGGTACGCATGGGCGAAGCGCACATCGCATGGCAGCGTCTGTGGGACGACCTCGACGGATCCCAACATCGCTACTACGCCCCCACAGGCATCCTCACCCTTTGCGAGAACGACGGGGACTTTGGCGACACCTCCCGCAAGACCATGGATGCCCTCGGCCTCCCCTACGAGCTTCTGGACGGTGCCGACGCCGTCGAGGCGCGCTACCCCTTCCTGAATGCCGCCGACATACGCTTCGGCCTCGTGACGGACGGCGGCGCGCTGATGGCCAACACCATCCTCACCGAGCTTGCGGCCTGGCTCAGGATGAACGGCGCCACCGTCCTGGAACACGCACCCGTAGAGGCGGTGGATGGGCGCACGGGCACCGTCAGCCTTTCGGACGGACGCAGCTTGTCCGCAGACACGGTGGTGGTGGCGGCGGGCCCTCACACGCTGCGGCTAATGCCCGACCTCACCCAATCGCTGACAGCCGTGCGCACCCATGTGGTCTACGCCGACCCGCCAGATCACCTCAAGCCAAGCTGGGTCGAGGGGCCGTGCTGGACCCACCTTGGCGGCAGCGTCCACCTGTGGGGGATTGCACCGGTGGCGGGCCTGCCCCTCAAGCTCGGCAATGGCGATCTTGCACGGCCCGATGACGACCTCTCACACCGCCCCATCACGCCGGACGAGATCGACGCGCTGATGACAAGCTTCTCCCGCCGCCTCCGCGACATTCACCAGTACAAAGTCCGCTGGGGCCTCACCAACCATTGGACCATGGCCCCCGACGATGCCTTCCTCCTCACGAGGCGCGACAGGGCGGTGATCGTCTCGGCCTGCTCAGGCCACGGCTTCAAGTTCGGCGCTCTCACAGGGCAGGATGTTGCCGACGCCATCACCGAAAAAGACGCCTTCGACACCATTGCCCAGAAAATGGCCGGTCAGATGACCGCCATCAGACCTGCCGCCCTGGAGCCCCAGTCATGAGCTCTGCCACTGTCGCCGCCCTCCACCGCTACCCCGTCAAAGGCTTGAGCGCTGAGGTGCTTCAGAGCGTCACCCTCACGCCAGGGGATGCCTTCCCGGCCGACAGGGTGCTCGGCTTTGCACGCCATAACAGCGGCTTCGACCCCGCAGACCCGCAGCCCATGCAAAAGCAGCGCTTCTACGTTTTGATGCGCGATGCCGACCTTGCCACCATGACAACCCGCTACGACGAGGCGAGCGACACCCTCACCCTCGCCTCCCCCGGGCGGCCCGAGGTGGTCGCCCCTCTCTCCGCCCCAGCGGGCGAGACGGCAGCCCTTGATGCGGTGATGGCACACCTGTCCCTGCCGGACGACGAGCGGCCCATCCTTGCCCGCTGCGGCCCCCACCGCTTCACCGATCAATCGCTGTCAGGCCCCGTCCTGATGCGGTCCATCTCCCTCATCAACCTTCAATCGGTGAAGGCGCTTGGCGATATGATCGGCATGGACGTGGACCCCATGCGCTTCCGCGGCAACATCCTCATCGACGGCTGGCCGGCCATGAGCGAACTGGACATGATGGAAAAGACCATCGCCATCGGCCCCGCGCGCCTCAAGATCATCAAGCCCACACGGCGCTGCGCCGCAACCGAGGTGAACCTTCAGACAGGCGAACGGGATGTCGACATGGTGGGCAGGTTGATGGCCACCTTCGGCCACGCCCATATGGGCGTCTTCGCCACCGTTCTGGAAGGCGGCGAGATCAAACCCGGCGACGACATCGAGATGGTGTGAGGCGCCGCCCGCTAAACCGTGAAGGGCTCACCGATGGTGGCCACCTTCACCTTGGTCTCGGTTTCCCCTGAGCGGGACTCCATAGCGGCAAGGAATTTGTCCGGCGTCTGATCGAGGATGGGGAAGGTGCCGTAGTGGCAGGGCACCACGGTCTCGAACTCGAAATAGCGGGAGACGGCAAGCGCTGCCTGGCTGCCCCCCATGGTGAACCGGTCGCCGACGGGCACAATCCCCACTTGAGGCGCATAAAGTTCGTTCACCAGCGCCATATCGGAGAAAATCGCCGTGTCGCCCATGTGGTAGAGCGTCTTGTCCTCCTTAGGCGTCACCACAAGGCCTAATGGGTTACCCAGATAGGCAAACCCGTTGGGCCCGCTGGCCGCCGAGGAATGGAGGGCGTTCACGAACGACACCGTGAACGGCCCGCAATCCACCGTCCCGCCATGGTTGCCTGGGTTGATGTTCTCCGCCCCTTGGGCCGCGCAGAATTGGCACACCTCGAACGCGCCGACCACCATCGCCCCCGTTGCCTTGGCGATCGCCACCGTGTCGCCCACATGGTCATCATGACCGTGGGTGAGGAGGACGTGGGAGACGCCCTCGGCCGGCCCCTCCCAGCCTTGGTCCCATTTCGGATTCCCGGACAGGAACGGGTCGATCAGGATGCGTGTGCCTGAAAACTCCACCGCGAAGGCCGAATGGCCGTACCAGGTCAGTTGCATCGCTCTCTCCCATCGTTCGTGGCCGGGGGCCGGCTCTTGTGTTGGCGCGGTTTGGTGCGCTCAGGCGGGGTCGTCTTGGCGGATCGCCTCAAGCTCGATGATGATGGGGATCTCGTCGCCCACGAGATTGCCCTCCAGCGCATAGGTGCTGCCGAAATCGCTGCGCTTCAGCATGGTCTTCGCCGTCACGCCGACCACGTAGTTGTTGCCGAACGGATAGGGGCCGATCTTGTTCAGCGTCACATCCAGCGTGACAGGCTTGGTGACGCCGCGGACGGTCAGGTCGCCCATCACCTTGCCCGCGGTGTCGGACTCTTTTTCCGACCCGGTCATGACGAAGGTGATGTCGGGGTGGGCGTCGGCATCCAAAAAGTCTTCCGAGCGCACATGCTCGTCCCGCCGGTCGTTGTTGGTGAAGACGCTGGCGGTCTCGATGGTGACGGACAGGTCCGAAAGGTCCTGCGTGTCTTCGTCGTACATGAACGAGCCGCCGCCTCTGAGGAACATGCCCCAGGTGTTGCCGTACTCGATATGGTCGGCACTGAAGACGATGGAGAAGTGGGTGGTGTCGATCTCGAACCGCTCGGCGTCGGCATAGGCCCTGTCGGCAGCGGCGGACAGAAGAAGCGCGCCAGCCGCAAGGGGGGCGGCCATCAGTTTGGTCAGACAACGGGTCATCGTTGTACCTCGTTAAGCATGGCGTTGCTGACGATCTAGCGCGCTCGCGCCTTTCTTGAAGTCGCGCGGATCGCCTTGGGCGCGGTGGTGTCATCGGAGGTGGCTTCTAGCATGGCAAGGCCACGCACCACGGCCTTCTTGATCGCCGTCGGCAACCCTGCCGCCTCAGGGGCCTGCCAATAACCCCCGGTCGGCGTGGCCGCTGACGTGCGGACATTGGCGGCAAACACCGTCAAGGTCAGCTCCGCATGGGTGAAGATATGGCGCACCGCACCCGCCTCCTGCCAATTCGCCGAAAGCGGCGCATGGGCGAGCGGCTCGGTCGGCGGATCGCCCCAGGGCGAGCCGAACACCTCAGCCATTCCCCCCAACAGCCCCTTGTCGGGCCGCCGTCGCAGGAGGATCGCCCCGTCCGCCCGGCGCACAACGAAGGCAACGCCCTGCCAATTCGCTTTGGCAGCCTTTGCCGTCCGCACTGGGAATTGATCCACCCTCCCTTCGCCATAGGCACGGCAGCCATCATTGAGGGGGCACCTCCCGCATGAGGGATTGCGCGGGGTGCACATGACCGCCCCAAGATCCATCATCGCCTGGGCAAAGTCGCCCGGACGCGCACGCACCATAATCGCCGTGACAGCGTCGGTCACCTGGCGTTGCGCCTTCTTCGGAGACACCTCCAGGGCGGTGAGCCGTGCCACAACGCGCTCCACATTGCCGTCCACCGCAGCGATGGGCTGGCCGAAGGCAATGGCGGCAACGGCGGCCGATGTGTAGGCGCCTATGCCAGGCAGCTTCCGTAACGCCTCCGCCGTTGTGGGGAACGCCCCTGCGGCGGAAACGGCGCGGGCGGCGGCCAGAAGGTTGCGGGCGCGGGCGTAGTAGCCAAGACCCGCCCACGCAGCCATCACGTCCTCGTCCTTCGCCGCGGCAAGGTCTTGGACTGTGGGCCAGCGGCGCAAAAACGCCTGGTAATAGGGGATCACGGCGGCAACGGTGGTCTGCTGCAGCATGATTTCAGAGAGCCACACGCTGTAGGGGTCGGTCGTCTCACCAGGCTCTGCCCGCCAGGGAAGCGCGCGCCTGTTGGTGTCGTACCAGGCAAGGAGGGCAAGACCCGCCTTCGGTTCGGCACCCTTTGCGACCGTCTTCGCGCCCGTGGCCGCCACCGCAGCGTCCTTGCGCACAGGTTTGGCGCGCCCTGCCCTTCTGGCCGCCATCCTCGCCTTTGCCATTGGCCTTTGCGCCCTCACGAACCTTCCCGCCTGCTGGTCATCGCCGGGTTGGAGCAGCTTGCAATGCCCCGCGCAATGGCGCGCCCTTGCCCCGCCACCTTTCCCCGCACTTCACCGGCGCCCGGCGAGGCGATTGCACATCCAGTCCCATCACGGCACTCTCAGGCGATGGCACGCAAAGGTCCTCAACCCCTTGCCGACGTGGTGGGCGAACTCATCGCGCCGGCCTGTCGCAAGCGCGGCATTGCTTCCGTCCAGCTCACCCTGGAACCGGCAGACCTGTTTGGCGCGCGCTTTGCGCCCTCCGCACGGGTGGAGAAAATCATCTGGCCGGCGCGGGACAAGCGGGACGGCGGCGAAGGGGCCACCCTGCTGGTGCGCGCCGACGGAGCAACGGCCCTCGCGCTCCAACACATCGCGCCGCAAATTGTTGAACGGGCCAACCTCATCATCGGCTGGCCGGCCATCCAGCGCTTGCGCATCACCCAGGCCGGTGCCCCGCCAGCGCCCAGACCAAAGTCAGCCCATCGACTAAAACCCTTGGATCCGGGCGCAATTGCCGCAGTTGAGGCCGAACTTGACGGCATAACCCACCAAGATTTGAAGGCTGCGTTATCACGCTTGGGCGCAAGGGTCAGTCAACGCGCTTTATCAAAGGGGCCGGAGCGCCCATAACGCTGTCACAAACTCTGACACGAGGGTGACATGCTCACGCGCCGCCACTTTTCACTGCTTGCCGCCAGCTCCTCGCTGGCGCTCGCCGCCCCTCAGGCTTTCGCCCAGGCGAAGGTGGAGCCTCTTCCAGACGTCGTCCTGGGGGATGAGAACGCGACCGTCACGATCATCGAGTACGCCTCGATGACGTGCCCACACTGCGCCTCCTTCCACAACGGCACCTTCAAGGAGCTGAAGAGCGAGTACATCGACACGGGTCAAGTGAAGTTCATCCTGCGCGAGTTCCCGTTCGATCCCCTCGCCGCCGCCGTCTTCATGCTCGCCCGCTGCTCGGACGACAGGTACTACGACATTGTGGACCTGTTCTTCGAAACCCAGCGCCAGTGGGCCACCGAAGGCGCTCTGCCGAAGATCCGCAATCTCGCCCTCCAGGCTGGCTTCACCAATGAAAGCTTCGAGGCCTGCTTAACCGATCAGAAACTCTTGGACGGGATTAATGCCGTCAAAGAGCACGGCTATGAGACGTACGGTGTGAGTGCCACACCGACGATTTTCGTGGACGGTGAGCGTTTCCAAGGGCCGCGCACGATGCGTGGGTTCCGCGAGGTGATAGACCCCAAACTCGGGAGCTGATTCACCATGGGGTGGAGGTGCGATGAAATTCGACAAACTCCGCCTTACTGGCTTCAAATCGTTCGTCGACCCCACCGACATTGAGATTACGCCGGGATTGACCGGCGTGGTCGGCCCCAACGGGTGCGGCAAATCCAACCTCGTGGAAGCCCTTCGCTGGGTGATGGGCGAGGCCTCCTATAAGAGCGTGCGCGGCTCGTCCATGGACGATGTGATTTTCGCAGGCTCGGGCCGCCGACCAAGGCGCGATACGGCCGAGGTCACCCTCTTCCTCGACAACAGCGCCCGCACCGCCCCGGCAGACCTCAACAACGCCGACGCCCTGGAGGTGACGCGGGCCATCACCCGCTCCCTCGGCTCGGACTATTCCGTCAACGGCAAGACTGTTCGTGCCCGCGACGTACAGCTCTTGTTTGCCGATGCGGCCACAGGCTCGCGCTCCCCCTCCATGGTGCGCCAGGGGCAGGTGGCAGAGCTCATTGCCGCAAAGCCCACCGACAGGCGCAATATATTGGAGGAGGCGGCAGGCATTTCCGGCCTTCGCGCCCGCCGGCATGAGGCAACGCTGAAGCTGAACGCTGCCGAACAGAACCTGTCGCGGGTGGACGATGTGGCCGGCGAGGTGGAGCGCCAGGTGGAGGCCTTGAAGAAGCAGGCCCGCCAGGCCCGCCGCTACAAGACCATTTCGGCCGAGATCCGCACCCTTGAAGCCACCGTCCATCACCTGCGCTGGGTGGAGGCGCGGGCCGCCGTCAGCCACAACGAGAGCGCCCTTAACGAGGCACGCTCCGTCCTTGCCACCCGTGCTGCCGAACAGACCCGCACGGCGACCGAGCAGGCGGCGGCTGCCCACAAACTGCCGCCCTTGCGCGATGCTGAGGTGGCCGCCGCCACCGCCAAACAAAAAGTGGTCGCCGCCCTCACCGCCCTTGATGTGCGCGACAAGGAACTTGCCGAGCGCCTTGCCGCCCTCACAAAGATGTGCGCCGACCTTGCCAGCGACCTTGAGCGCCAGGACGGTGCCAAGGCCGACGCCATCGCCGCCGTCGCCCGCCTTTCCAAGGAAGAGGCAGAGCTTAAGAAAGCCAACGAGGGGAGCGAGGCGAAGGTCGCCCACCTCGATGCCGAGGCGAAGATCGCTGCCGCTCAGAGCGAAGCCGCCGACGCCGACGCCAACGCTGCCACCGAAAAGGCCGCCGCCGCCACCGCTGCCCGCAAGGCCGCAGAAGCGTCGGCCGAGCGCCTGACCCAGGCCGCCCGCCAGGCCGCCACCGAGAGGGACAGGCTGCGCGAGGCCCTTGCCTGTGCCCGCCAGGACGACACCGTCCGCCGCGCGCAAGAGGCGACAGAGCGCCTTGCCGAGGCGGACACGAAGGAGAGCGAGGCAAGCGCGGCCCTTGCTGCCGCAGGCGCGAGCCTTTCTGATTTGAAGGCGGCAGACGCTGCCGCCCGCGAAGCCGCCCAGCGCACCAAGAACGCCATCACGGAGCGCGCCACCGAGGCAAAGACCCTTGAGCGCCTTACCGCCACTCCATCAGGCAAAGCCGGCGTCCTTGACGAGTGCCGCGCAGAGGAAGGCTTCGAGACAGCCCTTGCCGTCGCGCTGGGGGATGACCTTGCTGCGCCCGTCAGCGACGATGCCCCTTTGCGCTGGACGCTCAACGAGGGCGAGGACGCGCCGCTACCAGGCAGCGCCGTACCGCTTTCCACCCACGTTGCGGCACCTCCTGCTCTAGCACGGCGCCTGGCACAGGTGGGTGTGGTTGCCCTCGACGAGGGACCTGCGCTCCAGCAGACGCTGTCCTGCGGCCAGCGCCTCGTCAGCCCTTGCGGCGCACTGTGGCGGTGGGACGGGTTTTGCCGCGACGCCGGCACGCCAAGCGCTGCGGCAGAGCGCCTTGCCCAAAAAAATCGCCTTGCCGCCCTGACGGCAGAACTTGCCGATCTGATGGCCGAGCATGAGGCCCACCGCGCCGCCGCAGAGGCTGCCGAGGCCACCCTTCGCGAAGCGATCGCCAAGGAAAAAGCCCTACAATCGGCCCAGCAGGAGGCGCGCCGCGCCGCCGCCGATGCGCGCCAAACCTTGTCCTCGCTGGAGGCCAAGGCCCGCCAGGCGCAGGGTGAGGAAAACCGCCTCGCCGCAAGCCTTGAGGCGGCCGAGGCCCGCGCAGAGGCCACCGCCAAAGAGAGCGCTGACGCCGATGTCGAGCGCCAACAGGTCTCCACGGGCGCTGAGGAGGCGGAGGCCCGCGACCGTCTGCTTGCTGCCGCACGGCAAAAGCGCCAGGCCGCCGAGGCGGCACGCAATGCTGCGGAGGCAGAGCGCCGCACCGCCTATGGCCGTAGCCGCCGCCTGGAACGGCTTGCCGCCGAGCTTCAGGACTGGCGCGGGCGCCTCGGCGGTGCCGACGGCCACCACGCCGACCTTGCCGCACGCCTTGAGGAGGCCACCAAGGAACGCGACACCCTCGCTGAAGCCCCGTCGGAAACCATCATCGAGCGGCGCCGCCTCAATGCTGAGGCCGAAGCCGCCGACGCTGCGGAACAGGCTGCCCGCGATGCACGCGTCTCAGCCGAAAACGCCGAGCGCGCTGCCGACAAGGACGCCCGCGCCGCCCTTGCCGCCCTGTCGGAAGCGCGCGAGAACGCTGCGCGCATCGAAGAGCGGCTTGACGCGGCCCGCACACGCCTTGCCACAGTCGAGCGCGACCTTGTGGATCTTCTGGACGTGCGGCCTGAAGAGGCCCACCGCCTCGCCGAGCTTGACCTGTCCGCCCCCATGCCCGACCGGGCGGAGTCGGAAGCGCGACTCGACAAATTGAAGGTGGAGCGCGAGCGCCTCGGCGGCGTCAACCTTTGCGCCGAGGACGAACTTGCCGAGATCGAAGAGCGCCGCGGCACCATGCTGGCCGAGCGGGACGATCTCCTGGCAGCCATCGAAACGCTGCGCGTTGGCATCCGCGAACTCAACAAGGAAGCGCGCGAGCGGCTTCTGGCCTCCTTCGACACCGTGAATGCGCAGTTCCAGCGCCTCTTCACCCACCTCTTCAATGGTGGTGAGGCCTCCCTTCAGCTGACGGAGGCCGAAGATCCCCTGGACGCAGGGCTCGATATCCTCGCCCGCCCACCCGGCAAGAAGCCGCAGGTCCTCTCCCTCCTGTCGGGTGGCGAGCAGACGCTGACGGCAACGGCATTGATCTTTGCCGTCTTCCTCACCAATCCTGCGCCCATCTGCGTCCTCGATGAGATCGACGCCCCCTTGGATGATGCCAACGTCGAGCGCTTCTGCGCCCTGTTGGATGAGATGACGCGGGTCACCGACACGCGCTTCATGATCATCACCCACAACCCCATCACCATGGCGCGCATGCACCGCCTCTACGGTGTGACGATGGTGGAAAAGGGCGTCAGCCAGCTGGTCTCTGTGAACCTTGAGGCCGCCGAGGAGCTGCGCGAGAGCGCCTGAGCCTTCGAACCGCTTCCCGCAAGCCTGTGACCGCTGTCACTCACGCTGACGTGAGCGCCGCTTAGATCGTCCCTGGGCGAAGTGGCCGAATGTTTCGCCACGCCCACACGAGCGGAGGCAAGGATCCCACGACGCCACCTGATCGCTCGACACATGGAGGACGAGGATCGTGGCCAATCTGACGTACTTTGCCAAAGGCGGCCCCGTCGACATGACGGACCCTGCCATGGTCGCCATCAAGACGCCTGTGGTGACATTGCCCCAGGGATTTGTTTACGACGCCGAGGATGGCCGCAGGGTCGATATCGGCGGCACAGGCTTCACTTACAGCCCAGACCGCGTCCCCGTTCAGGGCACGATGGACGACATTGCTATCTCAAGCACAGGCGGCGCCGGGACGACCGCGGACGTGATCATCACCGGCTTTTTCGCCCCTGTGGGCTTCGTCGGCCTCGGCCCGCAGCGCTTCTGGAACGTGGTGTTGCACGGTGATGATTTCTTCGATGCATCGGAGCTGACCAAGGCGGAAGGCATCCGCGACGGGCACCGCCTATTCGGCGACGACCTCAACGGCGCCACCTCCCCGTTCAGCCCAGGCAGCGTCACCGACACAGGCGGCGACGACACCTTCCTCATCGGCGACACCGTGTTCGACGTTTACGGCGATGCCTTCCTGTTCGAGGCGCCGCGGGACAACGAGGTCGGGCACTATGTGGCCGGCAACGACACGCTGACCGCCGATGAGACCGACGTCGGCCAGCTTCTCGTCGGCGACATCGGCACCATGAGGGACCGCATGTCGGCCGTCGGCGGCGATGACACGATGGCCTTCTCCCACACCAGCGCACGCTCGTCGGCCATCGGTGACGTGGTCGTCATGGTCAATGCCGCCGACAGCCCGCGCGTCACCAGCCTTGTGGCCGGCAACGACCTGATGGAAGCAGGAAGCCCCTCGCGGGGCACCATTGCAGGGGACGTGGGGCTGATGAACGGTCTCACCCACGTGACGGGCGGCGACGACACCATCCGTGGCGGCGACGGCGATGAGACGATCACCGGTGACGTGCTCTTCGCCGAAGGCACAGGCGGCGTCCTGATCGGCGGCGACGACCTCATCGAGGCCGGCGGCGGCAACGACACCGTGGCAGGCGACATCCTGTCCCCCGGCCCTCTTGGGACGCTTCAGGCGGGCAACGACACCATCGACGGCGGCCGCGGCGACGATGTGATCTATGGCGACCACGGCCCCTTGAGCGCCGATGCGCTCTTGGTGTTCGAGGGCGACGGCGGCCAGGACAGCCTCGATGGCGGCAAGGGGAACGACGTCGTCGATGGCAATATCGGCAACGACACTGTGGAGGGCGGTTCAGGCAACGATACCGTGTCCGGCGGGTCGGGCAACGACGTCGTCTCAGGCAGCCGCGGCAACGATGAGGTGAATGGCGACACCGGCCGCGACATTCTGAGCGGCGGGCGGGGCAACGACACCCTCGACGGTGGGCGCGGGCGCGACACCATCGAAACAGGCGGCGGGCGCGACACAGTCGTCATGGAGGCGGGCGGCAAGCGCGACATCGTCACCGACTTTCACAGGACCCGCGACACGCTGGACCTGTCGGACTTTGGCTTTGCCGACAGGGGTGAGGTGGAAGACCTTGCCCGCCAGAAGGGTGATGACGTGATCATCAATTTCGGCAGCGGCGATAAGCTGGTTCTGGCGGACTTTGCCCTCCAAAACCTCAGCGATGTGGACATGATCCTCTAGGGCCGGTCACACCCAGCGCGGCACACGCGCACAATAGGCGTCGAAAGCCTCGCCGAACGCGGCGCGCAGAGCCGCTTCTTCGGGAAGGACGAAGCGGTTCTGCAGCACCCATTGCAGGGGAAACAGGAGGAGGATGCCGAGCGGCTGCTCCATCACCCAGCACCAGCCGGCCAAAATGCCAAGGTCTGCGAGGTATATGGGATTGCGTGTTTTCTTAAAGGGTCCCGTTTCCACCAAAGCTGCCGGCGGGCGGCCTGGGATGACCGTCGTCTTCGCTCGATGCATCACAAGAGCGGCCCAAATCGCAAGGCCGACGGAGGCGCCAATTAACGCCCAGCCGATAATGGCCGCCTCGGGCCCCAAAGGTGCCCAGATCCACCCCAACAGTGAGGCGGCGGCCATATGGGCAAGGGTCCAAAGGGGCGGCCAGTCCAGTTGACGCATCACGCACCTTGATCAGAACACCAAAGCCTCAAAGCAGGACGGGGCGCGGGAGCAAGGCCCCCGCGCACTTGCCGGCCATCAGGCTGCGAGAGGCGTGTCGCCCTCTCGGGCCAGACCGCGCAGCACGTAGTGCAAGATCCCGCCATTGTTGTAGTAGGCAAGCTCGTCCGCGGTATCGACCCTCACCAGCAAGGTGATGGTCTTGGTGCTGCCGTCCTCGAAGGTGATGTCGGCGGTCAGCGTCTGGCGGGGTTTCAGATCCGCAAGGCCGCGGATGGTGACGGTTTCCTTGCCTGTGATGCCAAGCCCATCCCACGTGTCCCCTTCGGTGAAGACCAGCGGCAGGACGCCCATGCCCACGAGGTTGGAGCGGTGGATGCGCTCAAAACTCTCGGCAATCACAGCCCGCACGCCAAGAAGGCGGGTGCCCTTGGCCGCCCAGTCGCGGGAGGAACCTGTGCCGTATTCCTTGCCGGCGAACACCACAAGGGGCACGCCCTCGGCCTCATAGCGCATGGCCGCATCGTAGATGGGCATCTCCTCGCCTGAGGGCTGATGGTAGGTCACGCCCCCTTCAACGCCCGCCACCATCTGGTTCTTGATGCGGATGTTGCCGAAGGTGCCGCGCATCATCACCTCGTGGTTGCCGCGGCGCGACCCGTAGGAGTTGAAGTCGCGCACACCCACCTGATGCTCCGACAGGTAGGAGCCTGCAGGCGAGGCCGGCTTGATGGCCCCTGCAGGGGAGATGTGGTCGGTGGTGATGGAGTCCTGGAACAGCGCCAGGATGCGCGCATTCTCAACGTCCGTGATGGGCTCGGGGTCCATGGACATGCCCTCGAAATAGGGCGGGTTGCGCACGTAGGTGGACGATAGCGGCCAGGAGTAGGTGAGGCCACCCGAGGTCTCAATGGTCTGCCAGTTCTCATCGCCCTTGAAGACGTCCGAGTAACGCTCGCGGAACATGTCTTCGTTGATGGAGCTGCGCACAAGCTCCGCCACCTCCTGTGAGGTGGGCCACAGATCCTTCAGGTAGACGGGGTTGCCGTCCTGGTCGTTGCCCAATGGTTCTGTGGTGATGTCCTTCGTCATGGTGCCGAGGATGGCGTAGGCCACCACCAGAGGGGGCGAGGCCAGGTAGTTGGCCCTCACGTCAGGATTGACGCGACCCTCGAAGTTGCGGTTGCCGGACAGGACGGAGACGGCGACGAGGTCGTTCTCGTTGATGGTCTTTGAGATTTCTTCAGGAAGCGGGCCCGAGTTGCCGATGCAGGTGGTGCAGCCATAGCCCACAAGGTCGAACCCCATGGCGTCGAGATCGTCCTGAAGGCCCGTCTTCTCAAGATAGTCCGTCACCACCTGGCTGCCTGGCGCGAGCGAGGTCTTCACCCACGGCTTGACGGTCAGCCCCTTCTGGCGGGCGTTGCGGGCGACAAGGCCCGCCGCAATCAGCACTGAGGGGTTGGAGGTGTTGGTGCAGGAGGTGATGGCGGCAATCACCACGTCACCATCGTGGAGGTTGTAGTCCTGCCCTTCCACGGTGAAGCCGTCCTGGAGCTGTTGCCCGCCTTCGGCCATGAAGCGGGCCTCTGCAGCGTCAGCGGGGGCCTTTGCCTTGCTGCCGCCTTTGATGGCGGCGACGGCATCCGGAAAGGCGGCGGCCGCATCGCTCAGCGCCACGCGGTCCTGCGGACGCTTGGGGCCTGCGATGGAGGGCACCACGGTCCCAAGGTCGAGTTCCAGCGTGTCGGTGAAGACGGGGTCGGCCGCATCGTCTTCGCGGTAAAAGCCGTTGTGGCGGGCGTAGGCCTCCACCAGCGCCACCCTGTGCGGGTCGCGGCCGGTGGCGGAGAGGTAGCGCAGCGTGTCGCTGTCGATGGGGAAGAAGCCGCAGGTCGCCCCATATTCGGGCGCCATGTTGGCAATTGTCGCGCAATCTTCCAGCGAGAGGGCGGACAGGCCTGGGCCGAAAAATTCCACGAACTTCCCCACGACGCCCTTGGCACGCAGCATCTGGGTGACGGTCAAGACAAGGTCCGTGGCGGTCATCCCCTCAGGCAAGGTGCCTGTCAGCTTGAAGCCGACCACCTCGGGGATCAGCATGGAGATGGGCTGGCCGAGCATGGCCGCTTCCGCCTCGATGCCGCCGACGCCCCAGCCGAGCACGGCAAGACCATTCACCATCGTGGTGTGGCTGTCGGTGCCGACCAGCGTGTCGGGGAAGGCGAAGGTTTCGCCGTCCTCTTCGCGCGTCCACACGGTCTGCGCCAGGTATTCAAGGTTCACCTGGTGGCAGATGCCCGTGCCTGGGGGCACCACGCGGAAGTTGTCGAACGCGCTCTGGCCCCAGCGCAAAAATTCATAGCGCTCGCCGTTGCGTTGATACTCAAGGTCGACGTTCTGTTTAAAGCTGTTGCGGGTGCCGAAATAGTCCACCATCACCGAGTGATCGATGACGAGGTCGACGGGCACCAATGGGTTGATCTTGCGCGGGTCGGCGCCAAGGGTCTTGGAGGCATCGCGCATGGCCGCAAGGTCCACCACGGCCGGCACGCCGGTAAAGTCCTGCATGAGGACGCGGGCGGGGCGGTAGGCGATTTCGCGGTCGGAGCGGCGGTCCTTCACCCAGGTGGCGACGGCGCGAATGTCATCGGCGGTGACGGTGGACCCGTCCTCGAAGCGAAGCAGGTTCTCAAGCAGCACCTTGAGCGACATCGGCAAGCGGGATATCCCGTCAAGCCCGTTGCGCTCCGCGGCCTTGAGGTCGAAAATGGTATAGCTCTTACCGTCAACGGTGAGCTCAGTGCGGGCTTTGAAGCTATCGAGCGAGCGGGCCACGGCGTAAACCCCTTGGTTGGAAGACAACTTTTGCCGCTATCAACGCCCAATTCTCCCGCCGATCAAGACGGCGCACCGCCGATTTTTAGACTTTGTCCATTGTGAAAGGCCTGCGGTTGGACAGACTGGTGGTCGATCGCGGTGAGCGGCGGGTGCTCGACGGCGTGTCCTTCCATCTTCCCGCAGGCCATGCCTTGACGGTGACGGGTCCGAACGGTGCCGGCAAATCGACGCTCTTGCGGGCGATCGCCGGCCACACACCGGTCGCTGAAGGCTCAGTGACGCTTGAAGGCTGGGAAGACGATCGCATCCGCGCTTTGCATGTGGTCGCCCATCTCGACGCCGTCAAGCCGCAGGAAACCGTGCTTTCCAACGCCGTTTTCTGGGTCCGCTGGTTTCGTGGCCTCAGGGGTGAGGCGGCCGAGGAGGCGGCATTTGAGGGTCTTGAGGCCGTCGCCCTGTCCCACCTTGCGGAGGTGTCGGCAGGCTTCCTGTCACAGGGCCAGCGGCGCCGCCTTGCCCTGTCGCGCCTGTTGTCGGCGCCACGACCCATCTGGCTCCTCGACGAGCCGACGGCCGGCCTCGATACGGCCTCGCGGGCGGCGTTTGCCACCATCATGGCGGACCATCTTGCGGGCGGTGGTCTCATTGTCGCAGCCACACACGAGCCTATCGGCCTTGCCGACCCGGCCGAGCTGTCGCTAGCCGCGTGAGCCTTGCCGCCCTTTACCTTCGCGATGTGCGCCTTGCCTGGAGTGCCGGGGGCGGCGGCCCCGTCGGCGTCATCTTCTACCTTGCCGTCACCGCCGTCGCACCGTTTGCGCTGGGACCTGACTTGCCGCTCCTGTCGCGTCTCGGCCCCGCTTTGTTGTGGATTGCGGTCCTCCTTGCCCTTCTCCTCGGGCTGGAACGGCTCTTCCAGTCCGACCAGGAGGACGGCACGCTCGACCAACTGCGCCTCGGGGGCACCCCTTTGGAGCTTGTGGTGCTGGCAAAGGCGGCCGCCCACTGGACCGCGGCGGCCCTCCCCCTCATCCTCGCCACCCCCTTTGCGGCGATCCTCCTCAACATGGACATTGAGGTGCTGGCCGTTACAGCGCTGACGTTCCTCATCGGCACGCCGGGTCTGGCGCTGATCGGGGCCGTGGGGGCGGCTGTGGCCGTGTCGCTTCGTCGCGCAGGCGTGCTCATCGCCATTTTGGTGCTGCCCCTATCGATCCCCATTTTGATCTTTGGCGTGGCGGTGATTGAGGCGACCGTGGCAGGACGCAGCCCTTCCGCGCCCCTTGCGCTTCTGGGCGCCCTCAGCCTTGTTGCAGGCGTCGTTTGCCCTCTGGCAGCCGCTGCGGCACTGCGGGAGATCGAATAGCGCTTTCGCACCAGCGCGATCGTGCCTAGTTTGCGTACGGGAGGCCTTTCATGTCGACGACCTCATCGGCCCCAGCGCCGGCATCCATCGTCAATCCAGGACGGTTCGGGCGCATTGCCGACCGGGCGATCCCCTGGCTTGCTGGCGCAACGGTCGTCGCCTTTGCGGTGGGGCTCTACTTCGCGCTGTGGGCCTCGCCCGAAGATTATCAGCAAGGCGCGACGGTGCGCATCATGTACGTGCATGTGCCGTCCGCCTGGCTTGCCCTTTTCGGCTACGTGGTGATGACCTTTGCGGCCATCGGCACCCTCGTCTGGCGCCACCCGTTGGCGGATGTGTCGGCCAAGGCCGCAGCGCCCCTCGGTGCAGCGTTCACCTTCATGGCGCTGGCGACGGGCGCGGTCTGGGGCAAACCCATGTGGGGCGCCTGGTGGGTGTGGGACGCGCGGCTCACCTCCATGCTGATCCTGTTCTTCATGTATCTGGGGCTGATTGCCCTGTGGCGCGCCATCGACGAGCCATCACGGGCCGCAAGGGTAACGGCCATCGTCATCCTCGTGGGCGTCATCAACATTCCCATCATCAAGTTCTCGGTGGATTGGTGGAACACACTGCACCAGCCGGCCAGCGTGTTCCGCTTCGACGGGCCCACCATCCATTCCTCCATGCTGACACCCCTCCTCATCATGGCGGTGGCGTACATGCTCCTGTTTGCAACGCTGCACCTGACGGCCATGCGCACGGAGTTGATGCGCCGGCGTGCACGCGCCTTGCGGCTTCGCACCGCGCGGGGGTCGGCATGACGGGCCAGTACGCCGCGTTCGTGATCTCCGCCTACGCGATCGGTTTTGGGACCATCGCAGGGCTGATCGCCTGGGCGGTGCTCGACAGACGCTCCGCACGTGCAGCCCTCAGACGGGCTGAACGCGCCTCAGGCACTGACAGGAGATGACACGGTGACCAAGCGCCTCCTCCTCTCCCTCCCCCTCATCGCCTTTGCTGTGCTGGCCGGCCTCTTCGCCTTCCGTGTGACGGATGGGGCGGACCGTTCCGTGGTGCCCTCGGCCCTCATCGACCGCACCGTACCCAATGTGGCCTTTCCTGAATTGAACGCCTCTGCGCCTGGCTTCGACCCCCAGTCGCTCAAGGGCAAGGTCAGCCTCGTGAACGTCTTTGCCTCCTGGTGCGGGCCGTGCCGTGTGGAGCACCCGTTGCTGATGGCCTTGTCCGAGCGGGATGGGCTCAACATCGTCGGCCTCAACTATAAGGACCAGCAGAGTGCGGCCGAGCGTTTCCTCGCCGAGCTGGGCAACCCTTACGACGTTGTGGGCGTCGACCCGGACGGGCGCCGCGCCATCGAATGGGGCGTTTACGGCGTGCCTGAGACTTTCATTGTCGACACCGAGGGCGTGATCCGTGCCAAACACGTTGGCGTGTTGACCCAAGAGGTTCTGGGTGGCCAATTCGGCGCCACCCTCAAGACACTTTTGGACGAAAACGCGGCGGCCGCTGCCTCGTGACGCCGGACTTCGTCCGCCAGACCCCTCTCGGCGACACCCACGAACGGGCCGTCTGCGCCCGCTGCGGCTTCGTCGCCTACGACAACCCGAAAATCGTCGTCGGCGCCGTTGTGCGTGTTGGCGGCGGCGTCCTGTTGTGCCGGCGCGACATCAATCCCTCGCGCGGCAAGTGGACGCTGCCGGCCGGCTATATGGAGCACGGGGAAACCCCTGAAGAAGGCGCCAGGCGCGAAGCGTACGAGGAGGCAACGGCCGATATCGTCATCGATGGGCTGCTCGCCGTGTACACGATCAGACGGCTGGGACAGGTGCAGCTCATCTTCCGTGCCCGCCTCGCCCAACCCGCCTTTGCGCCTGGAGAGGAGAGCCAAGCCGTCGCACTCTTCGACGACAAGGATGTGCCTTGGGATGACCTTGCCTTCCCTTCCGTCAGCTGGGCTTTGAACCAGGAGAGAGAGCCGGGCGGCCCGTTCCAAAATCCGCCCGACGGCGACCAGTCGGGCCCGCAGGGGCGCATGATGCGACCCAGATGACGTACCCGTCACCGCCGCTTGATTGGCCTTGGACCGGGCGAGCGCCTACACCAAAGGCAACGTGACTATGCAAGGAGCGACGCCGTGAACCGCGTCCTGATCGCCCTGACGGTGGCCCTGGTCTGGACCGGCCAAGCCATCCCAACCATGGCGGCCGAGAAGCCCCGCGCGTTCCTGGAGCTCTTTACCAGCCAGGGCTGCGCGTCCTGTCCTGCCGCTGACCGCCTGATCGGTGAGTTTGCCGAGCGCCCCGGCGTGATTGCCGTGACAATGCCCGTCAAACTGTGGGACTTTCTGGGCTGGGCCGACACCCTTGCCTCCGACGATCTGACCAAGCGGCAGATCGCCTACTCCGTCTCCCGCGGCGACAGGGACGTCTTTACCCCGCAATTGGTGGTGAACGGCAAGACGTCCATTTTGGGGAGCGACAGGGCCGCAATCCGCCAGTCGATCCGGCGCAGCAAAGGCCTGCCTTTGCCCATTTCGCTCGCCGCTTCAGGGGGCGTCCTGTCGGTTTCCATCCCTGAGACGGAGATTGAGGCGGAGAAGGCCTCGCTCTGGCTCCTCGTGGTGGAAAAGGAGGTGACGGTGCCTGTGGCAAGCGGCGAAAACCGCGGCCGCAAGCTCACCTATCACAACGTTGTGCGGCACATCAGACCCATCGGCATGTGGAAGAAGGGCGAGGCGTTGACCCTTGACCTGCCCCTTGCCGATCAGGAGCGGCATGCCCTCCTCGGCTGCATGGTGATTGCCCAGGAGGAAAGCTTCAAAGGCCCTGGCCGCATCATCGGCGCTGCAAGCCTTGATGCGATGTTTCCAGCCCGCACAGCCGACCCGCGTTGAAGCGGGTCGCAAACCCCGTCAGTCCTCGCGGTCGGACAGGGCGCTGTAGGTGATGCTGAGAAAGATGCCGAACAAAAGGTGCATCGCCAGCGTGGTCCCGATCATCAGCCCGCCAAGGTCCTGAGCGAACACCTCATGGCCGGCCAAGGGCATGAAGAACACCATCATCACAAGCCAGGTGATAATGCCGAAGGCGGCACCCTGCATCACCGATCGGCCAGGCAGAATCGGCCGCAACGCGGAAAACGTGATGCCGTAAATCAACACGCCGATCAGCGCATGGGTCAGCCACGCCGCCTCCTCGCTGGCCGGAAAGCCGAGGCGCCCGTTGAAGCCGCGCACCTCACCGATGATGTCAACGCTCGGCAGAAAGCCCATCTGCATGTTGGCGTAGATCAGCGCTGACAGAATTGCCGTCGAAATCGCGCTGGCGGTGATCGCCCTTACCATGGTCTTTCCCCTGCCATCGCCATCCTTGCCGACCTGTCAGCCCTCGCCGATGGCCGTAACACGTCCAAAGCATCCCGCGCTCTCGCGGACGCAGGATGGTCTAGCGCCTGTCACCGCGCAACGAAAGCATCAGTCCCCCTGGACCGCCGGACACACAGACCTCGCCTCCAGGCGGTATACAACCTTTGTCCCGTTTGGAACGCTTGCTGGCCCATGCATTCCAACAGCCGCGTGTTATGCCGAGGACGCCTGGCTCAAGGGTTGCACGGTGCCAATGCCCACAACAGGCATTTCGCTCTGACGCGGGATTGGGTATGCAATGGCGAACAGGGTGTCACAGCCCTTTAACCTACCTGAACTCCAGGCTTTTCGGCACCAATTTGCGCTGCCGGAGGCCGCAAGAAAGGTGCCCGCGCCACAATGACCGATAGTTGCCTTGTGAAGAAACTGGGTGCCTACGCCGACCTGCCACCGGGCGACGAAGCGTTGTTACGTGAGCTGGAAAAAAACGAACGTTCCTACCGCAAGGATCAACTGGTTCGCCGCGCCGGACAGTCCATCGAAGAGTTTTATGTGGTGAAAACCGGATGGCTGTGCTCGTTCTCCATCATGGAGGATGGGCGCCGGCAGATCCTGCGCATCTTCTTCCCGGGCGACATTGTGGATCTGTCCGAGACAGCGCTTCTGCGCGCCAACCACGACATCAAATGCCTGACGACAGCGGTGTTGTGCCCGTTTCCAAAGTCTGGGCTGGAGCCGATCTTTTCCACCTCGCCAAGGCTGACGGCGCTGTTGTTTTCCATGACAGTGCAAGAGGCGGCAAAGCTGTTGGAGCGGATCCGCGCGGTGGGCCGCTTCAGCGCCTATGAGCGCATCTGCTACCTGCTGCTTGAGATCAGTGATCGGCTGCGCCTCACCGTTTCCGATGTGGACGAGGGATTCCGCCTGCCTTTGACGCAGACCGATATCGCCGACCTCCTCGGCCTCACCAACGTCTATGTGTCCAAGACCATCGCGCGGATCGAGCGTGACAGATTGATCCGACGGCAAGGCAACCGCGTCATGCTTCTGGACCTGGCGCGGCTGCGTGAAGCGTGCGAGTACAACCGCCCGACGAAGATAGACACCAGCTGGTTCCCAGAGGTCAGGACGTAGCGCCCTCGTCAGCCGGTGTTCCCGCGGCCTGCCTGGCCGTTCGCCATGGGAAGTCATGAGGGATCGGGCGTGAAAGTCGTTTTCGCCAGCCACGGCTCATTGGGAGACCTTGTGCCGTTCCTGGAGATCGGGAAGGTGCTTGTGGGGCGCGGCCACAGGGTCAGCGTTGCAACCCACCCCTGCCATGGGGGCGCCGTTGCCGCTGCGGGCCTCGATTTTGCGCCCATGCGCCCCGACAGACCGTCCGACCCATCCTTCCATAGCCGCTACATGAACAAATGGCGCGGCCCGGGCTTTGTCTACAAAGAGCATTTGATACCCGCCATCGCCCAGAGCGATGAGGACCTCACGGCCGCGGTCGAGGATGCAGACATTTTGGTCAGCGTCACACTGGCGTTGGCCGCACCCATCGTTGCGGCCCGCACAGGCATTCCCTGGCGCTCGACAGCGTTTCAGCCTGCCATGTTCTACAGCGCCTACGACCCGCCCAAACTCCCGCTCCTGCCCCTGTTTAGAGGCCGGGTCGACTACAATGCGTGGATGCTCCAGGGCGCCCGTACGGCGCTTCAGTCCTGGGCCGAACCCCTTGCCACCTACCGCAGGGATCAGGGGCTGGGTGAGTATCATGACCACCCGGTTTTCGGCGGCCAACATTCCCCTGACGGCGTTTTAGCACTCTACTCGCCGCTGTTCGGCACCGTCCCGCAGGACGCGCCGCGCAACACAATCCAAACCGGCCAGGTCCTTCAGACCGGCGGCGGCCAGCTCGACGATGAGGTTGCCGCCTTCCTGTCAGCGGGCGAGCGCCCGCTTGTGTTCACCCTCGGCTCGGCCTCGTCCCACACAGCGCACGCCTTCTTCAGGCACGGCGTGACGATGGCCCGGCGGCTTAAAATGCGCGCCCTCCTGCTGGTCGGTCGGCCGGAAAATCTTGAGGGTCTACCTCAGCACGAGAGCATCCTTGCCGCCGTGAAAGCGCCTTATCAGGATGTCTTCCCCCATGCGCAGGTGGTGGTCCATCAGGGTGGCATCGGCACCATTGCCCTTGCGCTCACCTCGGGCGCGCCGATGCTCCTGGTGCCTTTTGCGCACGATCAGCCTGACAATTGCGCCCGTGCAGCCCGTGCCGGCGTCGCCAAGGTGATCCCCAGTTGGCGTTTCGGTCCGTCCGCCGCCCGCACCGTCCGCCACCTTTGCGCGGACGGAGCGATGCGCCTGCGCGTTGCGCAAGCCGGTGCTGCCATGCGCGCCGAACGTGGCGCAGATCGCGCAGCCTCAGCCATCATCGCTGCGGCCCAGCAGGGACGACGCACTGCTCGCGCCGCGAAGGCTGCATTGAAGACGCCGCGCCTCACCCAGACTGCGTGAAAACATCGGCCCGACGGCTTGGTAAGGCCCAATGGGACGCGTACGAAAGCCTCGATCAGCGCGGCGACATGGCGGCGCTCTCGGGCACCACTTTCACCGCCTGAAAAAACGGCACAGGCGGTTTTCCCACAAGGATCCTGATCATGTCCGACCGCGGGGTCTGACCTGCATAAAAGCGCTCGATCAGAGGCTGGGGCAGACGGTGGAAGCGCGCCAACACCTGGTGACGATTTTCCGGCCGGCCGGCGAGGAACAAAAGGCGGTTGAGGAGGCGATTGAACTTCGACCCCGCGAAGTGCTTGCGGGCGAGCTTTTCCACCGCCTCGCGCAGGTGCTCTGTCGTCAAAGGCCCTTCCAATGACGAAAGGGCCACTGCAGCGCGGGCAGACACCGGCAAGGAGTAACCTGTCACCGCGTGGAAGAGCCCTGCCCGCAGTCCGATGGGGACCGCGCCGCCCTCAGGCGCTGCACAGGCCCACATGGTGTTGAAGTCACCGCCCAGCAGCAAAGGCAGCGCGCCCTTTTCTTCGCGGATGACCTCCTTGATGGTCCACCCCCGGCCAGCGGCATAATCGGTCACGCGCTGGCGCAGGATTTCCGGCTCCACTTGCGGGCCTTCGCTATAGTACGTGTCTTCGATGAGGAGGGTGTCGGCTTCGTAAGGCAGCAGGTAGACGAAGCGGTAGCCGTCGATCTGCGGCACCACCGCATCCATGATGGTGGGGTGGGACAGACCGTGGGGCGCGGTCAGACGCACCTCCTGCCCCAAAAATTTCTGCCAGCGCAGCACAACACCATCGAGCTTGCGGGCGCCGCGCGCATCGATGACGGCGTCAGCCTCCAGTCGCTCGCCCCCCTCAAGGGTCACGCCATGGGCGTCAAGGTCGGCCACCGGGGCGTTGAGGCGCACGCGATCGCCCAGCATCCCCATGGCGACGCGGTGAAGGTCGGCGCTGAAGACGGTCCTGTAGCCTGTGGAGAAGTCCCGCGAGAAATCCTGGAAGCGGGTCTGGTAGCCTGACCATTGGTGGCGCACAAACGGGGTCACCAGCGACTCCGCCTCGCCCTGTAGGTCGGTTTGGTAAAAACTCCACGTGTGATCGCCGCCGAGTGTGGGCCCCGCCTCGATCACGGTCAGGTCCACGTCGGGCCGGGAACGGACAAAAGCCGTCGCCGCCAACACACCCGACAATCCGCCGCCTGCGATGATCAGTCTTTTTGTCATAGACCCGAAACCCTACAAGTCTCGTATATAAGGCAGTGAACGTCGCTTTCACCTGTTGGGGGACACTTGGACGCTCAAGATCTTGCCTTGCGTGAAGCGCAACGCTCCCGCCAGACGGTGATTGGGGTCGCTTTGGCGCTCGCCATCTTCGCCGCCTTTGTGGGTGTGCACATTGCCGCAGTCTTCCTGATCGACTGGAGCGTCACGTCCTTGTGGGTGGCCGTGGCACTGATTGCCGTGGAGACGTGGCTGTTCGTGGGCCTTTTCATTGTCGCCCATGACTGTATGCATGGCTCGCTGGCGCCTGGCCGGCCGGTGGTGAACAGGACGTTCGGGCGGCTCGCGCTGTTTCTTTACGCCGCATTTTCCTATGACAAGCTTTTGCCCGAGCATCACAGGCACCATAGGCGCCCTGGCTCGGCGGAGGATCCTGACTTCGATCCTGACCACCCCACCTCGTTCCTGCCGTGGTTTTTCCGCTTCATGCGCCACTATTTCGGCTGGCGGGAGTTTTTCATCCTCGGCTTTGTGATGGTGGCATACGTGCTTGTCCTCGGTCCGCCGATCGTCAATGTCCTGGCGTTTTACGCCCTTCCGTCTGTGCTTTCTGCCATCCAACTGTTTTATTTCGGCACCTATCGCCCGCACAGACTGGAGGCGGGCGACTTCGCCGACCACCACAATTCCCGTACCGACGATTTTCCCTGGCTTGTCTCCCTCTTTACGTGCTTCCATTTTGGGTATCATCACGAGCATCACCTGTCGCCGACCACCCCTTGGTGGCGGTTGCCGGTTGTGCGGCGGGCGCAGAAAGGGGTAACGGCACCAACGCCGCTCTCCAACGCCCGCTAAAGCGTGTGATGGAGCCCTTTGACGGGGCGTCGACGTGTGGAGGGCGTCTTGGATCTCCTAGTGAATGTTGCTGTCGTCTTGGCCACCGTGGCCGTGATGGAAGCCGTTGCCTACTCGACCCACCGCTGGGTGATGCACGGGCCGCTGGGCTGGGGCTGGCACAAATCCCATCACGAACCCCACGACCACACCTTTGAGCGCAACGATCTTTACGCCATCGTTTTCACCGTCCTGTCGGGCGGGTTGATTGCGGCGGGCATTTTGGGCGTTTGGCCGCTACGCCAGGTGGGCATCGGCATGATGATCTACGGTATTTTGTACTTCATCGTGCACGATGGTCTCGTGCACCAGCGCTGGCCCTTCCGCTTCGTGGCAAGGCACGGCTACCTGAAACGCCTGGTGCAGGCCCACAAGCTGCACCACGCTGTGGACGGGCGGGACGGGTGCGTGTCGTTTGGCTTTTTGTATGCCCCGCCGGTGGCCCACCTCAGCGAGAAGCTGAAGCAATATGCCAGCGTGCGTGCCCCCAAAGGACGGCGCCCCAGCACCCAAGCTGAGGGCGCGGCGAAATAGGCGCGCCCCTCACGGCCGGGGCGGCCTGTTCCACAGCCCTTCTCGGGACAGGGCACTTTCCGGCGCCACACGACGCGCCGCCCACACACCGCTGCGGCCGATGAGACGCAGTTTCAAGGCCGTTCCCGTGGACACGCGGGTGGTCAGACCCGCTGGCCCCGCAGTGCGCCGACGCACGCCGATCTCACGATAGACGGAGGCGGCTGCGGCAATTGCCCAAGCGATCCGGAAGGGAAGCCGTGCCATCCCCACCTGGGCCGAGGCGTAGTAGCGGTCGGCAGCGCCCACAAGGCGGTTGCTGGCGGCAAAGACGGCGGCGGCGTTTTCCTGCGCGGCGACGGCCTCAGGCGTTGCGGGCAACCCTTCTGCGGCAAGCCAGTCAGCGGGAAGGTACACACGTCCCGTTAGCGCATCGGCAATGACGTCCCTTGCAATATTGGTCATCTGGAAAGCAAGGCCGAGGTCGCAGGCGCGGTCCAGCGTGTCGACGTCCTCAGCCTCCACACCGATGGTGAGCGCCATCATTACCCCCACAGCGCCGGCAACGCCGTAGCAGTACTCGGCAAGGTCGTTCTCGGTGCGGTATTGGCGGCCTGCCACATCCATCTGAAAGCCGTCCAGCAGGTCGTGGCACAGACGCGGCGTCAGACCGCGGGCGCGGGCAACAACGCCCAGCCCATCAAACACTGGCTCCCCCAAAACGATGCCGCCAAGGACCGCATCCGTCTTGGCGCGAAGGTCTGCAAGTGCCGCTTCAGGGTCGTCGGCGGCATGGACGCCGTGGCCATGGTCCTGCCCGTCGATCACATCGTCGGCGTGGCGGCACCAGGCGTAAAGGCGCACCACATCGTCGCGCACATCGGCCGGGAGAAGGCGCGAGGCAGCCGCAAAGCTCTGCGAGCCCTTGGCAATGCTCGCCTTCGCATAGGCGACGTCACCGTTCGCCATGATGGCCATCGCCTATTGGGCCGCCACTGCCGCCATCTCCGGCAGATCCTCAAGGATGAGGCCTGCGGTGGCCTTTGCCGACCCCACGACCCCTGGCACGCCGGCGCCGGGGTGAGTGCCCGCCCCCACGAGGTAAAGATTGGAGATTTTGTCGTCCCTATTGTGGCAGCGGAAGAAGGCCGATTGGGTGAGGATCGGCTCCAGCGAAAATGCCGAGCCAAGGTGGGAGTTCAACTCGTCCGCAAAGCCCTGGGGGGTCAGAATGCGGGTTGTGACCAGCGTCTCGCGCAAGCGCGGGATGGCTGTGGCACCCAGATGATCGAGGATCTTGTCGCGGTAACGCGGGCCCTCCACCGCCCAATCGATCTCGGCCGCGCCAAGATGGGGCACGGGGGCCAGCACATAGTAGGCGGAGTGGCCTGCGGGGGCGAGGGAATCGTCCGTCTTCGATGGTGCGTGGAGGTAGAGCGAGAAATCCTCAGGCAGGTCAGGGCCCTTAAAAATGTCTTTGATCAGCCCTTTGTAGCGCGGGCCGAACAAGACGGTGTGATGCTCAAGGTCGTTCGGCACCTCTCGATCGAGACCGAAGTAGATGACGAAGAGCGAGTTGGACCAGCGCTTGGCCTCAAGCTTCTTGGCATAGGTCTGACCACGATCGGTCTTGCCAAGGAGCGACTTGTAGGTGTGGACAATGTCGGCATTGCTGGCCACCAGGTCTGCCGAAAGCATCTCGCCTGAGCGAAGGCGCACCCCAGTGGCCCGATCGCCTGACATGACGATCTCCTCCACAGGTTCGCCCACCCGCACCGTCCCGCCGATCTTGGTGAAAAGGTCCGAAAGGCCGCGCACCAGCGCTCCCGTCCCGCCCTTGGCGAACCACACCCCCCAACGCCTCTCCAGCGCATGGATCAGCCCGTAGATGGACGAGGTGGAGAACGGGTTGCCGCCCACAAGAAGGGTGTGGAAGGAGAACGCCTGGCGCAGATGCTCATCCTCGATGAAGCTTGCCACCTTGGCGTAAAGGTTGCGGTAGCTCTGCAGCTTCATCAACTGAGGCGCCACGCGCACCATTGATTTAAAGTCCAGAAACGGCGCGGAACCGAGCTTGACGTACCCCTCCTCCAACAGCGCTTCGGAATAGGCCAAGAAGCGCCGATAGCCGTCCACATCCTTGGGGTTGCGGGCGCGGATCTGGGCGTCCAGCTCATCCTGGTCGTTCACATAGTCGAAGGTGTGCCCATCCTCCCACCGTAGCTGATAGAACGGGCTGACAGGCACGAGGGTCACAAAGTCGGACAGCTGGTGCCCTGAGAGCGTGAACAGCTCTTCAAGACAGGTGGGGTCGGTGATGACCGTCGGCCCACCGTCGAACACGAACCCGTCGTCCTCGTAGACGTAGGCGCGGCCGCCCAATTTGTCGCGCCCCTCAACGAGCGTGGTGGCAATTCCTGCCGATTGGAGGCGGATGGCAAGTGCAATGCCTCCAAATCCCGACCCGATGACGACGGCGCTTGTCATGAAATTCCCCCTCTTGCTGCGGTCAGGACATAGCGGTCTTAACAGAATGGGCCATGGCAGCGCTCAGCGTCCCCTTGCCTCAGCGGCGACCATCGTTTTGATACGTGGCACGTTTTGGGGAGGGTTCGTATGTTTGTCCGCATCTTTGTCGCAGCAGCGGTGCTTTTTGTCGCCGCACCGTCTTTCGCACAAGAGCGTCTCGCGCTGGTGATTGCCAACGGCGCCTATGAAAGTGACGCGCTGCCGGCCGTCGCCGGTGCCTCGTCCGATGCCGATGAGGTGGCCGACGCCCTGGAGCAGGCCACCTTCGAGGTGACCCGTGCCAACGACGTCGACCTGCGCGACCTCAAGGTGGCTGTGCGCGATTTCACCGATGCAGTCGAGGCCGCCGGAGAGGACGCGGTGGCCCTCATCTATTTCGCGGGCCAGGGGTTTGCCGCCGATGGGCAGAACTACATCGCCCCCATCGGCGCCGACCTTCGCGACAAATCCGACGCGGAGTTCGAGGCCCTTTCGGTGGAGTGGATCCTCTCCCGTTTGGCCCGCGCCCACGACGGCCCCAGCCTTTTGGTGCTGGACGCGGCACGCCCCAATGCCCTCTCCTCAGGCAGTGAGCAAGGCTTCGTCCTGATGGGTGAGACGCCACCGAATGCGCTGATTGCTTTTTCCAACACCCCAGGCAGCATCGCGTCCGATGAGGCGAGCAACGCCAGCGCCTTCGCGAGCGCCTTTGCCGCCGAAGCGGTGGTGCCCGGACAGACGGCGGACGAGGTCTTCGCCAACACCCGCGACAGCGTGGCGGCTCAGTCCGAAGGGGCCATGGTCCCATTCGTCCAAAGCGCTTTGGCGGACGAGGTGATCCTCTCCCCCCAGACGATGTTCGGCCTGTCCGGCCTCACCGAGACGGAGGAGGCGGCCGACGTGTCGCCCGAGGTGGAAGCCTGGACGGCGGTGAAGGACAGCGAGGATGCCGGGGCGCTAAAAACCTTCATCGATTCCTATCCCGAAGGCGCCTACACCGCCCTCGCCCGCTCCCGCCTTGATGAGACGACGGGGGCCGTGCAGGACATCACCACCCGCTTTGCACTTCTGCAGGAGCAGTCGGAGGTGGTGAGCGCCCCCCAAAGGGCGCACGAGTTCTACGCCAACGCACGCCTCCACGAACTGCGCGGCGAGAACCAGGAAGCACGGCAGAACTACCTGAAATACCTTGCTTTCGACCCGCCTTATGTGGACCCGCACCTACGTTTTCAGCGCTTCCTTCAGGGTGAGGATGGGATCGAGGCGGCGCGCGAGGTCTACCGCTCCTTGAGCGCAGGCTCCAACGCCATTGCCACACGGTTCGCTGCCGCGCTCCTTGAGCCTGAGGCGGAGCGCACCGCCTCCCTCCAGGCCCTTCTGGAGGAGGCCCCTGAATTTGCCCCCGCCCTCCACGCCTTGAGCGAGGACCATTCCGCCGCCCGCCTCGGCGCACAGGCCTCAGCCGACAAGATTGCAGAGGGCCGGCTACTGGAAGCCTTCAAGGCGCAGCTCGATGCCGGTGGGGTGCGCCAATACTACATCGACCAGCAGGCCGCCGCCGATGTGATTGAGGATGTGGAGACGCGCCTTGCGGCCCTGTCCACCGTCAACCTCGATGCCCTGGCAAGCCCTGTCCACATCAACGCCATGCGCTCCAACCAGGGGTGGACGGTCACCTTCAACATTGCCGACCAGGTGCGCGAAATCTTCACAGGTGCCGAAGGCGGCGAGCTCACCTCCACGGGCTTCATGCCGGGGATCGTCAATCCGCAGACGGGCGAGCCCCTTCCGCGCCAGTTCATCGAGGTGGACCCCGATGCGGACACGCAGACCATCATGGTCGCTTACACCGACATCAGGGGCGAGCGGCGTGGCCCCTTCCCTGTGCTGTTCGACCCGCACAGCGCGCTGCGGGACGGGCAAAAGCAGATCCTGCAGCAGTTCACCAATGCGTGGATTTCCACCAGCGAGTGGGACGGGCGCATGCTGATCTACTTCACCCACCTCATCAGCTACCGCTGCGCCATCGACACGGTCGCCTTCAGCTATGACGGCGATCAGTTGGACAGGATCTATGAGCTCGCCCCGTGCAACCCGGACAACCCGCACGCGGTCGCCACTGCATCGGGCAACGACACCGACATTTATCAGGCGGTGCCCTCCGGAGCTGAGAGCGTGTCGGTACAGCTCACCTACAAAGACGGCACCATTTCCGACGTGAAGCGCTTTGCGATCAAATAGGCACCCGTTGCGGCCGCTGAGGGGATGAGCACCTCGGCCACAGCGTTGCAAGATCCACCGGCAAGGCCGCGCAAGAAGCGATCCTTTGCGTGGGTGACGGCCATCGTTCTGGTGGCCGCGGTGGTGGGCGGCCTGTTGGGCCAGCGCTTCGAGGCACCTCTTGCCGACCGCGTCCTCGGCCTTGCTGCGCCGCCGCCACACCCCGACGTGGTGGTGGTTGCCATCGATGAGGAGACAGTGGCCGACCTTCCCTCACGCTCCCCCATCGACAGGGCATTCCTGGCCGAACTGATCGCCACCATCGACGCCAAGGACCCCGCAGCCCTTGGCGTTGACCTTCTCTTCACCCGCCCCACCGAGGCGGCTAAGGACGAGGGCCTGCGCAACGCCATCGCCGCGGTCAACGCCCCGGTGGTGATCGCATCTGCGCGCCAGGACGAGGGCCTGACAGCCGCCCAGGCAGCCTTCGCCGAAGGCTGGCCGGGGACGCGTGGCCGCGCCGCCCTGCCGCGCGACGAGGCGGACGGGATTGTCCGCCACCTTCCCCTGGGCAACGGCACGCCGCCTTTCTCCCTCGCCCTCACCACGGCCGCAGGTCAGGCAGACGCCATGCCGCGCGGGCGTATCCTTTACGCTGAGGGCGCCTTTCCCACCTATTCGGCAAAACTGGTGCAGCAGCTGCCAGAGGCCTGGTTCAAGGACAAGGTCGTCCTCATCGGCAACACGCTGCCACAGGTGGACAGGCACCAAACCCCAAGGATTGCCATTGAGGGCGCCGACAAGGGTGAGATCCCCGGGGTCATGCTCCACGCCCACATCGTCTCCCAGATATTGTCCGGCCTGTCGCGCCAACTGCCGCCGGCCTGGCTGATTGCCCTTTCCGCACTCCTGGCGGCCATCGCGGGGGCAGCTCTGCGACCGTTGGCGCCGCTGCCGGCTGCAGCGGTGGGGGTGACCGCCATCCTCGGCTATGGCGCGTTTTGTGCCGGGATCGTCACCCTCACACCCCAGCTTCCGCCGCTCGCGACACCGCCCCTTGCCTTCGTCCTTGCCGCTTTGGGCGCGCTCGGCCAACGCTGGCGGCGAGACAGGCGCGAGCGCATCCGCGTGAAAGGCATGTTCGGCCGTTATGTGAGCCCGCGCGTTGTCCAAAACCTCATCGACACGGAGGCGGACCCTGTCCTCGGCGGCGAGCGGCGTGAGGTGACGCACCTTTTCACCGACCTTGAAGGCTTCACCTCGCTTGCAGAAACCTTGGAGCCTGAGCGTACGGCAGAGCTCCTCAACAGCTATCTCGACGGCATCGTCAGCCTCGTCCACGATGCGGAGGGCACGGTGGACAAGCTGGTGGGCGATGCTGTGGTGGCCTTCTTCGGCGCTCCCGACGTGCAGAGCGACCATGCCGAGCGCGCCGTCGCGTGCGCCAGAAAGATTGCCGTGTTTGCAGACAAGGAGCGCACGCGCCGACGGGAGGAAGGCGTTCCCCTCGGGCGTACCCGCGTCGGCGTCCACACAGGGATTGCGGTGGTGGGCAATTTCGGCGGCAACCGGTTTTTCGACTACACCGCCGTCGGCGACACGGTGAACGTTGCCGCACGGCTTGAGTCCGCCAACCGCGCCGTCGGCACCACCGTCCTCGTCAGCGCTGCCACGCGCGAGCGCGCATCTGGCGCGTTCCGACCGGTCGGCCGTGTGCTGGTCAAAGGTCGGCGCGAGCCTGTCATGTGCTACGAGCCTGTGGCGAGCGAGGATCCACACTACAGCGCCGCCTACGAGGCTCTCAAAGCCGGCGAGGACGAAGCCACCGCCCTCTTCGAAGCGCTTTGCGAGCAATTCCCGGACGATGGCCTCATCCGCCTTCATGCCGCAAGGAGCCGGGCGGGCAAGCGCGATGACATCATCACCACCGCTTGAGCGTTACGAGCGGTTGCTTGAGCCGCCGGCCGCAACTGTGGCACAACGTTGTTATGAAACGCGTTGTTATCAGTGTTGTCTTTGTGTTGGGCCTTTCGTGCGCTGCTTTGGCATCCGAAGCGGTGGTGATTGACGGGGCAAGCGTTGCCGATGGCCTGAAGCCTGGCGCGGTGTTTGCCTCAGACAAAGCCATCACGCTGCGACGGGGCGAGCGCTTGCGCGTCATGCTCCAATCAGGCGCGTTGATCGACCTTGAGGGGCCCCATGAGGGTCCCATCAACGCCACCGATACGGGCGGCCGCAATGTGGGCGAACAGGTCCTGGCCGTCGCGGCGCTGATCGTCGGCCGACAGGGACGCACGTCGGTCCTTGGCGCCTCCCGCGAAAGTGTTCCCGTCACATTGGGGCTTCAGCAGCCTGTCTGGTCCGTCGGCGCCAATGCAACGGTTGCTTGTGTGGACGGTCCTTTGCGGCTGTGGCGGAGCGACCCTACAGCGAGCGTTGAGGTTTCCGCGCGCACCACAGAGGCGCGCATCGGTCCCATCACCTGGAGCGAAGGCGAGGCCATCCTCGATCTGCCTGTGACGGTGGCCAACGCGGGCCCGATGATTGTCTCCATCGACGGGGCCACCAGCCGGATCGATCTTGCCACGCCACCCGCCGACCTCGACCCGAGCGACCCGGGCCCGCTTCTCGCCTGGTTCACCGCTGAGGGTTGCGCTCCCCAGGCCGAACGCCTCCTAGACCGCCTGAAAGAGCAATAGGCCCGTCTCCAGCTTTCTTGCGGGATATGGCGTCTCGCGAAAGCGGGGGCGGTTTGGGGACTATCGCGCTCTTCAACGCCGGACTGAGGACCACCGCGTTCAAGGAAATCCAACACCTGCGGGACAGTCGATCCTCAAGCGGAGGGCACGCGGGGGCAGTGCACGCGTCCGCGACGCCCACAATCCAGGGCTACGCCGTCGTGCGCGTCGATTTGGCGGGCGATCCGCTCAGTTTGAACCAAACTGAGCGGATCGTGCTTTAGGGGCAGCGGACGGGGTCGCCGAAGCGGTTGACGCA
The DNA here is from genome assembly GCA_051016205.1 of Devosia sp. Lineage (GTDB taxonomy): Bacteria > Pseudomonadota > Alphaproteobacteria > Rhizobiales > Amorphaceae > Acuticoccus. Next base: position 6,293,094 of record CP136534.1, read on the forward strand.
GCGGCGTCGGCGTCGCTCAGGCGGCGTTGTGGCGGCACCGACGACGGACCCTGCAACGGCGCCGATCGCGCCTCCGAGGAGGGCATCACCGGGTGTGCCGCCTGCCACCGCACCGACGACGGCGCCCGTTGCCGCGCCAACACCGGCGCCTGCAATGGCGCGATCTTGCTGGCGGGATGAGTTGCACCCGGCGACCGCCACGGCCAACACCAGGGCAAGAACAAGCTTTTTCATGATTTACTCCACACTGTGTCGACCGGCTTCGGTCTGAAGACGCGACCTCTGGCATGACGCGATAGGCCTTAACCGGTGATGAATCTGATCAACGCTCCATGTGGTGAAAAAATGGCCGCCGCGGTGATGATCCAGGGTACGGGCTCTGATGTGGGCAAATCTTTGCTGGTGGCAGGCCTTTGCAGGCTGTTTGCGCGGCAAGGCCTCAAGGTGCGCCCTTTCAAGCCGCAGAACATGTCCAACAATGCTGCCGCCACCCCCGATGGCGGTGAGATCGGCAGAGCGCAGATGCTCCAGGCGCGGGCGGCAGGGGTGCCTGCAAACGTCCACATGAACCCTGTCCTCCTCAAACCCCAGTCGGAAACAGGCTCGCAGATTGTCGTGCAGGGGCGGGTATGGAGGAGCGCTGCTGCGCGCGACTATGCCGCCGTCAAACCCAAACTCATGGCTCCCGTTCTTGAGAGCTTTCGCAGGTTGAGCGAGGGCGCCGACCTTGTGATTGTCGAAGGCGCCGGCAGCCCTGCGGAGATCAACCTGCGCGAGGGGGACATTGCCAACATGGGCTTTGCCCTTGCCGCTGACGTTCCTGTGGTGCTTGCCGCCGACATTTCCCGCGGCGGGGTGATTGCCAATCTGGTGGGAACGGCGAGCGTCCTTGCCGAGGATGACAGGCGGCAGGTAAAGGGCTTTCTCGTCAACAAGTTCAGGGGCGATGTGCGCCTTTTTGACAGCGGCGCAACGGCCATTGAGGAGAACACGGGATGGCCCTGCCTTGGCATCGTGCCCTGGTTCGACGCCGCGCACAGTTTGCCTGCCGAGGACACGCTGGGCCTTCCCTCCGAAGCGACCTCGCCAGGCTTCAAGATCGTCATGCCGCGCCTTCCGCACATTGCAAATTTCGACGATTGCGACCCTTTGCGGCTGGAGCCGTCCGTCTCGCTGTCCGTCCTTTCGTTGAGCGAGCCTTTGCCGGCCGATACCGATCTGGTGCTCTTGCCGGGGTCCAAATCCACCATCGCCGATCTCAATGCGCTGAAGACGGCCGGGTGGGACATTGACCTCAAGGCCCATGTGCGGCGAGGCGGCAGGGTGGTTGGCCTTTGCGGCGGCTACCAGATGCTGGGCCGCATGGTGGTGGACGAGGATGGCATCGAGGGGCCCGCGGGGGCGACAGAGGGGCTCGGCCTTCTCAACGTCACCACCCGGCTTCTGGCACCCAAGGTCACCCGCCAGACGCGGGGGCGGGCCTGCCTTGAAGGGGTCGATGCGCCCGTGGAGGGTTACCGCATCCACATGGGGCGGACCGAGGGGCCCGACACATCACGCCCCCTTGCCCAATTGGAGGAAGGGCCTGATGGCGCCGTCTCACAGGATGGCCGCGTCATGGGCGCCTACCTTCACGGGCTTTTCAATGCCGACCCGTTTCGCAAGGCCTTTCTGGCCCGTCTCGGCACCCCCTCCTCGCTCCACTATGACCGGGTGGTGGACGACACCCTCGACCGGCTTGCGGACCATTTGGGCGCGGCCATCGACACAGATGCGCTCCTTGCCCTTGCTCAAAAGAGGGCAAGCGAAGTTGCCACCAGCCCGTAGACGGCAATCTGTAATGCGCCGATCCGCTTGGACAGTGAAAGCGCGCGGTCCACGTCGCCGGGCTGGGGCGCGGTGCCATCACGGTTCAGCCACACCCCATCGACAGCGCGGCTGCCGTAACGGCGTGGCCCTCCGAGGGATATGTTGAGGGCATAAGCAAACGCTGCCTCCGCCCAGCCGGCGTTGGGGGAGACGTGGCGCCGTGCATCGCGCACAACGGCGGAACGGTGTGCCCAAAGGCTTGGTGCGACCATGGCCGTCAAGAGGGCGGTCAGGCGGGCTGGGATAAGGTTCATGAGGTCGTCCACCTTTGCCGCGGCAAAGCCGAACTTTTTGTGGCGGCGGGTTTTGTGGCCGATCATGGAATCGGCCGTGTTGACCACCTTATAAGCCACAAGCCCGCCAAGGCCCCCCATGGCGAACCAGAAAGCCGGCGCCACGACGCCGTCGCACAGCCCTTCACTCAGCGTCTCGATATTGGCGCGGCTGATGGCGGCCTGGTCGAGGTCCTTTGTCTCGCGCCCCACAATCATCGACAGCGCTTTTCGGGCGGCGGAAAGGTCGGGGGCATCCAACACCCGACGCACATGCACATGCAGGCTGTTGTGAGCGATAAGAGCGCTCCCCAGCACCGCCTCCAGCACAAGGCCAAACACGCCAGACGTCTGGAAGAGCACCGAAAGCGCCGCCGCAGGGGCAGTAAATACGGCGACTGCAATGGTTAGGGCGAGCGCCCCCCTCGCTTTGCGGGCGCCGCCGCGGTTGAGGGCTCCATCAAGGTGGGCAATCAACCGGCCGAACCAGACCACGGGGTGCGGCAGCCGGCGCCACAGACCGTCAGGGTCACCGATCAGCGCGTCCAACAAAAGCGCAAGGGGGACGGCGCCCATCCCTTAAACGCCGACGGAAGTGACCCGCGCCAGGGTCTGGGCGAACCGCGCCTCATCTGCAGGAAGACCCATGCGCAGGCGGTTCGGCGCATCATCAAACCGCCTGATCCAGATGCCCTCAGAAGCGAGGCGGTGGTGGAGCGCTTGCGCCTCGTCCGTCTCCACCAGACGAAAAAGGTCGGTGCCGCCCACAACGGTCAACCCGTTTGCGGTGAGCGTCGCGTCAAGCCTTGCGCGTGCCTTTGCAAGGCGGCTGCGGGTGGCGGCAATCCAGGCGGTATCGGCAAGGGCCATTGCGCCAGTTGCAAGGGCCGATCCGCCCACCGCCCAGGGGCCGAGCGCTGTCTGCAGGGCCTGCGTCCACGTCGGGGCACCGACGGCAAAGCCAAGGCGCAGTCCCGCAAGCCCGAAAAACTTGCCAAAGCTCTTGAGCACCACCGTGCCCTTTGCGCCGGCGACACTGGCTTCTGGGGCCACATCGCAAAAAGCCTCGTCGACGATGAGGCGTGGGGTACCATCCGCCTCGCTTGTCTTGGCAAAGGCGGCAAGGTCGGCAGGAGGGACGATCCTGCCGTCAGGGTTGTTGGGGTTGACCACCACGGTAAGGTCAGCGCCCACGGCCTCTTCCAGGCTTGCCACCGTGCGCACAGTGGCGACGGCACGCCAAAGCCGCGCGTGCTCGCCATAGGTGGGGCCTAGGACGGCGACCGTCCGAACCGGGAATAAGACGGGCAGCCACTGGAGGATCGCCTGTGTCCCAGGGGCTGCCACAATGGCCTGATCGCCACTGAGACCATAGGCGGCGCCGGCCGCCTTCAGCAGCCTCTGAAGAGCGTCGGCCTGGGGCAGGACGGTCAGCGGCTCTAACGAAAGAGTTGCCGGATAAGGCCACGGGTTGATGCCTGTGGAGCAGTCCATCCACTGCTCTAAGGGGATGGCGTAGCGGGCGGCGGCCGCACCAAGGTCGCCGCCATGGGGGACTGCGGGCATCGACGCCAGTTGGTGCACGTGCCCCGCCTTCCCTGCCATTCCTGCCGACCCGATCATGCGCCGGCGCCCCCACCTGACCGGTGTATGGGGCAAGGGCAGAACACGCAACGGGCACCGATCGCAAAGGGCCCTCGTCACGAAAAAGCCGCCGCGCCCATAGTGGACGCGGCGGCTGTATCTCATTCTCGTCCGCGGCAGTCGCGGCAGCGAACGACCTAGACGGAGTAGTAAAGGTCGAACTCGACGGGGTGGGGCGTCTGCTCGAAACGCTCGTTCTCTTCCCACTTCAGCGCCATGTAGGCGTCGATCTGATCGTCATCCATCACACCACCGGCCTTCAGGAACTCGCGATCCTTGTCGAGGCTTTCGAGCGCTTCGCGCAGGGAACCGGACACGGTGGGAATGCCGAACAATTCTTCGGGCGGCAGATCGTAAAGATCCTTGTCCATGGGCTCGCCGGGGTGGATGCGGTTGCGGATGCCATCAAGGCCGGCCATCAGCATGGACGTGTAGGCGAGGTAGGGGTTCGCCGAAGGATCAGGGAAGCGAATTTCAACGCGCTTGCCCTTGGGGTTCGTCGCATAAGGAATGCGGCAGGAGGCGGAACGGTTGCGCGCAGAGTAGGCGAGCAGCACAGGCGCTTCATAACCCGGCACCAGACGCTTGTAGGAGTTGGTGGACGGGTTGGTGAAGGCGTTGATGGCCTTGGCGTGCTTCAAGATGCCGCCGATGTAGAACAGGCACATCTCGGAAAGGTCGGCATACAAGTTGCCGGCAAACAGCGGCTGACCGGCATTCCAGATGGACTGGTGGACGTGCATGCCCGTGCCGTTGTCGCCAAAGACGGGCTTTGGCATGAACGTTGCGGTCTTGCCGTAAGCGTTCGCCACCTGGTGCACGACGTATTTGTAGATCTGCATCTTGTCGGCGATGCGGGTGAGGGTGTCGTACTTCAGGCCAAGCTCGTGCTGGGCAGCGCCCACCTCGTGGTGGTGCTTTTCCACCGTCACGCCCATTTCGGTCATGACAGAAAGCATCTCGGAGCGCATGTCTTGCGCCGAATCGATGGGGGGCACGGGGAAGTAGCCACCCTTGGTGCGCGGACGGTGGCCGAGGTTGCCCGTCTCATACTCGGTGCCGACATTGGACGGCAGCTCGATGGAATCAAGCTGGAAGCCGGTGTCGTAAGGATCGGTGTTGAAGCGCACATCGTCGAAGACGAAAAACTCGGCCTCAGGACCCATGGTCACCGTGTCGCCAATGCCGAGCGACTTCACGTACGCTTCGGCCTTCTTGGCGGTGGTGCGGGGATCGCGACCATAGGCCTCGCCCGTGGACGGCTCCAGAATATCGCAGAAAACCGCCATCGTGGTCTGTGCGAAGAAGGGGTCGATGTGGGCGGTTTCAGGGTCGGGCATCAACGTCATGTCGGACTCGTTGATGGCCTTCCAGCCGGCAATGGACGAGCCGTCGAACATGACGCCATCGGCGAACATGTCCTCGTCGACAATGCCGCAGTCCATGGTCACGTGCTGCATTTTGCCGCGCGGATCCGTAAAGCGCAGGTCGACGAATTTCACGTCTTTGTCTTTAATATCCCTCAGGATCTCTTGCGCAGTGCTCATTCGCCTCGCTCTTTTCTCTATGAAGCTTTGATGGGGTTTGGGTTAGATGGCCTCGTCGCCGGCTTCGCCGGTACGAATGCGGATGGCGTCCTCGACGGGAAGGACGAAGATCTTGCCGTCGCCGATGCGCCCGGTTTGGGCCGCCGTGCGGATGGCCTCCACCGCCGACGAGACAAGGCTGTCTGGAACGACAAGCTCGATTTTGACCTTGGGCAGGAAGTCCACCACGTACTCGGCGCCGCGGTAGAGTTCGGTATGACCCTTCTGCCGCCCGAAGCCGCGCGCTTCCATCACCGTGATGCCTTGCAAGCCCACGTCCTGTAGCGCTTCCTTCACCTCATCGAGCTTGAACGGCTTTATGATGGCTTCGATTTTCTTCATTGGACCTTGTTGGTTCGGCGGCCTGGGTCACCGCCGTGCCGCTCGCTTCGCATCCGCCGAAATGCATCTTGCGTGCCAACACCCGGACGCAACCGCATGCGCGACAAAAGAGGCATTTGACGAAAGATCGGGCAGGTGAATTGCATGCGCCGTAGACGATTTGCCTATTTTTTGTTCATTCGTACGCCTGAGGGGCGCGGGAGGGTCGTTTGATTGAATTGCTGACGCCACAGGAAATGGCCGCGGCGGACCAGCGGACCGTTGCCGCAGGCACCCCGATCGCCACCTTGATGGAGCGGGCAGGCTATGCCGTTGCCGATGCCGTGGCTGCCGAAATCACCTTCGGCGTCACAATTCTCGTGGTGGCGGGGCCTGGCGACAACGGGGGGGATGCGTTCGTAGCCGCCCGTGTCCTGAAAGCGCGCGGCTTCAAGACCCGCCTGATCGACTGTGCGGGTGATGCCGGCAGCCCCGCCGCAAAGGCCGCAAACGCCGCCTACAAGGGCGAGCGGCTCCGCCTTGGCGAAGGGCTGACTGCACGCGCCGACATCATTGTGGATGGCCTTTTCGGCGGCGGGCTCGCAAGGCCCCTTGAGGGCGACTTCGCGCGTCTGGTTGCGGCCATCAATGCATCGACCGCCCGTGTCTTCGCCATCGACTTGCCGAGCGGGGTGGATGGGCGCACTGGCGCCGTCCTTGGCACCGCCGTCAACGCCCATAGGTCGGTGACATTCTGTCGGCGGCGCGTCGGCCATCTCCTTTACCCAGGGCGCGGCCACTGCGGCAGGGTGTTGGTTGCCGATATCGGCATCAAAGACAAGACCGTGGTGTCCGTCGGCCCAACGGCCTTTGCGAACGAGCCCGACCTTTGGCGCGACCACAGACCTGTCCTGAAAGCCGACGGTCACAAGTATGATCGCGGCCATGTGGTGGCGGTCTCCGGTCCAATGGCCGCGACCGGTGCAGCGCGTTTGTCGGCAATGGCGGCCTTGCGGGCCGGCGCAGGCCTCGTCACCCTCGCCTCACCCCCAGACGCGCTGATGGTGAATGCCTGCCACCTCACAACGGTGATGCTGACCAAGGTCGATGGCGCAGATGCCCTTGCGAACCTGTTGTCCGACACGCGCCACAACGCGGTCGTCCTTGGCCCAGGCCTGCCGCCGGAGGATGCCACGGCGGCCCTTGCAGAGGCCGCCCTTGCCTCCCCTGCCGCAACGGTGCTCGACGCCGGCGCGCTCACGGCCTTCGCAAGCGCCCCCGAACGCCTCATGACCGCCCTTGCCGGCACACAAACCGTGCTGACCCCTCACGAGGGAGAGTTCGCGCGCCTCTTCGACCGGGATGGCCCGCGCATCGATCGCGCCCGTGCTGCCGCCGACAAGGCGGGTGTCGTGGTCATCCTCAAAGGCGCTGACACACTCATCGCCGAACCTGGGGGGCGGGTCGCCATCAACGCCAACGCTCCGCCTTCTTTGGCAACGGCCGGCAGCGGCGATGTGCTTTCAGGCATCATTGCTGCCTTCCTGGCCCAAGGCGCGCCCCCCTTCCAAGCGGCCGCCATGGCCACCTTCCTGCATGGCGAAACGGGAGAGCGCGCAGGCCCCGCCCTCATCGCCGACGACCTGATTGCCGCGTTGAAGCCTGCAAGGGCCGCCTTCGACACCGTTTGACCGCGACCGCTCCACCCACTAGAGCATCCTGGATCTACCCAGACCCAGGACGAGATGCTCCAATACTTAGGTTGAGAGCACGCTGATGCGGATGTGGCGGAACTGGTAGACGCACTTGGTTTAGGTCCAAGCGCCGCAAGGCGTGGGGGTTCGAGTCCCTCCATCCGCACCATCTGATCATTCTGGCCGTTCAGGCGCTCTAACACCTTGAAAACACAACTCATTTCTGGAGTTCGATACCCTTCGTTTCGCGCATAGGCGAGAGGGTCGGCAAACACCAGTTTGAGGACGATTCTTTGCAGCTCCAGCCGCTGAGAACGCCATAATTTCAATGGGTTAGCGAGGAAGTCAAAAAGAGTTCGATGAATCTCGTCGAACGGGCGGAGCGGTTGCCCGGCAGAGACGATTTTCTCGTTAATCGCGGCCTTCTCAATCTCCAGATCGCGGATCTTGCGCTCATAGGCCTTGATCACCGGCGCGCTGTCGGCCTCCACCACGCGCTCCAGCAATCCGGCGACGCTCTTCTCAACTTTCACCAGCTTGCGCTTGAGGACGACGGCAACTTCGTTGGCCTTGGCTGCGCGGCAATCCCACGCCTGCCGGAGCATGGAGCGGGCGACCTCCATCAATGAGCGCCGGGGCGTCACCGCCAGCAGGATCTCTTCAAACTCCCCCTCCAGCCGTTCCTTGCGCACCGACTTGCCCCGGCTGGGGCAGCCTTTGGTCTGGCAGAGGTAGTACGGGTACTGCTTGTATTTCCCGGTGGACCAGCACGCGCGATACGGCGCGCCGCACTCACCGCAGAGCACAAAATTCCGCAACGGAAAATCGCAGTTGAGATCGGCGCGGGTCGGGGCTTTGGCGCGACCGTTCAGGCGGTCCTGGATCTTTTGCCATGTGGCAAGGGAGATGAGCGGCTCGTGATGGCCTTTGACCAGATCGATGCCGAAACCCTCATGGCTGATGTACCCGGCATAAATCGGACGCGTCAGGAGATTGCTCACCCGTTGCTGCAGGAGTGTGCCATGCGGGCCTTTCGGATAGTCCGGCTGGTCCTGCAGGAAGCGCTTGACCTCGACCGGGCTGGCCAAGCCTCCTGCCGCAAACCTTTCCAGCGCTTCGGTGACGATAGAAGCCACCGGTTCATCGCGCACCAGCAGCTTGCCGTGCCCGGCGACCTTCTCATAACGGTAGCCGACCGGGGCCTGAAACACCCAATAGCCATTCATCATCCGCCCGCGCATGCGGTTCTTCGTCTGCTCGCCGTTCTTTTCACGCTGGTGCTGCGCCACACTGGCCAGTAGGTTCTCAACGAGGATCGAATCCGAGTCCTCACCAAACTCGATGGACGGGCTTTCCAGCTTACCGCCCGCCGCGGCCAGCAAGGCCCGGAGTTTGAGGTGGGCTTCCAGCCCGCGGGCCAGCCGCGAGATGTCGTCGATGATGACCACCGTGTTGTCAGCGCGGTGTTGGCGTAAGTAAGCCAGCATCTCGTCCATTGCCGGACGCTTGACCGCCCCGCCGGTCATGTCGTCGGCAAAGACGGTCGTCACCGCATAGTTTTTCATGCGCGCGTATTCGCGGTTCCGGGTTTCCTGTGAGGCGAGCCCGTCGCCCTCACGCACCTGTTTGGCGCCGGAGACGCGGCAATAAATGACCGCCTTTTGTTGATCGATCGGTTCGGTATTCTGTCTGAATGCGGTCATGACTCCTCGCTTTCTTCCGCGGGATGAGCGCGGGGCGTTTCTTGTAATGTGCTGTTTGACGGATTATTTAAGTCTACCCGATCCATCTCATTTTGAGGAGCTTTTTCTGGCGCATCCGCTCTTTCTTTTTCGACAATCCCACTGAGCGGCGAGCCCCCGAAACCGAGATCGACGAAGCTACACACCACGGTCCACAGGGTCTCGATCAGCTCACGTTTTTGCGCGTCCGTCAGGTCCTCCCCGTCGAGAAAATGCATATACGCCTCGACATCCACCTTGAGCGTGCGTGCGGTTGGATCGACACTCAGCGTGTCTCCGCTCTCGGTGGGCTTCTCAGGTTCAAGGTCGGTTCTGGTCGGACGGTCTGTCATAACGGGTCCTCTTTCGAAGGCGGCGTGACTCCTTAAGCCAAAGTATTACTCAAATAAAAAGCGGACCGTTCGCCCCGAAGGACGCCCAAATCCGCTTGTCTGTCACTTCGAGTATATCAATTATAGGTTGTAGAGTCCAGCAAAACCGCATCAATCCTGTGTTGCGAGGCGGTAAGTACCTGAATCACCATTCTTATCAGCACTCCCTAATCTAGAGACGACGCGTTTACCTCTCACCGATTTCCGCGCGATTTGCGGGGTCGTCCGCGCGGGCGCGTGGCTGGTGGTGCCTCCTCCACAGGCTCCGCCTCTGTGACCTCATCCTCTTCCTCTTCGGTAAGGATGCGGCGCAAACGTTCCAGCTCATCATAGTCGTAGTCGTATGGCACCGGCTGTACCGGTTGCGGCATGCGGTGCGAGGCCAGCAGCAGGAGCAGCAAGAGGGCCATCGGCAACAGATCGACGGCCAGCGCCACACCCCACGCAAACGGCACATAGCCTGCGTAGTGGATCGTGGCCGACGCCCGGTCTATTGGCGTGTAGGTCGGCATTTTGATGGGAGCGATGAACTCACCAACCCCATCCATTGAGCGTCGCAGGCGGTCATAGATGTTTTGCACTGCGGGCACGCGGCTGTCGGTATTGAGGGTCTGGAGCATGAGAGTCGGGTCGGTCGCATCCGCCCCGCTCAGACCCGTCGTGACTGAATTGATGGCCCGTGTGAAAGTCTCTTCATCCCCCGCCCGGCTGGCCTGTTGCGCGAGCTCAATCTGACCGCGGACATGAGCGAGCAGCCGCGGGCGGCGGGAAAACGCCTCCTCCATCTCGCGGGCCGCCTCCTGAAACGCGGCAATCTCACGTTCGAGTTCGCGGGCGACCGCCCCTGGTCCCGGTGTGCCGGAGATACAGCCATCGTCGACCTCGCAATCGTGTAGCCGCTGCAAGGCCCCCTCAGCCCGGCTCAGATGCGAGAGCACAATGCGTTCGCGTTCGTGCCGCGCCCCAGCTTTCCCCAGCACGTCGGTAAAGCGGTCGAGCACCTGGGACTGATGGTGCTGGACCGCAGCACCGCCCCCGATGACCGCTGCCATCAACCAGCTCGACGTGCCAATGGACGCCGCACTCACCATCAACCCGGCGGACACAATCAGGCCGATGACCGGGCGGCTGGCTTGCGGACGTGAAGCCACACCCAGCAGGATATGCCAGAGTCCGGCAAACACGACGGTCACCACCGGCGCAACGACACCCACGATCAGGAACCGGACGAATGCGCTCTCATCAGCGAGCACACCGAACAGTCCGACCCCGACCGCCACGCCGTTGCTCACCGAAACACCAATTGCCATCTTGCGACTGGCGCGCAAATTGGCGGCGCCGACAACATCATCCTCGGAAGGAGGTTGCGGCGGCAACGGGAGCGGAGGCCCCGGCGGCCCGATCTGACCGTTGTGCCCGGCGTATGGTGTGAGCTCATTCACGAGGGAGACCTCCCGTCTGACAGGCAGCCGCCCCATGCGCACCGCCTCGCCAAGCAGGATGCGGCAGCTTTACCGGATTCCCGGGACGCGCATGGGCGAGGAATGGGAAGGCCCGCTCAGCCTCGTGTATTAATTTTTCAAATACCAGGCCTATTTTTATTTGCGATAATAAATATTCGCGTCGTGAGCATACTTATACAACCAGTCAAGTCACTGTAACAAAACAAACAACTGAAAATAGTTTCAATAATCACTCGCCTAAAACGTGGGTTGAAATATGAATATAATATATGCTTTGATTATTTATTCTGAATTAAAATGCGGAACATCGATGAAATATATCGGAACTGGAATAGTTACGATACTCTTGGTGGTGATTATAGATTCAATCCTATGGTTCTATTTTTCCACTGGTGTGTTCTGGAGTGAGTATATCGACTGGGTAACTGAAGTTGGCGGACCTTACTGAGGTCGCGAAAACATTTTCCACGATGTAGCATGATATAATGTATAAAACTCAACGTAAGGATTAGTTATGAAAGCTTTTGCAGAATTAGCCAGAAAACCTTTCCGAATTGCAGTCTATGCCCTTCTGGGGGCCGCCATAATCGGAATGTTGCTCATAATTATTGCTTATCTTATTCAACCACACACAACATAAATTGAAACCGGAGAATATTTCAATGACAGTAATCGATCATACATTCCTTGAGACTGGCTTCAAATGGGACCAGAATGAAATTGGCAATTTGGGTTTTGCATTTGCAACTTCAACACCCGCTCATTGGTATTCAAACCCGATCTGGCAAGGTGAATTCGAAACGACAGTCAGCGGTGTTGAGCTAAGTGGTTTCAGCAACCCCTCGACATACGACGAAAAAGATGCAGTGCGATACGCACTTCTCGATTACACTACCCTCTCAGGGCTCTCCGGCTCAGATACAATAAATTCAACACTTCTCAATTCGTTCGACTACAGAGTGTCATTCTCCGACGTTATTTCAGCAACGATATCCGAAAACTCCGCTGGAGAGATACAGCTTATCACGCACCAAGGACTTTCACAAAGCAGTCAATCTCTCGCAACATCACCAAATAGTGGAGTTATTCCCGGCGCTGACGGAGACATTAGCTTCAACAGGCTCGATCCGCTTCTCAACGACCTCAAACCCGGAGAGGGAGGTTATTGGCTGATTCAGCACGAATTGGGCCATGCGGTTGGTGGCCTAGAAGACGTCGCTGACACCAGCCAGTCTGGGACGAAGTACGATTTTATGAAGTATACAATGATGTCTTACAACACATACGGGGGCGTCTACGCCTCAGGGCTGATGTTGTTAGACATCGCCGCATTACAAGATACCTACGGAACAACAAATACCGCGACTCGATCTGGCGATACGACATACAAATTAGGTCAGGGGCTTGGATTCTCAGGCGCAAGCGCGACGGACGCTTTCCTATACACAATCTGGGATGGCGACGGAAACGATACGATTGACGTCTCTGATTTTGGCGTGAGAGCCGAGATCGATCTGCGAGAGGGACGGTTCAGCTCTATAGGCGTTGATAGCTCTGGCAACGAGTGGAACTGGGATATCGCCAATAGCGCGTTTGACGAAGATCCCGGCAACGTTGCAATTGCGTATGGAACAATCATCGAAAGTGCGAAGGGCACAGATTACGACGACCGGATCATTGGCAATGACTACGGGAACACGTTGCATGGTGGTGATGGAAATGACACGCTGATTAGCGGGAAAGGCGAGAACTCGCTGTACGGGGAAGCTGGAGATGACACGATTGAGTTAGATCTAACCGATTCCCGAGCAACTTATACGACCGCCTTTGGAGGAGCTGGAAACAACACCTATAGCTTTAATGGCGGTTCAGATGTTATCCTTCAGAGCACACATATGACGGCTTCCACAGGCATTGTTAATGACGTGGAAGATTTCTACTTTACCGGAAATACAAATTATAAGAACACCTCTGTTATTGCATATGGGGAGGATATTCTCTCAATTGATGCGACTGGGAGAGAGTTTAAGAGTGGAGCCGACGGATACTCGACACCAGTTCTGGATTATAGCCTGATAGCTCACGCGTTGGAGTTTGACCTAACAAACACATCCGGTTTTGAGATCTGGAACAAGTCGACGAGTCTTTTAGAAGATTCTTACTCTGGTAACGGCGTAACATACACTTCAATTGTTGGAACGAATCATGGTGATAAAGTAATTGTTGGATCTATGAATGGTATTGACAACGATATCATCTCACATTTCTTACTGGGGTCCGGCAATGATATCGTTGAAGTGCACGACCCAAAGTCGTCAGCGTCTATCATAACATACTCTAGTGGAAATGATGTAGTCGAATTCCAACGCACATCATTTATTTTGGACGCACGGATAGCGCTAGACCCTACAATTGCTTCATCTGATGTTTCATTCTCAATACAAAATAAGGACGCCTCGTTTGGATCAGCGACACAGTTTTCCTACGATCTGCTCGTAACGGTGAATGGAAGAGGGACCATCACACTAAAAAATCGGCTAGGAATTATTCGAGATGGTCCAGATGGGTTGCCGAATACCGGTGATGAATATGATCAATATGCGGGAGTATGGATACAACAATGGGATCAAAGTACAAATATTTTTGATCCGGTAAATGTGACTGTTGTATCCGGTTTAACTGACGTCATAGGGTATGGAACGTTTGACAATGATGCAAGTGTCAATGGTTCATCAGGTGCAGATGAAATGCGTGGGTATTCAGGTGATGACACGCTAAACGGCCTAGCAGGTGACGATGAGATCTATGGAGGTATTGGCAAAGATACCTTAAATGGCGGTGATGGGAATGATGAGCTATATGGTGGCCTCGAAGATGACGCGCTGCGTGGGGATGGTGACAACGACTATCTTTACGGTAACCAGGGGGATGACACCCTAAACGGCGGAACCGGTAACGACTGGCTCTATGGTGAGAACAACAATGACATGCTCAACGGTGACGACGGGGATGATAGGCTTTGGGGTGATTTAGGCAACGACACGCTCGATGGGGGCCTTGGTGGCGACGAGCTCTATGGCGGTGGCGGGAACGACATCCTGATCGATGATTTCGACGGTACAGCCAACGGAAATGATGGAATCGATGAATTCCGCATCCGTTCGAACGTCACAGAAGGCGTTTCCGTTAATCTTTCAACGGGGATTTTCACCGGCCTGAGTAGCCGTGCCACTGGCTACCTCGGTACGATTGAGGATGTGACAACTGACCATGGAAACTACGACGATACCCTCACAGGAGATGTGAACGCGAATGTGCTCAAATCTGGCGACGGGGACGATACGCTCAACGGAGGTGATGGCGACGACACGTTAGACGGTGGAAACGGAACGGATACTGTTGATTTTGCAGTAGCGACAGATGGGATAACAGTCAACCTGACCACTGGAACGGCTATTGACGATAATGGTGACAATGATACGCTCGCCAACATCGAAAACATCTCAGGTTCCGCATACGACGACGACCTTACCGGCAGCAATGATGTAAACCTGATCAATGCCGGGGCTGGAAACGATACCGTCGATGGAAGGAATGGCGCGGACACTCTTAACGGTGGAATCGGTAGCGACAATCTAAGTGGCGGCAGCGGTGCGGACTCATTGAATGGAGATACCGGCGACGACAACCTGACCGGCGGCACCGGCAACGACACGTTAAACGGCGGGGACGGAACCGACACGGCGGACTACAGCGCTGCAGCCGCAGGGGTTGACGTCAACTTGCTCTCCGGCAGTGCCACGGATGACGGTGACGGTGGCAGCGACACCCTCAGCAATATCGAAAACATCATCGGCAGCGCGTTTGCTGACACGCTGCGGGGCGACCACGTCAGCAACACGATCTGGGCCGGGGCCGGAAACGATACTGTGCTGGGCCGCGACGGCGCCGACGTCTTCTATGGCGAGGACGGCGACGACAACATCCAGGGCGACCAGGGTGACGACACGCTCCATGGTGGGGACGGGGCCGACGGCCTCTATGGCGATGAAGGTAATGACATTCTCTACGGCGACGACGGGAACGACATTCTCGCCGGGAAGGAAGACAACGACATCCTCTATGGTGGGGCCGGGAACGATACGCTGTACGGTGAAGCGGGAGACGACGCGCTTGACGGCGGCAGCGGTATCGACAGGGCCGTTTATTCGACTGCAACGGCGGGCGTGACCGTCAATCTCGTCGCGGGGACTGCGACCGGCGAAGGCTCCGATACGCTGAGCGGAATAGAGAACGTCACCGGCTCTGATTATGACGATACGTTCTTTGGCGACGGGGAGGATAATACCTTTATCGGCGGGACGGGCACCGACACGGTCGACTACAGCCTCGCCTCTGCCGGGGTCGATGTGAACCTCCTGTCCGGCACGGCGAGTGATGACGGTGAAGGCGGCAGTGATACGCTCTCCGGCATCGAGAACATCATCGGCTCCGCTCATGCCGACATCCTCAAGGGCGATCACAACGTCAACGATATCCGCGGCGGCGATGGCGGCGACACGATCCAGGGCCGCGACGGCAACGACACCCTTTATGGTGAGGCGGGAGACGATCACCTCACCGGTTACGGCGATGATGACCTGATCGATGGCGGCAGCGGCAATGACCAGGTCTACGGCAATGCCGGGAACGACACGCTGTTTGGCGGTGACGGCGACGATTTGATTGGCGGCAAGGAAGACAACGACATCCTCTACGGCGGTGACGGCTTCGACAAGCTCTGGGGCGATGGCGGGGCTGATACCTTCGTTTTTGAAAGCGCCTCGGCGTTCAACGACGCCGATGAGGTCCGCGATTTCGACACGACCGAGGGAGACGCCCTCAATCTCGTCGACCTGCTGACGGCCTATGATCCGCTTACCGACAACATCACCGACTTCGTGGAGATCACCGACAGCGGCGCGAACAGCGTCGTCAAGGTCGACACGACCGGCACGGCCACCTTTGGCGCAGGCACGCAGATCGCCACCCTGATCGGAGTCACCGGCCTCACAGACGAAGCCCAACTCGAAACCAATGGTCATCTGATCACGGCGTAGCCCGCGCCGATCAGACTTTCGGCATTTTGGACGTTGAGGGCTTGCCCGTTCCCGGATCAAAGGCCGCGGGTACTTTAAGAGCCGAGTCCATAATCATCGCTTCTTCAAGCGCGTCGTCCGCGGCGCGCTGCTCCGGAGTCAAGCTGGCCCGGTACAGATCGAGGCGGTAGATCTTTTTGCCGTTCTCATCGATCTCGACGGGTATGTGCGTCGGTCGGCTCATGTTCGGTCTCCGCTTCGTGTCCGCTCTGAACGATGGTGCCGCAGCAAAAGCCATCCGTCGAGCGGCGGCATGCCCTGTTTTTCGCCAATAATTGATCTCAGGGCGCTATTGAATTTCGACAGTTCATCACCAGCGACCATCAAGATTTGTTCGACCAGAAAAATCACGCGTAGTTGAGGTTAGCACTTCACCCTTCGGAGTGCTGTCAATATATCAGATAACCTCGACAACACCTCCACATGTCATATTCCTGTAATCTTGATCGGCACACTTAACGCCACTTTAAGGATGGTGTTCACGCAGCAGCGTTTCGTGAAGCAAGGCGAAGCTGCGCCCCATCGGTGAGGCTGCCCGCATCACGGCATGGCGCTGTGACGGAGGTGGACGCCGGTGATCCATTGAAAAGCGCAGTGGGACGGATTGCCGGGCCGAGGTCTCTCGCGCTCGAACAGGGATAGTGTGTCGTTCGAGTCTGCGCCCGTTTTTGATTGGCCAGAGAGTGAGAGGCAGGAGATCATATGCCATGTTCTTGCACAGAGACGATGAACTCTGGCTGACAGACTTCATCTACTTCCAATCACCGTTCGGATTGCGCTCCGAACACCCGGCGACCTTCTTCGTCATTGACGAATGGCACATGTACAACCGGGTCTTCTATCGAGACTACATTTGGGAGCTCATCGTGGCTCACAGCATCAAGAGCCGAAAATGGGAGAAGGCTTTGCAGATGCTGCGTCGTTATCGCGGGCGGCTATTCTATCTGGATGGCAACCCCTTTGAATTTCGCAATCCGGTTCGGGAATTCGACACCGACATGAAATTCATGCGTGAGTTTATGCGCGCCAAGACGGGCCTCGACATGCCCTACGCTTACAAGGACGACTATTTTCGGCTGGTATTTCTGGAGATCTATTGCCGGATCTCCCGTTACAATGCCTTTCTCAAATCACATAAAATGCGCCACATGCGCTTGCTCGATATCGAGTACCCGCCGCCGTTCAATGGCGATGTGCAGCTTATTCTCCCTCTTCAGGACCAACCTGACGACGGTGATGACTGATTGCCATCCCATAGACCGCCCGGGGGCCTCCCGGGCGGGCTCCTATCTCACGCTACACCTTCCGCATCGTCACCAACTCTGGAGGAATTGGACGATGCGTTCACACTCACCCGCCTACTACCTGCCGCAAGGTGCGAGCCCTACAGACCCCGCCGCAGCCGCACCGCAGCCCTACCAAATGATGCTGCCACGACCGGAAGCGATGTTGATGCAACAGCGCAAGCAGCGGTTTGGCGTGCCGTGGCTGCTCGTGGTCGTAGCCGTCGTCATCGGCGCTGAGGTCGCTGCCCCGGAAGCGCTCAAGCCAACGCAGCTTGCCGGTGAAGGGGCCGCGCGCTTCTACGGCGAGATCATGAAGGAGGATAACGACAAGGCGATGGAGTATATCGCGCTTGAGGAACCGACCCGCACGCGCGCCCATCGCGAGATGGAGTATGTCGGCTGGCGGGGCCGGTGCAACGCGCTGGGCATCTTCGACCAGCAGGCCGGTCTCTACTGCCATGCCGCCACGCAGGCGTTTTATGCCACGGCCCTTCCCCCGGCCCGGAGCTATCGCCAGCGCTATTATCGGAGCGGCTGGTGAAGCTCCCCTTTACGGGCACGTCCGTGGCGCGGGATCTCCACGGACCGCTGGAACCGTCATCGCGTCCTGAGTTTCAGGACGCGGTGCGGCACGCCACAAAACCCACCGATCAGGCGAAGCAGGCACGGACCGATACCGAAGCATTCCGGGTGCAAGATCCTGCCCCGAAACCGCCGCCTGCACCGGAGGCCGGGGACCCGACCCGTTTTGCCGAGATTAGGGCCGCGATCAAAGTGCAAGCCCCGGGGATCGACCGCGGCTACACGCCGAGCTTGTGAGCCCGGCATGACCAAGCTCCCGCGCGGGTTTATCCCGTCCAACCAAGACACGCCCATCGCCACCGCGCGATGGGCGCTCTTGCACGAGATCGCAGCCTACGAATACAAAGACGGCGACATCTGGCTTGGCGTCCTGCCGGTGCCGCATCCCGACGCCGTCGAACCGCTGGGCGAACTGGACGGGCTCCGCGTTCAGATCGAGACACATCCCACTCTGGAACCGGAGTGGCGACAGCAAACCCTGAACCAGCTGGAGGCGCATAGCGCGGCCCTGAACGCGACCGATGAACTGGCTGTGGGCATTCACGACGACCGCCACCTTGTCTCAAAAGGTGGAACGCGTGCCGGGAAAGGCACAACCGCAATTGTCCCAAACCTCTGCTTTTATCCCGGATCGGTCATTTGCATAGATCCAAAAGGTGAGAACGCCAAGCTGACGGCCTCGCGCCGCGGCATGGGGTCCAGGCACTGCGACGGACTCGGCCAGTCGGTGGCCGTGATCGATCCCTACGACACGACCAAACTTGGCGACGACTTTAAGGCCTCATGGAACCCGCTGGATCTGCTCGACCTCGACGACGCGCTGATTGTCGACCGGGCGAGCTCGATTGCCGAGGCGCTGGTGGTGCGGTCCAATTCTGAGCACGCGCACTTCGATGAAAATGCGCGCTCCCTCATAAAGGCTCTTATCCTCTATGTCGCGCAGGTCCACGCAGGCCGTGCCGACCGCACCCTGATCACCGTCTACGACTATTTGATGCGCGGGGCGCACGCCCAAATGGAAGCCGACCGGGCGAGTTTCGGTCCCCAGCCCGACGACCCGGACGCCTTCACCTATCTCCTCTACCTGATGAAGCGACGGGAGGAGTTCGGCGGGATTCTCGCCGGGGCCGCCGAAACCATTTTGGCGATGGGCCAGCGCGAGAAGGGCAGCGTCCTCTCGACCGCGCGTAGAAACATGGAGTTCATCGAGCGTCCGGCGATGCAGGCGGTGCTGCAGAGCTCCAGTTTTTCGCTCGACGACATCAAACGCGACGCACGCGGCCTGAGCATCTACCTCTGCCTGCCAGCCCATCGGATGCCGGATTGCGGGCGCTGGTTTCGGCTGGTGGTCAATTCCTGTCTCAACCGGATGTACGAGATCGACGAGGCACCGGCGACCGGGCATCCGGTGCTCTTCCTTCTGGAAGAGTTCGCCTCACTGCAAACGATGGAGATCATCGAGCACGCCGCAGGCTATGCGGCGGGCTTCGGCATCAAGCTGTGGGTCATCATTCAGGACATCAACCAACTCAAGCGTTATTACAAGGACGGCTGGGAAACCTTTCTGGGTAATGCCGGGGTCATTCAGGCGTTCGCCAATTCCGACAACTCCAGCCTTGAGTTCCTGTCGAAGAAGCTCGGCGAGACGGAAGTCACACTGGAGGTGCGCAACGTGAATACGGCGCTGACCGCCAGCACCAACGACCCCGGCCAGCATCAGCGTTTCTCCGCACTGTTGCAAGCGCGCTCACCGCTGGGCCTGCTCACCGCCCCCATGAACCTGATGGTCGATCCGTCCAGCACCGGTCAGAGCGCGAGCTCGTCGACCGCCTACAACCAGACGGTTCAGAAGACGCCGCTCCTTCTTCCCGATGAGATCGAGCGCACCTTCAAGCGCGAGCACATGAACCAACTTGTGGCGATCAAGGGCGAAGCGCCGTTTATCCTGCAGCGGACCAACTATTTCGACCATCCGCGCTTTGCCGGGCTGTTCGATCCGATCCGCCCGCCCTTCGACACCAAGGCCGAAGCGCTGGCCCGGCAGAAGCGGCAACTGGCGGATCGCGCCGCACAACGTCAGGAAACGATCAAAGCGGTAAAGGAGTTCTTGAAGGAGACCGGCAGGGCTCTGGCCAAGACCAAGCGGCGTTAGACGAGCTCCAGCTTGAGGCTGCGCCCGACGGCCTTGGCGGCGCGGGCGAGCACGGCCAGCGTCACACCTTCTTCCTCGGGATCGAGCAGACGGTCGAGCTGTGAGCGGCTGGTCTCCAGCCGCTTCGCCATCTCCACCTTGGAGATCTTCTGCTCCTTCATTGCCGCCGCAAGCTGAAACGCAATCACCCGCTTCACCGCCTGCCGCGTCGTCTCCTCATAGGTGCCTTGCTCTTTGAGGAAGTCCTCGAAGGAGCCGCCGACCGTTCCTTTTTCTATTTTCTCTGTCATCTCAAACCTCTCATGCGTTGGACCGCCGTCTCCAGTTCCTTGGCCGGGGTCTTCTGCGACTTCTTGATGAAGCCATGCAACAGCACCATGCTGCCGTCATGCGCGCAGAAGAACACGCGGGCGATGCGGCCATCGGACAGACGCGTGCGCACTTCCCAGAGCCCCGCAACACCATTGATCGACCGGCAGAGCGGCATGCCGACCGGCCAGCCGAATTCGGCGGTGCGGATATCATCGCCGATGGCCTTGCGGTCTTCCGGCGTGAGCTCGAGAAGCCAGTCCCGGACCGGCATCCGTCCGGCCTCGGTTTCAAAGAACCGCGCCGGGAACCGTTTGCGATCATTCACTGGTTAAGTGTACCATATTTAGTACATATCCGGCAAGGAAAAAGAGACCCGGCCCTAACGCCGGGTCCGTTTCGTCCCCCTGATCACGCCCTGCAGACAGGTGCAGTGTTCCGCGACCGCATGACCTTGGCGTTTGAGGTTTTCCAGCACACAGCGACGGTGACGCGGCAGGTTCCTCCTGCCACACAACCGACAAACGGGTCTGGCCCGGGTCATCGCGCCGCCCGCCGTGCGGCCCAAGACAGGCGCAGATGCCGCCACCCCCGGCGAAGTTGGACAGCGCTCCACACGCAGCCGCGAAACGCGTAGTGGGCTACAAGACCACTCGCGCGCATGGCGGCTTTAACGACTTTC
This sequence comes from Devosia sp., assembly GCA_051016205.1. GTDB lineage: Bacteria > Pseudomonadota > Alphaproteobacteria > Rhizobiales > Amorphaceae > Acuticoccus. Next base: position 6,314,205 of record CP136534.1, read on the forward strand.
CGTTCGGCCTCACTCATGACAGGCATCCTTTCCAATCCACACACGGCCTTCATGCCGTTCGCGGATCGTAGCGAGGCTGTACCGACCCTCCGGGCGACAGTTGGGCGCTCTGTGGGAACGTGAATCTCGGCGTCATCGCCGTCCGCACTGCTGGAATCTCCAGCCTCCAGTCCGTGCCGCCATTGATGCGCCGCGGCAGGTGGCCAACCTTGGTTAACGGAGACCGCAAGCTGTGTGGTGTACTACACCACCATCTTGGCAAGGGGGCCCGCTGCGCGCCCCCGTTGCATCCCCCCGGCCCTTGGTTCTTACAGGGGATTGACCCCATTCCAGAGCCAGCAGACCGTATCGCCGGTCAATCACTCGCAGGGCTTGGAGACGTCCCTCTCCACCTGCACCAAACCATGGACGACCGTCTGGCCGCTCGATCACCACTCAGGAGAGCCTTCGAGCTCCCCCAAGACCCCCATCGCCCATTTCATGGAGACCAAAGGGCGTTCCTGCCCCTTGCAACCCTGACCAACAGGGAGACTTCGCTCTCCCTCCATGGACCTCCCAGCGACCAACCTTCCTCGAATTGGATGCGCGCCAAACACCACCATATGGATCACCACCAAGGAACGTATCCACGACCAAAGCGTGAGCCGCCGAGCCTGTGTGCCCATGCGGTTTACGATAAAGTAGCTATATTTCGCTCTTACAGTTATGATGTGTTGGGTGAATCATATGCACAGACATAACTATGTATTGGGGGCCATATATTGAGTCTTTTTCCGAAATGGCAAGGTACTCTCACGCTCCCGCCGCTTCCAGAACGCAAGGTCAAAGCGGGGGGCAACTGGATTATCCAGAAGGTTTTCTGCGGAGCTCAGACGCAAGCCAAGATAGCGGACAGCCAGTTCAGCGGCCACAACATGATAACCACCAAACTCGAAGTGCCCTTTGACGCAATTCTGCTGAGACAGAAGGGGGCCCGGCGGGTTGATGCGCCGTTGCCAGTCGTCACATCACCTGACATCGAAAATCTCGATGAAATTCCGCAGTCATTTGCAGTCCAGTGGGACTCCATTGGCGAACTGGAATACTACGCGGATACGCCGCAGAAGGTGCTTCAGACTTGGACGAACAAATTCAGATTTCGTACCGAAGATGAAGAGGCTGGTCTCGCCGGTTTGAGGCCTCCACAAGTCGGTGCCCTTCATGCCATCTCAGCTCACTTCGCCGTTGGACGCGAATTTGAAGCGGCCACGATTGTTTTGCCCACTGGCACGGGCAAGACTGAAACGATGCTAGCGACGCAGGTTTACCATCGCCTTCCGCTCACTCTGGTTATCGTTCCAAGTGATGCTCTGCGCAGCCAGATTTCGAGAAAATTCATCACTTTGGGGATATTGTCCGATGCCGACATTGTCCCTGTCGAAATGCCAAAGCCGCGCGTAGCGATTGTCGGGACCGGCATCCGCTCGCCCGATGAAGCACGGGCCATCATTTCGCAGGCGAATGTCATCGTCGCTCTTCCAAACTCCCTTGAAGCTTCGGATCAGGACGCAATCGCGCTTCTCACTGACGCATGCTCTGATCTCATAGTCGACGAAGCACACCACGTTACCGCGAAGACTTGGCAAAAAGTTCGAGAGCGTTTCGACAAGAAACGCATTCTCCAGTTCACCGCTACACCGTTCCGCAGAGATACCAAGCGCGTTGATGGAAAGATCATCTTCAACTACAAGCTCGGCGATGCGCAGGAGGCGGGTTATTACCGCCCGATCAACTTGCGACCCGTTGAAGAGTACGGTGAGCAAGACGTCAGGGATCGGGCCATCGCTGAAGCTGCAATCTTGGCGCTAAGAAGTGATCGAGAACAGGGCCTAGATCATATCCTTATGGCCCGGACGCAGAAAAAAGAGCGAGCTGATGAAGTTGCCAGTATTTACAAGCAACTTGCGCCAGAGCTAAATCCGATTGTCGTGTACTCGGGGGTTGGCCGGTCGAGTGCGAATAAAGAAGCGCTGGAAAAGTTACTCAATCGACATACTCGTATCGTTGTTTGCGTTGATATGCTTGGCGAGGGTTTTGACCTCCCAAATCTGAAGATTGCCGCGCTTCATGACACGCACAAATCTCTGGCTGTGACGCTCCAGTTCATTGGCCGTTTTACCCGGTCAGGCACAATTGGTGAGATTGGCGAGGCAACGGCTGTCACGAACATCGCTGACCCAGACGCCGAGCAGAAACTCGCCGATCTTTACGCCGAAGGCGCTGACTGGGATCTCATAATACAGCGCTTGAGTGAGGAACGCATTGAGCAGGAACTGCGGCTTCAAGACATCGTGCTGGCGCTTAAGGAATCCGGCGACCTTCCTACACATCTGTCGCTCTGGAACCTGCGACCAAAGCTTTCCGCGCAGCTCTTTCGAACCACGTCTTCAGAGTGGAATCCGCTGGAGTACGCATCAGTCCTTCCCAAGGGGGCCGAGAGCTGGCACGCCTTTAGCCAAGCTGACAACGTTCTGGTGGCGGTTGTCTGCCGTAACCGCAAGGTCGATTGGGGCGACTACCAGAATGTTCTTGATACGATTTTTGATCTCGTGATCATTCGTTGGGACAAGGACAGGAACGCGCTTTTCCTCTTTTCAAGCGACTATGATGCGCTTCGGTCTGAGAAGATGGCGAAAGCCGTGACCGACGATTCAACTGCGCTTGTTTCAGGCACTCCGATCTTCAACATCCTCAATAACGTTGAATTACCACTCGTGAAGAGCCTTGGTTCGTCGCGGATCGGCGCCATCAGCTTTACGTCGTATTTCGGCCCCAACGTCACGGAAGGTTTGGCCAGCATCGAAAAGGCCGAATCCGCGTTAAACAACCTTGCTTGCCTCGGCTATGAAGATGGCGAACGTGTCCTCTGGGGAGGCACACAGCGCCGGGGAAAAGTTTGGCAGGTTAAGACCGGCTCAATTGCGGAGTGGATACGCTGGACTGCCGCCACTTGGGGCAAGATCGCTTCCGAGCACGAACAGATAAGCAACATCATCAGAGATTTTCTCCGGCCCGTAAAACTGGAAAAGCCGCACAATTCGGTACCCATCGCCGTGCAGTGGGGTGAGCAGGCCCAGATGCGGTTCAATGATCGTCAATTCGTCGTGTTCGGTGCCACTGAAGTCGCAGTATTCGCAGTCGACCTAGAAATTGGCAACGTCAATCTAGACGGTGCGATCAGCTTCCGGATTGTCAGCGACGATGCAGCGTCGGAGTACCGTCTGGTGATAGATACCGCTCTGCCCGGCGGTTACCGGCACGACCACGTTTCCGGCCCACGCCTCAAATTCCGTATAGGCACGGATGATGCTGTTCCGCTCGAAGAGTATATGCAAAAAGACCCCTTCATCATTCGGTATGTCGATGGCACCTATTCGTATAACTGCTATCATATTCCGGCGAATCTCAACGCCGGGCTCTACGGTAGGGATAGGCTTGAATCCTGGGATTGGGATGGCGTTCCGCTCAACAAAGAATCAATGCACAAAGAGGGCGATCAAGCCACGGTACAATACCGGACGTTCGAACGTTTACAGACTGAATACGATGTCATTTTTAACGACGACGGCTGCGGCGAGGCTGCCGACTTGATTTGTCTTAAAGATATCAACGAGGATTCAATTCGTCTTTGTCTAGTTCATTGCAAAGGAGCCCATGAGGGCCGGGTCTCGCAGGACATCAGAAATTTCTACACAGTGTGCGGTCAAGCACAAAAAAGTATCACCGCAAAACACATGGGATTGCCTACGCTCTATCATGACATGAAGCGCCGTCAACAAACATGGGCGCGTGAAGGAAAGACACGCTTCCTGAAGGGTGACATGAAACGTCTTTCCTATTTCAAAGAAAAATCCCGCCGCACAAAACTGGAGTTTGAGATGATTTTGGTACAACCAGGCGCATCAGTTTCCACCGTTACAGACGATACACTTCGCCTCCTAGCTACGACTGAACTATATCTTACTAAAACGACGCAAGCAAAATTCCGAGTGATATTGTCGGACTAAAGGATTTTAAGACTATAATAATGAACAATTCTAGATACTTCAGTTGCTGGCGCGTCCTTCGGACCGGGCTCTCGTGAACCGAGCCAGCAAGCTGTCTCGGCCATTCGGCTTCCATCCCTCGCGCGATCATAGGTCAGCCTTCGGCTGGCATTGCATCTTTTGATTTAGGGGCTGCCGCCCCCTTGCCGTCAAGACCAAGCCCTGCGCATCCGCTTGGGCGGCACCGGCGGTATCCCCAACCTTCCTCCTCCTCGTGCCTCGTCGTCGTGCAGGCCGGGTGATCCCCCTCCACCGGTCCCGGTCCTGACTGCGTCCCCCCGCTCATTGGCGCGAGCCTAGATACTGTAATGCGGTTGGTCGTCATACGACCGGACTGTATCGTTAGACGATACTTAACAACCCATTATAGCAAGAGGAGTTTCCCATGAAGAAATATTATTGCGGCCTCGACGTGTCGCTCACTATGACGGCGGTCTGCATCGTCGACCAAGACGGTACCATTGTCCACGAAAGTGAGGCCGCGTCAGATCCCGCCGCCATCGCCAAAGAGCTGTCCACGCAAGATGGCGCAATCGAACGGGTCGGACTGGAGGCCGGAACCCTAACACCGTGGCTGTGCCGGGAACTGCTGGCCGCGGGCTGGCCCGCCATCTGTATCGAGACCCGGCACGCCAAGGCGGCGTTGTCGGCGCAGCAGGTCAAAACCGACCGCAACGACGCCCGCGGTCTCGCCCATATCATGCGCACCGGCTGGTACCGGGAGGTCCATGTCAAAAGCCCCGAGAGCCAGAAGCTCCGCGTCCTTCTCAACAACCGCCGGTGCCTGCTCGACAAGCGGCTCGATATCGACAGCCAGATTCGCGGCACGCTGAAGGTCTTCGGTCTGAAGACCGGGAAGGTGACGCCCGCCAGGTATGAGGCACGGATTCGCGATCTCATCGACGGCGAGCACGAGCTCCAAGCTTATGTCGTTCCGATGCTCGCCGTCCGTCGCGAACTCATCTTGCAATGCAAGCAGCTGGAGAAGGCGATCCTCGATCACGTCAAAATGGACGACGTCTGCCGCCGGTTCATGACCATTCCGGGCGTCGGGCCATTGACCGCGCTCGCCTTCAAAACCTGGATCGACCGGCCAGAACGGTTTGCCCGCTCAAGGGACGTCGGGGCGGCACTCGGACTGACACCGCGCAAATATGCCTCCGGCGAGATCGACTACAACGGCCACATTACCAAGTGCGGTGACGCCTTCGTCCGCGCGCATCTGTTCGAGGCCGCCAAGGTGATGATGAGCCGCGCGGCCACACCAAATCCCGTAAAAACGTGGGGCCTGAAGCTCGCACGCCGCAGCTCGAAGAAGAAGGCCTGCGTCGCGGTCGCCCGGCGGCTGGCGGTGATCATGCATGCCATGTGGCGCGAGGAAGTCGATTTCCGGTTTGCGTCCGAGGCTGAACCCGTAGCAGCGTGAGCTTAACAAGTTTCCCGGTCTGCCTGCCTGCAGGTGACATGGAGCCGTCCGGCAGGACGGAAACGGAGACGAGGCGAGAACGGGCAACCGGACGACAGGAGCCCACCTCACTGCGCGGCCTAGATCGTTCCGCCTCTCTTCTTTGAATTGAACCGTAGCTTGGGGCGTTGCCTGCATCGGGACGTTACGGCGGCGACCCCGTAAAGAAGCGCGATCCCTGCCCATCGGCTCCGACACGACCGGCACGGCTTCAAAAACGGACGCCGGAAATCCCGGCGGCTTTGGCTGTTTTGACGGGGCTATAGGGAGGGCGCTGCCCTCCCTTCCCCGGTACGTCTTCTACAGCATGGCGGGCCGCTTACCGCGCAGGCCTGTCAGGCCCGCTTCTGCGCGTTCCCTGCCACGCCCGAACCCGCACCTCCCCACACCCTCCTGCTTTCGCCAAGGGGCAAGGTTGCATGTGCAACCCTTTTTTACTGGGGTTTGGGAAGATCCCTGTAGATCAGGTGCAGCTTTGGCTGCATGTCACGACAATAATTGTTGACTCCCGACCGCATTAAAGAAGTCCGGTTGCATGCGCAACCGGTTTTTAAACTAGGAAAGGAAAGGACCATGAGCACGACATCCACAACCACCCTCTACGCCCAGCCCTATGACATCACGGCGAGCGGCTTCATATTCACCAGCGTGGAAACCTATCGCGAGAAAGCGGCAACACTCCGCAACGATTGCGGTCTGCCTGTTGAGGAATTTGAGATCCAGTTCATCGACGGAGAAGAGATTGAGGCCCTCCTGGCCAAAGCCTGGGAGCTTACCCAGGTGAACTTTGCCCGCTTCCTGGAAGTGGTCGACGAGTGGGACGAATGGCAGAAGCGCCAGTTCATCATTGCCGTCGGGGAGTGCGGCTATGCCTTCGACCGTGACCGGCACGACCCGATGAACCTGGAGATCGAGATCTACCCCGCTGACAACCTGCGAGAGTTCGCAGAGACCTGCGTCGAGGACGGCTGGTTCGGCGAGATCCCCCAGGCGCTGGAGCATTACATCGATTATGACGCCATCGCTCGCGACCTGGCGGTGGAGTACAGCGAGATTGAGATCGCCGGGGAGCGCTACGTCTATGCGTGCCGGTGAAGGTAATGTGCCGACGCCCGGTGCAAACCCAGAAGGTAGCTCTCACATGTTCTCATCATCAAAGGCACGAAATTCAATACGAGGAGCAAGTTCGTTCATTGCATAGTGTACGAACTGGTTTCCGAGATCCGTAAGAACATATTGCTCGCCAGTGTCGAAGGCTGATTTCATCCGGCTATCGCCTTTCGCCGGGGATTTCGTCGGTTTCTTTTTAGCAAAGTTGCCGTGCGCATCCACTTGTCGCGCCTGGCGAATGACACTGCCGGTGCTGAGATCTCTTATGAGCAATTTGAAGAGGTCCGCCTCCGCTGAATCTTCGCGCACCCTGGGGCGACCGAGGTTATGCCAAATTACACCTCTGGAAATCGGTGCGTTTCGGTAAATCTCACCTATGACTTCAAAATGAAAATCAGAGTAAGCTTCAAACCAATCTAGGAACAGCCGTATGACGTCATCAGAAACCAGGTTGGTAGCCGCCGCATTGGCAAGAAGATTTCGAACCTTCTCGCGCTTGGACTCGGAATCTATCCGTGACCAGTTGCGAAAAGCCTTCTTCACAAGCCCCTGATATTCAGGTGACTCGACGCGCGAGGTGATTTTCTCATCCTTCATGTCGAGCCGGGTCATAATCTCGACAATCGTTTGGGCTTTCTCTTTCAGCTCGTCCTGCAGCATCTGCAGCCACTGCTGAAAAATCCTGTTGACCTGGTGTTGCTCGTGCTCTGACCAAGCCGCCGCTGCAGCGGACAGAACACCGCCAATAAAAGGCAGTCCGCCGCCAACAATCTGTGCGCCTAGTCGGGCAACTTTTTTGCCTCGATGAGGGGCTATTAAATCTTCCGCCTGACTCGAAAGATCATCCTCATCATCAGTGCCTGGCCGAGTGTTGCTGGTCATCGATCAAAAACTTGTACTAAGGTGTGTCAAACTGCTTTAAATTTACGCTCTTCGGCTCAGAAATTCAAGGTTATGACGAACAACGCCCCACCGCAGGATGCGGCAGGGAGCAGTCGGAATGGCTTAGGGCCTGTAACGGCTGCCGTACTCGATCTCGATTTGATCGAGGGCGGTGAGCACGTCGCGGCGTTCGGATGTGAACGGATCGCTTGTGAGAAGCGCGTCATAGCTGCGCCGATGCAGCAGGCAGAGCTCAGCATCGCTGAGCCGGGCCAGGGCGGCTTTGGTAAAGGGTTTGGTCATGGTGTCCTCCGGGATCTGAGGGTTATCAGCCCCGACCGTCGGAGCCTTTCCCCGTTTCCAGACCATCATCAGGAGGAAGGAACCGCGGACGGCGGATGATCCCGCCGGAGGGCCACCGAAAACACTGTGCCTAATACGCCTTGCCTGGCGTCAGCTGGCGGCGCGACTGCCTACTCTCTGCATCGGATGCGCAAGGGCATCTGCGCGCCCGAACTCTGCATCCGTCACCTCACGCCCCTGCGTCCAGGCCGCGACCATCCGGTTGAGGAACGCCGTATCATCGGGCGACAACTCCCTGTCATTGCCCGCCAGCGTCTGGACGATCCGCATCCCGAGCAGACGGTCTCGCAAGCTGCGATACGCGGGCATCACCCTAGCCCTTTAGATTGATCAAGACCCCGCTGCCGGGCGACATGCCGCCGCGCTTCTTCAAGGACGCTTTCCCGGCGGGCATGTTCCTTCAGACCGCCCTTCGCCTCATTCGGGGTCGTCGGTGGGCGTTCGTCCCAGGGCACAATCCCCGACGACGCACCGAACCGCGCAAAAGCCCGTTCTTGCCGCTCCGGGTGACGGTCGCGTTCTTGTTGGGCCCAGCGGTGCATCCCGCGCGCAATCCTGTTGTCGGCTTCGTAGCTTGCGCGATGAAGCGCCTGGTCGCGTTGCGCTTCTATATCAGCTCCGTAAATCTCCGCGGCATTCGGGCTGATCCGCGCCACAGTCTCGATCTCGCGATCTTCCAACTGCATGCGTTTCTCTAAGGCCGCCAATTCAAATTTCTCAAGATTACCCATGGCGGCGGCACGGGCTTCATCCTGTTCGAGGGAGGGACGCGGCTGACCACCGAAGATAAAGGGAGCCTTATCTCCCGCGCGGTCCCACTTAAATTGCGCCTCAACCTTTTCGAGATAGGCATCCAATCGGATGTTGGTGATGTGCTCTTTCCAGTTGATCCGGCGGATCTCGCCCTCAATGGGACGGGGTGGTTTCAGAATCATGATCATGCTCCTTTCTTCAAAGTGAGGGATCGACGCCAGCGCCCCGTTCGCGCAGCCATTTTCGCTTTGCGGCCTGGCGGCGGCGTCCGGCCTCTCGCTGTATTGCTCCGATCCGCGCGGCGGGGCTGCCCCAATGGAACACGCCGTTGTCATCAACGTGCCAGATGATCCGCCCTTCATGGACGCCCATTGTTGGTCCTTTATCTGACATGTGATCCTCCGTTCAGTGTGAGGGTGCGCGGTCGTCTTCAGGATCGCGTCCCGTGGGTTTGATGTGTTTTTCCGAGATGAGCGGCGGATCGAGATCGTTTTTTCGATCGATCTCCCGGCCTGACCATCCGGCATAGGTCGCGACATCGCTGCGGAGTTGGCTTAGCTCTTCATGGTGGCGCTGGCGCATGGCCGTGACGTCGGTTTGCAGGTCCCGGCGCTCTCCAAGCTGCGCGGCGACCAGCTCTTCGCGTTCAATGTCGTCGCGTGTGATCGCCCGGTACGCCTCTTCCTCATTCCGGCGTTGTATCTGTTTGTGTTTGCCGGTGAACCGATCCCACAGGCCACCCAGGCCGGGCCGGAACCGCGAGGCACGATCTTGGGTCTCCTGGACCCATCTCCTCGCATGTGTCTCTTTCAGCGCATCCCGATCAGCGAGATGGCGCTCCTTCAATTGCGCCGTCTTCAGGGCCAAAGTCGCAGAACTACGCTTGAGAGAGGTCTCGACACCCTGAATGTGACGATGGATCACCGACGTCATCCGCGCCGCCATCATCTCTCTCGCCTGGGGAAGATCCGGGAGATCCGGTTTGTCACCCAGCCGGGCTTTGACCTCTTTGGTCTTTACCCCTGCCCAGCGCGCCAGGGCATAGACCTCCCCGCGATAATCGAGCGCGACCGCACCGCGCCGATCCCCCTTGGCGAGAAGCAACCCACGTTCTGCCAGGGCTTGTCCCAGGCCGGAGGCGGAATCCGATGCCGCCCAGCATTCGGCGAACATCCGCTTCAGCGCCTTCGCGTCCTGACCGACGCGTCGCGCCTGTTGCCACTCTTCCCGACTGAAGGTGGCAGGGTCACGCTCAGAGGGATCGCGCATCCCGTCCGGCAGACGCCAGCCGTGATCGAGGAACAGCTGCTTTGAGACATCGAGCAGCTTGAGTTTGTAGTAAGGCAGGTTGATCGCGGTCATCGTCTCAGGATCAATGCGCGACCACACGGCATGCGCGTGCCGCCGTCCCTGCTTCTCATGGATGACCAGGGCGCGCGGCTGGCCTTCCAGGCCGAGCTTGCGTTCAATCCGCGCGGCGGCCTCTTCGAAATTGGAAATCTTGACGCTTGCCATCTCCGGCGGATTGAGGCTGACAGAGAACAGAAACTGGCGGCACTGCGTCGCTTTCGAGATCGCCAGGGCTTCCTGCAACGCACCGGTCAATGAGCCGGAGGCAAAACCGCGCAGGTCATGGACCGTGACGTGGTCGTTTTCCTCTCTGTTCAGGAGGTGTTGCGCCAGTCTAAGCGCGCCGCCGCGTTGATTGCCTTTAAGGATCATGGTGCACCCCCTTGCCCAACACCGAGGGCTTGGAGGAGCCGCAAGCGGATCTCCCGCACCGCAGCACACGCTTCCTGAAGCTCAGCTTCAACTTCAGGCGAGACCGGCAACGCTCCCATATGGGCGGCTTTGGCCAGCTGATTCAGATTATTGGCCAGGCGTGATGCGCCTAACGCCGCTAGCACCTTCGCGAGTGCAGCATGATCCTTGACCGGTGTCCGGCCTCTTGTGCGGCGCGGCACCAGATCCCCGCCGAGCAGCTGCTCACGAATGAACGATCCCAGCGGCTGACCGCCTGCCGCTTTTTCCAGTCTGGTCCGCTCCTCAACACTGAGGCGCAGGGAAAACGGGGCCGGTCTACGCGGCGGTTTGGTGGAACTTACTGATTTAGAACGGAAATCCTCGGAAATGCTCATGAGCGCACCTCCGCATCCCCTGTCGGGTTATCGTTCGAAACATCGACCAGCCGCTTGAAATCAATGCCCTCCAGGCACCGCTCCCACTCGGCGAGTTCATTAAAAAGTTCGTCAAAGTCAGGGAAATCGTCATCTTCCGGGGCGCCAAAAGAGTTCGAGGTTTCTCCTCGAAGGCGCACCATCCAGTCTCCCGCAGCTGGCCGCTTCCCGGCCTCCGGGGGCGACCTCCCCGCGGCAACGCTTTGCTGTTGCCCGAGGGTGGCGTTGGTGCGTTGACCTGTCGCCCTGAACCCGTTTTGGATCGATAAGCCACTCAGATCCTGTCGGACCTCCTCGCTGACGTGGGCTCCGATCAGGTGATGTCCGAAGACACAACATCGCTGTCGTTCGACGACGTCACTTCTGGCTGAGCGACCACCCTTCCAACGAACAAGGGCCACGCTGTTTGTCAGCGTGGCCCTTGTTCGTTGTGGCCCCCGGCCCGGTGGAGGCAAAATCGGCGACAAGGATTTGGCGAAACACTCGGCTCTACCACTGAGCTACGCTGACGTTGCCGTCAGCGGCGGGGATCGAACCCGCGACCTGAGGAGTGACTGTCATGTAGTTCCGCCGGCATTCGCCGAACGTCGATGGCCGCAGGATCAGTCGTCGTACGCGCTGGCGACAAGGGGAGAAGAAACGTCGGGGAGTCCCGCCCGTGCCAAAGGGCGCCTGCAAGGTGAGGAGTCGAACCTCACGGAGCATCCCCTTTCAGTTGGAGCATGGAGTTCCTTCAGCATTCGCCAGCGCGTTCGAACAAAGGCCATGAGGACAAGGTGTTGTGAGACAGAACCCCGGTTTGCACCGGAGTCCAGGCCGGATTTGCGGATGTAGTCCCACAGGCATTCCTCATGGTGTTGCGAGCAAACGGCGGGGGACAAGTGTTTGCGAGACCGCCGCTCAACGAAGAGCGGACCGTAAGTTGACCTAAACAACGCGTGTAGTCCCGCAGGCATTCCCCCTGCCAGTTCTCGCAGGATGGGGGTCGAAACCCCCATCCCTGTTTGCATCAAAGCGCGATCTTCTCCACCTCGCCCAACCAGTGCTCAGGACCCATCCTGCCCCTTGCAAAGTCCGCGATCTGAGCGAACACGCCGTCGGAGAAGCCTCCGATGTTGAGGACGTCAGGCCGCTCAGCCACCTGGGTCGTCCCATAGGGGGCGATGTCGATAGCGATGAGCTTGGCGTGAGGGTTCCTCGCCCTCAGCTTTGCCCAACGCTGCGTCATCGCGGTCCCGCGGCCAGACTGGGCGTCCACCCAGGACTGGTTGTCCGACACGAAGATCACCACGTCGGGCGTCTTCCTATGGGCCAAGAGCCAGTCCAGCGGCGCCGAACAGTTGGTCCCGCCCCCACCCTGTGCCGCAAGTTTTTCGGCGTTGGTGAGGATGGTGTCGCGCGGGTCAAGCCGCATCTTGCACACCGTAAAGTCGAACGGCAGCACGATGGCCTCCGGGTTGCGCCGCATCACGGCGGCTGCCACGAGGGCGGCCACATCGATACACCGCACCTGCGACGTTGCCCCGCGACGATACCCTGTCACCGGCGACACCATGGAGCCCGACACGTCGGGACACACGGCAACCATGCCCTCGATCTGCGGCACGTTCGCAACCGCGATTTCCATCGCGTCGTGAAGCGCCTCGCCGATCGCCTGCGGCATCTCGCGGTCGCTCGCCTTTGCCGCCATCATAAGCTGGTACGGGAAGGCCCGCGCCGCTTTGATGCGCTCCGGATTGCGCAAGACGGCCGCCACATGGGCCACCATCTCAGGCCGCTCGAACACCTCGTGCCGCAGGAACGTGTTGAGGTTCATGCGCAGCATTTGCCACGACCCGTTCCTTGCGATCTCCGCCCACTGATCGGCCGACAGACCAAGCTGGGTCAGCATCTGAAACGGGACGTCGGGCACAGGCCCGTCGCCGCTCGTCTTGAATGCCATCCAGTGCCGGACCGCTTCGGGCAGAAGCGACACGTCACACGGCTTGCCGATGATCCAAGCATAGAGCGCCTCGCGCGCCGCCGAAGCGGGCTTGGGGTGCACCATCTTGATCACGTCGGCGAGCGAGGGATCATTGCCCACATTGGCGTTCAGGATCGCCCACTCGGACGCCCCGTTCAGCCAGTCGGCAATCATCGCCTTGGGCCGCGTGCCGAGGGACTTGCGCCCCACCTGGCCCGAGCGCATCACCTGCACGAACGTGCGCAGCATCTTGCCGTTGTCCACCACACGGGGGAACGCGGCGCGAAACAGCACAGGGTCCACCGCGGACAGAACCGCCAAGAGCACGGCGGGCATATCCTTCATGTGGCCGTTCTGGCGGGCGTAAATGGCGATCTTGGCCAAAAGCGCCGGCTCCACCTTGCGGGCGAGTTCGACGGTCCGGGCGACCTCCTCCCTCGGCGCGGTGTAGAACAACGGGCCGAAGGTACCGGTCATCGCCATTTGAATCAGCGCGTGCGCAGGTTCGTAAGCGTACGCGGGTGCAGCCTCTTTGTTGACGGCATTGGTGTCCGGCAACAGGCGACCGCGGACCGATGCGAATATCGTTTTGTTGGCCATGGCCCCGTCCCTCCGTTCCTTTCGCGACGGAATATGAGGGAACGCGTGATACGATGAGAGGAGAATCTGCGCTCCGTCTAACTATCTGATTTTATTTATATTATTCTATTTTACTTCCATCTAATGGCCAGATTTGATATCTAACTGTCGCTTGTTTTATCTATTTGGATCGCATGTGATGATCAACGTGGTAATTGGCTTCCTCGGCACGCAGCTGGATGCGGGGCGGCGCGGGAGGTGGCGTCCGACCATCAGCCTTTGCGGGCACGCGCACTTTCCGGTCGGCCGGCTGGAGATCCTCCACGACGAGCGCCACAAAAGCCTCGCTCACAACGTGAAGCGGGATGTTGAACGGCACGATGAGGGCATCGAAGTGCTGTTGCAGCCGCTCAACCTCACCGACCCGTGGGACTTCGAAGAGGTCTACGGCGCGCTGTTCGATTTTGCCCAAGGCTACGGCTTTGATGAGGAGCGCGAGCGCTACCATGTGCACCTCACCACAGGCACACACGTGGCGCAGATCTGCTGGTTCCTGTTGACCGAGTCCCGCCACGTCCCGGCGCTGTTGCTGCAGACCGGCCCGCCGCGCACCGAAACGCCGGACGGCTCGCTCGACATCATCGACCTTGATCTCAGCCGCTACGATGCGCTGCAGCAGCGCTTCGAGCTTGTGAGCGAGACCTACAACGCGCTCCTGAAGGCCGGGATCAACACCCGCAACGCCGCCTTCAACGCCCTGGTGGACAGGATCGAACGCGTCGCCTCGGCAAGCGATGCGCCCCTCCTCCTCCTCGGCCCCACAGGCACAGGCAAGACAGAGCTTGCCGAGCGCATCTTTGAACTGAAGCGCCAGCAAAAGCGGCTGAAGGGCCGGTTCGTCCACATCAACTGCTCCACCATGCGCGGCGAGCACGGGATGGCGATGCTCTTCGGCCAGCGCAAAGGCGCCCTCGGTGCCGGTGCCTCCGACCGTCGCGGCCTGATGCGCGAGGCCCATGGCGGGGTCCTGTTTCTGGATGAGATCGACGCGCTTGGCGCCGACGAGCAGGCGATGATCCTGGATGCCATCGAAAGCGGGCGCTTCCTACCGCTCGGCTCGGACCACCCCGTCACCAGCGACTTTCATCTGATTGCCGGCAGCAACCGCGACCTCGGCCGCCTGGTCTCTGACGGCGCCTTCCGCTCCGACCTTTATGCGCGGCTCAATCTGTGGACCTTCCGCCTGCCCGCCCTTGCCGAGCGGCGCGAGGACATTGAGCCCAACGTCGATTTCGAGCTGACGCGCGTTGGCACCATGATCGGCACGCGCATGGGCTTCAACGCCGACGCCTCCCAGCGTTACCTCAGATTTGCCTGCGACCCCGCCACCCCGTGGCCAGGCAATTTCCGCGACCTCAGGGCCTCGGTGGAGCGGCTGTGCGTGCTCGCCCCCCGCGGCAGGATCACGCAGACGATGGTGGAGGAGGAGGTGAAAACCCTCCAATCCCAGTGGGCCGAGGCGACCATCGACGACGACACCAAGCTCCTCATCGAGGCCCTTGGCGAAGCCGCCCACGAGATCGACCCCTTCGACCGCGTGCAGCTTGCAACCGTCATCAGAACCTGCCGCACGTCCGCATCCCTCAGCGCGGCGGGGCGGGTGTTGTTTGCCGCCTCACGGGCCAAGAAGGCCAGCCGCAACGACGCCGACCGCCTGCGCAAATACCTTGCCCGCTTCGACCTCACCTTTGCCGACGTGGCGGGGTGACGCGCCAACGCCCCGGCGGCTACGTGCCGAGATACTGCGGCGGCACGGTGTCGGTCAGCCACACGCCATTGTCGGCGCGGAAAAAGGCGCGGCCAGCTTCATGCATCTGGCCCGCCGCGACCGTTAGCACCACCGGCTTGCCGTGGCGTTGGCCGACCTTGGTGGCAGTCTCCCTGTCCAACGAAAGGTGCACCTGCTGGCGGCGGCCTGACAGCAATCCCTCTTTCATGATCGCATCGATGTTGGCCTTGGCCGTGCCGTGGAACAGGACGTCCGGCGGCGCCAAGGCGGCGAGCCCCAGATCCACGGGGACGGAGTGACCCTGCGCGGCGCGGACCATCGCCCCATCCTCCGACAGGGTGAAGCGCTTCTTGTCGCTCCCTTCCACCACCGCCAAGAAGGTCTCCAGGCTCATCGGATGACCGTTCTTGTTGGCGCCCTGCAACAGGTCATCCACGCGCACCCAACCGCCGGGGCCGAGCGACAGGCCCACCTTTCCAGGGTCGTGCCGCAACACGAGCGAGAGAAACTTGCTCGTGGTCACGTTTGGATCTTGAGAACGGGCCGACGTGCCGCGCTTAGCCATGGGAAATGAACTCCAAACAGTGCGGCTCAGTTAGCCCATTTCTGCGCCTGTGTCAGAGCCACATCACACCTCTTCTGCCACACACGCGGCGCCCATCCTGCCCCAATGATGCAAGGTGTGACGGCGTGATGTTTTCAACCCACCCCACAGGCCCCACCTATGGCACCCTGCCCGGTAGACCCGGTGCGACCAGAAGGAGCGAGATTTGGAGGCGGCGAAATCCCTGACGCCGAGCGAGTTGACGGAGTTCCTCCTCAACGTCGCGCTGGTGCGGCCGGTCTTCATCTGGGGACCGCCTGGGATCGGCAAGTCCTCCCTTGTGACGGGCTTTGCCGATGCGCTCGGCATGACGTGCGTCTCCCTCCTCGGCTCGCAGCTTGCACCCGAGGACATCATCGGCGTGCCCAGAGTGGAAGACGGCGTCTCCCGCTTCTGCCCACCTGCGCAAATTGCCCAGAGCGAGCCCTACTGCCTGTTTCTGGATGAGTTGAACGCCTGCTCCCAGGAGGTGCAGAAGGCCTTCTACAGCCTCATCAACGACAGGCGGATCGGCGAGTTCGCGCTGCCCGAGGGGTCCGTCGTCATTGGTGCCGGCAACAGGGCGGAGGATGCGGCCATCGTCAAACCCCTCTCCTCCGCGCTCATCAACCGCATGGCACACATTCAGCTGCGCGCCGACAGCAGGGACTGGCTGGCCTGGGCCGCAGACGCCCAAATCCACCCCATGGTGGTGGACTATATCGGCCTTCGACCGGACCATTTGTGGGCCAAGCCCCAAAAGCATGAGGAGCCGTTTTCCACCCCACGCTCCTGGCACATTCTGTCGGACGGGCTGAAGGCGCTGCCTGGCGAGACCTTGTGCGAGCGCACGGTGGACATTCTTGCAAGCGGCCTCTTAACGCCGGCCCACGCCCGCCAATTCTGCGCCTTCCACAGGCAGCGCCTGCGCGCATTCGACCTTGCCGCCATACTAAAGGGCGAGGTGGGCTGGCCGGACGCCCCGCATGAGCGCGACATCCTCTACTTTCTCGTCCAATCCTTCAGGGCTCAGCTCATCAAAGAGCTTCCGGCCGACGGCAAGAAGGCGGGCGGGGACGGCAAGACGCTGGCGCTTCAGGCAAAGGACAGACTGGTGCAACTGTCGCGCATTTCCCTGGAAATGGCCCAGCTCGTCGTGGCGGAAGGGGATGACGGCTCGGTCCTGCCCGATTGGTTCATGGTGGAGATCGCAAGGGATCTGCCACGCCTCGTCGCCAAGCGGGACTGATGGCTAAGGGCCGCAACGACCCTGTCGGCGCCAACCTGACCGCGGTGCTTGACGGGCAGCAAATGGCCCACAACCACCCCCTGATCCACCCTTTGCCGCCGCTCACAGTCTTCAAGGGTGGACCTTCCATGGAGCTTGGGCGCGAGGAATGGGTGCGCGTTGAGTGTTTGGCCCCCAGCACAGCGCCCACAGGCACCAGCCTTGTGCGGGAAATGGCCATTCATGTCTTCCCCAACCTTCGCAGGCGCGCCGACCCTCAGGAGTGGGCCTATGTGCTTGCGCGCCTTCGCCTTCACGCAGCGCTCAACCACATGGACCCGCAGCGCCAGGACGGCCCCTGGCACATGGCCTGTTGGTATGCCGCCGAACGGATGATCGCAGAGGCCGGCATCGGCCGCCGCCCGGCCGAGCTTGCGCCAGTCCCCTCAGGCTACGCGCGCGAAGAGGGGGCGCTCGCCGGCCAGATTGCCGAGGGCCTGCCCGCACAGGAGCTGGAAGGCCTGTCCCTTGGCGCGCCCGGTCGTGCGTTCTGGACCATCCAGTCGCCTTTCGAGGTGAGCGAGGCGCTCAAAGCCCAGCGTGCGAAAGACCTTGCCAAAGGGGTGCGAGTGGCCGCCAGCCAAGCCATCGCCATCGCCGGCGGCGCCATTGCTGAGATGCGCGCCATCACCAAAGGCACCAGCGTTGCAAAGGCCGCGCGGGACTGGGCGGCCTCCAACTTCCCCCTCCTCGGCGCGCTCGCCAGTGCCTTTACCCTTGTGGAGGACGAGGCCGTCTGCGCGTCGCTGCGGATCGAGGTGGCCGCCATCAGCGACGAGGCGCAGGAGATCTACGTCAACCCCCGCGTCAGGATGAGCGAGGAGGAGGCGCGCTTCGTCCTTGCCCACGAACTCTTGCACGCAGGGCTTCGCCATGTGGCGCGGCGGCAGGGGCGCGACCCGTGGTATTGGAACGTTGCGTGCGACTTCGTCATCAACGGCTGGCTGATCGAGATGGAGGTGGGGACGCCGCCTGAGAAGCTCGGCTACCTATACGACCCGGAACTGAAGGGCGCTTCGGCCGAAGAGGTCTACGACAGGATCGTCAGCGACCTTCGCTGGATGCGGCGCCTGAAAAAGGCGCGCACCCTCAACGGTGCCAAGCCCGACATGATGGAGGGTGAGCACGGCCCCCGCTGGTGGGATGGCGGCGGTGCGGACCTTGATGCCTTCTACCGCCGCGCGCTCTGCGAGGGGCTCGACCTTCACCTCAACACAGGCCGCGGTTATCTGCCGGCAGGGCTGGTGGAGGACATCCGCTCCCTCATGCAACCGCCTATCCCCTGGGACGTGGCGCTTGCCCACTGGCTGGATCAATACTTCCCGCCGCTTGAACGCCGCCGCACGTTCGCCCGCGCCCACCGCCGGCAGGCCGCCACCCCGGACATCCCACGCCCTGCTTGGGTGGCGCCCGAGGAAACCCGGCAGGCCCGCGTGTTCGGCGCTGTGGTGGACACCTCAGGCTCCATGAACCGCGTGGATCTCGGCAAGGCCATCGGCGCCATAGCAAGCTACGCCATGAGCCGGGAGGTCCGCGCCGTCCGTCTGATCGAGTGTGACGCTGCCGCCCATGATGCCGGTTATGTCCTGCCAGAAGCGCTGCTTCAGACCGTGCGGGTGCGCGGGCGTGGCGGCACGGTGTTGATGCCGGGCATCCGCCAGCTTGAGGCCGCGCCTGACTTTCCCAAGGACGGCCCCATCCTCATCGTTACCGATGGGGCCTGCGACACACTGACCATAAGGCGCGAGCATGCCTTTCTCCTTGCTGCGGGCGGTCGCCTTCCTTTTCCGACAAAGGGGCCGGTCTTCCATATGGCGTGAGGGACATCGAGGGCGAATGGCGGCAAAATACAGGCAGAAGTTGGAAGCCGTGTAGATTTACCGGGAAAGCAATGAAGCTGGTTGTGCTGATGCATCGATGAGCGTTGGATGCTAAACAACGCATCCCGCCTTGATGGAGCGCCCGATGAGCCCACTCGTACCGCCGCGTCGTTCGGCGTTCCCGTTGCGCCATATGAGTCTTATGTGCGCCGCTCTGACGGTGGTTGTCGCCGCCCCGGCCATTGCCCAGGACAGCCCACCGCCGCCGGCTGTGGTAGTGGCACCGGTCAAAATGGAAAACGTCGCGCGCAGCCAGGACTTTGTGGGCCGCGTGCAGGCGATCCAGTCGGTGGATCTTGTGGCCCGCGTTGAAGGATTCCTTGAAGACATCAACTTCAACGAAGGCTCGCCGGTGAACGTGGACGACCTTCTGTTCGAGATCGAAAAGGCCCCCTACCAGGCCAACCTTGCCGCCGCGGAGGGCCAGCTTGCCGCCGCCAAGGGCCAGGTGGCAGGCGCCGAGGCGACCTTGAAGAATGCGCAAACCAACCTCGACAGGCAGCTGACCCTGGTTCAGCGTGGCACCGTGTCGCAAGCCGTCGCCGACGACGCGGAAGCTTCAAGGGACACCGCAGCCGCACAGGTGCAACAAGCGCAAGCTGCCGTCCAACAGGCACAAGCGCAGATCCAAACCGCGCAGCTGAACCTGTCCTACACCGACATCAAAGCCCCCATCAAAGGGCAGATCGGCCCCGTGTCCGTGACCGTCGGCAACCTTGTGTCCACAGGGACGGGGACGCTGGCGACCATCGTCCAGCTCGACCCGATCCGCGTTGCCTTCTCCATTCCCGAAGCCGACTACGTGAACTTTGCCAGGCAGCACGCCGAAGAACAGCGTCAGGCCGGCTCTGCCGCCAACGCCACGCCAGCGGCCACTGACACAGCGTCCGCGGCTGCCACCGCAACGTCCACCACCCCAACGCCTGCAAGCGCCACAACGCCGGCCACCTCCGACACGGCGACGGCCACGACCCCTGCCAGCGACGCTGCGCCCACCACAGACGCATCCGCCACCGAAAGCGCTTCTGCAACGCAAGAGGCTCCGGCAACGCAAGATGCGCCTGCCACGCAGGATGCGCCTGCTACCGATGCCGATGCGGCAGAGAGCGGCACCGATACCGCAACCACCACAGGCGGCGTTCCCACACCGGTGCGGGCACCCCATCACGACGGCCGGCCTTCAAGCGCTGCTGCCGCCGAAACGCCAGCCGCCACGCCAGCGCCAGCGGCCAATGAGGCAGCGCCCGCCACTGCAAGTGCCACCCCTGCAAGCGATGCAGCGCCTGCGACGAGTGAGGCACAAACCGCCGCCACCCCTGCCGCAACAACACCTCCTGCCACACAAGCTGCAAGCGAGGCGCCAACCCCTGCTGCAACCACGCAAACCGCGGCCACGCCCCAGCAGACCCAGCGCCCCAGCGGCCCGACGGCAGGTGCGGACGAGATCTTCGAGCCGCGCATCACGCTGCCCAACGGCAAGCCCTACGAGGAAGACGGGCGGATCGCCTTTGCCAGCAACCAGATCGACGCCGCCACAGGCACGCTCGTCATCTACGCCGACTTCCCGAACCCCGATGGTGTGCTTCTGCCCGGCTCCTTCGTGACCATCAGGGTGGACGAGTCGCAGCAAAGGTCGCTCCCGGTGATCCCGCCCTCCGCCGTTCTGCAGGACCGTGACGGGCGCTACGTCTTTGTCATCGACAGCGACAACAGGGCCCAGCAGCGCCGGATCGAAACCGGCCAACAAGTCCCCGACGGGCTGCCTGTGACCGAAGGCCTGACCGAGGGCGAGACCATCATCGTTGAAGGGTTGCAGAAGGTTCAGGCCGGCCAGGCGGTGACGCCCACCCAGGCCACCGCCTCAGCCGCACCCGCCGCGACCACGACGACCACCGGGTCCTCGCAATGATCTCCAGGACGTTTATCGAGCGGCCGCGTCTTGCGGCCGTCATCAGTCTGGTTCTGACCATCGCCGGCGTCCTGGCGCTGGTCTCACTGCCTGTGGCCCAATACCCTGAGATCACGCCGCCTGTGGTTCAGGTGACCGCCAGCTACCCCGGCGCAGACGCTGAAACCATCGCGCTCACCGTGGGCGGCGTCATCGAAGAGCAGGTGAACGGCGTCGACGGCATGATCTACATGTCGTCCACCTCGTCCTCATCGGGCACCTACACGTTGAGCGTCACATTCGCGGTGGGCAGCGACCCCGACATTGCCCAGGTGAACACCCAAAACCGCGTGTCGCAGGCACTGTCGAACCTGCCGCAGACGGTACAGAGCCTGGGCGTGACCACACAGGCCCAGTCCACCAACATGCTGGGCGTCATCAACGTCTTCTCGCCGGACGATTCCTTCGATCCCATCTACATTTCCAACTATGCCAGCATCAACGTTCGCGACCCGCTCTCGCGCATCGATGGCGTGGGCGATGCCACCTTGCTGGGCGGGCTCGACTACTCCATGCGGATCTGGCTCGACCCCATCAAGCTGGCCTCCCTCAGCCTATCCGCCGAAGACATCATCTCCGCGATCCAGGCGCAGAACGTGCAAGCCTCGCTCGGCACCATCGGCGGTCCGCCCATCGAATCCGACCAGCAGACCCAGTACACCATCACCGGCCTCGGCCAGCTGACCCAGCCTGAGCAGTTCAGCAACATCATCATTCAAACCGGCCAGGACGGCGCCATCGTGCGCCTCAGCGACGTGGCCCGGGTGGAGCTTGGCGCGCAGACCTACTCGGCCCTTTCCAGCCTGAACGGTAAGCCTGCAACGTCCATCGCCATCTACCAGGCCCCTGGCGCCAACGCCCTTGGGGTGATGGAGAACGTGCGCGCCGAGTTGGAGCAATTGAAAGATCGTTTCCCCGAGGGGATCACCTACGAACTGGTGTACGACTCTACCCTCTTCGTCACAGCGTCCATCGAGGAGATCCAGGTCACGCTCCTCATCACCGCTGTGATCGTGATGGTGGTGACGTTCGTCTTCCTGGGCAATTTGCGGGCGACCATCATTCCGGCGGCCACCATTCCTGTGTCGCTGATCGGCGTGTTCATCTTCCTCCTGGCCTTCGGGTTTTCGGCCAATACCATCAGCCTGTTCGCTGTGGTGCTTGCCATCGGCCTTGTGGTGGATGACGCCATCGTCGTGGTGGAGAACGTCACGCGGCTGATGGAAGAGGAGGGGCTCGACCGCAAACAGGCCGCCTTGAAGGCCATGCAGCAGGTGCAAGGGCCCATCATCTCAACCACGCTGGTGCTGTTTGCCCTGTTTGGGCCCGTTGCCTTCTTCCCGGGGATTACCGGGGAACTCTTCCGCCAGTTCGCCGTCACCATCTCTGCGGCCGTCCTTTTGTCGTCCATCAACGCGCTGACGCTGTCGCCTGCCCTTTGCGCCCTTGTTCTGCGCAAGGAGACCAAGAAGATCGCGCCGCTGCGCATCTTCGACCGCGGGCTCGACAAGACGCGGGACGGCTATGTGAGCCTTGTGAGCCTCATCGCCCGCCGCTCAGCCATTGCCGGGATCGCCATCGTTGTGGCGGGGATTGCCTCAGCCGTTCTCCTCGGCCGTATGCCCACAGCCTTCCTGCCGCCCGAAGATCAGGGCGTGTTGTTCGTGGACGTGTCGCTGCCGAGCGGGGCAGCCCTTCCCCGCGCCCAGGAGGTGGTCGCCAAGGTTCAGGAGATTGCTGCCGCGACGGAGGGTGTTGCCAACGTCATCACCGTTGCCGGCTACAGCCTTTTGACGGGCGCCCCGTCCTCAAGCTCCGGCCTTGCGGTGATTGTGATGGATCCCTGGTCGGAACGCACCACGCCTGAAACGAGCCTGCGGCACATCTATCAGGACCTTTCGATCAAGTTTGCGGCGCTGCCTGAGGCCAATGTCTTCGCCTTCCCGCCGCCGCCCATTCCAGGCCTTGGCAGCGCGGCCGGCTTTGACTATCGCCTTCAGGCCCTTGGCGGTCAGTCGCCCGAGGAGCTTGACCAGACGCTGAAAGCGCTGGTGGTGGAAGCAAACTCAGACCCCGCCGTCGGGCGCGCCTACTCCACCTATTCCGCCAACGTTCCGCAGATCTATCTGGACGTGGACAGGGCGAAGGCAGAAAGCCTCAACGTCCCAATCTCCACCCTTTACGCCACGCTCCAGGCAGAGCTCGGGTCGAAGTTCGTCAACAACTTCAGCTATCTGGGCCGGGTGTTCCAGGTTCAGGTCCAGGCCGATGCCCCCTACAGGCGAACGGTGGATGACCTGAACCGTATCTATGTGCGTTCCACCGATGGCAACATGGTGCCCGTGTCGACCCTGGCGCGCCCATCCTTCGTGCTCGGACCCGACCTCAGTTACCGCTACAACCAGTTCTCGTCAGCGCCCATCAACGGCTCGGCAGCGCCCGGCTTTTCCAACGGTCAGGCGATGGCGGCCATGATCGCCGCCTCCCAGAAGGTGCTGCCGGAAGGGTTCAGCTACGCCTGGTCGGGCACCTCTTTCCAGGAACAGGGATCGGGCGGTGCCCTTGGCATCCTGCTCAGCCTGTCGCTGCTGTTCGGCTACCTCTTCCTGGTGGGCCTTTACGAGAGTTGGATGAACCCGTTCTCGGTGCTGGCCTCGGTGACCATCGCCGCGCTGGGTGCCATTGCAACGGTGTCGTTTGTGGGCATCACCAACAACCTTTACGTGCAGATCGGCCTTGTGCTCCTTGTGGGTCTTGCGGCGAAGAATGCGATTCTGATCGTGGAGTTCGCCAAGGAAGCGCGGGACGCTGGCCACACGAGGCTGGAGGCGGCCAAGCAAGCGGCTCACATGCGGTTCCGCGCTGTGTTGATGACCGCGTTCGCCTTCATCCTCGGCGTTGTCCCTTTGGTGGTGGCAACGGGGGCGGGCGCTTCCTCGCGCGTTGTCCTCGGCCTGACGGTGCTGGGCGGAATGACGGCGGCCACCATCATCGGCATCGTCTTCATCCCGGGCCTTTATGTGATGTTCCAGTGGATCGGCGACACGGTGAGCCGCAAGCGCGACACGCCCGAAAGGCTCGCCAAACAAGCCCCACCGGCACCGCCCGCGGCCGCGCCCTCGCCGGCCGAATAGGTCGCCGCTACGGTCCCCCGTCGGCGGCGCGCAGGTAGGACGCTAAGCGCGCCGTCCTGCGCCAGGCAGTGAACAGTGTGCCTGCGGCGACAATCAGCACCGTTGCCGCAAGCACCTCCCCACCATGGCCGATGGTTGGCGCGGCGAGCGCTGCAAGCACAGCGCCGGCGGCAATGACCATCATGCGCTGCTGTTTGGCAAAGGGGCCCGAAAAGTCCGCAGGGCCCCCGAGCGCGCGCCCCATCTCCCGCACATAAGCCGTCAGCAGCGCCCCCACCGCGGCAACAAAACCCACAGGCAGCGCCCAGTCCGCCACAAAGCCGTAGGTCGCGGCAAAGCCAGCCGATGCACCGGCCGAGGCCAGGATGACCACATCGGCAATCCTGTCAGGCACCTCGTTGAAGATGGGGCCCGTCGGCGTGCCGCGCCCATGCTCCACAGCCACCATCCCGTCGAAAAGATTGGCGAGGAGCCGCAAAGGGCAAAACACCGCCGCCACCACGTAAAGCCACAGCGACGTGAACGGCGCGATGAGGAACGCTGCTCCCGCCCCACACGCAAACACAACGCTTGAAACGGAGATGGCGTTGGCGCTCACCCCCCACCCTGCCAAAACGCGTGCGGCGGTCTGCGCCCAGCCTGAAGACCGGCTCGGGATCGGCCTTCTGTTGTCCAGATCACTCATGATGCGCCCGCCCCCTGCCGTCCGCCGCCGATGCCGCTATAAGGGGGCGGATTGATGATGATGATGCCCACAGTTCCCCCGCCCGTCCTTTTCGGCTTTGCCGCCATCCTTGCCGTTCTGATCGCAGGCAGCATTGCCGCCATCTGGCTGTCGGCCATTCGCGCCCGGGTCAAGACCTGGTGGGTGATTGCGATCGTGATCGGCGGCGCCATTCTCCTTGGCGCCGTCGCGGTCCACATCCTTTTTGCGCTGATCTCGTTCGTGGCGCTGCGGGAGTATCTGTCACTGGTTCCGACCCGGCGGGAGGACCGCCCGGCGCTGTTGATGGCCTACGCCGTGGTCCCCATCGCATACGCCATCATCGCGTTCGACCTTTACGGCATCTACCTTGTGACGATCCCCGTCTACGTCTTCTTGCTGATGCCGGCGGTTCTGGTCCTCAACGGGCGCACCAGCGGGTACCTTGCGGCCGCGGGCATCCTCCATTGGGGGCTCGTCATCACCGTCTACAATCTGGGCTATGTGGCACTGTTGATGAATGTGCCCGCAGGGGAGGCGCCGGCGGGCGGGGCGGGCTTGCTGTTCTTCCTACTCATCGCAACCGGCCTCAACGATGTCTTTCAGTACATGGCCGGCCGCACCATCGGCGGGCCGAAGATCTTGCCCACCGTCAGCCCCAACAAGACCTGGGCCGGCTTCTTGGGGGGCTGGGCGGGGACGGCGGTCCTCATCGTCCTCCTTGCGCCCCTTTACACGGGGCTACCGTGGCCTGCGATCATCCTCCTTGCGGCCCTCCTCCCGGTGGCAGGCTTTGCCGGCGATGTGACCATGAGCGCCATCAAGCGCGACCTTGGCGTTAAGGATTCCTCTAAGCTTCTGCCAGGCCACGGCGGGGTGCTGGACAGACTGGACAGCCTCACCTTCACGGCGCCCCTCTACTTTCACGTCTTTGCGTTCTTTGCGAGCGACCGGTTCTAGGCGGTGCGCACGCTGGTCTTCACCGCGCTGAGGCCTTTGCTGTGGCTGCTCCTCGGCTTCAGCATTGCCGATCGGGAGCGCCTGCCGCGCAAGGGGCCCGCCATCGTGGCCGCCAACCACAACAGCCACCTGGACACCATCGTCCTCCTGGCCTCCGTCCCGCGCGAAAGCCTTCCTTTCGTACGGCCGGTCGGTGCGGCGGACTACTTCATGTCACCACCTTTGTTGCGGCTGATTGCCGTGCACCTTTTCGGCATCTTGCCTCTGGAGCGGACCATCAAGCGAGGCAGCGACCCCCTCGCCGCCCCTTTGAAGGCGCTCGCGGACGGAGCAATCCTCATCATCTTTCCAGAAGGCACCCGCGGCGCGCCTGAGGAAGTGGGCCCCCTGAAGGCTGGCCTGTCTCGCCTGGCGCGCGAGAGTGAGGCGCCCGTCACACCCGTTTACCTGCAAGGGGCGGGCCGCATCCTTCCCAAAGGAACGCGTGTGCCTGTGCCCTTCACGTGCTCTATGATGGTGGGCGAACCGCTGACATATGGCGGCGACAGGGCGGCCTTCATGAAGGCCTTCGAAACCTCCCTCGCCACCATGAAGGACAAGGCCCCGCCCCTTCACTGGACCTGAAGGGCGCTTGAAGGACGCACCATGACGAAGATCGTCTCGGCCATTGTCGCCATTGCGGTGATTGCCCATCTGATCCGCCCTTTGGGCCTGCCGGGACTGCGCCGCCGCTCCGATGCGTGGAAGCTTGCCGTCGGCGCGTTGCTCCTCATCGTCGTTGTGACCGTTATCCGACCGGAGTAGGCAAACGCGATGGCACAGCACTCCCGGCTCGCTGACTTTCCTGCCGTGGAGGACTTTGCCGCCGTCACCAACGCTGCCACCTACGCACCCGTCCCTGACGACTGGCTGATTGGCGTGACCGACGTGGTGCGCTCCACCGAGGCGGTGGCTTCAGGCCGCTACAAGGCGGTCAACATGGCGGGGGCCGCCGCCATCTCCGCAGTGATGAACGCCCTTGGCACGCGCGAATTTCCCTTTGCCTTTGGCGGCGATGGATGCGCCTTCGTCCTGCCCGAGGACGACGAGGCCGCCGCCCGCACGGCCCTTTCCGAGACCGCAGCCTTTGTGAGGGACGATATGGACCTCACCTTGCGCACGGCCCTTGTTCCCGTCAGCGCCGTCAGGGCAGACGGGGCGGATGTGCGCGTTGCCTTCTACCGACCCACACAGCACGTGGCCTATGCCATGTTCGATGGCGGCGGCATCGCCAAGGCCGAAGACATGATGAAGGCCGGCCATCACGCCGTCCCGCCAGGGCCGGACGGTGCGCGGCCCGACCTGTCAGGCCTTTCCTGCCGCTGGCGCCCCATCAAGAGCCGGAAGGGGGAGATTCTCTCCATCATCGCAAGGCCAGGCCCTTTGGGGGATGACGCCTTCCGCAAGGCCGCAACGGGGCTCCTTGCGCTCCTCGGCGAGACGGTGGCGCACCCTGTGCCGGACGATGGCCCCACCGCCGCCTTCCTCTCCCCAGGCATCAAGCTTGAGGCGCTGGCGAGCCGCAAGAATGAACCCACTTGGCGCAGGATGATCGGCGTCACCCTCCACAACGTGATGGGTTGGCTCCTGTTCGCCACGGGCATCAAAGTGGGTGGGTTCGACCCTCAAGTTTATCGCGCATTCGCCTCGCGCAATGCCGATGCGCGCAAGT
This sequence comes from Devosia sp., assembly GCA_051016205.1. Lineage (GTDB taxonomy): Bacteria > Pseudomonadota > Alphaproteobacteria > Rhizobiales > Amorphaceae > Acuticoccus. The sequence goes on from CP136534.1 coordinate 6,341,578, forward strand.
TTGGCGACGGCCTCCTCCTCACCGCCGATTGCACCGAGGCGCAGGATGCCACCCTCACCGCCTACCTTGATGAGGCGAGCGCGGAAGGGGCCCTGCGCTACGGCATCCACAGGCAGGATGCAGCGCTGATGACGTGCATTGTCCCCTCCCACCAGGACCACGGCCACTTTCACTTCATCGATGGGGCAGGCGGGGGTTACACGGCCGCAGCAAAAGCCCTGCGCACCCCTCGGACGAATTGACGCACACCCCCGTCCCGTGCTCGCCTAGACGCCTTGTTGACGGAGGGATCCATGAGTCTTTTGACCTGGGCGATCATATTTGCGGTTGTGGCCGTCATCGCCGGCCTGTTCGGCTTTACCGGCATTGCAGCGGGCGCTGCCACCATCGCGCGCTTCCTGTTCTTCATCTTCGTGGTGATCCTCGCCGTCCTTCTGGTGCTGTTCCTCCTTGGCGGCATGGCGCTCGGCGTTTAGCCGGGCTGGCACCAACCCACTGACGAGCAAGACCGATGGACGAAACCGCCCCGATCTTCACCTTCTTTGAGAAGATGTCGCGAGAGGGGCCCGGGTCGCCTGCCTTCACAAAGGCACTGTTTGAGGAGGTGCGCGCGCACATCGCCCCATCAGGCAAGGACGGGCGGTTGAAGGCGGCGGATATGGGGTCAGGCTCAGGCGCCTCGGCCCTCATCCTCGCCGAGGGTGGGGCCGATGTCCTTGCCGTCGACATCCACAGGCCGTTCCTTGACAGCCTCGAGCAAGCGGCGGCCGCTCGCGGCATCTCAGTTTCCACCGCTCAGGCGTCCATGTTGGAGGCGCCCGTGGAGGACGGCTCGCTGGACCTCATCTGGTCCGAAGGCGCCGTCTTCACCGTCGGATTCGATGCCGCGCTTGCGAGCTTCTTTCCCCTTTTGAAGAGAGGCGGCTTCTGCGTCGTCTCAGACTGCGGCTATTTCCAGGAAAGCTTGGACGAGGCCGTCACATCCTTCTGGGCCAAGACCTACGAGGGGATGCGCACCGTCGCCGACAATCTTGCCGCCGCACACCGCGCAGGCTGGCGTTTTTGGAAGGCTGAGGTGCTCCCCGCCGCCGCCTGGCATGCCTTTTACGATGAGTCTGACAGGGTGGTCGATGCTGTTCGTGGCGATCCATCCATGGCCGGTATGGTCGAGGAAATGGAGGAGGAGGCCGCCCTCTACCGCCGCCATGGCGACCAATACGGCTACGTCTACTACGTCCTCCAGCGGCCGTAGAGCGCCCTGCGTCCCTACGGACGGGGAATAGACCGCCCGCCCATCCGTTCTCCGGCCATGCACCGCAAACGGTGCCTGATTTCAAAACGGATGATCGTGATGACGCTCAGATTTGCCAACACATGCCTTGCGGTTTTGCTGTGCACGACCCTGCGCCGTTGGGGTCGCAGGCTCCACAGGATCTACCGCTGAATTTTTTTTCGCGCGCTGCGGAATAAACGCGACGCCCCTCGCGTTTGTCGCAGCGATGGCGGAACCGACCGCCATTTTTTTGAAAAGCCATTTTTTAGGAGACGATCGATGAAAACCCTTATCCATTCCGCGGCCGTTGCCGCCGTGATTGCGTCAGGTTTTGCCTTTGCCGCGCCGACCGCCAACGCTGCCTCCATGTCCTGTTCGGTGCCCAATGCCGTCGTGTGCACCATTACAAGCCGCACGGGAATCAAGAGCGTGCGCGTGACGGGGCAAACCCCGTTCGGCGTCGTCAACCTTGTGGACAGGAACTATCGCGGCTGCCCGCGCAGGGTGAAGGTGAGCTGGGATTCAGCCTTCTCATCCAAGGGCCGCCACATTGTGGAGTGCCGTCGCGGCGGCATGGGCCTCAAGCTGCGCTAACCACTTTTGTGACACGCACGATGCCCGGCCGGGCATCTCTAGCGCGCTTTCCGCTCAGTTTGGTTCAAACTGAGCGGATCGCGCTCTAACGGCTAACGGATGAAAACCGTCACGATCCCAGGGAACACCGATAGGATCAGAAGGACCGCCGCCGTCCCGATGAGGAACGGGCAAAGCGCACGCACGATAAGCCCCGGTCTGACTCCCGTCATCGCCGTCATGACGAACAGCCCTGCCCCCACAGGTGGCGTCAGCAATCCCAGGACGAGGTTGATGCACACGATCACACCGAACTGATAGGGATCGATGCCGTACTGGGTTTGAGCGATGGGAAGCAGGATCGGCACCACGAGGATCAGCGCCGCCACACCGTCAATCACCATCCCCACAAGGATGAGTGCCGCGTTGACGATGAGGAGGAACACGAGCGGGCTCTGCGTCAACTCGGTCAGGCGCGTGGCAAGCTCCTGAGGGATCTGCTCGTAGACAATCACCCAGCCGAAAATGTTGGCCGCCGCCACAATGAAGATGACGATGGACGCGTTGATCCCCGTGCGCAGCAAGATCCGCGGCAAGCGCTTCAGCGAGAGCTCCCGGTAGACCACCGCACCAAGGATCAGCGCCGCGACGGATGCGACGGCCGCCGATTCCGTCGGCGTTGCAATCCCCGCCAGAATGCCGCCGACGATGACGAAAGGGATCATCATTGTGGGAAGGCCGGCGCGGATGGCGCGAAGGCGCTCCCCCCACGTCATCGCCTCGCCGACGGGTAGCTCCTTCACTGTGCCGATGATGGCGAGGGTGGCTAGGAAGGCAGCCGCCATCATCAAACCCGGCAGAATCCCTGCAATGAACAGGTCCCCGATGGCGATCTGCGCCAGGACACCGTAGATGACGAACAGCATCGACGGCGGGATGATGGGCGACAGCAGGCTTCCCGCCGCCGTGGTCGCTGCGGCAAAAGGCTTGTCGTAGCCCTGCTTTTCCATAGCAGGCACCATCGCGCGGGACATGACGGCCATCTGCGCTGCCGCAGAGCCCATGATGGAGGCCACCATGGTGTTGACGATGAGGTTGATGTAGGCGAGCCCGCCCCGCACGCGCCCCATAAAGACGCTGGCGAACCGCACAAGGCGCGTGGTGATGCCCCCCTCGTTCATCAACTCCCCCGTCAGCATGAAAAGGGGGATGGCGAGGAGGCCGTAGCTCTCGATGCCTGAGAACATCTGCTGGCTGAAGGACTGGAGGAGCAGCGTCTGCCCCGACCAGAAGATGTAAAACAGCGCCGTTCCCGCCAGCACCAGCGCAATGGGCACGCCCAAAAGGAGAAGCAGGAGAAAGATACCACCGACCATCAGTCGTCCCTCAATCCTGCCAGAGAGGGGCGCGCACGGCCCGCCAACGCGTCGGCAATATTGGCCATGGCGTGGATGGACAGCGTCACCCCGAGGATCGGCATGATCAGCCAGATGTAGAATTTGGGAATGCCGACGGTCACCGTCGGTTCCTGGTAGATGAAGTTGAACGTCGTGCCCGAAAAGGCGGACGCGTCGAACCCTGCCAGCGCAATGCCCACAGGGTCGAACCAGATCCACGACAGCCAGACCAGCGCCAGCGCAAACACCAGCACCAAAATATCCACCACGAGGGAGAGCGTCTTGCGCCCCTTCTCGCCCAGCATGTGAGGGACGAGGTCGACGCTGATGGCAAGGCCGAGGCGCAGCTGCATGGAGGCACCCACCATCACCGCCCAAATCATGGTGTAGATGGCCGCCTCATCCACCCAAAACAGCGCCATCCCTGCCGACCGGGTGACGACGTTGAGGAGAATGAGCAGCGTGATCGCCGCCGTAAGGGCAATCAACACCTTCGTTTCCACCTTCAAGACGATGGCGGAGAGGCGGCGGACGATCATGGGCTGAGGGTGGACCGGCTACATCGCCGGTCCTTCGGTCGATCGGTCAACCCGGCAGGATCAGTCGACAAGGGCGCGCAGGGCGGGGAGGTTGGGCGCCTTGTCTTCCCACTTCGCGTTCCACTCGGCGATGGCGTCAGCAAAGAACTCCGCGCCCACCGTTTTAACGGTGATGTCGGTCTTTTCCACCTCGGCCAGGAAGTCGTCCTCCTGGTCCACGTAGGACTGAAGGGCCGAGTCCACCGCCTTTGCCATCAGATCCGCAATCATGGTGCGGTCCTCTTCAGGCAGCGAACCCCATACGCGGGCGGACACGAGGCCCAGCATCGGGAACATCATGTGGTTGGACAGGAGCATGGTGTCGGCGTGATCGGTGTATTTCAGCTTCCAGATCAGCTCCAGGTCCATGTCGATGGCGTCCACCTGGCCGTTGGCGAGGGCATCGTAAACGTCAGGAAGCGGCATTGGGGTGGGCGCGGTGCCGAGGGCTTCGTAAAAGTCCTTGATGGGCTCGAACGGGGTGATGCGGATCTTCTCGCCCGCAAGGTCGCCGACGTCAGCCACCTCGCCGCGGGCCACAATTTGCCGCAGGCCTGCAGAGCCATAGCCAAGACCCACGACGCCAGCCCTTTGGGGCAGCATGTCCAGCATGGATTTGGCTTCGTCCGAGCGCAGGACCGTTGCCGCATCGGCAATGTTGTTAACGAGGAACGGGGCGTAGAACGCGCCGAATTCGGGCACGCGGTTGGAGACCTCCGCGACCGTCATGAACGCCATGTCGAGAGCGCCTGTCTGAAGCTGTTGCAGCATCTGCGCTTCGTTGCCCAATTGGCGGGACGGGAACACGGCAACGGTGTACTTGCCGCCGCTCGCCTCTTCCAATTCCTTGCCGAACGCGATGGCCGCTTGGGTCCAGATATGGTTGGGCGGTGTGATCAGCCCGAGCCGGAACTCTTTAGCGTGCGCTGAGACGCTCGCAAGCCCCACCACAGCCACAATTGCTATTGCAGCCATACGAAACAGTTTGAACAACGGATTGCTCCCTCTTTGGTCGCGTTTTGATGGGCACCTTCTCATGGCGCGCGCCAGTGTTCGGCCCGCGCTCCGCCAGCGCCGTGCCAGAACAATGCCAAAGGGGATGAAGGAAAGAAAGTGACGTTGCGATGGCTTTGCCATGTCCCCGTCAGCGCATCAAAAACCCCCCGCACGCGGGCCCACGTGAAGGGTCTGGCATAGGCCATTTCAGCCAGTTCGCCGGGCCTGGACACAGTGTCGCTGGGGCATGTGCGCTGAGGGAGCCAGCGGTGCAGGCAACAAAAAACGCGCCCAGAGGTCTGGGCGCGTTCGAAACTTCCGGCGAAGACGGTGTGGTTAGAGGTCTTCGCGGTAGAAGAGGTCAGGCGTTGCTCCACCGTCTGCAAGGGCCTGCTTTAGTTCCGCAGGGGCCTCGATGGCAGGAGCCGCTGTCACCACGCGCAGCTCGGCCACAGCATCCTTGTCATCACGCACGGTGATGGACGGGATAATCGTGTCCTTGGCGATAATGGTGGTGTTCGCCTCGGGATCGTGGGTGAACACTTCCCGGCCTTCCGGGTCCAGAAGAACGATGCGCTGCTTGGCACCGCCGCCAATCACCTCGACGTGGGTCACGACGGAAGACGCTGCAATGCGATCGTCACTCTTAACCATGCCGTCAGATGCTGGGTTGTCTAGGTGAGCGTCGCCGGACACCATGTTTGCCGCAGTCACCATGGGAGCAACGAAGCCCGACACGGCGCCTGTAACAGCATCGTTAAAACCATTATTCTGCGTGGCGTAGACTGCTGCCGTCACCGATCCGGTGAATACCAGCGCCGCCACCGCATACCGACCTAAAACAGACATCCGAGCCCTCCTTAGTCTCGGGCGGTCGCCCGTTGCCGGCCTCGGCCAGCTTGTTCATTTGCCCGGTTGCCCGGGTTACGCTTGTTCACCAGCCGACCCCATCTGGGTGTGTTGCACTGAAACAACAAGAGCCTCGGCTGTGGAAAATTTCGATCCTAAAAGTTCGAGAAACTGTTTATTCACTCTCTGGGAACCGCTAACAGGTATGATTGGTTCCGCGTAAAAATGTACCTAAACATTAAGCTCTTCGTAAGGATTTTACAAGAGTGAGCGAATCAGCCTTCGCCGCTGGACGGATCACTGTGCTCCGCGAAGGCCCCCCACAAGACACCTCAAAATACGTCCTGTATTGGATGGAGCACGCCCAGCGGGCCGAGGCCAATCCTGCGATGGAGCGCGCCATCGTCTGGGCGAACAGGCAAAAGCTGCCGCTTTTGGTCCTGTTTGTGGTGGACCCTGGCTATCCTGAAGGCAACGCACGGCACTTCACCTTCATGCTCCAGGGCTTGAAAGAGACCATCAATGCGGTGCGCGATCGCGGCGTTCACTTCTCCTTAAGAAAAGGTGATCCACCGCAAATTGCCTGTGAATTGGCCGAAAACGCTGCCGTTGTGGTCACCGACCGCGGCTACCTACGCCACCTTAAGGCGTGGCGAGAAACGCTGGCGCAAAACGCCCCCTGCCGGGTTGAGATGGTGGAAGGGGACGTGATCGTCCCTGTGGAAATCGCCTCGCCGAAAATGGAGACGGCAGCGCGCACCATCCGCCCAAAGCTGCGCAACACGGTCAACGACCACACAACGCTGCCCCCCACACTGACCCTCGATCACCCCGCCAAGCGCCTTGGCCACAAGGACGATCTGGAGATCGAGAACGTGGATGATTTCGTCCGCTCACTTAATTGTGACCAAAGCGTGGCTCCCGTCAGCGGATTTGAAGGCGGCCTTAAGGCAGCGCGGTCTCGATTGGAGCGTTTTCTGCGCGGCGCCTTCAAGGACTACGGCGACGGCCGGTCCGATATTGTGGACAGGCGCGTCTCCACCCTCAGCCCCTATCTGCACCTGGGACAGATTTCGCCTCTGGAGATCTATCACAAGGTCCGCAACGCGAAGGGTGCGTCCGAGAACGCCAAGGCCTTCCTGGAGGAGATGGTGGTCAGGCGGGAACTGGCGGTCAACTACGTCCACTATTGTGACGACTATGACCGGTTCAAAGGCCTCCCGGCCTGGGCCCAAAAGACCCTTGCCGAACACAAGGACGACGAGCGCGCCAGCACCTTCACCCGCAGTCAGCTGGAAGACGGCAAGACGGACGACCCCTACTGGAATGCGGCCATGCGGGAAATGCGCCTCACAGGCTACCTGCACAATCACCTACGCATGTACTGGGGCAAGCGGATCCTGGCATGGAAGGCGACGCCCGAGGCAGCCTATCGCGATGCCCTTTTCCTCAACAACAAGTACCTTTTGGACGGGCGAGATGCCAACTCCTACGCCAACATCAGCTGGTTGTTCGGCCTTCACGACCGCGGCTGGCCCGAGCGTGACGTCTACGGCAAGGTCCGCATCATGATGCCGAGCGGGCTGAAGCGAAAGTTCGACATTGACGCCTATGTGCGCTGGGCCAACGCCCTCTAAGACGGGCTCACCCTGCAGCCTGTTCCGGCCCGCGGCCCACATTCGCTGCTGGTTCCGGAAAAAAGTTTGCCATAGCCCATGCCCGATCGATCTTCGGCCAATACGCTGAAATCATTATAAAAAACTGGGCCGCCTGGAGAATCGCGGGCCGGATTTTGACCACCCGACCCGCGACCTCGTCCAACTCGGCAACATTTTTCCAGGTTCCATGGAACCAACCGCAACGCTGCCGCGTTACCCACATGCTCTAATTGGTCGTCCCCCGTCCAATTAGACACATCCACCTTCGACTACCTTGAGGCCGCTTTGTGCGGCCTCTTTTTCTTTTCGGTGGTGATCGGGCACCAAACGAGGTGCCAAAGCTAGAAAATCCAGTCAACCGTCATGGGCCGTCCCGTTCGATCCGTGCGACAATTTCAGCCAGCGTGTCCCGCCATGGTGGCAACATGACACCCATTCGCTCTCTCAAGGCTGTGCAGTCGAGGCGCGAGTTGGCTGGGCGTTTCGCGGGGGTTGGGAAGTCCGCCGTGGTGATGGCCTGAACCTGCGGCGACACTGACGAGGCCGCAAAAATCTCCCGCGCGAAGCTGCACCATGTGGCCTCGCCGGCCCCTGCCATATGAAAAATCGTGGGCGCCTGTGGCCACCCATCAACCTTTTTGCTCAGCGCCAGGATGCCGTCGGCAATGTCGAGCGCGCTCGTGGGGTTGCCGCGCTGGTCATCCACCACGCGTAGAACGTCCCTTTCCTGGCCCAGCCGCAGCATGGTCTTGACGAAATTCTTGCCGAACGGGCTGTAGACCCAGGCCGTGCGCAACACGAGCGCGCGCCCGCCAGCGGCCATCACAGCCGCCTCCCCCTCAGCCTTCGTCTTGCCGTAGACGCCCATGGGGGCGATGGGGTCCGCCTCACGATAGGGCCGCTCGGCGGTGCCGTCGAACACATAGTCGGTGGACAGGTGAACGAATGGCACGCCGCGCTCGGCGCAAAGGCGTGCCAGGCGGCCTGGCGCCTCGGTGTTCAAGACCTGCGCGGCGCGCGGCTCTTTTTCCGCAGCGTCGACGGCCGTGTAGGCGGCAGCGTTCACCACCAGACCCGGCGCGTGCTGGTCGAAAGCGGCGGCAAGATCGCCGCCTTCCAGAAGGTCAATGTCGGGCCGGCCGAGCGCCACAAGGTCAGTGCCGTCTCCGGCCCGCTCCGCCAAAGCGCTGGCCACCTGCCCGGAGCGGCCAATGACGAGGATGCGCCCCTCCATCACTCGCGCACCGCCATGGCGGCATCGGCAAGTTCGCGCCGGCCGGTTTCACGCTGCTCGGCCACAACCGCGTGGGCAGCGTCCCGCGGGAAGCCAAGGGTCACCAGCGTCTCCTCCCCCATCTGCAAGGATGCCTCGAACGCCTCCAGCACCACCTGGTCGGCACCGAGGGCATAAAGCTCCATGGCGTGCTGCTTATCGTGAGCGCGGGCGACCACGGGCGTTTTCATGCCGAGCCGCTTCAAAACGCGGATCACGTTGGCGTTGGCGTTGGGCTTGTCCATGGTCAACACGACCGCGCGGGCGTTTGCGGCACGGGCATTTTTCAACACATCCGGCCGCTGGATATCGCCGAAATGGACCGCTTTGCCGGCCTTGCGGGCCCGCGCCACGGCCTGGCTGTCCAAATCGAGCGCGAGGTAGGGCACGTGGCGCTCGTCAAGAAGATCGCCGATCCCCTGACCGATCCTCCCGAAGCCGGCAATAATGACGTGTCCGCTGGACTGGGAGGCTTCTTTCAGCGTCTCGGCAGCCCGCGTCCCCTCCCCTTGCATGGCAACGGCCTGGGCAAGGCGGCGGATCGGCACGGCAAGGGCCGTCGTCATCGCCATGGTGATCCCCGCAGCCACCACCAGAATGCGCGCCACCTCGTCGGGCACGATGCCAAGACCTGAAGCAAGGGCCAGCGCCACCAGCGAAAACTCGCCGATTTGGGAGAGCATCAGCCCCGCCTCCAGCGCCACAGACAGAGGCTGGCGAACCATAAGGCACAGGACGAAGATGATGGCGGCCTTCACCACAACCGTGCCGACGACGACGCCAGCAAGGGTGAGCGGCGCGTCGAACAGCACCCTTGGGTCGATGGTCATCCCCACCGAGAGGAAGAACAGGCCGAGGAGGAGCCCTTTGAACGGCGCAATCTCCGATTCCAGCTGGTGGCTGAATTCGGTGTCGGCGAACACGAGCCCGGCAAGGAACGCGCCGAGCGCCATGGACAGGCCGGCAAGATTGGTGGCCGCCGCCGTGCCGATGATGACAAGCAGCGCTGCGGCGGTGAACATATCTCTGTCCCGCCGCGCGCCAACGAAGCGGAATACAGGCCCCAGCACCCGCCGGCCCGCAAACAAGATCGCGGGGATCAAGATGGCAGCGCCAAGGACGGAGAACACAAGGCTCTCCCACACATTCATGTTGTTGTCGGCCGCCAGCGCCCCGATGACGAGGAGGACGGGCACCACCGCAATGTCCTGCATGAGCAAAATGGAGAACTGGACGCGCCCCGGTGGCGCCGCCAACCGGCCAGCATCCACCAAAAGCTGAACCACGATGGCGGTGGAGGACAGGGCAAGGGACGCACCGATGGCAATGGCGGCAGGGGTGGAAAGGCCGAGCGCTGCCCCGATCCCCGTCAGCACCGCCGCTGTCACCGCCACTTGAAGGGCACCAAGGCCGAACACCAGATGGCGCATCGCCCACAGTCGCGGGCCCGACAGTTCCAGCCCAATCAAAAATAGCAAGAACACCACGCCAAGTTCGGCAAGATGGCGCACCCCTTCAGGATCGGAGATGGTGAGCATCGTCAGGTGGACGCCGAACAGATCGTCCGTCACCGTGACAATACCAAACGGCCCCACCACAGCCCCTGCCACCAGGTAGCCGAGGATGGAGTTCAGCCCCAACCGCTGGAGAACGGGCACAACGACCCCTGCCGCCACAAGGAAGATCAGCGCCTCCTTGAGGTAGGGGATCGAATGCGACGCTTCGTGCTCCATCACGCTCCCCTTCGCCACGCCTCGTCAGGGCGCGGTGCCATGGCCATCATCGTTTGCGGACACCGGCAGGATTAGAGGATGTTCCTACCAAGCGGAAGCGTCCCGGCGCTGTTCATGTGGCTTCATGGACACGGTTCTTTGCAGCGCGCGCGTTGGAGGGTCGGTGCGCTGCGGTGCCGCTTCCGTCGGCCGGTCCCATCGTCTATGCCGCGCTGACCCGACGCCGCCAAAAGGATTGTCATCCGTGGTTGAGCTGACGCGACAGGGGGAAAAGCGCCGCCTGGTCCCGCGCACTGTGCAGAACCTCAGGCCCGCGCTCTACATCTCCAGCTTCTTCTGCCTGGTCCTATCCATCGCAATGGTCATCCCGGCCCTTGTGGACCTTGGCGACGGGCAGGAGACCTGGTCCGTGTTTGCCGTCTCCAGCGCAGGCGTCTTCGTGGTGGCCATCCTGGGCACAGTCTCTTTGCGCGACCCGATCCCCAAATTTACGCCGCGCTTCGGCTTTTTGGTGACGACGGTGCTGTGGCTGGTCTCCTCCGTCGCAGCGGCCGTACCGTTCTGGCTGTCTCCTCTGAACATGACGACGGCGGCCGCCTACTTCGAGGCGATGAGCGGGCTCACCACCACGGGCGCCACCGTGCTGTCGGAGCTTGATTCCATGCCCCGATCCTTCCTGTTGTGGCGCTCCATGCTGCAGTGGCTGGGCGGGATCGGGATCATCGCCATCGGGCTCTTCATCTTCCCGTTCCTGCGGATCGGCGGGATGCAGGTATTCCGCACCGAAAACTCCGACAAGGCGGACAAGGCGTTGCCGCGGCTCGTCTCCGTCACACGGGCGCTCTGCCTCATCTATGTTGTGGCGACAGGGGCCTGCGCCATCACCTACGCCGCGCTGGGGATGAGCTTTTTCGACGCCGTCTGCCACGCCATGACCACCGTTGCCACGGGCGGCTTTTCCACCCACGACCGGTCCTTCGGCTTCTTCGAGGACCCGCGCATTCTCTGGGCGGCCGTGGTGTTCATGATCATCGGCGCCCTCCCCTTCGTGCTTTACGTGGAGTTTGTGGTGCGCGGCCGATTCACCCTTTGGCGGGACTGGCAGGTGCGCACCTTCTTCGCAGGGATCATCCTCATCGTCATCGCGCTCGCCCTTTGGCTGGAGCTGACGCGCAACATCATTTTCCACGAAGCGCTGACGCAGGCGGCCTTCAACGTCGTCTCCATCATCACCACCACGGGCTATGCGTCGGACGATTATGCGGTGTGGGGGCCGTTCGCCTTCGGTGTGTTCTTCATTTTGACGTTCATCGGCGGGTGCTCAGGCTCCACCACGGGGGGCATCAAAGTCTACCGCTTCATCATCGTGTTTCAGGCGCTGCGGCGGGCGTTCACGCGGCTCGTCTATCCCAACGCCGTGCAGCCTCTGCGCTTCGGCGACAGGCTGATCGAGCAGGACGTCTACGACTCCGTGGTGATTTACTTCATCGCGTTCTTCCTTATCTTCGGCCTGACGATCCTGGCGCTGTCGCTGGCCGGTCAGGATTTCGTGACGGCGTTGACCGGGGCGCAAACTGCGCTCACAAACGTCGGGCCGGGCTTGGGCGAAACCATTGGCCCTGCCGGCAACTTCGCGCCGCTGGGCGAGTTTGAGCTGTGGCTGTTGTCGTTCGTGATGCTTCTCGGCCGGCTTGAAATCATGACGGTGCTGATCCTGTTCACGCCGGTGTTTTGGAGAGATTGATGGACGATCTGAGGAACCTTTCCCTCGCCACGCGCCTCGTTCACGAAGGTGCGGCCCGCTCCCCCTATGGTGAGACGTGCGAGGCAATGTTCCTCACCCAAGGCTATGTCTATGACAGTGCCGAGGAGGCCGCCGCACGCTTTGCGGGCGAGGCCGAGGGCTACGTCTACTCCCGCTACGGCAACCCCACCGTGTCGATGTTCGAGGCACGCATGGCAAGCCTTGAAGGGGCCGAGGCCGCCCGCGCCACAGCCTCTGGTATGGCCGCCGTCACCGCCGCCTTGGTGGCCGCGTTGAAAGCAGGCGACCATGTGGTGGCGTCCGCAGCCCTTTTCGGCGGCTGCCGCTATGTGGTGGAGACCTACCTGCCGCGCTTCGGCGTCGAGACCACCTTGGTGGACGGAACCGATCTCAATGCTTGGCGCGATGCCGTGCGCCCCAACACGCGCGCCTTTTTCATGGAAACGCCCACCAACCCGACGCTTGCGCTGGTGGACATTGAGGGCGTTGCGAAAATCCGCGACGAGGCGGCCCCGGACGCCGTCGTCGTCGTCGACAATGTGTTTGCAACGCCGCTCTGGCAGCGGCCTTTGCAGCTCGGCGCCAACGTCGTCGTCTACTCCGCCACAAAGCATGTGGACGGGCAGGGCCGTTGCCTTGGCGGCGTGATCCTCTCCACCGAGGAGTGGATCACCGAAAACCTCGACGTGATTCTGAAGCAGACAGGCCCTGCGCTCTCGCCGTTCAACGCGTGGGTGATGCTGAAATCCTTGGAAACGCTGCCCCTTCGCATCCGCGCCCAGACCGAGAGCGCGGCCGCCGTTGCCGATGCGCTCGCCACCCACGGCGCCGTGGCAAAGGTCTTCTACCCGGGGCGGGACGATCACCCCCAGGCAGAGCTTGCCCGCCGGCAGATGAGCGGTGGCGGCACGCTGGTGGCCTTCGTGGTGGACGGCGGACGCGCTGGTGCATTCCGCGCGGCCAACGGCCTCAGCCTCATCAAGCTCTCCAACAATCTTGGCGATGCGAAGAGCCTTCTGACCCACCCGGCAACCACCACCCACCAGAGCCTGACGGACGCGCAAAGGGCCGCCCTTGGGATCGAGGAGGGGCTTTTGCGCCTGTCCATCGGGCTTGAGGACCCGAGCGACCTCGTCGCCGACCTCACCCAGGCGCTCGACAGTTCAGCCTCCCCTCGGGTACGCTTCGGCTCCTGAGGGTCTGAACGCGAAAGGCCACGCCGATGGTGGCAAGACTTGGGTCAACAGGGGCTGTGGTCGGTGCGGCAGCCCTGATTGCCATCAGCCTCACCCCGCCCTCCCCAGCGCTCGGCCAGGGCCAAGAACTCTTCGTCAAGAGCGACACCGTGTGGCGGCGTCAGCAGATCGAGGTCTGTTGGGAAAACCCCTCCACCCGCGACAAGACCGAGCGTGAGATGGTGCGCGACATTGTCGACGCCACCTGGGCCTCACGATCCTCGCTGCAGTTCGTGGGGTGGGGACGGTGCGCGTGGAACAGCAAAGGCATTCGCATTGGGATTGCCGATGCAGGGCCGCACACAAAAGGCCTTGGCAGTCAGCTCGACGGGATGGAAAACGGCATGGTGCTGAACTTCACGTTCGGCAACTGGAGCCAGTCCTGCCAGACCACGCGGCGCCACTGCATCGAGGCGATTGCCGTGCATGAGTTCGGCCACGCACTGGGCTTCTCCCACGAACACAACAGGCCCGACAGGGACAGGCTGTGCCAGGACGCCCCCCAGGGCACCCAAGGGGACGTGTTCGTGACCGTCTATGACGCCCAGTCGGTGATGAATTACTGCAACAACGCCAGCTACCCGCAGCCCGTGCAGATCAGCCCGCGCGACACCGAGGGCATCCAAAAGCTCTACGGCCCTCCCGGCGGAAGCCTTCCCGACATCAACACACTATTAAGGTAGCGTCGGCGGGGCGTGGGGGTCCCGCACGCCTACCAGCGCACCATGCCGGCGTCGACATTCAGCGTCTGGCCGGAGATCCAGTGCGCATCGTCGGAGGCGAGGAAGGCAACGGCGGGGGCAATGTCGTCAGGCTTGCCATGGCCGGGGATGGCCTGAAGCATCTCAACGAAGTCGAACGCTTCCTTGTGCGGGCTTGCCATCACCCCTTCTGAGGCCGTCAGACCAGGCGTCACGGCGTTGACGGTGATGTGGTACTTGCCCACCTCCGTCGCGAGCGCTCGGGTGAAGCCCAGAACGCCACCTTTTGCCGCCACATAGGCCGCCATATTGGGCGTTCCGGCAAAGATGGTGTTGGAGCAGATGTTGATGACGCGGCCCTTTACACCCTTCTCACGCATCATGTCGGTGGCAGCGCGGCTCATCAGGAAGACGCCCGTGAGGTTGGTGTCGATGATCTTGCGCCAGTGCTCAAGATCCACCTCGTCCCAGGCGATGAACGGCACGATGGCCGCATTGTTGACGAGGATGTCGATGCCGCCTGCCGTGTCCACATCGCCGAACAGGGCGCCGACGGACTGGGCGTCGGAAATGTCCACCACATGGGCGCTCGCGCCTTCAATGCCCTTCGCGGCAGCCTCCACGCCGTCTTGGTTGACGTCGGCCAGCATCACCGTGGCGCCGTCGGCGGCAAGGCGCCGCGCGATGGCCGCACCGATCCCTTGCGCGGCCCCCGTGATAAGGGCGCGTTTTCCAGTCAGCGACGTCATGTGTGATCCTTCCGTTATTCGTTTCGTGCGCAAATTCTGTGACGGATGCGCGGTCAGCGCGCCGCGTCGATGACGGAAAGCGCTGCGGCAACGCCAATGCCCACATCCACGGGTCGGCCGATGGCCCCCATGGCGCCACCCAGCGCCGTCACCGCGACGGTGGCGAAGATGGGCTCGGCCGTCGGCCCCATGTGACCGATGCGGATGAGGCGGCCATTGGTCTCCCCCCGTCCTGAAGAGAAGACGACGCCGTAACGCTCGCGCGCCGCGGCCCTCAGCGCCTTGTCGTCAACGCCCTCTGGCATGGCAACGGCGGTGCAGGTGGGCGAGGCGATGTCCTCGTGCGCGGGCCAAAGGTCGAGCCCCAGCGCCTTCACGCCGGCGCGGCAGGCAGCCGCGGTCAGCTCATGGCGCGCCCACACGTTTTCAGGGCCCTCGTCGAGATAGAGCGAGACGGCGGCATCGAGCCCGTTGATCTCGGCAACAGAAGGGGTGAACGGAAAGGGCTTGTCCGCCCGGTCCGCATCGCGCCAGTCGAGGATCGACAGCATGGAGGCGCGGGGGGCGTCGCCATTGGCCTCCATCTTCTCCCACGCCGCATCCGACACCGACAGGATCGTCAGCCCGGGCGTGCCGCCAAGACACTTGTTGGGACCTGTGACGAAGATCGCCGCATGGCAGCTATCGGGCGAAATCTCCATCCCGCCCCAGGAAGAGACCGCATCCACGATCAACAGCGCGCCATGGTCGGCGACGATGGCACCGATGGCGTCGGCAGGGTTGATGGTGCCCGAGGGCGTGTCGTGATGGCACAGGGACACGACGGAGATGTCAGGCCGCGCGGCCAGCATTTCGGCGACGGAGGACGGTGAGATCGCCTCGTTGTAGGGCACCTCGATCTCCAACACCTCCTTAGCGTAGCGGGCCGCCCAGTAGCCGAACCCTTTGCCGTAGACACCCGAAGCAAGGTTGAGCACCACATCGTCTGGCCCGATGAGGGAGGCGGCCGCAGCCTCCAGTCCCAGCACGGGCTCGCCATGCAGAACCACAGGCGCTGCGGTGGTGCCGAGCGCCACCCGCGTCTTCTCCACCGTTGCCTCGTAGTGGGCGAGGAAGGCGGGGTCGAAATCGTAAAGGATGGGGCGGGACAGGCCTGCAAGGACGGCAGGATAGGCGTCCACAGGCCCTGCCGACAGGGTGAAGACCGGCTGGCGTTCAGCCATAAAACTTCGTCCCGGTCTGGTAGGTGAGGAAATTTTCCATGTCGTGGGAGTACATGAGGTCAGCGCCCTTGTCCTCGGCGATCTTTTTCAACCGCCGCATGGAGGCGACCCCGGCCACGGGATCGATGTGAAAGCCTGCCTGGGTCAGCGTGTCGAGGCTGCGCTCGGTATAGGCGGCATCAATGGTGAAGAGGATGGGCTTGCGCGTGCCGAACTCCACCAGAAGCGAATAGTTGCCGATGGCGTGGCCTGGGGTGAAAATCATCGTCACGCCCTTGGCGAGCTCGATGTCGCCCTCCACCGTCTCGAAGGTGGAGTTTTCGGCGGTGATGCCGCCGGTGATCTGATCGCCCATGCCGCGGGCGAGCGCTGCCTCTGCGGAAAACGCCATGTCGGAGTAGCCCAGCACCTCGAACGGCTCAGGGTCGGCAGCCTGGGCGATCTCCAACTTGTGGCAGATTTTTTTGGCGTGGGGGAAGAACTTGTTGCCGCCCACATGGTCGAAGTGGAAGTGGGAGTTGACGACGACCGGAATGTCCTTCGGCTCCAGCCCAAGCTGCTTCAAGGCGCCAGGAATGGTCTGCTCAGGCGTTTGCTGCGGCTTTTCAAACGGCAGCACCTTTTGCACATGATCGTAGTCGTACCCCGTGTCGATCAGGAACCGACCCTCTGCATGTTCGATGAGGATGGAGTAGACGGGAAAGCGCACCTCGCCCCCCGGCCCCTTGTTCCAGAAGATGTGGAAGCCGTCGAGAACCAGCGTTCCACCATCGAGCAGATAGACCTTCGTGTCGGACAAGTGAGCCTCCTCTTAGTTCTAGCGTTCGCCGCGCACGTAAGGCAGCGCCAATGCCGCCGGCAGTTTGGCACGACGGCCGAACACCACCAGCACCACCATCACCGCCGCGAACGGCACCATTTGGATGACGTCGGTGGGAATGTTGATCCCACCCACTTGGAGCGCCGTGGTCAACGCCAGAGCTGCACCAAATAAGAGCGCGCCGAACACCACCCATAAGGGTCTTCCACGTGCAAGCATCGCAAGGACGATGCCAATGAACCCTGCCCCACCCGTCATGAACGGAATGAAGAGCCCGGCGCCGATGTTGGCCATGTACGCCCCGCCGACCCCTGCCATCAGTCCCGTGAAGAGGACCGCCGCGGTGCGGGTGCGCACAACGTCCACCCCAGCGGCATCCAGCGCCGCAGGCTTGTCGCCGGCCGCTTGAAGGTGCAGGCCAAGCCCTGTGGAGCGGAACACGTAGATGAGGAGCGCCACCATCCCAAACGCCAGATAGACGATGGGGTGACGGTCGAAAAACGCCGGCCCCACGATGGGAATGTCGGACAGGAACGGGATGGGCAGCGTCTCCACCGCAGGAAGGCGCGGGTAGGTGCGCGAGAACTGGTAGTGGTGGAGGAGCGCTGTGATGCCCTCGGCCCCCAGCGTCAGCGCAATGCCGACGACAATCTGGTTCAGGCCGAGCCTTACACAAAGGACGGCCATGATGACGGCCACCACCATCCCCCCGGCAGCCCCTGCAGCAAACCCCAGCCAAAAGGACTGCATGGAGAAAGCGGCAAGGAAGCCCGTGTAGGCCCCCACCAGCATCATCCCCTCGATGCCGATGTTGAGGACGCCTGCCTTCTCCGACACCTGCTCGCCAAGGCCGGCCAGCATCAGCGGGATGCCAGCAGTCACGGCGCCTGCCAGAAGCGAGGTCAGGAAGGCGATGGAAAGGAGAGCGTCCATCTTACACCCGCGCCTTTTGCCTGCGGTGGTCCACGTACTCCGCCAGCGCCAGCGCCAGGAGGAGGATCGACACCACGACGAGGGTGAAGAAGTGCGGCACACCAAGCCGGCGCGCGGCGCTCTCCCCGCCGATGGACAGGACCGAGAAGGCAAACACGAAGACAATGGCGCCAAAGCCGTTGAACCGCGCCAGGAACACGAGCGGGATCACAGCAAGCCCATAGGCGGGGTTCCAGTCCGCCCTCACATTGCCCTGGACACCAAGGACTTCCACGGCCCCCGCAAGCCCTGCAAGCCCGCCCGAAATGGCAAACACGGCCACCGTCAACAAAGGCACCGACAGCCCTGCATGGACCGCTGCCTGAGGGTTTGCGCCCACAATGCGTAGTCTCAGACCAAAGGCCGTGCGCGTCATGACGAAGTGGACCGCAAGGACCGCCACGAGCCCGATGATGAGCCCTGAAGAAATGGTGCTCCCCGGCAGGGTTGGCAGGCGGTCGGCAACTTCAAGGGTGCGGGTCTGCGGCACCGTTGTGGCCGGGTCCAGGAAGAGGAGTTTGACCAGAACGTTGGCGAAGGAAATGCCGAGGAACGTCATCATCAGCGTGGTGATGATCTCATTGACGCCCTGGTAGGCCTTCAACAGCGCCGGCAGGAGCGACCACACCGCCCCTGCCGCAACAGCGATCGCGGCGCAAATCAACAGGACGGCGGGCACGGGAAGGACCGTTGCAAGGGGCTGCGCCGCCGCCCCCACGAAAACGGCGCCGAGCAGGAACTGCCCGTCGATGCCCAGATTCCATAGCCCTGCCCTGAAAGCGACGATGAGGCTTGCAGCAAGGCACAGGAGAGGCGCCATCCGCGTCAGCGTCGCTTGAAGGCCGAGCCATGAGGTGAGCCCGCGTCGCAGCACAAAGGCGTAGTAGTCGATGGGGTCGACGCCGAGCGCTGCGAGCACAGCCGCCGACAACAAGAGCGCGATCACGATGGGCAGGATCGTGACGAGCGCCAGCCGTGTCAGACTGGCGCCGATGCCGCGGCTTGCCGCAGCGCTCTGCCCGTCCACCGCACTCACGAGGCGTGCCGCCCCACCATGAGATCGCCGACGGCCACACGGGCACCAGGACCATTGTCCACCGTGCCGACAATGCGCCCGCCAGACATCACCGCAATCCTGTCGGCAAGGGCAATCAGCTCATCAAGATCGGTGGAGATAAGAATGGTGGCAACGCCGGCCTCAACAGCCTGGGCGATGCGGGCGCGGGTCGCTTCGATGTTGTGCACGTCGAGCCCATAGGTGGGCTTTGAGTAGATCACCACCTTCGCCGAGCCCGTCAGCTCACGGGCCAGAATCACCTTTTGCATGTTGCCGCCCGAAAGACGCCCCACGGGGGTGGCGACGGTGGGCGTGCGCACGTCGAACGCACTCACCTTGTCCTCGGCATGGCGGCGGATGGCGCTGCGGTCTTCAAGCCCGGCCCCTGACCAGAAGGGCGGCGCCCCCACATCCTTGGTGAGGAAATTGTGGGCGACGGGGAAGCTTCCCACCGTCCCCTCGTGGTGGCGATCATCGGTGAGGTATCTGAGGCCCCGCTTGCGCCGTGCCCCCACCGACAGCCCCTCGATGCGCTGGCCGTCGAGGGTGATGGTGCCGCCCGAAATCGCCCTTTGCCCGGCGAGCGCCTCGGCAAGCTGCTTTTGGCCGTTGCCGTCGATGCCTGCGATCCCCAACACCTCACCAGGAGAAACACTGAGGGCGGCCTCGCGCACGGCAGCAGGGCCATCGCCCGGCACGCTGAGGCCTTCCACGGTGAGGATGGGGGCGCTGCGCGGTGCGCGCGCCCGGCGCTCCACGGCTTCGGGCTTATCGCGGCCGAACATCAGGCCGACGATCTCGGCCATCGCGTCCTCTTCGCCAAGCTCTGCGAGGCGGTCGGGGGTGATCTCCCCCACATTCTTGCCAAGACGCAAAACGCTGATGCGGTCGCCGAAGGCCAGCGCCTCGCCCAGCTTGTGCGAGATAAAGACGATGGCAAGCCCCCGCGCGGCAAGGCCTTTGATCAGGGCGCCAAGCTCCTCAGCGCCCTGGGGCGTCAGCATGGAGGTGGCCTCATCGAGGATCAAAACGCGCCCGCCGCGCATCAGGGCGCGCACGATCTCCACCTGTTGCTGCTGGCCGAGGGAGAGTTCGCCCGTGATGGCGTCGGGGTCCACCTCGATCCCGAAACTGTCGCGCATCTCGTCGAGCTTGCGGGCGATGGCCTTGCGGTCGGGCCGGGACCACCACGGGTCGCCGAGGGCAAGGTTTTCGCCCACCGTCAGCGACGGCGCCAGCATCACCGCCTGGTGGACTGAGGCAATGCCCAGCTTCAGCGCCTCGCGGGGAGAGGGGATGGTGACGGGCGCGCCGTCGACGGAAATCTCCCCCTCGTCAGGCTGCTGAACGCCCGAGAGCATGGCAATCAGCGTCGACTTGCCGGCACCGTTCTCGCCAAGGAGCACGTGGACCTCGCCGCCATTGAGGGCAAGGTCCACGTGGTCGTTGGCCACAACGCCCGGAAAGCGCTTGGTCAGACCGCGGACGGAAAGGATGGGAGAGGGTGTCATCGCAAAAGGTGGCGGCGGCCGAAGCCGCCGCCATGGGCCTTACTCGGCCACGTCGCTCATGCGTGCGCGCACCTCTTGGGCGTCGAACACGGGGGTGACGGTGATGTCGCCTGCGATCACCTGGTCGCGCAGCGCCATGATGTCGGTCCAGATGTCTTCGGGAACCTGCGGGGTTTTCAGGAGCTTGACCGAATCGTCCGCAATGGAGATGGCGTAGCTCTTGGTGCCGAAGGTGCCGTCGTTGAGGTCGGAGATCATCGCCGAGTAGACCGGCGTCATGTCCCACATCACCGAGGTCAGGAGGTGGCCTTTGTCCACCGACGACTTGTCGCCGATCACGTCGATGAAGAGCACTTTGCCGCCGCCGGGGGCCTCGGTGGTCTCAACGGCCTGGATCATGCCAAAGCTCGACCCGTTGCCTTGCCCGAAGATGATGTCGGCACCCGCGGCAATGACGCTTTCGGTGACGCGCTTGCCGCCGGCAGCGTCGGAGTAGGCGGCCGGGCCAATCACCGCGTAACGCACTTCAACGTCGCCGTTTTCCGCCTTCACCCCTTCGGCGAACGCGGCCGATTGGGAGTTCCAGGACGGCGGCTCGCCCGAGACGACGATGCCGATGGTGCCGGACTGGGTCATCTTGGCGGCCATACGGCCTGCAAGGTAGGCGCCTTCATGGCCGGACAGGGTGTAGTCGGCCACAAGGCCGGGCTTCAACTTGTCGGGGCTGTCGACGATGGCCACGGGGATGCCGGTTTCTTCGGCAATCTCGGGCGCTGCGGTGTTGTAGCCTGATGCGTGGGCAATCATCAGGCCGACGCCGTCCGCTGCAAGTTCACGCAGGGTGGGGCGAATGTCGCCGTAGCCGAGGCCCTCGGCTGTGATCACCTCAACGCCTGCCGCCTCGCCAGCGGCTTTGGCCGAATCGACACCCTGCTGGTTCCAGCCAAAGTCCGTCCCCTGCTCGGGCGTCAGGACGGCGATGGATTCCACCTGCGCCGACGCAGCCCCTGCGCCAAGCACAAGGGCAGCCGCCGCCACGGCAACGCCAAATCGTTTGAAGGTCATGTTGCTCCTCCTCTTGTCACCGGCTCGATTGGTCCGGCATCAGGGAACACGGGTTTTCCGTGTTCCGAAAGGGTTGTTGTTGTGCGCCTTGCCCTTGCGAGCCTTGTTGCGTTCGCGTCTGTCTGTTCGGCGGTGGCAGAGCCTTTGCCACTCACCATCGTGAACCGTTCCGGCGGGCCCTTGGAGTGCCAAGCGTCCATCGCCCACTGGTTCTCCGCCGCGCTGGGCCGCCTTGACGACGGCGCTGCAATCACCGTGCCGTTGGAGCGGATGGAGGACGGCGCGGCCACATTGCGCGGCCCCACTGGCGAGGCGATGGCGGTGGAGGCTTTGTGGTGCGGCCTCCCCGGCCAAGCGTGGCAGACGCGCGCGCCCATCACCCTCAACCGTTCGGCTGAGGCGCGTTGGCCATCCTCCGTGGTGTGTCGCACCGGCGCGCGCCTGACTTGCACGGCGCCTTAGTTGGCAACGCTGTCCAAGACCTCGCGCAGGCGCTTGTACTCGCCCGCGACGGCATCGTCCTCGTTCACCACCTGGGTGCCAATCTCCTGAAATTCTTGCAGCATTTTCGTGCGCTGATCGTCCGGCAGCTGATGGATGACGCCGCCGTTTTCGGTCCACGCCGCGTTGGTGCGGGCCACATTTTCAACGCCCCAGGGGAAGACGGTCTCTTCGGCAGCGCGACCCGCCTCGCGGATTGCCGCTTGCACCTCGGGCGTTTGGGACTGGAACCACGCCTCGTTCACCACATTCATCGAGACGATGTAGGAGAAGTCGAGGTCGGTGACGTTCTTGGCAATGTCGTAGAACTTGAAGGCGACCAGGATGGGCATGCCCGCCAGCATCCCGTCAATGCCGCCTGACTGAAGCTGCGGCACCACCTCCGACAAAGGCAAAGGCGTTGCGATGGCGCCGACCGCCTCCATGGGTTTGATCTGCAACGGGGAGGCGAAGGTGCGGATTTTAAGGCCGTCCATCTGAGGCACCGTCTCCACAGGCTCGCGGGTCAGAACGATGACGGGCGAGTTGTAGATGGCGCCGATCACCCGCAAGCCGCGGTCCAGGAACATGGTCTCGATGTGGTCGCGGTACTGAGGATCGTGGATCACCGCGCGTAACTCGTCCGGCGAGGCGAAGAGGCCGGGCACGTCGAACACCTGGAAGCGCGGGTCCAAAGGCGTCAGGAACGATGTGGGGGAGATGAAGGATTCCACCGTGCCGAAGGCGACGCCCTCTGCCATTTGCGGGATCGGGCCGAGCTGGCTTGCGGGGTAGATTTCCACCGTGACCGCATCGCCGACGCGGCTCTCAAGTTCGCCCTTAAAGACCTTTTGCCACTCGTGCTGGACGTCGTTGATGGTGGCGCTTGCCATTTTCATGACGTTTTGGGCGCTGGCGGGGGCTGCGATCAGGGTCGCAGCGATGGCAAGGGCGATGAGGCGCATGGGTCTCGGCTCCTTCAAGCTCAGATGAAGCGTGTGATGGCCAGCGTCAAAGGCGGCCAGTAGGTGATGACGGCAAGGGCGAAGAGTTGCGCCCCAAGATACGGCAGGACGCCGCGAAAAATGGCAGGCAGAGGCAGCCCCAGCACCGACTGGGCAACGAAGACGTTGAGCCCGAACGGCGGGGTGAACATGCCGATGGCAAGGTTGACGGTGACGACGACGCCAAAGTGGATGGGGTCGATCCCTAGGCCGACCACCATCGGCACCAAGAGCGGCGTCAGAACCAGGATCGCCGATGTGGGGTCGAGCAGACAGCCGACCACCAGCAAAAGCACATTGACGGCAAGGAGGAACTGCCAGGCTCCGAGGCCAAGCTCGGCAACAAACCCGATCAACTGTTGGGGCACCTGCTGGGTGGTGAGGAGGTAGGAGAACAGCCCTGCCGCCGCCACGATGATGAGAACCTGTGCCGACAACAAAGCCGCCTCAGCCGCCGCCTCAAGAATGGCTTTGCCGTTGAGGGTGCGTTGGGAAAGGCCGATGAGGATGGCGTAAAGGCAGGCGAACCCGCCCGCTTCCGTTGGAGAAAAGAGGCCCAGCACAATCCCGCCCAAGACGAAGACGGGCATGAAGAGCCCAGGCAGCGCGCGCACGAAGGCGGCAAAGGCCACGTTCGCACGGAAGGCTGCGGCCGGCGCCTGTGCCGACAATCGCGCCCGCACCACGATGAGGAGCGCCATCACCGCCGCCACGAAAAGCCCTGCCGGAATGCCCGCTGCGAAAAGCTTGGCGATGGATTGCTCAGCCGCCGCCCCGTAAAGGATCATCGCAATGGACGGCGGGATGACGATGGCCACCGACGCGCAAGAGGCGATCAGCCCCGCAGCATCCCCTTCGCGGTAACCGGCGCGCAAAAGGCCCGGATAAAGCGTCTTGCCGATGGCGGCGACTGTTGCGGGGCTGGAGCCTGAGATGGCGCCCAGAACGGTGCCCGCCCCCATGGTCGTCACCCCCATGGAACCTGGGACGCGGCCGATACTGGCAAGGGCGAAGTCGACGATACGGTCAGCGATTTGGGCACGGCGCATCAACTCGCCCGCAAACAGGAAGAACGGCACGGCGAGGAGCGCGTAGTTGGACAGTGCGCCGAACACCGTCTGCTGGATAATGATCGGCGGGACGGGAAGGACGAACGCGATCGTCGCAATGGCCCCCGCGAGAAAGACAATGAAGACAGGCGCACCCAGCGCCAGTAAGGCCACAGGAAGGGCGGCAAGCGTCAGGCTCACGATGCCCTCATAGCGCGCGCAAGGGCTGCCGTGTCCGACACGAGGAGGAGAAGCGCCACAGCCGCGGTCGCCCCAAAACCCACCAGCACGAACCCGTGGGGGATCCACATGGGCGCACCAAGGCCCATGCTTGTGGCGCCGAAGGACATCATCCGCGACACGAACGCGAAGGACTGGATGGCTGCATAAAGACACACCGCCAGCATGACGGCCGAAAGGGCGAGCCTGCGCAGCGCGTTCACCACACCGCCCTCAGGCCAAAGATCGACGCTGAGGTGGCGGCGCTCGGCAGTCACCAGAATGAGGCCCATCATCACAAGGGCCACCTGAGAGAAGGCGAGGAGTTCGTCAGCGCCGCGCATCTGCGTGCCGAAGAGGTAGCGGGCGCCTGCGTTCAGCCCGTTGGCCAACGTCATGGCGATGAGGAGGGCGCCGAGCAGGTAGCGGAGCGTGATGTGCGCGGTGCGGGCAAGGCGGTGGAGCATGGCGGCGTCGGCCGGGATCGAGGCGAGCGCCGCCTCTCTCACCGGCTCTCCTCCAGGGCTTTGCGCACCGCCACCAGCGCTTTGGCCCTCTTCGCCGTCAGCGCTTTGATTTCGTCGGCCGTGTAGGCGCGAAGGCCTTCGCCAGTCTTGAGGCCGAGCTTACCGGCCTCGGTGTGGGCAGCGATGATGGGCGCCACGTCTTTGCGGTCCGACAGCTCCTCATTGAGGAAGCTTGCGACGGACTGGTAGATGTCGAGCCCAGCCATATCGAGAAGCGCCATCGGCCCGACCACGGCAAGCTTGTAGCCGATGCCCCAGGACACGCACGTGTCGAGCGCATCGGGCTCCACCACGCCTTCGTCCACAAGGTCCAGCGCCTCGCGCATGATGGCGTAAAGGATGCGGTTTTCCACGAAGCCAGGCACATCGCGCTTCACCAGGACCGGCAGGTAGCCGATAGCGGTGATGAAGTCTTGCACCGCTTTTGTGGTCTGAGGCGCTGTGTGTTGGCCCGGGATCACCTCAATCATCGGGATGATGTGGGGCGGGTTGGACCAGTGCATCCCCGCCATGCGCGCAGGCTTTTCGAGCCCTTCCTGAAGGCCCGTGATGGGAATGCCTGATGTGTCAGACACAATCAGCGTCTCGTCGGAAACGAGCGGCTCCACCTCTCGGTAGAGCGCGATTTTTATGGACGAGTCCTCAGGGACGTTTTCGATCACAAGGTCCGCCCCCTCCACAGCGTCTTTGAGGGTGGGGACGAAGGTGACCGTGCCGGTGGCAGGCGGCTTGCCGAGGGCATCCAGCACCCCCTCGGCCATGGGGAGCATTGCGCTGGCGCGCTCGATGGCGGCAGGGTTCACGTCAGTGCCGGTGACGGTGCAGCCAGCCCGCGCGAGGGCGGCCGCCATCCCCGGCCCCATGGTACCAAGGCCGAGGATGGCAACGTTCGTGATGGGCCCGCCCGTCACGCCGCCTCTGCGATGGCGCTGGGCTTGACGCCGATGGCCACCTGGAAGGCGGGCCGCTCAGCGATCGCCGCCATCCAGCGCTCAAGCTCCGGCAAGGGCGGCCTGTCGATGGGGAAATCGATGCAGCGCTTCAGGACAGGCGCGGAGGCGATATCGGCAAGGGTGAGCCGGCCAAGGGCGAGGAACGGCCGGTCTTTCAAGTGACCGTCTACCATCTGGAGCGCAGCGCTCAGGACCTTCGCGTCCGGCTCGAACTGCGCCGAACGGTCCCGCGGGTCCTTCTTCAAGTCCTTGAAAAGGGTGAGGTAGGGCGCGTTCACGGTGGCAAGGAGCCAATCCATCCACGGTTCGATCTTTGCGGTTTCTGACGGTGTGTCGCCGCGCAGGGTCGGTGACAGCGTTGCTGCCAGGTAGCGCAAGATGGCGTTCGATTCCCACACAACCACATCGCCGTCCACCAAGGTGGGAACCTTGCCTGTGGGGTTCATCCTAAGATACTCGGACGTCGCGGTGTTGTTGAACTGCCGACTATAGTCTTCGCGCCGGTAGGGCACGCCCATTTCTTCCATGAGGAAGAGAATCTTTTGCACATTGCCTGACGTGGCGCGGCCTAGAACGCGAATCATTTGGGTCTCGTCGGTTGGGGCGGT
The DNA here is from genome assembly GCA_051016205.1 of Devosia sp. Classification (GTDB taxonomy): domain Bacteria; phylum Pseudomonadota; class Alphaproteobacteria; order Rhizobiales; family Amorphaceae; genus Acuticoccus. The sequence continues at coordinate 6,367,846 of CP136534.1, forward strand.
TTGGCGAAGCGATTTGAGCTTGATGACGGTCGGGTTCAACAACGATGCGGCATCGGCGAGGGCGCGGAGCATGGCGGACCCACCCTAATCGTCTTTGGGTTTGTAGGCGACGCAGTCGATCTCGATCTTGGTGCTGATCGCAGCCCGCGCCTCCACCGTCGTCCGCGCCAACGCGGCGTTCGTAAAGTACCGGGCGAACACTTTGTTATAGCGGCCGAAATCGCGTGTATCCTCCAGGTACGTGCACACCCTCACCACATCATCGAGGCTGGCGCCATCCTCAGCGAGGACACGGCTGATGGCCTCGATGGTGCCTGCGGTCTCCTCCTCGATGGTACCGGAGATCATGTTGCCGTTCTCGTCCTTGGCCACCTGGCCGGAAACGAAGATGAAGTCGCCCGCGCGCACCGCAGGATGGAACGGCAGGTTCGGGTTCTTCTTGCCTATGGGGTAGCGCAAAGCGCGGTCAGCCATCGCTCAATCCTTCACACGGTCGATTCGATGATATCGACGCCATGGACGCGGTCGATCAGGTAGATCAGTCCGCGCTCGTCGATGGTGACGTCGTTGGAGGAGGGTCGCTCGCCACCGGCAGGAGCGTCCGGGCGGTAGTGGCCCACTTCGCGCGGGGCGAAGGGGTCTTTGATGTCGAAGATCCTCAGCCCCTGGGCGAACCAGGCAAAGGGGATGATGGTGCCGTTGAAGCGCTCCGAGGGCTGATGACAGCCTGTCATGGGCGGCTGGGGCGCGCCATCGATGTCCACCCCCTCAACATTGATGGTGGAGATGGGGGTGGGCATGCGCTCTTCGGTGATGTCGTAGACCCAAGCGAAGGCGGGCGCTGACGGCCACAGCTTTGCCACGTCCTCGTCCGCCACCACCATCACCTTGCGGCCCTTCAAGGGATCGGGGATTGGAAGGCAGGTGTGGGTGGGGTGCGGGAACGACGGGCTTGTGTTGAGATGGGCAATGGCCTTTGGGTGGCCAAGGTCAGAGATATCAAGAATATAAAGCCCATGGTGCCAGTAGCTGACGTAGAGCCTGTCGCCCATGCGCAAAGGGTGGTGGCAGCGCGGCGGCACCCAGTTGTCCCAGGGATAGTCCTCGCCGCCGGCAGCGTGTTGACCGGGGATCCACCACCGCCCCACCTCCTGCGGCTTTGAGGGATCGGCAAGGTCCAGGATCATCACGAAGTTGCCCACATACCCGTCGGCCGTGGGGGAGATGTAGGCGTAGCGCCCGTCGAAATCGTAGCGGTGAACGCCGCGCCCGCCTGTGCGCCACTTGGAGATTTCGCGCGGGTTGGCCGGGTCGCGCACATCGTAAATGCCCAGGCCACCACCGAAAGTGGGGTCACCGTCCTGGCCAAGCTTTTCGTGGTTGACGATCATCACGTCGTTCGCCACGCGCACTTTGTGGGAGTGCCAGCCCTCGGGCAGGTCGATCCGCGCCAGCTGCTTGGGGTTGGCAGGGTCCGAAACATCGTAGATGGAGGTGCCCGACGGGGAGCGCATGTGCCCCACATAAAGCGTCGTGCCCTCCACCCAGACCTGGCCGCCGCCAGGGCAGTCGATATGGCCCAAAAGGCGCGTGTTCAACGCGTCTGCCACGCCTAACGGATCCGGCTAAGGGACGCGGTGACGGCGCCCCTTGATGCTACGCGATAGGATCGCATCAACGGTCCGACAGGATGACGGTGTCGCCTGAGGTGTCACGCCCCCACCGCTTGAAAAGGTTGAAGGCCTTGAGCGCAGGCTCGTCGGACGCCACGAACAAGATTGCAGGCTCCGTCTCAGACCCGTTGACGTGCTGGCACCAGCTGCCGCCTGGCACGGCCATGGTGTCGAACGCATTCCATTCATGCTTGTTGCCGTCCACGATGGAGTGGCCCGACCCCTCGAACGGCGCCACCAGAAGGCTTGCGGTCTGGCGCAGAGGCTGGGTCTTCTCGCCAGGGCGCAGCATCTGAACAAAGAACGTAATGGTCTTGAACACTGGGCTGCCGGTAGTGGGGTCGATATACTCCACCATCAGCGCTTCGTAGGGGTCACCATCCCAGTCTTTATGCTTTTCGAGGATTTCGCGCATCATATCCCAGCGGTAGACATACATGGGCGATGCTGCGCGGGTGCCGCGGGTGTGGCTGACGAAACGGGGCATCATCCCGCCGTGGCCGTAGATGCGCTGGGAATAGTCTGTGGGGAAGCGCGCAGTCTGCTGCTTCTTCTTCACACCATCTTCGATGTAGTCGTGCTCAAAGTAGATGGAGTTCAGCGTCTCCACCAGCGGCAGGTCGAGGACGGACAGGTTCACCGCAGGCTCGTCCCCCACGGTGCCGTGGTTGTGCCAGGTGTCGATGGGGGTCAGCACCATGTCGCCGGGGCCGAAGGTGATGTCCTCGCCCTCGACGCCGGTGAAGTTGCCCTTGCCCGTCAACCCGAAGCGGATGGCGTTGGGCGAGTGGCGGTGCGGCGGCATGATCTCGTTCGGATCGTTCAGCCGGTAAGCGGTGTACATGGTCGACACCGTGGCCCGTCGCGGTGACAGGCCGGGGTTGACCAGGATCAGCGAGCGGCGCTCAGAATCGTCCATGGTGACGAGTTCGGCAGCGCGGTTCAGGATCGGCTCAATGTCATCCTTATAGGACCACACGAAGGGCAGCGCCTTTTGCGTGCCCATGAGCTGCTTGACCTCGTCATGCTCCACGTCCGTGCTGGTGGCCCAGAAGGGGAACATGTTTTTGGCGAAAAGGTCGTCGTAAAGCGCTTTGAGCGCTTGATCCCTGTTGGAGATCGACTGGCTTACGTTCATGCCGCCCCTCGCACGTTTTCGGTGGTTCAACCAACTTTCGCAAACGATACTCTTCAGCCAACCAGAAATCAACCAATCGAAGCAGTTTGGTCGTCAACCATCGGCTGGCGTCCGGTCAGCGTCGGAGCGAAACTCCTCAGGTGGCAAGGGCGTGCGGCCGGCGATGAGGTCGGCGGCGCGCTCGGCCATCATGGTGATGGGGGCGTTGATGTTGCCTGCGGTGACGGAGGGCATCGCCGAGCCGTCAACCACCCGCAAACCGCTCACACCGCGGACCCTGAAGGCAGCGTCCAGCACGGCGCTCTCATCGCCCTCAGCGCCCATTTTGCAAGTGCCTGCCGGGTGATGGAGGGTGATGGCACTCTGGCGCACGTGATGCTCAATGTCCGCCTCGCTGGCGTCGGGCCCTGGGGCGATCTCCTTGGCGATGAAGGGGCCTAGGGAGGACTGTGCTGCCACCTCGCGGGAGAGTTTGATGCCCTCCAAGACCGTCAGTCTGTCCCTCTCGGTGGACAGGAAGTTCTGGCGGATCGCCGGTGCATCATCAGGGTTGGACGAGACGAGGCTGACGGTGCCGCGGCTTTCGGGCTGGATTGCCACGATCCGCGTTGCAAAGGCGTCCTGGAACGGGGCCTTGAAGGGCTTGAAATAGGGCTCAGCGGTGATCGGCGCTGCGGTCAAAAGCACCTGCATGTCAGACACATCGCGGGCGTATTGGGTGCGCAGGAATGCCGTCACGCCGCCAGGCACTTCGGTGCAAAAGCCTGTGCCGAAAACGTGGGCCTTCACCACCTCGCGGGCGATCCTGTCGGCGCGCATCATCCTGTGGAAGGGGCCAGGCTCGCGCCGGGCGTACATGATGACGGTAGAGATGTGGTCCTGAAGGTTCTTGCCGACGCCGCTCAAGGGGACTTTGACGTCAATTTCGTGGGCGGCCAGCTCCTCAGGGTCGCCGATGCCCGACAGCATCAACAGCTGCGGCGAATTGATCACACCGCCGGCGAGGATCACCTCCTTGTGGGCATGGGCGGTCATCACCTCACCGTCCTTGCGCACGATGAGGCCTGTGGCGCGATCCCCCTCGAAAATGATGCGGTCGACCATGGCGCCGACCATGATCCTGCAGTTGCGCCGCTTCAGCGCCGGCCGCAGGTAGGCGCTTGCCCCCGACGCACGGCGTCCGCCGGCAATGTTCATCTGCAAGGTGCCGAAACCGTCTTGGCTTGCGCCGTTATAGTCTTCTGTGAAGCCGTGACCTGCCTCTTGCCCGGCCTGTGCATAGGCCTCCAACAGGGGGTCCTGGTAGGCGCAGAATTTGACCCCGATGGGGCCGCCCTCGCCGCGATAGGCGTCCGCGCCCCCTTCCCAGTTCTCCATCTTCTTGAAGTAGGGGAGCGTGTGGGCGTAGCTCCACCCGGGCAGCCCATCCTCGGCCCAGCGGTCAAAATCTTTAGAATTTCCGCGCACATAGGCCATGGCATTGGTGGAGGAGGAGCCGCCCACTACCTTGCCGCGCGCACACTCGATGGCGCGGCCGTTCATGGCCTCCTCCGCCTCGCAGAAATACATCCAGTCGTGTTTGCGCTGCTGCAGGATGCGCACCCAGCCGATGGGAATGTGGATCCAAGGGTCGCGGTCCCAGCCGCCAGCCTCCAACACCAGGACGGAGACTGTGGGGTCCTCCGAGAGGCGGTTTGCGAGGGTGCAGCCGGCTGAGCCTGCGCCCACAATCACATAGTCGGCCTGATGGATGCTTTGCTCGTCAGCCATGGGATCCTCCAGGATGCTTGGCAACTTTACCCGACCATTACCCAACCAAACTTGTCAACCATTGAAGAATTTGCCATGGTAACGGTCGCAAGGCGTGTCCCGGTGCGGGATGGGCCGAGGAGAGGTTTCATGGCCGACACGACGGTGGACCGGGATCGGTTCGCGCCCATGATGGACGACAGCGACGCCACGCCGCCACCCCTTGGCGATGGGCCGAGCGTGACGGCGCTTGCCGACCGGCTCGGCCAGATGCTGCAACAGCGCGGCTCGCTGCCTGCCGAAAGGGCCCTTGCGGCCGAGCTTGACGTCAAGCGCCACAAGTTGCGCCGCGCCCTTGCGATCCTGCGCGACCGCGGCGAGCTTGCCCCGGCCCGCAGCGGCCGCCCGGCGAGCGAGACCACTGCATCGGCCGAAAACATTGTCCGCGCGGCCAACCCCATCGAAGTCATCGAGCTTCGCATGATGCTTGAGCCCGGCTTTGCCCGCCAGGCCGCCTTCAGGGCCTCCCCCCGCGAAATTGCCGAGATCAGGCGCTGGGCCACCACCGCCCAAGGGGACGATCGCGGCGCCGTGGACCTTGCCTTCCACCAGGCCGTTGCGGCCGCCTCGCGCAACCGCCTTGGGGCGGAGCTTTATGCCATGCTGCGCCGCGTGGGGCGGGATGGGCGCATTATCCCCGGCGCGCCGAAATCGTGCGTGCCGCGGCTGCCTGAGCGCGACAAGGAGCATCAGGCCATCGCCGAGGCCATTGCCGCCCGCGACCCTGAGGCGGCGGCCGCCGCCATGCGCGACCATCTGTCCAAGGTCCACCAGATGATCATGGCCCGCATGTCCCCCTTCCAACCTGCGTAAACGTGGGGTCTTTCGACGTTGCCATTGTGGGGGCGGGCGCCTCAGGCGCTGTTCTTGCTGCGCGTCTGTCGGAGGACCCGGCCACAACGGTGCTGTTGATCGAGGCTGGCGGCACCGTCGACGATCCTGACTGCCGCGAGCCTCAGAAGTGGCCCTTCCTCGCCCACAAACCTTACGACTATGCCTACCGAACCGTGCCCCAGAGCGGCACCGCCGGTCGCCGCCACCTGTGGTCCCGCGGCAAGGGGATCGGCGGCTCCACCCTTCTTCATGCCATGGCCCATGTGCGCGGCCACGATGACGACTTTGACGCCTGGGCGAGCGAGGCCGGCCACACCTGGTCGGCCAAGGCAATGGCGCCGGGCTTTGCCAGGGTGGAGGCCGCCTACGCCGCCGTGCGCACGAGCCGCGGCGGCCCGCCTGTGGACGGTGCCGGCGCCATGCTGCCAAACACTGCCGCCGCCCACCCCCTTGCGCACGACTTTGTTGGCGCGGGCCGTGCCCTCGGTCTACCCGCCCTTTCAAGCCACAACGGAAAGGACCTCATCGGCGCTACGCTGAACACGCTCTTGATCGGCGGCGGCGAGCGCATCACCATCGCCGACGCCTACCTTATGGATGCAGTGGACCGGCCGAACCTCACCGTTCTGAAAGGCGCTGTGGCCGACACCCTCATCCTTGAGCGTGATGGCAATGGCACCACCATCGCCAAAGGCATTGCGCTTGAAGGCGATGACGCTCCGGTCATGGCAAGCACCGTCATCCTTGCCGCGGGCGCCATCGACACACCTTTATTGTTGATGCGCTCAGGGATTGGCGCGCCCAAAATCTTGTCCTCTGCAGGCATTGCGCCGCGCCACACGGTCCACGGTGTAGGCGAGAACCTTCAGGACCATTTGTTCGGCGCTGGCAATGTCTACCGCACCCGCGCGCCTCTCGCCCCGTCGGACCAGCAGCATTCAGAAGCGCTGATGTACGCCAAGGCCGGCGACACACCTGCGGGCGCCGGTTTGCCGGATATCGTGGTCGCGTGCGTCCTTCTGCCGGCCGTCGCCCAGGGGCTGCCGGTACCTAGTGGACCTGCGTTCTCGCTCCTTTACGGCGTCACCCACCCCCAGAGCCGCGGCACTTTGCGCCCCACAGGCCCTCGCACCCTCGACGCGCCCGCCATCGACCCGCAATACCTGACCCACCCTGCCGACAGGCACACCATGACGGCAGCGCTCACCTTCGCGCGACGCCTTGCCGCGACGAAGCCGCTGGCCGATTGGGTGGCAGACGAGCATCTCCCGGGAAAGGGCGTCACCGATGCGGCTCGGTTGGACGCATTCAATGCCCGCGCCCTCATCACCCACCACCACCCAGCGGGCACCTGTGCCATCGGCATCGCAGACGATCGCCCGCTGACGCCTGACCTTTGCGTGCGCGGCACCCGCGGACTTTATGTGTGTGACGCCTCGGCGATCCCCACCCTGCCGTCAGGCCCCATCAACGCTGCCGTCTCCGCCATGGCCGAGGTGTTTGCCGCGCGCTTCAAGAGCCACGCCTGAGCGCTGCGCCAAGGTGGTGATGAGCCTCACAGAGGCCACGTGTGGCAGCCATCAGGGGGTGCATGATGCCACCGTTGCCCTCCCCGATTGCGCAAGGCTGTCGGTTTTGCCATCAAAGCGCCTTGCGAGGACCATTCTATGAGCCCACACAAGCTGCCTGAAGGCGTGCGCGTCTACGCCATCGGCGACATTCATGGCGAGCTGGCGCTCATGGACAAACTCCTCGCGCGCATCGATGACGACCTTGTCCGCAACCCCCATCCAAACCCCATCGAAATCCACCTGGGCGACATGGTGGACAGGGGCTCTGATTCGGCGGGCGTCCTGGACCACCTCACCGCACCCTCGCAAAGGGAGAGGATCGTCCTGAAGGGCAACCACGAGGCGATGTTCCAAAACGCCCTCAAGGGCCGCGGCGCAGGCGAATGGCTGTCCAATGGCGGCGACCTCACCATGAAGGCCTATGGCGTGGCCCCGAAGATGGCAGCCCTCGGACGTGAGGGATTGAGCGCTGCCCTTTCAGGGGCCGTGCCTGAGGACCACAAGGCGTTGCTCGCCAGCCTGCCGCTCACCCATCGGCTGGGGGATGTGTTGTTCGTCCACGCAGGCATTCGCCCAGGCGTTCCCTTGGAGTTTCAGGACCAGCACGACCTCATGTGGATCCGCGATCCGTTCATGAACCACGAGGGGTCGCTCCCCGTGCGGGTGGTCCACGGCCACACGCCTGTCCACGCGGCCGAAGCCACCCCCCACCGCGTATCGGTGGACACAGGCGCCTACATTACGGGTCTTTTGACGTGCGCCGTGATGGAAGGCGATTCCGTGCGCTTTCTGGACACCGCCCGCTAAAATCCAAGTGGGGCGCACTTGGTTGACGGCCGCCCATTCACTCAACTATAAAGCGAGTTCTATTCGGCGACTTGTGTAAGGTTGATAATGGCGCGCGTGCAACCTCCCAGAGCTGTCTGGGCCTGGACGAAACTGTCTGACCCAAGACCGCCCTGCGGCAACCAACCAGGGCCCTCATTTTCGGTCGAAGAAGACGCGGAATTCGCTACGCCGGAACACTTGGAGATTCGCCGCGCCCACCCCCAGGCCGCCACGACAGTGGGCAGCACGTTGCGGTCCGCCAAAGCGTGAAGCGCGTCCCGCCGTCCGTCCTGCGCCTCACGGTCGACAGCCCCATGGACAGGCTCGTGCCTGATGACGAGCCGTCGGGTCTGGATTTGAGGGCGATGCTGGGATTTGTCTACAAGGCGCGCTGGTTGATCTTCGCCGGCATTGTGGCAGGGGTTGCCGTAACAGCGGTGCGCTTTGCCTTCGCGCCGTCTCACTACACGGCTGCGGCAACGGTGCTGTTCTCCCCGCAGCCGCCCCCCATCTCGAGCGCACAGTCCAGGCGGGAAGGGATCACCGCCGACAGCCTCGGCACGCAGGTGCAAATCCTCTCCTCCACGAGCCTGATGGCGAGGGTGGTGGCGGGCCTTTCCGCCGAGGACCGCGCAGCCCTTGGGATTGCCGGCGAAACGGCCCCAAGCAGGTTCAACCGCGCCCTCGCCTGGTTCCACTGGGAAGGGCTGTTGCCTTGGAAAATTCTGAGTCCACCGAGGCCCGGCAATGGCGCCGACGCCGCCCTGGACAGCCCTCACGACGCCGAGCGGCTGGCTCGCCTTTCCCTGTCCGAACGGCTGCGCTTCTGGCCGATCCCCGATTCGCGGGTGATCCGCATTTCCTTTACCGCCAACAGTGCCATCCATGCGGCCAATGTGGTCAACGCGGTGGCGGAACAGTACATCACCGCACAGCTCGACGCGAAGCTGTCGGCCACCCGGGGCGCGGCCCGCTGGCTCACCGAACGGGTGGAAGAGTTGCGCATGGAGGTGGAGGCCGCCGAAGGCGCAGTGGCTGCCTACGCCCACGGACTGTCGAAGGATGCTGGCCATTCCGCAAGCGCCCTTGAGAGCAAGCTGAAGGCGCTGAATACGAGCCTTGCCAAGGCAACGGCTGAGCGCGCATCCCTGACAGTGCGCCACCAAAGGGCTGAGGCGCAGCTTGCCGAGAGCCGTCCTTTACCTACCCTTTCGGACTTTGCCGCCTCCGACGTCATCAGCAGCTACAGGCAGGAGGCCGCACAGGTGGCGGGCGAGCGTGCCAGGCTCGCCGGCCTCGTGCAGCCAGGGCACGCGCGCCTTTCCGCCCTCGATGCGCGGCTCGACCATCTCAACGCCAACATCCGCACGGAGGCAAAACGCATCTTGGGCGGCCTCCTCAACGAGGTGGAGATCGCTCGCCTCAAGGAAGCCCACATCGAACAATCCATCACCACGCTGCGCACCGAACTGGAGACGAAAGACGAAGGCACCCTCGTCCTGCGCCAATTGAGACGGGAGGCTGAGGCAAGCCGCCTCATCTACGAGACGTTCCTGGCCCGCCTGAAGGAGACCGCTCAGCGCTTGACGCTAAGCGAGGCCGATGCCGTCGTCCTCTCCCCTGCCGACATCCCAGGGCGCTCCAACGCCCGCCACGCCAAGGCGGCCTATACCGTATTTGCCGCCCTCGGCGCTTTGCTTGGCCTTGGCGTGGCGCTGGTGCGCGAGCGGTTGAACGCCTCGCTGCGCACCCTTGAGGAGGCGGCGACGCTGACCGGCCGACCCGTCCTTGGAACCATCCCCTCCGTTGGCGAAGAGATGAGCCGCAAGGGCGTGATCGACGCCGTCATCGATACGCCAACGTCCGCCATCGCCGAGGGCGTGCGCAAGCTTCGAACGGCGATCTTGTTCTCCAACATCGATGATCCGCCGCAGGTGGTGATGGTGACCTCCTCGGTGCCCGGCGAGGGCAAGTCCACCACGGGGTTGGCGCTGGCGCTCTCGGCCCGTCAGATCGGCAAGACGGCCATCATGGTGGACTGCGATTTGCGAAAGCCCTCGGTCAACGACGCGCTCGGCAAGGGGTGCCGTGCCCCCGGCCTTCCGGCCATCTTGGAAAAGCGCTCCGACATCGATGAGGCGATCAGCGTGGAGCCGCGCACAGGCCTTCACGTGCTGGCAGGCACAGCCAGCCACGCCATGGCCGCGAACGCTGCAGACATTTTGTCGTCCGAGACGTTTCGCACCCTCATGGCAACGCTGCGGGAACGCTACGACCTTGTGGTGCTCGACGCACCGCCGGCCCTTTCCCTTGCCGATGCCGCCATCCTCGCCGACCACGCCGACCTTGCCCTTTATTGTGTGCGAATGGGGGCGACGCCGCGCGAAGCGGTCGTGTCAGGCATTGAGGAGGTGCGCGCGGCCGATCGCAGGAGCCTCGGCATTGTCCTCTCCATGGCGGATGCGCAGCACATGGATCCCTATGGCACCGGCGCATACGGCGCAGGCCTCAACAGCGCGGGTCCTCAAGCCATGGATGGCGGAACTGCCCAAGGGCCGGTCAAACCTGCCGCACGCCCATCCTTCCGGGCCTTCGCAGCATCCACGCGGGCAAAGCCGCCATCCTCGACGGTCGAGCACCCCTGCACCGGCCAGCAACCACCGCCAAGGTCAAAGCAAGGGGCCTCCTCGCCCCCGCCCCAGCCTCGGGCGGGCGTGCCGGCAAACGGCTTGGCCCACGTGGTGCCGGTGAACGACACCCCTGCCCCGCGCATCGGCCGACGGCCACGCCCGTCCGCTGCCGACAGGCCGACCTCGCCCAGGCCGACGCCAGCGGAACCCGCCTGAAGCTGTTCTCGGAGGGCGGTTTGCGCAGCCGATGACACCATCGGCTGCCCCAAGGCGGACACTCTTGCGCCAACAACCGGTCATCAACGCGCCACCCTGCGTGGCTAGAGCGCTCACCCGGCGGCCCATTGCGGCCGCACGGTATGTCACGCCTGACCGGTCTGAGACGCCCTGCGGCGCTCTGGTCGACCCTCCGGGTAGGGCCGCGTCACAGGGGAACCGGCAACGCCCGCGTCAGGGCACGACGGTTCTGCGAGAGAGGAACTTCGCACCATGCATCACCCCCATCGCCGCCATGTGGTTGCAGGGCTTTTGTCCACACTCCTGCCTGTGGGCGGGGCGCGTGCTGCAGCGCTCTCCCTCGGTCCGCCGTCCGCCTTCTCGTTCGACGGACTGGCGGCAGCGGCGCGCGATGCGGCATCGCAACCCTTCCAGCCGGCGGTGACGCCCGACCCTGCCGTGCTCGACCAGCTCGACTACGACAACCATTGGCGCATCCGCTACAAGTCAGACGAGGCTGCGGTTGTGGGGGGCCAACCGGTCGAATTCTTCCACCTTGGCCGCTATGCGCGCGAGCCCGTCACCATGCACCTTCTGGAAAACGGCACGGCCCGGCGGCTTGACTACTCGCCCGATCTTTTTTCCATGCCCGCCAACAGCCCCGCCCGCGCCCTTTCCGCTGACGCAGGCTTTGCCGGCCTTCGCATCATGCGCCAAGACGGCCAGCCGGACTGGATCAGCGCTCTCGGCGCCTCCTACTTTCGCTGCGATGGACCCGACGGTCAGTACGGCATGTCCGCCCGCGGGCTTGCCATCGACACCGGCCTTGCCTCGGGCGAGGAATTCCCCCGCTTCAGTGCCTTCTGGGTCGGCACGCCGGAGAATGATGGCGAGGATGTTGTCATCTACGCCCGCCTCACGTCTCAGAGCGTCGAGGGCGCCTACCGCATTGCTGCCACTTACAAAGGCTCGGAAGGCCAGGTCTGCGTGATCTCAGCGCGGCTTTTCTTCCGACAAGGCGTCAACCAGCTGGGGGTCGCGCCGCTCACCTCCATGTACTGGTATTCTCGCCTCAACAGGCAGGAGGGGAATGACTGGCGCCCCCAAATCCACGACAGCGACGGCCTTGCCCTTGAGATGGCAACGGGCGAGCGGATCTGGCGGCCCTTGCGCAACCCCCTGCATCTCACCACAGCGAGCTTTTTCGACGCCAGCGTCAAAGGGTTTGGCCTGTCCCAGCGCGACCGTGCGTTTGAGAACTACCAGGATGACGGCGTGTTCTACAATCGCCGCCCGTCGGTGTGGATCACACCGCTGAACGACTGGGGCGAAGGCGCTGTCCAACTGGTGGAGATTCCCACCAACGACGAGATCCTCGACAACATCGTCGCCCACTGGACACCGGGCCGCCAGCCGGAAGCCGGCAGTGCCCTCTCCTTCGACTACCGCCAGGAATGGCGGGCGCGCGACCCTGCGCCCACCCTCGGGCGCACGGTTGCCACGTGGCGAGGGTCAGGCGGCGTCCCAGGTCAGCCGCGTCCTCTTGGCGTGCGAAAGTTCGTGATCGACTTTGAAGGCGGACCGCTTGAAGGCCTCGGCAAGGCAGATGAGGAGAGCGTGACGCTTTCCATCACCACAAGCGGCGGCGAGATCTTGCGCCACTCGGCCTATCCTGTGGTGGGGACGAAGCGCTGGCGGGGAATGTTCGACCTTGATCAGGCAACGGGCGAGGCTGTGGAGTTGCGAGCGTACCTGCGCCGCGACAACGCACCGCTGACGGAAACATGGTCTTTCCTTTCCGCCCCCGCAGCACCGTCGAATTAGCGGGGTTTTCGCCCCTTCACCCCGTCGCGAAGCCGCAGTTTGGGTCGACCGGCGCGACCCAAAGCCCTTTGCGGTCGCCGCCTGTTTGGCGCATAAGGGCTGTCTCAATGGCTGACCGGTCGCCCCCATAGCGAAGGGGTCCGCACCGCCGACGCATTTTGCGCCGGCGATATGTTTGTGCGCTGGCGACGGGTCCAAGGCCCATGAAGGATCGCACATGGACGCACACGCCCCGGCTAAGGACGGCGCGCGGCCGGTCCCGCCGGCGCCGCGATATGGACCCGTCCGCCGCCTCTTTGCCCCTTTTGAACGGATCATCGATCCCTTCATCCCCACCGACAGGCCGGCGCCGCCGTCCGGCCTGATGCCGTTCGTCCTGTGGGGGCTGAGGGATGTGCGTGTGCCTGTCATCCTCCTCGCGGTCTTCTCACTCGCCTTCGGTGTGGTGGAGGCGGTGATCTTCTACCTCATCGGCGGATTGGTGGACCGCGCTGCCGCAGCGGGGCCTGAAAACTTCTTCGCGGTGGAGTGGCCGATCCTCGCCGTCCTCCTTGTGGCCGTCATCATCTTGAAGCCTGTCACCCAGCTGATCCAGAGCGCGTTTACCTCCCTTGTGCTGGGCCCAGGGGTCATGTCGATGACGACGTGGCGGCTCCATCGCCACACCCTCGGCCAGGCCATGAGCTTCTTTGAGGAGGATTTTTCAGGCCGCATCGCCCAGAAGGAAACGCAGACGGCAATGGCGCTCGCCACCGTCACCATCGACGCGTTCACCTCCGTCGGAATGCTGATTGCCTATCTCGTCGCCATGGCCGTGCTTCTGGGCGCAGCGGATTTGTGGCTGGCTGCGGTGGTGGTTTTGTGGGCAGGCGCCTTCGCATGGGCCCTGCGGTGGGGCATTCCCATCGTCAGGAAGCGCGCCAAGGAGCGTGCCGAGGCGCGGGCCTCCGTCACCGGTCAGCTCGTTGACACCCTCAGCCACATGAAGACGGTCAAGCTTTTCGCCCACGGTGCGCGGGAGGAGGAAAGCGCACGCCGGGCCATTACCCGCTACCGCGATGCCGCCATTGCCTTCGGCCACCCGATGATGGCGATGCGGTTGATCCTTGCGGTCATGAACATTGTGGTCACGCTGGCGCTCGTCGGTGGCGCGCTCTACTTATGGACGGCCGGCGACACCGGCCTTGGCGTCGTGGCGATGGCCGCGATGATGACGCTGCGCCTCACCGCCATGTCAGGCTGGATTGCCCACTCCGCCCTCATCCTGTTTGCCGAGTTCGGCACCATCGAAGACGGTGCGCAGACGCTATCGCCACCCCACGATGTGGTGGACAGGGAGGGGGCCATCGACCCCGCGCCCGTCACGGGCGCTGTGGCGTTCCACAACGTCGTCTTCCAATATGGGCGTGTGGTGGGCGGCGTGCGCGCCCTCGATTTTGACGTCGCACCGGGCGAGAAGGTGGGCTTGGTGGGCCGTTCGGGCGCAGGCAAATCCACCGCCATCTCGCTCCTGTTGCGGCTTTACGATGTGGAGGAGGGCACCATCACGCTGGATGGGCGCGACATCCGCACCTTGACCCAAGATGGGCTGCGCAGGGCGATCTCCACCGTCACCCAGGAGACGGCGATCTTCAACCGATCGGCCCTCGACAACATCCTTTACGGCCGGCCCGATGCCACCGAAGAGGAGGCCCTCGAGGCGGCAAAGAAGGCGCGCGCCCACGACTTCATTGCCCACATCCGCGATTCCAAGGGTCGGGAAGGGTATGGCGCCCACCTCGGCGAGCGGGGGGTCAAACTGTCAGGCGGGCAGCGCCAGAGGATTGCCCTTGCGCGTGCGATCTTGAAGGACGCGCCCGTCTTGGTGCTGGACGAGGCCACCTCCGCCTTGGACTCTGAGGTGGAGGCGGACATCCAGGCGGCCCTTGCGGACGTGATGGCCAACAAGACCGTGATTGCCATCGCCCACCGCCTGTCCACCGTGGCGGCCATGGACCGCATTCTCGTCATGGACGGGGGGACCATCGTGGAGGAAGGCACCCACGAAGGCCTGTTGTCGCGCAGCGGGCGCTATGCCGAACTTTGGAAGCGCCAATCGGGCGGGTTCCTTGCCATGCCCGCCCAGTGACCCGGCCCGGCGGGTATGGCGCGGGCCGATCGGCGCTGGCATTGTAAGGCCGTCTTAAACGAAGCGGTCAGCATCATGACGATCGAGTCGGCAACACCCGTGTTTCGCTCAGGCGACTATCAGCGCGCCCGGGCATTTTATACCGAGAGCCTGGGCTTTCGCTGCGCCGAAGAGGCCGGCAATCCCACAGGGTTCGGCATCTTCATCCGCGACAAGGCGCGCGTTTTCGTCGAGGCCTATAGTGGCCCCGAGGCCCCTTACAAACGCTGGCGCGCCTACTTCCATGTGGACGATTTCGACGCCATCGTGCGCGAACTGGAAGGCAAGGGCGTGCCCTTCTCCTCCCCTCCGACGGTGACCGAATATGGCATGCGCGAGGTGGAGGTGACCGATCCCGACGGCAACGTCCTTTGTTTCGGCGCCGACACTGAGCCCGACGGACCCGGCGCGGCGTGACGGACGCTGCGCAAAAGCCACAGGGCCCCCACCAGCCCAACGCCCCCTCCATCGACGAACAGGTGGAGATGTTTCGCAAGATGGTGCTGGTGCGCACCATGGAGGAGGAGCTTGGCCGCCTGCACAAGGCCGGCAAGACGCGCGGTCCCATCCACCGCTGCGACGGTCAAGAGGCGGTGGGGATTGGCGCAACGGCCGCCCTTCTGGCGGAGGACGTGGTCACAAGCACCCACCGCGGCCACGCCCACTATCTCGGCAAGGGTCTCGACCCCAAAGGCGTTGCAGCGGAGATCATGGGCCGTGCCACGGGGCTGTGCGGCGGCAGGGCCGGTCACATGCTGGTTGCCGACAAGACCCACGGCGTCCTTGGCGGCAATGCCATCGTCGGCGCATCGATCCCCGCGGCAACGGGGATGGCGGTGTCGTTTCAGATCACCGGGGCGCCGTCCATCGCCTTGGCATTTTTTGGCGATGGCGCGGCGCAGACGGGGATCTGCCACGAATCCATGAACCTTGCGGCCCTGTGGCGCCTTCCCTTGGTATTTGTGTGTGAGCACAACCAGTACGGCCTCACCGTGCCGGCACGCCAGCAGTCCAGCGTGCCCGACCTTGCCGTGCGCGCCGCCGGCTACGGCATGGAAGGCGCGATTGTGGACGGCAATGACGCACTCGCCGTCTACGATGCCGTGGCAGAGGCCGCCGCACGTGCCCGCCGCGGAGACGGGCCGACGCTGATCGAGGCCAAGACCTACCGCATGACCGGCTTTTCCACCAGCGACGTTGGCGGCTACCAGCCTGCCGAGGAGATGGACGCCTGGCGCCACCGCGACCCCATCGCCCGCCTGGCCGACGCCCTTGCCCCCCATGTGGGGCGCGACACGCTGGACGGGATCGCCGCTGCTGCCCGAAGGGAGATGGAAGAGGCCTTCCGCAGCGCCATGGACGATCCGGTGCCGAACGCGCCGCTCCAGGTGGAGTCCCCCTACAGCAACGCTGAGGCAAGCGCGCCCCAATGACCATGATGCGCTATGCCGAGGCGCTGAACGCTGCCCTTGAGGAGGAGATGGCGCGGGACGAGACCGTCTGGCTCTTCGGCGAGGACATTGCCACCTATGGCGGCGTCTTCAAGGTGACGAAGGGCTTGTTGGACCGTTTCGGCCCTTCGCGGGTGCGCGACACGCCCATCAGCGAACAGACCCTTGCCGCCGTTGCCGTCAGCGCGGCGATGACGGGCACACGCCCCGTCCTTGAGATCATGTATGCCGACTTCCTGCCGCTCACCCTTGATGCGCTGGTCAACCAGGCCTCCATCTACGAGGTGATCTGGAACGGGCAGGTGGAGATGCCCTTCGTCCTTCGCACGCAAGGGGGCGGAGGCGCAGGGGCGGGCGCCCAGCACTCCAAAAGCCTCGACGCATTCATGGCGCACATTCCGGGGCTGAAGGTGGTGGCACCGTCGACCCCCGCCGACGCGAAAGGGCTGTTGAAGGCGGCCATCCGCGACCCTCAACCGGTCATCGTTTTGGAGCACAAGCTTCTCTACAACATCCGCGGCGAAGTGCCTGACGGCGATCATCTTTGCGAAATCGGCCGCGCCAAGGTGGTGCGCGAGGGGCGCGACGTCAGCCTCTTTGCCACCTCCAAGATGGTGCATGAGGCGCTCGGTGCGGCAACGGTCCTTGCCGAGGAGGGGATCGAGGCGGAGGTGGTGGACCTTCGCTCGCTGCGCCCGCTGGACAGGGCCGCCATCGTCGCCTCGGTGGAAAAGACCCACCACGCGGTGGTGATCAATGAGGGCTGGACGTTCTGCGGCTACGCGGCCGAACTCTCCGCCACGATCATGGAAAGCGCGTTCGATGCCTTGGACGCCCCTGTGGAGCGGGTGGCGGGGGCCGATATCGCAATCCCCTACGCAGAGCCGCTGGAGGCCGCCGTCATCCCCGATGCGGCGAGGATTGCTGCGGCCGCACGCAAGGCGGTGGCTTGAGGATGGCGGTGGACGTCACCGTTGCCGGCGCAGGCGGCGAATACATGGAAACGGTGACCATCGTCGAATGGCGCGCTGCCGTCGGCGACACGGTTGAGGAAGGCGCGCCCATCGCGGTGGTGGAGACGGCAAAGGCTGCGACCGACATTGAGGCCCCTGCCGCAGGCACCCTCACCCACATCCTCAAAGAGGTGGGAGATGAAGTGGCCGTGGGTGAGGTCATCGCCCGCATATCAGACGGCACGGCCGACACCGAACCCGCTCACGAGCCGCCTTCTCCTGCGCAGACAACCACGCCACCGGTGGCACTTCAGCCCAGGCGGCCCGCGGGCGGGCGCATTGTGGCAAGCCCCCTCGCCCGGCGGACCGCGAAGGACCTTGGGGTGCCCCTGGCCGGACTGAAGGGCACCGGACCTGGCGGGCGGATCAAGCGGCGCGATGTCCTTGCCGCAGCCCCTCGAAGGACAGTCGGGGAGCCGGTAGGCCCGGAGCCTTTGATCCTCATCCACGGGTTTGGGGCCGACAATCTCGTCTGGCCGCCACTCCTGTTGCACCTTGATGGCGTGACGCCGGCACCCTTCGCGCTTCCAGGCCACGGCGAAAGCGGCGCTGCCATCGCGCCCCCGTCCCTTGAAGGCCTTGCCGAAGACGTGATCGAAACGCTCACGAGGGAAGGCGCCACGGATGGGCATGTGGTCGCCCATTCCCTCGGCGGGGCGGTGGCGCTTGAGCTTGCCGCGCTCGGTGCGATGTCCATGCGCTCCCTCACGTTGATCGCACCGGCAGGGCTCGGTCCGCACATCAATGGCCCGTTTCTGAACGGGTTCACGCAAGCTGACAGCGTGGAAGGGCTGACGCCTTGGCTAAGACTTCTGTTCAGCGCCGAGGGGTCGGTGCCTGAAGGTTTTGCGCGGGCACTCCACAGGCGGCGGCCCGAGCCGGTTCGCGCGGCGCAAAGAGCCCTTGCAAGGGCTTTGTTTGCGAACGGCACCCAGATTTTCGGTCGACGGCGCGTGTTCGACACGCTTGCCTTTCCCGTGCGGGTGATTTGGGGCCTTGAGGACCAGATCATCCCCCAAAGCCATGGGGACGGGCTGCCGGGGCATGTGGCAGTGCATCGCCTCAAAGGGGTTGGCCATCTGCCGCATATCGAAGCGCCGGCGACGGTCGCGCGCATTGTCGGAGAGACCATCAGGAGCGCGTCGTGAGGCTGACATTCGAGGTGGAGGGCAAGGCCCACACCCTCACCATCGAAGAGACGGCGTCGCCGCTCACGCTGTCCCACCTTCTTGCCGCCCTTCCCCTCACAGCGGACATTCACTGCGCGAAGATTGCCGGCAGCCACATCATGTGGCCCGTGCCGTTTTTGTGCCGTTCGGAAGGCGCGCGCGACGTTCTGGAGATGCCGCCAGGTGCCTTCTTCTACTGGCCCGAGCGGCAGTATCTTGAGATCACCTACGCGCCGCTTCAGGCCGAGACGGCCTCGGTCAACTATCTCGGCCAGCTCGACGGCCCTGTGGACTGGCTGAAGGACTATGCCGAACGCCAAAGGCGCGAACAGGGACTGCGCCCTTTCTTCGCCCACCTATCAGGTCCGCCGCGACCAGCGGCCACCGACAGAGCATCGGGCTCTTCCGCCCTCACCCTTCTTGCTGAAGCGCGACGTGACGCCTGGGCCACAGAGCCCAAGGAGGTCGCCGACCTGATGGCGCGCAAAGGCAAGATGATGCCTCTTGGCCCCCTCCACATGGCCGAGGGCGAACTGCGCAAGACGCAGGAATTGTTGTGGCGTCTGTGGAACACGCCTGATGCGCGCACCGAGGCGCAGAGCGTTGCCATGGCGCGCTTTGTGATCGAAGCGGCACTGACGCGCGTCGTTGGGCTCTGCCACATGACGGACGCCGGACGCGCGCTGACCCATGGGCTCGAAGCGCTGGGGCACGACCCGTTGGAGGCCGTGCTCGAAGAGCTTGTTCTCTACACCGGGCGCATGGCCGCATGGCTTGACGCGCGGCTTTGCTTCTTCGCCTATAACGAGGCAACCTTGCGCGCACGGTCAACCTGGGGCGGAGCCCACAGCTGACTGCGGCCTTTCAACCAATCACAGACGGACAGGCTGGCCGCGCCCTTGCATCACGGGGTCCAACTCGGACCCACCAAAACAAAGAAAAGGTGTGATGATGACATCCTCGACCCTTGCCAAAGCCGCCGGGCTTGCCCTTGCCGCGACGCTTCTTGCAGGCGCTGCCAGCGCGCAGGACAAGTTCAACGTTGCCCTCGACGGCACCTTCGCACCCCACGCCATGCCCACGCTCGACGGCGGGACGGAAGGCTTCAACGTCGACCTTGCCAACGAAATCGGCAAGCGGCTCGGCGTGGAGATGGACATCACCGCCGCCCAATGGTCGGGCCTTTTGCCGGGTCTTCAGGCAGGCACCTATGACTTCATCGTCGCCCCCACCACGCTGACAGAAGAGCGTGCCGCGAACCTCCTGTTCACCGAGGGCTACCTCAACACCGACTACCAGTTCGTGGTGAAGGAGGGGTCGGAGCCCATCACCGACCTCTCAGCGCTGAAGGGCAAGACCGTCGCCGTCAACAAAGGCTCAGCCTACGATTCTTGGGCGCGCGGCCTTGCCGATGAGATCGGCTGGACTGTTGAAAGCTACGGCACCAACACCGATGCCGTGCAGGCCGTTATCTCAGGCCGTGCGGACGCCAATGTTGCCGGCAACACCGTTGCGGCGTGGGCGGTGAAGAAGAACCCGCAGCTTGCCCTCTCCTACCTCCACTCCACAGGCCTTGTGTGGGCGATGCCCTTCCGCAAGGACGATGTGGAGCTGCGCAACCGCATCGAAGCCGTCATCGAATGCATGAAGGAAGACGGCACCATCGCAGCGTTGTCGGAAAAGTGGTTCGGCACCACGCCTGAGGTAGGCAGCGCCGCCGTCACCGTGCGGGACGGTTTTGGCGAGCCCGGCTTTGAGGGCCATGACGCAACGCCCCACGAGAACACCTGCAGCTAAATCTTGGATGAGACCAACAGCGCCGCCGCACCCGATGAAGGCGCGGCGGCGGTGACACCGCCCATCCTGGAACTGGTCGGCCTCACCAAAGACTATGGAACGCTGAACGTCCTGCGCGGCATCGACCTTAAGGTGGCGCCTGGGGAAATGGTGTTCCTCATCGGCCCCTCGGGGTCAGGCAAATCAACGCTTCTGCGCTGCTGCAACCGGCTTGAGGAGCCCACCTCGGGCGCCGTCGTCCTGGAAGGGGTGGACATCACCGGCAGGGGGGTGGACCTCAATGCCACGCGAAAACGCATCGGCATGGTGTTCCAGTCCTTCAACCTTTACCCGCACAAGAGCGCTTTGGGGAATGTGACGCTTGCCTTGCGCAAGGTCTCGGGCCTTTCGCGCGGGGCGGCGCGGGAAAAGGCCATGGCCGCCCTCACCGAAGTGGGCCTTGCCGACAAGGCAAGCACCTACCCCGCCGCCCTTTCCGGCGGGCAGCAGCAGCGTGTCGCCATTGCACGGGCCTTGGCGCTGGAGCCGAAGGTGATGCTGTTCGACGAGCCCACATCCGCCCTCGACCCTGAGCTTGTGGGCGACGTTCTCGACGTCATGCGCACCGTCCAGGCGCAGGGGATGACGATGCTCGTCGTCAGCCATGAGATGCGCTTTGCCCGGGAAGCGGCCGACCGGGTCATCTTCATGGACGAGGGCTTGATTGTGGAAGAGGGCCCACCGGCGGAGATCTTCGGCGCGCCCAAACAGGCCCGCACGCAGACCTTCCTGTCGCGCGTGAGCCACTGATGGGGCCGTTCGAGCGCTTTCAGGACACCTTCTTCAACGAGAAGGTGATGGCCGACTATCTGTCGGCCATCATCGACGGCTTCTTTACAACGCTTCAGCTGTCCATCCTGGTGGTGGTGACGGGGGTGGCGCTGGGTCTCTTCCTGGCAGCGCTGCGCTCCTACAGGATCGCGCCTGTCAACGCACTCATCATCGTCTTTGCCGACGTGATGCGCGCCCTTCCGCCCCTCGTCCTCATTCTCCTGGTCTATTTCGGCCTTCCCAATGTGGGCGTGTCGCTGTCGGCGGAGATGGTGATTTGGATCGTGCTGGGCCTGGCGCTCGCCGCCTTCGCGGAGGAGATTTTCTGGGCCGGCATCTTGTCGGTGGACAAGGGCCAGTGGCAGGCCGCCCGCTCAACGGGGCTGACCTATACGCAGGCGCTGACGGCCATCGTGCTCCCCCAGGCGGTGCGGCTCACCATCCCGCCGCTCACCAACAGGGCCATTGCCATCACCAAATCCACGGCGCTCGGCATGGTGATCGGCCTGCCCGATCTTCTGGGTCAGGCGACCACGGCGCAGTCGTTCTCCGGCAATGCCTCGCCTTTGATGATGGCGGCCATCGGCTACGTCCTTTTGTTCCTGCCGCTGGTGATTGCCTCGCGCTGGCTGGAAAGCCGCTTCAAATGGCGCCACGCATGAGGGCCGTTTGATGGACGCCATCGTTCAGCAATTCTTCAACGTGTCGATCATGGTGCAGGCGTGGCCGCTGCTCCTCAAAGGGCTCGGGATGACGGCGCTGATCTGCCTCATCGTCATTCCCATCGGCCTTGTGTCCGGCGTGTTCGCGGCTCTGGCCTCGCTTTCCACGAACCGCGCGATCCGGTGGACGACCATCGCGTTCGTGGACTTCTTCCGCGCGATCCCGCCGCTGGTCCTCCTGATTTTTGTCTATGCGGGGCTGCCGTTCATCGGCTTTAGGCCATCGCCTTTGGAGGCTGTGGCCATCGCCTTCCTCCTCAACAATGCCGCCTACTATGGGGAGATCTACCGCGCCGGGATCTTGTCCATCGGCAAGGGGCAGAGCGAGGCGGCGCGCTCCACAGGGCTCAGCGCCACGCAGACCATGGTGAGCGTCGTCCTCCCCCAGGCGGTGCGCAACGTCCTGCCGGACCTCATTTCCAACACGGTGGAGGTGGTCAAGCTCACCTCCCTTGCCAGCGTGGTGTCGCTGGCCGAATTGTTGTACGCGGCGGACATGGCGCGCTCCATCACCTACAATGCCTCACCCATCGTGGCGGCGGCGGGCATCTACCTTGTGATCTTGTGGCCCCTGGTGCGCCTTGTGAGCCGCCTTGAACGCCGCATTGCCGCCTGAACTTTGAACGAAGGACAACCATGCGAACCGTGACAGTGGGTGCGGCCCAGCTCGGCCCCATCCAAAAGGCCGATACCCGCGAGGCCGTTGTGGCGCGGATGGTCGCGCTGTTGAACGAGGCTGCCGGCAAGGGCTGCGACCTCGTGGTCTTCCCCGAGTTGGCGCTGACCACCTTCTTCCCGCGCTGGTACATGGAAGACCAAGGCGAGGTGGACACCTGGTTCGAGCGGGATATGCCGAATGCGGCCACGCAGCCTTTGTTCGACGCGGCGAAGGCCCACGGGGTCGCAATCTCTTTCGGCTATGCGGAGTTGACCGAGGACGGGCACCACTTCAACACCTCCATCCTCACCGACAAGACGGGCGCCATTGTCGGCAAGTATCGCAAGGTGCACCTTCCAGGGCATTCCGAGTACGACACCGAGCGCGCCTTCCAGCACCTGGAAAAGCGCTATTTCGAGCCCGGCGACCTCGGCTTTCCCGTCTTCACAGCGCTAGGCGGCGTGCTTGGCATGTGCATTTGCAATGACAGGCGGTGGCCAGAGACCTACCGCGTCATGGGCCTTCAGGGCGTGGAGTTGGTAATGCTGGGCTACAACACCCCGTCGGTGAACAGCCAGAACGGGGACGAGGGGCCGCAGGAGCGGTTGTTCCACCACCGCCTTGTGCTGCAGTCAGGCGCCTACCAGAACGCCACCTTCGTCGTGGCCGTTGCCAAGGCCGGTGATGAAGACGGGCACCCTCTCATCGGCGGCAGCGTCATCGTCGACCCCAACGGGTTCATTGGGGCTGAGACGAAGAGCGAAGGGGACGAGTTGATCGTCCACCCGTGCGACCTCGATGCGACGCGCTTTGGCAAGGACACCATCTTCGACTTTGCCCGCCACCGCAGGATCGAGCACTACGGCCTCATCACCGAGCGCACGGGCGCCCAACCCCCAGAGGCTTGAGGAGAATGGCCGACACGTTCGCCTTTGCCGACCTTCTCCCGCGCGAGCGCTACAAGATGCTGTGCGCGGCCGTCGTGCCGCGGCCTGTGGCGTGGATCACCAGCGTCAACGCCGAAGGGCTCGTCAACGCCGCGCCCTTCAGTTTCTTCAACGTGTTTGCCGAGGACCCTGCGCTCGTCATCATCGGCATGAACCGCAAGCCTGGCGGGGCGCGCAAAGACACCTTGAACAACATCGAGACCGCAGGCGCCTTCACCGTCAACATGGCCGACAGTGCGCTCGCCAGCATCATGATATCCACCGCCGCAAGCTTCCCCGAAGACATGAGCGAGCCTGGCGCCCTTGGCCTTGAACTGACGCCCGGCCGCACAATTCCCGTGCCGCACATTGCGGCTGCCCCGGTGGCGTTGGAATGTACGCTCTTCGAGCTGCGGGCATTGGGGCCTGAGAGGCACCTCGTTATGGGTGAAGTGAGTGCACTCATTGCCCGCGATGGTCTGTTCGATCCCACCACGAGGCGGTTAAATGTGGCCCAATACGACCCTGTCGCGCGCCTTCACGGCGTTTCCTATGGGCGATTGGGCGAGACCTATGACCTGCCCATCCCAGCCTGGCAGGACGCAACGACAACACTGGAGGACGCACCGTGAGCGAGCTTTTGACCGAGAATGCCAAGGGCGTCTACATCATCTCCGCCACCCCTTTCACCGATGATGGGGCGGTGGACCATGCAAGCCTTGATGCACTGACGGATTTCTACCTCCACCACGGCGTCACGGGCATCACCATCCTCGGCATGATGGGCGAGGCCCCCAAACTGACGGCCGAGGAATCGGTCGGCGTTCTGGCCCGCGTGTTGAAGCGGGTTGACGGGCGCGTGCCTGTGGTGGTGGGCGTCTCCAATGCGGGGCTCGACAACCTCGTCACCCTGTCGAAGACGGCCATGGACCATGGTGCAGCCGGCGTGATGGTCGCCCCTGGCGCCTCCGCCAAGACCGAGACGGGGCTCCTCACCTACTTCAAGTCCATCGCCGACCGGTTGCCTGGCGTGCCGCTGGTCTATCAGGATTTTCCGCTGTCGACGGCCATGCCCATCTCGGCGGAAGGCTTCACCACCATCGTTGAGGAGATCCCCTCCGTGGTGATGCTGAAACATGAGGACTGGCCGGGGCTGCAAAAGCTGAGCCGGGTGCGCGCCTTGGCTGAGGAGCGGGGGGCGCGGCGCGTCTCCATCCTGTGCGGCAATGGCGGGCTCTACCTGGTACAGGAGCTGGCGCGGGGTGCCGATGGCGCCATGACAGGCTTTGCCTACCCCGAAATGCTGGTGGAGGTGGTGCGTCGCCACCATGCAGGCGACGTGGACGGGGCCGAGGACGTGTTCGACGCCTACCTTCCCATCGTCAAGCACGAGCAGCAGCCGGGCTTCGGCCTTGCCGTTCGCAAGGAGATTCTGCGGCGGCGTGGCGTCATTCGCTCGGCCGCCGTGCGTGCACCAGGGCCCAAGCTGGACGCGGCGGCCCATGACGAGCTGACGCGCCTGATGGACCGTCTTGCCCGCAATCTCGATCGCCTCACCCCCGTCAAGGATGCCGCCCAGTGAACTTCGACCTCGTCATCAAGAACGGCACTGTCGCGACGGCCTCTGACACCTTTGCGGCGGACGTGGGGATTGCCGGCGGCATCGTCACCGCCATCGCCAAGGACCTTCCGGACGGCGGCGAGGTGATTGACGCGACGGGCAAGCTCGTCCTCCCCGGCGGGATCGAAAGCCACTGCCACATCGAGCAGGAGTCGGCGACGGGCGCCATGACGTCCGACGACTACTATTCCGGCAGCGTGTCGGCGCTCCATGGGGGCAACACGTCGTTCATCCCGTTTGCCGCACAGCACCGCGGGCAGTCGGTGCGCCATGTGCTTGAGACCTACCATGAGAGGGCGCAGAAGTCGGTCATCGACTACTCATTCCACCTCATCATCTCCGATCCCACGGAGACGGTTTTGAAGGAAGAACTGCCGGAGGCGTTTGCGTCAGGCATTACATCCTTCAAGGTCTTCATGACCTACGACAAGCTGATCGTCAGCGATGAGCAGATGCTGGACATCCTCGTCACCGCGCGCGAGCACGGCGCCGTGACGATGACCCATGCGGAAAACAACGCCCTCATCAAATGGATGGTGCGCAAGCTCGTGGACGGCGGGCACACGGCGCCGAAATTCCACGCCGTCAGCCACCCTGCTGCGGCAGAGGCTGAGGCGATCCACCGCGGCATCCGCCTTGCCACCTTCGTGGGCGCGCCGCTGTTGATCGTCCACGTGTCCACCGATGAGGGCGCGCGGCTTGTGGCGGGCGCGCGTCAGGCGGGCCATCCGATCTTCGGTGAGACGTGCCCACAATACCTCTTCCTCACCAAGGAGGATTTGGACAGGCCGGAGCCTGAGGGCACCAAGTATTGCTGCTCACCCCCTTTGCGGGACGAACAGACCCAAAGCGACCTGTGGCGCCACCTTCTGGCAGGGAGCCTGCAACTGTGGTCGTCCGACCATGCCCCTTACCGGTTCGATGAGACGGGCAAGCTCTCCTCAGGTCCAAAACCACCCTTCAACAAGGTGGCGAACGGCATGCCTGGGATTGAGGTGCGCGCACCGCTCCTCTTCTCCGAAGGGGTGCGCAAGGGGCGCTTGTCGCTGAACCAGTTCGTGGCGTTTACGTCTACCAATGCGGCAAAGCTGTTCGGCGTTCATCCGCGCAAAGGGACCATTGCCATAGGCTCGGACGCCGACATTGCCATCTGGGATCCTGAAGAGACCCGCACCGTCACCGCTGCCGGCATGCACGATGCCATGGACTACACCCCCTTCGAGGGCATGAGCCTGACGGGGTGGCCGCAGACCATGGTGATCCGCGGCAAGGTCGCCATGCGCGAGGGCAAGCGGATCGCCGAGCGCGGCAACGGCGTTTTCTTGAAGCGCGACCCGTTCGACTGGACAGGCTACGCACCCCCTCGCCCGCGCGAGCTGGACCCCGCTTACGCCTTCGGCGCCAAACTGTTGTAGGCGCGTTCAGCCCTTCCCATCGATGGCCGAAAGGCGGGCGCGCCACCCCGTGTCCGTTAACATGGCGCGAAGGGACGCTTCGGTGGGTGCGTTCATCAACCGCCAGGCAAGGCTGAACATGCATGACAACAAAGGCGGGCCGTCCGACGGCGCATCGGCGATGGCGCGCAAGGTCGGCATCCCCGTGCCGAGCATGACGATGGCCTCGGCGCCGCTGCCCTTCACCTTCTCAACGCCCTCTTGGGAGGCGCTGGCGGCAAGGCTGTAGATGGGGTGGAAGGCGTCCGACTGGCGGAAGGCTGAGAAGCGCCCCACCACGTCGAGGCCCCGACCGGTCCAGTAGGCAACGCTCGCATCGTCCAAGGCGCCATCGTAAGGGGAGACGAGGGCGATGCGTTTGGCCCCTAGGGCGGCAAGGGAGTCCAGAACCGCCGTCGCAGCCGTTACCACAGGGGCGCCGAGGCGCTCTGTGAGCGCTGCCAGCGTGTCATCCTCTCGGCTGGCGCCGGCGAGGTAGGAGGCGCCTGTGCAGGCAAAGCCCGCCGCGGTCAAAGGTGCGTTGGCGAACTGGGTCAGTGCCTCGCCGTAGTGGTCGAAATAGTCCACCAGGCGGGCTTCGATGGTGGGCTTGTCGCTGGTGAGGCGGGCATTGAGGACACCCCAGCCAGGCGGCGTCAGGATCGCCATTTCAGGCTCCACCGTGGTGTTGGCCTGGGGAGTGAGGACGCCGAGCAGGCCCTTCTTGGCATATTCCACATGGGTCATGGGTCAGGCCGCCTCCCGTGCCATCTTAAGGCCTTCGATCATCGACGATCTCAACAGATACTCCCGCAGCCGCACCCTGTCGGCGGTGACGGCCTGGAGGTCGGCAAGGATTTCGGCCCGCTTTTGCGGGTCGCGGGTGCGCATTCTCGCCCTGTTGCGGCCGGCCTGGGCGAGGATCTGGTCCGCCGCCACAGGGCGCCTTTGCCTATCATAAAGGTCAAGCCGCGTGAGGGGCGCGCCGCCTCGAACAATGTCGAGGATGGCCTCCGACAGGGCGAACGCATCGTGCAGACCGCCGTTCAGACCCATGCCGCCGACGGGACTGTTGAGGTGCGCCGCATCCCCCGCCAGCGCCACACGACCCTTGGCGTAGGTGGGGACGATGCGCTGATGGATGCGATAGGGGCGCATCTCTTTGACAACGTAGCCGCTGGGGTTGGGCACGATCTCTTGCATGGCCGCGTTGAGCGCTTCGTCGGTGAGCTGCGCCTCCAAGGGTCGTGTCTCGTCGGGGTAGATGGAGACGCGCCAGCGATCAGGCACCTTCAGAAGCGCAAAGTTGCCCTCAGCCTTCCAACAGTAGGTGACGTTGGAAAGGCCCTCCATGTGCGCCTCGAAGGGGAAGGTGGTGGTGGCAAGAAGGGTGTTTTCGGGGAAGGTTTCCCCCTCCAGCGCAAGACCAATGGCCCCGCGCACGAACCCTTTTGCGCCATCCGCACCGACAACTAGGCGCGCCTTAAGGCTCTCTCGCCCATCGTCGGTCTCAACGGTGAGGCCCACATGGTCGTCGTCCTGAGACAGAGCGACGGCCTTGTGGCCAA
This sequence comes from Devosia sp., assembly GCA_051016205.1. GTDB lineage: Bacteria > Pseudomonadota > Alphaproteobacteria > Rhizobiales > Amorphaceae > Acuticoccus. The sequence continues at coordinate 6,395,704 of CP136534.1, forward strand.
AGTGAACGGTGGCAGTGGGCTCTGCCATCAGCCCCGCATAAAACAGCCGCGAGAGTTTCCATTGTTCGCACTGGAGGCGGTAGGGGTGCGCAGTGTCGTCCTTCAGGACGGACAGATCGAAGACGGCCCGCTCACCCGTCGGGTGCATCCTGATTTGCCAATGGGGGCAAATGATCCCTTGGGCAATCAGCGGCGCGGCAAGGTCGAGGGTGTCCAGCATGTCGAGCGTGGGTGGGTGAAAGGTGGAGGCGCGCAGGTCCTGTCCCAGGGCCGCCTCCGCCTCGAACACGCGCACATGAACGCCTTTGCGGGCCAACAAGAGAGCAAGACACAAGGCCACCGGACCGCCGCCGGAGATGGCCACCTCGCAATCAACGCCACCGGTCATTGCCAACGGACCCTTTCTTGTGGATGCCTCTTGTCTGCGACATAAGACAAATGGGCTGTCGATGAAACAGGCCTTGAAGGACGAAGCGGTGCAACCACCACACACCATCACCGCCGACAACGCCGTGGCAGGCCGTGGCCATGGCGATGGAAAGGCACTCCCCGTCATCAATCCGGCAACCGGTGCGCCTGCTGGAACGCTGATCGAGGCCGACGCTGCGACCGTGGATCGTGCCGTTCTCGCCGCCCGCCAAGCCTTCGATGAGACCGACTGGCCCACATGGACTGTTGCGGCGCGGCAAAAGCTCCTCCACGCCATTGCCGACACTGTGGAGGCCCACGCCGACGAGCTGGCAGAGCTTGAATGCCTTGCCCTCGGCGTCCCTCTGGCTGAGCTGAAAAGCCGCCATATGCGACGCGCGGCCTACAACTTCCGCTTCTTTTCAGAGGTGATCGGCCAGCAACGCGGCGCCGTCTACGACCAGACCGACGGCTATCGCACAATGGTGGTGCGCGAGCCTGTGGGCGTTGCCGCGCTCATTGCCCCTTGGAATGCGCCTGTGGCGCTCGCCTCCATGAAGGTCGCCGCAGCCCTTGCCTGCGGCAACACCGCTGTCCTGAAGCCGTCAGAGTACACGCCTTTTGCGCTGCGCCGCTTTGTGGACCTTTTGTCGGCGGCCGGCGTGCCGGAAGGCGTCATCAACCTTGTGAACGGGCGCGGGACCGTCACGGGCGCATCGCTTGTGGCCCATCAAGGGGTGGATCGCGTGTCGTTCACCGGCGGCACTGAGACGGGCCGCGCCATCATGGCGGAAGCCGGTCGCCGCCTCGTGCCCTGCACCATGGAGCTTGGCGGCAAGAGCGCGCTGATCGTCTTTGCCTCGGCCGATAGGGAAAGGGCGCTGGATGGGGCGCTTGCGGGCATTTACTCCAACAACGGGCAGCAGTGCCTTGCAGGCTCGCGCATCCTTGTGGAGCGCTCCATCGCCGATGACTTCATCGCCGATTTCGTGGCCCGGGCGGAGAGGATCGTCATCGGCGATCCTTCGGACGATGCCACCGAACTCGGCCCCCTCGCCTTCAGAACCCACCGCGACCGGGTGCTGAAGTTTGCCGATTGGGCTGTGGAGGATGGCGCCGAACTTCTCACCGGCGGCAAGGTGCCGGAACATTTGCCCCCTGCCCTTGCCGGAGGGTTCTATGCCGAGCCCACCGCTGCTTTCGCGCCAAACAACAAAGGCCGCGCCTCCCAGGACGAAATTTTTGGGCCGTTCGCGATGATCTCCACCTTCGACACGTACGAGGAGGCGATCGCCATGGCCAACGACACCGATTTCGGCCTCGTCTCCTACGTGTGGTCCGATCACCTTCCTACCGTCGAGCGTGCCGTACGCGACCTCAAGTCAGGCGTTGTCTGGGTCAACACATCCATGACGCGCGAGCTGCGTGCGCCCTTCGGCGGATTCAAGGACAGCGGCGTCGGACGTGAAGGGGGGGAAGCGTCGGTGCACTTTTTTACCGAAGAAAAGACCGTCACCATACCCTCCCGACCTGTGGAGGTGCGCCGGTTCGGCGTGTCGGGACCAACGCGCAGATCTTGATGGATGGAGCGGCCGTTGGGGCCGTGCAAAGCCCTTCTGCGCGGGGGTTCTGTTCGTGTCGGCTCCACCGAACTGCGGTGTTCCGCAGTTCGGCAGAAAAGAATGCGAAAGTGCGCAACGGCGGACTTTCGTGGAACGTCTGGCATTATCTCTCCAAAGGAACTGGATGTGGAGGTGTGTTGTGCGTTCGTGCCGATCGGCGCCGGCGGGAAGTGGGTTGAACGGGTTTGCGTCTGGCACGGGGCGTGCAATCCTTCGGGACGCTGGGTGAGTGGGCGGGGCCCGCTCTGAGGAGGACTTTATGGCGCGTCGATCGGGTCGGGACTGGACGTTCTGGGTCCTTGCCGCCTTCTTCACGCTGTTCGTGATCTTCCTCTACGGGCCGATGATCACGATCTACATCCTGTCCTTCCAAGGACCCACAGGCGGTCTGACATTCCCCTTGCAAGGGGTGTCGCTGCGCTGGTTCTCCGACCTTTTCGGCCAGGCGCGCACAGGCGATGTGGGCGGAGCGTTCTCACGCTCGTTGCCGCTGGCGCTGATCGTCATGGTGTTGACGGTGTTGATTGCCGTCCCCGCAGGGCTTGCCTTCAGGCGCAAGTTTTACGGCTCGACGCTGATCTTTTACGCGGCCATCGCAAGCCTCATCGTGCCAGGGCTGGTGTTGTCCATCGGCACGCTCGTCACCTTCAACTTCCTGGGGCTGCCTGCGCGCTGGTACACATCGGCCCTTGGGGCGCACCTGTCGTGGACCATCCCGTTCGGGCTTCTCATCATGTTTGCAGTGCTCTCGCGCCTGCCTGACAGCTATGAGGAAGCCGCCTACGACCTTGGCGCCAGCCGTATGCAGACGCTGCTCTTGGTGATCGTCCCCATCGTCTTCCCCGGCATGATTGCGGTCGCCCTCTTCGGCTTTACACTGTCCTATGACGAATTCCCGCGCTCCTGGCTGACCGTCGGGCCCAAGAACACGCTGCCGCTCGAGATTTGGACCATGACGACCAACGTCACCTCCCCATCCCTTTACGCGCTGGGCACGGTGACGACGCTGATCTCCTTCCTCGTCATTGGCCTTGCCATCGGCTCCATCGCCATCATCCAGCGCCGTCGCAGCCGCGCGGGCGTCTGAAAGGGGGAATCCTGATGCGCCTACTGTCCCTCCTCCTTGGGCTGTGCGTCGGCATGGCTGGCCTTGCGGCGGCGCCGCTGCCGGCCCTTGCCGATGCGTGCTTCGACCACAACGGCTCCACCATGCGCGTCACCAACCGCAACGGGCAGATGACCATCCGCTATGAGCGGCCGCGCGAGGCGCTGCGCCCTGCAGGGGTGCGCCGCGGAACGGTGCTTGTGGATGCTGTAGAGGGGCCGAGCGGCATTCGCGGCACGGCACGGGTGTTCTCGCGCCACTGTCCTGGCGACCCCCTCACCTACGGTGTGGCGGGGCACTTCGAGGGGGATGAATCCTTCTTCCTCGAAGGCCGTCGCCAGGTCTATTCCCAGTGCCAGCCCACAGGGCGTACCACCACCGATACCCTGGTATTTTTCTACGTGGGAGAGTGTTGAGTTCATGAGCCAGTCAGGCGAAATCCGCCTTGAGGGGGTCTCCAAGAGCTTTGGCGACACCCACGCCGTCCGCGACATCAATCTGACCATCAAGGACGGATCCTATTGCTGCCTTCTGGGCCCATCGGGTTGCGGCAAGACCACCATTTTGCGGATGATCGCAGGGCACGAAACGCCGAGCGCGGGGGACATCACCATCGGCGGACAGTCGGTGGTGGGGCTGCCCCCAGTCCAGCGCGGCACGGCGATGATGTTCCAGAACTACGCGCTGTTTCCGCACCTGACCGTGCGCGACAACGTGGCGTTTTATTTGAAGATGCGCGGCGTCTCCAAGCACGAGCGACGCGGCCATGCCGATGAGATGCTGAAGCGCGTTCAGCTGGACCATCTGGCCGGCAGGATGCCTGCAGCGCTGTCGGGCGGGCAGCAGCAGCGCGTGGCATTGGCGCGGGCGCTGATCACCAACCCGCGGGTGCTCTTGCTGGATGAGCCGCTGTCGGCGCTGGACGAGTTCTTGCGGCTGAAAATGCGCTCTGAGTTGAAAAGCCTGCAGAACCAGCTGGGCATCACCTTCGTCCACGTCACCCACACACAGCCTGAGGCCATCGCCCTTGCCGACCTAGTGGTGGTGATGGACCACGGCGAGATCGTCCAGGCCGACACCCCTGAGGGCATCTTCAACCGTCCCGCAACCCCTTATGTGGCCCGCTTCATGGGCGGTCAGAACGTTGTGGCAGGGCGCGTGACGGGATCCGATGGCGGTGAGATCAAGATCGAGGGGCGCGACGGGGCTTTTGTGGCCAAGACGGGAGGGGCCGCGCCGGCTGCGGCCGCCAACGGGCTCCTCGCCTTTGCGATCCGCCGCGACAGGATCGACTTGACCCCCATGGCCGAAGGGGGCGATGAGGCCGCCAACACCCTCGCTGGTGCGGTGGATGAGATTGAATATCAAGGCTCGTTCGTGAAGGTGACCCTGGGGCGCGAGGGCGAACCCTTCGTGGTCAACGTTCCCGACCATCGCTTCTTCAAGACGCCTGTAGCCATCGGCGACCGTGTGGTGGCAAGTTGGGATGCCGGCGAGACCCACATCATCGCTGAGGCCAAGGGTGCTGAAGAAACCTTCGTCTACGCACAGGAGGGGTGAGGTGTTCCTTCCCGTACTGCCTGCGGGCGCGTCCAAGCCCATCGCCCCATACGTCCATGGTGCCAAGACCGGTGAGACCCTTTACGTCTCGGGCACGCTCCCCATCGGCGCTGAGGGCGAAAGCCTCTTCGTGGGCGATGTGAGCGCGCAGACCCGCTACGTGATCGAGCAGATCATCGCCGTCGTGGAGGCAGCCGGGGGCACCAAGGCCGACATTGCCTACAATATGATCTTCCTGAAGAACCGGGACGACTATGCGGCCATGAACGCGGTCTACGGGGCCTTTTTCGGTGAGGCACCGCCGGCGCGCTACTGCATTATTTCCGAGTTGGTGCGCGAGGAGTTTTTGGTGGAGATCGCCTCTGTGGCGCATCTTGGGCCAGCGTGAGGGTGCGCCGCAGGGCAGCCATGCTCTGACACGCTGGGGATCAGGCGAACGGGTGAGGCAGGTTGCGCGTTTGTTGTGCATCCCCCACCAGAAGGCGCGCCGTCGGCCCCTATGCAGCGATTTTATTGCCAGACCTGTGACCACGAGGTCCACTTCGACAATGTGGCCTGTGTTGCCTGCGACAGTGCCCTTGGCTACGCGCCGCAGGTCAATGCGATGCTGGCCGCAGCGCCAGGGGAGGTTTGGCGCGACAAAGGTGGCGCCACCTACAGTGCATGCCATAACCGCGACTTTGCCACCTGCAACTGGCTGGTGGACGGTGACGGCGGACTTTGCCGCGCATGCCGGCACAACCGCGTCATCCCCAATCTGGACGATCCCACACATCTGGCCCTATGGCGGGCCATCGAGGCGGCAAAACGGCGGTTGTTTTACTCGCTGATCCGCTGGCATTTGCCGGCGCCCACCAAGGCGGAGGACGAGGCAGCAGGGCTGGCATTCGACTTTTTGGCCGATGAGGTGGGCCCCGACGGGATGGCCAAGCAGCACCTGACGGGGCATGCGAGCGGTCTCATCACCATCAACATTGCCGAAGGGGACGATGCTGAGCGCGAGCGGCGGCGGTCAGAAATGGGCGAGCCCTATCGCACCCTCGTCGGCCACTTCCGCCACGAGATCGGGCACTATTACTGGGATCGCCTTGTGGCGCATGGGCCGGCGCTGACGAAATGCCGTGAGGTGTTTGGTGACGACACAGAAGACTATGCGGCGGCCTTGCAGCGGCACTACCAGAACGGCCCGCCGGACGATTGGGCGGACCATGCCATCTCCGCCTACGCCACGGCCCACCCCTGGGAGGACTTTGCCGAGACCTTCTCCCACTACGTCCACATGGTGGATGGGCTGGAGACCGCCCACGCCTTCGGCGTCGTCATGACAGGCGCGATGGCGGCCAGCGACCCTTACGAGGCCGGCAGCGCAGAGGACCTCATTGCCGCCTGGGTCCCTGTGACGGTGGCGGTCAACGCCGTCAACCGCTCCATGGGTCAGCCGGACTTGTACCCTTTCGTGCTCTCCCCGGCGGTGGCGCAGAAGCTTGGCTTCATCCACGCCCTCATCCGGGGTGAGGCAGTTTAGCGGGCGAGCGCCTCTTTGATCATGGCGCGGGTTTCTTCCACGCCATAAAGGGCGACGAAGGAGCCGAAGCGGGGCCCCTGTTGTTGGCCAAGGAGCACTTGGTAGAGCGTGCCGAACCACTCCCTCAGCACCTCAAAGTGCGCCTTGCCGACGGCATAGACCTCGTTCTGGATGGTTTCGCCGTCAGCGCCTGCCATACCGTCCAGCCTGTCCGACAGCTCCATGAGGGCCGCACGCTCCTCCTCGGTGGGGGCGCGGTAGGCTTTGTTGGGGCGAACGCGATCATGAAAGTAGCGGATGGCGTAGCCCACCAGCTTGTCCAACTCAGGCTCGCTCTCAGGCGTAGCGCCAGGCTGGTAGCGGGAGATGAAGCCCCACAACACGTCCCTGTCCTCAGCGTTGGAGGCGGAGACGAGGTTGAGGAGCATGGAAAAGCCGACAGGCGTCACATCCACCGACGGCGCGCCGCCCGAAATGTGCCAGACGGGGTTTTCCACCCGCTTGGCCACATCCTCATCGTTATATTTGGCAGCAAACTGGTAGTACTCATCCACCGTCTTGGGTATGACGTCGAAGAACAGCCGCTTTGCCGCGCGGGGCTTTTGGTACATGTAAAGGGAGAGGCTTTCGGGCGCAGCGTAGGCGAGCCACTCCTCAACGCTGAGGCCATTGCCGCGGGACTTTGAGATCTTCTCCCCGTTCTCGTCCAAAAACAGCTCGTAATGGAAGCCTTCGGGGGGCGTGCCGCCGATGGCCTTGCAGATGCGCGCAGAGGCGCGCACGGACTCAATCAGATCCTTGCCGGCCATCTCATAGTCGACGCCGAGCGCGGCCCAGCGCATCGCCCAATCGGGCTTCCATTGCAGCTTGCAGGCACCGCCCGTGACGGGGGTGGTGTGATCCTCCCCGGTGTCGGGGTCGGTCCAGGAGACTGTGCCTGCCGCAACGTCGCGCCCTGTGAGAGGCACCTGCATAACGACGCGCGTTTGCGGGTGGATGGGCAGGAAGGGGGAATAGGTGGCGCGCCGCTCAGGGCCGAGGGTGGGCAGCATCACCGCCATGACCGCATCGTAGGCGGCAAGGGTGGCAAGCAGCGCCTCGTCGAACCGGCCTGAGCGGTACATCTCCGTCGCGCTCACGAACTCATAGTCGAAGCCGAAGGAATCCAAAAACCCCCGCAGACGGCGGTTGTTGTGGTGGGCGAAGCTCTCATCCTCGCCGAACGGGTCAGGTACCTCCGTCAGAGGCTTGCCGAGGCTTTGGGCCAGAAGCTCCTGGTTCGGGACGTTGTCTGGCACCTTGCGCAGGCCGTCCATGTCGTCCGAGAAGCACAGGAGGCGTGTGGGCACGGCATCGCCCGTCAGCTGGCGGAAAGCGTTGCGCACCATTGTGGTGCGCACCACCTCGCCGAAGGTGCCGATGTGGGGAAGACCCGAGGGTCCGTAACCGGTCTCGAAGATGACGGGGCGTGTCTGTCCCTTCACGCGCTTTAAGAGTTTGCGCGCCTCCTCGTACGGCCAGGCCTTGCCGCCTTCGGCAAGTGCCGCGAGATCGTGAGCGCCAATTCCATCGGGCGCGGTCTGAAGGGTGACATCCTTTGTCATAACGGTTGTAGCGCTTTCCTTCGGGTTTGATGTGGCTTACCACATCCGCCGAACGTAGGGTCGGCCGGTGAACGGGCCACCGCCTGAGGCAGGACCATTCTCCACACACCGCCGCAGTCAGAGGTGCGGGCGATGACCATTCACACGTGTAGCGAGACGGTATGAAGCACGAGTTCCGCGCGCTCAACGGCACGCCATTCACTCTCGAACGGGCACCGGCCGATGACAAGCCGGCCGTGTTTTTCCTGTCCGTCCACAAGGCAGGGTCCACCTTGCTGCAAAGGCTGGTGCGGGACCTTTGCGAGGCATCGGAACGCCCTTTGGTGGAGCTTGAGCCTGACCTTTTCCGTGAGGGGATCGTCCTCAGCGACTGTCCCTTGGAGCTGATCATGTGGCTTGAGGAGACAGGGTACGTGTTCTCAGGCTTCCGCTCGCCCTGGATCCTGCATTTCGTGCGCCAGTACCGTGAGGGGCGCAAGCTTCTCCTCATTCGCGATCCGCGGGACATTGCGGTCTCGTTCTACTTCTCCATGGCAAAGAGCCATGCGCTGCCTGCCAAAGGCGAGGCGCGGGCCGCGATCTTGTCGCGCAGAGAGCAGACCGCGGGGCTGACGCCCTCCCAGTACGTTCTTGAAGGGCGTGCCAACGATGTTCTGCGCAACATCATGCAATTTTCCAGGCACGTTGACCTTTATGGCAACTTCAATGTGGTGCGCTACGAGGACATCATCTTCGACAAGATGACCCTCTCCCAGACCATCGTCGATTTGATGGAGGCGGACGTGCCGGCCTCGCAGATGCGCCTCATCACCGCGCGCCATGACGTGCGCCCGGCGCAAGAGCGGCCCGATGCGCACATCCGCCAGGTGACACCCGGCAACTATAAGGTTCACCTGTCGGACGAGGCGCAGTCCTACCTGTGGCAGCACTTCCAGCCGATTTTCACCCGATTTAACTACAATTGAGCCGCCAGACTGTGTGCGCCGGCACCAGGCCATGGCCCACAGCGCGCCAGGGTGCTAAAGCGCCAGTCGAAGCATGCATGGATTAAGAAGCGATATGGACAAGCCCATCTCCCACCACGAGGCTCTGGTCTTCGCCATGGTCACGATCTCGGCGGTGGACAGAACCATGACCGATGCCGAGCTGCGGCGGATCGGCGAAATCGTCGAGCAGGTTCCCGTGTTCCGCGACTTCGACGCCGACCGCCTGGTCAATCTGGCAGAGACCTGCGGCGAGATCCTCCAGGAAGACGATGGTCTTGAGACCATGCTGGAGTTGATCAGCGCCTGCACCCCCAAGACACTGCACGAGACAGCTTATGCGCTGGCGGTGGAAGTGGCGGCGGCCGATCTTCGCATCCAGCAGGAGGAATTGCGGTTCCTTGCCATGCTGCGTGATGCGCTGGATCTGGAAAAGCTCGTGGTGGCCGCCATCGAGCGCGGCGCCCGCGCCCGCCATCGCAGGCTTTGACGGGGAAGGTCCACTCAGTTCACGGCGATTCAGTTCATGGTCGGCGCATGGCCGGGCATATCGAGAGAAAAGGCGGGAATGTCGACCATGAAGCGGCCCCCGTCTTCCCGCTCCATCTCATACTGGCCCACCATGATGCCCGACGGCGTGGTGAGGGGACAGCCGCTGGTGTAGGAGAACGCCTCACCTGGTGCGAGCACCGGCTGCTCGCCCACGACCCCCGGCCCGTGCACCTCTTCAAGCTTGCCGTTGGCATCGGTGATCTGCCAGTGGCGATTGCGCAGCCTCACCGTGTCATCGGACAGGTTGCGGATGTTGATGCTGTAGGCCCACACGAAGCGGTTCGCATCCGGCGCAGAATGGTCCGGCAGGAAGGCCGGCTCCACCGTGACCTCAATCTGATCCGTGACGGCACGGTACATCGTCCCACTCTCCGTTTGGCCAGGGGCCTTCGTCAGCCCTCTCGGCCCAGTCTGCCACCAGATGGGCCTGGGCGCACCCTGTGCAGGGCATTCCCCTTGCATAAAATCCCACCACAGTGCGCACACACGGACCGTTGTGTTTGATAGCAAGATCAGACCGCTTATCGATCCGCCGCTGAATGCGGCTGGTAAAGCCCTTGCGCGCTCAGGCCTTTCCGCCAACGCGGTCAGCTTTCTGGGGCTTGGTTTTGCCGCAGCCGCCGCGCTGTTCATTGTCGCAGGGTGGTTTGCTGCGGCCCTTGCGGCAGTGGTCCTCAACCGTCTTGCCGATGGTCTGGACGGGGCCATCGCACGGCGCCGCGGCCCGACGGACCTTGGCGGCTTTTACGACATCGTCTTCGACTTCTTCTTCTATGGCGCGGTCCCTCTGGCGTTCGCCATTCACGACCCGTCGGCGAACGGGCTTGCAGCAGCGGTGCTCCTTGCAAGCTTTTATGCCAACGGGGCAACGTTCCTGGCCTTTGCAGCCATTGCCGCCAAGCGCGGATTGATGACCGAGCGGCAGGGCAAGAAATCCATCTACTACTTCGCCGGGCTGGCGGAAGGGGCGGAGACCATTGCCGTGTTTTGCGCCATGTGCCTTTGGCCGAGCGGCTTCTGGATTCTTGCATTCGGCTTCGCAGCCTTGTGTTTTGTTTCTGCCGCGGCGCGGACCGCCGCGGTGAGCGATGTTCTGCGGCACCGGCCCGTGCGCCCTGAAGGAGACCCCTCATGAGCGACCTGTTGTCAGGCTTCCGCAAAGGGACGGCCACACTGGCCGACGTGAACCTTGCCTACCGCACCGGTGGAACGGGGGCGCCCCTGGTCCTCCTGCACGGCTATCCGCAAAGCCATGTGATGTGGCATGCCGTCGCCCCGGCTCTTGCCGAGGATCACACGGTGTTCTTGTTCGATCTGCCAGGCTACGGCGCGTCCGGAACGCCCGAAGGGGGCCCGGCCCGCTATGCCAAGCGGGCCATGGCCGCCGACATTGTCGCCGCGATGGCGCAGCTCGGCCACCACCAGTTTGCCATCGCAGGCCACGACAGGGGTGGGCGCGTTGCCTACCGCATGGCACTCGACACGCCGGACGTGGTGACGCGCCTTGCCGTCCTCGACATTGTTCCAACCGGCGCAGTGTGGAACGACTTTTCCGTTGCCCGGGCGCTGCGCTACTATCACTGGACGTTCCTGGCCCAGCCTGCTCCTTTGCCAGAGACGCTGATCGGGTCAGACCCTGCCGACTACCTCGACAGGACCATGGCAAGCTGGACCAAGGCGAAAGACCTTTCCGCCTTCCACCCTGACGCCATGGCCATCTATCGCGCCGCCTTCTCCAACCCGGGCCACCTCCACGCCACCTGCGAGGACTATCGCGCAGGCGCCACGATCGATTGGGCCCATGACGATGAGAGCGTTGCCGCAGGCGCGCGGATCACAGCGCCAATGTTGGCGTTGTGGGGTTCAGCGTTCGATGCGGGCGGCGGCCGATCCCCCCTTGATGTGTGGCGCGGCTGGCACGCTGCCCCCGAAGGCGCGCCCATCGATGCAGGCCACTTCCTCTGCGAGGAAAACCCCGAAGAGACGCTGCGGCACCTGCGACCTTTTTTGGCACAGGGATAGAGCGGGAGTTGCCGGGCTTTAGGCGGCAGGCGCTCTACTCATCACAGGGCGTGAGTTGCGCGCGCAGAGCTTGCGCATCGCGCTCGCCGAGGCCTCGAAACACATCCTGCTGCCGCGTCAGGCTGACAAAGCCATGCTCGGGGCTGGTTTGCAGCCACGTACTGACAGGCAGCGCGCGTGGCGCCGGCTCCAAGACGCATCCGCCGCTGACCGATACGCTGAGCGTTCCCTTCCCATCGATCCCGCGGGCTCTGAGCGCCTTGATCTCAGCTTGTGCCGCAGCAATGCGCGCTGCGTCCTCCGCGGCAAAACGCGCAGAATAGACGACCTCGCTGTCGGAACTCGGCTGCGGCCCCCCGGCTGCGATGGGCCTCAACTGCAATGGCACCGTTTCGTCCACGAGAACGGCCGATGCGTCACTCTCGGCTCTGAACGCCATGCGAAACTCGGCGTCGCCGTCAGTAAGGCGCACGGTGCTTGGCACCCCCACCGCGACGGCAATGTCGGTGGGCGCGGTGTTCAAAGGGTCAAGCCGGCTTGCTGCGATCAACCCCGCAGGATTGACGGAGGCGCAGGCCGATACCGTCAGCGCACACGCGAAGCTGACCAGTGCGGTTGGGACATTTTTTGGGTGCATCGACGTTCTACTCATGGCACATTTCGCATTAAATGTTTAATGTAAAACATGAAGCGTTTGAAGAGGAACAAACGATGATCGATCCGAATATTCTCACGGTGCCCGCGCGGCGCATTCAAACCGTCCTGACCGGTGGCATCGTGCTGCTCTTTGCCATCACGGTGGCGCTGGCCTTCGGCGTCGTCACAAGACCTGAAAGCTTGGGAGAAAGCCTCGCCGACATGAGCGGCTTTTCCACAGGCCCGATGCAGGCCTGGCAAAACAGCGCTCTGGCAGGCGTCGCTGCAATCCATCTCGCGGTGTGGATTATGGTCCTTGGAACGGCGCGCAGGGTTTTTGGGGCGTTGGCCAAAGGCGAGCCTGAAACCGCAGGGCTTGCGGCGCGCACGCTGTCTTACTGGCTGTGGGCGATGCTGGCCTGGGGGCTGGTCTCCCAGATGCTCGTCGCACCCATTGCCACATGGGGCTTTCCAGAGGGCGAGCACATCGTTGGCGTCGGTGTGGGAACGTCACAAATCTCCCTCGCCCTTTCCGCCCTCATCGCAGGTTTCATGGCCCGTGCCTTCGCACTCGGTGCGCAGCTTTGGCGCGATCATCAAGAGGTGGTTTGATGTGCCTATCATCGTTCGGCTCGACGTCATGCTCGCCAAGCGCAAGATGACGTCACGCGATCTCGCAGCACGCATCGGTATCGCGGAACAAAATCTATCTCTCTTGAAGTCCGGAAAGGTGCGGGGCGTGCGCTTCAACACGCTGGAGGCGATTTGCGCAGCGCTCCACTGTCAGCCTGGTGATCTCTTCGAATACCAGCCCGAAGCTGACGATACGTGATACCCTCCCCGGCCCACATCCACGCCTGGATGGCCGCCTTGGAGGGATGCGCACTCTGGAAGCCATCGCGTTGCTTCCCCAGGCGCAGAGGCAGGGGTGTGGATGGTCCTCGTCTACACGATGTCGTTGGTTCTCGGCCGATGTTTTAGCTGGTTTCGGTCAAATCCTGCGCAAGCATGAGCGCGTTGCCGTCCAGATCGTAGAAGGTGGCCGTACTCACCATGCCTTCGATGGTCTCCGTCTCTCCATCGAATCGGACGCCCGCGGCTTCAAGATGCTTGCGGGCCGACCCGATGTCTTTCACGCCGAAGACCGGAACCGTGTTGCCGGGCACGGGTTCGGTCTGCTCGCCAAGACCCAGGGTGACCCCGTCGGTCTTGGTCGCCATCTCGCTCCAGCCGGCCTCGTCCATGTGATGAAGGAGGGTGAAGCCGAGCGTGTCGCTGTACCACTGCGCGCTCCGGTGCCGATCACGCACGGACATGGCCAGCGTGATCGTATTGTCGAGGGAAACAACCGGCATCGCACTTTCCTTCCGCGAAAAGTATAGCTACTAACTTTTATGGACATTGATTTGCTTGTCAAGGTCGCATCGCGCGCCTGGTCGCTGAGCATCCTTGCCGCGCTCGTCTCCGGCACGCCGGCGCGACAGGCCCCACTGCTGGCCGCAACCGGCGCCGGACGGACGGCCTTCACGGCCAGCCTGAACCATCTCGTGCAGTTGGACATACTGGAAAGGAACCCGGGGCACGGACACCCATTGCGGCCGGAGTATCGATTGACCGCGAAGGGAGAGGCCGCTGCCGTCGTCGCTGCCAGGGTCATGGGTACAGTGAACGGGCGGTCAGAAGCGGCGCTGATCCGCCGAACATGGACGCTTCCCGTCCTCGCGGTGACGGAAAGGCCCAAGCACTTCAACGAGATCAAACATTCTCTTTCCGGCGTTTCGGATCGTGCGTTGTCGAAATCCCTGCGCCAACTGGAAGAGCGGACCTGGCTTCACAGGCACGTCGATATCGCGCAAAGGCCGCCCCGGCCAACTTACGAGGCGGTGGACCTGGGGGCGCACCTGAGCAGAGCCGTTGGGCTGACCGCTCCGCACACCGCGCAAAACCACTTCAGACCTGGATCGACCGGCAACTAGGTTTTCGAGGGATGCTCTGCGATCGCTCAAAGAAGCGCACATGAACCAGGCTTACCGTCAAATTGATCATGATGAATTCTCCCTCTAGCCTGTGTCCATCGACCCGGCGAGGAGGAGCACACGTATGGCGAACACCGAGGGCGCCTCGGCGCGGCTGCGAAGACCGGCGCAGGTGGCCGAGGCGATCAAGTCGCTCATCGTGGAAGGGGGCCTGAAGGCCGGCGATCGGCTTCCCACCGAGGCTGAGCTCATCGACCGCTTTCAAAAGGCAAAGAGCACGATCCGCGAAGCGATGCGGATCTTGGAGGCACAGGGCATCGTCACCACGCGCACAGGTCCTGGCGGTGGCACGTTCGTCGCGGCTGTGTCTTCTGAGCGTGCCAGCGCGCTCTTGGCAAACTACTTCTATTTTCAAAACCTGAGCATCGAGGAAGTCTACGAGGTGCGGCGCGCGCTGGAGCCTGAGCTGGCCGCTTCGCTCGCTGGCCGCCTTACCGAGCCTCAGCTTGCCGAGCTGGAGGCGATCCTTGAGCGTTACCCCGCCGCGCCGGCGACCGCGGAGGAGGAGCGCGAGCACCACATCGCCTCGCTGTGCTTCCACGGCAAGCTGGCCGAGATTGCCGACAACCGGTTGCTCGGCTTCATCATCGCCTTCATCGCAAAAATTCTGACTGACCTCACAGTGTACCGCCACCTCTATAAGGCGCCGAATGAAGCCCTGTGGCGCGAGGGGCGGGAGCACCAGAGGGCGCTCCTGGCAGCGCTTCGATCCGGCAATGCGCGTGTGGCCCGTCAAGTCATGCGCTCTCACATGACCACCGCCCAGCGGCTCATGGAGGCGCAAGCGGCCGAGGTGGGCAAGCGCTTCATCGCATAGATGTAAGATGTGCCCTCTGCCCGGGCCGAGATTCACGGATAGACGGCTGCCAAGGCGCCAATTTGCGCCCAATTCGTCGGCAGCGTCTCAAAAGACTGCCGATTCGTGAAGCATAGGGAAGAAATTTCGAGCAAATTTATCATGAGAAATTGACAGGTGAATTTATCATGATCAATCTGCTTCCGGCAAAACTGGAGAGGTGGACAAGCATGGCGCACTTCCGATGGACCCGCCGCGTTGCAATGGTTGCGGGGCTTGCCCTTGCAGTCACGATCGGCACCGGCGCCCCTTTGAGCGCACAGACCCCGCCAGGGGTTCTCATCATTGGGCAGATCGCAGAGCCCAAATCCCTCGACCCGGCCGCGGTGACGGCGGTGAACGACTTTCGCATCCTCATGAACGTCTATGACGGGCTGGTGCGCTACAAGTCCGGCACGCTGGAAGTGGAGCCCGCGCTCGCAACCTCGTGGGAAATCTCCGACGACGGCACCGTCTACACCTTCCAACTTCGCGAGGGGGTCACCTTTCACGACGGCAGCCCGTTCAATGCGCAGGCGGTCAAGTTCAACTTCGACAGGATGCTGAACGAGGATCATCCGTTCCATGACACGGGACCCTTTCCCCTCGCCTTCTTCTTCTCGGCAATCGAGAACACCGAGGTGGTCGACGATCTCACCGTCCGCTTCACGCTGAACGCGCCCTACGCACCGTTCCTGTCCAACTTGGCGTACCCGACAGGGTTGATCGTCTCGCCCTCCGCGGTCGAACAGCATGGGGCCGATTTCGGTCGCAATCCCAGCGGAACGGGGCCGTTCCGGTTCGGTGAATGGCGCTCCAACGAAGCGGTCATTGTTGGCGCCAATGCTGACTACTGGGACGGCGCGCCGGCGTTGGAGGCGGCCGTCTTCCGGCCCATCACCGACGCCAACACCCGCACGGCCGAGATGCTTGCCGGTGGGATCGATCTTATGGTCGAGGTGCCGCCCGTCGCACTGTCGGAGTTCCAGGGCGATGACTTCACGGTGTACGAGCAGGCCGGGCCGCACCTTTGGTTCTTGATCCTCAACACCAAGGAAGGGCCGTTTGCCGATGTGCGCGTTCGCCAGGCCGCGAACTATGCCATCAACAAAAGGGCAATAGTCGAAGATGTGCTGGAAGGCACCGCCGAGGTGGCGGCAGGCCCAACACCGCCGGCCTTCGCCTGGGCCTACAACGAAGCGCTTGAGCCCTACCCCTACGACCCCGACAAGGCACGCGCGCTCATCAAGGAAGCCGGCGCGGAAGGGGCGGAGCTCACCTTCTACGTGACGGAAGGCGGCTCCGGGATGCTCGACCCGGTCGCCATGGGCACGGCCATGCAGGCCGATCTTGCGGCCGTCGGTTTCGACGTCAACATCGAGACCTATGAGTGGAACACCTTCCTTGGCCAGGTGAACCCCGGGTTGGAAGGCAAGGCCGACATGGCGCAGATGGCGTGGATGACCAACGATCCCGACACGCTGCCCTACCTTGCCCTGCGCAGCGCCGCCTTCCCGGACCAGGGCGGTTTCAACTCAGGCTACTACGCCAACGAAAAGGTGGACGAGCTCCTGGAGGCCGCCCGCGCCAGCACGGACCAAGACGAGCGCGCCCGCCTCTACAAGCAGATGCAGGAGATTGTGCAGGAGGATGCGCCCTGGGTCTTCGTGGCGAACTGGAAGCAAAATGCTGTCTCCAACGACCGCGTCGAAAACTTTGCGCTGGAGCCGTCCTTCTTCCTGCTCCTCAAAGACGTCGTGAAGAACTGACGCCCACCAAGAACGCCGGCCTCGCGCCGGCGTTCTACTTTGCTAACCCATGTGCGGCTTTTCCCTTGCCGCGGGCCCGATCGCTGACGCGCGCCCTGGCGCGGAACGGGAGCGAACATGACACGCTACATCTTAAAGCGCCTCGTCTCTGCTGTGCCTGTTCTGCTCGGGATCACGGTGATCGTTTTCCTGATCATGGCGCTGATCCCCGGCGACCCGGCCACAGCGATCCTCGGCAGCTATGCGACGCCCGAAAACGTCGAAAAGCTGAACCGTGACCTTGGCCTCGATCAGCCTCTCGTCGCCCAATACTTCATCTGGCTGGGCAATTTGCTGCAGGGCGATCTGGGCCAATCCTTCGCGCTCAATCGGCCGGTGCTCGACGAAGTCTTGGAACGCTTCACCGCGACGCTCCTTCTTGCAGGTACGGCCTTCGTGCTGTGCTCGGTTCTTGGCATTGCCGCCGGCGTCATCTCCGCGGCCAATCAGTATGGGGCGGCCGACAAGGCCATCACCTTTGTCGTTCTCCTTGGCATCTCCATCCCCTCCTTCTTCCTCGGGATGATGATGATCCTCTTGTTTGCGGTGAACCTTCGCTGGTTTCCCGTCTCTGGTATGTGGCCCATCTTCGGCGATCGAACCTTGGGCGTGTTGTTGTCCCACCTTGCCATGCCCGCCATCGCGCTTGCGGTGGTTGCCACTGGCGTGGTGGCCCGCCTGGCGCGCTCGGCAATGCTTGAGGTGCTGCGGCAGGACTTCATCCGCACCGCACGGGCCAAGGGCGTGTCCGAACGCGGCGTCATCTGGCGCCATGCGCTGAAAGCCGCCATGGTCTCCATCATCCCTGTGCTTGGCATCCAGGCAGGCTTTGTGCTGTCGGGGGCGGTCTACATCGAGATCGTCTTCCAATGGCCTGGCATCGGACGGATGCTGGTGGATGCGATCCTGAAGCGCGACATTCTTCTCGTCCAAGGGGGCGTGGTGTTCGTTGCCGCCTGCTACGTGCTCTTCAACATTGCCGTGGACGTCGCCCAGAGCCTCCTCGACCCGAGGATCAAGGCATGAGGGCGTTCCTGACGCTCCTTGCCCGCAACCGCCTTGCGCTCGGCGGGCTCATCGTCATGTCGCTGGTGGTGGCGCTTGCCATCATCACGCCCCTTCTACCCCTTGCCGACCCCGATGCGACGGCCACGGCGGACCGGTTCAAGAAGCCACTGGAGGACGGTTTCCTCCTCGGCACCGACCATCTTGGGCGCGATCTCCTGTCCCGCCTCTTGTGGGGGACGCAACTCTCTCTGGCGGTCGGTTTCGCCGCCGCGGTTCTGGCCGCAACCATAGGCGCTGCCATCGGTATCACCGCCGGATACTATGGCGGGCGCACCGACAACATCATCATGCGCGGCGTCGATATGTTGATGGCCTTCCCCTACATCCTCCTCGCGCTGGCCATCGTCGCCGCGCTCGGCCCGGGTTTGATGAACGCGCTGATCGCGGTGGCTGCGGTGAATGTGCCGTTCTTCGCGCGCAACATCCGCGGCGTCACGGTGAGCATTGCCAACAAGGAGTTCGTGGACGCGGCACGCCTGTCCGGCATGTCGGACGCACGCATCATCGTGACGGAAGTCTTGCCGAACGTCATTCCGGTGATCGTGATTGCCATGTCCACCACCATCGGCTGGATGATCCTGGAAACGGCGGGGCTTTCCTTTCTCGGCCTCGGCTCGCAGCCGCCCCAGGCCGATCTTGGCTCCATGCTGGGCGAGGCGCGCTCGGCGCTAATCACCAATCCGCACACCTCCATCGTGCCGGGCGCGATGATCCTCATCATCGTGATGGCCATCAACCTCTTGGGCGACGGCGTGCGCGATGCCCTCGATCCTCGCCTGAAATCTGGCGCACTCTCCCGGCCCATGGCCGCCACACTGGTGCGCCGCGGCGAAGTGCCGCCCGTCTCCAACCCCGATGCCGCCCTTGCCGTGGATGGCCTTGAGACCTGCTTTGAGGTGAAAGACCGCGTCTATAAGGCCGTCGGCGGTGTGACATTGGCCGTGCGCGACGGGGAGTGTCTCGGCGTCATCGGCGAGTCGGGCTCAGGCAAATCCGTCACGGCGCTTTCGGTGATGGGGCTCGTCGCCTCTCCGCCGGGGGTCATTACCGGCGGCGCTGCGCGGTATCGCGGCGAAGACCTCATCGGCGCGAGGTATGAGACGCTCCGCCGCCATAGGGGCGCGTCGGTCGCCTACATCTTCCAGGACCCCCTTTCGACGCTTCATCCGCTCTACAAGGTGGGCGACCAGCTGGTGGAGGCGATCCGCTGTCACCGCCCCATCGGCAAGGGGGAGGGGCGCGCCAAGGCGATCGACCTTCTGAAGGCAGTGCGCATCCCCAACGCCGAAGCCCGTGTCGACAACTACCCGCACGAAATGTCAGGTGGCATGCGCCAGCGCGTGGGGATTGCCATGGCCCTTGCCAACGATCCGGACGTTATCATCGCCGACGAGCCCACCACGGCGCTCGACGTGACGGTGCAGGCCCAGATCCTGTCGCTGCTTGATGACCTGCGCCGCTCACGCGGGCTCGCCATCGTCTTCATCACCCACGATTTCGGCGTCGTCGGCCAGCTCTGCGACAGGGTGGCGGTCATGTACGCAGGCCGCATTGTCGAGGAAGGGCCGACGAACGACGTCCTGGCCGCGCCCCGTCACCCCTACACCGCACGGCTGATCGCGTGCGTACCAGAACTTGGCGAAGGCAAACGCAAGCTGGAGGCGATCCCCGGCCTGCCACCGGTGGTAGACCGTCTTCCTGAAGGCTGCGCGTTCGCAGAGCGCTGCCCTAAGGCTGAGGACGCGTGCGGGACGGGCGATATCCCTCTCGCGGCGGAAGGCTCCCGCGCGGTCCGCTGCCTTTATCCCGAACCCGCCCCGGCCAGGGAGACCGCTGCATGACCCTCGCGTTGCGCCTCCAAAACCTTTCCAAGACCTTTCCCGTGGGCACGCGGCTGTTTGGCGCCCCCCGTGCCGGGGTGCGGGCCGTCCAGCCCATCAACCTTGAGGTGGCGGTGGGCGAAACCCTTGGGATCGTGGGGGAATCGGGTTGCGGAAAGTCGACGCTCGCACGCATGCTGGTGGGCCTTTTGGAGCCGAGCACAGGCTCCATCGAAATTGCCGGCGAGGCGCTGAAGACCGCAAAGCCCGCCGCCTTCGGCCGTCGCATCCAGTATGTTTTCCAAGACCCCATCTCCTCGCTCAACCCGCGCAAGACCATCCGCCAAGTGATGGAAGCGCCCCTCATTCACCTGCACAGCATGGCAAAGGCCGACAGGGATCGGCGCATTGCAGAGATCTTCGCAAGCGTGAACCTGCGCGAGGAATTCCTGGAGCGGTACCCGCACGAATTTTCGGGCGGGCAGGCCCAGCGGATCGGCATTGCCCGCGCGCTGGCGGCCGATGCAAAGATCCTCATCCTGGACGAACCGGTGTCGGCATTGGACGTATCGGTGCAGGCACAGGTCCTCAACCTCCTTGCCGACCTTAAGGCGCGGCTGGGGCTCACCTACCTTTTCATCAGCCATGATCTGGCCGTTGTGGAGGCGGTCAGCGACCGGGTCGCGGTGCTTTACTTCGGCTCGGTGGTTGAGATGGGGCCGGCTGAGCGCATTTTTCGCGCACCGCGTCACCCTTATACCAAGCTCCTGGCCGACAGCGCGCCGGTGGTCGGACGTCCGCTCACCGCGCCCGAAAGCCGCGCCACGGAACTCCCCGACCCGCTGTCGCCGCCGAAGGGTTGCGCGTTCGCTGCCCGCTGCCCGCGCGCGTCCGACATCTGCCGATCAGATGTCCCGGACCTCATCATGCACGCGGATGGCGTCCATGCCGCGTGCCACCATCCTCTGGAGCCCTGAACCGTGCGTTCCGCATCGACGCTCCCCGGTGGACCCGCCGACAGTCCCTCGGCCGACCGGGCGCTCCTCAGCCGCCATATTGAACAGGTCATGACCGGCGTGAACGCGTTCGGCGTGGACCCTTCGGGCGGCTGGTCGCGCGTTGGCTTCAGCGACGCTGACATGGCGGCGCGGCGATGGCTGCGCGACCATATGAGAACTCTCGACTTCGACGCGCATATCGATGCCATCGGCAACGTGATCGGCAGATGGGGCGGGCAAGACACGCCAACGCTCATGGTGGGGTCCCATACCGATACCGTGGCCCGCGGAGGCGCTTTCGACGGGGTGTTCGGGGTTGCTGCCGCGATCGCTGCCGTGGTGGCCTTGCGCGAGGCCGGTTTCCGCCCACGGTGTTCGATCGAGATGGTGAGCTTTGCCGACGAGGAGGGCCGTTTCGGCGGAATGCTCGGCTCGCAGTCGCTGTCCGGACAGGTGACGCGCGAATGGATCGACCAAGCCTGCGACACCGACGGCGTCCGGCTCGTGGAGGCCATGGGCGTACAGGGGCTCGACGCCTATGCAGCCCTTCGTCTCGTACGCGCGCCGGGGTCGGTGCTTGCCTATCTTGAGGCACATGTGGAGCAAGGCCCCGTGCTTGAAGGGGCCGGTGTGAGCGTTGGAATCGCCCCATCAATCACCGGCGTCTGTGTGACCCGTACCCGAATGAGGGGCCAGGCCAACCACTCGGGGACCACGCCGATGGATCGTCGCCAGGACGCTCTCGCTGCGGCAGCAAACGCTATCGCCTCGATCCCTCGCGCAATTGCGGCCGTCGGTGAGCCGGACGCACGCGCCACGGTGGGCAAGCTGGACGTGACACCGAACACGGCGCACACCATCCCCGGGACCGTTGAATTCACCGCTGTCCTTCGCGATGCCGACGCTGACGTCATGCGCGTACTGGAGCGGGAGCTTGCCGCCCTCAACCACGCGGCGGCCAAGGGCCACGGTGTCGAATGCCATATCGAGCGGTTAAGCTGGCTGGACCCTGTGCGGCTCGATCCAGCGCTCGTCGAAAGCGCTGCCGCGGCTGCCGCGGCTGAGGGTGTAGCGCACCTTACCGTCCCTTCGGGCGCCGGTCACGACGCGCAGTCAATGCAGTCGCTTTGCCCCTCGGCGCTGCTTTTTGCGCCCTCCTTTGGGGGCGTCAGCCACGCGCCGGACGAGCATACGGACCATGCCTCGATGGTAACTGTCACGGCTGTCCTGCACCGGATGATCGCGACCCTCGCAACCGGCTGACTGCATGAGGGTTTGGCGATCAAGCCGGCTGACGCTCATCCGCAATTGCGGAAGGCGCACTGTCACTTTGCCGCGGCAAACACCAAGACTAATCCACCCCTTGCTCTGCAATCAACTCGGGCGAATAAAGTCGAGGAGGCCGTGACCAACGGTTCCCCACCCGAAGCCAAAGCGGTTTCACACAAAGCTTTGGTCCGCCGCAGCAGGGTCACGCTGACGGACACGCCGATGACAAGGCGGGATTGGGCCGAGAAAAAGCTCCCGGGCGGGAGTCAATTTCCCGATTTGGGGGGTGCATAAACCGCCGGTCATCCGCCGGACTCTTCGTCGACTTCATCGACATTGTCCCAGTCTAATTCGCAAGATACAGACACGAACGCGGCTTTGCGAGCAGGAGCCCAGAACGATACTGGCGGACATGATCTCAAGGACTTACCGTCGATTTACGGGAGACCTTCCAGCAGTCGCGATCGATGCACGTGTGATATTAGTACAATATTCGACATTCACGATCTTATTCATTCGAGATTTCATGAGATTATTATTGGATAAAAGTATGCTTAATACACATTTAGAGAGAAAGACAACAATCGAATTTTTGGACGCAGCTCTAGTGATTTGCGTGGTGGAGCGGCGGATGAAGAAGGGCGTTGTTCCCAAGCGGCGCGGGCATCGTCTTCGACGCCAAACCTGATCTCCTAGATTTATTGCATCCGGCACCCGTCATCGCCGGTCCTCATTTTTCAATCATGCAGGACGGCGGTGTCAGTGCCTGATGATGCATCGTGGATGAAGCCTCTTGCCAACCGTCGTCGGTGCGCCCGTTGAAACAGGCCTGATCAGTGGAGCACTCCACAGGCGTAATACCATCAAGGAGACCCTCTCCCCAGCAGATCATCAACACATCTTTAGAAACGCCGAACTGCCATCATCCGTTTGAGGCTGCCACAAGCCATGACCAAGCTTTCCACGACAGCCCTCCGGATAAGAAAGCACCGCGCGAGCATGCCGTCTCAGTCCGGATATCCGCTAAACTGCACCAAAAGTGGGTCAGACCCCAAAAGTAACCCCCTAATACGGCTGAGAGAGACGGGCTTGACGCGCCGAAGCGTACTCGCAGACCTTGCGGAGAATGCTGGCGGCTCGGTCGCACCCCGATCAAATGCGCGGCGTGTCTGAGAAGCACCGTCGTGTCCGTCCTCCTCAGCTCGCGCCATGAGGTCACGACCAAGCTCAGACCCGCGGTACCTTTCGTCGACCCGCAATGGTTTGACAGCAACCATCGGTACGAGGTGAACGCAGCATGGCCGCCAAAGATCTCCTCGACGTCCTTTTCAACCGTCCATAAAATCTCTTGCTTCTTGGCTTGTGCGTTGACCGTGGAAAGCTGCTGGAAAAAGACCCGTCCGATGAAATCGACTGTCGATGTGAGGGTCGGACCATCGATGCGACGGACGAAGCGCCGGTGATGTTTTCGCTCCTGCGACCTGCGTATCTCACTCCGACCATTTGGCCTGACAAAAAGATTCGACAAAACTAGAATAATAGTTATATTGCTGTCATGACCACGATCAGTTCCAACGCCCGCGCCCTCGCAGCTCTCGGCCATGATGCCCGACTTTCGATCTTCCGCCTCCTGGTGAAGGCCGGCGAGGACGGGCTTCGCGTGATCGATATCGGCGAGCACCTGGGACTGGCCCCATCGACGCTGGCGCACCACCTCTCGACGCTCGTCGATGCTGGGCTGGTGATTCAAGCCAAGCAGGGCCGCGAGGTGTTCAACCAGGTCGACTACACGGCCATGCGGCGCGTGCTGAGCTTTTTGACGTCAGAGTGCTGCACCGGAGTCGCTGTCCTCGCTACGGAGGAGGCTATCGGTGACGGATGATGCCTGTCTTCGCCCTAAAACAACTAAAATTCTAGAGGCTTGGCGATGAGCGATACAACGCTACCGGTTCGCGGGCTACGGTCCAACGTGCGGCATCTGTGGCGAGACCATCGTGTCTGGCTGGCGTCCGGGTTGATCCTTGCGGTGCTTTTCGTGCTCGACACGGCTCAGGCCGTTGACAGCGCGGCGTTCGCGATTGGAGCGCTGTCGCGCACCGCGCCCTTTCTCATACTCTCGATCGCCGTTGCCGCCTGGGCCGGGGCGACGGGGGCCGACAACCTGATTGCCAAAGCATTCACGGGAACACCGCTCCTGATGATCGGGCTTGCTGCGCTTGCCGGCGGCCTTTCACCATTCTGCTCCTGTGGCGTGATTCCACTGATCGCCGCCTTGCTGGCCATGGGTGTCCCACTATCGGCGGTCATGGCTTTCTGGCTCGCGTCGCCGATCATGGACCCGTCGATGTTCGTGCTGACTGCGGGGATGCTCGATGTTGAGTTCGCCATCGCCAAGACGCTTGCTGCGATTGGATTGGGTCTGACGGGCGGGCTGGTCGTCCATTTCATGACCCGCGGCGGTGCGTTCGCTGACCCTCTCCGCGAAGGCGTCGGAAATGGCGGTTGCGGTGGTAGCAAGATGCGCGCGCCCAAGCCTGTCGTCTGGAATTTCTGGGCCGAGCCCGAGCGGCGCGCAAAGTTCGCACGCGAGGCGACGAAGATCACACTCTTCCTCGCGAAGTGGCTGACGCTCGCCTTTCTGCTGGAAAGTCTGATGCTCGCCTGGATTCCGGCCGAAACCGTCACCTCGGTGCTCGGTGGCGAAGGGCTTGCGCCGATCCTGTTGGCGACTGTGGTGGGTGTCCCGGCCTATCTGAACGGCTATGCAGCCCTGCCGCTCGTCGGGGGTCTCATCGAGCAAGGCATGGCGCCCGGTGCGGGCATGGCGTTCCTGGTCGCAGGTGGGGTGACCTCCATCCCCGCTGCCATGGCGGTCTGGGCTTTGGCGCGTCCCCCGGTCTTCCTGCTCTACCTTGTCCTTTCGTTGAGCGGAGCCTTCGCTTCGGGCGTCTTGTTTCAGCTCTGGCAGGTGCTCTGACGCTTGTCCTAACCGGCGGTGACGCGCCACTTCCACCTTCGGTCTGGTGACGCTCCCTGCACGGAACATTGGCGCTGTCTTTGGGCAAGCTGAAGCGACAAGGTTACCAAAACCGGCCATGTGTGTGCGGGCCCAATGGCCGGTTTCCCCGCGACGCAGACCTTAGAAAACGATGGCACCGTGCGGACTAGGAGCACGCCGCCACGCGATCAACCGCCTCCCGCTTGAATGCCTCTGGCAACAACCTGCGCCGTCTCTCGCCGACTGGACAGTCCAACTTTGGCTCGAAAGGCTATCCTCGGTGTCCGCCAGACCGGGGTAGGATCATTCCGCTGTGCGCTAAATCGCGGTTAGAAGGGTCGGTCCGGCAGGGCCGCAACGCTCGCCGGTTGAGCGTTGGCGAGGGCCGGACGCCTGGGCATCTGGCTGCCCACTTCAGAAGGTGAAGTGTCTGCCAGGAGCGCAGGACCAGTGCGAGAAGGCAGACGAACATGCCATAGTCGGCCCGGTCGAACATGGAGATGACGCGATGGCGACGACGCTGATCGAGAACGCAGCATGGGCGATTGCTTGGGACGCTCAAGAAAAGCGCCACGTCTATCGGGTCGATGTGGATGTCGCCTTCACCGATGATCGCATCGTCCACGTCGGTCCGAAGTACTCAGGTGCGGCCGACACCAAGATCGACGGACGTTCCATTATGGTGATGCCCGGCCTTGTCGACATCCATGCCCATCCACAGCACGAGCCGTCCTACCGTGGCATCCGTGAGGAACACGGGGTGCGCAACCAGTATATGACGGGGCTCTACGAGCGCTCGCAGGCCTATGGTGCGCCGGACGATGCGTTCCGCGAAGCAAGCTTCGAAGTTGCCGCAGCCGAGCTCCTTTTGTCCGGAACCACGAGCCTTTGCGACATCGGCGGCAATTGGGACGGTTGGGCGGACCTCTTCGCCCGCACGGGTTTGCGCGGGTTTCTGGCGCCCGGATTTGCCACCGCCCGCTGGACCATGGCGAACGATCACACCCTCGGCTTCGACTGGGACGAGGGGCGTGGCCGCGCGGGGCTTGATGCCGCTTTGGCGCTTATCGATGGGCTGTCCGCCCACCCTTCCGGTCGCCTGTCGGGTGTCGTTTCCCCCATGCAGGTTGAAAATTGTTCAGCCGAACTCCTGCGGGATGGCTTTGCGGCGGCGCAGGACCGGGGCCTCCCGTTCACACTGCACATCGCCCAGGGGGTGATGGAGGTGCACGAGATCATCCGCCGCCACGGTGTGACGCCAATCCAATGGGCGCACGAACTTGACATCCTCGCGCCGGGTACGATCCTCGGCCACGCTCTCTTTCTCGACCGCCATTCCTGGATCAACTGGTGGACGGACAAGGACCTGACATTGATCGCCGAAAGTGGCACGGCCGTCGCGCACTGCCCCACGCCGTTTTCGCGCTACGGTCACGTGATGGAGAATTTCGGCGACTATGTGCGCGCCGGTGTGACCATGGGGATCGGCACCGACACCGCGCCGCACAACATGCTTGAAGAAATCCGCAAAGCCTCGACCCTTGCTCGCATAGCCGGTCGCGACATCGAGGCGGTGTCGACCGAGATGATGTTCCATGCCGCGACCGTCGGCGGCGCGAAGGCGTTGATGCGCTACGACATCGGCGCCCTCGCCGAAGGCATGAAGGCCGACATCGTCTTGGTGGACCTTGCCAACCCCTGGATGCAGCCGGCGCGCGATCCGCTGCGCTCGCTCATCTTCCACGCTGCCGATCGAGCGGTGCGCGATGTCTTCGTGGATGGCAGGCAGGTGGTGGCGAACGGTGAGGTTCTCACCATCGACCACGGCGATGCCTGTGCGCGGCTGACGGACGGGCAGGCGCGCATGATGAAGCGCGTGCCCGAGCGTGACTATCTCGGCCGGTCCGCCGATGAGATCACGCCCCTCAGCCTTCCCCTCGTCTGACGGCCGCCTGTGATTGCAGGGCGGGGGTTAATGGACGAGGGGAATGCAGCGGGGAAAAACCTCCTCGCAGCTCCGTCCGCCCCAGTCGCGCTCGGCCATCGTGGCGATGGTCTTCTCCTGGCCCTCCGCGAGACGACGGGCTGCCGCGCGGTGGTCCATGGTGAGCACTTCGCCCTCCGCCACGATCCTTCGACCGTTCACGTAGACCTCGCGAATGGGCCGCTCCTGCGCTGAGAAGAAGAGACTTCTCAGCGGATCACGCGCCGGCTGCATGAGGGGATGGTCCATGTCGACAAGCACCAGATCGGCCTTGGCACCGACGGCAATGCGGCCGAGATCATCCCTGCCGAGCGCCTTTGCACCGCCGACGGTGGCCGCATGGAATGTGTCGCCCAGGGTGATCGCGTGGGTATCCTCGGCGGCAATCTTGCACGCGACCGTCGCCCAGCGCACCTCGTCCACCGCGTTGTGTGGGAAGGTGTCGCAGCCGATCCCGAGGTTGACGCCCGCCTCGCGATAGGACGCGAAACTCTTCAACAGGCGCCCGCGTCGCGCCTGTATGACGGGGCAGTGCGCCACCGTCGTGCCGCTCGTTGCAATGAGGTCGAGGTCGTTGCGGTCCGGCCAGTGGAGCTTTGGATGCTCGTCGATAAAGAGCGCATGCCCCAGCGTGGCACGCGGACCGAGGAAACCCACCTTCGCGAGCCATTGCACTGGGGTCAGCCCGTGCCGGTCGATCATCTCGCGGAACTCTACGACGCTTTGACTGGCGTGGGTCTGGATCGGCAGGCCCCGCTCCTCAGCCGCGTCCACAGCATCGCGCATCAAACCTTCGGTGACGCTGTCGACCTGCATGGGGTAGAGCATCGGCTGGACAAGGCCGTCGGGATCGGCGCGTAAGGCATCGACGATCTGAAGCGCGCGCTTGAAGTCCGCTTCGCCCTTCGCCTCATTCCATTCATAGCGCATCGCGTGGCCGTTGGGCGTGTAGTAGCGCGAGGAGCTGAAGCCGGGGCCGATCACCGTGCGCAGGCCGGTGCGCTTGGCGTTCTCCACCCACTCCGAATAGGGCGTCGTCATCTCCACGAAGGTGGTGCAGCCGCTCTTTGCAAGCTCGCACGCGGCCACGTCGTAGCAAGCGCTGACGTACTCGGGCTGGAGCCTGAGGAGCGGGTTGATCTCGAACAAGGTGGTGTTGAACATCAACTTGCTGTCGATCTCTTCGTTGAGCCCCTTGCCGTTGGTGATGTGGCTCGCGTGGGTGTGGATGTTGACGAGGCCGGGCATCACCATCAGGGACCGCCCGTCGATGGTCTCGTCCACTGTGCCGGCAAAGTTCGGCCCCACATGGGTCAACTGGTCGCCGGTAAACACCACGTCGAACCCGCGGCCGTATTCGTGCCGCTCCTCCGCAGCGTTCCAGACCACGGCCCAGTCCACGTCCTTGATGAGCGTGGTGGTCATGCCGGCTCGCCAAGTGTCAGAGGCCCGGTCATCAGTAGTGCGTGCCGCGCCAGATCGTCTCCGGCTCGGCGACCATGTTCCAGGTGCCGGTGCGCTCGAGCGCGTCGTCCATCTCCCGCTTTGCGTAGTCGAGGATCTCGCCCTCGTCGACGTGAGCGACCTTGCGGCCTTCCATGAGAATGCGGCCGTCGACGAGGACCGTGTCGACGTCCGAGCCCACCGCAAAATTGGCGATGCGGAAGACCGGCATATGCGGCGGGTAAAGGTGCGGCTTGCGCATATCGATGAGGATGACATCGGCCCGCTTGCCCACCTCCAGCGAACCGACGAGGTCGCCGAGCCCGACGGCGTGCGCGGCGTCGATGGTCACCATCTCCAGCGCCTTGCCGACGGGAAGCACCTGCGCGTCTCGTTTGGCGCGGCGGTGATAGTGCATGCACTGGAACATGTGACGGAACATGTCGTAGCTGCGGTCGGGCGCGGTGCCATCGGAGCCGATGCAGACCGTCACGCCCATGTCGATGAGCTCTGGAACCGGGCAGCGGCCCCAGATGGACATCACCGCACTCGGATTGTGCACCACGTTGGCGCCATGCTCGGCGAGGAGGTCGAGCTCTTCAGGCTCAAGGTCCACGCAGTGCGACAGGAGCGCATCGGGCCCGAGCATGCCGAACTCCTCATGGGCAAGTTTGATACTCCCCGTGCGATGCCCGTCCTGGGTGAAGACCACGCCCTTCTGCCGCGCCAACTCGCGCACGATGCCGGACTGCTTGAATGCGAGGTCGATCACCTCGTCGTGCTCGCCCCGGCGCTGCACGGGGGCGAGGAGACACACGTTGATGCGCTGATCATCCTTGCCGTGCCACGTCTCCACCACCTGCCCGCAGGTCTCGAGCTGGGTGTCGAATGTCACGGATTTCTTGGTAACGGCTCCGTTGGTGATGTCTGTGAATTCGCGCGGAAAGGGCGGGCGGCCGGGCCCCACGGCAAGCACAGAACGGATGCCGATCGTGCGGTTCGCTTCGCAGTGGCGGTCGGCATAGAGCGGATCGTCGACGCGCATGTGGGAATCGCCGCCGCCCATCAAGGAAAGGCCCGTGGTGGTGCCGCACTTCAAACGCTCCAGCGCCGAGAGCAGCGCCTCCGCTTCCCAAAAGCCCGGCGTGGAGCCCACCGGATAGATCTTCGCACACGCGTCGAACCAGGCGCTGGAATCGCCTGCGCCGATGGTCTTGATGAGCCCGTGGCCGGCATGGGCGTGGGCATCTACGAGGCCCGGCAGCACCACCTTGTCGCGCGCGTCGATGGTGCGGGGCGCACTGTGGTCGCGCTCCACCTCCTCGGTGGTGCCGACGGCGAGGATGCTGTTGCCCTCGATGGCGACGGCACCATCCTCGATCACACGCCGCTCGGGGTCGACGGTGATGATCGTTCCGTGGGTGATGAGGATGTCGGCCATGGTGCCAGATCCGATCGTGTGAGGCTTCAGGGTTAGGCGGCGGCTATGGGCGACGCGGACAAAGGCCCGCGCCGCCCGGCGTGATGGCTATTCGACGGTGACGTGCCAGAGCTGCAGCACGCCGTTCGCAGGCTGGTTGACAGTG
Organism: Devosia sp.; assembly: GCA_051016205.1. GTDB lineage: Bacteria > Pseudomonadota > Alphaproteobacteria > Rhizobiales > Amorphaceae > Acuticoccus. The sequence goes on from CP136534.1 coordinate 6,425,566, forward strand.
ATGCCGTCACGCATGGCCCACACATTCGTCTGGGTGTGCAAAGGCAGATGGCCGATCTCTTCCTTATGGATCTGGAAGGCCTCGTAGATCATGTCGGCGCGCTTTTGCGGGTCGGTCTCCTCGGCAATCATGGGCTCGAGCTCGTCGACGCGGGCGTTGCTGTAGTCGCCAGGGTTGTAAGCGCCCTTCGAGCCGTCGGGGGTCACCATCATGTTGGTGAGGAAGTTGTGCGCGTCGAGGGTTGTGGAGGCCGCCCAGCCGAGCATCCAGAAGTCGGACAGACCGTCCTGTATCTTGGGAAAGTGGTTGGCGCGGGTCTGTGCGGTGAGGTCGGCATCGATGCCCACCCGGGCGAGCATTGCGACCATGGCAACGCACACCTCCTCGTCGTTGACGTAGCGGTCGTTGGGACAGTCCATCCCCATGGAGAAACCGTCCGGATAGCCCGCCTCGGCAAGAAGGGCCTTGGCGGCGTCCGGGTCATAGGGCAACAGGCGGCCATTGAGGCGGTCATCGTAACCGTTGAGTGCCGCCGGCATGATGACGCTCGCGGGCGTCGCATGACCGCGCATCACCTTTTCTACGATGAGGTCTATGTCGATGGCCTGCATGATGGCCTGACGGACCCTGAGATCCCGAAGCGGGTTCTTACCGGTGATGTTGGACTTGTGCAGCTCATCATTGCCAAGCTCAAAGCCCATGAAGAGGGTTCTGAGTTCTGGCGATTCCACAACCTTGTACCCCGGCGTGGCGTTGACGCGATTGATGTCCTGAAGGGGCGCCGGGAACATCATGTCGAGCTCGCCTGAAAGCAGCGCAGCAACACGCGTTGCGTCGGAGGAGATGGGGCGGAAGATGACACGCGTCAGGTTGTGCGTCTTGTTGGCGTCATCCCACCAGTCTTCGTTGGCATCGAGCACGGTGCGATCGTCCCGGCGATACTCCATGAGTTTGAAGGGGCCGGTCCCCATGGCGTGGCGCATGGTGTAGCCGTCTTCCCCCTTCGCCGGGTCGACGGGAGCGAGGGCGTCGTGCTCTTCCAGCCACTCACGATCGAAGATGAGAAGGTTGGTGAGATCGTTGAGGAGGAGCGGGTAGGGCTGCACCGTCTCAACGTCGACGGTGTAGTCGTCGACCTTGCGGATCTCCTTCATGTTGATGAGGCCGCCGCGGAAGAACGAGTCCGGGCTCTTTCCGCGATCGAACGTTGCCACCACGTCGTCGGCCGTAAACGGATTGCCGTTGTGGAAGTTGACACCCTCGCGCAGTTTGAAGCGCCACACGGTGGGCTCGATCAGCTCCCACTCGGTGGCAAGCGCGGGCTCGGCACGCATGTTGACGTCATAGCGGACGAGCCCTTCCATGATGTTGCCGATGAAGGTCGTCGTGAAGGTTTCGCGGCGGGCCTGCGGGTCCATTTCCTGGACATCGCCCTGAAAGGCCCACGTGAATTCCTTGGCTGCAGCATCCGGTGGGCTTGTAAGGAGCAGGCCGGCAGCTCCGGCCGCGATCATGAGGCGTTTCATTGTCTGAGGTCCTTTCATTCGATCAGGCACGGGATCACACGGGCGTCGCAAGGGCAGTCACCTGGGGACGCGCGACGGTCTTGCGCCGCGGAACGGGCCAGGCGCGTTCGTCAGCGGCAAGGCGCCCCTCGGCGATGGCGTGGCACGCCACCTTCACGCCATCGAAATCGGCGAGCGGTGGCGTCTCCTCCTGGCAGCGCCTGTTGGCGTGGGGGCAACGGGGGTGGAAGGCGCAACCGCTCGGCGGCGCGATGGGGCTCGGCACCTCCCCTCGCAAGAACGCCGCCCGCGGCCGGTCGAGGGAGATATCGGGGATGGTGTCGAGGAGAAGGCGCGTATAGGGATGCCGCGGCGCGGTGAAGATGGTCCGCGCGGGGCCGGTCTCCACAAGCTTTCCAAGGTACATCACGCCGAGTTCGTCAGCCATATGGTAGACAACGGCAAGGTTGTGGCTGATCAGCATGTAGGTAAGGCCAAGATCACGCTGCAACCGGCGCATGAGGTTTAGGATCTGCGCCTGAACCGACACGTCGAGCGCGGACGTGGGCTCGTCGCAGACGAGGAATTTCGGCCGGCTCGCCAGCGCCCGTGCGATGGAGATGCGCTGGCGCTGCCCGCCCGAAAATTCGTGCGGGTACTTTGCCCCGTCGGCGCGCGACAGGCGCACTTGTTCCAGGAGCTCGCCGACCGCCTCGTCGACCTCGGCACGACCGCTTGCAAGGTGATGCACCTTGATCGGTTCGGCGACGATGTCGCGCACGCGCCAGCGCGGGTTGAGGCTCGCGAACGGGTCCTGAAAGATCATCTGGAGCTCGGCGCCGGCATGGCGGCGCCCGCGCCCGTCATCGGCCTCACCGTCGAAGACGATTCGCCCGCGGGTGGGCCTGTGCAGTCCGACCACCGACTGGGCGACGGTGGACTTGCCGCAGCCTGACTCGCCAACAAGCGCAAAGGTCGTGCCGGGTGCCACGTTGAAGCTGACACCGTCCACCGCCTTCAGGATCTGCCGGGGCAATCGCTCGATCAGGCGTTGCAGAAGCGGCTTGGAGACGTCGAACCACTTGTAAAGGTCTTCCACCTGAAGGGCGGGGGCGGTCATTCCTTCCCCCAGTCAGGGTCGTGCAGCCAGCATGCCGCCATGGAACGGCCCGCGTGCATCAAACCGGGTCGCTCCACACGGCAGCGCGCCATCGCGCTTTCGCAGCGCGGGTGGAAGGCGCAACCGGTGGGAATCGCGGTCAGCGGCGGCATACTCCCTTCGATCTGCAAAAGGTCTTCGGCATCGTCACCGATGACAGGGACCGAACCCATCAGCCCCACCGTATAAGGGTGGCGCGGTTCCTCGATGACCGCGCGGGTCGGCCCGACCTCCACAATGCGCCCTGCATACATCACCGCCACGCGGTCGGCCGTCTGTGCGATGACGCCCATGTCGTGGGTGACGAGCATCACGGCCGTGCCATGCTCGTGGCAAAGCCGCTTGATGAGGTCGAGGATTTGCGCCTGCACCGACACGTCGAGTGCGGTGGTCGGCTCGTCCGCAATGACAAGTTCGGGATTGGCGCAGAGCGCCAGCGCGATCACCACACGCTGGCGCATGCCGCCGGAGAAGTGGTGGGGATAGTCGTCCACCCGTCGTCCCGGCGCCGGGATGCCCACCTCGTCAAGCAGCTCCACCGCACGCGCCCGTGCCTCTGACGGCGACAGGGCAAGGTGGGTGGAGATTGTCTCGGTGAGCTGCTCGCCAATGGTGAGGAGCGGGTTGAGGCTCGTTAACGGGTCCTGGAAGATGGCACCGATCCGGCGGCCACGGATGCGCCTCATGGCCTGATGCGGCAGATTGTCGATGCGCTCTCCGGCCAGGCAGATCTCGCCTGCCACGATGCGCCCAGGATTTTCCAACAGACCGATCACGGATGTGCCGGTGAGCGACTTTCCGGCCCCTGACTCTCCGACAACACCCAAGATCTCGCCCGGCCCTATGGAAAAGGACACATCGTCGAGTGCCCTCAAGCGGCCCCTCATCCCGTGGAACTCCACGCAAAGCCCGCTGACGTCGAGGATGGGAGCATCGGGCCCGCCCGCCTCTTTTATCTCTGACTGTGCGCGCTCCAATATGTCAGTCACGGGTCATTGGAGCTTTGGGTTGAGCGCATCGCGCAACCAGTCGCCAAGAAGGTTCACCGACAGGACGAGGAGAACGAGAGCGACCCCCGGAAAGACCGACATCCACCAGGCGCCCGAGAACAGGTATTCGTTGCCGATGCGGATCAGCGTGCCCAGCGAGGGTTGCGTGGGCGGCAGGCCGACACCGAGGAAAGACAGGGTCGCCTCGCCAAGGATCGCAAGCGCCAGGTTGATCGTCGCAATCACCAACACAGGCCCCAACGTGTTGGGCAGGATGTGCTTCACCACAATGCTGAACGCCCCGACGCCGGTGACGCGTGCAGCCTTCACATAGTCCTTGCTCTTTTCCACGAGGGTCGAGCTGCGCACGACGCGCGCGAACATCACCCAGTTGGAGACACCGAGTGCGAGGATGATGACGAACAGCGCATAGTCGTCCGTGCCGGCGCGGCTGAAAAGTGCGGAGACGATGCCATCAAACAGCAGCGCAATGAGGATCGCGGGGAAGGTGAGCTGTATGTCGGCGATGCGCATCAGCACCGAATCGACGTAACCGCCGAGATAGCCTGCGGCGAGCCCTGTGGTCACGCCCAGCACCAGTGCAAGAAGCACGCTGGCCGCGCCGACGAGGATTGAGGTGCGGCTGCCGTAAAGGATCGTGGAGAGCATGTCGCGGCCCTGCACGTCGGTGCCGAGTGGAAAGCTCGGATCGCCGCCTTCGGCCCACATGGGCGGCAGCTCGGCATATAGGAGGTTGACCTGCGCCATGTCGTAAGGGTTGTGCGGCGCAACGATGGGCGCGGCCATGGCCCCGGCGATCATGACGAACGCGACGATCCCCGCCACGACGACGAGTGGCTTGCTTTTGAAGCTGAGCCAAAGATCATGCTGGAACACACCCGACCAGACCCGCCGACCGCGCAAGAAGAGCCCATCCCGCACCCATATGAGGCGCGCGATCATGTGGTCGCCCCCGAGGCCACTGCACGGTCCGCGCGAAGTCGCGGGTCGATGAAAAAGTACAGAAGGTCCACAGCAAGGTTGATGAGCACGAACATCAATGCGGTGAGCACCAGATAGGCGGCCATGACCGGGATATCGACATTGGCGACCGCCTGGATGAACAGGAGCCCAAGCCCCGGCCACTGAAACACCGTCTCCGTGATGATGGCGAAGGCGATCAACGAACCGATCTGCATTCCGGCGATGGTGACCAGCGGCACCAACGTGTTCTTGAACGCGTGACGGAAGTTGATGGAGCGGTCCTTCAGCCCGCGCGCCATGGCGAACTTGATGTAGTCAGTGCGCATGACCTCCAGCATCTCGGTGCGCACCAGGCGCATGATGAGCGTCGTGGAGAAAAGGCCAAGGGTGACGGACGGAAGGATCAGCGACTTCAGCCCCGAGACGGTGAGAAAACCGGTGGACCACCAACCAAGATCCACGGTCTCGCCGCGGCCGAACGAGGGGAGAACGTTGAGCCAGACCGAGAAGACGAGGATCAGCAGTATGCCGGTCAAGAATGTCGGCATGGAGATTCCGACGAGCGACAACGTCTGCAGTGTGTAACTGCCCACCGAGTCTCGTCGCAGTGCGGTATAGATGCCGAGCGGAATGCCGATCACCAGCGCGATCAGACTGGCGACGATCACAAGCTCCATCGTGGCGGGAAAGCGTTCAGCGACAAGGTCCATCACGGGCTGCCGCGCGCGGTAGGACATGCCAAAGTCGCCCTGCGCGGCGTTGACGACAAACCGGAAGAATTGTGTCGGTATTGGGTCGTTGAGGCCGAGACTTTCGCGCAACTGCTCTTTCAGTTCGGCCGGATCGTCCTCGCCCGTCATCGCTTCGATGGGGTCGCCCACGTAGCTGAAGAGCGCGAACGAAATCGCAGCGACAACAAGCATCACCAGAACGGATTGCAGGAGTCGCTGGACGATGAAGTAGATCACCTACGACCTCGGTCTTTGTCGGCCGGCATGTGCCAGAGAGTGCGCCAGCAAAGCGATAGACGACGATGGAAGCCTAACCCCGTCTCATCGTCAATAGGACGCTTCTTGCACTGATGCATTCGCCGAATAATTGGGCGCAGGGGAAGGTTTCGGGGCAAATTGTTCAATCGACAGGCATGCGTCATCATCCGCTGCATGGTGCCTCCGGCCTTGCGAGCACTGTGCCGTCGCGCGCCACATGCTTGCCCTGGAAGATGACATCGATGCGTGGGGGATGCCCGCCGACGGCTTCGGGGGCACCGCTTGTCGGCACCGTGAAGAAGTTCGCGCGTCCGCCCGGACGAAGCCCATAGTCGGACAGACCAAGAGCTTTGGCGCCGGCGCCCGTCACGATATCGAAGACCACCAGAAGGCCCTCGTCGGTGCGCAGGTCCTCCCGCCAGCCGATGATGGCCCCGCGCAGCAGCATGTCCGCGTTTCCGTAAGGGGACCAGGTATCGCGCACATCGTCATTGCCGGCGAAGACCAGAACACCGGCATCGCGCAGCACCGTGATCGGCGGCAAGGGCAGCCCGGCCGCGCCATGCGTCACCAGCGCGACGCCGGCATCCGCCATGGCGTCGGCGGCCTTCTTCGTGCGGCTCTCCGCGACCCCGCCGAGACAAAAGCCATGGCTGACGGTGACCTTGCCAGAGAGGCCAAGCGCCTTGGTGCGTTCGCAAATCTCGAACACATTGAACAGGCCAAGCTCGCCCGCTTCGTGCAAGTGGATGTCGACGCCGCGACCGTATTTCTCGGCCAACGCAAAGATCCCATCTAGTTGGCCCTTGGGGTCGCGATCGATCTCGCAAGGATCGATCCCGCCTATGAGCTCGGCACCCATGCGAAGGGCCTCTTCGAGGAGATCGAGCGTCCCCGGTCGCCGCGAAACCCCGCTTTGGGGGAACGCGACGATCTCGATCGTCACTTTGTCGGCGTAACGCTCGCGCACCTCCATCACCGCCTCGAGCTTTGAGAGCTTGCCCTCAAGGTCGATGTCCACGTGGGTGCGAATGTGGGCCGTGCCGTTCGCCACGCAGCGCTCCACAAGGTGGCCGGCGCGGTTTTGGGTATCCAGCGGTAGGCTTGGAAGAACGTGCTTGTCGCTCTCGATCCGGCTCATGCGGTCAGGGCCAGCAGCGTGTGGCGTCCACGGCAGACCCATCAGCGTCTTGTCCAGATGCATGTGGCCGTCGACAAGACCGGGCAGCGCACACGCCCCGCCAAGGTCGACCCGCGGCAGGTCGGCAGGCAAGGCGCCTTCCGCCTCCACCGCGGCGATCATCGGACCATCGATCGCGATTTCGGCCCTTTGTCCGTCCGCCAGAATGGCATTTGTGAAGACAGTGTCGATGGTCATGTGCCAATCTCCTTCAGGCCTGTCTGCGCCAGTTTGGCACGCTTTGTCGCAGCCAGCGCAACCACTTTCCTGCGCTCTGGTGAAACAAGGGACAGATCATGCTCGACATCTCAAACGCCTCCGCTCCGAAGGAAACGACGCTGATCCGCTCTGCCGCATGGGCGATCGTTTGGGATGAAGCCGAGCAGAGCCACGTCTATCGCCGCGACGTCGACATCGCCTTCAGCAACGGTCGCATCATCCACGTCGGCCCGGATTTTGAGGGCGAGGCCGACACCCAGATCGATGGGCGCGACGTCATGGTGATGCCTGGGCTCATCGACGCGCACACCCATCCGACGACTGAGCCCGGCTTTAAAGGGATCCGCGAGGAGCACGGCCTCAGCAAGATGTCCAACAGCGGCCTTTACGAGCGGACCCTCGCTTTCCGGCTCGACGAGGAGGGGCGCAAAGCTGCCGCTGAAGTTGCCTACGCGGAGATGCTCCAGTCGGGCGTGACGAGCGTCGTCGATCTCACCGCACCGTTCCCCGAGTGGCCGGACATTGTCGCAAAGAGCGGCCTGCGCGCGTTTCTTGCGCCGAGCTTTCGCTCCGCGGCGTGGCGGCTCGATGAAGATTTCAAGCTGCATTTCGACTGGGACGAAGGTGCGGGGCGGCGCGACTTTGAGAGCGCCCTCGCCCTTATCGACCGCTTCGCGCAGCATCCCTCCGGCCGCCTTTCCGGCGTTGTCTATCCGGCGCAGATCGAGACGTGCTCTGTCGACCTCTTCAAGGACGCCATCGCCGCCGCCCGAGAGCGCGGGGTACCCATCACCACCCACGCGGCCCAAAGCATGGCAGAGATCAGCGAAGTTGCCGCGCGGCACGGTGCTTCGCCGATCGCATTTGCCGCGGAGATGGGCCTGCTTGGGCCCGATTGCATCATCGCCCACGCGATCTTCGTGGACGATCACTCCTGGCTGAACCGCGAGCCGGCGCGCGATGTCGCCCTTTTGGCGGACACCGGCACATCCGTCGCGCACTGCCCGACACCCGTCTGGCGCTACGGCATCCAGCTTGAAAACTTTGGCCGCTACGCGCGCGCCGGGGTCAACATGTGCGTTGGGACGGACGTGTCGCCCCACAACATCTTGGAAGAGATGCGCAACGCTCTCATCATGGCGCGGGTCGCTGCGGCCGACATCAGTGCGGTGACCACTAGCGAAGTGCTTTTCGCAGCCACGGTGGGTGGCGCAAAAGCGGTGATGCGGGACGATCTTGGCAAGCTTGTGGAGGGCGCCCGCGCTGACATCGTCTTGGTGGATCTTGATGATGAGGGGATGATCCCGGCGCGCGATCCTCTGCGCAGCCTCCTTTACACGGCTGCCGAGCGGGCCGTGCGCGACGTCTTCGTGGACGGTCACCAGGTGGTCCGGAACGGTACGGTTTTGACGCTCGACCGGCTGGACGCTGCCCACCGACTTGCCGAGGCGCAGCAACGCATGATCGACGCGGTACCCACGCACGACTTTCTCCATCGCAGCGCCGAAGAAATTGCGCCGATCAGCCTGCCCCTGCGGTAGGCTCTGGCTCAAAATATCGGCCGCGTGGTCGCGGGCGCCTTGAGGTTTGGCTCAGAGCCGAGGAGGCGGCGCCAGGCGGCCTCCGCCGCGGCTTGCGCGTCCCTCACGACGGTCGCTTCGTCGAGCGTCAGCACCTTGCGGTCGCGCATGACGAACTCGCCGCCGACAATCACGGCGCACACCGCCTCCGGCGTCCCGTAGTGGACGATGTTGGCGACAAGGTTGATGGCAGGACACAGCGTCGGGTTCGCAAGGTCAAGAACGGTAAAGTCGGCGTGTTTGCCGGTCTCGATCGTGCCGAGCCGATCAAGCTCGCCAAGCGCGATCGCGCCATTGCGGGTGGCCCCATCAAGAAGGTCCTGAGGGTTCGGTCGCACGCCGCCGCCGAAAGCGCCGCGGTGGACGATGCTGCCGATCTTCATGGCCTGGAACATATCCTCGGTCATGTTGTCGGTGCCCAAAGCAACGTTGACGCCGTGATCGATGATGAGATCGGCGCGCACCTTGTGGGGTCCCCTCCGGGAGGAGTTGGCGGGGCAGTGTGCGAAGTGGACGCCGCGATCGGCCAGAAGGGCGATGTCGCTTTCGGTGCAGAACGTCCAGTGGGCGGCAACGACGTCGTCACCCAGCCAGTCGTTCCTATCAAGGTATTCTGCCGAGGTCGCGTTGTGGGCGGCGCGAACCTGCGCCACCTCGCCAGGACTTTGGGACAGGTGCACGGTTCGCCGAAGATCATGCTTTCGTGCAAGCGCATTGAGCTCGGCCAGCATCCAGGGCGAGCAGTTGTCGGGTGCATGGGCGGAGATCTGCACCTTGACCCGTCCGCCCGCTGCGCCGTGATAGCGCGCGATAAGGTCTTCTGTGCGGTCGAGAAAGGGTTGGCCCCATTCGCGGTCGTAGGTGTAGCGACCGTGGCGGATCTCAAGTGTGCGCGCGTCCGCGGCATTTTCCGCGAGGTAAAGCCTCAGCCCGGTGGCGACCATCGCGTCGGCGTAACTCGTCACGTGGCGGAACGGGTCGACCATCGTGGCGCAACCTGACTTGATGCCCTCAAGGCACCCAAGGGTTGCCATCGCGGCCCGCTCGTCTGCCGTCATGGCGAAGCTGATCGGGGACATGAACCCGTAGACCGCGTCGCCGGCCATATCCTCCACGGTGCCGCGCAGAACGGTGAGGACGGTGTGCGTGTGCGAGTTGATGAAGCCCGGCAGCAGCGCCTTGCCGGAGAGGTCGACGCGTTCAAGGTCCGGATAGCGCTCGCGCAGTGTGCTGGTGTCGCCGATCGCATCGATCCGCCCGTCGACCACGGCAACAGTTGAGCCCTCCAGGACAGAGCGTTGCTCATCCAAGGTCAGGACCAGGGCGTTCTCAAGGAGCATTAGCCACTCCGAGCGCTAGCGCGCGATCGCGTCGGAGGTCCATACGCGATCGTCGCTTGGAAAATCGATTTCCTATGTTTAACTGGCGCTGTCCGTCATGCAAGCTGCCAAGTGAGGAATCCATGGCCCACCGACGCATTCGCAAGTTCAACACGCGTGACGTCTACCCGGGCGGCGAGCTCGACAACGACATGTGCTGGGGCGTGCGTGCAGGCCAGCGCATCTTCCTGCGCGGCGTCACCGGATTTGACTTCGACCAGACGCTCGTGGGGCACGGCGATCCGGCCACACAGGCCGATGTCGCCATGAAGAACGCGGCCGTCCTCTTGGAGGAATTGGGTTCCAAGCTTGGCGATGTCTGCAAAGTGACGACCTATCTCACCGACAGGGCGTACCGGCCCGAGGTGTACGCCACAGTTGAAAAACACCTTGCCGGGATCCCGCGGGCAGGCACTGGGCTTGTGGTCAACGCACTGGCTTTGCCTCACATGGATGTCGAGATCGATATCGAGGCGGTCGTGCCGGCGGATCCTGCAAAGGACCACGAGCGGATCAGACCCTTGTCGACGCGCAACTGGTACGGCCAAGGCTTTGACTGGACGACCTGCATGGTCGTGAAGACCCAAGACGAGATCTACTTGCGAGGCCAGACGGGCAGCAAGCTCGACGGGAGCGGCATGGCCTCCACCGGCTACGCGGCCGAGGATGCGGCAGCGCAGATGGAGCTTGCCTTACAAAATGCGCGCTTTCTGCTCGAAGAGGCCGGCAGCGGGTTTGAGGATGTGTGCAAGTTGCGCGTCTATATTGCCGACCGTGCCTATCGTGAGGCGGTCTATCCGGTGCTCGGCCGACACTTCGGCGATGTTCACCCGGCCTCCACAGGGCTCATCGTGCGCGCATTCGCACGGCCGGAGATCCTCGTGGAGGTGGACATGGCTGTGGTGCTGTCGAAGGGGACTCCGCACCAACGGTTTAGAAAGTTCCAGACGCGGGACTGGTACCCTGACAACCAGAAGCTGGATGCGCGCTTTTGCATGGCCGTGCGCGCAGGCGACAGGATCTTTCTGCGCGGCCAGACGGGCCATACACTCGACGGAACCTTCGTCGGCAACGGCGATCCAGCGGCGCAAGCCAACCAGGCGATGGAAAACGTGCGCACCCTCCTTGAGGAGGCCGGGGGGTCGATGTCGGACATCTGCAAGGTGACCACGTACCTCACCGATCGGGCATTTCGCACCCCCGTCTACCGTGCAGTCGGTGAGCATTTGCGCGGTGTCTTCCCCGTCGGCACAGGTCTCGTCGTCGATGGGCTCGCCGCGCCAGAGATGCTTGTGGAGATCGACGTCGAGGCGGTGGTGGCATGAGCGCACGCACCCGGGCTCAAGAGGCCGACCGGGCAAAGCTCCTCGCCTGGATCGACAACGACCGGGAGGCGAACGTTGCCTTCCTCAGCCGCTTCGTGCGTGCGGCCTCGCCCAACCCGCCCGGCGACACGCGCGATGCGGCCGCCGTCCTCATATCAGCCCTTGATGGCGCGGCGCTCGACGTGGAAACAATCGCGCCGCAAGAGGCTATGCCCAACATCCTCGCCACGTTCGAAGGCCGCAGCGAAGGGCGGCATCTGGTGCTGAACGGCCATATCGATGTCTTTCCGGCTAAGGAGGCGAGTGAAGGAGAGCGCGATCCCTTCAGCGGTGCTGTGGAAGACGGGTGCATCTATGGCCGAGGCGTTGCGGACATGAAGTGCGGCACCGCCTCCCTCCTCCTCGCCTTTCGCTATCTTCATCGCCTGAAGGACAGCCTTTGCGGCCGCCTCACCTACACCGCAGTGTCCGACGAGGAGACGGGTGGGCGCTGGGGCACACGTTATCTCATGGAGAACCACAAGGACGCCGTGCTCGGTGACTGCATGCTGAGCGGCGAGCCGAGCGGGGTGCATACGCTGCGCTTTGGCGAGAAGGGAACGCTGCGCCTCTCCTTCACCGCGCGTACCAACGGCGCGCACGGTGCCTACCCGCACCTCAGTCAGAGCGCCAATAAGATCATGATCCGGCTCGGTGCGGAGCTCCAGCGTCTTGAAGCACTGGCGCCGAGTGTGCCGCAGGACATCCAAAGCGCACTCGCTGCACCCGGCGTTGCCGAAGCCATCGATGCAAGCCTGGGCGCTGGCGCCGCGGAGGTGGTGCAGCGGGTGACGGTCAATATCGGCGTTCTGCGCGGCGGCCTCAAGGTGAACGTTCTGCCGGACGAGTGCCACATGGAGGTGGACATTCGCCTTCCCATCGGGATCGACAAGGCGCGCGTGCAAGGCGAGATCGACGGGATCCTTGCCGATTACCCGGAGGTCACGGCGAGCGAACACGTATGGCACACGTATCCTTCCAGCGTCTGCGCGCCGTCGTCGGACATGGTGACGATCCTACAGGACAACGTCGAGGCGCTGATGGGTCTGCGTCCCGCGCCCATGATCTCGCTGGGTGGTTCGGACGCCCGCTATTGGCGCTGGGCGGGGGTGAATGCGTATCTTTACGGCCCATCGCCGGTGTCCATGGGCCAGCGCGACGAGCATGTGACGCTCGACGAGTTCCACCACGTGTTGCGCGCTCACGCCCTGTCAGCCTACGACTATCTGAGCGCGGGATGACGGCAATGGGATGGATGCGCGCTACAGCGTCGTTCGCTCCAAGGCGACGTTGCCGTCTTTGATCACACGGGTGCAGCGGCTGCCGGCGCCGAGCCAATAGGCGAGTTCCGCAGGCCGCTCCACGCGCCACTCGCTAAGGTCGGCCACCTTACCCACCTCAAGCGTTCCGTGGGTTTTGCCGAGCCCCAAAGCCTTGGCACCATTGCGGGTAAAGCCGGCGACCGCCTCCTCCGCGGTCATGTGGAAGAGCTGGCAGGCCATGTTCATCATCAGCGTGGGGGAGAGTGTCGGCGAGCTCCCCGGGTTGGCGTTGGTGGCAACCGCCATCGGGACACCGCACTCGCGAAACCAGTGGACGGGCGGCTTGTTCGTGTCACGCAGCATGTAGTTGGCGCCCGGCAGCATGGTCGCGATGGTGCCGGCACTGGCCATGGCCTCAACGCCGGCACGAGAGACGCACTCAAGGTGGTCCGCGGAAAGGCCGCCGAACCCTGCGACGGTGCGGGCTCCATCGGAGTCAGCATATTGATCGGCATGGGCCTTGATCGGTTTTCCGAGGGCGAGCGCCTTCTGCCAAACGCGGCTCATCTGCCGCGTTTCGAAGGCCACCCGCTCAAGGCCGCCATCCACAATGTCCACGAGCCCCTCGGCAACCGCCTCGGGCAAAACCTCTTCGCATACGAAGCGCACGTAGGCATCTGCGTCGCCAGCGGCGTCCGGCGGCATTCCATGCATCCCTAGGAAGCTTGTGACGACGCTGGTCGGACGGCGCGTGCCCACCTCGCGTGCCGCGCGGAGCTGCTTCAGCTCGGTTTCCAGGTCGAGCCCATAGCCCGACTTGATTTCAACGGTGGTGACCCCTTCGCCGATCAGCTTGTCAAGGCGTTCCAGGGTGCTGATCACGAGGTCGTCGAAGGTGGCAGCGCGTGTGGCGAAAACAGTGGCAGGGATGCCGCATCCTGCAGCATAAAGGGCTGCACGATCGGCCCCTTCAAGACGCATCTCGAAGTCGCGGCTGCGCGTTCCTGCAAAGACCAGATGCGTGTGTGAATCGATGAGGCCCGGCAAGAGCCAGCGCCCATCGAGCCGATAGACCTTGCGTGCCAGCGTCTCTGGTGCGCGGCCCTCGAGCTCTGACCGCACGCCAACCCAGGCGATCCGGCCGTCCTTCACGGCAAGCGCGCCATCGTGCACCGCACCGTAGGGGGCACCGCCCTCCACCATCGTCGCGAGGGGCCCATCAAGCCACAAGGCGTCCCACTGCATCATGCGCCCCTTGTCCTGTTCCACGCCGCCGAGGTTTGCGCGCCGCATGGGCGCCTCCGCGGGTCGCCGCCCATTGCACAAAAGTTCCGCGCCACTGCGGCATTGACACAATACATATCGATCGGCAATTCTAGTATATCGTTTTCCCTTTAAGGTTTTGGGGAGGACGACACGTCTCTGGGCGATCCATTGGAGTTGCCGTGACGCAAGAATTTGTCGTGTCAAAACACCATCCTGGGGTGCTGTGGCGCATGGATCCGCCAGGCGCATGCGCCCCCATCGTGTTCGACATTCCGCGCAGTGGGGCCGACTACCCGCGCCATTTCCGACCGTCGGCGCGGTTCGATGCGGTCCACCGGTCCATCTCAATGTATCTGGAGGAGCTTTACGCGGACGCGCCTGCGGCAGGGGCGCAGCTTCTGTATGCCACGTTCCCCAACGCTTTCATCGACGCAAACCGGCATGAGCTCGATATTGACGCCGACCTCATCGACGGCGCGTGGCCGCAGGCGCTGGAGCCTACGCAAAAGAGTGCGCTCGGCATCGGCCTCATCCACTCCGTCTGCGGCACGGGCGATGTGCCTCTCTACGACGCAAAGCTTTCCGTGGCTGACGTCAAGAATAGGATCGAGGCCTACTACTGGCCCTACCACAATGAACTTGCGGGCCTCCTCAAACACCATCGCGACACCCACGGCCTTGCCTATCACATCAGCTGTCACAGCATGGCGTCCATCGGCGGACAGGCGACCGTGGATGCCGGCACGGCACGCTCGCAGGTCGACATTGGAGACCGCAACGGTGCCACCTGCGAGCCCGGCTTCGTCGAGGTGGTGCGCGAGACGATGCGCAACCTCGGCTACGAGGTGACGCACAACAAGCACTACGCCGGCGCCGAGGCGATCCGGAAGCACGCCGATCCCGCAAACGGCATCCATAGCCTGCAGATCGAACTCAACCGCGCGCTCTACATGGACGAGGAGACGTTCCAAAGGGGCGAGACCTTCGATAAACTGCGCGAGGACCTTGCCAGCCTGGCGCGCGCCATCGTGGCCTACGCCCGCGCCAGGGTAAGCGAGACCGGCGCGAGGACGGTGGCGTGAGCGCGGTGCGCGATCAGCTCCTCGCCGATATCGAGGGCGATCGCGACGCCATCATCGCGCTCCTCAGCCGTTTCGTCGCCGCCCCATCCCCCAATCCGCCTGGCGACACGCGCGAGGCGACGGCGGTGCTGACGGACTACCTCAACGACCATGGTGCGCCCCATCGCGTGGTCGGCGCGCACGAGAGCCTGCCCAACATCCTCGGGGGCTTCGACGGCGCGGCGGCCGGATCGCATCTTGTCCTCAATGGCCACATCGACGTCTTTCCGGTCACCCCAGGCGAGACGTGGCAGCACCCGCCTTGGAGCGGCGCCGTTGCGGACGGCGCGGTGTGGGGCCGAGGCGCAACCGACATGAAGACAGGAACCATCGCCTCAACGGTTACCTATGTGATGCTCCACCGCCTCAAAGAACATCTGAGAGGCCGGCTCACTTACACCGCTGTCTCTGACGAGGAGACGGGCGGGCGATGGGGCGCGGTCTATCTTCTGGAAGAATTTGCCGATGAGGTGCGTGGCGATGCGATGCTGAACGGCGAGCCCAGCGCGCCGAGCACCGTGCGCTTTTGCGAGAAGGGAACCCTTCGGATCACCATTATGATCCGCGCGCCCGGCGCCCACGGCGCCTACCCCAATAAGAGCGCCAATCCGAACCGCATCGCCGGAAGGCTCATGCATCGCCTCGACGGTCTGATGGAGATGACGCCCGAGACCCCGGCCGCCCTCGCCGAGCTCATCATGAAGCCAGAGATCCGCGCCCAAATCGATGACGCCATGGGAGAGGGCACGGCAGACATCGTTGAGCGCGTGACGGTGAATTACGGTGTCGTGGACGGCGGGGTGAAGGTAAACATCATCCCGAGCCAAACGCGCATGGAGGTGGACATCCGCCTCCCCATCGGCCTTGACCGCAGCACTGTCCTTGCTGAGATCGAGCGCGTCCTGACCGACTTTCCCGAGGCGACGCTCGAGGTGCAGGAGGCGGCGAGCAATCCGTCCACCTACAGCGAACCCTCACACCCTCTCGTGCAGCTCATCCAGCGCAATGCGGCGGCACTCGGACGGCCGGGCGTGCTGCCGATCCCAAGTCTTGGCGCATCGGACTGCAAGCACTTCCGCAGTCACGGTGTCCCGTCCTTCCTTTATGGCGTGCCGGCAACCAACATGGCCCGCGCGGACGAGCACGTGCGCATCGACGACGTGATGCATGTGGTGAAGACCCATGCGCTCACCGCGTTCGACTACCTGACGGACGGCGCGCCATGACTTACTCGATCGCCGGCATGTGCCGCAGAACGGGGCAGTTCGGCGCGGCGGTCACCACATCGTCCATCGCTGTGGGCTCGCGGGTGCCCTTCGCCCTGGCGGGCGTTGGGATCATGCTGACACAGCATCAGACCGACCCACGCCTTGGGCCGAAGGGGATCGCGCTCCTCAAGGAAGGCCGGCGCGCGGGCGACGTCATCACAGCGCTCACCACTTCGGGTGACCCACACATTGAGCGCAGACAACTTGCCGCGGTGGATCGCTTCGGGAACACAGCCGCGTTCCATGGCAGCGTGATCGCCTCCATCCACGGCGCTGCCGAAGGTGACGGCGTCATCGCGGTCGGCAACATCTTGCGCAACGACGACGTGCTGCCGGCAATGGTCGAGGGCTTCAACCTGCGGCCGGACGAGCCCCTCGCGGAGCGCCTTATGGCGGGGCTTGAGGCGGGCAAGGCCGCAGGGGGCGAGTTCAAGCAGGAAAAGTCCGCCGTCCTTTTCGTCGTCGGCGAGGAAACCTTCCCGCTCGTCGACCTGCGCGTCGACCTCGACCCGAATGCCATTGGCGTCCTGCGTTTCCTCTGGGACACGTACCGTCCCATGGTCGACATGTACCTTGCCAGAGCGATCGCCCCAGACAGCCCCGCGGCAAACTTCGATCCATCCATGAATCCGCCTGACGGATCCGCGCCACGCGGACCGTCACGTCACGATCCCCATAAGGAGGTGATCAGATGAAGAAGCTAATCGGAGCCATCATCCTGGCGAGCAGTGTCGCGTTCGCCGGACCGGTCATCGCGCAGGATGCACTGACCGCAACGCTGAACACCAATCCAAACAACCTATGGCCGGCGAAATCGACCATCGGCGAAGAATATATCCTCGCAAACCTCATGTATAACGGCCTGGTCAGGATCAACGAAGACCTGGAGTTCCAGCCCGAGCTCGCCGAGAGCTGGGAGGTGAGCGAGGACGCGACGGAGTGGACCTTCAAGCTGCGTGAAGGGGTGATGTTTCACCATGGCAAGGAGCTGAAGGCGGACGATGTGATCCGCACCTTCGAGCTCATCGGCGACCCCGACACCGGCTCGCGCGCGGCCTCACACGCTGGCCTCATCGAAAGCATGGAGGCGGTCGACGATTACACGGTCAAATTCACGCTGAAGGAGTCTTATGGCGGCTGGGCCGACCTGATGATCGAGCGGCAGCTCAAGATCATCCCATCCGACCGCACGCTCGAAGAGCTTTCCAACGAGCCGTCCGGCACAGGGCCCTTCAAGTTCGAGAGCTACCAACCCGGCGACAAGGTGGTGCTGACGAAGTTCGAGGACTACTGGGAGGACGGTCTGCCGAAGCTCGATCGCCTTGAGCTGCGCATCATTCCGGAGGACGCGGCCAAGATCGCAGCGCTGAGGGCCGGTGACGTCGACCTCATCTGGAACCTTCCGCTGGAGGCCATCGAAGAGCTTCAGTCTGCGGATGGCGTTGTCGTCGACCAGAAATCCACTGCCACCTGGGATGGCTTCGTTCTCAACAACGAAAAGCCGCCTTTTAACGACGTGCGCGTGCGCCAGGCGGTGCTGAAGGCCATCAACAAGCCCGAGCTCGTCGACTTCGCCGTGTTCGGTCACGGTGCGGCAACGCACTCGCCGATCCCGCCCAATCATGAATTCTTCAAAGGCGACATCGATTTTGAGCCCGACATCGAAGGGGCCAAGGCACTGCTTGCCGAGGCGGGCTATGCGGACGGACTCGAGATCACCATCCACGCACCCGTCGGACGCCCGACTCGCGAGCGATCGGCTGTCGCGCTGCAACAGATGCTGAAAGCCGTCGGCATCGAAGCAAACGTGGAGCGCGTGCCCTACAACCGTTACGGCGCGACGGTGAGCGGGCAGGCACCGTTCTACATGGATGGCTACTTCGCCCGTCCAACGCTCGACACCTCCACCTATCCCTGGTTTCACAGCACGGGGTCATGGAACTCGCGCATGTGGCACTACAAGAGCGATGCGATGGACGAAATCCTGGAGCGGGCGCGCAAGACCACCGACAAAGCAGAACTTCAGCAGATCTATCACGAGTTCCAAGAGCTGCTTTTGGAAGAGGTCCCCGGCGTTGTCATGTACTCCAAAAATTTCGCCACCGCCTACCGCGACGATCTGAAGGGCTACACGACACATCCCTACCTGTGGATGGACCTTAGAAACGCGGCCATCGGACAGTAAACTCCGGCACACCCTGACCCGTGGCAGCCGCGGGTCAGGGTGTGCCGCGTGAGGGACGCACCTGATGACCGCCTATCTCGTGCAGCGACTGTTCTACGTGTTCGGCATCGTCGCGGCGATGTCGCTGATCATCTTCCTCATCACGCAGATCATGCCGGGCAACGTCGCCTACCTCATCCTGGGCGACTTTGCGTCGCTGGAGCAGGTGGCAGCGCTTGAAGAAAAGCTCGGCTTCAACGATCCCTGGTACGTTCAATACTGGCGATGGGTCTCCGGCATCGTGCAGCTCGACTTCGGCACATCGCTCATCATGGAACGGCCCATCGCACCGATCCTTTGGGAGGCCGTCGCAAACTCAGCCGTCCTTGCGCTGATCTCACTCATCTTCGTGTCCATCATCGGCATCTGGCTCGGCATTTACAGCGCCGTGCGCCACGGGCAGGCGAGCGATCACGCGGTGTCGGTCAGCACCTACATCGTCCTCGCGGTGCCGGAATTCTTCTGGTGTATCGTTCTGATCATCGTCTTCGCCGGCACGCTGAATTGGCTGCCAGCCACTGGGTATACGTCCCTGGAGAACGGTTTCTTCCCGTGGGCCGAGCACCTCATTTTGCCGGTGATTGCGCTGATCCTCGGCCTCGTCGCGCATATCTCGCGGCTCACGCGCTCCAGCATGCTGGAGGTCATGAACAGCCCCTATGTGCTCGCCGCCCGGGCCCGCGGTCTGCCGGAGGGCCGCGTGGTGCGTCGCCATGCGCTGCCCAATGCGCTCCTCCCCACCATCACCGTCCTTGCCATCGATGTCGGCGTTCTGATGGGCGGTATCGTCGTAGTGGAAACCATCTTCTCCTATCCTGGACTCGGGCGCCTGCTCGTCTTCGGCATCCAGCAGCTCGACATCCCATTGATCCAGGCCTGCATGATCGTGGTGACTGTCGTCTATGCCATGGCGAACCTTCTTGCCGACATCCTCTACGCGGTCATGAACCCGCGCATCCGCTACGGGCGGGCCGTCCATGGCTGATGCGGCGGACCCCTTGGAAACGCCCGCTCCCATAGCGCCACCCAGGCGCAGGGCGCGACGCTCTCCGGCAACGCTCGTCTGGGGTGCGGCTGGCTTTGCCGTTGTCGCGGTCATTGCTCTTATCGGCATCATCTGGACGCCCTACCCCTACGATGAGATGCAGATCATGCAGCGCTTCGCACCGCCGAGCGCTGAGCACTGGTTCGGCACCGACGAGTTCGGGCGCGATGTTCTGAGCCGCGTCATGCGCGGCACCCACCTGTCGCTCTTCATGGGCCTTAGCGCGACCTTCATCAGCCTTGCCGTCGGCGTGCCACTTGGCCTCTTCGCCGGTTACTTCCGCGGCTGGCGCGAAGAGACGATCATGCGGGCGGTGGACGTCATGATCTCCATCCCGCCGATCATGCTCGGCCTTCTCATCCTCGCGGTGATGACGCCCGACATCTGGAAGACGGCCGCAGCCGTCGGGCTCATCTACGTGCCCATCATCGTGCGCCTGACCCGCAGCGTCACGCTGGAGCTCAGTGCGCAGGAATTCATCGAGGCCGCCCGATCGCGTGGGGAAGGGGACTGGTACGTCCTCTTCGTGGAGATCTTGCCCAACGCCTGGCCGCCGATCATCGTGGAGGCGGCGCTGAGGGTCACGTTCGCCATCCTGCTCGGCGCCGCGCTCAGCTTCCTCGGCCTCGGCGTGCAACCGCCAGCCTCCGACTGGGGGCTGATGATCGCGGAGGGCCGACCGTTCCTCTCCCAGGCGCCTTGGATCGCGGTCGCGCCCGGAATTGCGCTGATCCTCACCGTCATCGCCATCAACCTTTTTGGCGATGGTCTGCGCGAGCGGCTTGACCCGCGGATGCGGAAGGTGCGGCCATGAGCGACCCCCTCCTCGTCCTGGAAGATCTCTCGGTGCACTATGGCGAGGGGGATCACCCGCTGCGTGCGCTCGACCGCGTCGGCTTCTCCCTTGAGCGCAGCCGCGCGGTGGGCGTTGTCGGCGAGAGCGGGTCGGGCAAGAGCACCTTGGCGCTTGCGTTGATGAACCTTCTGGGCGGCGCGGCGCGGATCGCGGGCGGCCGGGCGTTGTTTGATGGCATCGACCTGTTCGCGCTTCCACCGGCGGCCTGGCCGACGCTGCGTGGTCGCCGCATCGGGCTTGTGTTGCAAGATCCGTTCACGTCGCTGAACCCTGCGCTCACAGTCGGACGGCAGCTCACGGAAACCTTGATGCTGCACAGGCAGCTCGACAAGGGGTCGGCGCAGCACCAAGCACTCGGGCTGCTGGATGAACTTGGCATCCCCGATCCGAAGGGCACGCTGCGTGCCTACCCGCACGCCCTGTCGGGCGGGATGAAGCAGCGCGCGCTGATTGCCGCCGCCTTGGCCGGCGATCCTGACCTTCTGATCCTGGACGAGCCGACCACGGCCCTCGATGTGACCATCGAGGCGCAAATCCTGGACCTCCTGGAAAACCTGCGCGATGAGCGCGACCTCTCGATGATCTTCATCAGCCACAATCTGGGCGTCATCTCGCGCGTGGTGGACGATGTGTGCGTGCTCTACGCGGGTCAGGTGGTGGAGTACGGGCCAAAGGCGCGCGTCTTCACGGACCCGGCGCACCCCTACACAAAGAAGCTCCTCGCCTCGATGACGCGCATGGACGCTCCCAAAGGAGAGCTCGCCAGCATTCCGGGGCGACTGCCGGACCTTACCCAGTCCATCGAAGGATGCCTCTTCCGGCCCCGTTGTGGTTTCGCGGAGAGCCGCTGCACGCAGCCGCAAAGCCTAGTGCCCATGGGAGGGGGACAGGTCAGCCGCTGCTTCAAGGCCCCCGCGCTCACAGGACCGTTGGCAGAAGAGACGAGCGCCATGCGACAGGCGGCCCGGGTCGATGCCGGGGGACCGCCGATCCTCACCGCACAGAACGTGTCCCACGCCTTCACCCAGCTCGATGGGCTCCGTGCGCTGCGCCTTTCGGTGTCCGGCGGCCTCTCCATCCGCTACGAGCCCGAGCGGCTGCGCGCTGTGGACGGCGTGTCGCTGACAATTCATGCCGGCGAGACCCTTGGGCTCGTCGGCGAGAGCGGATGCGGAAAGTCCACGTTGGGACGCTGTCTTGTGGGCCTCATCACGCCCGACGCAGGCACCATCGAGATCGAGGGACGCCCTGTCGTTGCCAAAGGGTCAGAGGCGCGTCGCGCCATCGCGCGTACCGCGCAAATGGTGTTCCAGAATCCCGATTCCTCCCTCAATCCCCGCAAGACGGTACGCCAGATCATCGCCCGGCCCCTCAAGCTGTTTGGGCATGGTGACAGCGCGCTGGACAAGGAAATCGCTCGCCTGCTCGATATGGTGCAGCTTTCGACGAGCTACCTCGACCGCTACCCGCACGAAATGAGCGGCGGGGAGAAGCAACGGGTGGGCATTGCCCGCGCGCTCGGACCACGGCCGAAGGTGGTGATTTGCGACGAAGCGGTCTCCGCGCTCGACGTCTCGGTTCAGGCCTCGATCCTCAACCTTTTGGCGGACCTTAGGGACGAGCTCGGCCTCGCCTACCTCTTCATCTCCCACGACCTCTCGGTGGTGCGGCATCTCTCCGACCATGTCGCTGTGATGTATCGCGGCGCCATCGTCGAATTCGGGCCGGCGAGCGAATTCGGCAAGCCGCCGCATCACCCCTACACAGAGGCGCTTATCTCTGCCGTGCCGACACTGGGCAGCACGGGAAGCAACCGCGTGCGCCTCTCAGGGTCTGTCACGAACCAGGGCGAGGCCATCGCTGGCTGCCGCTTCGCTGACCGCTGCCCACGTAAGATCGGTTCGGTCTGCGACACCGAAGCGCCGCCATGGCGCGAGACCGGTCGCGGTGGTCGCTTCGCCTGCCACCACCCCGTCGAGGTCTTGGCCGAACCGGCAACGAGGACGCCGCCGGTGCGACCGTTCGCCAACGTTTAGCGGGAGAGGATCCGGTTCAGCCGTTTGGGACAGGCCCTGTCGATTCCCGGCAACGCAGGCTTATTGGCGGCAGCGCCGCCGGCTGCTTGCTGACGGGAAGTCCCTCAATGAGATCGATCAGCGTGCTGGCGGCCTGCCAACCGAGCCTGAAGAGGGGAAACTGCACGGCGGTGATCGCCGGGGTCATCATCTCTGCCGGGCCCGCATCGTTCAATGCGATGACCGAGAGAGCCTCTGGAACGGGAACGCCGAGGCTGAGGGCTGCACGTGTCACGCCGGCGGCAATGGCAAGGTTCCAGGCGACGACTGCGGTGGGGGCCGGATCACAGGCAAGCATCGCGCGCGCTGCCGCCTCGGCCGCGCCCGCGCTGGGCTCGCATTCGGCAACGAGCGCTTTGTTGTAGCGAAGACCGGCCGCAGCCAGCCCGCGCCGGTATCCGGCAAGCCGCTCTTTGCTCACGCTTGTGACGGGCGGTGCGGCGATGTAGGCGATCTTGCGGTGGCCGAGCCCGACAAGATGCGCAACCGCCATGACCGCGCCGCCGGCATTGTCCAGCATGACGCTGTGCTCGTTCTCGTCGCCGCTGCGCCGGTTAACAAGAACCACCTTGGCATTCAGGGCCTTAAGGTCCTTCAGGACGGCCGGGTACTGCACGGTGTTGAGGAGGATCCCGTCAACGCGGCTGCCAAGCACGAGGCGCTGACCGAAATCCTGGTACGGCTCGCTGGCGTCGATCTTTGCAATGAGCATCGAGTAGTTGCGCTCCACCGCCGCGCGATGTGCGCCCTCGATGGTCTGCCCAAAGACGGGGTTGTCGAGCTCCGGCACCACGAAGGCCAGGGACCAGGACCGTAAAAGGCGCAGGCTCCGCGCCGTCGGGTTCGGCACGTACTGCAGTTCCGCAGCAACGGCTTTAATTCGCGCCCGCGTTTCCTCGCGGATGTTGAGCGTTGGGTCATTGCTCAGCGCGCGCGACACCGTCGATTTGGCAACGTTCGCCCTCCTAGCGACGTCGGCAAGTGTTGCCGGTCCCGATGCGTCCCAGTTTTCGTCCACGGATCCTCGCTTCTTGCCGTTCGGCATGAGAGGCCACTCGGCCCGTTCAGGAATAGTGCCGACCACCACCACATGCCATGGGTTCGCAAAAGCCCACACAACGCAAAAGATGCACAAGCTCGCTGGGCGTTTCACCAGTGCCGGCTTAGCTGGGCGCATCAACGACCGAGGGCCCTATCATACCATTGAGCCATGGTCACATGCGGTTACTTAGATTTTTGGCGACTGAAGTGTTTGCCGCCCTGCAGCATCCTGGGTCTTCTCAGATCCAGATAAGATGCTCTACTTATTTGATCGAGAGCCGTTTTGATCGGATGAGACAAATCCACCCGAGCCGATGATGCTCTCTAGACTTATTTCCCCGGATTTCGCGCAAATGACTCATGGTGGAGACTTAAGCCCGTTACTGATTATTTTGGTTCGTAGCCGCATGTCTTGAAAATGGCTCGTGCGTGGTTGGGCATCATGGCGTCCATCGCCTGGTGAGCGCCCACCACGATGTGGTCTGGGCGGTTTGCGCCTATGGTGGAATTGGACAAGCGCGCGAAGGCGCCATGCCACCGACCAAGGCTGTTTCGGCATCGCATCTTTGCCCGAGATCGATCGGCACAGATGCGGGCGACGGTTAGCGAGCGATGTCGCCGCGCTCAGTGTCCAAATCGCTGTCGGCGGCCTCATCGGTGCGCTCTTGCGTGTCGGCGTCGGAGGCGTCGGCGTCGGGGGCGTCAGCGTCGTCGTCAGCATCGCTCGCCCGCGCGCCCTCGGCCTGTGTGGAGGACCCTAGGGCCGCAACGCTCTCGTGATCCTCGTCAGTCGCCACGGTGCCATCGGATTCTGGCGGCAGCTCGGCGCCATCCGCGCGGTCGGCAACCTCCTCACGCATCCTTGAAATGCGATCTGAAAGCTCTCCGTGCAGAGCATTTCGTTCGCGCAGCGCTTCGCCCGCTTGCGCGCGCAGCTGCCTCGCACGCGCCTCGGCACCCTCGGTGTTGTCGTTTTCCAGCGCGTCCGCCAGACGGGAGAAGTAAATGGCATCATTCCGTCTGTCCTCTATCCGCTCAATGAGTGCATCCGTGCTGAGTGCCGCCGGATCGTCCACAGCATCGGCATTGTCCGCGTCGTCTGCTGCTGGAGCGGACGGCGCGATGCGTCGCGGCACCAGTGGTGCGCGGGTGTCATGCTCGTCTTCGGCGGGAGCAACATTTGCATCAGCGCCGGGCGGCAGCGCGTTGTCGTTGGCAACACGGTCGTCCCGGTCGGCATCCTCGTCGTCGCTGTCGTCGTCATCAGTGTTGGCGTTGTCGTCAGTGATGGTGCCTGCGTTTTGAAGTTCGGCAAGCCTTTCCGTGGCGCGGTCCGCGAGGATATCCAACTGTTCGAGATTGCTGAAGGCCTGGTTAAACGCCAGCATGTTCTCCCTTGTGGGCCCTTCCCTGCGGACGGCATCCCGAAGTTGTCGCGCTTGAGCGAGGTAGAACATTGCCTCTTGCTCAATGTCGTCGAGGCGCTCCAGCAGGCGGGTCGCCTCATCATCCTCGGACGGTGCGTCCCCCTCGCTCAGTGCAGGAAGCTGCCCGAAGTCGACATCGTCGTCAGAATCGGCGTCAGGGAAGCTCCCAAAGCCGGTGCTATCCTCCCCATCCGTCTCGATATCGCCGCCGGTCGACGACGCGCTGTCGTCGTCGTTATCGTCGTTTGCCCAAATCACAACGCTGCGCCCTTCAGGCGCGGACCATGGCGTCAAAGCGTGGGCATGGAAAGTCCACACGGACACGGCGCAAATGGCGAGAAAGGCTGCTATCCCCGCTCTCGACCGACGCACGAAACACTGGGCCACGAGACGATCCATCATGGCTCGACGCAGCCTGCACCTGTGCAGTCAAGGTTGCGTGTGCCCGCGTCGAGAATTGCGCGATTGCCGGGCACCGAGGCCGCCCAAGCGCGCGAAAGCTCGGCCCAGGCATTGGCATAGCGTGTAAGGGCGTCGGCCATCTCCGGCCGCAGTTCCTGCCAGATGAGGGGATCATCGAAGAACGTGGGGCCAAGAAGCGTATGGATCGGCCGCAGATCGAGGAGGAGAGGCACCTCCTCGGTGCGCGCGAGTGTCCAGCCGTTGGACTGGGAAATCGAACCACCGATGGTGTCGAACCATGCTCGCTGATTGGAGAACAACTCGCGCATCTCCTCCCGGTGCGACTGCTTGTAATCGCCGGTCGTGCCGATATTCAAAATGTCTTCCAGTGTTCCTGAAACCTTGCCCTTGATTTCTTCAGAGGTGCCACTGCTCGTCTGGCTCTCGCTCGTGTCGATAAAGGTTTCAAGATAGGCCATGCCGCCATACGTGACGGCGTTGGCGAAATGGGTTCCAAACGCTTTGAAGAAGGCCGTGTAGTCGCGCGGCCTGTCGTTGAGCTTGGCGATGAGGAGTTCCTCAATGCGTTGTTTGAACTGCGGATCAAGACGCATCCGACCTCTGTCGAGCACCAACGCGTGGCGGGTTTGCACGGTCTTCGCGATGCCTGTGGAATAGCTTTGGGAGGCCATGGTGGCCTGCTCTTGCTGATAGGACCCGTCCTCGCTGAAGGCTGCGACGAGGGGGATGCCAGCAGACAAGCCAATCCCCGCACCCCAGCTCGACTGTCGCGACTGGGCGGTCTCCGTCACAACGGTCTTGTCGCGCTCAGACCCGCGGTTCGCCAATCTGAAAAACAAGCCGTGGGGTACGATCATGTGGTTGCTGGTGAAGAAATAGTCGTGGCTGTGTTCGTCCGGGAAAGCGAAGATGTGTTTGGTCGACCCGGATGTGGATTGATTGTCACGGGCGCGCATCTTCATGGGGTTGTAGCCCTTGAAGTTGGCATCGACAAAGGTCGGCCGCTGTTCCACAGCGAACGTCCCGCCCCAGGCGACCTTGTTGGGGTTCGGCGGCGCGTACGCCGGTGGTCTTACAAGAATGCGCGGGGCGTCCTCATCAATCCGCACATAGCTCACACGGTCTTCGCCGAGGATGAGCGTGTTGCCGTCCAGATCATGCCAGATGTGACCGTCTTGCCGCGGGAAGTGGAACACCTTGATGGGTTCGCGCTCATCAGGAGCTTCGCGCCACATGGTGAGCTGCTGGCCGGCAGGATTGTAGGCAAAACTATAGTAGGGCGCGGCCTGGTAGGTGCCGTGCACCAGGTCGGCAGCGGCCGTGCCCTTAAGGTCGAGCCAGGTGTCGGCGACGGCGTCCGCCCGCTCCGGTTCGTGAAAATTGCGGTCGATCCAAGTGCCCTCGGCAACCCCATGGGCAAGCTTTGCGTCGGCCGATACCTCCGGCTCCGAATAGGCAAGCCCGATGGCGCTGATGCGGCCATCGTCACGCTTGAGGGTGAGACCTTCAAAGCGCGCGCCGTCCGCAATTGTGAGGCGAAAACGCTGACTGCCCCGCGGTCGCGGCGGGAGGTGATCGCTGAAGAGTTCGGTCAGGCGTGTCTTGTCGGGACCAACCACGTCAAACGCGTAGCTGAAGCGAAGTTGTGTCAACTGGCGGCCGTCATGCTCACCAACGACGGAGGTGATGGTTGTGCTGCGGCCGCCTTCGGGGCGAAACACACTGTAGGTGGGCCTGTTGGGATCACCGCCAGCGCCGGTTCTGATCCCGTCATCGTCAAAGCCGAATGCGTTTGTGCGGTGGATTTGTATCCAGCGCCGCAGCTCAGCCTTCGCTTCGGCAATCGTCCCATCACGGTCTGCAACATCTGGCGCAAGCGCCTCCGCTGCCGCGAGACGTTCGGCCTCGTCGACGACGGCCCTGTGGGCACTGACACCATCGGCCAAGGCGTGGATCAAAGGGGCGCGGCGGGTGAACGTGCCAAGCCTGCGATCGGGATGGTCGTACTCGGTGATGATGTCGGCCACCCCGCGCCCGTCCACACTGACGAACAGGCCAGCAAGGGTCATCCCATAGCTGCGTTTGTGAAACTCGACCTCGCCGTCAGGGCCGCCGGCGAGTGGGGTGAAGGCAATTTCGGGGGCTGTATAAGACAACGCCGTGCGCGCGTTGGAAAATGTGGCGTAGGCCACGAGATCATCGCGCGGGGGCGCAGTCGGCGGCAGCACGCCGAGCGAGCCCTTGATGGCCTGAAGGTCGTCGCCGGAGAGGGCCCGAGAAAAAAAGCGCAACGACGCGACCCAGCCGTCGAACGGGTCGGCTCCGCTGCAGCCGATGGCAAGCGCCCGCCCCTCCACCGAGGGCCGTGCATGGCTCACTTCTAACGGCAGGATCTGCTCCTGACCGTCCACATGGAGCATAACCCTGTCGCCGGCGACGACGAACGCCACGTGATGATAGCTGCCGTCCGACAAATCCACGTCAGCGGCCACGGTCCCATCGGCGCCGGTGTAAAGTAGGCCTTTCAGGTCCGCCGTGACGGCAATCTTATAGTCAAGATCGTCGTCACTGCCGCGCTGAAGCAAACAACGCGGTGCGAGGCCTGCGAAGGGGTCTTGCCGGAAGCGCTCCTCATCGTGGTCGCGGGTGCGGGCCCTGACCCACATCTCCACCGTGCCTTCGCGATCCAGAGACAGGCGCGGATCGGCGGCAAACACAGTCTGATGATCAGCCGACACGCGCAGCGGGACATGCCGCTCGGCGCCGACGGCATCGTCGATAGCGCCCGCTGCCAGCAGTGCTGCCATGGACAAGACCACACATGTCGCGAAGGGGCGCGCGCCAAGACTTCGACCGAACATAATAAAACCCATGCCTTAAAACCTTTGATCGCAAGAGTGTTCTTTTCCGGCATTTCACGCAAGTGCATGAGGCGCTTGAGGCGGCCCCCAGAGCCGCCACAAAGCCACAGGGGCAAGGCTTACCGAACGCGGTTCGGTCCACGACATCACGACCATGACTGACGGCGGGGCGCCGTCGCCATTGGGCGTCGACACAGGGGAGCGCTCGGCATCACCGACTTGCTGCAAGGGCAATGGAACGTCTAGAGGGAGGAGCGGCCCCACCGAAGGGCCTAGACGGCAACGGTGGGACCGCTGTGACAACTAAACCCATAGATCAGCACGATCGAGGGTTTGAAATTGGCTCCCCGGGCCGGATTCGAACCAGCGACCAACCGGTTAACAGCCGGTTGCTCTACCACTGAGCTACCGGGGAATGGTGCTCACTGACGGCAGCGCTATAGCAACGCGAAACGTCGGACGCAACACGGAGATTGTGTGAAACCGTTGGTCCTGGTCCTCGGCGGGGCACGATCGGGAAAATCCCGCCATGCCGAAGCGCTCGCCAAACGCGCATCCGCGCACACCCCGGTCACCTATATCGCAACGGCCGGACCGCCGCGCGATGCTGAGATGGCCGCCCGCATTGACGCCCACATCGCCCGGCGGCCTGCGGCGTGGGCGACGGTGGATGCCCCGCGCGATCTCCTCAGTGCCGTGAGAGACGCTGACGGGATTGTGCTCATCGACTGCCTGACCCTTTGGCTCTCCAATGTCATGCTCGCCGAAGAGGACGTGGCGGCGGCCATCAAGGGGCTCTGTGAAGGGCTGGAGGCGCGGCAACACGCAGTGATTGCGGTGTCCAACGAGGTGGGCGAAGGAATTGTCCCCGCCACATCGCTCGGAAGACGCTTTCGCGACGATCAGGGCGTGCTAAACCAACAGGTGGCGCACATGGCCACCCACGTCGTCAAAATGGTGGCCGGATGCCCAATCCTCGTCAAACCGCGGACAGACCCGGAGATTTCATTGTGAACGAGCGTGTGCCGGTAACTATCGTGACGGGCTTTTTGGGTGCTGGGAAAACCACCCTGATCAAACGGTTGCTGGACAATGCCAATGGGGCGCGGATCGGGCTCATCATCAACGAATTCGGTGATTTGGGGTTTGACGGCGACCAGGTGTCCGCCTGCCTTGACCCAGGCTGCGAGGACGATGTGGTGGAGCTCACCAACGGGTGCCTGTGCTGCACGGTTGCGGACGATTTCGTGCCAGCGCTAGAGGCCCTCCTCAACCGCCCCGCGCCGCCTGAGAGAATTGTGATCGAGACGTCGGGCCTTGCCCTCCCCCAGCCGCTGATTGCAGCCTTTGCCTGGCCGACGGTCAAACCGCGGGTGACGGTTGACGGCGTCGTCACCCTCGTCGATGCGCCAGCGGTCGCTGCTGGCCGGTTCGCCCATGACCCCGAAGCGGTGGACCTGGCCCGCCGCGCTGATGAAGCGCTCGACCACGAGAGCCCTTTGCAGGAGCTGTTTGAGGATCAACTCAAGGCGGCCGATCTCGTCTTGCTGTCAAAGACCGACGGTGTGGACGAGACCACCCTCTCAGGCGTTGAGACCACCGTGCGTGAAGCGATCAGGCCAGGTGTTGCGGTGGTGGCCGGGACCGATCCGCAGATCTTCGGCCTTGGCGCTGCGGCCGAAGCTGACCCTGCGGCACGCGATGGCCACCACGGCCACGATGCCGACCACGAGCATGATGACTTCGACACCCTCATCCTCCACAAGCGCTATGGCGGGCGGGCCGAGGCAGAGGCAGCGCTCGGTGCCCTTGCCGCCGACCCCGCGATTTTGCGGCTGAAGGGCAGCGTCGCCCTGGCCGACAAGGCAGCGCCCCTATTCGTTCAGGCGGTGGGACCACGGCTTGAGACGTGGTTCGGCCGCCCCGGGCAGGCGTCAGGCGGCCTTGTGGTGATTGGCCTGTCGCCGCTGGACCTTACGCGTCTGGAACAGAGCGGTGACGCCGTGGCGGCCTGATGCACCTTCTGACGGCCGAGGCGCAGAGGATTGATGCGGACGAGGCGGTCGACCTCGACCTTGCCCCCGCCCCCATCGTGATCCTCTCGGCAGCCGACGGTGAAATCACCGCCTTCGCCGAGGCCGCCGCCCGCAGACCGCAAGGCGCACACGCGCTACGCCTTGCCAACCTCATGTCCCTGGCCCACCCCATGTCGGTGGACCTTCTGGCCGATAAGACCCTTTGCCAGGCAACACTCGTGGCGGCGCGGATCCTGGGCGGCGAGGGCTATTTCGCCTATGGGGTGGAGCGGTTGCGACGGCTCGCTGCCGAGACCGGCGCAAAACTGTTGATTGTGGCCGGCGAACCGGATTTCGACCCGGAGCTTGCCGCAAGGGGCACCGTCTCCGTTGCCGATGCCCGCGCCTTTCACGAGGCCTGCCGCAATGGTGGACCTGTGAACAGGGACCGTGCGCTGGCTCTTCTGGATGCGCTGCTTGATGGGGGCGAAAGGCCTCCGCCTGCCACAGCCGTCCCCGCCGCCGGCCTTTATGCCAAGGGGAAGACGCCTAAGGATCTTGCAGGGCTTTCTGCCGTCTACGGCGGCACCGGGCCTGCTGTGGGGCTCGTCTTTTATCGCGCGCACCTTCTGGATGGCCTGACGGGGGGGATCGATGCGCTGGCCGATGGACTGGCGGAGGCGGGCCTGCGGCCGGTGCCGATCTTCGCCACGGGGTTGAAGGATCCCGTGGCGAGCGCCGTGGTGCGGGCACTGTTGCGTGAGGCTGACGCGGGCGTCGTTCTCACGCCGATGGGCTTTTCCGCTGGTGGCGAGGGCAACGCGCTCGACGATGGCGGGCGCGTGGTGCTTGAGGCCGTCCAGTCCCTTGCCGCACGAGAGGATTGGGACGAGGCAACCAGCGGGCTCGGCGTGCGCGACCTTGCCATGCATGTGGTGACGCCTGAGTTCGACGGGCGCCTCATGACCCGCGCCTTCGCCTTCAAGGAGCGTGGGGCGCGCGATGCTTTGACGGGGGCGTTTCCCGTCCACTTCGCGCCTGAGCCCTCCCGCGTTGGCTTCGTCTCGGCCCTTGCGGCCGCCCATGTGCGTCTGAGGCAGACGCCAGCGGACAAAAAGCGCGTGGCGCTTGTCCTTGCCAACTATCCTGGGCGCGACGGGCGCATTGCCAATGGTGTGGGGCTCGATACGCCCGCCTCCACCATCAACCTCCTGAGCGCGATGGCCGCGGATGGGTATGACACCGCCCATCACCCCCAAAGCTCAAAGACGCTGATGGAGGCCCTCATCGCCGCGCGGCGCGAACCCCCTGCGCGGCTCAGCCTGGCAGACTATGAGGCCTGGTTTGCCACGCTGCCGGCAAGTGCGCGGCAGGAGGTGACGGCGCAGTGGGGAGCGGCCCGCAACGACCCCGGCGTGGTTGATGGCGCGTTTGCCATCGCGGCTCTTCGGTTCGGCAATGCGTTGGTGGCGATCCAACCGGCGCGCGGCTACGAGAGGGACATCAAGGCCACCTATCACGACCCTGCCCTTGTCCCCACCCACGCCTACTTGGCGTTCTACCTTTATGTGAGGGAGGTGTTCGGCGCCCATGCCGCGATCCATGTGGGCAAGCACGGCAACATGGAGTGGTTACCAGGCAAAGCAACGGCGCTGTCGGACCGCTGCTGGCCCGAGATCGCGTTCGGCGCGCTGCCCCATCTCTACCCTTTCATCGTCAACGATCCTGGCGAGGGGACGCAGGCCAAACGTCGCGCACAGGCGGTGATTGTCGACCACCTCACCCCGCCCATGACGACGGCGGAAAGCCACGGCATCGCGCTCTCGCTGGAGCCGATGATTGACGAATATGCCCTTGCCCGCACCGTCGACCCCAAACGGGCCGACCGGCTTGCCGGCGACATTGTGGATGTGGCCGAACGCTCGGGCCTGTGCGAGGACCTTTCCCTTGCCGTCGGCGAGGAAACCGACGCCGTGGTCGCCGCCCTCGACGCGCACCTTTGCGATCTGAAGGAGCTGCAGATCCGCGACGGCCTCCACATTCTGGGCGAGAGCCCCACGGGCGAGCAGCGGCGCGATACGGTGGCGGCCATCCTGCGCGCTCCCCGCGGCGCGGCGCCAGAAGATGCGTCGATCCTGCGCGCTGTGGCGGCGGACTTCGGCCTCCACTTCGACCCGCTCGACACCGACCTTGCCGCCGCCTGGGACGGCCCGCGCCCCGATGGACTCAACACACTGCCTGCGCCCTGGCGCACCGCTGGCGATACGGTGGAACGGCTCAGCGCCCATGTCAGCACCCTCCTTGAGGGCAAAGCCGAGCCAGGGCCGAAAGCAGAGGCAGTGCTTGCCGGGGCAAAGGCCATCGTTGCCGCGCTCGATGCCTCGGGGACACGGGAAATCACGGCGGCAATGGGGGCGCTCGGCGGGATCTTTATACCGCCCGGGCCGTCGGGAGCGCCCACACGCGGAAGGCCCGATGTTTTGCCCACGGGGCGGAACTTTTTTGCCGTTGATATCAGGGGCATTCCCACCCAAACCGCCTGGCAGATCGGCGCTGCCGCCGCCGAGCGGGTGGTGGACCGCTACGTGATGGAAGAGGGCGAGTGGCCGCGCGCCATCGTCCTGACCTGTTGGGGCACGGCGAACATGCGCACCGGTGGGGACGAT
The DNA here is from genome assembly GCA_051016205.1 of Devosia sp. GTDB lineage: Bacteria > Pseudomonadota > Alphaproteobacteria > Rhizobiales > Amorphaceae > Acuticoccus. The sequence continues at coordinate 6,458,464 of CP136534.1, forward strand.
ATTGCCCAGGCCCTTGCCCTCATCGGCGCAGAGCCTGTGTGGGATGGGGCAAGGCTGACAGGCTTCACCGTCCGTTCGCTCGGCGCCATGGGCCGGCCGCGGGTGGACGTGACCTTGCGCATCTCCGGCTTCTTCAGAGACGCGTTTCCCGAGCAGATCATGCTGTTCGACAGTGCCGCCCGCGCCATCGCAGCGCTGGATGAGCCTGACGACCAGAACCCTTTGCGCGCCAGATTTGCGAACGCCGATGGTGGCGACATCTCCGTCTTCGGCGCCATGCCGGGCGCCTATGGGGCAGGCCTGCAAGCGCTGATCGACACGGGGAGCTGGCAAGATCGGGGCGACCTTGCGGAGGCCTTCGTCGCCTGGGGCCGCTACGGCTACGGCAAGGGCCGCGCAGGGGAGACCGCCGAGGCGCCTTTGCGGCAACGCCTTGCCACCATCGACGCCGTCGTCCAAGCCCAGGACAACCGCGAGCACGATATCCTCGACAGCGACGACTACTACCAGTTCGAGGGAGGACTTGCCGCCGCCGTAGAGGTTGCCCGCGGGCGTGCACCTGTCAGTCTTCATGTGGACACGAGCCGGGCAGAACGTCCCGTTGCTCGCACGTTGAAGGAAGAGATCGCACGGGTGGTCAGAGCCCGCGCCGCCAACCCAAAATGGATCAAAGGGGTGATGCGCCACGGCTACAAAGGCGCGTTCGAGATGGCGGCAACGCTCGACTATCTGTTTGCGTTTGCCGCCACCACCAACGCTGTCGCCGACCACCACTTCGACCAGCTCTACGACGCCTACCTTGAGGACGAGGCCGTGGCCGACTTCATCGCCGCCGCCAACCAGCCTGCGCTGCAGGACATGGTCGCACGGTTCCGCGAGGCGGTGGACCGTGGCTTGTGGGCGCCGCGCAAGAACAGCGTCTATGCTCGTCTCGACCAACTCGCCCGTTGTGAGGAAAGCTGATGACCGCCGACATCGACGCCCGTCATGCCGAAAAGATGCGCAAGAAGAAGGCCGCCCGCGACAAGATTCTTGCCAGCAAGACCATCGAGAAGGGCCTTCTCATCGTCCACACAGGCAAGGGCAAGGGTAAGTCCACCGCAGCCTTTGGGATGGTGATGCGCGCTGTCGGCCACGGCATGACGGTGGGCGTTGTCCAATTCATCAAAGGGCGCATCGAGACAGGCGAAAAGGCCGTGCTGGACCGGTTTGACGATCAGGTGAGCGTCCACAGGATGGGCGAGGGCTTCACCTGGGAGACGCAGGACCGACAGCGCGACATTGCCGCTGCCACATCCGCCTGGGAGGTGGCCAAGACCATGATCGCCTCGGGCGAGTATCAGATGGTGCTCTTGGACGAGCTCAACATTGTCCTGCGCTACGACTACCTGAACGTGGATGAGGTTGCCGACTTCCTTAAAAATCAGAAACCTGATGACGTCCACGTGATCATTACAGGGCGCAACGCCAAGGATGCGTTGATCGAGATTGCCGACCTTGTCACCGAGATGACGATGATCAAACATCCTTTCCGGTCAGGCGTTAAGCCCCAGAAAGGGATCGAGTTTTAGGGGCGCTCCGCAGCGTTTTTGCGCCCGCTCCAGGGCCCTTTCCCGGTCCCGCAGCACACCGTGCCGCGAACCTGAACGCCATCCTGACTTTACGTTCAGCTGGCGGTCAGAATGGCTGCAGGATAGTGCCACCATCCTTCCCGGCCTTTCGGGGCATCTGAGCGCAATTCTGCCAGTCGGCCAAGGCCTTCCAGCAACAGTCAGCGGCACGATCAAAGGGATGGTGGGCTCGGCCGTGACACTGCCGCTAAGGGTGGTGCCGGTCGTTTCTAGGAGGCGTCATTCTTGTGACCTGCATCACATTTGTTCCGCGTACGCCATCGCATCTGCGGCTTGTTGCCAAAGGAGATGTCTGCGTGCCGACACACGAGATGACGAGCCGCGCCAGTGCTGGTCTGGTGCTTGAAGAACGCGTTGTCGACGGCACCGATCGCACCCTTGTGCACCTCCTCTTGCAAAACCCGAGCCCCAATCCGGTGGACGACTGGCATGTGGACCTGTCCACGCCCGACTATGTGGTGGGCGTGTTCGGCTGTGCTTTGCGCGCGCTGGGCGCCAACGGCTACAGGCTGTCGCCTGACCGGTGGACGGGCCAGATCGTGCCGGGAGGCGAGATCGAAGTGGGGCTGGTGCTTGTGAAAACGTGCGACCTTGCCCCGCCGAGCCGCAAACAGGACGGACAACCCGCGCCGATGGGCCAGGCGGCGGCCGCCTGACCCCGAAGCCTGTCACATGGCGACGGCCTGACCGTCCTTGCGGGGGTCTGACCCCGCCTCATAAACCTCACCCTTCTTCAAAATCCCCTGCGCGCCTCCGAAACCGAAGGCAACGCCCGGGGCTTCGAACACAAGCTCATGCCCCAATTGCCGCAGGCCCTCAGCGATGGTGTCGCCCACCTGCCGTTCCATCGCCACCGTGCCGTCGGGAAGGACGCGAAAGCGCGGGGCGTCGATGGCCGTCTGCATGGTCTGCCCGTAGCGTAACGTGCGGGTGACGAGCTGTGTGTGGCCCTGCGCCTGGATCGGCCCACCCATCACACCGAACGCCATCAAGGGTGCACCATCGCGGGTGGCAAAGCCCGGGATGATGGTGTGGAAAGGCCGTTTGCGCGGCCCCACCCTGTTGGGGCTGTTGGGGTCAAGTGTGAAGGCAGCGCCCCTGTTTTGCAGACTGATCCCGAACGGCTCCACCACGACGCCCGAGCCGAACCCATCGAAGTTGGACTGGATGAAGGAGACCATCATCCCATCGGCATCGGCCGTGGAGAGGTAGACGGTGCCACCTGCAGGCGGTTTGCCTGGAGCAACGGACTTGGCCCGCGTTCTGTCCACCAGCTTGGCGCGCTCGGTGAGGTAGTCGTCGGCAATCATCGCGGCAGGGGGGATGCGCATGGCATCCACGTCCGCCACCTCCTCGTAAAGGTCGGCAAGGGCCAGCTTCACCGCCTCGATTTGAAGGTGAATGCTGATCGGATCGTCGGGATCGTAAGGCAGGTCGAGCCGCTCAAGGATGCCGAGCGCGATTAATGCGCCGATCCCCTGCCCGTTCGGCGGAATTTCGTGGATCATGGCACCGCAGGCTTCGACTGAAACTGGCTCCACCCAGTCCGCACGGTGCTCTGACAAATCGGCATGGGTCATGGCCCCGCCGGCAGCCTTGGAGGCGGCGACGATGGCATCGGCAATGACGCCTTCGTAGAAGGCTTTGCCGCCAGTCTCGCCGATCAGATCCAGTGCATCGGCGGCGGCTGGCATGCGAAACACCTCGCCCGGCTGCAACGCCCTCCCACCTGGCAAGAAGGTGGCGGAAAAGCTCGGCGATGGGGACAGGATCGGCTCCTGCCGCGCCCAGGACGCGGCGGTCACAGGGCCGACGCCATAGCCGTTGCGCGCATAGTCTGCGGCAGGGGCCAACAGCTCGGCCAAAGGAAGGCGGCCGAACCGCTCCGACAGGGCCGCCCAGGCGGAAACGGCGCCCGGGACCGTGACGGTGTCCCACCCGCGCTGGGGCATGGTGTCCTGGCTGTGAAAGCGCTCAGGCGTCCAGCCCGCAGGCGAACGGCCCGAGGCGTTGAGGCCGTGGAGCGCCTGACCGTCCCACACCAGCGCGAAGGCATCAGACCCGAGGCCATTGCTGGTGGGTTCGGTGATGGTCAGGCACGCGGCCGTTGCGATGGCCGCATCGACGGCGTTGCCGCCTCGCGCCAACACATTGAGACCAACGGACGCGGCAAGGGGTTCTGAGGTCGCCACCGCGGCCCGTCCATAGACACTGGAGCGGGCGGAGGGGTAGTGATCGCGCGGCCACACCGTCATCTCAAAGTCACCAACTTGGCTATGACTTTCGACATGACTGCCATTTGCACACATTTCACCCGTCTTCGACGCGATTTGGACGTTGACAAGAAGAAGTTCTCCTTTAGCTAACCTATATGAGCTAATACGGCCCAAAAACCCGCAGCCCGGCCCTGCCTAGATGGCGGACCCTGCTGCCCAACATGAGACAGTCTCACCATTTCGGATCCGATGTTCAATGAACTCGGCCTGAGCTCGAAGGTTCTTACCGCGATCGAGCAGGCCGGCTATACCACACCGACGCCCATTCAGGCGGCGGCCATACCCCATGCGCTGGAGCGCAAGGACGTCTTGGGCTTGGCCCAGACGGGAACGGGCAAGACCGCCTCGTTCGTCCTTCCCATGTTGTCGCTGCTTGAAAAAGGCCGCGCCCGCGCTCGCATGCCCCGTACGCTGATCTTGGAGCCCACGCGCGAGCTTGCGGCCCAAGTGGCTGAAAGTTTTGAGAAATACGGCGTCAATCACAAGCTGACCGTTGCCCTGTTGATCGGCGGCGTGTCCTTCGAAGAGCAAAGCCGGAAAGTGGACCGCGGCGCCGACGTGGTGATTGCCACGCCCGGTCGCCTTTTGGACCACCTGGAGCGCGGCAAGCTCTTGCTTCAACAGATCGAGATTTTCGTGGTCGACGAAGCGGACCGCATGCTCGACATGGGGTTTATTCCCGATATCGAGCGCATCTGTAAGTTGTTGCCTATCACACGGCAGACGCTTTTCTTCTCCGCGACCATGCCGCAAGAAATCCAATCCCTGGTGGATCGGTTTTTGCATCAGCCCGCTCGGGTGGAGGTGTCGCCGCCATCGTCTGCCGCCGAAACGGTGGAACAGCGTTTCGTAAAATCCGGCGCGACGCCCAAAGACAAGCGGGCAACGTTGCGCAAGTTGTTGCGCGCGCAGGACGATCTGACCAACGCCATCATCTTTTGCAATCGCAAGCGGGACATTGGTACGCTTTTCCGCTCGCTGGAGAGGCACGGCTTTTCGGTCGGCGCGCTCCATGGCGACATGGACCAGCGGACGCGCATGGCGACGCTGGATGCCTTCAAGAACAACAAGATCACGCTTCTTGTGGCCTCCGACGTGGCCGCTCGCGGGCTCGATCTTCCCAAAGTCAGCCACGTGTTCAACTACGACACGCCGCACAACGCGGAAGATTATGTTCACAGGATCGGCCGCACGGGTCGTGCCGGGCGCTCGGGCAAGGCCTACACCATCGCCTCGTCCGAGGACACCAAACTGACCGCCGCCATCGAAGCGTTGCTGAAGAAGTCCGTCACGTGGCTTGAAGACGACGCGCCCGCTGCCGAGAAGTCGGAAGGCGCGAAAGAAGGCGGCGAACGTCGCTCTCGCGGCGGCCGCGGACGTCGCAAGTCGTCCGAGAGCAACGGCACCGAGGAGACCGCGAAAGCAGCACCTGAGCGCGAGGAGACAGCCCAACCGGCCGAGCCTCGCGAAACCACGGAACGGCCGCGCAGGGACGATGCGAGCGAAGGCTCCGGCGAAGGCCGTCGCAGACGCTCCCGCGGCAGGGACCATGAGCGCAGGCCGTCCAACGAGCCGAGGGTGGTGTTCGCCGAAACGCCTTACGTTCCGGCATTCCTGCTGCGCCCGGTCACCATTCCTGTCAAGCGTACCACGAGCAAGACCGCCGAACTTGCTGACTAAAGGCCCGCCGCTCAGCCGAAACTGAGCGGCGGTCCTTCTCTCCCTCAGGACCAACCGCCTCCCCTCACGGTTCCTTTGACGAGACGCACGCCTGGCGTCTCTCCGGAGCCGACTGAGGATCCACCGCCGCGGCGCAAACCTGGGTCAAGCCGCTGAAGTCCGTCAACGGGGGGACTTCACCATCCTTGACTGCCACACCGAGCAACAGCCCAGTTTGGTGAGCAGAGCCCGGGTTGGGGCGCGTTCCCCGCGACGCGACCAACGCACCAAGGCGGGAGGGCTTGCACGGCCTCCTAGGGCCCTGCCTTAACCACCCTCACCCAAGAACAAATTCAGCTCCAGCGCTTTGGCCACCTCGCGCACCGCGGTGATGCCACGAACGCTGTTGCCTGCCTCATCAAGGGGTGGTGAGAAGGCGGCGATGGCAAGTTTGCCTGGCGCGACAGCCACCACCCCGCCCCCAACGCCGCTTTTACCGGGAAGGCCAACGGTAAAGGCAAAGTCCCCTGAGGCGGTATAAAAGCCCTCCATCATCATTTCCGCGAGGAGGTGGGGGACATTTTCGCGTTTGATCACCCGTTCGCCGCTCAACGGGTTGATGCCGCCGTTGGCAAGAGTGGCGCCCATGACGGCAAGATCCACCGTGGTGACCATGGTGGAACACTGGCGTGTGTAGACATCGAGCGCGTCCATGGGGTCTGAGAAGCACGTGTTGGCGGAATAGAGCAGCCAGGCGATGGCACGGTTATGGAAGTTGGTGGTCTGCTCTGAGAGGTTCAGCTCCGCCGAAAGCTCGACCTTTCGCCCGGCAAAGCTTGATTGGGCGGCAAGGATCTTGCGCCAGCGCTCTTCCACATCAGCGCCCTCCACAAGACTTGCAGTGGCGATGGCGCCTGCGTTGACCAGAGGCGAGCGCGGTTTTCCGTGCTGCAACTCCAGCGCCATCACCGAGTTGAAGGGAAGCCCAGTCGGGTTCGCGCCAAGTTTTTTGAGGACGGCGTCGGAGCCGAGTTCGTCCATCACCAGGGCCAGGGTGAAGATTTTTGAGATGGACTCAAGGGCAAAGGCAACCCGTGTGTCGCCGGCCTCGAACACATCCCCATCGGCCGTCACCGCGGCAACGCCGCAAAGGTGGGACGGCACAGCCGCAAGAAAAGGAATGTAGCTGGCGTTCTTGCCACCCTTTGCCAACAGGGCGCGGGTGTGGGCGGCGGTGACGGCGCCTTCAATGGCAGTGTTGTCGATGGGCGTCATGACCTCACCCGTCTTCCAGAACCGGTATTCATGGGCGCTCCTGCCCTTTGGCCATTGTGGCACGTTGCCAGGAGAAGGGGGCGAAGTCGGTGTCAGGCTCCACCCAGCTGGGGCGCCTCAGGGCATAGATGATGAGGGGAATTGCAACGAAAAAGACCGCACCCACCATCAGGAAACCCACAAACAGCGCTGGGTTGCCGATGGCGATCTGCCCGGGCGGCACGAAGGATGAGGCGAACGCGAGCAGCGAGGCGAGGAACCCGACACCTGCGCACACCCAGATGCCGACCATGCCGAACGGGACCTTGTAGGGCCGCGGCGTATCGGGCTGGCGGTAGCGCAAGGTGATGGCTGCGGCAAACATCAACATGTACATGATGAGGTACAAGATCACCGTCAGCTGGAGAAGGATCTGGTAGGTGGCCTCCACCGACGGCAAGATCACGAAGGACACTGCCAGCAAGGACACAATGCTTGCCTGAAGGAGCAGAAGGCTGACAGGCGCGCCCGCCTTGTTGGTGCGCTGCAGGATGCGCGGCAGATAGCCTGCCTTGGCAACGGCAAGAAGGCCCGCCGACGGCCCTCCCACCCACACCGTCACCCCGCCAAGCACGCCGAAGGCCAGCATCGCCGCCACCACGGGGGCCAAAAAGCCGATCCCGAAATGGGCAAAGTAGGCATCGAATGCCTTCAGAAGGCTTTGGACGAGGTTGATCTCCCCTGGCGGAATGATGATGGCGATGGACATGGTTCCCAACACGAAGATGGAGACGGTGACCACCGAGGAGATGAGAATCGCGAGGGGGTAGTTGCGGCTTGGCTTGTCCACCTCCCGCACGTGGATCGCGTTCATTTCCATGCCCGCATAAAATAGAAATATCGAGGCGGCGAGCACGAGATTTTGGAAGTTGGAAAAGTCCGGCACAGCGTCCGCCCACTTCAGTGGGGTTGCCGACTGGCCCGTGGTGGCAAGGTAGACGCCGCCCATGGCAATCAGCACCAGGGCGGGGATGATGGTGCCGACAATGCCGCCCCACTTGGCCACCGCGGCCATGGTGGAGACGCCGCGCATGGCAATGAAGGTGGCCGACCAGTAAAGGACGATCACCACCACCATCGTGTAGGTCTTGTTGGCGGCCATGGCCGCATCCCAGGACTGGTCTGGCCCCATGAAGACCAGCGCCACCGCCGCAAAGGTGAGGACGGTGGGGAACCAGATCGTCACCTCGATCCACAACATGAACATGGCGACGAAGGCCGCCCGACCGCCGAACGCCTCGCCCACCCAGCGGAACACGCCGCCCTTTTGGGGCCAGGCGGTGGCGAGTTCGGCCGCAACAATGGCGACCGGAACGAGGAAGCAGATGGCCGCGAAGAGGTAGTAGAAGGCCGAACTCAAGCCATACTCGGCCTCAGCGGGCAGCCCGCGAAGGCTGACAACGGCCGTGATGTTCATGATCGCGAGCGTCCAGATGGACAGGCGGACCGCCTTGGGCGCGCCTGTGCCGGCTCCAACACCGCCGCCGCGTTCGCTCATGACGCCTCTTCACCCACGCTGATCGCCCCTTCTGATGACGGCTGGCCGGGTCGATCGCACCACATCATGGGCCCAGCGTCCATGGCGCATTGGCCTCAGAGCGATCGACGGCTTTTGCGCAGACGTTTGACACAGAACCCACGAGGCGCCTTACTGGCCAAGGCCTGTGAAGGGGGCCAACGGTCCGCGTGAAGGGTTGAACCCACCTTTGTCGTGCGCCCATCACCCGACATCTTCTTTCTGCCCGTGAACTGCGGACGCCGGGCGCAAAGAGAGAAGGTGTGCCATGGCATCGACCCTCCCACCCCGTCCCGATATGGACTGGCTGAGGAAGAGCGCAAAGACGGCTCTTCTCGAGCTTCGCCGGACCGACCCCACCGCCAAACTTCACGATGCGCAGCATACGCTCGCCAAGGCGTACGGCTTTGCAAGCTGGCGCCAACTCAAGGCCCATGTGGACACGGTGAGTGTCGACGGTCGCCTCCTGACCGCAGCGCAGGAGGGCGATGGGCAGACGCTTGCCGCCCTTCTTACCGCCCACCCGTCCAAGATGACCATTACCGGGGGTCGGTGGGACAGGCCGCTCCTCCACCTTGCTGCCGAAGCCGGCTACGAGACCTGCGTTGCCGCCCTCCTGGCCCGCGGCTTTCTGGTGGATCGGCGCGACAGGTTGGACAACGCCACAGCCCTTCACTGGGCGGCGGAAGCTGGCCGGTTGCCTGTGGTGAAACAGCTCATCGACGCTGGTGCTGATGTTGAGGGGCTAGGCGATGCGCACCAGCTGGGTGTCCTCGGTTGGGCGACCTGCCTGAAGGCGGTGCAACGCGATGTGGCCGAACACCTTCTGGCTGAGGGGGCAAAGCCGCATATTTTCACCGCCATCGCCCTTGGCGACGTGGCACTCCTCCGGCGGTTGATCGGGCAGGATCGCCAGAGCCTTTCGGCGCGGATGAGCCGGTTCGAAGCGATGAAAACACCGCTCCACTTTGCAGTTGCCAAGAATGCGTTGGGCGCCGTCCAATACCTGCTTGAAGAGGGTGCCGACCCGCTCGCAGGGGATGCGCACGGCGTGCCGCCCATGGGCGAGGCCAACGAGGGAACGGACAAAGCCATTATCGGGGCACTTGTGGAGGCGGGCGCAGATCCTTCTGCGCGGAACCGCAACCGCTTTCAATCTGCCGTGCCGATCTTGAACGTGGCGAGCGTGCCTGCTTCCATCGCCTACTATCAGAAGGCGTTGGGGTTCACGCTCGAGTGGGATTGGGGGAGCCCTGCCACCTTCGCCTGCGTCATGCGCGACGAGGTGCGGATCTTCTTGTGCCAGGATGGTCAGGGCGCAAAGGGCATGTGGATTTCCATCTTCGTTGACGATGTGGACCGCCTGCACGAGGCCTATACCGCCTCTGGCGCGCTGATCCGCATGGCGCCCACCACCTTCCCCTGGGGCGTGCGGGAGATGAACGTTGCCGACCCCGACGGCCACACCTTTCGCATGGGAAGCGATGCCTCCCGGGACGATGGGGCGCCGGCCTAGTCCTGGACGGCCGATTGCCAGTCGCTGAGGAAGCGGCGGCGCTTGGCATCGTCCAGGTAGGTGAGGAGGCCGACAGAAAGACGAATGGGTGTGAACTGGCCGCTGTCCTGTGAGAGGCCCAGAGGTTGGTCGACGGCCACCTGGCTCAGGTATTCCTGGCTGATGGGAAGAAGGCCTGAGGCATCGGCGATCACCCTTTGGCCGGCGTCCGACACCAGATACTGGACGAACCGTGCGCCAAGGTCGGGGTCATCGGCGGTGCGCGGAACGAAGACGCTGCGCGACATGACGGGATTGAAGTCATCGAAAAAGTAGACGCCAAGGTCCGGCAGCGCGCGGGCTGCGGCAAGGGCGTAGGAGCCGATGACGTTGATTCCGAGGACGAGTTCACCACGTGCGGTGCGCTCGATCATGGCGCCGGAGGTGCCGAAAAGGCGCACGTTGGCACGGCCCAAAGTCTCCGCCAGGCGGAAGTATTGTGGGCTCAGCTGCGCTTCCTGGGTGGCGAAGAGGTAGCCCGCGCCCGACGTGCGGATGTCGTACGTGCCGATTTTGCCGTCAAAGCGCACCTCATTGTCCCTGATGAAGTCGGCAATGGCGGCGCGGCTTTTTGGCAAATCCACCGTTGCAAGGGTTGGGCGGTGGTAGATGACGGCAGCAGGCTCGAACGTGAATCCGAAGAGTTCTGACCGCCAGCGCGCCCAAGACGGGAGCGCCCCTGCAGCAACATTCAAAGGGTTGGCGAGCCCGCGATTGACGAGGTCCACCTGCAGGTCCATCGCCGAGCTGATGACGACGTCGGGCGCGGGGTCGGTACGGTTCAGGAGCGCCTCATGAAGGTCGACGGTGCCAAACTCGCGGTAGACCACCGCCACGGCGGGCCGGTTGCGCTGAAAGTCGTCGAGGACGGCGCGCATGGCAGGCTCGTCCGTCGCGCTCCACACCTCAAGGACGCCCACCTCCGCCTTTGCGGGAAACGCCGGCAGGATGGCAAGGGCGAGGAAGGTGAGCCCCACCGCGGCGGCTGCACCGAAACGGGTACGGTGGGCAGTGCCTGTGCCGCCGAAGGCAAGGCGAACGAGGAGGCCGCCTTTTGCGCCCGCCGCGAGATCGAGCTTGGCGCGGTGGGCGTCGGCGACGGCTTTGACAATGGCAAGGCCAAGGCCTGAGCCGTTGCGGCCTTCAGAGGACCGGGCGAGCGAGCGGAAGCGCTCAAGCGCATCAGCCCTTTGGTCCTGCGGGATGCCAGGGCCCTCGTCCTCCACCTCAAGCACCACTGCGCCGGCATCGCGGTGGAGGCGCACGGTAAGGGCGTTTTCGCGTGGGCCGTGGCGGACGGCATTTTCAATGACGTTGCGCAGCGCCTCGCGCAAGGAGACGGGGTCGCCCGGGACAACGGCTTTTCCGTCGGCATCGTCCTCCAGTGTCACGGTGATGTGGCGAAAGGCTGTGTCACGCAGCATTTCCGACAGGAGCTGGCGGACGAGGTCGCCAAGGTCGAGGGGCTGCATGGCCTGATTGTCCGCCCTGTGGATCACCATGGCGTGGGAGAGAAGCTGGTTGGTAAGGCGCGTGGTCTTGGCCGCCTGCTCCTCCGCGCGGCGCAGTCGCTCCCCCATCTGGTCCTTGGTTTGGGCATCGGCGGCCAGTGACAGGTGGCCTTGCATCGCGGCAAGGGAGGTTCGGGTCTGGTGCGCCACATCGGCCATGAAGGCTTCGCTTTGCCGGCGCGTCTGGTCGAGCCGGCCCATGAAGCCGTTGATGGCATCGATCAGGCCCGTCACCTCCCGCGGAGGGTCAATGTCCACCCGCGTGAGGTCAGATGGTTCTCTGGCGGAAAGGTTCTGGGCAATTTCGTCCAGAGGCTTCAGCGCTTTACGGGTGGCGAGCCAGACAAACAGGAGGCCGATGAAAGAGACGAACGCAAGGCCCGCCAACCCTGTGTAGAAGAGGGACTGGACCCGCGCCTCGCGCGCAAGGCGTGTCTGCGCCACCTCCACGGTGACCCAGCTTGCCCCCTCAGGCAGGGCAATCCTGCGACTTTGGGTGACGGTGCGCACCTGTGCCCCGCCATAGGCGCGGTCCGCGAAGGCGGGGGTGGCGGAGGGCGGCGCGTCGGTCCCGGTCAGATCGTCCTGCCCGGTCAGGGTGCGCCCACCTGAGCTGACGCGGTAAAAGACGCGGTCTTCCGGCGCGAGACCCAGGATGTCGAAGGCCGAATGGGGGAGGTCCACCTGGATCCCCTGTTCGCCCGCCGACACGGTCTCCAGGATCGACAGGGCAGCGCCCGCAAGGAGTAGATCGTAAGTGCGGTTGGCGGCGCCCCGCGCGTAGCTCCACAGCAATGCTGAGATGATAATGAGGAGGACGACGAAGCCTGCGCCCATCCACAGCATCAAGCGGTGGCGCAGGGACGGGGCGCGCCTTTGCCCTTCAATGCTGAAAGGCATCAACGCTCGTCGACATAGGCAAGGTAGCCAAGACCCCGGATGGTCTTGATGGAGACAGGCGTGTTCTCAAGCTTCTTGCGAAGGCGGGTGACATGCTGCTCTACGGCGTTGAGGCTTGGCGCCTCGTCGTAGGTGTAGAGTTTGTCGGCCACTTCAGCCTTTGACAACACGGCGCCGATGCTGCCGAGGAAAATCTCCAGAAGCTGCACTTCCTTATTCTTCAGATCGATGTCGTGCCCGTCGACCAACGCACGCTTGGAGCGGCGGTCGAAGGCGAGATTGTCGGCAACGAAGGTGTTGCTGGCGGCGCCGCAGCGGCGGCGACCAAGCATCCTGCAGCGGGCGGCAAGCTCGCGAAAGTCGAACGGCTTGACCATGAAGTCGTCCGCCCCGGCATCGAGCCCCACCACCTTGTCGTCAATCTGGCTGCGCGCGGTGAGGACGAGGACAGGCGTGTCCCGCCCCCCAGAACGCAGATCGCGCAAGATGTCGAAGCCTGAGCGGCCAGGAAGGTTCACATCCAAAATGACGAGGTCGAAGTCGGCATGGCGCAGGAGAGAAGCCGCCGTTTCGCCATGGCCCTCCACGTCCACCACGTGGCCTTCGCGCTGGAGACGGTCGACGATGGTTTCGGCGAGCTCAGCATTGTCTTCAACGACGAGTATTCGCATGGCATGATCACGCTCTGTGCCGGGACGGTGATGAGGATGACCCACCGGCAGGTCAGCCACAAGTCAGTTGCAGTTCAGTTTCGCGTCAGTTGGGTAAAAGGACCACGTCAGCGTCCATCCATAAGCTGTGACCAAAGGCGTGTTTGGCGTTTGGGATCTCACCTTAGCGCCGCCAATGCCAATAACCATCCGGGAGGGAAAGATGTCATTGACCAAGACGACCGTTGCGGCGGTCTTGCTCGCCGTTCTGGCAGCACCGCCGGCCATTGCCGAAATCACCGATCCTGAGTGCATTGCACCGGCGAACCCCGGTGGCGGTTTCGACCTCACCTGCCGTATTGCGCAGACAGGCCTTGCCGCGCAGTTCAGCGATCCGATCCGCGTCACCTTCATGCCTGGCGGCATTGGGGCAGTGGCGTTCAACCTCTTCAACACCACCCGCACCGATGACCCGAACGCCATAGTGGCGTTCTCCTCAGGCTCGCTCCTCAATATTGCGACCGGTAAGTACGGCACGCAGTTTGATGAAAACAACGTGCGCTTCCTCGCCACCGCGGGCGCCGACTTCGGGGCCGTCATCGTGCGCGCCGACAGCGAATATGAGACGCTCGACCAGCTGATGGACGACTTCAAGGCCGATCCCGGTCAAGTGGTCGTGGGTGCTGGCGGGTCCGTCGGGTCGCAGGACTGGATGAAAGGCGCGCTGCTCCTTCGCTCCATTGGCGCCGACCCGCGCCAGATGCGTTATGTGGCTTTCGATGGCGGTGGCGATGCCATTGCCGCGCTGATCGGCGGCTCCATCCAGGTCTACATGGGTGATGTGGGCGAGATGTCGACGCACCTTGAAGCCGGCACCATGCGCATTCTTGCCGTGATGTCGCCTGAGCGTCTGGATGCCCCGTTCAATGAGTTCCCCACCGCCAAAGAGCTTGGCTACGACGCGGAGTGGACCATCATGCGCGGCTTCTACATGGGTGGCGAAGTCAGTGATGCGGACTATCAGGCCTGGGCCGATGCCTTTACCGCCGCCTACCAGACCGAGGAATTCAAGAAGATCCGCGACGACCGCGGTCTGATGCCGCTTGAACTTGCCGGCCCTGAAATGGACGCGCAGGTCAAACAGCTGATCGGCGAGCTGCGTGAAATCGCCAAAGAAGCCGGCCTCATCAACTAACGCGCTTCTGCGGGCGGGCCGGCCCGTTCGGCCCGCCCGCCACTCACCGCCCATCACCGGGCGTAAGGGAGGTTGGTGTGGTCGACCGCATCTTTGCCGGTTTTCTACTGGCCGTTACCCTGGCTTATGGCGCCATTGCGTTCACCGCTATCAAGGCGCCCTTCCAGTACGACCCTTTGGGGCCTGAAAGCTGGCCGCAGATCCTTGCCATCATTGCTACGGTCTGCCTCATCACTCTGTTGTGGAAGCCCGATGTTGAGCGCTTCGACACCGAAAAGGCGAGCTGGCTGAAGATTGCCGCCGTCATTATCATGCTGTTTGCGTACGCGGCGCTCTACGAGCCGCTCGGCTTCATCATCTCCACCTTCTTTTTCGCCACCTTGATGGCGCGGATGCTGGGCTCGCCCTGGCTGCGGTCGGGCGCGTTCGGCGTGGCGGCAGGCGTACTGGGCTACCTCGTGTGCGCCGGCCTATTGGACTTGAACCTTCCCGCCGGCCCCTTGCCGCGCATCTGATTGGACACCCCCCATGGACCAGGTCCTCACAGGTCTTGCCACCGGCTTCGGGGTGGCGTTGGCGCCCTTCAACATCATGCTGGTGTTGATTGGCTGCTTCGCGGGAACGATGATAGGTGCGCTGCCGGGCATTGGGCCCATCAACGGCGTCGCGATCCTCCTTCCCATCGCCTACAGCCTCGGCCTTCCGCCTGAGAGCGCGCTCATCTTGCTCGCCGGGATCTACTATGGGGCGGAGTATGGGGGGCGGATTTCCTCCATCCTTCTCAACGTGCCAGGCGATGCGAGCGCCGTCATGACGACCCTCGACGGCAACCCCATGGCAAGACGAGGGGAAGCGGGGCGCGCGTTGTCGCTGTCGGCCATCGCCTCGTTCATCGGCGGGACGTTCGCGGTGGTCTTGCTGTCGCTGTTCGGGCCGACGCTGGCGTCTTTCGCGGTGACCTTCACGCCGTCCAACTATGTGGCGCTGATGGTGTTTGCGTTTGCGCTCCTTGCTTCGCTGGTGGGCAAAAACCCGGCAAAGACGCTGATTGCTGCCCTTATCGGCCTAATGCTCGCCACCATGGGGATTGACGCCAACACCGGCGTGATGCGCTACACCTTCGGCATTCCAGACCTTTTGGCGGGGATCGATTTTCTTGTGGTGGTGATTGGCCTGTTTGGTGTGGCCGAGCTCATCCACCTTGTGGAACAGCAGGTGACGGGGAAGCTGAAGTCGCTGCCCGTCGACAACTCCTTCGTGCGCTGGTCGGATCTTGCCAAGACGAAGTTCACCATCTTGCGCTCGGCGATCATCGGCTTCTTCATCGGGATTTTGCCGGGGACGGGGGCATCGGTCGCCTCTGCCGTCGCCTATGGGGCTGAAAAGCGCTCCGCAGGGGCAGACGCGAAGGAATTCGGCAAAGGCGACGTGAGGGGGCTTGCCGCACCGGAGGCGGCCAACAACGCCGCCGCCGGTGGGGCCATGGTGCCGATGCTGACGCTCGGCATCCCGGGGTCCGGCACGACGGCCATTCTTCTTGGCGCGCTCTTGTTGTTCAGCGTGCAGCCAGGGCCTTTGATGTTTGAGCAGCGGCCCGAGATCGCCTGGGGCCTCATTGCTTCCATGTATGTGGGGAACGTTGCGCTCCTCATCATCAACCTGCCTCTGGTGGGACTG
The DNA here is from genome assembly GCA_051016205.1 of Devosia sp. Classification (GTDB taxonomy): domain Bacteria; phylum Pseudomonadota; class Alphaproteobacteria; order Rhizobiales; family Amorphaceae; genus Acuticoccus. The sequence continues at coordinate 6,474,348 of CP136534.1, forward strand.
TTTGCACGCATGCTCACCATCCCGCAGCATTACTTGACACCGTTGATTGCGGTCCTGGCCTTCATTGGCGTTTACTCCATCGTCAGCAATCCGTTCGATCTCTATCTCATCATCATTCTGGGGATTTTCGGGTGGATCTTGCGCAAACTGGACTTTGCGCTGGCCCCTGTGATCCTTGGCTTCGTCCTTGGCGGGTTGTTTGAGGACAACTTGCGGCGCGCGCTGTCCATTTCCGCAGGTGACTGGTCGATCCTGATTGTCAGTTGGAAGAGCATCATTCTCTACGTGCTTGCCGCCGCTGTCGTCGTCCTGCCGTTCGTTGCGGGGCGGAGGGCGCGGCGCAAGCTGGCCGCAGCATCGGAGGCGGACACGCCCAAACAATGACTGGCGAGTTCGCCCCGCAATGATTGGCGGGAAGGCACTCCGCATCGGGCTGACCCTTGGCCTAGGGCTTGCGGGCGCGGCGGTCGCAACGTTTCTGGGCCTGCCCGCCGCGGCACTGATTGGCGCAGCGCTCGTCACCTCCATCGCCGCCTGGTCGGGCGCCAGCCTTGCCATGGACACCCGCCTGCGCGATGCCGGTTTCCTGGTCATCGGCCTATCCTTGGGATCAGGCTTTGATGAGGAGGTGTTGAGCCGGGCGGGAACGTTCGCGCTCAGTCTAGGGGCGCTGTGCCTGTCCATCCTCGTGACGCTGGGGCTCGGTGTATGGCTCCTTCGCACCGTGTTTCGCTACGACAGGGACACGGCAGTGCTTGCAAGTTCGCCAGGCACAATGTCGCTCGCCCTTTCCATTGCGGCGGATGGACGGGGGCGGGCTGAAGACATTCTCGTCATGCAGTCCATGCGGCTGTTGTTGATTGCCGCTGTCCTTCCCCTCTCCTTGCGCGGGCTGGGGGGGTCACCGTTCGAGATCGAGCCTGGGCCCGTGTTTGGCATCGGCGTGCTTTTGATCCTCGCAGCGCTTGGAGTGGGGGCGGCGCTGTTGTTGAAGGGGACGGCGTTTCCTGCCGCGTATCTGTTGGGTGGCATGGCCGTGAGCGCCATTGCCCACGTCACTGGGTTGGTGGACGGCTACCCGCCCGACTGGCTTCTGTTTGCAGGCTTTACCATCACAGGATCGGTGATCGGCAGCCGCTTCACGGGCATCGGCATCAGGCAGCTGTTGAGCCATACGGGCGGAACGGTGGTGGTGGTGGGAACGGCCATCGGCGTTTCGGCGGTCGCGGCGTTCCTTGTGAGCCAAGCGCTCGATCTTCCCACAGGTCAGGTGTGGATTGCCTTTGCGCCGGGCGGTGTGGAGGCGATGGCCGCCATCGGCCTCGCCCTCGGCTACGACCCTGCATACGTTGCGCTGCACCACCTTGTGCGCATCAGCCTCCTTGCCGCCCTGATCCCGTTCCTGACCAAGCCGCGTGCCGCCCTGCCGCCCACGTGAGCGGACAGCGACTGGCCGTCGCCTTGATGGGAAACACTGCGTCCAGGCAAAATGATGTACCAACCAGCGCCGCGATGTATGACAGGGACGGCTGACCCTTTCGCGCCCAGCGATGCTCTTGTGGGGTGGACCAGGTGATCCTGGAAGGCAACGGCGCGAACCTAACAATCGTAGCGGATTTATTTGAGGATGAGACTGAATTTGCTTACCGACCCTGACAACAACAGCGTTCGGTCATCATCGGCGATGGATGATCTGATAGAAATTGGCCTCAAGGCGGCCGAGCTTCCGCTGCGGCACAAAGTGAAGACTTGGGCGCGGCACACGAACGAGAAGTCTGACGTGGCGTCCGATCTGATGACTGTGTTGCGCACACTGCATCGCGCATTGCCGCAGGACAGCGCTCTGCGCACGCTCTCCATCGGATCCAGTGACGAACCTCAGTTTCGGTTGCTCCACGCAGCATCCCAAGGGGGGCTTTGGCTTTTCGATGCGGACAATGCCGCGCTTGATGTGGTGCGCGAGCGCCTTCAAAGGCAGATGCTCGCTGGCGTCTATGTCGTCGAGGGCGACTTTACGAAAGAACTCTTTTCACCCTCCGCCGCACAACGCACGCGCGTCGATCGCCTGGGTGATGTTCTTTTCGATTTGGTGTTGGTACATCATGCGCTGTACTATTGTGCCGCGAAGGATTGGGCGGATTTTATCTCAACGGTTTACGAAACACTGTTGCGCACGCCTGGCGCCATCCACTTGGCGCTGATGTCGTCCACCAGCAAAGAACCGTTCACGACGACGGAGCTCTACAATCACTTTGCGGGACAGTTCTTTGGTCACCGCAACAACCAGGATTTGCTGGCTCTTGAACCGCAACTGTCGTCACGGCCAGAGTTTGCATCCGCGCAATTCACCCACCGCACACAGGCGGTTGAATTCCAATGTGACGACTTTTTCCAGTTCATGGCTGTTGTGTGGATGATCCTATTGTACCCGGAAGGACATCAATATTCCGAGCCGCAACGCCGCGAGATCACGGAGTATGTTGCTGTGAATTTCTGGTTGCCCAACAGACCTTTGAAACAAGTTCAAGACTATCTGACCATCTACAGAAAATGATCCAAACCCGCTGATCGACCGCTGCGTCTTTGGATTACACTCGGCGCGTCGGCTCTCAAGGCGCTTGGTGGGTGACGAAGGAGACCGGCGTCATCAAATTGTTCACCTGGCTGATCAGGTAGCCGGCTTCGCGGCTTTTCTTCAGGTACGCCTGCCAGTCGGGGTCGGCGAGCAGTGCTGCGCGCTTGGCCTCCCTGTCGCCGGCATCCTTGTAGACCCAGACGTGAACGTAGGAGTTGACGTCGCCGGTCTCCGTCGCCGCGTAAAGGAGAGGCTTACCGAGGTGCCTGCTTTGGGCGGCAAAGCCGTGCTCCTCGTAGAGGGCAAGGTGGAGTTTGATGGTGCCTGCACGGCAGATGTAGGTGCGATGGTCGAAAAGCATCGTGTCTCCCATGAGCGCTTTTGCCCGACACAGTGGCGCAAACCGGGCGCTGAGGCTATGGGCGAAACGCTCAAGCGGCCCTTTCGGCATCGGCGCGGGCAATGTCCTCCACCTCGGCGGCGTAGGTGGCGCGGGTACGGCCGATGTGTTCGCCCAAAATATCGGTGACCTCGTCCAGCGTACCGTCGGCAAAGACATCGCGCAGGCGCACGTGTTCATCGAAAGACAGGCGCGTGTGGGAGGGCTTTTGCGCCAGATGGGTGCGCAGGGCCGCAATCTTACCGGCGTAGCGCTCGTAACTTTCGCGCAAATAGGTATTGCCGCAGTGGGCGAAGAAGGCGGCATGAAAAGCCGTGTCGAGGTCGAGATAGGCTGTGGTTCGCCCCGCCTTCATGGCCTTTTCCATGCGTGCCACCACCGACGCGATGGCGCTGTGGAGCCCCTTGCGATCCCGCTCCAGGGCAAGGCGTAAGGCGGCGGTTTCCAACGCCAGGCGGAACTCGCAAATCTCGATCACCTCACGTGCGCTCAAGGTGAACACCACGGCACCTTTTTGCGGAATGATCTGCACCAACCCCTCACCGCGAAGCTGCACAAGTGCTTCGCGCACAGGGGTTTTCGACACCTCCAGCGCTTCGGCGAGCCGACGTTCCGACAGATGTTCGCCAAGACCGAGCTCGCCGGAGACGATCTGCGCGCGCAGGTGCTCCGTCACGCTTTCGGTCAGCGACTTGGGGCGTGCGATCGCCATGTGGACTTCCCCTCAGTTTGGGCACAGGGCGCACGCGTTCTATGGCCCTTGACGCCATCTGATATCTGATATACCAGTTACAGCAGAGACACGGAAGCCGCATTCGACTAGGACGCACATGTCGGACGTTCAGCTGGTACACCACGCACAGAATCTGCACGGCGAAGGCGTTCTGTGGAACCCCGCGGATGGCGCGGTGTGGTGGACTGACATTTTTGGCGAGCGGCTGTGGCGGCATATCCCCGAAAGTGGCCACACAGAGAGCTTCGCCACCCCCGGCAAACTGTGCTGTTTTGCCCCGCGAAAGGCAGGCGGTCTTGTGGCCGCGTTTTCCGATCGCCTTGCCCATTACGACCCCACGACAGGCGCTGAGGAGACCATCGCCCCCTTCGAGCCGGACAATCCCAACACCCGCTTGAACGATGGGCGCACCGACCGCCAGGGCCGATTCATCGCAGGCGGCATGAACGAGGGCACGGGCGAGGCTGACAGCACCGTCGTGCGGCTCGACCCCGACGGCACGGTCACCACCATCATCACCGGCGTGATTTGCGCCAACTCCACCTGCTTCTCGCAAGACGGGCGGACAATGTTTTTTGCCGACACGCCTCAGAAGACCATCCGCGCCTACACCTACGACACTGCCACGGGCGCTGTGAGCGATGAACGTGTCCATGCCGACATGAGCGGCGAGCCGGGCCTTCCGGACGGCTCGTGCGTGGATGCAGAAGGCGGCGTTTGGAACGCTGAGTGGGAGGGCCGCCGCGTGGTGCGCATTGCGCCCGACGGCACCATCGACCGCATCATCCAGGTGCCTGTGTGGAAGCCCACCTGCTGCGCTTTCGGCGGGGCGAACTTGGACACTCTTTACATCACCACATCGCGCCTTGGCACCGAGACGGCCGACCTGGCGAACGAGCCCCTCGCGGGTGCGCTCCTTGCGGTCCGCCCCGGTGTGCGCGGACTTGAAGACACACCCTTCGCCGGCTGAGCGAGGGGCCAAGACCAAACACGCGGACGCACCCGCGTGAACAACAGCTGCGATGCACACAGCCGCATCGGGCACACATTGGGAGGACAATTGATGAAGACGCATTTCCTCACGGGGGTCGCCTTCGTGGCATTGATGGTGGCGGGTCCCGCTCTGGCGGCGGACTATCCTGCCCCCAAGCCGCTCCAGGAAGGGGCCCAAGCGCCCGTCGAAGCGCTGGAAAATGACGGCGATCTGCGCATCGCCTACATGCCTCCAGCCACGGAGTTCAACTATTACATCGCCATTGGCGAAGGCATCAAAGCCGTCGCGGAAGAAAAGGGCGTCGACGTCTTCATGCTCGCCCCCCAGTCCGGCGCCGATATCAACGGTCAGATGGGCATGATCCAAGACGTTCTCACCCAAGATGTGGATGCGATCATCTTCGGCACCCATGATGAGTTTGCCGCCGCGCCGCTCCTGAAGCGGGCGGTGGACAATGGCCTCGCCGTGGTGATGATCAACTCCGACATCCCCAACTTCCCCACCCCCATCCACGGCGTCGTGGGCTACAGCCAGCGCAACGGCACCCACAAGCTCGCCGATTGGCTGATCGAAAAGGCGGGCGATGATGCCATGCAAGTGGGTGTCATCGAAGGCCAGCCGGGTTACCACTCCACCGAGCGCGTCGGCGGCTTCCTGGACGGCATCGAGGGCAACGAGCAGTTCAACGTCGTCACCTCCGTCGACGGCAAGTGGAACGTTGAGGGCGGCAATACGGCGGCCATGGACATGCTCCAGTCCAACCCCGATATCGATGTGATCTTCGCCGCCAACGATTACATGGCCATCGGCGCGTCGTTCGCCGCGAAAGCTTTGGGCCGGCGCGACATCAAGATCTTGGGCAATGACGGCGACACCTCAGGTCTTGAGGAGATGGCGGCAGGCAACATCACCGCCACCGTCAACACCACCCCTTTCCTCATGGGCCAAGCCGCCATGCACGCCACAATCGACGCACTGAATGGTGAGTTCGAGGGCGGGTGGATCGAGATCCCCACAAAGATCGTCGACCAGGACAATGTGGTGAGCGTCCTTCAGGAGCCTGAAAAGCTCTACCCCAAACCTTCGCGCGACTACTGACGCAATCCGCCGGCGCCGCCAATACTGGTGGCGCCGCACCCAAACCGCTCCAGCGACGGAGGGCGCGAGAATGCTCGACGAAGACGCCGTGCGCGATCCCGACACGCCCGCCGCCCGGCAAATCGGCACCCCCCTGTGGCAGGTGGATCAGGTCACCAAATCCTACCCTGGCGTGCGCGCCAACGACAAGGTGTCGCTCACCTTAAGGCGGGGTGCCATCCATGGACTGTTGGGGGAGAATGGCTGCGGCAAGTCCACCCTCATCAAGATGCTGTCGGGGGTGCAGGAGCCTGACTCTGGGCGAATTCTGAAGAATGGCAGCCCTGTGCGCATCACCTCCCCCATCGAGGCGCGCAAGCTTGGTGTCGCGACGGTCTTTCAAGAATTTTCCATCGTCCCGACCTTGAGTGTTGCTGAGAACGTGTATCTGGGCCGTATGCCGCGCGGCCGTTTCGGCCAGATCGACTGGCAGAAGGCTGTCGACGGCACCGAAGCCGTTCTTGCCGAGATGGGAATTGCGATCCCCGCAAAGGCGATCACAGGCACCCTGTCGGTCGCTGAGCAGCAATTGGTGGAAATTGCCAAAGCGCTCGCCGCGAACGCCGAAATGATCATCCTGGATGAGCCCACGGCCGCCCTTGGTCTGGAGGAGATCGAGACCCTTCACGGGCTCCTGCGCACCATGAAGGCGCGCGGCTGCGCCATCCTCTACGTCTCCCACCGGCTGGATGAGGTGGAAAGGATCGTCGACGAGGTGACGATCCTTCGCAACGGCAAGGTGGTGTCGGAAAGCGGCGCGACGGAAATCACCGTTACCAGCATCGTCGAGGCGATGATTGGCGACACTGTGGGCGAACACTACCCAAAGGTGTGCAACGCCACAGATGACGTGGCGCTTGAGGTGGAGGACATTGCCACCAACAACGGCGTGGATGGCGTTTCCTTCACGCTGAAGAAGGGTGAGGTCTTGGGTCTTGGCGGTGTCCTTGGTTCGGGGCGCACGGAGATTGCGCGCGCCCTCTTCGGCATCGACCCCTTGGTGCGCGGGCGCGTTCTACTCAACGGCAAACCCAGTGCGCCACGCAATGAGGGGGAGGCGATTGCGGCAGGCTTCGGCCTCGTCTCGGAAAACCGCAAGTTCGATGGACTGTTCTTCAACTTTTCCGCCTCGGGTAACCTGACGTCGGCCAACCTCAAAGCCTTGTCGCCAAGATTTATTTTGAACCTTGGGCAAGAGACCAAGGTGACGCGCGATTACATCGACCGGCTTGAGATCAGCCGTGAGGCGGATGCCAAGTCCGTCCAATTTCTGTCAGGCGGCAATCAACAGAAGGTGGTGATTGCCCGCTGGCTCTTCGCCGACACCGACATTTTGATCTTTGACGAGCCGACCCAAGGCATCGACATCGGCGCGAAGGTCGCCGTCTACCGCCTGATGAACCAGCTGACGGAGCGGGGCAAATCCATCCTCCTCATCAGCTCCGACCACGACGAATTGCTCGCCATGAGCGACAGGATCGCCGTGGTGAGGGACGGGCGCGTGGTGGACGTGGCCGATGCAGGCGCCCTCAGCCACGAAGACCTCGTGAAGGCCTCGGCAGAAGCCGACGCCACCCACAAGAGCACCGGCGCCAAGCCGGCCGCCATCTAGGGAGACAACGCCATGAGACGCATTTTCGATGCCCAGCTGTTGGGTCCGTTGGTGGCCATGCTGGTCGTGGCGGCCGTGGTGGCGCTCACCACCGACCGTTTCCTCGACGCGCAGAACCTGTCCAACCTTGCCCTCCAGGTGAGCATTGTCGCCCTCGTTGCCATTGGCGCGACGGTGGTGATCATCGCTGGCGGCATCGACCTCAGCTCTGGGTCGATGGTCGCGCTCTTGACCATGTTCGAGGCGATGATGCTGAAGTTCATGGGCGTGCCGCTCGTCATCGCTCTGCCGATGGTG